>NZ_PVTF01000006.1 GCF_003002815.1 Umezawaea tangerina | reverse complement strand
ACGAGCCACGGCCCTATGTATGGACCAAGACCGCCGACCAGATCCTCGACTCCATCGCACGCTACTGCACACGAATTAACAACTCGGGACACTAGTGCGGTGACCACGATCCTTGGCGGGCATTTCCGGGCCCAGGCGCTCGCTCGGTTCTCCGCCCCCGCGCCCCGTACTGCCAGTACGAGGGCGCGGGGGCGGAGAACCGAGGGACCGCCTGGACGACGGAACTCCCCGGCAAGGGTTCGTGATCACCGCACTAGCCTCCCAACGGCTTCGAGTAGCGGAAGTGCCCGGCGAGCACCTCCGTCGTGACCGCGAGCGCTTGCGCCAGCCGTTCCCCCGGCGTCCCGGTGACCAGTCGCCACGGCACCCCGCGTGCGGCCAGTCCCGCGGTGAACAGCTCCGTCATCCACCCCCGCAGCTCCTCGCCGTCGCGCCACCCGTCCTGCTCGAACGGCACCCCGACGTGGTCGGTGAGCAGGTACAGCGCTGGCTTGCGGGCGTTCGGCGCGATGTCCGCGCGCGGCGTCCCGAGGTACCGGTGGCCCCACACGGTCGCCGCCCACGCGTCGTTGTCGCACACTAGCAGCGGACCGTCCACGGCGGCGTCCTCGTCGGCCTGCTGCCGCACGGCGACGTCCACGAAGTCGCCGACCGTCCACACCAGACCGTCCAGTCCGGCCTCCGGGTCGAAGGCCCGTGCGGCGGCGAGCTTGAGCTCGGTGTGCCGTCGGCCGTACTCCGGCACCCACGGCGCGCCCAGCTGGCTCGCAAGCGCTTGCGACAACGTGGTCGTGCCGCTGCTCTCCGCCCCCACCACGACGATCCGCGCGGCCAGTCCGCGGCGGGTGGCGGGGGCGAGGTGGTGCCAGTTGCCCCGCGGGTCCTCCCGGATGGCGGTCCCCGACACCGGGAACGTCGACCGCGACGGGTCCACCGGGATGTGCTCGGCGCCGAGGCGTTTCGCGAGCTCGTCGCCGTAGGCCTCGCTGGAGAACACGACGTCCACCGGTGCGCCGGTCGGGTCGCCGTCGAGGATCGCGCGGCGGGCCAGCACCGACCGGGTCACGCCGACGTGCAGCTCCCAGATCGCGTCGTCCTCGAAGTCCATCGGGTGGTCGTCGAGGTCGCCGAGCACGGCCACGCCGGGATCGGCCGCGTGCTCGGCGGCGAGCCAGGCGACCCGCTCGGCCAGCGGGATCGACTCCGCGCTGGAGCCGAGCACGGCGACCGTCGTGCGGTCGCTGCGCCCGGCCGCCGTGCGGACGAGGTGGTGGTGCCCGGCGTGCGGCGGGTAGAACTTGCCGAGCACGAGGGCGTGCCGGAACCGGGTCACGCGGCGACCAGCTCCGCGCGCAGGTCCTTCGTCCACGACCGCAGGCCGAGCACGCACAGGGCGATGAACCCGACGTAGAGGATCGCGGTCAGCCACAGGTCCTTGTAGGCGTAGAGCGGCACGTAGATCACGTCGGCGGCGATCCACAGCCACCACGACTCGACCTTCTTGCGCGTCTGCCCCCACGTCGCCAGCAGCGACAGCACCGTCGTGACGGCGTCGGCCCACGGCACGGTGGAGCTGGTGTAGGCGGTGAGGATCCACACCAGCAGGCCGGTCAGCACCACCCCGGCGACCAGCAGCCACAGCCACTGCGCCGGTGTCGTGCGGCTGACCGGCAGGGGCGTGTGGTGGTCGCCGCCGCGCAGCCACGACCACCAGCCGTAGAGCGCGAGCCCCAGGTAGACGACCTGGAGGCCGGAGTCCGCGAAGAGGCCGCTGGTGGCGAACAGCGCCAGGAACGCCAGGTTGTTCAGGATGCCGATCGGCCAGTTCCACGCGTTCTGCCGGGCGACCAGCCAGACGCACAGCGCGCCGGTGACGAACCCGATGACCTCACCCCAGCTCGTGGGTGCGCCCGCGAACGTGACGGCGGTGGTGTTGAAGGGGACCAGGACCACGTCGAGCAACGACACGGGCGCTCCTCCGATTGACGTCGGTTCGAACACATGTTCGAATGGCGGCATGCGATGGGACGGGCAGAAGGACGGGGCGGCACCTCAACAGGCGCTACCGGGGTTGCCGGGGGTCGTGCGCAGCGTACGAACTCCCGAGTTCGCCGACGTGGTGTTCCACGAGGTGCACGCCAAGTCCGTCCTCAACAAGGTGCCCGGTTCGTCCCCGATGCCGTTCAAGTGGACGGTCAACCCGTACCGCGGCTGCTCCCACGGGTGCACCTACTGCCTGGCGGGCGACACGCCGATCCTGCTCGCCGACGGCCGCACCAAGCCGCTCGTGGACGTCGAGGTCGGCGACGAGGTGTGCGGCACGAAGGACGGCCGGTACGTCCGGACCACGGTCCTCGCGCACTGGAGGACCGTGAAGCTCGCCTACCGGGTCGTGCTGGAGGACGGCACCGAGCTGGTCACCAGCGGCGACCACCGGTTCCTCAGCACGGACGGCTGGAAGCACGTTTCCGCGGGTCGCTGCGAGCGCCCCCGGTTGGCCGTCGGCGACCGGCTGGTCGGCGTCGGCGGGTTCGCGGCGGGCCCGGAGGAGACCCCGGACTACCGCAACGGCTACCTGTGGGGCGTCGTGCGCGGCGGTCTGACCACCGAGCCGGAGGCGCTCGACCGCGCCGAGCGGTACGCGGAGGCCGACCGCGACCGCGTCGAGTGGCCGGTCGCGCCGCGCGACGACTGGACGAAGGGCTTCCTCGCGGGCGTGTTCGACGCGGCGGGCCGCTGCGAGGACGGTGTCCTGCGCATCCGCACGGACCACCCGATCGTGGACGCCGTTGTGCTCGGCCTCAAGCGCCTCGACTTCGACTGCACGGTCGAGGACGGCGTCACCAGGCTGCGCGGCGGCGCCGCCGAGGCCCTGCGCTTCTGCCACACCACCGATCCCGCCCGCAGCAGCGCCCGCACGATCACCGGCGCCCACCTGGAGACCGCGATCGGCGTCGTCGCGATCAAGGCGCTCGGCGAGGACCGGACGCTGTTCGACATCACCACCGGCACCGGCGACTTCGTCGCCAACGGCGTCGTCAGCCACAACTGCTTCGCCCGCAACAGCCACACCTACCTCGACCTGGACGCGGGCCACGACTTCGACAGCCAGGTCGTCGTGAAGGTCAACGCCGTCCAGGTCCTCACCAGGCAGCTCCGCTCCACCCGCTGGCAGCGCGAGCACGTCGCCATGGGCACCAACACCGACCCGTACCAGCGCGCCGAGGGCCGCTACCGCCTCATGCCCGGCATCATCAAGGCCCTCGCCGACTCGGGCACCCCGTTCTCCATCCTCACCAAGGGCACCATCCTCGCCCGCGACCTCCCCCTGCTCGCCGAGGCCGCCAAGTCCGTCCCGGTCGGCGTCGGCGTCTCCCTCGCCTTGCTGGACCGCGACCTCCAGCACTCCCTCGAACCCGGCACCCCCAGCCCCCAGGCCCGCCTCGACCTCATCCGCCGGGTCCGCGACGCAGGCCTCCCGTGCGGCGTCTTCGTCGCCCCGGTCCTGCCCGCCCTCACCGACTCCAAGGAACACCTGGACGCCCTCCTCGGCCAGATCGCCGCCGCCGGCGCCACCGGCGTCACCGCCCTCGCCCTCCACCTCCGCCCCGGCACCCGCGAATGGTTCGCCCACTGGCTCCTCCGCGAACATCCGGACCTCCTCGACGGCTACCGCAACCTCTACGGCACCGGCAGCTACGCCGACAAGCGCTACCGCACCTGGCTCACCGCCCGCCTCAAACCCCTACTCCGCAAACACGGCCTCACCCCCAAACCCCACCGCGACCCCACCGGCATCCCCGGCGACGACAACGGCCGCTGGCCAGACGGCGCACTACCCGCCAACATCCCCACGCAGCGTGGGATCGACAGAGACCAACTGACACTGCTGTAGGGCACAAGGACAAACACCAGAAAGACGCTGGAAAGCAAGACATCTGACCTGCACAAGACACCAACCAACGGCCGACTCAAGAAAGCCGCTGGTACGCAACGAAAGCACGCAACCGTGGTCGATTTGACTTGGGGTTTTTGGGCTTACAATTAGTCGGCGGGCACGCTCTACCACCTGCCCTTTTACGCCGACAAAGCCCAAAAAAGGGGCCCCAAGTCAAATCGACCACACCACCACGGGTCGTAACCCCCACCCAGCCACGCACCAAGCGAACTCGCCACACCCCTCACCCCCCACTAACCTGCGCCCATGAAGGTCATCCTCTTCGGCGCCAGCGGCATGGTCGGCCAGGGCGTGCTCCGCGAATCCCTCCTAGCACCCGACGTCACCGACGTCCTCTCCATCGTCCGGACCCCCACCGGCAAGCACGACCCCAAGCTCACCGAACTGGTCCACCGCGACTTCACCGACTTCTCCGGCGTCAAGGACCGGCTCTCCGGCTACGACGCCTGCTTCTTCTGCCTGGGCGTCTCCTCCCTCGGCATGAAGGAACCCGAGTACACCCGCGTCACCTACGACTTCACCCTCGCCGCCGCCCGCACCCTCGCCGAGCTCAACCCGGACTCGACCTTCATCTACGTCTCCGGCGCGGGCACCGACAGCACGGAGAAGGGCCGCTCCATGTGGGCCCGCGTGAAGGGCAAGACCGAGAACGACGTGATGGCGCTGCCGTTCCACGGTTACGCCTTCCGCCCCGGCTACATCCAGGCCCTGCACGGCGTCACGCCGAAGGTCCCGTGGATGAAGGCGGTCTACACCGTGCTCTCCAAGGCCTACCCGCTGCTGCACCGGATCCTGCCCAAGGCGACCACGACGACCGAGAACCTCGGCCTGGCGATGCTGGACGTGGCCCGCACCACCCCGGCCAAGAAGATCCACTACAGCACGGACTTCAACGCCCGCTGACTCGTCGTCACGACCCCGAGCACGCCGACGGCGACACCGCACCCGGCGACGATCCACCACCCGACGACGCTCCCCGCGAACCCGCCGATCAGCGCGACGCCGAGCGCCGCGCCGACCTGCCTGCTGGTCGACGCGATGGCCGCGGCGACCCCGGCCTGCTCACGGGGCATCCCGGACACGGCGGTGTTCGTGATGGGCGCGTTCACCATCCCGAACCCGATCCCGAACGCCGCGTAGGCCACGACCAGCAGCGCGATCGGCGTGACGGGTCCGAGCCGGGTCAGCAGCACGCCCGCGGCGGTCAGCCCGATCCCGGCGACGACGAGCGGCACGCGTGCGCCCCAGGTGCCGACGATCCGGCCGGACAGGGGCGCGAACACGGCGGTCATCGCGGCCATCGGGAGCGTGAGCAGCCCGGCGTGCAGCGCGGAGAACCCGCGGGTCTCCTGGAGGTAGATGCTGTTGAGGAACAGGAACCCGCCCAGCGAGGCGAACGCGCAGACGGCGATCACGGTGGCGCCGGAGAACGGGACGCTGCGGAAGAACCGCAGCTCCAGCAACGGGTCCTCACGCCGGGGCTCGTAGTGGAGCAGTCCTGCCAGCGACAGGGCGGCGACGGCGAAGCTGCCGACGATCAGCGGCGAGCCCCATCCGGTGCCGGGGCCCTCGATGATGCCGAACACCGTTCCCGCGAGGACCAGCACGACCAGCAGCTGCCCCACCGGGTCGAGCCTGCGGGGGCGGTCGGCGCGGGACTCGGGGACGAACAGGGCGGTGAGCACGACGGCGAGCACGCCGACCGGCACGTTGAGCCAGAAGATCGACCGCCAGCCGATCGTCTGCACCAGCGCGCCGCCGACCAGCGGCCCGGCGGCCATGCTCAGCCCGACGACCCCGCCCCACACCCCGATCGCGCGGGCGCGCTCGCGCTTCTCGGTGAACGTGTTCGTGATGATCGACATGGCGACCGGGTTGAGCATCGACCCGCCCGCGGCCTGCACCATCCGGAACGCGATCAGCAGCCCGACGTTCGGCGCGATGCTGCACAGCAGCGAGCCGACGCTGAACAGCACCAGTCCCACCTGGAACGTCCGCCGCCTGCCCAGCCGGTCCGCCGTCGACCCGGACAGCACCAGCAGCGCGGCCAGGACGAGCGTGTACGCGTCGACCGTCCACTGCAGACCGGTCACCGACGCGCCGAGCTCGTGGCGGATCGACGGCAGGGCCAGGTTCACGATCGTCGCGTCGAGCCCGACGATGAACAGGCTCATGCAGCAGATGGCGAGCACGAGCGGTTTGCGTACGGGCACCCACCCGACTATTCCATAGCATCGGCAAGCAGTTGGGTCGACGCGAGCTCGCGGTACAGCTCGTCGTCGTCCACCAGCGACCGGTGCGTGCCGCGGGCGCGCACGATCCCGTGTTCCAGCACCACGATCTGGTCGACCTCGGTCACGGTGGACAGCCGGTGTGCGATGAGGATCACGGTGCACCGCTGTGCGGCCTGCGTCACGGCGTCGCGCAGCGCCTGCTCGTTGCGGGCGTCCAGCTGCGCGGTTGCCTCGTCGAGCAGCAACACCTGCGGCTTGCGCAGCAGCGCACGCGCGATGGCCAGCCGCTGCCTCTCACCACCGGACAGCGTCACGCCGCGCGGCCCGACCGGGGTGTCCAGGCCGTCGGCCAGCCCGTCGACGAGCTGGTCGAGGCAGGTCACCCGCAGCGCCTCGGCGATGTCGTCGGGACCGGCGTCGGGGGCGGCGTAGAGGAGGTTCTCGCGGATCGTCCCGGCCATCGCGGGGGCGTCCTGCTCCACGTAGGCGATCCGGCGGCGCACCTCGGCGCGGGTGAGCGTCGAGACGTCCTGCCCGGCCAGCAGCACCATCCCGTCCGACGGGTCGTAGAACCGCTGGAGCAGCGCGAACATCGTGGTCTTGCCCGCACCGGACAGGCCGACGAGCGCGGTCTGCGTGCCGCCGGGGACGACGAACGAGACGCCCTTGAGCGCCGGGTCGCGGCCGGGATAGGAGAAGCGCACGTCCCGCAGCTCGATCGCGGGCGGCGGCACCCCGTCGGGCAGCGCGACGAGCGCGGCCACGTCGTCCTCGATCGGCATGTCCCGCACCTCCTCGATGCGGCCGACCGCGCCGAGGCCCTGCTGCATCTTGCTCGCGCCGCCGATCAGCGAGGCGATCGGACCGGCCAGGAAGAAAACGTAGAGCAGGAACGCGATCAGCGCGGCCACCGACAGGCCGCCGGACGCGACCAGCATCCCGCCGAACCCGAGGACGGCCAGGAACGCGCCCTGGATCGACGCGCCGGACACGACGCTGACGATCGCCGCGTAGCGCGCGCCGACCAGCCCGGCCCGGTAGGCCTCGTCCACGGCGCCCTCGGCCAGCGCGGTCTCGCGGTCCTCCGCGCCGTTCGCCTTCACGGTCCGCGCCGCGCCCAGCGTGCGGTCGAGGGTGGCGCCGATGGCGCCGACGGACTCCTGCGCCCGTGCCACGGCCTGCCGGATGCGGGGGAGCACGAGGGTCAGGACCGCGGCGACGCCGAGCAGCACCAGCAGCGTGACGCCGAGCAGGCCAAGGTGCAGGGTGCCCATCAGCACGATCGCGCCGACCAGCGTCAGCGCCCCGTTGACGACCATGATCAGGCCCTCGGTGGCCGCGCTCTGCAGCAGCGTGCTGTCCGAGGTGACCCGTGCGATGAGGTCGCCGGGTGGCCGCCGGTCGAGCTCGGGGACGCGCAGCCGGATGAGCCGGAAAACCAGTCCCTTGCGCACGTCCCGCACGACGCTCTCCGACGTGCGCTGCTGCAGCCACGAGGTCGCGCCGGTCAGCGCCGCGCCCGCGAGCAGCAGCCCGGCGAGCATCGCGATCGGTCCGGCGACGCCCGCGCCGGTGCCGAGGGCGGTCAGCACGTCCTGCGCCACCAGCGGTTGGGCGAGTCCGCACGCGCTGGCCAGCAGGGTCAGCGCGAGCGTGGACAGCAGCACCGGGCGGTGCGGCCGCGCGTAGGACAGCAGGGTGCCGAGTGATCCGGGCATGGTGGTCTCACACCTTCTCGAGGTGGTCGGCGGCGCGGGCAGCGCCGCCCGCCGCGCGGAACGAGTCGCCGACGACGGCCGCGGCCCGCCGGTGGCCGGTGGTGTCGTCGAGCACGGTCGTGATGGCGTCGGCCAGGTGCGCGGAGGTGGCGCGGGAGAAGCGCACCCGCACGCCCGCGCCCGCGGCGACCACCTGCCCGGCGACGATGGGCTGGTCGTCGCGGATCGGCGCGACCACCAGCGGGACGCCGTGCCACAGCGACTCGCACACCGTGTTGTGGCCCGCGTGGCAGACCACGGCGTCGACGCGGGGCAGCAGGTCGAGCTGGGGGACGTGCCGCCGCACCAGGACGTTGTCCGGCACCTCGCTCAGCGAGGAGTCCGGGTCGACCAGCACCGCGCGGACGGGCAGGCGGGACAACGCCTGCGCGGCCTGGGCGAGGAACCGGTGGCCCGCGTCGGCGTTGGCCGTGCCGAGGGTGACGAGCACGGTCGGCGTGCCCTCGACGATCCACTCCCACGGGAAGTCCGATGTGGATGGTCGCGGTAGGACGGACGGGCCGACGAGCCACACGTCGTCGTGCGGCAGCTCGACCGGGCCGAGCAGCTCACGGGTGGTGAACGCGAGCACGCCGTGCGGGGAGAACCGCGGGTCGGGGCCGCCGGAACCGCCGCGCAGCCCGTCGATCCGCTCGGCCAGCCACGTCTTCACCTTCGGCATGCCGGACAAGGGGTCCACCAGCTCGGCGGACGTGGTCGCGGAGGTGACCCACGGCAGTCCCAGCTCCTCGGCGACCAGTCCGCCCGCGACGGCCTGCTGGTCGGCGACGACCACGTCCGGCGCGAACTCCGCCACCGCCGCCCGCACGCCGGGTGCCATCGCGCGGGCCAGCGGCAGCAGGAAGTCCTGCCACAGGAAGCGGAACGCGGCCGGGCCGGTCAGGTCGGAGCCGCGCGCGGCCAGCTCGGGCGACGCGCAGTCGAGCACCGCGGCGTCGTCGCCGACCAGCTTGCGCACGACGTCGTGGTGACCGGCCCACGCGACGGCGTGGCCGCGCGCCACCAGTTCCGCGGCCACGCCGATCGTCGGGTTGACGTGCCCGACCAGCGGCGGGACCACGAACAGGAACCGGCTCACCCGACCCGCCCCAGCGCGTGGTCGCGCACCCAGCCCAGGATCGCGTCCCTGGTCTCGTCGGTGCGCTCGATCAGCACCGAGTGGCCCTGGTCGGGCAGCACGACCGTGCGGCACGACGACAGGTAGGACTCGAAGTACGGCACCTGCCGCGACAGCCCCGAGTCCGCGCCGAAGATCGCCAGCACCGGGCAGCGGATCGCGGACAGGTCGTCGGAGATCGTGTCGCTGACCGGGATGTCCTCCAGCATCGAGGTCACCTGGAGCAGCCTGCCCGCGGCCCGTGACAGCCGGGCGGTGTGCCTGCCGTTGTTGACCGCGATCCAGTCGATCACCGCGTCCTGGGTGAGCTGCGACTTGGCCAGGTCGAGCCCTTCGGCCATCCGCACGGTCCACGCCCGCACCGGCGGCTCGGCCTCGATCGCGATCACCGTGGCGACCCGGTCGGGGTGCGCCGCGGCGAGCCCGAACGCGATGCTGCCGCCGAAGGAGTTGCCGACCAGGTGCACCGGCCGGGTGATCTCCATGGCGTCCAGCAGCGCGACCAGGTCGGCCACGAACCGCTCCAGCTGGTACCCGGTCGCGGGCCGGTCGGACTTGCCGTGGCCGCGCAGGTCGTACATGACGACGTCCACGCCCGCCGCGGCGAACGCGGGGCCGAGCGTGAAGTAGTAGCTGGCCAGGCTGTCGGTGAGCAGGCCGTGGATGAACACCACGACCGGCGCCTCCCCGTCGACCGGGACCGTCGGGGGGAGGCGCTGGACGTGCGTGTCGAGGTCGCCCGCGAGGATCTTCGTCATCCGCGGGCCGCTTCGCGCAGCGAGACCACGACGTGGTCGACCAGCTGGCCGACGGTCATCGCGATGATCTCCTCCAGCTCGAAGCCCGCGATGAACTCGGCGAAGTTGACCTCGTCGCCGTAGCGCTCCTTGAGGTCGGCCGAGAGCGACACCAGGTCGATGCTCTCCAGCTCCAGGTCCTCGTGGAACCTGGTGTCCATGGTGATCTCGACGTCGTCGAGGCCGTACTCGTCGAGCAGGACGCGCAGCATCCCGGAGATCTCGGCCAGCACGGTGTCCTCGGTGACCTGACCCCCGGTAACCGGCGCGGTGGTGTCGACGCTCATGTGCCCATCTCCCGTTCGTCGTCGGCCGTCCAGGCCACGATGTACTCCCTGCTCGGCAGTCCCGGCGGGTTGCCGACTCGTGCGGACCGGACCACGGGGACCGCGCCGTCCTCGTGGTGCGCTCCGAATGCCGCGACCAGGGCGGCCCTGGTCGCCTTGAGCTCCGCGTCCGGCGCGTCGGCCGGTTCCACGGCGATGCCGCACCGGCCACGGGCCGCGATCCCGACGCCGAGCTCCCCGTGGGCCGCCACCGAGACGGTCAGCGCGGGAGCTTCCCGCCCGTGCACGCCCACGACCTCCTTGCCCCGCAGCAGGAGCTCGGCGGGGAACACCTCGCCCTCGCCGTGGTCCCACATCCAGCGGCGCACGGCGTCCTTCGCGGCGATCCGGCCCAACAGCCACTGCCGTTTGCCGCGCGGCGGCTCGGCGTCGTACTGCTCGCGCTCCGCGCTGCCCAGCTGGTTGCGCATGATCAGCTCGCGGGTGGCCAGGTCGGGCCACCGCTCGTGCACGCGGGTCCAGCCGCCTTCCTCCACAGTGGACAGCGTGTTGCGGCCGGGGGCCCGGTCGTTGGCCCGGATGTTCGGGTCGCTGTCGAACCGGCGGTCCGACCAGCCGTCGAACTCCGCCCACACCCGCCCGCCGCGCACCAGCTGCATGTCCGCCGTCAGGGCGGTGTCGGTCACGGACGTGACGCGCACCAGGCATTCGAGCCGTTCGCCCGCGGCCGGGTGCTCGCCGTGGAAGCGGATCCGCCGGATCGCCACCGGGAACACCGTCGTGCGGTCGGGGAGCGATGCCATGATCCAGTAGCCGAGGACCTGGCCCACGTTGTCCAGCAGCGCGCCGGGCGCGGCGGGCGTGACCAGCCGGGCCCGCACGTGCTCGGCGCCGATGGCGGTCAGCTCCTCGACACCCTGGAACCGCGGCCCGTGGAACATCCAGCGCTCGTCGTACAGCTCGCGCGCGGTCAGGTCCGGGGTGCGCTCGCCGGTGAACGTCCAGGGCGCGGGCGCGGCGGCGGGGAACTCCGGTGCCAGCTCGACCACCGCGCGGGAGTAGCCGTCGAACGAGGCCAGCACCCGGTCGTCGCCCGCGGGCACGACGCTGACCGGCACGTCGACCGACGGGATGGCGGTGATCCACTGGCTGAGCCGCACGTCGTGCACCGCGACGGCCCGCCGACCGGGAGCGGCCTGCTCGGCGAACGCCATCAGGTGGCCGATCACCGTCGTCGCGGGTACGACCGGCCAGCTGTCGACGTGGTCGGGCCAGCCGGGCCGCTGCTGGAAGAAGCAGTGGTCCAGCAGGTACGGCATGGTGTCGACGGACACCCGCAGCACGCTGTCGAGCCGGGTCGGCGCGGGCGCGGGCCTGCGGGCGGTGAGCAGTTCGGCGGCCGCGTCCGCGGTGTCCCGCAGCAGCGACGACAACTCCGCCGCGAGCGGCGACCCGTCGACCAGACCGTCCAAAGCGGACGCTTGACCGGGCATCCGCAGCCGGGTGCGGGCGTCGAGGGAGATGAGCGCCCCGCCGAGGTCGAGCCGGACCGGGGCCCTGCGGCGGGGAGTCGTCGGCAGCAGCGGGCTGACGTCCGGCTCGGCGCCGTCCACCCACAGCGCCGTCACCACGCGGCGCAGCTGGTCGAGCCCGTCGCGGTGCGGCGAGTGCGCGGACACGACGAGGGTGTCGCGACCCTGCAACGTGTCCGCGACCAGCGACCCGGTCTGGCCGACGCCGAGCTGCACGAACGCCCGGAACCCGGCCGCGTGCATCGCCTCCACCATCGGCCGGAACCGCACCGGTTCCAGGAGGTGCCGCACGAACAGGTCGCGCACGTCGTCGGCGTCGGTCGGGTACTCGCTCGCGGTCGTCGCCGACCACACCGGCACCGCGGACGGGTTGATGTCGTACCCGTCGGCGGCGCGCCGGATCGGGTCGAGGTACGGCGCCAGCATCGGCGTGTGGAACCCGGACTGGAACGGCAGCACCTGGCTGATCACGCCGTCGGCGCGGAACCGCAGCACCAGCGCCTCGACGGCGTCGGCGGGACCGCAGACCATCGACTGGCTCGGCGCGTTGTCGTGCGACAGCACCACGTCGCGCTGGTCGGCCAGCACGGCGAGCACCCGGTCCGCCGGGGCGCCGAGGACCGCGAACGCGAGTCCCGGCACGCGCAGCGCGTCCGGGTCGAACCGGTCGAGGAACGCGTCCACCTGGTGGCCCGCGTGGATCCCGCCCGCGGCCATCGCCGTCCACTCGCCGACGCTGTGCCCGGCGACCGCGTCCGGCCGCACGCCCAGCCGCCGCAACGCGGTGTCGAGCAGCCTGCCGAGCTGGAACACGCCCTTGCCGTGCCTGCCGACGTCGCCGACCAGCGCGTCGGACGTCCAGTCGAGGCCGAAGCGGCGGGCCAGCGCGTCCACGGACGGCGCGAACTCCGCCTCCAGACCGGGGAACAGGAACGCCAGCTTGCCGCCGCCGTCGCCCAGCAGGGGTGTCGGGGCGAACCACACGTCGTTGCGGCCGCGCCAGCCCTTGCCCTTGGCCACGGCCTTGCGGGCCAGGGCGAGGCGTTTCGGGGTGGGGTCGACGATCCCGAGCCTGGTCGGGCCGGTGGCGGCCTCGCGTTCGTCGAGACCGGTCGCGAGCACCGTGGCGTCGTCGGTGTCCAGCATCGCCGCTAGGTGGCCGGGTGACGCGGCGGACAGCCGCAGCACCCGTTCCGGCTCGCGCACGGACGCCGGTCCCGGCCTGCTGTTCGGCGCCTGCTCCAGCACGACGTGCGCGTTGATGCCGCCGAACCCGAACGCGTTCACGCCCGCCCGGCGTACCTCGCCGACCCACGGCCGCACCTCGGCGATCGGCTGGAACCGGGTCGCCTCCAGCGCGGGGTTCGGGTCGTCGCAGTGCAGCGTCGGGGGCAGGACCCCGTGGTGCACGGCCAAAGCCGCCTTCACCAGCGCCGCGACCCCGGCCGCTGGCATGGTGTGGCCGATCATCGACTTCACCGACCCGATCACCGGCCGGTCGGTCGCCGACGCCGGGCCGAACACCTCGGCCAGCGTGGCCAGCTCGGCCGTGTCACCGGCGGGGGTGGCCGTGCCGTGGGCCTCCAGCAGGCCGATCGAGCCCGGCTCCGCCGGGTCGGTGCCCGCCGCGAGCCACGCCTGCCGGATCGCCCGCACCTGGCCGCCGGTGTCCGGGTTGACCAGGCTCGCCGTGCGGCCGTCGCTGGCCACGCCGGTCCCGGTGATCACCGCGTAGACCCGGTCGCCGTCGCGTTCGGCGTCGGCCAGCCGCTTCAGCACGACCACACCGGTGCCCTCGCCGATCAGCACGCCGTCCGCGCCGCGGTGGAACGGGCGGATCCGCTGGCTCGGCGACAGCGCGCCGAGCTGGGTGAACACGCTCCACAGCGTGATGTCGTGGCAGTGGTGGACACCGCCCGCGAGCATCACGTCGCAGCGCCGGTCGGCCAGCTCGCGCACGGCGTGGTCGACCGCGACCAGCGAGGACGCGCAGGCCGCGTCCACGGTGTAGGCGGGGCCGCGCAGGTCGAGCCGGTTCGCCACGCGGGACGCGGCCAGGTTCGGCACCAGCCCGATCGCGGACTCGGGGGAGTCCGGGCCGAGCTGGTCGCTGAACGCCTGCCGCACCTGCTCCAGCTTGTCGTCGCCCAGCTCGGGCATCAGCTGCCCGAGCGTGCGGACGAGCTGCCGCGCGGTCCGCACCCGCTGGTCCAGCCGGGCCAGCGCGGGCGTGAGGTAGCCGCCGCGACCGAGGATCACGCCCACGCGTTCGCGGTCGGCCGGGAGCCACCGGTCGCCGCCCGCGTCCGTGATGGCCGCCGCGGCGACGTGCAGGGCGATCAGCTGGTCCGGCTCGGTGCCCGCCACGGAGTTCGGCATGATCCCGAAGCTCACGACGTCCACCTCCGCCAGCGGGTCGACGAAACCCCCGCGGCGGCAGTAGACCCGGTCGGCCCGGCGTTCCAGGTCCGGCTCGTAGTAGTCGGCGTCCCACCGGCCCGCGGGGACGTCGGTGATGGCGTCCACGCCGGTGGTGATGTTGCGCCAGTAGGTGTCCAGGTCCGGTGCCCCCGGCAGGAGCACCGACATGCCGACGATGGCGACAGGGGTGGTCATCGTCGTGGTCACCAGCCCGACGCGGTGTAGACCACCGAGTCGACCTCGTCCGGTCCCCAGGCGAGCTCGCGCAGCAGGGACAGCGCGCCCTCCTCCGGGTCGATCAGCTTGATGCCGCGCTTGGCGTAGGACCGCATCAGCTCCGGCGTCACCATGCCGTTGTTGGTGCCGGTCGGCGCCCACGGTCCCCAGTGGACGGTCAGGCCGCGGAAGTCCAGCCCGCGCCCCAACGACTCCAGCGCGTCGTTCGCGGCGGCGTAGTCGGCCTGGCCGCGGTTGCCCAGCACGGCGGCGATGCTGCCGAAGAACACCGCGAACCGCGGCCCGTTCGGCAGTCCCGCCACCGCTTCCAGCACGGTCTTCGCGCCGTCGACCTTGGTGCCGTACACCCGGCCGAACGACTCCGCGGACTTCTCCGAGATCAGCTTGTCCTCGATCACCCCGGCCGCGTACACGACGCCGTCCAGCCTGCCGTGCTCGGTGTGGATCTCCTTGACCGCGCGGTGCACCGCCTCCACGTCGCGCATGTCCACCGAGTGGTAGCGGACCCGGCTGCCCAGCCCGGTGAGCCGGGCGACGGTGTCGCGGACCTCGCGGACGGCCACGATGCGGCCGATCTCGCGTTCGATCTCGGCGGGCGACCGCAGGCCGCCCGCGATCAGCGCGGTCCGCAGCGCCGCCGGGTCGGCCGCCGCCGCGATGGCCGGGGGCTCCGGTTCGGTCGGCAGTGCCGTGCGGCCGAACAGCTCCAGCCCGCACCGGCTCGCGCCCGCCAGGGTCGCGGCGAACCGGGCGGTGATGCCCTTGGCGCCGCCCACCAGCAGCACGACCGAGTCGCGGTCCAGCCCGATGGCCGCGGCCTCCGCGGCACCGTCGCCCGCCGGGCCTGCTCCGGAGCTGCCCAGCGGCCCGAGGTCGGTCTCCACCATCCGCAGCCCGACCCGGCCGGTGTCGGTGACCCGCACGACCGGTTCGCCGTCGGTGGCGCCCAGCTCGGCCAGCAGGGCGTCGACGGAGGCGTTCTCCAGCACCTTCACCGCGCTGTCCGGGTACTCCCTGGCCGCGCTGCGCATGAACCCGCGCAGTCCCTCGCCCGCACCGGCCGCGATCAGCCAGCGGGGCGCGGTGGCGAGCAGCGACCGGAACAGCGGGAACGCCTCGGGCAGCTCGGCGGTCCGGTCGAGGTGGAACACGCCGTCGACCACCACGGCCGCGTCGCGGGTCACCTCGGCACCCAGGTCGACCAGCCGCGCCACCAGCTCGTGGCCCTCGCCGACGACCAGGAACCGCTTGCCCGCCAACGACTCCGGCGCCACGGCGGCCGGGAGGGCGAACTCGGTCATCACGAGCCGGTGCGGCGCGATCACGACCGCCTCCGCGCTCTCCACCGGCGCGGCGACCGCGGCGACCGGCGGTGCGCCGCCACCCAGCAGCGCGGTGATGGCGGCCGCCGTGCGGGCCTGCGACAGCTGTTCGAGGTCCGCCGCGACGCCCAGCCGGAGGGCCAGCTCGCCTGCGATCTCGGTGCGCTTGATGGAGTCGACGCTGAGGTCGGCCTCCAGGTCGAGGTCCGGTTCGATCATGTCCGTCGGGTAGCCGGTGCGCTCGGCGATGATGTCGAGCACGGTCCGGAGCACGTCGGTCGGGGGTGCCGCGACGGCGACGGCGGTCGTGCCCGCGCCGAGGAGTGCGGTGATGGCGGCCGCGGTGCGGGCCTGGGACAGGGTCTCCAGGTCCGCGGTGACGCCCAGCCGGGCGGCGAGCTCGCCTGCGATCTCGGTGCGCTTGATGGAGTCGACGCTGAGGTCGGCCTCCAGGTCGAGGTCCGGTTCGATCATGTCGATCGGGTAGCCGGTGCGCTCGGCGATGATCTCCAGCACGGTCTGCATCGCGTTCGGCGCCGCGACCACCCCGACCGCGGCCTGCTCGATGACGACCGGCTGCACGACCACGGGCTGGAGCACGGGCCGCGCCGGTGACGCGACCCGCTGGACCGGCACCCGCTCGGCCGTGCCGAGGTAGTTGAGCAGCACGTCGCGCTGGGCGGCGATCATCTCCCGGCTGCCGCGCAGGAACTCCGCGATCAGCGCCTCCTCGGAACCGCCGCCGCCTTGCACAGCCATGGGGATCTCCTGAACGCGTTCGGCGGGGCGCAGCGCGCCCGCGGGGATGGCACCCGCGGCGGTGCGGACCAGGTGGCCGTCGACCGTCCACCCGGCCGTGCGGGTCTTGCGGGGCACGGAGGCGTCGACGGAGTCGCGGCCGCGGTGCAGCCACGACGTGCGCGGGTCGACACCGGACACGGCGAGCTGGGCGAGCGCGGTGAGGAAACCGCGGACACCGTGCTGCCCGTGGGACTCCAGCCCGACGGTCCGGTGTGGACGGTCGCCGAGGGTCGCGGACACCAGGCCGGAGAGCACCGAGCCGGGACCGGCCTCGACGAAGACGCGGGCGCCGTGGGCGTACATGGCCTCGACCTGCTCGGCGAACCGCACCGGCGACCCGATCTGCGCGGCCAGCTCGGCGGCGACGTCGTCCGGGTACACCGCGGCGGTCCGGTTCGACCACACCGGCACCTCCGGTGCCCGCACGTCCTCCAGCGCGGCGGCGAACGCCGCGCCCGCCGAGGCGACCAGCGGGCTGTGGAACGCGCACGCCACCTTGATCCGCTTCGCCCGGAACCCGGCCGCCTCCAGCGCCACCACGGCGGCCTCGACGTCCGCGGTGGGTCCGGAGACGACGGTCTGCCTGGGGGAGTTGAGGTTCGCGACCACGACGGACTCGGGCAGCAGCTCCGCGAACGCCGCGGCGGGCGCGGTCACGGCGGCCATGGCGCCGGGGTCGTCGCCGGTCGCCGCGAGGATCGACTCAGCCCGCGCCGCGCTCAGCGCGGGCAGGGACTCCGCGGGCAACGCGCCCGCCGCGGCCAGCGCGACGAGCTCGCCGTAGCTGTGCCCCGCCAGCATGTCCGGGTGCACCCCGGCCGCGGTGAGCAGGTCGAACGCGGCCAGCCCGACGATCCCCAGCGCGGGCTGGGCGACCCTGGTGTCGGTGATCGCGACCTGCTGCGCTGCCCGTTCCGCCGCGTCGAACGCGGTCGGCGGGTGCAGCACGTCGGCCCACCGGGCGCCGACCTGGACGTGCCGCTGGAGCTCGGGGAACGCCACGAACAGCTCGGCGAACATGCCGGGCCGCTGGCTGCCCTGGCCGGGGAACAGGAACGCGACCTCGCCGGTCACGCCGGTGGCCTGGAAGATCCCGTCGGCGGGCTTGTCCTCACCCGCGACCGCCCGGCGCAGCTTGGCGGCCAGGTCGTCCACATCGGACGCGACGACCGCGATCCGCACCTCGCCGCGGCCGAGGTCCGCGCGCTTGGCGGCGCTCAACGCGTAGTCGCGCAACCGCCATCCGCCCGCCTCGACCAGGGCCAGCAGCTGTTGGGCGGCCTGCACGGCACCCTCGCCGCGGAAGGTGAACAGCTCGGCGGGCCACTCGTCCAGCCCGTGCGCGGGCGGCGGTGCGCCGTCGTACCCGCGCAGCACCACGTGGAAGTTCGTGCCGCCGAACCCGAACGCGCTCACCCCGGCGACCCGGTCGGCGGGCTCGGCCGACCACGGCCGCGGGCCGTCGTGGAAGGTGAACGGGCTGGTGCCCGCCACCCAGGCGGAGTTCGGCTTGGTCACGTGCAGGGTCGGCGGCTGGACGCCGGTGTGCAGCGCCAGGGCGGTCTTGATCAGCCCGGCGAGCCCGGCGGCGCACTTGGTGTGCCCGATCTGGGACTTCACCGACCCGACCGCGCAACCGGCAGGCGCGGCGCCCGCCTCTACGAACACGTCGGTCAGGGTGGCGAGCTCGGTGCGGTCGCCCACCACGGTCCCGGTGCCGTGCGCCTCGACCAGGCCGACCTCGGCGGGGGAGATGCCCGCGTTGCGGTAGGCCCGTTCCAGCGCGTTGCGCTGGCCTTCCGGCCGCGGCGCGGTGAGGCCGAGCGACCGGCCGTCGCTGGCGCTGCCGACGCCCTTGATCACGGCGTACACCCGGTCGCCGTCGCGCTCGGCGTCGGCCAGCCGCTTGAGCACCACGCACGCCACGCCCTCGCCGAGCGCGATGCCGTCGGCGGAGCTGTCGAACGTGGCGCAGCGGCCGGTCGGCGACAGCGCGTGCACCGAGGAGAAGAGCAGGTAGTCGTTGATGCCGTTGTGCAGGTCCGCGCCGCCGCACAGCACGACGTCGCTGGTGCCGCTGGTGAGCTCCTTGCACGCCACGTCGACCGCGGTCAGCGAGGACGCGCAGGCCGCGTCCACGGTGTAGTTGGCGCCGCCGAGGTCGAGCCGGTTCGCGATCCTGCCCGCGATGACGTTGGCGAGCACACCGGGGAACGAGTCCTCGGTCAGCGTCGGCAGCTGGTCGCGCAGACCCGGTGGCACGTCGCCGAAGTAGCTCGGCAGGACCGTGCGCAGCGTCATCGCGTTGGACAGGTCGCTGCCCGCCTCGGCGCCGAACACCACCGACGTGCGGGAGCGGTCGAACGGCCGTTCCGCGTACCCCGCGTCGGCCAGCGCCCGCGACGCGGCCTCCAGCGCCAGCAGCTGCACCGGCTCGATGCTCGCCAACGACGTGGGCGGGATGCCGTACCGCAACGGGTCGAACGGGATCTCGGGCAGGAAACCGCCCCAGCGAGAGGGGGTGCGGTCGCCGTTGCCGTCGGGCGCGTAGTACACCGCCGGGTCCCAGCGGACCGCGGGCACCTCGGTGACGGCGTCCACACCGGACAGGACGTTCGCCCAGAACGTCGGCAGGTCGGGCGCCTGCGGGAACATGCAGGCCATGCCGATGACAGCGATGTCGAGGGGCGCGACCGCCGGGGCCGACGACTCCTGCTCCACCAGGCCGAGCTCCGCGGCCCGCCCGGCGGCGAACGCGGCGGCTCCCGTGGTGACACCGGCGTGCAGCGCGGCGATGGTCGTGACCTCCGACCGCAGCACGGCGACGTCACCGGCCATGAACATGCCCTCGCCGAGCTGGCGGTCCTCGTCCACTTCGGACAGCACGTCGCCGACCCGCTCGATGCCCTTGCTGGCCACGCGGAGCCTGCCGACGTTGAGCCGTTCCAACCGCTCCCACGCCTCGCGGTCGGGCACCTCGCGGTCGCGCAGCTCCTGCTTCACGGCCGCGTACTCGTCGGTGAACGGGCTGGTGACGCAGCGGGTCGCGTGACCGGGCGCGGTCTCCAGCAGCGCGGTGCTCGCGGCCGCCACGACCTGGCGCTGGAACAGCGGCTGGACCGCGCCCGCCGCGACGGCCTCCTCGGTGAACAGGTACGCGGTGCCCATCAGCACGCCGATGGCGCCGCCGCGCTCGGTCAGCGGGGTCGCCAGCGCCGCCACCATCGCGGCGGAGCGCTCGTCGTGGACGCCGCCCGCGAACAGCACGTGGACGTCGTCGGCCGGGTGGCCCGCGTCCGTCCACTCGGCGAGCACGGCCAGCTGCGCCTCCCACAGCGGGAAGCTGTTGCGCGGCCCCACGTGGCCGCCGCACTCGGCGCCCTCGAACACGAACCGCCGCGCCCCGGCCGCGAGGAACTGCCGCAGCAGACCGGGCGAGGGCACGTGCAGGAACGTGGTGACGCCGACCTCGTCGAGCGCCGCCGCCTGCGCCGGACGCCCACCCGCGATGATCGCGTGCGTCGGCCGCACCTCGCGGATCACGTCGAGCTGGGCGGACTTCACGTCCTCGGCGGCGAAGCCCAGGACCCCGACGCCCCAGGGGGTGTCGCCGAGCTGCTCGCGAGTCCTGGTCAGCACCTCGCGGGTCTGCGGACCGGTGGACAGCGCCAGCGCGATGAACGGCAGACCACCACCTCCGGCGACCGCGGCGGCGAACGCGGGCTGGTCGCTGACCCTGGTCATCGGACCCTGCGCGACGGGCAGCGCGGTGCCCATCGCGCGGGCGCCCGCGGAGTCCGGGCCGAGGGCGTCGGCGCCGGGACCGGTGAGCGCGCGGGTGACGGCGTCGCGCACGCCGCGGACGGCCGCGCCGACGGTGCCCCAGCGGTCGCGGAAAACGGCGGCCAGGAAGCCGTCCTGGCCCACGGGCAGGAAGCGGGTGTCCAGCGGGCCGGTCAGCGCGTCGGGGTCGGGTGCCGCGGGTGCTCCGGGTCCCTTGCGGAGCAGCACGCGGTGTCCGTGCACGACGGTCGTCTCCGAACCGTCCATCGTGGCGATCGCGCCGGTCACGTCGGCGGGCAGCTCGGACTCGGCGAGCAGCGCGAGCTGGACGTCCAGCACGACCCCCGCCGCGCCACCGGCCACCGCCGCGGCCGCCGTGTTCGGCCCGATGCCGCCCGCGGCCCACACGGGCGCGTCCAGGTCGGCCAGGAGCTGTTGCAGGAGCACGAACGTGGCCAGGTCGCCGACCCGCCCGCCGCTCTCGTGGCCGCGGGCGATCACGCCGTGCGCGCCGTGCAGGACGGCGTCGTGGGCCTGGTCGCGGTCGGTCACCTCGACCAGCACCCGCAGGCCGGGGAAGTCCTCCGGGCGCGCGGTCGCGCCGACGGCGAGGACCACCGCGGACACCTGCTCGGGCAGGTCCGCCGCGGTCAGCGCGCAGCCCGCGGTGACCCGCACGCCGAACGGGCCGTTGGTCCACCGGGCGGTGCGGCTCAGCGCCGACCGCGCGGCCCGGTCGCCCGTCCCGAGGTCCAGCACGCCGAGCGCCCCCGCCCGCACCGCGGCCGCCGTCATTCTCGGGGAGGTCGTGGAGAACGGGTTCAGCGCGATCACCAGATCGTCCGTGCTGGTTCGGTGGAGCAACCCGTGCATTTGCACTCCAGCAATTCTCGAAAGAGTGACAGGGACTACTCGGAGTTAAGCGGTTACCCCCGGTCAGGTCAATGCGTTGATGGGCTGAAAACTTGCAACCTCGCTCACATGTTAATTCCACCGCCGTAACACTACGGACGGTGATTTCCCTGCTGAGCTGGTGTTTTGTTCCCCATTCATATGTCGGAAGCACCGTTGTCACGTAGTTGTCCGAGCACGCCGAACACCCCTTGGGTGCACCGTCCCAAGGGGTGTTTCGCTTTCTGGCGGATCAGCCGGTAATGGCGTTCAGCGGGCCGAAGTAGCCGAGCTGGTGACCCTTTTTGTTCGGGTGGAACGACTCGTTCAGCTTGAAGATTTCCAGTGCGGTCAGGTACCAGTCGGAAGTGCAGATCTCGTGACCGTTGAACGTCGTTCGCGCGTCGAGGAACGTGAAGCCCGCCGCGGCCGCCTGGGTCGCGGTGACGCCCGCGAGCACGTCCGCGGACGCGTTGATCGCCGCCTGCTTGGGCGCGCTCAGCTGGCCGAAGCACGTGCCGCCCGGCTTGTAGATGCGCGGGTAGCCGATGACGACGACCTTGGCCGACGGGGCGTTCGCCCGGACGGCCGCGTAGGTCTTCTGCAACGCGGGCGCGACCGTCGTGCGGACGACCTCGCTGGCGGCCTGGGTGCGGGTGACGCAGTCGGAGTCGGAGCCGAACGTGCAGCCGACGAGGACGTCGACGAAACCGGCGTCGTTGCCGCCGACCTGGATGGTGACCAGTGAAGTGTCCGCGGTGACCAGCGGGAGTTGCGTGCTGAGCACGTCGGCGGTCTTGGCGCCGGAGCAGGACGCCTCGGTGAACGCCACGGACGGGTGCGCGGCCGCCCAGAGGCGGGGGTAGGCGTACGGGCCGCGACGGCAGGGGTCGTCGGGGTTGTCGTAGCCGTAGGTCCCGACGCCGACCGCGTAGGAGTCGCCCAGCGCCACGTACTTGGTGATCGCGCGGGGGGCCGCGGCGGCGGAGTAGGTGCCGACCAGCAGGGAGAGGACGGCCAACAGGGGTAAGGCGATGACGCGGAACGCTCGCATTTGTTCTCCGTAGGACACCGGGCAGGGGGGAACGGCGTCTTAGGGTTAGCGGTCGATCACCCTGAGCGAAAGGGGTGGCGTCGAGAATTCACCAAAGATCGTACGGTCGGGTCAGTCGTCTCCTCCTTCCGCCACCGGCCGTCCTGCGGACCTCCGCACCACCCACAGTGGACAGTCCACGGTGGCCTGGATCACTTTCCGCACAACAATCAGGCTTGACTGTTTGTTGGTTCCGGGCCAGGATCCGGGGTATGGCACTCGAGGTGAGGCAGCGGCAGGCCGACCGCAGCCGGGAGACCAGGCGCAAGCTGATGGAGGCCACGGTCGAGTGCCTCGTCGAGCGCGGCTGGGCGCGCACCACCACGATCCTGGTCGCCGAGCGGGCGGGCGTCTCGCGCGGCGCGCAGCTGCACCACTTCCGCACGCGCGGCGAGCTGGTCGCGGGCGCGGTCGAGCACCTGGGTGCCGAGAGCGTGCTGGAGCTGAAGGAACGGGCGGTCGGCGTCGGCCGCGACCCGGTCGCCGTGGTCGGCCTGATCGCGGACTTCTACGCGAGCGACCTGTTCAGCGCCGCGCTGGAGCTGTGGGTGGCGGCGCGGACGGACGCCGAGCTGAAGACGATCGTGCTGCCGCTGCAGACGAAGATCGGGCGCGAGACGCACCGGCTGGCCGTCGAGCTGCTCGGCGCCGACGAGTCGAGACCGGGGGTGCGCGAGGCCGTGCAGATCACCCTGGACCTGGTGCGGGGCCTGGCGTTGGCCAACCAGCTCGCGGACGACCACAGAAGACGGGCGGGCATAGTGCGGCACTGGGCCGGGATGCTCGAAGCCGCCCTTGAGGAGGGCAAGCGGTGATCATCGACGTGCTGGACGACCTGCGGCTGGAGAGCGCGGAGCTGGACGACCTGGTCGCCGGCCTGGAGGACTGGTCGGTGCCGACGCCCGCCGAGGGCTGGACGGTCGCGCACCAGATCGGACATCTCGCGTGGACCGACCACGTTTCCCTGCTCGCCATCAAGGATCCCGATGCCTTCCGCGCCGGGCTGTCCGACTACACCGAGCACACCGTGGACGACCGCGCCGCCGAATGCGCGGCCCGACCGGACCTGTTGGCGTACTGGCGAGCGGGCCGCGAACAGCTGGCCGAGGCGCTCGCCGCCGTGCCGCAGGGCGAGAAGCTCCTCTGGTTCGGCCCGCCGATGAGCCCGGTGTCGATGGCGACGGCCCGGCTGATGGAGACGTGGGCGCACGGCCAGGACGTCGCGGACGCCCTCGGCGTGCACCGCGAACCGACGGAGCGGCTGCGCCACGTGGCCCACATCGGCGTCCGCACGATCCCGTTCGCGTTCCTGGTCAACGGCCTGGAGGTCCCCACCGACCCGGTGCGGGTCGAGCTGGTCGGACCGGACGGTCTGCCGTGGGTCTGGGGGCCGGAGGACGCGGCGGACCGCGTCACCGGTCCGGCGTTGGACTTCTGCCTGCTGGTCACCCAGCGAGCACACCGCGACGACCTCGCGGTGACCGCCACCGGTCCGGTCGCCGAGCAGTGGCTGCCCATCGCGCAGGCGTTCGCGGGCCCTCCCGGCGCCGGGAGGGTGGCGTCGTGATCCGGATCGGGAACGCGTCGGGGTTCTACGGCGACCGGCTCGGCGCCGTGCGGGAGATGCTGGAGGGCGGTGAGCTGGACGTGCTCACCGGTGACTACCTCGCCGAGCTGACGATGCTGATCCTCGGGCGCGACCGGGTGAAGGACGCGGGTCTCGGGTACGCGAAGACGTTCCTGCGCCAGATGGAGGACTGCCTCGGGCTGGCCGTCGAGCGCGGGGTGACGGTCGTGGCGAACGCGGGCGGCCTCAACCCGCGGGGGTTGGCGGCGGCGATCGACAAGCTCGGCGTCGGGGCGAGGATCGGTGTGGTGACGGGGGACGACCTGCGGGCGGACTTCCCGGAGGCGTTGACGGCGAACGCCTACCTCGGGGCGTGGGGGATCGCGGAGTGCGTGCGGGCCGGGGCGGACGTCGTGGTGACCGGGCGGGTGACCGACGCGTCGCTGGTGGTCGGGCCCGCGGCGGCGCACTTCGGGTGGGCGCGCGAGGACTGGGACGCGTTGGCGGGCGCGACGGTGGCGGGTCACGTGCTGGAGTGCGGGACGCAGGCGACCGGCGGCAACTACTCGTTCTTCACCTCGCTCGACGTCGACCGGCCGGGCTTCCCGATCGCCGAGGTGGAGGCCGACGGCTCGTCGGTGATCACCAAGCACGAGGGCACCGGGGGAGCGGTCACGATCGACACGGTCACCGCGCAGCTCCTCTACGAGATCGGCGACCCGGCCTACCCCGGACCGGACGTGGTGAGCCACTTCGACACGATCGAGCTGGCGGAGCACGCCCGCGGTGTGCGGATCTCGGGAGTGCGGGGGAGCCCGCCGCCGGAGACGCTGAAGGTGTGCCTCAACAGCCTCGGCGGCTTCCGCAACGGGACCACGTTCGTCCTCAGTGGACTGGACGTCCCCGAGAAGGCCGCTCTGGTGCGGAGGCAGCTGGAGGGCGCGCTGGGCACCGAGGGGCTGACCTGGACGCTGGCCCGCACCGACCAGCCGGACGCGGACACCGAGGAGACGGCCAGCGCGCTGCTGCACGTGACCATCAAGACGCCCGACCCCAAGCGCGCCAAGGCCTTCTCGCGCACGGCGATCGAGCTGGCGCTCGGCTCCTACCCCGGCTTCCACGTCACCGCGCCCCCGTCGGACGGCACCCCGTTCGGCGTCTACCGCGCCGCGTACGTGCCCCGCGACCGCGTCGCGCACCAGGCGACCCTGCCCGACGGGAAGGTGGTAGCGGTATGAAGGTCCCCCTCGGCACCATCGCGGGAGCCCGCTCGGGCGACAAGGGCGGCGACGCCAACCTCGGCGTCTGGGTCCGCACCGACGAGGCCTACGCGTGGCTGGTCGGCGAGCTGACCGTCGCCCGCCTCAAGGAGCTCCTGCCCGAGGCGGGCGAGGTCGTCCGCTACGAGCTCCCCAACCTCCGCGCCCTCAACTTCGTCCTGCACGGGTTGCTCGGCGACGGCGTGGCCTCGTCGACCCGCTTCGACCCCCAGGCCAAGGCGCTCGGCGAGTGGCTGCGTTCCCGGCACGTCGACATCCCGGAGGCGTTGCTGTGAGCACGCTCGATCCCGCAAGCGAGTCCTCGGGCATCACGGCCGACCTCTTCGCCACCCCAGAACGCAAGGAGCTGCGGGCCACGGTCCGCAAGTTCACCGAACGCGAGGTCGTGCCGCACCTGGACGACTGGGAACGGGCAGGCGAACTGCCGCGCGACCTGCACCGCGCCGCGGCGAAGGTCGGCCTGCTGGGCATCGGTTTCGCCGAGGAGGTCGGCGGCAGCGGCGGCGACCTCCTCGACAGCGTCGTGATGACCGAGGAGATCATCCAGGCGGGCGGCTCGTCCGGTCTGGTCGCGGGGCTGTTCACGCACGGCATCGCCCTCCCGCACATCGTGGACGCGGGCGACCCCGGCCTGGTCGACCGGTTCGTCCGCCCGACCCTCGCCGGCGACCTGATCGGGGCCCTCGCCATCACCGAGCCCGACGGCGGCTCGGACGTCGCGGCCCTGCGCACCACCGCGGTCCGCGACGGCGACGACTACGTCGTCAACGGCACCAAGACGTTCATCACCTCCGGTGCCCGCGCCGACTTCGTGACCACGGCGGTCCGGACGGGCGGCCCCGGCTACGGGGGCGTGAGCCTGCTGGTGGTCGACCGGGGGATCGAGGTCGTGCGCAGGCTGGAGAAGATGGGCTGGCACTGCTCCGACACGGCCGAACTGTCCTTCGTGGACACCCGCGTCCCCGCCGCGAACCTGGTCGGACCGGAGAACGGCGGCTTCGCCCTGGTCATGCGCCAGTTCCAGGTCGAGCGCATCACCATGGCCGTCGAGGCCTACGCCACCGCCCAGCGCTGCCTCGACCTCACGCTCGCCTACGTCCGCACCCGCGAGACCTTCGGCAAGCCGCTGGTCAAGCGCCAGCTGGTCAGCCACAAGCTCGTCGAGATGGCCCAGCGCACCGAACTGGCCCGCACCTACACCAGGGAGGTCGCCGCGATGATCGCCGACGGCCGCGAGTGCGTCGCCCAGGTCTGCTTCGCCAAGAACGCCGCCGTCGCCGCCTGCGACTTCGTCGTGGACGAGGCCGTGCAGCTGCACGGCGGCTTCGGCTACCTGCGCGACGCCGAGGTCGAACGCCACTACCGCGACGCCCGCATCCTCGGCATCGGCGGCGGCACCACCGAAGTCATGGCCGAACTGGCCGCCCGCCGATTGGGGTACACGTCATGACCACGCTGCACTCGGTGCTGGACACCGGATCGGCGGACTACCACGACAACCGGTCCGCGCTGCTCGGCAAGATCGCGGAGCTGGACGGCGAGCAGGCCAAGGCGCTGGCCGGTGGTGGGCCCAAGTACACCGAGCGCCACCACAAGCGCGGCAAGCTCCTCGCCCGCGAGCGGATCGAGCTGCTGGTGGACCGGGACAGCCCGTTCCTGGAGCTGTCACCGCTGGCGGCGTGGGGCACGGACTTCCCGGTCGGCGCCAGCGTGGTCACGGGCATCGGTGTCGTCGAGGGCGTCGAGTGCCTGGTCGTGGCCAACGACCCGACGGTGCGCGGCGGCGCGAGCAACCCGTGGACGCTGCGCAAGACCTTCCGCGCCAACGACATCGCGTTCGCGAACCGGCTCCCGGTGGTGAGCCTGGTCGAGTCCGGCGGTGCGGACCTGCCGAGCCAGGCCGAGATCTTCATCCCCGGCGGGCGGGCGTTCCGGGACCTGACGCGGTTGTCGGCGGCGGGCATCCCGACGGTGACGGCGGTGTTCGGCAACGCGACCGCGGGCGGGGCGTACGTGCCGGGCATGTCCGACCACGTGGTCATGGTCAAGGACCGCTCGAAGGTGTTCCTCGGCGGTCCGCCGCTGGTCAAGATGGCCACCGGCGAGGAGGCCGAGGACGAGGCGCTGGGCGGCGCGCACATGCACGGCACGGTGTCCGGACTGGCGGACTACGTGGCCGAGGACGAGGTGGACGCGATCCGGCTGACCAGGCGGATCGTGGCGCGGCTGAACTGGCGCAAGCTCGGACCGGAGCCGAAACCCGTGGAGGAACCGCTCTACGGCGCCGAGGAGCTGCTGGGGCTCGTGCCGACCGACCCGCGGGTCCCGTTCGACCCGCGCGAGGTGATCGCGCGGATCGTGGACGGCTCGCGGTTCGACGAGTTCAAGCCGGGCTACGGCACGAGCCTGGTCACGGGGTGGGCCGACCTGCACGGGTACCCGGTCGGGATCCTGGCGAACGCGCGCGGGGTGCTGTTCAGCGAGGAGTCGCAGAAGGCGACGCAGTTCATCCAGCTGGCGAACTCGGCGGACACCCCGCTGCTCTTCCTGCAGAACACCACCGGCTACATGGTGGGCGCGCGGTACGAGCAGGGCGGGATCATCAAGCACGGCGCGATGATGATCAACGCGGTGTCGAACAGCCGGGTGCCGCACCTGACCGTGAACCTGGGCGCGTCCTACGGGGCGGGCAACTACGGGATGTGCGGGCGGGCGTTCGACCCGCGGTTCCTGTTCACCTGGCCCAACGCCAAGTCCGCCGTGATGGGCCCCGTGCAGCTCGCCGGGGTGCTGTCCATCGTCGCGCGGCAGGCCGCGGCGGCGAAGGGGCAGGACTACAACGAAGACCACGACGCGGCGATGCGGGAGATGGTCGAGGGGCAGATCGAGCAGCAGTCGCTGGCTCCGTTCCTGTCCGGTCGGCTGTACGACGACGGGGTCATCGACCCCCGTGACACCCGGACCGTGCTCGGCCTGTGCCTGTCCGCCGTCCACAGTGGACCGATCAAGGGCGCCGAGGGCTACGGCGTCTTCCGGATGTGACCATGATCCAGACCTTGTTGATCGCGAACCGCGGCGAGATCGCCCGTCGCGTCATCCGCACGTGCCGCGACCTCGGCATCTCGCCGGTCGCCGTGCACTCCGACCCGGACGCCGACGCGCCGCACGTCGAGGAGGCCGATGCGGCCGTCCGGCTGCCCGGCGCCACCCCGGCCGAGACGTACCTGCGCGCCGACCTGCTGGTCGACGCCGCTCTGAGGGCCGGGGCGGACGCGGTGCACCCCGGTTACGGGTTCCTCTCCGAGAACGCCGACTTCGCCCGCGCGGTGCTGGCCGCCGGGCTGACCTGGGTCGGGCCGACCCCGGAGGCCATCGAGGCCATGGGGTCGAAGGTCGCCGCGAAGAAGCGGATGGCCGCGGCGGGCGTGCCGGTGCTGGCCGAGCTCGACCCCGAGACCGCCGACGTGTTCCCGTTGCTGGTCAAGGCGTCCGCGGGCGGCGGTGGCCGGGGTATGCGGGTGGTCCGGGCGAAGGAGGAGCTGGCGGAGGCCGTCGCGGGTGCCCGGCGCGAGGCCGAGTCGGCGTTCGGCGACGGCACGGTGTTCTGCGAACCGCTGCTGGAGGGCGCCCGGCACGTCGAGGTGCAGGTGCTCGCCGACGCGCACGGCACGGTGTGGGTGCTGGGCGAGCGGGAGTGCTCGATCCAGCGGCGGCACCAGAAGATCGTGGAGGAGACCCCGAGTCCGGCGGTGGGTCCCGAGGCGCGCCAACGGCTCTACGACGCCGCCACGGCCGCCGCGGAGGCGATCGGGTACGTCGGCGCCGGCACCGTCGAGTTCCTGTTCTCCGACGGCGACTTCCACTTCCTCGAGGTCAACACCCGCCTCCAGGTCGAGCACCCGGTCACCGAGCTGGTCTTCGGGGTCGACCTGGTGGCCTGGCAGCTCGCCATCGCCGAAGGCGCGCGGCTCCCGGCCGAACCGCCGACGCCGAACGGCCACGCGATCGAGGTCCGCCTCTACGCCGAGGACCCGACGCGGGACTGGCGGCCCGCAAGCGGCACGCTGCACCGGTTCGAGGTGCCCGGCGACGTCCGCGTGGACAGCGGTGTCGAGAGCGGCTCGGTCGTCGGCGTGCACTACGACCCCATGTTGGCCAAGGTGATCGCGTGGGCGCCGGACCGGACCAGCGCGGCCCGCAAGCTCGCCGCCGCGCTCGCGGCCAGCCGGGTCCACGGCCTGGTCACGAACCGCGACCTGCTCGTGGACGTCCTGCGGCACCCGGAGTTCGTCGACGGCAACACCCACACCGGGTTCCTCGACGAGCACCGCCTCACGCCGGCCAAGGAGCGCGACCTAGCGCCGAGCGCGTTGGCCGCGGCACTGGCTCAGGCCGCGCGACGGCGCACGGGCGCGTTGCCCAGCGGCTGGCGCAACCTGCCGTCGCAGCCGCAGCGGGTGAGCTACGAGGGTGTCGACGTCGAGTACCGGCACACCCGCGACGGCGTGGTCACGAACCTCCCGTTGACAGTTGTGGACGCGAACGAAGACGTGGTGACGCTCGAACTCGATGGTGTGCGGAAACGTTTCCACGTCGCGGTCTACGGCGACACCGTCGAGGTCGACTCGCCGCTGGGCGCCGTGACGCTCAGGGTCGTGCCCCGCTTCCCCGCCCCGGAGACGAAGGTGGCGCCCGGCGCGACGGTCGCGCCGATGCCCGGCACGGTCGTGCGGGTCGCGGTCGAGCAGGGGCAACGGGTCGAGGCGGGCGCGGAGCTGCTCGTGCTGGAAGCGATGAAGATGGAGCACCGGGTCCTCGCCTCGACCGCGGGCACGGTCACCGAGCTGCGGATCACCCAAGGGCAGCAGGTCGACTCGGGCGACGTGCTGGTCGTGGTGGCCGACGACTCGCTCGCGGAGTCGAGCGGACAGGGAGCATGAGATGAGCATCAACTTCACCGAGAGCGACGAGCGCCGGGCGCTGCGCGCGGCCGTGGCGGACCTGGGCTCCCGCTACGGCCACGAGTACTTCGTCTCCAAGGCCCGCGCGGGGGAGAAGACCGACGAGCTGTGGGCCGAGGCGGGCAAGCTCGGATACCTCGGAGTGGCGGTACCGGAGGAGTACGGCGGCGGTGGCGGCGGCATCGGAGACCTGGCCGCTGTCTGTGAAGAGTTGGCACGGGCGGGCAGCCCGATGCTGCTCATGGTGGTCTCCCCGGCCATCTGCGCCACGGTGATCGCCCGCTTCGGCACCGACGCGCAGAAGCAGCGGTGGCTGCCCGGCTTCGCCGAGGGCACCACCAAGATGGCGTTCGCGATCACCGAGCCGGACGCGGGCTCGAACTCGCACCGGCTCGCCACGAGGGTCCGCCGCGACGGCGACGAGTGGGTCCTGTCCGGCGGCAAGTACTACATCTCCGGCGTGGACGAGGTCCAGGCCGTGCTGGTCGTGGCGTTCAGCGAGACCGGCCCGGCGCTGATGATCGTGCCCACGGACGTCGCGGGCCTGACCTACCGGCCCATCGAGATGGACATCGTCTCGCCGGAGAAGCAGTTCACCATGTTCTTCGACGACGTCCGCCTGCCCTCGGACGCCCTGGTGGGCTCCGAGGACGCCGGGTTGGCCCAGCTGTTCGCCGGGCTCAACCCGGAGCGCATCATGGCGGCGTCGTTCGCCACTGGTATGGCCCGCAGGGCCCTGGACAAGGCGGCGGAGTACGCCCGCACCAGGTCGGTCTGGGGGGCGCCCATCGGCTCCCACCAGGGGCTGGCCCACCCGCTGGCGCAGTGCGCCATCCAGGTGGAGCTGGCCCGCGTGATGACCCAGAAAGCCGCCGCGCTCTACGACGCGGGGCAGGACAAGGCGGCCGGTGAATCGGCCAACATGGCGAAGTACGCGGCCGGGGAAGCGGTTGCCACCGCGGTCGACCTGGCCATCCAGGTGCACGGCGGCAACGGTCTCGCCACCGAGTACGGACTGGGCTCGCTGTTGTCCGCGTCACGTATTTCCCGAATCGCCCCGGTGAGCCGGGAAATGATCCTCAACTACGTGGCGCAGCACACCCTGAACCTGCCCCGGTCCTATTAGTTTAGCTAAGAACCCATTCCCATCTGATGCCGAAAATTCCCGGCCCGAAGTCGCGCGATGTGGCGAACGCGTAACCCCACTCGTCCACCTCGATCTCGGTGCCCTGCTCGAGATCGGGCGTGGAGAAGCGCTCGCACCGCGCGGGCAGGCACCGGGAGTCGAAGCGGACCTCCAGCGAGTACTCCCGGACGGGCAGCCGGAAGCGGCGGAAGTGCGAGGTCTCCAGCGCGGGGTAGGGCGCCTCGTCCTGGAGCAGCTCGTACTCCAGCACCAGCGTCTCGCCCTGCCGCAACGGCTTCGGGAACAGCAGCTCGGCGACCAGGATCCCGCTGGTGGGGTCCGCTATCAACCGCCCGAGCCTGCACGAACGCAGCATCCCGACCGAGGGCAGCGGGTTGCCGGGGGCGTCGGTGTCGTACACCAGCACCCACCGGTCGACGCCGCTGCGGTCGGCCCGCAGGGTGTGCCGGGAGCGCAGTCTGCGGGTCCCGCCGTCGGCCCCGATCTCGACCCGGTCCTGCTGGGAGACCCGGCTCAGCCCGGTGTCGGAACTGGTGTCGACGCCCGCGAGCAGCTGCGCGAGCCGGACGTTGTCCCGCCCCGCGCCCTGGACCTGCGGTGTCGGGGGACGGACCCGGCCGCGTCCGCGCGGCCTCGGTGGTCCGAGGAGTTGGCTCAACGCCCCTTCGGGGAGGTCGAGCACGTCTTCGAGGTGGCCCAACGCGAGCAGCGAGTCCGGTCGTTCCGGCCTGCGCCTGCCCGACTGCCAGTAGCTCAGCGCCGTGATGCTGATCGGTGCTCCGCGCATCTGCAGGCGGTGCCGAATGCGGTCGAGGCTCAAGCCTTTCGCGCGGATCGCGGCACGCAGTGTTTCGGCGAACTCCTCGGCCGTTTCGGTGGCATGGCCGACCATTACCCACTCCGTTCTGGGGGAACTACAGCGGGAGCGACCCTACTGTGACAAATCAGGACGGGGGTACAGCCGTTCGGGGATGTTCCGTCGCCATTCCAGCAGCTGACACTGTTAATGAAACACCCGATTGTCGAGACTTTCGGCCCTGTTCATTCCCGACGTACGCACGGGGGCGTACCTCCGGAGGTATGCGACGATCGGCGTGGCCCTGCTGCCCCACGACGTGAGTAGGACCACTGAGGCATCTGGTCGATTTCGGACATCTCGGATCCTCAATAGCCTCGGAAGACGTGGAGCGCCTGATCACGGGCGTGACACGCGGTCGTCGTACCCCGTCTTCCGCTGCCCACGGGTCACTTCGTCGGCCGTCCCTGCGAACGACAGGAACAGACGAATGCGTGAAACACGACAGGTGCGCTGGTTGGCGGGTGCCGGGGCGGTGGTGGTCGCGGCCGCCGCGACGATCACCCTGGCAGGCACCGCGCAGGCAGCCGAGGGCACGATCCGGGCAGCGGGGGCGCCCGAGGCGATTCCCGGCAGCTACATCGTGAAGCTGAAGGACTTCTCCACGGCGTCGGTCGACTCGCTCGCGTCGAAGTTCGACGCGAAGATCGACCGCACGTACGAGGGCGGGTTCAAGGGCTTCGCGGCGACCGCGTCGGAGAAGCAGGCCAAGCGCCTGGCCGCCGACCCGTCGGTCGAGTACGTCGAGCAGAACCAGGTCTTCCACGTCGAGACCACGCAGGCCAACCCGCCGTCGTGGGGTCTGGACCGGATCGACCAGGCCAGCCTCCCGCTCAACTCCTCCTACAGCTACACCTCGACCGGCGCGGGCGTGAACGCCTACGTCATCGACACCGGTGTGCGGATCACCCACCAGACGTTCGGCGGCCGCGCGGTCAACGGCTACGACGCGGTGGACAACGACAACGTCGCGCAGGACGGCAACGGCCACGGCACGCACGTCGCAGGCACCATCGGCGGCAGCCAGTACGGCGTCGCGAAGGGCGTCAAGATCGTCGCCGTGCGCGTGCTCGACAACGGCGGCTCCGGCACGACCGCCGGTGTCGTCGCGGGCATCAACTGGGTGACCAACAACCACGTCAAGCCCGCCACGGCCAACATGAGCCTCGGCGGCGGCGCGTCCACCGCGCTGGACGACGCGGTCCGCTCCTCCATCGCGGCAGGTGTGACCTACGGCGTGGCCGCGGGCAACAGCAACGCCAACGCCAGCACGTTCTCCCCGGCCCGCGTGACGCAGGCCATCACGGTCGGCGCCACCGAGCGCACCGACGCCCGCGCCAGCTACTCGAACTTCGGCTCGGTGCTCGACGTCTTCGCGCCCGGTTCGGGCATCACCTCGTCGTGGAACACCAGCGACACCGCGACGAACACCATCAGCGGCACCTCCATGGCGACCCCGCACGTGGTCGGCGTGACGGCCCGCTACCTCCAGTCCAACCCGACCGCCTCGCCCGCCACGGTGTCCTCCGCGATCACCTCGACGGCGACCACCGGCAAGGTGACCAACCCCGGTTCCGGTTCCCCGAACCGCCTGCTGTTCCGGTCCCCGACCGCCTAGTTCGCTGTTCCCCACGGTGGCCCCGACGCGTCCCGCGTCGGGGCCACCGCCCTGCGTAGAAGGGAATCCGCCATGCGCAAGCTGTTGTCGTGCTTAGGGGTGGCCGTCCTCGGGGTGGCGCTCGCCGCCGCACCCGCCCGGGCCGCGGAGGGTGTCGTCCTCGCCGCCGGGTCGCCGACCGCGATCCCCGGCAGCTACATCGTGAAGGTCAGGAGCGGCGGCGACCGGCTCGCCGCGGCCGTCGGCGGCCGGGTGCTCACGGGCGCGTTCAACGGTTTCACCGCCTCGATGTCGGAGAAGGAGGCCAGGCGCCTGGCGGCCGACCCGTCGGTCGAGTACGTCGAGCAGAACCAGGTCGTGCACTCCACCGCGACCCAGCTCAACCCGACGTGGGGCCTCGACCGCACCGACCAGCGCGCCCTGCCGCTGGACCACGCGTACAGCTACACGTCCACCGGTCTCGGCGTGAACGTGTACGTGATCGACACCGGCATCCGCAAGACGCACGTCGACTTCGGCGGCCGCGCCCGCGACGGTTGGGACTTCGTCGACAACGACCCGGTCGCCGACGACCTCAACGGCCACGGCACGCACGTCGCCGCCACCGCGATCGGCACGACCTACGGCATCGCCAAGCAGGCCACCGCGTGGGGCGTGAAGGTGTTGGGCCCCACCGGTTCCGGTACCACGGCGGGCGTCATCGCGGGGGTCGGCTGGGTGACCAACAACTCGGTCAAGCCCGCCGTCGCCAACATGAGCATCGGCGGCTCCGCCTCGGTCGCGATGGACGACGCCGTGCGCACCTCCATCCTCAGCGGTGTCACCTACACGGTCTCCGCGGGCGGCAGCAACACCGACGTCGCGAACTACTCGCCCGCGCGCGTCGCCGAGGCGTTGACCGTCGGGGCGTCCACGATCACCGACACCAGGTCGTCGTCGTCCAACTACGGGCCGGGTGTGGACGTCTACGCGCCGGGCCAGAACGTCGTGTCGGCGTGGAACACCAGCGACACCGCCGTCAACACCCTCAGCGGCACCTCGATGTCGGCGCCGCACGTCGCCGGTGTCGCCGCCCGCTACCTCCAGTTCAACCCGACGGCCACGGCCGCGCAGGTGTCCGCGGCGATCGTGGCCGCGGGCACACCGGTGCCGTTCGGCAGGCTCCTGTACTGGGACCCGGCGCTGTAGGCAGGACCCGGTGCGGCAGGTGGCGCACGACTCCGCCGACCGCACCGGGTACGCCATTCCGCGAATCCGGCCGGCGAATTTCCGCCGTTTCGCAGGAACGTTTCCAGTCCTTTCGGGACGGTGTGAAACCACCCCTACTGGCATAGGGGGGTCGATAGACCGGCAAGTCCAGAATGCGAGTAGGAACGGTCATTTTCTCGGGCAAAACCGCAGGTAGAAACTGTTTTAACAGAGTAAAACGGGTGTGAATGTTCCCGTCTTTCACCCGTTCAGCTTATTGCTTAGGCTGCTTGAGCGTCAGCGATGGGGCTGTAGCGCACAGTGTGAGAAAAGTGTGAATCGACCAGGTGGTCGGGCCCGTTCCACGCCCCTGCAGGCGTTGGGTGGAACGGCGTCCGGACACCGTTCGAGGACGGGAATCACGAATGCGAAAGTCACCACAGGTCCGGTTCCTGGCCGGCATCCCGGCAGCGGTGCTGGCCGCCACGACGGCCACCCTGCTGGCGTCCCCGGCCACCGCGGCGGAGGGCGGGATCCGCGACGCGGACGCCGCGAACAAGGTTCCGAACAGCTACATCGTGAAGTTCAAGGACAGCGAGGTCACCGAGGCCACCGCGGAGGCGTCGGCCAACCGGGCCGCGGCCGGTGTCGGCGGCGGCGTCGACCGGGTGTTCGGCACCGCGCTGCGCGGGTTCACCGTGAAGCTGTCCGAGGACCAGGCGAGGCGGCTCGCGGCCAACCCCGCCGTCGAGTACGTCGAGCAGGACCAGGTGTTCCAGGTCGACACGACGCAGGCGAACCCGCCGTCGTGGGGGCTGGACCGGGTCGACCAGGCGAACCTGCCGCTCAGTTCGTCCTACGACTTCACCTCGACCGGCGCGGGCGTCACCGCGTACGTGATCGACACCGGGGTGCGGATCAGCCACAGCACGTTCGGCGGGCGCGCGTCCAACGGCCGCGACTTCGTCGACGGCGACAACGTCGCGCAGGACGGCAACGGCCACGGCACGCACGTCGCCGGCACCATCGCGGGCAGCCAGTACGGCATCGCCAAGGCCGCGAAGATCGTCGGCGTGCGGGTGCTCGACAACAACGGCTCCGGCACGACCGCCGGTGTGGTGGCGGGCATCGACTGGGTGACCGCGAACGCCGTCAAGCCCGCCGTGGCCAACATGAGCCTGGGCGGCGGCGCCTCCACCACGATCGACAACGCCGTGCGCCGGTCCATCGCCTCCGGCGTGACCTACGCCGTCGCGGCGGGCAACAGCAACGCCAACGCGAGCACGTCGTCCCCGGCGCGGGTCGCCGAGGCCATCACGGTCGGCGCCACCGAGCGCACCGACGCCCGCGCGAGCTACTCGAACTTCGGCTCGGTGCTGGACATCTTCGCGCCCGGTTCGGGCATCACCTCGTCGTGGAACACCAGCGACACGGCGACGAACACGATCAGCGGTACCTCGATGGCGACCCCGCACGTCGCCGGGATCGCGGCCCGCTTCCTCCAGAACAACAAGAACGCCACGCCCGCCCAGGTGTCCGCCGCGCTCGTCTCGGCGTCCACCAAGGACAAGGTGACCAACCCCGGCTCGGGCTCCCCGAACCGGCTGCTGTTCCTGGCGCCGAACGCCTGACGGGCCCGTAACCCGTTCGGGTAGCGGGAATCCCAGTCCTGCGGCGGGCATCGGTAGAAAGGTCCGGTGACCACGCAACAGCGGCCGACGTTCCGCCGCAGGAGGCTGGGGCAGCGCCTGCGGACGATGCGCGAAGAGGCCGACATGAGCCTCGACAAGGCCTGCGTCCTGCTCGACAAGTCCCGCAGTTCGCTGCAACGCATAGAGGCCGGGGAGACCAGGGTCGACGTGCACCTGGTGCGGTCGATGATGGACGTGTACGACCAGTTCGTGCCCGACCTCGTCGACCGCACCAGGGACGCCCTCAAGCCCGGCTGGTGGGTCAGCTACGGCATCAAGGACATGGGGTACGTCGACGTCGAGACCGAGGCCGCGGTGGTGCGCGAGCTGACCCTGCTGCACCTGCCGGGGTTGTTGCAGACCGAGGGCTACATGCGGGCGCTGTTCGAGTTGCATCAGTTGAAGCGCACCAAGAAGGAGCTTGCGAACGACGTCGCGGTCCGGCTTATCCGTCAGGAACGGCTTGTCGCCGACGAGGATCCGCTGCGGCTCGTCGCCCTGGTGGATGAAGCCGCCCTGCGGCAGACCATAGGTGGACCGAAGGTCATGCGGGCGCAGTTGCTGCACCTGATCGGCATGACCGAGCTGTCGACGATCACGCTCCAGGTGTTGCCGACCGGCTTGGGTGGTCATGGTGGCATCAGCGGGTCCTTCATCGTGTTGGAGTTTCCGGACCCGCATGACCCCGAGTTGCTGTACGTCTCCTATCCCACCGGATCCACGCACATCGAGGAGGTCGATGAGGTCTCCAGGGCTAGACTTCTTTTCGACCACCTGTGCTCGCGGGCGCTCTCACCGGCGGATTCGCTGGCACTGATCGAGCGGATCCTCGGATCCGAGTGAGTGAGGCGATCTAATTGTCCAATGTGGACGCTTCCCGGCTTGCTTGGCGCAAGAGCAGCCGTAGCGGCGGTGGCAGCAACGACGCATGTGTCGAGGTGGCCTTCGCGGGTAACGTGGTGGCCATCCGTGATTCAAAAAACCCCGCTGTCGGAATGCTGTCATTTCCCGCGGAACACTGGAAGTCCTTTCTCGTCAATGGTTTTCACGGGTTGGGAAACCCGAGGTAGAAACATGTTTTGACATCTCGCGATGAACTGGCAATCTTTCGGCCTTTCCCCTGTTCTCGTTCGCTGCTTACGGTTGTGACCAGCCACTTCCCCTCCCTGTGGACGTGGCGGACACAATCCGAGAATGGGGTTCACGAATGCGAGAGTCACGACAGGTCCGGTTCCTGGCCGGTGTCGGGGTGGCCGCGGTGGTCACCACGGCCGTAACCCTGCTGGCTTCCCCGGCACAGGCCGCGACCGGCGAGATCCGTTCCGCCGACGCCAAGGAGAAGGTGTCCGGCAGCTACGTCGTCAAGCTGAAGGACACACCCGCGGCGCTGTCGAGCACGGAGGCCACGGCGAACACCGTGGCGGCCCGGTTCGGTGGCGCCGTGGACCGCGTGTACGGCAGCGCGCTGCGCGGTTTCAGCGTGAAGCTCTCGGAGTCCCAGGCGAAGCGGCTCGCGGCCGACCCGGCCGTCGAGTACGTGGAGCAGGACCAGGTGTTCCACGTCGAGACGACGCAGTCGAACCCGCCGTCGTGGGGTCTGGACCGGATCGACCAGGCGAACCCGCCCCTCGACTCGGCCTACAGCTACACGTCGACGGGGTCGGGCGTCACGGCGTACGTGATCGACACCGGCGTGCGGATCAGCCACCAGACGTTCGGCGGGCGCGCGGCCAACGGCCGTGACTTCGTCGACAACGACGCCGTAGCGCAGGACGGCAACGGCCACGGCACGCACGTCGCCGGCACCATCGCGGGCAGCCAGTACGGCGTCGCGAAGGGCGCGAAGGTCGTCGCGGTCCGCGTGCTCGACAACAGCGGTTCCGGTACGCTCGCCGGGGTCGTCGCGGGCATCGACTGGGTGACCGCCAACGCCGTCAAGCCCGCTGTCGCGAACCTGAGCCTGGGCGGCGGCGCGTCCACCGCCATCGACGACGCCGTGCGCCGCTCGATCGCCTCCGGCGTGACCTACGCCGTCGCGGCGGGCAACAGCAACGCCAACGCCAGCACGTTCTCCCCGGCCCGCGTGACGCAGGCCATCACCGTCGGCGCCACCGAGCGCACCGACGCCCGCGCCAGCTACTCCAACTTCGGCAGCGTGCTCGACCTGTTCGCCCCCGGCAGCGGGATCACCTCGTCCTGGGGCACCAGCGACACCGCCACCAACACGATCAGCGGCACCTCGATGGCCACCCCGCACGTCGCCGGTGTCGCCGCCCGCTACCTCCAGACCCACACCACCGCCACCCCGGCCCAGGTCTCCTCGGCCCTCGTCGCGGCGGCGACCCCCAACAAGGTCACCAACCCCGGCTCGGGCTCCCCGAACCGCCTGCTGTTCCTGGCCCCCTCCGCGTAGTCCCCTCGACCACCGCGGGCCCGACCACCGGGTCGGGCCCGCGGTGCTGTCACGGGGTGCGTAGCGGCAGGGACAGCGGTCCGTACCCGACCTCGTTGGGGGGCAACCACTTCGCCGGGCCGTCGGCGCGGACGTCCGGCATCGCGGCGGCCAGCCGGGGCAGCGCCTCCTGGAGCTCGACGCGTGCCAGTGCGGCACCGAGGCAGTAGTGGATGCCGCCGCCGTAGGTCAGGTGCGCCGTCCGCGCGACCGTGATGTCCAGCCGGTCCGGCTCGTCGTACACCGCCGCGTCCCGGTTGGCGGACCCCGTCACCGGCAGGACCCAGCTGCCCGCCGCGAACGTCGTGCCGTTGACCCGGATGTCCTCCTTGACGACGCGCGGCAGCCCGAGCAGCGCGGACGGGCTGTGCCGCACGACCTCCTCCGCGGCCTGCTCGGCGAGCGACGGGTCGGCGGCCAGCAGCCGCCACTGGTCGGGGTGCGCCAGGAACGCCGCCATCGCGTTGCCGAGCTGGTGCCGCACCGAACCGTGGCCCGCCGACAACAGCGTGATCACCAGCGACCGCAGCTCCGCCTCGGTGAGCGACTGGTCGACCAGCGCGCTGAGGAGGTCGTCCTGCGGTGAGCGGCGGCGCTGGTCCAGCAGGTCGTCGATGAACCCGTGCAGGTTCTCCAACGCGGCCTCGATCCGCGGCACGTGCTCGGCCACCCCCAACCCGAACACCAGCCCCACGTCCGCCGTCCACTCGCCGACCTCGCGCCGCACGTCCTCGGGAATCCCCACGAACCGGCACAACGCCCCCAACGCGAACGGCTGCGCGAACCCCTCGACGAAGTCGAACCCGCCCCCGCTCTCCACCCCACTCCCAGGTCCACCGCCCGGCCCGTTTCCAGGCCCGCTCCCCAGTCCGCTCCCAGGTCCCTCGTTCCGCGTGGTCCCGGCCCCCTGCCCGGCCCGTTTCCCCAGCCCGGCGACCAGCTCGTCGGCCAGATCCCCAGCCAGGCACCGGAAGTCCTCCACCCGCCGCACCGTGAACGCCTTGCCCACCGACCGCCGCACCCGCTGGTGGTCGTCCCCGTCCGCGCTCAGCAGGAACCCCCGCACCGCCTCCACCACCGGCCCGTCCGTGATCCCCTGCGCCGCCAGGAAGTCCACCCCCGGTGTCCGCAACGACCACGACGACAACAACGCCCGCACCTCGTCGTACCGCAGGATCGCCGGCCCCATCGCCGTCTCCGCGAACCAGTCCGCCTCCCGCAACCCGCGCAGCACGCCCTGCGGATCACCGAGGAAGTCCTCACCACGCAGGTCCAGGGTGCTCGTCATGCCTCGACCATAGGTAGACCGCCCGGTCCGGCGAACCTGCCGAACGGCCCGCCCGCCCAGGTTCATTCGGACGGCCCAGCCCCACTACCCGGTCGGGGCACACTTCGGAAACTTCCGCTTTCTCAGGACCCGTCGGCGGCGGCCCGCTCAATAGCATGGGTGCGTGAGCGGTTCGCCTGTGTTACCCGGGAAGTCCGTCATCGTGCTCATGGCCGTCGCCACGGCGTGCGCGCTCCTCGCATCCACAGCGGTGACGGCGGTGGTGGCGACCGGGGGTGGGCCGGAGTCGTGTTGCGGAGGGGCGGCCGGTGGTGCGGAGCCGGTCGGGTCGCCGTCGCCGAGTGCGCGGCCGTCGTCGTCGAGGCCCGCGGGGCCGTCGATCTGCCTCGTCGGGTCGTGGCGGTCGGTCGACGAGACCTTCATGGTCAAGTTCTACACGAACCAGCCGGAGATGCGGTTCACCGGCAGCGGGCGGGAGTTCGAGTTCCGGCCGGACGGGACGATCGTGGAGCGGCAGAAGGACTTCGTGATCACGACGGTCTTCCAGGGCCGGGAGCTGCGGATGGTCGGGAACGGCAGCATCGAGTACCGGTGGGCCGCCGACGACAAGGCGGTCACCTACTCGAAGCGGGGCAACTCGTCGCTCACGTGGGCGTACTACGACCAGCGCGGGCTGATCAACACCGAGCTGGTGACGGGGGACACCGACTACACCGAGGTCGACGAGTACACCTGCGAGGGGAAGAGGGTCGTCGAGAACGGGAAGACGGGCTACCGGTCGGTGTGGGAGCGCACGTCGGCGTTCGGGGTGTACGGCTGATGCGGGTCGTCGGGCTGTGCGCGGCCGCGCTCCTCGTCGCGCCGCCGGCCCTGGCCGCGCAACCGGCCAGTCCCGAAGAGCTCGCCGCCGCCCTGGCCAGGCCGGGCGTCGTGGCCGTCACGGTCGACTGGCACGGGTGGGTGCGGGACAAGCTGACGGGTGAGGTGTTCGGCGGCACCGCGGGGTACGAGGTGCGGACCCACTGCACCGGTGTCGTCGTCGCGCCCGACGGGTACGTCGCGACCGCGAGCCGGTGCGTCCACACCGGACCCGCCGGTGGTGCCGGACTCCTGTTCGACGCGGCCGTCGCCGACCTCGCGAAGGTCGGCCGGATCGGCGACCCGGCCAAGGCGCGACAGGCGTTCGCCGACCGCGCGGTCGCCGAGGGCGCGAACCCCGGCCGCCCGGTGGACCGGCGGATCGCGGTGGAGCGCTCGGAACGCGACGGCGGCGAACGCCGGACCGACTCCGCCCCCGCCACCGTCGTGGACCTGGTCGCCCCCGACGACGGCGACGTCGCCGTCCTCAGGATCCCGCGCCAGAACCTGCCGTCGATCGAGCTGCGCCCCGACGCCCCGCCGGTCGGCACGCCGGTCCTCGCGATCGGCTACCCCGTGTCCGACACCGACCCCGTCGACCCCGGTCTGGAGCCCAGCAGCCGCGACGGCCGCGTCTCCGGCCACCGCACCAGGGGGACGCGGCCGTTCTACGAGGTCAGCGCCACCGCCGACAACGGCATGACCGGCGGCCCCGTGGTCGACTCCCAGGGCCGCCTGGTCGGCATCCTGAGCTCCCTGGGCGACACCCGCTTCGCCAGCGCCACCACCACCCTCGCGGAACTGCTGCGCGGCAAGGGGATCACCGCCGAACCCGGCCCATTGGACCGCGACTACCGCGCCGCCCTGGACCGCTACTACGCGAACGACTTCGACGGCGCCGTCGAGTACCTGGACGCTGTGCTGGCGGCGACCCCGTCCCACGAACAGGCCATCGCCTACCGCGAGCTGGCGATCGGGAAGGGCGGAGACCCCGACCCGCTGCCCGACCGCCTCGTCCGCTGCTCCGCGTTCCTGGGCGCCGCGGCCGTCCTCGTGCTCCTGGTCGCCATCGCCCTGCTCGTCCGCGACCGGAAGCGGCGGGTGTCCACGATGGACACTCCGCCGCTCGGGATCCCGCTACTGCCAGCTGGACTCGGCGCTGAGCCACAGCCCGACCGCGAGGGCGACACCGATCAGGCTGAGCGGCGAGAAGCCGTGCAGGATGAAGACGCTCATCAGCACGCTGACGACGACACAGCCCGCGTAGAGCCGAGGACCCCAGATCCGGGTGGCCCAGGCGCCGCCGATCCCGACCAGCGCGACGACGCTGATCAGGCTGCCGAACACGAACGCCTGCAGTAGCGGCTCGTCCATCTCCGCGCCGTGCTCGACCTCGTCGGCCCAGCCCATCAGGCCGACCAGCAGGGAGAGCGAGTTGGCCAGCGTCAGCACGACCAGCAGCACGACCATGCCCGTCGACTTGCGCGGCCGCTCCGGCCACGTGGACTTCGCGGGCGGTGCGGGCGGCCGGGGCGCGTCGGTCGCGGACGGCGTGGGCACCCGCGGGGACTCGGGGGGAAATGGCTGGACCATGGCGGTTCCTCTCGGCGACGGCGAGGCACCGCCGTCCGGATCCGGGTACGGCGGAACATCGCGGTGGAGCAGGGGAGTCGACCGGTTCTCCGGTCTGCGCATGGTTGGAAGGCTAGGGAGCGCCGGGCGTTCCGGCGAGCAAGCCGAGGGTGGAAGTTTCCGCTTCCCGACTCCCGGCCCGATCACGCGCCGGGCGCCGGACCGCCCTCTTTCCCCTGTCCGCCAACGCTCCTGCGCGCCCGAGCCGTCCTCTCCACCTCGGCGAGGTCCGCGGCCGTCACCAGCCGCATCTCCGCCGCCCGCCGCGCCACCGCGAACCTGATGTTCTGCAACCGCCCCACGTGCGGTGCCCGGAACGGGTCGTCCCGCACCCCGAAGGCCAGCGCCGAGATGGCCCGGATCGCGTCGTCCACCCGCTGCGGCCGGTGCAGGCTCCACGCGTACCCGTGCCAGCCCTCGACCCGTTCGAAGATCTCCCGGTTCGACGGCGGCCGCGGGTAGTCGTCCTCGCCGACCAGCCACGGTTCCGTCAACGCCAGCGCGACGTACCAGTCCCGCCCACCCCGGACCAGCCCCGGCCCGGTCCGCGTCTCGTCGACCCCCGACGGCGGTCCGGGGGTGGCCGCCCGGACGACGTCCACCCGCTCCACGTCCACCGTGATCAGCAGGTCCGTGAAACCCCCGTCACCGCCGACCCGGCCGAGCAGCAGCACCAGCTGGTTCTCGCCCTCGTCGAGCAGTGCCGACGCCGACCGCGTCAGCACCACCCGCCGGGCCCCGCCGGGCGCGTCGAACAGCCCGGACAGCTGCGCTTCCCCGGCACCGAGCCAGGTCAGCGTCACCGTGTCCGTCCCGACCACCAGCTCGCCGACCAGCCGGGACACGTGCGGTGCGCAGCCCGGCAACGTGAGCGCGGTCCGGCCCGGCCCCCGGTGCGGACCGAGCGCGTAGTGCGGCGCCCGCCCGAACAGCAGCGACTCGCCCGACCCCAGCACGACCGAGGCCATCCCGGTTCCCCTGACCACCACCCTGGGCACGGCCGCTCCTCAGCTCGGGCAGGTGGGCGGGTCGCCCCGGTCGGGTCCCAGCGCCTGCCAGTCCTGGGCCATCGTGTCGCGGTCGAGCAGGCCGCAGACCGTCCGCAGGGCGTGGTCGGGGACGACGTCCCAGACCAGCACCGTGCCGTCGGCCGACGCGCTGGCGACCCGGTCTCCGGAGTCGTCGAAGTCCACCGCGTTGAGGTCGTTCCAGTGCCGCTCCAGGCGGGCCAGCTGCTGACGGCCGGGTACGTCCCACAGGCGCATCACGGTGTCCTGGCTCGCGCTCGCGATGGTCCTGCCGTCGGGGCTGTAGGCCACCGCGCGCACGGTCGAGTCGCTGCCCGCGAGCTCGCCGACCTGCACGCCGTCCCGCACCCGCCACAGCCGGATGAGCCGGTCCCCGCCACCGGTGGCCAGCGTCGTGCCGTCCGGGCTGAACGCGACCGTCGCCGCCGCGCCGTCGTGCCCCTGGAGGATCGTCAGCGCGGAGCCGGGGTCCACCAGGTTCCACAGCGCGACCTTGCCGCCCGACAGCCCGGTGGCGAGCGTTCGGCCGTCCGGGCTGAACGCGGCCGCCAAGGGGTAGTTGGGGTCGATCGGGTTCGTCTCGGGGTTGCGCGGCTCGTCCCTGGTCGAACGCCTGTCCACCACGGAGAAGTCGCTCGCGGACAGCACGACCAGCTCGTCGAGGTCGGTGCCCTTGACCGCGGTCGCCGGGGTGCGGCTGGACACCGCGACCGACTTGCCGTCCGGGCTGAAGGCCACGCCGGAGAGCTCGGCGCCCGGTGTGGTGAACCGCCGCAGCTCGGCACCGGTCGCCACGTCCCACAGCACGGCCGCGCCGTCGGCGCCCACGGTGGCCAGAGCGGACCCGTCGGGGCTGAACGCGGCCTCGGTCGACTCGGCGTCGTGCGCCTTGAACTTCCGCACCAGTGCGCCGGTCGCGCTGTCCCACAGCTCCACCGACCCGTCGCCCGCCGTGGCCGCGAACACCGTCCCGCCCGGCTGGTAGGCCACACCGGTGAGGGCGGCCTGCTGCGTGCCGAACACCCTGCGCCCGGTCTCCCACTTGGTCACCGCGCCGCCGGACTCGGAGCCGAGCAGGGTGTGCCCGTCACCGCTGAGGGCCAGCCCCAGCACCGTCGTGGGCCCCGTGGAGTACTGGAGCAGCAGCGAGCCGGTCACCGCGTCCCACACCGCGACCGTGGTACCGAGGCCGCCGGTGACGAGCGTCGACCCGGTCGGGCCGAACACCAGCGCGTGCGCCTCGTAGTCCGGCTTGATCACCTTGCGGGTGGTCCACCGGGCGGTGTCCCACAGCCGCACCGAGCCGTCGGCCGAGGCGCTGGCCAGGGTGGTGCCCGCGCGGTCGAACGCGAGCGCCGTGACGTCGTCGGTGTGCTCGCCCAGCACCGCGACCGGCGAGCCGTCCGCCGTCCGGTGCACCTCGACCTCCTTGACGTCCTTGACACCGGTCGTCGCGATCAACGACGCGTCGGCGTTCAGGACCATGATCGTCGCGTGGGTGGTGGCGAAGCCCGCGGTCTCGGCCAGCGTCGCGGTGTCGCGGATCGAGACCCTCGTCTCGTCGAACGTGGCGATCCTGCGGCCGTCCGCGGACAGCGTCGCCTCGACGAGCTCGCCGGGCACCGCGGACACGAGCTTGCGGTCCGGCACGCTCCACAGCTGCACGGTCTTCTTCAGCACGTCGACGGCCGCCAGCAGCTTGCCGTCCGCGCTCATCGACACGGTCCGGTACCAGCCGTCGCCGTCGGCGAGCACGGCGATCTGCCTGCGGTCCGGCACGCTCCAGAGCCGCAACGAGCCGTCCCGGCCGCCGCTCACGGCGACCTGGCCGTCCGCGCTCATCGCCACCGACGTGACGGCGCCCTGGTGCCCGGACATCCGGCCGCGGTAGCCGTCCGCGGCGATGCCGAGCAGCGCGCTGCGGCCCTCGACGGTGTCGCCCGCCCGCGCGGCTCCGAGCGCGCCCAGCGCCGCCCGCCGCGGGTCGACCACCCTGGCCAGCGCGGACTCGGCGGCGAGCTGGCGGGACAGGTTCAGCTGCCTGCCCGCGTCCGCCCGGTCCCGTTCGCCCTGCGCGGTCCGGCGCAGCTCGAACGCCACCACCCCGGCCACCGACGCCAGGACGAGCAGCAGGCTCAGCGCGGCGACCATCCCGCGCAGCCGCCTGGTCCGCTGCCGGGCGGCGAGCTGCTCGGCGTGCTCGGCCTCGTTCGAGCGGTCCAGGAACTCCCGCTCGTCGGGCCCGAGGTCGTCGACGGTCCCCAACCAGGACCCCAGCGCCGCCAGCCGGACGCCGCGGTACAGGTCGTCGGGCTGCTTGCCGGACTCCGCCCACACCCGCACCGCGTCGCCGAACCTGCGGCGCTGCACCAGACCCGCGCGGTCCTCGTCGACCCAGTCCCGCAGCCGCGGCCACGCCGTGAGCAGCGCCTCGTGGCTCAGCCGCGCGCCGGTCGCGTCCACCGTCACGAGCCTGCCCGCGATCAGCCGGTCCACCACGGCCGGGTCCCCGTCGCCGGAGGCGAACTCGTGCGGGTCGACCCGCCGCCGGGTCACGGTGCCGTCGTCGGACACGGTCACCAGCCGCAGCAGGACCGTGCGCAGCGTCCGCCGCCCCTCGGGGTCGAGCCCGGAGTGGATCTCCTCGGCGGTGCGCGCGACCGCGCCGTCGATCCCGCCCGAACGGCGGTAGGCGGCCAGCGTCAGCACCGGCCCGTCCCGGTGGTTCCACGTCTCCCGCAGCGCGTGCGCCAACCTGGGCAGCGCGCCGGGGTCGTAGCCCACCTCGCCGCGCACACCGAGGTCGGCGATCAGCCGTTCCGGCAGGCCGGGCTCGACGTCCACACCGGAGTCGCGGGCCGGGCTGACGATCGCCTGCCGCAGCTCGGTGGCGTCCATCGAGCCCAGCAGCACGGGGGAGTTCAGCGCCGGGATGAGCGGGGTGAGCTCGATGCACCGGTCAAGCAGGTCGGCGCGCACCGCCAGCACCACCAGCGCGGGCCGCGCGTTGGCCAGCGCGGTCGCGAACGCGGCCCGGTCGGCCTCGGGCGTCCCGTGGGTGAACAGCTCCTCGAACTGGTCGACCACGAGCACCATCCGGCCGCGATCGGCGACGACCGACCGCGCGCACACCGAGCCGAACCGGCCGGGCGTCTCCCGGACGACGCGCTCCCACTCGGCGGCGACGATGGTCGACCGGTCCGCGAGCGCCGCGGCGAGCGCGCCGACCGGGTTCGCGCCGGGGGTGAGCACGATCGAGGGCCACGCGTCGTCGGCCGCGTCCAGCGCGGGCAGCAGACCGGCGTGCAGCAGCGACGACTTCCCCGCGCCGGACGCGCCGACGAGCACCAGCGGCTCGCCGACGTCGAGCTGCTCGGCCAAGCGCACCAGCAGGTCGGTGACGACGTGGCCGCGGCCGTGGAACAGCTCGGCGTCCGCGGGCTCGAACCCGCTCAGCCCCGGATAGGGGCACGTCGGCGGGCGGTCGTGCGGGATGACCAGGGTCGCGGGCCTGCGGGCGGCCGTGGACCGCATCACCGCGCGGACCAGCGTGGCCTGGTCGCGCACCAGCACCGGACCCGGAGCGGTCGCGCTCGCACCGCGCACGGTGGCACCGGAGTACGCGGCCTCGGCGGCCGCGGTCATCAGCGCCGTCGCGCTCGGGAACCGGCGGGCCGGGTCCTTCGCCATGCCCCGCAGGACGACCGCGTCCAGCGCCGGGGTGATGGTCGGGACGAACACCGACGGCGCGGGCGCCGGGTGCAGCAGGTGCGCCGCGACCTTCGCGGCCGGGTCGGTGGCGGCGTGCGGCAGCCGACCGGTGAGGCACTCGAACAGCACGCACGCCAACGAGTACTGGTCGGACCGGCCGTCGACCCGGCCGCCGGAGAGCCGTTCGGGCGCCATGTAGTCCCACGACCCGATCAGCTCGCCCGACCGGGTCAGCACGGTCGCCTCCGGCGACGTCTCGCGGGCGATGCCGAAGTCGGCCAGGTACGCGTGCTCGCCGCCGTCGCCGTTCCCGGTGCCGTCGCCGAACTCGATGAGGATGTTGGCGGGCTTGACGTCCCGGTGCACCAGGCCGTGCTCGTGCGCGGCGTCCAGCGCCCCCGCGACCTGGGTCAGGATCCGCAGCGCGCGGTCCTGGTCGACCGCGCCGACGCCCATGGCCCGCCGCAGGTCGATCCCCTCGACCAGCAGCATGTCGAGGTAGAGCTGGCCGTCGATCTCGCCGAAGTCGTGCACCGGGATGACGTTCGGGTGGCTCAGCCCGGCCACGATCCGCGACTCCCGCTGGAACCTGGCCCGGTACTCCCGGTCGGTCACCGAACCCGGCAGCCGCTTCAACGCGACGACCCGGTCGCGGGCGCTGTCGTAGGCGCGGTGCACGACGCCCATGCCGCCCTGCCCCAGCAGATCCCGCACGTGGTACGGGCCGAAGTCCGGCGAACCGGCCCCCTGGTCCCCGCCGCCCGCGTCCATCAGGCCACCCCTCGTCCCGCCGTCCGCACGCGACCGCCCGTCCCCGCCATCGCTTGTGCCCGTTGACTTCCTACCGCAAGAGGGCGCCGGGGCGTAGTCCGGGTTGAGCGGTCGGCGCGCGGATCCGCAGTCGCCGCAAGGGGTTCGGCCGGTCGGCCCAGCGCCGACCGGCCGCCGGTCGCCGGAGCCGGCAGGATCGACCGCATGACCGACTCCACCGAGCGCTTCGCCGGTTTCGCCGAGCTCTACGACCGCGCGCGCCCCAAACCGCCCGCCGACATCGTCGAGCTGGTCCGCCAGTGGGTCGACGTGGAGGACCCGGACGTCGTCGACCTCGGCGCGGGCACCGGTGGCGCGACGCTGCTGTGGGACCGGGCCATCGCCGTGGAACCGTCGGCGGACATGCGGGAGCTGGCCCACCAGCGGCTCGACCCGGCGCGGTTCCAGGTCGTCGACGGCACGGCGGAGGCGACCGGGCTGCCCGACGACTGCGCCGACGTCGTCACGGCGAGCCAGGCGCTGCACTGGTTCGACCCGGCGACCGCGTTCCCCGAGATCGCCCGGATCCTGCGGCCCGGCGGGGTGTTCGTGGCGTTCGACTGCGACTGGCCGCCCGCGGTCGACCGGGAGGTCGACGCGGCGTGGGCGGAGTTCGAGGCCCACCTGCGCGGCATGGAGCAGGAGCACGACTTCCAGCCGCCCAGGGCCAAGGGCGAGCACGTGGACCGGTTGCGCGCCAGCGGGCTCTTCGCCCACGTCACCGAGGTCTGCCTGCACGGCAAGGAGTCCGGCGACGCCCGCAGGCTCTACGAGCTGGCGCTGAGCCAGAGCGGGTCGATGGGGCTGCGCAAGGCCGGGTACAGCGACGAGCAGATCGGGCTGGCCGCGCTGCACGAGGTCGCCAACCGGCGGCTGCCGGTGGTGAAGACGTGGTGGTGGACCTACCGGGTGCGGCTGGCCGTCACTTCTTCTCGGTAGCGGTGGTGATCGACAGCGGGGTGGCGGGCGTGCCGTCCTCCGAGCCGCCCTTCACGCCGCCCGCGACGATCTGGTCCACGATCTCCATCCCGGCGGTGACCTTGCCGACCACGGGGTAGTCCGGGTTGATCTGGGCGGAGCCGTGGACGATGAAGAACTGGCTGCCGTTGGTGCCCGGCCCGGCGTTGGCCATCGCCACGACACCGCGCTGGTAGGCGCCGCGCACCGGCAGCTTGTCGTCGAACTGGTAGCCGGGCGTCCCGGTCCCGGTGCCGGTCGGGTCGCCGCACTGGAGCACGCCCAGGCTCGGGTTGGTGGTCAGCCGGTGGCAGGACGAGCCGTCGTAGAACTTCTTGGCCGTCAGGAACCGGAGGCTCTGCACCGAGCACGGGCCCTGCGCCGGGTCGAGCTGGATGGTCAGCGCGCCCTTGTTGGTGGCGAGGGTGATCGTGGACGGCGAGCGGTCCGGGTCGGGGTCCGGCTTGCCGAACGGCTTGGCCGCGCCCGGCGAGGTGTCGTCGCTGTACTTGCACGCGCCCGCGGAGCCGCTCGACGTGGTGACCGGCGTGGAGGCGGGTGCCGGTCCAGCCACCGGACTCCCGGTCACGCTGGTCGCGCAGCCCGAGGTCAGCAGCACGACGGAGACGATCACCAACAGGGGTTTGCGCACGCCGGGATCCTACGGTTTCGACTGTCACCCACAAGTGGATCGGAAACCTGCTGGCCATGCCCACGGGGGAGTTGGCTAGCCTTGACTGCCAGTCGCCAGTCAGCTAGACGAGCATGAGGAGAGCAGCACCCGTGATGCGCACGCACGAGGCCGGGACGCTCCGGGCCGAGCACGCCGGGCAGTCCGTCACCCTGACCGGGTGGGTGGCCCGCAGGCGCGATCACGGCGGGGTCATCTTCATCGACCTCCGGGACGCCTCCGGGGTCGCCCAGGTCGTCTTCCGCGAGGGCGAGATGGCCGAGCGCGCCCACCGGCTGCGCTCGGAGTTCGTCGTGAAGATCGTCGGCGACGTGACCGCGCGCCCCGAGGGCAGCGCGAACCCGGACCTGCCCACCGGCGCCATCGAGGTCTACGCGACCGAGCTGGAGGTCCTCAACGAGTCGGCCCCGCTGCCGTTCCAGCTGGACGACCACCTCGACGTCGGCGAGGAGGCCCGCCTCAAGCACCGCTACCTGGACCTGCGCCGCAGCGGTCCGGCCAAGGCGATCCGCGCGCGCAGCGAGGCCAACCGCATCGCCCGCGAGGTGCTGCACGCCGCGAAGTTCGTCGAGATCGAGACCCCGACGCTCACCCGGTCCACCCCGGAGGGTGCCCGCGACTTCCTGGTGCCCGCGCGCCTGCGCCCCGGCTCCTGGTACGCCCTGCCGCAGTCGCCGCAGCTGTTCAAGCAGCTGCTGATGGTCGGCGGCATGGAGCGGTACTACCAGATCGCCCGCTGCTACCGGGACGAGGACTTCCGCGCCGACCGCCAGCCGGAGTTCACCCAGCTCGACATCGAGATGAGCTTCGTCGAGCAGGACGACGTGATCGAGCTCGGCGAGCAGATCATCTCGGCGCTCTGGAAGGGCCTGGCCGACCACGAGCTGCCGCGCCCGTTCCGCCGGATCAGCTACGCCGAGGCCATGGCGAAGTACGGCTCGGACAAGCCCGACCTGCGCTTCGACGTCGAGCTGGTCGAGCTGACCGACTACTTCAAGGAGACCCCGTTCCGGGTCTTCCAGGCGCCCTACGTCGGCGCGGTCGTCATGCCCGGCGGTGCCGACCAGCCCCGTCGCACGCTCGACGGCTGGCAGGAGTTCGCGAAGCAGCGCGGCCACCGCGGTCTGGCCTACGTGCTCGTGGCCGAGGACGGCACGCTCGGCGGCCCGGTCGCCAAGAACCTGTCCGAGGCCGAGCGCGAGGGCCTGGCCAAGGTCGTCGGCGCGAACCCCGGCGACTGCGTCTTCTTCGCGGCGGGCGACCCGGACGGCGCACGCTCGCTGCTCGGCGCCGCGCGCGTCGAGATCGCGTCCCGCGTCGGCCTGGTCGACGAGAGCGCCTGGTCGCTCGTGTGGGTCGTGGACTTCCCGATGTTCGAGTCGGCCGAGAAGCTCAAGGACGGCGACGTCGCCGTCGGCGGCGGCAAGTGGACGGCGCTGCACCACGCGTTCACCTCGCCCACCCCGGAGTGGCGGGACCGGTTCGAGGAGGACCCCGGCAACGCGCTGGCCTACGCCTACGACATCGTCTGCAACGGCAACGAGATCGGCGGCGGCTCCATCCGCATCCACCGCGCGGACATGCAGCAGCGGGCGTTCAACGTGATGGGCATCGGGCCGGAGGAGGCGCAGGAGAAGTTCGGCTTCCTGCTCGACGCCTTCAAGTTCGGCGCCCCGCCGCACGGCGGCATCGCGTTCGGCTGGGACCGCATCGCCATGCTGCTGTCCGGCACGGACTCGATCCGCGACGTGATCGCGTTCCCGAAGTCCGGCGGCGGCTACGACCCGCTGACCGCGGCCCCGGCGCCGATCACCCCGTTGCAGCGCAAGGAGGCCGGCGTGGACGCGAAGCCAGCGGCGGACAAGCCAGCGGCAGACAAGTAAGTGCTCCACCTGCGGGCGGTCAGCCCGGTCGACGTCACCGACCGGGTCCTGGCCGTGCTGAAGGAACACCCCGGCGCGACGCACGTCGTGCTGCTGCGCGGCGCGGCGGTCGAGCCCGCGGGTGACGTCGTCGAGGCGGACATCGCACGGGAGGCCACCGACGAGGTGGTGGCCTCCCTGTGCGGGCTGGGCATCGACAAGCACGGCGGCCTGACGCTGGAGCAGATCGACACCGCGCTGTCGGACGCCGCCGACGAGGCCGAGCTGGCCGCACCCGGTGAGGGCGCGGACGCCGTGGTGTGGGACGAGCTGCTGTCCCGCACCGGCGAGGAGTCGCGGCTCAACGCCACGTTCCAGGCGTTCCTCACCATCGCGTGCCTGCTGGCCGCCGTCGGCGTCGTGACGAACTCGCCGGTGACGATCGTCGGCGCGATGGTCGTGGGGCCGGAGTTCGGGCCGCTCGCCGCCATCGCGGTCGGCCTCGTGCTGCGGCGCTGGGACCTGGTGCGCAGGGCCGGCATCGCGCTGGCCGTGGGGTTCCCGCTGGCCATGCTGGTGACGGCGGGCGGTGCGCTGCTCGGCTCGGTGACCGGCCTGTTCGACCGGACGATGGTGCTCGACGCCCACCAGGTCGACTTCGTGTTCACGGTCGGGCCGTTCTCGCTGATCGTCGCGCTCCTGGCGGGCGCGGCGGGGATGCTGTCGATGACCTCGGCCAAGTCGGCCGCGCTCGTCGGCGTCTTCATCTCCGTCACCACCGTCCCGGCGGCGGGTTACGCCGCCGTAGCCGCTGTTCTCGGTGAGTGGGAACGCTGCGCCCAGTCGGCGGGACAGTTGGTGGTGAACCTGGTCGGCATCGTCGTGGCGGCGGCGCTGGTCCTGGCCGTGCGGAGTCGGAAAAACCGGGCGAATGACCCCGGTAGGCCGTTGTCGACCGGATGACGGTGCCACATCTCGTATGGTTCGTAGCCGTTACCGACAAGTAGTGGTAGTCATTGCTGGTTGAGCACTACCGTCACGATGCCCAACCGACTTCTGTCAGGCACGACGGCACCATGGCCATTCGGAGTAGGGTCGGAAGGGATGAGCGTGGAGATCACCGCCGGCTCACCACACGTCGACGACGACGCCACGCCCGAGATCGCGGAAGCGGTGGCGGCCGCGCAGTCGGTGCTGAGCGGGCGGTTCGGGGCACAGATCAGGCTTGCCGATCCCGAGGACCTCGGGGGAGCAGGCCGGTCGGTCGTCGTCCGCGTCCGGGTGGCCGCGACCCCGTTCTCCTTACCCCGCACGCTGGTGGTGAAGCGCTACCCGCCCGCCGCGGCCGACCGCGACCCGTTCGCGCACGAGACCGTCAGCCACCAGCTGCTCACCGCGCTGCCCTCCGAGGAGCGCCTCACCCCCGAGCTCGTCGCGCACGACATCCGCAAGCGGCTCGTCGTGCTGGAGGACCTCGGCAAGGCCCCGCGACTCGCGGACAAGCTGCTCGGGCAGGACGCCCGCGCCGCCGAGCGCGGGCTGCTGTCGTGGGCGCACGCGATGGGCAGGCTGCACGCCACCACGGCCGGTCGGGACGCGGACTTCGACGCGCTGATGCGCCGCCAGGGCAGCCAGTGCTGCCAGGACCCGGTGGCCGTCGACGTGCACGCCGCACTGGACGGTCTGCCCGACCTGCTGGAGCGCGCGCTGGAGGTCGAGACCTCGACCAAGGCGCGCGAGTTCGCCGCGGCCTCGGTCAAGGGCTTCGTGTCGTCCCGGCGCCGCGCGTTCAGCCCGTCCACGTCGTGCCCGGACAACCACCTGGTGACCAGCAAGGGCGTGCGGTTCCTCGACTTCGAGGGCGGCTGCGTCCGCGACATCGTGTTCGACGCCGCCTGCCTGCGGGTGCCGTTCCCGTCCTGCTGGTGCGCCTACGGCCTGCCCGCGGGCATGTCGGAGGCCATGGTCGCCGCGTGGCGCGCCGAGGTCGGCTCGGTGTGGCCGGACCTGGACGACGACGCGGTGTTCCTGCCGCGCCTGCTGGAGTCGCAGCTGCTGTGGGTGTGGCTGTCCACGTGGCGCGCGCTGGCCAAGCTCACCGCGACCGAGCAGAGCGGCCACCGCGGCCAGGACGCCCCGCCGCGCAGCACGATCCTCACCTCGCGCTGGGTGCGGCTGCGCACCGACGCGGCCTCGCTGCACGTGACCGAGATCGTCGAGCACGCCGACGCCGTGATCGCCGCGCTCGTCCAGCGCTACGGCGACAAGGCGACGAACCTGCAGCTGTACCCGGCATTCCGGTAACCCGCACGCGGCGTTCGCCGCCGCTTCTCCCCGCCGACACCCGCCTGCGCGACCGTAGCGGCGTGCGCAGCCTCGTGGTGTTGGGCGACTCGACCTCCGTCGGCATCGGCGACCCCGTTCCCGGTGGCTGGCGCGGCTTCGGGCCGCTGCTCGCCGCGTCGTTCACCGACTACCGCAACCTCGCGTTCCCCGGCGCCCGGATCGGCTGCGTGCGGACCGTGCAGCTCGCCGACGCCCTGTCCGCGCGGCCCGACGCGGTGGTCGTGCTGGCCGGCATGAACGACACCCTGCGCTCGGACTTCGACCCCGTCCGGCTGCACGACGACCTCGACCACGTCGTCGGCGCGCTGCGGGCCGCGGGCGCCGCCGTCGTCACCGTCCGCTTCCACGACCACAGCCGTGTCTTCCGCCTGCCGGGCCCGCTGCGCCGCGCCCTGTCCGACCGGATCGCCTCCCTCAACGCCGTCGTCGACACCGTCGTGGAACGGCACGGCATCGGCTGCGTCGACCTCGACCGCCTCCCCGGCGCCTACGACCCGTCGACCTGGAGCGTCGACCGCCTGCACCCCTCCGAACTGGGGCACCGCCGCCTGGCGCGGGAGTTCGCGAGCCTGCTGGGCGTCGCCGACGTGAGCCTGGAGTGCACCGGGGGAGTGCGGATCACGCCGCTGCACCACGCCGCCTGGCTCCTGGTGAAGGGCGTCCCGTGGTTGTGGCGCCGCGGCCGCGACCTGTTCCCGCTGGTGGTGCGGATCATCCTCGCGAGTCGCGATTCTGAACCGATTCGATGCGGCCGACGGTCCCCAAGGGGGTTACGCTCGGTGTGGTTGAGCAGACAGCCGCGGATCGCAGGTACCTCTCGACCGGTCGGGGCGATGGTTGTGGAATTCTCGGATGTCGAAGCAGTGGCGCGTCGGATCTCCGGCTGCGTGGTCGTCGAGGTCGGCGGAGAGCTCGACATGGACACCGTGCCGGGCGTCGAAGGTGTGGCCAGGCAGGTCCTGGCGGACCTCGACGGCCCCCTGGTGCTCGACCTGACCCGCGTGACCTTCTTCGGGTCGACCGGGCTGAGCATGCTCCTCGAACTGCGCACCGCCTGCCGCGACCGCGGCGTCCCGTTCCGGCTGGTCGCCGACTCCAAGACCGTCCTGCGCCCGCTGGAGCTGACCGACCTGCTGCGCGAGTTCGTGATCGCCCGCGACCTCGACGAGGCCGCGGCCCACTAGGGTCGCCGGATGGCACGAACGTGACACGCTCTCCCCGAAAAGGTTGAACTTTCAAGCTACGTCGGTAGGTTCGACGTGACCTTGAAACCGGCGGCCGTCCGCGGTCGCCTCCACCTCGGGAGTGCCATGTCCCAGTCCACCACCGCCACCCCGCGCGCCCGCGGTCTCGCCTTCGCGCTGCCGGTCGCGATCCTCGGCGCGGCGGTCGTCTCCGTGGCCCTGGACGCCGTGATCGCCGCCATCGCCCACGCCGCGGGCGTCTCGGAGGAGTTCCCCCCGCTGACGTTCCCCGCCTACACGTTCCTCAGCGTGCTGGGCCTGCTCATCGGCGGCATCGCGTGGGCGGTCGTCCGGGCCAAGGTCGCGAACGCCGCGGGCTTCCTGCGCATCGGTGCTCCCGTCGTCGTGCTGGTGAGCTTCGTGCCGGACGTCATGATCGGCCTGAGCAAGTCGCAGCCGGGCACCACCTGGGGTGGCGTCGCGGCGCTGGTCGTCATGCACGTCGTGGTCGCGGCCGTCGGCATCGCCGCGTTCGGCTACTTCATGCCGGTCCGCAAGGCGTAGCCGTCCGGGAGGCGCGGTGGGTCGGGGCTTCGCCGGAGGGTGCGGCTCCGGGCCCGCCCGCGCCTACCCGACCTGCTCCATCACCAGGATCGCCCCGCCGACCTCGCCACCCGAGGACCGCAGCGAGCTGCACACCACCCGCACCCGCACCTCCCGCCCCTTCCGGTTCACCGCCGCCAGCTCGACCTCGGCCGTGAAACCCCCGTCCTCCAACGCTTTCCGCGCCACCGCCCCCACCTCGGGCAGCGGCAGCCCGATGTCGAGGTCCAGCAGGTGCGTGCCCTCGGCCTCGCCGCGCCGCACCCCCCACAGCTCCTCGGCCCCCGTGTTCCACGCCAGCACCCGCATCCCGGTGTCCAGCACCACCACCCCGGCCCGCAGGGACGTGAGGACCGACTCCAGGAACCCGTTGAGCCGGTCCAGCTCGCCGCCGCGCTCGCGCAGGACGTCGTTCGCCGCCCGGAGCCCGTCGTTGGTGGTCTCCAGCTCCTCGTTGGTGGACTGGAGCTCCTCGTTCGTCGTCTCCAGTTCCTCCACAGTGGACTGGAGCTCCTCGTTGGTGGTCTCCAGCTCCTCGTTGGTCGACTGGAGCTCGTCGTACGCCGACTCGAGCCGGGTGTTCGCCTGCTCCAGCTCCACCAGCAGCCCGCGGGCGGCGCTGACGTCGTGGAAGGCGATGGAGACGCCGAGGATCCCGTTGCCGGAGTCGACGAGCGGGCTGACGTGGACCTCGAACCACGTGGTGCCGCCGGGACCGCGGTCCCATTCGACGTCCTTGACGCGCAGCGTCCGCCGTTCGAGCCTGGCCTGGTCGACGTAGCCGCGCAGCTCGACGGGGCGGTAGGACAGGTCGAGGTCGCGCAGAGGGCGGCCGACGTCCTTGGCCGACAGGCCGAAGGTGGTCTCGGCCCGGTGGTTGACGAGGGCGACGACGTCGTCGCCGGTGACGACGACCTGTGCGACGGGGCTGGCCGAGAAACCCAGTTCGCGCAACCGGTCCAGGCCGCCGATGTCGACCCGGCGGTCCTGCGCGGACGAGCGCGCGACGAGGTGCGAGCCGCCCGGCGCGCCGTTCTCGGCCCGGCGGAACACCCGCCGCCTGAGGTCCACGGCGTCGAAGACGCGGGTGTGGCCGAGCAGCATCTCGGCCTTGCCCAGGAACAGCACACCGCGCGGCACCAGCGCGAAGTGGAAGCGCCCCAGGATCCTCGACTGGGTCTCCTGGGTGAAGTACATCAGCGTGTTGCGGCAGGTCAGCAGGTCGATCCGGGAGATCGGGGCGTCCTGCACGAGGTCGTTGCGGCCGAAGATGACCGCCCGCCGCAGGTCCTTGCGGAACGAGGACCTGCCGTCGTCCTGGACCTCGAAGTACCGCTCGCGCAACGCCTCCGGCACGCCCTCCAGCTCGCGTCCGGTGTAGGTCGCGTGCCGCGCGCGGGCGAGCGCCACCTCGTCGACGTCGGTCGCGTAGATCTTCACCCGCCGCCGGAAACCCTCCGGCCCCAACGCCTCCGCCAGCAGGATCGCGACGCTGTACGCCTCCTCGCCCGACGCGCAGCCCGCGCACCAGACCCGGATCGGGTCGTCGGGGTCGCGTTCGGCCAGCAGCGCCGGGATGGTCTCGTCGCGCAGCAGGTCCCACGCGTCCGGGTCGCGGAAGAACGCGGTGACGTTGATCAGGATGGTGTTGAACAGCGCGTCGAACTCGTCGGCGTTCAGCTCCAGGAAGTCCACGTACTCGGCGTAGTCGGTGACCGAGACCTGGCTCATCCGGTGCTGGACGCGCCGGACCAGGCTCGCGCGCTTGTACCCCGTGAAGTCGAAGCCCCTCGACTCCTTGAGGTGGGCCAGCACGTTCTCGAAGGCGTCGAGCGGCTCGGCGGTGCGGTCGGTCACACCGGGTAACGCTACCTGCCGGTCGGAGCGTCGTCGGGAATCGGGAGCACCGCCCAGACGACTTTGCCGCCGCGGGGGCTCGGCGACGTGCCCCAGGCCCGGCTCAGGATCTCGACCAGCGGCATTCCCCGCCCGCCGGGCTGCTCGTTGTCCAGCGGCCTCGGCCTCGGCGGTGACGGGTCCTCGTCGCGCACCGCGATGGCGAACTGGCCCGGCCGCAGCTCCAGCCGCAGCGACGGCGCGGACCCGGCGTGCCGGATCGCGTTCTCCACCAGCTCGCTGGCGATGAGCACGGCGTCGTCCACGACCGACAGGACGTCCCAGCGCGCGCAGGTGTCCCGCACGAACGCCCGCGCGAGCCTCGGTGTGGTGCTGGAGAACGGGAAGCGCACCTCGTGCCTGCGCCGTTCCCTCGGCAGGCCGACCGCGTCGAGCGCCGCCCGCACCGTCGGGTACCGCGGCACGAACCGGGCGACGCCGCTGGTGGACAGCGCCTCCCCGAGCACCTCGTCGTCCGCGACTAGCATCACCGGCACACCGGGCCACTCGGACACCCGCATCCACACCGTCGCGAACACGCTCAGCTCGGCCGTGCCGCGGATCGTGAAGTCGCGGGTCAGGTGCGCGACGATCGCCGTCGGCTCCTCGACCGCGCACTTCAGCAGCAGGTCGCGCAGCGCGGCGTAGGTCAACAGGTCAAGGTGGCCGGACACCTCGACGACCGCGGCGCCCTCGTGGACGACCACGTCGGTCGTGATCAAGAGGACGTCATCGCTCGCGACACGCCCGTCACGTGCCCGGATACCCCCTCGAAGCACTCGGTTCCCACGGCGGGCCGGGATCTGCCCCGGTTCCGGGCGGTGCGGGCCAGGCTCACCTTGTCCTCCAACGTGCGCAACGCGGTCTGCGGCGCATGGCCCATTGTGCCCGTTCAGGCGTCGGGGAGCCGGTCGGCACTCCCGCGCAGCGCGTCCATCACCAGATCGAGGAGGTGCGCCGACCTGGTGTCCCAGTTGTCGTCGAGGTCGATGCGCCACAGGAACCCCACCAGCAGCAACACCTCCTCCGCGTCCACGTCCGACCGCACCACCCCAGCGTCCTGGCACGCGGACAGCAGCAGGGCGATCGTGTCCACGACCGGGTCGTAGCCCTCACCCGCCAGCTTGTCCCGCGTCACCGAGTGCAACGCCCCCGCCAGCCCGTGCTTGATCCGCCCGTACACCGCGAGCCGGTCGAACCAGAGCCGCAGCGCGGTCAGCGGGGGATGGGCCGCCAGCAGCGCGGGCGCCACGTCCAGCAGCTCCTGCACGTCCCGGCGGTGCACGGCCATCACCAGCGCCTCGCGGTTCGGGAAGTGCCGGTACAGCGTCCCCTGCCCGATGCCCGCCAGCTTCGCGATCGACTGCAGCGTCGCCTCCCCGGACTCCTCCAACGCGACCCGCGCCACCTCCAGGATCCGCGCCCGGTTCTGCTCAGCGTCCGCCCGCCGAACCATCCCGCCTCCTTGCTAACCGGACAAGTGTCCGTTACGTTGGACTCAACCGGACAGTTGTCCGCTTCAATCCTACGTCACCACCCCACCGGAGGAGTCCCATGTCCGGAATCGACGGCAAGGTCGTCGCCATCACCGGCGCCAGCAGCGGAATCGGCAGGGCCACCGCGACCTTGCTGGCCGAACGCGGCGCCAAACTGGTCCTGGGTGCCCGCGGCGCCGACCGCCTGGAAGAGGCCGCCACCCACCTGACCGCCCTGGGCGCCGAAGTCGCCTTCCTTCCGACGGACGTCCGCAACCGCCCCGACGTCACCGCACTGGTCGACCTGGCGAAGGAGCGCTTCGGACGCCTGGACGTGTTCATCGGCAACGCCGGCGTCATGCCCATCTCCCCGATGGACGACCTCAAGGTCGACGACTGGGAGGCCATGGTCGACGTCAACGTGAAAGGCGTCCTCTACGGCATCGCCGCGGCCCTACCCGTCTTCCGCGAGCAGCGCTCCGGCCACTTCGTCACCATCGCCTCGACCGCGGGCCACCGCATCGTCCCCACCATGGCCGTCTACGCGGGCACCAAGTTCGCCGTCCGCGCCATCTGCGAAGGCCTGCGCCAGGAATCGGGAGAAGACCTCCGCGTCACCATCATCTCCCCCGGCATGACCAACACCGAAGGCGCCCGCACCACCGCAGGCCCAGAAGTCCAAGCCCAAATCGCCGCCACAACCTCAGCCTCCATGCCCCCCACCGCAGTCGCGGCCGCCATCGCCTACGCCATCGACCAACCCGCAAACGTGGACGTCGGCGAAATCGTCATCCGCCCAACCGCCCAAGCCTGACCAACAGCAATCCCCGCCTGCCGCCAGTCCGACGCGCAGCGCGGATGCCTTCCCCTCCAACGGCGCAGCCGAGGATCCCCAGTCGGGCGCAGCCCGCCAGCGCGCATCCGGCGCGGAGCGCCTGGGGCCTTGTCGGCGCCAGCCCGATGCCCTGTCCAATGGCGCAGCCGAGGATGCCTTGTCGGGCGGAGCCCGATGCCCTGTCGAGCGCAGCTCGATGTCTGGCGAAGCCAGATCCCCTCCCGCCCCCGATACACAGCGCCCTCCTGCCTCACCCCTGCTTGTCAAGACAGCTTAACCGTCTTGACAAGCAGGGGTGAGACATTGAGACAATTTCGCGCCGGGTGCCGGGCTTCACCAGGGGCGACCCACCACGCAACCGAGAGCCAGGTTCCGCCTCCCTAGAACCCCGAGTTCCCACTCCCCCTGTTCAACACGTACCCCGAGGAGTTCAACAACCCCCCAGACCCCGCCCCCGTCACCACGGTGTTAGCCACCGACGCACTACCAACCGCGTTCAACTCAATCCCGTACGTCCCAGCCCCGTTCACCGTCACCCGGTCAAAACTCAACCCCGTCACCGTCTTCTGGAAGCTCACCAGGATCCCCTGGTAAAGACTGTCCGTGATCGTCATGTCGGACACCACGATCGGTGCGGTGATGTCCTTGGTGTCGGCGTAGATCCACAACCCGCCCAGCTGCGCCGGCCAGTTGGGTTCCAGACCGCCGGTGCGGGTCAACGTGTTCCGCCGCACCCCCGTCGTCCCCGAGAACGCCACCGGGTTGAACCGCGTGCTGATCGCGATCCCCGCCGACGCCGTCACCGTGTCCGACACCACGTTGTCCTCGGCCCGGTTCCCGTTGCCCCCGTAGATCCCGATCCCGTTGGCCAGCAGCGGTACCTGCACCGTGTTGAACGTGTACGCGCTGCCCGTCACCGCCGCCGACTCCGAGAACATCGCCAGCGCGTCGTCCCCGGTGTTGCGGAACGTCGACTGGTCGATCCGCACGTTCGTCGTGGCGATGCCGTCCTTGGCGTGGATGTTCACCCCGTCGGCGAACGTGTCGCGGATCCGCATGCCGACCGCGTAGAGCCCGTTCGTCCCGGAGTCCGGCCACATCCCGACCTTCGTGTGCTCCGTCCAGATGTTCTGGAGGAGGGATCCGGTGCCGAAGTCGCCCTCGATCGCCGCGTCCGAGGCGTTGTCCAGGCGCGACCGGACGTCGCCGAAGATCGCCAGGTCGGCGATCGTGACGTTGCCGCCGGTGGCGAAGAACCCGCCGCGGTTGGCGGTTCCCTGGATCACCGTGCGCCACGGCCCGGCGCCGAAGATCTTCACGTTGGCGACGTCGACGGCCGCGGTGATCCGGAACGTCCCGGCCGGGACGTACAGCGGCTTGTTCTGCGCGGAGGCGGCCGCGATGGCGTTCCTGATCGCCGCGGTGGCGTCGGACCCGTTGTTCGGGACGGCGCCGTACGAGGTGACGTCGAGCGCGCCGGTCGGTGCCGGGGCCGCGGCGGGGACGACCTCGGCGTCGACGAGGTCGACGTCGACGTACGCGGCGGAGCCGGAGTCCTTCTGCAGCTTGACGACCGTGCCCGCGGGCTGGTCGCCGATCAGGGCCCTGGTCTCGTCGTAGAAGTGGTGGGCGTTCCCCTCGGCCGGGGTGTTGGTGTACGGGTAGGTGCCGTAGACCCAGCTGAACGCCGACGTGAGGCTCAGGTCCTGCTTCTTGGTCCCGTTGGTGTACAGGGCGAGCGGGGCGGTCTGGCCCGCGCCGTCCGCGCTGTCCGGGATCGAGTAGCGCACGACCACGGCGTTGGCGGGCTTGGTCAGGGTGACGCTGACTGACTGCCCCGTCGTCAGGCGCACCGCGCGCCTGCCGCTGGACTCCGACTGCACGGTCTTGAACGTGCGGTCGGCCGCGAGCACGGACCCGTTGGTGCTGCCCGCTTCCGCCTCGTACTCGGTGTAGGGCAGCGTCGCGCCGCGCGCCGCCAGTGCGGTCTCGCCCGCCACGACGACGCTGTCGACGAGCGCGTCGCCGCCGGTGCCGGTGAGCGCCAGGGTGTTCACGCCCGCGCGCAGCGGCACCGGCACGGTGGTGGTGCGCCAGTCGGCACCGGAGGGCAGGGTCGCGGTCCCGGCGTCGCGGCCGTTCGCCGTCACCCCCAGCGTCCGGCTCGCGCCGCTGCTGTTGGCGAACCGGATCGTCGCCGTCGCCGTGCCCGCGTCGGCCATCGCGACCGTGCGGACCAGTCGGGCTCCGGTGGTGCCGAAGCCCGAGACGTAGCCGGTGCCGCTGAACCCGGAGGTCGAGGTGCCGACCGCGGCACCGCCGGAGAGGAAGGCGGACTCCGCCTCACCCGGACCGGCGGGCGGTCCGACGACCACCGAAGTGACGGTCAGGCTGTCCAGGTTCACGTTGCCGGAGTCGGTGCTGTCGAAGGCGACCGCGATCGCGTGGTTGCCCGCGCCCAGGGTGGCGGACTCGGTGGCGGTCGACCAGGTGTCCCAGTTCGCGGTGGCGGGCAACGACATCTGGCGCAGCCTGGTCCTGTCGACGTAGAGGGAGAGGGTCATCACCGCCCCGGTCCCGTTGGCGTACCGGACGGCCAGCGACTTCTCGCCCGCGCTGGTGGTGGACACGGCGAACGTGGTCCTCGCACTGCCCTTGTTGCCGTCTGTGTAGCCGCCGACGAACCCCGTGCCGGTGAACCCGGTGTGGTCGGTCGCGGTCACCGCGCCGCCGGACAGCGCTCCGCGCTCGGCCTCGAACAACGGGCCCGTGGTCGGGTTGTCACCGGGGGAGCTCGGGGTCACGTCGAGGTAGTCGACGTTCACGTTGCCGTTGTCGGCCGACCCGAAGGCGTAGGCGACCGAGTGCGAACCGGCGGTCAGCGCGACCGTGGTGGTCGAGGTGGCCCAGCTGTCCCAGCCCGCCGTGGCGGGCAGGGTGACCTGGCGCGGCGAGGCGCCGTCGACGGTCAGGGTCAGGGTCCTGGCCGATCCGGTGCCGTTGGCGTAGCCGAGGCCGAGCGCGTAGTCGCCCGCGCTGGAGGCGGACACCGCGAACGCGGCTTTGGCCGCGCCCCTGTTGCCGTCGGTGAACCCGCCGACGAACCCCGTTCCGCTGTAACCGGTGTGGTCGGTCGCGACGGCCGCGCCACCGGAGAGGGTGGCGCGCTCGGCCTCGACACGGGTGGTCGCCGCATTGGCGTGCACCAGCGGGGAGAGCGCGAGAGCTGTGACGGCCAGCAGGGTGGCGAGGCGACGTCCATGGCGCCTTGGTGGTTTCACGATGACTTCCGTTCCGTTGTGGTTTCAGCCCTTCACGGCACCGGACAGCGCGCCGCCGTTGAGGAAGAGGCGCTGGAAGGCGAGGAACAGGGCGACGGGGATGACCGTGGAGATGGCGAGCGCGGCGAGGAACACGTCGAGCTCGATGAAGCGCTGCAACGCGGGCAGCCGCACCGACAGCGGCTGGACGGCCGGGTCGGGCAGGACGAGCATGGGCCAGAGGAAGTCCTTCCACGCGGCGATGACGGCGAACACCGACACCACCCCGAGGATCGGCCGGGACATCGGCAGCACGACGGACCGGAACAGCCGGAACGGCCCGGCCCCGTCGACGCGCGCGGCCTCGAAGACCTCGCGCGGCAGGTTGTCGAAGAACCGCTGCACCAGCAGGATGTTGAACGCGTTCGCGCCCGCGGGCAGCCACACGGCCCAGAACGTGTTCACCATCGACATGTCGACCACGGTCAGGTACAGCGGCACCAGCAGCACGACCGCGGGCACGAACAGCGTCGCGAGCACGACACCGCTGAGCGCCTTGCGGTAGCGGGGCCGCAGCACCGACAGGGCGAACCCCGCCGTGGTGGCCACGAGGACCTGCGCGAACCAGGACCCGGCGGCGATCCAGACCGTGTTGAGGAAGTACTTGTCGATCTGCACCCGCGTCCACGCCGTCGCCAGGTTCGCGAGGTCGACCCCGTTGGGCCACAGGGCGAGCGGGTGGCGCAGGGTGTCCTGCGTCGGCGTGATCGCCGCCTTCGCCAGCCACAGCATCGGGCCCAGTCCGGCGATGAACAGCAGCACCAGCAGGATCGCGTGCACCACGGCCGCGGTGCCGCGGATCCGGGGCTTGCGCCAGTCGAACGTCGAGAGCACGCCGCGGTCGCTCATGAGGTGCTCCAGGAGCGGGTCAGCCGGAAGTAGATCGCGGACAGGACGGCCAGCACCGCGGCGAGCATCAGGCTCAGCGCGGTGGCCGAGCCGTAGTCGCCGCCGAGGCTGTTGGCGAAGGCGTAGTCGTAGATGAGCAGCAGCACGGTGGTGGTGGCGTTGGCCGGACCGCCGCCGGTGAACAGGAACGGCTCCAGGAACACCTGCGCCGTGCCCACGATCTGCAGGATGAACGTGATCAGCAGGACGCCCCGCAGCTGCGGGATCGTCACGTGCCAGACCTTGCCCCACACCGAGGCGCCGTCGATCTCGGCCGCCTCGTACAGCTCCGGCGGGACGCTGGTCAGCGCGGCGAGGTAGATGATGATCGTGCCGCCCGCCGCGGCCCAGGTCGCCTCGATCACCAGCGACACCATCGCGGTCCCGGCGTCCTGCAACCACGGCACCGGACCGATCCCGACCGCGCCGAGCACCGTGTTGAACACGCCGGTGGGACTGGCGTCGTAGAAGAACTTCCACAGCAGCACGGCCACCACCGGCGGGATGACCACCGGCAGGTAGGCCAGCGCGCTGTAGAGGCCCTTGAACCGGCGGACCTCGCTCATCAGCACCGCGGCGAGCAGCGGGACCGGGTAGCCCAGCAGCAGCGCCAGCACGGCGAACCACAGCGTGTTCTTCACCGCGGTCCACAGCAGCGGGTCGTCCAGCACGGCCCGGAAGTTGTCCAGCCCGACGAAGGTCGGCGCGGTGACCAGGTTCGTCTCCTGGAAGCTCATCACCACCGCTTGGACGATCGGCGACCAGGAGAACAGCCCGAACACGACGAGCATGGGCAGGAGGAACACCAGGGTGCCCAGCCCGCCCCCGCGCACCCAGGAGACCGGCGAGCGCCGGGTCCTGCGGCGCGCGGGTGCGGCGGGCGGGGGAGCCGCGGCGGGCAGCACCCCCCGATCCGCCACGGGTGGGGCCGTCACTTCTTGTCCAGGAGGGCTTGTGCCTGCGTCTGCGCCCCGTTCAGCAGCGCGGTGACGTCGGCGTTCCGGTCGGTCAGCACGGACTGCACCACCGGGTCGAGCAGCGCGTACACCTGCTGGGTGGAGCGGGTCGGCTCCGGGACCAGCGGCTGGTCGAACATCTTGTCGGTGTAGGGAGCCATCTGCTTGAGCGGCACGTTGACGTACTGCTGGATCCAACCCAGCCGCTGGTCGAACGACGCCTTGTCGAACACCGGCAGCTCGGGCGAGCCGACGGCCTGGCCGGAGTCCGCGGTGGACTTCGCGTCGGCCACGGCGGCGTCCTGGTTCGTGAGCTTCTCCAGGTAGTAGAAGTCGATCCACTTCACGGCCGCGGCCTTGACCTTGTCCGGTGCCTTGGCGCTGACCGCCGCCAGCGTCCCGCCGCCGAGCACACCGGCGTTCGCACCACCGGACAGGGGGAGCGCCGTGACGCCGTAGTCGTCGGCCTTCATCGCGTTCTGCGCGACCAGCGAGCCGTAGTTGCCGCCACCGGAGACGTACATCCCGATCCGGCCCGCGGCGAAGTCCTGGTTGATGGTCCCCCACTCGTACAGGAAGTTGGAGCCCATGCTGTTGTCGTCCCACCGCATGGCCCGCACGGTCTGCAGCGCCTTGACCATCTCCGGGGTGTCCACAGTGGACTTGGCGTTGTCGCCGTCGAGCTTCTCGGTGCGGCCGCCGAAGGCGTAGTCCATCGTGGTGGCGATCCAGCCGCCGGTGTTGCCGCTCGTCATCATCGCGTACCCGGCCTGGCCGGTGCGCTCGGAGATCTGCTTGGCGGCCGACCGGATCTCCTCCCACGTGGTCGGCGGCTTGTCCGGGTCGAGACCGGCCTGGGTGAACAGCGTCCGGTTGTAGTGCAGCGCCTGGCCGTGCGCGGCGATCGGCACCGCCCACATCCTGCCGTCCGCGGCCGACCCGGCCTGCGCGACCTTCTCGTTGAAGCTCTTGGCGTAGGGCAGCTCGGCGACCTGCCCGCTGATGTCGGCGATCTGCTTGCGCTCGATCAGCCCCCGCCCGTCGGTGAACGGGACGGTGAACACGTCGGGCAGCGTGCCGCCCGCGAGCTGCGTGGTGAACGTCGTGGCGTCCCACTTGTACTCGCGCGGCACCAGGTCGATGGTCGGGTTCGCCGCCTCGAACTGGGACACGCGGGTGTTGAACGCGTCGATCGCCCCCTGTTCCAGTCCGGGGTCGAGCGAGACGTTGACCAGGGTTCTGCCGTCGGCGCTCTCGGCACCGCCACCACCCGAGCACGCGGCGAGCGCGGCGGCGGTGGCGGTGGCGACCGCCAGAACTGCGATGGACTTCGAGGACCTCATCGTCCCTCCAAGGGCGTGGTTCACCTGCGCAGCCAGACGGCCGTGTCGGTGGGGAGAGTGCCGGCGACCAGGCCGTCACTGGTGAGCAGGACTGAGGAGTGCGGGGGCAGTGCGACGGCCGCCGGGCCCAGGTTCACCAGGCACAGCAGGTCCTCGCCGCGGCGGAACGCGACGACCCCGTCGGAGGAGTCGACCCAGGCGAAGTCCTCCCCGCGCAGCGCGGGCTCGGACCGCCGGAGGGCGAGCATGGAGCGGTAGAGCGAGAGCGTCGAGCCGGGGTCGGCCTCCTGCGCCTGCACCGAGTAGCCGCCCCAGCCCACCGGCTGGGGGAGCCACGACGGCGCGGTGCCGTCACCGAACCCGAAGGTCGGTCCGGACTCGGTCCACGGCAGCGGCACGCGGCAGCCGTCGCGACCGGGGTCGACGCCCTCGGACCGGAAGTACATCGGGTCCTGGAGCGCGCCGCGCGGCAGGTCCTCGACCTCGGGCAGGCCGAGCTCGTCGCCCTGGTACAGGTAAAGGGACCCCGGCAGCGCGCCGGTCAGCAGGGCCGCGGCCCGTGCCCGGCGCCGCCCGGTGGCCAGGTCGGTCGGGATGCCGAACCGCCGCGCGGCGAAGCCGAACGAGCTGTCCTCGCGGCCGAACCGGGTCGCGGGCCGGGTGACGTCGTGGTTGGACAGCGTCCACGTCGGCGCCGCGCCGACCGGGCGGTGGGCGTCCACAGTGGTCTGGATGGACTCGCGCAGCTGCGCGGGGTCCCACGGGCGCATCATGAAGTCGAAGTTGAACGCCGTGTGCATCTCGTCGGGGCGCAGGTAGCGGGCGAACCGCCGGTGGTCGGCCAGCCAGATCTCGCCGACGAGCATCCTCGGCTCCTCGTAGGAGTCCGCGACCGCGCGCCAGCCGCGGTAGATGTCGTGCAGCCCGTCGCGGTCGACGAACGGGTGCCCGCCGGGACCGCGCTCGTCGACGAGCACCGGGAAGCTGTCGTCCTTGACCGGCATGGTCGCCGAGTCGATCCGGATGCCCGCGACCCCGCGGTCGAACCAGAACCGCAGCACGTCCTCGTGCTCGCGCCGCACGTCCGGGTGGTTCCAGTTCAGGTCGGGCTGCTGCGGGGCGAACAGGTGCAGGTACCACTCGCCGGGCGTGCCGTCGCCGTTCGTCGTCCGGGTCCAGGTGCCGCCGGAGAAGCTGGAGATCCAGTCCGTCGGCGGCTGCGACCCGTCGGGCCCCCGGCCCTCGCGGAACCAGAACCGTTGCCGCTCGGGCGATCCCGGCTCGGCGGCCAGTGCGGCGCGGAACCACTCGTGCTGGTCGGACACGTGGTTCGGCACGATGTCGACGATCGTGCGGATGCCCAGCGCGGCGGCCTCCGCGATCAGCGACTCGGCCTCCTCCAGGGTGCCGAACGCCGGGTCGATCGCCCGGTAGTCGGCGACGTCGTACCCGCCGTCGGCCAGCGGTGAGGAGTACCAGGGGGTGAACCAGATGGCGTCGACGCCGAGCGAGCTCAGGTAGGGCAGCCGCGACCGCACCCCGGCGAGGTCGCCGGTGCCGTCGCCGTTGCCGTCGGCGAAGCTGCGCGGGTAGACCTGGTAGATCACCGCGGTGCGCCACCACGCGGTCGACTCGCCGGAAGCGTTGCGGACAAAGGTCGATGTGCTGGTGCTCACGGAGCTCCATCCCTGGACGACTGGTCGTGGACGAACCACTGTGGACGCTCCGGCCGCCGGATCCGCGGGTTAGGTTTAGCGCTCCACCTAGTCGGACGGTAGTGTGACCCCCGGCACCGTGTCAACGGTGGAAGCGGTCTTCGCGGCGAACCGGGAGTCGTATCCTGGGTGCCAGGACGAGAGGAGCTCGACAGGTGCGGGTCACCCTGCGGGACATCGCCGACGAGGCGGGCGTGAGCATGATGACCGTCTCCAACGTCGTCAACGGCAACAAGGCGCGCGTCTCGCCGGAGACCATCGAGCGCGTGCGGCGCATCGTGGCCGAGCGCGGCTACGTGCCGAGCGCGTCCGCGCGCAGCCTCGCGGCCAAGTCGTCGCGGCTGATCGGGCTGCTGGTCCCGGCGGCCGACGAGGACAGCATGATGATCAGCCCGCACAACGTCGCCATCGCGGGCCAGATCGAGCGCGAGCTGCGCAAGCGCGGCTACCACCTGCTGCTGCGCGGCATCGCCCACCCCGACGAGGTCACCGAGGCCCTCCAGTCGTGGAGCCTGGACGGCGCGGTGCTGCTCGGGTTCCTCGACGAGGAGCTGGACCGGATCAGCAAGGCCACGATCGGCGGTGTCCGGGTGCTGGCCGTCGACAGCTACTCGAAGAACCGGATCACCACCGGCGTCCGCGCCGACGACTTCGCGGGCGCCAAGCTGGCCGCCGAGCACCTGATCGCGCTGGGCCACCGCCGGATCCTGTTCGCGGGGCCCTCGTTCTCCGACGTCGGCGTGGTGCACCAGCGGTTCGAGGGTTTCCTCGACGCGTTCGCCGACGCCGGTCTGACCTGGGACGACGACCTGATCGAGACGGTCAACACGACCCACGCCGACGGCCTGGAGGTGGGCCTACGACTGCTCACCGCCCACCCGCGCGCCACGGCGGTGTTCGCGACCGCGGACATACTCGCGATCGGCATCATGGAGGGCATCGCCGACAGCGGCGCCTCCGTGCCCGAGGACGTCTCCGTCATCGGCTTCGACAACCTCGACCTGTGCGCCTACGTCACGCCCAAGCTCACCACGATCGCCCAGGACATCGGCGAGAAGGCGGCCACGGCCGTGCGGATGCTGATCGGGTCGATCGAGACCGGCAAACAACCGCGCAAGGCCGTCACCATCGGCGTCGACCTGGTCGAACGCGCCTCCACCACCCGTCCCCGGACGTGAGGACGCGCGCGCGGCCCGGTGGCCACGCGCGCGTCCTTCGACGGGGCTACTCGCTCAGGTCGTAGACGGTCGTGCCGTCGACCGTCATCGCGGTGAAGTTGGCCGCGACCCAGGTGGCGATCTCGTTGCCGCCGCCCCCGCCGCCCATCCCGCCGCCGCCACGGCCGCCGGGCACGTAGTACCCGATCCGCCCGTCGGCGACGTACTGCTGGAACTCGGCCAGCGTCGGGGCCGGGTCGGAGCCGCTCCAGCCGCCGATGCCGATGACGGCCTTGCCGGAGCTGAGCTCCAGGCTCGCGGCGCTCTGCGAGCTGACCGTCGCGGCGGCCCACGTGCCGGTGGTGGCCTGGAGCAGCTTGGTCAGCTCACCGCCGGTCGAGGACTCCTCGCCGGGGCCGCCCATGCCGCCGCCGAACCCGCCGGAGACGTACGCGCCGGGACCGGAGGTCGGGATCGAGCCGCTGTGCGAGGTGGCGGCCGTGGCCAGCGAGTAGGACACGGTGCCGAGCAGGCCGACGGCGAGCAGCGCGGCGAGCAGGACCTTGCGGGCCAGCGGCACGCCCAACGCGACGGCGGTGGCGACCACCACGGTGGCGACCACGATCACCCAGCGCACGAACGGAAGCCACGTGGGCACCCTGTTGAGCAGGATGAACGCCCAGAACCCGGTCACCGCGACCATCGCGGCCAGCGTCGCGCGGGCGGGGGTGTGAGCCCGGCCCCGCCACAGCTCACGACCGGCGATGGCGACGGTGCCGACGATCCCCGGAGCCAGTGCGACGGTGTAGTACGGGTGGATGATGCCGCTCATGAAGCTGAACACCAGCGCGGTGACGACCATCCAGCCGCCCCACAGGACCAGCGCGGCGCGGGTGACGCTGGTGCGCGGCGCCCGGCGGGTGAACCAGAGCCCGGCGACCAGTCCGACCAGCGCCGCGGGCAGCAGCCAGGACACCTCGGAGCCGAAGCTGGCCCCGAACATCCGGCCGATCCCCGACGCGCCGCCGAACCCGGTGTTGCCGCCACCGGCCAGGCCGCCGCCACCGCCGCCACCCTGGCCGAACAACCGGCCGAGGCCGTTGTAGCCGACGGCGAGCTCCCACAGGCTGTCGTTGGTCGACCCGCCGATGTAGGGGCGGGAGTCGGCGGGCCACAGCTCGACCAGCACGATGAACCAGCCCGCGGACACGGTCATCGAGACGGCCGCGCCGAGCAGGTGCAGCAGCCGCTTGCCGAGCCCGGTCGGCGCGGCGACCAGGTAGACGAGGCCGAGCGCGGGCAGCACCAGCAGCGCCTGGCCCATCTTGGCCAGGAAGGCGAACCCGATGGCGCTCCCCGCGAGCGCGAGCCACCACGGGCTGGCCTTCTCCAGCGACCGCACCACGCAGTACGCGGCGGCGATCATCAGCAGCACCAGCAGCGCGTCCGGCAGGTTGAACCGGAACACCAGCGTCGCGACCGGGGTCAGCGCGAGCGCCACACCGGCCAGCAGACCGGCGACCGGGCCGGAGGTGCGCTTCACCGTGGCGTACAGCAGGGCCACGGCGGCGACGCCCTCCAGCGCCTGCGGTGCGAGCACGGTCCAGGTGGAGAAGCCGAAGATCCGGGCGAACAGCCCGCTGACCCACAGGAACGCCGGGGGCTTGTCGACGGTCAGCACGTTGCCCGAGTCCAGCGACCCGAACAGCCAGGCCTTCCAGCTCTGCGTGGCGGACTGGGTCGCGGCGGCGTAGAAGCCGTTGCCGTACCCGGAGGCGGACAGGTTCCACAGGAACAGGATCGCGGTGCCCGCCAGCAGGGCGAAGAACGCGGGTCGCACCCATCTCGGCGTGGGGTCGGGCTTCGCTTCCACGGGGGCGACGGTAGTCGCGCTCGGCGCCAGCGTCGTGGTCATGACTCGTTCTCCAGGGGAATCGCAGCGGTACGCGGACGGAACACCCAGTTGCGCAGCAGCAGGAAGCGCAACACGGTGGCGATCAGGTTGGCGCCGACGACGGCGGCGACCTCGGCGACCTGGCCGGGATCGGTCGAACTGTGCAGCAGGGCAAGGGATCCGCTGGTCAGCGCGAGCCCGAGCCCGAACACGATGAGCCCCTCGAACTGGTGCCTGCCCGCGCCGTCGCGACCGCGCACCCCGAACGTGAAGCGGCGGTTGGCCGCGGTGTTGGCGATGGCCGTCACGAGCAGCGACACCAGGTTCGCGCCCTGCGCGCCGAGCCCGCCGCGCAGCAGCAGGAACAGCAGCAGGTAGGCCAGCGTGCTGGTCACGCCGATCGCGGCGAACCGGACCAGCTGGCGCAGCAGCCCCGTCGGAACACCGGGGGTCGCGCTCTCCAGCGGCGCGCGGCCCAGTGCTTGGCGCAGCTCCGCGATGGGCAGCCCGCCGGTCGCCAGCGCCCGGCCCAGCCGCGCCACGCCCCTGAGGTCCGCCATGGCGGTCGACACGATGTCCACCCTGCTGTCCGGGTCGTCCACCCAGTCCACCGGGACCTCGTGGATGCGCAGGCCCGCCCGTTCGCCGAGCACCAGCAGCTCGGTGTCGAAGAACCAGCCGGTGTCCACGACGTGCGGCAGCAGCCGCTTCGCGACGTCCGCGCGGATCGCCTTGAACCCGCACTGCGCGTCGGAGAACCGGGTGGCCAGCGTGCCGCGCAGCAGCAGGTTGTAGCAGCGGGAGATGAACTCGCGCTTCGGGCCGCGGACCACCCGCGCGCCGCGGGCCAGCCTGCTGCCGATCGCGATGTCGGAGTGGCCGGAGATCAGCGGGGCGATCAGCGGCGGCAGCGCAGCCAGGTCCGTCGACAGGTCGACGTCCATGTAGGCCAGCACCGGCGCGTCCGACCCGAGCCAGACCTGGTGCAGCGCCCGGCCGCGGCCCTTCTGCTCCAGGTGCACCACGACGACCTCGGGCAGCTCCTCGACCAGCTCCCGCGCGACGGCGGCGGTCCCGTCCGTGCTGGCGTTGTCCGCGATGGTGATCCGGAACGGGTACGGGAAGCTCCGCGCCATCTCGGCGTGCAGCCTGCGCACGCACGGCCCCAGGTCCACCTCTTCGTTGTAAACCGGCACCACCACGTCCAGGACGGGGGTCTTGGTGTTCGTCGCGATGGGACTCGCACCGGGCCGCAGCGTCGTGACTGTCATGAGCCCAACTTCGAGGTCGGGGCTGGGTGCTTCGTGTGTCATCGCTGTGCGCCGACTGTGAGGTCGTAGACCGCGACGCCGTCGACGGTGGTGCCCTGGAAGCTCCGCGCGACCCAGGCCGCGATCTCCTGCGCGTCGTCGCTGCCGGTGGACCCGGACATGCCCGCGCCGCCGAGGAAGTAGTGGATCCTCCCGTCCGCCACGAGCTGTTGGAACTCGGCGAGGGTCGGCGCCGGGTCGGTGCCGTTGAAGCCGCCGACGGCCATCACGGGCATGCCGCTGCCCAGCTGGTAGCCCGCGGCGTTGTTGGAGCCCACCGCGGCCGCGGCCCAGGTCTGGGAACCGCCGCGCAGCAACGAGACCAGGTTCGCGCCGGGCGTGGGGGCGCTGAGCAGACCGCCCATGCCGCCGCCACCGCCGGGCATCGCGCCGCCCGTGCCGCCGCCTCCGCCGCGGAACCCGCCCGTGCCCGCCGGACCGGCCGACGGGATGGCGCCGGTGTGCGCGGTGGAGGCCGTGGCGACCGAGTAGGCGCCCGGTCCGGCCAGCGCGGCGACCAGCGCGATCGGGACGAACACCTTGGGGCTGAAGAAGAACCCGGCCGCGCCGACGAACCCCAGCACCAGCACGGCGATCGCGAACGCGGACGACCAGGAGGCGAGCAGCAGGTAGGCCTGGATCCCGGCCAGCGCGACGGCGCCGGACAGCGCCGCGAGCGCCATCGGGTCCTGCCGCCGCCGCCACAGCGCCGCGGCGCCGACACCGATCACACCGCCGATCGCGGGGGCGAGCGCCACGGTGTAGTAGCCGTGGATGATGCCGTTCATGTAGCTGAACACGGCCGCCGTGACGAGCAGCCAGCCGCCCCACACCACGAGCGCGGCGCGGGCCGGGCCGCGGGCGGCCCACCAGCCCGCGACCAGCAGCACCAGGGTCGCGGGGAGCAGCCAGGCGATCTGGCCGCCCATCTCGCCGCCGAACAGCCGGGCCCAGCCCGTCGACCCCCAGCCGCCGCCCGCGCCGCCGCCGACACTGCCGACCTCGTCACCGGTGAGCCTGCCGAAACCGTTGTAGCCCAAGGTGAGCTCGAGGACGCTGTTGGTCTGCGAACCGCCGATGAACGGGCGGGAACCCGCCGGGACGAGCTCGACCACCGCCACCCACCAGCCGCCCGCGACGACCATCGCGCCCAGGGCCCCGGCGAGGTGGAGGAGCTTGCGGGTGACGGTGGTGCGGGCGAAGAAGAGGTAACCGAGACCGAACGCGGGCAGCACCAGGAAGGCCTGGAGCATCTTGGCCAGGAAGGCGAACCCGACCGCGACGCCCGCCAGCGCGAGCCACCGCCAACTGGCCCGCTCGGTGGCGCGGATCGTGCAGTAGGCGCCCGCGACGAGCAGGAGGACCAGCAGCGCGTCCGGGTTGTTGAAGCGGAACATGAGGACGGCGACCGGGGTCAACGCCAGCACGGCACCCGCGATGAGCCCGGCGGCCGGACCCGACGTGCGCTTCACGGCGGCGTGGAGGAGGCCGACGCTGCCGACACCCATCAACGCCTGCGGGACGAGGACGCTCCACGCGTTGACCCCGAACACCCTGGCCGACAGGCCCATGAACCACAGCGCGGCCGGGGTCTTGTCGACGGTGATGGAGTTGGCGGCGTCGGTCGACCCGAAGAACCAGGCCTCCCAGCTCTGCGACCCGGCCTGGGCGGCGGCCGAGTAGTAGGCGTTGGCCCACTCCGAGTCGCCCAGCTGCCAGAGGTAGAGGAGAGCGGTCGCGCCGAGCAGGACGAAGAAGGCGGGACGGGCCCAGCGGGGGGATCTCGGTGCCGGGTCGGGGGTGATGGGCGGCGCGAGGGAGGCTGGGGCTTGGGAGTCGACGACCGTCATGGGGTGAGGTTGTCGGGCGTGGCTGGGCGGTCCTTGTGGCTTTGCTGTGTGGGAGCTGTGTGGGTGGGGGTTTCGGGTGGGGTTTTGGGTGTGTGTTTCGGGTGTGTGGCTTCGGCGTGTGTTGGTGCTCGGCGTCGGGTGTCGGTGGCGAGGTGAGCGGGGTGTCGCTGCGGCCGTGGGGGGTGCGGCCGGCTTGACTTGGGGCCCCTTTTTTGGGCTTCGTCGGGCGAAAAAGGGCAGGTGGTAGAGCCTGCCCGCCGACCAATTTTAAGCCCAAAAACCCCAAGTCAAGCCGGCCGCCAGCGGACGGGTGCCGCTCGCTTTCAGCGTCGTTGGGGGCTGGGTGCGTTGGTTGTTGGTGCGCTGGTTGGTGCGTTAGGTGCGTTGTGAAGTGGCGGTTGCGGTTCTGTGGATTGGTAGGCGGACGGTGAATCTGGTTTTGCCGGGTTCGCTGGCTACGCCGACTGTGCCGCCGTGGGAGGCGACCACGGCGGAGACGATGGAGAGGCCGAGGCCGGTGCTGCCGGCGGCGCGGGAGCGGGAGCTGTCGCCGCGGGCGAAGCGTTCGAAGACGTCGGGGAGGAGGTCGGGGGAGATGCCGGGGCCGTTGTCGGTGACGGTGAGCTCGACGCCGTGGGCCGGGGAGACCGACAGGCCGGTGGTGACGGTGGTGCCGGGTGGGGTGTGGGTGCGGGCGTTGGAGAGGAGGTTCGCGAGCACCTGGTGGAGGCGGTCGGCGTCGCCGCGGACGGTGACCGGTTCGGCGGGGAGCTCGAGTTGCCAGTTGTGGGCCTGGGCGGAGATGCGGGAGTCGCTGACCGCGTCCAGGACGAGTCTGGTGAGGTCGACCTCGGAGTCGTCGAGGGGGCGGCCCGCGTCGAGGCGGGCCAGCAGGAGCAGGTCCTGGACGAGGACGGTCATGCGGTCGGCCTCGGACTCGACGCGGCTCATGGCGTGGGCGATCTCGGGTGGGACCTCGGCCTTGCTGCGCCGGGTGAGCTCGGCGTAGCCGCGGATGGCGGCGAGCGGGGTGCGCAGCTCGTGGGAGGCGTCGGCGACGAACTGGCGGACCCTGGTCTCGGTGGCGTGGCGGGCGGTGAGGGCGTTGCCGATGTGGCCGAGCATGCGGTTGAGCGCGAGGCCGACCTGGCCGACCTCGGTGTTGGGGTTGCTGTCGCGTTCGGGCACGCGGACGGCGAGGGCGACCTCGCCCTCGTGCAGCGGCAGCTCCGAGACCCGTGTCGCGATGCCGGCGACGCGTTGCAGCGGTTGCAGCGTGCGGCGCACGATGAACGCGCCCGCCAGCGCGGCCACGAGCAGACCTGCCAGTGCGACGCCGCCCAGCACGAAGCCGAGCTGGAGCACGGTGGCGTTGACCTGGGTCAGCGGCAGCCCGGTGACGAGCACGTCGCCGGACGGTGTGGCGGCGGCGATCAGCCGGTACTCGCCGATCCCCTCCAGCGTCACGGAGTGCGGCCTGCCGTCCGGTTGGAGCCCGATGAGCTGAGGACGCGCCTCGTCGGGCACGGACTCCTGGTCGCCGCGACCGGGCGTGAGCCGCAGGGCCTGGGTGATCGTCCCGCCGTGCACGGTCGCGGAGAGGGTGCCCGGTGCCTGGCCAGGGCCCGACAGCGGGTTGCGGTCGTTGCTCCCGCCGAGACCGGGGAGCCTCGGCAGCCCGTTGGGCGGCGACCGGTCGCCGCGGAACTCCGACGCCCTGTTGGACGCGAACTGCACCTGCTCGTCGAGCTTCTTGATCTGGAAGTCCCGCAGCGCCACCATCGTGACCACGCCGATGATCAGGCACACCAGCGTGAGCAGCGCCATCTGCTCCGCGATGATCCGGGTGCGCAGCGACCAGGACCTAGGGTGCCGGCTTGAGGACATAGCCCGCGCCCCGCATCGTGTGGATCATGGGCTCGTGGCCCGCGTCGATCTTCTTGCGCAGGTAGGAGATGTACAGCTCGACGATGTTCGCCTGCCCGCCGAAGTCGTAGCTCCACACCCGGTCGAGGATCTGGGCCTTGCTCAGGACCCGCTTGGGGTTGCGCATGAGGTAGCGGAGCAGCTCGAACTCGGTCGCGGTCAGGTCGATCGACCGGCCGCCGCGGTGCACCTCGCGGGTGTCCTCGTCCAGCCGCAGGTCGCCGACCACGAGCTCCGCGCCCGCCGTCGCCTCGGTCACGCCGGTGCGGCGCATCAGCGCGCGCAACCTCAGCACGACCTCCTCCAGGCTGAACGGCTTGGTCACGTAGTCGTCGCCACCGGCGGTCAGCCCGGCGATGCGGTCCTCCACGGCGTCCTTCGCCGTCAGGAACAGCACGGGTAGGTTCGGCTGCTCGGCGCGGAGCCTGCGCAGCACCTCGATGCCGTCGAAGTCGGGCAGCATGACGTCCAGCACGACGGCGTCCGGGCGGAACTCCCGCGCGGTGCGCACGGCCGACGCGCCGTCCAGCGCCGTGCGGACCTCCCAGGTCTCCATCCGCAGCGCCATGGACATCAGCTCGGCCAGGGTCGACTCGTCGTCGACGACGAGGACCCGCACGGCCTGGCCGTCCGGGCGGCGGAGTTCGGCGTGCTTCTTGCTGGTCGTCACTGCGCGCATGTCCGAATCCTGTGCTGGGCCGTTGGGCCGGGGCTGTGCGAACCCTGTGTACCACCTGTGAGCGGGGCAGGCAGGCCCACAGCGGTCGCCCAACGGACGCACAGCGCCTACACAGGCAACGACGGGACCGTTGTCCTCACAACGCGGCGGACGCCCGTTGGACGATCGCAGGAGGATGGACGATGAGCACCGACCAGAACACACCGGCGGAGCAGCCGGGTTCGGCCGTGCCACCGCAGGAGCCCGCCTGGGGTGCCGAGCAACCGGCCGCGGACCGGCCGAGCTGGTCCGGCCGCAAGACCGTCGCGGCCGTCGCCATCGCGGTCGGCATCGCCGCCGCGGGCGGGACGGCCATCTACGCCGCCAACGGCGCTGTCGGCGCGTCCGACATGGGCCCCGGCGGTCGTGGCGGGCCCGGCGGGTACGGCCGCATGGGCGGCGGTTTCCCCGGTGGTGGCGCCCTCGGCGGCTTCGGCACGTCGCTGCACGGCGAGTTCCAGGTGGGCACGGTGACCGAGGTGTCCAGCTCGTCGATCGGCGTCAAGAGCACCGACGGGTACACCAGGACGTACACGATCGACAGCAGCACCGTCATCGGTGGCGCGGGCAGGCCCGACCAGCAGACCAAGACCGACATCAGCAGCATCGCGAACGGCGACACGGTGACCGTCATCGGCGAGACGACCGACGGCAAGACCACCGCGAAGTCGATCGTGGAGCGCGTCGAGGGGCAGCAGGGCCGCCAGGGGCAGATGCCCGGCGGCCAGCAGGCTCCGGGCGTGCCACCGCGCCGTGAGGACCAGGGCAGTGGTCAACCGCCGACCTCTTGACCGGAGCGCCACCGCCGCGGCGCCCGAGTTCGGCAGGCTGATAGCCGTGCTGTTCGAGGCCAGGTCCCCGCTGTGGCGGGCGCTGGCCGCGAGCGCGACCGTCGACCGCCCGGTGGTCGTGTGCGACGCGGTGAGCCCCGCGCAGGTCGTGGAGCTCACCGCGTCACCCGACCTCGTGCTCGACGGGTTGCTGACGGTCGCACGGGCCGTCGGCGCCCACCGCGCGTACCTGCGCACCCCGCCGGGCATCGGCGCGGTCGCCGTCCGCCGGGCGCTGTCCCGGCGCGGCGACGCCGTGCGCGTCGTGATCGACCAGACCGGGCGGACGGGCGACGTCGTCGGCGACGCCTCGGCCTACATCCGGCTCGCTCAGCTGGTCAGCTGACTCGGCTCGGGGGATGACGCGGCCCAGCTCGCCAGCACGGCGAGCTTGTCCGCCGTCGCCGAGCCCGGCACCGGCACGTAGGTCAGCAGGTGCTGCCCCACCTCGCCGGGCAGCATGAACGTCTGCCACTCGACCTGCAGCTCACCGACCAGGTCGTGGTTGACCAGCTTGCGGCCGAACACCTTGTCCTTCACGTCGTGCCGCGCCCACAGCCGCCCGAACACCTCGTTCTTGATCGACAGCTCGCCGACCAGCGACGCCAGCTCCGGGTCCTCGGGGAACCTGCCCGCCTCCAGCCGCAGGTACGCCACCGTCTCCTCGGCCACGGCGTCCCACTCCGGGTAGAACAGGTGCGCCGTCGGGTTCAGGAACGCCCTGCGGGCCATGTTCCGCTCGGCCGCGGGCAGCGCGGAGAACCCGTACACCGCGTCGGCCAGCCTGTTGTAGGCGAGCACGTCCAGGTGCTTGCCCAGCACCATCGCGGGCACCGAGTCCATCAGGTCGATCAGCCGCTGCACGGTCGGGCTCACCGGCGTCGACCCCGAGCTCCCGTCCGCCGGGCGCACCAGGTTGTGCAGGTGCGTGCGCTCCACGTCGGACAACCGCAGCGCCCGGCCCACGGCGTCCAGCACCGAGTCCGACACCCCGGCCGTGCGCCCCTGCTCCAGGCGGACGTAGTACTCCACGCTCACCCCGGCGAGGCTCGCGACCTCGTCGCGGCGCAGACCGGGCACCCGGCGGCGCAGACCGGCGGACAGACCCACGTCGGTCGGTTTGATGCGGGCGCGGCGGGAACGGAGGAACTCCCCGAGTTCGCGGCTCATGTGGACAGTCTGCCCCCTCGGTGCGGGTTGTGGGTGGTTCTGGGGGTACTACCAAGAAGCGAGCCTCCCAACGGGACCCCGTCGACGACAGCGTTGTGGGCATGACGAATCTTGTACTGGATGATCGGACGGCCGTGGTGACCGGGGCGTCGAGCGGGATCGGGGCGGCCACGGCGCTGGCGTTGGCGGCCGGCGGGGCGAAGGTGGCGCTGTTCGCGCGGCGGGGCGACCGGCTCGCGGAACTGGCGGACAAGATCACCGCTGACGGGGGCCGGGCGCTGGCCGTCGAGGTGGACGTGACGTCGGCGGAGTCGGTCGCGGCGGGCGGGGCGGCCGTGCGGGAGGCGTTCGGGAGGGTCGACCTGGTGGTGAACAACGCCGGGGTGATGCTGGCGGCGCCCATCGCGGACGTCCGGTCGGACGACTGGGCGCGGATGGTGGACCTGAACGTCACCGGGGCGCTCCGGGTGATCGGTGAGTTCACGTCGGACCTGGTCGCGGTGGCCGCCGGTGGTGGGACGGCCGACCTGGTGGACATCTCGTCGGTGGGGGCGCACGCGGTGTTCGCGGACTACGCGGTGTACTGCGCGACGAAGGCGGCGGTGACGCACCTGTCGGCGAACCTGCGGGTGGAGTTGGGGCCGAAGGACGTGCGGGTGACGAATGTGGAGCCGGGGTTCGTGGAGTCGGAGTTGTTGACGCACCTGGATCGGGGGGCGGCGGAGGAGGTGGAGTCGTGGATCGGGGTCGCGGGGAGGCTGGCGGCCGAGGAGGTGGCGGACGTGGTGGCTTATGCGGTGAGCCGGGCGCGGCATGTGAACTTGAGGCAGATCGTGGTGATGCCTACTCGGCAGGTGTGATGGGTGGGGTCTCGGTGTGCGGGGTGTGAGGGGGCTGGGTCGTCTTGAGTTGATGGGTGAGGTGTTTGCACCCCGGCTCGCCGAGTGTTCTATGCCCACCACCGCTTGTCAAGACGATAGGGCTGTCTTGACAAGCGGTGGTGGGCATAGAGATGGCTTCTCGTCGGGGTGCGTGTGGGAGGTGTGGGTGGGGAGGGCATCAGGCTGCGCCTGACAGGGCATCCTCGCTGCGCGTCGGACTGAGCATCCTTGCTGCGCGGCGGACAAGGCCCCAGGCGCTCCGCGCCGGATGGGCGCTGGCGGGCTTCGCCCGTGGGGGATCCTCGCTCCGCGTTGGACAGGGAAGGCGTCCTCGCTGTGTGTGGGGCAGGGAAGGCGTTCTTGCTGTGTGTTGGGCGGAGCGGGTTTGGTTTTGTCAGAATTTGTTGTTGAAGAGGAGGCGGGCGATTTCCGTGTCGGTGTCGCGGCCTTCCTGGTAGCCGCCCTGGTGGTGCAGGTCGTTCATGATGGCGAGGGTGTAGCGCTCGTCGGGGCCGGCGAAGCCGACGGTGTTCATGACCCAGCCGGTGTCTTCTTCGGACCAGCCGTCCTTGTTTCCCGGCTGTGCGGCTGGGCCGGCGCCCCAGACGCCCCATTGTTGTTCTTCGCCGACGGTGCGCATGGCTTCCAGTAGTGGGGTGCGGTCGTCCTTCGGCAGATCGGTCAGGACGTAGGACATGAGGCGGTCTAGGTCGTTGGTGGTGCATTTCTGGAAGCCCCAGTAGGGGAAGGTGTCGGCGTAGCCCTCCTGGGGTTTCAGGTCGGTCATGCCGTAGGTGGGGAAGGCTTTGTTGAAGGCGGTGTGGTCGGGGCCGGAGTAGCGTTTCCACAGGTCGTCGGCGGCGGCGTCGTCGGAGCTGTGCAGCATCTTCTTGATGAGGTCACGGTCGTCGTCGGTGAGGGTGAGCTCGTGGTCGCGGTCGCGTCGCAGGAGGTCGACGACCATGGCGAGCTTGATGGTGGAGGCGGTCCAGACGAGGTCCGAGGCGTGGGAGTTGCGCCAGGTGGCGCCGGTTTTCCGATCTCTCACGACGATGCCGATGGTGCCGGGACGGGTGGACGTGTAAGTCTCCACCTGTGCGAACCTCTTCTCGAGGTCGCAGTCGAAGCCCGTGTCCGGGCAGTCCGGGGTGCCAGCGGAGGTGGCGGCGACCCTGGTGTGGTCGGGTGTGCCGCACGCCTGGAGGGCGAGTACCGCGGCCAGCAGGAAAGGCCAAGCGCGTCGGAACATCTGGGCAGGCTAGCGGCCGGGTGTGAAGTTCACCCGGTTCAGCGACAACCTTCGGGCCTGTTCTTGTCGGTACCCGTCGGTCTACTGAACGCATGGGAGACACGAGTGAAGCAGGAGCGGGAGTTCTTCGCGGTCGAGGGTGTGCCGTGGGCCGAGTCGGGGGTGCCGGGGGTTCGGGAACGGGTGCTGAGCGCGGCGGACGAGGTGGTGCTGACCAGGGTCGCGCGGTGGGCGGCGGGGGTGGACACGTCGGAGGCCGGGGTGATCCGGCACGAGTACGTGGAGGAGGTGTACCTGCTGGAGGGCGACCTGACGGACCTGACGTCGGGGGAGACGTACGGGGTGGGGCACTACGCGTGCAGGCCGCCGGGGATGCCGCACGGGCCCTACCGGACGGTGGCGGGGTGCACGATGCTGGAGATCCGGTACCGGGAGCAGCCGACGTCGGGGGTTTGACCTGCGGTTCCGTCAACGGTCAAGACGTACGGTCCCGGCATGAGCGAATCTCCAGTCCGGCGTCGCGCCGTGCTCGCGGGCACCGCCGCGGGCGTCCTCGCCGCCGCGGGCTTCCGCCCGGCGGCCGCCCAGGCCGACACCCGAGGCGTGAACAGGCCGTTCACGCTGACCGTGATGGGCACCACGGACCTGCACGGCAACGTGTTCAACTGGGACTACTTCGCCAACAAGGAGTTCGACGACTCCGGCCACAACGACATCGGCCTGGCGAAGATCTCGTCCCTGGTGAGCGCGGTCCGCGAGCAGCACGGGGCGCACCGCACCCTGCTGCTGGACGCGGGCGACACGATCCAGGGCACGCCCCTGGCCTACTACTACGCCAAGGTGGAGCCGATCACCCGGCGCCGGGTGCACCCGATGGCGGCGGCGATGAACGCCATCGGCTACGACGCGGCGGCGCTGGGCAACCACGAGTTCAACTACGGCATCCCGCTGCTGCGCACGTTCGAGCAGCAGCTGCGCTTCCCGCTGCTCGGCGCGAACGCGGTCGACGAGCGCACCGGGCAGCCCGCGTTCAAGCCGTACGTGGTGAAGACGGTGTGGCGCACCGGCACGGCCCCGCTGCGGGTGGGCATCCTCGGGCTGACCAACCCCGGCATCGCGATCTGGGACAAGGCCAACGTCCAGGGAAAGATGACCTTCCCCGGTCTCGTCGAGCAGGCCAAGGTCTGGGTGCCGAGGATGCGCCGCGCCGGAGTCGACCTGGTCGTCGTGTCCGCGCACTCCGGTGCGGACACGTCGTCGTCCTACGGCGACGCGCTGCCCTACCCGGAGAACGCGGCCACCCTGGTCGCCGAGCAGGTGCCGGGCATCGACGCGATCCTGGTGGGCCACGCCCACGTGGAGATCCCGCAGCGCCTGGTCGCGAACAAGACGACCGGCAAGCAGGTCCTCATCACCGAGCCCCTGTTCTGGGGCAAGCGCCTCAGCCTCATGGACTTCGACCTCGAATGGGCCCCGCGCGGCGGCTGGACCCTCAAGGCCTCCCGCTCGCAGGTCCTCAACTCGAACACCGTCGCCGAGGACCCCAAGATCGTCCGCCTGCTGACCGCCGACCACGCCAAGGTCGTCACCTACGTCAACTCCAAGGTCGGCACGAACAAGGTGGCCATGTCCGCGGCGACCGCCCGCTACGAGGACACGGCGGCGCTCGACTTCATCAACTTCGTGCAGGCGAACGAGGTGAAGAAGGCCCTGCCCGCCAACACCCTGCCGATCCTCGCCCTCGCGGCACCGTTCAACCGGGCGGCGGCGATCCCCGCTGGTGAGGTGACGATCAGGGACGTGGCGGGGCTGTACATCTTCGACAACACGCTGCTGGCGGTGACGCTGACGGGTGCGCAGCTGAAGGACTACCTGGAGTACAGCGCGCGGTACTTCAAGCAGGTCACCTCCGCCGGACCGTTCCCGGCGGACTCGGTGACGAACGCGCCCACGACCACGGCCCCGAACGGGACACCGGACTACAACTACGACATCGCGTTCGGGCTGGACGCTCCGCTGACCTACGACGTCGACATCGCGAAGGGGGCGGGGGAGCGGATCACCGGGCTGTCGTACGGGGGTGTGCCGGTCGACCCGGCCCAGCAGTTCGTGGTGGCGGTGAACAACTACCGGCAGTCGGGGGGTGGGGGGTTCCCGCACATCTCGACGGCGCCGGTGCTGGTGAACCAGCAGCAGGAGATCCGGCAGTTGATGATCGACTGGGTGAAGGAGGCCGGGGAGATCGATGCTGCTTTGTTCGCGAGGGGGGATTGGCGGTTGACGGCTGGTGGGGTGGGGGTGGTTGTGCAGTAGTTGGGGGCTGGGTTCTCGGCGCTGGGTATCGGTGGCGAGGACTCCGGGGGTGTCGCTGCGGCGGACTACGGGGGTGTCACTACAGCGGTCTCCGGGGGTGTCGCTACAGCGGTCTCCGGGGGTGTCGCTACAGCGGACTCCGGGGGTATCGCTACAGCTGTCTCCGGGTGCGGTCGGCTTGACTTGGGGCCCCTTTTTTGGGCTTCGTCGGGCGAAAAAGGGCAGGTGGTAGAGCCTGCCCGCCGCCGCAAGTTTAAGCCCAAAAACCCCAAGTCAAGCCGACCGCACTAGCGGACGAGCACCGCTCGCTTCCAGCTTCGTCGGGTGGGCGGTGCTCGCTTCCGGCGTTGTTGGGTGGGCGGTGTTCGCTTTCAGCGTTGTTGGGTGACTTGTGTTTGCTGTTCCGGCGTTGTTGGGTCGTTGGCTTTTGGTTCCGGTGTTGTGGGTGCCCGCTTGGTTTCAGGTTGATGGTGAGACCAAGCCGTTCCAGTCCCACCGTGGCATGTCGAGGTCTTTGGGTACTCCTGTGCCTGAGTCGGCCCAGTAGGCGGCGAGGTGTTCGACGTGGGCGGGGTGTTGGTCGGTTTTGGAGAAGGGGTGGTTCAGTTCGGGGTCGGCGAGGCAGCGGGTGTGGTGGGCGGCGGCCAGTGCGAGGAAGGCGGGGGTGCCGCCCGCGTGCTCGAACAGTGAAGGACGCATGGGGGCGAGCGTCGCACAGGGGTCACCTGGTCGTCAGGTCCAAGGCGATGTCGACGAGCATGTCCTCCTGGCCGCCGACGAGGCCGCGGTTGCCCGCTTCGAGAAGGAGGACGCGGACGTCGACGCCGTAGGTGGCGGCGGCGGACTCGGCGTGGCGGAGGAAGCTGGAGTAGACACCTGCGTAGCCGAGGGTCAGGGTTTCGCGGTCGACCCGGACCGGGCGGTCCTGCAAGGGGCGGACGAGGTCGTCGGCGGCGTCCTGCAAGCGGAACAGGTCGCAGCCGTGGCCCCAGCCCTCCAGGGTGGCCACGGCGATGAACGGCTCGATAGGACAGTTGCCCGCACCCGCGCCGTGGCCCGCCAGGGAGGCGTCGACGCGGGTGGCGCCCTCCTCGGCGGCGGCGAGGGAGTTGGCGACCGAGAGCGACAGGTTCTCGTGGGCGTGGATGCCGATCTCGGTGGCGGGGTCGAGGACGGCGCGGTAGGCGCGGACGCGGTCGCGCACGCCGTTGACGGTGAGCCTGCCGCCGGAGTCGGTGACGTACACGCAGTGCGCGCCGTAGGACTCCATGAGCTTGGCCTGCCGCGCCAGCTCCTCCGGCGGTGCGAGGTGGCTCATCATGAGGAACCCGGCCACGTCCATGCCCAGCGAACGGGCGGTGGCGATGTGCTGGGCGGCCACGTCGGCCTCGGTGCAGTGGGTGGCGACGCGCACGGAGCGGACGCCGAGACCGAAGGCGTGCTTGAGGTCCGAGACGGTGCCGATGCCGGGCAGCAGCAGGGTGGTGAGGCGGGCGCGGGAGATGGACGCGGCGACCGCCTCGATCCACTCCCAGTCGGTGTTGCTGCCGGGCCCGTAGGTGAGGCTGGCACCGGAGAGGCCGTCGCCGTGGGCGACCTCGATGGCGTCCACGCCCGCGGCGTCGAGCGCGGCGGCGACCTCGGCCGCCTTCGACGGCGGGATGCGGTGGCGGGTGGCGTGCATGCCGTCCCGCAACGTGACGTCCTGGATGAACAGCCGCCTGGTCATCGGGTCGCCTCCGCGATGCGTTCGCCGACCCGCAGGGCGGCCGAGGTCATGATGTCGAGGTTGCCCGCGTACGCGGGGAGGTAGTGGGCGGCGCCCTCCACCTCGAGGAACACGCTCACCCGGTGCGTCACGCGCTGGTCGCCGACGAGGGTGTGCACGGAGTCGTCGACGGGCGTGATCTGGACCGGGCGCTTGAGGCGGTAGCCGGGGACGTAGGCCGACACCTGGGCGACCATGCGCTCGACCGACGAGGTGATCAGGCCGTGGTCGGGGTCGGCGACCAGGCAGAACACCGTGTCGCGCATGACGAGCGGCGGTTCGGCCGGGTTGAGGATGATGACGGCCTTGCCGCGGCCCGCGCCGCCGACGGACTCGATCGCCGACGCCGTGGTCTCGGTGAACTCGTCGATGTTGGCGCGGGTGCCCGGCCCGGCGGACTTCGAGGCGATCGACGCGATGATCTCCGCGTACGGCACGGGCGTCACGCTCGACACGGCCGCGACCACGGGGATCGTCGCCTGCCCGCCGCAGGTGACCATGTTGACGTCCGGCGCGTCCAGGTGCCGCTCCAGGTTGACCGCGGGGACGACGAACGGCCCGAGTGCGGCGGGGGTGAGGTCGACCAGCCGGGTGCCGAACGGGGCGAGGGCACGGGCGTTGGCGGCGTGGGCGCCCGCCGAGGTGGCGTCGAAGACCAGGCCGATGTCGTCGAACCCCGGCATGGCGACCAGGCCCTCGACACCGTCGGACGTGGTCGCGACGCCGTGCCGACGGGCCCGTGCGAGACCGTCCGACTCGGGGTCGATGCCGACCAGCGCGGCCATCTCCACGTGCTCGCCCAGCCGCAGCACCTTCATCATCAGGTCGGTGCCGATGTTGCCGGAGCCGATCACCGCGACCTTCACGACGTGCCCCCGGAGAACGCGGCGGAGACCTCGCCGACGCCGGTGACGGAGGCCCGGAACCGGTCGCCGGGGGAGACCGGCACCATCGGACCGAGCGCCCCGGACAGCACGACCTCGCCCGCGCGCAACGGGTACCCGAGGTCGCGGGAGGTCGTGGCCAGCCAGGCGACGGCCGTGAGCGGGTCGCCAAGGCAGTCCGAGCCGTGGCCCTGCGACACGACCTCGTGGTCGCGCCACAGGCTCATCGCGCACGAGGGCAGGTCGAGGCCGTCCAGCGGCACCGGCTTGTCGCCCAGCACGAACAGCCCCGACGACGCGTTGTCCGCCACGGTGTCGACGATGCGGATGTCCCAGTCGGCGATCCGGCTGTCCACGATCTCCAGCGCGGCCACCACGTGCCCGGTCGCGGCGGCGACCTCGGCCGGGCCGATCGCCCCGTCGCCCGCGAGGTCGTGCGCGAGCACGAACGCGATCTCGGCCTCGATCTTGGGCTGCAGCAGCCTGCCGATGTCGATCGGCGCGTACGCGGAGCAGGCCATGTCGTCGAGCAGCACGCCGAAGTCCGGCCGGTCGACGCCGAGCTGCCGCTGCACGGCCGGGTTCGTGAGCCCGATCTTGCGGCCCACCGCGGTCGCGCCCGCCGCGACCCGCTCCCGCACCCACACCGACTGCACGGCGTAGGCGGCGGCGATGTCGCCCTCGGGCAGCAGGTCGCGCACCGGGGCGCACGGCCGTCGTTCGGCGCGGGCGGAAGCCAGTCGCAGGGAAGCCACGCGGGTCCCGGACACGTCGGTCGTCATGTCACCTCGAAAGTCGCGCCGATGCCCATCCCGGTGATCCACTCGGGAACGGGCTCGTAGCTCGTCCACACCAGCGGCAGCCCCACGGCCGCCTGCCCGATCAGCCAGGAGCGGATCTCGTGCCCGCCGCTGCCCGCGTTGTCCTCCAGCGCCGCGTCGCCCAGCGCCGTGACCGGCGCCGCGTCGTCGGCGACCAGCTGCTTGAGGAACCAGTCGTCCCAGTCCGCGTTCACGCGCGCGTCGGGGTTGCCGCCCATGGCCCGCACCCTCGGCTCGCGCACGGCGGCGACCGCCCGGACGTCCTTGCGCCCGTGGATCACCGACTCGCGCCTGTCCCCGTCCACCTCGCGGGGGTCGTTGGACGGCAGCCAGTGCGACAGCCCGCCGCTGGCGACCACGAGCACCCGTCCGGCGAACTCCGACCCGCGGATCGCCGCGCCCAGCGCCCGGCCGAGCGCGACGCAGCGGTCCATCGACGGCAGCGGCGGCGCGGCGGTGTTGACGACCAGTGGCACCAGCGGGATCGGGGACCCGCCGGTCACCATCTCGTAGCTCTGCACGACGCCGTGGTCGACGGTGAGCGAGTAGGACAGCGACAGGTCGAACCCGTCGGCCGCGAGCCCGTCGCGGATCGACCACGCCAGCTGCGAGGCGACCGGCAGCGGTCCCGACCGGCTGTCGAAGTCGCCGAAGCCGATGGCCTCCTCGACACCGAGGACGAACGGCGGCATCACGTCGTAGAAGTTGGCGTGGAAGTGGTCGGGCCCCACCACGACGACGGCGTCGGGCGCCAACCGGGCCACGGCCTCGGCGACGCGGTCGGCGTCGGCCATGAACGCGCCGCCGGGCTGCGCCGGGTCCGCGGGCGGTGTCATGGTCGCGAAGGGCGAGTGGGACATGCCCACGAAGCCGATGATCTCGCTCATACCGGGTCCTTGCCGAGGACGAGGAAGTCGTGGTGGGTCCGCAGGTACTCGTCGGGCTTCTCCCACTGCGGCCAGTGCCCCGCGTCCGCGATCACGTGCAGGCGGGCGTCGGGCAGCCACTCCAGCAGCATCGCGGCCTCGTCGAGACCACCGGTGGGGTCGTGTTCGGTCCACAGCAGCAACGTCGGCGCCGCCACCTTGCCGACCCAGCTCGGGTCCCAGGCGAAGTCCTTGCGCACCAACGGGTCCTGGAGCACGAGGGTGTTGGTGATCGCCTGGACGAAGCCCGGTCGGCTGTAGACGGACCGGCGCAGGCCCACCAGCTCGTCGGTCACCATCTCCTTGTGGTGGAACAGGAACTCGACGCGGCGGCGCACGGTCTCGTCGCTGGGGTCTCGCACGGCGGCCATCGTGCTGTCGCGCATCCTGGCCATCACCTCGGGCTTGTTGGCGATGTTGCCGGGCGTGTTCAGCACCAGCCTGTCGACGCGTTCCGGGTGGTGCGCGGCGGTCCAGGCGACCACCCAGCCGCCGAGCGACTCGCCGGACAGGTGCGCGGAGCCGATGCCGAGCGCGTCCATCAGCCCGATCAGGTGGGCCGAGAGCACGTCGATCGTGTACGGCTTGTCCGGCAGGTCCGACCAGCCGTGGCCGACCATGTCGTAGGCGGTGACCCGGAAGTCCGCCGCCAGCCCCGCGATGTCGCGGGCGTAGGCCTCCAGGTGGCCGCCGGTCCCGTGCAGCAGGACCAGGTCCGGTCCGGACCCGGCCTGCAGCACGCGGGTGCGGACCCCGTCGACGTGCACGTGGCGCAGCTGGTGGTCCACGTCCGCCAGCTCGCCCCAGATGCTGATGTGCTCGGGCAGGTCGCTCACGAGGTCTCCTCCTTGAAGCGGGCGCGGGCCTCCGCGAGGGTCGCCAGACCGGCGCTCTGCCGCCGTCCGACGCCGAGTGCGTTGAGCAGCCGGGAGTTCTCGATGGTCAGGAACTCGACCGGGTGCTCGGTGGAGTCGTTGTAGTGCCGGTGCCACGTCCACGGCGGCGTGTAGACGAAGTCGCCGGTCGACCAGGTCCCGGTCTCGTCCTCGACCTCGCTGTGGCCGTCGCCGGAGATGACGTAGTGCACGGTCTCGTGGTGGTGGCGCTGCATGTCCGAGGTGAGGCCCGGCGGGATGGTCTGCCGGAAGATCTCGAACGTCGCGGTCGGCAGCTTCCCGGCGATGGACAGCGTCGTGGGGTTGTGCACCTGCGCGGCGGGCAGGGTCTCCAGCTCCGCCGCCCGCACGACGACCGGCCGCAGGGTGCTGGGGCGGACGACGTCGGCTATCGAGCCGAGGAAGTCGGCCATGCTGAAGTCGGGTCCGGACTCGGCCATCAGATCGTCTCCGTTCGTCCACCGTCGACCGCCAGCACGGTCCCGTTCACGTAGCTCGCGGCCTCGGAGGCCAGGAAGGCCACCGCCGCCCCGATCTCCCCCGGCTGCCCGGCGCGCCCCGCGGGGATGCTCTCGGCGTCGTGCGCCTCGATCTCGGCGTAGTCGCGGCCCGCGGCCTCGGCGCGGTTGGCCAGGACCTGTCTGCGCCGGTCGGTCGCCGTGGCGCCGGGCGCGACGCAGTTCACCGTGACGCCCATGTCCGCGTACTCCCGCGAGAGCAGCTTCGCGGCGGCGGTGACCGCGGACCTCAGCACGACCGATGCCGCGAGGTCGGGCTGCGGCTGCCGCACCGCGGTCGACGTCACGAACACCACCCGGCCGAAGCCCGCGGTCGCCATCCTCGGCAGCGCGAGCCGGGCCAGCCGCAGCGGCCCGAGCAGCAGGAGGTCGAACGCCGCCCGCCACTGCTCGTCGCCGACGTCCAGGATCCGGCCGGGAGGCGGGCCGCCCGCGTTGAGCACGAGGACGTCCAAGGAGCCGAACCGGCTCTCCACCTCGTCCACGGCCGCCTGCGCGGCCGCCGGGTCCGCCACGTCGTTGACCAGTCCGTGCACGTCCGCGCCGGTGCTCGCCTTCAGCCGCAGCACCGCGGCGTCGAGCGCGTCGACGCGCCGTCCGGTGATCACGACCTGGTGGCCGGCGCGCGCCAGGTGTTCGGCGGTCGCGTGCCCGATGCCGGTGGCGCCGCCACCCACGAGTGCGGTCCGAGTGGTGATGACGGGCCTCCTGGAGCTCGGTGTGTCGCCGGTCGCTACGGGGTTAGCCTGGCCCGTGTGAACTCGTGGAGCCAACGATGAGTCCCGCTCAGCGGGACGGCACTTCGGAAGCAGTGGGCGGTCTCGACCGGGCGGCCGCGATCCTGGGCGCGTTCGACGCCACGCACCGGGAGCTGACCCTGGCCGCGCTCGTGGCCCGGTGCGGCATGCCCAGGTCGACGACGCACCGCACCGCCGACCGCATGATCAAGCTCGGCTGGCTGGACAAGCCGAAGGACCGCTACCGCATCGGGAACCGGTTGTTCGAGCTCTCCGGCCTGGCGCCGATCCGGCACGAGCTGCGCGAGGCCGTGCTGCCGTTCCTCCAGGACCTGTACAACGCGACGAGGACCACCGTGCAGCTCGGCGTCCTCAAGGGCGCGCAGGTGCTGGTGGTGGAGAAGATCACCGGTCACCAGCCGATGCCGATGCTGTCCCAGGTCGGCGGGACGATACCGGCCCACTGTTCGGGACTGGGGCGGGCGATCCTCGCCTACTCCGACGTCGCGACCGTCGAGTCGGTGCTGGCGGCGGGCCTCACGCCGCGGACCTCGCGCACGCTCACCACGCCCGTGGCGATCCTGCGCGAGCTCGCGGCCATCCCGCACCGGGGCTGGGCGGTCGACCGAGAGGAGGGCAACATCGGGGTGAACTGCGTGGCAGCGGCCATCTTCGGCCCGCTCGGCGACGTGGTCGCGGCCCTGTCGGTCACCGGCCCGACCACCCTGGTGAAACCGGACCGGATCGGACCCGCGGTGCGGCTCGCCGCGGCCGCCGCGTCGAGGGCGTACGCCACCAGGAGGTGACCACCGCGGGAGAAAGAGTCCCGCTGAGCGGGACTCCGGTTTGGCGGATGTCGGCACCCCACCCCACGCTGTGAGCGCTGACACACCCGACGACCGAAGGAGACCCCGGTGACCCTGGGCGGTGGCTACCTGCTCCCCTCCCGCGACGGCCACGCGATCGCGGCGATCGGGCTCGGCATCACGATGAAGACGGACGGCAAGTCCACCCACGACGCCTACTCGCTCTTCGAGTACACGATCCCGCCGGAGACCAACGGCCCGCCCCCGCACGTCCACACCCGCGAGGACGAGTCGTTCATCTGCCTCACCGGACGCCTCGAGGTCCACCTCGGCGGCGAGGACTTCGTCCTGGAGCAGGGCGACTACCTGTTCCTGCCCCGCGACGTCGTGCACGCGTTCAAGAACCCCTACCGCGAGGAGTCGCGGGTCATCTCCGTCGTCTCGCCCGCCGGGCTGGAGCGGTACTACCAGGCCCTGGCGGACATGCCCCCCGGTCCGAAGGACATCTCCGCGATGAAGGGGATCATGGCGGACTTCGGCATCGAGCTGCGGCTCCCCGCGGAGGTCCAGCAGCCATGAGGATCGCCATCATCGGTGCCGGGGTCGCCGGCCTCACCACCGCCAAGGTGCTGCTGCAAGCCGGTCACGACGTGCTCGTCTACGACAGGACCCCCGACGTCGGCGGGGTGTGGAGCGAGACCCGGCGCTACCCCGGCGTGACGACGCAGAGCTCCAAGGCGCAGTACTCGTTGTCGGACTTCCCGATGCCCAAGGACTACCCCGAGTGGCCTACCGGCGCGCAGATCCAGGCCTACTTCGCCGCCTACGCCGCGGAGTTCGGGGTGGACGAGGTGCTGCGGCTCGGCACCGAGGTGACCTCGGCGGCGCGCACCTCCGACGGCCGGTGGACCGTGCTGACCCGTGACGGCGCCGAGGTGTTCGACCGGCTCGTCGTCGCGAACGGCGTGTTCTGCGAGCCGCTGGTCCCGGCCTACCCCGGCGTCGAGGAGTTCACCGCCGCGGGCGGGGAGCTGTTGGCGGGCACGGAGTTCCACGACGCCGAGGAGGCGCGCGGCAAGCACGTGCTCGTCGTCGGCTACGGCAAGTCGGCCTGCGACGTGGCCGTGCCGATCAGCAAGGTCGCCGCGAGCACCGACGTGATCGCCCGGCAGCTGCTGTGGAAGGTGCCTCGCAGGATCGCGGGCGTGCTGAACTTCAAGATGCTGCTGCTGACCCGGATGGGCGAGGCGCTGTTCCGCTACATCCGGCTGCGCGGGTTCGAGAAGTTCCTGCACGGGCCGGGCAACGGGGTGCGGCGGAGCATGCTCAACTCGGTCGGCTCGGTGTCGGTGCGGCAGTTCGGGCTCGCGAAGCTCGGGCTGGTTCCCAAGGGGCACATGGAGGACATCGTCCGCGGGGCCATCGGCCTCGCGACCGAGGGGTTCTTCGAGGGCGTCGAGGACGGGGCCATCGCGGTCCGCCGCGACCAGGTCATCACCCGGCTGCTGGAGAAGGAGGGGAAGCCGTGGGCCGAGCTGGCCGACGGCACCGTCCTGCCCGCCGAGCTGGTGGTGTGCGCGACCGGGTTCACCCAGGGCGTGCCGTTCCTGGACCCCGACGTGCAGGAGCGGCTGTTCGACGAGCGCGGGAACTTCCTGCTGTACCGGCAGATCCGGCCGATCGGCGTGCCGGGGCTGTACTTCAACGGCTACAACTCGTCGTTCTTCAGCCCGTTGAACGCGGAGATGGCCGCGGTGTGGATCGCCGCCGACGTCGCCGGGATCGTGGAGCTGCCGGACGACGCGGCGATGCGGCGGGCGGTGGTGGAGCAGCTGGAGTTCATGGACGACGCCACCGACCGGCACCACTGCCGGGGCACGAAGATCATCCCGTTCTCCATGCACAACGTCGACGAGGTGCTCGGCGACCTGGACCTGGACATCAAGGCCCGCGTCCGCGCCTCGCACTGGCTGAACCCGATCGACCCGGCGGCCTACCGGGGTGTCACGCCCGCCCTGGTCGCGCGGCTCGCGTCCGCCGAGCCGCGCTCCGAGGCGGTGCCACAGGCTCCCACGGTGGAGGACGCGCGACCGCGCGACATCGCGGGGTGAGACCGGTGACCGGTCGCCGCTCCGCGCGCGGTGACCGGTCACCACCACCTCACCGCGGCGGTCCGGCGTCGACGACCTCCAGGGACAGCGCCAGCGGGTCGAAGTGGATCAGGGACTCCATCCACCAGGTCATGCCCGCGTCGGCCAGCCCGGTGAGGTCGACGTGCTTCGGCTCCTCCCAGGCGTGGCTGGCGTTGCCGGTGACGGCGATGTCGAACGGCCGTCCGGTGGGGCGCACCGCCGCCGCGAGGGCCGCCACGTCGGCGGGGGACATCGTGCGGTCCTCCGGGTTGGGGAAGACGCCGTCGCAGGTCCCGGCTCGGCGGAGCACGGCGGGGCCGCCGGTGGAACTGGCGGCCCACAAGGGGATCGGGTGCGGTTCGGGTGCCGATGCCGGCAGGTCCACGCGGTGGTGCGGGCCGTCGTGCCGCCACGCCTCGCCCGACCACACGGCGCGCAGGACGTCGAGGCCCTCGTCCAGCATCGACGCCCGGACGGCGGGGGCGACCGGTTCGCCGAAGCGGCTGAAGTCGCCGGACTCGTCGGACCCCAGTCCCACGCCCAGCACCAGCCGCCCGCCGGAGAGCCTGCTGACCGTGGAGGCCTGCCGGGCCACCACCCACGGGCGGCGTCGGGCCAACGGGGTGACCATCGGTCCCAGCAGCACCCGCGAGGTCGCCTGCGCCATCGCGCCCAGCGTCGTCCAGGTGTCCACGACGGGCAGTCCGCCCGCGACCACGTGGTCCCACAGGAACACTCCGTCCCAGCCCGCCGCCTCGGCCCGCACGGCCAGGTCGACCAGCACCGCCGGATCACCGAACGGGCCGAACGGCGGCAGGTAGACGGCACTGCGGAAAGCGTTGCGGGTCAAGGGATCCCCTCCAGGTACGTGGACGGGGGCAACCTACAACGCCCTTCCTCAGCCCGGTGAATTCACCCGTTTGACGGCGATGACGTTGTCCGCCACGGTCGCGGTCTGCCCCTCCGGTCCGGTGGTCTCGCGCTCCGGCGCGTCCGCGCGCTCGACCGTCCAAGCCCCGTCCTCCAGGCGCAGACCGGCCAGGGTCTCGGCGGCCGTGGGCAGCCGGACGTCGCCGCCCATCCCCGACCACGGAGGAGCGGAGGCGTGCTCGACGACCAGCAGCAGCCCGCCGGGCGCGACCGCGGCGGCCGCCCGCCGCAGCACCTCCTCCCGCGGGAACTCCACGGGTGACTGGAGGAACTGGGCCGAGACGAGGTCGTAGGTGCCCTCGGGGAACGTCTCGCCGAGGTCGTGCCGCTCGAAGGAGATGCCCAGGCCCTCGGCGGCGGCCTCGGCGCGACGCAGGGCGGTGGGCGAGACGTCGACGGCGGTCACCTTCCAGCCGCGGCCGGCGAGCCACACGGCGTCGGCGCCCTCGGCGCAGCCCAGGTCGAGCGCGGTGCCCGGCGTGAGCGGCTCGACCACGTCGACCAGGAACCTGTTCGGCTTCCCGCTCCACACCCGGTCGCGGGCCTGGTACAGCTCCTCCCAGAACGCCTCGGTCATCGGGCCACCGCCGCGCGGGAGCGGAGCTCGGCCACGGCCGCGGCGGTCTCCTCGGCGATCAGGTCGGCGTTCACCGCGGCCGCGGCCTTCACCCCGGCGGCCGCGGCCATGACGACCTGCGCGAGCGGGTCGGTGACGTTGCCCGCGACCCACACGCCGGGGATCGAGGTGGCGCCGGTGGGGTCGGCCTCGGCGTGGTCGCCGAAGCGGTGGCCCATGATCTCCAGCGGTGCGGTCTCCAGGCCCAGCGCGCGCAGCACGTCGGCCTGGGAGCGCAGTGCGGAGGTGACGGCGAGGGCCTGCCGGGCGACGACCTCGCCGGAGCGCAGCCGCACGCCGGTGAGCCGGTCGTCGTGGACCTCCAGCCCGGCCACCTCGTCCTCGACGACGGTGATGCCGCGCGCGGCCAGCTGCTCGGCCTGCTCGGCGGTGAGCTCGGACGCGGCGCCGCGGAACAGCACCACGTCGTCGCTCCACTGCCGGAACAGCAGCGCGCTGTGCGCGGCCATCGGCCCGGTGCCCAGGACGCCGATCGCCCGGTCGCGGATCTCCCAGCCGTGGCAGTAGGGGCAGTGCACGACGTCGCGGCCCCACCGCTGCGCCAGCCCCGGCACGTCGGGCAGCTCGTCGACCAGCCCGGTGGCCACGACCAACCGCCGTCCGAGCACCGCGTCGCCGTTGGCCAGGTCGACGGCGAACCCTCCGTCGACCCGCCGGGCGCCGGTCGCCACGCAGGACACGACCTCGCCGCCGTAGCGGACGACCTCCTCGCGGCCGGTCGCCACGAGCTCCGCCGGGCTCATCCCGTCACGGGTCAGGAACCCGTGCACCCCCGCCGCGGGGGCGTTGCGCGGTGCCCCCGCGTCCACCACCACGACCGAGCGGCGCGCCCTGCCGAGCACCACCGCCGCGCTCAGGCCCGCGGCCCCGCCGCCGACCACCACCACGTCCACCACGTCCTCGTTCATGCCACCACTGTGCGGCGGAGGCCGGGCAGCGGGCAAAGATCTTTGCCATTATGGCAACGTGGACGACGACTTCAGTTCCGTGCTCACCGCGGTCGGCCCCCGGTTGCGCGCGCTGCGCAGGCAGCGCGAGACCACGCTGACCGACCTGTCCGCCGCGACCGGCATCTCCGTCTCGACGCTGTCCCGGCTGGAGTCGGGCCAGCGCAAGCCGACGCTGGAGCTGCTGCTGCCGCTGGCGCGCGCCTACGGGGTGCAGATCGACGAGCTGGTCGGCGCGCCCGCGACCGGCGACCCGCGGGTGCACCTGCGCCCGGTCAAGCGCGGCGACCTGACCATGGTGCCGCTGACCCGGCGCGCGGGCGGCGTGCAGGCCTACAAGCTGGTCGTCCCCTCCAGGGGGTCGGGCGTCCCGGAGACCAAGACGCACGAGGGCTACGAGTGGATCTACGTCCTGAGCGGGCGGCTGCGGCTCGTGCTGGGCGACCGGGACATGGTGCTCACGCCCGGCGAGGCCGCCGAGTTCGACACCCGCGTGCCGCACTGGTTCGGCAGCGCCGACAGCACGCCCGTCGAGGTGCTCAGCCTGTTCGGCAGGCAGGGCGAACGCGCCCACCTGCGGGCCAGGTCCGGCGGGTGAGGAGCGGCCGGGGTGTCACGGTGGTTCGCCCGGCCGACGGGTGATGATCATCATCCTGGCTGATTGGTGTCACCTCGTCGGGTGAACTTGCGGCCACAACCTGCGATTTCCGGTATCGCGGTTCGCAATTGGACACCGCCATCGGGTACCAACACCCGGTGCTGAAACCCCGACCACCGCGACCCTGGCTCGTCGGCGCCGTCCTCGTGCCCGCGCTCCTGGCGGCGACCGGCGTGCTGGTGCAAGGGCACCGGATCGAACGGGACCTGGGCGACCGGGTCGCGCACGCCATCGACGAGTCCGGGAACGCCGACGGCGCGGTGTCCGTCGACGGGCGCCGGGTCACCGTGTCCGGTGTCGTGCCGCGGGAGTCGGCGCGGGTGCAGGCGCTCGTGGCCGCGGTGCCCGGTGTCACCGCCGTGACGGTGCACGACGCCGAGCCCGGCCAGCTGCTGCTCCTGGTGCGCGCCAACGAGATCGTGCTGGCGGGGACGCCCGCCGACGCCGCCGAGCGCAGTGCGCTGGTCGAGGCGGTCACCGCCCGCGCGGGTGACCACCGGGTCACCGACGTGCTGGCGCCGAAGGCGGGGCAGCGGCTCCCGGTCGCGCCCGCCGTGGCCGCCTCGATCGCGGGCGCGGTCGTGGACAACGGCGTCCACGACTTCACCGGCGTGGTGCAGGGCGGTGTGCTGACGGCGCGCGCGACGGTCGTGGACGAGCAGCGCGCCACGACGTTCGGGGGCGTGCTCACCGGTGCCGCCGGGAACCTGCGCGTCGCACCGGCGATCGAGGTGGGACCGTCCATCCAGGACAGCGCCCTCGACCTGCCCGCGCTCGGCGACTCGATCAACCGGCTCGTCGGCGGCAACGGCAGCATCCGCTTCCAGCCGGACACCACGACGTGGCAGGGCCACGGGCCGGTGCTGGTCCAACGGGTCGCGCGGATGCTGCTGGTCGCGCCGCGCGCCACCATCACGGTGCGCGGGCACGCGTCGGCGGCCGCCGCAGACGCCCGCGGCCTGGCCGAGACCCGCGCCCGCATGGTCCGCGACGTCGTCCTCGGACAGGGGGTGAACCCGGCCATGGTGGAGACGGCGGTCAGCCTCGACGACGCGCCCGAGTCCACCGACACCTCCCGCCAGGTGGACATCCTCGTCCGCTAGCGGGGTGACCGCGACACCCGCCGGGGAGCCGAACCGGGCGAGTGGCTTGGCGGGAGACTCCCGTCGAGGACCGTGGTCACCACTCCGGGGCCCGGTCGGGCCAGGGGCGGCCCCGGACACGGCGGACGGCCCACGTGCGACGACAGCGGGCACCGCCCCGTGCCCGGCTCCCCTCTGACGGGAGTCGGGAAACAGACCCTAGGAGTTCGTTGTGCTCTGGTTGTTCACGCAGATGTTCGTGCTGTGCGCGGGTGCGTTCCTCGCCGGCTCGCTGCTCACCTGGCTGCCCATGAGGGCGCTCGTCCGGAGGCTGCGCGCCGAGGCGGCCGCGGCCCCGAGACCGGTCGCGGCGCTGGCCGCGCCCACCGTCGTGGTCGTCCCCGAGCCACGCACCAGGACCGCGCGGACCGAGTCCGAAGTGGACGTTCCGGAACCCGGGCCGCGCCGTCCGGAGCCGGAGTCCGAAGTGGACCTCCCGGTGAAGGGCAACTCCAAGTCGCGGATCTTCCACACCGAGCTCTCGCCGTACTACCGCCGGATGAAGGGCGACGTCCGGTTCCGCTCGGTAGAGGAGGCCGAGCGCGCGGGCTACACGGCCTGGTCGCCGCGCTCCCGCTCCCAGCTCGCCGGGTCGGCCCAGTAGCTCGGGTCCGACCAGCGCGGGTCCCACTGCCAGCCCTGGTCCTCGTCGGTCTTCCCACGGGTCGCGAGCAGCGCGAGCGCGTTGACCGCGGCCCAGCCGAGCGCGACGCCGACGACCTTGGTGCGGGTCGCCTTGTCCGGAGCGGCCAGGCCGAGCACGACGCTGTCGCCGATGTCCATCGCGACCCTGGCCAGCAGCGCCAGTCGGAGCGGCACACTCGAGGGCGCGAGCGCGACGGCCAACCCGGACACCAGGTCGCGCACCCCCACGGCCGTGCCCAGCGTGCGCGACGAGGGCGAGTCGCCGAGGCCGGTCGGCCCGGTCAGCACCTCGGGCTTGGCGATGACGGCCGCGCTGTAGACGGCGGTGGCGGCCCCGAGCGCCCTGGGGAACCAGCTCATGTCGAACACTCCTCGGTTGGTGTCGAAACCCAGGCTCGCGCGGCGCGGGGGCCCCGACAACCCCTGATCGTCCGCGGCCGACTAGGGGTGGTGGATGATGTGGGCATGAGCCCCGACCTGTCCGCCGCGCGGGGCAAGCTCCTCCCGGACGTCCTCGGTCCGGGGTTGGACGTGGTGTTCTGCGGCATCAACCCCGGTCTGTACTCCGCGGCCACCGGGCACCACTTCGCCAGGCCCGGCAACAGGTTCTGGCCCGCGCTGCACCGCGGCGGGTTCACGCCACGCGTGTTCGCCGCCGCCGAGCAGGACGAGCTCCTCGGTCTCGGGCTGGGCATCACGAACCTGGTGGCGAGGGCCACGGCCCGCGCCGACGAGCTGACCGCCGAAGAACTGCGCGCCGGAGCCGTGCGGCTGGCCGAGATGGCCGCGGAACACCGGCCAGAGGTGGTCGCCGTCGTCGGGATCACGGCGTACCGGACCGCTTTCGGGCGCAAGAAGGCCGTGGTGGGAGCGCAGGAGGAACTCCTCGCGGACGCCCGGCTCTGGGTGCTGCCCAACCCCAGCGGCCTCAACGCCCACTACCAGCTCCCCGACCTGGGGGACGCGTTCGCCGAGCTGCGGGAGTCCCTCGGGCGGTAGCTCACGAGCGCTTGTGGGCCAGCGAGATCAGCCTGCGCAGCTCGCTCTCGCCCAGCCCGCCCCACACCCCGTAGGTCTCCTCCACGGTGAGCGCGTGCTCGCGGCACTCGCGCTGCACGGGGCAGTTCCCGCAGATCTCCTTGGCCCTGGTCTCCCGGCGGTCGCGGGCCGCGCCGCGTTCGTTGGGGGTGTGGAAGAACAACGAGCTGTCGACGCCGCGGCACAGGCCGCGGAGCTGCCAGTCCCACGATTCGGCGACCGGAACCGGCAGTCGGGACAACTCGGGCATGTGACCACATCCTCGCTCGGTGGTCACCACTCTAAATTCGATTCAATATCGGTTCAACTCGGAACACCCGAGATGATGAACACGGTTTCGACCGCGTCGCGCAGGGACACCGGCCGCCGGGCGCCCTCGGGGAGGGGCAGGCCGTCCCAGCCGGATCCGCCGAGCAGCACCGCGGACACCTCGGCCACCTCCTCCAGCGGCACGCTCCGGGCGTGCGCCCGGTCGTGGGCCCACAGCACCACGGTGCTCGGCGACAGCAGGCGCACGGCGCTGAGCAGGGCGGCGGGCGGCACGCGGGCACCGAGGTTGCGCGACGGGCAGCCGCGTTCGGCCAGCGCGGCGGCCAGCGCCACCAGCGGCAGGGTGTGCTGCTCCTCCGGGGCGCTCGCCAGCAGCGCGGGCAGTCGGCCGTTCTCGACCGGGTCCCCGACCCGGTGCAGCGCCTGGAGCATGGCGTCGGTCGCGACGTGCTCGACGCCGATGCCGCCGCCCCGGTCCTCCGCCCGTTCGCCGAGCTCGACCAGGAACGGCATCAGCACGGCCTCCCACGCCTCCACCACGCCCAGTGCGGAGACGAGCGCGGTGGTGAGCCGGGTCAGCCTCGGGGCGTCCAGCCGGTCCGAGGCGCTGACGAGGTCGTGGAACTCGGGGACGGGCCCGACGCCGCCGCGGGCCATGGTGGCCGCGGCCGCGGGCGCGACGCCCTGCCCGGTGAGCTCCAGCATCCGGCGCAGCCTGGCCACGTCGATGTCGTCGTAGCGGCGGTGCTTGCCCTCTTCGCGGGTGCGCGGGCCGAGCCCGTAGCGCCGGTCCCAGGTCCGCAGGGTCGTGGGGGAGATGCCGAGCGTGCGCGCCACAGCCCCCGCGCTCCAGCGGGCGCCGTCGCTCACGATGATCACCACCTCTTCCGGTGGCGAAGCATATGCCTCAGAGGCGGCGGAGACCGTGGAGAACGCGTTCCAGCAGCACGAGGTCGGCCTGGCCGCCCGCCGAGCCGCCGTTGGTCTCGTGCACCGAGACGACCCCCATGCCGATGAGGTCGCTCAGCAGCACCCTGGCCACCCCCAGCGGGATCGACAGGACCGCGGAGACCTCGGCCACCGACCGCGGCAGCGCGCACATCTCCACGACCGACCGCTGTTCCGGGCTCGTGGAGCGCATGGCGGTGTGGAAACCGCCCTCGGTCACCGAGATCAGGGTCTCGAGCCGCAGGTCGTGGTCCGCCGTCGTGCGGCCGCCCGTCCAGGCGTACGGGCGGACCAGCGACTTGCCGGTCTCCTCGTAGTGGGGCTCCTCCTGCTGGGGGACCCCGTACCGCTGGTCCTCGTACTGCGGCTCCGGGATCGGCTCCACGTAGTCGAAGTCGTGCTCGAACGCGGCCGTCTCCTCGAGGGGCGTCTCCTCGGGCTCCTGCTCCAGCGTCCGCCGGAGCGCGGACGACCCGAACCTCGCGCCGGTCTGCCCGACCTGGCCGCGCAGCGAGCGCCGCGCCTTGCGGGGCTTGGGGACCGCCTCCGCCAAGTGCTCCGGTTCGTGCGGAGGCTCGACCTCTTCCTCCTCGATGGTCCGGCGCAGCGAGGGCGACCCGAACCTGGCCCCGGTCTGCCCGACCTCGCCCCGCAGGGAGCGGCGGCGCCTGCGCCCGCCACCCGCCGCACCCAAGCCCGAGCCGTCCACCATGACCACCACGTCGCCACCCAGAGTGCATCGTCCGTCACGGACACGCTAGACGGAACCACGCACGGCTCGTTGCGCGGACGTTTCGACCTCGTGCATTCCTGGTTACCCGGTGCGCTTCTTGCGCAGACCGGTGACCAGCAGCGTGATGCCGCCGATGACGGCCAGCAGGCCGATCGCCGTCCACAGCTGCTGCCCCGTCATGAAGCTGCCCTTGATCACGTTCAGACCCTGCAGCGTCCACACCGCGCCGAACAGGACGAGCAGTGCGCCCACCACCACGGATACCCACTTGTTCATGGTCAAGTCGTACCATGTGCCGATGACCAAGCCGCCCATCCGAGACGTGCAGATCGCCGACGACATGATCAGGCTCGGCCAGTTCCTGAAGCTCGCCGGACTGGCGGAGGACGGCTCGCACGCCAAGGAGCTCATCGACGGCGACGAGGTCACCGTCAACGGCAGGCTGGAGATCCGGCGCGGCGCCCAGCTGCACCACGGCGACGTGGTCGCCGTGGGTGACGAGCGCGCCCGGTTGCACGCCGCGCACTAGGGCGCGGACGTCGTTCCGTTGCCAGTTTTTCCCGACCGCTCCTTTTCGGTCGCTCATTCCCGTCAAGTGGGTGTCGGCACCCTCATCAAGTGGGTGCCGACATCCGGATAACGGCTGTGTCCTCATCCGGATGTCGAATGCCCGATGGATTCCCGATGAATACTGCCGCCCCGATTATGCGAGGCCTGCTCGACTTCTTGGTTCATCCGTCCCAACGCGGTGATCTTCCCGGCCGAGTCGCCGACCGGATCCACCCCGGCGGTGACCGGAAACGCGCCCGCACGGATTCACCGCGTTCTCGCGGCGGCGCGCCGGAAGGCGAGGATGACGTACGCCACATCGTTCAACTAAGTGCTGATCATCCGCGTAGCGCGCGCTGAGCCAACCGGGCGCCCGCGTTTCTCCCGCCGTCACGGGAACGCCACGGCCTGCTGCTCTGAATAGCTGCCTCCGCAGGGTGAATGGGTGATCGCGCAGCGGGTTCGTCCACATGGGACAAGGGTCTTTCGGCCCATCAAGTGCGGCCGTACGCCTACTTGGAGAACTCTACGCAGAGTGTCTGTAACGGGCCGCCGGGTCGGAACGATATGTCGTGCGGCTCATCTGTTTGTAGGGGTTTCGAGCAGTCTCCTCGTCGGTTTGGTCTAACGCGTCGCCAACTGGTAATGGGTGTCACCGGTGGTTACCCGGTGAACCTGCCGGGTCACTTTCGGAAATTCCCGAGTCGGGTCGGACTATGTCTGTAACGCCCGTGGGTGATCGAACGAATGATGGTTTGCAAGTGCCGGTTCGTCGCGTTCAAAGATGTCCGGTTTCGCATGAGCTGTCGGTCAACCAATTGCCGTACCACGCGGGTCCTCGGGGACGCCCTGCGAACGTGCACGTCCGAACCGGCCGAACCGGGGGAGAACCACGATGAGTGAGCAGGTCCAACCCACACGACGCAGACCGGTCGTGGGGATCGTCCCGACGGGCACGGTGCAGTCGCCTCGGCAGACGCACCCGCCGGTGGCCGCGTGGGAGTCGCGGTACCGACGGGGCGTCATCCTCGGCGACGTGCTGGCGACCATCCTGGTCGTCGCCTCGTTCGGCGGGCTGATGGCGGCGCGGCACAGCGCCTTCGTCCCCATGTCGATCCTCACGCTCGAGGTGCTGACGGTGGCCGTCGTGCTCGGCTCGCTGTACCTGAGCCGGGTGTGGAACGCGAACGTGCTCGGCCAGGGCGCGGAGGAGTTCCGCAGGCTCGGCAGGGGGCTGTTCGCGTCGGTGGTCGCGCTCGGCTTCGGCGCGCTCGCGGTGGACATCCCCGGCGCCCGCCTCTGGGTGTTCGTGGTGGGCCCGGCCATCGCGCTCGTCGTCTTCCCCCTCCGCTACCTGCTCCGCAGGCCGCTGCACCGCGCGCGCTCCGAAGGACGCTGCCTGCTGCCGGTGCTCGCCGCGGGGAACGTGGCGACGGTCGGGGACCTGATCTCCCGCACCCGCAAGGCCACGCACCTCGGCTGGCGGGTCGACGCCATCTGCACCCTGGACGGCCGGGCCGCGCTCGGCATCGACCTGGAGGGCGTGCCGGTCGTCGGCCGCTTCCGCGACCTGGCCGAGCAGGTCCGCCGCGGCGGGTACCGCATCGTCGCCGTCACCCCGGACGCCTACTGGACGCCGCGCAGGCTCCAGCAGCTCGCCTGGGACCTGGAGGGCACCGGCACCGAGATGGTCGTCGCGCCCGCCCTCATGGACTTCGCGGGCCCGCGCCTGCACGTGACCGGTGTGCTGGGCATGCCGCTGCTGCGGGTCAGCGAGCCCGCGTTCACCGGCTTCCGCTGGGCGATCAAGGCGTGCGTCGACCGGATCGGCGCCATCGCCCTGATCCTCGCGTTCACCCCGCTGCTCCTGCTCGTCTCCGCCGCCGTGATGATCGACAGCCGGGGCCCGGTGTTCTACCGGCAGCGCCGCGTCGGCAAGGACGGCGCGGAGTTCACGATCGTCAAGTTCCGCACCATGGTCACCAACGCCGACGCGCTGCGCACCAAGCTCGCGTCGGTCAACGAGGGCTCCGGCGTGCTGTTCAAGATGCGCAAGGACCCCCGCGTGACCAAGGTCGGCAGACTGCTGCGCCGCTACTCGGTCGACGAGCTGCCGCAGCTGCTCAACGTGCTCTCCGGGACCATGTCGCTGGTCGGCCCCCGGCCGCCGCTGCCCGAGGAGAGCGCGAAGTACGCCCCCGAAGTGCGCCGCCGCCTGCTGGTGAAGCCCGGACTGACCGGGCTGTGGCAGGTCAGCGGCCGAAGCGACCTCTCGTGGGAAGAGTCCGTGCGACTCGACCTGCGCTATGTCGAGGACTGGTCTCTCGCCCTCGACGCGCTCATCTTGTGGAAGACCTTCCGCGCCGTCTTCGGCGGCCAAGGAGCCTACTGATGGAAAGGGACGACGTGACGCCGATCGGCATCGCCGTGATCGGCGCGGGTTACTGGGGTCCGAACCTCGTGCGCAACGCACAGGCGACTCCAGGGCTGAACCTGCGCTACCTCTGCGACCTCGACGTGGAGCGCGCCCGCCGCGTGCTCGGCGAGTACTCGACGGTCGCCGTGTCCGGCTCGCTCGACGACGTGCTGGCCGACCCGGAGGTGCACGCGGTCGCGATCGCGACCCCCGCGGCCACCCACCTCCCGGTCGCCATGGCCGCGCTGGAGGCGGGCAAGCACGTGCTGGTGGAGAAGCCGTTGGCGGCGAACTTCGCCGACGGCCGCAAGCTGGTCGACGCCGCGGAGAGCCGCGGCCTGACCCTCATGCTGGACCACACCTTCTGCTACACCCCGGCCGTGAGCCACCTGCGCGAGCTCGTGCGCGGCGGCGAGCTGGGCGAGATCCAGTACATCGACTCGGTGCGGATCAACCTCGGCCTGGTGCAGCCGGACGTGGACGTGCTGTGGGACCTGGCGCCGCACGACCTGTCGATCTTCGAGGCGATCCTGCCCGACGACGTGCGGCCGGTCGAGGTCTCCGCGCACGGCTCGGACCCCATCGGGGCGGGCCACGCCTGCGTCGCGCACCTGACCATGAGGCTGTCCAACGGTTCCATCACGCACGTGCACGTGAACTGGCTGTCCCCCACCAAGATCCGCACGATGGTGATCGGCGGTTCGGCCCGCACGGTGGTGTGGGACGACCTGAACCCGACGCAGCGCCTGTCGGTCTACGACCGCGGTGTCGACCGGGAACGCGAGCACAAGATCATCTCCTACCGCACCGGCGACATGGTCGCCCCCGCGCTGCCCGAGCGCGAGGCGCTGCGCGGTGTCATGGCGGAGTTCGCGGCCTCGATCACCGAGGGCCGCCCGCCGCTGACCGACGGCCGCGCCGGCCTGCGCGTGCTGGCGATCCTGGAGGCGGCGTCGGAGAGCCTGGCCAACGGCGGGGCGTTCGTCCCCGTGCAGCAGGTCGACGGACCAACGAGCAGTGGAGGCGGCACCTCATGAGCCAGCAGCCCATCGCGGGCCAGCGCGCGCTGGTCACCGGCGGAGCGGGTACCATCGGCTCCGCCGTGGTGGACCAGCTCGTCGAGGCCGGGGCCACCGAGGTGGTCGTGCTGGACAACTTCGTCCGCGGCCGCCGGGAGAACCTGGCCGACGCCCTGGCGAGCGACCGGGTCACGGTCGTCGAGGGCGACATCAACGACCGCGACCTCGTCGGCGGGCTGACCGAGGGCATCGACCTCGTGTTCCACCTCGCCGCGATCCGCATCACCCAGTGCGCCGAGGAACCGCGGCTCGCGCTGGAGTGCCTGGTGGACGGGACCTTCACGGTCCTGGAGGCCGCCGCGGCCGCGAACGTCAAGAAGGTGGTCGCCTCCTCGTCGGCGTCGGTCTACGGGCTCGCCGAGTCGTTCCCGACGACCGAGCGGCACCACCCGTACAACAACGACACCTTCTACGGCGCCGCGAAGGCGTTCAACGAGGGGATGCTGCGCAGCTTCCACGCCATGAACGGCCTGGACTACGTGGCGCTGCGGTACTTCAACGTGTACGGACCGCGGATGGACGTGCACGGGCTGTACACCGAGGTGCTGATCCGGTGGATGGAGCGGATCAACTCCGGCGAGCCGCCGCTGATCTTCGGCGACGGCGCGCAGACGATGGACTTCGTCCACGTCCACGACATCGCCCGCGCCAACGTCCTCGCGGCGCGCGCGGACGTCACGGATACCGTCTACAACATCGCGAGCTCCCAGGAGACCAGCCTCAAAGGACTCGCGCTGGAGCTGCTGGCGGCCATGGGGTCGGACCTGGAGCTGGAGCACGGTCCCGAGCGCAAGGTGAACGGCGTCACGCGCAGGCTGGCCGACATCGGCGCGGCCGCGCGGGACCTCGGCTGGAAGCCGGAGATCGGGCTGTCGGACGGTCTTCGGGGTCTGGTCGACTGGTGGGCCGCGGAGTCCGCCGGTCGCCCTGCGTGACCAAAGAGGACCGGTTGGGCGTATGTCGCTGCGGTTGAACAACTTTCGGCCCGCTACCCGCCAAACGTTGTAACGATGAGTGGTCCTCGTCCGAACAACAACCCGAATGACAATCACGGCGCGTGACCGATCGGCTGGGGAGCCGAGGTCCCGCCGGGCGGCTGGATCCCTGGGGTCGTAATCGTTGTGCGTGGCGGCTTTGAGAGGCGGACGGCCATGTCGTTGGTCGGTGGCACGGATGGAAGCAGACATCCCGTGCTGAGAAGGATCATGGCCTTCGTGGTCTTCGTGGCGGCGGCGGTGGTTCCCATCGCGTTGTTGAGCACGGCCGCTTCGGCGGCCCCCTGCGACGCACCGGTGGTGAACCCCGTCGCCTGCGAGAACTCCAAGACCGGCGACACCAACTGGGACGCGACGGGCGGTGGCGACCCGAGCATCGAGGGGTTCGCGACCACGATGAGCGCCAACATCGGCGACACCGTCAAGTTCAAGATCAAGACCTCGTCGCCGTACAAGATCGACATCTACCGCCTCGGGTACTACAACGGCGCGGGCGCGCGGAAGTGGGCCACCTCCATCCCGGTGACCCCCCGCTCGCAGCCCGCCTGCCTGTCCCAGGCCTCCACCGGTCTCGTCGACTGCGGCAACTGGCAGGAGTCCGCCTCCTGGACCGTGCCGTCGAACGCGGTGTCCGGCGTGTACCTCGCCCACCTCCAGCGCACCGACGCGGACGTGGACAACCAGATCGCGTTCGTCGTCCGCGACGACGGCAGCCACGCGAAGATGGTCTTCCAGACCTCCGACACGACGTGGCAGGCCTACAACACCTGGGGCGGCAACAGCTTCTACGGCGGCCAGCCCGACTCGCGCGCCTACAAGCTGAGCTACAACCGCCCCTTCTCCACCCGCACGGACGTCCCGGACGGCCGTGACTTCCTCTTCGGCTCCGAGTACCCGATGATCCGCTTCCTCGAGCGCAACGGGTACGACATGAGCTACATCTCCGGCATCGACACCGACCGCGCCGGAGCGCTGCTGCAGAACCACAAGCTGTTCATCTCCACCGGCCACGACGAGTACTGGTCGGGCCAGCAGCGCGCCAACGTCGAGGCCGCCCGCGACGCCGGCGTGCACCTCGCGTTCTTCAGCGGCAACGAGGTCTTCTGGAAGACCCGCTGGGAGAACAGCATCGACGGGTCGAACACGGCCTACCGGACGCTGGTCACCTACAAGGAGACCCACGCCAACGCGAAGATCGACCCGAACGCCCAGTGGACGGGCACCTGGCGCGACCCCCGGTTCAGCCCGCCCGCGGACGGCGGCAGACCGGAGAACGCCCTCACCGGCCAGATCTGGACGGTGAACTGCTGCAGCTACGCGATCCAGGTCCCAGCCGACGACGGCAAGATGCGCTTCTGGCGCAACACCTCCGTCGCGAACCAGGCGACCGGCGCGGTGGCGACGCTGGCCCCGAACTCGCTCGGCTACGAGTGGGACGAGGACCTCGACAACGGCTTCCGCCCCAAGGGCGCCGTGCGGCTGTCGAAGACCACGCAGACGGTGCAGGCCAAGATCCAGGACTACGGCACGTCCGTCGCCGAGGGCGAGGCCACCCACCGGATGACGATGTACAAGGCCGCCAGCGGCGCCATCGTCTTCGGCGCGGGCACCGTGCAGTGGTCCTGGGGCCTGGACGACCAGCACGACGGCGCGGCCGTCGACACCGACGTCCGGATGCAGCAGGCGACCGTGAACCTGTTCGGGGACATGGGGATCCTGCCCACCACGATGATGTCCGGGCTGACCGCGCCGGGCACCTCGACCGACACCACCGCCCCGCAGACCACCATCTCCACCCCCACCTCCAACTCGGTGGTCAACAGCGGCGACACCGTCACCGTCACCGGCACGGCGTCCGACGTCGGCGGCCGGGTCGGCAACGTGGACGTCTCGCTCGACGGCGGCACGACCTGGCACCCGGCCACCGGCCGGGAGAGCTGGACCTACTCCGGCAGCGTCCCGCGCACCGGCGCGATCAGCATCCAGGCCCGTGCCACCGACGACAGCCTGAACACCGACGCCTCGCCCGCGACCGTCGGCGTCACGAGCACCTGCCCGTGCACGCTGTTCCCCGACCTGGCGAAGCCGAGGACCGAGGCGAGCACCGACGTCAACCAGATCAACGTCGGCACCCGCTTCACCACCGACTCGGCCGGCTACGTGACCGGGATGCGCTTCTACAAGGGCGCGGGCAACACCGGCACGCACGTCGGCGGCCTGTGGACCGCGGCGGGCCAGCAGCTGGCCACCGCGACCTTCGCCAACGAGTCCGCCTCCGGCTGGCAGAACGCGATCTTCAACCCGGCCGTCCAGGTCACCGCGAACACGCAGTACGTGGTGTCCTACAACGCTCCGGTCGGCAGGTACTCGGCGGACGCGGACTTCTTCCGCAACAAGGGTTTCGACGCCCCGCCGCTGCACGCCCCCGCCACCGCCGAGACCGCGCTCAACGGCGTGTTCGGCTACGGCACCCCCGGCTTCCCGACGAACAGCTACCAGGGCGGCAACTACTGGGTCGACGCGGTGTTCGACACGACCGCGCCGCCGGACACGATCGCGCCCAGCGCGACGGTGGACTCGCCGATCAACGGCAGCTCCAGCGTGTCCACGACCGCGAAGCCGTCGGTGAGGTTCGACGAGCCGGTGCAGCAGGCCACGATCGCCTTCTCGGTCAAGAACCCGGCCAACGTCGCGGTGGCGGGCACCGTCGCCTACGACGCCGCCACCAAGACCGCCGTGTTCACGCCCAGCAGCCCCCTGGCGGGCAACACCAAGTACACGGTGTCGGTGTCCGGTGCCAAGGACACCGCGGGCAACACGATGTCCGGCACGACGTCCTGGACCTTCACCACGCAGAAGCCCGCCACCCCCGGCGTGTGCCCGTGCAGCGTGTGGGACGACGGCGCGGTGCCTGCCACGGTCACCGTCAACGACGCAGGCGCGGTCGAGCTCGGCATGCGCTTCCAGGCGGACGTGAGCGGTTCGGTCAAGGGCGTCCGGTTCTACAAGGGGGCGCAGAACGTCGGCTCCCACACCGGTCGCCTGTGGTCCAACTCCGGCACGCTGCTGGCCACGATCACCTTCACCGGCGAGTCCACCGCCGGCTGGCAGGAAGCCGCGTTCAACTCGCCGGTGCACATCAACGCCGGCACGACGTACGTGGTCTCCTACACCACCAACGGGTACTACTCGGCGACCTCGGGCGGCCTGAACTCCGCCGTGGTCAACGCCCCGCTGCGGGCGCTGGCCACCGGTACCGACGGCCCGTCCGGCGTGTACCGCTACGGCACCGGCGGTGTGTTCCCGACCAACGGCGGCGGCGCGAACTACTGGGTCGACGCGGTGTTCCAGCCCGACCCCGACACGATCGCGCCCACGGTGACCGGCACCTGGCCGGGCAACGACTCGCGCAGCGTGCCGACGTCGTCGGCGATCACGGCCACCTTCAACGAGGCGGTCAACCCGTCGAGCGTCGTGTTCACGCTCAACGGCGACATCAACGCCGCGTCGCCGCTGACCGGCACGACCACCTACGACGCGGCCACCCGCACGGCGAGGTTCCAGCCGTCGGCGGCGCTGAGCGCGGCCACCACGTACACGGCCACGGTCAAGGCGGCGGACACCAGCGGCAACATGATGGGCAACGCCACGAGCTGGTTCTTCACCACCTCCGGCATCGGGGCCTGCCCGTGCACGCTGTTCTCGGACAGCACGACCCCGGTCACCGCGTCGGTGAACGACACCAACGCGGTCGAGCTCGGCGCCCGGATCACCCCGGACACCAACGGCTGGATCACCGGCGTCCGGTTCTACAAGGGCACCGGCAACACCGGGACGCACACCGGCAGCCTCTGGACGACGAGCGGCACGCGCCTGGCGACGGGCACGTTCACCGGCGAGTCGGCCACCGGCTGGCAGAAGCTGGCGTTCGCCAACCCGGTCGCGGTCACCGCGAACACCCAGTACGTGGTGTCCTACTACGCCCCGGTCGGCCGCTACGCCGGTGACGTCGACTACTTCACGACCGCGGTCGACAACGCGCCGCTGCACTCCCCGGTCAGCGGGAGCGACAAGAACGGGCTGTTCCGCTACGGCGCGGGCGGCGGGTTCCCGGTCGACTCCTACCGGTCCGGCAACTACTACGTGGACGCGGTGTTCACCAACAACGCGCCGTCCGACACGACGGCGCCGACGGTGACCGGCTACAGCCCGGCCGACGGCGTGACGAGCGTCCCGCCGACCGGCGCGGTCACGGTGACCTTCGACGAGGACGTCCAGCCCACGTCGCCGGTCTTCACCCTGGCGCCCACCGCGGGCGGCGCGAACGTGGCCGGCACCAGCGCGTACAACGCGGCGACCAGGACGTGGACGTTCACGCCCTCCTCCCCGCTGGCGTTCGCGACGACGTACCGGGCCACCGTGTCCGGGGCGAAGGACGGGCCGGGCAACACGATGGCCGGGTCGGTGACGTGGACCTACACCACGGCGCAGGCCCCGACCAGCGGGTGCCCGTGCACGATCTTCCCGGACTCGGCCACGCCGACCATCGCCGCGGCCGACGACAACGGCCCGCTGTCGCTGGGCGTCCGGTTCACCGCCGAGAGCGACGGCGTCGTCAACGGCATCCGGTTCTACAAGGGAGCGGGCAACACCGGCACCCACACCGGGACGCTGTGGACGGCCACCGGGACCTCGCTGGGCACGGTCACCTTCACCGGTGAGACCGCGGGGGGCTGGCAGACGGCGACGTTCGCCACGCCGATCGCGGTGACCGCGAACACGCAGTACGTCGCGAGCTACTTCGCGCCCAACGGGCACTACTCGGTCACCAGGGGCACGTTCGAGTTCAACGGCGTCGACCGGACGCCGCTGCACGCCCCGAAGGCGCTGAGCGGAGCCCCGAACGGCCTCTACAAGTACGGGTCGTCGGCGGCCTTCCCCGACGGCGGCAACGACACGAACTACTGGGTCGACGTCGTCTACACGCCGAACACCCCGGCGCCGCAGGGGTTCGCGGGTTCGGCGGGCGCCGCCGCCGCGAGCCCGGCGGGCTTCTTCCACGGCACGCCCGCGCAGGCGGTGTCGTCCGTGGTGGGAGTGCTCAGGTCCAGGGTGGCGCAGTTGTTCACAACCACGAGGTGAGGTGACAGGTGAGCCCGTTCCCGCTGGTCGTCATGATGTCGGGCAAGCCGTGGGACGGAGTCCGCGGCGCCGACCGGCAGCAGGCCGAACAGCTGACGAGGTACGCCGACGTGCTGTGGGTGGACCCCCCGATCTCCCCGCTGACACCGGAGAGGTACCGACCCGGTGTCGGCAGGGGGTTCCGCCCCCGGCTCGCCGCACCGGCACCGGGCATCACCAGGCTTACACCGGTCGCGCTGCCGGGGCTCTCCCGCCCCGGCATCCGCGCCACCACCTGGCCGCTGGTCCGCGCTCAGATCCGCTGGGCCCTGAGCCGGACCGGCCGCCGCCCGCACGCCGTCGTGTCGTTCTCGTTCGACGACGTGCTCGGCAAGTGGGGCAAGGGGATCCGCACCGTCCTGTACGGGACGGACGACTGGGTCGCGGGCGGTCAGCTGATGGGGCTGGACCGCGACTGGCTGCGCGGTGAGGAACGCCGGGCGCTCGCCGACGCGAGCACCGTGGTGGCCGTGACGCCCGCACTGGTGTCGCGCTGGGCGGGTCTCGGCGCGGCACCGGAGTTCCTGCCCAACGGCGTGCACGCCGACGCCTACCGGACCGTGGAGTCGGCCGACGTGCCCGCCGTGGCGGCGGACCTGCCGCACCCGGTCGCGGGCCTCATCGGCCGGATCACCGCGCGGATCGACATCGGCATCCTGGAGACCCTGGTGGACAACGGGGTCTCGCTGCTGATGGTCGGTCCGCGCGACCCGTCGTGGGAGCCGCAGCGGTGGGCGGGCCTCGTCGCGAGACCGCACGTGCGGCACGTGGACGAGGTGCCCTTCCCGCAGCTGCCCGGCTACTTCAAGGGCATCGACGTCGGCATCACGCCCTACCACGACACCGAGTTCAACCGGGCGTCCTTCCCGCTCAAGACGTTGGAGTACCTGGCGGCCGGTCGTCCCGCCGTCAGCACGGACCTGCCCGCGACCCGGTGGTTGTGCGAGGACGCCGAAACGAACGCCCCCGGCGCGCCGATAGTCATCACGGCGGGCTCGCACGGCGAGTTCGCCGAAGCGGTCCTCGCGGCCGCCCGGTCGCCGCGCACCGCCGACGAGGTCGCCCGCAGGCAGGGGTTCGCCCAGCTGCACTCGTGGCGTCGCCGGGGTGACGCGTTCGCCGAGGCCATCGGTCTCGCAGTCCACAATGGAGGGTCAATGGCAGGCACGGCACGGAGCGGCGTCGAGGGGGAGTCCCGATGATCCCCGTGATGCGCCCCGTTCTCGGCGAGGAGGAGGCCCAGGCCGCCGCCGAGGCCGTCAGGTCCGGCTGGGTGGCCCAGGGCCCCCGCGTCGCGGCCTTCGAGGAGGCCTTCGCCACGAGGGTCGGCGCCGCGCACGGCGTCGCGGTCTCCTCGTGCACGACCGGACTGCACCTCGCCGTCCACCTGCTCGGCATCGGCGCCGGTGACGAGGTGGTCGTGCCGTCGCTGTCGTTCATCGCCACCGCGAACGCCGTCCGCTACACCGGCGCCACCCCCGTCTTCGCCGACGTCGACCCGGACACCGGCAACCTCACCGCCGACACCGTCAAGGCCGTGCTCACCCCGCGCACCAAGGCGGTCATGGTCGTGCACCAGGCCGGTGTGCCCGCGGACGTCGAGTCGCTGCGCGCGCTGTGCGACCCGCTGTCGGTCGACGTGGTCGAGGACGCCGCGTGCGCCGCGGGCTCGACGTACCAGGGCTTCCCGGTCGGCACCGGCGCGCTGCTGGCCGCGTGGTCGTTCCACCCGCGCAAGCTGCTCACCACCGGTGAGGGCGGCATGGTCACGATGGACCGCGAGGAGTGGGCCGTGCGCGGCAGGCGGCTGCGCGAGCACGGCATGAGCGTCAGCGCGGCGGACCGGCACTCCGGCGGCGCCGCGGTCGTTGAGGAGTACCTGGAGACGGCGTTCAACTACCGGCTCACCGACATCCAGGCCGCGGTCGGGCTCGTGCAGCTCGGCAGGCTGGACGGCATCGTGGCGCGCAGGCGCGAGCTCGCCGCGCGCTACCACGAGCTGCTGGCCGACGTGCCCGGTCTGCGGATGGTGCGCGACCCGGAGCACGGCACGACGAACTACCAGTCGTTCTGGGTGCGGCTGCCCGACGACAGCCCGCTGGAGCGCAACGACGTGCTGGCCGAGCTGGCCTCGCGCGGCGTGTCCGCGCGCCGCGGGATCATGGCCTCGCACCTGGAACCGGCCTACCGCGGGCACCCGCGCGGGGACCTGCCGGTGACCGAGGACCTGACCCGGCGGACGCTGATCCTGCCGCTGTTCCACGACATGACCGCGGGGGAGCAGGACACCGTGGTCGACGCGCTCAAGGCCTCCCTGGGCCTGCCGGTGGCGACGGGTGGCGTGCGATGAGCGCTGCCCGTCCGCTGCTGCTGGTGGGTGCGGGTGGTCTTGCCCGCGAGTGCTTGGCGGCGCTCGCGGCGGTCGCGGAGGTCGGTGCGGACCCGTACACCGTGCTCGGCTTCCTCGACGACGACCCCGCCCGGCACGGGACGCTGGTCGACGGCACCCCCGTGCTGGGCGGGTCGGAGCTGGTCCACGAGTACCCGGACACGGCCGTGCTGATCTGCACGGCCGGCTCCCGCGCGCTGGACAGCAGACCCCGGATCGCCCGGCGGCTCGGGCTGCCCGACGAACGCCTGGCCACGCTCGTGCACCCCGCCGCCAGCGTGGCGCAGGGCACCGAGATCGGCGCGGGCACGATCCTGCTGGCGGGCGCCGTGGTCACGGCGCCGCAGCGGATCGGCCGCCTGGTCGTGGCCATGCCGCAGGTGCTGCTCACCCACGACGACGAGGTGGACGAGGGCGTGACCATGGCCGGTCGGGTCGCCCTCGCGGGCGGCGTGCGGGTCGGCTGGTGCGCCTACCTCGGGGCGGGCTCGCTGGTGCGCGAGAACGTCACCGTCGGCGAGCTCTCGCTGCTGGGCATGGGTTCGGTGCTGCTGGAGGACCTGCCCGCCGGGCAGACCTGGGTGGGCTCGCCCGCGCGGCAGCTCGCCCGGCGGCCGAAGGCGGTGTCGCGGTGAGGATCCTCGTCTTCGCGCACCGGCTGGAGCTCGGTGGCACCCAGACCAACGCCATCGAGCTGGCCGCGACCATCCGGGACACCTACGGCCACGAGGTGGTGCTGTTCGCCGCGCCCGGCCCGGCCTCGGAGCTGGCCAGGAGCAAGGGGCTCCGGCTGGTCGACGCCCCCGACGCGGCCAACCACCCGTCCCCGGCGGTCATGCGCGCGTTGCGCGCCGCGGTCCGCGCGGAGAAGCCCGACCTGATCCACGTGTGGGACTGGCCGCAGTGCTTCGACGCCTACTTCGGCGAGCACCTCGTGCACCGGGTCCCGTTGCTGTGCACCATGATGGGCATGGTGGTGCCGAGCTTCGTGCCGCGCCAGCTGCCCACCACGTTCGGCACCCGGCAGCTCGCCGAGGACGCGCGCCGGTCCCGCACCGGCACGGTCGACCTCCTCGAACCGCCGGTCGACGTCGCCTTCAACTCCCCCGGCGCGGTGGATCCCGCCCCGTTCAAGGAGAAGTTCCGGCTCACCGACGACAAGCTCACCATCGTCACGGTCTCCCGGCTGGTCGAGTGGCTGAAGCTGGAGAGCCTGCTGCGCAGCATCGAGGCCGTCGACCTGCTGGCCGAGAAGCACGCCGTGCGGCTCGTGATCGTCGGCGAGGGCACCGCGGCCGAACGCGTCGCGGCCCGCGCCGGCGAGGTGAACCGGCGGCACGGCACGGACGTCGTGGTGCTCACCGGCGGGCTGCTCGACCCCAGGCCGGCCTACGAGGCGGCCGACGTGATGCTGGGCATGGGCGGCTCCGCGCTGCGCACGCTGGCGTTCGCGAAGCCCATCATCGTGCTGGGGGAGCGGGGCTTCTCGCTGCCGTTCGACGAGAGCACCGCGGGCTACTTCCGGCAGCACGGCTACTACGGGCTGGGCAAGGGCACCGAGACGCCCGCCGACCTGGCCGCGCAGATCGAGCCGATGATCGAGGACGGGCCGCTGCGCAAGGAGCTCGGGGAGTTCGGCCGCGGCGTCGTCGTGCGGTACTACGGGCTGGACCCCGCGGCGCGCGGGTTGGAAGAGCTCTACCGCCGGGTGGCCGCCGCCCCCGGCAACCGCACGACCACGGCGCGCGAAGGCGCCCGCACGGTCGCGATGCTCACGGCCCGGCGACTGCCGGCGCCGGTCAAGGACAAGCTGCGCGCGGTGGTCCGCCGCCTCGCGCCGAACAGGGGACAGGGGGTGGCCTCGTGACGGTCCCACTGGTCGATCTCGGGATCCAGCGCGACCAGATCGCCGACGAGGTCGCGGAGGGCTTCGCCAGGGTGCTGGCGACCACCGCGTTCGTCGGTGGTCCGGACTGCGCGGCCTTCGAGTCGGAGTTCGCCGCGTACTCGGGCCGCGCGCACTGCGTCGGCGTCGCCAACGGCACCGACGCGCTGGAGCTCGCGCTGCGCGCGGCGGGCGTCGAGCAGGGCGACCGGATCGCGTTGCCCGCCAACACCTTCGTCGCCACGGCCGAGGCCGTCGTGCGCGCCGGTGGCGTGCCCGTCCCGGTCGACGTGGACGACGAGCACCTGCTGCTCGACCCGGCGGCGCTGGCCGAGGTCGCCGCCGACGTGCGGGCCGTCATGCCGGTGCACCTGTTCGGCCAGCTCGCCCCGATGGAGCCGATCATGGCCATCGCGCGGGAGCACGGGCTGGTCGTGGTCGAGGACGGCGCGCAGTGCCAGGGCGCGACCCAGCACGGCAGGGGCATGGGCGCGTGGGGCGACGCCGCGGGCACCAGCTTCTACCCCGGCAAGAACCTCGGCGCGTTCGGCGACGCGGGCGGTGTGCTGACCGACGACGAGGAGGTCGCCCGCCGGGTGCGGCTGCTGGCCAACCACGGCAGCGACCGCAAGTACGAGCACCCGACGCTGGGCTTCAACTCCCGGCTCGACACGCTGCAGGCCGTGGTGCTGCGGGCGAAGCTCGCCCGGCTCGCCGGCTGGAACACCGAACGGCAGCTCGCCGCCGCGACCTACGCCGAGCTGCTCAAGGACGTCGACGGCGTCCGGCTGCCCGGTGTCGCGGAGGGCAACGAGCACGTGTGGCACCTCTACGTCGTGCGCGTGCCGGACCGCGACGGCGTGCTGGCCGACCTCCAGGCGGCGGGCATCGGCGCGGGCATCCACTACCCGACGCCCGTGCACACCACCGGCGCGTTCGAGCGCCACGGCCGCCCCGAGGGCTACCCGGTGACCGAGAAGGCGGCGGCCGAGATCCTGTCGCTGCCGATGTTCCCCGGCATCACCCGCGTCCAGCAGGAGCGCGTTCGCGACGCGCTGGTCGAGGCGGTGGGCAAGCGTGTCGGATGACGCCGTGAAGGTGCACCCGCTCGGGCTGTGCGAGTCCGACTCCGTCGGCCCGCGCACGCGGGTCTGGGCCTGGGCGCACGTGCTGCCCGGCGCGGTCGTCGGCGCGGACTGCAACATCTGCGACCACGCCTTCGTCGAGGGCGGCGCGGTGCTCGGCGACCGGGTCACGGTGAAGAACGCCGTGCTGGTGTTCGACGGCGTGACGGTCGGCGACGACGTCTTCCTGGGCCCGAACGTCCTGTTCACCAACGACCTGCGGCCGCGCGCCCACGTGAAGAAGGGCCCGGAGGCGCTGCTGCCGACCCGCGTCGAGTCCGGCGCCACGCTCGGCGCGGGCGCGGTCGTGGTGTGCGGCACGACGATCGGCGCGCACGCGTTCGCCGCCGCGGGCTCCGTCATCACGAAGAGCGTGCCGGCGCACGCGTTCGTCGCGGGCAACCCGGCGAAGGTGCGCGGTTGGGTGTGCGAGTGCGGCGAGGCGCTGGACGAGCTGTTCACCTGCGCCTGCGGCCTGAAGTACGAGCAGGTCGGCGAGGGGTTGGCCAGGCGATGACCGCCGGGGTGGGGACCGGGACGGTGGCCGCGCCCGCGAGGGCGCGGCTGTCGCACCTGGACGGCGTGCGCGCGGTGGCGGCGCTCTACGTCGTGCTGCACCACATCTGGTTCACCGTGTACCCCACGTACCCGGTGAACACGGGTCCGGTGTTCCTCGGCTGGCTGCTCTACGGGCACCTCGCCGTCGCGGTCTTCATCGTCGTCAGCGGGTTCTCGCTGACCGTCGCCCCCGCCCGGCGCGGGTACCGGCTCGGTGGCGTGGCCCGGTTCCTGCGCAGGCGCGCGTGGCGCATCCTGCCGCCGTACTGGGCCGCGCTCGGGCTGTCCGTGCTGGTGTTCGGGCTCGTCACGCCGGAGCTGACCGGCCGCGCGATCACGCTCAAGGGCGTGGTCGCGCACTTCTTCCTGGTGCAGGACGTGGTCGACAGCCCGAAGCCGAACGGCGCGTTCTGGTCGATCGCGATCGAGTGGCAGATCTACTTCCTGTTCCCGCTCGTGCTCCTGCTGCGCCGCCGCATCGGTCCGTTGTGGATGGTCGTCGTCTCGACCGCGGCGGTGGTCGCCGCGCAGCTGGTCGGCGAGAACGTCGGCCCCCTCGACGGCGTGCTGAACCTGACCCCGCAGTTCCTGGCGCTGTTCGTGTTCGGCGTGGCCGCCGCGATGGTGCTGGAGGAGGGCCGGACCGCTCCCCGGTGGCTCGGCGCGGTCGGCGTCGCCTGCTTCGCCGCGTTCGTCGTGCTGGCCGCGGTGTTCGGCTCGGTGTGGGTCGACCGCGGCTACTTCTGGATCGACCTGCTGGTCGGCGTCGGCACCGCCGCGGTGCTGGCCATGCTCGCGGGCGGCGGGTTCGCGCCGCTGCGCGCGGTGCTGGCGAGCCGGGTGCTCAGCGGGGTCGGCCTGTTCTCCTACAGCGTCTACCTGGTGCACCTGCCGCTGCTCTGGCTCGTCGACCACTTCCTGGTGTCGGCGCTGGTCGACGACCCGCTGCCGCGCTTCGGCCTGCTGCTCGCGCTCGGCACGGCCGCCGTGCTCGGCGGCTCCTACCTGTTCCACCGCGTGTTCGAACGGCCGTTCATGGAGAACAGGTCGCTCGCCGAAGTGACGGCGGCGATCAGGGGGAGACGGGTCACGACATGAGCACCGAGTCGACCGAGGAGCTCGGGACGCTGGTCCGCAAGGGGATGCGCTGGAGCTTCGCCAGCACGTTCCTCTCGCGGCTGGCGAACCTGGCGTCCGGCATCATCCTGGCCCGGCTGCTGACGCCCAACGACTACGGGCTGTTCGCGGTCGCGACGGTCGCGCTGGTCATCCTGATCAACATCAACGACCTCGGCCTGGAGCAGGTCCTGGTGCGCTGGCCTGGTGACGTGGCCAAGGTCGCCTCGACCGCCACCACGGTCATCTTCGGGTTCAGCGTCGTGCTGTTCCTGGGCTTCCAGGCGGGCGCGAGCGCGTTCGCCACGGCGCTGGGCGCGCCCGAGGCGACGGACCTGGTGCGGGTGCTGGCGTTCGCGATCCTGGTCAACGGCGCCCTCGCGGTGCCGTCGGCGATGCTCACCCGCTCGTTCCGCCAGGACCTGCGCACCTACGCCGACCTCACCGGGTTCGTCGTCACGACCGGGCTCACGCTCGTGCTGGCGCTGACCGGCTTCGGTGTGTGGGGGCTGGTGTGGGGCAGGCTGCTGGGCAACCTGGTGAACGGGCTGCTGCACCTGAAGTTCACCCCGGTCCGCTACCGGCCCGGCTGGGACCCGGCGGTGGCGAAGGAGCTGCTGCGCGGCGGCCTGCCGCTGGCCGGGGCGACGATCCTCGCGGTGGCGATGGTCAACGTGGACAACGTGGTGATCGGCCGCCTGCTCGGCCCGGAGACCCTGGGCCTCTACGTGCTGGCGTTCAACCTGTCCAGCTGGCCCGTGACGCTGCTGTCGATCCCGGTCGCGCGGGTCAGCGTGCCCGCGTTCGCGCGGCTCCAGGAGGACCTCGTGGCGCTGCGCGCGGCGTTCGCCAGGTCCATGGGGCTGCTGATGGCCGCGGCGGTGCCGATCTGCGGGCTGCTGGCGATCATGGCCGGGCCGACGATCCGGTTCGTCTACGGCGACAAGTGGGCGGGCGCGGCGACCGCGCTGGTGTTCCTCGCGGTGCTGGGCCTGGCCAGGGTGGCGCTGCAGCTGTGCTTCGACGTCCTCATCGCGGTCGGCCGCGCGCGCCAGACCCTCGGCCTGCAGGCGCTGTGGCTCGTGGTGCTCACGCCCGCGCTGGCGATCGGGGCGCACCTGCACGGCGTGGCCGGGGTCGGCATCGCGCACATGGCCGTCGCGGTCGTGGTGGTGCTGCCCGCGTTCCTCGTCGCGCTGACCGGGCTGGGCATCCGGCCGGGTCTGCTCGGCTCCGCGGTGCTGCGCCCGGCGCTGGGCGCGGTGCTGCTGTGCGTCGTGCCGTACTTCGCGACCCGCGAGCTCCACCCGGACCTGCTGGTGCTGGTCGTCGGCGGCGTCGGCGGGCTCGCGCTGTACCTGCCCGTGGTGTATCCGATGCGGCGCGGTCTCGTAGCTCTCAAGACCGCGAAACCCGCAGGTCGGGAAGCTGAGGCGGGTGCGGTGTGACGACCATCTCAGTTGCGTGTGCAAAGCGTTGTAGAAGCACTGGTCTAACGGGTCCGGGGAGGGGTGTGATGCGCCTTTTAGGGGTCCTGAATCCCATTCTTCGCCTCTGACCAGCAATTTGGTAGATCAATTCATTGTGATGATGCCTCGCATTTTAGTGATCCATTCTCGGGTGTGCGGCCGGATTGGCCCGTTCGGCGCAATGCGACGGTCCCGACCTTGGGTTACCGTTCGACCGCCTAAACGGTAACCGCGGCATAACGACGCCGTGGTGCGCTGGCCGGTCGCGGGGGAAATGAACCGGTCATCGAACTGGCCAACGAAAGGTGGGCTCTCCTCGTGCATCCCCGCACGTCGTCAAGACAGGTCAACGACGGTCGTCGTACCCGCAAGCTGTTGGCCTCCTCCGCACTCCTCGTCCTCGCCGTGCTCGGTGTCGCCGCCTGCAGCCCGGCGCGCGCCCGGCCGGTGGCCTCGACGTCGAGTCCCGTGCTCTCCCCGGTGCGCACGCCCGAGACCTCGTCGAGCGCGCCCTCCTCCACGGCGTCCTCGGCCCCGTCGAGCAGCAGCGCCGCCCCCAGCTCCTCCTCGGCGGTCGTGGCACCGCCCGCGCTCCCGAAGCCGCCCACCGCGCCCACCCAGGGCCTCACGGGCTGGCCGAACGCCTCCAACACCGGCGTCCGGACCTCCGACCTCAAGGAGCTCCGCGGCGACCAGCTCGTCACGGCGGACTGGATCAAGAAGCAGGGCCTCCCCGGCAGCGGGTCGCAGGCCGATCCCTACCGCATCGAGAAGTACCTGGTCGCGGGCATGCTGCACATCGACCTCCCGGACTCGACCAACCTGGTCGTCTCGCAGTCCCGCGTCTACGGCGGCGAGTTCCACGCCCTGTGGATCGAGAACGGCACCGTGACCGTGCAGGACACGACGATCGCGCCGAACGGCAAGGGCCTGTCCGGCAACGGCATCGTCGCCTACCGCAGCGGCACGTTCCTGCGCAACGACATCTCCGGCTTCAACATCGGGATCATGGTCCAGGGCCAGGGCCCCTACCTGATCCAGGACAACTTCCTGCACGACACGTACTTCCAGAGCGGCGATCACACCGACGTGATCAACATGAACCCGAACGCCAGCAACGGTGTCGTCAAGCACAACTACATCGACGGCATCCGCAGCGACGGCGACTACACCCACAACGGCATCGGCATCTACAACGACCCCGGTGCCGGGTCGGGCTCGAACGCGGTCAGCAAGAACTGGACGATCGAGCAGAACTACATCACCCGCTCGAACCACCTGATCTTCGCGGCCGCGTCCCCGCCGTTCGTGGTGAAGGACAACGTGCTCACCACGGAGTACAAGTACGCGCCGTTCCACAACGCGCTGCCGGGCAACGCCGACGGCGGCGGCAACGTGGACCAGAACGGCAAGGCGGTCAAGGCCCAGGGCTGACCCGCCAGGGCCGGGTCCCCTCGGGTTCGATCCCTTGGGGCGCACGGGACGCACACCCTCGGTACCACTGGTGGTACCGAGGGTGTTCTCGTGACCGAGGTGGACGTCCGGGGAACTCCGCGTAGTCGTTGGTCCGGACGGTGGACGGAGCGTAACGACGCCCTCTTCTTGGTCGATCTAGCAAGAGATGATGCCGAGTTGTTCGCGCACCGGGACCGCACCCGTGCGTCGTGGCTTTCCGAGGACGTGGCCGTGAAGCAGTTCCCCGTTGCCGAACCCCGACGACTCGTCCGCCCCCTGGCCGTGGTCGTCGTGACCTACCAGAGCGCGGACGTGGTCGAGGGGTGCCTGGCGGCGCTTCCGCAAGCGCTCAGCGGCGCGGGCGAGTCCCGCGTCGTGGTGGTGGACAACGCCTCTACCGACAGCACCCGCGAGGTCGTGGCGCGGGTCGCTCCGACCGCGACGGTCGTCGCGCGCTCCACCAACGACGGTTTCGCCGCCGGGGTGAACGCGGGCATCGCCGCGTCCCCGGACTGCGACGTGCTCGTGCTCAACGCCGACATCCGGCTCGCCCCCGGCTCGGTCGCGCTCCTGCGGGCGGCCGCCGCCCGCCGCGTCGGCGTGGTCGCACCGGCCCTTGTGGACGGCGACGGCGTCCCGCAGAAGTCGTTGCGCCGGGCGCCGACGGTCCTGCGCACGCTCGCCGAGGCCGTCCTGGGCGGCACGCGGGCCGGGCGGTACCGCCTGCTGGGCGAGACCGTCGCCGATCCCGAGGCCTACCGCGAGGCGGGCGAGGCCGAGTGGGTGTCCGGCGCCGCGTGGCTGGTCACCAGGGAGTGCCTGAACGTGCTGGGCGCGCTGGACGACCGCTACCTGCTCTACTCCGAGGAGACCGAGTTCATGCTCCGGGCCCGCCGCGGCGGGTTCGCCGTGCGCTACGAGCCCGCCGCGAAGGCCGTGCACCTCGGCGGCGAGCTGGAGTCCTCGCCGCGGCTGTGGTCGCTGATGGCGGCGAACAAGGTGCGGCTGCACCGGGAGCGCTTCGGGCTCGTCGGCGCCGTCCCGATGTGGTTCGCCGTGGCGTTCAACGAGCTCCTGCGCTCGGTGCGCGGTGACTCCGCGTCGCGGACCAGGCACCGCGCGGCGTTGCGCGGGCTGGTCGGGATGAGGCGGTGGCCCGCCCCGCTCGACTCCGCGGGCGCGATCGACCCGGACGCGCCGAGCTACCTCTGCTTCTCCGCCCAGGACTGGTGGTACCACAACCGGGCGCACTCGGACTTCCAGCTGCTGACCCGCGTGGCCGAGCGGCGCAAGGTGCTGCTCGTCAACAGCATCGGCCTGCGGATGCCCCTGCCCGGTCGCAGCACCCAGTTCCTCCGCCGCATCCTGCGCAAGGCGCGCAGCGTGGCGATGCTGGTGCGCAGGCCGCTGCCGAACGTCCCCGGCTTCCACGTGATGACCCCGTTGCCGCTGCCGTTCTACGGCAAGCCGTGGCTGCGCAAGCTGAACTCGGTGCTGGTGCGCGCCCAGGTGCGCGCGGTCTGCGCCGTGCTGCGGATGGGCAGCCCGGTCGTCGTGGCGACCATCCCCACGGCGTGGGACGTGGTGTCGCCGATGAAGCGCAGGTCGCTGCTGTTCAACCGGTCCGACCGGCACTCCGCGTTCCCCGAGTCGGACCAGCGGACCATCGCCGCGCTGGAGGACGAGCTGCTGGAGCACTCCGACCACGTGCTCTACGTCAGCCGGGCGTTGCAGGACCAGGAGCACGACGCCACCGGCGACCGGTCGTACTTCCTCGACCACGGCGTGGACCTGGAGCACTTCCGCCGCCGACCGGCCGCCGAGATCCCGCCCGACCTGGCGGGCATCTCCGGGCCGATCATCGGGTTCTTCGGCAGCCTGGACGACTACCTCGTCGACTTCGACCTGCTGGAGCACGTCGCTGCCTCGCTGCCGGACGCCTCGCTGGTCCTCATCGGCGACGCGACCTGCTCGATGGAGCGCTTCGCCAAGTACCCCAACGTGCACTGGCTCGGGTTCAAGCCCTACGAGCAGATCCCGGCCTACGGCACGGCGTTCGACGTCGCGCTGATGCCGTGGCTCGACAACGACTGGATCAAGCACGCGAACCCCATCAAGCTCAAGGAGTACCTCGCCCTGGGACTGCCGATCGTGACCACCGCCTTCCCCGAGATCGACCACTACGCCGACCGGGTCCGGGTCGCGAAGGACCCGGACGGCTTCGTGGAGCTGGTCGGCGTCTCGCTCGTCGAGGGCGCCCCGGTGTCGCGCGAGCGGCTGCGCGAGTCGGTGCTCCCGGCGTCGTGGGACTCGCGCGCGCGGCAGCTCGTCGACCTGGCCGAGGGAGGCCGCCCGTGTGCGGGATAGCGGGGTACCGCAGGCTCGACGGTGCGCCCGTCGACGCCGACCTGCTGCGCGCCATGGCGTCGCGGCTGGTCCACAGAGGACCGGACGACTCCGGGATCTGGACGTCCGGCTCGATCGGCTTCGCGCACACCAGGCTCTCCATCATCGACCTGGGCTCGTCGGCGCAGCCGATGGCGAGCCACGACGGGCAGCGCACGGTCGCGTTCAACGGCGAGATCCTCAACTACCGGCAGCTCCGGTCCGAAGTGGACTACCCGTACCGCACCGGCGGCGACACCGAGGTGCTGCTGGCGCTGCACGAGCGCTACGGCGTGGAGGGCGTGCGCAGGCTGCGCGGCCAGTTCGCCTACGCGGTGCACGACGCGGAGACCGGCGACCTGCACCTGGTGCGCGACCGCATGGGCGTGCTGCCGCTGTACTACTACGTCGACTCCGAGGTCTTCGCGTTCGCCTCGGAGATCAAGGCGCTGTTCCCGGTCATCGGGTCCCGCGAGGTCGACCGGGCGAGCCTGCACGACTACCTCGCGCACCGGTCGGTGCCCGCGCCCTTCACGTTGGTGGACGGCGTCCGCAAGGTGCCGCAGGGGCACCGGCTGCGGCTCAGCGCGACCGGTGCCGTGACCCTGGTGCCCTACTGGGAGCTGCCCCGCGAGCCGGTCGTCGCCGCGCACACGCCCGAGGAGGCCGTGCGGCTGGTGGCGAACGCGCTCGACGAGTCGGTGCGCGACGCGCTGGTGGCCGACGTCCCGGTCGGCGCCTACCTCTCCGGCGGCGTGGACAGCAGCCTGATCACCGCGCTGGTGGCGCGAGCCCGCGAGGGCGCGGGCCTGCACACGTTCTCCGCGGGCTTCGGCGACCCCCGCGTGGACGAGCTGGACTGGGCGCACAAGGTCGCGAGGATCGTCGGCAGCGAGCACCACGACGTGATCGTGACCGCCGACGACTTCCGCGAGTCGTGGGCGAGCCTGAGCTGGCACCGGGACGCGCCGCTGTCCGAGCCCGCCGACGTGGCGGTGTTCAAGCTTGCGCAGCTCGCCCGCCGCGACGTGAAGGTGGTGCTGTCCGGCGAGGGCAGCGACGAGCTGTTCGGCGGCTACCCGAAGCACCGCTTCTCGCAGGCGACCCGGTGGGCGGGTGTCGTGCCCGCCGCGCTGCGGGGGCCCGCCCTGCACCGGCTGGAACGCGCGCTGCCCGCGGGCCGGGCCCGGCTCGGTGTCGCGGTGCGCGCGATGGCCGAGCCCACCGCCGCGGAACGGATGCGCGGCTGGTTCGCGCCGTTCACCGTGCAGGAGCGCGACGCGCTGCTCGGCGGACCGGCGGCCCGCAGCGCCACGGGCCCGTACGAGCGCGGCCGGGGCGACGCCCTGCACCGCATGCTGTACGCGGACTCGCACTCGTGGCTCGCGGACAACCTGCTCGAACGCGGCGACCGCATGTCGATGGCCGCGTCACTCGAACTCCGCCCGCCCTTCCTCGACCACCGCCTGGTCGAGCTGGCGTTCACGCTGCCCAGCTCGGTGAAGGTGCGCAAGGGCGTCACCAAGTGGGTGGTCAAGGAAGTCGCCCGAGCCCACCTGCCAGACGAGGTGGTCGACCGCAGGAAGTCCGGGTTCAAGGTGCCGTTGGACGCCTGGTTCCGGGACGGCCTGAGGGACATGGCGCACGACCTGCTGACCGGCCCCTCGTCGTTCGTCGGCGAGGTGCTGGACCGGCGGGCCGTGCGGACGTTGCTGGCGGAGCACGACTCCGGCAGCAGGAACGAACAGCCGCGGTTGTGGACCCTCCTGTCGTTGGAAGTGTGGCAACGGGAGCTGGCCAGGGCCAACGGGGTGGAGGTGCTCGAATGAGCCAGGACAGGAAGCGCGGGCGTCGAGTGGTGCTCACGAGTGCTCGGGAGACCCCCGGCACGGACGTCGACTTCGTCAGCGCCCTCAAGGTGCTCGGCAAGCAGTGGGTCGTGGTGACCGTCGGCGTCTCGGTGATGGTCGCCGCGGCGATCGGCATCTTCTTCATGGTCCCGCCGACCTACGAGGTCAAGGCGTCCGACGTGCTGCTGGTGCCGGCGCAGGTGGGGTCGTCGCAGGCCGGTCAGGCGAACCCGTACCTCGGGTTCGGCGGGTCGCTCGGCATCGTCGCCGAGATCACCGCCCGGCGGATGAACGACAAGTCCACCGTCGAGGAGATGGTGGGCAAGGGAGGCACGGCGGAGTACCTGGTGGACATCGTGCCGGGTGAGGCGCCGATGCTCCAGGTCACCGCGAACTCCAAGGACCGCGCGGCGGCCCTGCGCACCGCGCAGGTCATCGAGAAGTCGATGACCGAGCTGCTGACCCAGAACCAGGTCGACCTCAAGGCTCCGGAGAACCTGCTCATCACCACGAGCCCGGTGACGACGCCGACGCACGCGGACATCCAGCGGGGCAGCCAGATGCGGGCGCTCGCGGGCATGGCGGTCGTCGTGCTGGCGCTGACCGTGCTGATCGCGTTCCTGCGGGAGAGCGTGCAGACCCGCCGCCGGGCGAAGGCGACCGCGGCGCAGGAGGTCGTGGAGGTCGTCGAGGAGCTGGACGACGACGAGCTCGACGACGAGGTGGAGGAGGCCGCTCCGGCCCCGGCCACCAACGGCGTCGCCCAGAACGGCCAGGCGCCCAAGCCCGCCGCGCCACCGGCTCCGCAGCCGCAGCCCGCCCCGCAGCCCAAGCCCAGTCCGCAGGCGGCGCCCACGGTGAAGTCGGCGCCGGTCACCGACCCGCAGCCCGCGCAGCGTTCGCGGCCGCCGATGCGCAGGCCCCGGATCGCCGAGGAGACGCAGCGGATCAAGCCGATCCCAAACCCCGACCACGTCGCCTGGCCGCGGACCGAGCTCGAGGTGAGCGCGCGGCCGTCCCAGCGCGACTGACGCCATGCGCGGATTCCCGACCAGGCAGGAGAAGGGCGACGCACGAGGTCTGCTGACCTTCTTCGCCGTGCTGCTCTTCTGCCTGCCCGCCCAGCTGATCATCGGCCCGCTCGGCGCCAGCGGCACCCCCGCGGGCGTCGTCGGCATGGGCCTGGTGGTGTTCTGGCTCATCACCAGGCTGCTGCCCGGTTCCGGCGTGAAGACCAACCTCCAGCCCGCCCGCGTCGCGGTCGGGCTGCTGGTGCTGTCGATCCTGCTGTCCTACGTCCTGGGCACGCTGAACCCGCTGCCCGCCGACCAGCTCTCGGGCGCGGACCGGGCGCTGCTCACCACGATGTCGTGGATGGGCATCGCCTTCGTGGCCGCGGACATGCTGAAGTCCCGCAAGAGCGTGGAGCTGCTGCTGCGCACGGTGGTCGTCCTCACCGGGATCATCGCGTTCATCGGCCTGCTCCAGTTCGCCACCGGGTTCAACGTCGCCGAGCTGTACGGGCACATCCCCGGACTCAAGATCAACTACGACATCGGCAACGTGTCCGACCGGTCGAACTTCCGCCGCGTGTCGGCCACCGCCTCGCACGCCATCGAGTTCGGCGTGGTGCTGGCGATGGTGTTCCCGATCGCGCTGCACCTCGCCTTCTACGTCAAGGAAAGGCGTTGGCTCTGGTGGGGCACGGTCGTCCTCATCGGACTCGCCAGCCCCATGTCGGTGTCCCGCTCGGCCACGCTCGGCATGTTCGTCGCGTTCATCGTCCTGTTCGCGGGCTGGTCCGGAGTCCGGCGCGGCATCGCCCTGCTGGTGGCACCGGTGTTCGTCGTCGCGCTGCGACTGCTGATCCCCGGACTCGTCGGCACCATCACCGGTCTGTTCACCGGCTGGTCGGACGACCCGAGCATCCAGGGCCGCACCGACGACTACGTCGTGGTCGGCCAGTTCATCGACCAGTCGCCGTGGTTCGGCCGCGGTTTCGGCACGTTCCTGCCCAAGGCGTTCATCACGCTGGACAACCAGTTCCTCGGCAGCATCGTGGAGACCGGCTTCTTCGGCCTGACCGCGCTCATCCTGCTGTTCGTCATCGGCTTCGTCACCGCCCGCGGCATCAGGGTGCGCGCCAACGACGACGAGAACCGCCACCTCGGCCAGGCGCTAGCCGCCTCGATCGCGGTGTGCGCGCTGGCGTTCGTCACCTTCGACGGACTCGGCTTCCCGATGATCAGCGGCGTGCTGTTCCTGTTCATCGGCATCATCGGAGCGCTCTGGCGCCTGGCCCGCCGCGGCCAGCTCGTCGACGCGCCGGTCCTGGTCGACGTGAAGGCGGGGGTCGGGATATGAGGCTGGGGTTCGCCTGCAGCTGGGACGCGCGACCGGAGCTCACCTGGTCGCACACGCCGTGGAACCTGCGCGAGGCGCTGCGCTCGCAGGTCGACGTGGTCGACCTCGGGGTCGAGCACCCGCCGTTGCTGCGCAACGCCTTCAAGGCCGCGCACGCGCGCCGGGTCGACGGGCAGTGGGTGTCGATGTGGCGGCACGCCGCGTCGACCCGGCGGTTCGACGAGTGGACGCTGCGGCGCTCGTCGGCGCGCAACCCCTGCGACGTCGTGCTCCAGATCCAGGACCTGACGACGTTCGACCGGCCCTACCTGATGCTGCAGGACCTCAGCTACGACGTGCTGCTGGACCTGGTCGACCGGCCCGGCGGGCTGAGCCACTTCCCGTCGTTGACACGGGCCGACGTGGTCCGCTCGGCCGAGCGGCAGCGGGCGGTGTACGCGCGCGCGGCCGGGGTGCTGGCGATGAGCTCGTGGTTCGCCGACCACCTGGTCGAGGTGACCGGTGTGCCGCGCGAGAAGGTGCACGTCGTCAACCCCGGCGTGACGGCCCGCGGTGAGGCGGCCGGGATCGCGGCGGCGCACAACCGCCGGATGACCGGTCCCCGGCGGCGGTTGCTGATGGTGGGCAAGGACTTCCCGACCAAGGGCGGTGAGCAGGTCGTCGGGGCGCTGGCGATCCTGCGGCGCGAGGTCGACCCCGAGATCACCCTGACCGTCGTCGGGCCCGAGGTGTGGCCGATGAACGGTGCGGTGCCGCCGGGCGTGGACTTCCTCGGGCGACTGCCGGTGTCGGAGATCTCCGCCCTGTACGACTCGCATGATCTTTTCGTGCTGCCGTCGCGGTTCGAGGGGTTCGGGATCGCGTTCGTCGAGGCGCTGTCGCGGGGACTGCCCTGCGTCGGTCGCGACGCGTTCGCGATGCCGGAGATCATCACGGCCGGGGACCTGGTGTCCACCGACGAGCAGGAGGAGCTGGCGAAGGTGGTGGGGCAGCTGTTGCTGGACGACTCGGTGTACGACAACGCCTTCGTGGGCGCGGAGGAGGTGGCCGCCCACTACACGTGGGAGCGGGCCGCCCGGCAGGTCGTCGAGATCGCCTCGGGGGTGGCGCGGTGATCGGCTCCTTGGCCTCGCGGGTGGCGGGCTCGTTGTCGCCCACGGCGAAGCGCCGCGTCCGACGCGCCACCGACGGCGTGCTGAGTCCTGTCGGGTCGTTGCGCGGCGTGCGGACCGATGCTCGGGTCGTGGCGTTGACCTACGACGACGGACCCGACCCCGACGGGACGCCCGCGGTGCTGGACGCGTTGGCGGAGCTGGGTTTGTCGGCGACGTTCTTCGTCCTGGTGGAGCGGGCGGAGGCGCACCCGGAGTTGCTGCGGCGGGTTCTGGACGAGGGGCACGAGGTCGCGCTGCACGGGATCGACCACTCGCGGTTGACCGAGAGGTCCGCGGGGGAGGTGCACCGGCTGCTCGTGGAGGGGAAGCGGCGGTTGGAAGCCGTGGCCGGTCGGCGGGTGCGGCTGTTCCGGCCCGCCTACGGGTCGCAGTCGCTGGGGACGTTCCTGGCGGCCCGCCGGGCCGGGCTGGACCCGGTGGTGTGGGGGCCGACGGTGGCGGACTGGGTGGACGGGGCGGCTGAGGAGGTGGCTGCTCGGGCGTTGCCGGCGGTGCATCCGGGGGCGGTGGTGTTGTTGCACGACGGGTTCGAGGTGCCTGAGGGGGATTTGACGCCTCGGCCTACTTTCGACCGGGGGGATGTGACGCGGTCGTTGGTGGGGGCGTTGAGGGCAGTGGGGTATGAGGGGATGTCGGTTTCGGGGTTGTCGGGTTTCGGGAGGGCTTGGCGGACGGCTTGGTTCCGGCCTTGAGTCGGGAGTTTTGTCGGACCCCCTGAGTACCTTGTGTATTGGGGGGTTCTCACGGGTGGGGGACCTCTGGGGGCGTTTGTGTTCAGGGCTGGCGGAGGCCGTTCCAGGTGGGGCTTGGCCTTGGTCGGGTCGTGCTATCTCAGGCCCTCGGTTGCGTTGTGCCTACCCTCGCGAAGCCCGGCCCCCGGCGCGCGATTGTCTCAATGCCCCACCCCTGTTTGTCAAGATGGTGAAGCTGTCTTGACAAACAGGGGTGGGGCAGGAGGGCGCTGTGTATCGGGGGCAGGGGTAGGTCTGGCTTCGCCAGCATCGGACTACGTCCGACTCAAGCATCGGGCTCCGTCCGACTCAAGCATCGGGCTCCGCCCGACTCAAGCATCGGGCTCCGCCCGACTCAAGCATCGGGCTCCGCCCGACTCAAGCATCGGGCTCCGCCCGACTCAAGCATCGGGCTCCGCCCGACTCAAGCATCGGGCTCCGCCCGACTCAAGCATCGGGCTCCGCCCGACCAAGCATCCTCGGCTTCGCCGTCGGACAAGGCCCCAGGCGCTCCGCGCCGGATGCGCGCTGGCGGGCTTCGCCCGATGGGCGGGTGCGTGCTCGCTGTGCGTTTGGGTTAGCGGTTGGGGACGGGGGAGGAGGCGGCGGTGGCGATGAGGATGGGGTCGGTGGTGCCGTTGGACTGGACGCGGTAGATGCCGGGGACGCCGGTTTGTTGGCTGGGGACGCCGTAGGCGAGGGTGTTGTCGTCCAGCCAGGCGGCCTGGTCGTCGATGCCGGAGGTGTTGGGCAGGACCTTCTCCGTGCCGGTCTCCAGGTCCTCCACGGCGAGCTCCCAGCGGCCGACCCACTTGGTGGCCTTCTTGTACGCCAGGTGCTTGCCGTCGGGGGACAGGGAAGGGCACTCGGGGCCCTGGCGGACGGTGGCGGCGGTCTTCGCGGACGTGGAGCCCTTGATGAGCCAACGCCTGCCGCCGGTGCCGACGGTGGCGTAGAAGGTGGTGTCGTCGGTCTGGAAGGTCATGCCCCAGTAGTTGACGTCGAGCGCGGTGTGGGCGACGCCGTCCACGGTGAGGGCGAACGTCTCCAAGGACTCGACGAGGGTGCCGTCGCGGAGGTCGTAGTAGCCGGTGCGGGTGGAGAAGCCGCCCGCGGAGGCGTAGGAGTCGCCGGTGACGAAGACGGTCCAGGAGACGACCTTGCCGGAGGCGGACACGCGTGCGCGGCTGGGGACGCCGGGCAGGGGGATGGTCTTGACCTCGGCGCCGCCGACGATGACGGCGGCCTCGAAGCTGGGGCCGATGCCCGCGAGGCGGAGGCAGACGGTGGTGCCGCCTGCGGTGTAGACGCGTTGGCAGCGCAGGCCGGTGGGGGTGCGGGGGCCGTCGGTCTGGCCGGGGTCGGTGGTGGAGACGGCGTCGCCGCCGTCGCGCTGGTCGACGAGGGTGATCGAGGCGCCGCCGGGCGCGGCCGCGGCGGCGGTGCCGGACGGGCCGCCCGCCTGCCAGAGGTAGACGCCGGTGGCGAGCACGACGACGACGATGAGCAGCGCGCCGAGCGCGGTCCGGGTGCGGGTCGTCACGACGTCGTCTCCTTGCGGGTCACCACGAGCACGGCCACGAGGGCCACGGCGAGGGCGCAGACGGCCGTCAGCACGGCCGTGCCGAGCGCCGCGTACTGGAGCAGGAAACCGAAGCCGATGGAGGACACCAGCCGCGCCAGCGCCTGACCGGTCTGCACGACGGCGAGGCCGGAGCCGCGCAGCGACGGCGGGATCATGGCGCCGGTCCACGCGGACAGCACGCCGTCGGTGGCGGCGTAGAACAGGCCGTGCATGATCAACGCGGCGACGGCCACGCCGTACCCGCCCGCGGGGGCGAGCAGGAGCAGGTAGACGCCCAGCAGCAGCACGTGGCCGCCGAAGAACACCGGCCAGCGGCCGACGACGTCGGCGAGCCTGCCCAGCGGCGCGGCGAAGAGCAGGAACGTCAGCGCGGTGCCGAGCGGCAGCAGCGGCAGCACGCCGAGCGGCACCTCGGTGGTGCGCTGCACGAGCACGAAGACGAACGCGTCGGAGACGGTGGCGATGCCGAGCAGGGCGGCGACGACACCGGCCCGGCGGAACGGCACGTCCTTCAGCAGCGCCAGTCCCGCCCTGATGCTCGGCGCGGGACCGGGGGAGGCGGTGGCCTTCGGGCGCTCGGGCACGAAGAAGCCGAGCACGATCAGGCCCAGCAGGGCGAAGCCGAAGCTGACGACGAAGATCGGGGTCGGCGCGGTGCCGAGGTTCATCAGGATCAGGAACGTCACGACCGGACCGATCAACGCGCCCACGGTGTCCATGCTGCGGTGCACGCCGAACGCGGTGCCGAGCTGGTCGGTGGGGACGCTCAACGAGATCAGCGCGTCGCGCGGCGCGGTGCGCAGGCCCTTGCCCGCGCGGTCCGCGGCGATCACGCCGCCGATGCCGAGCGCGGACGCGCCGACGGCCGGGAACACGAGCTTGGTGACGGCGGACAGGCCGTAACCGACACCCGCCACCAGCTTCGGTCTGCGCAGCCGGTCGGCGAAGTGGCCGCCCACCAACCGCAGCACCGCGGTCGCGCCCGTGTACAGACCGTCGAGCAGTCCGAACTGGACGTAACCGATGTTGAGGCTGAAGAGCAGGTAGACGGGCAGGAACGCGGTGATCATCTCAGCGGAGACGTCCGTGAGGAGACTGACCACGCCCAGCGCCACAACCGTTTTCGGCACCGCGCCGAGCCGCGTGCGCGTGCCGGCCCGCGCAGAAGCGATGTACACCCCGAACCACCTTCCGCTTGACCCGGATATCGGAACGGGATGCACTCAGCGTTACACCGGCTGGCGGTACGCCGCGTAGCCGTGAGCGGCCAGGCAGTGATGTTCGCCGGAAGCCGTAACCCTTTGCCCTCCGCGAGCGACTACGAAGCGTCAGCTCACCTCAGGAAGAGGGTTCAGTGAGACGCGCGCCGCATGTGCTGATCATCGTGCAGAACCTCCCGGTCCCGCTGGACCGCAGGGTCTGGCTGGAGTGCCGGGCACTGGTCAACGCGGGATACGAGGTCTCGGTCATCTGCCCGAAGGGGCCCGACGACCCGGCCTACGCCGTGCTGGACTCGGTGCACCTGTACAAGTACCGGCCGCCGCCGCAGGCCGAGGGCGTGCTCGGCTACGCCTGGGAGTTCCTGTACTGCTGGCTGCGCACGGCCTGGCTGAGCCGGAAGGTGTGGCGCCGCAGCCGCTTCCACGTGATGCAGGCCTGCAACCCGCCGGACACCTACTGGGCGCTCGCCCTGCTGTGGCGGACGATGGGGGTCAGGTTCCTCTTCGACCACCACGACCTGAACCCCGAGGTCTTCCTGTCCCGCTTCGGCAAGCCGAAGGGCGTCGCCGGGCGCGCGCAGCTCGCGATCCTGAAGTGGTTGGAGCGCAGGACGTTCCACACCGCCGACCGGGTGACGTCCACCAACACCTCGTACCAGAGGATCGCCTGGGAACGCGGTCACGTGCCCCGCGAGCACACCGCCGTCGTCCGCTCCGGCCCGGACACCTCGGTCATGCGGCCGGTCGCGGGAGACGACTCCCTGCGCCGCGGCGGCAAGCACCTGGTGGCCTACCTGGGGATCATGGGCCCGCAGGACGGTGTGGACGGCGTGCTGGAGGTGGCCAAGCGGATCGTGCTCGACCGCGGCCGCACCGACGTCCGCTTCGCGCTCCTCGGGTTCGGCGACTGCCTGGAGGACCTGAAGAGGCAGAGCACCGACTGGGGGCTCGACGACTACGTGGAGTTCACCGGCCGCGTCGGCCCGGAGCAGATCTCGCGCTACCTCTCGACCGCGTCGGCCGGTGTCTCGCCGGACCCGTTGAACCCGTTGAACGACGTGTCGACGATGAACAAGACCATGGAGTACATGGCCTACGCCGTCCCGGTGGTGGCCTACCGGCTGACCGAGACGGTGGTGTCGGCGGGCGACTGCGCGGTCTACGTGGAACCCGGTGACGTGGACGGGTTCGCCCAGGCGCTGCTGGACCTGCTCGACGACCCCGACCGGCGCGGCGAGCTCGGCGCGGCCGGGCGGCGGCGCTGCGAGAAGGTGCTGGACTGGCGGCCCCAGGCCGAGAGCTACGTCGGCGTGTTCGACGAGCTGCTGGGCTTCCGCTCCAGGGGGCCGTTCCCGGACGGGCCCGCGGTGGTCGACGGGGCGGCGCTCGACAAGTGGGGCAACAGGCTGGTCGACGTGACCGACGACGACGTGCTGCGCGCCTTCGCCGCCGACCGCCGTCACTCCATCGAGGACACCTCGATGCGGGAAAGCGGCTAACACCAACGGTTCGGCGCGCGATGTCCGGGATAGGTCGGGTTCAGCGCGCCAGGAGGCTCCACATGCCAGTACTCGATCGTTCCCGTCGCTCGACGACGGTGTTAGCCGTCGCCGCGGTGGTGTCGGCGCTCGTCGCCACGCCCGCGGCGTCCGCGGCCCCGGTGGGCAGGGTGCTCGGGTACGTCGCCAACAACGGCGGCGGCGTCTCGGTGATCGACACGGCGGACAACTCGATCACCAGGACGGTCACCGACAACGCGGGCAGCTCGCCGTACACGGCGGACGTCGCGTTCGACGGGACCCGCGGGTACGTCACGAACCTCAGCGACAACACGCTCTCGGTGATCGACGCGCCGACGAACTCGGTCGACACGAGGATCCCGGTGGGCTCCAAGCCCGCGGGTGTCGTCGTCGCGCCCGACGGCGGCTTCGTGTACGTCACGAACTACGGCGACGGCACGCTGTCCGTTGTGGACGTCGCCACCCTCAGCGTCGTCAAGACCGTGAACGTCGGCCCGAGCCCGGACGGCGTCGCGATCTCCCCGGACGGCAAGACCGTCTACGTGGCCAACGACGTCACCGGCCCGACGACGCTGACGGTCGTCGACGCGACGACGAACACGGTGACCGCGTCGGTGTACACCGGCAGCAGGCCCAGTTCGCTCGCCGTGTCGCCCGACGGCAGCCGCCTGCTGGTCGTCAACAAGAACTCCGAGGACGTCGCGGTCGTCGACACGGCCAGCAAGTCCGTGCTGCGGATCGTCACGGTCAACCAGGTCCCGTACGGCGTCGACATCACCGCCGACGGCAAGCGCGCCTACGTGACGAACTCGGGATCCAACACGGTGTCGGTGCTCAACCTGGAGAACGTGGGCAACCCCAACGTCTCCGTGGTCGACGGTGCGCCGATCCCGGTGGGCGGCAGGCCGATCGGCCTCGCGCTCACGCCCGACGACGGCAAGGTCTACGTCACGAACTTCACCTCGGGCACCGTGTCGGTGATCGACACGGCGACCAGGGCGGTCACGGCGACGATCCCCGTCGGTGAGAAGCCGGTCGGTGTCGCCGTGCACTTCGTGCCCGCCGCGGCGACCGTGCTGACCGGCGGCTCGGCGAAGCTCGCGATCACGCTGCCCAGCGTGCTGTCGGTGAAGAGCATCGACGCGCGGCTCACCGAGCAGCACACCGGCGCCCCGGTTGTTGGCGAGACCGTCGTCTTCCGCACCGTCGAGGGAAACCCGCTGTGCACCGCGATCACGGACGCTACGGGCACCGCTCGGTGCGACTCCGCCTCGGGACTCCTGGTCACGGTGGGCGTCCTGCTCAAGGGGTACACGGCGAGCTTCCCCGGCACCAACGCGTACACGTCGTCGGTCGCCCACGGCACGACGACGCTGCTGTAGCCAACGTCGGCCCGCGCGCCGACCGCCAGACACAGGACTAGGGGAGTGACTGCAGGTGTTCATCCGACGGATCGCAGTGATCGGGACGGGGTACGTCGGCCTGACGACGGGTGCGTGCCTGGCCTCCCTCGGCCATCGCGTGGTGTGCGCGGACGTGGACGTCGACAAGGTCGAACGGCTGTCCCGCGGCGAGGTCGACATCCTGGAGCCCGGTCTCCCCGAGCTGGTCGCCGAGGGCATCGCCTCGGGCCGCCTCTCGTTCGTGGTGGGCGCCTCCAACGCCATCACCGCGCACGAGGGCGGCGCCGAGGTCGTGTTCCTCTGCGTCCCCACGCCCATGGGCGTCGGCGGCCTGGCGGACCTCAAGGCCGTCGAGTCCGTTGTGGACGAATGCCGCGAGGTGTTCGCCGAGGGCTGCGTCATCGTGAACAAGTCCACGGTCCCGGTCGGCACGACGGTGCTGACCTCGGAGCTGCTGGGACGCCCGGACATCTCGGTCGTCTCGAACCCCGAGTTCCTGCGCGAGGGCTCCGCGGTGAAGGACTTCCTGAACCCGGACCGCATCGTGGTCGGCTGCGACGACCAGGACGCGGCGGAGCGGGTCGCGGCGCTGTACGCGCGGCTCGGCGCGCCGACCGTGCTCACCGACGCGGCCAGCGCCGAGATGGTGAAGTACGCGGCCAACTGCTTCCTCGCGATGAAGCTGTCCTACGTCAACGCGGTCGCGGAGCTGTGCGAGCGGCTCGGCGCGAACATCTCCGACGTCACCGAGGGCATGGGCTACGACCGCCGCATCGGCCAGTCGTTCCTGTCGCCGGGGCCGGGCTGGGGCGGTTCGTGCCTGCCGAAGGACACGCACGCGATGCTCCAGGTCGCGGACGCGGCCGACTTCGAGTTCCGGCTGCTGCGCGCCACGATCGACACGAACGACCGGCAGCGGCAGCGGATGGTCGACAAGATCCGGCTCGCCGTGACGGGCAAGCGCAACGGGTCGCTGTCGCACCTGCGGATCGGCGTGCTCGGCCTGACCTTCAAGGCGGGCACGGACGACCTGCGCGACTCGCCCGCCCTCGCGGTGGCCGCGCTGCTCAAGCAGGCGGGCGCCGACCTGGTCGGCTACGACCCGGCGATGGGCGTCGGCTCGTCGGCCGCGGTCGGCATGGAGGTCGTGGACGACCCGTACCTCGCGGCGAAGGACGTCGAGGCGCTGGTGGTCCTCACCGAGTGGCCGGAGTTCCGGACGCTCGACTGGTCGAAGGTCGCCGGTCTGGTCCGCCAGCCCGTCGTCGTCGACACCCGCAACCTGCTCGACCCGGACGTGCTCAGCCGGGCGGGCCTGAAGTGGACCGGCCTGGGAGGGCACCGCTAGGTCCAGGAGCTCGGAGGGGTTCCGCCACTGCAGGGGTGGCGGGACCACCACCGAACACGGAGGGGGTTTCGCCGCTGCAGGGGCGGTGAATCCTCCACCGAACCCGGTCGGGGTGCCGCCGCTGCAGGGGCGGCGGTACCCGGACCGAACCGGAGGGGTTCTTGTCGCTGCAGGGGCGGCGGGAGCTCCCACGGAAACCCGGAGGGGGCTCGGCGCCGCGGCAGGGGTGGCGTCGGGTCCCCTCCGCCGTGCTCAGCGGGTCCGGGGGCGGGCCAGCAGCAGGAACGCGAGACCGAGCACGGACATCACCAGGGACATGCCGTAGGCGGTCCGGTAGGTCAGCAGCTGCGCGGCGGCGAGCAGCGGACCGGCGAGCATCGACGCCACCGTGGTCGAGTTGGTGAACATCGTCGTGGTGTAACCGGGGCGGTCCGGCGCCAGGCTCTGGAAGTACGAGATGCCGATCCCCATCACCGCGGAGATCACGGTGGCGCTGAACACCTGCGCCGCGGCGACCTGCCAGGTGTCCTGGGCCAGCAGCATGCACGCGTGGTAGGCCAGCGCCGCCGTGGCGCCCACGAGCACGAGCCTGCGGTGGTCGACCCGCGTCGCCAGCACCCCGAGGCCGATCATCAGCGGGATCTCCAGCGCGGCGCACAGGCCCAGCACCAGGCCGACGTCGGTCGTCGTGCCGTGCAACTGCTCGGTCATGAACAGCGGAAGTGTGATAACGCCGAGCGTCACGGCGCCCTGGAGCAGCACGAAGGCCACCACGGACAGCGGGAGGCTCGGCCGAGGGCCCACCACGACCGGCTCGACCACCTCCTCCACGGGCGGCGCCGCGGCCACCTCGGGCAGCCGGAAGCTGAGCAGCGCCACCACCGCGAACACCAGCGCCGTGACGGCGAACAGCCCGGTGAACCCGGCTCGCGCGACGAGCAGCGCGGCCAGCGGCGGCCCGGCCACCCAGGCCAGCGAGATCAGCGTGCGCAGGACCGTGATGATCAGCGGTGCCTTCGTCGAGCCGCCGCGTTCCAGCACCTGCTTGGCGTAGGCGAACATCTGGGGCAGCAGCGACGACGCCACCGCGCCGAGCGTCGTGGACACCGCCAGCAGCACCCAGTAGTTCCGCAGCACCGCGAACAGGCCGTACCCGGCGGTCCCGGCCAGCGCGCCGACGATCAGCAGCGTGCGGCGCACCGCCCGCGCGTCGGACACGCTGCCGAGCCAGGTGCTCGCCACCAGCGACGCGAGCGGCATCACCAGCAGGAACGCGCCCAGCGCGACCGGGCTCGCACCGACCTCGGTGCTCAGGAACAGCGACATGAACGGGAACGCGAGCGCCGTCCCGAGGCCGACGGCGGTGCTGACCGCGGCCAGCGGCACCAGGGACGCCAGGCGGAAGGGGGCGGGAGTTCCACTCATGACGGCCACTCCTCCATCCTCGCAACCTCCCTGCCTGGGAGGAATCGATTTAGTACCCGGCGTGAGACATCACTCAGGTTTTGATCACTATGACTTCAGTGTTGACCGAAACTAACCGTTTCGGCCAGGTGGGAGCGGGGAACCCGCACCGGACCGCAGGAGAAAGTCGCTGGTCACCACGAGTAGGGGTCGGTTCGCTCTACTCTGGAGGTGGCGTCGGTGTCGAGGAGGAATGCCAGGTGCAGCCACTGCCCGTGGACGGGCCGCAGCGCATCGGGGACTACGTGCTGCTCAGAGCACTCGGTCGGGGCGCGATGGGTTCGGTGTACCTCGGTCGATCCCGTGGTGGCCGCCCGGTGGCGGTGAAGGTCGCCAGAGCCGAGCTGGCCGAGAGCCCGCTGTTCCGCGAACGCTTCCGCCGCGAGGTCGACATGGCTCGCGCCGTCGGCGGTTTCTGGACGGCCGCGGTCGTCGACGCCGACCCGGACGCCGACCGGCCGTGGATGGCGACGGAGTACGTGGTCGGGCCGACCCTCCAGCAGGCCGTGGAGACGCACGGGCCGCTGCCCGAGCAGTCCGTGCGCCGGTTGGCCGCGGGGCTGGCGGAGGCGCTGGTCGCGATCCACGGTGCCGGTCTGGTGCACCGCGACCTCAAGCCCTCCAACGTGCTGCTCGCCGCGGACGGCCCACGGGTGATCGACTTCGGCATCGCGCGGGCGTTGGAGCACACCGCGCTCACCGAGGCCGGGGTCGTGTTCGGCACCCCCGGCTTCCTCTCGCCGGAGCAGGTCGTCGGCACGAAGATCGGCCCGCAGAGCGACGTGTTCGCGCTCGGCGCCGTGCTGGTCTACGCCGCGACCGGTCGCGGCCCGTTCGGCGACGGCTCCACGTCCGCGCTGGTCTACCGCGTGGTGCACCAGGAGCCCGACCTGTCGCATGTGCCGCCGGCGCTGGTGCCGCTGATAGTGCCGTGCCTGGTGCGCGAGCCCGCGCACCGGCCGACCCCGGCCAGGCTGCTGTCGGTGATCGACGTGCCGCACCTGGACGACACGTGGCTGCCCGCGCCGATCCGCACGCTGGTCGAGCAGCGGCACACCGAGCTGCGCGCGCTGCCCACCCCGAACAGCAAGCCGCCGACCAGGCTGATGGTCGAGGACCCGCCCGCCGCGCCCGCGAAGCTCATCCCGCCGATCACCGCGAAGCAGGTCGAGAAGGCCGTGCGGGCGGTGGTCGACAAGGTCATCCCCGCCACTCCGGCCACGGGCCAGCCGAAGAAGCCGCAGCCGGTGGGCGTGCGGTTCCGCCGGTCCAGGGCGGTGGACCTGGGCTGGGCCGCGATGACCGCGTTCGTCGCGGCGGTGGGGCTCGCCCTCCAGGAGTCGCCGGAAGGCGACATGATCAGGGCCGCCGCGCTCGTCATCACCGTCGTGTTCGCGCTGTGGACCATCCGGCTCCTCGTCGGCGGCCTCGGCCCGCAGCTGGGCCTGGAGATCGGCCCGGACGGGCTGGTGGTGTCGTGCGGCACCAAGGAGCGCAAGCTGCCCTGGTACGCCGTGTCGAGGGTCAAGGTCATGTACCGGCACGGCAAGCCGTGGCTGGTCGTCTGGCTGGTGAACGCCGCCGGCCAGCCGGAGACCCTCGGCTACGGCACGTTCAAGCCGTACAAGGGCGGCTACCGCGCCTACCCGGTGTCCCACGAGAAGGGCAAGGCCCGCCAGGGCCACGACGTGGGCGAGCTCCGCTCCGCGCTCGCCTGGTACGCGTCCTCGACGTTCGACCCGCGCTAGGGCCTAGCGACCGGTGAAGGTGGCCTTGCCGGGCCCGTCGGCGAGGAACGAGCGGACCGCGTTCGGCAGGTCCTCGGTGGTGAAGAGGTCGGCGGCGATCGACGTGACGTGCGCGTTCGCCTCCGGCACCCCGCCGTGCTCGAAGTGCGCCACGACCTGCTTGGTCGCCGCGTGCGCCCTGGTCGGGCCCGCGGCCAGGGTCGAGGCGAACTGGCGGGCGGCGTCGTCGAAGCCGTCGTCGGCCAGCACCCGGTTGACCACGTTCCACCGCTCCAGCGTCGCCGCGTCGTAGCGCTCGCCGGTCATCACGAACTCCTTGGCCCGCCCGACCCCGGCCCGCGCGGCCAGCCGCTGCGTGCCGCCCATCGTCGGGGTCAGCCCGATGACCTTCTCCACCAGCCCGAACTTCGCCCGCGCCGCGGCCAGGATCAGGTCGCACGCCACCGCCACCTCGAACGCCCAGGTCAGCGTGAGGCCGTGGGCGGCGAACACGGTCGGGAACGGCAGCGCGGCGATCCGGTCGGGCAGCTCCAGCATCCGGTCGAACAGCACCTTCGCCTCGGCGGGGGTGCTCTGCGCCGCGAACAGCGACACGTCGACCCCACCGCTCACGACCTTCCCCTCCGCGCGGAACAGCAGCGCGCGGGGCGCGTCCTCCTCGACCTCCGCCACCGCCGCGATGAGCTGGTCGTGCAGCTCGGCGGTGTAGAGGTTGAGCGGGGGAGCGTCGATGGTCAGCACGGCCAGGCCTGCCGCGTCGCGTTCGAGTTTCACCACCGGGCCACCTTCTCACGGCGTCCGGCTCCCGATACGGTCGGCGACGTCGCCAAAACCGGTGGACAGCGCGGTGACGATGACGGCGTGACGACGACTTGGACCGTGGCGGTGGAGCCGGTGGGCTCGGCCGACGCCACCGCGCTGCTGCGCGGCTACCTGCTGGAGATCATCGGTCGCTACTGGGGGAGGCCCTCGACCGAGGAGGAGGTGGACGCGGAGCTGGCCGACGGCGAGGACTACCGGTTGGACCTCCTGCTGGTCGCGCGGGTCGACGGGGTCGCGGTGGGGTGCGCGGGGCTGAGGCGGGTGGACGCGGGGACCGTGGAGCTCAAGCGCGTGTTCGTCCGGCAGGACCGGCGGGGCCGGGGTGGTGGAGCGGCGTTGCTGGAGGCCGTCGAGCGGGCCGCCGCGGAGCTCGGGGCGGGGACGATCCGGCTCGACACGCGCAAGGACCTGGTCGAGGCGAGGGCCCTCTACGCACGGCACGGATACGCCGAGGTCCCTGCTTTCTCAGAGGGTCCGTACGCGGATCATTGGTTCGTCAAACGACTCCACTGACCCCGTCGCTATGCCCCTCATATGGCTTCGGTATATGTACTGTGATCTGCATCACTTGACTAGACAAAATGACCGCAGTTAAGTAGGGGAGTTGTTGTTATCGGCCGCTGAATGAAATGGGGATCAACCAGTGGCTTTCATCATTGAGATGATTTTCAGGGACGCTGGCGACGTGCGCAGATCGATTCATGTGGCACATCGTGATTACTGGAAGCGTCTCGCCGATCAGGGAGTCCTGATCGGCGGCGGGTTGGTCGGTGACGGCACGGCGGCGATGCTGCTGTGCCAGGCCTCGGACGAGCAGGCGGTCCGCGAGCTGATCCGAGCCGACCCGTACATCCGGTCGCACGTGATCGCGGAGCTCCGCGTTCGCCAGTGGCACGTCCTCATGGGCGTACCGCAGGTGGAACGTCCCGAGCCCGCGTTGGTGCGTCCACGTGACGGGCAGGCGGTCGACTCGATCGACCACGACCCGCTCACGCCGCACGAACGGCGGATCGCGCTGATGATGTTGGAGGGCAAGACCAACCGGCAGATCGCCGAGCACTTCTCGGTGTCCACCCGCGCGGTCGAACTCCACATCACCCGCATCTACCGCAAACTGGAGATCGGTCGCCGCGCGCAGCTGGCCGCGGCGATGTCCTGGGGGCAGGGTCAACGGTCCTACCTGTAGGCAAGACGGCGCTCCTCGGTTTCCGGGGGGCGCCGTTTGTCCACTGTGGATGGGTACGGGAGTCGTACGTCAATAGTTCATCACGGTGGTACCTATCACATTAACATCTACTTTTGCCATTTGAGATGAATAGACTGCTACCAGTAGGTAACTTCTCTGGTGGGAGTAGCTCTTGTTCCGTCACGCCCTTGCCGCCGCTCTGACGGTCGTCCTGACCGCCACGGCCTGCGCGTCGGGCGTGAAGTCCGTCGAGGTCAAGTCCGGTCCCGGTGTCACCGACGAGTCCATCTCGCTCGGCGTGCTGACCGACATGTCCGGCCCGTTCTCGCCGACCGCCCTGGTCCGGATCAAGGGTTACGAGCTGTTCATCGGCGAGCTCAACGCCCGCGGCGGCATCTGCGGCCGCAAGGTGGAGCTGGTCCTGAAGGACCACGGCTTCAACGTCCAGCGCGCCCTGGACGGCTACTTCGACCTCGAACCGAAGGTCCTCGGCTTCCTCGACCTCACCGGCGCCGCCATGACGACCGCCATCGCCCCCGACCTCATCCAGACCCGCGCCCTGGCCGCCCCCGTCTCCTGGTCGGCCGCCCTGCTGGGCAACCCCAACATGATGATCGTCGGCGGCACCTACGACATCGACGTCATGAACGGCCTTGACCACCTCAAGCGCACCGGTGCCATCGCCGACGGCGACACCATCGGCCACGTCCACGTCGACGGCGACTTCGGCTCCAACGCCCTGGAGGGCAGCACCTTCGCCGCCCAGCAGTGGAACCTCACCCTCGTCGAGAGGTCCGTCACCGAGACCGCCGACAACCTCACCACCCAGATCGCCGCCATGAAGGCCGCGGGCGCCAAGGCCGTCGTCCTGAGCACCAGCCCCGCCCAGACCGCACTGGCCGTCATCGCCGCCGCCAACCTCGGCTGGAACGTCCCCTTCCTGGTCAACGTCGCAGGCTACGACCCCGCCATCCTCAAGTCCCTAGCGGCTCCCGCCGTCATGAAGCAGGTCCAGGTCGTCTCCCCGATCGCCCCCTACGGCGCCGACGCCCCAGGCCCCCAAGCCGTCGCCAAGTCCTTCCAGGCCCGCTACCCGGACGTCGAACCCAACGGCGCCGTCAACCACGGCTACGTGGTCGCCACCGCCTTCGCCGCCGTCCTGGAGAAGGCCTGCGCCGACAAGGACCTCACCCGCGACGGCGTCATCAGGGCCTTCCAGGCCACCAACGGCGTGGAAACCCACGGCCTGACCGGCCCCCTCCGCTTCTCCGTAGCCGGCCGCCCCTCCGCCACCCAGTCCTACATCGCCCGCCCCGACGACAAGACCAAGGGCGGCCTGGCCGTCACCGAAAACCTCTTCGAATCCGACCTCGTCAAAGCCAAGGGCACCCGCGCCAAGTAACCCCTCCAGGCCCCCACCCAACAGGCAGCCCGCCAGCGCCCATCCGAAGCGCAGCGAGCACGCCAACACCACGATGGGCGCAGCCCGCCAGCGCGCATCCGGCGCGGAGCGCCTGGGGCCTTGTCCGCAGCGCAGCAAGGATGCCTGGTCCGACGGCGCAGCCAAGGATGCCCTGTCCGTCGCGGAGCGTCGGATGCCCTCCCCACCCACACTCCCCCCACGCACCCCGCCGAAAAGCCATCTCTATGGTTCCCGAACCTTGTCAAGACAGCCCTACCGTCTTGACAAGGTTCGGGAACCATAGAACACTCGGCGCCCGGGGTGCCCCCCGCCCCCCCACACCCCCCTAGCTATAAACCGCCCTGTTCAACCCCCGGATCAACCCCCCGTACACCTCCCCACCCCACCCGTCCCTCACCAACGCCGCCCGAGCCGCATTCCCTCCAGGCGCCCCGTGCACCCCACCCCCCGGATGTGCCGAGGACCCCGCCAGGAACAACCGATCCACCGGCGTGTCAGCCCTCGCCAACCCCGGCACCGGCCGGAACACCAACTGCTGGTGGATCCCAGCGGTACCAGCGTTGATCGCCCCACCCACCAGGCTCGCGTTCCGCGACTCCAGATCCGCGGGCCCCTGCACCGCCCGCCCGATCACCAGATCCCGGAACCCCGGCGCGTGCTGCTCCACCACCTGCTCGATCCGATCCACCCGCCGCCGCAGCCGGTCCGCCGACCACCGCTCCCCGCGCGGCACGTGCGTGTACACCCACGCGGCCTCGGTCCCCGCGGGCGACCGGCTCGGATCGGCGGTGGTCATCTGCCCCAGCAGCAGGAACGGCGTCCGCGGCGTCCTCCCGCAGGCCAGGTCGTTCGCGATGCCCGCCAACCCGTTCACGTCCGGTCCGATGTGGACGGTCCCGGCCAACCGCGCGTCCGGCGACGTCCACGGGATCGGCCCGGACAACGCCCAGTCCACCTTCATGGTCGCGTCGTCCCACTCGAACCGCCGCAGGTCGTCCACCAACCGCGCGGGCAAGGACCCGACGTCCAGCAGTTCCAGGTACAGGTTCGGCGCGGGCACGTCCGCCAGCACCGCCCGCCGCGCCCGCACGTCGGTGCCGGACGCGTCCCGCACCCCCATCGCCCGACCACCGGCCTGGAGCACCTTCGTCACCCGCCGACCGCACTCCACCCGCCCGCCGCGGCTCTCCAGCCTCCGCACCAGCGCGTTCGTCAGCTCGCCCGCCCCGCCTCGCGGCACGGGGAACCCGATCTCCTGCCCCAGCATCGTCAACAGCCACGCGAACACCCCGCCGCCGGACTGGTCGGGTCCGAGGTCGGTGTGCATTGTGTTGCCCGCGTACAGCAGCCGCGCGCCCTCGCCCGCGAACTTCTCCTCACCCACCGCCCGCACGGGCTGGGTGAGCATCCTGGTCATCCGCAACGCCTCCGCGGTGCCCAGCGACCTCAGCAGCCCCAGCCCGGCCCGCACCGGCGGGAACGGCCGCAGCAGCGCGTCCAGCACGTCGTCGCGGATCCGCCGCCACAGCGCGAACTCCGCCCGCCACGCGTCCCCGTCACCGGGTGCGAACGCGCTCACCGACTCGGCCGTGCGGTCGACGTCGCGCGACAGCAGCACGGACCGGTCGTCGGGCAGCACGTGCGCCAGCACCTCCGGCGCGTGCACCCACCGCAGCCCGTGCTCCTCCAGCGCGAGCCCGCGGATCACCGGCGACCCGGCGCCCATCGGGTAGAACGCGCTGAACACGTCGTTGCGGAACCCCGGCGCGGTCATCTCCTCGGTGCGCACCGCGCCACCGGGGGTGTCCGCGCCCTCCAGGACCAGCACGGACCAGCCCGCGTCGGCGAGGACGTTCGCCGCGACCAGCCCGTTCGGGCCCGATCCGACGACCACGGCGTCCACGTCGTCCCCACCCGGTGCAGGCCGGCCCATGCTGCCTCCTGGAGTCGTCCGACTACTTGCCCAGTCCGGCGCGCCGCAGTGCGTCGGCCATCGCCCCACCCGCGGGGGCGCGGTCCGGGCGCTGCTGCCGCTGCTGGCCGCCACCGCCGCCACCGCCGCGGGGCCTGCCCTGGCCGCCGCCACCGCGCTGCTGCTGCTCCTTGGGCTTGCCCGGCTCGTCCTGCAGCCGCATCGTGAGGCCGATCCGCTTGCGCGGGATGTCGACCTCCATCACCTTCACCTTGACCACGTCGCCGGACTTCACGACGTCGCGCGGGTCCTTCACGTAGTCGTTGGACAGCGCGGAGATGTGCACCAGGCCGTCCTGGTGGACGCCGATGTCGACGAACGCGCCGAACGCGGCGACGTTGGTGACCACGCCCTCCAGCACCATGCCGGGCCGCAGGTCGCCGAGCTTCTCGACGCCGTCGGCGAAGGTCGCGGTCTTGAACGCCGGGCGCGGGTCGCGGCCGGGCTTCTCCAGCTCGCGCAGGATGTCGGTGATCGTCGGCAGACCGAACGTCTCGTCTACGAACCTCTCCGCCCGCAGCGACTTGAGCAGCGCCACGTTGCCGACCACCGACTCGCCGCCCACGGCCTCCTGCATCCGCCGCACCACGGGGTAGGCCTCGGGGTGCACCGTGGAGCCGTCCAGCGGGTCGTCGGCGTTCGGGATGCGCAGGAAGCCCGCGCACTGCTCGAACGCCTTCGGGCCCAGCCGCGCCACGTCCTTGAGCGCCTTGCGCGAGCGGAACGGGCCGTTGGAGTCGCGGTGCAGCACGATGTTCTCGGCCAGCCCGGACGTGATGCCGGAGACGCGGGTCAGCAGCGGTGCCGACGCGGTGTTCAGGTCGACGCCGACCGCGTTCACGCAGTCCTCGACCACCGCGTCCAGCGACTTCGACAGCTTCGCCTCGGCGAGGTCGTGCTGGTACTGGCCGACGCCGATGGACTTCGGGTCGATCTTCACCAGCTCGGCCAGCGGGTCCTGCAACCGGCGCGCGATGGACACCGCGCCGCGGATCGACACGTCGAGGCCGGGCAGCTCCTGCGACGCGAACGCCGACGCCGAGTACACCGACGCGCCCGCCTCGGACACCATGACCTTGGTGAGCTTGAGGTCCGGGTGCCTGCTGATCAGGTCGCCCGCGAGCTTGTCGGTCTCGCGGGAGGCGGTGCCGTTGCCGATGGCGATCAGCTCGACGTCGTGCTTCCTGGCCAGCGCCGCGAGGGTGTGGATCGACTGGTCCCACTTGTTCGCGGGCACGTGCGGGTAGATCGTCTCATGCGCCACGACCTTGCCGGTCGCGTCCACGACGGCGACCTTCACGCCGGTGCGGAAGCCGGGGTCCAGGCCCATCGTGGCGCGGGTGCCCGCCGGTGCGGCGAGCAGCAGGTCGCGCAGGTTGGACGCGAACACGCGCACGGCCTCGTCCTCGGCGAACTGGCGCAGCCGCGACCGCAGGTCGATGCCGAGGTGGATCAGGATGCGCGTCCGCCACGCCCAGCGCACCGTGTCGTTGAGCCAGCGGTCGGCCGGACGGCCGCGGTCGGCGATGCCGAACCGCTGCGCGATCCGGGTCTCGTAGCTGGTCGGACCCTCTTCCGGGGCCTCCTCGGGCTCCAGCGCCAGTTCGAGCGCCTCCTCCTTCTCCCCGCGGAACATCGCGAGGATCCGGTGCGAGGGCAGCTTCGTGAACGGCTCGGAGAAGTCGAAGTAGTCGGAGAACTTCGACCCGTCCTCCTCCTTGCCCTCGCGGAGCTTCGAGACCAGCCGACCGCGCGTCCACATCTGCTCGCGCAGCTCGCCGATGAGGTCGCCGTCCTCGCCGAACCGCTCGACCAGGATCGACCGGGCGCCCTGCAGCGCCGCCGCCACGTCCGCGACCTCCTCGGTCACGAACCCGGCCGCCAGCTCCTGCGGGTTGTGCGACGGGTCCTCGAGCAGCTGGTCGGCGAGCGGTTCCAGGCCCTGCTCGCGGGCGATCTGCGCCTTGGTGCGCCGCTTGGGCTTGAACGGCAGGTAGAGGTCCTCCAGCCGCGCCTTCGAGTCGGCGGCGAGGAGCTGCGCGTGCAGCGCGTCGTCCAGCTTGCCCTGCGTGCGGACGGAGTCGATCACCGCGGCGCGGCGCTCCTCGAGCTCCCGCAGGTAGCCGAGGCGTTCCTCCAGCGTGCGCAGCTGGGTGTCGTCGAGCGTGCCGGTCACTTCCTTGCGGTAGCGGGCGATGAACGGCACGGTGGCCCCGCCGTCGAGCAGGTCGACGGCCGCTGTGACCTGCCCCGCGCGCACACCGAGCTCGTCGGCGATCCTCTGGTGAATGGAAGTCGTCACGGACAGGCATTGTGCCCGCCCTCACGTGCCGGCGGTCGGTCGGGTGTCGGGTCGACGGAGCAATTCACTGCGCCGTTGGGACCACATTCCGCGCGCGGTCCGGCCGCTTTGTTCTCGCCGGCGTCGGGCAATTCACCGCGGCGTTCGTCAACCGGAGGAAATCTCATGTTCTCGGGCGTTGTCCGGTACGCCCGGATCGCCTGCCGCGCGCAGTTGTCCTGCGAGACAAAATGCCGGGCGTGACATGCCCCGCGACCGGCGGCGGGTTCCGGTGCACCGGGTTACCGTGCTCGCCGGAGGTGTGCCATGCGAGCAGGTGTCGTGCTGCCCTTCTTCGACGCACCCGACGTCGCCGAGGCGGCCGTGCTGGCCGAGGCGCACGGCTGGGACGGGGTGTTCCTCGCCGAGGCGGTGTGGGGCGTCGACGCGTGGGTCGCGCTGACCGCCGCGGCCATGTGCACCAAGCGGATCCGGCTCGGCACGATGCTCACCCCGCTGGCGCGCTGCAAACCGTGGGACCTCGCCTCCAAGGCGGGCACGCTCGACCGGCTGTCCGGCGGCCGCGTCCAGCTCACCGTCGGGCTCGGCGCGCCGCACCCCGGCTGGACCGCGTTCGAGCCGGACACCGGCCGCGCCGAGCGCGCGCTGCTCGTGGACGAGGGCCTGGCGGTCTACGACGGGCTGATGCACGGCCAGCCGTTCTCGTTCGACGGCAAGCGCTACTCCGTGAAGGAGACGGACTTCTTCCCGCCGCCGCCGACCGTGCAGCGGCCCAGGGTGCCGGTGTGGGTGGTCGGCGCGCACCCGAGCCCGGTCTCGCTCGGCCGGGCGGTCCGCTGGGACGGGCTGGTGCCGAACGTGCTCGACCCGAACGGCGCCCGCGGTCCCGGCACACCCGCCGAACTGGCCGAGGTCGTCACCGCGGCCCGACGGGAACGCGCGGACATCGGCCTGCCGTGGGAGGGCTACGACGTGGTCGCGGAGGGCGTGACCGAGCCCGGCGACTCCGTGCGGGACTGGGCGGACGCGGGCGCGACCTGGTGGGTCGAGTCCGACTGGGCCACCACGGCGGAGGCCGTGCTGCACCGCGTCACCGCCGGACCACCGTCATGACGCTGGACCTCCCCGGTCCGGTCGGGTTCGTGCTGGGTGGCGGCGGTTTTGGCGCGGGTCAGGTCGGGGTGCAGCGTGTGCTGGCCGTGCACGACCTGTGCCGTGTCACCGCGGGACCGCCGTCGTGACGCCGGATCTCCCCGGCCCGGTCGGGTTCGTGCTGGGTGGTGGCGGCAGCCTCGGCGCGGGTCAGGTCGGGATGCTGCGCGCGTTGGCCGAGCACGGCATCGCCCCCGACCTGGTCGTGGGCACGTCGGTGGGCTCGGTCAACGGCTCGCTGCTCGCCCTCGACCCCGACAAGGCGCCGGAGCGGCTGGCGCTGATCTGGGAGCGGATGACCCGCGCCAGGGTGTTCCCCGGCGGCCCGATCGCCCAGCTCCGCACGCTGCGCACCGGCAAGACCCACCTGTTCCCGAACACCGGGCTGGCCGACGTGATCTCCCAGGGGCTCGGCGGGGTGGACGACTTCGCCGACCTGCGGCTCCCGTTCGGCGCGGTGGCGGTCGACTCGATGACCGGCCAGCCGGTCATCATCCGCACCGGCGCGCTCGTCCCCGCGATCCTGGCCAGCAGCGCCATCCCCGGCGTCTACCCGCCCGTGCACCACGAGGGGCGCGTCCTCTACGACGGCGGCGTGCTCGCCAACGTGCCCATCCGCCAGGCCCTCGCGATGGGGGCGAAGTCGTTGGTGGTGCTGGACTGTGCGTTCCCCGGACACCTGCCGACCGTGCCGCAGACCCTCGCCGAGACGCTGCTGTTCTGGGCCACCCTCAGCATGCGCAACCAGGCCGTGCTGGAGGTCGAGCTCGCCTCCGCCGACGTCCCCGTCCTCTACCTGCCCGGCCCGCCCGTGCAGCCCGTGACGCCGCTGGACTTCAGCCACACCGCCGAGCTGGTCGCCAGCTCGTACGCCGCGTCCACCGCGTTCCTCGACACCGTCGACGTCGACGGTCCCGGCCTCTACGGGTACCCCGGCGGCCCACCGGCGGAGACGCCCTGACGCTCGACTACCGGTTGGTAGCCCCAAGCGACATACTGGTCGGTATGACAGCGATGAGCGTGGCGAACTGGGGCGGGACCAGCCATTACGCGGATCTTGCCGGCCCGGTGCACTACGTGGACTTCGGCGGACCGGACGACCCGGACGCGCCGACGATCGTCCTCGTGCACGGGCTCGGCGGGTCGCACCTCAACTGGTGCCTGCTCGCCCCGCGGCTCATCGGGCACGCGCACGTCCTCGCCGTCGACCTGGCCGGGTTCGGGCTGACCAACCCCGAAGGGCGGCGGACGACGGTCGCGGCCAACGCCCAGTTGCTCAACCGGTTCCTCCGCGAGGTCGTCCGCAAGCCGGTGGTGCTGGTCGGCAACTCGATGGGCGGGATGATCTCCATCCTGCAAGCCGCCGCGAACCCGGACACCGTGACCCACCTCGTCCTGGTCGACCCGGCACTCCCCCTGGTCCTGGGCATCCGACCGGACCCGCTGGTCATGTCCACCTTCTTCCTCTACGCCCTGCCGGGAGTGGGGGAACGGGTGCTCGCGAAAGCCCGGTCCGGGCAGACCCCGCGCCAACAGGTAAAGCAGGTGATGAACCTGGTGTGCGCCGACTCGTCGAAGGTGCCCGAAGAGCTGGTGCTGGCGTCGATGAGCCTGGTGGAGCAGCGGGCGGAAGTACCGGGACTGGACGGGGCGTTCCTGGCCGCGGCGAAGTCGATCGTGTACGTGAACGCCCGGCGCGGGGCGTACTGGCGGGCGATGAAGAACGTGAAAGCGCCGGTGTTCCTGATGTCGGGGGACCGGGACCGGTTGGTGCCGGTGGGATCGGCGCGGGCTACTGCTGCGCGGAATCCGGGGTGGAGGTTCGACGTGTTCGAGGGGATTGGGCACGTGCCGCAGATCGAGGTGCCGGAGGTGGTGGCGGAGAGGGTGTTGGGGTGGCTTGAGGTGGGGTGATGGGGTGCCCATCAACTGGGGAAGTTGGGCCCCCGGCGCGTGAAGTTCAGCCCCTGCCCTCCCACCCCTGGGAAGCCCGGCCCCCGGCGCGCGAAGTCCAGCCCTGCCCTCCCACCCCTGGGAAGCCCAGCCCCCGGCGCGCGATTGTCTCAATGCCCGATCTTGCTTGTCAAGACGATAGAGCTGTCTTGACAAGCAAGATCGGACAGGAGGGCGCTGTGGATCGGGGGCAGAGGGGAAGGCTGGCTTCGCCAGCATCAGGCTTCGCCTGACTCAGGCATCCTCGCTGCGCGTCGGACAAGGCATCGGCTGGCGCCGACGAGGCCCCAGGCGCTCCGCGCCGGATGCGCGTTGGCGGGCTTCGCCCAATGGCTGGGCTGGCGGGCTGCGCCCAATGGCTGGGCTGGTGGGCTGCGTCCAACGTCTGGGGGTTAGGCGGGGCGGAGGAGTTTTGTCAGGGAGTTGAGGGGGAGGCGTTCGCGCCATTGGGGTGAGCGTGCGGTGAGGACGACCTCGTTTGGTCTGGTGGTGACGGTGGTCAGGTGTAGGCCGCCTGGTAGTGGGGGGACTGGGATCTGTCTGCGCAGGGGTAGGTAGCCGGTGGTGATCCAGAGGTCGCCGTTCTCCACTGTTGGTGTGAGTGGGACGAAGGCCCAGCGGAGGGTGCCGTCGGGGGTGACTTCTACGGGGTCGGGTAGGTCTGACGAGGTCAGGACCAGTTCGATGGTGACTGGGCCCGCGACCAGGGTTGGGCCTGGGTTGAGGTGGAGGTCGTGGCAGGTCGCGGTTAGGCGGTGGGCGGTGTGGTGCTTCCAGACGACGTCTTCCACGACCAGGCGGACGTCGTCGAACTGGCCCAGGGCCATGCCGAGTGCGCCGAGGGTGCAGTCGACCTCGGTGACGGTCATCGAGGCGTCGGCGTCGCCGATGCGGAGGGTTACCCGCCGGTCGGTGAACCGGCGGGTGGCGAGCAGCAGGACGGACTGGACGAGGCCGGGGATCACTCGGCGGGGGCCGCCGCTACGGCGAGGAGCTCGTCGAAGCCGGAGCGGATGCCGTCGGCGAGCACCTGGACGTCCGGTACGCCGTCGAAGTCGGCGTTGATGCCGAAGGTGATCTCGTCGAGGTAGGAGAAGATGCCGATGGAGATCCGCATGGTGCTGGCGATCGGCACGTACGGGTAGATGTTCTGCAGGCGCCTGCCCAGCATGTACAGCGGCACGCGCGGGCCAGGCACGTTCGTGGTCACGGTCTGGAGCAGCTGCTGGGGGAACCGCATCGCGGTGCGCGAGCCGAGTGCGAGCAGCGTGGGGGCGGCGAAGTTGCCCGCCTTGGTCAGCACGTCGGCGCCCGCGGCCTGGCGGCTGCCCTTGAGGTCGTCCATCTGCTCGCGGATCGTGGACAGCCGGTCCAACGGGTCGAGCGAGCTGACCGGCAGGTTGACCAGCACGGCGCTGACCCGGTTGTCCAGCCGGTCGTGCTCGTTCTCGGCGCGCATCGACACCGGCACCATCGTGCGGACGACCTGGCCGTCGACCAGCTCGCCGCGCTTGGCCAGCAGCTCGCGGAACCCGTGCGTGATGGCGGTCAGGATGACGTCGTTGACGGTGCCGCCGGTGGCCTTGCGGATCCGCTTGACCTCGGCGAGGTCCGCCTTGGTCCACACCCACCGCCGGTGCGGCCCGATCGGGCCGTTCAGCGAGCCCGCCGCCGACGAGGTCAGGCGCTTGGCCGTGCCGGGGAGGCTGCCGAGCACCGCACGACCGATGTCCAGCAGCTCGGACCCGCTGCGCAGGCTCCGCGCGAACGCCGGGATGGCGGCCAGGTGCTTCACCGGCGTCCACACGGCGTCACGAACACCGTCGACCACCAGGTCGAGCTGGGAAGGGCTGCGCTGCGGGGTCCACTCGGTCGGCTCGGGCAGCGCCACGTCCTTGCGGGCGTCGAGCAGCAGCTGCATCAGGTCGGTGCCCGCCACGCCGTCGATCAGGCAGTGGTGGACCTTGGAGATGATCGCCCAGCGGTTGTTCTCCAGGCCCTCGACCAGCCAGATCTCCCACAGCGGCTTGGTCAGGTCCAGACGCTGCGCGAACAGCCTGCCAGCGAGGTTGCGCAGCTGGTCGTCACCACCGGGAGAGGGCACGGCGGTGTGCCGGACGTGGTAGAGGATCTGGAAGTGGTCGTCGTCGACCCAGACCGGCCGCCCGACGTGCAGCGGGAGGCTCCGCACGCGCTGCCGGTAGCGCGGCACGCTGTCCATCTTCGAGAGGAAAAGCCTGATCACGTCGCCGTAGGAGGGGGCTGGTCCCTCGAACACCAGCACCGACCCGACGTGCATCGGCACGTTCTCGTCCTCGACGAAGTAGAAGCTTGCGTCCATCGCGCTCATCCGGTCCACAGTGGAACCGTAGGGCCGGCGGTCAGTCGCAGTCCAGCGCTAAGGGGGTGAGAGAGGGGCCAACCGAGACGTTCTAGGGGTGGCGCAATTCACGTTCAGGAAACATCATGGACACATGGAGTAGTGGATCTGCCGAGTGAACGGAGGGTGGCCATGTCAGCCCTACCTTCAGACGCCCACTTCCCGCTGCCGGACGAGCCTCCTCTCCAGCTCGTCGAGGGTCAAGCCCCCAGCCTGCTCTGGTACCTCACCGAGCCGACGAGGGCCGCCGTCGACATCGGCCAGTTCGCCTCCACCCGGCAGCTGCTCCGCGCCGCCCCGAGCGGCGACGGCCACCCCGTGCTGGTCCTGCCCGGCCTCGGCGCCACCGACACCACGACGGCGACTTTGCGCCGCTTCCTGTCCCGCCTCGGCTACGACGTGCACGGCTGGGGCCTCGGCCGCAACATCGGCCCCACCATCCCCGCCGTCCAGGGCATCCGCGCCCTGCTCCGCGAACTGGGCGAAACGGACAAGGTCAGCCTCATCGGCTGGAGCCTCGGCGGCATCTTCGCCCGCGAGATCGCCAGGGAGCACCCCGAGCTGGTCCGCCAGGTCATCACCATGGGCAGCCCGTACGCGATGACCGACATGAAGCACACCAGGGCCAACCCGGTCTACCAACTGCTCGCCAGGTTCTACAAGGCAGGCGCCTCCCAGCCCCCGCCCGAGCACACCCGCCCCCCGTTCCCGGTACCCGCCACCTCGATCTACTCGCGCTCCGACGGCATCGTCCCGTGGCAGGGCTGCCGCTCCGCGGAAGGCCCGCGCGCCGAGAACGTGGCCGTCTCCTGCAGCCACCTCGGCTTCGCCTACAACCCCTCCGTCATGTGGGTCATCGCCGACCGCCTCTCCCAGCCCTACGGCTACTGGCACCCGTTCGCCCCACCACCGGGCATGGCCAACATGTACCCGAAAGCCGCCTGACCGACCGGCCCACCCCACGGGGTGGGCCGCTTCGTCTCCGGTGCCCTGTTGCGCGTCCGAAGACCCCTTGGACGCCCCATGGCCGGTGATGTTAAGCAAACTTGACACCATGTATGGGCTGCTTTACATTCGATTCATGGCAGCCGAAGAAAGACGGTCGTGGATCACCTTGGTGGTGTCGGTGGTCGCCTATGCGGTCTACCTCGTGGTGGTGCTCGGGCGGAAAAGTGGTTCGGCGCTGGTGGACGTCGCTTATGTCCGGCCGTTGGTGTGGACGGTCGTGGGGGCGGTCGTGGTGGCCATTGTGCTGAACATCGTGAGTGCGGTGGTGTTCTCGAAAGAGGTCGAGAAGAAGGACCAGCGGGATCGGGAGATCTACCGGTTCGGGGAGCACGCGGGGCATTCGTTCGTGGTTGTCGGGGCGGTGGCGGCATTGCTGCTGGCGATGGCCGAGGTGGCGCACTTCTGGATCGCGAACGTCGTCTACCTGGCCTTCGTGCTCTCGGCGCTGGCCGAGAACGTGGCGAAGATCGCGGCTTACCGGAAGGGGTTCGGGCCGTGGTGAAGGCGACCAGGGTCACGAACTCGATCCGGTCGTTGCGGTTCGCCAACGGGGAGATGACGCAGGCGGACCTGGCGGCGCGCATCGGGGTGAGCAGGCAGACGGTGATCGCGATCGAGCAGGGGCGGTATTCGCCTTCGTTGGAAATGGCGTTCCAGATCGCGCTGGTGTTCGGTGTGCCGCTCGACGAGGTTTTCCAGTACTCATCAGGGGAGATGACGTGAAAGCGATCGTGCGAGATGTCTACGGTTCCGCGGACGTGCTGGAACTGGTGGACGTCGACAGACCGGTGGCCGGGGACGGCGAGGTGCTCGTGCGGGTGCGGGCGGCCGGGGTGGATCCGGGGGTGTGGCACCTGATGACGGGGCTGCCGTACCCGGTTCGGCTGGTGACGGGGCTGCGGGTGCCGAAGGACCGTTCGCTCGGCCTGGACGTGGCGGGGGTGGTCGAGGAGGTCGGGCCGGGGGTGAGCCGGTTCGCGGTGGGCGACGAGGTGTTCGGCACGTGCGGCGGGTCGTTCGCCGAGTACGCGGTGGGAGCGGAGGACGCGTTCGTGGCGAAACCCGCGGACCTGACGTTCGAGCAGGCCGCGGCCGTGCCGGTGTCGGCGTGCACGGCGTTGCAGGGGCTGCGCGACACCGGACGGGTGCGGGCGGGGCAGGACGTGCTGGTCATCGGCGCGGGCGGCGGGGTCGGCGCGTACGCGGTGCAGCTGGCGAAGGCGTTCGGGGCGCGGGTGACCGGGGTGTGCGGACCGGCGAAGGTGGACCTCGTCCGGTCGCTCGGCGCGGACGCGGTCGTCGACTACACGCGCGAGGACTTGGCCGACGGCACCCGGTACGACCTCGTGCTGGACACGGCGGGCAACCGGACGTTGGCGCACCTTCGGCGTGCCCTCACGCCGAAGGGGACGCTGGTCATCGTCGGCGGCGAGGAGGAGGGGCGGCTGCTGCGCGGGATGGACCGCCAGCTCCGCGGGATGGTGCTGTCGCTGGTCGTGGGGCAGCGGATCCGCACGTTCGTCGCCTCCCAGCCGCGTGCGGACCTGGAACTGCTGCGGGGGCACCTCGAGGCTGGCACGGTCCGGCCGGTGATCGACCGGACGTACCCGTTGAGCGCCACCGCCGACGCCGTCCGCTACCTCGCGCAGGGGCACCCGACCGGCAAGGTCGTCATCACCGTCTAGAGCTTGGCGCACCGTTCGCTGAGCACGGTGACGCGGGTGGTGAGCACGTCGGGGTGCGTCCGGCCCGCCGCGATCTCGGCCAGCAGGCCGGTGTAGTCGGTCGTGATCCGCCGGTACTTCCGGGCGAACGCCTTGTCGGTCGTCGCCGTGTACCGCCGGTCGAGGTCGATGATCTGCTGGGCCAGCACCGCCGCGCTCGCGCCCAACGCGCTGCGGGCGTCACCGGCGGCGTCGCGCCGCTCCTGCCGGGCGGTGGCGAGCCCGCCCGCCCGCCTGGCCCCGAAGTAGATCCCGGCGGCACCCAGCACCACGGCCGCGATGGCGGCGGCCGCGACCAGGTACCGCGGCAGCGACGGGCTGATCGTGCGGGCGCCGTCGGGCACGGCGCCGGACTTCACCAGCAGGTCGTAGTTGACCGCGACGACCTTCAGAACCTCCAGCGGCCGGTCGGGGAACTGGTCGACGCCGTTGCGGATCATCGACTCCGCGACGAACGCCTTGCCGAAGTTCTCGTCGTCGCTGTCGGGCAGCAGGGCGCAGGCGTACTTGTCGTACTCGTCGTCGGCGCGCTTGAGCATCAGCGCGATCGTGCCGTCCGCGGCCTGGTGCACGCCCTTGCAGGCGGCCTTCAGGTCGGCGTCCGGGGAGAGGAAGGCGACGACCAGCCTGCGGTTGCCGATGATCTTCTCGGCGGCCGCCCGGTCCAGCTCGACACCGGGCGCGGCGTACACCGACGACGACCGGACCTGCCGGGCGACCGGGCCGTCCAGGACGCCGCCGGACCACAGCGCCCAGCCCGCGAGGACCAGGCAGGCGAGCACGGCCGCACCGAAGGCCGTGCCGAGGAACCTCATGACCCGCTTCACGCCAACCTGCCCCGGAGGTAGTTGTACGGGCGGTAGTCGTTGCGCCCCAACGTCCACGCCGTGTCGTCCAGCTCGGCCTCCGCGTTGTCGAGCAGCGTGCGGACGTGCCCGTCGGGCAGGTTCTCCGCCAGCGCGTCGCCCGCCGCGCGCAGCTTGGTGATGCCGCGGGTCAGCGCCGGGTCGCTCTTCTCGTCGGTGAGCCCGGACATCTCGATGGCCAGCGCCGTGAGACCGGCCAGCCGAGCGGGCACGCCCGCCGACCGCGGGCCGCGGCGGGGGCCGAGCAGCGAGCGCGTGGACAGGGCGAGGAACACCACGACGCACCCGGCGAACAGCCACGGCAGCGCGGGCAGCGCCACCCGCAGCGGGTCGAGCGGCAGGTAGGGCAGCGGGCGGTCGAACAGCCCGGCGTACCGCACGTCGGTCACCCGGTTCAGGTAGGCGTGCAGGACGTTGCCCTGCGGGTAGGCGTACGTGCTGATCCGGTCGGCGGCCTGGCCGTAGAAGCTCGCGGCGACGACGTCCGCGAAGTCCGCCGCGTCGGGCCCGTGGTACTCGATCCACGACCCGTAGACCACCACGACCGCCCGGCCGGGGAACAGCGCGGCCAGCGCCGGGCCGTACTCGGGGACCGGTTCGCCGAAGGTCTGCTGGGGGAACGCGGCGTAGAGCGCGCCGTCCGGGAACGCGGGTCCGGCCGACTTCGGGATGTCGGTCAGCGTCGCGCCGTCGGCGATGTGCACACCGCCCGCCCGCAGGTCGGCCGCGACGGCGGTGACCTCGGCCTCGGTCGGCGGCCGCCAGCGGAACAGGTCGACGTCGCCGGGCGGGTCCTGCTTGCGGACGCTCGCGACCAGCGTGAGCAGCAGGCTCGTCACGTCACCCGTCGCGAACTGGGCCCGCCAGCTCGGCAGGTCGTCGGCCGAGGCCTGGTAGGCGCTGCCGGTGACCTCCGTGCCGATCACCCGCAGCTGCGCGTTGTCCACGTCGCGCACCCGGCCGCGCTCGTCCTTGTCCAGTCCGGGCGGCGCGACCAGGATCCGGATGCCCGCGTCGCCGATCGCCTTGCGCACCAGGTCCTCGTCCCAGTGCGCGATCGAACCGGGCAGCCGCACGACGGGGTCGGCCGCCACCATCGCCGTCATCTCGTCCACCGACGGCACGGTCGCGTCGCTCAGCTCACCTGCGGAGCCCTCCTGGACCGGGCCGGACGACGAGGGGGACTGCCCGTAGCTCACGTCGATGCTCTGCCGCTGCGCCACCAGGAACACCACCAGCACGACCACCGCCGCGCCGAGCGCACCCCACCGCACCCACCCGGCCCACCTACCCATCAACGGCCTCCCGCCACAACCGGTCGGCCCGGCTCGCGCACTCCGACGCGGTCCTGGCCGCCGCCGTTCCACCCCGGTCGGCCGCGATCGCCTCCGCCTTCGCCAACAACCGCTCCGCCTCGTCCACACGGGACATCGAGGCATCCCGACTCACCCCGGCGCTCTCGATCGCCGCCCGCGCCGCCGACCACGCCGTCCGCCGCTCCACCTCGCGCGCCCGCCACCACGGCAGCACCACCGCCCCGAACCCGGCGGCGACCAGCACGACCACTCCGACGACCCACACCAGCACCATGCGTTGCCACTCCAGGTCGAATACTTCGGTTGGCGAACCGATTGTGCCTGACGGAGTGGTCCGCCGCAGGTGGCGGCGGAGAAGTCACACCAGGTCGAGGGCGTTGCCGGCGGGTGGGAGGGCGGCGATCTCGGTGGCGACGCGGTGGGCGGCGGTGCGGAACGAGGGGTCGTCGAGCACCCTGCACACGGCGTCGAGGAGGGTGTCGGGGGTGTCGACGCGGAGGCCCGCGCCGGTGGCGGCGAGGCGTTCGGCGTTGTCGGGGTGGTCGGCGAACTGGGGGAGGACGACCGTGGGGACGCCCGCGGTGAGGGCGCCCAGGACGGAGCCCATGCCGCCGTGGCAGACCTGGGCGGAGGCGCCGCGGAGGGCTTCGTGCTGGGGGAGCCACTTCTCCACGCGGACGTTGTCCGGCACCCAGGCCCAGTCGGCGGGGTCGCCTTCGTCGCCGATGGTGACGAGCACGCGGATCGGCAGGGTGGACAGGGTGCGGACGGTGGCGGTGAAGGCGTCGCGGGCGAAGGGGATGGAGCCGGAGACGGTGCCGAAGGAGGCGTAGACCAGGGGAGTGTCCTGTGTGGACGGAACCGGGGATGGGGTGTCGGCGCGGAAGCGGTGGATCACGTCGGGGCCGGGCTCGTCGAACGACGCGGGGACGAGGGAGGCGGTGGGGAGGGTCCACAGGCGGTCGACGGGGACGCCGTGGGCCTCGGCGAGGGGGCTGAGGTGCGTGGAGACGACCGGCTTCATGAGGTCGTGGAAGCGGCGCAGGCCGACCAGTACCTGGATCTGGGGGACGGCGTTGACCTCGGCGGCGATGAAGGAGCCCAGTTCGCCGAACTCGCGGACGAGCAGGTCCGGGCGCCAGTCGGCGAACGCGGCGAGCATGCCGGGCAGGATGGCGCGCGGGGCGAGGTCGGTGAAGACCCTGGCGGCCATGAGGTTCTGCTCCGCGGCGGACTTCGACTCCGCGCCCTCGTAGACGGCGGCGATCTCGTCCGCGGGCACGTCGTCGCACGGCAGGTACGGGTAGCCCGCGCGGACGACGGCGGCGGAGAACGACCGGGGCGCGGCGACGCGGACGTCGTGGCCGAGCGCCCGGAACGCCGCGCCGAACGGCAGCAGCGGACCGAAGTGCCCCGCTCCGGAGGTCGTGGCCAGCAGGATTCGCATACCGGACAGGCTAAGGCCGATCCAGGCCCGCGGCAGCCGGACCTGAGGCCACTCCGGGAATCACCTCAGGTTCGACTCCCGTCGAACCGGGGGCGGGAACGGTCCCAGTAGGCTCGTCGGGTGAGTGAGCACCTGATCCTCGACACGGCCGGTCCGGTCGCCACCCTGACCATCGACCGGCCCGCCAAGCGCAACGCGATGAGCTACGACATGTGGTCCGCGCTGCCCTCCCTGCTCGACCTCGTGCGCCACGACGACGAGATCCGGGTGCTGGTCCTGCGCGGGGGCGAGCACTTCTCGGCGGGGGCGGACATCGGCGAGTTCTCGACGCTGCGCAAGGGCGCGGACGGCGCGGCGCGGTACGGCGAGGCGGTGCACAACGGGGAGCGGGCGATCGCGACGCTGGGCAAGCCGACGATCGCGGCGATCTCCGGGTTCTGCATCGGCGGCGGCTGCGAGATGGCGCTGGCGTGCGACATCCGGATCGCCGAGGCGGGCGCGCGGTTCGGCATCACGCCCGCGAAGCTCGGCATCGTCTACAACTTCACCTCCACCAAGCGGCTGGTCGAGGCGGTCGGCCCGTCGTGGGCGAAGCAGATCCTGTTCAGTGGCGAGATCATCGACGCGTCGACGGCGCTGCGGATCGGCCTGGTCAACGAGATCCACGAGGCCGAGGCGGTCGACGCGCGGGTGCGCGAGCTGGCGATGACGATCGCGTCGCGGGCCCAGGTGAGCCTGCGCGGCGCTAAGACGATCGTCACCGGCATCACCGACGGCATGCACGAGGAGGACGAGGCCGTGCGGGCGCTCTACGACGAGGCAGTGCACAGCGCCGAGTACGCCGAGGGAGTGGCGGCGTTCCTGGAGAAGCGGGCGCCGCGGTTCTGACCCGGTCCGGGGAGCCCGCGGGCTCCCCGGAACCGTTGCGGGTCAGACGTTCGCGGTCTCCGCGGCGATGGTCGTGCTGTCGCCGTGTCCGGTGTGGACGATCGTGTCCGGCGGCAGCGGGAGGAGCCGGGCCTTAATCGACGCGACGATCGTGTCGAAGTCCGAGTAGGACCGGCCCGTCGCGCCGGGGCCGCCGTTGAACAGCGTGTCGCCGGTGAACACGACACCGAGCGACGGCACGTGGAAGCAGACCGCGCCGGGCGCGTGGCCCGGCGTGTGCAGCACGTGGACGTCCCCGCCGCCGACGGTGATCACCTGCCCGTCCGCCAGCTCGCCGTCCGGCGCGCGGTCGGGGTGCGTGAGGTCCCACACGACCCGGTCGGCCGGGTGCAGCAGCACCGGGGCGCCGGTGGCCTCGGACAGCGCCGGGGCCACCCGCACGTGGTCGTCGTGCGCGTGCGTGGCCAGGATCGCCACCACCCGACGGCCGTCCACGACCTTGAGGATCGCGTCCACGTCGTGCGGGGCGTCGACCACCACGCACTCGGCGTCGTCGCCCAGCACCCAGACGTTGTTGTCCACGTCGAAGGTCTGGCCGTCCAACGAGAACGTGCCGGAGGTGACGCCGTGGTCGACCCGCATCAGAAGACCACCACCGAGCGCAGCACGTCGCCCTTGTGCATCTTCTCGAACGCGCCCTCGACGCCGTCGAGCGGGATCTCCTCGCTGACGAACGCGTCGAGGTCGAACCGGCCCTGCAGGTAGAGGTCCACGAGCATCGGGAAGTCGCGGCTGGGCAGGCAGTCGCCGTACCAGCTGGACTTGAGCGAGCCGCCGTGGCCGAAGAAGTCGATCAGCGGCATCTCGATCTTCATGTCCGGCGTCGGCACGCCGACCAGGACGACCGTGCCCGCCAGGTCGCGGGCGTGGAACGCCTGCTTCCACGTCTCCGGGCGGCCGACCGCGTCGATCACGACGTCCGCGCCGAAGCCGTCGGTCAGCTCCTTGATCGCCTCGACCGCGTCCACCTCGCGGGCGTTGACGAAGTGGGTGGCGCCGAAGCCCTTGGCCCACTCCAGCTTCCGCGGGTCGGTGTCGACCGCGATGATCTTCGCCGCGCCCGCCAGCCGCGCGCCCGCCACCGCGCCGTCGCCGACACCGCCGCAGCCGATGATCGCGACCGAGTCGCCGCGGCCCACGTTGCCGGTGTTCATCGCGGCGCCCAGACCGGCCATCACGCCGCAGCCGAGCAGGCCGACGGCGGCCGGGCGGGCCGACGGGTCGACCTTCGTGCACTGGCCCGAGTGCACCAGGGTCTTCTCCGCGAACGCGCCGATGCCGAGGGCGGGGGACAGCGCGGTGCCGTCCTTGAGCGTCATCGGCTGGGCCGCGTTGTGGGTGTTGAAGCAGTACCACGGCCTGCCGCGCTTGCACGCCCGGCAGGCCCCGCACACCGCGCGCCAGTTCAGCACGACGAAGTCGCCGGGCTCGACGTCGGTGACGCCCTCGCCGACCTGCTCCACGACACCCGCGGCCTCGTGGCCGAGCAGGAACGGGAAGTCGTCGTTGATGCCGCCCTCGCGGTAGTGCAGGTCGGTGTGGCAGACCCCGCAGGCCTGGATCCTCACCACCGCCTCGCCGGGGCCGGGGTCCGGGATCACGATGGTCGTCAACTCGACCGGCAGCCCCTTGCCCCGAGCGATCACACCGCTGACTTCCTGCGCCACTTTTCGTCCTCCGTCTTTCGCCGTGCGCCGTCGTACTGCTCGGTCAGCCCATCAGTCGTTCACCGTCGAAGACTGCCAGTTCCTCGCGGTAGAACTCGATCCCCACGCCGTTGGGGTCGCGGAAGTAGACGCTGTCCTCGACACCGCGGTCCGGGCCGAGGTACTCGACGCCCTCGGCCTCGAGCTTGGCCTTGCCCGCGGCGAACTGCTCGGCCGACACCGACAGCGCCAGGTGCTGCACGGCGCCGATGGTCTCCTGGTAGTCCGCGTGGTCGTGGCCGGGGAAGTCGAAGAACCCCAGCAGGTTGCGGTTGCCGATGTCGAAGAAGAAGTGGCTGGACCCCGCGTAGTCGCGGTTCTCCACGAGCTCGACCAGCGGGAACCCCAGCAGCTCCTGGTAGAACTTGATCGTCGTCTCCACGTCGCGGCAGACCAGGGCGATGTGGTGCACGCCCTGCGTCGGCGCCAGGCCGCGGTCGGCGAGCGGCTTGAGGTACTTGCCCCTGAGCTCATCGCGGTGGGCCCGGATGCGGTCCAGCTCGGCGCCCTCTGGCTGTGGCATTACGTGCTCCCTCGGTCGCTGGTCGTGCTGCCACCGGCCATGGTAGTTGCGCGTTCAAGTTCTTGCCGGACCGTCGGTCGTTGCGCAGCACGCACAGCGTTCCGTCACACGCAACAAACTGCGCCCACCGTGCCCTCCTGTCAAGACCGCAACCGGGTCACGACGAGAAGCGCCCGTTCCGCGAACGGAACGGGCGCTTCGGTGGTGGTGGGAGGCGGTCGCGGTCGGCCCAGCCGACTCGGTCGGCTCAGTTGTCCATGTCGCGCTTGTCGCCCGGCCACTCGCCGGTGAGCTTGTCGAACCCGGTGGCGCCGCCGCGGTCGATCGCGGCCTTGACCAGGCCGAAGATCGCGCCCTGCACGGTCGCGGCGATCAGCACCTCGCTCCACTTGCGGTCCTGCTGCGTGGCGCTGGGCGCTTCCTTCTCGCCGGTGGCGAGCTTCCAGACCTGGCCGAACGCGGCGCTGGCGAGCACGCCGCCCAGCACGCCGACGAGCATGCCCAGCGGCTTGTAGAGGAGCTTGTTCATCAGGCCCTCCCGCGCCGGGTGAGCTTCCACAGCACGAACAGGACGGCCGCGATGACGGCTCCCGTCACGGCCGGGTGCTTGCGGGCCTGCTCGACGCGCTGCGCCACCGGCTCGGGCAGCGAGTCGACGACCTCGGCCGCCTTCTCCTTGGCCTGGTCCACCTTCGCGGTCACCTGCGGCGGGATCGCGTCGGCCACGTGCGAGGCGGCCTCGCCGACCTTGGCCTTCGCCTGGTCGACCTTCTCGGTCACCTGGGGCGGAAGCGCGTCCACGGCCTGTGCCGTCGCGGTGGCGGCTTTCGCCTTCGCCTGCTGGGCCTTGAGGTTCACCTGCGCGGGCAGCGCGGCGGCGGCCTCGGTCACCTTCTCCTTGGCCTGCACCGCCTTCGCGGCTGCCGCGTCCTTGGCGTTCACCGCCGCCTCGGTGGCCTTGTCCTTGGCCTGCAACGTCTTCTCCTTCGCCCGCGCGGGCACGTCCACCTTGTGCACGAGTGCTTCCACCGTGTCACCGAGGTCCTGCCGCGTCTTCTCTATGTCGGCGCGCAGCGCCGCCGGGTCGGTGGGGACTTCCTTGCCGCTCATCGGTGTGCCCTCTCGCTGACCGTGGCGATGTCCTGCTTCACGCCCTGGATGGCCTCCTCCGGAACGGGAGGGGTGCCCTTGTCGATCTGCTTCTTGCCCACCAGGGCGACGATGCCGGCGATCACGAACACGCCGACCGCGACGACGAACGCCGCGAGCCAGGGCGCCATCACCGTGGCCAGGAGCAGCACGAGTCCGGCGATCAGCGACATGACGCCGAACCACGCGAGCACACCGGCCCCGCCGAACAGCCCGGCTCCCACGCCGACCTTCTTGCCCTTGGCCTGCAACTCCGCGACCGCGAGCTTGATCTCCTCCTGGGCGAGCCTGCTGACCTGTTCCGACAGCTTGCCCACGAGCTGTGCGGTCGACGCTTCCTGCACACCGCTGTCCATGACCGCCTCCTCTCTGACCGGCGGTTACCCCCTGTTGAGACGAACCAACCACCCCGGTGTGGTGAACCTCGGCAGTGGTTGCCCGACGGGCATGGGCGGCACAACGCGTGATGGGGCTCGTCGGCTTTCCGGTCCTTTGTGGACAACGTCGGGTCGACGGCGGTCACGCTGCGGGGAATGGTGAAGTGGCCGGTGCGGCAAGATCTGCGGCACAGCGGCGGGGTCGATCGTGTTTCCGGTGCGGGGTGACAAGAGCAAGGCGAGCAGGTCGTCGGAGCGCGACCGGGTCGCGCCGCCAAGGGGCGCCTGCGCGATGGGCGGCGACCGGGATCCGTGACCCCGGTCGCCGCACCGCTGACTACTCGGCGGGCGCCTGCTGCGCCTCCGCCTCCTTGCGGACCTCGTCCATGTCGACCTTGCGGGCCTGGTCGATCAGGTCCTCCAGCGCGGCCTCGGGCAGCGCGCCGGGCTGCGCGTAGAGCACGACGCCCTCGCGGACGATCATCAGCGTGGGGATGGACCGGACCTGGAAGGTCGCCGCCAGCTCCTGCTGCGCCTCGGTGTCGACCTTGCCGAACACGATGTCGCCGTGCTTCTCGGACGACTTGTCGTACACGGGACCGAACTGGCGGCACGGACCGCACCACGAGGCCCAGAAGTCGACCAGGACCATGTCCGAACCACCGACGACCTCGTCGAAGTTCTTCGTGGTCAGCTCCACCGTGGCCATGTGTCCTCCTAGCTCGACAGCAGTCCTTCTGCCCCGTTCAACGAACGAACGGGCCACAGGATTCCCCGGTTCATTTCAACTCGCTGTGGACTTCTTCAACAAGGAGTTGTAGCTTTTCGCCACCACACCTGGAGGCGCCGTGTTGATCCGAAGGTTCGCCATGACCGCAGTCGCGCTGTCCACCCTCGTGGCCTGCGCGAACCCGGACGCGGCCCCACCCGCCGCGTCCGGTGGGGCCAAGCCGTCGACCGAGTCGATCGTGTCCTCGGTGAAGAAGGACGACGCGCTCGCGGCCGGTCTGCCGCCCGCGATCGTGTCCGCCGGCACACTGAAGGTCGGCTCCAACATCCAGAACCCGCCGAACAACTTCTACGCCGAGGACGGCAAGACGGCGATCGGGTCCGAGGTGGACCTCGCCAAGGCCATCGCGGCCAAGCTCGGCCTCAAGGTCGAGTACAGCGACATGGCGTTCAGCTCGTTGATCACCAGCCTCCAGTCCGGCCGGATCGACATGACGATGGCCGCGATGAACGACACCGCCGAGCGCCAGCAGGCGATCGACTTCGTCGACTACTTCACCTCCGGCATCACGATCATGGTCCAGAAGGGCAACCCCAGCTCGGTCAAGGGCCCGGACGACCTGTGCGGCAAGGGCGTCGCGGTCAACCTCGGCAGCAGCCAGGAGGCCTACGCCAAGGAGCAGAGCACGAAGTGCGTCGCCGCGGGCAAGGGCGAGGTGACCGTGACGGCGACCGACAGCGACACCCAGAACCAGAACCAGCTGCGCACCGGCCGCGTCGCCGCGATCCTCAACGACCTGCCGACCGCCGTGTACGTGGCGCAGACCGCGGGCAAGGGCGAGTACTTCGAGGTCGTGAAGGCCGACCCGATCAACGGCGGCCCGTACGGCATCGGCGTGAACAAGGACAACCCGCAGCTCAGCAAGTCGATCCAGGCGGCGTTGCAGGCGCTCGTCGACGACGGCACCTACACCAAGATCCTCGAGTCCTGGGAGGTCTCCCAGGGGGCGATCTCGAAGGTGACCCTCAATGGCAAGTGAGGACCTCCAGGTCGTCCCGATCCGGCACTGGGGGCGCTGGGTCGTCGGCGCGCTGATCCTCGGGCTGCTCGCGCTGCTCGGGATCGCGCTGGCCGACGCGCAGATCCTCTACGAGGACGTGCCCGGCTTCTTCACCCACGAGATCATGCTCGGCGGCCTGGTGAACACCGTGATCCTCGCGGTGTGCGCCCAGGCCGGGGCGATCGTGCTCGGTGTCGTGCTGGCGCTGCTGCGGCGCTCGCCCAACCCGGTCGCCCGCTGGTTCGCCTGGGGCTACATCTGGCTGTTCCGCGGCCTTCCGGTGCTGCTGCAGATCCTGCTGTGGTTCAACCTCGCGCTGGTGTTCAAGTTCATCTCGATCCCGGTCCCGTTCACCGACGCGTTCGTGCTGCACGAGCCGACCAACGTCATCATCACCGCGTTCGTCGCGGCGCTGCTGGGCCTGGGGCTCAACGAGAGCGCGTACATGGCGGAGATCGTCCGGGCCGGGCTCAACAGCGTGGACCCCGGCCAGATCGAGGCGGCCAAGGCCATCGGCATGACGCCCGGCAAGACGTTCCGCCGGGTCGTGCTGCCGCAGGCGATGCGGGTGATCATCCCGCCGACCGGCAACAACTTCATCAACATGCTCAAGGGCACGTCGATGGCGTCGGTGATCGGGTTCCTCGAGCTCATCCACGCGGCCAACCGGATCTCCTCGGGCAACCTGGAGATCATGGAGACGCTGATCGCCGCCGCGCTCTGGTACCTGATCGTCGTCAGCGTCGCGAACGTCGGCCAGTACTACCTGGAACGCGCCTACGGGAAGGGTGTGCGGTGACCGAGCCGCTGGTGCGCGCCCACGGCGTGCGGAAGTCGTACGGGTCCACGGAAGTCCTCAAGGGCGTCGACCTGACCGTGGACGAGGGGCAGGTCGTCTGCCTGCTCGGGCCGTCCGGCGCGGGCAAGAGCACGTTCCTGCGCTGCGTGAACCACCTGGAGACCATCGACGCGGGCCGCATCTGGGTCGCGGGCCACCCCGTCGGGTTCGTGCTCAAGGGCGGCAAGCTGCACGAGCTGCCCGAACGCGAAGTCGCCACCCAGCGCCGCGACATCGGCATGGTGTTCCAGCGCTTCAACCTGTTCCCGCACCGCACCGCCATGGAGAACGTGACCGAGGGGCCGATCCAGGTGCTCGGCCGCAAGCCCGCCGAGGCCCGGCGGGAGGCGTTGGAGCTGCTGACGCGGGTCGGTCTCGGCGACCGCGGCGGCGCGTACCCGCGCGAGCTGTCCGGCGGGCAGCAGCAGCGCGTCGCGATCGCCCGCGCGCTGGCGATGAAGCCCAAGGTCATGCTGTTCGACGAGCCGACGTCCGCACTGGACCCCGAGCTGGTCGGCGAGGTGCTCGACGTCATGGTCGCGCTGGCCCGCGACGGCATGACGATGATCGTCGTGACGCACGAGGTCGGGTTCGCCAGGGAGGTCGCGGACCACGTGGCGTTCATGGTCGACGGGGCCGTCGTCGAGTCCGGGTCGGCTCGGGAGGTGTTGGACAATCCGCAACATCAACGCACTCGGCAGTTCCTCGCAAAGGTGCTCTAGGTGACCAACCGCATCCCCTCCTCGTACTCCGTCCAGTTCCACGAACCGGAGGGGTACCTGGACTTCGGCCGGTTCGGGCCGCCCTCCCACGCCGTGGTCGACACGTCGACGCGGCTGCTGGAGGCGTCCGCCGCCGCCGGACCCTCCACGGTCGACGACCTGATGCGGCAGGAGCTGCGGGCGAAGGCCGCCGCCGCCCGGCTGTGCCGCAGCGACACCGACCACGTGACGCTGCTGCCCAACACCAGCACGGGCCTGTTCCAGGTCGCGCTCGGAGTGACCGGCGAGGTCGTCGTCTCGGCGGCGGAGTTCCCGGCCAACACATACCCGTGGCAGCGGGCGGGCCGCGCGGAGGTGCGGTGGATGCGCCCCGACCGCGGCTGGGTGACCCCGGAGGCGGTGCACGAGGCGCTCACCCCGGCGACCACCGCGGTGTCGGTGAGCGCCGTCGACTTCCGCACCGGCTACCGCGCCGACCTGGCGGGCATCCGCGAGGCCGTCGGCGACCGGCTGCTCGTCGTGGACGGCATCCAGGGCTTCGGTGTCGTCGACGAGCCCTGGGAGGTCGCCGACGTCCTCGTGGTCGGCGGTCAGAAGTGGCTGCGGGCGGGCTGGTCCACCGGGTTCATGGTCCTGTCCGACCGCGCGCTGGAACGCCTCGACCCGCTCATGTCCGGCTGGACCGGCGCCCTCGACCCCGGCCTGTTCGACGACGACGTCCACCCCGTCGCCGAGGGCGCGGCGGGCTGGTCCATCACGAACCTGAGCCCGGTCGCCGCGGGTGCGCTCGGGCACGCGCTGGAACTGGTGGAGCTCGGTGGTGTGCAAGCCATCGGCGCCCGCATCGCCGCCCGCCTCGACGAGCTCACCGACATCATCCGCGAAGCGGGCGGCACGGTCGTGTCCGCCGAGGACCGGCGCGCGGGCATCCTCGCCTTCACGCTGCCCGACCACCCCGCGTCCGTGGTCGGCTCGGCCCTGGTCGCCACCGGCGTGACCGCGACCGTCCGCCCCGAGCACGTCCGCCTCACCCCGCACGCCTCCACCACCCCGGCGACCATCGCCCGCTTCGCCGCCGCCCTGCGCGAGGTGCGCCGCCCGGTCTCCGTCGCCCACCGCGAGATCGAACAGGCCTCCGGCGGCTCGGACGTCCTGGCCGCACTGGTCCCCACCGTCAACAGCCTGGCCGCCGCACTCGGCGCGGGCACCGAGGTCGTCCTGCACGACCTCGGCGCCCTCCCCAACTCCATCGTCGCCATCGCGGGCGACCTCACCGGCCGCGAGGTGGGCGGCCCGATGACCGACCTCCTGCTCGGCCTGGTCCGACGCGGCACCACGCAGGACCTCACCAACTACGAGACCTACGCCCCCGACGGCCGCGTCATCCGCTCCTCCACCGTCTTCCTGCGCGACGCCGACGGCGTCGCCGTCGGCTGCCTCTGCGTCAACAGCGACCAAGCCGCCACCGGCCGCGCCGAACGCGTGGTCGAAACCTTCCCCGGCGACGTCGACACACTCCAACGCCTCCTCGTGGAACGAGCCGTCGCCGATGCCACCGTCCCCGTGGAACTGATGAAGAAAACCCACAAGTCCCAAGTGGTCAAGGTCCTCGACGACGCCGGCTACTTCCTCATCAAGGACTCCGTCGACCACCTAGCAGGCGCCCTGGACGTCACCAGGTACACGATCTACAACTACCTCAACGAGATCAGAGGCACCGCCAAAACTTAGAAAGCAAGCAACACCAAGCAACACCAAGCAAAACCAACGCAAGCAACACCAACCAAACCAACGAAAGCAAGCAACACCAACGAAAGCCTACTGCAGCAAGGAAGCACGCAACCTCAACCGCAGCACGCAACCGTGGTCGATTTGACTTGGGGTTTTTGGGCTTACAATGAGTCGGCGGGCAGGCTCTACCACCTGCCCTTTTTCGCCCGACGAAGCCCAAAAAAGGGGCCCCAAGTCAAATCGACCACACCCCCGCACAACTAGCGCCCCGCACAACTGGCAACTGGTGGCCTACACCGCCCGATAAGGCGCCAGATCCACCATCTGCGCAGCAGCCCCCACCGCTGCCAACAACCGAACATCCGGCACCCCCTTCCTCACCATCAACAACCGATCCAGCCCCAACCCCAAAGCCACCCCTCCCACCTCCACAGGCACACCCGCCCGATCCAGCACGTGCCGCGCCACCCGCCCGCACCCTCCGACCTCCACCCACCGCCCGTCCACCAGCACATCGACATGCGCTGCTTCCTCGACGTAGGGGTACGAGTCCGGGATCAGCCGAACCGTGACGCCCGGCAAAGCCCCGCGAACGGCGCGCACGACGAGGTCGCCCACGTCGTGGACGGTCCGGCCGAGCCACCACAGGTCGAGCTGGTGCGGTGCGCGGATGTGCAGGCGGTCGACCGGGTCGTCGCGGTAGATCGCTCCAGGGCAGGCGAGCAGCACGTCCCACGGCCCGCCTTCGGCGGCCAGGGCGCGCAGGGCGGGCGGCACCATCGCGGAGGTGTGCGTGCGCAGCAGCAGCCCGGTCGGACTGCCCTCCGCCGGGCAGCCCAGGTTCGTGTAGTTGTCGGCGACGGTGGTCACCGGGTCCTCGCGCACCACCCGTGTGTCCGCGGTGTCGCGGACGGCGGCCAGGACGTCGTCGAGGATCAGCTGGATGGCGTGGGGACCCTGTGCGGGGTCGGTGAGGTCGCGGGAGAGCAACATGGTGGATTCCCATCTGGTGGAGTGGACTGGCGGGGGACTCCCCTCGGCCGGTCCGTCACCGGGAAACCGCTCAGCGCACGCCGACGACCCCGGCGACCGGTGCTCCCGGCCGGGGGTGGCTAAATCGACGCGCTGCGTGCATGCGTCAACGGTAGCAGTGGGATCAAGCATGATGTGCGCATGCTGACGAACAAGGGCGCGGACTTCGGGGAGTTCTGGACCGAGCGCCACCTGTGCACGCTCACCACCGTGCGGGCGAACGGCACCCCGCACGTGGTGCCCGTCGGTGTCACGCTCGACGTGGAGGCGGGGGTCGCGCGGGTGATCACGTCCGGCGGGTCGCACAAGGTGCGGCACGTCCTCGCCGCGGGCGAGGAGGGCGCGCGGGTCGCGGTGTGCCAGGTGGACGGACGCCGGTGGTCCACGTTGGAGGGGCGCGCCTTCGTGCGGCGCGAACCGGAGGCCGTCGCGGACGCCGAACGGCGCTACGCCGAGCGGTACCGGACGCCGCGGGTGAACCCCGAGCGCGTCGTGATCGAGATCCGGGTCACCAGAGCGCTGGGGACCGTGTGATCGCCGTCGCCGTGGTCGGCATCGGGGTCGACGGCTGGGAGGGCCTGTCCCCGGCCGCCAAGGCCGAGGTCGAGGCCGCGCAGGTGCTGATGGGCAACGCCCGGCAGCTGGAGATGGTGCCCGGCGGTTTCGAGCGGGTCACCTGGCCGTCGCCGATGCTGCCCGCGCTGCCCGGCCTGTTCGAGACCCACCGGCACCGCCGCGTGTGCGTGCTGGCCAGCGGCGACCCGATGTTCCACGGGATCGGCTCCACGCTGGTGCGGATGCTCGGCGCCGACCGCGTCCGGGTCGTGCCGCACCCGTCGTCGGTGTCGCTGGCGTGCGCCCGGCTCGGTTGGGCGGTGGACGACGTCGAGGTGGTCAGCATGGTGGGCCGCCCCGCGGAGCTGCTGCACCCGGTGATCCACCCCGGCCGCCGCATCCTGGTGCTCGGCTCGACCCCGGCGTCGGTGGCCGACCTGCTCGCCGAGCGCGGGTACGGCGACAGCAAGCTGACCGTGCTGGAACGCCTCGGCGGGCCGGGGGAGCGGGTGCACACCGACCTGTCCTACGTGGACCCGCTGCACGTGCTGGCGGTCGAATGCGTTGGCACGAAGGTGCTTTCGCGGGTGCCCGGCCTGCCGGACGACGCCTTCGAGCACGACGGCCAGATCACCAAGCGCGAGGTGCGGGCCATCAGCCTGGCCCAGCTGGCGCCCGCGCCCGGCCAGCTGCTCTGGGACGTCGGCGCCGGTGCGGGCAGCATCGCGATCGAGTGGGCGCGCGTGCACCCGTCGTGCCGCGCGATCGGCGTCGAGAGCCACCCCGAACGCGCCGAGCGGATCGGCCGCAACGCCCGCGCCCTCGGCGTGCCGGGCGTGCACGTCGTGGTCGGCAAGGCACCGGAGGCGCTGGAGGACCTGGAACGCCCGTCGGCGGTGTTCATCGGCGGCGGGCTCACCGCGCCCGGTGTCCTCGCGGCCTGCTGGGACGCCCTGCTCCCCGGCGGCAGGCTCGTGGCCAACGCCGTGACCATGGAGTCCGAGACCGTCATCGCGGCCTGGCACCCCCGGCTCGGTGGCGACCTGACCAGGATCGCCGTCAACCGCGCCTCGCCGGTCGGCGGCTTCACCGGCTGGCGCCCGCACATGCCGGTCACCACTTGGGCCGTGACCAAACCGGTCGACTGACCTCTACGGCTGGGTCGTGGTCCGCCGGGGTGCTCCGACGGACCACGAGCCGTGTGGCTAGGCGGCGATCCCGATGCCGCTGATCCGGCTCCACGCGCACTCCTGCGCCGCGGTCAACGCGGGCCAGTCAAGGCCGCCCGGCCGGGGCCGGACCTTCGTGGCGAACGGCGCGGGCCGGAACTCCGGGTCGTAGGAGCACCCGGTGCCGTAGGTGGTGTCGAACGCGCCGCACGAGCCCGCGACCGACCGCGGCGTCGGCTTGCGGCCGGTGCGCACCCACGCGTCGAGCGCGGAGATGGACGCGGCGTACTCGGAGTCGCTCAGCTCGCTGTGCTCGCTCTCGGTCGTGAACGTCTGCACGAGGTTCCGCTCCCCGCCCGCGCCCTGGAGGGTGGCGCGGTAGGCGGACTCGTTCTCCACGAACACCTGCGGGTCATCGATCGCGTGCAGCGTGAGGACAGGCACGGACACTTGGCCGGTCAGGTCGCTGTCGTAGGACAGGTCGCGGCGCGCGGTGGGGTCCGGCGAGAACCGCTCCACGCCCGCGTTGAGCGCCGCGTCGTCGTGCGAGCCGTCGTAGCGCACGTCGCGGTTGCCGAACGGGTTGCGCCCGCCGAGCCGGTTGGACACGACGTCCTGGAAGAGGAAGGTCGCGTACTGCAGGTGGATGTCCAGCGTCCGCTCCGGGAGGCGGGTGACGGCCAGGATGTCGTCCAGGTCGCGCTGCTGCTCGGGGGTGCGGGCGGCGGCGTCCTCGATGCCGGTGCACTCCTGGAGGCGGGCGTGCACGTCCTCGGGGCTCAGGGTGGAGTCCGCCGGGAGCCCCTGCCACAGCGGGTACTGCGGTTCGGTCGGCCGGGGGAGGTTGCGGCAGTAGTACTGGTAGACCACGCGCAGGTCCACGCGGGGGTCGTACCCGCGCGACCCGCCGCCCAGCAGGCCGTTGGTCAGCAGCACCCCGTCGTAGGTGCCCGGCTGCCTGCCGTAGGTCTCGGCGACCTTGGCCGCCACGTTGCCGCCCCACGACTGGCCGTGCAGGTAGGTGCGCTCCGGCCTGCCGAACCGCCGGGTGAACAGCCTGCGCGCGTTGTCGGTGTCCGCGGCGGCCATCCTGACCCCGTAACCGCCGCGCCGGTAGGACGACCCGACCCAGGCGTACCCCTGGTCGACCATCACCGCCCACCGCCGGAGGTCCTCGACCGGGCTCGACCCGTCGTAGGCGAAGTCGGGCCCGCCGTGGGCGTGCACGACCAGGGAACCGTTCCACCGCTTGGGGATCGCCACCGCGTAGTAGGCGCCGTCGGGGTCCTGGCCCGTGTAGCAGGTGGCCTTCTCCACCAGGCCGACCGGGCAGACCCCGGCCGCGGGTGGCGTGCTGCGCGCGTCGGCCGCGGGCGCGCTGACCACCGCGGCCGTGAGCACGACCGCGAGCACCGCCCCGCCGCGACGGGGCGAAAGCCATCGGGGACGACGCGGGCGTGCGACAGGTGTCTTCAAGAATCACTCCATTCATCCGCTACAACCTATAGCAAGCTGATTAAGCTATAGCATACGAATCGGGCCTCGGTGGCGACGTGGGGCCGTCACCTGCGCTTCCGTCGACCGGGTCAGGGGTGGGGGCGTCCGCCGGATCGGGCACGATGGCGCCGGGGCTCCTCGTGGACGTGCTGCCGGGGAGCTGGACCCCGCCCCCGTCCGGAGAGGAGCGGGCGCGCCCCCGACGGCCGCGCCCAACACCCCATGACCGTCCACTTCATCGGCGCCGGACCCGGTGCCGCCGACCTGGTCACCTTGCGCGGAGCCAAGTTGATCGCGTCATCGCCGGTCTGCCTGTACGCGGGCGCGTTGGTCCCCGTCGAACTGCTCGACCACTGCCCGCCCGGCGCACGCCTGGTCGACACCGCGAACCTGACCCTCGACGAGATCGTCGCGGAACTGGTGGCGGCCCACGACTCCGGCGCGGACGTCGCCCGCCTGCACTCCGGCGACCCGTCCGTCTTCAGCGCCATGGCCGAACAGATGCGCCGCCTCGACGCGGCCGGCATCCCCTACGACGTCACACCCGGCGTGCCCGCGTTCGCCGCCGCCGCCGCCTCGCTCAAGCGCGAGCTCACCGTGCCGGGCGTCGGCCAGACCGTCGTGCTCACCCGCACCTCCGCCCGCGCCACCCCGATGCCGCCCGGTGAGGACCTGACGACCTTGGGTACCTCGGGCGCGACAATGGTCTTGCACCTGGCCGTGCAGCGGATCGAGGAAGTGGTCGCGGAATTGATCCCGAATTACGGTGCGGATTGTCCGGTGGCCGTTGTCGCGCGTGCGAGCCGTGATGACGAGGTGGTGTTGCGGGGTAGTTTGGCGGATATCGCCGGACAGGTGCTCGCCGCCGATATCCGCCGCACGGCGGTAATTGTGGTGGGCCGAGTTCTGGGCGCCACCCAGTTCCTGGACAGCCACCTGTACTCAGCCGAACGCTGCCGCCCCTGAGCCCTGAGCCCTGAGCCCTGAGCCCTGAGCCCTGAGCCCCGAGGCCTGAGCCCCGAGGCCTGAGCCCCGAGGCCCAAGCCCCGAGGCCTGAGCCCTGGCGTGATGCGGTGAGCCCCGAGTCCTGGCTCGGTGTGCACGCCGAGCCAGAACTGTTCAGGAGCCGGGGCCCGACCCGACCGGTCATGGAGCGGTGCAGGTCGGGCGACTTGCGCGGGCTGCCGCACCTGGCCTGGTCAGCAGGCGATCATGGCACCGTTCCCGGCCAGCAGCGTGTCCTTGATCCAGCCCTGCTTCCCGGTGCTGTTGTCCCGCGCGTGGCTCCACGTGCCGTCCTGGCCCGGTTTCCAGCAGTGCAGGGTGACGGAGTGGCTGGTCTGGGCCTGGCCCACCGATGTGCAGGTGGTGCTGGGGCCGGTGCGGATGTTGGCGGCGGTCAGGACCAGCTTGCCGGTGCGGTTGTCCTGGTTGGACCAAGTGTTGTCCGGGCAGCCTGCCTGCACCGACACGGCTGCTTCCCCCGGCGGCGCGGCGAGTGCGGTCGCCGCGCCGGACATGAGCAGAGCGGCCGCGACGGACAAAGCCGTGATCGACCTGGAAACGAGTTCCATTCTGGATTCCTCCCCCTGTTGCCGCTGGAGAGGCCCCAGAGAATCCCCCGATTCATCCCCTCCAGCTGCTATTGAGATTTCCAGCGGGACCGCAGGGTGTCAATGACACGATAGTGCGATCCGCGAATATCCTGTCCCGGTGATCCTGATCCTCGGCGGCACCGGTGAGGCGCGGCGGTTGGCGGCGGAGCTGCCCGGTCTGGTGGTGTCGTCGTTGGCGGGGCGGGTGGCGGAGCCGCGGCTGCCCGAGGGCGCGGTGCGGGTCGGCGGGTTCGGTGGGGTCGACGGGCTGGTGGAGTGGTTGCGCGGCAACGGGATCACGGCCGTGGTGGACGCCACGCACCCGTTCGCCGCGCGCATCACCGCGAACGCCGTCGAGGCCACCGCGCGGGTCGGGATCCCGTTGCTGGTGCTGCGCCGCCCAGGGTGGGCGCCGGAGCCCGGTGACGACTGGAGGTGGGTCGGTTCGCTGGAGGAGGCCGCGGCGGGCCTGCCGGGCGGCCGGGTGTTCCTCACCACCGGCAGGCAGGACGTCGGGGTGTTCGCCGGGTGCCCCCAGTTCTTCCTCGTGCGCTCGGTCGACCCGCCGGAACCCCCGCTGCCGCAACGGCTCCACGTGCTGCTCGACCGGGGACCGTTCACAGTGGACGGTGAGGTGGGGCTGATGCGGGAGTACCGGATCGACGTGCTCGTGACCAAGGACAGCGGGGGTGGGCAGACGGCCGCGAAGCTGGTCGCGGCCCGGTCGCTCGGCCTGCCCGTCGTGGTCGTGCGCCGCCCGCCCGCCCCGGCCGCGGAGACCGTGGACTCGGTCGCCGCGGCCGTGGCGTGGGTCAGGCGGGGTAGCGGCGGGGCGTGAAGACCTGGCCCTTGCCGGTGATCCGGGTCGTGGTCGAGCCGATCAGCAGCAGGCAGCGCATGTCCACCACCGCGGGGTCCAGGTCCGCCAGCCGCACGACCACGATGCTCTCCTGAGGGCCGCCGACGTCGCGGCCGATCACGACCGGGGTGTCCGGGGACCGGTGCGCCAGCAGGAGGTCCCGCGCGGCCTCGACCTGCCACGTCCGGCTGCGCGACGCCGGGTTGTAGACCGCCAGCACCAGGTCCGCCCTCGCCGCGGCCTCCAGCCGTCCGGCGATGACCTCCCACGGCTTGAGCCGGTCCGACAGCGACACCACGCAGTAGTCGTGTCCCAGCGGTGCGCCGACCCGGCTGGCCACCGCGTGCGCGGCGGTCAGCCCCGGCAGCACGCGCACCGGCACGGACGAGAACTGCTCCTCGTCGCCGACCTCCAGCACCGCGCTGGCCATCGCGAACACGCCGGGGTCGCCGGAGGACACGACGACCACCCGCGAGCCGGACTTGGCCAGGTCCAGGGCGAACGCGGCGCGCTCGGCCTCGACCCGGTTGTCCGACGGGTGCTTGCGCTGGTGCGGGTTCGGCGGCACGCGGTCGAGGTAGGGGCCGTAGCCGACCAGGTCGTCCGCCGACGCCAGCGCGGCCCGCGCCTCCGGCGTCAGCCACTCCCGCCCGGCGGGTCCGAGACCGACCACGACGACCTCGCCGACGGTCGTGCGCTCCCGGACCACGCTGGGCAGCACCGCGAGCGAGAAGTACGGCACGGTGTCGGGGTCCACTTCGGACAGCGGCGCCGTCCGCTGCTTGCCGGTGGTGGCCCGTTCCACGTACCACGCGTCGTCCAGCCGCCCGGCCGCCTCCAGCGCCGTGCGCACGCCCTTGAACGTGCGGCCCAGCTTCATGACCGCGGCGGAGTCGGTGTGCGCCAGGTGTTCGGCGAGCACGTCCGGCGGCAGCGTGCCGGGCAGGATCGTCAGCACCTCGTCGCGCTCCACCAGCGGCCTGCCCAGCACCGCGGACCCGGCGCTCACCGACGTCACGCCGGGCACGACCTCGGTCGGGTACCGGTCGGCCAGCCGCTTGTGCAGGTGCATGTAGGAGCCGTAGAAGAACGGGTCGCCCGCCGCCAGCACGACCACGTCCCGCCCCGCGTCCAGGTGCGCGGCCAGCCGCGCGGCGCACTCGACGTAGAACGCGTCGATCTCGCCCTGGTAGTCGTCGGAGTCCTCGGTCGTGACCGGGTAGACGAGCTGCTCCTCGACCTGCCCTTCGCGCAGGTACGGCGCCGCGGTCGCCCGCGCGATGCTCCGCCCGTGCCGCGCGCTGTGGAACACGACCACGTCGGCGGCGCCGATCAGCCTGGCCGCCTTGACCGTGACCAGCTCCGGGTCGCCGGGGCCGACTCCGACGCCGTACAGCGTGCCCGTCATTCTTCCTCGCTCGCGATCGCGTTGAGGGCCGCGGCGGCGATGGCGCTGCCGCCCCGACGTCCGCGCACGACCAGGTACTCCAGCCCGAGGTCGTTGGCGGCCAAGGCCTCCTTCGACTCCGCGGCACCGATGAAGCCGACCGGGACGCCCAGCACGGCGGCGGGCCTCGGGGCGCCCGCGTCGATCATCTCCAGCAGTCGGAACAACGACGTGGGCGCGTTGCCGATCGCGACGACCGACCCCTCCAGGTGGTCGCGCCACAGCTCCATCGCCGCCGCGCTGCGCGTGGTCTCCAGCCGTGCGGCCAGGTGCGGAACGCGGCTGTCGCCGAGCGTGCAGACCACCTCGTTGTCGGCGGGCAGCCGCTTGCGGGTCACGCCCGCCGCGACCATGGTGGCGTCGCAGAGGATCGGCGCGCCCGCCAGCAGCGCGGCGCGCGCGTTCGCGACCGCGTCGGCGGAGAAGGCGATGTCCCGCACCAGGTCGACCATCCCGCAGGCGTGGATCATCCGGACCGCCACGCGCGCGACGTCGGCCGGTAACCCGCCGAGGTCCGCCTCGGCGCGGATCGTGGCGAACGACCGGCGGTAGATCTCGGCGCCGTCCTGGAGGTAGCTCGTCAACTCGTCTCCTCGTAGCCGTCGCCGGTCGCGACGAACTCGATCACGTCTCCGGACGGTCGTCCGCAGCGTCGGGCGCAGCCCGCCCAGTGCACCGGTCGGGTGTGGGGCGTGCCGAGCCAGTTCCGGGCGTCGGTCCGCACGTCGGCCAGCGACTTCGCGCAGCCAGGCCGTCCGGTGCAGGCCGTGACGCCGTGCCAGGGGGAGTCGGGGTCGGTGATCAGCCCGAGCCCGGTGAGGTCGGGCGAGCCGGGCAGGACCAGGCCGCGCCACGGCGTGAGCCGGACGGGGAAGCCGGCGAGGGCGGCGGCCTGGCGGGCGTCGAGGCGGCCGAGCGGAGCGCCGACGACGAACCGGTCACCGGCCGGGCCGGGCGGCGGGGGAGTCGTGCCGACGGTGCCGGGGGAGGCCGTGGGGGTGCCCAGGGCGGCGGTGATCCGGGCCACGAGGTCGGGCACCTCGGCCAGTCGCCACGCCGTCCCGCGTTCGGCGGCGAAGATCCGGGCGGCCTCGACCACGGCGGCCACCGGGTCGTCCACCCTGAGTCCGGTGTCGCGCCCGGCGAGCAGGAGCGCGTCGTCGACCAGGCCGATGTCGGCGCCCAGTCCGGCGACCTCGGCGCCGACCGTGACGAGGAAGCGGCCGGGCAGGTCGGCGAGCTCGGGAGTGGCGCAGATCGCCCTGTCGAGCGCGTCGACGACGGCCTGGGTGTCGTCGGAGAGGGGCGCGGCGATGATGTTGCGCACACGTTCGTGGGTCAGCGACGGCAGCAGACCCGCCTCGGCCATGCGGTCGCCGAGCTCGAACTGGGCCCCGTCCGCCAGTCCGCGGATCTGGAAGTTGGCCCGCGAGGTGAGCTCCAGCTGACCGTCACCCAGCTCGGCCGAGGCCGTCACGATGGCCCTGAACTGGACTTTCGTCAGAGTTCCGCCCGGAACCCGGATGCGCGCCAACCCGCCGTCGGCGGCGGGGTGCACGTCGATAGCGCCTGGACAGGCGTCGGCGTGGGTTCGCTCCGTTGGCACGCGCCGGATGCTACGTGACGGCTGTACTGTCAGGCCGAACGGCGAAGCAGCGAGGAAGTCGGTGGAAGTCCGACGCGGTCCCGCCACTGTCACCGGAGCGATCCGGGAGCCAGGAACTCCGCTCCGCCGTGTGCCGACGACTTGGGGCGAGGACCCCGGAGTGGAGCTTTCGCGTGATCCTGCTGCTCTCGACCTCCGACACGGACCTGCTGTCAGCGCGGGCCAGTGGCGCGGACTACCGGCTCGCCAACCCGTCGCGGCTGGAGGTGGCCGACCTCCCCGAGCTGGTCGAGGGCGCCGACGTCGTCGTCGTGCGCATCCTCGGCGGCCGCCGGATGTGGGAGGAGGGCCTCGACGCCGTCCTGGCGGGCCCGCGCCCGGTGGTCGTGCTCGGCGGTGAGCAGAACCCCGACGCCCCGCTGATGGAGCTGTCCACGGTGCCCGGCGGCGTGTGCGCGGAAGCCCACGCCTACCTCGCGCACGGCGGCGCGGCGAACCTCGCGGAGCTGCACAACTTCCTGTCCGACACGATCCTGCTGACCGGCAACGGCTTCGCGCCGCCGGTCCCGGCGCCGAACTGGGGCCTGCTGGAACGCCCTGTGCCCGTCACCGAGGGCAAGACCACCGACGGGCCGACCGTCGCCGTCCTCTACTACCGCGCCCACCACGTCGCCGGGAACGTCGCGTTCGTGCACGCGCTGTGCGACCAGGTCGAGGCCAAGGGCGGCCGCGCGCTGCCGGTGTACTGCTCGTCGCTGCGCACCGCCGAGGCCGAGCTGCTGGCCGTGCTGGGCACGGCGGACGCGCTGGTCGTCACGGTGCTGGCCGCGGGCGGGAGCAAGCCCGCGACCGTGGGCGCCGGTGGTGAGGACGAGGCGTGGGACGTCGGCGCGCTGGCCGCGCTGGACGTGCCGATCCTGCAAGGGCTCTGCCTCACCAGCAGCCGCGCGGCGTGGGACGACAGCGACGACGGCCTGTCGCCGCTGGACACCGCGACCCAGGTCGCGATCCCGGAGTTCGACGGCCGGATCATCACGGTCCCCTTCTCCTTCAAGGAGATCGACGAGGACGGCCTGACCGTCTACGTCGCCGACCCGGAACGCGCGGCGCGGGTCGCGGGCATCGCGCTGGCCCACGCCCGGCTGCGGCACACCCCGCCCGCCGAACGCAGGATCGCGGTGATGCTGTCGGCGTACCCGACGAAGCACTCGCGCATCGGCAACGCGGTCGGCCTGGACACCCCCGCGAGCGTCGTCCGGCTGCTGACCGCGTTGCGGGAGCAGGGGTACGACATCGGCGCGCCCGGCGAGCTGCCCGGCGTGGAGCAGCTCGACGGCGACGCGCTCATCCACGCGCTGATCGCGGCGGGCGGGCAGGACCCGGACTGGCTGACCGAGGAGCAGTTCACCGGCAACCCGGTCCGGATGACCGCGGCCCGCTACCGCGAGTTCTTCGCCACCCTGCCCGACGACACGCGCGCGGAGATGGAGCAGCACTGGGGGCAGGCGCCCGGCGAGCTGTTCGTCGACCGGTCCAAGGACGCCGACGGCGAGATCGTGCTCGCGGCGCTGCGGGCGGGCAACGTCGTGGTGATGGTCCAGCCGCCGCGCGGCTTCGGCGAGAACCCGATCGCGATCTACCACGACCCGGACCTGCCGCCCAGCCACCACTACCTGGCCGCCTACCGCTGGCTGGCCGACGACTTCGGCGCGCACGCCGTGGTGCACGTGGGCAAGCACGGCAACCTGGAGTGGCTGCCCGGCAAGACCGTCGGCATGTCCGCGGGCTGCGGCACCGACGCGGCGCTGGGCGACCTGCCGCTGATCTACCCGTTCCTGGTCAACGACCCCGGCGAGGGCACCCAGGCCAAGCGGCGCGCGCACGCCACGCTGGTCGACCACATGGTCCCGCCGATGGCCCGCGCGGACAGCTACGGCGACATCGCGCGGTTGGAGCAGCTGCTCGACGAGCACGGGAACATCGCCGCGATGGACCCGGCGAAGCTGCCCGCCATCCGAGCGCAGATCTGGACCCTCATCCAGGCCGCCAAGCTTGACCACGACCTCGGGTTGGACGACCGCCCGCACGACGCCGAGTTCGACGAGTTCATCCTGCACGTCGACGGGTGGCTGTGCGAGATCAAGGACGTGCAGATCCGCGACGGCCTGCACGTCCTGGGCGAGGCGCCCACCGGCGACGCCCGCGTCGGGCTCGTGCTGGCGATGCTCCAGGCGAAGCAGATGTGGGCGGGCCAGGTGGCCGCGCTGCCGGGGCTGCGCGAAGCGCTGGGGCTCAACGAGGACGGCTCGGAGACCCGCGTCGCCACCGACGACGTCGAGACCACCGCCCGCGCGCTCGTGCAGGGCATGGAGGACGCGGGCTGGGCGCGCGAGGCGGCGCGCGGGCTCACCGACTCCGACCAGGTGGCGCGCATCCTGGAGTTCGCGGCCGACGAGATCGTCCCGAGGCTCGCCCGGACGACCGACGAGATGACCAACGTCCTGCACGCGCTCGACGGCGGCTACGTGCCCGCGGGCCCGTCCGGGTCGCCGTTGCGCGGACTGGTCAACGTCCTGCCGACCGGCCGCAACTTCTACTCCGTCGACCCGAAGGCGATCCCGTCGCGGCTGGCGTGGGAGACCGGGCAGGCGATGGCGGACTCGCTGCTGGCGCGCTACCGGGACGAAACGGGCGAATGGCCGCCGTCGGTGGGGCTGTCGGTGTGGGGCACGAGCGCCATGCGCACCTCCGGCGACGACATCGCCGAGGTGTTCGCGCTGATGGGCGTCCGTCCCGTGTGGGACGAGCAGTCCCGCCGGGTCACCGGTCTGGAGGCCGTCCCGCTCGACGAGCTCGACCGGCCGCGGATCGACGTGACCGTCCGGATCAGCGGGTTCTTCCGCGACGCCTTCCCGCACGTGGTCGCCATGCTGGACGACGCCGTGCAGCTGGTGGCGGCGCTGGACGAGCCCGCCGAGTCGAACTACGTCCGGGCGCACGCGCAGGCCGACCTGGCCACCCACGGCGACGCCCGCCGCGCGACCATGCGGATCTTCGGGTCCAAGCCGGGTGCCTACGGCGCGGGCCTGCTGCCGCTGATCGACAGCCGGAACTGGCGCGACGACGCCGACCTGGCCGAGGTGTACGCGGTCTGGGGCGGGTACGCCTACGGCCGTGAGCTCGACGGCGTGCAGGCGCGGCCGGACATGGAGTCGGCCTACCGGCGCATCGCCGTGGCGGCCAAGAACATCGACACCCGCGAGCACGACATCGCGGACTCCGACGACTACTTCCAGTACCACGGCGGCATGGTCGCGACCGTCCGCGCGCTGACCGGCAAGGCGCCCGCCGCCTACGTCGGCGACAGCACCCGGCCCGACGCCGTGCGCACCCGGACGTTGAACGAGGAGACCACGCGCGTCTTCCGCGCCCGCGTGGTGAACCCGCGCTGGCTGTCGGCCATGCGCAAGCACGGGTACAAGGGCGCGTTCGAGCTGGCGGCCACTGTGGACTACCTGTTCGGCTACGACGCGACGACCGGCGTGGTGGCGGACTGGATGTACGAGAAGCTCGCCGAGACCTACGTGCTGGACCCGGAGAACCGGAAGTTCATGACCGAGTCCAACCCGTGGGCGCTGCACGGGATCTCCGAACGGCTGCTGGAAGCGGCGAACCGGGGCATGTGGGAGCACCCGGAAGCCGAGACGCTGGCGGCCCTGCAGGCCGTGTTCCTGGAGTCCGAGGGGGATCTCGAGGACCGGTAGCGCACCCCCTGCGCGGGCCGCCACCCGCCGCCGCGGGAGTGCGGTGGGTGGCATGGCCCGGTCGGGTGGTGTGGTGGTGGTAACGGGTGTCCTGCTGGTCCTGGGGTCGTCTGGACCTATTATGTGATCCATGGACGTCCTGGGTGCGCGGGTGAGCGGTACGGGTCCGCATGACTGAGGCCGCCCGCGGCCGCCGCCTCGGGGCGCGGATCGAAGAGGTCGCCCGCCAGGCGGGGGTCTCCAAGTCGACCGTGTCCAGGGTCATCAACGGCGAGCAGTACGTCAGCTCGCGGGCCCGCGAAGCCGTGCTCGCGGCCATCGTGAGCCTGGGCTACAGCCCCAACCAGGCCGCCCGGACGTTGGCGGGCAGCCGGACCAACTGCATCGCGCTGGTCGTGTCGGAGCAGGGCAGCCGCGTGCTGTCCGACCCGTTCTTCGCCGGGGTGCTGCGCGGGGTGCACGCCGAGCTCGCCGGGCACCGGGTGCAGCTCGTGCTGATGATGAGCCAGCAGGACGACGAGCAGGACCTGGTCGGCTACCTCTGCGGCGGCCACGTGGACGGTGCGCTGGTGATCAGCCTGCACGGCCAGGACCCGCTGCCGCAGACGCTGGCCGACGCCGGGCTGCCGATAGTGGTGGGCGGTCGTCCGCTGGGCGCCTCCGGCGTGCCCTATGTGGACGCGGACAACTTCAACGGCGCCCTGGAGGCCGCCCGGCACCTGGTGACCAAGGGGCGGAAGCGGATCGCGACCATCGCCGGGTCGAAGGACATGGCCGTGGGGATGGACCGCCTGAGCGGCTGGCGCCGGGCGCTCAGCGAGTTCGGCATGGAGTCCGACCTGGTGGCCTACGGGGACTTCACGCCGGAGAGCGGCGCGGCGGCCATGACCGAGCTGCTGGCCAGGGACCCGTCGATCGACGGGGTGTTCGTGGCGGCGGACATCATGGCGCTGGGGGCGTTGCAGTCGTTGCACGCCAACGGGCGGCGGGTGCCGGAGGACGTCGCGGTGGTCGGGTTCGACGACCTCGCCCTGGCCTCGACGGCGGTGCCGCCGCTGACGACGGTGAAGCAGGACGTGGAGCAGCTGGGGCGGACGATGACCTGGCGGCTGCTGGCCGAGCTGGCGGGCGAGGAAGGCCTGCCGCCGTCGCTGCTGCTGCCGACGTCCCTGGTCGTCAGGGCCAGCGCTTAGCGGTTGTGCACTGCGTGATCATCCACCACGCAGGGTAATGGGGGTGACTCATGCGGCGGACCGGCTCGACCGACGGCGCCGGCGCCCTCCGGTGCCGCGCGGTGGCCGAGCTCGCGGGGGAGGACCTGCGGTCGGGCGAGGTGACGATGCCGTTGGCGCCGGAGCGGACGGCACGGGTGTGGGAGGCCGGGCGCGGCGGCGCCGACGACCTGACCGTGCGCGAGGTGGCCGCGGAGCTGGTGGCGTGCGACGCGGTTCAGGCGTTCCGCGACGAAACGCTGTCGCATGTGGACAGTGCGTGGACGGCGTTGGAACCGTTGCCGCCCAACACCTTCGCCAAGGTGGTGTGCCGCGCGCTCGGGCGCTAACCGGCGACGCGGGACCTCAGCGCAGGGCCCTCTTCGTCTGGCGCCGCAACTGCATGATCCGGGCCGCGCCGACCAGCGCGACCAGCAGCGCCCCGCCGATGGCGGCGAACAGCAGCGCCACGCCCAGCGGCAGCGTGAAGGCACCGCCGAGGAAGTGGATGGTGACGCCCGCGAGGTTCTGCAGGATGAAGACGAGCAGGAAGATCAGCACGAAGATCGCGATGATGACCGCGACCCAGGTGCCGCTGATCCTGGTCGGCTTCAGCTTCACGTGCGACGCGGGCGGCTGCGTCGGGACGGGAGCCGGGTCGGTGGTGTCGGGGAGCACCGGCGGATGGGTCACCGACTCGTCGGCCGGCGTCGACGGATCGGCCGGCACCCCGAGGTCGGTGGGGTGGAGGTCGGTCGCGCGGTCGTCACGAGGAGTGCTCACCCGAATGAGTATCGGCTCTTCCGGGTGTTCCCGCAGCACAGGTCATCCGCACGGCGGAGTGAACCGGAAACCGGGGAAGAAGCGGTCCCAGTCCGCGCGGGTCAGCGCCGTGCTGCCCGTGCAGAGGCGGCTCACGGCCCGCGCCACGTCGAAGTCCCACCGACGTGACGAGCCGTCGCCGCTCGACGTCATCACGACCACGTCGTCACCGCCGTCGTCGCTCTGCACGAACACCGCCGTGTGCACGGACGTGGTCGGTCCGGTGATCGTCGCGGGCTCGCCGGGAGCGCGCGGGTCGGAGATGTCCCACAGCCGTACGGTCTGGTCACCCGCGGCGCTGGCGAGGTGCCTGCCGTCGCGGGAGAACGCCAGCGCGCGCACCTCCGCGGCCTGCACCCCCAGCTCGACGAGCTTCGCCGGGTGCCACGGGTCGGCCATGTCCCACAGTCGGATCACGCCGTCCGCGCCGCCGGTGGCCATCAGCCGCCGGTCCTGCGACAGCGCCATCGTGGAGATGTGCGGGATGCTGGTCAGCCTGCCGAACTCGTGCGGTCCGTCCGGCCGGTCCAGCCGCCACAGGGTGGTCGTGCTGTCGTCGTCGATGGTGACGAGCACCTGACCGCTCTGGTCGAACCGCACCTCGCGGCCGCCCTGTCCGCTGTGCGGCACGGTCGACACGAACGCGGGCGCCTCGGGCCGCTTGAGCTCCCACAGCCGCACGGTGTTGTCGGGGCTGTCGTCGACGGTCGCCATCCGGGTGCCGTCGGCCGACAGCGCGGTCGCGACCATCCGGTTCGGGAAGTGGTGCAGCGAAACGGGTTTGCCCGCGTCGGTCAGGTCCCACAGCTCGTCGGGAGTGGTCGCCAGGACCCGTCCCGCCGCGGTGAACCCGAGCGACTGCACCGAGCCGAGGTCGCCGGAGCTGTCCTGCTGCGGCACCTGGCCCTTGCCGCGGACCGCGCTGCCGTCGGGCCCCATCGGGACCTCCGTGGTCGGGACCACCCGGCGGATCAGGTGCTTGTTCCAGTTGGCCGCCGACGTGGTCAGCAGCCCGTCCACCACGTCCCTGGTGCTCTCCAGCCGGTAGGCGGCGACGCTGAGCTGCTGGGCGAGCGGCCGGTTGGACTCGCGCATCCGCACGGCCGCGCCCGCGATCTGCTGCGCCACCGCGATGTTGCGCTGCTCGTCGGCGGCGTCCTGGGCCCGGATCGTCTGCACGATCGCGCCGCCCGCGAGCAGGAGCAGCACCAGCAGCAGCGCCACGAGCTGCCGGAGCCTGCGCGTCCGGCGCAGTGCGAGCGCCTGCTCCCGGTCGCGGTCGGCCAGGCTGGCGTCGAGGAACTCCTGCTCACGGGTGCTGAGCCTGGCCTCGCCGCCCGCGGCCCACTCGACGGCGGTGTCCAGCCGGGTGCCGCGGTAGAGGGCGTCGGGCTCGCGGGAGAGCAGGTTCCAGGTGGCGGCGGCCTCGGTGAGCTGGCGGGCCGTCCGCAGGCCTTCGCGGTTCTCGTGCAGCCACCCGCGCAACCGGGGCCACGAGCGGATCAGGACCTCGTGCGCGATCTCGACGGCGTCCTGGTCGAGGGTCAGCAGCCGCGCGTGCGCGAGCCGGTCCAGCACGACCTGGGTGTCCACGTCGTCGGCGTCCAGCTCGCCGCGGGTGAGCCTGCGCTTGGTGTCCTCGGTGCCGTCGCCCAGCGCGGTCAGCCGCAGGAAGATCTGCCTCGCCACGGCGCGCTGGTCGGTCTCCAGCGCGGTGAACGTGCGTTCGGCGGTCTGGGTGAGCGCGTGCTGGATGCCGCCCGCCGCCTCGTAGCCGGCCAGGGTGAGCGCGGTCCCGCGTCTTCGCCGCCAGGTCTCCAGCAGCGCGTGCGACACCAGCGGCAGCACGCCGGGCTGCCCGGTCGCGTCGGCGACCAGCCTGGTCACCAGCGCCGTCTCCACCGTGCAGCCCGCCTTGACCGCGGGTCGCATGATCACCTGGCGCAGCTCCTCGGCGGACAGCGGCCCGAGCAGCAGCTGGGCGTCGCTCAGGGCCTCGACCAGGCCGGGGTGCAGGGCGCAGTGGCCGTAGAAGTCGGCCCTGATCCCGATCACCACCCGGCAGCGGGTGCGCGACGCGGACAGGAGCGCCTCGACGAACGCGGTGCGCGCGGCCAGGTCCCCGCAGAGCGTGAAGACCTCCTCGAACTGGTCGACCACCAGCACCAGCTCGTCCACGCCCGCGCCGACGACCCGGTCGAGCACGTCCGCGCTCAGGTCGAGCTCGGAGGGCGTGACGACGATCGTGGTCCGGCACGACCCGTCGTCGAGCCCGCCCTCGGCGATCCGGGGCACGAGCCCGGCCCGCAGCAGTGAGGACTTCCCCGCGCCGGACGCCCCGAACACCCCGACCAGCCGCCGCTCCGACATCCGGGCGACGAGGTCGTCGAGCATCCGCTCGCGGCCGAAGAACCACGGCGCGTCCTCGGGCTGGAACGCGGCGAGCCCCGCGTACGGGGGCGTGCCCTCGTCGGCCCGGCGCGCTTCGGCGGGCGCGACCTCGGCGGCGACCTCGCGCCAGCGGTCCTCCCACTCGCCGGGGTCGCCGTCGCAGGCCTGCACGTAGGCCAAGGTCACGGCCAGGCTCGGCAGCTTCCGGCCGCCCGCGGCGTCGGAGAGGGTGGTCGCCGAGTAGTGCGCCCTGGTGCCCAGCTGGCGGTAGGTGCGACCGCCCGCCTGGTCCCTCAGGGTGCGCAGATCGGCCGCGAACCGCAGCAGCGGAGTGTCACCCTCGTCCAGCGGACGTTCCCCACGCGGCACCCGCTCACCTCCTCGTCCCCGCCTCCGATTGTCCTGAGCTGGTGCTACGACGTCCAGTGACCGGATTCCGAGCGGTGTGGCATAGGGGCCGCTAGGGGTTGTCCAAGATTGTGAAACGCCGTTATTTTTCGGTGGTGGCCGGTCACTGCCGCTCGGCCCAGGAGAACAGTCAACGGAGGTGGGTTGAGCCATGAGCGTAGGCGCGTTCACACTCAGCGGACTCGATGTGCCCGGATCTCGTGCGGAAATCTCGCCGCCGTTCGTGTTGTGCGCGTTCGACACCGAGTCGAACGCGGTGGACGGCCTGGTGACCGATCACTCGGTCGGCTGGGCCGTCTCGGTCGGGCTGCTCCCGCCGCACGCGATGAACGAGGCGGCCGGCAAGGAGCTGGGCCATCTCGTCGGCTACGGGTACCCGCGGGCGGACTACGAGCAGCTGCGGCTGATGGGCGACTGGGCCCTGTTCGCCGCGCTGCTGCACGAGGACGGGGTGTCGGACCAGGACCTGGCGCTGCTGCTGGCCGTGCTGCGCGACGAGCCCGTGCCGCCCGGAGACCCGAGGGTCGGCGCGATGGCGGACCTGCGGGCCAGACTCCTCGCCCTGGGCGGTCCGGAGTGGGTGGACGGCTTCGCCGCGGAGGTCGGGCGGATGTTCGACGCCATCTCGCGCTCGGCCCTGGACGACCACCTCGGCGCGGTGCCGACACCGGAGGCGCACGCCGAGGTCTGCGAGCTCACCGTCGGGCTGCACCCGATGTTCCACTTCGCGGGCCCGGTCGACGGCGTCGACCTGCCCCGGCCGGTCCGCGAGCACTCGGCCCTGCGCGAGCTGGCCGCCACCGCGTGCCGGATCGTCGGGTACGCGCGGGACCTCTACACCCACCGGGCGGAGATCGCCCGCGGCGGCGTGCACAACCTCGTGCTGGTCACCATGCGCGCCCAGTCCGTCGTGCTGGACCAGGCCGTGGACCGCGCCGTGGAGATCCACGACGAGGAGGTCCGCGACTTCACCCGCAAGGCGGCCGAGCTGCCGTCGTTCGGGCCGCCGGTGGACGAGCAGGTGCGCGGGTACGTGGCGCTGCTGCGGCGCTGGGTCGGCGGGCACCGGAAGTGGGCGGAGTACACCGGGAGCTACCGCGAGTCCGGCTGAGGACGCAGGCACCGGCTCGCACCCCCGCCCGCCGCGGACCGCGCACGTCGCGCGTCCGCCGGTGGCGCGCGGGTTCCGACGGCCCCCTAGTGGGGACGTCCACCCCTGTCCTCAGGCCAGCGCGGCGGTGACGTAGGGATCGGGGTCGGCCAGGATCGCCCGCACGGCCGAGCCCGCCGCCCCGCGGACCGCGGCCTCGGAGCCCAGCGTGGACGCGGTCACCTCGACCGGTGACCAGGTCGAGCTGACGACGCGCTGGGCCAGCTCGTCGCGCAGCGGTTCCCACAGCCACGGGGCCAGCCGGGCGTAGGTGCCGCCCAGCACGACGGTGGGCAGGTCGAGCAGGTTGACCACACCGGACAGCGCGATGCCCAGCCACCTGGCCGCCGAGCGGGTGGCGGCGACGGACCTGCGGTCGCGGTGCGCGAGGCGGTCCAGCAGGTCGGTGATCAGCTCCTCGGGCGCGCGGTCGTCCAGCACGCCCGCCTGCCGGTAGATCTCCTCCTGGCCCGCGAGCCGTTCCAGGCAGCCGCGCGCGCCGCACGCGCACTCGGGACCGCGCGGGTCGACCATCACGTGGCCGATCTCACCGCCGAAGCCGGACACGCCCTCGAACAGGCCGCCGTCCACGACGATGCCCGCGCCGATGCCGATCTCGCCGGACACGTGGACGAAGTCGCGGGGGCCGGTGCCCTGCCACAGCTCGGCGAGCGCGGCGAAGTTCGCCTCGTTGCCCACGAGCACCGGGATGTCGTCCAGGTCGGCACGTCTGCGCAGCTCACCGCGCACGTCGACCTCGCGCCAGCCGAGGTTGGGCGCGACCCGGAGGATGCCGGTCGCGGACTCGACCAGACCCGGCACGGCCACGCCCATGCCGCCCACCCGCACGCCCATCCGGTCGGCCTCGGCCAGCGCCGTCCGCACCGCCTTGGTCACGCGCGACAGCACACGGGCGGGGGACAGGACGCGGTTGTCGGCGGACTGGATCCAGCGGGCGCGGACCTCGCCGGTCAGGTCGATCAGGCAGGTTGCGAGGTAGTCGACGCCGATCTCCACGCCCAGCCCGTGCGGGCCGTCGGGGGCCAGGAACAGGGCGGTGCCGCGCCTGCCGGGGCCGGTGCGGACCGCCGCCGCGCCCTCGACCACCAGGTTCGCGCCGATCATCCGGTCGACGAGGCTCGACACGGTGGCCTTGGTCAGACCGGTGCGCGCGGCGATCTCCGCGCGGGAGTGCCCGGACAGGTCGGCGATGGCGTTGAGCACCAGGGCGCTGTTGTGCCGTCGGACGGTGTGCTGCCCGGCTGGCCGCGGTGGGGACACCGGGGGATGGTAGCCGTTGGACGACGTGGCGAAAACGTTGACCTGCCGACGAAGGCGCTATAAGTTTAGGCATCAAACTTATTGGAGGAGGACCCGTGGCGGAGCAGCCAACTCGTGCGGACCGGTTCAGCTTCGGCCTGTGGACGGTCGGCTGGCGCGCGCAGGACCCGTTCGGCGAGGCGACCCGCCCGGCGCTCGACCCGGTGCACGCGGTCCACAAGCTCGCCGAGCTGGGCGCCTGGGGCGTCACGTTCCACGACGACGACCTGGTGCCGTTCGGCACCGAGTCCGGCGAGCGCGACAAGCGCATCTCGCTGTTCAAGGACGCGCTGGAGGAGACCGGCGTCACCGTGCCGATGGTGACCACCAACCTGTTCACCCACCCGGTGTTCAAGGACGGCGGCTTCACCAGCAACGACCGCGGCGTGCGCCGGTACGCGCTGCGCAAGGTGCTGCGCAACCTCGACCTGGCCGCCGAGCTGGGTGCGAAGACCTTCGTGCTCTGGGGCGGCCGCGAGGGGTCGGAGACCGACGCGGCCAAGGACGTGCGGTTCGCGCTCGACCGCTACCGCGAGGCGCTCGACACGCTCGCGCAGTACTCGATCGACCAGGGCTACGACATCCGGTTCGCGCTGGAGCCCAAGCCGAACGAGCCGCGCGGCGACATCCTGCTGCCCACGATCGGGCACGCGCTCGCGTTCATCTCCACGCTGGAGCACCACGAGCTGGTGGGCGTGAACCCGGAGGTCGGCCACGAGCAGATGGCGGGCCTGAACTTCGTGCACGGCATCTCGCAGGCGCTGTGGCAGGGCAAGCTCTTCCACATCGACCTCAACGGCCAGCACGGTCCGCGCTTCGACCAGGACCTGATCTTCGGCCACGGCGACGTGCTGTCCGCGTTCTTCCTCGTGGACCTGCTGGAGAACGGCGGCTACGACGGTCCCCGGCACTTCGACTACAAGCCGCTGCGGACCGAGGACATGGACGGCGTGTGGTCCAGCGCCGCCGCGAACATGCGCACCTACCTGTTGCTCAAGGAGCGCGCGGCGTCCTTCCGCGCCGACCCCGAGGTGCAGGAGGCGCTGGCCGCGGCCAAGGTGGCCGAGCTCGGGCTGCCGACGCTCTCCCGCGGTGAGACGGCGCGCGACCTGCTCGCGGACAGGTCCGCGTTCGAGGACTTCGACGTGGACGCGGCGGGCGCGCAGGGTTACGGTTTCGTGCACTTGTCGCAGTTGGCGCTCGAACACCTCCTGGGAGCTCGCTGATAATGCTCGTCGCCGGGATCGACTCCTCCACGCAGTCCTGCAAGGTAGTTGTCCGCGACGCGGAGACGGGCGCCCTCGTCCGCGAGGGCAGGGCGTCCCACCCGACGGGCACCGAGGTCGACCCGGCGGCGTGGTGGACCGCGCTCGGCGAGGCCGTCGAGGCCGCGGGTGGCCTCGACGACGTCGCCGGGGTGTCCGTGGCGGCCCAGCAGCACGGCATGGTGTGCCTCGACGCCGACGGCGAGGTGGTGCGCCCGGCGCTGCTGTGGAACGACACCCGGTCGGCCGCCGCCGCGACGGCGCTGACCGGGGAGCTGGGCGGTCCGCAGGAGTGGGCGCGGGCGGTCGGCAGCGTGCCGGTCGCCGCGCTCACCGTGACGAAGCTGCGGTGGCTCGCCGAGCACGAGCCGGACAACGCCGCGCGCGTCGCCGCGGTGTGCCTGCCGCACGACTGGCTGACCTGGAAGCTCGCGGGCGCGCCGGGGCTGGAGGCCCTGGTCACCGACCGCAGCGACGTCAGCGGCACGGGCTACTGGTCGCCGTCCACCGGCGAGTACCGGCTCGACCTGCTCGACCTCGCGCTGGGCAAGCGACCGGTGCTGCCCCGCGTGGTCGGACCCGCCGACCACGCGGGCACGACGGCGGGCGGAGCGGTCCTCGGCGCGGGCGCGGGCGACAACGCCGGTGCCGCGCTGGGCGTCCAGGTCGGGCCCGGCGACGTGATCGTCTCCATCGGCACGTCCGGCACGGCGTTCGCTCGATCGCCGCACCCGTCGGCGGACGTCTCGGGTCTGGTGAGCGGGTTCGCCGACGCCGAGGGCACGTTCCTGCCGCTGGTCTGCACGTTGAACGCCTCCAGGGTGCTCGACGCGACGGCCAGGGTGCTCGGCGTGGACCTGGCGGAGCTGTCCAGGCTTGCACTGTCCATCCCGGACACCGGTGGGCTCGTCCTGGTGCCGTACCTGGAAGGCGAGCGCACGCCGAACAAGCCGGACTCGACCGGCGCGCTGCACGGGCTGCGCCTGGACACCGCGACCCCCGCGCACTTCGCGCGGGCCGCTGTGGAGGGCATGCTGTGCAGCCTGGCCGACGCGATCGACGCGCTGGCCGCCGTGGGCACGCCCATCAGCCGGGTGCTCCTCATCGGTGGCGGCGCCCAGTCGCCCGCGGTGCGGGAGATCGCGCCCGCCGTGTTCGGCTGCCCCGTCCTGGTTCCCGCTCCCGGCGAGTACGTCGCCGACGGCGCGGCCCGCCAGGCCGCGTGGGCGGTGAGCGGCGCGGAAGCCCCTCCGCACTGGGGTGAGGCGCTGAGCACCACCAGCTACGAGGCCGATTCCACCCCGGCCGTCAGGGCCGCCTACGCCGCCGCGCGGGATCTGACGGTGTCGCGCAGCTGAACGTGGGTACCCCGTCCGCATGACCCCGATGACGCGGTGACGCCCTCCCGCCGACCTCCCGTCGGCAGGAGGGCGTCGTCGTGCGCGGAGAGGACGGAGATGGGACAAGTGGAGATTGTGCGGAGAACGGATCCGACGACCACCGGCGAGGCGCGGTTCGGCGGCCACGGGATGTGGGCGCCGATGATCCCGATCGCGCGGGACCCCGACGAGTGGGTCTGCTGGGTCGGCGACCCGGACGAGGGCCTGGACCCGGTGGTCGTGCGCAGTGTGGACTGAGCCGGGCGAGGTGCGCGCATGAGGGTCGTCGTGACGGGGGCCAGCGGCAACGTCGGAACGGCGCTGCTGCGCGCACTTCCCCCCGAGGTGGAGGTCACGGCGGTCGCCCGCCGGGTCCCCGCCTCGGGACCGCCGTACTCACGGGCCGACTGGGCCGCCGTCGACATCGGCATGCCGGGCGCCGAGGAGCCGCTGGCCGACCTGATGCTCGGCGCCGACGCGGTCGTCCACCTGGCCTGGCTCATCCAGCCCAGCCAGGACGAGCGGGCGTTGCACCGCACCAACGTCATGGGCAGCAAGCGCGTCTTCGCCGCCGCCGTCGGCGCCCGCGTCCCGCATCTGGTGCACATGTCGTCGGTCGGCGCGTACACGCGGGCGGACAAGACCCGGCGGGTCGACGAGCGGTGGCCGGTCGGCGGCATCCCGTCGTCGTCCTACAGCAGGCACAAGTCCACTGTGGAGCGACTGCTCGACGAGGTCCGGCGCGACAACCCCTACCTCACGACGTCCCGGCTGCGACCGGGGCTGATCATGCAGGCCGACGCGGCCTCGGAGATCAAGCGGTTCTTCCTCGGCCCGCTGATCCGTCCCGGACTGCTGCGGATGGCGGTGTCCGGCCGCATCCCGGTGCTGCCGCTGCCGTCGGGGCTGGTGCTTCAGTTCGTGCACGCCGACGACGTGGCGGAAGCCGTCGTGCGGGTGCTGGAGACCCGGCTGCCGGGAGCGGTGAACATCGCCGCCGAACCGGTGATCGGTCCGCGCGACCTCGCGGAACTGGTCGGGGCGCGGCACGTCCCCGTCCCGGCGTCCGCCTTCCGCGGACTCGCGACCGCCACCTGGAGGCTGCACGCGCAGCCGACGTCACCCGGCTGGGTCGACCTGGCGCTGGGTGCGCCGATCCTGTCGACCGACCGGGCGCGCACGGAGCTGGGCTGGAAGCCCACCCGCAACGCGCGCGAGGTGGTGCGGGAGCTGCTGGCGGGCATGGGGGAGCAGGACGGGCTGCCGCAGAGTCCACCACTGGCACCGGAGTAGGAACCGTCGCGACCGAGGTGATGCTCTGCGAGCTGCTCGTGCCGGACGGCCACCGCTGCGACTCCAGCGAGCTGCTGCCGTTCGCGCGGGCGCTGCGGGAGCAGCTCGACTGGCCGGAAGTGCGGAAGTCCACTGAGGACTCGCCGTGCGGGCGGGCCTTATCGCCGCCGTCGGCGACGTGCACCTCGGCAAGGACGCGCGGGGCCCGGCGCTGGAGAACGTCGGCAACCACGCGGACTGGCCGTCCACGGGCACGCGCACTTCGGCATCGGGCACGGCGTGAGACCCGGCGGGGTGCGGGTCCGCAACGTGGCGCAGCCATCCGTGACGCCTACAGGGTGTACGCGGTCGAACCGATGGTTAAAGCGGCCGCAACCGGGTAACACCCGATCATGAGCGATGTCGACGAGACCCGATCGGCAGGCCCTTCCGCGCTGTGGGCGGGTCCCAGGGACGCGCCCGCCGTCGTCGTGCTCGACCCCGCCGGGGTGGGCAGGCACGGCGACCTCCCCGCCACGTGGCAGCCGCTCGTGGAGCACCTCCAGGTGCTCTGGTGCAGGCTGCCCGCGGCCGACGGCCCGTGGCGCGAGGTGTCCGACCTGCTGGCCGAGTTCGAGGGCCGCGGCGTGCCCGTGCACCTGCTGACCGGCGGCCCCGCGGCGGCCAGCGCGCTGTACCTGGCCGACCGGTACCGGGGCCTGGTGCGGTCGGTGCTGCTGGTCGACCCCGAGGAGGGGCCGGACCGCACCACCGGCCAGCAGGCGGACGTCCGCGTGGTCGTGCGCGAGTCCCTGCCGCTCGGCCACCCCGACGTCGTGGTCGCGGTCGTCCGGGCGCTGCTGGAGCTCGACGCCGACGACGCTCACGCTCCCCGCAAGCCGTCCCCGCCGTCGTTGCTGGGCGACGCGGCCACCGCGCTGCGCGAGTCGGTGACCAGCATCCTCGACCGCGTCCGCAGGGCATGACCGCCTAGGCCGTTCGCACTCGTTTGTCCGTTTTGGCGCGGGGTACAACTGAGCCATGAGCGAGGCCGAGGAATCCGAGCAGGAACGCCTGAAGCGCAACCTGAACGAGCTGCTCCAGGAGCTGCGGGTCGCGCAGGCGGGCGTGCAGATCCTGTTCGGTTTCCTGCTGTCGATCGTCTTCACCGACCGCTACCAGGACATCGACCGGTACGTGCGGGTCACGCACCTGGTCACGATCCTGTTCGCGGCCTGCTCGGTGGCGCTGCTGACCGCGCCCGCCGCGTGGCACCGCATGCTGTTCCGCCGCGGCAGGCGCGAGGACATCATCACCATCGCCCACCGGTTCACCGTCGTCGGCCTCGGCACCCTCGCCGCGGCGATGACCGGAACGGTGCTGCTGCTCGGTGAGGTCATCGTCGGCGGCTGGGTGGCGATCCTGTTCGGCGTCGTCGCCGGAGTGGGGTTCACGACGCTGTGGTTCCTGCTGCCGCTGATGCAGCGGCACCGCGACACCATCGACTCCGAGGGCCACCCGGACGGTGTGCCGACGGGTGAACCCTCCCACGAGTAGCCCAGCGGGACGTTGCCTCGATCAGGTGAAAGGCTTGTGGTGCACCGGATCTCGGCTACGTTGGGGGAGGAGATCCGATCCAGGTCGGGGACCGGATCAGCAACCCTGAGGAGCATCCGGTGCCCACGGACATCCAAGGTTCGCTCGTCGTCCAGCGCTGGCGGTTGGCGGGTGCGACCGTCGTCTCCGTCTCGGGGGAGATCGACATCGCCACCGTCCGCAAGCTCCGCTGGAGCCTGGACAGCGTGGCCTCCGGCTCGGGACCACTGGTCCTGGACCTGTCCTCGGTCACGTTCTTCGGCTCGGTCGGCGTCGACTGCCTGCTGGAGACCGCCCGCCGCGCCCACGCCTTCCGCATCGACCTCCGCCTCATCCGCTCGCCCGAGGTCTCCCGCCTGCTGGACCTGCTGGGCGTGCGCGACGAGTTCACCGAGTTCGACTCCCTCTCCAGCGCGCTGGCCCACTCCGCCTAGGGACTAGTCCCGCTCGACGGACAGCGCGACCTCGCGGTGCTCGTCGTGCTCGGCGAGCCGGGCCACCAGCGCCGCCCGCACGTCGCGGTAGGTGTCGGACCCGAGGGGGAGGCGGAGCGGCACCGCGCCGGTGTCGACCAGCTCGATCATGGCCTTCGCGATCTTCCTCGGGTCGTTCGGCAACGTGAAGCTGCCGTCCGCGAGCGCGCGCCGCACGTCACCCGCGGGCGTGTTCTCGTACTCCGGCATGATCGGCGCGGTCGCCAGCGAGCCGCCGAACCCGGTCGGCGTGGCACCGGGCTCCACGATGGTCAGCCCGATGCCGAACGGCGCGATCTCCCGTGCCACCGTCTCGCAGAACCCCTCGATCCCCCACTTCGACGCGTGGTAGTACCCGAAGTTCGGGTAGGTCGCCTGCCCGCCCGCCGTCGAGACCTGGAGGATCCGCCCGCGCCCCTGGGCGCGCAGGTGCGGCAGCGCCGCGCGGATCACGTGGATCGACCCCATCAGGTTGGTGTCCACGACCTGCCGGATCTGCTCGTCGGTGGCTTCCTCGACCGACGCGAACACCCCGTGACCGGCGTTGTTGACGACCACGTCGATCGTGCCGAGCTCCTGGAACGCGTCGTCCACGACCTTCCGGACCTGCTCGGTGTCCGTCACGTCCAACCGGCCGACCCACAGCCGGTCGCCGTGCTCCGCCTGCAGGTCGTCCAGCGCCTCCGGCTTGCGCAGCGTCGCGGCGACCCGGTCGCCGCGCCCCAGCAGCTCCTCGACGAGCAGGCGCCCGAAGCCGGTGGAGGTACCGGTGATGAACCAGGTGGAGGGCATGGTGTTCCTTTCCTCGATGTCGCCCTCGACGCTATGAGTTCGAGTCGACTCGAAGTCAAGCTCGTAGAGTGGGAGCCATGTCCACGGCCGCGGAGACCACCCTGAGCATCGGCCAGGTCAGCGCGCTGACCGGCCTCACCACCCACACCCTGCGCTTCTACGAGCAGGAAGGCCTGTTCGTCGCCCCCGTGCGGCGCAACGCCGCGGGCAGGCGCGTGTTCACGACCGAGGAGGTGGAGTGGCTCAAGGTGTGCACGAAGCTGCGCTCCTCGGGCATGCCCCTGCCCGAGATCCGGCGCTACGCGGGCCTGGTCCTGGCGGGCCCCGGCAACGAGGTCGAGCGCTTCGACATCCTCCGCCGCCACGAGGCGAACGTGCAGCAGCAGGTCGACGACCTCCAGGAGGCGTTGACCGTCATCCACCGCAAGGTCGAGCTCTACGCCCGCCGCCTCGACGAGGGAACCGCCGACCAGCTGTGGACCAACGGTCCGGAGTGCGATCCACTTCCCGACGCCGCCGAGTAGACACCGCCCGGAGGCCGCCTCCCGCCCCGCTACCTCGTCGGTGGTGCCCCGCGCACGGTGTGCGGCAAGGGGTCAGTCCTCCCGCTCCACCCTCACCTGGTGCTCCTGGTCCACCCGGTAGCCCACGCCGCGCACCGTCCCGATCACCCCGGCCGCGTCGCCCAGCTTCCGCCGGATCCGCCGCACGTGCACGTCCACCGTCCGCGTGTCCACCACGGTCGTGGCGCCCCACACCTGGTGCATCAACGCCGCCCTGCGGTGCACCCGCCGGGGCTGGCTGCACAGGTGCAGCAGCAGGTCGAACTCCAGCCGCGTCAGCTCCACCGCCTCCCCGCGGTGCAGCACCCGGCGGGACTCGGGGAACACCCGCAGCGCGGGCCCGCCGCGCCGCACCGGGACCTCGACGTCCACGGCCGCCTGCCCCAGCGCGGCCTTGAGCGCGTCCGCCACCCGGTTCGCGACCCTGGAAGCCTGTGGTGCGGTCACCCGGATGACGAAGGTGACGTCCGCCGCGTCGAGCTGTTCCAGGTTTCTCACAAGGCTGATCCGACCAACTCCGCCACGGCGCGTCAACGCCGTCCACTACCTGGAAGTGCTTGACGCGGGCAGTCCGGCGAGCGCGGTCACCAGGGGTGCGAGCTCGGGCAGCCGTTCGGCCTCCGCCAGCGCCTCGCCCAGCGCCGCGTCGTGCGTCGGCCGCGCCGCGTCGAGCAGCGCGACACCTGCAGGGGTCAGCTCGGTGTAGATGCCCCGCCGGTCCGTGGCGCACAGGTACCGCCCGAGCAGCCCGCGGTCCTCCAGCCGCGTCACGAGCCGCGTGGTGGCGGACTGGCTCAGCACCACCGCCTGGGAGACCTGCGACATCCGCAGGTGGAAGTCGTCCTGGCGGGCGAGCACGTCCAGAACGGTGTACTCACTGACGGAGAGGTCGTGCGCGCGTTGCAGGGCGCGTTCGAGCTTGTCCTCGATGCGCGCGTGCAGTGCGGCGAGCGTCCGCCAGCCCTGGGCGCGCGCCTCGGTGGCGTCCTCGGCCAGTGACACGGTTCACCCCTTCCCGGTTTGCGGGTCGTCGACCACGCGTGCACTATCAAGCGTGTGCAACAGTCGGCGTCTGCAAGTATTGCTTACGCTGGTTACAGCTTACCGCCTACAAGAAGGAGCACCGTGAAGATCGACCTCACCGGCCGCACCGCGCTGGTCACCGGGTCCAGCTCCGGGATCGGCTACGCGGCGGCCAGGGCCCTCGCGCTCGCGGACGCGGCGGTGGTCGTCAACGGGCGCGACGAGCGGCGCGTCGCGGACGCCGTGGACGGGCTGCGCGAGGAGACCGGGTCCACGAAGGTCACCGGCATCGCCGCCGACGTGGCCACCGCCGAGGGCGCGGCCGACCTGGTCGGGCAGCTGCCCGACGTCGACGTGCTGGTGAACAACCTCGGCATCTTCGGCGCCGTCCCCGTCTTCGAGGTCCCCGACGAGGAGTGGGTGCGCTACTTCGAGGTCAACGTGCTGTCCGGCATCCGCCTCGCCAGGCACTACGCGCCCCGGATGGTCGGCCGCGGCTGGGGTCGGGTGATCTTCGTGAGCAGCGAGTCCGCGATCCAGATCCCCACCGAGATGGTGCACTACGGCATGACGAAGACCGCCCAGATCGCGGTCTCGCGCGGCATGGCCCAGGAGGTCGCGGGCACCGGCGTCACGGTCAACACCGTGCTGCCCGGCTCGACGCTGACCGAGGGCGTGCGCGAGTTCATCGCCGACCGCGTCGGCCGCGACGTCCCGTTCGAGGAGGCCGAGCGCCGCTTCATGGAGACCGAGCGCCCCACCTCGCTGCTCAAGCGCCTCATCCGGCCGGAGGAGATCGGCAACTTCATCGCCTACGTCGCCTCCGACCTGTCCTCGGCCACGACCGGTGCCGCGCTGCGCGCCGACGGCGGCATCGCCAACACCCTGATCCCCTGACCGGTGGAAGGACGCACCTCATGACCGCGATCCCGAACGTCACCCTCAACGACGGCGTCACCATGCCGCAGCTCGGCTTCGGCGTCTTCCAGGTGCCCGACGACGAGACGAAGGCCGCCGTGTCGCACGCCCTCGCGGCGGGCTACAGGAGCATCGACACCGCCGCGGCGTACCGCAACGAGGAGGCCGTCGGCCACGCCATCGCCGAGTCGGACGTGCCGCGCGACGACCTGTTCGTCACCACCAAGCTGTGGAACGCCGACCAGGGCTACGACAAGACCCTGCGCGCGTTCGACACCAGCCTGGCCAAGCTCGGGCTCGACCGCCTCGACCTGTACCTGGTCCACTGGCCGACGCCCGCGCGCGGCCTGCAGGTGGAGACCTGGAAGGCGTTCGCAAAGCTGCTCTCCGACGGCCGGGTGCGCTCGGTCGGCGTCTCCAACTTCCAGCCGGAGCACCTGGAGCAGCTCGTCGACGCGACCGGTGTCGTGCCGTCGGTCAACCAGGTCGAGCTGCACCCGTTCTTCAACCAGGCGGCGCTGCGCGAGTTCCACACCCGGCACGGCATCACCACCGAGGCGTGGTCCCCGCTGGGGCAGGGCGGCGAGCTGCTGTCCGACCGGACCGTCGCCGCCGTCGCGGCCAAGCACGACCGCACGCCCGCTCAGGTCGTGCTGCGCTGGCACCTCCAGCTGGGCACCGTCGTCATCCCGAAGTCGGTGACCCCGGCCCGGATCGCGGAGAACGCCGACGTCTTCGACTTCGCCCTGGACGACGAGGACGTGGCCGCGCTGTCCGGCCTCGACACGGGCAAGCGCCTCGGCCCCGACCCGGACACCTTCAACCAGGCCTGACGCACGAGACCGGTCGGTCCGAAGTGGACCGACCGGTCGGGTCGTGCGTGCGGTGGGGTGTCAGCGGCGCCAGCTGGGCTGTCTGCGCCGACCGGGGACCGCCACCCGCTGCGTCGCCGCCTCGGCGGCCTCCACGGTGTTGCGCAACAACAACGCGGTGGTGACCGGGCCGACCCCACCGGGAACCGGCGTCAGCGCGGCCTTCTCCGCCACGGCGGCGTCGACGTCGCCGACCAGACCGCCGTCGGCGGTGGCGTTCGTGCCGACGTCGACCACGGTCGCGCCCTCGCGGACGTGCTCGGCCTTGATCAGCCCCGGCACGCCGACGGCCGCCACCACGACGTCACCGGTCGTGGTGACCGCGGCGAGGTCGGCGGTCTTCGAGTGGCACACCGTGACCGTCGCGTCCCGGTCCAGCAGCAGGTGCGCCACCGGCTTGCCGACCACGGTCGACCGCCCCACGACGACGACGTGCTTGCCCGCCAGCTCCACCTCGTGGTGCTCCAGCAGGGCCACCACGGCGGCGGCGGTGGCGGGCGCGAACGCGGTCAGCCCGGCGGCCAGCCGTCCGAGCGAGGCCGGGTTCGAGCCGTCGACGTCCTTGCGCGCCACGATGTTGGAGGCCAGGTCGGCCACCGACAAGCCGTCGGGCAGCGGTGTCTGCAGGATGACCCCGTGCACGGCGTCGTCCGCGCTCAGCGCGGTCAGCGCCTCGGCCAGCTCCGCCCCGGTCGCGGCCGCACCGAGGTCCACCACGTCGCAGGTGATCCCGACCTTCTCCGCGGCCTTCGCGATCGACCGCACGTACCAGGCGGCGGCCTCGTCGGCGGTCGCCGTGACCACGGCCAGCCGCGCGGACGTGCCGTCGACGGCCAGCTTCGCCGCCCTCTCGGTCACGTCCTCGCGGATCGTGGTGGCGAACTCCTTGCCGGACAACGTGCTCACTTGGCGATCTCCTCGCGCACTCTTGAGGTGACCCGGTCGGCCCGTGCGGCCAACGCGTCCACATCGGACTCCACAGCGGCCCCGTTGATCTCCGCGTTGACCCTGGCGGTGGTCGCCGCGGCGCGGGCCGCGTCGGCCGCCGCGGCCACGTCGGTGATCACGTTGCGGTTGCCGAGGGGCAGCAGCACCTCGGCCAGCGCGACCAGCCGTTCGGCGACGGCGATGGTGCGCAGCGGCGGGACGGCGGCTCCCGCAAGCGCTTCCGCGATCGCCGCGGACCGCTCGGGGCCCTTCGGCAGCTTGTAGGCGTCGGTCACGGCGGTGAACGCCGCGGCGTCGTCCTCGGCCAGCCGCAGGGCGTCGACCCGGAGAGCGTCCACTTCGGACAGCACCGCCGAGATCGCGTCCGCGTCCCCGGCGTGCTTGGGCCCGTCGCTGTACCGCGCGACCATGCCCAGCAGCGCCGCGGACTGGGCGGCGTGCAGCGCGGCCGTCGCACCGCCACCGGGTGCGGACACCCGTGCCGACAGCCGCTCCAGGAACTCCCCTACGAGCTGGTCCCGCATCACGCGTCGAGCGAGCGGACGGCCGCCGCGAGGCGGGTGACGCCCTCGTCGATCTCCTCGGCCGACAGACCGGAGTAGGCCAGCCGCACCGAGTCGTCGCCGCCCTCCAGCAGGAAGTCCGCGCCCTTCACGAACGCCACCCCGTGCTCGGCCGCGGCGTCCGCGAGCGCGTCGATCGACACGCCGGGCAGCCGGACCCACATGAAGTAGCCGCCCTGCGGCGCGGTGTACTCCGCCTTCGGCAGCTCGCGCTCCAACGCCGCTACCAGGGCGTCCTTGCGCTGCCGCAGCGCGGCGCGGACGGTGTCGATGGACTTGTCCAGCCGCCCGGAGCGGCAGAACTGGTTCACGATCGACTGCGACACCATGTTGGGGGAGATGTAGGTCGTGGTCGCGATCTTGGCGATGCCCGCGATGACCTCCGCGGGCCCGACGAGGTAGCCGACCCGGATGCCGGGGCACACCGTCTTGGAGAACGACGACGCGTACACGACGCTGCCGGAGGTGTCCTGCGACAGCATCGTGGGCAGCTGCTCGCCCTCGAAGCGGATCGAGAAGTACGGGTCGTCCTCGAACAGCGTGAAGCCGTACTGCGAGGCGAGCGCGAGCAGGCGGGCCCGCTTCGGCGCGCTCAGCGTGTAGCCGGCGGGGTTCTGGAAGTTCGGGATGATGTGCGCGAGCTTCGGGCGGACACCGCTCTCCAGCAGCGCCTGCACCGCGTCGACGTCGATGCCGTCCTCGTGCAGCGCGATCGGGTGCACCTCGGCACCGCGCTGGCGCAGGTTCAGCAGCGTGCGGTCGTAGGTCGGCGCCTCGACGATGACCGCGTCACCGGGGGAGACGAGCTGCTCGAACAGGAACGCGTCGGCCTGCATCGAGCCGTTGGTGACCAGCACCTGCTCGACCGGGACGCCGTGCTGCTCGGCGATCCACTTGCGCAGCGGCGCGTAGCCGACCGCTGTGCCGTAGGCCGTCGTGCCCGCGGGGTCCTCGGCGAAGGCGAGCCTGGTCGCCTCGACCAGCCCTTCGGTGTCGATGATGTCCAAGGAGGGGGCGCCGCGCGTGAAGCCGATCGCTGCCTGGGAAGCCATGGCGGAAAGCCTACCTCCGCCCCGATTCCGGCTTCAGAGGCTCCACTCGTGGCTGCGGTCGGCGTCGCCGGACCCGTTCAGCAGCGCACGCGCCGTGATCAGCTCGGCCCGGCCCTCGGCGGCCCGCCCGTCGCTGAAGTGGCCGAACGCCGCGCCGAGGTGCCTGCGGGCCAGCGCCACCCCGCCCAGGGGGTCGCGCTCCGCCACCGCGGCGAGCTGGTGCTGCACGGCGGCGACCCGGACGGCGAAGTCGATCATGACCTGGTTGATCACCACGCACGGGTCGGGTGCCGAGCCGGCACCCAGCACCTGGCGCACCGCGGCCTCGACCGCGGAGCGCAGCACCAGCTCGGGGCTCTCGTCCTCCACGGCGTGAATGTAAATCGGTTTCTTGACAACTGCCTAACGACCGGGAGCGCCCACCGCCTTGCGCAACTGGGTCAACGCCCGGTGCTGCGCCACCCGAATGGCTCCGGGCGTGGACCCGATGGCCTCCGCTGCCTCGTCAGCGGACAGGCCGAGCACTACTCTCAGTACCAGGATCTCCCGCTGGCGCTCCGGAAGTGTTCGCAACAAACCACCCATTCGAGTGGACAGGTCGTCGAGCAGGGCCCGTTCCTCGGGGCCCGCCGCGACCTCCTCGAAGTCCGGCACCTCCGACATGGGCTCGACGCGGTTCTTGGCCGACGCGCGGTGGGCGTCGGCGACCTTGTGCGCGGCGATGCCGAAGACGAACGCCAGGAACGGCCTGCCCTGGTCCCGGAAGGTCGGCAGCGCGGTCAGCACCGCGAGGCAGATGTCCTGGGCGACGTCGTCGGCCGAGCCGAACGTCCGCTCGTGGCGCCCCACCCGCGCCCGGCAGTAGCGCACCACCACCGGTCTGATCGCCTCCAGCAGCGCCCTCGTCGCCGCCTGGTCGCCGCCGACCGCCCGCCGCACGACCTCGGGGTCCAGACCGGGATCGCCGGACTCGGGTAAGTGCGCCACCGACTGGTCCACCCCGTTCCTCGGATTCGCGAGGATCTTCCCCCTGCGCCGGGTCGCCGCGACCGCAGTCTTGCGGGCCCGGCGGAATGATCCGGATGGCGGTGCGCGTTGGACCGCGTGAGGGCAAGCTGCACCCAGGCGACTCGGACGGGAAGTGATCTCGATGAAGGTCGGCATCATCGGAGCGGGCAACATCGGCGGTGCCCTCACCCGGCGGCTCACCGCGCTCGGGCACGACGTGTCCGTGGCCAACTCGCGCGGCCCGGCGACGCTCGCGGACCTGGCGACGCAGACCGGCGCGCGGGCGGTCCCGCTCGCCGAGGTGGCCCGCGGCGCCGAGGTGGTCGTAGTCGCCATCCCGGAGGGCAAGGTCGCCGACCTGCCGAAGGGCCTGCTCGACGGGGCCGCCGAGGGCGTGGCGGTGATCGACACGGGCAACTACTACCCAGGGCGCGACGGCCGCATCGACGCGATCGAGGACGGCGCCACCGAGAGCCGCTGGGTCTCCGACCAGCTCGGACACCCGGTCGTGAAGGTGTTCAACGGCATCTACGCCGGACACCTGCTGGAGAAGGGCGTCCCCGCGGGCACCGAGGGGCGCATCGCCCTGCCGGTCGCGGGCGACGACGCGGCGGCGAAGGCGGTCGTGCTGGCGCTCGTCGACGAGCTGGGCTTCGACGCCCTCGACGCGGGCGGTCTGGACGAGTCCTGGCGCCAGCAGCCGGGTAGCCCCGGCTACGGTGCGGACGCGACACTCGACACGCTGCCCAAGCTGCTCGCCGCCGCGAGCCCCGACCGAACCCCGGAGTTCAGCGCCTGATGAAGCCCTTCGTCCACGAAGTGCGGTCGACCCGCGTCGTCTTCGGCTCCGGCACCATCTCGCAGGTGCGGGCGGAGGTGGAGAGGGTCGGCGGCAACCGCGTGCTCCTGCTGGCGAGCAAGCGGCTGGACGACGTGGCGCAGCGGGTGGGGGAGTCGCTCGGCCCGCTGCTGGCCGCCCGCTTCGACGGCGCCGCCATGCACACCCCGGTCGAGGTGACCGAGCACGCGCTGGGCGTGCTGCGCTCCAACAGCGCCGACTGCGTGGTCGCGATCGGCGGCGGCTCGACCACGGGGCTGTCCAAGGCGCTGGCCGCGCGCACCAACGTGCCGCAGGTCATCGTGCCCACCACCTACTCCGGGTCCGAGGTGACCGCGGTGCTCGGCGAGACGGCCGAGGGCCGCAAGACGACCAGGTCCGCGCCGGAGATCCGGCCGGAGACCGTGGTCTACGACGTGGACCTCACCCTGAGCCTGCCGGTCGACCTGTCGGTCACCAGCGCCGTCAACGCCCTCGCGCACGCCGTCGAGGCGCTGTACTCGCCGCAGTCCGAGCCGGTCACCGACTCCATCGCGCTGGACGCGGTCGCCCGCATCTCCAGGGGCCTGCGCGCGCTGGCAGCCGATCCGTCCGATGTGGACACCCGTGCCGACCTGCTGATCGGCGCGTGGCTCGCGGGCACCTGCCTCGGCTCGGTCGGGATGAGCCTGCACCACAAGATCTGCCACACCCTCGGCGGCTCGTTCGGCCTGCCGCACGCCGAGACGCACACCGTGGTCCTGCCGCACGTCATGGCCTACAACGCGAAGGCCGTGCCCGAGGTGATGGAGCGCATCGCCGGGGCGCTGGGCGTGCCCGACGCGCCCGCGGGGGTGTTCGACCTGGTCGAGTCGGTCGGCGGCCCGACCTCGTTGCGGCAGCTGGACTTCCCGCGGGAGGACCTGCCCCTCGCGGTCGAGCTCTCCACCTCGCGGGTCTACCAGAACCCGCGCGAGGTGACCGGCGAGGGCGTCGCCGCGCTGCTGTCCGACGCGTGGCACGGCAAGCGGCCCGCGAGCCGCGTGCCCGACCTCGGGTGGCTCACCGACGAGGTGGTCGCGAGCTTCGCCCGCACCCCGGACAAGCGCCTCCGCTCGCTGCTGACGGACCTGGTGCGGCGGCTGCACTCCTTCGCCACCACCAACGACCTGACCCAGGCCGAGTGGCAGGCCGCCGTCGACTTCCTGACCGGGACGGGGCAGATCAGCAGCGACGTGCGGCAGGAGTTCGTGCTGCTGTCGGACACCCTGGGGCTCTCCAGCGTGGTCGACGCCCTGACCAACTCGCGCACCCCCGACTCCACGTCGTCCGCGGTGCTCGGGCCGTTCTACGTGGACGGCCCGCCCGCGGTCGAGTCCGGCACCGACCTCGCCGAGGGCGTCGCCGGAACCCCGCTGTGGGCGGACATCCGGGTCACCGACCCGGACGGCGCGCCGATCGCGGACGCGGTCGTGGACGTGTGGCAGGCCGACGACGACGGGTTCTACGACATCCAGCTGCCCGACCTGGACGGCCCGGTGCTGCGCGCCCGGTTCCGCACCGACGCCGACGGCCGGTTCGCGTTCTGGTCGATCCTGCCGTCGGCCTACCCGATCCCCGTGGACGGCCCCGTCGGCCGGATGCTCCAGGCGACCGGGCGCCACCAGTACCGCGCGCCGCACGTGCACTTCATGATCTCCGCGCCCGGCCACCACAAGCTCATCACCCAGCTGTTCGTGGCAGGCGGCGAGTACCTCGACTCCGACACCGTCTTCGGCGTGAAGGACGACCTCGTCGTCGACTTCGTCCCCACCGGCGGGCCGACCCCGGACGGCCGGGTCGTCGACGGTGGGTGGCGGCGGCTCGACTTCACGTTCCGGCTGGGCAGAACGACCGGTTCGTGAACCCGAACCCACGGGGTTTGAGCACCGTTCGGGTCATTGTCGTGCGGTAACGCCGATATTACGGTCGTTTTGCGTCGACCGGCGCGAAATGGCCGTGATCTTCCTGGAGTCGCCATGCGCGTCGGTGCGCTTCGAGCAGTACTCGCCGCTCTGGTCCTGACCGGAGCCATCGCCCAACCCGTGTCCGCCGCCCCGCGCGACACCCGGCCGACGGCGATCGTGTCGCTCGGCGACAGCGCCATCTCCGGTGAGGGCGCGGGGTCCTACGAGCCCGGCACCGAGGGCGAGAACGGCAACTGGTGCCACCGCTCGACCCGTGCGCTGGTGCACCAGACCCACGTGGCCGACCGGACGTTCAACCTCGCCTGCTCCGGCGCCGACTCGGCGAACGTGTCGCTGGCCGACACCGTGCACTACACCGAGGGCTCGCAGGCCAGGCGCCTGATCGACATCGCCCGGCAGAACCGGGTGACCGCGGTCGTGCTGCAGATCGGCGCCAACGACGACCCGCAGTTCGCCGACACCATCGTCGACTGCATCGAGGCCTGGCTGAACCCGTTCGGCCCGTCCTGCCGCTCCAGCCTGCAAACCGAGTGGCCCGCCCGCCTCGCCGCGATGGCGCCGAAGGTCGAGGCCGCGATCGCCGACGTCCGCTCCGCGATGACCCAGGCCGGCTACTCGAACTCGTCCTACAGCTTCGTCCTCACCTCCTACGCCTCACCGCTGACCGAGAAGATGGACTCCGTCCTGCACGGTCCCTACGGCTGCCCGCTGCGCCTGGCAGACGCCCAGTACGGCCGGACCGTCGCCGTCCCCCAGTTCGCCGACGCCCTGCGCGGCGCCGCCACCCGCGCGGGCGTGAAGTTCCTCGACTTCTCCCGCGCCACCGAGAACCACGAGGCGTGCAGCAAGGGCGCCAGCTCCACCGGCGAATGGCAGCGCCGCATCACCGTCGACCCCGACGCCCTCGTGCACGGCGGCCTGGACGCCATCGGCATCCACCTGGCCCAGCAGTCCTTCCACCCCAACGCCGACGGCCACGCCCAACTCGGCCGCTGCGTGACCGAGTTCGTCCAGGGGGGTACGAACAGCGCCCGGTGCATCGTGGGTGCTGATGGCAATTTGCACGCTGTTGCTTGATTTGCGGGGGGCCGGAGCTTCTTGTGTGTGTCCCGTCGCGGGGGTCCCCCCCCGAATTTGAGTGTAGTGATGGGGTACGACAATTTCTGGTGGGTAGTTTTGGGGGTGACGAAATTGTCGGTGGGGTGTCGTAGCATCGGATTCGGGGGGGCGCGGTGGGGGGACCTCTGGTGGGGTGTGTCTATAGTGGACAGAGGGGATTGATTGGGTGGTGCTCGACACTGGGTGTCGCTACAGCCGTCTCCGGGTGCGGTCGGCTTGACTTGGGGCCCCTTTTTTGGGCTTCGTCGGGCGAAAAAGGGCAGGTGGTAGAGCCTGCCCGCCGACCGATTTTAAGCCCAAAAACCCCAAGTCAAGCCGACCGCACGAGCGGACGAGCGTGCTCGCTTCCAGCTTCGTTGGGTAGGTTGCCCGCCATGTGTTGATGGGCCACTTGGTGTCCTGCTGCCCGCCGCAGCTCCATCGCCGTCGCTGCCCTGTTGGCCCACCGCCCCCGCTCCTGCCGCTGTCCCGCTGCTCCTGCCGCCGCCCCGTTGGCCCCGCTCTTGCCACTGCCCCGCAGCCCCTGCCGCCGCCGCGCTGACCCGCCGCTCCGTTAGCCCACCGTCTGCTGACCCGTTGCCCAACGCCCGCTGCCCTGCCGCCACGCCAATCTGTTAGCCCGCTGCCGCCGCCCGCTGCCTCGCTGCCCCGCCAACCTGCTAGCCCGCCGCCCGGCTCTGACGCCCCGCCTCTCCACCGCCCCACCGGGCCGTGGCGAAATTCGCTGTCCCCTCTCGGACCGCAGTGGTAGACACCCTGCGTGCACAACACCCCGGACTTCGCCGACCTGCTTCGCATGATCGACGAAAGGTCTGCCGCCTTCTGCGCGGCTGTCGCTTCTGCTCCTGATCTCCACGCGCAGGTTCCCACCTGCCCCGACTGGACGTTGTTCGACCTGGTGAAGCACCTGGGTGTGGGGCGTCGTACCTGGGCGGCCACGGTTGCGGCGGGGCCGGCTGGTGCGAAGGCGCAGCCGGTGGTGCCGGCGGCGCCGGAGGAGCGGGAGGCGCTTCTTGGGTGGATGGCGGACTCGACTCGGGAACTGCTCGACGCGCTTCGGGAGGCGGGGCCTGATCGTGGGTGTTGGGTCGGGTGGGGGAGGGCGCAGTCGCCTGCGACCTGTGGAGCTGTTGCGCGCCACCAGGTGCAGGAGATCGCGGTGCACACCTACGACGCGCAGGTGACGGCGGGTGTGCCGCGGCCGTTGCCGGAAGAGGTGGCGTTGGACGGGGTCGAGGAGTTCCAGGAGACCTGTTGTTCGACGACGATCGCGTGGCCGCACGAGCCCGCGGTGGTGCACTACCACGCGATCGAGGGGGAGTCCTGGAGGCTCCGGTTGTCGGACAAGGGTGCGTGGGTCGACCGGTTGGCCGCGACGGATGAGGTCGCGGACATGTCGGCCACGGCGACGGCCAGCGATCTGGTGCTGTCGTTCTACGACCGCGTTCCGGTGGACCGGCTGAAGGTCGCCGGTGACCCGCGCATCCTCGACCAGCTCATCGAGTGGGTGCCGGAGTAGCGGTCAGGCCGCGGAGCTCTCCTGGCTGAACTGCGTCCGGTGCAGCTCCTCGTACCGGCCGCCCGCGGCCAGCAAGCCGGTGTGCGTGCCGCGTTCCACGACCCGCCCGTCCTCGATCACCAGGATCAGGTCGGCCGCGCGGATCGTGGACAGCCGGTGCGCGATCACGACGGAGGTCCGGCCCGCCAGCGCCTCGCCGAGCGCCTCCTGGACCGCGGCCTCCGACGTGGAGTCCAGGTGTGCGGTGGCCTCGTCCAGCACGACGACCCGAGGGCGGGCGAGCAGCAGGCGGGCGATGGTGAGGCGCTGCCGTTCGCCGCCGGACAACCGGTACCCGCGCTCGCCGACCACCGTGTCCAGCCCGTCGGGCAGGCTCGCGATGAGCGACTTGAGCCGGGCGCGCTCCAGCACCTCCCACAGTTCTGCCTCCGTGGCCGACGGGGCGGCGAGCAGGAGGTTGGCGCGGATGGACTCGTGGAACAGGTGGCCGTCCTGGGTGACCATGCCGAGCGTCGAGCGGATCGTGGCCGCGGTCAGGTCGCGCACGTCGACACCGGCGAGCCGAACGGCGCCGGAGTCGACGTCGTAGAGGCGCGCGGCGAGCTGGGCGATGGTGGACTTGCCCGCGCCCGACGACCCCACCAGCGCGACCATCTGGCCGGGTTCGGCGCGGAACGAGACGTCGTGCAGGACGTCGACGCCGCCCCTGGTGTCGAGGGTCGCGACCTCTTCCAACGAGGCCAGCGAGACGCGGTCGGCGGACGGGTAGCCGAAGGTGACGCCGTCGAACTCGATGGCGACCGGACCGTCGGGAACCGTTGTGGCGGAAGGCTTCTCGGCGATGAGCGGCTTGAGGTCGAGCACCTCGAACACGCGCTCGAAGCTCACCAGCGCGCTCATCACCTCGACCCGCGCGCTGGCCAGCGCGGTCAACGGCGAGTACAGCCGGGTGATCAGCAGGGCCAGCGCGACGACCGCGCCGGGTTCGAGCGAACCGCGCAGGGCGAAGAAGCCGCCGAGGCCGTAGACCAGGGCGAGCGCGAGGGCGGAGACGATCGTCAACGCGGTCAGGAACACCGTCTGCACCATCGCCGAGCGGACGCCGATGTCGCGCACGCGCCGGGCGCGGGTGGCGAACTCGGCCGACTCGCCCGCGGGGTCGCCGAACAGCTTCACGAGCGTGGCGCCGGGCGCGGAGAAGCGCTCGGTCATCTGGGTGCTCATCGCGGCGTCGTGGTTGGCCGCCTCGCGTTCCAGGGCGGCGAGCCTGCCGCCCATCCGGCGGGCCGGCAGGACGAACACCGGCAGCAGCACCAACGCCAACAGCGTGATCTGCCAGGAGATGCCGACCATCACGACCAGGGTGAGCAGCAACGTCACCAGGTTGCTCACGACACCGGACAGGGTGTCGCTGAACGCCCGCTGGGCGCCGATGACGTCGTTGTTCAACCTGCTCACCAGCGCGCCGGTGCGGGTGCGGGTGAAGAACGCGATGGGCATCCGCTGCACGTGGTCGAAGACGGCCGTGCGCAGGTCGAGGATCAGGCCTTCACCGATGCCCGCGGACAGCCACCGGGACAGCAGTCCGATGCCCGCCTCCACGACGGCGATCACGGCGATGAGACCCGCGAGGGTGAGCACGAGGTCGAGGGGGCCGCCGTCGTTGATGGCGGTGACGATCCGGCCCGCGATCACCGGTGTGGCCACGGTGAGGACGGCGGCGACGACGCTGACGGCGAGGAAGCGGACCAGCTGTGCGCGGTGCGGACGCGCGAACCGGGCGATGCGGCGGACTGTCGCCTTCGAGAACGGTCGCTTGTCCTGGGCGTTCATGACGTGGTGCAACGACATCCACGCGGTGACATCCATGCTCATGGGGCGACCGTAGGACGTCGACCTAGGTCGAGGTCAACGCGATTTCCGGCCCCACAACGCGGTGTGGGCCCGCACTCCCCTTGGAGTACGAGCCCACAACTTCACGAACAGATCAGACGGTGCGGACCTGCTGGGCCTGCGGGCCCTTCTGGCCCTGGCCGATCTCGAACTCCACGCGCTGACCCTCGTCGAGGGACTTGAAACCGCTGCCCGTGATCTCCGAGTAGTGGACGAAGACGTCAGGACCGCCACCGTCCTGCTCGATGAAGCCGAAGCCCTTTTCGCCGTTGAACCACTTAACAGTGCCCTGCGCCATGCGACTAACTCCTTGTAAGCCTGAGTCAGGTCCTCACGACGAGGAACCCTGATCTCTCCCGGTATCTTGCCACGTCTGCGTCGGTTTCGCGTGGTCGTACTTGGAAGAGCGGGCCAAATCACATCGTTCACGCTGGTCAAAGCCATATTTTTGGTTCGTGTCACGGTGATTTTCGGGCCCTTCGAGCCGAATTTCCGGGGTGTGGCCACCTGATCGAGTGAACTGGACGCCTGAAGCGGCTGTGATGAAACTTCACCGGGCTATGTGATGTGAATCACACATTTTCCTGTTTTGCGGTGGAAAATGTTCCGAAAATGAACCGCCGTCACGCCACGTCGACCACCAACGCGGTCGCGTTGTCCGTGCCGCCGGCCCGCAAAGCGGTCGCCACGAGCAGCGCCGCGGTCGTCCCCGGATCACCCGCGCCGGCCATGATGAGCCGGAAACCCTCGGGCGTGAGCCGCCCGTGCACGCCGTCGGAGGTCAGCACCAGCCTGCCGGGACCGCGCGGCGCGTGCGCCAGGCCGATCGTCGCGGGCGCGCTGAGCCGCACCGAGTTCGTCACCACGTGCTCCATCCGCGCGGTCGGCTTCTGCCCGTGCTCGCGGAAGTACTCGGCCACGGTCTGGTCGGTGGTCAGCTGGGTCAGCGCCGCGCCGTCCCAGAAGTACGCCCGCGCGTCACCCGCCCACGCCACGGTGAACCCGCCGCCGAGCCGGGGCGCGGCGGCGACCAGGACGGCGTCGCCCGCGAGGTGGTGCTCGTCGCCGGGCTGCCACGCCTCCAGCGCCGCCCGCGCCGCGGCCACCGCGCGGCCCGCCCCGACGTGCGCCGCCTCGCGCGCGGCCGTCGTCGCGGCGAGCCGGGCGGCGTGCCCGGCCCGCTCGGAGTCCCCGATGCCGTCCGCGACGGCGAACGCCAGCCCGCCCGTCACCGGGTCGCGGTGGGCGCCCGTGGCGTCCGCGTTGTACGTGCGCCTGCCCCGCTCGCTGCACGCCCCGCTGGTCAACCGGACCGGCCGAGTCACCTGTTCCACCAGCATGGCGTCCTCCTCGTCGTTCGCTCTGCCTCCATGAAGCCCGTCGAACCGAAGAAATCGCCCAGAACCGCCTGTCAAGACGCTGAGAAAGCCCTACTTCCAGGGGTGCTGCGCCGCGATCCGCGCTGGGTACGGTGTCGCGCGCACGGCACGCTGCCGGCCGACTGAGGGGTGTGGTCCATGGTGTCTTCCCAACGGAAACCTGTGCTCAGAGCAGTGCTGGCGGTGGGGATCGGCTCCGCCGTGGTGGTCGGGCTGACCACTCCCACGAGCGCGGCCGCGGAGAACGTCCTGCGCGCCGACCGCGCGGTCGCGAGGTCCTGCTTCGCGAGCGCGCTGCCCGCCCGCACGCCCGGCGTGGACCGCCGCGAGGTGACCTCCACCGTGGACGGCCTCATCCAGGCCAGGCTGGCCGCGAAGGACAAGACCGCGGGCGACTGGGACGTCGCGGTGTTCGACAAGACCACCGGCAAGCTGGTCGCCGCCTCCGCCGCGCTGGGCTCGCGCGAGCTGGCCGAGAGCTTCGTGGTCAAGGGGCAGCAGCTCGTCGTGCAGGGCTGCCGCTACGCCGGTGACGCGCGCAGCGCCGTGCTGGGCGTCGACTTCCTCGCCATCACCCCGCAGGGCACGCCCACTCCCGGTGTGGCCGCGAAGACCGCGCCCGAACAGGCCGAGCTGGTCCGGGTGGCGACGGCCGACCAGCAGGACAAGAACAAGCTCCTCGGACTCGGCCTGGACGTCACGGAGAAGGCCGACGCGACCGGCGTGGACGTGGTGCTCGCGGGCGCCGACGACCGCAAGGTGCTGCAGGACAGCGGGTTCCGGTTCGAGGTGCTGAACCCCGACCTCTCCGCCACCTCGCGCGACAACGCCCGCAAGGACGTCGAGTTCGCCGAGCGGACCAAGGTCACCGGGCTCCCCTCCGGTCGGACCACCTACCGGCACCTGTGGGAGTACGACTTCGAGATGAAGGAGTTGGCGCGCAAGAACCCCGGACTCGTCCAGGCGTTCACGCTGCCGCACCCCACCGTCGAGGGCGTCGACGTCGTCGGCGTGGAGATCGCCGCCAACGTCGCGAACAAGGCCGACGGCAAGCCCGTCAACCTGCTCATGGCCACCCACCACGCCCGTGAGTGGCCGTCGGCCGAGCACGCCATGGAGTGGGTCTACGAGCTGGTCGACGGCTACGCCCACGACACCGAGATCCGCGACCTGGTCAAGCGGACCCGCAACATCGTCGTCCCGGTGGTCAACGCCGACGGCTTCTCCATCTCCCGCGAGGCCGAGCCCAAGGGTGACTTCTCCCGGTTCGACTACGAGATGAAGCGCAAGAACTGCCAGGCCTCCGACTCGCCGGAGCAGTACCGCACCGGTGTGTGCAAGGCGAACCCGGCGGGCGCGCAGCGCGGCACCGACCCGAACCGCAACTACGCGGGCTTCTGGGGCGGCGCGGGCGCGACCACGAGCTGGTCGGGCGAGACGTTCCGCGGCGCGGCGCCGTTCTCCGAGCCGGAGACGCGGAACATCCGCGAGCTCGTGTCGGCACGCCAGGTCACGAACCTGCTGACCCTGCACACCTACTCGGGTCTGGTGCTGCGCGTCCCCGGCGTCTTCGGGACCCGGCCGCCGCTGGACGAGCCCGCGAACAAGGCGCTCGGCGACCTGATGGCGTCGCGCAACGGCTACACGAGCCAGCCTTCCTGGGCGCTCTACGACACCTCGGGCACCACGGAGGACTGGTCGTACTGGGCCACCGGCGGGTACGGGTACACGATGGAGATCGGCCTGGACGGGTTCCACCCGCCGTACGAGACCGGTGTCGTCGCGGAGTACCTGGGCCAGGCCCCGGCACCCGGCGCGGGCAAGGGCGGCAACCGCGCGGCCTTCCTGGACATGCTCAGGAACGCCGCCACGCCCGCCGCGCACTCGACGCTGACCGGCACGGCCCCGCGCGGGTACGAGCTGGCGCTGCACAAGTCGTTCCAGACGCCCACCTCGCCGGTGCGGCAGCCGGACGGCTCGACCGCGCCCCCGATCTACGTGCAGGACACGCTGGACTCGAAGCTGACCGCCACCGGCGGGAAGTTCTCCTGGGCGGTCAACCCGTCCACCCGGCCGTACGTGGCCGGTCGGTACGGCCGGGAGCCGCAGGCGCCCCCGCAGCAGAGCATCCAGCTGGCCAACCCGGCGGGCGTGCCCGCCGAGAACACCCGGTTCCCGGTGGACCAGACCGCCGAGCGGATCCCGTTCACCATCAAGGGGATGCCGGAGGTCGACAACGGCAAGGTGGCCGTGACGGTCGACTGGGGGACCACGGCGACGGACTGGGACCTCTACATCGTCGACGCCTCCGGGCAGACGGTGACGTCGTCGGCCAGCGGCGGGACGAACACCGAGACGGCCGTCCTGTACGACCCGCCCGCGGGGGAGTACACGGCGGTGCTCGTGAACTTCCACCAGGCCGACCCGTCGGTGGTCGACGACTGGGGCCGCGGCAGGGCGCAGTTCGAGTCGCCGGTGCCGCCGACCTACGGGCCCAAGGAGTCGTACACGCTCACCTGCAAGGACCGGCGGGGGAAGATCGTCGGACTGGCTGACGTGTACGTGGACCGCGGGCAGACCGTGGACGTCGGGGCCGTGTGCACGGACTCGGCGCGCGAGACGAAGGCGCGCAAGAAGTAGGCGAACGGGGTGGGGGACTCGACGTCGGGACCCCCACCCCGTCCGGTCAGGGGGTGTGCGACGGGTGGCCCTCGATCCGGTCGCGGATCTCCGCGGGCGTGCCGCCGGTCGGGCCGGCCCAGGTCAGGTGGTGCTCGACCATGATGGCCAGCGCCTCCTCCCAGGCGGCGCGGGCGGTGTCCAGGTCCTGCAGCGCGGCCCTCGCGTCACCCAGCAGCACCAGGTCGTTGACCTCGCCCCGGCGCTCGTGCACGCCCCGGTGCAGCACCAGCGCGGCCATCAGGTGGGTGGCCGCGATCTCCGGTCTGCCGAGCACGAGGTGGGCCTCGCCGAGCGTGGCGAAGCTGCTCGCCGTGCCGTTGCGGTCGCCGATCTCCCGGTACAGGGCGGCCGACCTGGTGAGCAGGGCGATCGCCGCCTCCGGTTGGCCCAGGCGCAGCTTGCACTCGCCGATGCCCTCGATGGACAGCGCCATGCCGTGGTCGTTGGCCATGGCCCGGTGCCCTTCCAGCGCGTTCTGGTAGTACTCCAGCGCGGTCGGGTAGTCGGCGATGCCGGAGGGACCCGTGTAGGAGAGGACGTCGGCGATGTTGCGCTGCACGTAGGGTCTCTCGCTGTCCCAGCCGAGCTCCTCGATCAGGGGCTCGGCCTCGCGCAGGAGCGCCAGCGCGCGCTGGTTGTCGGCGAGGTAGTAGTAGGCGCCCGCCAGGCTCCGCTGGGCGCGGACCTCGCCGTACCGGTCGCCCGCCTCGCGCGCGGCCTTCAGCCCGAGCTCCATGACCACCGACCAGCTGTGGTGCAGGCCGTGCCGTTGGTAGAACTGCTGCATGGTCAGCGCGAGCTGGCACGCCTTGGCGGGGGCGCCGTGGGTGATCGCGGTCGCGACCGAGCTCTCGACCACGTGCCGCTCGGCCCCGAACCACGCCAGCGCGTCGTCGTAGTCGCGGGCCGTCTCCGGTGTCACGCCCGGCAGCGGGTCGTCCAGCGGGACCGGCGGCCGGGGACCCCGCAGCAGCAGGTGGATGTTGTTCGCGGAGTGCAGCAGGTGGTCGAGCAGCCTGCTCTCCGCCTCGCGCCGCTCGTCGGCGGAGTCCAGCTCCGCGCCCAGCTCCAGCGCGTAGGCGCGGACGAGGTCGTGGAACTGGTAGCGGCCCGGCTTGTGCTCGGTCATCAGCCGCGTGCGGGTCAGCTCGGCCAGACCGGCCCGCGCCTCCCGCGGCGGCACGCCGAGCAGGCTGGCACCCGCGGCCAGCGAGATGTCCGGGCCCCAGTGCAGCGCGAGCATCCGGAACACGCGGGCCGACCCCGGCGTCAGCGTGCGGTAGGACCAGGAGAACACCGCGCGCAGGTCGCTCGTGTCGTCGAAGCCGAACGCGTCCAGGCTGCCCTGCGCGTCCTCCAGCTCCTTGGCGATCGAGGACAGCGGCACGTCCGGGTAGGTCGCCGCGCGGGCCGCGACCACGGCCAGCGCGAGCGGCAGCCGTCCGCACATCGCCACGATCCGGTCCACGGCCTCGGGCTCGCGGGCGCTGCGCGCCACCCCGAGCCGCAGCGCCACCATCGCGCGGGCCTCCGGGACCGGCATCGGGTCCAGCGTGAACGGGTGCGCGCCCTCGTCGGTGACCAGGTCGGTCAGCCGGTTGCGGCTGGTCGCGATCACCAGGCAGTGCGGCGAGTCGGGGAGCAGCGGCAGCACCTGCCGCACGTCGCGGGCGTTGTCGAGCACGACCAGCATCCGCTTGTCCCTGAGCAGGGCGCGGTACAGGCCGGTCTGCTCGGCCAGGTCGGCCGGGACGCGGTCGCCGGGCGCGCCCAGCGCGTACAGGAACCCGCGCAGCACCTCGGCGGGCTCCACGGCGGACCCGCCGGGGTCGAAGCCGCGCAGGTTCACGAACAGCTGGCCGTCCGGGTAGCGGTTGGCGACCTCGTAGGCCAGCCGCACGGCGACCGTGGTCTTGCCCGCCCCCGGCATGCCGTCGATCAGCGCGATCGTCATCGGCAGGTCCGCGGCGTCCAGGGCGGTCAGCATCCGGGTCAGGTCCCCGTCCCGACCGCTGAACGTCGACAGGTCCCTCGGCAGCTGCGCCGGCCGCACCACCGGGGGCTCCGCCTCGGCGGGGGCGCCGATGGGGACCTGCTGGCGCAGCACCCGCCGCTGCGCGTCGCGCAGCGCGGGCCCCGGATCCACTCCGAGCTCGGCGGCGAGGCGGGCGGCCGTCGACCGGTACTCCGCCAGCGCCTCCGCCTGGTGCCCGGAGGCGCTGAGCAGCAGGACCAGCCGCGCGTGCAGCTCCTCGTTCAACGGGTCGCGCGCGGCCACGGCCCGCACGGTCGGCAGCACGTCCCTGGCCAGCCCGCAGGCCAGGGCGGCGTCGGCGGCGTCGGTGGCCGCCGACAGGCACTCCCGGTCGACGGCCGTGAACGTCGGGTCCGCCCACGAGCTCGGCCGCAGCCCCAGCGCGCACGGTCCGCGCCACAGCCGCAGCGCCGCCACGTAGACCGCGACCGCCTCGGCGTTCCCACCGCGGGCTGCGGCCTCCGCGGCCCGCACGACCAGCGCGCGGAACCGCAGCACGTCGGTCGAGTCCGCGTCGACCAGCAGCCGGTAGCCGCTCCCGTCGCGCACCAGCCACCGCCCGGTCGCGCGCAGCGGCAGGTCCGGTTCGAGGACCCGGCGCAGCTGCCCGACGTGCCGGTGCACCACGTTCACCGCGCTGCTCGGCGCGTCCTCGTCCCACAGCGCGTCCACCAGCTCGCTCAACGGCACCGGCTGGCCCGCGCGCACGAGCAGCACCGCGAGCACCAGCCTCTGCTGCCGCGGGCCGAGGTCCAGCTCCTCGTCGCCGCGCCACGCGCGCAGCGGCCCCAGCACCGAGAACCGCATCCCCGTCGAACTGGTCCGCGCAGCCGAGTCCACCAGATACCTTCCGCTGTCCGAGGAGCGCAGGATATCCGCACAATGGTCCACTGACGGCCAGTGCGGTGGACGGACTCACCAGTAGGTAGGACAAGGCGGCTCCCGCCCGCAGCACACGTCCCAGGTCTGGTCCGGGTGGGACAGTGGTCCACCGGCCGCCGCGGGTCAGCAGTTCGGCGGCAGCCACCCCGGTTCGGCGACCACGCGGTCCGGTGGCGCGGACATGGTGTTCGACCGCGCGCCGTAGCTGAACCCGACGAGCGAGCCGGGGCAGACGCGCAGGGCTCCCGGACCTCCGCCGGTCCCGCTGCCCCGCCACGCCACCGGGTCGACGCCGACCCGCCACACCTTCCAGTGCGCCTTGCCGTCGACGTGCCCGTCGCACGCGTCGGCCGCCGCCGCGGGCACGCCCTCGATCCGGCAGACGTAACCCCGGTCGCCGTACGGACCGGTGGACGTCCCCGCGCGCACCGCGAGCCCGGTCCGTTCGAGCGCGGTCCGGGCGTCGCCGGAGTCACCGGGTGCGCAGCGCACCACGAGCCCGTCGGGCAGGTCGACCGCGACCGCCACCCCGGTGCACGCGGGAGTCGCGGCGGCGGGGGTCGGCACGACGAGGACCAGCAGCGCGGCGGCCAGCACGGGGCGAAAGGGCACCGGCCGCACCTTACGGAGACCGGTCCGCACGCGCCCGTGGACAGGGAGTAGCGGAGATCACCCGGTCGAGCGCCGGAAACCGGTGCGATTGCTGGATGTTTGAACTGTATGTCCATTTCAGGGGTCTTGCCGGAAGGATCACCCGCGTCCCACGATGTGCGAACTCATCTCAGGCGTCACCTGACCAGGTGATCATGCTGACCGTCCGTCGAGGGCCGACCGGTTCTCCGCGGCGTCCGAAAGGTTCTGATCGTGGCACGCAGAGGCCTCCTCACCGCTCTCCTCCCGTTGGCGCTCGCCGTCACCGTCGTGACGACCGGGGGGACCGCGCAGTCGCAGGTGCCCAGCCAGAGCCCGATCGACGTGACGCTCGGCTCGATCAGGATCGACCCTGGCCTGCCGAAGCTGCACGTCGCCTACGGGCACTCCGACCTGGAGCTGGAGTACATCCGCAAGGACGCCGCGAGCGCCACCGGGTGCACCACGCGCGACCATGAGGAGACCGAGGAGGCCTTCGTCACGCCCGGCGCCGCCCACGTCACGCTCGCCGGTGTCCGCTACGAGCTGGAGCAGTTCCACTTCCACACGCCGTCCGAGCACAGGTTCGCGGGCCGCTCCGACCCGTTGGAGATGCACTTCGTGCACCGCAGCGCCGAGGGCGGGCTGCTGGTGATCGGCGTGCCGCTGCGCGCGGGCGCACCGTCCACCGTGGACAAGGTGCTGGCGCACCTCACCCCCGAGTGCGGTGAGGACGTGCTGGTCCGGGACGTCGACCTCGACTCGCTGCTGCCCGTCAACCGCGCCACCTTCCGCTACAACGGGTCGCTGACCACCGCGCCGTTCACCGAGGGCGTGCAGTGGTTCCTGACCACCGAGAAGACGGTGTCGCCCGCGACCATCGCCCGGTTCCAGGCGCTGTTCACGGCGGGCAACGCCCGTGCGACCCAGCCGCTCAACGGCCGGACGGTGACCGAGGCCCCGCGCATCTGAGTCCGGTGGTGGGAGCGGGGGCCGTCCGAGGAAGTGGGACGGCCCCCGCTCCGTTATCGGGAGGCGTGACGGCGGACGCCGATGGCACGATGGGCGTTGTGTCCGGAACGCTGACCCCCGAGGACCTGGCCGCCCGCACCGCACGGGCCGTCGCCGCCGCCGTCGGTGCGGGCCGTGAGCTGGGGCTGGAGGTCGGCGAGCCGGAGGTCCTGCACGACGTGTTCTCGGTCGTCGTGCACCTCGCCCCGGCACCCGTGGTCGTGCGCGTGCCCACCGTCCTGCCCCCATCGCTGCGGGCCGACCTCGCCGCTCGGCAACGCCGTCAGCGCCACGAGCTGGACGTGGTCGGATGGCTTGCCGCGCAGGGCTTCCCGGTCATCCCGCCCAGTCCGCTGGTGCCCCGTTCGCCGGTCGTGCGCGACGGGTTCTCGATGACGTTCTGGCGGTTCGTCGAGGTCGAGGAGCGCGAGCCCGACTACGCCCGCAACGCCGCCTCGACGGTCGCCCTGCACGCCGCCCTGCGCGAGTACCCCGGTGAGCTGCCGTTCCTGTCGTCGTTCGACGGCTCGATCGGGGAGAGCCTCGACGTCCTGGAAGCCCACCCCGAGCTGCTCGCCCCGGCCGACCTGGAGCGCGCCCGGCACGAGTGGGCCGGGCTCGAACCGGCGTTCACCTCCCGCGCGGGCTTCGCCGCGGCGTTCCCCGGCGTCGCCGTGCAGACCGTGCACGGCGACTCTCCGCCGTACAACCTCGTCCACACCGCGGGTGGTGACCTGCACGCCGACTTCGAGCTCGTGACCACGGGTCCGGTCGAGCTCGACCTCGCCATGATCGGACCGGAGGCCGAGGACGCCTACGACGAGGCGGCCACCGAGCTCGGCCTGCCGACCCTGGACCGCCGGGTGCTGGCCGCGGTGAACGCCGCGGCCCAGCTCCAGGTCGTGGCCTGCCTCGCCCTGGTCCCCGAGCTGCCGATCCTGGCCGAGGGCCTCAAGCCCGCGCTCGACCTCTGGCGCGGCACCCCGCCCGGCTGACGGTCAGCCCATCGTCCTCTGGCCGTCGATCGACTCGCGCAGGATGTCGGCGTGCCCGGCGTGCTGCGAGGTCTCGGCGATCAGGTGCAGGAACACCCGGCGCGCCGACCAGCTCTTGCCCTTCTCGAACCACGGCGCCACGGGCAGCGGGTGCCCCGCGTCCAGGTCGGGCAGCGTCGCGATGACCTCGTCGGTCTCGCGCGCCACCTCCTCGTACCGCTCGAGCAGCCCGGCGATGGTCTCGCCCGGCATCATCCGGTGCTGCTCGTCCCACGGCGTGCTGTCCTTCTCCATCAGCTCCGCGCCGCCCAGCACGAACCGCAGCCACGCGGCCTCGGTGTTCGCGACGTGCTTGATGAGCCCGCCGAGCGACAGCGCGCTCACCGTGGGGCTCAGCGCGGCCTGCTCGTCGGTCAGCCCCTGGGCGGTGTGCCGCAGGAAGAACCGGTGCTTGCCCAGCGTCTCCAACAGGTCCGCCCGCTCGCCGGTCGTCGTGGTGGTGAGGCTGCCGGTCATGGTGTCCGCCTTCGATCGTTCGGGTCCGTCGGTGATGACACTACGAGCGATCGCGGACAACTCCTGTCCTCGACGCGACGTGGATTTCCGCGGTCCGGACGCATCACCCGACAGGTGGCGGGGTACGCCGGAAACTAGGCTTGACCGCCACCCGCAGTGACCACGAGGAGACCACCGCATGGCATCGCGCACCGGACGACCGGACTCGCCACCGGACCTGGGGGTCCTGGCCGGGCGTCTCCTGTCGGCGGTGCAGCGGGACCTCTTCGCGACCCTGGCCGAGAAGGGCTTCGCCGACCTCCAGCCGCGGCACGGCACCGTGCTCGCCCACCTGCGCAGGGAAGGCGTGCGCGCCACCGACCTCTCGCGCGCGTCCGGCGTGCACAAGCAGGTGATCGGCACCGTCGTCGACGAGCTCGAACGCCTCGGCTACGTCGAGCGCCGCCCCGACCCGGCCGACCGCCGCGCGAAGCTCATCGTCCCCACCGGCCGCGGCCTCGACCAGATGCGCGCGGCCGACACCTTCATGACCGCGATGGAACGCCGCCACGCCCGCCGCCTCGGCCCGGACGCCTACGCGCGGTTCAAGGCGCTGCTCGACGACGTCGCGGAACACCAGCGCCGCAAGGCTTCCCGCTGACAGCACGACGGCCGCGCCCACCTCGTGGTGGCCGCGGCCGTCGTGTTCCGCTTGTCGCGTCAGGCCTTCGTGGACGGGTCGATCACCGCGAACACGGCGCCCTGGTCGTCGCTGACGACGGCCGCGCGGCCGTTCGGGCTGTCGGTCGGGGGCATGACGACCCAGCCGCCGAGCTCGGCGACCTTGGCGACCGCGGCGTCGGTGTCGGCCACGGCGAAGTACGTCAGCCACGCCGAGGGCGCGTCGCCGAACGCGCTGCCGATGCCGCCGACGGTGTCGCCGCCCAGCGTGATGGTGGCGTACTGGGAGTCGTCGTCGCTCAGGTCGGCGTAGCTGTAGCCGAACACGTCGGCGTAGAACTTCTGGGAACCGTCGAAGTCCTGGGTGGTGTTCTCGCTCCAGGTGATGGAGCCGCTCTCACCGGTGACCTGGAGCCCGGTGTGGGACCCCGCCTGCCAGATGCCGAACATCGCGCCGGCGGTGTCGACCGCGATGGCGATCCGACCCTGGTCCTCCACGTCCATGGGCGCGACGACCACGTGCCCGCCTGCCTCGAAGATCTTGGCGGCGGTCGCGTCGGCGTCGTCCGTGGCGAGGTAGGTCGTCCACTGCGGCGGCTGGGCCATGTCCTGCTGGGCGCCCAGGCCAGCGGCGTTGCGGCCGCCGAGCGTGGCGGTCCAGTACCCGAGCACGGCGGTCTCCAGCTTGTCGACCTCCCACCCGAAGAGCGCCGAGTAGAACGCCGTGGACTTGTCGACGTCCGCGCCGAGGTCGGCCCAACACGGCGTTCCTGCGGGCCATGACGTCTCGCGTGTGACCATTTCTCGCCTCCGGGGAGTCACAAATGTGGTGCTCCAACGGTATTGCCGGGCACCTCGCGGTGTCGTCGGTCGCGGACGTCGACAGGGGTGGGCAGGGGGCAGGTTAGGGGGCCTCGAACAGGGTGCTCACCGACTCGCCGTTGTGGATGCGCCGCATGGCCTCGGCCAGCGGCCGGGCCACCGACAGCACCTTCAGCTTCGGCACGTGCTTCTCCGCGGCGATCGGCACGGTGTTCGTGCACACGATCTCCAGCACGTCCGGCTCCGCGCCGAGCCGTTCCAGCGCACCGTCGGAGAACAGGCCGTGCGTGCACGCGACGCGGATCGTGCCGCTTTCCCGTTCCCGCAACCGGTCCAGCAGCTCGACCACGGTGCTGCCCTTGGCGATCTCGTCGTCCAGGACGATCACGTCCTTGCCGCGCACCTGTCCGATGACCGCGCTGATGTGCACCTTGTCGTCGGCGAACCGCTGCTTCGCGCCCGCCGCGACCGGCACGCCCAGGATGCGGGCGAAGTGCGCGGCCTCCTTGGCGTTGCCGAGGTCGGGGGAGACCACGACGGTGTTGCCCAGGTCGTACTGCTTGAAGTGCGCGGCGAGCTCGCGCAGGGCGTGCAGGTGGTCGACGGGGATGCTGAAGAACCCGTGCACCTGCGGCGAGTGCAGGGTCATCGCCAGCACCCGGTTCGCACCCGCCGTGACGAGCAGGTCGGCGACCAGCCGGGCACCGATCGAGATGCGCGGCGCGTCCTTCTTGTCCGACCGGGCGTAGGCGTAGTGGGGCATCACGACCGTGGTGCGGGCCGCGGAGGCGCCGCGGGCGGCGTCGAGCATCAGCAGCAGCTCGACCAGGTTCTCCTGGACGGGTGGGACCAGCGGCTGGATGATGAAGACGTCCCGCTCGCGGCAGTTCGCCTGGAGCTGGACCTCCAGGCAGTCGTTCGCGAACCGCTGGACGCGGGTGGGCAGTAGTGGCGTGCCGAGGTGGGTGCAGATCTCGGCGGCGAGTTCGGGATGGGCAGTGCCGGTGAATACCGCGATGTCACGCACCTGATCAGCCTAATCGCGGGTGGCCGCGGCGCTCCTCGGCGGGCGCGCCGGATCGTGTGATACTCCGCCGATGGAGCTGCGCCACCTGGAGTACTTCGTCGCGGTCGCCGAGGAGCTGAGCTTCACCCGCGCCTCGCGCAGGCTGCGGGTCGTGCAGTCCGGCGTGTCCACGGTGATCCGCGCGCTGGAGCGCGAACTCGGTGCGCCCCTGTTCGACCGGTCCACCCGCGACGTGGCCCTCACCGACGCTGGGCGTGCCCTGCTGCGCGAGGCGCGCGTGACGCTCGACGCCGCGCAGGCGGCCCGCGACGCCGTGCAGGAGGTCGTCGAGGGCGTCCGGGGCACGATCAACCTCGGCACGATGACCGGGCTGTCGCTGGTCGACCTGCCGGGGCTGCTCGGCCGCTACCACCTCGAGCACCCCGAGGTGACGATCAGGCTGCGCGCCGCCACGAGCGGGACGAGCGGCCTCGCGAAGTCCCTTGTGGACGGTGAGCTGGACGTGGCCTTCCTGGCGTTGGCCGACTCCCCGCCCGCCGGGTTGGCCGCCCGCGAGCTGGTGGTGGTCCCGATGGTGCTGCTGGTCCGCGACGACCACCCGCTGGCGCGGCGGGACCGGGTGCGGCTGACCGACCTCGCGCACCTGGAGTTCGTGGACACCCCGCCCGGCTGGGGCAACCGCGTGATCGTCGACCGGGCGTTCGCGGCGGCGGGGGTCGAGCGGAGGGTCACCGTGGAGGTGGCCAACCTCGGCGCGGTGCCGGACTACGTGCACCAGGGCCTCGGCGTCGCGCTGGTGCCGGACTGGGACCTCGGCTGCGCGGACGACGTGCACCCGATCGCACTGTCCGGAGTGGACCTGAGGTGGACGCTGTCCCTCGCGACCTCCGGGACCAGGCGACCGAGTGCCGCGCTGCGGGCCCTGCTGGCCATGGTCGACCAGTACGTCCGCGCTAGTCCTTGAGCAGCCTGCGCCCGGCGGCCACCGAGATGACGAGCACCGCGGCGGAGAACCCGAGCAGCGCGTACCTCGTGGCGACGAACTGGGTGGCGGCACCGAGGATCAGGACGGGCACCACAAGCCCGACGTAACCCGCCAGGAACAGCCCCGCCAGCGCTTCACCGCGCGAGGTGGGCGACGACAGCGCGGCGACCGTCGAGACGGAACCCTTGAACAGCACGCCGATTCCCGCGCCCGCGGCGACACCGCCGACGAGGAACAGCGGCAGGCTCACCACGAACATCGACAGCGTGACGACCGCCAGCCCGACGCCCATCGTCGCGATCCCGATCGCCAGCTGGTGGCGGGTCTTCCTGCGGCGGAACAGGATCTGGGTCGACGCGGCCGCACCGAACACCAGGAACGCCACCGCACCGGCGAGCGCGCGCGAGGGCAGGTGCAGGGTGGTCGCGACGAACGCGGGCGCCAGCGACGTGAACAGGCCGAGGGTGGCGAAGGCCGCGAACGCGGCGGCACCGGCGGCGAAGTAGTGCGCCCGCGCCAGTTCCGGCACCGACACCCGCTGCGGCCGGTAGGTCCGCGACTCCACGGCGACCGTCTCCGGCACGAACCCGACCGCGGCGGCGCTCACCAGCAGCAGCACCAGGAACACGGCGTACGACGTGGTCAACGGGCCCGTGGCGTACTGGGCGAGCACGCCGGAGACCAGCGGCCCGACGCCGAGCCCGCCGAGGTTCGCGGCCGTGGCGACCAGTTCGGCGCGCCCCAGCCCGGCGTGCGGCCGGTGCGTCCGGTGCAGCTCGGACAGGTAGGCCGCCGCGGTCGCGGTGAGCATGCCGACGCCGACACCGGTCAGCAGCCGGGCGACGAACAGCTCGGGTACCGTCGTGGCGACCACGAACAGCACAGCCGCTGCTGCCTCCAGCAGCAGCGCCAAGACGAGGACCTTGCGCCTGCCCACCCAGTCGCTGACGTGGCCCGCGAGGAACAGGCTGAGCACCACGCCGATCGCGTACGCGGCGAACAGCACCGTGACGACGAACGACGAGAAGTGGTCGCGCTGCTGGTAGAGCACGTAGAGCGGGGTCGGCACGGTGGAGAAGGCCATCGCGACGAGGAACGCGGCGGCGATCACCCAGAAGCCGGGGCCCGCGCCGACCGGGCGGCGGCTCGGCGCCCCGGTGTCGGGGAGCGCGGTGGTGGTGTTCGCCATGACGGGTGCCTCCTGGACGTGGAATTCGACGTCACCAGCGTGTGCCCGGACTGTCATCACGTCCAACGAAAATTGCTGCTGGTATTGATCTCGTTCATTGATAAGTACAGGTCGGAGGAATGGTCATCGGATGATGATGACCGCTGTCACAGCAGGTCGCGCCGTTGTCGACCGGACCGGAATCCCTCTGCGGGAAAAAGGTCGGAGAACAAACTGACCGTTAAGTCAGCTGGGTTATGGTTGCTCGGTGGTGAACGACGAGTCCCCGCTGGACGACCCCCTGCTCACGACCTTCGGCCACCTCATCGAGGTGTCGGGCAGGCTCCAGCGAACACTCGGGCAGGTGCTGGAGGAGCGCGAGTCGCTTCCGTTGGGGTGGCTCGAAGTGCTGCTGCGGCTGGCGCGTTCCGAGGACGGGCAGTTGGCCATGGGTGTGCTGGCGGCCCAGATCGTGCTCACCACCGGCGGGGTCACCCGGCTGGTCGACCGCATGGAGTCGGCGGGGTACGTCGAGCGACGCCCGTGCCCGGACGACCGTCGGGTGCTGTTCGCGGGCATCACCGCGGCGGGCACGCGCAAGCTGGAAAGCGTCGCGGGACTGCACGCCGAGGGCCTGCACCAGGCGTTCGCCGTGCTCACGGCCAAGGAGGTCGTCACGTTCGACCGCCTGCTGGTCAAGCTCAAGGCGACGACGGAGCTCTGAGCCCGCGGCCGACGTGGTGCGGCGGGACGCGGTCCCGCCACGGCAGCGCGTCCTCCAACTGGCGGGCGACCCGGAACAGCAGGTCCTCGCGACCGGTCGGCGCGACGAGCTGCACACCGATCGGGAGCCCGTTCGCGCTGTGCCCCAGGGGAAGGCTCAGCGCGGGCTGCCCGGAGATGTTGAACACCAGGGTGAACGGGCCGTAGGCGAAGACCGAGTCGAGCCAGCTCGTCACGGTGTGCTCGGGGTCGTCGTAGCGCAAAGCGCCGTGCGGCAGCGGAAGCCGTCCGAGCGTCGGCGTGACCAGCAGGTCGTGGTCGGTGAAGAACGCGCCCACCGAACGGCTCACGGTGTTCTGCGCGTCGAACCCGGCGACCAGGTCGAGCGCCGACGCGGTCCCGGCCAGCTCCAGGATCCGCCGCAACACCGCCTCCATCCGAGCCGGGTCGGGGCGTCGGGGAGCGGTCAGGAACGGTGCGCCCAAAGCGATCACCTGCACCACGGCCGCGCGCAGGGCGGTGTCCCAGTCGACCGCGGGACTCGCCTCCACGACGACGTGCCCGAGTCCTTCCAGGACCCGGCCCGCGCGCACGGCCGCCGCGGCCACCTCGGGGTCCACCGCCACGCCCGACCACGCCCGCGTCGTCACCGCGACCCGCAGCGGCCCGGTGCCCGGCTCGGAGGGAAGGGGAGGGGCGCCGTACTTGTCGCCGACACCCGGCCCGGCGACGGCGTGGAGCAGCGCCTCGGCGTCGCGGACCGTGCGGGTGAGGACGAAGTCGGACGACGTGCCGAACACCGCCTCCCCCAGGTCCGGCCCGCACGGCGTGCGCCCCCGGCTCGGCTTCAGCCCGACCAGGCCGCAGCACGACGCGGGCACCCGGATCGACCCGGCCGAGTCGTTCGCGTGCGCCACCGGCACCGCGCCTGCCGCCACCAGCGCCGCGGCCCCGCCGCTCGATCCGCCGACCCCGCGGTCGAGTGCCCACGGGTTGCGCGTCGGACCGTGCCTGACCGACTCGGTGGAGAAGCTGACCGCCAGCTCGGGCACGGTCGTCAGGCCGAGGGCGACCAGGCCCGCGGCGCGGAACCGGGCCATCAGCTCGTGGTCGTGGCGCGCGACGACGCCAGGTCCCAGGCTGTTGCTGCCGAGGAAGAACGGCACGCCTTCGGCGAACGGCCCGCTGTCCTTGATGAGGAAGGGAACACCGGCGAACGGTCCGTCGTCCGCGTGCGCCAGTGCGGGGGAGAAGAGCGGCACCGCCAGCCCGTTCACGTCGGCGTTCGCCCGTTCCAGTGCTTGGCGCGCAACGGTTTCCACTTCCTCGGCGCTGACCTCGTGCGCGCCGATCAGCTCCCGCAGTCCGACGGCGTCCAGGTTCGCGTACTCGTGCAGTTCCACGTCGCCAGTCTGCGACGCCGCCGTGCGCGCGAAAATCCCACGACTTGGGGATGTCCGCGGCCCACACTGGCGTGATGAGCACCGTGGCCGAGCTGGGCGCCGAGATCTCCGAGCGGGTCGGGCGGTGGGTGCCGCACGACGGCTACCTGCTGGTCGGCCTCGACCCGGTCACCGGCGCCGGGTGCTTCCTCGCCGAGGAGAACGCCTACGGCCCGTCGGCGAAGCGGGAGCTGGAGATCGAGGAGGCGGCGTCCGGCCCGAGCCCGTGGCGCACACCCGGCCCCGTGCTCCGACTGGGCCCGGACGCGACCGTCCGGCACGGCCCGCAGGTGCGCTCGGCCATGGCCGCCGACGGGTTCGGTGCCGCGCTACGGGTCGCCGTCCGATGGGGCGAGCTGGTGCTGCTGCGTGGCCACGGACGTTCGTTCACCACCGCCGAGTCCGCCGCCGTCGAACGCCTGGTCACCCCCTTGGCCGACCGCGTGCGGCGCTTCGTGACGGACAACCCCCTCCACCCGGTCCACCACAGCCCGCCGGGCGTCGTGGTCGTGAACTCCGCCGACGAGATCACGACCAGCACACCCAGCGCCCGCGCGGCACTGCGCGCCCTGACCTCGAGCGGCAACCTGCTCGACCCGATCCGCAACATCACCCACCTCGCCCGCCAAGCCCCCACCCTCAGCCGCCTCCCCACCCCCACCGGCTGGCTAGCCCTGCACGCGGAACGCACCGCCCCCGCCCCCGACACCGACGTCGTCATCACCATCCAACCCGCCGCCGGTACAGTCCTCCTACCAGCCGTGGCCGCGTGGTACGGCATCACACCGGCGGAACGCACGATCATCGAACAGGCCTTGCAGGGCCTACCCGGCAAGCAGATCGCCCGCAGACTCCACCTCTCACCGCACACCGTGAACGACCACTTCAAATCCATATACCGCAAGACCCACGTACACAGCCGCGAAGAACTACTCGCCGGCCTCGGCTAGCTCCCCGCTCGCCACGAGACCGAATCCCACTCCACGAATGCCTCGCCTAAGACAACTCCCATGCACCACCCCAGCCCCGACCATCGCGGCCACGGCCCGGTGCGGGGACGGGGCTGCCACGGATCGTGACCAGCGCCCGAGCCCACATAGGCATGCAGCCGGCCAGCCACGCCTTCCTGCCACTTCTTCCGGTCACGTGCTCCGGCCATGTCTCCTGGCCACCAACTGACCGCCTCCCCTGGTCACCTGGTCCGGTCACGCGCTCCGCTCGCGTCTCCCGGTCACCTGTCCCAGCTACCTCCACCGGTCACCTGCTCCGACTATGTCCTCCAGCCACCTCCTCCGGCCACGTGCTCCAGGCATATCTCCCGGCCACCTGCTCCACCCCCACCTCTTGTCGCTCGGTTCGGTCAAATACTCCGGTCACGTTTCCTGGCCACCTGCACCAGCCGCCTCCTCCTGTCACCTGCCCCGGCCACGTCTTCCGGTCACGTGCCGGTCACCTCCTCTGGTCACCTGCCTCGGTCATGTGTTTCGGCTACGTCGTGCGGTCATGTGCTGGCCGCCTCCTCCGGTCACCTGCTCCGGTTACGTGTTTCGGCCACTTCGTCCGGCTATCTGCTGGCTGCCTCGTCCGGTCACCTGCTTCAGCCATGTGCTTCGCCCACTTCGTCCGGCTATCTGCTGGCTGCCTCGTCCGGTCACCTGCTTCAGTCATGTGCTTCGCCCACGTCGTCCGTCGTGTGGTGGCTGCCTCCTCTGATCACCTGCTTCAGTCATGTTGCTTCGGCCGTATCATCCGGTCACGTGCTGGCGACCTTCTCTGGTGACATCCTTCGACCACGTACCCCGACCACATCGTCCGATCACGTGCCAGCCGCGTCTTCCGGTCACCTCCCCCGGCAACGCCTTCGGTCTTGTCGTCCGCCACGTCTTCCAGCCACGGCGTCCCCTCGCCCCCGCTAACCCACGTGCCACCCGTCCCACCTCGCACCCCGCCAGCCTCCCCGGCCGTGCCCGCCTGTCCGGCCGACCAGGCCCCACAACCGCCTGTCCCTTCTGCCGCACGCCGCACCCCTCATTCCCCGGCCGTCGACCCGCCGGCGAGGAAACGGCGCACTAGTGTCGGTGGGCGTGGAGACGCAGATGGTTCCCCGTTACGGTGCCGGTGCCCTGTCCGACGTGGTGCCGTCGCTGCTGGCCGCCTTGGGCGTGGCGGGCATGGTGAACGTGCTTGGTGTGCCGAGTGCGCGGCGGGCGTGCCTGTTGCTCGTCGACGGGCTCGGGTGGGAGCTGTTGCGTGAGCACGCCGATGCCGCGCCGTTCCTCGCCTCGCTGGCGGGTGACCCGATCACCGCGGGGTTCCCGTCGACGACCGCGACGAGCATCGCGGCTCTGGGAACCGGGTTGACGCCGGGGGAGCACGGCGTCGTGGGGACGACGTTCGTGGCGGGGGAGGACATGGTGCTGAACGCGCTCTCGTGGAGCCACCACGGCGCGCCGTCGTTCACCGACCTGCGCGACACCCTCGTCCCCGAGGAGGTCCAGCCGCACCCGACCATGTTCGACCGCGCGGCCGAAGCAGGGCTGACCGTGCGCGTGGTCGCACCCCACGAGCAGCAGCGCAGCGGGCTCAGCCGGGCCGTGTTGCGCGGTGCGCCGTTCGCGGGCGTGCACGCCATGGGCGACCTGGCGAGTGCGAGCCTGGACGCATTGCGCTCCGCCGACCGCGTGTTCTGCTACTCCTACCACGCCGACCTGGACAAACTCGGCCACCTGTACGGCCCCGGCACCGAGCCGTGGCGCCTGCAGCTCACCTACGTCGACCAGTTGGCCGCTTCGATCGCCCGCGGCCTCCCGAAGGACACCCTCCTCGCCGTGGTCGCCGACCACGGCATGGTCACCGTCGGCGACGAGGACCGGATCGACTACGACACCACCCCCTCCCTGTCCGCGGGCGTCCGCCTGCTCGGCGGCGAACCGCGCATCCGCCACATCCACACCGAACCCGGTGCCACCGACGACGTGCTGGCCGCCTGGCAACACCTCTTGGGCGACAAGGCCTGGTTCCTGCGTCGCGACGACGCCATCGCGGCAGGTCTCTTCGGCCCCGTGGTCTCGGCCCGTGTCCGACCGCGCATCGGCGACCTGGTGATGGCCGCCCACGGCACCGCGGTCGTCGTCCGCTCGGTCGTGGAGCCCGTGTTCGCCCGCCTGCTAGGGCAACACGGCTCGCTCACCACAGCGGAGCAGTCGGTTCCGCTACTCCTGCACTCCTCCTGACCTCACCTCACCTCCCCGCCTCGTCGAACGCCGCCCGGATCGCCGTGTCGTCCGCGCCGGTTCCCACCAGCGCGCGCAGCAACAGCCTGGCCTTCAACGGATCCAGGAACCCGGCCGAGATCAGTCCGCGTTCCAACAGGTCCTTCTCCGACCCGGCGAACCCGTAGGTCCCCGCGAACACGGACCCGCCACCGGTGCGCGACGACAGCACGACAGGAACACGGGAAACCAGCCGCTGCAACGGTTCCACCCACGAGACCGGCACGTGGCCCGCACCGAACGCCGCGACCACGACCCCGTCGACCCGCCCCTCCAGCCCGGCGAGCAGTTCTCCGTCGTCCCCGAGCACCGCGGTGACGATGACGATCCGCGCCTGGTTGGAAGCGTTGTGCGGCAACACTCCCCGACGCGCCACCCGTTGCAGCAACTGCACCTGGCCCTCGACCACGTACCCGAGCGCCCCGCCGTTGGGCGACCGGAACGCCCCGGTGCTGCTGCTGTGCGTCTTGCGCATCCGCCGCGCGGCGTGGATCTCATCGGCGAACACCACCAGGCACCCGAGCCCCCGCGCCTCCTCACTGGCCGCGACCTGAACCGCCGCCAGCAGGTTCGCGGGCCCGTCGGCTCCGGCGAGCGTCGGGTTCCGCATCGCCCCGGTGACCACGACCGGCGCCTCTCCCGAGTACGTCAGGTCCACCAGGTACGAGGTCTCCTCGATGGTGTCCGTCCCCTGCGTGACCACCACACCGTCCGCGTCGACCTCCCCGATCGCCTCGACCAGCGCGGCCACGTCCTCGAACGTCACCGACGCACCCGGCACCTGCCGGAAGTCGACGACCTCGACCTCCACCCCGCTCTCCGACAGTCCGGGCACCGCCGCCAACAACTGACCAGGCGACAACGCGGGCACCACCCCACCACCACTCGACGGCCCCATCGCAATCGTGCCCCCGAGCCCGAACACCACAACCCGCTTCGCCACCGCACCCCTTCCACCGTCACCACTGGGCAAACCTTGCCAACCCTGCTCCGCCACGCCCTGCTCAAATCCGACCACGAGACCAACCCGACCGTCCGACCACGAGACCGGACCTGTGCTGCCGCCCCCCGAGTCCGCTCCGAGCCTCCGACCACCGAGCCGCAACCGATCCCCTCGATCACAAGGCGGCACTCAGGCCTTCCGCTGCCTGATCAGCCCCGAGCCTTCGACCTGGGGCCCGCCCCTCGACCTCCGGATGGCCCCGACCCTTCAGTCGCCCGGTTGCACCTGGCCCTTCGGTTGCAAGGCTGGATCCAGCCCTTCCCCTGCCGGTTCAGGCCCGGATCTTCACCCTTCGGGTGGGTCCCGACTTCGGAGGTCCAGTCGCAATCGGGCTCCTCGGCCGCATGGCCGCACCCAGGCCTTCCACCGCCAGGTCGGACCCAAGCTCTCGATCGACTTGGGTCGGCCCTGAGCCGTCGGCCATCGAGCCGCAACCGAGCCCCTTGATCAAAAGGCAGCATCAAGGCCCTCCGCCGCCGGGGCGGCCCCGAACCTCCCACCTCCGGGTGAACCCGACTCTTCGGTCGTCGAGTCGTAACTAGGCCACTCGGTTGCCAGGCTGCACCTATGCCTTCCGCTGCCAGGTCCGTCCCGAGCCCTCGACCTCTGAACAGGAGTCGTGCTGTCGCCCGCCAAGCCCCGGCTCATCCCCGCCCCGCCTTCGCGATCGTCGCGTCGATCCCGTCCAGGATCACCTCCAACCCCACCGCGAACGACTCCGAGATCGCGCTCTCCATGTACACCTCCCCTTCCCCCGGCCCAGGTTTCTCCTCCTCCATCCGCACCGCCATCGGGAACCGCCGCGCGAAGTCCGGCGCCACCTCCGCGAGCAGTGGCGACCGCGCGTACCACCACTCCTCGTCCGACACCCCCGTCGCCATCGCGGCCTCCCTCGCCTCGGCGATCGTCTGCGCCTGCCCGCGCACGAAGTGCAGCACCACTCCGAGGATCCCGCGCAGCTGACGAGGCCCGAGGTCGGTCCGGTGCAGGATCTCCGCCACCGTCTCCAGCGCCGCGAACTCGTTGGGACCGAGCACCGGCCGCGCCTGCGAGACCTGCAACGTCCAGGGGTGCCGCAGGTGGAACTCCAGCCTGTCCTCCGCCCACGAGGTGACCGTTCCCCGCCACCCGAACCCCACGTCGTAGTGGGTGGGCAGCTCACCCAGCACCCGGTCGTACATCAGGTCGACCAGGTCGCCTTTGGTGGGCACGTAGGTGTAGAGCGCCATCGCCGTGCGCCCCAGCCGTTGGCCCACTGCGCGCATGGACAGCCCGCCCATCCCGTCGTCGTCCGCCACGCCGATCGCCGCGTGGACGATCGCCTCCACGCTCAGCGCGGGCTTCGGCCCGGGCGCCGTCCGACTGTCCTGACCCCTGTGCCCCCACATGAGGTCCATGGACCGCCGTGCGTCGCCCTGACCGGCGTAGACGACCATCTTGCATCTCCTTACGGCATAAAGTACTGTGAGCCAGGCATCACTTTACACCATAAAGAGACTCTGGGGGAGTGGGGAACAATGTCCCATCCGAGTGGCGAGACCGGGCGATCCGGCGGGTGCCGGGGGATCCTTGGCCGCATGCATGCCGCCATGACGCAGGTGAGTGGCCGATGACCGCCAAGCCGCGGTCCGCCGCGGACAGCCACGACGTGATCGAGGTCCGCGGCGCGCGGGAGAACAACCTGGCGGACATCTCGCTCGACATCCCCAAGCGCAGGCTGACGGTGTTCACCGGCGTGTCCGGGTCGGGCAAGTCGTCGCTCGTGTTCGGCACGATCGCCGCGGAGTCGCAGCGGCTGATCAACGAGACGTACACGGCGTTCATCCAGTCGTTCATGCCCAGCCAGGGCAGACCGGACGTCGACGCGCTGCGCAACCTGAGCGCGGCGATCATCGTCGACCAGGAGCGGATGGGGGCGAACTCGCGGTCGACCGTGGGCACGGCGACCGACGCCCAGACGATGCTGCGGATCGTCTTCAGCCGGGTCGGCGTCCCGCACGTGGGCACGTCGACGGCGTTCGGGTTCAACAGCCCCGAGGGCATGTGTCCGGTGTGCGAAGGGCTCGGGCGGGTGTCGGCGATCGACATCGACCAGCTGGTGGACCGCGAGCGCTCGCTCAACGAGGGCGCGATCACCGTCCCCGGCTTCACCCAGGACACCTGGTACGTGCAGACCTACGCCCACTCCGGCTTCCTCGACCCGGACGCGAAGCTCAAGGACTACACCGAGCAGCAGTGGGACGACTTCCTGCACAAGGCCTCCACCAAGGTGAAGATCGGCAACACCAACGTCACCTACGAGGGCCTCGTGGTGAAGGTGCAGCGCCTGTACCTGTCGAAGGACCGCGAGTCGATGCAGTCGCACATCCGGGCCTTCGTCGACCGGGCCGTCACCTTCGCCCGGTGCGCCTCCTGCGGTGGCACGAGGCTCAACCCGGCCGCGCTGTCGTCGAAGATCGCGGGCCGGAACATCGCCGAGTGCGCGGCCATGCAGATCAGCGACCTGGCCGAGTTCGTCCGCCGGATCGACGACCCGTCGGTCGGTCCGCTGCTGACCACCCTGCGGGGCACGCTCGACTCGCTGGTGGAGATCGGTCTCGGCTACCTGAGCCTCGACCGGGAGTCGGCGACGCTGTCCGGCGGTGAGGCCCAGCGGGTGAAGATGGTGCGCCACCTGGGTTCCAGCCTGACGGACGTCACCTACGTGTTCGACGAGCCGACGGTCGGCCTGCACCCGCACGACATCCAGCGGATGAACAACCTGCTGCTCCTGCTGCGGGACAAGGGCAACACGGTCCTGGTGGTCGAGCACAAGCCCGAGGTCATCGAGATCGCCGACCACGTGGTCGACCTCGGTCCCGGTGCGGGGCCGTCGGGCGGTCAGGTGTGCTTCGCGGGTGACGTCCCCGCCCTGCGCGCGTCGGACACCCTGACCGGGCGGCACCTCGACCACCGGGCTCAGCTGCGGGAGAAGCCGCGCGAACCGCAGGGGTACCTGGAGATCAGGGGAGCCGACCGGCACAACCTGAAGAACGTCGACGTCGACATCCCGCTGGGGGTGCTGACCGTCGTCACCGGGGTCGCGGGCTCGGGCAAGAGCTCGCTGATCCACGGTTCGCTGCCGCGCCGGGAAGGGGTGGCGGTCGTGGACCAGTCGGCGATCCGAGGGTCCCGGCGCAGCAACCCGGCGACCTACACCGGGTTGCTCGACCCGATCCGCACCGCCTTCGCCAAGGCCAACGGCGTCAAGGCAGCGCTGTTCAGCGCGAACTCCGAAGGCGCCTGCCCCAACTGCAAGGGCATCGGCCTCGTCTACACCGACCTGGCGATGATGGCAGGGGTGGCGTCGATCTGCGAACAGTGCGAGGGCAAGAGGTTCACGCCCGAGGTGCTGACGTACACGTTGCGGGGTAAGAACATCAGCGAGGTCCTGGCGATGCCGGTGACCGAGGCCCGCGAGTTCTTCCCGACCGGCCAGGCGCGGGCGATCCTCGACCGCCTGGCGGACGTGGGTCTGGGGTACCTCGGCCTCGGCCAGCCGTTGACGACCCTGTCCGGGGGTGAGCGCCAACGGGTCAAGCTGGCCATCCAGATGGCCGAGAAGGCCACGATCTACGTGCTCGACGAGCCGACGACCGGTCTGCACCTGGCCGACGTCGACCAGCTCCTCGCGCTGCTCGACCGCTTGGTCGACGACGGCAACACCGTCATCTGCATCGAGCACCACCAGGCCGTCATGGCGCACGCCGACTGGCTCGTCGACCTGGGTCCCGGCGCCGGCCAGGACGGCGGCCAGGTCGTGTTCACCGGCACGCCTGCCGACCTGGTCGAGTCCGGCGACTCGCTCACCGCCCGCCACCTGCGCACCTACGTGGGCGCCTGACCTCAGGGAGGACATCGTGGAACGACTGCCGATCCGGTACATCGAGGTCGTGGAGGTCGGCCGCCTGACCCCGCACATGGCCCGGATCACCTTCGGCGGCATCGATCTGGCGGACTACGTCCAGGTCGAACCGGACCAGCAGGTCAAGCTCTACTTCCCCAGACCGGGTCAACCGCAACCCGTGCTGCCGGACCCGGACATCGACTTCATGTCCTGGTACCAGGCGTACAACGACATCCCCGAGCCGCAACGCCCGTGGATGCGCAGCTACACCGTCCGTCGTCACGATCCCGAGAGCGGTCGGATCGACATCGACTTCGTCCTCCACGACCACGCCGGCCCGGCGACCCGCTGGGCCGAGACAGCAGCTCCGGGCGATCGACTGGCCATGTTCGGCCCCTCCCAGTCCTTCGCCAGACCCACCCCGCTCACCACTTCCATCACCACTGCCGACTGGCTCCTCCTCGCGGGTGACGCCACCGCCCTACCCGCCATCGGCTCACTCCTCGAATGGTTGCCCGCTGACATCCCTGCCATCGCCTACCTGGAGGTGACCGACGAGCACGAAGAACAACCCTTGTCGCACAACGACAACACCACCGTGCACTGGCTGCACCGCCACCACACCCCGGCAGCACCGGGCGCACTGCTGATCGACGCCATCCGCCAAGCCCGGTTCCCGCCCGGCGCTCCCTTCGCCTGGCTCGCAGGCGAAGCGACCGCGGTCCGCACCCTGCGTCGCCACCTCGTCCACGACCGCGGCCTGTCCAAGAACGCCGTCGACTTCACCGGTCACTGGCGTCAGGCGCTCACCCAGGACGACCCACCCACCGAGGAGGACATGGCAGAAGCCCAAGAACGCCTGGCCGCCACCACCTGATCGGCAGAGGCGTCGTGATCCCGGAATCACGGCCGGTCACGCAGTCGCCACGTGTCCGGTCGTGGGTTGTGCGATCGCGGTATCCAGGCGGGTGACCGCGGCGATGCCGAGCTGGCCGCGGGGCAGAGCCGGTGGTGTGTCGGGCTGGGGAATGGCCCAGGTGCGGAGGAGTGAGTTGACGGCGAAGCCGGTCTCGGGATGGCTTGGGCGTTGCGCCAGTGGAGGTGAGCGCTGAGGGCGGTGTTCTGCTCGGCGTTGTCGTGGTGGTCGGTGCCGTGGTCTGCCAGGAGAGGTCGCCGTTGCGCAGGATGCGGCGCGGTTCTGCCGGCTGATCGCTGTAGGCCTTCGACTTGGTGGTGAAAGAGAGGTGCGAGCAGGGCGATCCGGCCGCGCCTGGTCGGGTGCTAGGGGTGCGATCCCGGTGTCTCTAGACGTCCAGGGTGACGGGTGGGCCTTGGAGGGCGGTGGCGGTTCCGTTGGACTGGGTGGCGAGCCAGTCGTGGAAGGTGGGGGCGTCTGCCTCGGGGATGTGGACGGTGAGGGTGACCTGGTTGGTGTAGCCGACGTCGGCGATGAGGTGGCCTGCGCTGTGCAGGGCGTTTTGGAGTCTGCCCGCGTCGGTGTGGTCGACCGTGATCGTGAACGTGGCGAATGCGGCTCGGTCACGGACGCCGAGTGCGTCCACGGTCTCGGAGACGGCGCGTCCGTAGGCGCGGACCAGGCCGCCCGCACCGAGTTTGATGCCGCCGAAGTAGCGAGTGACGACGACGGCGGTGTCGGTCAGCTCGCGTCGGATCAGGACTTCGAGCATGGGGACGCCTGCTGTGCCCGAGGGTTCGCCGTCGTCGTTGGAGCGCTGGGTGCCGTCGACGCGGAACGCCGTGCAGTTGTGGTTGGCGGACCAGTGTTCCTTGCGCACGCCCGCGATGAACGCCACCGCCTCGGCCTCGTCGGCGACCCTGGCGGCGCTGCACAGGAAGCGGGACCGCTGGATCTCGATCTCGTGGACGCCGTCGCGCGCGATGACCCGCATACCGCCAGTATCGACGACCGCCCGCACCACCGCGGCACGAGCAGGCCGGACTCGGCACCACGCAGGCAAGACCACGACGCGGCTAGGCCGCGAACAGGCGCAGGTTTGGTGCGGACGGGACTCGGCCAGCCGGCGAGCTCGCTCGGCGGGTCCGCGCTCCGCTCCGCCTCGGCCCGCACGGTGGTCGCACCGGAGAGCGACGTGGCGACGGCGTCCGTCATGGTGGGCTCCCTGGCCGGACATAGACGCAGCCAGGTCACCGACAAGGTGTAACCGTGCTGCGGGCGGCCGCGGAGAGGCCGCAAGTAACACGTGGGCGAGCGCGGGCTTGGACGCAGGCGGGGCGCAGCAGGACAAGGCGGCGCGCAAGTGGGACCAGGGTGGGGCGAAAGTAGGACGCGGGCGGGCGCGGGCGTACGCAGGTGGTGCGCGAGCAGGGTTCGGGTGGTGCGTGAACAGGACGTAAACAGGATGGAGGTTGAGGCGTGAGCAGGACGTGGGTGGGGCACGAGTAGGACGCGGACGAGACGGAGGGTGAGGCGTGAGCAGGGTGAGGGTGGGGTGCAAGCAGGACGCAAGTGAGACGGAGGGCGAGGCGTAAGCAGGACGCGGGTGGGGCGCAAGTGGGACGCGGGCGGGCGCAAGGGGAACACGGGTGGGACTTCGAGGTTCCGATGGGGGCATTGCCGGGGGTGGGTGGGTCCGCCATCATCCGGCCTGTGCGTGCTTCCCCCGCGAGGCCCTATCGAGACGTCGGTTCCCACATGGTGAGAGCTGGTTCGGACCAGCGGGAACGTTTCCTATGGTGAGGGCTTCTTCGCCCACGGCAAGGCAGGTCAACGTTGTCAGAACACGTCGGGGCGCCCGCGAGGTCGGTGGGTGCGGCCATCAGGGCGATGCTGCGTCGGGACCACTGGGCGTTGGCGGGGGCGGTGACGATCGTGGTGCTGGGCATCGCGGCGGTCGCGGCGGACCTGCTGACCGCCATCGAGGGTCAGGATCCGTACAGCTACAGCACCGGGGCGCTCAACCCCGAAACCGGTGGTCCGGCGGGTGTGCTGGGTGGGGTGAGCGGGGCGCACTGGTTCGGGGTGGAGCCGTTGACCGGGCGTGACCTGTTCGCGATCGTGGTGCACGGGGCGCGGACGTCGTTCCTGATCGGGTTGGCAGCGACGGCGGTGTCGGTGCTGGTGGGAGTGCTGATCGGGGCTGGCGCGGGGTACCTGGGCGGCTGGTACGACCGGGTCGTCACGTGGACCGCGGACGTGTTCCTCGGGTTCCCGTACCTGGTGTTCATGATCGCGCTCGGTGCCGTGGTGCCGAGCAGCGTGTCGCGGCCGCTGCTGCTGATCCTGGTCATCGGGTTCTTCGGGTGGCCGTCCATCGCGCGGATCGTGCGGTCGCAGGTGCTGACGTTGAAGAAGCGGAACTTCGTGTCGGCGGCGCGGATCCTGGGCGCGAGCCCGTGGCAGGTGTTCCGGTCCGAGCTGCTGCCGAACCTGTGGGCGCCGGTCATCGTCCTGGGAACGTTGTCCATCCCCGGCAAGATCGGCCTGGAGGCGGCGCTGTCGTTCCTCGGCGTCGGCATCCCGCCGCCCACACCGAGCTGGGGCCGGGCGATCAGCACGGCGGTCGACTGGGTGTCGACGGACCCGATGTTCCTGTTCTTCCCCGGTGTCGCGCTGTTCCTGGCGACCTGGGCGTTCACCGTGTTCGGCGACGGGCTGCGCGACGCGCTCGACCCCAAGACGGACGTGCGGCGCTGATGAGGGCACTCCGGTTCGCCGCGTCCAGGCTGGTCGGCACCCTGCTGGTGCTGCTGGTCGTCGTGTTCATCACCTACGTCGTGTTCTACCTCGTGCCGTCGGACCCGGCCCAGCTGTCCTGCGGCCGCCCGTGCACGGAGCAGAACCTCGCGCTGGCACGGGAGTTCATGGGCCTGGACGACCCGTGGTGGCGGCAGTTCCTCGACTTCCTCGGCGGCATCGTGACCGGCCGGACGTTCGGGGTCGGCGCGACCTCGATCCACTGCTCGGTGCCGTGCTTCGGCTACTCGTTCCAGCAGAACACCGACGTCGTGGTGCTCATCACCGAACGCCTGCCGGTCACGTTCTCGCTCGGCCTCGGCGCGGCGGTCATCTGGCTGGTCACGGGGGTCGGCGCGGGCGTGCTCGTCGCGCTGCGCCGGGGTTCCGCGCTGGACCGGGTCACGCTGGCGGGCTCGGTCGCGGGGGTGTCCGCGCCGGTCTACCTCGTCGGCCTGCTGGGCATCCTGGTGCTGGGGTTCACCCTCGACGTGGTCCCGGTCGGCGGCTACGTGCCGTTCGCCGAGAGCCCGGTCGACTGGGCGTGGCACCTGGTGCTGCCGTGGCTGGTGCTGGCGTTCTCGCACGCGGCCGTCTACGTCCGGCTGACCCGCTCCCAGATGCTCGAGACGCTGGGGGAGGACTACATCCGCACGGCCCGCGCCAACGGGCTGCGCGAGTCGAAGGTCATCGGCAAGCACGCGCTGCGCAACGTCCTGCTGCCGATCGTCACCGTGTTCGGCCTCGACCTCGGCACGCTGCTCGGCGGCGCGGTGATCACCGAGCGGGTGTTCAGCCTGCCCGGTCTCGGCGGGCTGCTGATCGACGCGGTCACCCAGCGCGACCTCCCGCTGCTGCTGGGCTGCACGCTGTTCGCGGCCTTCCTGATCGTGCTGGCCAACGTGCTGGTCGACCTCTGCTACGGCGTGCTCGACCCACGGGCCCGCCTGACCTGATGTCCCTGTGAGAGAAGAGAAGGCGATGCAAGCGAAGAAGCTGGTCTCCGTGGTCGCGGCACTCGGTGTGCTCGCCGCGTGCGGTGCGAACGACCCCAAGACGACGGGCGCCGAGCAGTCCAAGGCGGAGCAGGGCGGCACGCTGCGCATCCTCAACGAGGGTCAGACGCTGAACTACGACCCGGCCAAGAGCAGCAGCCTGCCGATCACCTCGCTCGGCTTCGTGCACCGCAGGCTTACCGGCTGGCTCAACGCCGAGGGCAAGCAGGTGGAGGTCGTCCCCGACCTCGGCGACACGGGCAAGGCCAGCGACGGCGGCAAGACCTGGACCTTCACCCTCAAGGAGGGGCAGAAGTTCAGCGACGGCACGCCGATCCGCTCCAAGGACGTCAAGTGGGGCGTCGAGCGCACCTACGCGCCCGCGTTCTCCGGCGGCCTCGCCTACCACAAGCAGCTCCTCGTCGGCGGCGCCGACTACCGGGGTCCGTTCGAGGGCAAGAGCCTCGACTCGATCGAGACCCCGGACGACAAGACGATCATCTTCCACCTGGTCCGCCCCTACGGCGACTGGCCGTGGATCACCAGCACCCCGGCGTTCGCGCCGGTCCCCGAGGGCAAGGGCGCCGAGGCCGACTACAGCGAGCACCCGGTCGCGTCCGGCCCCTACCAGCTCTCCGAGTACCAGCGCGGTGTGAAGGCCACGCTGACCCGCAACCCCAACTGGGACAAGGGCAGCGACCAGATCCGCGGTGGTCTGCCGGACCAGATCGTCTTCCAGCTCGGCCAGGACGCCTCCGTCGTCTCGCAGCGGCTCGTCGCGGACAGCGGTGACGACAAGGACGCGTTCGGCTCCTCGTTCGCCTCGCCCGCGCAGCTCGCCCAGCTCCAGGGCAACGCCTCCGCGAAGCAGCGGCTCGTCACGTCGAAGACCGGCGCGCTCGCCTACCTGGCGCTCAACACCCAGAAGCTGACGAACCCCAAGGTGCGCCAGGCCTTCCAGTACGCGGTCGACAAGACCTCCTACCAGATCGCCACCGCCGGCAGCGCGCAGCTCGCGGGTGACACGGCGACCACGCTGATCACCCAGGGCATCGCGGGCCGCGAGCAGTTCGACCTCTACCCGACGCAGCCCGCGGGCGACCCGGAGAAGGCCAAGCAGCTGCTCGCCGAGGGCGGTTTCCCCAACGGGCTGGAGAACCTGGACTTCGTGGTGTCCAAGAGCAACGACGGCCCGACGAAGGCGCAGGCCATCCAGGCGTCGCTGGCGAAGGCGAACATCAAGGTGAACATCCGCGTGCTCGACGCCGACGCCTACGAGGCCGAGACGAACCTCGCCAAGGACGCCGTCTACGACCTCACGCTCGCCTCGTGGCAGCCCGACTTCCCCAGCGCCAACGCGAACATCCAGCCGCTGTTCGCCTCGTCGGAGATCGGCAACGGCGGGTACAACACGTCCCGCTACAGCAACCCGGAGGTGGACAAGCTGATCGAGGCCGCGCAGAGCGAGGTCGACCCGGCCGCCGCGGGCAAGAAGTGGGTGGAGCTGGACAAGAAGATCCTGGCCGACTCGCCCGTCGTGCCGCTGATCTACACCCGCAACTCGTTCCTGCACGGCTCGAAGGTGGCGAACTTCTTCATCGCCGACTTCCCGTCCTACCCGAACTACCTCCAGGCCGGTATCGCCAAGTGACCTCGCCCCTGCTCGTCCTCGACGGCGTCTCGGTCGCGTTCGGGATCCCCGCGGCCACGGAGGTCAGCTACTCCGTGGCCGCGGGGGAGGTCGTGGCCGTCGTCGGCGAGTCGGGTTCCGGCAAGACGGTGACCGCGATGTCGTTGCTGGGCCTGCTGCCCGGCACGGCGTCGGTCACCGGCCGGGCCCTGCTCGCCGGGCGCGACCTGTTCACGCTGCCCGCGGGTGAGCTGCGGGCGGTGCGCGGCGGTGAGGTCGGCATGGTGTTCCAGGAGCCGATGACCGCGCTCAACCCGGTGTTCCGGATCGGCGACCAGCTCGCCGAGGTCGTCCGCGCGCACCGGGAGTGCACCGCGGCGCAGGCGAAGCAGCGCACGGTCGAGCTGCTGGCACTGGTGGGCCTGCCCGCTACGGCGCGGCGGAAGTACCCGCACGAGATGTCCGGCGGCCAGCTGCAACGGGTTGTGATCGCCATGGCGGTCGCGAACGAGCCGACGCTGCTGATCGCCGACGAGCCGACCACGGCGCTCGACGTGACCGTGCAGGCCGAGATCCTCCAGCTGCTGCGCGACCTGCGCGGCAGGCTGGACGCTGCGGTCCTGCTCATCACCCACGACATGGGCGTGGTGGCGGACCTGGCCGACCGGGTCGTCGTGATGCACGACGGCCGGGTGGTCGAACAGGGTCCGGTCGCCGAGGTTTTCGAGGCCCCGCGGCACGAGTACACCAAGCGCCTGCTGTCGGCGGTGGTCTCGCTGAGCACACCGCCACCCGCGGACCTGCCCGACGCGACCGAGGTGTCGCCGGGTGTCGTGGCGCGCGGCGAGCACGTGGCGGTGACCGAGCCGACGTGGTCCGTGCCGGACGTGCCCGGTGACGACCCGGTGCTCACGCTGGCCGGGCTTTCGGTGTCCTACGGCCGTTTCCGGGCCGTCGACGACGTCAGCCTGCACGTCTCCCGCGGCGAGGTCCTCGGCCTGGTGGGGGAGTCCGGGTCCGGCAAGAGCAGCATCGCGGGCGCGATCACCGGCCTCACCGCCATCGGCGGCGGTGTGGTCAGCCTGGCGGGCAAGGACCTGACGAGGCTGCGCGGCCGCGAGCTGAAACGAGCGCGCGGCCGGATCGGCATGGTGTTCCAGGACCCCGCGTCCTCGCTCAACCCGCGCGCCAAGATCGCCCGCAGCATCGCGCAACCGCTGGTGCTGCACGGTTCCCTGCGCGGTGCCGAGCTGACCGCCAAGGTGGACGAGCTGCTCGACGCCGTGCAGCTGTCGACGTCGTTGCGCGAGCGGTACCCGCACGAGCTGTCCGGCGGGCAGCGGCAACGGGTCGGCATCGCGCGGGCGATCGCGCTGGACCCGGAGCTGCTGATCGCCGACGAGCCGACCAGCGCGCTGGACGTCTCGGTGCAGGCCCGGATCTTGGACCTGTTCCGCTCGCTGCAGACCGAGCTCCGGTTCGCCTGCCTGTTCATCAGCCACGACCTCGCCGTCGTCGAACGGCTGGCCGACCGGGTCGCCGTGCTGCACGGCGGCCGGGTCGTCGAGCTGGGCCCGGCCCGCGACGTGCTGACCGAGGCGCTGCACCCCTACACCCGTCGGCTGCTGGCCGCCGCACCCGTCGCCGACCCCGTGCTGCAACGCGCGCGGCGCGAGGCGTGGCTGGCGCTCGGGCACACGGAGTAACGGCTTGCGTCACCTGGTCGTGTAGTCGGCGGAACCCGAGTGGCCAATTGTCGTAGTGGTGTCCGATGGGTGACCTTGGGTGCCATGGCCAGTGAGTTCCAGAGACGCAAGATCGCGCTCGTGTTCGACGCGATGGACACCGATGGCGACGGCTTCCTGACGGAGTCCGACTTCGCCGAGCTGACGATGAGGTGGACCGAGCTGCGCAGGGCGGCTCCGGGCACCCGCGACCACGCGCGGCTGTCGTCGATCATGATGGGCTGGTGGCACACCCTGCTCGAGGCGTCCGACCTGGACCGCGACAACAAGGTGACCATCGAGGAGGTGCTGTACGTCGTCGAGCGCCTGCCCACCATGCTCGACGTCGTCACGGGCACCGCGCGGGCGATGTTCGAGGCCATCGACGAGAACGCGGACAACGAGATCACCGCGGGGGAGTACCGCCAGCTCATCGAGGCGTGGACCGGCAGCCGCACGGAGACCGACGAGGTGTTCGGCCGCCTGGACCTCGACGGCGACGGTCGTCTCACCGAGGACGAGTTCGCCCTGCTCTGGGCGGAGTTCTGGGCGGGCGACGACCCGTCCGCGCCCGGCACCTGGGTGTTCGGCGACTTCGACCTGCCGTCGGCGGACTCGATGCTCCCCGCCAGCCTGAGCAGGCACTGAGACCCGCCGTGGCGGGCTCTTCGGGGGCCCGCCACGGTGCTCATCGCCCGGCGGCGACCCGCAACGCCAGCGCCGGGCACGCCGCGGCCGCCCGCCGGGCGTCCGCGAGCAGTCCCGCGGGCAGCTCACTGCCGCGGAGCAGCGGATAGCCCCACTCGTCCAGGTCGACCGCCTCCGGCAGCAGCTCCGCGCACAGACCGTGCGCCCGGCAAGCGATCGGGTCGACCCGCAGCGCGCTCACGCCGTCCTCCTGTGCGTACTCGTGCAGCCCACACCGGTCGCGTGGGCCGTGACGTCGGCCGTGAACACGTCGAGCGCGCTCGACGCCATCCGGACCGCCCCGTCCGGGTGGGCGCAGGCCCCGCGCCCGGTGACCACCGGCAGCCTCCGGCGCAGCCGCTCCAACGCCCGTCCCGGAACCCCGGCGGCCAGCTCGGCGAAGTCCCCCGCGATGGCGGGCAGACCGAACATGCACGGCCCGCACTGCCGTGCGGACTCGGCGGCGAGGTAGGCCAGGATCCCCGCCGTCTCGCGCAGGCCGCATCCCTGCGGAGTCCGGAACACCGCCACCCCCGGTGCCTCCGCGACCGTCAGTTCACCCGTTCGCGCGGCCGACAGCCACACCCCGCCGTAGCCGCCTGCGAGCACGGGGCCCGTCACGAGATCGGCCAGCCTCGTCGTCACCGGCACCTCGTGCACCCCGGTCGCCGTCGTCACGAGCGTGGTCTCGTCGGCGCGGAACGCCTCAGCGCTGACGCGGGCCACGATCGCCAGGTGCGCCAACGTCTCCACGTTGTCCACCAGCGTGGGCCTGCCGTCGACCCCGCGTTCGGTGGGGCGCGGCGGGGTCGTGGTCGGCCGGGCGTCGCCGGTGCCGAGGAAGTTGACCAGCGCCGACTCCTCGCTCGCGACGTACCGGCGCGGCACCTCGACGATCCGGATCCGGTTCGCGTCGGGGCCGCGGTCGGCCAGCGCGCGGATCAGCCCGGCGAGCAGCGGGCTGCCCGCGTGCACGCACAGCACGGCCTCGGCCGCGCCGATCGCGTGGCAGGCCACCAGCATCCCGTCCAGCACCAGGTGCGGTGACCGGCTGAGCAGCACGTGGTCCTTGCGGCTGTCCGGCTCGCCCTCGCAACCGTTCGCGACCACGACCGGCCTGCGCCCGGTGACCGCCCGCAGCTTGAGCCCGGTCGGGAAACCGCCGCCGCCACGCCCGCGCAACCCGGAGGCGACCACCTCGTCGATCAACGCGGCCCGGCCGGCGAACCGCTGCCACGGCACGAACCCGCGCTCGGCGTTGTGCTGGGCGAACGTCCGCGGCCCGTCGGTCAACATCCTCATCGCGCACCCACCCTCGCCATCGTGTCCTGGTGTGTCCTCAGTGAGCGCCACACGAGCGCCGCCAGCACGGCGGTGGTGGACAGGCCGACGAGCACCCACACCCACCACAGACCGGTGTCGGCCATGCCGACGCCGTGCACGAGCGCGACCGGCCAGCACGCGTAGGTCGCCCAGTGCAGCCCGCGCCACACCTTCGGCGGAACCCTGGTGCGCAGCAGGCTGGTCACCACGACCGCGAGCAGCACGTCCACCGCGACCGCGCCGAGCCCGACCCAGAAGGGTTGGTAGTCCGACGCGAACGGGACGACCACGTCGACCCAGTCCAGTGCGACGTACCCGTCGACGATCGCCGTGGTGATGTGCACGGCCAGGAAGACCAGCGTCAGCAACGAGAGGTTGCGGTGCAGCGCCCCGACCGCGAACCGCGGCCAGCGCGCGGTGGCGAGCCTGCCGCTGGTGAGCAGCCCGAGCACGAACGTGCCGGTGAGCAGCAGCAACGCCAGCAGCCCGCCCGCGCGGCTGGCGTACCAGAGCCACTCGCCCATCACGCGACCTGCCGTTCGCGCTCGGCGGGCCAGCCCGCGACCGCGAGCACCTCCCCGGAGGCGGACACCAGCCGCGCGGGCAGGCCGTGCTCGGCCAGCCACTCCGGGGCGTCGTGGCCGAGCACGATGGCGGCCGTGGCGGCGGTGTTCGCGTCCACGCAAGTGGCCGCGGCGACGGTGGCGGTGCGCCACACGACCTCGGCGGCCAGCCCCGTGCGCGGGTCGACGATGTGGTGCTGGGCGCGGCCCGCGCGCTGCCAGGTCCGCTGGGTCGTGCTGGACGTGGCGAGCCCGCCGCGCCGGACCGCCACGACGGCCTGCGGTGCGGCCACGGCGGTCCGGTGGTCGTCCGCGAGCGCGACCCTCCACCCGCCGGGCGGCACCTCGCCCTCCACGGCGACGTCGCCGCCGAGCGAGACCAGCGCGCCGCAGTCGAGCATCGACGAGATCGCGCGGGCCGCCCGGTCGGCGGCCAACGCCTTGGCGGTGGCGCCCAGGTCCAGCTCGACACCTCGTGGCAGCACCACCTCGCCGCGTTCGGCGTCGAGCAGCACCCGGTGCCAGCCCGGAACCGCCCGCGGCACCAGCGGACCGTCCACTATGGACGCGAAGTCGCGGTCGTACCCGATCGCGCGCACGGCGGCGCCGACCGTCGGGTCGACCAGGCCGTCGGTGAGCCGGGCGGCGCGCAGCGCGACCGCCAGCGCCTCGGCCAGCACCGGGCCGACCGGAACCGCCCGGCCGGTGGTCGTGTGCAGCCGGGACAGCTCGGAGTCCGCCCGGAACCGGCTGCACGCCAGGTCGACGTCGTCCAGCACCGCGCGCAGCAGCCGTTCGGCCTCGACGGGGCGGTCGGTCACGGCGAGCACGGCCGTCGTGCCCCACACGGGGAACTCCACGACGTGCGTCACGACCCACCGGACCCGGTGTGCGCGCTGCCCGACCCCTGCCGGGGAGCGGAGTCCGGTGCCTGCAAGGAGTCGTCGGCGGTGCTGCCGGACTCCGTGGACGTGCTCGCCCCGCTGTCGGTCCGCGCGTCCGACGTGCCGGTGGCGAGCACGATCCTGAACGCGGTGGCGAGCACCGTGGCGGCGGCGGCGATCCACGCGGTCGCCCTGCCGACCCGGCGGGTTCCCTCGGCCCGGCGGCCGATCCTGGCTTGGGTGTCGGTCATCGCTGGCATGTCCTCTCCTCGTCCCCACCGATGTTCGGCGCGGTTCCTGGGAGCCGGCTGTGCGCAGCTTGTGAACCCCGTCAGTCCAGGACCGCGCCGCAGGTCATGTTGATCGCCGCACCGGTCATCGTGCGCGCGAGGTCGGAGGCGGCGAACACGGCCACGTTGCCGACGTCCTCCAGCGTGGCCGTGCGACCGGCGAGGGTCTGCCCGGTCAGCACGCGCTCGACGTCCGCGCGGTAGTCGGCCGGGATGGACTCGGGGACGCCGCCGGTCTGCAGCGTCAGCACGCGGATGCCGTGCGGTCCCAGCTCGGCGGCGAGCTGGCGCCGCATCGACTCGACGGCGTCGAACCCGGTCACCAGCCCGCCCAGGTGGTGGACGCGGTGGGCGCCGCCGTCGCCGGTGCCGCCGAACGCCAGGATCACCCCGGAACGCCGCGGGATCATGTGCCGCGCCGCCGCGCGCGAGGTGAGGAACTTCGAGGTCACGGACGTGACCACGGGGCTGAGGTAGTCCCGCAGCGACATCTCGACCATCGGCGTTCCCTGCACGTCGCTGTCGGCGATGACGTTGACCGACACGTCGATGCGCCCGACCGCGGCCGCGTGCTCGTCGACGGACCGTTCGTCCAGCGCGTCCACCACCGCGGTCTCGGCCCGCCCACCCGCCTCGCGGATCCGCGCCGCCACCGCGTCCAGCGTCGCCGGGGTGCGCCCGGCGAGGAACACCCGCGCTCCCTCCCGGCCGAACGCGCGGGAGATCGCGCTCCCGACCGACCCCGCCGCGCCGTACACGATCGCGTTCCTGCCTTCGAGCAACATCGTCGCCTCCTCGTGGTCGTACTGCTACAACCCGCGGGGGAAGCGGAACTCATCGCAGTTCGGCGGGCAACCCGAACCGGGTGAGGTCCTGGGTCAGGAACGAGACCACCTCGACGACCCGGTCGCCGCGCAGCGCGAGCACGTCGAGACCGCCGGGGACGTACCGACCGTCCGACCACAGGTACGTGCCGAACGCCAGCTGCCCGTTCGCGTGCGCGGGCAGGAACCGCCACCTCAGGTCCATCGGCCTCGCCACCAGGAACGCCCGGATGGCCTCGCGCCCGAGGTACCACTCCGGCAGCGGGGGCATGGAGTACCTGGCGTCGTCGGCGAGCATGGCCACGATCGCGTCGACGTCACCGCTCTCCCACGCCGCCGCGTACCGGTCCGCGATCCGCCGCACGTCCGGCAGGGCCGCCAGCGTCGCCTGCTGGGTCCGGTCCGGCAACCTGCTGGCGACGGCCTTGCGCGCCCGTTGCAGCCCGCTGTTGACCGCCGCGACCGTCGTGTCCAGCAGCTCGGCGACCTCCCGTGCCGGGAACTCCAGCACTTCGCGCAGCACCAGCACCGCCCGCTGGTGCGCGGACAGGTGCTGCAACGCCGCCACGAACGCCAGCTCGACACCCTCGCGGGCCAGGTACCCGGCCTCCGGCCCCAGCACCCGGTCCGGGAACGGCTCCAACCACACCGGCTCCGCACCGGGTCCGAGGTCCGCGGGCAGCTCGCGCCGCGCACGGCGTTCGAGCGCCGTCAGGCACCGGTTGGTCGCGATCTTGTACAGCCACGCGCGCACCGACCGCCCGTCGAACCGGTCCAGCGCCTTCCACGCCCGCACCAGCGTCTCCTGCACCGCGTCCTCGGCGTCGTGCACGGAGCCGAGCATCCGGTAGCAGTGCGCCAGCAGCTCACCGCGGAACGGTTCCACCAGCGGCCCGAAGGCGGCCTGGTCACCGGCCCGCGCGGCGTCCGGCGGTCGGGGGTCGTCGGCCATGGACGACCACCCTAGGACTCGGTGGTCAGCTCCGGTCGACGAACATCAGGCGCAGGGCGACGCACATGCCGACGAGCATGACCACGCCAGCCGCGCCGAAGGCCGTGACGATGATCGAGGACAGCGCGGCGAAGGCGAGGAGGAGCAGCAGGGCGGCCCGGTCGCCGATGCCGATGCTCGCGAGGACCGCCTTCGGCGAGACGTGGGTGAACTGGGGTTCCGGGGTGGCCGCGACGGACTCCGGGGTGGACCGAGGGGGCAGCACGGCGACCGACCTGGTCGTGGTCGGGGCGTGTTCGTGCAGGTTGATGGATCTCCGCACCGGCCGCTGGTCCGGTAATCCGGCAGTGGATTGTTCGCTCGGAGTCGTCGCCCGCTCGATCATGACGTCAATGGTGCCGCACCTGCGCGCGGGAAAGCCATCGGGGGAGCTCCTGCTATCGCCGAACGGTTGCCGGTCGGGGACGAACGGGCTGAATGGCGGTTGGTGCCGTCGACCTGCGCTGATAGGAATAGTGGGTATAAGCGCAGGTCAGAATGGTTTCCTGGGGCATTCTGAAGTCGTGCGGATGCACGTGCATCTTCACCGTGCATGCTGTTGTGCAGAAGTGGGAGTCGAATGGCGGATCATCATTTCTCCCACTGCGTGGAATCGATCACACCGACTTGCTGCCGATCACGACCGTTGCGTCCAATTCGTCGGATGTGACGACGCACGGGACAAGTCCGGAACGGGCGAAGGCGGCGGCGGTGACCGGGGCCTGGCGCTTGCCCGCCTCGACCAGCAGATGACCACCGGGGGCGAGCCAGAGCGCGGCGTCGGCGGCCACGCGCCGGTGGACGTCCGTGCCGTCGGGCCCTCCGTCGAGCGCCACCAGCGGCTCGTGCTCGCGGGCCTCCGGCGGCATCGTGCCGATCGCGGCGGTGGGCACGTACGGCGCGTTGCACACCAGGAGGTCGACCCGGCCGCGCAGACCCGCGGGCAGCGCGGCGTACAGGTCACCCTCGTGCACGCGGTCGGCGGCGATGTTGCGGCGCGCGCACGCCACCGCGGCCGGGTCGACGTCGGCGGCGTGCAGGTCGATGTCGTCGACCAGCCGCGCCAGCACCGCGCCGACGGCACCGGAGCCGCAGCACAGGTCGACCACGACGGCACCCGACGGCGCCAGCGAGGCGGCTTGGCGGACCAGGAGTTCGGTGCGCTGACGGGGGACGAAGACGCCGGGGTCGACGGCCACGCGCAGGCCGCAGAACTCGGCCCAGCCGAGCACGTGCTCCAGCGGGAGTCCGCCGACGCGGCGGTCGACCATCGCGGCGAGCTCGGCGGGTGTCGTGGCCGCCTCGACGAGCAGCCGGGCCTCGTCCTCGGCGAAGACGCAGCCCGCGGCGCGCAGCACCGCGACGATCCGGGAATGGGGGAGTGCCATGGGGGTTCGCCTTCCGGGGATGCCGATGGGCGCTCTCCCGCTGTTACCGACCCGTGCGGCCGTGCGGCGGGAGCACCCGACCTGAACCAGCGGTCATCGGGTCCCACCTCCTCGGTCTGCTGCTGGGCAAGGGAAACGCTACCAGGCCGCAGCACGCGGGCCGACCGGTTAACCGGCTACACGACGATCGCGTGCACCGAGGCGGGCGCGGGGCCGCCGACGCGCTGGTAGGCCTCCCACGCGCGGGCCATCCGCCGGACCGCCTCGCCGATCTCCTCCGGTGGCGCGGTAAACGGGATCCGCAGCCGGTCGGTGCTCCCGCCCGCCGCGTCCAGCGCCGTGCCGGGCAGCACCGCCACGCCATAGCGCAACGCCACCTGGGCGAACCCCGACGCGTCACCCCGCGGCAGCCGCACCCACAGGCACTGGCCGCCGTCGGCGGGTCGGAAGTCCCACTGGGGCAACGACTCCGCCAGCTCCGCGCACAGGTGGTCGTGGCGCCGCCGCAGCTCCGCGCCCCGCCGCCGCGACACCTCGTCGAGCTCCGGCAGCAGCTCCACGGCGGCGAGCTGTTCCAGAGCGGCGCTGCCGAGGTCGTGGATCGCCTTGAGCCGCGCCAGCTGCGCGATGTCGCCCTCGGTCGCGCGCACCCAGCCGGTGCGCAGACCTCCCCACACCACCTTGGTGAACGAGCCGACGGTGATCGCCGGACCGTACGCGGCCAGCCCCGGCGGCTGCCCGCCGTCGAACGACAGCCCCGCCAGCACCTCGTCGTCGATCAGCGGAACCCCTTGCGCGGCGGCGACTTCCACCAGCCGCCGCCGGGTGAGCGCGGACGTCGTCCGGCCGGTCGGGTTGTGGTTGGTCGGGTTCAGGTAGGCCAGCCGGGGCCGGGTGGCGAACGCGGCCGTCCACGCGGCCACGTCGTCTCCGGGCACCGGTTCCAGTACGGCGGCGGCGTCGCGGAACAGCTCCAGCGCGCCGGGGTAGGTCGGACCCTGCACCAGGACGGTGTCACCCGGCCCGACGAACAGCCGGGTGAGCAGCGCCAGCGCCTGCTGGCCGCCGGTGGTCACCAGGATCTGCTCCGGCGTGGTCGGGACACCGCGCCGGGTGTAGTGCCCGGCCAGCGCGGAGCGCAGTTCCGGGTGCCCGGTCGGGTGGTAGCCGATGTCGCCGCTGTCCGGTCCCGGCAGCCGGTCGACCGCCCTCCGGTAGGCCCGCGCCAGCTCCGGCGGCGGACCGTGCGGCGCCGTGCACGCCAACGCGATCACGCCCTCGACCGGTTCGAGGTAGTTGACGAACATCGGGTTCGCCAACGGCACCGCGCCCGGCCGCGTCCCGGACAGCACCGCGGGCGCCACCCACGTGCCGCGGCCCTGGTGCCGCTCGAGCTTGTGCTCCTGGCGGAGCCGGTCGTAGGCGGCGACGACGGTCGTGCGGCCGACCGCCAGGCGCTCCGCGAGCACCCGGTCCGGCGGCAGCGCGGCCCTCGGCGGGAGCTGGCCGGAGTCGATGAGCTGGCGCAGGCGTTCGGCGAGCAGCAGGTACAGCGGTCCCCGGCTGACCGACCAGCGGCCGAGCTGCGCGACCAGCCGGTCGACCGGCCACGGGATTGGCTCCGTCATCAAACCAATTTAGCCGGAATTGGCGCTGTCCGGCCCGCGGTCCGCCCCGGAGGCTGGGGACATGCGCCCCTCCACCCGTGCCGTCCACGTCACCGCGTCCACGCCGCCGAACTCCCGCCCGGTCAGCGTCCCGATCTTCCAGACCTCGAACTTCGCCTTCGACGACCCCGACGCGCTCGCGGAGGCGTTGGAGTCGCCGGACAGCGGGTTCGTCTACACCCGCTACGGCAACCCGACGATCCGGGCGCTGGAGGAGCAGATGTCCCGGCTCGAAGGCGGGGTCGCGGCGGTGTGCACCGCGTCCGGCATGGGCGCGATCAGCGCGGTGCTGCTGTCGACGCTGCGCTCGGGCGACCACGTGATCGCGCAGAACTGCCTGTACGGCGGCACGTTCGCGATGCTGAACGACCTCGCGGCCAGGTTCGGCGTCGACGTCACCTACGTCGCGGGCGACGACCCGGCCGAGGTCGCCGCGGCGGTCCGGCCGACGACCCGGATGCTCTACCTGGAGACCATCGCGAACCCGGTGACCAGGGTCGTGGACCTGCCCGCGTTCCTCGCCGCCGGCCGCGAGGCCGGGCTGCTCACGGTGGTGGACAACACCTTCGCCACCCCGATGCTGTGCAGGCCGATCGAGTACGGCGCGGACGTCGTGCTGCACTCGGCCACCAAGTACCTCGGCGGGCACTCCGACGTGACCGGTGGTGTGCTCGTGTTCGCCGACGACGCCCGCTACCGCCAGGTGTGGCACCACGCCATGGAGCTCGGCGCCGCGCCCGACCCGTTCGCCGCCTGGCTCACGATCCGCGGCATCCAGACCCTGGCGCTGCGGATGCGCCGGCACTGCGCCAACGCGGCCGAGCTCGCCGGACGGCTCGCCGCGCACCCGGCCGTCGGGTCGGTGCGCTGGCCGGGGCACGCCGACCACCCCGACCGCGAGATCGCGCGCGGACACCTGTCGGACTTCGGCGGGGTGCTCGCGTTCGACCTCCTCGGCGGTCGGTCGGCCGGGCACGCGTTCACCAAGGGCGTGCGGCTGGTGAAGCTGGCCGCCTCGTTGGGCGGAGTCGAGACCACGGTGGTGCACCCGGCCAGCTCGACCCACCGCCAGCTCGACGCGGAGGGCCTGCTGGCGGCGGGGATCGGAGAGGGCACGGTGAGGCTGTCCGTCGGCATCGAGGACGTCGAGGACCTGTGGGAGGATCTGGTCGCGGCGCTACCCGCGGTGTGACCTCGCCGGTGCCCGCTAGCTCGCGACGCGGTCCAACGCGTCTTCCAGCGACTCGCTGCGGGGCATGAAGTCCTCGAGGTCCGACAGCGTCAGCACCTTGGCCACAGCGGGTGACGGGACCAGGTGCGGTCTACCACCCCGCCCCCTGGCGGTGAGCAGGCAGGCGAGCCCCGCCGACGCGAAGAAAGTCACCCCGGTCAGATCGACCACGAGCGGCTCCGAACCACCCGCCGCGTCCATGAGGCGGAACTCCAACTCAGGTGCGGTGTCGAGGTCCACCTCGCCCACGACCGTCACGACCGTGGCTCCGGCAACCCGCCGCACTCGGACGGAAAAATTCCCTTCTGTCGCACTCTGCACGAACCCCAGGGTAGTCACACGCCCCTTTCGACGCATGCCCTGACCGGGTGGCGCGATGTCACCCTCCGCGTGCGGTGCAGGGGCTTGACGTGCGGCGATCGGTCGGAAATGCAACACCGCAAAACGATTTCAGGGGGTACCTTCCGCTTCACCATGACCACACGAACGGAACAGTGGCTCCAGGCGCGCGCCCACCTCACCGCGCACCGCCACGCCCTCGCCGTGCGGGCCGCCGAGGCCTACCCGGAGATCACCAAGGTGGCCGCGACGCCGCTGCTGGCGGACCCGGCCTGGCTCCCGGCGCGGCCCGTGCCGCTGACCGACCTCCACCTCCGGTGGTGCCCCGACGCCCCGTTCGACGGCGTCGACGGCACCGCAGGCCCGGTCCTGCCACCGGGCGCTTCCACCTACTCGGCCGCCATGGCCGCCCACGCGTCACCCTCCGTGTTCGCCAACCGCTCCACCTACCGCCTGCTGGCCGTCGACCTCGCCGAGTCCCGGCTCGACTTCGGACCGGGCCACTACTTCGACGGCATCGACGTCGGCGAGGCCTGTGCCCACGAGTACGCCGCCCACGACCTGGGCCTGGCCGACGGCCACCCGCTCCGCGCCGCGGTGGGCGACCCGTGCGACCCCACCCGCCGTCCGGTCAACCTCGCCATCAGCACGCTCACGCTGCGCCTCGACCGCTCGACCGGTGCCGCGACCTTCTTCCTGCACTGGCGCGACCCGGCCAAGGTCGGTCACGCGGGCGGCCTCTACCAGGTGCTGCCCGTGGGCGTGTTCCAGGCGGCGGGCGACGAGCCGTGGAACACCGCGAACGACTTCTCCCTGTGGCGCAACACCGTCCGCGAGCTCGCCGAGGAGCTGCTGGGCGAGTCCGAGGACCACGGCGCCGACCGCGCGCCGATCGACTACGGGGCCTGGCCGTTCGCGGCCCGGCTGACCGCCGCGCTCGGGGACGGCGTGCGGGTGTCGTACCTGGGCATGGGCGTCGATCCGCTCACGTTCGCCACCGACATGCTCACCGTCGCCGTGTTCGACGCGCCGCTGTTCGACGAGCTGTTCACCGGGTTGGTCGCGCACAACGACGAGGGTCGCGTGCTGGAGGCGCTCCCGTTCACCGCGGCGCGGGTGCACCGGTTCGCGCACGACGAACCGACCCAGGCGGCGGGCGCGGCGCTGCTGGCGCTGGCCTGGGAACACCGGGAGTCGCTACTGGCTCCGTAGCCGGATGTATACGCCGTAAGCATTGACGTGTACGGTGTATACATGTCTTCTTCGACGGGCGATCGCATCGCTGCCATCGCGCACGACCTGCTGGTGTCCGAGGGGTCGGCCGCGGTCACGATGCGGCGGGTCGCGACGGCCGCGGGGCTGACCGCGATGGCCATCTACCGGCACTTCCCGAACCGCGAGAGCCTGCTGGACTCGGTGGCGGACACGAGCTTCGCCGCACTGGCCGCGCGGTGGGGCGAACGCGACTGGTCGACCGACTACCAGGCCCGGCTGGACGAGGCGCTCGACGCCTACCTGGACTTCGCCCTCGAGCAGCCGCACCTCTACGCGTTCCTGTTCACCGAACCGCGCGCCGGGGCCCGGCGGTTCCCGGAGGAGGCGAGCGCGTCACCGACGTTGGGCGTCCTGGCGGACGCGTTGACGGAGGGCATGCGGACCGGTGTGCTGCGGCAGGACGACGTGTGGGAGCTGGCCCTGGTCGTCTCGGCGACCCTGCACGGCCTCGTGCAGCTCCGGGCGGGCGGGCGGCTCGCGGTGCCGGACGACGACTTCCGGGCGCTGTGCCGGACCGCGCTGGGGAGGGTCCTCGATGGTGTCCGCGCGTAGCCGGGTGGTGCTGGCCGTCGTCGGGACGGCGGTCCTCCAGTACTTCGGCACCGGCCTGCGCCCGATCCCGTGGCTGACCTGGTTGGCACCGCTGCCGATCCTGCTGCTGGCACCGGCGGTGTCGGTGCGGACGGCCGCCGCGGCGGCGTTCGTCGCCCACCTGCTCGGCGGGGCGAACGTGTGGCACTACTACGCGTTCGACCTCGGACTGCCGCCGCCGCTGGTGCTGCTGACCCTGGTGCTGTTCCCGTCGCTGCTCACCGGGGCCGTGCTGCTGTTCCGCGCGGCACTGCTGCGCGGGCACGGACCGGTGGCCGCGGCGCTGTTCCCGGCCGCCGTCGCGGGCGCCGAGTACGTGGTCGGCTTGGCCACGCCCGCCGGTGCGAACTGGAGCCTGGCGCCGACCCAGTCCGACCTGCTCCCGGTGCTCCAGGTCGCGTCCCTCACCGGCGGGTGGGGCGTCAGCTTCCTCGTCGCGCTGGTGCCCGCGGTCGTCGCGGTCGTGGTGACCACCGGCCGGAGCGGGGCGGCGCTGGGCGGAGTCCTGGTGCTGGGCCTCGCGCTCGGGTACGGCTTCGTCCGACTGGCCACAGTGGACGGTGTGACCTCGCCCCGGATCACCCTGCTGTCCGCCCGCACCGACCAGGACGAGGTGCGGATGGACACCCCGGCCGGTCGGGACCTCGTGGCCGCGTACGTCGGCTGGCTCACCACGGCGCCGGACGACGGGACGAGGGTGGTCGTGTTGCCGGAGAAGGGTTTCCAGGCCGACGACACGACCCTGCCGACCCTGCTCGACCCCTTGTCCGCGGCGGCCCGCGCCAGGGGCGTCGACCTGGTCGTCGGCGTGAAGCTCCGGTCGGCGGGCGCTCTCCGCAACGTCGCCTTGTACCTGTCGGGACAGGGGGACGAACCGGTCGTCTACACCAAGAACCACCTGGTGCCCGGCTTGGAGGACGCGTTCACCGCGGGCACCGACCTCGCGTTCGCACCGGGCCGGATCGGGATCGCGGTCTGCGCCGACCTCGGCCACCCGGAGTTCGGCCGCGCCTACGGCCGGGCGAACGCGGGGCTGCTGGTGGTCCCGGCGCTGGACTTCACCGTCGACGCCTGGTCGCAGAGCCGCGTGCAGGTGCTGCGCGGCGTGGAAAGCGGCTTCTCGGTCGCCCGCGCGGCGCACCTGGGCTACCTGACGCTCAGCGACCCGACCGGCAGGGTGGTCGCGCAGGCGGCGACCGGGTCGGCCACGCCGTTCGTCGCGGTCTCCGGCACCCTGCCGATGCCGGAGGGCGGCACGGTCTACGCCCGGTGGGGCGACTGGTTCGCCTGGCTGTGCCTGCTGCTCGTCGTGGGCTACCCGACGTGGTGGAGGTCGCGGTCCGGACGGCGTTCGGCGATCTCCACGTCCGGCAGCCGCTCGTAGCGGTCGCGGTCCGAAGTGGACGGTGCCCGGCGCGGCGGGTCGGACAGCCGCAGCAGCGCGAGGTGGCGGATCGCGCAGGTGGCGACGAGCAGGACGATGACGATCAGGATCGGCACGGCCGACGGGTGCGGTACTCCCGGCGGCCAGTACCAGTGCAGGTGTCTCACGGGCCCCTCCCCAGCGTGTTCCCCAATCCTGGGGCAGCGCGCCGGGCGGGGGCAGTGCGTGGGCAGGCCGCTTGCGGTGCCCGTTGGTTGCCGGGCACCGGCAAGGTCGTGATCACGGCACGTCGTGCTCCGGCCAGTCGAGCAGCCGTGCCCCGAGCACCGCGACCTGCAGCGTGAAGGCCTGTTCGGGGTCGTCGGCGGAGTAGCCGGTGAGCGCCTTGATCCGGCTCAGCCGGTAGGTCACCGTGCGCACGCCGACCTGGAGCCTGCGCGCGGTGACGGTCGCGACCCGCCCGGTGGCGAAGTACGCCGCCAGCGTGTCCACCAGCGGCCGCGCCCCCGACCTGGCCGTCCGCAGCGGTTCCAGCACCACGCCGACGAGCTCGGCCAGCGCGGCGCTGTCGCGCAGGAGTACCTGGTACACCAGCAGGTCCTCGGCCTTGTGCAGGTGTCCGGGCAGGTCGAGCTTCGCCGCGATCCCCACCGCGTGCTTGGCCTGTTCGAACGACCGCACCGCGCCACCAGGTCCCGGCTGCGCCCGCCCGACGCCCGCCCGCCACCGGACGTCCGCGCCGACCGCGAGCGACACCTGCCGCACGTACTCGTCCGCGGCGTCGACGAGGGTCCCCGGCACCACGCACACGAGCAGGCTGTCCTTGGTCGTCACCAGCACGTCGCGCGACCCGAGCCGCAGGTGCAGCGACGCCTCCACTTGCCGGGCGACGGCACCTCCGTCCAGGAACGGTTCCGACGCGGTGACCACCGCGACGACGTGGCTCGCGGCCAACCGCAGCCCGAACCGCTCCGCCCGTTCGGCCAGCTGCCCGAGGTTGCGGCCGTCCAGCAGGTCGTCGACGAACTCCCGGCGCAGCGACTCCTCCTGCCGCACCCACCACCGCTGCGCCTGCTCGTACCCCTCGGCCAGCTCCACGACGGTCGCGTCCACCGCCCGGAACACCGCCTCGCCGATCTCCCGGAACGCCTCGGTCCCCGCCGCCCCCTCCACCCCCGGCAACGTCGGCCACGCGATCCACGTCGCGCTCAGGTACAGGTCGATCAGGTCTCGCAACGCCACGCCCTGCGCCGCCGCCCGCCCCCCGACCTCGTGCCGCAACCGCTTCTGGTCGTCCCCGATCCGGTGCCGGGTCACGCTGATCGCCGCCAACACCTCCAGGTACCCGTCCAACAGCGCCGGATCCACCCCACGCGCGTCCTTGCTCGCCCGCACGGCCAACTCCGCCAGGTCCGCCCCCGGCTCCCGCCCCGACCCCCGCCGCCTCATCCCTGCCATGCCCGGAGTCTTCCGCCTCCCGCGACCCCACGGGCCTCGAATCGGATCAGTCGTGGTCCGGAGTGCCGGTGAGGTGGTGGTCGACGGTCTGGATGGTCTCGGCGAGCATCGTGCGGACGTGGCCGCCCCTGGCGCGGTAGAGGGCGCGGCGGCCGTCGCGGCGGGTGGTGACGAGGCCGGCGAGGCGGAGTTTCGCGAGGTGTTGGGAGACGGCGGGGCGGGCGGTGCCGACCGCGGCGGCGAGCGCGGTGACGTCGTACTCGGCGCCGCAGAGCAGCCAGAGCACGCGAAGCCGGGTGCCGTCGGCGAGCATGCGGAACACGTCCACGGCCGACTCGACGTGCTCGCCAGGAGGTAGCTGCTGCCAGTCGGTGGTTGTTGCGACGTCGTCGCGTGCGTACATGAGCACATATAGTGCCACCCTTCGGACGGAAGGGGCGCGCGGTGCTGGTGGCGTTGCGGAACCGCACCTACCGACGGCTGTTCCTCGCGCAGGTGGTCGCGCTGACCGGGACCGGGCTGGCGACGGTGGCGCTCGGGCTGCTGGCCTACCGGCTGGCCGGGCCGGAGGCGGGGGTGGTGCTCGGGACCGCGCTGGCGGTGAAGATGGTGGCCTACGTGGTGGTCGCGCCGCTGGCGGGCGCGCTCGCGGGTCTGGTGCCGCGCAAGGCGATGCTGGTCGGGCTGGACCTGGTGCGGGCCGCGGTGGCGGTCGTGCTGCCGTGGGTCGGCGAGGTGTGGCAGGTGTACGTCCTGGTCTTCGTGCTGCAAGCCGCGTCCGCCGCGTTCACGCCGACGTTCCAGGCCACGATCCCGGACGTCCTGACCGACGAGCGCGACTACACCGCGGCCCTGACGCTCAGCAGGCTCGCCTACGACCTGGAGAGCCTGCTCAGCCCGCTGCTCGCCGCCGTGGTGCTGGCCGTCGTCGGCTTCGACCGGCTGTTCCTCGGCACGTCACTGGGTTTCCTCGCCTCCGCGGTGCTGGTCGTGTCGGTGCTGCTGCCGTCCCCGCGCACGACCCGCCGAGGGCGTGGCGCCGTGACCAGGGGGATCCGGATCTACCTGGCGACACCCCGCCTGCGCGGTCTGCTCGCGGTGCACCTGGCCGCAGCGGCGGCGGGGTCGGTGGTGTTCGTGAACACCGTCGGCTACGTCCGCGACGGGCTCGGGCTGACCGCGGTCGACGTGGCGGTCGCCCTGGGGGCCAACGGATGCGGCTCGCTGCTGGCCGCGCTCGCGCTGCCCGCGCTGCTCGACCGGCACGCCGACCGCGTGGTCGTGGTCCGCGCCGCGGCACTGCTCGCGGCCACGCTCGTCCTCGCCGTCCCGGTGGTCGCGGCGACGTCCGGGACCTGGCGGTGGCCCGTGCTGCTGGGGCTGTGGGCGGCGGTCGGCGCGGGCGGGGCGCTGGTGCTCACGCCGGGCGCGCGGCTGCTGAGGCGGTCGGCCGACGCGGCGGACCGGCCCGCGGTGTTCGCCGCGGACTTCGCCCTGTCGCACGCCTGCTGGCTGCTCTGCTACCCGCTGGCGGGCTGGGTCGGCGGCGCGTCGGCACTGGTCGTGCTGGCCGCGGTCACCGCGGGGGCGACCGTCGTGGCCGTCCGGCTGTGGCCTGCGCACGACCCCGAGGTCGTGGAGCACGAGCACGACGGCCTCGCCCCCGACCACGAGCACCTGTGCGACGCGGCACCGGTCGCGGGCCGCTGGCGGCACGCCCACCCGTACCGGATCGACGACTTCCACGCCCGCTGGCCCGGCTAGGGCGCAGGCGCCGTGAGCTGGTGCAGGAGCGGTCCGGTCGGCTTCTCCACGAGGCTGCGCAACGACACCGCGTCCAGCTCGGCGAGGAACGCCTCGTGCGCGCGGCGCAGTGCCCCGCGCAGCCTGCACGCGCCGCGCAACGGGCACGGCGGGTCCTCGCAGTCGATCACCTCGTGGTCGCCCTCGAAGTCGCGGACGAGCTGGCCGACCGACCACTCCAGCGCCTCGGGGGCGATCCGCAGACCGCCCGCCCGGCCGCGGACGGTCAGCAGCAGACCGCTGTGCGCCAGCCGCTGCACGATCTTGGCCAGGTGGTTGCGCGGCACGTCCAGCGCGGCCGACAGCTCGTCGACGGTGCTCTGCTCGTCCTGCACCGCGGTCAGCATCAGCACGCGCAGGGCGATGTCCGTTCCCCTGGTCAGCCGCATGGCGGGCAGCGTAGCAAACCGGTACGGCACAATCCCCTTTGTGACCGAGATCGCGATGATCTCCAGTCGGAGCGCCGGCTTTAAAGAGGTATCGCTGATACGTTTTTGACGCCAGACCCGGTCACCCCTGGAGGTCCCCCTGATGCTCGCCCCCGACTCGGTCCGCGTCGTCCGCGCCACCGCCGACACCGTCGTCGCGCACGGATCCCTGATCACCGGCCGGTTCTACGACCGGATGTTCGACGCCCACCCCGAGCTCCTCGACCTGTTCAACCGGGGCAACCAGGCCAACGGCGAGCAGCGGCAGGCGCTGGCCATGTCCGTCGCCGCGGTCGCGGGGCACTTCGCGGGGATGAAACCCGTGCCGCTCACCGCTATCGTCGGCCGGATCGCGCACAAGCACGCCTCGCTCGGCGTCACGCCGAGCCAGTACGTGGTGGTGGGCCGCCACCTCATGGCCGCCATCGGCGAGGTGCTCGGCGACGCCGCCACCGCCGAGGTGATCGCGGCGTGGGACGAGGTCTTCTGGCTGTTCGCCTGCCTGCTGGTCGCCGAGGAGTCGCGCCAGTACGAGCGCGCGGGCAGCACGTTCAGCCGCCCGTTCACGCCGCACACGGTGGTCGACGTGCACCGCGACACCGAGGACGTGACGTCGTTCCTGCTCGAACCCGACGAGGACCCCGCTCGCCCGCCCCTGCCGGGCCAGTACGTCGGCGTCGCCGTCGACCTGCCGGACCTCGGACGGCAGATCCGGCAGTACACGGTCAGCTCCGCGCCCGGCGAGAGTCCGCTGAGGATCACCGTCAAGCGCCACCGCGCGGACGGCGACCGCCCGGAGGGGATGGTCTCGACGCACCTGCACGAGCGGGTGCGCGTCGGCGACCGCCTCCAGGTCGGACCCGCGTTCGGCGACCTGGTTCTGCCGCGGGGCGACTCGCCGCTTCTCCTGGCCAGTGCCGGGGTGGGGACCACGCCGATCGTCGCCGCGCTCCGCCACCTGGTGGCCGTCGGGTCCACCCGGCCGGTCGCCGTCCTGCACGCCGACCGGTCGCCCGAGGCGCACCCGCTGCGCGCGGACCTGGTCGACGCCGTCGACCGGCTACCGGGTGCCTCGCTCGCGCTCTGGTACGAGACGAAGTCGTCGCGGAGGAAGGGGCTGCCGCTCGGCACCAAGGTCCACAAAGGACTGGTCGATCCCGACCTGATCCAGGTCGACCCCGAGGCGCACGCGCTGCTGTGCGGCCCGCTGCCGTTCATGCGGACGGTGCGGCGCGCGCTGCTCGACCGGGGCGTGCCCGCCGAGCGGATCCAGTACGAGGTCTTCGGGCCGGATGCCTGGCTCGGCTCCGAGGAGCCGAGCCAGGCATCGGGAGCCGGCCGGGCCTAGATCTTGCCGACGCCCGCGCCGCTGGTGACGCTCGACTTGACGCCACTGGCGGCGTCCAGGGTGTAGGAGTACGGGATGGTCTTCACGGAACCACCCGCGTCACCCGCGCCGGAGTTCACGAAGTAGTTGCTGCGGGCCACCAGGTTCGCGGCGGGCGAGCTGCCCTCGCCGCGGTGGAACGGGTCCTTGGTGTTCTCGAAGTAGTTGCCCTCGACGAGGACGCCCGCGTCCTTCGTGGAGGCGACGCCGTAGGACGTGACGCCGCCGTAGTAGTTGTTGTACACGTGCACGGGGTTGCCGAACCGGACCCGCGGGTGGCGCTGGTTGGTGCCGTTGAACCAGTTGTGGTGGTAGGTCACGCGCAGCTTGCCGGTGTCCTCGGAGCCGTTGCCGTCGTCGTGCCCGAGCAGCATCGTCTTGTCGTGGCTGGAGAACTTGTTCCACGACACCGTCACGTAGTCCGAGGCCCGCTTGACGTCGACCGCGCCGTCGTAGCCGTTGGCGAACGAGTTGTGGTCGATCCACACGCGGGTGGAGTACTGGACGTTGATGGCGTCGTCGTCCCAGTCGTGGAAGCTGATGTTGCGAATGATCACGTTCGAGGCGTTGGCGACGTTGAGGCCGCTGCCGGTGATCTGAGCGTTGGAGCCGACGCCGATGATCGTCTTGTTGGAGGCCACCTTGGTCATCGACGACAGGTTGATCGTGCCGGACACCCGGATCACGGAGGCGCTCGTCGACTTCGCCGCGTTGGTGAACGCCGTGGCGTCGGAGACGGTGACCGGTGAGGCGCTGCCGCCGCCGGTCGTGCCCCCGCCCTGGGTGGCCCAGCCCGCGAGGTCGAACGGGGCGGCGACCGCGGGTTGGGCGGCGACGGCGGTGCCCGCGACGACCATCGCGGCCAGCAGGGCGGCGCGCCAGGGGCGTCGGAGTCGTGGATTCCTGTCGATGGCGTTGAACATTCGGGTACCTCTTCTGGAATGCGGCTGTAGCCGCTTTCGGACAGGGCCGGCGGCAGTTGTCGGCAGGTCCAAAAACCGATTCTGACTCTGAGCGCCGATGTGGCGGCGGGTCTCAAATTATCGGCGAAATACCAGTGTAACAACGATATGTTCGGATGGTCAACGCGGAATGGGGTAAAACTCATATGCGAACTCGTTCGACACCATTCGATTCGCATTCGTCGAATTCGATTGGCGTAATAGCGAGCCCGTTCCGCCGAATGGTGCGGTGAATGCGAAGTGCCCCCGTCCGGTGGGACGGGGGCACTTCGCGGGGGAGCGGTCACCACTTCTCGACGGTGTGCTCCGCGACGTGGTCGAGGTTCCAGTCGTCACCCAGCCCGTGCAGGGTGGGCAGGGGGACGGTGCCGTCGGGGTCCAGCGCGTCGACGATCGAGTTCAGGTGCGGTGGCACCCGGTCGAAGTCGACGAGCGGGTGCAGGAGACCCCTTTCGTACCAACGGCTCGCCTCGGAGGCGCCGAGCACGGCGAGGCTGGCCGAGCCGTTGCCGTGCACCTCGCAGTCCACGCCGAACGACTCGGCCAGGTGCAGCACCTTGAGCACCGGTGTGATGCCGCCGCAGCCGTTGACCCCCGCGCGCAGGATGTCGCAGGCCCCGCTGCCGACCCACTCGGCGCGGGTCATGTGCTTGCCCCACGCCACCTCCGGGCCGATCACCGGGATGGCGAGCTGGTCGGCCAGCCAGCGGTAGGAGCTCGTCGAGGCCTCCTCCATCGGCTCCTCGTACCAGGAGAAACCCAGCTCCTCCACGGCCTTGCCGAGCGCGAGCGCCTCGGTGCGGCGGTACCAGTGGTTCGCGTCGAGCATCAGCTCCACGTCGGGGCCGACGGCCTCGCGCACCGCCGTGCACGCCCGCACGTCCATCCGCACGCTCGGCGCACCCGGCACCGGCGGCATCCAGGTGTGCAGCTTGATCGCCCGGTAGCCGAGCCCGACCAGCTGCCGGGCGAACGCCGCGTAGTCCTCCGGCGTCGCCAGGCCGCCGGGCGTCTGGTCGCCGCACATCGTGCTGGCGTAGGCGGGGACCCGGTCGCGCGAGCCGCCGAGCACCTTCCACAGCGGCTGCCCCGCCTTGCGCCCCACCAGGTCCCAGAGCACCTGGTCCACGTACCCGAGCGCCCGGTCGGTGAACCCGCCGTGCGAGCCGCGCTGCCCGTGCGCCATCTCGCGCCACAGCCGTTCGCGGTCCCACGGGTCCTGGCCGAGCAGGACCGGCCGCACGTGCTTGTCCAGCACGCTCGGGCGCAGCTGGTCCGGCGCGATCTGGCAGCGCCCGGTCAGGCCCTCGTCGTCGGTGATCTCCAGCAGCGCCTCGCGCACCTCGTGCGGTTCGCTGGGGTGGCGGTGCCCCGCCACGTCCACCGAGGTGTGCGCGGTGGTGGTGAAGACCCGGACCCCGACCGAGGTGATCACTTCCGCTCCTCCCACTCCTGCTGGGCGGTGGTGAGCTTGTCGGCGAGCCCGGTCAGGAACTCCTGCGGGGACAGCTGGCCCAGCAGCACCTTCTGGTAGGCGGGCTCGCTGTCGGTCTTGGTGATCGACGAGTACTCCGGCAGGTACACCGGGGCGGGCACGATCCTGGTCGCCTTGTCCTCCAGCACACCAAGCGCCATCTTCACGGGTTGGTTCTTCTCGATCCACGCCTCCGAGCGCACGTCGGTGTTGGCCGGGATCTGGCCGACCTTCTCGTTCCAGTAGCTGTTGCTCTCCCGCGACACCAGGAACTCGGCGAACTTCCAGGCCGCGTCGGGGTTCTTGCTGTTCTTGAAGACGGCGAACCCGTCGGTCGGGTTGGGCACGACGGTCTTCCTGCCCGACGGCCCGACCGGCAGCGTGATCGCGCCGACCTCGTCGGTGCCCAGTGCCTTGGTGACGTCGGAATAGGAGCCGAGGTTGTGGTGCATCATCGCGACCGAGCCGCCGGTGAACTGGGCCACCATCTGCGTGTAGTTGTTGTTCACGTCGGCCTCGGGTGTCGCCTTCTTGTACAGCGCGGCGACCTTGCCGATCAGCTCGGCGTTGGCCGGGTCCTTGACGGTGCTCGTGGTGCCGTCGAAGAACTTCTCCACACCCGAGTACGCGTAGGCCTCGGTGAGCAGCTGGAACACCGAGCCCGCACCGCCGCGGATCGTGTAGCCGTAGCGGTTCCGGCCGACGTCGGTCAGCTTGGTGGCCCGGTCGACCAGCTCGTCCCACGTCGTCGGCGGGGTCAGCCCGGCCTGCTCGAACCAGTCCTTGCGGTACCAGATCACGTCCAGGTTCCCCGACGACGGCAGCGAGTACAGCTTGTTGTCCGGCGCGGTCTGGCGGACGGTCTCGACCAGGTTCGGCAGCAGCTTCCCCTTGAGCGGGCCGGAGTCCACCCGCTCGTCGAGCGGTTCGAGCGCGTCCTGGCCGATCATGTTGGCCAGGTAGGACGTGGTCACGCCGCCGACGTCCGGGGTCGACCCGCCCGCGATCGCGGTGTCGTACTTCTGCTGCACCGACGCGCTCGGCACACCGACGTACTCGACCTTGATGGTCGGGTTCGCCGCCTCGAACCGCTTGATCAGCTCCTCGTAGATCGGCGTGCGGCCGGGGCCGCCGTTGTTGTCCCAGAACGTGATCGTGGCGTTGCCGCCGCCGCCGCCCGCGTCCGAACAGCCGGTCAGCACCAGACCCAGGGACAGGGCGACCGCCAACGCGCCGCGGATCCTCATGGTTCTCCTCCGTGTACTCATCCCTTGACCGCACCAGCGCTCAAGCCCTGCACCAGGAACCTCTGGACGACGGCGAACACGAGCACGACCGGCACGGCGGCGACCACGCCACCGGCGGCCAGCGCGCCGAAGTCGGTGTTGAACTCGCCGAGGGCGTAGCTGAGCCCGACCGGCAGGGTGAACTTGTCCTGCCTGCTCGCGAACATCAGCGCGAACAGGAAGTTGTTCCACGCCCCGATGAACGCGAACGAGCCGACGGCAACCAGCGCGGGCCGCAGCTGCGGCAGCGTGATCGCGAAGAACGCCCGCAGCCGCGTGCAGCCGTCGACCATCGCGGCCTCTTCCAGCTCCACCGGGACGTTGCGCACGAACCCGCTCATCAGGATCAGCGCCAGCGGCAGCTGGAACGCCGTGTCCGCGACGACCAGGCCGGTGAGGCTGTTGAGCAGCCCGGCGCCCTTGAAGATCACGAACAGCGGGATCAGCATCATGGCGCCGGGGATGAACTGCGTGCACAGCAGGGCGAGCAGGAAGACCCGCTGGCCGCGGAACCGGAAGCGCGCCAACGCGTACCCGCCCGCGAGCGCCAGGACGCTGACCACGCCGAGCGTGCCGACGCCGATCAGCAGGCTGTTGCGGAAGAACAGCCCGAAGCCCAGGTCGTTCCACACCGTGTCGAAGTGCTCGAACGTGATCGGCCACGGCACCAGCGCCGTGGACCCGGTGGGGCGGAAGGCGAAGACGAGCATCCAGTAGAACGGCACCAGCGTGAACAGCAGGTACAGCCCCAGCGGCAGGTACAGCCGCCAGCCGCGGCCGGGGTCCTCCCGGCGCTTGCGGCGCGGGGGAGCGGCGCGGTCCGGGGGCTCGGCGACGGTCTCGCGGACCAGCGTCTCGGTCATGCTCGACTCCCGAACTTGGACAGCCGCAGGTAGAGGATCGAGGAGAACAGCAGGATCACGAAGCCCGCGACGGTCAGCGCCGACCCGTAGCCGAAGTCGTGCGAGTCGACGGCCTTGCGCGCCACGTAGAGCGGCAGCGTCGTGGTCTGGTTGGCGGGTCCGCCGCCGGTCAGCGTGTAGATCAGGTCGACGTTGTTGAACTCCCACACCGCGCGCAGCAGCGTGGAGAGCACGATCGCGTCGCGCAGGTGGGGGAGCGTGACGCTGAGGAACCGCCGCCACCGGCCCGCGCCGTCCACCGACGCCGCCTCGTAGAGGTCCTTCGGGATCGTCTGGAGGTCGGCGAGCAGCAGGATGGCGAAGAACGGGACCCCGCGCCACAGCTCGGCGACGACGGTGGCCGGGAACACCGTGGCCGGGTCGCCGAGCACCGACGTGCCGTGGTCGCCGACGCCGAGGTTCGCCAGCTCCTGGAAGATCCCCGTGGACGGGTTGTAGAGCAGGATCCAGATGCCGGTGGTGAGCACCCCGGACACCGCCCACGGCGAGAACACCAGCGACCTGGCGAGACCGCGGCCGACGAACGTCTCGTTGATGATCAGCGCGAGCGCGAGGCCGAGCAGCAGTTGCAGCCCGACCTGGGCCACGACCCACTTCGTGCTGAACAGCAGGCTCTGCCAGAACAGCGGGTCGTCGGACAGCATCCTGCGGAAGTTGTCCAGCCCGGCGAAGCCGTTCTTCCACGGCTGCGTCACGTTGTACCGCTGGAGGCTGTAGTACAGGACGCTGCCGATGGGGTAGAGCAGGAACGCCGCCAGCACCGCGACCGTCGGCGCGATCAGCGCGTACGGCGCCCACTGCCGCCTGCGCCGCCGCGGTGCCGCGACCGCGGGTCTGCTGTCGAGTGCGGTCATGCGGGGTTCCAGCCGTCGCCGCCCGCGAGGTAGGCCCGCACGGTGTACTTCGCCGCGTCGGCGGCCGAGAGCTGCGGTCGGTCCGTCCCGGTGCCCGAGCCCGCGCCGGTGTTGTGGTACTCGGCGAACCTGGCGTCCTTCCAGGAGAAGCCGGACATGTCCGTCCACGGCGTCGACTTGACCGCGGCGGGCAGCACGGTCTCCCGGAAGACGACCTGCGCGATCGAGTCGGGGTCGTTGCCAGGGTGCCAGGGCCTGCCGAGGTAGTAGGTGGCGGCCTTGGCGGAGCTGACGACCGTGCTGTTGACGACCAGGAACCCGAAGGGGTTGTCGCGCTTGGTGCTCGCGGCGGTGAGGTAGCCGTTGGGGTTGCCGCCGCGGTCCAGCGCCGTGATGGTCGCGTGGTCGAACACCGCCGTGGCGCGGCCGAACATGAAGTCCACGTCCCCGCTGATCGAGCAGTTCCGGTAGTACTGGCGGGCGCGCGTGGCGGCCGAGGGGCTGTCCGCGTAGAGCGTGTCCTGGTGGCTCAGGAAGGTGACCCGGTCGAACAGCATCCGGTCGCCGGTGGCCTTCATCGCCACCGCCTGCGTGGCGGTGATCTCCGGGTGCGCCGCCCGGTCGAAGGAGTTGCGGAACGTCAGGTCGCGGGCGGTGAAGTCGTCGGCCGCGATGGTCGCCGTCGCGCTGCCGGTCGTGCCGTAGGTGGTGCCGTCGGGCTTCTTCGTGCCGGAGGCGTTGTCGAAGTCGATGACCACGTCCGACGCCTTCCCGGTGGCACCGCGCAGGACCAGCCCGGTCTTGCTCGCGGGAACGGTGACGACCTCGTGGTAGACGCCCCTCTGCAACGTGACCGTGCCACCCGCGGGCGCCGCGTCGATCGCGGACTGCACGGTGGCGTACTCGCCGACGCCCTCCACCCTGATCCGCTTCGGCGCCGCCTGGGCACCCGCCTTCAGCCGGGCGATCCGCCACGCGGGCTCCAGGCCCCGGTTCAACGTCGGCGTCCAGCCCACGTCGTCGCCGAGCACCTTGGTCGGGTTGGCCGCGTTGAACGCCGCGAGCAGGCTGGTGGGCCTGCCGTCGACGAGCGTGCCGCGTTCGGTGATCGCGGTGCCGCCCCAGTTGTAGAGGGCCAGCTCGGGCTTCACCCCCTCGCGCAGCCGGAAGTAGTTGTTCTCCGCGTAGATCTTCGAGCTCACGCCGACACCCCAGTTGTAGACGAGGTCCGCGCGCGGCTCGTAGAGGTTGTCGTAGACGTGCACCTGGCCGAAGCGGACCCGCGGCGAGCGCTCCTGCGTGCCGCGGAAGACGTTGTGGTGCACCGAGACGCGCAGCTTGCCGGGGTCGACGGTCGAGCTGTTCGACGAGCCGATCAGCATCGTCTTGTCGTGGTCGGTGAACAGGTTGCGCGACACCGTGACGAGGTCGGAGCCGTTGGTGATGTCGAGCTGCCCGTCGTGCCTCTGGTAGGGCCGGTCGAAGTACACCGGCGCCGCGCTGTCCGGGTTCGGCTGGTCGGTGAACGTGTTCCCCTCGACCCAGACGTGCGTCGCGCCTTGCAGCGACACGGAGTCGTAGAGGGAGTTCCAGTTGCCGGGCGCCTCGCCGGGCGAGTTGTCGTTGGGATCCCACTGCGGGAAGCAGTCGCGGGTGTCGCTGAACGTCAGGTTCCGCACGATCACGTTGTCCACGCCGTGGATCCGCAGGCTGCCACCGGTGATCCCGGCGCCGCGGCCGCGCCCGACGATCGTGGTGTTCGCGGTGACCGGCAGGCCGATCGTGGCGGTCTGCCTCTTCGCCGACGCCGCGCGCGCGTCCTCCAGCGGCCCGGACGGCTCCAGGTCGCGGCCCCACACCGCCGGGTCGTAGGCCGCCAGGTAGCCGTCGAGCGTGTAGCCGTCGGTCGCGTAGTCCGTGCAGGACAACGACTTCCCGGTCGCGTCGGTGTTCGCGTCGACGACGCCCTCGACGTACACGATCTTCGGCGCGGTGTCCGCGAGCGCGGTGTCCGCGAGCGCGGTGACCAGCTCCGCCCGGTTCCGCACGACGTGCACGTGCTCGGCGGTGGCGGCCGAACCGCCCGTGGTGCCTGTGCCACTGGACGCCCAACCGTCGTCCGAGGGCAGGACCTGCCTGCCGGGATCGGGTGCCGAAGCGCCCGCGGTCGGTGCGCCGACCACGACGAGCGCGGTCGACAGCGCGAGCGCGTACCTGGTCAACCGCATGGCTGTGTGCCCTTCGGTGATGGGGTGTTCAGGCTGTCCGTATTCACAAATATGAACGGTGTGCAGACTGGTGAAACGAATATTACGAATGTGTGTGCTTTGCGTCAATGGAATGGTCGCGCCCAGACGATATTCGACATTTCGACCAACAATTCGACGTCATTCGAGTCGAATGCTTTCGAACGGGTTCAGCGGGCTCTTCTCGACATCCGCGGGGCCCGTCGCCCGGCGTCCGTCAGGGTGAAACCGTCTCGGCGGGCCGCTTCGGGTTACCGGTTGGGGCTTACGGACCCGACTGCTGTGGCCGTAGCCTGCGGTAGACCAATCACTGGGTAGCTGACGGTTGCGAGGGGACGACGTGGTCACCATCGCGGAAGTGGCTCGGCACGCCGGCGTCGCGCCGAGCACCGTGTCGTACGTCCTCACGGGCAGGCGCTCGATCTCGGAGGCGACGAAGGTCCGGGTGCGCGAGAGCCTGCGGCTGCTCGGTTACCACGCCACGGTGTCCGCGCGGTCGGCCTACACGGCTCGCAACGACGTGCTGGCGCTGGTCCTGCCGTTGCGCGAGGGCATGAACATGCCGGTGGTGACGAGGTTCCTGCTCGCCGTCGCCAGCGCGGCCAGGCGGGGCGGGCAGGACGTGCTGCTGCTGACCGCCGACGACGGACCGGACAGCCTGCGGCGGGCGGTGGAGAACGCCCGCGTGGACGGCCTGATCGTGATGGACGTGGAGATGCGCGACGAGCGGGTCCCCGTGCTGCGCGAGCTCGACCGGCCGTCCGTGCTGATCGGCGTGCCCGCCGACGCGTCCGGACTGACGTGCGTGGACCTGGACTTCGCCGCGGCGGGTGCGCGCGGAGTAGACCACTTGGCGGATCTGGGGCACCGGTACGTGGGCCTTCTGGGCGCACCGAGGGCGGTCTACCGCCGCGACACGGGGTTCGCGCACCGGGCGATGGCCGGGTTCAGCGCGGCGGCCATGCGGCGCGGCGTGGCGATGACGACCTCGCCGCTGGAGCACGACCGCGGCGCCGTGCAGAGGCTGGTGGCCGACCTGCTGCACGACCACCCGGCGCTCACGGGGCTGGTGGTGCACAACGAGGTCGGGCTGCCGCTGGTGGTGGAGAGCCTGCGCGCGTTGGGGCGCAAGGTCCCGGAGGACATCGCCGTGGTGGCGCTGTGCGCCGACGACTACGCGGAGCTGATGAACCCGCCGCTGACGTCGGTGCACATCCCGGCCGAGGAGCTGGGCAACCACGCCGTGGCGCTGCTGCGGCGCAAGCTGGACGGCCTTCCCACGCCGCCGCTGACGTTGTTGCCGCCGCGGTTGACCGACCGCGCCTCGGCGGATCGGCGCACGCCCGCGCGGTGATCCCGCGTCGCGCCGGTCCACGTTTTCCGTCGATTTCCCGAAGTGGTCCCGAATAGGCGCACAGGTCGTTCCACGGTGTTCGGCTTCCGCCTTTCCGTCACCCGGTCGAAGGATCATCGATCGTGGTCGCGCGACATCTCTACCCTCCGCCGGGTTGGTGATCGACCTCGGAGGTCTGCCGTGCCGGAAGAAATCGACAGTTCCATCGCGCTCACCCGGCGGGCGGTCGAGTCGCGGGAGTCGGACCCGTCGCGCGCCCGCGAGCTGCTCGGCGCCGCGCTGGCGGCGGACAAGGCGTACGAGCCCGCGTGGCGGTGGTTGGCCGAACTGGTGGACGACGACGGCGAGCGGAGGTTCTGCCTCGACCGGGCGTTCGCGCTGGAGGCCGACCCTGCCACCGGTCGGGCGCGCGGGGCGTTGGACGGCGTCGCGCCGGTGCCGCCCGCCGAGGTGGTGGACCTGGTCGACCCGCCGCGGCCCGAGGAGCCCGCGGCCGTCGGCCGGTCCGGCCGCCGGGCCGTGCGGTCGTGGGTCGCGGTCGGCGCGGTGGTGGTCGTCCTGCTCGGCGTGCTGGGCGTGTGGACCGCTTCCGGCAGCCAGCAAGGGGATCCGGTGTACGTGGCGATGGTCGCGGGCATGACCGGACCGGCCGCGACGGCGTCGCGGCACATGGAGAACGCCCTGCGGATGCACCTGGAGACGGTCAACAAGGCCGGTGGGGTGAACGGCCACCCGGTGGAGCTGCTGGTCTACGACGACGCCGACGACGTGGGCAAGGCGACCGGGATCGCGGAGACGATCGTCCGCGAGGACCGGGTGGTCTACGTCGTCGGGCACGGCAGCAGCGACACCGCGCTGGCCGCCGCACCGATCTACCAGCGCGCCGGGATCCCCGCGATCACCCCTTCGGCCACGTCGTCGCGGATCACCGACAGCAGCGACTGGTACTTCCGCAGCATGTTCGGCAACCGCACCCAGTCGGACTTCCTCGCGGTCTACGTCGCCGACGTGCTCGGCGCGAGGTCGGCGACCCTCGTCCACGACACCGACGAGTCGGGCCGGTCGGTCCGGGAGGCCTTCGTGGACTCCTTCGGCAAGCTCGGCTCCGCCTCGGCCACGCTGCCGCTGGGCGACGGCACGTCGGTGGACGAGGTGGTGCGCGCGGTCGACCCGACGGCGCCGATCGTGCTGGCCACCACCGAGGAACGCGGCCTGGCGGTCGTGAAGGGCCTGCGCGCCGCGGGTGTGCAGGCGCCGATCCTCGGCACCGCCACGCTCGGCACCCGGACGTTCCACGACGCGCTGCTGAAGGCCGAGCGCGAGACCGGGCGGGCCGGGCAGCTCACCCGGAACCTTTACGTGGGCACGCCGCTGGCCAACGACTCGCTCTCCGGCCCCGCGCTGGCGTGGGCGGAGGACTACCAGCGCCGGTACGGGGAACAGCCGCTGTGGCAGGCCGCGACGGCCCGCCAGGCCCTCAACGTCGGCCTGCACGCGATGGGCACGCGCGGTCTGGTGTTCACCGAGGACGGTCGCGCCCAGGACCGGCGGCGGGTGCGCGACGGGCTGGCGGCGTTGAAGGACAAGAAGAACTCGTTCCCCGCGCTGCTCGGCCCGCTGTACTTCACCCCCACCGGCTCCGCGCAGATGCCGGTGTCGGTGGTGACGAGCGACGGGACGCGGTTCGTGTCGGCGCCCGTGCAGCTCACGATCTACGAGCCGCCGTCGCCCGACGCGCTGCGCGCCGCGCTGGCCGACGGCAGCGCCATCGCCATCGGCGACCGGTACCTGAGCCGCCGCCAGGTCGTGTCGACCGGCATCAACCTCAACGAGGTCCGCGACCTGGACACCAGGGACGGCACCTACTTCGTCGACTTCTTCCTGTGGCTGCGCTACACCGGCGACCCGGTGGCCGCCGACGTGCAGTTCGTCAACGCCGTCAAACCCGACCTGAAGCTGGGCCAGCCGCTGCGCGACGTCACCGAGGACGGTGCCACCTACCGGCTCTACCGGGTGGGGGAGCGGTTCAAGAGCGGCTTCGAGTTCCGCGGCTTCCCGTTCGACCACCAGAAGCTCGTCGTCATGCTGCAGAACCGGTCCCGCACCGCGGACCAGGTGGTCTACGTGACGGACAAGGAGATCCTCAACGAGGAGCCGTCGCACTACCTGCGCAGCGGGGCCGACGCGGACGCGGGCATCAACCAGATCCCCAACTGGGTGGCCACCTCCGCCCGGTTCTTCCAGCGCACGGTCGGCAGCAGCGACGCGCTCGGCGACAGCGACGGCGCCTCGGGCATCTACTACAGCCAGTACGCGGGCGAGGTGGAGATCGCCCGCGACACGCTGCCGTTCCTGGTCAAGAACCTGCTGCCGCTGGTGCTGCTGATCTGCGTGACCTACCTGTCGCTGTTCTTCTCCGCCTCCGACGGCGGCGCGCCGGTGTCGATGGGCGTGACCGCGATCCTGAGCACGGCGGTGCTGCTCAACAACGTGACCTCGCAGCTGCCGTCGGTCAGCTACACGGTCGCGCTGGAGTGGGGGTACTACGCGTTCATCCTGCTCGCGGCCACGTGCGTGCTGGTCGCCATGCTGCGCAAGCGCTTGGCGGGCACCGGGCACGAGGTCGCCGAACGCAGGCTGAGCAAGGCGGCCCGCGTCGGCTACCCGGTCTACCTGCTGGGCGTGGTGGTCACCTACGTGGTGGCCTTCGGGACCTGACGGTCAGCGCAGCGGGATCGTCGAGTCGCGTTCGGACTCGGGCCGCGGCCCGAAGATGCGCCGCTGCGACTCGGCGATCACCACGTCGTTGATGCTCGCCTCCCGCCTCGTCATCAGCCCGTGGGCGTCGAACTCCCAGTTCTCGTTGCCGTAGCTGCGGTACCAGGTGCCCCCGGCGTCGCGGCACTCGTACTGGAAGCGCACGGCGATGCGGTCGTCGGTGAAGGCCCACAACGACTTCCGCAACGCGTAGTCGAGCTCCCGCCGCCACTTCCGGGTCAGCAGCTCCACGATCTCCGCCCGGCCGCGGACGAAGGTGTCGCGGTTGCGCCACACCGAGTCCTCGCTGTAGGCGAGCGAGACCCGTTCCGGGTCGCGGGTGTTCCAGGCGTCCTCCGCGGCCTGGACCTTCCGCAAGGCGGTCTCGAGGGTGAACGGGGGGAGTGGTGGTCGGTCCACGGGTGCGCCTCCGAGTGAGAACGTGCGTTCTCCGGTACCGTAGAGAACGCACGTTCCCCAGGCAACCCCGACCGGTCGGATCCCGCATGCCCCTCGACGACGACACCGCGCGCACCAGGCTGCTGGACACCGCGGAGGACCTCTTCTACGCCCGCGGCGTCCAGTCCGTCGGCATGGACGAGATCCGCGGCGGCTCCGGCGTGTCCCTCAAGCGGCTCTACGCGCTGTACCCGGCCAAGGAGCAGCTGGTCGAGGCCTACCTCGGGCGGCGCGACCTGCGCTGGCGCGGCTCGCTCGCGGCGTTCGTCGCGGCGGTGGACAACCCGCGCGACCGGGTCCTGGCGGTGTTCGACTGGCTTGGTGACTGGTTCCGCGAGCCCGGCTTCCGCGGGTGCGCGTGGGTCAACGGCTACGGCGAGCTGGGGGCGACCTCCGCCGTCGTGGCGCGACTGGCGCGCGAGCACAAGCGGGCGTTCGCCGGGCAGCTCGCGGAGCTGGTCTCGGCGGCGGGACTGCCCGACGCCTTGGCGCCGCAGCTGTTCCTGCTCGCCGAGGGCGCGATGGTCAGCGCGGCCGTCCTCGACGACCCAGGGCAGGCCGACCACGCCCGCGCGGCCGCCGCGGCACTGGTCGCCGCGAGCTGAGCGGGAGGGTCAGACGAGCTGGGTGGGACTCGGCTTCGCGACCACGGAGATGAAGAAGTCCTCGATCTGCCGGACGGCCCCGACGAACGCGTCGAAGTCCACCGGCTTCACCACGTAGGCGTTGGCGTGCCGGTGGTAGGCGCGCAGGATGTCCTCGTCCGCTGTGGACGTCGTCAGCATGACCACCGGGATGGTCCGCAGGTCCTCATCGGACTTGATCAGGTCCAGCACCTCGTGGCCGTCCATCCTGGGCAGGTCGAGGTCGAGCAGCACCAAACCCGGCCGTTCGGCATCGGCGTACTCGCCCCGCCGGTGCAGGTAGTCCATCGCCTGGATCCCGTCGCGCACCACGTGCAGCCGGTTGGCGACCTTGTAGTACTCGAACGCCTCCACCGTCATCAGCGCGTCACCCGGATCGTCCTCGACCAGGAGCACGTCGATCATCGTTCCGGGGAGCATGGGCACGGCGCGGTCCGTTCGTGGTGGGACAGTGCCGGACCATGGTGCCACGTGCGCGGCTCGGAACCGACCCCGTCCACCTACGAACGTCCTGGGTCAGCGCACCGCGTTCAGCGCGTCCTCGAGCGTCGGGTGCAGCGGCAGGAGCTGGTCCATGGCCGTCGCCTCCAGGGAGCGCCGCACGCTCCGGCTCGCCACCACGTGCACGGGCCTGCCGCCGAGCTGCTTGCCGTACTCCCTGGCGTGGGCGAGGGCGGCGATGCCGGAGGAGGCGAAGAACGTCACCTCGGACATGTCGAGCACGAGCGCCGGAGTGCCCTCGTCGAGCGCTTCGACGACCTGCTCGCGCAGCGCGTCGCTGTTGGACATGTCGATCTCACCGGTCATGCGCAGCACGGTCGGGACATCTCTGGAGGTGGATTTCGTCGAGCCATCGGGCGAGGTCATCAGCCCATGATGGCGGTCCGCGAGCCGTTCGGCCACACTGGAAAAATCATGGCGGTTCGAGGTTTGAGCCGTCTGACCAGCGGGAACCCCGGCCTGTTCGGCGCTAGCGGGTGGCCGCCACCGCTTCGTCGACGCTGCGGTGCAGGGTGAACAGCCGGTCGAGCGCGGCCGACGTGATCGACCGCAGCACGGCCCGCGACGAGACGACCAGGTGCATGGGGGTGCCGTTGGCCGCGCCGAGCTGGTGGTTCGCCACGAGCAGCGACAGGCCGATCGAGGCGAGGAACTCCACGTCGCCGAAGTCGACCACCACCGCGGGCTTCGCCTCGTCGGCGGCAGCGGCGGCGAAGGCGGCGGTGAGGTGCTCGCCCAGCTTGGGCGCGGTGTTCATGTCGATCTCCCCGGCCACCCGCACGACGAGCGCACCGTCGACGTTCTCGGTCAGCACCCGCAAGGGGGTGCTGTGATCGGGGCCAGAGCCGGACCCTGCGTCGTGCACAGAACTACGGGGCATCGCATTCCTCGTCTCGTGGTGCACGACAGCCTAGTGCCGCCGGCCGACCACCGGGGAACCTCGTCCGCGCGTCGCGCACCGGACAGGCTGAGGACGACTTCGCGGGCGTCGATGGCCCACCCCGGTGCCGGTCTCTACAGTCTGACGTGTGACGGGCGACCCGGCCGGGTAGCCGTCACCCACCACCCGCCGTCCTCGAACCGACCGCGGTCGCACCAGCTGAGGAGTCAGGTGAGCGCGCCGACGACGCACCCGTACCACCAGTTCGACCTCGACGACCACGACACACCGCCGCTCTCGGAGGTCCGCGCCTGGATCCGGACGCTGCTGGAGGACCTCGACCCCGACCTCGTCGCCGACACCGAGCTGATCGCCACGGAGCTGGCCGCCAACGCCTACGAGCACGCCCGAGCGCCCCGCCTGCTGCGGCTGGAGCGCCGGAGCGCGCCCGCCGTCGTGCGGCTGGAGGTCGACGACGGCAACCCGGACCTGCTGCCCAAGCCGGGCACGTCGACGCTGGGGGAGTTCCGGGGCCGCGGCCTCGTGCTGATCAAGTCGCTGGGTGCCGCCTGGGGCGTGGACCGGTACCCCGACCGCAAGACCGTGTGGGCCGAGATCCCCGAGTCCGCGGGCTGACCGGCGTCAGCGCCGGGCCCGCACGTCGCCGCCGCTGAGCGCGAGCAGGCGCTCGTAGGTCCCGTTGAACGTGTTCTGGTCGAGCGGCGTGGACGTGTGCTGCCAGATCGTGTGCACCGGCCACGGGTGGGGCAGCTCGCCGACGCTCTCGGAGTACCGCGCCACCCACAGCGGGTTGGTGGCGCTGAAGTCGCCGAGGTTCCCGGTGCACTGGGCCCACCAGTGCGTCGAGGTGTAGATCACCGGTGGACGACCGGTACGGGCGGTGTAGGCGTCGCTGAAGCCGCGGATCCAGGCCACCATCGCCTCGCCCGCCATGCCGTAGCAGACGTCGCCGTACGGGTTGTACTCGATGTCGAGCACACCGGGCAGCGTGCGGCCGTCGGACGACCAGCCGCCGCCGTTGTCCACGAAGTACGCCGCCTGGGTGGCGCCGTCGGACCGGTCGGGCAGCGCGAAGTGGTAGGCGCCGCGCAGCATGCCGACCGCCGCCGCGCCCCGGTACTGGGCCCCGAAGCCGGGGTTGAGGTAGCCGGTGCCCTCGGAGGCCTTGACGTAGGCGAACCGCTTGCCGTCGTTCCAGTGCGCGGTCCAGTCGACCTCGCCCTGGTGGCTGCTCACGTCGATGCCCTCGACCGCGTCCGCCGTCATCGCCCTGGGGGACCGCGGGGTCGCGTCGACGCCCTCGTACCGGGCGATCTGCGACCCGGCGAAGTGGTCGGCCGAGCCCTTCGGCAGCGGGATGTCCGCGTCGGCGGGCGCCCTCGTCGTGGCCAGCAGCGCCACCGTCACGGTGACCGCGGTGACGCGGAACGCCCACCTTGTCGCGCGGGTTCGGGTCGACACGTGTCTCCCTGCTCTGGTCGTGGTTTCCGGACTCCGCCTCTTCCGGTGACGTCGCGGAATTCCGGGAATTCCCGTGAGCGGTATTTCGCCGCCCTATCGTGCTATTCCGTCGGCTATGCGATCGCGCCGCGTCACCGAATGGCGGCGCAATGCCGGGTCATCCCCTGATCGGTGGATGCAGATTCGGCAGGTCCTCGGCCTCCTGCCCGTCGAGCGCCTTCCGGGCGGCGTCCAGTTCCGCGCACGCGGCGTCGAGCCGGTCCTCGTCGGTGCCGAAGTGGCCGAACGCCAGGCGCACGTGGTTGACCGCCGTCGCCACCGGCCCGAGCGGATCGGCGCTGATCAGCGCCGCCAACTGCGCCTGCACGGGTCTCGCCGTGGCCACGAAGGCGCCGAGCGCGCGGTTCACCGCCTCGCCCACGACGGGGCTCGGCCGTCGGCTCGGCTGGTCGTTGAGGCGGAACAGGGGGGCCGATGCCACTTGCACCGCGGTGCGCAACACCGCCACCGGATCGGCGTTGTCGATGCTCATTTCGCGAGCGTAGGGGAGCGCGGGACGGTGCGTGCGCGGAGCGGAGGCCGAAATCGGTAAACAACACGTACCGGTGAATTTTCTCCCATTGCCTTTCGCGTCGGCTATGGCGATCGGACGAATGCGATCCGACCGCCGGGGGCGCCGTGTCGAGACGCCGTGCGGTTTCGTGCCCCCCGGGGTTCGGTCACCCGTGACGAAAGCCGGGGACGCCCTGTTAGCGTGGCCGCTCATCCTCACAGTCGGGAGCACTGTCCACAGTGGACGGATATTGGTTCGACATCACCCTGGTCGCGGTGCTGGTACTGGTGAACGCCCTGTTCGCGGGCAGTGAGATCGCCCTGATCTCGTTGCGGCAGGGGCAGCTCAAGCAGCTGGAGCGCCGTGGCGGCCGGACCGCCACGACCCTGTTGAAGCTGGCCCGCGACCCCAACCGGTTCCTGGCCACCGTCCAGATCGGCATCACCCTCGCCGGTTACCTCGCCTCGGCCACCGCCGCGGTGTCGTTGGCCGCCCCGGTGGCCCCGTTGTTCGGTTTCCTCGGCGGCGCGGCCGACGCCGTCGCGGTCGCCCTGGTCACCGTCGTGCTGGCCTTCTTCAACCTGGTCGTCGGCGAGCTGGCGCCCAAGCGGCTGGCCATGCAGTACGCGCTGCCGTGGTCGCTGTTCGTCGCCCGCCCGCTCAACGCGCTGGCCGTCGCCTCCCGGCCCGCCGTGTGGGTGCTGAGCCGGTCGACCGACGTCATCGTGCGCATGTTCGGAGGCACCACCGAGGCCGCCGAGGAGGAGCTGAGCCCCGAGGAGCTGCGCGACCTCATCGCGGGCCAGCGCGGTCTCAACACCGAGCAGCGCACCATCATCACCGGCGCCCTGGAGATCCACGAGCGCGTCCTGCGCGAGGTCCTGGTCCCCCGCAGAGCCGTCTTCACCCTCCAGAAGGACCTGTCCGTGGTCGACGCCCGCACCGAGCTCGCCGCCTCCGGCCACTCCCGCGCCCCCGTCGTGCACGACGGCCACCTCGACGACGTCCTCGGCATCGCCCACCTGCACGAACTGCTCGGCGACGAGGGCACCGTCGCCGACGTCGCCCGCCCCATCGTCAACTTCCCCGACAGCGTCCGCGTCTCCGACGCCCTCCGCCGCTTCAAGGCCGCCCGCGAGCAGTTCGCCCTCGTCATCGACGAGCACGGCGCCGTCGCCGGCATCGTCACCCTCGAAGACCTGCTCGAGGAGATCGTCGGCGAGATCTACGACGAGACCGACCGCGACATCATCGCCGTCCGCACCGAAACCGACGGCGCCCTCCGCCTCCCCGGCACCTTCCCCGTCCACGACCTCGTCGACCTCGGCGTAGAACTCCCCGACGCCCCTTCCGGCGACTACACCACCATCGCCGGCATGCTCCTCGTCTCCCTGGGCCGCATCCCCGAAACCCCCGGCGACGTGGTCGTCCTGGACAAGTGGCGCATCGAGGTCACCTCCATCGGCCACCACGCCATCACCGGCGTCCTACTACGCCCGAAGACCTAAAGGAAGGAAAGAGGTGTCCCCAAGCCACCCTCCGGGTAACCGACCCCATGCCGGACGGCAGGTCCCCCGGCACGATCGGAGTGGTGCACGATGCGAACTACCCACCGAACCCGGGTCGACCTAGACCTAGACCTGGGCAAACACCCCGCACCACCACTCGCCGAACTACGCCTCCACATCCGCAGAACCCTCGGCACCCTCGGCGCGGACCTCGTCGAAGACGTGGAACTGCTCACCACAGAACTCGTCAGCAACGCCTACGACCACGGCCTGCGCCCCCTTTCAGCCCGCCTCTGGTACCCCTCCCACACCAACTACGTCCGCATCGAGGTAGACGACACCAACACCCACGCCCTCCCCGTCGTAGGCACCTCCAGACTCGGCACCTTCCGCGGCCGCGGCCTCCTCATGGTCGACCGCCTAGCCCACCAATGGGGCACCGCAGTACGCACCTGGGGCAAAACCATCTGGGCCGAAGTCCCCTACGCCCTCGCGTAACCACAGGCACACACGCAACCGGCTCAAAGCGCCCGCCCGGTCCGAAGCGCAGCGAGCACGCCAAGACCCCATTGGGCGAAGCCCGCCAGCGCGCATCCGGCGCGGAGCGCCTGGGGCCTTGTCGGCGCCAGCCGATGCCTTGTCCGCCGCGAAGCGCGGATGCCTTGTCCAATGGCGAAGCCGAGGATGCCCTGTCCGACGCGCAGCGAGGATGCTTGGTCCGGCGCGGAGCGTCGGATGCTGGCGAAGCCAGACTTCCCCTCTGCCCCCGATCCACAGCGCCCTCCTGCCCGATCTTCGTTGTCAAGACAGCTCTATCGTCTTGACAACGAAGATCGGGCATTGAGACAATCGCGCGCCGGGGGCTGGGCTTCGCGCAGGGGTGGGACGGCCGGGGGCCGGCCTTCCCAGGGGGAGGGCAGTGAGCCAGGCTCACCCAGCGAGAGGACCGAACCCCACCAAAGCAGCTCCCTCCACCCCCGCACACCGCACCCCCTCCCCAGGCACCTCCAACCCGATCAAATACCCATCCACCCCTCCCCGCGTGCACTCACTCCGCGGATAAGCCACATGCCCCCACCCGTCGTACGTCAGCAACGCCGTCTTCCCCGGCGCCTGCCGGTGCAGGCTCTCCGCCCACGAGTACGGCGTAGCCGGGTCGAACCGCGAGCTCACCAGCAGCACCTTCGGCCCCCGCCGCACGTCCCACCGATGCGGCGGGTTGGCCGCCTTCCCCGGCGTCCCCGCACAAGCGACCGCCTCGTCGTGCCCCAACCTGCTCCCCCTCATCAGCGGCGCCACCCGCGTCTCCTCCGCGTACAACCTCCGGTACTCCCCGAACCCCTTGATCCGCAACGAGAAGTCCTGGCACACGGTCGCCTGCCGAATCGACCCGTAGTTCGGCTCGAACCACTCCCGAACCCCCGGAGGAGCCGCCAACGCCTCGATCACCGACGCGATCTCCCCCCAAGCGGGCTCGTACAACAACCCGTGCACGTACCCCAGCAGGTTCTCCCGCCCAAACCCCGACGCGTCCGCCCCGCGCAGCGCGTCCTCCCACAGCGCCACCACGTCCCGCCCGTGCAGAACGCACGCCGCGTCGCGGTCGCACCACTTCACGAACTCCCCGAACGACGCCTCCACCGACGCCGCCCGGTCCACCACGAACCGCGTCGTGTCGGCGCTGTGGTCGATCACGCTGTCCAGCACCATCGCCCGCAGGTGTTCGCCGAACAGCTCCGCGTACTGCTCTCCCAGCAGCGTCCCGTACGAGATCCCCGCGAAGCTGATCCGGCGCTCCCGCAGTGCCCGTCGCACGAAGTCCATGTCCCGAGCCGCGTCCGCGGTGTTCGCGTGGTCGAACAACGGCCCGCCTTGGGCCCGGCAGTCCGTTCGCAGCTCCGCGTTGTACCGGAGCAGCGCGTCGAACGCGGCCTGGTCCGCGGGATAGGGCGACGGCGCTTTCGCCAGCACCTCCGGTGAGCACCGGATCACCGAGCTGCCGCCCGTCCCGCGCTGGTCGAACCCGATGACGTCGAACCGCGCCCGCACCTCGGCGCTGAAGTACGACCCCGACTGCGCGAACGCCGCCGCGGACCCGCCGGGCCCACCGGGGTCGCCGAACAGGACGCCGATGCGCCGGGCGGGGTCGGACGCCTTGAGTCGCGAAACCGCCAGGTCGACGGAAGGGCCGTGCGGTTCGGCCCAGTCGAGCGGCACCCGCACGGTCCCGCAGTCCGCCGCGGGTGCGTCCGGGCACGGCGACCAGTCGATCCCCGGCGCGTTCCAGGACACGTCGGCGTCCGCCACCGCGGTCCCCGTGAGCATCGCCGCGCTCGTCAGAACCGCCCCGAGCACGCGCAAGATCGGCCGCACGGTCTCTCCACTCCGTTGTACCGAGATCCGACCAGCGCGATTCTGGCGAGTCGATCATGAACTGCGCAAGGACTCCGGTTGTGGGTTCCCGTCCACTTCCGTATTGTTAACATCGCGAACTACCGATAGCGCTTCGCGAGATTGGTTCGGGTTCAACAGCTAGCTCGGCTGGTCTTCCTCTGCGCAGTGGAGAGGGACCCCACAATGCCCATGCAAGCATCTTCGCCCACAAGCACTTCCCCTGACCTCCAGGGCTCGGCCGCGGTCGTCGCCCTCGTCGGCGAGGTCGACGGCAACACGGCCGTACCGGTCAGGCGCCAGGTGTTCGGCGCGTTCGACGACAACCCCTCGGCAGTGGTGCTGGACCTCACCGGGGTCCTGTTCTTCGGGTCGACCGGCATCGCCGTCGTGCTCGCCGCCGCCCAGCGGGCGCTCCGGCTGGGCGTCCGCTTCGCCGTCGTGGCCGACCAGCGCTGCGTGCTGCGTCCGCTGCGGGTCACGGGCGTGATCGCGCAGGTCGACGTCCACCCGGACGTCGACTCCGCACTGGCCGCCGTCAGCCGCCCCGCGCACCGCATCCCGGCCGCGCGGACCGCCTGACTCACAAGGCGACCAGCCCCGCGTTGGTCGGGCGGAAGCCGCAGCTGTCGAAGTAGAACGACCTCAGGTCGTCGTCGAAGTCGACGTGGAGCCACTCGCACCCGGCGGCGCGGGCGTGCTCCACGGCGAGCCCGACAAGCCCGGTGCCGACGCCCTGGCGTCGGGCCGGGCCCGTGACCAGCGTGTCCAGGAGAAAAGCGTGGGCCGCGCCGTCCCACGCGACGTTGACGAACCCGACGAGATCGGTGCCGGCGCGCGCGCAGACCCAGCCGAGGCTGTGCCCGTTCACCTGCGTCCACCAGTCGTCGTCGAGCACCCGGTGCGCGAACCCCTCGGCGTGCAGGGCGTTCACCTCGTCGTTGCCGAACGCGCCGCGCCACTCGTAAGCGATCATGCCGCAGTCTACGGAGGCACCCGCCCGATCCACAGTGGACGGCGCATACCGGTACCCCGGGAAAACTTCTTCAAACAAAGGTTTGGGGAACGGGCAGGCGGGACATCCCATCTTCGAGCAAGAACAGAGCGGCGGCGGAGACCTCGCTGCCGCCGGACGAAGGAGAGTTTCCTGTGGGTGTCTTGGGTTGGATCGTTCTCGGCCTCATCGCCGGCGCCATCGCGAAGGCGATCATGCCGGGCAAGGACCCCGGTGGCATCATCATCACGATGCTGATCGGCATCGTGGGCGCCATCATCGGAGGCTTCGTCGGCAAGGCTCTGTTCGGCACCGACATCAGCACCTTCTTCAGCCTCAGCACCTGGCTGCTGGCCATTCTCGGCTCGCTCATCCTGCTGGGCATCTACCGGCTGGTGACGGGCAGGCGCGCGCACGCCTAGCCTCAGGACGTGCGCACGCGAACCCCGGCGACCTCCCCCCTGTCGCCGGGGTTCGCCATGTCCGGGGGAGTCCCACCAGAGCGGCGGAAGATCATGGACAGCAGACGAGAACCACAGGACCTAGTGCCGCGCCCGCTGCGGGTCGCGGCCGCCTTGTCGTGGCGGTTCCTCGTCCTGGTGGCCGCGCTCTACGTGGTCGGCACCGTCACCGGCTACCTCGCGGGCATCGTCGTCCCGGTCGCGATCGCGCTGCTGCTGGCGGCGCTCCTGGTCCCCGGCGTCGACGACCTCGCCGGACGCGGCGTGCCGAGGGGCCTGGCCGCCGCGCTGGTCCTCATCGGCGGCCTGGTGATCCTCGGCGGCGTCCTCACGTTCGTCGTCGTCACGTTCGTCAACGGCGTCCCCGGCCTCGTGACGCAGCTCTCGCACAGCGTGGAGACGGCGTCCGACTGGCTCACCAACGGCCCGCTGCACCTGAGCGACACCCAGATCCGCGACGCGTCCGCGAAGTTCGTCGCGACGCTGACGGAGAACCAGTCCGACATCACCTCGGGCGCGTTGACCACCGCCGCGACGGTCGGCGAGATCCTGACCCAGATGCTGCTGGTGCTGTTCACGCTGATCTTCTTCCTCTACGACGGCGCCCGCATCTGGCAGTTCCTCATCCGCGCCGTCCCGACCCGCGTCCGGACCAGGGTCGACGTCGCGGGCAGGCGCGGGCTGGCCGCACTGGTCAGCTACGTCCGCGCCACCGCGGCCGTCGCCGTGGTCGACGCGGTCGGCATCGGCATCGGGCTAGCGGCGCTGGGCGTCCCGCTCGCGATCCCGTTGGCCGCACTGGTGTTCCTCGGCGCGTTCATCCCGATCATCGGTGCGGTGGTGGCGGGCAGCATCGCGATCCTCATCGCGCTCGTCGCGAACGGCGTCGTCGCCGGGCTGGTCGTGGCGGGCATCGTGATCGCCGTGATGCAGCTGGAAAGCCATGTGCTGCAACCACTCCTGCTCGGTCGCGCGGTGAAGCTGCACCCGCTCGCCGTCGTATTGGCCATCGCGGGCGGCCTGCTCACCGGCGGCATCGCCGGCGCCCTGCTCTCCGTGCCGCTGCTGGCCGTCCTGAACTCCGGCATCCGCTCGCTGCTCAGCGAGGCCGACGAGCACGTCGACCCGGCCGACGTGCACGCGAGCGAACCGGAGGAGTCGGCTCCCGACGAACCGGGTCTGGACGTCGAGAAGGGCCCGATGGGCTAGACCGGTCGATCCGGCGGCTCCTCCCGCCGAACTTGCCCGGACGGCATCAGGTGGTCCAAACCTCTTTGAACCCGCCCCGTCACCCGGCCGTAGTCATCGGCAAGGAACGGGACGAGCAAGGAGGCTCCGCATGGCAGGCAACGCCCGGCATCGCAAGCGTGCGGCGATCGGCGTCACCGCCATCGCCGCCGTCACGGGGATCGCGGCGGCGGTGTTCGCGTTCAGCACGACCGGCAGCCAGGCCGCGACCGAGAGCTGCGCGGGCCTCGACTCCGCTCTGCAGAACAACCTCACGTTCATCGCCGGGCAGCAGGCCAGCCCCGACGCCCAGTCGGACGCGCGGATCGCGAACCGGCAGGCCGTCGTCGACCAGATCCAGCAGCGCCGGGCGGTGGCCGGGTGCGGTGGCGAGGTCGTCGCCCAGGAACCCCAGGCCGGGGCCGCGGTGTCGGGCGAGGACTGCGGTGGCCTGGACAAGGCCCTGCAGAACAACCTGAACTTCATCGCCGGGCAGCGGGCGAACCCGGACGCCCAGTCGGAGGGTCGGATCGCCAACCGGCAGGCCGTGGTGGACCTCATCCAGCAGCGCCGTGCCGCCGCCGGGTGCACCGGCCAGCCCGCGGCCGAGCAGCCCGCCGCCGGCCAGCCTGCCGCTGACCAGCCCGCGGCCGAGCCCACCGCGACGGCCGCGCCGACGGCGCCCGCCGAGCAGCCTCCGGGCGGCGCGGTGGGTCAGGTCGTCTGCGCCGGGTCGACCGTGACCCTGTCCGGTGAGGGTGGCGCGCCCGCGGCGTCGAGCAACCAGTTCCCGGTCGGCACCACGCTGAAGGTGACGAACCTGGACAACAACAAGTCCACCACCGTGAAGGTCACCTCGGTGTCGGGCAGTTGCGCCCTGCTGAACAACGCCGCGTTCGAACAGGTCCGCGAGCCGGGGAAGTTCCTGATCCGCCGCGCCACGATCGAACGCGTCGGCTGACCTCCCGTCGAGGACGGTGTGCCTGTGGCTCCTCCGGTTCCCGCACCGGGGGAGTCACGGGCTCCCGACCGTCCACTGCGGACTCGACGCCGACTCCTCCTCCCGCGGTGGCCGCGGGGCGGTGGTGGTGCGCACGGTGAGCCACCGCCACTGGGTGAACTCGTCCCAGCTCCGCCCGGCGCCGTTCCTGCTCCCGCCGCGGCCGAACGGCGTGAAGGCGTTGTCGTGCAACGTCTGGTCGTTGATGTGCACGACACCGGTGGCCAACCTCCCGGCCAGCACCAGGCCGCGGTCCACCGACCCGGTCTGCACCGCCGCGACCAGCCCGTACCCGCCGCGGTTGGCGACCTCGACGGCCTCGTCCTCGTCGGCCACCACGATGACCGGGGCGACCGGGCCGAAGATCTCCTGGGTGAACGCGGGCATGTCCGCGGTGACCCCGGTGAGCACGGTGGGCCGGTAGCACAGGCCGTCGTGCGTGCCACCGGTCCGCAGCCGCGCCCCGGCCGCCGCGGTGTCGCGGACGATCCGGTCCACCCGCTCCAGCCGCGTCGCGTCGATCAGCGGGCCCAGCGCCACGTCGTCGCGCCACGGGTCGCCCACGACCATCTTCTCCGCGTGCCGGGTCAACCGGTCCGCGTACTCGTCGGCGACGTCCCGCAGCACGATGTGCCGCGCGGCCGCCAGGCACGGCCTGCCCCGGTGCAGGAACGAGCCGACGGCACCGGCCGAGCTGGCCAGGTCCAGGTCCGCGTCGTCGAGCACGATGATCGCGTTGGCGCCGCCCAGCTCCAGCGACACCCGCTTGAGGTCGCGCCCGGCCTCCTCGCCGATCCGCCTGCCGACCTCGGTCGACCCGGTGAACGCGATCATCCGCACGTCCGGGTGCCCGGTCAGCGCCCGGCCGACCTCGGCGCCACCGCCCACGATCCGCAGCACGCCGTCGGGTAAGCCTGCCCGGTCGAACAGCGCCGCCAGCACGTGCCCGCCGGACACCTGGGTGTGCGGGTCGGGCTTGAGCACCACCGCGTTGCCGAGGGCGAGCGCGGGCGCCACCGCGCGCATCCCCAGCAGCAGCGGCACGTTCCACGGGCTGATCACGCCGACGACCCCGAGCGGCGCCCGCCGTCCGAGGCTCTGCCTGCCCTCCGGGTCGGTCAGCAGCTCGCCGTGCGGCTGGGTCGGCAGGGCGGAGGCGACCCACAGCTCGTCGAGCACCTCCCCGATCTCGCCCGCCGCCTTGGCGCGCAGGGTTCCCGACTCGCGGACCAGCCACTCGACGACCTCGTCGGTGTGCTCCTCCAGCACCCGCGCCGCCCGGCGCAGCACCGCGGCGCGCTCCGCGGGCGGGGTGGCGGCCCAGGCGGGCTGGGCGGCGGTGGCCTCGGCGATCGAGGCGCGCACGCCCTCGGCGTCGGAGAGGACCACACGGCCGAGCACGTCGCCGGTAGCGGGCTCGACCACGTCGCGGGTGTTCGGCCCGGACGCTGCGGGGGTGACCAGGCGGGTCATTCGGCTGCTCCTCGGGGATGTCCGGTGATGGGCACGTCGACCAGCAGCGGGGCGGTGCGCCGGGCCGACTTCGCGATGACGTCGACCAGGTCGGCGGTGTCGCCCACGCGGACCGCGTCGATGTCGAAGAACCCCGCCGCCCTGGTGAAGTCCAGGGAGCCGAGGTCGAGTCCGGGGTACTGGCCCGCCCGCGCGGCGCGGCCGTCCCAGGAGTCCAGGGTGTCCTTCAGCGTGCGGTACTCGCCGTTGTTCATCACGACGAACGTGACGGGGACGCCGTACCGCGCGGCGCTCCACAGCCCTTGCAGCCCGAACATCGCGCAGCCGTCGCCCAGGACCGCGACCACCGGACGGGTCGGGTCGCCCATCCTGGTCCCGATGGCGGCACCGATGCCGAAGCCGAGCCCGCCGCCGACGGTGTGCACGTACGAGCGCGGCCGCGACTGGCGCAGCACGGTCCGCAGGTGCACGCCGGTCGTGATGGCCTCCTCGACCACCACCGCGTCGGGTGGGAGCCCGGCGGCGACCGCGTGCGCGGCGGCGAGCGGGGCCATCGGCGCGGGCCCGTACGCCGCCAGCGCGGCCCGGTCGACGGCGTCGCACCGCGCCCGCACCTGCCGGCTGACGACGTCGACGCGCGCGGCCACGTCCGTCCGCGCACCCCGCAGCCGGTGCGCCAGTTCGTCCACTGTGGACCGGATGGCGCCGGTGAGACCCAGCTCGACCGCGAAGTTCCGGCCCAGCTCCGCGGGGTCCGGGTCGAGCTGGAGCACCCGCGTGCCGTCCGGGATCGGCGAGCCGGGCGTGTAGTGGTGCGGGGTGAACGCGTGGCAGCCGACGACGAACACCAGGTCGTGACCGGACAGCGCCTCCCTGATCCCGGCGTGCGACGGCGGCAGCCCACCCGCGTGCAGGGGGTGGGTGGTCGGGAAGTCGACGCCGTCGGCCATCGGCTGGTGGAACACCTCGGCCCCCAGCGCTTCGGCCAGCCGCACCAGCTCGGCCACGGCACCGTCGCGGCCGACCCCGTCACCGGCCACGATCACCGGGTCGCGCGCGCCCTTCAGCAGCGCGACGGCCTCGTCCAGCCGGGAGGCGGGGCCCTGCGCCGCGATCACCGAGCGGGCGGGCATCTCGACCTGGACGTCCTCGGCCAGCAGGTCCATCGGGACCGACAGGAACACCGGCCCCGCGGGCGGCTGCACGGCTAGGGCGAACGCGCGGCGCAGCAGCAGCGGCAGGTCGTGCGCGTGCCGCACGTCGAACACCTGCTTCACCGCGGACCGGGCCAGCCCGACGAGGTCGCCGGAGAGCATCGGGTCCTGGACGAGGTGCCTTCGGTCCTGCTGGCCCGCGACCACCACGAGCGGGGTCCGCGACCGGCTCGCGTTCAGCAGACCGATCAGGCCGTTCGCCAGCCCCGCGGCCACGTGCAGGCTGACGAACGCGGGGCGCCCGGTCGCGCGGGCGTACCCGTCGGCCATCGCGACGACCGACCCCTCGTGGACGCCGAGCACGTAGTCGACCCCGTCCGCGTCGACCAGCGCGTCCACCAGCGGGAGCTCGGTGGTGCCGGGATTGCCGAAGACCTTGGTGACGCCCTCGTCGCGCAGCACGTGCAGCAGCGCGTCGGCCGGCCTCACCCCATCGCCTTGCCGGACCGGGAGCAGCCGATCCTGGCAACCGCTTTCCCGTCGTCGAGCCGCGAGCCTTGAGCGCGAGCTGATTCGGCCATGCACTCACGAAACCGTTCCTGGGCCCCGACCGCAAGGACGAGCCTTCGGGCATCGGCGACGCCCCCCGTGCGAACGCCTTACGCCGTGGCGTTCACGGGCAGCAGCGGGCTCTCGCCGACCCGTGCCACGACGATCCGCCGGGTGACCCGCGCCAGACGGCGGGCGGCCTCCGGGTCGAACGTCCGCAAGCCCAGGTCGACGAGCTTGCCGCGGTCGTCCGCGGTCAACGGCGCCGACGGCGGGGCGTCGATCATCCCGACCACCGGGCGGACCGCCTCGGCCACCGGCCTCGCCGCGACCTTCGCCAGCAGTGTGATGATCCCCTTGACCGGCTGTCCGAGGTGCGCGATGCCGCCGAGGGAGGCCGTGAAACCGGGGTGGTACAGCACGTACCGGGCCCTGCTGCTCGCCTGCTCGGCGAACGCCACGCCGAGCAGGTCGTTCGCCCGGCCGGACCGGGCCTGCGCGCGGACGGCCCCGTACCCCCGTTCGGTCTGGAGGTCGTCGAAGTCCACCGCTCCCATGGTGACGCCGGGCGCGGCGATGTTGACGACGACCGGTGCGGCGGAGGCGTCGAACAGGGCGCGCAGGCCGTGGCCGAGGAGGTAGCGGCTGAGGTAGTACAGGGCGAACGTGCTCTCCAGCCCGTCTTCCGTCAGCACGCGCTTCGGGTTGACCCGGTTGGCGCACAGCACCAGCGCGTCGACCGCGGTGTGCTCCCGCGCGATCTCGGCGACGACGCGGGCGTTCTCCGCGATGCTGCTCAGGTCGGCGCGCAGGAAGGTGACCCGGTCGGCCGCGCCCAGCCGGGCCGCCTCGGCCAGCAGCACCGCCCCCTTCTCCTGGCTGCTGCCGATCGAGACCACCTTGTCGCCGCGATCGAGCCGCGCCAGCGCCAGCGCCCGCCCCATGCCGTCCGTGCCGCCGGAGATCACGACGGTCTTGCGTTCGTTCCCCATGTCCGCTCCCGTGGTTACTGTTTCCCCGCAACGCATCATCGGGAACCGGGACGATCTCCGGAAGGAGGCACAGAGATGTCCGATGGGCACACGGATGTTCCCGCGGTCCTCACCGCGGAGCTGCCGCTGCCGGTCACGACCTCCGAGCACGAGGCATGCCCCGTCACCGACGTGCTCAGGCGGGTCGGCGACAAGTGGAGCGTGCTGGTGGTCGTGCTGCTCGGCCGCGGACCGCGCCGCTTCGGCCAGCTGAACCGGGACATCGAGGACATCAGCCAGCGGATGCTCACCCGCACCCTGCGCGCGCTGGAGCGCGACGACCTGGTGACCCGGACGGTCCACCCGACGCTGCCCCCGACCGTCGAGTACGGGCTCACCGACCTCGGCCGCACGCTGCTCGTCCCGTTGTCGGCGCTGACCGACTGGGCCATCGCGCACCGCGGTGACATCGAGGAGGGACGGGCCAGGTACGACGCGCGCCAGTAGCCGCTTCGTCCACTCAGGACGGACGGGTCAGGTGGTCAACGCGATGGTCGCGCGGCGGGCGGTCGCGATGACCTCCTCCGGGGTGGCCCTGGTGTTCCGGGCGGTCAGCAGCGCCGCGCCGACGGTGTCGAACGCCATCCGGACGTAGAGCCGGTCGGCCTCGCTCGCGTCCTCGCCCGCGAACAGGGCGATGACCGCGTCGAACCCCGTGCGGACGTCGTTCCCGCTGCCGGCAAGGCGTTTCATCACCGGCTGGTTGGCGTGCGCGAGCAGCATCGCCTGGATCCGCTCTGGCGTGGTGCTGTCGATCCAGCGCACCGCGGCCCGGCGCAGCAGGTCCGGGGCGGGGGGCTGTGCCGAGATCCACTCCACGAGGTTGTCGAGCTCGGACATGCGCTCCGCCATGAGGCTCGCCACGATCGCTTCCTTGTTCTGGAAGTGGTAGTAGAGCGAGGACTTCGTGATGCCGAGGGCGCTGGAGATGTCCCTGGTCGTCGTGCCCTCGAAGCCCTTCTCGGTGAACAGGCGCAGTGCGACGCGGAGGATCTCCGCGCGCGTCTCGGCTCCCGAGCGGCGCTCGTTGCCCGTGTCGGTGGTCATGTGGCGTCCCTTCGTCGCGGTCCAGTCTAGTTGACGACCGAACGCCCGTTCGGCTACGTTCGGGTCACTTAACGAACGCCCGTTCGGTAAATCTGGAGAGGAGCCCACCATGACCACCACGCGCATCGCCGTCGTCGGAGCGGGGCCGGGCGGCCTGCTGTGCGCCCGCGTCCTGCAACGGCACGGCATCGCCGTCACCGTGTACGACGCCGACGCCTCGGTCGACGCCCGCGACCCCGGCGGCACCCTCGACCTGCACGCCGACACCGGCCAGATCGCGCTCGAGGACGCGGGCCTGCTCGCCGAGTTCCACGCCGTCGCCAGGGTCGAGGGGCAGGCGAAGAGCAGGCTCGACCAGCACGGCACCGTGCTCAGCTCGTTCGTCCCGGAGCAGGGCGACGACGCCGCGCCGGAGATCGACCGAGGCCAGCTCCGCGCGATGCTTGCCGCGAACGTCGAGCCCGGCACCGTGCGGTGGGGCCACAAGCTGGTCGCCGCCACGCCGCTCGGCGACGGCGTGCACCGCCTGGAGTTCGCTGGCGGCGCCACCGCGGAGGCCGACCTGGTGGTCGGCGCCGACGGTGCCTGGTCCCGCGTCCGCCCCCTGCTCACCGACGCCGTGCCCGCCTACAGCGGCATCTCGTTCCTCGACGTGTCCTACCCCGACGTCGACAACCGCCACCCCGGCATCGCGGAGCTGGTCGGCGACGGCCACATGTTCGCCAACGACGGCGGCGGCCGGGCGATCGTCGGGCAGCGCAACAGCAACGGCGTCGTCCGCGCCTACGTGGCCATGCGCACCGACCTGGACTGGGCCGAGCGGGCTGGGATCGACCCGACCGACCAGGCCGCCGTGCGCGCGGTCCTGCTCCGCGAGTTCGACGGCTGGGCCGACGGGCTGCTCCGGTTCGTCACCGAGGGCGAGGGGTTCGTCAACCGCCCGATCCACGTCCTGCCCGCACCGCTCACCTGGGAGCACACGCCCGGTGTGACGCTGCTGGGCGACGCCGCGCACCTGATGTCCCCGTTCGGCGGCTTCGGCGTCAACCTCGCCCTGCTCGACGGCGCCGAACTGGCCCGTGCGGTGGTCGCCGAGCCCACCGTGGACGCCGCCATCACCCGGTACGAGGCGACCATGCTGCCCCGCTCGGGTGAGCACGCCACCGGGGCGAACAACGCCCTCGACCGCTTCTTCTCGCCCGCCGCCGCGGAGCCCGGCCACGCCCCGGACCAGGCGGCGGCGCACCGGCGCTACCGCGAGGGCGCCGCCGCGTACCGGCGCTCCGAGAGGGCCGCGCGGTCGGTCGACGGCACGTGGACGATCGGCTTCACGACCCCGCGGGGCGAGCGGTACCTCGACCTCGTGCTCAGCACTACCGGTGGGGCGCTGAACGGAACCCTCGACGGGGTGTCCATCGAGGACGGTCGGGTCGACGGCGCCGAGGTCGCGTTCACCTCGCGGCTCACGTCGCCGTTCACGATGAAGATCAGCTGCGCCGCGACCGTGGAGGGGGACACCATGTCCGGCAAGGCGAAGGCCGCCATGATGTCGTTGGCCTTCACCGCCACCAGGCGGAGCTGACCTTCCACAGTGGACCGCACGGGTACGACTTTGGTCCTACCCCGTTTCACCGCGCGGGATGATGCGGGTTCACGGCCGGTGGGGCAGTCTTGGGTCAGCGGAGGTGGTGCCGGACCGCGGCGCCGCACCGCCCGACCGGAGGAGTGGACACCGTGCATACCCTCGAACCGCGGACCGCGCTGGACACCGGACTCAGCCTGGTGGCGGCGGGACTGATGATCGCCGTCGCGCTCGGGTTCCTGGTGCTGTTCGTGGCCGCGCTCGTCAGCGTCCTGCGATCGCGCCTGACCGGCGGGATGAAGCTCGTGTGGGTGGTGTTCGCGTTCTGCGCGCCGTTCCTCGGCAGCCTGCTGTGGTTCGTGGTGGGGCGCAAGAACGCCGAGCGCAGCTGGGCCTGATCAGACCAGCTCGGCGTCGTGCACCACGATCGCCACCTGGGTGCGGTTGGCCGCGTCCAGCTTGGTCAGCACCCGTCCGATGTGGACCTTGACGGTCGACTCGCTCAGTCGCAACGACTCCGCGATGGCGGCGTTGGCCAGCCCGTGTCCGACGGCCACGGCGACCTCCAGCTCACGCGGGGTCAGCGCCGCCAACCTCTTGAGCGCACCCGGTTTCGCGCCGCCGTTGGCGAACTCGCCCAGCAGCCGCTTGGTGATCCGCGGCGAGATCATTGCGTCACCGCCCGCCACGACGTGGATCGCGGCCAGCAGGTCGTTCGGCGCGATGTCCTTGACCAGGAACCCCGCCGCGCCCCGGCGCAGGGCCGCGTGCACGTACTCGTCGAGGTCGAACGTGGTGAGCACGACGACGGCGGGCCCGTCGGGCAGCGCGGCGACCCGACCGGTCACCTCCAGCCCGTCCACGCGGGGCATCTGGATGTCGGTCAGCACCACGTCGGGGCGGTGCGCCGCGACCAGGTCCAGCACGTTCGTGCCGTCGGCCGCCTCGGCGACGACCTCGATGCCGGGATCGGACTCCAGGATCATCCGGAGCCCGCCGCGCACGAGCTCCTCGTCGTCGAGGAGGAGGACCTTGACCGTCACGGGTTCTCGTCGTCCGTTCGCAGGGGGAACCGGGCCTCCACAAGGTACTCGCCGCCCGCCGTGCGCCCGGACCGCACCGAACCACCCGCGAGCGCCACCCGTTCGCGCATCCCGATCAGGCCGTACCCCGAGCCGGGCACCGAGGCCTGGTGGTCGCCGGTCACCCGGTTGACCACCTCCACCACCAGGTCGCCGTCCGCGGCACCGAGCGCGACCCGGACCGGGGCACCGGGAGCGTGCTTCCCGGCGTTGGTCAGCGCCTCCTGCACCACCCGGTAGGCCGCGCGCCCGACCGCGCCCGGCGCGTCCGGCAGGGGATCGGGCAGGTCGAGGTCGACGTCCGTGCCCGTCGCGCGGAAGTCCCGCGCCAACGTGCCGACCCCGTCGAGCGCCGGTGCGGGCGACGGCGAGTCCAGGGTGTCGTCGCGCAGCACGCGGAGCATGTCGCGCAGCTCGGTGAGCGCCGTCGCGCTGGTCTTCCGGATCACCTCGGCGACCTCGGCGGTGCGCTCGCCACCGGGCGTGACCGACAGCGCCCCCGCCTGCAGCGCGATCACGCTCACCCGGTGCGCCACCACGTCGTGCATCTCCCTGGCGATGCGGCGGCGCTCCTCGGCCACGGCCCGTTCGGCCAGCAGGTCCCGTTCCCGCTCGGCGTGCTCGGCGCGGTCCCTCAGCGCGGCCAGCAGCGTGCGGCGCTGGAACGACCACAGCCCCAGCAGCGCGGGCGCCAGGACGGCCAGTCCGGACACGAGCACCAGCAGCTGCCACTCGTCCAGGTCGTCCGTCCCGTTGCCGAACACGAACGCCACGAACGCGACGCCCGCCGCCACCCACGTCCGCACCGTCGGCCCGTACCGGCTGGCCACGGCGTGGATCCCGATGAGGAGCGGCATCAGGTGCAGGCCGCCGAACAGCCCCGCCACCCCGACCGCGAACGCCACCAGCGGGAACTTCCGCCGCACCACCAGCGCCACGACGGTGACCACCGCCACCGGGATGTGCAGCGCCGGCGGCGGAGCCGGACGCGCGTCGGCGAGCGCGGTCGTCGTCACCGCGGCCGCCAGCGCCAGGTCGAACAGCAGCGACCGCACCCGGCCGCCCCACCAGTCCAACCGCGGCACCAGCTCGCCCACCCGCATCGCGCGTTCACCCCTTCCAGTGACGTTCCGCTCCGCTGATTGCGGTCCCCACTGGGCCGATTAGTCCAATGGCCAACCCTGCATGCATGATCCGGGTCATGACCCGTTGGCCGACACCCGCCCTCCGCTCAAGACACCGGACGGCCCGATGACCGGGCCGGTCGCGCTCGACGACGTCGAAAGCCTCCTGTCCCGCGTCGCACAGGGCGACCGCCAGGCGTTCGACCGCCTCTACGACCACGCCGCCGCCCACGTCCTCTGGCGCCTGCGCAAAGTCCTCCCCGACCCGGCCGAAGCCGAGGAAGCCGCCCACCAGGTCTGGCTGGACGTCTGGCGCTCCGCGGCCCGCTTCGACCCGATCGGGGGAACCACCTTGTCATGGATCATGTCCCTCGCCCGCCGCCACGCCGTCCACCACCTCCGCCACCACTGACCCGCCCGCAACGAAGGAGGCCGTGACACCGCGGCCTCCTGGGCGGATCGGGGATTCCTGTCGCGCGGTGAAAGGCGCGGTAAAGCACGGCGGTACTCATTCGGTATCACTTCGAACACCGACGTCCTGGTGTGGACTACTTCGGGGAACGCCAAAAAGCCGAGAAGTCCCTGACCATGCTGGTCAGGGACTTCTCGGTGGTTGTGGGCGATACTGGGATCGAACCAGTGACCTTTCCGGTGTGAACGGAACGCTCTCCCGCTGAGCTAAACGCCCATCTTCAGTTGTCCTGCTCCCCGCTCTCGCGGTGTGTGGATAGCTTACAACATCAACCCCCGGAGCCAAAAATCGGGCTCTCCAACCACGGCTGGTGGATGTCGAACCAGCCGCCGACCAGTGCCAACGCGCCGAGCAGCCACAGGGTCGCGAGGACGATGAGGCCGGTGCCCGCGAGGACGAGGAGCTTGACGACGAGGGGCTGGCGCTTGAGCCAGGCGACCCACCGGTCGTAGTAGTGCTTGGCGAACTTGAGGACCCGGCCCGCCCACTCGAACTCCGTGGCGAGGATGGCGAGGCCCGCGAAGACGACGAGCCAGCCGGGGCCGGGGTACGGGATCATCAGGACGCCCGCGACCAGCACGAGGCCGCCGACGACGCCGACGCCGATCCGGTAGGCGAGGTTGAGGCCGGGGTTGCGGCGGAACCACTGCCGCGGCCCGTGCCCCTTCTGCTCCGTCCCGGACGTCGTGTCGTCGTGCTGCTCGGTCGTCATGGTCCGATCATCCCGTCTGCCGTCACGCCGTCGCGACCTGACCCGCCGCCAGCACGACCGAGGGCGTGGTGGGCGCGGTGCGCCCCGGCTCGAGCGAGATCGCGAAACCGTGGTGGGCGTAGGCGCTCTTGTCCCAGCTGAGCTTGATGTCCTCGCTGCCGGGCGACACGTCGAACGTGGTGAGCGCCACCGGACCGACACCGCTGGTTCCCCAGACGACGTAGGTCTCCTTGCTCGCGTCGTTCGCCGGCATCTTGTCCGCGACGACCACCGCGGTGCTGTCACCCGAAAGGAGTACCGCCATCGGTTCCCCGCCCGCCGTCCGCAGCACGGCCTTGTTCGTGGCCGGGTCCGCGGCGAGCCGCAGCGTGTTCTCCAGCTGGTCGGTCCGCGAGTTCTGCGCGGCCACCTGGTCGGAGAGGGTGCCGATGCGCTGGCCGACCACTCCGGTCACGACTGCGACGAGGATCACAGCGGCCGCTGCGAGCAGAACTCGCGTCCGGTTGGCCTTGCGGCGGCGCGCGGCGTCGAGCGGGATCGGTTCCGCCACTTCCTGGCGGTCCGGCACTTTGACGACGACGGGCGCGGGACGCTCCTGCGGCGTGTGCTCGATGGCGTCCATCAGCTTCGCCTTCAGCCGGGCCGGCGGGTCGAACTGGTCGACCGACTCCCCGATCAAGGCCGTCACCTCTTCGGTGTTCCGCACCGTCCGCCTGCAGCTCGCGCACTCCGGGAGGTGTTCGCGCAGCAGCGCCTCCTCGTCGGGCTCCAACGCGTGCATGGCCCAGCCGACGGCCAGTTCCTCCTGGTCGCACCAGTCGGTCTTCGGGTCCCCGCTCACCGGTGCGCTCCCTTGGTGTTGTTGGGCGTGGCGAGGTCCTGCGCTCCACCTGTCTCCGCTGTCCACACCGACGACAGCGTTCCGCGGAGTCTTCGGATGGCCGCGAACGTGCGCGACTTCACCGTCCCCAGGGGCACGCCGGTCAGCTTCGCCACCTCTATCTGCGTGTATCCGCCCAGGTAGGCCAGGGCGATGACCTGCCGCTGGTCCTCCGGGAGCTTCTTCAACGCCTCTCGCACCTCGGCCCCGACGACACTGCTCAACGCCTCCAGGTCGGAGCCCGGGGCGGGCGGCACGTTGCGCTCGGAGAGCTCGTCGGTCAGCGGAACATTCCGGCGGCGCTGCGTGTTCTCCTTGCGGACGGCGTCGACGGCCCGGTGGTGCACGACCGTCATCAGCCACGTGCCGAACCCGCCGCGCGAGGCGTCGAACCGGCTCGGGTTGCGCCACAGCGCCAGGAACGCCTCCTGGACGATGTCCTCGGCGAGGTCGGGGTCGACGCAGATGCGCCTGGCCAGCGAGTACGCGGGCTTTCCGTACCGGTCGTAGAGCTCGCCGAACGCGGTCCGGTCGCCCTGCGCCAGCCGGGTGACGAGTTCGGGGTCGGTTGGTCGGCCATCGCGGCCTCCGCTGTCCGTCGACCTGGGGTCGGCGGACGTCGGTTGCGGCGGTGGAGCGGGCGAGTCAGCCACCAGAGAGGTCCTCACGTCCAACATTCGCACAACAGCCGGTACCGGGTTCAGGTTAAACCCAGCAAGATGGGTGGCGCCGACGCCGAGCGGCCACGGAACGCAGCGAGGATGTAGCGGAACGGAGTACGGATGCCCCGGACGGGTGATCCGATCTGGCATTTCATACGTTTTCCACCACAGAGACGTCACAACCAGGCAGCTCGGTCGTTTCCTGGACCGGGAAGGGAGAAAAGGTAACGACGATGCGCAACGATCACGTCACGCTCCGTTCAACAGCGGTCTTCGACCTGCTGGCGCCACGCACCCCGGCGGTTCCGGTCCAGGTGGAGCTCCGGTACGACACCAAGGACCCCTACGCCGTGGTGGCCGCCTTCCGCACCGGTAGGGCCGGCTGGGTCGAGTGGGTCTACGCCCGCGACCTCCTCGCCGACGGCCTCATCGCCGACGCCGGCGACGGCGACGTCCGCATCCGCCCCGCGGCCGACGACCCGGAGGTCGTCGTCATAGAACTCAGCTCCCCGTCCGGCCACGCCATGTTCGAGGCGTCCGCCCAGGAGCTCGCCGACTTCCTCGACCGCACCTACGACGTCGTGGTGCCCGGCAACGAGCACCTGTGGGTCAACGTCGACGAGGCCCTGACCCACCTCATCTCCAACGACCTGACGTGAAACCCGAGGTCGGGGGCCCGTAAAGCCGTTGCGGGTACCCCGATTTGATCTGGATGGCAGGCATGTAATAAAGTTCCCTCAGCACCACGGAAGACCGGAACACAAGCCCCACAAGGGAAAAAGTTCCAGAATTTCGCGGAGCGGTGCGGACGTGGCGCAGCTGGTAGCGCATCACCTTGCCAAGGTGAGGGTCGCGAGTTCGAATCTCGTCGTCCGCTCGGCAGAGGGCCCCTTGGGCTCAGGCCAAAGTCTTGATGCTAGCCTTCAAGGCGATGGCGGAGTGGCCGAGTGGCTTAGGCAAGGGCCTGCAAAGCCCTGTACACGGGTTCGATTCCCGTCTCCGCCTCGGACGATTAGCTCAGCGGGAGAGCACTACCTTGACACGGTAGGGGTCACAGGTTCAATCCCTGTATCGTCCACAATTGTTTTCGCAGGTCAGAAGCGTCATCGGAGGTCATCTCCGGTGGCGCTTCTGTCGTTTTGACCGTGGTTTGACCGTGGACGGTAGTGCTCGCGGCCCCTCGGAGTTGATCTCCATTGGCTACTGGTGATGGCGTGAGCAGCGGTGACAGGGGAGCGGCGGTCGTGTCGGGCTTGATCATCTGACCGTGGTTTGACCGTGAAGCTGTGTCGGTGGGCCCGTGAGCTGCTACGACAGGAGTAGCGCCGGTCATGGTGAGGTTGATCTTGTGGCCGTGTTGTGATCGTGGGGCTGGATTGACGGCCCGTCGCTCAGGCGCCCCGCTTGACCGGCATTTGACCGTGACTTCCTGACTGCCGCCACGGTGTCCCCATGTCGGATTTTGTTGAGTCACCATGCCCCGGTTGAACCGGAATCGCACGGTTGGTCGGCGGTGGTGCGAGGGCGAGTGGGTCGCCGTCGGTGGTCTTGGCGGGCTTCTGTTGCACAGCGCCGCCACCGATTACTACCCAGCGGTACGGCTTGGGCTCTGGGACGACGCCCCGCCCACCATTCCCGGCGGCCGGGACCACGTGCTGGAGGTGACATGCCCGTCGGAGGTCGCAGGCAGCTGAACACCGCCAGGAACTGTCCATGGCTCCTAACACTTCCAAGAACACATCATGTCCGGCCACGGAGATGCGGAAGGAGAGCAATATGTGGCCGCTGCCACCGCTGCGCGTCTTCGGCGCGGACGGTGCCGGCGAGATCGGGGTCGGCGGCGAGCAGCGCGTGGCCGAGAACCTCGCCGATCATGGGCTTTCGCTCGCCTGGCCTCACCGCCAGGTGCGCGGGCTTGTCGGACTGCACCGCGTCCACGCGCTGTGGGTCGTGCAGAGCTTCGACAACAAGATCTCCCGTTTCAGGCTCAGCGGCGACCTCCGCAGCGGCACCCTCGAAAAGGAGATCACCAGCCCGGCCTACGGCATCCCAGCCACCGCGGCGCGCTTCAGCCACCTGCTCGCCGCAGTGAACGCACACTCCGACACCCGCCCGACGCCGCAGGACCCTGTGCTTGCCGAAAACTACGTCCGTGCTGGTCAGGCGGCGTGGTGGTACTCGTTGAGGATGCCGCCCAGTCGTTGTCGTCGACGGACGTCGAAGTCGGTGATCTGGGCTTGGTCGGTGATCGGTGGTGGCAGTGGGTGTAGTGGTCGTGCGTTGGCGATGCCTTGGTGGGGTCGGTGGGTGTTGTAGAACTGCTCGTACTCACGTAGGGCATGCAACAGATGTCGTTGGTTCCAGATGAGGGTGCGGTCGAGGAGTTCGTGGCGGCAGGTTTTGATCCAGCGTTCCATGATCGCGTTCATCTGCGGTATTCGGACACCGCTGAGGACAACCCGGATGCCCGCATCGGCGAGGACGGCGTCGAACAGGGCGGGGAACTTCCCGTCGCGATCGCGCATCAGGAACCTCGCGGAGTTGCCCGCGTCGTCGAGGTCCATCACGAGGTTCTTCGCTGCCTGGGCGACCCAGGCAGCGGTCGGATGCGCCGTGGCGCCCAGGACGCGGATTCGGCGGCTTGTGTGTTCGATGACCGCGAGTACGTACAGGTGGGTGCCGCTCACGGTCGGTACGTCGAAAAGTCGCAGGCCAGTAGTACCTGGGCCTGGGAGCGGAGGAAGTCTGCCCAGGTAGTGGACGTGCGATCGGATGCCGGGTCGATTCCGGCGTCCTGGAGGATCTGCCAGACCGTGGATGCGGCGACCGTGATGCCAAGCACGAGTAGCTCGCCGTGGATGCGGCGGTAGCCCCAGGTGGGGTTCTCTCGTGCCAGGCGGAGCACTAGGAGCCGGATTGACCGTAGTGTCCGCGGTCGGCCGGGGCGTTGGGGGCGAGACTTGGCCGCGTGGCGGCGTGCGAGCAGGTCCCGATGCCAGCGCAGTACCGTTTCTGGGCGCACCGGCAACTGGAACTGACGAAGCACTCTTGCCGGGAGCCGGTGCAGTAATGCCGCGAGGAACGCCCGATCGGCGGGGGAGAACCGCAGTCGAGTCTTGCCCAGTTGGCATTCCAGCACGGTGATCTGGTGCCGTAGCAACAGGATCTCCACGTCTTTGTCCCGGTCGCTAATGGGGAGTAGGCGTAGTAGCGCGAACGCGTTGGTCACGCTGAGGTAGGCCAGCCGAAGCAGCATGACCGATCATCATGCCGTGCTTATCGGCAGCGGCATGATCATGACTGCATCCGCGCATGAGTCTCGGTGGACCCTCTGTCACCTGCATGGATGAGGTTTTCGGCAGCCACAAGGCCGAGGTGACGCTGGTTGGCGTAGCGACGCAGCTGGGTGATGCCCTCGGCCATCGGGTCGGTGATGTACGGGCTCTTGCACTCGATGACCACCAGCGGAATGCCATTGACGAACAGCACGACATCGGGAGCGACGAACTTCTTGGCCTGGCCGCCGGGCTCATCCACCCGGAACTGGCTGATCGCCAGGAAGTCGTTGTTGGCTGCGTCGTCAAAGTCGATAAACCGGACGCGCTGCGCGCGTCCCTGGTCCCAATTCGGTAGTCCCGCCACAGGCAGGCCCTCAAGGAGGCGCTCAGTCATCCGCTCGTTGAGCTCGATGAGCTTGCCCACCTCGGAGCGCGTCAGCGACGAGACCACCTCGGCCAGGCGCGCATCGTCCAACCACGGCAAACCGTCCGGCCCTGGGTTGATCTTGAGCAGCGAGGCGCGGGTAGCTATTGGTGATCCAGGCCCGGTCGGTGTCGTAGCCCCAGTCAGCCGCTGGCGAAACGACCGAGACCCAACCCGTGGACTTCAGAACGCTGCACACGAGCGCCTGCGATTACTGGTCACCGGCCGAGCACAGGTCTCCGGTCCATTTGTGTTACGGCGTCATCGACGGATGATCGCCTTGCCGAACAAGACACCGCCGACGAACCCCGAGATGGCGGCGATGAGTGCCACGGGCGTGTTGTGTTCGTCGAGGTAGGTTAGACCGCCCAATAGGATCGCGGCTATGACTCCGATCAGCATGAGCAGGGCGGTGTGGTGGTCCATCGGTTGGTTGTCGTTCGATGGCCCGTCGTTGGAGGTGTTGTTCTGCATGGGTCTCTTTCCTGTTCCGATGCTTCTGGTCGGGTTCGTCGACAAGTGGTGCCGACACTTGATGACTTGCGCGGGTGCCATGGAGCAGGAACTGCGATTCTGTGCCTTTGGCGCCTGAGCCTGTTTCGGCCTACCACTCGGCTGGACATTGCCCTCGTCGGGTCGGTGCACAGCGACTTGGCGACGCAGTTTGATCCGTGCGACTCTGGAGACATGGCGGGCCGCAGACAACACGAGGACACCGTCAAACTCTTAGATAACCCAGGACTAACCAGCTTTCCCCATGTCTACAGGGGGTGGATTCTTCGCCTCATTCGAGGTGCCGCGACTCGTACTCCATAGTGGCTCTTCGACTCTTGAGAGTCCTACTAGGTTTCGGATGCTCCGGTGGACATGTTTGATCCGAGCTGATCATGGTGCGAGGACCACTAAGCGATCTGGGACAACTAGCCCTCTGAGGTGTTAATTAAGCAGGCATTCGCGTCGCGCACTTCCGTGGTAGAAGTCTTAAGTCGGCATGTGGAGCAGCGTCGCTCCACTGGCATCCTTCACAACGAACGCGGTGATCTCGCTCCACCGCATGCCCACGCCCCCGTTGAGCGCCGTTGCTCCCACCAGCCACGACGTGACGGGCATCAACTCGCCGTCGCGCGTGAGTGCCATCAGGTCGCACCGGCTGGCGCCCTTGGCACCCTCGACCTCAAACTCGATGGAGGTGCCCCGCGCCTCTGGACGCGCGTGGATCTTGGCGCTGAGGGCGGTTTCGGGTTCGGACCGGCTGAGTTCCTGGAACACGTCACTCTCGTTGTTCGCCATGTTCGTCTGCTTCGGCGGTGAGCCGACCTACGCGCTGGTGGTGACAGTGGTTGTTGTATTTGCCGTTCGTGAGTTCGACGGTGACGGTGGCTGTGCTAGCCACCAGCAGGACTGCGATCGCGGCGGCCGCGAGGATGTTGTTGCACCGCTTGCGTTGGCGTGGTCATGCTGCCGTTGCAGGGCGTTTAAGCGCCTGCGAGGAGGTAGTTTACCGGGCATTTCTGACTTTCTCCTTTTTCAGGTGCTAACGCGCTCTTTATGTATCTAACTAGGTGAGTGGCTGTTGCCTTGTAATAGTCATCAGAGTTACAGCAATAGTTGAGCGGAACAGGCGAGATCAAGGATCATCTCTGACTGCGGTTGCGACCTGACCTCTCTGTCTGAGCTGCGATCATCGCGGATCGCCTGACGACTCAAGAAGACCTCATGGCAGCAGGCGGTATCAGGGTATGATCTGGGTGAGATCAGGGGAGGTTCGGATGACTTTCTCACGTGAGTCCCTTGCTGAGCTGCGCCAGCAACTCCTTCGGGATTTGGCGCAAGTACGCGAGCGCGGAATTGTGAGAGTTGACAGCCCTAATCCGTCGCTTAAAAGTCTAGAGATTGTCACACTTCGACAAAAGGTCCAGCTTTGGGACGCTTCGCATAGGGCGTTTACTGTCAAAGTCTTCGACATGGTGAGCCAGGCTGTCGCGGACATGCCCAGCGGTATCGCAAAGCGCGCAGCCGCGCGCCTGTTTGGCTTTGACGTTGATCCAACGCACGCGAAACCCACGCAATGGCGCAATGAAGCCCGGAATATGTTCCCACTGCTTGGCGCAGACGACTGGCGCAAGGGTATGGAGCTGGAAATTCTCGGCCTGGTTGTTGACAATTTGATCGCGAGTCAGTCGAAAAATAACAACCTTACCGAAAGGCGTGAAGAGACCGCAGCCAACCTGGAGTCCGTGTCAGATCTTGAGTATTCCGTGACAACTGCCTTTTGGGCTGGCCGTTACTCCGAATCAGCCACGATGTCACAAACTTTTCTGGAGTTGGCGATCACCCGTCGAGACTTCGAGATTGCTGCGCTCTTCCTCGCGAATCTGATACTGATAAATCGGAGTCGCGGAAGATTTTCAATAGTCTATTACCTAATGTGCAGGTATTTCCCCCAGATTCCGGTTCGTAAGCTACCCAATGAATATAAGCTCCGGCTTTTCAAAGAGCTGTTTGTCTACTACTACGAACTGGAGGATTTCGCCCGCTCTGCTCGATACCTTGAACGAATGGAGCGTATTGACCCTTTCCTCCTGTCTTACACGCCTTCAGACGACTGGATTCCAGGAACGGTTCGCTGGAGAAAGGCACATTTGGGGTGGATCTTGGAGCCAACTTCTAGATCGCTCCATAACTCTCTTGCGATCGCCCAAGAGGGTGTCGAGTACCTCCAAGGGCGTGTCGCGGTAAACCCAAATACCGCAGGGCTTGCGAGCGCTAAACTAAATGTGGGGTGGCTGTACTTTCTGGAGGACAACCCCATCTGCCTAGACTACTTTGATGAGTCGGCCAGTTTAGCCGATGGTTATAGCCCGCGCACATTGCTCGAATCGCGCACTGCGAGGATGGTGGCGGCTAGTAAGTTCGCAACAGGCCAGAATAGGAATATATGGAAGAGTTGGCAGACGCTCCGGTCTGCTATTGAATCTGACGGTAGTCCTACTAGAAGCTACGCATTTCTCGCGCGCGACCAGTCTTGGTCCGCGATTTGGCCCCACCTTGCAACTCTCGGAATTAAGCTTCGCTAATTTTCTCCACGATGTGGAATATTCCGAGTGTTGGCTTTCCTGTTCGGGTGTGGACAGGCCTAACTTCCGTTTGAGAGAGCCGCAGCCTTGGTGTCAAGGAGAGCATTTCTTGAAGCCATGTGTGTGAGAAGTGGCGAGCCGAGTACAGTATATTCCCTAGGTCGTCATGGACCCAAAAAGTTCCATATGGATAATCATGTGTTTGCTTGTATCGGCTGGTAAAGTATGGATCGTCTTGGTTAATAAGGAAATCCAAGACTAGTGCTAGACCACCTGGTCGCAGCACTCGTTGAATCTCTAAAATTGTTGCCTTACAAGCATCATCGGTGACTAGCGCTGTAAAGATAGCTTTGCATAGGATTAAATCAAAAGTGCTATTTTGGAATGGCAGCGATGTCGCGTCGGCTTGCGCAATATGCACTCCTTTGAGCGAAGATTCCCGCAAATTGTCAACCACGTTAGGGTTAATGTCGACTTTAACGTAACAATAGTCATTATTGATTACTTGCGCCGGTTCCGATCCACACCCAAGATCAAGGATATTTCCCTTGCCTTTCTGGATGAAATCTTTTGATTCCCAGTGAAGGGTGCTTGGGACTTGATGAGGAAATAGGTTTTTCCATCCCGTCTCGGTCACATGACTCCCTTAAATTGCTGTACGCTAGCGTACTGGATAGTGCATTAGCGCATGTCGGGCAAGACTGCGAACTTGGTCAAATGTAGAGATGGTTTCTAGTTCTTCCATCGAAAACCAACCGAGCTGCTTTATCTCCGACAACTGTGCTTCCTCTACCTGTCTGCCCGACTTGTCACGCTCGACATAAAAAAATTGGACCAAAGCTGGCTTTGTAAAGCTGTTATATTCGACGTCAACATAGAAGGGTACAGGCTCTGGTATGGCATTCCCGTCCTTTGGGTCGATTTCCATGGATGCAGAAATTGCGCGTACAGTCAAGCCGGTTTCCTCAAGAAACTCGCGCGTTGCTGTTTGAGAAAATGTCTCTCCAAATTCAATATGACCACCTGGTGGGACCCACTTGTCAAACCCGTTGTGATGCACCAATAGAACTCTGGCGTCTTCGACAAGATATCCCGAGCAGATGTATAGAAACCCGTTATCCTTCGTGGCTCCGCCCTCCGCGACTAGTATTGATCTACTCATTCGGCAATAGTATCAGGATTGCATTTTTTGAAAATAGACGTCTTGTCGGACCGTTGTGAAACTCTTGCCAGGACCGCACACGCTTGGCTATATTAGGGCCATGAATAGAGCAGCTCCACTCTCACGAAAGTTCCGATTCGCGATTTCCGGTACCCATCTCACTGGCAAGACGACGCTGTGTCATGACGTAGTGGCACGTCTGCTACGGCGTGGATATGCAGTCTCACTTGCGTTGGAACCCTCGCGAATAAGTCGTTATCTGGCAGGCGGCAGCAGGGGACATATGACACAACTAGAGCTGTTCGCTGGGACAATTGCTGCGGAAGTAGAGGCTTTAAGATCTGCTGAAATAGTGATCTGCGACAGATCCTTGCTCGATGTTCTCGCCTATACCGACGCGTTGAGCATCGATCTAAGTCGGCATAAAGAAGTGCTTGCGCAAGCGATGTCCGCATTTTCAGAACTTTATATTCCTACTTATGACATGATTTTTAGGCCGGCTTGGAGGTTTAGTATGGTGGACTCTGTAGACCCTCTTCGCGAAGAAGGTGATGCGCTTCAGGAATATATCGATCAACGGATCTGTCATCATGCCGAGCGAATTGGTGTGGGGTTGATTAATCTAGGCGATCCGAACTCGGCCGCCGCGGAGATCGAAGATCGAGTCATTTCAATTGTTGAATTAGCTGCAAAGTAGAGGCTGTCCGTCGATAGGTTGATATTCTATTGTTTTCAACTGCCCAACTGTCCGTAGTGCTTGCCAAAAATTCCATCCGTGCTGGTCAGGCTGCGTGGTGGTACTCGTTGAGGATGCCGCCCAATCGCTACCGTCGGTGGCTGTCGAGGTCGGCGACCTGGGCTTGGTTCGTGGTTGGTTGTGGCAGTTGCCGTAGCAGTCGGGCGTTGACGATACCTTGGTGGGGCCGGTGGGTGTTGTAGAACTGCCCGTACTCCCGCAGTGCGTGGAGCAGGTGTCATCGGTTCCAGATCAGCGTGCGGTCGAGGAGTTCGTGGCGGTAGCTCCGGATCCATCTCTCCATGATCGCGTTCATCCGCGGGATCCGGACACCGCTGAGGACGATCTGGATGCCTGCGTCGGCGAGAACGGCGTCGAACAGGGTGGGGAACTTTCCGTCGCGGTCGCGGATCAGGAACCGCACGGGCTGCCTGCGTCGTCGAGGTCCATGACGAGTTTCTTCGCGGTTTGGGAGAACCGCGCTGCGGTCGGGTGCGCGGTGGCGCCCAGGACGCGGATCCGGCCGCTGCTGTGCTCGATGACCGCGAGCGCGTACATGCGGATGCCGCGCACGGTCGAGACCTCGAAGAAGTCGCAGGCCAGCAGCACCTCGGACTGAGAACGGAGGAAGTCCGCCCAGGTGGCGGAAGTGCGATCAGAGGCTGGGTCGATTCCGGCATCCTTGAGGATCTCCTAAACCGTTGACGCGGCGACCTTGATGCCGAGCACGAGCAGTTCGCCGTGGATGCGGCGGTAGCCCCACGTGGAATTCTCCCGTGCCAGGCGCAGTACCAAGCGTCGGATCGAGCGCAGGGTCCGCGGTCGGCTGGCGCGCTGGGGCCGAGACTTGGCCGTGTGGCGGCGCGCGAGCAGGCCCCGATGCCGGCGCAACACCGTTTCCGGACGTACCGGCAGCTGAAGCTGACGGAGCGTTCTCAGCGGGAGCCGGTGCAGCAGCGCCGCGAGGAACGCCCGATCGGCGAGGAAGAACCGCAGTGGAGTTTTGCCCAGTTAGCGTTCCAGCACGGTGATCTGGTGTTGTAGCACGAGGATTTCCGCGTCCTTGTCCTGGTCGCTTATAGGAAGCAGGCGCAGGGCGAACGCGTTGGTCATGCTGAGGTAGGCCAGTCGAAACAGCATGGCTGATCATCATGCCGTGCTCATCAGCAACTTCGCGGGATCACGACTGCATCCGCGCATGTATCTCTGCGAAACCTGTGCCGCTCGAAAAGTCGTCGCTGCTGGTCAAGCGGCATTTCTGTACTCGTTGATGAGTCCGCCGAAGATGCGGGTGCGGAGCACTCTGCGGGTGTCGGGGTCGTGCACTGCGGCGGGGTGTTGCTGGTCTGCGGGTGGTAGCTGGTCGCGGGCTTGGTGGGGTCTATGTCGGTTGTAGTGCACTTCGTAGGTCTTCAGGACTTGCCGTGGGTGGCCCTCACCCATGATCAGGAACTGATCGAGGAGTTCGCGTCGGAGAGTGCCGATGACTCGTTCGCAGTGGGCGTTCATCCGAGGCGCTTGCGGCGCGCTGGTGATGACGCGCATATCGTCGGTGTGGAAGACGGCGTCAAACGCCTGACCGTACTTGCCGTCACGGTCGCGGAGCACGAATCGGAGCGACTCCATTCGGTGTCCGAGGTCAGCGGCGAGATTCCTGGCCTGCTGCGCTGTCTATGCCTGGGTGGGGTGGGTGGTGACGCCGGTGATGTGCAGGCGTCGGGTGCCGTGTTCGAGGAAGGCCAGTGCGTAGAGGCGTGTGCCGAGCACGGTGTCGAGGTGCAGGAAGTCCGCGGCGATGATGCCCTCGCCTTGGGCGGTCAGGAACTCTCGCCAGGTCGGGCCACTGCGGCGTGGTGCTGGATCGATGCCCGCGTCGTGCAGGATTTGCCAGACCGTTGAAGGGGCGATGCGGTATCCGAGCCCGACCAGTTCGCCTTGGATGCGGCGGTGTCCCCGCTGGGAGTTCTCCCTGGCAAGCCGCAGTACGAGCGTCCTGATCGCTGCTCGTGTCGGTGGACTCCCGATGCGTCGATGTGCGGAGTAGTCCCACTTACGGGCGATGAACCTACGATGCCAGGCGAGCAGGGTGCCCGGCGTGATCGGGAAGACCTCCCGCCAACGGCGGCGATCCTGTGCCGCTCGAAAAGTCGTCGCTGCTGGTCAAGTAACAAGTCTGTACTCGTTGATTAGGCCGCCGAGGATGCGGGTGCGGAGCACGCTGTGCGTGCCGAGGTCATGTACCGCGGCAGGGTGTTGCCGAGCTGCGGGTGGTAGTTGGTCTCGGGCCTTGTGTGGGCGGTATCGGTTGTAGTGGTCTTCGTAGGTCTTCAGGACTTGCCGTGTGTGACGCTCATCCATGATCAAAATGTGGTCGAGGAGCTCGCGGCGGATAGTGCCGATGACCCGTTCGCAGTGGGCGTTCATCCGCGGTGCCTGTGGTGCGCTTGTGATGATGCGGAGGTCGTCGGCGTGGAAGACGCAGTAGGGCGACCGCGTTGATCACGCTCAGGTAGGCCAGTCGAAGCAGCATGGCTGGTCGTCATGCCGTGCTCGTCCACAGCAGCGTGATCACGATTGCATCCGTGCATGGGTTTCGGCGGACCCTCTTTCACCTGGGCGGATGAAGTTTTCGGCAGGCACAGTGTTGTGGAACTGCTCGAACTCGGGCAGTGCGTGATCACGACTGCATCCGCGCATGGGCCTCTGCGGGCCCTTTGTCACCTGCATGGATGAGGTTTCGGCAGGCACAGGGTTACACCGTTCTCAGCCACGATGGTGCAGAACTCTTCGGCGGTTCTGCTCGTGCTCGGTCTGTGGTTCTGATGTGTCTGTCCTGCGATGGTGGTGGTTGTCGAGAACTGTTGCAGCGCGGAGCTTCCTGCAGCATCCGACAAAATCAACGACCAGGCGACATTCGTAACGTCGCATCATCATATCACTTGACCTGCGCGGACGGCATTCCGGCAGACGCAGAGCCAGTCCTCGAGATTCGAATCGAGCACTCATAGGCAATGCTGTGGTGGGATATTGCCGGGTTCCGGCCACGATACGACATTGGCGATGAGTTCCTTGTCCGTCACCACATTAGTAACGTCCGCACCGCGTGCGATCATCCCGCCGAGCTGAGCACCGCTCAAGTCCGACCGCTCCAGACAGGCATCGGTGAAGTCCGCGCCTCGCAGATCGGCCCCAGTGAACTGCACCTCGTCGAGCACGGCGCGCCGGAACGAGGCGCCCTGGGCCTTAACGCCGGCGAGGTTCAGGCCGCGCAGGTCCAAGTCGTCCAACACAGCGCCCGCCAACTGCGCGTTCTGTAGGTCCCGCCCCCGGATGGCGTCCGCGTCTACGATTTGCCCCCGAAGGTCGAGCGGTTCGAAGGCATCGGCCGGCGCCGCCAAGATGGCGACGCCGGCATACCGCCCTACCACCACGCTGGCCGCCACGAGCACTGCCAACGCCAAGACCCAGATCCGGGTTCGGAGACTGATCGTGATGTCGCCGATCAGCAGCACCAGCGTAGCGACGACGACTACCGCCGACAACAGAGCGCCGAACGCGCCGAAGAAATGGCCAGCTGCCGCCATCACCGCGACTGCGCCGATCGGCCACAACCACAGGAACTGGTCCCGTCGCCGCGGTCTGCCGTTCGTATCTGAAACGGGCAGCATCGCCGCAGTTTTGGCAAGGGCTTGAGGGTACTGCCCGCGTTGGGTCGGCAACTCCGGTGATTTATCCGCTTTGTTCGGCAGCGGTGGTCGGAACGTCCCCTTGGGATGGACCGCCGATAGCGCACCCTCTGGCAAGTCAGCGCTGGTGGGCTTCTCTTCGATGTCCGATGGCTCGGTGGACTGCCTCTTGGCTGGATCGCTCGCGTTCACGGTGTCTGATCACTCCACTCGATCGGCGGTCGAGGCGGTGGATCCCCTACCGGAGGAAATGCCGGGCGGGAACACCGACGGCGCTGGGTCCGGGTGCCGGTACGGCGAGTCGCGATCCGTGATGGGATGCTTGGACCTCAATAACCTCATGATTCCGGGATTCAGATGTTTCTCTGCTTCTAGTGAATCCGGAAGCTTCAGGTGCAATCTCTCGTAGAGGGCGAACCTGTTCAGCTCCACCATGACGGTGAGCGCTGTCCCGTACTCGTGCGCGGCGACGACCGCGCCCCGGTACGCGAGATAGGCAACGGTGTACGGGCCGATTGCGAGGAGCAGCCACGCGCCGTGCCGCCACAACACGACCACAGTCGCCATAGCCGCGATCATCGCCAGCACTGCAACGCGGACCGCCAGTTCCAATTGTGTTCGCTGATCCGCAACGTACTGCAGTTCACGGTCTTGCGCGACCATGGAGATCCTGGGCGCCGTGGCGATCAGGTCGATCCCGTACGGGGATCCGCCGCTCATCTCATAGCGGCGCAACACGTTGCCCAGACGGGTCGGGAGGATGTCGTCGAGCTCGGTCGGGTAGGACTCCCGGAGTCGTTTCGCTTCACGTTGTCGGATCACTGTCTCGGCGGCGTGTGCATCGGCCGACCACGTTCCGTTCTCGGTTTCCCGGTCCAGCCGCGCAGTGACGCGTTGATGGTGAAGAACTCTCAGTGCGGCGAGGCGGCGCGCGATGGTAGACCGTCCCCAATAGCCTTCGAGAAGTTGGATCAGCGCGAACTGCAGTGGGTGCAGGGTAACGGCCGCCGCAAACGACACCAGGGTCAACAGGACTCCGGCTTTGAGGTCGATACCGCGCAGCGCCTCGTCGAATCGCACAGGCCCGCTCCACGCGCCGCTTTCCACCAGCAAGTACACGTAACTGACGAACGACGCCGACGGCAGGGCGCTGACAACGGTAAAGTACCGGCCCATGCCGGTGGATCCGGTGATCGTGCCCAGCACGTTGGTAGCCATACATCAGCTCCTCGACGACCAATTCGTGCCGGTGAGTTCGCAGGACCAGTTGGTGTCGCCCGCTCTTATGCACGCGTAGCCGTGATCTGCGCCCGAGAATCCACACTGGCAGACCCTTATCGCAAAGGGTACGCAGTCAGGAAACCCGCATCGCCACCACCCACGGCCGATAGGATCCCCGAGACGCCCACAGGGGCATTTTCTCGTCTCGTAGGTGGTATGGCTGCCACCGCAAACCCAGGCGTAGTCATCGTCCGTGTAGGCGAACCCACGGCACTTGACACACACCGCCACACCAAACCACGACCGGCAGCTGTCGCAGTGGTACAAGCTGGTGGTGTCGTCGCGTTTCGCGATTCTTCCGCAGTCGGCTCTCGGACAACGTGGATCCGGATCGGGCCTCCCCGGTCCCGGTGGACGATGCCCAGGGTTGGTGCTGGCAAGGACGTACCGGACGAGGACGGTGAACGTCACAGCGCTGCTGACAAGTCCTGTGACCGTCCGTGCCACGCGGAGCCACCTCCTCGGCGGTCCCAGCCCGCCTGCCAGCCCGCAAAGCGGTGTTCGAGAGTATGCACTCAGAAGGTCATTCTGGGACACCGACAAGCGTGGGAACCAGGTGTGCTTGCCGAAAACTACGTCTGTGCTGGTCAGGCGGCGTGGTGGTATTCGTTGAGGAGGCCGCCCAGGCGTTGTCGTCGGCGGATGTCCAAGTCGGTGATCTGGGCTTGGTCGGTGATCGGTGGTGGCAGTGGGTGTAGTGGTCGTGCGTTGGCGATGCCTTGGTGGGGTCGGTGGGTGTTGTAGAACTGCTCGTACTCGCGCAGGGCGTGGAGTAGGTGTGGTTGGTTCCAGATGAGTGTGCGGTCGAGGAGTTCGTGGTGGCAGCTTTGGATCCATCTCTCCATGATTGAGTTCATTCGAGGGATCCGGACACCGGTGAGGATGACCTGGATGCCCGCGTCGGCGAGAACCGCATCGAAGAGGGCGGGGAACTTCCGGTCGCGGTCGCGGATCAGGAATCGTGCGGAGTTGCCCGCGTCGTCGAGGTCCATGACGAGGTTCTTCGCGGCCTGGGTTACCTAGCCGCGGTCGGGTGCGCGGTGGCGCCCAGGACGCGGATGCGGCGGCTGCTGTGTTCGATGACCGCGAGTATGTACAGGTGGGTGCCGCTTAGGGTCGGGACTTCGAAGAAGTCGCAGGCCAGCAGGGCTTCGGCTTGGGATCGGAGGAAGTCCGTCCAAGTGGTGGAGGTGCGATCGGGTGCCGGGTCGATTCCGGCGTCCTGGAGGGTCTGCCATACCGTGGACGCGGCGACCTGGATGCTGAGTACGAGTAGTTCGCCGTGGATGCGGCGGTAGCCCCAGGTGGGGTTCTCCTGTGCCAGGCGGAGCACCAGGAGCCGGATTGACCGTAGTGTCCGCGGTCGTCCGGGCCGTTGGGGCCGGGACTTGGCCGCGTGGCGGCGGGCGAGCAGGTCCCGATGCCAGCGCAGTACCGTCTCCGGGCGTACCGGCAACTGGAACTGACGAAGCACTGTCGCAGGGAGCCGGTGCAGCAATGCCGCGAAGAACGCCCGATCGGCGAGGGAGAACCGCAGTCGAGTTGTGCCCAGTTCGCGCTCCAGGACGGTGATCTGGTGCCGTAGCACCAGGATCTCCACGTCCTTGTCCCGGTCGCTCATGGGAGCAGGCGTAGTAAAGCGAACGCGTTGGTCACGCTGAGGTAGGCCAGTCGAAGCAGCATGGCTGGTCATCATGCCGTGCTCATCCGCAGCGGCATGATCACGACTGCATCCGCGCATGGGTCTCTGTGGACCCTCTGTCACCTGCATGGATGAGGTTTTCGGCAGGTACAGCGCTGCGGCGGAGTTTACGGTTGGTCAACTCGGCGAACCACCGCTCGACCAGGTTGAGCCAGGACGAGCCGGTCGGGGTGAAGTGCAGATGGAACCGGGGATGTCGGACCAACCAGGTCTTGATCTCCGGAGTCTTGTGGGTGGCGTAGTTGTCGCACACCAGGTGCAGATCCAACTCCGGCGGAGTGTTGGCATCGATAGCCTTGAGGAATTTCAGGAACTCCTGGTGTCGGTGACGGCGCTGGTGACGACCGATGACTTGCCGGTGGCGATGTCCAGTGCCGCAAACAGACTCGTGGTGCCGTGTCGAACGTAGTCATGGGTGCGACGCGCTGGCGTGGTGGGCATGATCGGCAGGGCCGGGGCGGTGCGATCCAACGCCTGCATCCCGGATTTCTCGTCCACGCACAACACCATCGCCTTCGCCGGCGGATCCAGGTAGAGGCCGACCACGTCGCGGACCTTGTCGATGAACAACGGATCGGTCGATAGTTTCCAGGTCTGCACCACGTGCGGCTTGAGTTCGAAAGCACGCCATATCCGGGAGATCGCCGTCTGCGACATACCTGTGGCCGCGGCCATCGACCCGGTCGACCAGTGCGAGTCGTTGTTCGGTGTCGCCTGCTCCAACGTCGTCACCACGACGTGCTCGACCTGGGCGTCGGTGATCGTGCGCGCCGCGCCCGGACAGGGCTCGTCGTACAGGCCGTCCAGGCGGTTCTCGATGAACCTGCGGCGCCACTTGTTCGCCGTGGGTGGTGAAACGCCCACCTCCGGACGACGTCCATGTTGGACAGACCTTCGGCGCAGGTCAATACAATCCGCGACCTCAGCGCCAATGTCTGCGCGGTCGAACGACGACGTTCCCAGCCCTGCAACGTCTGCCGCTCGAGGTCAGTCAACACCAACTCGGGCAACGCGGGTCCACGACGAGCCATCTCAAAACCTACAACGAATCAACGACTCAGGACACTAGGGCTCGTGCGGAAGGCGACGAACGCGCCTGCCGCACGAGCCTGGGTCACGACCGGGGAAAGCCGGTCACCGCTTCGGTAGGTTTCGGACCTCCTGGGCGAGTTTCCTCAGGTGGGTCGCGTGCCTGGCCAGCGCCTCGGACTGCAGTTGCAGCGTCCGGGCCACTTGGCGCACCTCGTCACGGAACCGTGTGGCGCCAGGGTCGTTGAACCCCGTGAGGCCGCCGATCGTCGCGTTCACCGAACGCGCCTCGTTCACCAGGACGGTTTGGCTACGGGTCAACGCGCTCGCCGCGCGGTCTAGCTGGTCGGGGTCGTACTGGACTAGTGCCATTCGGTGCTCCTGTCCTGTTCGGCGACCGAGGTCGCGGCCATCCACTCCGGTGAGGGCGACGGGAACGGTCGTACCGTCTCCAGCCTGTTGTCGTCCGGTTCGTGCACGAGGGCGTAGCTGTCCCCGAGCCTGCTCGCGGCGGCCGTGCCCACCACCTGCCGCGACGTGTCCTCCGAGCACTGCCCGAGCACGCGGATGCCGAACTCCGCGAGGGAACCGGCGCCGAGCCTGCGTTCCAGGGTGTCGACCGAGTCGACGTTGACCACCACGTGCACTCCGTAATCCGAACCGTCCTTCAGCACCGACAGAAGGTCGTGCCGGACGGTGCCCTCCTCCGCGTAGGTGTTCTCGTCGCCGAGGTCACGGGCGCGGTTCACTGCGCTGATCACCAGCACCAGCCGCGAGCCGCGGGTGTCGTCCTCGTCGACCCGGCGGCGGACCTCGGCCGCCACCCGCGAGACCGCGGCGGCGAGCCCAACCCTGCGGACGAACGTGACCCGCGGCAACCAAGCGGCCGCGTCGTGGAGCACGTCCCCGTGGTCCTCGTCCTTGCCGAGGCAGTCGACCACGACGACCTCGGGGGCGGGGGTGGTCGACAAGCAACCGGTCGTCAACGCCACCACCAGGGCCCCGGTCGCCCGCTTGACGTCGCGGTCCACCACGGCCAGGTGGCTGCCCGCTCGGCTGCGCAGGTCGACGAAACCGGAGCCGCCAATGGCGACCGGCAACCCCAGGTGCAGGCGGACCCGCTTGCGGTCCACAGGACCCCGCCCGCTCGTGAGCGCGACCACGTCATCGTCGTCCTCGACGCCGACGACGCGTGTGCCGTCGAAGACCAAGGGCCGTCGGGTGAACCCCGACTCGTCGGCTCGCCGCCGCTCCTCCTCGATGATCGCCATGCGCTGGCTGTCGTCGGAGATGGCGACCTGGAACTCCTTGTTGCCCGACAGGTGGCCGGCGTCCTCGTTGTAGATCGCCAACCCCGGCCTGCCGAGGCCAGCACCTGCCGGGTTATCCTCGGCCAGGAACAGCCTCGAATCGGCCTCGTTGGTCTTCAGCACGATGCGCACCGCGACCTGGTCGAGCGTGCCGCGCAACAGGTGCATCGCCCCGTGGCCGCGAAGGGTTTGGGTGCCGAGGATGGCGTGCAGGCCGAAGGCTCGCCCTTGGCGAACCAGGTGGTCGAGGAGTTGGGCGCACTCGTGGGCGATGGCGTCGTCGTCCGCGAAGAGCACCTGGAACTCGTCCACGACCACGACCACCCTGGGCAGCGACTTCCCCGTGTTCTGCCGGTAGGTCCTGATGTTGTCCGCCCCACCGCCGTCCTTGCCGCGGAACAGCGCGCCGCGGCGGTCGACCTCGTCGCGGAGACCTCGGAGCACGGACAGACCGAACTCCCGTTCGCTTTGCACCGCCACGACCTTGGCGTGCGGGAGCGCGAGATCGGCGTAGGGGCGGAACTCCACGCCCTGCTTGAAGTCGAGCAGGTACAGCTCCAGCTCGGCCGGGGAGTACCGCCGCGCGGCCGCCGTGATGAGAGTGTGCATCAGCGTCGACTTGCCCGACCCGGGCAGGCCGCCGATCAGGACGTTCTGCCGAAGTCCCCGCCCCAACGCCAGGTCCAGTAGGTCCCCCCGGCCGTGAATCCCTAGCGACACCACCACCCCGTCGGCGCTGCTCGCCGTCCCGTCGTCGGCGGACCCCAGCGTGGCGGTGTCGACCCGGACCTCCGCCGTGGAGGCGGACGCGGCGAGGTAACCGGTCACGACGCGTTTCGCGGCGGCGGCGTCGAAGTCCGGCAGATCGCAGGGGACGCAAGGCACCACGTCCTCGCCGATCGCGACGTCCAAGATCGAGGCGTGCGGCCGTCCACCGTGGCCGAGCACCCGGTAGTGGCCCGGCAGGAGGTCGGGGTGCCACCAGTGCGGGAGGTTCTTGTTCGGCGTCGAGGCCAGCAAGGGGAAGTACTGGTCGGGCCGCGCCGCCGTGCGGATGGTGTCGGCCATCAGCGGGTCGGCCACCACGAGGGCCTGGATGCCCAGCCTGTTGCCGTTCTCGGCGATCTGGTGCAGCCTGCGCGCGTTCTCCTCGGAGAAACCGTTGGGGTACCCCGTGACCACCACGATCTGGTTGGGTTCCGCGAGTACCCCTGCGACCAGGTTGTACGCCGCCAGGTCCGCGTGGGTGTCCCGAAGGCACTGCTGTTCGAGCTTGGCCATCCGGTCGCTGACCCGGCGGAGCGCGGCGGTGATGTCGTCCGGCTCGACGTGCACCGCGCCGTCGATCATCGACTTGTCGCCGTCGAGCATCGCCAGCAGCGGCCCGGCGCTCTTACCACGACCCGACGGGTCGATCCAGGTCAACCGGAGCCTTCCCGGCAAGGCCCGTGACATCTGGTCCAGGACGATCGCCCGCACAGCCCGTTCCGCGACCTCGTAGGGCAGACCCTTGTCCCCGGTGAGGAAGCTGACGCTCAACCGGACGTGGTTCAGTTCCGGCAACCTCGCCCAGGGAGCGTCGGGCACCGGGTCGAGGAACCACAACAGCCCCAACTGGGACGCGTCACCGGTAAGCTGGGCCCCGATGTAGTCCTGTTGAGGTCGCAGCAGGTCATTGGACGCCCAGCGGTCCACCGAGTGCGCTTCGACCTGCGGGCGCAGTCGCCTCAACGCCGTCGATCGCTCCGCCCGCATCTCCTCCGCGTGTTCCACGGCGAGCCGCACCCGGTGGTTCCACTCCACGAGCAGGTCGCGGGCCTCGTCCTGAATCTCGTCGTCCGGGTCGCCCATCACCAGCTTCCTGAACGGCCCGGCGGCCCGGTAGTCTCGCAGGTGGCGCAGCAGGCCCCGCATACGCGCGAGGTCAAGCCCGACGTCTTGGAACCTGTCCAGGACCCACTCGTCCACCTCGCCGTCGTCTAGGGTCGACTTGATCCGCTTGGTCGCCGACCTGAGTTCGGTCTCCCGCCGCTCGGCGGCCAGCAGACCAGTGTGGGAGCGAGCCACCGCCTCGACCACGGCGATGGTCGCCACATTGGGGAAGGGGAATTCGGCGACCTCCGGTTCGGCTCGATCCCGGACGGGTGCGACCTCCGTCAGCAGCTTCCACACGGGATCGGGTGCGTTCAAGGCGTGGGCGCCGAGGCACGCGACCGCGAGGAGTTCGACACCCCCGTCGTCCAACACCCCACCTCCGACGTGCGCCACCATCGCCTGGATCGGGCGCATGGCGCCGAAGACGGCGCGTCGCACCGCCACGTCGTCCGGCAGTGGCGCACCCAGGTCCCTCAGGTAGTTCGGCAGGTGGAACCCCACACCCGTTGTTCCCGTTGCCCTCTCCGGAAGGCCAGCGTCGGCGAGATCGGAGATCTCGGCAAGGCGCTCCTCCGAACCGTCGAGCCTGCGCAGGATGTCTAGGAAGTAGCGCACCGCGAAAGCCAGTTGCAGGTACGAGTCGGGATCACCGAGCAGGTCGGCGGAACCGTCCGCCCATGCCGAACGCCACCTGGTCGCCAGCACCTCCTCGGACTCGGTCCGGTGGTCCGAGCGAACCCCCTGCAGTGCTCCGGTCAACTCCGCCACGACGTCGACCAACACCGAGCGCGGCCACGCCGAAGTCGACACGAAGCCTGGAAAGGACGACTTGGCTCGCGCGGCGATCGGCATGGCACTCCTCTGGTGTGTGGACTGCCCAGATGGTCGGTCGACATCGAACGAACGTTACTGATCTTGCCGGGTCAAGGTCCGGGAGATGGTGTTCGAGGCTGTGGGGTGTCAGAAGTCGGCCACACAGTTTGACCTGCGGTTAGGCGGCTGTGGGTTCGTACTCGTTGATCAGGCTTCCGAGGACTGGTCGGCGACGTCGTGCGACCTTGTTGCCTAATTCAGCCTATGCGGCGAGGGTGAGACCGAGTCTGCTCAGGTGGGTGGTTCGGGTGTGTTGGATGGGTATGCCGGTCCACCAAGCGTCGAGGCGGATGAGGTTGATCGCGGCAGTGGCGAAGGCGTGTTCCAGGCTGACTTTGCCGAGGCCGGTGTATCGGGCTTGGCGGGTACCGGTGACCGCGGTGGCCTGGTGGATGGTGCCTTCGATCCCGGCCCGTGCCCGGTAGATCTGTTTCCACGTGTCGGTCTGTTGTTCGGCGTGGGCGTCTCGAAGCGCTTCGTGCAGGTTGTGCCGCTCGAAAAGTCGTCGTTGCTGGTCAAGCGGCATGTTTGTACTCGTTGGTGAGTCCGCCGAGGACGCGGGTGCGGAGCACTCTGCTGGTGTCGGGGCCGTGGACTGCGGCGGGGTGTTGCTGAACGTCGGGTGGCAGTTGGTCGCGGGCTTGGTGGGTCTGTGCTGGTTGTAGTGGTCTTCGTAGGTTGTGAGGATCCGGCGTGCGTGGGTTTCGTCGGTGATCAGGATGTGGTCGAGGAGTTCGCGTCGGATGGTGCCGATGACTCGTTCGCAGTGGGCGTTCATCCGGGGTGCTTGTGGCGCGCTCCTGAGCACGCGCAGGTCGTCGGGGTGGAAGACAGTGTCGAAGGTCGGGCTGTACTTGGCGTCGCGGTCGCGGATCAGGAATCGCAAGGACTCGGTGCGGGTGTCGAGGTCGGCGGCGAGGTTTCGGCCTGCTGCGCTGTCGATGCCTGGGTCGGATGGGAGGTGACGCCGGTGATGTGCAGGCGTCGGGTGCCGTGTTCGAGAAAGGCCAGTGCGTAGAGGCGTGTGCCGAGCACGGTGTCGAGGTGGAAGAAGCCCGCGGCGATGATGCCCTCGGCTTGGGCGGTGAGAAACTCCCGCCAGGTCGGACGGGTGTGGGGTCGATGCCCGCGCCGTGCAGGATCTGCCAGAGTCTTTATGCATAATTCAAGCGGTGCAACGGTTCTGTGTCCCGGCCTATGTGGAGCGACGTGGTTGCCGTGGGATGGGGTTGATGTGGGAGCACGGTTGTGGGAGCAGATTGGGAGCAGCGGGACGCGTTGAACGATGCTAAACTGCACTCAACGTCCTGCTATGGCACCATAATGACGCGGGGTGTCTCTGTTTCCGCTGGTCAGGGCTCTTCGGGATTTACGTTGACACGGTAGGGGTCACAGGTTCAATCCCTGTATCGTCCACCAGTGCGGTCTTACTTGAACCGTTGTCCCCTTGGACGACATCAAGCAAGACGGCATCGGTTACAAGATCAAAAGCACCTCCGTCCCCAGGGACGGAGGTGCTTTTGCTGTTGCGGAGCTGCCCTCCAGCACCACCTGCCTCGACCAGTCCGGCCAGGCCGTCAGTCAGGTCGTGCCCCATGATCTGCTCGGCGTCGAGGTGCAGCTTATGGAACATGACCTTGGTGATGGCTCGCTTCACCGTGTCACTCCCACGGCGGTAGAAACCCTGTGGATCGGCCAGCAGGTCGAGCGCAGCCCCGAAGAACTGGCGGCCAGCTTCGAGCTTGCTGGTGGTGTCAGCGATCTGGGCCTGGATCTCAGCGCGTTCACGCTCGATGCCTGCAAGCTTGCTCTTGATCTTGGCCCGTGGCCAGTCAGGATCGCCCAGGAGCTCAAGGAGGTTGTCCTCCTTGGTATCTAGTTCATCCAGACGGGCACCAAGGCGCTTCTTGAGACCGCTGATGGCGCCCTGCTCGATGAGCACTGCCTCATCGAGTTGGCGGCGTACGGCTGCCTGGAAGTCATCACGCAGGCGGACGGTGCCAAGGTGCTTGTCCACGGCTGCTTCAACGTCGGCCATGCCCAGGTACGGCAAGTCGCACAGGTGCTTCTGCCTGCCTCGGCAAAAAAAGTAGAAGTAGACACCGCCGTTCCCTTTGCCGCGCATGATGACCATGCGATGCCCACAGCGGTGACACCACAACAGTCCCTTGAGCCAGTGGTGGTGTACACGCTCCCTGGTACCGCCACCACCTCGGAGGGCGAGGACGCGCTGCACCCGGTCGAAGGTCTCCTCTGTGATGAGAGCCTGATGACGACCGGGGTACTCCACGTCGTCGTAGTTGACCTTGCCGATGTAGTAGCGGTCGCTGAGGATCTCGTAGAACTGGCTGAGCGACAGCTCTTTTGGGCTGGTGCGGCGAGTACCTCGGGTGCGTAGGCCTGCTGTAGTGACGTGGTCAAGCGCATCCTGCGCGATGTACTGGCCAGTGGCGAACAGCTCGATGCCCTTGCGGACGAGAGGACCACGTTCAGGGTCGATCATGACTGTGCGGATCTCGCCACCCTCTGGCTTGGCCTCGCGGACGTTGAGGTATCCCAGCGGCGCTGGGCCGAGAGTTCCACCGTTCTTGGCCTTCTGGCCCATCTTGTAGCGGATGTCTGCTCCGCTTGCCTGTGACTGATATTGGTCGACGGCATGGATGATGGATTCCACCATGGCGCTTTCAGGTCCTTCGCCCATGTCGAGCACGGTTGAGACGATACGAGTGCCGACCTTGTGCAGGTCGCGTTTGGTGATGGCCGCGTCGACGCTGTTGCGGAACACTCGATTGAAGTGATAGACGATGATGTAGTCAATGTCTTTTTGCTCTTTGACCCAAGCGATCATCTCTTGAAACACTGGTCGTTTATCGATACTCGTAGCGGTACGGCCGGGTTCGACAAATTCGCGGACGACTCCTGCGTCCAGTGAGTCAGCCTTGCGCGTCCCAGCCTCCCGCTGCGCAGGGATCGAGATACCCTCTGGGTTGTAGTCGGTGTTGACCTGTCCCGACGTGGAAACGCGCAGGTAGAGGACTGCTCGCTTCGTTCGCTTGATGCCCGTGACGTGGAGCGCAAGCTCCTGGTTCAGGATGTCTTCGTCCATTTTTTAATCCTCCTGGAGTCTGGAATGTAGTTAAACGATTGAAGGTCTGGAGTGATCATTCGTCCTCAGCGTCGACATCTTCTTTCACTAGTTCGCGTCCTAGCATGATGACGAGCTGCACTACTAGGTCGAGGTCAAAACTGTCGAGCTGCTGACCGTAGGCTTTCACCTCCAGATCCGGTTTTTTCCTTGATTTCATTCACTGTTCCTCCTAATTTTCTCGCTGTTTGAAAGAACTGGCAAGATAGGATCTCCTGTCCTGCCTCTCGTTCGTCCGTGGCGTGTTTTGCAAATGTGTAGTCCGGCTACGGACAGCAGAGTTCTGCTGTCCGTAGCCGACGTGGAGTACCGCTACTACTTGTCGGTAGTGCGGCGGCTCCGGGTGGCCGAGGTGTCGGCTGGCTCGCTGTCTCCGAACAGTGCCTGGATGGCTGCCCGGCGGCTGTTGGCTTCGCGCTCGATCTCCGCCAGTGCCTCCTGCGCCCGTGCGGCGAAGTCGCCTTCGCTCCGCTTGGTCTCGACGTAGAACTCCACCGCACGCAGGATGGCGTCCGTCAGGTTCAGGCCGTCGAGCTGGGCGACGAGGGCGAACTGGGCGTGCAGCTCGTGCGGCAGGCGGATGCCCAGAGTCTTGACGCCGTTGGCTTTGGGATCGGTCATGGCCGTCCTCCTCGGTGTGGTGCGGCTGGCCATCCCTGTTGCAGGAGATGACGACAAACAGCCGCAGGCCACCGACGAAGCGGTGCCCGTCCTGAGGCGGAAGTGCCTCAGGACTTGGTGGCGTCACGCCACTTGGCAAGACGCTGCTCGGCCAGAGCGGCGTAGTCCGGGTTCAGCTCGATTCCCACCCAGTCGCGACCTTGAGTCTCAGCGGTAATCGCCGTGGTACCGCTGCCCATGAAGGGGTCGAGCACCACACCCGGCTGCCAGATCGGCGAACAGGTGCAATCCCGTTGCAGCGAGCCAACGCGTAGCAAGCGGCCGTCGATCCGCTGTTGGGCGCGTTGCCATCCCCGACCGCAGAACACGCAGACGCGTTCGGGGCAGGTACTCAGGAGCGCCCGTTCGACAAGGCTGGTCGGGAACGGAGCGAAATGGTCTGCATGGAGCGCAGCCGTACCCAGAGACCAGACATCGCCTGGATTCTTGCCGAGCGGATGCCCGATGGCCCCGGATGCCTTGAGGCGAGCCAAGCCGCCGTTGACGTCGCCAGTGCGTTCCGCACGCTGAGGCAAGGCAGTCCGCGGTGGGTACACCCCGTCGCGGCCCCGACGCTTGCCGCTGGTCGTCGGGCTCGACTTGTGAGGCTGCCGGATGGCGCCAAGGTCAAAGAAGTATCGACGTTCCTTGGTGAAGAAGTAGATCGTCTCGTGAGTGTTGCTTAGGCGATCGGTGACGTTGCTGGGCATGGGATTGGTCTTCGCCCAGACGACGTGATTGCGTAGCAACCAGCCGTCGGCCACCATGCCGAGCGCCACGCGCGATGGGCCGAGCAGCAGGCTCTTTTTAGGCGCACCCTCGCGAGGGTGGTGGGCGTACGAGTCGCCGAGGTTCAGCCACAGCGCCCCGGTTGGCTTGAGGACGCGCTTCAGGTCACTGGCGACGGCAAGGATGTCGCGCACCCAGCCCTCGACCGATGGCTCCAGGCCAAGTTGGTCTTTGTGGCCGTAGTCGCGCAGGGCGAAGTATGGCGGCGAGGTGACTATGCAGTCGACGGAATCGTCGGGCAGCTCCTTGAGGCGGCTGCGGACGTCGCCGATGAGCAGTTGGTTGCGGGGAAGCCCCGCGGCTTGTTGTTGGTTCGTCATGCGAGACCTCCATTGGTAGTTAGTAGTTGTGCGCCCTCATGTAGCAGGGCGATGGTGAACAGTGCTTGGGCATCCCGGGGCAGCCGCTCCACACCCTCTTGCAGACGACCCCTGCGGCGGCCGTCTGGCACCAGCCAGAGGACGCTTGGGAACAGGCCGTGCAGGTGCTGCTCGATGCCCGCCTGCCAGTACTGCAAGTAGACCTGGCACTTGCGTAAGACGCTCGGCAGGCTCTCGGTGCCGAGGTCGATCTCCACGAAGACCACGCGTTCGATGTCACCGACACCGATGTGTGCCAAATAGTCCGGCTTGAGCGTCAAGCTGCCGCCGATGCCGCCGAAGCGTCGCCAGACTTTGGGTTCCGTCTCGAAGGCGATCAGGTCGGCATCGCCGTTGGCCGCGATGTGTTCCGTCAGCGACGTGTGCAGTTCGGCGATTGCCAGCGTGTGATCCTGGAAGTACGGCTTGCCTTCCCAGACTTGGCGGTGCCGTCGGCCTTGATCCTGGCCAACATCCAGCACCGCCTCACCGAGCCCAGTCAGCCCGATGGTGTGTCCCTTGCTGCCTGCTCGGATGCCGCCGACGCTGCGGCCAAAGCGCACCACCAGACCAAGTTTGGCGAGGCGCTGCACGAGTGCCCGTGACCGCCTGGCCCTGGTTTTCTCGGAGCCGTCAGCGACATGGAGGCGTTGGATGTGGTGGCCGCTCAGTAGGCGGAACTGACGGAGTGAGCCGAGCACGCCAAGGTCACGGTCGCCAAGGCGATCACGCAGACGCGCCGCGCGAGTAGTCAGGTTCTGCGCCTTGTTGGGCGCAGAACTCGTAGGCGGATGGGAGTCATTGGCGCTGGTGGGAGGTAGGACGAAATCAACGGGATCGGTAGGTCGAGCGGTAGGGCTGGTCACGCTGTTGTCCTCCTTCGCCTCACACCGATAGGACTGTCACTGGGCGGGCTGTCGCCGTGCCACCGCTCCAGCAAACGGCGGTCGATCTCTTCGCCGTCGGTGCCGTAGCGCCTGCGGCTCTCGCTGCGCATGGCGTCCGGATCGGTGGTGGCGTCCGGCAGGGAGAGCGTCTGCACGGTGAACGTTGGTGTCATCTCGCCGTCGATGTAGAGCCGAGCGGCGGCCTGGAAGGCACCAATTCGTGCCAGATCGCCAGGAAGGACATCCGCACCCAGGAGCGCGGTGAGCGTCTTCTCGTCGCTGGGCGACGGCCGGAAAACCACACGGGAACGGGCGTTGGCGGCCACAGTCGCGAGAAGGCTTGCCGTCAGTTGGGCGACGTTCTGGTGGGCAACGGTGATCGATACACCGAGGCCGCGAGCCAACGCCAAGACCGCGTCAAAGTCCAGCGCTGCTATGTAGCTGGCGAACTCGTCAACCACCACCCGCACCGGGTAGCGATCTTCCTTCGGCACGGCTGCTCGCCGTTCGGCAGCCGACCAAAAGCTGCTGAGAAGCAAGCTGCCGAGCAGACGGCAGGCTTCCGTGCCGAGGAGCCCAGCATTGAGGTTCACCAGGACAACGCGGCGTTTGGTGAACAGGTCATCCAGCGTGAACGCGCTGCCGTCTGGAGCCAGCAACCGCCGGACTGCTGCCCGGCTCAGAAACGCTCGCAGCTTGTTGTTGATCGGCGCGGTGACTTGCTGCCGCTCGGCTTCAGACATGCTCTCGAACCAGGCCCACCAGGGCCCGAGGACGAGCGGGTCGCTGACGCCTGGCAGGTGCTTCCGGCGGAAGACGGCGTTGCTCAGCAGCACCGGAATGTCGGCCAGGCTGCCGCCGGGCAGCTTGGCCACGGTGAGCGTCGCGTGCAGGAGAACGTCGGTACTTCGAGGCCCGATGGCTGAGCCGTAGAGGTTTCGGAAGAGGCCGACCATCTCGTCGGCGCGGCGCTCGGCTTCCTCGGGTGGCCCGGCCAGCGGGTTGAAGCCGACGACTCCTTCGCCAGGTGATCCAGCTGGGTCGATGACCACCACGTCCTCGCGGCGGTCATCCGGAATGCGGGCTAAAAGATCGTGGATCAGGTCTCCACGTGGCTCTACAACGAAAACTCCATGTCCAGCTTGGACGTCGGCCAGTACTGCCCCCGCGAGCCAGTTGCTCTTGCCAGAGCCAGTCGGGCCCACGACATGGACATGGTGGCCACTGGCGGAATCTGGCATGACGACTGCTTGTTGGCGACTGGCCGGATGCAGGCTGGTACCGATGATCCGGATCGGCTGCGGGCTGTCTGGTTCCCGCAGCAAGCTGGCGGGCGGGCGTCCCAGCACCAGACCCGTGGCTCCTGGAAGGTCGCGCTCGCCAAGCGGGAACGCAAGGAGCGTGGCCAACTCGGCAACACTGACCACCGATGACCACCGACCACTGTTGTGATGGACGGCCGTCAGATTGTGAGCTCGCTGGGCGGTGGCCGTGCTGGTTCGCAGACAGGTGCCGCTGCTGTCGGCCAGAGCGAGAGCAGCAGCCACGGACTGGATGAGGCTGCGGTTGGCCCTAGCGTCACCACCACCGGCCCCGATCCTGCCTCGCACGGTGAGGATGGGTTCGGACGTCTTGGTTTTCCAGTCTCGTTCGGTGGCCGTGTCCGGCGTTGGCGTCCGTAGCCCGAGCGTCTCGCTGAGCCGAAAGGTTTCTGGCTGCTGGGCGCGGGGCTGCGCCGGGCCGATCGCCCACTGGACGACTGCCGTCTGACCATCCGGCAAGCGGCTGAGGCAATCCAGCACCGCTGAGCTGACGGCCTCGGCCGTGTCCAGGCGCAGCGGACTGGACAGGTTGCTCAGCTTGATGTCAGCGGCCAGCTCCGGTGATGTCCGATCAGCATCCGCCAGCTGGACGACGTCGAGTCGGGGCAATTGGGCCCGCAATTGGCGCGGCAGTTTCGACGCTAGCTTGTAGTCGGTGCCGAGCAACCAACGGATGATGCCCTTCTCCGCGCGAAGCTCGAAGACGACCAGGGGCGTCTTCTGGAGCGGGCCGGATGTGGGGCGGTTCGCGAGAGGCCGCAGGGCCGCCGTGAGGTCGGCCAGCGTCAGGCCGCGAGGCGGGTGCAGCTCCGACCAGACGAGTGGCTTACTCATGGTCGACCTCGCCCTGCTCGGCCGAGTCCGCGGTGACCGCGGTCGCCTGACCTGAAAGCGAACTCAGCTCGGCTTGCACCTGCTGACGAGCAAGCAAGATGCTGGCGCGGGCTAGCGCACGAACGGCGGGATGTGGCCGCGCGTCGGCTGTTACAGTTACGGGCTCTTGGCCCGAGTCTTGTGACATTCAGTCTCCCTTCTGTTGGTGTTGGTACACCTTCCGAATTCAGGGCATGACGAATAAGCCAGACTTGCGGCAGCAAGCAGCTAGAAGCTTGTCGTCATGGCGACCTGAGTATCTAAAGAAGGCGTGAGGGCGAGCTGTCCAAAGCTGCACGAACGGACATACGGCCTGTTGTAGGAAAGACTTATGCTCGCCCTCAAGCCAACTATGCAAGAAATCTACGGACTAGGAAAGAGAGAATGTAATAGTCACATCGGCGACTGGTACCCATCTACCTCTGACGGTGGGCCAGCCGATGGACGCCGAACGCCCGGTGACTTGTCGCCGTTGGTCGAACGTCGCTGGCGGTGCAGCTCGGCTTCCAAGGTCGAGAGCGTCAGTTCGCGCTCTACGGCTTGCAGCTCTTCGTGGACGTGTAGACGCTCCAAGAATTGCTTACGGGTGAGTCTGGGCACACGTGTCCTCCTGGTGGATTGTTGGGATAAGATCTGATATCGACGTATCTACCAGCTGCGCTGAATCCACCAGTAGATCGCCACGAGGGCCGCCAGACCGATGAGCGAACCCATAAGCGGGGCTAGCAGTTCGTAGACCAGCCGCGCACCCAGTGAAATCGCAAGCAGTGCCATAGCCCCAAGAAAGATGCGGGCAGGCCAGCCCTTCCCAGGCGCTGCACTCACTGTTCTGACTTCCACTTACCTGCGATGTGCTCCATCTGGGCCTTCGTATCGGCGGTGATCTTCTCGACGGCACGGCGCTGCTGCTTGGCTCGCCTCATCTCACGGAACCAGGCCACCACTGTTGGACGCGTGCTGACCCACACGAGCGCGAAGGTCACCAAGACGAACAGCGCGAGTACCCAGTGGTGAGCCGCCCAGGGAATGGCGATTTCCACCACGAACAAGGCGACAAGGGCGCAGAGCCCTCCAACAACGATGGCTCCCACGATCTGGTGCCCTAGCCTCGCTGGATTCGCAGGACTACTGCGAGGTGGTTTACCGCGACGTCTGCCAAGGCCATGGCCAAGGCGGTCTGCTCGTCTCCCTGGGTCAGAAGGCGGCGGTGAGTGTTCACCTCTCGAACGGCCTCCATGGCCAACTGTGCGATCTGGGCTGAGTTCTGGAGTTGCCGTGCCTGAAGCACGGCACCCATGTCCTGCATACGAAGTGCTCGGTTGAACGCCCGGCCCTCCCTGGTGATGGGCAAGCCACTTGAGTTCTGCCAGTTGTCTGACTGGCCGGTGATTTGGATCTCTCCTTGCATCTTTTGCGTCTTCCTTTCACTTGGTTCCAGGCGATCTGCCTGAAGGTCATTGCCATGCAGGAAGAACATTGGCATGTGGTCGATCCAGTACCTAATGGAAATGGTGGAAAGAAATGGTGGAACTACTGGAAACGGTGGAAAAGGGCAGGTCAGGGCCCTAAATTTAAACAGCCCATCTCCCCTCGAAAGGGTGATGGGCTGGTGGTGGGATCGGCCAAGTTGCAGAATGTTACCGATTGGTACGCTGATGCCTGGCGGAGCGGAGAGTGAAGGACTGCGGGCTGACCGCCTCGTTGCAGTCCCAGCAGTCCTTTACGAGCAAGTCAGGGACAACGCGCCTCTCTAGCGCGTTGGTGTGACTGTCCTCGCGGGCGAAAGTGCCTGGCCTGGTAGTGAGGATGGTCTTGCCTTCTGTCGCCCAACTCTGGGCGATGAGCGCAAAGACGACCATGTAGATGCCAAAATCGTAGCCACAATCTTCCGTGCCGTCGCCCTCTTCGCACCAATCACGTAAGTAATGCGCAAGATGGTCGATGTGCTCGTGCTGCGAGCTGCTGTAGCACGAAAGAAAGTCTTGGAAGGCATCTTCTTCGATATACGCAACAGATGAAATCATCTTTTGACCTCCAAGAGGCCAATCCCGGCGTATATTTAACTACATTTAAGCAGATTTGTAAATACTTTAATTACCTTTTTCGATGTTTTGTCAAACTGAGCAAAAGGAAATTGGTTTCAGGCGGACGCGACCCTATACCCAAGGTCACCCGTTCGGGTTTCTGGGGTTCAAAGTACAATCTTCCAAAATGAGTAACAGCTGAACCTGGAGGGTGTTAGGCATGAAGGTCGACCCTAAAGAAATTGAGCAACTTTTCCATGAAGGACATGAGTTTGCATCCGGAACGTGTCCAAAACTAGTGCGGCAGCTGAAACTAAAATTCCGACTCGATCCAAAAAGTCTAGATATTGACAGTGGGCTCATGCGCACGTTCTTGCGTGTTGTATTCATCGAACAAGTCGACCAAGGCAATTTCGACGACGCAACCAAGTCGGTGCATGAGTACATCGGGATGTCCAAGCTGAGCTATCCGAATGTACTTGAAAAACTGGGCACGCGGTCCGATGCTGTGAAATTTATTCAGACCGCCAAAGAAATAGTGAAAGTCGAGGATGAGGATGCGGGGCTTAGATATCTGCTTGGCGTAAAAACTATCCGCCAGATATTGGCATCCATGCATTTTCGTCCCGCCAAAGGATATTCGGCCGCCTATGCAAGAAAGAAATACGAAGGAAGGGCAATTGAAGCAGCGATAGCCGCTATCCAGTGTGCGCTAGATGATCTACATACGCTGCAAAGGGTTGCTAACTCGCTCGGCATCCCCTATGAGGCAAAAGAAGCTCTCGTTGCAAGTAGCTCTGCGCAAGAGGGAAAGAACGCTGCTAAGTCGAGGGAGGAGGGTGTGGTAGAAGCAAGTGTGGCGCGAACTTCTTCCGCAGCAATTCCAGATGTGCCCGAGTCGGTATCGTTTGCAACATCCGAACATATCGCACAGCAGGAAAAATTAGAGCCGCCAGTAAGGCGAAAGCGTCTGACTACCTCTAAGAAACTTGTCGTAGGAGCAGCCGTCCTAGGGTTGATCGCTGGAGCTGCATTTATTCCACACTGGCAAGGAGGTAATGCCGAGGAAGTTAAGCCTAAAACCGCTCAAGACATAAAGGTATCCGGCAGTACGGGATCAGAAATCCCCTACACGCTGATTGTCGCATCTGACCCAAAAGAGGCAAGCTTCGGAACTGGCGACGGCGGGGATAAGTCAGCTGGTTTTCCTCCGGGCTACATGTTCCCCGCCGGAGACCTTTTCAAGCTTCGCCCGCCCGATGAGCCCTGCGAGCTAGTGGACTTGAATTCATGGTCTAGGGCAAATGGCGGCATCAGCGTCGGGGGGAATATCGCTCGAATTACGATTGCTGCACGCGATAAGCCGATGGTGATTAGCTCTGCATCGATAGGGCGAACGGTCACTGCAGATTCATTGCAAGGCGAACGTCCTATATGTCAGCCAAAGGGAGGATCGCAAGCGTATAACTACCTCAAGCTGGACATCGACTCGCAAACTGCGGTCTTCCGTGAGGGGGACGACCTTATGCCGGGAGTCGAGAAGACAGACAAGCCGTTCTATCTAAGTCTTGATCCCGGCAAGTCGGCAACCGTGTTGATGCGATCGACGTCAAATAACTGTTACTGCGAATGGTGGCTCGATTTGAGCATTACCGTTGATGGTCAGACGTATATTCATACTATCAACGACAATGGTAATCCGTTCGTAGTGGCTCCCAAATCAGTCAATTATCCATACTATAAATACAATTCGGGAGCCGGTCAGTGGCTTCCGTACCGCCCCTGATAATGTTCATGCGCTGCACAAATTTTGAATTGCAGAAGTTGTGGGTATACCGATTATTGCCCCCGCTGGGGTTGAGCTGTCAGATGGGCCGACAGCTCAACCTCTGAAGCCCCGAGCAAACCGCACCCAAGTCGTACGCGGGAACGTCACCACAGGCCCATCCGGGTTCTTCGAGTCGCGCACAGCCGTGGTGGTGGCACTGTCAGCGACCTCGACGCACTGGGCGCCGCTGCCGCTGTAGCTGCTCTTCCGCCACTGGGCGCTCTTCCGGGCGTCCGTCGACATCTGCGGCTCCTCTTACAGTCGGTTCTGGGTCTGACGCAGGTAGTCGGCCATGTCCTCATGGCTGAGCGCCGTGCGCTGCGCCGACTCAAACGCGAGGTTATAGGTCTGGGCGTGCTGAGGGCGAGCAAGGTAGTCCGCCGTGGCCAAGCTCTCGATGTACACGATGCTTGCCCGAGCCCTGGCGATGTACAGCAACGTGAAGGTGTACTCCAGCGCCGCGTGCGCCCCGGCTTCCAGCGGCACGATCTGGATGGTGACGTTCGGCAGCGCACCCAGCTCCAGCAGCCGTTCGATCTGCCCAGCCAGCACGTCAACGCCGCCAATCCTCCGGAGCACCGCCTCCTCGTTGAGCACGGCGTGCAGCTTGCGGCCGGGGTCGTTCTTGTAGCGGTCACCTCGGGCAACGCGGTCACGAGCGATCGTCGGCATGTCTGCCGGGGCGATCACCAAGGAGCTGGCCATCTGCGCCAGGGCGTAGGCCTCGCTCTGGAGGTTGCCCGGTACTGACGCGCCGTAGTACTCGCGGATCTCGTCAGCAGCACGTTCCAGCCAGACGTAGCGCCGGGAGTGATCCGGTACCCGCGCCGGAGCCAGCTTGCGCCTGGCTTCCACGCCGAGCTTGCGGATCTCGTCAGCCACCGGGCCGCTGACCTTGTAGAGCTCGAAGAGCCGGTCAAGTTCGGTGTCGGTGGTGTTGAGGTCGCCGTTCTCGACCTTGCCGAGCTTGCCCCGGTACCAGCCGGGCATGGCGGTGTTGGCCTGGTCGACGGTCATGCCGGTGGCTTCGCGCAGCTCGGCCAGACGAGCGCCGAAGATCAGGCGCTGCACGATGGGGCCGGGATCCTCGTCGTCAACCATGCCGTTCAGTGTGCCTGGCGAGATCATCACGGCGCTTAAGTACTCCCATCGGGCGACCCTAGGGTCAAGTGGCTTCCAGATTGAAACTCAATCTGTCATCGTTTGGATTGAGTTTCAAGTTGAGGCTCACTGAAGCAGGCGGAGCGCGGTGGACACCGTGCCGACCCCGAGCGGCGCATCCAGCGAGCCCTGCGCCCCGCCTGCATCCACCCCCAGGAGGCCTGCGGTGGTCGTTTCGTATGTGCGGTTGTGGCCGCCAGCTTGGGTCTGGGAGGTGCCTGATGCGCGGATTTCTTGAGGCATACCAACAAGTTCCGGCCGCTGACCTCGCGGAGTCGATGCCCGTAGAGGACGAGTCCGCAGTGCTGCCGGAACCCAGGCAGAGCTCTACGCCCTGATCGTCCTGGCGCTGGTGCTGCACACGCCACGACTGCTTGGCGTCGGGAGTACCTGCATCCAGTGCCACACCCCTTGGCCGTGCCCGCAGGCAGCTCTTGCCTACCGACTCCGAGAGAGGTTCTAGCCGTGATGCCCGCACCCGACGAAGCCCCGCAGGCTGAGACCAGCCGCCCCGTGGTTTACGGCTACCTGCGCCTCGAAGAACCAGACAACGACCAGATCGCCATGCTATGTAAGGAACTCAGCAGCTACTGCGCCGAAGCTGGCTTTCTCCTGGCCTCGGTGTTCGTCGACCGCGAAGTGCCCGGCAAGCAGGTCAAGCGCCCAGGGTTCGCGGGCGTGATCGACGTGCTTGACCTAGCCAGCTCACACGGTGTGGTGGTGCCGCATCTCGACCACTTGTCAATCGACAACGAAGTTCTTGCCTTCCTGCGACGACTCATCCGTCGCCGAGGCTCGGTGCTGCTGGTCGTCCATGAAGAAGAGGACTTGGTCAAGGCGGACGGGCCGTGACGCCCGAAGTGCGTGTCCTGCTGGCGGGCATGAGCAACGTCAACTCGGAGCTGAGCCGCTACATCCTGCGCAGCCTCGATGTGCAGAATGGCCTGAGTGAGGCGGGCTTCTCCGCCGAGCGGGAGACGGCACTCGGCCAGCAGATGGTGAGCCTGGGCGAGGCCTTGCAGCTGATCGCCGAGCGGCGCCGCCAGATCCTCGGCAGCCCCGACACCACTGCTGCGCCTCCTGGCGTGAGCCACCACAACCCAGAAGGCGACGTGCCACAGCCATGAGCGCACTTACTGACGACGTCAAGCGCCCCATCCGTACGACCAGCGCCCACAGTCGAGAACTCGGCGAGGAACTCCGGTTGGTTCGCGAGTGTGCTGGTCTGCGAGGCACTGCCATCTCAGAACAGTTGGAGTGGTCACCGAGCAAACTCTCCAAGCTGGAGAACGGCGTGCGCGGGACGAGTGAAACCGACATCGCGTCGTTGCTGACCGCCTGCCGTGCCGACAAGGCCACCCGCACGCGCATACTGCGGCTCGCTCAGGAGCCCGACTACGGCTATTTCCTCCGCGTGCATGGCGACGCCGTTCCAGATGATCTTCTTTGCCTACGAATGCACGAAGCCCAGGCGCTGACCATCTCCACCTACGAGCCGATGCTGATCCCGTCGCTACTGCAAGCAGAGCCGTACGCCGAAGCACTGCTTGATGAGTCCACCGCCAGCGACGAACAACACGCTGCCTGGGTTGATGCTCGGATGGAGCGGCAGAAGGTGCTGGAGCAGGAGGCAGCTCCGGCAGCGACGTTCTTCCTGCACGAGATAGCGCTCCGTCTGGTGGTTGGCAGCCACGCCGTGATGCACGACCAGTGCATGAAGCTGAGCCTTCTGTCTGAGTGGTCGCCAATCAGCCTGCGGGTGGTGCCGTGGTCGGTGGGACATCCGGCGCTCCAGTACGGCGCGACCTACCTGATGTTCGCGCCACATGTGAAGCCGATGGGCTATACGGACACCGACGTGGCCACTGTCTTCTACGACGAGGACGCCGCCATCTCGGTCATGCAGTGGAAGTTTGACGTCCTCGACCAGCTGGCGCTCAGCCCCGAGGCATCGCAGGACGTTTTCCTGCACTGGGCGGAGATCTACAGCCACGGCGACCTTGAACCTCGGGGCTGAACGTGGCAACCGTCGATCTGGTGACCAAGGCCGCGGTGGCAGTGCTCGGTCTTCTGCTGCTCAGCATTGCTTGGTGCGTCGTGAGCGCGGCGCTCAAGGAGCACCGCCGCCAGGAAGCCGAGACCTGGGCTCGGAGCCAAATCTCCCAAGTGGCGGACGACAGCATGAGCAAGCACCGCCAGTCAGAGGCCCCTGACGGCCTGACCGAACCGATGCCCTGCCTCGGCAAGCACCACGGGCACCAAGAAGAGGCGGTCACGGTGTCCATGCTGATAGACCGAGCTGTGAAGGCCAGAGAGGCGCTTCGCCTCAACTGGCCTGACAGCGATCCCGATGAGCCTGGCTATCTGCGGCAACTCGCGGATGGGTACCCAACTGGGGTGCTGCCTGTTATCCGCGAGGTTGCTGAGCCTTGGTATCGGTGAGAACAGCTCAGAATTACTGAGAAGCGGTTGCAGCAAGATGCGCGTTGATGGATTGCAACGCAAAGTAGCAGCTCGTGTACTCGCCGTCATTCACTCTAATGGGCAGGTATTGCCGTAACGTCTTGTATACTCGTCCCGATACGTGTTCAAGTGTGGAAACTAAAGGCTTAAGCGTCGAGCTCGCTTAGCGGGTGGAGAGTGTCGAGTGCAGGGCGCAAAAGCGTTACGTGTCCATCTTTGGTCGCCTTAAATCGACGGCTGACCACACCTTGGTCGTTCGCGCGTTGACCAAAGGAGTGATTCCTATCATAATGCCAAAGATGGTAGATCCGATTGCTCAGAAGAACAACTTAGTCGCCGCCTACTCGGCTGTTGTTCAGTGGTCGGTGAGCCGCCCATTTTGGCAGCGAGACGCGTTGCGTCGACTGGTTGCTGGCGCGTTGACCCCATCCGATCTGGAGCAGTTGGCTGAGCTCTGCTTGCAGCAGGCGACCACTGGGCGATGCGAGAATTTCGAGCCTCTATCCGAAGATCATGTTCCGAGTCAGAGCGATGGCGGTATCTCCACAGAGCTTTCGCGGATCAGCCAAGTCCGCAACGTTAACTTGCTCGCTGCTGACCAAGAGTTGCTTTTTGCTTCAGCGGGCATCACTGTCGTTTATGGAGATAATGGTGCAGGCAAATCCGGCTACAGTAGAATTTTGAAGCAGATTTGCCGGGTTCGCGGCAAGATAAATTCGATTCTGCCTAATGTCTATGCGGATGCTGCTGGAAACTTGCCAAGTGCTGAGGTTGCATACAACTACGGTGTTGATGAGCTTACGCATTCGTGGCAAAGTGGAAAGCTTGCGCCACCCGAACTTCGCCAAATTACCCTGTTCGATACTTCCGCGTCAAACCACCTGCTTACTGAAGAAGACGACGTAGCGTTTGCGCCGGAGGTTCTTACACTCCTGGAAGCGCTGGCTAAAGCGTGTGGGTCAGTTGAATCCGTCATAGATGGACGTGTTCGGAGCCTTCATGCTGAGCAAGCTGCTCTTCCTCGGTTCATTGAAGGTGGCATGGTCAGTGCTCAAATCAAAAAGCTGGGTGCGGACGGTTGCGCTGCTGCTATTAACGAGCTTGCGGTGCTTTCGGATGTTGAAGTTTCTCGATTGAGTTTCCTTGGCAAAGAGCTTGAAGCATTGCGCCAAAGCGATCCGGCTACGAAGGCAAAACTCCACAAACAGCATGAACAACAGTTGCGACCTATTTATATCGCGGCTGGTCGTCTTGCAGAAGCATTGAGTGATGTCAAAGTTCAACAGGCCCGAGACTTGATCGTCGAAGTCTCCGAACAGCAGAAAGCTGTGGAAGCGGATGCATCGCTTCTTGAAGGCACCAGTGTTGAGGGTGTTGGTTCAGAAACTTGGATGAGGCTTTGGCGGGCTGCACGGGCATATTCCCAAGACCAGGCCTACCCGCACCACGAGTTTCCGCACGTCGGCGCGGAGGCGCATTGCGTCCTATGTCATCAGGAGTTGCAGCCTGCGGCAGCCTTGATGCTTACTTCTCTTGAGAAGTTCGCGCGAGATGAATCGCAGTCAAAGCTCGACGTATTGAGAGGTCGGGCAAAGAAGCTGGTGACCTCGATCCGCGAGGCCGTGGAGAACAACGTTCCTCGCGCAGGTTCACTTGCTCCCCTCGGTGAGACTTACAAAGATCTTGATGAGAAGTTGGCTCGCTTCGGGGAGGCTGTTCGCGCACGTACAGACTTTGTTTGTGCCCTCCTGGAGGAAAAGACGGCTCTCGATGCGGCTTTGCCCGTAGTTGATTGGAGAGTCAGCGATGTCATGGAAGACCTTCGCGCAGCTTCAGATGCGGAGGCTACGCAAGCCGAAGAGCTGATTGCGGCGAGCGATCCAGAAGCGCTCAAGAAGGTTCAAAAGGAGTATGAAGAGCTTAGCGACCGTGCTCTCTTGAGTAAGAGTCTTGCGGTTGTCATTGGTGAACATGACCGTAAGGTGCAGGTTCAAGCTCTTGTGAAAGCGAAGGCGTTGTGCAACACGCAGCAAATCACGATACAGGTCAAGAAGCTCTCCGAGCAGCTGATTACTGAGCGACTAAAATCGGCATTCCAGTCTGAACTGAAGGAACTTGGAGCTGACCGACTTAAGGTCGAGATTGCTAAAGGCGACGCCCGAAAAGGAAAGTCACTTCACCGGCTTGCATTTAGTGGCGTGAAGTCGACCCAGCGTCTTACGGATGTGCTCAGCGAAGGTGAATGCCGAGCTGTTGCGCTTGCCGGATTCTTTACTGAGTTGTCGACAAGCACGGACGGATCGGCCATTGTGTTCGATGATCCAGTTTGTTCACTTGATCACAACTTTCGGCTTAAAGCCGCGCGTCGAATTGCACTGGAAGCAAAGAACCGCCAGGTTCTGATTTTTACCCATGATCTCGCCTTTGTAGAGGCGTTAAACAGGTACGCAGCTGATTCAGCTGTGTCTATTGCATATGTTCAGATTGAGCGCGGGGCAGGCGTAACAGGACTTTGTGACGATGGGTTGTCTTCGCTTGGAGCTCCGGTCAAAGAGCGCATCGGCAAGATAAAGGTGAAGCTTGAACAGGTCAAGAAGATGTATGACAGCGGCGCGGATGCCGCATGGCGCACGGAGGCTTATCGAATCGCAGGACAGCTACGTGCAGCTTGGGAGAGGGCTGTAGAAGAGCGACTTTTTCAAGGTGTTATCTCTCGCTTTGACCGCCCAGTTCAGACGAACAGGCTACGTAAAGTCTCGGTCGAAGATGACGATTGGGATACTCTTGAGTCGCAAATGACTGAGATTTCAAGGTGGATTGACGCGCACGATGCGCCAGCTTCGGCGGGCGATCCGGCACCCTCTCACGACGATCTGCGGAGTTCTTTGGACTCCCTGGAACTATGGGGTAAACAGCTGGACACGAGAGCCGCGATGACGGAAAGGAGACGGAAGAAGTCGTAGTTTGTCTGACTTTCCAGGAGGATGATTGTCAGGCTTTTACGACAATGTACCCCAACCATCGTTCGCGGTTGGGGCACTTGCTGTCAGGCGACCGGTCAGGACGACTTCAGCGACCAGCGGTCGCGGTGCGTGGTACTGCCATCTTGTCCGAGTGGTCAAGAATTCGTCTGATCTGCGGAGATGGGTCAAAATACCCTCAATTAAGGTACCTCGTGCGCTGGCGAGAACGGCTAGAGCATCTCCGCCACAGGAAAGTAGCAGTTGCCAGTCTCATTGGCGTGACGCTTCTTGCGCTTCAGGAGATCATCGAGGCGGACGCGCCCGTCAAGTACAGCCATGATGTCCATGCCGTCAATGGTGATGAACGGTGTGCCGTCCTCGTAGGTGTCAAGGGCATCCTGGGTAAAACCGCTGATGCTTGCATACAGTCCTAGCGCGTTCTTGCCCTTGCGTCGGATCTTGCTGGCGAAGACATCCAAGTGCCCGCGGCCGATGGCTTTCTTCCACCAACGGGCTTCTAAGATGTAGTCGTCGGTGTCAAAGCTGAACGCTCCGTCGATCTGCTCGTTCGCCAGAGAGTATGCCGCTCGTGGTTCGAGGTCGAACAGCCCGAACAGTGCATTGAGGAACTTCTCAAGCTCAATGCCTCGTTGCTGGGGCGTACCAGTGCCCTTGTGCATCCCAAGGAACTCGTCCTTGAGGGCAGATAGTGACTCAGTGAACGCCCGGCTTCTGCTGGCTTCTGCGGCTGCTTTGGCCATCGCGGCTACCGCACGTTCGTTGGCTTCGGCAATCTCCTGGTGGCGCTTCGTCCACTTGCGCAGCTCTGCGACAGCGTCCTTGGCCTTGGAGATCAGGTCGGCGCTGTCTTCTTGGGCGTTCAGGTTTGGGAAGCTGTCCATGCTCGCTACGCGCAGCATCAGGGAAATCGCGACACCCTGATACTTGCTCTCGTTGGCCATGAGACGTTCGACCAATTCGCCAGAGTTCTCACGCTTGGTCGTTGGGCCCGTCAGATCGAGTCCAGTCAATAGCTCTAAGTTGTCCTTGAGCAGACCACGAAGGTAGCGTGCCCATGGCGGCTTGTTCCAGTAAATAACTGAGAGAGCATCAGCCAGGGCATTATAGGCGTTGGGGTCGATCTTCTTCGCGTTCTGCATGTTCACTAGCGGCGTCCTTACTTGTCCACCATTACGCACAAACAGCCCCGACTGGCCTAGCTACCCCATGACGCTCTGATGTTGGGCAGTAGCGTGTCAGTATACAAGGTGGTTCAAGTCGGCCTGCTGCTGCGCAGAAACGGCGCCTTTTCGAGATCTACTTCGACTTGCAAGAAGCAAAGACCAGCACGCCAGCGGTATCTGATTCAATGCAATCAGCGTATGCTACTTTGAAGCTAGGTACGTCGACACCATTGGCGCTAAGCACCACGGCATCGATGGCATTGTGAGCCGGGCCAGTTGCGGCGTTGGGAATCTGTCGCCACCGTCCGCTGTCCCGAGCAAAAACCCGGTAGCCCAGCGAAGACGAACTTTCACCGGATGCGAACACGACTGCGAACTTATCTCGGCAAGCAGGTTCCATGAGTGACGACGCCACCGTGGCGTCCAGATTGGCATCGGCCACCATCTGTTTAGCTTCACACGTACTACTGCTGCCTGTGCTAGGAGAAGTAGCACTTGACTGTCCGGTGCTTGGGGGTGTGACCGTGCATTGCGCGTCTTGTGCCCGTACTACCGAAGTAAGATCGCCTGCTGTCGCTTCCGTGTACGACGGGACGGGGCTCGTACTGCCGACAGACCGCAGTGGCTGTTCGGGCGTGCCAACAGATTTCGTGAACTCTTGACCACCATGGTTGTAGTGGATGGCTAGACCCCACTCAACGTAGCCATCGCAGATGGTTGCATCCAGTCGGAACCGTGCGGGATCGGCAATGGAAGCAGTAAAGGAAGCGCCGGACAGCGGCTTGCTAACGCCCGGCTTATCAGCACCATCGCCTTCTACTCCGCGATCCACTACTTCAGGCTTCCCGATGTCAAGATTGGCTGAATAGATGCGAGTTGGCACACCGCCGCATCCGCCAGCTAGAACGCTCCGTACCCAGTTCGGTTTGCGCGTCCTATCTCTAGAGAAGACTGTCACTGTCATGTCGTTCACGTATACGGGTGTAGTGTCTGGGGTTAGAAGGCTGAGAGAAAGTGATCCGGTGTTCCATGACGCTCCTCCCGACGCGATGATGCGATCGAGAGAGTCGTCGCCTACCAATGAGTCCGGAGTGACATCAGAGCGCATCATCGCAACCGTGGGCGGGCTGCACTTTTTGAATGGCCAGGGTAGTTCTTGCAACACGATGAGTGGGCCTGCGTCGAGCTGCTGCTCGGCCTCTGCGAATAGTCGAGGCGCGTAGCGGCCAAAAGAAGTACTTAAGAAGAGTGTCAGAAGGTTTGACACTACGAATAGTGCAACTACCACTACCTTCTTGGTTACTCGCCTGCTGGGCCTATCCGACTTTTGTGCCCGTGACTGCCATCCGGCAATCGACCCGCTTGGGCGAATGCCAATCTTTCGTAGTGGACGTCTCGGTTTTCCTGAATCAGTCATGGCTCACTTCCGACGTCGGTAGCACGCGCACATGCGAACACCGATGGTATCGGTAGATCATCTTGTGGCGTTACGTCGCACTGATCTGAGCAGACCCGGTGGCTCTACGCACCGAACATCAGTGCTCGCCATCTCGTTCCACATCCATTCGTCGTTGAGCTGCTTCAATATGCGGAAACTCTGCTTCAAGATACGCAAAGACCTGCTCATAGGCCGCTAGTAGCGCATCGGAGCTTCGACCAAAGTAGCGGGCAAAGCTGTTGCCAGCGGTGGTAACGATGCCTGCAAGATTGGATACAAGTATCACGTGGCGGTCTGCGTGAGTCTTGAAGACGAAGCGCAGTGCAGACGTTTCTTCGTTGACGCGCATCCGCCCCCAGTCAGCAAATGCCCACGACACGTGGTGAGCCAGCCCGCTCCACTCGTGGTAGAACTTGCGACCAATTGTCGGCACTAGTTCTTTGATCGCGGCTTGGTGTGAGTAGTTCCGAGGCTCACCATCAACCTCGATGCCCCAGCCCCGGCCATACTTGCGGAAGCGCATTCCGCAATCTTCAATCTTCTCGCGCCAAAACTTCAGAGCTTCCTTAGGCGGAGGGTTGGGCCCGGCCTGCTCCTCGCTCAGCGACCAGAGGCGTATCCGTGCTCCTCGGCGAAGGCGCTCTTCGGCATCAATATCTGGGTTGGTAAACCAGCCAACAAGTGCGCAGCCTTCCAAGATCGCCCGAGCGGATGTATAACTGGTGACACCTGGCCATTCATTGGCACTCCATGTGGTCTGAGAACGCGCCGCCGCCTCGTAGCTCAAAGCCAGCGCCCGCAAGTGATCGAGCACGCTATCGGCTGCGAATACAATCGCAAACTCCGCAGCCTTCCAAATAAACTCCTGTGACTCTGACCCTGCTGATCCGAGTGAGTACGGCGCGGATCTGTTGTGAGGAGTGCCGTTTACTCGAAGTGCTGTCCACGCATCCCGCAAATGAGCACATGCGAGGTGTAGCGGCGCGGCGGACGACAGCGGGTTGATCTCTGGCTTTTCCGTGTTCACGGGCACCTCGCGAGGTTATGGATCTTGGGAAGCTTCAGGTTAAAGCGGGCGTCCAAGATACAACTGTGCTACAGGATGCGCCACAACTACATGAGAGTCCGACGCCCACATAGACATTGGGCCCTTACGCCTACCGGGTGCTGGGGTGTTGACATTGATTTCCCGCTAATCTCAAATGCCAGCAACTACCACACATAAACGACAGTGCCCCAGCCGATGGGTTCGGCTGGGGGCGCTGCATAGGCGACCGATCAGGACGACTTGGGTAAGTGGGCGGTAACTTAGCGCTTACGCGCCCCACGTTCCTTCATGAGTCGCCGCACCGTCTTCACGCAGATACCGTGCTTAGTTGCGAGATCCTTAGCTGTTGAACCGGCGAGGTACATCTTGGCCATTTCTGCCAACCCTTGCTCGCCGATCCGCTCCCTTATGTCCTGTCGCCGTGGGACAGGGGACGCCACAGACCGCACTTCCTGGCCGCGCTTGGCGTCTGTCTGGATCGCGCGCAGTGCGCTGACCAGTGGGTTCAGGAGTTCTGGACGGTTGGAATAACGGCTGAGGAGCTCCACAACTGTTTATGCAGGTCAGAAGCGCCACCGGAGGTCATTTCCGGTGGCGCTTCTGTCGTTCTGACCGTGGTTTGACCGTGGACGGTAGTGCTCGCGGGTGTCCGGGGTTGATCTCCATTGGCTGCTGGTGATGGCGTGAGCGGCGATGACGGGGGACCGACGGTCGTGTCGGGCTTGATCATTTGACCGTGGTTTGACCGTGAAGCTGTGCCGTGGTGTCCGTGAGCTACTACGACAGGAGTGGTACCGGTCGTGGTGAGATTGATCGTGTGACCGTGATGTGACAGTGGCGCCGGATTGACGGCCCGCCGCTCAGGTGCGCCGTTTGACCGTCAGTTGACCGTGACTTCTCGACCATCGCCATGGTGTCCACATGTTGGAGTTTGTTGAGTGCGATGCTCCGGTTGAACCGGAATCGCACGGTCGGCGGTGGTGCGAGGGCGAGTGGGTCGCCGTCGGCGGTCCTGGCGGACTTCTGCTGCACAGTGCCGGGTTCGGCACGTGGCGTGGCACCGGGTGTGGGAGGCGCTGAGTCGCCCGGTCGAACAGCGTGACCAGGCCGAACTGTCCGACGAGCAGCTGCGTGAGCAGGTGGCCCGGTGGGAACGGGAGCAGCAGTGGGCACCCGGCTATGTCGAACCGCAGCTGGAACAAGCCGCCATGTTGGTGGAGGAGTTGCGGCGCGAGTCGGTGACCCGGTGGAGCGCAGGTCGAGGCCGAGCTGACCGCGACGCTCCGTTCTGGGGCCCGTACGCCCTCGATACAGAACGAGTTTCCGCTCATCTCGTCCGAACGGCCTGCCGTCAGGCAACAGGCCCGCGGGCATGACGATCGGCGGGCCGGGCCAGTCGCGGAATGGGCTGCCGCCGACCGGGTGGATCTCATTCGCCACGGTGTTGTAGTCCGGCTCCACCCAGAGCGATTCCTTTGCGGTCGAGTCTGGACCGGCGTTGGGCGTGCTCAAACGCCGCAACGGTCTTTCAGGGTCTTGCGGATCAATCCCGTGAGCTATGAACTCCACAGGTACGGCCGCATCCTTCCACGTGTGGTTACCGTCAGGATGCGACCGAACACCTTCCGTGTTCACCGCTGGCGGGTGGACCACTCTGGTGAACTGCGCTGAAATTCGGGTGCTTCGCGGGCGGGATCTCGGTTACCTCGGACGTCACCACGGCGGTGAAGGATATCGTCGATCAGCAAGGCGTACTCGCCCGCAGTCGGATCGCTGTTCAAGGAGCAGGTATGAGCCAACCAATGGGATGGGCGCCGAACGGTGCTCCGTGTTTCGCCAGCGGTGCCGCGCCGTCGTTTTTATGGACGGAGAAGCAGCTGCGCGAGCATGGCCTTCGGCCCGCTACCGGTGTAGCGGACGCATTCGTCCAGTCGCAGCACGGTCCGGCAGCGCTCTACCTGATCACCGCATGTGTCCTGGAGAATCCGGACGCGTGGCCACCGCTTCGTCCCGCCGGAGACGAGCCTGCGGCGAGCACACCATCGCGATGACCGTGACGAGCAAGCAGCTCGACAATCGCCGTGCGACCACGGCGCTTGCGCATGAGCACACCGATGGAGCAGGACTGTGACCGGCACCGGTTTCCCGGAAGTACCGGAGATCGAGCAGGCCTGTCGCACAGCCTATCGGGCGCTGTCGGCTCTCGTCCCTGGCTCCGTCACCGCCGAGGAGGAGTCGTCGCTGCCGGAGATCCTCTCCCAGTTCGGGTTCCTGTTCGACCGGGCAGATCTGGCGATCACCGCTCAACTCGGCCCATCGGTGTCCTGGCAGGCACCGCCTCCAGGCGACAACTTCGACCTGATGATGTCTGGTGTCGACCTCGATGACGACTTCCACACCTTCGGTGATGTCCGGCTCGGCGATGATGCATTCACCGGCCCGGCCCGGACGTGGCACGACAGCCCGCTCAACCGTGCGGCTTTGGCGTACAAGCGAGTGTGCGGGTGGGACTTTCCACCGGGTGAAGCGGGCGTATGGCTGGTGATGCTGGCACCGACGTCCGCCAGCGGCGGACAGGACGGACCATGGTTCTACAGCGGGCGGCTCGTCGGGTTCCTGGTGGTTTACGACCGCGACGAGGATGGGATCTATGAGTCGATCGGCCACATCTGGACTGCAATGGCCTGGCAGCGTCGCGGAATCGCCCGACGTTTGCTGGCCGAGGCACGGTCGCGGTTTGCCATCACCACCGTCGAGGAGCCCCTCACCAGCGCCGGCGCTGCGTTGCTGAAGGGCTGCTGATACGACCATCAATGAGGCGAAACGGCCCGTGACCATGAAAAACAGGTCACGGGCCGTTCTTCGCTAAAGGTTGTCCCGTAACGCGATCTCGACCGAGCGGATGATCTTGGTGTGGAGCAGGTGATCAGTGCGGACCGGCCGAAGTGGGTGCCGGTGTTCACGGGCTTGTCGGTGCGGGTGTTCCGCAAGCTCGTGCGGGTCGTGGCCCGTCGGGGTGGTGAGCAGACCGGCACCGGTCGGCGGTGGGGGTTGTCGCTGGCGGATCGGGTGCTGCTGGTGGCGGTGTACTACCGGACGAATCTGACGTTTCGGCAGGTCGCGTTGCTGTTCGGGATCTCGAAGTCGGCCGCGGGCCGCGTTGTGGATCACCTGGCACCGCTGCTGGCGCTCGCGCCGGTGACCCGCAAGCACAGCCCGGACACCGTGCTGATCGTGGACGGAACCATGGTGCCCACCCACGACCGGAGCATGTCCGCCTCGTCGAAGAACTACCGGTACTCGGTGAACATGCAGGTCGTCATCGACGCCAACACCCGCCTGATCGTTGCGGTCGGCGACCCCACACCCGGCAACCGCAACGACTGCCGGGCCTACACCGAGTCGCACGTCGACCAGCAGTGCCGGGGCGCCACGGTGATGGCCGACGGCGGCTACCAGGGCAAACCCGAGGTGATCATGCCCTACCGGAAACCGCGCACAGGGCAATCACCACTGCCGCAATGGAAGAAGGACCTCAACACCATCCACCGGAGCGTCCGCGCGCGGGTGGAGCACGCCCTGGCCCACATGAAGTCCTACAGCATCCTGCGCAACTGCCGCCGCAAACGCGACGGCGTCCTGTACGCCACCCGAGGCATCGCCCAGATGCGCAACCTGGCCATGACAACCTGAGCGGCCACCAGGCGCGGACAACACCGCGGTTACCCCTGCCCGCCAACACACTCGATCATTACGGGACAACCTTTACTCGAACGTTACCCGCCGTCGGGCGGATCCTCGACCGCCGCTGCCGCCTGCGCAGCCTGCGCCCCAGCTTGCCGACGCGCGGCCACGTCGACCTCAGCCGCGCGCTGTGCTTGCCGAAAATACCGTCCGTGCTGGTCAGGCTGCGTGGTGGTACTCGTTGAGGATGCCGCCCAGTCGCTGCCGTCGGTGGATGTCGAGGTCAGTGACCTGGGCTTGGTTCGTGGTCGATTGTGGCAGTTGCCGTAGCGGTCGGGCGTTGGCAATACCTTGGTGGGGCCGGTGGGTGTTGTAGAACTGCTCGTACTCCCGCAGTGCGTGGAGCAGATGTCGTTGGTTCCAGATCAGCGTGCGATCGAGGAGTTCGTGGCGGCAGCTCCGGATCCACCGTTCCATAATCGCGTTCATGTGCGTCCAGAAGGGTTGGTGGTTGATCGTGTAGGCGGTTGATTCGCTGATTCGTAAGCTCGTCGTCGCTTGCCTGTGAAAGTCCGATCCGGGTTAGCTGCCAGGAGGCCCGGAAGCAGGCTGGCGGTGTCGTCTGGAAACGGGCGGGGCCGAAGCCCAGCGTCAAGCGCCCACTCTTGGCGCGTGCAACCGAACGGTCCGTAACGTGAAGTGAAGCCTGCCGCGTCGTTGGATCACCTGCCCGGTGACGGCTGGGGCGAGGGAGTGTCGAGCCCGAATGAACAGGGCGAAAGCCAGGGAAGCGGTGAAGAGCCTGGAAGTGCAGCCGTGAAGGACTCCCCGGCGTAAGGGGATCGGAACGTTCGGATAGTTGCACACCGTGCTCCGCCGCCGCGCGAGCGGTGAATTCCTCAAAGGACATCCGGCCCGATCTGTACATCCCCACCAGCAACGAAAAGGACATAACCTCAGCCTCGCCAGCATCTACCGGATGCCAGCCGAACACGAGAAGGCCCAGGTCTAACCCCGAGGGAGTCGAACATGCACACGCCGACTTTGCCGCGTTGACGGCAGCTGGCGCGTGAATGGCGACAACCTCCCAACATCCGGTTTCAGAATCGTGGATGACTATCTGAAAAGCTCAGACGAGTTGTGCAGACGTGAGACGACCATCCGCCAGTTCGTCGCGTACAGCACAGGTGACCATGGCGCACGTCAGGGTCTGCAGTGGGCCGTCAGCTTTCGGAATTGAGCGGGAGGCCGTTGTCGGTTAATGGTTTAGCGCGCGGTAGCAATGGACGCCGGGGCCAAACGGAAACGGGTGCGGTACCTGTGATTCCCAGGTCAATGCGGGCAGGCGTAGAAGGCGTGACGGGCCTGGTTGGCTTCGGTCATGGCCTGGCTCCACTCTTGTGGGTCATCTTTGAGGCCGCGGGCGAAGTGATGTGCCCTGGATTTTGCGGAGTCGGGTCACTGGACTTCATGCTGATCATCCCCAGGAGAGGTCAGCATGCCTAAGAGTTACCCGCCGGAGTTCCGCAGCAAGGTCCTCGACCTGCTCAAAGCCGGCCGCACCGTCGCCCAGGTCGCGCACGACCTGCAGATCAGCGACCAGACCATCTACACCTGGCGCCGCCAGGCCCTCGTCGACGCCGGGCAAGAACCGGGGCTGACCTCGGCGGAGAAGGCCGAACTGGCCTCGGCCCGACTTCGTATCGCCGAACTGGAAACCGAACTGGCGATCCACCAGCGCGCTACCGAACTACTCAAGGAGGCGGTGCGCCCAAAAGCCCGCTACGCCGCGATCGCGGCGATGGCCCAGGACGGACTCCCGATCCAGACCGCCTGCCGGATCCTGGGAGTGTCTGAATCGGGGCTGCACGCGTGGCGCGGTCGTGCTCCGTCGGCACGCTCGGTGCGGCACGCCTGGCTGACCGACCTCATCAGGCAGGTCCACGCCGCCTCCAACGGGGTCTACGGCTCCCGACGGGTCCGCGCGGAGCTGATGCTGGGTCGTGGCGTCACGGTGAGCCACGGCGCGGTCGAGATGCTCATGAAACGCGTTGGTATCACAGGACTTCCGGGCCGCAAGCATCGACGGCCCAGGCCGGACACGGCTACCGCGACCGATCTGGTCGACCGCGATTTCGTCCGCATCGCACCGAACCAACTCTGGATCACCGATATCACCGAACACCGCACCCGTGAGGGCAAGGTCTACTGCGCCGTGGTGCTGGATGCCTTCTCCCGCAAGGTGGTCGGCTGGTCGATCGACAGCTGCCAGGACGCCGCGTTGGTAACCAACGCGCTCGGCATGGCCCTGCACGACCGCGAGACCGCAGCGGACACGGTGATCCACTCCGACCATGGTGTCCAGTACACGTCATGGGCATTTACCTTACGTGCCAAGGAGTCCGGACTTGTGCCGTCGATGGGTTCGATCGGCGATTGCTACGACACTCAGTCCAGGATCACGGGTGAGGGACACCGACCTGGAGCCTGACTCGTCATACGAGTGGCCCCAAGGGTTGATGCCGGTGGATGATGGGTGGTGGACGCCGTCCTGGAGTCTGACCCGTGTTTCGACTGGCCCTTCGGGTGCCGAGGCGTTGATCTGTCGAATCCGGGGCGGTGTCCCTCGCTGCGATCGCGGTCCCGCACGCGTGACCCGATAGGGGCGTTGCCCTGCATGGTGAGTGTCCTGTCCGTGGGCGGACCGTCGATCGCTTCCCCGATCGTCTACATCTGACAGGAATCACGTGTCTGCAACCTGCGTTGTCACCCTCGGCGTCGACACCCATAAGGATCTCCACGTCGCGGTCGCACTCGACCAGCTCGGGCGCCGCCTGGGCGTGGCCGATTTCCCCACCGACGACGCCCACCACCGATTCCTGTGGGACTGGGCCGCCGGTTTCGGCGAGCTCCGACAAGCCGGCGTGGAGGGCACCGGGAGCTTCGGCTACCGCCTGGCACAGTTCCTGACCGGAGCGGGAGTCGCGGTGTTCGAGGTCAACCGGCCCAACCGCACCGCACGCCGGCGTCGGGGCAAGTCCGATCCGGTCGACGCGGAGAACGCCGCCCGCGCCGTGCTCTCCGGGGACGCCACCGCCACCCCGAAGTCCCGTACCGGCCCCGCCGGACAGCTACGCGCCCTGCTCGTGGCCCGCCGCAGCGCGGTGAAGTCCCGAGTGCAAGCCGAACTACAGCTGCGCAGCCTCGTCCTGGAACTCGACGACACGACCCGCGGCCGCGTGGACCGGCGTCGTGCTGCCGACCTCGTCGCAGCCTGCGCCAAGTTGACCTCAACCGACGGGACCAGCCTGGGCCTTCGCGCGCTCGCCCGACGGTGGCAGTACCTCGAACGGGAAGTACGCGACAGCGACAACGCCATCGAACTCCTCACCCGTCAGACCGTTCCCGGACTGCTCGCCCAGCCGGGCATCGGGCCGATCTGCGCCGCCCAACTCCTGGTCACTGCGGGTGACAACCCCGAACGACTGAGCGGCGAGGCCGCCTTCGCGGCGTTGTGCGGTGTCAGCCCTGTCGAACATTCCAGCGGCAAGACCCAGCGCCACAGACTCAACCGCGGCGGAGACCGCGCAGCAAACAGTGCACTGTGGACAATCGCCGTCAACAGACTGATCCACGACTCCCGCACAAGTGACTACGCCGCACGCCGCAACGCCACCGGTTCCAGCCGCAAGGAGATCATTCGGCTGCTCAAACGCTACATCGCCCGCCAGGTCTACGGCGAAATCATCCGCGCTCTCGCACCCCCGACGACACCAGCCCCGGAGCAACTCTTGACATAGGAGCCACTCACTCAGGCGTCTGGAGCTCGAACTGACACTCGACCACTAGACTGCCACTGTAAGTACGCTGGTCAGCCCTGTTCCCATCCTTTGGTGCTCCTGCCCAAAGTCCGGCCCTGCGCACAACGATCTCGCGCACGTTGGTGCCCTGCCCAAAGTCTGGCCAGGGCGGCGGCGCATACCGAGGTCACCGGTCGACAGCGAGACATGCCGCCGCCACTGGACTCCCAACAAGGACCTGTTTGCCTACATCGAGCCGATGAAGGCGACGGCGTACTCGTCGAAGACCCGCGCTTCACCTACGAGCTCAAGCTCGACGGCTTGCGCGCACAACACCGCAACGGCCTCAGCAACCGACTGGAGGATCACGCTCAGCACGTCTTCGCGGTGGAGGGACGTCCGGACAGTCCGACCGCAGTGTGACGAGTCGACGGGGAGGTCCTGGGTCGTGCTGCGGACAGCGGCCGAATCAGGCAGCGGTCACCATGTCGCACCAATGACCGGCGCGACAGTGGGGCCCGAAGGTGGCCCGCGCATCGGCTCACGCCATAGCGTGCCCCTTTCGCGAGTTCGGCATTCGCCGTGATACCACGTAAGGCACCGCAACGTCAGAACAGCGATACTGCGGGACAACACGGTCCGTACGTGATCCATCCTCGCCTGTCACGCTTCTGCAACTTCACCGGAGCCATCGCCTTCACCCAGTCCAGTTCGACGAGTGACACCCATCGCGCATTTTCGCGCGCTGCCCAGAACTCGTCCGTGCTGTCCGCGATGCGATCCTGCCAAGTCAAGCGGACTTCTTCCAGTGGCGTACGGGTCATGTCAAGAAAGATCGCGCGACGAACACCCGCGATGTGAGTCACCGGGTCGCCTGACGGCTTGAATGCGACGAGGTCGCCGGCCGCCACCGTATCCAGAGGTGCGCTTCGAATTCTGTGGAAGCGCGACTCGACGGTCTTGGTGCCGTTGACCACGCGCTCGAGATAAGGGCCCGTCATGACCGCAAGATGCAGCCCTGCGCCAGGACGTGGAGCACTATGACTCATCACAGCGGCGTGCTGGGCGAGGGCGGGATCATCGAGCAGCGCAGTGCGGATCGCATGTGCGTCGGCCTTCGTGGTGTCCATGTCCTATCCGAGTTCGGTCTCCGCGCCCGCACCGCGTGTGATCATGTCGTGCGCAACCGTGACTTCGACGTATTCCGTAAACCCGAACGTGCGTCCGAGTAGTTTCTCGCCCTGAGCTGCGGGGTTGAGTCCTGTATTGATCGAAGCGAGCACCTCGAGCAGCAGATCCGGGTTGGACGTGATGAAGAACTCGTTGGCATCAGTGCACACGTTCGCTTGATGTCTGCGCTGGTCACGGCGGCTCACCGAATCAAGCACCGAGTTGGCCGCGATGGGCTGGAGAAGACCTTCGACAGCGTCTGCGTCACCGGAGTTGGTCTTGACGCGCCACCGCTTCCCTCCGACCACGACCTCTCGCCAGCGCGCCCGTTCGGACTCAAGAGGCGCTTTGGTGGGGGCGGCCCGACTGGTCAACCGAAACACCGCCAGGTCGGCGGCACGCCAGTCGTCAGCGACCGACAGCAGTCCTGCCGCTCGATGGGCGTTGGCCTCGAACGGCGGCCTGACGTAGCGAACACCGTTCGTCAGGGTCGCCTCATGCCTGAGTCCTGAGGCCGTGGCGAGCCGGAAGAAGTCCCGGACGTCGGACTCCGCGCTGGGCCTGGTTCCGAACGGTGGCAGGACAAACAGAACAGTTGCCCCACGGCGCGCACCGTTGACCGCAGCGGCGAGAAAGCCTGTCATGGCCTCCGGATAGAAGGGGGCATCGGCGATGACGACGTCTACCTCCAGGTCCGCTGTCACGTTCGGACGCGCGATCAGGTCGGCGCGGAGCTGTGTGTAGTTGGCGGTTTCTCTTGGCACGAGATCAGAGAGCACGGGCAGCGCGGGATTGTCGTCGACCAGCGTCGTGCGCAGATCGGGCGACCGCGCGAGCAACGTCAACGCGACGGTCGGGCAGCCGAGCAACAAGACTGAACGGGACGCTCGTGCGAAGGCGGACGATACGAGGTCGTCTCGTGTACGGCGGGTGAAACGCCACTCGTAGTCGAGAGGATGCGGGGCCGGCAGTCCTTCTCCGCACACTGCCGACAACAACGCGGTCTGCTGGCCTGCGTTGGCCAACACCTCGCGAGCGCGAGCACGCACCCGCGGAGAGGCCGTCGCAGCGAGCTCACGCAACATCGCTTGGACCAGGATCGGGTCGGCCCCCTTGGCCACCTTGACAACCGCGTTGAACGACGCGCTCGGATCCCTGCCGAGCCGCCGGGACACGAGATCGAGCAGGCGACGCCGCCAGGCGTTGTCCTCGGACTGTCCGTCCCGCGTCTGCAAGCCGATGCTGTCGGCGAACCAGGCTTCAGACACCGCGGCTATCCCCCGACGGTTGAGCGCCGAACTGTTTATCGAGGGGTATGACGCCGCGTTCCTCGAGCACCGTGAGCCATGCCTCCACCATCGCCTCCTGCACTTGGAGAGCAGCGTGGTGGTCAGCCCTCATCCGGGCGGCGACCGGAGTGAACACCTCGATGCGCAGTGGGACTGTACGGCCGAGCAGATCGTGATCCAGGCCTTGAAGGCTGTCCGCGAAACGGCGCATCGCGACGAGCGCACCCTCCGCTGGAATCTTCGGGGCTGTGAGAGTCACGTACGCGCACGTGTCGGGTCGAACGGTCAGCAGGCTCCGGAACAGGTCGAACTGACGCTTGAAGAGCTCCGGTGATGCGGCCGTATTGAAGGCGAAGGAGCTGTCGTCAAACCCTTTGAAACAGGCGACTCGGCCGTAACCACGGTAGGAGCTCAAGAGGTCCAGATCACCGTCGCCGAGGTAGCGGAACAGGTAGTCATTGCTCAGGTTGTCATCGCTCCAGAGGAAGACGTCATCCTGGGCTCCGCGGTCGATCAGCGCCCGCATGGTCCAGACGACCCACTCGGGAACCAGGTCCGGCTGGCCGCCGGAGAGGTCTAGGACCACAGGCCGTTCCTCGAGGGCCAGATACATGTCAACCATGTCCTCTGCCGTGACCATGCGTGAACGGGAGGCATCACCGCGCAGCAGCGAGAACGGGACGTAGCAGTACCAGCAGCGCCAGTTGCAGACGGCGTTCTGGAAGACTTGGGCTTCACAGCGCGGTTCAGGCACGGCGTCCACTCCCAGGTGTTGCCGCGCAGGCAACCACGGTAGTGGGTTGTCCGGCCACCCCGGAGAGGTGGCCGAACTGAAGTGCCGGATCCGCCCAAGGCCGGAACAGTTGATGGGCGCACTAAGGTCCGCCGCCTGAGCGGAGTCGTCCAGCACGCTCAACAGCACCGATCGCGCTACGTGGTCAACTCCACGCGTGCGCAGCTCCGAACTCCACCGATCGGTGTCGATCATCGTCGCTCCAACCGAAAGCGCCAACTCGAGAGAAGCCATGTGGTGGATCACTCCTGGTACCACGGCCGTCACAGCAAGTAATACTGGACCACCTCGCCAGCGGTACCACCAGGAGTTGGCAGAGAGTACCGTTGTTATCCCTTGTTGTCTCTGACAACCCCGAGATTACTCTTGGTCACGCGCACTCCCCGGCATTTGAGGAGTCACGTCGGGTCGGAGGCTCACATGGACAGCGCCATAGGCATTATCGGTCACGCTGGCGGAGGCAAGACGACGCTCGCGCGTGCCTTGGCCCGGGTCATCGACGGCGCGCAAATCGTGAGCTTCGGTGACGCGGTTCGCAGGCGGGTAGCCGCACAGGGGATGGACCCGCAGAACCGAAAAGTCCTCATGAAAGCCGGTCAACACTGGGTCGACACCGATGTCTTCGGATACTGCCGTGCCGTGTTGAACCAGCAGTCCGGCGACGCCCGTGTGCTGATTATCGAGGGCATCCGCCACGAAAAGGTCCGAGCGGCGCTCGAGGAGTTACTGGGTGATGTGGATTTCGTGTGCGTCCTGCTCAAGGCTCCGCGTGGCGTCCTCGTTGATCGCATGACGACTGACCACGACCTGACGACCGAGAACGCCGAGGAAGTGCTGCGCGATCCCACCGAGACCCAGGTCGACCAGTTGTTGCTCGGCGCTGCGGACCTGATCCTCGACTCGACCAATCCTGTTCGCTACAACGTCGCCGAGGTCCTCGACTGGCTTGACGAACGGTTGAGTCGTTCCGATGTGGTCGCGCTGGCCGATGCGCTGGAGACGTTCGAGCCCGAGGTGTTCAGCGCCGAGGAACAAGCCGGCCTCGTCAACGAGGTGTCGGCGAGTTCCGACATGCCGTTGCTGAAGGAGGTGTCCGAGCGGGTCTCGCTCTCGTTCGAGGAGCTTCAGGCGCTGCGCAGAGCACGCCGCTTCATCGCGTTGGACTACAAGGGCCAGCTCCTCGTTCCCGGCTTCCAGCTGCGAGGCGACGAGCTGGATCAGGACGTCGCCGAGGCCGTGTCCCTGCTATCGACCGAGATGACCGCCTGGGAGATCGTGGCGTGGATGGTGTCCGGCAACGGCCTCGTCGATGGTGCACGCCCTCTCGATTTGCCGCGCACCGAATTGGTGGGTCTGGCCAGGAACGAACTGGACACGTGACTCATGCCCCACCTCGTACCGGATCCTCCCGCAGACTTGGCGAGGCGCGCGAACCTCACTACGTGGTCGCCCACCGTGCCAATGCACCGCTGCCACGGTTCCGCCTATGAGGGCCATGCGTTCAATCCAGGTAACGGCGGCGGCGGGCGCTTCCACTGGTTTGCCGACCGCAGCGGAAACACCGTGCCAGTTCTCTACGCGGCTGACTGCTACCAAGGCGCCGTGGCAGAGACGATCTTTCGCAACGTCCCGCTGTCCGGGCGCCGCACGGTGTACCAGAGGAACTACCGCGGCCGAACGACCTCGGTGTTACAGCTCGACTCCTCAGCGAACCTGGAGCTGGTCGAGTTCCACGATCCCGGCCTGCTGCGGCTCGGAGTGCGTCCACGGAGACTGACCGAGACCAACAGCGCTCATTACGGCCGGACTGTGCGGTGGGCCGAAGCCGTGCACCAGCAGATCGACGTCGCTCAGGGCATCGTGTGGATCAGCGGCCGCTTCAACACCGCACGCGCTGTAATGCTGTTCGGCGATCGCGTGGATCCCACGATCCTGACGGTCGTTCCGCGCAGCGCCGAGCAGGTCGACTCCGTGCCTGGGCTCGCGCGCCTGGTCAAGCTCGCGAACGAAGCGGGTATCACCGTCGCGAAACAGCAGCCCCGGCGAAAACCCAGGTTTCCAGCCTGAGGGCGGCTCATCTCAAGCGAGCGTCGGAATTCATCTCGACCGCGCGGGAGACATCCGAGGTGGGGGCGGGTCGAGCGACCAGTCCCCAGGCCGCTACTCGGTGGTGGAGTTGATTTCTGTGGACGAGGTGCTCGCAGAGAGGTATCACCACCGCAGGTCAGGGTCACCGTTTGAGCAAGGCATCCCTTGGACCGCCTGCTCGCTCGGTCGAGTGCCACGATCAGTCCATCGACGGTTGCGACGTTCTCCTGGGCGCCGGAGCCGATGTCATCGGTGCCGCGGGAGCTGGTGACGGCGTCGGCCTCATCGACGAACACGATTGCCGGCAACGCGTGTTGTTCGGCGGCCCGGTAGATGCTCTCGATGGTGACCAGCTCGCTGCCTGCGAGGCCTTGGATGCCTTGTCCGCGCAGCTGTTCGTTGAGTTGGATGAACAGCACGTCTCGACCGAGGGCGCAGGCCGGGGCGAGCGAGTGCATCAGCGCGGACTTCCTGGTGCCTGGATCGCCGTGCAGCAGGATCAGCGACGTGCTGTCCAGCACCGTCCGCAGTCCGGACAGGCCGGAATTCGGGTGATGCCTTGCGGCCCACGACTTGAACCAGTCCTCACCTCGGAGTCGGGTGACGACGTCCCCGTGGACCTCAGCTGTTGGCACGCCGCGCAAGCGGCTCATCTGCAGTTCGGCCTGGTCGGCGTCTGGGCTGTCGGCGGCTGCCACGAACGCGGTCGAGATGTACCGGCGCAAATCCTCTGTGATCGCCATCGGAACCGCAGTCGGTGTGCCCGGTGGTGCAGGCTGCGTGGCGTCCAGCTCTATGGTGGTTCGCTCATGCAGCACTCCCGGCGCGGACAGCGAGGCGATCACCACATCCGCGGTGCATCCCCCGGGGCAGGACCAGCCGCAGCGTGGTGCCGACGGCGTTGGGTGCCAGTTCTACACCGAGCAGCTGCTGCCGGATGGCTTCGCCGAGCTCGCGGTGGTGGACCGCGTCACCGGGGTCCTTCAGGCGAAATCGTAGTGTCTGGACGTCTCCGGTTGATTGCCCTGGCTGATTCATACGATTCGCTCGATTCCCGCGAGTGCGTGCCGAACGATGGTGGTGAGCGGTATCCCCACCAGCTGGGTGATACTCACGTCGAGAGCGGTCTTGCCCACGAGTCGGGCGACCTTTCCCGGCCAGTCCTCCCAGATCGATCGTTCTCGGCCGACGGCATCGCGCAGCGAGTCGACCAGCTGCGTCTCGACGTTGGCTTGCAAGGTGGACAGGTACTGGACGTTGACGGCTTGGGCGAGTTGGTCGAGAGCGGTGGCGTCCTTGAGCACCACGCCGAATTCGCCGAGCCGGCCGTTGATGTGCTCCACCGAGGTGATGGTGGGTAGCTGCGGATCGGTCTGAGAGACCACAAGAGTGGTGACCACGACCTCGTCGGCGGGCAGCACCAGGGATATCGGCCAGCGGCCTGCGAGTTGGACCGTCAGAGTCTGAGTGCTCATCTGCTGTACCGCCTGAATTCTTCGGCCTCGGCAACCAACGGTCCGGATCCGCAGGTCCCGTAGGCGGAGTGCTGCCCGCCGGAGTACGTGCCGTGAAACGTCGCCGATCCGGTTATGCCCCAGTTGGTTCCGGCCGCGATCTGTCGCTGCAGGTTCACCGGTAGACCGAGCATCTGCTGGCTCCAGGCGACCCACGGGGCGAAGCGTGCGGTGAAGGGCACTGGCACCGGGGCGATGGTCCGGCCACCCAGTCGGCAAGCGCTTGCTGAAGGTGCTGGTGGTCGTGCTGCCGCACGGTGCCTAACGGGTGACGACGGCCAGTGGAGAACCGGGCCGGGCTGTCTGAGGTGGTGATACGGGGAAGGGCGGTTGCCAGCCCGAACCCGGGTTGGCCCAGGTGGAGGCGGCCGCGCCGTCGGGGCCGATCCAGAACACGTCGAGCTGGCCGCCGCCGCGGTGGAACGCGACAAGTGATGAGTCGCCTCGCGTCGCCGCGCTCGGCGTGACGGGGAACGGCGGTTGCCAGCCCGAGCCGGGGTTGGCCCAGGTGGAGCCGATCGCGCCGTCGGGGCCGATCCAGAACACGTCGAGCTGGCCGCCGCCGCGGTGCACCGCTGCCAGCGGTGAGTTCGATCGCGCGGCTCCCGGTGGAGTGATCGGGAACGGTGGACGCCAGGGCTTTCCGTCCGGGTCTGCCCAGGTGGAGCCGATCGCCCCATCGGGGCCGATCCAGAACACGTCGAGCTGGCCGCCGCCGCGGTGCACCGCTGCCAGCGGTGAGTTCGATCGCGCGGCTCCCGGTGGAGTGATCGGGAACGGTGGACGCCAGGGCTTTCCGTCCGGGTCTGCCCAGGTGGAGCCGATCGCGCCGTCCGGGCCGATCCAGAACACGTCCAACTGGCCGCCACCTCGTTCAACCACGGCGACGGGAGATCCTGGTCGAGCCGCGTGCGGTGCGGTGATGGGAAACGGTGTGTGCCACGGCGTTCCATCGGGGTTGGCCCAGGTGGAGGCGACCGCCCCATCGGGGCCGATCCAGAACATGTCGAGTTGACCGCCGCCGCTGCGGTTGACCACGGCAAGCGCGGATCCCGCTGCTGCGGCGCCGGGGGGCGTGATCGGGAACGGCCTTGTCCATTCCCCTGCCAGGTGCGCGGGTTCGGCCCAAGTGGAACCGATCGCGCCATCCGAGCCGGTCCAGAACAGGTCCACCTGACTGCCTCGGGTCACCGCTGCGATGTCCGACCTCGACGATGCGGCGTCAGCGGGAGTGATGGGCAGCGCACGTCCCCACCCTTTGCCCGGCAGCGCCCCGGCGGTGCCGACAGTGGCTCGTGCATCAATCCAGTACGCGTCCAGGCCGGCGAATCCCAAGCTCGGAATTCTGTCCGGCGAAGGCCCAGGAGGAGCTAACTGGTCGATCGACGTCCAGTCTGAGTAGTCCCAGTTGTGAGAAAGCGCGCTCCTGTCCACTCCGCCCTTTACGGCGAACCGGCACATCCTGCCGGAGGTGAGGCGGCCGGTCGTGTACTGGGTCGGGCTTCCGTCCAGTTCGATCTGGCTGTCGACCCCTGTCCCGTCGCCGACGCGAACCAGGACTTTGCCGTACCCCTCCCCGTTCTTCCAGGTCAGGGTCGCCCGCAAGTTGTACCAGTCCACCACCTGCAGGCCGAATGGCGCCTTGACCGAAGGGCGAGGCCGAGATGGCGATGTCGGATGGGGCATCGTGGTGGCGGTGGCCGTTGCGGACACCGACGAGCCGTCGGTCAGGGTTGCCGATACCGCGTACACGTACTCCACGTTCGCGTCCAGGTCCCCGAACAGGCATACGCCGTCGGACGTTGCCGGGCTGGGGCTGGCGGACGTCACTCGACCGACGCCGTCGGAGCGTCTCTGCTCGATGGTCAGGGTTTCCACACCCTCGGCGTGCTCGGTCGTGTAGTGCCAGTGCACGGAGATCGCTGTGTCAGATACCGAATGCGCATTTGCGGTGAACATTTCATCCTCTTCTTGGAGTCAGTACGAATACCGGAAACCAGGCTGTGGTTCGGGTCGCCGCGAACCCGATCAGACCGACGATCCCCGCCACCGCGGCGGCTCGGACAGTGTTGGTCGGGTACGGCATGACGGCTGACGGTAGGCGGCTCCAACTGGGCGGCCATCCGCCGAACTACTCTTCCCCGGTACTCAGATCGCGCAGGCGACCGTGCGCTGGGTCGGCGATCCAGGTCGCGATCTGGCTGCGGCTGGTGAACCCGAGCTTGCTCAGGATGTGCTGCACGTGGTTCTGGGCGGTGCGTTCGGACAGGTACAGCTCGACGGCGATCTGCCGGTTGGTCAGACCGCGCCCCACCGCGGCAGCGACCTCGTGCTCACGCGGGGTCAACTCCCCGGCCGCGGCTCTGGGATCGTGGACGAGGCGGGCCAGGCGCGAGCGCCACGGCGCCATGCCGAGTGCGTCCGCGTCGCGGATCGCCTGGGAGGCCAGCGCCCGCGCGCCAGCCGGGTCGCCGCGCCGGACCAGCACGGTGGCCAGTTCGGTGCGTGCCTCGACCAGGTGCGGGGCCGCTCCGGCCGCCTGGCTCGCCCGCACCGCCGCGGACAGGTCCTCGGCCGCGGCGTCCAGGTCGCCGAGGTGGCGGGCTGCCACCCCGAGGTAGAGCTCCACCGGACCGCAGTAGTGCTCGACGACGGTCCCGGACACGACGTGGTGGCCGCGGAACGGTGCCAGCAGGTCACGCAACTCCGCCACGGCGTCCCGCTCGTCGATCCGGACACCGATCATGATCCCGAACGCGTACAGCACCAACTGGTGGAACGGCGGAACTCGCCAGGTCGGTACCGGCCCGAGCGCGCGGAACTTCGCCGCCGCCGCGTCGAGGTACCCGGCACTCTGCAGCACCATCGCCGGGCACAGGTAGTCCATGATCCGGAACCCGTGACCCGGAGTCGCGGTGCCGCCGGGACCCGCCGTCAGACAGGCCTGCACGTACGGCGCCACCGGATCGATCCCCCGGTGGTGGTCGACCGTGAGCAGCAGCGCCATCCGGACCGGGAACGCCGCCGGGTATCCCAGCGGTGCGACGGCGTCGAACGCCTCGTCCGCCAGTTCGACGGCTTGCTGGAACGCGCCGCGCGCCTGTGCCAGCGCGGCCCGGTACCGGGTCAGGTGCCAGCGGGCGGTCGGGCCACCCGCCTGCCGCACCCACCAGTCCAGGTTCTCCAGGTCGGCCGCGACGCCGTTCAGGTCACCCCTGGCGAATCGCACGTCGACCCGCCATGAGTAACCGAGGATGCGGCTCGCCGCGCTGTTGGCCCGATCGGCCAGCTCCAGCATTCGGTCGGCCAGTACGTCGCGCTCGTCGACGCCGTCGGCGCCGACGCACACCGCGTGTCGGGCGCGCAGCGCTGCGGCGGACGCTGTCGGGTCGTTGCCGTTCGCCGCGATCGCGAGCGCCTCCGCCCCGGCGGCGGTGGCCCGGTCGAGGTCGTCCAGGTACACCGCACACCGGGCAAGTCCGGCCAGGACACGGGCGCGCAACGACGCCAGCGGTGGTGTCGGTGTCGGGTCCAGTGCGTCGGCTGCGTGGGTGAGCCAGCTGTACAGCTCGGCGTCCAGCGGCGCGACGGTCGTCGGCTCGAGGACGATCGCCGCTTCGGCGCACAGCTCTGGTGAGTTCAGCCCGTTGGCGATCCGCACCGCCTGCCCACAGGCCTCGAACGCAGCGGGCAGGTCGACAGCCTGCCGCAGTGCTCTGGCCAGGGCGATCAGCACGGCGAACCGGCTCCGGTCGTCGAGCTCGTGGTAGGTCAGCGCCTGCCGGTACAGCCGCGCCGCCTCTTCGTAGGACAGTCGGAACATCGCTTCGTCGCCTGCTCGGTGCGCCCAGGCGGCCGCATGAGCCGGACCGTCCGGGTCGGCGACCCGCGCCCAGTGCCGCGCGAGGTCGGCCAGGTGTGGCGCCAGGTCGACGGCCAGCGCCTCGACGGCCAGTGCCGCGGCCCGGTGCAGAGCAGTGCGCTCCACAGTGGACAGATCGGCCTCGACGGCCTCGGCGACGAGTGCGTGCGTGAAGTGGTGACCGCCGACCGGTTCGACGGTCACCAACCCGCTGGAGACGGCCTCGTCCCAGTCGTCGAGGCACTGCGGCAGCGGTCGGCCGACGACCCGCGCCACGACCTCCGGCGCGAAGTCCCGACCCAACACCGACGCCACGCGCACCAACTCCTGGCAGCCATCGGTCAAAGCGGCCAACCGATCCCGGATCGCGTCCCGCACAGTGCCGGGAACGGGGTTCGGCGCTGCGCTCGGTCCCGGTTCGGGAGCGGCCGCCACACCGCGGGCGAGTTCGCCGACGAAGAACGGGTTCCCCCCGGTATGCGCGTGGAGCCGGTCGACTGCGGCCTTGGACACCGGTCGCCCGGCAGACTCGTCGACGATCCGCGCGACCGCTGCCCGATCGAGCCCGCGCAGGTCGAGCCGCGAGGTGCCCGGCTCCCGGAGCAGACCCGTCAACTGCGACCGAAGACCCGGTTCGGTGCTGCGGTAAGTGGCCAGAGCGAGCAGTGGTGCCGACCCTGGATGCCGGGCCAGGTGGCGCAGCAGCAACACCGACGCGGCATCCGCGCGATGCAGGTCGTCCAGCACGACCACCAGCCCAGCGTTCGCGGCGCGGTCCACCAGGAACCGCGTCACCGCGTCGAACACCCGAAACCGCCGCTCCGGATCGTCGTCCAGATCGACCGGATCCACGCACACGTCGGGAAAGGCTTCAGGCGCCACCAGGGCGAGCTCACCGGCGACCCCGAGGGCCGTGGCGGCCTTGCCCCCGTCGCCGGCCGCCAACTCCCGCAGCACCTGCCGCCACGGCCAGCACGGCGGCGCCCCGTCCGACTCCGCCGACCGGCCCCACGCCGTGACGAACCCGCGCTCGCGAGCCATCGTCACGGCGCCCTCACTCAGCCGGGTCTTGCCGATTCCCGGCTCGCCGCCGCAGAGCACCACCTGCGCGACACCTGATGCGGCCGCGTCGAGACAGCCACCGAGAACGTCGAGCTCGGCCTGCCGTCCGAACAGCCCGACGCCCACCAGGAATCCCCTCACCCGCCACGGAGCCTGAACCCGGTCCGATCCACCTGTGCGACCAGTATCCAGCACCTTCGTGCCGGAATGTCGAACTCGCGGATATGGGTCGGATGCCGAGTTCGTTGTCCGCAAGTCAGGCGCCGGCTGACCAAGCTCGGCCGAGCGTCACAGCGGCTCCGAGGCCAGGGGCACTCGGTGTACGAGACTCCGATGTTGTGGCGAGCGGTACGAGGCCATCACCCGCCGGGTGGGCGTCGCCAACATGCGACGTGAGCTCGGCACCGTCCTGCAGTAGGCCAGGCGACCTGGACGCTGCCCGCCACCACTTCGGCGTCGCGTTCAGCGCGTACCTCCGCAGCCGCCGTCCCATGGGCGCCGCGATGGTCGCTCGGCGGATGGGACACCTGGACCTGCTGTCGGAACCAGGTGATCCGGGTCTGCTCGGTCGCTCGGAACGCCGGCTGGTGCGGTCCATCCGGCTGGGCCGAGGTGAACCGACCAACCACGCGGTGGCCCTCATCCGGTTCGGCTGCCCCTAATCGTCACGACCGGGCTCATCGCCTTTTCCTCCAAGGGTGTTGCGGTAGGCGCCGGGGTGCAGGGTGTCGCGCTCGGCCAACGCGGTGTCGAACAGGTCCCTGGACACGATGGCTCCGGACACCAGCAGGTAGTCGCCGATCGGGGTCAACGCGAGCACCTCGTCGCCGTAGCCGTGCAGCAGCACCTCGTTCCCGGTGTGGGTGGCGGCTCCGCCCAGGGGCATGCCGTGCAGGACCCCGCCCGCGGCGAGCGCTTCGGCGGTCGTGGTGGTGGGTTCAGGTGCCGGGTGATCGGCCCGCCGCTTCGTCTCCCGTTCGGCTTCCGGGCGCAACAGGGGTAGCCACTCGCTCGCCTCGGATACGGGCAACTGGTCGGCGGTGTACTCGACCAGCGCCGCGAGCTCGGGAGCGAGGTTGGAAGCGGCCGCGGCGTCGAGCACGTCGGCGCGGTCGAGCGACGCGGCGCCGACCAGGACGTAGAGGTCCAGGGCGTCACGGCGGTGGTACGGGCGTTGCAGTCCTTCCTCGGCCACGCACAGCAGATCCGCCAGCGCCGGGTCGTCGGGCAGGTCCCTGCGCACGGGCACCGCGGCGTGGTCTCCGAAGAGCGGCGCGGTGAGGAGCTCGACCCGGACCTCCGGATCCACCAGGGGTTCTTCCGGGACCCAGCACAGCGTGACGACGAGATCGCGCTTCGGTGCCCCGAACAGCGTCACCGAGGCGGACAGCACCGGGTTCGCGGTCAACGCTGTCGCGGCCCTCCACAGTTGGGCCTCGTCGCGGATGACCAGGTCCAGGTCGCCCTGGGCGCGGAGGACCCCGCTCGGGTAGCGAGCCGCGAGACCGCGCCCCTTGAGGACCTCGAGATCCGTTCCGGCGAGGACGCGGTCGACGAGGTCGTCGTAGTGGGCGGCGCGGCGGCGGGCGCGGGCGAGTTCTCCCGCCGCCGTGCCGCCCAGTTCCACGCCTTCGGTTTCGAGGACCGACAACACCAGGTAGGGCAACGTGTAGTGCTCACGACGCGCGGCGAGCACCAGCCTGCTGGGCCCTTCGTCCTCGGGCACGTCGAACAGGTCGTGCAGCAGCTTTCGGTCGATGGCGTTGCCGGTTTTCTCCGCAGTGCTCACGTTTCGACGGTGCCATCGAGTGCGAAGATCTGGCGGTGTTGTCCGATGTCGACCGGAAAGGGCAAAGCGGGAGTCGAATCGAGGCGCGCGTCATCACGTTCTGGCCGGTGGAAGCGCGGCGATGAGTACGTTCAGAGCACCCAGTCACGGGGAATCGGGAGGAAGGGGGCATTCACCCTTCACATTCGGGGTGTGTCGACCGCCGATTCCGGTATAGGCCCACGTTGTCGCCGTAGGGGTTGTTGTCGCACACCGACGGGCACTGGACAACCGTTGAACCGCACCAGTTCGGCTGGAATGGTCATGGCCAGGAGCGAAACGCAATCCCGATGGACTCCGAGCGGATCCCCAAGGCCCGTTCGGATCTCCTGGGTAATCGCGTCGCGCTCTCCGCACATCGACGAAGAAGGGAGGAGGAATCATGCGTAAGCACGCGACGAGCCTGCGTCCGCGGCTTGACAAGGTCAAGACCCGCTAAGGCACACGGTCGTGGAACTCACGACCGGCTGGGTGGCGGGGACCACCGCGTCCCCGCCACCCCCAGCAGGAGGACGGATAGCTGAAGATGATCGAGAATCCCCCTGTAGCCGCGGTGCTCGACCCCGCGTTGCGGTCCACCTGCCTGTGCCTGGCCGTCCCCCGCGGAGCCCGGCACGACCCGCAGGACCGCGGCGGTCTGGCCCACGTGCTGGAACACGTCCTCATGTCCGCGCCGATCGGTTCGGCGGGACCGTTGTCGGAGCACGTCGAGCGGCTTGGCGGGTACGCGAACGCGGACACCGGCCTGGAGACGATGCTGTACTACGTCCGCGTGCTCGCCGAGGACGCGGACGAGGTGGCCGACCTGTTGCTGCGCGCTGTGCTGGAGCCCGCCATCGACGAAGGGGTGCTGGACTCCGAACGGGCAGCAGTTCTCCAAGAGCTGGCAGTGGCCGCGGCAGACCCCGCCGATGTCGTCCAGGACAGGTTCTTGGCCGCGTTGTTCCCCGAACACCCCCTGGGACGCCCAGTCGGAGGTACCCGCGAAGAGGTCGAGGCCCTCACCGTCGGGGAGGTCGTCAAGGGGCACGAAGTCCTGTTCGGCCACAGCGTTCCCGTGCTCGCGGTGGTGGGGCCGGACCTGCCCGGACCGCTTCGTTCCGCCGCCGTCGCCCGCTTCGCGCCGCAGAGCGGCGAACGCCACCCCCTGTCTTCCCCGCACACCACGCCCCTGTTGCAGACGACGGGGTTCGGCTGGGTGGCCATCGGGTCGAGGTCCGCGGCTCGAGGTGACAACGGCGCTGTGTGGGACGTGCTGTCCGGACTCCTGGGCTCCAGCCCGTCCTCCGTGCTGTACCGGGAGCTGCGAGGGGCGGGCCTGGCCTACTCGTTCCAGTCCTGGCACCGCGGTTACCTGGAGGCAGGCGCGTGGCGGGTGCTCATCGGCGTGGAACCCCAGAACGTCGTCCGAGCCGCCAAGGTGGTGAGCCGCTCGCTGGAGCGGTTCGCCGAACGCGGTCCCTCGCGGCAGGACTTGGACGCGGCGGTGCGCGGTCTCCGCGCGTCGATCTTGTTCGACCAGGAGAGCCCGTTGGACCACGCGCGGGCACTGGCACTGGCGTACTTGCCGGGTGCCGACCCCCATGGGGAAGCACGCCTGGCCGCATTGGCGGCTGTGACCGCTGACGACGTGGCGGCCGCGGCCCGTAGCGCTCTGGAACAGCTAGTGGTGGTCTCGAGGTCGACCTCGTGACCGCGGTGGACGTCGTGGCGAGCTCGTACTTGGACGCGGCGGCCGCGGCGGATGCTCTGCACGGGACAGCGGGGTCGTGCTGGGTGGGCGGCGAGTACGCGGATCCGTCGAACGACCACGTCTCCTACCTGGTCCAGTACTGCTCGCCGGGACTGGTGCGCGACGCGGTGTTCACCCGTGAACTGCTGCACGTCCTCAGCACGGAGGCACCGAAGGCGAGGGACGTGCTCCTGCGGCTACCCGCAGGAGTGTCGCCGGGGGACGCATGGCGGACGCGGACGACGTACGTCCGCCACGACGGATCGCCCTCGACGCCGGATACCGCGGGGTTCACGGTGGATCACGCTCGTGTCGACGACGAGGGTGCGGTGCTGGGCTGGCTGACCGATGCCATCGCCGAAGGCGCGTCGTCCTGGGGGATGCCGGGCAGGACCGATGCCCAGGAGAAGGCCGCGCGGCTGGTGCTGGACGCCCCCGGCCGGGTCACGTTCGTCGCCCGCGACGAGAACGGTCCGGTCGGGCACGCGACGATCCTGACCGAGGAGTGGGACGAGGTGGTCGGCGAGGCCTTCGTCGAGCTGTTCGACGTCTTGGTGGTTCCCGGCCATCGACGACACCGGCAAGCGGTGCGGTTGCTGAGCGGACGTGCGGTCGACCACGCGCGGGAGCGTGGGCTCCCCCTGATCGGCAACGTCGTGCACCCGTCCGGAGTGGACGGTCCCGGACACGCCGAGCGGATCCTGGCGTCGCTGGCCCGCGGCGGGTGGCGTCCGGATCACGTCCTCTGGTCCTGCGACGTCGACCGACTGGCGGGAAGTGGATCGTGATCGCGGTCAGTGCGAGCGGGCTGACCCGCACCTTCCAAGGCGGCGGTCAGGCGCTCGAGCGGTTCACCTTCGAGGTTCCGCGAGGAGAGGTGCACGGCCTGCTCGGCCCGAATGGCGCGGGAAAGACGACGCTGTGCCGCATCCTGTCGACGGTGCTGCTCCCCACCGGGGGGAGCGCATCGGTTTTGGGGCGCGACGTGGTGCGGGATGCCGCGCACGTGCGGCGCTCGGTGGGCGTCGTGTTCGGCGGGGACCGGGGGGTGTACGGACGGCTGACCGCGCGGCAGAACCTGAACTTCTGGGCCGCCTTGCACGGTCTGAGCGGTAGGGCGTTGCGCGAGCGCGTGGCCGTCCTGCTGGAGCGCACCGGTCTGACCGGTCGTGCCGATGAACGGGTCGACCACTTCTCCCGCGGCATGAAGCAGCGGTTGCACCTCGCGCGCGGGCTCGTCGCGGATCCGCCCGTGCTCATCCTCGACGAGCCGACCGCGGGCATGGACCCGATCGCGGCGCACGAGTTCCGCGACCTGGTGGCTCAGCTGCGCGATGACGGGCGCACCGTGCTGCTCACGACGCACGACACCGCCGAGGCCGAGGCCGTGTGCGACAGGGTGACGCTGATGCGCCGCGGTGCGGTGCTGGCCACGGGGTCCCCGAGCTCCGTCGCGGGCCTAGTCACCTCGCAGGACCGCATCAGCGCCTCCGGTGTGCCCGCGGCAGTCGTGGCGGAGTTGGTCGCACGTCCTGAAGTGGTGGTGCTGGACGGCAGCGGCGGTGACCGGGTGGAACTGGAGACCAGCGGGGACACCACCGGTGAGGTCCTGCACCTGCTGGTCGACGCCGGCGTCACCCGACTGGTACGTGGGCGCCCTTCCCTGGAGGAGGCGTACTTGCGGTTGTTGCGGCGACAGGGGATGGCGGTGGACCGATGAGGGTTCTCCTCGCGTCCCTGCGGTTGCAGCTCCAGTTGGCGCTCCGTTCCGCGGAAGTGCTCCAGGCCTGTCTGATGGCGCCGCTGCTGGCGGTGGTGTTCCTGAGCGTCGCGAGCCTTGGCGGTGACGCGGGCCTTGTGGCGTTCGCCCCGTCCGCGATAGTGGCCCCGGCGCTGATGGCGTTGTGGACCTCGGCGCTGTTCACCGCGGGGCAGAGCATCACCGAGGATCGCGCCTTGGGGGTCTTCGAGAGCGTCGTCGCTTCTCCCGCGCCGTTGCCGGTGGTCCTGCTGGGACGGATGTGCGCGGTCACCGCGGTGGGCTTGATTGCCTTCGCCAGCTCGTGGCTGACCTCGGGACTGGTCTTCGGTCACTGGGTCGTGGTCGAGCACCCGCTCGTGCTGCCGGTCGCGCTGGTGGCGACCGGACTGGCTACCGCGACGACCGCGGGACTGCTGGCACCGCTGTTCCTGCTCACGCCGTCGGCTCGCACTGTGCAGAACACCCTGACCTACCCCTTCTACCTGTTGGGAGGAGTCCTGGTCCCCGTCACCGACCTGCCCGAGTGGCTCCGACCACTGGGACGGGCCGTGTTCTTGTCCTGGAGCGCCGACCTGTTGCGCGACACCCTGCTCCCGGCACCGCCGGCGGACCCGTGGGCGCGGTTGGGCGTGGTGCTCGCTCTCGGCGGTGTGGCGAGCCTCATCGGCACCACCCTCCTGCTGCGCGTCCTGCACGTGGTGCGCAGCTCCGGTTCGCTCTCCCACACATGAGGACGCAGTCGTGCAGAGCTTGCGCGTGATCGGCCGCAGCGCGGCAGTCGCCTTCGCCGATGCCCGTGCCATCTACACCTGGCGCACGTGGACGTTCGGCTGGCTGGGTCGGATGCTGGCCCAGGTCGTGTTCTTCACCTACCTCGGTACCAAGGTCGGTGGTGCCGAGCAGACCGTGCGCCTCGTGCTGGGCAACGCGGTGATGACCTCGGTGGTGGAAAGCCTGTCGGTCGTGGCGTCCACCGGATGGGAGCGGATGTCCGGCACGTTGCCTTTGCTGGTGGCCGCGCCGACGCGGCCGGTGTGGGTGTTCTTCGGCCGTAGTCTGCAGTGGCCGGTCAGCGGTACGGCGACATCGCTGGTCGCCTTGTTCGGACTCGCCCCCTTGTTCGGTGTCTCCTGGCAGGCCGCGCAGGTGCCCGCGGTCGTGGCGCTGGTGGGCTTGGCCGCACTGGGCAGCTATTGCTTCGGGCTCCTGCTGGCCGCGCTGGTGCTGCGGGCCTACGGGCTGCGCAACGTCGTCTCCAACGCCGCGTACCTGCTCATGATGCCGCTGTGCGGCGTACTGGTCCCGGCCGAGGTGCTGCCCGGCCCCGCCCGTGCCGTCGGCGCTTTGCTCCCGCTGACCCACGTGCTGACCGCTTTGCGCGGTGTGGTGGCGCACAGCCCACCGGCGGCCGTGCTGGTGCCGACGGGAATGGCGGTGCTCACCACCATCGGGTGGTTCGCCGCGGCGTCCTTCGCCTTCGACGTCCTCGTCCGGGGTGCCCGCCGCTCCGGCACCCTCGACCTCACGTGACCTGATCACGACGTGGCGGGGGTCGCGGCGTGGCCCCCCGGCTCGGGGACGGACGTCCGTCAGCTCGCGAGATCCGGGCGGCTGACGAGATCGGCGACGAAGGTCGCCACCATCGGTGAACAGGAGTAGCCGCGCTTGTCCGACGGCCTGATCAGGTTCACCGCGGCCAACGACTCCAGCACCGTCAACGCGACCTCGGATGTCACGTTGAGCAGGCTCGCCGCCTCGTCGACGTCGATGCCGTTCGGGGCGTACGTGCTGATCAGCCTCAGTGCCTGGGACAGCGGGTCGGACAGGGCGCGGTAGGACCACCACAGCGAGCCCCGCACGGACAGTGAGTCGTCCCCGGAGATCGACAGCACGTCGAGCAGTGTGGTGCTGCGGCGCTCCAACAGGCTCACCAGGTGCGCCGCGTCGGCGTCACCCGCGCGGCTCAGGCGGTGCACGACGATCGCCAACGCCAGCGGAAGGCACTCGCACAACTGGGCGAGCCTCGTGGCCAGGACGGGGCTGACGACAACCCGGCGGTCCAAGACCGCGGACTGCACGTACTGCACCGCCTCGTCCAGCCCCATCTCCTTCAGGACGATCGTGCGCGCGCCCTCCCGGATCGTCAGTCCGGTCAGGCTCAGCCTGCTGGTCATCACCACCAGCGATCCCCCGACCGAGCCCGCCAACAGCGGCCGCACCTGCTTGACCGAGGCCGCGTTGTCCAGCACCACAAGCACTTGGCGGTTCGCGAGCAGGTCGCGGTAGGCCGCGGCCCGTTCGCTCATCCCGGCCGGGATCGCCTCGGGCGCGACACCCAGCGCGAGCAGGAACCCTTTCAGGACAGCGCTGGGTGACGCATCGTCCTCGCCATCGAAGCCGCCCAGATCGCTGTAGAGGACACCGTGGGCGAACCGGCGGGCGACCCGGTAGGCCCAGTGCACGGCCAGAGCGGTCTTGCCCACCCCCGGTGGCCCGCTGATGATGACCGACTCCGACCTCGCCCGGCGGTCGAGCAGGTCGTCCAGTGTGGCCAGCACGTCTTGACGCCCGGTGAACGAGACGGTTGCGGCGGGGAGCTGCGCGAACCTCGACGGCACGACCGCCGGTGAGAGGTGCGCATGGTGTTGCAGGTAGTCCAGGAGTTCACCGTCGACGTCCAGGGCGTTGTCGCACAACCTGGCCAACGCGGAGGTCGGCCGCTTGTCGCCGGACTCCACGCGACTGAGGTGGCTCTTGCTGTAGTTAACCCTCCTGGCGAGTTCGCCCTGGGACATCCCTTTGGCTGACCTCAACCGCCTCAGGAGCTCACCGAAATGTGCTGGCGGGTCATCGGACGCGTTCATCAGGCACGACTTTCTGGATCAAGATTGTGACGTATGCATTAAACGGTTGATTCGGGGAATCCCGACGCAGCTGCTTCCTCGGACAGTTCAAGCCGGCAACATCTCGCCGTCTTGTAGGTGAACTTTTCCCGTCTGGATACGGTACGGTGTTCTCCCCTTATGGCGCGGATATGATTTTCGGTCATTGTCGGACCTTGCTGCGCGATGGCGTCGACTTGACGACCTTCCGTGTGGGGCGGTGCATGGTCATGTCCGTTTTCTCCGTTTTGCTTGCACGTCGAAAAGTCGGCTGGCGATGATCGTCGACCGACGTCCTGGGCGCAAACGCCGCTGGTGGACGGTGCGAGAATTCGCCATCTTGTTTGCGCATCCGTTGATTCTCCTGGGCACCTTCGTTCTGTTGTCCATGTTAGATCATCGCTGTGTTACGTCTATCGCCCATGTTCACGTTTAACGCTATACCATGGCGCTCTGAAGGTCGTTGCCTCAAATGGACATCGGACAACAATTGAAGGGTGATTCTTGTTCGGCAACAGTTGTGAAACGTCCGCAGTGAGCTGGTTGTACGGCTCGTCGGCACCCTCGGCCGCATGACGGAACCAACAGGACCTCCGGAGGGACTTTGCCGGGATCGCCGGAAGGTGCATCACCCGCGGTTCCGCTCCCCTTGACTGACAGGAAACCAGCATGACGATCTCACCACTGCGCGAGCACGTTCCACCGGACGGTGCACGATCGGCCTCGGAGGTGGCCGATCCCTCCTTGGCGGCGGTGGGCCGCCGTGAGATCGAGCTCGCCGAGACCGAGATGCCGGGTCTGATGGCGTTGCGCCGTCAGCTCGGGCCCGCGGCCCCGTTGGCGGGAGCCCGCATCACCGGGCTTCTGCACACCACGGTGCAGACGGCCGTTCTCGTGGAGACCCTCCAGGCGTTGGGGGCGCAGGTCCGCTGGGCGAGCTCGAGCCCGGTGTCCACGCAGGACCACGCGGCGGCAGCGCTCGCCGCGGTGGAGGGCACGTCGGTGTTCGCGTGGAAGGAGCAGACCCCCGACGAGTTCTGGTGGTGCGCACGGCAGGCGTTGGCGTGGCCGGACGGTGGTGGCCCGAACCTCTTGCTGGACGACGGCGCGGGTCTGACGCGGCTGCTGAGCGCGGGCATCGCCCACGAGGTCACCGGTAGCACCGACATCGTCGCGTTGGACGAGGCGGCTCACCGCATGCTGGCCGACGAGGATCCGCAGTACTGGCGCCGAGTCGCGTCGGGTGTGCGGGGCGCGAGCGAGGAGACGACCACCGGGGCGCTGCACCTGCAGCGGCTGAGCGCGGCGGGAGTGCTGCCGTTCCCGGCGGTCAGCGTCAACGACTCGGTCACCAAGTCCAAGTTCGACAACCGCTACGGGTGCAGGCACTCGCTGATCGATGGTCTCAACCGCGCCACCGACGTGTTGCTGGGCGGCAAGCTGGCGGTCGTCTGCGGGTACGGCGACGTGGGCAAGGGCTGTGCCGACGCGCTGCGCGGGCAGGGCGCGCGGGTGGTGGTCACCGAGGTGGACCCGATCTGCGCGTTGCAGGCGGCGATGGACGGCTACCAGGTCCTCACGTTGGAACGGGTGGTCGCCGAGGCGGATGTGGTGATCACGGCCACGGGCAACGACTCCGTGGTCACGGTCGAGCACATGGCCGCCATGAAGCACCGCGCGATCGTTGGGAACATGGGGCACTCCGAGCGTGAGATCGACTTCAACGGTCTGGTCGAGGATCCCCGCACGCGGCGCGTGCCGGTCAAGCCGCAGGTCGACGAGTGGGTGTTCGAGGACGGGCACTCCGTCGTCCTGCTGTCCGAGGGGCGGCTGCTCAACCTGGGCAACGCGACCGGGCATCCCAGCTTCGTCATGTCGGCGTCGTTCTCCAACCAGGTGCTGGCACAGGTGGAACTGCACTCGGGTGCGGTCCAGGAGGGCGGTGTGCACACCCTGTCCCGCCTGCTGGACGAGAAGGTCGCGCAACTGCACCTGGACGCCCTGCGCGTGGAGCTGACGACCCTGACCCAGCACCAGGCCGACGTGCTGGGTGTCCCGCTGCACGGGCCGTTCAAGTCCGACAACTACCGCTACTGACGAGGAACCGTGCTCGAACGAGAACGAGAACTGATCGACGCGCTGGGACTCGGCTCGGACGGCGGAGGCGGCTGGTCGGGGCCGACCGGAGGACCCATCACCACCGACAAGCGGGACAAACCGGTGATGGAGTTCCGCACGCGCCTCGCGCGGGTGGACGACGACCCGCCGTGGCGCCGGGGTTCTCATGACGTGGTGCTGCTGCACCACGAGGGGGCGCGGTTGGAGGTGGTCGACGACACCGGTGGGCGCACGTTCGCGGACCCGACGGCCCCGCAGCTCGTCGTACCCGCGTCGCGCAGGCACGTCGTGAGGCCGGTGGGCGGGTACGCCTTGTGGAGCGAGGCGGTCGTCCCCGGCGGGGGCGCCTGGTCGTACGACGAGGGCGCAACCCCTGCGCGGGTCGACGGTGAGTCGGCACCGGTGCGGGAGGAAGACCGGCTCGTCGAGCTGCTGGACTTGGAGTCGCACGTCGAAGGCGGCTACTACCGGCAGATCTACACCTCCCCGGACACGGTCGGCACGCCCGGCGGGACCAGGGTGCGGGCGAACTCGATCTACTACCTGCTGGACCGGCAGTCGCCCATCGGGCGCCTGCACTCCAACGTCTCCGACATCACCCACTTCCTGCACAGCGGCGGCCCTGTGCGCTACCAGGTGGTCTCCCCGGAGGGGGAACTGCGGGACGTGCTGCTCGGCTACGACGTGGCCGCCGGGCAGCGGCCGGTGTTCACCTGTCCCGGTGGCTGGTGGAAGACCAGTTCGCTGCCGGAGGGCGTGTCGCACGGCCTGATCAGCGAGATCGTCGCCCCCGGCTTCGACTTCGCCGACCAGCGCCTGATCGGCGTCGACGAACTGCGCTCACGTCATCCCCGGCACGTGGAGCGGCTGGCGTCGCACACGGCACAACACCAGGAGGACAGGTGACACGGGCAGGCGTTGTCAGCGACGAGGCGTTGCCGCGGTGAACCTGATCGAAGGTCTGACGGAACGCACACGCGCGGCGGCCTGCACCACTGCGGGAGATTCGTCCCCCCGCAGGGCGAACGAACCCGCAAATAAATTCACCCGACTGCCGCATCGGCAAAGGTGCGAGCACCCTTCGGCAATGTGATCAAGAACGCGCGACATTCCGACCTGTCGCCCGGCTCAACGAACCACACGAAGCGCGGAATTGTCCACAGCGGGGGCGCCGGACAACTCCCACGACCAGACGTCCGACGCGGTAACTCCACCCAGGAGGGGATATGTTGCACAGACTCAGTTCTTTGGCGTCGGGCGCGACCTCGCTGCCCGCCGAGGTGCACGCATTGATCGAGTGCTGCAGCACCACGGTGAACGACTCCGACTTCCCTTGCGGTCACTCGAGGACTCCGTTCAACACCCGTGACCTCTACTTCGGTTTCGTCGCCGACACCGAAGACGTAGTCGACCGGATCATCGACCACCTCCGGCAGCTGTGCGTGATCATCGAGGACTCGCCCGAGGCGATCCTGGCCCTGTTCGTCGAGCAGGCCGAGCCAGGGGCTCCCGCCGCTGACTTCGCTTTGGCGTCGAGGGTCGTGCACGCGGTGATGCGGGCCAACGCTGTGCTGCGGCCGGAAGAGGAGATGGAGAAGGTCGCCCCGAGTTCAGCCGAATGGACGCTGCGGCTCGACGGCGTCTCTCTCCGCATCGACTTCAGCTCCTCGGCGCACACCTCCAGGCAGAGCGGAAACGTCGGCCCGACGTTCACGCTGATCGCCCGTGCACGCGAAATTGTTCGATCGGCACGGCCGGTCCGGCCCTCCCATCCGGCGACGACTCACGTCCTACGGCGTCCCCCACGCCCGAGCCTCGCGGCGTACGGGGATCCCGGCTCACAGGAGAGCGCAAATGCCGCCTGGATGAAGGCACGACGCCGTTCAACGTGACCGGCCGACCCGATGGATGACACCCGACCAAAGCCGACCTCATCTCCGACGAACGGGTGGTCTTGCGGACCTCCTCACCTCGTCCGCGCTCTCGGGAGTCGCCGACTGGCACGTCGGGGTCGTCATCCCGATCGTCGGGCTCACCCGGACCGACTCGGTCTCCTTGTCGTCGCCAACGCTGGTCGTGGGGTTCGCTTCGCACCTCGGAACGGACCCCACGACCTTGACCGGCGGAATCCTCCTCACCCGCTCGATCGCGGCTGAAGGATCGCCACGGCCGGTGACGATCCGACTTCGATCAGGAGGATCGCGTGGACTCCACGTCGCCGGGTCCGGCGGGGTCGTAGTACCGCACGAGCGACTTCCGGGCGATCTTCCGGTAGTTGTCCAGGACGGACGGTTGACGCCTTACCTTGGCCTTCTCCGCACGACGGATCGCCATGACCGTCTCCAACGCCTCGTCGAAGTCGTCGTTGACGACGTGGTACTCGTGCTGGTCGACGAAGTCGAAGTCCTGCTCCGCCATCCGCTGCCGGTGCACCAGCTCATCACCCGTCTCGCTGCCGCGGCCGTGCAGACGGGAGCGCATCACCGCCACCGTCGGCGCCATGACGAAGATCCCCACGGTCTGCTCCGGGTAGAACCTGCGGAGGTTCAGGAACCCCTCGGGGACCCAGTCGAAGACGAGGTCTCGGCCTTGGGCCAGCGCTTCGTCCACTGGTGCGCGCAGCATGCCGTAGTACTCGTCGAACGACGGGTGGATCCACTCCAGGAACTGGTCCTGGTCGACGAGGCGCTGGAACTCCTGTCGACTGACGTACTCGTAGTCGTCCTCCGAACCCGCGCGGGGCGGACGGGTCGTCAGGCTCCGGACGAAACCGATCGAATCATCGGACTTCATCATCGCTCGCGCCAACGACGTCTTCCCGATCCCGGACGGGCCCGACAAGACGAATAGGCAACCCGACGATTTCACGGAAAGCCGAAGTTCTTTCAAGTCCACCAGCACTGGCCTCTCTCGGTATCAACACTGCGCCTGCAATCCTTGCACCCATCGAAGAATAGTCACCGGTTGTCCGTTGTCACTGCGAACGGGCAACGCGGGTCCAATTCCTGTTGCCTACCCCGCAGGCATCGAACAACACCTTGAGAAGTCGGGGAACTATCCGGACACTGATTATTTTCGGAATCGGTGACACCACTGCCACCTGTTCATCTGCCTGCCGAGCGGGTCTCACCGCGAACGCATCCCACCTCCGAAAGGCCACCGCTCATGAGCATCGACGCACATCCGCGCTACACCGAGTCCAGGAAGCTGCTGGAACGTGGCCGCAGGGTGATCCCCCACGGGATCTGGGGCCACAACAGGATCCCGTCCTCCTACGACCCCGACGCGATGCCGTGGTTCGCCGACCGGGCCGAGGGCGCGCGGATGCGGGATGTAGACGGCAACTGGTACATCGACTACATCTGCGGCTACGGCGCGATGATCAACGGTTATGCCCGCCCCGAGATCGACGCCGCTGTCCGCGAGCAGTCGGCCAAGGGCAGCACTCTCAGCCACGCCACCGCGAGGTCGATCGAACTGGCAGAGACCCTGGTCGACCTGGTACCGGAGATGACGTGGACCTCCTGGGGCAACAGCGGGTCGGACGCAACCTGGTCCGCCCTCGTCATCGCCCGCGCTCACACCGGTCGCTCGCTCGTGGCGTGCGTCGAGGGCGCTTACCACGGCATGCACGGGTGGGGCGGCCTGAGCAACCCCCCAGGAGGAAGGATCGCCGACGACGTCCAAAGCGTCCGCTCCATCCGGTGGAACGACATCGCGGACCTGGACCGGTTGTTCACGGCACACGGCGACCAGTTGGCCGCGGTCGTGGTCACGCCGTTCCACCACCCGATGGCCGACGAGGCGATCCTGCCCGACCGCGCGTGGATCAACGCGCTGCACGCGCACTGCGAGCGGGCCGGGACCCTGCTGATCAGCGACGACGTACGGGCGGGCTTCCGGTTGGCCCTCAGCGGGTCGCACACGGTCTTCGGCTTTCGACCGGACCTTGTGTGCTTCTCGAAAGGACTGGGCAACGGATGGCCCCTTGCGGCGGTGCTGGGCACCGAACGACTGCGCTCGGCCGCGGAGAGCGTCTTCGTCGCCGGCACCTTCTGGAACTCGGCCAGTTCGATGGCGGCCGCCATCACCAACATCCGGATCCTGCGGGAAGAGGACGGTGTCGAGAAGATGCGGCGCTCCGGGGAGTCCCTGTCGTCGGGGCTGCTCGCTCTCAGCGAGCGGTTGGGTGCGCCTCTGCGCGTCACCGGTCCGCCGGCTATGCCGACCGTCACGGCGAAGGGCGATCACGACCTCACCTGGCGGCGCCGGTTCGCCGTCCACATGGCCGAGCAGGGCGTCCTGATCCACCTGTCGCACAACTGGGCGCTGTCGACCGCGCATGACGCGGAGACGGTCGAGGAAACTCTGGCTCACGCCGAGGTGGCTCTGCAACGCACTCTTGAGGAAGTGGAGCTGCCAACCGCGATGTGAAACCCGGGTGTTCCGGCGGCCACCAAGCACGTTTGGCCGCCGGAACACCCGGCTTCAGGCAGAAGCCGTTCGGACGGCTGTGGCGACCACCTGCTCCGGATCCCACAGCGGCAGCACCGAGTCGACCGTCGCGCCGTGGTCACCGGAGAGGGAAACGAGCGTCGACAGCACTTCCGCGGCCGAGCAGCGAACAACCCGTTCCCACGACGGAGTGGAACCGAACTCGGTGTTGGTGTTCTCGTCATCGGAGACGATGACGAGAACACCGGCGTCGCGCACGAGAGCGATCGCCCTGGTCGCCCGATCCTGCCGCACACTGGTCGTCGCCGCCCAAACGGCATCCACCAGTTCCACCGCATCGCTGTCGTCCCAGTCGTCGGCATGCTCCAGCATCGTGACTCCGGACAGCAGCGGTGCGACACCCTCCGCGTCGAGACCGTCGGTGATCTCCTGCGCCACCCGCCTCGCCCGCCCGATCACCACGAACGGCTTGGTGACCGCACTCCACGGCGACACCCCAGCGGCCGCCAGCAGGTGGCCCGCGACCGTGTCGTCCGGCGCCTGGCGCAGCCAGGTCCAACCGTCTCGCAGGGCCTCGACCGCGCCGTTGCTCAGGTGAACTCCGTTGTTGATGCGCCGGACAGGTCGTCCGTCCACACCGGACAGGTCGAGCAGTCCCGCGAGAGCGTCGCCGCGCACGCTGCCCGGCAACGCTTCCCGCGGATCGGTGACCCCGCAGAACTCCCTGCGCATCCGCCACCACGGCAGTGCGTGGTCGCTGGCGGTGCTGATCTGGATCGCGATGGCCCCGTTGCCCGCGGTGAACTCCGCGAGCACGCCTGGAAGGTGGGGGTTGAGCACCGCGAACGGTTGACCGCCGTGGTGCCCTGGGTCCTGGAAGACGTTGACGAACAGGCAGTCACCGATCCCGTTGGGACCGTCCACCTCCCCGCTGTCGAGGTTGTGCCGTGCGGTGTCCCGCACACTCCACCGGGTGAGGGTCTCAGCAGGCACCCCCATCTTCTCCAGCACGACCTGCGCCGGGAACACGTCGACCTCGGCCGCGGTGACACCGAACCTTTCGACGAAGGAAGGTTTGTCGTAGATGGTGAGGTAGGCAATCCGTTCCAGCGGCGACATCCTGCCGCTGATCGCGAGCTCGGCGTGCGCCCCGTGGTGCTGGACCGCGAGGTTCTCACGACCGATCTCCTCCGCGCTCACGGCCCTCGCCCGTTCCGCGCGGTAGCCGCATTCGGCGAGGCGTCGGCCGATCTCGCGGAGCGCGCTCGGCCCCGCCCGCATCCCCGGTTTCACCAGCATGATCCCGGCCACGTCAGCCGGCCCCCGTCGGGCGCGTGGATGGGCCCACGTCCCTCCCGCGAGCACGTTCTCCAGACCTGGAGATCCGCAGTCGCCGGCGTCCACGACAGTTCGGAGCGCTCGGCGCAGGACCGAGGCCGCCCACCACGTCGGCTCGACGTGCGACGCGGTCGACGGGTCGAGATCGAGGTCGAGGTCGAGGTCAAGTCCGCGGACGGTGGTGACCAGACCCCGCACCTCGACCTCGACAGCACCCGCCACGTCCGTCAGCCACGCCGAAAGCAGCTCCGCATCGACGGTGCCCTTGATCCTCACGACGGGGCGCGCCGGTTCCCGCTTCTGCGGCACGGGATCGATCCCCTCAACCGAACGCATAGGGAAGAACGCGGTCGACGTGGTCGGGGAACAACTCGGGCACCTCGGAGACCCGTGCGAGCCGCTGGTCCTCGAACACGAACCCCGGAGCCGCGATCTCGCTGATCAGCGCCTCCTCCTGGCCTTCGGCGAGCCTGCTCGCCTTCCACCACCCGCCCCTCACGGTGAACGCGGGCACCTGCCCCCGCGTGACGTCCACACCCAGCTGCTGCTGGTGAACGGACCCGTCCGGAGCCACCAGCAGGTAGTCGACAACCCCCGACCCGTGCGCGAAGTGGGTGATGTCGGACAGGTTCAAGTGCAGCCGTCCGACGGGAGAGCGGCGGTCGAGCAGGTAGAGGATCGTGTTGGCCAGGGTGCGTTCCCCCCGGCTCGTCCGCAGGGTTTGCCCGGACTCCCACAGCTGGCGGAAGTAGCCACCCTCGATGTGTTCGGTCAGGTCGAACGCCTCGACGGTCGGCGGCCGCGGCGTTCCTGGCTCGGATCGAGTGCCATCGGCGGGCCGGGAAGGGCCAACGACCTCGTCGTCGAACGCCCAGTCCGGGCGGCCGGGAACGGATGCCTCACTCCACAACACGGGGTCGTCGCCATCCGACACCACCGTGTGCCGAACCCCGGCGGGGACCGTGCACTGCCGGGAGTTCCAGCCCTCATCCGCACCACCGAGCACCGCGAGCGGCCGGTGGCCGTCCGACATCACCCTCGCGGGCGAACCGTGGTGCCAGTACAGCACGGTGTCGGCCGTCGATGCCCTGTACCGCAGCGCGGCGCCACCTGGGAGCAGGCGCGTCCTCCACCGCATCACGGGGTCGGCACCACCATCAGACGGTCCTGTGATCGGGCCCGCCGTCCCTCCTGCCTCGTCCGGCTCGAGGCCGAGCCCAACTGTGATGTCCGCCCAGGTCCATGCCATCGAAGTTCTCCAGCTCAGGGTGTTCTCACACATCGGTGGCGGTGGTCGTCCTCCTGGTGCCGTGCGTCAAGCCTCGAGATCGGCGCACGGTACGACGTCGAGAAGAGGATTTCATCTGGCCCAATTCGACCGTTCGGGCATTCTTCGGATCCGGAACCCCACCGCTCGACCATCCTCAGCCGCCGGAGCAAACATATCCAGAGTTGCCCGTTGCCCGCGTGAAATGGCAACTGATCTCTACTTCTTCGCAGGCGCAAGGCGGGACCAAGATGCCCCAAGTCTTGTCGGGGCAGGGTGATGCGCCAGTCGCTTCGCGTTGCGCGAGTGGGTGGAGCACAATTCCCCTGGTCCGGGATCGACGTGCAGGATCGCATTCACGGACTCCCGCGAATCGTGCACTCGTGCCGCGATTCCCGGCCCTCGCCTGGCAGTCCGCCACGTCGCCAGCGTCGGCTCGATCAACGCCCACCGGGCACGTGACAGGGCTGTGTCAGGTTGGTGCAAGGTTGGCCTGGTCCACTTCGCCCGGTTGTTGTCTTGAATGGGGTGGAGGACGGGCGATGACGTGGCGAAGAAGGTTGTCGGCGCTGGTCGTGGTGGTGTTGGGGGTTGGGCTCGGGGTTGTGGTGGTGCGCTCTGGGGGGCCTGGGGTCGAGGCTGGTGGGGGGCCGTGGATTGGGGAGGCGGCTGATCAGGCGGTGGCGGTGGCTGCGGCGCGGAGGCAGCACGAGCCGGTGGTGGTGACGTCGTTGGGGACGGCGACGCGGAAGGTGTCGGCGCAGCCGGACGGCACGATGGTGGCGGAGCTGAGTGCGCGGCCGATGCAGGTGCAGCGGGGGGCGTCGTGGGTGCCGGTGGATCCGACTCTTGCTCTGAACGCGGATCGGACGGTGAGTCCCAAGGTCGTCGTGACGGGTACGACCCTGTCCGGTGGTGGTACGGGTCCGCTGCTGAAGTACGGGCCGATCACGTTGACCTGGCCGAGCGCTCTGCCGACCCCTGTGTTGAGCGGGGCGACGGCGACGTATCGCGAGGTGTTGCCGGGGGTGGACCTGGAGTTGACGGCCGAGGGTGACGGGGTTGCCCACCACCTGGTGGTCAAGACCGCCGAGGCGGCGAAGAACCCGGCGCTCGCGAAGGTCGGGATGGGGCTGCGGGCCGATGGGGTGGAGGTGACCGCGCAGGACGGGGCGCTGCGGGCGACCGACAGCGGTGGGAACGTCCTGTACGACACGCCGCCCGCGCGGATGTGGGACGCGGGTGGTGAGCGGACCGCTTCCGTCGGACTGGAGGTGGGGGACGGGTCGCTGACCCTGGTGCCCGATCAGGAGATGCTGGCCGATCCGAAGACGGTGTACCCGGTCACGATCGACCCCGACTGGCGCACGGCCGACATCGCGGGGTGGGCGAAGGTGTTCTCCGGGAAGCCGGACAGCAAGCACTGGTGGGGCGGCGGTGACGTCGACTCCTACGCCAAGGTGGGGCGCTGTTCGGGGCTGACGGGGTGCACCGGCTCGAACGACATCGGTGCCACGCGGTCGTTCTGGGAGTTCGACACGAGCTTCCTGCGCGACAAGCGGGTCATCGGCATCTCGCTGAACGCGACCATCCTCTACAGCCCGCGCTGCGCCGACGCCCAGCACGAGCTGTGGATCGCCAACTCCACGTTCGACGCCAACCTGAGCTGGAACAACCAGCCGGCGGGCACGTTCGTGGGCGCTGCCAACGCCCAACCCGCCTACACGGGGTGCGCGGGCAACAAGGGCATCGGCTGGAACCTGGGCGGGTACTACAACCCGTCCGGCTGGTCGGCGTACTTCATCAAGGCGGCCAACGAGAACAACGGCTACACCGACGGGTGGCGCAAGTACGACGGTGGTGCCACCCGCATCGTCGCGCAGTACAACACCAAGCCGAGCCCGGCCACCGACCTGACCACCGAGCCCGCGGGCGTGGTGTGCAAGTGGTGCGGTGGCAAGGCGTTCCTGACCGGTGACTCCGTCCGGCTCAAGGGGAAGATCACCGACGCGGACGGCGCGGACCAGCTCACCGCGAACTGGTCGATCAAGGCCGGGTCGGCGACCGAGGACCGCAAGGGGCCGCAGCTCCAGCAGGGCAACACCTACAGCACCACCTACGACCTGACCCAGCGCAACGGCCAGGAGGTCACGTGGTCGCTGCGCGGTGACGACGGGTGGGACACCGGTGATGCCCGCAGCGGTCCGGGTTTCGTGGTCGACCGCGTCGGGCCCGCCACCGCGCCGAAGGTCGGCGCGGGGCTCTACCAGGACGACAACAGGTGGCACGGCGGTGTCGGCGTGCCGGGCACGTTCACCTTCGAGGCCGCCGGCGTCACCGACGTCGACCACTACGTGTACCGGTGGGACGAGCAGCAGAACACCACGGTGGACGCGGACGCGTTGGGCGGCAGGGCGACCGTGAGCACGACGCCGCCTGGCGACGGACCTCGCGCATTGCACGTGCAGAGCGCCGACCGGGCGGGCAACCTGAGCCCGGAGACCCTGCTGCACGTCCACGTGCGGCCGGGCAGCGGGGCCGTGGCGCAGTACTCGTTCGAGGGCAACGCCAAGGACACGGCGTTCCTCGGCGACCGCGACGGCACCACCACGGGCGGCATCAGCTACACGCCCGGTGCCGTGGGATCGGCCATCACGTTGGACGGCACCAGCGGTTACGCGACCGCGCCCAACGCCGTGCGCACCGACGGCAGCTTCACGGTGTCGGCGTGGGCGAAGATCACCAAGGCCGAGGGCGCGCAGGCGGTCGTGAGCCAGGACGGCACGACGTTCGCCGGGTTCGACCTGTGGTACCGCGCGGAGAACGGCGGCCGCTGGGTGTTCGGCATGGCCGACCCGGACGCCGTGCAGGGTGCGGCGGACCTGGTGTGGTCGTCGTCGACCGCGCAGCTCAACTCGTGGACGCAGCTGACCGGCGTGTACGACGCGCCCGCGAACCAGCTCCGCCTGTACGTCAACGGCGTGCTGGCGGGCAGCGTGGCCAAGGCCAACGCGCGGCCGGAGAACGCGGCGGGGTCCGTCCGGATCGGACGGACGATGTGGGACTCGCACGCGGACGTCGACTACCTCCAGGGCTCGGTCGACGAGGTGAAGCTCTACGACCGGGTGCTCAACGACGCCGACATCCGGGCCGCGGTCAGCCGCGACAACGTGCAGCTGGGCTACTGGAAGTTCGACGAGGCCAACGGCACCACCGCGGGCAACTCGGTGGCGGGCGGCAGCATGGGCGTGCTGCGCGGTGGCGCGCACTTCGTGCCGAACGGTGCCGTGGACGGCGCGTTGCAGCTGGACGAGGACGCCGACTACGTGCAGACGGACGGCCCGGTCGTGCGCACCGACCAGAGCTACTCGGTGGCGGTGTGGGCGAAGCTCGACCGCACCACGGCGGCGGACTCGCTGGCCACGACGGTGGCCCAGTTCGGGGGTCTGAACAGCGGGATGCTGCTGGGGTACCGGGCGAACCCGGCCGGTGACCGGTGGGAGTTCTACACGTTCGGCTCCGACGCGGCCACCCACCCCGGTGACGCGGCCGTGCAGAGCGGTGTGGCCGCGAAGGTGGGGGAGTGGACGCACCTGGTGGCCGTGTACGACGCGCCCGCCAAGCAGATGCGGCTTTACGTCAACGGTGTGCTCGCCGGTACGGCCGCGAAGACCGCCGCGTACAACGCGACCGGTCCGATGGTCCTGGGCCGCAACCAGGACAACGGCAGGACCGGGAACCCCTGGCACGGCTCGATCGACGAGCTGCGCGCCTACAGCCGGGTGCTGACGGACGAGGAGATCCGCGGTGTCGTCGGCGGTGACGCGGTCGCCAAGGGGCTGTGGAAGCTCGACGGCAGCACCGCCGACTCGTCGTCCAACGGCCTGAACGCGACCATGGTCAACGGCGGCGTGTACACGGCGGGCCAGTCGGGGATGCCCGACTCGTCCGACCTGGCCGCCCGCCTGGACGGCGCGGGCCAGCAGTGGGTCAACGCCCCGCACACCGTGGACACCGACCGCAGCTTCTCGGTGGCGGCCTGGGCGCGGGTGGACAAGCTCGGCGGCCTGCCCGCCGTGGTGTCCGAGGACGGGACGAAGATCAGCGCGTTCAAGGTCCGCGCGGCCGACGACGGGCACTGGTCGTTCATCATGTTCGGCACCGACGACACGGGCTCCGCCCGTGACGAGGTGCTCGCCGGGTCCGTCCAGCTGGGACAGTGGACGCACCTGGTCGCGGTCTACGACGCGCCCGCCAAGCAGATGCAGCTCTACGTCAACGGTGTGCTCGTCGGGTCGACCGCGCACACGCAGGGCTGGAACGCCACGGGTGGGCTCCAGATCGGCCGGGCCAAGTGGAACGGCGGACCGGTGGAGTACTTCACCGGTGCCGTGGACGACGTGGCCGGGTACTCGCGGACGCTGTTCGCCTCGGAGATCCAGGCCATGGCGGGCCGCGACCTGTCGCTGGTGCACGACTACCAGTTCGACGAGTCGTCCGGTCGCAACGCCGCCGACTCGGTCGGCGCTCGGGGCGGCACGCTCGCGGGCGGTGCGGGGTTCGTCCCCGGCCGGGTCGGCAACGCCATCTCGTTGCACGGCGGTTCCGACGCGGTCACCACGACCGGGCTGGACGTGCGCACCGACCTGGCGTTCGCGGTCTCGGCCTGGGTCCGCCTGCCGGACAAGGCGTGCGACTTCACGGCGAACCCCGGCGGTTGCAAGATGGACGCGGTCACCGTCGACGGAGCCAGCTCCAGCAAGTTCAAGCTGGGGCACGTGCGGGAGCCCAACCACCCGTTCGGCGTGTGGAGCTTCGAGATGCCCGAGTCGGACACGGCTTCGGCTCCCGTCACGCAGGCGGCGGTGTCCGTCGTGCCCTCCGACGTCGGCAAGTGGACCCACCTGGTGGGCGTGTACGACCCGGCGACCAAGAAGATCTGGTTGTACGTCAACGGGACGCGCGTCGGTGACGGCACGCTGAACTCGGCGTGGCAGCCGCCTGCGGGCGCTCCACTGGTCATCGGGCGCGGCAAGGTGGCGGGTCAGCCCGCCGAGCAGTGGGTCGGCGACGTGGACGACGTCCGCATGTACACCGGCCAGCTCGACAAGACGCGGGTGTCCGCGCTGTTCCACTCCTACCCGGCGGAGTCGGCTCCGGCGGTGCTGCCGACAGCCGACGCGGCGTCCTGGTCGTTCGACGAGCGCGACGGGACGACCGGTGCGGACGCGAGCGGCCGCGGCATGACCGCCACCCTCAAGGGCGGCGCGACCAGGGTCGGCGGGCGCGGTGGTCCGAACGGCCTCCGGCTCGACGGCACCTCGGGCTACGCGGAGACCGACGGCCCGGTCGTCGACACCACGCAGAGCTTCTCGGCTGCCGCGTGGGTCTACCTGGCGAACGCGGGTACGAACAACGAGGCGGTGATCGCGCAGGACGGCACCCGGCTCAGCGCGTTCTCCCTGGGGTACAACGGTGCCGCGCGCAAGTGGACGGTGATCGTGCCGACCAAGGACGTGGACAACCCCGGCCAGGCCGTGACGATCCTGAACTCGACCGAGTCGGCGAACGCGGGCGAGTGGACGCACCTGGCCATGTCCTACGACGTCGGTCTGCACCAGGTGCGGCTGTACGTGAACGGTCTGCTCTCCGCGGCCCAGGTCGGTGTGACGATCCTGCCCGCGCCGGGACCGATGTCGATCGGCAGGGCCAGGTGGAACGGCGGCAACGCCTCGTTCTTCGACCTCGCCGTCGACGAGGTCAAGGTGTACGGCAAGGTGCTGTCCGGCGGTGAGGTGCGCAAGGTCCACGACGACGTGCTCGACGGGGACTGGGGCTACTACCGGTTCGACGACAAGTCGGCCAAGGACGCGACCTGGCGCAAGAACGACGCCGTCGTCACCGGGGGCGTCACCTACGGGCCCGGCGTGACGGGGCAGGCCGCGGTGCTCGACGGCACCGGTGTCCTGACCAACCCGTCGTACGTGCCCATGCACGACAGCTTCAGCGTCTCCGCCTGGGTCCGGCTGCGCGCCACCGACAAGGTGGCCACGGTCGTCAGCCAGGACGGCGACCGCAACTCCGGGTACGTCCTGCAGTACCGGCCGGAGCTCGACCGGTGGGTGTTCGGCGCCCACACGGCCGACTCCGACGGCGCACCGCTGGTGTACGCGGCCGACGCGGTGTCGCCGAAGGTGAACGAGTGGACGCACCTGGCCGGTGTCTACGACTACCCGGCGCGGCAGCTGCGGCTGTACGTGAACGGCCAGCTGGTCGCCTCGCGCGACGGTGCCGTCCTGTGGCCCGCGGCGGGCAAGGAGGTGATCGGCCGGAGCAAGGTCAGCGGGCAGCCCTCCGGGTTCTTCCGCGGTGACCTGGACGAGGTGCACGCGGCCGAGGGCGTGCTGCGCGACGGCACGATCGCCGAGCGCGCGGCGTGGGCCGCCCCGGTTGCGGGGCAGCTCGGCCGGTTCGTCAACGGCGTGGGCGACCACTACAGCGGTCCGACCGGCCAGGTCCGGGCTGGGTACCACTTCGAAGGCGCACTGGGCCTTTCGGTGGCCGCGGGGCCGAACACGCGGACGCTGTACGCGTGCGCGGCCGGAGCGGACGCGTTCACCTCGACCGACTCGGCCTGCGAGGGGCAGGCCAGGGTCGGTGAGGTCGGCCTGGTGTACACCGTGCAGCCGACCAACGTCCCGACCGTCGCGCTGTACCGCTGCAAGGCGGGCGGTGACCGGTTCGAGTCGCGGTCGAGCACGTGCGAGGGGGCCACGTCCGAGGGCCTGCTCGGCTACACGGGCGGGTACGCCGCCCTGACCCGGTACATCCTGCCGGGCTACGACGACGTGGCCACTGTGGACGGTCCGCCGGTGGCCGCGGTGTTCGGCGAGGCGTCGGGGTTCCTGGCGATGGCCGACCAGCCCGACACCACCTCGCTGATGCTGTGCCGCGACGGGAACGACTCGTTCGCGTCCACCGACACGGCCTGCGAGGGCAAGACCGTCGTGGGCTCGCAGGGCCGGATCTGGACGACCGCCCCGGCCGGGCCCAGCCAGCCGCTCTACCGGTGCAAGGGCACGGACAGCTTCGTGTCCGGGGACGTGGCCTGCGCCGGTTACCCGGTGGACAAGCAGCTGGGCTACGTCCTCGTCAACGCCCCGACCGACGCGGCGGTGTTCGCATCATGACTGGAGGGTTCTTGCGCACCAGCGGTAGACGTCTCGCCGTCCTGCTCCCGTTCGTCCTGGTCACCTCCGTGGTGACGACCGTCCTCTCCCCGGCCGCGTGGGCCGCGGAGCCCTCGGTCCCCTTGCCGGACACCGCTTCCACCAAGGTGACCGAGCAGAAGCCCGACACCTCCCGCGGCCAGGACGAGGCCGTCGGGAACGAGCTGCACGGCGACCAGGGGCCCGGCGGCGGGGGTGTGGACGGCGGCGGCACCAGCCGGGCCACCCCGCTGTCCCCGTCGGCCAAGTGGGACGTTTCCGGCCAGACCGGAGACTTCACCTGGTCGTACCCGATGCGGGTCCCGCCGGTTCCCGGCGGGCTCGCCCCGCAGCCCGCGCTGTCCTACGCGTCGTCCTCAGTGGACGGCCGGACGAGCGCGACCAACAACCAGGCGTCGTGGGTCGGTGACGGCTGGGACCTGTCGGTCGGGTTCGTGGAGCGGTCCTACATCCCGTGCGCCAACGACACGATGGACGGCACGACGCCGCCCAAGGACGTCGGCGACCTGTGCTGGCGCAGCGACAACGCGACCTCGTCCTACGGCGGTTCGGGCGGCGAGCTGGTGCTAGACGCGGCGAAGGGGTGGCACCCGCGCTCGGACGACGGTGCGCGCGTGGAGCGGATCGGCTCGCCGGGTGACGCGACCGAGTCGTGGAAGATCACGACGGTCGACGGCACGCAGTACTTCTTCGGGTCGCGCGCCGACGCGGGGTCGACGTGGAAGCTGCCGGTCTACGGCGACGACGCGAACGAACCGTGCCACCGCGGCACGTTCGAGACCTCGCAGTGCGTGCTGCCGTGGCGGTGGAACCTGGACAAGGTCGTCGACCGCAACGGCAACGAGATCCTCTACGACTACAGCCCCGAGACCAACTCCTACGGCGTGGCGGGCAAGGACGCCGCCGTCTCCTACACCAGGGGCGGCACGCTGAAGACCGCGCTCTACGGCCTGAACACGGGCAGTTCCGAGCCCGCCGCGGCCAAGGTCGACTTCGTCACGGCCGACCGGTGCGTGCCCGGCAGCGACTGCACGCCGAGCAAGAAGGACAACTGGCCGGACGTGCCGTGGAGCGACAAGTGCGACACCGCGACGTGCAAGGACCAGCACGGCCCGTCCTTCTGGACGACCAAGCGCCTGGACAAGGTCGTCACCAGCGTCCGCGACGGTTCCGGCTACCGGCCCGTCGAGCAGTGGCAGCTGGACCAGCAGTTCCCGGTGAACGGTGACGGCGAGAAGCCCGCGCTGTGGCTCAAGGGCGTCAAGCACACCGGGTTGGCGGGCGGGTCCGTCGAGCTGCCGCAGGTGCGGTTCGAGGGCACGAAGATGCCCAACCGGGTCGAGAAGACTGACGGCGTCGGCCCGCTGCTGCGCTACCGGGTCAGCGCGATCGAGTCGGAGTCGGGCGGGCTGATCGAGGTCACCTACGCCAAGCCGGACTGCGTGGCGGGCCAGCAGGTGCCCGCGGCGGAGAGCAACACCCTGCGGTGCTACCCGGTCAAGTGGGCGAAGAAGAACTTCGCCGAGCAGACCGACCGCTTCCAGAAGTACGTGGTCGAGAAGATCACCGAGTCCGACCGGATCTCGGCCAACCCCGTGCAGGAGACCAGGTATAGCTACCTGGACGGGGCCGCGTGGGCGTGGGACGACTCGGAGCTCACCAAGGACGACCACCGCGACTACAACGTGTTCCACGGCTTCAAGCGGGTGCAGGTCCGCAAGGGCGTGGCGGAGGACCCGTCCGGCCCGGTCACGCTGACCGAGGAGCGCTACTACCAGGGCATGAACGGCGACCGCCTGCCGAGCGGGACCCGGCAGGCGCAGGTGGTCGACACGGAGAACGCGGCCCGCAACGACGACCGCTGGCTGCAGGGCCGCAAGTTCGAGACGACCGTGTTCGACGGCGACACCACCAAGGTGGTGTCCAAGACGATCAGCACCCCGGCCGTCCAGGGGCCGACCGCGACCCGCGGCGCGCTGAACGCCTACCTGGTCACATCCGGCCCGGAGACCACCTACCAGGCGCTGTCCGCGGGCGGCTGGCGCAAGACCAGGACCGAGCCGACCTACAACTCCCACGGGCAGGTGACGAGGACCGACGACCTGGGCGACACCACGACCGCGGCCGACGACCGGTGCACGACCGTCGACTACGCCGAGAACACCGGCGCGTGGCTGCTCACCCTGCCGTCGCTGGTGAAGACGGTCGCGAAGGCGTGCACGGCCACGCCGAAGCTCCCGGACGACGCGGTGTCGGCGACCAGGACCTCCTACGACGACCACGGCAACGCCACGCGCGTGGAGGACCTGGACCAGTGGACCGGCACCGACCCCGTGACCACGCTGAAGTCGACGGCGGCCTACGACCTCCACGGTCGAGCGACGTCCACAAAGGACGCCAACGACCACGGGAGCAGGACGGTCTACACCCCGGCGGTCGGCGGCCCGGTGACCGGGACGGTCGTGACCGACGCGGCCGGGTTCTCCACGACCTCCACCCTGGAGACGTCCTTCGGCCAGCCGATCCAGGTCAAGGACGCCAACGGCAACGTCACCGAGACCACCTACGACTCCCTCGGCCGCACCACCGAGGTGTGGCTGCCGAACCGGCCGCGGACGTCGAACCCGCACGGCAACCAGTACTTCGCCTATGACTACCGGCAGGACGACCCGACGGTGGTGACCACGACGTCGTTGGGGCCGAACGGCAACTACACGACCAGCAAGGAGATCTACGACGGGTTGCTGCGGCTGCGGCAGAAGCAGACGCCGTCACCCGGCGGCGGCAGGCTGATCGCGGACAGCGCGTACGACTCGCAGGGCCGCCAGTTCCGGGCGACCAACCCGTACTACAACAGCGCTCCGGTCGACGACCGGATCTGGGTCGCCAGTGACGCCGACGTCCCCAGCCAGGCGGTCAACACCTACGACGGCGTCGGACGGCAGAAGACGCACGTGATCAAGGGTGGTGCCCAGGAGCTGTGGCGGGTCACCGCCGTCTACGACGGCGACCGCGTGACGGTCACCCCGCCCGCGGGAGCCACCGCGGGGACGTCCATCTACGACGCCCGCGGACGTCTGGTGGAGTTCCGGCAGTACCACGGGACCGCGGTGCAGGCGACCTACGACCGCACCACGTACGCGTACACGCCCGCCGACCAGCTGGCCGGGATCGTGGACCCGTCCGGGCAGGCGTGGAAGCGCACGTACGACCTGCACGGCCGCAAGGTCGTGGACGAGGACCCGGACAAGGGCGTCACCGCCCTGGCCTACGACAAGGTCGGCAACCTGGTGTCCCGCAAGGACGCCAGGGGCACCGTCGTGGTCTTCGGCTACGACGACCTCGACCGCAAGACCTCCGAGCGGCTCGACTCGTCGACGGGTCCGGTCCAGGCGGAGTGGACCTACGACAGCGCCCTGCTCGGCAAGGGGCTGCCCGCCACGTCCACCCGGTACGCGGGTGGGCTGGCCTACCGCGACGCGGTCGAGGGCTACGACCCGCTCGGCAAGGTCGTCGGGTCCACGGTCACGATCCCGGCGAGCACGCGGGAACCCGGTCTGGCGGGCTCGTACACGACCTACCTCGGGTACAAGGCTGACGGCCACATCGCCGGTCGCAGCTTCACCGAGGCGGGGAGCCTGGCCGCGGAGTCGGTGTCCTACACCTACGACGACCTCGGCCACCCGCTGACGATGACCGGCGGCGACGGCGACACGGTCGACTACGTGTCCAGTGCCGAGTACACCCGCTACGGCGAGATCGCCCGGACCACGCTGGGCGAGCAGGGCAAGCGGCTGTGGCTGTCGAACTACTACGACCCCAACACCCGCAGGCTCCAGAGGTCCATCGTGGACGCCGAGGTGCCGAGCCCGATGCAGTCCGATGTCAACTACTCCTACGACCCGTCCGGGAACATCACCTCGGTCTCGGACAAGGCACCGGGCCGGGCCGACACCCAGTGCTTCCGCTACGACGACCTCCTGCGGCTCGCCGAGGCGTGGACGCCGGCGTCGGCGAAGTGCGGGGACACCCCGGACGTCGCCACCCTGGGCGGGGCGGCGCCGTACTGGCAGTCGTTCACCTACGACGTGAGCGGCAACCGGCTGACCCAGACCCAGCACGCGACGGGCGGCAACACCGTCCAGACGTCGACGTACCCGGCGTCCGGGCAACCGCGCTCGCACGCGGTGACGGCGGTCGCCACCAAGGGGCCGGGCGTGGACACCTCCGGCCAGGTGACCTACGACGCGGCCGGGAACGTCAAGGTCAAACCGGGGCAGGCGCTGGACTGGGACGCCGAGGGCCGACTGGCCAAGGTGACCCAGGGCGGCACCACCACCGAGTTCGTCTACGACGCCGACGGCGAGCGCCTGCTGCGCCGCGACCCGACGGGGACCACGCTGTACCTGGACGGCCAGGAGCTGCGGGTCACCAAGGCGACCGGCGCCAAGTCGGCGACCCGCTACTACCAGTTCGGCGACCAGACCGTGGCGATGCGCGACGCGTCCGGCCTGACCTGGCTGGCGGGCGACCACCAGGGCACGTCCCAGGTCGCCGTGACCAGCACGGGACTCCAGGTCACCCGCAAGCGGCAGACGCCGTTCGGCGGGACGCGGGGATCGGCGGTGTTCCCCGGTGAACGGGGTTTCGTGGGCGGGACGAACGACCCGTCCACCGGCCTGGTGCACCTGGGCGCCCGCGAGTACGACCCGGTGCTGGGCCGGTTCCTGTCGGTGGACTCGTTGCTGACCAAGAACGACGCGCAGTCGATGAACGGGTACACGTACTCGGACAACAACCCGCTCACCTACGCCGACCCCTCCGGTCGCAGCCTCTGGGGCCGGGTGTTCGGGGCGATCTCGACGTTCGCGAGCATCGGCGCGCTGCTCCCGCCGCCCGCCGGGTTGGTGTTCGGCGCCGTGGCCGTGGTCAGCTCGGTCGCCGACGCGGTCATCTCGGTGAAGGAGGGCGACTACCGGACGGCGGTGCTCGACGGCGTCTCCGCCATCACCGGCATCTACGGCAAGGCGCTCGGCTGGGCGGTGAAGGGAGCCGACAAGGCCCTGGAAGCCGCGTCGGCCGTCGACAAGTCGGCCGAGGTCACGAGCAGGGTGGTGGACGGCGTCGCCAAGGGCGTCGACGGCGCCGCGCTGGGAACGGCCACGGGCGGCTGGATGAGCTTCGAGGGCCACTACGCCGAGGAGCGGTACGAGGAGCCCAAGCGGCAGCGCGACGAGTGGGAGAGGACGCAGCGGGAGATGGAGGCCGCTCCGGCCACCGACATGGGCTGCTACGCGGCGGGGAACCGGTCGCAGACGATCGGGTGCGACTCACCGGACGCGGTTCGTCCGCTGGGGGCGTCCTACTGCAAGTCGGGCAACGCGGTGCCGTCGGACTGCATCTTCAGCCGGAAGGAGCGCATCGACCAGCAGAAGATGCCGGGCCGCATGAACCTCGGTCCGCAGCCGACCAAGAAGAACCCGGCGACCGGGCGGCCCAACCCGAGTGAGGACTACCGCTACGGGACGGAGAACTCGAAGAGGTCGGGGTTCTACGAGTCCAGTGACGGGATCGTGCACCGCAACAGCGGGGGCGGGAGGGGCATGTTCTGACCCGCTGTCCCGATCCGCCAGGCCCGGCAGCACCATCCGCCGGGCCTGGCGGTGTTCGGGGGCGTCGCACGTCAGTCCACAGTGGATTCTCAGACGGCCCGGTCCACCACTCCCACCAGGTCGCGCAGCCGGGCCCGGACGCTCGCGGCTTCCGGGGCTTGGAACTGGTCGAGGATGGTCAGCGCGTGCTGCCAGGCGTCACGGGCGGCGGCGTGGTCGCCCGCGGCGGCGTAGGCGTCGCCGAGGTGGGTGTAGGACTCCGCCTCGGAGTTGTTGTCGTGCTCGCGGACGGCGAGCTCGACCGCCTTGCGCAGGTAGGTGATGGCGGAGTCGTGGTCACCGCGGCGGAGGTGGACGTGGCCGATCGTGTCCAGGTAGCCGGAGTCGTCCGGGGCGTGGGCGAGTGCGAGCTCGGCGTGCCGCAGTGCTTCCGGGTAGTCGCCGAGCTGCGAACGGCAGAGCGCGATCCCGTTGTGCGCCAACGCCTGCCCGCTCTCGTCGCCCTCGGCCTCGAAGTGCTCCAGCGAGCACTGGACGTGGTGCAGCGCCTCGCGGTCGGCTCCCAGCGAGCCGCACAGCCTGGCGAGGCCGAGGCGGGTGAGCGCGAGGGCCTTGGTGTCGCCCAGTTCGGTGTTCAGCACCAGGGCCCGGTCGAGGTGCACCCGCGCCTCGTCGTACGCGCCCACCCTGAAGCACGCGCGGCCCAGGTTCTGCCGGACGGCCGCCTCCTCGCGGCGGTCGCCCGCGCGTTCGGCGGCTTCCAGGCCGGTGAGCAGCAGGTCCGCGTTGTCCCAGAGCATCCCCCGGCGGTCCAGGAACGCCGCCGCCGCCTTGGTCACCAGCCACGCCTCGTGCGGGAGTCCGGCCGCGGTGGCGTACCGGATGGTCGGGAGGATCGTGGCCACCTCCTCGTCGAACCACGCCAGCGCGGGCTCGAGCTCGGCGAAGTCGATCACGACCACGTCGGGGCCGGGCGGCTCGGGCCCGACGTTCTGGCGGATCGCGAACAGCGTGCGCGCGTTGTTGGTGCTGTGGTGGTAGTGCCCGAGCAACCTGAGCAGCGCCGCGCTGTGCTCGTCCGGGTCCGCCAGGTCGACGCCGTAGGCGCGCAGCAGGTCGTGGAACGCGAACCGGCCGGGCGAGACCTCCGCGAGCAGGTGCGCCCGCGTCAGCTCGACCAGCACCCGCCGCGCCGCGGCCTGCGGAACGCCGAGCAGCGACGCGGCGGCGGGCGTGGCGAAGTCCGGGCCGGGGTGCACGGCCAGCAGCCGGAACGCGCGCGCCGCCTCGTCGCCGAGCGCGCGGTAGGACCAGGAGAACACCGAGCGCACGTCGGTGTCGGCGTCCCCGCTGGCGAACCCGTCCAGCCCGAGGTCGTCCGCGTCGAGCTCGGCGGCCAGCGACGCCAGCGGCAGACCAGGACGGGTGGCGGCCCGTGCGCCCACCACGGCCAGCGCCAGCGGCAGCCCCGCGCAGCGGGCGACTAGCTCGGCCGTCGCCTCGGGTTCGGCGTGGATCCGGCGCACGCCGAGCCGTGCGGCCAGGAGCCGGTTCGCCTGCTCGGCGGACAGCACGGGCAGCACGCACGGCCGGGCGTTGTTGGTGGCGACCAGCCCGCCCAGGTCGTCGCGGCTGGTCACGACCACCAGGCACCCCGGCGCACCGGGCAGCAGCGGCCGGACGTGCGCGGAGTCGCGGGCGTTGTCCAGCACCAGCAGCACCCGCCGGTCGGCGAGCAGCGTGCGGTACAGCGCGACCTGCGCCTCGTGGTCGCGCGGCACGTTGCCCGAGGGCACGCCGAGCGCGTCGAGGAACCCGCGCACGGCGTCGGCGGCGTCCAGCACCGTGCCGCCGGGGTCGAAACCCCGCAGGTTCACGTAGAGCTGCCCGTCGGGGAAGCGGTCGGCGACGCGGTGCGCCCACCGCACCGCGACGGTCGTCTTGCCGACGCCCGCCGTGCCGGACAGCGCGGCGACCACCACCGCGTCGCGCCGCTCGGCCAGCAGCGCGTCCAGTTCGGCGAGCTGGTCGTCGCGGCCGGTGAAGCCCGGCAGGTCGGCGGGCAGCTGCCGGGGGACGAGCACGGGGGCTTGCGTGGACGCGGGTGCCGCCGTCGCCGTGAGGATCTGCTGGTGCAGGTCGCGCAGCTGCGGGCTCGGGTCCACGCCGAGCTCGTCGGCCAGCCCGCGGCGGACCTGGTCGTAGTGCCGCAACGCCTCCCGCTGCTGCCCGGAGCGGTACAGGGCGAGCATGAACTGCGCGGCGGCGCGTTCGTCCAGCGGGTGCTCCGCGGTCAGCTCCGCCAGCACGGCGGTCGACTCGCGGTGCAGCCCCGCGCGCAGCCGGAGGTCGACCAGGTCCAGCCGTGCCCGGAGCCGTTCGCGCGCCAGGACGTCCCGCGTCACCACCAGCCACGGCGAGTCCAGCCCCGCGAACGCCTCACCGGACCACAGCCCGAGCGCCTCGGTCAGGAGCGCGGCGGCCTTGTCCTCCGCGCTCGCCCCGGCCTCGGCCACCAGCGCGCGGAACCGGTGCAGGTCGACCGCCTCCGGGTCGGTGACCAGCGCGTACCCGCCCGCGCGGCTCTCCACCACGGCGTCGTCGCTGCCCGCCAACGCCGCGCGCAACCGCGACACGTAGCTGTACAGGGCCTCGCGGGGGCGTCGAGGGGGCTCGTCGGCCCACATCCGGTCCACCAGCGCGTCCACCGACACCACCCGGCCGACGTCCACCAGCAGCAGCGCCAGCAGGCACCGCTGCTGCCGATGCCTGATCTCCACGACGTGCCCGTCGACCAGCGCCCCGACCTCGCCCAGCAGCGTGAACCGCGTCCCCACGACAACTCCCCACCGGCCGCGGCCCCCCTGACAGCGGCCCGACCAGCTTCACCCACCGCGGCGGGTGGCGCAAGATTCGACGCGATGGCGACTGGGCAGGGGCGGGACGGTCGCACGGCGTGATCGGGATGGGGTCGGTGCTGGTAGGTAGGCTGCGCGGTGTGGAAGGCCGGGATGGGACGCGCTGGTTGTCGGCCGAGGAGAACGACGCCTGGGTGTCGCTGTCGTGGTTGATGATCAGGCTGCCCACGGCGATCGACGCGCAGCTGCAACGGGACAGCGGGATCCAGTTCTTCGAGTACCTCGTGCTCGCCGCGCTGTCCATGATGCCCGAGCGGCGCATGCAGATGAGCGACCTGGCGCAGTACGTGAACGGCTCGCCGTCGAGGCTGTCGAACGTGGTCAAGCGGCTGGAGCAGCGGGGCTGGGTCGTGCGGCGGCCGTCGGCGGAGAACGGGCGGGTCGTCGAGGCGACGTTGACCGACGCGGGCATGGTCGTGGTCGAGCAGGCGGCGCCGGGGCACGTGGAGGCGGTCCGGCGGTTGGTGTTCGACGTGCTCAGCGCCGAGCAGGTGACCGGGCTGCGGGACATCGGGCGTCAGGTCGCGCGGCAGGTGGACCCCCAGCGGGCCTGGCCGCTGTACGCCGGGGAAGACCAGGAGTAGTCGTTCGGACAGGTCGCGAGGCCGGAGCCACGACGTGATACTTCAAGGTTGATTTCATTCTTGAAGTATGGCTATCGTCGAAGTGCGCGACCGGGGTAGTCCGGGGAGCGCGGAAGGCACAACTCGATCCGCGGGCGGTCGCGGTGATCTTCCACTGGGCCCGTGCGGAACAGGGGAAAGAAGGACCTCTTGAAGTTGGGGATCATGTTGCCGGTGTCGGGGGTCCACGCCTCGCCCGCCAACATCACGACGATCGCTCAGGCGGCGGAACGACTCGGCTACGACTCGCTGTGGACCTACGAGCGCCTGCTGCGCCCGATGGCGCCGGTCGTGCCGGGGCCCGACGGCACGATGGAACGCCTGCCGGAGATGTACCGGACGACCTTCGAACCGCTCCAGACGCTGGGGCACGTGGCCGCGCTCACCAGTCGGATCACCCTCGGCACCAGCGTGATCGACGCCCTGCTGCACACGCCGGTCGTGCTGGCCCGCCGGTTGGCGACGCTCGACCAGTTCAGCGGCGGGCGGGTCGTCGCCGGGTTCGGGCAGGGCTGGATGGCGCAGGAGTTCGCGACGGCGGGCGTCCCCTGGAAGCGCCGGGGCGCCGGGTTCGACGACGTGATCGCGGCCGTTCGGGCGTGCTGGGGGCCGGACCCCGTGGAGCACCGCGGCCGGTTCTACGGGATCGAGGCGTCGGAGATCAACCCGAAGCCCGTGCGCGGCCACATCCCGGTCGTCATCGGAGCCAACACCGACGCCGGTATCGACCGGGCCGCGCGGATCGCCGACGGCATCACGCCCATCGCGTTCTCCCTGGACGGCGTGACGGCGCAGGTCGCGCGGTTCCGGGAGGGCGCCGAACGCCTCGGGCGCGACGCGTCGGCGCTGATCGTGACGGCGCAGAGCAACACGCCCCTGGTGGCCAAGCCGATGGCCGACGACCGGCCGTTCCTCGGTGGGGCGCCGCGCCAGCTCGCCGACGACATCGAACGGCTCCGCGACCGCGGGGTCGACGCGGTCATGTTCGCGTCCCCGTCGGCCGAGGAGATCGACGTGCAGATCGAGATCCTCGACGAGCTGCGGTCCCTGGTGCCCTAGGTGTTCTTGGTCAGCGCGTCCATGAGGAGGTCGACGAGCCGGCCCGCCTGTTCCTTGGTGCCGTGCTGCACGGAGTAGGCGATGCCGCCCATGAGGAGCAGGACGTCCTCGGACGCGACGTCGGTGCGCACGCTGCCGTCCTCCGCGCCCGCGCCGAGCAGGGTGGCGACGGCGCCGGTGAGGAGGGCGCGGCTGTCGACGAAGGGGTCGACGCCGGAGGCGATGATGGCGTTGAGCGCCTCGGACATGCCGGTCTTGGCGGTGGCGTAGTCGATGAAGTGGGTCATCCACAGCCGGGTGGCCTCGGCGGCCGGGTGCCGGGTGACGAGCTCGGCCGCCTGGTCGCACACGAGGGTGAGCTGGTGCCGGTAGGCGGCGTCGACGAGGGCTTCCCTGGTCGGGAAGTGCCGGTAGAGCGTGCCTACGCCGACGCCCGCCTGCTTGGCGATCGCGGCGGGCGCGGTGTCCAGGCCCTGCTCGGCGAAGACCCGCGCGGCGACCTCCAGCAGGCGTGCCCGGTTCTCCAGGGCGTCGCTCCTGGTCCGGCGGGGCGTGGCGGGCATGGGGGTCCTCTCGGCTTGTGTTCCGGAACGCGTTCCGCTTAAGTGGTAAGCGGAACGTGTTCCGCTAGAACTCTAGCCGAGGAGGTCCCATGCCCTCACCCGTGGACAAGGAGGTGCGCCACTGGTTCGTCACCGGGGCCTCCGGCGGGCTCGGCCGCCACCTCACCGACCACGCCCTGCGCCACGGCGACCGCGTCACCGCCACGGTCCGCCGCCCGGACGCGCTGGACGACCTGCGCGAGGCGCACGGCGACCGGCTGGCGGTCGAGGTCCTGGACCTCACCAGGCCCGCCGAGGTCGAGGAGGTGGTCCGCCGGACGATCGACGCCGGGCCGGTGGACGTAGTGGTCAACAACGCCGGGTACGTCGTCGTGGGCGCCGCCGAGGAGATGACCGTCGAGCAGGTCCGCGACCAGGTCGAGGTGCTCCTGCTGGCACCGATGCTGATCACCCGCGCGTTCCTGGCGCCGATGCGCGCGCAGGGCGGCGGCCGGATCATCCAGGTCTCCAGCATGGGCGGGCAGGTCGGCGTCCCGACGCACAGCGCCTACCACGCGGGCAAGTGGGGGCTGGAGGGCTTCACCGAGAGCGTCAGCCGCGAGGTCGCCGACTTCGGCATCCACCTCACCCTGGTCGAGCCCGGCGGCACCCGGACCGGGTTCGCCTCGGCTATGCGCTTCACCGACGAGACGGCCCCCTACCGCGACAACGCCGTCGGCCGCACGCGCCGTTCGCTGGAAGCCCTCGACGACGACGCCCTCACCGGCGACCCGGCCAAGGTCGCCGCGGCCGTCTACGCCACCACCCGCGACCCCAACCCACCACTGCGCCTGCCGCTCGGCGCCGACACCTACGACGCCGTGCACGCCGCGCTGACCGGACGGCTGGCCGCGTTGGAGAGCCGCAAGGAGCAGGCGGGCGAGGTGGCTTTCGACCGCTGACCGGTGACTTCTGGCCGTGCGACGATGGAGGGATGGATCTTCTGGCGGACGCGCTGCGGGTCTCGGGGGCGCGGGGGTCGGTGGGGGTGCGGCTCGAGGCCGGTGGGAGCTGGGGGCTGTGGTTGGACGCGTTTCCGGGTGCGGCGTTGCACGCGGTGTCCGACGGGGTGATGTGGCTCAACGTGCCGGGCGAGCGGCCGTTTCGGTTGGTGGCGGGGGACGTCGTCCTGCTGCCGCCGGGGACGGTGCACGGGTTGTCGAACCAGGCCGGGGCGCGGATGGAGGCGTGCGACCCGTTGGCGGCGGCGCGGGCGCAGGCGGTGGGCGGGGTGGTGCGGTTGGGCGGCCCGCCGGTGGAGACCCGGTTGCTGACCCTGCACTACGAGCAGGATCCCGAGGTGAGCACCGCGGTGCTGGGCGCGCTCACAGCACCGATGCACCTGGCCGCTCGGGAGAACCCGTCGCTGGACGGGGTGATCCGGTTGCTGGAGGGTGAGCTGGCGCGGCCGCGGATCGGGACCACCGCGGCGGTCAACAGCATGATCGACCTCCTGCTGGTGCAGTTCGTGCGGGCCTGGCTGGAACGGCATCCGGTGCGGCGGACGGGGTCGTGGCTGGGGGCGTTGCTCGACCCCGTGGTGCGGGACGCGTTGGCGCGCATCCACGAGGAGCCGGAGCGGCCGTGGACCACGGCGACGCTGGCGGCGGCGATCCGGGTGTCGAGGGCGACGTTGTCGCGGCGGTTCCCGGCCGCTGTGGGGCAGACGCCCGGCGCGTACCTGACCCGGTGGCGGATGGACCTCGCCGCGCTCCGGTTGCGGGACACCGACGAGCCGATCGACGCGATGGCGGGCGCGGTCGGGTACGCGACGCCGCAGGCGTTCAGCAGGGCGTTCCGGCGGGCGCGCGGTACGACACCCGGCGAGTTCCGCCGCGCGGTCCGGGAGCGCACCGGCGGGCGGTGAGGCAGATGGCCACACTTCTGATCCTGCCGGACCTGGTCGGAGGGGACGCCGTGGCGAAGGCTCGGTGGTGCGAGTTCCCCCCGCTGACCAGGAGATCATCATGCGTGCTTTGGTCGTCGAACACGGCGACGGCGGACCGGTCCGGTTCGCCGATGTCGAAGAGCCCCTGCCCGCCGCGGACGAGGCGCTGGTGGAGATCCGGCACATCGGCCTGAACCTCGGCGAGCTGCGGTACGCCGAGGAGTGGCCCGCGGGCGTCATCCACGGGCACGACGCGGCCGGTGTGGTGGTGCGGGCCGCGGCCGACGGTTCGGGGCCCGCCGAGGGCGCGCGCGTCGCGCTGGGCATGGCGCCGTACGCGTGGGCCGAGCGGGTGGCGGTCCGCGCCGCGTGGCTCGGCGTGGTCCCCGACGGGGTGGAGCTGACCGACGCGGCCGCGCTGGGCGTCGCCGGGGTCACGGCGCTGCGCGTCCTGCGGACGCGGTCGTTGTTGGCGCGCAAGGTGTTGGTCACCGGTGCGAGCGGGGGAGTGGGGCGCTTCGCGGTCCAGCTGGCCGCGCTCGCCGGTGCGGAGGTGACGGCGCAGGTCGGTGGTCCCGATCGGGCGGCAGGGCTGCGCGAGCTCGGCGCGCGGGACGTGGTGACCGACCTGTCCACTGTGGACGACCGGTTCGACCTCGTGCTCGACGCGGTCGGAGGACCGGACCTGGCGCGGATGTGGGACCTGCTGGCCGACGGCGGGGCGGTCCACCTCGTCGGTTTCGCCTCGGGGCAGGGCACGACGTTCCCGGCAGGGGCGCTGTTCGGGTTCGGCGCGCCGAGGACCATCAACACCTACGGGGACGCGACGTCTCCGGTCACGGGGGAGCTGACGGACCTGCTGGGGCTGCTGGCCACCGGGCGGTTGTCGGCGCAGGTCGGGTTGCGCGGTGACTGGAAGGACGTCGACGACGCCGTCCGCGCGCTGTTCGCCCGCGAGGTCCGCGGCAAGGTCGTCCTCGACGTGTCGTGATGCCTTCGGCCCACTCGGCAGGTCGTCCGACGGCATGGTTGAAACGTTTTAGCCGATCTGCTACGCGCGTGACCTCGGCGGATGGCGCCATGCGGGTTCGTCAACTGTTGTCCCCGAACATGTCCTGTCGTCAATCTTGACCATAGTGACGTAGGTCATATACCGTGGCTCGGGCGGTGAATGAATCGTTTCAACTCTCGTTCACCTCGACATCGTCCGTCCACAAAGGAGTCGAGGGTCGATGCGCGATCCGAGCCGTGTCCACGTCGTGACGACCTCCGGTGACCTGCTGCTCCCCCGGCGTCGCGTGCTCGCCCTGAGCGCGGCGGCCGCGCTGGTCGCCGGGGTGTCGGTCGTGGGAGGGCGGCCGACCGCGAACGCCGCACCGGGCACCGACGAGGGCTTCCAGGTCGCCCGGTTCGCCGATCCGCGCGCCGACAGCAGGCCGACGGTCCTGTGGTTCTGGAACGGCGCCGTCACCCCCGATCTCGTGACCGACCAGCTCGCCGACATGCGCGGGCAGGGCGTGTTCGAGGTGCTGGTGTTCCCCTTCGACACCGCGGCGCTGCGACCCCGGTTCTTCACCGAGGACTGGTTCGCGCTCATCGAGCTCACCCTCCGCGAGGCGCAGCGGCACGGCATGCACGTGTGGCTGTTCAACGACGACTTCTTCCCCAGCGGCCGCGGCGGCGGGTTCGTGGTCAACGGCGGCAAGGTCGGCGACCGCATCTACCAGCCGCGCCCGGACCTGCGCATCAAGGGCGTGGGCCACCAGACCGTCATCGCGGCGGGTGGGACGGCGGTGCCGCTGGTCGGCCGCGGACTGTCCGTTTCGGACGGACGGCTGCTGGTGGACGCCTCCGCGCGGGACGGGATCACGTTGCTGCGCGCGGGTGCGGACTGGCAGGACTACGACGTGGTCGCGAAGGTCCGGGTGGACCGCAACACAGCGGGTCTGGTGTTGCGCGGCAGGGGCGAGGCGAACGGCGTCCTCGCGGACCTGCGCCGCGACGGCGGAGTGGACATCTGGCGGCAGGACGGCGGTTCCTTCACCCTCGTGCGGGGAGCGCCGCCGGTCCAGGGGTTCGACCCCGCCGTCGACCACGTGCTGGAGGTCGAGGTCCGCGGGGACCGGTTCGTCCCGTCGGTGGACGGCGTCGCGCAGCCCGCCGTCGTGGACGGCACCTACGCCACCGGACGGGTCGGCGTGCGGTCGGTCGTGGACCAGCGGTCGTCCTGGGACAGCCTGACGGTCCTCGACCCCGACGGGCGGACGCTGTTCGCCGACGGGTTCGACTCGGCGTCCTCCCTGGACGCCTTCGACCTCCCGGCCGCCACCACCCCGCTGATCACCGCGACCGCCCGGCCGGAGGGGTCCGCGGACCTCGCCAGGGTCGTCGACCTGACCGACCTGGCCCGCGCGGGCGGCGTGTGGGACGCCCCGGCCGGCCGGTGGCGGGTCGACCTGTTCACGGTGCGGGAACTGGTCCAGGACGCGGCCCACACCTACCTCGACCTGCTCGACGACGAGGCCGTGGACCTGTTCCTCGACGTGGTGCCCGGCGAGTACCTGCGCAGGTTCCCCTGGGCCGCGGGCACGGTCCTGCGCGGCTTCGCCGACGACGAGCCGTTCCTCGCCTCGGCCGACGGGCCGTTCAACACCGTGCCCTGGTCCCCGGCGCTGGACGCCGAGCTGTCCCGCCTCGGGGTTGAGCCGGGGATCGCGCTGGCCGCCGTGCACGACGAGCTGGGGCAGGACGGCCTGAGGCTGCGAGGGGTGTTCTGGCGCGCCGTGTCCGACCGCTTCGCCTCGGCCTACTACCGCCGCCAGGGCGAGTGGATGGCCGCCCACGGGCTGCGGTTCATCTCCAACCCGCTGTGGGACGAGTACGGGCCGGGCGAGCAGCTCCGCAGCTCCGGCAACATGAACACCACCCACCAGTGGGCCCAGGTGCCGGGCACCGACCTGATCTTCGACCACTACCAGCGCGGTTTCCACCGCACGCTGTCCCGGTGGCCCGCGAGCGCCGCGCACCAGCTCGGCCTGGAACGGGTCTACCTGGAGGCGATGGGCGCGACCGGCTGGCAGGTGACCCCCGCGCTGACCCGCGAGGTGGTCGGGGCGTTCGCCGTGCGCGGGGTGAACCACACGCTGCTGCACGCCAGGTTCACCGACTCCGACGTGATCTTCTACCCGCCGCCGTTCCAGCCGGTCAACCCGTGGTGGGAGCTGTCCACGCCGCTGAACGAGTGGATCGGCAGGCTGATGGAGGCCTGCCGGGCACCGGCACTGGCGCACACCGCCCTGCTGCAACCGCAGCGCGCGGTCGAGACCTACCAGGACACCGCGGCGATCACGGGGATCGACGCCGCGTTCATGGGGGCGGCGCACGCGTTGGAGGACGTCCAGGTCGACTTCGACCTCGTCGACGAGGGGGCGCTCGACGCGGACCCCGCGCTCATCGCGCACGCCAGGACGCGCGGGCCGCTGCTCGTCGTGGGGCGGCAGCGGTACCGGGCCGTGGTGGTGCCGCGGACACCCGTGCTGGCCCTGGGCACGGTGGCCGTGCTGACCCGGTTCGTCCGCGGGGGCGGGACCCTGGTCGTCGTCGGCGACCTGCCCACCGAGGAAGCCGGGGGAGACCACGCGGGCCTGCGCCGTGCGCTCGACGGGCTGTTCACCGGGTCGCGCCGGGCGATCCGCGCCGCCGATCCGACGGCCGCCGCCGCGGCGGCGGTCGCGGCGGGTGCGGCGGCGGTCGCGTTGACCCCGGCGACGGCGGACGTCCGGGTGCTCCGGCTGGAACGCGGCCGGGAACGCGCCTTCGTGCTCATGAACGAACGCGACGCCGTCGTCGACGTCACGGCCGCGTTCCCCGCGACGGGGGTCCCGGAGGTCTGGGACCCGGACACCGGGACCGCGACGACGGCCGGGGTGTGGCGGTCCGCGCCGTTCACCGGGGAGCGCGACGGCGGCACGGCGGTCGAGCTCCGGCTGGAGTCGAAGGCGACTGTGCTGGTGGTGTTCCGCGCGACGCGGGAACCGGCGCACGCCGTGTCCTCGACGGCACCCGTGGAGCGCGTGCGGGTCGATTCCCGCGACGCCGTGGCCACGGTGCGGGTGACCGGGCCCGGTCCCGTCGAGGTCGTCGCGACCGCGGGCGGACGTCGTTACCGGGGAACGACGACCGTAGCGGACGCGCTGGCCGCCGTCGCGCTGGACGGCGACTGGAGGTTCCGCTTCGACCGACCGGGCGCGCCGGAAACCCCGCGGCCGTTGGGTTCCTGGACCGACTTGGACAGCGCCTACTCCGGTTCCGCCTGGTACGAGAAGGAGATCGCGCTCGACGCCGATGTGCTGTCGGGTCGCAAGTGGACACTCGACCTCGGTGCGGTCCTCGACGTGGCGCAGGTCGAGGTCAACGGTGCGGCGCTCGGGACGAGGCTCTGGAGGCCCTACCGGGCCGACGTCACGGCGGTGCTGCGGCCGGGCACCAACCTCGTGCGCGTCCGCGTCACCAACACCGGTGCGAACGCGCGGGGTCAGGTGATCCCGTCCGGGCTCGTCGGCCCGGTGTTCCTGCGCCCCGAACGGCTTGTCGACGTCGCGCTGACCCGCGGCTGACCCGGCAACCGGACACCGAGAGAGGCGACAACGATGTCCCGAACCTCCACCAGCCGAGTCCTCGTCGCGGCCGTCACCGCCGTGCTGGCCGTCGGGCTGACCGCGTGCGGCGGCACGTCGAAGAACAGCGGCGGCACCACGTCGACGGGCGCCGCGTCCGGGTCGGCACGGCCGGACGCACCGCTCAAGGAGGGCGTCAAGATGGCCTTCCTGCCCAAGCAGCTGAACAACCCGTACTCCGACATCGAGACCGCGGGCGGGCAGGCGGCGCTGGAGGAGCTCAAGGGCGAGTACAAGCTCGTCGGCCCCAACGACGCCAGCGCCTCCTCCCAGGTGAGCTACATCAACACGCTGGTCCAGCAGCGGCAGGACGTCATCGCCATCGCCGCGAACGACCCGAACGCCGTGTGCCCGTCGCTCCAGCGGGCGCGCTCCGAGGGCGTCAAGGTCGTCGGGTTCGACTCCGACGCGGCGGCGGAGTGCCGTGACGTGTTCATCAACCAGGCCACCACCCAGGGCGTCGGCGACAAGCTCGTGGAGATGGCCTCGGAGCTCGCGGGCGGGTCGGGGGAGATCGCGATCCTGTCCGCGACGCCCAACGCCACCAACCAGAACGCGTGGATCGACGTGGTGAAGGCCGACCTGGCCAAGCCGGAGAACGCCGGGCTGGAGCTGGTGAAGATCGCCTACGGCAACGACGACGACCTCAAGTCGTTCCAGGAGACCCAGGGGCTCCTGCTGTCGTACCCGAACCTCAAGGTGATCGTGTCGCCGACGACGGTCGGCATCTCGGCGGCGGCGCGCTACATCGGCTCGTCGAGCTTCAAGGGCAAGGTCGCGCTGACCGGGCTCGGCACGCCGAACCAGATGCGCGAGTTCGTCAAGAACGGCACGGTGGCCCGGTTCGCGCTGTGGAACCCGGCCGACATCGGCTACCTCGCCGCGCAGGCGGGCGTGGCGCTGGAGTCCGGGCGGATCACCGGCGCCAAGGGCGAGAGGTTCACGGCGGGCAAGCTCGGCGAGTACACCGTCGGGGAGCGCGGCGAGATCGTCCTCGGCCCGCCGACCGTCTTCGACAGCGCCAACATCGACCGGTTCGACTTCTGACCCCGCCGCGGGGGCGGCCGACGCGCTAGGAGTGCCGATGCCTCGTTACTGCTTCCGGTTGCAGGTCCGGCCGGACCGCCTGGCCGAGTACCGGCGACGGCACCGGGAGGTGTGGCCGGACATGCTCGATGCCCTGCGCGACACCGGGTGGCGCAACTACTCCCTCTTCCTGGACGAGGACGGCCTGCTGGTCGGCTACGTCGAGGCCGACTCGCTGGCCGACGCCCAAGCGGCGATGGCGGCCACCGACGTGAACCGCCGGTGGCAGGCCGAGATGGGGCAGTACTTCGTCGACCTGGAAGGCGCGCCGCCGGACGAGGGGTTCCGGCTGCTCGCCGAGGTGTTCAACCTGGACGAGCAGCTGGGACGGCGCGCCGCGGCACCCGACCGCGACCACTGAACTCCCCACGGTGAAAGGACTTGTCGTGACCGGCACGCTCCAGGTTCCAGCAGGGCTCGACCGGGTCACCACCCGCAGGACCCGCGTCGGGCTGGTCTCCGGTGGGCTCGGCGCCTACTGGCCGCAGTTCCCCGAGCTGCTGCCCCAGCTGCGCCGTTCGGCGGACGAGGTGTCCGCCCGGCTCGGCGGGCTGGACTGCGAGGTCGTCGACGTCGGCTTCATCTCCGACGAACGCGACGGTGCCGCGGCCGCCGAACGCCTGCGCGTCGCCGACTGCGACCTGATCGTCGGCTTCCTCACCACGTACCTGACCGCGTCGATGCTGGTGCCGGTCGCCCAGCGCTCCGGTTCCCCGGTGCTGCTGGTCAACCTGCAGCCCAGTGAGGTGATGGACCACGCCACCTTCGACACCGGCGCCTGGCTCGCCTACTGCGGCGCGTGCCCGCTGCCCGAGATGGCCAACGCGTTCCGGCGCTGCGGCGTCGAGTTCCGCTCGGTGTCTGGCTACCTGGCCGACGAACGGGCGTGGACGCGGATCGGGCGGTGGGTCAAGGCCGCCGGGGTGCGGGCCGCGCTGCGCCACGGCAGGCACGGGCTGCTCGGCCACCTCTACCCCGGCATGATGGACGTCGCCACCGACTCGACCCTGGTGAGCGCCCAGCTCGGCGGGCACGTCGAGGTCCTGGAGGTCGACGACGTGCGGGTCAGGGTCGAGCGGGTCACCGACGCCGAGGCCGGGGCCCGCGCCGCGCTGGCCCGCGAGGTGTTCACCCTGGACTCCTCGGTGGTGGCCGAGGACCTGGACTGGGCGGCCAGGGTGTCGGTCGCGCTCGACCGGCTGGTCGAGGACTTCTCGCTGGACTCCCTCGCCTACTACCACCGCGGCCTCGACGGGGAGGTGCACGAGCGCGTCGGCGCGGGCCTGATCCTGGGTTCCTCGCTGCTGACCGCGCGCGGTGTCCCGGCCTGCGGCGAGTACGAGCTGCGCACCTCGTTGGCGATGCTGGTGATGGACCGGCTCGGCGCGGGCGGCTCGTTCACCGAGTTCCAGGCGCTGAACTTCCGGGACGGCGTCGTGGAGATGGGCCACGACGGGCCCGCGCACCTGGCCATCAGCGCCGGGAAGCCGTTGCTGCGCGGGCTGGACGTCCTGCACGGCAAGCGGGGCTGGGGCGTGTCGGTCGAGTTCGACGTCACCCACGGCCCGGTCACGGCGTTCGGGCTCGGCCAGGACCGCGACGGCACGTTCACGATGGTCGCGTCGGAGGGCACCGTCGTCCCCGGTCCGCTGCTGCGGATCGGCAACACGACGTCGAGGGTGGACTTCGGCCGCGACCCCGGTGAGTGGACCGACGCCTGGTCGGCCTCCGGGGTCGGCCACCACTGGGCGTTGGGGACGGGGCACCGGGTCGCGGAACTGGCCGCGGTCGCGGACCTGCTCGGCCTGGAGCTGACGGTCGTCCGGCCCTGATGGTCGTGGCGGACCGCGGCCACCCCGTCACCGCTCGACCGCGGCGGCCGCGAGCCGCAGGAGCCGGTCGTCCTCGACCTCGGCGCCGTCCCACATCGCCGTGAAGGAGGTGATCCGGCCGGCGTCGTCGAGCTCCAGGGTGTTGACGCCACGGGGCACCGCGCCGGACGCGGTCCACTCGTACCCGCCGCCGGTGTTCGAGCCCACGACGTGCCGCACCCGTGCGCCGGAGCCGGTGTAGGGCAGCAGGCCGCGGGCCCCGGCCAGGAACGACCCGATGTGGCGCCGGCCGACGACGTGGACGTGCGACACCAGGTCGGTGAACGAGGCGTCCGGCGTGAACAGCGCCGAGGCCGCCGCGGAGTCGTCGGCGGCGAAGGCCCGGTTCAGCTCCGCCGCCACCCGCCTGGTCCGGGCGGCCGCGTTCTCGCCGACCGTGGACTCCTTGAAGTCGGTCGGGAACCGGTCGTCGGGGACCTTCAGCGCGTCGCGGTCGGAAATGCCGAAGTGCCTGCCGTCCCAGTAGTCGACCCAGCGGGTGATCCTGCCGCGGGTGAGGTCCACCACGCCGACCGCCCGGATCTCGGACGGGCCGAACAGCCCGGCGTCGTCGGTGAAGTGCACGATCGCGCCGGTCGCGTCCCCGACGATCCGGGTGGGGTAGGACCTAGCGCCCGCGGGCCAGGTCGGCATGTACCGCGCGAACAGGTCGTGCAGTTCCTGCCAGGTGGAGAACGGCCACCCCACGACCGCGTCGACGTAGGTGACCGGCCGCTTGGCGAAGTGCGCCATCGTGGCCTCGACGTCGGCGGCGCTCTTGTCCCGGAAGTAGGCGGAGAGCACCCGCACGACCTCCGGGGAGGCGTGCGACGTGTCGACGGCGGTCGTCGGGGCGGAAGCCCTTGCCGTGGCAGGCAGTGCCAGGCCCGCGGCGGCCGCGGTGCCGCCCAGCGCGGCCGTCTTCAGCAAGGTGCGTCGGGACCGGTCCGCCGGTGCCGCGTTGTCCGTCATCCGACCTCCAGGGGAGAACGAGCTCATGGAGAGAAGATCGTCCTGTCGGCGACGGCGAGCCAGATGCTGTCGACCCCTGGGTCGGCAGCACCGGGGTCGGCTCCCGCGCGGCGAGGAGTGCGCCGCCCTGTGGGCGAGGTCGGACGTCGTGATGGCCCGGTCCGCACGACATCGACCACAAGACCCCCGGCGTGATCTAGGTGGAGTGCGCGGCCCTCCGCGACGGGTCGGGCAGGCAGCGGCTCATCCTCCGTGGTGGGCCCGGTAGTGCTGGGCGAGCAGGTCACGGCCGTAGTCGTTGCCGTTGGGCGCCCGAACGATGGTGTGCACGTGGAAGCGGGCGGGCTCGGGGTTGGTGAGGAAGACGCCGGGGTGGTTGTCGTACTCGACCAGCAGCACGGGGGAGTGGATCCGGTAGTAGAAGGCGCACTCGTCGTCGTGCCCGCCGCGCCAGGCGAAGCGCGTCTCGGCGAAGTGCTCGCGGACCAGCGCCAACGTGCGGTCGGCCTGCGGTGCCGGCATGCGGTCGAGGTAGACCCGGATCAGCTCCACCAGCCCGTCGCGCTGGTCGGGCGGCAGGCTCGCCGCGACGATCCCCTCCGGCGGCAGGACGAGGTTGTCGGCGCCCGCGCCCGCGAGGTGCCGACCGTTCCACGGGCCCGCGAGCTCGGGCGGGAGGTCCTCCGCCCGCAACGACGACCCCAGCAGGAACTCGTCCTCGCGGTCGGCGGACAAGGTGCGGCGCAGCGCCAAGGCGACCTCGGTCTCGTCGCCGAACGCCTCGACACCCGCGTAGCGGCCGGTCCCGGTCGTCGGCTCGGCGCCGAGGAACACCGGGGCGAGCACGACCTGCCCGCCGACGAAGACGCAGTGCAGGTCCACGTGGTGGCCCATCAGCTGCCAGCCCCACGGCGAGTCCGCCGACGGGGTCCCGAAGACGGTGAACCAGTAGGCGAACTCCGTGAGGGTGTCCCGGTAGTCGTCGATCAGCTCCCCCAGGTTCGCGTTGAGCGCCATCGCCGCTCGCACCTGGGCGTAGCCCGCCGGGCTGAGGCTCGCCTCGACGACGGCCAGTGCGCGGTCGCGGTCGGCCTGGGCGAGCCGGTCCAGGCGCAGGCCCTTCGGGTGCCACGTCGGGATCGCGTTGGTCCACAGCCGCCACTCCGGCGCGTCCATCGGCAGGGCACCGACCACCTTCCGGTGCGGCGCCAGCGCGTCGAGGTAGGCCGTGGCCTTCGGGACGGCGGACCTCGGGGAGGTTCCCGGACCGTCGAGGCGGTAGAGACCTCGGCGCGGGGTGCCGTCCTCGGTGATGCCCACGTAGGGGTCCCGATGGCGGCGCAGGCCCGCGGTCAGCTCGAACGCGGCTTCGGGCGGGAGCAGGTCGTCGTACAGGTGGGAGTCGACGATCGGCAGGGAGCCGCGCGTGGTCGGCAGGGGGAGGTCTTCCGCGTTTCGCTGCTGGGACATGGGTTTCCTCACTCGGTGGGAACGGCCAGGACGTCGCCGGGCAGGAGGAAGCGGTTCTCGATCCGCCGGGAGGCGATGAGCCACCGGGGTTCCTCCCCGTTGGGGCTGTCGACCAGGACGAAGCGGTCGAACACGTCGGCGACCAGAACGGGAACCGTTGTGGGGACGGGAGGTTCGCCGTCCCGCGCGTAGAGCACGAGGGCGGACACGGCCTCCACGAGGTCCGGTTCCCGGCGCAGGACGTGGAAGTTCGACATCAGGTGGCGCGAGACCCGCGGCCCCCGTGCGGCCCGGTCGCGGTAGACGCCGTCGATCTCCGCGGTGCCGCGGAAGGTCCGGCGCGAGAACGTCAGCTCGGCGTCGGCGGTGAAGAAGCCGGAGGCCGCGGCGCCACCGCGGTGGTCGATCTCGAACCACAGCGCGGTCACCAGCGCCGAGAGGTGGGTGGTCATCGCCCCACCGCCGTCGCACCGTCGACCAGTGCACGGGCGCCTTGGCGCAGCATCGTGGTGTCGGCGCCCAGGACGAGGAAGTCGTACCCGCGGCCGAGCAGGTCCGGTGCGTCGCCGGATGCTGTTGTCCCCAAAGTGATGTGGTGGTCGGCGCAACGCCGTTCGGCCGCCGCGACCAGCTCCGCCAGGCCGTTCTCGGGCAGCCCGCCGGAGACCGCGAGATCGGTCGGGTCGATGAAGACCGCGTCCACGCCGGGGACCTCGCCGATCTCGGCCATCGAGGACAGGGCACCGGCGCTCTCGACCTGGACCACCAGGCGGACCTCGTCGTTGCCGGACCGCACGTGGTCGGCGAGCTCGGCGAGCCCCCACCGACCCGCCCGTCCGGACGTGCTGGCCCCACGTCGTCCGAGCGGTGGGAAGCGCGTCACCCGCACGGCTTCCCGTGCCGCGGCGGCGTTGTCCACCTGCGGGACGAACAGGCCCGCCGCGCCCGCGTCGAGCGGGACCTGGACGTCACGGGCGGTCGTCCCGGCGACCCGGACGAACGGGGTGAGCCCGCAGCCGCGGGCCAGCGCGATCATGGTCGACGTGGTGCGGGTGTCGATCGCGCCGTGCTCGAGGTCGACCACGACGAAGTCGAACCCGGCCAGTGCCAGCAGTTCGACGCTCTCCGGCGCGGGGAGCTTGACCCAGGCCCCGAGCCGGGGGAAGGGACGCGTTGTCACAGCGGGGTCTCCCGGTAGTCGGCGGCGTTGAGGACCCAGCCGTTGGCGAGGAAGTCCTGGCGGGGTGGGGCGAAGACGTCGACGAGCGTGTGCGGGCCCGCGCCCACGGCACGGGTCGTGTGCACGACGGTCGGCGGGATCAGCGTCATCGAGGGACTGCCGACCTCGACGTGCCGGTCGTCGCGCCACTCGCTCATCCGCGGTGTCCACGGGACCCGGAGGTGGTGGGCGTAGGTCCCGACTAGGGTCACCGACATCTGCTCGAAGTCCCCGTGGGCGTGCGGCGAGAGCCGTTCGGTGTCGCGCGGCCCGTCGTGCACCGGGAACCAGTTCACCATCAGCGACGCCGTCCGGAAGATCCGGCCGAGTCGCCCTTCCTCGTCGGGGACGTCGCTCAGCCGGTGCACCCGGATCCCGTCGACCGCCTGGACGGGATCCGGGAGCGGCGCGGCCCGCGGGTCGATCCCGGCGGCGTGGTTGACCGCCCGCCGCACCTGCTCGGCGCAGCGGGAGGTGAACACCCGTACCACCGTGGTCGGCGCCGCCGCCTGCACGGCGCTGGTGCCCGCGGGCACGACGACGAGCGCGGGCTCGGACACGTGGACGACACCGCCGTGGTCCACGTCCACCCCGACGTCGTCCTGGACGAGCAGCACGTGCTCGTCGGGCAGGTCGTGCTCGGTGAGGCGGTCACCCGCTTCGAGCTCGGTGACCGCGACCACGAAGTTCCTGCCGCGCAACGACCACGTCCGGCTGCCACCGGCGGAGACCTGGTCCGGCTCGCGCTGCGCGACGACGTCGAAGACGGGTGACCCCGCGATGGTCATCGTCGACCCCTTTCGTGAGAGGGAAAACCTGACCGGGCAGCGCGCTAGACCAGCGCGGACACCGTGCCGCGGATGCCGAACAGCGACTTCCCGTAGATCTCGGCGGCCACCTCGGGGTTGAGCACCGCGTGCCTGCTGCCGGTCTCGATGTCGCGCCAGACGCGCTGCAACGGGTTGGCCTCGCCGAAGGTCGAGGCACCTTGCGCCGAGCACACGATCCGCACCGCCTCGCGCGCGTGGACCACCGCCATCCCGGCGTCCATCCGCATCCGCGCCCTGGCGTCGTAGTCGGGGAACACCCCGACCAGCGCGGCCTCGTCGATGTCGGCGGCCGCGCGGTAGGCGTGCAGCTGCGCGGAGTCCGCCAGCGACGCGGCGTTCGCGGCGGCGATCTGGATGGTGGGAGCTTCGGCTTGGGTGGCGTAGTGGGTCATGGTCAACGCCCGTCGCGGCGCCTTCTCCGCCAGGACGTCGACAGCGGCCGCGGCCAGCCCGAGCTGAGGGCCGGTCAGCGTGATCGCGGCGACGGGCACGAACGGTGCCCGGTAGAGGGCCTCGTCGGTGAACGGCGTGCGGCAGCGGCCCTCCACGGCGTCGGGGACGGACAGGAACCGGTGCGCCGGAACGAAGACGTCCTCGCCGACGAGCGTGTTCGACGCGGTCCCGCGCATGCCCGTCACGAACCAGGTGTCCTCGACGACCAGCTCCGCCATCGGCGCGAGCACGATGCCGACGGCGTCCGCCGTGCCCTCCGCGTCCGGCCGGACGACCCCGAGCACCGCCCAGTCGGCGTGCGCGCAGCCGGAGGCCGGGGCCCAGCGCCCGCTCACCCGGTAACCGCCCTCGACCAGGCGTGTGGTACCGGAAGGCGTTACGACACCGGCGATCCGGGCGTCGGGGGTCCCGGCCCAGACGTCGTCCTGGGCCAAAGCGGGGAACAGGCCGACGAACCACGCGCTGGCGTTGAGCAGCGTGGCCACCCACGAGGTGGAGCCGCAGGCGCGGGCGATCTCGCGGCTGACCTCCAGCAGGGTGCGGAAATCGGTCTGCAGGCCGCCGTGGCGGGCGGGCCGCGTCAACGAGAGCAGGCCCGCTCCGGCCAGGGCGTCGATGTTCTCCGCGGGCACGGCGCGGTCGCGGTCGGTCGCGTCGGCGTTGTCCGCCAGCAACGGGCGGAGCTTGGCGGCGCGCTCGACGAGGTCGGCCCGCAGCGTGCGCGCGGCGGCGGTGGTGCTGGGGGCGTCCATGATGATGCTCATCGTCACTCCGATGTGGTGGCGTGCGGGGGAAAGGTCAGCTCGCGACGGCGAGGGGAGCGTGCGTGCCGAAGACCCGGCGGGCGTAGACCAGCGGGGGAGTCGAGGTCGGCTCGGCCTCCTCGACCTGCACGACGAGCAAGACGTGGTCACCGGCGTCCACGTGGCGCTCGACGCGTCCCGCCGTCCAGCCCGCGGACTCGGGCAGGTGCGGCAGTCCGGCGCGCACGGTCCAGGTGACGCCGTCGAACTTCAGGCCCGGTCCCCGGTGGCGGCGGGCGAACGTCGAGGCGAGCTCCTGCTGGTGCGCGCCGAGGATGTTGACCCCCACGCGGTCACCGGGCTGGAGGTGCGCCAGCAGACCCGAAGCGCGGTCCAGGGCGAAGCTCACCAGCGGGGGGTCGAGGGAGAGCGAGGCGAAGCTCGACACGGTGCTGCCGTGCGGTCGGCCGTCGGCGGTCGTGGCCGTCACCACGGTGACCGGCGCGCACACCCCGCTCATCAGCTCGACGAAGGTCTCGCGGTCGATCATCGTGCGCCTCCTGGTGTTCCGGGTCCGACGACCGGAGTCAACTCCCGTTCCCCACGAGGCCGCTTGGTCCGCGGGACCAGGATTCCGGCCCTCCGTTGAGCTGCCACCCCGGTTCGCGTTCACCGCGGCAGGATGACCGCGTCGCCCAATTCCTCGGCGAGCGCCAGCGCGGCGTGCAGGGCGAAGCGGCGGTCGTCGATGCCGTGGCCCAGCACCTCCTGGGCCCGGTTCACCCGGTAGGTCACGGTTCCCCTGGCCACGTGCAGGCGGCGGGCGACTTCCACGAGGCTGCGCTCGGCGCCGATGTAGTGGTGCAGCGTGGTGCGCAACGCCTCCATCGCCGCGCCGCGGGCGGCGAGCCCGCCGAGCTCTCGCCGCACGAACTCGCCCGCCGCGTCGAGGTCGTCGGCCAGCAAGGCGATGGTCGCGACGTCGGCGTAGGCGGTCGCGGGCCGCGGCACCCGTCCCGCCTCGCGCCGCAGCCGCTCGACCCGTTCCGCGCGTTCGGCCTCGCGGTGAGACTGGCGGAATCCCGTGACCTCGGCCACCGGAGTCCCGAAGGCCGCCTGGACGTGGTGCCGCGACAGCACTTCCGCGACGCCCTCCCACGACCCGACGCCCTCCCCGGCCCCGGCGTCGTCCGGCGGTACGGTGCCCCACGCCCACGACCGTCCCGAGGCCACGGGGACGACCAGCGTCGTGGTGGCCCCGCGCGCCCGGAGCGCCGCGGCCTGCACCGCCGACCCGCTGTCCGGCGACTCCGACCACACCACCACCGCCTGGTGAGTCCGCCGCAGGTCGTAACCGAGGACGCGGGACGCCTCGCCGACGTCCGCCGCGGCACCGCCCAGCAGGGAGCGCACGGTGTCGGCGCGCGCCGCGGCGGCGCTGGTGCTCCACACCTCGTGCTCCACCAGGTAGGTGCGGACCATGGTGTCGGAGAGGTCGTTGACGTAGGAGAACAGCTCGCGGGAGACGGCCGTGACCTCGTCGACCGCCCCCTCCGGCTCGACCAGTTCGGCGCAGGCCAGCAGGAACTCCTCGGTCGTCGCCGCGTGTCCTACCCGGACACCCCGCAGCACCTGCTCCAGCGGCACGGCCCGGTGCACGAGCTCGCGGATGCTCTCCAACGTCGCCTCGCCCGGCGGTGGGACCGGGCCTTCGACCAGTGCGGACAACGCCCGCAGGGTGGTCGCCTCGTTGCCCCGGCCGAGCATCGCGACCGCGGCCGGGCTGCCGCCGAGCGCGGGCACCTCGTCGACGATCCGCCGCACGACGGCGGCGCTCAGCTCGATCGCCCAGCGCACGGGGTCGGTGCCGACGCGGGCGACGGCGTCCTCGACGATCTCGCGGGGACACGCCGCCCGGTCGACGTCGACCTCACCCCGCGGTCGCAGCCGGCCGACCCAGGCCCGCCGTGTCGTGGTCACCGCGACCTACAGCGCGCCGAGCGCCTTGCCCACCTCCCGCGCTGTCGAGAGCGCCTCGGCGTGCATCGCCGCGGCCAGGTCGGCGAAGTCGGCGAACGCCGGCTTCACGCCCACCAGCGTGAACTCGCGTTCGATCACGGTCAGGTCCGCGCCCCACACGTCGGCGAGGGTGCGGCGCATGAACGGTGTCGCGTGGTCCCAGCCCGCCCGCGGCGTGCCTTCGCCGTACGCGCCGCCGCGAGCCGTGACCAGCACGGTCTTCCTGCCTTCGAGGAACTGCCTCCCGTGCGCGCGGGGGTCGGTCCAGACCAGGTCGCTGTAGGTCTTGAAGTGCTGGGAGACGCCGTAGTTGTACAGCGGCACGGCGAACAGCAGCACGTCCGCGGCCAGCAGCTCGTCCACCAGCGCGGCGGCCAGCGCCGCGGCCCGCCGGTGCGCGGGCGTGTGCTCGGCCTCGGGCGTGAAGCTCGCGTCGACCGCCGCGGCCCACGCGTCGGCGGGCAGGACGTCGACACCGATGTGGCGCCGCTCGACCGGGTCGCCGGGGTGGGCCGCGAGCCACTCCTGCTCGACGACGTCACCGATCTCGCGGGTGGCCGAGCCTTCCGGGCGGATGCTGGCGTCCAGGCGGAACAGGGTCATGGCGGTCCTCTCTGAGTTAAACCTTTAACTGAAGCTAACACGCTTGAAGGTTTAACTGAACTGGGAGCCGCGTCACGCCGGGGTCGGGCTAGGCTCGGGCGGTGGAACCGCGTTGGCTGACCGACGAGCAGCAGGACACCTGGCGCGCGCTCGTCGGGCTGATCCTCCGGCTGCCCAGCGCGCTCGACACCCAGATGCGCCGCGACGCCGGGATCAGCCACTTCGACTACCTGGTGCTGTCGACGCTGTCGACGGCGCCGGAGCGGACGATGCGGATGAGCGAGCTGGCCGCGGAGGCGGAGGCGTCGCTGCCGCGGCTGTCCCAGGTCGTCGCCAAGCTGGAGAAGCAGGACTGGGTGCGCCGCGCGCCAGACCCGGCCGACGGCCGGTACACGTTGGCGGCGTTGACCGACACGGGGTGGGAGAAGGTCGTCGCCACGGCGCCGGGGCACGTCGACGAGGTGCAGCGGCTGGTGTTCGACGTCCTGCCCAAGGCGCAGCAGCGGGAGCTGAAGGAGATCAGCAGGCGGGTCACCCGCGTCATCGAAGGCGACTGAGGGCACGGGTCGGCCCCTTGTCCACAGTGGACAAGGGGCCGGTCGTCCTAGCCCGCGCGGAACTCGTAGGTGCCCGAACCGACCTGGTAGCTGGCGTAACCGTCCTTTGTGGTCTGGAGCTTCGCGCCCGCCGGAGCGTCCACCTTGGCCCCCTTGCCCACCGGCACGAGGACTTCTCCGCTCGCACCGACCGGGATGGTGACCTTCAGGGTGAGGCGGGTCCGGTCGCGGGTCCACGACGAGCGCACCTTGCCGAGCGGGGACGTCACCTCGGCCGACGCGCGCTTCAGGTCGCCGACGGGGGAGGGCTGGATCCGGACCTTGGTGTAGCCAGGTGCCGCGGGCCGGATGCCCGCGACGTCCTGGAAGAGCCAGTCGTCGACGGTGCCCATGAAGGCGTGCTGCCGCGACCGCGACCCGGCGGGCCACTCCTCCCACATGGTCGTGGCGCCCAGCGACTGGAACCAGTAGCCCCAGCCGGGGTACGTCGGGTTCGTCGCGAGCCGGTAGGCCAGGTCGGAGTTCCCGGTGTCGGTGAGCACCGGGAGGATGAGCTTCGTGCCGAGCGCGCCGGTGTTCAGGTGCGCGCCGCGGGCGTCGACGTCCTTCACGAGGTTCGCCACCACGGTGGCCCGGTCGGCCTCCCGCACGAGGCCGAGGCTCAGCGGCAGCAGGTTGGACGTCTGCCGGTAGCCCGCCGCCGGGTCGTCGAAGTACGCGCCCTTCGCCGCGTCGTAGAACTTGGCGTTGAAGGCGGTGGCGATCGTGGTGGCGAGCTGGTCGTAGCGCGCGGCGTCGTCGGTCCGCCCGAGGGCGCGGGCGATCGCCGCCATCGTCGTGGTGGTCTTGTGGATGTAGGCGGTGCCCGCGAGCCGCGGTCCCTCCGGGGGCATCGCGTAGCCGGGGGAGAGCCAGTCGGCGTAGCTGCCGCCCGCGTAGGTGTAGCCGGTCTTCGCGATGTTGGCCTCGAAGAACCCCAGCCACGACTTCATCGCCGCGTAGTTCTCCTCCAGCGGCCGGATGTCGCCGTAGTACCAGTACAGGTCCCAGGTGACGAGGACGAGGCTGGCCGACCAGATCGGGTCGACGACCTCCTTGGCGCCCACGGTGCCGGGCACGGTCTGGCCGATGTTGCCCGACGGCGCCTGGTCGTCGCGGTGCGCGCGCATCCAGTTCTCGTAGAAGTCGCGCATGTCGAAGCCGGCGATGGCGGAGTCGGCGGCCAGGAAGCCGTCGGCGGTGTAGGGCCGCTTCTCGTACATCGGGGTGTCGGTGGGCACCGAGTGCAGGTTGTTCAGGATCGTGTTCGCCTGCGCGGCGTGGTAGCGGTTGAGCAGGTCGTCCGAGCTGGTGAAGTCGCCGGTCTTGGCGACCGCGGTGTGCACGCGCTGCGCGGTGACCGAGCTGATCGTGACGCCGGCGGACGCGGTCACCTGGACGTACTGGAACCCGGCGTAGGAGTAGCTCGGCGTGAACGACTCGGTCCCGCCGCCCTTCAGGACGTAGGTGTACTTCTGCAGCTGCATGCCGAAACCGCCGACGTTGTTTACGGTGCCGTCGTCGTTCAGCTTCTCGCCGTAGGTGATCGTCACCTGCGCGCCCGCGGGTCCGCGCAGCGCGACACCGGCCCAGCCCGCGGTCGGGCTGCCGTAGTCGTGGACCGTCGTCCCGGTGGTGGGGGTGGTGACCTTCTTGGCGGTCAAGGAGTCGGTCACCTTGATCGGCGGGAAGGACTGCGCGGTCAGCTTCCCGGCGGGTGCGGGGACGACGAGCGCGGGTCGCCATCCGGAGTCGTCGAACCCGGTCCGGTTCCAGCCGGGCTGCTCGCGCCGGGCGTCGTAGGTCTCGCCGAACCACAACGACTCCGACGTGGTGGGCCCGTCGGCGATCTTCCAGCTCGGGTCGCTGAGGACCTGCGCGGTCGTGCCGTCGGTGTAGGTGATGTCCAGCTCCAGCTTGAGCTTCGGCTCGCCGTGCCACGGCGAGCTCACCCACTCGTCCGGGTTCGTCATGGCGTAGTAGCCGCGCCCCAGGCTCACGCCGAGCGCGTTCGCCCCGGACCGCAGCTCCTTGGTCACGTCGTAGGTCGCGTAGAGGTCCGTCTTGTCGTAGACGGTGAACGCCGGGTCGAGCTCGTGGTCGCCGACCCGCTTTCCGTTGAGGTAGAGCTTGTAGTAGCCGAGGCCGATGACGTAGGCCCGAGCCGAGCCCACCCGCTTGGTCGCGGTGAAGTCCTTGCGCAGCAGCGGTTCCGCCGGCGTCGCGGTCGAGACCGAGCTGCCCCACGGGCCGGAGCCGTAGGCGGCGGCCACCAGCGCCGCGGGCCACGCCGAGTCGTCGAAGCCCGGCTGCTGCCAGCCCGCCGCCTCCACGTCGGAGGACTTCCAGGTGGCGTCGGTGACGACGTCGACCGGGGACGCCCCGGCGAGCTCGACGTGGAGCCTGCCGACCAGACCCGACGGCCCTGGCTGCGCGTTGGCGGCCTGGACCGCGAGGACGTTGCGGCCCGCCCGCAGGTCGGCCGTGAGGTCGACGTCCACCGCCGACCGCCACGAGTCGGCCACCTGCGGCGAGCTCGCGGCGTTCCGGCCGTTGACGTGCAGGGTGAAGCTGTCGTCGGCGGTGAGCTGGAACCGCGCCGACGTGACCCGCGCGCCCGACGGCAGGTCGAACGCCCGCCGGAAGTACCGGGTGCCGACCGGCGCGGAGTCCGCCGGGTTGCCCTGCGGGTACCAGATCCAGCTCGCGCCCTGCAGCACCGTCGTGGCGCGCTCCGCCCGCGCGCCGATCCAGTCACCGCGGAAGTCCCCGTTCAGGAACGCGGTCTCGAACCACGCCCCGGTGCTCCACTGCGACGCCCGCTGGCTCGCGTCCCAGACCCGCGCGCGCCAGTAGTACCGGGCGCGCGACCGCAGACCGGGCCCGGCGTACGGGACGTCGAACGACTTCCCCGACACCACCCGCCCGCTGTCCCACACGTCACCGGCCCGGTCCGGCGCCGACGACACCTGCACCTGGTAGGCCGACTGCCGCGCCCCCGCCACGTCCGACCCGAGCTCCCACCCGAACCGCGGGCTGGCCGCGTCGACCCCGAGCGGGTCCACCTGGTGCTCGACCGTCAGCCCGCCGACGTCCAACGCCCTGGAGCCGCGCCCGCCGGCGCTCCGGTCGGCGCCTCGGTCCGCCAGCACCGGGGTCGGGTCCAGCAGCGGCACGGCCAGCAGGACGGCCAGTGCGGCGCAAGCCCCCACCAGAAGCGATCTCATCGCGGTTTCCTCCGTCGTGGGAACCGTTCCCGACCGGCCGCGCAGGGACGTGACCGGGTGGAGCAGGGTGTTTTTGAAACGTTTCAGTCGAACGGGACGGGGTCACCGTATAGCGCTCCGAGGGTTGTGACAAGGGTCATAGTCGGGTGTGGATCTCCCCGTGGCAGGAGTGCGCCAGGTGAGCCGGGGAGGGCAGGTGCCCGTCGTCGGGGTGTCGGGCGGGGTCGTCTCGCCGCCCTGTGGAGCGGGTTTGGTCGTAGGGTCGGCGGGTGGATCTCGAGCTGCCCGATGGGCGTGTGGTGCGGGTGCATGACGGCGGGGGCGGTGGGGTGCCGGTGTTCTGGCTCCACGGGTCGCCGCAGACCGGTGATCTGCTGGATCCGTTGCTGGAGGCGGCTTTCCGGCGGGGGATCCGGTTGGTGGGCTACGACCGGCCGGGGTACGGCGGGTCGACCGCCCTGGTGGGGCGGGACATCGGGGCGGCCGCGGCGGACGTGGGGGCGATCGCGGACGCGCTCGGGCTGGAGCGGTTCGCGGTGGCCGGGCACTCCGGTGGTGGGCCGCACGCCTTGGCGTGCGGGGTCCTGCTGCCGGGACGGGTGTCCGCGGTGGCGAGCCTGTCCGGGCCCGCGCCGGTGTCGGCCGACGGGCTCGACTGGTTCGCGCACATGGCGCCCGGCGGGGAGGCGGAGCTGCGGGCGGCGATGGCGGGGCGGGCGGTGCTGGAGGAGCACCTGGCGTCGGCGGAGTTCGACCCGGAGGTGTTCACGCCCGCCGACTTCGCCGCGCTGGAAGGCCCGTGGGCCTCGTTGGGTGCGAACGCCGAAGCCGCGATGGAGGCGGGGCTGGGCGGACTGGTCGACGACGACCTGGCGCTGGTGGCGCCCTGGGGTTTCGACCCCGCGCGGATCGCCGTGCCGACGCTGCTGGTGCACGGCGTCCGCGACCGGATGGTGCCCAGCGAGCACGGCGAGTGGATGGCGGACGCGGTCCGCCCGCACGGTGAGCTGTGGTTGAGCCCGCAGGACGGGCACGTGTCGGTCCTGGACCGCGTCGGTCGGGTCTTCGACTGGCTGGTGGGGCGGAGCTGACCCCTCGGCTGGTCCTACCGGATCCGGGCGAGGTGCGTGGCGCCGCCGGTGCTCACCGGACGGCCGCTCCACCGCCGCCCCACCGGGAGGCGGGCTTGGGGTCGGGTGACCGTTCGTGTACTCTCCGTTACCCACGTCTCCGGTGGGAGGCTTGAGAAAGAGGCCGTGCGTTGATCGAACGCCGCTTGTCCGGGGTCCGTCGGGTGCCCGTGCTCGAAGGAGTCGCGGGCTGGGTGCCGCCGAGGGTCGTCGCCAACGACGAGCTGCCCGCGCACTGGCAGACCGACGACACGTGGGTCCGCAGGCGCACCGGGATCGGCACCCGGCACTGGGTCGACGAGGGCACGTCGACCGGTGACCTCGCCCTGGAGGCCGCTCGGGGAGCGCTGGCCATGGCGGGCTCGCCGCTCGTGGACACGGTGCTCGTCGCGACCTCCACGCCGGACCACCCGATGCCCGCGATGGCACCGGTCCTCGCCTCCAGGCTGGGCCTGGGGTCGGTGGCGGCGTTCGACGTGTCCGCGGTGTGCAGCGGGTTCGTCTACGGCCTGGCCACGGCCGCCGGGATGATCGCGGGAGGGCTGGCCGAGCGGGTGCTGCTGGTCGCCGCCGACGTCTACTCGACGCTTGTCTCCCCGGACGACCGCGGCGCGGGTGTCGTGTTCGCCGACGGGGCGGGAGCGGTGGTGCTGCGCGCGGGCGAGCCCGGTGAGCCCGGCAGCCTGCTGGCGTTCGACCTCGGCAGCGACGGCGAGGGCCACGACCTGATCACCGTGCCCGCGGGCGGGGCGCGCGACCGGGCCGAACCCGGTCGGTACGAGCCCGTCGACCGGTACTTCCGGATGAGCGGGCGCGAGGTGTTCCAGCACGCCGTGACCCGGATGACCGAGTCGTCGCTCGCGGTGCTCAAGACCGCGGGGTGGGCCGTCGAGGACGTCCAGCGCGTCGTCGCCCACCAGGCCAACGCCCGCATCCTCAGCGCCGTCGGGACCAGGCTGTCCATCCCGGACGACCGGATCGTGAGCAACATCGAACGGGTCGGGAACACCGGCGCCGCGTCCATCCCGCTCGCGCTCGCCCACGCCGTCGAGCGGGGCGAGGTGCACGCCGGGGAACGGGTGCTGCTGACCGCGTTCGGCGGCGGGTTCACCTGGGGGTCGGTCGCCATGGTGTGGCCCGACCTGCCGTCCGCCTGACGACGAGGGGTCACCTGGCCGGGTACTGATTTCGCCCGATGGTGACCGCGTTGCCGGCGGATAGTGCGTAGTCGGTTGCCCCACTTCGGCCGGAATGGCCGGTGAACTGCGCAAACGTCCGCAGAAGTGCGGTCGAGGCGGGTCGCCCATCGGTCGGGGAACGAAGATCAAACAGGTAATCTCCCGCACCACCGGCACACACCGTGACTGTTGATCTACCAGATCGTCACGGTGCGTGCCGGTGATCCGCCACGCCGCCGAACCGCAGGAGAAGACCATGTCCTCGACCGATGCCGTCCTGCTCGACCTGCTGACCACCAGGTTCAACGTCCCGGAGCGGGAGATCACCCCCGAGTCCACGATGGACGAGCTGGACATCGACTCCCTGGCACTGGCCGAGCTCGCCCTCGCGCTCCAGGAGGACGTCGGGGCGAGGATCGAGGACCACGAGGCGACCAAGGACACGACGGTCGCGCAGCTCACCGCGACCCTCGCCGCCAAGCGCGCCACAGCCCCGGTCCAGTGACGGCGACCTCGCGCGCGATCGCCGTCACCGGCCTGGGGATGATCACCCCGGCCGGCGGCGACGGCGCCACGACCTGGGAGGGCGTCCGGCGCGGTCTCGCCACCGCCCACCGCGACACCCAGCTGAAGGGGATGCCGGTCGACTTCTCCTGCCGCGTCCCCGAGTCCGCCGACCCGGCCGCGCGGATCGGGCGCAAGTCCTGGCGGATGCCGCGGTTCGCGCGACTGGCCGTCGCGGCCGCCCGCGAAGCCGTCGCCGACGCCGGGCTCGACCCGGCCACGTGGGACGGGACGCGGGTCGCGGTGGTCATCGGGTCCGGGCTCGCCGGGGTCGCGCACCTCGAGGAGCAGACCCTGCGCCTGCACCAGTCCGGCCCCGAACGGGTGTCGGCACTGCTGGTGCCGCAGCTGATCTCCAACACGGCCGCGGGCGAGGTGTCGCTGGACCTCGGCGCGCGCGGTCCGTCGATGGCCACCGAGACGGCCTGCGCGTCCGGCGCGACCGCCGTCGCCGTGGCCAGGGACCTGCTGCTCGCGGGCACCTGCGACATCGCCGTCGCGGGCGGCACCGACGCCGCCGTCACACCGGTGGTCACCACCGGGTTCCACCAGCTGGGCGCCCTGTCCGGCAGGCGCGACGACCCGGCGTCCGCGTCCCGCCCGTTCGCCGCCGACCGCGACGGGTTCGTCATCGCCGAGGGGTCGGGGGTGCTCGTCCTGGAGCGAGCCGAGGACGCCGAGGCGCGCGGGCGGCGCTCGTACGCGGACCTCGTGGGCGTGGGCCAGACGTCGGACGCCCACCACCCGACCGCGCCCGCCCCCGACGGCCGGGGAGCGGAGGCGGCGCTGCGCACGGCGCTGGCCGACGCGGGCCTCGCCCCCTCGGACGTCGACCACGTCAACGCGCACGGCACCTCGACGCCGAAGAACGACGAGGTCGAGGCGGCTGTCATCGCCCGCGTGCTGCCGCACGGCCCGAGCGTGACGTCCGCGAAGGGCGTGCTCGGCCACACCCTCGGCGCGGCGGGCGCGATCGAGGCCGCCCTCACGGCCCTGACCCTGCGGCACGGCGTCGTGCCGCCGATCGCGAACCTGGCGTCGACGGCCTTCCCGCTCGACTGCGTCATCGGAGCGGAACGCCGCCAGGCGGTCCGGGTCGCCGCGAGCCACTCGTTCGGCTTCGGCGGGCACAACGTCGTGCTGGTCTTCACCGCCGGGAGGGCTTCGTGACCGTGCACAGCGCCATCGCGCACGCCGCCGTCCACGTTCCCGCCGGACGCCAGTCCGTCGCCGAGGCCGAGGACCGGTTCCGCGCGGACAACCCCGACGTCGCCCTGTCCCGCGGCGTCCTGCACCACATGTACGGCCTCCTCGAACGCACCGTGGCCGCGGCGGAGGACCAGCCGTCGGACCTCGCCGCCCGCGCGGCGCGGACGCTGCTCGACCAGCACGGGACCGACCCGCTGGACGTGGACCTGCTGATCTACAGCGGGATCCTCGCCGACATGGAGGAGCCCGCCACCGCGCACGTCGTCGCCGACAAGCTCGGCGTCCGCGCGCCGGTGTTCGACCTGAAGAACGCCTGCAACGGCGTGCTCAACGGGATCGAGGTCGCCGACGCCTTCATCCGGGCCGGTCGGTACCGCCGGGTGCTCGTCGTGTCGGCCGAGGTCAGCACGCGGGAGACCCGCCGCGCGCTGGAGGACCCGAAGGACGTCCTGACCGCGTTGCCGAGCCTGAGCACCGGCGACATGGGCTCCGCCGTCCTGGTGGAGGCCCGCGACCGGCCGGGGATCCTGGGGTCGCGGTTCTTCGCGAACTCGTGGGGCTGGGAGGCCGCGACGCTGCCCAACCCGTACGCGAACCACCGCACCCTGGGGCACCTGCGGATCGACTCCGCCAAGCTCGTGGCGTCGTTCGACGGCATGGCGGAGCGGATCCGGGGCGCCATGGTCGAGATCGGCGTCAAGCCCGGTGACCTCGACCTCGCCTGCGTGCACCAGCCGTCGGTGGCGTTCACCCGGCTCGCCTGCGAGTGGGCGGGCGTGACGGCGGAGCAGGTGCTGCCCACGTTCGCCGACCACGGCAACGTCGCCACGAACACCATCCCGCTCCAGCTCGCCCTCGCGCTGGAGAGCGGCAGGCTGCGCAAGGGCGACCTGGTGGGGCTGTTCGGCTACGCCAGCGGGGCCAGCGTCGGAGTGGTGGTGTGCGAGTGGTGACCCGGCTCGCCCCCGTGCCGCGAACCCTGTGGCCGCGACCGCTCCAGGACGTGCTGGAGGGCTCGCGGGCCGACGGGGAGGGCCGGGAGAACCTGTTCGGCACGCTTGCGCACCACCCGCCGCTGGCCTACGCGTGGCTCGGGCTGGTCCGGCTGCTCACCCACGACGGGCTGCTGCCCGCGCGGACGCGGGAGCTGGCGGTGCTGCGCACCTCGCACCGGCTCGGGTCCGCCTACGTGTGGGCCCGGCACGCCGAGCACGCCGCCCCGCTGACCGGGCTGACCGGCGCCGAGACCGCCGCGGTGGGTGGCCCCGTCGCCGACCACCTGTGGTCGGCCGCCGACCGCGCGGTGCTGGAGGCGGTGGACGAGCTGGTCGCGGACGCCGACCTGTCCGACGACGTCTGGGACCGGCTGTCCGCCGTGCTCGACGAGCCGCGGGTCGTCGAGCTGCTGATGGTCGTCGGCCAGTGCGCGACCGCGGGCATGGCGTTGCGCGCCCTGCGCACGCCCGTGGGAGGAACGACGTGATCACCGAAGGGGTCACGGCACTGCCCGCCGCGTACGGCACGTGCCCGTTCGACCCGCCGCCCGCCTACCAGCGGGCCGCCGAGAGCGGGGTGGTCGGCAGGGCGGTGCTGCCCGACGGGTCGTCGTGCTGGCTGGTCACCGGGTACCACGAGGTCCGCGCCGTGCTCGCCGACCAGCGGTTCAGCGCGGACGCCCGGCGGCCGGGGTTCCCGTTCCTGTCGCCGACGCAGCGCGAGCTGGCGACGGCGAACCCGAGCTTCATCCGGATGGACGACCCCGAGCACGCCCGGCTCCGGCGGATGGTCAGCCGGGACTTCCTGGTGAAGCGGGTCGAGGAGCTGGGGCCGGACATCCAGCGGGTCGTCGACCGGACCATCGACCGGATGGTGGAGCGCGGCGCGCCCGCGGACCTGGTCGCCGACTTCGCCCAGCCGATCCCGTCGCTGGTCATCTGCCTGCTGCTCGGGGTGCCGTTCGACGACCACGACCTCTTCCAGTCGTTGAGCGCCACCCTGCTGGACAACACGATCACGGCGGAGCAGGCGTCGGCGGCGCACCGGGAGCTGATGACCTACCTGGCCGGGCTCGCCGAGCGCAAGCGCGCCGAGCCGGGTGACGACATCCTGAGCAGGCTGGTGGCGCGGGAGGACCTGACCCCGGCCGAGACGGCGTCGATGGGGTTCATGCTCCTGGTCACCGGGCACGAGACGACGGCCAACCAGACCGCGATGGCCGTGCGGACCCTGCTGGAACGACCCGACCAGGTCGCCCGGATGCTGGCGAGCCCGGCCGCCACGCGGCAGGCGGTCGAGGAGCTGCTGCGCTACCTGACGCTGGTCCACCTGGGACTGGCCAGGGTCGCCACGGAGGACGTCGAGGTGGGCGGAACCCCGGTGCGGGCGGGTGAAGGCCTGATCTGCATGCTGTCCACGGCCAACCGCGAGCCCGAGCTGTTCGGCCTGGACGCCCGCGACCTGGACGTGTCGCGCGACGCCAAGCGGCACGTGGCGTTCGGCCACGGCACGCACCTGTGCCTCGGCCAGGCGCTGGCGCGGGTCGAGCTGCGGATCGCGCTGGAGACGTTGTTCCGGCGGCTGCCGGGGCTGCGGTCCGCGGTGCCCGCGGCGGAGCTGGCCTACACGGCGGAGAAGATCGTCTACGGCCTGCGGGCGCTGCCCGTCACCTGGTGAGCGCAGGGCCCGCGGCACCCGTGCCGCGGGCTCTCCGCTTTGACGGTTTCCCTCATCGGGTCCCCTTGGATGTCGGATTCCCGCGTGGGGCCGGCGACAGGTTCGCGGAACGGCGAAGAACGGCCAACCTTGGGTCGAACACCGACACGACGCAAGGGGAGATCATGAAGGCAGTGCGGTTCACCCGGTACGGCGGCCCGGAGGTCCTCGACCTCGTCGACGTCGAGGCGCCGCACGCCGGTCCGGGGCAGGTCCGCGTCGCCGTGCGCGCCGCGGGCGTCAACGCCCTGGAGTGGCGGATCCGGGCGGGTCACATGCAGCACCTGCGGCCGTTGGCGCTGCCCGCGGGGATCGGCGGCGACGCCGCGGGGATCGTGGACGAGGTCGGCGAGGGCGTGGTCGACGTGCGGATCGGCGACGCCGTGTTCGGGTCCGGTGAGGAGACCTACGCGGAGCACGCGGTCCTCACGTCGTGGACGGCCAAGCCGGACAAGGTGTCGTTCGAGGAGGCGGCGGGCTGCCCGACCCCGTTCGAGACGGCACTGCGCCTGCTCGACGACGAGGGGGTCGGCGGCGGTCACACCATCCTGCTCAACGGCGCGGCGGGTGGTGTCGGCACGGTCGCCGTCCAGTTCGCGGTCGACCGCGGCGCCACCGTCATCGGGGTCGCCGGTCCGGCCAACCAGGACTACGTCGCCTCGCTCGGGGCCGTCCCGGTCACCTACGGCCCCGGACTCGTCGAGCGGGTGCGGGACCTGGCTCCGGGCGGTGTGGACTTCGCGTTCGACCTCGCGGGCTCCGGTGTCCTCCCCGAGCTCGTCGAGCTGACCGGCGGCGCGGAGCGGGTGGTGTCCATCGCCGACGTCGGCGCGGCCGACCTGGGCGTCCGGTTCTCCATGGGCTTCCACCGGGAGAAGGTCCCCGCGCTGCGCGAGGGCGCCCGGCTCGCGGAGGCGGGCCGGATGACCCTCCCGGTCACGCGGACCTTCCCGCTCGCCGAGGCGGGAGCAGCGCAGGCGGCCAGCGCGACCGGTCACGTCCGCGGCCGGATCGTCGTCACGGTGCCCTGACCTCCGGTCCGGAGTGGACGGTCAGGTGTACGGGCCCGCGCGCTTGATCGTCCGGATGACCGGCGCGGTCTCGACGCCGCGCACGTGCGGCAGCGAGCCGAGCCGTTGGGTGAGGTAGCGGTAGAGGTCCTTGCCGTCCCGGCACACGGCGGAGACCAGCAGGTTCGTCGGACCGGTCGTCGCGGCGCAGAAGGCGACCTCGGGGTGCGCGGTGAGCGCGGCACCGGTCTCGGCGAGGTGGGCGGGAGGCACGGACACCCACAGGCGGGCGTCCGTGCGGTAGCCGATGAGGGCGAGGTCGACGTCCACGTCGATGTAGAGCAGCCCGGCGGCGCGCAGGGCGTCGACGCGGCGGGCGACGGTGGACTCCGACCAGCCGGTCGCGGCGGCCAGCACCTGGTAGGTGGCGCGGCCGTCCGCGGCCAGCGCCTTGACCAGCGGGCGGTCGTCGTCGGTGAGGGTGACGTGGTCGGCGTTCCCGCGCGCGGGCCGCAGGGCCGCGACCTGCTCGTCGTCCAGGGTGCCCCGGCCGTCGAGGTCGGGGCGGTCCTGGCCGAAGACGTGCAGCACGCTGTGCGCGGTCACCGACACGACGGGGGCGGTGCGCTGCAACCGCTGCAGGATCAGCTCGTCGCGCTCCTCGAGCGTCCACGAGCGCAGGCTCGCGCAGATCTCCGTGCCGCCGGAGAGCAGGTGCACCCACCGGGTGTCCTCGCGGCGGGCCAGCGCGGTCGCGACCTCCACGGCCGACCCCGGCTTGCACTGCACCCGGATGACCCACTCGGAGCCGCCGAACCGGACGGCGTTGACATCCCCGACGAGGCGGACCAGCCCGGTCTCGCGCATCCGGGCGTAGCGGCGGGCCACCGTGCGGTCCGAGACGCCGAGGACCTCGCCGATGCGCGCGAACGACGCCCGGCCGTCGACGTCCAGCGCGTGCAGCAGGCCCCGGTCCACGTCGTCGAGGACGACGGATTCCCTCTTCATGGTCAACATTGTGTCGGGTTCCGGCGGAAGGATCCCGGTGTGCACCCGGATCGGCGACTTCCGGCCGATTCTCGTCGCAGGGCCGCCGGGCAGGCGACCCCCGACCAGAGGAGAAGGACCATGGGAACCGTCACGGAGGTGCTCGCGCTGATCGGCTCGGACGAGCCGCTGGGCGTGGTGGAGCGGGACGAGGAGCTGCTGCTCGCCCCACCGCACGCCGGCCACCTCCCGGTGAAGCTCTGGAGCGACCACGAACCGCTCCAGGTCGTGCACTACCCGCAGGAGTACGTCGAAGAGGCGTTCGCGGCGCCGCGGAGCGTCTACGAGAACGCCGGGCTGCGCGTGGAGTGGCAGAAGATGGAGGGGCGGCAGCCGTTCTACCACCGCAACTGCGACGTGGACGAGATCGGCTACCAGATCGCGGGGGAGCGGACCCTGATGACCGAGCTCGGCGTGGTCGAGCACCGGCCGGGGGAGTTCTCGCGCATCCCGCGCGGCATCGGGCACGACAACTACGGCAGGCGGGAGAGCCACCTGCTGTTCTACACGCCCGCCCCGGTCGCCGAGGTGGCCGAGGCCGCGCGCACGTCGGAGGCGGTGTCCCCGCCGTTCCCCGGCTGGGTGGCGAAACCCGCCAACGAGGCGGTGACCCGGTTCATGGAGGGCACCGGCCTCGACGTCGTGGTGTTCCCCGTGGACGAGCAGCGGCTGCTGGACCGGGTGCACGTCGAGACCGAGCGGATGCGGGTGTTCACGAAGGCCGCGACCCCCGGCGTGACGTGGGTGTACGCCACCGCCTCGTTCCGGCTGGGCAGCGTGCTGCTGCCGTCGTCGGACGGCCGCGAGTACCGGCGCACGCTGGACGCCGACGAGGTCCAGTACCAGGTCAGCGGGCGGCGCACGCTGGTGTCCCAGCGCGGGGTGGCCGAGCTGGGGCCGGGTGACCTGGTCCGGATCCCGATGGGCGTGGCGCACACCAGCTTCGGCACCGAGCCGTCCGAGCACCTCTCGCTGCTCGCCGACCGGGAGCTGGTCCAGGTCGCGAAGTCCACCGGCACCGCCGAGCCGTGCACGCCGGAGCTGCTGGCCGGGCTGCGCGCCTGACCCCGGTGCGGTGGAGGTGGCCCGTCGGCTCAGCCGGCGGGCCGCGGTCGTGGGGGTGGTGTCACGCCGGCGGCGCCAGGACGATTACCGAGTTGTGACCACCCATGCCGAGCGAGGACTTGACGGTGAGCCCGTCTTCGACGGGCGAGGGCCCGTTGAGCAACCGCGGGTGTCCGGGAGCGACGGTCGGCGGCGCGGGGACCGTTCCCCGGTCGTACCCGAGTGCCGCGACCGCGACCTCCACGGCGGACGCCGCGCCCTGGCAGTGCCCGGTGAGCGGCTTGACCGAGTACACCTCGGTGTCCTCCGGGAACAGCCGGTCCAGCACCGCCGCCTCGGCGAGGTCGCACTGCGCGGTGCCGGGCCCGTGGGCGTTGAGGTAGCGCACGGCCGAGGCGGGCACGCCCGCGTTGGCCAGCGCGTCCTCGAACGTGGCGGTGACGTGCGTGAGGGCCGGGTCGATCGAGGTGGCGTGGTAGGCGTCGTGCGACATGGCGCCGCCGAGCGCGTAGGCGTAGGGCCGGGTGGACCGGCGGGAGAGCACGAAGGACACCGACGCCTCGCCCATGACGAAACCCCTGCTGCCCTGCTGGAACGGCCTGCACGCGTCCAGCGGCTCGGAGTCCGCGATGGCGACGCCGAGCCGGACGAAGTGGGACACGTTCTCCGGGGTGAGCGACAGGTCGGTGGCCACGAACACCACGTCGTCCACGATGCCCGCGTCCAGCCAGGACTTCGCGGTGATCAGCCCGGCGTTGCCGGAGGCGCACATGGCGGAGACGTTCATCGCGGGACCGTGGAACCCGAACTCGCGCATGAACATGGACATCGGTGTGGACGGCATCAGGGCCAGGTACTCGCGGACCGGCACCGTGCCGCCGCGGGTGGTGTAGAAGTCGCGCCACAGGTCCACTTCGCCCAGCACGACCGCGTGCAGCAGGCCGACCCGTCTGCCGGGGCGCCAACCGCGGTCGCCCGCGTCCCGGATGGCCTCCCGCGCCGCCGCGCGCATCGCCCGTGCGAACCGGCCGGGACCGTCCACCGGGTCACCGCCGTCGGGCACGCGTGCCGCCCAGACGGTCTCGTCGGCGTTCATCCCGAGCCCCGGCACCACCGCGGCCGCGGGCTTGCCGCCCAGCAGCCCGTCCCACATCGGCTCGCGACCCCACCCGTAGCCGCTGACGACGCCGATCCCGCAGATCCCCACACCTCGCGCAACCATTCCGCTCCCTCCCGACTCGAGGGCCGACACCGCTGCACCGCGACCATGACGGGCGCGCCGCCGATGGGAGCGCGGTCAGCCGTGTGGACTCGTGTTGGCCGGAGGCTCGCCAGTGGCACCGCAGGACACCACCCGGATGCGCCGGAACGCACCGTTTCCACCGCCAACACCACCGATGGTAACGGTCCCAGACACCGCGCAGGACGCATTCCGGGCACGTTCGGGCACGGTCCGACGGCCATCGGGCACACCGCTCCACAGTGGACTGACCTGCGTGGATCACCCGGATGGCCACCCTGGACGGCGTGCGTCGCGGGGACCGGCTATAACGACACACCGTGTGCTTCGGATGGGTGGGCTTTGCGCGGACGATGTAGTAGTACTCCACGATGCCAACACCACGGCGAATCGGACGGAACAACGGGCCCGGGAGCCAGGACGTGAAGGAACTCATGGGCGACGTCGGATCCGACCGTGAGCTGGTCGTCGGCTTGGCGCTGTCGGCGGGGCAGGCCGTGGCGTGGTGGTTCGACCTGGCCACCGACACCATCACCTGGATGACGGGGCTCGACGAGATGGTGGGCGTGCCCGGCGCGGCCGACGACGTGGTGGAGGCCCGGCTGGCCGAGCTGGTGGCCCCGTTGACCGTCGCCGCGAAGGCCGCCCCGGTGTGGCAGGACTTCGAGCTCGAACAGCCGTGCGAGACCCCCGACGGGCAGACGCGCTGGGTGCAGTTCCGGGCCCGGCTCTCCGAGCACCCGGACAGCAAGCGGCTCGTCGGCATCGCGACCGACGTGACCGGCAGGCACCACCAGCAGCAGGCGCTCACCGACCTGGCCGACCGGTACCGGCTGCTGGTCGAGCTGTCGCCGGAGGCGATCGTCGTGCACGAGGCCGGCCAGGTCGTCTACGCGAACCCGGCGGCGGTGCGGTTCGTGCGGGCCGAGTCGCCCGCCGACATCCTGGACCGGCCGATCACCGACTTCGTCCACCCGGACTCGGTGTCGCCGATGCTGCACCGCATCTCCGAGTTAGGCGTGCCGGGTGCCACGAGCGACCCGGCCGAGGCCGTCCTGCTGCGGTTCGACGGCGGCACCCTCGACATCGAGTCGGTGTCCGTGCGCACGACGTGGGAGGGGCGCCCGGCGTTCCAGGTGATCATGCGGGACGTGACCGCCCGCAAGGCGGCCGCCGCCGCGCTGCACTACCAGGCCGCGCTGGTCGCCCACGTGAGCGACGCGCTGGTCGCGACCACCGCCGACGGGCTGGTGACCAGCTGGAACCCGACCGCCGAGACCGTGTACGGGCGGTCGGCGGCCGAGGCGATCGGGCAGCCCATCCACGTCGTGGTCGACGCGCCCCTCGACCCCGTGGCGATCCTGGAGGCGGGCGGCGTCGTGCAGGCCGTGCACCGCGGCGCCGACGGCGGTGCGCTCGCGGTCCGCGTCTCGGTGGCGCGGATGGGCGACGGGTACGTGCTGGTCTGCGCGGACGAGACCGCGCGCAGGCGCGCCGAGCAGCACTTCACCACCGTGGTGGCCGCGCTGGAGGAGGGCGTCATCGTGGTCGGCCCCACCGGGCTGGTCGAGTCGGCCAACCCCGCGGCCGAGCGGATCCTGGGGATCACCGAGGAGCAGGTCGTCGGCCTGCCGACCACCCTGGCCGAGCTCTACGACGAGACCGGCGCGCGGCTGCCCGCGTCGAACTACCTGTCGGCCCGCACCCGGCTCACCGGCGAGGCGCAGAACGGCCGGATCCTCTCGCTGACCAGGCCGGACGGCGCGCGCATCTGGCTGTCGCTGAGCTGCCACGCGCTCGACTCGGTCGGCGACGGGCCGTCGGCCGCGGTCGTGTCGTTCACCGACATCACCGAGCGCCGGATGATCGACGGGATGCTGGAGCACGAGGCGACCCACGACGCCCTCACCGGACTGCTCAACCGGACCGTGATCATCGAACGGCTCAGCCGGACCGCGCGGCAGCACCGCTCCGGCCGGACCGCCGTGCTGTTCATCGACCTGGACAAGTTCAAGATCATCAACGACTCGCTGGGCCACAGCGCGGGCGACAAGGTCCTCCAGGTCCTCGGCCTGCGGCTGAGCCAGAGCGTGCGGCGCGGCGACGTCGTCGGCAGGCTCGGCGGCGACGAGTTCGCGGTCATCGCCTACGGCACCACCAGCCCGGAGGAGGCGACCGCGCTCGTCGAGCACATCCGCGGCGAGCTGAACCGGCCGATCTCCGTGGACGGCCGCAACCTGCACATCGACGCGAGCGTCGGCATCGTGATCGCGGACCCCGACGACCCCCGCGACGGCGCGGACCTGCTCCGCGACGCGGACCTGGCGATGTACGAGGCGAAGACGCGGGGGCGCGGGCGGCTGGCGTTCTTCGACGTCGACCTGCGCGAGCGCACCCAGCGGCGGCTGCGGCTGGAGCAGGACCTGCGCGAGGCGCCCCGCAACGACCAGCTGTGGGTGGCCTACCAGCCGATCGTCGACCTCCGCACGGGCCGCACCACCATGGTCGAGGGCCTGCTGCGCTGGTCGCACCCCCGCTACGGCCTGATCCCCCCTGGGGAGTTCATCGGGCTCGCGGAGGAGAGCGACCTGATCAACATCGTCGGCGCGCACATGCTCCGCCTCGCGACCAGGGGGATCGTGGACCTGCGCGCGGCCCACAACCCCGAGCTGCTGCTCACCGTGAACCTGTCCGCGCGCCAGCTCGACGACCCGCACCTGGTGGCCTCGGTGCGGGACGCGATGCGCACGACCGCGCTGCCGCCGGGCGCGCTGTGCCTGGAGATCACCGAGAGCGCCCTGATGCGCGACCCCACCGCCGCGGCCCGCACCCTCGCCGCGTTGCGCGACCTCGGCGTCCGGCTCGCCATCGACGACTTCGGCACCGGCTACTCCTCGCTGGCCCAGCTGCTGACGCTGCCGCTGGACATCCTGAAGATCGACCAGTCGTTCACCGCGGGGCTCGGCAAGTCCGACGACGCGGAGGCCATCGTCACGAGCGTCATCGCGATGGCGCACGCCGTCGACCTCACCGTCGTCGCGGAGGGCGTCGAGCACGTGCTGCAACTGGACATCCTGCGAAGACTCGGTTGCGACCAGGCGCAGGGCTACCACCTGGGCAGGCCCTCGGCCGTCCCCGAGCTCGACCGGCGGTTCTAACAGAACCGGTCAACTCCTTGACACGGCGCACTCCGGTGAGAATCCTGGGCCGGCTCCCAGTCGATCATCAGCTGGGTCGGGCCCGCCCCGCGCGCCCGGCTCGTGGAGGGCGAAGTGATCACCGAGGCCCGGTCGGACAGGCGCACCACCCGCGCGGCGGTGTTCGCGGCGGCGGCGTTGGCCGTCGTAGCGGCACTGGTAGGCGCTCTCCTGCTGTTCGTGGTGCCGGGACGGCAGGCCGCGGGCAGCGCCCCGCCGGTGAAGGGCAACGCCACCCACTTCTCCGGTTTCGCGTCGTCCTACGGCGGCTGCGGCCTCCCCCAGCACGTGCTGGACTCGCCGGACTTCGTGTCCCTCAACGTGTTCGACACACCTGGCGACTACTCGCCACGCGCCCGCCCGTTGTCACCGCTCGAGTCCGGGCACCTCGGCCGGTTCGAGAACGGCCGCAACTGCGGCAGGTTCGTCCAGGTGACGATCGGCAACCGCTGCACCGGGACCAACGACGGCGCCACCGGGCAACCGTTCTGCCGCGAGGGTTCCTGGGTCTCCGACGAGTTCAACGGCGCCTCGCTGACGATGGTCGTCGCCGACGGCTGCGCCGACGCGACCGCGTGGTGCCGCGACGACCCCGACCACCTTGGGCTGTCGACGACGTCGTTGACGCGCTTCCTCAAGGACGGCGCGCGGGTCGGTCCCATCGACCCCGACCACTGGAACAACCGGCGCGTGTCGTGGTCCTACGTGCCCACCCCCGACTACCACGGCGACCTGCGGGTGGGGTTCCTGCGCGACGCCACGGGCACCAACCCGGTCATCGCCGTGTCCCACCTGCCCAACGGCATCCACGGCGTCGAGTACCAGGGCCCGGAGGGCGGGTGGGAGCAGGCGCGGCCCAACGGCGACATGGGGCAGTCGTTCATCCTGAGGCCGACCCAGGACGGCGGCACGGACTACCGCGTCCGGGTGCGCGACGCGTCGGACTCGTTGGTGAACAACGGCCGCGTGTACCGGTTCTCGCTGCCCGCCGCGTGCGCGCGGGGATGCACGGGCACGTACACGGAGGCGGACTACACGACGGAGTCGCCGACGACCGAGACGTTCGGGTCCGCCGACGTGCCGACGACGACGGTGTCGACCACGACCACCACCGCGCCGACGACCACGACGGCCATCGCGGCCACCAGGAGCACGATCCCGCGGACCACGGTCCAACCCGTCCAGGCGGCCTGCGCCGCGACGTACCGGGTGGTCAACTCGTGGCAGGGGGCGCGGCAGGTCGAGGTGATCGTCCGCAACACCGGCGCGAAACCGCTGTCCGGCTGGAAGACCACGTTCACGGCCAGCGGTTCGCAGTGGTTCGGCAACCCGTGGAACGCCGTGGTCACCCAGTCCGGCAGCCAGGTCGTGGCGGTGAACCAGGGTTACAACGGGTCCTTGATGCCCGGCGCGTCGACGAGCTGGGGTGCGGTGGTGTCCGGAGTGGACAGACCCGTGACCGGGGTGACCTGCGCGCCGCGGTGACGCCGGGGCCGGGTCAGCACCAGTCCGGCGCCGGCGAGCATCCCGGCGACGAGGCTGACGCCGTGCAGGTCGGAGGCGGCCGCCAGGACCAGCGCGCAGACGACGGCACCCGCGAGGACGAAGCGCTTGTCGCGCACCACGACCAGCACGACGACGGCGACCAGGGCGGCTGCGGCGGCGGCCCTGATCCCGCTGAGCCCCCAGCCCGTCAGCATCGCGACGTAGCCCACGACGACCCAGCTGGCCCAGGGCGTGGCGGTACCGGCGAGGAGCCAGACCACCAGACCGCCCGCCAGGCCGCAGATGGCGATCGAGTCGCCGCCACCCGGTTCGTGCCAGGAGTAGGCGGCGATCTGGCCTCCCGCGGTGCCCGCGGCGAACAGGACCACCCAGCGCCACCGGCCCGTCGCGCGTTCGGCGGCGGCGCCGACCAGCGCGAGGGTGACCAGGTTCGTGACCACCTGGTACCAGCCGAGGGTCTGCACGAGCAGCGGGGTGACCAGCCGCCACCAGTCAGGACCGCGCTCCAACGCCGGGATCATGCCGGGGACCGCGTACTGCGCGACCGCCGCGGCCGACGCGACGGCGCAGGCGATGGCGGTGAGGATCGGCGTGCGCCGGGTGGTGTCCACGTGATGAGGACGATCGGGCCGACGCGGTGGTTGCCTCAGAAGGCGAGGGTCAGGTCTTCCTCGGCCGTCAGGACCTCGCCGGGGAAGACCGACCTGGCGGCATCTACCGCCGCCTGCCGGTCGTTGCCGGGCCAGAAGTGGGTGAGCATCAGCTTTCTGGCGTTCGCGCGGGTCGCCCAGTGGCCTGCCTCCGTCGAGGTGAGGAGGTTGCGGGTGGGCTGGGACTCCTCGCCGGGGCGGTCGGTGGCCTCGACGATGTACAGGTCGGCGTCGCGGCCCAGCTCGGCCAGCAGCGGGTCGGGGCCGGTGTCACCGGTGTAGGCGATGGCGGTCGGACCTGCCTGGAGGCGGACGCCGACCGCGGGGACGTGGTGGGGGAGGGGGAGCGCGGTGAGCGTGAATGGCCCCAGGTGGTGGATTGCCGTCCTGGTCAGGTCGTGGACGTCGAAGGCGGTGCGGAGGTCGACCTCGGGTTCCAGCGCGGAGAGGCGGGTCAGCACACCGGGCGTGCAGTACAGCGGGATCCTGGGGCCGGGCGGGCCGTAGAAGCGGACGCGGAAGAGGCCGTGGAGGTCGACGCAGTGGTCGGGGTGCTCGTGGGTGACCACCACGGCGTCGACCGCGCCGTCGGGGCAGTGGGCCAGCAGGCGGGGGAGGGTGGCGTACCCGAGGTCCAGGACCACCCGGAACCCGTCCCAGTCCACGAGGAAACCACTGCACGCCCGACCGGGCTCCGGGAACGCGCCGCACCCGCCCAGCACCGTGAGCCGCCGGGACACGGTCCTAGTCCGCCGGACCGCGCAGCATCAGCACGACCCGCAGCACCTGCTCCACCGCCGAGGGGAACACCGCACCCCTGAGCTCACCCCGGACCGCCAGGTTCCGCGACGCGAACTCCAGCTCCCCCTCCGGCCCCATCCGCCGAACCACCAGCGCCGCGATCTCCTCCAGGTCCAGACCGGGGTTGTCCAGTCGGGTCAGGGCGAACTCCACGATCAGTTCCTCGTCGGTCACGTTCCCTCCTTCCCGACGGGGTGGAGTTTAGTTCGTCCCGGACGCCGGCATCGCCCCTCACCCGATCAGACGCGGGAATTCCTGCTTTACCGAGACAATTGCGGCAAATTCGTTCCCTGTGAAAAACCCGTGATTGAACCACGTCCTGACCTCGGGCAACCCTGTGGCTACCCCGCCTCCGGGGGCCAGGAAAGGATGTTCCGATGAGACGCAGAGCGCTCCCTGCCGCGCTCGCGCTCGTTGTCAGCGCGTTCGGCATCACCATGACCGCGACCGAGGCCCAGGCCTCGGTGTGCGGGGACCAGGTGATCGCGAACGGCGGCTTCGAGAGCGGCACGACCCCGTGGACCCAGACGTCGGGGGTGATCTCGGCCGCGACGACGGCGGAGCCCGCGCACGGCGGGACCATGGACGCGTGGTTGGACGGGTACGGAAGCAGCCACACGGACACGTTGTCGCAGTCGGTCACCCTCCCTGCCGGGTGTGCTTCCGCGACTTTGGCGTACTGGCTGCACGTCGACACGAAGGAGACGACCACCTCCACCCAGTACGACAAGCTGACGGTGCAGGTGGGGTCGACAACGGTGGCCTCCTACTCGAACCTGGACAAGAACACGGGGTACGCGCAGAAGACGTTCGACGTGTCGGCGTTCCTCGGCCAGACGGTCACGCTGAAAGTGACCGGCGTCGAGGACTCGGGGCTGGCGACGAACTTCCTGCTCGACGACCTCACCCTGACGACGGCCGGCGGCGGCGGCGCGCAGAACCCGTCGGTGACCAACCCCGGCAACCAGACCACGCAGGTCGGTTCGGCGGTGTCGCTGCAGATCCAGGCCTCCGACCCGCAGGGCGACGCGCTGACCTACAGCGCCACCGGTCTGCCCGCGGGGCTGGCGATCGCGTCGGCCACGGGCCGCGTCACCGGGACGCCGACGACCGCGGGCACGTCCACGGTGACGGTGACGGCGAAGGACCCGGCGAACAACAGCGGCAGCACGACGTTCACCTGGACCGTCGGCGGCACGACGCCGCCGGACACCACGCGCACGCCGATCAACCCGGCGTACACGGTGAGCCTGACGTCGAACACGGCGGGCGACACGTGGACCGGACACCAGACCGTTAGCTTCACCAACGGGTCCGCGACCGCGTTGCCCGAGGTCTACCTGAGGCTGTGGGACAACTACCACGGCACCTGCCCGACGACGCCGATCACGGTCACCAACGTCACCGGCGGCACACCGGCCGCGCTGAGCGTGAACTGCACCGCGCTGAAGATCACCCTGCCGAGCCCGCTCGCCCAGGGCCAGTCCGCGACCATCGGGTTCGACCTGAGGATCGTCGTCCCCAGCGGCGCCGACCGCTTCGGCCACGACGGCGCCTACAACATGATCGGCAACGCGCTGCCGGTGCTGGCCGTCCGCGACGGCGCGGGCTGGCACCTCGACCCGTACACCAACAACGGCGAGTCGTTCTACGCCCTCATCAGCGACTTCGACGTCACCCTCGTGCACCCGACGTCGCTGCTCACCCCCGCCACCGGCACGTCCACCGAGACGACCAGCGGCACCACCACGACGACCCGCGCGACCGCGACCAAGGTCCGCGAGTTCGCCTGGGCGGCGGGCCCGTTCTCGAAGATCTCCGGCACGTCGGCCAAGGGCTTCAAGGTCAACGTGTACGGCGTCGGCGGGATCTCCAGCGGTGACGCCAACTCCATGCTCACCCTCGCCAAGGACGCGCTCGACGTCCACTCAGGACGGTTCGGCGACTACCCGTACCAGGAGATGGACGTCGTGCTCGACAACAACTTCTGGTTCGGCGGCATGGAGTACCCCGGCTTCGTCCTCGACCTCGTGTCGACCACCGCGCTCCCGCACGAGCTGGCGCACCAGTGGTTCTACGGGATCGTCGGCAACGACGAGTACAACTCGCCGTGGCTGGACGAGAGCTTCACCGACTACGCCACCGACGTCTACAAGGGCATCTCCGGCAGCGGTTGCGGCATCACGTGGCAGTCGAGCGCGGAGAAGCTCAGCAACTCGATGGCCTACTGGGACGCGCACTCGTCGCGCTACTCCAGCGTCGTCTACAACTACGGCAAGTGCACGCTGCACGACCTGCGCAGGCTCATCGGCGACACCGCCATGACCACCCTGCTGAAGAGCTACGCGCAGTCCCACTGGTACGGCATCTCCACCACGGCCGACTTCAAGGCCGCGGCGCAGGCGGCCGCCGGTTCGACCGACCTGACGTCCTTCTGGGCCCAGCACCGCGTCGAAGGCTGATCGGGGGCTCGGTGGCGGATGGAGACCTCCGCCACCGAGCCCTCCACCCCGACGGGCTGATGTGCCATCCTCGAACCGGACGCCTCATCACCGAGGCCCCCGGACGAGCGACGCCGTACCCGGCCGGACAAGACGGCGCTCCTGGAGGCCCTCATGTCCTGGCTCGTCCTCATCATCTCCGGCCTGCTCGAAGCCGTCTGGGCCACCGCCCTCGGCAGGTCCGACGGCCTGACCCGCCCCCTGCCCACGGTGCTGTTCGGCACCGCCCTGCTGCTCAGCATGGGCGGCCTCGCCTTCGCCATGAAGGACCTCCCCGTCGGCACGTCCTACGCCGTGTGGGTCGGCATCGGCGCGTCCCTCACCGTGGGCTACGGGATGTGGACCGGCACCGAACCCGCATCCCTCGCCAAGATCCTGCTCGTGGCCGGCATCGTGGGGTGCGTCGTGGGGCTGAAGCTGCTGCACTGACGTCCACGGGTGGCGGCGTGATGCCCGGTCGGCTCAGGCGAGCGTGCGCGGTCCGCCGCTCGCGGGTTCGTCGACGCCCTGGATCCACACCTTGCTCGCCTGCGGGGTGGCGGCGTTCGTTCCGGCGACAACGGCGATGGTGATGCCGCCCAGGGACAGAAGAGCCGACACGGCGAACACGACAAATGCTGAACGGGTGTTGATGACTGCTCCTTGTGTGCATGGGACGGGGGCGAATACGCCACCCCGACGTCGAGTTCCACTCCTGCGAGATGCTCGTGCTGACTGTCCCACATGGACAGGTGGCCGAATTTGTACCACGAACGAGTGAGCAGTGCCACCCGATCCCTCAGGGTGATGCGGTGCGCCCGCGCGGCGTTTTACCACGGAGGGATCGAATGGTCCAGGCGAAGTCGGGAACTGCTCCAGGGGCGGCGATCTGCCCCTGTAGTGGTGCGGTGTGCGCAGACTGGTCGAGCGACGGCTCGTGGTATGATTCGCGCACATCGACAATGTGCGGATTGCGCTTCGGGAATGCGCTGGTCGAATGGAGCTGCTAACGCCGATTCGACCTGTGCGGCTTTTCCGAAGGTGATTCCCGTCTGCCCGTGGGGATGCCGGCGGCGGAGTCCGGGGTTTCGCGGAGCAGACGTGCGATCTCGGCCGCCCGCTGCGGGTCGAGGTCGTCGAGGATCGTCTTGGCCTGTTCCCACGCCTCGACGGCGGCCTCGTAGCGGGCGGTCCTGCGGAAGACCACGGCCAGGTTCTGGAGCGCGTCCGCTTCGCCGCGGGAGTCGAAGACGCGCTTGCACAGGCGGACGGACTGGCGGCCGTACTCCCTGGCCTCGAAGAGGTTGCCGCATTCGAGTTCGACCCTGGCGAGCAGGCCGCAGGCCGTTCCCGCCGCGCCTATGTCGTAGACCCGCGCCAGCAGTGCCAAGCCGGCGCGGAGGTGGTCGCGGGCTTCCGCGTTCTGCTCACGGGCGAAGCTGAGGGAGCCGAGCAGGGTGAGGATGCGCCCCTGTGCGAGGACGTCGTCAAGGTCGCGGGCGAGGTGGAGCGACTCGCGGTAGTAGGACGCCGCGCGTTCGTATTCGTACGCCCGCTGGTACGCCTCGGCGGCGCGGTAGAGCATGGTCACCTCGAGCCCGGCCTCCCTGGTGCGGCGGATCATCCGAAGAGCCCGCTCGTGGGAGTCGATTCCCATCACGACGTTGCCGGTCTCGACCATTATCCGTGCACCGGTGTGCAGGCAGGCGGCGATGCCGACCTCGTCACCTATCTCGGCGTACTTGACGTGGGCGAGCTGGACGTGGTGCTCCGCTTCGCCGAACCGCTGGCGCAGCAGTTTTATCGTCGCGATGTTGTGCAGCGCGTCGGCCTGGTATTCGACATCGGATCCCGACATCGCGGCGGACAGGCCGGTGTGCAGGATTGTGAGCGCTTCCTCGAAATATCCGTGGCGCAACAATATCTGACCCACGAGGTGGGGTAGCTGTGCTGCCTGCGGATAGCCGGAGCGAACCGCGTGGGCTATCGCGGAAGTGAGGTTGTGGCGCTCGGCGACGCACCACAAGCGGGCTGATTCCTCGTCCTGGAACGTGATCCCGCCGCTTTCGGCGGTGGTCGGTGTGGTGCGCACCCGCACCTGGGTGGGGAAGACCGTCTTGTCGGCATTCTCCGCGGTCCTCGTGTAGAAGTCCAGCGCCCGGAGCTCGGCGGCCTGTCGTTCCTCGTCGCTCTCGACGCGGTCGGCGGCGAACTCGCGGATCAGGTCGTGGAACTTGTACCGCCCCAGCGCCGACGACTGCTCGAGCAGGTTCGCCTCGACCAGCGCGTCCAGGACGAGCCTGGTTCGACGCGTCGGGGTACCGCCCAGCGCGGCGGCGACACCGACGCCGAAGTCCGGGCCGGGATGGGTGCCGAGCAGGCAGAAGAGGTGCTGGACGTCGGGGGCGAGGGCTCGGAGCGATTGTTCGAACACGGCGCGCGGGCCGTGGTTGGCGCTGTCGCCGACCGATCCGATGTCCAGCAGCCTCAGGTCGCGGCTGAGCTGGTCGACGAAGACGGTCAGCGGCACGGACGCGCGCGTGGCGATGTACTGCGCGAGCGTCTTGAGCACGATCGGCAGTCCGCCGCACAGCCTGGCCAGGTCGGTGAGCACGTCCCGGTGGGCCTGGACCGGCACGCCGATCTGCGCCGCGAGCAGGTGGGAGGACTGTTCGGTGTCGAGGGGGACGAGGGGGAAGCGGTAGGGGGTTTGCCGTGCGGCCAGGCCGGAGAGGTGGGAGCGGCTGGCGACCACGACGACGCTGGAGGTCAGGAGGGGGAGCAGGGGGTTGACCTGGTCGGTGTCGCGGGCGTTGTCCAGGAGGATGAGGATCTTCCTGGTGGCCAGCAGGGACTGCAGCTTGGTCGCCCGGTGCTCCGGTTCCGGTATGCGGTCGGTGGTGACGCCGAACGCTTGCAGGAAGCGGTCGACGGCGGTGGCGGGTTCGACGGCGGGGCCGTTGGAGTAGCCGTGCAGGTCGATGTAGAGCAGGCCGTCGGGGAAGCGGTGGGCGTTGGTGTGCGCCCAGCGCACGACGAAGGTCGTCTTGCCGACGCCTCCCACGCCGTCGACGACGACGAGGCCGGGGCGGGTGGTGACGGCGGTCAGCTTGAGCAGGAGCTGTTCGTGGCCGAAGAACTCGCGCACGTCCGGGGGGAGCTGGTTCGGCGCACGGGTCGCGGTGACGACCGGCGGCGCGGTCGGTGGGGACGAGGCCTTCGCCTTGAGGCGGTCGTGGAACTCGCGCAGGTCCGTGGCGCCGACGTCGTCGAAGTCCGCGCGCAAAGCCTTGTACACCGCCAGGAACTGCCGGGTCGCCTCGTCGGCGCGGGACAGGGCGTGCAGGGCTTCGAGTCTTCGTTTGAACAGCGCCAGGTGGGTCCGGTGGTCGGTGGCCAGCTCGTCGAGCTTCGCGAGCACAGCGTCCGCCTCCCCGAGCTCCAGCTGCTGGGCGAAGAGGGTGTCGTAGGCGGGCAGCAGGACGTTCTCGCGCAGGCGGTGGCGCCAGGCGTCCGCGGCCTCGCCCGCGCCGTCGGCCAGCGGCTGGGGTCCGCAGAGCCCGAACGCCCGGCGGATGGTGTCCAGCGCGCGCTGGGGGTCGCCACGCCGGGCGTGGGCGCGGGCGTGGTGGACCTGGTCCTTGAAGGCGGAGTAGTCGATCTTCCGGGGGTCCACCTCGAGGCGGTAGTTCCCGTTGTGGACGACTATCCCGGCGTCGTCCGACACCCGCCTCAGGACTGGGCGGAGTCGGGACGAGTACAGGGCGAGGACCTGTGCCACGTTGCCGGGGAGGTCGTCCGGCCGCCAGATCCAGTCGGCCAGCTCGTCCGGGGTGACCGAGACTCCCGGACGTACCAGCAATGCGGTCAGCAGCGCGCGCAGCTTGGGCGGCCCCCAACTCGCGTCGAGTCGCCCGTCGATTCGCACCGAAGCCCGGCCCAGGATTGCAAAGTCGATGTCCACCAGCGCCACCCCCGCACCCTGGAATCCAAGTGTGCTCGTGCCCCTGTCCAGGCGCAATGCGCTCATTCGGTTGAGTTGACAGCCGGCTGACAGGCCGTTGACGAGACCGTCCGAATGGGTTGCCGTGCACTGTCCATACGCGATTCACGGGGGTCCTGAGCTGCGATTACGCCACTGATGGTCGAATGAAAACTCCGCGCGGGACGGTCTGTTCATCACGGCTATTCGAGGTGGGGAGACCGCAAATGTGCGTTTCGCAGGGGTGGGTGAAGACTCCGGGTAATCCGTTCGCGGACCGGTGGTTGACCAGGGAGGGTTGTCGGACGGTATTGGTGGTCGTTCCGCACATGACCGCGGGAACTCGCCTGGCAGATCTGTTGTTGCTCCTTTCGGGCGATCACCGGTTGCAAATTGTTTTCACGGTGCCCGCGATGGCGGACGCGTGGCATGGAGTGGAGCAGTACGTGCGGGGTTGGGGTGGGGTGGTGCTGCCGTGGGAGCAGGTCGTGCGGATGCGGTTCGACCTGGTGCTGGCGGCGAGCTTCCAGGAGGTGCACCGGGTTTCGGGGCCGGTGCTGGTGTCGCCGCACGGGGTGGGGATGGTGAAGTCGCGGTTGAGCCCGTGGGACGGGGTGCAGGAAGGGGTTCGGGCGGTGTCGGGGCTCGGGCGTGAGCTGCTGGTGCGGGACGGTCGGGTGGTGCCCGCCGGTGTGCTCCTCACCCACGACGCGGAGCTGGAGCGGTTGCGGGAGGTGTGCCCGGAGGCGGTGCCGACCGCCGTGGTGGTGGGCGACCCGTGCTACGACCGGCTCGTGGCGAGCCTTCCCTTCCGGGCGCGGTACCGGCACGCTCTGGGCGTGCTCGAAGGGCGGACGCTCGTCGTCGTGAGCTCGACCTGGTCTCGCCACTCCCTGCTGGGCGGCGAGCCCGAGTTCTTCGCGCGGGTGGCGGCGGAACTGCCCGCCGACCGGTACCGGGTGGTGACCGCGCTGCACCCGAACATCTGGTCGCTGCACGGGTCGTGGCAGGTGCGCTCGTGGCTGGCCGACTACCTCGACGCCGGACACGCGCTGCTGCCGCCGGAGGAGGGCTGGCGCGCGGCGGTGGTCGCGGCCGACGCGGTGATCGGTGACCACGGGTCGGTCACGGTGTACGCGGCGGCCCTCGGCGTGCCGGTGGTCATGAGCTCGGCGTCGGCGCGGGACGAGGCGTCCGGCAGCCTGACGGCGCGGTTGCGCGGGCTCTCGCCGCGGTTGGACGACGCGCGTCCGGTCGACTTGCAGGTGCGCGAGGCGATCGCGGCGCACGACCTCGAGCGGTACTCGTGGGTGGCGGGCCGGGTCACCTCGCGGCCGGGCCGGGCGGCCGCGCTGGTCCGGCGGAGGATCTACTCCTTGCTGCGCCTGGAAGAACCCGAGCGGAGGACGCCGGTCTCGGGGCCGGTGCCCCTCCCCGTCCCGATGGCGGGCTGGAACGACGGGGTGGACGAGGCGTGCTGAGCGACGCGACGACGAGCGCCGGGGTGCCGGGCGTGGTGCTGGTGGAGTGGGACGGCGAGCGGGACCGGCTCGTGCTCGCCCACGCCACTCTCGCCCGGTCGGAGTGGGTGCAGCTCGCCGACGTCGTGTGGGGCGCGCACCGGCAGGAGCACGCGCAGGCCCGAACGGCCGCACGCGAGGTGCTGTCGGCGTTTCCGGGTGCCACGGTCGTGGTGACGCCGTGGGGCTGCCACCGGTGCCTGGTCTCGGTGCGCGGAGGCGAGGAGGCCGTCGTCGGCCTGCCCGCCTCCACCGCGGCGGAGGCCTCGCTGTCGGTGTGGGCCTACTCCTGGGTCGTCTCCGGGGGCTCGCTCGGGGAGCTGGCGGACCTGTGGTCGAGCCGATCGAGCCGGGCCCGCACGTGCTCGGCCTGCGGTCCGGACGACCGCGCGTAGAGCGCGGCGGCTCGTTGGAGGTGCGAACGCGCGGCGCCGACGTCCCCGGTGCCCACCCCGCCGGTCCCGCACACGACCACCAGCGCGGGCCGTCCCACCGCCTCGGCCACGGTCCGGTCGAACGCCGTGGACTCGCGGCCCCGCCCGGTGAAGTGCGCCGGAGCGTGCGGCAGCTGCCGGGGGATCCGGACCGGTGGCGCGGGACCGCCGAAGTGCACACCGCCGTGGATCACCGCGGCCTGCACGACGTTCCCGCTCACCACACCGCCGATGCTGTTGCGCGTCCCCGCCGGGGCGGTCGGCCTGTCGTCATCCTCTTCGGTGCAACTCATACCACCCGACCCCTACTGCGGCGAGCCCCCGTCGCCTCTCCAGCAGCGTAAGGCCGAAATGCCACTACCAGCGGCTATGTCCCAAGACACGTTCGGTGATATTGGGGACAGGCCTGCCCCAGCGGTCATCTGCTCGATGCAAGGGCGTCGACCACGAGGACCAGTGCGGCCTCACCCCGCCTTGGTCGCGAACACCCACTGGTTGCGGGCGAGGGGGTCGTTGGGTTCGGGGGTGGGGCCGCGGCCGTGGAGGCGGGTGTAGTCGAAGGGGGTGTGGGCGGTGGTGGTCCAGCCCGCCTGGGTGAGGGTGGTGGTGGAGTCGGGGCGGTGGTCCTGGTTGAAGAGGGCGAGCAGGTCGAGGCCGAGGTGGTGCGAGGTGTAGGCGTAGAGGGGGTTGAGGCGGACCGAGGGGAGCTCGTGGCCGGGTTTGACCTCGTAGGCGAGGGTGCTGCCGGGTGGGCTGAGGTGGTCGACGGTGGTGATGAGGTCGGTCTCCTCGGTGCTGGAGAGGTAGAGGAGGAGGCCTTCGGCGAGCCAGGCGGTGGGCAGGGCCGGGGTGAAGTCGGTGGCGAGCAGGGACGCCGCCCAGTTGTCGCGGAGGTCGACCGGGATGGTGGTGCGGGTCGTGCGCGGGGTGGCCTGGAGGTCGGCCAGGACGTTCTGCTTGAACGCGAGGACGCCGGGCTGGTCGAGCTCGTAGACGGCGACGCCGGGTGGCCAGTCGAGGCGGTAGGCGCGGGAGTCCAGGCCCGCGCCGAGGATGACGACCTGGCGGATGCCGGTGCGGGTGGTGTCGAGCAGGTGGTCGTCCAGGACCCTGGTGCGCAGGCCGAAGTAGCGGGCGAGGCGGCCCCAGAGGGGGTTGGCGTCGCCGTGGGGGACGTCGTCCGGGTGCAGCGGCCAGCCCGCGGACGTCGTCGCCGCGCGGACGAAGTGCTCGGCGTACGCGTCGGTCGCGAGGGTGTCGGGTCGGTGGGTCTCGATGGCTCGGGCGGCGGCGACCATCAGCGCCGTCAGGCCGACGCCGTCCTCCACGCCGGTGCTGACCACGTGGGCTCCTCTCCTCGTCCCGGCGACCAGGTCTCCGGGGTGTCGTGGGTGGTGGTGCGGGCGCCGTAGACGACGCTCATGAACCGCAGGATCTCCTCGTCCGGCAGGTGCAGGCTGGTGGTGCAGTCGGTCAGGACGGTGATGTGGAAGCCCTTCTGGAACGCGGTGCGCGCGGTCGAGTCGACGCAGACGTCGGTGTACAGACCGGCGAACACGAGGTGGCCGATGCCGTTGCGGACGAGGTGCTCCTCGAAGCCCTCGCTGAGGAACGCGTCGAAGCACACGCGCTTGGTGAACACCTCCTCGTCCGGCGCCGGGGACACCTTGTGGAACTCCGCACCCCACGTGCCCTCCCGGCACTTGGGCCGCTTGCCCAGCACGTGGTCGCGGCGCCGCCAGCTCGGGCCCTGGTGCTCGACGTCGCCGAGGTACCGGACGAACAGCACCTCGGTGCCGCGGCTCCTGGCCACGTCGACCGCGCGGGCGGTGTTCGTCGTGACGGCGTCGAGCGTCGCCGGGGAGCCGCGGTAGCGCGAGGTGGCGACCGGGCCGGTGCAGAAGTCGTTCTGCACGTCCACGACGACCAGCGCGGTGCCCTCCCGCGCGCTCACGACCCCGCCACCAGGCTCGCCGGGAGCTCGTGCGGCTCCAGCACGTCCAGCAGCGCGCAGACGACCTCCGTGGTCGAGTACCGCCCGCCCTGGTCCTTGGTCAGGACACCGCGGCGCGCGACGGACCGCAGGGCCCGTTCCACGGCCCCGATCGCCCCCGCGCAGCCCGCGTGCCGCTCGGCGATCGTCGCCGCGGCCCGCACGGTCGCGACCGGGTTGACGACGTCCTGGCCCGCGATGTCGTCCGCGGAGCCGTGCACGGTCTGGTACTCGACCAGCCCGGCCACGTCGGGGTGCAGGTGGACGTTCTCGGTGAAGCGGTTCTCCTGCCGCTCGGAGCAGAACCGGTCGAGCAGCACCACGTGCATGATGTCGGCCCACTCGTTGCCCGCGATGATCACGGTGCGCGGCGCGAGCCCGTGCTCGACCAGGTCGCGGTTCACCGTGTCCGGCTGGAACAGCCCGATCTCCACGCCGTGCCGGGCGGAAGCGTCGGCGACCCACTCGTCGAGCGCGCCGTCGAGCAGGTGGAACTTGTAGGCCATGAGGATCCGGTCGACCTCGCCGTCCGGCCACTCCCGCCGGGCCCGCCGCAGCGCGTAGGAGATGACCTTGTCGGTGATCTCCCTGCTGAACTCCGCGGTGCGGGTGACCACGCCGGGCGCGTGGCTGTTCTCGCCGGTGTAGAAGCCCTGCGCCTCGTCGCGGACCATCAGCAGCGACGCCGTCGGCGTGGCGATGACGTCGACCTTCACGGCCTGGAGGTGCTGCCGCACCAGGTACAGAGACTGGGCGTTGATCGCCGTGCGGAAGATCGCGGTGGTGCCGCGGTCGGCGCGCGCCCGGCAGAACGCCTCGTAGTGCTCGGCGTCGTCGCGGTTGAGCTCGCGGATCCGCCGTGTCCCCCCTTCGGCTTTCGCCGAGTGGTAGGAGTGGTAGGTCCGGGGTGAGCGCACGACCTCGACGCCGACCGAGTACGACCGGCCGATGCCTTCCAGGACGCGTTCGAACACCGCCGCCAGCTCCGGGCCGGTTCCCCTGCCGACCGCGAGTCCTATGACCGGTTCCACGTTGCTCCTCTCCTGGTCGGGGAACGCGCTCAGGAAGCCGTGCTGCCGACCAGGTGGTCACCGGGGATTCCCGCTTTGTCGGGGCGGTAGTAGTCCTTGATGCCCGCGATCCACGCCGTTACCGTGATGCGGTCCGAACGCGACGGTCGGAATGCGTCGAAAAGGGCGTCGACATTTCCCGGCGCGAAACCGATCGCCGTCATCAACGCCTGGAAGAGGGGCCGTTCGACCATCCCGTCGCCGTCCGGGTCGCCCAGGGCCGCGAGCGCCTCGGCGAAGTCGCGGACGGTCTCCTCGAAGCGCTCCGGGGACAGCACGCAGGCGGTGAACTCGTCGAAGCTCACCCGGCCGTCGTGGTCGGTGTCCAGCTCGGCGACCAGCGTCTCCCAGTACCGCCGGAACGCCGTCACCATCGCGTGCTTGGAGTTGTCGTCGGAATCGCGGGCCGCCCGGACGACGTTCCCCGCCATGATGTCGAAGTCGTCGGCCTCCAGGTGACCGGTGCCGTTGACGTCGAACAGGGAGAAGATGAGGGTGACGCGGTCGAGTGCCTCTGCGCGCATTGACCCGGTGCCTTTCTCTCGGTCATTCCCGCAATGGAAAAGGTGGAGATTCGGGATGGCACGTCCGACGGTAGTCGGTGGGTCGGGAAAACAATGGTCAGTCACCGGAAAGTGTGAATTGTCCTCAGATGACGCGAATTGCGCCGAATGCGTACCGGATCGGCTGGACGAGTGACGGGGACCGGCGCGGACCGATCGGCGGCGCACTCTCGGTCCCGCGCGTCCGGCCGAGCGGTCACCCGCCGACGTGCGCCGGGGGCATCCGGCGGGCCCGCTGCGACCGACCGTGACGGGGCGGGTGCCCCGTCACGGTCGGCGGTCACGGGGTGAGCTCGGCGATCCGGGTGTAGCTGTTCTGAGCGCCGGTGACGGTGACGCGCACCTGCGTCGTCGTCACCGGTGAGGCGAACGGGATCCAGCGGCGCACCGCGGAGTTGCCGACCACCTGGGCACGGGTCACCCACTGCGCCCCGTCCCAGGTCTGCACGGTGAAGTCGGTCGGCACGCCGTCCGGGTGCGAGGCGAAGCCGACCCCGGTCAGGCTGGTCGACGGCGTGGTGACCGTGAGGGCGTCCGGGTACTGGTTGTCCGTGTCGTCGTTCCAGAACGTCGCCGGGTCGTGGTCGACGGCGTTCGAGGCGACGTAGGTGCGGACCGCGCCGTTGACCGTGTTCGGCGGGTGCTCGGTCGACCCGGACGCGGTGGTGCCCGCCTGCCAGCTGCCGAACACGGGCACCTGCACGGTGGTCGTCGCCGTGGTGCCGTCGGGCGACTTCGCGGTGACCGCCACGGGGTAGACGCCGCTCTTGGCGCCTGCGGGCACGGTGACCCGGACGTTCGCCGACGTGGCCGTGTCGGCCGGACCGAGCGGGACCTGCGCCGGGGTCGACGTGGCGGTCCAGCCGTCGGGGAGCTTGGTGCCCACCACGGCCGAGGTGTCCGAAGTGGACCGTCCCTCGACCACCACGGGAACCGCGCCGCTGCCGCCCGCGGTGATCGCGTCCGGGGTGCCGGGTGTGATCGAGAGGCTGGTGAACGGCTTGCGCGGCGCGGTGACCGTGAACGCGTAGTCGCCCGAGCCCGCCGTCACGGTGAGCGTCCGGTCGTCCGCCGCGCCGACCCTCAGGCCGGTGGCGCGTTCGGCGGGACGGCCCGCGGTGAAGATCGTCTTCCGGCCCTCGCGGACCGTGGACTGCTTGCCTCCCAACAGGGGCAGCCTGATCGTCGCCTTCGCGCCGACGGGGATCGTGGCGTGGTAGGTGACGGTGCTGCCGTCGCGCTTCCACTCGCTCACGACCGTGCCGCGCACGGTCTGCTGCTTCGCGCTCACGTGGGTCAGGTCGCCGACCACGCTCGGCGCGAGGGTGAACTCGCCGTAGGCAGGCGTTCCCGGCTGGATCCCGGCCAGCTGCTGGTAGAACCACTGGCCCACGGCGCCGCCGAGCCCGATGTGGTCCTTGGACGAGGTGCCGTCCGGCGCGGAGGAGTTGTCCCACTTCTCCCAGATGGTGCCCGGCCCCTGGTCCAGCATGTAGCCGAAGCTCGGGTAGTCCTTGCGCTGCGCGATGGCGAGCGCGACGTCGTCGCGCCGGTACCTGCCCAGCGCCTGGAACACCAGCGTGGTGCCGACGAACCCGGTCGTCACGTGGTTGCCGTGCGCGGCGATGTCGGACACCAGCCGGTCGACGGTGGCCTGCTCGCGTCCCTTCGGGACCAGGTCGAACACCAGCGGCAGCGCGTAGGCCAGCTGCGTCCCGGTCGAGAACACCCCGGTGTCGGCGGAGTAGTACCGCTTGGTGAAGCCCTCGGCGATCTGCTTGGCCAGCGCGGAGTAGCGGGCGGCGTCGGCGGACTTCCCGGTGGCGGCGGCCATCTTCGCGAGCAGCTGGGTGTCGAGGTAGTAGAAGCCGGTGTGGAAGTACTGGTGCGGCGTGGTCACCGTGGAGAGCCAGTCGTCGCCCCAGGACATCGGCGCGTTCACGACGACGTGGTCGGCGTCGCTGATCGTGCCGAGGTAGTCCACCCAGGCCTTCACGTGGTCGTAGTGCTCGGTGATGACGCCGGTGTTGCCGTACTGGACGTAGGAGTCCCAGATGATCTGCGGGTACGCCGTCCCCCACGCCGGGTCGGGGCGCCACCCGTTGTCGCCGTTGACCGGGGCCACCGACGGGATGCTGCCGTCCGGTGCCGCGCTCGTCACGACGTCGCCCAACCACTTGGCGTAGAAGGACTGCATGTCGAAGTTGGCCATCGCCTCCTGGTCGGTGTCGCCCGCGTCGCCGAGCCAGCCGTGCTTCTCCCTGGTGGGGCAGTCCAGCGGCATGGACTCGAGGTTGTTCAGCTGGGTCTGGGCGACCGCGGCCTGGATCCGGTTGATCCCGGCGTCGGAGGTGGTGAACGACCCGGTGGTCGGGACGTCGTTGTGCAGCTCCAGCGCCGCGACGGTCACGACGGCGTCGTCGGGCACGCCGGTCAGCTCGGCGTAGCGGAACCCGGCGTAGTTGAAGTGCGGCGTGTAGGTCTCGGTCCCGTTGCCGCTGAACGTGTAGCGGTCGTTCTGCCTCGGCGGCTCGCCGGAGTTGAAGCTGATGTTCGACGTGGTGACGCGGCCGTTCGCGTCGAGGATCTCGCCCTTCTTCACCGCCGCGGTGGTCCCCGCGGGCTGCGCGGCGGTCAGCGCGACCTGGCCCGCGCGGTTCTGGCCGAAGTCGTACACCCGGATCCCCGGCGCGGGCCGGGTCTCCGCGACGGGCGCGGTGGTGGAGGTGATCCGGGTCGGCGGGGTGGAGTCGGCCTGCAGGGTGGTGAGACCGCTGAAGACCACCGCGGGGCTCGCGCCCTGCACGCCGAGCTCGGCCAGCCGGAACGTGCAGATCGTGCCGGTGCAGAACAGCTTCGTCGCGGTGACCCGGACGTACCTGCCGGTCACGTCGACGGGCAGGGTGACCGGCGCGGTGCCGGGGTTGGGCTGGTCGGCACCGGTCTTGTCGGCGACCGTGGTGGACGTGGCGAACGTCGGGTCGTCGCCGACCTGGACCCGGTAGCGCACCGGGAACCCGGCGCCGACGATGTCGCCCGCCGTGTCGTTGGTCGGCCGGGCCGGGAAGAGCGACACGGACGAGAGGCGCTGCGCCGACCCGAGGTCGACCTGCACCCACTTCGTGGCGTCCGGGGTCGGCTCGGTGAGCGAGTGGTAGCCCTGCGAGGAGTCGGTCGACCCGTCGATCCCGTCGGTCGCGGCGGCGGGGGACCAGCCGCAGCAGGAGGTCGTGTCGAGCGCGGTGACCGGCTTGCCCTGCGCCAGGCTCTGCCGGTGCGACGCGGGTGCCACGCTGCGGGCAGCGGACCACGCGGTCGCGTCGAAGTCGGCGGTGTCCCAGCCCGCGACCTCCCGGCGGGCGTCGTAGGTCTCGCCGTAGTAGAAGTCGGTGCCCACCACCGGCCCCGCGTGGGTCTTCCAGCTCGGGTCGGTGCCGAACGTCGCGGTCGTGCCGTCCTGGTAGGTCACCGACAGCTGCGCGACGAACGTCGGCTTGCCCGCGAACTGGCCCTTGGCGGCCATGAACGCCAAGGCGTTGCGGCCCTTCCGGAGCAGGCCCGTGACGTCGAGGTCGCGGTACAGCACGCGCTGGGCGTAGTCGGTGACCGAGGAGTCGAGCACCTGCTTCGGCTCCACGCGCGCGCCGTTGAGGTGCGGCTCGACGAGGCCCTGCGCGCCGAAGTGCAGGCGGGCCCGCGCGACCGGCTTGGTGAGCTCGAAGTCGTCCCGCAGCAGGGATCCGTCATCGGCCTGGACCCACCACGCCGTCCAGTCCGACGGGGAGAGCAGGCCCGTGTCGAACTTCGCGGGCGCCGACCACGGGGAGCGCACGCCCTGGCTGTTCCAGGTGCGCACGGTCCACTGGTAGGTGCGGTCGCTCGCCAGCGCGGGGCCGGTGTACCGGACGTCGACCGAGTTCGACGAGGACACGCGGCCGGAGCTCCAGTGGCCGCGCGGGCCGTCGACGCTGATCTCGTACGCGGTCTGCGCCTGGGCGCGGCCGGAGTCGTTCACCGTCCACGCCAGCGCCAACGGGGCGCCGCCGACGAGGGCGTTCGACGCCTGTCCGTTGGCGCGCAAGGAGGTCGGCGCGAGCGCGCCACCGTGGGGGTCGGCGGAGGCCGCCGTCGGGACGAGGGCGGACGAGGCGGCGAGCACTGCGGCGACCAGCGCGGTTCGGCGCGAACGCCGACCCTCCGATATTCCCGACGGGTCCATGGGCGTTCCCCTCACATGGGTGAAACGTTTCAAATGTTGCGCCATGTTTACAACCGTCGACGGCTCGAAACAAGAAGCAGTGGTGATGCTGTCCGATCGACGTCAGGAAAATCCGCCATTCCGCAGGTGGTCCGGTACGCCGAACGGTCGTCTTGACTGCCGGTGGCACGGCGCCTACGTTGCTGAAACGTTTCATGCACTGGCAAGGAGGCCGCGGATGAAACGCCTGTTCCTGGTGCTCGTCCTCATCCTGGGCGCCACCGCCGCCCTGTCCGGGGCACCGACCGGCGCCGCCGCGACGGTGACCGTCGTCAACTCCGACGCGGCCGGTGCCCAGGTGAGCCGGTTCGACGTCGACGGCAACTCCCTGGACGCGCACGACGGCTCGCTGCTCCAGGTCGGGGACGTGTTCTACCTCTACGGCACCAGCTACGCGTGCGGGTACCGGTACCAGCAGACGAGTGACTTCTGCGGCTTCAAGGCCTACAGCTCGCCCGACCTCGTGCACTGGACCGACCGCGGCTACATCACCGCACCCGGCGCCTGCCAGTACTGCTTCCGACCGCACGTCATCCACAACGCCGCCACCGGCCGGTACGTGCTGTGGGCCGACGGCGGCGGTCGTTACCTGGTCGCCACGAGCCCGACGCCGACCGGGATCTTCACCCCCGCGCCCACGCCGTCGCTCGCCGTCGGCGGTGCCGTGGACGAGTCGCTGTTCGTCGACACCGACGGGACCGGCTACGTCGTCCACAACACCACGCAGGTCGCCGCCGGGCTGACCGCGGACATGGTCGTGGAGCGGCTGACCCCCGACTACCTGACCACCACCGGGCAGTACACCCGGCTCGGCCTCGGCGACGTCGAGGCGTTCGCCGTCTTCGAGCGCGACGGGGTCTACCACGCCCTGATGTCCGACCCGACCTGCGCGTACTGCTCGGGCGGCACCGGCGAGATGACCGCCACGTCGATGCTCGGCCCGTGGACCGGGTCCTGGTACGACCCGAACGGCGTGCACCAGAGCGGGCGGGCCGAACCGCGGTGGCGGGCCAGGATCGTCAACGCCGACAACTGCGGCGGGCAGCCGCTGGCGAGCCTGCCGGTCGTCGCGGCCGACGGGTCGACCACCTACTACTTCGTGTCCGACCGGTGGAACAACCGCGCCCCCAACGAGTCCCTGGCCAACTTCTTCATCGGGCCCATGTCGTTCACCGCCGACGGGACGCTGCGCGACATCCAGTGCGTGAACAGCTTCCCGCTCCCGCTGCCGGGTGCCGCGGGCTCGTACCGGAGCTCACCGGACCTCGACCAGCGCAGCGGGTTCGACGGCTTCCGGCACCACTGCGACGTGGCCGGGAACGTCGCGCGTCAGCAGGGTTTCACGCCCTCGCGCACCGGGACGCTCAGCTCCGCCTCGGTCACCGCGTTCCAAAACGGCTCGCCGAACGCGCCGCTGGCGCTGGAGGTCGTCGACGCCGCCGACGGGACCGTGTTGGGCCGCAAGGACTTCCCGGTCGGCGCCGTGCCGTGGGCGCCGACCGCGCTGGCCGCGCACCCCGACGTCGCCGTGACCGCGGGGCACCCCTACCTGCTGCGGCTGCGGTCGGCCACGACGAGCGGGTGCTACGGCTGGGAGTACAACGACGGCAACCCGTACCCGGCGGGCGGTGAGGCGTACAGCGTGGACAACAGCCGGTCGTTCACCGCGGAACCGCTGCGGGACCTCAAGTTCAGCACCGACGTGAGCGCGACGCCGGTGTTCGCGCCGGACGGCGTGCCCGCCGGGTTCGCCAGGTGCGCCGACGAGTCCGGCCGGTGCGCCTTCACCGGAACGCGCGTCGTCGCCTACGGCGCGGGCACGTCCTACCGCTTCCGCACCACCGCCGACGGGGTCGACTGCGCGATCGCGGCGTTCGGCGGCGACCCGCTCGTGGGGACGCGCAAGGCCTGCTACACCGCGCCGGACGGCGGTCCGAGCGGGTTCTCCTCGTGCGCGGGCGAGAACGGCACCTGCTCGGTCGACGGTCCCGCCGTCGTGGCCTACGGCGCGGTGGGGGCGTTCACCTACCGCCTGGTGGGCAAGGGGGACACGGCGTGCACGAACGTCGCGTTCGGCGGTGACCCGGTGCACGGCGTGGCCAAGGGCTGTTACGCGGCAACGGGAAGCGGTCCGCCGGGCACCACGGCCTGCGCGTCCGAGAACGGCACGTGCGCGCCCGGTTCCGCGCGGACGGTCGTCTACGGCGCCCGCGGTGCCTTCGTCACGCGGTGGGCGACCGGACCGCTGCCCTGCACCTCCGCCGCCTTCGGCACCGATCCGATCCCCGGTGTGGTGAAGGGCTGCTACCTGGTCTGAGGGAACAGCGGCACCGGCGGGGTGAGCGTCCCGGACAGGGCGGCGCACCGCTCGGCGATCCGGGTGGCCACCGACGGGACGAACGGGGTCAGCTCGTTGGCCAGGGTGCGGCAGGCGGCGAGCAGGACCGCCAGGACGGCGTCGAGCCGTGCGGACGCCCCGGTGTCGCCCTGCCGCTCGGCGCTCACCAGGTCCCACGGCCGGGTGTCGGCGAGGTGGCGGGTCGCCTCCTCGACGACACCCCACACCACGTCGGTGGCGCGCCGGAAGTCCGCGTCGACCAGCGCCGCGTGCACCCGCTCGGGAACCTCCCGGCACACCGCGACCAGCGGCGGGGTCCCCGGCGCGGCGGCGGTCGGCGGCCTGCCGTCGCGGTAGCGGTGGATCATGGAGGTGACCTGGTCGACCAGCCCGCCGAGGTGCTTGAGCAGTTCCTTGCCCGCCTTGCCCGCGCTGCCTCCCGGCGCGTGGCGCAGCACCCACCAGCGGACGGCGTCGGTGCCGTGCGCGCGGGCCAGCGCGCCGAGGTCGACCCCGAGGTCGGTGGTGACGACCACGTCGGTCGGCGGCGGGATCCCGGCGGCCAGCAGGAACGCGGGCCACTGCGCGGCGTGCAGCAGGAGCGAGCCGTCGTCCACCACGTGGACGCGCCGGTCGCCCTCCAGCCACCAGCGCCGGTAGTTCGGTCCGCCGGTGTCGTGGCCGAGCGCGGTGATCGGGGCGCACAGCCCGGCCACGACGGCGTCGGGCAGCGGGCGCTCCGGCAGTCCGGCGTCCAGGTGGGCGAGCACGTCGGCGCGGGGGCCCGCCGGCCGGATCCGGAGCCGGTCGCCGGCGACCAGGTCGCGCACCGCCGCGGCGTGGTCGGCGAGCCGGTGCGGTTCCCGCGGTCGTGCGGGCGCGGGGCGGACGAAGTCGTTGTAGGACAAAGCCAGCACGTCGCGGTCGGGTGAGTCGACGGCGCTGAGGAACCGGACCCGGTCCCCGTGCTGCCGCTGGTGCCTGGCCAGCACGTCCGCCCGGACGAGGTCGGCAGACGGGCCGGTGGTGGTCACGTAGAACCGCGGCATCGGGTCGCTCCAGGTGCGGGGTCCGGCGACCGTAGCAGCGGTGTCGGGTCGTCCTCACCCGGTTTTCGACGTCGCTTGCCGACCGAACGCCCGTTCGGCTACGGTTCCGGTGAACGAACGCCCGTTCAGGAGAACGGGATGTCGCGACACCCGGACGTGGAGAGCTGAGATGCACTACCTGGAGCTCGTCGGCCTGTTCCTGCTCGGCCTGCTGGCGGGCGAGGAGCTCGTGGTCCGCTACGGCGTGCACGGCGCGATGGCCGTCCTGGACGAGCGGGGCCAGGTCCTCGCCCGCCAGGGGCTGATCGCGCGGCTGAAGGTGCTGGTGCCGTCGATCATGGTGCCCGCCGTGCTGTCGTCCGCGGCCGTGGTGGTCCTCGGCGGGACGGGCGCGGGCTTCGGCTTCCGGCTCGCCGGGGGCGCGGCCCTGCTGGCCTTCGTCCTGTTCACGTTCCTCGGCACGGTGCCCATCAACCAGCGCATCGCCGAGTGGGACGCCGACGCGCCGCCCGCCGACTGGAGGGCCGTGTTCCGCCGGTGGGAGCGGACGGACGTGTTCCGCTCCTCCGCGGCGATCCTGGCCTTCGCCCTCTTCCTGCTGGCGGTCGTCGTCCGGCTCGGCTGACCTACTCTGTGCGCAGCGCGGTGGCCGTCCTCGTCCTGGCCGCCCACCCCGCGGGCAGCAGCGCGCCGAGCACGGCGATCACCAGGCCGCCCAGTCCGAGCAGCACCAGCTCCGCCGGGTGGTAGACGGTGAACACCGTGCTCGGCATGCCGGTGCCCGCGGCGCGGGCCATGGCGGGCATCACCTCGCCGTGCAGCGCCATCCCCGCGGGCACGCCGAGGGCGCCGCCCACCAGCCCGACCAGGACGACCGACGACAGCACCGTCGCGGTGGTCTGCCGCGGGGTCATGCCGAGCGCCTTGTGGACGCCGATGTCGTGGACGCGTTCACGGGTGTCGAGCACGACCCCGTTGAGCACCCCGAGCCCGGCGACGGCGACGAGCACCAGGGTGAGCGTCGCGGTGATCCCGGCGATCAGGAGCAGCGTGTCGCTGGTGCCGCGGGACGTGGCCGCCTCCGCGGTCGTCGACTGCGGCCGCAGGGCGGAGTCCAACGCGGTGACGTAGCCCGCGACGTCGGTCCCCGGCCGCACCGCGATGCTGTACGAGTCGGCCTTCAGGTCCGACAGGGTCGCGGCGTCGGTGAAGATCCCCATGCCGTCGTCGCGGGTGTCGAACACCTCGCCGACGATCCGGACGACCACCGACCGGCCCTGGTCGTCGAGCGCCGCGGTGTCGCCGACCGCGGTGCCCGTGGCGGTCAGGAACGTCGACGGCACCACGACCTCGCCCGGTGCGGTGAACCAGCGCCCCGAGATCATCCGGTAGCCCGCGAACGAGACGTCGCCGGTGAACCCGGAGACCGGGCAGGGCGAGGAGAGGCCCGCGACGACCACCGGCCTCGTGGCCTTGCTGTAGTGCGCCAGCGTCCCCGGCTGGGCGTCGATCGCCGCGTCGATCGCGGCGCGGTCGGCAGTGTCGGGCACCCGGCTGATGGTCCTGCCATCCGGGCCCTGAACGGCCTGGACGCCGGGTGGCAGGCGCAGGTCGGGGGAGCCGATGGTGACGTCGGCGGTGTCGTGGTCGAGGGCGCTCTGCACCTCGGTCAGCGACGCCGCCAGCCCGACCGCCAACGTGACGGCGGCGGCGCCGAACACGATCGCCGCGAGCATCGCGACCGCGCGGGCGGGCCGGGCGAACGGGCGGGACAGGCCGAGCGTGACCGACCTCGGCAACGGGAGCCGCGAGGCCAGGGCGGCGGCCAGGCGACCGCGGGCGGGCCCCCCGGTGCGGCCGACGGCCAGCGCGTCCACGGTGCGCAGCCGTCCCGCCCGCCACGCGCTCGCCCACGCGGTGACCGCGACCACGACCAGCGCGGCCGCGACCACCACGACGTTGACCAGCGGGTCCACCGCCGCGGTCGCCGCGCCGTAGAGGTCCCTGGTCTCGGCGAGCACCGGCAGCGCCACGAGGTTGCCCGCGACGACGCCGACCGCCGTGCCGATCGCGGCGGGCACCAGCGCCTGGGCCACGTGGGCGCGCACGACCTGCGCCGGGGTGAACCCGAGCGCCTTGAGCACGCCGATCCGGCGCAGCCCCGCGCCGACCGCGCCCGCGACGACGTTGCCGACGATCAGCACCGACATCACCAGCCCCAGCACGCCGAACGCGACCAGGAACGGCACGAGCAGCGCGGTCTCGCGGGCGGCCTCCTGCCGGAGGGTCAGCCACGACCGCGTGCCGCTCACCGCCTCGGCCGGGATCCCCGCCGTCACCGCGGCGCGACCCGCCTCGACCTGCTCGGCGGTGTCCGCCGCGGCGAACCGGTAGAGCACCTGGAACCCCGCCGTCGAGCCGGGCCGGGTCAGCCGCGCGATCGTCGACGGCGCCACCCACGCGCCCGCGGTGCGGCTGACCGACCTGGCCAGGCCGACCACGGTCAGCGTCGGGGAGCCCGGCAGGTCGGGGAACGCCAGCTGCCTGCCGAGGGGGCTCCTGCTCGGGTCGACACCCACCGGCGCGTCGGAGGACAGCACGATCTGGTCGGGGCCGGTGGCCCAGGCGCCGGTGAGCAGCGTGACGGCGTCGACCGCGCCGCCGGGATCGGCCCGGCCGACGACGGTCAGCGGCGGCAGGTCGTGCCCGTCCTTGTCGCGGGCCGCGGCGGTCACCGTCGCGAACGGGCCCGCCGCCGCCGTGACGCCCGAGGCCTTCGTGGACGCCTCCACCTGCGCGGCCGTGGCCTTCTCGCCGTCGACCCGCACGGACAGGTGCGCGCCGTGCTGGTCGTCGAAGGCGTGGTCGAACGGCGCCGCGGAGGCCGTCAGCAGCGATCCCCCGAGTACCGCGGCGGCCACGGCCATCGCGGTGGCGAGCCCGATCACCGCCGTCTGCACCCGGCGCCGTCCCACACCCGAGCGCACCACCCGGCCGAGCGCGCTCATCGGGCGGTCCCCGCGGTGAGGTCGTCGTCCACGTGGCCGTCGACGAGCCGGATCGTGCGGGTCGTGCAGGACTTGGCCAGCGCGAGGTCGTGCGTGACCACGACGATGGTCTGGCCGTCGGCGTTCAGCTCGGCCAGCAGCGCGCTGACCTCCTCGCCGGAGGCGCTGTCCAGCGCGCCGGTCGGCTCGTCGGCCAGCAGCAGCGGCGGCCGGTTCACCAGCGCCCTGGCCACCGCGACGCGCTGCCGCTCACCGCCGGACAGCCTGCCGGGGTAGGTGTCGGCGTGCCGGTCGACGCCGAGCGCGCCCAGCAGCTCGGCCGCGCGCTTGCGCGCCTCGGCGCGCGCCATGCCCGCCAGCTGCGCGGGCAGCACGACGTTGTCGGCGACGGTGAGGTCGTCGAGCAGGTTGAAGAACTGGAACACCATGCCGATCTTCGCCCGCCGGTACCGCGCCGAGGCGGCCTCGCCGAGCCGGTCGACGCGCACCCCGGCCACGGTCACCGTGCCGGAGTCCGGGCGGTCCAGGCCCGCGATCAGGTTGAGCAGCGTGGACTTGCCGCTGCCGGACGGTCCGAGGATCGCGACGGCCTCGCCCGGCAGGACGGTCAGCGACGCGTCGTGCAGGGCGGGCGGCCCGTCGTCGTAGGCGCGGCGCACGTCGCGCAGCTCGATCACCGGAGTGGTCATGGTCGGGTCTCCCGGACTAGGCGGATCTGGTCCGCCGGACGCTAGGAGCGCGGGCGGTCCGGGCGCGTCGGTCGGCCGGGGCACATCCGGTACCGCGCTGGGATGATCGTCTTCGGCGTCATCCTCGCGATGTAGTCGAAACGGGGCGCCGCCGTTGGTCTCGCGGTGGATGTCCGCGCCGGGGGAGTCGGCGAGAATGGGCCGGTGAAGAACGTCGTGGAGCGCCTGCGGGAGTGGGCGGGCCCGCTGGCACGCCCGACCGGTCCGCCGCCGCTGCTCACCCGGCGCGGCCAGGTGTTCGACCTGCTGGTGGCGCTGTTCATCGGGGTCGCCACGGTCGTCTACGCCGTCGACCGCGGGGACGCGCCCGCGAACGCGGTCCCCACGCGGGTCGACATCGTCCCCGCGCCCGGCGGGAGCGGCTGGATCGGGGTCCCCGCGCCGTCGGTCGGGTCGGTGGACTGGGGCGTGCTGGTCGTGCTGGCCGTGCTCTCGTCGGTGGCGCTGGTGGTGCGCCGGCGGTACCCGTTCACCGTGCTGTGCGTCGTGACCTGCCTGGCCGTGCTCACCCCGCCGGACACCCCGAGGGTCACCTTCTACGCCTGCGTCGTCGCCGCCTACAGCGCCGCGGCCTACAGCCAGTACCGGCTGCCGACGCTGGGGACGCTGCTGGTGATGGCGTTGGCGGTCAGCGAGTTCACCGGCACGACCCAGCCCGTCGTGCCGAACCAGTACATCGCGCTGATGGTCCTGGTCCCGATGGTCGTGGCCGCCAACGGCTTGCGCACGTGGAAGCTGCGCACCGACGAGGGCCTAGCCCAGGTGTCCACTTTGGAGCGCGAGCGCGACGAGGCGCTGCGCCGCGCGGTCGAGCACGAGCGCGCCCGCATCGCCCGTGAGCTGCACGACGTGGTGACGCACAACGTGAGCGTGATGGTCATCCAGGCCGGTGCCGCCCGCAAGGTCATGGCCGCCGAGCCGGAGCAGGCCCGCGAGGCGCTGCTCGCGGTCGAGGCGGGCGGCCGGGCCGCGATGTCCGAGCTGCGCCACGTGATGGGGCTGCTCACGATGGACACCGAGGGCGCCGAGCCGGTGCTCGCGCCGCAGCCGGACGTGGACCAGCTGGAGGCGCTGGTCGCGCGGATCCGCGACACCGGGGTGCCGGTGCGGCTGACCGTGTCCGGCACCCCGCGCCCGCTGCCCTCCGGCGTCGGGCTGGCCGCGTACCGGGTCGTGCAGGAAGCCCTGACCAACACGGTGAAGCACGCGGTCGGCGCGTCCGCCGACGTGCTCGTCGACTACGGCGCCGACCGGCTGCTGGTCGAGGTCACCGACGTCGGCGGCCAGCCCGGCGGGGCCACGGCGGGCAGCGGGCGCGGCCTCATCGGCCTGCGCGAGCGGCTGGCTGTCTACGGTGGCACCCTGCGGGCCGGGCTCCGCCCGCTCGGCAGCTACCGGGTCACCGCGACGATCCCCCTGGAGGCGTTGTGACCGAGGCGTTGCGCGTGGTGGTCGCCGACGACCAGGCGCTGGTGCGCACCGGGTTCCGGATGATCCTCACCGCCGACGGCATCGACGTGGTCGCCGAGGCCGCCAACGGGGCCCAGGCCGTGGACGCGGTCCGGCGCACCCGGCCGGACGTGGTGCTGATGGACGTCCGGATGCCCGAGCTGGACGGCCTGGAGGCCACCCGGCGCATCCTCACCGGCGCCGAGGGCGAGCCGCGGGTGATCATCCTGACCACGTTCGACCTCGACCGCTACGTCTACGCGGCCCTGTCGGCCGGGGCGAGCGGGTTCCTGCTCAAGGACGTCACACCCGAGCACCTGGTCGCCGCCGTCCGCATGGTCCGCTCCGGCGACGCCCTGCTCGCGCCGACCATCACCCGGCGGCTGGTCGAGCGCTTCGCCCGCACCGACACCGGGACGCCCCCTCCGCACCGCGACCTCGCCACCCTCACCCCGCGCGAGCTGGAGGTGCTCACGTTGCTGGCCAAGGGGTTGAGCAACGCCGAGCTCGCGGGCGCGCTGCACCTGTCCGAGGCCACCGTGAAGACCCACGTCGCCCGCATCCTCGCCAAGCTGGGCCTCCGCGACCGCGTGCAGGCCGTCGTCGTGGCCTACGAGACCGGCCTGGTCAGCCCCGCGGGCGCGTGAGACCCGCGGCCGTCAGCCGCCGTGGACCGGCAACCGCAGCCCCGCGGTCACCATGCGCACGAGGAGGTCGTAGCTCTCGTCGAGGTCCTCCGCCATCTGGAACCCCTTGGCCGCCTCCAGCACCGCGAACCCGTGCGCCGCCGCGCGCAGGCAGCGCGTCGCGTGGATCGCGTCGGAGTCCTCCAGCCCGTAGGCCCGCAGGGACGCCACGATGATGTCGACCACCCTCTTCGCGGCCTCCGCGCGCTGCGGGTCCGGCGACTGGTCGAGCGACCCGTACTTGTTCGGGTTCTCCACCACGTAGGCCCGCCAGGCCATCATCAGCGCGCGGATCGCGTCGTCGGCCGACCGCCCGAGCACGGCCTCGCCGATCCGGTCGCCCAGCTCCTCCGCGATCCGCGCCGACATGAGCGACCGCAGCTCGGCCAGGTTCCGCACGTGCTTGTACAGCGACGGCGTGGCCACTCCGGCCCGCGCGGCCACCGCCGCCAGGGTCAGCGCGGCGGGCCCCTCCTCGTCGACCAGGCGCAGCGCGACGTCGACCACCGCGTCCGCCGACAGCGCCGCCCTAGCCACGGGGGACCTCCTTGAGGAACGTCAGGATCGCCGTGACCACCACGGTCGGGAACTGCACGTGAGCGTAGTGGCCCGCGCCCTCGACCACCTCCAGCCTGCCCAGCCCGGACGGCATGGCCGCCACGATGCCCTCGCCCTCGGCGCGGGCGTCGGTCCAGTCGGGGTCGAGCGAGCCCTCGATGACCAGCGCGGGGCAGCGGATGTCGGCGAGCCTGGCGCCCGCGTCGGTGGGCGCGGACATGCCCATCCTGCCCAGCACGGCCATCCGGCCCGGCCTGCTCAGCTCGGCGTCGAGCGCGGCGACGTGCTCCTCGTAGCGCGCGGGCTTGGTGCCGGGGTAGGCGTGGTCGAGGTAGCGCTTCCACAGCCCGACGCTGCGGAACACCCCCGCGCCCATGAGCAGCAGTGAGCCCTTGCGGTAGCGGGCGTTGGAGAACAGCCCGCCGAAGTCGACCTTCTGCGCACGGGTGAACGGGCTGATCTCCACGACGGCGGTGACCAACGAGGGCTCCTGGGCGGCCGCGATGGTGACCGAGCCGCCGGAGAACGAGTGGCCGACGAGCACGGCCGGGCCGCCGAGGTGCCGGACCACGGCGAGCAGGTCGCCCGCCGAGTCGGTGCGGGTGTAGGAGGACCAGCCGGTGCTCGACTCGCCGTGGCCGCGCTGGTCGACGCTGGCGACGCGGTACCCGGCGTCGACCAGGGCCACGGCGACCTCGCGGTAGGCGTCGCGGTTGTCGCCCATGCCGTGCGCCAGCACGACCAGCGGCCCGGCGCCGACCACGTCGTAGGCGATCCGTCCACCGTCGTGCTCCAGGAACTCGGTCATGTCCATCTCCTCGCTGGCTAATGTCTGTAGCCCAAAAGCTAATGGCATTAGCCGGATCTGTCAACAACCGATCTCAGCGGCTCAGGAACTCCAGCACGAGCGGGCTCGCCACCTCGCGGAACTCCTCGAAGTACGCGTGCCGCCCACCGGGCACCAGGTGCAGCTCGGCACCGGGGATCCGCCCGGCGATCAGGGGGGCGTTGGCGGTCGGGTTGAACACGTCGTCCGTCCCGTGCACGACCAGCGTCGGCGCCCCGATCGACGGCAGCGCGTCCCAGCTGTTGTGCCTGCCGCTGGCCAGCAGGTGCCCGCGCCGGGCGTGCGGCGGCATGTCCGGATCGCCGAGGGTGGTGAACGGACCGTCGTGGGAGGCGATCCACGCGGGCGTGTACATCAGCTCCAGCAGCGCCCGCCGCGACGCCGCCCTGTCGACCTGGGCCAGCGAGCGCCGCACGTCCGCGCTCCGCTCGACCCCGTGCGGCTCGCCGGGCGAGGTGCACCCGAGCACCAGCCGGTCGACCCGCTCGGGGTGGTCGGCGGCGATCCACTGCGCGACCCGGCCGCCCATCGACGTGCCGTACACGTGCGCGCGGTCGACGCCGAGGTGGTCGAGCACGCGCAGCACGTCGTCGGCGAACCCCCTGGTGCTGTAGGAGTCCGTGTCCGGCTTGCCGCTGTCGCCGGTGCCCCGGTAGTCGAGCACGACCGCGGTGAACGCCGCGGCGAAGTCCGGCCGCACCCCGTCCCACCAGTGGTGGTTGTTGGCCTGTCCGCCGAGCAGGACCAGCGGCGGGCCGTCGCCCTGGACCTCGTAGTGGATGTCGACGTCGTCGTCCGTCAGCGCGAAGGGCACCGACGAACCCTAGGGCGTGTATCGAAGTCCGTGTTCGCGGTAGCCGGGCCTGAGGTGGTTCCTGGGGGCACGGCCGACTGGCCCGCATACAACAGCGGTATGCGGACCACCAGGCCGCACCGCCAGGAACCACCTCAGGCGCGACTCCCATCGAACGAGACTTCGACATACGCCCTAACCGGGCCTACCGGACCTGCTCGTCCACGTGCAGCCGCAGCGAGCGCGGCCGCATGTCGGTCCAGACCTCGTCGACGTGCGCGAGGCACTCGTCCTGCGTGCCCGCGAACCCGGTGGGCTGCCACCCCTGGGGGACCGTCCCGTCCTCGGGCCAGAGCGTGTACTGCTCCTCCTCGTTGAGGATCACGAGGTACCGCCGGGGCCCGGTCACGAGTCGCCCCTGTCCGGCACCACCCGCGGACGGCCACCCCGGTCGGGTCCAGGTCCGTCCACACCGGACGGTGGGGTGGCCGATCGCGCCGGGTCGCCCTCGGCGCCCCAGTCCAGCCACTCCGCCGGTTCGGCGGCGACGGTCGGGGCCACGTGCAGCACCACGTCGTACCGGTAGCGGGTCAGCTCGTCGGCGACGGTGCCGCGCTTGTGCCGCACCTCCACGTGGGCGATCCGGTCGACGGCTCCGGGCAGCGCCCGGAACCACGCGGGGTGCACGACCAGCTCGTCCGCCGCCGGGGCGCGGAAGTGCTTGAGCAGGGCCAGGTTGCGCACGTCGGCGACCACGACGACCCCGCCGTCGCGCACCCGGCCGGTGACCTCGGCGAGCACCCGCCGCAGGTAGTCGAGGTCGGGGAAGAGCTGGACCACGGACTCCAGCAGCACCATGTCGACCGGGGTCGGGCCCACCGGGGACAGGTCGTCCGCGGTCGCGACCACCAGCTCCAGCTGGTCGACCGGCGGCCCGTCCTGCGACATCCTGGCGCGCAGCCGGTCCAGCGCGGCGGCGGAGGAGTCGGTCGCCACGTAGCGGCGGGTGTCCGCGGCGAGGTCGCGCGCCATGTCGCCCGCGCCGCAGCCGATCTCCAGCACGGTGTCGTGCGGCAGCTCGTGCAGCAGGGACAGCGTGCTCAGCCGCCAGTCGTCCATCTTCGGCTCGCGGGCGTCGGCGCGCAGGCTCTCGTCGACCAGCGCCCGCCGCGCCTCCACCGCGGGCTCCGGCTCGGTCGCGCGCGCGTCGGGCAGCAGGTACGCGGTCATCCGGTGGTCGCCGCGGTCCGCCGCCGCGTTCGGCACGGGTTCGAGCCCGCCGAGGTCGATCCGGAACCCGCGCACCCCGCCCCGGCCGTCCTTGTGGCCCGCGAGCTCCAGCACGCCGTCGGGTCGCCTGGTGACGAGGTCGCCCGTCCGGTACATCCGCGCGCCGTGCCCCGCGAACGGGTCCGCCATGAACGCGAGCGCGGTCTGGCTCGGCCGCCGCCAGTACCCGGACGCCACCCCGGAGCCGCCGATGTACAGCTCGCCGACGGTGCCGTCCGGGACCGGCAGCATCAGCTCGTCCAGCACGTAGAGCGGGGTCTCGTCGATGGCCGACCCGAGCGGCACCGACCGCGCGTCCGGCGGGACGTCGTCGACCTCGTGCACGACGGCGAACGCCGTGGTCTCGGTGGGGCCGTAGCAGTGCAGCAGCGTGCCGCCGTGGTGGGCGAGCGCGGCCCGCGCCACGTCCGGGTCGACCGGCTCGCCGCCGACCAGCAGCTGCCCGACCGACGACAGCGCGCCCGCGTCCGCCCCGACCACCTCGGTGAACTGCGCGGTGGTCAGGAACATCGTGCTGATCCGGGCCCGCCGGACGAACCGGGCGAGGTCGCGCGGGGAGGCCATCACCTCGCGGGGCACCGCGATCAGGCACGCGCCGTTGAGCAGCGCGCCCCAGAGCTCGAACAGCGCCGAGTCGAACGGCAGGTGCGCCGCGAAGGCGACCCGGTCGACCGGCGAGATGGGCAGGTAGCCCGCGTCCACGACCAGTCGCAGGACACCGCGCTGGGGTGCGGGCACGCCCTTGGGCAGGCCGGTGGGGCCGGAGGTGTAGGTGAGGCAGACCGGGGTCGTCGCAGACTGGCCGCGGGGGCGCGCGGGCGACGCGGCGGCGATCTGCGCCCCGTCCGCGTCCAGCCGCACGACCGGGGTGCCCGTCGCGGGCAGCAGCGGGACGAACCTGCCGCGCGCCACCACGACGGCGAGGCCGACGTCCCGCACCATCCAGGCCAGCCGGTCGGCGGGGAGGTCGACGTCCAGCGGCACGTACACCGCGCCCGCCTTGAGGATCGCCAGCGCCGCGACCAGCTCGTCCGACCGCTGGTCGGTGCAGATCCCGACGAACGCGCCGCGGGTCACCCCGGCCTCGATCAGGTGGTTGGCCAGCCGGTTCGCCCGCGCGTCCAGCTCGCCGTAGGTCCACGTCCACTGGCCGAACTCCGCGGCGGTCCTGGTCGGGTCCGCGTCGACCCGCGCCTCGAACACCGTGACGAGGTCGGTCATCGGGACGCCTCCGCCGGGCTGTCGGCGCTGGGCCGCGGGCGGCGCCGGTGTGGTTCACCGCCCGACGGCGGTCTGCCGAGCGCGGTGGCGCGCGGGTCGGCGGTGTCCGTTGTGGATGGTCGGTTCGCGGACGGCCTTGTCCTGTCGTGCATAGACGATCCTCTCCTAGGACCGCCTTCGGGGCGTGCGCCCACGACGGCGGTCCACGTGGCACGGCCACGGCGAAAGGTTGCTACTCCCCAGTAGTTGCCCCAGTGCCGCCGGGTTCGGTGGAACCCCGGCTTCTTTGCGACTATGGCACAACATCGTCGGGGTCGCACCCATGTCCTTGATCGCTTCGGGGTGCCGCGGGAACGGGTGTTGACGAACTGGTGATCAGCCCCTCCGCGCCGTGCGCGGTGGTCCGGCATGCCCGTTTTCCCCGTGGTGCCGCCTTGATCCCGTTCTACTTCCAGCATGGTCGAGGTCACCCGCCGGAGGCGATGCCGCTCGTCGCGCCCCTTCCCGGTCGTCCGCCGCGAAGCACTTCCGGTCGGCTCGCGCAAGGTGTCGGACGGCCCGGTCGACCCCGTCCGGCTCCCCGCCGGCCTGCCCGCGACCGCGCCACGGCGTAGCGTTGGGTGGTCAGCACCCTGCGCTCCGTGCGCGACTGCCGGTCCACAGCGGACCACGGGAAGGAGGTCGGCTTCGGATGTCCGAAGGATCGGCCACGCCGAACACCGCCGTGATCACCACCGAGTACCGCGGGGACGTGCCCGTCGTGCACTGCTCCGGTGAGGTCGACATGCTCTCGGCCGCCGAGCTCGGCGAGGAGTTCGACCGCCTGCTCGAGAGCGGCCCGCCCGCGGTCGTCATCGACCTCGGCGAGGTCGCCTTCTTCGGCTCGTCGGGCATCTCCGCGCTCGTGGACGCCCAGAAGGGCGCCGACGGCCACGGGATCCGGCTGGCCGTCGTCACCAAGGGGCGCCCGGTGCTGCGGCCGCTGGAGTCCACCCTCGTGGACCGCGTCCTGACCCTCTGCGCGACCGTCGACGAGGCCCTGGAGGCCACCGCGCGACCGGACGACGCCGTCAGCCGGTAACCGCAGGTCGGAGCGACTCCGCAGTTTTCGGGACAGCTACGCTGGCCCGCCTTGCGGACACTTCGACGAGTGCGAGTGGTGGCGTGGCACAAGGCGAACCGGGACGGGCCTCCTCCGTCAACACCGTGCACGGCCCGACCTACGGCCCCGTGTTCCAGGCGGGCACCGTCCAGGGCAACGTGCACGTGCACCACGACACCTCCCCGGTGCACGTGGTCGTGCCCACCACGCCCGACGTCCGCCGGTCGTTCGGCGCGGGCGCGCGGGTCCGGGTCGGCGACCGCGAGTACCTGGTGCACGACCACGCGGTCGAGGAGTCGTACTCCGCCGACGCCGCAACCCTTTTCAGGCGGGGGCGCGTCTCGGCGTTGGGCGGCGGCGGCACGACCGGGTGGCTGCGCCAGGTCGAGGACCGCGACGACGGGTGGGGCGGACGGGCGCTGGCCGCCGAACACGACCTGCTGGCCCGCGGGAACGCGCCGGAGGTCGTGCAGTTCCACCGCGACGACCGCACGACCACGCTGGTGACCTCGTGGCCCCGCGACCGCGCCGGACGGCCGTGCGACAGCCTCGACGTGCTGGTCGACCAGACCCCGGACCACCCGCTGCGCTGGTGCGGTGCGCTGGCCGCGCTGTGCGACGCGCTCGGCGCCTGGCACGACCTCGGCGTCGCCCACCGCGGCCTGGCACCCGCCGGGATCATCGTCCGCGACGACGGCCGCGCGGTGCCGCGGGACCTCGGCCTGGCCGCACACCCAGCGCGCGTCGGCGAGCACCCCGGCGACCACCAGGCACCCGAGCAGCGCGGCCGGTCCACCCGCGGCCCCGGCCCGTGGACCGACGTGCACCAGGTCGCCTCGGTCGTCCACCTCCTGCTGACCGGCCGACCGCCGACCACGGGCACCCCGCTGCCGGTGCGCGCGTGGGAGCCCGGCGTCCCGGAACCGCTCGCCACCGCCGTCGACGCCTGCCTCGCGGTGGATCCCCCGGCCCGTCCGGACGTCCGCTGGTTCGGGGAGCGGCTGCGCGCGGTGCACGACCGGACCGGCCGGGAGGAACCGAGTTGCGCCCGGTAGTGCTCCAGCGCCCGGTCCACGTGGTCGCCTCCGAGGAGGCCGAGGCCCGGCTGCGGCGCAAGAGGCGCGAGCACCCCACCCTGCCCGCGAGCGTCGACCACCTCGTCGAGGACCTGAACCGGCAGCGGCACGCGGTCCCGGTCTCGTTCGACCTGCCGTCCAGGGCGGGCTCGGACTGGAGCCTGCTGGTGCACGGCCCCACCTGGGTCGCGCGCCTGTTCCCCACCAAGGAGTTCCGGGGCACCCGCCGCGGCTACGCGCTCGCCGGGGTCGACCCGCTGCGGCTGCGCGACCACCACCGGCTGGCGCAGGGGTACCTGGTGGTCGGCGCGCCGCTGTGGCTGCGGGTGCGCGACGTCCGCCAGCTGGCCGACCACGCCGACGCGCAGTGGGAGCGGCTGGGAGGCGAGTGGGGCCTGTTCACCCGGCAGCGGTCGGTCCGGACGCGGGGGCCCTCCGCCGAGCTGACCGACGCCCAGCGGCTGTTCCTGGACAAGGTGGACCAGGTGGTGGACGCCACCGAGCGGATCACCACGGCGGAGGCGCGCGCGGAACGGCCGTTCTCCTACCGCGCGGTCGACCCGGTCGGCGAGCGCAGGCACGGCGCCCACGCGGTGTACGAGTTCGCGCTGGTCGGCGGGAAGGCGCCGAAGGAGGACGCGTTCGTCCAGGTCCGCGGCGAGGTCGAGCAGCGCGGCCAGGTCACCAGGACCTCGGGCCGCTCGGTGACGGTCCGGTTCGACCAGCCCGTGGACTGGGACCGGGTGCCGAAGACCGGCGAGCTGGAGACCACGCCGAGCACGGTGGTGTTCCGCAGGCAGCGCGAGGCCGTGGCGGTCCTGCGCGACCGGCTCTCCCGCAACACCGGGCTGCTGGACGCGCTGGTCGAGCACCGGGTCCGCCCGCTCGTCCCCGCCCCGGAGCACGCCGAGGGTCTGGACCCCGGCCAGCTGCACGCGTTCCGCACCGCGCTGGCCGTGTCGGACGTGGCGCTGGTGCTCGGGCCGCCCGGCACCGGCAAGACCCGTGTCATCAGCCGGATCGCCCACGCCACCGCGGTGGGCGGCGGTACCCGCCCGCCGAGCCGGGTGCTCGTCACCGCGCACACCAACCGCGCGGTGGACAACGTGCTCGGCAGGCTGCCCGCCGACCTGACCGTGGTGCGGGTGGGCAACGAGGGCTCGGTCACCGACGAGGGCAGGCCGTACCTGCTGGAGACCCAGGCGCGCGAGCTGCGCGAACGGATCCTCGCCGCGGTGGGGGTCGCGCTGCGCGGATCCGGGGACCTGGAGGTCGCCGGGAAGTGGGCGGTCGAGCTCGGCGACCGGACCGCGTCGGTCGGCACGGCGCTCGGGGAACGGGCACGGGCGCACGACCTGCTGGTCGCCGCCCGCCGGGCCGTCGGCGGGCCCGTGCTCGACGCCGTCGACCGGCTGCTCGCCGTGCACCGCAAGCGATCGCGGAGGATCGCGCGCACGGCTCGCACGACCAGGTGGACCACGGCGCTCGGCGCGCGGATCGGCGTGCCCGCGAGCTGGTGGCACCGCCGCCTCGCCCGGCTCGCCGAGCGGACCCGCGTCCTGCACGCCGAGCAGGCGGCGACCGAGGCCGAGCTCGCCGCCGCGCGACAGCTGTGGGAGCAGGTCACCGACGCCGAGCCCGAGGTCGGGGCCGCCCGCGCCGGGTTCGACTCGGCCGACCGCCGGGTGGCCGAGTCGCTGGCGTCCGCGCTGGTCGCCGCGCACAGCGCCCGCGCGGCCGTCGGTGGCGGGGAGCCCGCGCCGCGGGTGCGCGACGGGGTGGCGCCGGAGGAGGCCCACGCCGACCTCGGCGTGCTGCTGGGCTGGCTGGGGGAGCGGATCCCGTTGCTGCGCCGCCGATCCGCGCTGCTGTCGGAGTGGCACGCGGAGGTGTCCGGCGCGACGGGCCAGCTGCACCCGGAGCTGGTCCGCTACGCCGACGTCATCGCGGCGACCTCGATCGGCACCGCGTCCCGGCCGGAACTGTCCGATGTGGACTTCGACCTGGCGGTCGTGGACGAGGCGGGGCAGATCGGCGTGGCCGACGTCCTCGTGCCGCTGGTGCGCGCCCGGCGCGCGGTCCTGGTCGGCGACCACCAGCAGCTGCCGCCGTTCCTGGACTCGGAGGTCGCGGCCTGGGGCAAGGACGTCGACGACCCGGACGTGCTGGGGCTGTTGTCGCACAGCGCGTTGGAGCTGCTGGTCGACGAGCTGCCCGCGGCCAACGTGGTCCCGCTGACCGTGCAGCGCCGGATGCCCGCGGTCGTCGCGGAGTTCATCTCGCGGACGTTCTACCGGGGTGCCCTGCGCACCGACGTCGTGCGCGACCACGACGACCGGATCTTCCGGAGCGCGTTCGCGTTCGTGGACACCGCGCGGCTGCCCGAGTCGCGACGCCGCGAACGCCCGGCGCGGGACCGCGACCGGGGGCTCAAGGGCTACGACAACCCGGCGGAGGCGCGGTTGCTGGCCAGGCTCGCCGCGCACTACGAGCGGCAGGGCCGGGAGTGGGCGGTGATCGTGCCGTACCGGGCGCAGGTCGCGGCCGTCGTGGCCGAGCTCGACGAGCTGGTCGGGCAGCCGGGGAAGGTGCGGCTCAACGTCGGCTCGGTGGACTCGTTCCAGGGCGGCGAACGCGACGTGGTGCTCTACGGCTCCGTCCGCAGCAACGCCGACGGGCGGGTGGGGTTCCTCGCCGAGCTGCGGCGGGCGAACGTCGCGTTCACCCGCGCCAAGCGGCAGCTCGTGCTCGTCGGCGACCTGGACACCCTGACCACCGCGCTCGACCAGCCGTTCCGGGAGCTGGCGCTGGCGCTGCGCGACCACGTCGCGCGGCACGGCGACATCCGGCAGTACGCGGAGGTCGACGCGATCCTGGAGGGCGAGTGACCCGCACGAGGCTCTTCCCGTATCCGGAGCAGCGCGTGCTGGAGGACGCGGCGTTCGCCCGCGGGGTGACGCCGACCAGGATCTTCGGGGTGCTGCTGCCGGTCTGGTGCGTCACGATCCAGGCCGACGTCACCGAGGCCGAGGACTACGAGCTGATCGACCGGTACCTCGCGCGCGGCATCGCCGAGGGCGGCCTGTCGACCACGGCCGGGCTGGCGGACTTCTACGCGCTGGAGTCCGAGTTGGTGGACCGCGCGCTGCGGGCGCTGGGCGCGATCGGCCACGTGACCCGCTCGGCGGACGGGCGGTGGGCGCTGACCACCCTCGGGCTGCGGTCGGTCCAGGACCGGAAGCGGTACGTCGTCACGCGGGAGGACCGGCGCAAGCTGTACTTCGACGCGTTCGGCTCCCGACCGCTGCCCAGGCCCTGCTACGACACCCGCCGCGTCACCATGATCCCCGCCGCCGAACTGCCGGCGGGCGGGCTCGACGATGGCCCCCGGTTCCACGCCCTGCACTCCACCCGCGGCTTCGACCACCGCGCGCTCGGCGCGCTGGCCGCGAACCCCCGGCGGGACCGGTTCAACCTGCCGGAGCGGATCGACCGGCTGCGCGAGCTGGACGCCGCCGAGCTGGTGTTCCTGCCGCTGCACGTGGTGCGCGGCGCGGACCGGCACGGTCGGATCCGGTTGCTGGCCTACGGCCAGGCCGCGGCGGAGGCCGATCCCGACCTGGGCGACCTGCTCGACGCGACTCCGGAGGTGCTCGCCGTGCTGGACGCCGAGCTGTCCTCCGCCCGCCCCCAGGACGTGGTGGACCGCGCGCGGGAGTGGCTGCGCAGGCGCGACCTGGGCGACCACCGGCCGGAGCGGCTGCCCAACGGCCTGCTGCGGGTCGGGCTGCCCGCGACCGCGTTCGGCGACGGCGACCGGCTGCCGTCGCACCGGGTCGGCTCGTTCGTGGTGCAGGGCAACGGGTTCTTCCAGCTCTGGTGCGACGACGTCGGGGTCCGGCGCCGGGCGCTGCTCGGCCGGGTCGACGCGCTGCTGGCCGCGCGGTCGCGGGTCGACCGCGACCAGCTGCTGGACCGGGTGCGCCGGATGGCCGTGCAGCTCGACCTCGGCGAGGTGGGGCTGCCCGACGTCCGGCGCTGGGCCGAGGCGGCCGGACGTCGGGGGCTCGCCGCCCAGCTCGACCGGATCCGTTGACCTGACGGGTGAATCGACCGTCCGAAGAGGACTCAGGCGGGGATGCGGAGGGCCTTGCCGGTCCACGTGACGTCCGCCAGGTCCTCCACGACGCTGTCCGCCCGGAACGTGGCGTGCCCCGACCCGACCCCGAGCACGTGCAGCGCCTTCGCCTCGAGTCCCGCCTGGACGCCCGCGACGCTGTCCTCCACGACCACGCACTCGGTGATCGGGATCCCGAGCCTGCGCGCGGCCTCCAGGTAGCCGTCGGGTGCCGGTTTCCCGCGCCCGACGTCGGTTCCGGTGATGACGACCGGCGGGACCGGCAGCCCGGCCGCGGTGATCCGGGCGTGCAGCAGCGCCGGGGACGCGGACGTGACGACGGCCCAGTTGTCCGGGAGCGACGCGAGCAGGTCCGCCGCGCCCGCGATCGGCTTGGTGCCGGTGGCGCCCGCGATCTCGATCGTCTCGATGCGGGCCAGGGCCTCGGCGCGCAGGTGTTCGGGCAGGAACAGGGCGACGGTGTCGGGGGAGCGGCGGCCGTGCAGGCCGTCCAGCACCCGGTGTTCGTCCACTCCGTACTCGCCCGCCCACCGGCGCCACGCGGCCTCACCGTCGGCGGTGGAGTCCACCAGCACCCCGTCGCAGTCGAACAGCACGGCCAGGCAGGCGATGTCGGTGTGCTCGGGCATCGGTGGCATCCCAGGTGTTCGACGTGGTGGGTCGCGTCGATTCGACCACAGAAGGCGGTCGGCTACCGGTTGCGCTCAGCCCGCGGCCCGCTTCACGACCTTCATCGGGAACTGCGAGTTGGTGCGCGCCACACCGGGCAGCCCGGTGAGCGTCGCCATGTAGAGCTGCTCGTAGGCGGCCAGGTCGGCCACCGCCACCCACAGCTGGTAGTCGGGCTGGCCGAACATGCGCAGGCACTCGACCACCGCGTCGATCCAGCCCACCTCCGCCTCGAACGCCTCGATCGTCGCCCGGTCCTGGACCGCCATGTCGATGTGCAGCAGCACCCGGAACCCGCGGCCGAGCGCGGCCGGGTCCACCTCGGCGTGGTACCCGGTGATCACGCCCTCCTGCTCCAGCGCGCGCACCCGGCGCAGGCACGGCGACGGTGACAGGCCCACCCGGTCGGCCAGTTCGGTGTTGGTCAACCGACCGTCCTGGCGCAGGTGGGCGATGATTGCGCGATCGACCTTGTCCATGGCAGAAGATGCTAACCAGACGACATTCAGGAGTGGAACTTGGCATCGCGTGCCGCATCGTCTTCCCTAGTGTTGCTCCCATGGACGACACCCCCGTGCTGGCGTTGGACGCCGAGGAACGACGAAGGGCGGGCGACCGCCTGCTGACCCTGCTCGACGACCACGAGCGCGGCCTGCGGAAGGCGCCGATCGTGCCCGACCTCGACCGCGACCTGCTCACCGAGCTGCTGCGCACGCCCATGCCCGCCAAGGGGATCGGCGTCGACGCGCTGTTCGACGAGATCACCGACCGGATCCTGCCGAACTCCACGACCGTCGCGCACCCGCGCTTCCTCGCCTACGTCCAGGGCCCGCCCACCGGCATCGGCCCGTACGCCGAGGCCGTCGCCGCGGCCATCAACCAGAACTGCAACTTCTGGCAGCTCTCGCCCGCCGCGAGCGTGGTCGAGCGCTCGGTGCTGACCTGGCTGGGCGACGTGGTCGGCTACCCGGCCGGAGCGGACGGGGTCCTCACCGGCGGCGGCTCGCTCGCCACCCTGTCCGGGCTGGCCGTCGCCCTGCACGACCGCGCGCCGGACTTCCGGTCCGTCGGCCTGCAAGGACAGCCCGCGCCCCTGGTCGTGTACACCTCGGCCGAGGCGCACCGCAGCGTCGACAAGGCGGCGGCGGTCCTCGGGCTCGGCCTGGACCACGTCCGGCACGTCCCCGTGGACGACCGCTACCGACTGCGGGTCGACGCGCTGGCCGCGATGGTCGCCGCCGACCGGGAGGCGGGCCTGCGCCCGTTCTGCGTCGTCGCCACCTCCGGCACCACCACGACCGGCTCGGTCGACCCGCTCGACCCGATCGCCGACCTGTGCGCCGCCGAGGACCTGTGGCTGCACGTGGACGGCGCGTACGGCGCGCTTTTCCTGCTGTGCGAGGAGAAGCGCGACCTCCTCGCGGGGTGCGCCCGCGCCGACTCGATCAGCCTCGACCCGCACAAGCTCCTGTTCGCCCCGCTCGAAGCGGGCTGCCTGCTGGTCCGCGACGCCGCCAAGCTGCGCTCGGCGTTCGCGTTCAGCTCCTCCTACCTGACCGTCGCCGCCGACCCGCTGATGACCGACTACATGGACCACGGCCCGCAGCTCTCCCGCGACTTCAAGGCGCTGAAGGTCTGGGCCGCCCTGCGGGTGTTCGGCGTGGACGCCTTCCGCACCGCCATCGGGGGGACCCTGGAGCTCGCCCGGCACCTAGCCCGCCGGATCGAGGCCGAACCGACCCTCGAACTGCTGGCCCCGGTCGAGCTGACCGCCGTCTGCTTCGGCTTCCGCGGGGTCGCCGACCACAGCGCCGTGCTGGCCCGCCTGGCCGCCGAGGGCACCGCCCTGCTCGGTCCCGCGGCGGTGCGCGGCCGCTCGGCCATGCGGGCCTGCGTCACCAACTACCGCACCACCCGCGCCGACGTCGACCTGCTCGTCGACCGGCTCGTCGCCGCGGGACCGTGACGGCCGGGGTCACGGTCGCGGGAACAGCCCGTCCACGGCCTCGTTGCGGAACTTGCCCTCCGGGTCGAGGTCGGTGAGCAGACCCGCGAACGCCGACCACTGCTCGTACCGCGGCGCCAGCACCTCCGCGCCCGCCTCGTACAGCTTCCCCCAGTGCGGCCGGACCGCCCACGGCGCCAGCGCCTCCTCGATGCGGGCCAGCACCGGCCGGACGGCGGCCGGGTCCGGCACCCAGGTGAAGTGGAACGCCAGACTGGGCCTGCCGCAGGCGAAGCTGAGCCAGAACCGGTCCGGCGCGACCGTGCGGATCTCGGCGGTCTGCAGCACCGGGCCGATCACCGACCCCAGCTCGTGCACCGCCCGCACCGCCTCACCGGCGTGCGCCCGCGGCACCATGTACTCCGACTGGAGCTCGGCGCCGACGCTCGGGGTGAACTCCGGGCGGAAGTGCGGCAGGCGCTCGTGCCACGGCCCCACCTCACCGAGCTGCGGGGTGCAGTGCTCGGCGGAGATGCCGGGGATCGGGTGGCGCGGCCCGTCCGCCGGGTGCGTGCCCGCCCACGCGAGGTCCGGGGCGTGGTCGTCGACGCGGCGCTTGACCCACGCCGAGCAGCTGCCCTGCCAGTCGGTGAACACGCTGACGCTGTACGCCTGGGCGAACAGCTCGGCGGAGTGGTCGAACAGCACCGACCAGGCGAGTCCTTCGTGGACCCGCTGCTCGACCTCGAACGCGGGCACGACGGCGAGCTCCACGGCGGTCATGACGCCGAGCGCGCCGAAGGAGACGACCGCCCCGTCCAGGCGGTCGTCTCCCTCGGCGAGGGTGAGCGTCGAGCCGTCGGCGGTGACGAGGTCGACCGAGCGGACGGCGCTGGCCAGGGAGGGGTTGGTGTCGCCGGACCCGTGGGTCGCCGTGGTGATGGTGCCCGCGACCGTGATGTGCGGCAGCGAGGGCATGTTGTGCAGCGCCAGCCCGCGCTCGTGCAGCCGGGCCGCCAGCTCGGCCAGCCGCACGCCCGCGCCGACGCGGACCGTGCCCGCGCTCGTGTCCACGTCGAACACGTCCGGCATGTCCCGCAACGTGACCAGCGTGCCGGTCGTGTCGGCGATCCGGCTGAACGAGTGCCCGGCGCCGAGCACGTGGACCCGGTCGGCCCCGGCGACCAGGTCGCGCAGGCCGCCCGCGGAGGTCGGCGCCTCCAGGTGCCCGGTGGAGAACACGACGTTGCCAGCCCAGTTCTTCGGCATCGCACTGCCCCTCCGTCGGTCCGCTGTGACACCCATCGTGTCAGGAGAGCCGGCGGACGAACGCCTCCCACGGACGCAGCGCCACCCGACCCCCCTCGATCCTGCCCTGCTCGGAGTTGGTCAGCACGACGTCGGCGTCGTCCCACACCGGATCGACCTCGCAGGTCTGCTCCGTGCCGTGCAGGTTCGCCACGACCAGCAGCCGGGTGCCGTCGAGCGACCGCTCGTAGGCGTACACGTGCGGGTGGTCGGCCAGCAGCATCGTGAAGTCGCCGACGGCCACCACGGGGAGGGTGTGCCGGAGCTCGATCAGCGCCCGGTAGTGGTGGAACACCGAGCGCGGGTCGTCGTACTGGGCGGCGGCGTTGAGCCACTCGTGGTTCGGGTTCACCGCGAGCCACGGCGTGCCGTCGCCGAACCCGGCGTTGGCCGAGGCGTCCCACTGCATCGGCGTGCGGGCGTTGTCGCGGCCCATCGCGCGCAGCGCCTTCAGCACCTCGCCGGGGTCCTGACCGGCCTCGACGCTCGCGCGGTAGTGGTTGAGGGACTCGACGTCGCGCAGGTCGTCCACGGTGGCGAACGGGGCGTTGGTCATGCCCAGCTCCTCGCCCTGGTAGACGTAGGGCGTGCCGCGGTGCAGGTGCAGCACCGTGGCCAGCGCGGTCGCCGACTCGCGCCACCACCGGTCGTCGTCGCCGAACCGGGAGACCACCCGCGGCTGGTCGTGGTTGTTCCAGTAGAGGCTGTTCCACCCGGTGTCGGCGAGCGCGGTCTGCCACCGCCCCAGCGACGCCTTCAGGTCGCGCAGGTCCAGCGGCTTGGGGTCGAACTTGCCGCCGGGGCCGTGGTCGAGGGAGACGTGCTCGAACTGGAACACCATGTCCAGCTCACCGCGGGCCGGATCGGTGAACAGCCGGGCGTCCTCCCAGGTCACGCCGGGCATCTCGCCGACGGTCAGGAAGGCCCCCTCGCGGCCGTCGAACACCTCGCGGCGCATCTCCTGGATGAACTCGTGCACGCGCGGGCCGGTGGCGTAGTGCGGGAAGCCGTTGCCGAGGCCGCCCGCTCCCGTGGTGGCGCCGTCGGGCAGCGCGGGGTCCTTGGAGATCAGGTTGATGACGTCCATCCGGAAGCCGTCGACCCCGCGGTCCAGCCACCACCGCATCATCTCGTGCACGGCCGCGCGCACCTCGGGGTTCTCCCAGTTGAGGTCCGGCTGCTTGCGGTCGAACAGGTGTAGGTAGTACTCGCCGGTGGTCTCGTCGAGCGTCCACGACGGACCGGAGAAGAACGACTCCCAGTTGGTCGGCTCCGCGCCCGGCTCGCCCGCGGCGAACGGCTCGCGCGCGGGCCGCCACCAGTACCAGTCGCGCTTGGGGTTGTCCTTGGAGGAGCGCGACTCCACGAACCACGGGTGCTCGTCGGAGCTGTGGTTGACCACCAGGTCCATGACGAGCCGCATGCCGCGCGCGTGCGTCTCGGCGAGCAGCCGGTCGAAGTCCTCCAGCGTGCCGAACACCGGGTCGACGGCCTGGTAGTCGGAGATGTCGTACCCGTTGTCGGCCTGCGGCGACAGGTAGATCGGCGACAGCCAGACCACGTCCACCCCGAGCCGCCGCAGGTGGTCCAGGTGCGACGTGATGCCGACGAGGTCGCCGATCCCGTCTCCCGTGGAGTCCGCGAAGCTGCGCGGGTACACCTGGTAGACGACGGCTGAGGTCCACCAAGGGGCGTTCGGCTGGTCGGTCATCGGCATCCTCCTGTGGGTTGGTGATCAGGATGCCCTGCCGGGGCCGTGGTCGAACACCTGAGTGTCGACTCGCTCGACAAGTCGACTTGTGCCCGCCGCCAGGTCGCCCTCCCCGCCACCCCGCACCAGGCGGCCACTCACGCACCGTGACCAGGCGTATCGCGGCCGTATAGAAATCCGGATACGCCGCGGCAACAGCACCCCCTCTTGGGTGGGGGTGCGGACCGCGGCGCGTCCCCGTCCGGGCGGCGCGCGGGCCGGTCCGCCGACGGGAAGGGGCTGTGACCATGGGGTCGGACTCCGCGGGCGGTGTCGGCAGGCGGCGGCTGCTCGGGTGGGGCGGGTTGGCGGCGGTCGGTGCGGCGACCTGGATGCCGCTGGTGGGCACCGGTACCGGCCACGCGGAACCGGCGGGCCCGCCGCCGGACACGTTGCCAGGTGGCGCCTACGACCGGTACGTGGCACGGCTGGCCGCCGAGGGCAGGTTCTCCGGGGTGGTGCTGCTGTCGCACCGCGGGCGCACGGTGCTGTCCCGCAGCTACGGCATGGCCGACCGGGAGAAGGGGATCCGCAACCACGAGGGGATCGCGGTCAGCCTCAGCTCGGCGGCCAAGCCGTTCTGCGCGGTGGCCGTCCTGCGGCTCGTGCAGGAGGGCAGGCTGAAGCTGACGGACACGGTGGGCGCGCACCTGACGGGCTTCGCCCCCGAGATCGCCGACCAGGTGACCGTCCACCACATGCTCACCGACACCTCCGGGTTGCGGACCCCGGAGCAGGACCCGCACCGCGTCTTCACCAGCCGGGACGAGGTGCGCGAGCACCACGAGCGGTGGACCCGGCAGGCCGAGCTCGTCGCCGCTCCCGGCACCGGTACCGACGGCCACTCCGGCGCGAACTTCGCCATCCCCGTCCAGATCGTCGAGGCCGTCACCGGCATGACCTACTGGGACTACGTGGAGGAGAACGTCTTCCGGCGCGCGGGCATGACCGGCTCGGCGTTCTACACCAGGCCGCAGTGGCTCACCGACGAGCACATCGCGCACTCGTACATGACGGTGGCCGACGGCGGCCAGGTGGACGCCGTGCGCAACCTGGACCAGGGCAGCCCGTTCCCCTACGAGCTGGACAAGAACCCCGGCCGGGCCTTCATCGACTACGACGGCTTCGCCACCGCGCCGGACCTGGTCAGGTTCGCGCGCGCGATCCACGACGGCACGGTGCTGGAGCGCCCCTACGGCGAAGTGCTGACCGCGGCCAAGGTCCCCCACGGTCCGCAGCCCGAAGGCGGCCGGGCCGCCTCCTTGGCCACCTCGGTCGACACCTCGTTCGGCGCCTACCTGATGGCGGTCGCGATCGTCGGGGGCCAGTGGCTGTGGGGGCGCGCGGGCGTCAACCCCGGCAGCGGCGCCAGCTGGAACGTCTACCCGCACACCGACTGGGTCGGCGTCGTCCTGAGCAACAGCGACGACGCGCCGTTGCAGAAGATCCTCCAGCAGGAGGCGCAGGCCGTCACCGGGCGGTACTGACCCAGCACTGGTGTCCTCTGTGGACGATGTCCCCGTCCCACCGGGGAGGACCCTTCACCACGACGGGTGGCGCGGCCGGTCCACATACGTCGGCGATAGGCCGCGCCACCTAGGCTCGGGTGATGCGCGTGCTGATCGTCGAGGACGAGCCCCACCTGGCCGAGGCCGTCCGCGACGGCCTCCGGCTGGAGGCGATCGCCGCCGACATCGCGGGTGACGGCGACTCCGCGCTGGAGCTGCTCGGCGTCAACTCCTACGACCTCGCGATCCTCGACCGCGACGTCCCCGGCCCCTCCGGCGACGAGGTCGCCCGGCGGATCGTCGCCTCCGGCAGCGGCATCCCGATCCTGATGCTCACCGCCGCCGACCGGATCGACGACAAGGCGTCCGGGTTCGGGCTCGGCGCCGACGACTACCTCACCAAGCCGTTCGACCTCCGCGAGCTCGTCATGCGGCTGCGGGCGCTCGACCGCAGGCGCACGCACGCCCGGCCCCCGGTCCGCGAGATCGCGGGCCTGCGCCTCGACCCGTTCCGCCGGGAGGTCTTCCGCGACGGGCACTACGTCGCGCTCACCCGCAAGCAGTTCGCCGTGCTGGAGGTGCTGGTCGCGGCCGAAGGCGGTGTCGTCAGCGCAGAGGAGCTGCTGGAGCGGGCCTGGGACGAGAACGCCGACCCGTTCACCAACGCCGTCCGCATCACCATCTCCTCGCTGCGCAAACGGCTGGGCGAGCCGCGGCTCATCGCCACGGTGCCCGGCGTCGGCTACCGGATCGACACCGGCGGCAGCCGTGCCTAGGCCTCCGGGGCTCAGCGCGCGGCTGAAGCTGACCGTGAGCTACGCCGGGTTCCTCCTCGTCGCGGGTGTCGTGCTGATGGCGGTGGTGTGGGCGTACCTGCTGCGCTTCGTCCCCGACAACGACAAGGGCCTGCTCGGGGTCTCGCCCAACCGGTACCTGCTGGTGCGCATCTTCTTCCCGGCCGCGGCCGTGGCGATGGTCTCCCTGCTCCTGTTCGGCCTGGTCGGCGGATGGATCCTCGCGGGCCGGATGCTCGCCCCGCTCACCCGGATCGCGGACGCCGCCCGGCTGGCCGCAGAGGGGTCGCTGTCCCACCGGTTGCGGATGGAGGGCCCGCAGGACGAGTTCCGCGCGCTCGCCGACGCGTTCGACACGATGCTCGAACAGCTCGAGTCCCACGTGGCCGAGCAGCGCAGGTTCGCCGCGAACGCCTCCCACGAGCTGCGCACCCCGCTGGCGATCTCGCGGACGCTCCTCGACGTCGCCCGCAACGACCCCGAGCGGGACCAGGGTGAGCTCCTCGACCGGCTGCACACCGCCAACACGCGGGCGATCGACCTCACCGAGGCCCTGCTGCTGCTCAGCCACGGCGACCGGGGCGCGTTCGACCGCGAGCCCGTCGACCTCTCGCTGCTCGCCGAGGAGGCGGCCGAGACGCTGCTCCCGCTGGCCGAGCAGCGCGGGATCGCGCTCGACGTCACCGGCTGCACGACGTTCACCGCCGGTTCCGCGGCGCTCCTGCTGCGGATGGTGGCGAACCTCGTGCAGAACGCCATCGTGCACAACCTCCCCGCCGGCGGTTCGGTGGTCGTGCACACCGAGACGAGGCACGGTGCGAGCGTGCTGCGGGTCGAGAACACCGGCCTCCCAATGCCCTCGGACCTGGTGCCCACCCTCACCGAACCCTTCCAGCGCGGGGCGGAACGGGTGCGCGCAGACGAGCACGCGGGCGTCGGTCTCGGGCTGGCCATCGTGCACAGCGTCGTCCGGGCGCACCAGGGGATCCTCAAGCTCGCGCCCCGCCCGACCGGAGGTCTCGTCGTCACGGTCCGGCTGCCCGGCACGGGCGCGCCGTCCAGGCAGGGGTGAACCGACCCCTCAGGGGCGCGCGGTCGTGGGCACGATCAGCCCGGTCTCGTAGGCCACCACGACGGCCTGCGCCCGGCTGCTCAGCCCCAGCTTCCCCATCAGCCTCTTCACGTGCGTCTTCACCGTCGCCTCGCTGAGCACCAACCGCTGCGCGATCTGCCCGTTGCTCAAGCCGTTGCCCACCAACCGGAGCACCTCGGTCTCCCGAGTCGTCAGCTCGCCGAGCTCCGCGGCCCCCACCGCCGTGCTCCGGTGGTGCCGCGCGTGCGCCTCGATCAGCCGCTGCGTGATCCGCGGCGCCAGCAGGATGTCCCCGCCCGCGATCGTGTGCACCGCCGCGATGATCCGGTCCGGCGGCGTGTCCTTGAGCAGGAACCCGGACGCCCCGGCGCCCAGCGCGCTGTACACGTACTCGTCGAGGTCGAACGTGGTCAGCACCACCACCCGCGGCGGGCTCTCACCGGGCGACGCCAGGACCTCCCTGGTGGCCGCGATCCCGTCCATCACCGGCATCCGGATGTCCATCAGGACCACGTCCGGCGCGGTGTCCGCGGCGACCGCCACGGCCTGCGCCCCGTCGGCGGCCTCGCCCACGACCTCCAACCCCGGCGCGGCGGTGAACAGCGCGACCAGCCCGGCCCGGATCAACGCCTGGTCGTCGGCCACGAGCACGCGGATCGTCACAGGTCCTCACCCATCGGAAGTCGGACGACGACGGTGAACCCGCCGTTCTCGGCGGGGCCCGCGGTGAGCACCCCGCCGTAGAGCTCGGCCCGCTCGCGCATCCCGCGGATGCCGTGCGAGGTCTTGGCCAAGGGCCGGGTGCGGACCGCGGCGCCGTCGTCGGACACCTTGAGGGTCAGCGTGCTCTCCCCGTAGTCGAGGTCGATCCGCGCCTTGGCCGGACCGGCGTGCTTCAGCACGTTGGTCAGCGACTCCTGCGCCACCCGGTACGCGCACAGGTCCGGCCCCGGCGGCAGCGGCCTGGCCCGGCCGGTGACGACCATGTCGACCGGCAGCCCGGCCCCGCGGGTGCGGTCCACCAGCTCGCCGAGCACCGCCAGCCCCGGCTGCGGGGTCAGGTCGGCGTCCTCGGAGTCCTCGGTGTGGTCCACCCGCAGCACGTCCAGCAGCCTGCGCATCTCCGCCAGCGCCTCGCGGCTGGTGTCGCCCACGGTGGTGATCGCCTTCCGGGCCGTGGCCAGGTCGGTGTCCAGCACGTACTGCGCCAGCCCGGCCTGGAGCGAGATCACGGACATGTGGTGCGCGACGATGTCGTGCAGCTCCCTGGCGATGCGCACCCGTTCCTCGGCGACCGCCCGCGCAGCCCGTTCGGCCAGCCGTTCGGCACGCCGCCCCCACCGCTTGGTGCCCTCGCCGAGCGCGCACGCGCCGAGCGTCTCCAGGATCGTCTGGACGACCTCCGACCAGACGAACGGGACCGTCGAGGTGAGGTAGATGAACGTCATCACGCCCATCGTGACCACGCACATCACCGCCGTGACGGACGGCGGCCGGAGGGTGGCGACGGTGAACAGCGCGATCAGCACGCCGATCCCGGCGTTGGGGAACTCGCCGTAGCCGTTCAGGCTGTACACCGCCAGCGCGCCCCCGATGACCAGCGTCGTCGTCACGGGTGCGCGCTGCCGCAGCGCGAGCGGCGCGGCGGTGAGCGAGGCGAGCACCAGGGCGAGCCAGTCGAGGCGGCCGGTGCGGCCCAGCAGCGTGCAGATGGTCAGCCCGGTGAGCACGGTCGCCAGCAGCACGTCCACCATGGCAGGTCGCGGGTTCACCCTCACAGGCCCACGGTAGCGGCGGACGCCCGCCCCCGCGCCGACCCGCGGAGGTATCCGCCGGTACCCCCACGGGGGTAGGCGAAGATCCCTTCCCAGGGCGATGTCCGGCACCTGGTCCGTCCCTAGCGTTGTCCTCATGAAACGAACCTGTGCGGTGTTGATGGCGATGACGACGGTGCTCGGCACCACGGCGGTGGGGGTCGCGGACGCGGGCACCGGCGAGCGGACCGGCACGAGGACCCTCCAGCGCGACGCGGACGCGCTGCTCGCGCTCGGCGCTCCCGGTGTGCTGGTGCAGCTGGACACCCCGACGTGGCGGGCGAAGGTGCGCAGCGGGTTCGGCGACGTGGCGGCGAGGACGCCGGTGCCGTGGGACGCGCGGTTCCGGATCGGCAGCTACACCAAGACCTTCGTCGCCGCGACGCTGCTCCAGCTCGTCGGCGAGGGCCGGTTGTCCTTGGAGGACACCGTGGAACGGTGGCTGCCCGGTGTCGTGACCGGCAACGACAACGACGGCGCGAAGATCACCGTGCGGCAGCTGCTCCAGCACACGAGCGGACTGCCGGAGTACCTGGCGCAGCTGCCGTACCTGTTCGACCAGGCGGGGTTCGAGCAGCACCGCTTCGACACCCTGACGCCGCAGGAGGCGGTCGCGCTGGCGATGAGGTCCAAGCCGGAGTTCGCCCCCGGCACGGACTGGAGCTACTCCAACACCAACTACGCCCTCGTCGGGATGATCATCGCCGAGGTCACCGGGAACACCTGGCAGCACGAGGTCCAGGCGCGGATCGTCCGCCCGCTCGGCCTGCGCGACACCTACACGCCCGGCACCTCCCCGCTCGTCCCCGGCCCGCACGCCGTCGGGTACGAGCGGTTCACCCCCGAGGGCGAGGACATCGACGCGACCGCGCTCAACCCGTCCTGGGGCGGGGCGGCCGGGGAGATGATCAGCACCACCGCCGACGGCAACACGTTCCTCAAGGCGCTGCTGGGAGGTCGGGTGCTCCGCCCGGCGCAGCTCGCCGAGATGCGGAAGACCGTGCGCGCGGCCAAGTTCGACGGCGCGTGGCCCGGCGCCCGCTACGGCCTCGGCCTGATGTGGGTCCCGAACTCCTGCGGCGGCGCCTGGTCGCACGGCGGCGACATCCACGGCTTCAAGACCCGCAACGGCGTCAGCCCCGACGGCAGCCGCAGCGTGGTCGTCTCCATCAACACCGACTCCATGACGCCGAAGCCGGGTGTCCCCGCCCCGACCAAGGACGTCGCCGTGGACCTGGTCGACCACGCGCTCTGCGCGGCCGCCTGAGCCGTCTCCGACCTCCGGGTCGGTGGTCGCGATGACGGCGTTCGGCTCCTGGCGGAGCGATCTCCGGGCCCGGTACGGTCCGCTGGTCGGCCCCCGGACCAGGAGGAGATCCGTGAACTTCCCAGGCGTGCTCCCGTCCCCGCTCCAGGCCATCGGCGGCACCCCGGTCGTGCGCCTGCGCCGCGTGGTCCCGGCGGGCGCGGCGGAGGTGCTGGTCAAGATCGAGGGCGGCAACCCGACCGGCAGCTACAAGGACCGGATGGCGCTGGCCATGATCGAGGGCGCCGAACGCCGCGGCGAGCTGACGCCCGGTCGGCGGGTCGTCGAGTTCACCGGTGGCAGCACGGGGTCGTCGCTCGCGTTCGTCTGCGCGGTCAAGGGCTACCCGCTGTCGGTCGTCTCGTCGGACGCGTTCTCGCCGGAGAAGCTGCGCACCATGCGCGCCTTCGGCGCCGACCTGACCGTCGTCCCCAGCGACGGCGGCCGCGTCACCCCCGACCTGTTCGACCGGATGAGGGCCGAGGTCGAGCGCGTCGTGGAGCGCGACGGCGCCTTCTGGACCGACCAGTTCAACAACACCGACGCCCTGGACGGCTACACCGCGCTGGGCCAGGAGATCGTCGACCAGGCGGGCGCCGTCGACGCGTTCTGCGGCGCGGTCGGCACCGGCGGCATGCTCACCGGCGTCGCGGCCGTGCTGCGGGCGGCGGGCGAGGTGCGCGTGGTCGCACTGGAACCGGCCACGTCACCGGTGCTGACCAAGGGCACGAACGGCCCGCACACGGTCGAGGGCACCGCCACCGGCGCGGTGCCACCGTTGCTGCGTTCGGGCGGCTACGACCAGGCCCTGGCGATCGACGAACCCGAGGCCCGCGAGCTCGCCCTGCGCCTGGTGCGCGAGGAGGGCGTGTTCGCGGGCACCTCGTCCGCCCTCAACGTCCTCGGCGCGATCCAGGTCGGCCAGGAACTGGGCGCGGGCCACACCGTGGTCACCGTCGCGGCGGACACCGGGCTGAAGTACCTGGCCGGGTCGCTGTTCGCCTAGCTCGCGCGGCGCGCGGCAGGCCGGGTAACTGGTCCAGGTTCGGATGGGCGGCCCGGTTGCTCGCCGCCCATGTCCGGACGACGGGATGGCGGTGCGGGGAGAAGTTGTCCATGACCAGGTGCGACGCGCCCTCGGGCCACTGACGACGGAGGGCTTTGGGAAGGTCCAGGTACTCACGTCGGGCGGGTGGTCGTAGAGGTTCAGGATCCGGTGTGTCTTCGCGAGGAAGTCCGGGTCGGTGGACGTTTTCCAGGTCGTGGTGCTCTGCCAGGGCATCCCAGCCCTACTCAGGATGCGATGCAGGGTCTCCCGGCTGATCGCGGCCACGGTGCCGCGGTCGAGCAGGTGGTCGCGGAGCTTGGCCAGTGACCAGGTGGCGAAGCTGGTGATGCCCAAGTCGGCGGGCGAGGTCCGGGCGATCGGGCAGATCCGTTGCCGGATCGCCTCACCGATCCTCCGACTCCGTCCGCCGCTTCATTTGGGTCCAGTGCCGCGAATCCCCACACCCACTTCCCCACTCGACATGTGGGACAAGCCTGCCTCTCCACGTGGCCGAGTTGATTACCGGGTCAACCCTCTGCGACACACCACTAGACCGTGCGGCCCGCGGCAGGCCGGTTGAGGACCAGTGACACGACCAGGGCGAGCACGGCGAAGCCCGCGATCACCAGAGCCATCGGCAGTGCGGTGCCGGGGCCGCCGAGCCCCACCAGCGGTGTGGCCACGCCGCCGCCGATCACGAACTGGAGCACCCCGAGCAGTGCCGAGGCCGCACCGGCCGACTTCGCGTGCTCGGCCAGTGCCAGCGACGTGGCGTTCGGCAGCACGATCCCGAACGCCGACACCAGCAGGAACAGCGGCACCAGCAGCCCGACCAGGCCGAGGTCGAGCAGCACCGCGGCGAGCACGCCGGTCCCCCCGACGGCCGCGAGGACCAGACCGGACAGCAGCATGGTGTGCCCGCTGAACCGCCCGACCAGCCTCCGGTTGACGACGCCCGAGATCATGATGCCCACCCCGTTGAGGCCGAACACCAGGCTGTAGGCCTGCGGGCTCAGGCCGTAGACGCCCTGGAGCGCGAACGACGAGCCCGAGACGTAGGCGAACAGCGCGGCGAACATGAGGCCGGACGCGAGCGCGTAGCCGACGAACGACCGCTCGCCGAGCAGGCGGGCGTAGGCGCGCAACGCCGAGCCGACGCGGGTGGGGGAGCGCAGCGCGGGTGGCAACGACTCGGGCAGCAGCAGGGTGACGACGGTCAGCAGCAGCGCGCCGAAGCCCGCGAGCGCGTAGAACACCCCTCGCCACGACGTCCAGGCCAGCAGTTGGCTGCCGATGACCGGTGCCAGGATCGGCGCGAGGCCGATGACGAGCGTGAGGGTGGAGAAGAAGCGGGTCATCGCGATGCCGGAGAACAGGTCGCGCACGGTGGCCCTGGCGATCACCATGCCCGCGGCGGCGCCGAGCGCCTGGAGCGCGCGGGCGGCGATCAGGACACCGCTGGTGGGGCTGATCGCGCACAGCAGCGAGCCGACGACGTAGAGGGCGAGTCCGGCCAGGAGCGGGCGGCGCCTGCCGAGCGAGTCGGACAGGGGGCCGAGCACGAGCTGGCCGATCGCCAGGCCGACGATGAACGACGTCAGCGTGAGCTGCACGGTGGCGTCGGCGGCGTGCAGGTCGTCCGCGATCCGCGGCAGCGCGGGCAGGTACATGTCGATCGAGAGCGGCCCGAACGCGGTCAGTCCACCAAGGACGAGCGCCGTTCTCGGCACGCCGGGGCTGGTCCGGACGTCCTCGACCACCCTGCTCATCGCTCTCCTGCCCTCGGAATCCCGCCAAGCCGCACAAGGGGGCGTCACGTCCGGGCCGTTCCCCGTTGTGGGCGGGAACACCGTGTGGACGGTCGCGGGGGCCTAAGCTACTCCGGTGTGAGCACACCGGGAGCGGGGCCGTCGATGGACCCCACCGAGTTCCAGCTCTGGGTCTCCCTGAACGAAGCGCGCGCCACGAACGACACCGGCGCCCGGACCGCGTTGCTGGAGGACCTGGTCGGCAGGGCCGACGACGCCGACGTGCCCAGGGTGTTGTTCCTGGCCCGCCGCGACCTGTCCGACGCCTACCGCCGCCGCGGCCACTGGGACCTGGTGTACCGGCTGCTGCGCGAGTGCCTCGCCGACCACGACCGGCGGCCGTGGCGCTTCACCGAGGAGGACGTGGCCACGCTGCTGCAGTGGTACGCCTGGCTCGTCGAGTGCATGGTGGACTTCCCCGACTTCGGCCTCGACGAGATCGACCGGGCGGTCGACGACGTGGAGCAGCGGTTCCTGGCCGCCGGACGCGATCCGCACGAGGTCCACTCGGTGCGCCGGGGCGTGGCCGCGCACCTCGGCGACTGGGAGGCGGCGGAGGCGGCCTTCCTGCGGTGGACCGCCACGGCCGCGGTCGACGAGGACGACCGGTGGCTCAGCGTCGTCGGGATCGAGCAGGCCCTGGCGCGCGGCGACGCCGAGTCGGTGTCGCGCGCGCACGCCCTGGCCGCGCCGATCCTCGCCGAGACCGCGGTCTCCGACGAGCCGACGGTGCTCGTGCGCTGCCTGATGTTGTTGCCCCTGGCCGAAGCGGGCCGGTGGGACGAGGCCGTGCTCGCGTACCGGCGGGTGCAGCGCGGCATGTCCGGCGAGGCGCACTCGCTGGAGAACCACGGCAGGCTCGTGGAGTTCTGCGCGCTCACCGGCAACGAGACCGCGGGCGTCGACCGGCTCGGCCCGATGAAGGGCTTCGAGTCGCGCAAGCGACCGCTGGCCACGATGGAGTACGCCACCTCGGTCGCCGTCCTCGCCGACGCCCTGGTCCGGGCCGGCCGCGGCGACACCCGCCTCGACCTCGGCGACGACCCGAACTCCGTGCCGTTCCACGAGGTCGCCCGCCGGATGCGCCGGGTCGCGCTGGAGCTGGCCGACCGCTTCGACCGCCGCAACGCCTCCACCGTGGTCAGCGACCGCGTCCGCACCCGCCTCGCCGCCCGCCCGCTCGCGGACTTCGTCCCGCTGAGCCCGACCAGCCGCCCACCTCTGCGCGCCCGCACCGACGGCCTGTCCGACACCGCCCTGCTCCACCTCGCCCGCCTCCACGACCTGCGCTGCGAACAGGACGAGGCCCGCGCCTGCCTGGCCGCCATCTCCGCCACCCCACCGGAACCGGTCGCCGCGGGCGTCGCCGAGCTGCGCGCGAAGTTCTTCCAGGACGACGACACCGAGGCCGTCCTCCGCCGCTGCGCCGAGGTCTACCGCCGCCACGGCGACGAGTGCTCAGCCCTGCTCACCCACTGCTGGCTCGGCCTGTGGATCGTCTACAAAGGACGGACCGACGAAGGTCTCGCCACCACCGCCGACGCCGTGGCGGCACTGCGTTCCACCGGCGACGACAGCGCCTGCGCCTGGGGCGAGCACTGGCTGGCCCACGTGCTCGCGGGCCAGGGCAGGCACCCCGAAGCCCGCGCGTCCCTGACCCGCGGCAAACAGCACGCCCGTGCCGCCGAGGACCTCCTCGCCCTGGGCTCCCTGCTGGACCTCGAAAGCGGCATCAGCCCCGACGGCGCCATCGACTCGGCCACCGCCGCCCTGACCGCCTTCATCGCCGCGGACGCACCCGAAAAGGCCCTGGAGTCGTTGGCCCGCCTCAGGAACACCTACGAACACCTCAACGACCTGGCTTCCTTCCAGTCCCTGGTCACCCGGCTCCTGGAGTCCCCACCACCCACCGGCTCCAACCGCCTCCACGGCCACCTCCGCTACCTCCGCGCCTGCGCCCTCATCGACGCGGGCCACCCGGCGGCCGCCGCCGACGACCTCAACGAAGCCATCGGCCAGGCCTCCTTGCGCGAAGGCGCCAGAGTCGAGCAGTGGTACCAATCCACCTACGCCAACCACGCCGCCGCCCGCTACGAGGACGCCGTCGACGCCGGCCTGGTCGCCGCCAACTGGCTGGACCACCTCCGCGACCACCCCCACGGCCTCGACACCGCCGACTGGTCCGACTGGGCCGACAACGCCCGCTACCTGGTCGCCGAAAGCTATCGCCACCTCGGCGACCACCAGGCCGCCCTCCGCGAACTCCGCAAACTGGCCACCAACCACGGCCCCTTGTCCGCCACCGCCTTCATCGCAGGCACCCACCTGCTCGACGAACTGGACCACCGCTAACCACCAACCGATCAACCGCCCAACGACGCCGAAAGCGAACACAAGTCGCCCAACGACGCTGGAACAAAAGACATACGCCCAGCTCGGCTGGAAGCGAGCACGCTCGTCCGCCGTGCGGTCGGCTTGACTTGGGGTTTTTGGGCTTAAACTTGCGGCGGCGGGCAGGCTCTACCACCTGCCCTTTTCGCCCGACGAAGCCCAAAAAAGGGGCCCCAAGTCAAGCCGACCGCACCCAGGTCCGCTGCAGCGACACCCCGTAGTCCACCGCAGCGACACCCCCGGAGACCTCGACACCCCCGGAGACCTCGACACCCCCGGAGACCTCGGCACCCACACCGCGGCAAGACAACACCGCACCACCCAACACCCCCGTCTCGATTGGCCCCCTCCCACCAGCCCATACCCCCCCCAATCCCCAACGCTTGACAGCCTCGAAGCCCAACTGTTGGACTGTCGCCTTGAAATTCTGGGGTTCAAGGCAACTTGTTTGAACAGGCGTGCGTCACCACACAGCGAGACGCGGTCGACGACCGCGGACCAGGATCGGCCGATGTGTGTCTGGTGGGCAGATGAGCTGGTCGTTTGGTGTTCTGGGGCCGCTGGAGGTGCGGTGTGGGGACCAGGGGCTCCTCATCGCCGCTCCCCAGCAGCGGCGGTTGCTGACCACTTTGCTGCTCAGCGCCGGCCAGGAGGTCTCGGTCGAGACCTTGCTCGCCGTGTTGTGGGAGGACGAGCCGCCCGCCAGTGGTCGCAAGGTCGTCCAGGTCTACGTCTCCCAGTTGCGCAGGCTCCTGGCCAGTGACGGCGGGGTGGTGTTGACCGGGTCGCGGCAGGGGTACCGGTTGGACATCCCGCCCGAGGCGCTGGACCTGCACGGTTTCCGCGACCTGGTGCGCCGGGCCACCGCCACGGCTGATCCGGTGGCCGCGGGCGCGTTGCTGCGCGAGGCGCTGGGGTTGTGGCGGGGTGACGCGGTGCCGGATCTGCGGCACACCGGTCGTGGGGGCAGGTTGGGCGCGGCGCTGGAGGAGGAGCGGCTCAGCGCGGTGGAGTACCGGGTCGACGCCGATCTGCGGGCGGGTCGGCACCGCGATCTCGTGCCGGAGCTGACCGCCCTGGTCGCCGACGAGCCGTTGCGCGAACGCTTGCGCGGTCAGCTGATGCTGGCGTTGCACCATTCCGGACGGCAGGCCGAGGCCCTTGCGGTGTTCGGCGAGGGGCAGCGGTTGCTGGCCGAGGAGCTGGGGCTCGATCCGGGGCAGGAGCTGCGGGCGCTGCACGCGGCGGTGCTGGCCGGTGACGCTCCTCCTGCGCCCGAGGCGGTGGCGGAGGAGAGGTTCGCGCCGCGCGAGCTGCCGGTGAACCCGGCGGTCTTCATGAACCGCGACCGCGAGCGCGAGATGCTGCTGGACCTGTTGGCGCGCGCCGACCGGGAGCCCGTGGTCGGTGCGGTGCACGGCCCCGGCGGCCGGGGGAAGTCCGCGCTGGTCCTGCGGGTCGCGCACCTCGCGGCCGGGCTGTTCCCGGACGGCCAGCTCTACGTGGACCTCCAGGGCTCGACGCCGGGCCGCGAACCGCTCGACGCCACGCACGTGCTCCAGCGCTTCCTGCGCGCGCTCGGCTCGCCGCCGCTGGCCGTGCCGTCGCAGCCCGCTGAAGCCGCCGCGCTGTACCGGTCGCTGCTGGCCGACCGCCGCGTCCTCGTGGTGCTGGACAACGCGGTCGACGCGAGCCAGGTCATCCCGCTGCTGCCCGCGGGCCCCGGTACCGCCGTCCTGGTCACGAGCAGGCGCATGCTGGCCACTGTGGACGGTCTGCACCTCGTGCTCGACCCGTTGGCGGAGAACGAGGCCGTCGGGCTGCTCGGCGCGGTGACCGGGCTGGTCACCGACGAGACGAGCAGACGGGCCGCGGCCGACGTGGCGCGCAACTGCGGCTACCTGCCGCTCGCGCTGCGCATCGCCGCCGCCCGGCTGCGCAGCAGACCGGACTGGACGCTGGCCTCGTTGGCCCACCGGCTCGACGACGAACGGCACCGGCTCGACGAGCTGCGATTCGACGACCTCGCGGTCCGCTCCAGCGTCCGGCTCAGCTACGACGAGCTGCTGCGCGACGGCTCCGCGCGCGGTCGGGCCGCCGCGCACGCGTTCCGGCTGCTGGGTCTGCTGGCGCTGCCGACGTTGCGGCTGCCGGTCGCGGCGGCACTGCTGGGGCTCGACCAGACGGAAGCCGAGCGCGCGATCGACCCGCTGGTGGACGCGGGCCTGGTGGAGGCCGAGACGTCCGGCCAGTACCGGATGCACGACCTGCTCCGGCTGTTCGCGATAGAGGAGGCCGAACGCGAGGAACCGGCGGGGGAGCGGTCCGCGGCGATCACCCGCGCGCTGCGGTACTACTGCCGCACGCTCGACGCCGTGCAGACCACGTTGCGGCCCTTGGACGTCGTGCACTCCTCGGCCGCGGGTCCGCCGGAACCGCACGGCGGCATCGAGGAGTGCCTGGCCTGGATGGCCGACGAGACGTCGAACCTGCTGGTGGCCGCCGCGCACGGCGCCGCCCGGCCGGAGACCGCGCTGCCCGCGCTGGAGATCGCCCGCATGCTCCAGGAGCACCTGTGGAAGCAGGACCAGCACGCGGAGATCGACGAGACCGGGCGCATCGCGGTCATCGCCTCCAAGCACGGGCTCGACGCGAACGCCGAGCACCTCGCGCTGGTCGTGCGGGCCGTCGCCGACCGCGGTGCGGGCCGCTACACCCAGGCGCGCGGGCGGTTCCACCGCGCGCTGGCGCTGTGCGAGGCCGACGGCGACGAGGTCGGCCGGGCCCGCGTGCTGGTCAGCCTCGGCGGGCTGCTCACCAACTACATGGGCCAGGCCGTGGAGGCGGTGCCGCACCTGGAGGAGGCGCTGGAGATCCTGCGCGCGCACGGCGCTCCGGGGACCACGGTCGGCACGCTGCACGTGCTGGCCCGCGCGCACCACCTCGCCGGTCGCACCGGGACGGCGCTGTCGCTGGCCGGTCACGCGCTCTCGCTGGCGCTGGCGAACGACGCCCCGCACAGCATCGCCATCTGCCTGGCGGACCTGGGGCTGCTCTACGGCGACCTCGGGGACCTCGACCGGGCGTTGGCGCACCTCGACGAGTGCATGGCCAGGGCGCGGGAGGTCGGCAACCGCGAGGACGAGTGGACGACGCTGCTCAGCCGGTCCGAGGTCCACCTGCGGCGCGGCGACGTGGACGCGGCGCTCGCGGACGCGCGGCGGTCGTTGACGATGACCAGCCAGCTCGGCAGCGCCTACGGTCGGGCGGCGGGGCACCGGCAGGTCGCCCGAGCGCTGCTGGCCACGGGACACCACGCGGAGGCGGAGGTGCACCGGACGGCCTCCCGGACCCTGTTCGACGGGGCCGACGTGCGGCTGCCCGTGTTCTTCGAGTCTTTCCTCGGCTACCTCGACCCCGTCCTGGTGGACTGACGGGGTCGTACCGCGGGCCGCCCCGGCATTGGGGTACCGGGGCGGCCGTCGGCCGCGGATCAGCCGCAGTGCTCGAAACCGCTGGTGTACGAGGAGCCGTCAGCGGAGCCGCCCCACTTCACGCAGGTGTCGGCGGCCTGCTTGCGGACCGGGCCGGCGTAGTAGCCGAAACTGCCGGAGTCCGTGACCCTCGCACTGCCCTGGACCTCGAGGAACGCCGAGGTCGCCGAGCCGGTGCCGAGCTTGGTGTGCTTCATCGTGACGACGCAGTTGTTGCCGTTGCTGGCGTTGTAGGTCAGGTAGACCCGACCTTTGGTGCTCAACGCCGCGGAGTCGACGACCTTGTAGCCGGAGCCGCACACCTCTTCGGCGTCGTAGGGGTTGTCGTCCCCGCCGCTGCCGCAGCTGTTGTTGCTCTTGTAGCTCTTCGAACCCCAGTAGAGGGCGGTGGTGCCGTTGAACTTGGCCTTCACGGCCGCGCCGTCCTGCCGCTCCTCGAAGTGCAGGTGCGGGCCGGTCGAGCCGCCGGTGCTGCCGACGTTGCCGATCGTCTGGCCGAGGGACACGCTCTGGCCGACCGACACCCGCTGCGCGGAGAGGTGGGCGTAGCGCGTGGTCCAGCCGCTGCCGTGGTTGATCTCGATCCACCGGCCGTAGCTGGTGGACCCCTCGTTCTCGACCCGGCTGACCGTGCCGGAGGCGGCCGCGACGACGGCGTCACCGTCGTCGTTCGCCCGGTTGAGGTCCACGGCGTTGGCGGGGCTGTGGTCGGAGCGGGTCTGCCCCTCCCACGTCTGTCCACAGGGGAACGGGAGCTGGAACGTGGGTGCCGCCGCCGCCACCCCCGTGCCGATGGTGAGGGCCCCGATGCCGACCAGCAGGCCTAGGCCCGCGGCCGCGAACTTGTTGAGCTTCATGCGTTTCTTGGTTTCCCTTCCCAGAGGTCCCGGCGATCGAGCCGGAACCGATCACTGCGCCGCGGCGGGGGTTCCCCGCCGGGTTGGCCGGTCAGGTGATGTAGCGGACGGCGTGCGCCATCCAGCTCGCCTGGCCGTAGGTGGAACGGATGTGGACGCTGCTCGCGTCGCGCGGCGGGGCGGCTTCGAGGACCTGGCCCCCGCCGAGGTAGAGCACCACGTGCGTCGTGGTGGTGCGGTCGTCGCCGTCGCCCCAGAAGATCAGGTCGCCGGGCAGCAGCGCGTCGAGCGACACGAAGTGCGCGCTCTTGTACTGCGCGGTGGTGTTGGCGCCGATGTCGATCCCGGCGCCCTTCCAGAACGCGTAGAGCGTGAGGCCCGAGCAGTCGAACCCGAAGCGGCCGTAGTCGTCGCCGTTGGCGGGGTCGCCGTCGGGGTAGTGGTGGATGCCGTAGGACGGCCCGCCCTTGCCGCCGCCGCCCCACGAGTACAGCAGCCCCTTGCCGAGCTGCGACTTCGCCGCGGCGATGACCCGGTCCACCTTCTGCTGGCGGGTACCCGTGGTCGGCCCCGCCGGGCCGGTGTTGCGGCCGTGGACCTCGGTCCCGGTGCCGGCGCGCAGCCCGTCGGTGTCGCACCGGGGCAGGCCCTCGACGAACCCGGTGATCCCGGTCTTCACGTACTCGTCGGGCACCCACAGGTTCGCCGTGGTGTGGTCCCAGATCACGCCGCCCGCCAGCGCCTGGCAGTCGACCGGCACCGCCTGGCCGGACCTGTACTTGTCCACGACCGCGCCCGGCGCGTTCGCGGCCTCGCCCTTGTTCTTGCGCCCGTTGAGGTCCGCCTTCGCCGGGTACGACTTCGGGATCGCGCACCTGCCCATGACCATGCCCGTGGAGTTCGTGTCCACGTAGGCGTCCGGCACCCACAGCCCGTCGTCGGTCAGGTCCCAGATGTCGCTCCCGCCGTAGCTCGGCCCGAGGTCCTGGCACACCAGCGCGACGCTGCTGCCCGCCGGGTACATGTCGGCGACCCGCTTCGCACCGACCGCCACGTCCGGGTCCTTGACGGTCCGACCGTCCAAAGTGGTCTTCACCGGGTAGCTCCGCGTCGCGGCGGCGGCGGTCCCGTTCCAGGCCACCATCCCGGATCCGACGAGGGTGACCCCGACCAGTCCGACGGCCGCGCGCCGCAGGACGTCCGCTGTGCGGGTCAGCACCGGATGTCCGTCTTGCCGAACTCCTGGCGCGAGTCGCTCGGCAGGGTGCCGATGGCGTGCGTGCAGACTGACAGCGTGTCGGCGCCGGACGACCAGGTCTCCACCTTGTTGTTGGTGCACCTCAGGTCCACGAGCGTGAACGGGCCGCTGGAACCGGTCGCGATGGAGGTGCACACCTCCCAGCTGCTGTGGTTGTTCCGGTACCCCTCCCACACGTAGGTGTACGCCCAGTTCTTCCCGCACCCCTTGAACTGCTTGACCGACGCCACGTTCGCGCCACCGACCGTCACGTGACCGGTGACCCCGATCTGCGTGACGGACGAACACGACGGGTTGGTCTCCGCACTCGCCGGTGCGCTGAAGACAAGACTCGCGCCGAGCCCCAGCGAGGCCGCGCCTGCCACGACTGCGGCTCGGCGGGCGATCGTGCCGATGGACATGTTGCTCCCCAGGAAAACCGTGACCGTCGAGCCGGTCCTCCGTCGTCCGGAGGTGCTCGACCTGACACGCAGATACTGGGAGGCCGGGGTATCGGAACGCCTAGGTGTCGGTAAACCGGCAGGTGGACAGCGCTTCACCCGAACCGGGGTGCATCGGGCGCGGGTGGGGCCCAGGATCAGGCGGGCGGGCGCTGGTCGACCACCCGGCGCATCTTGCCGACCGACCGCTCCAACGACTCCGGGTCCACCACCTCGACGTCCACGTTCACGCCGACGCCCTCCTTGACCCCGGAGCGGATCTCCGCGGCCGCGCCCCGCCGCCGGTCGGCCGAGGTGTCCGGCCGGGCCTCGACGAGCACGGTCAGGTGGTCCATCCGGTCCTTGCGGGTCAGCACCAGCTGGAAGTGCGGTGCCACGCCGTCGACCCGCAGGACGATCTCCTCGACCTGCGTCGGGAACAGGTTCACCCCGCGCAGGATGATCATGTCGTCCGTCCGCCCGGTGACCTTCTCCATCCGCCGGAACGCGGGCCGCGCCGTCCCCGGCAGCAGCTTCGTCAGGTCGCGGGTCCGGTACCGGATGATCGGCAGCGCCTCCTTGGTTAGCGAGGTGAACAGCAGCTCCCCGTCCTCGCCGTCGGGCAGCACGTCCCCGGTCTCCGGGTCCACCACCTCGGGCAGGAAGTGGTCCTCCCAGACGTGCAGCCCGTCCTTGGTCTCCACGCACTCCTGCGCGACGCCCGGCCCCATCACCTCGGACAGCCCGTAGATGTCCACCGCGTGCAGGCCTGCCCGCTCCTCGATCTCCACGCGCATCCGCTCGGTCCACGGCTCCGCGCCGAAGATCCCGACCTGCAGCGAGCTGGTCCTGGGGTCGACGCCCTGGCGCTCGAACTCGTCGAGCAGCGTCAGCATGTACGACGGCGTCACCATGATCACCTCGGGCTGGAAGTCCGTGATGATCTGCACCTGCCGGGCCGTCATCCCGCCCGACGCCGGGATGACCGTGGCGCCGAGCTTCTCGACCCCGTAGTGCGCCCCCAGCCCGCCCGTGAACAGCCCGTACCCGTACGCCACGTGGATCTTGTGCCCCGGCCTGCCGCCCGCCGCGTAGATCGACCGCGCCATCACCGTCGCCCACGTGTCGATGTCCTTGCCGGTGTACCCGACCACCGTCGGCTTCCCGGTCGTGCCGCTGGAGGCGTGGATGCGCCGCACGTCCTCCTGCGGCACCGCGAACATGCCGAACGGGTAGTTGTCCCGCAGGTCCTGCTTGGTCGTCGGCGGGAACCTCGCCAGGTCCGCCAGCTCCCGGCAGTCGTCCGGGTGCACCCCGGCCGCGTCGAAGCTCGCCCGGTAGAACGGCACGTTCTCGTAGGCGTGCCGCAGCGTCCACCTCAGCCGCTCCAGCTGCACCGCCCGCAGCTCGTCGACCCCCAGCCGCTCCACGTCGCTCAGCCCGTCCACCGCCGGGGCGTCCCCGAGCCGCACACCGTCGTGCCTGGTCGTCACTGGTGGGCTCCCCCGTCGTCGGGCGTTACTGACCGAATGGACGGTAATTAGCCCGCTGACCTCCGTCAAGGCCTCACCGCGGCGACACCGGGATGCTCAGCGCCCCCCGGATGTTGCGCGAGCGCCGTCGCACGACGGGCCCGCTGATGCGCAGGTCGGGGTAGCGCTGGAACAGCATCCGCATGCCGACGGCGGCCTCCAGCCTGGCCAGTCCGGCGCCGACGCAGTAGTGGATCCCGGAGGAGAACGACAGGTGGTCGCGGCTGTTCGGGCGGTCCAGGTCGAGCACGTCGGGGTGGGGGAAGACGTCCGGGTCGCGGTTGGCGCCGGCGAGCAGCAGGACGACGAGGGAGCCGGTGGGCAGGTCGACGCCCTCCAGGGTGAGCGGTTCGGTGGTCGCGCGGACGGTGTACTGCACCGAGGAGTCCCAGCGCAGGACCTCCTCGACGGCGTTCTCGGCCGACTCCGGCGAGGTGATCACCCGCTCGCGGGCCCCTGGGTGCGTGAGCAGCGCCAACCCGGCGTTGCCGATCAGGTTCAGCGTGGTCTCGTACCCGGCCATCATCAGCAGCTCGCACGTCGCCAGCAGGTCCTCGCGGAGGAACTCGTCCGAGTCCGACTGCGCCCTGATCACGCTGCTGACCAGGTCGTCGCCGAGGTTGCGCCGCCGTCCGTCGACCAGGTCGACGAAGAACGCCTCCAGGTCGACCAGCGCGGCGCGGACGCGGGCGAGCTCGGCGGCGGACCGGATGCCGTCGAGGGTCGCGCCGAGCACAGTGCCCCAGCGGATGAACCGCGCGTAGTCGATCTCGGGGATGCCGAACATCTCGCAGATGATCCGGATCGGGATGCGGGAGGCGAAGTCGTCCATCAGCTCCCACTGGTCGCGGCCCTCGACCTCGTCCAGGAACTCCCCGACGACCTTCTCCACCAACGGCGTCAGGTCGCGCAGCGCGCGGGGGGTGAACCAAGGCGCCACGGTGCGGCGCAGCCGGGTGTGCCGGGGCGGGTCGAGGGCGATGAACGAGTCGTCGACCGGGTGGATGGGCCGCTTGCCCCAGGTGTCGAGCAGCAGCTTCTTCATGTCCATCAGCGACGCCCGCGTGTCCACGCCGAACCGCGGGTCGCGCAGCACCGAGTCGCTGACCCGGTGCGACGCCGACACGTACATGCCCAGCCCGCTGCGGCTCAGGTCCCCGAGCGACCGGGCGTGCTCGTAGAACGGGTACGGGTCGGTGTCGCGGCCCGCGGTGAGGATCCGGGCCATCGGGTCGCCGCGCCACGCGAGCGGCTTGGTCACCGCCTTGAACCCCAGCAGCATGGCGCGCAGGCGCAGGGACTGCGCGAACGACGTGGTCATCGGTGGCCTCCGGGTGATGCGGCTTTCGCGAACACGAGGTCGAGCAGGGAGTCGGGGAGCAGCCGGTACAGCACGCTGCCCGCGCGGGCGTCCGGGCCGACCTGGTAGCGGGACCTCGGGCGGCGCGCGTCGAGCGCCCGCGCCACGGTCCTGGCGAAGTCGTCCGGCATGGTCCCGCTGCGCCGCGCGCGCTTGTCGTTGGTGGCCAGGAAGTGCCGGAACGGCACCCGGTAGAGGTCGGCGACGTCCGCGTCGGCGGTGTCGAGCAGGTCGTCGCCCTGCGCGGCGAGCTTGGTCCAGATCGGCGTCATGATCGCGCCGGGCTGCACGACCGACACCGCCACGCCGAACGGCCGCAGCTCGCGCCGCAGCGCGTCGCTGAGCCCTTCCTTGGCGAACTGGGACGCCGCGTACGCGCCGAGGTAGGGCGAGGCGATCCGGCCGAGGCCGGAGCTGACGTTGACGACCCGCCCGGAGGCCTCCCGCAGCAGCGGCAGGAACGCGCTCGTCACGGTCGCCGCGCCCACCACGTTGATCTCCAGCTGGTCGCGCAGCCGTTGCGGGCTCAGGCATTCCACCGGCCCCGGCACGCACACGCCCGCGTTGTTGACCAGTCCCCACAGCTCGTGGCCGACGGTCTTCACCGCCGCCCGCACGGTCGCCTGGTCGGTCACGTCCAGCAGGACCGGGCGCAGCCTGCCGGAGGTCGAGGCGGCGACCAGGATGTCGCCGTCGGACTCGCGCCGGACCCCGGCGAACACCTGGTAGCCGAGCCGGTCCAGGTGCAGGGCGCACGCCTTGCCGAGCCCGGACGACGCCCCGGTGACGACGACCGACCGGTCGTCCGGTGAGATCCTCACGACGTCCCCTCCAGTGCCGAGAGCAGGATGTCGACGCTGGCGGTGGCGATGCGCTCGGCGCGCTCGGTCGGCACCGCGTCGTCGACGTAGGAGAAGTTCCACGACAGCTGGTCGTGGCTGGTGTTGACGGTCGCCACGAGGTAGCCGCTGATCGACGGTCCCGCGACGAACTGCGCCTCCGACAGCCGCCACGGCCCGATCGCGTCGGGGAAGTGGTAGCGGCCGATGTTGGACAGGCACAGGTTCCCCGGCCCCTGCGCCTCGACCAGCTCGCGGAACGAGGCGCTGCCGGGGACGTCGTCGGGGCAGACCCAGCGCAGCAGGTTGATCACGGCGAAGTGGTCGCCGCGCCGCTTGCGCCGGGCCACGTCCCGGCTGACCGCCCTCGCCATGTCCCAGAACGGTTCCCCCGGTTCGTAGTCGACGAACGACGGCACGGTCGCGATGTACGCGCCCACGTCGCGGTTGGACACCGGTTGGGCCAGCTCGCCGCGGAAGTCGACGGGGGAGCCGATCGCGAACGCGCACCGCTTGGCCACCCGCGCGTCCCGCGCGACCGCGGTGACCATGGCCGCGGCGAGCGCGCCGTGCACCGTCGCGCCCTCCCGCTTGCACGACCGCGACAGCGCGTCGAGCCGCGCGAAGTCCAGCGCCCGGTGCACGAACCGCGACCGCCGCCGCTCGTCGGGCACGACCTCGGTGGGCACCAGGCGGCGCAACGTGTTGCGCCGCAACCGCCGCTGGTCGGGCAGCACGCGCGAGGCGATGCCCAGCGCGCCGCCCAGTGCCCGCTGCCTGGCCGGGAACATGTCCTCCGGCGCGGGCAGCGGCGCCAGCGGGACGGCGGACCCCGGCTCGGCCGCGAACTCCAGCAGCTCCCGCAGCAGCGCCAGCGCGGTGACCGCGTCGGAGACGCAGTGCGACACCGTGAGGAGCAGGTCGTGCGTGTCGTCGCCGTGGTCGAGCAGGACCGCGCGGCACAGCGGACCGGTGGCCACGTCGACGCGGTCGACCAGCTCGCGCTCGTCGACCTCGTGCTCCCAGCGGGTGTCCCCGTCGACGACCCGCAGCGGGATGGGGATTCCGGTGGTGGCGACGAACTCGGGGTTCGCGTCCGCCGCGTCGGCGACGATCGTGGTGCGCAGCAACGGGTGTCGGCCCTGCACCGCGTCGAGCCCGGCGCGGACCGCTCGCGGCGACAGCGGTCCGCGGACCCGGACGCGGGCGACGACGTTGAGCGGCGAGAGCCGGTCGGCGATCCAGTACCACCGCTCGACCGGGCTCAGCGGCCGGTTGACCTCGGTCACGTGCTCCTCGTTCCTGTCGTGGCGGGGAAGGTCATGGCGGACGCGTTCTGCCGGTGCAGCAGCGGTTCCGGCATCCACCGGAACGCCGCGTCGCGCACGAGCCGCGCCCACGGTCGTTCGGCCTGCTCGAAGCGGCTCAGCGCGCGGGAGGTCCGGACCATCCGCCGGGTGCGCGCCCGGCGCTCGTCCTCGTAGCGCCGCAACGCCTGCCGCGGGTCGGTGGCGCCTGCCAGGCAGCGGGCGAGCACCACGCCGTCCTCGACGGCCATCCCGGCGCCCTGGCCCAGGCTCGTCAGCATCGGGTGCGCGGCGTCGCCGAGCAGCGTCACCGGGCCGTCGCCCCACGTCCGCAGGAACGGCCGGTCGCGCGCGGCCAGTCCGACGATCGCCTCCACGGGGGTGGCCTCGACCGCGGCGCGCACCTCGTCGGCCCACCCGTCGCACGCGCGCAGGACCTGCTCCTTGGTGCCGTCCCAGGTGGTGTTGTTCCTGGTGCCCCACCAGTAGGCGCGGCCGTGCCCGATGTCGACGAGCCCGAACCGGCTGCCGCGCCCCCAGTAGTGCGCCACGTGCCCGGCGGGCAACGCCTTGTGCGCGAACGGGATCGTCGCGAGCCAGCACGCGTACCCCGCGTCACGGGGCGTCTCCGGCCCGACGAGCTGCCCGCGCACCGCCGAGTGGAACCCGTCCGCCCCGATCAGCACGTCGCCGCGGGCCACCCGGCCGTCGGCGAAGTCCACCCGCACGCCGTCGCCGTCGGCGGTGAACCCGGTCGCCACGGCGCCGACCGCGATCGGGCAGTCGCCCGCGGCCTCCAGCAGCGCCTGCTGGAGGTCGGCCCGGTGCACGCACACGCTGGGCGCGCCGAGCCGGTCGCCGATCGACCTCACCGGCACCGCCCTGATCGGACGGCCGTCGAAAGTGTTGAGGTGGAACGACTCGATGGCCCGGCCGCGGTCCTCCAGCGCCAGCTCGACGCCGTGCCCGCGCAGCGCCGCGACGGCGTTGCTCATGATCGACAGCCCGGTGCCCTCGACCCGCGGCTCGGGCGACCGCTCGTACACCTCGACGTCGATCCCGACGCGGCGCAGGGCGACGGCGGCGACCAGCCCGCCGATGCCCGCGCCGACGACGACCACCCTGGTCACCGGTCCTCGCCCTCGATGAGCTCGGACAGGGCGTTAGCGACCTCGCGCACGTGGGGCTCCTCCATCATCTCCAGGTGGTCGCCCGGCACGTCCACGACGTCGAGGCGGCCGCCGACCAGGCCACCCCACCCGTTGGCGGGGTCGCGGTGCAGGCTGCGGGCGGCGTCGTGCGCCGGTTCGAGCAGGCCGGGCAGCGCGGCGGTGGCGCGGATGAGCGCGACGTCCTCGGCCAGCACGTCCGGCCGGTAGTCCAGCACCGCCCGCCAGTTCGCCGCGAACACCCCGAACAGCCGCCGCACCACCGCCGCCGGGCTGCCCGGCGGCAGCACACCCGCGTCGACCGCCAGCCGGGCCGCGTGGTCGAACCGGTCGTTCTCGGGCAGCCGCGGAACGTCGTCGCCGCGCAGCAGCTCCCACAGGAACCAGGTCAGCAGCACGTCGTCGGACACCTCGTCGCGCGGACCCGGTGCCAGCGCGATGGTGTCGATCAGCACCAGCCGTTCGACCTCGTCGCCCTCCGCGCGGATCAACCGGGCCATCTCCACGGCCACGAACCCGCCGAAAGACCAGCCCGCGACGAGGTACGGCCCGGTGGGCCGCACCCGGCGGATCGCGTCGAGGTAGCCGCGGGCCAGCTCCTCCACCGTCCGCAACGGCTCGGTGCCCGGCTCGCTCCCGGCCGCCTGCAACGCGTACAGCGGCCGGTCGCCGGGCAGGTGCCGGGCCAACGGCAGGTAGCACAGGACGTTCCCGCCGATCGGGTGCACCAGGAACACCGGGTTCCCGCTCCCGTGCTCCCGGATCGGCACCAGCGGGTCGAAGTGCGCGGTGGCGTGGTCGGACCGCAGGCGCTCGGCCAGGCCCGCCGCCGTCGGCGCGGTGACGAACGCGGACAGCGGGATGTGCACGCCGTAGCGCTTCTCCAGCACCACGACCAGCCGCATCGCCGTCAACGACGTGCCGCCCAGCGCGAAGAAGTCGTCGTGCACCCCCAGTTCCGGCACGCCCACCAGCTCGGCGAGCACCTCGACCAGTGCCCGCTCGTACTCGTCGCGCGGCGGCGCGGACGCGGTCGTGACGGCCGCTGTCGGTACGATCCGCCGCAGCGCCGCGTCGTCGCGCTTCCCGCTCGGCGTCCACGGCAGGCTCGGCAGCCACTCGAAGTGCGACGGCACCAGGTGTTCCGGCAGCGCGGCCCGCAGCGCCGTCCGCAGCTCCTCGGCGTCACCGGGCTCGCCGACCAGGAACGCCACCAGCTGCGCCTCGCCGTTCTCCCGCCGCCGCGCCACCACGGCCACCTCGTGCACGCCGAGCGCGGTGATCGCCAGCTCGACCTCGGCCGGTTCGACCCGGTAGCCCCGGATCTTGAGCTGGGTGTCCCGCCGCCCCAGGCAGACCAGGTCGCCGTCGGGCAGTCGCAGGCCGAGGTCGCCGGTGCGGTACAGGCGCTCGCCGTCGACGTGCACGAACCGGTCGGCGGTCAGCTCCGGCCGGTCGTGGTACCCGACGGCCAGGCCCTCGCCGCCGATGTGGATCTCGCCGCGGACGCCGACCGGGACCGGCCGCGACCGCTCGTCGAGCAGCAGCACCCGCAGCCCGTCGAACGGCCTGCCGATCGGGGGCAGCGCGGGGAAGTCCCACGGGTTCCCCGACATCGTGAACGTCGTCGCCACGTGCGTCTCGGTCGGCCCGTACTGGTTCTCCAGCAGCAGCCCCGGAACGGACGCGCAGAACCGCCGGATCTCGTCGGTCACCCGCAGCTGCTCGCCGGAGGAGACCACCGCCCGCAGGGCGCGCGGTGCCACGCCGAGCGCGTCCGCGGCCTCGGCGAGCTGCTGGAGCGCCACGTACGGCAGGAAGATCCGCTCGACCCGCGCGCTGTCCACCAGGCGCAGCAACGACACCGGGTCGCGCCGGTCCGCGTCGGACACCAGCACCAGCGCGCCGCCGCCGCACAGCGTGGAGAAGACCTCCTGGAACGACACGTCGAACCCGATCGGCGCGTACTGCAGCGTCCGGCCGCCGACGACACCGGTCGCGGACCTGTTCTGGCCCTCCACCACGTTCGCCAGCGCCCGGTGCGGCATCACCACCCCGTTCGGCGTTCCGGTCGACCCCGAGGTGAACAGGACGTAGGCGGCGTCGTCCGGTGACACCCCCAGTGCCACCGGCTCCCCGTCGCCCGTCAGCAGCACCTCGGGGTCGAGCACGACCGCCGGGTCGGCGATGAGCCCGGCGTGTCCTTTGTGGACGATGACGCGGAACGGTCGGACGTCCTCCACCACGGCGGCGATCCGGGCCGCCGGGTAGCCGGTGTCCAGCGGCACGCACGCGCCACCGGCCTTCGCGATCCCCAGCAGCACGGCGACCAGCTCGAACGACCGGTCCACCGCCACGCCGATCCGGGCGCCGCGGGGGGCGCCCCGCGCCACCAGGTTGCGGGCCACCCGGTTCGCCGCCCGGTCCAGCTCGCGGTAGGTCCAGGTGTCCTCGCCGAACACCAGCGCGACGGCCTCGGGCGCCTGCGCCACCCGCCGTTCGAACTCGCGCACCACGTGCGGCGGCTCCTCGGTCGCCAGGAACCCGAAGTCGACCGGCTCGTCCGGCCGGTCGACGACCCTGGCCAGCAGGTCGATGTACGCGCGGGCCAGCAGCTCGGCCTGGTCGGCGGTGAACCGCGGCGCCTCGCAGTCGACCCGCACCCGGATCCGCTGGTCGGTGGGGTCGACGAACGCGGTCACCACCAGCGCGAAGTTGGTCTCCTCCCAGACCTCGAACCCGAGCAGCTCCACGTCCGGCAGCGCCAGCACGGGTTCGACGACGTGCAGGTGCACGTGGTTGAACGCGGTCTCCAGCACCGGTCCGCCGTGGTCGCGCCGGATCTCGCTGATCGGGAAGTGCCGGTGCGGGTGCCCGGCGACCTCCTGCCGGTGCACCTCGCGCACGACATCCAGCCACGTGCCGGGCGTGCCGTCGAGGCGCACCGGGAGGGTGTTGAGGAACAGCCCGGCCGTCCGGTCCGCGCCCGCCTCCTCCGGCCGGGCGTGCGCGACCAACCCGGTCACCAGGTCGTCCTGCCCGCAGAACATCCGCAGCACCAGGCAGTGCGCGGCGAACAGCACCGACTTCACCGGGACGCCGTGCTCGCGGGCGAACGCGCGCAGCCGCTTGTCCAGGCCGGTGGGCAGGGACGCCGAGCGCACGACGAGGTCGCGGCCGCCGGGTGCCGCGTGCGCGCCGAACCCGGTCGGCAGCGCGGGTGTGGCGCCCTCCAGCAGCTTCCGCCAGTACTCGCGCGGCACCTCCGAGGCGAGCGCCCGGCGTTCGTCGAGCACGTGCCGCGCGGCCGACGGCGGCGGGTCGGCGGGCACCGGGCCGATGCCGGACCCGGTGGCGTGCAGGTAGTCCTGGAGCAGCTCGCGGACCAGGCTCGCCACGCTCCAGCCGTCCAGGATCGCGTGGTGGAAGCTCAGCACGAGGTCCACCCGGTCGTCGGTGAGGACGTGCGCGCGGAACAGGTACAGCGGCGGCCGGTCGAACTCGTAGTCGTGGAACCGCCGGTCCTCGACGTGCTTGCGCACCTCCACCTCGGCCTCGGCGGGGTCGACCGCGCGCAGGTCCACGACGTCCAGCCCGCCGTCCACCTCGGCGCGCACGACCTGCAACGGCGTCCCGGCGAGCTCGAACGACGACCGCAGCACCGGGTGCCGGGCGACCAGCGCGGCGAACGCGCGCCGGAACTCCGCGCCGTGCCAGCGGATTCCCAGCGTGTAGCGGAAGACGTCGTGGTACACGGCCGACTTCTCGTGCGCGCGGCTGTGGTAGAGCAGGCCGAGCTGCAACGCCGTGACGGGGTGGGCGTCCACGGCCCCGGCCAGCCCGGCCCGGTCCACGGCGGGCACGAGGTCGAACGGCGCCAGGTCCACGACGTCGTGGCCCGCGGTGACCTGCGTCGCGAGCGCGGCCACGGTCGGGTGCGCGACCAGGTCGGACAGGCTGAAGTGCAGGCCCCGCTTCGCCGCCTCCGCGCGGATCCGCAACGACAGGATCGAGTCGCCGCCGAGCGAGGCGTAGTCGGTGTGCACGCCCACCGACGGCACGCCGAGCACTTCGGCCCACACCGCCACCAGCGCCGCCTCCACCGCCGTGGTCGGCGGGTCGTCCACGGTCTGGTGCGTCGGGTCGGGCAGCGCGGCCCGGTCGGCCTTCCCGTTGGGCGTCAACGGGATCCGGTCGATCCGCACCAGGTGCGCGGGGACCATGAAGTCCGGCAGCGCCTTCGCGAGGTGCTCCCGCGCGTGGTCGACGTCCTGGTCGGCCACGTAGTACCCGACCAGCCGCGCGCCGTGCGCCGTCCACCGGTCCACGACCACCGCGTCGCGCACGCCGGGGCAGGACGCGAGCCGGTCGCGCACCTCGCCGAGCTCGACCCGGTTGCCGCGGATCTTCACCTGCCCGTCCCCGCGGCCCAGGTACTCCAGGGTCCCGTCGGCCAGCCACCGCGCGACGTCGCCGGTGCGGTACATCCGCCGTCCGGGCGCGAACGGGTCGGCCACGAACCTGGTCGCGGTCAGCGCGGGCCGGTCCAGGTAGCCCCGCGCCACGCCGATCCCGGACACGCACAGCTCACCCGGAGCGCCCGCGGGCTGCGGGAACCCGTAGCGGTCCAGCACGTACAGCCGGATGTTGTCGATCGCCCTGCCGATCGGGACGCGCGGACCGGGCACGCAGTCGTGGAACGACACGTCGACCGTCGCCTCGGTCGGCCCGTAGAGGTTGACCAGCCGCGCGCCGCCGAGCACCCGGTAGAACCGCTCGACCAGCGCGGGCGACAGCGCCTCACCGCTGCAGAACACCCGCCGCAGCGACCTCGCGCGCGCCGGGTCGGCCTCCACCTGGTCCAGGAACGGCCCGAGCATCGACGGCACGAAGTGCACCACCGTGACCCCGTGCCGGTCGACGGCCCGCAGCACGGCGAGCGGGTCCTTCTCCCCACCCGGCTCCAGCAGCGCCAGCCGGGCCCCCGCCAGCGCCCACCAGAACAGCTCCCACACCGACACGTCGAACGACACCGGTGTCTTCTGCAGCAGCACGTCGTGCTCGTCGAGCGGGTACCGCCGCTGCATCCACTCCAGCCGGTTCACCACCGACCGGTGCTCGACGGCCACGCCCTTCGGCCGCCCGGTCGAGCCGGACGTGTAGATCACGTAGGCCAGTCCGCCGGGGTCGGTCGCCACGCCGTCGCAGGTGCCGGTGAGGTCGTCCACCCGCCGCACCAGCGGCCCGTCGAGCGAGGTCGGGCCGTCCACCAGCACGACCTTCGCCCCGCTGTCGGCCAGCATGAACCGCAGCCGGTCCTCCGGGTAGCCGCGGTCGAGCGGCACGTACGCCGCACCCGCCTTGAGGATGCCCAGCAGCGCCACGAGCAGCGGTCGCCCCCGGTTGAGCAGCACGGCCACCCGGTCGTCCCGCCCGACCCCGGTGGCGCGCAGCCCGGCGGCGACCCGGTCGGCCCGCACGTCCAGCTCCGCGTAGGTCATCGGGGAGTCGCCGAGGACCGCGGTCCGACCGGGCTCCCGCGCGACCTGCTCGGAGATCAGCTCGTGCAGGGTGCGGTCGTCGACCGGCACCGAGGGCGCGTCGGCGTCCACGAGCCGGTCGCGCTCGGCCGAGGTGAGCATCGGCAGCGCGGCCAGCACCGGCTCCGGCTCGGCGAGGCCGCCCACCAGCAGCGCGTACACGTGCCGGGCCATCGCCTCGACCGGGAAGTCCGCGTCGAACACGTCGCACGCGTAGTCCAGGTCCACCACCACGTCGGCGGTGTCGTCGAACTCGGTCAGCACGACGGCAAGTGCGTCCTGGTCGTGCGAGTGCCCGACCCCGGCCATGTCGCGGGCGACGCCGGGGATCGCCGCGCGACCGGGGTAGCGCATGTAGGAGACGGTCACGTCGAACAGCTGCCGCGGCGAACCGGCGGGCAGCGCGCGCAGCAGGTCGCCCAGCGACAGCCGGTCGCGCCGCTTGAGCCCGTAAGTCCTGGTTCGGACCTCCGTAGCCAAATCCCGAAGCGTCCGGTCGCCCGGCACGGGCAGGCGCAGCGGCAGGGTGCTCGCGAACTGGCCCACGGTCTGCTTGTCGGCGAACGTCCGCCGGTTGAGCGAGGGCACGCCGAGCACCACCTCGTCGGCGCCGTGCACCCGTGCCAGGTAGGCCGCGAACGCCGCCGTGACCGCGGTGAACGGCGAGTGGCCGCCCGCGCGGATCCGGTCGATGAGCGCGCCGGGCAGCACGAACCTGTGCCGGGCGGTGGTCCGGGCGCCGCTCATCGCCTTGCGGGGGAACAGGACCGGTTCGACGCCCGCGAGGAAGCCCCGGTAGAAGTCGCGGTCCGCCTCGAAGTCCGCCGACTCCCGGTAGCGGCACTCGCGGTCGACGAACGGCAGGTAGGAGCGGGTGGGGAAGGTGAGCGGCTCACCGGTGCGCACGACGTGGGAGTAGTCGTCGAGCACCTGGCAGAGCGCCTGGTGCAGGGCCCAGCCGTCGGCCACGACGTGGTGCGCGGCGATGCACACGTGCACCGCGGCGGTGCCCTCGACCAGCAGCGCTGCCCGCACCACGGGCCCACCGCGCAGCGGGAACGGCCGGTGGAACACGGCGTCGACCCACGCGTCGCACGCGTCCCGGTCGGCCAGCTCCACGACCTCCGCGGGCGCAGGCTCGGGGTCCGGCCACTGGTGCGGCACGCCGTCGTGCTCGTCGAAGCGCAGCCGCAGGGCGTCGTTGCGGTCCAGCGCGCGTGCCAGGCACGCACGCAGCACGGCGACGTCGACGTCCCCGGTGAGCCGGTCCAGGGCGATGGAGTTGTGCTGCGCGAGGTGCGGCAGGTGCGAGGCCGCCGCCCAGATGTCGCGCTGGGCCGCGGTCAGCGGAATGCGTGCGGAACGGGTCACGGTGCGTCCCCTGTTTCGTTGCCCTGTGTCCTGCCGCTTTGTCTAGTGCCCTTTCGTTGTTCGATGTCGACGTCTGGACGGTGTACGACAACGTCTGGACAATGGGCGCGAAATCTGGGGATGGTGCACATGCCGCGTCGTGAACGCCCATTGGATGTGGGCGACAGCCCGTTGCTGGGATTCGCCGCCGATTTGCGCGCGGTCCGGGAGAAAGCCGGGAGCCCGCCTTATCGGGAATTGGGTGTGGTCGCCCACTACTCGGCCGCGACCCTGTCCGACGCCGCGGGCGGCCGGAAGCTGCCGAGGCTCGCGGTGACGCTCGCCTACGTCCGCGCGTGCGGCGGCGACCCGGTCGAGTGGGAGGCCCGCTGGCACGCCCTCGCGGCCGAGCTGAGCGCCGCCGGGGAACCGGCCGACGGCGACGCGGGCTCGCCGTACGTGGGCCTGGCGGCGTTCCAGCCCGAGGACAGCGCCCGGTTCTTCGGCCGGGAACGGCTGGTCGAGGAGGTACGCGCCCGGCTGGCCGACCACCGGTTCGTCGGCGTGCTCGGGGTGTCCGGCGCGGGCAAGTCGTCGTTGCTGCGGGCGGGCCTGCTGCCGGGGCTGCGCGCGGCGCTGTTCACCCCCGGCGCCCGGCCGATGCGCGAGCTGGCGCGGGTGCTCGCCGAGCATCCGCCGGGCGACGAGCTGGTGGTGGTCGTCGACCAGTTCGAGGAGGTCTTCACGCTCTGCCGCGACGAGTCCGAGCGCGCCCGGTTCATCGACGCGCTGCTGGCCGAGGCGGAGTCCGACGTCGGGGCGCGCCGGGTCGTGGTGGGCATCCGGGCCGACTTCTACCACCGCTGCGCCGCGCACACCGGGCTCGCGCGCGCGTTGGCGGAGGCGCAGGTCGCGGTCGGTCCGATGAGCAGCGACGAGCTCCCGCAGGCGATCATCAAGCCCGCCGTGCAGGCCGGGTGCACGGTCGAGGGACCGCTGCTGGCCAAGATCATCGCCGACGCCACCGGGCAGGCCGGGATGCTGCCGCTGGTGTCGCACGCCCTGCTGGAGACCTGGCGCCGCCGCCGCGGCAACGCGCTGACGGTGGCGGGGTACGAGGCGTCCGGCGGCATCCACGGCGCCATCGCGCAGACCGCTGAGCAGGTCTACACCGCGCTCGACCCCGGCAGGCAGCGCCGCGCCCGGCAGATCCTGCTGCGGCTGATCACCCTCGGCGAGGGCAACGAGGACACCCGCCGCCGCGTGCCGTGCGGCGAGCTGGACGACGACCCGGACACCGCCGCCGTGCTGGACGCGCTGGCCCGCGCCCGGCTCGTGGCGCTGGACCGCGACTCCGTCGAGATCGCCCACGAGGCCCTGATCAGGTCGTGGCCGCGGCTGCGCGACTGGCTGGCCGAGGACCGCGCCGACATCCGCGTCCACCGCGGCCTCACCGAGGCCACCGCCGCCTGGGAGGCCGTGCGGCGCGATCCCGGCGCGCTCTACCGGGGCGTCCGGCTCGCGGTCACCGGCGACTGGGCGAAGCGGCACGCCGACGACATGACCGCGCACGAGCGGTCGTTCCTCGACTCCAGCACGCACGCCGAGGAGGCGGACCAGGCGCTGCGCCAGCGCCGCAACCGGCAGCTGCGCTGGCTCACCACCGCGCTGTCCGTGCTGCTCGTGGTGGCCGTCGCCGTCACGTTCGTGGCCGTCCGGCAACGCCAGGACGCCGTCAGCGAAGGCCTGGTCAGCACCTCGCGGCAGCTCGCGGCCGAGGCCGAGACGCTGGCGGGCAAGGACGTCGCCCGAGCCATGCGCGCGAGCCTGGACGCCTACCAGAGCTACCCCACGGTCGAGGCGCGCAGCGAGGTGCTCAGCCTCGCGTCGCGGCGTGACTACCAGGCACTGCTGCCCTCGCCGTCGGACGTGCGCACGAAACCGGCGTTCACCCCGGACGGCCGCCTGCTCGCCGCGCCCGGCGCACCGGGGCGCGTCGACCTGTGGGACGTGGTCGACCACACCCGCCGCACCGAGCTGAGCGGCTCGTTCGGCCAGGTGCTGGTGGTCGCGGTCAGCGTGGACGGCGCCCTGCTGGCGGCGGGCACGGAGGACGGCGAGGTGCTGATCTGGCGGCTGGCCGACCGGTCGCTGGTGGCCCGCGCGGCGGCCTCGCCCGAACCGGTCCGCGAGCTGCGGTTCAGCCCCGACGGCCGGGTGGTCGCCGTGGCGGACGCGGGCGCGACCCGGCTGTTGGGCACCGGGGACGCCCGGCTGGTGGCCACCCCCGGCTCCGGCACGGGGTCGGGGTCGCTCGCGTTCAGCCCGGACGGCACGACGCTGGCGTTCACCGACGGCGGCGGGGTCGTGCTGTGGGACCTGCGCACCGCCACCGCCGTCGGCACGCTGCCCTCACCGGAGGGCCTGCTCAGCTCGGTGGCGTTCAGCCCGGACGGCCGCACGGTCGCCACCGCCGGAGCCGGGCGTTCCGTGCGGCTGTGGGACACGGGCACCCGGCAGCGGGTGGCCGACCTCGACCACGTGGACAGCGTCGCCCAGGTCGAGTTCGACCCGACCGGCGGACGGCTGTTCTCGGTCGACATCGGCGGCACGGTGGTCGTCTGGGACCTGGCCCGCCGGGCCCGCGTCGGCCAGCTGCTGCGCAACAAGAACCACGGTGTGGGCGCCGCGGTGTTCAGCCCGGACGGCCGGTTCATCGCGGGCAGCAGCAAGTCCGGCTTCCTGCTCTGGGACCGCACCCGCGTCCCGTTCATCGGCCACGTCGACACGGTCAGCGGGGTCGCGTTCGACCCGGTCGGTGGCAACGTCGTGAGCAGCAGCGCGGACGGGTCGCTGCTGGTCTGGGACCGCGAGACCCGCGCACCGCTGGCGTCCGTGCCGGGCGGCGGGACGTCGTCGCTGGAGACGCGCGGCCCGTGGGTGAGCCCGGACGGGCGGTGGGTGGTCGCGGGCTACGGCGGCAAGGTGGTGCTCCGCGACGCCGCCACGCTGGCCGAGGTCAGGACGGTGATCGAGGGGCACGTGGTGGAGAAGGCGGTGTTCAGCCCGGACTCGCGGACGTTGGCGGTGATCGTGGACGCCAGGACCGTGCGGTTCGTCGACCTGGCGACCGGGAGCCACCGCGACCGGACCGTGGACGGCGACGGGGCGCTCGACGTCAACTACAGCCCGGACGGCCGTTCGCTGGCCGTCGCGACCGTCCGCGGCCGGGTCCTGGTCTGGGACACCGAGACCGACGACGAGGTCGTCGTGGCCGAGAACGGGCACGCGTCGACCGTCGTGTTCAGCCCCGACGGGACGGTCCTGGCCGCCACCACCTACCACGACGGTGCCGGGCGGGTCGTGCTCTGGGACGCCGCGAGCCATCGGCGGACCGGGGAGCTGACCGACCCCGGCGGCCGGTTCAGCTTCCTCGCCTACAGCCCCGACGGGCGGCTCATCGCGACCTTCGACCACGACGACACGGTGACCCTGCTCGACGCGGCCACGCTCACCCGGTGGGCGGTGCTGTCCGGGCACACCGGCCCGGTGACCGACCTGGCGTGGAGCCCGGACGGCACGCTGGCCAGCGCCAGCCGGGACCTGACCGTGACGCCGTGGACCACCGACGTGCAGGCCGCGCTCGGGGAGCTGTGCCGGGCGCTGGCCTCGGACTTCCACGACGGGGGAGCGCCTCCCGCGGCGTGCGCGGGGCTGTCCTCCTAACACGGGGACGTTGTACGACGTCGAGCCGGAAGCGTTGAACGACAAAGTCGGAACAATAGGACTGCGAATTAGGGGGAAATGGGTACGACCTGGTCGTTGCGGGTTCGCTCGGAGGTGTGCCAGCATCTGCGTCGATGCGGTGGGGAATGTCCCGCATTTTCCTCTTGCGACTTCGGCGAATGCCTTGGAGTGATCTGCTGTGGAAACCGGGAGCACAATGCGGTCGATCCCGACCGCGCGCAGTTGTCCGTTCGACCCGCCGGACGAGCTCGGCCGGGCGCGGGAGGTCGCGCCGATCAGCCGGTTCTCGTTCCCCGACGGCCACCTCGGCTGGATCGCCACCGGCTACGCGGCCGTCCGCACGGTGCTGACCGACCCCCGGTTCAGCCACCGCGCGGACCTCGTCCGGCCGACGCTCGCCATGGACCGGGTGGAGATCCCCGAGGTGCTGCCCGGCATGTTCACCCGGCTCGACCCGCCGGAGCACACCAAGTACCGCAAGCTGCTGACGTCCGAGTTCACCCTGCGCCGGGCGAACGAGCTCGCGCCGCGGATCGAGCAGATCGCCGAGTCGCTGCTCGACGAGATGGAGCGCCGGGGGCCCGCGGTCGACCTGCTGCGCTCCTACGCGCTGCCGCTCCCGTCGCTGCTGATGTGCGAGGTGCTCGGCCTGCCCTACGCCGAGCACGACCGCTTCCAGCACGACTCCGACACGCTGTTCGACCTCAGCGCGTCGGAGGAGGACACCGTCGCCTCCTGGCTGTCGATGATCGACTTCCTGACCACGGCCATCAAGGCGAAGCACGAGGAGCCCACCGACGACGTGCTCGGCAGGCTCGTCGCCAGCGGTGAGCTCGACGACGGCGAGCTGGTCACCGTGGCGATGATCCTGCTGATGGCGGGCCACGAGACGACGTCGAACACGTTGACGCTCGGCGTGTTCGCGCTGCTGGAGCACCCCGAGCAGCTGGCCGCGCTGCGCGCCGACCCGTCGTTGGTGGACAACGCCGTCGAGGAGCTGCTGCGGTACCTGACGGTCAGCCACATCGGTCCGGTGCGCACCGCGGTCGAGGACGTCGAGGTCGCGGGCACGCTGGTCAAGGCGGGGGAGTCCGTCACGATGTCGCTGGCCGCGGCCAACCGCGACCCCGTCCGGTTCCCGAACCCCGACGTGCTGGACCTGACCCGCTCGGCGGCCGGGCACGTGTCGTTCGGCGGCGGCGTGCACCTGTGCACCGGCCTGCAGCTGGCCCGCGCGGAGCTGCGGATCGGGCTCACCGCGCTGCTGCGCCGGTTCCCGACGCTGCGGCTCGCCGTGCCCGCGGCCGAGGTCCCGTTGCGCGAGACGATGGTGGTCTACGGCACGCACAGCCTGCCGGTCACCTGGGACGTCGGGTGACCAGCACCCTCGACGGGCTGGCGCTGCACGGCGGGACCCCGGTGCGCACCCGCCCGTTCCCGGTGGCGACCGAGGCGGCGGGGCGCACGTTCGGGGAGGAGGAGAGCGCCGCGGTGCTGGAGGTGCTGGCGGGCGGCAGGCTCAACGCGCTCGGCGGCTCGCACGTCGCCGGGCTGGAGTCGGACATGGCCCGGCTGCACGGCGTCGGCCACGCGGTGGCGTGCAGCTCCGGCACGGCCGCGCTGCACATGGCGATCGGCGCGCTCGACCCCGATCCGGGCGACGAGGTCGTCACCACCCCGGTCACCGACTTCGGCACGATCATCGCGATCCTGGCGCAGAACGCGGTGCCGGTGTTCGCCGACGTCGACCCGCTGACCGGCAACCTCAGCCCGGAGAGCGTGCGCCGCTGCCTGTCCCCGCGCACCCGCGCCGTCGTGGCCGTGCACCTGCTCGGCGCGCCCGCGCCCGTCGTCGAGCTGGCTGACATCGCCCACCGCCACGGCGTCCCGCTCATCGAGGACTGCGCGCAGGCGCTGCTCACCGAACCGGCGCCCGGCAGGCTCGCGGGCACCGTCGGCGACATCGGCTGCTTCAGCCTCCAGCAGTACAAGCACATCACCTGCGGCGACGGCGGCCTCGCCATCACCGACGACCCCGCGCTGGCCCGCAGGCTCCGGCTGTTCGGGGACAAGGGGCGGCCGCGCGACACGGCGGCCCGCACGCACCTGTCGTTCGGGATGAACTACCGGATGACCGAGCTGCAGGGCGCGGTCGCCAAGGTGCAGCTGGGCAGGCTCCGCGGCGTCGTCGAACGACGCAGGCGGGCCGCCCACCGGCTGGTCGAGTCGCTGCGCGGCCTGCCCGGCATCACCTTGCCTGCGGAGGACGGCCACAGCTTCTGGTCGTTCCCGCTCGTCCTGGACCCGTCACTGGCGGGCGGCACCAACCTGCGCTGGGCCGCGGCCTTGCGGGCCGAGGGCATCCTTGCCGAGGGCAGGCTGCTCGACCACCCCGCCTACGCCTCGCCGGTGCTCGCGAACGGCCGCGTCTACGGCAACTCCGCCTTCCCGCTGTCCAGCCCACCGTCCAGGAAGGACTGGACCTACGCCCCCGGCCTCTGCCCGGCCGCCGAACGACTGCTCGCCACCACCCTGCTGGTCCTGTTCTGGAACGAGCACTACACCGACGCGGACGTCGACGACATCAGCACCGCCGTGCGGAAGGTGCACACCGCCCTCACCTGAGGAGAACCATGCCCAAGCACGTCCTGTTCCTCAGCGCCCCGGCCTTCGGCCACGTCTTCCCGACCCTCACCATCGCCGAGGCCCTCGCCCGACGCGGCCACCGCGTCAGCTACGCCACCACCGAGTTCTTTGCCCAGTACGCCGAGCAGTCCGGCGTCACCCCACTGATCTACGGCCCCACCCTCGCCGCCATCCCCGCCGGCCTGAGCGACCACGCCGACACCGCCGAGATCGTCCTCACCTGCATGCGCTTCTACGAGGAAGGCCTCCGCAGCGTCGCCTCCGTCGAAGCCCTCGTCGACACCACCCCGGACCTCATCGTCTTCGACCCCATGATGTACGGCGCCGCCGCCGTCCTGGGTCGCAAGTGGACGGTCCCCATCGTCCTCACCCACCCCAACCTCGCCTTCAACGACACCGTCGACTGGACCGCCCCCCGCCGCGCCGAGCTGCTGGCAGGTCCCCGCGGCGCCGAGGCAGCCGCTGTGGAGTCAGGTCTCCAGGACCTCTTCCTCCAGCACGGCATCGACGAAACCCTTCTCCACCAACCCAACGACCTCGCTCTGGTCTTCGTCCCCAAGGCCTTCCAACCCCAGGGCGACTCCTTCAGCGACCACTACGCCTTCGTCGGCCCTTGCAACGACGGCACCATCTTCCAGGGCGACTGGCAGCCCCCGACCCCCGACAGCAAGGTCCTCTTCATCTCCCTCGGCACCGTCCACAACGCCCGCCCCGACTTCTTCCGCCTCTTCGCCACCGCCTTCGCCGACCTCGACTGGCACGTCGTGGTGACCCTCGGCGGCTGGACCGCGGAAGACCTGGGCGACCTACCCCCCAACTTCGAAGTCCACCCCTGGCTCCCCCAGCTGGCAGTCCTCGAACACGCCACCGTCTTCCTCTCCAACGGCGGCCTGGGCGGCGTCATGGCAGCCGTCCAACAAGGCACCCCCCTCCTCCTCGCCCCTGAAGTAGCCGAACAGGACATGGACGCCAGGCAAGTCGTAGAACTAGGCCTCGGCCGCATCGTCGAACTCTCCACCATCACCCCGGAATCCCTACGCCAAGCAGTCCTGGACCTCTCCACAGACACCCCAACCACCGCCCGCCTCAACTGGATGCGCGACCGCGTAACAGAATCCGGCGGCACCACCCGCGCAGCAGACCTGATCGAAAAGAGAATGACCACCTAACCCACCAACAACCAGCAACACCCACCCCACCCCGTTGGGCGCAGCCCGCCAGCACGCATCCGGCGCGAAGCGCCTGGGGCCTTGTCGGCGCCAGCCGATGCCTTGTCCGACGCGCAGCGAGGATGCTTGAGTCAGGCGGAGCCTGATGCTGGCGAAGCCAGACTTCCCCTCTGCCCCCGATCCACAGCGCCCTCCTGCTTGATCTTGCTTGTCAAGACAGCTTCACCGTCTTGACAAGCAAGATCAAGCATTGAGACAATCGCGCGCCGGGGGCCGGGCTTCGCCAGGGGTGGGCACGACGTGACCGAGGGTTGAGCTTCCCCAGGGGTGGGACGGCCGGAGCAGGCTTCACAGGGCGAAAGGGTCATGAGCCGGGCCTCGCAGGAAGAACCCGCACAAAGGCCGACCCCCACCACCAACACCCCCACCCCCCAAACGGACCGATCAGTCACCCCTTGAACCACCCATCCCGATCTCCCGTACTCCCAACATGAGCGCGTCAAGCCCCACACCGCCTCCCCCGAGGAGGGTCTAGATGAGCCATCCCTTGGCGCAGTTGGCCTTCCGCGTCTCCCTCACCCTCGCGGCGGTCGGCATCGTGGGCGCCGTCCTGGCCGCCGCCGTAGGCCTGGTCCTCCTCGCCGCCCTCCCTTCCGGCCCCGCGGCCTCCGCCACCACCACCCAGCTGTGCGGGAAGGACGACATCGCCCCCGCCGGCGGCAAGGACTACCTGGCGTTGAACAACGTCTGGGGTGCCGACACCGAGCAGTGCGTGGGCGTCGGGGACCAGTCGCTCAAGGTCGAGCGCGCCGAGCACGACCGCCCGCCGAACGGCGCCCCGGCCGCGTCGCCCGCGCTGGTCAAGGGCTGCCACTTCGGGGTGTGCTCGGACAACAGCGGTCTGCCGGTGCAGGTGTCGCGGATGCCGGAGATCACCAGTGATCTGGTGGGCACGGCGGGGGAGGGCGGCACGTACAACGCCGCTTACGCCGTCTGGTTCCACAGCAGGCCTGCTGTCGACGGCCCGCCCGACGGTGCCGAGATGGCGATCTGGTTGCGCAGCAACGGTGACGTGCGGCCGAGCGGTGTGATGGTCGCGGGTGCGATGCCGATCGCGGGTGCGAGCTGGGACGTCTGGTTCGAGAAGGCGGACGGCCGCAACCGGGTGGTCTACGAGCGGGTCGGCGACGTCACCTCGGTCAAGGGGCTGGACATCCGCGCGTTCACCAAGGACGCCCAGACCAGGGGCTGGATCAAGCCCGAGTGGTACCTCATCGGTGTCGAGGCGGGTTTCAACCTGTGGCGCGGGGGAGCGGGCAACGCCATCGACCAGTTCAGCGTGACCGTGGACGAGTCGCGGCCCCCGGCCAGTTCGAAACCCCTCGGGCCCGCGGCCTGCACGGCCCAGCTCACCGTCGGCACCACCTGGGCCGAGGGCTTCACCGCCACCGTGGTGATCACCAACTCCGGCGGGCGCCCGCTGAAGGGCTGGGAGGTCGACTGGACGTTCCCCGGCGACCAGCGCGTGCAGAACTCCTGGGACGCCACCGTCACCCAGAACGGCCGGTCCGTCCGCGCCGTCAACGCCGACTACAACGGCACCGTGGAGGTCTCGGAGTCCATCAGCTTCGGACTCGTCGGCACCGGTCCACCGCCCAAGGTCACCGCTCTCACCTGCGTCCCGCGCTGAGCTCAGCCGTTGTGCACGCGCCGCCTCCGGAGCGCGCGCGTCACAGCGGCGACCAGCGCCCCACCGGCCACCGTCCCCAGCAACACCAACCCGCTCCCGACCACCCACAGCCCCGAGTCGTCGTGCGCCCGCGCCCACCACGACCACACGGCCGTGAACGGCACCGCCACCGCCACCACGGCAACCCAACCGGGCCCCACCAGCGTCCCGGCCACGACCAGCACCACCAACACCAGCACGCACCCCACGACCTGCGGCACCTCGTACGGCCCCGTGGCCGACCCGCTCACCGGATCAACCCGCCGCTCGTCATCGCTCCCGAGGAACACCCACCACGTCCCCACCGCCAGCACGGCGAGCAACGCCGCTTGCCCCACAACCCGAACCGCACCAGTGCGACCACCCATCCCCTCACCATGCGCCACCCCGCCCGCCCCCGCCAGCGCTGGAACGCGACCGCCACCACCGAACACCGCCCATCTCCACACTGAGCAGCCATATCGGCGGTTGTGTCGGCACCCCCTCGGCGCGGGCGTCTCGGCCTGGGTGCCGAGTACCCTCGCGCTGGGCTGTTGCTACCGGTGGTTGTGTTGGCGACCGCTGGGCGCGGGCGTCTCAGCCCAGGGGTCGAGCAGTCTCGGGCCGAGCTGTCGCTACCGCCGGCTGTGGCGGTTACCGCTGGAAGCGGGTCGTCTCGCCGCCAGGCGCCGAGCTCCGCCGCGCTGGGCTGTCGGTGTCGCTGGCGGTTGTGCCGGGGCTCTGCCGATGTCAAGTATTCCACGTCGGGCTCCGGGGCCCGCGGTCCGTGGTTGCTTGGTTCACCGCTGGGCGTCGGGTGTCCTCGGTGGCTGAGCTGCTGGAATCACCTCTGGCGGTGGTGCTGTCTCACCATCGGACGCCGAGCATGTCCGCGCTGAGGTCCCAGTGCCGCCGGACCAGTTCGGGGTCGTAGGCCTGCTTGTTGGTGCGTCCGATCCGGTGTCGTGGCGTGTAGTACTCGCCGGAGGCCCACGTCTTGCCCGGAACGCCCGTCACGAAGTGCGCGAGGTGCGCGCCACCCTGTTCGGCGGTCGTGAGCAGCCGCCTGAGCAGGGTGTTGTTGAACAGCCGCATGTAGCTCGTCGTGTCGGACGCGAAGTTCGTCGCCACGCCGCCGGGGTGGAACGCGACCGACGACAGCCCGGCCGCGTGGAACCGCTCGTGCAGTCCCCTGGTGAACAGGACGTTCGCCAGCTTCCCGTTGCCGTACGCCTTGTTCGCGTCGTAGTCGTTCCAGCAGTTCAGGTCGTCCAGGTCGATCCGCCCGTAGATCCGCGCCCCGACGCTGGACGTGTTCACCACCGCGGCGCCGCTGTGCAGCAGACGCCCGATCAGCAGGTTGGTCAGCAGGTACGGCGCCAGGTGGTTGACCTGGAACGTCTTCTCGAACCCGTCCACCGTCCGCGTCGGCCCCGAGAACAGCCCGCCCGCGTTGTTGGCCAGCACGTCGATCCACTCGCAACCGTCCACCAGGACCGTCGCGAGGTCCCGCACCTCGTCGAGCCGCTCGAAGTCGACCACGTGGTACTCCGCCCCGACCCGCTCCGCGACCGCCTTCGTCTTGACCGCACTGCGCCCCACCAGGATCAACCGCGTCCCCTCGCCCGCCAGGATCCCGCTCGCCGCGGCACCGATGCCATCACTCGCGCCAGTGATCACGATCGTCTTCATCCGCACCCCTCGACCGCACTCCGCCCGCAGGCCTCACCTCCACGCTAGCACGATACGAAACGAAGTCACTTCGTATCTATTTCAACACCGCTCCACCCGCCGCGACGCCGTAGGAGACCATGGACCTGTGACAAGCCGAGGTTCGACGAACGAGTCCCCCCGCCCACCGGGCCGACCCGTCGACGCCACCCTCGGCCCCGCCATCATCGAGGCCGTGCTCGACGAACTGGCCGAGGGCGGCTACGCCCGCCTCACCACGGCCTCCGTCGCCAAACGCGCCGGCGTCTCCACCGCCACCCTCTACCGCCGCTGGCCCACCAAACGCGACCTCCTCCTGGCCGCCGCCCAGCAGGTGGCCGACTCGGAGACCCACGACATCGACACCGGCTCCCTCGACGGCGACCTCCGCGAACTCCTCACGAGGAAACAACTCCCCATGGCGGGCAAAGCCGGCGCCACCCTCATCGCCCTGCTCGCCGAGTCCCGCCACGACCCCGAACTCGCCGAACTGATCAACACCGGCGTCATCACCCCCATGCACGCCCACCTGACCACCATGCTCAACCGCGCCATCACCCGCGGCGAAGCACCCCCCACCGCCACCCCCACCACCGCCACCCGCCTCCTGGGCGGCCTGGTCCTAGCCCAAGCCGCCTTCACCCCCCAAGCAAACGGCCCCCTAGCAACCCCCAACATCAACACCGACGTAGCCCTACTCCGAACCGCCTTCACCACCCAGCCTGAGTAACCACCCAGCGACGCTGGAAAGCGACACACAAGCCACCCAACGACGCTGGAACAAACACGCAAGCCCCCGGCGACGCTGGAACAAGCACACAAAGGCTCAGCAACGCTGGAAGCAGCAGACAAGCCCCCAACGACGCTGGAAGCGAGCGGGGCTCGTCCGCTCGTGCGGTCGGCTTGACTTGGGGTTTTTGGGCTTAAAATTAGTCGGCGGGCAGGCTCTACCACCTGCCCTTTTTCGCCCGACGAAGCCCAAAAAAGGGGCCCCAAGTCAAGCCGACCGCACCCGGAGTCCGCTGTAGCGACACCCCCGGAGACCGCGGCACCGACACCGGGCGACACACACCGCGGCTCGAACACCGGGCGACCCCCACGGCCACCAGCACACCCCCCAACCCCCACCTCACACCAACCTCTTGATCTCCCCCCGAGCCCGATAAAACCCCCCACTGACCGAACTGTGCACCTCCGCCACCACATACCTCGCCCCAGCCACCCGAATGTCCTTCGGGAACTGCACCCCACGCCCGGGGTCATACCCCTCCGACACCACCCTCACCCTCAACCTCCCCCCGACCTGCACGCACTCCACGACAACCCCACCCCCACCAGAAGCCACCGTCTCCACCTCAGCGGTCGCCTCCACCCTCTTCCACCCGTCCGCCTTCACGTCGCTGCGGACCGGCACCTTCCCCTGTTCCGCCGCCCCCACCGCCGCCGGGCTCGCGTCGATGCACGCCAGCGACCCGTCGGTCGTCACGATGTACAGCCGCTCGTCCCGGTACTGCATCGAGAACGCCGACCCGCACCCCGTCCCCAGCTTCCACAGCCGGGTCCCGTCGGCGGCGAAGCAGTACACCGACGAGTGGCTGTCCCCGGCGAACACGTACTCCCCGTCCGGGGACGTCGCGCACGAGAACACCGCCGCGTCGCACCGGTACCGCGCGACCTCCGCGCCCGTCGACTTCGCCAGCCGGTGCACCCACCCCCGGCTGGTCCCCGCGAACACCTCCGCCGGTTCCTGCCAGCCGAACAGCACGTCCCCGTTGGTGTCGGTGTGCCACACCTGGTCGCCCGAGCGCGCCGCGTAGTGGGTCACGCCCCGCGAGTGCCCGTGGTAAGCGCCTTCCGGCGCGCAGCGGACCATCCACGCGCCGTCGCCGCTGCTGGGCCGCGACCACTGGAACTCGTCCTCGTGGTCGACGACCGTGATGCCGCCCTGGCGGTCGGACACGCCGAGCACGCCGTCGTCGATGTCCAGCCAGTAGATGTCGACGTTGCTGGCGATCTCGTACGCGACCCTGGGCACCTTGCCGCCCAGGTCGTACACGCGGCCGTCGTCGCACCCCGCGTAGATCCAGAAGTCGTCCGCGACGATGCACTTCACCCCGTCGGGCAGGCCGTACCGCCCGGTGACCGCGCCGTCGTGGGTGAGCGTGTAGACGTCGCCCTTCTCGTTGCCCACCCACGCCTGGTCCTCGCCGACGAAGATGCCGAACGCGGGCGCGCCCGACGCGAACCGCCAGAGCACCGGCGCCTGGTGCGCGGTGGACACGACGCTGGTGATCTGCCGCCTGGTGACCGCGCGCCGCTGCCGCACGCCCTTCACGGCGGGCGCGTACCCCTTGCGCACCTTCTCGCCGATCTTCTTCTCGGCCGCCTTCACGGCCTTGGCGGCGTCCGGGTACGTCGCGTCGCGGATCGTCCCCGTCTCGCCGATGCGCCCGTAGGTGATCGTCACCTTCGTGTCGACCACCCGCACCTCGTAGAACTTGTGCGCACCGCCGTCGGACTCGGACAGCTCCAGGTACGTGGTGGCAGCAGGCATTCTGATCTCTCCTCGGGGACCGGGTGGCGCGATGGGACCAAGGTAGCCGGCAGCACCGACATTTTTCGATCACACGTCCCCGCACCGGGGGTTACCGTGCGGACATGGCCGACCACCCCGCCCCTCCCGTGCCCGTGGACCACGTGCAGCCCGTCCCGCGCCGCATCCGCGCGCTGCTGGCGGGCGAGGTCCTGCTCGACACCACGCGCGCGCTCTACGTCTGGGAGCACCCGTACTACCCGCAGTACTACGTCCCGCGCGCCGACGTCCGCCCCGCGGTGCTCGTGGACGAGCACCGCGACAAGCCCACGAGCCGGGGCGTCGCCCGCCTGCACGGCGTCCGCGCGGGCGCGGAGCACCGGGCGGGGGCGGCGCTGCACTACCCGGACTTCCACGACGCCGTGCGCTTCGACTGGGCCGCGGCGGACCTGTGGTTCGAGGAGGACGAGCAGGTCTTCGTGCACCCGCGCAGCCCGTACGTGCGGGTGGACGCCCTGCGGTCGTCGCGCACGGTGCGGATCGAGCTGGACGGGGTGGTGGTCGCCGAGTCGTCGACGCCGGTGCTGGTGTTCGAGACCGGCCTGCCGACCCGCTACTACCTCAGCCGCACCGACGTCGACTTCCGCGTGCTGACCCGCACCGCGACGGTCACCGCGTGCCCGTACAAGGGGACGACCACCGACTACTGGTCGATCGTCACGCCCACCGGCACGCACCAGGACCTGGCCTGGAGCTACAGCTTCCCCACGAAGGAAATGCTGCCGATCGCCGGTCTGGTCGCGTTCTACAACGAGAAGGTCGACGTCCTGCTGGACGGCGTGCTCCAGGAACGGCCGGTCACCCACTTCTGACCGCGCCGGATCCCCCTGAGCCGCGCCCAGGGGGATCCGAAGGGCCTACGAGGGGCGCGCGGCCCTCTCGTCGCGCCGGGACTTGGCCAGGCTCGCCACCGTGGTGACCACCAGGATGCCGATGATCACCGGGAGGGACACCTCGATGCCGATCGTCGGGACGGCCAGCGGCTCACCGCCGTTGAGGAACGGCAGCGAGTTGGTGTGCAGCGCCTCGAGGATCAGCTTCACGCCGATGAACGCGAGGATCAGCGACAGGCCGATCGACAGGTACACGAGCCTGTTCAGCAGGCCGCCGAGCAGGAAGTACAGCTGGCGCAGGCCCATCAGGGCGAACGCGTTGGCCGTGAAGACGAGGAACGGCTCCTTGGTGAGGCCGAAGATCGCCGGGATCGAGTCGAGCGCGAACAGCAGGTCGGTGCTGCCGATCGCGATCATCACGATGAACATCGGGGTCACGAACCGCTTGCCGTCGATCCTGATGAACGACTTCGCGTCGTGGTACTCGTCGGCCACCGGGAAGATCCGGCGCACGAAGCGGAGGAACGCGTTCTCCTTGAACTCCTCGTCCTCGTCGTGGCCCGACCGCGCCAGCTTGTAGCCGGTGTAGATCAGGAACGCGCCGAAGAGGTAGAACACCCAGCTGAACTGGGCGATGACCGCCGCGCCGACGGCGATGAAGATGCCGCGCATCACCAGCGCGATCAGGATGCCGACCAGCAGCACCCTGCCCTGGTGGACGGCGGGCACCTTGAACGTGTTCATGATGATCAGGAAGATGAACAGGTTGTCGATGCTGAGCGAGTACTCGGTGATGTACCCCGCGAAGAACTCGCTCGCCGGGACGCCTCCCGCGAAGTACCAGATGCCGATGCCGAAGAGCACGGCGACGGAGACGTAGAACGTCACCCACCTGCCCGCCTCGCCGAGCGACACCTCGTGGGGCTTGCGACCGACCAGGACCAGGTCGACGGCCAGCAGGAGCAGCAGCCCCGCGACCGTCGCAAGCCACAACCACAGTGGAACAGACATGCGGGAACACACCCTCCGGAACATGGCGAGCACGCCGATGACCGGAGGTCTCCTCCGCCGGTTGCGACCGACCGGCGGCACCGGGAGCTCGAACTGCCTCCGTGTTGACGGCACCACCGCGTTGGGAGTACTCCCCTCCGCTTACCGCGAACAGTGTCCCTTATGTCCTGTCCCGAGCGCCACACGAGGGCGTCCGATCGCCCCGATCGTGTGCGGTCTCACCGCGTGGCCGTGTGACGAAACACCGTTTCGGGAGATGTCGTCGCCACGAAATGCATCGTCGGCGAAAGTGATCGTTCATCACTATTTCCGGGATTCGAGTCCCGTTTACGGCGTTCTGGAGGCCGATTTCGCCCTCGACGTCATCCGACTTCTTTCGCCACTCGGATGATCTAGCGTCCGGGTCCGGGAGATCGATAACGCCGATTCGGTGAACTCTGGGAACGCTCCCGGTCCAAGGCGTTGTAGGGGGTGTTCTGAATCGGTTACCGGGGTCGCTCGGTGCCCTGTCGACTACACAAGGTAGCTGAAATCCGAAATAATATCTCGAATGGATCACGGCGGGCGAATACAACTGGTGGATGCCTGGCGAGGGGGTTACTAGTTGGGCGTGCCTCTGAGAGCCAGACCGGTCGCGCGGTTAACGCGCCCTGCGCGGGAGCGACGACCGGGGACCACCTCCACCCAAGGACCGGTGTACTTGTGAACCACGATTCGATGCAGCATTTCTCCTCGGGTCTGTGGACCCCGCTGCTCGCCTACGCGATCTCGGTGATCGGGTCGCTGATCGGCCTGTCGTGCATGGCCAAGGCCAGGGCGGAGGACGGCCGCCGCGCCAAGGTGACCTGGACGGTGTTCGGGGCGTTCGCCATCGGTGGTGTGGCGATCTGGCTGATGCACTTCATCGCGATGCTCGGCTTCGACGTCAGCTCCGGCGTCGTCAAGTACTCCGCGCCGCTCACGGCGCTGTCCGCGCTGATCGCCGTGGTCATGGTCGGCATCGGCCTGTCGATGGTCACCCTCGCGCGGTTCACCAAGGTGCGGCTCGTGAGCGCGGGCGTGGTGTCCGGTCTCGGCGTGGCGGGCATGCACTACATGGGGATGTCCGCGATCCGGTTCCAGGGCGAGATCTCCTACGACCCGCTGCTCGTCGCCGTGTCCTGCCTCATCGCCGTCGTCGCCGCCACGGCCGCCTTCTGGTTCACACTCGTGGTGAAGACGACCCCGGCCCGCATCGGCGCGGGCCTCATCATGGGTGTGGCCGTGACCGGAATGCACTTCACCGGCATGGCCGCGGTGAGGGTCGAGGTCAACCCGTCGATCGTCCCGCCGGTCGGCACCGACGTGTTCGACCTCGTGTTCCCGGTCTTCGTGCTCGGTGGCCTCGTCGTGGCCGTCCTGCTGTGGACGCTGTTCACCTCGGAGAACGACATGCTCGCCGAACCCAAGGGCACGGCGGGGTGAATTCCGGTCGATTCGGATGTCGGCCGTGTTTCCGGCCGGCATCCGGTGGTACGCGCCATTCGGATCACGGTCGGCGCCGTTCGGCAATGGTGATTCCCAAATCGTGACCGGTTCAGAAAGTGATTTCCTTCGTTCGCCGGGGCATGAGCAGGACGGTCAGCGCGCTGCACGCCGCGACGAGCGCCATGGCGACGAAGACGTTGTGCGTCGCGTCGTCGAGGGCGCCGCGGACGAACGTGACGACTGGGGAGTCCGGGTCGGCGTGGCCGCCCAGCACCACGGTCGTGGCGTCCACGCTCGGCGGCAGCTGCCCCGCCACGTTCGCGGGCGGCTCGGCGAACCTGGACGCGAGCGAGGCGTTGGCGATGGCGCCGAACACGGCCACCCCCACCGCGCTGCCCAGCGACCGGCTGAACATGTTGGTGGCCGTGACGACGCCCCGGCGGTCCCAGCCGACGGTCGACTGCACGGCGATGACGGTCGGGCTCGACACCAGGCCGAGGCCCACGCCCATGACGAACGAGCCCGCCGCGGCCTCCCACACGGCCGAGTCCTGCGACAGCAGCGTGACGAGCACGGCTCCGACGATCACGAAGGCGCTGCCGATCAGCGACGTGTCGCGGAACCCGATCCGCATGTAGACCCGGCCGGACATCGCCGCGGACGCGGGCCAGCCGAGGGTGAGCGCGGCCAGCGCGAACCCGGCCACCAGCGCCCCCGTGCCGAGCACGCCCTCGACGAACGTGGGCAGGTAGGAGGTCAGGCCCATCAGCAGCGCGCCGACCACCAGGGACGTGAGGTTGCCGCCGACCAGCGTGCGGTGGCGGAACACCCACATCGGCAGGATCGGCTCCGCGGCCCGGCGCTCGGCCAGCACGAACACGACCAGCACCACCGCGCCGACGCCGAACACCAGCAGGCTCTGCCACGACGCCCACGGCCAGGCCACCCCGCCCTCGAGCAGACCGAGCAGCACCAGCGGGAGGCCGATCGTCAGCAGCGTCGCGCCGAGGTAGTCGACCTTGTGCACCTGCTTGACGATCTTCTCCTGGAACCGCAGTGCCAGGAACACCACGGCGATCGCGCCCAGCGGCACGTTGACGAAGAAGATCCAGCGCCACGACAGGTAGTCGGAGAACACGCCGCCCAGCGCGGGGCCGATCAGCGAGGCGACCGCCCACACGCTGGTCACGTAGCCCTGCACCTTCGCGCGCTCCTGCACGGTGTACAGGTCGCCCAGCATCGTGATGCTCATCGGCTGCACCGCGCCAGCGCCGATGCCCTGGATGGCGCGGGCCGCGATCAGCACCGGCATGCTCCACGCTGCTCCGGACAGCACCGAGCCCAGCAGGAACACCCCGATGCCGAAGAACATCACCGGCTTGCGGCCGAGGATGTCGGCGAACTTCCCGTACAGCGGCACGGTGACCGCCTGGGTGAGCAGGTAGATCGAGAACAGCCAGGGGAACTGGGAGAACCCGCCGAGGTCGTCCACGATGGACGGGACCGCCGTCGCGATGATCGTGCTGTCCAGCGCGACCAGGCCGGTGGTGAGCATGACCGCTATGAGGACGGGGCCTCGGTCCGACCGGAGTCCGAGCTGCTTCCGGGTGAGCGGGGCCGGTGCCGTCATGCGCGACTGCTCCTAGGGGTCGAGGGGTGGGTCCGCACAGGGGCAACGCCCTGGTCGGGTGCCCGCATTCCGCCTCGGCACGAACATGCCGGCGCGCCGAGCCGTGGAATGGTCGGATGTGCGCCACAACGCGATGTGATCGATAACATGTGCCGGTGGACAAGGTGACGCGAGAGCCCGCGATGACGGACGTGGCGCGGCTGGCCGGTGTGTCGCACCAGACGGTGTCGAGGGTGCTCAACGGCCACCCGAACGTGCGCGAGCAGACCCGCAACCGGGTCAGGGCCGCGATCTCCGAGCTGGGCTACCGGCCGAACAGGGCGGCGAAAGCCCTGGTCACCGGCCGTTCGCAGGTGTTGGGCGTGGTGGCGCAGAACTCGACGCTCTACGGGCCCGCCTCGCTGCTGGTCGCCTTCGAGCACGCCGCCGCCGAGGCCGGGTTCACCGTCAGCGTGGGCAACGTCAGCGTGCTCGACCGGCACTCGATCGGGCGCGCGGTGGAGCAGCACCTCGACCAGCGGGTCGCCGGGATCGTGGTGATCGCGCCCGTCGAGTCCGCTAACGAGGCCCTGGAACACCTGCCCGCCGACGTCCCGCTGGTCACGATCGACGGCGACCCGTCGCGCCCGGCCGCGCTGGTGACCGTCGACCAGGCCGCCGGGGCCCGCGACGCCACCAAGTTCCTGCTCGACGCGGGCCACTCCACGGTGTGGCACGTGTCCGGGCCGAACGACTGGTTCGACAGCACCGGCCGCGTCCAGGGCTGGCGGGACGCGCTGACCGCGGCGGGCGTGGAGGTGCCTCCGGTCGTACCCGCCGACTGGACCGCCGCGTCGGGCTACCGGGCCGGGCAGATGCTGGCGCGGATGCCGGAGGTGACGGCGGTGTTCGCCGCCAACGACCACCTCGCGCTCGGCATCCTGCGCGCGATGAGCGAACGCGGGCGCCGGGTGCCCGAGGACGTCAGCGTGGTCGGCTTCGACGACGTGCCCGAGGCCGCGTACTTCATCCCGCCGCTGACCACGATCCGGCCGGACTTCGAGGCCGTGGCCAGGGCGACCCTGGCGATGCTGCTCGGCCAGATCGAGTCCGGCACGCCGACGGCCACCCGGCACACGATCGCGCCGGAGCTGGTGGTGCGCGACAGCGTGGCCCCGCCCGCCGGGCGTTGAGAACGCTCATCCCGCCCGTTGCGGGGTCTGATCCCGTGCGCTGACAAGGTGTCCGTCGAGTTACCGAAACGTTGCGCCACCCTGTTGACGGCCGCATTGTTAGCGATAACAATCCGTCGCACAAGCCGCACGGACAAAGGTGTCACGCCATGCCGATCGATCCGCAGGACGCGCTGGTGGTCGGAGTCGACTACGGCACGCTGTCCGGCAGAGCAGTGGTGGTGCGGGTGCACGACGGCGCCGAACTGGGCAGCGCCGTGCACGCGTACCGGCACGGCGTGCTCGACCGCACGCTGCCCGCCACCGGCAGGGCGCTGCCGCCGGAGTGGGCGCTCCAGGTCCCGTCCGACTACGTCGACGTGCTGCGCGACGCGGTGCCCAGGGCGCTCGAGGCCGCGGGCGCCGACCCGGCGCTGGTGATCGGTGTCGGCACGGACTTCACCGCCTGCACGATGGTGCCCACGACCGCCGACGGCACGCCGCTGTCCGAGCTGCCCGCGTTCGCCGAGAACCCGCACGCCTACGTGAAGCTGTGGCGCCACCACGCCGCGCAGGGCCAGGCCGACCGGATCAACGAGCTGGCCCGCAAGCGCGAGGAGCCGTGGCTGCCGCGCTACGGCGGGCTGATCTCCTCGGAGTGGGAGTTCGCCAAGGGGCTCCAGCTCCTGGAGGAGGCGCCCGAGGTCTACGAGGCGATGGACCACTGGGTCGAGGCCGCCGACTGGATCATCTGGCAGCTCACCGGGCAGTACGTCCGCAACGCCTGCTCGGCCGGGTACAAGGGCATCCGCCAGGACGGCGGCTACCCGTCGCCGGACTTCCTGCGCGAGCTGCACCCCGGTTTCGAGCGGTTCGTCGCGGACAAGCTCGACCACCCGATCGGCGCGCTCGGCGACCGCGCGGGCGGGCTGTCCGCCGAGGCCGCCGCGTGGACCGGGCTGCCCGAGGGCATCGCCGTCGCGGTCGGCAACGTCGACGCGCACGTCACCGCCCCCGCCGCGAACGCCGTCGAGCCCGGCCAGATGGTCGCGATCATGGGCACCTCGACCTGCCACGTGCTCAGCGGCGCCGACCTGCGCGAGGTGCCCGGCATGTGCGGCGTCGTGGACGGCGGCATCGTGCCCGGCCTGTGGGGCTACGAGGCGGGGCAGAGCGGCGTCGGCGACATCTTCGGCTGGTTCGTGGAGAACTGCGTCCCGCCGTCCTACCACCGGCTCGCGGTCGACCGCGGCATCACCGTGCACGAGCTGCTCACCGAGCTGGCCGAGGCGCAGGAGATCGGCGAGCACGGCCTGGTCGCGCTGGACTGGCACAGCGGCAACCGGTCCGTGCTGGTCGACCACGAGCTGTCCGGCCTGGTCGTCGGCCAGACCCTGGCCACCCGCGCCGAGGACACCTACCGCGCGCTGATCGAGGCGACCGCGTTCGGCACCCGCCGGATCATCGACGCGTTCGCCGAGTCCGGCGTGCCGGTCACCGAGCTGATCGTCGCCGGTGGCCTGCTGCGCAACACCTTCCTGATGCGGGTCTACGCCGACGTCACCGGCTTGCCGCTGTCGGTGATCGGGTCCGAGCAGGGGCCCGCGCTCGGGTCGGCGATCCACGCGGCGGTCGCCGCGGGCGCCTACCCCGACATCCGGTCGGCCGCGGCCGCGATGGGGTCTGTGCGCCGCGGCGCCTACCTGCCCGTCCCCGCGAACGTCGAGGCCTACCAGCACCTCTACGCCGACTACGTCGAGCTGCACGACCACTTCGGGCGCGGCGGCAACGACGTGATGCACCGGCTCAAGGCGCGCAAGCGCGCCGTCACGGCTACCGAGGGGAAGAGCTGATGCCGTTGGTGCGGCAGGTGATCGCCGACCTGCGCGAGACCGTCGCGGCCCTGCACGGCGAGCTCACCAGGTACGGCCTGGTGATGTGGACCGCGGGCAACGTGTCGGCGCGGGTGCCGGGCGAGGACCTGATGGTGATCAAGCCGTCCGGGGTGGCCTACGACCAGCTGACCGCCGACACGATCGTCGTCACGGACCTGCACGGCGAGCTGGTCGAGGGCGACCTGTCGCCGTCGTCGGACACCGCGGCGCACGGGTACGTCTACCGGCACATGCCCGAGGTCGGCGGGGTCGTGCACACGCACTCCGCCTACGCCACCGCGTGGGCCGCCCGCGGCGAGCCGATCCCGTGCGTGCTGACGATGATGGCCGACGAGTTCGGCGGCGAGGTCCCGGTCGGGCCGTTCGCCCTGATCGGCGACGACTCCATCGGCCGCGGCATCGTGGAGACGTTGCGGGACAGCCGTTCCCCGGCGGTGCTGATGCGCAACCACGGCCCGTTCACGATCGGGTCCGACGCCCGCGCCGCGGTGAAGGCCGCGGTGATGGTGGAGGACGTGGCCAGGACCGTCCACATCGCACACCAGCTCGGCAGCCCCACCGGCATCGGCCAGGACGACATCGACAGCCTGTACGTCCGCTACCGCACCGTCTACGGGCAGGCCTAGGACGTGGAACCACGAGGAGAGCCCGCCATGCCACCCGCAGCCAAGCCCCAGCTCTGGTTCCTCACGGGCAGCCAGCACCTCTACGGCCCCGAGACGCTGGACCAGGTCGCCAAGCAGTCCCAGCAGATCCAGGGCACGCTCTCGGACTCCGGCCGGATCTCCGCGGAGATCATCTGGAAGCCGGTGCTGACCGACTCCGGCGCCATCCGCCAGGTCATGCTGGAGGCCAACGCCGACCCGGCGTGCGTCGGCGTGCTGGCCTGGATGCACACGTTCTCGCCCGCCAAGATGTGGATCACCGGGCTGGACGTGCTGCGCAAGCCCCTGCTGCACCTGCACACCCAGCTCAACGCGGCGCTGCCGTGGGAGTCCATCGACATGGACTTCATGAACCTCAACCAGGCCGCGCACGGCGACCGCGAGTTCGGGTTCATCCAGACCCGGCTCGGGGTGGCCCGCAAGACCGTCGCCGGGCACGCCTCCGACCCCGAGCTGGCCGCCCGGATCGACGGCTGGGTGCGCGCCGCCACCGGCCACAGCCACCTGCGCGGCCTCAAGCTGGCCCGGTTCGGCGACAACATGCGCGACGTCGCGGTGACCGAGGGCGACAAGGTCGAGGCCGAGCTGCGGTTCGGCGTCTCGGTGAACACCTACGGCGTCAACGACCTCGTGGCCGTGGTGGACGACGTGGCCGACGACGAGGTCTCCGTGCTGGTCGCGGAGTACGCCGACGCCTACGCGCTCGCCCCGGAGCTGGCCAGGGGCGCCGACCGGCACGAGTCGCTGCGCTACGCGGCCCGCATCGAGCTGGGGCTGCGGCGGTTCCTCACCGACGGCGGGTTCGGCGCGTTCACCACGAACTTCGAGGACCTCGGCGGCCTGCGCCAGCTGCCCGGCCTGGCCGTGCAGCGGCTGATGGCCGACGGCTACGGCTTCGGCGGCGAGGGCGACTGGAAGACCTCGGCGCTGCTGGCCGCGGTCAAGGCGATGGGCACGGGCACCGGGCGCGGCACGTCGTTCATGGAGGACTACACCTACCACTTCGGGCCGGGCGAGCCGAAGATCCTCGGCGCCCACATGCTGGAGGTCTGCCCGACGATCGCGGCCGACCGCCCGTCGTGCGAGATCCACCCGCTCGGCATCGGCGGCCGCGAGGACCCGGTCCGCCTGGTCTTCGACGCCACTCCGGGCGCGGGCGTGGTGATCGGGCTGTCCGACCTCGGCGACCGCTTCCGCCTGGTGGCCAACGAGATCGAGGTCGTGCCACCGGACGAGCCGCTGCCCAACCTCCCGGTGGCCCGCGCCGTGTGGAAGCCCGCACCGGCCCTCTCCACCTCCGCCGAGTCCTGGCTCACCGCGGGCGGTCCGCACCACACGGTGCTGACCCAGGCCGTCGGCGCCGAGACCCTGCGGGACTTCGCGCACATGGCGCACACCGAGCTCGTGGTCATCGACGGGTCGACCACCACGGCGGACTTCGGGGACCGCCTCCGCTGGAACCAGGCCTACTACCGACTCGCCCAGGGCTTGCCCGGCTGGCGATAGCACGTACCGAACCCGACAGGAGAGAACGATGAAGTTCACCCGTATCGCAGCGGTGGGTGGCGCACTCGCGCTGACCGCCGCGCTGAGCGCGTGCGGCTCGTCCACCAAGACGGTCGACCAGCAGGCCGAGAGCGGGTCCGGTGCGGGCTCGCTGGTCGGCGTCACGATGCCGACGAAGTCCTCCGAGCGGTGGATCCACGACGGCGACAACATCAAGGCCGCGCTGGAGAAGCAGGGCTACCAGGTCGACCTGCAGTACGCGGAGAACGACATCCCGACGCAGGTCAACCAGATCGAGAACCAGATCACCAAGGGCGCCAAGGTGCTCATCGTGGCGTCCATCGACGGCACCGCGATCACCACCCAGCTGCAGGAGGCCGCGGACAAGAAGATCCCGGTCATCGCCTACGACCGGCTGATCCGCAACAGCCCGAACGTCGACTACTACGCCACGTTCGACAACGCCAAGGTCGGCGTCGAGCAGGCCACGTCGCTGCTCGTCGGACTGGGCCTGAAGAAGGCCGACGGCTCCGAGGGCGACGCCAAGGGCCCGTTCAACATCGAGCTGTTCGCGGGCTCGCCGGACGACAACAACGCCACGTTCTTCTTCAACGGCGCCATGTCCGTCCTCCAGCCGTACCTGGACAAGGGCACGCTGGTCGTGAAGAGCAACCAGAAGGACTTCAAGACCGTCGCGATCCTGCGCTGGGACCCGGCCACCGCGCAGAAGCGCATGGAGGACGTGCTGACGTCCAGCTACGGCGGCGGCGCGCTGGTGCAGGGCGTGCTGTCCCCCTACGACGGCCTGTCCATCGGCATCCTGTCGGCGCTCAAGAGCAACGGCTACGGCAGCGGCACCCAGCCCTACCCGATCGTGACCGGTCAGGACGCCGAGGTCGCCTCGGTCAAGTCGATCATCGCCGGTGAGCAGTACTCCACGGTGTACAAGGACACCCGCGAGCTGGCCGCCGTCACGGTGAAGATGGCCGACGCCGTGCTCAAGGGCTCCAAGCCCGAGGTCAACAACACCAAGGACTACGACAACGGCAAGAAGGTCGTGCCGTCGTTCCTGCTCCAGCCGGTCACCGTCGACAAGACCAACTACCAGAAGGTCCTGATCGAGTCCGGCTACTACACCGCCGACCAGATCAAGTAGCACGCCGCAGGCCGGGCCCCGCTCGGGGCCCGGCCGTGTGAAGGGAACCGACCAGCGATGGCAGACGACATCCTGCGCATGCGGGGGATCACGAAGACCTTTCCCGGCGTCAAGGCGCTGCAGGACGTCGCGCTCTCGGTGCGGCGCGGCGAGATCCACGCGATCTGCGGGGAGAACGGCGCGGGCAAGTCCACGTTGATGAAGGTGCTGTCCGGCGTGTACCCGCACGGGTCCTACGACGGCGAGATCACGTTCGAGGGCGAGCCGTGCGAGTTCTCCGGCATCCACGACAGCGAGCGCCGCGGGATCGTGATCATCCACCAGGAGCTGGCGCTGTGCGCGCAGCTCTCGATCGCGGAGAACCTGTTCCTGGGCAACGAGCTGTCGCACCGCGGCCTGATCGACTGGAACCGCACCAACCACGAGGCCGCCGCCCTGCTGGAACGGGTGGGCCTCAAGGAGAACCCGACCACGCCGGTGCTCGACATCGGCGTGGGCAAGCAGCAGCTCGTGGAGATCGCCAAGGCGCTGTCCAAGGAGGTGCGGCTGCTGATCCTCGACGAGCCGACCGCCGCGTTGAACGACGAGGACTCCGCGCACCTGCTCGACCTGCTGCGCGGCCTGCGCGAGCAGGGCATCACCTGCGTGATCATCTCGCACAAGCTCAACGAGATCGCCGCCATCGCCGACTCCATCACGATCCTGCGCGACGGCCGGACGATCGAGACGCTGGACATGAAGGTCGACGACGTGACCGAGAACCGGATCATCTCCGGCATGGTCGGCCGCGACCTGTCCGACCGGTTCCCGCCGCACACGCCGAACATCGGCGACGAGGTGCTGCGCATCGAGGACTGGACGGTGCACAGCACCACCCAGCGCGGTCGGGTCGTCGTCTCCGACGCCAACCTGGTGTTGCGCCGGGGTGAGATCGTCGGGCTGGCCGGGCTGATGGGCGCGGGCCGCACGGAGCTGGCGATGAGCGTGTTCGGCCGCGCCTACGGCACCGACATCTCCGGGCGGATCTTCAAGAACGGCCAGGAGATCTCGGTGAGGTCGGTGCGCGACGCGATCCGCCACGGCATCGCCTACGTCACCGAGGACCGCAAGCGCTACGGCCTCAACCTCATCGAGGACATCAAGCGCAACGTCTCCGCCGTCGGCCTCGGCAAGCTCGCCAGACGGGGATGGGTCAACGAGAACGAGGAGCACCGCGTCGCCGAGGGGTTCCGGCGCAGCATGAACATCAAGGCCCCCGGCGTGGCGACCACCACCGGCACGCTCAGCGGCGGCAACCAGCAGAAGGTCGTGCTGTCCAAGTGGATCTTCACCGATCCGGACGTGCTGATCCTCGACGAGCCGACCCGCGGCATCGACGTCGGCGCCAAGTACGAGATCTACTCGATCGTCAACAAGCTCGCGGACGAGGGCAAGGCGGTGCTGGTCATCTCCTCGGAGCTGCCGGAGCTGCTGGGCCTCTGCGACCGGATCTACGCCCTGTCGGCCGGGCACGTCACCGGCGAGGTCGACCGCGCGGAAGCCACCCAGGAGCGACTGATGCAGTACATGACCAAGGGACAGGAGTAGCGCCATGACCAGCACCGCCCCCACGGACGCCGACGTCCCCAGCCCCGTTCTCGACGGCCCGCCGGAGCGCGCGCCGCGCCGGTTCTCGATCAACCTCCGGCAGGGCGGCATCTACGTCGCGTTCGGGCTGATCGTCGTGCTGTTCACCATCCTCACCGACGGTGCGCTGCTCCAGCCGCAGAACATCTCGAACATCATCGTCCAGAACTCCTACGTCCTGATCCTCGCGATCGGGATGATCCTGATCATCATCGCCGGGCACATCGACCTGTCCGCCGGGTCGGTGGTGGCGTTGACCGGCGCGATCTGCGCGGTCCTCACGGTGAACATGGGCATGCCCTGGCCGCTGGCCGTGCTGGTCACGCTCGTGGCGGGCGCCGCGATCGGGGCCTGGCAGGGCTACTGGGTCGCCTACTTCGGCATCCCGGCGTTCATCGTGACGCTGGCGGGCATGCTCGTGTTCCGCGCGCTCACCCTGACCGTGCTGGGCAACCAGGGCATCGGCCCGTTCCCCGACCAGATCCGCACCCTCTCCAACGGGTTCATCGAAGGGGTCCTCGGCAACGTCGGCCTCGGCCCGCTGGGCGGCGCCGACCTGCTCACCCTCCTGGTCGGGGTCGTGGTCGTGGCGGGCATCGCGTTCACCCAGTGGCGGTCCCGCAAGGGCCGCGCGGGCTACGGCCAGACGGTCGACCCGTTCCCGATCTTCGTCGCGCGCATCGTCGCGGCGGCACTGGTGGTGCTCGCCGTCATCGTGCAGCTCGCCCGGTTCAAGAACCTGCCGTGGGTGCTCGTCCTGCTGGCCGCGCTGGTGCTCGGGTACTCGCTGCTCACCAACCGGGCGGTGTTCGGCCGGCGCATCTACGCGGTGGGCGGCAACCTCCAGGCGGCCACGCTGTCGGGCGTGAAGGTGAAGTCGGTGACGTTCTGGATCTTCGTGAACATGGGGGTGCTGGCGGCGCTCGCGGGAGTGATCTTCGCGGGCAGGCTCAACCAGGCGGGGCCCACGGCGGGCAACGCGTTCGAGCTGGACGCGATCGCGGCGGCGTTCATCGGCGGGGCGGCCGTGCAGGGCGGGGTCGGGAAGGTGGTCGGGGCGATCACCGGTGGTTTGATCATGGCGGTGATCAACAACGGGATGTCGTTGATCGGGGCGCCCAGTGAACGGGTGATGCTGGTCAAGGGGCTGGTGTTGTTGGCGGCTGTGGCTTATGACGTGTGGACGAAGAGGAGGTCGGGGGTTCGGGCGTAGGGGGGGTTCGGTTTTCGGTTTTTCCAACGTGTGAAGCCCGGCCCCGCCCCTCTTGCCCCTGGTGAAGTCCAGTCCGGCCCTCTCACCCCGTGGGTCCGGCTTTCGGGCCTCCCACCCCTGGGAAGCCCAGCCCCCGGCGCGCGATTGTCTCAATACCCGATCTTCGTTGTCAAGACGATGGAGCTGTCTTGACAACGAAGATCGGGTAGGAGGGCGCTGTGGATCAGGGGCAGAGGGGAAGTCTGGCTTCGCCAGCATCGAGCTGCGCTCGACTCAAGCATCCTCGGCTGCGCCGTCGGACAAGGCCCCAGGCGCTTCGCGCCGGATGCGCGTTGGCGGGCTGCGCCCATCGTGGGGATCCTTGGCTTCGCCGTCGGACAAGGCGGGTGGGCGCTACGCGCCGGATGCGAGGTGGCGGCTGCGCCCTTCGTGGCGGGGCGTTCTGGCTTTGGTTGTTGTCGTCAGGTTGGTAGGCGGTTGCCCTGGGGGTCGTAGGCGGACAGGGTGATGTTGTCCAGGGGGGTGCCGTCGGGGACTTCGTCTGGGGTGAACCAGAAGACGGTGATGGTGTTGTCGGTGCTCCACTGGGCTTGGTGGGCGGCGCCCATGACCTGGTTGTCGAGTTCCAGGACGATGCGGTGGACGGGACCCTGGTAGATGCCGTAGAGGCGGGTTGTGGTGCCGGTGTGGGTGGTGATGGTGGCGAAGCCGGTGCCGCGTGCGTAGAGGGGCGTGGTTTGCACGGCGTGGTGGTTGGGGCCGGTGGCGAGGGTGAGGGCGTAGCCGGTGTCGGTGTCGCGGAGGGTGCTGTCCTTGAGGGTGGTGGCTGAGCCGTCGGGGCGGGCGGGGTCTTGGTGGTTGGTGGTGAAGTAGAGGACCTCGTCGTCGAAGCCGGTGTTGATGATGTCGCCGACCGGGCCCGGTGCTGAGCTGGTCGGGTTGGCGGCGGTGATCTCGACGGTGGGTGGGGGAGTGGGGGGTGGGCCCGCGCGGCCGAGGGCGATGATGCCGACGAGCAGGGCGGCGGTGGTGGTGACGACGCTGCCGCTGAGGGCGAGTCTGCGGCGGGTTCTGATGCGCCTGCCGGTTTTCATGACCTGGGCGACGTCGATCGCGGGGGAGTCGGCCGGGGTTGTGCGCAGGGCGGTGCGGAGGGCGTCCAGGTCGGTCATCGGGTCTCCTCCCGCGTGGGCGACAAGGTGACTCGCAGCTTGGCCAGTGCGCGCGAGTTCGTGCTCTTCACGGTGCCGAGCGACACCTTCAGCTCGGCGGCCACCTCGGCCTCTGGGAGGTCGAGGTAGTGGCGGAGGACGATGATCGCGCGTTCCCGTGCGGTCAGACCACCGAGGACCCGCATGAGCCACTCCTGCTCGGCGTGGTCGTCGGTGAAGTCGCCGACCTCCGGGCGCTCCGGGAGGGTCTCCTGCACGTGCTCGCGGATGGGGCGGCGCCAGCGGTCGATGGTCAGGTTGGTGAGCACCCGGCGGGTGTAGCTGTAGGCGTCCTGGCTGCGCACCCGCGACCACGACGCGTAGGTCCTGGCCAGCGCGGTCTGCACGGCGTCCTCCGCCTGGTGGCGGTCGCCGGTCATCAGGTGCGCGGCCCGCAGCAGCCGGGCCGAGTTCGCCTCCACGAACTCGACGAACTGGCGGTCACCCCTGCTCACATGCCTCCTCCGCGCGCACTCCCGCACTGGTGTGTACGAGCGGGGCCGCCGAAAGGTTGAGAGCGGCGGCCCGATCTCTGCTGGAATGGGTGGCCTGGACGAGGGGGAGAAGTGGACATCGAGATCACGGCGTTCGACGGCGAGCGCGCCGAAGAGGCGGACCTGCTGGCCTACCACCGGGTGGTGCAGTCGGCGCGGGACGTGGACCTGGCGGAGGCGGTGCCGATCGCCTACGAGGCCGTCGTGCGGTCGGTGCGCCTGCCGCACCCCGGCCTCGGCCGGGCGGACCGGTGGGTGGCCCGGCGCAGCGGCGAGGTGATCGCGGTCGCGTTCGCGTACTTCCCGGACGGCGGGAACGAGCACGTGGCGCTGGTCGACGTGACGGTCCACCCGAAGGCGAGGCGGCAGGGGATCGGCACCGCCCTGCTCGAGGCCGTGCTGCCGGGGCTGCGGGGCAGGCGGGTCGTGGAAGGGCTCCAGGTGGTCGCGGGCGGCGCGGGTGAGCGGTGGGCGCACGCGCTCGGGTTCCGGACCGTCAACGCGACCGTCATGCAGGAGCTGCGGATCGCCGACGTCGACGCGGCGCGGTGGGACGTCGACGTGCCCGAGGGCTACCGCTTGGAGACGTGGTCCGGTGCCGCGCCCGACCACGTCGTCGAGTCCTACGTCCGGTCGAAGGCGGCGATGCACGACGCGCCGACGGGATCCGCCGCGTTCCACCATCCCGAGTGGACGGTGGAACGGGTGCGCCGGACCGAGGAGGAGCTGCGCCGCAGCGGCCGTGACCACCGGGTCGTCGTCGCCGTGCACGAGGCGACGGGCGAGGTCGCCGGGTTCACCGAGCTGCGCCTGCCGGTGCCGCCCAACCGGGAGGCCGTCCAGCAGGACACCGGCGTGCACGCCGAGCACCGCGGCCACGGGCTGGGGCTGTGCGTCAAGGCGCGCATGCTGCGCGACCTCGTGGCCGACGACCTGGCCGTCGACTCGGTGATCACCAGCACGAACGCCGACAACGAGCACATGGTCGCGGTCAACCTCGCGCTCGGCTACACCACGATCCGGTCCATGGTCGACGTGAACCGGACCGCGGCGCCGGACTAGAGGCGTTCGGGTGCCTCGATGCCCAGCAGCGACAGGCCGAGCGTGAGCACCCTGGAGGTGAGCCGCGCGAGCACCAGCCGGGACTCGCGCGCCTCCGGGGTGGTGTCCGGCTTGAGGATGGGGCAGTTCTCGTAGAAGCCGGTGAACGTCGTCGCCGTCTCGAACAGGTACGTGCTCAGCTTGTGCGGCGCGTAGGACTCGAGGGTCGCCTCGATCGCGGCCGGGAACCCGATCAGCTTCACCAGCAGCGCCCGCTCGGCGGGCTCGGTCAGCACCACCCGCGCGCCGGGCTCCGGCACGTCGCCCGCGTTGCGCAGGATCGACCGGATGCGGGCGTTGGCGTACTGGAGGTACACCGAGGTGTTGCCCTCCTTGGCCAGCATCTTCGCCCAGGTGAACACGTAGTCGCGTTCGCGGTCGTTGGACAGGTCGGCGTACTTCACCGCGCCGATGCCCACGATCCGGGCGAGCGCGGCCTGCTCCTCGGCGTCGAACGCGGTCCGCTCGGCGATCACCGCCGCGGCGTGGTCGACCGCCTCGGTCAGCAGGTCCACCAGCTTGAGCGTCCCGCCCTCGCGCGACCGGATCGTCTTGCCGTCCTCGCCGAGGATCGACCCGAACCCGATGTGCTCGGCGTGCTGGTCGGTGAGCCACCCGGCCTGCCGGGAGGCGGCGAACACCATCTTGAAGTGCTGCGACTGCGGCGTCCCGACCACGTAGAGCAGGTCCGTCACGCCCCGGTCGCGCACCCAGTAGCGGATCGTCGCGAAGTCGGTGGTCGCGTAGTTGTAGCCGCCGTCGCGCTTGCGCACGATCAACGGCAGCCGGTCGCCCTCGCGGTTGGCGAACCCCGGCGGGAACACGCACACCGCCCCGTCGCTGACCTCCGTGAGCCCCTTGTCCTCCAGCTCCGCGACCGTCTCGGCCAGGTAGGGGTTGTAGAAGCTCTCGCCGTACACGTCGTCGGGCCCGAGCCCGATGCCGAGCATCGCGTACACCTTCTCGAAGTGCCGCGTCGACTCGTCGACGAGCTGCCGCCACAGCGACAGCGTGTCCTCGTCCCCGCCCTGGAGCGCCACGACCCGCAGCCGCGCGCGGTCCACGAACTCGGGGTCGGCGTCGAACTTCTTGCGCGCCGCCACGTAGAACCCGTTCAGGTCGCCGATCGAGTGGTCGGCGGTGGTGCCGTCGGCTGACCAGCCCTCGTCGACCAGGTGCTCGATCAGCATCCCGAACGGCGTCCCCCAGTCCCCGAGGTGGTTGTGCGGGATGACCTCGTGCCCGGCGAACCGCAGCAGCCGCACCAGCGCGTCACCGATGATCGACGACCGCAGGTGCCCGACGTGCATCTCCTTGGCCACGTTGGGGCTCGACAGGTCGATCGCGACCCGTCGGGCGACCTCCGCGGTCCCCACGCCCATCCGCTCGTCGCCGAGCAGCCCGGCGGCCTGCTCCTGCAGCCACTCCCGGCGCAGCACCAGGTTGACGAACCCCGGCCCGGCGATCTCCGGCGCCTCCACCAGGTCCGCGGCGTCCAGGTGCTCAACCACGGCCTGCGCCACCTCGCGCGGGGCCTTCTCCAGTTTCTTGGCCAGGCTCATCGCCACGTTGCACTGGTAGTCCACGCCCTCGCGGGCGGAGGGTCGGATGACCGCCTCGGCAGGGGTGATCTCCACACCCAGGGCCGCGTGCAGCGCCGCTGCCACCCTGCGCCCCAGTTCCACACCGACGTCACCCTGCAACACCTTCGGACCTCCAGGCTCGTACTGCTTTCAGCCCAGTATCTCCGGTGGGGGAAATCGGTTCGCGACCAAGCCCGGTCAGCCGGTCACCCGTCGGATCGTCGCGATCGGCCCGATGGCGTTGATCAACGACACCTTCACCGGCTCGCCCGCGGTCGGAGCGTGCACCGCGTACGTGCCGTCGATCGCCATGGCCACGTGCCCGAGGTCGGCGTAGTAGAGGATCAGGTCGCCTGCCTTCACCTGGTCGCGGGGCACGGCGTTGCCGACCAGCGCCTGCACGTAGGTGGTGCGCGGGATGGACACGCCGACCGACTTGTACGCGGTCTGCATCAGCCCGGAGCAGTCGTAGGTGTCCGGCCCGATCGCACCCCACACGTAGGGCTTGCCGAGCTGCGCCAGCGCGAACTTCACCGCGTCGCCCGCGGCACCGGTGGGCAGCGGCACGTTGATCGACGGCCCGGTGTTGGTCAACCGGGCCAGGTCGGCGGGGCTCAGCACGCCCAGGGCCTGCCGCACGTCACCGGACTTGCCGTCCAGGTTCGCCTTGCGCTGCTCGGCCAGCGTCACGGCCGCCGCGGCCTCGTCGGCCAGCCGCTGGGCGGTGACCCGGTCCTCCTCGGCCTTCTTGCTCGTGGCCTCGACCTGGTCGCTCGCCTCCTTCGCCTTCTTCTGCGCGTCGAGCGCGTCGTCGGCGGCCTTCTGCGCGGTCTTGACCATCTCGCCGTGCCGCTCGGCGTACACGTCCATGATCATCGCGGCGTCGAGGTACTCCTCGGGCGACTCGCTGCTGAACACCGCGGCCAGCCCGTTGAGCCGCAGCCCCTTGAACGTGATCTCGACCAGGGTGTCGACCTCGGCCTGCAGCGTGATGGCCTGCGCGTGCGCCCGGATCTCGATCGTCTTGGCGGCCTCCTCCGCCTTCACGGCGTCGGCGGCGGCCTGCTTGGAGTTGCTCGCCGCGGTGGTCGCCTTGTCGGCGGCCTCGCGCTTGTCCGCGAGGTTCTGCTGGGCGGTGAGCGCGTCCTGGTTGGCCAGCGCGGCGGCCTGGCTCGCCTCCAGGTACTTGGTCATCTCCGCGGTGTTCGGGACGGCGGGCTGGCCCGGCACGGTCGGCGTGGGCAGCGGAGCGCTCGGCGTCGAGGACGTCGGCGGCGTCGTGCTCGTCCCGCTGGAGGGCGGGGTGGTCGTCGTCGGCGGCTTCGTCGTCGTGACCGGGGGAGTCGTGGTCTGCGGCGGCGTGGTCGTCGTCGTGGTGACCGGCGGGGGAGTCGTCGTGACCGGCGGCGGGGTGGTCGTCACCGGGGGCGGGGTGGTCGTCGTGGGGACCGCCGAGGACGGGTCCGGCTGGGCCAGCGACGCGGGTGCCCCGCTGACGAGCACCACGGCGACCACAGCCACCACCACAAGACCACGCATGTACGTCACCCCTCCCAGCACACCGCGAACTAGGAGCCATGTAATCACGGTGAGTGGTCAGTTCGCTGTGAGCTGCCTGAGAATCTGTCCCTCTGAAGTGCGAAAACTGAGAAAATCCTGATAGACCGCGTGACCAACCGCGTTCTTGTCACCCGCTCCGGTGAACTCGTTCCGCTATACCACTCCCCGACGTCCGGCGCCGGACAACGGCCGGATCCGCCGCGTCGCGGGAGGTCGGGGCCCCGGCACTACCGTGGACGCCGTGATCATCCTGCCGAACGACCCCCTGTCCCAGCGCGTCCTGGACTTCGCCCGCCTGCACGTGGTGCCGCCGATCCTCAACCACAGCATCCGCACCTTCCTGCACGCCTCCGCCATCGCCGCGCGCGAGGGCGTCGAGCACGACCGCGAGGTGCTGTTCCACGCCTGCGCCCTGCACGACCTCGGCACCGCCCACGCCTTCGACGGCCCGGTCCGGTTCGAGGTGGAGGGCGCGGACGGCGCGGCGGCGTTCCTGACCGCGGAGAAGGTGCCGGCGGACGTGGTGGACCAGGTCTGGGAGGCCATCGCGCTGCACACCTCGGCGCAGATCGCCGAGCGGCGCGGCCCGATCACGATGCTGACCCGGCGCGGTGTGGTCGCGGACTTCGACGAGCCGGACCCGGCGTTCGAGGAGCAGTTCCCGCGCTGGGACATCGAGCGCGAGCTCAAGCGGCTGGTGGTGGACCAGGTCGCGCACAACCCCGCCAAGGCCCCCAAGGCGTCCTGGGCCGGGTACCTGACCCGCGGCAGCGTCGAGCCGGACGACTTCTAGATCGTTCTACAGAACCTTGACGCCCTGGAGGTGATGTGTAGACACTTGTGACGAACCCCACAACGAGGAGGGTGTTCGCATGGAGGTCTCGTTCGACCGTCACCCCGACTCCTACCGCCACTGGAAGCTGCGCGTCGACGGCCCCGTGGCGTGGCTGGAGATGGACGTCGACGAGCAGGGCGGCCTGGTACCGGGCTACGAGCTCAAGCTCAACTCCTACGACCTCGGCGTGGACATCGAGCTGCACGACGCCACGCAGCGGCTGCGGTTCGAGCACCCCGGCGTCCGCACCGTGGTGCTGACCAGCGCGAAGCCGGGGGTGTTCTGCGCGGGGGCCAACATCCGCATGCTGGCGGCGTCCTCGCACCCGTGGAAGGTGAACTTCTGCAAGTTCACCAACGAGACCCGCAACGGCATGGAGGACGCGACCGAGCACTCCGGCCAGGCGTACCTGGCGGCGGTCAACGGGACCTGCGCGGGAGGCGGGTACGAGCTGGCGCTGGCCTGCGACCGGATCGTGCTGGTCGACGACGGCTCCTCCACCGTGGCGCTGCCCGAGGTGCCGCTGCTGGGCGTGCTGCCCGGCACCGGCGGGCTGACCCGGCTGGTGGACAAGCGGCGGGTGCGCAAGGACCGCGCGGACGTGTTCGCCACCCGCAGCGACGGCGTGAAGGGCAAGACCGCCGTCGAGTGGCGGCTGGTCGACGAGCTGGCGCCGCGTCGGGGGTTCACCGAGGCGGTCGCCGCCCGTGCCGCCGAGCTGGCCGAGTCCGGCACGCGGCCGCGGGACGCCGTCGGCGTCGAGCTGACCCCGTTGCGGCGGAAGGCCACCGCCGACGGGATCGAGTACACCCACGTCACCGCCGCGTTCGACCGCTCGGCGGGCACCGTCGCGATCACCGTGCGCGGTCCGCGCGAGGGCGCCCCGTCGTCCGTCGCGGCGCTGCACGAGCAGGGCGCGTCCGGCTGGCTGCTGGCCTCGGCGCGCGAGCTGGACGATCTCATCCTCCGCCTGCGCACCAACGAGACCGAGCTGGGCACGTGGCTGATCCGCACCGACGGGGACCCGGAGCTGGTGCTCGCGCACGAGCGGGTCGTGCTGGAGAACGCGGCGACCGACTGGCTGTGCAACGAGGTCCTGCACCTGTGGAAGCGCACGCTGAAGCGGCTCGACGTCACCAGCCGCAGCCTGGTCGCGCTCGTCGAGCCGGGCGGCTGCTTCGCCGGTGTGCTCCTGGAGCTCGCGCTCGCCGCGGACCGGCAGTACATGCTCGACGGCCCGCCGGTCGACGACGAGGACAGCCCGGAACGCGCGTCGGTCACGTTGTCGCGGGCCAACTTCGGGCCGTTCCCGATGGGCAACGGCCTGACCCGGCTGCGGTCGCGCTTCTACCGCGACGAAGACCACGTCGACCGGCTGGCGCGGGAGTCCGACCGGCCGCTGTCCGCCGCGGAGGCCGATGGGCTCGGCCTGGTGACCGAGGCGCCCGACGACCTCGACTGGGACGACGAGATCCGCCTCGTCGTGGAGGGCCGGGCTGCGCTGAGCCCGGACTCGTTGACCGGGATGGAGGCGAACCACCGGTTCGTCGGCCCGGAGACCGTGGAGACGAAGATCTTCGGCAGGCTCGCGGCCTGGCAGAACTGGATCTTCACCCGCCCGAACGCGTCCGGCCCCGACGGCGCCCTGCGCCGCTACGGCACCGGGCGGAAGGCCGTTTTCGACAGGAATCGGGTGTAGCGATGCCGGAGAAGATCGACTACGACGACAAGATCCCCAACAACGTCAACCTGTCCGGCGACCGCAGGCTCCAACGCGCGCTGGAGGGCTGGCAGCCGAAGTTCCTGGACTGGTGGGGCGAGATGGGGCCCACGCTGCGCACGAACGGCGTGTACCTGCGCACCGCGGTCGCCGTCGGCCGGGACGGCTGGGCGCACTTCGACCACGTGAACGTGCCCGACTACCGGTGGGGGATCTTCCTCGCCGAGCGCGACGCCGACCGGCGGATCGGCTTCGGCGAGCACGCCGGGGAGCCGGTGTGGCAACAGGTTCCAGGGGAGTACCGGGCCGACCTGCAGCGCCTGATCGTCATCCAGGGCGACACCGAGCCCGCCTCGGTGGAGCAGCAGAAGCTGCTGGGGCTCACCGCGCCCAGCCTCTACGACCTGCGCAACCTGTTCCAGGTCAACGTGGAGGAGGGCAGGCACCTGTGGGCGATGGTCTACCTGCTGCACGCCTACTTCGGCAAGGAGGGGCGCGACGAGGCGGAAGGCCTGCTGCTGCGCAACTCCGGCAGCCCGGACGCCCCGCGCATCCTCGGCGCGTTCAACGAGGAGACGGCGGACTGGCTGGCGTTCTACATGTTCACCTACTTCACCGACCGGGACGGCAAGTACCAGCTCGGCACGTTGAAGGAGAGCGCCTTCGACCCGCTGTCGCGCACCTGCGAGTTCATGCTGAAGGAGGAGGCGCACCACATGTTCGTCGGCACCACCGGTGTCGACCGCGTGGTGACCCGCAGCGCGCAGCTGGTCAGGGAGAACGACACGCTGGAGATCGGGGCGTGCGGCGGGATCCCGTTGGACGTCATCCAGAAGTACATCAACTTCCACTTCACCGTCTCGCTCGACCTGTTCGGCGGCGAGACCTCCACCAACGCCGCCAACTACTACACCGCCGGGCTCAAGGGGCGTTGGCAGGAAGGTCGCCGCAAGGACGACCACCGGCTCACCGAGGGCGGCACGGTGCTGGAGAAGCCGACGGCCGACGGGACCTGGACGACCGACGAGGTGCAGACGCTGCTGGCGTTGAACCTGGACCTGCGCGGCGAGTACATCGCGGACTGCCGCACGGGTGTGAAGCGGTGGAACAGGATCCTCGAGGAGAACGGGATCGGCTTCCGGTTCTCCTTGCCGCACCCCGGTTTCAACCGCGCGGTGGGGCTCAACGCGGGGTTCCGCGTCACGCCGGACGGCACTATCGTCGACGAGGCGACGTGGGCCGCGAACCGGCGGAAGTGGCTGCCCACGACGGAGGACCTCGCGTTCGTCCGGTCCCTGATGCACCCGGTCTACGAGCGGGGCAGGATCGCGAGCTGGGTCGCACCACCGGTGAACGGCGTCAACGACAAGCCGTTCGACTACGAGTACGTCTACCTCCCCTGAGGCGGATGCCATGCCGACTGCCGCTCCCACCACGTTCAACGCCGCCGACCACCTGGTGGGCAGGCACCTCCGCGAGGGCGACGGCGACCGCACCGCCGTCGTCACCCCGACCCGTTCGCTGACCTACGCCGAGCTGGACGCCGAGGTGCGGCGCGTCGCGGCCGGGTTGCTGGCACTGGACGTGCGGCCCGAGGAACGCGTCCTGATGTGCATGGTCGACGAGGTCGAGCTGTTCACCGCGATCCTCGCCACCATGTTCGTCGGCGCGGTCGCCGTGCCGTCGTCGACCATGCTGACCGGCCGCGAGCTGCACGACATCGTGGTGGACTCGCGGGCGCGGGTGGTCGTCGGGTCGGCGGACCACGCGGGCGCGGTACGGGTCGCGGTCGCCGACGCGCCCGACGTGCGGCACGTCGTCCTGGTCGACGCGGACGTCGACGGGCTGCCGCCCGGCGTCGAAGGCGTCGCCTGGCAGGACCTCCTGCGCGACGGGCCCGCGGAACCCTACGCCACGTGGCCGGACTCGCCCGCGTTGTGGCTCTACACCTCGGGCACGACCGGCGTGCCGAAGGCCGCGATGCACCGGCACGGCAGCATCCTGCTGGTCGCGCGGGACTACGCGGGCGGCGTCCTCGGCATCACCCGCGACGACCGGTGCCTGTCGGTGGCGAAGCTGTTCTTCGCCTACGGCATCGGCAACTCGCTGTTCTTCCCGCTGTCCGTCGGCGCGACGGCGCTGCTGGAACCCGCTCGGCCCAGCCCGGCGCTGTTCGCCGCCCGCGCCGCGCGCGACGGGGCGACGCTGCTGTTCGGCACCCCGAGCTTCTGGGGTCCGCTGCTGGTCGCCGACGTGCCGGATGACGCGTTCTCCTCGGTGCGCCAAGGGGTCTCCGCGGGGGAGGCGCTGCCCGCGCGGATGTTCGAGGGGATGCGCGACCGGTTCGGCGTCGAGGTGCTGGACGGCATCGGGTCCACCGAGATGCTGCACATCTACGTGTCCAACCGGCCCGGTCGGGTGCGGACGCGGTCGTCCGGCACACCTGTGCCCGGTTACGACGTGGAGCTGCGCGACGAGCGCGGTGCCGTGGTCGACGCGACCGGGCAGCCGGGTGAGCTGCACGTGCGCGGCGGGTCGGTCGCGACGGGGTACTGGTGCCGCACCGAGACGTCGCGCGCGGTGTTCCTCGGGGCGTGGACGCGGACCGGCGACACCTACGTGCGCAACGACGACGGCACGTTGAGCTGCCTGGGGCGGTTGGGGGACATGCTGAAGGCGGGCGGGATCTGGGTGACGCCGAGCGAGGTCGAGGAACGGCTGCTGGAGCACCCGGACATCTCGGAGGCCGTGGTCGTGGGCGTGCTGGACGCCGACGAGCTGGACAAACCCGTCGCGTGCGTCGTGCCGGTGCCGGGGCGCGAGGTGGACCCGGACGACGTGATCCGGTGGTGCAGGCAGGGGTTGGCGTCGTTCAAGCGGCCGCGGGCCGTGGTCGTGCTGGCGGAGCTGCCCAAGACCGCGACCGGGAAGATCCGCCGCAACGTGCTGCGCGACCTCGTCCGCGGCGACCTGGCGCTGCCTACGCCATGACGGTCTCCCAGTGCCGCTGGGAGTCCGCGCGCCAGTCGTCGTGCTTGCGGTGGAACAGGTCCGCGGCCTTCGCGCCGCTCCAGTTCGGCGGGAGCAGCCGCGCCGGCAGGCCGGGGTCGAGGAAGGGGAACCGGCGCCACTCGTGCACCAGCAGCGTCTGCGCGTGCAGCGACTTCTGGCCGCTGGTGGGCGTTATCGCGGTGAACTCGTCGATGAAGTCCTCGTAGCGCTCCTCCAGCTCCCTGAGGTCCCAGGCCCTGGTCACCAGGTCGGCCTCCGCGCCGATCTCGCCGTGCTCGGCGAGGAACGACGTCACCGGCGTCTCCACGCCCAGCTCCGCCACGATCTTCGCCGCCTCCACCTGCCTGCGGGTGTTCGGGCTGACCCACACACCCGGCTGCGGCGACCCGAACCCCGCCCACGCCAACCGGGTCCGCAGCCGGTGCCGCAGGTCGCGCTGCGACTCGGGCACCGACACGAACAGCATCAGCCACCGCCCGTCCCAGCTCTCCGGCCCGCGACCGAACTCGTAGATCCGGTGCGCGCCCTCCGACAGCAGCCGGTGCCCCGGTTTCGTGAGGCTCCACCGCACCCGCCGCCCCACCCGCTCCGACTCCAGCCACCCCTCGGCCGCCGTCCGGGAAAGCGCCTGCCGCGCCGACTTCTCCTCGATGCCGAACATCGCCAGCACGGTGACCAGCGTCGACGTCCAGACCGGCACGTCACGCGGCAGCACGTACTCGCCGAGCACCGTCATCAAGACCGACCGCGCGCTGGCGTGGCTCACTTCCCGCCGTCTCGACACCCTCGGGTGTGCGACGTCCGTCATCTGCTTCACCAGCCTCGCCGAGGGGCACCATTCTGATACAACCGCGGTGACCCGCACAAGAACCGTGTAGAACGTCCACTCAGGACTCGGTGCGCAGCTTCCCCACCAGGTGCTCCAGCACCGTCGCGAACAGCTCGGCCTCCAGCGGCGTCCACTCCGCCACGATCCCGTCCAACCGGTCGACCACCTTCCGCCGCGCGGAGTCGATCGCACTCCGCCCCTCCGGCGTCAGCAGCAACAACGTCGACCGCGCGTCCCCCGCGTCCGGCTCCCTCCGCACCAACCCGGCCCTCTCCAACCGCGCCGCGTACCGCGTCGTCGCCGTCCGGTCGATCCCGATCTCGTCCGCCAACCGCGTCGAGCTCACCGGCTCCAACCGCGCGATCCCGCTCAACACCGGGTACGTCGTCTCGTCCACCCCCTCGACGTCCTCGACCAGGTTGTCGTACAGGTTCGCCCTGGTGGTGCGGCGGAGGAGGAGGCCGAGGGCGGCTTCTACGCGGGAGGCGGCGGAATGCACCCGATCAGTGTACGTGCCGGGGGCACGTATATGGTGTAAGGTCTGTTTTGCGTGCCGGGGGCACGTAGTTGTGACTCTTGGGAGGGGTAGCCATGTCGATGGTTCCGCAGGTGAGGGTGGATGAGGTCGGGTTTCTGGGGGCGGACGTGAGGGGGAGGGTGATCACGGAGTTCATCGCGAACGTGAAGTTGCTTCGGGTTTTGCCGGTGGGGAGTGTGGAGTACCGGGCGGTGGAGGAGAGGGTGCGGGGGTTGGGGCCGGGGGTGGGGGCTTCGGGGTTGTTGGAGGTGATGGAGCCGAGGGATGCGGAGGTGGTGGCTTTGCTGTCGGGGTGAGGGGGTGATGCTGGGGGTGTGGATCGCTGCCGAGGGCAAGGTCGGGAATCGGTGGCGAGGTCAAAGCGGGGTGTCGCTACCACGGACTCCGGGTGCGGTCGGCTTGACTTGGGGCCCCTATTTTTGGGCTTCGTCGGGCGAAAAAGGGCAGGTGGTAGAGCCTGCCCGCCGCCGCAAGTTTAAGCCCAAAAACCCCAAGTCAAGCCGACCGCACGAGCGGACGAGCGTGCTCGGTGTCGTTGTGGTCGAGCTGCTTGCTCGGTTGGGTGCTCACTCGGCAGGTTTGCTCGGTTGGGTGCGCGATCGGCTGGCCGGTCGGCTGGCTTGCTTTGCGTGTGGGTGCTGGCCGCTTGGCTCTCGGCGGCTGGGGTGGCTGACTGGTGCCTGAGTGGTCGAGGTCGCGAGTCGGGTGGGGGTGGCCTGACTTTGGGGCGCTTCGGTGGCGGTGCTGCGTCGCCGGGTGGTCTTCGATGCCGCAGGCGAGGCCCCTGGTGGTGGTTACTGGTGGGCGGCTTGGCGGGGGATGCCGATGCGGTAGGGGAGTTCTGCCCAAACGGTTTTGCCCCAGGTGCGTCGGGAGATGCCCCAGCGTTCGGCTACCCGTTCCACCAGCAGCAGGCCGCGGCCGCGGTACTTGCCCAGTCGGGATGTGCCCACCACTGGCATCAGGTCGGCTTCGCCGTCGTCGACTTCTACTCGCACTCCGTGCTGTTCAGGCAGCTCGGACACCCGTACCCGACATGGAGGGGTTGCGTGGTCGTACACGTTGGAGACCAGCTCGTTCACCAGGAGGACGGCGTCGTCGACGCATTCCTCCGACGCTCCGGTCAGCACATCGGTCACCCATTGCCGCACGGTCGACAGCGGCGGGTGCGGGAACCGGCTCAGGTCAAGCGACGCCGGCAAGCGCAAGGTCGGTTTCACGAGCCTCCCCATGAACATCAGGCCCGCCAACCGACGGACATCCATCCCAACGCCCACCGAGTACCCCTGTTCAGACCTGCCCACACAGCCCGAGCAGGCCGGATATCCATATATCTCCCAAACCACCCGCCCACCGGGCCCACAAGGGCCACCAGCGTCCACCAACCGCCCCCGATACCCTGCCCGCCGCAGGGAACCCATCGAACTCCCGACGAAGCTGCCGCACCGACAGGCAGGACCCGACACCTGCTCCGACGCAGCCCCCACCTCGCGACCGGCACAGCCGCCACCTCGCAACCGGCGCGGAGCGCCCGCCCATCTTGTTCCGACGCAAAGAGAGGGGTATCCCCACCCAAAGGCACAGCCGAGACCGGCCCAGCCCAACTCAGGCCTGCCAGCCCCGACGCGCAGCGAGGACCTCCAGCGGGGCGCAGCCCGTCACCCCCATCCGGCGCGGAGCGCCTGTGGCCTTGTCCGACGCGCAGCGAGGATGCCCTGTCGGCGCCAGCCGATGCCTGGTCCGCCGCGAAGCGCGGATGCCTGGTCCAACGGCGCAGCCGAGGATGCCTTGTCGGGCGTAGCCCGATGCCCGGTCAGGCGCAGCCTGATGCTGGCGTAGCCAGATCCACCCGGCAACCCGATCCGAAGCCATCTCTATGCTTGACACGCCTTGTCAAGACAGCTTCATCGTCTTGACAAGGGGTGGCAAGCATAGAACACTCGGCGAGCGGGTTGGAGGCATGTTCCCCACCACCCAACCCCAACGCCGGAAGAACCCACGACCGACCCTTGGCCGCGCATACCCACGGCCAAGGCCAAACCGGTCCAACTCCCTAAAACCCAACTACCCGAAATCCAACTACTCAGCAGCCTTCGCCGCCCGCTCCCTCCTCCGCTCCCTCATCTCCACGAACTTGCTCGCCTTCCCGTCCAGCACGCTCATGAACTCCGCCAGCTCCTCACGCGCCTTCTCCCCCTCACCGCCGAGGTTCGTCCGCTCGAACACCTTCCAGAACCTCAGGATCGGCATGATCACCTCGTCGTGGTGCAGCCTGAGGTCGTAGATGCCGGCGTTGGCGATAGTCGCTGAGCTGCGCAGGAAGTCGGAGATGCCGGCGCCGGGCATCTTGAAGTTCATGACTTCGTCCCGCACGGCCTGCATGGTCTCGTCGGGCTGTACCTCGAAGGCCGAGGTGACGAGGTTGCGGTAGAAGACCATGTGGAGGTTCTCGTCCGTGGCGATGCGGGCGAGCAGCTGGTCGGCGAGCGGGCAGTTCGTCGCGCGGCCGGTGTTGCGGTGGGAGATGCGGGTGGCGAGCTCCTGGAAGGACACGTACACGATGTTGCGGATCGCGGACTCGGTCTGGCCTTCGAAGCCGACCGACATGTGTTCCATGCGCTTGCGCTCGAGCTCGACCGGGTCGACGCCGCGGGTGACGACGAGGTAGTCGCGCAGGGCGATGCCGTGGCGGGCCTCCTCGGCGGTCCAGCGGTGCATCCAGGTGGCCCAGGCGCCGTCCTTGCCGAAGGACTGGGAGATCACCCGGTGGTACGAGGGCAGGTTGTCCTCGGTCAGCAGGTTGATGATCATCGCCGTCTTGGCGGTGGGGTCGAGCCGGGAGTCCTCCGGGCGCCAGTCCTCGCCGCCGAGGAACGCGAAGTCGCGGCCCTCGCTCCACGGGACGTAGTCGTGCGGCATCCACTCCTTGGCGATCGACAAGTGGCGGTCGAGGTTCACCTCCACGATCGGTTCCAGTTCGCGCAGCAGATCCGAGTCGCGGCGGTGGCTATCGCCAACCGTCACACCGATCACCCCGTTCTCAGTTCTGGTGGTGGGTCAAGTCGATTCCACCCTTGAGCCTACGTGGCCCAGTGGAGGTGGCCGATTGCCGAGGTGTGACTTTCCACCGGCGCCACATGGGGTAGGCGATGGCGACCAGGAGTGACACCGCGGGAATACCGCGGAGTAACACGTAGTCGATCAGCGGAACCGCGGCGGACGCGCCGATCACCCATCCGGGCGCGGAGGGGAACTTGCCTGGTGGGGTCCACGGGGTGCGCTTGCCGGGCTTGGCGACGGACAGCCACACCTGGGTCGCCAGGGCGGCCGCCATCAACAGGGATCCGAGTCGCATCAGTATCGGATTTCCTTGTTCGCCGAGGTCGAGATTGGGGCTGAGCAGGAAGATCCCGAGGTAGAGCTGGGACAACGTGATCACGAATTTCGCGAGGACCCACCAGTGCCGGAAATAGCCCCAGGAGGTGAGTGCGGAGAGCATGAAGCCGGTGTAGGCCGATGTCGTGGCCATGACCTGGAGGACGGCGGTGTCGATCACGTTGGCCATCTCGAACGCGCTCGCGCGCGTCGGGCCGGTCGCGCCCAGTCCGTACGTCGTCAAGGCGAACAGGGCTAGCGCCTGGCTCATCCAGCCGACCGGGCCGAGCACGTGCAACCACACCAGCAACTTCCGCTGCGCCACGAGAACCCCCCATAGGTAGCCGTGCGATGCATAGTACAGCTACGCATGGCCGCGCGGAGGCGGCGGATATCGTCACCGCGTTTCGCGAACGGGCCTGGAACGGTCCAGAAATCGCTGGTGAATCCACTTCCAATAACGCGCCTGCGCCGAATAGGAACCGGATGTCGTCTGATTCGTCCGCACCCCGTCGCCCGTCCTGGTGGATCCGTGCCCGGTTTCGGCCCGTTCCGCGCTCCCGAACACACCCCCGACCACGGCCCGAAAGCGCGGCGTCGCACCGGGTGGTGGGCCAACGGGCCTGCGCAGGCGCGGTCCGGGCGATCTTGGGGCGGTCCGCACAACGGTGTCCGGTTAACCGTTGGTACATGTGGTCACCACGCGGAATTCGCCTTGTCATTCGAATTGGTATCAGTACGCGCGCCGAGCTTGACAAGGCCGCTCAATGTGACCAATCCTCGCGCCAACTGACACGTTTCGGGGTATCCGACTCGCGGGCGAGCACCGCCCGCGGGCACGCCCGACGAGGAAGGTTCGATTCGTTGACTCCCACCCCAGTTGTGCGCTTGCTCGGCGTCGGAGCGCTGGCCATCGCGCTCGCCGCCTGCGGGGCCCCTCCCGCCAAGGAAAGCTCGTCCAGCGGCACCGCCGCGGCGACGGCCAAGTCCGCTGCCGACTTCGGTGGAATCGACAAGCTCGTCGAGGCCGCGAAGAAGGAGGGCACGCTGAACGTCATCGCGCTGCCCCCGGACTGGGCGAACTACGGCGTGATGATCAAGGCCTTCTCGGACAAGTACGGCATCAAGGTCGAGTCGGCCCAGCCCGACGGCTCCAGCGCCGACGAGATCAAGGCCGCCGAGCAGCTCAAGGGCGGTGACCGCGCCCCCGACGTCTTCGACCTCGGCCTGAACGTGGCCGTCGCCAACAAGGCGATCTTCGCGCCGTACCAGGTGGAGACCTGGGGCGACATCCCCGCGGAGCTGAAGGAGTCGAGCGGCCTCTACTACGGCGACTACGGCGGCTTCATGTCGATCGGGTACGACGCGGGGAAGGTGCCCGCGCCGACCAAGGTCGAGGACCTGCTCAAGCCTGAGTACGCGGGCAAGGTGGCGCTCAACGGCGACCCGACGCAGGCGGGCGCCGCCTACTCCGGCGTCGTGATGGCGGCACTGGGCAGCGGCGGTTCCGCCGACGACATCGCGCCCGGCGTGGAGTTCTTCAAGAAGCTCAAGGCGGCCGGCAACTTCCTGCCGGTCGACCCGTCGCCCGCGACGATCGAGTCCGGCCAGACGCCGGTCGTCATCGACTGGGACTACACCAACGCCGCCCAGACCGCGAAGCTCGCGGGCAAGATCGACTGGAAGACGGTGGTCCCGACCGGCGCCCAGATCGGCGCCTACTACAACCAGGCCATCAACAAGGACGCCCCGCACCCCGCGGCCGCGCGCCTGTGGCAGGAGTACCTGTACTCCGACGAGGGCCAGAACACCTACCTGCAGGGCCTGTCCCGCCCGGTCCGGCTGGAGGCCATGACGAAGTCGGGCAAGGCCGACTCCGCCGCGGCGGCCAAGCTGCCCAAGACCGAGGGCAAGCAGGTGTTCCAGACCCAGGAGCAGGCCGACAAGGCCAAGCAGGTCCTGACCGCCACGTGGGCGCAGGCGGTGGGCTGACCCTTGGTCGCACCCGTCACGACCTCGACCGGGGGTGGCGCTGCGAAGGCGGCCACCCCCAGCCGAGGAGGTGGACGCAGCGGGCCCTCGACTCTCCTGGCGTGGCTCGTCGTCGTCCCGTTCCTCGCCTACGTCGGCACGTTCCTGGTCTACCCGACGATCCTGGTGCTCGCCGGGGCGTTCCAGGACTCCGACGGCGGCTTCACGCTGAGCAACCTGACCGATCTGATGAAGGGCGTCTACCTCCAGGCGTTCTGGCGCAGCATCGAGCTGTCCGCGATCACCGCCCTGCTGGGCGCGGTGTTCGGCGCCCTGCTGTCCTGGGCGGTCGCGACCGGCAACCCCCAGGGCCTGCTGCGCCGGGTCGTCGTGGCGGCCGCCGGTGTGCTCGCCCAGTTCGGCGGGGTGCCGCTGGCGTTCGCGTTCCTCGCGACCGTCGGGTTCCAGGGCTTCGTCACGCAGTTCCTGCGCGACAGCCTCGGGATCGACCTGTTCGCCGGCAGCGCCTGGATCTTCGACCTGCCCGGCCTGACCCTGGTCTACACGTTCTTCCAGATCCCGCTGATGGTCATCGTGTTCCTCCCCGCCCTGGACGGCCTCCGTCCGCAGTGGAGGGAGGCGACCGAGAGCCTCGGCGGCAGCGCGTGGACGTACTGGCGCCACGTCGGCGGCCCGATCCTGTTCTCGCCGTTCCTGGGCGCCGTGCTGCTGCTGTTCGCGAACGCGTTCTCCGCGTACGCGACCGCCGCGGCGCTGGTGTCGCAGGGCAGTCCCATCGTGCCGTTGCAGATCCGCGGCTTCCTGACCGGCGAGGTGCTGCTGGGCCAGGAGAACCTCGGCAAGGCGCTGGGACTGGGCATGGTCGTCGTCGTCGGCGTCGCGATGGGCATCTACGCCCTGCTCCAGCGGAGGGTGTCCAAATGGCAGTGACCGCCAAGCCCGGCAGGAAGATCGGCGGCACGGTCCTGCGCTGGGTCGTGCTCGTCGTGCTCGGGTTCTACTTCGTCCTGCCGCTCGTGGCCATGGGCGAGTTCTCCACCCGCGGCATCAACAACACCCGCAGCCTGGACTCGTGGACCGGCATCTTCTCCGACCCCGACCTGGTCGACGCGATCCTGACGTCGGTCGAGCTCGCGGTCCTCAGCTCCGTGCTGATGCTCGTGCTGCTCGTGCCGACGATGGCGTGGATCCGGCTGCGGCTGCCGAAGCTGGGCAGGCTCGTCGAGTTCCTGTGCCTGCTGCCGCTGACGATCCCGGCGATCGTGCTCGTGGTCGGCATGGCGCCGCTGTACGCGTGGGTGAACTACTTCCTCGGCGACTCGCCGTTGACGCTCACCTTCGTCTACGCGGTCCTGGTGCTGCCGTTCGCCTACCGCGCCATCGACGCGGGCCTGGCCTCGATCGACCTCAAGACGCTCGCGGAGGCCGCTCGCAGCCTCGGCGCGTCCTGGGGCACGGTGCTGTGGCGGATCGTGGTGCCGAACATCCGCACCGCCCTGATCGGCGCCTCGCTGCTGTCGGTGGCGCTGGTGCTCGGCGAGTTCACCATCGCCTCGCTGCTGAACTTCGAGACCCTCCAGGTCCAGGTCAACCTGATCGGCAAGCGCAACGCTGGCCTGTCGATCGCGGTCTCCCTCGCCTGCCTGGTGTTCGCGTTCGTGCTGCTGTTCCTGCTCTCCTACGTCGGTCAACGACGTCGGGTCACCGTCGTCGAGGACTAGAGAAAGACCGGGTTTCATGGGTTACCTAGAGCTCAAGGGCCTCCGGAAGTCCTTCGGCGGCCAGCCCGCGCTCGACGGGCTCGACCTCGACCTGTCCGAGGGCGAGCTGGTCAGCCTGCTCGGGCCGAGCGGGTGCGGCAAGACGACCGCGCTGCGGATCGTGGCCGGGTTCGAGACGGCCGACACCGGGCACGTCGTCGTGGCGGGCAAGGACATCACGGCGGTCCCGGCGAACCGGCGCGACATGGGCATGGTGTTCCAGGCCTACAGCCTGTTCCCGAACATGACCGCGGCGCAGAACATCGAGTTCGGCCTGCGGCTGCGCAAGGCGTCCGGCCCCGAGCGCGCGAAGCGCGTCGACGAGCTGCTGGAGCTGGTGGGCCTCGGCGAGTTCGGCGCCCGCTACCCGCACCAGATGTCGGGCGGCCAGCAGCAGCGCGTGGCACTGGCCCGCGCGCTGGCCATCCAGCCGCGCGTGCTGCTGCTGGACGAGCCGCTGTCCGCGCTGGACGCCAAGGTGCGGGTCAGCCTCCGCGACGAGATCCGCCGCATCCAGACCGAGCTCGGCATGACCACCCTGTTCGTCACGCACGACCAGGAGGAGGCGCTCGCCGTCTCCGACCGGGTCGGCGTGATGTCGCAGGGCAAGCTGGAGCAGCTGGACTCGCCCGCGGTCGTCTACCGCGAGCCCGCGTCCGCGTTCGTCGCGCAGTTCGTCGGCGTGACCAACGCGGTGCTGGGCAAGGCGGCGTCCGGAGCGGTCCGGCTGGGGACGTTCACCCTCCCGACCGACGCCGCCGCCGAGCTGGCCGACGGCAGCGACGTCAAGGTGATCGTGCGCCCCGAGGACATCGGGATCGTCGAGCACAAGGGCGAGTCGAACGGGTCGCTGCTGGGCAGCGTGCTCACCCAGAGCTTCCTCGGACCGGTCACCCGCCTGGTGGTCCGGCTCGACGGCGACGAGCAGCTGGTCCGCGTCGACCAGCCGTCCAACCTCGCCGCGGCCTACCCGCCGGGAACCGCCGTGGCACTGGACTTCAACGCCTCCCGGTTCCTGGTCGTACCGGCCTGACCTGCGGCCGGGGTCACGCGTGGTGGCCCCGGCACAGGTCGTGCATCATCCACGCATGACCGTCCCGTACCGTCCGATGACCGCCCGTCGGCCCGATGAGCCGCACCGCGCCTCGACCCCGCTCGAGCTGCTGTTCGACCTCAGCTTCGTGGTGGCGGTGGCGTCGGCGGCGGCCATGCTGCACCACTCGCTGACCGAAGACCACATCGGACACGGGGTCCTCGGCTACGTCACGGTGTTCTTCGCGATCTGGTGGGCGTGGCTGAACTTCACCTGGTTCGCCTCCTCCTACGACACCGACGACGTCGTCTACCGGGTCACCACGCTGGTGCAGGTCACCGGTGTCCTCGTGCTCGCCGCCGGGGTGCCGCGGGCGTTCGAGGACGGCGACTTCAAGATCGTCACCGCCGGGTACGTCGTGATGCGGCTCGCGATGGTCAGCCAGTGGCTGCGCGCGTGGCACGGCGACCAGGACCGCCGGGGGACCGCCCTGCGCTACGCCGCGGGCATCACCGCCGTCCAGCTCGGGTGGGTCGCCCGGCTGTTCCTGCCGGACGGCCTGCTGCTGACGGCCTTCATCGTGCTCGCCGTGCTGGAGATGCTGGTCCCGGTGTGGGCCGAACGGGCCGCGGGCACGACGTTCCACCCCGGCCACGTCGTCGAGCGCTACGGGCTGTTCACGCTCATCGTGCTCGGCGAGTCCATCCTCGCCGCCAGCAACGCGATCCGGGCGGGCCTGGACGCGGCCGCCGACGTGCCGGGGCTCGTGTCGCTGGCGTTCGCCGGGCTGGTGATCGTGTTCGCGCTCTGGTGGCTGTACTTCGACCACCCGGCCGAGGAGCAGCTCACCACCCTGCGCAAGTCGTTGACCTGGGGCTACGGCCACTACCTCGTGTTCGCCTCGGCCGCCGCGGTGGGGGCGGGTCTGGAGGTGTCGGTGGACTACGACACGCACGCGACCCACCTGCCGTCGCTCGCGGCGGCCATGACGACGACCGTGCCGGTGGCGGTGTACCTGCTGGTCGTGTGGTTCCTCCAGGTCTTCCCGTCCGCCCGCGGCACGGCCAAGTGGGCGTTCCCGGTGGGGGCGGCGCTCGTGCTCGCCGCGTCGTTCGGGCCCGCGCCGATCCACGTGACCGCGGTGCTGCTGGCGGCGCTGGTCGCCGTCGTCGTGACCGCCGAACGGGCCTCGCGCGGGTGACCGGACGACTCGGGGCCCGTGTCCGGAGTGGACACGGGCCCCGAGGTCGCACGTCAGGTGACTACCACTCGCGGTAGGCGCCCTGGGTCTGCACGTTGAGCTCGTTCACCCGCACGAACTTCGCGGAGAAGGTCCGCGGGTCCCGGACGTCCAGGACGTCGAGGCCCTTCGCGATGTCCGACGAGTAGATGAACCCGTTGTAGTAGTACGCCGACCAGGTGCCGCCGCCACCGCCGTTGGGCAGCGGGCCGCGCTCGAAGAACCCGATCTCCTTCGGCTTGGACGAGTCGGTGAAGTCCCAGATCGACACGCCGCCCTGGTACCAGGACTGGACCATGATGTCGCGGCCCTGCACCGGGATCAGCGAGCCGTTGTGGGCCACGCAGTTCTCGGTGTCGGACTGCGGGCGCGGGATCTTGTAGTAGCTCTTGAACTCGAGGGTGCGGTTGTCGCCGCGGCCCTTGATGTCGTAGATGCCGTCCGCGCCGCGGTTCTGGCCGATGGCCTCGTTGCAGGTCGCCGCGCCGCCACCACCGAGCTCGTCGGTGAAGATGACCTTGGTGCCCTCGTTGTTGAACGTGGCCGAGTGCCAGAACGCGAAGTTCACGTTGTCCTGGACGGTGGTGATCACGCGGGGCTTCTCGCGGTCGGAGATGTCGAACAGGACGCCGTCACCCATGCAGGCACCGGCGGCGAGGTCCTTCGACGGGTAGACGGTGATGTCGTGGCAGCCGCTGGTGGGCGTCACGTAGCCGTCCGGGACCGTGCCACCCCGGCCGGGGTTGCCGCCGTCCGGGAAGATGATCGGGGCCGAGAGCAGGGACGCCTTCGCCGGGTCCTTCAGCGGCACCTTCACGATCGAGATCTTGTCGTGCGGCGGCTGGCAGTCCGGGAACGTCGTGCTCGGGGAGTACGACGAGACGTACAGGTAGGCGTTGCGGCCCTTCTTGTCCGGCACCAGCGTGTGCGTGTGCGAGCCGCAGTCGGTCTCCACGGCGGCCACGTACTTCGGGTTGCGCTTGTCGCTGATGTCGAAGATCTTCACGCCCTCCCACGAGTTCTTCTCCGTTGCGGGCTGGGGGACGCTGGAGCAGGAGTTGTCCGAGCGCGACGAGTCCGTGGAGAGGAACAGCAGGTTGCCCTGCACGGAGATGTCGTTCTGCGAACCGGGGCACAGGACCTGGCTCACGAGCTTCGGCTTCTGCGGGTTGCGGATGTCGTAGATCGTGAAGCCGTCGTAGTTGCCGATGAACGCGTGGTTGTCCGCGAACGCGAGGTCGGAGTTGGTCGTCGTGGCGAACGTGCCCGGCTTCGGGACGTTCACCAGGTGCTTGACGTTGCGGCTGCGGACGACCTCGTCGACGGCGGGGATGCCGGCGCTGGGCTCCGCGGGCGCCGAGAGCTGGGTCTCGGAGAGGCCGTCGAGGTTGTCCTGGTCGGGCTGGGCCAGAGCTTGTGGGCTGAGCGCCACGGCGGACACGACCAGCGCGAACGCTCCCAGGACCGCGAGCGGCGCACGGCGCCGTCGGATCGGGACGGATGCTGTGGGCACAGAGTCCCCCTATTCGAAAAGCTGATGCAGGAACGTCAGTATCACCGTTTCGACCGAAGTGCGACCAGGTCCGATCGACGGGTAGTGCCCCGTTCCCGGCTGCTGGAACCCTGGGTACGTTGGCGTCGCGGACGGAAGGGGAGCTCATGCGCATCAAGGTCGGAGTGGCGGCGGTCGCGCTGCTGCTGGCGGGCTGCACGGGCACCTCCTCCACCGAGGACGCGGCACCGGTCATCGTCCCGGGCGCACCGGGCGAGACCGCGAAGACGATCTCGCCCGACGATCTTGGCACCGACCGGTACATCGCGCCCAACGACCGCGACCTGGCCTACGTCGCGGGCATGGTCGTGCACCACCGGCAGGCGGTGGAGATGACCGAGCTGGCGCCGGAGAGGGCGTCCAACGAGGTCGTGCGGGGGTTGGCGGCGCGGATCCACGACACGCAGGGCCCGGAGATCGGGGCGATGGAGCAGTGGCAGCGGCAGTACGCGGCCACGGCCGGGGAGCACGGGCACTCGGGGAAGATGCCGGACGTCGACCACGCCGCGATGCCGGGGATGGCCACGGCGGAGCAGATGGGGGAGCTGAAAGCGGCGCGGGGGGAGGAGTTCGACCGGGTGTTCGTGAGGCTGATGGTGGCGCACCACAAGGGGGCGTTGGCGATGGCGGAGGAGGTTCTGTCGAGCGGGGTGGACGTGAAGGTGGAGGAGATGGCCGCCGACGTGATCGCCACGCAGACGGATGAGATCAATCGGATGCAGGGGTTGGGGTTGGGGTAGGGGGTGTGAAGAGAAAGAGCGAAGCCCGGCCCCCGGCGCGCGATTGTCTCAATACCTGATCTTCGTTGTCAAGACGATAGGGCTGTCTTGACAACGAAGATCAGGTAGGAGGGCGCTGTGGATCGGGGGCAGAGGGGGAGTCTGGCTTCGCCAGCATCGGACTACGTCCGACACTGCATCGGGCTCCGCCCGACAAAGCATCCTCGGCTGCGCCGTTGGACAAGGCATCGAGCTGCGCTCGACAGGGCATCGGCTGGCGCCGACAAGGCCCCAGGCGCTTCGCGCCGGATGCGCGCTGGCGGGCTGCGCCCAACGGGGTGGGGTTGGCTGGGTTGGTGGGGTGGTTGGTGGGTGGGTGCTCGGTGGGGTCGGGCAAGGTGTGTGTTGGGGCTAGCATCGGGTGGTGCCCAGGATTAGTGCTGACACGGTTGCGGAGCATCGGGCGAACCGGTTGCGTGCGCTCCTGGATGCTGGTCGTGATCTTGTCACCGAGGGTGGGCCTGAGGCGCTTACGCTTGCTGCGCTTGCTCGTCGTGTGGGGCTTTCCCGTCCCAGCCTTTACGAGTACTTCCGGTCTCGCGAGGAGTTGGTCGCGGCGATCGTGACCGATGAGCTTCCTGAGTGGGCGCGGTTTCTTGAGAGGGCTGTGGCTGGGGCGGAGGGTGTGTCGGCGAAGGTCGAGGCGTACCTGAGGGCTGAGTTGGGTGTGATCACTGACGGTAGTCATGGTGCGGTTGTCGCCCTGTCCGCCCATGCGTTGCCGGATGCCAGTCGTGAGTTGATCCGCACCGAGCACGAACGGCTGTTGGCGCCGTTGGTGGGGGTGTTGGAGGAGGCGGGTGTTGGCGAGCCGGGTCTGCGTGCGTTGTTGATCCACGGGATGGTGGAGTCCGCTGCGCGTGCCATCGCGCCTGGGCGTGAGGATCACAACGAGACCGTGATCCGCGCGTTGGTGGGGCAGGTTCTGCACGGTCTGCTTGGTGAGGTGTCCAGCGGCTGAAGGTCCTCTTGCTTTCCCGACGCACCGTTGGAATAGTTGCCTACACAGCGTCGGGAACCTCGGAGGTGCGACATGTTCATCGCCACCAACCGCCTTTTCGTCCCGGCGGATCGCGCCGACGAGTTCGAGGCGAAGTTCCGGGACAACATGCGGACCTACCTGCCGGGTGTTCCGGGGCTGCGGCGCAGCACGTTGCTCCGGCCCACGAGTCCGGACCAGCCCTACGTGTCGCTCAACGAGTTCGACACCGAGGCGGACTTCCGGGCCTGGGTGGCGTCGGACTCGTTCCGGGAGGCCCACGCGCGGAACAAGGGGATCGCTCGTCATGTGACGGGCAACGCGGTCGAGACGTTCGAGCACTCCGAGGACCTGGTGCTGATCGCCTCGTAGGCGGTCGATCCGTCGGCATCCTCGCTTGCGCGGCCCCTGGTTGACCCCTAGGGGTGCGGAGTGCGTATCGAATCGGACATAACGGTTGACCGCGGGCGGTGGGCTTGCGAGGGTCGTGGCCCGTCGGGTGGTGGACTGTGAGGCGCTGAATGGACTCCGTGCTTGGTTCGGTGCTGCTGCCGGTGGCGCTGGCCGTGGTGATGCTGGGACTCGGGCTGTCGTTGACGGTGGCGGACTTCGTCCGGGTGCGGCGGCAGCCCGCGGCGGTGTTCGTGGCGCTGGTCTGCCAGCTGGTGCTGCTGCCCGCGGTCTGCTTCGGACTGGTGGTGCTGTTCGGGCTGCCGCCGTTGCTGGCGGTCGGGATGATGCTGCTGGCGGCCTCGCCGGGAGGGACGACGGCGAACCTGTTCAGCCACGTGTTCCGCGGGGACGTCGCGCTCAACATCACGCTCACGGCGGTGAACTCCGTGCTGGCCGTGGTGACGTTGCCGCTGGTCACGAACCTGGCGATCAAGGTGTTCGCGCCCGAGGGCGGGGCGCTGGACCTGCAGTTCGACAAGGTGCTGCAGGTGTTCGCGATCGTGCTGGTGCCGGTGGTGATCGGCATGGTGGTGCGGCGGAGGTGGTCCGGGTTCGCCGACCGGATGGACCGGCCCGTGCGGATCTTCTCGGTGGTGGTGCTGGCCTCGGTGATCGTGGCGACGGTCGTGTCGGAGCGCGCGAACCTCGGGCCCTACCTGGCGGCCAGCGGTGCGGTGGTGCTGGTGTTCTGCCTGGTCAGCCTGTCGCTCGGGTACATCGCGCCGCTGGTGTTCGGCATCGGGCACCGGCAGGCGATCGCGAGCGCGTTCGAGATCGGCGTCCACAACAGCACGCTGGCGATCACGATCGCGATCAGCGTCCTGGGCAGCACGGACATCGCGGTGCCGGGAGCCGTCTACGGCGTGCTCATGTTCCCGGTGGCGGCGGTGTTCGGGTGGGTCGTGGTGCGGGTCAGGTCGGGGAAGAACCCCGAGGTGGGTCAACCGATCGGTTGACCGCCGGTATGGCTCGCCGGTCGATCCGCCGGACGTCGCGACCGGACAGTGTTGTGGCATGGCGATCATCGAGGTGGTGGACCTCGGCAAGCGGTACGGGCCGAAGGTCGCGGTGGACAGCGTGTCGTTCACCGTGGAAGAGGGCGAGATCTTCGGCATCCTGGGGCCGAACGGGGCGGGCAAGACCACGACGGTCGAGTGCGTCGAAGGGATGAGGGTGCCCGACCGCGGCACGATCCGGGTCGACGGGTTGGACCCGCGGCGCGACCGGGACGAGCTGCGGCGGCGGATGGGTGTGCAGCTGCAGGAGAGCCTGCTGCCGGAACGGCTGCGGGTGTGGGAGGCGCTTGACCTCTACAGCTCGTTCTACCCGGACCCGGCCGACTGGCGGGACCTGCTGGTCCGGCTCGGCCTGGAAGGGCAGCGGGACGTCGAGTTCGGCAAGCTGTCCGGCGGGCAGAAGCAGCGGCTGTCGGTGGCGCTGGCACTGGTCGGCAGGCCGCGGATCGCCGTGCTGGACGAGCTGACGACGGGACTCGACCCGCAGGCGCGGCGCGACACCTGGGACCTGGTCGAGGCCGTCCGGGACTCCGGCGTGACGATCCTGCTCGTCACGCACTTCATGGAGGAGGCCGAACGGCTCTGCGACCGGCTCGCGGTGATCGACGCGGGCAGGGTGGTCGCGATCGACTCGCCCGCCGGGCTCGTGTCGCGTGTGGACGGTGAGCAGCGGGTGCGGTTCCGGCCCTCCGAGCCGATCGCCGAGCAGCTCCTCCGCGAGCTCGCCGAGGTGTCGGACGTGCGCTCGCACGGCGGCCAGATCGTGGTGACCGGCACGGGGAACCTGCTGCACGCGGTCACGTCGTTGTTGGCGCGCAACCAAGTCGTGGCCGCGGAGCTGCGCATCGAACAGACCAGTCTCGACGACGCGTTCGTCGAGCTCACCGGGCGCAAGCTCAGCAGCTGACGGGGGAGAAGACGTGCTCAAGGTCATCCGGGTCGAGGCGAAGCTGTACCTGCGCGAAGGGGTCATGGCCTACTTCTCGCTGCTGTTCCCGACGATCCTGCTGCTGGTGCTCGGTGCCATCCCGATGCTGCGCTCACCCGACCCGACGTTCGGCGGGCTGCGGTTCATCGACGGCTACGTCGGCACGCTGGTGGTGATCACGTTGGGGTACCTGGGGTTGCAGCGGGTGCCCACGACGGTGGCCACCTACCGGGAGAAGGGCGTGCTGCGCAGGCTGTCCACGACGCCGCTGCACCCGGCGAAGGTGCTGACCGCGCAGCTGGTCGTCAACCTGGCCGCGGCGGTGACGTCGGTCGTGCTCGTCGTGGCGGCGGGCAAGCTGGTGTTCGACATCGACCTGCCGCACCACCCGGTCGGGTTCGTCCTGGCCACGCTGCTGGGCGCCACCTCGCTGTTCGCGCTGGGGCTGGTCATCGCCGCGCTCGCGCCGACGGCGCGGGCCGCCACCGGCGTCGCGGGAGTCCTGTTCATCCTGATCATGTTCTTCGGCGGCGCCTACCTGCCGCGGTTCCTGCTGCCGGAGGCGGTCAACACCGTCGGCCGGTACCTGCCGCCGGGCGTCGCCGCGCTCCAGAACGCCTGGGTCGGCACCGCACCCGAACCGCTGCACCTCGTGATCATGGCCCTGATCACGGCGTTCGCGGGTACCGTCGCCGCCAGGACCTTCCGTTGGGAGTAGAGGTGGCCGAGACCGCGCTGGACAGGTGGGAACGCCGGATGCTGGCGGTGGGGCACGTGATCCCGTACTTCGTGCTCACCGTCACCACCGCGCTCTACCTCGTGCTGTCGCCGCACGACCGCGGGGCGAAGCTGATCAGCCTCGCGGTCGTGGCCTTCACCTACGCGTGGATGTTCTGGTGGTTCACCGCCCACCCGAAGTGGCGGACGCGCCAGGGGCTGATGGCGGTCTTCATCATCGGGATGCTGGTCCTCTACGGCTACCTCGGCCTGCGCGAGACGTGGTTCGGAGCCGTGTCGTTCGCCGTCTACGTCTACGCCGGCGAAGTGCTCAAGGTGCGGTGGATGTTCGTCGCGGTCGCCACGACCGCGGTGCTCGCCACCATGTCGCTGTTCGGCGGGGTGCCGAGCGGCCCGGAGTTCACCGCGTTCCTGATCTTCGGCCTCCTCTTCGTGACGATCGCGTGCACGTTCACGTTCGTCGGGCACGTGACGACCGAGCAGAGCCGCAAGCGCAAGGAGATGGTGGCCCAGCTCGCCGCCACGATGGAGGAGAACGCGGGTCTGCACGCCCAGCTCCTCGTCCAGGCCCGCGAGGCCGGTATGCTCGACGAGCGGCAGCGGATGGCGCGGGAGATCCACGACACGCTGGCGCAGGGCTTCACCGGGATCATCACCCAGCTGGAGGCCGCCGAGCAGACCGGTGACTGGCGCGCACGGGTGGCCACCGCGACCCGGCTCGCCAGGGAGAACCTCACCGAGGCCAGGAGGTCCGTCCACGCCCTGCGGCCCGCGCCGCTGGCCAACGCGGCCCTGCCCGAGGCGCTGGCCGAGGTCGTGGAGGGCTGGCGCGGCGCCACCGGCGTCCCGGTCGAGGTCACCACCACCGGCACCGCGCGGCCGATGCACCCCGAGGTCGAGGTGGCGCTGCTGCGCACCGCGCAGGAGGCGCTGGCCAACGTCGCCAAGCACGCCGCGGCGTCCAGGGTCGGGCTGACGCTGTCGTACATGGAGGACGTGGTGACGCTGGACGTCCGCGACGACGGGGTCGGCTTCGACCCCGGTGCCACCGGTGGCGAGGGGTTCGGTCTGATGACCATGAGGCAGCGGGTGAGCAGGCTCGCGGGCGCGTTCGAGGTGGAGTCCGAGCCCGGCCTGGGCACGGCCGTCTCCGCCAGCGTCCCGGCGATCCCCACTGCGGTGACGACGTGATCCGGCTGGTGATCGTGGACGACCACCCGGTGGTGCGCGACGGGCTGCGCGGGATGTTCTCGGGGGACGGCGACTTCGAGGTCGTCGGCGAGGCCGCGGACGGCGCGGAGGCCGTCACGCTCGTCGAGGCCGTGCGACCGGACGTCGTGCTGATGGACCTGCGGATGCCCAGGGTGGACGGCGTCGGCGCCATCACCTCGTTGCGGGAGAAGGGGAACCCCGCCCGCATCCTGGTCCTGACCACCTTCGACACCGAAAGCGACGTGCTGCCCGCCGTGAAAGCGGGCGCCACCGGCTACCTCCTGAAGGACACACCGCGCGACGAACTGTTCCGCGCCGTGCGCTCAGCCGCCCGCGGCGAAGCAGTGCTGTCCCCATCAGTGGCGACGACCTTGCTGGGACAGGTGCGCTCACCTGCTGCGGACCCCCTCAGCTCACGGGAACTCGAAGTGCTGGGGCTGGTGGCACGAGGCTCGACCAACCGCGAGGCCGCGGCGAAGCTTTTCATCAGCGAGGCGACCGTGAAAACCCACCTGCTGCACGTGTACGCGAAGCTGGGCGTGAAAGACCGCGCCGCCGCCGTGGCGGTGGCGTTCGAACGGGGCTTGTTCTGAATGAACCACCCAACCGAGCCAACAGCCCGACCACAGCGCAACCGAGCGCACTCGTCCGCCGTGCGGCCGACTTGACTTGGGGTTTTTGGGCTTATAATTAGTCGGCGGGCAGGCTCTACCACCTGCCCTTTTTCGCCCGACGAAGCCCAAAAAAGGGGCCCCAAGTCAAGTCGGCCGCACCTGGGTCCGCTGTAGCGATACCCGTTTTCGAGGGACCCACCCTCACCAACCGGCCTCTGCCAAAGCGATCAGCAGCCTCGGAGCGATTTCATCCGTTGTGGACAGTGCTGCGATGTGGTCGTGGCCCTCGAACTCCAGAAGCGTGAAACCGGCCCCATCAAGCACAGGGGCGGTCGCGCGGATGCGGCGGGCGATGGCGCTGCCGCCCACGTAGTCGTGCATCCGGCAGTCGGGTTCGCCGTCCTGGGAGCCGTACCAGAGGATCTTCGGGCCCGGTAGTGCGGTCAGGGTCGCTGTGTCGTCGCGGTCGGACCACGTGCGGTAGAGCAGGACTCCCATGTGGTGTTCGTTCGCCTTGTCCGGCAGGCCTGCCTGGAGCAGTGCGGCGCGTGCGCCTTCCACGTAGCCGAGCCAGTAGTCGTACCCGGCGAGCAGGGGGAAGCCGCCGATCAGGAGACCGGTGGCGCGGGTGGTGGCGGTGACCATGAAGCCCGCCAGTGCGGCCATCCCCGAGTAGCCCGCGAGGACGAAGTCGTCCACGCCCGCGGCGTCGGCGACGGCGTGCAGGTCGGAGATCTCCTGGTCCATCGGGTAGTCGGTCCACGTGGTGGGGGTCCACGGGCCGCCCGCGTCGTCGTCGGGTTCGAGGACGCCGACCACCTGGCGGGGCTTGTAGCGGACGACGCGGTGGTTGTGGGCGAGCGCCTTGGCCAGTGCGGCCTGCTCGATGCGGAACCGGGCCGGGAAGACGATGGCGGGGCCGGTGCCCTCCGCCTCGTACCAGAGCCGGTAGCCGTCGTCCGTGACCGCGATAGCCAACGTGTCCCCCCGAGTGCGGATGAGCGAACACGTTAGCGCGCAAAGGAGTGGGCGGTAGAAGGCCCCTCGACCGCCTACCGCCCACAGCCCCTGCGTTCCCCCTCGGCGCTCCTCGCCACCCCCAGCGGCGAGGTCCGCCACCACTGCAAGAGCGCGGGGTGGGTGGTCGGATACGTGGTCAGGGCCGGTCGCGGTCCAGCCACGCCTGCCAGTCACCTATGTGGGTGATGTCGACGAGGTCCGGGGAGTCGAGGTGGCTGTCGCGGAGCACGGTGGCCAGGCAGGCGCTGCCGTCGGCGAGCTCGACGACGCCGATCTCCAGCTCGGGTGGTTCGGCGGGGAGGAGGTGGTCGCGCAGGACGGTGAGCGGGAGGTCGTAGACCTCGCCGAGGACGGAGCCGGTGCCGGACCCGTGCATGGCGGGGAAGCGGTCGCCGACGGAGAAGTAGCGGTACTTGGGCGCGCTGCGGGCCACGCACAGCAGCGGCGTCCCTTGGAGCTGGTGGTGCAGCGGGCCGCCGCGCATGCCGCCGCCGTTGAGGAAGATCAGAGCCACGGGGTACCTCCGGGTTCAGCGCAGGACGGCGGTGACGGCTTCGACGCCGAAGTACAGGACGAACAGGCCCGCGATCACGGTCATCAGCCCGCCCACCTCGCGCCACCGGCCCTTGCAGACCCTGATGAGCACGTAGGACACGAGCCCGGCGCCGATGCCGTTGGTGATGGAGTAGGTGAACGGGATGAGCGCGGCGGTGAGGAACACCGGGATCGTGTAGTCGGTGTCCTGCCACGGGATGCGGCGGACCTGCGCCATCATCAGGCCGCCGATCACGACCAGCGCGGGTGCGGCCGCCTGCGCCGGGACGACGGCCGCGAGCGGGGTGAACAGCAGCGTCGCCCCGAGCATCGCGCCGGTCACGACGCTGGCCAGGCCCGTCCGGGCGCCCTCGCCGACGCCCGCCGCGGACTCCAGGAACACGGTGTTCGGCGACGAGCCGGTGATGCCGCCCGCGATGGCGCCCGCGCCGTCGACCAGGAGGATGCGGCCCATGCCCTCGACCTTGCCGTCCTTGGTCAGGCCGGCCTCGTCGGAGACGCTGGTGATGGTGCCCATGGCGTCGAAGAACCCGGACAGCACGAGGGTGAACAGGAAGACCGTGGCGCTGATCGCGCCCGCCGAGGCGAACCCGCCGAACAGGTCGACCTGGCCGAACAGGCCGAAGTCCGGGGCGGCCACGACCCGGTCGGGCAGGGTCGGTTCGACCAGTCCCCAGCCCTGCACGTGGAAGGCGGCGTTGACCACGACGGCCAGCAGGGTGGCGGTGCCGATGCTGATCAGCACCGCGCCGGGGACGCCCCGGCTCACCAGGACGATCATCAGCAGCAGGCCCACGGCGAAGACGACGATCGGCCAGCCGACCAGGTGGCCGTCCACACCCATGCGGACCGGGACGGTCGAGTGGGCCGCGTCCGGGGTCCGGGTGACGAAACCGGCGCTGACCAGGCCGACGAAGGCGATGTAGAGGCCGATGCCGACGGTGATGGCGATCTTCAAGGGCTCCGGGATGGCGTTGATGATCCGTTCCCGCACCCCCGAGACCGCCATGACGACGATGCAGAAGCCCTCCAGCACCACGAGGCCGAACGCCTGCGCCCAGGTCATCGTCGGGGCCATCTGGAACGCGACCACGCCGTTGACGCCCAGGCCCGCCGCCAGGGCCAGCGGGGCGTTGCCGACCAGGCCCATGAGGATGGTCATCACGCCCGCCGCCAGCGCCGTGGCGGTCGTGACCTGCTCGATCGAGAGCTTCGCGCCGGTGATGTCGGCGGACGCCCCGAGGATCAGCGGGTTGAGCAATACGATGTACGACATCGCCACGAAGGTGGTGATCCCACCGCGCACCTCGCGGCCGAGGGTGCTCCCGCGTTCACTGACGCGGAAGAACCGGTCGAGGGGTGTTCGTGCGGGGATGTCATTCCTTAGCTGGGTCATGACGTCCTTCCCGTGCCGGTGGGCGCGTCCGGCGGGGCCCGTGCTTGCCGGCTTCGGCCCCGTCGGACGCGTTTCTGCTTCACAGCGCTCCGGGTCTCGGCGAGCCGAGAGTCAGATCCGAGCACCGGTCTCTAGTAGTCGACGCGGTCGGCGCGGGACAGCCACGCGCTGAAGGGCGCGTTGTCCACGTCGGTGCTCACGCGGTCGACGGGCAGGCTCCAGGCCTCCCTGGGCTTGCCGAACAGCTCGTAGAACTCGCGGTCGTCGAACCCGGCCGCCGCCGCGTCGTCGCGGTCCGCGGCGAACACGACCCGGTCCACCCGCGCCCACAGCGCGGCGGAGATGCACAGCGGGCAGGGTTCGCACGACGACACCAGCACGCAGCCGGTGAGCTTGAAGTCGCCGATCACCCGGCAGGCGGCGCGGATGGCCACGACCTCGGCGTGCGCGGTCGGGTCGAGCAGCGGGGTGACCTGGTTGGTGCCGGCGGCGATGACCTCGCCGTCGCGGACGATCACCGCGCCGAACGGGCCGCCGCCGTCGGCGACGTTCTTCGTCGCCAGGTCGACGGCCTCGCGCAGCCAGGCCTGGTCGGCGTTGACGGATGTGGTCATGGGGGTCTCCTCGGGCGTGCTCGTCCGCGCCGCGGCCGGGTGGGCCGCGACGTGGACGGGGGTGGGACTCAGGTTCCGGTGATGTGCTCGGGTCGGACCGGGACGCGGGTGAGCGCGAGGCCGGTCGCGGCCCGGATGGCGGCCACGATGGCCGGGGTGGACGAGATGGTGGGCGGCTCGCCGACACCGCGGACGCCGTAGGGCGCGTTGGGGTCGGCCAGTTCGAGCACGTCGATGCTCATCGGCGGCATGTCGAGCACGGTCGGGATCAGGTAGTCGGTGAACGACGGGTTGCGCACCTTGCCGCCCGAGGTCTGGATCTCCTCCATCACCGCGAGGCCGAGGCCCTGTGCGGAGCCGCCCTGGATCTGGCCGAGCACGGCCTGCGGGTTCAGCGCGTTGCCGACGTCCTGCGCGCAGTCCAGCTCGACCACCTTGACCAGCCCGAGCTCCACGTCCACGTCGACCACGGCGCGGTGCGCCGCGAACCCGTACTGCACGTGCGCGTTGCCCTGGCCCGTCTCCGGGTCCAGCGGCTCGGTCGCGCGGTGCCGCCACTCGACCGTCTCGTCGACCACGTCGTCGCCCAGCAGCTCCACCAGGTCCACTTCGGACAGATCACGGCCGCCCGCGAGCTTGGCCAGCTTGTCGCGCACGGCCGCGCAGGCGGCCTTGACCGCGCCGCCGGTGACGTAGGTCTGCCGGGACGCGGAGGTGGAGCCGCCGTTGCCGATGCTGGTGTCCATCGGCAGGATCGTCACGCGCTGCACACCGAGTTCGGTGCGCACGATCTGCTGCATGATCGTCACCAGGCCCTGACCGACCTCGCACGCCGCGGTGTGCGCCAGCGCGACCAGCTCGCCGTTGATGACCTGGACGCGCACCCGTGCGGTCGAGTAGTCGTCGTAGCCCTCGGAGAAGCAGACGTTCTTGATGCCCACGGCGTACCCGATCCCGCGCACGACACCTTCGCCGTGGGTGGTGTTGGAGACGCCGCCGGGCATCGAGCGCAGGTCGAGCGTGGTCGACACCGGCGGCAGCGGCTTGTCCTTCACCAGCTTCAGCAGCTGCGCCACCGGGGCCGCGGAGTCGACCACCTGGCCGGTCGGCATGACCGAGCCCTCGGTCATCGCGTTGGCGATCCGCACGTCGACCGGGTCCATCCCGAGCGCGTCGGCGAGCTTGTCCATCTGGGACTCGTAGGCGAAACCCGCCTGCACGGCACCGAATCCGCGCATGGCACCGCACGGCGGGTTGTTGGTGTAGACGCCGTAGCAGTCGATCGTGACGTTGTCGACCTCGTACGGGCCGACGCCGAGCGTGGCGGCGTTGGCGACGACCGCGCCGGTGCTGGAGGCGTACGCGCCGCCGTCGAGGAAGATCCTCGCCTTGACGTACACCAGCTTCCCGTCGTTGGTCGCGCCGTGCTCGTAGTGCAGCACGGCGGGGTGGCGGTGCACGTGGCCGTAGAACGACTCCTCGCGGTTGTAGACCATCTTCACCGGCTTGCGGGTGTGCAGCGCCAGCATGCAGGCGTGCACCTGCATCGACAGGTCCTCGCGGCCGCCGAACGCACCCCCGACGCCGGACAGCGTGAGCCGCACCTTGTCCAGCGGCATCCCCAGCGCGGAGGCGACCTGGCCCTGGTCGACGTGCAGCCACTGGGTGGCGATGTACAGGTCGACGCCGCCGTCCTCGGCGGGTACCGCGAGTCCGGACTCCGGGCCGAGGAAAGCCTGGTCCTGCATGCCGACCTCGTACCGGCCGGTGACCACGACGTCCGCGGTCGGGGCCTGGCCGCCGCGGCGGATCGGCACGTGCCGGACGAGGTTGCCGCCGGGGTGCAGCGGGGTGTCGTCGGCCGCGGTCTCCATGTCCACCACGGGTTCCAGGACCTCGTACTCGACCTTGATCCGCTTCATCGCGCGGGTGGCGGTCTCCGGGTGGTCGGCGCCGACGAGCGCGACCGCCTCGCCCTGGTAGCGCACGACGTCGACCGCGAGGACGGGCTGGTCCTTGTGCTCCAGGCCGTACAGGTTCGCGCCCGGCACGTCCTCGTGCGTCAGCACGGCGTACACGCCGGGCACCTCCAGCGCCTCGGTCAGGTCGATCGACACGATCCGCGCGTACGGGTGCGGGCTGCGCAGCGTCGAGCCCCAGATCATGTCCTCGTGCCACAGGTCGGACGCGTAGGCGAACTCGCCGCGCACCTTGAGGTTGCCGTCCGGGCGCTGGGGGCTCGTGCCGATGCCCCCGGTGACGCTGGAGGTGAGTTCGGCGGGGGTCAGGCTCATCGGGATCCTCCTGGAATGCTCGATCCCGCAAGCGGATCTTCGGTCATCAGCTTCGCGCTGGCGGTCCGGAGTTCACGGGCCAGGTCGTCGGCGGGCGCGGTGCGGAGCTCGTTGTCGGAGACCACGGTCCTGCCGCCCACGAGCAGCAGCTTCAACGGCGGCTGCGGGCCGAACACCAGTGCGGCCACCGGATCGGCCATCCCGGCGTGGTCCACGCCGTCGAGCCGCCACAGCGCCAGGTCGGCGAGCTTGCCCGGCTCGATCGAGCCGATCTCGTCCTGGCGGCCGAGGCAGCGGGCGCCGCCCATCGTGCCCAGCCAGAGCGCCTGCCGGAACGTCATCGCCTTCGGCCCGCCGCGCTGCCGGGCCTGCATCACGGACTGCCGCAGCTCGGCCACCAGGCCGCCGTCCTCGTTGGACGCCGCCCCGTCGACGCCGAGACCGACCGGCGCGCCCGCGTCGAGCAGGTCGCGGACGGGCGCGATACCGGTGCCCAGCCGTCCGTTGGACGTCGGGCAGTGCGCGGACCCGGTGCTCGTGGCACCCAGCCGCCGCACGGCGTCGCCGGACAGGTGCACGGTGTGCGCCAGCCACACGTCGTCGCCGAGCCAGCCGAGCCGTTCGGCGTACTCGGTGGGCGTGCAGCCGTTCTCGGCCAGGCACTGCTCCTCCTCGTCGACCGTCTCGGCGAGGTGGGTGTGCAGCCGGACCCCCTTGCGGCGGGCCAGTTCCGCCGCACCGGTCATCAGCTCGGGACTGACCGAGAACGGCGAGCACGGGCCGACCGCGACCCGGACGAGGGCGTCGCGCGCGGGGTCGTGGTGCTCGTCGATCGCCTTCTCGGTCGCGGTCAGCGCGGCCTCGGTCTCCTCGACCAGGTTGTCCGGCGGCAGCCCGCCGTGCGACCGGCCGCGGTCCATCGAGCCGCGGACGGCGTGCAGCCGGATGCCGATCCGCCTGCCCGCCGACACCAGCGCCTCGAACTGGTCGCCGCCCTCGCGCGGGAACACGTAGTGGTGGTCGGCCGCGGTCGTGCAGCCGGTCACCGCGAGCCGGGCCAGCCCCGCCGACGCGGCGGCGTGCGTGACGCCCGCGTCGAGCCCGCGCCACACCGGGTACAGCTCGGTCAGCCACTCGAACAGCGTGGCGTCCTGGGCGAACCCCCTGGTGGCCCACTGGTAGAGGTGGTGGTGGGTGTTGACCAGGCCGGGCGTGACCAGGCAGCCGGAGCCGTCCACGTAGGTGTGCGGACCGGTCCGCGCGGGAGCCGGGCCCGAGCCGACCGACACGATGGTGTCGCCGTCCACGACCACGTGGCCGTGCAGGTGCTCGGTACCCGCCGCGTCCACCGTGGACACCGCGACCCGGTCGATGACGGTGATCACCGGCGGGCCGCCGCGAGCCGCACGGCGTCCAGGATCTTCTCGTACCCGGTGCAGCGGCACAGGTTCCCGGCCAGCGCCTCCCGGATCTCCGGGTCGCTGGGCCGCGGCACGCGGTCGAGCAGGTCGTGCGCGGCGACCACGAGACCGGGCGTGCAGAACCCGCACTGCACCGCGCCGGCCTCGACGAACGCCTCCTGCACGGGGTCGAGCCGGTCGCCCTCGGCCAAGCCCTCGACCGTGCGCACCTCGCGGTCCTGCACCTGGCCCGCGGCCACCAGGCACGAGCAGACCGGCACGTCGTCCAGGTACACCGTGCACGAGCCGCACTCGCCCTGCTCGCAGGCGTTCTTCGACCCCGGCAGGCCCAGCCGCTCGCGCAGCAGGAACAGCAGGCTCTCGCCCTCCCACACGTCGTCGGCCCGGCGCTGCTCGCCGTTGACGGTCACGGTCACGCGCATTCGCGGGTCTCCTTGCCGAGGTGGTCCTGCCACGCCCAGCCCAGCGTGCGGCGGGCGAGGACGGCCAGTGCGTGCTTGCGGTACGCGGCGCTGCCGCGCACGTCGTCGATCGGGCTCGCCGCCTCGGCGACCAGCTCGCCGAACCGGCGCTTCACCGAGTCCAGCAGCGGCTTCGGCGCGTCCCAGTCCAGCTCGCCCGCCAGGAACTCCTCGGCGGCCGTGGCGTGCCGGGGCGTCGGGGCGGCCGACCCGACCGCCGCGCCGACCCGCTTCTCGGCGGGGTGCAGGGCGATGGCGAACGAGCACACCGCGATCACCATGGCGTTGCGGGTGCCGACCTTCGCGAACTGCTCGGGCCCCGGCGCCGCGTTCAGGTGCACGGCGGCGATCAGCTCGTCGGGCTCCAGCGCGTTGCGCTTCACGCCGAGGTAGAACTCGGCGGCCGGGATCATCCTGGTGCCGCGGGCGGAGGCGGCCTCGATCACCGCGTCGCCCGCCAGCAGCACCGGGTGCGTGTCACCGGCGGGGGAGGCGGCGCCGAGGTTCCCGCCGACCGTGCCGCGGTTGCGGATCTGCGGCGACCCGACCGTGCGCGACGCCATCGCCAGGCCCGGCAGCTGCCCGCCGAGCTGCTCGATGATCCGCGCGTACGGCACACCGGACCCGACGCGCAGCTTCCCGTCCACCGCCGACCACTCGCGCAGCTCGGCGATCCGGGTCAGGTCGAGCAGCGCGGGCGGCCTGCGGTGGTCGAAGTTCAGCTCCACCATCACGTCCGTGCCACCGGCGATCGGCACGGCGTCGGGCTGCTCGGCCTTGAGGGCCAGCGCCTCGGCGAAGGTGTTGGGGCGTAGGAAGTCCATCAGCTGCCTCGGTAGGTCGAGTACGCGAACGGGGACAACAGCAGCGGCACGTGGTGGTGCTCGGCCGGGTCGGCGACGCGGAACGTCAGCACGACCTCCGGGAAGAACGGCGAGACCGGTCCGGTGTCGAACACCAGCCGGTAGACGCCCGCCTCGGTGGCGTCCCAGCCGGTGATCCGGCCGTCGGCGCCGGTCCGCCCGGACGACAGGAGCGTCCCGTCCGCGCGTTCCAGCCGCACGGCGAGCCCGGTGGCGGGTCTGCCGCGCTGCGCGTCCAGCACGTGGGTGGAGATCGTCACTCGCCCTCCAATCGGTGTGTGGGCCAGTACACAGAGCGGGACCGGGGGACAGCTACGGCGGGGCGCATGAAACCCAGGCTCCTACAGTCGGTGCGGTTGTGCTTTCCTACAAACCCGATCGGACGAGGGAGGTGGTCGCGGTGCTCGTGCGGGCCCTGCTCGGGATGCCCGAGCTGCGACTGCGCCCGAGGTGCGGTGAGGACCTGCTCGACCGGCCCGTGACCAGGCTCTACGGCACCGAGCTCCCCGATCCGGCCCGGTACCTCTCCGGCGGGGAGCTGGTGCTCACCGGGCTGCTGTGGCACCGCGGACCCGCCGACTGCGAGGTGTTCGTCTCCTCGCTCGCCCGCGCGGGTGTCGCGGCGCTGGCGGCCAGCGAGGCCGAGGCGCGGGAGCTCCCGGCGGCGCTGCTGGAGGCCTGCGCCAGGCACGGCGTCCCGCTGCTGGAGGTGCCCGTCGACCTGTCGTTCGCGACCATCACCGAACGGGTGGTGCTGGAGCTGGCGGCCGAACGGGTCGGGGACGCGGGCACGATGCTCGGGCGGCACCGCAGGCTGCTGACCGTGGTCGCGGAGGGCCTGCCCGCGCTGGTGGAGGCGGGCGCCCGCGAGCTGGGCGCGGCGTGCTCGGTGCTGTCCACGACCGGCAGGCTGGTCGCGGGCGCCGAGGTCGACCAGCCCGCGGCGCTGGTGCGCGACTTCCTGCGCGCCGACCGGCTGCCCAAGCTCGTCCGCGGCACGACGCTGCTGCCGGTGGCCGAACGCGGCGGGGGACGGCTGACCGGCTGGATCCTGGCCGCGACCGGCGACCGGCGCGACGACGAGGTCGCCGCCGAGCTGGCCAGCCTGGTCGCGCTGGAGCGGTCGCGGATCGCGCAGGGCCGGGTGATCGAGAACCGCGCGACCGGACCGCTGCTGCGGCTCGTGCTGGACGGCTCGGCCGGACCGGGGGAGCTGCGCTCGCGCGTCTCGGCCGCGGGGTTCGAGCCGGACGCGCCGCTGCGCGTGCTCGCGGTCTCGACGTCCGACCACCGGGTCGACCTCGCCACGGCCGTGCTGGAGGAGCTGGTCGCGGAGATCGCCCCGCGGGCGCTCGTCGGCGCGGTCGGCACCGAGGTGTACGCGCTGGCGCCCGCCGACGTCGACCGGCCCGCCGACGTGGCGCGCAAGGCGTTGCGCGCCTTGGAACCCGGCCTCGGCTCGACCCGGCTCCTGGTCGGGATCAGCTCACCGACCGGCGTCGCCGGGCTGCGCGGCGCGGTCGAGGAGGCGTCGCACGCGCGGCGGCTGGGAGAGGCGCGGCCCGGCCGCACGTGCGTGGTGGCGGGCGAGGAGATCGCGCTGCACCAGCTGCTGCTCGCCGGGGTGCCGGAGGAGCTGCGCTCGTCGGTGCGGCGCAGGCTGCTGGGCGCGGTGCTGGACTACGACGCCGAGCACGGCACCGACCTCGTCGGCACGCTGCGGACGTTCCTGGACGGCTCGGGGTCGTGGACGACCGCCGCCGCGGAGCTGCACGTCCACGTGAACACGCTGCGCTACCGGATCGGCCGGGTGGAGGAGCTGCTCGGGGTCGACCTCGGCGACTTCGCCACCCGTGTGGACCTGTACTTGGCACTCCAAGCGGGGCCCGGAAAGCCGTAGAATCGGGGGATGGCCGAGGTCCCGGTCCAGAACCTGGTGGCGTACGCGGCGTTGACGGCGACGCCCGCGGTGCTCTGCTGGACGGCGATCGTGGTGCCGAAGGTGGTCCGGCGGCTCAAGCGCCGCCGCCGCGTGCCGGTCGTGCCCGCGGGGCCGTCCATCGAGCAGGTCTCCGCCGACCTCCGGCGCGTGCACCGGATCCTGGCGGGCTACGAGTCGGGCATCCCGGCGGTCCGCAGGGCGGGCACCCGGCAGGCCTACGACGCGCTGCTGGTGCAGGCGTGCCGGGCCGTGGAGGTCGACCACCGGCTGGGCTACCTGCCCGAGGGCATGGACCGCGAGCTGGAACGGCTGCGCGTCGAGGAGTCGTTGAGGACCGCGGGACTCGTGATCCCGTGAACCGCCGTGGAGGAGGGTGCGCTCCTCCACGGCGGTTCCGATGACGGGGGACGTCACCGGGCCTGTTGCCACGGCACCCTCGTCGGGCGCTCGCCGGTGAGGAGGAACTCCTCGATGGCCGAGACGAGGGACGGGACCGGGATCTCGCAGTGCGTGGGGAACTCGATCCCCGCGTACACCGTGCGCCGCGCCGGGCCCTCGCCCAGCGTGACCCACGTGCCGGTGTTGCTGTCGGTGAAGAGGATCGCGCCGCGGTCGCCCCGCACCCCGACCGTCACCTCGTGGTCCGGGTAGCCGGAGTCCAGCGTGGGGCGGTCGGTGTGGATGAGCAGGGCGTTGTCGCTACGGGGATCGGTGAGCTTGTCGAGGAGCCGTCTGACGTCCTCGCCCTGGCGCAGTTCGTCGACCTGGCCGAGCCAACTCCGGTCTCCCTCGACGGCGACGGAGTAGTGCGCCTCGATCACGGCTCACTCCTTGCAGGTCTTGTTGCCGTTGATGCAGTCGACCAGCCTGTTCATGATCTGGTCGGACATCACGTTGGCGAAGTCGTCGTGGTCGGTGAGCGGGTCGTGCTCCTCGGCCGGGAACGAGTCGACCTTGTACTGGGCGTTGCGCTGCACATCGGCCGGGATGTCGTAGGTCAGCGTGATGCGCAGTTGCGGGATGGCCTTGAAGCCGTTGCCGCACTGGCCGTTGGCGTCGGCGAACGCCACGTGGTCGCGGTGGTTGGCGCTGTCGGTGTTCTTGCCGTCCCAGCAGCCGGGGAAGTCGTGGATCCGCTTGACGGCCGCGCCGTTCGGGCAGATCGGGTACTTGTCGAGCAGCACCTTGTCCTCGAAGCCCGCGCAGGTCCAGGACGCCTTGGTGTTCTTGTCGCCGTTGATCGAGCGCTTCGCGTCGCCGTAGAGGATCTTCAGGAACTTCGGCATCGCGACCACGTCGCCGACGGGGCTGCCGCGGAACGTGATGTCGGCGGCCTTCGGCTCCTGGATCACGCCGTCGTTGCCGGGGAGGTCCTCCGCCGCGTCCTTGCCGAGGTTGGCCTCGTTCTGGGCGGCGTCGGCGTCGGCGTTCGCGTCCTGACCGGCGTTCGCGTCCGCCGCGTTCGAGCCGGCTGCCGCGGAGTCCTTGGCCGCCTGGTCCTTGCCGCCCTGGCCCTGCCTGCCGCCCTGCTGGCCGTTGCGCTGCTGCTGGTTGTCGTTGTCGTTCTGGCCGTTGTCGCGCTGGAAGCCCTGCGGCTTGTCCTGCTGGCCGTTCTGGCCGTCGCGCTGGTTGCCGCCCTGCTGGTTGCCGCCCTGGCGGTCACCCTGCTGGTCGCCCTGGCCGCCGCGCTGACCGCGTTGGCCGTTCTGGCCGTTCTGGTTGGTCGCGCTGGGCTGGGCGCTGGCAGCCGCATCCCCGTCGGCTGCCGCGTCGCCGCCCGCCGCGGCTTCCTCCTCGCCCTTGTCGATCCGGATTACCGGCCAGAAGTAGGCCGACTTGTCGCCGTTCGCGCAGGTGGTCCCGCCCGCCTGGAGGCTCTGGTTGCTGGAGTTCGCGTCGGTCGTCAGGTTGCCCACGTAGTCGTGCAGGTGCTCCGCGCCGTTGTTCACCCCAGGGGCCGCGATGAAGTTGTCGCCGTTGAAGTGCTTGTTCTCGTTCAACCCGCAGTCGACCGTGAACGTGCCGGTGGTCGCGTCCTGCTGCGCCTTCGGCGTCTTGACGTTCGGCTTGACCGTGGTGATGTCGACGAACAGCGATTTGTCCGCGCCATCGGCACGAGCCTCCCCCTGGTCCCCGGTCGTGGTGAACGCGACGGCCAGACCAACCGTGAGTGCCAATCCGGTCATTCCAGCGGTCAGCTTCGCGCGGCGGGAGAAGGAATGCCGTCCCTGGGAACGCGTCATGTGATGTGTCACCTCGTCGTTTGGTACGCGCAGTGCGCTTCGATCCCCGGCCGCCTGACGGCGGTGGACACTGGGGCATACGTACCAATCCGCTCCCGATGCTCCTCCGCGACCTCGTCGTTATCGGCTCGTTATGTTCACCGAGTGCGGCACGCCGGTCACGCAGGGCGCATGACGTGCGGTTTCACGATTCCCTGGCAGTTGGTGATTCGGTCACCACCGACCGCTAACCGGAGACCCTGCGGACCGTTCGGTCCCCAGACCGCGCGGTCTGGCGGAACTCCTTGGGCGGCAACGGTTTTCGGCCCGTTCGAGGTGCTGTCACCGCTGTTCGGCGCGATAGTCGCGAGCGGTCCGACGACTTGTGGATCATCGGGAAGCGCCGTTCCGGTCGGAACCGCCCGCGACTTGTCCGGCAATCGGTCAATCGGGCCGGGCGCGGATCCGATCCGGAGAGGTCGCCGATTCCGTCGACGCCGGTGTCCGAACGGGCTTGGACGGTGGACGAAATGGCTGTGCGTCGGTTTCCCGATCCCCCTGTCCACTTCTTGCGACATTCGACTCCATTTCGGCAGACCATGAGACCGATTCACGTCTCTTATGGCGGATCGGAACCGCTAACCGACCTGTCGGTTCGCTGAAGCGGTCCTCGCGGCGGTGGTTGCGGTGTTCTCGCTGCGAAAGACTCCGGAGGTCGTGGGGACGAACCGTGCGAACGACAGGAGTTGGACATGTCTCATGGGTTTGGCGTGCTGGTCGCCGTCGGCGTGCTGGGGATCTCGCTGGTGGGAGCGGGTCCCGCAGGTGCGGACCGGGGGCGGGTGTTCCCGACCGAGCTCGCGCTCCCCAACGGGTTCCTGCCGGAGGGGATCGCGATCGGGGACGAGCCGACGGCGTACTTCGGGTCGCGGGGCGACGGGTCGCTCTACCGGGTCGACCTGAGGACCGGGAAGGGGGAGGTTTTCAGCAAAGGGCCTGGTACGCCGTCGGTCGGGTTGAAGGTCGACGACCGCGGGAGGCTGTTCGTGGCCGGTGGCGGGGCCGGGAACGGGAGGGTCGTGGACGCGCGCGGCGGCGCGGTGCTGAAGAGCTACCAGTTCTCGCCGGACGCCGACACCTTCGTCAACGACGTGGTGGTCACCGACCGGGCCGCGTGGTTCACGGACTCGCGCAAGTCGGTGCTGTACAAGGTTTCCCTCGGTCGGCACGGCGAGCTGCCCGACGCCGCCGAGACGGTGCCGCTGACCGGTGACCTCGTGCTGACCCCCGGTGTCAACAACGCCAACGGGATCGCGGAGACGCCCGATGGTCGGGCGTTGCTCGTCGTGCAGAGCAACACCGGGAAGCTGTTCCGGGTCGACCCGGCGAACGGGGTCACGAAGGAGGTCGACCTGGGAGGGCAGGTTTTGGCCAATGGTGATGGACTGCTCGTGTTGGGGAGGTCGCTCTACGTGGTGCAGAACCGGCTGAACACGGTCGCGGAGTTCTCCTTGAACCGCACCGGAACCCGCGGTGAGCTGGTGACCTCGGTGACCGATCCCCGGTTCGACGTCCCGACCACGGTGGCCTCGTTCGGCAAGTCGCTGTACCTGCCGAACGCGCGGTTCTCGACGCCGCCGACGCCGGATACGACCTACAACGCGGTCGCGATCCCCAAACCGTGAGGGCCGCCCGCGGGCAAACCGCGCAGTAAACCAGGTGGTGACGGGGTCGGCGTGGATTTTCGCGGGATTCCACGTCGGCCCCGTGTTCCCATGCCTCACACGAATGGGTACCCTCTCGCTCGCGCCGTGCGAGTGATCGCTGCCTGTTGGTAATGATGATCTTCCAGTGTTACCGTTTCGTGGCCAATCGAGTGACGTGGCCGCAGGCGGATCTCACGTGCAGCGCCTGCCCTGGCAAAACCAGATTCACGAAGCTGCGGAGCGCTGTGAAGCAGAAGAGCAGTTCGGAGACGAACTACAAGACCATCCGGACACGACTGACCGGTGTCGTGGTCGTCCCGAGCGTCGTGCTGTTGTTGATGTGGGCGCTGTTCTCGTCGTACACCGTGTTTGACGGTTTCTACCAGCGAGCTGTCGCCCAGGGCGTGAAGGACGCCTCCATTCCGGCCGTCCAGACGTTCGCCGCGATCCAGCGCGAGCGCGAGCTGACGATGACGAGCCTGAGCCAGCCCGGATCGTCGGCGGACCTGCGCGCGCAGCAGGCCCGGACCGACGAGGGCCTCGGCGTGATGAGATCCGCGTTCGCCACGCTCTCGGGATCGGCGCCGCAGCAGGTGGTCGACGGCATCAACAACATGAACGGCCTGCTGTCGCAGCTGCCGAACCGGCGCGCCCAGGTCGAGGCCGGGAAGACCCCGAAGCGCGAGATCTACGACTACTACAACAGCCTCCTCGACGCGGCCCACACGCTGTTCACCACGCAGGCGCGCATCGTGCCCGACCCGGTGGCGGTGCAGGGCGGTCTCGCCTCGACCCAGTACTTCCAGGCCGCCGACTGGATGTCCCGCGCGACGTCCATCGCGTCCGGCTCGCTGGCGGCGAACGAGTTCACCGACGACGACCGGGTGGAGTTCGCGAACCTGGTCGGCGCCTACCGGTCGTCGCTGAGCGACATCCAGCCCTACGCCGAGCCGCGGGTGCGCGAGCACCACCGCCGGATCACCGAGAGCGAGGACTGGAAGAAGGTCGAGAACTACCAGGCCGGGCTGATCCGCAGCGACGGCGAGCGGCCCACCAGCGTGGTCTCGCTGCAGGACTGGCAGGCCGCCACCAGCGCGCTGGGCACCGAGCTGACGAAGCTGGTGACGGAGCAGTCCGTCGACGCCACCGACGTCACGCTGGTCAACGGCGAGAACAAGTTCAACACGGTCCTCATCGGCAGCCTGATCGCGCTCCTCGCGGTGGTCATCGGCATCTTCGTCGCCGTCCGGATCTCCAACCGCCTGGTCAACCGCGCCCTCATCTCGCGACTGGTCAAGCTGAAGAACGACTCCCTCGACCTGGCGCACGAGCGGCTGCCGGACATCGTCGAACGGCTGCGCAAGGGCGAGCACGTCGACGTGGAGGCCGAGGTCCCGTCGCTGGACTACGGCCAGGACGAGATCGGGCAGGTGGCCGACGCGTTCAACGCGGCGCAGTTCACCGCCGTCGCCGCGGCCGTCAAGGAGAGCCAGGTCCGCGACGGTGTGAACCGCGTGTTCCTCGACATCGCCCACCGCAACCAGGGGCTCGTGCACCGCCAGCTCAAGATCCTCGACAAGCTGGAGCGCGAGGAGGAGAGCCCGGAGCAGCTGGACGCGCTGTTCCAGCTCGACCACCTCGCCACCCGCGCCCGCCGCAACGCCGAGAACCTGATCATCCTCGCGGGCGAGCAGCCGGGACGTCAGTGGCGCAAGCCCGTGCGCATGATCGACATCCTGCGCGCCGGTGTCGCCGAGACCGAGCAGTACGTGCGCGTGAAGATGAACCCGGTGCCCGACACCGCCCTGGTGGGCGGCGCGGTCGCCGACACGATCCACCTCATCGCCGAGCTGGTCGACAACGCCACGGCGTTCTCGTCGCCCCGCTCCCAGGTCCAGGTGCACAGCAGTCAGGTGCCCCAGGGCATCGTGGTCGAGATCGAGGACCACGGCCTCGGCATGAGCCCGGAGGACCGGGCCCGAGCCAACGAGATGCTAGCCAACCCACCCGAGTTCGACGCCATGTCGCTGCGCGGTGAGTCCCGGCTCGGCCTGTTCGTGGTCGCCCGGCTCGCCGACCGCCGCAAGATCCGCGTGGAGCTGCGCGAGTCGCTCTACGGCGGAACCCTCGCGCTCGTGCTGATCCCCTCGGAGATCGTCGCGGGCCCCTCGTCCAACGTCGAGCCCGCCAACGCCAACGAGATCACCGCGCGGCGTGGTGCGCCGGAGCACGACCTGGTCCACTCGGAGGCGGCCCGCCAGGGCGACCTCAGCGGGGAGGCCCGGTTTCCCGGAGCACCGGGCGAGTCCTCCAGTGGAGTGGAAGACTTCTGGGCCAAGGCCGAGACGGAGATCGCCGGAGATTCCCACGCAGCGCAGCGGTCCCCCGTGATCGCGCAGGTGGAGCTGCCCCGGAGGTCGAGGGAGGCGCAGTGGCCGGTGGACGACCCGGAGGCGCCGGAGACCGTGCAGATGAAGATGGACTTGCCGCGGAGCAGGCCTGAGCTCCCCCGTAGACGTCGCCAGCAGAACCTGGCACCACAGCTGGCGACCGACGACCACCTCATCGCCCCCGAGCCCATCGCGGAGGCCGAGATCGAGAGGTCCGCCGAACGCACTCGGCAGGGTCTGGCCGCATTCCAGAAGGGCGCGCGCGAGGCCCGTCGCGGCGACAACGACCTCGAACCGTGATTCGTCGTGGATGACGTGAGCCTGGGAAGGGGCAATCTCCACATGAACGACATGAACAGCCAGCACAACGAGCTGAACTGGTTGTTGGAAGACCTGGTCAGTCGAGTGGTGGGGGCGCGGCACGCCGTGGTCCTCTCCGCCGACGGCCTGCTCCTGGGCCGTTCGCCCGGACTGTCGAAGGACGACTCGGACCACCTGTCCGCGATGGCGTCGGCGTTCCAGAGCCTCGCCAGGGGGACCGGCCGCCAGTTCGGCGGCGGCGCGGTGCGGCAGACCATCGTCGAGATGGAGCACGCCTACCTCTTCGTCACAGCGGCGGGCCACGGGGCGTGCCTCGCTGTGCTCGGGGAGGAGGACGCCGACATGGGCATGATCGCCTACGAGATGAACATGCTCGTGAAAAGAGTCGGAACTTACCTCTCCTCGGCGCCGCGGGCCGAAGTAGTCCCGCCTCTGCCCTCGGCTCGTAGGTCGTCCTGATGAACGGCCGCGACGACTGGTGGTACGACGAGGCCGCGGGTCCGGTGGTGCGCCCGTACGCGATGGTGCGCGGCCGCACCCGTCCGGTGACCGCCGAGCTGCACCTGGTGACGCAGGTGCGGGCGATGCCGTCGGCCTCCGACCCGGAGTCGCTGACGGTCGAGCACCTGGAGATCATGGAGCTGTGCAGGCGGCCGCTGTCGGTCGCCGAGGTCGCGGCCTACCTCGATGTTCCGCTCGTCGTGGTGAAGGTGTTGTTGAGCGATCTCATCCAGCGCGGTGACGTCGTCATCCGGGACCCCGCGCGGGTCGCGGAAATTCCAGACAGGAACCTACTGCAGGCGGTGCTGAATGGCGTCCGTGGAATCTGAGCGGCCGGGCGGAGAGCTGCTCGTTCCCACCCCGGTCAAGATCGTCATCGCCGGTGGCTTCGGCACCGGCAAGACGACGATGGTCAAGTCGGTCAGCGAGATCGCCCCGCTGCACACCGAGGAGCTGCTGACCGAGGCGAGCGTCGGCGTCGACGACCTCGCGGGCGTCGAGGGCAAGACGACGACCACGGTCGCGCTGGACTTCGGCCGCATCACGATCAGCCCCGAGATCGTGCTGTACCTGTTCGGGACACCCGGACAGGGCCGCTTCTGGTTCATGTGGGACGAGCTGGCGCAGGGCGCGATCGGCGCCGTCGTCCTGGTCGACACCCGCAGGCTGGACAGCAGCTTCCCGTCGATCGACTTCTTCGAGCGCCGGGACATCCCGTTCATCGTGGCCGTCAACTGCTTCGACGACGCCCACAAGTACACGGCGGACGAGGTGCGCGGCGCGCTGGACCTGGACAAGTCGATCCCGGTCGTGCTGTGCGACGTGCGCAACCGCGAGTCGAGCAAGGCCGTGCTGGTGGGCATCATCGAGCACGCGCTGTCGCGGCTCGACGCGATGGCCTGAGGACGCGGGCCTTCCGCCGCGAGCGGGGGAAGGCCATCGGCACGGCGGTGTCGACACGTGCCGGGCGCATGACTAGCGTGATGTGCCTACTGGTTCGGGAAGTCGGGGGGCTCGTTGCGGTCGAACGGTGAACCGGGGGGCGCCTCGGCGCACGACCTCGCCAAGGACTTCGACCACCTCGACCCCGCCGTCGCGCGGGTGATCCACGAGACGACCGCCGAGCTCCGGCGCGGGTGCCCCGTCGCGCGCAGCGGGGCGCACGGCGGGTTCGTCGCCCTCACCAAGCAGGCCGACATCATCACCGCCGCGATGCGGCACGACGAGTTCAGCTCGGCGGTCGACGGCATCGGCGCCACGATGCTCCTGCCGGGCACCGGCGGGGTGAACGCGCCGCTGTTCGAGAGCGACCCGCCCGAGCACAACGACTGGCGCAAGCTGATGTCGCCGTTCTTCACCCCCACGGCCGCCGCGGAGCACGAGGAGCGCGTCCGGGTGCTCACCCGCCGGGTAGTGCGGGAGCTGCGCCCACAGGGCCGCTCAGACCTCGTCGCGGACCTCGCCGCCAGGATCCCGCCGGTGCTCGTGGCGGTGCTGCTGGGCGTCCCGCCGGAGCAGCACGACGACCTCGCCCGCCACGCCCGCTCGATGACCTCCGCGACGTCGGCGGCGGAGGCGGCCGCCGCCGGGGAGGCGTTCGCGGATTTCCTGTCCGCGCAGATCCGGGACCGCCGCGGCCGTCCCGGCTCCGACGTGCTGACCGCCGTGGTCAACGCCGACTTCGGGCGCGGCCCGGCCTCCGACGGCGAGCTGCTGAAGTTCGCGTTCCTGATGGTCGCCGCGGGCCACCTGACGACCACCGACACCATCGCGAACACCGCGCTGGTGCTCGCGCTCGACCCCGAGCTGCGCGGCCGGGTCGTCGCCGACCCCGCTCTGATTCCGGAGCTGATCGAGGAGTCCGTCCGGCACGAGTCCGCGGTCGCCGCCACCGGTCGTCGCGTCCTGGTCGACACCCGCATCGGCGAGGTGGACCTGAAGCCGGGGGAGCGGTTGCTGCTGCTCTGGGGTTCGGGCAACCGCGACGAGGACGTCGTGGACGACGGCGACGTGTTCCGGCTCGGCCGGGGACGCGGCCGCCAGCTGGGCTGGGGGGCGGGCGTGCACCGCTGCCTCGGCCAGCACTTGGCGCGGGTCGAGCTGCGGGTGGTGTTCGAGGAGCTGCTGGCCGCGATCCCGTCGTTCGAGCTGGAGCCGGGCTTCGAGCCGGAGCGCACCTTCGGGGTGCTGCGCGGTGTGCGCGCGCTGCCCGTGCGGTGGCCGGTCGAGGCGTGAGACCCGGTGGGCCCCGGCGGACCGGGGCCCCGGTCCTCAGTCCGAGGCCTGCTCCAACCGGCAGTTGAAGTGCCGCAACAGCTTGGGCACCTCGGTCAGCCGGTAGCCGGGCACCTTCTCCGGTGCCTTCGCGATCCCGGTCAGGACCTCGGCCACGTACTCGAGGTGGCTCTGCGTGTAGACCCGCCGCGGGATCGCCATCCGCACCAGCTCGTACGGCGCGGGCTTGAGCAGGTTGCCGTCGTCGTCCAGCTCGCCGAGGTACAGCGACCCCAGCTCCGCGCAGCGGATGCCGCCCGCCAGGTACAGCTCGCACGCCAGCGCGTGGCCGGGGAACCGCTCCGGCGGGATGTGCGGCAGCAGGCGTCCGGCGTTGAGGTAGAGGGCGTGCACGCCCGCCGGGCGCACGCTGTCGACCCCGCCCAGCCGGGCCTGGTCGGCGAGGTAGGCGGTGGCCTCGGCGCGGGCGCGCAGGTAGGTCGGCTCGGTGACCTCCAGCAGGCCCTGCGCGAGCATGTCCAGGTCCCGGCCCGACAGCCCGCCGTAGGTCCGGAAGCCCTCCGTGGCGATGAGCACGAGCTCGCACCGCTTGGCCAGCTCCGGGTCGCGCATCGCGAGCATCCCGCCGATGTGGACGATGCCGTCCTTCTTCAGGCTCGCCACGCACCCGTCGGCCAGCGCGAACGCCTTGCGGGCGATCTCGCGCGGCGACACGTCCCGGTAGCCGGGCTCGCGTTGGTTCACCAGCCACGCGTTCTCGGCGAAGCGGGCGGCGTCCAGGAAGAACGGCACGCCGAACTCCGCGGCCAGCTTCGCGACGGCCTCCAGGTTGGCCATCGACACCGGCTGGCCCCCGCCGCCGTTGTTGGTGATCGTCATGAGCACCACGCCGACGTCGTCCGGCCCGGCCAGCGCCCCGCGCAGCGCCTCCAGGTCGATGTCGCCCTTGAACGGCGCGTCGCTGTCGAGGTCCGCCGCCTCCTGGCACGGCAGGTCCCGCGCCACGCAGCCCGCCATCTCCACGTTCGCCCGCGTGGTGTCGAAGTGCGTGTTGCTGACCGACACCTGGCCCGGCTTGAGCAGCGTGGTGAACAGGATCCGCTCGGCCGCCCGGCCCTGGTGCACGGGGAACATGTGCTCGTACCCGGTCAGCTCGGAGACGACGTCCTTGAACCGGAAGAACGACCGCGCGCCCGCGTAGGTCTCGTCGGCGCGCATCCCCGCGGCCTGCTGCTCGGCCGACAGCGCGTTGGTGCCCGAGTCGCTCAGGAAGTCGATCGTGACGTCCTCGGCCGTCAGGTTGAACGGGTTGTACCCGGCGCGGGCCATGGCCTTCTCGCGGTACGGGCGGGTGGTGATCGGGATCGGCTCGACGACCTTGATCCGGTACGGCTCCATGATGGGCATTGCGGCGGTTTCTCCCCTAGCTGACCAGTGTTGCTACTCGCGGTGACGCCTTGGCGTAGGCCTCGGACGACAGGTAGACGGTGACCCCCGGTCGGGGCACGCCCGCGCGCAGGGACACGTGGGCGATGAGTCCGACACCGTCGGCGAGCGGACGACGGGAGACGGCGGCGAGCGCGTTCTCGAACGGCGCCGGGTCCATGCGGTGGTGGTCCAGCACCGCGAGGACCCGTTCGCGGGCCTCCACGTCATCGTTGACATAGGTCCTGACCGGCATGTACAGCGAGTAGCCCCGTGGCCGGTCGACGTCGCCCGGCAGGAACGTGTAGCTGGAGACGAGCGGCCGTTCCGTGTACGGCCCCGCGCCGCCGCTGCTCATCACGCAGAAGTCGCGCACGCTGTCGCCGGACACGCCGCGCGCCCCGACCGCCGCGCGGGCGGCGTCGTCGGCGGTGGCGTCCCGGTGCGACAGGTACACCTTGACCCGCGCGCTGGGGGAGTCGTTGAGGTCGAGCGCGAAGAACGAGTAGTGGTCCAGCCCGTCGCCGCGCCGACGGGCGTGCTCGACGATCGTGGCGTGCCCCGCGCCGTAGCCCAGTCGCGCCAGGCCCTCGCTGACCAGGAGCGGAGCCTCGGCCTCACCGCGCACCTCGGGGTTCAGGTACACCTTGACGGCCGGTGGGGCGTCCTTGCGGAACACCAGGGAGAGCCACAGCGAGAAGTGGCCCTGGGGGTCGGAGGGGAGGAAGAGGTCGCGCACGGCCTCGAAGCGGTCCAGCGGCAGGTGGTGGCGACGGCTCAGCGCCTCCAGCACGTCGACCGCGGCGTCCATGTTGCCCATCGGGCTGGGGTCCGCGGCGGTCGGCTCCAGCAGGACGCGGACCGTGGTCGGCTGGCCCTCGGCGAAAGCCGTGGAGAACTCGAACGGCGTGCCGTCGTCGGCCACCCCGGAAGTCCAAGCAGGCACTGTGGACAATGGTCGAAACCCACCTGGCCCGAGTGATTCGCACAAGAGTTCGATTGAATTATTCGCGAGATCGCCCAGGTGGACGGAATGTAGCAGTGCGTGCAACTGTCGGCTGCCGAAATCTCGAATCGAGACGTCTGTGCTGTTCACGGTGCGACACTCCTTGTCCGTGGCGCAGGGAAAGCTACTCTTTAGTAGACGTACTTGTCCACCCGAATGCAGGAACGGTTGACTCGCATATGAGTGAACCTTCACACTATTGACTTGTCGTCAAGCGTCAATTAAGGGCCACTTGTGGATCGACGACCCAGGGGTGGCTGGTCTGATCGGCTTGGCCGTCTCAGGGAAGTTCATTCGATTGCAGTAGCCTGGCCGTCCCGATCGTTACCGATGGTGATTTCCGCGCATTCACCGGGGTTGTGAACTTAACTGAAGTTGCGGAAATCGAGACCGGTATTGCGCGGCGATTCTGGTGAAAGGGTCGGATGTCCTGCTCACCGGCTGGGATCCCGGCACGGCACGCGCTATCACATGTCGGTCTTTCGCGGGCCGGCAAACAGCGCTCGTGTGCGGTAGTCCGCAGGTGGACGAACAGCGCCGGTCACACGCCGTCGTGCACCGCGTCGGTCGCGGTGAAGTGCTCGATCATGGCCTCCAGCGCCTCCAGCGACCTGGGGCTCAGGTTCTGGGCACGGGCGGCGATGCGCATCGCCCGGCCGGAGTGGGTGCGGCGGGTCGACGTGGCCACCGGGATGAGGTCTCCCGGGTGCACGGCGAACACCTCCGCTATCGCCATGATGACGTTCATGGTCGGGTTGTCGCTCTTGTTGTTGCGCAAGTTGGAGATGTACGGCTCGCTCTTGCCGATCAAGCGGCCTATCTCGGCGTTCGAGTAGTACGGCGACCGGCGACGGCGGTTCTCGTCGGGACGTGACCGGGGGATGTGGGACATGAGGTGGTCGAGTCGTTCGGCGAAGGTGGGTAACGAACCAAGGGCTTCACGAGGGTCCTCGTCCACCAACCCCGGCACCTCCACCTCGACCTGGCGCGGTCCCGTCCGCGGAACGCGCAGTCGTCCGCACGTGCATTCGCAGTATCGATCTCGGCCGAGATGTTTCGCAACCACCGCCGACAGCGGTCTGCTCAACAGGGGTGTGCGGGCGACCGCGCGGCAGGTCGAAGGTGCGGATCCGATCGGACGTGCTCGTGAACGGAGGCCGCACCGCGTCGGCGGTACGGCCTCCGTTCACGGAGCGCTCACCCGGCGTAGTTGTGGAAGCCGCGGCCGCTCTTCTTGCCGAGCAGGCCGGCGTCCACCATCCGCAGCAGCAGCGGCGGCGGGGAGTACAGCGGCTCCTTGAACTCGTCGTACATCGACTCGGCGATGGCCTTCGTGGTGTCCAGGCCGATCAGGTCGGTCAGCCGCAGCGGGCCCATCGGGTGGGCGCAGCCCAGCACCATGCCGCTGTCGATGTCCTCCGCCGACGCGAACCCGGACTCCAGCATCCGGATGGACGACAGCAGGTAGGGGATCAGCAGGGCGTTGACCACGAAGCCCGCGCGGTCCTGCGACCGGATGACCTCCTTGCCCAGCACGGTCGTCACGAAGTCGCGCGCCCGGTCCTGGGTCTGCTGGCCGGTCAGCAGCGACGGCACGAGCTCGACCAGCTTCAGCACCGGCACCGGGTTGAAGAAGTGCACCCCGATGACCTGCTCGGGACGGCTGGTGGCCATGCCCAGCTTCATGATCGGGATCGACGAGGTGTTCGACGCGAAGATCGCGTCCGGGTCCTCGACGACCTTGTCCAGCGCGGTGAACACGTCGGTCTTGACCTGCTCGTTCTCCGCGACCGCCTCGACGACCAGGTTGCGGTCGGCGAAGTCGGCCACGTCGGTCGTGAACCGCATCCGGTCCAGCGCCGCGTCGCGGTCGGACTCGGACAGCTTGCCGCTGCGCACGCCCCGGCCCAGCGAGGTCGCGATCCGCGCCTTCGCCGCCTCGGTGGCGCCCAGGTCGACCTCGGCGATCAGCACGTCGAGGCCCGCCCGCGCGCACACCTCGGCGATCCCCGAACCCATCAGCCCGGACCCGACCACGCCCACACGTTGAATGTCGCTCACACCGCGATGGTGCCAGGTCGTGGAACAGGACGTGCGCGCCAGCCCTGTTCCACGACCAGCGGCTCAGGCCCCGAAGGCCCGCACGTAGTCCGGGGTCAGCTGGTCGGGCGCCGCGTCGTAGAGCTCCTCGACGGTCACGCCGGGGTGCACGTTGCGGAACACCAGCGCCACCGCGCCGTCGGCCCTGGTGAACAGGGTCGGGTCCAGCACGGCCTTCACGTGCGAGCCCGCGTCGTCGGAGTCCTCCAGCACCTCGGTCCACGGCCGGAACACCGGGGTGTCCACGCCGACGGTGCCGGTCGTGTAGACCCGGCCGGCGGCGTCGCGCACGGCCAGCTCGACCCGGTCGCCGTAGCGGGTGATCGTGGGCGAGCCCGCCGCCGCGACACCGGGCACGCCCACCCAGCCCCCGGTGCCGAGCTGCACCTGGACGCCGCCGGAGGTGTCGCGGGTCGCGGTCCACAGCTTGCCGTTGGAGATCGCCAGTGCGGGGGTGCCCGCGGCCCCGACCGCGCCGAGGTCTACGAGCTCGCCGGGCACGCCGTCCTCGTCCTGCCGGTAGCGCACGACCGAGCCGGTGGAAGTGCGCGCGACGACCCACTCGCCGTCGTTGTCGCCGACCACTGCGGCCGCCGGGCCGACCAGGTTCGTGCCGCCGACCTTGCGCCAGGCGCCGAAGTCGCCCTCGTCCTCGACCCGCTTGGTCGCCCACAGCGCGCCGTCCTCGCCGACCGCGTACAGCGCGGTGCGGCCGCCGGACCGCTTGACCGCGGCCGGTTCGGTGGGGAAGAAGCCGCCGAGCGACACGGCCAGCGCCGTGCTGTCGCCGCGCAGCACCTCGCTGTTCTGGGCGCCCGCGAAGACCTCCTCGGGCAGGTCTGGGTTCAGCACACCCTGCGGCACGCCGTTCACGGCGGTGTTCGCGACGACCTTCTGGCTGAAGCCGGTGCCGTTGGCCTTCTCGGTGAGCTTCACGAGCTGGCCGGAGTTGTTGACCCGGTACTGCACGAGCAGGCCGTTCGCGGTCTCCGCCACCGAGCTCGGGGTGTTCTGCGCCTGGACGACGGCGGGGCGCGGGGTGACCACGTGATCGGTGCGGTCGCACGAGTTGGGGACGGCCATGACGTCCTTGTTGCCGTTCCACCCGGTACCGACGATCCGCGCGGTCGGGCTGGGGGTGGTGTTGGTGTCCTGGTCGTAGCGGAACCAGTCCAGCTCGCCGTTGTCGGCGCGGATCCCGTAGATCACGTCGCCGCCGGGGGAGAAGGCCGTGCTGAACGCGCCCCAGCCGGAGCCCGAGACGACGGGCTCGACGACCATGCGCTGCGAGGCGTACTCGTAGCGGTAGCGGCGCAGCTCGCCGGTGAAGAAGTCGCGCTCCAGGATCACGCCGGGGCCCGCCGCGGTGATCTCGCCGAACACCAGGGGACCGGTCTTGCGCGCGTCCACGAGCCGCCCGGTGGAGTTGGGCAGCCACGGGCCGGGCTGGTCCACCCACACGCGCAGGTGGTTGTCGACGTCGACGGCGTAGAGGTGGCCGAGCGAGTCGACGGCGATCCGGTCGCGCCACGCCTCGTCGACGTAGGCCTCCCAGTCGGTGCCGAGCACCTCGTAGCCCAGGCCGTTCGGGAACGTCGCCCAGCCGCCGGTGTCGGTGTAGCGGAAGCGGCGCAGCTCACCGGTGTCGGTGATGTTGTAGACCACGCCGTCGGGGCCCGCCAGCGTGCGGCCTCCCCACGCGGAGCCGATCTGCGCGGCCGCTCCCCACGAGTTCACGCCCTCGGCGACACCGGTGTGGTCGTACTTCCACAGCGTCCCGTCGGCCTTCACCACCATGATGCGGGCCGCGGGCGCGCAGGTGGCGCCGACGGCGTGCGCGGCGGGCGCCGAGATCGCGGCGAGCGTCGTCGCGACCAGGCCTGCGGTGGCGAACAGGGCGAGCTGTCTGGCTCTCACGTGTGACCCCTCGTCGGAAGGGGACGTCGTGAGCTACCAGCAGAGGCCCCCAGACCTGGCGGCCAACACCCTAACTCGTTCGAGTGATCCCGGTAACCGTTCGTGTTTTCCATCTTGGTGACGCGGAGGGAAAGCCCAGGAAACATCCACTGGGTTACCCCACGACCTCCCCCTTGATCCGCCAAATGGTGGATTCAGTGACAGGTGCAGGGTGAAGATTCCCTCCGCACTCGGGGCGGGGATGCCGAGAGCGGCGGTTCGAGTGTCACCGACTTGTCGGGTGCGTCGATGTGATCGAGCCAATCGGACGGCTGCGGGACGGCTCGGTCTCCGCTGTGGGTAAACGGCCTCGCGGGATCTCGGTCTATTCTTCCGGTGTACTGTGATCCGGGTTACCCGTCGGGAGGTGTAGTGCAGTTCAATACCAGTGATCCGGATATCGCGACGATCGTGCGCAGGATCGAGCGCAAAGTGATCGACCTCCAACCTGAGTTCCAACGAGGTGAGGTTTGGTCCACGAACAAGAAGCAACGTCTGATCGACACCATCCTGCGACGGTGGCACGTGCCTCCCATTCACCTCGTAGCTAAGGACGAGGGACTTTTCGACGTCCTGGACGGTCAGCAGCGCTTGACCGCCATCCGGGATTTTGTCGACGGACTGTTCGGTGTCGATGCCAGCATCGAGCCGCACGAGGAGAAATTGCAGACACTGGACGGGCTGCGGTTCAACCAACTTCCTGAAGGCGTCAGAAATCAGTTCGAGAGCTTCCCGATCCGAGTATTCGAACTCCATGACTACACACCGCAGGAACCGCACGAGCTCTTTTTTCGCTTGAATCAGCCCACGGCCCTGACCGAAGCCGAGAAGAGGAACGCGTTCATCGGCGGGCCGAGGAACCAGGTCAAGGATCTCGTCAAGTGGTCCGAGGCTATCGGCATGGAAGCGAGTAGAATCGGTTTCTCGAATGCCCGGATGAGTTATGACGACCTTCTTGCAAGGTTCCTCATCACGTTGGAGCAGCGGACTTTGCTGGAGAAGGTCACCGCGGCGCGGATAACCAACAGGTACCGGGACGCTCTTTCGTTCTCCGAGGACGTCGTGGTCGCGGCCAAGGCGTCCCTGAACTTCTTCCTGGGGCTTGACCTCCTCGACAACAGGGTGGGCGGGTTGAAGCCCAACAAGGCGACCATCCACTCGTGGCTCTGCATGGCGGCCAAGCTCCACAGGCACGGCATCCTCCAGGGTATGCGATCGGAGTTGGCGGCCACGGTGGAGTACGTGGAGCGGGCGCGGTTGAATCGCAGTGCCGCGGACGAGGATCCGAGGTCCAAGGCGTTGGGGGTGTTCCACGACAGGTCCACATCGAGGGTCGCGGACACGTCCTCGGTGATGCTGCGCGACCTCACGGGGTGGATGATCTTCGTGCGTGACAGCCGGGTGGGCGTGCGCGACGCGGTATTCCTGCAGCAAGCTGTCGAGGCTTGGAAGGTGACGGGTACCGGGCCCAGTCCGGAGAAGCGGCTGAGTGACTGGGCGGCCGCCAACAGGTGGGGCGGCAAAGAATGGTTGTGAGGTTTGCGGAACGTGAAAAAACGTTTACGAGCTTGGCGCGGCGAAAATACACGACGTCGCTGACCTCGGCGTTGCTGAACGGCTCCGAGGCGGGTAGTCATGAAATGGTTTTCGCTCCTGGGGTAACCGTTGTCTGCGGTGGCAACGGTGCGGGCAAGTCGTCGATGCTAGGCGCGATCCTGCGTTGTCTGGGTGATGATCAAGCGGAGTCATCCACCTTCGCACGTGTGCCGTACTGGCTCGCCGGTATCACCGTGAAAGGTTCTTACCACGGTGAGATTTGGGAAGCGCACTACGACTGCGCAAGCGCGACGCGGAGTGGGACCTGCCCGATCCCCGTCGTCTACATCGACGCATCCGCAGAAACAGAGCGGATCCTCACGTTGATCCGACAGGACGACAACCCTGGTGACCTCGTCGAAGGGATCGACTCGGCGCCCTTCTTTGCGGAGCAGGTCGATCTGCTGTCATACGTGCTGCGGCGCAGTTACACCGAAGTGAACGTTTTCGAGATCACGGCCTTCAGTGAAGACGACACGCCGACGCCCTTCTTCACGCTCGAATCTATGGGACAGAAGTACGACCTCACTCAGATGGGTCGCGGCGAGCTGGCCGCCGCATACCTGATCTGGAGGCTTGGTGCTGTCGAGAAAGGGTCGGTGGTTCTTCTCGAGGAGCCGGAAAGTCATCTGGCCGTGTTCTCCCAGCAGGCTCTGGCGGAAGTCGTGGTGGGAATCGTCGTGGAGAGGGATCTGACGGTGGTGGTGTCGAGCCACTCGCCGGGGTTCATCCATCGACTGCCTCTGGATCACGCGATCATGCTCAGCGCGTCACCTGTCCCGCTGATCCGTTCCGGACTGACGACCTCCGAGGTCGCGCAGCACCTGGGGCTCCAGCCCGCGCGTGACGCCATTCTTGTCGTGGAGGACGTGGTCGCTGCGGAGTTCCTCGCGTCGGTGTTGGACCACACCGCTCCTGACCTGGCTTCCAAGGTGAGCATCAAGTTCGCGGAGTCGGGTGAGTCAGGCGTGAGGCGAACCGTTGCCGAACTGAAGGCTTCCGAGTCCTCGACGGCGTTCGCCGTCCTGGGAGTCCTGGACGGCGATCAGCGTGCGGAAGGCGCGGAGTTCGGTTACCTGATGGGGGATGTCGCTCCTGAAGAGGTGATGCGGGACCTCGCTGCCGCTTGGCGCGCGGACGCCGACCCGGAGTGGACGCCGTCGTTCCCCGGAGGTCGGCACGCGCTGCAGTTGGCGTTGGAACGGTACGACGGGCTGGACCACCACGATTGGGTGATCGAACTGTCGCGGGTCTTGGGTGGCAGGCGCAAGTTCGTCGACGAGATGGCCCAGTTGTGCCTGCGCGATCCTTCGGTTCGGGATCAGGCTGAGCAGTTGGTGAAGTGGCTCCGGGAACGAGTTCGCTGAGCGGTCCACCGCGTGCCCGACAGGCCTTTTGACGGTGGCGGACCGCGCGGGAGTGCCAGGTGATGACGCGCGTCCGCCTGCGCAAGGCATCCGTTGACAGCGCTGGTGAGCCCGTGTAGCAATAGCTGCAATGGTTCCGCAGTAGACCTTTAGGGAAGGGACCGCGATGCGCAGCGAGGGTTTGCTCACGGTCGAGGAGCTCCGCGTGGCCGTCGACGCGGGTGACATCGACACCGTGCTGGTCGCCGTCGTCGACATGCAGGGCCGGTTGCAGGGCAAGCGGTGCGCCGCGCGGTACTTCGTCGACGAGGTGCTGTCGCACGCCACCGAGGGCTGCAACTACCTGCTGGCCGTGGACGTCGACATGAACACCGTCGGCGGGTACGCGATGTCGTCGTGGGACACCGGCTACGGCGACTTCGTGATGCTCCCGGACCTGACCACGCTGCGCCGGATCCCGTGGCAGGAGGGCACCGCGCTGGTCGTGTGCGACCTGCAGTGGGAGAACGGCGACCTGGTCACCGCCTCGCCCCGGCAGATCCTCAAGCGCCAGCTCGACCGGCTCGCCGCGCGCGGGCTGCGGGCGTTCGTGGGCACCGAGCTGGAGTTCATCGTCTTCAACGACACCTACGAGCAGGCCTGGGACAAGGCCTACCACGGGCTCAAGCCCGCGAACCAGTACAACGTCGACTACTCGATGCTGGGCACCGGCCGGATCGAGCCCCTGCTGCGCGACATCCGCAACAGCATGGAGGGCGCGGGGATGCAGGTGGAGTCGGCGAAGGGCGAGTGCAACCCCGGCCAGCACGAGATCGCGTTCCGCTACACCGAGGCGCTGGCCACCTGCGACAACCACAGCATCTACAAGACCGGTGCCAAGGAGATCGCCGCGAACCACGGCAAGAGCCTGACGTTCATGGCGAAGTACAACGAGCGCGAGGGCAACTCCTGCCACATCCACCTGAGCCTGCGCACCGACGACGACCAGCCGGCGTTCGCCGGTGACCGCGAGCACGGGTTCACCGAGCTGATGGAGCACTTCCTCGCGGGCCAGCTGGCCCACCTGCACGAGCTGACCTACTTCCTGGCCCCGAACATCAACTCCTACAAGCGTTTCGTGCCCGGCAGCTTCGCGCCGACGGCCATCGCCTGGGGCCACGACAACCGGACGTGCGCGCTGCGGGTCGTCGGCCACGGCCAGTCGCTGCGGTTCGAGAACCGGGTGCCCGGCGGCGACGTGAACCCCTACCTCGCCGTGGCCGCGCTGATCGCGGCCGGGCTCAAGGGCGTGGACGACGGGCTGGCGCTGGAGGACCCGTTCACCGGCAACGCCTACAGCTCCGACCGCGACACCGTGCCCACGACGCTGCGCGACTCCGCCGCCGCGCTCGCCGGCAGCGCGCTGGCCCGCGAGGCGTTCGGCGACGACGTGGTCGACCACTACCTCAACGCGGCCAAGGTCGAGCTGACGGCGTTCGACGCCGCGATCACCGACTGGGAGCGGATCCGTGGCTTCGAACGGCTCTGAGACCAGGCCGCTGATCGGCCTGTCCACGTACCTGGAGCCGACCAGGTTCGGCGTCTGGGACACCGAGGCCGCCGTGCTGCACAAGGCCTACCTCGACTCGGTGCGGCTGGCGGGCGGCAACCCCGTGCTGCTGCCGCCCGGTGGCGACTGGCGGGCCGAGACCCTCGGCTGGCTCGACGGCCTCGTCCTCACCGGCGGCGCCGACCTCAACCCGGCGAGCTACGGCCAGGAGCCGCACCCGTTGACCGGTCCGTCGCGGCAGAGCCGCGACGACACCGAGTTCGCGCTGCTGGACGCCGCTCTCAAGCTCGACCTGCCGGTGCTCGGCGTGTGCCGGGGCATGCAGGTGCTCAACACCGCCCTCGGCGGGACGCTGCACCAGCACGTCCCCGGCCACAACCCGAGCCCCGGCGTGTTCGAGCGCACCGAGGTCGAGGTCGTGCCGGACAGCGCGCTGGCCGGGATCGTCGGCGCGCGCACGACCGTGCACTGCCACCACCACCAGGCCCTGGACGTGCTCGGTACCGGTCTGCGCGTGGTCGCGACCGCGCCGGACGGACTGGTCGAGGCGGTCGAGCTGGCGGGCGCCCGCTTCGTGCTCGGCGTGCAGTCGCACCCGGAGCAGGACATCGAGGACGTGCGGCTGTTCGCCGCACTGGTCCGCACCGCGAAGGAGAGGACCAGCAGGTGACCAGCACGTTCGACGTGATCAACCCGGCGACCGAGGAGGTCGTGCGCACCGTCGACCTCGTCCCGCTCGAGGAGACCGACGCGGCGATCGCCCGTGCCCGGAAGGCCTTCCCGGCCTGGCGCGACGTCACGCCCGCCGACCGCGGCAGGCTGCTGCGCCGGTTCGCCGACGCCGTGGACGCGGCGGTCGAGGAGCTGGCGGCCCTGGAGGTGCTCAACTCCGGGCACACCATCGGCAACGCGCGCTGGGAGGCGGGCAACGTCCGCGACGTGCTGCACTACTACTCCGCCGCCCCGGAACGCCTGTTCGGCAGGCAGATCCCGGTCGCGGGCGGGGTCGACGTCACGTTCCACGAGCCGCTCGGCGTCGTCGGCGTGATCGTGCCGTGGAACTTCCCGATGCCGATCGCGGGCTGGGGCTTCGCGCCCGCGCTCGCGGCGGGCAACACCGTGGTGCTCAAGCCCGCCGAGCTGACCCCGTTGACGGCCATCAGGATCGGCGAGCTGGCCCGCGAGGCGGGCATCCCGGAGGACGTGTTCCAGGTCCTGCCCGGCAAGGGTTCGGTGGTGGGCAACAGGTTCGTCACGCACCCGGACGTGCGCAAGGTCGTGTTCACCGGCTCCACCGCCGTGGGCAAGCAGATCATGGCGGGCTGCGCGGACCAGGTGAAGCGGGTGACCCTGGAGCTGGGCGGCAAGAGCGCGAACATTGTGTTCGCCGACTCCGACCTGGAGCGGGCCGCCGCCACCGCGCCGTACGGCGTGTTCGACAACGCGGGCCAGGACTGCTGCGCCCGGTCGCGGATCCTGGTGCAGGACAGCGCCTACGACCGCTTCATGGAACTGCTCGAACCGGCCGTCAAGGGCGTCGTCGTCGGCGCGCCCGGTGACGACAAGACCGAGATGGGCCCGCTGATCTCCGCGGCCCACCACGCCAAGGTCTCGTCCTACGTGCCGTCCGACGCGCCCGTCGCGTTCCGCGGCAGCGCCCCCGACGGACCCGGTTACTGGTTCCCCCCAACGGTTCTCGCGCCCGTGTCGCCGAGCGACCCGGCGGCGGTCGAGGAGATCTTCGGCCCCGTCGTGTCGGTGCTCCGGTTCACCGACGAGGCCGACGCGGTCAGGTTGGCCAACGACAGCGAGTTCGGCCTGTCCGGCTCGATCTGGACCCGCGACGTCGGCCGCGCGCTGCGCGTCTCCCGCGGTGTCGAGGCGGGCAACCTGTCGGTCAACTCCCACTCGTCCGTGCGGTACTCCACGCCGTTCGGCGGTTTCAAGCAGTCCGGTCTCGGCCGGGAGCTCGGTCCCGACGCGCTCGCGTCGTTCACCGAGACCAAGAACGTGTTCATCTCGTCTGAGGAGCGGATCTGATGGTACGACGGCTGGAGGACCGCGTCGCGGTCATCACCGGTGGCGGCAGCGGCATCGGGCTCGCGTCCGCGCGCAGGCTCGCCTCGGAGGGCGCGAGGGTCGTGGTCGTCGACATCGACGAGACCGCGGGCAAGGCCGCCGCGGAGGAGCTGGGCGGCGACTTCTACCCGGTCGACGTGACCAGCGAGGAGGAGGTCCGCGCCCTCTACGCCGCCGTGCACGGCATGCACGGGCGGATCGACATCGCGTTCAACAACGCGGGCATCTCGCCGCCCGAGGACGACTCGATCCTGACCACCGGCATCGAGGCGTGGGAGCGGGTGAACAGGGTCAACCTGACCTCGGTGTACCTGTGCTGCAAGTACGTCATCCCGTACATGCTCGACGCGGGCAAGGGCTCGGTGATCAACACCGCGTCCTTCGTCGCCACCATGGGCGCCGCCACCTCGCAGATCGCCTACACCGCGTCGAAGGGCGGTGTGCTGGCGATGAGCCGCGAGCTCGGCGTCCAGTTCGCCCGCGACGGCGTGCGCGTCAACGCGCTGAGCCCCGGCCCGGTGAACACCCCGCTGCTCAAGGAGCTGTTCGCCAAGGACGCCGAACGCGCCGCCCGCCGCCTCGTGCACGTGCCGCTCGGCCGGTTCGCCGAGCCCGAGGAGATCGCCGCCGCGGTCGCGTTCCTGGCCAGCGACGACTCGTCGTTCATGACCGCGTCGAACTTCCTGGTCGACGGCGGCATCTCCGGCGCCTACGTGACCCCGTTGTAGTGACCGGTTCCCGGCGGGAGGCACCGTCCACAGCGGACGCCGCGGTGTTCCGGCCGGTTCGCGCGGGCAACGCGTTCGAGGAGACCGTCGAACGCCTGCTCCAAGCGATCCGGCTGGGCGTCGCGGTCCCCGGCGACCGCCTGCCCGCCGAACGCGAGCTCGCCACCCGCCTCGGCGTCAGCCGCGTCACCCTCCGCGAGGCCATCCGCTCCCTGCACGAGGCCGGCTACGTCGAGTCCCGCCGCGGCCGCTACGGCGGCACCTTCGTCAACGACGTCCTCCCCACCCCCCACCCCCTCTCCGACCGCGGCCCCGTCGACCTCCCCGACACCCTCACCCTCCGCCACGTCCTCGAATCCGGCGCCGCCGAATCCGCCGCCTCCCGCCCCCTGGACCAGTCCGACCACCACAACCTCCGCGCCCGCCTCCAGGACTGCCTCACCTCCGACATCACCGAATACCGCCGCCGCGACTCCCGCCTCCACCTGGCCATCGCCGAAGCAACCGGCTCCGCCTCCCTCACCGCCGCCGTCGCCGACGTCCGCATGCGCGTCACCGAACTCCTCGACACCATCCCCCTGCTCGAACCCAACCTCGCCCACTCGAACGAACAGCACGAACGCATCATCACCGCCATCCTCAACGGCAACCCGGACGCGGCAAGAAAAGCCATGGCCGAACACCTCGACGGCACCGCATCCCTACTACGCGGCTTCTTGGCCTAACCCAGCCAGGCAACAGCGGTAACAGCCCAACGATGCTGAAAGCGAGCAACCTGCCCAACGACGCTGGAAGCGAACACAAGCCGCCCAACGAAGCTGGAAGCGAGCAGTGCTCGTCCGCTAGTGCGGTCGGCTTGACTTGGGGTTTTTGGGCTTAGACTTGCGGCGGCGGGCAGGCTCTACCACCTGCCCTTTTTCGCCCGACGAAGCCCAAAAAAGGGGCCCCAAGTCAAGCCGACCGCACCCGGAGACCGTGGTAGCGACACCGGGCGAGACAACACGGCGCCTCCCATACCCGGCATCAACGCACGGCGGATGCGACCCCCGCCGATTGACCACTCTCAGCTACACGCGCCGCCCCAGCACAACACCAACAGCAAGATCACCTCTCGAACCGCCCGTGGTTCTCCCACCCCCGCGGCCCATGCCCCACCCGAGGCCCAGGCCCCCGCTCATCCATCCGCGAGATCCCCACCCTCCCAGGACCCCGCCCGTACCCGTCGTGGTCCAGCAAAGCCACCACCCCACCCCCGATGATCAACCCCAGCACCCCCACAGCCACCAACTGCGCCCCCCGATGCGCCGCCACCCTCCGAAACCGCCCCCGCGCCCCACCAGCCGCAGCCCCCACCGGCACCCCCTGCCCAACAGGCGCCACCGCCGGCTCCTCCACCACCGGCTGCCCCGACTGCCCACCCTGAGGCTGCCCCGGCTGCTCAATCGGCTGTGTCGCCCCCTGCTCCACAGACTGCCCCGGCTGCGACACCGGCTCAGGCCTACTGCCCTCGGGAACCTTCGGGTCGGACATGGCGTGCTCCTGGTCTTCGGCGGGGTCGGTCCGTCACCGCCCCGGCCTCCAGGATGCGCCTCGGACCTGTGAAGACCCTTATCACGACCTGTCGGTCGCCTGAGCGGCGGAAATCGGCGCGACAACCGTCCCCGGAAGGGGTTCGATCAGGTCATGCTGAACCTCAAGGCCCTGGTCGACAAGCCCACCCTGTCGGGTGATCTCGTCCGGTTGGTCCCGCTCGTCGCCGAGCACGCCCCCGACCTGTTCAAGGGGGTCAACGACCCCGAGGTCCGCAGGCTCACCGGTACGCACCGGGTGTTCACGTTCGAGGAGGTCGAGCGGCACGCGGCCACCCGTGCCGAGCAGACCGACCGGGTGGACCTGACCGTCCTGCGGGCCGTGGACGGGAAGGTGCTCGGCGACATCGTGCTCAACGACCTCGACGCCGACAACCTGAGCATGGGGTTCCGCATCGCCCTGGTCGCGGAGCAGGGCAGGGGCTACGGGACGGAGGCGATCCGGCTGCTGCTGCGCTACGCGTTCGACGTCGTCGGCCTGCACCGGGTCGAGCTGGAGGTCTTCGACTTCAACCCGCGCGCCATCGCGTCCTACCGCAAGTGCGGGTTCGTGGAGGAGGGCAGGGCGCGCGACGCGCTGCTCTGGGAGGGGGAGTGGCACGACGCTCTGCTCATGGCGGTGGTGAGCACCGATAACATCTGACTGGTTCGCACCGCAGTTCACCCAACGAGGAGTCACCGTGTCCGAGTCGCGTCCCGCAGCCGTCGTCACCCCACCGCGCGTGGTGGTGCCGTCGGGGACTACCGCGGGGGCGGCGGTGCGCGAAGCCGATCTGCCCGGCAAGGGCCCCGACGCGATCGTGGTCGTCCGCGATCCCGAAGGCCACCTCCGCGACCTGTCCTGGGTGCCGCAGGTGGACGTCGAGGTGGAGGCCGTCGCGGCCAACACGCCCGACGGCCGCAGCGTCATCCGGCACTCCGCGGCGCACGTGCTCGCGCAGGCCGTGCAGCAGCAGTTCCCGGAGGCCAAGCTCGGCATCGGCCCGCCGGTCAAGGACGGCTTCTACTACGACTTCCAGGTCGAACGGCCGTTCACGCCGGAGGACCTGGCCGCGCTGGAGAAGCGCATGAAGCAGATCGTGAAGGGCTCGCAGCGGTTCTCCCGCCGCGTGGTCGAGTCGGTCGAGGCCGCCAAGCGGGAGCTGGCCGCCGAGCCGTTCAAGCTGGAGCTGGTCGACATCAAGTCCGATGTCGACACGGCCGAGGTCATGGAGGTCGGCGGCGGCGAGCTGACGATCTACGACAACCTCGACCCGCGGTCGGGCGACCGGCTGTGGGGTGACCTGTGCCGCGGTCCGCACGTGCCCACGACCAAGCACATCCCGGCGTTCAAGCTCAGCCGCGTGGCCGCGGCCTACTGGCGCGGCAACGAGAAGAACCCGCAGCTGCAGCGCATCTACGGCACGGCGTGGGAGTCGCAGGAGGCGCTGGACGCGCACCTGGAGCTGCTGGCCGAGGCCGAGCGCCGCGACCACCGCAAGCTCGGCGTCGAGCTGGACCTGTTCAGCTTCCCGGACGAGATCGGCTCCGGCCTGGCGGTGTTCCACCCCAAGGGCGGCATCATCCGGCAGGAGATGGAGAACTACTCCCGGCAGCGGCACACCGAGGCGGGCTACGAGTTCGTCTACTCGCCGCACATCACCAAGAGCTCGCTGTTCGAGACCTCCGGTCACCTCGACTGGTACAAGGACGGCATGTACCCGGCGATGCAGCTGGACGCCGAGCACAACGAGGACGGCACGGTCCGCAAGCCCGGCCAGGACTACTACCTCAAGCCGATGAACTGCCCGTTCCACGACCTGATCTTCCGGTCGCGCGGGCGGTCCTACCGCGAGCTGCCGCTGCGGATGTTCGAGTTCGGCTCCGTGTACCGCTACGAGAAGTCCGGCGTGATCCACGGCCTGACCCGCGTGCGCGGCATGACGCAGGACGACGCGCACATCTTCTGCACGCCCGACCAGATCCAGGACGAGCTGAAGTCGCTGCTCGGCTTCGTGCTGGGGCTGCTCAAGGACTACGGCCTCGACGACTTCTACCTGGAGCTGTCGACCCGCAACCCGGAGAAGTCCGTGGGCTCCGACGAGGTGTGGGAGACGGCGACCGAGGCGCTGCGCGTCGCGGCCGAGGACTCGGGTCTCGAGCTCGTGCCCGACCCCGGTGGCGCCGCGTTCTACGGCCCGAAGATCTCCGTGCAGGCCAAGGACGCGCTGGGCCGCACGTGGCAGATGTCCACGATCCAGCTGGACTTCAACCTGCCCGAGCGGTTCGAGCTGGAGTACTCGGCCAGCGATGGCACCCGCCAGCGCCCGGTCATGATCCACCGCGCGCTGTTCGGTTCGGTCGAGCGCTTCTTCGGCGTCCTCACCGAGCACTACGCGGGCGCGTTCCCGGCGTGGCTGGCGCCCGTGCAGGTCGTCGGCATCCCGATCGCCGACGAGCACGTCGACCACCTGCTGGGTGTGCAGAAGGCGTTGCGCGCCAAGGGGATCCGCGTCGACGTGGACGCCTCGGACGACCGCATGCAGAAGAAGATCCGCACGCACACCATGCAGAAGGTGCCGTTCATGCTCGTCGCGGGCGGCAACGACGTCGAGTCCGGCGCAGTGTCGTTCCGGTTCCGCGACGGCACGCAGGTCAACGGCGTGCCGGTGGAGAAGGCGGTCGACACCATCGTGGACTGGGTCGCGCGGCGGGAGAACTCCTCGCCGACCGCGGAGTCCGTCACGGCGGTCCAGTGACCCCCGAACTGGAGGAGCAGGGTGGTGTGGGGGTCCACGACGCGTTGCAGCGCCTGTGGACCCCGCACCGCATGTCCTACATCAAGGGCGAGGGCAAGCCGGTCGGCAGCGAGCCGGACGGCTGCCCGTTCTGCCTGGTGCCGGGGATGGACGACGCCGACGGCCTGATCGTCGCCCGTGGCGAGGCGGTGTTCGCGGTGCTCAACCTGTACCCGTACAACCCCGGCCACCTGATGGTCCTGCCGTACCGGCACCTGCCCGACTACACCGACCTCACCCCGGCCGAGACGGTCGAGTTCGCCGAGTTCACCCAGAAGGCCATGCGCGTCATCCGGCACGCGGCGGCCCCGCACGGGTTCAACATCGGGATGAACCAGGGTGTCGTCGCGGGCGCGGGCATCGCCGCCCACCTGCATCAGCACGTGGTGCCCCGGTGGGGCGGCGACGCCAACTTCATGCCCGTCATCGGCCAGACCAAGGTGCTGCCGCAGCTGCTGGGGGAGACCCGCCAGCTGCTCGCGGACTCCTGGGGCGAGGTCGACTAGTCGCCGAGGTGGGCACCGGCCGCGGTCGGTGCCCACCGCTCGGCGCGGCTCAGGTCGACGGGCCGATCAGCTCGTCGGCCACCCACCGCGCGACCCCCACCGGGTACGGCGCGGGCAGCCCGAGCACGACGTGCCCGAAACCGGCGTCGACCGCCTCCCGGATCGCCTCCACCGTGGGCCCCGGCTGGTCGTAGGACACGGGCAGGTGGATCGAGCGGGTGATCGACGCCGGGTCGCGGCCGATCTCCCGGCAGTACCGGTCGAGCATCGCGCTGCGCTGCACGACGTCCTGGAGGTCGCCGCCGGGGATGTTCCACAGGTCGGCGTGCCGGGCCACCACGCGCAGCGTCGCGACCGACCGCCCGCCGATCAGGATCGGCGGGTGCGGGCGCTGGACGGGCTTGGGGCTGCCGAACGCCCCGACCAGGTCGACGTGCTCGCCGTGGAAGTCGAACGGCTCCTCCTCCGTCCACAGCCGCCGGATCACCGTGCACGCCTCCGCGAGGCTCGCCACGGCGTGCGCGGTGTCGTGGAACGGCAGCCCGTGCGCCGCGTACTCGCGCCGCGCCAGCGGGTGGTCCGGCCGCGAGCCCACGCCGATGCCGAAGTCGAGCCGCCCGCCGGACACGACGTCCACCGTCGTGGCGATCTTGGCCAGCACCGCGGGCGGCCGGAACCGGTTGCTGGTCACCATGACCCCGAGCCGCACCCGGTCCGTGAGCGCGGCCAGCGCCGCGAGCAGCGTCCAGCCCTCGAACGCCGGTCCGCCGGGGTCGCCGCCGATCGGCATCAGGTGGTCGAACAGCCACGCGTGCTCGATCTCGGGGATCCCGTCCGCCTCCCGCCACACCCGCAGCAGGTCGTCGTACCCGACCTGCATGGGGGCGGTCATGATCCCGAAGCTGGGGGCTCCCGCGGTGCTCACTTGCCCTCGATCCGCCCCAGCGGCTCGGCCGCCCCCGCGAACTCGTCGCGCGCCAGCGTCCAGGCGGGGTCGGTCGGGTCCAGCGCGCTGCGCAGGTAGGCCCACGTCAGCCGCTGCACGGCCGCGACCCGTTCCGGATTCTCGTCCGTCGTCTCCGTCACGGTGTAGCCGGAGAGCCCGCCGAGCGAGTGCTCGCCCCCGAACAACGTCACCAGGCTCTTGTCGCCGGGGCTCAGCGTGAAGGGGTCGGTGAACCAGTCCGGTCCGCGCACCGTCAGCGCCGACTCGTCGTGGTCACCCGCGACCACCAGCGCCGGCGTGGTCATGTTCTCGAAGTCCGGGTTCATGAACGCGAAGTTCTCCGCCGCGAACGGCGACAGGTCCGCGCCACCGGCCCCCGGCGTCGCCAGCAGCACCCCGGCCTTGACCCGCGCGTCCGACAGGTCCTCACCCGGCCCACCGGCCGGGTCGACCACCCGCGCCCCCAGCAGCATGCTCGCCGTCTGCCCACCCCACGAGTGCCCGGCCACCGCGACCCGGTCCCGGTCCACGCGACCCGCCAGTCCGGGCACGGCGGCCTCCACCACGTCGAGCTGGTCGACGGTGCTCCTCAGGTCCTCGACCCGGATCCGCCAGATCAGCGGCGTGCGCGGGTCCTCCGGCGGCAGGCCCAGCGTCCGCGAGTCGAGGTGGGTCGGCTGCACCACCACGAACCCGTGGGAGGCCCAGAAGTCGACCAGCGGGTCGTAGCTGTCCGACGACTGCCCGAACCCGTGCGAGAACACCACCACCGGCAGCTGTTCCCCCGTGGTCGGCGCGGACACCCGCACCCGCAGCTCCTCACCGCGTCCGGGGGCGGCGAGCACCACCGGCGTCACCGAGATGACCGGCGTCGGCGTGCCGAAGTTCGACTTGCTCATGGCTGTTCTTCCATCTCTCGCACTCGGCGAAAACGCGCACGCCGAGGACCGCGACGCCTCCGCGCGCGGCACACCTGGTTTGGTCACAAGGCCCGTGCTCTGGCACGATGTGCAAACGGAACCTTGTTCCGCTGACGATACGGAACCTTGTTCCGCTTTGCAAGGTGGCTGGAGAGGAGTGTCGTGGTGAGCGACGACGGCACCGCCCGACCCAAGCGCTCGGACGCCAAGCGCAACGAGCAGTCCCTGCTGGAAGCCGCCGCGGCGGTCTTCGTCGCCTCGGGTGTGGAGGCCCCGGTCCGCGACATCGCGACGAGGGCGGGCGTCGGTACCGGCACCATCTACCGCCACTTCCCGACCCGCGCCGACCTCATCATCGCCGTCTACCGCCACCAGGTGGAGGCCTGCGCCGAGGCCGGCCCAGCCCTGCTGGCCGCAGGTCCAACCCCTCACGCCGCCCTGGGCCACTGGATCGACCTCTTCGTCGACTTCCTCGTCACCAAACACGGCCTGGCCGCCGTCCTGCGCTCCGACAACACCGGCTTCGACACCCTCCACGCCTATTTCTTGGACCGCCTCGTCCCCGTCTGCGCCCAACTCCTCGACGCCGCCGCAACAGCCGGCGAAATCCGCTCCGACATCCGCCCCCTGGAACTCATGCGCGGCATCGGCAACCTCTGCATCGGCGCCCACGAAGACCCCACCTACAACGCCCCCAAACTCATCGACGCCCTGATCGCCGGCCTACGCCACCCACCAAAGCCCTAGCCCGCCACCCGACGGCAAAGCCGAGCGCAACCCCCTCCACGTCGGGTGCAGCCCGCCAGCGCGCATCCGGCGCGCAGCGCCTGGGGCCTTGTCCGACGCGCAGCGAGGATGCCTGAGTCAGGCGAAGCCTGATGCGGTGTCGGACGGAGTCCGATGCTGGCGAAGCCAGACTTCCCCTCTGCCCCCGATCCACAGCGCCCTCCTGTTTGATCTTGCTTGTCAAGACAGCCCTATCGTCTTGACAAGCAAGATCAAACATTGAGACAATCGCGCGCCGGGGGCCGGGCTTCCCGGGGGTGGGAGGGTCGGGAGCCGGACTCGCCGGGGATGGGCACCTCAAAACCCGCACAGCGGCCCACCCCAACGGGCGACAAAAACCACCCACCCGAGCGACACCCCCAAACACGCAAAAGGGGCCCCGCGTCGACGACGGGGCCCCTTCGCACACCTCACATCAGCCCTGCAGCACGGCCTCGATCTCCAGCGTGATCGAGATCTTGTCGCCGATCACCACGCCGCCGCCGTCCAGCGGCATGTGGATGTCGATGCCGAAGTCGTTGCGGGAGATCTCCGTGGTCGCGGAGAACCCGGCGCGCTTGCCGCCGTACGGGTCCGGGCCGAAGCCGTTGAGCTCCAGCTTCAGCGGCACGCTCTTGGTGACGCCGTGCAGGTCCAGCTCGCCGTCGACGATGAAGTCGTCGCCGTCCACGCGGACGCCCGTGGAGGTGTACTTCATGGTCGGGTACTTCTCGACCTCGAAGAAGTCCGCGGAGCGGATGTGGCCGTCGCGGTCGGCGTTGTTGGTGTCGATCGACGCGAGGTCGATCGTCGCCGTGACCGAGGACTCCAGGGGGTTCTCGGCGGTAACCAGGGTGCCTTCGAAGGTGCGGAAGCTGCCGCGCACCTTGCTGACCATCAGGTGCCGAACGCTGAACGACACATCGCTGTGCGCGGCGTCGATGACCCAGGTGCCGGCGATGTAGCCGGGGATCTGGATGGCAGTGGTCATGGCGTTGTCCTCCGTTGGGTACGACTTGCGGTTCTGTTGAATATTGAACTAAAACGCTTGAAGTATCAAGCTATTCCGGCCTGTGTCATGGATCACTCTCCGCATCCGGTTGATCGCTTGCAGACCCACTTGGCTGATCGTCAAGAGGCGACTCCGATCGATACGGTGCGACCCATGACCGCACCCGAGCGCTCAAGGCTCGCGCGAGATCGACTCTCGCGCGAGTTACGCAGGCTGCGGACCGAGGCCCGGATGACCGGTACGGCCACGGCGCAGGCGACCGGTATGAGCCAGTCGAAACTGTCCAAGATCGAGAACGGCATGCTGCTGCCGTCCGTGATCGATGTCGAACGTCTGGTGGCGGAGTTATCGGCAACCAGGGAGACCAGGTTAGAGCTGGTCGAACTGGCCCGCCAACTCCACGCGGAGGCGGAAACGCGCCGTGTTGTGCTGCACCGGGGCGCCCACCGCCACCAGCAGACCGTCGCCCGCATCGAGGCCCGCGCCACGACCAGCCGCTTCTTCCAGCTCGCCGGGGTCCCGTCGCTGCTGCAGAGCGAGAGCTACCTCCGCGTGGTGCTGGCCGCGACCCCCGGCCGCGAGCAGGACACCGCCATCAGCACCCTGCGGACCCGACGCGCCCGGCTCGACGACCCGAACAAGAAGTTCGTCTTCCTGCTCAGCGAGAGCGCCCTGCGGTGGCGGATGGGCAGCGCGGACCTCATGTGCGACCAGATCGACCACCTCGCCCTGACCATGCGCAGACCCAACGTGCAGCTGGGCGTCGTGCCCTGGTCGGCGGACGCGAACATGGTCGCGCTGCACGGGTTCCAGGTCTACGACGAGCGCGTCGTGACCGTCAGCGTGCTCACCGGGAACGCCACCATCACCGACCCGCACGACGTCCGCGAGTACGTCGCGCTGTTCGCCAGGCTGGAGCGGTTGGCGGCCCGCGGCGACCAGCTGGAGGCACTGCTGGCCAGGATCTCCAGGGACCACCGCCAGCTCGGCTGAGCTGGGCGGTTACGCTGCCGTGGACACATCGTCCCCGCCGGTAGGTGCAGCCGCAGCCCCATGCTGAACATCTTCGCCCGCGCTTCGGTCTCGCGCGTCACCGATCCCATCGGGGCGTGGCTGGTCCGACGCGGGCTCACCCCGAACTCCATCACCGTGCTGGGCACCATCGGCTCGGTCGCCGCCACCCTCTGGTTCTTCCCCAGGGGCCAACTGTTCGCAGGCACGATCGCGGTCACCGCGTTCGTGCTGTTCGACCTGCTCGACGGCGCCATGGCGCGCGCGCAGGGCAGCGGGACGCCGTTCGGGGCGGTGCTGGACGCGAGCTGCGACCGCATCGCCGACGGCGCCCTGTTCGCCGCGCTCGCCTGGTACGCCTTCGTCGCGGGCAACCGCTGGCTCGCGGTCGCCGCGCTGGTCAGCCTGGTCAGCGCCCAGGTCGTGTCGTACGTGAAGGCGCGCGCCGAGGCGTCCGGGCTCAGCGCGGACGGCGGCATCGCCGAACGCGCCGAGCGGCTGATCATCACGCTGGTCGGCTCCGGCCTGTCCGGGCTCGGCGTGCCGTACGTGCTGGACGTGGCCCTGTGGCTGTGCGCGGTGCTCACCGCCGCGACGGTCGTGCAGCGCCTGGTCCTGGTGCACCGCGCCGCGACGGAGGTCGTCGGATGAGCATCGGCGAGAAGCTGACCGTCCTCGGCTACTCGGCGGGGTGGAAGCTCGTCCGGGTGCTGCCCGAGCGGTGGGTCCGGGCCGTGTTCGACTTCGCCGCGGACCGCGCCGCCAAGCGCGGTGGGCCGAGCACGAGGCAGCTGCGGGCGAACCTGTCCCGCGTCGTCCCGCAGGCGGGCGCCCAGGAGCTGGACGAGCTGGTCCGCCGGTCGCTGCGCTCCTACGCGCGGTACTGGCGCGAGGCGTTCCGGTTGCCTTCGATGGACCTCAAGGCCGTCTACGCCACCTGCGACTCCCTGGTCAGCGGCCAGGAGAACCTGGACGCCGCCCTCGCCCAGGGCACCGGTGCGGTCATCGCGCTGCCGCACAGCGGCAACTGGGACATGGCGGGCGTGTGGCTGGTCGGGCACTCCGGCACGTTCGCCACCGTCGCCGAGCGGCTCAAGCCCGAGTCGCTCTACCGGCGGTTCATCGACTTCCGCGAGACGCTCGGGTTCGAGGTGCTGCCGCTGACCGGCGGCGACCGCGCGCCCGCGAAGGTGCTGGCCGAGCGGTTGCGCGAGAACAAGGTCGTCTGCCTGCTGGCCGACCGCGACCTCACCTCCACCGGCGTCCCGGTCACGTTCTTCGGCGAGCAGACGATGATGCCCGCCGGCCCGGCGCACCTGGCCGCGACCACGGGTGCCGCGTTGCTGCCGGTGGGCCTGTGGTTCACCGACGACGGCTGGGTGTTCCGCATCCACCCGCCGATCAGGGTCTCCGGCACCGCGCAGGTCGGCGTGGCGACGCAAGCGCTCGCGGACGTCTTCGCCGCCGACATCGCCGCGCACCCCGCGGACTGGCACATGCTCCAGAAGCTCTGGCTGGCCGACCTGCCGGAGGGCAGGCAGCGCGCGCTGTCCCGCAGGCGGGAGTCGATGTGAAGGTCGGCATCGTCTGCCCGTACTCCTTCGACGTCCCCGGTGGTGTCCAGGCCCACGTTGTCGACCTGGCACGCGCGCTGAAGAGGCTAGGGCACGAGGTGAACGTCCTCGCGCCCGCCGACGAGGACAGCGGGCTACCGGACTTCGTCACCTCCGCGGGCCGCGCGGTCGGCATCCCGTACAACGGCTCCGTGGCTCGGCTCTCGTTCGGGCCGGTGTCCTACGCCAGGGTGCGGCGCTGGATCAGGGAGAACGACTTCGACGTCCTGCACCTGCACGAGCCCACCGCGCCCAGCCTGTCCTTCCTCGCGCTGATGGTGGCCGACGGGCCCATCGTCGCCACGTTCCACACCTCCACGCCCAGGTCGAAGATCCTCGCCGCGTTCCAGGTCGTGCTCCAGCCGTTCGTGGAGAAGATCACCGCCCGGATCGCGGTGTCCGCGCTGGCCAGGCGCGTCCAGGTCGAACACCTCGGCGGTGACGCCGTGGAGATCCCGAACGGGGTCGACGTCGGCTTCTTCGCCGACGCCGCGCCGCTGGAGGGCTACCCGCGCGAGGGCGGCACGATCGGGTTCGTCGGCCGCTACACCGAGCCCCGCAAGGGCATGCCCGTGCTGCTGGAGGCCGTCCGCCTGCTCGCACCCGAGCTCCCCGACCTCCGCCTGCTCGTCGTCGGCCGCGGCGACGACGAGGAGCTGCTCAAGTCCGCCGGTCCCGAGCTCGCCGAGCGGATCGTGCTGCTGGGCCAGGTCGACGACGAGACCAAGGCGCGCGCCCTGCGCAGCGTCGACGTCTACTGCGCCCCCAACACCGGCGGCGAGAGCTTCGGCATCATCCTCACCGAGGCCATGTCCGCGGGCACCGCCGTGGCGGCCAGCGACCTCGACGCCTTCCGCCGCGTCCTCGAGGACGGCAAGTCCGGCGTCCTGACCCCCGTCGAGGACTCGGCCGCGCTCGCGGCCGCTCTCCGCGGGCTGCTCGCCGACGCCGGCCTGCGCGCCCAGTACGCCGAGAACGCCCGGCAGCGCGTCATGACGTTCGACTGGTCCGTCGTGGCCAACCAGGTGCTGCGCGTGTACGAGAGCGCCATGGCCGCCGACCCCCGCCGGGTGGCGGAGGCCGCGGAGTGAGCAGCTCCTGGTTCGCCACCACCCTCCTCGTGGTGCTCGCCCTGCTCCTGCTCGTCGGCCCGTGGGTCCTCGGCATGGCCAACCGCCTCGACCGCCTCCACGTCCGCACCGACGCCGCCTGGGCGGGCCTCGACGCCTCCCTCGCCCGCCGCGCCGTCGTGGCCCGCACCGTCGTCGGCCTGGAACCCGACCAGGCCACCATGCTCCGCAACGTCGCCGACCGCGCGGAACGCGCGGCCCGCGCCGAACGCGAGGCCGCCGAGAACGAGCTCAGCGGCCTCCTCGCCGACCTCGACCGCAGCGCCCTGCCCCCTGTGCTGGCCGCCGAGCTGGCCGACGCCGAGCAGCGCGTGGTCCTCTCCAGACGCGTCCACAACGACGCCGTCCGCGACACCCTGTCCTTGCGCCGCCGCCGCCTCATCCGCTGGCTCAAGCTCGCGGGCACCGCCCCCCAGCCCGAGTACTTCGAGATCGCCGAACCCATGGAGGCCGCCGAGTCCAGCGTCCTCACCCCCCGCACCGCCGCCCGCGTCCTCGTCACCGACGCCTCCGGCCGCGTCCTGCTCTTCGAGGGCTACGACCCCGCCCGCCCCCAGGAGTCCTTCTGGTTCACCGTCGGCGGCGGCGTCGACCCCGGCGAGGAACTGCACGAGGCCGCCATCCGCGAGGTCTCCGAGGAAACCGGCCTCACCCTCACCCGGAACGACCTCGTCGGCCCGATCTGGAAACGCCACACCGTCTTCAGCCTCGACGGCCTCAGCTACGCCGCGGAAGAATGGTTCTTCCTCGCCCGCCCCACCCTCCCCACCCACTTCACCGTCGACACCTCCGGCTTCAACGAAGTGGAAACCCGCACCATCCGCCGCCACCGCTGGTGGTCCGCGGAAGAGCTGCGCACCACAGAGGACGCCGTCTACCCCGCCCAACTAGCCGAACTCCTCCCAGACCTACTACGCGCCGACTGGGACGGCTCCCTCCGCCCAGTCCGCTAACAAAGCAACCCACCCAACACAGAACCCCCACCACGCCTCGTCCGACGCGCAGCAAGGATGCCTTCCCTTCCGACGGCGCAGCCGAGGATCCCCCACTGGGCGCAGCCCGCCAGCGCGCATCCGGCGCGGAGCGCCTGGGGCCTTGTCCGCAGCGCAGCAAGGATGCCCTGTCCGACGGCGAAGCCAAGGATGCCCTGTCCGTCGCGGAGCGTCGGATGCCCTCCCACCCACACTCCCCCCACGCACCCCGACGAGAAAGCCCCTCTACACCCGTCGAACCTTGTCAAGATAGCCCTATCGTCTTGACAAGGTTCGACGGGTGTAGAACACTAGGCGACTCGGGGTGAAAAACACGGGACAAAATTCCCACCCACCTGAGACACCCCTGCGGCGAACGGGTGACACCCGTTCGCCGCAGCCTAAGTGGGAGTTCACACGCGCGGAATAACCTCATTCCCATACGCAGCCAAGGTTTTCTCCTTCTCGTCGTGCATCAGGTACAGGGCGAAGTTCGTCACCCCGATCTCCTTCAGCTCCACCAGCCGGTCCACATGCGACTCCACGGTCCCGGTCAGGCAGAACCGGTCCACGATCTCGTCCGGTACGAAGTCCGTCGACCGGTTCCCCGCTTTCCCGTGGTGCGAGTAGTCGTACCCCTCGCGCCCCTTGATGTAGTCCGTCAACGCCTTCGGCACCACACCCGAGTCCCCGTAGCGGGCCACCAGGTCGGCGACGTGGTTGCCCACCATCCCCCCGAACCACCGCAGCTGGTCCCGCTGGTGCCCGAGGTCCGTGCCCACGTAGGCCGGGGCGGCCACGCACATCGTGATCGCCTCGGGGTCGCGCCCGGCGGCCACCGCCGCGTCCCGCACCGACCCGATCGTCCACCGCGCGATGTCCGGGTCGGCGGTCTGGAGGATGAAACCGTCGGCTTGTTCCCCGACCATCTTCAGCGCCTTCGGCCCGTAGGCCGCCATCCAGATCTCCAGCTTCCCGTCCCGCACCCACGGGATCCGCACGGGTGTCCCGTGGTGCTCGACCTCGCGCCCCTCGGCCAGTTCCTTGATCACCGTCATGGCCCGGCTCAGGGTGGCCAACGACGCGGGCGGTTGCCCGATCACCCGTCGGGCCGAGTCACCGCGCCCGATCCCGCACACGGTCCGGTTCCCGAACATGTCGTTCAACGTCGCGAACAACGACGCCGTCACCGACCAGTCCCGCGTGCTCGGGTTGGTCACCATCGGCCCCACCACCAGGGTCGACGTCGCCGCCAGCACCTGCGAGTAGATGACGAACGGCTCCTGCCACAGCACCGCCGAGTCGAAGGTCCACCCGTAGCGGAACCCGTTGTCCTCGGCCGACTTCATGCCCGCCACCACGTCGCTGGCGGGCGGGTCGGTCTGCAGTACGACACCGAAGTCCACGTTGCCGCCCTTCCTAGACGAGGTACTGGTTGAGGTCGCGGCCGAGGAACCTGCCGTGCCCGGCGCCGCCGTGGAAGCCGTCGTCGTCGACGACGACCTTGCCCCGCGACAGCACCGTGGACACCTTCCCGGTCAGCTCCATGCCCTCGTAGGCCGAGTAGTCCACGTTCATGTGGTGCGTCTCGACCGACAGCGTCTGCCGGGCCATCGGGTCGTACACCACCACGTCCGCGTCAGCACCCGGCGCGATGACGCCCTTGCGCGGGTAGAGGCCGAACATCCGGGCGGGGGTGGTCGAGCTGATCTCGACCCACCGCTCCACCGTCAGCTCGCCGCGCACGACGCCCTGGTGCAGCAGGTCGATCCGGTGCTCGACACCGGGGATGCCGTTGGGGATCTTCGAGAAGTCCCCGCGCCCCAGCTCCTTCTGGTCCTTGAAGCAGAACGGGCAGTGGTCGGTCGACACCAGCGACAAGTCGTTGGTGCGCAGCCCGCGCCACAGCTCGCCCTGGTGCTCCTTGGGGCGCAGCGGGGGAGAGGCGACGTACTTCGAGCCCTCGAAGTCCGGCTTCGCCAGGTCCTCGATCGACAGGTACAGGTACTGCGGGCACGTCTCCGCGAACACGTTCTGCCCGGTGTCGCGGGCCTTCGTCACGGCGTCCAGCGCTTGCGCGGCGGACAGGTGCACGATGTAGAGCGGCGCCCCGGTCACCTTCGCCAGCGCGATGGCCCGCGACGTGGCCTCGCCCTCCAGCTCCGGCGGCCTGGTCAGCGCGTGCTGCACCGGGTCGGTGTCGCCGTTCGCGATGGCCTGCGCGACGAGCTGGTCGATCGCGATGCCGTTCTCCGCGTGCATCATGATCGTGGCGCCGGTCTCGCGCGCCTTCTGCATGGCGCGCAGGATCTCGCCGTCGGTCGCGTAGAACACGCCGGGGTAGGCCATGAACATCTTGAAGGTGTTCACGCCCGCGTCGATGCAGGACTCCATCTCCTTCAACGACGTGTCGTTGACGTCGGAGACGATCATGTGGAACCCGTAGTCGATCGCGCAGTTCCCGTCGGCCTTCGAGTGCCACTTGTCCAACGTGGACAGCAGCGACGTCCCCTTGGCCTGCACGGCGAAGTCGACGATCGTGGTCGTCCCGCCCCACGCCGCCGCGATCGTGCCGGTCTCGAACGTGTCCACCGACGACGTCCCGCCGAACGGCATCTCCATGTGGGTGTGGCCGTCGATGCCGCCGGGGATCACGTACTTCCCGGTCGCGTCGATCACCGTGTCGGCCTGCACCTCGAAGCCGGGCGCGACCAGGGCGGCGATCTTCTCGCCCTGCACCAGCACGTCTGCGGCCACCGCGCCCGTCGCGTTGACGACGGTGCCGCCGCGGATCAGCGTGCTCATGGCTGCACCAGGGAGTCGTAGGTGTCGGGCCTGCGGTCGCGGTAGAACGCCCACAGGTCGCGGACCTCGGCGAGCAGGTCCATGTCCAGGTCGCGGACGACGATCTCCTCCTCGGTGTCCGACGCCGCCTCGCCGACCAGCTGGCCGCGTGGGTCCGCGAAGTACGTCTGGCCGTAGAAGTCGTTGTCGCCCAACGGCTCCACGCCCACCCGGTTGATCGTGCCGACGAAGTACTCGTTCGCCACGGCCGCGGCGGGCTGCTCCAGCCGCCACAGGTACTCCGACAGGCCGCGGCTGGTCGCCGACGGGTTGAACACGATCTTCGCGCCCGCCAGGCCCAGCGCCCGCCAGCCCTCCGGGAAGTGGCGCTCGTAGCAGATGTAGACGCCGATGCGGCCGACCGCGGTGTCGAACACCGGGTAGCCCAGGTTGCCGGGCTTGAAGTAGAACTTCTCCCAGAACCCCTTCACCTGCGGGATGTGGTTCTTGCGGTGCTTGCCGAGGTACGTGCCGTCCGCGTCGATCACCGCGGCGGTGTTGAAGTACACGCCCGGCTGCTCCTGCTCGTACAACGGCACCACGAGCACGACGCCGTGCTGCTCGGCGACCTGGCACATCAGCTCGGTCGTCGGACCGTCGGGGATGCCCTCGGTGTAGGAGTAGTAGTCCGCGTCCTGCACCTGGCAGAAGTACGGGCCGTAGAACAGCTCCTGCAGGCAGACCACCTGCGCGCCCTGCGAGGCGGCGGTGGCGATGGCCGACACCGCGTTGGCGATCATCGACTCCTTGTCACCGGTCCACTTGGCCTGGATCAGACCTGCCCGGACGATGTTCGTCACTTGATCATCCCCTCGTTGGAGCGGTCGGTCGCTGTCCGCGACAGTGCCAGGTAGGTGACGAGCCCGCCCACCAGGCCGACCACCCAGTTGTAGTCGTAGAGCGGCTTGAGGAACGGGACCAGCCCGTCGGCCGGGAACGGGCCGCCGTAGGCGCCGCCGACCGCGAGCACACCGCCGACGACGGTCGCCACGACCGCGCGCCAGTTCCACCCGCCCGCGAACCAGTAGGCCCCCTTGCCGTCCATGTACAGCGCGTCGAGCTCGATCCTGGTCCTGCCGAGCAGCCAGTACCCGGCGATGAACACACCGGCCACCGACGCCAGCAGGCCGCCGTAGAAGCCAAGCCACGCGAAGATGTAGATGCTCGGGTCGGAGATCAGCCGCCACGGCTGGATCACCACGCCGAGCACCCCGGTGATCAACCCGCCGACCGCGAACGTGATGCGGCGCGGGAAGGCGTTGGAGAAGTCGTAGGACGGGCTGACCACGTTCGCCGCCAGGTTCGCCGAGATCGTGGCGAGCACCAGCGCCACCAGCGCGACCACCACGACCAGCGGGTTGTCGAACCGGCTCGCCAGGGTCGCCGGGTCCCAGATCGCCTCGCCGTAGAGCGCGATCGACCCCGACGTGGTCAGGATCGCCACGATCGCGATGAACGACATCGTGGTCGGCAGGCCCAGGACCTGGCCGAGCGCCTGCTTCTTCTGGCTGCCGCCGAACCGGGTGAAGTCCGGCATGTTGAGCGACAGCGTCGACCAGAACGCGATCATGCCCATCAGCGACGGGAAGAAGATCTTCCAGAAGTCCGCGCCCCAGCCCAGCTTCGACGGCTCGGACAGGATCGGCCCGAAACCGCCCGCCTTCACCGCGACGTAGGCCAGCAGGATCAGGAACCCGACCGACACCAGCGGAGCGGTCCAGTTCTCGAACCGGCGGATCGCGTCCATGCCGCGCCAGATGATCAGCATCTGCACCACCCAGAAGCCCAGGAAGCACAGCCACAGCGTCCACTTCTGACCGAGCACCTCAGGCGCGGTCAGCCACCAGCCGCCGACCAGCTTGCCGACGATCACGTGCAGCGCCAGCCCGCCGACCCACGTCTGGATGCCGAACCACGCGCAGGCGATGAACGCCCGCAGCAGCGCCACCAGGTTCGCCCCGCGCACGCCGTAGAACGCGCGGGCGAACACCGGGAACGGGATCCCGTACTTCGTGCCCGCGTGGCTGTTCAGCAGCATCGGGACCAGCACGATCAGGTTGCCGAGCGTGATCGTCATGAAGGCCTGGACCCAGTCCATGCCCAGCGCGATCAGCGACGCCGCGAGCGTGTAGCTGGGGATGTTGTGCGCCATCCCCATCCACAGCGCGAAGAAGTTGTACGTCGTCCAGGTCCGCTGCTCCAGCGGCACCGGTGCCAGTTCCGGGTTGAAGTACCGGCTCTCCGAGATCCCGGAGAAGTCGCGCAACTCCACTCGGCCATCCGGGTGACTGATCTGCTTGGTCGTTGTGACCTGGCTTGCTGAGGTGGGCTCTGACGGGTCGACGGCCATCGGTCACATCCCTGTTACGCTGGCGAAACAGCGTGGTCGGTGTGCGCTTTCCATCCCGGAATCCTGGGATGGAGGGTGCGCCGAGGGCAGTGTCGAAGTGTCCACGCTTCCCATGATCAGTGAACACTCTGTAGGTTGCACGCCGATCCCGCGCCACTCGCCCCTACGGGGTGAGCGCGGTGATCAGGTCCCGCACGGTGTGCGCGTCGTACTTGGCGTCGACCTCCTCGAACGCCGCCAGCGCGTCCCGGTAGGCCTCGTGCGCCTCGGCCACCCGGCCCAGCCCGCGGTAGGTGGTGCCCAGGTCCCGCAGCGTCACGCCCGCCAGGAACCGGTCGTCGCGCCGCCGGTGGACCTCCAGCGCGGCCAGGAAGTGCTCGACGGCCAGGTCCGGCTCGCCCTTGGCCTGGTGCGCCTTGCCGAGGTCGTGCAGCGTGATCGCCACGCTGCCCTCGTAGCCGAGGCGTTCCTGCAGCTCCAGGGCCTCCAGGTAGTGGGTGATCGCCAGGTCGGGATCGCCGAGGGCCAGGTGGGTGTCGCCGAGGTTGGTCAGGGTGATGCCGAGCCCGTACCGGTCGTCGATCTCGCGCCTGATCCGCAGCGACCGCTCGCAGCAGGGGAGCGCCAGGTCGGGGCGGCCCATGTTGCGGTAGGTCGCGGACAGGGTGATCAGCGTGGACCCGATGCCGATCCGGTTGCCGACCTCCTCGTTGATCCGCAGCGCCTCCTCGCCGAGCGCGATCGCCTCCTCGAACCGCCGTGCCTGCCGGTGGGCGGTGCCCAGCCGGTTCAGCTCCGTGGCCAGCGACCGGCGGTCGCCCGCCTTGCGCGCGGAGTCGACGGCCATCCGCTGCAACCGGAGCCACGGCGCGAGGTGCTTGCGCAGCGAGAAGTAGCGGAACATCGCGTTGGCGACGGGCACCACGTTGCGGCCCCGGTCGCGTTCGAAGATCGCCATCACCAGCACCGCGGGGTGGTTCCGGTCCATCCAGGCCAACGCCTTCGGGTCGCAGCGGTGGTTCTGGATCGACTTGGCGCGCTCGGCGGCCGCCCGCGGGTAGTACGCGACCAGCCGCAGCAGGGCCGCCGCGCTGTCGGGGTCGGGCACGCCCGCCTCGACCAGGCACTGGCCCGCGTAGAGCCGCACGAGGTCGTGGAAGCGGTTCCCCCGTTCCAGCAGGTGCGCCGCACGGAGGTCCGCCAGCAGCCTGCGGGCCTTCGGGATGGGCAGGTCCGCCAGTGCCGCCGTGCTCTCCGGGTCGATGTCGCCGGGATGCAGGGACAGCAGGCGGAACAGGCTCCGCCGGTCTGGCTCGAGTGCGTTGTAGGACAAGCGGAAGGCCTTGTGCACGGCGTTGTCGTCGCCGTCGTCGAGCACGTCGAGCCGGGTGTCGCGCAGCTCCGCCGCCCAGTCGGTGTCCGGCTCGGACTCGATCAGCGAGGCCATGATCCGCAGCGCGAGCGGCAGCCGCCCGCACAGCTCGGCGATCTCCTCGTCGCCGACCAGCTCGACGGCCTCGGCGGGGGTGAGCACGCCCAGCTCCAGCGACTCCGCCTGGAGACTGGCCAGGGTGTTGCGGCTGGACACCACGACCCGGTGGCCCGCGACCAGCAGCGGTGCGACCTGGTCGGTGGCCGACGCGTTGTCCAGCAGCAGGAGCACGCCCTCGCGGGCGGCCATCTCGGTCCGGAACAGGGCCGCGCGCTCCGCCTCGCCCGGAGGGCTCTCCCGGCCGAGCATCCACAGCAGCGAGGCCAGCGCGTCGGTCGGCTCCACCCGTCCGTTCGGGTTGTAGCCCTGGAGGTCGATGTACAGCCGCCCGCCGGGGAAGTCGGCCTTGGAGTCGTGCCCGTAGTGCAGGAGCAGCTGGGTCTTGCCGATGCCGCCGAGACCGTGGACGAGGGTGAGTCCCCTGCCCGCCTTGAGCCGCTCCAGCTCGGGTAATCGGCCCGCGAACGCACCCGACACCGGTGGCAGGCCGTCGAGCGCGGCCGGGAGCGACGGGGCGGTGGTGACGTTCACCGTGCCGATCGACTCGGCCTGCACCAACGAGCCGTGCACGGTGCCGGAGTTCTCGTTGCGCATCGGACAGTTCTACCCGCGCCGGAACTCCGCGCACCACCGCCCGTCCGGGCGGTCGACGGACACCTCGCGCAGCCCGCCGGTGGCGAACGAGCGGACCTCCGCCTCGGTGAGCGGCCACGGCGGGCCCTCCGGCACCACGTCGTCGCGGGCGACGGCGATCGCGAGGAGGGTGCCGCCGGGGGCGACGAAGTCGGCGATCGCGGCGATGGCCCGCTGGTGCAGGGCGACGGGGAGCGCCTGCACGGTGATGCTCTCCACGACCAGGTCGAACGAGCGGTGCCAGTCGGCGGGAGGGGCGAACAGGTCGGCGACGCGGTAGTCGACGGGGGAGTCGGGGAAGCGGCGGCGGGTGGTGGCGATGGCCGTGGGGGCGATGTCGAACGCGGTCGTGGCGAAGCCGCGGGCGGCGACGAACTCCGAGTCGCGGCCGAGGCCGCAGCCGACGACGAGGGCCCGCCTGCCGGTGCCGTCGAGGTCGCGCGCCCACGCGACGAGAAGGCCGTGCGGGTCGCCGACGTCCCAGGGGACGTTGGCCGTGCCGTTCTCCGCCTCCGCGTAGAGGTGCTCGAACCAGCCCGTCGGGTCCGCGGCGGCCAGGTGCCTCGTGTGCGCGTCGTCTGCAGTGGACATCCGCCCAGTCTGGCGTGCGGCGTCGGTGTTCGTCCCCGGATCACCGCCGGTTCGCGGTTTCCACGACAGGGTGACGGGGGCACGCAGAGTCAGTCACCCCATCGGGTGGGTGTAGGTCCACGGGACCCCTGCCGATGTGAAAGGGGTCCCCCGTCAGGTCCCCTCAGGTTAGGAACACTGTGTTTCGCACCCGCCCGCGTGGTTCCCTCCGCGCCGCCGCCCTGCTCGCCGTCGGTGTCTCCCCGCTCCTCGCCGGTGCCGCCTCCGCGGCCGCCGCCCCGTCCCTGGACGGCGTCAACGGCAACGTCGGCGACGCGCCGGAGCTGAAGTCCACCGTGTCCGACCAGACCGGCAAGATCGCGAGCGGCAAGACCGTGAAGCTGCCCGCGCCCGCCGCGCTGCCGCAGGCCCCGCAGGTCCCGAACACCCCGCAGGTACCGCAGGCCCCGGACCCCTCGCACGCGCTGCCCGTGTCCGAGCCCGCCGCCCCGGCGCTGCCCGCCGCCGCCGAGGAGCGCGCCCTCCCGGCCGCCCCCGCCGTGCCGTCCGCGGACCACCTCCCGGTGAACCAGCTGCCGGTGAACCAGCTCGACGAGCTGCCGTCGCTCCCGGTCGTCGGCCCGCTGCCGTCGACGGGTCTGCCCGCACTGGGCTAGGCCCCCGCACAACGTCGACGAGCCCATGACGCAGTGGCACCTGCGTCATGGGCTTGTTGTGCGTTCACGCCTTGAGGTCGTGCACCAGCAGTGCGACGTGCAAGGACAGGATCGACTCCGGGTCCTCCAGCGAAACCCCCAGCACCTGTTCGATCCTCGCGAGTTGTTGGTAGTACGCCGTTCGCGACAGGTGCGCGGCGGCCGCGGCGGCGGACTTGTTGCCACCGTGCTCGCACAGGCACCGCAGCAGCTCGACGAGCCTGCTGCCCTGCGCGGTGTCGCGGGCCAGCAACGGCCCCAGCTCGCGGTCGGCGAAGGCGCGCAGCCGTTCGTCCTCGCGCAGCAGGTGCAGCAACCCGTGCAGCCGCACGTCGTCGAGCCGGTGGTACAGCCGGGTGCCCGGCGACCGCAGCGCCGCACCCGCGATGTGCGCGGCCTCGCCGAGACTGCGGCGCACGTCGGCCACGACGGTCACGGTGGTGCCCGCGGCCATGACGACGGGCAGTCCGTGCTGCGTGGTGGCGGCCATCCGGTGCACCTCCTTGGCCAGCCTGCGCAGCACCCCGTCCAGCCCGGCCGTCGACGGCAGCGACAGCAGGGCCCGCACACTGGTGTCGTCCACGACACCGACCAGCGCGGGCACGGTCACCCGGCGCGCGGCCAACGCGGTCGCCTCCGCCAGGTCCCGCAGCACCTCCTGCGTCGCCAACGCCTGCGCGGGTGACGGCGAGGTGCCCGGCCGGATCGCGATGCCGACCAGCTGCCTGCGTTCCAGCGGCACGCCCAACGCCGCCGCCCGCGCGGACAGGTCCGTCGGCGGCTGCGCCTCGCCCAGCAGCTGGGCCAGCAGCGTGCGGTGGGTCTGCCGTTCCAACGACTCCCGGTCGCGCGCCACGAGCCGGTGCACGGCCAGCGCGGACGCGGCGCGTTCGGCGACGACCACGTGCCGGTGCGGCGGGGCCTCCGGCGACACCAGCACCAGCCGCCCCCAGTCCGCGCCGCGGGCGCCGACGACGGTGACCAGCCAGCCGGACTCCTCGTGGTAGGCGGTCCGCTCGGACACCGAGATCGCCCGCGACCGCTGCCCCCAGTCGGCCAGCAGCGCCGTCGGGTCCTCGCCCGCCGCGTCGTAGGCGAGCACCTCGTGGCCCAGCGTCTCCAGCACGACCGGCAGCCCGGCGGTGCGGGCCACCTCGCGCAGCACCTCGGCCGGTTCCGCGCCCGCGACGGTCAGCGCGGTGAACGTCTCGTGCACCTGCTCGGCGGCCCGCAGCTCGGCCAGCTGCGCGTCCACGATCAGCGCCACCACCGCCTCGGTCACGGTCACGAACCTGGTCTCCTGGGCGAGCGTGACCAGCGGCAGCCCGTGCCGCTCGGCGGCGCTCACCAGCGCGCCCGGCACCTCGTCGCTCCACCGCCGCACCAGCTCCACGACCAGTCCCGCGGCACCGACCGCGGCCAGGTCGTCGACGTACCGGGTGAGCCCCGCGTCGTCCGCGGGCAGCAGCAGCCCCGTCGTCAGCACGAGCTCGCCGCCGCGCAGCAGGTGCGCGATGTCGGCGACCTCCGCCACGTGCGCCCAGCGCACCCGCCCCTGCATCCCCGCGGCCCCGGCGATCACCCGCGGCCTGCCGCGCCGGACCACCGGGAGGGCCAGCGCTTCGGCGACCGTGGGGTACATGGACACAACGTAATGCGATCAACGGCAAAGGGGTACAGGTTGTGCATGGTGGCCGGACACCGGTCCCACCAGACTCGGGGACAGGACTACAGACGGAGGACGCGATGGCGGCACACCGGGAACTGCTCGCCCGGCACCGAGCGGTCATGCCCAACTGGATGGCCCTGTTCTACGACGAGCCGATCGAGATCGCGAGCGCGAGCGGCAGGCGCGTGACCGACCGAGAAGGCCGCACCTACCTCGACTTCTTCGCGGGGATCCTGACCAACGCGGTCGGCTACGACGTCCCCGAGATCTCCGACGCGATCCGCGCCCAGCTCGACACCGGCGTGTTCCACACCTCGACGCTCTACCTGATCGACAAGCAGGTGGAGCTGGCCGAGCGGATCGCCGAGCTGTCCGGCATCCCGGACGCCAAGGTGTTCTTCACGAACTCGGGCACCGAGGCCAACGAGACGGCGCTCATGCTCGCCACCCAGTACCGCCGCAGCGACCAGGTCATGGCGCTGCGCAACTCCTACCACGGCCGCGCGTTCGCGACCGTCGCCATCACCGGCAACCGCGGCTGGTCGGCCAGCTCGCTGAGCCCGGTCAAGGTCAGCTGGGTGCACGGCGGCTACCGCTTCCGCAGCCCGTTCCGCCACCTGTCCGACGCCGACTACGTCAAGGCCTGCGTCGACGACCTGCGCGAGGTCATCGAGGTGACCACGGCGGGCGACGTCGCCTGCATGATCGCCGAGCCGATCCAGGGCGTCGGCGGGTTCACCACCCCGCCGGACGGGCTGTTCGGCGCGTTCAAGGAGGTCCTGGACGAGTACGGGATCCTCTTCATCTCGGACGAGGTGCAGACCGGCTGGGGTCGCACCGGCGAGCACTTCTGGGGCATCGGGGCGCACGGGGTCGTGCCGGACGCGATGACGTTCGCGAAGGGCCTGGGCAACGGGCTCGCGATCGGCGGCGTCGTGGCGCGCGCGGACCTGATGGACTGCCTCGGCGCGAACTCGCTGTCCACGTTCGGCGGCAACCCGGTCTCCACGGCCGGAGCCCTGGCCACGCTGGACTACGTGCTGGAGCACGACCTCCAGGCCAACGCGCTCAAGCTCGGCGCCCGGCTGACCGAGGGGCTGCGCTCGATCGCCGAGGACAACCCGGTCGTCGGCGACGTCCGCGGCAAGGGCCTGATGGTCGGCATCGAGCTGGTCGGCCCGGACGGCGAACCCGCCCCGAAGGCGGCGCTCGCGGTGCTCGAGGGCGCCCGCGAACGCGGCCTGCTGATCGGCAAGGGCGGCTTGTACGGCAACGTGATCCGGCTCGCACCGCCGATGACGGTGACGGCCGACGAGGTCGAGGAGGCGCTCGTGGCGCTGCGCGGAGCTATCGGGGAGGCGTCCGCGTGAGGATCACGCATCGGATCGGCGGCAAGACGTGGGCCGGTGTCGGCGAGCGGACCGGCGACGTCTACGACCCGGCCACCGGCGAGGTGGCGAGCACGGTCGACTTCGCGAGCACGGCCGACGTGGACGAGGCGGTGGCCGCGGCCAAGGGCGCGTTCGCCAAGTGGCGCGGCGCCTCCCTCGCCCAGCGGGCCTCGGTCATGTTCGCGTTCCGCGAGCTGTTCAACGCCCGCAAGGACGAGCTGGCCGCGATCGTCACGGCCGAGCACGGCAAGGTCCTCCCCGACGCGGCGGGGGAGATCCAGCGGGCGCTGGAGGCGGTCGAGTTCGCCTGCGGCATCCCCAACCTGGTCAAGGGCGGCTTCAGCGAGAACGCCTCGACGAAGGTCGACGTGTACTCGATCCTGCAGCCGCTCGGCGTGGTCGGGGTGATCTCGCCGTTCAACTTCCCGGCGATGGTCCCGCTGTGGTTCGTGCCGAACGCGATCGCGTGCGGCAACACCGTGGTGCTCAAGCCGAGCGAGAAGGACCCGTCCGCGGCGAACTTCATCGCGGACCTCTTCGCCGAGGCCGGGCTGCCCGACGGGGTGCTGAACGTCGTGCACGGCGACAAGGTCGCCGTGGACCGGATCCTGGAGCACCGCGACGTGAAGGCGGTGTCGTTCGTCGGGTCCACGCCCATCGCGCGGTACGTCTACGAGACCGGGACGGCCAACGGCAAGCGCGTGCAGGCGTTGGGAGGGGCCAAGAACCACATGGTCGTGCTGCCCGACGCCGACCTCGACCTGGCCGCGGACGCGGCGGTGTCGGCCGGGTTCGGGTCCGCGGGGGAGCGCTGCATGGCGATCTCCGTGGTGGTCGCGGTCGACCCGGTCGGCGACGAGCTGGTGGCCAAGATCCGCGAGCGGATCGCCGACCTGCACGTGGGCGACGGCCGTCGGCCGGGCTGCGAGATGGGGCCGCTGGTCACCGGCGCGCACCGCGACAAGGTCGTGTCCTACGTGGAGGCAGGCGTCGCGGAGGGCGCGTCGCTGGTGGTCGACGGCCGCGGGCACCCGATCGACGGCGCCGACGCCGGGTTCTGGCTCGGGCCCACGCTGTTCGACCACGTCGGCACGGACATGAGCGTCTACACCGACGAGATCTTCGGTCCGGTGCTGTCCGTGCTGCGGGTGCCCGCCTACGACGAGGCCGTGGAGGTCGTCAACGACAACCCCTACGGCAACGGCACGGCGATCTTCACCAACGACGGCGGTGCCGCCCGGCGGTTCCAGAACGAGGTCGAGGTCGGCATGGTCGGCGTGAACGTGCCGATCCCGGTGCCGGTCGCCTACTACTCGTTCGGCGGCTGGAAGGACTCGCTGTTCGGCGACTCGCACGCCTACGGCCCGGAGGGCGTGCACTTCTTCACCCGCACCAAGGTCGTCACCAGCCGGTGGCTCGACCCGTCGCACGGCGGCGTCAACCTCGGGTTCCCGCGCAACACCTGATCGGGAGGAAAGTCGGGAGTGGTTATGGGGTGCACGCCCCATAACCATTTTCCGACCCCTGTTCTCCGGGTGTTTTCGGGATGGGCTTCGTGCCCGTGCGTACATTCTTTTCACCAGTCCTCCGCTCTAGCTTGGAGTTCGAGGGAAGTCCCCGTTCCAAGGACTGGAGTGCTCGTGAAGACTGCTTTCTCCCCATTTCGGACGACAGCGGCGGTGGTGACCGCGCTGGCGCTGGCGTTCGGCGGTGCCGGCGTGGCGCAGGCCGACCCGACGGCCGTGCTGATCGACGTCGGAGGTGCCGGTGACGCGACCTTCGCCCCCGACGCCTTCGGCACCGGCGGGCTCACCGAGACCAAGCCCGCGAGCGCGCCGAGCCTGCCCAACTGGGGGCCCACGACCGCGCACCCGATCCCGGCCGACATCTGGCACACGTCCCGCTACCTGGAGTCCACCTACGCGGTCACCGGTCTCACGCCCGGCGCCACCTACGAGGTGCGGTTGTACTTCATGGACTGGTACTTCAAGGGCAAGCCGGGCAAGCGGGTCTTCGACGTCGCCGTCGACGGCACCAAGGTGCTGACCGACTTCGACATCATCGCCACCGCGATCGCCCGCGGCGCCGACGGCACGAACTCCTTCGGCGTGGAGCGCGACTTCACGGCGGTGGTCGGTGAGTCCGGGACCGTCACCATCGACTTCATCCGCGGCAAGGAGGACCAGCCGCAGGTGAACGCGATCGCGCTGGTCCCGGTCACCCCGTGAGCTGAGGAATCCGACGGGGACCGCAGTTCTCGGGCGGTCCCCGTTTCGCGTCGGAGTGGAATGACGTTTACCTGATCGGGTGAGTTGAACGCGCGACATCCGATCACGTACGGTTTCCCGGAACGTGCGCATCCCGTCCGGGGCCGGGGTGGTGTCCGCGGAATTTCGCGCAAGGAGCACAGAAGAAGTGGTCATCACGCCCCACGGCGACCCTCCGGGCCTGGTCCTGACCGGCACGATAGGCGTCGCGGACCTCGACACCCTGCGATCCGCCCTCCTCGACGGCAGCACCTCCGCCCACGGCGAGGTAAGGGTGGACGTGCGGCAGGTTCCGTTCCTGCTGCTCGGCACCGTGCGGACGTTGGTGAGGACCGCGGGCGAGCTGGCGCAGGACGGCCGCAGCCTCGTCCTCGCCCTCGCGCCCCACCACGAATGGGCCATCGGTGCTGTCGGGTGGGCCAACGCCCCCGGCCTGGTCATGGTGAACGGAGAAGTGCGGCGATGACCAACGCGAACTTCCGGCACGACGCGGCGGTGTACGGCAGCGACGAGGAGTTCCTCGCGATGGCCGTGCCGTTCGTCGTCGGCGGGCTCGACCTCGGCGAGCCCGTCCTGGTCACCACGACGCCCGCCAACATCGACCTGCTCCGCCGCGCGCTGGGCGGGCGGGCCGACGACTTCGACCACGCCGAGACCGCGTACTTCGGCCGCAGACCGCCGGAGCGCGCGACCGAGTTCTTCCGCTACTGGCAGCGCAGGTCGCCCGGTTCCGGCCGCAACGTGCGCGTGCTCGCGGAGCCGTTGTGGGCCGGTCGCACCGAGCGCGACGTGCGCGCGTGGCGGCGGATGGAGTCCGGCCTCAACGTCGTGCTCGCCGACACCAACGTGTGGATGATCTGCCCGTACGACACGAGGGTCGTGTCGGAGGAGGGCGTGTCGCACGCCCTCAGGACGCACCCGGCCGACGTGCGCGGCACCGAGTACGTCCCGTCGGCGGAGTACGTCGACCCGGTCGAGTACGCCCACGCCTGCGACGCCGTGCCGCTGCCCGAACGCCCGGCCGACGCCGCCGTGCAGCCGCTGCGCGGCGACCCGAACGCGTTGCGCCGCTTCATCGTCGGCACGGCGGTCGACCTCGGGCTGTCCGAGGACAGCGCGGCGATGCTGACCGTCGCGGTCGGCGAGGCGCTGGCGTTCCTGCGCGACGACGGCCACGTGGCGATGTGGGTCGACGGCGGCGCCGTGGTCTGCGAGCTCAGCGGTGCCGCGTCCGGCGACCTGGGCCCGTTCGCCGGGTTCCGCCCGCCGGAGATGCACGCCTCGGGCGAGACCGGCGACGGGCTGTGGATCACCCGGCAGATCTGCGAGGTCGTGGACATCAGGACGAGCCACGGCGTCGCGGTGTTCCGCCTGCACATGTCCGGCCCGCGCACCGCCGAGCTCGGCAAGTGGTGACGGGGCTCAGCCGGGCAGCGGGTCGTAGCGGACGAAGCGCCTGCTGAACGACGCCGTGCCCGAGGTGAGCGAGCGGAGCTCCACGGCGTACCGGAGCAGCGCCGAGCTCGGCACCTCGGCGCGGATCGTGGTGTGCGCGGTGGAGTCGGTCTCGGTGCCGAGCACCCGTCCGCGCCTGCCGGACAGGTCGCCCAGCACCGTGCCGAGGTGCTCGTCCGGCAGGCGGATGGAGACCTCGTCGGTGGGCTCCAGCAGCGCCAGGCGGGAGTTCGCGGCGGCGTCCTTGAGCGCCAGCGAGCCCGCGGTCTGGAACGCGGCGTCGGAGGAGTCGACCGAGTGCGCCTTGCCGTCGACCAGGGTGACCCGGATGTCGACCACCGGGTGACCGTCCTGCAGACCGCGGTCCAGCTGCGCCCGGATGCCCTTCTCGATGCTGGGGACGAACTGGTGCGGCACGGCCCCGCCGACGATCCGGTCCACGAACTCGAAGCCGCCGCCGCGGGGGAGCGGTTCGACGACGATGTCGCACACCGCGTACTGGCCGTGCCCGCCGGACTGCTTCACGTGCCTGCCGTGGCCCTTCGCCGCCGCCGCGAACGTCTCGCGCAGCGACACCCGCACCGGCTCGGTGTCGACCTCCGCGCCGCCCGCGCGCAGCCTGGCCAGCACGACGTCGGCGTGCGCCTCACCCATGCACCACAGCACCATCTGGTGGGTCTCGGCGTTGCGCTCCAGCCGCAGCGTCGGGTCGCCCGCGACCAGCCGGTTGAGGTTGCGGGCCAGGTTGTCCTCGTCGCTGCGGCTGCGCGGCACGACCGCGACCGGCAGCAGCGGCTCGGGCATCGGCCACGGCGCCATCAGCATCGGCTTGTCGGGGTCGGACACCGTGTCGCCGGTCTCGGCCGAGCCGAGCTTCGTCAACGCGCACACGTCGCCCGCCACGCAGTAGGGCACCTCGCGCAGCGCGGACCCCAGCGGCGAGTAGATGTGCGCGACCCGCTCGTCGGCGTCGTGGTCCTCGTGGCCGCGGTCGGCCATGCCGTGCCCGGACACGTGCACGGGGCGCTCGGGCCGCAGCGTCCCGGAGAACACCCGCACGACCGACACCCGGCCGACGTAGGAGTCGACGGCGGTGCGCACGACCTCGGCGACCAGCGGGCCCTCGGGGTCGGCGGCCAGCCGGGGGCGGGGGAAGCCGTAGAGGCCGATCACGTCGGGCAGCGCGTGCTCCAGCGGCGACGGGAACGCGCGGACGATGCCGTCCAGCAGCTCGGTCAGGCCCATGCCGGTCGCCGCGCACACCGTCAGCACCGGGTGGAACGAGCCGCGCGCCACGGCCGTCTCCAGGTCCGCGATCAGCGTCGACTGGTCGATCTCCTCGCCGTCGAGGTAGCGCTCCATGAGCGTCTCGTCCTCGCTCTCGGCGATGATCCCCTCGATCAGCTCGGCCCGTTCGGCCGCGTAGCCCTCCAGGACGGCGGGGTCGCCGGTGATCAACCCGACCAGCCCGTCGCCGCGCGGCACGTACAGGGGAACCACACCGGCGCCGAAAGCGTTCTGACAGGCGATGACCGCGTCGCGGACGTCGGCGCGGTGGTGGTCGGTCCTGGTGACCACGACCGCGCGCGGCATCCCGACGGCGGCGCACTCCGCCCACAGCGCGGTGGTGGAGGCGTCGAGGCCCTCGAAGGCGTTGACGACGAACAGGGCGGCGTCGGCGGCCCGCAGACCCGCGCGCAGTTCCCCGACGAAGTCGGCGTAACCGGGGGTGTCGATGAGGTTGATCTTGAAGTCGCCGTGCCGCAGCGGGGCGACGGCGAGGCCGACCGAGCGCTGCTGGCGCACGGCGGCGGGGTCGTGGTCGCACACGGTCGTGCCCTCGGTGACCGACCCGGCCCGCGAGACGACGCCGCTCGCGGCGAGCAGCGCCTCCGTCAGCGTGGTCTTGCCCGCCCCCGAGGGGCCGACCAGCACGACGTTGCGGACCTTGGCCGGGTCGTCCACAGCGACCGGGCCTGCCGAGTGGCCGTTGTCGTTGTTCTTGGTTCCCATGGATCTGCCCTCCATGACCCGCGGACGTCAACGGTTGCCGGTGTTTAGTGTCCGATCTCACACCCGAACCCGCTGAGGGGACAAGACGTTGGAGCCGATTCCGGAGCATCCGGTGCTGTTCGGTCAGCCGGTGGCGCAGGGCGAGCTGCTGCCCTGGTCGTGGGCGCGCGAGCGGCTCGACCGCGCTCGCGACTTCTGGATCGCGACCACCAGGCCGGACGGCAGTCCGCACACCCGGCCGGTCTGGGGCGTGTGGCTGGACAGCGGGTTCTGGTTCTCCACCGGGTCGTCCGCGGCGCGGAACCTGGCCAAGAACCCGGAGATCTCCGTGCACCCGGCCGCGGCCGACGAGGTGGTCGTCGTCGAGGGCGCCGCCTCGGTCGACGTGTCCCCGGAGGCGCTCGCGGCCTACAACGCCAAGTACTCCTGGACGTTCGAGCCGGACGGCGACGGCGTGCGCGACGGTGACGGGACGGTCGGCTCGGCGTTCCTGGTCCGGCCGAGGGTGGTCCTCGGCTGGGAGGCGGACCTGCGCACGCCGACGAGGTGGCCCTTCCACGTGGCGTAGGCCACCACCTGCGGCGGGATGTGAAGTGGACTGCCGGGAACGGGCTGGATTGGCCCGCGCCGGCGGTCCACGTCGGTCGTAGGATGGCCTGGTCCGAACACCCCTTTTCGAAAGGCTGGCCGTGACCACTTCTTCCGACTCCGACGCCGGTCAGGTGACCGGGACCTCGCGCGTCAAGCGCGGCATGGCGGAGATGCTCAAGGGCGGCGTGATCATGGACGTGGTCAACGCCGAGCAGGCGAAGATCGCGGAGAACGCCGGTGCCGTCGCGGTGATGGCACTCGAGCGCGTCCCGGCCGACATCCGCGCGCAGGGCGGCGTGTCGCGGATGAGCGACCCCGACATGATCGACGAGATCATCGCCACCGTGTCCATCCCGGTGATGGCGAAGGCGCGCATCGGCCACTTCGTCGAGGCGCAGGTCCTCCAGTCCCTCGGCGTCGACTACATCGACGAGTCCGAGGTGCTCACCCCGGCGGACTACACCAACCACATCGACAAGTGGCAGTTCACCGTGCCCTTCGTCTGCGGTGCGACGAACCTCGGCGAGGCGCTGCGCCGCATCACCGAGGGCGCGGCCATGATCCGCTCCAAGGGCGAGGCGGGCACCGGTGACGTCTCCAACGCCACCACCCACATGCGCAAGATCGGCGGCGAGCTGCGCCGGCTGCAGAACCTCAGCCCCGACGAGCTGTACGTGGCGGCCAAGGAGCTCCAGGCGCCGTACGACCTCGTCCGCGAGGTCGCCGAGGCGGGCAAGCTGCCCGTCGTGCTGTTCACCGCGGGCGGCATCGCCACCCCGTCGGACGCGGCGATGATGATGCAGCTGGGCGCCGAGGGCGTGTTCGTCGGTTCGGGCATCTTCAAGTCCGGCAACCCGGAGCAGCGCGCCGAGGCCATCGTGAAGGCCACGACGTTCTACGACGACCCGAGCGTGATCGCCAAGGTCTCGCGCGGGCTGGGCGAGGCGATGGTGGGGATCAACGTGGAGGAGATCCCGGAGCCGCACCGCCTCGCCGAGCGCGGCTGGTAGTCCCTCGTCCGTCCGGAAGGGCCCGCACCCGAAGGGGTGTGGGCCCTTCCGGCGTTCCGGGGCCCCGCTACACGTGCTCCATCACCATGATCGCGGTGGTGCCGGGCTCCAGGGCGCGGCAGGTGTGGGCGAGGTCGCCGGGGTAGACGAGGTAGTCGCCGACGCCGATCTCGACCGGGGCGTCGAGCGGACCCGCGACCAGGCTGCCGGTGCTGACGACGATGTGCTCGACGGTGCCCGCCATGTGGGGTTCGGACTCGCGCGCCGGACCCGGTTCCAGGGCCACGTGGTAGACGTCGCGGCGGGCGCCGGGCGGGCAGGAGGCCAGCAGCGTCGCGGTGTAGTGGGAGCGCTCCGAGTAGATCGCGGGGCCCTCGCCCGCGCGGATGACCTGGACCCGGCCCACCGGCGGGTCGACGAGCCTGCTGAGCGGCACGTTCAGCGCCACGCCCAGTGCCCACAGCGTCTCCACGCTGGGGTTGCCGCTCGCCGACTCCAGCTGCGACAGCGTGGACTTCGCGATGCCCGCCCGCTTCGCCAGCTCGCTGAGCGACAGGCCGACGCGGCCGCGTTCCCGGCGCAGGGCCGCCGCGATGACCTCCAGCGGCGCGGTGGTCCGTTCCATGGTGCTCCTGTGTTCGCTACAGCAGTCTTGGCGTTCGCCTTGACGAACGGCGGTCCGGTGTTCATCGTAGAGGACCATGCGTTCGATTTGGCGAACACTCGATGCGGCGCTGCTGCGCGACGTCCTCGCGATAGCGGCCGGGGCGGCGGTGAACGGCGCCTCGTTCGGCGCGATCACGGTGGCCTCCGGCTCCCCGTGGTGGATGCCGGTGCTCATGTCCGTGGTGATCTTCGCCGGTGGTGCCCAGTTCATGGCGGTCGGCATCGTCGCCGCGGGCGGCTCGCCCGCCGCGGCCGTGCTGGCTGGTCTGGTGCTCAACGTCCGGCACCTCCCGTTCGGCCTGGCCCTCGGCGACCTGCTCGGTCGCAGCTGGTTCGGCAGGCTCGTCGGCAGCCACCTGCTGGTCGACGAGACGGTCGCCTTCGCCCTCGCCCAACGCGACCCCGTGCGCGCCCGCACCGCCTACTGGGCCTGCGGCGCCACCCTGTTCGTCGCCTGGAACGCGGGCGACCTCGCCGGTGCGCTCGTCGGCCAGTCGATCGGCGACCCCGGCGCGTTCGGCCTGGACGCCGCGTTCCCGGCCGCCCTGCTGGCCCTCGTGCTCCCCTCCCTGCGCGACTCGGCCACCTTGCGCGCCGCCGTGCTCGGCGCGGTCGTCGCCCTCGTCGCGACCCCGTTCGTCCCCGCGGGCGTGCCCGTCCTGCTGGCCCTGGTCGGCCTGCTGGCCCTCCGCCTGCCCGTCCCGGCGGTGCGCCGATGACCGTCCTCGCCGTCCTCCTGCTCGCCGTCGGCACCTACGCGTTCCGCGTCGCGGGCCCGTTCCTGCGCGACCGGATCACCCTGTCCGACCGCGTCCGCGAGCTCATGTCCACCGCCGCCACCGTCCTCCTGGTGGCCCTGGTCGCCACGGCCTCGCTCACCAAGAGCGCCCACTTCGCAGGCTGGGCGCTCCCCGTCGGCGTGGCCGTCGGCGGTCTGGCCGCTTGGCGCAAGGCCCCGTTCGTCCTCGTCGTCGTGCTCGCCGCCGCCACGACCGCAGGACTGCGGCTTGCCGGAGTCGCCTAGCCCGACTATTCCCCGTTGGCGTGGAAACCTTTTCGCCGCAATGGTTTTCTCCTCTACCGTCGATCTTGTGAACACTGGCCGATTAGCCGGGCTCACCGCGGTCGCCGCGGTGCTCGCCACCACGGCGTGCATGCCCGCGACCGACGGTGGGCCGCCCGCGACCCGGGTTTTCGGCGCGGAGGGCTGGGGCCCGCTCACTCCCGGCATGTCGAAACAGGAGGCCCTCGCCACCGGCGAGCTCTCACCCGAGCCCCTGGCCGTCATCGCAGGCTGCGACTACTACTCCTTCACCAACGGCCCCACCCCCGACCCCGCCGCGCTGGCCGCCGACCAGGCCAACGACACCGCCTACCGCGACGCCGTCCGCAGAGTCGAAGACCTCACCACCAGAATCGGCCCCTCCCCGGCCCCCGACGCCCCCGCCGCAGACCAGCTCTCCTGGGCCTCCCGCAGCGCCGACGCCGCTCTGGCGGTCAGCGCCGCGGCCGTCATGGCCTCCTCCACCACCGACCGCATCGCCCAGTTGGTCGGCCCCACCAACCCCACCGGCGTCGTCTCCTTCGGCCAAGGCAAACTCCGCCTCATCGGCGCCCCCAAAACCGCCAGAACAGCTGATGGAATCGGCCAAGGCTCCTCACTGACCGACCTCCGCAAAACCTACCTAGGCCGCGGCCTCGGCCTGACCTCCCCGGGCCGCTACGAAATGCCCGCCCACGGCCAAGCAGGCTGGATGCTCGACTTCGACTTCAACCCCACAACCAACGAAGTCACCTTCGTCCAACTACGCGACACAAACGCAAAATGCCTCTAACCCCACCAACCACCTACTAACGCCCACCCAGCCCAACGCAAAACAAGCACCCACCAACCCCCTCCACGCTGGGCGCAGCCCGCCAGCGCGCATCCGGCGCGAAGCGCCTGGGGCCTTGTCCGCCGCGCAGCAAGGATGCCCTGTCCGCCGCGAAGCGCGGATGCCCCGTCCAACGGCGAAGCCAAGGATGCCTTGTCCGACGGCGCAGCCGAGGATGCCTTGTCGGGCGGAGCCCGATGCCTCGTCTGACGCGGAGCGAGGATGCCCTGTCGAGCGCAGCTCGATGCTGGCGAAGCCAGACTTCCCCTCTGCCCCCGATCCACAGCGCCCTCCTGCTCGATCTTGCTTGTCAAGACAGCCCTATCGTCTTGACAAGCAAGATCGAGCATTGAGACAATCGCGCGCCGGGGGCCGGGCTTCCCACGGGTGGCCACAACGCAACCGAGGGCCGGGCCCCCCAGTCGCCAGCGACCACAACCAAACCCTCACCCCACCATCCCCACCCTCATCCACACCTCCGGAATCCCGAACCCCTCCACCAACTCCCCAACCCTCCCCCTCAACTCCCCGCACAACCCGTTAACCGCCTGCGTAACCCCCTTCGACCCCGCCGCCGTCAACCCCCCGTGCTCCAAGAACCACCCCCGATCCCCCTCGATCACCGACAGCGCGTACAAGTCACAAACCTTCCCCAACAACTCCGCGACCCCAGGATCCGAACACCGATCCACCCCCGCCACGAACGCCTCCATCACCACCCGGTCCACATGCGCCCGCGCCGCATGCAACACGTGGTCCTGCGCCGCGTTGAACACCTCGAACGCGTCCCCAGCACCAGCCCTCTTCAACCTCCGGGCCAACCCCTCCAGCACGTGCGTCTCCCGGAACTCCAGCTGCCGCAGCTGCCACCCCCGCTCCAGCAGCCCGTCGTCCCCACCGCTCACCAGCCGCGCGATGATCGCCCGCGCCGCCGTCCTCTCGATGGCCACCCCGACGAACTGGTCGGCCACGAACCGCACCATCCCCAACGCGTCCAGGTCCCCGACGTGGTCGCGGTAGCTCGTCAGCAGCCCCTTCGCGACCAGTTGCAGCAGCACCGTGTTGTCGCCCTCGAACGTCGTGAACACGTCCGTGTCGGCTTTCAGCTGGGGCAGCAGGTTCTCCGCCAGGTACCCGGCTCCGCCGCAGGCTTCCCGGCACACCTGGATCGTCTCCGTCGCGTGCCACGTCGCGACCGCCTTGATCCCGGCCGCCCGCGACTCCACCTCGCGCTTGCCCCGGTCGTCCTGCACGTCGTGCAGCGCGGACACCAGCTCTTCCTGCGCGAAGTGCAGCGCGTACGTCTTCGCCAACGCGGGCAGCAGTTTCCGCTGGTGCGCGAGGTAGTCCAGCACCACGACCTCCTCGCCGTCCGGTCGGGTGAACTGCTTGCGCTCCTCCCCGTACCGGACCGCCAGCGCGAGCGCTTTCTTCGTCGCGCTCCCGGCGCCGCCCGCGACGCTGATCCGCCCGCGCACCAACGTGCCGAGCATCGTGAAGAACCGCCGCCCCGCGCCGTCGATCGGGCTGCTGTACGTCCCGTCCTCGGCCACGTCCCCGTACCGGTTGAGCAGCTCCGTGCGCGGCACCCGCACGTGGTCGAACGAGATCCGCCCGTTGTCCACCCCGTTCAACCCGGCCTTGGGGCCGCAGTCCTCGATGGACACACCCGGCAGCGCCTGCCCGTGCTCGTCGCGCAGGGGCACCATCAGCGCGTGCACGCCGTGCTCCTCGCCTCCGCTGACCAGCTGCGCGAACACCACCGCCATCCGCCCGTCGCGGGCCGCGTTGCCGATGTAGTCCTTGCGGGCGTCCCGGTCCGGTGTGTTGACCACGAACTCCCGTGTCTCCGCGTCGTAGGTCGCGGTGGTCCGCAGGTGCTGCACGTCGGACCCGTGGCCGGTCTCCGTCATCGCGAAGCAGCCGGGGATCGCCAGGCTCATGATCCCCGGCAGGTACCGGTCGTGGTGGTCCTGCGTGCCCAGCGCCTGGACGGCCCCGCCGAACAGCCCCCACTGCACGCCTGCCTTGACCATCAACGACAGGTCCCCGAACCCCAGGACCTCGAACGCGACCACCGACCCGCCCACGTCGTCCGCCCCGCCGTAGGCCTTGGGGAACCCGGTCAGCGCGTGGCCGCCGTCGGCGAGCAGCCGGAGCTGCTCGAACGTCCGGGCCCGCTGGGACTCAAGGTCCCCCGGCGGTGCCGGTTCCACAGTGGCCAGCAGCTCGCGGGAGGTCCGTCGGAGATCGGCCCACCGGCCGTCGAGGAGGTCGCGCAGGACATCGGTCGGCATGCACTTCTCTAGCACAGCCGCGGGGGCGCCGCCGCTTACCGCGCGGGCACCGTGTGCTTGCGAACGTGCTCGAACAGCAGGTTGGTGTGCACCTCGGCGACCTCCCGCCGCGCGGTGAACCCGTCCAGCACCAACCGCTGCAGGTGCGCCGTGTCGGCCACCGCCACGTGCACCAGGAAGTCGTCCGGCCCCGTCACGTGCGACACCGCGAGCGTCTCGGACAGCGACAGCGCGTACTCCATGAACGGTCCGACGATCGCACGGGTGTGGGGGCGGATGCGGACGGCGATGATCGCCTGCACCGGCCTGCCGATGGCGGCGAGGTCGATCTCCGCGTGGTAGCCGGTGATCACGCCGCGGTCGCGCAGGGCGCGGTGGCGGACCACGCAGGTGGAGGCGGCGACGTTCACGCGGTCGGCCAGGTCCTTGTTCGCCAGCCGCGCGTCCTTCTGCAACTCGTGCACGATCGCGGCGTCCACCGAATCCATCACGGTCATCTCCTCATCACACCGAAGGTCCTGCGGAAGTATCACCGACCGTCCGCAACTCTTGCCACGATCCACCTGAGCGGCCGAACGATCCACAGGAGGTCAGTGATGGCGGGTATGCGGACGACTGCCGTGCACGGCGGACGCGAGGACCTCGGAGCGCTGGGGGTGCACGCGGCGCCGATCGACCTGTCGACGACCTACCCGATCCCGGACCAGGCCGCGGGCGGCGAGGCGTTGCAGAGCTTCGCGGACGGGGCGGCGGAGGCCGCGTCGCCGGTCTACGCCCGGCTGCACAACCCGACCGTGGCGCGGTTCGAGCGCGCGCTCGCGCGGCTGGAGGGCACGGAGCAGGCGGTGGCGTTCGGCAGCGGCATGGCCGCCGTGACCGCCGTCGTCCAGGCCGCGACCGTCCTGCGCGGCAAGTCGCACGTGGTGGCCGTGCGCCCGCTCTACGGCGGCACGGACCACCTGCTGTCCTCCGGCCTGCTCGGCGTGCGCACCACCTACGCCACCGCGGACCGGGTGGCCGACGCGATCACTCCGGACACCGGTCTGGTCGTGCTGGAGACGCCCGCCAACCCGAACCTCGACCTGGCCGACATCGCCGCGGTCGTCGCGGGGGCCGGGACCGTCCCGGTGATGGTCGACAACACCTTCGCCACGCCCGTCCTGCAGAACCCGGCCGCCCACGGCGCCGCCTACGTCCTGCACTCCGGCACCAAGTACCTCGGCGGCCACGGCGACGTGCTGGGCGGCGTGGTGGCCTGCGACGCCGAACGGGCGGGTGCCCTGCGCCAGGTGCGGATCGTCACGGGCGCGGTGCTGCACCCGCTCGGCGGTTACCTGATGCACCGCGGTCTGGCCACGCTGCCGCTGCGCGTGGAGGCCGCGCAGCGCAGCGCGGTCGAGATCGCCCGCAGGCTGGCCGAGCACCCGGCCGTCGGCGCGGTCCGCCACCCGAGCCTGCCGGGCGCCGACCCGGCGGGTCTGCTCGGGCGGCAGCTGCGCGGACCCGGCGCGGTGCTCGCGTTCACCACCCGCGAGAACCCGACGGACGTGGTGCGCGGACTGGGCCTGATCACGCCCGCGGTGAGCCTCGGATCGGTCGACACGCTGATCGAGCACCCCGCCGGGCTGACCCACCGGCTCGTGCCCAGCGCGGACCGGAACGCGTGCGGGGTCCCGGAGAACCTGCTGCGGCTCAGCGTCGGTCTGGAGGACGTCGAGGACATTTGGGAAGATCTCGACAAAGCCCTTTCGCGTGAATGGAATTCCTGTGACCTCGATTACGTCAAGGCTTCCTCAAGCGATTTCCCACTGAGCGTGCACAACCTCTAACGTCCTGCGACCTGCGGGTGGCGCGCGTCACCCGCGGGTCCGGGTCGGAACGCGGGAGGTTCCGACGCGAAACGAATTCGCGAAAGGATTTCACCGTGCAGGCAACGACGCCCGCGGAGGGCGACGACGTGCCCGACGCCGACGAGTTCAGCAAGGCGCTGAGCAAGCGCCAGGTGCAGATGATCGCGATCGGCGGCGCCATCGGGGTCGGGCTGTTCCTGGGTGCCGGCGGCAGGCTCGCCACGGCGGGCCCGGCGCTCATCCTGTCCTACGCGTTGTGCGGCACGGCGGCGTTCTTCGTGATGAGAGCCCTGGGGGAGCTCGTCCTGCACCGCGCGACGACCGGCAGCTTCGTCGAGTACGCCCGCGAGTTCATCGCCCCGTGGGCCGGGTTCGCGTCCGGCTGGATGTACTGGGTGAACTGGGCGATGACCGGGATCGCGGAGATCACGGCGGTCGCCATCTACATGCACCGCTGGTTCCCGGACCTGCCGCAGTGGATCACCGCACTGGTGGCGCTCGCGTTCCTGGTGGTCGTGAACCTGTTGTCGGTGAAGCTGTTCGGCGAGCTGGAGTTCTGGTTCTCCGTCGTCAAGGTGACCGCGATCGTGGTGTTCCTGTTCACCGGTGTCGCACTCGTGGTCGGCGGTGCCGAGATCGGCGGCACGACGGCCGGGCTGCACAACGTCACCGGATCCGGTGGATTCTTCCCGGCAGGTGTCGGAATCGCGCTGATGACCCTCCAGGCGGTGATTTTCGCCTATTCGGGTATCGAGCTCGTCGGAATCGCGGCGGGGGAGACCAAGGAGCCCGGCAAGGTCCTCCCGAGGGCCATCAACGGCGTGGTCTACCGGATCGCGGTGTTCTACGTCGGCTCCGTGCTGCTGCTGACGATGCTGCTCCCGTGGCACGCCTACAGCGGCCTGGAGAGCCCGTTCGTCACGGTCTTCTCCCAGCTCGGCCTGGCGTGGGTGGGCGACGTGATGAACGCCGTCGTGCTCACCGCCGCGCTGTCGTCGTGCAACTCCGGCCTCTACTCCACCGGCCGGGTGCTCAAGTCGTTGGCGCAGAAGGGCGAGGCGCCCGTCTTCACCGGCCGGATGAGCCGCAACCACGTGCCCTACGGCGGCGTGCTGTTCACGTCGGTGGTCTACCTGGCGGGTGTGGTCCTGAACTACGTCGTGCCGAAGGAGGCGTTCGACATCGCGATCGCCATCGCCTCGCTCGGCGTGGTCGCGACCTGGGCCACGATCATCGTCTGCCAGCTCCGGCTGCGGGCCTCGGCCCTGCGCGGCGAGGTCGAACGGCCCGGCTACCGGATGCCGGGCGCGCCCTACACGAACTGGGCCACCCTCGGCTTCCTCGCGCTGGTGCTGGTGCTGATGGCGTTCGCGGGCACGGCGGAACGGGTGGCGTTCTGGTCCATCCCCGTCCTCGTCGTCGTGCTGACCGTCGGCTGGAAGGCCGTCCAGGCCCGCCGCCCCGCCGTCGTGCCCGACGAGGAGCGGGTCGCCCTCCCGGAGAACTGAGCCCGCCACCGGCGGACGGACCGCCCGTCCGCCGGTACCACGGCCCTTCACCAGCCGTGATCACGCGTCGTACTAGGGTGGTGCGACCGAAGCCCACGACCAGACCGGGGAAAACGCAGCCGTGTCGCCAGCCCAGCCCGTCGTCGGCGTGCTCGCCCTCCAGGGCGATGTGCGCGAGCACCTCATCGCCCTCGCCGAGTGCGACGTCGTAGCCCGCCCGGTGCGCCGCCCGGAGGAGCTGGCCGAGGTCGACGGCCTGGTGCTCCCCGGTGGCGAGTCGACCACCATCAGCAGGCTGCTGCACACGTTCGAGCTGCTCGAACCGCTGCGCGCCCGGCTGGCCGACGGACTACCCGCCTACGGGTCGTGCGCGGGGATGATCCTGCTCGCGGACAAGGTCATCGACGGGCGGCCGGACCAGCACCAGCTCGGCGGGCTGGACGTCGTGGTGCGCCGCAACGCGTTCGGCCGGCAGGTCGACTCGTTCGAGGAGGACCTGGACTTCCAGGGTGTCGAGGACGGCCCGGTGCACGCCGTCTTCATCCGCGCCCCGTGGGTCGAGTCCTCCGGCGGCGGTGTCGACGTGCTCGCCAGGGTGCCGGAATCCCCGACGGCGGGCGAGGCCGCCGGTAGGATCGTCGCGGTCCGGCAGGGGCACGTCCTCGCCACCGCGTTCCACCCGGAGCTGACCGGTGACGGGCGAGTGCACCGCCTTTTCGTGGAAATCGTTCGCTCAGCGGGCTGAGCGTGTTGTGTCGCATGTGACGGAGGAAAGATGAGCGGCCACTCCAAGTGGGCTACCACCAAGCACAAGAAGGCCGCGATCGACGCCAAGCGGGGCAAGCTCTTCGCGAAGCTGATCAAGAACATCGAGGTGGCCGCTCGCACCGGTGGTAGTGACCTCGAGGGCAACCCCACGCTGTACGACGCGGTCCAGAAGGCGCGCAAGAACTCGGTGCCGGTCGACAACATCGAGCGCGCCCGCAAGCGCGGCGGCGGTGAGGAGGCGGGCGGCGCCGACTGGCAGACGATCATGTACGAGGGCTACGGCCCGAACGGCGTGGCCGTGCTGATCGAGTGCCTCACCGACAACCGCAACCGCGCGGCGGGCGAGGTGCGCACCGCGATGACCCGCAACGGCGGCTCGATGGCCGACCCCGGCTCGGTGTCGTACATGTTCAGCCGCAAGGGCGTCGTGATCCTGCCCAAGGCCGGGCTGTCCGAGGACGACGTGCTCATGGCCGTGCTCGACGCGGGTGCGGAGGAGGTCAACGACCTGGGCGACAGCTTCGAGGTCGTGTCCGAGGCGACGGACCTGGTCGGCGTGCGCAAGGCGCTGCAGGACGCCGGGTACGACTACGACTCGGCCGACTCGAACTTCCTGCCGTCGGTCACCGTGGCCCTGGAGGCCGAGGGCGCCCGCAAGATCTTCAAGCTGATCGACGCCCTGGAGGACTGCGACGACGTGCAGAACGTCTTCGCGAACTTCGACGTCTCCGACGAGGTCATGGCCGAGATCGACTAGAGCTCGCCGTGCCAGGGGGGACTCCCACCGTCGGTGGGGGTCCCTTCGCCGTTGTGCGGGGCAGGCAGAATGGGGGCGTGACGATCCCGCCCTACCCCCAAGAGGAAATCGACCTCCGTGCCTGGCTGCTCCAGCAGGCCGACCTGCACGGCCACGCCGTCGTGTGCGTGCCGGAGGACTCCGAGGGCGCGCCGTACTCGTTCACGGTCGGCAACTGGCGGCGGTTCGGGGTGGCCGAGGCGGTCGTCGTCGGACTGCCCGGTGACGCCGCCACCGTGCTCCTCAACGCCTACGCGAAACGCGCCCGCGAGGGTGAGCGGTTCGTGCCGGGGCAGCTCTACCACGACTTCTTCCAGGGTGTCCCGGTCACGTTCGAGCGGGTGTTCAAGGGGTTCTACCCGGAGTTCTTCGGCAGCGCGTTCCTGCTCTACTACAAGGGCGATTTCCCGGCGGTGCAGCTCGTCGTGCCGACCCCGCAGGGCGACTGGCCGTGGCAGCCGACTGCCCCGGCCGGGTTCGGAGACTGGCAGCTGCTGCTGACCGAGAGCGGCCACCCGGAGAGCTGGCAGCCGGGCGTCAACGGCCCCTGAACCGATCACGAGCGGCCCTCGCGTTGTCCGGACCTGGTTGTCAGGCTTCGCCTCGCCGACACCGGACAACGCCCAGCGGCTAGAACGGTGTGGTGCGGCGGACCGGGGGGCCGCCAGGGGCATGGCGACGGCCGCACGACGCGTTCCGCTCCCCTCGACCGCAGGGGGAGAGGCCGAGGGGGCGGAACGCGGGTCCGAGGCATGGTTCGGGAGCCCCGCCCGTTCCAGGTAGGGGTCATGGGTGAGCTCCCGATGGGCGAACCCATGACCCGACCTGGAAGGCGCTAGTTCTGGTCGATGAACGCCTGCGCCAGCGCGGCGCCCTGCGAGGTGGCCTTCGCGTGGTCCTCGATGGGGGAGACCTTCGAGTTCTTGAAGTAGAGGTAGTGCACCGGGCCGTCGGTGCCGCCGTTCTCGGGGTCCGGGTTGATACCCAGGTCCACGGCGGTGGCGTAGGACGCCTCACCGATGATCGCGGTGGGTCCGGTGTCGCCGACCACCGCGTACTCGACCTTGTTGTTGTAGATCACCGCGACGATGCCGCCGCCGGAGATGCCGGAGTTCCGGTAGTCCCACGTGCCGCTCGGGCTGGGCACGACGACGTAGGGCAGCTTGTCGGCCTGCAGCGGCGCGCCCTTGGAGTCGTGGAACGCGGTGTCGTCCTGGAACCACGGGTCGGTGTCGCCGTTGCACTTCGCCGTGACCTTGCCGTCGCAGTCGATGTCGAGGTCGGCCTTGTACCAGACGGCTCCGTTCTTGCCGCAGACCGGGATGTTCGCCGACGTCTCCTCGTCGGAGCGGTACTTGCCCGACGAGATCTGGGAGCACGACGTGAGCTTGGCGAGCAGCGCGGCGGCGGTCGGACCTGCTTGCGCCGACACGTCCCGTGCGGCGGTGTCCGGGCCGCGGACGTCGGCTTGCGCGCCGGCGGAGGTCAGGGTCGACGCGACGACCGCGCCGAGGACGAGCAGACCGGCGCCGAAGCGGGAGGGCCTACGCATAGCCACCTCTTTCGATAGGAAAGTTTCCTTTCTAATGCGGCGGCGTGCTGACTATGGCCCCGGCGGCCGACGGCGGTCAAGGGCGGTGGGTGAAACCTGGATCTATGTCCGGTTAGGGCGTTCTGCCGGTGACGGCGAGGAGCCGGGTCTCCACGTCGGTGTCGTCCGGAACCGGTACCGCGGGCCCGAACACGCCCATCGAGCGCCACGAGTCGACCTGCGGCTCCAGGTACTCCAGCACGGCCAGCGCCAGGTTCGGGTCGATCCGCTCGTCCGCGCCGATGGCCCGCGCCAGGTCCCACGAGTGCACGGCGAGGTCGGTCGTCATCTGCCACCCGTACTCCACGGCGGTGCTCTTGCCGAAGCTCAGGTGCACGGGCCGCAGCAGCGCCTTCGGCGTGATCCACGCCTCGCGCGCGGCGGCCGCGGCCAGCACCCACGAGTGCACCGGGTCGGCGCCGAGGTTGTCGCCGTCGAAGCGGTCGCCCACCTGCTCCGGCGTGCAGCCCGCCAGCAGTTCGGGCGCCCACAGCTGCTCGTGCACGATGTGGCCCACCAGATCCCGGACCGACCACTTCTCGCACGGCGTGTCGAGCGACCACTGCTCCGGTCGCACCCGCCGCACCCGCCGGTCGAACTCCCTGATGGCCAGTCCGTGTGCCTCGATCAGTTCCACACCCACGAGTGGACCAAAGGATTTCGGGGTACGCACCTCGAGGAAGTGGCCTGGGCCACATGGTGGACGCCCCGGTTCGGCCGGTACACCCGTACGGCCTAATCTGCGTGGTCGGCACGCCGGTGTGCCGACGTCGACGTGAGGGAGTTGAGCTTTGAGCGCCACAAGCGCAGCCAAGGCACCGCAGCAAGGGTTCTTCGGTCACCCGAAGGGCCTGAGCACGTTGTTCTTCACCGAGCTGTGGGAGCGGTTCTCCTACTACGGGATGAAGGCGATCCTCGCCTACTACCTGTACTACTCGGTGTCCGAGGGCGGTCTGGGCGTCGACAAGAGCGCCGCGCTCTCGCTGGTCGCGATCTACGGCTCGTCGGTCTACATGGCGGGCGTGGGCGGCGGCTGGCTCGCCGACCGCGTGTTCGGCAGCCAGCGCGCCGTGCTCTACGGCGGTGCCCTGATCATGCTGGGGCACATCGCGCTGGCGCTGCCCATCGGGCTCGCGGGCGTGTACCTGGGTCTGATCCTCATCGTGCTCGGCACCGGGCTGCTCAAGCCGAACGTGTCGAACATCGTCGGCGGGCTCTACGACGAGCACGACCCGAGGCGCGACGGCGGCTTCTCGATCTTCTACATGGGCGTGAACCTCGGCGCGTTCGTCGCCCCGCTGGTCTGCGGCTTCCTCGGCCAGGAGGTCAACTGGCACCTGGGCTTCGGCGCCGCCGCGGTCGGCATGGCGCTCGGCCTCGTCCAGTACCAGCTCGGCCGCAAGAACCTCGGCGAGGCCAGCGACCGGCCCGCCAACCCGCTGCCGGACGAGCACCGCGGTCTGATCATCGGCCGCATCGCCGGCGTCTCCGCGGCCGTGGTCGTCGTCCTGGTGCTGCTGATCGTGCTCGGCGTCCTGTCCGGTGAGGGCATGGTCAACCTGCTCAGCGTGCTGTCCGTCGTGCTGCCGGTCGTCTACTTCACCGTCATGATGCGCAGCGCCAAGACCACCCCGGTCGAGCGCACCCGGCTGGTCGCCTACATCCCGCTGTTCGTCGCCGCCGTGATCTTCTGGCTGCTCTACGAGCAGACCTCCACGGTGATCGCGGCCTTCGCCGACACGAGCGTGCGCAACAGCATCTTCGGCATCGAGTTCCCGCCGTCGTTCTTCCAGTCCATCAACCCGGTGATGATCATCGTCCTGGCGCCGGTGTTCGCATTCCTGTGGACGAAGCTCGGCACCCGCCAGCCCGCCACTCCGCGCAAGTTCAGCGGCGGTCTGCTGTTCATCGGGCTCTCGTTCCTCGTCGCGATGGCGGCGAGCCAGTCCGGCGGACCCGACGACAAGGTGTCCCCGCTCTGGCTGGTGCTGGTGTTCTTCGTGATGACCTGCGGTGAGCTGCTGCTTTCCCCGGTCGGTCTTTCGGTGACCACCAAACTGGCGCCGCGCGCGTTCGCGGCGCAGACGATGGGGCTGTTCTTCCTGTCCAGCGCCGCTGGTCAGGGCGTCGGGGCGCAGGTCGTGAAGCTCTACAGCGACGACTCGTCCGTCGTGTACTTCGGGGTGCTCGGCGCCATCGCCATCGGGCTCGGCGTGCTGCTGCTCGTGCTCTCGCCCCGGATCAAGGCGTTGATGCAAGGCGTCGACTAGTGCCGCATCAGACAAGGTTCGCCCTGCTATGACATGACGCGCCGCTCGGGTTCTCGGTCCGGGCGGTGGGTGTGCGTCAGGCTGGCCCGGTGGCAGAGCGAGTACGTATCCGGGAGATCGATCAGGACGAGGGTCGGCGGCTGGTGCGGATCGTCCGTCGGGGCACCGGGTCGGTGGTGACATGGCGACGGGCGCAGATGGTGCTGTTGTCCGCCCAGGGCATGGCGGTGGCCAGGGTCGCCGAGGTGACGTTCACCAGTGCTGACCGGGTCCGGGACGTGATCCACAATTTCAACGCCGACGGCTTCGACTCGCTGTATCCGAAATACTCCGGCGGTCGACCCAGGACGTTCACGCTGCCCGAACGCCGCGAGATCAAGAAGATCGTCAAGTCCAGGCCGGTCGAACACGACCTGCCGTTCTCGACCTGGAGTCT
>NZ_PVTF01000005.1 GCF_003002815.1 Umezawaea tangerina | reverse complement strand
TTCCACCGGTCCCAGGATGTTGATCCGGAGTGGGGACTCCCGACTGGTGTCGGTGGGCATCCGCTTCACCACTGGCTTTCTGGACGAGGAGCCGCATCGGCCTCGGGCGCCGCGGGAGCGGCACGGCGCGCGAGCACCGGTGCTTCGTCCGACCTGTTCCGCCGACGCGGCACGCGCCGCCCACCCAGCGCCGCGATCAGGTATCCGAATGCGTTGAGCCGCACCGCTCCGTGCACCGGGCTCCAGTCGAATTCGCCGGACGCGGGCCGGTGCGGCACCGACGTGGCCATCGGCCGATGAGTGCGAGGGGCCCGGTCAATTCCGTACTCCGTTCGAGACCGCGTCAGTGGTGCTCACCCAGTGGATGGGTGAACCGCTCCGGGTTGTCCTTGTCCCGACAAGCTATCACCTGGCGTCGAAGCGAAGGTTAAGAAACGGTGAGGGTCGGCGCTGTGCGTCTCGATCGGTTGGCTTACCAGTGTGCGGCGGTGGTGCTCCTCCGTCGCTATAACCATTGCCGGGGATTGTCGAAGATCGAGCGGAATTGTCCGAAACGCCGCAACCACGTCGGGTGCATTGGCGCCCGCGGAGTCGCACCGGCACGCCTTTGCGACGGCCGGTCCGCCAGCGCGTCCGAGGTGCCCGTTACAAAGGACGGCATTCCCGCTTGCGGTCGCGGAACAGGTGCCAGTGCCGGTAGCCCAGCTCGCGCAGGCGCACCCGGACCGCCTCGAAGTCCTCGCCGATCCGGGAGGGCCGGTGCGCGTCCGAGCCGAAGGTGACCTTCACGCCGTAGAACGCCGCCCGCTCCAGCACGTCGGGCGACGGGTACCAGCCGCCGACCGGTTTCGTGCCACCGGAGGTGTTGATCTCCATCACCACGTCGGCCTCGACGATGTCGCGCAGCATCCGGTCCACCGCCGGGGTCTGGATGTCGACGAGCTCGGGCCGGTTGCCCTTGATCGCGTCCACGTGGCCGAGGATGTCGAACACCCCGCTGCGGGCGGCCCGGCCCACGGCGGCGCAGTAGCTCTCCTTCTCGGCCAGCAGGTCCGCGCCCTCCCACCGGGCCGGGTCGAAGATGTCGGTGGCGCCCAGGATGTGCACCGAGCCGATGATGTAGTCGAGCGGGTGGCGCCGGTAGATCTCCCGGTACAGCTCGACGTGCTCGTCGAGGAAGTCGGACTCCACCCCCACCAGCACGGTGATCCGGTCGCGGAACTCGTCGCGCAGGGCCGCCGCCTCGGCGAGGTACCTCGGGAACTCGGACTTGGCCATCGCCACCCAGGGCTTGTAGTGGTCCTCGGGCCTGCCGAAGAACGGCGAGTGGTCGGACACGCCGATGGTGTCCAGGCCCGCCTCGATCGCGGCCTCGACCATCTCGCGCAGGCTGCCCACGGCGTGCCCGCAGCGCTCGTGGTGGGTGTGGAGGTCGAACATGACTTCGTGCACCGCCCTTCGTCGATCCCGCAAAGGATCCGTTCCCCCGCGGGCGGTGTCGACGTCCCAGTTCTGGGACAGGCGCCGCCGCGGGCCGTGCACTTCACTGGCGGTGAGCAACCCGTTCCGACGCGCCGGATCCCGGCGTCGCTGCCGGAGGTGGACCGATGACGCCAACCGCGTTGGTGACCGGCGTGTCGCGAGGCCTCGGCCGCCACATCTGCCGCTCCCTCAAGGGTTCCGGGTACCGGGTGCTGGGCGCGGGACTGGCCGCCGCGCCGCGGCACGACGACCTGGACGACTACCGGTCGCTGAACCTGGGCGACCGGCTGCCCGCGTCGCTGTTCGCCACCGAGGACGTCGACGTGGTGGTGAACAACGCCGGGGTGTACCTGGACGACCCGCGCGCGGGCTACGGCGACCTCTTCGCGCTGCGGGTGGAGGACCTGCACCGCACCTTCGAGGTCAACCTGTTCGGAACGGTGCAGATGGCCCTGCGGTACGCGCCGCGCATGGTGGAACGCGGCTCGGGCCGGATGGTGTGCGTGTCCTCCGGCATGGGACGCCTCCAGGACGCCGACGGCGCGTCGTTCGCCTACCGGTCCTCGAAGCTGGCCGTGAACTCGTTGACGCTGGCCGTGTCGCGGCACTTCACCGCCGCGGGCACCGACGTGTCCGCGTTCTCGTACTGCCCGGGGTGGATCCGCACGGAGATGGGCACGGACTCCGCCCCGGACGACCCCGCCGACACCGCCGCCGACCTGGTCCGGTTGCTGGACCTCCCGGCGGAGCGGACGAACGGCCGCTTCTTCCGCGGCCTCGACGAGCTCGGCTGGGACAAGTGATCCCCGCCCGTCGCTGACCGTCCTGCGATCCGCGCGGACCGTCGAACACCGCCGCACCCCCTCGATCCGCCCACCGGTCCTCCGCCGCGGTTGTCGTCTCAGTGCCCCTCACCAGGCCCGGAAGGGCGCAGGGATCGACGGGGGACCGGTGCGGGAACCGCGCTGAGCAACGTCGGCCCAGTGACCGGAGCGAGGCGGGAAGTCGCGTTTCCCGAGGGGAAAGGACGACGGTGATGACCATGTCGATCGAGGCGGACAAGGGCAGGATCGGGGACCTGGCGCAGGACGGGTACCCCAAGCTGTCCATGCTGGGCAAGGCGTTGGCCATTCTGTGCATGTTCGAACCGACGGGCAGCACGCTGTCGCTGACGGAGCTGGCCCGACGGGCGCGCCTGTCGAAGCCGACCGCCCACCGGCTGATCGGCGAGCTCGTCCAGTGGGGCCTGCTGGAGCGGCACGGCAGGGAGCTCCGCCTGGGGCGGCGGTTGTCCGTGCTCGGCTCCAGGGTGCCCACCCACCGGGTGCTGTGCGACGTGGCGGCACCGCTGCTCGCCCGGCTGCACGACACGACCGGTGGGCGCGCCTACCTGTCGGTCCGGGACGGCGAGACCGCCGTCCACCTGGCGCGGCACAGCAAGGCCCGGCCGGGGCACTTCGCCGGGGTGAACCCCGACCGGATCGCGGCGAACGCGGCCGCCAAGGCGATCAAGGCCTTCGAACGGCCCGGCTACCCGCTGCGCGCCGTCCCCCGGCCCGACGACGGCTCGCACCTCAACCGGATCAGGTCGCTGGGGCACTCGTCGGTCGAGTACGACACCCCGGCCGAGCGGATCGTCGGTGTGTCCTGCCCGGTGCTCGTGCCGGGCGTCGGTGTGGTCGCGGCGATGTCGGTGGTGGGGCCCGCGTCCTCGTGCCCGGTCGGCATCGTGGTCCCCGCGGTGCGCGGTGCGGCGACGGCGCTGGCCCGCACGCTCGGCGAGACCGGCGAGTTCGGCTACATGCGCTGACGGCCGCCGGGCTTTCACGACGGCGCGCACGAGCGGCGCCCCCGACGGGATCGGCCCGCTCACCCGGTATTCGGGTGAGCGGGCCGATCGCTTTGTCCGGCAGGTCGTGCCGGCATTTCCGGTGATCGCGCGGCACATCGGGTCGCGATATCGACGAATACCATCGGAGGCATCTCGATATCCCATGCGAAGTGAACCGCTGTCAAGCGCTGTTCCGCGTCGCAAAATCAATACCCGAGTGCGTTGGTGGGCTGTGCGGCCCATGCTAAAAATGTATTACCCGGAGCCGTCCGGGGGAGTTTAACGAAAGAGGTAGAAAATGAACCGCAACCACGTCTCCCTGCTCCGCCCGCGTCTGGACAAGGTGCAGACCCCCAAGCGCTGAGCTTGACAGACGGGTAATTGGCGCCGCCACGGGGGATGTTCTCCGTGGCGGCGCTTTCCTTGAATTCGACCACCCTGCGGAGGTGAGTAGAGATGACCACAACCGGAGCACCTCCGGTCGGCTTCGCGCGCATTCCCGTCGTCCCCGTCGTCGACGAGAAGCTGCGGACGACCAGCCTGAGCCTCACCGTCGGCTACGGCGCCCGGCACGATCCGGCCGGCCGCGGCGGAGTAGCGCACCTGCTCGAACACCTGTTGATGTCCAGTCCGGTAGCCGGGGTTCCGTCGTTCTGCGAGCACGTCGAGCGGCTCGGCGGCTACGTCAACGCCCACACCGCGCCGGAGATGACGCAGTTCTACGCCCAGGTGAGCGCCGACGACGCCGACGAGATCGCCGAGCTGCTGCACACCGCGGTGCTCGCGCCGGTCTTCGAGGCCGACCGGCTGGCCGACGAGCGGGCCGTGGTGCTCAAGGAGCTGGCGACCGGCGCGGCCGACATGGCCGACGCCGTGCAGGACGCGTTCCTCGCCGAGTTCTTCGCGGGCCACGACCTGGGACGTCCGGTCGGCGGTGTGCCCGAGGAGCTGGCCGCCATCACGGTCGAGGAGCTCCGGGCCGAGCACGCCGCGAACTTCCTCACCAGCCCGATGGTGCTGGTGGTGGTCGGACCGAGGATCCCCAAGCCGCTGGTCGACTCGCCAGCCGCGGGCTCGGGCGCGGTGTTCCGCGTCGGCCGGGACGAGCCGGTCCCCGCACGGCAGGACCGGCTGCCCGCGTGGCCGACGGACGAGAACCTGTGCTGGGTGTGCATGGGCGCCGCCTCGCCCCGCACCGGCGACCCCGACCGGTCGGCCTACAACGTGCTGGCCAAGCTGCTCGGTTCCAGCCCCTCGTCGCTGCTCTACCGGTCCCTGCGCAACCAGGAGGGGCTGGCCTACTCGTTCCAGGCGTGGCACCGCGGTTACGCCGACGCGGGGGTGTGGCGGCTGCTGGTCGGTGTCGAACCGGAGTCGGCCCCGCGGCTGATGGAGGTCGTCCGGGAGCTGCTGGCCGGGCTCGCCACCGACGGCCCCACGCCCGACGACCTCGACGCCGCCCGCAGGCAGGCGGTGATGGGCCTGATCCGGGACAGCGAGTCGCCGCTCGAACAGGCCAACCTGATCGGCGCGCGCGGCAGGGCGGGCACCGTGGCGTGGTCGCTCGACGACGACCTGGCCGAGCTGGCCGCCGTCACGGCGCAGGACGTCCGGGCCGCGGCGGCGCAGGTCGCCGACGGCCTGTTCGTGTGCGTGCGACCGGAGGCGTCATGACCCGCGCGGTGGATTCGGGCTACGTCGACGCGGCGCGGGAGAGCGGTCTGCTCCGCACGGTCGCCGGGCGGTCCTACGTCGCGGGCGCGTACACGGACGCGGTCACCGGCCGGCGGCAGGTGCTGGTGGAGTACGCCGACCACGGGCTGGTCGAGGACCCCGCCCTGCTGGCCGAGCTCACCGGGGTGCTGGTCGCGGGCCACGACGACGCGGACGGCCTGCTGATGCGCACCGGTCCGTGGGTGGAGCTGCCGCGACCGTGGCGGACCCAGGTGACCTACGTCCGGCTGGCGGGCGGGTCTCCGTCCGATGTGGACTTGGCGGCGTCGGCGGCGGACGTGGACTTCGAGGTGACGACGGCGGGACCGGAGCACGACCCGCTGGTGCTGGGCTGGCTCGAACGGGCGTTCCACGCCGCGGGCGACGAGATCGAGGCCGACGTGGCGGCCACCGACGCGGCCACGGCCGCGCGGAGCGTGCTGGAGCAGCGGGGACGCGTGTCGCTGCTGGTGTGGCACCGCGGCGAGCCCGTCGGGCACGCCACGCTGCTGTGCGCGGCGCACGACGAGGTGACGGGGACGGACTTCGTGGAACTGGTGGACAGCCTGGTGGAACCGGTGGTCGACGTGCGCGCCGCCACCACCGCCCTGACCGCCGCGGCGGGCGAGCACGCCGCGGGCCTCGGCCTGCCGCTGTTCGGCAACGTCGTGCACCCGGTGGGCGACAGCTCCGGGAAGGCCGAGCGCGTCCTGGCCTCGCTGCGCAGACGCGGGTGGCGGGTCAGCCACCGGTACTGGTTCGCGCCACTGGGGAGCCGGTGATGAGCCTCTCCGCGAAGGTCGACTTCGCCTTCCTGCGCTCGCTGCTGGGCGTCGACGAGTCCGAGTCGGTCCGCGCCGTGATGCGCGCCGCGGGCAAGGCCGGGTCGCACCTGTCCCACATGGTGATCTCCGTCGCGGCCCGCGACGGTCTGAAGATCGGCACCGGCAGCGCCGACGAGCTGCGCCGGGAACGCGAACAGGCCGCGCGCTACCGGGGGCTGGCCGCCGACATCGGCGCCGCCACGCCCATCCGGATCCTGAAGGGGCAGTCGATCGCCGGGTTCTACCCGCCGGACGTGGTCCGCCCCTCGGCCGACCTGGACCTGCTGCTCGCGGACGAGGCGTCGCTGTGGCGCGCGGCCGGGGTGGTCGGCGACCAGGTCGACGTCGAGCTGATCGACGTCTCGCTGCTCCGGTTCGACGGGGTCACGCACGTGCTGGCGGGCCTGTCCTGGCCCTCCGACGACCCGCTGCTGGACCGGGACAACCGGGTCGAGCTCACCACGATCGCCCTCGTCGGCGACTACGTGCGGGTGCCGCCGTCGGTCGTGCTGCCCGCGGACGCCACCCTGGCCGCGCTCGTCTGCCTCGCCGAGGAGCGCTTCCAGCACGAGTTCACCGTCAAGGACGTGGTCGACGTCGTCATGCTGTTCGACAGCGGCCCGCCGGACCCCGACCGGCTCGCCGACACCGCGGTCGAGTACTTCCGCGCCCCCGAGCTGCTGGAGCTGCTCGCCAGGACCGCCGAGCACATCTCCTCCCCGCTGCTGGAGGAGTGCGTCGAGCGGCTGCGCGCACCCGCCGAGGAGGAACGGCGGCGGCGGACCGGTGGCAGCCCCGTCGAAAGCGTCCCGCCGACCGTGCAGGGCCGTCTCGCGGCCGGGCTGCCCGTCTACGGGTTCCTGCTGCGGCGTGCCCGCCGGGACTGGTCGGTCAGCAGCCTGCACCGCGGTGAGGGCCTCGACCTGCTGCGCACCCCGGTGGCGGACTTCCTGCTCGTGGCGGGCGAGCTCGTGACCGAGGACGACTACCACGCCGCGCTGCGCGAGCTGGACGGACTGGAGGTGGGTTCCCCATGACCGACGCGGTCGAGACCCGGTCGCTGCGGCGGACGTTCCCGGCGCGGGCCGGGCGGGGTGGCGGCGAGATCGTCGCGCTGGGCGGTGTCGACCTGTCGATCCCGTCCGGTTCGGTGCGGGGGCTGCTAGGTCCCAACGGCGCGGGCAAGACCACGCTGTGCAAGATCCTGTCCACCGTGCTGCTGCCCAGCTCCGGCACCGCCTCGGTGCTGGGCCACGACGTCCGGCACGAGACCCTGGCGGTCAAGCGGTCGATCGGCGTGGTGTTCGGCGGCGACCGCGGCCTGTACGGGCGGTTGACCCCCAGGCAGAACCTCCAGCTGTGGGGCGCGCTCTACGACCTGCACGGGCGCGCGCTGTCGCGGCGCGTGGACGAGCTGCTGGAACGGGTCGGCCTGTCGGGGCGGGCGCGCGACCGGGTCGACGGCTTCTCCCGCGGCATGAAGCAGCGCCTGCACCTGGCGCGCGGCCTGATCAGCGACCCGCGGGTGCTCATCCTGGACGAGCCGACCTCGGGCATGGACCCGGTGGCGGTGCGGGACTTCCGCGGGCTCATCGGCGAGTTGACCGCCGAGGGCCGCACCCTGCTGCTGACAACGCACGACATGGCCGAGGCCGAGGCGGTCTGCGACGAGGTGACGCTGATCGACAACGGCGTGCTGCTGGCGACCGACACCCCGGCCCGGCTGGCGGCCCGGCTGTCCACTTTGGAGCGGGTCGAGGCCGACGGCGTCGCTGACGACGTGCTGGCGGGGCTGTCCGCGCTGTCCGGGGTCTCCAAGGCGCACCGGGAGACCGGCGGCCGGGTCGTCGTGCACACCACGACGCCGGCCGCCACCAGCGAGGTGTTGGCGCTGCTGGTGTCCGCCGGTGTGACGGCCCTGCGCACGGTCCGGCCGAGCCTCGAAGAGGTCTACCTGCACGTCATCGGCGACCGCGGGATGCTGGTGTCCCCATGAGACTGTTCCGGGACGCCTTCCGGTTCCAGGCGGCGCTCACCCTGCGCTCGCCCGACACCGTGCACGTGCTCGTGACGGCACCGCTGTACACGGTGGTGTTCATGGCGATCAGCAGGCACGCGCACCGGACCGACCTCGCCGCGTACGCGGTGCTCGCGCCGGTGCTGATGTCGTTGTGGAGCCTGGCCCTGCTGACCGCGGGCGACCTGATCTCCCGCGAGCGCTCGCGCGGCACGCTGGAGGCGATGGTCGCCACACCCGCCTCGTTCCCGGTCGTGGTCCTCGCCCGGATCACCGCCGTCACCACGATCAGCACGGTCAGCTTCGTCGAGTCGTGGCTGGTCGCCTGGTGGCCGTTCGGCGTCGTGGTGCGCGTCGAGCACCCGTTGACGCTGCTGTGGTGCCTGGTGCTGTCCGCGCTGGCGATGGCGGGCACGGCCAGCGCGATGTCGGCGCTGTACGTGCTGCTGCCGACCGCCCGCACGCTGCAGAACAGCTTCACCTACCCGTTCTACCTGCTCGGCGGCATCCTCGTGCCGGTGAGCTACCTGCCGGAGTGGCTGCGGCCGCTGAGCAGGCTGGTGTTCCTGTCGTGGAGCTCGGACCTGCTGCGCAGCGCGCTGTCCCCGGCGCCGGTCGTCGACGAGCTGCCGCGGCTGGCGGCGATCGCGGTGCTCGGCGCGGCGGGCTGCGCCGTCGGCGGGCTGATGATCACCCGCATCCTGCGGCGGGTGCGGTCGACCGGCACGTTGGCCAGGACCTGAGAGGTGGCACCCATGCGGTACCTCGTGCGCACGTCCACGGTGCTGCGCTACAGCGCGGCCAACGCCTGGGCGGACTTCCGCGCCTCCTACACGTGGTGGAGCTGGACCTTCGGCTGGCTGGGGCGGATGCTCGCCCAGGTCACGTTCTTCGCCTTCGTGGGCATCATGCTCGGCGACCAGGCGCAGCTGCGGTACCTGGTCGTCGGCAACGCGGTCATGACCTGCGTGGTGGAGACGATGAGCGTGGTCGCGTCGAGCTCGTCGGAGGGCAGGATCGGCACGCTCCCGCTGCTGAGCGCGGCACCGGTCCGGCTGGCCTGGGTCTTCCTCGGCCGCAGCGTCCAGTGGCCCGTCAGCGGCTCGCTGACCGCCCTGGTGTCGTTGCTGGCGCTGGCACCCGCGTTCGGGGTGCACTGGTCGCCCACCCAGGTCCCCGCGCTCGTGCTGCTCGTGCCGCTGACGGCGTTGTCGACCTACGCGGTGGGGCTGTTCCTGTCCGCGTTCGTGCTCACCGCGTCCGGGGCGCGCAACCTGCTGTCCAACTCCGCCTACCTGGTCATGATGGCGATCTGCGGGGTGCAGGTACCGGTGGACTTCTGGCCCTCGTGGGTGCGGTCGATCGCGTCGACACTGCCGCTGACCCACGGCCTGGCCGCGATCAGGTCGGTCGGCGACCGGGCCCCGGTCGCCGACGTGCTCGGGCAGGCCGGGCTGGCACTGGCCTGCGGCGTCGGCTGGCTGGTGATGGCCGTGCTGGCGTTCTCCTTGCTGGAGCAGCACTCCCGGCGCCGAGACGCGTTCGACTTCGGCGGCTGAGCGGGGTGTGCCGGGGTGTTCTGGGCCGCGGCGACGGGAGCGTCGCGGCTAGGGGCTGTTCGAAGTTCGGATCTGGGCTTGCTGGTGGTGTGCTGGTGGAACACGGATGTGGCTCGTTTTGACGTGACCGATGCCGAGTGGGCGTTGATCGAACCGCTTGTGCCGGTGGCGGCTGCGGGGCCGTTGCCTCGGCGGGTGCGGGATCAGTTCAACGGGGTTCTGCGGCGGTTTCGTACCGGGTCGGGCTGGCGTGATGTTCCCGAGCGGTATGGGCCCTGGTCCACGATCTACTCCCGGTTCAACGCCTGGGCCAAGGGCGGGGTGTTCCAGGCGCTGATGGACGCGCTGATCGCCGCGGCCGCATCCCGCGGGCAGGTCGGACTGGAACTGGTCAGCGTGGACTCCACGACCGTGCGGGCCTACCACGAAAAAGGGGCTCCGGGGCCCACACGCTATGACGAGTCGCCAGAAAGCTACGAAGCCGGGTTACGCCTGCGTGCAGCGATCATGTGGTTGAAGACCTTGCTCGACCACATGATCCAAACCTCAAACAGCGGCTAGGACGCCTTGCGGACCGCCTTCTCCAGGTCGGCGCGCTTCATCTTCGAGCGGCCGCTGACCCCGAGCTCGCGGGCGCGCTTGTCCAGGTCGGCCTTGGACAGGTCGGACAACGCCTTGGCCGAGGGCTTGCCCGCCCGGTCGCCGTCGCCCTTGTCGCTGCTCTTGCCACCGGCCTTGGCGCGGCTCTTCCGGGTGCTCTCGACGCTGTGGCGCAGGGCCTCCATGAGGTCGACGGGCTCGGTGGCGTGGGAGGGTGCGGGGGCCGGGGTGGTCTTCTTGCCCTTGCGCTTGTCGCGCACCAGCTTCTCGACCTTGGCGGTGTAGGTGTCGCGGTAGTCCTCCGGCCGCCAGGGGCCGCTCATCGAGTCGATGAGCGAGGTCGCCATCGCGACCTCCTTGGGCTTGGCGCGGTCGCCGGTGGGCAGCTCGTCCAGGACGTCGGCGGGGTCGCGGATCTCGTCGGCGAAGAACAGGGTCTCCAGGGCCAGCAGGTCGCCGTCGGCGTGCACGGCGGTGAGGTACTGCTTGCCGCGCATGACGAACGTGGCGATGCCCGCCCGGTTCGTCTTCGCCATGGCGCGCACGAGCAGTCGGTACGGGTGGGCGTACTCGGACTTGGCCGGGCCGAGCCAGTAGCTCTTCTGGAAGAAGACGGGGTCGATCTCGTCGAGGTCGACGAAGGTGTCGATGTCGATCGTGCGGGACCGGCCGGGGGCGATGTCGGCCAGCTCGTCCTGCTCGAGGACGACGTACTCGCCCTCGCCCACGTCGTGGCCCTTCACGACGTCGGAGTAGTCGACCTCGTCGCCGGTGCGCTCGTTGACCCGCTGGTAGCGGATGCGGTCGGACGTGCCGCGCTCGAACTGGTTGAAGTGCACGGTGTGGTCGTGGGTGGCGCTGTAGAGCGCCACCGGGATCGTGACCAGCCCGAAGCTGATCGCACCGCTCCAGATCGCCCGAGCCATGGCCGCACCGTCCCGTCGTCGTGGATTCCTCCCGACGGGTACCACGGGGCGCGCGGCGCCAACCTCACGCCGCCCGGCGCACCGCCACCTGCCCCGCCCCGCAGTGCGGGCACACGGTGCGCGGGACGACCCGGTCGACGAGCAGGCGCCGGGAGTCCTCGAACGTGGGCGCGGCCTTGCCGGGCACCAGGAGGGTGTCCAGCGCCTCGCGCCAGCGCCGCGCCTTCTCCCGCGAGCGCTCCACGGGATCGGTGAGGTGGGCGCGGGCCCGTGCCAGCGACTCCTCGCGCGCCTGTTCGCCCTCGGGGCCGAGGGGAGCGGCCTGACGGGGCTCGTGCAGGCGGGCGTTGCGGCGGTTGACCCGCCACCACTGCCCCAGCGGCACGCCCGCCACCGGCGGCTTCGACCGACGGCCGTCCGCGCCGGACCACGCGCGCAACCGGGCGCGCAGGAACTCGTGCGCCTCCTGGTCACGGCCGCGCGGCCTGCCCTGGCGGGAGCCGTCCGGCCGCTGGTCCACGGCCAGCAGCAGCGCGTCGACGGGCCAGCCGTCGGCGAACCACGGGGCCAGCGTCGTGCGGACCCGGTGCCGGTCGGCGTCCGGCCAGCTCGCCCGCATGCACACGGCTTCGACAGCCGTGTCGATCTCAGTGTCGGTCTCCGGGATGACACGGCCGGGCCACTGCCTGGGATCTAGCCGCACCCGCATCGCACGCTCCTCTCCGCTCGAACACCAAAACGAACACCTGTTCGAAGATGGTGCCGGCGACCACCGACAAAAAGTGGTCGAGGTGCTGGGCCAAGAGGGTGGTTCCGGGCGTTGTCAACCCTGTGATCCCAGTCACATCATGACTGATTCGGGATCCGCTGAGCTGGGGAAACGCCACCAGGAACGGTCCGGAAGGGCAACACGCGGAACTCGTCGAAAAATTTCTCCCGACCCGCCCCGCGACACCCCTGGGAGTGCCGCGGGGCGGTCGTCAGGCCGTTCGACCGGCGTCCCGGTGCCCAGGGGTCATGCGGCGAGCTGCTTGGCGGGCTTGAGGAACACCGACACCAGCACCGCCGCCACGACGCAGAGCGCGGCGTTGACGAAGATCGCGGTCGACACGCCGTCGAGCACGGAACCGGCGTTCTCGCCGCCCGCGGAGTGCACCCGCGCGGTCACGGCCGCGCTCATGATCGGGATGCCCATCGTGATGCCGACCTGCTGGCTCATCGTGGCCAGCCCGGTGGCCAGGCCCTGCTCGTGCTCGGGCAGCCCGGAGGTCGCGGTGACCATGAAGCCGACGATCGCGACCAGGTTCGCCACACCGCCGACGAACGTCGCCACCAGCAGCAGCGCGATCCACGCCGAGTCGGGGCCGAGCAGGACCAGCGACATCGTCGCGACGGCCTGGACGGCGAACCCGACGACGACGGTGTTCTTCGTGCCGATGGCGCCGATGACGCGCGGGGCGATGGTGCCGCCCAGCACGGTGCCCAGGCCGAGCACGGCGAAGGACAGACCGGCCGACAGCGGCGAGTAGCCGAGGACCTTCTGCAGGTACAGGGTGAGCAGGAAGACCAGCGAGGTCTCCGTCACGAAGGCCAGCAGGCCCGCGACGTTGCCCCAGCCGACGGTCCGGCGCTTGAGGAACGCCACCGGCACCAGCGGGGACTCGACGTGCTTCTCCACGAACCAGAACACGACGAGCAGCACGACGCCGATCGCCAGCGAGCCCAGGGCGGTCGGGTCGCTCCACGAGCGCTCGCCCGCCGTGGTGAGGCCGTACACGATCGCGAGCAGACCCAGGGTCACCGCGACGGCGCCGGGGACGTCGAGCTTCGGGCGGACCGCGGGACGGCTCTCGGTCAGCACCATCGGGGCGAGCACCAGCACGATCAGCGCCACGGGCACGTTGATGAAGAACGCCCACCGCCAGCTGAGCAGGTCGGTGAGCACGCCGCCGAGGATCGCCCCGGTGGTGAACCCGGCCGCCATCAGCGCGCCGTTGAGGCCGAGCGCCTTGGACCGCAGCGGTCCTTCGGGGAACGACGTCGTCAGCAGCGACAGCGCCGCGGGCGTGACGGCCGCGGTGGCCAGGCCCTGCGCGACGCGGGCGACCAGCAGCATCGTGGGGGAGACCGCGAGGCCGCCCACCAGCGAGGCGACCCCGAGCAGCGCCATGCCGCCGATGAACAGGCGCCTGCGCCCGAACAGGTCGGCGACCCGGCCGAACAGCAGCGTGAAGCCCGCCGCGCACAGCGCGAACGCCGTGGCGATCCACTGCAGGTTCTCCAGGGCGAACCCGACGTCGGAGCCGATGACGGGCAGGGCGACGTTGAGGATGGAGAAGTCGACCGCCAGGGTGAAGCTCGCGCTCAGCAGCAGAACCAGGACCAGGCGGTGCTTGCCGGTGATCCGCGACGGTGCGAGCTCGCCACCGGTTGTGCTTCTTCCCCGATCGACACTGGACATGTCGGGGTCCTTCCGATTGGGCGGCGTTATCAAGACCGCGCCGAGCCTCGCCCCGTTCTCCATGACCAACCAGCCCTCTGCGCCGGCTAGCCGCCCGTTGCCCAGCACTCGCAGGGTCAGCCACGGGCTGCCGGCACGGGGACATGCGCCGATCCCGTGGCTCGAAGAAATGCCGTGGCGGGTGGCTGAAAATAGACATCCGGATTTCCGAAAACGGTGTCACCCGTCACCTTGATGACGTTCTCCACCGCACCCGGACGGATTGCTGCGGCTGTTGGACGGGCCGGGTCAGCGGTGGTCCCGCGTGAGCCGGACGCGGTCGTCGTGCAGGGGGATCCCGGAGGCGAGCAGGCTCAGCGCCGCCTCCGACGGGGTGCCCGGCTCCGCGCTGTACATCAGAATCCGGTGCGCCGAGTCGTCGGGCATCTGCACCATCTCGAAGGCCAGCTCCATGGCCCCGACCACCGGGTGGTGGAAGACCTTCGACCCGAACGTGCAGTTCAGGACGGGGTGGCGCGACCACAGGGACGCGAACTCCGGGCTCTTGACGCACAGCTCGCCGATCAGCTCGGCGAACGGGCGGTCGTCCGGGTGCCGCCCCGCGACCAGCCGCAACGACGCCACCGACCGCTTGGCCTCGTCCTCCCAGTGCGGGTAGAGCTCGCGCGTGTGCGCGTCCAGGAACAGCATCCTGGTCAGGTTCGGCCTGGTCGCGGCCGAGTACGGGCTGCGCGGGTCGTGGTGCCCGGCCAGCAGCGCGTGGCCGAGCGGGTTCCACGCCAGCACGTCGCTGCGCCGGTCCATGGCGACCGCGGGGACCTTGTCCATCGCCGCCACCAGCTGCCGCACCCCGTTGCGCGCCGACTCCGCACGCCGCGGCTGCCTGCGCTTGCGGCGGCCGGGACGGGCGAGGTCGCGCAGGTGGGCGCTCTCGTCCTCGTCCAGCCGCAGCGCCCGCGCGATCGCGTCCAGCACGTCGTCGGAGGCGTTCTGGCTCTGCCCCTGCTCCAGGCGCGTGTAGTAGGTCACGCTCACGCCCGCGAGCTGCGCGAGCTCCTCCCGGCGCAGGCCGGGGACCCGGCGCGCGCCGCGCGAGACCACTCCCACGTCCTCGGGCCGCAGCCGGGCGCGCCGCGTGCGCAGGAAGTCGCCCAACTCGGCCGGTGCGTCCACACCCGCCAGTGTCCCCCGGTTCCGGCCCGCGAACCTCACCTTGCCAGTGATACCCACCGGTCGGACCGGCGCGCCGCCGCACCCCCCCCGGAACACGGGTGCGGCGGCCTTCGGGGTCCCGCAGCCGGGCAACCCGGCGGGGCGGCGGGCCGTCCTCCTCTGTTGATCGACTCAGTCGGTCGACAGGGGGCGGGCCGTCCGGCCCGACGAGAGAGGACTCCGATGAGGATCGCCAACGCCGCGGCCGTCGCCGTGCTGGCCACCGGGGCGCTGCTGGGCGGCGTCGCACCCGCGGGCGCCGACCCGGCCGCGCAGGCCAAGACGTTCTACCGCGTCACCGCCTGGCACGACGTCAACATCCGGCTGTGCCCGGCCTCGAGCTGCACGCTCGCGGGTCTCATGGTCGCGGGCACCAGCTCGGACCGGGCGCTGTGCTGGACGCACGGCGAGGAGATCACCGACGCGGGCATCACCAACGACATCTGGATCGTCGTCCGCGAGGAGGACGGCGGCCCGAAGTGGGCCAGTGCCGTGTACTTCACCGGTGACGAGCGCGCGGGCATCCCGGTGGAGGCCGCCTGCGCCTACTGACCGGCCAGCCGCCGCACCCGGAACACGGGTGCGGCGGCCTCGGCGGTCGTGGTGCACTGGCGGCCACCGCGTGCGGAGGAGGCCACGATGGCGGGTGCCGGCCTGCTGTACCTGGACGTCGACGGCCCGCTCAACCCCTACGCCGCCAGGGCCCACCGCAGGCCCGAGGGGTACGGCACGTTCCGCCGCACGGCGCGCGGCGGCTGGTACGGCGGCCGCGACGCCAAGCGGTACAAGGGGGTCCGGGTGTGGCTGCACCCCGGCCACGGGGCGCTGCTGGGCGACCTGGCCGCCCGGACCGGGCTGGAGCTGGTCTGGGCGACGTCGTGGGGGCACGAGGCGAACCGGCACATCGGCCCGGCCGTCGGCCTGCCGCCGCTGCCGGTGGTCGAGTTCCCGGAGTGCGACCTCGACCCGGTCGACGGCTGGTCGGCCGACGGCGGCTGGAAGTGGCCCGCGGTGCTCGACCACGCGGCGGGGCGCCCGTTGGCCTGGTTCGACGACGAGCACGACGCCTTCGCCGCGGGGCGGGCCGCCTTCGACCTCGGCCGCGCGGGCGCGCCGACGCTGCTGTGCCACGTCGACCCGCGGACCGGGCTGCTGGCCGAGCACCTGGAGCGGGTCGAGGACTGGGCCGCGGGCCCGCGCACTACTTGAACGGCGCCGCCGCGTAGGCGTCGTGCAGACCGGCCAGCCCGGCGGCCTTCGGGTCCAGCGTCGCCCACTCCGGGTTGGAGTCGAAGTAGTTCGCCACCGCGATCGGGGGGCCCGGCTCGGCGTTCAGCCTGGTGATCGCGGCGGGCACGGTGCGGATCCAGGTGGCCTGGTCGCCGAGCGCCTTCGCGGTACCCCACTCGGCGATCGTCACCGGCTTGGACCGCCACGCGGCGGGCAGGTCGGCCACGGTCCACGCCTTGGTGCGGTTGAACACCTCGTAGGCCGTCCGCGCGCTGCCGTGGTTGTAGGCGTTCCACTGCAGCACGTCGATCCCGGCCGCCAGCGACGCCGGGTGCATCCGCTTCCACGCGTCGCGGTCGAACCCGCCCATGCCGACGGAGAACCGCACGCCCGCGGGCAGGCCGTGCGAGCGGAACCACGCCGTGATGTAGGAGACGGCGCTCACCGCGCGGGCGTCGGCCTGCGCCCACGTGTAGGCCGTGCCGCCCTCGGTCGTGCCGAACTCGTGGTCGGTGTCGAACTCCGAGGCCAGCTGGATGGTCAGGGTGCTGTTGTGCCGCATGGTCTTGACCTGCGCCAACGACCGGGCCAGCAGACCGTCGACGGAACCGCTGAGCACCTGGCCGTACCCGTAGGCCCTGGGCCACGTGGTGCCGGGCCGCTGCTGGATGGTCATGTCCGGCGCGGGAACGGTGTAGGTCACGCCGTCGACCGTGAACGTCTGCGCGCCCGCCGGGCCGCCGTAGGACTTGAGCTCCAGGACGAAGTTCCTGGTCACGTTCGGCCCCAGCGCGTCGATCCACGCCTTCTGGTAGCCGGGGAAGGTGTTCCCGTCGGCCAGCGACCGGTACTGCGTGATCGACTCCAGGTTGCCGATCACGGCGGCGTCCGCGGTCACGTCGCCGTTGCCGCCCAGGTAGTACCCGCCGCGCACGGCGACGGCGTCGGCCGCCGCCGCGGGAGCTCCGACGGCCGCGGCCGCCAGCAGCAGCACTCCGAGGGCACTCGACATCACTGCACGACCCACTCGTCACCCCATGTCGGAAGAAGTGCGGGCGCCGGGCGGGATCCACCCCCCAGGTCGAACCGCCGCGCCGCGCTGGATGATCAACAGTAGCGATCGCGGTCGGCCGGGTCGGCGTGTCGCTTCGGGACCCCGGAGGCCGCCTGCCGCCGAATGCCCCCCGAAACCGGCGTGACTTGGTCCGGAAACACCCTTGACAGCGTTTGTGACGCGTAGCACACTCCGTACGGCCCATGATTGAAACGTTTCACCACGTATCGGGAGTCGTGTGTGGACCTGCCCCCAGACCCGCCGCTCGTCCTGCTCGAAGGCGTCTCCAAGTCCTTCGGCGCGGTCCGCGCGCTCACCGACGTCACCCTCGCCCTCGCACCGGGCGAGGCCCACGCGCTGCTCGGCGAGAACGGCGCCGGGAAGTCGACCCTGATCAAGACCCTGGCCGGGGTGCACCGGCCCGACGCGGGCCGCCTGCTGGTCGACGGCGAGGAGGCCCGGTTCTCCGGGCCCGCCGACGCCAAGGCGGCGGGCATCGCGGTGATCTACCAGGAGCCCGCGCTGTTCGGCGACCTGTCGATCGCCGAGAACGTCTACACCGGACGCCAGCCGCTGCGCTCCGGCCGCCGCATCGACACCCGCGCGATGCACGCCGACACCACCGCGCTGTTCACCCGGCTCGGCGTGGTCCTGGACCCGGCCCGCCCGGCGCGCGGCCTGTCGATCGCCGACCAGCAGATGGTCGAGATCGCCAAGGCCCTGTCGTTCGACGCCCGCGTGGTCGTGATGGACGAGCCGACCGCCGCGCTGTCCGCCCGCGAGGTGGAACGGCTGTTCGCCGTCGTGGAGCTGCTGCGCGAGCAGGGCGCCGCCGTGCTGTTCGTGTCGCACCGGCTCGACGAGGTGTTCTCGCTGTGCCAGCGGGCGACCGTGCTGCGCGACGGCAAGCACGTGTGGTCCGGGCCGCTGACCGGGGAGACCCCCGACGGCCTGGTGCGCCGCATGGTCGGCCGCGAGCTGTCCGCGCTGTTCCCCAAGCAGGACACCGAGGCGGGCGACGTGCTGCTCTCGGTGAGCAGGCTGACCCGCGAGGGCGTGTTCACCGACGTGTCGTTCGACGTGCGCGCCGGGGAGATCGTCGGGCTGTCCGGACTGGTCGGCGCGGGCCGCAGCGAGGTCGCCCGCGCGATCTTCGGCATCGACGGCGTGGACGCGGGCGAGGTGGCCGTGGGCGGCAAGCCGCTGCGGCTGGGCTCGCCGACCGCCGCGATGGCCGCGGGCATCGGGTTCGTGCCCGAGGACCGCAGGCAGCAGGGCCTGGTCGTGGACGCCTCCGTGGAGCGCAACGTCGCACTGGCCTCGCTCGGGCGGCTGTCCTGGTTCGGCCTGCTGTTCGGCCGGGGCGAGCGGCGGCTGGCCGAGGACTGGGCGATCAAGCTGAGCATCAAGGCCGGACGGCTCGGCGCCGCGGTGTCCACGCTGTCCGGCGGCAACCAGCAGAAGGTCGTGCTGGCCAAGTGGCTCTCGCGCAGGCCGTCGGTGCTGATCGTCGACGAGCCCACCCGCGGCATCGACGTCGGCACGAAGGCCGAGGTGCACCGGCTGCTCTCGGAGCTGGCCTCGGAGGGCGTGGCGGTGCTGATGATCTCCTCGGAGCTGCCCGAGGTGCTCGGCATGGCCGACCGGGTGCTGGTCATGCACGAGGGGCGGCTGGTCGAGGAGATCGCGCGCGCCGACGCGACCGAGGAACGCGTGGCGCTCGCCGCCGCGGGCCGGTCCGGGGCGGAGTCGTGAGGGCCACCGCGTGGGTGCCGGTCGTGACCGAACGCCAGGAGCGCAGGGGAACCACCGCCGACGCAGGGGTCGGCGCGGGAGGGGACGGGGTGTCGGTGTTCGGTACGTGCCAGCCGGCGGAATGGGTGCCGGTCGTGCGCGGTGGCTTCGGGGTCAGGGGCATCGCCCGCGTCGTCGTGACGGAGCAGCGCGCCGCGCTGGCCGCGAGCGGGACCGGGGGGACGTCATGAGCGTCGTCGCGCCGTCGCGCGCGCGTCGGGTGACCGAGACGATCGGTCGGGCCCGCGAGTTGGGCATCGTGGTCGCGCTGGCGCTGGTGGTCATCCCGACCGCGCTGGTGAACCCGCGCTTCGTCGAGGCCCAGAGCATCAGGGACCTGCTGCTCAACGCCTCCATCGTGGCGATCCTGGTCGCCGGGCAGACCCTCGTCGTGGTGACCCGCAACGTCGACCTGTCGGTCGGGTCGACGCTGGGGCTCTCCGCGTTCCTGACCGCGCAGACCTTCGCCGACCACCCGGACACCCCGATCCTGGTCGGGCTGCTGATCGGGGTGGTGGTCGGCACCGCCTGCGGTGCCGTCAACGGGATCCTGGTCGCCGCGGGCCGCGTCCCCAGCCTCGTGGTCACGCTCGGCACGCTGTACGTGTTCCGCGGCATCGACTTCGCGCTGGCGCACGGCCGCCAGATCAACGCCTCCGAGCTGCCCGACGACCTGCTCGCGCTGGGCACCAGCCGGATCCTGGGCATCCCGTGGCTGGTGGTCGTCACGGTCGTCGTCGTGGCCGCCGCGTCGCTGTACATGCGCTGGTACCGCTCCGGTCGCGACCTGTACGCGATCGGCTCCAACCCCGAGGCCGCCGTGCTGGCGGGCATCGCGGTGGCGCGCCGCACGTTCGGCGCGTTCCTGCTCTCCGGCACGGTCGCCGGCCTGGCGGGCGCGCTGTGGGTGGCCCGCTACGGCACCGTGGACGCCGCCGCGGCCACCGGCCTGGAGCTCCAGGTGATCGCGGCCGTGGTGGTCGGCGGCGTGGCCATCTTCGGCGGCTCCGGCACGGTGGTCGGCGCCGCGCTGGGCGCCCTGCTGCTGAGCACGATCGCCAGCTGCCTGGTCGTGCTGCGCATCCCGGCCTTCTGGCAGCAGGCGATCAGCGGTGCCCTGCTGATCGGGGCCATCACCGTGGACCGGCTGCTCGCGCTGCGGCTGTCCCGAGAACTGCGCGGAAGGAGCGACCACGATGGCTGAACGGCTGCGCGGGTTCGCCCGCTGGGAGACCGCGCTGGTGGTGCTGCTGGTGCTCGTCGCGGTCGTCGGGCAGGCCCGCACCGGCGGCGACTTCCTCGACGGCGGCAACCTGTTCTACCTCGGGCTCGACATCGGCGAGGTGGCGCTGATCGCGCTGCCGCTCACGCTGGTGGTCGTCGCCGGGGAGATCGACCTGTCCGTCGCGTCGGTGCTGGGCCTGTCCAGCGCGGTGATGGGCGAGCTGTGGAACGCCGGGTGGACGATCGAGGCGATCATGCCGACGGTGATCGTCCTGGGCGCGGTGTGCGGTCTGGTCAACGGCCTGCTGGTGACCAGGCTCGGCCTGCCGTCCCTGGCCGTCACGATCGGCACCCTGGCCCTGTACCGAGGTCTGGCGCTGGTGGTGCTGGGCGACGGCGCGGTGGCCGACTTCCCGTCGAACTTCACCCAGTTCGGCACCACGCCCGTGCCGGGCACGTGGCTGCCGTACCCGATCGTGCTGTGCGCGGTCCTCGCCGTCGGGTTCGCGATCACCCTGCACGCCAGCTCGTTCGGCCGGTCGGTCTTCGCGATCGGCTCCAACGAGGAGGGCGCCCGCTTCTCCGGGATCCGGGTCAAGCGGGTCAAGCTGCTGCTGTTCGTGCTCACCGGTGCGATGGCCGCGCTCGCCGGGATCGTCTACACGTTCCGGTTCTCCAGCGCCCGCGCCGACAACGGCGTCGGGCTGGAGCTCGCGGTCGTCGCCGCGGTCCTGCTCGGCGGCGTCTCCATCTTCGGCGGGCGCGGCTCGCTGGGCGGGGTGCTCGCCGGGGTGCTCCTGCTCGGCGGTCTGCGCAACGTCCTGATCCTCGACGACGTCTCCACCGAGGTCCTCACCGTGGTCACCGGGCTGCTGCTCCTCGTGAGCGTGCTCGCCCCGTCGCTGACCGCCCGCATTCGCTCGACAAGCACAGGAAGGCGTTCCCCATGACCCATCGCCCCGCGGTCACCTCGCTGGTGCTGCTGCTGACCGCCGCCACGGCGCTCGCAGGCTGCTCCGGCACCAGCAAGGACAGCGCGCAGACCAACGCGCCCGCGGCGGGCAACAGCGCCGCCGCCAACCCGAACGCGGAGATCAAGAAAGGGCTGAAGATCACCTACCTGCCCAAGGCGGTGAACAACGCCTACTTCACCACCGCGCAGAAGGGCGCCGACCAGGCGGCGACCGCGCTGGGCTCCGAGCTCAAGGCGACCGGCCCGTCCGACGCCAGCGCGTCCTCGCAGGTGACCTACATCAACACCGCGGCGCAGCAGAAGCAGGACGCGCTCGTGCTGTCGGCCAACGACGCCAACGCCGTCGCCCCGTCGCTCAAGACGGCCCGCGGGCAGGGGATGAAGGTCGTCACGTTCGACTCCGACGCCGCGGCCGACGCCCGCGACGTGTTCGTCAACCAGGCGACCACGCAGGAGATCGCGACCATCCAGGTGAAGATGATCGTGGACGCGACCGGCGGCAAGGGCGAGATCGCGATCCTGTCGGCGACCCCCAACGCCACCAACCAGAACGCGTGGATCGAGATCATGAAGACCGAGCTGGCGAAGCCCGCCAACTCCGGCCTCAAGCTCGTGGACACCGTGTACGGCAACGACGACGACCAGACGTCGTTCCAGAAGATGCAGGGCCTGCTGCAGGCGCACCCGGACCTCAAGGGCGTCGTCTCGCCCACCACGGTCGGCATCGCCGCCGCGGCGCGCTACCTCAGCACGTCCGAGTACAAGGGCAAGGTCGCGCTCACCGGTCTCGGCACGCCGAACCTGATGCGCGACTACGTCAAGGACGGCACTGTGAAGTCGTTCGCCCTGTGGGACCCGACCAAGCTGGGCTACCTGGCCACCTACGCCGCCGCGGCGCTGGCGTCGGGTCAGATCACCGGTGCCTCCGGTGAGAAGTTCAAGGCGGGCGACCTGGGCGAGTACACCATCGGCGAGAAGGGCGAAGTGGTGCTCGGACCGCCGACGGAGTTCACCAAGGACAACGTCGACCAGTTCCAGTTCTAGCTCCGGGGGCGACCATGACGGATTCCACGGACCGGGTGAAGGCCGCGCTGCGCGCGCAGCGCATCGAGACGCCCTCGTGGGCGTACGGCAACTCGGGCACCCGCTTCAAGGTGTTCACCCAGCTCGGCGTGCCCCGCACGCCGTTCGAGAAGATCGACGACGCCGCGCAGGTCCACGCCCTCACCGGCGTGGCACCGACGGTGGCGCTGCACATCCCGTGGGACGCCGTCGACGACTACCGGGCCCTGGCCGACCACGCCGCCGAGCGCGGCGTGGCGCTGGGGGCGATCAACTCCAACGTGTTCCAGGACGACGACTACAAGCTGGGCAGCGTCACCAACCCGGACCCGAGGGTCCGGCGCAAGGCGACCGACCACCTGCTCGACTGCGTCGCGATCATGGACAAGACGGGGTCGCGCGACCTCAAGCTGTGGTTCTCCGACGGCCTGAACTACCCCGGCCAGGACAACCTGGCGCGGCGGCAGGACCGGCTGTCGGAGGCGCTGCGCGAGGTCTACGACCGGCTCGGCGACGACCAGCGGATGCTCATCGAGTACAAGCTGTTCGAGCCCGCCTTCTACGCCACGGACATCCCGGACTGGGGCACGGCGTTCGCGCACTGCCTGGAGCTGGGGCCCAAGGCGCAGGTGGTCATCGACACCGGGCACCACGCGCCGGGGACGAACATCGAGTTCATCGTGTCGTTCCTGGCGCGGGCGAAGCGGTTGGGGGCGTTCGACTTCAACAGCCGCTTCTACGCCGACGACGACCTGATGGTCGGGTCGGCGGACCCGTTCCAGCTGTTCCGGATCATGCACGAGATCGTGCGGGCGGACGCGTTGCGGCCGGAGGCGGGCATCGCGTTCATGCTCGACCAGTGCCACAACATCGAGCCGAAGATCCCGGCGATCATCCGGTCGGTGCTCAACGTCCAGGAGGCGACGGCGAAGGCGCTGCTGGTCGACGCCGACGCCCTCGCGGCCGCGCAGGACTCCGGTGACGTGCTGGAGTCCAACGCGGTGCTGATGGACGCCTACAACACCGACGTGCGGCCGTTGCTGGCCGAGCTGAGGCAGGACATGGGACTGGACCCGGAGCCGATGGCGGCCTACCGGCGCTCCGGCTACGCCGAGAGGATCGCGGCGGACCGGGTCGGCGGGGAAGCGGCGGGCTGGGGCGCCTGAGCCGAACGGCGGCCCCCTGTGGGCCGCCGTTGGCCGGTGGTGGACAGAACTGTGGACACGCTCCCGCGCATCGTGCCAAGGTCGGTCCGCCTGACCAGTGAAACGTTTCAGCGGGTCCGACGGACGGGGAGACGGATGTCCAGCGAGGTGAACCGGCGGATGTTCCTCACGGGGTCGGTGGTCGGAGCGGGCGTGCTCGCCCTCCCGGTGGGGGCGGCGCTGTCCGAGGGCACGGCCGCGGCCGACGTCGAACCAGCCGGAGGCCTGCGGATCGAGTCGACCACGGTCGAGTACGCGGAGACCCTGCTGGGCACCGACGTCCCGCTGCCGAGGCTGGCCTGGGTGCTCGGCGCCGAGGCCGCCTCGGCGGGGCAGACCGCCTACCAGGTGCGGGTGGACGGGGTCTGGGACTCCGGCAAGGTCCTGTCCGACCGCACCACCGGCGTCGTCTACGGCGGCCCGGCCCTGCGCCCGCACACCCGCTACACCTGGCGGGTGCGGGTGTGGGACGAACGCGGCCGCGCCTCGGCGTGGAGCACCGCCCGCTGGTGGGAGACGGCGTTCCTGGAGACGCCGTGGACCGCCCGGTGGATCGGTGCGGCCCCGCCCGTCGCGGGCCTCGACTTCACCTCCGCGTCGTGGATCTGGTCGCCCGGCGCCACGACGTCCAACGCCCCGGTGGGCCCGCGCTGGTTCCGCGCGGGCCTCGACCTGCCCGCCGGGGTGGCGGTCACCCGCGCCCGGCTGATCGCCACCGCCGACGACGACTTCACGCTCCACCTCGCGGGCCAACAGGTTCTGACCTCGCCGGAGCAGACGGACGGCTGGAAGCTCGGCAAGTCCGCCGACGTCACCGCGCTGGTCCGCGCGGCCGGTGGCCGGGTCGTGCTCGCCGCGCTCGCCACCAACCGGGGCAACGTCTCGGTCAACCCGGCGGGCCTGCTGGTGCGGCTGTCGGTCGACCTGGCCGACGGCACCCGGCGCGACCTGGTCACCGGCACCGGCTGGAAGGTCGCCGACACCGAGCGGACCGGGTGGCAGCAGCCGGGGTTCGACGACAGCGCGTGGGCCGCCGCCACCGTGCTCGCCGCCTACGGCCAGGGCCCGTGGGGCCGCGACGTCAGCCTGGTCGTCGAGGCGCCGGCACCGTTGCTGCGCAAGGAGTTCACCCTCGACAAGCCGGTCGCGACCGCCCGCCTGCACATCAGCGGGCTGGCCTACTACGACGCCCAGCTCAACGGCAGGAAGGTCGGCGACCGGGCGCTGGACCCCGGTTTCACCGACTACGAGGAGACCGTCCTCTACGCCACCCACGACGTCACCGGGCTGCTGGCCAAGGGCCCGAACACCGTCGACGTGGTGCTGGGCCGCGGTTTCTACGGCATGACCACCCCGAACGTCTGGTACTGGGAACGCGCGACCTGGCACGGCGAGCCGAGGTTGCTGGCGCAGCTGGAGGTCGTGCACACCGACGGCTCGCACACCACCGTCGCCTCCGACACCGGGTGGAAGGTCGCCGAGAGCGCCACGGTGTCGAACTCCCTGTACGCGGGGGAGTCCTACGACGCGCGCCGGGTGCCCGGCGACTGGCAGGACGCCCGCGTGCTGGACGCGCCGACCGGGACGCTCAAAGCCCAGCAGCACGAACCGATCCGGGTCGTGGAGACCGTCCGCGCCACCGCCGTGACCGAGCTGTCGGCGGGTGTGTACGTCGTGGACTTCGGCCGCACCATGGCCGGGTGGACGCGGCTCTCCGTCCGCGCCCCCGCGGGCACGGTGGTCCGGCTGGCGCACGGCGAGCACCTGGACGAGACCGGCAACGTCGTCCACCAGAACGGCCACGTGCCGGGCAGGCACCAGACCGACGAGTACACCTGCTCCGGCTCCGGCACCGAGACGTGGGAACCCCGCTTCTCCTACAAGGGTTTCCGCTACGTCCAGGTCACCGGCTTCCCGTACCGGCCGGGCCTGGACGACCTGTCCGCCCGCGTGGTGCACAGCGACGTGCCGGAGACCGGGACGTTCCGCTGCTCCGAGCCGTTCTTCGAACAGCTCGACCGCGCCATGAGGCGCACGCTGCTCAACAACATGCACGGCATCCCCACCGACACCCCGATGTACGAGAAGAACGGCTGGACCGGTGACGCCCAGCTCGGCGCCCCGGTGATGGCCTACGCGTTCGGCGTGCAGCGGTTCCTGACCAAGTGGATCGGCGACCTCGCCGACAGCCAGACCGGTCCCGGCGCGCTGCCGGTGATCGTGCCCAGCGGCGGCTGGGGCTACCAGGAGGCCGCGCCCGCGCCGGAGTGGACGACCGTCTACCCGTTCCTGGTCCGCGAGATGTACCGGACCTACGGCGACGAACGGCTGGCCGCCGACCACTGGGACACCCTGGTGAAGTACCTGGACTGGGAGATCGGGCGGCTGAGCGGGGGCCTGTCCTCCACCGCGCTCGGCGACTACCTGCCGCCCGGCTACGGCGGCAACCCGCCCGAGGACACCAGGCTCACCGCGACCGCCTACCTGCACCGCGCCCTGGTGGGCGTGGCCGAGCTCGGCGACCTCCTCGGCCACGCCGACGTCGCCGCCCGCTACCGCGCCACCGCGGACACCTGCCGCGACGCGCTCAACGCCACCTTCCTGGTCGACGGCCGCTACCGCAGCGCGCAGGACCCGGACTTCCGCCAGACGTCCCAGGCGATCCCGCTCATGTTCGGCCTCGTGCCGCCCGGCCAGGTGGCCCCGGTCGTCGCCGCGCTCGTCGCGGACGTCAAGGCGCGCGGCAACCACCTCAACACCGGCGCGCTGGGCACCAGCGTGCTGCTGCGGGTGCTCACCGCGCACGGCCACGCGGACGTCGCGCACGCGCTCGCGACCCAGCGCACCTACCCGAGCTGGGGCTACTGGTTCGACAACGGCGCCGACACGATGTGGGAGATGTGGCCGTCGACCTCGCGGTCGCGCGACCACTACTTCCAGGGCACCGTCGTGCAGTGGCTCTACGAGAACGTCGCGGGCCTGCGCCCCGGCGACGGCGGCTACCGGACGTTCGTGGTCCGGCCCGACGCGCGGGTCGGCGTGACCTGGGCGCGGACCTCGATCAGGACCGTGCGCGGCACCGCCTCGGTCGGCTGGTCCCTGGTCGGCTCGGCCGTGCAGCTCACCGTGGAGGTCCCGATCGGCTCCACCGCGGAGGTGCACGTCCCGGCGACGTCCCCCGAAGCCGTCACGGCGCATCCGGGCGCCGAGTTCGTCCGCGCCGAGCCGGGGTTCGCGGTGCACCGCGTCCCGGCGGGCAGCTGGCGGTTCCTCGGCAGGGTGTGAGGGTCTTGAAGATCACCACCTCGGGGCGTGAATCGTTTCAGCCACCTCGCCGTCCGACGAATACCATCGGGTGATGGCGCCGAGCATCAAAGACGTGGCGGAACGTGCCGGCGTGTCCGTCGGCACGGTGTCGAACGTCCTCAACAGACCCGACAAGGTCTCCCTCGCCACCCGCGAGGCCGTCCTCGCGGTCATCGCCGAGCTGGGCTTCGTCCGCAACTCCCAGGCGGCGCAGCTGCGCGCGGGCGCCAGCCGCTCGCTCGGCCTGATCGTGCTCGACCTGGCGAACCCGTTCTTCCACGACATCGCCAGGGGGATAGAGGACGTCGCGACCGAGCTGGGCTACGCCCTGGTGCTGTGCAACTCCGACGAGCAGGCCGCCCGCGAGGAGCGGTACCTGCGGCTGCTGGAGGAGCAGCGCGTGCGCGGCATGCTGATCACCCCGGTCGAGGTCGGGTCCGAGCGGCTGGACGCGTTGCGCCGCAGGGGAACGCCGACCGTGCTGGTCGACCGGCACGACCCGCGCATCGACTGCTGCTCGGTGGCCGTGGACGACGTGGCGGGCGGCGAGCTGGCGGGTGCGCACCTGATGGCCTCCGGCCACCGCCGGATCACCTACGTCACCGGCCCGCTGGCGCTGCGCCAGTGCAAGGACCGGCTCACCGGACTGCGCCGCGCGGTCGCCGACGGCGGCGCCGACCCCGACGAGGTGGTCGACGTCGTCGAGGTCCCCGCCCTCAAGGCCCGCATCGCCTACGAGGCCGTCCGGCAGCTCTTCGACGACGGCGTCGAGCCCGGCGCGGTGTTCTGCGCCAACGACCTGCTCGCACTGGGCGTGCTGCGCGCCGCGATCAGCACCGGCCGCCGCGTGCCCGACGACATCGCCCTGCTCGGCTACGACGACATCGAGTTCGCCGCCGACGCCGCCGTCCCCCTGTCGTCCATCCGCCAGCCCACCCTCCACATCGGACGCACCGCCGCCCAGCTCCTCGTGGAGGAGTGCGACCACCCCCGGTCCCACGCCCACCAGCAGATCATGTTCCGACCGGAGCTGGTGGTCCGCGAGTCGACGTGACCCGCGTCGGGTGCTCCCGGTGCGGGGGTCAGGACGAGGTGTCGTAGACGAACGGCACGCCCACGTGCGCCCAGTCGTCGCCGTTGGCGATGGCGTAGACGTCGAGGGTGTCCTGCACGTACCCGGTGCCGCGGGTGGTGATCGTCAGCGCGGGCCACGACTCGCCGGGGACGACGAGGTCGGGGTTGGAGCAGTCGAGGCCGCCCACGACGGACTCGCACCGCCAGCGGTTCCCGGAGAAGGTGGTCATCCGGATCTCGTCGGGGATCGACACGAAGACGAACAGGTTCTGGTCGTCCTCCGTCCCGACGTCGGTGGCCTTCACGGTGAACCTGAACTCGCCGCGGATGTACCAGTAGCGGTTCGGCGTGACAACGACCCCGCTGAGCGGTTTGAGGGTCACGCGCACCGGACCGGTCTGCCGGTCCGGTGCGTCCGCGAGCGCGGTCACCGTCGTCGTCATCGCGAGGGCGAGGCCCGCGACCGCCGCCATCAACCTTGGTCGTCGCATATGGATCACCTGTCCTGGGTGCTGCCCGAAGTCGTTCTCCTGTCGTTGAACCGGGTTCCCCGCTGACCCTACGGCGCCAAGCGGGGGAAATGCTTTGGGCTGAACTTCTTCAGCCTTTCGTGTTAACCGTCCACTGTGGTCCGCCGTGTCCCGCCGTCCACCGTGGTACTGCGCTCAGGCCAGGCACTTCCAGCTGTAGGGGTCGGACACGGCGAGGCTCCGGGAGAACACGGCCTGCTCGTGCGGGTTCTGGCGCTGGCAGGCGTCGTCGAGGTCCATGCCCACCTGGGCGCCGGTGCCGGTGACGCAGCGCCAGTCGTTCGCGGTCGTCCCCGCCAGCACCGCGCCGTTCACCGCGCCGATCGACGTGCAGTACCCCTGCAGGTCGAGCCCGCCCTTCTCGGCGAACACCGCCGGCCGGGCCAGCGTCACGGTGACCGAGCCGGTCCCCGGCGGCAGGGTGACGACACCCCTGGCGCTGTCGACGGTCCCCGCGCTGGCCCCGGCGATGTTCCCGACGAACGCCGGTACCTCGAACCGCACACCACCCGCGGGCGCGGCCCCGGTCAGGGTGAGGCCGACGGTCGCGCCGGAGGCGGTGATCGCCGCACCCATGCGCCTGCCGCCCGCGATGGGGTAGTTGCCGACGCTGGTGGTCGCGCCGTCGCGGAGCCACTGGTTGGGCAGTCCGCGGCCGACGACCACCGAGCCGTCGAGCTTCTCGGCGACCAGCGAGTCCAGCAGCACCTTGGAGGCGTTGGCCTGGCCCCACATGTGCGGGCTGGAGCCGCTGCCCGCGGTGCTGTGGGTGCCGGGGGACCAGTTGCCCGTCCCGACGGACTGGATCCCCTCCCACCAGGAGAAGGGGGCGCTCTGGGCGTTCTGCACGAGGTACTGGTAGGCGTAGATGCCCTCGGAGCGGTAGCGGGACGAGGCCAGGCCCGCCGAGCCGTAGCCCGCGTTGTAGGCGCTGCTCACGCCGGGGTAGCCGCCGAAGGTGTGCTTGGGCAGGTTCGACAGGTGGCTGAAGCCGTTGTCGTAGGTGGCGTCGACCAGGGTGCTCATCGGACCGGCGGGGGTGCTGCCCCACAGCTGGCCGTCCCAGGCCCAGCGGCCGAACAGGAACATCGAGGCCCAGTTGCCGTTGTTGGTCTGGCCGCACACGTTCGCACCGCTGTTGGGGACGTCCATGGCGCACGGCAGGTAGGAGAGCCGGTTGGTGGAGATGGTGTTGTCGAGCCTGGCGTTGACCGCGCCCAGCAGGGTGTTGTAGACCCGGTCGGCCCAGGACGCCTCGGCGGACTCGCCCAGGGTGGTGGCGATGTACCGGTAGGTGAGCAGGCCCAGCAGAGCCGACTGGTTGTCCACGGTCCAGTAGCCGGTGGTGTCCACGGCGTTGGTGGCCTTCATGATGCCGCCGGGACCGGTGGCGTCGGACTCGATGGCGTGCGCGGTCTGCCTGATCGTGGCGAAGTTGCTCCGGACGAAGGCGGCGTCGCCGGTCTTGCGCAGGTACACCGCCCACGGCCAGCTGTACTTCCACGTCCCGTCCGGGTACATCCTGGTGATGTCACCGGGGTCGTCCTTGGCGATCAGCGTCGGCAGGTAGTCCTTGGCGCGGTTGAGGTCGCCGGCCTCCAGCAGCTGGACCAGGATGCCGACCAGGTCGTGGTTGAAGATGGCGTCGTAGCCGTTCTCGCCGACGTTGAACCGGTTGCCGTCCTTGACGAGGTTCGTGGTGATGTAGCCCGCCCGGTAGGCGTTGCCCAGCTGCGGGTCGGGCACCCGGACCTGGGCGATCTGGGCCAGCTTGCCGTCCCAGTACGACGTCATGTGCGCGTAGTGGGTGTCGTAGCCGCCCGCGGCGACGAGCTCGTCGCCGGTGGGCCAGGCGTAGCCCTGACCGAACCTGTCGGCCGCGATCACGTAGTCGAAGGTGGTGGTGCGCCCGGCCGGGACGGTGGTCGACGGGTGGTTGAGCGCGAGCGTCCCGCCGGTCGGCGCCGGGTCCAGGACGTGCGCGACCGAGTCGTGGTTGACCACGGCGACCCGCGAGTACACGGCGACGAAGTCCCGACCGCCGATCGTCACCTTGTCCCCGAAGTTGGTGATGGTGACGGTGCTGTTGTCCCGCTCGAACTGCGTGGTCAGGGCGGGGTAGTAGCCGCCGGTGTTGAACCACTGGAGCCGCGCGGGGTTGTTGTAGATCCCGAACCGGACCGTCGTGTCGGGCCCCGAGTGGACGTCGAAGCTGCCGTCCTTGTGGGTCAGGACGCCGTAGTAGTCGCCCTCCCAGCCGATCGAGGCGCTGTCGTGCTGCGTGACGGACGCCCGCGCCGGCGCGGAGTGCCAGACCTGGGTGCCGCCGGTCACGACCAGGGCCGCGGCGAGGACCGCGGCCGACCAGCCGCGGCGCTTTCGACTGTGCCTCTTCATGTGGGCCATCCCTCCGACCACGCCCTCGCGCGACAGGGTCCGAAGGACGCAATGTGATCGATAAAATCGATGTGACGCACACAACCACAGCCCACTTGTGCTGTCAACGAAGGAAGATTCCCATGCCCCCGCGTGAGGTCAGGGCGTGCGGTGGATCGATCCAATCGCGATAGCGCCCCGGCGCGGCGGTGGAGCCGTCGCGGGATCAGGCCCGGCGTCGGGAGGAGCCGCGCACGACCAGTTCCGGCCGCAGCAGCGACGGCGCCGGGACCGTCGCCCCGCCGGTCGGGCACAGCACCTCCACGATCCGGCGGCCGACCTCGGCCAACGGCTGGCGGACGCTGGACAGGTCCAGGACCTCCGCCGAGGGCGTGTCGTCGTAGCCCACCAGTGCCACGTCGTGCCCCGGTGCCAGCCCGAGGTCGCGGATGGCCTGCAACGCGCCCGCCGCCAGCGTGTCGGAGACCGCCACCAGCGCGGTCGGCGCACCCGCGCGGTCGAGCAGCCCGCGCGCCATCTTCGCGCCGCTGGTCCAGGTGTCCTCGCCGCGCGTGTCGAAGCGGTGGCTGCCCGCCAGCAGCCCGTGCCGGTCCATCGCCGCCACCCAGCCGTCGGCGCGGTCGTCGCCGACCCGGTGCCCGTCCGGGAAGCCCAGGAAGCCGATCCGCCGGTGCCCGGCCTCGGCCAGGTGGTCGACGACGGCGGCGACGCCCGCCGCGTTGTCCACGTCCACCCACGCGCCCGCGTCGTCGAGTCCGGGAACCCGCCCGAAGCACACGAACGGCACCCCGGCCTCGAGCAGCACCGGCGGCCTCAGGTCACCGGGGACCACGTTGTACAGCACCACGCCCTCGACCGCGCCGGTGCGCACGAGCCGCACGCAGGTGGCCGCCTCGCTCTCGGCGTCGTCCACCGCGAACAGCATCAGGTGCCTGCCCACGGCCTGCCCGGCCTCGGCCAGCGCGTGCAGGAACCGGTCGTGGAACGGGGCGAGCGACCGCGAGGAGACCGGCTCGATGCGGCACGCGATCATCCCGGCCGTGCTGGACCGCAGCGCCCGCGCCATCCGGTTGGGCTGGAACCCCAGCTCCGCGACGGCCCGCCGCACGCGTTCCCGCGTCTCCGCGCGCACCTTCTCCGGGTAGTTCATCACGTTGGAGACCGTCTGCTTGGAGACGGCCGCCGCCGCGGCGACGTCGGCGATCGTCACCGCGCCGGACCCCCGCCGTCTCGCGGCGGACCCGGCAGGCGCTTCCGCCATCGTCACACTCCCAGCGCTGCGGCTTGATCGTTAAAACGATCCTGACCAGCGCTATCGTACTAGTCGTTGGACGTCGGCGGCCGCCGAAACAGGGCAAGGCGGGCGAACCGCTCGGACGGCACCGGCTAGGCCGACGTGTTCAGCCGCGCGACCAGCGGCAGCTCACCCGAGGACGGGCCCGCCATCAGGGTGATGGCGCCGGTCTCCGGCACCCAGCGGCTTTCCGCCGGCGACCACCGGCGCAGCGCGCGCGGTTCGATCGGCACCTTCACCCACACCGCCTCGTCGGGCGCGGCGTGGACGGGGGCGTAGCCGACCAGGCGGCGGTCCTGGCCGGTGGCCTGGTAGACCTGCACGACGTCGCGGCCGGGGCGGGAACCGGTGTTGCGGACCCGGACCCGGACGTCGAAGCCCTGCTCCACGGCGACGTTGTCGCGGGCGGAGAAGCCCTCGTACGACCAGGTCGTGTAGCCGAGGCCGTGGCCGAACCAGTACGCGGGCGCGACGGGGGAGCCCGCCCACGCGCGGTAGCCGATGTGCGAGCCCTCGGTGTACTCCAGCACGCCGCCGATCGGCTTCGTCTCCAGCACCGGCGCGTCCGGGGTGCGGGCCGCCCACGTGGTCGGCAGCCGCCCGCCGGGCTCGGCCAGGCCGAACAGCACGTCGGCCAGCCCGTCGCCCGCCTCCTGGCCGGGGAACCAGGTCACCAGCACCGCGGCGACGTCCTCGCGCCACGGCAGCTCCACCGGGCCACCGGCGTTGACGACCACGACGGTGCGCGGGTTCACCGCGGCGACGGCCCGGACGAGCTCGTCCTGCCTGCCGGGCAGCTCCAGCGAGCCGCGGTCGAAGCCCTCGCTCTCGATCTCGTCGGTGGTGCCGACCACGACGACCGCGACGTCGGCCCCGCGGGCCAGGTCCACGGCCGCGGCGAGCTCGGCGTTCTCGTCGACGCGCGGCGGGTCGGCGGCCAGCGCGACGGCGAGGCCCTCGTCGGGCTCCATCCGCCTGCGGGCGCGCAGCAGGACGTCGACGCCCGCCTCGACCGGCCAGCTGACCTCGCGGAACGACGGGGCGACGTGCACGTAGGTGGGGTCGTCGGACTCGGGCACCACGTGCTCGTCCACCAGCCGGTGGCCGTCGACCTCCAGGCTCACCGCGCCGAGCCCGACCACCGCGAACCGCCAGTCGCCGGTCGTGGACGGGCGCATCAGCGCGCTGACCTCGACGGTGGTGGCGGTCAGCTCGACCGACGGCTCCAGGACGCGGCCGCTGAGCCGGTGCTCGACGTGCAGCACCTCGTCGTCCGGGCCGAGGTAGCGCACCAGCACACCGGGCTCGCCGGTGACCGGGTTGCGGGAGTCGGCCGGGCTCAACGGGGTCGGCCGGGTGTGCAGGAACGCGCCCGCGCGGTGCACGACCTCGGCCCTGCCCGCCAGCGCGGAGCGGATGCCGTCGACGGGGGAGACCACGGCCGCCGGGAACACGCCCGCGCTGCCGCCGCCCTGCACCCGCGCGTCGACCGCGTTCGGGCCGAGCACCGCGACGCGGGTCAGCGCCGCCGGGTCCAGGGGGAGCAGGGAACCGCTGTTGCGCAACAGCACCGAGCCCGCCGCCACGGCGCGGCGCAGCCGTCCGCGCGACTCGTCGGGGGTGATCCGCGGCGGCGGCACGGACGTGGTCGGCTCCAGCGCCCCGACCCGCCGGGCCAGCAGCAGGATCCGGCGCACCTTCTCGTCGACCGCCGACTCGGGGACGTCACCGCGGCGCACGGCGGCCAGCAGCGGCTCGCCGCGCAGCTCGTGCGGGCCGGGCATGGCCAGGTCCACCGGCGACTCGACGGTGCGCACCGCGCCCCAGTCCGAGACGACCAGGCCGTCGAAGCCCCACGTGCCGCGCAGCGGTTCGGCCAGCAGCGGGCTGTCGGACATCGACGCGCCGTTCACGCCGTTGTAGGCCGACATCACGACCCAGGCGCCCGCGCGGACGGCCTCCTCGAACGGCAGCAGGTACACCTCGTGCAGGGTCCGCTCGTCGATCCGGGCGTCCAGGGTGAGCCGTTCGGTCTCCGACTCGTTGGCCACGTAGTGCTTCGCGGTCGCCGCGACACCACCGGACTGCACGCCGGTGATGTAGGCGGCGCCGATCCGGGCGGTCAGCAGCGGGTCCTCGGAGAAGCACTCGAAGTGGCGGCCGCCCAAGGGGGAGCGGTGCAGGTTCAGGTTCGGCGCCAGCAGCACGTCGACGCCCTTGCGCCGCGCCTCGGCGGCCAGCAGCCTGCCCAGGCCCGTGACCAGCTCGGGGTCCCAGGTCGCGGCCATCGCGGTGGGCGAGGGCAGGGTCAGCGCGGTGTCCCGCTCGTCCCACCGCTCGCCGCGCACGCCGACCGGGCCGTCGGAGAACACGATCGCCCGCAGCCCGATGGCGGGCTCGGCCTGGGCGCGGAACGTGCCGCCGCCCGACAGCAGGCGGATCTTCTGCTCCAGGGTCAGCCGGTCGAGCAGGTCCTCGAGGTCGGTGCTCGCACCGGCGCTGTACGTGGTCGTCATGTGGCGATCACTCCTGGTCTTGGTTGGAGAGCGCTCTCCAATGGCTCCTACACTCGCCTCCGGGTCCCGCGCGTGTCAATAGGGGTCCGCTACCTGGACTTCACGCAGGGAATCCGGACAACTCCGCAGCGTTGACCCCGTTTTAGGGTCGGACGAGTTTTTCCCATTGTGGAGAGCGCTCTCCATGCGGCCGAAGGTGGGAACACGGTCTGGAGAGCGCTCTCCTACGTGCTATAAAGCCTCCATGAGCGCAGCGTCCCAGGCACGTCCTCCCACGTTGGAGGACGTGGCACGGGTGGCGGGGGTGTCCCGCGCGACGGTGTCGCGCGTGATCAACACGACCCGCAACGTCGACCCGGCCATCCAGGAGACGGTGCGCCGCGCCATCGCGAAGACCGGCTACACGCCCAACACCGCGGCCCGCTCGCTGGTCACCCGGCGCACCGGCACGATCGCGCTGGTCGTCTCCGGCGCGGGCGACTTCGGCGGCGACATCCTGGTGGACCCGTTCTTCGGCCGGGTCACCAGCGGGCTCATCAACGCGCTCAGACCGCTGGGCGTCTACCCGCTGCTGATGTTCGCCGACACCCACGAGTCCCGCGCCCACGTCGTCGACCACCTGCGCCAGGGCAACGCCGACGGCGCCGTGGTCGTCGCCATCCACTCCCAGGACCCGCTGCCCGCGATGCTGGTCGCCGCGGGCGTCCCCGCCGTCCTGTTCGCCAGGCCCACCAAGCCGCTGTCGATCAGCTACGTCGACCTCGCCCACCGCGACGGCGCCCGGCTCGCCGTCGACCACCTCGTCGGCCGCGGCTGCCGCCGCGTCACCACCATCTCCGGCCCGCTCGACGTGCCCGCCAGCCAGGAGCGCCTGGCCGGGTTCCAGGACGCCTGGGCCGACCACGGCCACCCCGCCGCCCCGTACGTGGAGGGCAACTTCACCCAGGACAGCGGCGAGAAGGCCATGGAACACCTGCTCGCCGAACACCCCGACCTCGACGGCGTCTTCGCCGCCAACGACCTCATGGCCGCCGGGGCGCTGCACGTCCTGCGCGACCACGGCCGCCGCGTCCCCGACGACGTGGCCGTCATCGGCTTCGACGACAGCAGCGCCGCCACCGCCAGCCGCCCCGCCCTCACCACCGTCCGCCAACCGGTGGAGGACATGGCCGCCGAGATGTCCCGCCTGCTGCTCGACCGCATCGGCCGCCACGACGGCCGCGTCACCTCCGTCGTCTTCGAACCCACCCTCGTCATCCGCCACTCGGCCTAACCCCGCCCGGCACCGGGTGGAGCGGCCGTCGGCGGCAGGCTCGGGATTCCGGTGGCGACTCGCTGGTCGGGGTGGCGTCAACGGCGCGGAGCGAGCCGCGCGGCCGGAATTCGCGGTGCGGTCGTCAGTACATCCCGTCGATCACGCGAACCACGTGCTGCGGGTTCAGCGTCACCGGGTTCCCCGGTTCCTTGATGCCCATGTCGTACCGGTCGATGCCGTCGTTGGCGAGCGAGTCGGCGAGCGAGTCGGCGAGCGCGGTGCGGTCGATCACGCGGAGTCGGTCGGCGATACCCGACCGCCTGGCCTCATCCGCCACTCGGCCTAACCCCGCCCGGCACCGGGTGGGGCGGCGCGGGATACTCGCCGGAGCCGGAACGACGACGTCAGGGGGTGTGCGGTGCCGCCCCTGTCGCCCGAGGACGCCAACCCGGCACCCGGTGACGTCGAGGCCGGGTTCCTGGTGGCGATCAGCCGGTTCGCGGGTCCCGTGCGGGGGATCGGGTTGGCCTTGATCAGTGCGTTCGGGCTCCTGTCGGTGCCCGACGACGCCCTCCCCGTCGGTCTCGCGCTGGTCGGGCTGGTGCTGGTCGGTGCGGTGGCGGACGTGGTCACCAGCGCGACCGGGCGGGGTGCGCGGGTCACGTTCGCGTTGGCGGTGCTGCGGGCGGGGGTGGTGTGCGCGACGCAGGCGTGGACGGTGCCGGCGGCGGGGCCGAACCTGTGGGCGCTCAACGTCCTGACGATCACCGCGATCACGGTGCAGTGGGAGTGGCCGCCGACCTGGACGGTGCCGGTCACCGCCGGGCTGCTGGCGGTGTTCGTGCTGTCCGGGGGAGCGCCGTTCACGGTGCTGCGGGTGCTGGTGGAGTGCCTGCTCGCCCGGCTGGCGTTCCACCTGCTGCTGCGCTCCACCCGCGGCGTGGACGAGCTGCGCGCGCGCCAGGCGGCGTTGGAGCGCGCGGAGGTGCTGGCGCGGGAACGGCGGCGGCGGGAACGCGAGTACCTGGCGCTGCTGCACGACACGGCGTCGGCGACGTTCCTCATGGTCGCCCTGCGCGGCCGCACCGCGGACCCGGCCGAGGTCGCCGAGCACGCCCGCCGCGACCTGGACGTGCTCCGCGACGCGCCGGGCCTGGACGACCGGCTGGTGGACGTCGAGTCGTCGCTGCGCGCGGTGGCCGAGCGGAGCCCGCTGGCGGTCGACGCCCACTGGGAGCGCGTGCCGCTGCTGCCCGTGCCGGTCACCCTCGCGCTGGTGCGCGCCGTGCAGGAGGCGATGGCCAACGTCGCCCGGCACGCGGGCGTGCGCGAGGCGGGCCTGCGGGTCGCGGCCGACGGGGAGGGCGTGGTGGTGACGGTGGTCGACACCGGGCACGGGTTCGAGCCCGGTGACGTGCCGGGGCACCGCCGGGGAATCCGCGGGTCGGTGGTCGAGCGGATGGCGGCCGTCGGCGGCAGCGCCACCGTGACCTCACGGCCCGGCGACGGCACGACCGTGCGGCTGGCGTGGCCCCGTGGCTGACCTCCGCGCCCAGGACCGGGTCATCGCCATCATGCGGACCGGCCTGCTCGTCGTGACCGCCGTCGTGCAGCTGGGCCTGAACGCGGCACCGCTGGTCCGCCACCAGGCCGAGTACCGGCCCGCCTGGGTGGTCGACGCGGCGTTCGCGGTGCTGGCGCTGGTCACGGCCGTGTGCGCGGTCTGGGTGCTGCGCGGGAGGCCGCTGCCGACAGCCGTGGTCGCCGTCGGCGCGGTGGTGGTGCTGGTCGCGTCGAGCGCGGTGACCGCGGCCCTGCCGCCCGACGGGTTCTTCCTCGACGTGCACTGGTCGTTCGGCCTGGTCGGGTGGCACCTGCTGGTGCTGCTGTTCGACCGGGTCGGGCTGCTGGTCGCCGCGCTCGGCACCCACTTCGCCGCCAGCGTCGTCCAGTTCGCCCTGGCGGGCGGGCACGACCGCGCGGAGGTCGGCGCCGCCGGGGTCGTGGTGCTCAGCGTGCTCAGCTTCCAGGCCGCGATCGCGGTGATCACGCTGGTGCTGCGCCGCCAGTCCCGGCAGGCGGCGCTGGTCGCCGCCGAGCGCGACCGGGTCACCACCCGCGCGGCGCTGGCCGAGCAGTGGGAACGCGACCGGCGGGTGACCTTCGCCGGGCAGCTCGGCGCCACCCTGCCGCTGCTGGTGGGCCTGGCCGACCGCACGCTCGACCCGCGCGACGAGGACACCCGGCACCGGTGCGCGCTGGCCGCGACCCAGCTGCGCAGGCTGTTCGCCGAGAACGACGAAGTACCCGACCCGCTGGTCCACGAGGTCGCGGCCTGCGTGGACGCGGCGCAGCGGCGCGGGGTCGAGGTGTCGCTCGCGGTCAGCGGCGCGGCCGTCCCGGTCCCGACGGCGGTGCGCCGCGAGCTGACCGCGCCGCTGGTGGTGGCGCTGTCGGCGGTGCGCGGGCGCGCGCGGGTCAGCGTGCTGCGCACCGACGAGGAGGTGCGGGTGGCCGTCATGACGGACACCGAGGTCGGGATCGACGGCGGCTCGGCGCTCGTCGAAGTGGACTGCGGGACCTACGGGGAGCACACGCGGATGGAGGCGAGATGGCGCACGAGGACCGGCTGACCGCCGTGGTCGTGGACGACCACCCGGCGGTGCGCGCGGGCGTGGCCTACTGGCTCACGTCCGGGACGCCGCCGATCGAGGTCGTCAGCAGCGGCGAGGACGTGAGCGCGGCCTGGCTCGACGAGGGCGCCACCGCCGACGTGGTGATCCTCGACCTGCACCTGGGCGGCCCGACGCCGGTGCTGGGCGACCTGCGCAGGCTCGTCGAGGCGGGCCGCAACGTCGTCGTGTACTCGATGCGCGCCGACGACGAGATCGCGCTGCACTGCCTGGAGCTGGGGGCGCTGTGCTACCTGACCAAGGCCGAGGGCGCCGACCACCTGGTCGAGGCCACCCGCGCGGCGGCCCGCGGCGACGCCTACACCCCTCCGTCGCTGGCGGGCGCCCTCGCCGGTGACCGCTCCGACCACCGGCCCGCCCTGTCCGCCCGCGAGACCGAGGTGCTGGTGGAGTGGTTCCAGTCGGAGTCGAAGGACTTCGTCGCGCAGCGCCTGGGCATCACGGCCAGCACGGTCAACTCCCACCTGGAGCGCATCCGGGTCAAGTACGCCCAGATCGGCCGCGACGCCCCCACCAAGGCGGCGCTCGTGGCCCGCGCGATCCAGGACGGTCTCATCGGCGTCGACGAACTGTGACCGACCTGTCATGACCTTGTGGTGCGAACGACCGACAGTGCCCGGCGCCGATCGCCGCTAGCGTTCGGCGCAACCGCGAAGCCCCTGTTCGGCCGCGGTCGTCACGCACTCCCCGCGGGCTCCCCGTGCCGGCGGGGTCTAACGAGGAGATCCATGAAGCACGTCCGTGGCACCCTGTTCGCCGCCGTCGGCGCGGCCGCCGTCCTGCTGTCGTCCTGCGCGAGCGAGACCGGGGGCACGGCCGCGCCGTCGCCGTCCACCGCACCGGTCACGGCCGCGACCAGCGCCGTGTCGCCGACCTCGGACACGTCGGCCACGAAGTCCACCAAGTCGACCGAGGCCGCCTCCGGTGACGTCACCAAGCCGGGCTCGACGCTGAAGGTGGGCGACCGGGCGGTCGTGCCGTTCAAGTACGGCACCGACAAGCAGGGCACGATCGCCATCGTCGTGACCGCGATCGAGCAGGGCACCACCGCCGACCTCGCGAAGTTCGGCGACAAGGCCAACGGGCTCACGCCGTTCTTCATCCGGGCCACCGTGGAGAACGTCGACGGCAGCGACCTGGCCTACAGCTCGGTGAGCCTGCGGGGCATCGGCGCCGACGGCAAGTCGACCGGCGTGATCATCAGCGGCGACGTGGACAAGTGCAAGTCCGAGACCGCCAAGAAGGACTTCACCACCGCGGGCGCGAAGTTCGAGACCTGCGTGCTGCAGGCCGCGCGCGAGGGCGCGACCGTGGCGGGCGCGACGTTCGACAAGGGCGACGACTACCTCAAGTCGCCGATCACCTGGAAGAGCTGACACCCACTGGGGGTGTGGCGGGGCGCGGCGTGCGGAGCCGCGCCCCGCTTCCTGTCACCGGGCGGTGCCGCCGGTCTGCTCGCGGATCCAGTCGGCCTGCACGTCCACCCGTGCGATGATCTCCGCGCCGGGCTGCGGGCACGCGGGCCCGGTGCTCACGATGGCCACCAGCTGCCCGGTCTTGTCGTCGGGGGAGATGAAGAACGGCGCGCCCGAGTCCTCCGGGCACGGGCTGTTCTCCACGGTGCGGGGCACGACGGGCAGCGCCTCGAACGTGGACGGCCCGATCGCCGAGATCGAGAACATCCCCCGCTTGAGGTGGTCGGAGGCGGCGATGACGGTCGCCGAGGTCGAGCCCCACCCGGCGAACTGGAGCTGCTGGCCGATCGCGGGCGCCTCGTCGGCCAGGGTCAACGGGACGACGTCGAGGACCGGGGCGCTGAGCTTGACCACGGCCAGGTCGTTGACCGGCGACTGCCGGACGTCCACGACCTGCGCGGTGCGCCCGCCGGGGTCGCTGTCCTTGAGCTTCCCGATCGTGACGGTCATCGTGTACGGCGGCACCCCGCCGACCCGCACGTCGTTGATGTCGTGGAAGCAGTGCCCGGCGGTGATGACCCACTGCGGGGCGACCAGCGAGCCGCTGCACCCACCGCTGCGCACCCCGCCCGCGGGGTCCGGGATGTCCTGCGACGCCAGCTTGGCGTTGAACGGCAGGAGCGAGGACACCGGCGGCGGGGGAGGTGTCGTGGTCGTGGTCGTCGTCGGGGTCTGCCGACCACCGCCGCTGGCGTTCTGGACCGCGTCCGGCGTGGGGGACGCCGACTGGCGGGCCAGGGTGACCGCCTTCAGCTCGCGGACCACGATGGCGGCGGAGGCGGCACCCGCGCCGAGGACGACGGCGAACGCCAGCGTCCCGATGCGCAGGAGCGGGCGTCTTCGCGATCTGGAGCTCACTCGGGTACTACGGACGGAGGACCCGCCCGGTTGAGTTCGATCATGGAATATGTGCGAACGGGCAAACTGGCTTTCCCGAAACCCCGCGGTCCTCTCCCGGCGCGACGGCCCGGCGGAGGCGGGTCGCCCTGGACGGCAGCGTGCTCGACCTGCCCGACCTCGACCAGTGCGACAGCCGCGCACCGCCGCACTAGCGCGGCAGTCGCCGTACGGCGAACCACAGGGCGGTGCCCGCGTACCCGCACAGCACGAGCAGGCCCGCCCACCAGGGCAGTGGGTAGTAGCCCATCGACGGCGTGTACTGCGCCACCACCTGCGGGAACTCCACGACGGTCTGCTGCACCGCGAACCCCGCCGCCGGGGTGACCCGCAGCAGCCACCGGGTCACCTCGTCGGGCAGCAGGGGCAGCACGGCCAGCGCGTAGGTCAGCACGACGCCCGTGGCCACCACCAGGACCGCCACCCACCTGCGGCGCAGCAGGACGGCGGCGGCGAGCGCGAGCACGGCGGTGGCCGCGGCCAGCACGCCCACGCCGACGGCGACCCGCAGACCGGTGGGGAAGGAGACCGGGAGGACGTCGCCGCCGGTGGCCCGCAGGACCGCGGAGCCGAGAGGCATCACCGCCGCGGCGGCGACGAGCCCGGCGGCGAACGACGTCGACCCGACCACGACCGCCCGTCCCAGCAGCGCTTTGCGGTCCTGCCGGGTGGCGGACCGGGCGGCCGCGACGATCAGCACCAGCAGTCCGAGGCCCAGACCGGCCAGCGTGCCCTCGACCGGGTGGACGCCCGACGAGCGCGGGGCGATGTCGCCGGACCCGGTGACGGTGACGGTCCCGTCGGACTCGACGACCCCCGGCGCCCGGTGGAACTTCTCCCAGTCGGTGGTACCGGACTCGCCGATCCGGGTGTCGGTCCACCCGGCGGCGGGGGTGCCGTCCACGGTGACGTGGTCGAACACGGCCGTCGCCTGGGTGAAGCGCTCCTGCCCGGCACTGGCCCCGAGCCCGGTCGGCACGAACGTCAGGTCACCCGGCGAGGTCACGACGAGGCCGACCACGGCGGTGTCGGGCAGGCCGGGGAGGGTGGCGGTGCCGACGGTGGTCCACGCCCGCCCGTCGGCGGACTCCTCGCCGGTGACGACGTCGCCGGACCGGGTCAGCCGCAGCCAGCGCGGGCCCGACGGGTCGCTCGCGCTGCCCGCCGTGTCGTGGGTGTAGTCGTGCTGCAGCCGCACACCGTGACCGCCGGTCATCACGAGCGCGGCGTAGGACGAGCCGGGACCGGTGCCGTCCTTGACGATCACCCCCGCCTTCGCCCACGGCACCAGTCCGGGCACGATCTCGTCGTGGTCCGGCGGCGGGTAGGTGATGATCCCGGTCATCGACGCCAGCCGTACGGTGATGCCGCCCTCGCGCCCCAACGGCCGGTGCGCGAGGGTGAGCTGGTCGGTCACCACCTGCCCCTGATGGTCGCGAGTCGCGGTGGGGCAAGGGACTTCGACGTCGTCCTGACCGCACGTCGACCGGCCGGCGAACGCGAGCAGGAGTCCCGACAGGACGGTGATCAGGGTGGCCGTCACGAGCGCGGCGATCCGGCCGCCGGTCCACGCGGTGGTTGTGGTCATGCCGCGATTCCTACGGATCCGGTCGTAACACCACCCGAACCGGCGGTGTCATGCCGTTGTTAGGTCCCGCGCGGCATCCTGGGCGCATGGACGAGCACAGACGCCCGGCGCTGCGGGCACGGGTGCGCTTCACCGCGCTGTACGCCGCGCTGTTCCTCGGATCGGGCGTCGTGCTGCTGACGTTGACCTTCCTGCTCGCGGGAGGCCGGTCGACCCAGGCCGTTCCCGGACAGCCCGACCCCTCGGGCTCGCGGGAGGTCATCGCGGGCCTGCGCGAGCAGTTGGCGGGCGCGGAGGAGGCGCGGGCCCGGCAGTTGCTGGCGGCCTCGGCGATCGCGCTCGTGGTGATGGCCGTCGTCTCCGTCGTGATGGGCAAGGCCGTGGCCGGTCGGGTGCTGCGGCCGTTGCGGACGATCACCGCGGCCACCCGGCGGATCACCGCGGACAACCTGCACGAGCGGCTGGCCGCGCCCGGTCCCGACGACGAGGTCAAGCACCTGGCCGACACCATCGACGGGCTGCTGGAACGCCTGGAGACCTCGTTCGCGGCCCAGCGCCGGTTCATCGCCAACACCTCGCACGAGCTGCGCACCCCGCTGGCGACCATGCGGGCGTCGCTGGACGTGGCCGTGGCCAAGCCCGAGCCGTCGGCGCAGACCGTCGCGCTCGCGGACCGGATGCGCACCGAGCTCGACCGGGTCGACGAGCTGCTGGAGGGCCTGCTCGTCCTCGCCCGCGCCCAGCACGGCGTGCTCGCCGACCTCGCTGAGGTCTCGCTCGCCGACCTCGCCGCCGCCGCGCTGACCGCCCGCGCCGACGCCATCGCGGCCAAGGGGCTCGTGCTGGACACCGCGTTCACCGGCGCCGCCCGCGCGGTCGGCAGCCCCGCGCTGCTGGCGCGCATGGTGGAGAACGTCGTCGACAACGCCGTGGTGCACAACGGGAACGGCGGCTGGATCCGCGTCGCGGCCGGGGACGAGCCGCGGCTGGTGGTCGAGACGGGCGGGCCGGTGCTCGACCCCGACCACGTCGCCCGGCTCGCCCAGCCGTTCCAGCGGCTCGCCGCCGACCGGACGGGCTCGGACACCGGGACCGGGCTCGGCCTGTCGATCGTCGCGGCCGTCGCGGGCGCCCACGGCGGCAGGCTCGACCTGGTCGCCCGCCCCGAGGGCGGCCTGCGCGTCGTGCTGTCGCTGCCATGAGGGTCCTGGTGGTGGAGGACGCGCGGGCGCTCGCCGCGGTCGTGGCGGAGGGCCTGCGCGACCAGGGGATGGCCGTGGACGTCGCCCACGACGGCCTCGCCGCCGCGGCGAAGCTCGACGTCAACGCCTACGACGTGGTCGTGCTCGACCGCGACCTGCCCGGCATCCACGGCGACGCGCTGTGCCAGATGATCACCGGTCGGGACGACCGGCCGATGGTCGTGATGCTCACCGCGGCGGGGGCGCCGGGGGACCGGGTCAGCGGCCTCACCCTGGGCGCCGACGACTACCTGGCCAAGCCCTTCCACTTCCCCGAGCTGGTGCTGCGCGTCCGGTCGCTGGCCCGCCGCCGTCCGTCGGCCCGCGGCCGCGTGCTGCGCGCGGCGGGCGTCGAGCTGGACCCGGTCGGCCGCACGGCGACCCGCGACGGGACCCGGCTGGACCTGTCGGTGAAGGAGTTCGCGGTGCTGGAGGCGCTGCTGCAGGCGCCCCCGGCGCACCTGAGCGCCGAGGAGCTGCTGGAACGGGTGTGGGACGAGCACGCCGACCCGTTCACCAACACGGTGACCGTCACCGTCGGCAGGCTGCGCCGCAAGCTCGGCACCCCGCCGGTCATCACCACCACCGCGGGCGTGGGCTACCGGATCTAGCGCGCGGGTGTGCCAAGTGGATGGTCCAGTCCGACCCGTGAGTGGTCCAAGACCTCCCGGTCTACTTCGTTGACCTGCAAGGAAGTCCCGGTCCGCCGACCCGGTCGTCGTGCTGCCGCGGGGACCGGGATGATGCTGGGCGCGGAGGCCCGTCCGGGGCTCCGCGGACGGCACCGTGCCGTCATCCGAAGGGGGAACGGGCCTCGTGAACGGGTCGGACGTGCGGTCGTGGACCGCCCGGTGTCCGGCCCGCGGGGCCGCGGTTCCCCCGGTACCGGAGAGGAAGTGCATGCGGAGAACGAGGAAAGGGGCGATAGCGGTCACGGCGCTGGCCGTGCTCACCGCCGCGACGCCCGGTGTGGCCGCGGCGCAGCCGGTCGGGGTCGAGTCGGCCTCGGTGCGCGGTTCGGTCGCCTACCTGGTCGACCGCTACGGGGTGTCGCAGTTCGAGGCGCTCCGGCGCCTGGAGCTGCAGCGGATCTCGCCGATGCTGGACAAGGCGCTCAAGTCCGCGTTCCCGGACAGCTACGCCGGGATGCGGATCGACCAGGACAACGGCGGCGTGTTGAAGGTGTCCTTCAAGGACCCCTCGGTCGCCGACGCGGCACTGGCCGGGGTGGCCGACCGGTCGCACGTGCAGACCGAGCAGGTGCGGTACTCGCTCGCCGAGCTGACGCAGGCGCGCGACCGGATCGCGGAGGAGGTCGACGCGGGACCGTTCGCGGCGTACCTGCCCGCGATCAGCCAGGCGGAGAACCGCGTGGTGGTCTGGGAACGCGAGTGGGTACAGCAGGACAAGACCCGCCTCGACTCGCCCGCACGGGCGGGTGCCGCGGCGGCGGAGGAGTCCGCGGTCGCGAGCCGCGCGGTCGCCGCCGACTCCGGCATGGTCGTGTCCCGCACGCTCGTGCAGCCCAAGCCGCTGGCGGCGCAGGCGTCCGACCCCGCGTTCTGCCACCCGTTGTCGTGCCTGGACAAGGGCCCGATGCGCGGTGGTGTGCGGTTGGACCTCAAGCGGGACAACGGGACCGTGGGCGGGTGCACGGTCGGGTACAACGTGCGGTCGAGCGGTGGTGGGTTCCCCGGCAAGCCGTGGGTGCTGACCGCCGGCCACTGCATGGCGACCAAGACCAACAACGTCCCGACCCAGCACAACGGGGTCGACGTCGTGGCCCAGCACGGGATCGAGAAGAACTCCTACCCCTACGACTACGCGGCCGTCCCCTACGTGGACGACGCCACCGCGCAGAAGTGGCTGGAGGGGCAGTCCGCGCACAACCTGGTGCTCAAGTGCCAGGGCGCGGTCGGCGGCGGGTGCGACTCGTCGGTCGACCAGCAGATCGCGAAGGTGCACCCGTTGGCGGACATCATCCCCGGCTGGGTGGTGTGCGCGGCCGGGTCCGCGTCGAACGCGGCGGACTTCCCGGACAAGGTCGACAGCGGCGCGGGCGCGGGCTACCAGCCCGGTCTGCACTGCGGTCAGGTCCTGTCCACCGACGTCGGCATCAACACCGACGTCTGCGCGCGGGCCGGTGACAGCGGCGGTCCGCTGTTCACCGAGGTGGACCGCGCGGCGCTGGGCATCCTGGAGGGCAGCCAGCAGGAGCGCAGCGGCCCGTGCGCGGCGGGCGAGCTGAACAACTACTCGCCGTTGGAGACGATCCTCACCGACCTGAGCGCGCGCGTCGCGAGCCAGGGCTCGGTGTTCTCGGTCATCACCTCGCCGCAGGGCTGACACCGGACCGGGGGCGGCGCTCACGTGCCGCCCCCGGTTTTTGTCGTACCCCGCCGGCATCCTCACCACCATGGACACCGACGCCTTCTGGGCCCTCATCGCCGACGCCCGCTCCCGCGTACCCGACCCGGCCGACGCCGAGGCGGTCGCCACCGAGGCCGGCGCACTGCTCGCCACCAGACCGCCGGAGGAGATAGTCGCCGCCCAGCAGGTGTTCTGGGGCCTCATGGGCGACTCGTACCGCAACCCGCTGTGGGCCGCGGCGTACCTCATCAACGGCGGCTGCTCCGACGACGGCTTCGACTACTTCCGGGGCTGGCTGGTCGCCCAGGGCCGGGAGGTGTTCGAGCGGGCCGTGCGCGACCCGGACTCCCTGGCCGACGTCCCCGCCGTCATCGCCGCCGCGCCCGACGGCGACGAGATGGAGGGCGAGGACGTGCTCGGCATCGCCTGGAACGCGCACATCAAGGCCACCGGCGAGCAGCTCCCGCCCGGCGCGTCCACCGTCCGGTACCCGGACCTCGACGCGGACTGGGACTTCGACTTCGACGACGAGGTCGAGATGACCAGGCGGCTGCCGAGGCTGGCCGCCCTCTACGTCGACTGACCTGCCCACCGATGAGTTCCGGGTCCCGCGGTGGTCTACCCCGGTGACCCCACGCGAAGGAGCACCCGCATGACCCCGATCGACCTGACCCCGGCCGCCCGCCGACTGGCTCACCTGCTGGCGGGCGTCACCGACGACCAGCTCACCGGCCGGACCCCGTGCACCGAGTTCACCGTCGCCGACCTCATCAACCACATCGACGGCTTCGCCACCGGCTTCACCGCCGCGGCCAGGAAGGACATCGGCCCCGCCACCAGCGCCGCTCCCGCCGCCTCACCCGAGCTGTCCCCGGCCTGGCGCACCACCATCCCCGCCAAGCTCGACACCCTCGCCGAGTCCTGGTCCAAGCCCGACGCCTGGGAAGGCACCACCCAGGCGGGTGGCGTCGACCTGGACGCCGCCACCATGGGTCGCTTCGCCCTCGACGAGCTCGTCATCCACGCCTGGGACCTCGCCCGCGCCACCGCCCAGCCCTACACCTGCGACCAGACCTCCCTCGACGTCATCGAGGCCCTCGTCACCCCCCAACCCAACGGCGACCCCAGCGGACCCTTCGGCCCACCCGTCCCCGTCCCCACCGACGCCCCGCAACTCGACCGCGTCATCGGCTACACCGGCCGCGACCCCCACTGGACGGCAGGCTGACCACACCGATCACCGATCACCCCTCGCCGCCGCCCACCCAGTACTTGTACTTGGCGGCGAGGTACCGCCGCACGTACTCGTGCCGGAACTCGTACACCGGTCCCACGGCCCGCAGCAGCCCCATCCGGTGCGCGTCGTCGAGGAACGGCATGAGGTCGCGCGGCAACGACCGCGTGACCGCGAGCCGCGTCGTGGCCAGCAGGTAGCCCATCCAGGCGCGGTGGTCACCGATCGTCGTCAGCAGGAACCCGGTGCCGCACAACATGACGCCGATCGTCAGGTACGGGTCGTCGCCCAGGCCGGCGTCGGCCATGCCGGGGATGAACGCGAGGTCCATCCCGATCGTGCCGAGCATCGCCGCGGTACTGCCCACGAGGAGCCAGCGGATGACGTTCACCCGCCGGTCGGCGCGCCAACTGCCCATCGGGGTCGACGCGGTCCCGTCCGGCAGCGGGGTCTCGATCCAGAGGGACAGGCCGAACACCAGGCAGATCACGATCCAGCTGATGATGGTCGGGGTGCTCTGGCCCGTCAGGAGCCCCAAGGGGACCATGATGCCGCAAGCGAAGCAGGTTCCCAGGAAGGTCGAGACCGCCGACAGGCCTCGACCCCGGAGTCGGAAGTCGGCGAAGGCGGGTGAGTCGTCACCCCATCGCCTGGTCGCACGCGCCCCGAGCAGGCCGACACCCGCGCCCAGCGCCGCCCCCATGAGCGCGAAGAACGGGCTCTCCGCCCTGGCGTGAGCGCTCAAGCCCGTGCACACCGCTCCGATCAGACCGAACAGCGACGCGAACGTGGTGCGGACCCACCGACTGCCCCTGGCTCTCCGGACGTCCTCCGCCAACTCCCACCAGGCGAACGGCTGCTCCCCGACGTAATCCGCCAGCAGTCCCAGGGCGAACTCGACGTCCGCCGGGTCGTGCTCCCGCAGGGTGACCGACGGCGCGGCCACCATGTGCTTGCGCCGGAACGTCGACAACGTCCCTGACCCAAGGTCCGGGCGGCGCCGCTGCACCAGGACCGGGACCAGCCGATCCAGCAGGTGCACCCGCACGACGTCGTGGTCGGGTTCGTTCCGCACGACGTCGAGGTCCACTCCGGCGCCCGCCACCCCGACCAGCCACAGGCCGAACGCCGTCGTGACGATCTCGCCCAGCCCACCCGCCGTGCCCGCGCGCACCGCGGCGAGCAGCCCGGCCCAGTCCGGGCTCGTGTCGGGCACCACCCGTTCGAGGTAGTCGGCGGCGATCTCGGGGGAGAGCCGTTCCGGCTCCACCACCAGTGCCGACCCCAGTGCCCCACCCTGCCGGTACTCCTCGCTGCGACAGGTCACGATGAGCTGGTGGTCGCCGGGGAACCTGCTGTTGAGCGCGGTGATCCCGGCCGCGCGCGCGTCGGCGGGCATCTCGTCCAGCCCGTCGAGAACCAGCAGGACGTGCCCCCGTGCGACGAGCGCGGCCAGCGCCTCCGGCCGCAGCCCGGTGCCCTTGGCGTAGGTCCGCTCCAGCTGTGCGACCAGCCATCCCCGCACGTCCGGGTACTCGTCCACCTCCCAGCCCGCGGCGGACACCAGCACCGGTACCGGGTCCTCCGGCTCGCGGCTGACGACCAGCGCGCGCAGCAGGGCGACCGCGAACGAGGTCTTCCCGGTGCCCGCGCCACCGAGGACCACCAGCCGCCGGTGCTCCTCGGCTCGGAACGCGGCGACCAGCTCGTCGGCGTCCAGCTGCCGTCGCGATCCCACCACCCGCCACCGCACCGGGATGTGCCGGTCGCCGTCCAGGTCGCGCAGGCTCGACTCGTCCGACCACTGCGCGCGCACCAGCTCGGCCAGTTTCGCCTTCGCCGTCGCGTCGGTCGTGGGCTCCGGTGCGGCCTGGTGCAGGTGGAGCTCGTTGATCGTGTGCGCCTGCACCAGCGACCCGATCCGGCTGCGGTGCACCACGTTGCGCACGCCGGATCCGGAGTGCTCCGGGTCCTCTCCGCGCACACGCCCTCCCAAGCCGGTCGTCATGCGGTCATCGCGCACCGCGACGGGCCTGTTACCGGTCACCCCACCGCGTAGCCCTCGAACCGGAGCCCGACCAGCACCGGCTCCGACGCCACCGTGCCGTCCGGGTGGAGGGAGAGCACGCGGCGGTCCGTCGGGAAGACCAGGCCGTCGAACTCCTGATGGCCGGACAGGTAGTGGGCGGCCGGGCCGCCGCCGACGACCTCGGCGGTGTAGTCGTGCCGCCGGACGAGCCCGGCGTCGTCGACGTGCAGCACCTGCACCGCGCAGTGCGTCGCGACGCTGGGCGGGAACGTGACGCGCAACCGCCGCCTCCGCTCACCAACCTCCTTCGTCGGCGGCAGCTCCTCGACCGCGAAACCGGGCTCCAGCAACAGGAACGGCAGCGTCAGGTACGTCCACATCGCGTACCCGCCGAAGTAGAGCGCGTGCAGGCGGTCCCACGGCGTCGCGAGCACGTGCCCGGCGAACGCGGCCCGCGGGTCGGCGCGCTCCTCGATGACCCGGCCGTCGGCGTCCTCGACCCACACCCGCGAAGGCGTGCAGACCCCGCGCCACCCCTCGCGCGCGAACGGCGCCACGGACGTGCGCTGCTCCCGCGGGTCGACGGTGAAGCGCACGGCGGAGAACAGGCCGGACTGGCCCTTGAGGTCCCACAGGGCGCCGCTGCCGGACAGGTCGGCCCGGATCGCGGTGACCTCGCGCCAGCGCGCCATCCCGCCGTGCGCGGCGACGACCTCGTCGACCAGGCCGCTCATCGGGACCGCCCGGCGGACGTCAACCGTGCGGAGAGCTCCCACAGCCCGCGGGCCAGCTCCGGGTCGCGGGCGGTCGCGGAGGGCTGCTGGACGACGGGGTGGCCGCGCAGGCCGCGGAACCCGTCCGGGCCGACGTACGAGCCGCCCGGCAGGTCCTGGGTGGCCGCGTAGAGCGTGGGCAGGGCGCCCTGGTCGGGGCTCTGGCCGACCAGGGGCAGCATCAGGCTCTGGAAACCGCCGACGTGCCCGAGCAGGTTCGTGCTCGCCAGACCGGGGTGCGCCGCGAACGACCGCACCGGGCTGCCCGCCGCGGCCAGCCGCCTTTGCAGCTCCAACGCGAACAGCACGTTCGCCAGCTTGGTGTCGTTGTAGGCCTGCGCACCGTCGTACGGGCGCTCCCGCCCGTCCAGGTCGATCCGCCCCTTGGCGTGCAGGAACGACGACACCGTGACCACCCGGTCGGTGATCCGGGGCAGCAGCAGGGTCGTCAACGCGAACGGCCCCAGGTGGTTGGTACCCAGGTGCACCTCGAACCCGTCCACCGTCCGGCCCTCCGGCACCCGCATGACCCCGGCGTTGTTCACCAGGACGTCCAGGTCCCCGCTCCACGCCGAGGCGAACGCCCGCACCGACGCGAGGTCGCCCAGGTCCAGCTCGCGCACCTCGACCGACCCCGTCATGTCCGCCGCGACCCGCTCGCCCTTGGCCCGGTCCCGCACCGCGAGCACGACGTGCGCGCCCGCGCGGGCCAGCTCACGTGCCGTCACCAGCCCGATCCCGCTCGACGCCCCGGTCACGACGACCGTCCGACCCGACTGGTCGGGCACATCACTGGCTTTCCACCGCTTCGCGGCCATGTGGCGATCCTTGTCGACGTGTCAGTAGCGATTTGCTACTGACCGGAACGTAACAGGAGTGCGTAGCGAATCGCAACTGACTATGCTGGCCCCATGGACAGCACGATCACGCCGCGCCCGTGCTCCATCGCGAGCTCGCTGCACGTCCTCGGCGAACGCTGGACGCTGCTGGCCGTGCGCGAGATGAGCTACGGCGTGCACCGGTTCGAGCGGATCGCGGGCTACACCGGCGCGTCCCGCAACATCCTCACCGACCGGCTGCGCACCCTGGAGCAGGCGGGCGTCGTCGAACGCCGCCAGTACTCCGAGCACCCGCCCCGGTTCGAGTACCACCTCACCGAGGCGGGCACCGAGCTCGCCCCGGTCCTGCTCGCCCTGTCCGAGTGGGGCGACAAGTGGGCCAACGACCCGCCGATCACCTCGTTCGACCACGACTGCGGGCACCCGCTCAAGATCGACCACACCTGCCGCCACTGCCACCGCGAGATCACCCGCGACAGCCTCACCCCGCGCCGCCGCTGACCAGCATCGCGATCACGTCCTCCGCCGGGACGCCGCGCGGCCGGTCGCTCACCTGCCCGTCCCCGAGCTCCACGACGCGCCACCCGTCGGCGCCGAGCACGAGGTCCACCGCCACGAACGGCAGCCCGAACCCGCGCACCAGCTCCGCGACCCCGGTCAGGTCCGGCTCGACCAGGTCGTCCGGCGTGTCCGGGTGCGGCCCCACCAGCGCGCACCGCCCGTCCACCCACCACGTCCGCGCCTCCGCTGACGTGAACCGCTCGAACCGCCGCAGCACGAACCCGCCCACGGCCTCGTCCCCGCGCAGCTCCGCGAACCGACGCGCCACCGCCCACGCGGCCTCGCGGTCAGCCGCCTCCGGGATGAACGCGGCCTCGTGCCAGTGGTGCTTCATCGACTTCACGTAGTCCCGCAGCACCGCGGGCCCCGCCCCCAGCCGCCCGCACGCCTCCTCGAACGCCTCCCGCCCGAACCCCACCGTCCACACCGACTCGGGCGTCACCGAGGCCAGCCCCGCGTACCACCCCGGCAGCTCGTGCGCCCGCCGGTACTGCTCCGCGCCGGTCCGCACCGAGACGTCCCGCCGCCCCAACGCCTCCACGAGCTCCGCGTACCGCCCGCTGCCCACCATCCAGCCCCGGTACACCGCGTCCCCGCCCGCGGGCACCCTGGCCACCGCCCGGTCCGCCTCGCCGCAGACCACCAGGTCGTGGTCGACCAACCCCACCGGGACCCCCGCCGCACGCGCGGCGGAGGCCTCGGCGGCGAAGTGCTCGTCGGGGCGGTTCGGGCGGAGCGGATCGGACGGGACCAGCAGCAGCATGCCGCCATGATGACCACAGCGGCCGCCGCGTCGCACACCTTTTCGGTGTGGACCGGTCGAGCCGCTAGCGCTTCACGCGGTAGCGCAGGTAGAGGACCTGCGACGTGAACGTGCGGGTCTCGACGAGCTCGAGGGGCACCTGCTGGCCGTGCGGGGCGAAGAACGGGACGCCGCCGCCGATGAGCACCGGGAACACCCTGATCCGGTACTCGTCGATCAGGCCCGCCGAGGCCGCCTGGGCGGCGAGGTCCGCGCCGCCCAGCGCGATGGCGCCTTCCCCCGGCTCCGCCCGCAGCCGTTCGACCTCCTCGGCCAGCCCGCCGGTGGCCAGGCGGGCGTTGCCGCGCACCTCGGTCAGCGTCCTGGAGAACACCACCTTCGGCAGCGGGTTCCACAGCGAGGCCCATTCGAGCTCGTCCTCGTCGAACGACGGGGTCTTCTCGGGGTCCTCCCAGTACAGCATCGTCTCGTAGAGCCGCCGCCCCATCAGGTGGACGCCGACCTCCTGGATCTCGTCGATCGAGAACCGGAAGACCTCCGCGTCGGGCACACCCCAGTCGATACCGCCGTCCGGTCCCATGACGTAGCCGTCGGCCGAGGTGCCCATCGAGTAGATCACGTCGCGCATGCTGAGGTCCTCCTTGGTCGAAACGGGTTCGACAGTACTGACCACCCGGCACCGCAGGACTCATCGGCGCGCCCGCGAGTCCTCGCGGGACGGTCGCCCGCCCACGTGCCGGAGCGCCGGCGGTGCCGGGCAGGAGGAGCGTGGACGGGCGCCGACCGCGACCCGTTCCGGGTCAGCCGACCGGGACCGGCCGCGCGTAGTACTCCTGCACGCGGGTGATCCAGTAGTACCCGTCGGTCGGCGCGTCCACCGGCACCGCGGAGGTGTTGCCCGGCTGGGGGACGCCGCGGGTGGCGGTGCCGACGCCCGCGCCCATCAGGATGGACACGACACCGGCGTCGGCCGCCTCCTGGAAGTGCGAGCCCCACGTCACCGCGGTGCCGTTCACGGTCAGCTTCGGGTCGCGCCACTCGTTGCGGCTGAAGTACTCCAGCCGGTTGCCGGTGGCGGTGAACGTGTCGCCGAAGAAGAACGTCGACGCCGAGTCCTCGCACTGCTGCGACTGGTTGGGCAGCACCGGGAACGCGCCGGAGCCGTTGTACTCGGTGGGGCTGGGGCGGGTGGTGCCGTTGATGTGCCCGACCGGCACCTGCCAGAGCACCACGGGCAGCGACAGCGTCTGCTTCAACGTCTTGGCGAACAGCAGGTAGTTGTTCCACAGGTCGTTGTTCCAGAACCAGACCGCCCGCGCCGGGTCGCCCGCCTGCCCCGGTTCCGCGCACATGGCGTCCAGCCCGTACTTGTCGATGGAGGTGAAGTCGGCGGCGTACCCGACACCGGCCTTCAGCGCGAACGCGGCGTTGGCACGGGCGTTGTCGACGATGCGCTGCTTGCCCGCCTCGAACCCGAACGCCTCGGTGGAGTGCACGATCCCGTTGCCCGGCGCGCCGGAGGCGGCCCACAGGTTGAGCTGCCAGCCGAGGAACCCGTTGGGGGTGTGCTTCTTGAGCGAGTAGTTCACCGCCTTCACGAACCCGGTCAGCGTGTTCGGGAAGTCGGGGTCCACACCCCGCACGAGCGCTCCGGAGTCGTAGGCGCCGCTGGTGGCGGCGGGCATCCGGTCGGGGTCGCCGCCGTAGCTCCCGGCGTACTGCTGGAGCAGGTAGCCGAGCGTGTCGGGCTCGACGACGTAGCCGACCTTGCCGGAGCCCATGATGTTGGTGGCGGTCTGCGCGATGTCCTTGAGCCCGCCGAAGACCTGGTTGACGTAGGAGCTGCTCTGCAGGTTCGACCACATCACGCTGGGCTGGTCGCTGTTGCCGCCCATGGCGTACACGACGAACACCGGGGTGAGCCCGTTGGCCTTGCTCTTGCCCGCCAGCCGTTCGGTGCGCGAGTGCCATTCGGAGATCTGCGCGCCGCCGTTGAGGTACAGGTACCCGTAGTCGACGTTCTTGCCCGCCGGGAAACGCGGCTTGACCTTGTTGAAGAACCGGTCGGTCCCGTCGAACGGCTCGTAGACCGTGCCCACGGACAGGTACGGCGGGTGCCAGCCCGCGGGCGGCTGGCTGCCCGCGTCGGTCTTCACCGACACCGCGGCGCTCGCCGCCGACAGGTTGCCCGCGGCGTCCTTGGCCTTGACCGCGAACGAGTAGGTGGTCTCGGGGGAGAGCCCTTCGACGGTCGCGGTCGTCGTGGTGGTGGTCGTGGCGGGGATGCCGTCGCGGTAGACCTCGTAGCCGGTCACGCCGACGTTGTCGGTGGAGGCGTTCCACGCCAACGACACGGTGTTCGCCGTCTTCGCGGTGGACCGGAAGGTCTGCGGCGCGGACGGCGCGGTCGTGTCGTCCGGTGTGCTGCCGTCGCAGGCCTTCCCGTTGAGCTTGCAGTTCGACGGGACGGCCGCGGTTCCGCCGGGACTGCCGTTGAAGCCGAACGTCGCGGTCTGGCCGGGGGCCAGCGTTCCGTTCCACCCCTTGTCCACGAACGTGAAGTGGTCGCCGGTCCGCGTCATGGCCGCGTCCCAGAAGCTCCCGACCGCCGAGCCCGCGGGCAGGTCGAACTCGACCTTCCACCCGGTCAGCGTGGTGGTGCCCGCGTTCGCGACCGCGTACTCGCCGGAGAACCCGGTGCCCCAGTCGGAGACCTTGCGGTAGGTCGCCGAGGGGCCCGCCGCGGCCGCCGACCCGGTCGCCACCAGCAGGCCCGCCGTGACGGCGACGGCCGTCCCCAGTGCCAACAAGGAGAGTCTGCGCATCGTCCCTCGTTCCGGTCGTGGCGGCGGCCAGCTGTGAGCGCAGTGTGGTCTAGACCTATCTGCGGCGCAAGGGGTCGAGGCGCGCCGTCGTTCACCGGCCGCCGACCGCCACCCCCATGGCGTCGCGGGCCGCCTCGGCGACGTTGCCCGGGGTGGGCCTGCCGACGACCCGGTCGAACCCCGCCATGAACCGGCGCTCCTGCTCGGCGTCCAGCAGTGTCGAGCACACCTCGCCGATCATGCTCAGGAACGTGATGGACGTGCCGCCGAGCAGCCCGAAGTCGCTGTCCTCGGCGATCTCGCGCGGGTGGACGCCCAGCACGGTCGCCCAGATCCCGGCGACGGCGTCGGCCACCTCGTCGCGGCCCGCATCCTCGGCCGCCGGGACGTGGGCCGTCGTGGCGAACGGGTCGGGCAGCGCGCGCGGGTCCACCTTGCCGTTCGCCGTGCGCGGGAGGTCGTCGACGAACACCACCGCGGAGGGCACGAGGTGCGCGGGCAGCAGCGCGGCGACGTGCGCGGTCAGGTCCTTGCGGGTGACCGGCTCGTGCGCCACGACGTAGGCGCAGGCGAGCTTGGTGCTGCTCCCCGGACGCGCCTTGGCGACCACCAGCGCCCGCCGCACGGCCGGGTGCTCCTCCAGCGCGCGCACGATCTCCGAGGGTTCCACCCGATGACCGAGGACCTTGACCTGGTCGTCGCGCCGACCCAGGTAGTCCAGTTCCCCGCTGGGCAGCACGCGGGCCAGGTCACCGGTGCGGTAGGCCCTGGCCCCGTCCGCGAGGGTGACGAACGCGTCGCGGTCGAGGTCGGGGCGACCCCGGTAGCCGCGCGCCAGCTGCGGCCCCGACAGGTAGATCTCGCCGACTTCCCCGGCCGGGACCGGGGCGCGCAGGTCGTCGAGCAGGTGCACGGTCGTGTTGTCCACCGGCAGCCCGATCGGCACGTCCGGGTCCGTGTCGGTCTCCGGGTCGTAGGTGTGCACGACGCAGCCCACGGTGAACTCCGTGGGCCCGTACTCGTTGACGACCCGGCACCGCGGGCCGAACGCGGCGCGGGCCGCCTCGGCGACCCGGACGGGCAGCCCCTCGCCGCCCACGACCGCCACCCGCACGTCCGGGCAGGTGAGTCCCAGCCGGGCGATCAGGTCCAGGTGCGACGGGGTGAGCTTGACGGAGTTGACGCCGTGGTCGGACAGCATCGCGGCCAGGGAGCGGTGGTTGGGCTCGTCCTCGATCAGCGCCACCCGGCCGCCCGCCAGCAGCGGTGGCAGCAGCGCGGTGATCGGCAGGTCGAAGGCGGGCGAGGTGAACAGCGGGAAGCAGCTGGTCGCGTCGATGCCGTAGGCGTCCACGGCGTAGCGGCAGTAGGCCAGTGCGGCGGCGTGCCCGATCTCGACGCCCTTGGGGCGCCCGGTCGAGCCCGAGGTGTAGATGACGTAGGCGAGGTCCTCCGGTTCCGCGGTCACCTCGGGCGCGGTGGCACCGGGCGTGGCGGGCAGGTTGTCGACCACGACCGCGGCGCAGCCGTCGGGCAGGCACTCCCGCCCCACCTGGCCCCGGTCGACCAGGCACACCGACGCGCCCGCGTCGGCGAGCAGGTCGCGCACCCACGCGTCGGGGCTCCTGGTGTCCAGCGGCAGGTAGGCGGCACCCGCCTTGAGCACGCCCCAGATGCCGGCCACCGCGCCCACCGACCGGCCGCTGAGCAGACCGACGACGTCACCCCCGCGCACACCGCGCGCGACGAGCGCGTTCGCCACCGCGGTGGACCTGGCGTCCAGCTCGGCGTAGGTGACCGGCTCCCCGGTCCCGACCAGCGCCACCGCGTCCGGGGACTCCGCGACGCGCTCGCGGAACGCGGACACCAGCGTGCCTTGCGGGAGCGGGACGTCCTTGCCGCGCAGGACGCTCCCGGCCGGGGTCAGGGCGGCTTCCAGGCCGTCGAGCAGCTCACGGGCCCGTGCGCGCAGCTCGGGCACGTCGTCGCCGGACACGACGATCTCGGTGCGCCCGTTGGTCTCGACGACCGTGATGCCGGGCGGCGCGATCCGCGCGCGCATGGGCATCGAGTACACGGTGTCCACGGCGAACCCCTCGAAGCTGAACGCGGCGGGGTCGAGCCTGCCCAGGTGGCTGAGCACGAACGGCACCGGCACGCCACCGCCCTTGCCCTTGGCGATGCGGCCGTCCGCGACCGACGACAGCGCGCGCAGCAGCCGCGGCGGCATGGCCAGCACCGCGCGCAGCACCGGCACCGGCGGCAGGCTGGTCACGTCCTGGTTCTCGGCCAGCATCCGCAGCAGCTTCTCGTGCGCCTGCTGCCAGGTCTCGCCGCGCCGGACCTCCAGCATGACCGCGAAGGACATGCAGTCGGTGGTGCGCACGTCGGGCAGGTGCCTGCGCAGGTCGACCGTGACGCTGACGAGCGCGTGGTCGAGACCGCACAACCCGACCAGCGCCACGGCGAGCTTGGCCGAGACCGCGGGGTGGTGGCCGTTGACCGCGCGGCGCAGCTGGAACTGCGGGTGCGTGCCGAACCTGGCGGGCGCGCGCAGCGGGGGCAGCGTGGACACCTCGGGCCCGTCCGGCTTCGGTCTCGCGGTGAACGCGGAGTGCTCGCGGCGCAGGTCGATCTCGTTGGCGGTGTCGTCCAGGTACTGCGGTTCCTCGCCGCGCAGCGCCCGGAAGACCTGCTCCGCCCACAGCCGGACGCCGGTGCCGTCGGTGACCAGGTGCTCGACGCGGAACACCAGCGCGGGCCGCGCACCGGTGAGCACGACGACCTCGCTGGTGGGCCGGTCCCGGCCGGAGCCCAGCGGGCGGTGCAGCTCGGGCAGGCCGCTCAGGGTCTCCCGGTCGAACAGGTCGCCGTCGAGCACCCTGACCACGGGGACGCGGCCGCCGTCCACCCACCGCCGCCCCTTCCCGCGCACCAGGCGGGCGAGGCGGGTGGCGCGCCCGGCGGTGGCGACGGCCTCGGCGACCGCGGCCGGGTCGAGAACCCCCGTGCCCTCGACCACCAGCTCCAGGCACGTCTCGCCCTCCTGGGCGTTGGCCAGGACGAACTTCTCCGAGAAGTTCATCGGCCTCGAGAAAGCCCTGTCCGCACCAGCACCCACAACGACTCCCACCGTGCTCGACACACCCGCTGGTCGAGGTCGACCGGCGGGTCCATGATCGCGTGGCGGGAAGGCGGTGCGAGTAGGGGGATGGGCCGGTGGCACAGGTGTGCCGCGGTCGCACCGGGCGGTCTGCCGCGGACGTGCCACGACCGGAGGCCCGCCGCGGGCGCGTGCGGCGGGCCTCCGGTCGCGGCGTGCCGATCAGGAGGAGTGCGGGCAGTTGCCCCGGAACTCCGCGATCAGCAGACTCGAGGACGGGGTGGGGCAGAGGAACTGCTCGTAGCGGGTGTCGTTGTCGATGAACCGCTTGAGCCAGGAGATGCTGTACTTCGCGATCGTGGTGTTCGAGCTGTTCGGCGTGAAGTGCGTGGCACCGCGCAGCTCCAGGTACGCCCTGTCCAAAGAGGACGGCAGCGAGTTGTAGAACGGCTTGGAGTGCGTCGCCACCGGGGCGATGGTGTCGCCATCCGCGCCGACCACCAGCGTCGGGACCCGGACGTCACCCCACGTCTTGTCGGTGTGCCACCCGGTCAACGGGATCGCCGCCTGCAGGGCCGGTCGGTTGGCGGCGGCGCGCAACGTGCCGCCACCGCCCATCGAGTGGCCCATGACGCCCAGCCGGGTGGCGTCGATCCGGGCGCGGACCGCGCTGCGCTGGGTCAGGTAGTCCAGCGCCGCCAACAACTGCGAGGCCCGGCTGTCGGGCTGGTCCAGCGTGGTGATCGTGTCGATGGTGAACACCACGAAGCCCTGCGAGGCGATGCGCGGACCCAGCCACGAGATCGAGGACTGGGTGCCGGTGTAGCCCGGCGAGACCGCGATCGCGCCGAACGTCCCCGCGCTGGTGCTGGTCGGGTAGTAGATCGTCCCGCCACCGAAACCGGTGACGGACAAGGAGGACACGGACGTCTCCGACACTGCGAACGAGCCGCGGCTCGCCTCGATGCTGGAGTTCGTCGGAGCGGGGCCGCGTTCGTAGGGGTTTTCCGCGGCAATGGCGGGGGATGCCCCGATGGCGCCGCCCACAAGGGCCGCCACCAGGGTCACCGTCGTGAAAACGCTGCGAAGCTGCACGTCGTTGTACACCCCGAATCGTCTGGATGGGAACCGTCCCGGTAACACGTCGTGTTCATCCGGTCACCGATGAGCACCATCCTGATCCCCGCCCCGACGACCCCGCATCGGTGGAACCACTAGGGCGTGCTCCCCCGGACGGGATCCGGGCAAGCACGCCCCCGCGCACTAGCCGACGAGCTTGACGTCCTCGGGCTTGAGCTGCGCCGCCTTGTAGTCGCTGACCGGACCGGTCTCGCGGTCGGTGGTCTTCGCCTCCTGCAACGTGGTCACGTTGCCGTCGGCCGCGATCTGGAACACCAGGGCGCCGGTGTAGCCCGCGTGGCTGTCCTTGCTGAACGCGAACGGCGTCAGGCCGGGACCCTTGAGCTCACCGGAGGACATGGCGTCGACCAGCTTCTGCCGCGTCAGGTCCTTGCCCGCGGCCTTGAGCGCCTGGCCGAACGTGTAGGCCTGCACCATCCCGTACACCAGCGTGTCGGTGAACGCCTCGTCCGGGATGTACTTGTCGTGGATCTGCTTGAAGAACGCGGTCCACGGGTCGTCCAGGGACCGGGCGCTGGGCAGGTAGCGCGTCCCGATGATGCCGGTCAGCAGCGCCGCGCCGGAGACCTGCGCACCGCCCTGCTTCGCGAACTGCTCGACCAGCCCGGCCAGCGTCGCCGGGTCGGCGCCGATGCTGCTCACCACGAGCTGCGCCTTGTAGCCGATCTTCAACGAGGTGAGGATCGTCAGCGCCGTGAACGCCGGGATGCACTCGCACACCACGACCTCGGCCCCGGCCGCCTGCAACGCCGACAGCTGCGGGGTGACGTCGGTGTTGGCCGGGTCGTAGGTCTGCCGGGACACGATCTGGTCCTTGATGAACTGGTCGAGCCCCTTCTGAGTGTCGGTGCCGACGTCGTCGCCCTGCACCAGCAGGCCGACCTTCTTTCCCGCGAACTTCTCCTTGATGTACTGGCCCTGGATCTTGCCCTCGCGGGTGTAGTCCAGCTGGTAGCCGAACGTCTTCGGGTTCTTGGCGGCGTTGTCCCACATCAGCGCGCCCGAGGACACCAGCAGGTCCGGCACGCCCTCGGAGTTGAGGTACTCCACGACCTTCGAGTGCGTCGGCGTGCCCAGCCCGCCCACGATCGCGAACACCTTGTCCTGCAGCACGAGCTTCTTCACGACCTCGACCGTCTTGGTCGGGTTGTACCCGTCGTCCTCGACCTTGTAGTCGATCTTGCGGCCGTTGATGCCGCCGTTGTCGTTGAGGTAGCTGTAGACGGCCTTGGCCCCGACCGAGATCTTGCTGTAGCCCGGCGCGGCCGGACCGGTCAGCGGCTGGTGGCTGCCGATGAGGACCGAGGTGTCGGTCACGCCGGGCGCGGGCTCGCCCTTGTCGCCACCGCCCGCGGCGGGCGTCTCGCCCGCGCCTCCGCACGCGGCGAGCACCAGTGCGCAGGCCAGGGCGATCGCCGTGACGGATCGTCTGCTTCTCATGATTCTCCTCGTTGAGACGGGGCCGGGCGTCGCACCCGGACCCACAACTTGCGCACGCCGCCTTGGATCCCCGCCGGGAAGGCGAGGACGGTCACGATCAGCACCACGCCGTACAGGGCGAGGGGGAGGTTGTCCGCGATGTCGCTGCGCAGGCTCAGCAGCTCGGCGAAGTCGTCGGTCCACACCTGGAAGTACACGAGGGCGATGGCGCCCCACAGCGCGCCCCACAGGCTGCCCAGCCCGCCGAGCACCAGTGCCGCCAGCAGGCTCAGCGACAGCGCCGGGGTGAACGAGCCGGGCGCGGCGGTGCCGAGCAGGAACGCCTGCAGGCCACCGGCCAGGCCGCCGCAGGCGGAGCTGACCAGGAACGCCAGGATCTTCGTCCGTCCCACGTGGACACCCGCCAGCGACGCCGCGACCTCGTCGTCGCGCACCGCCCGCAGCGTTCGCCCCAACCGGCCGCGGGCCAGGTTGGCCAGCACGACCAGCGCCAGCAGCACCGACAGCCACACGATCCACGACTGCCACCGCGTCGGGGGCACCACTCCGACCAGTCCGGCGGGCTGGCTGTTGACCGTGAAGCTGAGCCCGTTGCTGCCCGCGAACAGGTCCGGGAACCGTTGCGTCACAGCGGGAAGCCCCACCGCGAGTGCCAGTGTCGCTCCGGCGAGGTAGGGCCCGTGCAGTCGGGCCGCGGCCGCGCCCGCGAGCAGTCCGGCCAGCCCGCCCGCGAGCACCGCGAGCAGCAGGTCCGCCCAGATCGGGAACGCGGGCACCCGTTTCACCAGCAGCGCCACGGTGTAGGCGCCGATGAACATGAAAGCGCCGTGCCCCAACGAGACCTGGCCGTTGAACCCGGTCAGCAGCGCCAGCCCGGCCACCGCGATCAGGTAGTAGCCCACGGTCGCGATCCGCAGGTTCGTGAACGGGTCGGTCACCAGGGTCAGCAGCACCAGCAGCACGAGGCAGCCCAGCGCCGCCAGCAGGTGCAGGACGAGCGGGGGCAGCTTGGTCGTCATCACACCCGCCTCGCCGTCGCCCGGCCGAACAGGCCGCTGGGCCGCACCGCGAGCACGGCGACCAGGATCGCCAACGCCGCCAACGGGACCAGCTCCGCGCCGAGCAGCCCGGAGACGTAGGACAGCCCGATGCCCAGCACCAGACCGCCGACGATCGTGCCCAGCGGGTTGTCCAGCCCGCCCAGCACCGCGGCGGTCAGCGCGTACACGAACACCTCGTCCAGCACGGTGGGGAAGATGAACGGGGGAGTGGCCAGCAGCCCGGCCAGCGAGCCGACCCCGGCCGCGAGCCCCCACCCGACGGTCAGCATCGCGCCGACCCGCACCCCCACCAGCTTCGCGACCTCGGGGTTGAACGCGGTCGCGCGCAACCGCAGCCCGAGCGGGGTGAACTTGAACAGCAGCAGCACCCCGGTCGCCGCGACGACCACGGCGAGCACCGCGAACAGGTCGCTGGGGGAGAACCGGCCGCGGAAGTCGAACGCGTAGGCGAACGCGTGCGGCTCGTTGGACCAGATCATCCCGGCGACGGCTTGCAGCAGCAGCAACAGGCCGAGCGTGGCGATGATCGCGCTCAGCTCCCCGGCGTGCCGCAGCGGTCGGATGATCAGCCGTTCGACGACGACGCCGAGCAGCGTGCCCGCGACGATCGCCGCGACGAAGCCGAGCCAGTAGCTGCCGGTGCCCTTCGTGACGGAGTAGGCGAGGTAGCTGGAGATGAGGGCGAGCGCGGGCTGGGCGAAGTTCACCACGCGGGTGGCGCGGTAGATGATCACCAGTGACAGCCCCAGCGCGGCGTAGACCGCCCCGCTGGACAGGCCGCCGAGGGTCAGGTTCACGAACGTGGTCATCCGGGCCTTTCCGTTCAGAAGCCGAGGTAGGCGTGGCGGAGCTGGTCGTCGGCGAGGAGCGCGTCCGCGGAGTCGGCGGCCACCACCCGCCCCAGCGCGAGGACGAAGCCGCGGTCGGAGATGGACAGCGCGCTGCGGGCGTTCTGCTCGACCAGCAGCACGGTCAGCCCGGTGTCCGCGCGCAACGACCGCAGGACCCCCATGATCTTCGCGGAGACCATGGGGGCCAGACCCAGCGACGGCTCGTCGAGCAGCAGCAGCCTGGGTCTGCCCATGAGCCCGCGGCCGATGGCGAGCATCTGCCGCTCGCCGCCGGACAACGTGCCCGCGGCCTTCGTCCGGCGCGGCGCGAGCGGCGGGAACAGCTCCAGCACCTCGCCCATCGCCGCGGCGCGGTCGGCCCGGTCGGTGCGCCACAGCGCGCCCAGGCGCAGGTTCTCCTCCACGGTCAGCTCGGGGATCACCCCACCGCCCTCCGGGACGTGCGCGACGCCGAGGCGGGCGATCCGGTCGGTGGGCAGCGCGGTGATGTCCTCGCCGAAGGCGGTGATCGTCCCCGCGCTCGCGCGGACCAGCCCGCTGATCGTGCGCAGCAGCGTCGTCTTGCCCGCGCCGTTGGCGCCGAGGATGGCGGTGATGCTGCCCTCCTCGACGGTCAGCGTCACCTCCGACAGCGCGCGCACCAGCCCGTAGGCCGCGGTCACCCCGTTGATCTCAAGCACTGGGCTGCTCCTCGGGTGCGGTGCCGAGGTAGGCGTCGGCGACGGCGGGGTCGACGCGCACCACGTCGGGCGGGCCGGTCGCGATGACCTCGCCGAAGTCGAGGACGACGACCTCGTCGCACACCCGCATGACCAGGTCCATGTGGTGCTCCACCAGGACGACCGCGGTCTTCTCGCTCAACGAGGTGATCCGGGTGGCCAGCTCGTCCATCTCCGCGGTCGACAGGCCGCTGGCGGGCTCGTCGAGCAGCAGCAGCTCCGGTTCGGCGACCAGCGCGCGGGCGAGCGCGACGCGCTTGCGCACGCCGTAGGGCAGGGCGCCGGGCAGCAGGTCCGCCACGTGGGCGATGTCGAGCTCGGCGAGCACGTCCTCGGACCGGGCCCGCAGCTCGCGCTCGTCGCGGGCGGCCCGGCCGGTGCCCAGCAGCGAGGCCAGGGCGCCGGTGCGGGCGAGCCTGCCCGCGCCGGTCATCACGTTCTCCAGCACGGTGAGGCCGCCGAACAGCCCCAGCCCTTGGAGGGTGCGGGCGATGCCGAGCCCGGCGAGCTGGTCGGGTCGGTGCTTGCGCAGCGGCCGTCCCTTCCACCGCAGCTCGCCCTCGTCGGGGCGGAGGAACCCGCACACGACGTTGAACAGGGTGGTCTTGCCCGCGCCGTTGGGGCCGATGACACCCACGACCGTTCCGGGGCGGATGCTGAGCCCGACGTCGTGCAGCGCGACCAGTCCGCCGAACCGGACGGTCACACCGTCGACCTCCAGCAGTTTCTCGTGGGAAGTGATCGTCATTGGTCTTCTTTCCACGAACGGCGGTGGTCCGCAGCAGTCTGGGCGGATCATGGGTCCTCGGCATCGGTGGAATCACCAGTCGTGGGACTGAAAAACTAACGTTGATAGGTAAATTCCGGCCCTACCCCTTCCCCAGTTCGCAACCTCCGCGCAACACTGTGGACATGGCTCCCGAGGTCGTGCTGCACGGACGGGACCAGGAGCGCGCCTCCGTGCTGGACCTGCTCGCAAGCGCTCGCGCCGGTCGGGGTTCCGCGCTGGTCGTGGTGGGTGGACCCGGTTCCGGCAAGACCGCGCTGCTCCGGTTGGCCCACGCCTCGGCCGCCGGTCTGCGCGTGCTCACCGCGCACGGCGCGCCTGCTGAGACGGCGCTGCCGCACGCGGGCCTGCACCGGCTGCTGCAACCGCTCGCCGACCGCGTCCCCACCTCGCTCGCCGCGGTGACCGGTCTGGCCACCGGCACCCCGCGCCGCACGTTCGGGCTGCACGCGGAGCTGCACCGGTTCCTGGTCGAGGTCTCCCGCGAACGCCCGCTGCTGGTCGTGGTCGACGACGCCGGACTGCTGGACGCCGAGTCGCTGCAAGCGCTTGCCTTCGTCGCCCGCAGGGTGTCCGAGCGCCCGGTGTCGGTGCTGTTCGGCCGTGAGCCCGCGCGCGGCGAGGACCCGTTGGAGGGCGTGCCGACCTCGGTGCTGAGGCCGTTGGACGACCCGGCGGCGATGCGCGTGCTGGCCGCGCACAGCCCGTTGGGCGTCTCGGAGGACCACGCCGAGGAGGTGCTCGACCTGGCGGGCGGCAACCCGCTGGCCATCGTGGAGCTGTCGCGCTCGACCACGCCGGGCATGCTGCCGCCCGACAGCGCCCTGCGCTCCCGGTTGCGCACCCGATTGGCGGCGCTGTCGCCGGACGCGCGCAGGCTGGTGCGGATCGCGGTGGCAGACGAGGACCTGGAGCTCGACACCGTCGTGCGCGCCGGCCTGGAGCTGGAGGCGCTGGAGGAGGCGCGCGCGGCCGGACTGCTTGTGCTGCAAGGCGAGCACGTGCGGCTGCCCACCGCGTTGACGCGGACGACCCTGCTCACCGAGACGTCGATCGCCGAACGCCGCGAGGCCCACGCCCTGCTCGCCGGGGTGCTCGACCCGGAGGCGCACCGGTCGCGGTGGATCTGGCACCGCGCCGCCATGTCCCGCGAGCCGTCCGACGAGTGCGCCGCCGAGCTGGGCGAGGCCGCGGCGGTCGCCCGGCGGGCAGGGGACTACACGGCGTCCTCGCAGGCCTTCCAACGGGCCGCTGCCCTGACCCGCGCACCGGCCGCCAAGGCCGCGCACCTGATCGCCGCCGCGACCGACCACTGGTCCAACGGCAAGCCGCGCCGCTCGCGCGAAGCCCTGCGGCAGGCCCGCGCCCTCACGCACACCCGCGAGCTGCACGGCCTGGCCGACCTCGTGCGCGGCGGTATCGAGCTGGGCGACGCCGTCCCCGGCACGGCGGTCCGCAGCCTGCGCAAGGCCTCGGACGGCCTGCTCGACTCCCACCGCACCCTCGCCGTGACCGCGCTGATCTTCGCCGCGGAGGCCAGCAGCATCGCGGGCGACCAGGCCGAGCACGCCGCGATCGCCGAGCACGCCCTGGCCCTGCGCCAGCCCGACGACCCGCCCGTGCGGCAGCTGATGTTCGACCACCTGGAGGGCCTGGCCGCCACGTTCGCGGGCAAGCACCAGCGCGCGCTGCCCGCGCTGCGCCGGGCCGTGCGGCTGGCGGGCGGGCTGCACGACCCGCGGTCGAAGATCTGGGGCAGCCAGGCGGCCTACGTCCTGGGCAACGCCGACCGGTCGCTGGAGCTGGCCTCCCAGGCCGTCGCGGCGGCCCGCGACTCCGGCATGACCTCGCTCGTGCCGTGGGCGCTGGTCTACCGGTCGTTGGCGGCACTGCTGCTGGACCAGCACTCGATCGCGCTGGACAGCTCCCTGGAGGGCGTGCGCGAGGCCACCGCGATGGGACAGCCCAACACCGTCGTGGACCACCTCACGATCCTCGCGCTGATGGCGGCGTTGCAGGGCAACAAGGCCACCGCCGTGCACCGCCTGCACTTGGCCGCGGCCGACGTGGCGCGGCGCGGGCTCGGCCGGCCCAGCACGTTCGGCTCGTGGGCGTTCGCCTGCGTCGACCTGGTCGACGACCGGCCGGTGGACGCGCTCAACCGGTTGCGGCTGCTCGCGGTCGGCACGGGCCGCGTGCACCCCGGCATCAAGGTGATGACCGCGCCGCACTTCGTCGAGGCCGCGGTGGCGTGCGGCCAGCAGGCCAGCGCCGCCAAGGTGCTGCGCCAGTTCGAGGGCTGGGCGGTCAGCACCGGTGCCCCGGCCCGGATGGCGCTGTCGCACCGTTCGCGCGCGCTGCTCGCCGGTGCCGCGCCCGAGGCCGACGACCACTTCCGCGAGGCCATCCGGCTGCACCGCGAGGGCGGCACCGCCATGGAGCTGGCCAAGACCGAGCTGTTCTACGGCCACCGGCTGCGCCGCGTCCGTCAGCCCAAGGCCGCGCGCGAGCACCTCCGCGACGCGTTGAAGATCTTCCAGCAGTACGACTCCGAGCACTTCGTCAACCGCGTCCGCGCCGAGCTGCGGGCCTCCGGCGACACGATCGTCACCACCCACCCCGCGCCCGCCACCGACCTGACCCCGCAGCAGTCGCAGATCGCCCGCCTGGTGGCCGAGGGCGCGACCAACCGGGAGATCGCCGCGCAGCTGTTCATCAGCCACCGCACCGTCGAGCACCACCTGCGCAACATCTTCGCCAAGCTGGAGGTCCGCTCCCGCGTGGAGCTCACCCGCCTGCTCGGCTGAGCGGGGCTCTCAGCCTGCCCGCCGGGCGCCCGTCCCCGGCACCGCCACCGTGTCACGGGCCGTCAGGCCGACGTGGCCGTCCGCGCAGCACAGCTCCACCCGCACGGGCGCGCCGCACTCGCGGTGGGTGATCTCGACCGGAGGGCCCTCGGGGTCGGCGACCCAGCGGTCACCCCACTGCATCAACGCGACCAGCGCGGGGTACAGCTCCACACCCGCCTCGGTCAACCGGTACTCGTTGCGCTGGCGCGCCCCCGGCTCCCGGTAGGGCAGGCGCTGCATCAAACCGTTGTCCACCAGCGTGTTGAGCCGGTCGGTCAGCAGGTTGCGCGCACACCCGACACCGGCGTGGAACTGCTCGAAGCGACGAGCCCCGAAGTAGGCCTCGCGCAGCACCAGGAACGTCCACTTCTCGCCGACGACGTCCAGCGTGCGCTTGGCGGAGCAGTTCTCGGCACTCCACTGCGAACGGTCGAACTCCATGCCGCGACCCTATCTGGGTTCACCTTCGGTATCCAGCCAGGTCGGGGCTCCTCCGAACAGCGCCGCGGCGATCACCGGCGTTCCTCACGTCCTCGTCGACAGCGACCGCTACCCGACCGAACTCCGGCGCACACCAAGGCGCTTCTCGGCGAAGGCGCGGCCCTTCTCCCTGTCACCGAAGATCAGCCCGGCGATGTCGGCCAGCCGCCACACGCGCCCCGCCGCACCCCAGCTGCCCTCCGGCACCTCGGTGGGGAACACCCAGATCCGGAGCGCGTCGCGGTCGTAGGCGCCGCGCTCCGCGTCGAGGACCGCCGCGGTGATCTCCTCGACCATCGCCCGACGGCGTTCCTCGTCGTACTGGCCTTCGGGCACGCGCGGCTCGAAGCGGTAGATCGGGGCCTCGTGCGCGGCGCCCGCCCGGAACACCTTCGCGGGCCGGTGCAGCCACACGAACGCGATCGAGCGCGCGGTCGGGTCGCGGGGATCGGCACCCTCGTTGCGCAGCAGGATGTCGGTGAGCGTGGAGAGCAGCTCGTCCTCGGCCTCCGCGGTGAGCGCGCCCTCGGGGATGTAGGCGTCGAGTCTCGGCATGTCAGTCCTCCTCCGCGCGGTGGCCCGCGCCGCCGGGTCGTCCTGCCGGGTCACCGGGGCGGCTGTAGGCCGTCGGGGTCCTGCCGTCGGCGATGGCCTCCTCCGCGAAGGCGAGGTACTTCCGGGCGGCGGACACGGGCCGCATGCTGATCCGCAGCTCGCGCACCAGGCCGTCGTCGTCGAGGACGAGGTAGTCGACACCTTCGAGGAACGCCCCGTCGATCTCGGTCTCGAACACCAGCACCACCGACCCGGCACCGGCGAGCTCGTCGACGTAGCGGAACCCGTCGCCGAACGCGAAGGTCGTCGCCGCGAACCGCAGCCCGGCGACCGCGGCCTCGCGACCGCGCAGCGGTTCGTCGCGGATCGGTGGGTAGAAGAGCACGTCGGGTGCCAACGACGCGGCCAGCGCGTCCATGTCCTTGGCTTCCACTGCCGCGCGGAACGGGTGTTTCGCCGTCGCTGTCACAAGTCCCCCTCGACCGGCACCGGGGTGCGTCCCCGGTGGTGGTCGTGCGGGGCCAAGGTATCGACCTGAGTTGCGATAGTCAACTTAGATGGGATGGTCCTGTCCCACATGGGTTGTCGCGCGAGGGTCCTAACAGGACATTGATCGAGGTCTTTCAGCGGCCCGAGGTCGCACCCGGTTCGCTGAGCGGCCCGAACGCGGCCACCCGCACCGCGGCCGAGAGTGCGGCCACCCACTGCTCCTCGGGCTCGTCCGGGTCCACCGGCACCGCGCCCAGTGCCGCGGCGGCGAACGCGGCGAACAGCGTCAGCCGCAGCCTCTCGGCGTCGTCGGCGTCGGGAGGGGTCATCCGCTCGGTGAGCTCGCGGCCGCTGACCATCACCGACCGCGCGCCGACGCCCAGCAGCTCCGGCTCGGCGACGACCAGCGCCCGCCGCCGCCGTTCGAGGTCGCGGTCCTCGTGGTCCATCGCCCGCGCCGTCGCCTCGACGGCCTCGAGCACGGCGCGCAGCGGGTCCTCGCGGGCGGTGTCCTCGTCGAGCCGGGTGGCCACGCGCTCCAGGAACGGGTCGTGCCAGAAGATCCCGGCCTTGGTGCCGAACATCCGGAACAGCGTGCGCTCGGAGACGCCCGCCCGTTCGGCGATCGCGGGCATGAGCACGGCGCCGAACCCGTGCTCCTCGGACAGCTCGACGGCGGCGCGGCGCGCGGCGCGCCTCTTGCGGGCCTCGTTGGACGCGCGGCGTCCCTGGGGCGGCGGCATGGGCACATCCTAGGACACGAAATTGACAGTTTCCGCCACTTTTGCTTCACTCATTTTGTCAGTTTCTGCCACTTTCCGTCCGTCACTCCGAGTGGAACGGGTCCCGACATGCCGTTTTCCCGCAAGAAGGCGCCAGCAGACTCCCCACCGCCGCGCGGCATCAGCAGGCGGGCGGTCATCGCGGGCGCCGTCGGCGTCGTGGGGGTGGGAGCGGCGGCGGCCGGGTACTTCGCCTACCTGGCCCCGTCCGGGGACGTGTCGCGCTACGCGGCGCACCTCGTCGACGACGACCGCGAGCTGCGCGCCGGGGAGGTGCAGGCCACCTTCCTCGGCACCACCACGCTGCTGGTGGACGACGGCGTGACGCAGCTGCTGTTCGACGCGTTCATCACCGACGTCCCGCTCACCACCGCCCTGTTCGGCGACCTGAGCACCGACGAGGGCAAGGTCGACCGGACCCTGGCCGCCGTCGGGGCCGACCGGGTGCGGGCGGTGTTCGTCTCGCACTCCCACTACGACCACTCGCTCGACGCCGCCTACCTCACCCGCAAGACCGGTGCGGTCCTGCACGGCTCGGAGTCGACCCTGAACATCGGCCGCGGCGGCGGGGTGCCCGAGGAGCGGCTCGCCCGCTACGAGACCGGGAAACCCCTGCGGATCGGCGACTTCACCGTCACCGTCCTGGCGTCGAAGCACTCACCCGGCACCATCGGCGGCGACGGCACCCCCATCACCGGACCGCTCGCGCAGCCCGCGGGCGCCAAGGCGTACCTGGAGGGCGGCTCGTTCGACTTCCTGGTCGAGCACGGCGGCCACTCGCTGCTCGTCAAGGCGTCGGCGGGCTTCCTGCCCGGCGGGCTCGACGGCGTCCGCGCCGACGTCCTGTTCTGCGGCACGGCGGGCTCGTTCGGCAAGGACGCGGCGTTCCGCGAGGAGTTCCACCGCAACGTCGTGTCCACAGTGGATCCCAAGGTGTTCGTCCCGTTGCACTGGAACGACTTCTTCACCCCCGTCACCGGCGACCTGACCGCCAACATGAAGGCCGTCGACGACGTGGCGGCGGCTTGGGACCACCTCATCGCCCGCCTCGACGAACGAGGGGCGCGGTTCGCGGTGCTGCAGGGGTACCGGTCCATCATCCTGTTCGGCTCACCCGACCGCGGCGCCTGAGGGCCGCGGATCCCGGTGGACCGCCCGGTCTGCCTCCCGCCGCGGGAATGATCCGCTCTCGACAACCGGCACGCCGTCGTCCATGCTCGTGATTCCTCCTCGACCACCACCCGTGCGCGCGTGGAAGTGCTGGGGCGGAGCCGATCGAGACCGGAGGACGTGGTGGAGGACACCGAGCAGCGGCACGACGAGGAAGTCGTGCTGGGGCTGATCGCGGTCGCGAGCCGCACCAGCGTCGTCGCGTTCCTCGCGGGAGTCTGGTCGATCATCGCGCCGCTCGTGCTCGACCGCGCCGTCATCACCGACAACCTGGTCGGCTTCTGGCCCGTCGTGGCGATCGCCGGGGGAGTGATGCTGCTCTCGGTGGTGCGCGCCATGGCACCGCTGGACACGCCGTGGCTGAGCGTCGTCGCCGCCCTGCTCGGCATCTGGTCCATCGTCGAGACCCTCAAGCGGTACAGCGTCGCCGACGGCCCGATCGCCATCAGCGGCATCATCGTGGGCTCGGCCGTGATCGCCGCGTCCGCGACAAGCGCCGCCGTGACCTATCGCGCCAGGCAGATGGCCGCCGGGTAAATCACCTGCCCGACGATGATCCGAACCGGCCCGGCATACGTACTCCTCCACGTTGGCGCCTGCGGGCGCGTGACAGGAGGAGGACGAACGCCGTGGCCATCCGAGTCGTTCGCGCGACGCTGCTCACCACGTTCCTGGCCCTGGCCTTCCTGCTGCTCGTCGTCGCGGGCAGCGCGAACGCCTCCGACCGGGCCCCGGAGGACAACCTGCGGCTGACCACCGGCACGGCCCTGCTGCTCGCGCAGACCGACACACCCTCGGCCCCGGTGGCCGACGTGTCCACCGTCGTGCAGAAGAGCGGCCCCGCCGCGGACTCCACCGCCAGGACCATCGACATCGTGGTCGTCGTCGCCCTGGGCGCCCTCGCCCTGTGGGTGTGGGTGCGCAACAGCTCCACCCGCAAGGGCCACTGACCGTCCGCCTTCGGAAGGCCTACCCGTGGTGGTGGGACGGGGCAAGCCGCGTCACACCACCACGGGTTCGGGCTCCGGCGGTCGGGGGCGACCACTCGTGGTCGAGGCCCGCGGATCCGCCTTGACGGGATGCCCGCCGCTGTCGCCGGGGGAGCCGGTCGCCCCGGACCCCCGCGAAGCGCCGAGGCTGGTCATCCCTCGGGCTGGTCGTAGTACGAGCGGCGGTTGGCCCGCACCTTCTGGACCCGCTGGCGCAGCACGGCGTGCTGGATCAGCGACAGCGCCTGCCGCGCCGCGATGTTGAACAGCCCGTGGGTGATGCCCTTCTCGCCGAAGACGACGAGCAGGAGCGAGGACTCGACCGGGAACACGCAGACGTAACCGGAGTCCCCCTCGAACACCGCGGTGCGCGGTTGGCCGACGTTCGCCTGGGAGGTGAACTGGGCCGCCAACCCGATCGTGGCGGCGGCCATCGCGGCGACGCTCTCGGCGGCGACGCCCTCGGTGTCACTGGACAGGACCAACCCGTCACGGGTGGCCACCAGCAGTCCGGTGACCCTGTCGATCTGGTGGCGAATTGCGCGGAGGGTCTCCGCCAACTCTTCCCGGTCGAATGGCGGCTGAGTCACAACGGGCCCCTGTGGCAACGATTTCGGCTTTGTGGACGTCGGTTTCCGCGTCGGCAACGCCGGAGGGTTGCGTGCCTCGTGGGCGTGTGCGCTGCTCATACCGTCAGATTGGCTTCGATGCGCTTGAGGTAGAGCCTGGCGAGAGCGAGGTTGGCGCGTTCCCGGTCGAGGACGAGGTAGAGGAACAGCGTCGGGGTGCCCTTGGCCGGGGTGAGCAGGCGAATCAGGTGGTACTGGTGGTTCAGGGTGATCAGGATGTCCTCGATGCTGTCGTTCAACGCCAAGGACGCCATGACTCTGAGTTTCGCGCGCACGACCTCGGTGTTGCCCGCCGCGGCGATTTCCAGGTTGAGCCACTCGCCACCGCCCATCGTGCCGAGCGACATTCCGCTGTCGTAGTCGACCAGCGCGACGCCCACTGCCCCGGCTATGGTCATGGATTCTTTCAACGCCAGCTCAATGCTCATCTAGAAATCGACTCCTCAAACGATCGAATGCACCACGAGTAGGGCGTGACCCATTTTCACCGTCGTCCCGGCGAGGCCGCCCGTGACAGACAGTAAGCCGCAAAAGTGTGATCGCATACGGCCATTCAGGTTAATTTGCTCCACTTGGGTGCATGGTCACAGCCGGAAACAGCGGGTAGTCGACCGGAAAGCGAGAGTTATATAGACCGACGATATTGAGGGGTGGTCACCGTGAGTGACACCCCTAATGCGTCCCGTGCTCGTTCATCGGATGAACGCCCGGCGTGCGGAGAAGGAATGCGATCAAGAACTTCCGGTCGTCGTGAATGGCATAACGCCGGTATCGCCGTTACCAATGGAGACGACCCGCGCCGAGCCCATGCATCCGGTGGCCGTACCGCGATCCCTCAGCCCGACGACGCCACCGCGCGGTCAGCGGCACTCCGCGGTCGTCAGCAGCCGGACCTGCGCGTCCACCCACGTCCGCGTGCTCGCCTCCCGCCCGAACGCCGCCACGGCGTCCGCGTTGCCGGTGAGCCCGACCCGCCGCAGGTCGGCCGCCACGTCGTCGAGCCTGGCTCGCAGGGTGGGCGTGAGGTGGCGCAGCCCCCGGTGCGCGGCCTCCGCGCACGCCGCCAGCGCCGCGTCCACCGCCGACCCGATGAGGTCGGACCCCTGATCGCCGTACCCCGGCACCAGGTCCACGCCCGGCAGCGGCGCCAGGTCGGGCACCACCAGCCCGGCCCCGGTCAGCACGGCGATCGGGTCGACCACGAGCACCCCGCCGACCCGCCGCAACGACCCGCTCACCAGCACCGGCCCAGACCCGAGCGCGTCGGCCAGCGCGTCCAGCGCGCCGGGGCACACACCCCGGTAGGTCGCCGACACCGTCGCCGTCGCGCCCAGCTCGTCGGCCACCACGGCCTCCAGCCGCTGCGCGCCGGGGAAGTAGTGCGTGGAGCGGACCTCGGCGACCGCGACGACCCGCACCAGCTCGGCCTCCACCCGTGCCCGCACCAGCCGTGGCGGCAACCGGTCCAGCACCGCCGACTCGGCGGCGAGGTCGCGCACGAGCACCGCGTCCGACAACGCCTCCCACGACCGGCCGACCGGGGTGATCGACGTCTTCGACACCCGCCCCTTCGCCAGCCGCAGCACGCGGCCTGCGTTGCGCGACGCCGCCTCCGACACGACGTTCGACGCGGCCAGTGAGGCCAGCGCGGTGCCCGCCAGCCGACGCGACGCCAGGTCGTGGCCCGTCGGCGACTCGCCCTCGGCGATGGGCCACCGGTGCCGCAGCACCAGCGTGGTCGGCCCGCAGGCGAAGAACACCTCGGCGGTCCGGTCCTGCACGGTGCCGCTCACCCGGCACCCGAGCGCCGTCACCCGCACCCGGTCCAACGGCGTCTCCGCGGGCACGTCGGCGCCCAGCACCTGCGTGCGCGCCCCGGTCGCCCGGTGCCGCGCGTGCAGCTCCGCGACCAGCTCGGCGACCCGCTGCGGGTGGTAGTGCGCGGACCGCTCCCGGTAGGCCACCAGCTGGTCCACCAGGTCCCCCACGGCCGCCGCGGGCCAGTGCAGACCGCGCCCGCCCAGCTCCGCCCCGGCCCGGCGCAGCCCGGCGTCCAGCACCGGGTCGGCGTGCGCGGCGCCGTCGAGCAGCACCCGGTCGGCCAGCTCCAGCGCGTCGGCGAGCCCGGTCCGGTCCGACTCCGCGCTCCCGGCGACGTCGAACCGCACGACCTCGTCGAGCAGCCCCCGGTCGTCGGCCTCGCGGAACGCCCACACCGCGTGCGCCACGAACTCGGCGCGCCGCGTGGCGGTCGCGTCGGAGTGCGCGTAGGCGAGGTCGCCGGGCACCAGGAACCGGACCGTGCACGACGGCAGTTCGGCGCTCGCGGCCGGATCGGCCGCCGTCGGCCTGCGCAGCCGCACGGAGTACCCGGCGGCGTGCGACCGCTTGGCCGCGGCGAGGCCGCGGGTGCCCAGCAAAGCGGCCAGCGCGGTGTCGTCGATGGTGCCGGGCGACCACGGGGTGAACGCGGGCGCCGACTCGTCCCGGCGCTGGTAGGCGAGCACGACCGCGATCCGGTGGCGGCACACGCCGTGCGCGCCGCACGAGCAGGGCGCCGCGGCGAGTGGGACCCCGGCGGGCAGCTCGACCTCGACCCCGTCGGCGAACCGGCCGCGCACCAGGTCGCCGTCGACCTCCAGGGTGGGACCGGCCCCGGCGTCGAGGTCCTTGGTCGCGCGCTTGACCAGGCCCCGGTTGGCCAGCGCCGCCAACGCGTCCGGGGTCAGCGCGAGCAGGTCGTCCCGCATCAGACCAGCCTCTCCGCGACGAACTCGGCCAGCATGCCCGGTGTCATCGCGCCCACGTGCGCGCCCACGTCGGCCAGCCGCTGGGCGAGGTCCTTGTCGTAGTTGGGGTTGGCGTCCATGTCGAGGGCGGCCAGGCCGAGCACGGTGGTGCCCTGGTCGACGAGCCTGCGCACGGTGCGCACCAGCCGTACCGGGTCCCCGCCCTCGTAGAAGTCGGTGACCAGCGCGACGATCGTCCGCCGGGGGTTCTCGACCAGACCCGCGGCGTAGTCCACGGCCTTCGCGATGTCGGTGCCGCCGCCGAGCTGGACCTTCATCAGCAGCTCGACGGGGTCGGTCACGTCGGAGGTCAGGTCGACCACCGCCGTGTCGAACACGACCAGGTGCGTCTTGAGCCCCGGCAGCCCCCACAGGCACGCGGCCGTCACCGCAGAGTGGATCACCGAGCCGGCCATGGACCCGGACTGGTCGACCACCATGATCAGCTGGCGGGGCTCCAGGTGCCGCCGCGTGCGCGAGGAGAACATCGGCTTCTCGATGCGCACCCGGCGGTCGGCGGGGTCGTAGTGCGCGAGGCTCGCCCGGATCGTGCGGCGGAAGTCGAAGTTGCGGGCCTGCTTGAAGGTGCTGGGCCGCCGCGACCTCGTGCCGCTCAGCGCGTTGCGCACCTCCTTGGCCAGCTTGCGCATCAGCTCGGCGACCACCGCGGCCACGATCCTGCGCGCCATGGCCAGCACGTCCGGGTTCATCAGGTGCTTGGTGCGCAGCACAGCCCGCAGCAGCGAGGCGTTGGGCTCGACGCGCGAGAGGACCTCGGGGTCGGTGACGATCTCGGTGATGTCGTAGCGCTCCACCGCGTCGCGCTCCAGCCGTTCGACCGTCTCCTTGGGGAACAGCCGGTGGATCTCGTCGAGCCAGGTCACCGTCGTGAGCACCGACGCGCCCTGCCCGGCGCGCCGCACCCCGCGCGGGTCGAGGTCCTCCTCCCTGCCGTAGAGCCATTCCAGCGCCGCGTCCATGGCCGCCGCGTCCATGGCCGCCGGGTCGCCCTCGGCCCCGCCGTCGGCTCCGCCGCAGTGCGGCCCGGCGGGCTCGCCGAGGATCAGCCGCCACCGCTCCATCCCCGTCATGCCAACCCCTCTCGCGCGAGCACCGCGTCGACCTTGGCCTCCAGCGCCATCCCCTCGGCGACCACCACCGGGTCCACGTCGATCCGCAGCAGCTCCCGCGCGGACCCTCCGGTGCCCCGCGCGACCAGCACCCGTTTCGCGATCGTCTCCCGTTCGGCGGGCGGGAAGTACGCGAAGGCCTGGCGCAGCGCGGGAAGCGCGACGAGGAAGTCCTCTTCGGACAGTGCGTGCACGAGCTCGTCGAGCAGCATGATCACCGCGTCCGCGGACAGCACCTCCTCGCGGGCGACGGCGAACAGCCCGGCCAGCCAGTCGCCGATCGTCCTGGGCCCCGACATGCCCCGCACGGCCCGCACCACGTCGGCGCCCCCGCCCAGCGACCAGCAGAACCCGAACGCCGCCCCGCGCAGGTCCGGTGGCGCCTGCGGGTCGGCGGCGACCCGCCCGAGCACGGCGACCGCCTCGCCCCGCCCGGTGGCCAGCACCGACTCGGCGTGCCGCACGGCGTCGCGGGTCGCGCTCAACGCCAGCAGCCTGCGGTGGTCGGCCGGTGCCGGTCCGCCGTGCAGCCCCTCGACCAGCCACAGCACCCGAGTCACCGCGCCGCTGATCACCGCGCCCAGCACCGGGCTGCCCGCCGTGCCGAACAGCCCGTCGTAGCGCCACAACCCGACGACGACCACCAGCACCCGCCCCAGCTCGGCCACGTCCGCCACCGCCCCGACCCGTGTCGTCAACGCGGTCACCACGTCGTCGGACAGGGCGGTGACGCCGCACAGCGCCGCGTCGAACAGCACCTCGGCGAGCCGGTCGACCGGCGCGTCCTCGACCCGGCCGCGCAGGGCCGCGCCCGCGGCCTCCTCCAGGGTCGCGCCGTGCACGGCCGCCTCGATCAGCGCCGGCAGCCTGCGGTCGGACGGGGTGAGCCGCCACCGCTCGGTGAACACCGGGTCGCCGCCGCCGGTGGGCCCGGCCAGCCGGTCGAAGCCGACGATCCCCAGCACCCGCAACCGGTGCAGCGTCCGGCCGCGCCGCAGCCCGAGATCGTCGGCGAGGTCGAGGTCGACCTCACCCGAGCCGTCCAGGCCCAGCGCGAGCAGCTCCGCCGTCACGGCGGCGACCAGCGGGGGAGCGGGGGTGTCCGGGTGCAGCGCGCCCACCCGGTCACCGCTGAGCGCCGCCACCATCTCCACCACCGCCGGGTGGGCGCCGGGCCTCAGGGGCCCGCGCACCGTCCACGGCGGCGGCTGCGACAGGTCCTCCGACACCAGCGCGCCGACCAGCCCGTCGAGCACGTCGGTGCGCGACGGGTCGGCGTGCCCGCGCAGCCTCGCCAGACCCTGCGCGAGGGTGCGGGCCGCGATCAGGTCCGCGGTCGACACCGGTTGCCTGCGCCCGCGCAGCCGCCCCACCACCGACGCGACCAGAGCCTCCGCCGCGCCGGCCACCCCGTCCTCCCACAGGTGCTGGTAGTACTCGGGCGAGGGCATCCCGGACTGGTAGCCGGTGAACGCGTCCAGCCGCCGGAACGAGTACGGCACCAGGTAGCTGGCGCCCACCGCGTCCTGCGGCGGCCGCGGCACCTCCGGCCATCCCGGCTCGGCCCCGGCGGCCAGCACCCGCAGCGCGGGGGTGTGGAACCCGCCCGTCACCACGACCACCGGCCGGTCGCCCGCGTCGGCCTGCGCGGCCCGGACCCACGACGCCATGTAGGCCTCGCGCTCCACGTCGGCGTGCTCGGTCGTCGCCTCGCCGCGCAGCAGGTCGAAGTAGGCCGTGAGCCGGTCCGCGAGCCCGTCGGCGGGCTCCACCTCGAACAGGTGGTCCCAGAGCACGTCGGTGTTGTCGACCGCGAACTCCCGGCACAGCCTGCCGGTCACCTCGGTGTAGCGCGCCTCGGCGTCGGCGTACCTGTTGCCGCGCCCGGTGAACGCCGGGTGCCACGCGGGCAGGTCGATGAACCGCACCCGCGCCCCGCACGCCCGGCCCGCGGCCAGCGCGACCCACTCGGGGGAGTAGTCGCAGAACGGCGTCCACGACGCGTGCGACCGCTCCTCGTCGCGGTAGTAGGTGTAGACCGCGATCGGCGGCTCGTGCCCGAGCAGCAGCTCGTCGAGCCGGTCGTTCATGTCGACCGGCCCCTCCACCAGCACGTGGGCCGGTCGCAGCGCCTCGATGGTCTCGGCCACCAGCCGCGCGCACGCGGGGCTGTGGTGCCGGCCCCCGACGAACGTGGTCGCCATCAGCCGGGCAGCAGGTGGCGGGCCTGGTGCAGCGCCTGCCACTGCGCGCCCTTGCGCCGCGACGCCTGCTGCTCCAGGTACCGCCGCAGCCGGGCCAGGTCGTCCGGGTTGTCCTTGGCCGCCGTCCCCGCCAGGCACTCCACCAGGTCCGCGGGCGTGCCCGCCTCACCGCGCAGGAACCACCCGCGCAGCCCGACGGCATGTGCCACCGACACCGCCTCCGCCGTGCTCATCACCGTCGTCAGCCGGTCCATCGGCTGCCCCGAGGACGTCACCCCGTCGCGCAGCTCCCGGAACGTCGTCACCAGCACCTCCAGCACGTCGCGGCGGGGCTGCACGCCGACGCCGGAGCGCTCCAGCAGCGTCCGCGACTCCTGCTCCACCAGGTCCAGCTCGGTGGCCAGGTCGGCGATCGGGAACACGGTCTCGAAGTTGAACCGCCGCTTGAGCGCCGCGCTCATCTCGTTCACGCCGCGGTCGCGCGTGTTCGCCGTCGCGATGACGGTGAACCCGTCGTTGGCGAACACCATCCCGTCCGGCCCGGTCAGCTCCGGGATCGCCACCACCCGCTCGGACAGCAGCGACAGCATGCAGTCCTGCACCTCCAGCGGGCACCGGGTGATCTCCTCGAACCGGACCACCTTGCCCTCGGCCATGCCGCGCAGCATCGGCGCGGGCACCAGCGAGCGGGGCGACGGGCCCTCGGCCACCAGCAGGGCGTAGTTCCACGAGTACTTGATCTGGTCCTCGGTCGTGGCCGCGCCGCCCTGGATCGTCAGCGTCGACTCCCCGCACACCGCCGCCGCGATCAGCTCCGAGAGCAGCGACTTCGCCGTCCCCGGCTCGCCGACCAGCATCAGCCCGCGGGTCGTCGCGAGCGTCACCAGCGCCCGGTCGATCAACGACGGGTCGCCCACGAACTTGCGGGTGATGCCCGCGCGCGGGTCCCCGACGATGAACCGCCGCGCCCCCTGCAGGCTCAGCGCCCACCCCGGCGGCCGGTGCGCGGTGTCGGACTCGCGCAGCCGCGCCAGCTCGTCGGCGAACCGCACCTCGGCCGGTGGCCGCTGGACCTTCTTGTTGTCGGACAAGGCTCTTCCTCAGATCGTCAGGGAGGACAGGTCGGCCAGCACCTCGGACGCGGTGACCGGGTCGAGCTCGCCGAAGGTCCGCGACCCGCGGGGGCGCCAGTCCCCGCCGCGGTCGTTGAGCCACACCGCGGTCAGGCACTGCTCCTCGAACAGGGTGACCACCCCGACCGGGATGCCGGGGTCGAGGTTGACCACCAGCGACCCGCCCGGCACCGGCCGGGTGATCCAGCACTCCACCCCGGCGTCCTGCGGCTCCCCGCGCCGCCAGCCCTTGTTGGTCAGCCCCAGCAGCTTGCCCACCGGCACCTTCACGTCCTCGAACCGGGTCAGCCTCCGTTCGGCCCGCTCGGCGTCGGTGAACGCGTGCACCGGCCTGCCCAGCTGCGGGAACGGCTGCAGGATCTCGTAGTCGGCGAACACCTCCGCCCACCGCTCCAGGGTGTCTGCCAGGTCCAGCGGGTGAGCGATCCCCACCACCGCGTCCTCGGCCAGCTCGACCGCGTCGTCGTTCGCGTCGGCCAGGGTCCGGTCCTCGGCAGGCCGGAACGACGTCCCGTCCCCGGTGACCCACACCAGCCGCCGCACGACGTGCCACAGCAGCGGGTGCCCCGCGAACAGCGTCCGGAACTCCTCGGCCGACCACCGCCGCCGCGCCACCATCGCCGCCTCGAACCGGCGGACCTGGTCGGCTGCGACCGTCCGCACGTCCTTCTTCAGCAGCGTGAACCGCTTGTGCTCGGCGGGCGCCAGCTCGGGGTCGTCCTTCGCGCCCGGCTTGGGCAGGTCCTTGCGCCGCTTGCCGTCGGGGTCGACCACGTAGGGCTTGAGCTGCTCGTCGAACCCGACGGTGAACCGGCGCGGCCCGTAGTCGACGACCAGGCTCGCCGCGTCGTCGAGCCCGAAGTCCGGCACCAGCCGGTCGGCCAGCTGCTCCCCGGTCAGCCCGAGCTTCGCCGCGACCGCGTCGATCATCTCCCGCGCCCGCGACTTCAACCCGCTGAACTGGGCCTTCTGCGCGATCGTGTTGAGGTGCAGCAGGGCCACGTCCGTGCCGATCGCGGCCAGCACGGCCAACCCGGCCACGGCCTTGGAGTGCCCGCCCTCGCCGGGCCACGCCCGGATCACCGGCGTCAGCGCCCGCACGGTCTCGTCGTCGCCGACCAGCCCCTGCGCGGGCAGCACCCACCCGTCCTTGGGTGGTGTCCCGTCGGCCTTCCAGGCCTCGAACACCGCCCACGCGAACCGCGCCAGCGACGCCGGGTCGCACAGCTCCCGCACCACGTCCACACCCGCGTACACGTCGTCGGGCTTGGACATCGCCAGCATCGTCAGCACGTGCCCCGCGGCGGCGCCGGGCAGCGCGTGCCGCCTGTCGCGCAGCAGGATCCGGGGCAGCAGCACCGGGTCGGCCCAGGTACCCACCACCGGCATCTTCGCGGGCAGCCGGTCCAGCGGGTCGGCGGCGATCAGGTCCTCGACCGCGCCCGCGACCCGCTCGCCGTGCTCGGCCGCGACCTCGCGCAGCACGTCGGCATGCCCGCGCCCGGCGACCAGCCGCAGCGCCGCCTCGGCGTCCCGCCTCGCCTTGCCCGCCTTGCCGAGCGCGGCGGGCAGCAGCGCGCGGGCCGCGGCCTCCGGGTGCCGCAGGAACCAGGCGACCGCGACCGGGTACACCGACTTCAGCCGCGCCAGCCAGTCCGCCAGCAGCACCGCGACCTCGCGGTCGACGAACGGCAGCAGCACCTCGGCGGCCCCCGACGGGTCCGACTTCGCGATCTTGAGCGCGACCGGGTACGCGTCGACCCCGAACCGGGCGACCACCGGCTTCGCCCAGTCCATCGCCGACCACATCTCCGGGTCCCACTCGCCGAGGCGGTGCCGGACCAGGTCCTCCGGCGCCTTGAGGACCAGCGCGGGCTGCTCGTGGTGCGGGATCCTGCCCTTGAACATCCGGTCGACCGCGATCCGCCAGACCAGGAACTTCGCGTCGGCCCAGTAGTACCGGCCGAACGCCTCCGCCCACACCTCCCGCTCACCCGGCTCCCACCGGATGTCGCGCGCGACGGGCGAGTCCAGCCCTTCCACGACGACCGGCTTCACGACCGTGCGCTCGACCGTCCACGGGGGAGTGACCAGCAGCGGCGGCAACGCATCGGCGGGCGCGTCGGGCACCGGCCCCTCCTCGGCGGCCGCCTGCTCGACCGCCGCGCGCCGCGCGTCGTCCAGCCCCGGCAGCACCTCGGCCACCAGCGCCGGGTCGGCCTGGACGTGCCCGACGAGCAACACCCTCGCCGACTCCGAGCCCGTCACGCCCGCCAGCTCCCGCACCGCCCGCGCGGGGTAGCGCTTGATCGCGGCGAGCACGGCGGGCCGCACGAACTTGTCGTCCAGCCGGTCGAGCAGCAGCCCGAACGCCTCGTCGGTCGGGATCCACGCCAGTGCCTCGATGACGAGCTTGCGCGTGTCGCTGTCGTGGTTGTCGTCGAGCAGCCCCGCCAGGACGGGCGCGACGCCCACTCCCACGGTGTTGACCACCGTGGGCAGGACGTCCTTCTCGGTGACGTAGTACCGGTACTCGTCCCGCGCGGCCACCGCCGCCACCTGCTCGACGGTCCGCAGGGAGGTGAGGAACAGCCGGTACTCCTCGACGGTCCTGGGCTCGGCCATCACGCTGTCGACCAGCTCGTCGACCCAGTCGTGCCGGGTCGGCGCGAGGTAGGCGGCGATCGTCCGCGTCAGCAGGGTCTCCCGGCGGGAGGACAGCGCGTCGACGGCGGCGAGGTAGTCCTCCTCGCCCGCCCCGATCAGCAGCCCGCGCAGTCGTTCGACGACCTGGCGGTTGGCGTAAGGCCACCGCTTGCGCTCGACGGTGCGCCACTCCACCTTCGCCGCTTCCCGGCCGCGGGCGCCGGACCAGGAGATCTCGATCCGGCCGAGGTCCCCGGCCGCCGCGGCGGCGAAGGCGAACCCGTGCCGGACCACCCACGCGTCCGCGATCGTGGCCACGTCCTCGCGGCCGTAGAACCGCGAGGCCTCCTCGGTCAGCGCGGCCGCCACCGTCGCTGCGCCCAGCGGAGTCGCGTCACCTTCGAGGTAGGCGCGCGCCGCGGTCACGAGCTCCGACTCGGAGTCCGGGTGGGCGAGCACCGTGCCCAACCGCCGCGGTACCGGGTCGAGCTTGGACTTCAGGTACTTCTCGACGCCGCGAGTGGACTTGAGCGGTCGGCGCGCGCCCTGTCCGCGGCCCGGTCGCACGGCGTTGCGCCACGACGGCGGGATCACGAACGTCGTCTCGTCCGGACGGTCGACGGCAGGCTGCCGGACGGCCGGTTGTTCGGTGGCAGGCTGTTCGGCGGCCGGCTTTTCGGTGGCAGGCGGCGTGTCCACCGTGGACTCGCGGCCGGTCGAAGGGGCGGGCCCGCCGACCTCCGCGTACCCCTTCTTCTCCTTCTCCGCCACCAGCTTGCCGACGTGCGCCACCGCCGCCGCGTCCGACGCGAGGTCCTTGACCTTGGTCTGCCCCGCCGACCCCAGCCGCCCGTAGCGCACTGTCACGCTCGTGCCGTCCCGGCCGATCTCCCAGAACTTCGCGGAGCCATCCGACACGAGTTCCCACCTGCGCACGTCCAGCTCCTCCGGTTCGGTCCGACTGGTGAGCACGGTAGAGGCAGGGTCCGACAATTCCCGGAGCGGCCACCCGCCCGGCACCGGCCGAACGGCGGTAGGGCGGACCTCAACGCGGGTGGGCCTGCCGGCCGCAGTGACCGCGGGCCGCGTCGGTGGGAGGTTCTTCCTGCCACCGCAGAACGGAGTCCGCCGTGACCACCACGTCCCCCACGCCCACCACCGGAACCCGGTGGTACCGCACGCTGCCCGCGGTGTCCGCGCTCCTGATCGCCGTCGTCGTGGTCTCGCCGGTGGGCCTGCGCGCCGACGACCACACGATCACCAGCGGCCCCGGATGGCACAAGCCGTTCAAGTTCGGGGGTCTCCTCCACCCCCTGTGGCGCCACCCCCGCCTGCACGCCCACCCCGACCCGGCACGGTGACCGCCGTCGTCTCCACGGGGGAGAGGACCGCGGCCTGACCTGCCGTCTTGCTTATTGACTATCGAGTCAATACTGTTGACTGCATGGTCAATAACATGTCGTCCGACGTCTTCGCCCCGGTGCAGCGGGTGGTCGTCGCGTACGTGGTGGTCGCCCTCGGCACGGTGGCGGCGCTGGTCCTCCTGTCGGTGGCGGCACCCCGGCTGGCGACCGACGAGGCGTGGGGGCACGCCCTGATCGTCGGCGCGTTCTCGGTCCTGCTGCTCCTGCGGGCGAGGGCGGCGCGCAAGGGCAGCGCCACCGGGCTCCGCGCGATCGTCGTCATCGGCTGCGTCCTGCTCGTGGTGAACCTCGTCGAGGCGGCCCTGCCCGGTGTGTTCCCGTCGTGGATGCGCGTGGAGATGGTGGCCATCGCCGCGCTGATGCTGGCCCTGGTCGTCCTGGCGCTCCGCGTGCGACGGGCCCGGTGAGCCGGGTGCCGTCGACCCCGCGCCGGCGCCTGGACGAGGACCAGCGGCGAGGGCAGATCATGGCCGCGGCCATCGCGGAGATCGCCGACCGCGGCTACGCGGACGCCTCGCTGACCCGGATCGCCGAACGCGCCGGGATCTCCAAAGGCCTGCTGTGGCACTACTTCGCGGGCAGGGACGACCTGATGCGGTCCACCGTGGTGGCCACGGTCGCGACCATCCGGGACCGCGTCGCGGCCGAGCTCGACCTCACCCGGCCCGTCCCCGAGGTCATCCGCGCCGCTCTCCACCACGTCGCTGACCTGCGCACCACCCACCGCGCGGAGCTCGTCGCGCTCGACCACATCGTGCACAACCTGCGCCACCCCGACGGCACGCGGCAGGTGACGCTCGACTTCTACGAGGAGACCTACCGGGGCCAGGAGGCGCTGTTCCGCCGCGGCCAGGAGGAAGGCAGCCTCCGGGACTTCGACACCCGCGTCATGGCCGTGACCTACCAGGGCGCGGTCGACGTGATGCTCGCGTTCCTCGACAACACCCCCGGCGTCGACGCCCACGCCTACGCCGACAAGCTCGCCGACATCCTGCTCCTGGGCATCTCCGCTACTCGGTGATACCGTGTAGTGGTACTCGGTGATACCGAGTACTGGTGCGACCAGGGGAGTCGGATGGACGACCTGACGGAAATGCTGAAGGGCACGCTCGAAGGCTGCGTGCTGGAGATCATCGGTGGCGAGGAGACCTACGGGTACGCCATCACGCGTCGGCTCAACGAGCTCGGCTTCGCCGACGTCATCGAGGGGACGGTCTACACGATCCTGCTGCGCCTGGAGCGCAACGGGCTCGTCCAGGTCGCGAAGAGGCGCTCCGAGGTGGGCCCGCCGCGCAAGTTCTACGCGCTCAACGACGCCGGGCGCGAGGAACTGGCGAGGTTCTGGGCGAAGTGGGACTACGTCTCCTCGCGCATCGACAAGCTCAAGGAGGGTGGGCGGTGAACTTCTGGGACACCATCACGGGCGGCGACCTCACCAGGGAGTGGACGGCCTTCGAGGCCAGGGCCGCCGCACTGCCCGCCGACCACCGGGCGGCCTGGGAACAGGTCAAGATCCACCTCGCCGCCCACTCCGACCTCACCGGCCGCAACCTGCCGCCGGTCGTCGACGGCGTCCTCGGCCTGCTGGAGGAGACGGCGGCCGAGGGGCAGGGCGCCGACGAGGTGCTGGGCGAGGACGTCGAGGGCTTCTGCGCGGCCGTGATGGGCGGCAAGGGCGCCCGGACCTACCGCGACCGGTGGCGCGAGCAGCTGAACAGGAACGTGGCGCGGAAACTGGGCGGGCTGGGAGGGTGACGTGGGAATCCGGGACATCGTCGAGGGCAAGAAGCAGTGGTGGGCGCATGTGGCCAGGGTCAAGGCGCTCCCGCCGGACTACCGGATCGTCTACCAGGAGATGCAGAGGTACCTCTTCAAGATCGGGCCCGCCGACACCTCCCTGCTCGCGGACGTCGTCGACTTCTTCGAGGAGGGCGCGGCCGCGGGCAAGGGCGTCCGGCAGCTCATCGGCGACGATGTCGCGGCCTTCTGCGACGACCTCGTGAAGGGCTCGCCCACCTACGCCGAGGTCCGCCGGGAGTCCGCAGGCGGAGAACCCGGCCCGACCGGGAAGTAGCACCTTCCATCCACGGCGCCCACGGTTTCCGACCGTGAGGCGCCGTGCTCCTTTCGCAGCAGGGAGAAGTCGTGGAGCACCCGTATCCGAAGCGCACGAAACCCACCGGCGTCCGGCGGCTCGCCCGACCTCCGCGTGCCTGGATCCCCGCGGGGCTCCGGTGCGCTGCGTGGTCAGCCCTCCGACGGTTGTCCTTGACGTGCCGTCGAGCCGTTCGCGCGGCAGGTCGATGGGGTCGGCTGTTGCGGTGATGGCGGCGGTGCGGCCGGTCGCTGTCACACCAGACGTTGACACTGTCATGATTGCAGTGTCACCATAGCGGCATGTGGACGATCGACGAGCTGGTGGAACGGGTGGTCGCGGCGCTGGCCGCGGAGTACCCCGGCGTGCCCAACGGGCGCGTCCGCGACGTGCCCGACCGGCGCGTCGTCCGCTGGTACACGACGACCGGCCTGGTAGACCGCCCGTCGGCGATGCGCGGGCGGACGGCGCTGTACGACACCCGCCACCTGCTCCAGATCGTCGCGGTCAAGCGGCGCCAGGCGGAGGGCAGCTCGCTCGGCCAGATCCAGAACGAGCTGGCGGGAGCGACCAACGCCGCGCTGGCCGACATCGCCCGCGTGCCCGAGGACCTGCTGGGGGAGTCGACGCCGCCACCCCCGCAGCCCACGCGGCCGCGGTTCTGGGCCGAGGCACCGGCCGCCCAGCCCAAGACCGTCCCGCCAGCCGTGCAGCCCGAAGCCGCGCAGCCCAGGGCGACCCCGCTCAGCGCCGTCGCGCTCACCGGCGGCGCGGTTCTGCTGCTGCCCGGCGCGCCGACACCCGCCGACTACCGGGACATCGCCACCGCGGCCCAGCCGCTGCTCGACCTGCTCACCGCCCGCGGCCTGCTCACCGACGAAAGGGACTCCCGATGACCTTCACCACCACGCCGATGAGAGCGGCCGAGCTGGACCGCGTCGGGCAGTCCGTCGACGCGGGCGTCGGCACGTTGCGCACCGAACGCGGCAACCTCCCGCTGGACCGCCTCGACGTGCGCGCCACCATCACCGGGCTGGTCGCCCGCGTCACCCTGACCACCGAGTTCGTCAACCCGCACGACACCGCCCTCGAGGCCACCTACGTGTTCCCGCTGCCCGACCGCGCGGCCGTGACCGGGATGACCATGACCGCCGACGGCCGCACCGTCGAGGCGGAGCTGCAGGAACGCGGGCAGGCCAGGCAGAACTACGACGAGGCCATCGCCGCCGGCAAGCGGGCGGCCATCGCCGAGGAGGAGCGGCCCGACGTCTTCACCATGCGGGTCGGCAACATCGTCGCGGGCGAACGCGTGACCGTGGAGCTCACCATGGTCGAGCCGCTGGTCTACGAGGACGACGCCGCCACGTTCCGCTTCCCGCTCGTCGTCGCGCCCCGCTACGTTCCCGGCACCCCGCTGCCGGGCGAGTCCGTCGGCAGCGGCCACGCGTCCGACACCGACCGGGTGCCCGACGCCTCCCGCATCACCCCTCCCGTGCTGCTGCCCGGTTTCCCCAACCCGGTCGCGCTCTCCATCGGCGTCGACATCGACCCGGCCGGTCTCGACCTCGGCGAGGTCCGGTCGAGCCTGCACACCGTGACGGGGGAGGGCAACCACCTCAGCGTGCTGCCCGGCGAGCGCGCCGACCGCGACTTCGTGCTGCGCCTTGCCTACACCGGCCACGGGACCTCGGCGGTCTGCGTCCCCGACGGCGAGGAGGGCACCTACCAGCTCACCGTCCTCCCGCCCGAGGCCGTCACCGCCGTGCGCCCGCGCGACGTCGTGCTGCTGCTCGACCGCTCCGGCAGCATGGGCGGCTGGAAGATGGTCGCCGCCCGCCGCGCCGCCGCCCGCATCGTCGACACGCTCACCAAGGACGACCGGTTCGCCGTGGTCACCTTCGACGACCGCGTCGAGCACCCCACCGGCCTGGGCACCGGTCTGGTCGAGGCCACCGACCGCCACCGCTACCGCGCCGTCGAGCACCTGGCCCGCGTGGAAGCCCGCGGTGGCACCGAGTTCCTCGCCCCGCTGCACGACGGCCTGAGCCTGCTCGCGGGCGCCGACGACGACCGCGACCGCGTGGTCGTGCTGGTCACCGACGGCCAGGTCGGCAACGAGGACCAGATCCTGCGCGACATCGCCCCGCTGATCGGCCGCACCAGGATCCACAGCGTCGGCATCGACTCCGCCGTCAACGCGGGCTTCCTCGGCAGGCTCGCCGCCAGGGGAGCGGGCCGCTGCGAGCTGGTGGAGAGCGAGGACCGCCTCGACGAGGCCATGGAGCACATCCAGCGCCGCATCGGCGCCCCCGTCGTCACCGACGTGACCGTCACCGCCGACGGGATCACCCTCACCCCGGACACGCAGGCCCCTCGGCACGCCTCCGCGCTCTACCCCGGCGTCCCGCTGGTCCTCGCGGGCCGCTACCGCGGGCCGGCCACCGGCACCCTCACCGTCCGCGGCCACACCCGTGACGGCGGCGACTGGGAAGCCGTGGTCCCCGTGCGGCAGCGCGACGAACCCGCGCTCGCCGCCCAGTGGGCCCGTGCCGCACTGCGCGACCTCGAAGACGCCTACGTGTCCGGGAACTCCGACCTGGAACCGACCATCGTCGCCACCTCGCTGAAGTTCGGCGTCCTGTGCCGCTTCACCGCGTTCGTCGCCGTCGACTCCCGCGTCGTCACCGACGGCACCGTCCACCGCGTCACCCAACCCGTCGAACCACCCGCGGGCTGGGAGACCCCGCCGGTGGCGCTGCCCTTCGCCGCCCCGCAGTCCTTCGGCTCGCAGCACGTGTTCCTCGACATGGCCGCCCCCGCGGGCGCCCCCGCCCCGGCCCCGTCCGCCCCACCGCCCCCGATGGCACCGCGGATGTCGGCCAAGCGCTCCCGCGCCGCCGCACCCATGGTCGGCGGCGGCGGACGCCCCGGCGGTTTCGCCCCGACCTTCGCCCCCACCTCGGCCCCCGCCCCCGACCGCCTCGCCGAACTGCGCGAGATCGTCACCCTCGAAGCCAGCCGCCTGCACGCCGGCGCCTCCCTGCCCGACCACGAACGCCGCGACCTGCTGGCCGACCTCACCAGCAGGCTCGACACCCTCCTCGCCGACCTCGTCGGCCCCGTCTACGACCCGCTGCGCAGGCTCATCGCCCACCTCAAGACCGGCGGCGACGTGACCGCGCTGTGGACCGAGGCCACCCGCGTCCTCGACGCCTTCACCGCGACCGAGCCCGACCGCAAGAAGTCCTTCTGGCGCCGCTGACCCGACCCCGGAGGCGGCCCGGCGCCGCCTCCGGGACACCAGAACTGCGGCCTCGACGGGCGCTTCGCCGGGTTCAATGGTCCGGTGGACGAAGCGGGCGCGCCGGGGCGCCGGGTGGTGAACGTGGCCCAGGACGTGACCGGGGCCGTCATCCAGGCCGACTCGATCGGGACCGTGAACGCCGGGGCGGCTCCTCCGCGGGCGCGCACGTTCGACGACCTCGTGGCCGACCGCGTCGCGGAGTTCGTCGGCAGGCGGTTCCTCCTGGACGAGCTGCGGGACTTCCTGCGCGACCACCGCGGCGGCTACTTCCTCGTGCGCGGCGAACCGGGGATCGGCAAGACGTCGTTGAGCGCGTGGGTCGCGAACCAGTACGACGCACCGCGCCACTTCGTGCAGGCAGGCACCCACTACTCGACGCCACGGCACTTCATCGACAACATCGGCACCCAGCTGATCGGGCGCCACCGGCTCGCCCTGCCGCCACCCGGACCCGGTGACCACCACGGCGGGTACCTGGAGGACCTGTTCCACGCCGTGGCCAGGACGGCGGACAAACCGGTGCTGCTGGTGGTCGACGCGCTCGACGAGGTCGACCAGCCCGCAGGCCGGGCGACCACCCTCTACCTGCCGGACCGCTTGCCGGACGGCGTGTTCGCGCTGCTGACCAGCCGTCCCCGCGAGACCGGGCACGACCTGGCCCTGCCGAGCGGGGTGCACCAGCGCCTCCTGGCGCACGACGACCCGCTCAACGCCGCCGACCTCGCGGAGTACGTCACCCGGTACTTCGCCGCGCACTCGACGGCGATCGACCTGGCGGTGTCGCGGCACCGCACGACCAGGGCGGAGCTGGCCACCGCCGTGGTGGAGAAGTCGTGCGGCAACTTCATGTACGCCCACCACGTCGTGCGGGACATCGCCGCCGGGCGGTTGCAGGACTGGACACCGGCGACCCTGCCCACCGGGCTCGCCGGGTACTACCGGGCGCACTGGGCGCGGATGCGGCGGACGAGTCCGGAGTGGACGGACGTGCTGCTCCCGGTGCTGGTGCGCCTGGTCGTGCACGACCACCCGGTGACCGCGGGGAACTTGTGCGACCCGCCGACCTCGGGAACGCTGACCCCCACACGGGTGTGGGCGGCGCTGGACAAGTGGCGGGAGTTCCTGCACGAGGCGCGCGAGCACGGCAAGCGCACCTACCAGCTCTACCATCGCAGCTTCCGCGAGTTCCTGCTGGAACAGCCGGAGGTGGAGGTCGCCCGCGAGGAGCAGCGGGAGCGCGTTGTCCTGTCGGCGCTGGACGGCGCCCTCGACCGTGCCCGCCGGAGACCCTGATGGAACACCCCGGACACCTCGCCGCGCAGGACGAGGCCATCCCGCCGGAGCGACTGCCGAACCTGATCGCGGAGGCCGTGCGCGTGCCCGGCGCGATCGGCCGGGTCGACGACCTGCTGTCGGCGCAGGACGGCGACGGCGCCAACCACTGGTTCACGGCACGCGCGAACCTCGACTGGTACCTCGCGGACCTGGAGTCGGCCCGCGGCGTGCACGAACGGCTCGCGGACGAGCAGGTGGCCGCGGGCGGGCCCGTTCCCGCGCTGGTGCGGGAGCTGCGCTACCTGCTGATGGCCGCCAGTGTCCGCAGCCGGTCCGGTGTGCTGCCCGCCGGGCTGCTCGGCGCGCTCGTGGCGACGGGGGCGTGGACGCAGAGCAGGGCGCTCGCGCACGCCCTGAGCGTTGCCGACCCCGAACGCCGGGCGTACTGCCTGATCGCGGTGCGCGAGACCGCCACCGAACCGGACGTCCGCACGGCGGCGACCGAGGCCGTCATGGCCGGATACCCGCGGATCGACCCGATCCGGCGGTCCGCCGTCGTCGCGGAACTGGGGCGGGGCAAGGATCCCGACGACGTCGTGGCCTGGATGCTGGCCCGCGCGCACGAGTTCACCGAGCCCTACGAGCGCAGCGCCGTCCTCCAGGCGCTCGCACCCCGGCACGGCGCGGCGTGCGTGCCGCTCGCGTCGGCGCACCCCGACCCGCGCGACCGCCTCGCCGACCTGTGGTTCCTCGCCCACCACGGCGTTCCCGGCCTGTTCGCCGACGCCGAGGCGGCCGCATCGGCCATCGACGACCCCGGCTCGTGGACCACCCTGGCGGACCTGGCACCCACCGCACGCGCCAGACGCCGCCTCGTCGCCACCGCACTGTCCACGATGGACGGTGAGCTGGAAGGGCGGACCCTGGCCGGACAGCTCCGCGAAGCGGCCGCACAGGCCGATCCCGTCCAGCTGACGCGGATCCTGCGCATGTCCACCCGCGTGGACGACCCCGAACAACGGGCACGCGTGCGGGCCGCGGTGCTGCGCCACTCCCACGGCACGGCCCGACGGGTCATGGCCCGGACCGCCGTGCGCGACGCGGTCGGCTACGGCCCGCTCGCCGCACTGGTCCCCGTGCTGCCGCCCGGCGAGCTCCGCCGAGCCCTCCCCGCCTGCTACGCCACGCGCGAGCCGTGGGGGAGGGTCGTGGTGTTCACCGCGCTCGCCGAGCGCTGCCCCGACCGGCCGGACGTGCTCGACCAGGCCCTGGTCGCCGCCGGGACGGTGCACCCGGACGACCTGCTCCCGGCCCTGCTGCGCATCGGCGGACTCCCTCTCGCCGACGACCAGGCGGACCGGTACCGCGCGCTCGCCCGGACGCTGCCGCCCCGCGCCCGGGCCAGGGCGCTGCTCGCGACCACCAGCGACACCGGCCTCGTCCAGGAACTGGTCGACCTCGCCGTCGAGGAGGACCTGGTCGACCGGATCGTGCCGCACATCGCCGGACTCCTCACCGCCGACCAGGCGCAGAGGCTGGCCGCCGCGACCGAGGCGATCGGCGACGACCACTCCAACGCCCGCGGCGTGACCGTCCTCGCCCGCGCCGCCTCCCCGGACGACGTGCTGCGCACCGCCATGGCCATCAGCGACCCGCGCTCCCGGATCGACGCCCTGTCCGTCCTGGTCGACTGCCTGCCCGAGCCCCACCGCGGCCACGCCCTCGCCGAGATGCTGCGCATCGACGCCCCCGACTGGCGGGTCCGCGTCCTGACCTGGGCGTTCGAACACTCGAAGGACCCCCGACACCTGGACGAGCTCGCCGCGTCGCTCGACACCGACGACCTGCCCACCGTCGACGTCGTGGGCGCGCTGGTCGCACTGGGCAGGCACGACCCGGCCCGCCTGCCCGCCGTGCTGCGCCGCACCGCCCGGCTGGACAGCTGGCGCGACGTCCACAACGTGCTGTTCCTGGTGCGCGACCACCTCACCGAGGAGCACGCCGATCTCCTCCTGGAGATCATCCGGACCCGCGTCGGCGAGGAGGACCGGCTCGCGGCGTTCCGGACAGCCGTGCCCCACCTCGGCGCGGACCTCGCCCTCACGACGGCCAGGAAGTGGGAACCCGGCCGCTTCCGCCCCCTGGCCCTGATGTGGACCGACCTCACCCACGAGCCGACCGACGACATCCCCGCCGAAGCACTCCGCGACGCGGAAGCCGTCGAGGACACCGCGGACCGCGTCGACGTCCTGGTCCAGCTCGCGTCCCGACGCTGGGCAGGCGCCACCCGCGCGGCCCTGCTGGCCCTGGCCCACCTCGGCGAGCTGCCCCGCACGACAGCCACCGCGGACAGCCTGCTGGCACTGGCCCGCGGCGTGGACGGCCCCGACCAGGCACTCGCGGCCCTGCTGGACGTGGTCGCGGACCTGCCGCCGACCACCGACCGCGCCCAGCAGCTCGTGGACGCGGCGGGCGTGCCCGCGATCGATCCCGACCTCACCCGCCGGATCCGCCGAGCCGCGCTCGCCGACGTGCGCGCGTTGACCGACGAACGCGACCGGGCCCTCTGCGTCCGACGCCTGATCATCAGGCAGGTCGACCTCCCGCTGCACGAGCTGGTGGACGGCGTCACCGACCCCGCCATCCGAGCGGGACTGCTGGTGTCGCTGGCCGAGCACAGCGACGAGCACCGGCGGCAGGCGGTGGGCGGGCTGCTGCGGCTGCTCGACCCCGAACGCGACCCGAGCGGGGCAGCCCGCCACCTGAGCGCCGTGGCGGGCCTCCTGACCCCCGACGAACTGTCCGAGGCCCTGGCGCTGGCACAGCGGTGCGACCCGGACACGTGGGCGACCGTGGCCGCCGCCGTACCGCCGCAACGCCTGCGCGCCACCGCACCGGACGTGCTGCGCGGCTTCCGCGCGTTCGCCCGCAACCTCGACCGCAAAGGCCTCCTGGCACTGCTCGAGCGCACCCTGCCGGTGCTGCACGTCATCGCGGGCGAAGGCCTCGCCGCCGACGCCGCACCCGGCCTGGCCGACGTGCTCACCTGGTGGCCCGCCACCCGCCCGCACGGGGACTCGTGACGCTGGGGGCTGTCCGGCCGAGCACCCGGTCCCCGAACCGGCCGCCGTACCCCCCACCCCGCCGCCGCGCCCCCGAACCGCACGACGAGTGGGACGGCCCCGAGGATCCTCGGCCGCGGCCGACCACCGGCCGCGGCGCTCAGGTAGTCAGCCTGGTCAGGTCCGCCAGCACCTCCGACACGCTCACGGCGTCCAGCTCCCCGAACGTCCGCCGCCCGCGTAGCACGACCTCGGCCAGCCGCTGCGGCTCGGTCATCGACGGCTGCCCGGCGGGAACACCGGGGTCGAGCTCCACCGCGACCGTGCCGCCGGGCACCGAGAGCCCGACGGAGTACCGGATGCCGCCCTCCTCCGGCGCGCTCAGCTCCCACCCGCCGCGCGCGAGCTCCAGCACCTTCGCCGTGGGCACCGCGACGTTCTCGAACCGCTTGAGCCGCGACGCCGCCCGCTCGTCCTCCGACAGCACGTGCACCGGCCTGCTCAGCTGCGCGAACGGCTGCAGGACCTCGTAGTCGGCGAACACCCCGACCCACCCGTCCAGGCAGTCGGCCAGGTGCACCGGGTGGGCGACCCCCACGACCGCGTCCTGCGGCAGGTCGACCACGTCGTCGTGCACGTCGGCGACCGTGCGGTCCTCGGCCAACCGGAACGACACCCCGTCCCCGGTGACCCACACCAGCCGCCGCACGACGTGCCACAGCAACGGGTGCGCGACGAACAGCTCCCGGAACTCCGCCACCGGCCACCGCCTGCCCGCCACCATCGCCGCCTCGAACCGGCGGACCTGGTCGGCCGCGACCGTCCGCACGTCCTTCCTCAGCTGCACGAACCGCCGGTACTCCCGCGCTGCCAAGTCCTGGTCGTCGCCCACCCCCGGCTTCGGCAAGGCCTTGAGCCGCACACCGTCGCCGTCCGCCACGTACGGCGTGAGCCGCTTGTCGAACCCGACGGTGAACCGGCGCGGCCCGTAGTCGACCACCAGGCTCGCCGCGTCGTCCAACCCGAAGTCCGGCACCAGCCGGTCGGCCAGCTGCTCCGCGGTCAGCCCGCGGTCCTCGGCGATGGTGTCGATCATCTCCGCCGCCCGCGACCGCAACGCGCCGAACTGCGACTTCGTCGCGATGCCGTTGAGCTGCAGCAGGGCCGCGGTGCTGCCGATCGCCGCCAACGCCCGCAACCCGATCAACGCCCGCGGGTGCGCGCCCTCACCCGGCCACGCCCGGACCACCGGCGCCAACGCCCGCACGGTCTCGTCGTCACCGACCATCCCCTGCGCCGACAACGCCCACCTGTCCTTCGACGGCATGCCCTCGCCCCGCCACGCCTCGAACACCGCCCACCCGAAGCGCGCCAACGACTCCCGGTCGCACTCCGCCCGCACCACCTCGACGTACCGGTGCACGTCGTCCGGCTTCGACATCGTGAGCAGGGACAGCACGTCGTCCGGCCTGGACAGGGCCATCATCGTCAGCACGTGCGCGGTGACCGCGGCGGGCAGCGCGTACCGCGTGTCCCGCACCAGGATCCGGGGGAGCAGCGCCGGGTCGGCCCAGCTCCCGACCACCGGCACCCGCGCCTGCAGGTGGTGCCCCGCCGGATCCGCCTGGAGCAGGGCGTCGACCGCGTCCGCCACCTGCTCACCGTGCTCCGCCGCCACCCGCCGCACCAGGTCCGCGTGCCCGTGCTCCGCGACCAACCACAACGCCACCTCGGCCGCCCGCCGAACCTTGCCCTGCCTGCCCAACGCCGCGGGCAGCAACGCCCGCGCCGCCGTCTCCGGATGCCGCCGGAACCACAGCTCGGCTACGTCGCGCAGCCTCTTGACGCGCACCAGCCAGTCCGCCATCAACGCCGCCACCTCGGCGTCCGCGAACGGCAGCAGCAGGTCCGCCAGGTAGGTGGCGTCCGACTTCGCGATCCGCACCGCCTGCGGCAGCACCTCACCCTCGAACCGGGCGACCAGCACCCTCTCCCAGCCCATGTAGTCGTCCCGCACCGGCTCCCACTCGGCCAGGCGCGGACGCAGCACGTCCTCCGGCGCACCCGCCACCACCGCGAGCACGTCCCGTCCCCGCAGCTCGCCCTTGCACAGCCGATCCACCGCGACCCGCCAGTCCTGGTCGCCGTAGTCGACCCCGATCCCGGACGACGGGCCGTAACAGCTCGCCTTCGCCCACTGCTCGCGTTCCCCCGGCTCCCACTCGAAACCGCGCGGCACCACCACGTCCACGGCGATCGGCTTCGGCGCAGCGCGCTCGACCTTCCACGGGGGAGTGACCAGCGCAGGCGACAGCACGTCCGCGGGCGCGTCGGGCACAGCACCGTCCGCCCGCACGGCCTGCGTGTCCGGCTCCGACGCGGCGGTCGCCGAGATCTCGGCCACCCGAGGTGGAGCCGCCACCTCGGCGCCATCCGACCGGTAGCCCTTCTTCTCCTTCTCCGCCACCAGCTTGTCGACGTGCGCCACCGCCGACTCCTCGGACCCGAAGTCCTTCACCTTCGTCTGACCCGCCGTCCCCAACCGTCCGTACCGGACGGTCACGGACGCGCCGTCCCGCCCTATCTGCCAGAACTTCGCGGAACCACCGGCGATCAGTTCCCACCTGCGCACGTCGGACCTCCAGCCCGGTCGAAGTGGGGAGCACGGTAGAGCCACGATCCGACGTTTTTCGTGATGTCACCCCTGACCAGCCGCGATCGCGCGCAGACCGGTCGGTGCGCCCACTCGTGAACCCCGGCGGCCTCCCACCCGACTGCCAGGGTGTGACCGAACGCAGAGACGGGAGACGACGTGGATCGGGCCGAACGTGACGCGCTGCTCGTGGTGCGCGCGCAACTGGGCGACCGACAAGCGCTCGGCGAGCTCGTCGGACAGTGGCACGACCCCGTGTGGCGCTACACCCGACGCATGCTCGACGGGCCGGGCGTCGCCGACGACATCAGCCAGGACGCCTGGGCCGCCGTGCTGAAAGCACTACCCGCCCTCCGGCAACCGGAACGCTTCGCGCCGTGGCTGTTCACCATCGTCCGCCGATCGGTGATAGACCACCTCCGAGCGAAGTACGGACCACCCGAACCCGCCGACGGCGACCTCGTCGACGGGGGAGAAGCCGACGCGGTGCTCGACCGCACCCAGGTCGCCGACGGCCTCGCCGTCCTGGAACCACGCGAACGCGAGGTCCTGATCCTGTTCTACCTCCAGGACCTGTCACTGGAGGACTGCGCCGACGTGCTCGCAATCCCCACCGGCACCGTCAAGTCCCGACTGTTCCGCGCCAGGCGGCTCCTGCGCGACCGCATGATCGAGAAGGGGTACACGTCATGACCGACGAACCCGGCTACACCCCCGACAAGCTCGTGCGCACCCTCTCACTGCCCCGCCGGATCGGCCACGCCCTGGTCGGCCTGGCAGGCCTCACCGCCGCCGCCACCATCACCCAGCTATGGGCCACCGAACCCACCCCACTACCAGCCAGAACCCAGATCGCCTTCGCCACCCTGATCACCATCGGCCTCGCCTGGACCGCCTTCGCCACCTACACCCTCATCCGCCGCCCCCTGTTCGCCCTCGACCGCGTCATCGCCGCCACCCTCGCCCTCACCTTCACCACCCTCCTCACCACCGGCACCACCCTCCTAGCCCTCACCCGCGCCAACCCCACCGCCGCCCTGATCTCCGCAACCACCGGCCTCACCCTGATCACCACAGCCACCCTCATGCTCCTCCGCGCCCGCACCTACCGAACCGCTTTGCTCACCCGCAAACACGACCTCGAAGGCAGAGGCTGAGGCACGCGAACAGACGTATCGAGGTCGCTGGAGTGGCGGTGTGGACCACCACTCCGACTCCTTGACCGTCGTACCGCGTTGGACAGCAACTGGAGCAGGGCGGGCAAACCGCCACCGAAGAGGCGAAGGTCGCAGCCGACCAGGAAGATGAAGGAGGCTGCCGCGGACTCCGTCGTGGTCGAGCTCATCGAATGGCTCGTCCGCAACCCGGATGCGGGTGATCGGATCGAAGCGGTTGCCAAGAAGATCAGCAACGAGGTGGTGGCGGCGCTCGACCACTCCGTCGATACCGCCAAACGAGCAGAACGACGCAAGAAGCTCGCCGCATCCCATTTCTGGTGCGACATCCTGGCCGGAATCGCCAAGACGCTCAACGACATCCAGGAAGAGATCGACAAGGTCATCGCACAGGTTCCCAAGCTCGTCATCTCGGCCATCAACACGAGCTCGACGATCGGCACGGCGACAGTCGAACTCGCGGTCGAGAAGACCTGGGAGCAGATCAAGGAGCTGGACTTCGTCAAGACCGCGCTGCAGCTGCACGACCTCAGCGAACCGGTCCGGGCCGTCCGCATGCTCGCCATCATGATCTGCCCGGCACCGGAACGACATGAAGCAGTCATCAAGCATTGCGTGAAACCGCTCGTCGGCGACCAGGTCCACAGCCTGACCAAACAGCGACTCGAAACAGCACTACCCGCCGCTTGGTTGGACTGAACGACAGGTCCAGCCGGTGAAATACCCACGGGCACTGGCTCGCCACGAGCCTCGGCGGACGTGTCCAAGCGGGGACTCGAGCCCGCCGGGGTGGGAAAATCCACAACCCCGGCGGGTCCGAGATCACGAGTTCCGCAGGAACCGCTCCAACACCCGCACACCGAACTTCAACGCGTCCACCGGCACCCGCTCGTCCACCCCGTGGAACAGCGCCGAGAAGTCCAGGTCCGCGGGCAGCCGCAACGGCGCGAACCCGAAGTTCCTGATCCCCAACTGCTGGAACGACTTCGCGTCCGTCCCACCCGACAGCATGTACGGCAGCACCTTCGCACCGGGGTCCTCGGCCGTGATCGACGCCGCCATCGCGTCCACCAGCGCCCCGTCGAACGTCGTCTCCACCGGCGGCAGCCCCACCCACTCCCGCTCCACGTCCGGCCCCAGCAGCTCCGCGAGCTCCCGGTCGAACGCCTCCTCACGGCCCGGCAGGATCCGGCAGTCCACAGTGGCCTGCGCCACCGACGGGATCACGTTCGCCTTGTACCCGGCCGACAGCATCGTCGGGTTCGCCGTGTCCCGCAGCGTCGCCCCGATCATGCGCGACAGGGCACCCAGCTTCCCCACCGCGCCCTCGATGTCCTCGTCGGGGAAGTCCCACCCGGTGATCTCCGTGACCCCGTCCAGGAACTCCCGCACCGACGGCCGGATCACCAGCGGGAACTGGTGCCTGCCCAGCTTCGTCACCGCCTCCGCGAGCTTCGCCACCGCGTTGTCCCGATGGATCATCGACCCGTGACCCGCGGTCCCGCGCACCCGCAACGTCAACCACCGAATCCCCTTCTCGGCGGTCTCGATCAGGTAAGCACGCGCGTCGTCCTTCAACGTGATCGAGAAGCCCCCCACCTCACTGATCGCCTCGGTCACCCCCTCGAACAGCTCCGGCCGGTTCTCCACCAGCCACTTCGCCCCGAAGAACCCACCCGCCTCCTCATCGGCGAGGAACGCGAACACGATGTCCCGAGGCGGCACGACCCCGTCCCGCTTGAACCGCCGAGCCACCGCCAAGGACATCGCCACCATGTCCTTCATGTCGACAGCCCCACGCCCCCACACGTAGCCGTCCTGCACCGCCCCCGAGAACGGGTGCACCGACCACTCCGACGGATCAGCGGGCACCACGTCCAGATGCCCATGCACCAACAACGCCCCACGAGACCGATCCGCCCCCGCCAACCGGGCGATCACATTCCCCCGCCCCTTGGCCCCCGACTCCACGTACGTCGTCTCGTACCCCACCTCAGCCAGCTTCTCGGCCACCCACTCCGCCGCCGCCCGCTCCCCGACCACCGTCGAGGGATTCCCGGTGTTCGTCGTATCGATCCTGATCAACTCACTGGCCAGCTCCACGACCTCGTCCTGCGCCACCAGCAGCCCCGCACCATCTCCCATGTCACTCACGCAGCCTTCCTACCACCGCTTCCACCCCCAGCACCCCTCCAGACACCCCCCGATTTTGGCCTGCGGGAACGATCATGTAATCTATGCACACACCACGGCGAACAGCCGAAAGACCGGGTGGCGGAATGGCAGACGCGCTAGCTTGAGGTGCTAGTGCCCGAAAGGGCGTGGGGGTTCAAGTCCCCCCTCGGTCATGAGCATTATTCACACGGCCCACGGGTTTGATGATCACATCAGCCTCGTGGGCCGTGTGCGTATACAGAACTTGCAGGTCAACGGACTGGTAGAGCGCCGCGAGCGTCTCCGTTTTCGCTTCCTTCAGCACAGCGCCGACGTCACCCAATGAGTCGATGGCCGCGTAAATCTCAGCGTCGCTGACCGTGTTCGGTGCCGGAGTGCCTTCCAGTTCCGCCCTAGCAGCCGCCCGTGCCGCTTGCGCCTCGTTCATCGCCTCCACCAGCGCGGCCGGATCGATGCCTGCCTTGATGGCCTCCTGGAACCTGTTCATGTGAGCTTCCGCCGTAGCGAGCCGCTGCTTGGCCGTGTCCCGACCGTTCTGCGCGACGGCCGCTCCTGGTTGGGAGGCAACAACTTTGGCCACAGTGCGATCCACATTGGCCGGCGCGAACACCTCGCCGAGCCAGTCGTTTACCGCGTCCTGGATCACGTCTTCGCGGAGGTAGATCGCTGGCGGGTGCGACGCCAAGGCGGGGGAGCCGGGAGCTAATGTCCGTGCCGGGCAGCGGTAGTACATGCCGTGCTTCCGCGGACTCGCCTCCATTTTCCGACCGCATACCGAGCACCGGATACGGCCGCGGAACAAGTAGGTCTGCTTCGTAGGCCGCTCGGCGCGCTCCGTTTTCCGCGCGGTCTTCAAACCGCCCACAGACTTCGACCTCCGCAGCAATTGAGCTTCGGTGAACACCTCGACCGACACAATCGCGGGGTGCGCGGGCTGCCGTGACCGGATGACTTTTTCGGGGCTGGTCTTCCGGAACCGTGTGACATATCCGGCAGCCACGTCGTCCGGGTCGAGCAGCAACTCATGCCGAGTCCACCGCCCGAAGAACGCGTAACCGGTGTAGCGAGGGTTGTCCAGAATCGCCCGAACCGTGCTGCCCTGCCACCCATCACCTGGCCGATGCCGGTTCTGGTCCGGACGTCGCGCAGAGGGACAGGGAATCCCGTCACGGTTGAGCCCAGTGGCAATCGCCCGATCACCCCGGCCGCCGATGTACTCGGCAAAGATGCGCCGAACCGCCTCGGCGCACTGCTCGTCAACTTCCAGGATGCGCAGGTGGTACCCCTCGGCCGCCTTTCGCGGATTGGGGTGCTGCCCACCGTCGACCACGGTGTACCCGTAAGGCGCACGTCCGCCCTGGTGCCTTCCCTCATTCACCACCTGGGCATCCATAGCCGCACGCACCCGAGCCTGAACGTGTTGCCGCTCCGACTCGCTCATCCCGCCGAGCACGCTCATCAACATCTTGTGCGACGGATTCCGCGGATCGAACTTCCCGCCCAGTTCCGGCACCCACAGGTCAACGCCGTACGCCGCGAACCTCGGAGCGATCAGCGAGAACTGATTGCCGAACCAACACCGCGTGCCCTCACCGACCACCACGGCGTTCCACCCGCGGTTCGGGTCCTTCAGAGCGGCGAGCAGCCGCGACGCCTCGTGACGCCGTTCCCACGGCACCGACCGCGACTGCCCGATGTCGAAGAACTCCTCGGTCAGGACACCGCCAAGCGGCCCGACGAACTTCCGGGCGTTCCCGAACTGCCATCCGCGAGAGGTCTCCGGGTCCTGGTTGTCCTCGGTCGAGCAGCGTCCGTACCCCGCCATCGGCCCGATGCCCTCATCGATGGTCTCCACGACCTCGACGCCGAGCATGTCGTCCAGCGTCGCCCACGGGTTTCTGATGATTTCAACAGTCACTAGTACCCCCTCCCTGAGGTCCGTCCAGGACCTCGACTTCGGTCAACTCAAGCAGTATGGCAAGCAGTATGCGGCAGGTAGCAGGCGTAAGGGGCGGAAGTTCGTCCGGCACGCGCACCGTGACCCTCTCATCAGGGCTCATGGCTGCTCGACGTTGGTAGCGCCGATTTCATCAACCGCAGCTCGGATATCCGCCGTCATGTAGCCACGCACCCGCCGAGTGGCGTCGCCCTCGGGGACGTACTGCCGGACCGGCTTGCACCCCAGCTCGCCCATCTCCTTGCCGAACATCGTCGGCTCGACCTTCAACGCCTCCACCAGCTCAGCGGTCGGCACGAACTCGCGCTTGTCGAGCTGGTCCCCGAGGTAATCCACGACCGCCGCCAACGGCTCCGGAAGCTCGACAACCCACCTCTCAGCCGCTCCGGTGCCCAGCGCCTTGACGACCGCTACAGCGTCGATGGCACGCACGGCGTCATCACCCACCGCGTGACCCGCGAGCGTCCCCGCGGCTTCCCTCAACGCCCGGCCACGAGCGCAGATCACCCGCCACTCAGCGTTGGGCATGTAGTACGTCCGAACCGTCATCGCGAGCATGTCCGCCCCCGCGTCGGTCTCACCGTCCGGCCGCAGGATGCCGACCCCCTTGTGACTCGGCAGCAGCGTCGAAGCGTCATACCCGCGCGTGTTCATCTGCTCGCCGAGCACGATGTTGGAGTCCCGCCAGTCCATCACCCGCAGCGCGAACCGCGACCCGAGCACCGCACGCAACCGAGACGGGATGGTGTTCGAGTCCGGCCGTTGCGTGGCCAAGATGACCACGATGCCCGCCGCCGGCCCCTTCCGAACGAGGTACGCCAGTAGATCCGCGATGTACGCCCCAAGCGTGGTCTTCTTACCGCCCACCTGCTCACGTGTCGGGTTTTCCAAGAACACCTGAACCTCATCGATGATCACCGCCGTGATCGGCATCCCGAGGTCTGGGTCCCGCGAGATCGCGGGCGTGATCTTCGACTCCGGGCACACCTCATCGTCCAATGTGGCCATTCGCGCGTACCGAGATTGGACCTCTGCGACAAGTTCCACCAAGTGATCACGGACCGCCTCGACGTGCTCCAGCTCATCGCCGCACACGTACTGGTAGGCAATCTGCTCGGCTGAATCCCAGTCCTTGCCGCCCTTACCGTCGTACACGTACAGCCGCGTGTACGGGTCCAGGATCAGCCCAGCGGCAGCAAGTCGAGTCGCGAAAGTCTTACCCTGCCTAGGAATCGCGCCCACGAGCAGCGACGTCCACACCAACGGAAGATCGATCCGCCGGTTCCGCGCGTCCCGCCCGAACGGCACCGGTCGCCAGGCGTCCCACCACTCGACGTCGAGCAGGGGAGTGCGCAGCGGGGGACCGGCGTACGGGTCCTCATCAGCCACCCACAGGAACACCCGACCCGCGTGCCCGCCTTTCCCACGTACACGCTCAACAATGAGCTGCACCTCATCGACAGCCAACGCCGAAGCAAGCGCGTCCCGGTTCTTGATGACGTCCGCAGCCTTCCGCGTGGCAGGCAGGTCCACGGTGACCGCCCACCCATCACCAACACGCGCGGCACGCTCCACCAGGCGCAGTGTCTCGTCCTTGCCCACGAGCTTCGCGTCCCGGAACGCGTCGACCAACACCTGAGGGTCCATCGTCCAAGTCAGCGTCCGCGGCCCCGCAAGCACTGCCTTCCGTCCAGGCGATCCATCCTTCCGCCGCCCGACGACCGCGAGCACCACCGACGCAACCCCGGCCACACCCCACAACGCCAGCCCACCGAACATCACGTAGGCCACGGTCAAAGCCGCCGAGGCGACCGCACAAACCGCCCCGGTCACCTTCCACCGGAACAAGGTCAACTCGCGAATCTCAATGAACTTGTCCGCCAACTTCTCCGACTGCTCGGCAGCCTCGCGGTAGTCGCGCACCCGCACCCATCGTCGCCACCCGCGCCCCACGACCACGGCACCCCGCACAGCCCCGCTCAGAAACCGCAACGGCGCTAGAACCAACCACGCGACCGCGTCTCGGACCGCGTACCCGAGCGCCGCTCGGGACCTGAGCGCAGTCGGGACGAACCGTGACCGCTGCCAGAGGTCCCCGATCCGCCGAACCACCTTTGGCGGCTCATCAACCAACTCGCCGTCGTACACAGGCGCGGCAGGCACCACGTCACCGTTCACGGCCGCACCTCCTGCTCAGCGAGAGCAGCAGCCAGCCGCGACGAGAGGCCACGCGAACACCCCGTCACCTCTCGCACCCACGCGGGCGTCACCTTCACGCCACGCGTCCGCGCGGCTTGGGCTACAGCGAGGTACTCCGCGAACGACGTCCGCGGCGTAGGCGCGACCGGCTCGGGCGCCGGACCATCTACCGGCACAACCAGCTTGTCCCGCAGTTCGGTAACCGCCTCAGCCGCTACGAACACGACCAACGGCGGCACCGAGTGCAACACCACCAGTGCGGCCGACCCAGCCATGAACGCACTCCAGGTGTTCATGACGTACGTGGCCGCGAGCGTGAACCACTTCGCCGCACGGACCCATCCACCCATCCGCACGCCGTGCTGAGCCGTGACCTGCTCGGCCCGAAGGATCGCCAACAGCACCAGCGACACCATCGGGTCGAGCAGCCACGCCGCACACCAAGCCGGCGACCAAGGTTGCGACCCGGCCGCCGCGAACTGCTGAACGTTCGTCATCGTGAACGCCAACCCGAGCAGAATCCCGGACCAGCACAACCGGTCCACCTGCACCGCGACCCGCTCAACCGATTCGCTCATCGCCGCTCACCCCGTCGACCCTGGGGAGGCTCGTAACTGGTCACGGTCAGCGCCTTCGTCAGCGTGTACGAGGCGAACAGCGCAGGCACACCGAGCACCGCCAGCAGCAACCACGGCCCTTCCCGGTGAGTGATCACCACCCACTGCACGACGACCACGAGCGCCGCGTTGAACAACACCCGACCGGCCAGCGACACCAGGTGCACACGTGCCCGCGGCGCTTTCGCCCGACGCGCACCGACCCGCCAGAGGAACAACGGGACCACAAGCGCCCCCAGCCCGATCATGATCTGAGTCGCGTTCACGGCCTCGACCACCGTTCACCACGCCGAAGCCAATGCGGGTGCAGTTCGCGCCGATCGTCGTCGGACAACCCACCCCACACGCCAACGGTGTCCTCGCCAGCCGCGCGCAGCTCCAGTTCCAAGCACTCGTCTCGGACCGGGCACCCCGCGCACAACCGCGCGGCCAACGCGCGATCAGCCAGCACCTCGTCACCGCACGGCGGCTCCTCGGCCGCCACCTCCATGCACAAGCCGTCGCGCTGCACGACGTCCACGAGCGTTTCGCTCGGAGTCCAGCGCAACCGATCCAACCGCCACGCGATGCCGATCAACTTCAGGTCGTTCACGGCGTACCCCCGGACATGGGGTCACCGAGCAGCCGGATCAACCCGCTCGCCGGAATGACCAGGTGGCCACGCCGCCGCACCGCTCGAACCTGACCGAGCCGGATGGCACGAGCGACGTTCGAGGGGGCGACACCGAGCACCCCGGCCGCTTCGCGAATCGAGTAGTGGACGTTCGACAGAGAAGTACGCATGAGAAAGCCCTTCGAGAAGTATTTGATGATTTCAGCAATGGAGTGCTGATTTCAGCGCGAATGAGGCCGCGCGAGATCCCGCACGGGGCAAAAGCCGCCGTGTCACATCACCAATGAGCCGAAGTTGGCTAATCTCAGCGCTGAGGCGGAGCGCGGAGGAATACGTGTCGGAGGATTGGGCGGCAGTCGCCAAGGCCATCAACGAGCGCGTGAATGAGCTGGGGTGGCGTCAGCGAGAACTCGCCGAGCGCTCGCACGTCTCGCAAGCGATCGTCCGCGAGATCCAACACCGCACCGTCGAGCGCCGCCGCAGCCCGCGCACCCTGGAGTCCTTGTCCACGGCTCTGGGCTGGCACCCACAGCACCTTGACGCCGTGTTGCACGACCGACGCCCGCCGCAACTCGACGAGCCCCTTGCCAATCCGACCGACACCCTGTGGTCGCGCCTGGACGGTTTCGAACAGCGCCTCAACGACATCACTGAACGCCTCGACGGCCTGAAAACCGACCTCTCGACCGTGATCGAGCACGTTCGCGATAGACGCTAGTTCGGGACGTTTTCCCTGGTGGAACCGGTTGTTTTCCATGCACCAATTCCACTGCGGAACGGCGTCCGATCCCATGCAGGTCTACTGCACATTCACCGCACAAACAGTGCAGGTTCACTGCACATCGCGCTTGGGGGAGTAGCGACCAATGAGCCTCGCGAACGGCTGGACCGGCCAAACCGCATCCGCTTTACAGGCCGCACTACGGCTCAGCCACGAGGCGTTCGCCGAGCTCCTGGGCGTCAGCGCCCGAACCGTCGCTGCCTGGCACCAGAAGCCGGACCTACGGCCAAAATCCGAGATGCAACAACTCCTCGACACAGCTCACGACCGGGCACCCGTAGACGTGAAGACCCGGTTCGCCACCCTCATCAACGAGGCACCGGTAAATCTCCCCGATGGCGCGGCGGAAGACGCAGAGGTGCGGCTCAGCGCAGACCCCAACATGGTCGCCGCCCTCGACTGGCTCGACCACCACGCGGGGTGGGAGCCGGGAACGGCTAGGCGCAACGTGGCAACGCGACTCGCCCACCTGAATGTCAACGCTCTCCACGATCGAGGCGTCCGCCGCGGACGCGTCGACCAACGGCACGTCGCACAAGCCCTCACCGACTACTACGGCACCGCCACAGACGGCCACGGCACCTACACGGCCCGATTCGGCACCGAGGCCGAAGCCGTCACGAGCGTGCTCACTCACCCCGATTGGCTCGACCTCGACTGCCCGTTGGTAGCCACCAACGACCGCCTCCGCCTCACCGGCACCACCCCAGACAGTGACATTCCGTTGGACGAGACGACCGCAGGCCTAGCCGCTCAACGCCTGGCCGAAATGCTCGCCATCGGCATCCGCTTCGTGAACATGCCGCTCTACCGACTCCTCGACATCGCCGTTGGCAAGCACACCATCGGCGGCGCGGTCGGCCTGACGACATTCGCTGGCTACGCGGTCACGATGGACCTGCTCGAAGGCGAACTGATCGACGCGCTCGGCAACGGCACCACCCCGCGCCCAGGCTCACTGCCAGTCCGCGACCACTACATGCCGACCCTGCCCACCGTCCTCGACGTCAACGACCGGCTGTGCGCAGGTGGCACCCTCGCCCTCACGGCAATCGCCCGCCCAGCCAACTCGTTCCGCGGCGGTCCGGACTACCTGCTCCTGGTCCAGGAGCGTTCCGGCCACGTCATCAACGCCGCGCGCCGCCTGGCCGTCATCCCCAAGGGCTTCCACCAGCCGCTGACCGACTATCGAGCCGACGCGCAGGTAGGCGCGACCCTCCGCCGCGAGACGGAAGAGGAGCTGTTCGGCCGCCACGACATCGACAACACCGTGAACGACCAGCGCCACGCCGACCCCATGCACCCGAGCCTGTTGTCCGCCCCGATGCGCTGGCTCACCGAGCAGCCCGACCGCCTCCGCATGGAGTGCACGGGTTTCGGCCTCAACCTGGTCAGCGGCAACTTCGAGTTCGCGAGCCTCATCGTCATCGAAGATGAGGACTTCTGGCCGCAATTCGGCGGACAGGTGAAAACGAACTGGGAAGCCTCGAACCTGCGCCAGTACTCCAGCCTGGACACCGAGTCGCTAGCCGACTTGGTGCGCGACGTAGCGTGGAGCAACGAAGGTCTGTTCGCCCTCCTGCAAGGTCTCCGCCGCCTCAAGCAGATCGGCGGGAGCCGAGTGGACCTGCCTACGATCGATTGGGAGATTCGTTGACCGCCAACTGGAGCCACGGCAACGCCGCGGAAGCGTCGGCAGACACCCGCGGCTGGCTCATCGGACACTTCATCGACCCGTCCGAGGGCGTGCGTTCCTCCAAGGACGTAGAGGTGAAGTGGGGCACCCACCCAGCGGGGGACAAGCGTCCGGAATGGACCTCCGACGACCAGCGAACCACCCTGGTTCTGTTGGTACAGGGCAACTTCCGCGTAGACCTCACCGAGGGCAGCTCCACCATGACCCGCCAGGGCGACTACATCATGTGGGGGCCAGGCATCGACCACACCTGGGAAGCCAACGAGGACTCGGTAGTCATCACCGTCCGCTGGCCCTCCCAGACCTGATCACCCACCAACCTCCACCTCGACGGCAGGCAACTCCACCCGCCCACCGCCGATCTCCCGCAACCGCCGGAGCCCCTGGAGCAACGCGAACAGCCCTTCGTTGCTCCAGGCCTCCTGCCCAACCAGTTCCTCCACCAGTTCCTCCACCAGTTCGCCATCAAGACTGGAGTACAGCCGCAGCCCAGAGGCCTCCCAGTTCGCCTCAACCTGCCCACCGAACCGCCGCCAGAACTCCTCATCCTCGATCACCACGAGGCCAGCGAACTCGTAATTCCCGCTAACCAGGTTCAACCCGAACCCCGTGCACTCCACTCGCAGCCGCCCGGCCTCCGCCGTCAGCCACTTCATCGGCTCGGAGGCCCGCCCAGGATGCATCGGCACCGCGGCCCTCACGTCACCAATGGTCATGTCGACGTCGCTACGCCCGAACAACTCCTCTTCAAGCTCCCGCAGCAATGTCGCACCCACCCGCGCATCAGCTCGAACATCACTCATCGGCTGATGAAACGCCTTCGGGATCACCGCCAACCGCCCACTCGCGTTCAACACGCTCCCAGACCGCACCTGAACCAGGAGCGCGTAGTCCGGCCCACCCCGGAACGGATCACCCGGTCGAGCGATAGCGCAGAGCGCAAGCACACCACCTGCGCACACCCGCTTTGGCAGATCGAGCACGCTCTCAGCGCTAGGCAAGTACAGGTCTCGGAGAGGCAGAGCGCTCCGACCAGCCGCCACGGCGTCCAGGAGTTCGCCTTCGAGCAGGTCCATCGTCAACGCGTACTCCATGAACGGAACCTGCCCAACGGTCCCACTGAGCGCATCACCGATCTCAACGCCCAAGAGCCGGTAGAGCGGCAAGTTGGCGATCCGGACGCCGAGCGCCACCGATTCCGCGAGACGGTCCACCGCGCCATCTGCTCCCACACGGCCGAGAGCGGCCCCAGGAACGAACTCCTCGGCAACGAACTTCACGCTGTCCCGATCGGCCGTCAACGCGCAGGCTAGATCAAGCCACTCAACCCGTGTGACAACACTCGTCACGACCGCCTGGCCCCCACAGCGAGCCCGGTACATCCCGTACCCCGCCCTGATCGGCCCGTAGTAGTCCGCCAACGCACTGGCCATCTGAGCCCGCCCAACCCTGCTCCGCAGGGCGTTCCGATCAAGCAATCCTCCAACGCCAAGATCCCCAGCCCGCGCGCCCACCTTGCCTCGACCAGTGCCGGGCACCCACCCAGCACGCCGATCAAGCCACGCCAACGCGTCGACAAGATCACCATCGGCCCGCGCAGACGACCCACCACCAACAATCTCGGGCACCTCGATGGGCTCTCGCACAGAACCCAGCAACACATCGATACCGACCCCGAAGATCCTCTCCAACAGCCGAGCAGTCGAGGGCCGCACCGGACTCAAAGGCTCCCCCGATGGCTTTCGCCCAGCCGCCAGCCGCTGAAGATGGCGTACCCCAACGCTTCCAGGCTCCCTGTGCTCACGAGCAAACACCTCCGCGAACTCGGCAAACTCCTCAAAGGTCTGCCTCCGCTCCCAGATCTTCTGCTCAAGCACAGTGCGAAACGCCCGCTCCGACCGTCCCGCCTCCACCACAGGTCGTCGCATGTCGCCTCCAGGTCGTTCCGCTGATCAAGCGCTGATGAGAGCCTGATTTCAGTTTGCCACGAACCAGCGAAGAACGGCCGCGCCAGTCGCTCGATGTTGACGGCTCGTCTCTTCGGGTTTCGCTGAGCACTCGAAAAGCTCTAGGGAGATGGGGGCCTCGGATCGCCGTCGTTACGGACACCCGTCCAGTGTCGGCGCGCCTGCTAGTACCAGTGGTGCGCATTCAGGCCGATCGATTGCGTACTGCGGAAGAGTGCGAATCGCCGCGGTGGTGGGGAGTTCTCTGTTGTGACAGCTCTGATCGTTATTGCAAGCGTGTCTTGTGTGTTGATTTGGATTTGGGTAATTGGCGACATCCTTGACTGGTGGAAGCGCCTTGAGTTTCGGAGGCTGGTTAAGCGTCATCGATAGAGGGTTTCCCGCAGTGCTCACTTGCGACGATCGGATAGATTAGTGGTTAGCCCGGAAGATATTGCAAAAGAGTGGTTGTCGCGTTCCAATGAGGAGCGTGACGAGCTGCTCGATTTGCGCAGAAGGCGGCAGCTTGAAAATGTAGGCGAAGAAATTCCGCACTCGTCAGAGAAATCTGAGTCGTGATGGCACGAGAGCAAAGCGAGGTCAGTGCGAGTTACGGTAGTGGCCCTGCTGATGTCGCAGCTGTACGTACAAGCACTGCTCAGAGCCGTGAGATCGGAGCAGAGCTGCGAAGGGTTCGCCAGCGCGCAGGACTGAAAACTGTTCATGTTGCCGGAGAGTTGGGCTGGTCTGTAGCCAAGCTGAGTAAGTTGGAGAAGGGTTGGCGTGCTACAACTGACTGGGACATCGGCACGTTGCTGGGCAAGTGTGGTGCCGACAAGGTAGACCGCGACCGAATCATACATCTGGTGCACGAACAGCGCCTCGGATATTTCACGCGATCGCACCAGGTAGGGTTCCCGGATACACTGCTGTCGCTGGAAATTCATGAGCGCATAGCAACCAAAATTACCAGTTATGACCCAGTGTCTATTCCGGCGCTCGCGCAGGCTGAGGCATACGCGTTAGCGTTGCTGTCTACAGGTTCTGGCTCAAAAGAAGCAAACATCAAAATGGTGAAAAGCCGGGTCGATCGCTCTGCTCGTGTGTGTCGCGAGAATTTTCCATCTTCGGTATTTTATATTCATGAAAATGCGCTCGACCTCAAAGTTGGAAGCATTGACACCATGCACGACCAGATGATGTGGCTGACCTTCCTGAGTGACTGGTCGCAAGTGAGACTTCGGGTCATCCTGCGTAGTGCTGGGGGACATGCCGCGTTATTCCGTCCGGTGACACTGTTGACCTTCGAGGATGCGACCTCGCTGGCGTATACGGACGCTGACATGTCCACCACGTTCCTGGAAACCGATGACGCCATCGAGTTCTACCACCGGAAGCTGGATGTGTTGGACTCGATGGCCCTGGATGTGGATCAATCGCGTCAACTGCTCGAGGCACGCGCCGATGCCTATGAACGTTCCAGCGGCGAGGACGAGCCAGTTCGATGACTGCTCATGCGGAGAACGTCGCCTGCGACAAGTAAGTCCGTCGGATTGCGTCCCGTCCCTCCGCCAGGCTGTGCACCTGGCTTTGTCGAACTCGTCGTAGCCTGAGCAGGACACCTGCGCGCTCCCCGTCCCGCCTGTCCCGAGGTTCATAACCGCAGCTCAGCGCACCTTAGGTCTTTTGCTCACGCCTGTCCTGTCGCAGCTGCTCCTCGGGATAGCGGGACGGGTATGAGATGCGTCGTGGTGCAGGTTCCGCGGTGATAGTCGATGAGCTGATCGTTGATCACGTGATCCGGACTACGGCGTAGGACGTCGACCTAAAGCTCGGTGTTGACTTGGCGTACATGGGTGTCGTGGTTGATGTAGTGGCCGCACTGGTCGAACTGAAAATGGAGCAAAATAGGATAACTTGTCATTGAAGTTCGACGCCAAAAACCGTGTAGGGCAATCGAACGACAGAGCGAAATTTCAGCCTGCTCTCGATAGTTAACCTTGCTGTGGCTTTATGTCCCACATCTTGAAAATAATAAGTTTCTTTTTGGGACAACTTCACGCGGTCGGTCCAGCGGAAGTACTGCTTCGCTGGACCGACCGTGTCAGTGCTCACGAGGTATTAAAGGTTGACTGGAATCAAATCTGCGTGGAGTGACATCTAGTGCATAGAACTGTGACTCTTAATCGGGCAATCCGCGCCTTACTCTTTCTGCTTCGTCGTCTTGGCGACGGGCTTCGTCTTCGTACCACTCGACGAGGGAAGTCAAGATCTTTTTGGTTCGCGGCCATTCAGAAGCTTTGAGGGCATCTCGACGGTAACCAGCGGCAAGCTCCCACTCTTGCGTGCCTCCATGCGTCATGTCGCGCCAAGTCATACCTCGCAGGTTCACGATTCCGTTCTCAAGCCCGCGGTCGATATCCTTGGCACGGAGATCTTCTAGAAGATCGCGAATAGGTCGCGGCGGGAAAAGGCCTCCCTTGTCAGGCGGCGCGTAGGCCAGTGCGCGTCCGATCATCAGATCTCCTGTCACCGGTCGGCCGCTTTCTCGGAGATATTCTCTAGCTTTGTTTACCCACGAATTTAGAAGTTCGGTCTCTACGATGCCATCGACTCCTATTCCAGGGGACTGCTCCCATGAATTGAGCACCTCATAAGCGCGTTCGGCAAGGATTCGTCGCTGTTGTAATTCTGGAGAGTCTTCCTCATCGGTGGGCCTGTCTTCGCCAGTAGCCCTATAAACGCGGCTCACAAGTTCTGCAAAGAACGCCGGATCTTCTTGGAGTGCTTCATGGAGGATCGACACCTGCGGGTGGGAGCCAAGCGCCGGAAAAAGTTGCCATTCAATATAAGCTACTCTGCTTGTTCCCAGTGATTCTTTGTGCAGATTGAGCAGGCTCAAGATGCTTGTAATATCATGTGCGCTAAGACGCTCCATTTCAGGTTCGGAGATCTCCTGGGCTAGGAGCGCTTCACATGCTCTCGTTGCAATTTCCGCGACCTCTAATGAAGTGACTTTATTAGAGTAGAGAGCTATCATGTCGAGTGCGGCAGCAATGCGGCCGATATCAAGCAGATTTTCTGCGGCGTGTGCAACTTCTGAAAATTCTGCACCGAGGCCATGATAAACAAATCCAGCCCAATATTCCCTTTTTACATCCTCATCTAGTTCCGATAGTTTCTGCCAAGCCTTTCCGGGCTCACCTAGGACGTGAAGTATCTCTGCCTTGGCTGTAGCATCCTGAGCGTAGGAAAGTAGCTGGTCGTAGATGGTATCGTCTGCGCACCGCAGGCGAGCCCGCAGGTACCCGCGCGCGGCCTGCTGCCGGTTTTGTCCTTCGCGTAGCCATGAGATCATGACTTGGTCGAATTCACTATTCTGTTCCAGAAGGAAATATCCGACGAAATATGGGCGAGAGACATGGTCGGTCAGCTCTGCTATTGCTTCTACCCCACCAGATTCGATGACTGCCCTAACGGCGTCCGCTCGTCGAGTAGATAATTCCGTCTCATACGATGCAAAATCATCTCTTCTGCTCAAGTCGCCTAATTCGACCACGTCGCTGTCGAACAGCCATCGTGAACGCCAAACAGTCGAAGTGGGCGCCAGTGTTTGGCCCGCCTGTTCAAGGGATGTTAGCTCAGATTCGGGAAGCGCCCATTGTGTGTCGGCATATTCTCTGTGACGAGCGATTTTTTGGCGGATAGCGTCAGCGATCTGACCACGAACGGCGTCATTGGTCGCTTTTGAATTGAGTGCGACAAGCTTTTCTACAAACGATACTCGACGTTGCGGCGTTAATGCCTCAAACTTTGTCAACAAGGCCAGATGGCGATTGATGTCACTGCCAAGATCGTCGAGGATCATGTCGACGACATAATCTACTCCACTGACGATATCGGCGCGCGTGACAACAACCGACCTAGTCCAGTCCCTGAACTCAGGCTTAACTGTAGGTGACTGAATCTCGCGTCCAGTCGGTATTAGGGCAAGTAGAAGATGTCGACCCACTTCCGGCTGAACTCGCATTATTAGCCGCAAGCCAGTACGGCGTGCTGAATCTGATGCAGCTGTGCTGGGATGCCAACAGCTCATCATGTCTTGCAGCGTCGTGTTCGGTCGTGTTGACCATTGGCCTCCAGGGTCTATCGCCGCCAATTGAGCCAAAATTTCGATGACATCGAGAAAGTGATCCTCTGACCATGCGATTGTCTGCAATGCCCACAGGACATGGTTGTGTGTGGACGATGGAGTAAATCCGAACTCGCCTGGCTCGACATCTTGAAACATATATCGATGTAGCGGTTCGTCGCCTTCCAATCCACGTCGCAGTGCGTCAATGAATTCTTGAGGGGCGGCTTCCGCGAATAGAGGGAGAACATCGCCAAGAGATGACCAGTGTCGATAAGATGGGTCGTTGTTGGCTGACGCCAAAAATTCGGCAACTATGGCACGGCAGAAATTTTTGCCGGTGCCACCTTTTGGTAGGCGAATGTCCTCGCCCATTGCACCGAGCAGCGCCAGTGTTTGCGCCAGCCCTCTACGCAAGGTTACTGAAAAGCTCACCCTTTGTTCTGTGCCGAATACCTCCGAGATTGTCGTTCTCAGTAGGTTCAAGTCGTCATGAGTGATGTGAGTTTTTAGGAGAGTCCAAGAATCTTCTGGTGCAAGGATATGCCATTGTTCTCGAAATTGTCCCATGAAGGGGATATCCGAGGCAGCCGTTAGGCTTGTAACAAAATCTGGCACGGCGTCGTAGGCGAGACCTGCCATCTTGGTGACTATGGCACGGTCATTCGAGTTGGTACCTTCCCAACTGCCCAAGAGTAGAAGTCGACGCTGGGCTGAACTTGGACTATGTGCCCAACCCGGCGTGAGCTGCGCTTGATTGACCGCTAATACACGTCGGAGTGCTAGCAGGCTACGACGTGCAAGATGCCCCCAAACATACGCACGCTCATCTGGCACGCCAACCTTCACTAGTTGCTGAGTGACTGCTTCACTGTCGACGGGAGGGACATCTGGTGCACCGGTCTGACCTGGAAGGGCAGCCACTATCACCGTGTGCGGTGCCTTGACCGTGACAGTTGAGAGCCAGGACGCATCTGCTATAACCATCACCAGAGGCTGATTCTGTCGCATCAGCTGACTCATGCTATCTATTGATTCCACAAAAAGAGTCCGCGTCCGAAGCGATTTCGACTTCGTGTCCGTTGATGTTCGAACTGCAGCGGTGATAAACGCTCGTAACTCATCGAATCGTAAGCCTCCGCCAAGCGTGATCACCCGTCCAGGAAGCAAAGAGTCGATCAGTTCGGCGGAGGCACTATCTCGTCCGCTGAGAACAATCTCAGTAGTCAATGGAACACTAGTTGACGGCAACCAAAAGTTATCCCACCAATCATCTGCGGAAATTACTCCTGGCACCCTCTTTCCCAGTTGATCTGCTAGCCAGGTAGTTGTAGCCGGAGCTGACTCCAGCCAGGTATGTATGCTGTCGAGATTGTATGCCCGGACATCTTTCCATCGACCCTCTTGGCGGCGAGAGTTTTTCCATTCGCGCGCTTTTGTCCAAGGGCGAAGAATAGTTTGGATATAGGTAACCTCAGCACACGCTTCGCCGTTCGGTCCTTGGAGTCGTTTCCCGTAGTCGCTATCCGCTTTGGCCTTAGTGGCCTTTTCGACGGACAATTCCCATACGGAAATTCCTTCTGGAACAAAGGCGGTGCTACTGGAATTGACGACTACGCCATCAAAGCCTCCGGCGGAGGTTCCAGAACCGCCGGGCATATCAATCTCTGTTAGGTTGGGCGTAGTTTCGGTGATCAATTTACGGATCAAAATAGGTAAAACTGAGTCGAAAGAAACCGAATCGGCCGCAAGTTGCAGATCGTTTCGAGTAAATGGAGGCCAAGTGGTCATGGCGCATGATAGCGTGCTTGCTGAAGGACGGCATGTTTTGCACCCATCGCTGATTTCCGCGAAGGCATGGCAAGGTTGTGAAGGCGCACTCGGTTGATCAGGGACACGGTCATGATCATTGTGACGCTACTTCAGCGTCGGAGCATTGTCGTATAGTCGAATAGTCATTCTAAAGGTACTCATCTGCTCGCGGTTGAATCGGCTCACGGTTGAATCGACCTGTCAACGCTTGGGGATGAGGAAGGGTAGCAGTGCGAGTTGAATTTCTCGAGCTGAGTCATCTTTAGCATGGATGATGAAGTCGTGCCGTTCTTCGCTCATGATCTGTCCACGGCTCTTGTAGTTTGGATGTGTCTCCACCTGTGCCACGGCTTTCTGCATCACAGCAGAGATGTCGCCGTCGCGGATGAATAAGAGAAGTGCGGCCTTAGTATCACGCCAAACCAGGTAACCGAGCAATTGGTCGAGAGCGTTCGAGATAGTTTTTGGCCCTTTCCAAATCTTGCACTCGCCGATAAATATATTGGCGTCATCGGTCCGGATCAAGATGTCTGTTTTGCCTGCTCGATTGAATACCTCGCCTGCGGCCTGGCCTTTGAACTGGGCATTGAGAAATATCAGCAAGAAGTTTCTAATCTCTTCCTCGTCCCAGCCTGCTGCAACCGATGGTGTGCGCTCAAGCGCATTCCGCGCGTTTCGCAGAACGGCGAGAGCACTTTCGTAATCGTTGTCCGCGAGCGCGGGCTCGGGCTTGAATACGCTGCTTGATCTTGGTGAACTTTGCGTCCTTTCGGTTGCAAATGTGACGCGCTCAATCGGTACAGTGTATGAAGCGGCGTCGTCACGACGTTTGATGGGAAAGCCAATTTTTTCTTGAGCTTTTCGATCGTTCAACAGTTTTGTTCGTCGCTCGTCCACAAGTCTTGGAAGTTCGTGTTCAATGTTCCATTGATGTTGTCGAATATCATCTCTGGCCCATGTCAAGATAGTCTCGATTTCGTCGAGAGTCCGATCGAAATGCGATCTTATTTCTGCGCCATCAGATCGTTCGTCGTCATATTTTAAGAGGATTTGTTGCCCATTTGACGCGAGTTCGCCCTTTGGTGGTGATGTGCTGTACGTTTGAGCTTCCAAGCGGAAGACGTTGGCGTGACCAGTGAACGGGACGATAAGAGTGTAAGAAGTGACACGCCGACTGAATGTATCGCCGTGTCTGATGTACCGCCGGACTTCTTCAACGGGTTCCTCTAGGCTGACTCGATCACGAACCAGCACAGGACATTCTATCAATGCCTCCATCTTAAGCTGTTCGATGAGGTCGATGTCCGAGGTGCCGAGGACATAGTCCGGTGACCACGATAGGAGCCGCTCTCGAACTGCATGGGCGCGTTTGCGAAGGTACTCGCTAAGCTTGCCTGAATCGAACAGGTGGTCGGTGTGCATCAGTACATTATGCCTCAGGGAGCAGGCAGTTGCAGGAGGGCATGACAAGTAGTATTGCAAGATTGCTTTTAATTCGAGTTGATCGTGCAATTCGGGTGCTTGTTTGTTGTGTTTCTTGGCTTGCGCATGTGTGGTCTATGTGTAGATGGGTCGATGTCTGCAAGTCTGCCATGCGCGTCCTGGGCAAGGCGATCTTGCACCGCTTGTACTGGTTAGACACCTGCGGCCCTGAAGTTCCTGGCGTGGGGATGTTGGACTAGCTGAGTCAGCAGAGTGCTGTCTTGGCGTGGTCAGAGACCATCGCAGTGTCGATTTTAGGGACAACTGACCTACTTGTCCCGTGTCCTATTCGGCGTTCGGACTGGTGACAGCGTCAGGCTTAACGTAAGAGGCCCGTCCCGCGTGACCATCGGCGGGACGGGCCTGAAGCGTGATCGGGACAGGTGAGCCTACTCAGGTCCGGGGAGGGCTATGCGGGTGAGTAGTGCGCAAGTCCGGCCTCGGTCACGTTTTTACCCCACGGATCCGGATCGCAATTTTGCGGTCCGGATTTTCGTGTTTCAGGGCTGGCTTCCGATGGCGATACGGTCGGTGTAGCAGGTGACTGTCATCGCGTTGACGTGCAGGAACGTAGCAATCTCCGCAGGAGTCGGTCGATCCTCGTGATCGTCTCGGGCGAGGTGAACGCCGATCCTGGTGATCAGCAATTCCTCGCGAAGGTACAGCGGCAGGGGAGTATCCGGTGTCCGGGTCCGGCTGCTCGAATGACCATGACGACACCGGTATCCGGCATGCCCATGCACCCAGTGTGAGTCCATTCGACGATCGCAGACACCGCATCGCAGCAGTCCTGACAGGTGGTAAGTGCGGATGCTGCCGTCGCCGGTCGGCCGCGCTGAGCGCATGCCCTGGACCGCGACGAAGTCCTGCTCGCTGACCAGGGCAGCGTGGGTGCGCTGCTTGGACACGACCCAGTCCTGTCGGATGGTCCGCTGGTGAACGACTTTGCGCCGGTCGGTGGACGCGTCGTGGTCGGCGCTGTGGCGGTTCCACACCTGCCAGCCGGTGTAGCGCGGGTTCTCCAGGATTGTCGCCACCGACCGCACCGTCCACAACACCCCACTGCGATGGGCGTTGCGCGCGGGGGCGACGGTGGAGGGGCACGGCACGTTCTTCTCGTTGAGGGCCCGCGCAATTCCGGCCACGCTGCGACCGGACCGTCGCTCGGTGAACATCCATCGCACGTGGCGGGCGGTCTCGGGATCCTCGGCCAGGCGGCGCAGGCGTCGTCCCCATTTCGAGTCGGCCTGGTTCGGGTGCGGGCCCGCGTCGACGAGCTGGTATCCGTAGGGCGGTCGACCGCCGAGGTAGCGGCCTTGGTTCGCGACCTGGATGCGCATCGCCGCCAGTGCTCGGTGACGGGCTCGCAGGACCTCGCGATGTGATTGGGCGCCGAGCACGTTCATGAGGGCTTGGTGCATGAGACTGCCCGGATCGACCGGCCCGTTGGCCTCGGGTAACCAGATCTGGATGCCATGGCGGCGGAACAGCGGGGCCATGCGCTGGAACTGGTCGGCGGCAAAGGCCCGTTCGTACTCCCCGACCACGATTGCATCGAAGCCCCGGTCCGGATCCGCCAACGCGGCCAGGAGTTCCGCGGCATGGGGTCGGTGTCGCCAGGGGAGACGTCGGGAGCTGCCGACGTCGAAGTACGACGCCACGATCCGGCCGTGTCCGGCGACCAGGTGCTCGGCTGCTTCGCGTTGCCAGCCCTCGGATGTCGCCGGGTCCTGGTGCTCGACGGTGGAGGCACGGCCGTAGAAGGCGAACCGAAGTCCGTCCGGCGCACGGTGACTCGCACGTCTGCGCGTCTTGGGTGTGTCACGTCCGATCCAACTGCTGAACGCGTGGTCGTCGTACAGGGCCGTGGTCATGATGCTCACCTTCGCCGAGAGAGACCGTCACCGTCAGGACAACGGTGGTGATCGGCGATGACGTCAGTCCTGTCGCACCCCACCCATATGGTCCAGTCTCGACCGTCATCTGTTGCCACTGTGAAGCAAGGCGGATTCGCCATAGCAGCGACTGCGAGGAATGCTCGATCGGCAGCGTGAACACGGTGACCACGCTGAGGTAGGTCAGCCGAGACAGCTCGGCGACCATCCTGCCGTGTTTCGGCAACCACTCTTGGGATCCGGCAGGCGGCCTGGATCGGCAGCCTCTCCCGGCCATCGCCGCGCTCGCGGCGGACCAGACTTTTAGGGGCACCACCTCCTCGATCAGCTCGGAGGCACGCTGGTGGATCGCCAAGTCGGTCTCCAGTTCGGCGATCCGACGTCGGGCCGAGGCCAGTTCGGCCTTCTCTACCGAGGTCAGCCCCGGTTCCTGCCCGGCGTCGACGAGGGCCTGGCGGCGCCAGGTGTAGATGGTCTGGTCGCTGATCTGCAGGTCGTGCGTGGCCTAGGCGACGGTGCGGCCGGCTTTGAGCAGGTCGAGGACCTTGCTGCGGAACTCCGGGGGGTAACTCCTGGGCATGCTGACCTCTCCTGGGGGTGATCAGCATGAAGTCCAGTGACCCGACTCCGCAAAACCCAGGGCACATCAAGGTCCCCACCAAACTAGGGGCAGCTCAAAGACCATGGTCGTCACCGACGAGGTCGGCCGGATGCTGTTCTGCGGCTCCACCGCACCCGGCTCGACCGCGGACATCACCCAAGCCCGCCGAGCCGGACTGGTCACGCTCCTCAAGAACACTACTGGTCTGCGGATCCTGGCCGATGCCACCTACCAGGGGCTCGGAGCCCGAACAGCCGGGCAGGTGATCATCCCGTCCTACCGGAAGTTCCGTACGAACCCACCAGCGTGGTACGAGGAGATCTGTACACGCCAACGCAAGGCCCATTCCTCACGACGTATCCGCGTCGAGTACGACATCGTCCATCTGAAGAACTGGCGATCACCGTGTCGTCATCTCGGTCATCGTGAGACCTTCGCCGACACGGTCCGGGCAGTGGCGGGCCACCAGCACCATGACCGCATCGAGGCCGCACGACCAGAGCCACGGTAGTCACCGCGACGACTCGTGCGCCGACCACGCTCAACGGCCAACCATGCACGAGGTCGTTGGAGTCGTGCAGACTGCCAGTCTTCTACTTGGTGGTGGTAGCTGGTGGCGGGGCTGCTGCTGTGCACTCAGCGGATAGGAGTTGCCAACGGCACTGTGCCGCGCAAACCTGAGAAGTGCCAGGCATCCGACGCTGTCGAAGAGCTTGACCGTCAGGTTGTGCATGACCGGGGTGGAGACGAGGCAGGACTTCACCAGGGGCAGCGGGTGCCCGGGCGTGGTCCTGATCTACCTGGAGCCGATCGGCGAGTGCGTCCAGAGCGTGAACCGCGGGACCTTGACGAACTGCGCTACGTGGACACGGACCACTCCGGCGACGCGTTCACCGGTCATTTTCAGCGGCAGCTTCGTCCAGTCCTGGGAAGCTGTCGGTGACACCAAGGGCAACGAAGCCGGAACGAAGACCGGTGTCTCCGTCTTCACCCACGACATCACGGTGACCAGCGCGCCCTGCTGACAAAGGGGATCAGGACTCACGTCGTCGGTGGCGGGTCCTGTGTGGTGGGTGGTGGGTCCTCGGTCGTGGGTGGTGGGTTCTGTGTGGTGGGCGGTGGGTCCTCAGTCGTGGGCGGGGGATCCTGCGTGGTGGGCGGTGGGTCCTGAGTGGTCGGTGGCGGGTCTTGTGTGGTGGGTGGTGGGTTCTCGCTCTGCGGTGGTGGGTTTTGGGTCGTTGACGGCGGGGCCTGGGTCGTCGGCGGCGATTGCCGCAACGACGGTTTGGTATCCGTTGTCGGCGTGCTGGTCGAGCGGGGCGCTGCGGCTGAGGTGTCGGTGGTCGGCAGGCCCGCGTCGGGGGTGTTCGGTTCGGGCTTGGCCCTGCGGTTGGTCGCCTGCGTCGTCGGACTGGGCGGTGGGAGCTGTCCTACAGCAGGCGACTTCTGCTCGTCGACGGGTACCTGGGCGGGAGGCATCGGTGCCGGTTGCTCCGCGGCCACCTGGGTGGCCGGCGCCAGGTCTGAACTGGTCGACGCGACGTCGCTCACGGTGTGGATGCCCATGGCGACGATCCCGCTCACGGCGAGCCCCGCCGCTCCCACCAGGACCCGTGGCCTCAGTACACGCCGGCGCGCTGTGGACGGCGGTGACACCACCAACGGGATGTCCGCGATTTCCGGTCGTGCTGGTGGACTGCTCGGCTCGTCGGGAGGCTGTTGGGCGGGGGCCACGCGTTGCACGACGGGGACGACAGCCCTGGCGGCACCCCGCGCGACGGTGCTCTTCGGGTCGCTGTCCACAGCGACGGCGCGACCGAGCTGCTGCGACAGCAGCTGGCTGACCAGAGGTATCCGCGACGACCCGCCGACCAGGAGCACGGCGTCGAGTTCGGACTCCGCCACGCCCGCCGAACGGATGGTGGCGCGCAGCAGCTCGACGGTCTCGTCCAGCGCGGGCCGGATCATCGCCTCGAACTCGCCGCGCACCATTCGCGCCTGGGTGTGCCCGCTGGGCAGCAGGACCGGAATGGTGACCTCGGTGTCCGTGGAGAGAGCTTCCTTGGCCTCGGTGCACTCACGGCGAAGTCGTGCGGCCGCGGACATCGCCACCGGGTCGTCCGGGGCCAGGTCGTCGAGTCCTTTGGCGACGGTCGCGCGCAGGTGTTCGAAGACGGCCTCGTCGAAGTCGACGCCGCCGAGCCGGTCGACGCCGGTGGGCTCGCCGAGCAGTTCGAACCGGGTGTCGTCGACCTTGCGGACCACTGCCGCGTCGAACGTGCCGCCGCCCAAGTCGTACACGGCGATGACGCTGCCCGGCTCGACCCGCTCGGCGCTGCTGTAGTCGAACGCCGCCGCCTCCGGTTCGCTGAGCAGTCTCGCGTCACCGAGTCCGACCTCGGACAGCGCGTCGACCAGCAGGCTCTTCTTGTGCTCGCCCCACCCGGCCGGGTGGGTGATGGCGACCTGCTCGGGCGCACTGCCTTCGCGCTCGATCGCCCGGTCGACCACCCAGCGAGCCAGCCGGGCGGCCAGTTCGTGGGCGGTGTGCGGCTCGCCCGCGAGCAGCAGCGGAGTCCTGTCGCCGATGCGGCGCTTGAACTCCCTCGCCACGCCGTCCGGAGCGGCGAGCGCGCGGCGCTCGGCCGCGTCACCGAACAGCACCGCCGCGTTCAGGCCGAAGAACAACACCGAGCTCACCGCGGCGGCCCTCGAGCCGAGCGGCAGCACCTCCACCTTCCCCCAATCGCCTGCCTCCCGGCGGCAGATCGCGGCTGCTGTGAACGTCGTTCCGAGGTCGACACCCAGCACGTAGGACATCCGCTCGTCCCTCCATTCGGACGTACGACAGTGACGTACGGTCACCTGGAGCGCGCTACCGCGCCCAGTCGTTCCGGCAAGTGTTCCGGCTCGTCCATATGGAGTATCGCAGTCACTCGCACCATCATTAGCCCAGGTGAACCCCCAACTTTTTGAAGCGGTCGCGGTCCGGATCCCCTAACCGGGCACTCAAATCCCCCATTGATCGGCTTGGAGAACCAGGGGGACACACCGATGGCACGCCGGGATTTGCTACGTAGCGTGATGTCATCTTCCCCGAGGAAAGGTGCGACCGATGCCCAACATGAGCCTTCTGCAGTTCATCCTCCAGCTGCTCGGCGACGACAGTGCCCGTGCCGAGTTCACCGCGAGCCCCCACCAGGTGTTGCGGGAGAACGGTTTCGACGGCCTGTGCGCCGACGACGTGCGAGACGCGCGGCCGTTGATCGTGGACAACGTGCAGGCGGCGCACAGCAGCTCCTTCGACCGCGAGCTCAACGGTGGGGGCAACACCACCCAGGTGCACCACACGCCTCCGCCGCCTTCGGACGGCGGTGGTGGTCACGGTGGTGGTGGCGACAGCGGTGGTGGTCACGGTGGTGGTGGCGACAGCGGTGGTGGTCACGGTGGTGGTGGCGACGGCGGGATGGACGGAGCCATCCAGGAGATCAACTACATCACCCAGAACTACTCGTGGAGCGACAGCCACAACACGGTTCTGGACAACTCCGTGAACCAGAACATCTGGGCGGACGGCGACGTGGTGCAGTGGTTCGACAACGACCCGGTGGTCGCCTCGGGTGATGGCGCGGTCGCCGCAGGCGACGACATCGACGGCACGGTGACCACCGGCGACGGCAACGTCGTGGGCGACGGCAACGACGTGAACCACGTGGGTTCGGTCTCCGCGGCCACCGGCAGCGCCGTGTCGATCGGTGGAGGGGCGGCGTCGGGCGAGTACGAGGCCAACGACTACTCGACCGATGTGGCGGCCTACGGCTCCGGCAACGTCGCGGTCGCCAGCAACGGCAGCGACACCACCCAGAACGACTCCCATGATTGGCGGTACGAGGACTCGCACGACACCGACAACAGCGTCGATGTCGACGACTCGTTCAACACCGAGACCGAGACGAACACGGACAACAGCGTCGAGATCGACGACTCGTTCAACACCGAGACCGACACCGACAACAGCATCGATGTCGACGACTCGTTCAACACGGACAACAGCATCGACGTCGACGACTCGTTCAACACCGACAACAGCCTCGACGTCGATGTCGACGACTCCTTCAACACCGAGACCGACACGGACATCGACAACAGCGTCGAGGTCGAGGACTCGTTCAACTTCGAGCCGGAGACGAACATCGACAACAGCGTGGAGGTCGAGGACTCGTTCAACACCGAGACCGACATCTTGTCCAACAACGATGTCGACCTCGACGTCGAGCTCCCCATCGTCCTCGTCTGAACCACCGGTTCGAGTGGCGGGATGTCCCCGGATGTCCTTCCCTTGGCCACAGCGGTCGCACCGCGTCGCCCCGAACGCCTCGGGGTGACGCGGTCGCCGCGTGTCCCGTCTGGCGGAGAGGAGCGGCGGTGAGTGGACGGACGCCGATCGAGGTGGTCGACCTCGCGTTGAAGGCCGCGACCGCCTACGACCGTGATGACCTGGCTGTTCGGCTGGCGCAGACCAGGCAGCGGCTGTTGGACCCGGCTGTGCGCGTGCTCGTCGTGGGGGAGTTCAAGCAGGGCAAGAGCCACCTGGTCAACGCCCTCGTCAACGCCCCGGTGTGCCCGGTGGACGACGACGTGGCCACCGCGGTGCCCACGGTCGTGCGCTACGCGGAGTCCCCGAACGTGGTCCTGGTCGGCGAGACGGCGGTGCGTACCGAAGTGCCGGTGGAGCAGCTCGCCGACTACGTGTCCGAGGCGGGCAACCCCGGCAACCGGCGCGGGCTGCGGCACGCGGAGGTCGGCATCCCGCGTTCGGTGCTGGCCGGTGGTCTGTGCCTGGTGGACACCCCCGGTGTGGGTGGGCTGGGTTCGGTGCACGGCGCGACGACGATGACCGCGCTGCCGTCCGCGGACGCCGTGCTCATGGTCTCCGACGCGGCGCAGGAGTACACGGCCACCGAGCTGGAGTTCCTGCGGCAGGCGGCGCGGGTGTGCCCGACCGTCGTGTGCGTCCTCACGAAGATCGACCTGTACCCGGACTGGCGGCGGATCGCCGAGCGCGACCTCGCGCACCTGGCCGCCGCCGACCTCTCCGCGGACCTGCTGCCGGTGTCCTCGGTGCTGCGCTTGCACGCCGTGCGCGAGGGCGACCAGGCGCTGAACCACGAGTCCGGCTTTCCCCTGTTGCTCAACCACCTGCGCGACCGCATCGTCGGGCGGGCCGCGGAACTGGCCACCCGGTCCGTCGTGCACGACGTGCGCGGGGTGGCCCTGCAGCTCACCACCGCGATGGGGGCCGAGCTGACGGCTCTGCGGGACCCGGACCGCGCCGAGGACCTCCTGTCGCGGCTGCGCGACGCCAAGCGGCGGGCCGACGCCCTGCGGGAGCGCTCGGCGCGATGGCAGCAGACCCTCAACGACGGTGTCGGCGACTTGATCTCGGATGTCGAGTACGACCTGCGCGACCGGATGCGCAAGATCACGCGGGACGCCGAAGCCGAGCTGGACGGGATCGATCCGATGCTGGTGGAGGAGCAGTTCGTCGGCTGGGTCCTGCAGCGGGTGGCCGCCGCCGCGTCGGCGAACTTCGTGTGGACCAACCAGCGCGCGCGGTGGCTGGCCGGACAGGTCGGCGACCACTTCGCCGACGACGGTGGCGGGGTGCTGCCGGACCTGCACGCCCACGACCCGGCGGCTCCTCTCAGCCAGACGATCCCGCTCGAGTTCGGCAGGCCGGAGGCGTTCGGCCTCGGGCAGAAGTTGATCGTGGGCCTTCGCGGCGGCTACGGCGGCACGCTCATGATCGGCATGTTGAGCACGATCGGTGGGCTCGCCCTGCTCAACCCGATCTCGGTGGCCGCGGGTGTGCTGCTGGGCCGCAAGGTGGTCAAGGACGAGCGCAAACGCATGCTGGAACGCAGGCGGTCGGAGGCCAAGCTCGCCGTGCGGCGCTTCGTCGACGACGTGGGGTTCCAACTCGGCAAGGAGTCGAGGGACGTGCTGCGCGAACTCCAGCGCGACCTGCGAGACCACTTCACCGGCTGCGCCGCGGAACTGTCCCGATCGCTCAGCGAGTCGATGAAGTCCGCGCAGCGCGCGGTCGACTCCGACCGCGGTGAGCGGGACAAGCGGATCCGGGACGTGCGGGCCGAACTGGACCGCATCGCGCATCTCGCCACGGCCGCCGACGCGCTGGTCGACCGGGTCGGGACGACGCGGTGAGCGGGAGGAACCACCTCGCCGGTGAGGTGCGCTCCTTGCTGCGCGACGCGATCGAGGTCTACCGGGACGACGTCGAGACCGCCGAGCTGTTGCGCAGGCAGCTCGACCGCATGGACGAGCCGCTGCGGGTGGCCATCGCGGGCAAGGTCAAAGCGGGCAAGTCCACCCTGCTCAACGCGTTGGTGGGGGAGGAGATCGCGCCGACCGACGCGGGCGAGTGCACCCGCGTGGTCATCTGGTACCGGCACGGCCACAGCCCGAGGGTGACCCTCCACCCCCGCCACGGGTCGGCCCGGCAACTGCCGGTGAACCGCGTGGACGGCGCACTGCGCATCGACCTCGACGGCATCGCACCGGACGCCGTCGAACGCCTGTCGGTGGACTGGCCGACCCAGGGGCTGCGGGACACCACGCTCATCGACACCCCTGGCATCGCCTCGATCTCGGGCGACGTCTCCGCTGCGGCCACCCGGTTCCTGGCCCCGGAGGACGAGCCGAGCGACGCGGACGCGGTGATCTACCTGATGCGCCACCTGCACAGCGCCGACTTGGGGCTGCTGGAGTCGTTCCACGACCGCGGCGTGGCCAGGGCGACTCCCGTCAACACCATCGCCGTGCTCTCCCGCGCGGACGAGGTGGGCGTCGGCCGGGTCGATTCCCTGATGTCCGCACGGCGGATCGCCCAGCGCTACCGCTCGGATCCGCGGCTGCGCAAGCTGTGCCAGACCGTGGTGCCGGTCGCCGGGCTGATCGCGCAGACCGCTCGCACGCTTCGGCAGGACGAGTTCGCCGCACTTGCCGCACTCGCCGCGGCGCCGCGCGACGAGATCGAGGCGGCGATGCTGTCGGTGGACAGGTTCACCCGTGCCGGGCCGGACCACGCGCGGCTGCTCGCGAGGTTCGGGCTCTTCGGGATCCGCCTCGCCACGGTGCTCATCCGGCAGGGCTTCGACGACCCCGCGCGCCTGGCCGCCGAACTGGTGCGCCGCAGCGGTCTGGACGAGTTGCGCGAGACGCTGTCCGTCCTGTTCGCTGAGCGGCGCGACCTGCTCAAGGCGCGTTCGGCGTTGCTGGCCCTGGACACGGTGCTGCGGGAGTGTCGGAACCCGGAGGCGGCGGCGCTGTTGACGGCTGTCGAACGCGTGCTGGCCGACGCGCACGAGTTCGCCGAACTCCGCGCGATCGGTGTGGTGCGTTCGGGGACGGTGGACATGCCTGCCGACGCGAAGGCGGAGGCTGAACGGCTGCTCGGCGGGGCGGGGAGCACCGCGTGGTCCCGGCTCGCCCTGCGACCGGACGCGACGCGGGAGGAACAGCACGAGGCCGTGGTGCCGGTGCTGGCACGCTGGCAGCGCTGGGCGGAGAGCCCCATGTCCAGCCGGGCTTTCGTCGAACTGGCGCGGATCGTGGTGCGCAGTTGCGAAGGTGTGGTGAGCAGGCTGCGCGACTAGGGCCTGTTTTGCCAGTCCGTGTTCGCGATAGCCGGGCCGGAGGCGGCCCCTCGAGGCGCGGTCGAACGGACCACGTACAACAGCGGTGCGCGGCCCGTTCGGCCGCACCGCCAGGAACCACCTCCGGTGCGACTCCCATCGAACGAGACTGGCGAAACAGGCGCTAGGGCGTGTCCCGTACGGCGAGCTGAAGCCTCAGCTGCGCCAGCAGATCGGCGCGGTTGCCCGCGCCGATGCGCCGCCTGATGCGGGCGATGTGGTGCTCCACGGTCTTGGCCGAGATGAACAGCCGTTCGCCGATCTGCCGGTGGGTCAGGCCCGCCACGACGAGTTCCGCCACTTCGAGCTCGCGGTCGCTGAGGTCAGGACCGGGCCGGTCGCTTCGCGGGCAGGTGGAGCTGGTGGGCGAGGTGGCGTCCCGGCTGTCCCTGTTGTCCCGCAACGAGCGAGCGCACGTGAGCAACGTGCTCATCGCGCGGCGATCCGGAGTGCGGATGGCCGCCTGCCCGGCGAGTTGGGAGGCGTCCCACACCAGGCCTGCCTCCTGCATCGCGCGCGCGGCCTTCTGTACCGCGGGCACGTCCACGTCGCCCGCGAGGACCCGCAGCCAGCAGTGGACCACCTCGGCCAGGGCGGCGGCGAGCGGGGTGCCGTCGGCCATGGCCTTGATGAGCGACGCGTGGTGCAACGCCTTGGTCGGTGATCCCGCCGCGATCGCCGCCTGCGCGGCGTACCAGTGCAGCGGGGCGCTCCACAGAGGCGGTCGGCCGAGGTGGTCCAGCAGCGTCTCCGCGTCCGCCAGGTGGGGAGCCACCCAGGCTTCCTTGCGCAGACGCGCGGCGACCACCGCGATTTCCCCGATCGGTTGCAGCACGTACAGGTCCACCGGGTACCGCATGATCGCGTCACGTGCGCGGGGCCAGGCGCTCAGGAGATCGGCGTGTTCTCCGAGCCGTCGGGCGACGCCGATCTCGATCGCTGCCACGAACAGCTCGTCGCGCGGATCCGCGGGCGGGCTTCCCGCGGTGGTTTCCCGCAGCTCGGTGCTCGCGCGCCCCAGCTCGCCACCCAGCATGTACGCCCATGCCCGGAGGAGCCGATAGCGGGTCAGCTCCACGGATCCGCGAGGGTGGTTGTCGATCGCTCGGGTCAGCGCGGCTGTCGCGATGTCCAGTTCACCCAGGTGCACGGCCACCAGCGCGGCCAGGGCTACAGGCGTGTCCGGAAGCAGCTCGGCACGCCCGCCGGGCTCGAGCAGCGCGTCGGCGCGGAGCAGTTCCGACAACGCGCACACCGGCGAGCCGACGACCGAGTCGAGCACGCCGCGCGCCATCAGCGAACGCACCGCGCTGCCGACCGTCGGGTGGTCCTCGTCGGCGGTGTCGATCAACTTCCTGGCCTGGTCGAGTCGACCGAGTCCGACCAGCAGCGGCACGGCGCTGGTGGACGGGACCGGCCACTGGTAGAGGGAGGCACTCGCGGAGGGCATTCCCCGGTGCGCCAACGCCGTGGCGGCGACGGTCGCGGCCAGCGCGTGCGCCTGCCCGCCTGGTCGTTCGAGGACTTCCTCGGCCATCCTCAACGCGGTGTCGAGATCGCCGGACAACGCCGCGGCTTCGGCTCGACGAGCGCCGAGGTCCGAGGCGGACGCGCCCGCGGCCACGGCCGCCGTGTACAGCTCGGCCGCCAACGCGGGCTCGCTGATGTGGACCTCGTCCCCGGCAGCCTCCAATGCGGAGGCCGCCCGTACCCCGCACGCACCGTTCTCCAGCAGCAACCGCCCCACCGCCATCACGGATCCGCCTTGATCCATGGGTGCGAACGCCACACGTTGCCTCAGCTCCAGCAGCTCCGCAGCGGGGATCTGCTGGAGAACGGCCTCCCTGGCCAGCTCGACCACGGTCCCGGCGCCGGTGAGCAAGCCCGTGGACCACGCTCCTTGGGCGGCCGCAGCGATCTCTTCCCCGTCGGTCCCGAGCACCGACGCCAAGGCGTTCACCGTGGCGCCGCAACCCAGAGCGATGGCGGCGAGTACCTCGCGCACCGCCGCGGGCGCCCTGCCGACCTCGCGCCGCACCTGTTCCAGCACATCGACGGGAATCGGTCGGCCGTCGCGCAGTGTCGTGGCGACCTGGACGACCAGGGACGGCATACCGCCCGTCTGCGCCCACACGCGGTCCACGAACTCCTCCGACGGGTCCGCGTCCACCATAGCGGCGATCCGCTCCGCCACCGCGGCACGGGTGAGGGGTTCCAGCCGTACGAGGGGCTGGGTCCACGCGAAGGAGCGCAGGGAGGACAGGAGCGGCCACGGGCGGTGCGCGACCACCAGCCTCGTGCGGCCGTCCGCGGCCAGGCGGGCCAGCCTGCTCAGCTCGGCGTCCCCGAGCTCGTGCGCGTCGTCGACCAGGACGACCCCGTCGCTGCCGGTCGCGTCGAAGATCGTCGACAGGATCGAGAGCAACGTGGTCTTGCCTGCTCCACCGGGACCGGAGACGTCGACCACCCGCACCGCACGGGGGTCGGCTGCGACCTCGTCGCACAGCCGCTGCGCGGCGGCACAGCCCGCGAGCACTCCGTGCGCGGATTCGATGACCGATGTCAACCCGTGATGTTCCAATGGATCTCCCCGACGGTGGCGAACCGAGTCCACTCACCCACGTATCGCGTCGGCGCGCCGCGACGTTAGTAGTTGGTCGGAAACAGTTGAGGAGCAACAAGATGTTTCACATCTCGACTACCGGCCACTCGGCGAACGTCCACTGTGCATCCAATCCGATGGCCGAAGTGGACACTCGTCCTGCGCAACCCGTGGTGGTCCACTTCGGATCCGTTGGCCTGATGAGTCAACCGATAGTCGTTCCCCCAAAGATGACCCACTTGGCGCAATGACTCGTCGAACCTGGTTCCCGGCGACAACAACGGTGTCGCCGACGTGTTCCGCCACGACCGTGTCACCGGCACGACGATTCGGATCTCCCGGCCGCGGCGACCTGCGAGGGCTGGATTCCGGACGGTCCGAAAGGGTCGGCGATCCAGTCGCCGGTCGCGGCCGGTTCGGACACGGCGGCTCATTGCGTCCAGGTAGACCGGTCCGTCGAATATCAGGCAGAATCGCTACGCCTCTGCCGCGTTCACCCGCCCACTGGTCTCCATCGGGAGTTCTGGCGACAAGTCGGCCAGACGCAGCAATCCGGGGCCGAAGTGCTCGCTCAGTTCGTCGGGCATGGCGGCGTACATCCGCTGCACGAATATGTCGTGCCGAATGTATCCCTTCACCGCGCTGGTCAGCAGCGGGTCGTCGGCGCGGAGTCCTTCCCACTTCTTGCCGTCGCGGGCGACGGACCACAGTGTTGTGGTCGAGTCGACGACGATGGCGAGGTGCTTGGCGCGATGTGATGGTCGCAGTACCGCGTCGGTGGTCGCGTGCCGGAAGGTTCGTCCGTTGGTCAGGTGAAAGGGGATGTCGCCGAAGTGCAGGATGCTGAACTCGACGCCTCGTCTTTCGCCGGCCTCGATCGGATCGGTCAGTTCCCGTAGCGGATCGGCGGTTCCGGAGATGTACACGTGCCGTGCCGCGGAGGCGATGAGGGCGCTTGCGGCCTCGAGGATCCGAGCACCGTCGGTGAGGCGCCAGACGAGCTGTGGTTCCGCGTCGGGCGGAACCGATGCGAGCGTGGCCAGTTCGTCGCGGGCGGAAACCAGCCGGTCGGCGAAGCTGTTGTTGAGCCGGTCGAGGAGTGCGTCAGGTGGAACGGCCGACCATCGCACTGGTCGTCCTGGCAGTTCGACGACCGCGTCGCGCTCCTTCAGCCGCCTGAGCGTCTCGTAGACCTTCGGCTGCGGTACGCCGGTAGCGAGGGACACGGCGTACCCCGTCGCGGTGCCGGTGCTCAGCAGACCTACGTACGTTCGCGCCTCGTACGTCGAGAACCCCAGCTCTGTGAGCCGCTCTACCGCCAGATCGGTCATGCTTCCCCTCCAGTGCAACCTACCGCGGTTGGTAGTTTAGCGACGAGCCTCGACCTCGTGCCGCATCCCCGAGGTCGACCCAGTCACCCGCGCGCACCGCCAGGCCCCGGATCGCTATGGCCGTTCGGCTCCTTTCGGCGTGCTCTCGCCGTCGCATGTCGATCCCGGCGGCCCCCTCAAGTGCCCCTTGCGTCCACGGACGTCTTCATATTAACTACGCCAGTAAGTACATATCAAGGAGTTGATAATGCGGAGGATCGACCTGCACTGTTACCCGGGCACGGCGCCGTGGATCGCGTCCCAGGGCCCCTATGTCGAAGCCCTCGCGACCTACTGGAAGCGGCCGTGGGCCGCTCGGGAGGAGGACGCGGTCGCGGCCGACGTCGCCGCCCACGGCGTTGAGGCGGTGTTGGTGGCCTTCGACATCGAGACGGTGACGAACACCCCGCCCTGCACCAACGCCTACGTCGCGGGGATGCGCGACCGTCATCCCGGCGTCTTCATCGGAGCCTGGGGCGCGGTCGATCCGCACAAGGGTGAAGCCGCGTGCGAGGAGGCCGAGATCGCCGTCAAGGACCACGGCGTGCTCGGGTTCCACTTCCACCCGATCATGGGGCACTTCTCGGTCGACGACCCCGCGCTCGGCCCGCTGTGGGAGACCATCGACGGCCTCGGTGTCCCGGTGATGATCGACGTCGGCACGACCGGCATGGGCGCGGGCATGCCGGGCGGCATGGGCGCCCGAATCCGCCACGCCCACCCCATGGCGGTCGACGAGCTGGCCGCCCGGTACCCGAACCTCACCATCATCGCGTCGCACCCCGGATGGCCGTGGATCGATGAGATGACCGCCGTGGCACTGCACAAGGGCAACGTCTATTGGGAGATGTCCGGCTGGGCACCGAAGTACTTCCCGCCATCGCTGCGCACCGACATCCGCGGCCGGCTGCGCGACAAGATCATGTTCGGCAGCGACCACCCCTCGATGCCCTACGAGCGCATCCTGCGCGAATGGGACGAGCTCGGCTACGCCGAGGAGGTCATGCACGCCGTCTTCCACCGCAACGCCGAGCGCGTGCTGGGCCTCTAGCCCGCACCACATCACCGCCGAAGGAGTCGAGATGAACGCACAACGCCCCGTAGCGCTGGTCACCGGGGCCTCCAGCGGCATCGGGCGCAGCAACGCGCTCGCGCTCGCGGCACACGGCTACGACGTCGTGATCAACTACGCGTCCAGCAAGGACGCGGCCCACGAAGTCGCGCTCAAGGCCGAAGCCGCAGGCGCTCGCGCCATCACGGTGCAGGCCGACGTCGCAGACGAAGACGCCGTCCTGGCGATGCTCGGACGCGTCGACGAGGAGTTCGGCCGGCTCGACGCGTTGGTCAACAACGCCGGAACGACCGTGAACACCCCGCCCTCGGACCTCGACGGCCTGTCGATGGCCGACTGGGATCGCGTGTTCGCCGTCAATGTGCGCGGCCTGTTCCAGGTCACCCGCGCCGCCGTGCCGTTGCTGCGGCGTTCCCCGCACGCCGCGGTGGTCAACACCGCCAGCATCGTCGGACTGCGACCCGGACCCCAGCCATTCCCCTACGCGGCCTCGAAAGCGGCCGTCGTGTCGCTGACGAAGACGCTCGCCGGCGCACTGGGCCCCGAAATCAGGGTCAACGCGGTCGCACCCGGCTGGATGGTCGGCGACTGGATGGAAGATCAGCTCGGCGACGACTACGACCGGCTGATGGAACGTCGCGCCCGGCTGACCCCGTTGCGCCGGTGCGTCACCGCCGACGACGTCGCCCAGACCGTCGTCTCCCTGATCACCTCGAACCCTTTCGTCACCGGCGAAATCGTCGTGATCGACGGCGGCTTCTCGGCCACGACCTGAACCACGGAGAACGAGCCATGCCTTTGGACGGAGTCGTCCCCCACCCACCGGAAGCCGCCGCGCGCTGGCGCGAACGCGGGTACTGGCGCGACCAGCCGCTGCGTGACGTCTTCGACGCCCTGTGCGCCGCCAATGCCGACCGGCTCGCCGTGCGGACCGGCCGTGAGGACATCACGTACCGCATGCTGATCGAGCGAGCCTCCCGCCTGGCCCGCACCCTCTACGACCGTGGTCTGCGTCCGCTGGACCGGGTCGTGGTGCAGCTCGCCAACGACGCGCCGTTCGCCTACCTCTACCTCGCCCTGCAGAAGCTGGGCGCCATTCCGATCATGGCTTTGCGCCAGCACCGCTACCGCGAGCTGGAGCAGTTCATCCGGCTGTCCGGCGCGGTGGCCTGCGTGACGCCGGATCGTAACCGCGACACCGACTTCCGCGAGATCATCACCCGCATCCATCAGGCCGCACCCTCGCTGCGGCTGAGGATCGTCGACGGCGACGCCCCGGACGGGTTCATCGCCCTCGCCGACCTCCTCGCGGCCGAACCGGCCGCAACGGACGCCGACATCGCGGCACTGAGGATCGACCCCGACGACCCGGCCGTGTTCCAGCTCTCCGGCGGCACCACCGGCATCCCCAAGCTCATCCCGCGCACCCACAACGACTACGAGTTCAACTCGCGGCTGGCCGTCGGCGTCTGCGATGTGCGGCCCGACGACTGCCTGCTCGATGTCCTGCCCATCGCGCACAACCTGCCGCTGGCCTGTCCCGGCATGCAGGGCTTCCTGATGCGCGGCGCCCGTGTGGTCCTGCATCCCAGCACGCGCGCCGAGGAGGTGTTCCCGCTCATCGAGCGGTTCGGCGTCACGCACATCCACGTGGTTCCGGCGCTGCTCATCCGCTGGCTCAACGATCCGGCCATCTCCCGTTACGACCTCTCGTCGGTCCGGGTGATCCAGAGCGGCGGCCAGCGGCTGCAGCCGGAAACCCGGCTGCTGGCCGAGAAGCTGCTGCCCAACTGCACAGTGCAGGAGAACTTCGGCATGGCCGAGGGCCTCCTGATGTTCGTCCGGCTCGACGACCCGGCCGAGGTCCGGCTGGAGACCGTCGGCCGCCCGATCTGTCCCGACGACGAGGTGAGGCTCGTCGACGAAGCGGGTCAGGACGTAGCCGACGGCGAGGTCGGCGAGCTGCTGTGCCGCGGCCCGTACACCTTGCGCGGGTACTACCGCGCGCCCGAGCACAACGCGCGGGCGTTCACCGACGACGGGTTCTACCGGTCCGGGGACCTCATGTGGCGCCACCCGTCCGGCAACTACGTCGTCGCAGGCCGCCGCAAGGACCTGATCAACCGCGGTGGCGAGAAGATCTCGGCCGAAGAGATCGAGAACCTCATCCTCGGCCACCCCGCCGTGCTCGACGTCGCCTGCGTCGCGCTGCCCCATCCCGAACTGGGTGAGCAGATGTGTGCCTGCGTGATCGTCAAGCCCGGCCTGCCAACGCCGACCCTGGACGAGCTGGTCACGTTCCTGCGGGCGCAAGAAATCGCTTCGTTCAAACTGCCCGAGCGACTTGAGACCATGGACGCTTTCCCGCTCTCGCCCGTCGGGAAAGTGTCCAAAAAGGACCTTGTGGCGGCGCTGAGCGAGGTCACGCCGTGACCACGCCGTCGGCTGTCCACGTGGTCGATCTCGCGCGGACCCCGTTCGGCCGGTTCGGTGGCGGCCTGTCCGGCGTGCGGCCCGATGACCTCGCCGCCACGGTGCTGCGCGAGCTCGTCGCCCGCCATCCGCAGGTCACCGAGCACATCGACGACGTCATCCTCGGCAACGTCAACGGGGCGGGCGAGGACAACCGCAACGTGGCCCGCATGGCCGTTCTGCTGGCGGGCCTGCCGATCCGCACGCCAGGGGCCACGGTCAACCGGCTGTGCGGCTCCGGCTTGGAAGCCGTCATCTCCGGCTACCGGGCCATCGCCATCGGTGACGCCGACGTCGTCGTCGCCGGTGGCGTGGAGTCGATGACCCGTGCGCCGTGGATCCTGCCCAAGCCGGACCGCGCGTTCCCGCACCGCGACCACGTCGCGTACTCCTCCAGCATCGGCTGGCGCATGACCAATCCGCGGATGGATCCCACGCATACCATCCCCATGGGCGAGGGCGCCGAAATACTGGCCGACAGCTACGGAATCGACCGTGCGGCACAAGACGCCTTCGCGCTCGCCAGCCACCACAAGGCCGCGGCCGCGCAGCTGCGCGGGCGGTTCGACCGGGAGCTGGTCAAGGGGGAGTGGGACCTCGACCGCGACGAAGGGGTTCGGTCCGACAGCGACCTCGCCGCGCTGGGACGGTTGAAGCCCGCCTTCCGCAGCGAAGGCACTGTCACCGCGGGAAACTCCTCACCGATCAACGACGGCGCCTCGGCGGTCCTGCTGATGAGCGACTCGGCGTTGACGCGGTTCGGCCTCGATCCGCTGGCCAGGATCGCCGCCTCCGGCGTGACCGCGTCGGAACCACGGCTATTCGGGCTCGGACCGGTCGAAGCCACCCGGCGCGCCCTGCACCGTGCCGGACGCGACCTGCGCGACGTGGACGTCATGGAGCTCAATGAGGCGTTCGCGGCCCAGGCGCTCGCCTGCCTCGCCGAGCTGGACGGGCTGGACCCGGACCGGGTCAACCCCAACGGCGGGGCCATCGCGCTCGGGCATCCGCTCGGCGCGACCGGCGCCAGGCTCGTCGGCACCCTCGCCGCCGAACTGGCCGACCGCGACGCCGCGCTCGGCGTCGCCACCGCGTGCATCGGCGTGGGACAAGGGCTCGCGCTCGTCCTCCACCGCTGACCCGAACCCTCCACCGAGGAGACGATCCGCCATGACCGAGCTGCCCTCAGCGCCGAGCGCAGACAGAACAACCACAAACCCGCCCACCGGGGCCGAGGTTCTCGCCCGGCTCGAACGACTCCCCTTCACCCGCGTCCACCTCAGGGTCGCGACGATCCTGGGCGTCGGCACGCTCATCGACTCCTTCGACGGACTCGTCGTCGCGGTCGCACTGACCTCGATCCTCACAACCTTCGGCGCACCGCTGTCGGTCGCCGGGCTGCTCATCGCCGCAGGCTACGTCGGCCAGATGCTGGGCGCGATCGGGTTCGGCATCCTGTCGGAGCGCTACGGCCGGAAATGGGCCTACATCGTCGCGTCCCTGATCTTCGGCGGGCTCTCCCTGCTCGCCGCATTCTCCTGGAGCATCGACAGCTTGATGGCGATCCGGCTGGTGCAGGGGATCGGGCTGGGAGCGGAGGTCCCCGTCGCCGCGGCGATGTTCAACGAGTTCGTCCGGGCCGGCGCACGCGGCCGGATCGTGACCCTGTACGAAAGTCTGTTCGTCTGGGGCATTCTCCTCGCCTCGCTCGTGGGTGGCCTGTTCCTGGCCGTGTTCCCACCGGAGACCGCCTGGCGCGGCTTGTTCCTCCTCGGCGCACTCCCGCTGGTCACGGCCGTCTGGGCGTGGTTCCGGTTGCCCGAATCGCCCCGCTATCTCGTCGAACACGGCAGGGTCGACGAAGCAGACCACGTGGTCGACGAGATGGAGCGTGTCGCACATCGGCCGGACGGGCAGGTACCGACCACAGTGGACGGCAACGTTGCCGCTGTGCCGCCGCCGCGCGGTCGTACCCGGTTCGGCGAACTGCTCAGCCGGGACTACCGCGCCCGGACCGCATTGCTGTGGTCGACCTGGCTGACCACGTACTTCGCGCTGTGGGGATTCACCACGTTCATGCCCACCCTGCTGGTGAAGATCGGCGGCCTCACACCCGCCGTGGCCTCGCTGCTGACCGGCGCGATCACGATCGGGGACCTCGCCGTGCTGTTCGTGGCGGCGCTGACGCTGGACCGGATCGGACGCCGGTTCTGGTTCATCACCGGCTATTCGCTCGCCTTGCTCGGCACAATCCTGGGTGTGGTGTCGATCGGACTGCTCGGCGCCCGCGGGTGGCCGATGCTGTTCGCCTCCGGCGCGGTCGTGCTGATCGGCGTCAACATCAACGCCCCGCTGATCTACATGTACAGCGCCGAGCTCTATCCCACCCGGATGCGGGCCTGGGCCACGATGGTCGGCAGTTCGCTGCGCAGCCTGGCCGCGGTCGTGTCGCCGATCGTGCTCAGCCTGCTCGTGGTGAAGCCCAACGGCATCGTCATCGCATTCGTCGTCTTCGGTGCCGGACTGGCCATCGGCCTCGCGATCTTCCTCCGGTTCGGGATCGAGACACGTCAACGATCACTCGAAGAACTCGCCCGCTAGGAAGGGGAATCCGTGGAAGCGACCCTGATCAACGTCTTCATCGTCCCAGCGGAGCGCGAGGCGGAGTTCCTCGAACACTGGGAACGCACGTCGGCGATCTTCCGGAAGGGCGGGGCTCTCCTGGAAGCGCATCTGCATCGCAACACGGACGCGGGCGACAGCACCTTCCGCTACATCAACATCGCCCGCTGGACCAGTGGTGAGGCCTGGCGCAAAGCCCACCAGGAGCACCTGCCCACGGAGTACGACATCCCCGGCGTGAAAGGGCATCCGTCCATTTTCGAAGCCCAGCGCCACATCTACGCCGAAGGCGCGCCGGTCGCCGCCGATACCGGGCACTGGATCGCGACGCCTGCTCGTGGCTGAGAAGAGGTTTGCCATGACCATCTCGTCGACCTCCGGTCGCAAGGTCGTCCTCGAGCGCGTCGGCGGCGTCGCGGTCGTCACCCTCGCGGATCCCGACCGTCGCAACGTGCTGTCGGAATCGCTGATCCAGGATCTGGACGACGCGTTGACCGAGGCCGAATCGGACGACGTGGTCCGAGCCGTTGTGCTCACCGGCAGCGGCTCGGCGTTCTGCGCCGGAGCCCAGCTGTCGACGTTGGAAACGGCGGCGGAGGGTCATTTCGACAAGGTTCAACGGGTCTACGACGGTTTCCTTCGCGTGCTGCGGTGCCCGTTGCCGACCATCGCCGCGGTCAACGGCCCCGCAGTAGGAGCCGGCTACAACCTGGCACTGGCCTGTGACATCCGCGTAGCCGGTGAGTCCGCGACCTTCGACACCCGATTCACGCAGTTGCACCTGCATCCGGGCGGTGGGCACACCTGGCTCCTGACGAAGGCCGTTGGCTCCGGCAACGCGGCCCTCGCATGTCTGTTCGGGGACGAGTGGACCGCCCGGCAGGCGTTGGCAGTTGGTCTCGTCTCCGCGGTCCATCCGGACTCCGAACTCGTCGACGTGGCGATCACCCTCGGGAACAGACTGGAGCACCACGAAAAGGAGTTCGTTCTCACGCTGACCCGGACCCTGCGCGAGTCGGCGCAGACCGTCCACCACGCGGATGCCCTCGATCACGAGACTCGCGCACAACGCTGGTCGGTGACCCGGGAGACGTTCGTGCAGAACGTCATGGCGCTGCGTACGCGGATTTCGTCGAGAAGGTAGGGATGGGGTGCAGATGCGCCTGGCGGTGAACTCCGTAGGGGTGGTCGGTGCCGGTCTGATGGGGTCCGGAATCGCCGAAGTCTGCGCGCGTGCAGGCATGAACGTCCTGGTCGGCGAGCTGACGTCCGAGGCGGCCGCCTCAGGGCGAGCACGGATCGAGACATCGTTCGACCGGGCGATGCGCAAGGGCAAGCTGGAACGGCACGACCGGGATGACGCGCTCGGTCGCTTGTCGTACACGGTCGATCTGGACGAGTTCGCCGACCGCGAGCTGGTCATCGAAGCGATCGCCGAAGACGAGCAGCTGAAGGTCGACCTGTTCTCCCGACTCGACAAGGTCCTCACGTGGCCGGACGTGGTGCTGGCGACCAACACGTCCTCGGTGCCGATCATGAGACTGGCCATGGCGACCTCCCGCCCGGGACGCGTGATCGGGATGCACTTCTTCAACCCGGTCCCGGTCCTGTCGCTCGTCGAGCTGATCCCGTCGCTGCTCACCGAGCCTGCCACGGTGGAAAGGGCTCGTACGTTCGCCGCCGAAACCTTGGGCAAGGTCGTGGTCAACGCGCAGGATCGGACGGGATTCGTGGTCAACGCGCTGCTGATCCCCTATCTGCTGTCAGCGATCCGCATGCTGGAATCAGGGGCCGCGTGCGTGCAGGACATCGATCTGAGCATGGTCCTCGGTTGCGCTCATCCGATGGGTCCTCTGCGGCTGGCCGACCTGATCGGCCTCGACACGATGAAATCGATCGCGGACTCGATGTACCGGGAATTCAAGGAGCAGCGCTACGCCCCGCCGCCGTTGCTGCTGCGGATGGTGGACGCGGGCTTGTACGGCCGGAAGTCCGGCCGTGGCTTCTACGACTACTCGGCTTCCTGAACGACGGCGGCTGTCGGGTTCGAGCGGATCAGCGCGCTCCCACGGACGAATCACGCACCTGCCCGGAACGGGCGACGAGTGCCGCGAGAGTGGTGCCGTCCGCCTCGCGGCGGCGCCGCAGGAGGGAGCGACGATGACGGGGGAGACAGCCCCGAGAGGGCAGCCTTCGGCAAGGCGATGCGACTGACCGTCTTGGTGCTGTTGCTGGGGTCACGTCACCTGCACGATCACGACAGCCACGTCAGTGCGTTCTCCTGCCCGTCCGACCGGCTCTCACCCGGACCGTGTTGGACACGGATCCGATTCCGGGGATCGTCACTTCGACGAAGTCGCCGTTCTCGAGGAACTGGTTCTTCCCGGCACCGACCCCGGCCGGGGTTCCAGTAGCGATCAGGTCGCCGGGTTCCAAGGTGACCAGTTCGCTCGCTGCGGCTACGAGCTCGGCCACCCCGCAGACCATCAGCGCGGTCGAACCCGACTGGTGGACGACGTCGTTCACGCGGGTCTCGATCCGCAAATCCTGAGGATCGGGAACCAGCCAGTGCGGCACCAGCGCACTGGCGATCGGCAGGCTCGTGTCCTGCCCCTTCGAGGCAACCCAGTCCCAGACGAACGGTGCCGGAGCGCTAGGACGCTTGTGCGGGCCACGAAAGGAAATGTCGTTGACCACGGTGTAACCGGCGATGTGCCCGAGCGCCTCGGCAACGGGGATGTCCCGGCCGCCGCGGCCGATCACGACCCCGAGCTCGCCCTCCCAGTCGGCCCTCTCGTCCGGTCCGCCGCCGATGAGCACCGACGCACCATCGGGTGCCAGCGCTGTCGTCGGAGGTTTGAAGAAGAAGTACGGCCGCCACCCGTCGGTGACCTGTTCGCCCATCTCGAGCAGGTGGTCGGTGTAGTTCGGGCCGGAGCACAGGATCTTTCTCGGATGCTCCAGCAGCAGGCTCGCCTGCCAGTCCCGCACGACAGGTCCCGGCAGCTCCGGGAGGGAGCGAAGGTAGTCCTCGGCCCATGGCCACGCCTGCAGCAGGTCGATCACGCCGGTGAGGTGTTCGAGTTCGGGTGGTGCGTGGAGAAGTCCGCACGACAGCAGGCCCACTCGCGTCCTGGGGTCTCCCGGCGTCCGGTAGCTGACCAGTGATTCGAAGGCCGTTGTGCTCACGGCGCCTCCACTGTCAGCACCAGCTGTCCGCTGGAGCTGCCCGACTGGATCGACAGGTGCGCGTCGGAGGCTTGGGTCCACGGCATCGCGTGGACGAACCCGGCCGGTGGCCGAAAGCCCGCGGCGACGTCCGCCCACAGTCGGTCCACCTGGTGCCGGTTACCGGTCCGCACGCCGATCAACGACTGGCTGCGCAGGTAGAACTGGAGCAGGCGGATCGGCACCGGATCGTGACTGATCGCGCCGGAGACAACCACCCGGCCCAAGTCCCCGAGCGCGGGCAGATAGGCCTCGCACAACGCGGTGATCCCGAGATTGTCGACGACGCAGTTCAGGCCCCCGTTCCCAGCGGCATCGAGGATCCGCGCGGACAGGTCCGGATCGGAGCCATCAAGCGCGACGAGCGGCAGGCCGTCCAGCCGTCGCGGGTTCTGGTCCAGGCGGTCCACGCCGATCACCCGCGCGCCCCGGAACGCGGCGAGCGCGGCGACCGTCGCGCCCAGCGCGCCACCAGCACCTGGCACCAGCACAGTGTCCCCGGGCCCGACATCACCGGCGTCCAGTTGAGCGCTGGCGACGGCGCCGTTGGCCGCGAGCGCCGCTGCCTCGGTGAAGGACACTTCTGCCGGAATCGTGCGGACGTTGTCGACCGGCACAACGCAGTACTGGGCATAGCTGCCCTGGCGGTGGATCCCGACGAGACCGAACTCGGCGCACGCCTCCTCGCGGGACATGCGGCAGGCCCGGCACTGCGAGCAGCTCAGCACCGCCGAGACGACCACTCGGGAGCCGACGAGGTCGGCATCGGCGTCCGGTCCGACGCGATCGACGACTCCGGCGTGCTCGGCGCCGAGCACGTGCGGGAGGGCCGGAATCTGCTCGGCGAAGGGAGGCATACCGGCGCGGGCGGCGACATCCTTGGTCCGGGCGACCGCCACGGCGTGCACTCGCACCCGGATCTCTCCTGGACCGGGTACCGGATCGGGCAGGTCGGCGGGCTCGAGCGCCTCCGGACCGCCGAAGGACCGGATGACCAGCGCCTTCATCGGGCCGACTCCCGGGGTGGGTTGCTCATTGCCCGGACGACCTCGGGGGTGATACCGCCGCTGGTGCCCCAGACATCGGCGTTCTCCTGCGTGCGGGGCCACTCGCTGGGAACCCAGTCGTCGTCCACCTCGAGCAGTTCTGCGGTGTACTCGATGACGTTGCCGACAGGGTCGACGAAGTAGCAGAAGACGTTGCCGCCCGGACCGTGCCGGCCGGGTCCCCACACGGTGTCGTAACCGGCCTTGCGCATGCGACCGAGTGCCTTCATCACTTCGTCGGTGTCGCGGACCTCGAATGCCACGTGGTTGAGCGAGGTCCATTCCCCCGGTGCGAGCACGATGCAGTGGTGCAGGGCGTTGCAGCGCAGGAAGACCATCTGGTCGTTCTCGTAGGTGTCGGAGATCTTGAAGCCCAGTACCCTGGTGTAGAAGTCCTTCGACGCGGCGAGATCCACCGAGTTCAGCACGATGTGGCTGAGCCGGTCGGGCCCGTACGCGTTCGGCGAGGGCTCCGCGTGCACGGGCAACCCGCAGCTGACCTCGATGCGACGTCCTTCGGGATCGAGGAACTCCACGCGTGTATCGCTCGCGGCCAGAATTTCGACCGGCTCGGCACGCAGCCGCTCGGTCAGTTCGGCCACATCGCTCGTGCTGCCCGCCGCGAGGCCGATCCCGCCGAGACGGTGATCTTCGCCCGCGGCGAGGGTGAGGACGTGGTGTTCAGGTCCGCGACCGCGGAGCTGGATCCGGTCACCGGACTCGGCGACGCGCGATAGCCCCCACACGTCCTCGTAGAACCGCAGCAGCTCCGCGGGGTCCGACGCGTGGATCTCGACACTCTGCAAGTGAGTAATCATCGGTGATCCTCTCAGTGTGTCAATCAGTTTATCAGCTGGTTGATACACTGCCAAGGTGGCCAGATCAGGTGGGGCGCGGGATGACCGGCGCGTACGGCACGGGCACGTGGCATCGGGCTTGTATGATCGGTTGCCCATGGGGCAAGGAGGCGAACGAGTGCCAGTCGAACCGGTCACACGGATCGCCTTCCTGGTCAGAATGCTCTCCAACACGATGAACCAGCAGATCGAGCGCGCCCTGCGCCCACTCGACCTGACTCAGGCCCAGCTGGCCGCGCTCGCCCAGTTGGCGATCAACGCCCCTGCTCGGCTCTCGAGCGCCGAGCTTGGCCGCCGTGCCGGTGTCACGCCGCAGGGCATGTGGGCGGCGATTTCGAACCTGGAGCAACGTGAACTCGTGCAGCGGTCGCCGCACCCCACCCACGGCCGGGTGCTCGAGATCGACATCACCCAGCGGGGCATCGAGGTTCTCGAGCAGGCTCAGGAGCTGACCGCGCCGGTCGACGCGCGTGCGATGGCGATGCTGGCGGAGGACGAACAGCGGCAGCTGCGCGCGTTGCTGCTGAAAACCATGACCGCCATGAACATCCCCCACCCCGATGGCGAGCACGTAGGCCGCTAGACGACCGGTGCCGGCCCGCGGCTTCAGTTCGGGAGCGGGTGCCTCGACATGCGCGGCCGTGCCGGTCGGGGTCAGCGGTGGTCGTGTGCAACCTCGGCCGGCTCAACGCGGCGCTCGGCCGGTTCGACGCCGCCCCGCACTTCTCACCTCACGAACTGGACGGCTGAACCCGCCACGCCAGAAACCTCGATCGCATGCTCGCGGTCGGATTGGCTGGCGTCTTCCTGGAGCCGTGGCGCCAGACCACGAACCGGCGCGCGAGCGATCACGGTGCGGGCCTCGCTGGACCAGTTGGGTCGGCAGGACTGGTCGGATACCGGGGTTGGCGTGTTCTGGTGCTGAGCGCGGTCAACACGGCTCCTAGGGGCGTCCTGCTTTCGGTCGACGCCGGTTCGAGTGGTCTTGAGTCGGGGGCGCAGCGTCCACCGGGTGGAGCGCCCTCATGGTGCGGCTGTTCGTCCGGTCAGGCAGTGCTGCACGAGCGGGCCGAAGGTGGTGGCCAGTTCGTGGACGGACGCCGAGGCGATCGGCTCGATGCGCACGATGTACCGGGCTACCGCGAGACCCAGGATCTGGACGTTGACCATGCCCGCCCGCAGCGCGGCGTCCGGCGTGTCGAGCAGGGCCGCCAGCCGGTCGGTGATCTCCCGGTCGATGAACTCGCGCAGCAGCGCTTCGGAACGGGGGTCGGTCGTCGCCGACCTGGTCAGCATCACCAGGGGCGGGCGGTCGGAGTTGTCGAGGTTCTGCACGAGTGTCCGGACGATGCGTTCGCCCATGGTGTCGACGCCGCCCGCGAAGATCGACTCGATGGCGGGCGGGACGTTGTCGGACATGTCGATCACGGCACTGAACAGTCCCTGCTTGGTGCCGAAGAAGTAGAACACCATCGCCGGGTCGACCGCCGCGGCGGTGGCGATCGCGCGCACGGTCGTGCCGTTGTAACCGTTGCGGTCGAACAGTTCGCGAGCGACCTGGAGGACCCGCTGCTTGCTCTCCGCGCCGGAGCGCCAGCGTCCGGGGCGACGGTGGTCGTCGTGTTCTGCCATGGCCGCCGAAGCTTAACACCCATTTCTTCACCATCTGGTGGAGTTTCCCTGAGATCCGCTCTAGGGTGTTCTTCATCAGGCGATGAAGAATGGTGGGTCGATGAGGGTGATGGTGGTCGGCGCCGGTCTGGGCGGGTTGACGCTCGCTCACGGGTTGCGCCGAGCGGGGATCGATGTCGTGGTGTACGAGCGGGACGGGGCGTCGGGACGTCCGCAGGGCGTCAGCCTGCACGTCGACGACCGGGGCGCGTCGGCGTTGCGCGCATGCCTTCCGCCGGGGCACGTGGCCATGGTGGAGGCCACCACGGGAGGACCGCGAGAGCGGACCCTGACGCTGGCCGAGGTGGACGGGGAGCCCGTCGCCACAGGCGTTCGGACGTCCGACGGCATAGACGGCAGGCCGCGGCCCGGTCGACAGGTCGACCGGCCGCTCCTGAGGGCGGTTCTGCTGACGGGACTGGAGGACGTGGTCCGGTTCGGGGCGGAGCTCACGCGGTTCGAGCGGTGTGCTGACGGCACGGTCCGGGCGTGGTTCGCCGACGGTCGTGCGGACATCGCCGATGTGCTGGTCGGCGCCGACGGAGTCGGTTCGGCGGTCCGCCGCGGTTACCTGCCCGACGTGCGGCCGGTGGACACGGGGCGACGCATGATCATGGGTGCGACCCCGCTGCGCGCCGTGGCCGGCACGGGTCTTCCCGACCTGATCGGCGACATCGCCGGCAGCGCGCACATCCGCGGGACGACGATGGTGTTGGGCGTGCTGCGGTTCAGCCAACCGCCGGTGCAGGCGCGGCGGAAGTGGTTGCCCACCTTGCACCCCAGCGCGGTCGCCGGGATCGAGGACTACGTGATGTGGGCCCTGCCCACCACGCGGGAGCGGCTCGGGTCCGGCGCGGTGTGGCCCCGTGCCGAGGAGTTGACCGCGGATCTGCCTCCGTTCCTGCGGTCGGTCGTGGCCGAAGCGTGGCGGGATGCCACCGTCGCGCTGCGGATCGGGACGATCCCGCCGATGCCGGCTTGGCCCGCGGGCTCGGTGACGGTCATCGGCGACGCGATCCACCTTGCCCCTGGTTTCGGCGGCAACCTGGCGATGCTGGACGCACGCCGCCTCTGCGCGGCGCTGGTGGAGGCGAACCGCGGTCGGCTCGGCCTGCTGGACGCGATCGGCGACTACGAGGACACGATGCGCCGCACCAGTTTCCCCTCTGTCGGCGCGAAGGCGGGCGCATGAGTTTCAGCATGCTGACGCGGAGGTCGTTGTCGTTGTTCGACGCGGTGGGCGGTTGGCGCACGGTCGCCGAGAGCGTCGCGTCGCGAGCGCTGTTCCTCGTCGCCTACCTGGTCATGGGCGAGGTGGTGACCTCCGGCCTGGTGGCGTCCGGCGGTGTGGTCGTACTGGCCGTGGTGCGGCTGTGCACCGGCGGCAAGGTCTGGCAGCCCGCGATCGGGCTGCTTGTGGTCGGAGCGTCCGCGCTGCTGGCCGGGACCACCGGGCAGGCGGTCGACTTCTACCTCGCCGCCGTCCTCCTGCAGGCAGCAGGCGGCGTGCTGTTCCTGGTGTCCCTGCTGGTGAAGTGGCCGGTCGTCGGGTTGGTGATGGGCACGGTGCGCGGCGAACGCCACGCCTGGCGCCACGATCCCCGGCAGCTGTGGCGGTACCGCAGGTGCACGGCGGTGTTCCTGCTCAAGTTCACCATCGCCACCGCGGTCCTGGTGCCGCTGTACGCGACCGGATCAGTGGTCCCGCTCGGCATCGCGGCGACGCTGCTGGGCGGTGCGCCCGCGGCCGGCGCTTGCGTCTACCTGTGCTGGCGGATCCTCCGCGAGGATCCGCGGACCGCCCAGTAGCCCACGGGACCGGCTCGGGCAGGAAGCCGAGCTCGACCGTTGTGGCGTGCTACTCGTTGACGACCTGTTCGCGCAGGATATCGGCGTGGCCGCAGTGCTGGGCGAACTCGCGCAGCGCGTGGAGGTACACCCACCGCAACGGGAGCGGACCGCGCCGGTTGCCGTGGACCACGTCGTCCAGCTCCAGCGACGAGGTCGCGCGGCGTGATGCCTCGCACGCTTCGTGGTGCGCTCGCTGGACGGTGACGATGGTGTCGTCCTCGTTGAGGACGAAGGACTCGTCCGGTGTCGCGGGGATGCCGATCTCGGCGCGCGACCGGCACGTGACGGCTTCGTCGAACCAGACCTTCTCGACGAAGGTCGCGTGCTTCACCAAGCCCAGCAGCGTGGTCCGGGAAGGCACCAGGGATCGTCGTGCCTGTTCCTCGGTCAGCCCGTCCAAGCAGCTGTTGAGCGCGCGGCGGTGCTCGTCCAGGAACGCCTCGAACTGGACTCGGGCCTGCTGGTCGATGACGTCCTCGGCGGACACCACCTGGTGCGTGGACATGCGCAGAGCATCTCAGACTCCCGCCCGGCGGCAAGCGCGTACCTCCCCTTGACGCAGAACGACTTGAGCCGGTGAGCGGAGATCGGCGCGTGGCCGTCGGGGATACTGCGGGTATGTCGCATTCGAACCCTGCCCCGAACGGGGCTCCTGGTGGGTTTCCGACGGCGGACGAGGTGTGCCGGTTGGCGACACGCGGCAGGCGGGCGCGGTTCCGGCCTTCCGGGGAGGTCGGTTGGGCGCAGGTCCTGGTCGCGGTCGACAGGCTGCGGGCCGAGTTGCCGGACGACCTGCTCGTCATCGTCTCGCCGGGCGCCGGCTCGGTGCGGTCGCCGTTGCTCACGGTCCTGAGGCTGGTCGACGAGGCTGACTGCCTACGGCTGCGCGACCAGCTCCAGGCGCTGGTGGGGGAGTTCCGCGAACTCGGCAACCGGCTTGCCGTGCGGTTCCGGCTGGACATCGAGCCTGCCTACGAACAAGGCGACTGGTACCCCGACCGGCTCGTCGAGGAGGACGGTGAGACCTGGTCGCTGCACATCCACGGGGAGCACTGCCTGTTCACCAACCTCCGCAGCGGAACGGAAATCGAGGTGCACACCGACTATCCTGATGCGATCGACCCCGGCTTCCTGTTGGGCTACGCCGAAACCGCGGACCGCTACCCGGAGATCCGCGCCGCGTGCCTGGAGGGTTTCCACGACATGGACCGGATGCTGAAGCTCGCCGCCATCCCGCTGGGGCTGCAAGACCGCTGACGTACTCGTGCACATCATCGTGGTCGCGGGTTTCGGCGGCACCGTGCATGTGCAGGCGTGCACGACCGCCTGCTGGTCGCCGCGCGTCGCGCGAGGGGTACGGCGCCGCTGTCGCCTGCACGTGGACGTGCCCGGCCACTTCCCGCCGGCCCTGGTCGTGGTGCGATGGTGCACAACCGGACCTGGTCTCAGCCGCGGGCGGTACGAGCAGCGTGGGCAGACAAGCCGGGCCCCACGCCTGCACCCGCGACCGGGAATCGTCCCGCCCCGGCCGACCGAGGCGGGACGGGGGCTTCTCAGCGCTGCCAGACGGTGCCCCGGCGTTCGTACTCGACCAGGTTCTCGACCCGGACCGCGAGGTCCGCGCCCAACTCGCGTCGCACCAGGTGCAGTGCGAGGTCGATGCCGGAGGTGACCGCGCCGGCGGTGACCACGTCGCCGTCGTCCACCACCCTGGCGTCCTTGAGCACGCCTCCCCGCTGGAGCGGGCAGCCGAGTTCAGCCCGGCTCCTGCCGAGCGTGCCCGGCGGTTGTTGCGGGCCGCCCATGACACGGTGTGGCTCAGGCAGCCGCGATGGACGCACGACTTGCTGGCCGAGGCGAGCGCCGACGACGTCGGGCCCGAGTTGATGGCACGGGTGGCGCTGCTGGCCGGGCGGGCGTTCGCTCTGAACCACCGGTATTCCGCCGCGCTCTCGGTGCTGTTCCAGACGGCTGAACAGGTGATGGACTCCGACCCCTTGGCGGCGCTGGACATGCTGTGCACCTGCGCGGTAGTCGCCTACCACTCCGGCAGCGAGGCCAGCCGAGAGCAGGTACGCCAGGTGTTGTCGGCGATCACGGCCACCGGACCGCTCGGGGTCCGGCGCGCATGGACGCTGGCGATGATCGACCCGGTGGCCGACAGGACGGCTTTGCTCCCCGAACTGCCCCGGCTGGCCGAGGCCGCTCGGGGACGTCCCGAAGAACTGGTCGCTGTGGCCACCGTGGCGTGGCTGCTCGACGAGACGCCGCTGGCGCTGGAGTTGTTCGATGACGGACTCGGCCGATGGCGTGCGCGGGGTCCCGTGCCGGAGGGATTCGTCTGTGCCGCCTGGAGCGCCTACTTCGAGCAGGGGCAGTGGGGGATGGCCGATGACCTGGCGCGGCAGGCATCAGCCAGGACGGCCGTCGCGGATCTGCCCGAAGCCGCTGCAAGCGCACTGGGCATGAGGGCATCGATCCTGGCCGTCCGAGGTGAGACCGCTGCCGCGCGTGAACTGGCGACCGAGGCCCTGACCCTGATCGACCCGGACAAGCACACCATGCTGGGAGTGCGTTCGCGATGGGCCCTGGGCACGGCGGCCTTGGCCGACGGGGACCACAACACCGCGTTCGAGTGCTTCCGTGCGATGTTCACCGTCCACGGCGAACCGGCGCACTACCACGCCTCCTATCCGGCACTGGCCGATCTCGCCGCGACGGCGGCCCGAATCGGCAGGCACGACGACGCGGCGACGGCACTGGCCGCAGCGGAACACGCACTTGCCGGCAATCCCTCTCCTCGCCTTACCGCGCTGCTGCACCACGGCAGAGCGCTGGTGGCCGCTGAACAGGACAACGCCGAACACCACTACCTGGCGTCATTGGGTGTCCCGTCGGCCCATCGTTGGCCGTTCGAACGAGCCAAAGTGCTGCTGGACCACGGCGAATGGCTACGCCGACGTCGCCGCATCGTCGAGGCGCGACCGCAACTCACCGCCGCGCTCGAGGTGTTCCGCCGGTTGGGCGCGCGGCCGTGGGCGGATCGCGCGCAGGCCGAACTGCGAGCCGCGGGTGTGGGCATTGCCGGTTCGGCACCCGATCCGCTCGACGGGTTGACCGCACAACAGCAGCAGATCATCCGCCTCGCCGCCCGCGGCCTGACCAACCGGGAGATCGGTGAGCGGATGTTCCTCTCACCCCGCACGGTCACTTCCCACCTGTACCGGTCGTTTCCCAAGCTGGGTGTGACGTCCCGGTCGCAGCTGCGCGACCTGCTGGCGCGGTGGTGACGGTCGAGGCTTGACCGGGCATGTGGCCTTCTGTGAAGGAGGCCCGGTGGCGGGGTTCGGGTAAGCCGCGCAACGGATCGACGGGCAAGACCGGTTGGCGAGGTCGGAGAGATCGATCTTCCGCGCCGCGGGAGTGGAGCTCCTCGATCAGTCGACGGGCGATCCGGTTGATCGGGCCATATGTCCAGGTTCGGCGAAATGGTGTGCTCGATGTCGACATGTGACGAGAACTCGGATCAGACGTCCTGGTCGGTCAGGTGGTCAGTTGTCGACGCACCTCGGCGGAGTCGTGCAGGTTGGTCATGTGCACGAACTTGCCGTTGGCGACCTTGTAGATGGCGTACTCGATGATCTCGAACGAGGCGCCGGTCGGGGCGACGCCGAGCCATTCCTTCGTCGGGGTGCCGGTGTTCCTCACCCGCGCGGCGATGCGGTCGCGGTCGAAGAGCAGTTCCTGCACCTCCCAGTGGAAGTCCGGAACGGCGTCGACGATGCTCCTCATGTCGGCCATGACGTCGTCGCGGGTTCCCCGCTCACCGTTGAGGAGCACCTCGTCGGCGATGAACTCGTCCATCCTGTCGATCTCGTGGGCGTCGAGCGCGTTGACGTAGCGCAGGTACCAGGCGCGCAGGTCGTTGTCGGCCATCGGAGTCTCCCTCTCTTCCGGGGGTGGGTTTCAGTAGGCGAGCCGGCCGTGGCGGTTGTGGAATTCGCCGGTGGGACCGTCCGGGCCGAGCAGAGCCAGTGCGACCGTGGCGTCCGTGCCTTCGGTGACGGTCTGGTGGCCTTGGTGGGCGTTGAGGTCGGTGGCGGTGTAGCCGGGGTCGGAGGCGTTGATCCGCATTCCCGGCAGGTTCTTGGCGTACTGCACGGTCAGCGCGATCACGGCGGCCTTCGAACTGGCGTAGGGGACCATGAGCCCGGAGAAGGAGTCGTCGTCCGGGTCCAGCATCGCGCGGGGGAAGCCCAGACCGGAGGCGACGTTGACGATCACCGGGTTGGTCGAGCGCCGCAGCAGCGGCAGGGCGGCCTGGGTGAGGCGGACGATCCCGAAGACGTTGGTCTCGAACGCGATGCGCATCGCGTCGACGTCGAGGTCGTCAAGGCCCCAGGACGGGCCGACGACGGCGGCGTTGTTGACGAGCACGTCGAGGTCGGGCAGGGAGGCGACGGCCTTGTCGACGCTGTCGGAGTCGGTGACGTCGAGCTGGACCGGGATCGCGCCGAGGTCCTGGGCGGGGCCCGCGTTGGCCAGGTCTCGCATGCCGGCGTGGACGGTGTGGCCCGCGGCGATCAGGCGGCGGGCGGTTTCCAGACCGAGGCTCTTGTTGGCCCCGGTCACCAGGGTGGTGGTCATGTCTTCACCCTGCGCCCGTGCCGGGCCGGCCGACAGGCACCGTTGGACGGTGGGACTGGCAGTACCACCCGCCGCGCCCGGTTGCGGGGCATCATGGCGGGATGAGCGAGTTCGCGCGGATCCTGAGGGCGTGGCGGGACCGGGTCCGCCCGGAGGACGTCGGACTGCCCTCCGGGTCGGACCGGCGCGCGCCCGGTCTGCGGCGTGAGGAGCTCGCCCTGCTCGCCGGGGTCAGCGTGGACTACGTCGTCCGACTGGAGCAGGGGCGTGCTTCCCACCCCTCTGCGCAGCTGCTGGCCTCGCTGGCCAGGGCGCTGCGGTTGAACGAGGTCGAGCGCGACCACCTGTTCCGCGTCGCCGGGGTGGCCTCGCCGTCGTCGGGGCATGTGCCCCGGCACGTCACGCCGACCGCGCAGCGCATGGTCGACCGGTTCCGCAACGCGCCGGTGGCCGTCGCCGTGCACACCGCGATCTACGAGCTGGTGTTGTGGAACCCGTTGTGGGCGGCCATGTTCGGTGATCCCTCCAGTCAGACTCGCCTGCAGCGCAACGTCGCGTGGCGGTATTTCACCGACCCGACGCTGCGGATCACGCACACCCCTGATGACGACGAGGCTTACGCCCGTGACCTGGTGGGCCACATCCGCACCGCCGCGGGTCGATACCCCGACGACCCGGACATCCCGCGGCTGGTCGAACGCCTGCTCGAGGCCTCGTCCGACTTCGCCCGCCGTTGGGAGGCCGGAACGGTCGGAGAGCTGCGCACCAGCCGCAAGACCGTCCACACCGGACAGGTCGGCGACATCGTGGTGGACTGCGACACCTTCACCGGCGGCCCCGGCGACCAGACGATCGTGATGATGACCGCCGCCCCTGGCTCCGAGGACGAGCAGAAACTCGACCTGCTCCGCGTCATCGGCCTCCAACAACTGCAGAGCTGACCAGACTGCAGTGCGGTGGGGCGAAGGCTCCGTGCACAGCAGGCGCCGGATCGACGACAAGCAGGATCTGCCGTGTCAGGTCTCGCGGTCTGCCGTCATCGGTGGGGTGGTCGTGGAGAGGCCGCGCAGATCGTCGAAGGCCTGGGAAAGATGTGCGTCCAAGCCCTGTTCGGGGTCCTCGGTCCAGGCTTGCACCGCTTGGCGGTAGGTGGCCCAGCCTGTCCGAGCCGCCAGCCCGGCCAGTCGGTCGGGGACGTCGCGCCGCCGCAGGGCCTCGGCCACGACATCGGTGAGCGATGCGTGCTTGGCCAACTCGCGTTCACGTAGCGCCGGTGTGGCGGCGATGACTTCGAAGCGCGGCTCCGCGAACGGGCGGTTGGCCTCGAGGGCGCGGCCGGTCTCCTGGAAGGCGTGGAGCAGCACCTCGAACGGTTGCAGACCGTCCGGCGCTTCGGCCACGGCCCGCGTCAGCGACGCGCGCAGATCGTCCTCGCCGTCGAAGAGCACCTCGCGCTTGTCCGCGAAGTGCCGGAAGTAGGTGCGCTCGTTGACGCCGGCGCGGGCGGCGATCTCCGCCGTGGTGGTCTGGTCGAATCCGCGTTCCCGGAACAGCTCCAAGGCCGCCTGCTGGAGGCGGCGGCGCGCCTCCATCCCGCTTCGTGGCATGCCCCGAGCCTACCGCGTTGCGCCAGTGGCTGGCGTCACATTGCGCCAGTGACTGGCGTTACCTGTAGTGTCGGTGACTCGCGCTAGGTAGTGCCAGTGACTGGCGCTAAAGGAGGAATCCCATGCACGTCTTCGTCACCGGTGGTTCCGGTCTGACCGGCCCCGCCGTCGTCACCGAACTCCTCACGGCCGGCCACACCGTCACCGGTCTGGCGCGCTCGGACGCCTCCGCCGCTCGGCTGGAGGCTCTGGGCGCCACCCCGCGCCGCGGCTCCTTGGACGACCTCGACATCCTGCGTGACGGCGCCGCAGCCGCCGATGGCGTCCTGCACATGGCCTACGGCGGCGACTACGCCGATCCGGATGCTCTCGCCCGACGCGACCGCGGCGCGATCGAAGCGCTCGGCCAGGGCCTGGTCGAGACCGGCAAGCCGTTGGTCATCACCTCGGGCACGTTGGTGATGCGGGGTGGCAGGGTCAGCACCGAGCAGGAGGCGCCGGACCCCGATTCGGTCGTCGCCGTTCGCATCGCCGGCGAGCAGGCCTGCCTGAGCCTCGCGGATTCGGGGGTGCGCGCCAGTGTCGTGCGACTCGCGCCGACCGTGCACGGCCCCGGCGACTACGGGTTCATCCCGGCTCTCATCGCCGCCGCGCGCCGGGCAGGGGTCTCGGCCTACATCGGCGAGGGCACCAACCGGTGGCCGGCCGTACACCGGTTGGACGCCGCCGGCCTTTTCCGGTTGGCGCTGGAGAAGGCTCCCTCCGGAAGCGTGCTGCACGCCGCGGCCGAAAGCGCCGTGACGATCAAGAGCATCGCCGAGCGGATCGCACGGACACTCGACGTGCCCACCGTCTCGTTGGGCCTGGAGCAGGCCTCCGAGCACCTCGGGAACCCCTTCCTGGCGACGTTCTTCTCGCTCGACGTACCCGTCTCCAGCGAGCACACCCGTGCGCTCCTGGGGTGGGAGCCGAAGCACGCGACGTTGCTGGAGGACCTCACGACCGGCGACTACTTCACCCCGCAGGCCAGCGTCCGCGCCGAGGAGATCTGGTCACCGCGCCACCGGGCGCACCAGCACAGCCCGAACTGACCCGCGCTCCCGACCGCACGTCCCCAACCAGACGCCAGCACCACACGACGAGAGAAGCGCATCCATGTCCATCGACGACTTGCGTCCCCGCATCGACTGGGGCAAGTACCAGACGCTCACGCTCGACCGGCGCGACGGCGGGGTCCTGCTCGTCACGATCGCCGAACCCGACGGGTTCCCCGCCCCCACGCTCACCCGGCGACACACGGAGATCAGTCACGTCTGGCGCGATTTCGCCGACGACCCCGAACTCCGCGTCGCGGTCATCACCGGCAGAGGGGACAAGTTCTGGACCGTCGAAGGCACCGACGGCATCGAGGAGATGCTCGAGAACCCCGGTAGTTACGCCAATACCGTGAACCTCATCCGCGAAGGTCTCGCGAACGTGCACGGCATCGTCAACTGCGACAAGCCGATCGTGTCCGCGATCAACGGGGAGGCCATGGGGTCCGGGCTCGCGGTCGCCCTGCTCGCGGACGTCAGCGTCGCCGCGACGGACGCGCGCCTGATCGACGGACACCTCCTCCAGGGAATCGCCGCGGGTGATCACTCGGTGATGATCTGGCCCCTGCTCTGCGGCATGGCGAAGGCCAAGTACCACCTGCTCGCCTCGGAGGACCTCACCGGCGAGGTGGCCGAGCGCATAGGGCTGGTAAGCGCCGCCGTACCGGCCGGTGACGTACTCGACACCGCGCTCGGCATCGCCCACCGGATGGCGGCCGGTCCGCAGCACGCCCTGCGCTGGACGAAGCGCTCGCTCAACCACTGGCTCCGGACCGCGACCCCCGCCTTCGAAGCGTCGCTCGGATTCGAGGCACTGAGCTTCTTCGGACCGGACCTCGTCGAGGCCCTCAAGGCGCAGATCGAGAACCGCTCACCGGAATTCGCCACACCGCTGCCCTGGTAGTGCTCGCGCGAGGGCCATCGTTCGGGTCCGCCACGAATCAAGGTCACCTGGCCCGACAAGCTTCCGCATCGCGCTGGATCGACGGGTGGCGTCGACGTGAATATTTGCCGATCGGTACAGATATGCAGCGAAGGCCTGGGGGTCCTATTCGGTCGGCGCGCACTCGCGGAGGGCGATCTGACGAAGGGTGCCGACTCCGCGCGTCTGGCCCGTTATGTCATGACGCTCTCCTTTGGTCTGGCGGTCCAGGTGGCAGGCGAGGCGGAGGTGGACGAACTCCTCGGGGTCGTCGAGGAGGTCCTGGCCGCCTGGCGGTCGTCGCGCGCACACGGCTGATCGTCCGTAGCGCTCGTAGGCACCGGCTGGCTCCTCGCGGCGGGCCCTGGGTGGTAGCAGTCTTCCTACCGTCGCGGCTTCTCTGGTTGACATCGGGCAACGGGCGAACGATCAGGATGGTCGAATCACCTGCCACTGGAGGTCGAGTCCATGTCGGACACCGAACAGCGAGGAACCAGGACCGTGGAATGGCGGCTCTCGGCGGTCACCAGCCCGCGGCTCGCCGATCCCGTGCCCGTGGTGACCGCCGAGGACATCCCCTACATCACCGACGCGAACCGGTTTCAGAACCTGAGCGTGTACCTGCCGTGGACACCGGAGACGTCAGCGCTAGTCGGCACTCCGGCCGAGTCGCTGCCGGGCGTCGAACCAGGTCGTCCGCGGATCCAGGTGCACGTCCACGGCGGTGCGTGGCGTGATCCCCGGCTGACCGCCCGGTCGATCGAACCCACCGTCGCGCACGCGTTCTCCGGGACCGGCCGGTCAGCCCCGATCGCCGCGATCGCGTCGCTCAACTACACCCTCTCGCGGTTTCCCACCCATCCCGCGTTGCCCTACGACCCGATCAAGGACAACCACACCGACCCGTCCCGCGAGGCCGTGCACCCCCAGCACGTGAGCGATTTCCTGCACGGTCTGGCACTGCTGCGGTCGTTCGGCCTGACCGACGGTTCGTACGTCCTCTCGGGCCACAGTTGCGGTGCCTGCCTGTCGTTCCAGTCCATTCTGCGACCGCCGCGGCACTACGGGCTCGACCACCTGCCCGCAGCGCCGATCCCGGCCGCGCTGATCGGGCTCAACGGTCTGTACGACCTTCCCGAACTGGTGACCGCGACCGGGCTCGGCGAGTCGCACGCGCACCTCCGCGACGACTACGAGATGTTCCTGTCCAACGCGTTCGGAGCGGACCAGCGCGCCTGGCCCGCGGCGAGTCCGGCACGCTTCGACCCGGCGGAAGTCGCCGAACAGGTCCGCGAAGGCAACGCACCCCGTTTGGTCGTGCTGGAGCAGAGCGCCGAGGACCAACTGGTGCCAACGCGCCAGCGCGAACTGCTCACGGCAAAACTGTCCGAAGTGGACGGTCTTCGTGTCGTCGAGGGTAACCGGTGCACGGGGAAGCACGCCGCCCCGTGGGAGCAGGGGGACATGATCTGGGAGAGCGTTCAGGACGTCCTCCGGCTCCTGCAACAGGAGGACTGAGCTCGCCCGGCTGGTCATGCTCGACGCGGGGCGGTGACACCGGACAGGATCGCGAGCCGGAACTTGGTCTCGTCCTCGCTGTCCGGTGTCGCCGTCAAGGCGACGATCTTCCGTTCCGCGTCACCGTCGATGATGACGTCGCAGTCCACCACGATCGGACCGGTTGCCGGGTGCTCGACGATCTTGCGGTCTTCGCGGTGCGCGCCGACCGCACCGGACGCCCACAGTTCGGCGAACCGCTCGTTGCCCTTGGTGAGCTTCCGGATCAGGGTGGTGAGCCGCCTGCTGTCCGGGAACCGCCCCGTCGCACGGCGCAGGTCGGACACGGGCACGGCGGCGTCTCCCAGCCGGAGGAGCAGGCGGCTCAGACCGGGCGGGAGGTGATCGGAGATCTCCCCGTCGGCGGGCGCGCCGAGGCCGGCCAGTCGGTACAGGTGGTCGCACCCAGCGTCGTCTCGTCGGCGGTCATGGTTCGACTCTGACTCCTGCGCGGAGGTCAAGGGTGGTAGCGGTTTTCCTACGGTGGATCCGTCCCTGGCGAGGTGGGCCGTCCCGCGCGAGATTGACTTCATGACCATTGCCTTCTCACACGATCACCTCGGCATCACCGTCACCCCGGATCGGCTTGTCGACACCATCGAATGGTATTCGAGCAAGCTCGGGTTCACCGTCGATCGGCGCTTCGACTCCCACGGCACCACGTTCGTGTACCTGGTCAACGGCGACGTCAAGATCGAACTGCTGGCAGGCGCGGCCACCGGCCAGAAACCGACCGACAACGTTCTCACCAGCATGGACCCTTCTCGCCTGCACCACTTCTGCCTCGCGGTCGCCGACCTGGACGTGGCCGTCGCCGAACTGGACGGCCTCGGTGTGCGGCTGATCGGCGGTCCTATGGAGATCGACGACATCAAGCAGCGGATCGCCTTCATCACCGACAACCTCGGCAACATCATCGAACTCATGGCGCCTGGCACTTGGGCTGCGGGCAGGCCGAACTGAGCGTCATCCGCCAGGTGGGTCCGGGCGTCGAAGGCCGGAGGTGCTCATCACGTCCGACGCCACCTGAATGGCTTCATTCGGGTGGCGTCAGCCGGCATGCCGGGCAGGACATCGCGAGGTGGTGCGGGCGGCGGCAGAGTCGACCGGGACGAGGTCGACCACGCCGCACATCCCGCCACCGATTGCTGTCGAACGGGATCGTCAGTCGGTGGCGAGGAGGCGCTCCAGCCAGTCGCGGCGCGCCGCGATGGCGGCCTTGCTGATCCGCGCGTCGGGGACCTCCCGGTCGAAGGCGTGGAATCCGCCGGGCCACACGTGCAGTTCGGCCTTGCCGCCCGCCTGCCAGATCCGGCCCGCGTAGTCGACGACCTCGTCACGCAGGCACTCCGCGGAGCCGACGTCGAGGAACGCGGGCGGCAAACCGGCCAGGTCGGTGGCGCGTGCGGGCGCGGCGTACTGCGGTACGTCGGGTCCGTCCTGGAGGGCACCCAGCAGCGAGTTCCAGCCGAACAGGTTGTAGCTGCGGTTCCAGAACTCGATCCCGTCCATCTGCATGGCCGAGGCGCTGTCGTTGCGGTCGTCGAGCATGGGAGCCATCAGCAGTTGGCCGAGCAGGCGAGGGCCGCCCTTGTCGCGCACGGTCAGGGCGAGCGCGGCGCTCAGACCGCCGCCGGCGCTGGGGCCGGTGACGACGATGCGCTCCGGGTCGATGCCGAGTTCGTCCGCGTGCTCGGCGACCCACAGCAGGCCGGCGTAGGCGTCGTCGATCTGGGCGGGATAGGGGTGTTCGGGCGCGAGCCGGTAGCCGATCGAGATCAGGGTGGCTCCGATCCGCTCGGCCGTGTCGAGGACCTGGTCGAGCCCGGTGCGGTGGTCGTTGCAGAAGAACCCGCCGCCGTGCAGGTAGTAGAGCGCCGGCCGTGACGCGGGCGCACCGGCGGGTGTGCAGATCAGCAGCGGGATCTCGGGGTCGCCCTCCGGACCGGGTACCGAGGGTTGGGAGACGGTGAAGCGGCCGCCGCGGTCGAGGTCGTCGAGCATGGCCACCGCGGCGTCGACCTCCGCGCGGATCCCCGGCAGCATCTCGAGGCTCATCCGCTTCAACTCCGGCTCCTCCACCATGAAGGCGTCGTAGGCGACCTGGAGTTCGGCATCGAGTGGGACGGTCGCGGTGGGTGCGGTCTTCCCCGGTTCACGGTTCACCCGCGCAAGCTAGTGCCCCCGTTTCCTGCGCGCCAACCGATTTCGGTACCTCGTCGATCGCGCGGCAGGGGTGGGCGGACAGCGCAGAACGCGACATCGGCAGCGCAGGAGTGCATTTTCTGCGCCATTGTGGCGCGACAGGCCGAGGCCAGCGTGGTGTACGAGGACGAGACCGTTGTCGGACTGACTGGTGACGTCCGTTCATACCGCCGAGCGCCCCAATGCCCATGAGGGATCGAACAGTCGGATGTTGCGGTTCGCATCGCTCTGACAGGGTTAGGCTTCGCCCACCACCGCGTACGACGAGGAGCAGACCCGATGACCACGATCTCCTCGTTGTCGGAGGACGAGGCCCGGGAACTGTGGGCCGGAGGCCAGCCCGGTCGTGAGGAGTACTTCTTCTCCACGGTCGCCGCCACCGGAACTGTGTGGGCGTGGGACTTCGAGACCGGTTTGCTGGAGATCGACGACCAGGACAACGCCCTGGTCCCGTTGTGGCCGCATCCCCGGCTGGCTGTGATGGCCGCCGAGGCGATGGGTTTCGAGGACGCCGAACCGGCGGTGCCGGTCGACGTCGACGTGCTGCTGGGCGAGGTGTTCGAGCGCTTCCACCGTGAGGGGCACGAGATCGCCGTCCTTCCCACCGACGGCACCTTCACCACCATCCTGTCCCTGGAACGGTTCCGGGTGAACGTCTTCGAGGCGCGGCTTCAGGCCGCCGGGCTGACCGACCAGGCTGCCCGCGCCCGGCGGGAGGAGTTCTACGCGGACCGGGTCCGACGCGCGGACCGGCGGCTCGGCCTGTTGGCGGAGGACCGGCACGTCCTCGTGGAGCACCTGCGGGAATGCCTGGCGAGCGCGGCGTGCGAGCATCGGATCACCTTCCCCGCCACACGGGACTGGATCGAAGCCCGAGGACTGTCCTGGGACCTGCTCTCCCGATCCGCGGTGAAGGTGCTGGGCTCGTGCGACTGCGAAATCCTCGACCACCTCAGGCGAAACCCCGGCCAAACCGCCACACGACCAGCCCGGACCACCGAATCCTGACGACACAGCTCAAGACGTCCTCACACAATGGGGCGATCGGCAGACGAACTCCCTGAGCAGGGACGTCACCCCTCCGATGTGGTGGAGGTGTCGAAGCCGTGGCTGGTCGAGGACGAGTTGTGGGATCTGGTCGAACCGTTGATGCCGGTGCCACCGCGTCGGACCCGTAACCCCGGCCGGAAGCGATTACCGGATCGTCTGTGCCTGCAAGGCGTCCTGTTCGTCCTGCACACCGGCATCGGCTGCGAGCCCCTGCCTCAGGAGTTGGGGTTTGGGTCCGGCGTGACGTTGACGGGACCCAATAGTTGGGCCACATCACCTGGTCCGACTATCGGGCCCCGTCACAACCACTCCTGGGATCCGGCAGGCGGTCTGGAACGGCGGCAAACCCGGGGCACATGAATGTCTCCACCAAACCCGGTGTACAGGGTTGCGCCGGGTGGTGATCGTGTTGCTGGTGCGGTCACCTCGGAGGAAGCGGTTCAGTCGGTCACATCGTGACGACTGAGTTCTTGCCGCCGTCCACGGTGAGCGTGGCGCCTTGGATGTAGGAGGCTTTGGGGGAGATGAGGAAGCGGATGGCTTCGGCCACCTCTTCCGGTTGGGCGCCGCGGCCTGCGGGGAGGTCGGTGAGGTAGCGGTCGAACATGTCGCGGATGTGTTCGTTGACCCTGGTGAGGACGTAGCCGGGGTCGACGGAGTTGACGCGTACGCCGCGTGGGCCGTATTCGGCGGTCCAGGACTTGGTCAGCATGCTCAGCGCGGCTTTCGCGGCCTGGAAGGCGCTGGTGCCGGAAGCGGCCATGGTGGTGCTGAGGCTGCCCACGTTGACGATGGCGCCCCGACCTCGGTCCGCCATGCCGGGTGCGAACGCGCCGGTGAGGATGTAGGGCGCTTTCACGTTGAGGGTGAAGGTGGTGTCGAACCTCTCCTCGGTCGTGGCCTCGGTCGGTGCGAATTCGCCGCCGCCCGCGTTGTTGACCAGGACGTCGACCGTGCCGTCGCCGATCCGCTCGCGCACCTCGGCTACCAGGGCTCGCACCGCGGCGGGGTCGGTGAGGTCGGCGAGTACCGCGATGGCCTTGCCGCCGGCTGCTTCGATGCGCTTCACGGTCTCCTCGGCGCGGTCGTGGTCGCGACCGCACACCACGACCGCGAAACCGTCCTCGGCCAAACCCACCGCGGTCTCGCGTCCGATCCCGCTCGTCGAGCCGGTCACCACGGCCCACGACTCGCGCGTCTCGGACATCGCGAACTCACTCATCGAACACCCATTCCATTCTTCGGACTTCGTGCGAACGGCAGCCGGCTTCGGTCGACCGTCACGGGTGGTGTGACGTCGCCGGCTGCGGTAGGTGCACTACGGCGGTGCTGCCCGCGTCGGTCGGGTGACCGTCGGGAGCGCTCCGGTGATCGTGGTCGAATGCTGTTCCATGGATACTTGACTTTACAGTGGCAAGTCAACATTACGTCGTAAACCTGTGGCCGTGAACGACATCCAGCGTGGTGGTGCACGCGCTGCGGGGCGAGAACTCGCCAGGCGTCGCGGTGCGCACCTGACGTCCGCCGCCGGCCGGTGCGCCCGGCCGCGTCATCCGGGTCCGGCTTGTTGAGACGGGCGCGACCGGTGGACCCGGTCGAATATTTGCCGGTTACCGTTCGTAGATCCCGATGATTGCCAGTCCGTTCGGCGGATGTCTACAGTGGAATGGCACCGGTCGGGAAGCGGGGTCGGAGTTTTTCAGTATTCCCCGCTCTGGGTCATGGGAGAAGTAGTAAGGCTACCAAGAATCTGTCCGAGAATCAGTGACCGGGAGAGGCGGTCGGATGCGCGGCGCGCAAAAGCTCTGTGGTGAGATCGACGGGCGCATGAGCGTCAGTCCGCATGCTGTCGGAGGACACGCGGCAACCGGACCTCCGTTGCGCGAACACGCGATGGGAGGCCCGCGGCAGCGGTCGGTGTCGACATCGTCGGAGAGGTCCGGTGACACAGCTTCGTTCGCCGAACTGCTGAAGAGACATCGGGGCCGGTCCGGGTTGACCCAGCAACAGCTGGCGGACTTCGCGACGTTGAGCGTCCGAGCGGTCCGGGACCTGGAGAGCGGACGGGTTCGGCGGCCGCGTCGGGAGAGCGTGCGGCTGCTTGCGGACGCGTTTCGGCTGGGTGGCCCGGAGCGCCTGCAACTGCACGCTGCCAGTGAGAGCTCGGCTGACCTGCGGACTGCGCTGTCCGAGCCGTCCGCTTCGCTCGCCGTGTCCGAGCTGCCGGCGTCGCTTGGCCCGCCCGAGTCGCCGGCTTCGCCTGGTATGCCCGAGCCGCCGGCTTCGCCGGGCAAGCTGGTGGGGCGGGAAGCGGAGTTGCAGGTCCTGCTCGATCAGGTGACCGTGTACGGCCATCGCCTGGTGAGCGTGGTCGGCATCGGCGGCATCGGGAAAACGCATCTGGTGCTCGAGGCGGCCCGAGTGCTGCGTGCGACGGGGTGGCGGGTCGGGTGGTGCGCGTCGGCCGAGGATTCCCTTTGCTGCGGTGTGGTTCCTCCGGCCGGTTCCGGCGGGTCGTCGCTGGGTGCTGCTGATCTGACCGGCGACCTCGTCGGGGCGATCGGTGAAAGGCGTGAACTGCTGGTGCTCGACGGCGGCGACGCCTCGGGTGCCGGCAGGGTGGACGTGGGCGAGCTGCTTCGGCGTTGTCCGGGGCTGCGCGTCGTGGTGACCGGTCTGGCGCCGCGACATCTGCCGGGTGAGCGCGTGCTGCCGCTCACGGCGCTGGCCGTGCCGGAGGAGGCGCGGGACTACGACCACGCCGACTGCGCGCGGTTGAGCGAGGTCGCGTCCGTGGCGTTGTTCCTGTCCCACATGCGTCGGTCACGGCCGGGGTTCCGGCTTCGGGAGGACAACGCGCACGCGGTGGTGCGGTTGTGCCGCTGGCTCGACGGTGTGCCAAGGGCACTCGAGTACGCGGCAGGCTGGTGCCTGCTGTACCCGCCCGAGGTCCTGCTGGCCCAAGCCGGTCGGGACTCCTTCCTCCTCTCCTCCCCGGTGGGCTGCGACTGCCAGAACATGCTGCGGTCCCTGGCGCGCAGCGTCGACATCGTGTCCGAGGGCCATCGCCGTGTGCTGGCCGAGGTCGCGGACCGTCCTTACTGGACGGTCGGGGACCTCGACCACCTGGTGCCGGATCCGGCCGCCGCCCTGCACGCGCTGCTGGTCCACGGCCTGGTGCGGCCCGCGGACGCCCGTTGGCCGGAGCGGTTCACGGTGCTGCAACTCGTGCGGCTGCTGTACATGCAGGACCGGGCTCCGAGGAGGGTGGCCCGTGTCGGTTGAGACGGGGCCCAGCCGTGGCCCTTGCGCGTCCGGCACCACCGATTTTCACCACCACCGACCTGAAGCCGGGTGTCCGCGACGGGTGGCGAGCGTCTGGAGAAGGGGGGCGGGTGCGTCCATGAAGTCGTAGTGGCCGCCTTCGACGACGTGGAACTCGACCGAGTCGGCGTAGCGAAGCCAGCCTTGGAGGTCGGCCAGGCTCACGTCGGTGTCCTGGCTCCAGTGCAGGACGGTGATGGGGCAGTCGAGTCGGGCGGGTTCGGTGCGCCGGTAGGCAACGGCGGCGGCGCGGTCGCGCAGCAGCACGACCATGCCCATGTCGATCATGTCGGGGCGGGGTTCGAGGCCCCGGCCGCGCAGGAACGCGACGAGCTCGGCGCGCAGGTCGTCCTCGCCCAGGGTGAGCATCCGGTCGTGGGCGGCCTCGTGCGGAGCGGGTTGGCCGGACACGAACAGCCGTTGGGGAGTGGGCAGGCCGGCGGCGGCCAGGTTCAGCGCGCTCTCGTAGGCGGGCAGGGCGCCCGCGCAGTGCCCGAAGAACGCGAACGGTGTGTCGAGCAGCGGGGTGAGAGCTTGGACGAGTTGGTCGGCGAGGTTCTCGTAGCTGGCGTAGTGCGGGTGGGCGAGGCGGTTCTCGCGGCCGGGGAACTGCACCGGGCAGATCTCGGCGTCGCCCGCGGTGGCGGGCCAGGCGCTGAACGCGGAGGCGCCCGAGCCGGAGAAGGGGAAGCAGAACAGGCGTGCGGGTGCACTGGTGGCGGGAGGCCGGACGAACCACGGCGAGGCGAGGGCGTGGCCGGACGTCATGGGGTGAGCCGTTTCTGGGCGGTGATGGGCAGGTGGGTCATGCCGGCGATGAAGTAGGAGCGCAGGTGCTCCGGTTCACCGGCCAGGTCAAGGGAGTCGAAGTGGTGGAGGAGCTCCTCGAAGAAGACGCGCAGGGTCAGGCGGGCCAGCGGGGCGCCGATGCAGAAGTGGGGGCCGAACCCGAAGGCGACGTGCCGCTTGGCGTTGGCACGGGTGAGGTCGAAGGTGTGCGGGGCGGCGAACTGGGTGGCGTCCCGGTTGGCCGAGCCGATCCACGCGACGACCGCCGCGCCTGCCGGGATGACGCCGTCCGCGACAGGGACGTCGGTCACGGCGTAGCGCATGAAGTTGCACGCGGCCGAGGTCCAGCGCAGCCCTTCCTCGACCAGGTCGGGGATCAGGGTGGGGTCGGCCTGGGCTTTGCCGAACTGCTCGGGCCGCTCGACGAGGGCCTGCACGGTGCCGGAGACGGTGTGCGGGGTCGTCACGTTGGCGCCCAGCAGGATGCTGTAGCCGTCGAGGGCGATCTCCTGGTCGCTCAGCGGTTCCCCGCCGGGGCGCACGCTCATCAGGTGGTGGAGCAGGCTGTCGTCCTCGGTTCCGGAGCCGCGGCGTTCCTTGACCCACTCGGTGACGTATCCGACGAGTTCGTGGTGGGAGATCGCCAGGGTGGCGGCTTCGCTGCCGAGCTGGAAGTGCGGGTCGGAGGGGGCTGTGACCATGGCGGTGAGCTGGACGAGCTCCGCCCAGTCCTTCTCGGGGATGCCCAGCAGCGGGCCGGTGACGATGGCCGGGAGCAGCAGCGCCCGCTCGGCCAGGTCGAACACCCCGCCGTCCAGGGCGGGCTCCAGGAAGCGGGTCACCGACCGGCGGATGGAGTCCTCCCATGACTTGACCGCGCGGGCGGTGAGCTTGGCGCCCAGCGGCCTGCGGACCTCGGTGTGCCGGGGCGGGTCGGTGGAGGTGAGCAGCACACCGGCGGCGACGTCGTCCTGGCCGAGGTGGGTGGGCACGGTACCGCGTTCGGAGGTGAAGTCGCGGTGGTCGCCCAGGACGCGGCACACGTCCTCGTGGCGGGTGACCGACCAGAACTCGCGTCCGTCGGGCAGCACCTGGTGGTGCAGGGGCGCCTTGGCGCGCATGACGTCCCAGACGGAGTGCGGGTCGCCCGTGCTGTAGAGGTCGAGGTCGAACAGGTCGACGGTGTCGAGGTCGATGTCGCGGGCGGGGCCCGGCGTCAGTCTCATGTGCCGGACCTGCCCTGCTCGATCAGCCCGGCGACGCGGGCCGGGGTCTGCGCCAGGTAGAAGTCGCGGACGGAGAGCTGCACGCCGTGGTCGAGCGCGACCCGTTCGATGATCTTGATGCCGGTCAGCGAGTTGCCGCCGAGGGCGAAGAACTCGTCGTCCGCCCCGATCCCGGGGCGGTTGAGGAGTTCGCCCCACAGCGCGAGGATCTGGTCCACCAGCGGCGCCGTGCTGCCCGAGGGCGCGTCGTGGTGTTGTGCGGTCTTGTCCTGTCCACCTTGGGGGTGGATCACCTGCGGTGCTGATTCCATGGTCGGTGTTTCCCTTCTTCGCCGAACGGGAGGTCCCGCTCGGTCCTGCGCGATGTGCTCGGCCGTCGGCGGAGGTGGCGGGCCGGCACACGCCGGCCCGCGGCAGATGGCTGTCCGGAGCGTTGCCGCCGCGGGTACCGCCGGCGTGTGGGGCCGAAGGCGCCTGTGGTGCGGGGAGACGACTTCGGCCTGATCACGACGGCCCGCGGACAAGTGCGCGTCAGCCCAGGGGCACCGAGTGCTCCTGGAACACCTCCCGGAGCTTCCCCCGGTCGATCTTCCCGTTCCGCGTCATCGGGAGCTCCTGCAGTTCGATGAAGTGCCGGGGGACCATGAACCGGGGCAGACCGGAGGTGCACGCACGGGTCAGGTCGTCCCGCTCGACCTCCGCACCGGTCGCGCGGGTGTAGTACGCCGCCAGCTGCGTGGACGCGCCGACCTTGACCCCGACGACCGCGGCCCGACGGACACCGGGGACCTGGGCGATCACGGACTCCACCTCACCCGGCTCGACCCGGTAGCCGTTCACCTTGAGCTGGTTGTCGATCCGCGCGATGAAGTGGAAGTCGGTGCCGTCGAACGTGACCAGGTCTCCGCTGAAGTAGCAGCGGCGCGTGCCGCCGTCCTGGTGCTCGACCTCCCTGAACTTCTGCGCGGTGAGCGCGTCGTCACCGGCGTACCCGACCCCGACGCAGTTCCCGGCGATGACCAGCTCCCAGGTCTCGCCCGCCGTGAACGGCCGAAGTCGACCGTCCACATGGCACAGCAGCTCCGCGTCGACGACCGCGGTGCCGATGGGCGGCCGGTCGGGCCAGCCGGTGACGTCGCCCGCCAGCCGGTACTGGGTGACCACGTGCGTCTCGCTCGGGCCGTACTGGTTCACCAGCGTGAGGTCCCCGTCGGCGCAGAACTTCCGCACCTCCTCGTTGATCACCAGCTGTTCACCCGCGACCGAGATCTCGCGCAGGGTCGGGGTTTCCACGCCCGCGACGCACGCGGCGGCGGCCAGTCCGTGCAGTCCGACCACCGGCTGGAAGAGCCGGGCGGCGTCGTGCTCGCGGATGATGTCGATCAACGTGAACGGGTCCAGCCTGTCCTGGTCGTCCACCACGATCAGGGTCGCGCCCGCCAGCCAGGTCGCCACCGTGTCCTCGTACACCATGTCGAACCCGATGGACGACATGTGCAGCGTGTTCGGGGCCCGGTCGTGGCTCCACCTCCGGACGTGCCAGGCGCCCAGCTCCGCCAGGACGACCGGCGGCACCACGACGGCCTTGGGTTCGCCGGTGGATCCGGAGGTGGGGATGACGTAGCAGATCGGGCCGTCCGCGACCTCGTCCCGTCTCGCTCCCCGGATCGACCGGAAGGTGTGTTCCGGGATGCCCGCGTCCACCGGTGCGCACTCGTCGGCGCGCAGGACCATGGAGCAGCCGGCGCTGGTCACCAGTTTGCCGGTCCAGGTCGACGGCATGGTCGGGTCGATGGACAGCACGCCGGCTCCGACGCGCCACACGCCCAGCACCGCCGCGCAACGGGACCACGAGCGGGTCGAGTGCACGTCGACGACGTCACCGGGGCCGATTCCGCGTGCGGCGAGGCCACCGGCGATCTCCGCCGACACCTCGTCGAGCTGGGCGTAGGTGTGGGCGATGCCGTTGTCGACGACCGCCACCGCGTCCCGGTGCCGGGCGATGGCGTCGACCAGCGCCCGGATCAGTGGAACATCGAGGCCGGTCATCCGATGAGACCGCCGTCGATGAGCTCCAGCGGGCGGTAGTCGCGCGACGCGACGAACTCCGGTCGCGGGTGGGGTACTTCGCGCAGCTCGTTGTCGACGCTGTTGTAGCTGACGAACGCCATGGTCCGGTCGATGGGCGACATGTTCGCGCCGGAGCCGTGCGCGATGCAGGGGTGGAAGAACAGCAGGCTCCCGGCGCGTCCGACGACCGACCGGATCTCCGAGTCCGCGGTCACCTTGGCCATCTGCTCGGCGTCCAGCGCGAACTTCAGCTTCGCCGACAGGTCGGCCTCCCACTGCGACGTGTTGCCCGGCTCGGGACGCCACGGGGTGATCGCGCCGTTGCGGTGCGAGCCGGGCACGACCAGCAGCGGGCCGTTGTGCTCGGTCGCGTCGTCCAGCAGCAGAGCGACGTTGACCGCCCGCGGCTCGGGCATGCCGTCCTTGGGGCCCCAGACGCTGTAGTCCTGGTGCCACTGCCAGACTTCCCCGCGCAGCGCCCTCTTGGCGTTGACCTTGCACTGGAACACGTGCAGCTTGCTCTCCAGCAGCTGCTCCGCCGAGGCCAGCAGTTCGGGCAACCGCACGAGCCTGGAGAACAGCGCGCCCGTGGTGTGGCAGCCGTGGATGCCCCGCACCGTGGTCCCGTCCTCTTCGAAGATCCGCCCAGGGTGGTCGGTCTCGTAGAGATCGGTCACCTCGCGTCGCAGGGCGGCGATGTCGCTGGCGTCGAAGACGTCTTCGAGGAGCAGGAACCCTTCGGACCAGTATTCCGCGATCTGACTTTCGGTGAGCATGGTGCGATGACCTTTCTGCTTGGTTCTAGGGGAGGTGGATCGTTGCGCTGACCTGAGCAGGCGGGAGTTTTCTGCCCAGGCGGAATCGGCAGGATGATTGGTGGCAGAGCGCATCGGAGCAGGACGCGCGGTTTCCCGTAGGGGACAGAACTTCCGGCCGTGGCGACCGGCATTCCTTGTTGTATTACGGGGTGAGGGCCGCGTGGGTGTCGATGTAGGCGGCGATCGACGCCACTGTGGGGTTGAGGAACATCTGGTCCATGGGTACTTCCGCGCCCAGTTCCTCGATGAACGCGCCCTGGATCCTCATCATGATCACGGACTGACCTCCCAGGGCGAAGAAGTCGTCGTCCACCGTGATGTCGTCGCGGTGGAGTTCCCGGCACCAGATGGCGCGGACGCGGTCGGCGGTCATCTCACTCCTGTCCTTTGTGGTCATGGTCGAGTGCCTGTCAACGCCGCGGAGTCGTTGTCGGCACCTTGGACGCGGCAGAGGTCCGCCAGGGCCGCGCGGTCCACTTTTCCGTGCGGGCTCAGGGGAATGCGCGGGATGTTCGTGAACCGGGACGGCAGCATGTTCCGCGGCAGGGTGCGCAGCAGACGGGTGCGCAGGTCGTCCTCGGCGAGCTCGGTGTCCGAGGGCACGACGAACGCGTTCAGCTCGGCTTCGCCGTCGTCGTTGTGGACGGCCACCACGGCCGCCTCGCGGACGCCGGTGAGCCTGCCAAGGGCGCGTTCGACGTCGACCGGGTCGATCCGCATGCCCCGCACCTTGACCTGGGCGTCCATCCGCCCGGCGACGACGAGCTCCCCGTTGTCGTCGATCCGGCCGCGGTCTCCTGTGCGGTACAGGCGCAGCGGCGTCCCCGCACTGTCGATGGTCGTGAACTTGGCGTTCTCAGGGCCGCCTGCGCCGAGGTAGCCCGCGCCGACGCCGGCCCCGGAGATGCAGATCTCGCCGTACTGGCCCGCTTCGACCTCGCGCAGGTCGGCGTCCAGGAGGTGGATGGAGGTGTTGTAGGCGGGCCGACCGACCGGGGCGACGTCGTGCTCGCCAGGCCGGTAGCGGGCCAGGTCGTAGGAGGTGGCGACGTCTGTGCACTCGGCGACGCCGTACTGGTGCAGCAGGGTGCAGGTGGTCTCCGGGCGGCGTGCGAAGTGGGTGAGGCGCTCGCTCTTCAACGCCTCCCCGCCGAACAGGATGAAGTCGAGCCGGGCCAGGGCGTCGCCGCCGCGCGCGGTTTCCCAGTCGACCAGCAGGTACAGGGTGCTGGAGGCGCAGTGCAGGACGCGGATGTCGTGCTCGGTGAGCATGCGGTGGGCCAGCATGGCGTCGAAGTTGCGGCTGGCCATCAGGTGTTGGGTCGCGCCGCAGAACAGCGGTGTCATCAGGGCGCGCTGGGACAGGTCGAAGCCGAAGGCGGAGACGACCAGGTTGTGGGAGCCGTGGTGCAGGCCGTACTCGAGCTGGAGCCAGTTCATCAGGTTGAACCAGCCCTCGTGCCGGACCGCGGCCAGCTTGGGGGTGCCGGTCGAGCCCGAGGTGAACACCGCGTAGCAGAGGTCGTCGCCCGTGGTGCGGACGTCGGGGACGGTCGCCGGAAGGGCCGCTAGTTGATCCGCGAGCTGGTCGAGGTCGATCACCTCGACGCCCGCGGACTCGACCATCGCGGCCGTCGCGGGGGAGGCCACGATCAGGGCGAGGTCGGGCACCTGTCCGAGCAACAGCCGCAGACGGGCTGGGGGATAGGCGGGATCGAAGGGGACGTACGCCGCGCCGGCCTTCAGGGTGCCGAGGATGGCGACGATCATGTCGATCGAGTAGTCGAGGCAGATGCCGACCTTCGCCCCGCGGCCGTGGCCGCGTGCGATGAGCAGGTGCGCGAACCGGTTGGCCCGCGCGTCGAGCACCGCGTAGCTCACCTGTCGGCCGGACCACACGACGGCGACGGCGTCGGGGGTGGCCCGCACGTGCTCCTCGAAGCGGCGGTGGACGACGGGTGACGGCGGCAGGGCCACCTGTTCTCCCACAAGGATCATGAGCTCACTCCGGTAGGCGGGGTGTGCGGTCGGCGGGCCGCCGCGACACCCGGCAGGGGTTCGCCCCGTGTACACCGGGGCAGGGCGCTCCAGCGGCCGCCCACGTCTCGACGGGCGGCCTGGATGCGGCGTCTCAGATGTGCTGCCGCATCGGGGTGAAGTCGACCAGGACCACCGCGCGCTCACCCGTCTCCGGGCCGTCCCCCCGCCTGATGGGGGCCACGTAGTGGCTGACCTTCTCGTCGGTGACGCCGTAGGACTCCAGTGGCTTGGCCAGTTCGAACTCGGCCAGGGCCTCACCGGCGGGCACGTCCTCGGGCTGCTTGCCCCGGTACTTCGGCGGCGCGATCACGTTCGAGCCGCCGACGACGTTGCGGCGGTAGACCAGGTGCGCGAAGACGAACGGCTCGCCGTCCTGGTGGAGCTCGTTGGGCGAGGAGATGGCCTCGTGGCCGGGGTCGTCCACCGCCAGCTTGATCAGGTGCACCCCGACGTGCAGGGGGAACGCCGCGTCGTCCGGCGACCACCGCGTCTGGGCGAAGTCGAAGGACAGGATCTTGTGGATGATCGGGTTGTTCTTGGCCGCCTCGGTCATGGCGGGCAGCTTGCGGAGCACACCGGCGTAGTCGGGGTTGTGGTCGGCCTGCCAGTAGCCGTTCATCCAGCCCTGCTCGCCCAGGTGCGTGTCCGGAATCCAGCTGAACTCCCGCGACCACGGGAGGAAGATGCCGCGGGCGTAGCGGCGGTTGCGCCCTTCCTCCGTCGCGTACGGGTCCGGTGGCAGGTCGATGAACTCGGCGCGGAGGTCCTGGAAGGACGCGTCGGACTCGGTGATCCCGAGCTCCTCGGCGAGGTCCCAGCGGGCGAACCCGTTGTCGACGAGGGTGGTCGATTCGATGAGTGTCTGCATGGCTTTTCCCAAGTGGTGTCGGTGTTGGGTGGACTGCGGTGGTCGGAGGTTCGGGTGGTCAGACCGCGGCGAGCCGGTGCGCCGGGCGGAGGACCACCTGGCGTCGGCGTCCGCGCCTGGTGGAGAGCTCCACCCGCGGGTCGTCGTCGAAGAGGTCGAGGCGCAGCAGCCGTTCCTCGCTCCAGCCCAGCAACCGGAACTCGCCCGCGCCCAGGTGCAGCAGCTCCACCGGCGAGCACCCCGCGACGCGCAGGACCAGGCCGTCGTCCTCGGCGCTCACCTCGGCGGCGAGGTCGCTCTCCCGGTCGTTGACCACGGGAAGCCCCCACTCCATGAAGGAGGACGGCATCGCGAAGCGGCAGCTGAACTCGGCGAGCTCGCGCGAGGTGAGCGGCAGCACGGGGCGGTAGTAGGCGATGTCGCTGGTGGGCAGCTCCGCGCGGAAGCTGCTCGGGAACAGGGACAGCAGCTTGTCGTTGGTAGCGCAGTCCGCGACCAGGTGGATCCGGGTGCGGTCACCGGTGTTGCGCAGGGAGTGCGGTCGTTCGAAGTCGCCGTACCAGAGCGTTCCCGGCTGCCACCGCTGTTCGACACCGTCGAGCACCAGTACCGCGCCGGGATTGGTGACCAGCGGGATGTGCAGCCGCACGTAGCCGTAGAGGAGCCCGAGCGGGGTGTCCGCGTGCTCCTCGACGGACACGCCGGGGGCCAGGGCCATCAGGCGGACGCTGCGCAGTTCCGTGCCCAGTTCGGACAGGACCTGGGCGAGGTAGGGCGCCTTCGCCATCAACGGCGTGTCGGCGAACCTGTCGCGTCCCGGACCACCGGGGTCGGTTCGCTGGAGGTCCCCGCCCGGCGCGCGCAGGGGGAGGACCTTCCAGTCCACATCGGATTCCTCGACGACGGCCCCGTCTTTGAAAGACCGCTGCAACGCCCAGAATTCGGAGTCGCTGAGCGCCGCGAGATCCGCTTTCAGTCGATCGGTGTCCAGGTCGTCCCTGAGCACCACCGCGGACGGGAGGTTTTCCAGGGAGTTTTTCTCGTGCATGAAACCCTCACTTCGATGATGTTCTCATTGCCATCGAGATCTTGCTTCGCTGTCGCGCCCGAAAAGGCCTGTGAAGGCGGGCAGAAGCGACCGGTTCATTTTAGGGTATTGCATGTTCTCCCTTGGTCGCAAGAAGTGGAACAGCGGATTCCGGGAAATCGTGCATTCGTCGAATCGGGCTGCGCAGAAGAATGGCCGTTGCCGATACCTGCAGACCGGCCATCATCCACAACGTCTCCCGGACACCGCACAGCTCACCGAGCGTGCCGCCCAGCAACCCGCCGACCGTGATGGCGCCGAAGCTGATCACGGCCGCGCTGGCGCTGATGCGCCCGATCAGGTCGGGTGGGCAGTACCGCTGGCGGAAGGTGTCGGTGATGATGTTCGCCGCGACCGCCCCCGCACCGACCCCGACCCCGCCGCCGACGAAGAACGCCAGACCGGCCCCCTGGCTGGTCAGCGGGAAGAGCAACGTGAAGGGCGCGGCAACCAACAGGCAGCCCACCGCGGCCCGCGCGCTGCCGTACCGCCGGGACAGGCGGTGGGACAACAGCGCCCCGAGGACGCCGCCGAGACCGCACAACGTCAGCACCGCGCCGACCACGGCCTCGCCGGTCCCGACCGTCCGCACCAGGAACGCCACCTCGATCGAGCTCATGGCGGTCAACGCGATGTTGGACACCGCGCTGTACGCCGCGAGCGTGCGCAGAACGGGATCCCGGAACAGGAATCTCAGACCGTCGCCGACCTCGGTGCGCAATCGGCGCCGTCGGACCTCCGGGGGCGGAGGGGGCGGCGGTTCGGTGATCCTGATCGCCCGCAGGCAGAGCCAGGACACCAGGAAGCTCAGCGCGTTGGCCGCCAGTCCGGCGACGGCACCGAAGAACTGCACCAGCATCCCGGCCAGACCGGGGCCGATCACCTCGGCTGTCGACTGGCTTCCTTGCAGTCGCGCATTGCCGGCCAGCAATTCCTTGTCGGAAAGCAGCGTCGGCAGGAAAGCGCGTTGCGCGGTGGTGAAGAAGACGCTGGCGCACCCGCAGACGAATGCGGCCGCGAGCAGATGAGGAATGGTGAGCACGTCCGCCCAGGCCGCTATCGGGACGCTGAGGAAAGCGACGAAGGACACGGCATCGGCGACCAGCATCACCGGGCGGCGGGCGAGGCGGTCCACCCAGGCGCCCGCGGGCAGACCGAGCACCAGCCACGGCAGGTGGGCGACCGACGTCAGGAGTCCGACGACGAAGGTGCTCGCGTGCAGGGTGAGGACGGCGACCAACGGCAGCGCCACCACGGCGATCCCGTTGCCGAGCAGGCTCGTGGTCTCCCCGAACCAGAACAACCGGAACTCGCGCCCGGTCACCGAGCCTTGGCGGGTCGTGCCGCTCATCGTCGCCCCGCAATGGGTCGCGGGGTGTCCAGCTGGGCGAGCTTCCCGGCGAGGACGGCGCCGATCCGGGAAATCGGCTCCGCCCGGGTGATCTCCCCGTGGGCGCAGTCGACTTCGTGCACGTCGAGCCGCCCGGTCACGTGGCGGCGCCAGGATTCGGGTTCGGGGGCGTCCTGCGGCCTCCTCTCCGTGGCGGCGACGAACACCACGTCCCCCTGGTACGTCGTGGGCCGGAGTTCCTGGTAGATCCGGTCGTTGTCCACGAACACCCGAGCCAGCGCGGCGGTTTGCCCACGCGTCAACCACTCGAGCTTGCTGCCCGGTCGACGGACCACCCGCTCGTAGTCGTCGAAGCCCAGCCGTTCCCCGCCGCACTCGGGAAGGTCGTACCCCAAGGACTCGAGCAGTTCGGCGAACGTCTCCGAGCTGCCGTCCTCCAGTGGCCGGTGGTCGGGGACCGAGTCGGGCGGGTAGCCGTCCAGCAGCGCGAGCAGGTCGACCTGGGCTCCACCGGCCTGGAGGTCGGTGGCCACGAGGTGGGCGAGCACAGCACCGAAGGACCACCCGAGCAGCCGGTAGGGCCCTTCGGGTTGGACGGACCGGATCTGCTCCACGTAGTCCTCGACCATCCGGCGCCAGGATCCGCCGCACGCCTTCGCGTCGGTGAGACCTCGGGCTTGGAGGCCGTACACGGGGTAGCCGGAGTCGATGTGGCCGAGCAGGCCCGCGTAACCCCAGCTGATCCCGGCGGCCGGGTGCACGCAGAACAGCGCGGGCCGATCGCCTCCTGTCCGCAGGGGGAGCAGGGGCGCCAACGGGTCGTGCCGCGCGCCGGCGGTCAGCCGGTCCGCCAGGGCGGCGACGGTGGGCGCCTGGAACAGGTCCACGATGGTGAGGTGGCCGCCGAGCACCGCTCGCACCCTGGAGAGCAGCCTGACGGCCAGCAGGGAGTGACCGCCCAGCTCGAAGAAGCTCTCCTCGGCGCTGACCCCGCTGAGTCCCAGGACCTCCGCGAACAGGTCGCAGAGGACCTCCTCGTGGGGTCCGCTCGGGCCGCGCGACGCCGCGCGGTTGGCGAGGTCCGCGGGCGGCAGCGCGTCCCGGTCGAGCTTCCCGTTGGGCGTCATCGGCAGCCGGTCCACCGGTTGGAAGAACGACGGGATCATGTGGTCGGGCAGGATCGAGGCCAGCCGGTCGCGCAGCTCGCGCGGGTCGAGCGCCTGGTCCGCGGCCGACTGCACGTACGCCACGAGCCGCTTGTCCCCCCTGGCGTCCTCGTGCACGGCCACGGCTGCCTGCGCCACGCCGGGACAGCGGCTCAGCGCGGCCTCCACCTCGCCGAGCTCGATCCGGAAGCCCCTCACCTTGACCTGGTCGTCGACGCGGCCCAGGTAGTCCAGCCTGCCCTGGCGGTCCCACCGGACCAGGTCGCCGGTGCGGTACATCCGGGTGCCCGTCTCCCCGTCCACGGCGTAGGGGCAGGCGACGAACCGTTCTGCGGTCGCGGCCGGGCGGTTCAGGTAGCCGCGGGCCACGCCGGGGCCCGTCACGTACAGCTCGCCCGGCACGCCCGGCGCGACGGGGCGCAACCGCTCGTCGAGCACGAAGACCCTGGTGTTCCCGATCGGCTTGCCGATCAGCGGGTGCGGGCTGTCCGCGACGTCCCACCACAGCGCGTCAAGTGTGCATTCCGTGGGGCCGTAGAGGTTGTAGCCGAGGGTGCTCGGCGCCTCCCGGATGCGCTTCCACAGCGACTGGCCCGCGCCTTCCCCGCCGAGCAGCAGCACCAGCGGCGCCCGTGGCCCGGACAGCAGGCCCTCGTCGAGCAGGTACTCCGCGTAGGTGGGGGTGACGTCGAGGACGTCGACCCCGGCGGCCCTGACGTACGCGGTCAACGCGACGGCGTCGCGCCGGACGTCGTCCCGGATGACGTGGAGCTCGTGCCCCGCCAGCATCCAGAACAGCGCCTCCCACGACGTGTCGAACGACAGCGAGGCGGTGACGGCGGACCTCAGCCGCCTGCCCGCGGCGGCCTCGGCGCGCGTGATCATGCCCGCGCGGTGGAAGGCGTACAGGTTGCTCAAGGCGGAATGCGGCGTCACCACGCCCTTGGGGCGGCCGGTTGATCCGGAGGTGTAGATGACGTAGGCGGCGCTGTCGGGCAGTACCCGGCACCCCGGGTCGGCCACGGGGCCCGACGGCGTCCCGATCCGGTCAGCGAACACCGCGGGCAGCTCACCGAACCCGTGCGCTTGCGCGGTCGCGGTGTCCGTGACGACGGCGACCGGTGCGGCGTCGCGCAGCACGTGCTCGATGCGGTCCGGTGGGTATTCGAGGTCGACGTGCAGGTAGGCCGCACCCGTCTTGAGCACCGCCAGCATCGCCACGACGGACTCGGCCGACCGGGGCAGGGCCAGGGCGACCACCCGCTCCGCCCCGGCCCCCTGGGCACGCAGACGGCGTGCGAGCAGGTTGGCACGGGCGTTGAGCGCGGCGAAGGTCAGCCTCGTGCTCCCGCACACCACCGCGGTCGCGTGCGGCGTCTGCGCGGCCTGCGCCTCGAAGAGCTCCGGCACGGTGGCCTGCGACGTGGGTCGGGCGCTGTCGTTCCACGCGACGAGGGCCTGGTGCCGTTGCTCGGCGGAGAGGGGGTCGGCGTCGCTGATGGGTCGCTGCGGGGCGGACACGAGTTGCTGCAGCAGCCTGGGGAGGGCATCGGCGACGTGCTCGACGGTGTCCCGGTCGAACAGGGCGGTCGCGAACTCGAGGGAACCGTCGATTCCGGCCGCTTCCCCGTCCGGCGCGCGGTGCTCCCGGAAGTCGGCCGACAGGTCGAACTTCGCGACCTCCCAGACCTGGTGCTCCTCGGTGCAGTCCAGGCCCGGCAACGAGAGCGTCGTCTGGTCCCCTCTGGACAAGGTGAGCATGACCTGGAAGAGCGGATGCCGTGCCAGCGACCGTTCCGGGTTCAGGTCCTCGACCAGCCGCTCGAAGGGAACGTCCTGGTGGTCGTAGGCGGCGAGATCGGTGTCGCGCACCCGGTGCAGCAGCTCGCTGAACGTCGGGTCGCCGGCCACGTCGCTGCGCAGCACGACCGTGTTGGCGAAGAAGCCGACGACGCCTTCCAGCGCGTCGTCCGGGCGTCCTGACAACACGGTGCCGATCGGGATGTCCGTACCGGCCCCCAGCCGGGACAGCAGCACGGCAAGCCCGGCCTGGAGCACCATGAAGGTGGTGCACCCGTGCTCGGCGGCGATCGTGACCAGGTGGCGGTGCAGATCGCCGTCGATCTTCAGCGGTACACCGTCACCGCGGTGGTCGGCCATCGCGGGGCGCGACCGGTCGAACGGCAGGTCCAGCTCGGCGGGCAGCCCGGCCAACTGCTCCCGCCAGAACGACAGCTGGGTCGAGAGCAGGCTCTCCGGGTCGTCCTCCTCGCCCAGCACGTCGCGTTGCCACGCGGCGTAGTCCCGGTAGCTCACCGGCATCGGCGACCACCGGGGTGCCTCGCCCTCGACCCTGGCGCGGTACGCCGCGGCCAGGTCGGTGAGCAGCGGCTGCCAGGACCCCTCGTCGCAGGCGATGTGGTGCAGCACCAGCGCCAGCACGTGTTCCCGCGGTGCCAGGGCGAACACCGTCGCCCGGACGGGGAGGTCGACCGTCAGGTCGAAGCCGCGGTCGAAGGCGGCGGACAGCGCGTCGGCGAGCCCGCTCTCCTCGCACCCGACCACGTCCGGCACGGGGCGTCGGTCGAGTACGCGCTGGACGGGTTCGCCGTCGACATCGGGGTACACCGTGCGCAGCACTTCGTGCCGGTCCGCCAGGTCGGCGAACGCCGCCGCCAGGGCGGTGAGGTCCAGTTCGCCCCTCACGCGGATGGCGAGCGGGCAGTTGTAGGCCGCCGACCCGCCGTTCACGCGGTTCAGGAACCACAGCCTCTGCTGGGCGTAGGACACGGGGGACACAGGGGACTCCTCAGGAGGCAGAGCCGGTCGCGGCCGGGGTGATCGAGGCGATCCGGCTCGGGAGGGACTGCCAGATCTCCGGGGTGTAGAAGTGGCCGCCGCCGAGCACGTCGTACCGGTACGGGCCGGTGGCCAGGGCGCTCCACCGGGCAGCCGCGTCGGCGCTGATCAACGGATCGTCGGCGCCGAAGAACACCTGGAGCGGCACGCCCACCTCGGCGCCGCCGTAGACGAAGGTGTTGCGGACGTCGATGTCGGCCCGGATCAGCTCCAGGGCGACCTCGGTCAGGCCTGGGTGGTCGCGGACGTGCTGGGGCAGCAGGCCATGGGTTCCCAGCCACTCCAGGAGTCGGTCGTCCGTGTCCTGGGGGGTGGGGAGGAGTTCGCTGTCGGTCAGACCGCGGTCCGGGGCGTTGCAGGAGGACAGGACGAGCGCTTCGGGCTTCCTCGCCCCGTCGCCGTCGAGCCGGGCGGCCACGTCGAAGGCCATCCAACCGCTCATGCTGTGTCCGAAGAGGACGTACGGGCCGAGGTCGGCTTCGCGCAGCGATCGGGTGACATCGGCTGCCAGTTCGTCCCAGTCACGGGCGAAGTCCTCGGCGAACCGCCCCTCCCTGCCGGGGTAGCAGAGCACGACCAGGTTCGTCCCCGCGGGCATGTGCTCGACCCACGGCCGGTAGGCGGCCGTGCCACCGCCGAAGAAGGTCAGGCCGACCAGAGTCCGCTCGGCGTTCGGTGTCCGGTGCAGGGGCACCAGCGTGGTGTCCAGTACGCCGCTCACCGCGACTCCCCGGTGGACGTCGGCCCGGCAGGCGGGCACGTCGATGTTCGCGGGCCACGGGGAGTGCTGTCGCTCCGCATTGGCCACGACGGGAGAGGAACCATTTCGTCGAACGCGTTGTTCACGGAATCGTCCTTTCGAGGTGGTCGGGTCATGGCGATCAGGTCCGGCGCGCCTTCCCGACCGATCTCGGTAAGGGCTGCGCTTTTCCCGGTAGAACAGCGGGTGAGAAGAAGAGGCTTTCCGGCCAGAGGGAAAGGATGTCCTCGACCACGATCGGTCCATTTCGGCGTCGACTTCCTCAGAAGGGCCGCAGATCGGATTGGATCTCTTCGAGTTCCTGCAGGCTGAGCGAGCTCAGGGTCAGGTCGGGTGGGGCGAGTCCGCCCGCTCCGGGTTCGCGGGCGTGCGCGACCAGGGCCCGGAGCATCCGGAACCACGACTCCGCCAGCTCGCGGGTGTCCGCCTCGGACACGACGCTGTCGGCCCAGGTCCAGGTCGCCCGCAGCGCCGGGCCGTCCGCCCGGTCCACGGTGGCCACGTTGACCTCGATGCTGTGGGCCATCGGCATGCCCGATCCGGTGTCGTCCAAACCGGTCCCGTACTCCGGTACGACCGACCAGTCGTCGTCGGAGACCTCGAATCGGCCCAGGTAGTTGAAGACGAACTCCGGCTGCGCCGCCTCCTCCAGCAGTGCCCCCGTCAGCGGGTTCAGGTAGCGGAGCAGGCCGTACCGGACTCCCTTGTCGGGGACGCCGCGCATCCGCTCCTTGACCTGCCGCACCGCGTGCCCCACCGCCGCCCCCGCGGCGTGCGCGTCCCCCCGGTGCGGTTCACCCAGGTCGAGCCTGATCGGGAACAGGCCGGTGAACCAGCCGACGGTGCGGGAGACGTCCACCTCCGCGAGCACCTCCTCCCTGCCGTGGCCCTCCAGGTGCAGCAACGCGGTGCCGTCGCCCGCCGTGCCGCGTCGGCCGTGCCAGTCGCCCATGGCCTGCGCGAGACCGGCGAGGAGAACGTCGTTGACACCGGCGTTGAACAGCGACGGCACCGTGGTCAGCAGCGCCTCGGTGAACTCGGCGGGCAGGGACTCGGTGAAGCTCCGGTCCCGGCTCTCCACGTCCTGGCCGGGCACCCTCGCCCGGTCGCCGAACCGGGCGGCGCCGGGACGCAACAGGTCGAGCCAGCCGGGGAGCTGCGCGACGGTGGCCTGTGCCTGCGCCTGCTCGCCGAGCACTCCCGACCAGCGGCGGAACGAGGTCGGCACCGGGTCGAGGGTGATCGCGGCACCCCGCTCGACGGCCTGCCAGGCCGTCGAGAGGTCTGCGGCCAGGACGCGCCAGGAGATCGAGTCGACGGCCAGGTGGTGGACGACCAGGGCGAGCAGGCCCTGACGATCCGGTCCCGCGTCGAACCACACGGCCTGCAGGACGTTGCCCTCGGTGGGGCGCAGCCTGTCGCGCGCCGCGTCCGACTCCTGCCGCACCAGCGCGGCCCACTCCTGCTCGGGGTGGCCCGTCACGTCGGTCCGCCGGATGGCCGAGGCCGCGTCGACCGCGCCCACCGGCCGGGTCTCCAACACCCAGTCCGCCTCGTCGCCCGACGTGGAGAGCCGCAGGCGCAGCATGTCGTGGTGGTCGAACAGGGCTTGCACCATCGAGATCAGACGGGGTTCGGTCAGCCCTGAGGGCGTCCGCAGGACCGCGAACTGGTTGTAGGTGTCGACCACGCCACCGCGTTCCCGGAACCAGCGCATGATCGGGGTGGTGGCGACCGGCCCCACCCCGCGGTCCGCGACGGGCGCGGGCTCCTGGGCCAACGGGGTGGCCGTCCGCGCCAGTGCTTCCACGTCCGGCTGCGCCAGCACGTCGCCGACGGTGATCCGCAGACCGGCCTTCCGCGCCCGGCTGACGAGCTGCATGGCGATGATGCTGTCCCCGCCCAGCGCCACGAACCCGTCGCCGATCCCGACGTCGCCGACCCCGAGGACGTCGGCGACCAGTTGGCAAAGGATGCGCTGATGGCGGGTGGCCGGAGTTCCCCCGGTCACACCCGAATTCACTGCATCGAAAGGACTGGTCACGTTTTCCCTCATTCCGCGTCCGATCTGGAATCAAGTACGAAATTAGCGAGCGGCGCTCGTCGGTACCGGCAGTCGGAGCGGCAATTTGCGGAGACACCGCGAAAGAACGCACCTGGATTGCCGGTGTTATTGCCGCCGGACGCGACGGCGCGCGCCGACGATGGCATGCGCGACGTCCAAACGGAATCGCAGGGAGGTTCAGCGGTGGCAATCCAGCAGCCGGTCCGGTCGGCGGTCGACCTCGCGACGTTCGGTGGTGGCCGGACCGTCCCCGGTGGACTCGGGATCAGGCCCCGGCCGACGGTGACCGATCAGGCGGTCCACCGGGTACCGGGGTCCGGCCCGCCGCCGTCACCCGCGCTACCCGCCTCGCCGCCACCCGGATCGACCGGGTGGGACCGGACGATCCCGCGGCGGCCCTCGACCCCATCAGACCTCTGCCGACCGGAAGTTGACCACTCATGAACACCAGCCAGCAGGCGGTCGAGGACATCCTGCCGCTCTCCCCGCTGCAGGAAGGCATCCTCTTCCACTCGGGGTTCGACCCGGAGTCCAGGCACCTCTACATCGCCCAGTTCACCGTCGACCTGCGGGGCGACCTGGACCCGGCCGAGCTGAAGGCGGCGGCCGGCGCGCTGCTCCGGCGGCACGCCAACCTCCGGGTCTCCTTCACCCACCGCAAGACGGGCGCCCCCATCCAGGTGGTCCGCCGGGACATGCCGCTGGCCTGGGAGGAGAGCGGCCCGGACGGCGGTGACGACCCGGAGGCGCACGTCGCCGAGGTCACCGAGCGGGACTGGGCGCGCGGTGTGGACTTCCAGCGGCCGCCGCTGCTGCGCTTCACCCTGGTCACCCTCGGCCCGCGGCGCCACCGCCTGCTGGTGACGGCCCACCACCTCGTGCTGGACGGCTGGTCGTTCGCCCTCCTCTTCCGCGAGCTGTTCGCCCTGTACAGCGGCACCGAACTGCCCCCGGCCCGGCCCTACCGCGACTACCTGACCTGGCTGGCCGCGCAGGACCGCCCGGCGGCCGAGCACGCCTGGCGCACCGCGCTCGCCGACAGCGGACAGCCCACCCGACTGGCGTCGACCGACCGCGGGGTGTCTCCCGGTGCGACCCCCGAGGACTTCGTCGTGCGGCTGACGCCGGAGCGGACGGCGGCGCTGAAGGACCGGGCGCGTGGCTGCAACCTGCTGTTCACCACGGTCATCCAGGGCGCGTGGGCGGTCGTGCTGGCGCGCAGCACCGGTCAGGACGACGTGGTCTTCGGCTGCACGGTCAGCGGCCGTCCGGACGAGCTGCCCGGCGCCGACGACATGATCGGCATGCTGATCAACACCGTGCCGGTCCGGGCCCGCCTCGACCGCGCCGCGTCGCTGCGCGAGCTGTGCGCGGAGCTGCAGCGGCAGCGCGTGGGGCTGCTGGAGCACGACCACCTCGGGCTGACCGAGATCCAGCGCCTGGCGGGCTCGTCGACCGCGCTGTTCGACACCAACCTGGTCTTCGACAACTTCCCGATGAGCGACTACACGCTCGACGTGCCGGGTCTGGAGGTCGAGATCCGCTTCCGGGACACCACCCACTTCCCGCTGTCCCTGGTCGTGGAACCTGGCCCCGCGCTCGAACTGCGGCTCAGCCACCACCCCGAACTGCTCGACCGGGACCGGGTCGCGGACCTCGGCGGCAGGCTGGCCCGGCTGCTGGAGCGCTGGACGGCGGACCCCGACCTCCCGCTCGGCGCGCTCGACACCCTCACCGACGAGGAGTACGACAAGGTCGTCACGGTCTGGAACGACACCGCCGCCGAACTCCCCGCGACCACCCTGCCCGAACTGTTCGAGGACCAGGTGGCCCGGACCCCCGACGCCACGGCCGTCGTCTTCGAGGACCGGTCCGTCACCTACCGCGAGCTCGACCACCGCGCCGACCGGTTGGCGGCCGCGCTGGCCGCGCGCGGCATCGGCCCCGAGTCGCTGGTCGCGGTCGCGCTTCCCCGTTCGGTCGAGCTGGTCGTCGCCCTCTACGGGGTGCTGAAGGCCGGCGCGGCCTACCTCCCCCTGGACCTGGACCAGCCCACGGCACGCGTCGAGGGCATCCTCCGGGACGCCGCCCCGGTCCTGGTCCTCGCCACGGGCCCGCAGTCGTACGGCACCGTCCCGGTCCTACGGATGGACATCCCGCTGCCCGACGCCGGTCCTTTCCGGTCGCCGGTCCGCTCGTCGCGCCACCCGGCGTACACGATCTTCACCTCGGGTTCCACCGGCAGCCCCAAGGGCGTGGTGGTGTCGCACGAGGGCGTGGTCAACCGGCTGCTGTGGATGCAGGAGGAGTACCCGCTCACCGCCGACGACCGGATCCTGCAGAAGACCCCGTGCGGGTTCGACGTGTCGGTCTGGGAGTTCTTCTGGCCGCTGCTGTTCGGCGCGACCCTGGTGGTCGCCAAGCCCGGCGGACACCGCGACCCGGTGTACCTCGCCGAGCTGGTCGAGCGCGAGTCGGTCACCACCGCGCACTTCGTGCCGTCCATGCTGGAGGTGTTCCTCCGCGAGCCGACCGCCCCGCGGGCCCGCTCGCTCCGCCGGGTGATCTGCAGCGGCGAGGCCCTGTCCACCCGGACCCAGGACGCGTTCCACGAGGTGCTTCCCTGGGCGGGGCTGCACAACCTGTACGGGCCCACCGAGGCATCCGTGGACGTGACCCTCTGGGCCTGCCGTCCCGGCCCCGCGACCACCGTCCCCATCGGCAGGCCCGCCGCCAACACCCGTACGTACGTGCTGGACAGGTGGTTGCGACCGGTGGCGCCCGGCGTCGCGGGAGAGCTGTACCTGGGCGGCGTGCAACTGGCGCGCGGGTACGCGGGGCTGCCGGGCCTGACCGCCGAGCGGTTCGTGGCCTGCCCGTTCGGCACCGGCGAGCGGATGTACCGCACCGGGGACCTCGCCCGCTGGACGTCGACCGGGGTCCTCGAGTACCTCGGCCGCACCGACGACCAGGTCAAGATCCGCGGCTTCCGCGTCGAACCGGGCGAGATCCAGGCCGTCCTCGCCCGCGCGGAGTCGGTCGCCTCGGCCGCCGTCGTCATCCGCGAGGACCGGCCGGGCGACCGCCGCATCGTCGCCTACGTCGTCCCGCGCCCCGGCGCCGATCCCGCGCCCGAGGCGCTGCGGTCCCAGGCGGCCAGGGAGCTGCCCGAGCACATGGTCCCGTCGGCCGTGGTCGTCCTGGACGAGCTGCCGGTCACCGCGAACGGCAAGCTCGACCGCCGGGCCCTGCCCGAACCCGTCTACCGGGTCGGCCGCGCGCCGCGCACCGCCCGTGCGGAGATCCTGGCCGGGCTGTTCGCCGCGGTGCTGGGCCTGGACGCCGTGGGCGCCGACGACGACTTCTTCGAACTCGGCGGCAACTCCCTGCTGGCCGTGCAGCTCGCCGCGCAGATCCGCACCGCGTTCGGGGTGGCGGCCGGGGTCCGCGAGGTCTTCGGCGCGCGCACGGTCGCCGCGTTGGCCGCGTCCCTGGACGGCGCCGGCCAGGCCCGCCCGCCACTGCGCCCCGCCGACCGGCCCGCCACCCTCCCGCTGTCCGCCGTCCAGCGCGGGCTGTGGTTCCTCCACCGCCTCGACGGCCCCAGCCCCGCCTACCACTGCGTGGTGGCCACCCGGCTCACCGGCCCGCTCGACCTCACGGCGCTGCGCACCGCACTGGCCGACCTGGTCGAGCGCCACGAGACCCTCCGCACCGTCTACCCGGCGGCGGCCGCGGACGGCGAACCGGGCCAGGTCGTCCTGCCGGAGGTCCACCCGGACCTCCTGGTCCTCGACGCGGCCGACGCCGACGTCACCGAGATCGCGGCCCGTCCCTTCGACCTGACCACCGACGTCCCCCTGCGGGCGTCCCTGCTGACCGCGGGGCCGCAGGAGCACACGCTGGTCCTGGCGATCCACCACATCGCCACCGACGGCTGGTCCTGGGAACCGCTGCTGCGCGACCTGAGCCAGGCCTACGACGCCCGCAGCCGAGGCGAGCGCCCCGGCTGGGCCCCGCTGCCGGTGCAGTACGCCGACTACACGCTCTGGCAGCGGGAGCTGATCCGCGAGGAGGGCGAGGCACAACTGGCGTACTGGCGCGAGGCGTTGGCGGGTCTGCCAGAGGAGATCGCCTTGCCCCTAGACCGCGCCCGGCCCCCGGTTCCGGACCACACCGGGGCCGTGGTCGACCTCGACCTGGGCCCGGAACTGACCGCGCGCCTGACCGAGGTGGCCCGCACCAACGGCTGCACGCCCTTCATGGTGGTGCAGGCCGCGCTCGCCGTGCTGCTCTCCCGGTTCGGCGCGGGCACCGACATCCCGCTCGGCACGGTCACCGCGGGCCGGTCGGAGGAGGCGCTGGAGGAACTGGCCGGGTTCTTCGTCAACACCCTGGTGCTGCGCACCGACCTGGCGGGCGACCCGAGCTTCCTGGAACTGCTGCGCCGGGTCCGGGAGTCGGACCTGGCCGCCTTCGCCCACCAGGACGTGCCGTTCGAGCAGGTCGTCCAAGCGGTCAACCCGCGCCGCTCGCTGGCCCGCAACCCCCTGTTCCAGGTCATGCTGACGATGCGGAGGGCCGTCGGACAGGCGCTCGACCTGGTCGGCCTCGAGGGGGAGACCACCGAGGTCGACTTCCCCGTGGCCGAGTTCGACCTCGCCTTCCAGTTCGTCGAGAGGCCGGTGGCCGAGGGCGGCCTGCACGCCGTGGTCAAGTACCGCACCGACCTGTTCGACCGGGACACCGTCGACACCCTCGGCCGACGCCTGCGGTCGGTCCTGGCCCAGGCGGTGGCACGGCCGCGCGGTCGGGTCTCGGAGCTGGACGCGCTCCTGCCGCAGGAGCGGGACCGCCTCCTGGGCGACCCGGTGAGCCCGGCGGAGCCGTCCGTCCACGACGGCGTGCACCGGGCCTTCGAGGCGCAGGCCGCCCGCACCCCCGAGGCCGTGGCCCTGAGGTCCGGGCCCGTCGAGGTGACCTACCGCGAGCTGAACGATCGGGCGGACCGGCTGGCCCACCGGTTGACCGCGCTCGGCGTCGGCCCCGAGCACCTGGTGGCCGTGCTGATGCCGAGGTCCCCCGAGGTCGTCGTGGCGCTGCTCGCCGTGCTCAAGACCGGTGGCGCCTACGTCCCCCTGCACCACGACTCACCGCCCGCCCGCACCCAGCGGATCCTGGACGACACCGGTAGCCCGGTGCTGCTCGTGGACGACGCCTCCCGTGCACAGGGGCTGCGCACCGGGCACGTCGTCGAGGTGCCCGGTGCGCAGGGTCCCGGTGGTGCGGCGGTGATGGCGGTCGACTGCCGCCCCGACCAGCTCGCCTACGTCATGCACACCTCGGGCTCCACCGGCGTGCCGAAGGGCGTCGCCGTGAGCCACCGCGCCGTGCTCGACCTGGTGGCGGACAGCGGCTGGCGGACCGCCGAGCCGCAGCGCGTCCTGTTCCACGCGCCGCACGCCTTCGACATCGCGAACTACGAGCTGTGGGTGGCCCTGCTCTCCGGCTGGCAGGTGGTCGTCGCGCCCGAGGGGGACCTCGGCGTCGCCGAGCTGGGCAGGCTGATCCGCGACGAGGCGATCACCGCGGTCCACCTCACGGCCGGGCTGTTCCGGGTGGTGGCGGAGGAACGGCCGGACGTCCTCGCCGGGGTGCGGGAGGTGCTGACCGGCGGTGACGTGGTCACGCCCGCCGCCGTGCGCGCCGTGCGCGCCGCCTGCCCCGGTATCGCGGTCCGGCACCTGTACGGGCCGACGGAGGCGACCCTGTGCGCGACGTCCCACCTGGTCGCGGACGACGAGCCGGGACCGGTGCCGATCGGCACGCCGTTGGACGACACCCGTGCCTACGTCCTGGACGAGAACCTGCGGTTGCTGCCGCCGGGCGCGACGGGCGAGCTGTACCTCGCGGGTGCCGGGCTGGCCCGTGGCTACCTCGGGCAGCCCGGCCAGACGGCCGAGCGGTTCGTCGCCGACCCGTACGGCGCTCCCGGCACGCGGATGTACCGCACCGGTGACCTGGCCCGCCGCCGGGCCGACGGTCGCCTGGACTTCGTCGGCCGGGCGGACGAACAGCTCAAGATCCGTGGTTTCCGGGTGGAGCTGGGAGAGGTGGAGGCGGCGCTGTCCGGCTGCCCTGGGGTCCGGCAGGCCGTGGTGACCGCCCGGCCGGGACCGGACGGCGAGAAGCGGATCGTCGCCCACCTGACCGGGACGGCGACGGTCCCCGAGGCGCGCGCCCACCTCGCCTCGCTGCTGCCCGAGTTCATGGTGCCCTCGGCCCTGGTCGTCCTGGACGAGCTGCCGCTCACCGCCAACGGCAAGGTCGACTACAAGGCGCTGGAGGTGCCCGAGCCGACGGCCGCGACGGGCCGGGCACCCAGGACTCCCCAGGAGCAGGTGCTCGCCGGGCTCTTCGCGGAGCTGCTGGGCCTGGACGAGGTCGGCACCGACGTCAGCTTCTTCGACCTGGGCGGGCACTCCCTGCTCGCGACGAGGCTGGTCAGCCGGATCCGGACCGCACTCGGCGTCGAACTCTCGCTGCGCGACCTGTTCCAGGCGCAGACGGTCGCCACCCTCGCGGAACGCGCGGGCCGGGCCTCCCGCGCCCGGACTCCTCTGCGCCGCCGGGAGCGACCCGTCGACCCGCCGCTGTCCTTCGCGCAGCAGCGCCTGTGGTTCGTCCACCAGGTCGAGGAGCGGTCCTCGATCTACAACATGCCCGCCGCCTTCCGGCTGCACGGCGTCCTGGACCGGGCCGCCCTCGAAGCGGCACTCGGGGATGTCGTCACCCGGCACGAGGTGTTGCGCACCACCTTCCCCGAGACCGAGGGCCTGCCCAGCCTCCAGCTGCTCTCCGAGGAGGAGGCCCGCGCCCGGCTGTCCCTGGAGACCGCGACGGTCACCGAGGCCGGGCTGCCCGAGGCGGTCGCCGCGCTGACCGTCCACGAGTTCGACCTCGCCACCGACCTACCGGTCAAGGCGCGGCTGTTCGAGATCGGCCCGGACGAGCACGTGCTGAACCTGGTGGTCCACCACATCGCGGGCGACGGCTGGTCCTGGGATCCGCTGCTGCGCGACCTGACCCTGGCCTACACGGCCCGTTCCCGCGGCGAGCGGCCCGACTTCGCCCCGTTGGCGGTGCAGTACGTCGACTACACGCTCTGGCAGCGCGAGCTGCCGACCGCGGACGGGCTGGACTTCTGGACGCGGCACCTCACCGGTTCGCCCACCGAGCTGGCGTTGCCGTTCGACCGGCCGAGGCCGCCGGTGGCGAGCCATGCAGGCGGTTCGGTGCCGGTGGTCCTCGGCGGTGAGCTGCACGCGCGGTTGTCGGAGGTGTCCCGAGAGCACGGCTGCACCCTGTTCATGGTCCTGCAAGCCGGACTCGCGGCACTGCTGTGCGGGCTCGGCGCGGGGGACGACATCCCGATCGGCACCCCGGTGGCGGGACGCTCGGACGAGGCGCTCGACGACCTCGTCGGCTTCTTCGTCAACACCCTGGTCCTGCGCACCGACCTCTCCGGTGACCCGACCTTCGCCGAGCTCCTCACCAGGGTGCGGGAATCGGACCTGACCGCCTACGACCACCAGGACGTCCCCTTCGACCAGGTCGTAGAGGCCCTCAACCCCGAACGCTCCCTCGCCCGCCACCCCCTCGTCCAGGTCATGGTCCAGCTCCAGAACGAGCAGCCCGCGATGCCCCGGTTCCCCGGGACCACGGCGCGGTCGTACCCGGTGGACTCACGGGTGTCGAAGTTCGACCTCGGCTTGGACCTGACCGAACAGCGCGCCGCCGAGGGGGCCCCGGCCGGTCTCAGCGGCGAACTGACCTACGCGACCGAGCTGTTCGAGCACGGGACCGCCGAGCGCATGGCCGCCGCGCTGGTCGAGTTGCTGGAGCGGTGCGCGGCCGATCCTGGGCAGCGGGTCAACGCGGTCGCGGGCCTGTCGCGGTGGCACCAGGCCGTGCTCGGCGAGCCCGGTACCGAGTCCGGTACCGGGGCGGATCCCGGTACGGGGGCCGAGTGGCGGATCCGCGAGCTGTTCGCCGAGGTGCTGGAGCGCGACGAGGTCGGGGCCGACGACAACTTCTTCGCGCTCGGCGGCCACTCGCTGCTGGTCACCCGGTTGATCAGCCGGGTGCGCGCGGAATTCGGTCTCGAAGTGCGCATCCGCGAGGTGTTCCAGCACCCGACGCCCGCCGCGATCGCCGCCCGGCTGGCCACCGCGCCCAAGGCCCGCCCTGCGCTGCGTCGCTCCCCGGTCTGAGCCGGTCCCTCCCTGCCCGTCCCTACCCGCCAATCAGGTGAGAAGAGAGAACACCCATGACGAACCCCTTCGAAGACGAAGAAGCCACCTACCTCGTGCTGGTGAACGAGGAGAACCAGCACTCGCTCTGGCCCGCCGCTCTCGATGTTCCCGCCGGCTGGACCACCGTCCACGGTCCGGGGTCCCGGCAGGCCTGCCTGTCCCACATCGAGCAGAACTGGACGGACCTGCGGCCTGCCAGTCTCGTCGCCGCCATGAGCGACGGGTGATCCGATGCCGCCCCGGATCCGCGTCCGGCGCGTCACCCGCCCTCGCCTGAAGCACCGCCCCACCCGCGTCGCTCCCAGTACTCCCACCACCCGACGAAAGGTCCTGCCATGACCCACGCGCCCGACTTCCGCCTCGGCCACGTCGAGTTCTACGTCGCCGACCTGGCGGCGGCCTCGGCCGAGCTGACCGACCACTACGGTTTCCGCCCGGTCGCCCGCGCCGCCACGGCGGAGGCCGACTCCCTCGCCCTGCGGCAGGGTCGGATCACCCTCGTCCTCACCCAGGCCCGTACCGACGACCACCCGGCGGCCCGCTACGTCCGGGCCCACGGGGACGGTGTGGCCGACATCGCGCTCACCGTGACCGACGTCTTCGTGGCCTTCGGCGCCGCCGTGGCACGCGGGGCGGTCGCGGTCGCCCCGCCGTACCGGCACGCCGACGGCCGCACCACCGCGGTGATCGAGGGCTTCGGGGACGTGGTGCACACCCTGACCGAAGCCGGCGGCGACTTCGCGGTGCCGCCGGGCTTCACCCCGGTCGAGGACGCCGACGCGGCGGGCGCGGGTGAACTCCTCACCGAACTCGACCACTTCGCGATCTGCATCGAGGCGGGCGAGCTCGACCGCACGGTGGAGCACTACACGCGGGTGCTCGGCTTCCGGACCATCTTCACCGAGCTCATCAGGGTCGGCGCCCAGGCGATGGAGTCGCAGGTGGTGCAGAGCGCGTCCGGCGAGATCACCCTGACCCTGATCCAGCCGGACGCCACCGCCGAGCCCGGCCAGATCAACCGCTTCCTGGAGCGGCACGGCGGGCCCGGAGTGCAGCACCTCGCCTTCACCGCCACGGACATCGTCGAGGCCGTCGGCACCCTCCAGAAGCGCGGAGTCGACTTCCTGACCGCCCCCGAGGCCTACTACACCCTGCTGGCAGGCCACCTCGACCTGACCCGGCACACCATCGCCGGCCTGCGTGAGCTGAACGTGCTGGTGGACGAGGACCAGGACGGCCAGCTGTTCCAGATCTTCACCCGCTCCACCCACCCGGACAGCACGCTGTTCTACGAGGTGATCGAGCGCTTCGGCGCCCGCACCTTCGGCAGCGGCAACATCAAGGCCCTCTACGAAGCGGTCGAGGCGGAGCGGCTGGCCTCCGAGGGAGTGTCCCTGTGACCGCCGTGGCCGATCCCGTCACGACCGGTTCGGGACCGGTGTCCGTGGCGGAGTTCGCGGCCGTGGCGCAGCGGGTGCTGCCCGCCGGGATCTGGGACTTCGTGGCGGGCGGCAGCGACACCGAACTGACCCTGGCGGCCAACCGGAGGGCACTGGACCGGATCGGGCTCGTCCCCAGGGTCCTCACCGGCAGCCCCGGCTGCGACACCAGGGCCGAGCTGCCCGGCGCCCCGGCCGCCGCCCTTCCGGTCGCCGTCGCGCCGATGGCGTACCAGCGGTTGGTGCACCCGGACGGGGAGCGGGCGACGGCGAGGGCCGCCGCGGCGGCCGGGGTGCCGTTCACCCTGTCCATGCTGAGCAGCCAACCCGTCGAGTCCGTGACCGCGCAGGGTGGGGTCACCTGGTTCCAGCTGTACTGCCTGCGGGACGCCGGGGCCACGGCCGACGTGGTCCGCCGGGCCGAGGAAGCCGGATGCGCGGCGCTCGTGGTGACCGTGGACGTCCCGCGGATGGGCCGCCGGCTGCGCGACCTGCGCAACGGCTTCGCGCTGCCGACGGACGTGGCCGCCGCCCACCTGGACCCGGCGAGCCTCCGGTCGACCCACGAACGGCGACCCGGTGCCTCCGCCGTCGCCGTGCACACCGCCGAGGCCTTCGCGGTCGGGCTGGGCTGGGACGACCTCGCCCGGCTGCGGGAGAGCACCCGGCTGCCGCTGATCGTCAAGGGGGTCCTGGACCCGCGGGACGCGGCGCGCGTCGCCGAACTCGGCGCGGACGCCGTGGTGGTCTCCAACCACGGCGGACGCCAGCTCGACGGTGCCGTGGCCAGCGTGGACATGCTGTCCGCGGTGCGCGAGGCCCTGCCCGAGCGGTGCGGGGTGCTGCTGGACAGCGGGATCCGCGGCGGCACCGACGTCCTGAGGGCGCTGGCGCTGGGCGCGAGCGGTGTCCTGCTCGGCAGGCCCGTGCTGTGGGGGCTCGCCGTCGACGGCGAGGCAGGCGTCCGCCGGGTTCTCGACCTGCTCGCCGCCGAACTGCTCTCCGCCCTGGAGCTGTCCGGCTGCGCCGACCTCGACGCCGCCCGGCGGCTGACGGCACGAGTGGCGGACGGTCGTCCTGCTCCGGGCGGTGTCCGATGACCGCGGTCGTGCCGTCCACGTCGGTCCGGCTCGACCCGGCGGATCTGCACGCCTCGCTCTCCGACCCGGCGATGCGGTCGATGAACTTCCTCAACGAGGTGGCGGGCCGCTTCCCGGACGCGATCTCCTTCGCGCCCGGCAGGCCGACCGAGGACGGCTTCGACCTCGCCGACCTGCATGCCTACCTCGACGCTTACGCCCTGCACTTGGCGGAGACGAAGGGGTACGACCGGGCCCGGGTCCACCGGGAGCTGTTCCAGTACGGGCGCACCAAGGGCATCGTCCACGAACTCATCGCCCGGCAACTGGAGCTGGACGAGGGGATCACCGTGGACCCGGAGGCGATCCTGGTCACCGTCGGCGCCCAGGAGGCGCTTTGGTTGGTGCTGCGCGCCTTGCGGGCCACCGACCGCGACGTCCTGCTGGCCGTGGCACCCACCTACGTCGGGTTGACCGGCGCCGCACGACTGCTGGACATGCCGGTCCGCCCGGTCCGGGAAGGCCCCGACGGGGTAGACCCGGACGACCTGCTCGCACAGCTCGCGGCCGCCCGTGCCGAGGGGCTGCGGCCCCGCGCGCTGTACCTCGTCCCCGACTTCTCCAACCCCAGCGGCCGCAGCATGACCCTGCCAGGCCGGGCACGGCTGCTGGAGATCGCCGCCGAACAGGACCTGCTCCTGTTGGAGGACAACCCGTACGGGTTCTTCCAGGCCGTGGAGGGGGAGCGTCCTCCGACGCTGAAGGCGCTCGACACCGGTCAGCGGGTGGTCTACCTCGGGTCGTTGTCGAAGACCTGCTTCCCCGGTGCCAGGGTGGGTTTCGCGGTCGCGGACCAGCGCATCGCCGGACGCGACGGCGCCGGAGGACTGCTCGCCGACGAGCTGTCCAAGGCGAAGAGCATGCTCACCGTCAACACCTCCGCGGTGAGCCAGGCCCTGGTCGGCGGGATGCTGCTGAAGCACGGGGGCAGCCTGCTGCGGGCCAACCGCCGACAGATCGACACCTACCGCCGCAACCTCGACTGCCTCCTGCGAGGACTCGCCCGACGCCTCGGCGGCCTGGACGGCGTCCACTGGAACACCCCCGGCGGCGGCTTCTTCGTGGGCCTGACGGTGCCGTTCCCGGTCACCGACGAACTGCTCGACGTTGCGGCGAACCGGTACGGCGTCCTGTTCACGCCGATGCGCCACTTCCACGACGACGACGAGGTGGCCGCGCACCAGATGCGGCTGTCGTGCAGCTCCCTGACCACCGACCAGATCGAGACGGGACTCGACCGGCTGACCGGTTTCATCACCGCGCGGATCTGACCACCGAGCGCGACCGGGTCATCGCCGATCAGTTCCCGCACCTGGTGTGGGCGTCCAGCTCGCAATGCGAGCAGACCCGCGCGCCGCGGTCGGGCCCACAACGATTGCCGTGGGCCCGACCGGAATCGTGAATCAAGCGCGCGAGGTCGTGCCGAATCGGTTGGGTATTCCGATTTCGGTTCGGCAGCAGATCAGGGGCGGGGCTGCTATGGGTCGAATTCTGCTTCCTTCTTCGGGGAAAGGTAGGCTTCTAGCTGCGTGCCAACGTGGATCGGGTAGAAGCGCGAGTCGTGGTAAACGCCTTCGATGATCCAGCCCTCGGTGATCGCCGAACTGCCTGCCAGGCACTCCAGGTGGCCGGCGACGTCGGCAGGTATCGGCTCGGTGGGCTCAGACCCGTTCAACGGTCGGCCGTGCGGCCTTGAGTCCGCTGACCACCTCGTACAGCAGGGCTGCCGCCAGGCCGCCCACGATCGGGCCGACGAGGTAGACGACCAGGTGCGACCAGGCGACCTCGCCGCCCGTGACGGCGAGCACCAGGTCGGGGCCGAGCGTGCGGGCGAAGTTGACCGAGGCGCCGGTGAGGGGGCCGATCGCCATGATCTGGACGGCCAGCGCCAGTCCGATGCCGAAGCCGGCCACGCCCTTGGGTGCCGACGGCGTCACGGCCAGCGCGTAGACGGCGGTGACCAGCAAGAACGCGCCGAACGCCTCGGCGAGGACGCCCTGCCCGACGTTCACACCCCCGGCGAGGGTCGTCGCACCGAGCTTTCCGGTGGCACCCGATCCCGTGTAGGCCAGGTGGACCACCGTCGCGCCGAGCGTGCCGCCGAGGAGCTGCGCGACGACGTAGGCGGGCACCTCGCGCCAGGGGAACCGGGCCCTGGCGGCCAGGGCGACGGTGACAGTGGGGTTGAAGTGGCCGCCGGAGGCGGAGCCGAACGCGTAGATGGCGACGGCGAGGGCGAGTCCGTGGGCGAGCGCCACCACGAGCAGTCCCGGTCCGCCCGCGTCGACTCTGGCCACGGCCGCGGCGGCCCCGATGCCGAAGAGGCACAGGATGGTGGTTCCGGCGAGTTCGGCGAGCAGTCGGCGCGCCAGCGGCGTCTCCATGCAAGGAGTCCTTTCGATTCCGGTGTGGGACGACTCCGATCTTCACGGGAATGGCTGGACGGGGTGACCGCCAAGTTGACCAAGGGCGCCTTACATGTTCCTTACGGGACTCGGTTGATGCCGTCCTGGAGGTGGGAATCAATCGGGTTGTTGGTTTTTCACCATTGGTCCGATTAAACGACCGGAAGACCGTCGATCCACGTGTTCGCGGCCTCCACCACCGCTGTCAGGGTGTGACCAGTGCGTCGGTGATCCGCTCCGTCAGCCACGCCTGGGCCTTGTCGTGGTTCCACCCGAAGTCGAGCACCAACCGCCGCCACGACGAGTACCCGAGGTAGTACGCGAGCACGTCGACCGCGTCGTCGACCGATCCGACCAACGCGCCCAGGTCGCGCAACCGGTTCGCGACCGCTGTGAGCTCCCGCCGGAAGTCCTCCTCGGCCAGTGCCGCCGTCTTCGCCACGGTGGCGTCCACGTGCGCGGTCGCGAGCACCAGTTCGGCGATGTCCCCGTACTCCCGCACGGCCAGCCGGACGCCTGCGACGTAGTCGGCGACGACCTCGACCGGGTCCGTGCCGGTCGCGATGCGGCCGGTCGCCTCCCGCAGCCGGGCGTCGCCGATGCCGCTTGTGATTAGTTCTGCGAGCAGCCGCGGTTTGCCACCCACGCTCGCGTACACCGTCGCCGGAGCCACCCTGGCCACGGAGGCGATGTCCTGGATGGTCGTCGCGACGTAGCCGCGGCCGACGAAGAGCCCGCGGGCGGCGTCCAGGATGGCCTGCCGCGTCAGGGCCGCGGCCTCCTTGCGGCGGGGCGAGTTGTAAGCGGTGGCTTCCACGTCGATGACTATAGGGGTTCCAAGTTGACAAGAGACTGTCTATGGTCAACATGCACAGTCTCTTTCGAACTGTGCCCGCCCGCCTGGTGGTCGACCGGGTGCGGGTGTCATCGCCGGAAACACATCAGTTGTGGAGTGCACCGTTGAGCGTCAGAGTCCTGTTTTCGAGTGGTCCCGGCGTGGGTCATGTGTTCCCGAGCCTGCCTCTCGCACGTGCCTTCCGGGAGCGCGGCGACACCGTGGCCCTGTTGACCGCCGGTGTCATGTCACCGCTGGTCGCCCAGGAGGACATCGACGTCCTCGCCGCGGGTCCCGGTCCGGACGTCCTGATCGCGGAGATCGCCCGCACGACCGGCGCCGACCTCTTGTCTGGTGCGCCGACCCTGGCGGTCGAGGCGGAACTGTTCGCGGGCACGCGCGTCGACCTCGGGTTCGAGGAATCCCTTGCGGCGGCGGGCGACTGGAAACCGGACGTGATCGTCAGCGAGCACTACGACTTCATCGGCCCGCTGCTCGGCGCCGCTCTCGACGTCCCGGTCGCCACGTTGGCCTACGGGCCCGCGATGGCCTCGGAACTGGCCGAGGCGACGTCGGCGGTGGTGGAGAGCCGGTACGCCGCTCGCGATCTCGCCCGGCGTCCGTCCCGCTGGTACCTGGACACCTGCCCGGAGTCGCTGCAACGGGACGGTTGGCAGCCGCCGGCGGGACGGCTCGGCCTGCGTCCGGAAGCCCACCGCGCACCCGGAACGCGCGCGCCTCTCCCCGCACCCCCGCCGCGCTCGCGGCCTCGCGTTCTGGTGACGTTCGGAACCGTCTTCGCCGCACCGCAGGTGCTGAACCCGCTGCTGCTCGACCTGGCGAACGCGGGCCTGGACCTGCGAGTCACGACCGGACTGGCCACCTCCGCCGCGGACTTCGACGTCCCGGCCGAGCGGGTGTCCTTCGTCGGCTTCACCCCGCTGGACGACCTGTTGCGCGACGTCGACCTGGTGCTGACCCACGGCGGCGCCGGCACCACGCTCGGCAGCCTCGCCGCCGGGATCCCCCTGGTGGTCGTGCCGCAGGGCGCCGACCAGTTCGTCCAGGCCGACCGGGTGGTCGCGGCAGGCGCAGGTCGTGTCGTGGAACCGGGCGGGTCGGTGGCGAGAGTCGCGCTGTCGGTCCTGGAAGGCCGGGGCTTCCGCGCGGGCGCCGAGGACGTGGCCGCCCAGATCGCGGAACTCCCGGCACCTGCCGACGTGGCCGCGTGCCTGGCGACGACGTTGCAACTGGACGGTTGATCCCACAGGGATTCGCGTGGGGCGAGGGTGTACGTGGTCGTTGTGCGAAGCGTCGTCATCCAGGCCGCCCTCACCTGGATGACGGCAAAGGGAGCTTCGCTTTCCTCTGCCCCGATTCGTGTGCGGATTGACATTGCAAGGCAATCAAGAACGGGTGGAACATGGGTAAGAACAACAGTCGGGCTGTCCGCGGTGTTGGCATCATCGCTGTTCTGGCGGTGTTCGGTGCGCTGACCGGGTGCTCCGCGAGCGGGACCATCGGTGTGGCCGCCGGTAGTGCTGCTGTTGCACCGTCCTCGTCGACCGCGAAGCAGCCTCGGAGTTCCGGCAGCGCAAGTGCTCCTGCCAACGCGAGTACAGCAGGCAATCCTGGTACTGAGGTCGAGAGGGCTCCTCGTGACAACGTCGACAAGCCATCCGGCGACGAGCCGTTCTGCGCCACCGCCAAGGTGGGCTTCGGCCTCGACTTCCCCATCCAGGGCTCGGATGGTCAGATCGACGTTCCGATCCTGCTGCGCAACAACTCGTCGGCTCGGTGCACGATCCAGGGTTTTCCCGACGTCGAGTTCCAGACGATCAACGGCTCCCCCTGGCACCTTGTGAGCGCTGACGACCCGATCGACCCGGTCAGCCTCGCTCCGGGGGAGTCGACGAGCGCGGCCCTGGTTTTCCTGAGCGCCGGGACGCAGGAAGGCGCTTCGAACTGGGCACCCGACTCGGTTCTCATCACACCGCCCAACACGACCGACACCCAGCGCCTCGAGTGGACCTTCGGCACGATCCTGCGCCAGGGCGCCACCACCTACGTCCGCGCTGTCGGCGCCATGGACTACGGCAACAGGTGACGCTGAAGTGACGCGCGCGGTCGACACCGACAACGGGCCGGGCACTTTCGCAGACGACTCCCGCGTACGTGGGGAGAAGATCGCCGACAACGCCTGGGCGACCAGCAAGACGAAGACTTCGGCGAGCGCGAAGGTGAACAGGTGTCGACCGCCTCAAATGACAAGGCTGGGCCCAGGTCGTCAGGCGTCGCCACTGCTGTACTGGCGGACGAGGCTGGCCTTGGCGAGCTTTCCTGTCGGTGTGCGTGGAAGCTCTCGTGCGAAATGCATGTCCTTCGGAAGCTTGTAGCTCGCGACTCGCGGCTTGAGGTAGTCCCGGAGCTCCAGCTCCAGTTGTTCACCTGGTGAGGCCGTGGGTGCCGGGCAGATGACCGCGGTCACGCGTTGGCCGAGGTCGGGGTCCGGCACGCCGATCACCGCCACGTCGTCCACCGCCGGGTGCAGGGCCAGCTCGTTCTCGATCTCCTGCGGGTAGATGTTGACGCCCCCGCTGATGATCATGAACGCGGCCCGGTCGGTCAGGTAGAGGTAGCCGTCCTCGTCGAGATGGCCGATGTCGCCTGCCGTCGACCAGCATTCGTGCAAGGGGTGGCGAGCGTGCCTCGTGGCCGCGGGATCCTTGTGGTACTGGAAGGTGGCCCGGTCACGGGCGAAGTAGACCATCCCCGTCTCGTGTGGACCGAGAACCTGGCCGTCGTCACCGCAGATCTTGATGTCGCCGAGGATGGCGCGACCGACCGAACCACGTCGTTCCAGCCACTCCGCACTGGAGATCATCGTGATCCCGGCGGCTTCCTGGGAGGCGTAGTACTCCTCGAGGACGGGCCCCCACCAGTCGATCATCGCCTGCTTGACGCTCCGCGGGCACGGCGCCGACGAGTGGACCGCGCAACGCATGGATGACGTGTCGTGGGCGCGGCGGACCCCATCCGGGAGCTTCAGCATCCTCACGAACATGGTCGGCACCCACTGGCTGTGGGTGCAGCGGTAGCGCTCGATCGCCGCGAGCGCCCTCTCGGGGTCGAAGCGGTCGAGGATGACGACCGTCCCGCCCAGGGACTGGACGACGACGCAAAAGCGGAGTGGTCCACCGTGGTAGAGCGGAGCGGGCGAGAGGTAGACGGTGTCGACGTCGAAGCCGTACTTGGGTCCGAAGGTGTCGACGAGGGGGTCGCCCGGTTCGTGGACCTGCCGTGACGGGAGCTCCGGCCGAATGCCCTTGGGAGTTCCACCAGTGGTTCCCGAGGAGTAGAGCATGTCCTGGCCCCTGGGCTGGTCGGGCAATGGCGTTGTGCCGGTACCCGCCAGCGTCGAGGTGTAGTCGGAGAACCCTTCCACTGGGCCCCCGAAGCTCAGGCGTACGGCTACTCCCTCGACTTGGGGGAACACTGCTTCGGCGAGGTCGCCGCAGGACGCGGAGACCACCGCGGCTTGAGGTTGGCAGTTGCGCAGCACGGCGACCGTCTCGCGTTCGGCCATGTGGATGTTCAACGGCGTCACGTAAAGTCCGCTGCGCATCGCGGCCCAGTACACGACGAAGCACAGCGGGTCGTTCGGCGAGACGATGACGATGCCGTCGCCCCTGCGGAGTCCTTGGTCGTGCAGGAAGCGCGCCAGGCGGGACGATTCTTCTTCGAGGGCGCGATAAGTCATGACCCGGCCGTCGTTCGCCATGATGACGGCGGGGTGCTCGGGCGCTACCGCGCTATGCGCTCCTGGGTACAAGGGCAGGCTCCGTTCCAGAGGGTCGTCGGCGCACTGTCGACGGGCCTGGGCAAGCAAGGTGTGATGGCACGGGCGGCAACGTACGCCCGTGCGACGACATCCCGGTTGCTGCCGTCGGATTCGAGTGGCCATCGGTTGTGGAGCATGTCCTCCTGTGCCGTGGAACAAGGTGATCCGTCCCTGAGTCCACGACGCCTCAGGGTCGTCGACGGGCCTCGCGTTGACCCCTCCGGCGACGGTGGGTCCGGGGGTTGCCGATCGGTGCTTGCTTCCCGCCGCTCCCTCATGTAACTCTAAATGTGAGCGAGCGATCGGTCAATGTCTGAACTTTTGCGGACGACCGCTCCTCTTCCGAGAGGCGGACCCACCGCCTGGCCCGCATGACGCGGAGGAGACGACATGGCACGCCCCACGGCCGATCTCACCGATCTCGCTTCAGCCGATCTGACTGGTCCCGAGATCTCCGCGGACCCATTCCCGTACTTCGCGCGCCTTCGCGAGGAGGCGCCCGTGCTCTGGAACACGCGCCACAGGGCATGGCTGGTCGCTCGCCACCCCGAAGTCGTTGCCGCGCTGCGGAACGACGCCTTCGGCTCGGACCGGGTCGGTCCCTACTTCGATCGTGTCAAGGCAGCGGATCGCGAACGCCTCGAGCGGCTCGTCGCCATCCTGGGGCGGTGGCTGGTGTTCCTGTCGCCCCCTGACCACACCCGCTTGCGGGGGCTGGTCCACAAGTCGTTCACGCCGAGACGGGTGAACGCGCTGAGAGGACGTGCGGAGGAGATCGCGACGGACCTCGCCGCCGAGGTCGCGCGGCGGCTGGAGGCCGGCGAGACGGTCGACCTGATGTCGGCCTACTGCATGCCCCTTCCCGCGCAGATGATCGCCGGAATCTTCGGTGTTCCGGTGGAGGACGGCATCAGGCTGAAGGTGTGGGCCGAAGAGCTCGGCCTCTTCGTCAACGGAGCGCTGGGCGATCCCGACCGGGACGGGAGGGTCGCGGCCGCCATGCTCGAGTTCGAGCGGTATCTCCTCGTCCTGGTCGAGCACTACCGCGTCAACCCCGCTGACAACGTCCTGTCAGGCCTCGTAGAGGCCAATGACCGCGACGGCGAGCTGTCGGAGACCGAGCTCCTTGCGACGTGCACGTTGATCCTCGACGCCGGGTACAAGACGATCCAGAACGCCATGAACAACGCGTTGCTCGTGCTCATGTGGAACCCCGACTCGTGGGAACGGCTCAAGCGGGAGCCCGAGTTGGTGGGCTCTGCCGTCGAGGAATGCCTTCGCTACTTCGGTCCGGGCAACGTCATCGTCCGTCGGGCGGTACGGGACATCGCGGTGGGACACCAGGTCATCTCGGCGGGCGATCGGGTCTACCTGCTCCCCGCGGCGGCCAACCGGGACTCGAGCGTGTTCGAGGACGCCGAGGAGTTCAGGATCGACCGGGCCGACAACCCCCACCTGACCTTCGGCCAAGGGATCCACTTCTGCTTGGGCGCCTCGCTGGCTCGAATGGAGCTCGGAGCCGGCCTGTCGGCATTTCTCCGCCTGGTCGAGCGGCCGACTGTGGCGGAGGCACCGGGTGGTCTGCCCTGGCACAACGTGCTGATCATCCACGGAACCGAGGCGTTGCCCGTCCGCGCGGCGGTACGAGCGTGAGGCGCGCGGTCACGATGAACGAAGTCGAGGTCGATCGGCCGGGCGCACCCCGGTTCGGCCGGGGTGCGCGACCGTCGCGGCGATCCGCGTGACGACCGACGCCGACGAGGACCTGGAGTGGCACGACATGACCTGGCACAAGATCACGGACTGTTCCGCGTACATCCCCGCCTCGGCGTTGGGGCTGCAGGCCATCAGCGACGCTATCGGAGGAGGTGGCCGGGGTACGCGCTCGGTGGCCGGTTTCGACGAGGACAGCATCACGATGGCCGTGGCCGCTCTGCGCGGCATCGACCGGCACTCGGAAGACGCGGGGCCACTCCTGTTCGCCACGTCGACGCCCCCGTATGCGGACAAGACCAACGCCTCCACGGTCAAAGCGGCCATCGGCGGGGACGACCGGGTGATGGCGACGGATGTGACCGGGCTCCGAAGCGGCCTGTCGGCCCTCCTCCTGGGTGCCCGGACAGGTGGCCTCGTCGCGATGGCCGACATGCGCGGTGGCAGGCCGGGCTCGGCCGAGGAACGGGACGGCGGTGACGGCGCCGCCGCGTTCCGATTCGGTGGGACGGGGCAACCGATCGCCCAGATCGAAGCAGCGGGTCACGTCTCCATGGAGCTCATGGACATCTGGCGCGTGCCAGGAGCGCGTTACTCGGCGGTCTCGGAGGAGCGCTTCTCCCAGGCAGCCCTGTCGTCCACCATGGACGGTCTGGTCGCCCGACTGAAGGACGAAGGCGGACTGACCGGCCCACCGACGTTCGTGGTGGTCGCCGCCCCCGGCCACCGCTTCGCTGTGAAGCTCGCCCGCTTGGTCGCCGAAGACTCGGATGGTTCCACCCTCGCGGCACATCGTGAGTCGGTGGGCTATTGCGGCGCGGCCGAGGTCGGCATCCTGCTCGCTCGGACCCTTGACGTGGCGAAGGCCGGTGACACCGTCCTGCTGTTGTCGGCGATGGGTGGAGTCGACGGCGTGGTGGTGCGCGTTCTGGCCGACGGCGGCGGTTCCGAGCGGCTGGACCGCGAGATCGCCGGCCGCAGGATGATCTCCTACACCGACTACCTCGTGCGGCGAGGACTTCTCGAGCGTGAGCCCGCCAGACGCCCGGACCGGCCGGCCGTCGCCGCGCCGGCCGCCTTCCGGAACGTCCGCTGGAAGTTTCGACTCGAAGGCTCGCGGTGCGGTCAGTGCGGCAAGGTCTACCTCCCACCACAACGGGTTTGCGGCGGGTGTGGCGGGGCGGACACCCATCACCCGTACCCGTGTGCGGATCGACCGGGAACGGTCGCCGCCATCAGCACGGACGGGCTCTCGGACACTCCCGCCCCACCGGCGGTGGCGGCGCTGGTGGACTTCGACGGCGGGGGCAGGCTCGCGATGGAGGTCGCCGAGTCGACGGACTCGGGAATCGCGCTGGGGGACCGGGTCGAACCGACGTTCCGGCGCACCTCTCAGACCGACGGTGCACCCGACTACTTCTGGAAGATCCGTTCGGCGATTGGGGAGTCGGCATGAGTGGCACTCTCCGCGACAGGGTCGCGGTGATCGGCATGGGATGCACCAGGTTCGGCGAGCTGTGGGACACCTCGTCGGACGACCTGCTGATCGGGTCGGTCCACGAGGCCGTCGCGTCGGTGCCGGGCCTGGAACTGCCCGACGTCGAGGCTTTCTGGTACTCGACCCTCGCGACCGGTCACTCGGGGCTTCCCCTGGCGCGGGCGCTGAAGATCGAGGCACCGGTCACCAGGGTGGAGAACTTCTGCGCGAGCGGATCCGACGCCTTTCGCAACGCCGCCTTCGCCGTCGCGTCGGGCGTCTACGACGTCGTCATGGCCGTCGGGGTCGAGAAGCTGAAGGACAGCGGCTTTTCAGGGCTTGCCCTGGCCGGGCCACCCGGTGACAACACGGCACCGGAGATCAGCAACCCGGCCGCCTACGCGATGCTGCCCGATGTCTACGCCGGCAACTACGGCGTGGACCGCGACTCGATCCGGGACGCCTTGACCCACATCGCCTGGAAGAACCACCGCAACGGGGCGAAGAACCCCCTGGCGCAGTACAGGAGCGTCGTCAGCAAGGAGCACATCAACGCGGCTCCCAAGGTCGCGGGCGAGCTCAGCGTGTTCGACTGCTCTGGAGTAGCCGACGGAGGCGCCGCCGCGATCATCGTGCGGGCAGAGGATGCCCACCGCTACACGGATCACCCGATGTTCCTCAAAGGACTCTCGCTCCACGCGGGCTCCAGCGACGGAGCGGCTACCGCCGAGAGCGGGTACTACAGCTTCACCGAGGTCGTGGCGTGCGCGGATCAGGCGTATGCGCAGGCCGGAGTCACGGACCCCTCCACGCAGATATCGTTCGCCGAGGTCCACGACTGCTTCACGCCCACCGAGATGATCCTCATGGAGGACCTGGGCTTCTCCGCGCGCGGAGAAGCCTGGAAAGACGTGCTGGACGGGCATTTCGATCCAGGGGGCCGGCTGCCCGTCAACGTCGACGGCGGGCTGAAGTCGTTCGGCCATCCGGTGGGAGCGAGCGGCCTGCGGATGATGTACGAGGTGTGGCTGCAGTTCCGCGGTGAGGCGGAGGGACGGCAGCTCGACCACCCTGGTCTCGCATTGGTCCAGAACATGGGTGGCCTGCCCGGTGGGTTCGTCTCGTTCGTGTCGATCTTCGGGCCGGAGCTGGACCGGTGAGCCGCGACGTGGACGCGCCTGCTGCCGCGCACGTGCGACAGGACGTCTCGACCGTGATGGTGGTCGGTGCGGGTCTGATGGGGAGCGGCATCGCGCAGGTGGCAGCGCAAGCCGGACTCGACGTCGTGCTCGTGGACGACGACGTGGAGGCCCTCGACCGGGCCGCGGCGCGGATCGCCGACAGCCTGGCGCGCTTCGTGCGCTCGGGCAGCCTGACGGATGACGAGGCGTCGCGTGCTCGTGGTCTCATCGTGACGGAGACCGACCTCCGAGCCGGCGGATCGTCCGCCGACCTCGTGATCGAGGCGATCGTCGAGAAGCTCGAACCGAAGCAGCGCCTGTTCGCGGAGCTGGACGCGATGTGCGCTCCTGACGTCGTCCTCGCGACGAACACCTCCCAGTTCCAGATCGGCCGCGTGGCCGCGAACTGCGATCGTCCCGACCGGGTGATCGGCATGCACTGGTCGAACCCACCCCAGCTGATGAAGCTCGTCGAGCTGGTCGTCGGACCCGACACGTCATCGGAGGCGGTGGCGGGTGCCATCCGGTTCCTCGACGGTGTCGACCGGCGGCACGTGCTCTGCTTGAAGGACGTGCCGGGGTTCATCTCCAACCGCATGAGCACCGCGCTGTTCATGGAGGGCGTCCGACTCGTGGACGAGGGGATCGCCACCGCCGAGGACGTGGACCTCGTCGCGCGCCTGATGTTCGGGCACAAGATGGGTCCGCTGGAGACGCTCGACCTCGCCGGACTCGACACCGCGCTGCTGGTGAGCACAGCTCTCGCCGACTTCTACGGGGGCGACCGCTTCACCCCGCCGGATCTGCTCGAACGGCACGTGGCGGCGGGCCGTACTGGCCGGAAGTCCGGATCCGGGTTCTACGAGGGGCTTTCATGAGCGAACTGACGTTGGCCGGACGCCGCGCGGTCGTCACCGGTGGTGCGAAGGGGATCGGCGCGGCGATCTCCCGTGCGTACGCCCGGTCCGGCGCGAAAGTGGCGGTGTGGGGGCGGGACCGCGACGCACTGCACGCCATGGGGGAGGAGATCGACGGGGTGGCCGTCGAGTGCGACGTGACGTCCACGGAGTCGGTGGAGCAGGCCGTGGGCACCACCCTCGACCTCCTCGGAGGCATCGATGTCATGGTCGCCAATGCCGGCCGCGCCGGCGAAGGGATCGCCTTCGAGGCGGTCGACGACGAGCTGTGGGCAGACGTCATCGACACCAACCTGAGTGGCGTGTGGCGCTGCATCAGGTCCGTTGTCCCCACGTTCAAGGAGCAGCGGCACGGCAAGGTGATCGTCATGGGGTCCCTCGCCTCGGTCGTCGGCATGTCACGAGCCCCCGCCTACGCGTCCGCGAAAGCCGGCTTGTTGGGGCTGTCCAGGAGCGCCGCTGCGGCGTTGGCGCGCTACAACGTCCAGGTCAACACCGTGCTGCCGGGATGGGTTCGTACCGGGATGTCCGCGCCCGAGTTGGACAACGACGCGGTCCGGGTGAGGCTCGAGGACCGGACCATCCAAAAGCGGACGGGGTCGCCAGAAGACCTGGCAGGGGTCTGCGTGTACCTCGGCTCGTCCGCGTCCGACTTCCACACCGGCGACGTGATCCGCGTCGACGGCGGCTACCTGCTGGCCTAGGGAGGGAGGTGATGGCGACGTCGGAACTCACGACGACCGTGGAAGTCGTCTCGCGACGGATGATCGCATCGGGGGTGGTGGAGCTGCTGCTGGCCAGGGAAGACGGCCGGGCGCTGCCGATGTGGTCACCGGGAGCGCACATCGATCTGGTGCTGCCGGACGGGACGTCCCGCCAGTACTCCTTGTGCGGGGACGTCGGCGACCTCCGCACCTATCGCGTCGCGATCCTGGAGGAACCCGACGGCCGGGGCTTCTCGCGACGGCTGCACCAAGAGGCCGTGGTGGGATCGACGTGGACCCTGCGGGGGCCGCGATCCCACTTCGAGCTTGCCGCGTCCCCGGACTACCTGTTCATCGCCGGAGGGATCGGCATCACCCCGCTCCTCCCGATGCTGCACCAGGCCGATGCGTCCGGTGCCAGGTGGAAGCTGGTCTACGGCGGTCGTCGGCGGGCTTCCATGGCCTTCGTCGACGAGCTGGAACAGTTCGAGGACCGGATCACGATCTCACCCGAGAGCGACCACGGCCTGCTGCCCCTCGATGTGTGGCTGGCCGACCCGCGACCGGACACCTTGATCTACTGTTGCGGTCCGGAGCCCCTCCTGCGAGCCGTGGAGGACGCGACCCGGCACTGGCCACCAGGGGCCCTTCGCGTCGAGCGCTTCTCCCCGGTGCCGTCGGACGACGACACCGTCGACTCGCCTTTCGAGGTCGAACTCGCGATGTCGGACCTGGTGCTCACCGTGCCCGCGGGCAAGAGCGTTCTCGACGTCGTGCGCGAAGCCGGTGTCCGCATCCTCTCCTCATGCCAGGCGGGCACCTGCGGTACGTGTGAGACCCCGGTCATCGAGGGTGTTCCGGACCACCGGGACTTCGTCCTGAACGCGGACGAGCGCGCTGCGAACGACTACATGATGATCTGCGTCTCACGCGCGTGCACCAGACGTCTCGTGCTCGACCTGTGAGCGGCTGTCGGACCGTCCCCCTGACGACCGGGCGGCGCGGACTTGAGGCCTGCGACCCGACGGCCGGTGGACCGTCCAGAGCAGAGCGACGAGGCGGTAACCTGCCCCTTGAACACCTACGGCCAAGGAGAATCATGGCGGAGCCACCATCGGCGGAGGCGGCTGGTGGATTTCCCGAGCTTTTCGGTGTCCGCATTCGCGAGTTGAGGAGGGAACGTCGCCTCACGCTGCGAGACCTGGCTGCGGCCCTCGAAGTGAGCCCTGCGACGGTCAGCGCGATCGAGAACGGCCGCACCGCTGTCAGCGTGCGTCGCCTCGCGACGGTCGCGCGCCTTTTCGGCATGTCGATCGACGCTTTGCTGATGCCTGTTCTCGCGGCGACCGAGTCCGGAGATGCCCCAACGGCCGAGCCCGCCGCGAACGGTGAATGGCGCTCTTTCGGGTCGACGCCACTCGACGACGTGCTTCTGGCCGCGTCGGCCGCCTTTCTCGCGATCGGCTACCACGGCGCCACGGTACGGGACATCGCGAGCCGAGCCGGACTGTCGGTTCCAGGGGTGTACTACCACTATGAGAGCAAGCAGGAAATGCTGCTGAACATCATGGACTTCACCCTGACCGATCTCCTGTGGCGCGCGCATGCCGCGCTGGACGAGGCGGACGGAGAGCCACTGGCGGGCTTCCGACTTCTCGTGGAATGCCTCGTGAGGTACAACGTCGCGCAGCGCGACTTCGCCTTCCTGGGGCTCAGTGAGTCTCGTGCGCTGGACGAGGAGTCCCTCGAGCAGGTGCACGCCAAACAGGTGGAGATCCACGAGCTGCTCGTCGACCAGATCTCGCGCGGAACCGAGCTCGGCGTGTTCGACAAGGGTGATCCCGCCGTGACGGCACGGGCGGTCGTCTCGATGTGCTCGGGTCTCGCGCTGTGGTACACCGAGCACGGCCTACTCACGCTCGACGACGTCGTCGAGCGTTACGTGGGGTTCGCCATAGGCATCGTCACCGCCGGGGTCTGACCCGACGCGACGAGGCCGGCGCGGCACAGCCATGCCCTGGCCCGCCGCGAACGACGAGGCCTTCGGGGTCTCAGTCCACATGGGACCGTTCGAGAATTGAAGCCTCGACCAGCCTTCGCACACGGGGTTCGAAAGTCCCCGGACTCGGCACATCGTGCTGCGTCCGGTCCGCCACGGCGACATTCCCTCCGCACACGGGCCTGTGGTCACGCTCGAACCCTTGACCGCGTCTGCCGGCGCAACTACCTTCAGCTATACCGAACGATCGCTAAAGTACGGAACATCGAGACGGCACTCGCCCGCCTCCACTCCACATCCTGAGGACCAGGCCAATGGCAAGCCCGTTCGAGTCGTCGCACCGCGCCCAGTGCCGCACCGACCTCCCGACGCCGAGCACCAGCTGATGCGCGCCGTCATCTACACCCGGCCCGGCGACTCCTCTGTTCTCCGCCTGGTCGAGCGGGAGGCCGCCGGCCCCGGTGCGGGCGAGGTACGGGTGCGGATCGTCCGCGCCGGCGTCAACCCCACGGACTGGAAGTCCCGCTCGGGCGGCTTCGGCAAGCAGGCCTTTCCGGAGGTCGTGCCCGGCCAGGACGGGTCAGGTGTGGTCGATGCCGTCGGCTTCGGCGTCACCGGCGTCGCGGTCGGCGATCGGGTCTGGACGATGCTCGCGCAGCACACCCGTCCAGGGGGAACGGCGCAGGAGTCGGTGGTGCTGCCCGCCGAGAACGTCACCGCGCTGCCCGATACCGCGTCGTTCGACGTGGGCGCCGCGCTGGGCGTCCCCGCGGTCACCGCTCACCGCGCGCTGACCACCTCCGAGGACGGTCCCGATCGGCTCGCCCCTGATGCGCTGGCCGGCCTGACCGTGCTCGTCCCAGGGGGAGCAGGCGCAGTCGGCAACGCCGCCATCCAGCTCGCGAGGTGGGCCGGTGCCTTCGTGATCAGCACAGTGAGTACCGACTGGAAGGCAGCGCTCGCCACAGCGGCCGGCGCCCACCACACGGTCAACTACCGCGAGGGCGACCCGGCCACGGCCATCCGCGACCTGGCCCCCGACGGGGTCGACATCGTCGTCGAGGTGGCCCCGGCGCAGAACCTGCGCCTCGACCTCCAGGTGGTGAAGCCCCGCGCGACGATCGCGATCTACGCCAGCGAAGGCGGCGGCGAGGTCGCCCTCGGCGTGGGCCAGGCGTTGTCGGCCAACGCGCGCTTGCAGTGGGTGCTGCTCTACACCGTCGGGCGGTCGGCACTGCGCGCGGCGGCCGACGACATCACCGCCGCACTGGCGGACGGTGCCTTCGGCGTCGGCGAGGAGCACGGTCTGCCCGTGCACCACTACCCGCTCGAGCGGACATCGGAGGCTCACACCGCCGTCGAGCAGGGCGTCGTGGGCAAGGTGCTGATCGACGTCCGCGAGACAGCGCGGTCGTAGAACTCCAGGTCGGCGCCGCGCAAGGGACCGGCACACATCGACAAGAGGATGGTCATGGCTGTTACTCGGGAGGACACGCTTCTCACACCGGAGCTGATCGAGCAGTACACGGCGGCCGGCTACTGGTCGGAGACGACGCTGGCCGATCTGTTCAGGCGCAACGCGCACGAGCTCACGGACAAGGTCGCCTACGTCGACGACCGCGCGCAGGTCACCTGGGGCGAGGTGTGGCAGGTCAGTGGCGAGGTGGCATCGGGTCTGGCCCGTCGCGGTGTGGGGCGCGGGGATGTGGTGGCCGTCCAGCTGCCGAACCGGATCGAGTTCGTGTTCGTACTGGCCGCTGTCGTTCGCCTGGGTGCGGTGTTCTGCCAGTTCCCGCCGGACTACCGGGCGCGTGAGATCGAGTTCATCCTCGACTTCTCCGAGGCGCACACCATCGTGGTGCCCGACGTGTTCCGGGGGTTCGACCACGCGGAGATGATCGACGGGATCCGAGGGCGGTTGCCGCGGCTGGTCAACACGGTCGCGGTGACCACCGGCGAGGCGTCGTCGTTGGCGGGCAAGGACGCCTGGGTCAGCCTGGACCAGCTTCGTCGTGACCTGGATCCCGAAGATCCCGCGCCTGACAGACCCGCGGACGCCAACGACGTCATGCGGATCGCGTTCACCTCGGGAACCACCGGCGAGCCCAAGGCCGTGATGCACACCGCCAACACCACGCTCTGCATGACTCGCCACGAGAGCGAGCAGAGGGGCATCGACGGCGATGCCACCATCCTCGTCCTCCTTCCCGTCGGCCTGAACGCCGGTTTCGGCACCGTCGTCCAGGTGGCGAACGCCGGTGCTCGGGGCGTGTTGATGGAGAAGTTCTCGCCGACCGGGCTGCTGGACCTGGTGGAGCGCCACCAGGTGACGACGTTCCTGGCCGCACCGACCGCCGTACTCGCCATCCTGAGGGAGGACAGCCTCGACGACAGGGACCTCTCCTCGTTGCGCATCGTGCAGACCGGCGGGTCATCCACACCGGTGAAGGTGCTCAGCGAGGCCAACGAGCGGCTCGGCTGCCCCGTCGTCGACCTGTACGGAATGCTCGAGACCGGTGTGACCTCGTGCACCGACCCGGAGGAGCCCTACGAGGAGTGGGTCGGCACGGTCGGCCGTCCCTACGAGTTCATGCACGTGCGGATTCTCGACCGGGATGACCAGGACGTGGCCGTCGGTGTCGAAGGCGAGATCGTGAAGACCGGCCCGACCATCTGCGTGGGTTACTACCGCAACCCCGGCAAGAACGAGGAGAGCTGGACCGCCGACGGCTGGTTCCGGTCCGGGGACCGCGGTCACCTGGACGGGAACGGCAGGCTCACGATCTCGGGGCGCTCCAAGGACATGATCATCCACGGCGGCGCCAACATCTGGCCCCGTGAGCTGGAGGAGATCCTCGTCAGGCATCCCGACGTGGCCGACGTCGCCGTCGTCGGCATCCACGACGACTACTTCGGCGAGAACACCTGCGCCTGCCTCATCCCCGAACCCGGCGCCACGGTCACCTTCGACGACGTCATCGACTTCATGAAGGACGAGGTCGCCAAGTACAAGCTCCCCCAGCGCGTCGAGCTGTTCGAGACGTTCCCCTTGGGCCCCACCGGCAAGGTCCTCAAACGCGACCTCACCGACGAGGTCGAGGCACGACGCAAGGCGACCGCGTCCGGGGGAGCGGCACGATGACGTCCTCGCGGCAACGCTGAGACGTTCGGTCCCACGATCGGAGTACGACTGATGACGATGGGAAAAGGCCGCGCCGAGACCGCACATCCGCGCGCCGCGGACGACCTGCGCCCGGAGCGCCCGCTCACGGGCGATCAGGTCGTGGCGATGCTTCGCGAGATGGTGTCAGCGGGGCGATTCGCGCGGGGCGAGCCGATCCACGAGCGTGATCTCGCGGTCGCGGTCGGTGCGGGTCGAGGTCTCGTACGGGACGCGATGAGCCTGCTCGCGGCCGAGGGCCTGCTTTCCTTCGACCGGTACCGCGGGCACGCGGTCGTCGACCCCGACATCAAGGAGGTTCGTGAGCTGCTCACGATGAGGTCGGCGTTGGAGGGGTTCGCGGCCGCTCGTGCGGCGGCCAATGCCGATCCCGGACTTGTCGCCGAGCTGCGCGCACGCGTGGCCGAGATGCGTCGGGCATCGGCGCGCGGGAACCGGCTCTCGTTCTTCGAGATCGATCTGGCCTTTCACGAGACCATCGTTCGGATGGCCGATCACCAGCTGCTCTTGGACAACTGGATCGCGGTCACCGATCGGCTGGCCCTGAGCGCGCGCATCGTCGTCAGCGACACCTACGACGGTCCCGGTGCTCTTGCCGACCTCGCCGACCGGCACGACGTGCTGATCGGACCCCTCGTCGCCGGCGACGTGGGCGAAGCGCGACGCCTGTCCGAGGAGCATCCGCTGGACGCACTCGAGCGGTACGAGCTCGCCCGACCGGATCGCAGGCCGGCGAACGGATAGCCCGCACCACATCCCGGCGATCGCGCTCACCCTGCCGCGAACTTGCCTTTCAGGTGCGCCACATCGGACTCGGTCAGCGGGTGTCCGATGGCGTGGCGCCAGACGGCGGTCATGTGCAGCGCGGTGACGTCGGGTGAGCCTGGAGTGCTCCCGGTTCGCGCGAAGTGCAGGCCCGCCGACACGAGCACGTCGGCGAGCAGCTCGAGGTTCACCGGGCGCGACACGCGAGCATCGCGATTCCCCTTGAGGCCGTGGAGGATCGGCTCGACGTAGAGGTGTCGGAGCCTCGACCTGAGTGGAGCCGCGTCCTCCTCGAGCGCGATGACCTCCTCGATCAACAACCACAGGCTGCGCTCCGGTGTGATCCGGGCGAAGAACTCCCGAAGAGTCATCCAGAGCCCCTCGACGCCGGGCGCGGTGCGCCAGATCTCACGCGCGTGCTGCCTGCCTTCGTCGGCCATGTCCTCGAGCAGGACGGACACGAGATCCCGCTTGTTCTCGAAGTGGAGGTAGAAGGTGCCGTGCGCTCGGTTGGCCCGCCGGGTGATCTGGGCGACCGACGTACGTGCGTAGCCCACTTCGCGGAGCAGTGAGCTTCCGGCCTCCAGCAGGGCTTGGCGCGTCTGCTCGTTTCGTTCCTTCTGCGTCCGCCGCACCGTCGTGTCTCCTACGCGCGCTTCTGTTCGTGTGCGTCTCGACGAGCTCTGGACCGGGAAGCCAGGGCAGGACCCGTCAAGACGGCTACATCGGTGACGTCCATACTAGGGTTCGGCTGGGGCAGGCGAGGCGGTCAGCGGCTCTCGAGGTCTCCGTCGAGCCCGACCCTGGCCAACGCTCAGGTCTGATCCTCCGCCAAGCGGACGATCGCCTTTCCGGTGTTCGTACCGGTCAGCATGCCGGTGAACGCTGCGGGAACGGACTCGATCCCTCGACTGATCGTCTCCGGGCTCATCAGTCGGCCTGCTTCCAACCATGCTCCCACTTCGGAGTCGAAGTCCTTCCGGAGGTCCTCGTGATCGAACGCGATGAACCCCTGAAGGCGGAGCCGTTTGGTCACGACCTTGACGGCATCCACGGGGACCGCGTGGGGCTCGACCGCGTTGTAGGTCGAGATGGTTCCGCAGATCGCCGCGCGTCCGAAGTCGTTGAGCACGTCGATCGCCGCGGCCAGGTGATCCGATCCCACGTTGTCGAAGTAGACGTCCAGTCCCTCGGGGAACGCACCGCGCAACTGCTCCAGCACGGGACCGGTCTTGTAGTCGAACGCCGCGTCGTATCCCAGTTCGTCGACGAGGTACCTCACCTTCTCGCTGCTTCCCGCGCTCCCGACGACCCGCTTGGCGCCGGCCAGCAAGGCGAACTGCCCGACCATGCTGCCGACCGCACCGGCCGCGCCGGAGACGAAGACGGAGTCCCCTCGCCGGAAGTCCGCGATGTGGAAGAGCCCGACATAGGCGGCGAAAGCGGGCCCTCCCAGGACGCCGAGGTAGTGCGAGCTGGGGTACCGGCCCTTGTCGACGACGCGAGCCGCACCGGCATCGACGACCGCGTGCTCCCGCCAGCCGGCTTGGTGCACGAGCCAGGACCCCAGAGGGACATCGCTCCGCGTCTCGACGACCTCACCGACGGCGCTGCCGGTCAAGGCCTCCCCGAGCTCGAACGGGGGAACGTAGGACGGCCCGGCGTCCATCCGCGGTCGCATGTAGGGGTCGACCGAGAGGACAAGGTTCTTCACCAGGCACTGACCCTCCTGCAGTGGTGGAAGGTCGCGTTCGACGAGCTTGAAGGTCTCGGGACCGGGTAGTCCGACCGGTCGTTGCATGAAGTGCCACTCGCGTGTCGTCAAAGACATCGTTCGGTCCTCGTCGTCCATCAGTAGGGCTTGGGCAACTTAATGATACTGGTGTCAGTAATGACGCCGGTATCAGGATGTCGAGCGGGCGACGTCCTGGCAAGCCCGGAACCGACGGCTCCTCCACGATGACGGGGTCGCCGCGATACCGAGCAGGTCCGGTATCGGCTCCGACACCCTTCCCACCTGCCGCTCTCGCCGAGTGGTGAACGGCCAAGGCGGGGACACCGGAACTCATCCGAAGCGATGGGGCGATCGCCGCGGTGCGCGCAGCCGTCGTGGCCGCTGCCACTCGGCGGCACCGTCATCCACGAGGTGCTGCGTCGGCCTGTCCGTGTTCCGCGGGCGAGAAGGGCGCGTGGTCGTACCCGAGTGCGAGTGACCAGATCGTGGAGATCTCGTCCACCAGCTCATCGGGCGTCCAGCTGGAGTCCTCCTGGTACAGGGCGCGAGTGCTGTCGGAGAGCATGGCGGCGAGGACCTGCGCGAGGATCCCGGGATCGAGACCGGGCGTCGGCACGGACGTCTTGGCGGAAGCCATGCCGTGCATGATGTCGGCCGTGAGCTGGTGGAACCACTGGTCGTTCAACTTCTTGAAGGCCGGTTCCAGGCTGCTGCGCTGATCGAGGAGCAGCCAAAGATCCCGGTCCTCGCCAAAGGCTTGGACGAACCTGCGGACGGTCCGGTGCACACCCGACGCTGGTTCCTCCCACTGCCACATGGTCCTGGACTCAAGGGACAACTGGGCCATCGCGCCCTCGATCAGGACCTGCAGCACCGCCTCCTTGTTGGCGAAATGCAGGTAGAACGAACCGTGTGCGCGGCCTGCCCGTTTCACGATGTCGGCGACGCTCGCGTGTGCGTAGCCCTTCTCGGCGAACACCTCCCGCGCCGCCACGAGCAACCGCTGCCGCGTCTCGGCGTTGCGCTCCTTCTGCGTTGGCACGGGAATCAGCGTACTGGCACCGGGTCCCCGGCCGGTCGGGCGAGGTCGACCGCGTGGCTCCCATGAGGTCTCGCTCGCGCGCGTCCTCATGGGGGTCAGGCGGTGAGGACGAGTTTGCCTTGGAGGTGGCCGCTCTCGAGTGTCCGGTGTGCGTCGGCGACCCGTTCGAAGGGGAACGTCTCGTGCACGTGGACTCGGAGTTTTCCCTGTTCGACGAGCTCGACAAGACCGCGCAAGCCGACCGGGTCGGGGTCGACCACGATGCCGCTGAAGCGCATGCCGGCTGCCTCGCAACCAGCGGCGAGCTCCGGATCGTCGTCTTCGACCGCCGTGAGCAGGTGACCGCCGGGTCGGAGCACCGCGATCGACCGCTCGGCGGTGTCACCACCGATCGTGTCGAGCACGACATCGATGCCGCGGACGGCCTCGGCGAAGTCGACGGTCGTGTAGTCGACCACTTCGTCGGCGCCGAGATCCTCGACGAAGTCCCGCTTGCCCGTACTGGCAGTGGTGATCACGTGTGCGCCGAGCGCCTTCGCGATCTGGATCGCGACGTGGCCGACCCCGCCGCCACCGCCGTGGACCAGGACGCGGTCGCCCGTGCCCACGCCCGCGAGGTCGACCAGGCCCTGCCACGCCGTCAGTCCGACGGACGGCAACGCCGCGGCCTCGACGTGCGAGAGCGCTGCCGGCTTGTGCGCCAGGTGCAGTGCCGGCGCGGACACGAGCTCGGCGTACCCGCTCGCCATCCGCGGGAACAGCGGCATGCCGAACACTTCGTCACCCGGCTTGAGCCGCCACGTGTGGGGAGCCTCCTCGACCACGCCGCTGATGTCCCAGCCGAGGGTGAACGGCAGCTGCACGGGGAACTCGCCGGCGCGCAGGCGCGTGTCCAACGGGTTCAAGCCGATCGCCTTGACGCGGACGAGGACCTCGGTCGGGATGGGCTTGGGCTCGGGCGCGTCGACGACGGTGAGCACGTCGGGACCGCCGAACTCGTACTGGGTGATGGCTCGCATGGCGCTCCTGGTGCTGGAAGGGCGGCGGTGTCGCCGTCTGTGCATTTTATGATAGACATGTCATTAAGTGTTCGCGAAGGTCGTCCGCCTCGATGGCGGCAGGTGTTCGTCGAAGGGACGGTCATGGCTGTTGCCCGGGAAGGTGCACGTCCTGTCGACGATGTCGGGGCGCGACGCACGGCAGCCACGTTCGAGGGAGCGGCACCATGACCACGCCAACGTCCACGCCGCCTCGGCTGATCGACTTCCACTCCCACTGGGGGACCGCGAAGGGCTGGAAGGGCAGCCCTTTCGAGGACCGTGAGGCCCGAGAAGCGGTACGTGACTACTTCAAGTGGGACATGACCTTCGTCAGCGAGGAGGAACAGGCCGCCCAGTTCCGCCAGGCCAACGCCAAGGTGATGCTGGACCTCGCGTACACCTACAAGATGGACGTCGGCGCGCTGCGCGACCAGCACGACTACGCCTTCGACTACACGCGCGAGTACTCCGATGTCGTGCTCGGCAACTGGATAGGGATCGACCCGACCCGGCCCGATCACGTCAAGGAGCTCGAGCGCTGCCTCGGCGACGGACCGGGTCTGGTCGGGATGGCACTGCACCCGTTCTCCGCGGCCGGTGCGCCGGACCAGCCTGCCTGGGAGAAGTGTCTGAACCTGTGCGTCGAGGCTCGTCGTCCTGTGCTGATGCTCGTGGGCATGTCGGCGAACGGCGCGGGGATGCGTGGTGGCATGGGCCTCGAGCTCGACAGCTGCCACCCTCGCCACGTCGACCGCATCGCGGCGCGCTATCCGGACCTCGACGTGATCGCGGCGCGGGTCGCGTGGCCGTGGCAGTCCGAGATGATCGCCATCGCGCTGCACAAGGGCAACGTCTGGCTGGAGCTGCACGGCTGGTCCCCCCGTTACTACCCGGAGGAGCTCAAGCGCGAGATCGGCAGACGCCTGCGCAAGAAGGTGTTCTTCGCGGCCGACTACCCGATGCTCAGCCACGAGAGGTTGGTCCGGGACTGGCGGGAGCAGGGCTTCCCGCCGGACGTCCTCGACGACGTCTTCCACGGCAACGCCGAGTCGTTCCTGGCCTCGATCGGAGTCTGCTGATGGACCTCGGACTGGCGGGCAAGGTCGCGATCGTCGGTGGCGGAAGCGATGGGCTGGGCTACGCGATCGCCGATCGACTGCTGGCCGAGGGTGCCCTTGTGACGATCTTCGGGCGACGGGCGGAGAAGGCGGCTGCGGCCGCTGAACACCTTTCCCACAGGCACGGCGAGGGCAAGGTCCTCGGGCTGGCCGCCGACTGTTCGAAGGCGGACGACATCGTCCGGGTCACGGCTTCGACTGTCGGTCGGTTCGGAGACGCCGTGCACGTCCTCGTCACCAACGACGGTGGGCCGCCCGTCCGCCCCATCTCGAAGCTGACCGACGACGTCTGGGTGACGGCATTCGAGCGGCACTTCTACTACGTGGTGAGGTCCGTGCGTGCGACGTTGCCGTACATGACGGGTGAGGGCGGCAGCATCCTCAACGTCGTCTCCGCGGTCGTCCAACGACCGGCCATCGACATGGCGGCCCCGGTTGCCGTGTGGTCGGCGGTGATCGGCTACGCCCAGACCCTGGCCCTCGAGGTCGCAAAGGACAACATCAGCGTCAACACGTTGATGGCCGGACTGTTCGACACGCAGCTCGTCGACAAGATGGTCGACAGTCGGCCAGGGCTGTCGAAGGGGCGCCTTGGTGACAGGGTGCCGCTGGGCCGCATCGGGGAGCCTCGCGAGTTCGCGAACGTGGCCGCGGCGCTCGTGTCGCCGCACTCGAGATTCGTGACAGGAGTGGTGGCGCCCGTGGACGGCGGCTCCCTCATCGGTGCGGGCTTCGGGTAGACAAGCGGGCCATGGGATCGATCCCTTGGATCACCAGGGCGATCTCGAACAACCCAGCGCCTCCGCGGCGTCACGACAGTGGTCGCAACCGTGGCGCGGCAGCAAGAGGAACTCGGCGAACTGGTCCGACGGCTTCCAAGGGGGAAGTCGGTCGGGTGGGCGTCGTGCGGTGACATCGACGAACGGGCGCAACGGCGAACCGTCCGGGTTCGGACCTGACATCCGGCGCGACAAGGCGCACCTGCGGATCAGATGGGAAGAGATCGACATGGCAACCTTTGTCCTGGTGCACGGTGGTTGGCGCGGGGGCTGGACGTACCGGCGGACAGCCGACCTGCTGCGGAGCTCGGGGCACACGGTGTTCACGCCGTCGCTGGCCGGATGCGCCGAACACTCCCACCTCCTGTCCGGTGACATCACCCTCAGCACCCACGTCACCGACATCGTCAATCTCGTCAAGTGGGAGGACCTGTCATCCGTCACGCTGGTGGGCCACTCGTACGCCGGGATGGTCATCACGGGAGTGGCCTGCCAGATCCCGAACCGCGTCGACGAGCTCGTCTACCTCGATGCTGTCGTCCCGTCGCACGGGCAGTCGTTCGTCGACGTCTACCCACCCGCCCTCGAGATGTTCCTGGCCACGGGGGCCGACAACCGGGGTCTGTACATCGATCCGTTCCCGGCCGCTCAGTTCGGTGGCAACGAGAGCGACCGGGCGGTCATCGACCGACTCGGCGTCCCCTTCCCGCTCGCCGCTACAACCGAGAGATTGCCGCTGAGCGACGTCAACCTCGCTGGCTTCAAGCGGACGTACATCCTCGCCACCGGGTACGACAGCCCGTACGGCGACAACCGGGAACGCATCGAGGGCGACCCGTCATGGGATTTCCACACCATCGACTGCGGCCACGACATCATGCTGGACGAACCGCAGAAGCTCGTCGACGTGCTGCTGCGCAGGCTCGGCTGAGTCATCGTCGGCAACGGCAGGGTGCAAGAGCATGTCTTGCCGGGCAACCCGTGCGTGCCGGACGTTCAGGTAGGTCGCCCCGTGGTGTGTCGTGCGCATGGCCGATTCGGTGGGGTGTACGTCGTTGTCGTGCCAACCCCCGGCCGCGAGAATCGACTGCGACATGAAGTCGACCATGCGCTGTTGGCGAATGTCGAGCAGTTGCAGGAGTTGCGATCCGCGCGTGCGTTGAGCAGGCGGCCGAAGGGGTCGGACATGTCGAGGTCATGATCCACAATGGAATGACCAAGATCTTGAGAGGTTCCCGTCTTGTCAGGGAAGTCGTTCGTCCACCTGCATGTCCACACCGAGTACTCGATGCTCGACGGTGCGGCGAAGGTGAACCCGTTGTTCGAAGAGGCGCAACGGCTGGGGATGGCGGCCGTGGGGATGACCGACCACGGCAACATGTACGGGTCGGACGAGTTCTACCAGACTGCCACCAGGTTCGGCATCAAGCCGATCATCGGTGTCGAGGCCTACCTGGCTCCCCATAGTCGTATCCACAAGAAGCCCGTTTTCTGGGGTGACCCCGGTCAGCGAGGTGATGACGTCGCCGGTGCCGGCGCCTACACCCACATGACCATGCTGGCGGCCAACTCCACCGGACTGCGCAACCTGTTCAAGCTCCACACCCGCGCCAGCGTGGAAGGGTACTACCGCAAGCCGCGCATGGATCGTGAACTGATCGTGGAGCACTCCGAGGGCATCATCGCGACGACCGGCTGTCCGTCCGGTGAGGTGCAGACGCGGCTTCGTCTCGGTCAGGAAGCCGAAGCGTTGCGGGCGGCGGCGGACTACCGGGACATCTTCGGGGCCGACAACTTCTTCCTCGAGGTGATGGACCACGGTCTGAGCATCGAGCGAAGGGTCCGCGAGGGACTTCTCGCGGTGGGCAGGAAGCTCGGTATCCCTCCACTTGCGACCAACGACAGCCACTACGTCACCAAGGACCAGGCGGACACGCACTCGGCGCTGTTGTGCGTGCAGTCGGGCAAGATGCTCTCCGACCCGACCCGGTTCAAGTTCGACGGCAACGGCTACTACCTCAAGTCCGCCAAGGAGATGCGGGAACTGTGGGACGCCGAGGTTCCGGGAGCGACGGACTCGACCCTGCTGATCGCCGAGCGCGTCGAGTCCTACGCGGACGTGTGGGCCCACCACGACCGCATCCCCAACTTCGACGTCCCCGAGGGCGAGACGCAGGAATCGTGGTTCCGCCACGAGGTCTTCGCCGGGTTGGAGCGGCGTTTCCCCGACGGGATCCCGGACGGCTACGTCGAGCGGGCGGAGTTCGAACTCAAGGTCATCGTGGACAAGGGCTTCCCCGCCTACTTCCTGATCGTCGGTGACCTCATCCGCCACGCCCGCGAGGTCGGCATCCGGGTCGGACCGGGCCGCGGCTCGGCGGCGGGTGCCCTGGTGGCCTACGCGATGGGCATCACCAACATCGACCCGATCCCGCACGGCCTGCTGTTCGAGCGGTTCCTGAACCCCGAGCGCACGGCGATGCCCGACATCGACATCGACTTCGACGACCGCCGCCGAGGCGAGATGATCCGGTACGCCTCCGACAAGTACGGCGGCGACCGGGTGGCGCAGGTCATCACGTTCGGCACGATCAAGACGAAGGCCGCGCTGAAGGACTCCGCCAGGGTCCACTTCGGCCAGCAGGGTTTCGGGATCGCCGACCGGATCTCCAAGGCGCTGCCGCCGCCGATCATGGCCAAGGACATCCCGCTCCACGGGATCGTCGACAAGAGCCACGCCCGCTACGGCGAGGCCGCCGAGGTCCGCGCCCTGGTCGAGACCGACGAGCAGGTCAAGACCATCTTCGACACCGCGCGAGGGCTCGAGGGGCTGATCCGCAACGCCGGTGTCCACGCCTGCGCGGTGATCATGTCGCGTGATCCGCTGTCGGAGTCGGTGCCGCTGTGGATGCGCGACGACGGGTCGATCATCACCGGCTGGGACTACCCGTCGTGCGAGAACATCGGCCTGCTGAAGATGGACTTCCTGGGGCTGCGCAACCTCACGGTCATGGGTGATGCCATCGACAACATCGAGGCCAACCGCGGCAAGCAGGAGGTCCCCGACTTCGACAACCTGCCGTTGGACGACCCGGAGACCTACGCGCTGCTCAGCCGCGGCGACACCCTGGGTGTGTTCCAGCTCGACGGTGGGCCGATGCGGGACCTGCTGAGGCGCATGCAGCCGACCTCCTTCCAGGACATCGTGGCTGTCAGCGCGCTGTACCGGCCGGGCCCGATGGGCATGAACGCGCACAACGACTACGCCGACCGCAAGAACGGCCGCCAGGAGGTCACTCCGATCCACCCGGAGTTGGCCGAGCCGCTCAAGGACATCCTGGGCGAGACCTACGGTCTGATCGTCTACCAGGAACAGATCATGTTCATCGCCCAGAAGGTCGCCAACTACTCGATGGGGCGCGCGGACGTCCTGCGCAAGGCGATGGGCAAGAAGAAGGCCGAGGTCCTCGCCAAGGAGTTCGAGGGCTTCCGCGACGGTATGCGCAACCACGAGCTGAAGTTCTCCGACGAGGCCGTCAAGGCCCTGTGGGACACGATCCTCCCCTTCGCCGGGTACGCGTTCAACAAGTCCCACGCCGCCGCCTACGGTCTGATCTCCTACTGGACCGCGCACCTGAAGGCGAACTTCCGCGCCGAGTACATGGCGGCCCTGCTCACCTCGGTGGGCGACAACAAGGACAAGTCCGCGGTCTACCTCGCCGAGTGCCGTCGACTGGGCATCAAGGTGCTGCCGCCGGATGTCAACGAGTCGGCCCTGCGTTTCGGTGCGGCTGGCGTCGACGGCCGGTTCGGTCTCGGGGCGATCCGCAACGTCGGCGCCAACGTGGTCGACTCCATCATCGCCACACGCGGCAGGCGCGGGGCCTACACCTCGTTCACCGACTTCCTGGACAAGTCGGAGTTGGTGGTGTGCAACAAGAGGGTCGTCGAGTCCTTGGTCAAGGCCGGTGCCTTCGACTCCTTCGGCCACACCCGCATGTCGCTCGTCCAGGTGCACGAGGACGCGGTCGACATCGTCGTCCCGATCAAGCGCAAGGAGGCCGAGGGGCAGTTCGACCTGTTCGGCAGCGGCGAGGAGTCCGGCGAACCGGACGAGAACCGCTCGGCGCTCGCGCATCTGAAGATCGGCACCGAGGAGTGGCCGCGCAAGCAGGTGCTGTCGCTGGAGAAGGAGATGCTGGGTCTGTACGTGTCGGCGCACCCCTTGGACGGGTCCGAGCGGATCCTTCGCAAGTACGCGCCGCGCCCCATCGCCGTGGTCATCGACGACCCGCCGCGGGAGGGCGAGTTGGTCGTGTCCGGGATGATCTCCGCGATCGAGCGGCGGGTCAACAAGAACGGTGAGCCGTGGGCGATCGTGACGGTCGAGGACCTCGACGCCTCCGTCGAGGTGTTGTTCTTCCCCAAGTCCTACGCGGTGCTCCACGGCGACCTGGAGATGGACTCCGCGGTCTGCGTGAAGGGGCGGGTGAACTGGCGCGAGGACAAGATGTCGATCTTCGGTGGTGACGTCGTCCCGCTGGACATCTCCGACGCCGAGAACAATCCGGGGGTCGCGCCGCCCGTCGTGCTCGGGGTCAGCACGAAGACGTTGACCCCGGCGTTGGTGCAGGAGTTGAAGCAGACCCTGGCATCACATAGCGGTGATGTCCCGGTCCACCTGAACGTGCAGCGTCGGGACCGGACCAAGGAGATCTGGGTCGTGGACGACTTCAGGGTGGCCACCACGCCGTCGTTCTTCGGTGACCTGAAGACCCTGCGCGGCGTGTCGATCGAACGATGAGCGCGGCCGCATGCCGGGCCCCGTGCCCTGTGGGGGCAGGGGCCCGGTCCTCCTACGGTTGCCGGGCGGTGATGTCCGCCGGGGACCTCGGGTCGATCTCGTAGTGGGTGTCGTACTGGCTGCTGAAGCCGGTCACGTGGACGTGTTGGCCCGCCGAGAGGCCGGTGAGGTCGATGCCGGTCTGGGTGTTGACGAAGATCGTGAGTTCCCCGGAGCCGTCGTCGACGAAGAACTTGTGGCCGTAGGGCAGATCTGACTCGGGGGCGCGGGTGATCGTGGCGACCACGCGCACCAGTGATCCCTCCGTGGTCTCGCCGACGGTGGCGGTGGTGACCGGCTTGGGGCGGATCGTGGGTCCGGTGCCGTGCACCGCGAGCGGGGTGTTGGGGACGAGGACGCGCAGTCCGGAGCTGTCGCGCAGCGTGCCGGTCGCCCGCACCCTGGCGCGGGGCGTGACGTGCGGGTCGACGGCGACGCTGACGTAGATCCCGGCGGAGCGGTCCTGGAGGGCGAAGCCCTTGTCGTAGAAGCTGGACTCGAACGCGCCGGACGGGGTCGTGGCCGTGCCCTCGACCGTGACCACGGTGCCCAGCGGCAAGGCGCGTGCCTGGGCGATGGACACGGGGTGGTGCGACGTGTCGGCCCGTGCGGGCGCGACCCCCGCGGAGACGAGCGCCAGGAGCAGAACCGGGATGATTCGCTGCCGAGAAGACATGGTTCGAAATCCTTTCTGGCCGAGCCGCGCCGGTGTGCGTGCGGGTGGGCCCGGTCTCTCGTATCACTGCGGTCACAGCGCGACAACCGGTTCGGATGCTATTCGACGCCGCCGCACACTATGCCATAATCGAGCTCTGCTCACTGGGGAGGAACAGCATGGCTGAAACATTGCGGTACATCGTGGTCCTCAATGACGAGGAGCAGTATTCCATCTGGCCCGAGGGCAAGGCGATTCCGGGCGGGTGGCGGCAGGACGGATTCGGCGGGGACAAGGCGGAATGCCTCGCGCACATCGACGAGGTCTGGAGCGACATGCGGCCGCTCAGCCTGCGTCGGCTCATGGAAGAGCAGGTCCGGTAGTGGCGAAGAACGACTGGGTCGCGTACCGGCGTCCGGTGGAGGACGGCCGTCCGGTGCGGTTGTTCTTCTTTCCGTACGCGGGCAAGGGCGCCTCGGGCTACCGCGAACTCGCCGACCGGCTGGGCGAGGAGGTCGAGCCGGTACTGGTGCAAACGCCTGGTAGGGAGGCTCGTCTGCGGGAACCGGCCGTCGCGGACATGGCCGAGCTCGTGGAGCGGCTGGTGGACGGGCTGCGCGGGCTGCTGGACGTGCCCTACGCGTTCTTCGGGCACAGCATGGGCGCGCTCGTCGCGTTCGAGCTGGCGCGGAAGCTGGAGGAGGACTCGGGTGTGCCCGGTCCGCTCCACCTCTTCGTGTCGGCCGAAACGGCGCCGCACCTGATCGCCCCGCCCGCGGTGACCAATGACCGGCTCAGCGACGCCGAATTCCTGGCGGACCCGATCCGGGTGCGCGAGGACAGCCCGTTGAAGGCCGATCCGTTCTTCGCCGAACTCATGCTGCCGACTTACCGCGCGGACTCGCTGTTGGTCGAGAAGTACCAGTCTCCTCCTGATCGCGTGGTGCGCTGCCCGATTTCCGCGTTCGTCGGGGAATTCGACGGAGTCGTCCCCCCGGATGACGTGGCGGAATGGAAGTCCCACACCGCCGCGTCATTCCGGCTCCGGTTGTTGCCCGGTGACGACGACGCTTTTTTCCGGCCGGAGTCGGTCCCGATGATCACTTCCGCGGTCGAGTCCGACCTGGAAGCGCCACCGGGACCGTGACCGGCCCGCCTCAGCCGTCCTGAGGGCGCGGGCCGAGCAGTTCCCCGACCGGCCGGTCGGGATCGGCCATCATCGCGGTGAGCAGCTCGGCGAGGTCGGCGCCGAGCTGCCGCACCGTGTCCGCGTCGACCCTCGCGGTGTCGAAGAGCATCGCCACCCGCAGCGGTCGGGGGTCCACCGACACGATGAGCGCCGCGCCGACCCTGGAGAACCCCTGGGTGTCGAGCATCCGCAGGCCGCCGGGCAGCGCGTCGTCGAAGTTGTGCGGGTAGTTGTGCAGCAGCAGCAACGTGTCCCACAGCGGGCCGCCCGCGCGCTCGCGCAGCACCTCCAGGCTGGCGGTCGCCAGCTCCTTGAGCCGGATGCCCCGGTCCTGGATCGACCGCAGCCACTCGACCACCGGCAGCTCCGGGTCCACCCGCAGGCCGGAGGGCAGGGTGTTGATCAGCAGCCCGAGCATGTCCTCGACGGCGGGCAGCTCGGCCGGGCGGGTGGAGAACACCAGGCCGTACCGGACGTCCGTCGTGGCCGTGTGCCGGGCGAGCACCGCCGCCCACGCGCCCTCGAGCATCGCGCTGAGCGTCAGCCGGGAGCGGTGCACGAAGGTCTCGGCCTCGGCGGGCAGCTCGAACCGCAGCTCCTCGTACGGGGCCTGCCCGGCGATCGGCGCGGGGTCGAACAGCGTCACGGGCCGCAGGTCGGCGAGGAACTCCGTCCACAGCGCGTCCGCCGCCGCCTCGGCGCGGGGCGCGAGCCAGTCGACGTAGCGCCCGAACGACTCCGGCGCGGCGAGCTCCGGCACCGGCTCGCCGTCGCGGATGGCCGCGTGCAGCCGGAGCAGCTCGTCGAACAGCCGCGCGTAGCTCCACCCGTCGAGCAGCACGTTGTGCCTCGTCCACACCATGCTGTGCCGGTCGTCGGCCAGGCGGGCCAGGCGGAGCCGGGACAGCGGCGCCGCGTCCAGCCGGAATCCCGCCCGCCACTCGGATTCGAGCCGCTCGTGCCTGCGCCGCTCCTGCTCGGCCTCGGGGTAGGCGCTCCAGTCCTCGTAGCTGAAGACCGGCTCGACCGCCGGGTGCACGGTCTGGGTGTCCCCGCTGACCGACGTGCGCAGGACCGGCTGGTGGGCGATGAGCGCCGCGAACGCCGCGCGGAGCGCGTCCGGGTCGACGTCGCCGGACAGCAGCGCCTCGGCGGGCACGACGTACATCCCCTTGCCCGGAGCCAGGTCCGCCTCTCGCACCATGCCGATCTGCAACGCCGTGAGCGGGAACGTCGCCCCCACGGGCTTGGCGGGCGCGGGCGCGGAGCCCACGGCCGTGGCCACCGCGGCGAGCTCCGCGATCGTCTGGTGGCGGAACAGCTGCGGCACGGTCACCGCGAGGCCCGCGCGCCGGGCCTTGGCGATCACGTGGATGCCCCGGATCGAGTCGCCGCCCAGCTCGAAGAAGTTGTCGTCGCGGCCGATCCGGTCCACGCCGAGCACGTCCGACCACAGCCCGGCGAGCAGTTCTTCGCGCTCGCCGACCGGCGCGCTGTACCCGGCGGCCACGGTGGGCCGGTCGCCGGTGGGTGCCGCGAGCGCCTCGTGGTCGAGCTTCCCGCTGGGGGACAGCGGAAGCCGGTCCAGCTCGACGTACGCGGTCGGGATCGAGTGGTCGGGCAGCCGGTCGGCCAGCCACGCGCGCAGCGGCGCCGTGCCGACCGGCTCGCCCACCAGGTAGGCGACCAGCCGCCGTTCGCCGTGCTCGTCCTCGCGCACGACCACCGCCGCTTCGCGGACTCCGGGGTGCGCGGTGAGGGCGGCCTCGACCTCGCCGGGCTCGACGCGGAACCCGCGGACCTTGGCCTGCCGGTCGATCCGCCCGAGGAACTCGATCACGCCGTCCGCGCGCCACCGCACCCGGTCACCGGTGCGGTACAGCCTGCCGCCGGGCGGGCCGAACGGGTCGGCTACGAACCGCTCCGCCGTCAGCCCCGGTTTGCCGAGGTAACCGCGCGCCAGCTGCACGCCGCCGATGTGCAGTTCGCCCGGCACGCCGATCGGCTGCGGGCGCATCCGGTCGTCGAGCACGTAGCACGTGGTGTTGTCGATCGGACGGCCGATCGGCATGACCGCCGCCGCCTCGTCCCGCGCGACCGGCCAGTGCGTGACGTCCACGCTGGTCTCGGTCGGCCCGTACAGGTTGTGCAGCTCGACGTGGCCCAAGCGCGCGGAGAACTCGGCGACGAGCGCGGTGGGCAGCGGTTCGCCGCCGCTGAACACCCGCCGCAGCCCGGTGCAGCGGGCCAGTTCCGGTTCGGCCAGGAAGTAGCGCAGCATCGACGGCACGAAGTGCACCGTGGTCACGCCGTGGCGGGCGATCAGCTCGACCAGCTGGGCGTTGTCGCGGTGCCCGTCGGCGTCGGGCAGCACCACGCGCGCGCCCAGCACCAGCGGTCCGAAGAACTCCCACACCGAGAAGTCGAACGTGTACGCCGCGTTCTGCAGCATCACGTCGTCCTCGGTGAGCCCGTACTCGTGCTGCATCCACAGGATCCGGTTCAGGATTCCCCGGTGCGGTACCAGCACGCCCTTGGGCTCGCCCGTCGAGCCCGAGGTGTAGATCACGTACGCGAGGTCGTCCACAGTGGACTCGCGTGCGGCCGGTGCGTCGCCGTCGAGCGGCAGCACCTCGTGCCCGCCGCCCGCCGCCGCGGTGACCAGCAGCCGCGCCCCGCTGTCGGTGATCATGAAGTCGAGCCGCTCGGCCGGATAGGCCGGGTCGAGCGGCAGGTAGGCGCCGCCCGAGTGCCACACCGCCAGCAGCGCCACGAGCTGGTCCACCGACCGCGCCATCCGCACGGCCACCACCACGTCCGGCCCGACGCCGTGCTCGCGCAGCCGTCGCGCGAGGACGGTAGCCCGGTCGTGCAGTTCCGCGTAGGTGACCTCGCGGTCGCCTTCGACGACCGCGATCCGGTCCGGCGCGCGTTGTACTTGCGCTGTCACGAGTTCGTGCACCGGGCGGTCCAGCGCGAACGCCGCCGCCGTGTCGTTCCAGTCCCGCACCACTTTCCGGAGCTCCGGCTCGGGCAGGATCTCCAGCGTCGAGAGCGGGGCGTCCGGTGCGGCGACCGCGCCCTCGACCAGCCGGGCGAACTGCTCGGCCAGCCGCCGCGCGGTCGAGGTGTCGAACAGCGCGGTGGCGTACTCGATGTCGATGATCAGCTCGTCGGGCGCGTCCCAGGCGTACAGCGTCAGGTCGTAGGTGCTGTACCGGCGGGGCACCGGGAACGACACCCCGGTCACGTCGCCGAGGTCGGCGACCAGGGTGGGCGGGGTGGGCTGCGACACCAGGGTCGCCGAGAAGATCGGCGGTCGCGACTGGTCGCGCTCCGGCGCCAGTTCCGCCACCACGCTGGTGAACGGCACGTCGCTGTTGGCCAGCGCGCCGAAAGCCACGTCACGGGTGCGCCGCAGCAGTTCCCGGAAGCTCGGGTCGCCGGACAGGTCGCCGCGGAAGGTGGCCATGGTGACCAGGTAGCCGACCACGCGCTCCAGCTCCGGCGCCGACCGCGCGGACACCGGCGAGCCGATCGCCACGTCCTCGGTGCCCGCCCAGCGGCCCAGCAGCACCTGGAACGCCGCCAGCAGCGCGACGAACTGCGTCGCGCCCTCCTCGCGGGCCAGCGCGCGCACCGCGTCGCGGAGCTCGCCGGACATCGTGGACCGCAGCCTGCTCCCGCCGTTGTCGCGCACCGCGGCGCGAGGTCGGTCCAGCGGAAGGTCCAGCGGTCGCACGCCGTGGAGCTGCTGCTTCCAGTACTCCAGCTGACGGGCGAGGTCGGCCGGGCGGCGGTCGCGGGTGGTCGGGGCGGGCTGGGGCAGCCCGCGTCCGGCGTAGTGGTCGGCGAGTTCGTCGCAGAGCACGGCGAGCGACAGGCCGTCCGCGACGATGTGGTGCGCGTACAGCAGGAACACGTGGTCGTCCGGGTCGATGTCGAGCAGCACCGCGCGCACCAGCGGCCCCTCGGCGAGGTCGAACGGCTCGGTGAGGCGGTCGAGCGCGACCTGCCGCGCCTTGTCCACGTCGGCCACGTCGACCCGGTCGAGCGCCACCCGCAGGGCGGGCAGCACGTCCTGGTGCGGGACGCCGTCCGGGCCCGTGGGGAACCTCGTGCGCAGCGACTCGTGCCGGGCCACCAGTGCGTCGACGGAGGTCTGGAGCCCGGCCACGTCCAGCGGGCCGGTCAGCCGCAGCGGCAGCAGTTCGGTGTAGGCGAGGTTGCCGGGCGTCAGCTGGTCGGCGACCCAGAGCTCCTCCTGCTGCGCCGAGAGCGGCAGCGGGCCCGCGGTGCTCGGGGTGCTGTCCGCCGGTTCCGCCCGGAGCTGCTCGGCCGCCTCGCCCACGGCGGTGGTGAAGTCGGGCAGCGCCGGGTGGAAGAAGATCAGCTGGAGGGGGAGGGGCAGGCCGAACAGCTCGCGCAGCCTGCCCATGAGCCGGGCGCCCTGGATGGAATCGCCGCCCAGCTCGAAGAAATCGGCGTCCGCGGGCAGCTCGGACCTGCCGAGGACGTCGCGCCATACCGGCGTGACGACCGCGTGGACTTCGTCGCGGGTGTGCACTGTGGTACTCCTCAGGAACGGGGACGCTGGTCGCCGAGGCGGACTTCGAGCTCGTCCTGGTCGACGTGGAAGCGCCGGGAGCCCGACGTGGGCAGGTCGCCGACGCGCAGGTCCGGATCGGTGACCGCGGCGTCGAGCATGGTGGCGAAGGTCTCGATGGTCGACACGACGGTGTCGCGCGCGAACAGGCCGGAGTTGTACTCGATCCGGCCGAACATGCCGTGCGCGTCGTCCCACAGCGAGACGGTGCCGTCGTAGAGCGACGTCCTGGGGTCGGTGTCGAGCGGGCTCAGGGTCAGCCCGGAGACCGCCACCGGCTCGTCCCAGCGCAGGAACAGGTACCGCAGCTTGAACAGCGGCAGCCAGTCCAGGTCGCGTTCCGGCGCCAGCCGGTCCACCAGCGCCTGGTAGGGGACCTCGGCGTTGGCCAGCGCCGCCGAGGTGACCTTCCGGACGTCGGCCAGTGCCGACCGGAAGGTCTGCTCCGGCCGCAGCCGGGTGCGCAGCGGCATCGGCCGCAGCAGCAGCCCGAGGAGGTTCTCCGGCGCCCAGTCGCGGTTGGCCGTGGGTGAGCCGAGCACCAGGTCCGACTCGCCCGTGACGTGGCCCAGGCAGGCCACCAGCGCGGTGTAGGCGGTCATGAACGGCGTGACCCGCTCCGCCCGGCTGACCGCGTTGAGCTTGGCCGTGGTCTCGTGGGAGAACAGCATCCAGGCGCGCTCGCCCTCGAACGTCTGCTTCTCCGGGCGCCGCCCGGCCATCGGCAGGGTGACCGGCTCCGGTGCGCCGTCGAGCTGCTTGACCCAGTGGTCGAGCTGGTCGTCCATCTTCCCGCCGCGCAACCGTTCGCGCTCCCGCTCGGCGAACGCCCGGTAGGGCACCGCGGGCGGGAGGTCCGGCGTGCGGCCGAGGGAGAGGTCCAGGTACGCGCCGAACAGCTCCCTGAGGAAGACGGTGAACGACACCCAGTCGGTGATCATGTGGTGCTTGACCACCGCCAGCTGGTGGTCGTCCTGGGCGAGCCTGATCAGCGCCACCCGCACCGGGGGCCGGTCGTCGGGGAACGGGCGCCGGGCGAACGCCGTGCGCAGCTCCCGCGCGGCTCGCACCCGTTCCTCCGGCGGCACGTCGGTCACGTCGAACCGCTCCAGCCGCAGCGCGAAGTCGGCGCCGATCCGCTGCAGGGCGACGCCGTCGCGCGTGTCGAACGTGGTGCGCAGCGCTTCGTGCCTGCCGCCGACGAACCGCAGCGCGTCGTCCAGCGCGTCGGCGCGCAGCGGTCCGCGGATCCGCAGCCCCGTGGTGACGTAGTTGGCCGGACCGGCGGGGTTGGCCAGCTCCAGCCTGCGCATGCGCTCCTGGTCGATGCCCAGCGGCGCGGTGGTGACCGGCGCGCCGGTGGCCGCCTGGCCGTCCTTCACCCGCGCCAGCAGGTGGATGCTCTCGACCGCCTTGTCCAACGGGACGCCGAAGTCCACCAGGCAGGCGATCTCGTCCACGCCCGCGGCGGCCAGCCGGGCCAGCAGCGGCCCGACGGTGTCCGGCGAGCCGATCAGCGCGGTCTGCGTGGAGTACATCTCGTAGGCGAAGTCCAGCCGCGCCTCGACGTCGCCCTCCTGGTCGGGGCCGCCGACCATGTCCCGCTGCTGCTCGAGGTAGCCGCGCAGGTACTCGCGCAGCGGCGCCGCGCACAGCTCCCGCGCGGCCGTCGCGTCCTGGTCGAGGTAGGCGTGCAGCATCACGGTCACGGTGCCCGCGTCCGGGTCGTGCCCGTGCGCGGCGCGGGCGGCGCGGTAGCGGGCGATGTTGGCGGCGAGGTGTTCGGGCGACTGGCCGATCAGCGCCGACAGCACGTTCGCGCCGAGCTCGCCCGCCTTGGTGAAGCTGTCCGGGTTGCCGGACGCCGTGACCCACACCGGCAGGTCCGGCTGGACGGGGCGGGGGAACAGGGTGGGCGTCACGGTGGTCCCGTCAGGGCCGGGGAAGTCCACGTCCTCGCCGCGCCACAGCTTGCGCACCACGTCGATCGCGTCCCACGTCCGCTCGCGGCGGTCGGCGTAGTGGTCGGGGGCGAGCGCGAAGTCGGTGCCGTGCCAGCCCGTCGCGAACGACAGGCCGACCCGCCCGCCGGACAGGTTGTCGATGACCGACCAGTCCTCGCAGACCCGGATCGGGTGGTGCAGCGGCAGCACGAGGCTGCCCGCGCGGATCCGCACCCGTTCGGTGGCCATCGCGAGCGCCGCGCTGAGCACGGACGGGTTCGGGTAGAGCCCGCCGAACGAGTGGAAGTGCCGTTCCGGCGTCCACACCGCGGTGAAACCGAGGCGGTCGGCCAGCTTGGCCGTGTCGAGCAGGAACCGGTACCGGGGCTCGTCCTCGGCGGCGTTGGCGAAGTAGAAGAGGCTGAAGTCCAACGCCTTGGCGGGTTTCGCCGCACGGGTGTGCAGCCGCTCGGTGAGGGCCGCCCGCTCCGCAGGCGTCAACGCCGCGAGCCGCTGCCGCAGGGTCCGCGTCATCGCGCCACTCCGTCCGTGCCGTCGGCGAGCAGGTGGGCGATCTCGTGGTCGGACAACGCGGACAGCTCTGCGACGAGCGCGTCGAGGTCGTCCTCGGCGTCGCCCTGGGCGGTGCCGCTGATCAGCGCCGCCAGGTCCGCCACCCCCGGCGCCTCGAACAGGTACCGCACCGGGAACTCGACGGCGAACCGCTTCCGCAGCCGGTGCACCACCTCGGCGGCCAGCAGCGAGGTCCCGCCGAGGCCGAAGAAGTCGTCCTGGGGGCCGATGTCGTCCACGCCGAACGCCTCCCGGAACACCTCGATGACGATGGCCTCGGCATCGCTCGTGGCGGCCTGCCCGGACGTGGCGGCCACCGGTGCCGGCTCGTCGACCGGTGCGGTCGCGACCGAGGACCTGCCGGGTGCGGTGATCCAGTGCCGCTTGCGGGTGAACGGGTAGCCGGGCAGCGCCACGACGTGCCGGGACCCGCCCTCGTGCACCGCCGTCCAGTCGACGTCGACGCCGTGCTCCCAGGCCTGGCCCAACGCGGCCAGCAGCTGCTCGTCGTGCTCGCCACCGGTGAGCGGCAGCGAGCTGATCGGCGCGTGCCGGAGGGTGCGCAGGTGCCTGCGGGCCAGTTCCGCCATGCCCCGGCCCGCACCGACCTCGACGAACAGCGTGCCGGGATCGGCGGCCAGCAGGTCGAGGGCGTCGCCGAAGCGGACCGCCCGACGTGCCTGGCGCGCCCAGTAGGCCGGGTCGGTCGCCTGGCCCGGCTCGACGAGCGCTCCCGTGACGCAGGAGGTGAACGGGATCGTCGGCGGCCGGAGCGGGGTTCGGCGCACCTCCCGCTCGAACGGCTCGAGCACCGGTTCGAGCATCGCCGAGTGGAACGCGTGCGAGGTCTCCAGCACCTTGCACCGCACGCCGTCCGCCGACAGCGTCGCGTGCAGCCGCTCGACCGCCTCGGTCCGGCCGGACAGCACGCACTGCCGGGGCCCGTTGACCGCCGCCAGCTCCACGCCGTCGACCAGCAGCGCGACCGCCTCGTCCTCGGGCAGGGCCACGGCGAGCATCGAGCCGGTGGGCAGCGCCGCCATCAGCGCGCCCCTCCTGGCCACCAGCCGCACGGCGTCCGGCAGGTCCAGCACGCCCGCCAGGCAGGCGGCGACGTACTCGCCGACGCTGTGGCCCGCCATCGCGCTCGGCGTGACACCCCAGTGCTCCCACTGGCGCGCCAACGCGTACGAGTGCGCGAACAACGCGGGCTGGGCGAGATCGGTGCGGCGCAAGGCGTCCGGGTCGGAGTCGGCGTCCAGCAGCGCGTTCCGCAGGTGGACGCCGTGCCGCTCGAACAGCTCCACGCACCGGTCCAGCTCGGTGCGGAACACCGGCGCCACCCGGTGCAGGTCCGCGGCCATCCCTGGCCGCTGAGCGCCCTGACCGGGGAACAGGAACACCACCGAAGGCGGGTCGCCCGCGATCCGGATGCGCCGCGCGCTCACGTCCCGCAGCCGCTCGGCGGCCTGCCGCGGGGAGTCGGCCACCACGGCCAGCCGGTGCGGCAGGCGGCGGCGCCCGGTCGCCAGCGTGTGCGCGACGTCGGCGAGCCCGTTGTCCGGCATGGTGTCGGCCAGCCGCAGCCGCCACGCCTCCAACGCCCGCTCGCTCGCCGCGGACAGCACCAGAAGTTGCCTGCCGGGCACGTCCGGCGCGCTGTCGGCCACCGCCGGGGGCTGCTCGACCACGACGTGCGCGTTGGTGCCGCCCATGCCGAACGAGCTCACCCCGGCCCGGCGCGGGGTGGCGCCCAGCGGCCACGCGGAGGCCGTCGTCGGCAGGTAGAACGGTGAGCCGTCCAGTTCGAGCAACGGGTTCGGGGCCTGGAAGTACGGGCTGGGCGGCAGCACGCCCTCGCGCACCGCCAGCACCGCCCTGATCAGCCCGGCGATGCCCGCCGCGGCGTCCAGGTGGCCGATGGAGGCCTTGGTCGAGCCGAGCGCGACGCTGCCCGCGGCGACCCCGTCGAACGCCCCGCGCAGCGCCTCGACCTCGATCGGGTCGCCGATCGGCGTACCGGTGCCGTGCGTCTCGACGTACCCGATGCTCTCCGGCTTGGCCTCGGCGATGAACAGCGCGTCGCGGATCACGGCGGCCTGCCCGGTCACGCTGGGCGCGGTGAACCCGACCTTGCCCGAGCCGTCGTTGTTGACCGCCGACCCGCGCAGGACGGCGTGCACGCGGCGGTGCTGCGCCCTGGCCTCGCCGAGCCGTTGCAGCACGACGACCCCGACGCCGCTGCCGCCGACGCACCCGGCGGCGCGGTGGTCGAACGGCAGGCAGTGCCCGTCCGGCGAGTTGACCCCGCCCTCCTGGTACAGGTACCCGACCCGGTGCGGCAGCTCGATCGTGACGCCGCCCGCCAGCGCCAGGTCGCACTCGTGGGACAGCAGGCTCTGCGCGGCCAGGTGCACCGCTACCAGGGACGTGGAGCACGCGGTCTGCACGTTCACGCTCGGACCGCGCAGGTTCAGCTTGTAGCTCGTGGTGGTGGCCAGGAAGTCCTTGTCGTTGAGCAGCCTGGCTTCCAGCGGGTTGAGCGAGGACCCCAGCGCTGGCACGACGTTCTGCCACAGGTAGCGGGTCATGCCGGTGCCCGCGAACACGCCGATCCGGGCGCGCAGCCGGTCCGGGTCGCAGGCCGCGTCCTCCAGCGCCTCCCACGCCGACTCCAGGAACACCCGCTGCTGCGGGTCCATCACGCGCGCCTCGCGCGGGCTGTAGCCGAACAGCTCCGCGTCGAACCGGTCGTGGTCGGCCAGCGGGGCGCTCGCCGGGACGTAGGCGGGGTCGTCGACCAGCTCTGCGGGTTCCCCCGCCTCGATCAGCTCGTCACGGTTGTAGAACGACACGCCTTCGGCGCCCGCCAGGTTGTTGGCCCAGAACTCGGCCACCGAGGGGCTGCCGGGGAACCGGCCCGCCATCCCGACGATGGCGACCAGGTCGTCGTCAAGCACCGGAGCCTCCCCTTCTGCGCTGGAGGAACCGGCTGCGGCCGGTGCGCCGGTCCTCGAGGTCCTCTTGTGCCACGGGCGCCGCGCCCTCCAGCGAGGCGGCCAGTGAGGCGATGGTGGGGTGGGAGAACAGGTCGACGAGCCGGGGGGCTCCGACGCCCAGTTCCGCGAGCTTCGCGTGCACCCTGATGAGCAGCAGGGAGTTCCCGCCCGCGTCGAAGAAGTTGTCGTGCACGCCGATCGAGTCGACGCCGAGCACGGACGACCACACCGTGGCCAGCCGCCGCTCCAGGTCACCGCGGGGCGCGACGGGAACCCGCACGGGCAGCGGTGCGGCGGGCGTCGCGGCCAGCGCGCGCCGGTCCACCTTCCCGTTGGGGGTGAGCGGGAACCCCGCCACGGCCACGAACCGCTCGGGCACCAGGTACCCCGGCAGCACGTCGGCCAGCCGCGCCCGCAGCGCCGCGAGGTCGAGGGGCGCGTCGGCGCGGGTCGCGGGCCGTGCGGGCAGGTTCGGCCGACGACCGTGCACAATGGACACCTCGAGCGCGTTCAGCAGGACGAGCGAGTGCGTCTCGAACCCGCGCTTGGTCAGCACGGCCAGCACCTCGTCGCGCCGGTCGTCGCCCTCGACCTCGACGCAGATCTGGCGCACCAGGTCCCAGTCGCCGTCCGACAGGCCGTCGAGCACGTCCATCTCCGCGCGCTCGACGTCGACCTTCAGCAGGTCGACCCGGTCGAGCCCGTGCTCGCGGATCACCTCGGACAGCGTGGTCAGCGGGCAGTCGTAGGACTCGTTGCGGTAGCGCTGGTCGAGGAACTGCTCCACGTCCCGCTCGGGCCCGTCGAACAGCACGGCCGCCCGCTTGCGGTCGGCGACCGGGTCGGCGTAGCGGCCCGACAGCCCGGTCAGCTCCGGGTAGTGCGTGAACGACGCCGTGCCCGGTTCGGCCGCCAGCCCGGCGTTGACCAGGACGGCGTCGATCCCGTTGGCCCGCACCGTCTTCTCCAGCCGGGCGAACGTCGGCGGGATCGGCTCGACCGCGATGATCCGCGCGGGCCTGCACCGCCGGTGGGCGAACAGCGTGAACGCGCCGACGTTCGCGCCCGCGTCGACCACGACGGCGTCGTCCCACAGCCGCAGGAAGCCGTCGAGGTACTCCTCGTTGACGAAGATCTCCTGGTGCAGCTCGGCGGCGCCCCGGCGGTCCACCGTCGCGAGCACCCCACCGGTCGGCAGCGCGACCAGCTCGGGGTCGTCGCCGCTGTCCACACCGCCGCGCGGCCGCACGTGGGCCACCAGCGCGGCGCGGTCGGTGCCCTCGTCCGCGACGCACACCACGGCCTGGTCGACCTCGGGGCTCGCCTCGATCGCGGACTCGACCTCGCCCAGCTCGATCCGCCTGCCGCGCAGCTTCACCTGCCCGTCGGCGCGTCCCCGGTACTCCAGCACGCCGTCGGGCCGCAGCACCGCGATGTCCCCGGTGCGGTACAGCCGTCCTCCCGGTGGCCCGAACGGGTCCGGGACGAAGCGCTCCGCGGTCAGCCCCGGCCTGCCCCAGTAGCCGCGCACCACGCCCTCGCCGCCGATCAGCAGCTCACCGGGCACGCCGACCGGGACGGGCTCGCCCGCGGCGTCGACGAGGTGGACGCGGGTGTTGGCGATCGGCCGCCCGATCGGTGGTGCGCCCGCGGCCGGGTCCACCGGGTGCAGGGTGGACCAGATCGTGGTCTCGGTGGGCCCGTACATGTTGAGCACGGCGCGTTGCCCGGACTCGGCCAGCCGGGTGGCGAGCGCGGCGGGGAAGGCCTCGCCGCCGATCACCAGCTGGTCGAGCCCGCGGAACGCGGCGAGCCCGGTGTCCGTGCCGGTGAGCGCGAGCGCCAGCGAGGGTGTGCACTGCACGTGCGTCACGCCGTGGCGGACCAACTGGGTCGGCACGGTGTCGTCGGATCCGTCGGAGCGAACGTAGGCCGCGCGCAGCTTGTCCAGCTGCGGCAGCGACTCCAGCACGGTCGTGGGGGCGATGCCGAAGTCGATCAGGCACGCGATCTCGTCCACGCCCGCGGCGACGATCCGGTCCACCATCGGACGGCACGACTCCGGCGACCCGAACAGGCCGGCCTCGGTGGCGTAGCGGTCGTAGAACACCGACAGCAGCTCGTTCAGCTCCGCGGGTGGCACCGAGTCGAGGTCCACCGGACCGTCGGGCCCGGCGAGCAGCTGCTTGATCAGGCCGAGCGAGCTGCGCAGGTAGGCGATGAAGGGCTCGCGGACCCGCTCGCGCACCACGTCGGGATCGCGGTCGACGCTGGTGTGCACCATGAGCGCGACCCGTCCGGTGCCCGCGTGCCCGGCCTCGGTCCACGCCCGGCGGTATCGGGTGATCTTGACCGCCAGCTCGTCGAGGTCCTGGCCGAGCAGGTGGGTGAGCAGGTTGACGCCCTCCCGGCCCGCGGCCTCGAACGTCGCGGGGTCGCCCGCGGAGGTCAGCCACGTCGGCAGTTCCGCGCTCACCGGCCGGGGGTGCGTGCGGACCTCGATCTCCTCGCCCGCCCCGTTGACCCGCTTGACCGCTTCGCCGCGCCAGAGCGCCCGCACGGTGGCCATGCCGTCGGCCAGCACGCGCTTGCGGTCGGCGTGGTTGTCCGGTGCCAGCACGAAGTCGTCGGCCAGCCAGCCCGACGCGAACGACACCTCCGCGCGCCCACCGGACAGTCCGTCCACGACGGACCACTCCTCGGCGACCCGCAGCGGGTCCTGCAACGGCAGCACGACGCTGCCCGCGCGGATGGCGATCCGCTCGGTCACCGCGGCGATGGCCGCGCCCGTGACGGCGGGGTTGGGGTAGGGGCCGCCGAACGGGTGGAAGTGCCGCTCGGGCGTCCAGACCCCGGTGAACCCGTTGCGGTCGGCGAACTTGGCTCCCTCCAGGAGCAGCCGGTAGGCGTCCTGGGTGCCGCTGTCCGCGCTGGCGAAGTAGAACAGGCTGAAGTCGACCGGCGGCGTCGGGGTGTCGCCCTGCACCACGACGGTGACACCGCGGGCCAGCGTCCACAGCAGTTCGAGCGCGGCGATGTCGAACGAGACGCTAGTCGTGGCCAGCCACACCGATCCGGGGCCCGCGGTGACGTGGTCGTCCATGGCGTGCAGGAAGTTCGTCAGCGCCCGGTGCGGCACGGTCACGCCCTTCGGCGTGCCGGTCGAGCCCGACGTGTAGATCACGTACGCCGGGTTGTCCGGTCGCACCGGCACGGCGGAGGTGTCGACGGGGTGGTCCTCGACGTCGTCGAGCCCGGTGAGCACGACGGAGGCGCCGGAGTCGGCGAGCATGTACTCCTTGCGCCGCAGCGGGTACTCGGGGTCGACCGGGACGTAGGCGCCACCGGCCTTCAGCACGCCGAGCAGGGCCACGGGCAGGTCCTGGGAGCGCCGCATCGCCACCGCGACCAGGCGTTCCGGACCGATGCCGCGTCCGACGAGGTACCGCGCCACCCGGTCGGCCCGCTCGTCGAGTTCCCGGTAGGTCAGCGTCGTGGAGCCGAACACGACCGCGGGTGCGTCCGGCCGCGTCCGCGCCTGCTCCGCGACCAGGTCGTGCACGAGCGCGTCGCGCGCGTGGTCGCGGTCGGTGGCGTTGAGGGCGCGCACCACGTCGGCGTCGGCCGTCGTGGTCAGCGGCAGCAGGGACAGCGGTCGGTCGGGGTGGGCCACCGCGCCGGCGAGCAGCGTCGTCAGGTGCCCGGCGAACCGGGCGATGGTGGCCTCGTCGAACAGGTCGGTGTTGTACTCGACGACACCGGTGGAGCCGGTCGCGCCGGTCTCCACGGTGAGCGCGAGGTCGAGCTGGCTCGCCCCGCTGTCGACGGGCACCGGATCGACGCGCAGCCCCGGCAGCTCCATGGTGAGCGCGGCCGAGTCGTGCAGCGCGAACAGCACCTGCACCAAGGGGGAGTGGCTGGGGTCGCGGGTCGGGGCCAGGTCCTCCACCAGGCGCTCGAACGGCACGTCGGCGAACCGGTAGGAGTCCAGCGCGTCGCCGCGCACCCGGTCGACGAGCTCGGCGAACGACGGGTCGCCGTCGAGCGAGGACCGCAGCACCAGCGTGTTGGCGAAGAAGCCGATGATCCGTTCCAGCTCGGGCAGGGCGCGGTTGGCCACCGGCGTGCCCACCACGAGGTCCGTGCGGCCGGTGTAGCGGTGCAGCACCGCGAGGAACCCGGCGAGCAGCGTCATGAACGGCGTCGCCCCGCGGGCCGCGCCCAGGTCCCGCAGGGCGGGCATCAGCGCGGGATCGAGGTCGAACCGGTGGGTGGCGCCCGCGTAGCTCTGCGTCGCCGGTCGCGGCCGGTCCGACGGCAGGTCGAGCAGCGCGGGCGCGCCCGCCAGCCGCTCGCGCCAGAACGCCAGCGGCTCCTCGAGCGCGGGCCCGGACAGCCGGGAGCGCTGCCACTCGGCGAAGTCGACGTACTGCAACGGCGGTTCGGCCGACGTGGCGCCGCGGTAGGCCTGCGCCAGCTCGGTGAGGAACACCTCCAGCGACACCGCGTCCGAGACGATGTGGTGCGTCGTCACCAGCAGCACGTGGTCGTCGTCGGCCAAGCGCACCAGCAGTGCCCGCAGCAGCGGCGCGCGGTCGAGCGCGAACGGGACCGCCGCGGCGCGGGTGAGCAGGTCCGGCAGGTCCGCCTCGGTGGCCGTGACCGTCGGCAGCTCCACCTCGACGGCGTCCTCGACCACCTGGTAGACCCGGCCGTCGACCTCGACGAACCTGGTGCGCAACGACTCGTGCCGGGCGAGGACCGCCGCCAGCGCCGCGCGCACCCCGGCCACGTCGAGGTCGCCACGCAGCCGCAGGGCGACCGGCAGGTGGTACACCGGCCTGCCGGGTGCCAGCTTCTCCAGGAACCAGAACCGCTCCTGGCCGAACGACGGCCTCGCGCTGCGCAGCTCCGCCATGATCAGCCCTTCCGGGTCGTGTCGGCCGCGACGAGGTCCGCGAGCGTGGTCGGCGCCGACCGCACCAGCGGGATCGACGCCGTCGGACGGGCGGCCACGTCGGCGACCGCGGCGGCCAGGTCGCCGAGCGCCTCGTGCTCGAACGCGAGCCGCACCGGCACCTCCACCCCCAGCTCCGCCGACAGCCGCGCCACCACGCGGGCCGCGGTGAGCGATTCCCCGCCCTCGCGGAAGAAGTTGTCCGTGACCCTCGGGTCGCGGACACCGAGCAGGTCGGTCCAGATCGCCGCGACCAGCCGCTCCAGCCCGGTCCGCGGCGCGCGGCCCCGGCCGGAGCGCGCGGTGCTGGGCGCGGGCAGCATCTCCCGGTCGAGCTTCCCGTTGGGCAGCAACGGGAGCGCGGCCAGCTCGACGAAGTGGCTCGGCACCAGGAAGCGCGGCAGCCACCCCGCGAGCCGTGTCCGCAGGTCGTCCACGTCGACGCCGTCGCCGTCCGCCGGGACGACGTAGGCCACCAACCGTCCGGAGTGGACGGTGACGTGCGCGTCGGACACCCGGGGGTGGCGCTCGATCGCGGCCTGCACCTCGGTCGGCTCGATCCGCAGGCCGCGCAGCTTCACCTGGTCGTCCGCCCGACCCGCGAACACGAGCTCGCCGTCGGCCCGGCGCCAGGCCAGGTCACCGGTCCGGTACATCCGGCCGCCCGGCGGCCCGAACGGGTCGGGCCGGAACCGGTCCGCGGTCAGGCCGGGGTCACCGTGGTAGCCGCGGGCCAGCCCGGCGCCCGCGATCCAGAGCTCACCGGTCACCCCCGCGGGCACCGGCGCGCCGGTCGCGTCCAGGACGTGCAGCCGGACGTTGCGCAGCGGCGTGCCGATCGGCAGGATCCCGTCGGCGGGCGGGGGAGTCGGCACCACGTACGCGCTCGCCGCCACGCTGGCCTCGGTGGGGCCGTAGGCGTTGACCACGTAGCAGCCGTCCAGCCGCTCGGCGAGCCTGCCGTACGTGCCCGCCGCGATCGGCTCGGTCGCCAGCGTCAGGCCGCGCAGCCGCGGCAGCGCGGGCGCGCTCGCGGCCTCGGCGACCATGAACGGCGCCAGGTACCCGGCCTTGATGTCGTGCTCGGCCAGCCAGGACACGAAGTCGGCGGGCACCGTGCGCCGGTGCTCGGGGACGACGTGCAGCTCGGCGCCCCGGCCCAGGGCGAGGAACAGCTCCGGGATCGACCCGTCGAAGCTCGTGCTCGTCCACAGGCTCGCCCGCTCGCCGCGCGGGACCATCTCGGCGAACCTGCGGTCGCCCAGCAGGTTGACCACTCCTGAGTGCGGCACGACGACGCCCTTGGGTCGCCCGGTGGAGCCGGAGGTGTAGATGACGTACGCCGGGTTCGCCGGGTCGACCTCGGTGCGCGGGTCCTCGTCCGACAGACCTGCGACGGCCTCGTCGAGCGCCGCGCCGAACTCGGTGAGCACGACGGTCGCTCGCGAGTCGGCGAGCATGAACGCACGCCGCTGCTCGGGGTAGGCGAGGTCGATCGGCAGGTAAGCCCCGCCCGCCTTGAGCACGGCCAGCAGTGCCACGGGCAGGTCGAGGCAGCGCGGCAGCAGGACCGCGACGACCTTCTCCGGCCCGATCCCGCGCGACCTCAGCCACCGGGCCACGCGGTTGGCGCGCGCGTCCAGCTCGGCGTAGGTGAGGCTCTCGCCCTCGTGGACCAGTGCGGTGGCCTCCGGCGTGCGCCGGACCTGCGCCTCGACGAGCTGGTGCAGCAGCCGCGGTCCGTCGTCGGAGGCCGCGGTGTCGTTGAGCCGGGCGATCCCGGCGTGCTCCTCGTCGGTGAGCAGGGGCAGCGCCGAGATCCGTGCCGCGGGGGTGTCCGCGACGCCTGCCGCCAACGTCCGCAGGTGCCCGGCCAGCCGGACGACCGTGGTCTCGTCGAACAGGTCGGTGCTGTACTCGATCGTCGCGGTGATCCCGCCGCCGCTGTCCTGCTCCAGCGAGAACACCAGGTCGAACTGGGTCGCGCGGCGGTCGACGTGCACGGGTTCCGCGTCGAGCCCCGGTAGCCGCAGCCCCTCGCCGGGGGTGTTCTGCAGGGCGAACAGCACCTGCACCAGGGGCGGGTAGCTCAGGTCGCGGGCGGGCGCCAGCTCGTCGACCAGCTTCTCGAACGGCAGCTCCTGGTGGGCGTAGGCGGACAGCGCCGTCTCGCGCACCCGGTCGAGCAGGTCGTCGAAACTCGGGTCGCCCGCCAGGGACGTGCGCAGCACCAGCGTGTTGACGAAGAACCCCAGCACGCCCTCGAGCTCCGGTCGGAGCCGGTTCGCGATGGGGGTGCCGAGCAGCACGTCGTGCTCGCCGGTGTAGCGGTGCAGCACGGTCTTGACCGCGGCCAGCAGCACCATGAACAGGGTCGCCTCCCGGCGCCTGGCCAGCTCCTCCAGCCTGGACACCAGGTCCGGCTCCAGTGCGAACCGGTGGGTCGCCCCGCGGAAGGACTGCGCGGCGGGGCGCGGCCGGTCGGTCGGCAGCGCGGGCAGTTCCGGCGCGCCGGCCAGCTGCTCGCGCCAGTAGGCCAGCTGGCCCGCCAGCACGTCGCCGGTCATCCGGTCCCGCTGCCAGCGCGCGAAGTCCCGGTAGGTCACCGGCGGCGCGTCCGGCAGCGCCTCGCCCGCGTACGCGGCGGCCAGCTCGCGGTAGAGCACGCCCAGCGACCAGCCGTCGGACACGATGTGGTGGATGGTGACCAGCAGGACGTGCTCCCGCGCGCCCAGGGCCACCAGCAGCGCCCGCACCAGCGGCGGGGCGGTGAGGTCGAACGGCCTGCGCGCTTCCGCCCTGAGGGTCTCGTGGAGGTCGTCTCCCGGCGGCACGACCGGCAGCGCGATCGGGACCGGCTCGACGACGACCTGCCTGGGACCGCCGTCCACGGTCCGGAAGCCGGTCCGCAGGGCCTCGTGCCGGGCGATCAGCAGGGTCAGCGCCGACCGCAGCGCGTCGACGTCGAGCGCGCCCCGCAGCCGGAAGCCCAGCGCCAGGTTGTTCAGCGCGTTGCCGGGCTGGAGCCGGTCCAGGAACCAGAACCGGTCCTGCCCGAAGGACGGCGCGCTCGCGTCCTCGTGCCGCCTCGCCGGCACCGCGGGCAGGCGCCTGCCGCGACCCGTGGCCGCCAGGCCGCGCACGACCTCGGCCAGACCGGCCACGGTGGGACCGTCCAGCATCTCGCGCAGCGGGAGGTCGACCGAGAACGCGTTGCGCATCCGCGACACCACCTGGGTCGCGAGCAGCGAGTGCCCGCCCAGGTCGAAGAAGTTCTCGTGCACGCCGACCTCGTCGACGCCGAGCACCTCCGACCACATCCGCGCGATCAGGTCCTCGACCGCGCCCCGCGTCGACCGCGTGACCTCCGCCGCGGCCGTCCTGCCCGGTGCGGGCAGTGCCGCCCGGTCGACCTTGCCGGTGGGGGACAACGGGAACCGGTCCACCACGACGAACGCGCTCGGCACCATCTGCGGCGGCAGCGTGGTCCGCGCCAGTTCGCGCACCAGCGCGGGCAGCCTGCGGCGCAGCTGCCCCGCGCGCGGCTCGTTGGCCAGGACGTCCGGCCGGTCCAGGTCCCGTTGCGCGATCAGGGGTCGAGGCCCGGTGGCGGGGGAGAACACGACGTCCATCGCGTCCACATCGGACAGCAGCACGTCGGCCCGCCGGCCGGAGCCCTCGGCGAGCGCCCAGAGGTCCTCCGGCTCCACCCCGCCGGTCGTCAGCCGCGCGTTGGGCACGCGGGCCACGGCGAGCCGCGGCGTGGCGGCCACCAGCGCGGCCAGCCGCTCCAGGTCACCCACCTCGGCCCAGTCCAGCCACTCGACCGGTTCGGCCACCGAGGCCGGGGCCACGTGCAGCACCACGTCGTAGCGGTAGCGGGTCAGCTCGTTGGCGACGGAGCCGCGCTTGTGCCGCACCTCGACGTGGCCGATCCGGTCGACGAGACCCGGCAGCGCCCGGAACCACGCGGGGTGCACGACCAGCTCGTCCTCCGACTTCGGGTCGCCGCCCACGGACTCGTGGAAGTGCCCGAGCAGGGCCAGGTTGCGCACGTCGGCGACCACGACGACACCGCCGTCGCGGACGCGCGAGGTCGCGTCGGCCAGCACGCGCACCAGGTAGTCGAGGTCGGGGAAGAACTGGACGACGGACTCCAGGAGCACCATGTCCACGGGTTCCGGGTCGATCCCGGACAGGTCGTCCGCGGTCGTGAGCACCAGCTCCAGCTGCTCGATCCTCGTGCCGTCCTGCGCCATCCGGGAGCGCAACCGCTCCAGCGCCGCCGTGGAGAAGTCGGTCGCGACGTAGCGGCGGGTGTCCGCGGCGAGGTCGCGCGCCACGTTGCCCGCGCCGCAGCCGATCTCCAGCACGCTGTCGTGCGGCAGCTCGCGCAGCAGGGGCAGCGTGCTCAGCCGCCACTCGTCCATCTCCTGCTCGCTGAACGGCTTGCCGTAGCTGCTGGTCCAGCGGGTGGCGTCGATGCCGGGGCCGCCGGTGCCGGGCCCGGCGTAGGTCTCGTCGAACAGCGTGCGCCACAGCTGCACGGCGGGCACGTGCTCGGCCGCCTGCGGGCCGGGCAGCAGGTACGCGACCAGCCGCTTGTCGCCCTGCCGCTCCTCGCGCACCGCGGCGACGACCGCGTCGAGCGCGGGGTGCGCGCGCAGGGCGTTCTCGACCTCGCCGAGCTCGATCCGGAACCCGCGGACCTTGACCTGGTCGTCCACCCTGCCGACGAACTCCAGGACGCCGTCGGGCCGTCGGACCACCAGGTCACCGGTCCGGTACAGCCGGCTGCCGTCCGCCGCGAACGGGTCGGCCACGAACGCGAGCGCGGTCTGGGCGGGCCGCCGCCAGTACCCGAGCGCGACCCCGGAGCCGCCGATGTACAGCTCGCCGGTCGTGCCGTCCGGCACCGGCCGCATCCGCTCGTCCAGCACGTGCAAAGTGGTCTCGGCGATCGCCGTGCCGATCGGGACCGACCGCGCACCGGGGGCGACGGCGTCGACCTCGTGCACGGCCGCGAACGTCGTGGCCTCGGTGGGGCCGTAGCCGTTCAGCAGCAGCCCGCCGCCGTGGTGGGCCAGCGCGGTGCGCATCACGTCCGGGTCCGCGGCCTCGCCGCCGACCAGGAGCCGCGCGACCGGCGCCAGCGCGGCCGGGTCCGCGCGCACCACCTCGTTGAACAGCGACGTGGTCAGGAACATCGTGCTGATCCGCGCGCGCCGGACGAAGCGGGCCAGGTCGCGCGGGGAGACCAGGACCTCCTTGGGCAGCCCCACCAGGCACGCGCCGTTGAGCAGCGCGCCCCACATCTCGAACAGCGCGGCGTCGAAGGAGAAGTGGGCCGCGAACGCGACCCGGTCGACCGGCGACGCGGTGAGGTGGCCCGCGTCCACGACCAGCCGCAGCACGCCCCGCTGCGGCACGAGCACGCCCTTGGGCAGGCCGGTCGAGCCGGAGGTGTACATCAGGCAGACCGGGGTCGTCGCCGACTGGCCGCCGGGGCGCGCGGGCGACGCGGCGGCGATCCGCGGGCCGTCCACGTCCAGCCGCACGACCGCGGTCCCGGTCGCGGGCAGCAGCTCGGCGAACCTGCGTTGGGTCACCACGGCGGCGAGGCCGACGTCCCGCACCATCCAGGCGAGGCGGTCCTCGGGGAAGGTGACGTCCAGCGGCACGTACACCGCGCCCACCTTGAGGACCGCGAGCGCGGTGACCACCATGTCCGAGCGCTGGTCGGTGCAGATCCCCACGAACGCGCCGCGGGTCACCCCGACGTCGAGCAGGTGGTCGGCCAGCCGGTTGGCGCGCGCGTCCAGGTCGCCGTAGGTCCACGTCCACGGGCCGAACTCCACGGCGGTCCGCTCGGGGTCCGCGTCGGCCCGCGCCTCGAACAGGGTGATGAGGTCGGTCATCTGATGGCCTCCAGCGCCACCGGCAGGCTGCTGACGCCGGAGAGGAAGTTGGAGTGGAAGTACTTGGGGGTGCCGACCTGCCGCACGGAGCGGACGGACGAGCGCAGTTCGTCGAGCAGCACACCGATCTCCACGCGTGCGAGGTGGGCGCCGAGGCAGAAGTGCGGGCCGTGCCCGAACGCCAGGTGCCGGTTGGGCTTGCGGCCGAGGTCGAGCCGGTCGGGATCGGCGAACACCCGCTCGTCGCGGTTGGCCGAGGAGGTCCACCCGGTGACGACGTCGCCCGCGGCGATCCGCACGCCGTCGACCTCGGTGTCCACCAGTGCGGTGCGGCCGAGGTGCGTGGTCGCGGTGGTCCACCGCAGGACCTCCTCGACGGCGTCGTCGAGCCCGACGTCACCGGCGCGCAGCGCCCGCCACTGGTCGGGGTGCTCGACCAGCGCGAGCACGCCGCCGGTCATGGTCAGCCTGGTGGTCTCGTCGCCGCCGAGGATGAGGCTGTAGCAGTTGAGGACCACGTCCGCGTCGCCGAGGTCCACGCCGTCGACCTGGGCGGTCGCCAGCAGGCTCACCACGTCGGAGTGCGGGACGTCGCGCCGCTGCGCGGCCAGTTCGGCGAAGTAGAGCAGGATCTCGTTCTTCGCCAACCAGGAGTCGTCGGCCGAGTGCCCGCCGTCCTCGGAGCCCAGCGCCTGCTTGGTCTGCTCCAGGATGAACCGCCGGTCCTCCTCCGGGACGCCCAGCAGGTCGCAGATCGTGGCGAGCGGGATGTGCGCGGCGACGTCGAGCGCGAAGTCGACCGTGCCCGCGGCGAGCGCGTCGTCGAGCAGGCCGCGGGTGGTCTTGCGGACCTGGTCGCCGATCGCGGCGAGCGCGCGCGGGGTGAACGCCTTGAGCAGCAACCGGCGCAGGGCCGCGTGCCGGGGCCCGTCGGTCACCGGCAGCATGCTGCCCGCGCCGGAGTCCCCACCGGCCAACAGGGTGTCGAGCACGTTGCCGTGCCTGGAGGTGAAGCGGTCGTCGCGGTGCAGCGCGAGCACGGCGTCGTACCGGCTCAGCACCCAGAACCCCTTCCTGCCACCGGAAGGGGCGTGCCAGTGCACGGGTCGGTCGGCGCGCAGCTCCCGCCACGCCTCGGTGAGGTCGTTCCCGGCGTGCGTCCGCGGATCACTCAAGTCCATTGTGGACAGTTGTGTCGCGGATGGTCTAGGCCTGTCGTGCATGACGATCCTTCCCCGGGACCATCGTCAAGGCGTGCGCCGTCGACGGCGTTCCACGTGGCACTGCCACGGCGAAAGGTTGCTACTCCCCAGTAGTTGCCCCAGTGTCGCCGGGCTCGGCGGAACCGCGGCTTCTTTCCGACTATGGCACAACTTCACCCGTGTTCGCACGCGAGTCGCGGTGGTGTTGCGGGGGTGCGCAGCCAGTGTGTTGACGTACGGGTGTCGGCCAGTCATGGTGGCCACAAGTGACTCTGGGGAGATGCCACGATGCCAACTGATGTGTCGGAGGTCGAGCGGATCGACCGTCGTCTGATCGTGCTCGGCGCCGTCATCGCCGCGGGCACGTTCACGGCCGCGCTGGACGCGACCATCGTCTCCGTCGCGCTCAACGGCATCGGCGCGCACTTCGCGACCCCGGTGTCGACCATCCAGTGGATCATCACCGGCTACCTGCTCGGCATCGCGACCGTCATCCCGGTGACGGGGTGGGCGGTGGACCGCTTCGGCGCGAAGACCATGTGGTTGACCGCTTTGGGCCTGTTCGTCGGGGCCTCGCTGCTGTGCGGGCTGGCCTGGTCGGCGGGGTCGCTGATCGCGTTCCGCGTGGTGCAGGGCTTCGGGGGCGGCATGATCGTGCCGCTCGCGCAGATGATCCTCGCCCGCGCGGCCGGTCCGACCAGGGTCGGCAGGCTGATGGCGCTGGTGACGATCCCGACCCAGTTCGCCTCGGTGTTCGGCCCCACGCTGGGCGGTCTGCTGGTGGACACCGTCGGGTGGCGGTGGATCTTCTTCATCAACCTGCCGATCTGCCTGGTCGCGGGCGTGATCGCGGCCCGGATGCTGCCCGCCGACGAACCCGCGGGCGACCGGACGCTCGACGTGCTGGGCCTCGCGCTGCTCTCACCGGGACTGGCGCTGCTGGTCTACGGGCTGTCGCGGGTGCCGACCTCGGGTGCCAGGTCGCTCGCCGTGGTGGTCTCGGTCGTCGGCGGCCTCGCGCTGCTGGGCGGCTACGTCGTGCACGCGCTGCGCACCAAGGTCACTCCGATCATCGACCTGCGGCTGTTCGCGTCGCGGTGGTTCTGGACGCTGTCGGCGATGATGGTCGTCTGCGGGACGATCCTCTACGGCGCCGTCTACCTGTTCCCGCTGTACTTCCAGCAGGGGCGCGGGCACACCGCGCTGCAAGCCGGCCTCGACGTCGCGCCGCACGGCGTCGGCATGCTGCTCATGCTGTTCCTGGGCGGGAAGCTCTCCGACAAGCTCGGTCCGCGACCCGCGATGCTGGCCGGTCTCACCGTGATGTCGCTGGCCACGCTGGTGTTCACCCAGCTGCCGTCGGACCCGCCGCCAGCGCTGCTGTGGCTCGCGCTCCTCGTGCGCGGTGCCGGCCTCGGTCTCGCGGTGAGCCCGCTGATGGCCGCGGTGTTCCAGGGCGGCCTGCCCGACTCGGCGATCCCGCGCGCCTCCTCCGCGATGAACATCCTGCAACGGGTGGGCGGCTCGTTCGGCGCCGCGCTGTTCGCGGTGGTGCTCCAGTCGCAGGTCGGCTCCAGCGGCCCCGAGGCCTTCGGCGTCACTTTCTGGGTGGTCACGGGGGTAACCGTGGCCGCACTCCTGCTCACCTGGTCGCTGCCGCGCGGTCTGCCCGGAGCCCAGCGCTCCTGACCACGGCGCCCGACCAGGACTCGACCACCACTGCCGCGCGCCACGGGCGGCGGCCGGGAAGGACTGCCATGGCTGAGCGCACCACCGCCGGGCCGGAGACCACCGAGGGACTGCTGGTCGACGGGCGGACGATGCCGCTGGTCGTCGAGCCGGTCGGCCCGGCCCCCGACTTGGTGGCCTGGGCGTCCGACGCCCGCGACGTGCTCCAGGACCGGGTGTCCACCTACGGCGCCGTGCTGCTGCGCGGGTTCGGCAGCGTCACGGCCGAGGCGTTCGAGACGGTCGTCCGGACCGTCTGCGGCGAGCCGCTGGACTACGTCGAGCGCTCGTCGCCGCGGCACGCCGTGCACGGCAACGTGTTCACCTCGACCGACCACCCGTCGCACGAGCGGATCTACCTGCACAACGAGCAGTCCTACAACCTCGTCTGGCCGTTGCGGATCTGCTTCTGCTGCCTCACCGCGGCGAGCGAGGGGGGCATGACGCCGATCGCGGACTGCCGGCGCGTGCACGACCGGATCCCGGCGGCCATCAGGGACGACTTCGCCGAACGCGGCTACCTCTACGTGCGCAACTTCGGCTCCGGCCTCGGCCTGAGCTGGCAGGAGGCGTTCCAGACCGAGGACCCGGCCGAGGTCGACCGGTACTGCGCGGCCAACGGCATCGAGACCGAGTGGCGCTCCGAGCAGGAGCTGCGCACCAGGCAGCACCGCGTCGCGGTGTCCCGGCACCCGAGGACGGGGGAGTGGGTGTGGTTCAACCACATCACGTTCTTCCACGTCTCCACCCTCGGCGCGGACATGGCGTCGGCGCTGACCGACGCGCTCGGCGCCGACAACCTGCCCAACAACACCTACTACGGCGACGGCTCCGAGATCGAGCCGCACGTGCTCGACGAGCTGCGCGCGGCCTACGACGCCGAGATGGTCGAGTTCCCCTGGCGGCAGGGCGACGTCCTGCTGCTCGACAACATGCTCGCCGCCCACGGCCGCGCCCCGTTCAAGGGCGCGCGCAAGGTGGTCGTCGGCATGGCCGACCCGTTCTCGGCTCCACCGCGCTGAACCCGACGGCGCTCCGCGCGCGGCTCGCAGTCCACAGTGGACCATGGGGAGACCGCTTCGGACGTCCGAAGGCAATCGTCTTCGACAACTCCTGCCCGCACGGCCACCCGGCGTCCGCACCCGACGCGCCGACGACGACGCCGTGACCGGCGCGCGTCTATCGTCGTCCTGGACATCCCCTACCGGCCGTCGTCGACTTTCCCCATGAACTCCAGAAGGGTGCCGGCGAGGGTTTCGGGAGCTTCTTGCGCCACCAGGTGCCCCACGCCCTCGTAGCGCACGGAGGTGACGGTTCCCGCGGTCACCTGGCGGAAGGTCTGCTCGGTGACAGGAGCGCTGAAGGCGTCGACGGTGAGAACAGGGACGGTCAACGGCCGCGACTCGGCCATGTCCTTGATCTGCCCGGCGTCGGTGAAGATCGACCGGTAGAGGCCCTCGGTGCCGCGCCAGCCGTCGGGGCGCGCGTAGGTGCGGGCGAACTCGTCGATGTCGTCGTCGTCGATCACGCCCTTGGACCCCGTCATCATCGGGAAGGCCCACTCCGCGATGAGCTCTCGTTCATGCCCCGCCAGCAGCATTCCCGGAATGCCCGGCGCGGCGAGGAAACCGACGTGCCACGAGCCTCCGTGGTTGACGTCCGCGAGGTTCTCGAGCCCGAAGCCCGCCAAGGTCGTCTCGACGGCGGTGAAGCTGCGGACGTCATCGGGATGCGCGGAGGCGAGGCGGAAGCCGAGACCGCCGCTGATGTCCTGGCACAGGACGTGGACCGGACCGACGCCGAGGTGTCGCACCAGGTGGTGCACGTCCTCCGCGGAGGTCGCCTCGTCGTGGTCGCCGTCGGCGGTGTTCGAGTCGCCGAACCCGCGGAGGTCGACGGCGAAGACCCGATGTGCCGCCGCCAGCACGGGGATGACCTCGCGGAAGGCCCACCACGTCTCCGGCCACCCGTGGATGAGCAGGACCGGAGAGCCGTTGTCGCCCGCGGAGACGTAGTGGAGCCGTGTTCCGTTGACGTCGGCCAGGTGGTGGGTGACTCCGGGAACCGTTGCGCCGACCGGCTCGATGGCGGGCATCGACACTCCTCAATTAGACAACCTTGATTGACCAAACTCTAGACAACCTCGGTTGTCTTCGTCAAGGTGTCCTAAACTGGGCCGATGTCGCGTCCCGGCTCAGACCTCGCCATGCTCTTGCTCGGCGGGTTCCGCGCCTTGGCCGATCGCGCCACCGCGGAACTCATCGCTCGCGGCTACGAAGAAGTGCGTCCTGTCCACGACTTCGCGCTGCAAGCGATCCTGTCGGGCGCGGACAACGCGTCCGAGCTCGGACGGCGGATGTCCGTCACCAAACAGGCCGCCGCGAAGACCATCACCGCCCTGGAGGAACGCGGCTACGTGGCGCGTGAACCCGATCCCGCGGACAAGCGCCGCCTGCGTCTTTTCGTCACCCCGCACGGACTGGCGATGCTCCGCGAGGGCACGGCGATCTTCGACGACCTGCGCCGGGAATGGGAAGAACAGGTGGGCCCGGCTCGGCTCTCGCAGGTCGAGAGCACGCTCCGGCAACTGGTCGACGGGAGCGCCGACTACCGCCACCACGGGGACGGGTGGACGGCCTAGCGGCCTCCTTGCTTCGCCGGGGAGGAAGAACGCTCTACCGTCGAGCGACGAGGTCGAGCTGGATCAGGCTCTCGGCGGTGTCGATCACCGAGTCCTCCGGTGGCCGGTTGGTCCAGCCCAGTTCCTCCTCCGCCTTGGCGGCCGTGGTCAGGTCCTGTCGACCCCAGAAGGTGAGCGCCAGCCTGACGCTCGGGTCGAAGCGGGCGATCGCCCAGGTCAGCCAGTACGGCATCGCCGCCGTGCCGATCCGGTAGCCGCGCGGCCGGTACCGCTCGGCCAGCACGGAAGCGATGCCGCGCGCCCACAGGAACCGGTCGCCGGCGATGTAGCGGTTTCCGGCCGCTTCTGGCGTCTCCATGGCCAGCCGGTGCAGCCGGGCCAGGTCGCGGACGTCCACGATGTTCCAGCCGATGGTCGGCAATGCCGGCAGCCCACCCCGCATGATCCGCCTGATCAGCTCCACCGACGTCCGGGCGTCGGGATGCAAGAGCGGGCCGAGGATGGTCCCCGGCTGGAGCGCGACCAGTTCCAGTCCCGTCTCCCGGGCGAAGTCCCAGGCCGCCTGCTCGGCCAGCGTCTTGCTCTTCGGGTAAGGGCCGGCCTGGTTCACGTCGGTCCAGTCGTCTTCGGTGAACACGTGTCCTGGGGCGTCATGCCCGAAGTGCACGGCGGCGCCCGAGGAGGTGAGCACCACGCGGCGGACGGTGCCGCTGAAGCGGGCGGCCTTCAGCACTCGCAGTGTGCCGTCGACCGCCGGGCGGATCACCTCGTTCTCATCGCTCGGAATGCGGCTGGGGAACGGGGAGGCGACGTGCAGGACGTACGTGCATCCGTCGACGGCTTCGGCCCAGCCCGCGTCCGAGGTCAGGTCGGCCGCGGCGAACTCCAGCTCGCCGCCCGTGCGCTCGGCCAGCGCGCGCAGATGGGCGACCTCGGCCGTGCGCGGATCGCGAACGGTGCCGCGTACGGCGTAACCCTCCGTCAACAGCTCCGCGACACAGTGTCCGGCCAGGTATCCGGTGGCCCCGGTGACCAGAACCTTCATCATCCCACCAATCTAAGCAGTGTTCAGGATGTGAGCAGTGTATAGATCTGCGGGCTCTAAACTCAAGGAGTGCCGACCAGGGAGACCAGAACCGCCTACCACCACGGGGCGCTGCGCGAGGAGTTGCTCGCCGCCTGCCTCGCGCTGATCGAGACGGAGGGAATCGGCGCGGTCAGCCTCCGGCGGGTGGCCCGCGAGGCCGGGGTCAGTCCCGGTGCCCCCTACCACCACTTCCCTGACCGGGCGGCGCTGCTCAACGCCATCACCGCCCAGGGCTACGGGCTGCTGATCACGGGGATGCGCTCGGCCCATTCCGCCGCCGGTACTCCGGTCGAGGCATTGGGCGCGATGATCGAGGTGTACGTCCGCTTCGCCCGCGAGCACACCGGCTACGCCCGGCTGATGTACCGGCCGGAGTTGTCGGAGTCGACCAAGGGGCCGGTGGCCGAGGCGTACGCCCAGGAGGGGATCCAGCTGGTGACCGACACCGTGGTGGCGGCCCAGCGCGCGGGCCAGGCCCCGGCAGGCGACCCGGCTCCGTTGGTGGCGATGGTCTGGGCCCTCGGCGCCGGCATGGCCGTACTGGCCATCGACGGCCCGTTGGACACCATGTCAGCCGAACGGGGGTCGAGCATCACGGAGCTGACGGCTCAGGTCTCGACCATCTTCCAGGGGATGCTGGCCGCCGGCTGATCGCCAGTGCGTTGGTGAGGCCGTCAAGGCCACCGGCCGTCGCCTCGGTCGGCGTCGAGTCCGTCACGTGAACAACACGGTCCGGATCGGCGCCCACGGACCACCCTCGTAGCGCCACAACGAGATGCCCGTCGCGGAGCCCGCCCACCCCGACGGACCCGTCGCGCGGAGTTGGGCCAAGGTCCGTCGGGCGTGGTCGGGATCCACCTTGTTCTGCACGGTGACGTGCGGCCGGAACGGTTGACTGTCCTGTCGGGAGAGCCAACCGGCCCAGCGGGTCGCCAGCTCGGTCCGCACGGCGTGCAGGCGAGGGGAGAGCACCCGCAGCGCCACGCCGGACCCGAGCGAGTACGGCTCGTCCTCGACGATCGGGAAGGCGGTGGTGCTCGCCGCCACCGCCAGTGCGTCGGTCAACGCGGTGTCCTGGTGCTCGCCCGGAATCGCGTGGAACAGGGTGAGATGTGCGCCGACCACCAGTCGGTGCGCAGGGAAGTGACTGCGGCGCAACACATCCCACCGCCGTTGGGTCGCCTCGTCCACGGTCAGGGTGACGACCACCGGACGCACCGGGAGCGTGCTGGTGTCCATGTGCCGACCCTGCACCACGATCCGACGCGGCGCATGTCGGCAATGCCGAAGCGGCGCGGTCAGGGACAGGCGACCGCGCAGGGCCACCCACACCACGAGCGCCAGTCCGCACCACACGTACGCGTCGCCGACCAGGTGCTGCCACCACGACCAGCCCAGCTCCCGGTTCCCACCACGGGCGAACAGCCAGAACGGGCCCGTGCAGAACACGAGCACGAGCACCGCGACCCCGGTCCCGGCAAGCGCTTTCCGACTGCGCCACGCGCGCACGCCCAGCAGCACGAGTGCGGGCGCGATCCACACCCAGTGGTGCGACCAGGACACCGGGGAGGCCAGCAGTCCGCCCGCGGCGACCACGAGGACCGCGGTCAGGTCGTCGCCCTCCGCCCGCGCCCGCCGTGCGCCGATCCAGGTGGCGGCGAGCACCGCCACCACGCTCAACGCCCACAGGGCCGTCGTCGTGGGAGAACTGCCGAGCACCCGCTCCAACGCTCCCCGCAGCGACTGGTTCGCCGCGTAGGACAGCCCACCGATCCGCTGCGGCTGCCCGAGAACCTCCAGCCAGTACACCGCGCTGTCCGAGGTGTTCAGCACGACGCCTACCAGCGCACAGCCGACGAACCCCAGCGCCGCCGTCGCGGCCGCCCGCCACTCGCGCTTGGCCAGGAAGTACAGCAGGAACACCGCCGGGGTGAGCTTGACCGCCGCCGCGAGCCCGATCAGCAGCCCCCGCGGCCACCTCGGCGCGCGCACCAGGCAGTCCGCGGCCACCAGCGCCGCGAGCACCAGGTTGACCTGGCCGAAGGACAGGGTCTCCCGCACCGGCTCCAACGCGTACAGGCCCAGCGCCGCGGTCGCGAGGCCGAGTGCGGCGCCGCGCCCCGGCCGTGCGATCCGCGCGGCGAGCACGCACACCGCCGTCAGCGCGAGCGCGCTCGCCAGGGTGGACAGGGCCACGGTCGCCGTCACCGGCAGCACCGTCAGCGCGCTGAACAGCACCGCCGCGAACGGCGGGTAGGTGAACGGCAGCGCCGGCCCGTCGAGCGGGTGCGGGAAATCCGGTGAGTACAGCGGGAGTCCGGCCAGCCAGGACTGCCCGCCCGCCCGGTAGACCATGAGGTCGATCGGGAGGTGCCCGGCGACGAACGCCTGGGCGAACGCCGCGGCCAGCACGACCGCGAGCGAGCCGATGGCGGTGGACCTGTGCGACATGTTCCTGTGCTCCTGTTCTGGGGCAGCACTCGGAGACCGGCGGTCGGCCGGTCTGGACTGGGTGGTGCGGGGTTACGGCTGGAGCGGGACGCGTGCGGTGAAGTGGGCTCCGCCGGTGGAGGGGATGGCGTGCAGGGTGCCGCCGTGCACGACCGCGACGCCGCGTGCGATGGCCAGGCCGAGGCCCGCGCCACCGGTCTCGCGCGCCCGTGCCGTGTCGAGGCGGGTGAACCGTTCGAAGACGATGTCCAGGCCGGAGTCGGGTATGCCGGGTCCGTCATCGCGGACGTCGAGCACCGCGCTGCTCGCCTCGACGGTGAGCCGGACGGTGATGGTGTGGCGGGCGTAGCGCTCGGCGTTCTCCAGCAGGTTGCCGAGCAGGCGGGCCAGCAGCGCCTCCCGGCCCCGCACGAGCACCTGCTCCTCGGGCGCCTGGCAGGAGATCACCAGGCCGCGCGGTGGTCTGCGCGCGCCCGCCTGTTCGCGGCAGACCTCGCTGAGGTCGACCACGTGCTCGTCGTCGAGCTGGGTGACGTCGAGGCGACTGAGCAGCAGCAGGTCGACGGACAGCTGCTGGAGGCGTTCGGTGTCGGCCAGTGCCCTGGCGACGACGTCGGGCCACCGCGCCGCGTCGGGGTGCACGAGCGCGATCTCCAGCTCGGCCTTGAGCGCGGCGATCGGGCCGCGCAGCTCGTGGGAGGCGTCCGCGACGAACCGCTGCTGCTCCTCGACCGCGGTCTGGAGCCGGTCGAGGGTGCTGTTCAGCGCCGTGGCCAGGTCCGACACCTCGGCTCGCGACCACGGTTCGGCGATCCGCCTGCCCAGGTTCCGCCCCTGCCCGGCCTCGGTCAGCCTGCCGCGCATCACGTCGAGGGGCCGCAGCACCCGGCCCGCGAGCAGCCACGCGACCAGACCGCCGAGGGCGATCACCAGGATCGCGCCGCCGAGCAGCAGGAGCTCGGTGACGCGCAGGGAATCCTGCTCGTCGCCGAGGTGCACGGTCTCGTCGTAGGGGTGGGAGTCGAAGAAGGCCGGGCCGGACTCGATGAACAGGGCCGACATGACCGCCCGGTCCCGTGAGGCCCACGGGGCCAGCGACAGGACCGGCTCGCCCCAGTCGCTCCACCTGCCGCGGAACGAGTACTGACCCGGCGGGCAGACGAAGGCGCGGCTGTCCCGGACGAAGACGTCCGCGTCACCCGAGGTCGGGTCGACCTCGGCGGGAGGCCGCTCGGGGCAGGCCGCGTCGCCGCGGAGGTCGAAGTGGTCCGCTCGCGCGGTGGCGGTCGCGATCAAGTCGGCGCGCTCGGCGACGGCGAGTGCGCAGGCGCAGGCGAGCACGGGGACCGCGAGCAGCGCGGTGGCGAACGCGGTGAGCCTGGCCCGCATGGACAGCGGTCGCATCAGGCGTCCGCCTCCACGTCGAGGCGGTAGCCCACGCCGCGCACCGTCGTGATGCTCCGCCGCCCGAACGGCAGGTCGATCTTGCGCCGCAGCGCGCTGACGTAGACCTCGACGAGGTTCGGGTCCGCCTCGCCCGCCGAGTCCCACACGTTCTCGATGACCTCCGGCTTGGTCACCACGTCGCCGACGTTGCGCATCAGGTAGTGCAGGACTGCGAACTCCTTGGCGGTCAGCACGACCGGTGTCCCGCGCCGGGTGCACCGCCGGGCCGCCGGGTCGAGCTCCAGGTCGCCCACCCGCAGCACCGACGGTCGTGCCCGCTGCTTGCGTCGGACCAGCGCGCGCAGCCGCGCCACCAGCACGAGGTAGGAGAACGGCTTGGTCAGGTAGTCGTCGGCGCCGGTGTCCAGCCCCTCCGCCTCGTCCAGCTCGCCGTCCTTCGCGGTGAGCATGAGGATCGGCGTCCACACCTCCGCCTCGCGCAGCGCGGCGCACACCCGGAACCCGTTCATGCCGGGCAGCATCACGTCGAGGACCACCACGTCGTAGGACGCCCCCTTCGCCCGCGCCAGCCCGGCTCTGCCGTCGTGCACGACGTCGACCAGGAACCCCTCGGCGACCAGCCCCCGCCACAGCAGTTCGGCGAGCCGGACGTCGTCCTCCACCACGAGCACCCGCATGGTCGAAGTCTGGCAGCCGGGTCGCCGCGAAGGCTGAAGCGATCTTCAGCTCCGTTCAGGCCCGCTTCAGGCTCACTCCAGCGCGCAGCGCTCGTCGGCCGGCCCGGTCTCGGCATCCAGCACAAGCTCGTGGCGGGCATCTGCCAAGCCCAGAGAGGTTTCGGTGCACGGTGTCACTTAATGTGCTACCTTTCGGTGCACCGTGTACCGAAACTCGGAATTGCCTCGTCGGTCGCCCTCCAGTGGGCGTCGCGAGGCAAGGGATAGGACGACGAAGATGCTGCACAGCAGGACACCACGCGTCGCGATCGCGGGAGCCGTACTTGTGGCCCTGATGCTGCCCGCGAACGCCTTCGGCGCTCAGGGAGCTCCAGGTCCCTCGACGTTCGACGTCTCCACGACCTCTGGGTCACGTGATCAGACCGGCGCCGCGGTGGTCGCCAGGGCGAAGGAGTTCCTCGCCACCCTTGATGCCGATCAGCGCTCGCGAGTGCTCCAGGACTACTCGTTGGCGAACGCCGCCCGGTGGCACACGTACCCGGAGTACGCCCTGGGCGACCTCCGCCTCGGGCTCAGCACGGGCACTCTGACGGACGTCCAGTGGAAGGCCTTCGACGCTCTGCTGGCCGCGGCCCTCGGCCGCACGCCGAACGAGGGGGCCGACGAGGTGCGCCAGCACCTGCTCAACGACGACTACCTGAATTTCGGAGGCACTCGGGAAGGTTACGGACGGAAGAACTACAAGATCGCATTCCTCGGAACGCCCGCCACGACGGGGACCTGGGAGCTGCAGTTCGGTGGCCACCAGCTCGCGGTCGCGAACACCTACAAGGACGGCAAGCTCGTCGGTGCGACACCCTCGTTCCGGGGGATCGAGCCGCAGACCTTCGAGATCGGCGGGGTCACCTACGAGCCGGAACGCCAGGAGTGGGGTGCCTTCGTCACCCTGCTGGCCTCGCTCGACGCCGATCAGCGCCGGGCGGCCGAACTTCCCGGCCCGCTCGAGGACCTGCTGATGTTCCCCGGTGCGGCGACCTGGTCGTTCCCGAGCACTCCGCAGGGCGTTCCGGGATCCGCGCTGACGCCGCGGCAGCACAAGCTGGTGCTCGACGCCATCGGCAAGTACGTCAACGACATGCCCGCCGCGGAAGCCGCCGCGTTCATGTCCTCCTACCGGAACGACCTGGATCGGACGTACGTCAGCTTCGCCGGTTCGACGAGCCTCGCGAACACCGGGGACTACGTGCGCATCGACGGCCCGCGGGTCTGGATCGAGCTCAGGATGGACGAGCCCTACTCCACCGACGAGACGGCACCGCACAGCCTCTGGCGCGACAAGGTGAGTGACTACGGCGGCACTCGCTCGTAGCGCTTCAGGAGTGCCGCCGCTCCTATGGCGGCGGCACTCCGAGGCTGTCGCAGTCGAGCTCGACTCCGGGATTTCCGGCTGGTCGTGCCCTGCCAACGAATGCGTCCGGCGGTGGATCGGATGGGTCGCCGAACGCGTGCGTCGGGTCAGTGGAGGCGGCGGATCCGCAGCACGGCGTCGTCCGCGGTCCCAGTCTCACCGGCGGGCCCGGTGCTGTCACGCGTGACCACCTTGTCGACGTCCACCGTCCACGTTCCCGGTGTCGCCCGTACCCAGTCGAGGATCACCGAGTTGGGGACGAGCTGGTCGGTCAGGTAGTCCGGTGGCTGTTCGGACAACCAGGTGGGGAACCCGACGTGGCTGATGACCAGGAACGTGCCGCCAGGGGCGACAGTTGTGGCGGCGGAGGCGAAGACCGCTTCCCGCTCGGCCGCCCCGGCGATGGGGGAGTGCAGGTACTGCGCGGTCACCAGTCCGAAGGTGCCTGCCGGCAGCGAACGGGTCAGGTCGTGTTCCTGCCAGTCGATCCGGTCACCCACCCCTGCACGGGCCGCCGCGGTGGCGGCTTTGGCCAACACCGCGGCCGACACGTCGACCGCGGTGACCCGCCAGCCGTTCTGCGCGAGCCAGATGGCATCACCGCCGGCTCCGCACCCGAGGTCCAGTGCCGTGCCTGCCTGGAGACCGCTTACCTCGTCGACGAGCAGGGGATTCGGTCGCGCCACCCAGTCGGCCGGAGTCCGCACGCTCTGGTGGAAACCATCCCAGTAGGTCTTCGCCGTGTCGGTCGGAGCGGGTGCGGGCATCGTTCCACGCGGCCGTTTCGGGGAGGTGTCGGTCATGGGCCCACCGTGGCCGGACAGCCGCGCTGGGCACAACAGTTCTTGCCGGAACGGCAAAAGGTGACGTCGCACGTGAATCGGCGATGACCATCATCCTGTTGCGGTATCGCGATTGGCCTGGCGGCCGCCCACCGCGTGGCGCCGGCGGGCGGCCGCCAGGCGGTGCATCAGGCGATGTTGGTCGTCAGGATGTCGGTGTCGTAGTGCTTGGCGTACCCGTTCTCGACGCCTACGAGGATTTCGACGATCTCGAAGTAGTGGTCCCAGAACGGCGTCTCGCGCAGCGCCTCGACGACCAACTGGAAGGCCTCGTGATCACGCGCCTCCCAGACCCAGATGTCGGTGACGCGGGCCGTGTAGAACTCGGTGTCGTAGTAGCGCCAACGCACGTCGTCGGCCTTGTCCTTGATGGCGGGCAGAACGTTGTCCTGGAAGGCGGTGACGCGTTCCGGCACGGACATCTCCAACCAGGCGCGAGTGGTCTTGAGGAGGATGAACGCTGTCAGGGTGGGCTCGAAGTCGGACATGGGAGGTCTCCTTGCGGGATGTCGGACGGTGGTCGTGACGCGGTGCCCCAGGACCTGCTCGGATGCCCTCGATCAGGCCTGGCCGGTCGGATTCCAGTCGGTGAGCTCGCAGGTACGGGTCCCTGCGGTCCCTGCGGCGAAGGCGTAGACGACTGTCCGCTACCGGTTTCGGTTCACCGTGGGTCGGAACCATAGATGTTTTCGACACACGGTGTCTAGTTAGTCGGTGGCGACAACTTGTCAGGCCGTCCCGCTACCGGGCCGGGGTGGCAAGCCGTGGCGGCCTGCTCCGCGCGTCGTCGGACGTCCGCGAGTCAGAGGTCGCCGAGGAGCGCCTTGATGACTTCCATGAGCTGTTCGCGCAGCTGGTCGGCGGGCAGGTCCTGGTAGTGGTCGGAGAGCATGACCAGCGGCCCGAAGATCGCGCCCAGGGTGCTGCCGAGCCGGACGCGGACCCGCGGGTCGAGCTGCGGATCGGCGAAGAGGGCGGACAGCTTCATGTTCTGCTTCGCCATCCGGTCGCCGAGCTCGAGGTCGTTGGCGAACAGGGCGTGGAAGACGTCCTCGTTGCGCTCGAGGACGATGAGCATCTGCCGGTGCCGCAAGGCGATGTCGATGATCTGGGGCAACGCCCGCTGCCAGGCGCCGGGGTCGGTGCCTGCCACCACCAGCCGGTCGGACGCCTCGGTGAGCACGTCCAGGGCTCGGCCGACGACCGTGCGGGCGATGTCGTCCTTGGCGTGGAAGTGGTGGTACACCGCCGCCTTGCTGACGTCGAGCCGCTCGGCGATGTGCCGCAGCGACGTGCCCTGGTAGCCCTGCCGGGCGAACAGGTCGACGGCGACGTCGACGATGCGCTCCCGCATCGGCTTGGGGGTGGGGCTGGCGGCGGTCACGGCCAAAGGGTATAACTTGCCGATCGGCAAGACGCACCTTGCCGATCGGCAAGGAGTCCTCCTTGGCCGCGATCCGAAGGGTTGATCGTGAAGAGTCGTCTGCTCGACCGTCTGCTGGTCGCCGCCCAGGTCCACACGATCGAGTCGCTGGGGCCGCGGATGCGGTTGGTCACGCTGACCGGGCCCGACCTGGCCGGGCTCGACTGGCAGCCCGGCCGGCACGTGCGGCTGCAGGTGGCCGCCGGGCCTGCCGCGGTCGACTGGCTGGTGGGCGTGCTGCGCACCTACACGGTGTGGCACTACCACGACCAGACCATGCAGCTCGTCGTCTTCGACCACGGGGACGGGCCCGGTGCCCACTGGGCGCGGACCACCCGGTCGGGCGACGAGCTGATGCTGATGAAACCGCAGGGCAGCTTCGTGACCGCCCCTGCTCCATACCACCTCTTCGTCGGTGAGGAGACCGCGCAGGCCGCCTTCGGCCCGATGCTGCGGGCGCTACCGGACGGCACCAAGGCCTTCGGCGTGATCGAGGTCGACTCGCCCGAGGAGCGTCTGGAACTGGGGTCGGGCGCGACCCTGGAGTGGAGCTATCGTCGGGGCCGCTCCGCCGCCTCGTCCGAGACCCTGGTCGAGGCCGTCCGCGGGTTGGAGTTGCCCGCCGAGCCGGGTCGGGCGTATCTGGCCGGGGAGGCCCGGACGATCCAGCTGGTCCGCCGCCACCTGGTCGAGGAGCGGAACTGGCCGCGCCGCAACGTGCTCACGAAGCCGTTCTGGACCCCCGGCCGCAAGGGCATGGACTAGCCAGTGGCGCGTCTCGGGTGGGGGCACCCGGTAGTAGATCGGGTGGGCCCGAGGCCCAGGACGCGCGAAAGAGGTGCCGCTTCCCCGGTCAGGACGACGGGGAAGCAGCACCTCGGGGCTGGCTCAGAGCGAGAGGACGAACAGATCCCACTCGGTGTGCCCCTGGTCCCACGTGCAGTACGCGGCGAGGTCGCCCCCGCTGCGGATCTCGTCCGCGGCGCGCTCGCAGTCGGCCTGCCACTGGTAGCTGCGGATGTACTGCGGGTTGCCCGCGGAAGCGGTGCCCGCCGCGAACCCGAGGAGCGAACCGACCACAAGGGTGATGGCGCCGAGGCGTCCCAGTGCATTCTTCATGTCAAGATCCTTTCACGACATCCGTGACGCTGTAGGCAGGAATCCGACAATTCGCCGGAAGAGATGACTGCGCCGTGCTCATCGCCGCGGCAGCGGGCACGGCGCTTGTCCTGTGGTCATCGGGACCCCGCGACCCGATGACCACAGAAGGCCGTGCCCGCTGCTCGTCCCGGCGTTTCACGTCTGTGCGACGCGTGTCCGCCTCACGGCGTCAGCACAGCCAGGCGTTGTCCTCGACGAGGTAGATCCTGAACCCCTCCCACAGGTCGGGAGTGGTCGCGCGGGCGCGGAGGGTGCCGTCGCCGCTGACGTCGGCCGACACGTAGCGACCGTTCGCCGTGGACACCACGTTGACGTTGGTGTTGTGGCCGTCCACCTCGAAGTAGGTGAAGATGTTGAACTTCTCCCACGCGTCCGCCGCGCCCGCCCTGGCGTAGAGCGTTCCGTCGGTGCCGATGTCGGCGGAGGCGAACTTGTCCTCTGTGGACATGAGGGTGTAGTCGTACCCCTGACCACGGAGGATGAACCGCTCCCACTCGCCGAGGCCGTTGCTCTCGTTGGTGCGCGCCCGCAACCGCCTGTCACCCGCGCCGAACTCCGCGGCGACCCAGTAGAAGCTCGCGTTGGAGCGCAGGTAGACGGTGCGGCAGTTCGGATGGCTCGGATCCGCCCACCACTGGGCTGCGCCGGCCACGACGGACGCCGACGCGTCCGGTGGCGGGGCCGCCGAGGTCGGCGAGGCCGAGGCCGGTTGGGTGACGGCGAGCGCGGCCGACGCGCAGAACACCAGCACCGCGGCGACGCGCGCCCGAACGTTCTTCCTGATGGTCATGGTTCTACTCCCACCCTCATTGCCCGACGGAAATTCGACTTCATCCGCGCAGCCATCACCGCGGGAACAACTCCGGAATCCACCTGGATTCACGGAAGTCGTGCCCGCGGAATGAGAAATGCGCTGAATCGCCCCACCCCGAACGGGGAATGTCGCGCGCGCGGACGGCGCACGACAATCCCACCCGCTTCCGACACCCCTGTCGCCCCCACTTCGCGGGAACCGGGACGCTTCGGCGTCCCGAGGAGGGCATCACGAATACTATGAGCAGCCGGACAGACCCGTCAAGTAAAGTTTAATGAACAGAGTGGATCATGTCTGACCCGAACGCCCGCAGGACTCTGGCCGACGCGCTGTCGAGCCTGATCGACAAGAAGGCGGCCCGCGACGGCGAGCACACCGTCACCGACCAGGCGATCGGCGAGCACATCGGGAAGTCGCGCACGACGGTGTGGAAGCTGCGCACCGGCCAGGAGCAGAACCCCAAGATCGAGACGCTCGACGCGTTGGCCGGGTTCTTCGGCGTGAAGGTGACCTACTTCCTCGACGAGGAGAAGGCGGCGGCCGCAGACGAGCAGCTGGAGTCGCTCGCCGCCGCGCGCAGGTTGCAGGAGGCGGCCGAACGCGGTGGCGTCGTGGGCATCAACGCCCGACTCGGCAGCCTGTCCCCGGAGAGCCTGCTCGCGGTGGCCCGGCTGATCGAGCAGCTGGACGAACCGGACGGCCCGAGCACCACCGGGGCATGAAAGATCCTCTCCACTCGACGGGGGCCGGCCTGTCCGAACTGCGGCGCGCGGTCGAAGGCGTGCTGGACGAGCTGTCGTGGTCGCCGCCGTGCGAGCTCGGCACGCTGCTGGACCAGATCACCCGGCGGTGCGGCAAGCGGATCTCCCTGCTCCCCGCCCCGCTGCCCCGCGACGGTGCGGGCGGCCTGGTCATCGAACGCGTCCACGACCTGGTGATCGTGGTCGACCAGTCCCTCCCGTCGCTGCTGCAGGAGCACGTGATCATGCACGAAGCGGCCCACGTGCTCTTCGGGCACCGCGGCACCTCGGTCGGCGACCTCACCCGCGACGAACTCGACGAACTGGATCCGGACGTGGTGCGCGACGCGCAACGACTCGTCAAACGCGACGGCTACTCCGCCGTCGAGGAGAAGGTGGCCGAGATCGCCGCGGCGCTGATGTGGTCACGTGCCGACCGGGCCCGGCGCTCGGTGCGCCCGGCGGCCCGCTCGGCCGCCGTGGCCGAGGCCAACGCGCGGTTCGCGGAGGCGTTGCTGGCGCGGAGGCCCCGGTGATCCTCCTGGACAGCACGGTCATCGCGGCGGCGGCCGCGACGGCCGCGTGGCTGTACTTCCTCCGCGCGCTGCTGCGCAAGCCCCTCAACAACACGCTGCTCAGCGCGTGGCTGGGTGCGCTGTGCCTGGCGTTCAGCCTGTACCTCGGCCTGCTCGTGTACGGGGCCGAAGCCGCCCACCCTCTCCCGCTCTGGGCTCGGAGCGCGTCGATCGCCCAGCACGTGTTCGCGACGGCGTCGCTCTACTTCGGCTACACCGCCTACGTCCACCTGATCCACGGGCGCGAGGAAGCCGGGCGCCACGTGGTCCGCCACGCCCGACTGCTCGTCGCGGCGGTGGCGGTGATGCTGGCGGCCGCCGTGCTCGCCGATCCCGACCAGTTCACGGCCGCGCACGTCGCGCGCTACGGCGACAGCGCGTTCGCAGGCCTCTACCTCGCCGTGTTCACCGCCTACGCCGGGCTCATCGTGACCGCCACGGCAAGGGTCTCCTGGACGTGGTCGCGACTGGTGGACGACCCGTGGATCCGGCGCGGCCTGCTGGTGGGCACCGCGGGCCTGGTCGCGGGAGTGCTCTACTTCCTGCTCCGCGCCGCGTTCATCGTGCTCGCCGTGGCGGGGCGGCCGATCGCGACCAAGGAGGGCGCGGCCATCGGCTGGCTGCTCGCGATCTCCGTGCCCCTGTCCTTCGCCGGCCTGACCACACCCGGCTGGGGACCGCGACTGGCGTCGGCCAGGACCTGGTGGCGGACCTACCACGCGCACCGGCGCCTGCACCCGCTGTGGGCCGAGCTCACCGACGCGTTCCCGCACGTCCGCATGTCGCTGGAGCCGTCGAGGTTCAGCGGCTACCTGCGTTCCCGCTTCCGGCACCTCGACTGGATGGCGGCGGCCCTGGACCGGTGGGACGAGCGGTGGTCACCGCTGCACCGCCACCTCGACCTCCGGCTGCACCTGCGCGTCATGCAGATCTGGGACGCCAGACGCGCGCTGCTCGACCGGTGCGACCCCGCCGACCACGACCGGGCGCTGACCTCGCGGGCGGCGTCGACGTTGTCCGAGCGGCACCGAGCCGCACTCGCCGAAGCCGCGATGCTCACCGCCGGACTGGCCCGCCTCCGGACGGGCGAGCCCGGCGGCGGGTACCACGCGGAGACGCACCCCCTGGAGGCGGACCTGTTCGCCAACGTGGCCTGGTTCCTGCGAGTCGCGAAGTACATGAAGAGGGGAGTGGTGCTCTCCGACGAGCACAGCACGTCCCGGTGATCGCCGGGATTCGGCCGACTCCGCCTTCACGGTCGCGCTTCCGGATCTGGTCCGGGCGAGCCACGCCTACCGGTGGTGAGGCGGCTCAGCTGCCAGCCGACGGCGAAGATCGCCAGCACGACGCCGATGGCGGCGACACCGTTCACGGCGAACCGCCTCACCGCGAGCTCCGCCATGTCCTTCCCGGTCCACGTCGGCGGAACGATGTGGGGCGGCAGGTCGGAATGGTCCATCCCGTTGGCCGCGATGAGTTCCCGGACCCCGCTCACCGCGCCGACCGTGCCCAGCACCAGTGGCGCTGCTACCACCGCGCCCCAGACGACCGCGCGGAGCCGGGCCGGGAGCTGCAGACCGATCGGGACGGGGTGCTTCGGCGTCGTCCGCCACCAGCGCCACGTCCAGGCGAGGAGCACGGCGAAGCCGAGGACGCCGCCTGCCAGGTCCAGCGCGGTCGAGAGAGCCTCGCCGAACGCGCTGTTCAGGCTGTCCCACCCGACGTGGGTCGCCGCCCCGATCACCAGCGAGAGGGCGATCCACCACACCGCGGTCGCCCGGCGCCAGGTGAACCGCTCCGCGGACTGCCACGCACGGCCCGCGGCGGCCGGGGGCAGGAGCGCCACCGCGGGTCGTTTGAGCAGCGCGTGGAACACCACGAGCAGGGCCAGGGCGAGCAACGGGTCGAGCCAGAACACCGACGACGCGTGGTGGGTGCGGGTGAGCAGGGTGTCGGTGGGGTCGAGCCACGGCAGAGGGGCGTAGTACGTGAGATCCGGTGCCATCGATCCCATGACCAGCGCGGACGGCACCAGCGGGCCACGGGGGAAGGCGAGGATCGCCGCGGGGTGGGCAAGGGTGAACGGCACCCGCGGAACCCTAGCGACCGTGTACGCCTCGTGACGGCGGTGGTGCTGTGCGTGCGGCATTCGGGTGAAGGCCCGTTACAATGTCCGCAAACTCCACAGTTCGCGCGGAGCACCGAACGCGAACACCATCGTGCCGCTTGGCTGTCGCTGTGCCGCGCGAGCACCGGTCGCGGGACGAGGTCGTTGTGCTCGCAGGATCTGTGGGCGTCCAGGAAGGTTGATCCGTGCAGCAACAGCAAGTCATCGCCAACCGCTACGCACTGCTCGTCGAGCTCGGTCGCGGTGCGATGGGGGTCGTGTGGCGCGCCCAGGACCAGTTGCTCGGTCGGGCGGTCGCCCTCAAGGAGCTGCACCCGCCGCAGGGCATCGGCGCCGAGGAGTTCGCCGTGCTGGAGGAGCGCATGCTCCGGGAGGCGCGGACGGCCGGTCGGCTCAACCACCCCGCGGTCGTGACGGTCTACGACATCGTCCGCGAGAACGGGCGCACCTACCTGGCGATGGAACTGGTCGACGCGCTCGACCTCGCCAGCATCGTGCAGCGGCTCGGACCGCGCGATCCGGTGTGGATGGCGAACGTCGCGCTGCAGGTGTTGGGAGCGCTGGAAACCGCGCACCAGGCGGGCATCGTGCACCGGGATGTCAAGCCCAGCAACATCATGGTACGCCCGGACGGCGCCGTGAAGCTCACCGACTTCGGCATCGCGCAGGCGATGGACGACCCGCGGCTCACCCACAACGGCGGCATCGTCGGGTCGCCCGCGTACATGTCACCGGACCGGCTCAGCGGCTGGGAGGCCTCGCCCGCCTCGGACCTGTGGGCGCTCGGCGTCACGATGGCGCACGCGGTCGAGGGCATCAGCCCGTTCGAACGCACCTCCACCGCGGCGACCCTGCACGCGGTCATGAACGAGCCGCCGGTGCTGCGCCGGGCCTCTCCCGCGCTCGCCGACGTGATCCGCGGCCTGCTGACCGTGGACCCGGCGCGCCGCCTGACCGCACCCCAAGCGCGTCACATGCTCACCGCGATCGCCCAGGGCGCGCCGCCGGTTCCGTTGCCGCGCAACGGCAAGAAGAAGAACACGGCCCTCACCGCCACGGCGGTGGTGCTGGGTGTGGTGATGCTCGCGGGGGCCGCGTTCGCCGGTTACCAGGCGTTCAAGCCCAAGGACGTCACGTCCAGCAGCGGAGATCCGACCGCGAGCCAGGGCCAGGAGAACTCCGACGAGTGGACCGACCCCGCGTCCCTGCCGGTCGGTGCGCCCCTGCCCTCGCGGCGGATCGCCGTGTTCGGCCGCGGCGGCGACGTGCCGGAGTGGAACCTCTCGGGAACCCAGTGCGCCAAGGACTTCCTCATGCAGGGCTCGCCGGTGCGGACGAGCGCGCCGTGCGACGGTCCGCACGGCATCCAGCTCTTCTCCGCGGCGACCCCGTTGTGGGACAAGCCGAAGGACACCGCCTACCCCGGCACGCAGTGGCTCGCCGACTTCGCGAAGAACTACTGCACCGAGCAGTTCAAGGTCGTCGAGCCCAAGGCGAAGGACGCGCTCGGCTTCACCGGGCTCGTGCCCACCCAGAAGGAGTGGGAGGCCTACAACGACGCCGCCGCGCCCGGCCGCCAGGAAGTCCTGTGCGTGCTGTGGAAGCGCGACCGGTCCCCGTTGACGGGGTCGCTCGTCGGCTAGGTGCGTGGTTCGCGTGGTGGGCGGTGGTCGACGACCACCGCTCCCTTCGACCTCGAGTACCGGCATGCTCGCCGAACGCGATCGCCCCTCGGTACGCCCGCGCGCCCGGTTCGGCCTCCCACCTGGGAGTTGTCCGAAATATCCGGGCGATCGCCTGGTGTGAACCAGGTTTTTTGTAACTTGGTTGAAATGGTCGCGAGGTCGCTGTAGCCTCGCGGAGGGGGATTGTGAATCGCTCAGCTGTCTGGGGAGAAGCTATGAGCTCTGGGGTTGGTCTGTTCTTCGTGTCTTCGATCGCGTGGTATCGCAAAGTCGATGAGCATCGGTAAGTAATCTTTTCACAACATCGGGCGGCCGATTTCGGCTGCTCCGCGTTGTGCTGCGCCGACCTCTGTCACCTGGAGGTCGGACGCCTTACCCTGCGCGTTCCCGAGTCGTATCGACCATGGGGGTCTTTGCAATGCGCGATGGTTCCGTGCGCACGCATTACGATTGTATTGGGATTGGTGCCGGCCCGGCCAATCTGAGTCTGGCTTCGCTTCTGCATTCCCGTCCGGAGATCACGAACCTCTTCCTGGAGAAGAAGAACGAATTCGGCTGGCACGACGGTCAGCAGTTACCGGGAACGACGCTGCAGGTGTCGATGCTCAAGGACCTGGTCAGCCTGGCCGATCCGACGAGCAGGTTCTCGTTCCTGTCCTACCTGCACTCGTGCGGCAAGATCTACCACTTCATCAACGCCCAGTTCGACGCTGTGCCCCGCCAGGAGTTCCGCAACTACATGCGGTGGGCGAGCGAGCAGAACGAGAACGTCGTCTTCGGCGAAGAGGTCGTCTCCGTCGACTTCGACCAGGTCTTCACCGTCCGGACCAGCAAACGAACGCTCACCGCGAACAACATCTCCGTCGGCGTGGGCACCAAACCGTGGGTGCCCGCCGTCGCGCGGATCGGTGAACAGCAGTTCCACGTCAGCGACATCGTCGAGTTGGGGGCGAACCTGTCGAGCAAGCGGGTCTGCGTGGTCGGTGGCGGGCAGTCCGGTGCCGAAGCGTTCCTCGACCTCATCAGCAGACCGGCGCACGACAGGCCGCGCCGCGTCTCCTGGGTGACCAGGCGGCGCAACTACTTCCCGATCGACGACTCGCCGTTCACCAACGACTTCTTCGTGCCGAGCTACTCGGACTACTTCTTCAACCTCGACCGCGCCAAGCGGGAGGAGTTCGTCTCCCAGCACGTGCTCGCCAGCGACGGGATCTCCGAAGCCACCCTGCGGGAGATCTACCAGCGCGTCTACGTGCTCAGGTTCATCGAGGGAGATCGCGACGCCGTCGCCCTCTACCCCAACCGCGAGGTGTTCGACGTCGGTCCCGGCAGCGGGCAGGACGACTGGGCGATCAAGGTGTCGAACACCAACCACCCCGGCGTGGTGGGGCAGGTCGACGCGGACGTGATCGTGTGGGCGACCGGGTTCCGGTCGGCGCCGTCGGACTTCCTCGACCCGATCGCGCACCGGTTCGAGCGCGAGGGCGACGAACTGAGGATAGACAAGGACTTCATCGCGCAGTGGGACGGTCCCGCCGACCGCAACGTGTTCCTGCACAACGCGGCACCGACGCAGCGAGGCCTGCCCGACCGGAACCTCAGCCTCATCGCGTGGCGCAGCCAGCGCGTCGTCGACCGGCTGCGCGGTGTCCGCGGCGACGAGCAGCTGCCGTCGTTCATCGAGTGGTCGACGAAGCTCGGTACCGAGGACGCCACCGAGGTCGTGTTCGGATGAGCGGGCACGACGTCGACGTCGCCGTCGTGGGCGGCGGAATCGTGGGTTGCCTCATCGCGCGGGAGCTGACCGGGCGGGCACCGCATCTCGCGGTGACCCTGCTCGACCGCGACATCGTCGGGTCGGGGGCCAGCAGGCGTTCCGCGGGCGTGCACTTCCCCCGTGGAGCCACCCGGCGAGTGCGGCGGATGACCGAGTACAGCCACCGCTACTACGAGCGGCTGAAGGAGGCCGACCCGGCGCTGCCGATCTTCCCGCTCGCCGCGTCGGTGGTGTCCGAGGACGCCGCGGCCGTGACGGGCGCGTACCTGGACCTGGCAGGGCTCGTCGAGCGGTCGGACGGCGCCTGGGACGTGCTCGGGTGCCACTACGCCGATGTCGGCGCGCTGACCACGGTGCTCGCCGGGGAGCTGCGGTCGCGGGTCAAGTTCCGCGAGGGTGTCGCGGTGACGGCCGTCGAGCCGGGACTGGACGGGGTGCGGCTCCGGTTGGGCACCGGCGAGTCGTTGCTCGCGGGACGGGTCGTCATCGCGCCCGGTCCGTGGGTGCACGCGCCCGCTTGGCGCGAGCTCGTCGAACCGCTGGGCGTGCGGGTGAAGCAGGTGGTCGCGCTGCACGTCGACCAGGTGCCCGCCGCGGGGGACCGCCTCGTCGTGTTCCAGGACGTCGACGCGTTCCTGCTGCCCATGGCGCACCGGGGCCACCAGCTCTTCAGCTACACGAGCCTGCGGTGGGACGTGGTGCCCGACGAGTTCACCGACGGACTCGGCGAACAGGCGCTCACCGAAGGACGTGAGGTGCTCGGACTGCTCGCGCCACCGCTCGTCGAGCACACCACGTCCGGTCGGGTGTTCTGCGACGCCTACAGCCCCACCGGGGAACCGCTCGTGCGCACGGTCGACCGGAGCGGTCGGGTCGTGTTCGCGGGTGCGGCGAACGGCTCCGGCTACCGGTTGGCCCCGGCCGTGGCGGCGGAGACCGCCGACCTACTCCGCATCGGATCAGGACAAAGGACCAGCGCGTGATCGTCAGCCAGTACCACCCCGACGACCTGTCCAAGGCGTTCGGCATCGACATGAGCTCGGAGTCCGGGTTCGGACCCGGCGCGGGCTGGGGCCGGGTCGTTCCCGGCGCGACCAGCGATCCGCACCAGCACGACGAGACCGAGGTCTTCGTCATCGTCCGCGGCACGGGCGAGCTGGTCGTCGACAACAGGCGCAGCCCGGTCGCGCCCGGCACCGTCGTGCGGTTCGAGCCGTTCGAGACCCACGTCATCGAGAACACCGGCGAGGAGGACCTGGTCTTCTTCGACCTGTACTGGCGAGACCCCGCCGAGGCCACCGCGAAGGCCGCGGGCAGGAGCCGGTTCGGCGACCGCCCCGTCTTCGTGTTCTCCACGCCTCCGACGCCGAACGGCGACCTGCACCTCGGGCACCTGTCCGGGCCGTACCTCGGCGCGGACGCGTTCGTCCGGTTCCAGCGGTCGAACGGCGTGAACGCCTGGCACCTCACCGGCAGCGACGACTACCAGAGCTACGTCGTCGACCGCGCCGAGCGCGACGGGAAGACCCCGGCGGAGACGGCGGCGCACTTCTCCGCCGAGATCGCCGAGACGCTTCGGATGATGGACGTCGAGGTCGAGCAGTACACGGCCACGAACGCGGACGAGACCTACCGCGAGGGCTTGCGGCGCTTCTTCTCCCGTGTGGTCGAGTCCGGCGCGGTGCGGCCGCTGGAGGCCCCCGCGCTGCTCGACGACGAGACCGGCGAATACCTCTACGAGGTGGGTGTGTCCGGAGGCTGCCCCGGCTGCGGCAGCGGCACGAACGGCAACATCTGCGAGGAGTGCGGAGAACCGAACCTCTGCGCCGACCTGGTCGACCCGCGCACGCGGCGCACCGGGAAGCCCGCCGGGCAGGGCGTGGCGACCCGGTACTCGTTGCCGCTGCACGAGTTCCGCAAGGAGGTCGCCGCCCACCACAACCTCGGCCGGGTGCCCGCGCGGCTGCGCGAGCTGACCCACCGGGTGTTCGCCCGTGAGCAGTTCGAGCTGCCGGTGACCCACCCCTCGCCGTGGGGCGTGCCCCCGGCGGAGTCCGCCGTGGACGGTCAGGTCATCTGGGTGTGGCCGGAGATGGCGTACGGGTTCCTGCACGGCATCGAGGTGCTAGGCAGGAAGCTCGACACCGGGTGGCGGGCCGACGCGCCCGACCAGGACTGGAAGATCGTCCACTTCTTCGGCTACGACAACAGCTTCTACCACTCGCTGCTCTACCCGGTGCTCTACGGGCTCGTGTTCCCGTCCTGGCAGCCCGACATCGACTACCACGTCAACGAGTTCCTGCTGCTGCGCGACGAGAAGTTCTCCACCAGCCGCAAGCACGCCATCTGGGGCAAGGAGGTGCTGACGCCGGAGAGCGTCGACGCGGTCCGCTACTTCCTGGCCGGCACGCGGTCCGAGGGCAGGCGGACGAACTTCGACCCGGACCGGTACGACCAGGTGCTCGACGACACCCTGATCGGCTCGTGGCAGCGCTGGCTGCACGAGCTCGACGGGCGGGTGCGCGAGTGGTACGGCGGCGTCGTGCCGGACGCGGGCGTGTGGACGCCCGAGCACGTCGCGTTCCTCGACAGGCTGGCCACCCGGCTGGCCGCGGTCACCGGAAGCCTCGGCGCGGACGGCTTCTCGCTGAACCGCGCCGCCGCCGAGCTGGACGGCATCGTGCGGGACGTGCGCCAATTCAGCGAACTGGAGCACCAGGTGGCGGGCATCGACACCTGGAAGGACGAGACCCGCAGCGCCGTCGCGCTCGAACTGGCCGCCGCGCGGTTGCTGGCGAGCGTCGCGGCACCGGTCATGCCGGGCTTCTCCACCCGGCTCACCGCGGCGCTCGGCCTGTCTGGGCCCGCCACCTGGCCCACCACGGTCGAACTGGTCCCGGCGGGCACGCCGATCGACCTCGGGATCACCTTCTTCCGCGGGAAGGACGCCTGATGCACGACGTCGTCAACGCGATCGCTTTGCAGCGCAACACCGACACCCGGCACTGGTTCCACTACCCGCGCGAGGGCGGGCTCAGGTCGTCGACGATGGCCGAGGTCGACGCACGGGCCACCGCGGTGGCGCTGCGGTTGCGGGAACTCGGGATCGGCCGCCGCGACCGGGTCGGCATCATGGCCCGCAACAGCTTCGAGTGGGTGCTGCTCGACATCGCGGTGCTCAAGCTCGGCGCCGTCACGGCGGGGTTCGAACCGGGGCGCTTCGACCCCGAGGAGGTCGTGCGCGACTTCGGTCTCTCCGTGCTGTTCACCGACTCGGCGGACGGCGACGGGCGCGTGTTCTTCGACATCGCCGTCATCGCCGACTGGGCGGGCGACGGCGTGGAGTGCGAGCCCCTGCACACCGGCTACGACGGCGCCGACATCTGCGCGATCAAGTTCACCTCCGGCAGCACCGGCATGCCGAAAGGTCTTGAGGCGACCGTGGCCAGCGTCAACAGCGCGCTGGCCGCGACGCAGGACATGTTCGCCCACGGTGACGGCGACAACCTGCTGGTGTTCCTCGGCAACTGGTTCCTCCAGCAGCGGTACTGGATCTACTCCGCGCTGGTCTTCGGGCACGACGTCACGCTCGCGTCCGTCGACGACGTCCTGGACGTGGCGCAGCTCGCGGCGCCGACCGTCATCATGGGCGTGCCCGGCTTCTACGAGGACGTGAAGACGCGCATCGAGGCCACCGACGTCACCCCCGACACCGAGGTGATCCAGAAGTGGCTCGGCGGCCGCGTCCGCTACCTGTGGACCGGTTCCGCCCCGGCGAGCCGCGCCGTGCTGGAGTTCTTCAACCACAACGGGGTGCCGCTGTACGAGGGGTACGGGCTCAACGAGACGTGCATCGTCTCGAAGAACCACCCTGGGGCGTTCCGGCTCGGCAGCGTCGGCAAGGTGCTGCCGGGCAAGAGGGTCCGGTTCGACCGGGACGGTGTGCTCATCGTCGGCAGCGTGCACCCGATCAACACCAGGTACACCTGGTCGGCGCCGGGGGTGAACGAGAAGACGTTCCTGCCGACCGGTGAGGTGAAGACCTACGACGTCGGGTACGTCGACGACGACGGCTTCCTGTTCGTGCAGGGCCGGGTGGACGACGTCATCGCGCTGGGCACCGGGTACAACGTGCTCGCGCCGATGGTCGAGCACCTGCTGCGCGAGCACCCGGCCGTCCACGAGTGCGTGCTGCACGGCAGCGGAAGGCAGTTCCTCTCCGCGGTCGTGTCGCCCGCTTCGCCCGACGTCGACGTGGACGACCTGCGCCGGTTCATCGGGTCGATGAACGGAGGACTGCTGGCGGAGCAACGCGTCCAGGCGGTCGTGCTCGCGGCGGAGCGGTTCTCCATCGAGAACGGGATGCTCACCGGCCAGTTCAAGCCGCGGCGCAAGGACATCCACGCCCGCTACGCCGCCGAGCTGGAGTCGATCTACACGGGGACGTTGCCCGACGACGCCTCCCCGCTGGTCATCGAGCAAGTCAAGGAGCACGAATGAGCTGGGACAAGTTCAAGGACCTGGTCCTCACCAACAGCAGGGTCGAGCTGCGCCGGGTGCGGATCGCCGACAGGGAGGCGTTCGGGCGCATCTCCTTCGACGAGAGCATCTGGACGTACTTCGTGTCCCGGATCGCGACGCAGGACGATCTCGACCAGTTCATCGAGACGTCGGTGCGCGACACGCTCACGGGGACCCGCATCGTGTTCGCCATCATCGACCGCGAGACCGGTCAGGTCATGGGGAGCTCCGCCTACGGCAACCTCAACGAGGCCGACCGCAGGCTGGAGATCGGCTGGTCGTGGGTGGCTCCGCAGGCGCGGCGGACCGGCGTCAACCGCGGGGCCAAGCTCGCGCTGCTGGACCACGCGTTCGACGAGCTCGGCTGCGAGCGGGTCGAGTTCAAGACCGACGTGCTGAACACCGGCGCCCGCGACGGGCTCAAGGGGATCGGCGCGACCGAGGAAGGCGTGCTGCGCAGCTTCAACTACATGCCGGGTGGCCGTCGTCGCGACGTCGTCTACTACAGCATCCTGCGCAACGAGTGGCCATCCGTGCGGCAGGAGCGGTTTTCCGCGCTCAGCACGTGAAGTGAGATCTGGGGGAGGACAATGAACACGGAAGAACTGACGTTCGTCGTCGGTGAGCACCGGCTCGCGGCGACGAAGGTCCTCGGCGACGACGGACGCGCGCCGAGCGTCGTGCACCTGCACGGACTCGGGCCCACCGCGGACCGGCACGGCGTCCGCTACCTGCTCGACGAGCTCGCCGAGCACGGCCACGGATCGCTGACCTTCGAGTTCTCCGGGAACGGGGACAGCACCGGGGTGCTGGAGGAGTCGACGCTGGGCATCCGGCTCGCGGAGTCACGGGCGGCGGCCGCCCAGCTGGGCGCCGACGAGGCGCCGGTGCTGATCGGCACCAGCATGGGGGCGCACCTCGGTGCCGCGCTCGTGCCCGAGCTGCGGCCACGCGCGCTGGTCCTGTTCGTGCCCGCCGCGTACCCGGCGGGCTCGGACGACGACCGCTTCTACGACACGCTCGCCAAACCGGGCAACCACCCGGATTCCCCCGCGTTCGCGGGCATCCGGGAGTTCGACGGCGACCTGCTGGTCATCTCGGCCGTGCACGACCAGGTCGTGCCCGCCGACGTCGTGGACGGATACGTGACGAACGCGGTGAAAGCCCGTTCCGTCGAGGTCGTCGAGCTCGACTGCGACCACTTCGTCCACCGCTGGCTGCCCGCACAGGACTCCATCCTGGAAGACGTCCACAAGGCGATCCTCCAGGTCGTTTCCGCATCCGTCCCACGCCGTTGACACAGGAAGGCAATCGAGTGGTCATCGAGGACAACATTCTCCGACGCCATGACCGGGAGAGCCAGGACGCCGTCGAGGCGGGCTTCCAGGCAGGCCCCCTCGCGGACGCACTGGCCTCGGCGCCCGTCCTGGAGACGCGCAGCGGCCTGTCGAAGGAGGAGTTCGACCGGGAGTACCGCGAGCGGCTCCGCCCGGTCGTGCTCAAGGGCTTCGTCAAGGACTGGCCGTCGGTGCAGACCTGGTCCTTCGAGCACCTCGCGCAGCGGTGCCCGGACGTCCAGGTCACCGTCAACAGCTACAGCTCGAAGGAAGCGCGCACGGTCACGTTCCCCGAGTTCGTCACGCTGCTGAAGGAGAACGAGGGCAACACGGAGTCGCCCCTGTACCTGCAGGAGTGGTACTACCAGACGACCGCGCCGCAGATCGCGGCCGACATGCCCGAGCTGGAGGTCGCGCGGTACGACTTCCGGCAGGACCTCTACGGCGAGAAGGCGTCCACCAACCACCAGTTGTGGCTGGGGCAGGAGGGCGGCGTCACCCGCCTGCACCAGGACTCGTACTCGGTGGACGTGATGCACGCGCAGATCGTCGGTTCGAAGCGCTGGTACGTCATGGGTCCGAAGGCCGAGCTGCGCCTGGGCGCGGACGGCGAGCCGGACTGGGACGGCCTGCTCGGCTCCCCGGAGACCCAGCTGCACCAGTTCGACCTCATGCCGGGCGACCTGCTGTACCTGCCGGCGAACTGGTTCCACCGCATCCGGTTGCTGGAGAACTCGATCGGCCTCGGTCGCAAGTGCCTGGACCAGGCGCACCTGCGGGTGCACATGAAGCAGCGGATGAACGAGCTGCTCGCGCTGCTGCTCAACTTCGACGAGGTCAAGGAGACGCACCCGGAGCTGGTGCCGGTCCTGATGTCCCGCAGCCGGGCGTTCGCCGACCGCCTGGGTGTCGACCTGTCGAGGCTGCGCCCGTAGTCACGCGAGTTCCCCGGACCCCGACGGGTCCGGGGAACTCGACTTTCCGAGGAGATTCGTCGTGAAGCACGTTCTGGTGGTCGGTGGGCCCAGCTCCACTCTGGACAAGCTGGAGAAGCTCGGGGTGCGGTACTCGATGGTGCAGATCCCGCGCATGGTGGACGAGCGGCAGTTCCGCGGCGCCGCGCGCTACGCGGTGCTGGACTACCGCGACCACGGCGAGCTGTCCGCGGTCGCGCGGGCGTGGCACGCCCTCGATCCGTTCGACGCCACGGTGTCGTTCACCGAGTACGGCCTGGAGCCCGCCTCCCGCATCGCCCGTGACCTCGGCATCGCGGGTGACAACCTCCGCGCGGTGCTGGCGACGCGGGACAAGACGAGGACGCGCGCGCTGCTCAACGAGCACGGCCTGAGCTCGGTCCGGCATCGGGTGTGCGCGACCGTCGAGGACGCCCGCGCGTTCCTCCACGAGCTCGGTGGCGGTCCCGTCGTGCTCAAGCCCACGGACGGTGGGCTCAGCGAGGGCGTCTTCGTCGTCGAGGCGGAGCACGAGTTGGACGAGCGGTGGGCGTGGACCAGTGCCGCCGCCTCGGGTGCCGTGCTGGCGGAGGAGTTCCTGAGCGGTCCCGAGTACAGCGTGGAGACCATCTCGTTGGACGGTGTGCACGAGATCGCGATGATCACCGAGAAGCTGACCACCGCGCTGCCCAGGTTCGTCGAGCTGGGCCACCAGGTGCCCGCGCGCCTCGACCCGGTCGTGCGCGCGCAGGTGGAGACCCTGATCCTCGACTTCCTCGACCTGATCGGCCAGACGACCGGCCCCGCGCACACCGAGATCCGCGTGACGGCGACCGGGCCGAAGCTCATCGAGTCCCAGACCCGCGTGGGTGGCGACCAGGTCTGGGAGCTGTGCGAGATGGTCAGCGGCGTCGACCTGATGGCCGAGGGCATCGCCCGGCAGGTCGGGCTGCCCGCACCGGCCAGGACCCCGGTCGCGCCGGCCGCGGCGATCCGGTTCTTCGGCTACGAGAACGTGCGCGTGCTGGACGTCCAGGACGTCGCGTCGGCCGAGAGCGCGCGCGGCGTGGTGCGCGTGCTGTGCTCGTTGGAGCCGGGGCAGGAACTCCGGTCGCTGGAGTCGTCCAACTCCCGGCAGGGCTACGTGCTGTGCACCGGTGACGACCCTGAGGACGCGATCGCGAACGCCGAGGCGGCTCGTCGCCTGGTGCGGGTGAAGGCGGAACCGCTGGCATGACCACGACCGCACCGCCGCCCGTCGACAGCGCGTACACGCGCCGGGCCACGACCTACGTCGTCACGCACTACCTGTTGGTGTACCTGGGTTACTACGGGGTGCTGTCCACCCTGGTGGTCGCGTTGACGGCGGCCTCGTTCGACGCGGGGCAGATCGCGGCGCTGGTCGTGGTGTTCTCGCTCACCAACAAGATCGCGAACATCCCGCTGGCGCCGTGGCTCGACCGCATACCGGCCGCGCAGTCGGTCCTTCTCGGCTGTTCGATGGCGGGCGTGGGCTTCGTCGGCCTCCGCTTCGCCTCCGGCATGACGATGACCGTGCTGTCGCTCGCGTTCGCCGGCGCGGGCATCTCGGTCAACGCGCTGGCCACCAAGCAGCTCGCGGCCGCGGCCAGCGACCGGATCGCCAACCACGCCAGGCTGTTCTCGCTGGTCAGCATCGGCGTGAACATCGCGGCCGCGGTCGCCGCACCGGTCGCGCTGTTCTTCGTCGACCGCGGCATGCACGGTCAGGTGCTGCTGACCATCGCGGCGATCTACGTCGCCGCCGGTGTCGTGGCGTTCCTGCGGCGCGACACCGTGCGGACGCGGCGGACGTCCAGGGCGACCTCGTTCCGCAGGTACCTGGAGGTGCTCGTGGAGCCGGGGATGCGCCGGTTCCTGCTGATCAACTCGTTCTACTGGATCATGTACGGCCAGCTGTTCACCGTGCTGGCGGTGTACGTCTCGTCCACGCTGGGGTCACCGGGGCGGCTGGGGTGGCTCTACACCGTCAACGCGCTGCTGGTGGTGTTCCTGCAACTGCTCGTCACCCGCTTCGCGAACAAGGTGGTGAAGGGCAGGACCCTCACCATCGTGGTGCTGTCCTACGGGCTGTTCGCGCTGTCGTTCCTGACGCCGCAACTGGTGCCGGGCTACCTCGGCGCGGTCGTGTTCGTCGTGCTGTTCACGGTCGCCGAGATGATGTTCGTGCCGAGCGGCGACGTGCTGATCGTCGGCCTGATCAACCCCGAGAGCCGGGCCGTCGGGTACAGCCTGTTCGCCATCAGCACCGCGCTGGGCGAGGCGCTGGGCTCCGGTGCCGGTGTCGCCGCGTACCGCCACCTGGTCGACCAGGGCCAGGGAGGCTGGTTCTGGGTGGCCGCCGCCGTGCTCGCCGTGGTGTTCGCCGTGATCACCCAGAGCCTGCGCGGTGCGTCGCTGGCCGGGAAGTGATGGTTGGATCGACGCATGATCGAAGTCAGCCCGTTGCGTCAGGACGATCGAGCGGCATGGGAGGTGCTGGCCCGCGCGTACAAGGACTTCTACGAGACCGAGGTGCCGGACACCGGGTACGACGAGGTGTGGCGCAGGCTCATGGAGGGCCCGGAGCTGTTCGGCCTCGCGGCCCGGCTGGACGGTGAGGTGGTGGGCATCGTGCACTACCTGTTCCACGCCAACGTCTGGTCGCCCGGTGCGTGCTACCTGCAGGACCTGTACGTGGACGAGAAGGCGCGAGGTCACGGTGCGGCACGCGCCCTCATCGAGCGGGTGGCGCGGGAGACGGGCGAGCGCGGGCTGTCACGGCTGTACTGGAACACGAAGCAGGACAACGCCCTGGCCAGGACGCTGTACGACAAGGTGGCCAGGTTCCGCGGCTTCATCACCTACGAGTACAGCTTCCACTGACGCCTCACCGCGATTCCCGCCCGCCGAGATCCCCTCCGCACGGAGCCCGGCGTCGGCACGGGCATGTGGCCCGAGCCCTCGCCGGGCGGCGGAGGTGCACAGGTGATCCGGCTGGCCTCGGTCAGGTGTGGGACCGCGAGCACAGCCATGGCAAGTCGATGGCGTGCTGCGCGATCGAGTGTCCACAGTGGAGAGAATGGTGCCCGCTCCGCGGGAGATCCCGTTTCGATGCGTGGTGATCATCGTGAGCAGCCCGTCTCCGGGTGCGGAGTGGCTGCGGCACAGGGGCGTTCTGCCGCCTGACCCGAGCTTATAGGCAATGTAGAGAGCGCACTGCGAGCCTGATCTTCCTCGTCCAGCTGACGACCGGAGGGCCGATGCGCAGACCGACGGTTATCGAGTTGTTCGCGGCTCAGGTCTCCCGCACGCCGGACGCCGTCGCGGTGGTGTCCGGCGAGACCAGTCTGACCTTCGCGGATCTGGACACCGGTTCGGCGCGGCTGGCTTGGCTGTTGGCCGAAAGGGGCGCCGGGCCCGGAGAGGTGGTGGCGCTGCACCTGGACCGAGGGCCCGCGATGGTGGTCGGTCTGCTCGCCGTGTTGCGCGCCGGGGCCGCGTTCGTGCCGCTGGACGTCGCTCAGCCCGCCGAACGGCGGCGGTGGGTGCTCGACGACTCGGGCGCACGGCTGGTGGTGTCGGATTCCCCGCTGCCGGGCGGTTTCGGGGACCGCGTGGTGCTGCGGGTCGAAGAGGACGACTCGGTGCCGGTGCTGCCGGAGCGTCGGGTCGATCCGGCGTCGGCCGCCTACGTCATGTACACCTCGGGGTCGACCGGCAGGCCGAAGGGCGTCGCGGTCGAACACCGCCAGCTGGCCTCCGTGTGCGAGGCCTGGGCTGAGCTGTACCGGCTGCGCGAGCGTCCGCTGCGCTTCGTGTCGATCACGAGCTTCACCACCGACCTGTTCTTCGCCGACTTCGCCCGGTCCGCCCTGCGCGGCGGGACGATGGTCCTGGCCCCGCGGAAGGCGGTCACCGACCCGGTGCTGCTGCTCGACCTGGTGGAACGCACCGGTGGGACGGCGCTGGAGATGTTGCCGTCGCTGGCGAAGGCGCTGGGTCGCGAGGCGGGACGGCGTGGTGGCGGGCCACCGCTGGAGCTGCTGTCGGTAGGCGCGGAGGCGTGGCCCGCGCAGGACGGTCGGGATCTGCTGGAGCTGCTGGGGCCGAGGACCGAGCTGGTGAACGCCTTCGGCACCACGGAGACCACGGCGGACTCCTGCGTGTTCCGCTTGGAGCAGGGGTCGGCGGAGTCCTGGCGCGAGGCGGCGACCGTACCCATCGGACGGCCACTGCCCGGAACCGTGCTCCACGTGCTGGACGACCGCCTGGAACCGGCCGCGGTGGGGGAGCTGTACATCGGAGGTGACGGTGTCGCGCGCGGCTACCACGGACGGCCGGGGCTGACCGCGGCCCGCTTCGTGGCCGACCCGTTCCTGCCCGGTCGGACCATGTACCGCACCGGGGACCTGGTCAGGCGCCGGGATGACGGTGTCCTGGAGCACCTGGGCCGGTCGGACGACCAGCTCAAGGTCCGGGGTTTCCGGATCGAGCCCGCCGAGGTCGAGGGTGTGCTCGCCCGCCACGCCGAGGTGGACCGGGCCGTGGTGGGTGTGCCCGAGGAACCGGGCCGTCGCAGGCTGGTCGGGTACTTCGTCCCGGCGGGCGCGCGGACACCCACGGCGGACGAGCTTCGCGACTTCCTCGCGGCCAGGCTGCCGGAGCACCTGGTCCCGACCGCGTTCGTCGCGCTGGACCGGTTCCCGACGCTGCCCGGCGGCAAGGTCGACCGCCGGGCGCTGCCCCCGCCGCCGCAGGTGCCCACCGGCACCGAGCCGCGCACGGAGGCGGAACGGGTGCTGGCCGGGATCTGGCGCGAGGTGCTGGAGGTCGAGCGGGTCGGGATCGACGACAACTTCTTCGACCTGGGCGGCGATTCCATCCTCGGCATCCAGGTCGCCGCACTGGCCAGGACGCGACTGGGACTCGTGTGGCCCTACCGGACCCTGTTCGACCGGCCGACGGTCGCGGAGCTCGCGGCGGCGCCGACACTCCCGGACGTCGAGCTGGAGGTTCGCGACGTCGAGTCGGAGGACCGGTTCCCCCTGTCCTTCGCCCAGCGGCGGCTCTGGTTCCTGCACACGCACTCACCCGGCGCGGAGCACAACCTCCCCAAAGCCCTGCGGCTGCGGGGCACCTTGGACGTCGGAGCGCTGCGGTCGGCCCTGACCGCGTTGGTGCAGCGGCACGAGATCCTTCGCACGAGCTTCCACGTCCAGCAGGACGAGCCGGTGCAGGTGGTGCACCCACCGGCCCCGGTGCGGCTCGAACTGGTCGATCTGCCCACTGGTCCTGACCAGGACGCCGTACTCGATGCCCTGCTGCACACCGAAACCGCCGTCGTCTTCGACCTGGCGGAACGGCCACCGCTGCGACTGACGCTGGCCAGGCTCGGGCAGCGGGACCACGTGCTGGTGCTCACCATGCACCACCTGCTGACCGACGACTGGACCAATGAGATCCTCCTGTCGGAGCTGGCGGAGCACTACCGCGCCGCGGTGTCGGCTGAACCTCCCCGGCTCGCGCCGCAGCCCGTGCGGTACGCGGACTTCGCCCGACGGCAACGGGATCGGCTCACGCCCGAGGTCGAGGAGCGGCAGCTGTCCTTCTGGCGCGGCACTCTCGCGGGGCTGCGGCCGTTCGAGCTGCCCGCGGACCGCCCTCGACCCGCCCGCCGGTCGACGGCGGGTGCGGCGCACCAGGTCCACCTCTCGGCCGAGGTGACCGCACGTCTGGTCGAGTTCGCCAGGACGCGGCGGGTCACCCTGTTCACCACGCTGCTCGCCGCCTGCCAGCTGGTGCACTCCCGGATCGCGGGTGACCCGGACGTGGCGGTCGGCACCGTGGAGTCCGGGCGGGGGCAGGCCGAGGTCGCGGATGTGGCCGGGTTCTTCGTCGGCACCCTGGTGATCAGGTCGACCGTGGACGAGGAGCTGGGCTTCGCCGACCTGGTGGCGGGTTTGCGGGAGACCGTCCTGGAGGCGATGGACCACGCGGACGTGCCGTTCGAGCAGGTGGTCAAGGCGCTCGCACCGAAACGCGACCTCACCGGTCTTCCGCTGGTCCGGACGATGGTGGTGCTGCAGAACGCGCCCGTCCGGCACCGCGACTTCCCCGGTCTGTCCTCCGAGGAGGTCGACCTGCCGGTCACCACGGCGACCTTCGACCTCACCACCGAGTTCCGGCTGACCGGGGACCGGCTGCGGATCGTCGTCATCTACAGCACCGACCTCTACGACACCGGCACCGTCGAACAGCACACCGCCCAGCTCGTCGACGTGCTCTCGATCGTCACCCTGGAGCCTGACCGTCCACTTCGGACTGTGATGTGGGCCGCGCCGGTGGTGCATCAGCCTGCCGTCGAGCCACCGCTGCCGGTAGCGTCGGTCCTGTTCGCCGAGGTCGCCCGTCGCCACCACGACGAGGTCGCGGTGGTGGCCGGAGCGGTCGAGCTGACCTACGGGCAGCTGGCCCGACGGGTGGAAGCGCTCGCCGACCGCCTGGCCGAGCGCGGTGTGCGCGCGGAAACCCTGGTGGGCGTCTGCCTGCCGCGCGGTGTGGACCTGGTCGTGAGCCTGCTCGCGGTGCTCAGAGCGGGTGGGACGCTGGTGCCGATCGACCCGGAGCACCCCGCGGACCGCATCGCTTTCATGCTGGCCGACTGCGGCGCGTCACCGGTGCTCGTGGACGTGGCGGGCGTGGACCGGCTGCCGGACGGGACGCCCGTGGTCCGGGTGGACGACGACGAGCCGGTCGCGCCCCGGCGTCAGGAAGTCGTGCCCCGGCCGGACAACCTGGCCTACGTCGAGTACACCTCGGGCTCCAGCGGTGTGCCGAAGTCGGTGATGGTCCCGCACGGGTCGCTGGTCAACTGCGTCGCGCACATGCGGGCCGACCTCGGTGTCGGTCCCGGCACGCGGATGCTGCTGCACTCACCGGTCACCTTCGACTTCGGGCTGATGCAGGTGCTGGCGCCCTTGCTGTCCGGGGCGACCGTCTGCCTGAGCGAGGCGGGGGAGCGGGACGGCACGCTGACGGTGGACGAACAGGTCCGCCGCGACCGGATCACCCTGCTCGCGCTGCCGCCTGCCCTGTTGTCCACAGTGGATCCGCGGTCGGTGCCCGGCGTGGAGCAGGTGATCGTGGGCGGTGAGCTCTGCTCGGCGGACCTGGCCCGCAGGTGGCTGCCGCACGCCGGTTTCGCGAACCTCTACGGTCCCGCCGAGACCACGATGCACGCCACCGGTCTGGTGCTGCCACGGGCCTCGGATCCGGGGCCGGGTGCCTCGATGCCGATCGGCACGGCCATCGCGGGCAACCGGGCCCACGTGCTCGACAGGTACCTACGTCCGGTGCCGCCGGGCGTCGAGGGTGAGCTGTACCTCGGTGGCGAGGGCGTGGGCCGCGGGTACCTCGGACGTCCCGGCCTGACCGCCGAGAGGTTCGTGGCCGATCCGTTCGGCCCTCCCGGTGCGCGGATGTACCGCACCGGGGACCTGGCCCGCCGCCTGGCGAACGGGGCCCTGGAGTTCCGCGGCCGGGTCGACCGCCAGGTCAAGACGCGGGGGTTCCGGGTCGAGCCCGCCGAGGTCGAGGCGGTGCTGTCCAAGCACCCCGCGATCGCCGAGGTGGCGGTGGTCGCCGATCGCGGCGGACGGCTGATCGCCTACGTGGTGGCGGGTGACGGCGCCCAGGTCCCGTCGACCGAGGAGCTGCGGCGGCACACCGCTCGGGTGCTGCCGGAATTCATGGTGCCCTCGGTGTTCGTCGCCATCGACGAGGTACCGTTGACCGAGAACGGGAAGCTCGACTTGGAGGCGCTGCCCGCACCGGAGGTGAGGTCCGGGAACGAGTACCGCGCTCCCCGCACCCCCGGTGAGGTCGTGCTCGCGCGGGTGTTCGGTGAAGTGCTCGGCGTGGCACGCGTCGGTGTCGACGACAACTTCTTCGAGCTGGGCGGCGACTCGATCCTCAGCATCCGGGTGGCCGCGGGTGCCAACCGGGCCGGTCTGCGGCTGTCCTCGCGCGAGGTGTTCGAACGGCAGACGGTGGCCGATCTCGCGGCAGGCCTCTCCGTCGAGCCCACCGCGGGAGTGGCGGAGAACGGTCCTGTCTCGGGTGAGGTGGTCCTCACCCCGATCCAGCGGTGGTTCCTCGACCTGTTCACCGTCCACCCCGAGCAGTTCACCATGTCCCGGTACCTCGAACTCGTCCCGGAGGTCGAGCGTGATGCCGTGCGCACCGCGGTCCTCTCGTTGGTCGAGCACCACGACGCGCTGCGCGTCCGGGTCCGCAGGCAGGACGGGCAGTGGCGGCAGCACATCCCCGCCACCGAGACCGGACCGGTGTTCCGGGCCCACGACCTGTCCGATGTGGACGACGTGGACACCGAGCTCGCACAGCGGGTCGACACCGCTCGCGCCGAGCTCGACCTCGCCGAGGGGCCGCTGCTGCTGGCCGACTACTTCGAGCTCGGCGCGGCGCGACCGCCGAGGCTGCTGCTGACCGTGCACCACTTCGTCGTCGACGGCGTCTCGTGGCGCATCCTGCTGGAGGACCTCCGCACCGCCTGCGCCCAGGCCGCCTCCGGAGCGACGATCGACCTGGGGCCGAGGACGACCTCGTTCCAGCGCTGGTCTCGATTGCTCCACGACCAGGCGGCGGCGGGCGCGCTCGACCACGAACTGCCGTACTGGAGCCGAGTGCACGAGCGCACCGCGCCGCCGTTGCCGCTGGACGGGTCCGGAGTGGATGGACGTGCCGAGACCTGCACCGTCCGGTTGACCGCCGGGGAGACCACCGCGTTGCTGCGCCAGGTCCCCGGTGTCTACCGGACCCAGGCGAACGACGTGCTGCTCAGCGCGCTGTCGGTCGCGGTGGCCGAGTGGACGGGCCAGGACCGCGTGCTGGTGAACCTGGAGAGCCACGGCCGGGACCAGCTGGCCGGCCTGGCCGACCCGTCCCGGACTGTTGGCTGGTTCACCACCCAGTTCCCCGTGGCGCTCGACCTGCCATCGACCAGGGACTGGCGGGCGGTGCTGAGGTCGGTCAAGGAGCAGCTGCGCGAGATCCCCGGCCGTGGGCAGGGCTACGACGCGCTGCGCCACCTGTCCGGCACCCGGTCGCTCGACGGGGGCCACCGCGCGGAGATCAACGTCAACTACCTCGGCCGGTTCGCCGACTCGGCCAACGAGCTGTACCTGCGCCAGCTGCCGGTCGCCGACGGCGCGCACCCCGACGAGGTGCGGCCGTTCCCGCTGGAGGTCACCGCGGTCGTGGTGGCCGGGGAACTGGTGCTGCACTGGGACTACAGCCCCGGCACCCTGGCCGCGTCCACCGTGCGCCGACTGGCCGAGCGCACCGCGGCCGCGTTGCGGGAGATCGTCGAGCACTGCCTGGCCGAGGGCGCGGGCGGCCGCACCCCTTCGGACTTCCCGCTGGCGCGCCTCGACCAGTCCACTGTGGATGACTTGGTGGGGGACGGGCGGGCCGTGGAGGACGTCTACCCGCTCACCCCTATGCAGGCCGGAATGCTGTTCCACGGGCTGGCGGGCGGCGCCGAGGACATCTACGTCCGCCGGATCGAGATGGTCGTCGACGGGGTGACCGACCTGGACGCCTACGTCGCCGCGTGGCGGGTGGTGGTCGCCGCGGTGCCCGCGCTGCGCAGCACCGTGCACTGGGCAGGTCTGGCCGAACCCGTGCAGGTGGTGCGCCGGGACGTGGAGCTGCCGGTGACCCGGTACGACTGGCGCGGGTTGTCCGCGGAGCAGCGTCGCGACGAGGTGCGGCGGCTGTGGGACCGCGACGAGCTCGACGGCGTGGACCTCGCCGCCCAGCCGCCGACCCGGCTGGTCGTCGCGCGCCTGCCCCACGGCCGGGTGCAGGTGCTGCTGACGACGCACCACCTGTTCATCGACGGCTGGAGCATCGCACGCCTGCTCGCCGGAGTAGCCGCCGCCACGGTGGCGCTGAGTCGGGGCGCAACGCCCGACCTGCCGCCCCAGCGGCCGTTCCGGGACTACTGCGACTGGCTCACGGCGCAGGACCACGACGCCGCGTCGGTCTACTGGGCCAAGGTGCTCGCCGGCGTGCGCGAGCCCACCCCGCTGCCGTTCGACCGGCGGCCCGCACCGGGCCACCTCACCCGGCGGGTGGGCAGGAAGGCCTTCCGGCTGACCGAGGAGCGCACCACCGGGCTGCGGGAGTTCGCCCGCCGACACCGGATCACGCTGCACACCATCGTCCAGGCGGCCTGGGGGCTGCTGCTGTCCCGGCACAGCGGCGCGCACGAGGTGGAGGACGTGGTCTTCGGCACCACGATCACCCTGCGACCGCCCGAGCTCCCCGGCGTCGAGACCATCTTCGGCCCGCTGATCAGCACGCTGCCGGTGCGGCTCACCGTCGATCCGGGCGCCACGGTGCTCAGCTGGCTCTCGCGGATCCAGGACGGGCAGCTCGACTCCCGTGAGCACGGGTTCTTCCCGCCCGCCCGCTACCAGGAGCTCACGGACGTCCCGCCGGGCGTGAACCTGTTCGACAGCGCGATCGCCTTCGAGAACTACGCCGACGAGCCGGTCGCCGACGACGGGGACGAACCGCGGGTGGTGGAGGTCGACAGCCACGAGACGACCAACTTCCCGCTCGGCCTGGTCGTGCTCCCCGAGTCGGCGCTGTGCTTCGAGCTGGTCTACGACGTGGACCTGTTCGACGACGTCACCGCCGAGCGGCTGTCCGCCCGGCTGGTCACCGCGATGTCCTCGATGGTCGACGCACCGGACCAGCCACTGGGATCGGTCGAGGTGTTGCCGCCCGCGGAACTGGCGCTGATCACGACCTGGAGCCGTTCGCCGCTGGAGCCCACCCAGCCGCGGACCGCCGCCGAGCTGTTCGCCGACCAGGTGCGCCGAGTGCCGGGCGCGGTGGCGGTGTCGGCGGGCACCGAGCTCACCTTCCGCGAGCTGGACGAACGGGCGGGAAGGCTGGCGCACCGGCTCGGCGCGCTGGGCGTCGGCCCGGAGTCGGTGGTGGGCATCTGCGTCGACCGCGGGGTGGACTCGATCACCGCGGTGCTGGCCGTTCTCCAGGCGGGCGGCGCCTGTCTGCCGCTGGACCCGGCCCAGCCGCGGGAACGGCTCCGGTGGCTGGCCGGGGACGCGGGCGCGGTCGTGGTGCTGACCGACCGGAACTCGGCGGGTTCCTTCACTCCCGCCGACCTGGTGGAGCTGCGGGTGGACGGGCTGCGGCTGGACGACGGGCCGGTGCTGCACCGCGCGTCCCGGCCCGACGGCGCGGCCTTCGTGATCTACACCTCGGGCACCACCGGGCGACCGAAGGGAGTGGTGGTGCCGCACCGCGGCCTGGCTGTCCTCGCGGCCTCGGTGCGCCGGATGCTCGGCGTCGACCGGCACAGCCGGGTGCTCCAGTGGCTTTCCCCCGCCTTCGACGCCTCGGTCCTGGAACTGCTCACCGGGCTGTTGAACGGGGCCACCCAGGTGCTCGCGCCGCAGGGAACCCCCGTCACCGACCTGACCGACGTGGTGACCGCGGGTGGGGTGACCCACCTGATCCTGACGCCGTCGGTGCTGGCGGTGCTGCCTGTCGACTCGTGGCCGGCGGGCACCACCGTGGTTAGCGGCGGTGAAGTGCTCCCACCCGGGCTGGCGGCCCGCTGGTCGACCCGGTGCAGGTTGTTCAACGGCTACGGGCCGACCGAGGCCACCGTCTGCGCGACCATGAGCCCGGCACTGTCCGGAGTGGACGATCCCTCGATCGGCACGCCGATCGAGGGCGCGGTGGTGTACCTGCTGGACTCGGTGCAGCGGCCGGTGCCGCTGGGCGCGGTGGGCGAGGTCCACCTCGGCGGTCCCGGACTCGCCCGCGGCTACCACGCCCGGCCCGGCGCGACCGCGGCGAGCTTCGTGCCCGACCCCTTCGGCGAGCAGGGAGCACGGCTCTACCGCACGGGCGACCTGGCCCGCTGGTCCTCGGACGGGTCGCTGTCCTTCGTCGGCCGCGCGGACGACCAGGTGAAGGTGCGCGGGGTGCGGATCGAGCCGGGAGAGGTCGAAGTGGCGCTGCTGCGGCATCCTGGGGTCCGCGAGGTGGCGGTGGCGGCCACGGGGGAGGGTGCGACACGGCGGCTGACGGCCGCGATCGTGCCGCACCACCATCCCGGTCCGTCGGCGGGTGAGCTGAGGAAGCACCTCGCGGCGATCCTGCCCGAACAGCTGCTGCCCGCCGAGTTCAGCACGCTCGACCGCATGCCGCTGACCCCGCGGGGCAAGGTCGACCGGGCGAGGCTGCCCCGCGCGGGCGCCGTGTCCGACAGCGAACACCTGGCTCCGCGCACCGAGAGCGAACGGCTGGTGGCCCGCGCCTGGGCCGCCGTGCTCGGCCGCGACGGGATCGGGGTCAGGGAGAAGTTCTTCGAGGCAGGCGGTTCCTCGCTGACGCTGGTCCAGCTGGCGGGCGAGTTCGCCCGGCTCGGCCGGACCGAGCTGCCGGTGGCGGTGCTGCTGGACCACCCGACCATCGAGGCGATGGCGAAACGGGTCGGCGCGGGGCCGCGGGCGAGCACGGACCACGAACTGTGAGGCGGGGGATGGACACCGAGGCGATTGCCGTCGTCGGGGCGGCGTTCGCGCTGCCGGGCGGCGTGCGCACCTTCGACGCGCTGCACGACGCGCTGGCCGCCGGGCAGGACGCGATCCGCCCACCGGGGCGCGAGCGAGCGGTCAACGCGGGCGGTCGGTCCGATGTGGACTACGTGCCGCGGGGCTACCTGGACCGGGTCGACCTGTTCGACCACCGGTTCTTCGGCCTGTCGCGCGGGGAGAGCGACCTGCTGGACCCGCACCAGCGGATCACCCTGCACCTGGTCCACGAGGCGCTGGAGCACGCCGGCCACGCCCCGTCCGCTCTGCGAGGCACGGACACGGCGGTGATCATCAGCGCACCCGAACCGTCCTACGCCGACCTGTACACCGGTGAGGACTCCCGGCAGATCCTCGGTTCGCTGCCCGCGGCCGCGGCGGCCAGGATCGCCCACTTCTTCGACTTCACCGGACCGGCGCTGGTGGTGGACACCGCCTGCAGCGGCAGCCTGACCGCGGTCGCGCTGGCGGTGGAGCAGCTGCGGGCGGGTCGGACGGGACTGGCCGTGTGCGGCGGTCTCACCGTGGAGTCCGTGCTGGTGCCCGCCCGCGACCACGACCCGGTGCCGGGGGTCATGTCCGCCTCCGGCGTGTGCCGCCCGTTCGACGCGGCCGCCGACGGGACGGTGGGCGGCGAGGGCGGCGGGTTCGTCGTGCTGAAACGACTTTCGGAGGCCTTGGCCGACCAGGACAACGTGCTCGCGGTGCTCCGCGGCGTGGCGGTCAACCAGAACGGCGCCCGCGCGGTGGGCATGAGCGCGCCGAGCTCGTCCGCGCAAGCCGAGGTGATCCGCGCGGCCCAACAGCAGGCGGGCGTCGCCCCGGAGACCATCGGCTACGTGGAGGCCCATGGTTCGGGCACACCGCTCGGTGACGTGGTCGAGGTGGCCGGGCTGGCCGAGGCGTTCCCCGACGGCGTGCCCGCGATCGGCTCGGTGAAGGCGAACTTCGGCCACCTCGACCACGCCGCCGGGATCACCGGGCTGCTCAAGGTGATCTGCGCGCTGCGCCGCGGGATCCGTTATCCCACCGTGCACTTCGACCACGTCAACCCGTCGTTCTCCGCACCCGTCGTGGTGCTGACCGAACCGCGGGACTGGCCGGAGGACGGACGACCGCGGCGGGCGGGCCTGAGCTCCTTCGGGCTCACCGGGACGAACGTGCACGTGGTGGTCGAACAGGCACCGGTGCGACCTGCCGCGCCTGACGACGGCGAGCCGCGACTGGTCACCGTCTCGGCTAAGACACAGGCGGCGCTGGGCGAGTACCTGCGGGCGTTGGCGGACTTCACCGAGCGCACCGGGCACACGCTGGCGCAGATCGCCGCGACGGTGAACGAGGGTCGCGACGACCACCCCCATCGCCGGGCCTTCGTGGTGCGCGACGTCGGCGAGCTCACCGACGCGCTGCGGCAGGCCGTGCCCGCGGAGCAGCCGTCACCCGCACAGGCGCCGTTGGTGCTGCTGTTCTCCGGCGACGGCGAGCACTGGGCGCGGCAGGTGGAGCTGCACCGGCTGGTGCGGTCGCTCGGGCTCGACGACACCAGGATGGTCGGCAGCGGCACCGGCAACCTGGCGGTGCGGCTGGTGCGCGGTCGGATCACCCCGGACGAGGCCGAGTCGTCCGCCGCGGGGCTGTCGGCGGAGGTCGACGCCGACGGCCTGCGCCGGGCGGCGCGCGGGTTCGTCGCGGACGGCGCGGTGCTGCTGGAGATGGGGGAGGACGGTGTCCTCGCCAGGGAGATCGCGGCGCTGGAGCCCGGCCTGCCGATCGTGCGGCTGCTCGGAGACCGCGGACCGCTCGGCGCCGTGGCCGACCTCTACGAGCTCGGCGTGGACGTCGACTGGTCCGCCCACCACGCCACCTCGCGGCCACCGTGGATCGAGGCGCCGACCTACCCGTTCCAGCCGGTTCCGTGCTGGGTCCCGCACGCCGAGCCCGCCGGGGAACCGCGGCGGGCCACCGGGAACCTCGAAGAGGCCGTGGCTGCGATCTGGACCCGCGTGCTCAGGGCCACCGGCATCGGACCGGACTCCGACTACTTCGACCTCGGCGGCACCTCGATCGCCGGTATCAGCCTGATCCGCGAGCTCGAGGCCGAGCTGGGGGTCCGGCTGGGATTCACCGAGCTGTACGGGCACCGCACGGTCCGGGCGCTCGCTGCACTGATCGCCCAACGGCGGGGAACCGCGCCGGAGGACTGGACGATCCCGGTGCTGCCGCGCGGAGGACGGCTCCCGGTCTCGGTCGGACAGGAGCAGCTCTGGTACCTCGACCGGCTCAAGCCGGGGACGGCGCTCTACAACATCCCCGTCGACCTGCGCTACCGCGGCCCGCTGGACCGGGAGGCGATGCGCGGGGCGCTCGCCGACCTGTCCGTCCGGCACGAGGTCATGCGCACGAGGATCGTGGCCGACGAGAACGGCCGTCCGCACGCGCTGGCCGACGTGCCGCCACTGGACCTCCGGGTCGTCGACATGACGTCGGCGGGCGAGCGGGAACTGGCGGAGGCCGTGCGGCGGGAAGGGGCCAGGCCGTTCGACCTCTGCGCGGGGCCGCTGGTGCGGGCCGTGCTGTTCGCACTGGGCGAGCACGACCACCAGCTCCTGTGCACCTTCCACCACATCGCCTTCGACGGCTGGTCGCCCAGGCTGTTCCTGCGCGACCTCGCCGAGCTCTACGCCGCACGGGTCTCCGGAAGGGCACCGGTGCTGCCCGAGCTGCCGATCCAGTACCCGGACTTCGCGGGTTGGCAGCACTCCTGGCTGGAGGAGGGGCGCCGCGCGCGGGCGCTGGACTTCTGGCGGACGCGGCTGGCGGGCCTGCCGCGCCTGGAACTGCCGCTGGACCGCCCCCGGCCCCCTGTCGAGTCCCACGCGGGCGCGTTGTTCGGCTTCACCCTGGAACGCGAGCACGCCCAACGCCTGCGCGAGTTCAGCGCGGCGGCCGGGGTGACCACGTTCGTGACCATGCTGGCCGTGTTCGACGTCCTGCTGAACCGCTGGGCCAGGCACGAGGACGTGGTGGTCGGAGCGGCCACGACCGGCCGGGTCAACCCGGCGACCCACGAGCTCATCGGCTACTTCAACAACCTGCTGCCGTTCCGCACCGGGCTCGCTGGCAGGCCGGGCTTCCGCGAGGTGGTCCGGCGGTGCGCCGAGACCGTCGCGGGCGTGCTCGACCACGAGGAGCTGCCCTTCGCCGACATCGTGGCCGACCTGCGCCCGCAGCGGGACCCGTCGCGCCACCCGCTGTTCACCGTGGCCTACACCCACCAGAACACCGAGACGCATTCGGCCGACCTGCCCGGACTGGAGGCCAACACCCCGGAGGAGGGCGGGTACGGCATCGTCTCCGGGACCTCGAAGTTCGACCTCACCCTCGGTCTGTCCGATCAGGACGGTGGCCCGATGCGGTGCTACCTCGAGTACGCCACCGACCTGTTCGACGAGTCCACCATGCTCGCCGTTTCCGAGCTGTACGAGCGGATCGTGGTCGAGGTGCTGGACCACCCGGACCGGCCGTTGGACGAGCTCGCGCACGTGGACCACCGGCCGGTCCTGGCACCCCGCGTCGGGATGGCCTGGGACGCGGTCGCCGACGGGGCACTGGTGCACGACCTCGTGCTGGAGCAAGCCGTGCGCCGACCGGACCGGCTCGCGGTGGTCGATCGCGACGGTGGCCACACCTACCGCGAGATCGTCGCCGCGGCGGCGGCCTTGTCCCGCAGGCTGGTCGCCGCTGGCGCCGGGCCCGAGGTCGCGGTGCCCGTGATCGCGGGCCGGGGAGCGGGACTGGTCATCGCCTGGCTCGGCGTGCTCGGCGCCGGGGCCGCCTTCGCGCCCATCGACCCGGCCGTGCCCACCGCGCGACGGCACGGGATCATCGAATCGCTCGACCCGCCGGTGGTGGTCGCGGACGCCGGTATCGACGCCGGGGCAAGGCCGGTGCTGGTCCCCGGCGAATCCGCCGACGCGCGGCCGTTCCCCGGCGGTGCGACCGACCGCAACCTGGCTTATGTGGTGCACACCTCCGGGTCCACCGGACGCCCGCACGGCTGCGGCGTCGAGCACCGGAGCCTGCTCACCCTCCTGCGCCGGTACGGCGAGGCCGTCGGGCTGTCCGACCACGACCGGGTGGCCCAGTTCTACGCCCCCGGCTTCGACGGCGCGATCATGGAGGTGCTGTCCGCGCTGGTGCACGGCGCCACCCTGCACGTCGTCCCCGACGTGCTGAGCACGCCCGTCGACCTGGCCCGCTCGTTGACCGGGGACGGCATCACCGTGGCGGCCATGCCCACCGCGCTGGCGGAACTCCTCGTCGCCGAACGGCCGCACCTCCCCGGGCTCCGGGTGCTCGGGGCGGGCGGTGACCGGCTGCGCGCCCGGCCCCCGGCGGACGCCCCGTACCGGATGCTGAACCTGTACGGCCCCACCGAGTGCACGGTCCTCACCGTGTACGGCCCGGTGGCCGCCACGGGCGCGGAGCTGCCGGACATCGGCCGTCCGCTCGCCGGGACGACCGCCCACGTGCTCGACTCCCGTGCGGAGCCGGTGCCCGCCGGCGCGGTGGGGGAGCTGTACCTCGGCGGCGTCCAGGTCGGCCGCGGTTACCACGCCATGCCGGGGCTGACGGCCGCGCGGTACGTGCCGGACCCGTTCGGTGCCGAGGGCGCCCGGATGTACCGCACCGGGGACCTCGTGTCGGTCCGCCCGGACGGCACGCTCGCCTTCCACGGCCGCGTGGACGACCAGCTGTCCATCCGCGGGCACCGGGTGGAACCGGCCGAGGTGGAACGGGTGCTGACCGCCCACCCCGGAGTGGGGGAGTCCGCGGTGGTCGCCGACGGGCGCGGCGCCGCCGTACCGCGGCTGGTGGCCCACGTCGCCGGTGACGCACTTCCGGACGACGGGCGGCTGCTCGCGGCACTCGGCGCGCAGCTGCCGCGCCACCTCGTGCCCGCCCGGATCGTGCGGCACCGCACGTTGCCGAGGACTGTCAACGGAAAACTCGACCGCGCCGCGCTGACCACCCACCAGGGAGACCCGATGAGCACGCCCACCGACACCGAACGGGTCCTCCACGGGATCTGGGCCGATCTCCTCGGCCGCGAGTCCATCGGCCCCGACGAGGACTTCTTCCGCATCGGCGGCGACTCCATCCTGAGCGTGGGGGTCGCGGCCCGCGCGGCGGGGGCGGGGGTGTCGGTGTCCGCGCAGGACGTGCTGCGGTACCCGACCCTCCGCAAGCTGGCCGCCGTCGCATCACCCGCCGTGCCACCCGCGGCGCCAGTGGACAGCGGGCCGATCCCGCTCACGCCGCTCATGCTGGAGCTGCTGGACGCGGCCGAGCCGGTCTCGCCGGGCGCGCCCGACTTCGTGGTGTCGGAGGTGCTGGAGGCCGCACCGGGTGTGCGCCCGGACCGGCTGCGGGCCGCCTTCGCCGAACTGCTCCGGGTGCAGGAGCCGTTGCGCTACCGCTTCCGCCGCAACCGCCTCGGGTGGCGCATCGAGACCGCCGAGGCGGGTTCGGAGTCCATCATGGACACCAAGGTCCTGCCGCTGATGGACCACGACGAGGAACTGGCGGTGCTCACCGCCGACGCCGCCGAGCTGGTCGGTGACCTCGACCTCGCGCGTGGGCCGCTGCTGCGGGCCCGCTACTACGACCGGGGCGCCAGCCGTTCCGCGTTGGTGCTGCTGGTGATCCACCACTTCGTCCACGACGAGATCTCCACCGTGCCGCTGCTAGAGGACCTCAACGAGGCGTTGACCGGTACCGGTGGCGGTACCGTGCCGGCACGCCCAGCTGCGTGGCGGGACTGGTCCCGGCTGCTGAACGGCCTGGCGCAGAGCGACGAACTCGCGGGTGAGTGCGACTACTGGACGAGCGTGCTGCGCCAGGGCGTCACCGGGACGCCACCCGCGAGTGCGGACGGTGATCCGGGGGTCGTCGCGAGGATGGTGGAGGGCGAGCGCCTGGCGGCGCTGCTCTCGGCGTCGGGGCCGTCCAGCCGGGAGGCCGCGCTGTGCGCGGTGGCCTGCGGCTGGTCCCGCTGGCGCGGCGAACCGGGCGCCTACCTGTCGACCATCGGCCACGGCGTCCCGACCCCGTTCCGGCCGGAGGACCGGTCGCGCTCGGTCGGCTGGTTCACCAACGCGTTCCCGGTGCACCTGCCGGTCGACCCGGCGACCAACGCCGCGGACGCGCTGCCCGAGGTCACCGACGTGCTGCGCTCGGTGCCGAACGACGGTGTCGGCTACGGCATGTTGCGCAGGCTGAGCCCGTCGACGCCCGCGGTGCGGGAGCTGCGTTCGCTGGCCGAGCCGATGGGGCTGGTGGAGCACACGGCCAGCGGGATGCACCCGATCGGGCTCGGTGGACCGCTGTCGATCCGGTCGATGCCGATCCCGTTGCCGCTGCCGAGCCTGCTGGAGCTGCACCCGCTGCTGCTGTCCACCGGCGTGGTCGACGGGCGGACGGAGATCCGCATCGTCCACAGTGGACGAGTCAGTGCGAAGGAGGCCGAGGTGCTCGCCGACCGGATCGCCGAGGCCTTCGCCGAACTGGGCGCGGGAACGTGACCGCGGCACTGGCGGTGCGCGCGGTCACCGACTTCTGGCCGGACCGGGCGACGGCGCTGGCCGACCTGCCGGAACTGGCGGAGCTGTCGGAGGACCGACGGCAGACCTGCCTCGGGCTGGGGATCGACCGGGTCCGCGCGGATCCGCGGTACGACGCGGTGGAACTGGCGGCGAGCGCGGCCGGGAAGCTGCTGGCGGAGACCGGCGCGACCCCCGGCGCCCTGCTGGTGATCGGCTCGCGCGCGCCCGAGCGGCTGATGAGCTCGGAGGCCACCAGGCTGCAGGCGCTGCTCGGCCTCACCGACGCGCTCACCTTCTCGGTGGGCGGCCTCGGCTGCGTCTCGCTCACCCCGGCCCTGCTCACCGCGCGCGGGTTGCTGGCCGCCGATCCAGGGCTGGAGCAGGTGCTGGTCGTGCACGGGAGCAAGCCGCCCACGCCGCGGCGGTACCGGCACCCGGTCACCGTCAGCGGTGACGGCGGGCAGGCGGTGCTGCTGTCCAGGACCGGGCCCGTGCGGGTGCTCGACGTGGTGCAGGCCACCAACGGCCACTACTGGGACCTGTACACGGTGGACTTCCGCGACCGGGCACCGGAGGACTGGAGCGAGGAGTGCGCCGACCTGCGCCGGTACTCGTTCCAGCTCGCGCTGGAGGGCCGGACGCGCCTGCGCGAGATGTACCGCGAACTGCTGGACCGCAACGGGATGACCGCCGCCGACGTGACCTGCCACGTCAGCCAGAACCTGTCGGCCGGGGCGTTCCGGTTCACCGAGGAGGCGCTCGGCGTCCGGCTCTCGCCCGTCTGCGCGAGGAACCTCGCGTCGTACGGCCACCTCGGCCCCAACGACGTCCTGCTCAACCTGTACACCGCCATCGCCGAGGGAGACCTGCCCGCGGGGTCGCGCGCGGTGGTGTTCAACGCCAGCCCGGTCGCGGCCTGGAGCCTGTTGCTCGTCGAACACGGCGGCGGCGAAGCGGAAACGCACTACCTGTAGGAGGAACGATGCGGAACGGTCTCCCGGCCGACGAGGTGCGCGGCCAGCTGCTGGAGTTCGTGACCTCGCTGGTCGATGCCGAGCCCGACCCCGACGAGGACTACTTCGAGCGGGGACTGGTCAACTCGCTGGCCGCGCTGGAGCTGGTGACGTTCGTGGAGCACCGGTTCGGGATCACCGTGCGGGCGGAGGACCTGGACCTGGACAACTTCCGCACGGTGAACCGGCTGACCGGGTTCGTGCTCGTCAAGACGGCGGGCTGAGGTGCGACCCGCCGAGTTCGACGCCGCGGGCTGGGACGAGGGCGGTGCGCTGCCCGCGGAGGTGCGCGACGCCGTCGCGCGGGCGGGGTGGTTCGGCGTCGACCTGCCCACCGAGCACGGCGGTCGCGGCGGTTCCCAGGCGGAGCTGGGCGAGCTGTGCGCCGAGATCGGCGCCGTGTGCAGTTCGGTCCGCGCGCTGGTCACCGTGCAGGGCATGGTGTCCGCCGCGATCGCCCGCTGGGGCACCGACGAGCAGCGTTCCACCTGGTTGCCCGCGCTGGCCGCCGGGGAGCACCTGGCCGGGTTCGCCGCGACCGAGTCGGGCGCGGGCACCGAACTGTCCGCTGTGGACACCCGCTTCGAGCGCACCGGTGGCGAGATCACCGTGACGGGCGAGAAGCGCTGGGTCACGTTCGGCCAGGAGGCCACCGTGTTCCTGGTGCTGGGCAAGCTCGACGGCCGCCTGGCCGCCGTGCTGGTGGAGAAGGGGGCGGGGGTGAGCACCGATCCCGTGCGCGGACAGCTCGGCCTGCGCGCGGCGATGGTCGCGCACGTCCGCTTCGACGGGGTGCGGGTGCCGGTGGGGAACCTGGTGGCCTCACCCGGTTTCGGCCTGTCCCACGTGATCGCGACCGCGTTGGACCACGGCCGCTTCACCGTCGCGTGGGGCTGTGCCGGGATGGCCGCCGCCTGCGTCGCGGACGTGGCAGACCACACCGTGCGCCGGCGCCAGGACGCCGTTCCGCTGGCCGCGCACCAGCTGGTGCGCTCGATGCTGGCCCGGATGGCGGTGGACGCCACCGCGGCGCGTGAGCTGTGCCTGTCCGCGGCCCGTGCCCGCGACGCCGGGGAGCCCGGTGCGGTCGCCGGCACGGTCATGGCGAAGTACGCGGCCGCGCGGGCCGCCGCCTCGGCGAGCCAGGACGCCGTGCAGCTGCTCGGATCCGCCGGGTGCGCGTCGGACAGTCGCGTCGGCAGGTTCTTCCGCGACGCCAAGGTCATGCAGATCATCGAGGGCTCCGACCAGGTGTCCGAACTGCACATAGCCGATCACCTGCTGCGCGAGCACAGGGTTGGGGGGAAGGCATGACCGGGCCGGTGAAGTGCCTCGTCTGGGATCTCGACGACACCCTGTGGCGAGGGGTGGTGCTGGAAGGCGACCGGGCCGCGCCGTTCCCGGACGCGGTCAGGACGCTGCGGGAGCTCGACCGGCGCGGCATCCTGCACGCGGTCGCCAGCCGCGGTGACGAGGCCACGGCCGTCGCGCACCTCGACCGCCTCGGCCTGCGGGACCTCTTCACGGTGGTGCGGGTCGGCTGGGGCGCCAAGTCCGCCTCGGTCCGCCGCACCGCGGACCTGCTGAACCTCGGCCTGGACAGCTTCGCGTTCGTCGACAACGACCCGGTCGAACGGGCCGAGGTCGTCGCGGCGCTGCCGGACGTCCGGGCGTACGCCGCCGAGGAGGTGGGCTCGCTCCCGGACCGGGCGGAGTTCCGGCCGGTGACCCGAACCGCGGAGTCGGCCCAGCGCAGGCAGCTCTACCAGGTGGAAGCGGGCAGGCGGGCGGCCGAGCAGGAGCACGACGGCACCGCACCGGAGTTCCTGGCGTCGCTCGACCTCACCATGGCGATCCGCCGCGCCACCGCGGGTGACCTGGCCAGGGCCCACGAGCTCACCGTGCGCACCCACCAGCTCAACACCACCGGCCTCACCTTCGACGAGGACGACCTGCGCGAGCTTTCCGCCTCACCCGACCACGAGGTGCTGGTCGCCGAGCTGACCGACAGGTTCGGCCCGTACGGCGTCATCGGGCTGGCCGTGACCGAGCGGGACGCCACGAGCACCACGATCAAACTACTGCTCACCTCCTGCCGCGTGGCATCGCGCGGTGCCGGAGCGGCGCTGATCGAACAGGTCGTGCGCCGGTCGCTGGCGGCGGGGCTGCGGCCGATGGCGGAGTTCGTGCCCACGCCGGTCAACCGGATCATGCTCGTCACGCTGCGGTTCAGCGGTTTCGAGGCGGAGCGCGACGACGGTGACCGGGTGCTGCTCGTGCACCGGGGCGAGCCGGTGTCGCGTTCCCGGCACATCCGGGTGCTCACCGATGCCGTCCGCTGACCGAAACGCAGGGGAGGAACCGGAGATGGAGAACTACGCGGTGCTCGGCGGCGGGACGATGGGCTGCGGTGTGGCGCAGTGCCTCGCCGCCGCGGGGCACACCGTGGCGGTGTTCGAGCCCTCCGCCGCCGCGCGCGAAGCCGGGCCGCGCCGCGTGCGGGACGGGGTGCGCCTGGCCCGGATGCTGCGCCGCACCGACGCCGACCCGGACGAGGTGCTGGGCCGCATCCGGTGGACCGACCGCTGGGACCTGTTGGGGTCACCGGGTTTCGTGGTCGAGTGCGTGCCGGAACGACTGCCGCTCAAGGAACAGGTGCTGCGTGCGGCCGACGAGCGCAGCGCGCCCGGCGCCGTGCTCGCCTCCTGCACGTCGGCGATCCCGATCGACCACCTCGCCCGCTGGATCCGCGACCCCGGCCGGATGATCGGCACCCACTTCATGAACCCCGCCCCGCTCAAGGACACCGTCGAGGTGGCCTGCGGCCCCCGCACCCTCCCGGACACCCTGCGCCGCACCACGGAACTGCTCGGTCGCCTCGGCAAGCAGGCCATCGTGGTCGGTGACGGACCGGGGTTCGTGTCCAACCGGGTGCTGATGCTCACCATCAACGAGGCGGCCGCCGTGCTGGCGCAGGGAACCGCCGACGCCGCCACCGTGGACGCGGTGTTCGAACGGTGCTTCGGGCACCGCATGGGACCGCTGCGCACCGCAGACCTGATCGGCCTGGACACCATCGTCGACACCCTGGCCGTGCTGCTGGAGTTCACCGGCGACCCCCGGTTCCGGCCGACCCCGCTGCTCGCCGAACTGGTGTCGGACGGGCGCCTCGGCGAGAAGACCGGCCACGGGTTCCACGTCTCGACGCGCGGCTTCGGTGTGGGCCACGGCGGCCGCGGGCCCACCGCCGCGATGCCCGCCGTCGGGGGCGCTTCTCGGGCTTGACCTGGAGCGCGCTCCAAGTCGTAGTGTCGCTGGCGTTCGTCATCCCTGGAAGTACGGCCCGGTCCACCGGGCAGGAGGAGCGTCCGCGCATGATCACCCGAACCACGCTCGGCTCGCCCGGTCTCACCGTCAGCGCGATGGGCCTGGGGTGCATGGGGATGAGCGAGAGCTACGGCGCCGCCGACTGGGACGGCGGCTTGGCCACCATCGACCGGGCACTGGACCTGGGTATCACGTTCCTGGACACCGCCGACGCCTACGGCACCGGGCACAACGAGGTGCTGGTGGGTCGGGCCGTCCACGGCCGCCGGGACCAGGTGCAGCTGGCCACCAAGTTCGGCATCGACCGCAGCGGCGGCGACCGGGAACGCCGCATCCGCGGCGCCCGGAACTACGTGCTGCGCGCCTGCGACGCCTCGCTGCTGCGGCTGGGCGTCGAGGTGATCGACCTGTACTACGCCCACCGCCCGCCCCAGGACGTCGAGATCGAGGAGACCGTCGGCGCGATGGCCGAGCTGGTCGAGGCGGGCAAGGTCCGCCATCTGGGCCTGTCCGAGGTCGACGGCGGGCTGCTGCGCCGGGCGCACGCGGTGCACCCGATCACCGCGGTGCAGAGCGAGTACTCGTTGTGGACCCGCGACGTCGAGTCGGTCACCCCGGTGATGGCCGAGCTGGGGGTCGGGCTGGTGCCGTACTCGCCGCTGGGGCGGGGGTTCCTGACCGGCGCCGTGGACCGCTCCGCGTTGGGGGAGAAGGACTTCCGGCGCACCAACCCCCGGTTCGCCGGTGAGGCGGGCGAGACCAACGAGAAGATCGCGCGGACCGTGCGCGAGGTGGCCGACCGGCTGGGTGCCACCCCCGCCCAGGTGGCGCTGGCCTGGGTGTACGCCCAGGCCGAGCGGCTCGGAGTGGCGGTGGCGGCCATTCCGGGCACCCGCAGCCCGGTCCGGCTGGAGCAGAACGCGGCCGCGCTGGAACTCACCCTGGACGCCGAGGCGCTGGCCGCGCTGGACCCGCTGAGCGACCAGGTGGTGGGCGAGCGCTACGCCCCCGTGCACACCGCCGAGGTCGCTCGGGGTTAGCCGGTGGGCGCTCGGTTCCTCGCGCCCCGGTTCAGGACGGGTTCGCCCTGCTCTCCGCCAAAGGGGTGCCCAGGAAGGTCGAGATGGGGATGCGGGCCTGGACCTCCCAGCCCGCACCAGGGCGGGCGCCCGCGGTGAACGTGCCGCCGAGCAGTTCGACGCGCTCGCGCATGCCGACGAGCCCGTAGCCGCCGGACCCGCCGATGGGGGCCTGTCCGGCACCGCTGCCGTTGTCGGCGACGCGGAGGTGGATCACGCCTTCCCGCGTCGACACGGACACGTCGACCCGCGTCACGTCCGCGGCGTGCTTGCGGGAGTTGGTCAGCGACTCCTGCACGAGGCGCAGCACCGACCGCTCGAACTTCGGCGGCACCTGCTCGACCAGGTCGAGCTCCAGGTGCACCGGGAGGCCGGACTCCTCGGTGACGGTGCGGATGTCGGCGGTGAGGTCGCTCGTCGGGTCGGCCGACCCGGACCCCGCCGGTTCCGAGCCGCGCAGCGTGCCGACGAGCGTGCGCATGGCGGCCAGTGCTTCCGTGCCGCTGCTGGTGATCACCGGCAGGACCTCGCGGGCCGCGTCCGGGTTGAGGTCCAGCACCGCTTCGGCGGCCTGCGAGTGCACGACGATGGTCGTCACGTAGTGCGCGACCACGTCGTGCAGGTCGCGCGCCAACGCCATCCGCTCGGAGCGCTGAGCGGCCAGCACCTCCGCCTCCACCGACCGCCTGCGCTCCCGGTCGCGGAGCCGGAGGTACAGGCCGAGGCCGACCGAGGCGACCAGGAGGATTCCGCCTATCGTGACGGCGATGCCCGGGGCCGGCTCGTAGACGCGGACCGCGCCTCCGACCTCCTTCCGGTAGTTCGGCCGGATCGACCACGCCGACGCGGTCCCGACCAGCACCACGGCCAGGCCGATCACGGCTCGCGACGTCGACGCCTCGCGAACCAGGACGGCGATCAGCGCCATCACCGCGACGACCTCGGTGACCAGTAGTTTGATGTCCACCGGCGGGGAGATGAGCACATCTCCCAGCCTGATCAGGACCGAGCCGATCGGTAGCGCCGCCGCCGCGACGAGAGCCGCGGTGAACGAGCGCCGCGATGCCAGCGCCGTGATCGCGCACAGCATGGCGACAGCGGCCAACTGCCACAGCCTGGCGCCGATGTGCGAAGTGTTCAGCCCCCGCAGGCCGGCCTCCGCGCCGAGCAGGAGGAGCAGGGCGAAGGTCAGCGGTCCCGGACTTCCGACCACGGTCCGCCAGACGCGGTTCGGGCTCTCCACGTGGGCAGCGTAGATCCGGCGGGACCGGCATCGCGTCAGCCTCCGGGAGGGGTGTCACATCAGCCTGGGGGCTGACGCGATGCCGGTCCCACCGCATGTCCGGGGTGACAGTCCACCGCTGTGTTGCTAGTCTGAAAAAAGACTAGTCCGGAATACTCACTAGGTGAACGGTGGACGAGTGGTGTCGGGAGCTGATCCGTCGGCGAGCTGGCTGCGCGGAACGCTGGAACTGGCGGTGGCGGCCGTGCTCGCCGAAGCGGACCTGCACGGGTACGCGGTGGTGCAGCGGCTCGCCGAACTCGGCCTCGGGACAGTGCGCGGCGGTGCGCTCTACCCGGTTCTCGGCCGGATGGAGACCGCGGGTCTCGTGGAGGCCGAGTGGGTCGCCGGACAAGGCGGCCCCGGCCGCAAGACCTACCGGCTCACCCCGGCGGGACGGGCCCGGCTGGACCAGGAGGCCGGGCTCTGGCGGGACTTCTCCGCCGCGATGGACAGGCTGCTCACGGTGCGAAAGGACGGGACGGGACGATGACCACCACCCTGTGGAGCGACCGAGCACGTTGGGAACTGGCCTTACTGGGCGTGGACGCCGCCCTCGCCGACGAGGTGCTGGCCGAGGTTCGGGAGCACTGCGCCGACAGCGGTGAACGACCGGAGCAGGCGTTCGGCGAGCCGGCGGACTTCGCCGCGGGGATAGCGGCGGACCGGATGCCGTTGGCCGACCGCGCGAATCGTGACCGCAGTGGCACCACGGTGTTCGAAGCGTGGTCCGCCGTGATGGCCAGTGCCGCACTTGTGACGATCCTGGCAGGTGCCGCCTTGTGGCTGTGGAACGGGCTTCTCGTCCCGCTCACACCCGCGGGCCTTGCCGGGATCCCGATCCTGTACGCCGCGCTGCTGTGCCTGTTGTACGCGGTCGTCGTCGCACGGCCGCTCGGCAAACCCCGGACCGTGGTGCCCGCTGGGATCGCGACAGCCGTGCTGGTGGTCCTGGCGGCGTGCGCGTTCGTCCTGCTGCCACGTGAGGCCGTCGCCTCGATGCCCGCGCCCGTGCTCCTCGCCGCCGGTGTGCTGCTGGCCTGGTGGGCCTTCGCCCGCAGGTCGACCACCCGCGTGATCGCGGGGGTCGAGGGGGCGGGGGAGTGGTTGGTCGAGCTCCGCGGCCTGCTGGAAGGCCGTCACGACGTGGCGCGCGACCGCGCCGACGACCTGGTTCGGGAGACCGCGCAGCACCTGCGGGCCTGCGGTCGCCCGCCGCGGGAGGAGTTCGGGCCGGTCGACGAGTACGCCGTGACGCTGGCCCACCAGCACCCCGCAGCCCCGGTGTGGTGGCGGCGCGAGACAACCCGCCGCTGGCTGCTCGTCGGTCTCGCCGCCGGCTTCGTCGCCTCGGCCGTGTTCGGTGGTCAGCCGACGTGGTACGTCGTCATCGCGGTGGCACTGCTGATCGGGTCCGGTTGGCTGCTGGCCCGTGGGCTGCGGGGAGCGTGACCGCGCGAGTGCGCCGGTCAGCGTCGCGATCATGCCTCCGCCACGTCCAGGAGAACTTTGCCGACCGCTCCTTGCTCGACCGCGTCCTGCGCCGCCGCGGCTTCCGCGAGGGGGAAGTGGTGGATCGGGAGCCCGGCGTCCTCGCCGACGCGGAAGCCCCCGGTGGCGATGGCCGTCGTCACGTCGCCCGTCGCCCGCGCCAGTGCCTCGGCGTGCAGGGTGTACAGGACGAGGTACTGGTACCGGAGGTTCTTGAAGTAGGTCTCCAGCAGGGGCACCGAGTACTCGTCGCCGCCGTGCTTGGCGTAGATCGACACGGTGCCACCGGTTTTCAGAACAGCGAGGTCCAGTGCGTTGTTCTGGGCCGGAGCGACCTCCACCACCACGTCCACTCCGTCGGGTGCGGCCGCGCGTATCGCGCTCTCGGCGTCGCCTTGCCGGTAGTTGACGACGTGATGGGCACCGGCGGCTTTGGCCAACGCCTCCTTCCTCGCCGAACTCACCGTGGTGACAACGGTCGCGCCCGACCAGCGCGCCAACTGGACCGCGGCGTTGCCCACCGCGCCCGCACCGCCCTGCACCAGGACCGTCAGTCCGGCCATCGCACCTGGCCCGAGATGCGAGGGGCCGCCATCGTGCACCGTCAGAGCACGATGCGCGGTCAGTGCCGGCACCCCGATGGAGGCGCCGACGTCGAAACTCACCCCGTCGGGTAGGGGAACGACGTGGCTGGTCGGTTGCACCACGTACTCAGCCGCTGTGCCGTAAGGCTTCTGGTGCTGGGCGAGGATCAGCCAGACGCGGTCGCCGACCGCGACATCGGCCACCTGCGGCCCCACCGCGTCGACGACACCGGCACCGTCCTGGCCCGGCGTCACCTCGTCGAACGACAGCGGTCGGACGCGGAATCGCCAATCGGTGGGGTTGACCCCGGCACGCATCAGGCGGACCCGCACTTCGCCCGGTCCGGGCTCGGGAACGTCGCGCTCGGCCAGCGACAGGACGTCGGAGGTGCCGGGGCGGGTGTAGACGATGGCTCGCAAGCGAGGCTCCTGATCAGAGGTTGGGGTTGGGCTTGCCGTTGCTGCCTCGGGTGGCACCGCGTAGTTGATCGCCCCCATTCGGGCCAGTTCGGCGGCCGTGCAGGGCTTGGCGAGGAGCAGGTACTCCATCGCCTTGGCGGGGAACATGTGCAAGGGCACCAGCGCACCTCCGCCGTCACCCGGAACCGTGTCGAAACCGAAGATCTTCTGCAGGTCCATGTGCACGTCCGCCACCACCGCGTGTTCCCTGGCGACGATCAGGTCGCAGCCGAACATGATGCTCTGGCCGAACCCGACGCAGTCCCCGTTGACCCTGGCGATCACCGGCTTCTCCATCTCGGCCAGCGTTTGCCGAGTCAGCCGTACACCCTGGAACCCCTTCCACATCCAGTCCGGGAAGTAGCTCCACCTCGACCGACTCGTAACCGACGGACGTCCCCATGTGGCACCTCCTCACCTGCGGATTTCTCCAGTGTCGAACGCCCAGGGGCCCTGGTACCGGTCGTTCAGCGATGTGGAAGAAACTGTTCCACATCGCGGTGACCGTACCGCGGCCCGACAGAAGATGGAAGTATTACTTCCAGATGCTAGGGTCGGGGCATGGATGCGAAGCCGCTACGACGGGACGCGGTGGAAAGTCGTGCTCGGATCATCAGCGCCGCGCGCGTGGTCTTCGCCGAGCACGGTTGCGAGGTGCCGCTGTCCGAGGTCGCCGCCGCCGCAGGAGTCGGTGTGGCAACGCTTTCGCGTCACTTCGACCGCGCGCAGCTCGTCCAAGCCGTCATCGAACAGCGTCTGCAGGAGCACGTGAACACCGCTGACGACGCGCTCGCGTTGGCGCCCGAAGAAGCGGTCATCGCTTACGTTCGGGGTCTGTGCGCTCGCGGGCTCGTCGATCGCAGCCTGATCCGGACGTTCACGCTCCCGCTGCCGGACTCGCCGATCGCGGGTCGTTTGCGGCGTCAGCTCCGGCAGCGGCAACTGAAGCTCATCAAGGCCGGGCAGGATGCGGGTGTGCTGAGGGCGGGCGTGGTGCCCGAAGATCTTCTTCTTGTGCTCCTGGCTGTGCAGAGCAGCATGGAGAACACGACCAGAGGCGCCGCGTGGCAGCGCACTCTGGCCATCCTCCTCGCCGGACTGTCCGATACCGCCGCGGATCACGAGCTGCCGAGCCCTCCTCGGCTGGACGACCTGGCCCACCTTGCCGGCGGGCCGCGACCGGGCCGACGGCCCAGCTCGGTCTCGAAGTCCTGACGCCAAGCCGCAGGCGGTGGTCCACCAGCGCTACGAGGTGCGGCGCTGGACCTTTCCGGCCTTCAGGCACGCCGTGCAGACCTTGAGCTTGACCGGCGTGCCGTTGATGGTGGTCTTCACGGACTGGATGTTCGGCCGGAACATCCGCGCCGAGCGCCCGAACACCCGTCGCCTCTGGGCGTTGCGCCCCAGTCGGGCCACGTGGTTGCCGAAGCTCGGTTCCTTGCCGCACACGTCACAACGTTGTGACGTCAGCGTTCTCGTAACGGCACGCCCCGGTGCGTTCAAGCGGTTTACGGCCTGCGCGGGACGTGTCGGTCGCCGCGATCCGGTCCTGCTCATCGACACCGTCCACTTCGGACATCCGCACACCGGAATGGGACGTCGAAGTGTGGGTGCTCAAGCGGCCGAGCGCCTCGCAGCTCGACGATCCCGCGTGTTCGGTGCCTCAGGCCGGTGGTCGTCCGAGCGCGCGGACGGCCGTCCAGAACTGCGTCGCGACGTCGGAGTCCACGCGGTCGAGGAGTGCTCGGCGTACCGCTTCGGCGTGTGCGCGCCGCGCGGCGCGGGCGAGCTCCCTCCCGGAGTCGGTCGGTTCGACCACCGTCGCCGCGACGGTGGTCGTGCGGACGACCAGGTCGCGCTCCTCCATGCGGGACAGCTGGCGGGACAGGCGGCTGCGCGACCAGTCGAGGGCGTCGGCGATGTCCTGCTGCCGGGGTGGCCGTTCGGACTCGACGACCCTGGTCAGCACGGAGAAGTCGGCGCCGGAGAGGCCGGTCGACTCGGCGATCTCCCGGAGCACGTCGTCCCGGACGCGGTCGGTGGCGCGCTTCCAGTCGACCCAATGGCGCATCTCGTCGTCGGTCAGCGGTCGGCTCATGGCCGGATCCTACCGACGTGTTTACATGGAAACACAAGGCGCTATGCTGTTTACATGGAAACAGTCAAGACCGTCTTGATCACGGGAGGAAGCCGGGGCATCGGACTCGGACTCGCGCGGCGCTACCTCGACAGCGGTGCGCGCGTGCTGGTGACAGGTCGATCCACGGCCTCGCTCGCCCAGGCGGCCGCGCGAGGTGTGGAGACGGTCGTCAGCGACATCGGCGACGCCGCTTCACGTGAAGCGCTGGCGAAGCACGTGTCGGCGGTGATGCCGGAGGTGGACCTGGTGATCAACAACGCGGGGGTCCAGCGCCGGGTGGTCCTGGCCTCCGACGACGCGCCCTGGGAGGAACGGGAAGCGGAGATCCGCGTCCTGCTCAGTGGTCCCGTCCACCTGAACCACCTGCTGATTCCGACGCTGCTGGCTCATGGCAGGCCCGCGACGATCGTGAACGTCACCTCGGGCGGTGCCTATGTACCGCAACCGTTCGCGCCGCTCTACAGCGCGGCCAAGGCGGCGCTGCACAGCTACACCACGAACCTCCGGTTCGCGCTCGCGCACACCGCCGTCCGGGTCGTCGAACTGGTGCCGCCTGCTGTCGCGACCGGGTTGGCGGGGTTGGACAACCCGCACGGCGCCCCCGTGGACGACTTCGTCGACGTGGCCTACGCCGGTATCAACAGGGGTGACCGGGAAGTCGGTTACGGCCCGACGGCCACCGCCGAGTTCACCCAACGGCTTCAGCGGGAGCATCAGGTGTTCACCGCTCAAGCCGGGCGCTTCCCGGTAGCGTCCTACGCCGCGGAGGTTGCCTGATGTCCGCCGGAGGAAACCGCCACGAGGGCGTGGTTTCGTGATCCCACAGGCGTTCCGGGTCGTCAAGGAGTCCGACCGCTGGTCGCTCGTCGACCCGGAGGGGGCCAGGTTCATCAGCGTCGGTGTGACCCATGCCGACGAGACCAACCTGATGTACCCGCACAACCTGGACATCTGGCGCCGGCGGTACGGGGGCAAGCAGGCCTGGCTCCGCGACGGGCTCGAGGCGGACCTGCGCGCGTGGGGTTTCACCACGATCGGCGCCACCGAGGAGGTCGTCACCGGTCGGGAGCTCGCGGTGGGCGGCGGACTGGTCGACATCGCGCACACGACGGGGTGGGCGCCGGGTGACTACCTGTTGGCCGACCTGCCCTACTTCGTCCCGCTGCGGCCCCTCGAGATCGAAAGCTGGAACGCCTTCCCCGCGTACCGCGACCCGCGCGGCCCCGACTTCGCGGAGTACTGCGACTACCTGGCCCGCAAGCACGTCCTCCCGCACGTCGGCAGCAAGGGCCTCGTCGGATACCTGTTCACCGACGCGCCTCGCTGGACCGGGCACCCCGCGGGCGCCGGCTTCGACACGTCCGACGGGTTGTACGAGGTGGCCGAGGCCTACTACCGGACCCTGTCGGAGGCGATCCGCCGCCACGACCCCGACCACCTCGTCTTCGGCGACCGGTACGGCATGGTCGCGGGGATGCCGGAACCGGTGATCGCCGCCGCCTCGCCCCACGTCGACGCCTGGGCCGTCCAGGTCTTCACCGGCGCCGGCGCCGACCGCCTCGCCGCGGCCGTCGACGTCCTCGACCAGCTCCACGACACGACCGGCAAGCCGATCCTGATCGCGGACACCGGCAACTGGTGCGCCACCCCGACCAGCCCCCACCGCGCTTCCGACATCCCCGACCAGCGCACGCGTGCGAAGCACTACATCGAGACCATCGGCAGGTACGCCGAACACCCCTGGCTGCTCGGCTGGCACTGGTGCGGCTACCTCGAGAACCCCTCCCGCGGTGTGGGGATGAAGGACCCGTACGACGAGCCCTACCGCGACTTCGTCGAGCCGGTGGCCGAGTTCAACCACGACCTGACCCGGCGGCTCGGACACGGCGCACCGTCACCGGTGCTGTCGCCTAGACCAGGTCGGTCTGGATGGTGAGCAGGTAGGTGTACACACCGGCGTGGCCGTCGTGGTTCGGGTGGAAGATCTCGCTGTAGTGGCTGAGGTCGACCCCGTTGATCCAGGGCGCGGTGCCGCACGCCTGGTGGTCGGCGAAGGCCGGGCGGACGTCGACGAAGGTCACGCCCGCGTCGCCCGCGGCGGACCTGATCCCGTCGGAGGTCTGGTCTGCGGCGTAGTTGAGCCACTGGCGCTTGGTCGCGCTCGGCGTGATCGCGCCGCAGCTGCCGGTGCCGGGGTCGACGAGGCGGGGGTAGCCCAGCACGACGACGCGGGCGTTCGGGGCGCGATCCTTGACCTGGGCGTAGAGCGCGCGCAGTTTCGGCGGGACGACCAGCTGCGCCCGCCAGGCGCTGGCGTAGGCGGCGTTGCCGCAGGCGTCGTCGCTGCCCGTGAGGCACGTCGTGACCGAGTCGGTGAAGCCGACGTCGTTCCCGCCGACCGTGATCGTCACGAGCCTCGTCGCGGTGCCGAGTGCGCCCAGCTGCGTGTTCTCCACGTCGGCGATCGTGGCGCCGCTGCAGGTCATGTCCTTGAGGGTGAAGGCGGGGTGGTTCCTCGCCCAGCTCCGCGGATAGCTGTTGGGGCTCTGCTTGCAGGCCCCGCTGTCGGAGTTGTACGGGTAGGCGCCGACACCGGAGGCGTAGGAGTCGCCGATGGCGACGTAGTCGCCGGGGGTGACGGCGGCGTTCGCCGGGATCGCGACGCCGAGAGAGGCGGCGACGGCCGCCACGGCGGCTGTGAACAGGGACGACGCGGTTCGCATGGTTCCCCTCCTGTGTGATTGGGATGTTGTCGCAGCCTATTCGGGAATCGGGCGGCGCAATAACGGAAAGAAACAGTCCGAATATTTTGCGCAAACCGCCGCGGCAACCGATTCCGGCACTCGGGCGTGTAAGGCAGAACTTTCGGAGGTGTGGTCCGTTTTGCCATTTTCCGCGCTGAGTTCATAGCGCAAGCGGACTATCCGGACTGGCCCGTTCGCAGCACTCGCGCTACTCGGGGATCCACTCTCCGTCTCAACCGGCCGATCCGATCTTAACTGTTCACCGACGTGAACTGGGCCGGTCGTGCGGCTTCGCGGGCTTGTCCCCCTGAGGAGCTACAAGCAACTGTCCGCTGACCGGTGACGAACTGCGATCGTCGAGCTCGTAACATTTCGCCTGTTGGGCTTCGGCGGTCGCTCCACGAGGTGTGACGGCCGTTCTGGTCATGGTGTGCACACGCGCCCGTGAGGTGAAAGTAGAAGCATGGGCGATGCGCGTCGCAGAATCGATCCGCAGGATCGTCTACGCCTTGTCCGGTTGATCGACGAGGAAGATTACGATTCGCAGCTGGTGGCCGACGTTCTCGGTGTAGGCCACTCCGTGGTCCAGGATTGGCTGGTCAGGTATCGTCGGGGTGGATCGCACGCCATCACGTCCGGACGGTTCGTGGGTCGCCCCACCTCGCTCGCGGATGAGCAGTTGAGGAAGCTGTACCGGCTCATCAGAGACCGTGATCCGGACGATTTCGGCTTCGACGCGGCGCTGTGGACTCGCGCTGTCGTCCGCCTGCTCGTCCATCGCGAGTTCGGACTGTCGCTGTCCCCGCCCACGGTGTCGAAGGTCCTCGGTGAGCTGGGGTTGCACCCCGCGCGAAGCTCGCCACCCGCGGACGTCCTGGGTGCCATGGCGGTGATTCGTGCGAGATCCGCGAGGGCAGGCGCGAAGCTGTTCTTCGGAAAGGTCTACCGGGTCGACCGCGAGGGGTACCGCGAGGAGGGCTGGCCGGATCACGTTGCCAGCGTGATCGACGGGCGCGGTCAGATCATGTTCCACCTCTTTCCCGAACGGCCTGATCCGGGTCATCTGACCGACTTCGCCAGGAGGGTGGTCGGAGACCTCTCCAAACCCGCTTTCGTCGTCGTGTCCGGCAGTCCGGACTGTGCGGACTCCCTCCGGCGGATCGCCGGAGGGAGTCACGGCCGACTCAGCATCTTCCTTGTTCCGGACAGTCGTGGGGGTGGTGCCGATTTCATGCAGATGTGAGCTTGCCGAAATCGGTGTCGGCGCTCCGGTCCTAGAGGGTGATCGCGGCGCGGCCACCCACCACGGGCACGGTGATGGTGGTCCTGGTCAGGTCGAAGTCGATGGCATCGGCGTCCGGGTCGGGGGTCGTGTCCGAGTTGTAGTTGTCCCCCAACAGGATCAGCGCCACGCGCTGTCCCGCAGGCACCGTGCGGTCCAGCGCGCTCATCTCCCAGCTGATCGTGACCGTCTCACCGGGGACGAGCGGTTCCGGTCGGTAGGAGGAGTTCCGGTTCTTGAGGTCGACGAACCCGTGCGACAGGACCTTGATGCCCTTCACCCCGTCGGTGTAGCTGACGAGGTAGGCCGACAGCGGGGTGCTCCTGGTGTGCGGCCGGACGGTGGCGGTGATGGCCGGTGTGCCGGAGAAGCGGGTGTCGGCCGCGGCGGGCGGCGTGACGGCGAAGATCCGGTAGGGCGGCCCCGGAGCGGGCTGGGTCTTGAGCAGCGGGCCCACCTTGGTGTCGCGGACCATGGGGAAGTCGGCGGTCGCGGACGGCTCGGTGGTGAGCGGTGCGGAACCGCCGGCCATGTCCCCGGCGTACAGCCGCACCGGTAGGGAGGCCGGGTGCGGCCAGGAGGGCGTGACCTCGGCGGGGGACTCGCCTTCCGGGGCGTTCTCGCCCTGCGTGTCCACGGCGGGTTCGCGGTCGACGCCGTTGTCGAGTCCGACCAGCCAGCGGTCCATCCAGCGGCGCAGGGTCCGCTTCCAGTCCTGGTAGCGCCAGCCGTCGGGCCTCGCGCCGTGGTCTCCGTCGAGGACCCAGAGCTTGCGGGGGATGCCGTTGTCCCCCAACGCCTTCCAGAGACCGGCGAACTGCACGGAGTCGACGGTGTTGTCGTCGCGGGCCCAGGTGGAGAGCACGGGCGAGGTGAACCGGTTCATGTCGTGGACGTAGTCGCGCCCGTCCCAGAAGGCGTTGCGATCGCCGGTGTCGGCGTCCTCGCCGGTCACGAGCGAGTCCACGTGGCCTGCGCACACCTGCCTGGCGTCCGGACCCGCGACCATGTCGGCGAGCTCGGAGGTGCGGTGCGGGGTGGCGGTGAGGCCGTTGGAACGGGACCAGGAGTACCAGTCGGTCACCGGTGCGGTGGGGACGATGGCCTTGAGGCCCGGCGCACCGGCGGAGGCGGCGCCGACCTGGAGCGCGCCGTCGTAGGAGTGCCCGTACATGCCGATCGAGCCCGTGCTCCACTCGGCGGTGGCGGGGGAGCCGTCGAGGTGGAAGGCCTTGCCGGAACCGGTGAACCACGCGGTCACCGCGGCGACCGCGGCGATGTCGTGCGGACCGCCCACGTCCGTGCAGCCGGTGGAGCGGCCCGTGCCCTGGACCTGCATCTGCGCCACGGCGTATCCGCGCGGCACGAAGAGGTCGGTCTTGGGATCGCCCTGGATCCTGGTGGAGAACCCCGGCCCCGCACCGAAGGCCTGACCACGGGGGATCCCCTCGTTGTCCGGGTCCTCGAAGCCCTCGTTGTACGGGGTGGCGGTGAGCAGGACCGGCGACTTCAGCCCTTGCTCGCCCTCCCTCGGGCGCATGACGTCCACGTAGACGTGGTCGACGACGCCGTCACCATCGGTGTCCTGCCCCGTCTCGACCGACACGGACTCGACGATCGCGTCGGCGTAGGAGAAGACCGGCTGGGTCTCGTTGTCGACGATGGACAGGGTCGGCGGTCCGGCCGCACCGGCGGCGGAGTGCCCTGGCAGCACCAGGATCAGCGTTGCGGCCAGCGACATCGCCTTGACGTGCGACGCCCGCAGCGGACGTCCTCGGGTCTTCCACGCCATTTTCGAACTCCTGTACTCGGAAGTGCCTGACAAGAACGGGGGCGCGACCGGCATTCGACGGTCGGCGCCTGGTTGCCCGGACACGGGTACACGCGCGGCGCGGAAGGACGGGTGCCCGCGGTCGCTTCGATGTGACTGGGGACACAGCGGGGTTGATCGTGGGTTGGTGGCCGCTCGCGCCATGTCCGCGACCGGGTAATCAAACAAGCGCTTGACAAGGAGTCCCCTCGGGGTCGTAAGGTCAAACAATCATTTGATTTGTTCCTGAAGGGGATGGACATGAGGGTGCACAGCTGGAAGACGACCGCCGTTCTGGCGGTGGCCGCGAGCCTGGCGCTGGTGGTCGGGGTGGCGTCGTCGCAAGCCGCGACCTCCACCGGAGGAACGCGGGTCGACGTCGGTCCGGGTGGGAGCGACCTGGCCAAGTTGCCGCTCACCGACCGCGACCTGACCGATCGCGAGAAGGTCAACCTCGCGGTGGTCCTGCGCGCCTACCGCGTGGCGGAGGGCAACAGCCTGGACGTCCCGGCGTACGTCGAGGGCTTCACCAAGGACGGGGTTTTCAACGACATGGTCGCGGGGCGGACCTACCGGGGCAAGGCGGTGGGTGACGTGCTCACCACCATGGCCGGCATCTACCCCGACGTCCACCGCGACCTGCGGAAGATCACCGTGGACGGCGACGTGGTGGCCGTCGAGCTGTCGATCCAGGGCACGTTCACCGGGACGCTGCCGACGCCCGCGGGCGACCTCAAGGGGAACGGTGCGAAGATCGATGTGCCGACCGCCGACTTCTGGTACCTGCGCAACGGCAAGATCGAGAAGTTCGACTGCTTCGTCGGGTTCACCGCCATGTACAGCCAGATCGGCGTGACCATCGACTGGGAAGCGGCGGTCGGCGGTCGCTGAGGCGTTCCCGGTTCGCGTGCCGGTCGCGTCCGCGGCGCCATGAAGTCAATCACTTGTTCGACTTTGTGTCGAGCAAGTGATTGACTTCGGGTCATGGGCACGGGAAGGTCCGATCTGCGCCGTGAGAACGGTCAGCGCACGCGACAAGAACTGCTGACGGCCACCATGGAGCTCCTCTCGCAACGCGGCCAGGAAGGCGTGACGCTCCGCGAGATCACCGAGAACGCCGGAGCCAACGTCGCCGCCGTGAGCTACCACTTCGGGTCGTTGAAGACGCTGTGCGACTCGGCGGTCGAACACGCGCTGGAACGGTACCTGGACGCGCAGTTCCAAGCTGTCGCCCATCTCGACCCCACCTCGACACTGGAAGAGCTGGCCGCGGCGTTCGCCCGTCCGATGGTGCTCGCGTTCGCGGCGGGCGGGCAGGACCTGGTGGTCATGCGGACCGTCGCGCGCGCCGGGATCGACCCACCGCAGGGGTGGGAGCGCCTGAACGGCAAGTTCGAGGAGGGCCGCCGGACCGTTCTCCGGGTGCTGAGCGCACAGCTTCCGGAGGTGGACGAGGAGGAGCTGGTCTTCCGGACGCGGTGCGCGGCGGGCATGCTGAACTGGCTCGCCCTGGCACCCATCGGCACCGAGTTGGCGACGCGGCCCGTCGAGCAGATCGAGCGGCTGCTGAACCCCGTGGTGGCCGGGGCGTTCCACGGGTACTCGCACACCGGCTGACCGGTCCCAAGGGTGGTCGTCATCACGCGGCCCCATCGGCTGGGGCACCGGTTCGTGGAGGCGGGCCCGCCGCGGACACGCGGGCCAGGCCGTCGACCCAGAGCTGGTGCTGGCGAAGCATCCTGGGGCGGAAGAGGGGGCGGCTCAGCCGGGCCATCCGCCCGCGTTGGGTCTCCTCGGTGATGATCGTGGTTCCACCACCCCCGTCGGCTCGCAGCAGCCAGGCGTGGTGGCCGGTCGAGCCCGCGCCCGATCCGGTCCACGCCAACCGTTCGAACGGTTCGAACTCGGTGACCGTCGTCGTCACCGTCGTGCCGAAGGTCGACCAGCGGAACCGCGATCCCAGGCCCAACCGGGGCCACGGCCCGTCGAGGTGCTCGATCCGCTTGGCGTTGTCGTAGAAGTGGTGCCACAGATCGGGGCGGGTCACCCACTCCCAGACCTGCTGGGGGCTCGCACTCGTCACGCCCCGGTTCACCGCGTGGATGTCGGCGCCCGCGGGTTCGTGCGCCCTGGGCCAGGTGACGTACGTCTGGTCGGTGTTCATGCCCGTCCTTCTTCCTCGGGGTGTGTGCGACGCATGCCTTGGGGGAGTGGGCGAAGCAGGGGCGGGTAATCCGGCTGCTTTACGGTCACGAGGAAACTGTTAACGAAGTCGGGCAGGTTGTCAACGTTCTTCGGCGCGTTGTCGTCCACGCGGTCCACACGGCGGTTAGGGTTGTCCGGTGGCCACCAGTGACACCTCGAAACCGCTGCGCGGCGCCCAAGCGCGTCAGGCCGTCCTCGACGCCGCGGGTGACGCGTTCCTCGCCGACGGGCTCCGCAAGACCTCGATCGAGTCCATCGCCCGTGCGGCCGGTGTCTCCCGGCCGACCGTCTACGCGCACTTCGCCGACAAGGAGGACATCTTCCGCACGATCGTCGCGAAGTTGCACGACGAGCAGTTCACCGCGATGCGGGCCGCGACCACCTCCGACGGCCCGGTCGCCGGACGTCTCCACGCCGCCCTGCTGGCCCGCTTCGCGCCCTTCGTCGCGCTCACCTCGTCCTCCGAGCACGGTGCGGAACTGCTCGACGAGAACAGCCGCGTCTGCGGCGACATCACCCGCGCCTCGCGGACGCGGTCGCTGCGCGTGCTCGAGCAGGTGCTGAAGGACGGCGAACGCGACGGCGAGCTCGACCTGGCCGCACTGGACCTCACCGCCGCACAGGCGGCACGCGTGGTCTACGACGCGGCGCGCGGCGCCAAGGAAGACGCCTCCGTCACCCCCGCTGCCTTCCGACGCAGCCTGCAACGGCTGGTCGACGTGTTGCTGCGCGGGCTCGCGCGCTGACGCCGACCAGCTCCCTCGGTACGGCCGTACCACCGGGTTCCGGGGCGCGGCTACGTCGGCAGGTCGTTGCCGGGGGTGGCCTGGTCGCGTTGGGTCTGGGTGTCGCGGCGGACGCGGTCGGTGTGTTCGCCGACCGTTCCGATGCGGTCGGCCAGTGCGGGGTGGGTGGTGCGGAGGTGGGCCTGGGCTCCCGCCAGTGGGCCGAGCAGGGCCGCGGGGTCGTCCTGGGCGAGTGCGCGGTGCACCGTGGGATCGAGCTCGCCGATCTGGCCCGCGAGGGTGCGCAGGATGGCGGAGTTGTCCCGAGCCCACTGGGACACTGCGCGGTCGCCCGCGCGCCGGTCGCGTTCGGCTTGGACGCGTTGTTCGCCGGTGGACCCGGCGATGTCGGAGGTGCGCAGCCTGAGGTAGCGGCGCTCGGCCGCTTGGCGGCTCGCGACGCCGAGGGCGGGGGCGAGGTCCGCCCAGCTGGTGCCGAGGTGGCGTGCGGCGGCGATCAGCTGGGGTTCCCAGTCGGCCAGTTCGGCGCGGAGCTCGCGGATCAGGGTCAGTGCCGCCAGGACCTGGCCGGGGGAGAGGTCGTGGGAGGAGCCGACGGCGTTGCGGAGGGTCTCGTAGTCACCGGAGGGCATGTTGTCATCCTTTCGATGACTTGAGTGTTGTCATCGTTTGGACGACATGATAGAACAGTGGTGCGCGTTGACGACAGTCGAAAACACACGAGGAGGTGCCGGATGTTGATGCGCACGGACCCTTTCCGGGAGTTGGACCGGGTGGCGCAGCAGGTGTTCAACGGGTCGGGAACGTGGTCGAGGCCGACGGCGATGCCGATGGACGCCTACCGCGCGGGGGACGAGTACGTGGTGGCGTTCGACCTGCCCGGTGTGTCGCCGGACGCCATCGAACTGGACGTGGAACGCAACGTGCTGACGGTGAAGGCCGAGAGGCGCCCGACTCCCACTGGTGACGGGGTGGAGATGCAGGTGGCGGAGCGTCCGTCGGGTGTCTTCTCCCGGCAGCTCTTCCTCGGTGACACCCTCGACTCCGAACGCATCGAGGCGGGGTACGACGCGGGTGTGCTGACCCTGCGCATCCCCGTCCTGGAGAAGGCCAAGCCCCGCAGGATCGCCATCACGGCCACCGACGAGAAGCACGAGGTCCGGCAGATCGACGCCTGACGCCGTCGCGGCGAGGCCGGGTTCGACGCACAGGTGTCGAACCCGGCCGCCGGGAAGCGCTCCGGGTTGGTGCTTGGTCGAATGCCGTGCGGGGCGCATGGGCGGTCTACTGGTGCCGTTCCCGCGTGTGGTGGCCGAATGGGGCGCGGAGTTCTTTTCGGTCGAGCGCGGGACGGACGTGGCCGACCACGAGGACGTCGCTTGTTGTCCGGATTTACGCGGTCGTGAAATGCACTCGACCCGAATGATGGGCGGTGCGCTCTTCCGGTCGGGTGGCAGCGGCTATTTCGCCATCGTGGCCGATCGCTTTTCGAGTACGCGGGACACCGCATCGCCGAATTTCTCGTCGAACCGGGACGCGAACCGGTCGAACAGGGCGACCACCGCGGGTCCTGCCCCTTCCGGTGAACCCGCGTCGAACGGTGGTTTCGGGTCGTACTCCATGGCGAGCTGGGACAGCTTCGCGGACTCCTCGCCGAGGACGTGGGCGATGAGGGTGAGGCCGAAGTCGATTCCGGCGGTGACGCCTCCGCCGGAGAGCCTGTTCCGGTCGACGCACACCCGCTCGGTCGACACCTCGACACCGAGTCGTGCCAGGTGGTCGCGGGTGGCCCAGTGCGTTGCGGAGCGGTAGCCGTCGAGCAGTCCGGCCGCCGCGAGGACGAGCGACCCGTTGCAGACGGACGTGATGTAGGACGCCGTGGCGCCGCGGTCGACGAGGAAGGCGATGGCCTTCTCGTCGAGCATCACCTCGTCCACGCCTCCTCCCGGCACGAACAGGATGTCCGGCCGGGCCGGGCAGTCGTCGAACGTGGTGGTCGGCGTGATGGTGAAACCGGAGTCGGTGAGCACCGGTCGGAGTGCTCCGGCGACGAGGTGGATCTCCATTCCCGCGCAGGTGAACGCCGTGTGCGGTCCGATGAAGTCCAATGCGGTGTGACCGTCGAAGAGGAGCATGGCGACGACGAGCGGGCGTTCGGCGAAAATCGATTTGTCGAAGCTCATGGGGAAACGGTAGCGATCAGCGCGTACATGATCGAGTGGCTGCTTTGCCAACATGTGCTATTTTTCTGCCATGCCGGGTCGTGCGCGGACACCCACGGCGGTCGCCAACGTCGCTGTGCTCGTCCTGGAGGGTGTGGTGACCTTCGACCTCGGCGTCCCGCTGCTGGTGTTCGGCGTCCTGCCCGAGCACTACAAGCACACCCTGTGCGCGTCCCGGCCCGGCACGGTGTCCAGCTCCGACGGCTACTCCCTGAACGTCGATCGCGGACTCGACGAACTGGCCCGAGCGGACATCGTGGTCGTCCCCGGCTACGACCTGGACCGGCCGGTTCCGGACGCCACCCTGCGGGCGCTGCGCCAAGCCCACGCCCGCGGCGCCCGGATGGTGTCCATCTGCTCCGGCGTCTTCGCACTGGCCGAGGCGGGTCTGCTCGACGGGTTGACGGTCACCACGCACTGGCGGGCCGCCGACCTGTTGGCCCGCAGGCATCCGGAGGTCACCGTGGACCCGGACGTCCTCTACCTCGACCACGGTCGGATCCTGACCTCCGCGGGCGCGTCCGCGGGGCTCGACCTCTGCCTGCACGTCGTCCGCCGCGACCACGGCGCCGTCGTCGCCAACACCGCGGCGCGGTTCGCCGTCGCCGCGCCCTACCGCGCGGGCGGACAGGCCCAGTACATCAAGAGGGCGGTCCCGAAGACGTCCGGCCGCTCTCTCGCGCGCACCCGTGAGTGGGCGCTGCGCCACCTCGGCGAGGAGCTGTCGGTTCCCCGACTGGCCAAGCACGCGGCCATGTCCGAGCGCACGTTCGCCCGCCGCTTCGTGGAGGAGGCTGGTGTGTCGCCGACCCAGTGGCTGCTGGCCGCCCGGATCGACCTGGCCAAGCAGCTCCTCGAGTCCGGCGACACCGGCATCGATGAGATCGCCCGGCGCGTCGGTCTCGGCACCACCGCCAACTTCCGCACCCGTTTCCGCAACGCCATCGGCACCAGCCCGACCGCCTACCGCCGGACCTTCGGCGACCAGGACGGCAGGGCTTCCCGCACACCGGGCTGAGTCCACTGGCCTGATCCCGTTGCGGCACAACACGAACACTGTGGGCGGTCGCGCAGTGGTCCACGAGCGCGGCCCGTCCAGGAGGAAGGTCACTTCCGGATCGACGCGCATCCGGCCCGGCCCGGTTTTTTCCCGGCCCGCGGCCTGGCGCGGCTCAGGACGCCGCCTTCAGGGCCGCCTCGACCGCGTGCGTCAGCGAATCCAGGTACTCCTCACCGCTGGAACCCTTCACCACGAGCATCCGGAACGCGAGCGGGGCGATCAGCAGGTCGGTGCCGAGCTCCAGGTCCAGATCGGGCGGTAGTTCGCCGCGGGAGATCGCGTTCCGCAGGACCGCGTGGGCCGCGGCCCGGCGTGGTGCGGCCACCTCGGTCCGCAGCACCTCGGCGAGGGTGGTGTCGTGGGAGGCCTCGGCGAGCAGGCCGGTGCCGACCTGCGTGACCAGCGGGTGGGCCAACTGGTCGCGGTAGGTCGCGAACAGCTCCCTCAGGTCGGTGCGCAGGGTGCCGGTGTCGGGCAGCGGCGGCAGTGACCCGGCGACCTTGCCGCGGATCAGGTCGGCCAGCATCGCCTGCTTCGACGACCACCGCCGGTAGAGCGCGGCCTTGCCGACGCCCGCCCGCCGGGCCACCGCGTCCATCGACGTCCGCGCGTACCCCGTCTCGGCCAGTTCGGCGAAGGCCGCCTCGGTGATCGCGTCGGTCACCTGCCGCCGCAACACGGCCCCGCCGGTCACCTGCCGTGCGCTCTCTTCACCCTTGGACATCTCCCGAGCTTAGCGAACGGAACGGTTGCGTTCCATCTCAGGTGCTGATAGAACGGAACGGTGGCGTTCCACCAGCAATCGGGAGGTATCCGATGAAGTTCCTCTTCGACGACGAGTCCTTCTCCTTCGAGGCGTTGCGCGCCGCGGGGTACATCGCCTACGCGGGCGCCGACCTGGGCGAGGTCCTGGTCACCTGCCGGCAGATCCCCGAGGGTGACGAAGCGGCCTGGTCGGCCCGGTGGGCCGCGACCGCCGCGCGCGTCGAGGGCATCGGGCGCGACGCCCTGGCGGCCGGGCACCGGGTCAGCGCCCGCGAGGCGCTGCTGCGCGCCTCGAACTACTACCGGGTCGCCGACTTCTACCGCCGCGACGACCCCGCCCACGACGAGGAGTCCACGCGGTTGGCCGCGGCCTCCCGGCAGACCTTCGCCGACGCCGCCCCGCTGCTCGACACCCCGGCCCGCGCCGTGCGCATCCCCTACGAGGGCACCACGCTGCCCGGTTACCTGTTCCTCGTCGACGACTCGGGCGTGCCGCGGCCCACCGTGCTGTTCCACGGCGGGTTCGACTCCACGCTGGAGGAGAGCTACCCGGCGATCGCCGCGGGGGCGCTGCGCCGCGGCTACAACGTCCTGGCCTTCGACGGGCCCGGTCAGGGCGCACCGCTGCGCGACCAGGGGCTGACCTTCCGGCACGACTGGGAAGCCGTGGTCACCCCCGCCGTCGACCTCGCGCTGTCCCTGCCGGAGGTGGACGGCGAGCGGCTCGTGCTGATCGGCATGAGCATGGGCGGCTACCTCGCCGCGCGTGCGGCCGCGTTCGAGCACCGCATCGCCGCCTGCGTGCTCTACGACGGCATCTACGACCTGCACGAGCCCTTCACCGCCGTCGCCGGGCTCGCCGCGTCGGCGGAAGGGGGCCTCGACGCGTTGACCGCGCACAACACCCAGGCCCGGTGGGTGGTGCGCAACGGGAGGTGGACCTTCGGGGTGTCCACTTTCGACGAGGTGGTCGACGCCACCAAGGCCTACACCGTGGCGGGCGTCGCCGACCGGATCACCTGCCCGACGCTCGTGCTCGACGCCGAGAACGACCAGTTCTTCGCAGGCCAGCCCCAACGCGTGCTCGACGAGCTGACCTGCGAGAAGGAGCTGGTCCTGTTCCGCGAGGACGAGGGCGCCGGTGAGCACTGCCACGAAGGCGCGCTGTTCCTCTTCCACCAGCGCACGTTCGACTGGCTCGACACCGCCCTGGCAGCCGCCTGATCAACGGGGACCCGTGACGGGCGAAAGGTCCGCGCGGCGCAACGGCCCCGGCGCGAGCACGCGGGGCCGGTCCCCGGCTAGGAGCACAACCCCGTCCGCCACGCCCAGGCGGCGATCTCCACCCGGTTGCGCACGGCCAGCTTCCGCTGCACGTTCGCCAGGTGGGTCTTGACCGTCGCCTGGGTCACGAACAGGTTCTCGGCGACCTCGCTGTTCGTCTTCCCCCGCGCCACCTGCCGGACCACGTCGAGCTCGCGGTCGGTCAACGGCTCGCTCGGCGCCGACTCCGGGGTGGTCGTGTCCGAGCGGTCCAGCGCGAAGTGCGACAGCAGCCGGGTGGTGACCGTCGGCGCGATCAGCGTCGCACCGGCCGAGGCCGCGCGCACCGCCTCGACGAGCAGCGCCGGTGACATGTCCTTGAGCAGGAACCCGCAGGCCCCGTTGCGCAGCGCGCGGTAGACGTACTCGTCCAGGTCGAAGGTCGTGGCGATCAGGACGTTCACCGGGTTCAGGACCCCCGGCCCGGCCAGCAGCCTGGTCGCCTCCAGGCCGTCGAGCCGGGGCATCCGGATGTCGAGCAGGCACACGTCGGGACGCAGCCGCCGGGCCTCGTCGACCGCCGCCCTGCCGTCCTCCACGGAGGCGCAGACCTCGATGTCGGGCTGGGAGTCCAGGATCATCCGGAACGCCGAGCGCATCATCTCCTGGTCGTCGGCGATCAGCACGCGGATGCTCATGACGGGTCATCCTCGCAGAGCCGTCGCGAGCGGCAGGACCGCCGTCACGCGCCAGCCCCTGTCGACGGGCCCCGCGGTGAGGGTGCCGCCCGCTGCCTCGACGCGTTCGGTCAGGCCCACCAGTCCGAAGCCCGCGCCGGAGGTGTCCGATGTGGACGCGCAGTCGTCGGTCACCACGACCTCCAGGAGTCCTCCCGGCAGCGTCGTGGCCCGGACCTCCACCGCCGTGGCGCCGCCCGCGTGGCGCAGGACGTTCGTGAGCGACTCCTGGACGACGTGGCGGACCGCGTCGGCCACGGCGGGGGCCAGGTGCGTCGTCGCGAGGTCGTCGTCGATGTCGGTGGTGATCGGCGGACCCGTGAAGTGGCCGACCGGCTCCGCGACCGCCTCGCCCAGCGTGGTGCGGGCGGGTGCCGGGTCGTCGTCCCGCAGCACGGAGATCATGCCGCGCATCGACGTGAGGGCCTTTTCCCCCGCCCTCTCGATCCCGGCCAGCACCTCGTCCAGGTGCTCCGGCCCCGGTGGCCGGCCCGCCGTCGAGACGAAGCGGACGGCCTGCGCCTGCGCGACCATCGCCGTCACGTGGTGGGCGACGAAGTCGTGCAGGTCCCGCGCGTAGGCGAGCCGCTGCGCCTGCTTGGCGAGCTCTCCGGCGTCGGCGCGGCGCTGGTCGTGCAGCCGCAGGTACATCCCGAGCAGGACGACGAACATCATCCCCATCGCGAGGATCACCAGGGCGTAGTCCAGCTGTGGCCGTTCGAGCGTGAAGCACCGGGTCGGCAGCGACACGACCGCGAGGCACAGCAGCGGGACCACCAGGGCCGAGCGGCTCGGCCGCAGCTCGATGACCGACCGCGTGGTCAGCCAGACCAGCGCGCCGGTCTCGACCACCCCGAAGGTGTTGTCCAGACCGTGGGGCAGCACCCGGCACAGCAGGGTGAACGCGATCGAGGCGGCCGCCACCTCCGCCACCACCAGCGCCCGCACCGAGGGCATCGCGAGCGCCACCAGCGAGAGCAGGCCGGTGACCACCAGCCCGGCACCGGTCGCCGCGGTCTCCGCGCTCACCCCCTCGAACACGACCACCGCGGTGGCGACGAGCAGGCCGAGTCCCGCGGACAGGCGCTGCGTCCAGGACAACCTTCCGATCTCCGCCAGCATGACCGCCACGGTAGGGCAGGCCCGCGCGCACGGGCCTCATCCCTTCGGTTGAGGGGCCCCGAGGCCGTTCGTCAGTTCGGTTGAGCCGCCCGGCACCCCGCGGCCGCCAGCATGGCGATCATGAACGAACACACGGTGGCCGAGGCGGATCGGCTCGGCAAGGTCTACGGCGACGGGGACGCCGCGGTCGTCGCGCTGGACGGGGTGTCGGCCCGCTTCGGGCGCGGGGAGTTCACCGCGATCATGGGCCCGTCCGGCTCCGGCAAGTCGACGTTCCTGCACTGCCTCGCCGGACTCGACGAGCCCACCTCGGGAACGGCGAGGATCGCGGGCACCGACCTGGGCTCGCTGGACGACGAGGACCTCACGCGCGTGCGGCGCGAGCAGATCGGGTTCGTGTTCCAGTCCTTCAACCTGCTCCCCACGCTGACCGCGTGGGAGAACATCGTCCTGCCGCTGTCGCTGTCCGGCCGCACGCCGGAGAAGGCCTGGGCGGACCAGGTCGTCGCCGCGGTGGGCCTGGAGGACCGGCTCGGCCACCGCCCCGCGCAGCTCTCCGGCGGGCAGCAGCAACGCGTCGCCTGCGCGCGGGCGCTGATCACCCGGCCGGAGATCATCGCCGCCGACGAGCCGACCGGGAACCTGGACTCGCGGTCCGGGGCGCAGATCCTCGGCCTGTTCCGGCGCTGCGCCCGCGAGTGGCGGCAGACCGTCCTGATGGTCACGCACGACCCGCTGGCCGCGGGCTACGCCGACCGCGTCCTCTTCCTGGCCGACGGCAGGCTGGTGGACGAGATGCGGCAGCCGACACCGGACCTGGTGCTGGAGCGCATGCGCCGGTTCGAGCCGCAGGAGGTGCGCTGATGCCGCGCAACGCCATCCGGTCGGTCCTCGCGCACAAGGCGCGGTTCCTGCTGTCCGCGGCGGCGGTGGTCCTCAGCGTCGCCTTCGTCGTCGGGACCCTGCTCTACGGGGACGCGGTCACGACCTCGTTCAACCGGGCCCAGGCCCGCGCCCAGTCCGACGTGGCGGTCAAGGTGGAGCCCGACCTGCGCTCCACGAAGCTCGACGACGACGTCGTCGCGCGGCTCCGAGGACTCCCCGGCGTCGCCCAGGTGCGGCCGATCGCCGACGGCTACGCCTTCCTCGTCACGAAGAGCGGGGAGGTCGCCGGACGGCCCGAACGCGCGGGCGGCACCAGCTTCGACCCCGGCCGCCACCGGCTCGGTGCCGGGCAGGCGCCGGTGGGCGAGGACCAGGTCGCGCTCGACGAGCTGACCGCCTCCCGCACGGGCTACCGGGCCGGTGACCGGGTCCGGGTGATCGTGAACGGCGTGGTGCACCCGGTGGAGGTCACCGGCGTCTTCGCCGCGGACGACCCCCGGCTCGCCGCGGGCGGCTCGCTCGTCGCCTTCGACCTCAGGACGGCGAGCGAGCGGTTCTCGCCCACGCCCGGCGGGTACACGGCCGTCGACCTCATCGCCGCGCCCGGCGTCGGCCAGGAGTCGATCGCCAAGAGCGTCCGCGGCGTCCTGCCTCCGGGTTTCGCCGTCGAGACGGGGAACTCCCTCAACACCGTCCGCGGCGACGACAAGCTCACGTCGATCCTGCTGCTGTTCGCGGGCGTGGCGCTGTTCGTCGCGGTGTTCCTCGTGGCCAACACCTTCACCATGCTCGCCACGGCGCGTGCCAGGGAGAACGCGCTGCTGCGCGCGGTCGGCGCGTCACGGCGGCACGTGCTCAGGAGCGTGCTCGCGGAGGCCGTGGTGCTCGGCCTCGTCGCGACGGTGCTCGGCTACGCGCTCGGAATCGGTGTCGCCGCGGTGTTGAACAGCGCCTTCTCCGTGCTCAACGGCCCGGAGGTGCCGCTGCGGGTGTTCGGCCTCGGCGCGCTGGGGGCCGCCTTGGGCGTCGGCGTCGGTGTCACGACGGTCGCCGCGTACGTCCCGGCCAGGCGCGCCGCGGCCGTCCCGCCGATCGCGGCCCTGCGCACCGGGCTCGCGCCGACGACGAAGTCGTTGCGCCGCAGGAACATCCTCGGCGCGGTGCTGTTCCTGCTCGGAGCCGCGGTCACCGCGGCGGCGATCGACAGCCAGGACCTGATCTACCTCGGCGCACCGCTGCTCATGCTCGGCCTGATCGTGCTCACGCCGTGGCTGGCCGCGGGCTTCACGAAGGTGCTGCGCGGCCCGCTGACCCGGTTGCGCGGGATGCCGGGGACCCTGGCCGTGGAGAACGCCCGCCGCAACCCGCGCCGCACCGCGGCGACCGCCACGACGCTGATGATCGGGCTGTCCGTCTGCGCCGCGGTCACGGTGGGGATCTCCTCGGCGGCGGCCAAGGACGAGGACGACGCCCGCACCGGCGACAACGCGGACGTCCAGATCACCACGATCCCCTTCTCGGACCTCAGCTCCGGCACCGTCGCCGATGTCGCGAAGGTCCCCGGCGTCCGCGCGGTCAGCCCGCTCACACCGGTGGCGATCGACCTGGGGGAGCGCAGGTTCCTCAGCGTGACCGCCGTGGACGCGGCGAGCGTGCGGGACTTCCTCCCGCTGACGGTCCGGAAGGGCTCGCTCGACGACCTGGACAAGGGCATCGCCGTCTCGACGGCCACGGCCGACCGGTACGACCTCGGGGTCGGGTCGCAGGTCACCGGGGCGATGCGGTCGGTGGGGGCGCAGGACAAGCCCGTGACCCTGCCGGTCGTGGCGACCTACGACGTCCCGGAGTCCTCCGGGCAGGCGGCGCTCGTCCCGGTCCGGCTCGCCCCGGACACCGCCTCGCCGCAGACGATCCTCGTGAAGGCCGCGGCCGGGCAGGATCCGGTCCAGCTGCGCGAACGGCTCCAGAAGTCCCTCGACAACCCCGTCCTGACGGTGCGGACCAAGGCGGAGGCGGCGGAGGCGGCGAGCAGTGCGGCGCAGTCGTTCCTGACCATCCTCTACGCGCTGCTCAGCGTGTCCGTGCTGATCGGGGCGCTGGGCGTGGTGAACACCATGACGATGTCCACTGTGGAACGGGTGCGCGAGATCGGCCTGCTGCGCGCGGTCGGCTTGAGCCGCAAGCTGGTCAGGTCGGTGCTGCGGCTGGAGTCGGTGGTCATCGCGCTGCTCGGTGCGGGCCTGGGTCTGCTCGCGGGCACCGGCCTCGGCGTGGTGGGAGTGCTCAGCCAGGACGGGATTCCCGTGGTGGTGGCGTGGGGGCAGCTGGGGGTGTTCGTCGTCCTCACGGTGGTGATCGGGGTCCTGGCGTCGTTCGGGCCCGCCAGGACGGCGTCCCGCACGCCGATCCTGACCGCCATCCACGCGGACACCGAGTAGGCGGGCGTGCCCTCGACGGCGGCGTGCGCGTGGAACGCCGGTGACGCGCACGCCGTTCGTCCAAGGCGTTCCACCGGGCCGGGAGCCGGTCGGCCGGCACCCGGCCCTCGCTCACCTCCGCTGTCCGGCGACCGGCCGGGTCGAGATGACGTACTTGCCCCGCACCCCACCCGCTTCGAGGCGCCGGTGGGACTCGGCCACCTCCGCCATCGGGAACACCGTGTCGACGATCGGCCGGACCGCTCCCGACTCCACGTACCGCGTGAGCTCGGCGATCCTCTCGGCGGACGGGTTGTTGCTGAACACCTTCACCCGTCGCCGGTCGGTCACGCCGACCCAGGCGGAGTAGGCCAACGACCTGCCCAGGTGGTCCGCGTCGAGCGCGAGCGGCACCATGCGGCCGTGCCGGGTGAGCACCCTGCGGTAGGCGCCGAGGTTCGTGCCGACGTTGTCGAGCACGACGTCGAACCGGCCGAGCTCCTCGGGGGCCGTCACGCGGTAGTCGAACGCCGCGTCGGCGCCCAGGTCCCGGATCCAGTCGAGGTCCCGCCCGCTCACCAGCGCCGTGACGTGCGCCCCGAGGGCTTTGCCGAGCTGCACCGCCACGGAGCCCACGCCACCGCTGGCGCCGCGGACGAGCAGCCGTTCACCCCGCCGCAGACCTGCCTTGTGCACCAGAGCGGTGACGGCGGTGGTCCCCACCGACGGAAGGGCGGCGGCCTCGACGAGATCGACGTTGGCCGGTGCGGCGGCCAGGCGTTGTGCGGGGACGACGACGTGGTCGGCGACGCTGCCGAACCTCCGGTACGGCATGAGACCCCACACCGCCGCGCCGACGGCCAACCCGTCGACACCGGTGCCGACGGACGCGACGCGCCCCGCGAAGTCGTTGCCGGTCCCCTGCGGGAAGCGGTGCGGGAGGACCCGACGCAGCTTCCCGGCCCGGAACGCGGTCTCCCCACCCCCGACGCTCGCACCGTGGACCTCGACCAGCACCTCACCAGGGCCTGCCTCGGGGGTGGCGACCTCGTTGAGGTGGAGCACCTCGGGAGGTCCGAACCGGTCGAACTGGATCGCGCGCATGGAACTGCCCTTCGACCTAAGTGGCGCGGCACGCCACTTTGCTTTCGCCACGATATGGCGGGGGCCGCCATTTATCAAGGAGGGTGAACGGCCGTTCACGGCGATCGTCGGACTTAGCAACGCTAGAAGTTGTAGCGACGCTATTGACGAGCGCGGGCCGGAGGGCTAGCGTTGCTAGCACTAGCAGTGCTAACCACTGGAAGGGCAACGCTCATGACCACGGTCGAACACCCGCTCGCCGACCTGTTCGTCGAGATGGTCAACACCCACGACCCGGACCTGGTGGACCGGTTCATCGCCGAGGACTACCTCAACCACAACGCCGTCGTCGCCGACGGCCGCGAGGCCAACCGCCGGTTCTGGGCCGCGTTCTTCACCGGCCTGCCCGACGTGGCCGTCACCAGGGAGGACCTGGTCGTCTCCGGTGACCGGGTCGTGGGCCGCTTCACCTACCGCGGGACCCACACCGGCGACCTGCTGGGCATCCCGGCCGGCGGCGCCGCCGTGGAGATGCGCACCATCGACATCTGGCGCGTGCGGGACGGCCTGTTCGTCGAGCACTGGGACGAGCTCAACCTCATGGAGGTCTACCAGCAGGTCGGTGTCCTGCCGCGGCTCGGCGGGGCCGAGGCGTGACCACGTTCTCGCACGTGGCCGCGCTCGTGGCGGTCCTGGCCACCGGGGTCGTCTACGGCACGGACGTGTTCTGCGCGCTCGTGCAACGTCCTGCGCTCGCACGGGTCGACGACGCCGCGCTCACGGCGGTCATGGGCAACCTCCACCGCGTCGCCGACCGGCGGATGGTCGTCCCCGGAGTGCTGGGCGTCATCGCCGCGGCCGCGGCCTCCGTGCCGGCGGCGGTGGCGGGCCGCACCGTCGAAGCGGCGACGGCGGGAGCGGCGTTCCTGCTCCTGGTGGTCTGGGTGCTGCTCTACCTGCGCGTCAGCGCGCCGATCAACCGCAGGCTCACCGCGGCCGCCGACGCGGGCGACACCCCGGCCGATGCCCGTGCGCTGCAAGCGGCCTGGGACCGGGTCATCGTCCCGAGGGCCGTGCTGCAGGGCCTGGCCGTCCTGGCACTGGGCGCGAGCCTGCTCTCCTGACCAAGTACCGAAAAACCGAGCACCGAAACCGAACACCGGAAGGACTCCACGAACCATGTACCAGCTCAGGACCTACACGCTGCGCACGGCCGAAGCGCTCCACGACTACGCGACCGTGCACTGGGCGCGGCACATCCCGAGCCTGCGTACCTTCGGCGTCACCACGCACGGGATCTGGACCGACCACAACGCCGACGCGCACCGCCTGATCGCCCTGATCGCCTACCCCGACGGCGCCGACCCCGGCGAGGTCACCGCCGCCTACATGGCCAGCCCCGAGTTCGCGGCGGACATGCGGGGCTTCGACATCGGCGACATCATCGGCGTCGAGGAGCTGCTGCTCGACCCGACCGCCGCGTCACCGCTGTCCTGACCCACTTTCCACGCCCACACCGAGAAGACGAGGTCCACCCGCCATGGCCGGGATTACCCCACCTCCCTACCACGTCCAGTCGACCGCCGGGACCACCCGCGACGGGTTCCCCTACTTCGCGCACCACGACTCGGTCTCGGCGCTGTGGTCGCGCAAGTGGCGTGCGCCCTGCGCGGCCGGGATCTACCCGTTCACCGACGGGAGGGTGGAGGACTTCGAGCCGGTCTTCGCCGAACTGGGCAGGATCTCGGGCGACGACCCCGCGATCCTGCACCGGCCCGACGACTACGCGAAGCCGTTCTTCCCGGTGGCGGACCGGCTGTCCGCCGCCGCGCGGGAAGCCGAGGCGAACGGTCACGCGGCCGAGGCGAGGGACCTGCACCTGCGCGCGGCGGCGGTCCACCGGATCGCCCGGTTCCCCGTCAACCGGTCGCCGTTGGGGCAGGAGGCTTGGGAGAAGGGCAAAGCCGCGTACGAGCGAGGCGGCCGGTTGCTCGACCCGCCGAGCACCCCGGTCGACGTGCCCTTCACGCACGCCGACACGACCGCGGGCGACCTCGATGCCGCCATCCCGGTGTACCTGCGCCTGCCACGGGGCCCCAAACCGGCGGGCGGGTGGCCCGTGCTGCTGTTCATCTGCGGCCTGGACGCCTACCGGACCGACCACACTCCGCGGACGCAGGCGCACGTCGACCGCGGCTTCGCGACGGTCAGCTTCGAGATCCCCGGCACCGGCGACTGCCCCGCGGCGCCCGCCGACCCGACGTCGCCGGACCGGCTGATGAGCAGCGTCCTCGACTGGGTGGCCGACACCGCGGCCGAGCACGGGTTCGACCCCGGAAAGGTCTTCGCCAGGGGCATCAGCACCGGCGGCTACTACGCGTTCCGCGTCGCGCACACCCACGCGGACCGGCTGTCCGCCGTGGTGGCGCAGGGCGGGGGCTGCCACCACATGTTCGACGCCGACTGGATCGGCGCCCAGAACCGGATGGAGTACCCGTTCGCCCTGTCCGACGCGCTGGCCCACAAGTTCGGCTACCGCGACCCCGACCCGGCGGTGGCCGTGGCCCGGTACGCCGCCGAGGCCCGCAAGTTCAGCCTCGTCGACTCCGGTGTGCTCGACGCGCCGTCGTGCCGGATGCTCGTCATCAACGGCATGGAGGACTCGATCTTCCCGATCGAGGACAGCATCATCGTCGCGACCCGCGGCAGCGGCAAGGACCTCGTGGTGCGCGGGGATCGCGGGCACATGGGCAACCCCGGCGCCGAGGACGTCCTCTACGACTGGCTGGACGAGGCGGTCGACGGCTGACGTCCCTCCGGGACCAGGGTGAGCGGGAAACCGGACGGCGGCGGCTCCCACTCGGCGATGTGCTCGTGGTCGGTGCGGCGCTGCCGCCGGTACTCCCCGGCGGGGATCCCGTACTCGCGCTTGAAGGCGTTGGCGAAGGCGTAGGGCGAGCCGTACCCGCTGCGCCGGGCGATGACCGACAGGGGAGCGTCGGTCGTCCGGAGCAGGCGCGCCGCGGTGGTGAGCCGCCACCACGTCAGGTAGGTGAGCGGTGGTAGTCCGACCAGGGAGGCGAACCTGCGGGCGAACGCGGCGCGGGACAACCCCGCCCGCGCCCCCAGGGACTCGACGGTCCACCTGCCGGCGGGGTGTTCGTGCATGGCGCGCAGCGATCGGGAGATCGCCCGGTCCCCGAGGGCGACGCACCACCCGGTGTCCTGGCGTTCGGCGCGTTCGGAGATCCAGGCGCGGAACAGGTGCACGAGGACGACGTCGAGCAGCGCGGGCAGCACCACGTCGTCGCCGGGTGCCTGTTCGGCCAGCTCGTCCCGCAGGAGGGCGATCGACGCCCGGAGACGGGGATGGCGATCGGATCGCGCGGGCAGGTGCACCAGCTCGGGCAGGTCCTGGATGAGCGGGTGGGGACGCGCCTGGTCGAGCTGGTAGGCGCCGCACACCAACTGGGTCGTGCCGTCACCGGCGTTCTCCAGCACGTGTTCCGCACCGTGCGGCAGCAGAACGGCGTCGCCGGGACCCAGCGTGACAGCGGCCGCGTGCGCACTGGTGACGCGGCAACGGCCTGCGGTGACCACGTGGAACCGGGCGCCCCCGAAAGCCGCGAAGTCCATCCTCCACGCCGCTTCCGCCGCCGTCAGCGACGAGTAGGGCCGACCCGCGCGCATCGCGCCGATCACGTCGCTCAGCACGTCCATGCCGACGTCCTCCTCCACCGCCCGGACGATGCGGCGATCCCTTGTGTCAACGGACGGACGTCAGTGGTGCCCACCGCTTGATCGAGTACATGCCGTTGGCGTGGGCGACCTCGGCGGCGGCCGCTCCGCCCAGGTGCGCGGGCACCACCAGGCTGTTGGTCGCGGCCGCCTGGTCGAGGATCCTGGTGCGCGATCGGGCTGCCCCGACCGGGTCCTCGCTCAGGCAGGTGTCGTGATCCGGCTCGATCATCTGGAGCGGCGTGTGCACGACGTCCCCGACGAACATCGCCCGGTCGGTGCCGGACTCCAATCGCAGCACGGCGGAGCCCGGTGTGTGGCCGGGAGCCAGGTCGAGCCACAGGTCCTCGTCGACGCGGTGGCGGTCGCCCTCCCACAGCACCGCCTGGCCCGCCCGGTGGATCGGCTGGACGCTGTCGGCGAACGTGGCCCGGCTGTCGTGGACGGAGCCGAACGTCGACCGCTGGGTGTGGCCGTTGGCGGGATTCCAGTAGTCGAAGTCGACCTTGCTGATCAGGTACTGGGCGTTGGGGAACGTCGGGACCCACTCGCCGTCGACGAGCCGGGTGTTCCACCCCACGTGGTCGGCGTGGAGGTGGGTGTTGACGACGATGTCGACGTCCTCCGGCTCCACCCCCGCGGCGGCCAGCCGGGCGAGGAAGTCGCCACCACGCCGGGCCAGGAGCTCGTGTTCGCGGGGCTTGTCGTTGCCCATGCCGGTGTCGACCAGCACGACCCGGCCGGCACTCCGCAGCACCCAGGTCTGCATGTAGGCGTAGTAGTCGCCGGTCGTGGCGTCCCAGAAGTCCGGGGCGAGCCACGACTCGTGCTCACGCCAGAGCTCGTCGGGCATGGAGGGGAACAGGACCCCGACCGGGGCGAAGTTCCCGTGCCACTCGACCACTCGGGAGATCTCGACGTCGCCGAGCGTGAATTTCTGCATGAGCCCAACGTAGGAGGGGGTAGGGAGACGCGAAATGCTCCACCGTCTCCCGCGGTTGATCGAGCGTCTTGCCGACGTCGGGGTCAACGCCCCTGGACCGAACCGGCGGAGGGGACGAGGGCGACCGCGCTGAGACCGTTGAGGGCCAACGCTTCCCCGGAGGGGTGTCCGATCTCGCGGCAGATGTCCAGGGCGAGGTGGTAGTGCGCGCTCGCCTCCGCGGGACGACCCCGCTCGACGGCGAGGTCGCCCAGGTTGGTCAGCGCACGGGCCTCGCCGGTCCGGTGACCGATCGCGCGGAACAGGTCCAGTGCTCGGAGGTGGTGGTCCACGGCCTGCTCCGGCCGTCCTTGCCGCCGGAGGACGAGACCGAGGTGGTCGGTGCTGACGGCCTCGCCCGACCGGTCGTCCACGTCACGGCTCAGGGCGAGCGCTTGCCGGAGGTGACCGGAGGCCTCCTCGTGGCGACCTTGCGCCGAGGTGAGCTCGCCGAGCCTGATCAGCGTGTGCGACTCGCCCGTCCTGTCGCCGAGTCGGCGGAACAGGTCGAGCGCGTGCTGGTTCTGGTCGACGGCCTCCTGGTGGCGGCCCTGGTCGAAGGCGATGGCGCTGAGGTTGCTGATGGCCTTGGCCTCGCCCGCCTGGTCGTCGACCTCGGTGAAGAGGATCAGGGCCTCTTGCAGGTGGTGCACGGCGTCGAGGTCGAGGCCCTGGTCGTTCAGGACGAGACCGAGGTTGTGGAGCGCGCGGGCCTCACCCGCGCGGTCGCCGAGCTCGCGGAACAGCGGCAACGCCTGCCGCAGCAGGCTTTCGGCCTGCTGGTAGCGGCTGTGCCGCAACGCGATGGTGCCCAGGCTGACCATCGCGGTCGCCTCGGCGCGGGAGTCGCCCGAGTGGTGGGCGGCACGGCGTGCGGAGCCGTGGATGGTCGTGGCTTCGGCGTACACGCCACCGGCGAGGTAGCGGGACAACGTGGTCGACAGCCGGACGGGGTGCTCGTGCCAGCCGCCGTCGGCGGCTTGGACCGCGACGGCGGCGAGGTTCGCCCGTTCGGTGTCCAGCCACGCCCGCGCGGCGTCGGGCTCGTCCACCGGCGGGCCGGGGAAGGCCGGTTCGGGGACGCGGGGGCGGCGGTGGCGTTCGAACGGGAACAGGGTGTCCATCGCCGCGGAGGCGGTGTGCAGGTAGTGGTCGAACAGCCGGGTCGACGCCGCCCGCCGATCACCTACGCCGTCCTGCGCGAGGACGAGGTCACGGGCGTAGGCGCGCAGCAGGTCGTGCATGCCGTACCGGTCCGGCCCGTGGGCGTGCAGGAGGTGCGCCCGCGTCAGCCGTCCGATCAGGCCGTCGACCCGGTCGACGGGGAGGCCTGCCAGCGCCGCGGTCGCGTGGCGGTCGAGGTCGGCGCCGGGGTGCAGCCCGAGCAGCCGGAACACGCGGGCGGCGTCGGCGTCGAGGTCCCGCAACGACCAGGAGAACACGGCCCGCACGCTGCCCGCCGCGTCTCCGGTGTCCAGTGCGTCCAGACGACCGGAACCACCGCGCAGCCGCGCGGCGAGCGTGCCCAGGGACCGGGCGGGACTGGCCAGCACCAGGGCGGCGGCGATGTTCAGCGCCAACGGCAACCGGGCGCACAGGTCGACCAGCTCGTCGACCGCCTCGGGTTCGGCGGCGGCGCGGTCGGCCCCCACCCTGCGGGTCAGCAGCTCACGGGCTTCGGCGGTGGTGAGCAGGTCCAGGGGCAGGGGGTGCGCGCCGTCGACGGCGACCAGCCCGGTCAGCGCGCCGCGGCTGGTGATCAGCACCAGGCAGTCCGACGAGCCGGGCAGCAGGGGGCGCACCTGCTCGGCGTCGCGCGCGTTGTCCAGGACGACCAGCACCCGTCGCCCGGCGAGCAGGCTGCGGTACAGCGCGGCCCGCGCGTCCTGGGACGCCGGGATCCGCGCCGACGGCACGCCCAGGGCCTCCAGGAACCCCAGGACCGCTGTTCCGGGGTCGACCGGGGTCCCGGCCGGGTCGAAGCCGCGCAGGTTCGCGTACAGCTGCCCGTCGGGGAACCGGTCGGCGTTGGCCTGGCTCCAGTGCAGGGCGAGCGCGGTCTTGCCGATCCCGGCCGCGCCGCCGATCGCCGAGATCACCACCGCGTTCCGGGCGCCGGTCGTCCGCGTGGCGAGGTCGGTCAGGCTCCGCAGGGCGTCCGCGCGGCCGGTGAAGTGCGGACCCGCGGTGGGCAGCTGGCGCGGGGTCGGCCGCCCGCCGACGGCGGTCACCACCTCCGGCTCCGACGTCGCCACCGCGAGCACGGGGTCGCCGTCGAGGATCCGCCGGTGCAGCTCCCGCAACGGGGCGTCGGGCTCGACCCCGAGCTCCGCCACCAGCACGCGCCGGGCGTTCTGGTAGGCCGCCAGCGCCTCGCCCCGCCTGCCGCCGCGGTGCAGCGCGAGCATCAGCTGACCGTGGGCGTTCTCCCGCAACGGGTGCTCGTCGACCAGCGCCAGCAGTTCGGGGACCAGGTGGTCGTGGTGCCCGAGGTGCAGGTCGGCCTCGATCCGCCATTCCAGTGCCTGGATCCGCAGCTGTTCCAGGCGCGGGACGTGGGCGTCGCGCAGCACCCGCGAGGAGACGTCCTGCAACGGCGTTCCGCGCCACAGCGCCAACGCGGCCCTCAGGTGTTCGGCGGCGCTGGACCAGGCTCGGGCATGCACCGCGGCGCCACCCTGGTCGCACAACGCCTCGAACGCCAGCAGATCCACCTCGTCCTCACCGGCGAGGCACAGGTAGCCGTGGTTGCGGGTGACGATCCGCTGGGCGACCTCCGCGCCCACCGTGCGGCGGAGGCGGGTCATGTACCGGCGCACCGTGGACGAGGCCGCGGCCGGTGGGGCACCGTCCCAAATGGCCTCGGCCAGCTCGGCCGCGGTCACGACCTGGTTCGCCCGTGTCACCAGCGCCGCCAGCAGCACCCGCGTACGGCCCGCCACCACGGGAATCCCGGTTCCGGCCCCGTCCACCACCAGCAACGGGCCCAGCACTCCGAACCGCACGCGCATCCCCCTTCCGCTCGCCTGACAACCGGTGTCACCGGGATGTCACAAGAACGTCCGACCCGACAGGGTACGAAGTGCCGGTGCACCACGGATGCCGCAGGCATCTCCGTGGACGACCCGGCTCGGTCTCGTCCCGGAGGAACCCCCCTGCGCCGGGTGCCGGCCCAGCGACGCGTCGCGGTCGTCGCGCACGTCGGTTCTTCGAAGGGGAACAATGCGCATCGCTTTCACCGGGAACCCGATGACCGGTCACCTGCTGCCGATGATGCCCTTGCTCGACGCCGCGCGCGCCGCCGGGCACGAGGCGGTCGTGATCACGGCGGAGGAGATGGAGCCCCGGCTGGCCCCGGCCGCGGTCTGGCCCGCGGGGCCCGGCGTGGCCGCGAACGTCGAGGAGACCTTGCGCCGCACGGGTTCCCACCCGGCGCACCCTGGGCCGGGAACGGTCGAGTACTTCGCCGGGGTGCGCGTCGACCTGGCTGTCGAGGAGACCCTGGAGCAGCTGGTCAAGCTGGAGCCGGACCTCCTGGTGACCGAGGAGCTGGACTACCTCGGTCCGCTCGTCGCGACGATGCTGGACATCCCGTGGGTCGAACACCGGGTGGGCGCGCCGCTGCCGGAGGACTTCACCTCCTCGTTGCGCGATCGTTCGGCCAAGAACTTCGCCGAACGCTCACTGCGCCCGTCGGCCCGCATCGCCCTGGTCGACGCCTATCCCGACTTCCTGCTCGGCCCGGACGACCACCGCGCCGCCGACCGGATCTCCTTGCGGCCGACGCTGAACGGGCACGGCGAAGGGATGGCGGTGGCCGTTCCAGGGCGGTCCTCCCGGCCGCGCGCGTTGGTCACGCTCGGCACGACGGTGGAGGACAAGGACGCGCTCGCGAGCATGGTGTCCGCCGTGGACGCCGCCGGGTTCGACGTGCTCGTCACCGCGGACGCGGCCGACCTGCCCGCCGCAGCCGGTGCCCAGGGCGTGCACGCTCTGGGTTTCGTGCCCCTCGCGAAGCTGCTTCCCGAAGTGGACCTCGTGGTGTCCGCCGGTGGCACCGGCACGGTCTTGGCCGCGCTCACGGCGGGCCTGCCGCTCGTGCTGCGCCCTTTCCTCGCCGACCACCCGTTGAACGCCGCGCGGATCGCGGCGCAGGGAGCCGCGATCGTCATCGACGACCCGGCCGACGCGGGCGGGGCGGCACGCCGCGTCTGGGACTCGGACGGCCACCGAACGGCGGCCACCGCCGCGGCGAAGGGGATCAGCACGATGAGCTCCCCCGAGCACGTCGTGGAGCAGCTGATCGGCCTAGCGCGCAAGGGGTGACCGTCGGTAGGACTTCGTTGGGGGACAACGGACGGCACTCGGACGGACCTCCACCGGAGGCGGGTGTCCGCCGAAGCGTCGAGCCTCGACGGACACCCGCCTCCGCGTGGTCAGCTGACGGCGTCGCCGACGTGCCCGAGTCGTGCCGGACCGCCGGTCAGCGGGGCAGGCCACGCCACGCTCACGGCCCGGTCGCTCTCGGCGGACAGCAGGGTGAAGGTCGCGAACGCGACCGGGTAGCCCTGACCGGTTCCCTTCTTGGAGGCGATGTAGGCCACTTTCTGGCGACCGGGCGCCATCACGACGGGCTTCTCATCACCGGGGTTGGGGTACGCGACGCTGATGCCCAGCCGAGTGCCGGACGCGTCGTGGAAGACGAGGTCGCCGATCATGCTGCGCATCGTGCACGCGGTGCCGGGCTTGGCGTCGAAAGCGAGGTAGAACAACTGGTCCTGGTCGTTCGGGGGCCACGGGTGCTGGTGCGCGGTGATGTCGAGGTCGGAGGCCGTGCACGGGGCGAGCGGCGCGGCCGCCTCCGCCACGCCCACCGTGCCGAGGGCGATCGCCGCGGTTCCGACAAGGGCTGAGGCCAACTTGGTGATGTTCACACCTGGTGCACGGGCCGGGTCCGAAGCCGGTTGCTCGTCGCGAGATGTGCCACTCGAGGACAACCGGGGGCGTGGCTCGAGCGTGATCCGAAGGATCTCGGCCAGGGGTCAACGGTCGTGGGGCGCTGCCGCCAGGTAGTCGCGCAGCCGCGCGTGCCGGAACTGGTAGACCCCACCGGACTGCCGGAGCACGCCGCGCTGGTGGGCGTCGTCCAGGAACGCCAGCACGGTCGACGGCAGACGTCCGGTCAGCGGGAGCCACAGCCGGGCGAGGAGCCAGGGGCCCCAGACGGTGACGAAGAGCAGCCAGATCAGCAGTCCCATCACGGCCAGGGTGAGGAAGCCGGGGAACCAGAGCCCGCCGGAGAACACGACCTCGAAGGGCACGCCGAAGGCGGGCTCGAACGCGAGGAGCAGCATCAGCCAGAACACGGCCGATCCGCCGACGCCCACCACCAGTCCCTGCCTCACCGCGGTCCGCCGGTCGGTGCGCAGGAGCTCGGTCGGACTGGTGATCTCGGTCAGGTCGACCGGCGTGCCCAGCGCCCAGACGAAGGCGACCACGAGCCACAGGCCGGCACCGGAGAACGCACCCGCGGCCAGACCGACCAGCACGACGTTCCCGGTTTCGCCGAGGATCGACGCCGCCAGGCCGAACAGGAGGCCTCCGCCGGTCCACACGGCGAACCACGCCGCACTGCGCCAGCTCCACAACCTGTCCGCGAGCAGTCCGACGATCTGTCGGAGCCTGCCGTGGATCCGGAGCCGGAGGCGGGCGGGGGACGGCCGGATGCCATGGCCCTGACCGACGATCGCCCCGCCGACCAGCCCGCAGAGCACGCCCGCCACCAGGGTCGCGATGCCCCACGCGCGCTGTCCCGCGCTGTCGGGCCAGTGCCCCGCCCACCCGGCGAAGCCCGCGCCGACCCAGGTGGCCGAGGTGATCACCAGTGCGGCCGCGATCCCCACCACGACACGGGGCACCTCCAGGACGAGCCGCCACCAGGCGAGGTCGTGGGTCCCGAGGCGTCGCACGTGACGGGCCAGGAACCGCAGGTGCCGCTCCGTCCGTTCCGCTCCGGCGCCGGTCGGGAGATCGGAGTACACAGCGGGTACGAACCCGGTGAGCAGGCGGTCCTCGATCACCTCGCGCGTGCCGCGGACGTCCCCGCCCGCCAGCGCGAGCAGTTCGGCGGGGTCGGCGTCGGTGTCGCTGAACACCGCCCTCGCCAGGGCGACCATCAGGGGTGTCGAGAGGACTTCGAACAGCGGGCTGCCGGTGCCCGCACTCCGCACGCGCTCCAGGACCGGGTGCCACTTCGTGAGAGGACCGCGGACCTTGCGAGCCGTCAGCGGCAGGTAGCGGTCGAGGTCGTCCATCGTCAGCCCCCCGAGCCGCACGACCGCCGCCGCGGTCAGCACGTCCGACGCCTCGACGGCTTCGCGGAACTCACGCGGCCTGCTGGTCAACAGGAACTGGTCCCCTGGGCGCATTCCGGCGTTGATCCTGGTGATGACCTCGCCGCGCATCCCTTCGGTGACCTCGTCCAGGCCGTCGAGCACGGGCAGGATCCGGCGGCCGGCGAGCAGTCGCGCGGCCAGGGTCCCACCGGCGCCGTCGGGTCGACCGAGCACCGGGTAGTCGGCGACGAGCCGGTCGGTGAGCCAGTCGCGCAGCGAGGCGAGCGTCGGGTCCCACGAACCCAGGGAGAAGATCACCGGCACGGGTTCCCCCGGCACGAGGCCGCGCTCGCCCAGCAGGGTCAGGGCGAACCTGGACGTCAGGATGGTCTTGCCCGCCCCGGCCTCGCCCAGCACGACCAGGCGTCGCGAGGGGACGCGGCGGAAGGTGTCGACGATGTTGTCGCCCCGGCCGGCCAGGTCCAGGGCGGTGCCGTCGTCCGGGGTGCCGTTGACGTTCTGCCAGTGGTCCGTGATGTCGGGGTCGGAGTTCGTCCACCGGAACGGGAGCGGGAACGGGTCGTGCACGTGCCGGATCTGCTCCTCCGACTCCCATTGCGCCCGTACCGAGTCCGCGATGGCGTCGGCGACGACGTCGAGCCGCCCGGCCTCCACCGCCGTCGTGCTCCGCCGGTCACGGGTGATCGAGAAGTAGGCGGAGTAGACGGTGACGGGCAGGCTGACCGCGGCGAGCACCATGCTGGTGATGCTCGCGATCCGGTCGCCCTGTTCCAGACCACCCTTGTCCAGCAACAGGACCAGGCTGGTGGCGAGCGCCGCGCAGAGCACCACGCCGCTCACGATGCCGACCGCTCGCCTGGCAGATGACCGCCGCACTCGACTCAACCCACTTCGCTAGACCGACGTCCGCCGATCATGATGCACCGGCCGGGCCCGTGCTGTGCCCTGTTCGATCGAGGTCGCTCCGACGTCCGAGTTGTGCGGACGGGGCACCGGGGCGCGTGGTGCCGGATCGCCGCCGTCTCCTCGATTCGCAGGAGACGCCGTCGCCGCGCCCCGCGTCGCCGTCCCCGCGGTTAGGATCGACCTGGTCATCAGGTGTCGAGAACGGGCTCAGGTGACGGCATGGGCGGAACGGGTGGACCGGCGCGGAGGCCGTGGGTCGACGGCGGCCCGCCCGGCGGGCTGTTCCACGTGGCCCTCCGCGCGGCCATCCGGGAACGCGGTCTCACCCTCGAACGCCTGCGGTTCCACCTGGCCCAGCGAGGTGTCTCGGTCGGCCTGTCGAGCCTGAGCAACTGGCAGAACGGGCACAGCCGCCCGGAGACCCCGGCGTCCCTGAACGCCGTGCGCGAACTGGAGGGCCTCCTCGGCGTCCGGCCGGAGTCGTTGGTGCGCCTCGTGACGCCCGGCGGCAGGGGACAGGCCGCGAGGACACCTGCCGCGCGCTGCGAGGACATCGCGCCGGTCACCGATCTGCTCGACCTGCTGCTGCCCTCGGACAACCAGGACGTCGAGGTGATCGGCGTCCAGCACAAGATCACCGTCGACGCCGAGCGGTGCGGAACGTCGCTGTGGTCGCAACTCCTGGTCCGCGCCGTGCGCGACGGCGTGGACCGGTACGTGGTGCGGTACTACGGGAACCCCTCCTGCGTACCGGGACTGGTGGTCGCACGGAGGTTGGTGAACTGCCGTCCTGGCAGGTTCGTGCCCCATCCCAGCGCGCCGGGGCTGGTCTACGAGCTGGTGTTCGACCACGTGCTGCGGGCAGGGGAGACGTGGGTCTTCGAAAGCGAGCTGGTCGACCCCACCGCGGGGGTGTCGACCGAGTTCGCCTACGGGTTCCGCAATCCCGCTCAGCAGTTCCTCGTGCAGGCGCGCTTCGACCCGCGCGCGGTGCCGGTGCGCTGCTACGCCTTCGCCCAGCGGGACCTGGAGGACGAGCAGCACACGACCGGGGAGCTCCACCTCAACGCGCACCACGCGGTCCACCTGGCCGCTTCCTCCGTCGACTCAGGGGTGCTGGGGATCGGCTGGCAGTGGGCCTGAGAGCGGGCACTGTAACGCCGACGGCCAAGTGGTCCAACGGGTGAAATTTCGGCACTGGCAGCACCACCGCGACGCGCCTAGACAGGGGGAGCCCCGTCCCTGCAGGTCGTGGAGGCAGCATGCGCCCATTCGTCCGGTCACACCGCTCTGCGGTGAAGACAACGTTGTCAGCCATCGGAGCCGGAGCCCTGCTGATCGCGTTGGCGGTGAGCCCGCCCGCGCGGGCCGCCGCGGCCGTCGCCGACCCCGCCGGCCTGGTGAACACCCTCATCGGGACCAGCAACCACGGCGAGACCTTCCCCGGTGCGACCACCCCGTTCGGGATGGTGCAGTTCAGCCCGGAGAACACGCGCGGCGACCAGACCCGTGCCGCGGCGCCCGGCGGTTACCGCTACGACGCCACCCGGATCAGGGGTTTCGCGCTGACGCACATGTCCGGCACCGGGTGCGCGGGCGGCTACGGCGACGTCCCGTTCCTCCCGCACGCCGGGGAGGTGGACACCTCGCCCAGCTCCGACACCACCGACGCGAAGTACGCAGGCGACTTCGCCCACGCCGACGAGAGCGCCACCGCGGGCCAGTACCAGGTCGGACTGGCCTCCGGGGTCGGGGCGGAGCTCACCGCGACCGCCCGCACCGCCTCCGCGCGCTGGACCTACCCGGCGGGCAAGACGGCCTCGCTGCTCGTGCGGACGTCGAACTCGGAGGTGGGCAGCAGCGCCGCGCAGACTACGGTCGACGTCGCCAACCGCACCATCTCCGGATCGGTGACCAGCGGCAACTTCTGCGGCTACATCAACGCGATCGGCAGGCGCAGCTACTACACCCTGCACTTCCACGCCGTGTTCGACCAGCCGTTCACCAGCACCGGCACCTGGCAGGACGGCACGCTGCGGCCCGGCACCACCAGCGCGTCGGGCGGCACCACCTACGGGACCAACGGGTACCCCGTCGCCGGGCGCGGCTCGGGCGGTTACGTCACGTTCGCCGCCGGGCAGACGGTCACCATGCGCGTCGGCATCTCCTTCGTGAGCCAGGCCAACGCCCAGGCCAACCTGGCGGCCGAGAACCCCGCGGGCACCGGCTTCGACGCCGTGCGCCAGGCCGCCCGCGCGGCGTGGAACACCGAGCTCCAGCGCGTCGAGGTCACCGGCGGCACCACCGCGCAGCAGACCACCCTCTACACCGCCCTTTACCACTCCTTGTTGCACCCCAACGTGTTCAGCGACACCAACGGGCAGTACACCGGCATGGACCAGGCGGTGCACACGGTGTCCGGCGGCCAGCGGGCGCAGTACGCCAACTTCTCCGGCTGGGACGCCTACCGCAGCCAGTTGCAGCTGCTCACCCTGGTACGACCCGACGTCGGGAGCGACATCGCCCAGTCGCTGCTGAACCAGGCGAACCAGAACGGCGGCGTGTGGGACCGGTGGACCCACGCGGCGGGCGGCACCCACGTGATGACCGGTGATCCCGCGCACGCGGCTGTGCCGAGCATCTACGCCTTCGGCGGCACGGGTTTCGACGCGCAGGGCGCCCTGACGTCGATGGTGCGCGCCGCGACCACGGTCACGAGCGCGGACCTCAGCCGCGACGGGTGGAACGTCATGGTGGTCGGCGAACGGCCGTCGCTGGACAAGTGGCTCTCCAAGCACTACATCCCGGCCAACGGCAACGCGTGGGGCGGGGCGGGGGAGACCCTGGAGGACTCCGTCGCCGACTTCGGCGTCTCGCAGCTGGCCGCACGGCTGGGGCAGAACACGACCCGCGACGAGTTCCTGGCCCGCGCGCAGTACTGGAAGAACGTCTACAACCCGGCCAACGGCTACGTCCAGGACCGCAACGACAACGGCACCTGGCCCTCGTTCGACCCCGCGAGCAGCAACGGGTTCGCCGAGGGCAGCGCGGCGCAGTACACGTGGATGGTGCCGCACAACGTGCGCGGGCTCTTCGACGCGATGGGTGGCAACGCCGCGGCGACCACCCGGCTGGACACGTTCTTCCACCGCGCCGACGGGACCTGGGCGTTGACCGGAGCAGGCGGGCTCAAGTCCGAGCTGAACAACGAGCCGTCCATCGGCGCGCCGTGGCTCTACGACTTCGCGGGCAGCCCGTACAAGACCCAGCAGACCGTGCGCCAGGTGGTCAACACGCTGTGGTCGACGGCGCCGGGCGGCATTCCGGGGCAGGACGACCTGGGAGCCATGTCGTCCTGGTACGTCTGGTCCGCCATGGGCCTGTACCCGCTCGCCCCCGGCCGCGCCGAACTGCTCGTCGCGAGCCCGTTGTTCCCGCGGATCGTCGTGCACCGCGGCAACGGCGTCACCCTGACCCTCGACGCCCCCAACGCCGCCGCCGCGACGCCCTACGTCCAAGGCCTGTCGGTCAACGGCGTGTCCTCGACCAAGCCGTGGCTGCCGGAGTCGTTCGCCACCACCGGGGGCACCCTGTCGTTCACCCTCGGCACGACCCCCGACACCACGTGGGGCAGCGCCGCGGCCGACGCGCCCCCGTCGTTCGACGCCGTCACGCCGACGAACCTCGCGCTGGGCAAGCCCGCGTCGGGATCGGCGTCGTGCAACGGGAACGAGACCGCCGACAAGGCGGTGAACGGGAGCGTGTCGGGTGGTTCGTCGGACAAGTTCTGCTCCACGGCGTCGGTGAAGTACCTCCAGGTGGACCTGGGCGGCAAGCTCGCCCTGGGGTCCGTGGTGGTGCGGCACGCCGGTGCGGGCGGCGAGTCCGCGGCGTGGAACACGCGGGACTTCGACGTGCGGGTGTCCGACGACGGCACCACGTGGTCGACAGCGGCCCAGGTGCGCGGCAACACGGCGAACGCGAGCACGCACGCGGTGTCGGTGTCGGGGCGCTACGTCAGGATCGACGTGGTGACCGCCGAGCAGAGCGGCAACACCGCGGCCCGCGTCTACGAGCTGGAGGTGTACCAGTAGGCGCACCGCGGGACGGCGTCCGCACCGGGTGACGCGCGGTCGGAGCGTCGCCACCCGGACAGACCACCCCGAACAAGATCGGATTCCCGGTGGGGAAGCCGTGCGGACATTCGGGGCACCTCAAGTCGGCATCGAGTGCGCACGATGCCGACTTGAGGGCCGTGCCGGTTCGACAGGTCGGTTTTCTGCGAATCTTTGATGAATCCGCTTCACTTGCTGTTGCGACCTCTTCCGGCTCCGGGTGGTGATCCGAAAATACGGAAAGAAGGTTGGCGTGGGGGCGTCGCCGTTCCTCTACTGTGCGCTTACGAAGTGTACGAACGAGTGAATATTTCTCCCCCCAAAGGTGTGTCCTTATCTCTTGAGCAACGTGTTAGCTTTTGGTGGGTGGAATTCCCGCAATTCGTGGAACACGTGGTATCGAGTATCCGGTATTGGGCTCCCAAGAATGAGGCGCACCATGTCGCAACGAGGACTGGCACGACTGTTCACCCTTCTCGACGGCAATCGCAACGGTCTGATCGACCGCTCGGACCTGGACACCTTCGCGGCGACGGCAGGTGGTGGCGCGTCCAGCAAGGCCGCCGCGCTCTGGGACTCGCTGTCCGCACTGGACACCGACTCCGACGGTGTGGTGACCAGGGAGGAGTTCGTGGCCGGTGCCGACTACCGCGCGGTGTTGGCCTCCACCACCGCTCTGCACCTGTCCCTCTTCGACGCCGCGGACGCCGACGCCGACGGCAGGATCGGCCGCGCCGAGTGGAGGTCGATCACGTCCACCCTGGGAATCCCGGATCACGAGGCCGAGGCCAACTTCGTCGCCATCGACTCCGACCGGGACGGTGTGCTCACCCGCGATGAGTTCCTCGCGCAGGTGACCGACCTCGTCGAGGGCGACAGGGACCTCGACGCGATCGACGTGGCGCGGCCCCCCGCCCACGCCTGATCGGACCCGCAAGTCCCTGTTGCCCCTGCCGGTCCCATCGCCGTTGGTGTCGCTCCCAAGGCGCTGGGACCGGCAGGGTGCTGTCGGGCGCCGCTTCGACCTGCGACCTCCGCCCGCGGTTCCGGCCTTTCCGGCCTCCGCCGTCGCGAATTCGAACCATCCTGATCACGGTGTCGCTGCCCGTGAGCGGATGACACCTGCGTTGACGCAACGCCAACGCACGACATCCTGCTGGACGGTCCTGGACGGGGCCGGGGGAATTCCGGCGGGCGGGCGCGGCCGTGCCGGTGACTCCAGGTGGGGAACTGCCATCGCCTTGTGTCGAAAGCCGCGCTGGGTCGACGAGCGGTGAACGCGTCTTGCCGTGCTCGAAGAGCACTGAGCCCCGGTTGGTGCCCGCTACGCCACGCCCAGTCGGCCACTGCGCCGCGGGGGCGTGAGCAGGGGAGCGTGTCCATCGGGCGCGGGACTTGACCTGGAAGACGCCGATGGGTGTCCGCGGTGCGGAGCACGTCGTAGACGGCTTGATCTCCTGGGCCCAGCCTGTCGTCGATCCGCGGATCAGGAGGATGCCGCCGGAGATCGGCCAGCGCAGGGCGCTCGACGCGACCCGCGGCCAGTACACCCCGCGTGCGAGAAGGAAGCCTCGGACAAGCAGGCGCGCGGTCGCGCACCGCCCGACGGGCAGGACACGACCACCGAATCGGGACCCGAAGTCGTCGGCCGGGCCCGGCACCGGACTGGGGACCACGGGCCGACGACAAGAGCTTCTTGGCATCAAGGGCGTCCCGGAGCGTGTGCGCGACATGTGCGGGACCTGTGCGGCCGTGGGGGAGGGTTCGGTCGTCCGGGACGGCTTGTCCGTCCCCCGACCCAAGGAGGGACCGTCTTGATGGTCAAGAACCTCACCGACCGGATCACCCGGTTCGGCGACCGGATGCTGGTGAAGGTCGCCCCCAAGGCCAAGGCGGACGCCGCGTGCGGCGCGTACGTCTACTGCTGCGGCTGGAACGGGGTGTCGTGGGAGCTGGGGCAGTGGCGGCGCGACGTCGAGCACGGCGGGGAGTGCACGCCGTGCTACGCGCTGAACCTGCCTTGCTGACCTGCTGAGAACCGGCTGGGGGCGCCCGTTGCCGCGGGCGCCGCCCAGCCGCCGACGAGGGGGAGATGGGTCGATGGACCACCTCGGTTTCGCCTGCCGCTGCCTGATCGGACTGGTGTGCGGGGTATCGGTGATCGGCAAACTGCGCGGGCGCGCGGCGTTCCGGGAGTTCGCCGCCACCACGAGGGTGCTGCTCATCGCTTCCAGTCCGGTCAGCCGGATCAGCCATGCCACCGCCAGGGTCGTGGGCGGTGCGGTGGTGGCCGCCGAGGCATCCGTCGTCCTGCTCCTGCTCGTTCCCGGCGCGGGACGGATCGGGCTCGGTCTGGCCATGGTGCTGATGGCCGCGTTCGGACACGGCATCGCGGCGGCGATCCGGCGCGGTGTCCGCACGTCCTGCCGGTGCTTCGGTGCCTCGTCCACGCCGCTGGGCGCCCGGCACCTCGTCCGCAACGCCGCCCTGTTCCTGGTGGCGGCCACCGGACTGCTGATCGGACCGGTCGGCGACGCCGACCTGGCCGGACTGGTCGTCGCGGGCGGCGCGGCGGCCGTGCTCGCCCTGCTGGTCGTCCGGCTCGACGACCTGGTCGACCTGTTCACCCCCCAACTCTCGACGAGGCGGAACTGATGTTCGTACTGACCGCCGCGGTGGTCCTGCTCGGGGCACTGTGCGCACTGGACCTGTTGTTGACCTTCGGAGTCGTCCGGCGGCTGCGCGAGCACACCGCGACGCTGGAGGACCTGCTGAACCGCGGTGGCGCCGCGCCGATGGGGCCCGCCATCGCGGGTGACCTCCCGGCCGCGGGCAAGGAGGTCGGGCCGTTCGCCGCGACCACCGTCGACGGCGCGCCGGTCTCGCGCGAGTTGTTGCCCGCCAACCACGTCGCGGTGTTCCTGACCTCCGACTGCCCGAGCTGCAAGGACCAGGTGCCCGCGCTGAGGAGCTGGGCCGCGGCGCAGGACCGGGCGCGGACCGTCGTGGTCGTCGACGGCAGGCTGGCCGACCCCGCCGAGCTCGTCGCGGCCCTGTCACCGGTGGCCACGGTGGTCGTCGAGTCCGTCGACATCCCGGTCACCGAGGCGTACGGCGTGCACGCGTTCCCGTCGTTCGCCGTCGTCGCGGACGGCAGGGTCACCTACTCCTCCCTGGACTTCTTCCGACTCCCGGTCGCGGCATGAGCGCTCCCGCCCGCCGCAGGGGGATGGCGAAGGCCGCCGCGCGGATCACGGCGCTGGTCTGGCGCGCGGCCCCGGTCCACCTGGTGGCGTTCCTCGTGGTCACGCTGGTCGCCGCGGTGACGCCGATCGCCGTCGCCTGGTTCACCAAGCTGGCCCTGGACGAGCTCGTGACCCCCGGCCCCGTCACCGTCCTCATCGGACTCTCCGCGGGCTTGGCGGCGGTCGGTCTGCTCGGCGCGGTCGTGCCGCAGGTCGGCCAGTACCTGCGGGCCGAACTGGACCGGCGGGCCAAGCTGCTGGCCAAGGACGAGCTGTTCGCGGCCGTCGAACGGTTCGCGGGGCTGGCCCGGTTCGAGGACCCGGTGTTCCTGGACCGGCTGCGGCTCGCGGAGCAGAGCGCGAGCAGTCCCGGCCAGCTCGTGGAGTCGGCGTTCGCCGCCGGCCGCGCGCTGGTGACGCTGGTGGGGTTCGTCGGCTCGCTGGCGGTGGTCAACCCGTGGTTCACCGCGGTGGTCCTCGCCGCCGCGGTCCCGGCGTTCCTCCTGGAGCTGCGGCTCTCGCACCACCGGGCGGCGATGATCTGGCGGATCGGGCCCGCCCAGCGGCGGGAGTTCTTCTACACCAGGCTGCTCGGCTCGGTCGACTCGGCCAAGGAGATCAGGCTGCTCGGGCTCGGCGGGTTCCTGCGCGGCCGGATGAACCAGGAGATGCGGTCGACCCACGCCGCGCTGCGCCGGATGGACCGCCGCGAGCTGGTCGCGCAGGGCGCGCTGGTGGTGCTGGCCGCGGTGATCTCCGGCGGTGGGCTGGTGTGGGTGCTGCTCGCGGCCAGGAGCGGCCAGGTCTCGATCGGCGACGTGGCCATGTTCGTCGCGGCCGTCGCCGGTGTGCAGGCCTCGGTCGACGGGGTCGTCGGCGGAGCCGCCCGGCTGCACCAGCACCTGCTGGTCTTCGGCCACTACACCACCGTGATGGGCGCGGGCGCGGACCTCCCCTCACCGCCGGTGCCCGCCGCACTTCCGCCCCTGCGCAGGGGGATCGAGCTGCGGGACGTGTGGTTCCGCTACTCCGACGAGCACCCGTGGGTGCTGCGCGGGGTCGACCTGTTCTTCCCGCACGGCGCGACGACCGCGCTCGTCGGGCACAACGGCAGCGGCAAGAGCACCCTGGTGAAGCTGCTGTGCCGGTTCTACGACCCCACCCGCGGGTCGATCCACTGGGACGGCGTGGACATCCGGGACGTGCCCACCGCCGAGCTGCGCGACCGGATCGGCGCGGTGTTCCAGGACTTCATGTGCTACGACTTCGACGCGCACGACAACATCGCGGTCGGCGACCTGACCGCGCTGGAGGACCCGGTGCGGGTCGAGGCGGCCGCGCGACGAGCGGGTGTGCACGAGGCTGTCGCGGCGCTCCCGCTGGGCTACCGGACGTTGTTGTCACGGGCTTTCCTCACCCCGACGGAGGGGGAGGAACCGCAGACCGGGGTCGTGCTGTCCGGCGGCCAGTGGCAGCGCCTGGCACTGGCCCGCGCGTTCCTGCGGTCCGAGCGGGACCTGATGATCCTCGACGAGCCCAGCGCCGGGCTGGACGCCGAGGCGGAGCACGAGGTCCACAGTGGACTGCGGCGGATCCGCGCCGGGCGGACCAGCCTGCTGATCTCCCACCGCCTCGGCACGATCAGGGACGCGGACCGGATCGCCGTGCTGTCCGGCGGTGTCGTCGCCGAGCAGGGTGCGCACGCCGAGCTGATGGCCTGCGACGGCGTCTACGCCCGTCTGTTCGGTCTCCAGGCGTCCGGCTACACCGACGCGCACGCGCCACGTCCCGGTGGCGCGCTCAGCGGCGCCGTCGCCGTGGGACGGCCGTCGTGACCGCCGCCGTCGCCACCACCACGGCCGCCGTCGCGGTGGTGGCGGCGCTCTGCTGGCTGCGCGGCCGGTACGTGGTGGTCACCGTGCGGGGCGAGAGCATGACCCCGACCTACCGGCCGGGCGACCGGCTGCTGGTCCGCCGCACCCGGAAGGTGCGGCGCGGCGAGTGCGTGGTGTTCGCCGAGGCCCCGGAGCAGGCGCTCGCGCTGACCGCGGGCTGGATCGTCAAACGGGTCGTCGCCGTGCCCGGCGACGACCTGCCCGCCGGGCAGCTGGCGGTGCGCGGCGACAACCCGGAGCGGTCCTTCGACTCGCGGCACTTCGGCCCGATCACGACGGATCGGGTGCTCGGCGTGGTGCTGCGACCGATGCGGGCACCAGACGGCCGTTGACCCGGTCCAGGTGCGCGGCCACCTCGGCGGCCTGCGGGTCGCCGAGCTCGCGGAAGATGCCCAGCGCCTGCCGCCAGTAGCCGGTGGCCGCGGCCGCCCGGCCGACGTCCACCAGCGCGTGGCCGAGACCGGTGAGCGTGCGGGCGACTCCCCACCGGTCGCCGACCGCGGTGCGGATGGCCAGCGCGGTCCGGTAGTGCTCGACCGCGTCGCCGGGGCGGCCCGCCGCCCGGAACGTCTCGGCGAGGTTGTGCAGCACGATCCCCTCGCCGCGCCGGTCGCCCAGCCCGCGGCGGATCGGCAGCGCCTCCTCGAAGCACTCGACCGCCACGTCGAACGCGCCGAGCTTGCGGTGGGCCTCGCCGAGGTTGGACAGGCTGAGCCCTTCGCCCCACCGGTCGGCGGTCTGCCGGAAGATCACCAGCGCGGCCCGGTAGCGCTCGATCGCCTCCCCCTGGCGCCCGCTGTGGTTGGCCGCGGCGCCCAGGTTCTGCAACGTGACGGCCTGGCCGTGCCGGTCGCCGGTCGACTCGCGGATCGCCAGCGACTCGCGGTAGCAGTCCTGCGCCCGGTCCATCCGCCCGGTCTGCTTGTAGGCGATGCCGAGGCTGTTCAGCATCCACGCCTCGGCCTGCCGCGCGCCCGCCTCCCGCGCCGCGGTCAGCCCGAGCCGGTGGGTGGCGATCCAGTCCGGCCAGTACCTGCGCAGCTCCAGGAATCCGAACAGGACGACCGGCAGCTGCCAGGTCAGGTCGACGACCCCGTGGTCGGCGGCGTGCCGGACCGCGGCCACCAGGTTCGCCCGTTCCTGTTCGCACCAGGCCAGCGCCTCGTCGTAGCAGTCGAAGCCGACCGGCCACCGGTTCGGCTCGCCGGGGTCGAACCCGACGGTGCGCCGCCGGTGCGGGTCCAGCACGGTGGTGGCCGCGTCGGCCGTGTGCCGGTACCAGGTCAGGACCCGGCGGATCGCGGCCTCCCGTTCGGCCTCGGACTCCTCCGCGCCGGCCTTCTCGGCCGCGTAGTGGCGCAGCAGGTCGTGCAGGCGGTAGCGGCCCGGTTCCGGCTCGTCGACCATGCTGGCCGCGGTGAGCACGCCCAGCAGCGGTTCGGCGGCCTCGACGGTGGTGTCCGCCAGCGCGGCCGCGACGGGACCGGTCAGCGTCGGACCCGGCGCCAGCGCGAGCCTGCGGAACAGCTTGCGCGGCAACGGTCGCAGCGCGAGGTAGGAGTGGTCGAAGGCGAGCCGGACGGCCGCCAGCGGATCACCGGGCACCTGCAGGGTCGACAGCCGGTCGCGTTGGCGGATCCACTCCAGCAGCGCCCGCACGCTGTGCTGGGGCCGCGTGGCCAGCCGGGCGGCGGCCAGCCGCAGGGCGAGCGGGAGGTGGCCGCACAGCCGGGTCAGCTCGGCCACGGCGGCCCGCTCGGTGTGCACGCGGTCGTCGTCCAGGATCCGTTCCAGGAGCGTGGCCGACTCCTCCGGGGTGAACGGGTGCAGCGCGACCGGGTGCGCGCCGTCCAGCGCGGCCAGCCCCTCCAGCGTGTCCCGGCTGGTCACCACCACCAGGCAGCCGGGGGCGCCGGGCAGCAGCGGGCGGACCTGCTCGGCCGTGCGCGCGTTGTCCAGGACGACCAGGACCCGCCTGCCCGCCAGGTGCGAGCGGTACAGCGCGACCATCGCGTCCGGCTCGGTCGGGATGCGTTCGGACGGCACGCCCATGCCGCCCAGCAGCCGGTTGAGCACCTCGGCGGGGGTGCTCGGCCGGTCCGCCCCGTACCCGCCGAGGTCGATGAACGCCTGCCCATCCGGGAACCGCTCGGCGACCCGGTGCGCCCACTGCACGGCCAGCGCCGTCTTGCCCACCCCGGCGCTGCCGCTGATCGCGACCACGGCGACGGCGTCGCCGGTCCGCTCCAGCACCCGGTCCAGCCGGGCCAGGTGCTCCTCGCGGCCGGTGAACGCCGACACGGCCGCGGGCAGTTCCGCGGGAACGGCCCGTGCCCTGGGCAGTCCCGTCCCGGTGCCGCTCAGGACGTGCTGCTGCACCTCGCGCAGCCCCGGACCGGGCTCCACGCCCAGCTCCTCGACCACCCGGCTGCGGGTCCGCCGGTACACCTCCAGCGCCTCGGCCCGCCGCCCGGCCTGGTGCAGCGCCCGCATCAGCTGCTCGGCCAGCTTCTCCCGGAACGGGTGCTCGGCGACCAGCCCGCGCGACTCCGCGATGACCTCGTCGTGCTCGCCGAGCAGCAGCCGCGCCTCCAGGCACAGCTCGACCACGGTCAGCCTGCGCTCCTCCAGCCGTGCGATCTCGGTCTCCAGTGCGGGCCCGACCGGCAACCCGGCCAGGGGGACGCCGCGCCAGATCCGCAGGGCGCGGCCCGCCAGGTCCGCGGCGGCGGGCACGTCCCCCTGCCGCAGGGCCTGGCCCGCCCGACCCGCGAGGTCCTCGAAGGCGGTGTGGTCCACCTCGCCGTCCGCCGCCACGAGCCGGTACCCGTCCGGTGTGCTCACCAGCCGCTCGGTGGCGGGCTCGGCCAGCAGCCTGCGCAACGCCGCGACGTACGTCCGGACGTTCGACTGCAACGACGGCGGCGGCCGCTGCCACGCGGCCGCCGCCAGGTACTCCACCCCCACGACCTCGTTGGCCCGGATCGCGAGCGCGGCCAGCACCGCCCGCTGCCGTGGGCCCCCCAACCCCAACACCACCCCGCCGCGGCACACCTCGAGCGGGCCAAGCACGCGGAACTCCACCCTTCCCCCCGTTCTCCCCACACCGATGCTAGGCCGATCACGTCCCGGAGGGCCGGGGTCGGCGGAACGGGGAGGTCCGGTGCGTCGAGCGGGGGATGACCGCCGGGGCGTGGTGGCACGCCCCTAGTTCACGCAGTCACCGCCCGCAACGTCGGAGGGGCCCGAGGGTGTCGGGGACTCGGACTGGAAGCCGGTGACGAACGCGCGGACCTCCGCCGGGTTCACGGTGAGGGCGGTGCCGGACTCGGTGGCGGTCGTCCCCTCGTGCGGGACGGTCGCGGTCCGGATGTTCGCGTTCGGGAGCAGGGTGTTGACGAACGCGAGCAGGTTCCAGCCGGGGTCGGTGTGGACGCCGTTCCGGACGGCGTCGACCACGGCGGTGACCTTGGCCTGGTCGCGCAGGACGGCCGGGTCGAGGACCTTGGCCGCCAGCGAGCGCAGGAACGCCTGCTGGCGGACCATCCGGTCGAAGTCGCCGTCCGGCAGTCCGCGGCGCTGGCGGAGGAACGCCAACGCCTGGTCGCCGGACACGGTGGACCTGCCCGCGGGCAGGTCCACACCGGACAGGGACTCCTGCGCGGGGGCGGTGAGGCAGACCTCGACGCCGCCCACGACCGTGCTGACCGCGGCCACGGCCGCCAGGTCGACGGTGGCGTAGTGGTCGACGTGCGTGCCCGTGAGGCCTTCCACCGCGTGCACGAGGACCTGCGGATCGCTCGCGGAGCTGAGCGTGCCCATGCCCTGACCCGGCAGGTCGACCCACGCGTCACGGGGGAGGGTGACGGCGGTGATCGAGCCGTCCGCGCCGACACGGGCGAGGACCACCGAATCGGCGTGGCCCGCGGCGTCCAGGCCCGCCAGCAGGACGGTGCTGGGCTCGGGGGGCGTCGCCGCCTCCAGCGTCGCGGGACGCGGGGCGGGGGACGGCGCCAGGACCACGGCCGCGGTCACGGCGGCGACGGTGAGGCCGGCGACCGCGAGCAGGGCCAGCGGACGGCGGCGGGACCGCTTGGCGTGCAACGCGGCCAGCACCGCCCGCGAGTCGACCGCCTCGGCGGCCTCCGCGGCCACGGCCTCGCGGATGAGGGCTTCCTGCTCGGTCATCGCAGCACCTCCGACGGGCTGGTCTCGTTGACGCGCAACGTCTGCAGGGCTCGGGAGAGGTGGCTGCGCACGGTTCCCTCGGAACAGCCGAGGACCTGGCCGATCTCGGCGGTGGTGGCGTCCTCGTAGTAGCGCAGGACGATCGCGGCGCGCTGCTTGCGCGGGAGCACGGCGATCCGGGCGCGCATCGCGTCCCGTTCGGCGTGCCGCTCGGCGTGGTCGGGCACGGCGGGGGAGAGCACTTCGAGCGCGGCGTGCGTCGAGGTGACGTCGCGGCGGGCGCGCAGTCGGCGCCACGACAGGTAGTCGTTGGTCACCATCCGGCGCACGTAGAGGTACGGCGCGTCCATGGCGCCGATCCGGCCCCACCGGGACCGGGCGCGCACCAGGACGTCCTGCACGATGTCCTGCGCGAGGTGCTTGTCGCAGGTGATGGCGGTGGCGTAGCGCAAGAGCCGATCGAGTCGATCGGCGACGAACCGGTCGTAGCCGTCCCGCACGTCGTCCCCTTCTGTCGAGGTGGTTGCGTTGCGGTCGGGAAACCCCTCGACCGGGCCACAACGTTGAACCACCCCCTGGTGACCTGCGTCACGCCTGGTGGTGAGAGGTCTGTCGTGCTGTCAGGCCGACAGCACGACAGACCTTGCCCCCAGGACCGGACGTGCTCAGCTCCGGTACCGCTCCGCGATCCGCGCGACCGCCCCGGCTTCGGTCGCGTCCACCAGCAGGTCCAGCGCGGCGGTCAGGATCCGGCGCTGCTGCGCGGTGTCGTGCGGTGCGCCGAGCGCCGCGCCCATCGGGGTGTCGGTCGCCGCGATCCGGGGTGCGCCGAGCTGCGCGGCCACGGCGGGCAGCGACGCGATGATGACCGTGGGGATGCCGGCCTGCTCGACCAGTCGTTGCAGGACGACGGCGGAGCGGTGGCAGCTGCCGCACGCGCCGATCAGCACGACGGCGTCGACACCGGTCTCCTCCAGCCGCCGCACGAGCTCCGGGCCGGTGCGGGTCCTCACGAGCTCGATCTCCGTGCCGCCGCCCTGCATGGCGAAGTGGGTCGGGCTCACACCGCCGAGCACGCCGTCCTCGGCCAGCTCGCGGAGCCGGGCGAGGGGGAACAGGCAGTTGGGGTCGGCGTTGACGTCGCTGTTGTCGTAGCTGCCCGAGGCGAAGGTGAGCCCGTCATCGGTCGCCGTCGCGGGGATCTCCCGCAGGCTGTAGTCGGCGTAGGGCCGGAACGGCGTGTCGCCGACGGTGTGCGCACCCGCGGACGACACCAGCGCGACCACGGCCCCGGACAGCGGCCGTCCCAACGGGGCGAGCGGGGTCGGCGCGGTCGCGGAAACCGGTACCTCGCTGCGCATCCCCCCGGTCAGCGTCGGTCGGCCGCCGTTGTCCGCCGCCGCGGCCTCGACGAGCTCCTGGTTGGCGCGCGGCACTTCCGCGTCCCACGACCGGGGAGAAGGCAGGGTGTCCTTGCCGAACAGCAGCGTTTTCAGCATGGCGATCCCCCGGCGCGCGTCCATCGCGTCGGCGGTGTTCTCCCCGAGCACGTCGGACTCCTGGCCGTCGGCGGCCTTGTTCACCTCGACCAGCGCGTACATGTACTCGTTGCCGGACACCATGCCGCGCGCGGCCGACCAGCACACGCCGACGGTAGGCGTCCCGTACTTCGCGATCTCCTCGATCTCGGCGGCGAAGTCGATGTGGTTGTTGCCGAACCCCTCGGTGGCCACGACCACGCCGTCCACGCCAGCCGCGGCGACCATCGCGCCGACCCGCCGTGCGACGAAGCGCTTGTCCGCCTCCTGCGCCGGGCTGCCCACGACGACCACGCCGGTCAGCCGCAGGTCGGTGTCCTCGGCGAGTGCCTCGACGAGCGGGTCGCGGTAGTAGTGCAGCGTGGTCTCCTTGCTGGACGGCCCGACGCAGCACAAGGAGTGCAGCGCGCCGTCGCGCACCTCGTTCACCCGGAGCTGCTGCGGCAGGTTGCCCAGGTCGATCAGGGAGACGGCGCCGCGCACCCCGCCGGGCTCCGCGGGGAACAGCAGGTTCTCGTGCATGGCGCCCTGCCCCATGACCAGCTTCACCAGCGCGACGCGCGGGCCCGGTCCCGACGGCTCCTCCAGGGTGCGGCGGTCGGTGACGGCGGAGGGCGGGGCGTCGAGCAGTGCGCGGCGCAGCCGGTCCGCCACGACGTCCGCGGCCCGGTGGGCAGCCGCGGGCCCCGGCCGTTCCATCCGCCGCCCGGCCTCGATCGTGACCGCGATCCGGATGACCCAGTCGCCGGGGTCGGGCGTTCCGGGAGCGGCGTCCGCCATCCGCTCGGACAGCACCCCGGCGGAGTTGCCCGCCTCGCCGAGCTGCGTTCCACCCGCGTCCACCCCGGTCACCACCAGCACCACGCCAGTGGCCAGCCGCGTGACGCCCTCGCCGACGCCCCCGTCGACCTTCACCGCCAGCGGCACCACGTCGAGGACCGTGTCCGTGCGCACGTCGCGCTGACCAGGGGCGATGACGTCGACCGCCGCCGAGGTCACCAGCGGGACGGTGATGTCCGCGTCGACGTCCCCGGCGACGGTCAGCACGCCGTCGCGCAGCCCGGTCCGCTCGCCGCGCACCACCTCGTGGACCGCCACGAGCTCCTGGACCAGTGACGGCGGCGGCAGGACCTCGCAGTCGCAGTGGACCGGCAGCCTGCCGTGGGCCGGAGCGGGGGGCACAGTGGCGTTGGGGTTCATCCGCGCCTCCACGTCAGCAGTAAAATGACCGATGGTCATGACGGTAGGAGTCAGCGGCGTCAGGAGTCAAGTGAACATAGGTGCTTATGACGGCCGCGCCGTGCTCACGGCGGTCGACCTCGTCAACACCGGCGAGGCCGACTCGGGCCACGACGACCTGCACGACGTCGACCGGGTGGCGGAGCTGCTCGCACACCGCGGCTGGGTCGTGGCCGCACCGCTCTCGGAGGCCGACCTCGCGCGCCTGCTGCGCCACCGCGACACGATGCGGAAGGCCTTCGACAGCGCCACCGAGCACGAGGTGGTCCAGCTCCTCAACCGCACGCTCACCGAGCTGCGGGCCCTTCCCCAGCTCACCGACCACGACGGCGACTGGCACTGGCACTACGCGCCGCCGGGCGCCGGCATCGCCGACCGGGTCGCCGCCACCACCTCCGCCGCCCTGTTGACCCTCGTCGCCAACGGCGGCCACGACCGGATGCGCGGGTGCTCCGCGGACGGCTGCGCGAACGTCTTCGTGGACCTCTCCCGCAACGGGTCGCGGCGCTACTGCAGCTCGACCGCGTGCGGCAACCGCACCCACGCGGCCGCCTACCGCGCCCGCCAACGCGCTACCGGGTCCTGACGGGTCGACCGACCGCCGGAGCTGTTGTCGTTGCGCCTACAGCATTCCCGCCGCGCGGAAGAGCCGCTCGTAGATCGCGTGGACGGTCTTCTCCTTGCGCCCGTTGTAGTCCATGACGTTCCCGCCACCGGGGACCGCGGCCCGTTTCGCGTCCTCGTACCGGGCGCGGTCCTCGGGGTGGGCGCGCAGCCAGTCGCGGAACATGCGGTGCCGGACGAGCTCCGGGCAGTCCGGCCCGAACACGTGCAGGTTCGTCCGGGGGTCGGCCAGCCGCAGGAGCCGGTGCTGGTGCCAGGACGGCTCCCGGACCGTGAGGACGAAGCCGATCCGCACCAGCGCGGGGACGTACGCCTCCTCGTCACGGGGGTCGGCCACCGTCAGGTCGACGTCGATGACGTCCTTGGCGGCCAGCCCCTCCACGGAGGTCGACCCGACGTGGTCGATGTCGAGCACCACCCGACCGAGCGCGGCGCGGACCTCCGCCGCCACGGCCTGGTAGCGACGCGGCCACTCGGGCGTGTAGGCGACGATCGCGACCGGTTCCGGTGGCGGCGGCCCGTTCACCCAGGGGTTCTCGGACGGGTCGGGGTCCAGGGGGCGGGTGATCTCCTCGAAGGTGGGCACCCTTGCCAAGGTAGCGGTGCCCCGTTGAGGCGTCGATTCCTCGGGGCGCGGGCCGAGGCGGGGGTTCCGCCTCGGCCCTCCCTCCCGACGGGAGTCGTCGACAGCCGCCTCACCGCTCGCTGAGCGCGTACGCCCTGATCACGGTGACCTGCGAGGTGTTGCCCCTGCTGTCCTTCGCGGACGCGTGCAGGGACACGTGGCCCGGACCCTTCGGGTGCCGGAGCAGGGCGTGACCACCGCGCACCGGTGCCGCGGCCCAGGTCTTGCCGTCGTCGTAGGAGACGTCGACGGTGATCCCCCGGATCGCGCCGGCGCCGCTGTCGTCGTACTGCTGCACCTGGAGCGGCAGGGCGAAGAGCCCGCCACCGGGTACCGCCCCGGTGGCGTCGAGCTTCGGCGTGAAGCGGACCACGGACAGCGGGAGGGCGGCCGTGCCGTCGGTGTGCGCCGAGCTGAACTCCCACGCCGCTTCGACCCGCGTGCTCGTGCCCGCCGTGTCGGCACGGGCACCGGTGACGTCGAGCCGCAGGCGGGTGCGGTCGGCGGGCAACGGGTAGGTCCCGTTGGGACCCGCGGCGATCGGCTTGCCGGTGCCGACGTCGGTGAGCGTCATCGTCTCGGGCTCGGCCATCGGGACCGCGCCGCGGTTGCCCGCCGCGTCGCCGTACAGCAGCGGGTAGCCGGGCACCAGCGCGTCCCCGACGCGTCGCAGGTCGAACCCGTCGCCGACGCTCACCGCCGTCGGGCCGAGCACCGGCGTCATGGCGCTGGTCGTGGTGGTGCGCCCTGCCCGGAAGGCGGTGAACGGCGTCCACGCGGCGTGGGTCCGCTGCCAGGACTTGTCGTAGTCGAGGTAGGTGTAGCTCCACCGCGTGCCGCTGGAGCCGGGGGTCGCGTGCAGGAGCAGGGTGGTGACGCCGGTGATGTCGATCGCGGGACCGAAGGTGGAGCTGTGGTCGGACCGCGTGCCCGCCGACCACGGCTCGATGTAGGTGTGGCCGCCCTCGGGGCGAGGGGGCAGCGTGGTCTTCCGCAGCTCCAGCGCGGACGCCGTGACCGCCTTGTGGATCCCGTTCGGGACCTGGTCGGGCCAGTCCCAGCCCAGCGTGTAGAGCCCGTCGGCGCCCGAACGCCAGTGGGAGTCGATGTAGCCGGTCACCCGGCCGTCCGCGACGGCACCACCTGCCCGGCCCACGCGGAACGAGCGTCCGCCGCCGGAGAAGCCGCCGAAGGAGGCGAACTCGTAGCCCAGTCCGGCGCCGACGACCGAACCCCTGGCGCGCAGGGCGATCGTGCCGATCTGCTCGGCCGCCGCCGGGTCGTCCGGCAGCGAGATGTCGACCGGACCGGCATCCCTGGCGTCGAGGGAGACCTGCGTGTCGGCGGTCAGGTCGAGGTCGGCGTAGACCATCAGGCTGACCTCGGTGCGCGTGGAGATCGAGCCGGTGATGCCGTAGACGCCCTTGGGCAGCCGGATCGAGCCCTTGCCCTCGTCGTCAGTGACCAGGTCCAGCAGCGTCCCCGCCTGGTCGAGCCGGTAGACGCTGAGACTGGACGAGTCGGGTGCGCCCTGGGAGTCGAGGGTCGTGACATCGAGCCGGTACCGCTCGTCCTCGACGGTGAGCGCCACCGGGGTGCGCACCCGCGTGCCGCCGCCGGTCGCCACCAGCGCGCCCTCGTACTTGCCGTACTCCGTGGTGCCGCGGGTGTCCGCGGTGACGGTCGCCGTCGCCCGACCACCGGCCGGAACGGTCAGCGAGGTGGGGGAGACCGCGATGCCGCCCTGCGCCGCCGTGCCCTCCAGGGCGAGGTCGAGCACGACCGGGTCCGCACCGGTGTTGCGGTAGGTGACCTGCTCGACCACGGGCACGTCGTCGTCGTGCGGCCACGTCTGCACGCCGAAGGACAGGCTCGCGGGCTCCGCGTCGACGGACTGGGCGAGCGCCCTCGTCACGTCCACGCGCCCCGAGCCCTGGGCGAAGACGCTCAACCCCGCCGTCGGCTCGGCCGACCCCACCAGTGCGGACTTGAGCCGCGACCCGGTCCAGTCGGGGTGGCGCTGGGCGAGCAGCGCGGCGGCACCCGCCACGTGCGGGGTCGCCATCGACGTACCGGACATCGCCACGTAGCCGGGGTCGGCGACCGGCGTGCCGATGGTGCCGTTGGCCGCCTTCGCCGCCGCGATGTCCACACCAGGCGCGGTGATGTCGGGCTTGATGGCGTTGTCGGCGATCCGCGGGCCGCGGCTGGAGAACGGTGCGATCGCGTCCGCGGCGTCGACGGCACCGACGGTGAGCGCGGCGTCGGCCGAACCCGGACTCCCCAGAGTGGTCTCACCGGGCCCGGAGTTCCCGGCGGCGATCACGAACAGCGCGCCGCTCGACGCCGACAGGGCGTCGACCGCCTGCTCGATCGGGTCGGTGCCGGGGCTGTCGGACGGGGCGCCCAGGCTCATGTTGACGATGTCGGCGCCCTGGTCGACGGCCCACCGCATGCCTTCGAGGATCGCCGAGTCCTGGCAGTAGGTGCTCTCGCAGACCTTGCCGATGAGCAGTGCCGCGTCCGGGGCGACGCCGGTGTACTTGCCGCCGAGGCCCGCGCCGCTGCCCGCGATGATCGAGGCGACGTGGGTGCCGTGCCCGACCGTGTCGTCGACGCTCGGCTGCGAGGAGAAGTTCGCGGTCGCGGCGATCCTGCCCACCAGGTCGGGGTGGGACTCGTCGACACCCGTGTCGAGCACGGCCACCTTGACGCCGGTCCCGGTCAACCCCGCCTGCCAGGCGCCGGGTGCGCCGATCCGCGTGACGCCGGGCTGCGCGCTGAGCTTCTTCTTGCCGTCCAACCAGACCTTGTCGTGCCCGGCGACGAGCGCGTCGAGCGCGACGCCGCTCTGCGGACCGGCGGCCGAGAACTGCCCGCCCGCGCCCTCCACGATGACCGGTGTGGCGTCGGCGTACCCGAACTCCCGCAACGCGTCGACGTCGAAGAGCGCCTTGTCGAGCCGCCCCGCGGAGATGAGCGGCTGCGCGTCGTCCGGGATGACGTACCGGTGCCGCCCGGTCGTGGTGATCGCGAACATGGCGTGCTCGCGTCCCCGCGCGGGCACGATGCCGACCCCCGAGCGGGAGAACGTCACCCGGTCACCGGTGACGAGCGTGACCTGGTCGTCGGAACCGCGACCGTCCGGCGCCGCGGTGGTGGGCGGGGCGGGGGCGAGGGTGACCAGCAGTCCGGCGACCGCACCCAGCGTGGCCAGGCGTCTGCGCATGAAACGACCTCCGTGTCGACACCGTGTCACCGCGCGGCGGAGGCGGTGCCTGAAACCGAGGCGGCAGAACCGGGTCCTCGACCCGCCCTGCCCGTGGCGCCCACCCTGTGGGAGCGCTCTCATCCTGGACCGGGCGTCGAGAGCCTGTCAACCGAGGTCCGACGGGCTCGTAGGGGAGGGCACAAGCGGTGCGGTGTTCGGGATGTGAGCCGCGCGAGTCCGGGAGCGGTTCCCGTGCGTCGGGTCAGGTGCCGCGGAGCAGGTCCCGCACACCACCGGGGGTGAGGGGGGCGCCGAAGTGGGGTCCCTGGGCCGCGGCGACGCCCAGGCGGGTCAGTTCGCGTGCTTCGGTCTCCGTGCGCACGTCCTGGGCGAACAGGTCGCCGTCGAGGTTGCGCACCGCCCAGGACAGCATGCCGACCACGGCGGAGCGCACGAGTGGTGGGGCGGTGTCGTCCAGCCCGCGGACGACGGTGCCGTCCACGCGATGCCCGCTGATGGGCACACCGGTCGCGGCGAAGGCGTCGAAGCGGCCCCCTTCCCGCTGGTGGCGCAGCACCGACACCCCGTCGCCGGTCAGGATGTCCAGCTCCTCGACCTGCTCCGGGGTCAAGGACAGCAGCACGTCGTCCTCGACGATCAGGCGCAACCGGTCGGCGGGCAGGGCCGCGTCGGCGAGGAGGTGGCGGACGACCGCGACCAGCTCGGGTTCGCGGCACTGGTGCGAGGTGAGGCGGACGGCCACCAGGGGAGTGGTGTCGCCGAACTCCGCCAGCCACCGGCCCGCCTGCGCGCAGGCGTCGGCCAGCACCACCCGGCCCAGGCGGATGGCGTTGCCGGTGGACTCGGCGAGGTTCAGGATGGCGTCCTGCGACAGCGGACCGTGTTCGGGGTGGGCCCAGTGCGCGGACGCCTCCAAGGCGACGACCCGCCTGTGCGGCAGCGAGTGGACCGGGGTGTAGCGGGTGTCGATCTCGCCGTTCTCCAAGGCGCCCGCGATGGACGAGGCCATGGTGAACTGCCTGCGTTCGAGGGTGTCGCGCTGCGGGTCGTACAGGGTCCAGCGGGCACGCCCGTCCTGCCTGCTCCACCGCGCGGCGACCTCGGCCGTGCGCAGCAGGTCCGCGGCTGTGCGACCGCTGGTGCGCTGCACGCTTATCCCGGTGCTGACCGTCACGCCCACGCCCACCCCGTCGACGTAGACGGGTTCGGCCAGCGACGCGTCCACGTCCTCGACGATCCTGATGAGACCCAGGACGTCGTCGGGGCTGTCGACCACGAGGGTGAACTCGTCGTGCCCGGTGCGGGCGACCCGGCCGTGCGGCGCGCAGACCTCCACCAGGCGTGCCGCCACGGACTTCAGCAGGTGGTCGCCCGCGTCGTGCCCGAGGGCCTCGTTGACCACGTGGAAGCCGTCCACGTCGACGGTGACCAGTCCGAGGACGTCGGGGCAGCGGTCCAGCCACCGCAGGAGCTGGGTCCGGTTGGGCAGGCCGGTGACGAGGTCGTTGAGGCTCTGGCGGATCAGCGCCGCGCGCAGTACCGAGGTCTCCTCGGAGTTGATCACCACCACGGTCCTCAGGTCCGGGGACAGCGGGGCCACGTCGAGCACCACCGCCGTCGTGTCGCCGTCCGGACGGGTCAGCTGGGCGTCGGCGTGCAGGCGGTTCGCGCTCAGGTCGGCGTCGGTGGTGAACACCTCGCCGATGTGGACGCCGATCAGGGTGTCCGCCGGCAGGCCGACGAGGTCGCACAGCGCTCCGTTCACCTCCCGCATGGCGCCGGGGGCGTCGATGACGGCGAAACCCAGTGACGAGTGCGCGAAGTGCGCCTGGACGGCACCGGCCAGGGCGGAGTCGTCGGTCGTGCCGGTGCCGGTCATCCCTTGGCCGGGTGCGCCGGGCAACCGGGTGTTGTCGTGCACAGGCCTTGCTCCGGTCGGACGATGATCACCACAGCGAAATTAGGACCTGTACTCGGTTCGTGCACAACGGGACGACGCCTACTCCCATCGAAGGAAGCAGATTCACTCGAACGGCCTCATCTCCGTCAGTCGACCGCGATCAGGGAGGTGCGCTGAACCGGCAGGGTGATCACCCGCGTTGCGCATCGCGGCCTTGCCGGTCGACGCGCGACCGGGAAGCACCCAGGGGTACGACGACCCGCGGGCGCGAAGATCGTCATACCCCTGGGACGGCAATCCCGAATGTCCAGCGGCCGTCCGCAAGGCACCACTGGGGCGACGGAACCCGACCGCGGCGCTACTTGATCCCGAGCTCGGTGCAGATCGCGGCCAGCTCGGGGACGCAGACCTCGGAGGCCTTGACGGCCTGCGCGTCCACGACGGTCTTGACCTTGTCCTTGGTGATCAGCTGGGCGTCGAGGAGGACCGACTTGACGTCGCGGTTCGCGGTGGTGTCCTTGCTGACGTCGGTGGCGATCCTGTCGGCACCCGCGGTGTCGCCCTTGGCCAGCAGGGCGGCCAGCTTCGCGGTCGTCGCGGCCTCCTCCTTGACCGGCTTGAAGACGGTCATGTACTGCTCGCCGCGGAGCACGGCCTGGAGACCTTCCGGGGTGGCGTCCTGGCCGGTGACGGGCACCTTGCCGTTGAGGCCGAACTTCTTGAGCACGGTGATGACCGCACCCGCGAGTGTGTCGTTCGCGGCGACGACACCGTCGACCTTCTGGCCGTTGCGGGTCAGGATCTGCTCGAAGACCGTGCCGCCGATGACCGGGTCCCACTTCTCGATCGGCTGGGACTGGACCAGCTTCAGGTCACCCGCGGTGTAGAGCGGCGTGAGGACCTTCTCCTGGCCCTCGGTGAACTGCGTGGCGTTGTTGTCGGTCGGGGCGCCCTCGATCTGGATGACCTCCGCCCCCTTCTTGTCCTTCAACGCCGTCGACAGGGCCGTGCCCTGGAGCTCGCCGACCTTCACGTTGTCGAACGAGACGTAGTACTTCGACGAGCCACCGAGGTTCAGGCGGTCGTAGTCGATGACCGGGATGCCCTGCGCGTCGGCCTTGGCGGCCACCGCGGCACCGACCGAGGAGTCCGTCGAGGCGATGATCAGGACCTTGACGCCGTCGTTGATCATGCCTTCGGCCAGGGTGCTGAACTTCTGGTTGTCGCCCTGGGCGTTCTGGATGTCCGCGTCCAGGCCTTCGGCCTTGAGAGCGGCCGCGAGCAGTGGTTTGTCGAAACCCTCCCAGCGGGGGGAGGAAGTGGTTTCCGGGAGGATCACACCGACCTTCGTGCCGCCTGACGAGGTGCCGGTCGGGCTGGTCCCGTCGGTCGAGTTGTTCGCGCCGCACGCTGTCATGGTCAGGGCGAGGCCGGTGCCCGCGGCTAAGAGGACGAGGCTCCTACTACGCATCCGTCATCCTTTCGGACTGCACTGTTCGATAGCCGGAGAGAATGTTGTGGTGCACAACATATGCCGGCGGGCAGGTGGCCGGAACCGTGCTGAATCGGTGTAGAAAAGATGATGTGCAACGAAGGGATAACCGGCCGGAATCGAATGCGGCAAACGATGCAGCGAGGTCCTGTCGATTGCGCTGAATGGTTGCACGGTGCGGCATCCTGAAATCGATGTCGGCGTCGGTATTCCATTCCGGCCCCGAATTCGGGCAAGCGGTCGTCCCCGCGGCGACGGTCGGCCGGGCAGGGGATTTCACCTGATGCGGTGATCAGCGGAACAGATGGGTCCATCCGGGGGTTGAGCGTGCCATGACTGGACTCGTGGACCGCACGATCAGCGCCCTGCGCACCGAGCACGACGTGCTCGCCCATCTCGCCCGCGGCCTCGCCGACGACCGGTTGGCCGCACCCAGCGGTGCCGCGGAGTGGACCGTCGCCCAGGTCTACTCCCACCTCGGCAGCGGCGCGGAGATCGGCCGCGCACCGATCGCCTCGGCCGCGGGGGAGACCGTGGCGGCGGAGGACAACCAGGCGATCTGGGCCCGCTGGGACGCCTCCGCTCCGCGCGCGCAGGTCGAGGGTTTCCTGGAGCACAACGCCCGCTGGCTCGACACGGTCGAGGCGCTCACCCCCGAGCAGCGCTCGTCGATGACCGTCGACCTCGGCTTCCTGCCCGAACCTGTCCCGCTGGTGACCGCGTTGGGCATGCGGCTCAACGAGGTGGCCAACCACTCGTGGGACGTGCGCGTGGCCTTCGACCCGGACGCCGGGGTGGACGCCGACTCCGCCGCGGTGCTCCTCGACCTGCTGGCCGGTCCCATCGGCTTCCTGCTGGGCTTCGTCGCGAAGCCCGCCGAGCTGGCGAGCCCGGTGTCCCTCGCGACCGCGGGCGCCGCTCTGGTGATCGACGACTCGGTCACCGTCGTGGACCACCTCGAGGCGCCTTCGGCGACGCTCGACGGGCCGCCGGAAGCACTGGTCCGGTTGGTCAGCGGCCGCCTCAGGACGCCCTACGACAAGGGGATCACCGTCGAGGGCAACGTCACGCTCGACGACCTGCGCCGGGTGTTCGCCGGCTTCTGACGGGGCGACGGGCACCAGGAGTTCCCGCCCGGTGGTGGAAACCGCCGGACTCCCCGGTCATCGGGGGAGTCCGGCGGCACCGGGAGCCCGGCCACCACCACGTCGTCCCGGAGGTCGTCGAGCGGGCGGTGGTCAGAGGAACATCGGCATCGGGTTGAGGTCCTCGTAGGCGGTGGGCGTGGTCAGCCTGCCCAACCGCACCGGCACGTCGTACAGCCTGCCCGGCGCGAACCGCGCCCAGAAACCGCGCAGTCCCGGCACGATCACCTTCACCACCGGAAGGCCGATGTCCGGACGGGTCTGGTCGAGCACGAAGACCTCGAGGCCGGCCTCCTCCAGTCGCTTGTGGACGGTCCGGACGTCGTCGAGCAGGTCCGGGGAGCTGAGGTCGACGGGGGCGGGCGTTCCCAACGCCGGATCGGGCAGCAGGTGCGGTTGGTTCTCCACGGTCGCCTGCTCGAGCCACCGCCGGAAGTCGGCGTCGTCCCAGCCCCGACCGTCGATGACCGAGGGCATCATCTGGTTGAGCTCGGTCAGGGCGCGGCGGACCGCCACCGCCGGGTCCAGGTGGGCGCCGAACCCCATCATGACGTCCTGGCGCGGCTGGTCGGTGCGCCGGGACAGCGCCACCACGGTGGGCACGCCGATGTCCGAGGTCAGGTCCAGCGCCCACACCTCCCGGCCGAGCTCCGCGTGCACCCGGCGCGCCTGCGCGATCCACCCGTCGTCGACCGCGTCGAGGTCCACCGCGGGCTGGCGCGTGCGGTTGTACCACCACAGCGCGACCGCGTCGCGCTCGACGACCTCCAACATCCCTTGCAGCACAGCGTCCTCGAGCGACGAGCCCGCGGCGTTGCCGTTCGAGTCGGCGGTGAACTGCTCGTGCGGAGCCGTGGTGAAGTAGAGCATGGCGGTGGGGAGCAGCCGGTGCCGCTGCCGGGTGAGCGACCACACGGGCGTCCAGTCGAACTCGGCGTCCTCGTCGAACGGGGCGCAGACGTACTGGAAGCCGGAGTGCTCGGCGTTCCACCGGGCGCGGTCGTGCTGCTGGCGCCGGTCGAACAGCTGCACGGTGTCCGGGTGGATCGCCCGGTCGCGCAGTGAGCGGAAGCTGCCGCGCACCCGCTCCTCGTCACCGTCGGCGTGGCCGCTGTGCCGCTCCAGCGCTTCGCACAGCGCACCCACCTCGGCGTGCAACGGGGTGACGCCCTTGCCGCCGTTCTGCGACCGCAACGCCGAGCGCAGGTGCGCGGCGCCGCGGTTGCCCAGCGCGGTGTTCGGGCCGGAGCGGAACGAGTTGAAGAACGCCGGTCCACGCCTGTCCTGGCTGATGTCCTTGACCACCCCGGTCAGCGGGCTCACCAGGTGCCGGTAGGTGTCGAGCACCTCCTGCGGCGTGGCCGAACGGTGTCCGCCGCCGGACGTGTGGGTCTTCGGTCGGGACCGCAGCAGCACCGGGCGCCGCGTGCGTTCCCGCACCAGTTCGGTGTCACCGCAGGACGCGCACTGCGGACGCGCCCTGACCTCGTGGCGCCTGCCGGTCAGGTCGCGGCTGTCGAAGGTCCACAGGGTGCGCTGCCCGTCGTGCCGCAGTCCGGCCAGCCACTTGGCGGCCTCCAGCGCGACCAGGTTCAGCGCGACAGCGGTCAGCGGGCCGAACGCGACAGCGGGCCGTGCCACCGCGTGCGCCAACCCGAGCGAGTCGCGCACGTGGGCCTCGGCCGGCCGGTTCGCCCACAGCCTGGTCGCCAGGCAGTGCCAGCATGGCCCGTCGCCGGGGGTGAAGACCGGCCCGAGCCACACCCGCGTGCCGACGGTCTTCGCCAGCAGCCAGGGTCTGACCTCCGCGCGGTGCTGTTCGTCCACATCAGACAGTGAGGCCGCGAGGTAGTCGTCGCACAGCACCACGGACAGGTCGGCGTCCTCGTCCACCAACGACAGCCCGGCGGACCGCAGCGCGTCGGCGGCGGGGCCGAGGTCGACGCCGACCGCGGTCAGGGAGACGCGGTTCAGCGTGGCGGGCGCCACGCCCACCGAGTCCCAGTAGGCCGACGTGGAATGGTCGATGTCGGGTTCACCGGTGGGGCGCAAGGCGACCAGGCCGGCTTCCGCCAGCTCGGTGAGCAGCCCGGCCACGTGCTCCGGCTCGGCGGAGGCGGGCAGATCCCGGCGCAGCCGTGCGAGATCCCTGGTCCCGTCCAGCAGGGGAGCCAGTTCCTCCAGGTGGGGGCCGCGCAACGCGGTGGTGTCCTCCTCGGAGAACACGTACACCGCGTCGCCCGGCACCACCTCGGCACGCAGGTGCCGCTTGAACCCGATGTGCGGCCCGGTCACGCCACCGGCGAGGTGGTGCGGCAGACGGAGGCGAGCACGGGCTCGTGCGCGCTGCCGCGGCAGGTACCGGAAGCCAGGACCGGGTCGTGCGCGCTGCCGCGGCAGATGGAAGCGAGCACCGGCTCGTGCGCGTTGCCGATGCAGATACCGCAAGCCAGGACGGGGTCGTGTGCGCTGCCGCGGCAGTTGCCGCCGCAAGACAGGACCGGGTCTTGCGCCCTGCAGATGCAAGTACCGCCGCAGGGCGGGATGGGGCCGTGTGCGGCCCGCTCGGACGAGGTGTCGAAGATGTCGATCACCAGGCCGGTCGTGCGGGTGGTCGCGGCGCCGAAGGATTCGGCGAGCGCGGTCGCGAAGTCGTTCATGGAAACTCCCCCCGAGTCGTGGTCCATGTCCTCTCCACCATGCCGCAAACTCGGCGATCTGGCCAGCCCCTCTTCCGGTGGTCCACTGTGGATGGTGGTGGGCTCCGACTTTCGTCGGCCGCTTGACGTGGGCGGACTGGGCTGCGCGAAGGGGTGCTGAACGGCGGCGCCCTGCCGACGCGCACCGCCTCCTGGTCACCGCGGTCAGCGAAGGTCCGGACCTGTCCGCCCCGTGCCGGGGCGGGCGTCCTGGTCGGTCGCGAACGAGGTCCGGGTGAGCTTCTCGGAGACCTGCCAGACGCGTGCGGCCTCGTCCTCGCCGCGAAGCCGTGAGTAGACCTCCTGTTCGGCCGGTGCCCCGCCCAGGTGCCCAGGACCGCTGGGACCGTAGAGGCGGCCGCCGCGTGCGTCCGGTGAGGTCGCGGCCAGCAGGGCGGGCAGCACCGCGGTCTCGACGGTCCCGAGGACGATGCCGCGGTCGGAGAGGAAGCGGATCACGCGCCTGGCCGCGGTGTCCCGTTCCCGACCGACCTCGGGGCGCGCGGCGAGGAGGTTGGTGGGGGCGACGCCCGGATGGGCGAGGTTGCTGGTGATGCCCCAGCCTCCGGCCCGGCTGCGCCGATCCAGCTCGAGACCGAACAGGCCGAGCGCGATCTTCGACTGGCTGTAGGCGTGCTGTCCGCTGTAGGAGCGCTCCCAGTTCAGGTCGTCCCAGTTGACGGCGTTCCGGTTCGCGCTGATGCTGATCTGCGAGGTCACCCGCGCGCGGCCACGGCGCAGCAGGGGCAGCAGGTGGGCCACGAGGGCGAAGTGGCCCAGGTGGTTGCTGCCGAACTGCAGCTCGAACCCCTCGGTGGTGGTCTGCCTGCTCGGCGGGGTCATCACGCCCGCGTTGTTGACCAGGACGTGGATCGGCCGGTCCTCACCGCGCAGGACGTCGCCCAGCGCGGCGACGGAGTCCAGTGAGGACAGATCGAGGTCCTGAAGGGACAGGACCGCGTGCGGGTGCTGCTGCTTGATCCTCGCGACCGCCGCGGCACCCTTCGCGCGGTTGCGGACGGGCATGACGACCTCGGCGCCCGCGGCGGCCAGCCGGGCGGCCAAGCCCAGCCCGACCCCGTCGCTGGCGCCGGTGACGACGGCGAGCTTCCCGGAGAGGTCGGGAACGGTGATGTCCGGTCGTGTGCGGGCCACGTTCTGCTCCTGGTGCCTAGGCTGGCTGGGTGTTCTCAGGCTGCCCCTGACCTCGGGCGATATCCACGGCCTCCCGATCCTAGGCAGACCGGGCCCGGTTGGCCGTGACACGAAAGGGGGATCGGCGGGCCGAGGCAAGCCGTCCCGTCCCGGTGGCACGATGGGGCGGACCGGTGCAGGGAGGGAGCAGTCGTGCTGGATCGAGTCGGGCTCGCGGGGTTCCTCCGTCGTCGCCGGGAGTCACTCCAACCCGAGGACGTCGGCCTCCCGCGCGGGCAACGGCGCAGGACCGCCGGTCTGCGCCGGGAGGAGGTCGCCGCGCTCTGCCACATCTCCGCCGACTACTACAGCCGACTCGAGCGGGAGCGCGGACCGCACCCCTCCGAGCAGATGATCGCCTCGATCGCCCAGGGGCTGCACCTGTCCCTCGACGAACGCGACCACCTGTTCCGCCTCGCCGGGCACAACCCGCCCCCGAGGGGCGCGGCGGGCGAACACGTCAGTCCCGGTCTGCTCCGCATCCTCGACCGGCTCACCGACACCCCGGCCGAGGTCGTCACCGAGCTCGGCGAGACGCTGCGGCAGACCCCGCTCGGCGTCGCGCTCACCGGCGACACCACCCGCTACACCGGCCCGGCCCGCAGCCTGGGCTACCGGTGGTTCACCGACCCGGCCACCCGCGCCCTCTACCACCCCGACGACCACGCGCTGCACTCCCGCGTCTTCGCCTCCGGCCTGCGCTCGATGGTCACGCTCCGCGGACCCGGCTCACGGGCCGCCCACCTCTCGGAGCTCCTGCTCGCCCGCAGCGACGACTTCCGCGCGGCCTGGAACGAGCACGAGGTCGGCATCCACTACAACGGCACCAAGCGCTACATCCACCCCGAGGTCGGCATCCTGGAACTCACCTGCCAGACCCTGCTCGACCCGGAGCAGTCCCACATCCTGCTCGTCTACACCGCCGTCCCCGGCAGCGAAAGCCACGAGAAGATGCAGCTCCTCTCCGTCATCGGACCACAACACCTCACCCGCCGGGCACCACCGAGCTCCCGACCGCGCTGAAGGGTTCCGGGCGGACGCACCACGTCGGACCACTCCTGCACGCGGGTGCTCGTGCGGTGCGGTCCACAGTGGACTGTTGCATCCGGGTGGAGCACACCGAGCACGGGACGGGTGTGGTCGGGGGCAGGTGGCCGATGGTGGTCATCGGTTCTCCAGAGGCCGAGCGATACGCTGGTTCACCACGCTCGACGACGGTGGCATGAACACGCCACGGAACCCGGAGGAAGTCGTGACCTCTAGCGCGTTCAGGATGCCGAGGACGTCGCGGTGACCGTGTCCGCGGGGTTCGCGCCACCCAAGTCGGACACCGCCCGGTCCGGCGTGGTGCCAGGACGACTGGAAGCGCTCGCTCGGCGAACGTCCCAGCACGTGCTGGACTCGGCGCTGGCCATCGGTCTCGGCTTTCTCGCCGGGCTGCTGGTCGGAGTGGTCGTCATCCCCCTGATGAAGTGGGGTGTGGTGCCGCCACGCGCGATCCTGTGGGCGCCGACGATCACCTTCGTCGCGGTCGCGTTCGTGTCCCAACTCCTGATCGACATATGGGTGCCCTCGCGCCGTCACGGCGTCACGCCCGGCATGCTGGTGATGGGTTTGCGGGTGGAGAAGGTGGACGGCGGCGAACCCAGCATCTGGGACTACCTGATCCGCTCGTTGCTGTTCGCCGTCGACGGCACGCTGCTCGGCCTGGTGGCCGTGGTGAGCATCCTGGTGACCAAGCGCCGTCAACGCGTCGGCGACCTGCTGGCCCGGACCGTGGTGGTCCGCGTGGGCGGTTCGACTGGGGTGGTCGAGCCTGGATCGCCCGCGAGTCGGAGTTGACCGCGGTCGAGGCGAAGGCACGTTGTGCTCGGGCGCACCCGGCGAGCGCCCCGGTCGGCGAGTTGCCCGCGCCCGCTCCCAGCGCGCACAGCGACCCGTCGATGTGGCGAACCCCGTTCTCGTAGGCGAGAACAAGATCCTGGCCTGCGCCGCCAGGTTCTCCGGCGATGTGCCGTGCGCCATCACCAGGAAGCCGGCAGTCTCCATCCCGAGGTCGCCCGCGGCCCCGAAGTGCTGGGGGAGACGTCGGCCTCGGTGCAGTGGGTGGCGATCCGGACCATTCCGGCACCCGCCTCGTGCGCACGCTCGAGTTGAGCGGTCATGCCGTCGCCTCCAGCTTCGCGGTGGCCATGAGTTCCCCGATCCGGGCCGCCGCGGCGGTCATGATGTCCAGGTTCCCCGCGCAGGGCGGCAGGTGGTCGCCGTTCCCCTCGACCTCGAGGAACACCGCCACCCTGGCGTTGCCGTCCCAGTCGAACCGCGGCTCGGCGCGCAACGCGTAGTCCGGCACGTACTCCTGGACCGCGGCGACCATGTCGTGGATCGACGCTGTGACGGCGGCGCGGTCGGCATCCGTCAGGATCGCGCAGAACAGTTCGACTGCCTGGATCCCGGCCTCGGCGTAGCGGGGCGCGTTCACCAGATGAGCCTTGGCAGAAGTGGACTCGAACACGGGTTGGGGCAGCGGATCCTGCCGCAGCGGCCTGTCGTACGGCACTTCCTGCCCGTCGTCGTAGTGCACGTCGGTGAAGAGCACGCCGAAGTAGCGCCGGTCGACGCCGATCTGGCGCTGCACGGCGGCGGAGGTCGAACCGACCTTCCGCCCACCTGCCGGGGCGCCGGCGGCGGGTCTGCGCCCGGTCAGGACCTGCTGCACCCGGTGGGCCGGATCGATGTCGGACGACCCGACCAGGTCGGAGACGGGGTCGCGGGCGACGCCCGTGGTGTCCGCGCGTTCGAGGCGACCGGCTGCGGCAACCGGTCCTGCCGGTGTGGCGAATCGTTGCCACGCATGGGTTTGCGGGATCCCGGCGCTGATGTCCAACCAGGTGAGCGGCATCACCCCCGCGAGTGACGTGGCGGGTGCGGATCAGCGTCGATGTCCATCGGGTATCTCCAGCGCCGGCAGAGGTATTGGACCCGGTCGAGTCGGTCGTGCCAGCGTCGGTGGATGATCAAAGAACGAACCGGCGCAGTAGTGGTCGGCGCGGGTCCGACCGGACTGACCCTTGCTCTTCAGCTGGCGCGCTCCTCCATTCCGGTGCGGATCGTCGACGCCGCCACCGAGTTCTTTCCCGGCTCCCGTGGCAAGGCGGTGCAGCCGCGCGTCATGGAGATCTTCGACGACCTGGGTGTCGCGGGGCGGGCGGTGACCTCGGGCCGGTTCCGGACTCCGCTGTACAAGCGGTTCGACGACGGCACGACGGCGATCCACGACCTGCTGGAGGCACCGCGGGAACCGAGCGCCGCCACCCCGTACACCAGGGCGTTGCTCATCCCGCAGAACCGCACCGAGCGGCTCCTGCGCGACCGGCTCGGCGAGTTCGGCGTGGTCGTCGAGCTAGGGGCCGGGCTGAGCGGCTTCCGCCAGGACCGGGACGGCGTCACGGCGGTCCTGGCCGACGGCCGCGAGATCGCCGCGCAATACCTGGTCGGCTGCGACGGTGCGTCGAGCGCGGTGCGCAAGAGGGCGGGGATCGGTTTCACCGGTACGACCGACAACAGCGCGCGGTGGATCGTCGCCGATGTCGAGATCGAAGGCCTCGACCGCGACTACTGGCACCAGTGGATCCACGGGCCGCACTCGATGCTGGCGCTGTGCCCGCTGCCCGGAACCCCGCTGTTCCAGATGCAGGTGCACGCGCCGGACGGGGTCCGCGAGCCGCTGACCCGCGAGGTCCTGCAGGGCATCGTCGACGACCTGGACAACGGCGAGAAAGTGCGTGTGAGGGCCGTGCGGTGGGGCTCGACATGGCGGTCCAACGTCCGCCTGGCCGAGCGCTACCGGGAGGGCCGGGTCTTCATCGCTGGTGACGCGGCGCACGTGCACACACCGGCAGGCGCGCAGGGCATGAACACGGGAATCCAGGACGCGTACAACCTCGGGTGGAAGCTGGCCCACGTGCTGGCCGGCGCGCCCGCCGAGCTGCTCGACACCTACGAGGAGGAGCGCCGCCCGGCGGCGGCCGCGGTACTCGGCCTGAGTGACCACCTGATCGGGCAGGGCATGTCCAGCGTCCTGCCGGTAGCGGGCCAGTCGGCCGTGGTGACCCAGCTGAGCGCCCATTACCGGGCAAGCAGCCTGAGCCTGCCTACCGATGGCACCCCAGGAGACAGGCTCGCGGCAGGCGACCGCGCCCCCGCCAACCTGGCCGACCACTTCCGGGGGACCCACGTCACCGCGGTGGCCTTCGGTCCCGTCAGTTCGAAGGTGGCGAACGCGCTGGCCGAGCGACTGCCCGACCGCGTCAAGGCGGTCTCCGTTCCCGTGGAGGAAGCCGAAGTCCGAACCGCCTACGCCGTGACCGAGGACGCGCTGTTCCTCATCCGCCCGGACGGCCACATCGGCGCGCGCTACACCGAGCCCGACGAGGCCCAGGCGGTGGAGTACCTGGGGCGGCTGATCTGAACCGCGCCCGGAAGCGGCTTGGTGACGTCCCTCGGTGCCCCGCGGTCGTCGATGACCATTCCGGTGACGTCGTCGGCCGCGCCCGGTCGGGGACCACCCGCCACCGTGGACCACAGGATCGCGCGGTTACATCGGGGGAGGGGGAACCCTGGTCGTCGAACTCGTGCTGACAGCTGGCTCCCGGTGCCCCCCCGGTTCACCGGGAGATCCACGCGATGCGCCGACCGCTTGGACCCCCTGGTGCTCGTCAGGAGAACTGGGGCGCGGTGGGTGCGGCGAGGCGGCTGCCGAGCAGGGTGGTGTCGACCTGGTCCAGGGCGAGTCGCAGTGCGCCGAGGGCGACGCTTTCGTCGCTGAGGGTGGAGGCGCGCAGTTCCGGGACGCGCAGGCAGTGCTTGGCGAGTTCGCGGCGCAGCGGGTCGAGGACGAGGTCGGCGGAGCGGGAGAAGCCGCCGCCGTAGACGACGATCTGCGGGTCGAGGGTGAGCACGAGGGCGGCGACGCCGACGGCCAGGTCGCGGATGTAGCGCTGGACGGCGGTCTTCGCGGCGCTGTCGCCCTCCCGCGCGGCCTGGAACACCCAGGCCGCGGCGTCGCCGGGTTTGGCGCCCGAGGGCACTCCGGGGCAGGCCGAGAGGTGCGCAGGCGCGTTGAGCCACCGGACGGCCTTGAGCGCTCCTATCTCGCCAGCCACGCCGCCGTGGCCACGGCGGAGGGTGCCGTCGATGATGAGGCCCGCGCCGGTGCGCAGGCCGGCGAGCAGGTACACGATGTCGTCGGCGTCCTGGGCGACGCCCTTCCAGCGTTCGGCGACCGCGGCGAGCTTGCAGTCGTTCTCGACCCGGATCGGGCAGGTGAACCGCGGTCGCAGGTGGGCGATGGGATCGGCTTCGCGCCACCCCGGCAAGGGGGTGGAGACGATGGTGCGCCCGTTCTCGTCGACCGGGCCGGTCACCCCGATGGTGACCGCCCAGATGTCGGCGGGCGCCATGCCCGCCTTGTGCAGCACGTCGTCGATGGTCTGGTCCACCGACGCGAGCCGGGCGTCGGGGCCAGCCTGCGGGTCGGCGGGTCGGCGCAGCGACTGGACCAGGTTGCCCTCCAGGTCGCAGAGCATGACGAGGATCTTGTGCACGCCGATGTCGATGCCGAGCACGTGCCCCGCGGTGGCGCGGAAGCGGTAGCGGCGGGCCGGTCGCCCGACCGTGCTGCTGGCCCCCGGTTCCTCGACCTCGGCCCAGCCGTCGGTCACCAGCTGCTGCACGAGCACGTCCGCCGCTGGTCGGGACAGGCCCGTCCGACCGGAGAGCTCGGTGACGGTCGACGGCGGGGTGCCGCGCAGGGCCCACAGGACGGACAGCTGGTTCATCTCGCGCATCCGAGACGGGTCCGTTCCGCTCATCGCCATGCTGTGCCCCTCTGGAAAGCGCGTAACCACCTCTAGATATTGCTACGTAGTTTACTAAGTCCGACCGCCCGCCGGGCTCAGGTGATCGGATACACCTGCTCCGTGTCCTGGTCGACCACCGGGGTGAAGTCGACCTCGCGCCCGTCGAGCGAGAACCGGTGGCGTCCCAGCTTGCGGATGACGGGGCGGTGCCGGAGGTAGCGGGTCATCGCCTCCAGCTCGTCGGGACGCAGCCAGCCGGGCGGATCCGAGACCGCGCGGAAGCCGCAGACGTCGGCCAGGTCGCGCAGCCACCCCTGCTGCCGGTCGGTGAGCAGGTTGAGGCGGCTGCGGAAGTACACGACGTCCGGGTCGACCTCGACCACGGGCGCGTGCCACAGGCGGTGCAGGGTGTTGACGACGGCGTTGCGGGCCAAGGCGTCGGAGGGGTCCTGGGTGGCGTAGTGGTCCCACATCGGGGCCACGTCCGGGCCGCTGCGCAGTCCGTCGACCAGACCGAGCGAGGGCAGCAGCGGCGCTCCGCTGCCGAGCAGGTAGGTCTCGTCCCCGGCCGCTTCGCGGATGACGCGCAGGCCGGTCCGGTACGCCGTCTCGCGGTCCACGTCGGCCGAGCGGGATCCGGGTGTGGTGCCCGCCTGGAGGAAGTCGAGCTTGAGGTAGCCGAACCCCCACTCGCGGGTCAGGCGGTGGACGGTCTCCCGCAGGTGGTCCTGTACCGAGGGCAGGGTGAGGTCGAGCGTCCAGTACCCGGTTCCCCAGTTGTGCCCCGCGACCACCGGTGCTCCGGCGGCGTCGCGCAGCAGGAGCTCCGGCCGCTCGTGCGCGGTGCGCGAGTCGGGGTGGACGATGAAGGGTGCGAGCCACAGACCGGGCCGCAGTCCCGCGTCGGCGATCCGGTCGGCCAGTGCCCGCATCCCGGAGGGGAACTTGCGGTTGGGATGCCAGTCACCGACCTGCTCCTGCCAGCCGTCGTCGATCTGGGCCACGTCGAAGGGCAGGCCCTTCAACGCGGTGATGTCCTCGGCGAGCTGGTCCTCGGTGATGTTCTCGTAGTAGGCGTACCAGCTGCACCACACGTTGCCCGCCCGTTTGGTGCCGCGCCCAAGGCGTGCGCCGAGGTGCTCCGCGTAGGCGGCGAAGACCTCGTCCTCGTCCCCGTGGGCGAGCAGCCAGGGAGCCGCGCCGGACTCGTACCAGCCGACGAGGGTGTCCTGGTCGGCGGCGAGCCGGGGCACGCCAAGGCCGAGGGCGCCGAGCAGCAGGACCCGCCCGTCGGGCCCGGCCAGCGCGGCCACGGCGGAGGAGTGGTGGCGTCCGGGGTCGTCCCACGTGGTGTCGTCGGCCGTGAGCCTGCGCCGCGCGTCGGCGATGCGCAGGGGGACGTCGGACAGGCGGCGCCACCCGCAGGGACTCCACGAGTTGTGCCCGTGCCGGTAGAAGGGCGCGTCGCCGAACCCGTGCAGGAGGGCGACTCGTCCAGGGGGCAGCAGCAGACCCCCGTCGACGGGCCGCGCGGCGCCGCCGCCGTCGAGCTCGGCGGCGAACGCGCGACCGCCGAGGGTGAGGATTTCGGCCATGGGTGTCCTCGCGTGAGATGGGGCAACGGGTTCACCGCCTACTTGAAGAGCGCGTTGACCTTGTTGTTCGCCTCCTTCAACGCGTTGCCGGTGTCGGCGCTGCCGAGGATCGCGGACTGGACGGCGTCCTGGACGATGGGGTTGATCTCGGTGCCGTGCTCGGTGATGGGCAGCAGGAAGGTGTTCTTCTCCGCGACGTCGGTGAACGCGTGCACGTCGCGGCCCTCGGCCTGGTGCGCGGCAACGACCTTCTTGGTGGCGCTGGTGATGGCGGGGAAGACCACGGCGCGCTGGGCGACGCGGTCCTGGCAGTCGGCCGAGGCCAGGAACGCGACCCACTTCCAGGCCTGCTCGGGGTGCGGGCTGCCGGTCCAGATGGCGTCGGACAGGCCGTTGATGGGGCTCCGGCGTCCCGCGGGACCGGTGGGCAGGGGGGTGAAGGCGAGCTTCTGCTTCACCCTCGGGTCGGTGAAGGTGAGGATGGTCCACGAGCCGGTGACCGTCATCGCGCCCTTGCCCGCGATGAGCAGCTCGGAGTTGGCGACGGTGGACTGCTGGTCGAAACGGGGCGCGTACCCCTTGTCGATGAGTCGCTTGAACCAGGTGATGGTCTCGGCGAGCTTGGGGTCGTCGTACTTGTAGTGGGTGCCCCAGGGGTTCTGGTCGAGGTAGGCGAACCCGTTGGCCGCGGCGAAGACGCCCCAGCCGTTCTGCCCGTTGGCGCCGTCGGCCCACTCGGGCAGGAACCCGTAGACCTGGACGCTGTTCTTGTCGAACGCGGGGTCGAGACCGTTGCGGCCCTTGTCGTCGACGGTCGCCTTGGCGACCACCTGCTCGAACGTGCCGCCGTCGACCGGGTTCCAGGTCAGGTCCTCCAGCTGCGCGGCGTCGACACCCTGCTTGCCGAGCATGTCGGTGTTGACCACCAGCGCCATGGTGTCCCAGTCCTTGGGCAGCCCGTAGCGCTTGCCGTCCTTGACCCACACCTCGCTGAGGCCCGGTTGGTAGGCCGTCAGGTCGAGCTGGTCGCGTTGCACGAAGGGCGCGATGTCGAGGAGCTGGTTCGTGGTGGCGAACTGCGGGTAGTACGAGCTCTGGTTGGTCCACACGTCGGGGGCGTCGCCCGAGGCGAGCTGGGTGGTGAGGTTCTGCCAGTACTGGGCCCACGCCGTCTGGGTGATCTTGACGGTGACGTCCGGGTTGGCGGCGTGGAACGCGTCGGCGCAGTCCTGGTAGGCGGGCAGCTGCTTGTCGTCCCACAGCCAGTAGTCCAGCGTCGTCGTGCCGTCGGCGCTGTTGTCGGAGCCTGCGCACGCGCCGAGGGGGCTGACGAGGGCCAGGCAGAGCAGGAGGGTGCCGGCGCGCCGGCGGGTGGATCGCATGGTGGTTCGCCTCTCGGATCGGGTCGGGTCACTTGATGCCGGTGAAGTTGAGGGACTCGACCAGGCGGCGGCCGAGGAAGACCAGCAGCACGAGCACGGGCAGCACGGTCAGGGTCGACCCGGCCATCAGCCCGGTCCAGTCGGGCTGGGCGTTGGGGGACTGCTGCTGGAAGATGCCGAGCGCGACGGTCAGCACCCTGGTCTCCTCGGCGCGGCCGGTCAGCAGCGGCCACAGGAAGTCCTTCCAGGCCCACACCCCGGTGGTCAGCCCGATGGTGAGCAGCGGGCCGCGGCTCATCGGCAGCACGACGCGCCAGAACATGCCCCAGCCGCCCACACCGTCCAACGTGGCCGCTTCCTCGATCTCCTGGGGGATCGACAGGAAGAACTGGCGCAGGAAGAACACCGCGAACGGGGTCATGAGCACGCTCGGGGCGACCATGCCCGCGAAGGTGTTCAGCCAGCCGAGGTTCTTCACCAGCACGAAGTTCGGCAGCAGGGTGAAGATCGGCGGCACCATGAGCGCGGCGACCAGCACGCCGAAGACGAGGTCCCGGCCGGGGAAGCGGAGCCGTGCGAAGGCGTAGCCCGCCATCGCGCAGAACAACGTCTGCAGGACGGTGATCAGTCCGCAGTAGACGAAGGAGTTGAGCAGGTAGCGCAGGAAGTCGACCTTGGCCCCGGAACCGCCCGCCACCCGTGCCTCCTGCTGGCTCGTCAGTCCGAGCACGCGGAGGAAATTGATCATCGTGGGGTGCTCGGGCAGCAGGCTCGTGGAGTCGGAGTACACGTCGGCCGCGGGGGTCAGCGCGGTGCGCACCATCCAGTAGAACGGGAAGATCGTCGCCGCCACGGCCACGACCACCACCGCCCAGGCGGCGATCCGACCCAGCGGGATCCGGGTGCGCGTCACGGCTGCCCTCCTCATGCCAGGTCCGATCGGGAGGCGCGCAGGAGCCGCATCTGCACGGCGGTCAGCGCCCCGAGCACCACGGCGAGCACCACGGCGATGGCGGAGGCGTAGCCCATGCGGAAGTTCGTGAACGCCTGTTCGTAGATGTAGAAGTAGATGACCCTGGTGGCGCCGACCGGTCCGCCCTTGGTGGTCACGGCGATGGTGTCGAAGATCTGGAACGAGCCGATCAGGGAGACCACCAGCACCAGGGCCAGGATCGGACGCAGCAGCGGGAGGGTGATGCGGGTGAACATCCGCCACTCGCCCGCGCCGTCCAGCGCGGCGCTCTCGTAGAGGTACCGGGGGATCTGCAGCATGCCCGCGTACAGCAGCAGGGCGGTGTAGCCCGCGTAGGCCCAGGTGTTGATGCCCGCGACGGTGGGCATCGCCCACGACGGCGAGGTGAGGAAACCGGTGGGGCGCATGCCCAACGCGCCCAGGACGTGGTTGACGAAGCCGAGGTTGGCGTCGAGCATCCACATCCACAGCAGGCCCACGGTGACGTTGGGCACCAGCCACGGCACCAGCAGCATCGCGCGCACCACCACCGACTGGGTCAGCCGGTGCATCAACGTGGCCAGGGCGAGGGCCAGCACGGTCTGCGAGACGATGTTCAGCACGACGTAGTAGCCGGTGACCTCGAGCGCGTTCCAGAACTTGTCGTCCCCGACGAGGTCGCGGTAGTTCTCCGCGCCGACGAGGTTCGGCGCGCTCAACATGCCGTAGTCGGTGAGCGAGTAGTAGATCCCCAGACCGGTCGGGTACAGGTAGAACAGCCCGAAGCCGACCAGCGCCGGGGCCAGGAACAGCCACGCCACCGTGCGGTCGTCGCGTCGCCGCGGCCTTGCAGGAGCCTTGCTGGCGCCCATGAACAGGCCTCCGCATCAGGACCTCCGTGCCGCACCTCTTGCCAGTGGGGCACCGTTGCTACATATTGATGAGGAATAGTGGAACTTTGTCAATCCTGAAGCGTAACTATTTCGAGCAGGCACCTTCCTCACCCCACGGAGGTCGCGCCATGTCCTCAGCCACCGCCGGACGCAGGAGGCTGCTGGCCGCACTGTGCGCCGCGGCCGTCGCGCTGCTGCCCCTGGCGCAGCCCGGACCCGTCCACGCCGCGGACGTGTCCGCACAGGGCGTTCCGGACCGCCCGGCACCCGGCCCGGCCCCGGATCCAAGCCTGCCCGCCCACGCCCTCGCCACCGCCGACGCCCCGCTGGACAACCCGCTCAAGGGGTTCGCCCGCTTCTACCAACCGGGCATCGACCCGAACGCCGGCTACCCGCTCTCCCTGACCTGGGCCTACTTCGCCCTGTCCGAGGTCATGCCGAACCCGACCACGTGCGCGAGCTACGACTGGAGCGTCGTGGACAGCGCGCTCGACGCCATCGCGGCGTCCGGCAACCACGCGGCGATCCGCTTCTACCTGGAGTACCCCGGCGGCACCGGCAGCCATCCCGCCAACGGCATCCCCCCGTGCTTCACCGGGCACGTCGCCATGCGGCACAACGCCTACTGGGACGTCACCAGCCCCGACTACGACAACCCCTACCTGATGGGCGGGCTCAAGGACTTCATCGCCGCCTTCGGCGCGCGCTACGACGGCGACCCCCGGCTCGGCTACATCCACCTGGGCCTCATCGGCCTGTGGGGCGAGTGGCACACCTGGCCCTACGACACCGACACCTCGGGCGACACCTACCCGAACTACATGCCCACCGACGCCCACGCCGCCGAGATCGTCAACGCCTTCCACCGCGCCTTCACCCGCACCAGGCTCGAACTGCGCTACGCGGACCTGGCGGGCGGTGCGGCCGACGGCCTGTCGTCCATCGGCTACCACGACGACTCCTTCTGCTACCGCGAAGCGGGCCAGGGGGTGACGCTGCCGATGTCCATGGGCGGCGCTTCCTGGGCCCAGCTGCAGAAGGCCCTGGAACACGGCGTGGAGAACCGGTGGACCACGGCCTCGATGGGCGGTGAGGTCCGCCCCGAGATCCAGGCCACCGCGTTCGCCAACTGGCCGGGTGGCTCCGGCGCCGTGGACGACATGAAGGCGTGCATCGAGCTCGAGCACACCACGTGGAAGATCAACGAACGCAGCCTGGACTACTCCGCGGGCGACCCCAACGTGGCCGCCGCCGTGCGGTTGATGGGCTACAACCTCACCGTCCGCGACGCCTACTTCCACGACACCGCGCAGGGCACCACCAAGGTGGGCGTGCGGATCGACAACACCGGCGTCGCCCCGTTCTACTACCCCTGGACCGTCAGCCTCGGCCTGAAGGACCCGGCGGGCACCGTCGTCAGGACGTGGGACACCTCCTGGGACCTCCGGCAGGTGATGCCCACCCGCATCCGCGCCTTCCCCGACTGGCAGGTCGGCGCCGACCCCACCTACCGGGACTTCGGCCATCCCCGGTACTTCGACGCCCCGGTGGACCTGTCCGGCCTGGACACCGGCGACTACCGGCTCGTCCTGAAGGTCAAGAACCCCCTGGAAGCGGTCAACCCCAACGCCAAGAAGCTGCGCTTCGCCAACGCGGGCCAGCACGCCGACGGATGGCTCGACCTCGGCGGGCTGGCCGTCGGCGCGGGCGCTCCGGGCTACGAGGCCGAAGCCCCCGGCAACACCCTGGCGGGAGGCGCGGTCGTCGCCGCGTGCGGCGGGTGCTCCGGCGGCGCCAAGGTCGGCTACCTCGGCAACGGCGGCACCCTCGCGTTCACCGGCGTCGACGGTGGCACCGGTGGCACGCGCACCGTGACGCTGCACTACGCCACGCAGGAAGCCCGCACCGCCGGCGTCCAGGCCAACGGTTCGACGTCCAGGACCGTCCAGTTCGCGCCCACCGCCGACTGGGTCACGACGAGGACCACCACCGTGGCGCTACCCCTGCGCGCCGGACGGGGGAACACCATCACCATCGCGAACCCCTCCGGTTGGGCACCGGACATCGACAAGATCACCGTGAGCTGAATCCGGGCGGCCCGGCGCACCCGGCTCCGGGCCGCTCCCCACACACCACCAGCGTCGCGCGGAAGGCTTCCCCATGACCACCAACACCCACCGCGACATCCGGCTCGGTGTCCTCGGCTTCGGGCTCCGCGGTTCGATCGCCCGCACCGCCCACCGCCCCGGCGCGGGCAGCCGGGTCGTCGCACTCGCCGAGCACGACACGGCCGCGAGGGCGGCGGCGGTCGAGGCCTTCCCGGACGCGCTGGTCGTGGCGGACCACAGGGACGTGGTCGAGTCCCCGGACGTGGACGCGGTGGTGGTCCTCACCCCCGACCACACCCACGCCGACCTCGCGTGCCAGGCCCTCAGGGCGGGCAAGCCCGTCTTCGTCGAGAAGCCCCTGGACATCTCGATCGAGCGGTGCGACGAACTGCTGCGCACCGCCCACGAGACGGGCACCCGCCTCTACGTCGGGCACAACATGCGGCACATGCCGGTGGTCCGCCTGATGCGCGACGTCATCACGCGCGGGGAGATCGGCGAGGTCAAGACGGTGTGGGTGCGGCACTTCGTCGGCTACGGCGGCGACTGGTACTTCAAGGACTGGCACGCCGAACGCCGTTACACCGGCGGACTCCTGCTGCAGAAGGCCAGCCACGACCTCGACGTCCTGCACTGGCTCGCGAACGGCTACACCCGGCAGGTGCAGGCCTTCGGCGACCTGGTGGTCTACGGGGACAACCCGCACCGGCGCGCCCCCGGCGAGCCCAAGCACGCCGACTGGCACGACGTGGACGGCAACTGGCCGCCGCACACCCAGCGCGGGCTGAACCCGGTCATCGACGTCGAGGACGTGTCGCTGGTGAACCTGCGCCTGGACAACGGAGTGCTGGCCGCCTACCAGCAGTGCCACTTCACCCCGGACTACTGGCGCAACTACACCGTCATCGGCGACGAGGGCCGCCTGGAGAACTTCGGCGACGGACCCGGTGCGGTGGTGAAGGTCTGGAACTCCCGTCGCTCCACCTACCGGGCCGAGGCCGACGCCGAGTACGCCGTACCGGACGCCGAGGACGACGACGAACACGGTGGCGCCGACCCGCTCCTCGTCGACGAGTTCCTGAGGTTCGTGCGCGAGGGCGGCACCACCGACACCTCACCCGTCGCCGCGCGCATGGCCGTCGCGGCGGGGGTGCGGGCCACCGAGTCCCTCCGCGCCGGAGGCATCCCTTGCGAGGTACCGGGTCTGGACCCGGAACTGGTCTCCTACTTCGAGAACGGGCAGGTTCCTCCGGCGCGGTCGTAGCGCCGGTGTCAGCCGTTCAGCACGACTGCCGCCGGTTTGGTGGCGAGGAAGTCCTCGAGTGCTTCGGTGAACCGCGCGGGCTGCTCCTCGGCCGCGTAGTGGCCGCAGTCGTCGATGACCACCTCGGTGACGTCGTCGGCGGCCAGTCGCATCGTCTCGGCGACCATCGCGCCGCTGTACCGCGCGCCGCCGATGGCGAGCACCGGCAGCGTGAGCCGGGTCTTCCGGCGCTGTTCGTTCTGCGCGATCGTGTCGTCCAGCGCCCGGTAGTACGAGAAGCTCGCCCGCAGGCCACGGGGATCCGCGACGATCGCGTCGACGTACACGTCGACGGCGTGCTCGGGGATGGTGGTCGGGGTGGCGGCCTTGGTGGCGAACTGGTAGCCGAAGAAGAGCCGTTCCCGTCCGCGGACCAGCTCCTCGTTGAGGTCGGGGAGCCGGTTGAAGGCGAAGTGCCAGAACCGCTGGGTGACCGGGGCCGGGCTGAAGAACGGCGGGGCCGGGGTGAGGCCGGGGATGATCGCGTCGACGACGGCGAGCCTGCCCACCCGTTCGGGGTGGTCGGCGGCGAGGGCGTACCCGGTCCACATGCCGATGTCGTGGCCGACCACGTCGAACCGGTCGTGTCCGAGCGCGGACATCAGGGCGACCAGGTCGGCGGCCAGGGTGCCCGCGTCGTAACCGCCGTCGGGCTTGTCGGAGAGGCCCGCTCCGCGGGAGTCGACGGCGACGACGGTGTGCTCGCGGGCGAGCGCGGGCATCATTTCCCGCCAGGCGTACCAGGTCTGCGGCCAGCCGCTGATCAGCAGCAGCGGCGGGCCGTCGCCGCCGGTGACCGCGTGCAGCCGCAGCCCGTCCACCTCCACGAGCCTGCTGGTGAAGACGTCGGTGAAGCCGTCGGGCAGTCGAAGTGAGCTCAAGGGTGTCATGCCGACGACCATACCCATGTTGGAACGATCGGTACAAGATGTGGCGCGAGATGTGTAGGCTGGCGAACATGGCGGGTCGCAAGCAGTTCGACGTGGACGAGGCGCTGCGGCGTGCGATGCACGTGTTCTGGCGCTGGGGGTATTCGGAGGCCTCGATCGACCGCCTGACCGAGGGCACGGGCCTGGGCAGGGGCTCGCTCTACAGCACCTTCGGCGACAAGAGCGCGCTCTTCCGTAAGAGCCTCCAGCGCTACGCGCAGACCTACCACCCGCTCTACGACCAGGCGCTGTCCGGCCCCCACCCGAACCCGAGCGCCGTGGTGGCCGCCTTCCTGCGGGTCACCATGAACCGCATCGCCGACCCGACGGTCCCGGACGGCTGCCTGCTCACGATGTCGGCGGCGCAGTTCCCCGCCCTCGACGACGAGGGGCGGGTGGTGGTCCGCGCCACGATGGACGTTCTGCGCGAGAGGGTGGAGCAGGCGTTGCTGGCGGCGGGGGCCGGTGAGCAGGAGGCGGCGGAGCTGGCGTTGTGCACGCTGGCCACGAACAAGTCCCTGGCGGTGCTCAGCCGCTCCGGCTTCTCCAGCGACGACTTGGCCATCGTCGCCGCGGCAGCCGTCCGCAACGCGGGCGCAAGCACGTCCGAGGTTCGATAGCGGCTCGACCGGTCGTTCCGGTGCTCGGCATAGGGGTGGGTGAGCCCCACCGCGGTTCGGGGGCCGACAGGATCGAGTCGGCACGGCGTTCCTTCGTAGGGTCATCGACCAGATGATCTTCAAGGAGGAATGGCGTGGAGAAGACGATTTCCGGTCGCGGCGCGGGCAGGACGGCCTTGGTCGGCGCCGCTGTGGTCGGCGCCCTGGTCGTGGTCAGCGCGTGCACGTCGGCGAACGCGGGGCAGAACGGGGCCGGTGCAGCGGTATCCGGCATCGTGGTGTCCGGTGAGGACGGGCTGCGGACCGCCGTCGACGACCTGCGCGACCTCGGCATCACCGGGGTGCAGGGTCTCATCAAGGCCGGGGGTCGCACGGACACGGCGCGTTCCGGCGTGGCGGACACCGCCACCGGGGCGCCGGTCCCCGAGAACGGCTACTTCCGGATGGGCAGCAACACCAAGACGTACGTGGCGGTGACCCTGCTGCAGCTGGTCGGCGAGAACCGGGTGTCGCTCGACGATCCGGTGGAGCGCTGGCTGCCCGGTGTGGTGTCCGGCAACGGTTACGAGGGAACCAGGATCACCGTGCGGGACCTGCTCCAGCACACCAGCGGCATCGCGGAGTACCTCGAGGACATCCCGATGGTGCAGTCCGAGGAGGGCTTCCGCGCGCACCGCCTCGACCACTACGACGCGACGGAGCTGGTGGCGATCGCGATGGGGCGCCCGCCCCTGTTCGCCCCCGGAACGTCGTGGCACTACTCGAACACCAACTACGTCCTCGCCGGAATGGTCATCAACAAGGTCACCGGGAACTCGTGGGAGCAGGAGGTCCGGACCCGGATCCTGGAACCGCTGGGCCTGCGCCAGACCTACGCACCGGGCGACGACCCGACGATTCGCGACCCGCATGCCCTGGGGTACAAGCAGTTCGTCCCGGACGGCCCCCTGGTGGAGACGACCGAGCTCAACGCGACGGGCGGCGACGCGGCGGGCGCGCTGGTGAGCACCCCGACCGATCTGGCGACCTTCTGGAAGGCGCTGCAGAGCGGCAAGCTGCTCGCGCCGGAGCAGATGGCGCAGATGCACCAGACCGTCGCCGCCCCGGACGTCGCCGCCTTGCTCCCCGGTGCGCGGTACGGCCTGGGAATCGTGCGGGTCGACACCGCGTGCGGCGTGTACTGGACCCACCCCGGCGATCTGCCGGGGTGGAGCACCCTCAACGGGGTCAGCCCCGACGGCGAACGGGTCGTCGTGCTGTCCCTGGCCTCCCAGGCCGTCGACCCGACGTCGACGTACCAGCGCGCCCACAGGCTGGTGGAGGACACGTTGTGCTCCTGACCTGCTTCGGTGCTGATTCTGCTTCGGGCTTGTTTACCGGTTAGTGTGCCGGTAGCGTGACCGTCACCCCGACGACGGAGAAAGTCCTGATGCCGCAAGACGAAGACCTGCTGCTGGCCGTGCTCAACAGCGCGCCGGTCGTCGACGGCGTCCGAACCGAACAGCTCGTGGGCGAGGCGGGGAAGGAGCTCGCCACGCGGTACGGCGGCACCGGAACCCCTGGCGAGCTCGCTCATCTCCGGAGTGTGCGCGAGGCTTTGCAGGATCTCATCCGAGGTCGCGCCGACGCGACGGGTGAGCTCAACTCGTTGCTGGAGAAGACAGTCCTCGTTCCGGAGGCGACCCCGACCGGACTGGACTGGGAGCTCGTCGCGCCACCGCATCGGCGTCTGGCGGTCCGGGTCGTGATGGCGTGGTCCCTGGTGGAAGAGGAGATGCCCGGCCGTCTGCGCGCGTGTGCGAACACGCGGTGCAACCTCTTCCTCATCGATCGCAGTCGTCCGGGGACCGCCAAGTGGTGCTCGATGGCCGTGTGCGGGAACCGCATGAAAGCGCGGGTGCACGCGAGCCGCAAGCGGGAGTCCGGACCGTCGTCGTAGCTGCCTGTGGTGGGCAGCGCGGGCTTTTTCCCAGTCGAACCATGCGAGAAAGAAACGTGGATGACCGACATCTCCCTTCCGAAGCCGCCTGTTCGCCGCTTCCTGCTCCTGCACGGCCTGGACAACCACCGTCCGAAGGAGCACTGGATGTGGTGGTTGGCCGAGTCGCTTCGCCGACGTGGCGAGCAGGTGCTGTACCCGCAGTTCCCCGCGCCCGACCGGCCGTCTCTGGGCACCTGGACCGAGCTCCTGCGCGCCGAGCTGGCGCAGCTCGGTGACCGGGAACGGGTTGTGGTGGCGCATTCGCTCGGCACGGCGCTGTGGTTGCGGGCAGCGCAGAACCTGCCGGACGAGCTGCGGGTGGATCGGGTGCTGCTCGTCTCGCCCTTGGGGGAGCAGGCTTTCTGCGCGGAGAACCGCAACGAGGAGTTCGCCGTTCCGGACGTCGATCCGGAGCGGGTGGCCGCCGCGTCGGACAAGCCGCTGCGCGCGGTCATCTCGACGACCGACCCGTACGCACCCGTCGACGCGGCCACGTGGGCGAAGGAGCTCGGCGTCGGCGTCGACTTCCTGCCCGGTGCCGGGCACATCACGCCTGGGGACGGCTACGGCCCCTGGCCCGGCGTCCTCGACTGGTGCCTTGACGAAAGCCGGACCGGCTTCGGCTCGTAAAATGAAAGATCACTCTTCGTTCTGTGCTCATGTGGGCGTGGAGATGGTCTGAGTCACCCGCTTATAGAGAGTGAGCGCTCGCTTTATTTGCTACTGTTGGAGCCCGGCCTTGCCACACCGGACTCCAGGAGGAGCCGCATGCGCTACCAGACCTTCGGGCGTCTGACCGGACTGCGCGTGTCGCAGTACGTGCTCGGGACGGCGAACTTCAGCACGTCGGACACCGGCGCGGGCCCGGAGGCCTCACGGCGGATCTTCGAGGCTTTCGTCGCCGCGGGCGGCACCACGTTCGACACGTCCAACGTCTACCAGGACGGGCAGGCCGAGACCGCGCTCGGCGGCCTGCTCGGGCGTCGGCGCGACGACTTCGTGGTCATCACCAAGTACAGCGGGACGAGGCAAGCCGAGCCCAGGCCCGGTACGACCGGCAACAGCCGCAAGATCATGGTCCGCTCCCTCGAAGCGAGCCTGCGCCGCCTGGACACCGACCACGTCGACGTCCTCATGCCGCACTTCCCCGACGGCGTCACGCCGATCGAGGAGATCCTGGCCGGGTTCGACGACCTGATCCGCGCGGGCAAGATCCTGCACGGCGGCCTGTCCAACTTCCCCGCTTGGCGGGTCGCCGGTGCCGCGGTCCACGCCGACCTGCGCGGGCTCGCCCCGGTGGTCGGCATCCAGACGGAGTACAGCCTGGCCGAACGGTCCGCCGAGCGGGAGCTGTTGCCGATGGCGCAGGCCCACGGCCTGGGGGTGGTCCTGTACTCACCGCTGGCGGGTGGGCTGCTCACCGGGAAGTACCGGCAGGGTGAACGAGGACGGCTGACCGCCAAGGGCGACGCGATCGAGGGCACCGGGCAGCGCACCGCCGTCGTCGACGCCGTGCTCGCGATCGCCGAGGAGCTCGGCACCAGCCCGGTCCAGGTCTCCCTGGCCTGGCTGCGCCGCCGGGCCGCGCAGGCCTCCACGGCCCTGATCCCGATCGTCGGCCCCCGCACCCCGGCCCAGCTGGAGGAGTACCTGCGGTCACTCCACCTGGAACTCGACGATCAGCACTACCGGCACCTGGACGAGGTCAGCGCGGTCCGGCTGGGAACCCCGCACGAGGACGTCACCGCCGCGCTGGGCCACGGCATCGACGGCGACCGCACCCTGCTCGACCCCCTGCTTGTGCCCGCCACCTGAGCGGGTGGCTTCGTTGCGGTGAGCAGGGGATCGGGGCCGGTGCGGCCGGCCCCGGTTCTCCGCCTGTTCCACGGGTTCGACACCGGCTGGATCGGACGCCGGTCGAGCGCGCGGCGTCGTTCAGACCGGCTCGACGAGAGCGGAGATCTTGGCGACCCGGCCGTTCGGGGCGAACTCGAAGTGCAGGTAGCGCCCGTTGACCTCGTACCGGTCGAACCCCGCGCCCGCGCGCTCCGGGGTGCCGAGGAACGCCGTGACCTGGGAGCGGTCCGCGGTGGCGGACAGACCGTCCACGAGCGACTCGGGACGCGGGTAGACGTCGAAGGTGTCGTCGTCGGCGTCGGGCTGCGTGCGCACCAGCACCGACACCAGGACGTCGTCCTCGAACAGCAGTTCCGTTCCCGCTGGCTTGAACAGGTAGTACACGGAACGCTCGCCCTCGGTGTCGAACTCCACCGTCTCCATGCGGGGACCCACGAGCACGATCGCGTTCAGGATCTTGCTGTTGTCCTTGCGGTTCCCCAGGGCGTCCAAGAACACGGCTACCTCGCCGCTCACTGTGGTCATATTCCCTTTTTCTTGTTCAGCCTTCGCATCTCGTCGAGGGCGGCGTCCACATCCGCCGGTGAGTGCCCGTCGGCGATGAGGTTCTTGCGGGTGGTAGCGTAGTCGCGCTTCGCCGCCGCGCTGAGGTCGGCCGCGTCGGAGTCGATCTGGCTCTTGGTGTTCTTCCCCCGGTAGGTGTCGCTCTTGGCGTGGACCTTACTCGGGATCTCGATCGCGGTCCCCTGGCGGTGGATCTCCGCCAGCTCCTTCGAGGTGAGCTTGCGGCCGAGCCTCTTCTCCTCGGCTTTCTTGAGGGCGGCCGAGGACGGGATGTGGTCGTGCTCGAGCTTGTCGCCGACCTTCTCGCGCTTCTTGAGGTCGCCGTACTTGCCGACGTCGAGCACCTTGACGTTGGACCCGGCCGGGCGTCGGCTCTTGCGCAGGCTCTTGCCGATGGGGGTGAAGATCCCGGCACCGGAGGTGGTCTTGCCCGCCCTGGGCGGCCTGCGCCTAGGCACTGAGCACCTGGTTGATGGCGAAGTCGAGCGCCTGGTCGAGCAGGAGGGAGACGATCTCCTTGAAGATCGGGATCTCCAGCAGCGAGGCGCCGAACGTCGGGATCGCGGTGGCGATGGCCTGGGCGATCTGCACGGCGAGCATGACCAGCTGCACGACCACCGTGACCTTGAGCGCGATGACGACACCCGCGCAGACGTAGAGGCCGGCACCGACCAGCGAGGAGGCGGTGGCCCCGTCGTCGAGGTTCTGCTTCGGTGCCTCGCCGTCGGTCCAGAACGACTTGAACTTCTCCACGGCCTCGCCGGTGTTCGCGTTCAGCACCTGCATGGCCTGGGCGTCGGCCTCGGCGGCGATCGGGCCGAGGCGTTCGGAGAAGCCCGACCACAGGCCGCCGAGGTCGAAGAGCTTGCCCTCGTCGCTCGTGGGCCAGTTGAAGCCGAGTGTGTTGAGCAGCCCGGACAGCTCAGGCGGCAGCATCATTCCGGTGGTCATGACAGTTCCCCCTGCAGTTCCCGGAACATGTCGCTGTTGGCGGTGTCGACGGTCGAGTAGTCGTCGGCCATGCCCTGGAGGTTCTGGCCGATCTCGCTCAGGCCCTCGGCGTTGTCGGCGAAGGAGTCGAACGCGGCCTCCGACACGATCTGGTAGATCATGCCCAACGCCGACCCGAGGTCGTCGCCGCCGAACGCGTCGGCCAGCGCGTCGACCTGGCTCCGGAACGACTCGACCTCCTTGCCCAGCGCCTCGCCCATTCCCAGCAGCTGATCGGCGGAACCGCTGATCACCTGGGTGTTGATGCTCATCCCGTTGGCCATGGTGCTGCCCCCCCTAGTCGATGTTGCGCATGATCGAGGTCATGCTGGTCGTGTAGGCGCGCAGGTGCTGCATGCTCTGCTCGCCGACTTTCCCGGCGCGGTCGCTGATCTGGCGCAAAGCCTCGACGTCCAGCCCCGCCCGTGGAGCGGCGGCGGCCTCCTGCTCCCACTCGTCGAGCGCGGCGTTGACCGCCTCGAGCACCGCGTACCCCAGTTCGGCGGGGGAGAGCTGCACGGCGAAGGGGGTGACCTCGATCGTGGTCAGCTCGCCGTCGGTGATGGTGGCGAAGACCTCTTCGGTCTCGTCACGACCTTCGCCGACGCTGGGCGGCAACGGGGCCGCCGCCAGCGAGTTCCGCGCGGAGTTCACCACGTCCAGCGCGTCCTGGAACAGGTAGTCGACGTACTGGGGCGAGGTGTCGCCGCGCATCCCGGTCCTGCCCGCCAGCTTCGCCATCGACGCGTCCAGCGCGGCCTGGATCCCGCGCAGCGCCTGCTCACCCTGCCGGGCGAACTCCCCCAACTGCTCGCCCAGCGCGTTGAGGTCGGGACCGGGGTCCACCGCGGCCGGGGTGTCGATCAGCGACTGCGCCAGCGCGGCGTTGACGGCCTCCCGCAACAGTTCCGAGACGGTGGCGGGGTGCTGCCCGCACACGCCGGGGTCGACCGCGACCGAGAAGATCCGCCGGTCCCGCACCACCACCCGGACCGCACCGTCACCGGCCGTGCCGACCGAGTCCTCCAACTCGTACTGCACCGGTGGTGGGGCACCGCCTGCCCGGACGTGGGCCAGCCACCTGCGTTGCTCGCCGAGTGGGCCCTCGAAGTCGTCGTCCCGCTCCACCCTGCCCCTTAACGCCGCACTCCGATGATCACAGAACGTGCGACGCTAGCGAGCCTCCGCACCCGGTGTCCACCGAACCGGGTGATTGCGCGCCGAAATAGGGGTGGTCCGCTCGTGCCGCCGAGGACGGCCGAACCACCGTGTGGATCTTCCGCCCTGCACGGCGACCTCGTCAAGCGCTTGTGGTCACAGGGAAACGCGTCCTCGATGTCCGATGATCCGCTGGCGGTTGGTGAGGAACCAATTGGGACGCAAGCGGAACCGGCTCGACGGGCGGTTCCGGGCTGATCGCCGGGAAACGCGGTCAGGTCATCCCGAACCGGACCGGTGTCGAAGCGCGTACCGGACGGCGTCGGCGCGGGAGTGGAAACCGGCCTTGGCGAACAGGTTGTTGATGTGCGTCTTCACCGTGGCCTCGCTGATCACCAACCGGGAGGCGATCTCCGGGTTCCGCAGCCCGTCCCCGATCAAGCCCAGGACCTCCAGCTCACGACCGGTCAGCCCGAAGTCGTCCCCATCGGGCTGTGACGCCGTCCGCGAGGCGAGGGCGAGCAGCCGCCGCTGGACCTCGGGGGAGAGCACGGCCTGCCCCTGGGCGGCAGCGCGCACGGCCTGCAGGATCGTCTCGCGACCCGCCTCCTTGGTCAGGTACCCGCTCGCCCCCGCCTGCAGCGCGGCCAGGATCGACGAGTCGTCGTCGAAGGTCGTCAGGACGAGGACGGTGGTGGCCCGGTCCGAGGCGTGGATCCGGCCGGTCGCCTCGACGCCGCCCATGACCGGCATGTTGAGGTCCATCAGCAGCACGTCCGGGTGGTGCCGCGCGGCGGCCTCGACGGCTTCCGCGCCGTTGGTCGCGGTGGCCACGACACTCACGTCCGGGGCGAGGTCGAGCATCACCGCGAGTGCCTCGCGGACGGTCGCCTGGTCGTCGGCGACCACCAGGGTGATCATCGGGGCAGCTCCAGTTCCACGGTCCAGCCGCCGTCCTGGGCGGGCTCGGCCTTCAGCGTGCCACCGAGCAGGGCGGCGCGTTCGCGCATGCCGACCAGGCCGACACCGGTGCCACCGGCCGGCTCGCCGCCGCGTTCCGCGGTGGCGGGCCCGTTGTGCACGGTCAGGGTGACGCGGTCGTCGACGAACGCCAGGCGCAGGGTGCGGGGCGCGCCCGGAGCGTGCTTGGCGGTGTTGGTCAGGGCTTCCTGCGCCACGCGGACCACCGTGTGGGCCGCTTCGACGCCGACCGGCGCGACCTCGCCGTCGATCGCGAAGTCCACCGCGTTGTGCTCGGCGAGGCGGCCCAGCGTCTCCGGCAGGGGCAGGGTGCTCTCGCGCAGGGCGTGCACGGCCCGGCGGGTCTCGCTGATGCTGTCGACCGCCAACGCGCGAGCGCGGCGGACGGCGGCGGCCGCCTCCTCGTCGCAGCCGTTGCCGCGCAGGGCGTCGGCCATGTCCAGCTGGAGCGCGATCCCGGACAGCGAGTGGCCGAGGACGTCGTGGATCTCGCGGGCGATGCGGCCGCGCTCCAGCAGGGCCGCCTCGCGTGCTTCGGACTCGCTCGCCCGCAGCGCCTCCTCCGCGGCGCGTCGCGCGTTGCGCAGGGCGTCGAGCCGGGCGCGGTTGGCGATGCCGCCGTAGACCGGCAGGCCCACGGTCAGCGCGATCCACCACGGCCATTGCGGCGTGGCGGGCGCGAGGTGCCCGACGACCAGGGTCGCGCAGGCCGCGACCAGTGCGCCCGCCGCGGCCAACCAGGTGGCCGCCTTGCGCGAGACGAGAACCCCACCGGCCGTGGCGGCCGCGCTGTAGGGGAGCAGCACCGCCGTCGTCGCGTGCGCGAGCGGCAGCAGCAACGCGCCGAGCAGCATGTACGCGGTCATCGCGACCAGCAGACGACGTCCGGTCAACCACCGCCAGGGCAGCAGGACCCCGACCGCGGTGATCGAGACCAGGACGAACAGGGGCAGCGCGACCGCCGGGAGCACGACACCACCGGGCCACCGGACGACGGTGACGGCGATCGAGACGAGCACGAGGAACGGCAGGACCAGTCCCTCCCGGAACCGGCTTTCCACCGCGGTCGTCTCGAACCTGGTCACGTCCACCAAGGTACGGCCGACCGGACCCGACGTCCTGCGGCACGCGCTGTAGTCCGGGTGGAGAACTTCCTCCACCCGAACCTACGGCGCTCACCCCACGACGGGAAGCCGCAGGCTCCGTAACGTCGGCGACGACCGGAACAGGACGCGTTCTCCAACCGGAATCCCTTTCACGGCAAGGGAAACGCGATCCCACCACGACCACCTTGGGGAGCACCCATGCCTTCGACCTCGTCCGATCACGCCACCACCGTGAGCCGCGAACCCGCCGGTCCGGCCGCACGCGGGCTGGTCGGCGTGCTGTTCCTCGACATGGGGCTGTCGGTCCTCGCCTACTTCGCCGCCGAACTGCTCGGTGCCAGTACGTACGTCGCCCTGCTCACCGGGACCGTCGTCGCCGGACTGCGGGTGCTGTGGGTGGCGGTGCGGCAACGCCGACTGGACCCGTTCGCACTGTTCCTGCTCGCGATGTTCGGTGTGGGCTTCGCGTTGACCTTCCTCACCGGCGACGCCAGGTTCATCCTCGCCAAGGACTCGGCGATGTCCGGTGCCGCGGGCCTGGTCCTGGTGGTCAGCTGCCTCGTCAAACGCCCGATCGCCTTCTACGCGGCCCAGCGCTTCGCCCGGTCCGCCGGACCGGCGCGGCACGAGGAGTTCGAGGCCGCCATCCGAACCGGTGCCCTGCGCGCCCGCTGGGTCCGCGTCTCCCTGGTCTGGGGGTTCGTCCTGCTGGCCGAGTCCGGACTCCGCGTCGCGGCCATCTACCTGCTGCCGATCGGCGCCGCGGCCAACTTCTCCCAGGCGCTCATGGTCGTCGTGTACGCCGGACTGATCCTGTGGACGGTCGTCACGAGCAGGAAGTCCGCTCGATGAAGGCCCGGCTGCTGCTGCCGACAACGCGGAACCCCAACGCCCGCAAGCAGGCCGGCGTTGCCGTGACCGATGTGGACGGACGACAGGTGCGGGAGGAACCAGGTGTCAGTCGCCGGAACCGACGCACAGGAACGGTCTGCGCAGCGGGTCCACCGCGACGATCCTGGCGAGCGTCCTGCTCGGTGCCTCGCCGGCGGCCAAGGCGGTGTGCAGTTCCCGCATCACCGCGAACGTGGTCTGCCGGGCGACCTTCGTGACCGCCACGACGACCGTCCGCACCCCGGCGACGAGCAGGCCGTTGGCGAACCCGAGCGCTTCCTCGTCGGACACCCGCTCGCCGATGCCCTGCAGCACGACCAGGTCCGGTGGCTCCTCCAGCTCGCCGAAGTCGTGGGCGAACAACGCGCCGTCGGCGAGCACGACCCTGGAGAACACGAAGTTCTCCGGCTCGTGCTCCCGGCGCGCCACCAGGTGCAGGAAGTGCGCTCCGTCAGCGCGTCCCAGCACCGCCCGCACCTCCGGGGCGACGATGTCGGCACGGGGGTGGAGGTCCACGAGCTCGGGGACGTTGGTCTGGTCCGCGGTCATGTCCGGCCCGATCACGAACACGCCCCGGTCGGATGAGCGCGGTGCGGCACGACGGCGCCGCGCGTCCGACCACGAGGTGACCGACGGGGCGACGACCAACGACCGGCCGTGCAGCGACGGCAGTGCCGACCAGGCGACGCCCGCGAGCGGTTCGGCGGGGACGACCACCAGGTCACGATCCCCGAGCAGCTCCAGCAGCGGCACGACCACGTGCTCGTCCAGGTCCACCGCGGACTGGACGACCTGCGCGGAGGTCAGCCCGACCACCCGGTCGGAGAGGAAGTCCACCGCCCCCGAGACGGAGTTCATGTCCGCCCGCAACAGGTCGGTGTGCTCGATCACCCTGCCAGGGTCCAGGTCGACGACGTGCACCCGACCGTCCACCACGACCGTGGCGATCAGCCGGTCCGACGTCGCCGCGTACCCGATCAGGGCGCGCCCGCCGAGCTGCTCCGCGACCACGTCGAGCCGCGCGACCCGGTCGTCCTGGGCGAACCCCTGCCGTTGCGGGCGGAACCGCTCGGCGATCTCGAAGACCCGCGCCGCGTCGTCGGCGCGCAGCGCGATCCGGAGTGCCAACGCGCGCAGAGCACGCCCGTACAGGGTGCTGGCGGGCTGGCCGCCGATCCCCGCGGCCCGGCCGTCGGACCGGCCCGCCTCCGCGTAGCCGTCGACGGCCAACGCGATCGCCACCTCGGGCTCGCCCGCCTCCTCCATCAGCTCGGCCTCGCACAGCACGTGCAGCAGGCGCTGTTCGGTGGGCGTGCTCACCATCGGCGCGGTGACCTCCTTGAGCAGGGCGTCGGCTCGGCCGAGCTGTCCGGCCGCGGTCGCCACCCGCACGCCGAGCAGCCGCGCGTAGTCGGCCTCGTCGCCCATCCCCAGCTCGTCGAGCCTGCGCGCGGTCGACAGCGCCTTGTCGATCGTCCGGTTCGGCGAGGTGGTCGAGGTGTCGACCGCGCTGGTGCACACCGCGGTCAGGTAGGTCAGCGAACAGGTCGCCGCCGACCTCAGGTCCTCGCGCTTCTCGAACACCCGCTCCGCGGAACGCGCGAGCCGGATGGCCTGGGCGTGGTCGCCGCAGGCCAGGGCGGCGACCGCGGTGAGCCGGTGCACCTCGGCCAGCTCCCACGTCAGGTTCGCCTGCTGGAAGTCGTCGCCGAGCAGCCGCAGCGTCCGCAGCGCACCCGCGTACAGCCCGGCCGCGACCTTCGCCTCCTCCTCGTCCAGCCGGATCCGGTACGAGTAGCGCCGCTGGGTCTGCCGGAACACCGGCGCCGCGGCGGCGTGGTGGCGCAGCGCCCCCGGCAGGTCCCCGGCCGCGCGGGTCAGGACGCCCAGGTCGTGCGTGAGGTACCCGACGTCCTCCGCGGCGGTCCCGTGGTCGCGCGCGTGGTCGAGGACGGCCTCCAGGTTCAGGCGCTCGGTGGCGAACCACGTCCGGTCCGGCCTGACCCCACCGGTCGGCGGGGACGTCGCGCGCCGGTGGCTCTGCCTGCCACCGGTCACCAGCTTCACCGCGTACGCGCTCAGCCGCCGGTAGTGCCCGAACAGCCGGGAGAACGACTCCGTCGTCTCGGCCCCGGTGAAGTGCTCGGCCGCCAGATCGCGTGCGTAGGCGGCGAGCAGGTCGTGGGCGCGCAGCCGCCCGTCCGCGACCTCCTCGACGAGGTGCACCCGCACCAGGTCGTCGACCGCCCGCCGCACGTCGGCGGCGGGCAGGTCGGCCAGCGTGGCGATCGCGGGCACGTCGTACTCGCGGCCGGGGTGCAGCCCGAGGTAGCGGAACACCAGGCCGCACCGCTCGTCGAGGGTCTTGAGCGACCAGGAGAACACCGTGCGGATGCTGTGCTCGTCGTCGGCCACGCCCAGCAGCCGGTGCTCGTCGGCCAGCTCCTCGGCGAGGTCGGCCAACGGCGTCCGCTCCCGCACCGCCGCGATCTCCGCGGTGATGCCGAGCGCGAGGGGCAGGTTCGCGCAGCTGCGCACCAGCGCTCTGGCCGCGCCCGGCTCCTCGTCCACCTTCGGCCCGACCGTCGCCCGCAGCAGCCGCAACGCGTCCTCGAGCGGCAGCAGGTCCAGGTCCACGCCGTGCGCCCGGTAGCGCACGCGCAGGGTGGACATGCGGTCCCGGCTGGTGACGAGCACGAAGCACGAGGTGCCGCCGGGCAGCAGGGGCAGCACCTGGTCGACCCGGCCGGCGTTGTCCAGCACCACGAGCAGCCGCCGCTCGGCGAGCAGCGTGCGGTAGCGGGCGGCCCGTTCACCGCCGTCGCTGGGGATGTCCGTGACGCCGAGGGCGCGCAGGAAACCGGCCAGCACGTCGTCGGGTGACAGCGGCGGTTCGCGGTCGTAGCCGCGCAGGTTGACGTAGAGCTGCCCGTCGGGGAACTCCTCGGCCACCCGGTGCGCCCAGTGCACCGCCAACGCGGTCTTCCCGACACCCGCGGTGCCCGAGACCGCGGAGATCACCGCGCCCGACGTACCGCGCCGCAGCTGCGCGTCCAGCTCGTCGAGCTCCCGCTCGCGGCCGGTGAAGTTGCCGATCGACATCGGCAGCTGCCGAGGACGTCGCACGGGCGCGGTACCGGTGACGGTCACGTCGCCGTGGACGTCGCGCACCTGCACCACGACTCCGCTGGTGTCGGAGACCGCGTTCGAGTGCCCGGCCCCACCGTCCCCGTCCACCCCGACCTCCGCCCGGCTCACCGAAGGCACACACGGTAGCCGCACCCGTGGAACTGATCACGCTCCGGTCATGGGCGCCAAGCGGTGCTGCTGGGCTTCCTCCGACCCGGTGACCGCCTCCCGCTCATCCGCGAGGTGGTCGAGGACCTGGCGATCAACCCGAACACCGTCGCCAAGGCCTACCGGCCGGTCTCGACGAGCAGGCGGTCAACGCCCTCTTCACCTCCGTCCACCAGCAGACGCGGAACGAGGGCGTGGCGTGACGGCGACCGGGCTCGCGCTGCGCACCGACGGCGTGGGCAAGCGCTACCGGAAGGGCTGGGCGCTGCGCGACTGCACCCTGGCCCTGCCCGCGGGCGGCGTGATCGCCCTGGTCGGGCCGAACGGGGCGGGCAAGATCACATTGCTGCGCCTGGTCGTCGGGTTGCCGGCACCGAGCACCGGCACGGTGGAGGTCCTCGGCCGCGACGCCACCCCGCACACCCTGTCCCGGATCGGGTTCCTGGCGCAGGACCACCCGCTGTACAAGCGCTTCACCGTCGCCGAGACGCTCCGCTTCGGCCGGGCCCGCAACCTGCGGTTCGACCAGGGGCTGGCGAAGCTGGGCATCCCGCTCGACCCCAGGGTAGGCACGCTCTCGGGCGGGCAGCAGGCCCAGGTCGCGTTGGCCCTGGCCCTGGCGAAGCGGCCTGACCTGCTCGTCCTCGACGAGCCGGTGGCCGGCCTCGACCCGCTGGCCCGGCACGAGTTCCTGCAGGTCCTCATGGGCGCGGTGGCCGAAGGCGGGGTGACAGTCCTGTTCTCCTCCCACGTCGTGCACGAGCTGGAGCGCGTCTGCGACCACCTGGTCGTGCTCGACCAAGGCCGGGTCACGCTCACCGAGCGGGGCGTCCAGCGGTTCGGCGTCTACCGCCCAGCCGACCGGTTCTGGCCGTTCCAGCTCGTCGAGGCGGCCCTGTTCGTCGCCGTCGCGGCGATCCTGATCGGTGTGGTGGTGTGGCGGGTGCGGCACCGCGTGATCTAGGGCCGGAACGACAACCGGTCACGGTGGTGGTCGACGCGACGGTCGGTTCGCCGACGGTTGTGCGAGGCCGTCGAGCATCAGGGTGATGGTGAAGTCGAAGCGGTCGTGGGCTTCGCCCGCGGTGAGCTCGGCGGCGTGGCGGGTGGTGTGGGGGAAGGTTTCGGGGGGTAGGGCGGTGAAGCGGCGGGTGAGCTCGTCGCGGTCGTGGCCCCAGACGGGGTCGTTCCGGGCGGCGCGCTGGTCGGCGATCGACAGCTCCAGGCAGTAGGCGGCGACGTAAAGCAGGAGGGCGTCGCCGGCCCAGACGGCGGCCTGCGGGGTGACGTCGCCGGCGAGCAGGATCGCCAGCATCCCTTCGCCGACGCGCACGATCTCCAGGTCGGTGGGTGCCATCGCGAGCGCGGCTCGGGAGATGCCGGGGTACTTCAGGTACTGGTCGCGCATCTGGGCGCACACGCCGTGGATCTGCTCCTGCCAGGCGGCCGGGTCGGGGTCGGGGAGCACGAGCTGGGTGCAGAGCCGTCCGATGAGCAGTTCGTCGAGGTCGGCCTTGTTGACCACGTGGTTGTAGAGCGAGGCGGGTCCGGTGTCGAGCGCGGTCGCCAGCCTGCGCATGGTCAGCGCCTCGTAGCCCTCGGCGGCGATGACGCCCAGCGCGGTGTCGACGACCTGCTCCACGGTTCGGCGCCGCGGCTTGGGGCCGTCGGGGGTGGGGTGCAGGTGGCGGGCCGCGCGTCGCTCCTTCGGGTTCACCCCACCACCATAACTGGATACGAACGTTGTTCGTATCCAACGTTGACACGAACGGTGTTCTCAAGATAGGAACTGTGTTCGTGACTACACGATCAACGTTCTCGCATCCGAGAGATCGCTCATGAACAAGCGAAGTGGGGCGAACCGCTGGCTGGCGCTCGTCGTGCTGGGCCTCGCCCAGCTGATGGACGTCCTGGACTCCACCATCGTCGCCATCGCCCTGCCCACCATCCAGCACGACCTCGGACTGCCCGCCGACCACCGGCAGTGGCTGATGACCGGTTACGCGCTCGCGTTCGGCAGCCTCCTGCTCCTCGGCGGCAGGCTCGCGGACTACTTCGGGCGCAAGCGGGTGTTCCTCATCGGCGTCGGCGGGTTCGCCGTGGCGTCGGCGGTCGGCGGTGCCGCCGGGGACTTCACGACGCTGCTGGTCGCGCGCGTCGGACAGGGAGCGTTCGCCGCGATGCTCGCGCCGGCGGCCCTGTCGCTGCTGTCGATCACCTTCGCCGACGACGCCGAGGAACGCGGCCGCGCGTTCGGGATCTTCGGCGCGATCTCGGGCGCCGGTGGCGCGGTGGGGCTGCTGCTGGGTGGTGTCCTCACCCAAGGCCTGTCGTGGCGGTGGTGCCTCTACGTCAACCTGGTCATCGCGGCGGTCGCGTTCGTCGGCGGGCTGCGCCTCCTGCACGACGGCGACCGGCCGCGTCGGGTCCGGCTCGACATCAAGGGCACGCTCGCCGTGGTGCTCGGCCTGGTCGGGATCGTCTTCGGTCTCGGCACCGCCGAGGCGAACGGCTGGCACGACGTCCGGACGCTCGGACCGGTGGCCGCGGGCGTCGTGCTCATCGCCGTCTTCGTGGTCGTCGAACGCCGCACCGCCCACCCGTTGCTGCCGCTGCGGGTGGTCCTGGACCGGGTCCGGGGAGCGGCGTACCTGACCTTGGGCATCGCCGGGATCGGGATGTTCGCGGTCCTGCTCTTCCTCACCTACTACCTCGAGAACACGCTGGGCTTCACCCCCGTCCAGACCGGCCTGGCGTTCCTCCCGATGATCGGGTTGGTCATGGCGGGGGCCGTGTTCTCCGGGGCGGTGCTCCTGCCGCGCACCGGGCCCCGGCCGCTCGTCCCGGTCGGCTGCCTCCTCGCCGCGGTCGGCATGGTCGTGCTCACCGGGATCGGTGCCGGGTCGACCTACGGCGTGGACGTCCTGCCCGCCCTGCTCGTCACGGGGGTGGGGTTCGGGTTCATCTTCGGCCCGGTGCAGAACGCCGCGACCAGCGGTGTCCGGCCGCACGACGCCGGAGTGGCCTCGGCGCTGGTGACCACGGCCCAGCAGATCGGCGGGTCCATCGGGATGGCGGTGTTCAGCTCGCTCACCACCACCGCGGTCGCGAGCTACCTCGCGGCGCGTCCCGCGACCGCCGCGCAGCCCGTGACCATCGCCGAGGCGACCTTCGCCGGTTACCACCTGGTGTTCCGGGTCGCGGCGGCGGTCTTCCTGAGCAGCGCCGTACTGGCCGCCCTGCTCTTCCGGAGCGGCCCCCTCCCGGTCGACGCGGGCCACGCCGCCGACCACGACCCGCTCGTCCCGCAGTCCCCGGCGACCACCGCCGACCACGACAAGGAGCGCACGGCATGACCCACCACATCCCCCTGCCCGACACCAGGGTCGCGGTCCTCGGCGCGCTGGATCTCGAACGCACCCCGGCCGGCGTGCGCCCGCGACGGCTCCCCGCCTGGACCCGGCCGCGCCTGCACCACGGCTTGCTGGACCTGGTCGTCGCGCAGGCGGCCGGGGTCCGCCTGCGCCTGCGCACGGCAGCGCGGTCGCTGGCGCTGGGCGTGCACGTCACCGTGCCGGAGATGGACGGCAGCCCGCTGCCCGCTTCGTTCGACCTCGCCGTCAACGGCACGGTGCTCAGCCGCGTGCAGGCCACGGCGGGTGACGTGCTCAGCTTCGGCGCCGACCTCGCCGACGTCCGGCTGAGCCCCGGCCACCCCGAAACCGTGCGTTTCGACGACCTGCCCGGTGGCGAGAAGGACGTCGAGATCTGGTTGCCTCACGGCGCGACGGTCGAGTTGCGCACGCTCGACTCCGACGCGCCGCTGCTCGCGCCGACCCCGCCGCCCGGCCTGGCGTGGACGCACTACGGCTCCTCGATCAGCCACGGCCTCGAGGCGCCCGCCCCGACCCTGACCTGGCCCGCCATCGCCGCTCTCACGACCGGCGCGGCGCTGACCAACCTCGGTTTCGGCGGCAACGCCATGCTCGACCCGGAGGTCGCCCGCGCCATCCGGGACACCCCGGCCGACCTGATCTCGCTCAAGGTCGGGATCAACATCGTCGGGGACGCGGCGATGCGCGAACGCACCTTCGTCCCCGCCGTGCACGGGTTCCTGGACACGATCCGCGAAGGCCACCCGGACACGCCGGTCGTGCTGGTCTCGCCGACCTCCTTCGCCGACCTGGAGACCACGCCCGGCCCTGTCGGGCTCGACGAGGAGACCGGCCGCAAACGCGCCTTGGGTTCCGCGGGTGCCGGAGCGCTGACGCTGACCGGTGTCCGCACGCTGCTCGCCAAGGTCGTCGACATCCGCGCGGACCCTGCACTGCACTACCTCGACGGACGGGAGCTCCTCGGGCCGGACGAGGCCAGGGCGCTGCCCGACGGCCTGCACCCCGACCCGGCCGCGCACCTGCGGATGGGCGCCCGAGCCGTCCGCCTGATCCTGGGGCCCCACCTGTGATCGGCCACCGCGCCCAGCTGGTGGTCTTCGCCTAGGAGCCTGGTGACGACCCGCAAGCCCTGACCTCCACCGCCCTGCCCGGATATCGTTCGCCGACAACGGGTTCCGGGTGTGGTGTCGGGGAGACAGGTCTCATGAGCGGTCCACCGTCGGGCGCGGACGTTCCGGACGGGCTGCGTCGGGGACTGGGCGTCACCGACGCCGTGGTGATCGGCCTGGGCGCGATGATCGGCGCGGGGATCTTCGCGGTCCTCGCGCCGGCGGCGAAGGTGGCGGGTTCCGGGCTGCTGCCGGGTTTGGCGCTCGCCGCGGTGGTGGCGTACTGCAACGCCACGTCGTCGGCCCGGCTAGCGGCCCGCTACCCGGCTTCCGGCGGTACCTACGTCTACGGTCGCGAGCGGCTGGGCGACTTCTGGGGCTACCTGGCCGGATGGGCCTTCGTGGTCGGCAAGACCGCGTCTTGCGCGGCGATGGCGCTCACCGTCGGCCTCTACGCCTGGCCGGACCACGCGCACTCGGTGGCGGTGGCCGCGGTGGTGGCGGTGACCGCCGTGGACTACGCCGGGGTGCGGAAGTCCGCGCTGGTGACCCGTGTGGTCGTCGCGGGCGTCCTGGCGGTGCTCGCCGCCGTCGTGGTCGCCGCCCTCACCTCGGAGCAGGCCGACGCCACCCGGTTGGGCGTCGGCGCCGACGTCACCGCCGTCGGGGTGCTCCAGGCGGCGGGGCTGCTCTTCTTCGCCTTCGCCGGGTACGCGCGCATCGCGACCCTGGGCGAGGAGGTCCGCGACCCCGCCCGCACGATCCCGCGCGCTGTACCGATCGCGCTCGGCACAGCACTTCTCGTCTACACCGCCGTGGCCGTCTCCGTCCTCGCGGTGCTCGGGCCGCAGCGCTTGGCGGACACCACGACCCCGCTGTCGGACGCGGTCCGGGCCGTCGGTGCCGGGTGGCTGGCACCGGTCGTGCGCACCGGCGCCGCGGTCGCCGCACTCGGGTCGCTGCTGGCGCTGATCCTCGGAGTATCGCGGACGACCCTGGCCATGGCCCGCGACCGGCACTTCCCCCGCGCACTGGCCGCGGTGCACCCCCGGTTCGCGGTGCCCCACCGCGCCGAGCTCGCGGTCGGCGCCGTCGTGGCGGTGCTCGCCGCGACCGCGGACCTGCGTGGTGCGATCGGCTTCTCCTCGTTCGGGGTGCTCGTGTACTACGCGATCGCCAACGCCTCCGCCCTGACACTCGGCCGCACCGAAGGACGACCTCCGCGCGGCGTGCCGGTCATCGGCGTGCTCGGATGCCTGCTGCTGGCCTTCGCCCTCCCGGCCGGGTCGGTGGTCTCGGGCGTCGCCGTCCTGGCGGCGGGCGGAGCGTTCTACGGCCTTCGACGGGGGATCACCTCCTAGGCACGGCGGCGACGGTCGCGCGGGAAGCGGTTCGCCGTTGGTCCGGGGGCGCACAGCGGACTCACAGGTTGCTCATGTGCGGTACACGGGTTCACCAGCGAACTTGGTGGCGAAGGCCGATCCGGAGGAGTGCCGATATGGACCACGTCGATGCCCTGCCATGCGATCGTGGCGGCGTACACGGCCCGAGGAGACCGGCATGAGCCTGGGGCTGACCGGACCGCCCGCGACCGCGGTTCCCACCGGTGCGCGGCTGGACGCGGGTGTCCGGGTCGCCGCGGGTGTCGTGCTGTGGGCGGGGCTGCTGCTGGTCGTGTACTGGTGGGTGGTCGGTGGTGGGATCGCCGACCTCACCGAGTGGGCCGACGGGCTGACGTCGGCCGGGCGGCTCACCGGGCTGGTGTCGGCCGACCTGCTGCTGGTCCAGGTGCTGCTGATGGCCAGGCTGCCGGTGCTGGAGCGGGCGTTCGGGCAGGACCGGCTGATCGCGTTGCACCGGGTCGTCGGCTTCACGTCGGTCAACTTGATGTTCGCGCACCTCGTGCTCATCACCTGGGGCTACGCGGCCGGTGAGCTCCTGCACGTGCCCGCGACGTTCTGGGAGCTCACCACCGAGTACCCCGCGATGCTGCTGGCGGTGGCGGGGACCGCGTGCCTGGTCATGACCGCCGTCACCAGCGTCAAGGCGGCCCGCGCCAAGATCCGCTACGAGTCGTGGCACCTGCTGCACCTCTACGCCTACCTCGGTGTCGGGTTCGCGCTGCCCCACCAGCTGTGGACCGGCCAGGAGTTCCTGGCCTCGACCGCGGCCACCGCGTACTGGTGGTCGCTGTGGGGCGCGGCGCTCGGTGCCGTGCTGGTGTGGCGGATCGGGATTCCGTTGTGGCGCAACGTCCGGCACCGGCTGCGGGTCACCGCCGTGGTGCCGGAGGGCGACGGCGTCGTCTCGGTGCACCTCACCGGACGGGCGCTGGACCGCTTCCCGGCCAAGGCGGGCCAGTTCCTCCTCTGGCGGTTCCTCGACCGGGAGGGCTGGACCCGCGGCCACCCGTACTCGCTCTCGGCGGCCCCGGACGGGCGCAGGTTGCGCATCACCGTCAAGGAGCTGGGCGACGGCAGCCGGGAGGCGCGGTCGATCCGCCCCGGCACGCGGGTGCTGTTCGAAGGCCCGTTCGGCAGGCTCACCGCCAGGGCCCGCACCCGCTCGGGCGTGGTGCTGATCGGCGCGGGTGTCGGTATCGCGCCGCTGCGCGCGCTCGCCGCCGGGCTCGACTACGCCCACGGGGAGGCGGTCGTGCTGCACAGGTTCACCCACCGGCCGCTCTTCGCCGACGAGCTGCGCCAGTTCACCGAGCGCCGCGGCCTGCGGGTCGTGGACCTGCCCGGCCACCGCCGGTCCCCGGACTCCTGGCTCGGCGCGGGTGTGCCCGTGGACGACGTGACGGCCTTGCGGACGTGGGTTCCCGACATCGCCGACCGCGACGTCTACGTGTGCGGACCGGAGCAGTGGGCCGAGTCCGTCCGCCGCGCCGCCACCGCCGCGGGCGTGCGTCCCGACCGGCTCCACATCGAGAAGTTCGCGTGGTGAGGACATGAAGCGCATCGTCATGTGGCTGCTGGGCACGATCACCGTCGTCGTGCTCCTGTTCGGCTACCGCACCTCCCTGGCCGGACCCATGGCCGCCACTGCCGTGCGGTCGCCGACCACGCCGGGGACGGGCGGGACCGCGGACTCGCGCACGGTGACCGGGCCGTCGGTCGACACGCGGTGGGGTCCGGTGCGGGTCGAGGTGACCATCAGCGGGGGGAAGGTCACCGCGGTCACCGTGCCGGTCTACCCGGACGGGAACCGCAAGGACCAGGAGATCAACGCCCGCGCCCTGCCCATCCTCGTCCAGGAGGCGCTGGACGCCCAGAGCGCCGACGTCGACATGGTCAGCGGCGCGACGGTGACGAGCGAGGGGTACGTCGAGTCGTTGCAGGGCGCGCTGGACGAGGCGGGACTGTGACCACCCGGTACGTCGAGCACGTCATGGGGCTGCCCATCAGCCTGGCGCTGCGCGGCGCGCACACCGCCGACGGCCGGGCCCGCGCGGCGTGGGCCGAGGTGGTGGAGTCGCTGCGCCGGGTGGACCGGGTGTTCAGCACCTACCGGCCCGACTCCTTCGTGTCCCGCCTGGGTCGCGGTGAGGTGGACGTGGCCGACTGCCCGGCGGAGGTCGCCGAGGTGCTGGCGCTGGGGGAGCTGGCCGAGCGGCGGTCCGACGGCGCGTTCCGGGTCCGCCGGGACGGCGTCGGCCTCGACCCCAGCGGTGTGGTCAAGGGGTGGGCGGCCGAACGCGCCGCCGTGCACCTGGAGGCGTTGCAGGACACCGACTTCTGCCTGTCGGCGGGCGGCGACCTGCTCTGCCGCACCCTCGACCCGGACGCCGACCCGTGGCGGATCGGCATCGAGGACCCGCACGACCCGACCAGGCTCGTCGCGGTCGTCCCGGTGTTCACCGGCGCCGTGGCCACCTCCGGCGCCGCCCACCGCGGGCAGCACGTCGTCGACGCCCGCACCGGCCGCCCGCCCACCGCCGTCGCGTCCGTCACCGTGGTCACGGCTTCGTTGACCTGGGCCGACATCGACGCCACCACCGCGTACGCCCTCGACCGCGACGCCGCGTCCTGGCTGAGCGGCCAACCCGGCCGCCGCGGTCTCGTGGTGTGGTCCGACGCGACGACCACGCGCGTGTGAACGGCGTGGTCGCGGTTGGTCATCAGCCCTGCCGGGACTCCGGGTGGTGGGTCCCGGACGGGACCACCGAGGCGGGACTGCCGGACCCGCGGTCTTCCGGCCGTGCGTGCAGTGCGGCGCGGAACTCCCGTGGTGACGTCCCGACAACGCGCCGGAAAGCCGTGCTGAACGCGCTTTCGGACTGGTACCCGACGGCCTCCGCGATGGCGGTGAGGGAGTCGTTCGTGCGCAGCGCGGCCCGCGCCAGCTGCATCCGCCATTCGATGAGGTGATCCAGAGGAGGCCTGCCCACCCTGCTCCTGAAGGTCGTGGCGAACGTCGACCTCGACATCATCGCGATCTTGGCGAGCTCTTCGAGGGTCCAGCGACGGCCCGGTTCGGCGTGCACGGCGCGCAACGCCGCCCCGATCCCGTCGTCGGTCACCGAGGCGAGCCACCCCATGGGCTCGTGGGACGAGGTGGCGTGCGACCTCAGCATGTGCACCAGGAGGATCTGGGCCAGGTGCTCCAGGACAAGGGATCTGCCGGCTTTCCGCGCCTCCATCTCGTGGACGAGGATGGTCGCGATGTTCCAGAGCAGTCTTCCGTCGGCGTCGTCGGCCTTGACGAGCAGAGCCGGGGGCAGCGAGGAGAACAGGGTCGACGCGTCGGAGTCCTGGAACTCGAAGTCGACGCTGCACGTGTACGTGACGGTGCCCGACGAGATTTCCTTTCCACCAAAGGGAATCTCGTGGTGGAGCGACCCGCGTGCCGCCTCGATCGAACTGCCGAGGCCGTAGAGGGGCGGGTTCCCGAGGAGGTAGAAGTCGCCCGTGCTCAGGAAAAGGGGGTCCATCCCGTCGACGCACAGCCAGCATTCGCCTTCCACGACCACGCCGAGCTTGATGTGCGGGAACGGCGAGAACCGGGCTCCCCACGGCGCCGTCGCGCGGAACGGGACGGGAGCGACGGTCCGGGGTCGCGCCAGGGTCAAGGCGTCCCGGAAGGGGTCGTGTGCGCCGAGGACGACCTCCGTGCTGGACGATCGGTGAACATTGCTGGACTCCACGTTATGGACTGTACGCCCGGTGATCAGAACGATGGTGGCAGGCGGCAGGTGTGAAGAGCCTGCTCGCGCCGATCGACACCAGGAGTGGAGACGCATGCGATACCGATTTCTCGGACGATCAGGGCTACGGGTGTCGGAGCTGTCGTTGGGGACGGGCAACTTCGGGATGGGCTGGGGGCACGGGGCTCAGGTGCCCGAGGCTCGGGCGATGTACGACGTCTACCGGGAAGCGGGAGGGAACTTCATCGACACCGCGTCCAACTACCAGGCGGGGGAGGCCGAGGAGTACCTGTCGGACATCCTCTCCGCGGATCGCGAAGACGTTGTCCTGTCGACGAAGTACACCATGGGGACCTCGACGGGCAGCGGCCTCCAGGTGACCGGGAACAGCCGCAAGGCGATGGTCCAGTCCCTGGAGCAGAGCTTGCGCCGACTGGGGACCGACCGGGTGGACGTGTTCTGGGCCCATGTGGCCGATGGCTCCACGCCCATCGAGGAAGTGGTGCGGGCCTTCGACGACCTGACCCGCGCGGGCAAGATCCTGTACGCCGGTCTGTCCAACTTCCCCGCATGGCGGGTGGCGACGGGAGTCACCCTCGCCCAGCAGCGGGGGTGGGCCCCGCTCGTGGCGATCCAGACCGAGTACAGCCTCGTCGAGCGCGGTGCCGACCGGGAGCTGGTGCCGATGGCGGAGGCGTTCGGCCTGGGCGTCCTCGGTTTCACGCCTCTCGGCGGTGGTTTCCTGACGGGCAAGTACCGGCGAGGGGAGACGGGTCGCGCGCAGAGCTCGATCAGCCAGTTCCTCCACCGGGAAAACGACCCCGTCAAGGGGAAGGTCCTGGACGCCGTCGAGAGCGTCGCCCGCGACCTCGGCACGACTCCGGACCGGGTGGCGATCAGGTGGTCGATGTCCAAGGGGGTGATCCCCATCGTCGGACCGAGGAGCGTGGACCAGCTCACGTCCAACCTCGCGGCCGGTGAGCTGGACATCTCCGCGCGTCAGCTCGAGTGGCTGGACGAGGTGAGCGCGCCGCGGTTGGGATACCCCCACGGACTGTGGTCGGAGCCCGAGCCGGTGCGGAGGAACCGGTTCGCCCAGGCGTAGGGAACCGCGGTCGACCGTGCCGTCGGCATCGTGGTGTGCGGTGGATTCCCCGCCGGTGTGATGGGATGGACGATGTGGACACGGGGACGAACGTGTGGACGCGGGTCGCGACGCTGCCGGACCGCCGGGCGGTGGTCGTGTGGATGTGGGGCGAGGTCGACCACGTCACGATCGACTCCTTCCGGTGGGCGGTCGACCAGGGTTTCGTCGCGGCCGCGGCTACCCGTCCCACCCGTCCCAGTCCTGGTAGTCCCTTGCCGACACCGGCCGAGGTGCTGGTGCTGGAACTGTCGAAGATCACGTTCTTCGGCTCGCTCGGCCTGATGGCGTTGCTGCAGGCCCGCGAGCGAGCCGCCGAGAACAGGCTGCGGCTGGTCGTCGCGGTCCCGTCCGGTCACCTCATCCGGGGGATCACGCGGATGACCGAGGTCGACCACGACGTCGAGCTGGCCGAGTCGGTCGACCACGCGCTCGCGACCCCGTCCCACGGCCGGCACGGCAGGCCGGATTGCCGATAACCGGTCCAGGTGACCGGGGCGGGCCCTAGTCTGCTGATCATGGGACTGGTGCCGTTGCAGCGGGCGTCGCTCGTGGTGATCATCGTCGACGCCGTCGTCATCGCGTTCGGGTTCGTGACCGGCAGCGCGTTGTTGCCGCGCCCGGCGAACCTCGTGCTGGCGGTGATCTCCATGGGCCTCTTGGTGTCGACGGTGGTGTTGGCCAGGGGCGGGTACAACTTCGAGCACCCGACGCTGCCCGCGTGGGCGGTCGTGGTGGGGGTGATCGCGTTCTTCGGCGGGGCGTTCCTGTTCGCGTTCCCGCTGCTGACCGAGCCCGCCTCGGGGAGTTTCGAGCACGAGAATGGGAAGTACCAGGAAGTGGAGGACGGCGTCGTCGTCCGTGAGCTGACCGAGGAGCAGTACGACGCGGGGCGTGCCGCGGGCCAGCGCGGGGCGGCAGGCCTCGCTCTCGCCTTCGCCGGAGGCACGTTCCTCTACGCCGGGATCCGCCACCGCAAGTGAGGACGCCCGCGCGGAACCGGCGGACCACTGGTCGGGGCTGATCCGCCGACGAGGGAACCGGGTCGGCTCAGTCGACGGCCTGGCCGCGGCCCGCCCGCAGGATCTCGTCGGAGAGCTCGGGTTCGACCTGGCGCACGGCCCTGGCGAGCACGAGCGCGCCGACCATCTCGCTGAGCAGGCGCATGGCCTTGTGCCGGGCCTCGTCGGGGTCGAGGTCGTGGCCGTTCTCCTCGGCTTCGCGCAGGAACTCGGCGGCGAAGCCGGTCAGGTAGCCCTCGACCCCGGCGGCGTACGCGCTCTGCACGGCTTCGCTGTGCCGTCCGGCGTCGGTGACCAGCGAGGCGGAGGGGCAGCCGCCGTCCGGGGCGTCGCGGTGCGCGGTGGACAGGTAGCCGTCCACGACCCGCTTCAGCGCGGAGCCGTCCTGGTGAGGACCGTCGTCGACGATCTGGGCCAGGCTCCCGTGCGACGCGGCGAACGCGGCTCCGCACACCTCCACGACCAGGTCGTTCTTGGAGGCGAAGTGGTTGTAGAAGCCGCCGTGGGTGAGTCCGGCCTCCTTCATCAGCTCGGCGATGCCGACCGCGTCGACGCCCTGCGAGCGGAACATGCGGCTCGCCGCTTCGAGGATGTTCTGCCTGTTGCGGGCCTTGTCCTCCTTGGTGATCCGCGGCATTGCCGTCCTCTCGCGCGCTCCGGATTTGACCTTTTCGATGACGTCTCTCATTATAGCAATGGTTCCGATGATGCCCATCATTAATAACTGGTCGACCAGGAGCGCCACCAGCCCCGCGTCCTGATCCACCCCTCAGCACAAGGAAGCCGCCCATGACCACCCAGCCCCTGCTCCAGCCCGTCCGACTCGGCGCGCTGGAGCTCCCGAACCGCGTCGTCATGGCCCCCATGACCCGTGCCCGCGCCGACAACGCCGAGCTGGCGCCCACCGACCTGCAGGCGACCTACTACGCGCAGCGCGCCTCCGCCGGGCTGATCGTCACCGAGGGGACCTGGGTGAGCCCCGAGGCGATCGGCTTCACCAGCGTCCCCGGCATCTACAGCGACAAGCAGACCGCGGGGTGGGCGAAGGTCACCGAAGCCGTCCACGAGGCGGGCGGGCGGATCTTCTCCCAGTTCGGGCACGTCGGAGCGGTCTCCCACCCCGACCACCTCGGCGGCCGCCTGCCCGCGGGCCCCTCGGCCGTCAACCCCGGCGAGACGTCCTTCACCCCCTCCGGCCCGAAGGACACCCTCACCCCGCGCGCCTACACCGCCGCCGAGATCGCCGACACCATCGCCGACTACCGCCGCGCGGCCGAGAACGCCCGCCGCGCCGGTTTCGACGGCGTGGAGCTGCACGCCCAGGTGTCGCACCTGATCCCGCAGTTCCTCAACCCCCGTCTCAACCAGCGCACCGACGCCTACGGCGGCAGCAGCGAGAAGCGGGCCCGGTTCCTCCTGGACGTCCTCGACGCCGTCGGCGACGTGTGGGGCGGTGACCGCGTCGGCGTGAAGCTGTCGCCCGGCTGGACCAGCGGAACCGCGTTCACCGCGGACGAGGAGACGCTCGCCGACTACGACCAGCTGCTCAAGAAGCTCGACGACGACACCCTGGCCTACCTCCACCTCGTGGGCGCGCCCGGCACCATCGAGGAGCGCGTCGCCCTCTTCTCCCGCTACCGCGCGCACTACCAGGGCAACATCATCGCCAACGCCGGCTTCACCAGGGACCTCGGCAACCAGATCCTCGACCACGGCGGTGTCGACGCGGTCTCCTTCGGCGCCCCCTTCATCGCCAACCCCGACCTCGTCGAGCGCTTCGAGCAGGGCCACCCGCTGGCCGAGGACGACCGGGAAACCCACTACGGCGGCCACGCCGAGGGCTACACCGACTACCCCGCCTTCACGGCGGGCTGAGCAGGGCACGGGTGGGCGCGTCGCCCGCCGCGCGGCGGAACCTCGTGGCGAGGCGGGCGAACGCCACCGCGAGCTCGTCCCCGTCGACCACCTCGACGTCGACGTCGAGCTGCGCCAACCACAGCGCCAGCCCGTCCGGGTCGTCGGAGCCCAGCTCGACCTGGCACGTGGACTCGTCGACCACCTCGACGTCCACCGGGATGCGGATCTTCGCGGCGAGCTCGGCGGCGGGGGTGTGCACGAGCAGACGGGCGCGGTACTTCCAGGCCCCCTTGCTGATGCGGCCGACGACGTACTCGACGACGTCGTCCTGCGGGATCGCACGCGGTCGGAACCGCGCGCCTGTCGGTGTGCGCGGGACCATGCGGTCGACCCGGAAGACCCGCCAGTCGTCGCGGTCGAGGTCCCACGCGAGCAGGTACCAGAGCGCTCCCCAGGTCACCAGCCGATGCGGTTCGGTGTGGCGCGCCTCCTCGTCGCCCCCTGGTTTCGTGTAGCCGAACCGGAGTCGTTCGTGGCCGCGGATCGCGGCGGCGACCGCGCCGAGGACCGAGAGGTCCAGCGGTGGCTCGATCCCCGGAACGACGCTCGTCGCCTCGCGCACGGCCTCGACGCGCCGACGCAGGCGTGAGGGCAGCACCTGCTCCAGCTTCGCGAGCGCGGTCAGCGACGTCTCCTCGACTCCGCGCCCCTGGGTCGCGACCGCGCCCAGTCCGACCGCGACGGCGACGGCCTCGTCGTCGTCGAGCAGCAGCGGGGGCATCGCCGTCCCGGCGGCCAGCCGGTAGCCGCCCGCGACACCGGGGCGCGCGGTCACGGGGTAGCCGAGGGATCGCAGCCTGCCGATGTCGGCGCGCACGGTCCTCGTGCTCACGTGGAGCCGGTCGGCGAGTTCGCGGCTCGTCCAGTCGCGCTTGAGCTGGAGCAGCGACAGCAGTTCGAGCAGACGGGCCGAGGTCTCCAGCATGGTCTCGATGATCCCAGCAATCGCGGAACCTAGCCTTCCGCATTGCCTGGCACCGTCCGCGTCATGAACGAGCACAACGCACTCACCCCGTTCCGCGTCGACATCCCGCAGACGGATGTCGACGACCTGCGCGACCGGCTGGCCCGTACGCGCTGGCCGATCCCCGTGCCGGGCCGGGACGACCGCACCGACTTCAGCCGAGGCATCCCCTTGGTGTACTTGAAGGAGCTCGCCGAGTACTGGCGCGACGGGTTCGACTGGCGTGCGCAGGAGCGGAAGCTCAACGAGCACGAGCAGTTCACCACGGTCGTCGACGGCCAGACGTTCCACGTCGTCCACGTCCGGTCGGCCAACCCGGAGGCCACGCCGCTGGTCCTGAACCACGGCTGGCCGGGATCGTTCGTCGACTACCTCCGGCTCATCCCGCTGCTGACCGACGAGTTCCACGTGGTCATCCCCGCCCTGCCCGGCTTCGGCTTCTCCACCCCGCTGTCGGGGACCGGCTGGGAGCTGGCGCGGACGACCGACGCCTACGCCGAGATCATGACGCGCCTCGGTTACGACAGGTTCGGGGCCCACGGCACAGACGTCGGCGCGGGCACCACCGGCCGCCTCGCGGCGACCCACCCCGAGCGCGTCATCGGCACGCACATCGGCAGCGACCCCCGGTTGCTCGGCCTGCTCGGCGTCAAGTTCCCCTTTCCCGAGGGGCTGTCCGACGCCGAGGTCGCCCAGATCGAGGCGGTGCGCACCCGGGACGCGGCCGATCACGGGTACCTCCTGATGCAGGACCACCGTCCCGACACGATCGGCCCCGCGCTCACCGACTCGCCGGTCGCCCAGCTCGCGTGGATCGCCGAGAAGTTCCGGACCAGGTCCGGCGACGGCTACCGGACGCCGGACGAGACGGTCGACCGCGACCAGCTCCTCACCAACGTCAGCCTGTACTGGTTCACCCGCAGCGGCGCGTCGAGCGCGCAGTTCTACTACGAGTCCGAACACTCCGCACTCGACCTGGTCATGGCCTCCGGCGTGCCGTCCGGCTGGGCCGTGTTCGACACCCACCCCCTCCTGCGCCGCGCGATCGACCCGCGGAAGATGATCGGCCACTGGAGCGAGTTCACCGAAGGCGGCCACTTCCCCGCGATGGAGGAGCCGAAGCTGCTCGCGGACGACCTCCGCACGTTCTTCCGCGGCATCTCCTGACCTGTCCTGGTCGACGAAGTGCGCCGTCCGAGGCCCTGTCAGTCGGTGTGGGCGAACCGCTTGCTCGCCACGGTCACGGCGAGCGCGGCGAGGAGGGCGACGAGGCCGAGCTCCAGGGTGAGCGGGGGAGTGGTGCCCCACCACTGGGGCCCGGTGTCGCCGGGGAGTCCGGCGGTGCCACCGGGCATCGTGCGGCGCACCGCGTCGACCGCGTAGGTCATCGGGTTGGCTTGGACCGCGACGGCGAGCCAGCCCGGTAGGCCACTGGCGGGGAAGACCGCTCCGGACAGGAACAGCAGCGGTGTCATGGCCAGGTTGATGACGACCTGGAAGGACTCGATGCGGCGGATGCAGACCGCGGCGAGCACTCCCATCGCGGTGAAGGTGAAGGAGATCAGGGCGAGTTCGAGCACCACCAGGACGAGCCGCGGGCTGTAGGGCACGCCGACGACTCCGGCGAGCGCCAGTACGCACAGTCCGTAGAACGTGCCGGCCGTCGCGCCGCCCAGGCAGAGCCCGGCCACCAGGGCGCCGCGGCGGACCGGTGCGACCAGCATCTGCCGCAGGAATCCGGACTGGCGGTCCCAGACGATCGAGATGCCGACCGCGAGGGCGGGTGCCTGCACGGCCATGAACAGCACTCCGGGGAACAGGTAGCCGCGGAAGTCCGCGCCGCCCATCACCGCGCTCAGTCCGGTGCCCAGGATCAGCAGGAACACCAGGGGGCCGACGAGTGCCATGGCCACCCGCAGTCGGTTGCGGCCGAACCGGATCACCTCCCGCAGCCACAGCACGCGCACCGCGCGCAGCTCCCGGCCGAGGCGCGCGGTGTGCACCGGTGCGGGGGCCGCGGGGTCGACTGTCCTCGGCACGATTCAGCTCCTCGATCCGACCGCGGGACCCGCCGTCCGCGGACCGGGTTCGCGGATGGTGCGCCCGGTGTGGTGCAGGAAGACCTCGTCCAGCGTCGGCTCGGTGACGACCACCGAGTGGACCGGCACGGTGAGCTCGGCGCACAGCCGGGGGACCAGGTGGGCGCCGTTGGCGGCCCGGATGCGCAGACCCTCGGCGCCGACGTCCCCGTCGAGGCCGAACCGGGTCCGCACAGCACGCAGGGCGGCCTGGTCGTCGCCGGTGCGCAGCGTCACCAGGTCGGTGCCGACCACCGCCTTCAGCGCCGCGGGTGGCCCCTCGGCCACCACGCCGCCGCGGTCGATGATCGCGATCCGGTCGCAGTTCTCGGCCTCCGACAGGTGGTGCGTGGTCAGGAAGACGGTCAGGCCCGCCTCCTCGCGCATCCGGTGCAGGTGTTCCCAGATCGCCACCCTGGTCTGCGCGTCCAGTCCGGTCGTGGGCTCGTCGAGGAATAGCACCTTGGGCGTGTGCAGCAGTCCTCTCGCGATCTCCAGGCGTCGGCACATGCCGCCGGAGAACAGCCGGACCGGGTCGTCGCGGCGGTCCGCCAGGTCGACGAGGTCGAGCATGGTGTCGATCCTCGTGCGGGCGTGGCGGCGGGGGAGCCCGTACAGCTCGGCCTGGAAGCGCAGGTTCTCGACCGCGGTCAGGTCGGCGTCCAAAGTGGACTCCTGGAAGAGGAGTCCGATGTTCTGCCTGACCTCGTCCGGGCTGCGCAGGACGTCGTGCCCGGCGACCTCGGCGCGCCCCCTGGTGGGGCGGATCACCGTGCACAGCATGCCGATCGTCGTGCTCTTGCCCGCCCCGTTCGGGCCGAGGAAACCGAAGACCTGCCCCGGTGCCACCTCCAGGTCCACCCCGTCGACGGCCGTCCGGGCGCCGTAGTCCTTGCCGAGCCCGGTCGCGCGGACCACGGCGTCGTCGGTCACGAGCCGATCCGGACGGTCATCGTCGGGTGGAAACCGGCCATCCCGTCGACCTCCCCGACCGGGACGCCGTCCACCTCGACCCAGGCGTGCGCCCGGAACGGTCGGGTGCGGACCCCGGTGCACCAGTCCGGCCACCGACCGCTCATCCGGCACAGCAGCACCGTGGCGACCGACCGCTGGAGGCAGCCGTGCCCGGCGCACCGGGCGCTGACCGAGACGGTGGCCCGTCTCGCGCGCAACGCCTGTGTCGCGGTCGCGGGTCGGGCGCCACGGCTGAGCACCCGCAGCACCTGCCGCAACCGCAGCGGCGGCAACAGGATCAGCAACCGGGCCAGCGCGACGGCGCAGCGGGTGGTGACGTGGCGACTCCAGGAAAGCCTGCTGCGGGGCTCGGCCACGACCTGGACGGTCATGACGCCACCACCAGTCGGGCCTCGGTCAGGGTGGCCAGCAGGGAGTGCACGTCCTCCAGCGCTCGGCCGGCCGACTCGGGGTACTTCTCGACCAGCCGGCCCGCCGCTTCCTCGGGAGTGCTCCCCGCCAACAGCGACCGGAGGCTGGCCGCCCCCGTCCGGTTGAGCAGCCAGTAGCCACCGTGCCGCTGGTCGAGCAGCACCAGGCCCTCGTCCACGTCGGTGGCCGACACGTCGGGCAACAGCACCACGGACATCACAGGTCTCCCATCGGCACGGCGGGAACGGTGGACTGCGAACCAGGAGGGGCGGAACTGGGCGAACGCAGCCAGTTCTCGCAGGACAGGGTGTTCTCCAGGTGGATCAGCTGGCCGATCTTGGCACCGGGGTCGAGCGTCGCCGCGCGGAGCAGCCGGTGGTCGACCAGACCGAGCCTTCCCAGCGCCAGGTCCTCGCACATCCCGACGAGCGCGCGGCGGTTGCGGCGCAGGCCGTCGTAGGCCTCGGCGCTGTACTCGCCCTTGGTCCGGCGGGCCAGGACGGCTTCCGGCAGCACACCCCGCATCGCCTCGACCAGGACGGGCTTGTAGAGGCCCCTGCCCGCCCGGTCCTCGATCCGGACGGACAGGGTCGCCTCGACGACCCGGTCGTCGAGCAGCGGCGCCTCCCAGTCGACCCCGAAGCCGCCCAGCGCCAGCCGCATCTGCCGCACCGCACCACCGCTGTACACCGCGTACTCGATCATCTGGTGCCGGACCTGGTCCTCTGCCAGCGGTTCGGGGTGCGCATCGGCCGCCTCGCGGAGCATGCCGCGCACCGCGTCGGCCGCCTCGGGAGTGGTCCACGTGGGCAGCCGCCGCCACCCGCCTCCCCAGCCGAGCCCCGGATCGGAGTCCGGAGGAGGCGGATCGGTGAGCACGTCCGCCGCGGTGGCCAACGACCGGGCGAAGGGGGACCGGTCCGCCAGTCCCCGGATGGTCGCGGCCAGCCCCCACCGGTTGGCGACCCTGCGGTGGTGGATCTCGGGCAGGCTCCGCAACGGATGCCTGCGCACCAACGACCACAGGTAGGTGGGCAGGGTGCTGAACAACTCGTCGCCGCCGACTCCGATGAGGTGCGTGTCGGCTCCGTCAGCGGCGTCCGCGCGTGCCTGGTGCTCGGAATGCAGCCGGTTGCGGTCCCAGGACAGCGGGCCCTCCACGTCGTCGCCGCGGTCGACCGGACCGCCCTGGCCCTCGTACCAGGTGGGCGCGTCCTTCGGGGCGACCACCCGGTGCCGGGCCTCGGGCAGCATCGCCGCCGCCTTGCGGGCCCACTCGGTGTCGTCGTTCGCCGCGGCCCGCGCCTGCCAGTGGTGGGTGATCAGGTCCGTGCCCGCCGCCGCGGCCAGGAAACACAGGCTCGTCGAGTCGAGGCCGCCGGACAGGTCGGCCCCCGTTGTCCGCCCGGCGACCCTGACGGCGACCGAGTCCATCAACGCCGCCCTCAGCACCCCGGCGACCTCGCTGAGGGGCTGGTCCGCGGCGGGCGGGCGCCACCAGCGCACGGTCCGGTGCCCGCCGTCCGGCGTCAACCCCAACCAGTGCCCGACGGGGACCTGGTGCACCCCGGTCCACATCGTGCGCAGGCTCAGCGGCCACGGGGCCGCGGGAACCACCAGCCGCAACGCGAGGGTCCGCTCGTCCAGGTCGGCGCCCCTGAGCGCGGCCAGCGGCCCAGGGGAGTCGGCGGCCACCGCCACGCCGTCGACCTGTGCGTGGAAGAGCTGCCGAGCGGTGGAGATGCTGCCCTGGCCGCGGACGTCGCCGTCGACGGAGGCGAGCAGGTGGACGGCGCCGGGCAGCTTCGCGGCTACCACGTCGAGGCCGTGCAAGGAGTTCACGTGCCCGAGCACGCGTTCGGTCGACCCGGTGTCGAGCCGGGTGCGGCCGAACACCGCCAGCCTGCGTCGGCCCGCTGTGACGAGCGCCAGTTCCCCTGGCGACCAGTTGCCGACCAGCCACGGGCGGCCGGAGTCGTGCGGGACGACCCGTGCCGCTCCGAAGCGCGCGGCCCGCCGCGCCAGCCCCTCGGACGCCGGGTGATCCGGGAGCATCAGGAAGTCCATGGTCCATTCCCCCCAAAGGCTTCGGTTCGCGACTTCACCGTTCGGTGCCGGGACGGCGGTGGTGGGTGCGACCCACTACCGTCGTCCCGCGGGTGGCCGGTCGCGTCCTGGCCACCGCCGTCTCACCGGATCAGATGAGCGCGTGGAAGTAGAACGTCCAGTCCACCGGGTCCCTGGCCGGCGGAATTCCCAGCGTGACGCCGGCGAAGTCCCCCGCCTCGATCGCGGTGGGCGGCTCGTAGACGCCGTCCTCTGCGGTCATGTTGTCTCCTCCCCCCTGAAGCTAGAAGGTGTCGAACCGGGGCCCCGTTCTCCACCAAGGCCCCGTGTTCTGGCTGGCAACGCGACTGTATGGCGGCCGTTGTCCCGGTTTCGTGGGACCACGGCCCCACTCCTGCCCCAAAATCCCGGTCACGCGTCGCGCCGGGTCAGCAGCACGTAGCCGCCGCCGAGCGCCACGACCGCCCAGGCGGCCATGACCAGCAGGCCGGTCCACGGGCCGAGCGGCGAGTCCGGTCGCGGCGTCGCCACCATGATCTGGTGCCCGGCCTGGTCGGGCAGGTACTGGCCGATCTCCCGCACCACCGGGACGTGGCCGAGGATGTTGGAGACCACGAAGAAGAAGGGGATCAGGGTGCCCAGTGACAACGCCGCGCTGCGCAGCATCGTCGCCACCCCGATCGAGAACGCGCAGATCAGCGTCAGGTAGAGCGTGGAACCGACGAGTATCCGCGACTCGTCAGGGCCCAGCAACGGGCCGCTGCGCGATCCCAGCGCGACGTGCGCCGCGAGGTAGGCCCCGGCCACAGTGACCGCGGAGACCACCAGGGCCAGCGCCGTGCCGACGAGGACCTTGGCGCTGTAGAACGTCCCGCGACGCGGCACGGCGGCCAGGGAGGTGCGGATCGTGCCGCCGCTGTACTCCGAGCAGACCACCAGCACCCCGAAGGCGACCAGCAGGATCTGGCCGTAGACGACCGAGCCCACCGCGAACTCGGCGGTGTTGAAACCGCGTTGGTCGGCCACGGGCATGCGGTCGAAGGAACCGCGCAGGTAAAGGCCGAACGCGACGCTCAGGCCGACGGAGGCCACGACCGTCAGCAGCAGCGGCCAGGTCGTGGAGCGGAGGGTGCGGGCCTTGGTCCACTCCGAGGTGAGCACGGCCTGCTGGACCGTCGCGGTCATCGACGTCCTCCTTCGGGCAGGTCCCCGGCGTGGTACTCGACCGCTTCGGCGGTGAGTCGCATGAACGCCTCCTCCAGCGAGGCGGCCTGCGGGCTGAGCTCGTCGACGATCAGCCCGTTCACCGCGGCGAGCTCGCCGATGGTCCGCTGCCGCGGGCCGCGGGCCTCCAGGGCACCGTCCGCCCCCGTGCGCACCTGGATCCCGGCCGCGTCGAGCACCTGGCGCATCCGCTCCGGCTCCGGGGTGCGGATCCGGGTGTAGGACGAGGCGTCGCGCTGGACGAACTCGGCCATCCCGGTGTCGGCGAGCAGACGGCCGCGACCGATGACGACCAGGTGGTCCGCGGTCAGCGCCATCTCGCTCATCAGGTGGCTGGAGACGAACACCGAGCGCCCCTCGGCGGCCAGTCCCCTCATCAGGGTGCGGATCCAGTGGATGCCCTCCGGGTCCAGCCCGTTGACCGGCTCGTCGAACAGCAGCGCGTCCGGGTCGCCGAGCAGTGCTCCCGCGATGCCGAGGCGCTGGCTCATGCCCAGGGAGAACTCGCCGACCGGTTTGTCCGCGACGCTGTCCAGCCCGACCAGCTCGATCACCTCCCGCACCCGTCGCCTGCCGATCCTGTTGCTCTGCGCCAGCCACAGCAGGTGGTGGTAGGCGGTGCGGCCGCCGTGCGCCGCGCCTGCCTCCAGCAGCGCGCCGACGCGGCGCAGCGGGTCGCGCAGTCGCCGGTAGGGCTTGCCGTCGATGCGCGCCGATCCCGTGCTCGGGCGGTCCAACCCCATGATCATCCGCATGGTGGTCGACTTGCCCGCGCCGTTGGGACCGAGGAAGCCGGTCACCCGACCTGGCAGGACGTCGAAGTTCAGCCCGTCCACGGCCACCACGGAGCCGTAGCGCTTGGACAGGTCCCGTATCTCGATCATGCGGACAAGGCTGGCCCGTGCGGGGGACCGGCCGCATCGGCGCGGGACCCGAACTCCGCGCTCCCCCCGGAGGGTGAGGGGGAGGGTGCTGTCGGGCGGAACTCGGCCGCGGGGATGTCGGACCACGGTCCGAGGCGTGGACCGGCCCAGCCCACTACGGTCGGTGGGTGGACGACGACGACTGGAGCTCGCCGTTGGCCAAGCGGTTGCGCCGAGGAGGGCTGATCGGTGTCGACTGCGCGGTCGCGACGACCTACACCCTCGTGCTGTTCCTGGCTCCGGGGATCGGACCGGACGCGGGCCTCCCGCTGTGGGCCAGGTGCTTACTGGCCGCGGGCATCGGACTGCCCGGCGCGGTGCGACGGGTCTGGCCGCTGCCCGTCTTCGTCCTCGTGGTCACCCTGACCACGGTGTCGGTGGCGATGGGCCTGACCAACGAGCCCTTCCTCGCCACGGCGTTCGCGGTCTACCTCGTCGCGCTCACCGCACCCCGCCGCATGTGGCTGCCCACCCTGGGCATCGCCTTGTGCAGCGCGGGTCTGGTGCTGCTGGAGGTCGTCCTCGGCAGGCCCGGCTGGCAGCCAAGCGCTCCGGGGTGGTTCCTGGCGGGCTTCGCGGTCATGGGTGTCGCCTGGACGCTCGGCAGGACGGCGCGGGAACGTCGGGCGTCGGCGGCGCGCGCCGCCGACGCGTCGACCGAGCGCGCGGTCGGCGAGGAGCGCCTGCGCATCGCCAGGGAGCTGCACGACATCGTGGCGCACAGCATCGGCGTGATCGCGGTCAAGGCCGGGGTCGCCAGGGTCGTGGCCCACCGCGCGGGTCGGCACGGCGGCGACGCCGATCCCGGTGACCAGGCCGCGGAGGAGGTGTACGGCGCCCTGTGCACGATCGAGACCACCAGCCGCAGCGCGCTCGAGGAGATGCGCCGGATGCTCGACGTCCTCCGTTCGGCGGCGGACGCGCCACGGCCTCCCGACGAGCTCGCGCCCGCGCCGGGGCCCGCCGACCTGCCGGAACTGGTGGACCGGGTGGGCATGGTCGGTGTCCAGGCGCACCTGGACGTCCGCGGGGTGGCCGACCTCCCGCAGGGGGTCGGGTTGTCGGTCTACCGGATCGTGCAGGAGGCGTTGACCAACGTCGTGAAGCACGCGGCTCCCGCGCGGTGCCGGGTGACCGTGGACGGGTCCGACCGGGAAGTGCTCGTGGAGGTCACCGACGACGGACACGCCGCCGGGCCGGGCCGGAGCGGGTCGCCCGGCGGCCATGGTCTGATCGGGATGCGCGAGCGGGTCACCCTCTACGGCGGCGACTTCAGCTCCGGGTGGTTGCCGGGTGGCGGGTTCAGGGTGACCGCCAGGCTCCCGTACGCGCCGGAGCACGGCCCCGCGCGGGAGTCGTCGTGAGCGGTCCGGTCCGGGTGCTGGTCGCCGACGACCAGGCGCTGCTGCGGGGCAGCTTCCGGGTCCTGATCGACACGGACCCCGGCCTCACCGTGGTCGGGGAGGCGCGCGACGGTGTCGAGGCCGTCGCCCTCGCGCGCTCCGAGAAGCCCGACGTGGTCCTGATGGACGTGCGGATGCCGGTCATGGACGGGATCGAGGCGACCAGACGGATCTGCGGTTCACCGGACACCGACGACGTGCGGATCCTCATCCTGACCATGTTCAACCTGGACTCCTACGTGTTCGCCGCGCTGCGGGCGGGCGCCAGCGGGTTCCTGCTCAAGGACGCGCCGCCGGAGACCCTGCTGGACGCGATCCGGGTCGTCGCCGACGGCGACGGGCTGCTGTCCCCGACCCTGACCCGGCGACTGATCACCGAGTTCGCCAGTGGACAGCAGCCCGCGCCGCCGCGGGTCGGCACGCTGTCGGGCATCACCGGTCGCGAGCGCGAGGTGCTGGTGCTGATCGCCCGCGGCATGACCAACGCGGAGATCGCGGCCCACCTGCACCTGAGCCCCGCCACGGTGAAGACCCACATCAGCCACCTGCTTGGCAAGCTCGAGGCGCGCGACCGGGCCCAGCTCGTCATCGCCGCCTACGAGACGGGACTGGTCTCGCCGCGGGCCCGCTGACTTACACCCCCAGTCCGGCGTCCTTCGCCCTCAGGATCGCCGCGTCCCGGTGATCCACCTGAAGTTTCCGGAACACCCGCGTGATGTGGTTGCGGACGGTCTTCTCGGCGACCACCAGCTGGCGGGCGATGTGCCGGTTGCTGCGGCCCCTGGCGATCAGGTCCAGCACCTCCAGCTCCCGGTCGGACAGCTCGGGGAAGGCCGCGCGGCTGGGCACCTCGTGCACCGCGGAGAAGTAGTCCCGCAGCCTGCTCGCCACGGCGGGACCGAACACGGCGCCACCGGCGGCCACCGTGCGGATCGCCCACAGCAGCTCGTCGCGGGACACCCCTTTGACGAGGTAGCCGTGGGCCCCCGCGCGCAACGCGGCGACTACCAGGGCGTCGTCCTGGGTCGCCGACACCACCAGCACCCGAGGCGCCTGCCGACCGTTCGGCGGCTCTCCGACGATCGTCCTCGCGATGTCGATCCCCGAGTGGTCGGGCAGTCGGATGTCCAGCAGCACGACGTCCACCGCCGGGTCGGACTCCCGCAGCAGCCCCAGGGCCTGCTCCCCGGTCGCGGCCTCGCCCGCGATGCGGAGGTCGGCGGCGTCCTGCAACGCCGTCCGCACCCCGGATCGGAACAGCGGGTGGTCGTCGACGAGGAGGACTTGGACGGTCATGCCGGACCACGCGGCAGCACGGCGCGGACCAGGGTTCCCGCCGTGCCGTCCATCCGCAGCACCACGACGCAGCTGCCGCCGAGCTCCTCGGCGCGGCGGCGCATCGAGAACAGCCCGGTGCCGTCGCCCCACCAGCCCGCCGGTGGTGGCCCGGCACCGTCATCGGCCACTTCGAGCACCACGTGGTCGTCGCGGAGGAAGAGCCCGACGTCCACGTGACGGGCATCGGCGTGCCGCAACACGTTGATCAACGCCTCCGCGGCGATGCGGTAGGCCGCCAGTTCGGTGGCCTCGGACAGCGCTGGCGGGTGGTCGGGCACGGTGACCGCGACCGCGGTGCTGGTGTGCGACGTCCGGGCGGCCAGCATCCGCAGCGCCGTCGACAGGCCTTCGCGTGCGAGGTCGGGTGGTGGCAGGCCGTCGATGGTCCGCCGGATCTCGTCCATGGTGCGCGCGGTCTCCGCCGCCGCGTCGAGCACCAGCTGCCGGGCGACCGGGTCGTCGGTCAACCGGGCCGACGCGGTGTCGAGCCGCAACCGGATGCCCGCGAGGGTGGGACCGAGGTCGTCGTGCATGTCCCGGTGCAGGCGCTCCCGTTCGCGGGCCAGGACGCCCGCGCCGGTCCTGGACACGACCAGGTCGCGCGCCTGCCCCGTGAGCACGGCCAGTTCGTTCGAGAGCGCCCGCAGCCGGACCAGCAGCTGCCTGGTCCCGTCCCGCAACTCGGTCACCACGGCACCGCCGAACTCTGGAAGGCGGGTCCGGCCACGGTGCCCGGTTCCAGGCCGGAGGGCAGCTCCAGCAGCTTGCCCGCCTCCACCTCCAGCGAGTACATCAGCCCCTGGACGTCGGCCAGCTCCTGGGGGTTGCCGTCGAAGATCCGGTCGAGGCCGGTGAGCATCTTCGTGTAGGTGGCGTTCACGACGTCCGCCTGCGCCTTGGCCCGTGACCCGTCCTGCAGCAGGCTGGCGTCGGGGTCGTCGACCATCGGGTGGACGTCGTCCGGGTCGAAGCGGACCGGCGCCCCCTCGTACACCCACCTGCCCTCGTGGTCGCGAACGAGCCGCCTGCCCTCGACGATCTCCTTGAACCGGTAGTAGTGGCCGAGCTCCCCGGACGCGGGCCGGGTGTCGGCGTCGAGCTCGTGGGGACTGCCCTCGCCCTGTTCGATGATCTCGTGGATGGCCAGCAGGGCGGTGTGCCGATCCGTCACGCGGAAGAGCGTTCCCGGCGCCCCCGGCCAGCTCACCTGCCGCGCGGGGTCCCCGGCGAACAGCGTCCCGCCCTGCTGGGCGAGCTCGCGGTCCAGTCCGATGACGGCGCGGGCGAGTTGGTTGTAGAACCAGCCGATGGTCATGGTGGGGTACTCGGCCTTGTCGAACCACGCCGCCAGCCCGTCCAGCTCCGCCTCCGAGGCGGCCAGCAGCTCGCCGGTGTCGGCCACCTCGATCCTGGACCTGTCCAGTACGGCGCCGGTGAAGCGACGGCCGTCGACGATCGGGTGCTCGGGTTGCTCGATGGCCAGGAAGACGTCCCTGATGTGCTCGACGGAGCACCGGCGCAGCCGCACCTCGAGGTCCGGCAGCACCGGTCCAGGAAGCCGACCGGGGTACACCGGCACGAAACCGGGACGCCCGATCCGCGGGCGACCGCCCACCGCGTTGAGGAGGTTGCCGACCAGCGCCATGTGCAGCATCTCCTGCCGCACCACACCGCGGATGATCTCGGCGACCTCGACGTTCCGGTTGGGCTTCAAGGAGAACAGGGCGCACAGGTAGGGCGGGATCACCGCCTGCTCCACGAGCAGCGCCTGCTGCAACGCGGACCGCAGCGCCTCGGGGGTGTCGATCCGCAGCACCGCGGGCACGGGACCGCTGTCCAGCCACCTCAGGACCATGTCCCGTTTCGCCGGGGACAGCGCCCTGGTCACCGGCATGTGGTTGGGGTGCGCGACGGGCAGGCTCAGCGCGTACTTGATCGCATCCCGGTACCGCACCACGTCGTGGTGGTTCGACAGGTCAAGGACCTTGCGCATGGCGGGGTACAGGTTGGCGTACCGCTGGAAGATCGGCTGCACGTCGGCCACCCAGGTGGGGTGCTCGGGTGCCTGGTAGAGCTCGGTCACCAGGACGTGCAGCCGGCCCTCGACCGGACTCCCGACCGGCCCGTAGGGCACCGAGAAGGTCCGGCCGTCCCCGAACGGGCCGGGAGGTCCCGGATCGCCGCCGACCAGCGTCACCTCCGCCCTGCCCCGCACGTCGGTGGTCAACAGGTGCGGGTGGTCCAGTCCCGGCGTCTCGTCCGCCCCGCCCAGGGTGATCTCCACCCCGGCGGCCGGGCTGCCCAACCTGGTGGCGTGCAAGGTGGTCGACGCGGTGGCCTCGGCTCCGCCGGGGTGGAGCCGGAACACCGGGTCGTCGGCGCGGAGCATCGTCGCGTCGGCGTTCTCCGCCAGCAGGACGACCGGTCGCGCCGCGGAGTCGACCACGGCGATCCTGGTCGACACGACGGCGGCCACCTGCTCGGCGGTGAGCCGGACGTCCGCGATCCCCGCGCGGGACTCGAGGAACTCCTCGTCGACGGTGCCCAGCGCGGCCACCCGACGGGGAACGCCGTCCGGTGGCAGGACGGCCAGGTGCAGCGGGCCGACGGAAGCCACGGGTCCGCCCGAGGTGGCCACCGGGAGGCTGTTGGCGAGGTCGACCGACACCACTCCCGAAGTGGTGTCGACCCGGCACGGCGCGTGGTTGAACGTCCCACCCGCCTGCCTGCGGAGCCGCCGGGAGGCGACGAAGTGGCGCGGTTCGTCGGGTCCCGCCGGGCCGATCGCGCCGATCACCCGGCCGTAGGTGATCCGCGGACTGCTCGGGTCGATCTCGGCCCGGTCCGTCGTGAACTTCACGGAGAGCAGTCCGGCGGCGGAGGCCTCCCGCAGCTCGGCCAACGGGGCATGGGTGGTCTCCTCCGCCCACACCACGTTGGTCAGCACCGACTGGTAGGCCGCGCTGAGGTCACCGGGGCGGCCGGGGTCGAACCGGGACCAGAGGTCGTCGAAGGCGGCGGGCTCGAAGTCCCCGCGGAAGAGCTCCGCTCCCGCCGCGTCGACCAGCCGCACCCGCAGTCCGAAGATCATGGAGACCTGCTGGTCGTTCACGTCGAGGTCGACCAGCTTGGCGCTGACCCTCGCGTCGTCCTCGGTCACTTGGCCGCCGATGAGCGGGTCGTCCGCGCCGGTGGAACCGTCGGCGCGGACGAGGCTGGTCACCGTGCACCCGACCAGCCGGAACGATCCGGTGCCCAACGGGTTCCACATGCCGTTGAGCTGTCCGGGCAGCACCATGGGGCGCTGGAACCTGGGCTCGAAGTTGTTCGGATCGTGGTAGAGCTCGATGTTGTCGACGGTCGGCACATCGGCCTGAAAATTGCCGCTGAAATGAATTCTCGGATATTCCAGGTAAGACACACATCCCCCTTGTGGCAATCACGTCAGTCGTGAGCCGCGGGACCGTGGCGCGGGCAGCCCAAGGGGACGGGACGATCCGGTCCGACGATCCCGCGAAGGCGGCGGGGACATGTCGAGAACGGATCCCGTACCAGGGTCTGTTTCCCACCTGGCGAGCAACCGCAGATGTGCGGCTGCCTGGCTGTGGTGCGGCGGGAACCGCGCCGCGCGAACGTCACCGCACGTGGCTCATCGACGTCGAATGACCAATCCCCCCGTTTCGATCGTCCCCTCGACCGACACGCTCATCCCAGATTAGCACGGCCGACCGCACGGCGGCCGCTTTCCCTTGGCCCGGCGCACGACTCGGCGGCGATCGAGTCCTTTGTGGACTACTGGGGTAGTCGCCCGGACCCGTCCGGGGCCGTCCGAGCGGGCGGTGTACTGGGGCGTGGCGGGGAGACGAATCTCCCCGCCACGCCCCAGTTGTCGGCTGTGGTGCGTCACCGGCCGGTGATGAGGATCTGCGCGGTGTTGTCGGGGGTGCCGGAGAGGGCTACCCGTGAGCCCTTGGCGGGGGTGCCGTCGGTGCCGGCGACGGTGGTGAAGGGGGTCCAGGAGGTGGTTGTGCGGATGCGGTGGTAGATGCCGTCGTCGCTGCCGATGACCAGCAGCTGGGCGGTGCCGTCGGGGTGGGTGCCGATGGCGACGTCCTTGCCCGCGGCGGGGAGGGTGGTGTTCATGCCGTTGACCGGTTGGAACCCGCTCCAGCCGCCCGCGGTGTCGCGGATCTGGTGGTAGATCCGGTCGTCCCAGCCGACGATGACCACCTGGGCGGTGCCGTCGGTCATGCCCGCGATCGCGACGCGCTTGCCCTTGGCCGGTGCGGTGGTGCCGTTGCCCGCCAAGGGTTGGAAGCCGCTCCAGGTGCCGTTGGCGGTGCGGATCTCGTGGTAGACGACGTCGTCCGCGCCGATGATGAGCACCTGGGCGGTGCCGCCCGGCAGTGCGGCGATCGCCACGTCCTTGCCCACCGCGGGGAGCGTGGTGCCGTTGCCCGCCAGGGGTTGGAAGCCGGTCCACGTGCCGTCGGCTGCGCGGACCTGGTGGTAGACGCGGTCGTCCCAGCCGACGATGACCACGTGGGCGGTGCCGTCGGCCGTCCCCGTGATGGAGACCTGCTTGCCCTTGGCGGGTGCGGTGGTGCCGTTGCCCGCCAGGGGTTGGAAGCCGCTCCAGGTGCCGTTGGCTGCGCGGATCTCGTGGTAGACCACGTCGTCCGCGCCGATGATCAGCACCTGCGCCGTGCCGTCGTCGAGAGCGGCGACCGCGACGTCCTTGGCGTTGCCCGGCAACGTGGTCTGGTAGCCGGCCAGTGACCGGAAACCGCACCAGGTGCCGTCGGCCGCGCGGATCTGGTGGTACATCGGCGCGTGCTGCGTCGCGCCGCCGACGTCGTAGCGATAGAGGTCGTTGGCGTCCATCATCGCGATGATCTTGGTCGCGTAGTCCGGGTCGGTCGCGTAGCTCCGGGCGACCTGGCGGATGAACTCGCGGGGGTCGTGCCGGTAGGGCAGCGCGTGGGTGTAGTTGGAGCTGGTGGTCAGGACCCTGCCGTAGTCGCGGAACGAGTCGGTCATGGTGGCGTACACGCGGAAGTAGGCCGTGGTGGGCGTGCAGCTGGGCTGGCACTCCTCGGTCGACAGGCTGCGGCAGCCGACGGCGATGGGGCCGGGGTTCGTGGCCGAGACGCACTTCATGCCGAAGTGGTTGTCGAACTCCGCGGCGAGCCTGCTGCCGCCGTACGCGGACTCGTGCGCGGCCTGGGCGGCGGTGACGGAGGCCGGGATGTCGTACTCGGCCTTGACGGCGCGGGCACGCGGTTCGGCGGCGGCCCAGTAGTCCGCCTGAGACCGGGCGCTGCTGGTCGTGGTGGCGGGGGCGGTGGTGGTGAGCAGCTCGTCGTTGGACGGGGCGGCTTGGGCGGACGGGGCCATCGCGCTCAGCGCGGCGGCCGCGACGATGCCGAGCAACGCCGCTCTGCCGGGGATCTTCACGGTCTTTCCTCCTGGGTGTCGAGGGGGTGGCGGTGGTCCGCCGCGGTCGTCCGCGGCGGACCACCCGGAGAGCTCAGGCGCCGCCGACGATCATGATCTGGGCGGTGCCGTCGTCCTGGGCGGAGATGGCGACCTGGCTGCCCTTCGCGCCCGCGGTGGTGCCCATGCCGGCGACGGGCGTGAACTCGGTCCACCCGGTGTCGGTGCGGACGCGGTGGTAGACACCGCCGTCGGCACCGATGACCAGCAACTGGGCGGTGCCGTCCGGGTGGGCGTCGATGGCGACGTCCTTGCCCGCGGCGGGCGTGGTGGTGTTCATCCCGTTGACGGGCTGGAACCCGGTCCAGGTGCCGTCGACGTTCCGGACCTGGTGGTAGATCCGGTCGTCCCAGCCGATGATGACCAGCTGGGCGCGGCCGTCGGCCATGCCGGTCACGGCGACCCGCTTCCCCTTGGCCGGGGCGGTGGTCTGGTACCCGGCCACCGGTCGGAACTCGGTCCAGCCCGCGTCGGTGCGGACCCGGTGGTAGACCACGTCGTCGGCACCGGTGATCACGAGGTGCGCGCTGCCGTCCGGCAGGGCGTCGATGGCGACGTCCTTGCCCGCGGCGGGTGTCGTGGTGTTCATGCCGTTGACGGGCTGGAAGCCGCTCCAGGTGCCGTCGACGTCGCGGACCTGGTGGTAGATCCGGTCGTCCCACCCGATGATGACCAGCTGCGCCCGGCCGTCGGCCATGCCGGTGACGGCGACCCGCTTGGCCTTGGCGGGTGCGGTGGTGCCGTTGCCCGCCAACGGCCGGAAGCCGCTCCAGGTGCCGTCGGCGGCGCGGATCTGGTGGTACACCACGTCATCCGCGCCGATGATCACGGCCTGCGCGGTGCCGTCGGCCATGGTCGCGATGCCCACGTCCTTGGCGTCGCCGGGGAGGTCGGTCTCGTACCCGGCGAGGGGGCGGAACCCGGTCCACGTGCCGTTGGCGTTGCGGATCTGGTGGTACATCGGGTCCGCAGTGTCGGCGGGTGGCGGAGTCGCCGCGTCGGCCACGTGGTCGTACCGGATCGGGGTGTACGCGCTCGCGGTGGCCGCGGACCAGGTGCGTTCCGTCGTCGGAGAGCCGTTGGGACCGGCCTGTTCGCGGACGACCGGCTGGGTCTTGGCCGCGTCGGCCCAGCGCAGGAACAGCGCGACGTGGGAGCCGGGGTCGTTGAGCGCGTCGCCGGGGCGCAGGTCGGCGCGCGGGATCTCGTGGGAGATGTAGTCGATGTCGCTGGTGGTGTAGCTGTGCCGGGCGCCCCAGATCATCGAGACGTAACCGGAGCAGTCGGTGCGGTACTGGCCGTAGGCGTTGCGGTAGCAGGTGCCCTGGCTGTACGGGACGCGTGCGCTGATCCAGCTCTGCGAGCGGGTCAGCATCTCGTCGCGCGTGGTGGTGCGGTGGTTCGCGTACTGCTCGCAGGCGAGCATGGTGGAGAAGTCGTCCTGCGCGGCGGCGGACGGTCCCGCGGTGAGCAGTGCGCTGCCCGCGACGGCCGCGGCGAGGAGGATCGCGCGCAGGGTGGAGCCGGTCTTGTGGAGCATGGTCCGGTCCTTCCGGGAGTTCGGCGGTTTCTGGTTCACCGGGTCGGGCGCGAGCGGTGTCCACTCGTGCGGCGGTGCGACGAGCACGACGTCCGGTCGGGCGGGCCCCCAGGCCGGGGACGGCGTTCCCGCGGTGGGCGTCGTGGTCGCACCTCGGTTCCCGGTCGTCGTCTTCGCTGACAACCAGAAGCCTGGCGACCACGCCTGCAGGTCGGCTCCAAGTGGCGTACAGGCAGGCCTCGCGCACCTGTAGATCGCCTCTAGGGCGTGTGTCGAAGTCTCGTTCGATGGGAGTCGCGCCTGAGGTGGTTCCTGGCGGTGCGGCCGACTGGCCCGCATACCGCTGTTGTATGCGGGCCAGTCGGCCGCACCGCCAGGGGCCGCCTCAGGCCCGGCTACCGCGAACACGGACTTCGACACACGCCCTAGGTCGCCTGTCGGCGGACGGTGTCGCGCCACTGCCGCGGGGTGGTGGCGGCGAGCTCGCGCTCCTCGCGCGCGCCGGTGCCGTGCAGCAGGTCGAGGGCGGCGGTCCAGTGCTCGTCCTGCCGGGACGGGTCGGCGGCGGCCAAGTCGCGCAGGGTGCGGGCGCGCCAGACGTCCAGGCCGAGCTCGGTCCACAGGGCCAGTGCCGCGGTCAGGTGCTCGCGGGCGGCGGGGAGGTCGTTGCGGGCCAGGTGGAGCTCGCCGAGGGTGCGGGTGACCAGGGCGACGCCGAACCGGTCGTGGCCGCGTTCGCACACCGCCAGGCACTCGACCAGCGGGCCGACCAGGTCGACGGCGGGGACCAGGCGCAGGCTCGCCTTCACCCACGCCTGCCGGGAGTAGGTGGCGCCCAGTTCGTCGCCCGCCGCGAGGAGGTTCGCGGCGGCCCGGCCGCTGAGGTCGGCGGCCTCCCGGTACTCGCCGCGAGCCCGGTGGCACAGGCTCAGGCCGCGCATGGCCAGGGCCTCACCGCGCGGGTCCTCCACGGCGGCGTAGCGGTGCGCGGCCCGGCGGAACCGGTCGGCGGCCTCACCGAGGTCGCCGTGGTCGCGGTGCAGGGCGCCGAGGCCGTACTCGGCGGCGGCGACCACGCTGTCCTCGCCGAGGCGTTCGGCCAGGTCGGCCGCGGTGGTGAGGGCGTACGTCGCGGGGACGACGTGGCCCTGTTCCCGGCGCACGGTGCCGATGCCGACCAGGCACACCGCGCGCACGGCGTCGTCGTCGACGGCGTCGGCGTGCCGCAGGGCCTGCTCGAAGTGGGTCCGGGCGGTGGCGAAGTCGTCCTTCTCGTAGTGCAGCTGGCCCAAACCGGCCAGCACGACCGCCTCGGCGCGCCGGTCGTGGCCTTCGCGGGCCAGGGCGAGCGCGACCTCCTGGGTGCGTTGCCACCCGTCGAACTCGTTGCGCACGGCGAAGGTCGACGAGAGCAGGGAGGACACCAGCAGGGTGGCGGTCCGGCCGACACCGAGCTCACGAGCCCGTTCCACGGCGCGCACCACGGTGCTGGTCTCCGCCCTGAGCCAGCCCACGGGGTCCGCTTCGACCTCGGCGATCAGCTCGGGGTGGGCCTCGGCCTGTCGGCTCGGCGCGATCCGCAGGCCAAGGGTCACCCGCGGCAGCCGACGTGCCCCCGCCTCGACCAGGTCCGCCCACGCGGTCAGCGAGCGCGCCACGGCGTCGGTCACGGTCTCGCGGGTCTCGTGCTCGGCGGCCTGCTCGGCGCCGAAGAGCTGGACGAGGTCGTGGAAGCGGTAGCGGACCCGGCCGATCTGGTCGACCCCGGCGACGTCGAGCAGCCGCAGGTCGACCAGGTGCTCGACGACGTCCTCTGCCTCGGCGGTGTCGACGTCCAGCAGCGGTGCGGCCAACCACCAGCCGAAGTCGGGCAGGTCGAGCAGGCACAGCAGGTGGAACGCGCGCCGCCTGCGGTCGTCCAGCTCGGCGTAGTTCAGCGACAGGCAGGACCGGATGGCCAGGTCGCCGACGGTCAGCTCGTCGAGCCTGCGCCGTTCGTCGGCCAGGCGGGCGGCCAGCGACTTGAGCGGCCAGTGCGGTCGGGCCAGCAGTTTCGCGCCGGCCGCGCGGATGGCCAGCGGCACGCCCGCGCACAGGGCGGCGATGCGCCCGGCGGCGTCCGGGTCGCCCGCGACCCGCTCCGGTCCGATGATCTTGCCCAGCATCTCCAGCGCGGACGGGGTCCGCAGGACCTCCAGCTCGACGGGGAACGCGCCGCCGATGCCGGCCAGCCTGGACCGGCTGGTCACCAGCACCAGGCAGCCCGGTTCGCCGGGGAGCAGCGGGCGGACCTGCTGCTCGGCGCGGGCGTTGTCCAGCACGATGATCAGCCGCAGACCGGCCAAGCGCTGCCGGTACAGCGCGATCCGCTCGTCCAGGGTGGTGGGCAGGTCGGCGGCGCGCACGCCCAGCGCGGTCAGGAATCGGCCCAGGGCGGTGAACGGGCTCAGTTCCGCGCCGAACCCGCGCAGGTCCACGAACAGCTGGCCGTCGGGGTAGCGCGGGGCGAGGCGGTGCGCGGCGTGCACGGCCAGCGTCGACTTGCCGGTCCCGCCCGCACCGGACACCACCACGACAGGCCTGGTGACGCGGTCGTCGGGCGGGGTGCCGCCCAGCGCCAGCACCGAGGCCAGTTCGCCGGTGCGCCCGGTGAAGTCGCCGATGTCGGGCGGGAGGGTGTGCGCCACGGGACGGGCGGAGACGCGGACGGGGGACGCGGGGGTGGCGCGGGTGGCGGGCACCGAGCCGTCGAGGATGGCGGTGTGCAGGTCCCGCAACGGCCTGCCGGGCTCGATGCCCAGCTCGTCGAGCAGGTGGCGGCGCCCCTCGCGGTAGACCTCCAGGGCGTCGGCCTGCCTGCCGGACTCGGCGAGGGCGCGCATCAGCAGGGCGCGGGTCTCCTCGCGCAGCGGGTGTTCGGTGACCAGTCCGCGCAGTTCGTGGGCGGCGTCCTCGGCGCGGCCCAGCGCCAGGTCGGACCGGGCCAGCCCGTCGCGCGCGGCCAGCCTGCGTTCGTGCAGCTCGTCGGCCCAGGCGACGGCGAACCGGGCGTCCACCCCGCCGAGAGCCTGTCCTCGCCACAGCGACAGCGCCCGCCGGTAGTGCTCGTGGGCCAGGGCGAACGCCCCGTCGCGCTCCGCCTCGCGCGCCCGCTCGTGCTCGTGTTCGAACAGGTCGACGTCGCACTCCCCGTGCTCGACGTCGAGCAGGTAGCCGGGGGCGCGGGTGCGCACCGCCTCGGCCAGTCCGGCCGCGGCCATCCCCCGGCGCAGCACCGACACGTAGGTGTGCACCAGCGCCGTGGCCGAGGACGGCGGCGAGTCGTCCCACAGCAGGTCCACGAGCCGTTCGGTGGCGACCACGTGCCGCGCCTGCCGCAGCAGGGCGACCAGCAGCGCCTTCGGCTTCGGGCCGCCGAGCCCGCTCGCCCCGGTCTCCGTCCCCACGGTGACCGGTCCCAACACGCGGATCCGCATGAGCCACTCCCCCCCCAGGGTGTCCTACCGAAATTATCGGACGGATCGCCGGTGGCGGGTGGGGTTCTCCCCGAATGTCGTACGGGCCGCGGGACCCGTCAGAGCGGGAAGCGGCCGCTGCGCCAGTGCAGGTGGCCACCGGCCTTGAAGTGGCCGACGACCGCGCGCTGGAGCGAGGTGCGCTGCGGCAGCCGGTCCAGGGGTGTGGTCAGGGTGCGGAACACGAACCGCAGCGCCTCGACGTCGGCGTCGAGGCCTTCCGGCTCCTCGTAGGGTTCCAGCTCGAACCTCCGCTGGAACCGGACGATGTTGGAGTCCGCGGGCAGGTACTCCAGCAGTTGCGGGTCGAGCAGCCACGAGCCGCAGGAGAACGCCGTGTAGTGCTCGTCGGGGAAGTGGCGCGGGAAGAACGCGCGGGCCTCGTCGAGCGACGCCGTGACGGACTCCGGGGTCAGCGGCCCGGACTCGGGCACGTGCAGGCCGATGGCCGTGCCGCCGCGTTGGTGCTGCAACCGGCCCAGTTCGTAGACGCCGCCGCGCGCGTGCAGCGTCAGCCAGCTCTGCATGACCGGCCAGCCCTCGCGGTGCATCCGCCGGTCGACCGCGAGGTTGCGACCCAGGTCGGCGAGGGTCGTCCACGACACGGCGTCGGGGATGCCGTGGTCGCGGTGGTACCCCACGACGACGTCGACCAGGGCCAGGTAGGCGTACACGTAGAGGTGCCGCCAGGCGGGACCCCGGTCGCGGGGCAGCTCCGGGCCGGGCGGGAGCCACGCGTGGCCGCCGAGGTCGGCGCGGACCAGGGCGGTCGAGCGGTCGAGCAGCCAGCGCAGCTCGGGAGTCCACAGTGGAGAGTCGTGGTCCGGCCACCCGGCCATGATCTCGGCGGCGTCGTCCGGGCGCACCGCGAGGCGGTCGAGGATCGCGGGCGCGTCGGACTTGGCGGGCAGGGGAGCCGACGGCCGGTCACCGGCGAGCCGGTGCACGCGGTCGACCTCCTCGACGGGTACCCCGAGCCGGGCGGCGGTGTCGTGCGGGTCCACGCGGTCGACCTTACCGGGTTGCGCCCCGTCCGCCGCCGGTGTGAACGGTGTTCGGCGCGGCGCACGACCGGCGCCAGTGACGTCACGTCATGTCCGGTGGTGACGTGGCGACCCTGCCGGACGATCGCCGCGGGGAGTGGGATCACCAGCATGTCGAACGTTCACCTGCGGAGGAAATCCCGCCTCGCCCTCGCGGCGGTGGTTGTCGCTGCGTCCACAGTGGCCTGCACGGCCACACCGAGCTCGAGTGCGCCGACCCGTGCGGAAGTGCGGTGGGGCCTTTGCCCGCAGGACGCGGGCGGGCCCGGCCTTGAGTGCGCCCTGCTCGACGTGCCGTTGGACTACCACGCGCCCGACGGCAGGAAGATCCAGATCGCGATCTCGCGACTGGCCAGCACGCACCCGGAGAAGCGGCGGGGGATCCTGCTCACGAACTCCGGCGGACCCGGCGGTGAAGGGCTCAGGCACCCGCTCGACCTGAAGGCCGTCGGACTGCCGCAGGACGTGCTGGACAGCTACGACGTCATCGGCATGGACCCGCGCGGCGTCGGCCGCAGCACACCCGTCACCTGCGACCTGGCCAAGACACCCGCCTACTACACCAACATCCCGCTGCACGCCGCCACCGCCGACGACGTGCGCACGAAGGCCGTGCTGGTCAAGCAGGTCGCCGACAACTGCGCCCACTCCGCGTCCCAGGACCTCCTCCCGCACATCAGCACCGCGAACACGGCCAGGGACCTCGACCGGGTGCGGGCCGCACTGGGGGAGGAGAAGGCCTCCTACTTCGGCATCTCCTACGGCACCTACCTGGGCGCGGTCTACACGACGCTGTTCCCGGCGAGCACCGACCGCGTGCTCATCGACAGCTCGCTGGGCCCTGGCGGGTGGGACCGCGAAGGCTCGCGGATGTTCGCCCAGGGCTTCGAGGACCGCTTCCCCGACTTCGCCGAGTACGTCGCCGCCAACCACCCCGACTACGGCCTCGGCACGACCCCGGAGCAGGTGACCGCGAAGTACTACGAGCTCACGGCGAGGCTCGACGCGCTGCCCGGTATCGGCACCGACGCCGGTGGGCTGTTCCGCCAGACCACGTTCGGCGGCATGTACTACGACAACGCCCTCGGGAAGCTCGCCGAGACCTGGCGCGACGTGGACAACGGCACGTGGAGGCCCGATGCCGCGCCGAGCACGGAGAGCAAGCCGAGCGGTGGCACCACGGCCGGTCCGGCCAGTGCCGACCAGGAGGACGCGGTGCGCTGGCCCGCCAAGCCCGCCGACAACTACCTCGCGAGCCAGCTCCACGTGCTCTGCAACGACTCGCGGTGGCCGACGTCCGTGCAGACCTATGTGGACGAACACGCCGAGGACCGGGTGGCGCACCCGATGTTCGGCTCGGCCGCGTCGAACATCGGTCCCTGCGCCTTCTGGCCGGACCCGGTGGAGCCCCAGACCCGCATCACCGGCCAAGGGCCCTCGAACGTCCTCATCGTGCAGAACCTCCGCGACCCCATCACGCCGCTGGCCGTGGCGAGGAAGATGCGCGGTGCGCTGGGCGACCGGGCCCGGATGATCACCGTCGACCAGGGCGGCCACCTCGCCTACCCGTTCAAGGAGAACAAGTGCGCCAACGACAAGGCCTCCGAGTTCCTCGTCACGGGCAAGCGCGTCACCGAGGACCTGGCCTGCGCGGCCGAGCCAGGCTGATCGCTCGTGGGTGCACCACCGCCCATCACAGGGCAGGCGGTTCCGCCACACCGGTATGACGTGGTGTCACTGGTGCGGTCGTCCACCCGGCTCGATACTGGGCGGGCAACACCGTCGACCACGGAGGCCGAAGTGGACACCGAATCGCCGGGCGCGGTGTCCGAGCGCACCGCCCGCGGCAGGATGCGCAGGCTGAACATCACCACGCAGCTCGCGGTGATCGTCCCGGTCGGGACGCTGCTGATCGCGTTCGACTCCAGCACCTGGTGGGAGGCGGCCGTGCTGGTCGCCGGGGTGCTCGTCGCCATGGTCGCGGTCGTGCGGTGGGCGCAGGACGACCTCCTCGCCATCGCGTTGCCGTGCCTGGGTTCCAGCGCGGCGGTGTGGGTCTTCGGCGTGCTGGTCGGTGGCAGCGCCACCGCGTTCTACAGCCTCACGATCGTCGGCCCGCTCGTCGTGCCGCAGCTGCCGCGGTACCGGATTCCGGCCGCGGTGGCGCTCACGGCGTTCGTCGCCGCGGTGGGCGCGACGCGGTTGCTGGTCTCGCGGGGGAGCACCGGCGGGGTCCTCTTCCAGTACGCGCTCGTCCCGACCGCCGTCGCCGTGTGCACGCTCGGTTTCATGTTCGCCAACCAGGCCTTCTACCGCCTCATGGCGGAGCTGGAGGAGGCGCGCGAGCAGGAGGCGGAGCTGGCCGTGGCGCGGGAGCGGATCCGGTTCGCCAGCGAGCTGCACGACATCCAGGGGCACACGTTGCACGTGGTGAAGCTCAAGACGGCGCTGGCGGAGAGGCTGGTGCGGGTGGACGCCGGGCGTGCGGAGCAGGAGCTGCGCGAGGTGCACGCCCTGGTCGGCGACACGATCAAGCAGACCAAGGAGCTCGCGTACGCCCAGCGGCGGCTCAACCTCGCGGGAGAGCTGGAGAACGCCAAGAACCTGTTCGAGGCCGCGGGCATCCGCGTTCGGATCGTCCGGGAGGCGCAAGTGGACGGACGCGCGGGTGAACTGCTCGGCCAGGTCCTGCGCGAGACGACGACCAACATCCTCCGCCACGCCCAGGCGGCACAGGTGCGGATCACGCTGTCGGAGTTCGGGATCACGATCGTCAACGACGGCGCGCACGACGGCGGACCGCCGGAACTGCGCGGCCTGTCCACGCTCAGGGAGAGGCTCGCGGGTGAGGGGGGAGAGCTGACGGTGACGCGACACGACGGCGAGTTCGTCACGGCCGCGGCCTTCCGGTCGGCGGTGGCGCGATGACCACCGTGGTGCTGGCCGACGACGAAGCCCTCCTGCGCAAGGCGATGGCCGCGCTGCTCCCGCTGGTGGGCGACATCACCGTCCTCGCGGAGGCCGAGGACGGCGAGCAGGCCGTCGCCGCCACGCTCGAACACCGGCCGGACGTCCTCGTGATCGACCTGGAGATGCCCACCGTGGACGGGTTGGGGGCGGTCGCGGAGATCCGCCGGGTGCGTCCCGAGCAGGTGGTCCTCATGCTGACCCGGCACGCGCGGCCCGGTGTGCTGCGCAAGGCGCTCAAGCTCGGCGTGCAGGGGTTCGTCAGCAAGTCCGCGGACCCCTCCCTCATCACGTCGGTGATCGCCGCCCTGCACGGCGGCAGGCGGTGGATCGACCCGGACGTCTCCGCGCTCGCGGTGATCGACGACTGCCCGCTCACCGACCGCGAGGTCGACGTGCTGCGGGTGACCAGGGAGGGCTACTCGGTCGCCGACATCGCGGTCCGGCTCCACCTCGCGGAGGGCACCGTCCGCAACTACCTGTCCAACGCGATGCAGAAGACGCAGACCAGGACCAGGCACGAAGCCGCCCGGTACGCAAGAGAACACGACTGGCTCTAAGGGGAGACCATGCTGATAGCCGAAGACCTCGCGCTGCTGTTGATGGACGACGAGTCCGGGACCCCGGCCGCCGCGGGGACCCTGCACTACACAACGGGCGGCGCGGTGCTGGTGGAGCTGGCGCTGGCGGGCCTCGTCGAGGTCCGGGACAAGAAGGTGCTGCCCGTGGGCACCGCACCGGAGGACCCGTTGCTGCGCCTGGGGTACGAGAAGGTCGCCGACAAGCCCCGGTCCGTGGACGCGACCCTGCTCAGGATCGGCTCCGGTCTGTGGCAGCGGGTGGTCGACCGCCTCGTGGACAAGGGTTTCGTCCGCCGGGAGGAGAAGCGCGTGCTGGGCCTGTTCCGCACGACCAGGCTGCCCGCGGAGGACGTGCGGCACGAGGAGGAGGTCCGGCAGCGGATCCGCGCCGTGCTGGTCGACGGCGAGGACGCCGATCCCCGCACCGCCGCGCTGGTCGCGCTGCTGTCGGCGAGCGGCGCGCTGCCCCTGTTGCGGCCGCCGCTGGCGTGGTCGGGTGAGGTCCACCGGCGCGCGAAGGATCTGGAACGCGGCAACTGGGGTGCCGCGGCGGTGGGCACTGCGGTGGCCAGGACGGCGGCCGCCATCGCCGCGTCCACCGCCGCCGCCACGGTCGTGGTGGTGACCGCGGTGACCTGACCGCCACCGCCACCGCCACCGCCAAGACCGGGTCGTCGACGATCGGACCGGACTCGGCCCCACCTTCGGTGGACGGCCTCGCCGTCACGCCTCCGCCGCGCCGGCGCGGCGCAACCCGTCACGCCAGTGCGGCAGCGGTGTCAACCCGCAGGCCGTCCACGAGGAGTCCGACAGCACGGCGTTCAGGGGCCGGTCCGCTCCGGTCCGCGCGTCGGCTGTCCGGCAGGGGCGCACCAGGTCGGCGTCGAGACCCGCGGTCGCGGCGACGGCGCGGGCGAACTCGTACTTGGAGACCGCGCCCGTCGAGGTCGCGTGGGTCAGGACCGGGGGATCGGGGTGCGCGACGAGATCGGCCAACGCGGACACGAGGTCGCCGACGGAGGTGGGGGAGGCGATCTGGTCGGCGACGACCGCGACGGTGTTGCCCTGACGGCACTCGCGCAGGAGGACGGCGGGGAAGCCGGCCGTCGGACCCGCGTGCAGCCACATGGTGCGGACGACGAGGGCGCCGGGGAGCTCGTCCCGCACGGCCTGCTCGCCCGCCAGTTTGGACCTGCCGTACACGTTGACCGGCGCGGTCGGCGAGGTGGTCTCGTACGGGTCGGGGGCGGTGCCGTCGAAGACGTAGCCGGTGGAGAGGTGCACCAGGCGCGCTCGTTTGCCTGCGCAGGTCCTGGCCAGCAGCCCGGCGCCGAGCGCGTTGACCGCGAAGGCCCGGTCGCCGTGGGTCTCGGCGTCGTCGACCGCGGTGTAGGCCGCACAGTTGATCACCACGTCGTGCCGGTCGACGGCGTCGTCCAACGCCGCGGCGTCGGTGATGTCGAGCTCGCCCGACCCGAACCCCACGACGGTCCGGACGCCGTCGCGGAAAGGACTCGTGGGACCCGTCAGCCGGGTGCCGAGCAGGCCGCCCGCGCCGGTGACGAGGACCCTGCTCACGAGGGACGCCCGTGGCCCGCGACGAACTCGCGGACCGAGGCGACGAGGTAGTCGGTCATCTCGTCGGTGATGCCGGGGTACACGCCGACCCAGAAGGTGTTGTCGGCGACGTGGTCGCTGACCGCGAGGCTTCCGGGAACCCGGCAGGGGACTCCCGAGTACGCGGGGTGGCGCAGGACGTTGCCGGCGAACAGGACGCGGGTGGAGATCCGGCGGCTTTCGAGGAAGGCGACGATGGCGACCCGGCTGAACGGGGCGTCCGGCGTGACGGTCATCGCGAAACCGAACCAGCTCGGGTCGCTACCGGGCGTCGGTTCGGGGAGGCGCAGGTGGTCGACGCCGTCGAGCCCTTCGCGGAGCCTGGACCAGTTGTGCCGCCTGGTCGCGCAGAAGGCGTCGAGCTTCGCCAGCTGGGACAGGCCGAGGGCGGCCTGCAGGTCGGTCGCCTTCAGGTTGTAGCCGATGTGCGAGTAGGTGTACTTGTGGTCGTACCCGCGGGGCAGGTCGCCCAACGCGAAGTCGAACCGCCTCCCGCACTTGTCGCTCTCGCCCGGCGCGCACCAGCAGTCGCGTCCCCAGTCGCGCAAGGACTTCACCACCCTGGCCAGGACCAGGTTGTCGGTGAGCACGCAGCCGCCCTCGCCCGTGGTCAGGTGGTGGGCCGGGTAGAAGCTGACGGTCGACAGGTCGCCGAACGTCCCGGTGAGCCGCGACCCGTACCGCGACCCGACCGCGTCGCAGTTGTCCTCGACCAGGAACAGCCCGCGGTCGCGGCACAGCTCGGCGACCTCCGCGGCGGGGAACGGGTTGCCGAGCGTGTGGGCCAGCACCACGGCGCGGGTCCGCGGTCCGATGGCCGCCTCCACCGACTCCGGTGTGGGGTTGTAGGTGTGCTCGTCGACGTCCACGAACACCGGAGTCAGACCGTTCTGCAGGATCGGGTTGACCGTGGTCGGGAACGCCGCCGCGGCGGAGACGACCTCGTCGCCCGGACGCAGTCGGGCGTCGCCCAGTTCCGGTGCCGTCAACGCGGTCATGGCCAGCAGGTTGGCCGACGAGCCGGAGTTCGTCAGCCGCGCCTTGCGCGTGCCGATCTTGCGGGCGAACGACGTCTCGAAGCTGTGCGCCAGGGCTCCTGCCGCGATGCGCAGGTCCACCGCGGCCGCGGCCAGCGCGGTCTTGTCGTCGGCGTCGAGGCAGGCGCCGGACACCGGGATCTCGGTGGTGCCGGGCACGAAAGGCCGATCCGCCTGCTGCTCGTGGTACTCCCGGATCGCCTGGAGCAGATCCTCCCTCTTGATCACAGGACGCCCGAGCACTGCTGGACGAGGAGGTCCAGGTCCCCGGCGAACGCGGTCTGCGGGGGTAGCGCCCGCATGTGCCGTCGGAGATCTTCCGTCCTGCGCCGGTAGGAGGGGTCCGCCAGCACGCGCTCGCAGGCGGAGCGCACCTCCGCCGCGGTGACCGTGGTCGGGTCGACCCGGACGCCGGTCCCGAGCCGCTCGCAGCGCCGCGCGTTGCCGGGGTGGTCGGCGAAGAAGGGCATCAGGACCTGCGGCACCCCGCAGGTGATCGTGTCGCGGATCGAGTTCAGGCCGCCGTGGGTGATGAACAGGTCCACGTGCTCCAGCACGAGCGACTGGGGAACCCACGGCATGGTGTGGACGTGGGGCGGCAGTGACGGGAACAGCGGCTCGTACCGCGACGGCAGGGCGGCGATGACGGAGCACTCGAGCGCGGCCAGCGCGGTGAAGAGCTCGTCGTAGATCTCGGTCGACCGCTGCGTGAAACGCGAGGAGAGGGGACCGATCGACCCCATCGAGAGGTAGACGACCGGTCTGTCGTCGGGCAGTCGGGCGAACACGCCCGGCAACCGCTCGTCGTGCCGCACGGGAAGCTCGTGCCGATAACGGGCGAGTGGCGGCCCGAAGTCCGCGTGGTTGAACTGCTCCGGCGTCACCGAGACCGTGAGGTGGCGCAGGATTCCCGGTGTCGAGGGCTCCGGCGCGAGTCCGAGCCGTGAGCGCAGGCCGGTCAGCGCAGGTTGGACGACCTCGTCGTGCAGGCCCAGCGCAATCGCCTCCAACGAGCCGATGTCCACGACGACGTGCGGTATCCCGAGCACTTCGGCGGCCAGATATCCGCCGAATTCGGTGCATTCGTGCACGATCACGTGCGGTCGCCAGTGCTCGGACAAGGCGAGCACTCCGTCGACGACGGGAGTGACGAAGCGGGGGGAGGTGAACTCCGTGATCAGGGTCCGGTCGAAGCCCGCCGCGCCCCCGTCGAGCAGGGCACCGAAGACCACGGTGGCGAACTTGGGGTCGAGCCACATCGGCGCGATCTCGACAGTCGTCACCCCGTAGTCGCGCAGCCGTCCGGACCAGCCGTCGGGAACCGCGATCCGCACGTCGTGGCCGAGCCCGCTCAACGTGGTGACGAGCGTGACCAGTCCGCGGACGTGCGATTCGAACGGGTTGACGGTGACGAGCACGCGTGTGCGGCCGTCCGGGGGAATGGTCATCGCGGCCCACCCGTCGTGAATCCTGAGATGCCGGAGTCCGCCCGTGAAAACCCCTCGGAACGAGGACGGGTGACTTGCCAAGGCTACTTGCCGATGGGTATTCCTCCGTCGACCACCGCTCACGCATTACCCGTTTGCGCTTTTCACAGTGCGGGGTTTCCTGTGACGGATTCGTCCTTGATCCGGGCCGCCGAACCTGCATGAATCGGGTATTCGCGGTGACCCAGGTGGAATAGGACCGCGACTGGTCGACGTGTGGGTCGGATTACACCCGGGACGGTTCCGGGAACTACCCCGATGGGGGATGCGACAAGCACTCACGTGAAGGTGGATCGAGCCGCGCTGATCGGCTGCGGCGCAGGGGCGCTCGGTGTCGTGGTGGTCGTCCTGTGGGCGGGCGACGTGCACGCGGTGCTGGGGGACAGCGACCCCGGCAGGCTCGCCTCGCTCCTGTTCGGACTGGTCAGGTCCACGGCCGACGCCGCGGGAGTGGTCGCCGTGGGCGCCTTGGCGTTCGCGGTGTTCGTAGTGCCCGCGGGGCGGGGGGAGGGGTTGTCCGCGGACGCGTTCGCCGCGGTGCGCACCGCGTCCACGGCCGCGGCGGTGTGGGCGGCCGCCGCCCTCGCGGCGGTGCCGTTGTCCGCGGGCGACGCGTCCGGACTGCCCCCGGCCGTGGTGTGGGACAACCTGGCCGCGCTGGTCGACGCCACGGAGGAGCCCAAGGCGTGGCTGCTCGTGGTCGGTGCCGCGCTGGTCGTCGCCGTGGGCGCGAGGGTGACGCTGACCTGGGCCACGGCCGCCCTGTGGCTGGTGATCGCCACCGTCGGTCTGCTGCCACCGGTCATCGCCGGTCACGTGTCCGTCGGCGCGTGGCACGACGTGGCGACCAACGCGATGGTGTGGCACGTCCCGGCAGCCGGGGTGTGGGTGGGCGCGCTGGTCGCACTGCGCGCGTTCCTGCGCCGACCGGGGTCGCGCGACCGCGAGCTGGTGCTGCGCCGCTACCGCGGGCTCACCCTGGTGTGCCTGGGTGTGCTGGTGCTCAGCGGCACCGTGACCGGTCTGGTGCTGGCGCGCGGAGCGGTCGACGGCTACGCGGTGCTGCTCGCCGTGAAGGTGGCCGTCTGCGGCGCCTTGCTCGTGCTGCGCCGCTGGTGGGGCGCGCGGTGGCCGTTCGCGGTCGAACTGGTCGTGCTCGGACTCGCCATGGCGGCGTCGGTCGGGCTGACCCACCTGGTGCCGCCGTCCTACCTCGCCGACCGGCCCACGGTCCAGGAGACGTTGCTGGGCTACGACCTCCCCGCGCCACCGACGATCGGTGCGGTGCTGCTGGACTGGCGCCCCGACCTGCTGCTCGGGCTGGGCGCGGTCCTGCTGGCCGTGGCCTACGCCATCGGTGTGCGGGCGCTGCGCCGCCGCGGTGACGCCTGGCGGGTCGGGCGCACGGTGGCGTGGCTGTCGGGCTGCCTGGTGGTGCTGGCGACCACCTCCTCCGGCCTGGGCCGCTACTCGCCCGGCACCTTCAGCCTGCACATGGTCGCCCACATGTCGCTGACGATGCTCGCCCCGGTGCTGCTGGTCCTCGGCGGGCCCGTCACGCTGGCGCTGCGGACCCTCCCGCCGGGTCCCCGTGCGTGGCTGCTCGCCCTGACCCGCTCCAGAGCCGCTCGGCTGGTCGGGCATCCGGCCGTCGCCGCGATCGTGTTCGTAGCCTCGTTCTACCTGCTCTACTTCTCCGGCCTGTTCGGCGCGGCGATGCCCTACCACTGGGCGCACCAGCTGATGAACCTGCACTTCCTGCTGTCGGGCTACGCCTTCTACTGGCTGGTGATCGGCGTCGACCGGCCACCGCACCCCCTGCCGCACCTGGCCCGCCTGGGGCTGCTGTTCGCGGTCATGCCGTTCCACGCGTTCTTCGGCGTGATCCTGATGAGCACGCGGACCGTGGTCGCCGAGACCTACTACCGGTACCTGGACCTGTCCTGGGTGCCGGACCTGCTCACCGACCAGCGCCTGGGCGGCGGGATCGCCTGGGCCACCGGGGAGCTCCCGATGCTCGTGGTCGTCGTCGCCCTGCTGCGGCAGTGGGCGGCGGCCGACCGGCGCGAAGCCACCCGGACCGACCGGCGCCTCGACAGCGGCGAGGACGACCGGCTCGACGCCTACAACGCCATGCTCGCCGACCTCGTCGAGCGCGGGCACTAGAACCACCCACCACCGGAGTGACAGCGATGACCGCACTGCTGACCGGCGCGCCCGCGTCGGTCGAACTGGCCGTGTCCGGCATGACCTGCGCGGCCTGCGCCGCCCGCGTCGAGCGCAAGCTGAACAAGCTCGACGGGGTGCACGCCTCGGTCAACTACGCCACCGAACGGGCGGTCGTGCACCTCCCACCGGGGCTCGCCGCCGAGGACGCGGTCGAGGCGGTGCGCCGCGCGGGGTACGACGCGCGCGTCCGCCTGCGCGACGACGACAGCCGCGCCGCGCACACCGCCAAGGTGGACGACCTGCGCAGGCGGCTCGTGGTCGCGGCGGTGCTGGCGATCCCGCTGGGCAACCTGTCCATCACCCTCGCCCTGGTGCCCGCCCTCCGGTTCCCCGGCTGGGAGGCGCTGTGCGTGCTGCTGGCGCTGCCGGTGGTCGGCTACTCGGCGTGGCCGTTCCACCGGGCGGCGGTGCGCACCCTGCGCCACGGGTCGTCCAGCATGGACACCCTGGTGTCGCTGGGGGTGCTGGCCTCGTTCGGCTGGACGGTGTGGTCGGTGCTCTTCGGCGCCGACCGGCCCGGCTACTGGCTCGGGTTCGGCACCACGACCTCCGGCGCGGACGCCGTCTACCTCGACGTCGCGGCGGGCGTGACCACGTTCCTGTTGGCGGGCAGGTACTTCGAGAGCCGTTCCCGGCGCAGCGCGGTCGACCTGCTGGCCGCGCTCGCCGGGTTGGCGGCCAAGGACGTCCGGGTCCTGCGCGACGGTGTCGAACGCGTCGTCCCCGTCGCCGAGCTGCGCGTCGGGGAGCTCTTCGTCGTCCGGCCCGGTGAGGCGCTGGCCGCCGACGGCCAGGTCGTCGAAGGGGACTCGGCCGTGGACGTCTCGGCGGTGACCGGCGAGTCGGTTCCCGTCGAGGTGGAACCGGGCTCGCGGGTCGTCGGCGGCACGGTCAACCAGGCCGGGCGACTGGTCGTGCGCGCCACCGGGGTGGGCGCCAACACGCAGCTCGCGCAGATGAGCGTGCTCGTGGAGGAGGCCACCCAGCGCAAGTCGTCCGTGCAGCACCTGGTGGACCGGGTGTGCGCGGTGTTCGTGCCCGCGGTCCTCGCGGTGGCGCTGGTGGCACTGGGAGGGTGGCTGGCAGCCGGGTACGGCGTGCGCGAGGCCTTCACCGCGGCCGTGTCGGTGCTGATCATCGCCTGCCCGTGCGCGCTGGGCCTGGCCACGCCGACCGCGCTGGTGGTCGGTGTGGCCCGCGCCGCGCAGTTCGGCGTCCTGATCAAGGGGCCGGACGCGCTGGAGGCCACCCGCGCGGTGGACACCGTGGTGCTGGACAAGACCGGCACCGTGACCACCGGCCGGATGTCCGTCGTGGACACCACCCCGTTCACCGGTGTGTCCGCAGTGGACGTCCTGCGGTGGGCGGGCGCGGTCGAGGCGGCCTCGGAGCACCCGATCGCCGAGGCCGTGGTCCGGGCGGCCGGAGCGGACCTGCCCGCGGTCACCGCGTTCCGGGCGCTCGTCGGCGCGGGAGCGCGGGGTGACGTCGACGGGCACCCGGTGGTGGTCGGCAGCCTCGCGTCGATGGCCGTCGAAGGTGTCACCGCCTCCGCGTCGGTGCACCGGTGGCTCCTGGCCGAGATGGCCTCCACCCGCGTGCTCGTGGCGCGCGACGGCGAGGTGGTCGGCGGGATCGCGTTGCGCGACACCGTGAAACCCGGTGCGGCCGCCGCCGTGGCCCGCCTGCACCGCCTCGGCCTGCGCACCGTGCTGCTCACCGGCGACAACGCGGTGGTCGCCCGCGCGGTCGCCGACGAGATCGGCATCACCGAGGTGATGGCCGACGTCCGCCCCGCCGAGAAGGCCGCGGCGGTGGAGGTGCTGCGCGAGAAGGGGCACCGGGTCGCCGTGGTGGGCGACGGCGTCAACGACGGGCCCGCGCTCGCCTGCGCGGACCTGGGCATGGCGATGGCGCGGGGCAGCGACATCGCCGTCCAGGCCGCCGACGTCGTGGTCGTGCGCGACGACCTCACCGCCGTGCCGGACGCCATCGTGCTGGCCAACCGCACCCTCGGCGTGATCCGGGGCAACCTCGTGTGGGCGTTCGGCTACAACGTCGCCGCGATCCCGCTGGCCGCCTTCGGACTGCTCAACCCGCTCATCGCGGGAGCGGCCATGTCGCTGTCGTCGGTGCTGGTGGTGACCAACAGCCTCAGGCTGAGGGGGTTCACGCCCGGCGGCTGACGGCGGATCCGGCACCGCCGGACGGCAAGTAGGGTGTGGCTACCTCGACTGAGTCCGCAGCGCGGGGAGGGAGCCGAGCGGGTGCAGGCAGTGGCGAGAGCGCGCCGATCCGGGCTCCTGCTCGCCCTGCTGCTGGCCCTGCTCGGAGTGAGCGCACCCTCGGCACCGCTCGTCGACGGCGGGAACGCGGCCGACCACCGGGTGCCGGGCGTCGGGTCGGCGTCGTCCGTCCCGACGATGCACGACGGCATGCAGGACCGCGTCCGGCTGTTCGCGGTGGCCCGGTCCGTCCAGGCGACGTCGCTGCCGGACACCTGGTGGGCCGTGTGCCCGCGGCGGATCGGTGAGGCCGCTCGGAACGGGCCTTCGCCCACCGATGCCGTCGACCGCACCGCGACGGCGTCCGCGATGTCGACACCGCGGACGGGGCGAGCACCCCCGGTCCCGTTGTCGACCACCTGAACCGAATCCTTCCCGCCGCGCGTCGATCGCGCTCGCCTTCCCGCGGTCGTGGGTCGGCGGCTTCCGCGTGCCCACGTGTGCCGTCCCGTCCTGGCCGCGTGGGGTGAACGCGGTCGGCGGCGTGCGTCCGCACCGCTGGAACTCCCCCTAGGGCAGGAACATGTTCGCTGTTGTGCTCGTGCTGTTCATCGGCGTTGTCGTGGCAGGCGTCGGCCTCCTGGCGGCGATGCTCGTCAAGGACAAACCGCTCCTCGGTGTCCTGGGCCTCGTCTTCCTGGCTGGCCCCGGCGCGTTGTTGGCGGTCCTGACCGCCGCGTTCCAGAGCTGAACCCCGGCTCGTCGAGCTCGTCACCGACGAGCTCGACGAGCCGGCCCGCGCAGGAAGGCGTTGTCGGCAAAAGCGCGATCCCCGATCGGCGACGCGCTACCAGGCGTTGTCGGTGCCGAGGAACAGCTCGGCGATCCGCCACCCGCCCCCGGCCCGTTCGAGCCGGAAGGTGTAGAAGCCGGTCGCGATCACGCCCGAGCCCCCGCCCGCGTTCGACGTGAGCATGAGGTAGGCGTGCGCGACCGCCGTACCGGCGTCGGCGCCGCGGAGGACGACGTTGACCAGGTTGTGCCGCCGCTGGTCGGTCTCCGCGTCGATCGCCTCGCGGACGAACCGGAGGATCGCCGCGCGTCCGGTGACCGGTCCGAGGTCGCTCTGGCCGGCGATGGTGAACGCCCACGTGGCGTCCTCGGTCAGGACGGACTCCAGCTCCGCCAGGTCCTGCTGGTCCAGGGCGAAGGCGTAGCGGACCAGCACCTGGTGGATGGCCAGCTGCTCCGCCGGGGCGAGGGCGACCGGCCCCGGACCGATCGTGGTGAGGTGGCTGCTTCCCCAGCCGGGGGCGGCGTGCGGGCTCATGCGACGGTCAGGACGATCTTGCCCCGCAGGTGTCCGTCGGCGGCCCGCTTGTGCGCCGACTGGGCGTCCTCGAGCGGGAAGGTGCTGTCGATCGCCACGCGGATCGTGCCGTCCTCGATCAGGCGGGCCAGCTCGGTGAGCTGTGCGCCGTTCGCGCGGACCTGGGTCGCGGTGACCGTGACGCCGAGCCTGGTGTTCTCGTCCTCGTCGAACTCGCCGAAGTACACGGGGTAGAGGGCGCCGCCGCGCTTGAGGGTGCGCAGGAACCGCCTGCTGCGGGGGCCTCCGACGTTGTCCATGACGAGGTCGACGTCGCGGACGGTGTCCTCGGGGCGGTCCTTGGTGTAGTCGATGAACTCGTCGGCGCCGAGCTCGCGCAGGAACGCCTCGTGGGAGCCGGAGGCCACGGCGATGACGCGGGCGCCGCGCCACTTGGCCAGTTGGAGGGCGAGGTGCCCCACACCGCCCGCCGCGCCGTTGACGAGCACGGTCTTCCCGCTGTCGAGGGCCATCGGGCGGTGTCGGGCCCGCTGGAACGGCGAGGGGTGGTCGTGGCCGAGCTCGACCAGGAACTGCCACGCGGTCAACCCCGACATGGCCAGGCCCGCGGCCTGCACGTGGTCGACGGAGGCCGGCTTGCGGGCGAGGTCGGAGGCGGGCGCGGTGGCGTACTCGGCGTAGGCGTCGCTCTGCAGGGCGGTGGGGAAGCGCAGCATGCCGAGCACCTCGTCGCCGACCGCGAAGGCGTCGACGTCGGCGCCGACGGCCGCCACGACGCCCGAGACGTCGGTACCGGGGATCAGGGGCAGGTGGATCGGGGGCTTCAGCTCGGCGGGCACGCCGGGCATGCCTTCGCGGGCGTACCAGTCGGGCGGGTTCAGGCCGACCGCGTGCACGCGGATGAGCACCTCGCCCGGCCCCGCCTCGGGCACCGGCACCTGCTCGTACCGCAGCACCTCGGGGCCGCCGAACTCGTGCAGCCGGATCGCCTTCATGGTCTGTGTGGGCACAGCGCTCTCCTGCGTCTCTCGCGGGCTAGACTAAGTGAACCAGGGATCCGTTTTTCCGGACCACTGATCCGAATATATGGTTCAGTGATCCGGTTAGTCAAGGGGTGGCACATGAGGGCGGACGCCCAGGCCAATCGCGACCGCCTGCTCGTCGTGGCCGGCGCCGTCCTCGCCGAGCAGGGCGTCGACGCGTCGATGCGCGACATCGCCCGCAAGGCCGAGGTCGGGCTGGCGACGCTGCTGCGGCACTTCCCGACCAGGGAGGCGCTGCTGGAGGCACTGCTGCGCACGGGCTTCGACGAGCTGACGGCGCGAGCCGCCGAGGTCGAGGCCACCCGCTCACCGCAAGAGGCGCTGATGGGCTGGATGCGCGAGTTCGTCGGGTTGACCACGGACTACCACGGGGTGGTGACGTCGATGGTGAAGGCCATCGAGGAGCCCGAGTCCGCCCTCCACGCCTCCTGCGTCGCCCTGCGCGCGGCAGGCGCCCAGCTCCTCGTCCGGGCCCAGGCCGCGGGCGTGGCGCGGACCGACGTCGACGGCGCGGACCTCTTCTCGCTGGTGTCGGCGTTCGCCTGGCTGGGCGACCAACCGGGGCAGGAGGCGCGGGCCAAGCGGCTCTTCGACCTGGTGATGGGCGCGGTCCTGACGGACTCGGCGGTCTGATGCGCGGGGCGGGCCCGCGCGACGCGGGCGGCGGCGTTCGGACGTCCGGTGGAGACTCGTCGTCGTGACACGGGTCGACTCGATGACGTTCGCGCTCCAGCACGCGGACCTGCTCCGCGCGCGGGCCGCGGCGGTGGACTTCGACCCGCACCTGCACGGCACGTACTCGGTCGTGGTCGTCACGGGCGGGAGCGCGCACATCCGGTCGAGTCGTTGGAGCGGGACCGTCCACGCGGGCGACGTGTTCTTCTTCAACCCGTTCGAGGTGCACGCGGGCCGGAGCGCGGGCAGTCCCGCGCGGTACGACGTCCTCTACCCGTCGGAGGCGTTCCTCGACAGCTGCACCGGGACGATCGGGCCGGACGAGGTCCGGACCGTGCGCACCGACGTGGTGACGCGGAGCCGGGCGACCCGTGGGCTGGTCGACGCGCTGTCGGCGCCGGTCGTCGACGACACGTCGGTCGAGGAGTCCCTGCGGCGGGTGCTGCGGGACTGCGCGTTCACGGTGGAGTCCCCGACGTCGACCCCGCTGTCGATCGCGCGCACGGTGTGCGGGCTGGTGAGGCGGGACGACCTGGCCTCGACCCGCACCGACGACCTGGCGCGCGAGATCGGGGTCAACCCGAGCCACCTCGTGCGCTCCTTCCGCAGGACGGTCGGCATTCCCCCGCAGACCTACGTCCGCCAGGTCCGCGTCGCCAGGGCGCGTGAGCTCATCTGCGCCGGGTTCGGGCTGAACGACGTCGCGCAGATGGTGAACTTCAGCGACCAGCCGCACCTCACCCGCGAGTTCAAGAAGGTGTTCGGCGTGCCGCCGGGAGCGCTGTCGCGGGGCGTGCACCGCACCTAGGGCGTGGCGGCGCGCACATCCTGTTCAAGATTCCGGGGTTCGGCCGGGCTTACCGTCGACTGCCTGAAAGGTGGTCACGATGCCGCACAGCGGAAGCACCCACGCCGACCGTTTCCCCGATGCCGACGGCTACTACGGGGACTTCGGCGGCAACCACTGGCCTCCGCACCTGGGACCGGTGCTCGACGAGCTCGCCGGTGCGTACGAGGAGATCCGGTCGTCGCCGGACTTCCGGCGCGAGCTGGACACCGTCCGAACCGGACTGCAGGGCAGACCGACGCCGGTGCACCACCTGGAGAACATCTCGGACGAGATCGGTGGCGCCGGGCTCTACGTCAAGCGCGAGGACCTCAACCACACCGGTGCGCACAAGATCAACCACTGTGTCGGGTTCGCGCTCCTGGCCAGGAGGATGGGCAAGCGGAAGCTGATCGCCGAGACGGGCGCGGGACAGCACGGCGTCGCACTCGCCAGTGCCGCCGCCCGGTTCGGGCTCGACTGCGAGGTGCACATGGGCGCGGTCGACGTCGACAAGGTCGACGCGAACGTCGGCCTCATGCGCCTGCTGGGCGCGCGGGTCGTCCCGGTGGCCTCCGGCCAGGCGACGTTGAAGGAGGCCAGCGACTCCGCGTTGCACGCCTACAGCGAGCAGCACGGCCACGCCCTCTACGCGATCGGCTCGGCCATCGGACCGCACCCGTTCCCGATGATCGTCCGGGACTTCCAGTCGGTCGTCGGGCAGGAGGCCCGCGCCCAGTTCCTGTCGATCACCGGCGGAACGCTGCCCGACCACGTCGTCGCCTGCGTCGCCGGTGGCTCCAACGCGCTCGGGGTGTACTCCGGTTTCCTGGACGACCCCGAGGTCGCCCTGCACGCGGTCGAACCCCTCGGCAGGAGCGCCCGACCCGGTCAGCACGCGGCCACCCTGACCTTCGGACGTCCGGGAACCCTGCACGGCGCCCGGTCGGTCGTCCTCCAGGACGACGGCGGCGGACCCTCGACGGTGCTGTCGGTCGCCTCGGGACTCGCCTACCCCGGTGTCGGCCCCGAGATCGCCATGCTGCGCGCGACCGGCCGGTTGTCCGTCGACACCGCGTCCGACGAGGAGGCGGTCGCCACGTTCGTCCGCGTCGCGCGGTCGGAGGGCATCGTCCCGGCGCTCGAGAGCTCGCACGCGCTCGCGTTCGCGATCCGCCTGGCGGCGGGCAGGCCGCCCACCGAGCGCATCCTGGTCAACCTGTCGGGGCGCGGCGACAAGGACGTCGACTTCGTGCTGGCCAGGCAGGACGGCGGTGGGGTGCTCGGGGGCTGACGGGCCGCGGTCCCGCTCACGCGGGCTCGTCCCACGTCACGGGCACCTCGTGGATGCCGTAGACGAGGGCGTCGTCCTTGTAGGGCAGCGCGTCGGCGGGAGTGGCCAGCCGGAGCGTCGGAACCCGGCGGAAGAGCGTGTCGAAGACGATCTGCAGCTCCATCCGGGCCAGGTTCTGGCCGAGGCACTGGTGGATGCCGAAACCGAAGGCGAGGTGGTTGCGGGCGCCCCGGTCGAGCTTGATCTCGTCCGCCTCGTCGAAGGCCGAGGGGTCGTGGTTGGCGGCGTTGCTCAACGCGAGGACGGGGTCGCCCGCCCGGATGGTCACGTCGCCGATCTCGACGTCCTCGACGGCCACGCGGGCGTTGGCGAACTCGGCGATGGTGTAGACCCGCAGCAGCTCCTCGACCGCGAGCGGGGTGCGCGTCGGGTCCTCGCGCAGCGCCGCCAGCTCCTCGGGGCGCTCCAGCAGCGTCACCACCCCGAGCGAGATCATGTTGGCGGTGGTCTCGTGCCCGGCGACCAGCAGCAGGAACGCCAGCGACACGACGTCGTCGGGGTCGCCGCCCTGGGCGAGCTGGCGGCCCAGCAGGTCGTCGGTCGGTTCGGCGGCCTTCTTGGCGACCAGGTCCTTGAGGTAGTCGCGCAGCTCCGTGAGCGACTGCCTCCTGCCCTCGGCGGTGAGGGCGCGGCTCAGCAGGGTCGAGCTGCGCGCCTGGAAGAAGTCGTGGTCGTGGTAGGGCACGCCGAGCTGTTCGCAGATGACCAGTGACGGCACCGGCAGGGACAGGGCCTGCACGAGGTCGACGGGGCGCGGCCCGGCCAGCAGCGCGTCGACGCGCTCGTCGACGATCTTCTGGATGCGCGGGCGCAGGCCCGCCATGCGGCGCACGGTGAACTCGCCGACCACGGCCTTGCGCGCCGGACCGTGCTCGGGCTGGTCCAGCTGGATCATCGTGCGGCGCATGATGTCGTAGGCGGGCCGGTCGCGGGTGAACCGGGGGAAGCCGGGGTTGCGGCGGTCGGAGCTGAAGCGCGGGTCGGTGAGCACGGCCCGGACGTGCTCGAGCCTGCCCACCGCCCAGGCGACCTGGCCGCTGGGCAGGGTCACCCTGGAGATCCCGGAACCGGTGTCCCGGATGCGGGTGTGCTCGTCCGGGGGCGCGTACGGGCAGCGCCGGGCGGTCTGCAGGTCGGGTGCGGTCATCGGGAGCCTCCATCGCTCAAGATCGAATCCAAGCGCACTGGGATTATTGGTCGCGGGCGGCACCGCGTTACTCGGTCCTCGCCTCGGCGAGGTCCGCGCGGTCGTCGCGTGGTCGGGGGATCGGGGCGCCGGCGAGCCGCAGGCCGTTGCGCGCGGCGGCGGCTTTGGCCCAGCCGCTGGTGGACACGACGCCGAGCGCGAGTGCGACGAGTCCGCAGCCCCCCAGGACGGCCCAGGCGGTATGGCCGGCGTCGACGAAACCGGTGCCGGTGCCCGCCACGATCGAGCCGGTGACGGCGACGCCGATGGAGGCGCCGAACTGGCGGGCGCTGGCCACGAGGGCGCCCGCGACGCCGACCTGGTCGGACGGCATGCCGGAGACGGCGGTGTTGGTGACCGGTGGGCTGGTCATGCCCGCGCCGAGGCCGAAGACGGCGTAGGCGGCCAGCAGGTGGACGGTCCCGGTGGACGCGGCCAGGGGGACGAGCAGGAAGGCGCCGACGGCGAGCAGCGCGCCGCCCAGCGTGAGGGGGAGGCGGGGGCCCCGTGAGGCGAGGAGCCGCCCCGAGAGGGTCGCGGCGACCGCCTGCCCCGCGGCCATCGGGATGATCATCAGCCCGGCGTGCAGCGGGCTGAGGTGTCGGACGTCCTGGAGGTAGAGGGTGTTGAGGAACAGGAACCCGCCGAGGCAGGCCGACATCACCACGGCGATCGCGTTCGCGCCGGAGAACGGGGGGCTGCGGAAGAACCGCAGGTCGACCAGCGGCTCGGACCGCCGGGGCTCGACGGTGAGGATCCCGAGGAGGGCCAGGACGGCGAGCACCACCAGCCCGAGGATCCACGGGTTCGTCCACCCGCGGTGGGGGCCCTCGATCGTCGCGGCGACGATCGACGCGAACAGGACGACGATCAGCGCCTGGCCTGCCGGGTCGAACGCGCGGGCGCGGGCGGCCTTGGACTCGGGCACGAACCGGCGGGTGAGCAGGAGGACGGCGATCCCGATCGGGACGTTCACCCAGAACACCGATCGCCAGCCGACTCCGCCGACCAGCAGGCCGCCGAGCACGGGCCCGGCCGCGATGGTCACCCCGATCACCGATCCCCACACGCCGATCGCCCGCGCCCGTTCCCGGCCGTCGGTGAACACGCTGACGATGATCGACATCGCGACCGGGTTGAGCATCGAGCCGCCCACCCCCTGCAGGCCGCAGAAGGCGATCAGCCACCCGGCGCCCGGTGCCAGGCCGCACAGGAGCGAGCCGAGGGAGAACAGCGACAGGCCGAGCTGGAAGATCCGCTTGCGGCCGAAGCGGTCGGCCATCGAGCCGGACAGCATGAGCAGGCAGGCCATGACCAGGGAGTAGGCGTCGACCGTCCACTGGAGGGCGCTGACCGAGGCGTGCAGGTCCCTGCCGATCGACGGGAGCGCGACGTTGACGATGGTGAGGTTGATGCCGGTCACGCCCACGCTGAGGCAGCAGATCGCCAGCACCAGCCTGCGGCGGACGGGGTGTGGCGGGCCGGTCGTCGCCGTCGCCGCGGGGTTGTTCGCTGTGCTCATGGCTGGTCCTCGAACGGGTTCGGTAGAGTCCCCGAGGGAAACGGAGAGGGTGTTCACATTATGTGGGGACCCTCCCCACTTATGCAAGGGACGTTCGAATGACCGACCACCCGCCCGCTCGAAGAGCCGACGCGACCCGCAACCGCCAACGGATCCTCGACGCCGCGCGCACCGCCTTCGCCGCCACCGGGGCCGAGACGTCGATGGCCGAGATCGCCCGGAGGTCCGGGGTCGGCTCGGCTACCCTGTACCGCAACTTCGCGACCCGCCACGAGCTGCTGGAGGCGCTGCTCGTCGACGAGGTCGACGAGGTCTGCGCCGCCGCCGCGACGGTCGAGGGCGACAGCCCGGCGGACCGGCTCACGGCCTGGCTGCGCCGGTTCTTCCAGTACGTCGCCACCAAGCGGCCGGTGGTGCTCGGGCTGCTCGAGCACACCGACACGTCCGATCCCGTCTTCCAGACCCGCGGCCGGATGCTCACCGCGGGCAGGCCGCTGCTGGCCGCCGCCCAGGACGCGCGGCAGATCGCGGGCGACCTCGACCTCGATCAGGTCCTCGACCTCGTGATGGCCATCGCGAAGATCCCCGGCACCCCGGAGTACCGGCAGCCGATCCTCGACGCGGCACTGGCCGGGCTGCACACGCGCGACACCTGACGCCTCCGCCGTGCCGATCCGGTCTTGCGCGGGTGACCAGGGCGGCTGTGCGCCGCCGGTCGGAATTGTCGGACCACCCCAATAAGGTCTGCGGCACCGGCCCGGCCGTGGCGGGGGACTGGAGCTTTCCGTCCTTTGTGGACCTTCGCCTCGGCGGTCCGGTGTGGTGGTCCTGAGAAGTCGTCGACCGGTGAAGGGGCGATGTGAGCACGTCTGCGTTCGGCGTTCCCGTCGAGTGGTGGCCGCACGTCCACGTGCGGCGCGGCGGCGGGGTTCAGGGTGGTGCCGTGGTCGACGTCGGCGCGGTGGAGAAGGCACGGGCGGTGCTGGCCGCGGACCTGCCCAGGGTGGAGGCGGTGCTGGACGAGCCGTCGAGCGATCCCGAGCTGGTCTCCGCGGCTCGCGCGCACCTGGCGGGCGAGGCGTCGCCGGTGGGCGCGGCGGTGGTGGCGGTGCTGCTGGGGTCCGAGGCGTGGGCGGCCGACGCGATGGTGGTGCGGCACGGGCTGCCGTTGGCCGCGCGTGCCGTCGTGGAGATGCCCGGCGTCGAGGTGCACCGGACCCTGTGGTCGTCCTGCCTGCGACGGGTGCCGGAGCCGGGCGAGGTCGGCCTGCGGACCGCGCGGCGGTTGCGGGCCTTGCTCGCGGAGGCCTCCGACGCGGAGCACGAGGACGCCGTGGAGGCCGTGGGATCCCAGCGCACCGGTCTCGGCGCGATGGTGCTGGCGTCGTACCTCTTCCCGACCCGGCGGGACTGGGTCGACGAGGCGCTCGGCGAGGTCGAGCGGACCGAGGTCCCCGAGCGCGTGCGCGCGTCCGCGGTGCTGGCCTACTCGGTCGGCACAGTGGCCCAAGTGGACCGGGTTCTGCGGCGGTACCCCCGGCACGGGCGGGACGGCCTGTTCACGGTGGTCGACGGCGTCGGCCCGGACGCCGTGCCCGCCCTCGCGGTGCTCCTGGACACCGGTCGGGAGTCGGACGGCGACGTGCGGGACGTGGTCCTGGAGGCGATGGCCGCGTTCCCGACTCCCGCGACGTTCGACGCGCTGCTGGCCCGCCTGGAGGTCAGGCGGGTGCTGCCCACCGTGGTCGACCTGGCCCGCCGCGACCCCGTGACGGCGCTGCACCGGTTCGCCGCCGCCGAGGACCCCGTGGCCGGAAGGTTGCTGGAACGCCACCTCACGAGTAATCCCGAACTGGCCGAGCGCGACGACCTGCCCGACGCCGTGCGGGAGTCGGTCGAGCAGACGCGCGCGGCCCTCGACGTGGCGCCCCCGGGCGCGCTGCCCGCCGTGCTCGTCGACCCGCCGTGGGTGGCGGAGGTCGTGCCCGCGGAACCGTTGGTGGTGAAGGGCCTTCGTGCGGTGGACCGCCCGGCGGTGGAGTGGGAACCCGGCGAGCGGGAGAGGTACGAGGGCGGGCTCGGCGGCCACGCCGAGTCCGTCGACTGGGCTCCGACCATCGAGGAGTACCTGGCGGGTGGGCTCCACGGCGTCCGGCAGGTCGCACTCTTCGCCCACGGCCCGGTGGACGTGCTCCGCCCGCTGGTGGCCGAGTGGGACGTCGGCGCGATCTCCGTCGGAGCCGACGACGGCAAGCGGCTCCTGGCCCGGTTCGGGGTCGACGCCATCCCGAACGCCCTGGCCATCGCGACCCTGTCGCGGGAGGGCAAGGGCGACCTGGTGGCGCCGGTGGTGTCGCTGAAGGCGGCGCGGCTGGTCGCGAAGTGGCTGGTGAAGCTCAAGTCCGCCCAGGAGTTCGCCCCGACGTGGCTGCGGCGGCACGCGGGCCCCGCCGCCCGGTTGCTGGTGCCCGACGCGGTGGGCAAGCCGGGTGGGGCGCGCCAGGCCGCGGAGGCGGCGCTGCGCGTCATCCCGGAAGAGGCCGTGGCCGCGGCGCGCGAGTACGGACCCGAGGCGGAGAAGGCCGTCGAAGCCGTGCTCGCGGACGTGCCGCCGGTGGTGGCCCCAGGGTTCGGCGACTGGCTCGACCCGGTCGTGCTGCCCCCGGTCCGGTTGTGCGGGACGAGGCAGGCGCTGCCCGCCGACGCCGTCCGCAACCTGCTGGTCCTGCTGGCGCTGAGCACGCCGGACGTCGAGCACGCCGGGGTGGAGGCCGTCCGGGAGGCGTGCGACGCGGCGTCGCTGGCGCGGTTCTCGTGGGAGCTGTTCGAGCTGTGGCGGAAGAACGGCATGCCCGCCGAGGAGGGCTGGGTGCTGCCGTCGCTCGGCCTGCTGGGCGACGACGGGACGGCACGCGCGTTGGAGCCGTTCATCCGCGTGTGGCCGGGGGAGTCGCAGCACGCGCGTGCGGTGGTCGGGTTGGACGTGCTGGCCGCGATCGGCACCGACACGGCGTTGGGGGTGCTGAACCGGATCGCGCAGCGGGTGGCGTTCGGCGGGATCCGGTACCGGGCTCGGGAGAAGGTCGAGGAGGTCGCGGCCGGGATGGGGCTGACCGCCGACGAGCTGGGCGACCGGCTGGTGCCCGACCTCGGGCTGGACGACGCGGCGGCGACGACGGTCGACTACGGCCCGCGGCGGTTCACCATCGGGTTCGACGAGCAGCTGCGGCCGTTCGTGCTGGACGGGGCCGGCACGCGGCTGAAGGCGCTGCCGAAGCCGGGTGCGCAGGACGACGGCGAGCTGGCGGTCGCGGAGCACAAGCGGTTCGGGCAGCTGAAGGAGGACGTCCGCGCGGTCGCCGCCGACCAGGTGGTCAGGCTGGAGCGGTCGATGGTGCTGGAACGCCGGTGGCCCGCCGCCGCGTTCCGCGCGCTGCTGGTCGCCCACCCGCTGCTGCGGCACCTGGTCCGGCGGCTGGTGTGGGTGACCGGCGCCGGGCGCTCGTTCCGGGTGGCCGAGGACGGCACGTTCGCGGACGTGCGCGACGACACCTTCCCGTTGCCGGAGGACGCCGTCGTCGGGGTGGCGCACTCGGTGCACCTGGGCGAGGACGTGGCGCCGTGGGCGGAGGTGTTCGCCGACTACGGGATCCTGCAACCGTTCCGGCAGCTGGGGCGGCCGGTGCACCGGTTCACCGAGGCCGAGCTGTCGTCGGGGGTGCTGGACGGGTACCGGGGCGTCCGGGTCGACGCAGGCAGGCTGTTGGGGCTGACCAAGGGGGAGTGGGAGCGCGGCACGCCGATGGACGCCGGGATCGAGAACGGGATCACCCGCTCCCTGCCCGGTGGCGGCTCGATCGCGATCACCCTGGACCCCGGCCTCGTGGTCGGGATGCCGCACGAGTCCGGACCCCAGCACCTGCGCGAGGTCGGCCTGGTCGGGGCCGGTCGCACCTTCGCCGAGCTGAGCCCGGTGACCGCGTCGGAACTGCTGGCCGAACTGGCCACCCTGGTGGACTGACGGGCGGCGCCGGGTCGATCACAACCCCTAGGACGACCGCTGGCCCATGACACCGATTATGGACTCTGCAATACTCCTTATTCGAGGGAGCGGGGAGCGATGGCCGACCAGGGCAGGCAGGGCACCAAGCAGCGGATGCTGGACAGCGCCGTGCTGCTGCTGCGGGAACGCGGCGCCGCCGGCGTGACGGTCGACGCGGTGCTGGCCCACAGCGGCGCGCCGCGGGGGTCGGTCTACCACCACTTCCCCGGCGGCCGGAACGAGATCGTCCTGGGGGCGGTCCGCCAGGCCGGGGACTTCATCACCGCGATGGTCGAGGACTCGGCGTCGGAGGGCGACGTCCAGCAGACGCTCGACCGCCTGGTGCTCTTCTGGAAGCGGGCGCTGACCAAGACCGACTACCGGGCGGGGTGCCCCGTCGCGGCCATGGCGTCGGACAGCCGCGACCTCGTCCCCGACGCGGGCGAGGTGGTGCGCGAGATCTTCGCCCGATGGCACGCGAGCCTCACCGACGTCCTGTGCGCCAGCGGTTTCCCGGCACCGCGCGCGCACCGGCTGGCGACGTTGGTCGTGTCCGCCATCGAGGGAGCGGTCATCCTCTGCCGGGCCGACCGCGACCTGGGCCCGCTCGACGACGTGCTGGTCGAGATGACGTCCCTGCTGGAGCGACGAGACTAGGAGCCCGACCTGATGTGGAAGCCCAGCGCCTGCATCCTCTGCGAGTGCAACTGCGGGATCGAGATCCTGGTCGGCGAGGACGGCCGGTCGTTCGACAAGATCCGCGGCGACAAGCTCCACCCCGCGTCGGCCGGCTACACGTGCAACAAGGCGCTGCGCCTGGACCTGCACCAGAACGGGAACACCGGTCGGATCACGCGCCCGTTGCGGCGCCGGCCCGACGGCACGTTCGAGGAGGTCGACTGGGACACCGCCATCAGCGGGATCGCCCGGCGGCTGGGTGAGGTCCGCGACGCCTTCGGCGGGGAGACGATCTTCTACTACGGTGGCGGTGGCCAGGGCAACCACCTCGGCGGCGCGTACTCGCCCGCGGGCATGGCCGCGTTCGGCGGCCGCTACCGCTCGTCCGCGCTCGCCCAGGAGAAGACCGGCGAGTTCTGGGTCAACGCCCGCATGACCGGCGCCATGGTCCGCGCGGACTTCGAGCACTGCGAGGTCGCGCTGTTCATCGGCAAGAACCCCTACCAGTCCCACGGGTTCCCGCGCGCCCGCTCGGTGCTCAAGGACATCGCCAAGGACCCGGCCCGGTCGATGGTCGTGATCGACCCCGTGCGGACCGAGACGGCGGAGCTGGCCGACTTCCACCTCCAGGTCCGGCCCGGCACCGACCTCTACCTGGTGACCGCGCTGGCCGCGGTGCTCGTGCAGGAGGGGCTGATCGCCGCGGACTGGCTCGCCGAGCACGCGGACGGCCTCGACGCCGTCACCGACGTCCTGGGGCGAGTACCCGTCGCCGACTACTGCGCCGTCGCCGACGTCGACGAGGCGCTGGTGCGCTCGGTGGCCGCCCGGATCGCGGAGGCGGAGTCCGTCGCCGTGTTCGAGGACCTCGGGGTCCAGATGAACCGCGACTCCACGCTGGTGAGCTACGTCGAGAAGCTGGTCTGGCTGCTCACCGGCAACTTCGGCAAACGGGGCGCCCAGTACGTGCCCTCCAGCCTGGTGCCGATCGGCCGCGACCGCGGGTACGCGGGCGACGAGGGCCCGCGCAGCCCGGTCGCGGGCGCGCGGATCATCAGCGGCCTCGTCCCGTGCAACGTGATCGCGGAGGAGATCCTGACCGACCACCCGGCCCGCTACCGGGCGATGGTGGTCGAGAGCGCCAACCCCGCGCACTCCCTGGCCGACTCGGCCCGGATGCGCGAGGCGCTCGCCGCGCTGGAGCTCGTGGTGGTGATCGACGTCGCGATGACCGAGACCGCGCGCCTGGCCGACTACGTGCTGCCCGCGCCGACGCAGTTCGAGAAGTTCGAGGCCACCTTCTTCAACTTCGACTTCCCGCGCAACGTCTTCCACCTGCGGCACCCCGTCGTGCCCGCACCGGAGGGCGTGCTGCCCGAACCGGAGATCCACGCCCGGCTCGTCGAGGCCGCCGGTGTGCTCACCGAGCAGGACTACGCGCCGCTGCGGGCGGCCGCGGCGGTGGGGCGCGCCGAGTTCGCGCAGGCGTTCCTCCCGGTCCTGGCGGACCCGGTGAAACGGCGGTTCGCGTCCGTCCTGCTGTACCGCACGCTGGGGCCGACGCTGCCGCACGACGCCTCCGCGGCCGCTGTGCTGTGGATGGCCGCGCACGAGTGCGCCCGCAAGAACCCGGCAGGTGTCGAGAAAGCTGGCTACGGGACCGGGTTCGGTGCGGGGGAGCGGCTTTTCGACGCGATCGTGCACGGCTCGCACGGCGTGGAGATCACCCACGACGAGGACGACGCGTCGTGGCGGCGCCTGCCCGGTGAGCGGATCAACCTGGATGTGCCGGAACTGCTCGCCGCCGTGGCCGCGTTGCGCGACCGCCCTGTCCCGCACCAGGACCCGGACTGGCCGTTCGTGCTGTCGGCGGGGGAACGGCGAGCCTTCACGGCCAACACGATCATGCGCGATCCCAGCTGGCGACGGCGCGACCCGGACGGACGGCTGCGCATCAGCACCACCGACGCGACCCGGCTGGGCGTCACGACCGGCGACCGGGTCAGGCTCACCACCCGACGGGGGAACGCGGAAGTGCCCGTCGACGTCACGGAGACCATGCGGTCGGGCCACATCTCATTGCCCAACGGCCTCGGGCTCACCGTGCGGGAGCGCACGGGAGTCGCCCCGAACGAGCTCACCGCCGCCGAGGACCGCGACGAGTGGGCGGGCACACCGTGGCACAAGCACGTGCCCGCCCGGCTCGAACCGCTGGGGGCGGAGCAGGGGTGAGGTGAGACCCGTCCGGCGCGCACGGCTGAGCGTCCTTTTCGGACACCGCGACGGGTCCGTCAGCCCCCCGGCCGGACACCCAGCTGCCTGGCGATCCGATCCCGTTCCGCGGGCGGGAACTCGGCGAGCCAGCTGTCCCTGCTGCTGACCAGCATCGAGTACCGCATGCTCGCCGGCATCAGGGAACCGACCCAGTTGCCCCGGTCGGAGTTCCAGAACCTGGTCTCCTCCTCGGCGATCCGCTGGAGCACGGCGACGGCTTTCGCGCGCTGACCGGGCGGGGACGGCTGAGGGGGTCGGCCGAGCTTGGCCGGGATGACGTCGCCCTGCTGGAACGGCCGGTCGCCGGAGACCGGAGTGGTCGACGGCATCCCGCGGGTGGTGCTCGGCGAGCCCGTCCCGGAAGCGGCGGCTCCGGAGGTGGAGGTGGTACCGGAGTGGTCCGGCTCCCCGTCGACGCCGCGGAACAGCTGGGCTTGCGCCTCGTCGACCTGCTGGTAGAGGTCGGCGGTCTCGCGCAGCCCGACCCGCACGTCGGTGAGGGACACGGCGCCTCCCGCGATGGCGTCGCGGACCTGGTCGGCGGCGAGCACGAGAGCCGAGGCGAAGGAGGCTCCGAACAAGCCGAACGCGTCACCGCCCACCGCGGCCCGCGCCGTGTCGCCTGCCGCGTCCACCTGGTCGGAGAAGATCGAGACGGCTTCGGCGTGCGCCCGCACCTCGCCGACGTCGACGTCGAACCCACTCATGCGCGCCCACCCCGTCGACGACGTCCGACCAACCGGAACCCCGTCACCATCCCGCTGCCCGGTATCGCGTGGCCAGGGAAACCCGGCGGAAGGTTCCGCTTTGCCTGCGCTCGGCCCAACCGGGGGCGTCGCGGAGTCATGCGCTTGCGGCATGACGAGGTGCGGAACAGGTCTTGGACGTCGGTGCCGGGGTGTTGCTGTAGTAGCCGGTATGACCATCGTCTTCGTCCACGGTGTCCCGGTGACCTCAGCGGTGTGGGCACCCCTGATCGCGGAGCTGCCCGAAGCCCGGCAGCGGGATGTGGTGCGGCTTTCGCCGTTGGGGTTCGGCGCCGCTCTGCCCGCGGGCTTCGGCGCCACCTTCCTCGACTACCGGGACTGGCTCGTGGAGGAGTTGTCGCGGTTCACCACGCCGGTGGACCTGGTCGGCCACGACTTCGGCGGCGGTTACGTGCTGGAGGTGGCGATGGCACGTCCCGACCTGCTGCGCAGCTGGGTCAGCGACACCATCGGCGGCTACGAGCCGGACTTCACCTGGCACGAGATCGCCAAGGTCTGGCAGACGCCGGGGGACGGTGAACGCCACCTGGAGGAGACCTTCTCCGGGGACGTCGCCGCGCGCACGGCGCGCATGGTCTCGTGGGGCATCCCGGAGTCGGCGGCCGGAGCGGTGGCGCTCGGCCAAGGTCCCGACATGGCCAGGGCGATCCTCGCGCTGTACCGCTCCGTGCCCGAGGACGTGCTGGCCGGACGCGGGCGTGATCTGGCCCGCGCGGCGGCCCGACCCGGTCTGGTGCCCGTGGCCACCGACGACCTCACCGCGGGCAGCGTCGCCCTCCGCCACCGCGCCGCCGGGCGCGCCGGTGCCCGTGCCGTCGACCTCGACGGTCTCGGCCACTGGTGGATGCTCCAGGACCCGGTCCGGTCCGCCCGCGTGCTGTCGGACTTCTGGGACGGCCTGTAGTTGCGGCACATCCGCCGCGCCGTCACGACAAGCGCGGTGCCTCGATCCGGTGCAGCTGCGGGTGCTTGGCCGTGCGCTGGTCGCCGGAGGACTGCCCGCGCAGGCGCCTGCCCAGCCACGGACGCAGGAAGGTGGCGGCCCAGCGCAGTTCGGCGGCGGCACCCCGTGGCGTCGGCATGAGGTCGGGTGGCGGCGGTTGGGTCCAGGAGTCGCTGCTGCCCGGCACCCCCAGGGCGTGCGCGACCGCGTCGGCGATCAGCTGGTGCCCCAACGGGCTGCAGTGCAGCCGGTCCTCGCTCCAGAACCGGCGGTCGGCGACGGAGGAGTGCCGGGCGATCTCCGCGACCGCGACCCCGTGCCGGGCGGCCGCGGCGCGGATCCGGTCGTTGATGTCGAGGATGCGGGAGCGGACCGGTCGGGCGAGGGGGATGACCCTGGTGAGGTCGGGGAACGTCACGGTCGCCACGCGGGCTCCGGACTCGGTCAGCGCGGCGAACATCGCCTCCAGGTGACCGACCACCGCGGCCGTCTCGACCCGCGGCCGGAGCAGGTCGTTGACCCCGGCGACGACAGTGGCCACGTCGGGACGCAGGGCGAGAGCGGGCCCCAGCTGCTCGGCCCGGACCTCGCCCGCGCGCCTGCCGCGGACGGCGAGGTTGGCGTAGCGGAACCCTGGGTTGCCGACGGTGAGGTTCTCGGCGAGCCGGTCGGCCCACCCCCGCAGGCCCGTGATGTCGTCACCGTCCCCGACGCCTTCGGTCTGGCTGTCGCCCAAGGCGACGTAGCGCAGGTACTCGGTGCTGCGAACGGGGTCGGGGGCGCTCGTCTCGTGCGGCTTCATCGACTGTCCAGGGCCTCCATAGTCATAATGTTGACTAATAATAACCACGACTACACATGGCACGTCCACCACGTGGACAGCGGTCGGTGGTGATGCGGCTCATGCTTGATTCATATTGGTTCATGCACTAATAATTAGCGCGTTAACTAACACGACGAAGGAGACACCATGACGACCGCGACCGACCTCTCGCTCATCACCCCCACCGTCGAGGAGGGGCGTGCGCTGGCGATCAAGCTGGCCAGGAGCACCGTCAAGGCGACGCAGCCCGACGCCGAGGTGCGGGTCAGGCTGCGGCCGGTCTACGCCGAGGACCCGGTGGCGCTGGTCGCGATCGCGCACGTGGTCGCGGTGGAGTTCGCTACGATCGCGGCGGCCAACCACTACTGGCGCTAGGACGCTCCCATCGCCCACAGCCTGCACGACCAGCCGTGCTTCGACCTGTACACCACCGTGCAGGCGATCCAGCGCGCCTACCGGCCGATGCTGGAGCCGCTGGGGCTCACCTACCCGCAGTACGTGGTGATGCTGGCGCTGTGGGAGGCCGACGAGGTGAGCGTCGTGGAGCTGGGGCGCAAGACGCGGCTGGACTCCCCGACCCTCACGCCGCTGCTGAAGCGCTTGCAGGACAAGGGTGTGCTCACGCGGGCTCGGGACGCCGCCGACGAGCGCAGGCTCGTGGTCGCGCTGACCGACGCCGGTCGGGAATTGCAGCGGGCCGCCTGGGACGTGCCCGAGCGGATGGTGTGCGAGGTGGGTCTGTCCGAAGAGGACCTGGCACTGCTGCACCGGCTGTGCGCCGGGATGCGGGCGTCGTTGGAGGACAACGGCGGCACGTCCCGGACGTGAGTCGCACGCCGACCGCCGTCATCGCCGGGGTCCCGTCCGTCAGGGACAGCCCAGGACGGTCTCGTTGACGGCGTCCATGTTGTCCTCCACCCAGTTCCGCAGCGCGGCCAGCGGTGCGGCGGCGCTCTTGCCGAGCGTGGTGAGGGAGTACTCGACGTGCAGGGGCACGACGGGGTAGACGGTGCGGTCGACGAGGCCGTAGTCCTCCAGTCGACGCAGCGTCTGGGTCAGCACCTTCGGGCTGACGCCCTGCAGCTCCCGCTGGAGGGTGCCGAAGCGCCGCGGCCCGTCCTCCAGGGAGCCGATGGCGAGTGCGGACCACTTGTTGGCCAACAGGTCCAACATCGTCCGGCACGGGCACTGCGCCGCGTAGACGTCGTGGTCGGAGTGCCTTCCTGTGGCGCACTTCGCGGTCATGGCGACTCTCCCGTCGTAGCCCACGGCGGGGGACCACGCCGTCGCGGTCACCCTCCGGTCTCCACGCGACGGTATCCCGCGGGGGGTACTTACCCGCAAGGTCGCCTACTTCCCATCGGGAAGTACGACGACCACACCCGCTGGTGCGGGGCCTCGCCCGCACCAGCGGGGTGCCTCGGACGAGGGTCGCGTCGAGGGGGATCTGCACGGCCGGCGCCTTGGGCGCGACGCAGCCCGACCTCACGGTCTCCGCGACCTCGGCCGCGTCGATGCCGGGCACCTCGGCGCAGGTGATGGCGAAGCCACCATCCACTGTGGACAGGTGGACCGCGGCCGAAGTCTCGGCCGACCAGGTGCCGCGTGGACCGTAGACGCGCCGTCGTGGTTACCCGCAAGGGTTGCTGCTTCGCCAGGGGAAGCAGCAACCCTTGCGGGTAACCACATCCCCGTGCATACGCTCGTGCCTCTGGACGACGGCCCGCGGACCGGGCGACCCCGTCCACCACGAGAAAAGGACTTCGATGTCGGATACGAGCATGTTCGCCGTGCGCCAGCAGGGCTTCGGCGATCCGGGGGTGTTGCGCTTCGAGCGGGTGGACAGGCCTGTCCCCCTGCCGACCGAGGTGCTGGTGCGGGTGCACGCCGCCGGGGTGAACCCGGTGGACTGGCAGTCCAGGGCGGGCAGCGGCGTGTCGGGGCTGCTCGGCGACTTCCCGGTCACGCTCGGCTGGGACGTCTCGGGAGTGGTCGAGGAGGTCGGGTTCGGCGTCACCACCCTCGAGGTCGGTGACGAGGTGTACGGGATGCCGTGGTTCCCGCGCCCGGCGAAGGCGTACGCCGAGTACGTGACCGCGCCCGCGCGGCAGTTCGCCCTCAAGCCCGCACGCGCCAGCCACGTCCAGGCGGCCGCGATCCCGCTGGCCGGGCTCACCGCCTGGCAGGCGCTCGTGGACACCGCGAAGGTCCAGCCCGGCCAACGGGTCCTGGTGACCGCCGCCGCCGGCGGTGTCGGCCACCTCGCCGTCCAGTTCGCCAAGCACCTCGGCGCCCACGTCGTCGGAACCGCCAGTGCCGAGCGCGACGACTGGCTGACCGGGCTCGGCGCGGACGAGGTGGTCGACTACACGTCGGTCCGCTTCGAGGAGGTCGTCGGCGACATCGACGTGGTGATCGACCTCGTCGGCGACGCGCACGACAGGACCGGGACCCGCTCCGCGCGGACCGTGCGCCCCGGCGGCCTGGTGGTGGCGATCCCCTCGGGTGTGTCTCCCGAACTGGCGGAGGTCGCGGCATCGCTGGGCGTCCGGACGACGCCGTTCCTCGTCGAACCCGACGGTGCGGGCCTCGCCGCGATCGCCGCGCTCTTCGACACGGGCAAGTTCACGGTCGAGGTGGAGGAGGTCTTCGACCTGCGCCAGGCGGGTGAGGCCCACTCGCGCGGCGAGGATCGGCGCACCAAGGGGAAGCTCGTGCTCACCACCGGTGCCCCGGACTGACCTCCCCGGTGCGGCGCATCAGCCCTCCGCTCCCGACGCGCCCCCGTCCGGCCCTCAGTCGATCCCGACACCCCACCCCATCACCGAAGGACCCACCACCATGAGCACCCCAGCGTCCTCGTTCTCCAGGCCCGCGCAGGTCGGCGCCGTGAACCTCGCGAACCGCCTCGTGATGTCGCCCATGACGCGCAACAGGTCGACACCGGAAGGCGTCCCGACCGCGCTGAACGCCGAGTACTACGGTCAGCGCGCCTCGATGGGCCTGATCATCTCCGAGGGGACGCAGATCTCGGCCGACGGACAGGGATATCTGCTGACCCCTGGGATCTACACCGACGAGCACGTCGCGGGATGGCGCCAGGTGACCGACGCGGTCCACCGCGGCGGCGGGAAGATCTTCATCCAGCTCATGCACGCGGGCCGTGTCTCACACCCCTCCAACACGCCGCACGGCCGTCAGCCCGTGGCCCCCTCGCCGATCCGACCGGACGCGGAGATGCCCACCGCCACCGGCCGGCTGCCCATTCCCGAGCCGCGTGGGCTGAGCACCGACGAGGTGGCCTCGACCGTCCAGGACTTCAGGGTCGCCGCTGCCGCCGCGATCCGGGCGGGAGCGGACGGCGTGGAGATCCACGGGGGCTACGGCTACCTGGTGCAGCAGTTCCTCTCCGGCAGTGCGAACCGGCGCACCGACGGTTACGGCGGGTCGGTCGACAACCGCGTCCGGTTCGCCGTCGAGGTGGCCACCGCCGTCGCCGAGGAGATCGGTGCCGACCGCACCGGCATCAGGATCACCCCCGGAATCCCCCAGAACGGCATCGTCGAGGACGACGTCGACGAGCTCTACCCGGCACTGGTGCGGGCGCTGGAACCCCTGGGGCTGGCCTACCTGGAGGTGGTCCAGCGCGGGGACGACGACAAGCTCCTGCGCGTGATCCGGGAAGCCTGGAGCAGCACGCTGGTCGTGAACCGCGCGGGCGCCGACCTGGCCACGAGGGTCGCCGACCTGGACAGCGGCCTCGCGGACCTCGTCACGGTCGCGAGCCTGGCCCTGGCCAACCCCGACCTGGTCGAGCGCCTGACCGCGGGGGCCGCTCTGAACGACGCCGACCCGGCCACGTTCTTCGGGGGAGACTCCCGTGGCTACACCGACTACCCGACTCTCGGGCAGTAGGAGGCGATGGCCCCCGACGACCCGTTCCCCCACCGTCCACAAGGGAACGGGTCGTCGGGGCAGGCACGAGAAGGTCCGGTTCCCATCGGGAAGTTGGTCACCTTGCGGGAAAGTACCCCCGTGCGACTAGCGTCGCGGGCATGACGACAGTTCCACGCCTGCCCGACCGCATGACCGCCGTCGGCTCCTACCGCGGTTTGCCCGTCACCGACGCGGAGTGCCTGGTGGAAGCCGAGCTTCCCCTGCCCGAGCTGCGCGCGCGGGACCTCCTCGTCCGGGTCGCCGCGGTGTCGGTCAACCCCGCGGACGTCAAGCGCCGCGCCGCCGCGCCCACCGCGGAGACGCCCGCGGTGCTCGGCTTCGACGCCGCGGGCACGGTAGTCGCCCTCGGTCCCGAGGCGTCCGGGTACGCGATCGGCGACGAGGTCTACTACGCCGGTGACGTGACCCGGCCCGGCAGCAACGCCGAGTACCACGCGGTCGACTCCCGGATCGTCGGGCGCAAGCCGTCCAGCCTGACCTGGGCCGAGGCCGCGGCCGTCCCGTTGACCACCATCACCGCGTGGGAGGCGATGTCCGACAAGTTCGGACTGACCCCGTCGAGCCGGGGGACGCTGCTCGTGGTCGCGGGCGCCGGTGGGGTCGGGTCGATGCTCATCCAGCTGGCGAAGAAGACCACCCGGCTGACCGTGGTCGCGACCGCGTCGCGCGAGGAGTCCCGCGACTGGGTCCACCTGCTCGGCGCCGACGCGGTGGTCGACCACAGCGGCGACTTCGCCGCGAACGTCCTGGCCGGGGTCCCCGACGGGGTCGACTACATCTTCAGCCCCTACTCCAAGGGCAACGTCGAGGCCTACGCGGAGATCAGCAAGCCCTTCGGCGAGGTCTGCGCCATCGACGGGCACCCCGACCTCGACCTCCAGCCGCTGATGCGGAAGAGCATCAGCTGGCACTGGGAGTGGATGTTCACCCGCAGCGCCTTCGAGACCGCCGACATCGCCGTCCAGCGCGACCTGCTCAACCGCGCCTCGGAGATGTTCGACTCCGGCGACCTGCGCAGCACCCTGACCACGGAGCTCGTCGGTTTCACGGCGGAGAACCTGCGCGAGGCCCACCGGATGGTGGAGTCCGGCCGCACGGTCGGCAAGGTCGTCGTCAGCCGCTCGTGATCGGGTCGCCTGGCGTCGTACCACCGGCCGGACGCTCGCCCGCCTCACCGCCGGACGTGGAAGTGCTCGGTGATGCGCGCGAGCTTCGCCGGGTCGTCGTACAGCCAGATCGCCAGCCGGTCGCCGCAGCCGAGGACCTGGTCGGGCTCGCCGAAGGACCGGCTGATCAGGTCCTTGTCGATCACGGGCTCACCCCAGGCCTCGTTGAGGTAGAAGAAGGTGCCCGTCTCGGCGTGCAGGTAGTCCAGGTTGGTGAGCCAGGTCGCCTGGACGCCGCTCGACTTGAGCGGGATGAACCGGATGCCGCGCAGGCTGGTGAGCTGGAGCCGGCGCGCGTCGCTGAAGGTCGCGTAGCCGACCTCGTGACCGGCGGGCAGCACGGTGTCCAGGCACGTGGTCTCCGCCGAGCGATGCCCGAAGTAGCGCCCCTCGTCGCCGAACGACGAGGTCGTCACCACCAGTGAGAGGAGCACGACGAGTCCTGCGGCGAGCGTCCACGGCACGGCGCGGAAGGGAACGGCCAGCAGCAGGAAGACCATCGGCGCGATGAGCACCGGCCACAGGTAGTACTGGTGCGTGATGAGCAGCACGGCCGTGCCCACGAGCCCCACGAGCGGGACGAGGCCGTACCAGACGGCGACGAGCCTGCGCGGGTCGCGGTGGCGCCAGTAGCGCCGAGCGAGGAACACCGCTCCCACGAGGCACACGACGGCGGCGAGCAGTCCGGTGAGGAGGATCGAGTTACCCGTCGGATCCGAGGCGTGCGGCCACAGCCAGCCGAGCCGCGCTTGGAACAGCTCGAGGTCGACGTAGGTGAACGGCGAGGTGCCCTGCATCCCGGTGAAGGCGACGAGCCGGACGACGAGAGCCGTGACGAGCACTCCGCCGAGCAGCGATGCCGGGCGTCCGATCGTCCGCCAGCCCGATCGCAGTGCCACGAGCAGCCCGACGAGCACGAGCGCCGGCACCGCGAACACCAGGACGAGCGGGTTCGACGCGGCGGTCAGCGTGATCGCGGCGGCGATCGCCCACCGCGCGTTCTGGGAGCGCACGAGGTAGAGCGCGGGCGCCCCCAGCAGGACGAGGTACATGCCGAAGTAGTAGGTGGGCGCGAGGTGGAACGAGAACACCCAGGCCGTCCCGACGAGCGGCAGGATCACGAGCGGCAGCCACGCGACCGCCGCCCGGGCGAGCTGCGCCACGACCCGCGCGTCGGGGAAGAGCAGGCGCACCACCAGGTAGAGCGCGCCGAACAGCAACGCGTTGTTGATGGCCGCCACGAACAGGTAGTAGGCGTAGACGTCACCGCTCGCGAGCGCGAAGGCGACCGCGCTCACCGGCATCTCGGGGAAGACGTAGACCTGCGGTGAGAAGCTCCAGTCCAGATCGCGGCCCGCCACGACGTCCTGGAGCAGCTGGAAGAGCACCCCGTTGTCGCTGGACCACAGTTCCCAGTTCACCGGCCAGTTGGAGACGCCGGGGTCACCCGCGCGCACCACGAACACCAGCGCCGTGAGCAGCGCCGCGGCGACCATCGCCGCCAGGACCAGCGCGGGTCGACGCCAACGGTTGCCGTCGTCCGCGACCGGCATTCGCGGTGCGACGTCCTCGTGCACCGGGTCGAGTACGCGTGAGGCGAATCCGGTGTCGTCGGAGGGAATTCTTCGCAGCACGCGGTTGTCCTGTCGATTGTTCGTTCACGGTCGTGGAATGGCGCGCGCGACAGCGGCCGTGCTGTTCTTCCGGGTCGATCGCACGACGACGGGTGCCGGATGTCCGGTTGGAAACCGAGTCGACGCGGCCCTTCCGCACTGGGAAGGGCGTGACCAGGCCCGATGCGGTTTACAGGTGACCGGATGAAGGCGCGCGCCTGTAGCAGGAGATACCTGGGTGTGTGAATTCGGGAATCGTCAGCGGTCGGTGGTCGTCCGAACTGACGTCATCCTCGGTTTCAGTGAATGGCCGACTTCTTCATGGGCATCTCCTGGCGGGTTAATGTTCCTTACGATGTGAACACGACCGCTCCCGCAAAAGGGATGCCTGGGTGTGACCGGCGCCACAGTCGACCTGTTCGGGGCGACGATCAGGACGTGGCGAACGCGGTGATGAGGTCGGCAAGCGCCCGCGACACAGGGCCTCGACGTCGACGGGTCCGGTCCTCCTGCTGCCCGGTGTCGGTGCCGGGCAGCAGGAGGTGGTCCTCCGCGGGTCAGTGCCGCGGTGGGGTGAGGACGAATCCGCGCAGGGCGGCGCGGGCGAGCTGGACGGCCGAGTGCGGGTCGGTCGGCCCGTGGCCCAGGAGCAGGCGGAACGTCTCCGGTCCGAACAGCAGGTCGATCATGAGGTCGGCGTCGACGTGCGGGTCGAGTTGGCCGCGGTCGACACCGGTGGCCCACAGGGCGCGCAGCACCGCGCGGCGAGGGGCGAAGAAGCGGTCGTTGAGCAGGTCGGCGGTGCCGGGTTCCAGCACGGCGGCGGCGATGAGCTCGGCGAAGACGACTCCGTCGCGGCCCTGGTACTGCTCGGCGAGGTTGGCCACCGCCCGGACGAGGTCTTCCGCGGCGTCCCCGGTCTCGACCACCGGCACGAGCTCGCCGATGCGGGCGGCGAACGCGTCGATCGCCAGTGCGGTGCGGTGCGGCCAGCGCCGGTAGAGGGTCGGTTTGCTGACGCCACTGCGCTTGCTGACGGCCTCGACGGTGCAGGCGGCCACCCCGCCCTCCAGGAGCAGCTCGCCCGCGCTTTCCAGCGCGCGGACCTCGTGCGTGCCCTCGCGGGGGCGGCCCCTGGAGCCGGTCACGACCGCGCCTGGGTCGCGGAGGCCTGCAGGGGACCGTTGCGGTCGCCGCGCACCTCCTGCGCGAACGGTTCCAGCTCGGCGAGCACCGCGTCCTCGAGCACGATGTCCAGCGCCTTCACGTTGTCGGACACGTGGTCCGGGCTGCTGGTGCCGGGGATGGGCACGACCGGCAGCCCGAGCCTGCGGCCGCCTGCGTGAACCCAGGCCAGGGCGAGCTGGGCACCGGTGACGCCCAGATCCCGTGCCACCGCACCGATCCGGTCGGCGAGGCGCTGGTTGGCGGTCCCGTCGTCGCCCTGGAACCGCGGATGCCCGCGCCGCACGTCGGCCGCCCCGAGCGAGTCCGGAGCGACGTCGCCGGTGAGGAATCCGCGTCCCAGCGGGGAGTACGGCACCAGGCCGACGCCCAGCTCCGCCATGACCGGCGCGATGGCCTCGACGTCCCGGCTCCACAACGAGTACTCGCTCTGGACCGCGGTGATCGGGTGCACCTCGTGCGCCCGCCTCAGCTGGTCGGCGTCGACCTCGCACAGCCCGAGGTGGCGCACCTTGCCCGCGGCCACCAGACCCGCCATCGCGTCGACCGCCTCGGCCAGGTCGACGTCCTGCGGCGGCCGGTGCAGGTAGTACAGGTCGATGTGGTCGACTCCCAACCGCAGCAGCGAGGCGTCGCAGCTGCGCCGCACGTAGTCCGGCTCTCCCCGCACCCGGCGGCGGTGGTCGCCCGCGGAGCGGTCGACCCCGAACTTCGTGGCCACGACGACCTCGTCGCGCCGGTCGGCGATGGCGCGGCCCAGCAGCACCTCGTTGTGCCCGGCGCCGTAGATGTCGGCCGTGTCCAGCAGCGTGACACCGAGGTCCAGCGCTCGACGCACGGCCGAGGTCGCCCGGTCCCAGTCGGTCGGGCCGTAGTGCTCGCTCATGCTCATGCAGCCCAACCCCTGGGCGGACACCACGAGCGATCCGAGGGTGGTGTGGTCCATCGTCTCCTCCTCTGCTTTACGTTACGTAACGTAAAGCAAGACGGGGGTGGCTCGCAACGGTGGTTCCCTGGCACGTGCAGCAGGACGTCCCCATGAACGCGTGGAGGGCCCTCCCGGACGTCCGGGAGGGCCCTCCACGCCGTGCTGGTGTCAGCAGGACAGGTTGTCGCCCGCCGGGACACCCAGGATCCCGGTGATCTGCGTGTACTTGTCGATCCGGCTCTGCACCTGGGCGGGGTTGCCGCCGTTGCACTCGATCGAGCCGTTGATGCTGCGGATCGTCTCGCCGAAGCCGCGGCCGTTGACCATCGCGTCGTGCGGGGTCATCGTGCCGGGGCCGGTCTGGGTGTTCCAGTACCAGAGCCCGGTCTTCCACGCGACGGCCGCGTCCTGCTCGACGAGGTAGGGGTTGCCGAGCAGGTCGATGCCGAGGTTGTCCCCGGCGGCCTTGTAGTTGAAGTTCCAGCTGAGCTGGATCGGGCCGCGGCCGTAGTACGCGGCGTTGCCCGCCGGGCAGCCGTAGGACTGGCTGGTGTCGCAGTAGTGCGGGTAGTTCGCGGTGTTCTGCTCCACGACGTAGACGAGACCGCCGGTCTCGTGGTTGACGTTGGCCAGGAACGCCGCGGCTTCCTGCTTCTTCACCGTGTCGTCGCCGGTGTTGGCGAAGCCGGGGTAGGCGTCGAGCGCGGCCGTCAGACCGCCGTAGGTGTAGAAGCTGTTGCGGCCGGGGAAGATCTGGTCGAACTGGGCTTCGCCGACCACGAAGGACGCGTCCGATGTGGACGGTTGTGCTGATGAGGTCGTGGCCGGGAGCACCAGGACGCCAGTGGTGGCGACGAGTGCGCTCACGGCCACTCCGGCGCGCTTCAGGAACCGGGGTATCGACATTCGGAACTCCTCTTGTCATGCCGGTCGTGCGCGGTACGACCGATCCGGTCTGGCTACGCCGATAGGTATGGACCAATCGTCGAGGCGCGAAACCGGTTCACGTCAAGAGGCCGCGATCGGCCCAGTGGTCGCTCCCGCGGATGGCAGCGGGTAGAAGGTGGCTGGGCTGAACAGGTGACGACTGATCGGTCTGGATCGGACCCCTCGCTACTTTCCGTAGAACCGTTCCGCCCTCCGCAACGTCCACTCGGGTAACGGCGTGGGCCGTTGAGGTGGCCATCGGCCGTTCGCGGTCCTGGGCGGTCTGTAGTGCGTGCGCACCAGGACGGGGCCCGGCTGGTCCGGGCGCACCAGGGGAAGACGGCGACGACGAACGATGCCCGGCGAGGTGCCCGCGGGGAGTGTTGGAGGTCGAAGCCCCTGCACTGGCGGTCGACCCCACCTGGTGGTCGACGACGAAAGGACGTCCATGTTCGACGCTGTGGTCTCCCCGGTCCGCATCGGGAGGTCGTCGGTCGGTGCCCTCGGCATCCTCGCGCTCGCCCTCGGCGCGCTGCAGTCCGTTGTGGAGCCCGCGCTCCCGCTGCTGCAACGGGAACTGGGGATCAGTCCCGCGGAGGGAGCCCTGGTCGCCAACGCGTTCGCCCTCACCGGCGCGGTCATCGCACCCGTCGCGGGCAAGCTCGGCGACCGCTACGGCGGGAAGCGGGTCCTGATCTGGCTGGTGGCCGTCATCTCGGCCGGTGGTCTGCTGTCCAGCCTGGCGCCCACCCTGCCGGTGCTGCTGCTGGGGCAGGTGCTCCAGGGCGGCATGGTCGGAGCGCTGCCCCTGTCCTTCATCCTGGTGCGCAAGCACCTCTCGAGCGGGGAGTCGCAGGCGGCGGTCGGGCTGGTCGTCGCGCTGTTCACCGGCGGCGGCATGGTGGGGACGGTGGTGGCGGGACCGATCGCGGACGGGCTGTCGTGGCACTGGATGTTCGCACTGCCGACGGCCGCGGTCATCGTGACGACGGTGGTCGTGGTGCGGCTCATGCCGCACGACCCGCCGACCGGATCGGACTCCGGGATCGACTGGCTCGGCGTGGGTCTGCTGAGCGCCACGCTGCTCGCGTTCATGGTCGGGCTCGGTGTGCTGACGAGCGGTGGCCTGCCGCCGCTCGCGATGGTCGCCGTCGTGCTGGTCGTCGCCGCCTGCACGACCGCGTGGATCCTCGTCGAACGCAGGTCCGCCACGCCGACGGTCGACCTGCGGATGCTGGCGGTGCCCGCGACGCGGAACGCCTACGTGCTCACCTTCCTGGTGGCCACCGGGTTCGGGATGATCGCCATCCTGCTCCCGCAGCTGTTCGCGGTGTCCGGTGACGGGTACGGCTTCGCGGCGGACACCACCCGGATCGGCCTGTACCTGCTGCCGGGTGCCCTGATCGGCGTGGTGAGCGACTCGGTCGGCGGTATCGCGTCCCGGCGGTTCGGTCCGCGTGCCGTGGTCGTCGTGGGCGCCGCCGTCACGGCGGTCACGATGTGCGCCCTGGCCCTGCTGCACGACGCGGTGTGGCAGCTCGTCCTCGCCAGGGTGCTGACCGCGTTCGCCGTGGGCCTCGCGACCACGGCGCTGCTCGCCGGTGCCGCGGCCTCCGTGGAGACCAAGGACATCGGCATCGCGACGAGCCTGCTCGTGGTGACGCGCGTGATCGGCGCCGCGCTGGGCACCCAGCTCGGCGGCGGGGTCCTCGCCCTCGGGACCGACCCGGTCACGGGCCTGCCGACCGAGTCCGCCTTCGCCGCGGCGTTCGTCGTCACGGGTCTCATCGCGGCGTTGCCACTGCTCGTCGTCCGGATCACGAGGTCGTCGGTACCCCGGTAGGGGTGGTTCGGTGGACGGGGCCCGGCGCCGGACTACGACACGGCGCCGGGCGCGGCACGGGCCAGGCCCGTCTGGTAGGCGATGACGACGAGCTGCGCCCGGTCGCGCGCTTCCAGCTTCGTCATGGCGCGCTGCACGTGGGCGCGGACGGTGAAGGGGCTGAGGAACATCCGTGCGGCGATGTCCTGGTTGGACAGGCCGGTCGCGACCAGGGCCACCATCTCGCGTTCGCGCGGGGTGAGCACGGCGAGCTGTCCGGCCTGGTGCGGCGCGGTGCTGTCGGGGGTGGCCAGGAAACTGGCGACCAGGGAGCGGGTCGCGGCGGGGGAGAGGAGGACGTCGCCGTCGGCGATCGCGCGGACGGCGTCGAGCAGCTCCTCGGCCCCGATGCTCTTGCCGATGAAGCCGCCCGCGCCCGCGCGCAGCGCTCGGGCGACGTGCTCGTCGGTCTCGTAGGTGGTGAGGATCAGGATGCGGCTGGCGCGCAGCTCCGGGTCCGCGCGGATGTGCGACGTGGCGGTGAGACCGTCCATCACGGGCATCTGGATGTCCATGACCACCACGTCCGGTCGGTGCTCACGGGTGAGCCGCACCGCCTCCCCGCCGTCACCGGCCTCGCCGACCACGGTGATGTCGTCGGCGGTGTCCAGGAGGATCCGGAAGGCGTCGCGCAGCAGCGCCTGGTCGTCGGCGAGCAGCACCCGCAGCGTCACGGCGCGTCCCCTCCCACGCCGCGCTTGTCCACCGCCCGCCCGGCGACGCCGGGCGGGCAGTCGTGGTCCCGCCGCGCGCGGCTCGGCGGCGAAGGCCGGGACATGTGGGCTCGGTGCCCCTTCGGAGTGCGCATCGGGTGGTGCGGGGATCAGGTCCGGGAGGGGGCGAAGGCGGGCAGGCGGAGCGCGGTGTGGGCCGGGCGGCCGGTGCCGGAGGGCATGGCGTCCAGGCCGAGGAGGGCGGTGTTGCGCTGGGTCAAGGCCTCCGCCGTGGCGGGGAAGAGCCGGGCACCGCCCGCGGTGACCAGGCCCTGGTTCATCTCCACGAACGGGCGCGTCTCCTTCTCGTAGGCGGTGAACGCGCTCGTGTGGTCGGGGGCGGTGGCCAACTCGCCGGCGAGCATGTACGCGCCGGCGAGGGCGAGGCTGGAGCCCTGACCGGTCAGGAACGACGGCGCGTGGGCGGCGTCGCCGACCAGGGCGACGCGGCCGGTCGACCAGCGGGGCAGGTGGATCTGGCTGACGACGTCGAAGAAGAGGTCGTCGGCGGCCTGCATGGCGGAGACCATGCGGGGGACCTCCCAGCCGTCCTCGGCGAAGACCGAGCCGACGAGGTCGCGTTGCGCGGCCGGGTCGCGGAAGGCGGCGAACGGGGCTTCGGCACGGGCGAAGACGAGGAAGGCGAACAGCTCGTCCCCGTCACCGACCGCGTAGAGGCTGGCGGCCCGGCCCACGGCGTTCCAGAAGAGGATCTCGTGGGAGAGCCCGAGGTCGTTGGGCATCGTGAAGCCCGCGAAGCAGTAGCCGAGGTAGTGGTGGAACCGCTCCTCGGGGCCGAAGGCGAGGGCGCGGACGGTGGAGTGCAGGCCGTCGGCGCCGACGACGAGGTCGAACGTGCGCTGGGCGCCGCCGCGGAAGGTCACGTCGACACCGCCGGCGTGGTCGTCGAGAGCGGTGATGCTGTCGTCGAAGAGGAACTCGACGTCGTCGCGGACGGTGGCGTAGAGGGTCTGGGCGAGGTCGCCACGGCGCACCTCCAGGTCACGACCCTCGACGCCGCCGCTGAGGGCGTCCGGGCGGAGCGAGGTGATCGGGCTGCCGTCGGGGTGCAGGAAGGTGATCCCCCTGGTGTCGACGTGGGCGGCTCGCAGGTCCCGCAGCAGGCCCATCCGCTCGACCGCGTCCAGTGCCGTGCCGCGGATGTCGATCGGGTAGCCGCCGCCGCGCAGGGCACCGCTCTGCTCCACGACCGTGACGTCGAAGCCGTAGCGGTGGAGCCAGTGGGCCAGCGCGGGCCCCGCGATGCTGGCGCCGGAGATCAGGATGGAGTTCATGTGCCTTCCTCGACGTCTGGGTCGCCGGAGGACGTCCGCGGCCCCGGATCCGGGAACGGGGAACCACGCGGTCTCCGGCATCGCGGACCCACCTGTCGTCCGCCTGACCGCACGCGGACGTCGTGGATCCCGATAAGAGTTGGATTCATTCTTTAACTTCGACCGTAGAGGGCATCGCTAAGGAACGCAAGCATCTCTTATGCTGCGTGGGTGACGAACGAGGAGACCGATCGGGCCACGACGGCGTCCGACGTGGTCAAGCGCCGACGCCGAGGCGTCGAACTGGAGCACGCGCTCCTCGCCGCGGCGTGGGAGGAGCTGAACGAGGTCGGCTTCGCGAAGCTGACGATGGAGTCCGTGGCGGACCGCGCGAGGACCGGGGTCGCGGTGCTCTACCGCCGCTGGACGAACAAGAACGACGTCGTGCTCGCCGCCATCCGCCACTACGGCGACACCCACCCGGTCACGATCCCGGACACCGGCTCCCTGCGCGACGACATGCTCGCCCTGCTCGGCAACCTCAACGCCGAGCGGGTCGAGCTCGCGACGCTCGTCGGCGCGACCCTCGCGGGCCTGCGCGACAGCGCCGGGATCACCCCGGAGGAAGTCCGCCTGGTCGTGCGCGGCGACGGCCCGTGGCGGTCGGACGCCGTGTTCCGCCGTGCGCACGACCGCGGCGAGATCGACCTCGCGCGGATCCCGCGGGACGTGCTCGACCTGCCGCTCCAGCTCGTGCGCCACGACATCCTCATGACGCTGCGGCCGGTCTCCGCGGAGCGGGTCCGGTCGATCGTCGACGACATCTTCCTGCCGCTCGTCGCGGGGTCGACCGTCCCGTCGGGACCGTGACCCCGCGATCCGCTACTCGAACACCCCGTAACCCGGAACGGCGTTGGCGCGGACGCCGTCCATGTCGAGCTCCACGCCGATGCCGGGGGTGTCGGGGAGCGTGATGTAGCCGTCCTTGACGATCGAGCCGCTGCCGTCGGGGGCGTGGACGTAGCTGTCCCACACCGCGCGCTCCTCCAGGGCGTGCCACTCCTGGACGTAGAAGTTGGGGATCGCCCCGCACTGGTGCGACGTGGCCATGGTGCCCAGCGGCGTCGACACGAGGTGCGGCGCGAACGGGATGTAGTGCAGCTCCGCGAGGTTGGCGATCTTCTTGGCCTCGGCAAGGCCGCCGCACTTCGGCACGTCCGGCTCGATGACGTCCACGGCGCCGCGTTCGAGCAGTTCGCGGAATCCCCAGCGCAGGTAGAGGTTCTCGCCCGCGCAGATCGGTGTGCGGGTCTGCGCCCGCACCCGCACCAGCGCGTCGATGTTCTCCGCGGGGACCGGTTCCTCCAGCCACATCAGGTTGAACTGCTCCAGCTCCCACGCGATCCGGCACGCGCTGGGCACGTCGTAGCGGGCGTGCAGGTCGATGGCCAGGTCGACGTCCGGCCCGATCGCCTCCCGCACGGCCGCCACCCGCTCGACCATCGAGCGCAGCTCGGCGGCGTTGACCGTGTGGTTGAAGGCGTCGAACTTGGCGGGGTGGTGCAGGTTGTCGATGTCGAACTTGATGGCCGTGAAGCCCTCGGCGACCATCCGCTGGGCCCGGTCGACGCACCCGGAGATCGAGCCCGCCGGGTCGTCGCCGTCGCCGCAGTCGGCGTAGAGGCGGATCCGGTCGCGGAACTTCCCGCCGAGCAACCGGTAGACCGGTTGGCCCGCTGCCTTGCCCGCGAGGTCCCACAGCGCGATCTCGATGCCGGACAGGGCGATCACGAACACCCCGGCCTGGGGGCCCGCGAAGACCTTGTTGCGGCGCAGCTTCTCCCAGCACCGCTCGACGTTGCGCGGGTCCTCGCCGATCAGCAGGGGCGCCAGGTACTCGATCATCCCGACGACGGCGCCCGCGCCCGCGTCGGGATTGGCCTCGCCGAACCCGCTGAGGCCCTCGTCGGTGTCGATCCGAACCAGGGTGGCCTGACCGTGGTAGGCCACCACCGCCGTCGTGACGTTCACGATCCGCATTGCTCTCCCGCCGCCGGGTCACGCATATGAGACGGACTCTTCGCGATGGTTCACTTGTCCTATAAGCTGATGACATGCAAAGGAGACAAGAGTCTCCGGACGCTGTCAAGGTCCGGACCCTCCCGGTGCAGGTGGCGGCACACCTGACCCGGCGCATCGTCAGCGGTGCCGTGGAGGACGGGCCGTTCCCGTCGGAGCTCGACATCTCCCAGGAGTTCGGGGTGTCCCGCGTGGTGGCGCGCGAGACGCTCAAGATCCTCGCCTCGCTGGACATCGTCGACGTGGCGCAGGGCCGCCGCGTCGTGGTGCGCCCCCGCGCGGAGTGGGACTACCTGAGTCCGCTGCTGGTCGAGTGGCTGCCGGGGGAGACGGTCACCGAGCTGTTGCAGGAGCTGGACCAGATGCGCGTGCTGCTGGAGCCCGAGCTCGCCGCGATGGCCGCGGCCAGCGTCACCGACGAGACGCTGGACCGGCTCAGGGGCGAGATCGACCGCATGTCCGCGCTCGAAGGGGATCCCGACGCCTACCTCGAGGTCGACCACGAGTTCCACATGGAGATCTGCCGGGCTGCTGACAACCGCATCCTCGACCGGATAATGTACTCCGCCCGCTGGCTCGGCACGGCCAGCCGACGCATCACCAACGAAGCGCCTGCCGCGCTGCGCAAGGCCACCACCGACCACACGGAGATCTACGAGGCGCTGGTGGCGCGCGACCCGGAGGGTGCCCGCGCGGCGATGCGCAAGCACCTGGCCAACAACTCCACGCTCCTCGCGGAGAAGGAGCGGAAGACCAAACGGGCCGCCCGGCGGCGCTAGACCACTGCACGACCGACATCCGGAACCGATGACGAGGACGGACGAGGCATGGCGGAACCTGCGATACCGCCGATCCGGTTGGGGCTCATCGGCACCGGACTCGCGGTCGAGAAGCTGCACTGGCCCGCGCTGCGCGGGCTCGGCGACCGGTACGCGGTCACCGCGTTCACCGACGTGTCCACCGAGCAGGGCAAGCGGTTCGCCGACTACAGCGGGACCGACCCGGCCCTCGCCGTCGCCGACCGGGCCGCGCTGCTGGCCCGCGACGACGTGGACGCCGTGCTGATCTCCGTCCCGATCCCGCACCTGTACGAGGTGGCGCGCGACGCGCTCACGGCGGGCAAGGACGTGCTCTGCGAGAAGCCGACCGGTGTCGACGCGGAGCAGGCCGAGGCTTTCCTCGCCTTGGCGGCACGGCATCCGGACCGGACGTTCGTGGTGGGCGAGAACTTCTTCTACCGCGACGACCTGCGCTACGCGCGCTCACTGCTCGACGACGGCGCGATCGGCCGCCTGCACCTGGTGGCGTGGCGGCACACCGGCCAGATGGTGCCCCGCGAGGGCAGGTTCGCGAGCACGTCGTGGCGGCAGCGCCCGCAGTACCGCGGCGGCGTGCACCTCGACGCGGGCGTGCACCACATCGCCCAGATCCGCCTGCTGTGCGGCGACATCGCGCGCGTGCACGGTGCCGTGCAGGCCGCCAACACCACGATCGACGCACCGTCGGACCTCGCCCTCAACCTCGTCTTCACCGGAGGCGCCATCGGCAACTACACCGCGTCCTACCCCGAGATCCCGGTGCCGCCCGAGCCCAATGACATGCGGCTCTACGGCACCGAGGGTGTGCTCGTGCTCGCCGGATCCGAGTCGGAGCGGCGCGTGACGCGCAGCAGCCCCGACGCCACCACCCGCACGACGGTCTTCCGCGGCATCGACAACGGCTACCACGCGGAGCTCGTCGACTTCGCCGACGCCGTGCAGTTCGGGGTCAGGCCGGTCGGCAGCGTCGCGCAGAGCGTCGCCAACGCCATGGTCGTCCAGCGGGCTTTCGACTCCGCGGAACGGGCGGCTGTCCTGGAGCTCGACCCCGTGCCCGGCGCGGGCCCGGTACCGCTGTGGCGGCCCCGCGGCTCGACCGGGCTGTTCGACGGACTGCCAGGACAACGCATCAGCAGTACGGCGTCCTTCGCCGCATGAACGACCCGGCAGCGGGGGCCTCACTCCCGCTGTTCCGCCGGTTGCAACGTCGCCCCGTCGGTACGCGTCCGCACGACCGGACGCGAGAGGAGTTGTCATGGAACAGAAAACGGACCTGTCGAGGCGCACGTTCCTCGGGATGAGCGCACTGGGCGTGCTCGGTCTCGCCGGGTGCGGGGGTTCTCCGGCCAGCACACCGCAGGTCGACGTCAAGGTGCCCCAGGCGCTGCTCGACCAGGCGGCCTCGCTGCGCGGGGGATCGGTGGGGATGCTCTCGCAGAAGCTGTACTCGGAGTCCGCCAACAAAGCGCTGGACGCGTCGCTGCAGGTGTTCGCGCAGGCCACCGGGACCACGGTCCGCAACGACCTGGTCTCCGGCGACGCGGGCGACATGGTCGCGAAGATGGACGCCGAGGTGAAGGCGGGCACCAGCCGCGACCTCGCCTTCGTGAGCGACCGGCGGTTCGTCGGCCAGCTGCACAACCTCGGTGCCCTCACCGACGTCACCGACGTGGTCGAGGAGATGCGCAAGCTCTACGGGGACCCCGCGACGGAGGCGAACAACTACTGCGTGTTCGACGGGCGCTGGTTCGCGATCCCGTACCACTTCATCGCGTCCGCGATGTACCTGCGCAAGGACTGGTACCAGGAGAAGGGGCTCCCGCTCAAGCCGTACTACTCGTGGGAGGAGCTGCGCGACAACGCGTTGGCGGTCTCCGACCCGGCGAAGAAGCGCTTCGGCTGGGGCCTCACGGTGAACCGCTCCGGCGACGCCAACGGCTTCATCGCCAACGTCATCAACACCTACGGCGGGGCGATGGCGGACAACACCGGCACGAAGGTGGTGTTCAACTCGCCGGAGACCGTCGCCGCCGTCACGTTCATCGGCGACATCTACACGAACCCGAAGTACGCGCCGATGCTGCCACCGGGGATCGGGAGCTGGACCGACTCCAGCAACAACGAGAACTGGCTGGCCCAGATCCTGGGGCTCACGCTCAACCAGTTCAGCGTCTACGCCGACTCGAAGACCAAGAACAACCCGGTCTACGCCAACACGCACCCGTTCAACGGCGCCACCGGACCGGCGCTCGACAAGCCGCTCGCGTTCGGCGAGTCCAACTCGTTCGTCGTGTTCAAGGGGGCCAAGAACCCAGACCTGGCCAAGGTGGTCGCGAAGTTCATGGTCGGCGGGAGCGCGCTGCTCGGCGTCGCGAAGGGAGCACCGTGCCTGGTCAACCCCTCGTGGGACAAGGTGTGGGACTCCGACCCGTACTACACCAGCGGTGACCCGGCCTTCCCCGCGCTGCGGGAGCAGACCCGCACGCCGCTGCCGGTGACCACCAAGACCGGCTACGCGTTCCCGCAGGCCCCGAGCCCCGGCGAGCAAGCCGCCACCGCCGCCTACGTGCTCACCGACATGATGCAGTCGGTCATCCAGGGCACCCGGCCCGCCGAGGCCGTCGCCGCGGCCCACGCCCGGATCGTCCAGGTCTTCGAGCAGCAGGGGTACAAGCAGTGACCGTCCTGCGTCCGCCGCGCCCGGCGCCGGTCCGCCCGGCGCCGCGCGCGCCTTCCTCGCGCCCCGCGTCGCAGCGGCTGCTCGGACGCGACTGGCGCCTCGCCGCGGTGTTCATCGGGCCGACGCTGCTGCTGGTCGCCGGCCTGATCCTGTTCCCGATCGTCAGCTCGGTCGTCACCAGCACCACCGAACGCCACGGCGCGGAGACGGTCTTCGTCGGGCTGGACAACTACGCCGCACTCGTCCACGACGCCCTGTTCCACAAGGGCGTGCTCAACTCGTTCGTCTTCACCGCCTATGCCGAGATCTTCAAGGTGACCCTCGGCCTCATCGCGGCGATGATGCTGCACCACATGCGCCGCGGCCGGGCGGTCATCGCCGGGGTGATCCTGCTGCCGTGGGTGGTGCCGACGGTCGTGACGGCCTTCACCTGGCGGTCGCTGTTCGACCCGATCTTCGGCAGCGTCAACGTCCTGCTCACCGACTCCGGCATCGGGCCCCTCCTCGCCACGATCGGGCTCGTCGACTCCTGGCCCGCGGAGTGGCTGTCCGATCCCGAGCTCGCGATGCCCGCGGTCATCCTGGTCAACGTGTGGAAGGGCATCCCGTTCTTCACGGTGACGTTCCTCGCCGGGCTCAAGGCCATCGACGGCGGCCTCTACGAGGCGGCGATCATGGACGGCGCCTCGCCGTGGCAGCGCTTCCTGCACATCACGCTGCCCGGCCTGCGCAACATCATGATCGTGACGGTGCTGCTGTCGTCCATCTGGACGTTCAACAACTTCGACCTGATCTGGCTGATGACCCAGGGCGGACCGGGGGACGCCACCGCCCCGTACGTGATGGTGGCCTACTCCAAGGCCATCCAGCAGCTCCAAGCGGGCGCGGGCGCCGCGGTCACCCTGGTGATGCTGCCGGTCATCGCCATCCTCGTGGTGATCCTCGTGCGGATGATGCGCCGCGGCGACCAGCCGGGGGCGGCCGACATGGGCCGCAGGCGGCTGACCCCCGCCCAGCGCACGGCGCTGCCCTGGGTGATCGTCGTGGCCTCGGCGCTCGTCCTGGTCTGGGCGTCGCCGCACATCGTGTGGAAGGCCGCGCTCGTGCTGGGCGTGTTCGTGGTGCTCGCGGCCGCCGTCGGACGGGTGGTCTCCGCGCTCGCCGCGCGGGGCAACCAGCTGGCGGCGCGCCTGGTCAGCGGCACCGGCAGCGGGATCGCGCTCGTGGGCCTGCTGGCCTTCGTGCTCGCCCCGCTCTACTGGATGACGATCACCGCCTTCAAGTCCGACGACCAGATCGTCGCGCGCACCAACGACCTCTGGCCGACCCCGTGGAGCACCGAGCAGTTCACCAACCTGTTCACGGGCAAGGCGTTCGGGACCTGGTACGTCAACACGATCCTGGTGTCGGTGGCGTCCACCGCGATCGCGCTGGTCTGCGCGGCGCTGGCGGGCTACGCGTTGGCACGGCTGAGGTTCCGGGGCTCGGAGAGCTTCACGGTGATGATCCTGCTCACCTACGTGATGCCGGGCGCGCTGCTGTTCATCCCGCTGTACCAGATGATGAGCGGCATCGGGCTCAACGACTCGTTGTGGGCGCTCGTGCTCGCCTACCCCACGTTCACCCTGCCGTTCGCGACCTGGCTGCTCGTGGGCTACTTCAAGTCGATCCCGGCCGACCTGGAGGAGGCGGCGCTGGTCGACGGCTGCACGCGGTTCGGGGCGTTCACCCGGATCGTGCTGCCGCTGGCCAAACCCGGTCTGCTCGCGGTCGCGCTGTTCACGCTCACCAACGCGTGGAACGAGTTCCTGTTCGCCTTCGTGTTCATCACCAAGGACGACTACAAGACGCTGCCCGTCGGCATGCAGTCGATGATCTTCGGCGACGTCGTGCCGCAGGGCCAGCTGGCCGCGGCCTCGCTGCTGATCAGCATCCCGGTCGTGCTCATGTACGGCTTCGGGCAAAGGTTCCTGACGGAGGGCCTCACCGCGGGGGCCGTGAAGGGATGAGCGTGCACAGCGAGACCCCGACGGTCACCGAGGAGCACGTCCCGACCGCGTCCCGGCCGAGCGACCTGCGCATCACCGACCTGCGGGTGGCCAACGTGACCGGCGTGCCGTTCCGGTCGTCGATCATCAGGATCGACACCAACCAGGGCCTGGTCGGGTACGGGGAGGTGCGCGACCAGGCCAGCGCCACCTACGCGCTGGTGCTCAAGAGCAGGCTCGTCGGCGAGAACCCCTGCAACGTCGACAAGATCTTCCGCAAGATCAAGCAGTTCGGGTTCCACGGGCGCCAGGGCGGTGGGGTCTCCGGCGTCGAGATGGCGCTGATGGACCTGGCGGGCAAGGCGTACGGGGTGCCCGCGTACGCGCTGGTCGGGGGCCGGTTCCGCGACGAGATCCGCTGCTACGCGGACACCCCGTCGCTGCCGGACCCGGAAGCGATGGGCGCCCGGCTGCTGGAGCGCAAGCAGCGCGGGTTCACGATGCTGAAGATGGACGTGGGCATCGACCTGCTGTGGGACGTGCCGGGGGCGCTGATCGCGCCGCCGGGCGCCCGCGCGGACCGGACGACGATGCACCCGTTCACCGGGATCCAGGTCACCGCGAAGGGCGTCGACCACCTGGCGTCCTACGTGGACACCGTCCGCTCGGTCGTCGGCTACGACATCGCGCTCGCCGCCGACCACTTCGGCCACATCGCCCTGGACTCCTGCATCCGGATCGGCCGTGCGCTGGAGCCGTTCACCCTGGCGTGGATCGAGGACCTGATCCCGTGGCAGCTGACCGACCAGTGGCGGCAGCTCACCGCCGCCGTCACCGTCCCGACGTGCACGGGGGAGGACATCTACCTGCTCGACGGCTTCCGGCCGCTGCTCGACGCGGGCGCCATCCGCGTCGTGCACCCCGACCCGGCGACGGCGGGCGGGATCGCGGAGACCAAGCGGCTCGGCGACTACGCGCAGGAGCGCGGGGTCGCGATGGCGCTGCACCTGGCGGCGTCGCCGATCGCGACGATGGCGTGCGTGCACCTGGCCGCCGCCACGGAGAACTTCCTCGCGCTCGAACACCACGCGGCCGAGGTGGAGTTCTGGAGCGACCTCGTCACCGACCTGCCCCGGCCGTTGATCCAGGACGGCCACATCACCGTTCCGGACACGCCGGGGCTGGGGTTCGGAGACATCGACGAGGACCTGCTGAGCCGCCACCTCGACCCGCGCGACCCGGTGTTCTTCGCCGAGACGACGCACTGGGACGGTGAGTCGAGCCACGACCGGCTGTGGAGCTGAGAACGCCCGTCAGGCCGGGCCGCGCTCGGCGCGCCACCGCTCGTACTCGGGCCGGGCCTCGTCCGACAACGGGTAGTACAACCGCATGTCGCCGCCCTCGGCCAGCCGGATCCGGGAGAACTCCTCCCATTCCGCGTGTTCCTGGGCGACGGCCACCAGTGCGGGCGCGAGCTTGACCGGCACCACCACGGCCCCGTCGTCGTCGGCGACGACGATGTCGCCCGGCTCGACGAGCGTGCCACCGCACGCCACCGGCACGTTGACGGCGACCGGGACGATGTCGGTCTGGGCGTGGAAGTTCGGTGTGGCACCGCGGATCCACAGCCCGAGACCGAGCTTCTTGGCCTCGCCGATGTCGCGCAGGCACCCGTCGACCACCACGCCCGCACCACCGCGACCCTTGAAGTAGGTCAGCATCATCTCGCCGAACACACCGCTGCCCATGTCACCGCGCGCGTCCACGACGATCATGTCACCGGGCTGGGCGTGGTACATCACGTGCCGGTGCAACTGCTTCTCCGGCTCGGCGTACTCGTCGACGGGGTAGAGGTCCTCCCGTTTCGGCAGGAACTGCAACGTCAGAGCCGGTCCCGCCACGCGCACGCCCGGCGTCACCGACACCGGGCCGCGGATGAACGCGCTGCGGATGCCCATGCGACTGAGCTCGGCGCTGGCCGTCGCGCTGCCGATGGCCGCGAGGGCCGCGCTGAGCTCGGCTGGCGGGCGGGCGATGTCGTGCGTCTCGACCACTTCGGTAGCTCCCTCGGATCCGCGCTGACCGCAACTGCCGGAGAGTTCGAGCTTAGCCCGGCGCACGCGCTTTTCACCGCCCAGACTCGGATTTGTGCGTTCCAGGTGGTCGGCGATCCGCCGAATGCTTACGGTGGCGCGATTCCATCACCGGCTGTCGACCGGTCAGGCCTCGGCCGCCATCCGGTAGGACCTGGCGATGATCTCGCGCAACGCGGCCGTGTCTGCCTGGTCCACCCGCTTGAGGTAGAGGCAGCTCTTGCCGACCTTGTGCTTCCCGAGCCGGGGCAGGAGATCGTCGTACTCGTCCAGACCACCGCTCAGGTACAACACCGTCTCGGCCTTGCGCGGCGAGAAACCGACCATCACCGTGTCCCCTTCACGGCCGGAGGGGTAGCGGTAGTGCCGCGACCCGAACCCGATGATCGCACTGCCCCACAGCACAGCGGGCAGCCCGGTCACCTCCCCCATGAGCCCCACGAGCAACCTCGCGTCCGACCGCCGCTGCTCGTCGACCACCGCGTCGACGAACGCCGTCACATCACCCTCGGTCGCCGTCGTCTTGTTCTTGCCGTCCGCCACGTTCACACCTCACCGCCACTGTGCCGAGCCCATCACCCCGCCACTGTGCCACCTCGACCCCGACATCCGGTGGACCACGCGCTGTGGGGGTTGACCGGGCCGCTCTCCGTCCTGATCACCCAGACGGTCCAACTTGGACGACGCGTGCCGCTCAGCCGGCCGTCCAGCAACCCATGATGTCGTCCGGTCCCCACACCAGGTCCACGTCATCGACGCTGATGTCCGCGCCCGACAGGGACACCACGACCAGTCCGGAGCGCCGGTCGTCGTAACCCGGGACGTGGCCGGCCGCGTGTCGCAGTGCTTCGAGGTCGTGGCGGTCGAAGCGGCTGGTGATCCACTTGATCGACCCGGCGAAGTCGATCCGGGTGGCGACGGGGGAGCGGTCGGCTCCGACGAGGTCGACCTCGGGGTTGTGCTGCCGGTTCCACCAGCCGCCCACCGAACCGGTGTCGGGCCAGGGCAGATCGCCTGCCTGTCCGGCGAGTTCCAGGGCCTCGCGGATGAGCGGTTCGACGGCGCGACCACGCCAACTGGTCCACTGCCGGTCCAGCACGCGTGCGCCGATGTGGGGACGTCCGCGGCGGGCCTGGTCCTGGATGGAGCGTCCGATGGGCAGGTAGAAGCGCAGGTTGCTGTCGGCGACCCGGTAGAGCCCCGGCTTGCCCGGCGTGGTCGACAGCGGGTGGTCCACTGCGAGGACCCGCTTCTCCTCGGTGAGCCGGCGCAGCAGCGGTGACAGCGTCCCAGAGGGGATTTTCCCCTGGGTGCTTCCGGCGGTGGCGGCGATGTTGGCGTGCGTGCGGTTGTCCCCGCCGATCGACTCCACGACGCGGTGGGCCTGGTCGGGGTCGGGGAACTCCGCCAACATCGAGGATTCGGGCACGCCGAACAACGGTGCGGCGGGGTCTTCGCACTCGCGGCGCAAGAACTCGGCCGGGGGCATGCCAGAGGGCCAACTGCGGAGGATGCCGGGCAGTCCGCCGGTGACCAGGTGCGCATCGATCGCGTCCGCCCCGTCCAGGCCAAGAGCACGCCCCGTCTCCGCGGGGTTGAGCGGTCCGAGCACGAGGTTGTCCGCGCGGCCGTAGAAGGGGCGGTCGTAGGCGGTGAGGCGTTCCATCATGTGCAGGTCGCTGCCCAGCAGCACCAGCAGCACCGGGCGTTGTGACCACAGCCGGTCCCACGCGGTCTGCAACGCGCCGTCGAAGACTCTGTCCTGCTCGGCCAGCCAGGGCACTTCGTCGAGCACCACGATCGACGGTGTCTCCGGCAGCGTCGAGTCCAGGACGCGGAACGCGTCAGGCCATCCACCGGTGACCCCAACAGGTGGCAACGCGCGCCCGGCCGCCGCGAGGGACGAGTCGGCGAGTTCGGCTAGCAAGGCGGTGACCGACTCGACCGCTGACGCGCCCTTGGTGGCGGCGAAGTACAGATAGGGGATGTCGGCCAGATCGCAGAACTCCTGCACCAGCCGCGACTTGCCCACTTGGCGTCGGCCGCGAATGGCGATCGCCGAGCCGGTCCGCGACGCGATGACCCGATCGAGTCGCTTGTGCAACAAGCGGAGCTCAGTGTGCCTGCCCACGAAAAACGACATGGCAGCAGTGTAGATGCCATCTACGTAGACTGCATCTACATAGATGCGGGCCATCGTCATTGACAGCGGAATCGTGGGGGCGGTGGGTGGATCTTGTCGATAAGGTGGACATGGTGGCGCGACTCATCCACCTGAACGGCCCGCCCGGCATCGGCAAGTCGACGTTGGCGGCGGTCTACGTCGATCGGCATCCCGGCGCCCTGCACCTCGACATCGACGGCCTGCATCGGCTGGTCGGTGGGTGGGAGGACGAGGAGACCGACACGTGGCCGGTGGTGTGGGAACTTGGGCGGGCGATGGTGGCGGCTCATCTGCGTGGTGGGCGGGATGTCGTGCTGCCCCACTTCTTCGGGCAGGTCGAGGAGGTCGAGTCGTTCGAGGGGTTCGTGCGCGAGCACGGGGCGGACTTCGTCGAGGTGGTCCTGCTGGACGACCGGGCGGTGGCGGTGGAGCGGTTCAACCACCGGGCTCGGGGCAGCGTCGACCCGTGGGTCCGCCACCACTTCCGACTGATCGGGGTGAACGGCGGGTCGGTCGTGCTGGAAGGCATGTACGACAGGCTGCTGGAGGTCGTGCGCATGCGTCCGGGGGCGGTGGTGGTGCGCAGCGTGGTGGGGGAGGTGCAGGAGACCTACGGGCTGGTGGTGGCGGCGTTGGGGGAGACGGTGTCGTGACCGGGGGTGTTGTCGGGCTTGATCCTGACGTCGCGTCAGGTTCTACGGTCGGGGAATGGACATCGACATCACCGGATGGCTGCGGGAGAACATCGTCCGCCTGAGGACGATCGAGCCGGGAGACGCGAGCTACCGCGAGCTCGAACCGTTGCGGGACATCGTCGGTGACGCGAGGGTCGTGGCCATCGGCGAGAGCACGCACCGGGTGCACGAGTTCTACCAACTGCGCCACCTGGTGACTCGGTTCCTGGCGGAGGAGATGGGGTTCACCGCGTTCGCGATGGAGTCCGGCTTCCCCGAAGGCTGGGCCGTCCACGACTGGGTGCTCGGCGGCGGCGGTGACCTGGACGCGCTGCTGCGCGACGGGATCACCTACCACATGGGCAAGTGCGCGGAGATGCGCGACCAGCTGCTGTGGATGCGCGAGCACAACCTCACCCACGACCGCAAGCTGCGCTTCTACGGCATGGACGTGCCGGACTCCAGCGCGTCCGCCCTGCCGGGTGTCCTGGCCGCGTTGGGGTTCCTGGACGAGGCCGACCCGGAGTACGCCGCCGCGGTCGGCCGGAACCTGGTGCCGCTGTTGGACTACCTCCCCTCCGACCGCACCGGACTGGCCTGGGCGGCACCCGCGATCCACGCCTACCTGGCCCTCGGTGCCGCCCACCGCCACGAACTGACCGCCCGGATCAGCGAGCTGGCCGAACGCCTTCGCGCGCTGCGCGTCCCGTACTCCACAGTGGACCCGACCAAAGCCGACATCGCGTTGCAGTGCGCGGTGAACGCGAGGTACGCGGACGCCTTCCTGGCCAACATCGCCGCCGCGCCGGAGCGCACCTACCGGGGCGCCAACGTCCGGGACGCCGCGATGGCCGACAACGTCGAGTGGATCCTCGGCCGGGAGGACCGCGTCGTCATCGCGGCGGCGAACGGGCACGTGCAGCGCTGGCCGTACCGCGTCCCCCCGATCATCACCGAGGAGCAGGTCATGCTCGGCCAGCACCTGGCCCGCTCGCTCGGTGAGCGGATGGTGGTCATCGCGACCACCTACAACGGCGGCCGCGTGTTCAGCCACCGCCCCCTGGTCGACGGGCCGCCCGGCCACACCGAGGTGTTCCACGAGGACGTCGCCCCGTTCACCGAACCGGGCAGCCTCGACGTCCTGCTCGCGAGCGCGGGCGAGCCGCTCGCCCTGCTGGACCTGCGCGACGTCCCCGCCGACGGCGCCGTGGCCGACCGCTTCGCCCGGATCGACGGCACCCAGCAGGGCGCCTACAAGCAGCTGGTCAACCCCCTCGTGGCGTTCGACGCCGTCGTGCACATCGACAAGGTCACACCCTGGCACACCTTCGTAGGCCCTCCGAGGAAGCGCGTCTGACGGCAGCGCCAGACCTTCCGGTGCGGCCTCGTCCGATGATCGCCACGAACGACGCCGGTGGCGGTTGACTCGCCTACCGGCACGCGGTTAGCTGTCATCAGGTGGTCACAGATCATCACGGCACCTGGGGAGGTGTGTCCGTGATGGCTCGGCGGCCATCGCAGGGTGACGGGAACCGTTGCCCGCGAACGAAAACGGGGGGCATCATCCGCGGTCGGGGCATCGACGAAGGCTGACTTCCGCGATCGGCGAGACCTGTGTGCGCCGGACCGACGAGCCGGCGCGGTCGAAGCCGCGCGAACTCCTACCGCGGAAGAAGTGCGTTCCGGGGTAGAGGTGAACGCACCGGCGTCGGCAAGTCCACTGTGGACTGCTTCCGTCGCGATGTCGGTGCGCCTTGATCCCGCGACCGGGCACGACCGCGACCTCCCCAGCACCTGCCGTGATCACGAATGGCGGCGACCGACCTTGGGGGGACGATGGATCAGCGTGTGCTCGAGGCCCAGCAGTGGGTGAACGCCGCGTACACCGGTGTGCCGGGCTACGAGAGGTGCGAGGAGAACGGCAGGACCGGGTGGGCGACGATGTTCTCGCTCACCCGCGGACTGCAGCACGAACTGGGCATCACGGAGCTGTCCGACACCTTCGGCCCGACCACCATGGGCTTGATCGCCGCCCAGGGGCCGATCGGCCAGGGGTACAGCAGGAACGCGAACATCGTCCGGATCATCCAGCACGGCCTGTTCTGCAAGGGTTACGACGCGGGGGAGACCCAGACCGGCAGGTTCCACTCGGGCACCGCGGGTGCGGTGAGCGGTCTCAAGACCGACATCGGGTTGTTCGGCTCCGACGGCACCGTCGACCCCAAGATCTTCAAGGCGATCCTCAACATGGACGCCTACGTGATGCTGTCGGGCGGTCGGCCGCGGGTCCAGACGATCCAGCGGTGGCTGAACGGCAAGTACCTCAACCGGTCCACCTTCTTCGTCATCCCCTGCGACGGGATCTACTCGCGCGACGTCCAGCAGGCGTTGATGAAGGCGATCCAGTACGAGGTCGGCATCCCGGACGACAACGCCACGGGGAACTTCGGCCCCGGCACCCAGGCGGGCCTGGCCCGCAACCCCGTCGGTCCTGGCTCGTCGCAGAGCTGGGTGGAGCTGTTCAGCTCGGCCTGCGCCTTCAACAGCCCGATCCGCAGGCCCGACGGCGGCGCGACGGAGGCGGGGTTCCAATACCGGTGGGACGACGACCTGGCCTCCTGGGTGAGGATGTTCCAGCGCTTCTCGCTGCTGGAGGAGAGCGGTGTCGGCGACTACCGCACCTGGGCGCAGCTGCTGGTGTCGATGGGGGATCCGGACCGGCCCGTCTCCGCGTGCGACACCAGCAGGCACATCCTCGGCGGTCGAGGCGCACGGCTGTTCAACGCCGGCTACCGAGTCGTGGGCCGCTACCTCGACGAGTCGCCGGACGAGTCGCTCGACAAGGAGCTCCAGCCCGGCGAGCTCGCCGCCATCTTCGCGGCGGGACTGCGCGTGTTCCCCATCTCGCAGTACTACGGCCGAGGCCTCGAGGACTTCAGCTGGTCGAAGGGGTACGACCACGCGCTGCTCGCGCACGGGCGTGCGGTCGGCTACGGCTTCAACGCCGGAACGGTGATCTACTTCGCGGTCGACTACGACGCGACCAGCGAGGAGATCACCAGCAACATCGTCCCGTACTTCAACGGCGTCGCGGCCGGACTGCGGTCGCGGGGCGGACGGTACGTGCAGGGCGTGTACGGGTCCCGCAACGTGTGCAGCCGCGTGAGCAGCGAGTCGTACGCGCGGCACTCGTTCGTCTCCGGGATGTCGTACGGCTTCTCCGGCAACCTCGGCTTCCCCATGCCGGACAACTGGGCGTTCACCCAGATCAAGGAGTTCTTCTTCGAGCCGTCGTCGAGCGACTCGTTCCCGCTCGACAACAACGTCTGGCGGGGCACGGATCCCGGCTGCGGTCCGGAGAACGTGAACGGCCGGGACGCGACGCTCGACGAGTTCCTCGCCTTCACCAGGACGCTCTACTCGTTGGCGGTCTCCTACGGCGGTGACCCCACCGACCGGGTGCTCGAGTACCTGCGCTACCCGAAGTACGACGGCGTCAGGACGGGGTGGACCCTGCTGATCGGCTCGGTGGACGAGGCCTGGGTCCGCTACGTCAACGAGAGGGTGGCCAACCCCGTCCGGAGCTTCCTGGACCCGGCCACCAGGTTGAGCGTCAACCTCGACCACCTCGCCGCGACCGCCCACGCGGTCTACCGGAAGGGGACCGGTCCCGGCACCGCGTCGACCAGGGGGGACTTCGGAGGCTGGGCCGGTGACCTGTGCACGCTCTACGGCGAATGGCGCTACGCCGAGAGCTCGTACGCCTCGGGATACCTCTTCGTCGAAGCCAGGTTCGCGAAGCTCAACGTAGAGTCGACGTTCGCGCTCACCGACTACATCCAGGACTGCGACGGCCAGCTGATCGGGACCGCCGCCCGCGCCGGCGGCAGGATCGACGACGTCATCGCGGCCTACATGACCGGGACCGGACCGGCGACGAGGTTCAGGCAGTTCTACCTCACCCGCCATGGCGGCAGTGCGCAGAACGTCTTCACGACGGCGAAGAACATGCTGAACGGTCTGCACGGCGACGTCGAACTGTACGGGCTGCAGAGCGCGGCGATCCTGCTGTCGGGCGGCGTCGTCACACTCCCGACGGACATGCCGGACTACAAGCTCGACCCGTTCGTGCAGGGATACGCTGACGCGGTCGAGCGGCTGTCCCGCGGATGACCCGAGTAGCGAGGACGATGATGAAGGCAGGCCGTGTGGCCAGGTGGTCGCTGTTCGGGGCGGTGGCCATGTACGTGTGGGGGTTCTTCAACTCGCTCGCGGTCCCCGACATCGAGGACACGTGCCGTGGGCGCGGCCAACCCTGGGTACCCACGGCCTACAACGAGTCGTCGCTGTTCCCGCTCTCCAACCCCTGCAACCCGAACTACGACCTCGTCCCGCCCTACGTGAACCCGCTCTTCTTCGCCCTCCTGGCGTTGTCGGTCGTGTTCACCGTCGTTGTCATCGTGCAGAGAGCCAACAGGGGGAAGACGTGAACGAACCATCCGGGGGAACGTGGGGACGCCGTCGGTTCCTGGGCGTCGCGGGCGGCCTCGCCGCGGCCGTGTCCATCGGCTTCGCGCCCGCCGCAGCGGCGACCGCGCAAGGATCGGTGTCGGCCAACGGTTGGCCGTTGCGGCACAAGGACATCGTGCGGCTGAGGGTCGAGGGATCGGGTGCCACCGCGGCACTGCGCTCCGGCGACGTGGCCACCGTGCTGCTGCACGTCGCACGCCGCTTGCACTACGAGATCGCGCCACTGCTGCCCGACCAGGTCACCCAGACCGGCGGCGGCGCGCCGTTCGAGTCGAACTACCTGTCCGGCACGGCGTTCGCGATCCGGCCGGACCTCTACCCGACAGGGGTGAAGGGGAACTTCTTCCCGCACGAGCTCGCCGTCGTGCGTGACATCCTCGCCGAGTGTGAAGGAGTCGTCCGGTGGGGAGGCGACTTCAAGAAGTCGCCGAAGGAGGGCCACTTCCAGATCGACGTGAAGCCGGGCAACGCCAAGCTCACCGCGGTGGCCCGCAAGATCGGCCAGTGGGGACCTGGCAAGTCCGCGGGCACACCCCGTGACGTGTTCGACGAGACCCGCCACCTGATGGCGAAGGTCCTGGCCAAGCAGCAGATCACCACGGGCTGACGAACGGGGGCGGCGCGACCGGCTCTTCGCGCCGCCCCTACGCGTTCGACGAGGCGCGGATGTGGCGTTGTCGCTGTCACCGGTGGACCGGGTGCGAGATCCCGTCACCGCCGGCCGGTCAGCGGGCGGGAGCGCCAGACCACGGCGAGCGCGGGGTCGCCGGTGGGGCTGGGTTCGACCTCTTCCACGGTGAAGCCCTCGCGTTCGTAGAAGGCGCCCGCGCGCTCGTTGGCGGCGAAGTGCTCGATGTGCAACCGGTCGACGTCGGCGGGCAGGTGTGCGGTGAGGGCGTCGAGCAGGCGCGGGCCCAGGCCGCTGCCGCGGTGCCGGGGGTGCAGGTACAGCTTGTAGACCACGTGGTCGGCACCTCGGCGTCCGTGCTCGCCGACACCGGCGATGTCGCCGTCGACCTCGGCCAGCACCACCTGGCCGTTGGCCACGACCTTGGCCAGGTAGGTCTCGTTCCACCAGCTGCGGACCTGGCCTTCGGCCGCGTCGGCGCCGATCAGCGGGGTGTAGTGGGGGCGGATGTGCTCCTCACCGAACCGGTGCAGCGCCGGGACGTCCTCCGGATGGGCATCGCGCAGGACCGGGTCCGCCTTGCGGGCTTTCGCGTCTTCCGCCATCGCGAACACCTTGCCAGGTCGTGGTGCGCCGCGCCGGCTCGATCACCGACGTGTCCGGTCTCCGGAAGTCGGTGGCGACCAAGGGGCCGCACGGGCGTGCCCGGATTCCCGTGCTGTGCAACGGCCGAAGGGGTCTGTTCCGTCCGGCAGGCGGGAGTGTGGTGCGCATGTGGCGGAGGGCTGTGGGTGTGGTGGTGGCCGCCGTGGTGCTGGCGGCGTGCGGGAGAGCGGTCGAGACCGGCGGAGGTGATGTGGTGCAGGCGGTTCCGGGCTGCGGCCAACGGGCGGACGGGCTCACCGCCACCGGCGTTCTGGCGCTGACCGGGAGGTTTCCCGGCAGTGTCGAGCGGGGTGGTGGGACGTTCGCGGGAACGGTGACGGTGACGAACAACGGGCAGGCGCTCAAGGGGGACACGTCCGAGCTGGCCGACGTGGTCGTCGTGCGGGACGGGAAGGTCGTGGGCGCGCCGCTGCCGAAGGACCTGGTGGCCAAGCCGCTGGACCTCCCCGCCGGTGCGAGTGCGGACTTCCCGGCCACCGGGAGCCTGCGGGAGTGCGATGGCGGCGAGCCGCTGGCCGCTGGCTCCTACCAGGTGTTCGCGGTCGTGTCGGTGAACCTCGGCGGCCAGGGCGTGGTCGCGGTCGGTGGGCCGTGGTCGCTCGACGTGACGTGAGCGGGCCGGGGGTGGCTCCACCCACCCCCGGCCCCGTGCTCAGGTGGCGATGGTGACGCCGAACCGCGCGGCGACGCGGCTCCAGAGCTCCGCGTACGCCGTGCCGCCGCCGATGGCGATGACGTGGCCGCGGATGTGCTTGTCGGGAGCGGACACGCTGCCGACGTAGAACGGCGAGCCGGAGTCGCCGCCCTGCGGCAGGTTCCCGCCGGTGAACGCGGTGACGGGGGACTTGCAGCCGCTGGAGGTGCAGACCGTGGCGGTGACGCTGGTGGCGGTGTGGCCGCAGTTCTCGCCGGTGGTGCGGCCGCTGTGGCAGTAGTCGGTGAAGCCGACCACCGGGTCACCCGCGGACAGCACGTGCGCGCCGGTGGTGCTGTCGACGCCGCCCAGGTAGATGAACGGCCCGTAGGACTGCCCGCTGATGAGCTCCATGTCCTGGGACGGGAGCCCGTTGCCGCTGATGGTGCCCACGGTCAGGCCGCCCAGCTCGGTCACGGCGGTCTGACCGTCGGTGAAGCAGTGGCCCGCGGTCACCTGGAAGCGGGTGCCCGCGGAGTTCTGCACGGTGTAGCCGGAGGAGCAGCGGGCGCTCGGCGCGGTGAGCGTGATGCCCGCGCCGCCCCAGAACGCCGGGACGTCGTCGCGGCGGCTGAAGATGTCGCTGACCTCGTGCTTGCGCACGTCGACCACGGTCCCGTAGGAACCGACCAGGGAGGCGACCACGTCGCCGGGGGCGTCGGTCTCGACGACGACCTTGCCGCTGGTCGGGTCGGCGTAGGCGCCGAAGGTGTACTTGGTGCCGCGGGTCTTGACGTAGTCGACGATCCGGGTCTGGATGGTCGACGACGCCACGTCGACCGCCTGGCTGACGACCGGGGCTCTGCGGCCGGCGTCAGCGGGCGCGACGCCTTGGCCGCTCGCCTTGCCGGTGTTGTCCGGCTTGGGGTCGGAGGCGTTCGCCGGGGCCGCGCCGATCGCCAAGGTGAGGGAGGCGGCGGCGAGGGCCGCCAGGACGGGTCTGAGTAATCGCACTGCGGGGTTCCTTTCGTAGGTGCCGTGTTCAGGGGCACGGCGCAGTAGTCAGGAACCTCGGTGTGGTGGGGAGATACGGCCGTGCGGCGGCATCGGGATACCCGATGGGCCGCGGGTGGACGTCCGTCGAGCGTGCTCGCCAATCGGAACCGCGCCCCGGACCGTTCGGGCTCCGCGGCTTGACAAGTATTGATGGTGATGGTCATCATTAATTTGATGTCGGATGACATCAAAAGGCGGAGGCGTACCTCGGGGAGGGCGTTCATGGAGTTCGGAACCATCGGAGCGGGCACGATCGGGCAGGGGATCGCCGGGCATCTCGTGGCGGCGGGTCATCGCGTCGTGCTGAGCAACAGCCGTGGTCCGGCCTCGTTGGCCGACGTGGTGGCGCGGTTGGGGCCGTTGGCCACGGCCGGAACGGTCGCGGAGGCGGCGGCGGCCGACATGGTGTTCCTGGCCGTCAGGTGGCAGGACATTCCCGAAGCGCTGGCCGGTGTGTCCACGTGGGACGGTCGGATCCTGGTCGACACCAGCAACCAGATCACCGGCCTGGCGCAGGCGGACTACGTCGACCTCGGTTCGGACACGGGCAGTGAGCTCGTGGCCCGGCACGCACCGGGTGCACGTGTGGTCAAGGCGTTCAACACGTTGTTCGCCCGGTACATCACCCCCGACCCCCGGCACGCCGAAGGTCGCCAGCTCCTCTTCTACGCCGGGGACGACGAGGGCGCGAAGTCGGACTTTCGCGCGGTCGCGGACGGGATCGGCTTCGCGCCGGTGGACGTCGGGTCGTTGCGGGAAGGCGGTCGGCTGATGCAGGTCGGCGGTGGACCGCTCTCGGCCCTGCACGCCCTCAAGCAGGACTGAAGAGAAGGGAAGCGCGTTCGATGAAGGCACTCGCCTACGAGAAGGCCCACGCGCTCGACGCGTTCGCCGTCGACCTGGTCGACGTCGCGGAACCACGGCTGCGCGACAAGGACCTGCTCATCGGAGTCCGTGCCGTCGGGATCAACCCCGGTGAGGCGATGGTCCGGCGGCTGCGCGGCGCGGAGGCCGGAGGGCGGCTCGTCCTGGGCTGGGAGTTCGCCGGGGTGGTCGAGGCCGTGGGACCCGCTGTCGCGGGCTTCGCGGTCGGCGACCGCGTCATGGGCACCGGCGACATGGCGCGCGACGGTGCCTGGGCGGAGCGCGTCGCGGTCGATCACCGCGTGGTGGCGCGGATTCCGGACCGGTTGTCCTTTGTGGACGCCGCCTCGCTGCCGATCGGTGGTCTCACGGCGTGGGAGGCGCTGTTCCGCGACGGGGACGGCTTGGCGGCGGGAGTCGACCGCGTGCTGATCGTGGGCGGCGCCGGTGGTGTGGGGACGCTGGCGACCCAGCTGGTGAAGAGCCGGACGTCGGCCCTGGTGGTGAGCACGGCCTCGCGTCCCGAGTCGCGCGAGTGGTCGACGGGCATGGGGGCGGACGTGGTCGTCGACCACACCGCGGACGTGCCCGCCCAGCTCCGCGACGCCGGTGTCGACCAGGTCGACCTCGTGCTGTCCACCGCGGGGACCGTCGGCAACATCGGCTGGATCACCGAGGTGCTGAGGCCGTTCGGATACCTCTCGGTCGTCGACCCGACCGGCCCGCTCGACCTGGGCCCGCTCGCGGCCAAGTCCGTGTCGCTGCACACCGAGATGGTCTTCAGCAGGGTCACGGCCGGGTACGACGTCGGCGGCCAGGGCCGAATCCTCGCGGGCCTGGGGCAGGACGTCGTCGCGGGCAGGGTGCGCCCCATCACCACGACGGTGCTCCACGGGCTGACCGCGGACACGATGAGGAAGGCGCACGAGCTGGTCGAGGGCAAGCGGACGATCGGGAAGACCGTGATCGAGGTCTGACCCGGCACCCGACGACACGACAGGCGCACGTCCGTTTCATTCAAGACCTCGGCGTGCGGACTGGTCATGCTGGGGTCATGACTGTTGACCTCTCCCGCGCCGCGGCGTTCCTGGCCTGTCATGGTCGGGTGCTCGACCGCCGTCGCTTCGACCTGCTCGTCGGCCGGACCGGTCCGGACGCGGTGCTGGCCGCGGTGGACGGCTACCGCAACCCCGACGGTGGTTACGGCTGGGGACTGGAACCGGACCTGCGTGCTCCGGAGAGCCAGCCCGCGGGTGCCCTGCACGCTTTCGAGGTGTTCGAGGACGTCGCGCCGCTGACGACTCCGCGCGCGGTCGAGCTGTGCGACTGGCTCGACTCGGTGACGTTGCCGGACGGCGGGCTGCCGTTCGCGCTGCCGGTCGCCGACCCCGCGGGGTGCGCGACGTTCTGGGCGGAGGCGGACCCGTCGGTGTCGACCTTGCAGAGCACCGCGTTCGCCGCCGGTGTCGCCCACCGCGTCGCCGCGCACGACCCCGCGGTCGCCGCGCACCCGTGGCTGGAACGGGCGACCGGGTACTGCCTGGAGGCCATCGCCGCGGTGCGGGAGCGGCCGCACGCGATCGCGCTGTCGTTCGCCATCCGCTTCCTCGACGCCGCCCACGACCGCTACCCGGAAGCCGCGAACCTCCTGGAGCGGCTGGGGGAGTTCGTACCGGACACCGGTCTCGTCCCGGTCGACGGCGGCAGCGAGGGGGAGACCATGCGCGCGCTCAACTTCGCGCCGGTGCCGGGTACACCGGCGAGCGCTCTGCTGCGTCCCGGTGTGCTGGAGTCCGAGTTGGACCGGCTCGCCGGACGGCAGCTGGACGACGGTGGCTGGGTGGTCGACTTCGCCTCCTTCTCCCCGGCGGCCGCGTTGGAGTGGCGCGGTTACGCCACCGTCCAGGCCGTGCAGACGCTGCACCGGGCCGGGCGGCTGGACCTCTGACGGCGGCCGAGCCGTGGTCAGGAGGTCTGCGGCGGTCGGAAGGTCGTGCGGATCCGGTCGGTGAGGACGTCCGGCTGCTCGAGGGCGGCGAAGTGGCCGCCGCGCTCGAGTCGGGCGTGGTGCAGGACAGTCCCGTAGCGCCGCTCGGCCCAGCGTCGGGACGCCTGCACGGCCTCGCCGGGGAAGATGGCGAACCCGGCGGGAACGGGGTTCGGTTCCGGGGGACCGCCGGGCGTGGCGTACGCGCTGAGCTCGTCCTCGTAGTGCCGGGCGCGCGCGACCATCCGCCGCTCCTCCTCGGTCGCCTCGTCCACCTCCTGCTCGGTCGGGAACAGCAGCGGCAGGGTGAAGTGCGCGCCCCGGCACCGCTCGGGCGCCTTGCGGGTGATCCGCTCGACGACGGCCGCGCCCCAGTCGCCGCCGTGGGCGACCGGGTTGGTCAGCGGGCCCACCAGGTGCCGGAACTCCAGGATCGAGCCGGGCCGGCCGTGGCACAGCAGCAGCGGCACCGCGTCCGGCTCGGCCGACCTGACGTGCAGGAAGTGGACGTCGATCCCGTCGATCGGGGACTGGCATCGGGTGCTCCCGGGTGGTCGTGGCGGGACGGCGCCGTCCTAGGCAGAAAGCGGAAGAAGTCTTCAACTTGGAATAGTTCTTCCACTTGGATATGCTCCGGCACGTGGTCGACCCCGCCCCACCTCTGCGCCGCGACGCCGAGCGCAACCGCAGGCTGCTGTTGCGCACGGCCTACGAGCGCATGGCGGTGGAAGGGCTGGATGTCTCGTACGAGGACATCGCGCGGGCGGCAGGCACGGGGATGGGGACGGTGTACCGGCGCTTCCCGCAGCGGCAGGACCTGCTCGACGCGTTGTTCGGCGAGCACATCGACACCGTGATCGGCTTCGCCGAGCAGGCCTGGCGGTACGAGGACGCCTGGGCCGGGCTCTGCTGGTTCCTCGAACGGCAGCTGGAGGTCGAGTCGGGGAGCCGGGGGCTGGGGGAGCTGCTCCGCAGCCGCCACCAGGCCACCGAGCTGGTGCGGCGGGCGCACGAGCGGATGACCCCGCTGGTGGCCGACCTGATCGACCGGGCCGTCCGCGCGGGTCGGCTGCCCGCCGGGGCGACGCCCGCCGACTTCGCCGCGGTGCACGTCATGGTGGGCAGCGTCATGGACGCCTCCCGCGCCGTCGACCCGCGGCTGTGGCGGCGGGCTCTCCGGATCGCACTGGCGGGCATGCGCCACGCCGACCTGTCCGACGACCCGCCGGACGAGGCGGTCATCGGCCACCTCTACAACGACCCAAGAGATGAAGGCACAGCCCATGACCGCACTGCCCGACGACCTGATCGCCGTTCTCAACACCAAGGCGATCTGCTTCGTGACCACGCTCATGCCCGACGGCTCCCCGCAGATCACCCAGACCTGGGCGGGCACGGACGGTGAGCACGTGCTCATCAACACCGTCGACACCCACCAGAAGACGCGCAACCTCCGCCGCGACCCGCGCATCGCCATCGGCATCGCCGACCCCGCCGCACCGTCGCGGTACTGGGCCCTGCGCGGCAGCGTCGTGGACCTCACCACCGACGGCGCCCGAGAGCACATCGACGAGCTGTCCCGGAAGTACCTCGACCGGCCCTACCCCGACTTCGGCGGCGGTCAGCAGCAGCGAGTCCTGCTCACCGTGAAGGTCGACCGGATGCACACGCCACGGGGCTGACGGGCCCGATCACCGCGCCAGGCCCTGGCGGAACGCGAAGACGGCGGCCTGGGTGCGGTCGCGGAGCTCCAGCTTGCCGAGCACCCGTGCGACGTGCGCCTTGACGGTGTACTCGGACACGACGAGGTCGCGGGCGATCTCGGCGTTGGACTTGCCGGTGGCCATCTCGACGAGGACCTCCCGTTCGCGGTCGGTCAACCGGGCCAGCCTCGGGTCGGCGGCGGGGGAGTCGCCGGTCGGCAGGTGCTCGGCGAAGGTCTCCAGCAGCCGCCTGGTCACCCGCGGCGCGACCACCGCGTCACCGCGGGCGATGGTGCGGATCGCGTCGACCAGGTGCCGGGGGTCGGAGGTCTTGAGCAGGAAGCCGCTGGCGCCCGCCTGGAGGGCGGCGAACGCGTACTCGTCCAGGTCGAACGTGGTCAGGGCCAGCACCCGGCTGGGCAGCCCGGACTCCACGATCCGCCGGGTGGCCTGCACGCCGTCGGTGCCCGGCATCCGGATGTCCATGACCACGACGTCGGGCCGCAGCCGCTCGACGAGGGCGACGGCCTCCTCGCCGTCGCCCGCCTGGCCGACCACCTCGATGTCGTCGCTGCCGTCCAGGACCATGCCCAGACCCAGCCGGACGAGCGGTTCGTCGTCGACGAGCACCACCGTGGTCATGCCGGACTCCCCGTGTGCGGTGCGGCCAGCGGGAGGTGCGCGGTGACCCGCCAGCCGGAGGTCTCGTCGGGACCGGCGGTGATCGTCCCGCCGTGGGCGAGCACCCGTTCGCGCATCCCGATGAGGCCGTGCCCGGTCCCGGTGCCCGCCGGTGCCGCGCCTCGGGACACCCCGTCGTCGACGACGTCGAGGACGAGCTGGTCGGTGGACCACCGCAGCGTCACCATGGCGCACCGGGCGTCGCGGGCGTGGCGCAGGCTGTTGCTCAGCGCTTCCTGGACCAGGCGGTACGCCGTCAACGAGGTGCCGCCGCCGACCGGGCGGGCCTCGCCGCGACGGACCAGGGCGACGTCCAGACCGGCGGCCCGGACCTGCTCCACCAGGGTCGGCAGCTGCTCGATGCCCGGTGCGGGCGGCCGGGTGGGCTCGTCCCGTTCACCGGGGTCGCGCAGCACCCCGAGCAGGGCGTGCATCTCCTCCATCGCCTCCCTCCCGGTGCCCGCGATGGCCTCCACCGCGGTGAGCGCGACGGGCGGGATGGCGTTGCGGCGCAACGCGACCGCGGCCCCGTCGGCCAGGTTGGTCATCACGGCGATGTTGTGGGAGACGATGTCGTGCACCTCGCGGGCGATGTGCCGCCGCTCCTCCGCCACGGCGGCACGGGCGAGCGCGTCCCTGGTGCGCTCCGCGGTCTCCGCGCGCTCCCGCAGCCCCGCCAGCACGGCGCGGCGGCCCCGTCGGTTGCGCCCCAGCAGCACCGCTGCCCCGGTCAGGATCACCAGGGCGTACACCGGCCTGCTGGCGCCCGGAGCGGGTGACATGGGCGTCAGCACGGTGGCGGCGTCGAACAGCAGGCACAGCGCGGTCGCGGCGACGGCGACCCGGTCCTGTTCCCGGTCCACGACGGTCACCAGGCAGAGGGTGAGCGCCAGGACCGGCACGACGAGCTCGTGACCGCTCAGCCCCAAGGCCGCGAAGGCCGCGACCGAGCACGCGGAGGTGCCGAGGAACGCGGTCACCGGACGGCGGTGCCGCCAGAGGGCGGGGAGCAGGGGGACGACCACCACCAGCACGACCAGCCACAGCGGAGCGGTGATCCCGCCGTCGCGCACCACCAGCGTGCCCAGCAGCGCCACGACGAGCACCGGCCAGACGTCCCGGAAGGCCTCGCGCACCGGGGTCGTGGCGTCGACCTGCTCGTGCGGGTGCCACCGGGACGGCCGGTCGGCGCGGGTCTCCTGCCGGAGGGGCGGTTCCACACTGGACGACACCTCCCCAGCATGCTCCCCGCGCGTCCCCGTCGCATCGCCCGCCGGATCGACACCCGGACGTCGCCACTAGTCCTCGAGGACTACGCGCTGTCGAAAGTGGACGACGGCGCACCAGGACATCCGCGCCACGGCGTGGATGTCCTGGTGTTCTCGACGGGAGGGGCGTAGCTCGCGAGGACTAGCGGACGGGGTCCGGAAAGCCGCCTGGCGAGCGATGCCGTCCGCGGTGTCGGAAGACAGGCTGGGTGCCATGTCCCGCCTCCGAGTTCCGCCCCGCGACCGTCCCCGTGCCTCCCGTCCCGACCGCGTGGAGGGCTGATCACCGTGGCACGCTTGCTCTTCCGCGTCGGCGCCGCGGCCTACCGGCGCCCGGCCCTGTTCATCGTCGTCTGGCTGGTGGTGCTCATCGGCGCCGGTGTCGGCGCGGGTCGACTGGCGGGCAACACGGTGGACACCTTCTCGCTGCCCGGCCAGGAGTCCGTCGAGGCGATGGACCTCATCAAGCGCGAGTTCGGCGGAGGCGGCGGTGACACCGCGTCCGCGCGGGTCGTGGTCAAGGCCCCGCAGGGGCAGACGCTGACCACCGAGGCGAACACCGCCGCCGTGGGCGAGCTCGTCACCAGGCTGGGCGGGCTCGACGGGGTCGCCTCGGCGACCGATCCGCTCCGGCCGACGCCCACCGCCCTGTCACCGGACCTGACCACCGCCTACAGCACCGTCACCTACGACGTCAGCGCCTTCGACCTCACCGCCGAGCAGCACGACGCCCTCGCGGACGCCGTCGCCGGGGCCCGGACCGGCGGGCTCACCGTCGAGGCGTCCGGGGACGCGGTCGGGGTGGGCGGGGGCGGTGCGCACTCCACCGAGCTCATCGGCGTGCTCGCGGCCCTCGTCGTGCTGGCCGTCACCTACGGCGCGCTGGCGGTCGCCGGGATGAACCTGCTGACCGCGCTGGTCGGTGTCGGGGTCGGCGTCTGCGGCATCCAGATCGCCACCGGTTTCGTCGACCTGACCGCCTCCACCCCGTTGCTCGCCACGATGCTGGGCCTGGCGGTGGGCATCGACTACGCCCTGTTCATCGTCAGCCGCTTCCGCCACGAGCTGCGCCGCGGCCAGGACGTCGGAGCCGCCGTCGCCACCTCGGTGGGCACCGCGGGCGCCGCCGTGGTCACCGCGGGCCTCACCGTCGTGATCGCCCTGGTCGGCCTGTTCGTCACGGGCATCCCGTTCCTGACCCAGATGGGCGTCGCCGGGGCGTTCACCATCGTCATCGCCGTGCTCATCGCCACCACGCTCGTCCCCGCGGTGCTGGCCCTGCTCGGCCGCCGGGCGCTTCCCCGCAAGGAACGCGACGCGCCGACCACCGTGCACCGGGACCGGGGGTTCTTCCGCGGCTGGGTCGTCGGGGTCACCCGTCGACGGGTGGTCGCGTTGGTGCTGACCACCGCGGCACTCGGCGCGTTGAGCATCCCGCTGTTCTCCTTGCAGACCACGCTCGCCGTCACGCCCACCGAGAGCACCACCCAGGGCCGGGCCGAGCTGCTGCTCGCCGACGCCTTCGGGGCGGGCTTCAACGGCCCCCTCACGGTGTTCTTCGACGGCGAGGGCGCCCCGCGGGCCGCCACCGACGCCAAGGCCGACCTGGCCGCCCTGCCCGACGTCGTCGCGGTCACCGACCCGGTGCCCAACGCCGACGGCACCGCCGCCCTGCTCACCGTCGTCCCCGAGTCCGGCCCGGCCAGCGCTGCCACCGAGCGGCTGGTCCACGACATCCGCGACCGGCTGCGCGGTGACGGCCCCCGCGCCTACGTCACCGGCCAGACCGCCGTCAGCGTCGACGTGGCGGGCACCGTCAACGCCGCGCTGCCGGGCTACCTGGCGCTCGTCGTCGGCCTGGCGTTCGTGCTGCTGGTCCTGGTGTTCCGGTCCCTGCTCGTGCCGCTGGTGGGCGTGCTGGGCTTCCTGCTCACCATCGGCTCCGCGCTCGGCTCGTCCGTGGCGATCTTCCAGTGGGGCTGGTTCGGCGACCTGTTCGGCGTCGACAACCCCGGCCCGCTGATCAGCCTCACCCCGATCCTCGTCGTCGGCATCCTGTTCGGCCTGGCGATGGACTACCAGGTCTTCCTGGTCTCCCGCATGCACGAGGCCCACGGCGGCGGCGAACCGAACACCGCCGCGATCCGCACGGGCTTCCGCCAGGCCGCCCCGGTCGTGGTCGCGGCGGCGGTCATCATGTTCGCGGTCTTCGCCGGGTTCTTCCCCGGAGCCGACGCGACCATGATGTCGATCGCCTTCGCCCTCGCCGCAGGCATCCTCGTCGACGCCTTCGTGGTCCGGATGGTGCTCGTCCCGGCGGCCATGGCCCTGCTCGGCGAGCGCGCCTGGTGGCTACCGCGGTGGCTGAGCCGGCTGCCCCGGCTCGACGTCGAGGGCGCCACGCTCCAGCCGCGTGAACCCGAACACGAGGAGCACCTGACGGCCGCCGTCCGCTGAACCCCGCGGGCGGGCTCGGAGAAGACCTCTTCGAGCCCGCCCGCGGCAGGACCTGCTCTCGTGGCGTGGAGTCGGGCGGTCGTCGATAGGGTGGCTGCATGAGCCGCTGGGTCGTGTCCGTCGAGCGCCGCATCGCGGCCCCAGCGGACCGGATGTACGCCTTGGTCGCCGATCCCTTGCGGCACAAGGACATCGACGGATCCGACTCGCTGGTCGAGGCCGTCGACGTCAGCTCACCCGTCCGGCCGCTCCGCGTGGGTGACCACTTCGGCATGAGGATGGACCTGCGCGGCAAGTACGTCATGACGAGCACCGTGATCGAGGCCGTGCCCGGCAGGCGGTTCGCCTGGCAGAGCAGGCCGCACGAGGACTCCGCCAGGTGGCGCCTCGTGTTCGGCGGCCGGATCTGGCGCTACGAGTTCGAGCCGGACGGCGACGGCACGCTGGTGCGCGAGAGCTGGGACCTGAGCGAGGAGCCGCTGCGCGTGGTCGTCGCCCTGGGCCGTTGGGCGGCGCGCGGGGCGATGCGCCGCACCCTCGACCGGATGGCCGGGCTCGTCGAGGCGACCTGAGCCGGTCACCGCGAGTGGGGCAGGTTCCTGCGCGGAGTCTCGACCAGGGCGGCGTTCCGGGTCGCCTCGCCGCGTTCGCGGCGCCAGCCCGCACGGGCCCGCGGGTTGTAGCGGCGGTCGTGCGGGACGAGCGTGAACAGGACGTCGACCAGCTTCCCCACCCGCCGGTGGCGCCGCGCGTCGCGGTCGGACCACGGCAGGCCGAGCAGGTCGCGGACCTCGGGGTCGTAGAGCCCGGTCGTCAGCCAGGTGAGGCTTTTCGCGACCAGCACGCCCACCGGCCGCCAGAGCGCGTTCGGCAGCCAGGGGAGGAACGGCGGTCTCGCGATCCCGCGCAGGTCCAACACGTCCCTGGTGACCCGGTTGTCCTCGAGGACCTCGGCGCACATGTGCTTCCAGTAGGACTGGAACGCCTCCCAGCTCTCCGGCACCGGCCGCATCGTCATGTCGTACAGCCGCCACCACGTGACGTGCTCGTCGAACAGCCGTCGCTTCCCCTCCTCGCCGATGCCCCCGGCGAAGTGGTCGGCGATGAGGATCGTGCTGACGAAGAACGTCGCGTGCGCCCAGTAGTAGGTGTCCGGGTCCAGGGCGTGGTAGCGCCGTCCCCGTGCGTCGACACCCTTGACGCGGTCGTGGTAGCCGCGGATCTCCAGTGCGGTCCGGTGGGCGAGCGGCCCGTCGTAGACGACTCCGCTGATCGGGTAGATCGAGCGGAGCAACCGCTGCCAGCGCTCCTCGAAGAACCGCGAGTGCTGCTCGACTCCCGCGCCGAGGCCCGGATGCATGTTCTGCATCGACCCGGCCCACAAGGCGACGAGGAGGCCGCGCCAGTCGCCGAGGTACTTCCACGTGAGCGAGTCGGGGCCGAGCGGATCGGGTGTTCCGCGGGTCCTGCGCACGTCCATCGATTCCTTCACCTCGGACCCAGGCGCTTTCCGTGGATTCCCATTCGGACAACCAACACGAGTTCCGCGGGGACGACTAGCGAGCCGGCGCACTTCGGCCATCTTCCGGCCCAGGTCAAGGGCTTTTCCTGTGGGCAACAACGCGCCGTGGGCGGTGCCGGGTCGCACTCGGGGGCGAATCAGGTGGAGGTCAGGGGAAACCCTGATGGCGGCGGTGTCCCGGCGCGGACATGCTGGAGATGTCAAAAGGACATCCGCAGTGCGAGGAGAGTCATGAGCGAATCCAGGCCCGAGTCCAGCCGCGCCGCCGTCGACTCCGTGGTCGACGCCGTTCGCGGGTTGGTCGACGAGGGCATCAACCGTCGCGTGGTCGTGCGTGACAGCAAGGACGACGTGGTGCTGGAGGTGCCGGTGGCTCTTGGGCTGGTCGCGGCGTTGGCCGCTCCGGTGGTCACCACGATCGGTGTCGGTGCCGCGCTGGTCGGCAAGTGCGGGATCAAGCTCGAGAACCGCCGCCAGCCCGCCGGTCAGCCCCCGGCGACGGTCGACGGCGAGCGGTTGTAGTCGGCGGCGGGGACGTCCGTGCGGGCGGGGACGCGATGGCCGGCGTCCTCGTCCGTGGTGGTGAAGGCCGTTGCCCGCAGCCGGTTTCAGGGCGTCGAGGGCCCTTCGGCCGCGACGTCCAGCAGGTCCCGCCGGGCCGTGGCGAGCAGGTCGGAGAAGTCCGAGTCGTCGCCGAGGAGCCAGCGGTGGGTGGCCAGCCGCAGCACGGCCGAGCCCACGTCGGCGGCCAGGCTCGCCGTCTGGTGGTCGTGGCCGCGCCGGACCAGGGCGGCGACGAGCTTCTCCGACAGCGTCACCATCTTGATCAGCTCGCGTTCCCGCAGCGGTGGGCTGGCCGCGATCACCGCGGCGCGTTCGAGCAGGAAGTCGCGCGGCCGCAGCACGTCCGGAGTGGACGCGAAGGCGAGCAGGAGCGCGGGCAGCGCGCCGAGCCCTTCCGGCGCGGCCTCGATCCGGGGGAGGTAGCAGGCCTCCAGGTCGTCGTCGCCGAACAGGACCTCCCGCTTGTCGGCGAACCAGCGGTAGAAGGAGCGCTCGGTCAGGTTCGCCCGCTGCGTGATCTGCACGACCGTCGTGCCGTCGTAGCCCTGTTCCCGGAACAGGTCCAGCGCCGCCCGTTCCAGCCGTCCACGCGCGTTGCCCTCCCACCGTGCCATGCCCCCAGCTTAGTGACGACAGTTTCTGTTGTCGTGGTGTAGCGTCGGTGACGACAGATCCTGTCGTTACTTCCGGAGGGACGACCATGCGCGCTTTGCGCTTCCACTCGTACGGCGACCCGGCCGACGTGCTGCGGCTGGAGCGGGCGGCACCGCCGGAGCCCGGCCCGGACCAGGTCCGGATCACCGTCGAGGCCTGCGGGCTGACCCCCGCCGACTGGGCCATCTGCGGCGGGCTCCACACCGGCGACTTCCCCCGCGGCATCGGACTGGAGGCCTCCGGCACCGTGGACGCCCTCGGCCCCGGCGTGACCGGCGTCGGGATCGGCGACCCCGTCTTCGGTCCGACGGTGTACACCGGGCCGTCGGCGGGCGCGGCGGACCAGGCCCTGCTCTCCGCGTGGTTCCGGTGCCCCGCCGGACTGGGCGCGGCCGAGGCGGCGGCGCTGCCGATGGCGACCGAGACCGCCGCACGGGGCCTCGCCGCCCTCGGGGACGTCTCCGGCCGGACGGTGCTGATCAGCGGCGCCGGCACCACGGTCGGCTTCGCGGCGGCCCAGATCGCCCTCCGGCACGGCGCCCGCGTCATCGCCAGCGCCGGGAAGACCTACGCCGACGTCCTCCGGGAGGCGGGAGCCGACGTCGTCGCGTACGGCGAAGGTCTCGGCGAACGGGTGACCACGCTGGTGGGCGGCCCGGTCGACCTCGTCTTCGACGCCGCGCCCGCCGGCGTCATGCCGGAGCTGCTGACCACGGTCACCGCCCCGGCCCACATCGTCACGGCCACCGACTTCGACGCGCTGAAGAACCTGGGGGTGCGCAGCACCGGCATGGACATGCACCACCACGTGCTCGGCGAGTACGCCGAACTGGCGGCGCAGGGCCGTTTCACCATCCCGGTCGCCGCGACCTACGCCCTTGAGGACTGGCGCGAGCCGGTCGCCGTCAGCCGTTCGGGACAGGCCCGCGGCAAGCTGGTCCTGGTCCCGTGAGCCGCTAGGAGCCGATGATGGGCTCGTCGGCCAGCGGGATGCCGGTGCGGAGGCGTTCGAGGATCTCCAGGGTGGTGTCGACGTAGCTGCGGTGGGGCTCGCGGGCGACGAGGGTCTGTGCGGCGAAGCGGGCGCCGATGAGCGCTCCGGCGAGGGTCACGACCTCGATGTCGTCGGGGCTGCGGCCGAGTGCGGGGGCGACGAAGCGCGTGGTCTGCTCGACCTCCCACGCGCCGCGGGCGCGCAGTGCCGCGGCGATCTCGGGCACCGTGCGCACCAGTCGCATCCGTAGCTCCTCGTCGGCGCGCTTCTGCTCGTCGAGCCCGGTGAAGGTGGCGCGCATCGCCTCGATCAGCGCGACCAGCAGCGGTGTGCCCGCGGGGACGGCGGCGAGGGCCTGTTCGAACAGCGGGTCGACGTCGTCGAACAGGACGACGTCCTCCTTGGCCGCGAAGTAGCGGAAGAACGTGCTGCGGGCGACCTCGGCCGCGGCCGCGATGTCCTCGACGGTGGTCGCCTCGTAGCCGCGCTCGGCGAACAGGCGCAGCGCGTGGCGCTGGAGCTCGGCGCGGGTGCGCGCCTTCTTGCGTTCGCGCAGGGAGGTCACCGGCAGAGTCTGGCACACGGCCCACCAAGTTAGGACTCAGTCTCATTTAGGACTGCGTCCTATTTTTGGTAGCGTGGTCGGCATGGACATGGATGTGGACGTCACGGTGGTGGGAGCCGGCCCGACGGGCCTGGTGGCGGCAGGTGAGCTGGCCCGGCGAGGCCGGCGGGTGGTGGTGCTGGACAGCGCGCCGGCGCCGTTCCCCGGCCCGCGGGGCAACGGCATCCAGCCGCGGACCCTGGAGGTGCTCGACCCCCTCGGCGTCACCGACCGGCTCGTGGCGCTGGGGACGTTCGGGCTGCCGTTCCGGCAGTACGGGACCGACGGCACGATCCGGGAGCGGGACAGGCACCCCGAGCTCACGCCGACGCCGGACCGGCCGTTCGCGCAGCCGATGATCATTCCGCAGTGGCGGACGACCCAGGTGCTGCGCGAGCGGCTGGCCGAGTTCGGTGGCGCGGTCGAGCAGAACGCCCGCGTCGTCGGCGTGGAGCAGGACGAGGACGGGGTCACCGCCGTCCTCGACGACGGGCGGCGCGTGCGCTCGCGCTACCTCGTCGGTGCCGACGGCGGGTCGAGCACGGTGCGGCGCGTGCTCGGGGTCGGTTTCGCCGGGGAGACCCACGACGAGGTCCGGATGGTGCTGGCCGAGGTCGAGCTGGACGGGCTCGACCGCGACCACTGGCACCAGTTCGACCTCCTCGGCGCGGGCGGGCCCGGCTTCCTCTCGCTGTGCCCGATGCCCGCGTGCCCGACCTGGGCGCTGGGGCTGCGCTCGCCCGACCCGGACGTCCGGGCCGACGAGGCGACCCTGCGCGCCGTGGTCGACGACATCCGGCCGCGCGTGCGCCTGCGCACGATCGGCTGGTGCTCGACGTGGCGGCTCAACGTGCGGATGGTGGACCGCTTCCGCGTCGACCGCGTGTTCCTCGCGGGCGACGCCGCGCACGTGCACTCGCCCGCGGGCGGCCAGGGGCTCAACACCGGGGTCCAGGACGCCGTCAACCTGGGGTGGAAGCTCGCCGCGGTGCTCGACGGCGCCGAGGAGACCCTGCTGGACACCTACGAGGCCGAGCGCAAGCCGGTCGCCGAGGCGGTCATCGGGTTCTCCGGCGAGCTCACCCGCCGAGTTCTCGACTCCGGCGCCGGCGGCTACGCCGATCGTCCGGCGGCCCTTGCCCGCCAAGGGCTCCAGCTCGACCTGAGCTACCGCACCGATCCCGACGCACCCGGCCTGCGACCGGGCGACCGCGCCCCGGACGCCCCGCTCGGCGACACCACCCTGTTCCTGCTGCGCCGCCGGGCCGACTGGACGGTCCTGGCCTTCGACGGGGCCGCCGACCCGGTCGAAGGCGCCCAGGTGCTCGACGCCGACGCCCTCGACGTGGACGGCCACCTGCGTCGGACCTACGAGCCCGTTCCCGGCGAGCGCGTCCTGATCCGGCCGGACGGCCACCTCGGGTGGCGCGGCACCGGCGCCGTACCGGTGATCGGCACGACGAGCGCTCTCGGGTACGCCGGCTAGGCCTTGACCGCACGGCCGCTGTGGTCAGTCGAACGTCCGCACGGTCCTGGTGGCGGGGTCGTAGGCCGCCCAGCCGGGGTCGCCGGTGCGGGCGAAGGCGACCCAGGCGCCGTGCATCCCGGCGGCGAGGTCCGCGGGTGCCGCGTCGGGCCCGAGCAGCCCCGCGGGGCCGTGCAGCCGGGGGTCGTCGGCGACGTCGAACACGAAGGGCAGCTCGACGGTGTGGGCGGCCCCGAGTCGGCCGCCCACCGCCGTGGAGCGGTAGCCGAACCGGTAGACGTGGGTGCTCCCAGCGGCCAGGCGGGTGCGGGCTTCGACCATGCGTGCGGTGCCCGCCCCGAACAGGGCGTCGCCGAGCGCGGCGGACCGCAGGTCGCCGGGTGTCGCGCCCGGACGGCTGTCCGCGAGGGCGGCGACCACGGCACGGGGGTCGGAGTGGGACCGCGCCGCGGTGGCCTCCGCGTCGGCGATCGTCGAGCTGCCGAACAGTCCCTGCGGGACGAGGTAGAGGTGTCCTTCCTCGGTGTTGGTGCCGATCAGCAGGGCGACGTCGGCGGGGCCGTTCCCGAGCGAGTCGGCGGGCTGCTCGGGCAGCACCAGGCTGAACGGGCTGAGGCCCACCAGCGGGTCGGTCGCGGTCGCGGTGCGCAGGTCGAGCCCGGCCAGCGCCGGGATGATCTCGACGAAGCGCTCGTCGGGGATCCGGGCGAACGCCTCCGCGGTGGGCTCGACGCCCAACGCGCCCGCGGCCGCCAGGCCGACCCTCCGCGCCTGTTCCGGGGTGAACGCTCCGGTGCCGCTGCCGCTCTGGACGATCGCCCGGCGGAACAGCCCCTTCGCCTCCGGTGTCGCCAGCAGCGCGCAGACCAGGGTGGCTCCGGCGGACTGGCCGACCAGCGTGACCTCGTCCGGGTCGCCGCCGAACGAGGTGATGGTGTCGCGGACCCAGCGCAGGGCGGCGAGCACGTCGAGCAGACCGCGGTTGGCGGGGGCACCGTCGAGGTCGAGGAAACCGGGGACGCCGAGCCGGTAGTTCAGCGTCACCAGCACGACGCCGTCGCGCGCGAAGGCGCCGCCGTCGTAGAGCGCGGCCCGCGTGGACCCGGTGACGAACCCGCCGCCGTGCACGAAGACCATCACCGGCCGCGCCGCCCCGTCCGCGGCCGGGGTGCGGACGTCGACGGTCAGGTACTCCTCGCCCCGGACCCAGCCGGGCCCGAAGTACGGGGTCATGTCGAGCACGCCGAAGTCGCGCGCGGGCTGCGGCGCCGTGGGGGAGGGGCGGGTGCCGTCGCGGACGCCGTCCCAGCCCGCGTGCGGCCGCGGGGGAGCGAACCGGTCCGCGCCGACCGGGGCCGCGGCGTAGGGGATGGCGCGGTACCGCTCGCCCGCCGCGCCGCGCAGGCCGCGGACGGCACCGGCCGGGGTCTCCACGACGGGGTGTTCCTGGTGGGACAAGGGACTTTCCTCTCCGGAGTGGTGGGTCGGGGATCAGGAGATGCGGGCGAAACCCGCCCACTCCTTGATGGCGAACCCCGCCCCGTCGCGGACGACCTCCGCGCCGCCCTGCCCGCCGAGGTGGGCCGGGAAGACCAGCGCGTTGTCCTCGGCCGCCTGGCCCAGGAGCCTGTGCCGGGTCGCACGGGCCTGCGCCGGGTCCTCGCAGAAGCAGCTGTTGGTCGCCGGCTCGACGAGCTGCAGCGCGGTGTGCACCAGGTCGCCGACGAACAGCGCGCGGTCGCCGCCCGAGTCCAGGGTCAGCACGGACGAGCCGGGCGTGTGGCCGGGGGCGAGGTCCAGCCGCAGGTTCTTGTCGATGCGGTACGAGTCGTCCCACAGGTGCGCCAGACCCGCCGCGTGCACCGGGGCCACGCTGTCCTCGAACACGTTCTGGTTGCCGCGCCCCAGCAGCGGCTTGTGGTCGTTGGCCGGGTTCCAGAAGTCGAAGTCCCGCTCGGGCATCAGGTAGGTGGCGTTGGGGAACGTCGGCACCCAGGTGCGGCCGTCCAGTCGGGTGTTCCAGCCGACGTGGTCGACGTGCAGGTGGGTGTTGACCACGAGGTCGACGTCCTCCGGCCGCACCCCCGCGGCCGCGAGGTTGTCCAGGAAGTCGGTGTCCAGCCGGTTCCACACGGCCGCGTACGGCCGGTCCTTGTGGTTGCCGACCCCGGTGTCGACCAGGATCGTGCGGCCTTCGCTGCGCAGCAACCAGGTCTGGATGGCCGCGACGCACTCGTTCGTCTCCGGGTCGAGGAAGTCGGGCGCGAGCCAGGAGCGGTGCTCGTCCCACGCGCCGTCGGGGCTTTCGGGGAAGAACTCCGCCGGGGTCATCTCGACCGAGCCGAAGTACTCCTTGACGCGGGTGACGGTGACGTCGCCCAAGGTGATCTGATCCATCCTCCCAGCGTGCGGGAGTCCTGTCGGGACAACCACACCACGCCCGTCCTATCCCTGGCGGGGTGTGGCTCGGCCGGTCGCCGCCGCCGATACTGGGCGGATGGACGGTCCAGGCCCGCTCGGCGACTTCCTGCAGGCACTGCGCGCACGGCTGCGCCCGGAGGACGTGGGGCTGCGCGACATCGGGCCCCGGCGGCGCGTGCGCGGGCTGCGCCGCGAGGAGCTCGCGCACCTGGCGGGCGTGAGCGTGTCCTACTACGCCCGCCTGGAACAGGGCCTGTCGCGCGGCGCCTCGGCGGAGGTGCTCGACGCGATCGCCCGCGGTCTGCGGCTCGACGACCACGAACGCGACCACCTCCAACGGCTGGCGGGCGCCACCCGGCGCGCCCCGAAGGTGCGCCGTCCGCGCCCGGAGGTCGTCACCGACGAGACGCGGGACCTGTTGCGCGCGCTGGACGGCGTTCCGGCGCTGGTGCTCGGCAGGCGCACGGATGTGCTGGCGTGGAACGACCTCGCGCATTCGCTGTTCGCGGGCCACGTCCACCGCGAGTCACCGGAGGACGTGGCGAACCGGCCCAACATGAGTCGGATCACCTTCCTCGACCCGCACTGCCGCGAGCTGTACGCGGACTGGGGGCGCAAGGCGCGGGCGGTGGTCGGCAACCTGCGGATCACCGTCGGCAGGCACCCCGATGACCCGCGGCTCGCGGCGCTGATCGGCGAGCTGACGATGCGGAGCCCGGAGTTCGTCGCGCTGTGGGCCGACCACCGGATCACCCCGTGCGACGCCGCCTCCTACGACCTGCGCCACCCCGTGGTCGGCGCGCTGACCGTGACGCAGCAGACGCTCGCGATCGCGCGCTCGCCCGAGCAGAACCTGGTCGTGGTGACCACGGCCGCGGGCTCGCCGTCCGAGGAAGCGCTCGCGCTGCTCCGCCACGCGGGCGCGGCGGTGTCCTCGGTCCAGCGGCAGCTCCACCGCTGAGGAGTGCGCGGCGGTCGCCGAGCACCGGTTCGCAGACGACCGCTTCCAGCTCTGCGGTGAAGCGGTCCACGGGCGTGGGTGCCGCGTCAGAGATCCTTGCTCCGCAACCAGGTTCGGATGGCCTGGACGTGTTCCGCCTTGCGCTCCAGCGGAAGCCAGTGCCCGGCCGGAACACGGGCCACGGTGAGGTCCGCGCAGGCCGCGCGCATCGGGTCGCCCTGGTGGTTCCCGGTGATGGTGCAGATCGCGTCCCACTCGCCGTTGACGAAAAGCACCGGCTGCGACAGGCGACCGCCGTCGGGTGCTCGTCGCGCGTAGGCGGTGTTGGCGTCGTCGTTCGTGTACCACGCTGACGGAGGGCGGAAACCGCGGGCCTGGAACGCCTTCACCAGCACGTCGAAGTCGGCCGGTGGCCAGAGGGCCGGGTCGGGTGAGGCAGGCGGGGCGTGGTGCGCGGTGCCGAAGCGCCCGCCGTCGCGCGTGACCACCGCCGTCGGGGACACCTGGCCGATCGAGGCGGGGTCGCCGGGGCGGTAGACCGAGGCGAGCGTCGCCGCCGGGTCCGCGTCGAGGTCGGCCACCGCGGACTCGAAATGCGTTGTGTAGTAGCGGAAGTAGTCCCATTGCCCGTCCGGGTAGCGGTCGGCCGGGTAGATCGTCCGGTCGACCAGCGGCACGAGCACGGCCAGGCTGTTCGCCTCGGGGAAGTACGCCCACGAGGTCAACACGGCGCCGCGGCAGCGCTCGGGCTCGTGGGCGGCCAACGCGCCGACCACGATGCTGCCCCAGTCGTGGCCGACCCAGATCGCGGCCTCGCCGCCGAGGTGGTCGTGGAGCTCCGCCATGTCCGCCACGACCTCCTCGACGGTGTAGGCGTCCTTGGCCGCGGGGGCGGAGGACCCGCCGTAGCCGCGCAGGTCGGGGGCGACGCAGTGCCAGCCCTCGGCGGCGAACGCGTCCATCTGGGCACGCCACATCAGACCGATTCCCGGCCAACCGTGGAGGAACACCACCAGGGGCCCGTCGGACGGCCCGCACTCGACGTAGTGCGTCGTGTGGCGGGGCGTGCCGAAGGTGCGCGACACCGGCGTCGACCCCACGCCTTCCCGCGGCTCGTTCCCGTCGGTCCGGCGGCGCGCCCGGACGGTCGTCGCGGCCATCGCGATCAGGACCAGCGCGACCTCCACCACCCCGTACACGACAGCCGTCGGCTTGAGCCCGAAGCGCGTGACGGCGAGACCGGCCGCGAGCGCGGGCACGCTGAACGCGAGGTAGCTGACGATGTACATCGTCGCGAACACCTGCCCCCGCTGGGCGGCGGGCGCCGCGTCGCCGAGAGCGTTGACGGCGAACCGGAACGCCGCGCCGAAGCCGACCCCCGCGACCACCGACCCGACCACGTAGAGCGGCAACGCGCTCGTCAGCATCGCCGCGATCGTGACCAGGACCCCTGCCGCGAGCGTCCCGTAGCCGAACCACTCGCGCAGCCGCGGCGGGAGGACCGTCGAGACGACGGTGCCCGCCACCCCCGCGGCGAAGTACACCCCGAGCACGACGCCGACGACGAAGTGGCTGTGCACGTCCAGGACGGTGCCGAGCACCGACGACCCGAGCGACAGGTACAGCCCGGCGAGCGCCCACGTCGCGCAGATCGACGGGACCAGTGCGAGGAAGACGGGCCGCGTGGCCCGCGGGAGCCCGGCGCTGGGCAGGAGCGACCGCCAGACCGGCTCCCGCGCCGCCGACTCGGGCAGGGCGCGTTCGGGAACCGCCCACACGAGCGCCGCGAGCACCAGGTAGACCACGGCGAGGATCCAGAAGACGAGCTCGCGGGGGAACGGCGCGAACTCCACCAGGGCACCGGCGAGGACCGCCCCGATCGCGATCCCCAGCGCCGGGACCGCGCTGCTGACGACCGAGCCGATCCGCGGGTTCGGCGCCGAGTCCATGATCATGGCCGTGGTGGTGCCGGTGGCCGCGCCGACGGCGAAACCCTGCACGACCCGCGCGGCCATCAGACCGCCGGACCCTCCGGCGATCGTGAAGAGCACCATGCCCAGCGCGAGGAGCACCAGGGCCGCGGAGGCGACGGGCCGCCGTCCCACCCGGTCGGAGAGCGAGCCGACGGTGAGCAGGGCGGCGAGCAGCGCGAAGACGTAGACGGCGAAGACGAGCGTCAGCGTGAACGCGGAGAAGCCCCAAAGGCGCTGGTAGACGAGGTAGAGCGGGGACGGTGCCGAGGCGGCCGTCAACGTGGCGGCGCCCGCGGCCCCGGCGACGAGGAACGGGAGTGGACGGTCGAGCACGGCACCTCCAACAAAACGCAATGATCTTTGCTTTAAGCACTGTACGGCAGGATCTTGTTAAAGCAAAGATCTTTGCGTACGGTGGTGGCATGGCCGACCGAGTCGCCGCGAGCCGCCCCGGAGGGCGGAGCGGCCGGGTGCTGACCGCGATCTACACGTCGGTGGGCGAGCTCGTGGGCGAGGGTGCCGACAAGATCAGCTTCCCCGTCATCGCCGAACGGGCCGGGGTCAACCCGACGACGCTGTACCGGCGCTGGGCCGACGTCAACGCGCTCCTGGAGGAGGTCGCGGTCGCCGCGCTGACGCGGGACGGCGAATCCGTCCCCGACACGGGGTCGCTCCAGGAGGACCTGACGCGGTGGGCGGAGATCATCGCCCGCGACATCGCCCGTCCCGAGCGGACCCGGTACCTGCGGGCGATGGTGTCGGCCCGCGTCGAGACCGTGTCGGGCTGCCCAGTCACGGAGAAGCGCGGCGAGCAGGCGTCGGAGGTGGTCCTCCGGGCCCGCGGACGCGGCGAGCCCGCGCCCACGGTCGAACAGGTCCTCGACCACGTCATCGCGCCGCTGTACCACCACGTCGCCTTCGCGCTGCCGGTCGACGACGAGTACGCGCGACGGCTGGTCCGCGACGTGCTGGCGATGGTGCGCTGAGCCGGGTGCCGGAGGTGGCCCCGACCGCCCGGCGGGGGCTCAGTCCTGCCGGAGCGCGTCCAGCGCGTCCCGCAGGTCGTCGTGGAGCGCGAACAACGCGGTCATGCCCAGGATGTTCAGCGAACGGCGGATGTGTTCGGTGACCACCAGGTGCAGGTGGGCGCGGTCGGCGGCGAGGATGTCGCGGACGCGAAGCATCGGCTCCAGGGCCACCGAGCCGAAGAACACCACCCCGGTCAGGTCCAGGACGATCCCGGTCGCGGTGCCGGACCGGGTTCGCGACGCCTCGACCCGGGCGAGCAGCGAGGTGTGCAGCTGCTCGACGGTGTTGATGTCGATGTCGCCGTGGGCGGCCACCACCGGTGAACCGGACGCGTCCTCGCTCGCGAACAGCTGTAGTCGGCCTGCCGTCGAGTCGATCGCGCCCACCGTGGATCCCCTGCCGTTCTGTCGCGCCGGATGCTGGCGGAACGGTACCCCGAGGGCATCTCAGCGTGATGAGTCGGTGGGATCCAGTGACCGTGTGTCACTCGGAAGGATGGCTTTGCGTGACACCGAGCCGAACGGGGTAACCCGGTTCGTCCGGACATCGTTCCCGATGGTGGAATGCACGAGTACGACACGAAATGCCGCCATGGCGGACGAGGAGCGCACCGATGGTCGACTCCGACGCGACGACCGCCTCGCGGCGCACCGTCTGGCCCGCGATCGGCGCCGACACGGCCGCGGGATCGCCGCGAGCCGCGGTCGGGCAGGCGTCGGCACTGGTCCTGTCGTCGACCAGCCAGGTCTACGTCCCGGCCGACGGCACCCGGCGGACGGCGCTGCTCACGATGCCGATCGCCCGCAACGACCTCGCCCTCGTCCGGGAGCGGGTGCGGCTGTCGCTGGCGTGGTGCTCGGCGGAGGTGGTCGGCGACGTGGAGCTGGTGGCCACCGAGCTGATCTCCAACGCCCTGGACCACGCCCGGCTCCCGCACCAGGTGACCATCGCCGGCTACCTGCCGCGCGACTCGGGGTTCACGGGTCCCGGTGCGGTCCAGGGCGAGGTGGTCATCGAGGTCCTCGACGGTTCCCGCGACCTGCCGCCGCTGATCAACCAGTCCACCGCCGGTGCCTACCGGGGGCGCGGGATGCGGCTGGTGCAGACCCTGTCGCGATCCTGGGGCGTGCTGCGGGGCGAGCGCACCAAGACCGTCTGGGCCGCGATGAGCCTGTCCTGACGCGGGCCGTCCTCACGGGCCGAGCTCGGCGCCCAGCAGGTCGTTGACGAAGGTGCGGGCCGCGGACAGGTCCCGGAACATCGTGAGCACCGCGTCCAGCCTGGTCAACGCCAGCGGCAGCAGCACGCAGCGCTGCGCGGCGACCACCGCCAGCCTGCTGTGCACCGCGTCGGCGTGGTGGTGCGCGCGTTCCAGCGCCGAGAGCCCGGCGGCGGAGAGGAACCGCACCGCGGTCAGGTCCGCGATCACCGCCCGCGGTCTCGCGGAGATCGCCAACCCCAAGTCGATCGACAGGTCGGAAGCACCATCCATGTCGAGGTCCCCGCCCGACACGACCACGACGACGTCCTCGGCCGCGGTGGTGGGTGGGGGGACGTTCGTCATCTGTGGACCTCCTGCGTCCGGAGGCACGGCAAGGCGTGGTCGCCGGGGTTGTGGTCCGACACGGGGAACAGGTGCGCCCGCCTGACGGGAATGCCGATCGGTCGTCCGGAACGGTACGGCACCGCACGCCGCGCGGAGCCCGCACACGCCCGCAGCTCTTCAGGCGGAGTGTTCCGGTCCTCGACCCGCCGGTCCGGTCGCGGCGGCGGACGATCCGGAGGACGGTCGGCCCGTCGTGGGACCTGCGGCCCAGGCCCCGCCCGTGGGGCAGGTCGGGTCGCCGTCGCCGCGCGACCCTCGTCGAACGCGCGTCAGCCCTGGTCGGCGGTTCGCGGCAGGGTGAACGCGACGGTGGTGCCGCCACCGGGCGCGGCGTGCAGCGCCACCTGGCCGCCGTGCCGCTCGACGATGCGGTTCACGATCGCCAGGCCGGCCCCGTGACCGCCGCCGTGCGCGTCCCGCTTGTGCAGCCTGCGGAACAGCTTGAGCACCTCGGTGCGGTGCTCGGGCGGGATGCCGATGCCGTTGTCCCGCACGTGCACCTCGTCCTCGCCGACGAGGTGGACCCGCACTGTGCGCGGGTGTTCCTCACGGGCGTACTTCGCGGCGTTCACCAGCAGGTTCACCAGCACCTCGGACAACCTGTCGGGGTCGGCCCACACCCGTTGACCGGCCGCGGGCAGGTCGACCGAGACCTCGCGCTCGGCCAACCGGGGGCCCGCGATCACCAGCGCGCCCTCGACGGCCTCGCGCAGGTCGACCTCGGTGCGCCGCAGCGCGCCGTGGCCCAGCTGGGCGAAGTGCAGCAGCGAGTTGATGAGCTCGTCCATCCGCTGGGCGAGGCGCTGCACGGTGTCCAGCCTGCGGACGGTCGTGTCGTCCAGGTCCTCGGCGTCCTCGCGGATGAACGCCGTCGAGTTGAAGATGCCGCGCAGGGGCTCCTTGAGCTCGTGCGCCGCCACGTGCGCGTACGTGCCCAGGTCGTCGTTCGCGCGGCGCAGCTCGTCGTTCAACGTCGTGAGCCGGGCGTTGTGCCGCAGCACCATCGTGGTGACCGCGCGGCCGAACTCGACGGCGACCGCCTCGTCCGACGAGGTCCACGGCACGCAGCGGCCGCGCACGACGGCCCGGTAGACCGCCGACGACCCGCGCGGCGTGAGGCGTTCGCCGTGGTCGCCGACCCGCACCGGGGTGTTCGGATCCGTCGCCCACGTCCGGCTGGCCCGGCGTTCGGGGCGCACCCACGCGATCAGGTCGCCGCTGCCCGAGTCCAGGGCGAGCACCAGCGCCCCGCTGAGGTGCTCGGCGTGCGCCGCCATGGACGCGTCGTGAGCGGAGAGGTTGTCCGTGCTCCACACCTCACCGGCGGCCAGGTCCGGGACCACGTCCCACAACGCCTCCAGCCCCGGCAGCAGCAGGTCCTCGTCGCGGCCGCTCACGATCGTCGTCTCGCCGTCCAACCGCAGCACCACGGTGTCGGCGTCGATCAGCTCGCGCAGGAGGTCGACACTGGTCGTGACCGACTGGGTGATGTCCGTGTTCAGCTCCGTGACCAGGCGCGACAGCGCGGTCCGCGTGTCGTGGCGGGCCTGCGAGGTCTGCGCCTCCTCCAGCGCGGCGAGCTGCAGGGAGAGCGTGACCCCGAAGAACTCGCAGGCCGCCCGCACCTCCGCGTCCAGGCGCCGGGGCACGACACCGTGGCACGCGATGAGACCCCACAACGAGCCGGAGCGCAGCAACGACACCGACATCGAGGACGCCACGCCGATGTTGCGCAGGTACTCCAGGTGGAACGACGAGACCGTGCGCAACGTGGAGTCGGACAGGTCGAGCGGCGCGCTAGTGCCCGGCAGCACCTGGGGGAGCACCTGGGCCGTCTCGTCGTCCACGTCGTAGATCACGCGGATCCAGTTGCGCTCGTAGAGCCGCCGCGCCTGGGGCGGGATGTCGGTCGCCGGGAACCACAGGCCCAGCCAGGGCTCCAGCCCGTCGGACACCGACTCGGCGATCACCTCGCCGGGACCGGCCTGGCCTTCGAACCGGTAGGCCACCACCCGGTCGTACCCGGTCAGCGCGCGGATCTCCGCCACCGCCGACGCGCACACGTCGACCACGGTCCGCTCGTGCTGGAGCTTGGTCAGCGAGGTGCGCAGGTGCGGGTAGAACTGGGAGAAGCGGAACGCGGTCTCGACCGGGCGCGGCTCGAACTCCAGCACCGTCCGGCCGTCCGCGCGGTACACCGTGACGTCGAAGTTCCCACCGGATCCGGGCAGCGCGAGACTGCACAGCCCGCGGTCGCCGGTCGGAGCGTCGAGCGTGCCGCGAACGGTCGCGACGCCCTCGGCACCGAGCAGGGCCTCGAGGGGGCTGCCGAGCAGCGCCTCGGGCGCGGAGCCCAGCACGGCCGCCGTGTTCGCGCTCGCGACCTCGACCACCCCCGAGTCGTCCGCGGCCAGCAGCGCGCCGTAGGACTGGATGCCGCCCAGCAGGTGGATGGGCTCGGTGAGGCACACCGTCATGTCGAACGACGTCGTGCCCGCCTCCGCCTCGGCCTGCGCCGCGCGGGCCCACTCCGCCCCCAGCTCGTTCGGGGTACCGGGAAGCCGCTGCTCGTCGTGCATACTCGATCCTGCTTCCGGTGGGCTGGTCTCCGTCGCGAAGACCACCGGCGGAGCGCGGAACGGAGGCACCGGGCCACATGATCGCAGGCGATTCGCCGCGCTGGCCGGACCTGCTGCACGCGTTGTGGCGGACGGCGTTCGCCGCGGGGAGCACCAAGGTCTTCGCGAAGGAACTCTACCTGGGGCTCCTGGAGCTCCCGCACGTCCGCGGGGTGCTCGGAGCGCGCATCGGACCGGGTGGCGACGTGCTGGTCGTGCGCTGGGCCGACCACGACCACGGGGTGACGAGCGGCCCGGCGGGACTCGCCGAGGACGTCGCCCCGTGGGTCGCGCGGTCCGCCCGGCTCGCGACCCGCGACGTGGGGCAGGCGAAGGTCGCGGTGCTGGGCGTGGACGAGCTGTCGTCGTTCGCCCCCGGACTGGGCGCCCGCGTGCGGGACGTCGGCGGCACCGCGGTGGTCGCCGCCTCGTTCCGCGCCGCGGCGGGGGACAACGCGCTGATGCTCCTCGGCCTGGCGCAGACCCCTGCGGACGACGAGGTCGCCGGGGCACTGGGCCAGGTCGCCGACGTGGTGATCGCGGCCGACGACCGGATCGCCGACCAGGCGCTGCTCGACAACCGGCTGGCGGCCGACGCGGTGCTGGCGGAGGTCTCGTTGCGGCTGGCCCGGTCGCTGGACGTGGAGGAGACGCTGCGGGCGGTGGTGCGGATGGTGGTGCCCGCGCTCGCCGACGGGGCCGCCGTGCACGTCCACCGCGACGGCGCGCTCGTGCAGATCGCCACCGCCCACGTGGACGCGCGCCGGGAGCGCCTGCTCAACGACCACCTGCTCAACGGCCGGTGGGCCGGGGTGACGTCGAAGGACCACGACGAGAACCTGCCGCAACCATCGCTGCTGCCCGACGACGTCGGCCTGGAGCTGATGACCAGCGCGGTCCTGCGGGCCCGCGGCCGGGTGCTGGGCGTGCTGACGTTCTTCCACCGCGCCGGGGTGCGGCGGACTCCCACGCGGGAGTTCGTGCGGGACATCGCGGCGCGGGCGGCGCTCGCCATCGGCAACGCGACCCTCTACGGCGAGCGACGAGCCGAGGTCGAGGAGCTGCAACTGCACCTCCTGCCCTCCGTGCTGCCCGAGCTGGACGGCATCGAGGTGGCGACCGGGTACAACGTGGGCGGTCACCTGCTCGACGTCGGCGGTGACTTCTACGGGGTCGTGCGGCAGCCGGACGGCCGGTTCACCGCGCTCATCGGCGACGTGTGCGGTCGCGGTGCCGCGGCCGCCGCCGTCACCGGGCTCGCCCGGCACACCGTGGAGACCATCCTGGAAGTGGGTGGGCAGCCGGACGACGCGGTGCGCCTGCTCAACGCCAAGATGCTGCGCAACAAGGTCGGGAAGTTCCTCACCATGGCCACGGTCACCTTCGGCTCCGCCGGCCCCGAGGGGCTGCCGATCCGGTCGCTGACGGCCGGGCACCCGCCCCCGATGATCGTCCGGCGGGACGGCCGGGTCGAGGAGACGACCTGCCGGGGCCAGCTGGTCGGTGTGGTCGCCTCACCCTCGTTGACGCTGGTGGACGACGTCCTGCGGCCCGGTGACTGCGTGGTGTTGTTCACCGACGGGCTGATCGAGGCGCGCGACGGGGCCGGGGCGTTCTTCGGCGACACCGACCTGGAGACGACGCTCGCGGCGCTGCACGACCTGCCGCTGCCCGAGATGGCGGCCGCCCTCGTCGCGGGTGACGGGCGGTACGTGGTGGACGACGACGCGGCGGTGCTGCTGCTCCGGTACCGCGGCCCACGGGTGCTCGACGTGGTGCTGCCCGCCGACCAGGCCCCCGCGGCCGCCCTCGCCGCCGTGCGGTCGTTGGGCGGGAGCGGTGTGCCCGACGAGCTCACCGCGCCGCCGAGCGGGGGAGACGTGGCCGTCACCGTGGACGGGGACGGCTCGTGGACGCGGATCGAGATCCGCGGGGGCGGGCGGACGTGGTGGGAGGTCCTGTGACCCCGGACGCCGAGCAGGTCGTGCTGGTCGTCGAGGACAGCGACGAGGACAGGGAGGCGATCCACCGGGCCCTGTCGCGCTCGCACCCGGAGCTGGTGCTGGAGTTCCTCCCCGACGGCCACCTCGTCGCCGACCGGCTGCGCGACACCGGACTGCCGCGGCCGGTGCTGGTGCTGCTCGACCTGAACATGCCGGGAGCGGACGGCTTCCGGGTGCTGGCCGACATCCGCGCCGACCCGGCCCCGCGGGTGAGGGACGTGATCGTCGTGGTGTTCACCTCGTCGACGACCTCCTCGGACACGGACCGGTCCTACGAGGCGGGAGCGGACAGCTACGTCTACAAGCCGGTGAACTTCGCGCTGTTCAGGACGGTGCTGCAAGGAGCGGTCGAGTACTGGCGCACCAACGGCTACGCGCGGCCGGACGCGCCGGGGGCGGCCGTGCGGTGACCGGGGTGGCGACGTCCCTCCTGCAACACCTGCGCACCGGAACCCGTGCCGCCCACCGCGCGCTGGAGGACGACCTCGGGTTCCTGTCCCGGCTGACCTCGCCGTCGCGCTACGAGGAGGTGCTGGCGGCGTTCCTCGGGTTCCACGAGCCGTTGGAGAAGGCGTTGGAGGCCTCCATCGCGGCGCACCGGCTGCCGTGGGAGCTGCCACCGGGGGCCGACCACCTCGCCGCCGACCTGCTCCGGTCCGGTTGGAGCCCCGCGCGGATCGCGGCGCTCCCGCGGTCGTCCCCACCGGACGTGCGGACACTGCCCGCGCTCGTCGGGTCGCTTTACGTCCTGGAGGGCTCCAGACTCGGTGGTCGGCTGATCACCCGCTGGGTCGGGGACGCGCTCGGTGCGGTGCCGGTGTCCTTCTTCGCGGGCGACGGGGACACCCGGCGGAGGTTCCGGGGGTTCTGCGCGATGGCCGAGGACGCGGTGCTCGCCGAGGACGCGCAGGCCGTCGGCGAGGCGGCGAACTCGCACTTCCTGCTGTTCCAGGAATGGTTGTCCGCAGCGCTCCCGTCCGAAGCCTCCTGACACGGGTCGACGGAGGTCTCGCCGCAGGCCGGGGCCGTTCGTCAGGCACGAGTCCGCCGGCGCCGCGACAATGAGGTGGAGAACGGTCCCACGACGGGAGATGACACCGTGCCGCATGGCCTTCCGGCCCGCCGGACCTCGATCCGAGCCGAGGCCGAGCGGCAGCTGGTCCTGGTCGGAGCGGGTGACCGGGAGGCGTTCTCCGTGCTGTACGACCTGGTGGCACCCTACGTCGTGGCACTCGTCCGGCAGGCGGTGGACAGCGACTCGCAGGTGCGCGACGTCGTCCACGAGGCCTTCCTCGAACTCTGGCGCAAAGCCCCCCGCTACCGGCCCGGCGGGAACGCCATGGCCTGGATCATGCGCGTCGCACTCGACCACGGCGCCGCGGCACGCAGCCGATCCGGCCGTGCCGACGACGTGACCGGGCCGGGCGCGGAGCACTAGGAGCACGGCGGGGCGTACGGCAGTTCCGCGAGGTGGACGTGCCATTGCCGGGCTGTGAGGTTGCCCGCGGCGGCGGTGCAGATCCGCTGGACGTTCCGGTCCGGTTCGGTGTTCCACAGCCGGATGGTCTGATCGGCGCTGCCGCTGGCCAGGGTGCGGCCGTCGGGGCTGAACACGACTGACGTGACGGTGTCCGTGTGCCCCGCGAGGGGGCGACCCGTCGGCGCGACGTCGGTGAGGTGGGAGACGTCCCACAGCCGGACGGTGTCGTCCTTGCCTCCGCTGGCCAGGGTGTGCCCGTCCGGGCTGAACGCCACCGACGTGACGATGCCGGTGTGGCCGGTGAGAGGTGGCCCTGCCGGTGTGGTGCGGGCCGGGTCGGTGGTGTCCCACAGCCGGATCGTCTGGTCGTTGCCACCGCTGGCGAGCAGGTGGCCGTCGGGGCCGAAGGCCAGTGACAGGACGTCGTCGTTGTGGGCGGTGAGGGGTTCGCCGATCGCGGAGGGGTGGGCCGGGTCCGCGGTGTTCCACAGCCGGATCGCCTTGTCGGTGCCGCCGCTGGCCAGGGTGTGGCCGTCGGGGCTGAACACCAGCGACGTGATGATGCCCGCGTGGCCGTCGAGGATGTGCCCGACCGGCGTGGGGTGGGCGGGGTCGGCGACGGTCCACAGCACGATGGTCCCACCGGTCCCGACGCCGGCGAGGGTGTGCCCGTCAGGACTGAACACCAGTGATCGGACAGGGCCCGCGTGGCCGTCGAGGGGGTCGCCGACGGAGGTCGGGCGGGTCGGGTCGGTGGTGTCCAGGAGTCGGATCGTCCCGTCGTTGCCACCACTGGCCAACGTGTGCCCGTCGGGGCTGAGGGCGAGGGACAGGACTCCGTCGGTGTGACCGGTGAGCGGTCGCCCCGTGGGAGTGGGGTGGGTCGGGTCGGTGGTGTCCCACAGCCTTACCGCCTTGTCGGTGCCGCCGCTGGCCAACGTGCGTCCGCCGGGGCCGAACGCCAGCGACGTGACCCCGCCGGTGTGGCCGACCAGCAGCGTGGGAGGCAGGTTCCACACGCGGGTGGTGTTGTCGTAGGAGCCGCTGACCAGGGTGTGCCCGTCGGGGCTGAACGCCACCGACGCGACGGCGCTGGTGTGCCCGGTGAGCGGCGGCCCGATCTGCACCGGCAGAGCCGGGTGGGTGACGTCCCAGAGCCGGATGGTCTGGTCGTTGCCCGCGCTGGCCATGCTGCGTCCGTCGGGGCTGAACGCCACGGAGGTGACGGAACCCCCGTGGTCGGTGAGGGGCTGCCCGATCTGCGCCGGGTGGGTCGGGTCGGTGACGTCCCACAGGCGGATCGTCTCGTCGGTGCCGCCGCTGGCCAACACGTGCCCGTCGGGACTGAACCGCACCGACAGGGCGGCGCCGGAGTGGCCGGTGAGAGGTGCTGCGGTCGGTTCGGGGTGGGTCCGGTCGGTGATGTCCCAGAGCCGGATCTTCTTGTCGTTGCCCGCGGTGACCAGCATGCGCCCATCGGGGCTGAACGTCGCCGACCAGACACCGCCCGTGCTGACGGTGAGGGCGTCGCCGACGGGAGTGGGGTGCGTCGGTGACGCGACGTCCCACAGCCGAACGGTCCGGTCACCGCCGGTGGTGGCCAGGGTGTGCCCGTCCGGGCTGAACGCCGTCGACAGGACGGCGTCACCGTGACCGGTGAGCTGGATGCTCAGCGCCGAGTTCGCATCGGCGATCAGCAGGCTCCGCCCCTCCGTGGTGGGCCGGAGCCGGTAGGCGGTCAGGTCCAGCTGCGCGGCCAGGGACGGGTTGGTGGCGCGCAGCGCGTCGGCTTGCGCGGTGATCCGGCGGAACGTGGCGAGGTCGCGTTGTTCGCCCGCCAGTCGGCGTTGCGCTTCGGCGGTGTCCCGTTGCCGCAGGGCGAAGCCCGCCGACAGCAGGGCGACGACGGTCAGGATCACCAGCGATGCCAGTCCGCCCCGGCGGGCGAGGTCGGCACGACGTCGGTGGCGGAGCGACGCGTCGAGGAAGTCCTGGCAGACCGGGGACAACCTGTCGTCGGGGTGCGCCGTCCTCCAGTCCTGCGCGGTGTGCAAAGGGGTGCCGCGGAGCAGGCGCGCGGTGTCCCTGCCACCGCTGTCCCACGTTTCGGCGGCGTCCTGGACGTCCTGGCGCACCAGGTTGTCCGCGCGGTCGCCGGTGAGCCAGTCCCGCAGTCGCGGCCACGCCCACAACAGCGCCTCGTGGGTGATCTCGACCTCGTCCCGCCGAACGGTCAGCAGCCTGCGCCGGACGAACGTGTCGATCACCTCCCGTGCGGCGGTCCGGTCTCCGCCGCACGCCTCCAGGTCCTGGCGGTTCACCCGCCTCCGCGTGTCCTCGACACCACGCCGGGTGTCGCCCACGGCCACCAACCGCAGGAACACGACCCTGGCCGCTTCCCCGGCGTGCGAGGACAAGCTCGTGAAAGCCTGGTCGGCACTCGCCCCGACCGCCTCCTGGATCCGGCCGGTGGTCCGGTAGCCGGCCACGGTGAGGGTCCTCCCGCCTTGCCGTTGCTGCCACATCGCCCGCAGGGCGTGCGCCAGCAGGGGCAGCCGTCCGACCTCGTACCCACCGGACGCGGCGGCGGTCCCGGTCGTGGAGCCCTGCAGGTCGGCGAGCAGCAGCTCCACCAGGCCGACCTCCAACCTCAGGCCGACCTCGGTCGCGGGACAACGGATCGCCTCCCGGAGGTCCTCGGTCGACATCGGGCCGACGATCACCTGACCGGACTGCAACGCCGCCCGCAGCACCGGATGGCCCGTGCTCGGCGTGTAGAAGTCCGACCGCAGCCCGCAGACCACCACGGCGACCGGCTCGCCGCCGCAGGCCGCCGACAACCGGCCCAGCAGTCCGACGAACGCGTCGCGCACCGCACCGTCGCCGCACAGCGTGAACAGCTCCTCCAGCTGGTCCACGACCAGGACCGCCCTGGCACCCGTTCCGCACCGCGTGCGCAGCGCGTTCCCGACTCGCGCGACCAGCGAACCGGGATCGTCGACCACGAGTTCCCGCACCGCGTCCGCGGTCATCGCGACCAGTGGCGCGACCGCCGCGGCGAGAGCCCCGAGCGGATCCATCGTCGGGGTCAGGTGCAGGCACGGCCACCCGGCCGACGACCGCACCGGCAAGGCGCCCTTGGCGATCGCGGGCAGCAGCCCGGCCCGCAGCACCGACGACTTGCCCGCCCCCGAGGGAGCGACCACCATCACCGGTCCGCCACCGTCCACCCGTTCGGCCACCCGCCGCACCAGCTCCGCGACGACCCTGTCGCGACCGAAGAACCAGCGGGCCTGCTCGGTGGTGAACGGCGCCAGGCCGGGGTAAGGGCATTCCACGTCGACCGCGGCCGATCGGACCCGGTGCGGGCCGTCCTGGAAGTACAGGTTCGTGTCGCCCTGGGTGACCGACAGTTCGGCCGCTTGGAAGACTCCACCGGAGGCGACGAACGACCCCGACACGACATTGGTCACCGCGGGGGCTCCGGTGGCCACGTCGTCCCGCGGCTCGTGTTGTCCAGGAACCATCACCACTCCACCGCCGTCCGGTAGCAGCTCCGCATTCCGAACCGCTCGCACCCGCGGTCGCACCTCGCCGCGGGCAGGTCGACATGCGGCAGCCAAGGTGCGACGAGGTGGATCAGGGGATGGGAATCCACGCAGCCTAAACCCTTGGGGGGGGAACGAGTTCCGCACATGTGCGGTGTTCCCGGCGACGGCACCCGGTGAGGCCGCGGGTGGTCGGGTTCAGGTGAGCAGGGTTCGCAGTGCGGTCGGGGTGTGGCCCAGGTGTTCGCGCGTGGTTCGGCACAGGTGGGCCTGGTCGGCGAAGCCGAGGTCGGAGGCGAGGACGGCGAGGCTGGGTTCGCCAGCTTCGATGCGGTCCAGCGCGCGGGTCACGCGGACGCGGTTGCGGTAGCGGGTCAGCGACACCCCGAGCTCGCGGGTGAAGGCGCGGCTCAGCCGGTACGGAGAGACGGCCAGCAGGGCGGCGAGCGGGACCAGGCCGGCGGCGGCGGGGTGGTCGGCGCCGATCACGGCGCGGGCCTCGGCCACCAGCGTCCGGTCGGCGGCGGTGGTCCGGGTGTCGTCACGGGTGCTGGTGGCGACGGCCGTGGCCACCAGCCGGACCAGTCCTTCGGTCGCGGCGTAGTCGATGTCGGCGGTGCGGGTGGCGGCCAGGAGCCGGCGGTGGGCGAGGTCGAGCCTGCCGTCCACGTACAGCGATGCGCCCACGGGCCGCGGTGCGTCGCCGGTCAGCGTGCGCCACAGCGCGGGTGCCAGGCCGATCGAGGTGCACTTGTCGCCGCCCGCGGGATGGGCGAAGTCCTCCTCCTCACCGGGCATCCCGAGGTAGCCGACGGTGGGGTCGAGGTCCGCGCACGCACCGCGGACCCGGCGGCGGAACCCGCCGCGGCGCACCAGCACCAGCCGCACGTCCTCGCGCGGCCGCTCGCTCGACCAGCCGCGGTGGTCGTCCAGGCAGTCCACCGCCGCGACGGCGAAGCCGGGACCGGTGGCGAGGTCGACGGAGGAGAGCACCCCCGGAGGCTAGTGCGGTGACCGCGATCCTCGGCGGGCATTTCCGGGCCTGGACGAGGGAACTCCCCGGCAAGGGCTCGTGGCCACCGCACTGGCCGGGCGGTCCGGAAGTCCCCGCAAGGATCTTCAAGACCGCCGGGTGCTCGCGGGGCAGGCTTGTGCGCAGCCAACCGAAGGAGTGACCCACCATGTCCGCACTCGCACAGCTCTCCACGGTCGTCCTCGACTGCTCCGACCCCGGACCACTGGCCGAGTTCTACCGCGCCATCACGGGGTGGGAGGTGACCTCCGGCGACGCCGACTGCGTGTACCTGGGTGGCGACGGCGTCCAGCTCGCCCTCGTGCGCGTGGAGGGCCACCGACCACCGAGCTGGCCGGGCCCGGACAAGCAGGCGCACCTGGACTTCCACGTCGCCGACGTCGACGAGGCGGTCGGGCGGCTGCTCGCGCTGGGTGCCACCAAACCAGGGTTCCAGCCGGGGGACGGGCAGTGGGTGGTGCTGGCCGACCCGCAGGGGCACCTGCTGTGCTTGTCTCCCCGCGGGTGACTGGTCCACTGTCCGCACAGCACACCGAACACGGGTAGGAGACATGGCGAGCATCAGCAAGGACGTCCTGATCGAGTCGAGTGCCGAGGACGTGTGGGCGGTGGTCGGCGACTTCGCCACCGGTCCCTCGCGGATGGCGCCGGGCTTCGTGGCCGACACCCGCGTCGAGGCCGACCACCGCGTCGTCACCTTCGCCAACGGCACCGCGGTGCGGGAGCGGCTGGTCACCGTCGACCACGACGCCCGCCGGATCGTCTACTCGGTCGTCGGCGGCAGCGTGGAACCCGACCACGACAACGCCTCGATGCAGGTCGTCGCCGAGGGCGAGCGGCGGTGCCGACTGGTGTGGGTTCGCGATGTCCTTCCGGACGGCCTGGCCGCGCCGATGGCCGAGTCCATGGCGCTCGGCCTGGCCGCCACCAAGCGGGCCTTCGACGACACCCGCGACACGGGGGCGTGACGTCCGCGGTGACCGGTGCCGCCGGTCACCGCGGTCCGGCACGACCGGAGGACGTCGTCGCACAACGGTGCAGCGGATGTCCACTGTGGACCATCGGTTGTCGCGGTCACCCGATCTGCTCGGCCAGTGCGACGAGGATGCCCGCCGGGCCGCGCAGGTAGCAGAGCCGGTAGCTGTTCTCGTACTGCACGAGCTCGCCCAGGAGTTCCGCTCCGTGCGGCCGCAGGCGGTCGACGACGGCGTCCATGTCCTCGACGGCGAACATGACGCGGTGGCCTCCCAGCACGTTCGCCGGAGCGTTCGGGTCTCCTGCCTGGACCGACGGCGAGTGGTACTTGGTCAGCTCGATCCGTCCGTGGCCGTCCGGGGTGCGCATCATCGCGATGTCCGACCGGACTCCCTCGAGCCCGACGAGCCGGTCCACCTCGCTGCCCTCGACGGTCGCCTCGCCCTCCAGCTCCAGTCCGAGCTCGGCGAAGAACGCCTTGGCGGCCGCGAGGTCGTCGACGACGATGGCGATGTTGTCCAGCCGTCGGACCGTCCCGCGTCCAGGGGTGGTGTCGTTCATGGTGCAATCCTTTCAGGGCAAGCGTTCTTCCGTTCGGGTGCGCGGTCGGGCGCGCCCGTGGTCCTCGGTGGAGTGCCGCTCCGCTCAGTCGTAGAAGCGGCGGGCGCTGGAGCCGACGCGGGTGAGGTCGGTGCCGTACACGTGCAGGCTGATGGCGGTCTCGTCGCCGACGTTGCGGATGCGGTGGATGTCGCCGGGCGGCGCGAAGCCGGTGACCTCGCCGGGAGGGTTGTCCCGCGTACCGATGGGGGTGAGCGCCTCGTCGAACAGCTCCTCGTGCTCCACACCCGACAGCACGCCCACGACGCACCAGGTGATGTGGTCGTGGATCCGGGTGGCCTGGCCCGGACGCCAGACCAGGCCGAGGACCGAGAACGCGCCGTCGGGCTCGGCGTGCAGCAGGTGGCCCGCGACCTTGTCGGGCAGACCGAGGCGCTGCTCGGGCGTCAGGACCTCGGGGCCGGGCAGGTGCGCGCGGAGCCGGTCGGCGACCAGCTCCGCGGTGTCCGCCCAGTCGGTCCGCACGTCGATCGCCCGGCGCACCGCCGCGACGAGACCGGTGAGCGTGGTCAGGGAACGGGTCATGGTCCGGTCCTCCTCTTCTCCCGTCCAGCCTCGCCCCACCGGACTTATTCGTCCAATGACAATAGTCGGGCGAACACATGCGTACTCTTGATGCATGCTGGATGTCCTGCGGTTGCGGATCCTCGCGGCGGTCGCCGCGCACGGCTCGGTCACCAAGGCCGCCAAGGAGCTGAACTACTCCCAGCCCGCCGTGAGCCACCACCTGGCCCGGCTGGAGGCCGAGACCGGCGCCAAGCTCGTCCAGCGGGTCGGTCGGGGCATCCGGCTCACCCCGGAGGGGGAGCACCTGGCGCGCCGCGCGGGCGAGATCGTCGGCCGGGTCGACGCCGCCGCCGCCGAGCTGTCCGCGATGGTGGGTCTGCGCACCGGCCGCGTCCGGGTCGCGGGCTTCCAGTCGGCGCTCGCCGCTCTGGTGCCGCACGCCGCGGGCACCCTGCGCGGCGTGCACCCCGGCGTCGAGCTGCACCTGGTCGAGGCCCACCCGCGCGTGGCGCTCGACCTGCTGCGGGCCGGGAAGGTCGACGTCGCGGTCGTCTTCCGCTACGACGAGCCGCCCCCGGCCGACATCCGCGCCGCGCACCTGTTCGACGACCCGGTGTACCTGCTCAGCCTCGAACCCGGCCAGACGCTGGCGGGCAACCGCGACTCCGCCTGGATCGCGGGCTGCGAGAACTGCCGCCGCGAGTTCCTCGACGCCTGCGCCAAGGCGGGCTTCGTCCCACCCGTCGCGTACACCAGCGACGACATCATCGTGCAGCAGGCACTGGTCGCCGCGGGCATGGGCGTGACCACCATGCCGGGGCTGGCGCTGCGCACCCACCACGCGCCGGGGATCGAGGCCAGCCCGCTGGCCGACTTCCGGCGCCACGTCTACCTGGCCACCTACGGCGACCCGCCGGACCCGCCCGCGACCACGGCCTTCATCGCCGCGCTGCACCACGCCGTCGAGCAGACCCGTCCCGGTGAGCCGACCCCTCCGACCCCGGTGGAATGACACGTGACGGCGGTCGCGGAAAACTCGCGGGAAGATGTCCGGCGCGTGGTGTCGTGTCCGCCGGATCGGTGACGACCACCTGGTGAACCCGCCACGAGGGCCGGTTCACCCACCAGGAGGAACGCAGTGAAGTACTTGATCCTGATGCAGGTCGACCCCGCCGTGCTGGAGCGGCTCACCGACGAGCAGCAGACGCTGATCCACGAAGGACACGCCGCGTTCATGGCCACCACCAAGGAGCGCGGCGAGTTCATCGCGACGCAGGCGCTGGCCGACCCCAGCCGGTCGAAGGTCATCCGCAGCTCCGGTGGCCTGCCCGAGGTGACCGACGGGCCGTTCGTCGAGAGCAAGGAGTTCATGGGCGGCTTCTACCTCGTCGACGTCGAGGACGAGGCGCGCGCGGTGGAGCTGGCGAAGCAGATCCCCGACGCGAGCATCCCCGGCCTGGCCCTGGAGCTGCGGCCGGTGATGTTCGCCGACCTGGGGGACGAGTGACCGCTGCGGCCACGCCGGGTGAGGATCTGTGGCGCGAGCTCGCGCGGCAGGTCCTCGCCCGGTTGCTGCGCGCCTACGGCAGCGCCCGGTTCGACCGGTGCGAGGACGCCGTGCAGGAGGCTCTTCTGCAGGCGCACCGGCAGTGGCCGGTGCGGGTCCCCGACGACCCGTTGGGCTGGCTCACCGTGACCGCGCGCCGCCGGTACGCCGACCAGGCCCGCAGCGACGCCCGGCGGCGGGACCGGGAGGCCCGCACCGCCCTGCTGGACCCGCCGGTGGAGGCGGAGGCCGTCCGGACCGACGACTCGCTGCTGGTGCTGCTGCTGTGCTGCCACCCTGCCCTGCCGCGTTCCGGTCAGGTCGCGCTGACCCTGCGCGCGGTCGCCGGGCTGACCACCGCCCAGATCGCCACCGTCCACCAGGTCCCCGAGGCCACCATCGCCCAGCGGATCACGCGGGCCAAGCGCCGCGTCTCCCAGCTCGGCCTGCCGCTCCCGCCGCCCGTTCCCACGCCCGAGCGGATCACCGCCGTGCTCGACGTGCTCTACGTGATGTTCACCGAGGCCCACCACACGACCACGGGCGCACCGCCGCGCGACGCCGACCTCGCCGCAGAGGCGGTGCACCTGACCCGCCTCCTGCTGGACAGCGTCCCCGACTCCACCGAGGTCACCGGTCTGCTGGCCCTGATGCTGCTCACCGAGGCCCGCCACCCGGCACGGGTCGGACCGGACGGGCTCCTCAGGCCGCTCGACGAGCAGGACCGGGCGCTGTGGGACCAGGACCTGGTCAAGGAGGGGGTGGCGCTGGTCGAACGCGCCACCCCCGGTGCCCGGCCCGGCCCGTACCTGCTCCAGGCGTGCATCGCGGCCCTGCACGCCGAGGCCCCCGACACCGCGACCACGGACTGGGCGGAGATCCTGGCCCTCTACCGGCTCCTCGAGCTCGTGACCGGGCACGCCAACCCCACGATCACCCTCAACCGCGTCGTCGCCCAGGCCATGGTCAGCGGCCACGAGGTCGCCCTCGCCCACCTCGACGCGCTGGAGGCCGACCACCCCCACCTCCCCAGGCTCAGCGCCGTCCGCGCGCACCTGCTGGAGCAGGCGGGCCGGACCGGCGAGGCGGCGGACGCCTACCGCCGAGCCGTCGCCACCACCGTCAACCTCGCCGAGCGGCAGCACCTCAGGCACCGCCTGCGCCGCCTCACCGCGACCGGTGACGGTGGCTGAACCGGCTGAACAACACCACACGGGTGGGCGACGTGGGTTGCGCCCACCGCCGGGTCGAACCACAGTGCCTGTGCATGAAGCAGGTGCTGCAGCACAGGATCGACACGACGTTCGCCCACTACGACGTCAACGGCAACGGCGTCATCGAGCTCGCCGACTTCTACGCCCTGGCCGAACGGCTGCTGCAGGCGTTCGGCGAACCCGCCTCCTCGGAACGCGGGCGTGAGCTCATCGAGGCGTACGACGGCTTCTGGGACACCCTCGTCGAGCACTGCGACGCCGACCGCGACGGCAGGATCTCGCCGCAGGACTTCGGGCAGGCGATGGTCCTGGCCTTCGTCGACGGCGGCGCCTTCGACGTGGTGTTCCCCGAGATCGTGGCGTCCCTGCTGGACCTCGCGGACACCAACGGCGACGGCCGGGTCGACGCGGCGGAGTTCTCCGTGCTGCTGAGGGCGCGCGGGCTGAGCGAGGCCGAGTGCGGGCTGGCCTTCACCCACCTGGACACCGACGGCGACGGCGCCATCAGCGTGCAGGAGTACGTCGCGGCCGTGAAGGACTACTACACCAACCCCGCGCGCGACACCCCCGGCAGCTGGCTCTACCCGGCGTCGCTCCAGCCTGCCTGACACCAACGGCGCACCAGGGGTTCGCACTGTCCGGAGAGGATGGCGCGCGTGACGGGCTCGTCGTCGGCGGACTGTGACAGAACGCGGACATGGCGCGCACCGGCTCGCCACACAGCGGGCCGACGATGGGGTCGTGACGCAGAACTCGGTGCTCGACCGGCCGTCCGTCGTTCGTCGGGACGGCCGCAGGTTCCTCGTGGCGGCTTTCGCCTGCCTGCTCGCCCTCGGTCTGACCTGCGTGGTGTTCGTGTGGACGCCGGGCGGGCAGGCGTTCGACGGCGCGTTGCTGCCGATGTCGGAGCGCGGGGCGAGCTACGAGCAGGACTCCGCGCTGCTGGAGCCCGCCAAGGCCGTGCTCTCGGTCTTCGGTGACCGGATGGTGCTCGCCGTGGTGGTGCTGGTCGCCGTGCTGCTGAGCAGGCGGCTGTGGACGGCGGTGGCGGTCGTGGGTGTGGTGGTGGGCTCGGTGGTCGTGACCAGGGTGCTCAAGGAGGTCGTCGTGCGGCCCGACCTGGGTGTGCTGGGGTCGTCCACGCACAACAGCTTCCCCAGCGGGCACGTCGCCGTGGCGACGGCGCTGCTGCTGGCGTTCGCGCTGGTGCTGCCGCCGGTGGCGCGCTGGTGGGTCCTCCTGCCCGGCTCGGTGGCGGTCGTGGTGGTCGCCGCCTCGACGATGGTCACCGGGTGGCACCGGCTCAGCGACCTGGTCGGGGGAGTGCTGGTCGCGGCGGTGCTGTACTGCCTCGCGGCCGCCGCGCCGGCCGACGACCGGGTGGCCGTCCGCCGCCGCGTTCGACGATAGTTGCCCCATGTCACGGGTGTTGTTGATCGAGGACGACGGCGCGGTGCGCGACGGGCTGCGGTTGGCGCTGACCAGGCAGGGCCACGTGGTGGACGCCGTGGAGACCGGCGAGGAGGGGCTGGAGCGGCTGGCGTCCGCGGAGGTCGTCGTGCTCGACCTGATGCTGCCGGGGATCGACGGGTTCGAGGTGTGCAGGCGGATCCGCGCGGTGGGGGACCTGCCGATCATCATGCTCACCGCGCGCGACGACGACATCGACGTGGTGGCGGGCCTGGAGGTCGGGGCCGACGACTACGTGGTCAAGCCCGTGCAGGCCCGCGTGCTGGAGGCGCGGATCCGGGCCGTGCTGCGGCGGACGGCCGCGGAGCCGAAGGCCGGACCGGCCGTGGAACGGCACGGCGAGCTGACGCTCGACCGGGTGGGGCTCGTCGTGGCGAAGAACGGGTCCCGCGTGTCGTTGGCGCCCACCGAACTGCGGCTTCTGCTGGAGCTCTCCGGCACACCGGGGCGGGTGTTCAACCGCCGCCAGCTGCTGGAGTCGGTGTGGGAGCACGGGTACCTCGGCGACTCGCGGCTGGTGGACGCGTGCGTGCAGCGGCTGCGGGCGAAGATCGAGGACGACTCCGCGGCACCGGTGTACGTGCAGACCGTGCGCGGTTTCGGGTACCGGTTCGGGCCGCTGTGACGATCGGTCTGCGCACCCGGCTGGTGGTCGCGTTCGCGCTCGTCGGCGTCATCACCGCCATGGCCGTCGCCGGTGGCATGTACCTCAAGGCGCGTTCCGTCATCCTCGAGCAGGCGCAGGACGCCGCCCTGCTGGCGCTGACCGACGGCGTCGACCGGCTCGCCCGGTTCGACTCGTCACCGCCCACGCGGGACCGGCTGCAGCGGATCGCGAGCGGGCTGTCCGACCGCGACGACACCGCCGTGGCCGTGTCCGGCGACCTGAGCGCGGGCGGCCTGCCCCTCTCTGTTGTCACGCCGGAGCTGCGCGATGCCGTGCGCGGCGGTCGCGTCGCGTGGCAGCGCGTGTCCGTGGACGGCGTGACGCAGCTGGTGAGCGGGACCAGGGTGGTGTCGGGTTCCTCCGTGCTGGAGGTCTACACGTTGCGCAGCCTGGCGCCCGCGGCGGTGAGCATCGGCGAGCTGTCCACCAGGGCGTGGGCGTTCGGCGGTGCCGCGCTGGTGTTCGCCCTGGTGCTGGCGCTGCTGGCCGCGTGGAGCGTGCTGCGGCCGGTGCGCGAGCTCGGGGAAGCCGCGCGCCGCATGGGTTCCGGTGACCTGAAGTCCCGTTTGGACGTTCGCGGGTCGGACGAGCTGGCGGGCCTGGCCGTCACGTTCAACGACACCGCCGACGCGCTCGACCAGCGCGTCGACCAGCTCCGGCGGATGGAGGCCGACGCCCGCCGGTTCGTCGCCGACGTGTCGCACGAGCTCCGCACGCCGCTCTCCGCCATGACCGCGGTGGCGGACGTGCTGGAGGAGGAGGCCGGGACGCTGCCCGCGGACGCCGCGCAGGCCGCGCGGCTCGTCGGCCAGGAGACGCACAACCTGACCAGGCTGGTGAACGACCTGATGGAGATCAGCAGGTTCGACTCCGGGGCCGCGGCGCTGGTGCTCGACGACGTGGACGTGGCGGAGGCCGTCCGGGCGTCGCTGCGCGCCCGCGGCTGGCTGGACTCCGTCGACACCGCCATGCCCCAGGACCTGGTCGCACGGCTGGACCCGCGCAGGGTGGACGTCGTGCTGGCGAACCTGGTGGGCAACGCGCTGCGGCACGGTGGCGAACCGGTGACCCTGACCGTGGCGGCCGAACCGGGCTGGGTCGTCATCGCGGTGGCCGACCGCGGTCCTGGCCTGTCCGCGGACGTCCTGCCCCACGTGTTCGACCGCTTCTACAAGGCCGACTCGTCCAGGGCGCGGTCCACCGGCAGCGGTCTGGGGCTCGCCATCGCCCGCGAGAACGCCCTCCTGCACGGCGGCGAGCTGACCGCCGGGAACCACCCCGAGGGCGGCGCGGTGTTCACCCTCAGGCTGCCCGACTCCGGTGGTGACCGGTGAAGCGCGCCCTCGTGCTGGTCCTCGTCCTGCTGACCGGGGCCTGCGGGGTGAGGCCCAGCGGGGTCATCCTCGGCGGCCCCGCGCCGAGCGCGCCACCCGCGGTCGCGGTGTACCTGGTGCTCGGCGGTCGGGTCACCCCGGTACCGCGACCCGACTCCGCGTCCGGGCTCACGTCGTTGGCCGGTGGGCCGACGGCGGCGGAACGCGAACAGGGCTACACCACCGAGGTGCCCGCGGGGGTGGTGTTCGAGGCCTCCGGCGGGATCGTGGCGGTCTCGGTGGACGTCACCGCGCTGTCCGCCACCGCGGTCGCCCAGATCGTGTGCACCTCGTCCTCGGGCCCCGTCACCCTCGTCGGCAACGGGTGGAGCCGCGGGCCTCTCGTGTGCCCGTTGGGCTAGGGCGTGTGTCGAAGTCTCGTTCGATACACGCCCTAGGCCCGCCCCTCGGGTCGAAGGGCGGGCCGTTCGGGCGTCAGGGCTTGGTGAGGGCGCACCGCGGTCGGTCGAGGGCCAGCCGCGAGCCGTGGCCGAGGCAGGCCGCGATCTGGTGGACCTGCTGGCCGTAGGCGCGGCCTTGGACCGCGGTCGTGGTCCCGTCCGGCGCGACCTCGCACGGGTTGTCGTCGGTGCACATGCCGCCCGCGACGTTGTGGGTGTTGTGCACGCCCACGACGGTGGTCCCGTCGGCGGCCAGCAGCGGTGAGCCCGACCGGCCGTGCGACGGGGCGCAGTCCGCGCTGGTCGTGTAGCGGATCGAGTCGTCCAGCTCGTAGCCGCCTTCCCGCAGGTGCCCGACCACGGCCTCGGCCGTGCAGGCCGAACGGCTGCCTGCGGACAGCAGGGTCAACGGGTCGCCCGCGCGCACCGGCCCGGAGGTCAGCCGGAACACCTTCGCGCCCTGCGCCGCCAGCTGCGCGTAGGTCTTGTCCAGTCGGTAGAGCGCGATGTCGGTGCCGGTCATGGTGGCGTACACCAAGCGCTTCGTGCGCGCGGTGGCCTGCGCGTACCCCCGCGGGTCGGCGATGGTGACCTCGCGGTCGGCGGGCCGGTCGACCAGCGCGGAGCCCGGTGCGGGCCGGTCGCCGTCGACGCAGTGGCCGTTGGTGAGCAGCAGGGCCTCGTCCCGCGGGGCGGCGCCGGGCGGGCGGACCACCGATCCGACGCAGCCGCCCAGGGCGACGGAGCCCTCCACGTCCGGGATCACGTCGTCCGGCGGCACGTCGGTGCCGGAGACGATGCCGTCGATCCAGCCGACGTGCCTGGTGACGTCGGTGTACAGCACCGGTTCACCCTCACCGCTGGGACCGCTGACCACCCCGGCCAACGCCCACTCGGTGCCGTCGCGGACGAGCGCGGGACCACCGGAGTCCATGTTGGCCGCGGCCACCTCGCCGTCGTGACCGCCCACGCACAGCTCACCGACCGGGGCCGCCGCCGTGCAGGTCGAGATGGGCTGGACCACGGTGTCCGCCTCGTGCAGCCGGGTGGGGAAGCACTCGGGGTCGTTGGTGTCGGCGCAGGTCATCCCCCAGCCGAGGATGCGCGCGGGCGTGCCGTCCGCGGGGGTCGTGGAGGCGATCCGCACGGGCTTGGCCGCGACCGGGGTCCTGAGGTGCAGCAGCGCGATGTCCTTGCCCCAGAAGCCCCCTTCGTCTTGGGAGGTCGCCAACCGGTAGTAGTGGTCGACCTCGGCCACCTCGCCACCGGAGGTGGTGTCGAGCGACCCGACGCGCACCTTCCACCCGCGCGGGACGCCGTTCCGCGCGCTGGTCGGGTTGGTGCCCGCGCAGTGGCCGGCGGTCAACACCCATTGCGGGGCGAGGACTTCCACTCCGCAACCATGGCCGTCCGCCCGTGACGGCCTGGGGTAGGCGGGCTGGAAGGACCCCGCGAACGAGTACGGCCGGGTCGACTCGGTACCACCGGTGATGGCGAGCGCGGGCGTGGCGCTCAGGAGGGGCGCGGCCACCACGGCCACCGCCAGCAGGGTTGTGCTTCGCATGGCACCAGGGTGCTGGGCCGGTGTCCGCGTGGCGCGATGGTCGTGTGATGGTTGTGCGACAGGTGGTCGGGGATTCGGCACGGGGTCCGCCGGGTCGGGTCCGAGGTGCAACGCCGTTCGCCCGCGGCGCTCGGGTGTCATCCGCCGCCGCGGACCGGACTTGGTGCGGACCACCGACGGGTGCTCCCCGGTCGGTGAAGACCGGGGAGCACCCGTCGGTGGTCCGACGCACCCGGCGGTGTCAGCAGCCCGAGCTCGACAGGGCCGAGGACTGGTCGTTCCACAGGTCGCCGATGTAGGACCCCTGGGTTCCCGACGGCATGTCGTTGTTCAGCGATCCCGCCGCCGCGTCCCAGTTCACGCAGTAGAGGATGCCCGTCCCGTTGTTCGCCCAGGAGGACACCTCGTCGTTGAAGCCCCGCCCGCCGTGGTTGCACTTGACCCCGGACGGGCAGTCGATGAGGGCGAAGTTCGGGTGGTAGTTGCCCGCGGGCCAGCGGACCTGCATCTCCCTCCACCCCGACGCGGTGTAGAGGCAGATCCATCCCGCCGGGCAGGGGATGATCCCGTCCTCGATGGGCGCGGTGGTGACGCAGTGCCCGGTCCCGGCGGAGTTGTCGCACGTCGTCGCGGCCGAGCGGGGCATGGAGGTCTTGGTCAACGGCGACTCGTCGACCGCCGCGGCAGCGGGCTCGGGCGCGGCCGACACCGCGGTGGGGACGCCGAGGACGGCGCACGCCCCGAAGGTGGTCGCCAGCAGCGACCTGGCAAGGATCTTGGACATGGTTCTTCCTTTCGTGGTGGTGGTGGTGGAGTTCCCCCGTTGTCGCGCAAGGTTCTCCGGGCGCGCTTGACCACCCTCCGAAAAGGAGGGACGGGGGTGTTCGTGGTGGTCAGGCGACGTGGAGGAAGGTGTTCCAGGTGCCCGAGGTCTTGTGCGTCACGTGGTGGTACGGGATCCCGTCGCTGCCGGGCAGGAGGATCCCGTTGTCGTAGACCGAAAGGCTGCCGTCGTTCCCGACCGCGACCAGGTCGCCGTACCGGTCGCCGCTGGTGTCGCCCGCGGTGATGTCCGCCACGGCGTTCCAGTCGCTGTCGGTCAGCCGCCACGTCTCATCGGAGAACGGGACCCGTCCCGGGTTGACCTGCGAACCGTTGTGGTAGCCGAAGAGCTTGCCGTCCGAGTCGATGCCGACGATGTCCGCGTACCCGTCGAGGTTCACGTCGGTCACCGCGATGTCCCGGACCCCGCTCCAGTCGCCGAGCCGCCAGGTCGCGGTGGTGAAGGGCTTGCCGCCCGCGTTGGTCAGGCTCCCGTTGGCGTAGACCACCAGGGCACCGGTCCCCTCGACGGCGACGATGTCGGCGTACCCGTCGCCCGTCACGTCCCCGACCGCGAACTGCCTCATCGTGTTCCAGGTGCCGTCGGGCTCCGTCCACCCGGCGCCGAGGTAGGGGTAGCCGCCTTCGTTCACCTGGCTCCCGTTCCAGTACACGACGAGGGCGCCGTCGCCGCGCGCCGCGACCAGGTCGGTGAACCCGTCGTGGTTGACGTCCCCGAGCGCCAGGTGTCGGAAGCCGGTCCAGTCGCTGGTCGTCAGCCGCCACGTCCGGTCCACGAACGGGAGACCGCCCGCGTTGACCAGTGACCCGTTGTGGTAGCCGACGAGCTTGCCGCCCCCGTCGACCCCGACGACGTCCGCGAAGCCGTCCCCGTTGACATCGGGGACCAGGAAGGACCGGACGGTTCTCGTGGCCACGTCCATCCAGTGGGCGTAGCAGCGCTTCGAGGACGCGTCCGAGCAGTTGGTGGCCCAGTCCCCCCAGTTCCGTCCGCGGTCGGACAGCTCGTAGGCCGCCTTGGCGTTGTTCACCGGGTTCGTCAGGTCGCCGTACTTGGCCACCCGCTCTTCGTAGGCCCGGATCTGCCACATGCCCTGGTCCAGCGGCGTGGGCCCGGTCGCATGGGTGTAGCAGCTGGACTCGGCCATGCCGATGGCGATGGCCTTGATCAGCGCACCCGCGCGGAACCCGGCGTCGAAACCGTACTTGGCGCACGTCTCGGGCGTGCCATCGGCGGCACTGGCCGGTGACTGGCTCACCAGGCCGGACATCAGCAACGCGGCGGCTGTGGCCGCGAGGAATCGGTGAAACGGCAGTGGCATGGTTGTTGTCCCCCTGATCGTCGGTGGAGCCCCGTGGGCTACGACTGACCGGACACTAAGTCCCCGATCTGGACGGGACCTGGACGATTTCCACTACCATCCACGCCCTATGGACATCGGGGTTCTCGGCTCGGTGGAGGCTTGGCACGACGGCGTGCGACTGCCGGTCGGACCACCCATGCAGCGGTGCGTGCTCGCGGTGCTGGCGTTGCGCGCGGGCGACGGGGTGCCGGTGGACCGGCTGGCGGAGGTCCTGTGGGGCGAGGACCCGCCCGGCGACGCGAGGGGCCTGATCCACAACTACGTCTCCCGCCTGCGCAAGGCGCTGCGCCCGGCGGGGGTGGACATCGCCCGCCGTCCGCCCGGCTACGCGTTGGACGTGGACCCGGACCGGGTCGACGTGCACCGGTTCCGCGACCTGGTCTCCCGAGCGCACCGGGCCGGGTCGGACGAGACCGCCGCGCGGGCGCTGACCGAGGGGTTGTCGCTGTGGCGCGGCGAACCGCTGGCGGGCACGACGGGCGCGGAGGCGCTGGACCGCCTGCGGACGGGGTTGGCCGAGGAGCAGCTGGTGGCCTCCGAGAAGCGGGCCGAGGTCGTGCTGAGGCTCGGCAGGCAGCAGGAGATCCTGGGCGAGCTGGTCGAGCTGTCGGCGGAGCACCCCCTGCGGGAGAAGCTCGTCAGCCTGACCATGCTCGCCCTCTACTCCTGCGGACGGCAGGCGGAGGCGCTCGGCCGCTACGACGAGACGCGTCGAGTCCTCGCCGAGCAGCTCGGCCTGGACCCCGGCGACGAGCTGCGCAGGACGCACGAGCGGATCCTCCGCGCCGAGACCACCCCCGCCGCCGAGCCGGAGTCCCGGCGGCGGCCCAACTCGCTGCCGTTCGACGTGCCGGGTTTCGTCGGCCGTCAACCGGAGCTGGAGCGGCTCGTCACGGGTGCGCGGGCGGGCCGGACCATCATGATCTCGGCGATCGACGGCATGGCGGGGGTCGGCAAGACCGCCTTGGCGGTGCACGCGGCACGTCGGTTGGCGCCGCGGTACCCGGACGCGCAGCTGTTCGTCGACCTGCACGGGTTCACCCCCGACCGCGACCCCGTCGAGCCCGCCGCGGCCCTCGACGCGCTGCTGCGGTCGTTGGGCGTCCCGGCCGACCGGATCCCCGCCGGGCTCGACCAGCGCGTGCTGGTCTGGCGGACGGAGATGGCCGACCGCGAAGCCCTGCTGGTGCTCGACAACGCGGTCGACGCGGACCAGGTGCGGCACCTGATCCCCGGTGCTCCCGGATGCCTCGTGCTGGTCACGAGCCGCCGTCGGATGCCCGCGTTGAACGGCGCGGTCCCGCTGTCGCTCGACGTGCTGTCGGAGGCCGAGGCGACAGCGCTGTTCACCGGGATCGTCGGTGAGCGCGCGACTTCCGCGCCGGAGGAGGTCGCGCGACTGGTCGAGGTGTGCGGGCGGCTCCCCTTGGCCGTGCGGATCGCCGCGACCCGGCTCCAGCACCGACCGCGGTGGACCGTGGCGGACCTCGTCGACCGGATGCGGACCGAGCGGACCCGATTACCCGGCCCGGACGCGGACCACGACATCGCGGTCGCCTTCGCCCTGTCCTACCGGTACCTCAAGGCCGACCAGCAGCGGACGTTCCGCCTGCTGGGCGCGCATCCGGGGACCGACTTCGACCCGCCCGCCGTCGCGGCGCTGACGGGAACGCCGGTGTCCGACACCCGGGACGTGCTGGAACTGCTGGTGGACCACCACCTGCTCGAACAGCCCGCCACCGGCAGGTACACCTTCCACGACCTCCTGCGGCACCACGCCCTCGCCCTGGTCGCGACCGATCCCGAACGCCCGACGGCGGTCCACCGGTTGCTGGACTACTACCTGCACGTGACGACACGGGCCACCGACCTCCTCCAGCCCGGACGCAGGCAGCTCGACCCGCCGGTCACCCACGTCCCGGACCACGTGCCCGACCTGCGCGACAACAAGAGCGCGATGAGCTGGTACGCCACCGAGAACCGCAACCTGCTGGCGGCGATCCGGCACGCCGGGCGGCACGGCTTCGACGAGCACCTGGTCCTGCTGCCGCGCAACGTCGGGCACTACCTGGTGATCAACCACCACGTCGAGGACCTCATGGCGATCCAGGAACCCGCCGCCGAGGCCGCGCACCGCCTCGGTGACCTGGCCGCCGAGTCCCGCAGCGTGTACCACCTCGCCCTGACCAACTACATGTCGTGCCGCTACCGCACCGGCCTCGGCCACGCCGCCCGGTGCCTCGCCATGGCACGGGAGCTCGGCGACGAGTCCGGTGAGAGCTGGACGCTCGGCGTCATGGGGTTGTTGCACTACCGGCTCGGGGACCTCGTCGAGGCGCTGGACGAGCACAGGACCGCGATGGGGATCCAGCAACGCCTCGGCGACGACCGCGGACAGGCGATCTGCACCGCCAACGCGGGCAGGACCGAGCTCGTCCTCGGCAACGCGGTCGGCGCCCGTCCGCTGCTGGAGGAAGCACTGGCGCTGAGCCGGAAGATCGGCGACGTCAACGAGGAGGCGTCCAACCTCACCACCCTCGGGACCGTCCACAGCGGACTGGGCGACCCCGACACCGCCATCCGGTACTTGTCGGCAGGCCTGGAGCTCGCACGGGAGGCCGGGAACGCCGACTACACCGTCCGCGGCCTCGTCGAGCTCGCCGACGGCCTGCGCCGGGCAGGCCGAGCGTCGGACGCACGCGACCAGGCGCGGCAGGCGTTGCACCTGCTCGGCCACGGGAGGAGCCCGGACCACCTCGCCGAGGCGCACAACGCCATGGGCGCGATCTGCTTGTCCGAGGGCGACGAGACGGCGGCGGCCGACCACCACCGACAGGCGCTCGACCTGGCCCAGCGCATCGAGTACCGCCTGGAGCACGCGCACGCCTTGAACGGCATCTCCGCCGCGACGGGCGACGCCGAGTACCGCGCACGGGCTCTGGCGCACTACGAGGCGATGGGGATCCCCGGCGCACGACCGGTCGGGTGACCGCGGACATCGCCCGTGGTCACGGGTTGGCGGCGCGGTCGGGAAGTCCAGCGGAGTCGCGGGCGATCAGGCCGCCCAGCGAAGTGCCCCGCCCCGTGCACAGGGGACGACGACCTCGTCATCGCACTGGCACCGACCCTGCAACGCCTGTGCCTCGACCCGCTCGACGCGGCACCGCGGGTCAGTCGACGCGAGGACGTCCGGCCGGGCGGCGGTTGATGTAGGCGGCCAGGCCGCCGAGGTCCTCGTTGGCGATGAACGCCGACCGCACGTTGATCATGGCTTCCTCGACGTGGGCCTGGCAGCCCCAGGACGAGTCGCCCCACGAGTCGGCGACCTTGAGCTCGGCGGGCGCGGTGCACCCGTCGGCGCCGCCGAGTCCGCACCGCTCGGGGTGCGGCACGGCGGCCTGCGCGGCCGCGGCGGCGCGCATCCGCTCGGCCAGTTCCGCGGCCGCCGCGGCGCGCTGCTCGGCCTCGGCCCGCAGTTCCCGCTCGGTGCGCACCGCCTTGGCCAGGTCGTCGTGGGCGGCTTCGAGGCGGGTCTCGGCGTCCCGCCGCGCCTGTTCGTCGTGGTGGCGCTCGACGGCCAGGGCGGCGGTGTCCGCGAAGACGCGGGCGAGGGCGAAGTCGGAGTCCTGCGGGACGCGAGGGACCCGGTGGTACATGGCGAAGGTGCCCAGCAGGCTCCCGTCGCGGGCCAGGATCGGCGTGGACCAGCAGGCGGCCACGCCCGCCCGGTCGGCCAGGTCCCGGAAGTCGTCCCAGAACGGGTCGGTGGCGATGTCGGTGACGATGACCGGTTCCCGCCGGTGGGCGGCCGTGCCGCACGAGCCGACGCCCTCACCGGTGGCGATCCCGTCGATGGCCCGGTTGTAGAAGTCGGGCAGGCTCGGCGCGGCCCCGTGGCGCAGGTGCAGGCCGTCGGGTTCGGCGAGCAGCACGGAGACGAGCACCTCCTGCGGTGACAGGGTCTCGATGCAGCGGGCCATCCCGTCGAGGACCTCGGTCAGGGGTGCCTGCCGGGCGATCTGCTCCAGCAGGGCGCGGTGCTCGGTCATCAGGTGCTGGGCGTGCTTGGCCTGGGTGGTCTCGACGCCGATCACCCGGATCCCGGTGACGGTGCCGTCGGGGTCGCGGCGCGGCTCGTGGGTGAAGTCGAAGAACGCCTCCCTGGCGTGGAGGCCCGTGCCGAGCACGATCCGGACGTCGTGGCCGGTGTGGGACTCCCCGGTGCGGCGGACCTCGTCGAGCACCGCGATGAAGCCCTGCTCGGCCAGTTCGGGGACCAGTTCGCCGAGCGGGGTGGGCCCGGTGCGCGCCCGTTGGCCCGCGAAGGTGGCGAAGAACGCCGGGTTCGCCGTGTCCACCAGGTGCTCGGGGCCCACGAGCGAGGCGAACATGACCGTGGACCGCCCGAACAGGGCGCGCAGGTCGTCCTCCGCCGCCTGTCCCGGCTCGCCGTGGGTGTGCCGGCCTGGTGCCGCTGTCATGGTGTGGTCCGTTCCTCGTCCTTGGGGTCACCGTAGTGCCGGTACCCGATCGGGTACCCGCTGGCCCGGCCCCGACCAGGGGGACCGGCGACCGGAGTGGTCGCCGGTCCCCGCCGGGTCAGGCCGCGGTGGTCCGGCGGAGGTGCCGGGTGAAGAAGCGGACGGCGCTGTCGGTTTCGAACGCGGGCACGTCCTGGTAGGCGCCCGCGTTGGCGTGCAACGACTTCTCCCGTGAGGCGAACGCGTCGAACAGCGCGAGGCCGTGGTGGCGGTCGATGCGCGTGTCGTCCCACTGGAGGACCACCTCGACCGGGACGGTGATCCGCTCGGCCGTGCCGGTCAGGGTGTCGGACCAGAACTGGCCGAAGACGGCGGCCGTGACCCTGGGGTCGACCGCGGTCAGCCGCATGCCGACCGCGGTGGCGGTGTCCATGCCGTGGTAGCCGATCGGGCCTTCGAGTTCCGGCAGTTCCAGCAGGGCGTCCAGGGTCGCCTGCCATTCGGGTACGGCGCGGTCCGCGATGTCGGCGGCGAGCCGCTCGACCACCGGGCCGATCGGTTGCCCCGGCGTCAGCCTCCGCAGGGCGGCGATCCGGCGTTCGTCGGACGCGCTGCGCGGGCGGTCGCCGTGACCTGGCGCGTCGAGGGCGGCGACCGCGAAGCCGCCGTCGGTCACGAGGCGCCGGGCCAGCCCCACCACCGCCGGTGTCCGCTTGTGGGTGTTGCCGCTGTGCCCCAGCAGCACGAGGGGGGTCGGTGTCGACGAGGAGGTGGGCGACCAGAGGACGCCGGGGACCTCGCCGATCGTGAAGTCCTGCTCGGTGACGCCGTCCGATGACGTCTTCGTGGTGAAGCGCGCGGGATGCATGGATGCCTTTCGGGATCGCCTTGGTGTCCAGGCGCTCCCGGCGGCACCTGCGTCAGCCGCCCGGCCGTGACGGGGAGGGGAGCACCCATGTCGTTGCGGTGTTCACGGGTCCCACCTCCTGCTGCGATGTCACGGTCACCCGCACGCTAACCACCCGGCCCCGACCCACCAAACGCATTTCCGCCGGACCTCGGCGACGTCGTTCGAGGGCGGTTGTCGAAACGGGAGCCGCCCGTTCGACGTGTCTGTGGAAGCAAGGTGCAACCGGAAGGGATCAGGATCATGGGACTGGTCATCTGCGACATGTCGATCTCGCTCGACGGCTACGTCACCGGCCCGAACGCGGGCCGCGGGAACCCGTTCGGCGACGGCGCGGACAGCCTGCACGACTGGATGTTCAAGGACCCCGCCGACGCGGACCGCGGGTACCTCGAAGACGCGGTCGCCCACTGCGGTGCCGTGGTGATGGGGCGCACGTCGTTCGACAAGACCGTGCACGAGTGGGGCCCCGGCGGTCCGGTTCCCGGCAGCCGGAGCTTCGTGGTCACCCACGACGCGCCCGCCGAGGACCACCCCGGCTACACCTTCGTCACCGATGGCGTCGCGAGCGCGATCGGGCTGGCGCGGGAGGCCGCGGGGGACAAGTGGGTGTGCCTGCACGGCGCCACCGTGCTGCAGCAGGCCCTGCCGCTGGGCCTGGTCGACGAGATCTCCGTGCACGTGGTCCCGCTGCTCATCGGCGGTGGCACGCCCCTGTTCGCCGCACTCGGCTCGGCCATCGGGCTGGAGCGCGTCGAGACGCCCGGCTCCCCGGCCGTCGACCACCTGCGGTACCGGGTCGTCAAGTAGGGCGGACCGGCGCGTCCGGTCCCGGTGGACGGCCGCTCACCGGTCGGGCTCAGGCCAGGCCCGCCTCGTAGGCGACGATGGCGGCCTGGACGCGGTTGCGGGCGTCGAGCTTGTCCAGGATGGAGCTGACGTGGGCCTTCACCGTGCCCTCGACGACGTGCAGCGCCTTGGCGATCTCGGCGTTGGAGTGCCCGGCGCCGAGCAGGGCCAGGACGTCGTGCTCGCGGTCGGTCAGCGCCTCGACCCGGCGCCGGGCCCGTGTGGCGGAGGCGCCGACGTCGCGGTAGCTGCGGACGACCCTGTGGGCGACGGCGGGGGAGAGGAACGCGGCGCCGTCGGCGACGGCGTGCACCGCGGTGATCAGCTCGCGCGGGTCGGAGGCCTTGAGCAGGAAGCCCGCGGCCCCGCCGCCGAGGGCCCTGGCGACGTAGTCGTCCTGGCCGAACGTGGTGAGCACGATGACGCTGGTCACCGGGGCCACCACGGCGATCTCGTCGGCCGCGGCGAGCCCGTCGAGCTCGGGCATCCGGATGTCCAGCAGCGCCACGTCGGGGCGGTGGGCGCGCACCAGCTCGACCGCCCGGCGCCCGTCGGCGGCCTCGGCGACGACCTCGATGCCGTCGTCGGTGGCCAGGATCGCCCGGATGCCCGAGCGGACCATCACCTCGTCGTCGGCCACGAGCACCTGGATCGGGGGCACCGCGCTACGCCCTCTCCAGCCGGTTCTTCGCCACCAGCACGTCGTCGACGAAGCAGAGCTGGTAGGCGTCGGGGTCGAGGTCGAGCAGGTTGTCGCCCGCCAGGTAGTAGACGCAGCTCGCGTCCTCGGGCCGGGGCGGGGTGGCGAGCACCCTCGGGGCCGGACCGAGGTCGTCGGGCGGCAGCAGCCGGTCGACGTCCGCGCGGGTCAGCCCGGACCGCAGGTCCGCGAACCGGTCGTCGGCGAGCCCGGTCCGCGTCACCGTGACCACCTGGAGGACGGCGAGCACGACGACGAGCGCGAGCCCGACGCCGAGCGGCGGCGCGGCGATCCACCGCCTGCCGTCGGGGGCGGGGTCCGGCGGGCCCGCGTCCCGCCACGGCCCGGTGCCGTCGGCCAGCACGGCGGTCACCGCCCAGCCGCCGTCGGGCCGCGGCCCCGCGGACAACCGCCCGCCCGCGAGGCGGACCCGCTCCGCCAGCCCGATCAGCCCCAGCCCGGTCCCCGTGCCGCCGTCCGACCGCGCCGCCGGCTCGTTCACGACCTCGACTCGGGTGCCGTCGTCCCGGCGCGCGATCGTGACGGTGACCGGCGCGCCCGGAGCGTGCCGGGTGGCGTTGGTCAACGACTCCTGGACCACGCGGTGGGCGGCCTGCCTGGTCATCGGCGACCACGCGGGTGCCGTGCCGACGTGCCGGAGGCGGACCCGCAGACCCGCCTGCGACGCGCGGCGGACCAGGTCGTCGATGCTCTCGTCGGCGGGCCGAAGGGAGGCCGCGCCGCCGAACACCTGCACGATGTCGTGCAGCCGGTGGGTGGCCCGGACCGCCCCGGCCCGCACCTCGCCCGCCGCCCGCTTCTGCTCGTCGGTGAGGTCCGCCGCGAGCTCCAGCGCCCCGCCGTGCAACGCGATCAGCGCCAGCTCGTGGCCGATCGAGTCGTGCACGTCCCGCGCGATCCGCTCCCGCTCGCGCAGCCTGGCCTGCTCGGCGACCGCGGCCCGCTCGTGCTCGCGCTGCTCGGCGCGCAGCCGCTGGTAGCGGCCGAGCGACCACGGCAGCACCGACGCGGAGAACTCGACGAACAGCACCGAGAGCCAGTCCGCGAACGGGTCGGGCGAACGCCAGAGCGCCAGCGCGAGCCCGGTGCACAGCACGGCGCCGAACACCCGCAACGCGAGCGGAACGGACGTCATCCGCCTGCCCGCCGGGTAGCCCAGCACCGCCATCGGCACCGCCAGCCAGCCGCCGCCGTCGAACGTCAGCGCCACCGAGAGCGACAACCCGGCCGACAGCACCAGCACCGGCGCCCACACCGGATCCGCTCCCCGAACACCCATCGACCCACCCTACAAAGCGGCGCGATCCCTTGCCCCTGACGAAAGTCGGGGTGCCCGCCCGGCGGAAGACCGATGCCCCGGCACAGCGCGCCTCCCTACCGTCGCCACCGTGATGACTCCGAACCAGTTGATGCGCAGGACGGCCGCGGCCATCGCCGCCGCGGTCGCGGTCGTGGCGTTGGCCGCGCCCGCCACCGCCACACCGGACCAGTGGGTCCTGCCCGCGCCGACCGGACCGCACCCGGTCGGCCGGACCGACCTGCACCTGGTCGACCAGGACCGGACGGACCCCTGGGTGCCGACCGGACCGCGGGAGCTGATGGTCTCCCTGTGGTACCCGGCCGTCGCGGACCGCGGCGACCGCGCGCCCTACGCCACGGCCGAGGAGTCCCGGCTGCTGCTGGAGCTGTACGGCATCACCACCGCGCCTCCCGACGCCCTGGCCGGGGTGGGCACCCACTCGCGGACCGACGCGCCACCGCTGCCCGGCCGGTCGCCGCTGGTCGTGCTCTCGCCGGGACTTGCCTTCCCCCGCTGGACGCTCACCTCCCTCGCCGAGGACCTCGCCGGCCGCGGCTACGTCGTGGCCGGCGTCGACCACACCTACGAGGGCGCCGCGGTCACGTTCCCCGACGGTCACGTGGCCCCGTGCGTGGTGTGCAAGGGAGGGACGAGCGGGACGGCGATCACCGCCAGCCGGGTGCTGGACCTCTCGTTCGTGCTGGACCGGCTGCTCGCCGACCCCCGCTACGGACGGCTGGTCGACCCCGACCGGATCGAGGTCGCGGGCCACTCGATCGGCGGATCGGCCGCCGCCGCGATGATGCTCGTGGACCCGAGGGTGGACGCCGGGATCAACATGGACGGCTCGTTCCAACCGGCACCGCCCGAGGACCTGGCGCGCCCGTTCCTGATGCTGGGCGGGGAGAACGGCGCGCCGGGGGACCGCCCGGACTGGGACCGGACGTGGGCCCACCTGACCGGCTGGCGCCGTTGGCTGCAGGTGCCGCGGGCGACGCACACCTCGTTCAGCGACGCGGCGGTGCTCACCGAATGGCTCGGCCTGCCGCCCGCGGCGCTGCCCGGCGCCCGCGTCGTCGAGATCGACCGCGCCTACGTGGCCGCGTTCACCGACCTGCACCTGCGGCACCGGCCCCAGCCGCTGCTCGAGTGCCCGTCACCGCGGTTCCCGGAGGTCCACTTCGTGGGTCCGGCCCAGGCCCCGGCGTCCTGAGGCGCTAAATCCGGCGACAGCGGCGGCCGTCCCCGTCCAGGATGCCCGGTGTGGAGGAGATCGAGGTCGTCGTGGCCCACAGCCAGCGCACGACGCTGCGCGTCGGCGGGGTGTTCCTGAAGGTGGACGTGGACCCGGCGCACGCCGAGGTCGAGGTGCGGGCGATGGCCGTGGTGCCGGTACCGACCCCGGCGGTCCTCTGGCACGAGCCTCCCGTGCTCGCGATCGCCGCCGTGCCGGGCAAGGCGCTGGGGCTGCTCGGCGAACCGTCGACGGCGTCGCCCGCGGCGTGGGCGGCCGCGGGCGCCGCCATCCGGAGGCTGCACGACGCGCCCTTGCCGCCGTGGCCGGGCCGTGGGCTCGACGACGTGGCAGCGGAGCTCGACCGGGAGTGCGAGTGGCTGCTGGCCAACGCCGTGCTGCCCGCCGAGGTGGTCCGGCACAACCGCGGGATCGCCGAGGCCGCGCTCCGGCCGTGGACACCGGCGTTCATCCACGGGGACCTGCAGATCACCCACGTGTTCGTCGACGGCGACGAGGTCACCGGCATCATCGACTGGTCGGAGGCCGCGCCCGGCGACGCCATGTTCGACCTCGCCACCCTGACGCTCGGGCACGAGGAACGCCTGGACGACCTGCTGGTCGGCTACGGAGCCGACGCGGACCGGGACGTGATCCGCGCCTGGTGGTCGTTGCGCGGCCTGGTGGCCTCGCGCTGGCTGATCGAGCACGGCTTCGACCCGGACGCGCCGGGGTGCGAGTTCGACGTGCTCAGGTCCCGGATGCGGGAACACCGGGTGTGGACCGCGCCGGACCGGGGCCCGACCGGACCGGTCCACTGAGGACTCGCCGCGGCCCGCCACCCGCTCCACCTCGCGGATCGCGGCCACCAGCGCGTTGGTGGAACCCGTGATCTCGTAGGCGAAGCGGCCGGGCCGCCAGGGGCGCGTTCGCCCATCTCCTTGGGGGAAGGGCGAACGCGCGCGGTGTCAGATCGACTTGAGCACGCGGACGCGGTCGGCGATGGCGCGGCGGGCGACGTCGGAGGTGAACGCGATCGAGTCGAACTCGTGCGGTGCGCCGGGGTGCAGGTGGAACTCGACCTGGACGCCCGCCCGGCTGAGCTTGGTGGCGTAGGCGGTGTCCTCGTCGCGGAACACGTCGAGCTGGCCGACCTCGATGTACGCGGGCGGCAGGCCGGTGGCGTCCTCCAGCCGGGCCGGTGCCGCGGTGGGCGGGACGTCGGGTCCGCCCGCGGCGTCGCCGAGCAGGGCGGGCCAGGCGGTGCGGCTGTCGTCGTAGGACCACAGCACGTACGGCTCGATGTGCGGGTCGGGGGTGGTCGTGCGGTCGTCGAGCATCGGCATGACCAGGATCTGCCGGGCGATCGCCGGCCCACCGCGGTCGCGGGTGAGGATCGCCAGTGCCGCGGCCAGACCGCCGCCCGCGCTGTCGCCCATGACGCCGATCCGGTCGGGGTCCACGCCCAGCCCGGCGGCGTTCTCGTGCAGCCAGACCAGTGCGGCGTAGGCGTCCTCCAGCGGTGTGGGGAACGGGTGCTCGGGGGCGCGGCGGTACTCGACCGACAGCATGGGGACGCCGCTGGCGGCCACGTAGCGGGAGACGGGTCCGTCGAACAGGCCGATGTGGCCGAAGATGTAGCCGCCGCCGTGGAAGAACAGCACCGCGGGGCCCGGCGTCGCGTCGGGCTTGGTGTACCAGCGCGCGGTGATCCGCGTGCCGTCGTCCGTCGTGATGTCGTGGTCGGTCGTCGTCACGTCGGCGGGGATCGGCTGGGCCGTGCTCGCGGAGCCGATGATCGGCTCCCAGAAGGCGCGGCGCCCCGGCACGTCGCCCACCGCGGGCGGGGTGAAGCCCGCCATGGCTCCTGCCATCGGGGCGAGTGCCTCGGCGATCTCGGGATCCAGGTTCAACGACATGGCTGTGTCCTTGTCAGGGTTCGTTCGGGTGTGTGAGGTGATCAGGCGCCGGACACGAGGACGACGACCTTGCCGGCCAAGGCGCCCTCGGCGGCCTGGGTGTGCAGCGCGGGCAGCTCCGCCAGCGGCACGCGCCGGGCGACCTCGACGCGCAGGTCGCCGCCGTCGACCAGTCCCACCAGCCGGGCGAGCTGCTCGGCGTCGCTGCGCACGAACAGGTTGACGCCGCGCACACCGCGCTCCTCGTCGTCGGGCGCGGGCATCCACACGGTCGTGTTCACCACGACACCGCCGGGCCGGACGACGGTGGCCAGCGCGGCCAGCTGCTCCGGGGCGACCGGCGCGAGGTTGAGCACGACGTCGACCGGCTCGGACACCGCCCCGACCACGTCGGCGGAGGTGTGGTCGACGACCTCGTCGGCGCCGTGGGCCTTGACGAGCTCGGCGCTGCGCGGACTGGCCGTGGCGACCACGTGCGCGCCCGCCCACTTGGCCAGCTGCACGGCGTAACCGCCTACGGCGCCGCCCGCGCCGTTGACCAGCACGCGTTGCCCGACGGCGAGCTTGCCGTGGTCGAACAGCGCCTGCCACGCGGTCAGCCCCACCAGCGGCAACGCCGCCGCGTCCGACAGCGGGACGCTCGTGGGCGCGGGGGTCAGGATCTCGGCCGGGACCAGGATGTACTCCGCCGACGCGCCGTCGTCGGTCATCGGCAGGAACCCGACGACCTCGTCGCCGACCGCCAGGCCGTCCACGCCGTCGCCGAGCGCGTCGACCGTGCCCGCGACGTCGCGGCCGGGGGTGTGCGGCAGGACCACCGGCATGGGGCCCTGCATGTTGCCCGCGCGGACGCTGGCGTCGATCGGGTTGAACGACGTCGCGGCGACCCGGACGCGGACCTGCCCGGCACCGGGGACCGGCTGGTCCACGTCCTCGTAGCGCAGGACCTCGGGGGTGCCGTAGTCGTGGAACCGCACTGCCTTCATGAGAGGGCCTCGCCTTCGTTCGAGTGGGATTGTGCTTCGAGTTCGAAGCAACTGAGGATCACGCTACCACCTGCTTCGAATTCGAAGCAGGTGGTCTCCGTCACCTCCGGAGCCGCGCGCGACCGGACAAGGGGTCGTCACCGCCCGGCGCGGGCCACCCGGCGGGCGTCGGGTAACAGTCGACGTGGACGGCAGGGGGAGTCCGAGAACAGGCGCGTGGGGCGCACTTCACCCACGCGGGCGCTGACTGCGGCCGGGGACCCGGAGCCGAACACGGATCCCTCCTCCGGCCGGCCCGCCGCGGTGCTGCCGGCCGTGGCCGTGGGGGACGCGGGACCACCGGTCGCCTCGACGTCGAGCAGGACGCCTCCGCCGAGGCGCCCCCGCTCGGCGGGAGGCGGAATGCTCATCGACCGGTCCTCGGAGTCCGTGGACGGCACCGTCGTCCTGGCACGGATCCTGTGCCGCGACGGTGTCCGGTGTCCACGTCCCGCGGTGCTCACGGGTGTCCAGCACGGCCCACCGGCGCTCCGAGGTGGAAGGCGTCAGCGAGGGGCGACGGGCTGCTCGGCCACCACCGTGCGGTCCCGCCGTGAGCACGTCCTCGCGGTCTTCCGCCCCGCAGGCCGGCGCGCCTGCGGGGCGGAAGAGGCCGGGCGGTACTGCCATCCCGGCCGCGAGGGCCATCGGCCTTCACACCGGACGGGCTACCCGGCCGGGACGAGTGCGGCGAGGTCGGCGTTGCTGCCGGAGGCGACCACCGCGACCTGCTCGCCGTCCGCGGGCCGGTAGGCGCCGCTGAGGACGGCGGCGAAAGCGGTCGCGCCGCCGGGCTCCACCAGCAGCCCGACCCGCTCCAGCAGGAAGCGCTGGGCGGCCAGGATCGCCGCGTCGTCGACCGTCACCGTCCGCAGCCCGTGGCGGACGGCCGTGGCCAGCGCGAGTCGTCCGACTCTGCGCGCGCCGAGGGAGTCGGCGGCCCGGCCGCCGGTGCTCACGTCCACGGGTTCGCCCACGGCGAGCGCGGTGGTCAGCGTCGGGCACGACTCCGGTTCCACGCCGACCACCCGCGCGGTGTCGCCGTACCAGGCCGCGATGCCCGCCACCAGGCCGCCGCCGCCCACCGGCACCAGCACGGTGTCCGCCGCGGGGTGCTGCTCCTGAAGTTCCGCGCCCACGGTTCCCTGACCGGCGATGACCGACTCCCGGTCGAACGCGTGCACGTCCAGCGCGCCGGTCCGGGCCGCCCACTCGGCGGCGGCCTCGGCGCACTCCGCGTAGACCAGGCCGCCGACGACCAGGTCCGCGCCCAGCTCGGCGATCTTGCGGCGCTTGACCGGTGGGCAGATCTCCGGCACGTAGACCCGGCAGGGCGTACCCCTGCGCTGGGCGGCGTAGGCGACCGCGATGGCGTGGTTGCCGCCGCTGGCCGTGACGACCCCGTCGGCCGAAAGCTCGGCGCCGAGCACGGTGTTCAGCGCTCCCCGCACCTTGAACGAGCCGGTGACCTGCAGGGACTCCGCTTTGATCGTGACCACCGCAGAGCCGGTCGCCACCCGCAGCACGGGCGTGCGCCGGACGTGGGGCGCGATGATCTCCGCGGCCGAGCGGACGGCCTGCCTGCCGACCTCCGCCGGGAGCGCTGTTCCGGTCATCGGGTGCTCCTCGGGTCGGCGGTCGGGTCCTGGTCCGACGCGTAGGCGACCGCCTCGCGGACGGTCTGGTCGACGGTCAGCCGGAACACGTCCGGGCGGGCGCAGTGGCCGACCGCGTCGAAGTCGTACCGCGCCCGCGGCAGCGCGGCCAGGTCGATCTCGGCGAACAGGGTCTGCTCGCCGTCCCACGCGGGCCCGGCCAGGATCTCGCCGAGCGGGCCCACGATGCAGCTCCCGCCGGTGGCGACGACGTCGTCGGGTTGGGCCCCGACCAGGTTCTGCTGGTGCGCGGGGAAGTCGGAGCGCCGGGCGAACTGGTTGCAGGACAGCACGAAGCACCGGCCCTCCACGGCGATGTGCCGCATCGTCGAGACCCAGGTCGGACGTCCGTCGGCGGTCGGCGCGCAGTAGATCTCGATGCCCTTGTGGTACATCGTGGTGCGCAGCAGCGGCATGTAGTTCTCCCAGCAGATCACCGCGCCCAGGCGGCCCAGCGCGGTGTCGTGGACCTGGAGGGTGGACCCGTCGCCGAAGCCCCAGACCATCCGCTCCGCGCCCGTGGGCATCAGCTTGCGCCGCTTGCCGACCAGCGCGCCGTCCGGGCCGAAGGTGAGCACCGCGCAGTACAGCGTGCCGCCCGCGCGCTCGACGACACCGACCACCAGGTGCACCCGGTTCGACCTGGCCACCTCGGCCAGCCTGCCCGCCTCCGGCCCCGGCACGGTGATCGCCGACTCCCAGTACCGCCCGAACTCCTCCCGCCCGGCGTCGGTCCGGCCGCCCACGTACCCGCCGAACGTGCTCCCCTTGGGGTAGCCGCCGACGAAGGCCTCCGGCAGCAGGCAGAGCTCGGCGCCCTCCGCCCGCGCCGCGCCGACGAGCTCGCCGACCTTGTCGACCGTCGCGCCGGGATCGTCGGGGACGGGTGTCGCTTGGACCACGCTGACCAGGGGCATGCGGGCCATCGTGGCCACCGCGCGGAGTATGGTCCAGGCATGCGTTCGGCTCAACCGAACGGGCGTGCTCCGGTGGATCGCGCGTTCGGCATCCTGATGGCGTTCCCGGAGCGGGGCTCGGTGTCGCTCGGCGAGCTGGCCCGGCGGGCCGGGTACCCGAAGACCACCGTCCACGACCTCCTCGAGCCGTTGATCCGGATCGGCGCGGTGGAACGCGACGGCGACCTGCTCCGGCTCGGGCTGCTCCTGTTCGAGCTCGGCATGCGCGCCTCGGGCAGGCCCGACCTCCGCGCCGTCGCCCTTCCGCACATGCAGGACCTGATGACCGCCACCGGCGGCACCGTCCACCTGGCCGTGCGCGACCGCACCGACGTGGTCTACCTGGAGAAGCTGGTCGGCGGGCGGCCGAGCCCGGCGCCGTCGGTGGTCGGCGGCCGGATGCCGATCCACCTCTCGGCGGTCGGCAAGGCGATCCTGGCCTTCTCCGCGGCGGAGGTGGTGGCCGACGTGGTGGAGGCGGACCTCGAGGCGGCGACCCGGTCGACGATCACCCGCCGCGAGGACCTGCTCGCGGAGATCGGCCGGGTCCGGTCGCAGGGCGTCGCGGTCGACCGCGGTGAGCTGCGCGCCGACCTGGTCTGCGTGGGGGCGCCGATCCGCGACGGCGCCGGTGTCGCGGTGGCCGCGATCTCGGTGGCCGCGCGGACCGGCGCGGTCAACCTGGCCCTCGCCGCGGCCAAGGTGCGCCGCACCGCCGCGGCGGTCGCGGAAGCCCTCGCCCGACCTGTCCCGTCCTGAACCGCGGTCGTCAGAAGACGGCGAGCGGGTTCACCGGTAGGCCGGTGGTGCCGAGGATGCGGGGAACGGCGGCCGCGAACAGGAACGTGTACCGGCCGTGCTCCTCGCAGACCGGGACCAGCTCCTCGCTGCGGGCACCGTCGACCAGCACGAGGCCGAGCCTGCCCAACCCCAACCGGTGCAAAGCGCCGGGGAAGTCGCCCGGCAACGGGGGAGAGGCGTCCCCGATGTCCCCGGCGTAGACGGCGATCCCGCGCTCGTGCATCCAGCGGACCGCGCCCGACGTCATCCCCGGCAGCGCCCGGCCGTGGTCGGGGACGCGGTCCCAGCCCGCCCGCACGACCAGGGCGTCGCCCGAGGTCACCTCGACGCCCACCCGCGTCTCCGCGGCCTCCAGGTCGCCCGCCGTGACCGCGTGCCCGTCGGGCAGCTTGCCGCCCGGAGCCAGGTCGAGCAGCACACCCCGCGTCACGATCCCGTCGGCGAACACGTCCGCGGCGCCGTGGGTCACCCCGGCGGGCCCGGAGCTCTCGGACCGGGGGATGCCGGGGTAGACCTGCCCGTCCACGACCATGTGCGACAGCGCGTCCAGGTGCGTGACCTCGGGGTGGTGCGTCGTGATGAGCATCAGCTCGGCCATGGCCAGCGGCGGCGCGCCGGTGAACGACATGATGGTCTGCACGCCCGTGGTGTCCGCCCGCAGGCCCGCCATGGGCCCGCCCATCAGCGGTGCGGTCGGGGTCTTCCTGGCCAGTGACACCGACACGCCGGTGCGCACCTGCGAGGCGCCGCGCGCGCGGGCCTCCGCGGTGATCAGGTTGATGGTGCCGAGCTGGTCGGAGCCGCCCCAGCGCCCCCAGTTGGTCGGGAAGTCGGCAGCGTTGTGGTCCACGATGGTCATGTCCTTCGTCGGTGGGAGGAGCGAGGTGCTCGCGGCAAGATCGTCACCGGGCGGGGGCGCGACCACCAGCCCGGTCCGGTGCCCATCCGGTGCCCAACCTCGTGGCGGCGGCGGTGGTTACAGTCGGGGCGTGACCTCACTCGGGCAGACCCTGCGGGAGTTGCGGCGGCGGTCTTTCACGGGCCGGGACGAGGAGACCGCCGTGTTCCGGGACGCGCTGGGCGCCCCCGGCGTGATCTTCGTGCACGGGGTCGGCGGGGTGGGCAAGAGCGCGCTGCTCGACGTGTTCGCCGACCTGGCCGCCGAGAAGGGCTTCGAGCCGGTGCGGGTCGACGCCCGGCACCTGGCGCTCGGGCGGGGAGCGCTGCCCGTCCTCGCCGACGACGCGCTCGCGGTGCTGCTGATCGACACCTACGAACTGCTGGAGCCGGTCGACGACTGGATCCGCGAGCACTACCTGTCGTCGCTCCCGGCGTCCTGCCTGGTGGTGATCGCCGGGAGGCGGGGGCCCGGACCGCGGTGGCGCGCGGACCCGGCCTGGCGGGAGGTGACGCGGGTCGTCGCGCTCGGCAACCTGTCCACTGAGGACGGTCGCGCTCACCTGACCGCCCAGGGCGTTCCGCCGGATCTGCACGACCGGTTGCTGAAGATCAGCCGTGGTCATCCCCTGACCCTGTCGATGATGGTGGACGCCGTGCGGCGCGGCGCCGTGCCGCGCACCCTGGACGACCTGCCGGACGTGGTGGGCGCCCTGCTGGCGCAGCTGGTCGACGAGGTGCCGAGCACCCGGCACCGCACGGCGCTGGAGGTGTGCGCGCTGTCGGCCGTCACGACCGAGGACCTGCTGCGCGCGCTGGCCGACGGAGACGCGGGCGAGCTGTTCGCCTGGCTGCGGACGCAGGCGTTCGTCGACGAGTCCCCCTACGGGCTCTACCCGCACGACGTGGTCCGCGACGCCATCACCGCCGACCTGCGCTGGCGCGACCCAGTCCGGTACGCCGACCTGTACCGCCGCAAGCTCGCGTTCTTCCACGACCAGGTCCGGGCGACCGCGGGTGAGCGCGAGCGGCTGGACCTGGTGGTGCTGACCGTCGTGCTGAACGGCGCACGGTCCCCTTACGCCGCACTGGCTTCGCTGCCGCCGCCGATGCGGACCCGCGCCGACGGGCTGCGCGACGGCGACCGGGCACCGATCGCCGCCATGACCGCCGAGTGGCAGGGGAGCGAGCAGGCCGAGCTGGTGGCGCACTGGATGCGGCGCCGGCCCGAGTCCTTCCGGGTCTTCCGCGCCGAGACCGGTGAACCGCGGGGCTTCGGCGCGTGCCTCGACCTGACCGCGGCCGATTCCGGTGTGGACCCCGGCGCCGACGCGATGTGGGAGTACGCGGAGCGCCACGGGCCGCCGCGCTCCGGTGAACGCGTCCGCGCCTGGCGCTTCTTCCTCGACCGCGACCACGGGCAACGCCCGTCACCGTCGCTGACGCTGTTCGTCGCGTGGCAGATGCTGGACGTCCTGGTCGGCGACGACATGGCGTGGAGCTTCGTGGGCGCGTTCGCCGACGCCGAGCTGTGGACGCCCGCCATGGAGTCCCTCGACTTCTGGGCCGCCGCCGACTACACCGTCGGCGGGACGCGGTTCCCGGTGTTCGCGCACGACTGGCGCCGGACCGGCGTCGTGGGCATGGCCGACGTGCTGCACGCCCGTCGGATCGGCGCCCCGACCCGACCCGCCGGGCAGGTCCTCGCCGAAGCGGTGCTGTCCCGACCGGAGTTCACCGACGCCGTCCGCTCCGCCCTGCGCGCCTTGCGCACACCGGAGCTCCTGCGGTCGAACCCGTTGCTGCGCACGCGGATGGTCCGCGAGGACGGCCGAGCCGACCGCACGCCCACCGAGACCCTGCGGGACCTGCTCACCGAGGCCACCGCCGCGCTGAAGCCCGAGCTCGGCGTGGTCGTCGACCGCACGTTCCTGCGACCGGTCGGCGTCCAGGAGCACGTGGCGGACTCGCTGCACCTGTCGTTCAACACCTACCGGCGGCACCGGGACAAGGCGGTCGCACAGCTGGCGGAGTTGTTGTGGGACCGCGAAACGGGCAGCCCCCGTGGTTAGCCCGCTCGTCGACCACAGGGCCGAAAACCCGCACTCGCGCACTGTCCACTCGGGGCAAACACCGGCGGGTCGCGGAACAGGCCGGGATGGGACTCGCCACGGTCCACCTGCACCAGCCCGAGAAGCTCCTGTTGGAGGCCATCTCGAGCGTGAGCCTGCCGTTCTTCCTCGCCCCGGTCACTCCTGCGCGCGACTGGCTGCGAGGGCAGCCGCGCTACGGCTCATCGACAGCAGCGATATCCGGCGCGGATGACAGGAGTCCACACCACTCAGCGGGATCCCGCCGCACGGTCCATGCGGAAGAGGCCACTACTCAGCTCCGGTAGCAGGTCCATATGCCGATGGCGGGTTCTGGGCCTGCCGCAGGGCTGTTGTCGCTGTCCGAGCCGGTGGTGGTGTTCTGGTCGATCGAGGTGCTGTTCTCGGCGGACACCGGTCGAGGTCATCAGCGGGATCGGCGACGCACCAGGTCGACCACCAGGCGGGCTATGCGGCTCGTCTTCGGGGAGGTCTTGGTGGGCGCGGCGCTGTGGTCGACATGGCTGGTGGGAATTCTTCGCCGGTCGGTCGTGTCGGCTGACGTGGCATGCGTAATGCCGGGTTGCATGGTCGATCGGGTCACTCGGAGGCCGATCACGGTAACGAGCCCGTCAGTCATGGCGGCCGCTCGCCACAGCGGGTCGGCTTGCGCCTCCGGCCAGACGTGCACTACTGCGGGTTCCGGCGGTGGGCACTCGGATGAGCGGGGATCAGCGGTCAAGGGAAGCGGCCACGGTGCTGGTCCGGACTGAACGATCTGCGGGGAAACGGACTCCGCTGCCGAATGCGTCCACACCGGACTCATCCAGCGGTGGTACTCCACGCCTGCCCAGGTGTGGAAGTGCTTGCGCAGCGTGGTGAGTTCGGGTGGGGGTCCGGTGCCGTGCCAACCGACGAAGGTGTAAAGTTCCCGTGCGCCGTCGGAATGCATCGAGTCGCTGAGTTCGGCGGCCTGGCACGCGACGCCGACCACACACCACCCATCACGGCGCGCCAGCAGGAAGCGCGGACCGAAACGCAGGTCGCGGCCGCCCTGCACAACGGCGTGCACGACCGTGGCCAACCAGCCTGACACCGGGATGCTGGTGCCGTTCGGTACGGTTCGCCACCAGTTGTCGTGTGCGGGGATGCGTGCGTAGACCACGGGCGACCAGGTGTTGTCGGTCATGCCGAGCCCCTTTGAACGTGCCTGCCCTCGTGGATGATAGGTACGTCGGTGTCGATCTTGCTGGCCAGCACGGAGGACCAGTAGGCGGCCGTCGCGCGGGCGTGTTCCGCGGCGGCGAGCCGAGTCCGGGCTTCCCGCAGCGAGGACTCCACCTTGGAGCGCCTGCCTGGGAGCCGGAACGGGTGCACCAGCAGGGCGTCCAGTTCGGCTTGCCGCGCGGCAACCTCTCCGGTCAGCCTGGTGATCACCGCCCGTTGGCGGAACTCCTCCGTGAAGTGCTGGTGCCGCGCGCTGAACAGGATGGGCTGGTGCAACCGTTGGGTGTCGACGCGCGCGGGGTCGATGTTGTGCTCGGCTTCGCCGAACCAGCCGACCTGCACCGGGCACACCATCGCGGTGAGCCTCGTCCGGCTCAGGACTGGCAGCATGTCGATGACGGCCACGATGACCTCCGCCAGCCGCTTGTCGTGCGGCACGCCGTTGGCATGGGCAGCGTTGACGATCCGGTCGGCCTTGGTGATCAGCACGACGATCGACGGCAGCGCGAGCCCTTGTGCTGCTCGCGCGTCGACCACGCCCCGGACCAGCGTCGACATGCGTTCGGCGCCGAGCGTGGTCGCGAGACGGGGGACGTCGTGCGGGAGCCGGGCTTCGGCGAGCGTGCCGCCGTCCAGGACCAGGTGGATGGAGTCCGACTCCATCAGCCGCGAACGCAGGCGGAGCACGTCGCTGTGCTGGTCCGAACGGGTGAACAGGGCTCCGCCGCGGAAGTCGGCCCAGCTCATGGTAGCCGCGGTGTGCTCGCGGTGCTGGAGGACGAACTCGTAGAACCGCGGGTTCTCATCCGTGGCCTCGGGCACCACGCCGTGTTCGGCGAGCGCCCGCCACCCCTCGATGAGATCCAGTTCCAGGTCGGGATCGCGCTCGAACAGGCCGAAGTCGCCCGACCCGCGTGCGAGCTGCGTGAACATGCCGTGGAGGTATGTTGTCTTGCCGGACCCGGAAGCGCCCAACATCGTCACGGTTATGGATGCCAAGTCGCCCTCTTCCGGTCGAATCCGTTGCTACCCCACGACCAAGCCGGTAGCGGGCCGACGGGCCACACGGCAGTGACCTCATTCGCCATCGCGGGTATGCCGTGGCGGAGCCCCCACAACAGCGGCAACGCGCAGTGCCCACTGGGTGAGCCCGCGTTGACAGACACGGTGAGCCCGGTGATCCGCGAGCTCGTCGCGCCCACCGCCCGTAGGGGGTCGAACAGCGCCACCACCTCCTCGAGGGTCTTGTTCTTGTCCAACTGGTCCATGTGCGTGATCGCCAGCACGACAGGCAGCAGACGCGAGGGCTCCGTACCCGAAGGACCGCGTTCGTGGATCCACCGCCGTACGACGACGGCCAGGCGTGCCACGTCACTTGACGCCGAGACCCTGGTCAACGACGGCGCGTCGACAGTCAGCACCAGCGCCTCGGCCATGGAGGGCGCGGCGAGCATCCGCTCGTCCGCAGCGGAGCGCTCCAGCAGCCTGCCGTCGTGGTCGGCGCAGTCGAGCCACGTCCTGTCACGCAGCCGGGTTCGGTAGACCGGGAGGCCACGCGTTGGTCTGGGAGGGCGCCCTCGATCGACGGCCCGTCGGACCCGGCCGAGCCGCACTCGGTCGTCCACGGTGGTGCGTGAACCCAGGAGAAGCGTGAGCTCGGCGAGTCCTCGTGCGATCACCGAGGTCTTCCCGACCCGGGACCTGCCGAGGAAAAGGATCCTCATGGTTCGTCCCGGACGTAGATGACCCGGCCGGCATGGTCCTCCCCACCTGCGCGGAGGTGGACGCGCAGGCAGGCGAGGATCTGGCTGGGTGGACGTCCGGGGACCGGGCACGAGAGGTTGTGCTTGCCGACCCAGGCGCGCTGAGCGTCGAACGGGCCCGGCGGGATGACCCGGACCTCGACCACGTCCGGACCTCCGCGCAACGCGGACGCCGACTCGGTGAGCACCGCGCGAGATCGCTTCCCAAGCCTGCCCCACCAGCTCTCGGGGTGCGCGGGAGGCACGTGGACCACCGAGTTGAGCAACTCGTCGACGAGCACCAGTTCACGCAGCTCGCGCACTGATCCCACGGGGGCGTCGGCGAGGTAGGAGAACCGGTTGGCGGCGTCGCGCCTGAAGTCCTTGAGGTTCTTCGGCTCGGCGAGGGAGTGGAAGTCCTGTCGTCGCCTGCTCTCCAGGGCATGGTGCAGGGCCGGGTCGTGCCCGGCCATCGCGAGTACCTGACCTGCCACCGCGCGCAGGTCCGCGAACCGGTCCGGCAGGGCTTCCGCACCGAGTGGAAGGGCATCGGACGACTCCCGCAGTCCCGGGACCCCGAACCCCGGCTCCACGAGCACCTCGGAGGTACCCGGAACCTCCTGCCACGGCAGGTCCGCGTTGTCACGGGGCAAGGCTCGCGCTCGTCGCCGCCAGGCATCCGCGAGGTCGGGTGGCAGCCGGAGCATCGACAACCACAGACGCTCCCATGTCGTACCCTCCGCAGTGGTGCTCACCGCCGTGTCGCCCAGCCACACCGAGACTTCGGGGTCGGCCTCGAAAGTCGCGGCCAGAGTTTGAACCGGACCAGGGCTGACGATCGGTATCGGGTCGGAGCTGTTCGAATCGTGGTCGTCCGCCAGCAGTGACGCGAGCAGGTCTGCTGCTCTGGTCACGTCGTCGGGAGCGTCTGTCGCGCTGCGCAGAGCGGCCACCGCACCGGCCACAGCCGCACGGGCCGTAGTCGCCGACGACCCGTCCAGCGCGGCTCGCAGCACCTCCTCCAAGCACCGGTGGCTGCTCATTGGAGTCCGGTGAACGGGTCGCTCTGCGACTGGTAGTCCGGTTCGGCCGAGGTCATCATCAGCCGCAGGACCGAACCAGGCGAGTCGAGGAGCTCTTGGAGGTTCTGCGCTGCACGGTAGGGCGGCGGCCCTGCGACAACGTGGAGGATCCCCGTCTCGTCGAGCACCGCGTGGTGGCGCAAGCCGTCTGCGCAGTCAGGTGCCGGGATCACGACAGGCTCGGCGTAGTTGCCGCCGGTTGATCTGTGAAACCGCCATCCGTGGGCTTGCGGGACTTCCAGAGGTCCACTGATCTTGGCACGGCGGCGGCTTCCGCCCACCACGAGGACGCAGTCGAAAGCATCACCCGCGGTGAACACGGGCTCTGGCATGGAGTCGTCCATGAAGCCGGTGATGGTGGGATCCGCCACGACGTCGTCCAGTACCACGTCGAACCGATCAACGGGCTCAACCAGCCGCATCGACGTGGATGCATGGGGGAGAGTGATGTCCGGGACCCCGCCGCGGCACACCAGTGCCCACATCTCCAGGCTTGCGGACGCCTCGACCTGGACGAAGAGCTCGCGGGCCAGTGCGGGGCCGAACTTGTGGCCATCGAGTTCCTCCACCTTGAAGAACTCCTCCAACCGCAGGTACGCCCACTGGTGGGAGATCTCGAACGCCTTGAGCCGGTCCACCCGGAACGGGTTCTGGTACTGCACCCATCCGGCTCGCACGACCGGTTCGCCGCCGGCTTCGGTTGGTCGCAGCTCCGCGTCCATGCCGAACAGCGGCGTCGTACCACTCGGTCCGATCTCGGCCGCGGCCGGGACCACGAACGCGGCGGGCATCGAGCGGAAGAGGTTGTCCACCTCCACTGTCAACCAGGTGACGCCGTCGGCCAACCGCGCTCGCACGTTCTCCTGAGTCCTGCGGTCCACAGTGGATGCCCAGCAGGCGCCGATGGACGCCGCGTGCTTGGCGTAGGCGTCGCCGTAGCTCAGGATCGGGGGAACCGGCCGCGGCACCGGCTCCTCCGTGAACCACCTCGAGAGCGCCTGCACGAGCTGGGCGCGGACCTGCGGCAGCAGCGACCCCCGTCCGGTGAGCACGACCTGGTGCAGCTGGTCGTTCGGCAGGCGCGTGGCGACCAGGTCGGCGGCCAGGTTCATGGTCTGCCGGATTTCCGGTTCGAGCAGGTGGACGAAGTCCTGCTGCCGCAGCAAGATCCGCGGCGCCGTGAGCGACTCGCCACCGACCGCTTCGTGCATCTCACGCAACGAGTCGAACACCGCCCGCAGCGCGATGTCGTCGACCTCGACCGTCTCGTGCACCCCCAGGTCGATCTTGGCCTGTTCCGCGATCTCCCAGAGCTTGGTGAACAGCTGCTCGCGCTCGGCGGCAGAACCACGAAGGCCAGGGGTGGTGTCCCGCCACTGGGTGGGCACTACGTGGCCCGCTGCCGCGGCAGCCTGGCTCAGGTCCGACAGGACGTCCAGCGCCGAAGTGACCAGCTTGTCCGGCAAGTACACGTCGTAGGCGTCGAAGTACCGCCTGCCCAGTTGGTCGCGCACCGACTCCGCCACCCGCGGGGAGGACATCAGCACGTGGTTCGCCAGCAGCACCTTGATCCACCGGAAGACCTGTAGCGTGACGAAGTCACCGCCGCGTTGACTGTCCCCGGTGGTACCGAGCAGGGTCGGTTTGAGTCGGAAGTACCTACCGTAATGCGGCGAGTCCGCACCGGGGGCCGTGCGGTCGGTCTCATCGCGCAGACCCAGTCTGATCAGCGCAATGTCGACCGTACCCCCGCCGACGTCCACGATCAGGACGTGCTGTTGCCAAGCCGTGGGGCGTCCGTCGGGCGTGAGGTTCTCGCCGGGGACGGGATCGCACCGGGACGAGAACGACTCGACGGCCATGTCCGTGCGCCCGCCGACCGAGCGCAGGACGTAGAACATCGCGGCGGCGACCGCCTCGTCGAAGCTCGTGTCGAGGGTGAGGATCCCGACTTGGCCCATCATGGACCGCAACTTGTTCCGAGCCGACAACGGTGCCATCGTCGGATAGGTGAGGACCACGTCGACGAGCTCACCGCGGATCAGGTTGAGTTCTGTCCGGAAGTTCTCGAGGTAGCGGTTGGTGCGGTAGGTGAGGTCGTTCAGGGCACCGGTCATCAGCTGGTCGAGGGTAGGGCCGTCGGACGACCCGAACTGGCGGGGTGTACGCCGCCCGAGCTGCTGCTTCAACCCGCGGTAGGCGACCGGTTCCCACAGCTGCCCGTCCGACTCCGGTCTGCTGCCCAGTCGGAAGCGCCTGGCGTTCTGCTCGTGGGTGTCCCACACGACGCTCGGCAGTTCGTCGTGGGTCCGGCCCTCCAAGTACGCGCGGTGATAGCGCAGGGAGTCCAGCGGTGGCACAGCGAGTGCTTCCCGGTAACACCGGGCCAACTGAGGGGTGAGGTACCGGCGCATTTCCGATGTGCCGTTCACACAAGCCCGCTCCAACTCGGTGATCACGGTGTCGAGAGCAGTGCGGTGCCCGTCCCTGGTGCGCAGCCGTTCTGCCGTCCCCACCCGTTCGACCCGCCCCGGCACCGGGGACAGCTTGTCGGCCACGCTGCACCCGAACTCGCGCCACGCGATCCGCAAACCGCTGCCTCCAGGAGGTTCCTGGTCGAACAGGTCGGCGAACGCGTCGGCGAGCTTGTGCCGCTGGACCGGCGACAGCGATGGGTAGGTCGCCTCCTGCGGGTCCCACACCGTCACCGTGGAGGTGGTCGTGCCCAGGTCGAAGGCGGCCCTTCCGCCGTAGCCAGGTCTGATGCGGTCAGCGGTCCGCACTCCGCGGGTTTCAGGTTCCGGAGCCGGATGCTCCGGGTCACTCAGGTTTTCGGTCGGGGGTGAGGACCACCACGGGTTCTGCGGCCATGAGAACCTGTCGTGCTCTTCGGATCCGGTTCGGGTCATCGCACGATCTCCTCAGTGCCGTCCGCGCGGCGTGCCTCGGTGACAAGAGCGATCCAGTGCACGGAGTCCTGGTTGATGGTTCCGAACGTTCTCTCCAACCCACGAAGATCGCGTTCGAGCTGGTCGGCGGCTGTGGAGAGGACTGCGGCGAGGGTGCTGCGGCACGCGGCGATCACGGCGTCGACCATCGTCTGTCGGAGCCGCAGCACCTGGCCGATGCCGGTATAGGACTCGCTGCCCCGTCGTGGCGAGTCCTGGTGCCACGGCAGTGCGCGCGTCGGGTCCAGGGGGAAGTAGCGGTCATCGACTTCGGAGGTCGTGGTCGACAGCGTTTTGCGGACGTTGCCCACCAGCACTTCCAGGTGCGAGAGCGCGTTGACCGCGACCGCGAGCCTGCGGCCTCCGAGGTCGTGGCCCAGCCGTCGGAAGACCGACTCGGTGAGCACACTGCCGATCAGGTCGTGTTGGCCCGAGGTGATCAGTGCGCTTTCGTCCAGGTAGGTCTCCACACGGTCCTCGACCAGCCTCGTCAACGAAGTGGCCACCTCGGCGCAGGCTTCGCGGTACCGCCCCTCGAAATCCTTGACCAAAACGGGTGCGGCAGCATCGTCGAACAAGTCCGCCCACATGTCGCCCAGTGGTTTCGAAGCTGTCACCCGCACCATGCCGTCGGTCAGGTTCTCGAAGAGTTGTTTCCACTCCGGCCAGTCGTACACGGTGCGCTCCGCCAACTGGCGCACCCGTTCTCCGGGGGAGGCGCCGATCGACGGGAGGGCTTCGGGGTCGGCCAGTCGCCTTGGCAGCGCTTTCCGTGCTTCCGTGACGCGGTCGGCCAGCTCGCCCAGGACGCGCTCGAACAGCAGTCGGACATCGTCGTCCCCGGTCGGTACCGGCCCGAGGTCCACGCGATGGCGCTCCAACCGCTGGAAGGCGGTGCCGAGCTCGTCCGCTTGGCGGCGCAACCGGTCAAGTGCCTGGGCGACCCCGTGGTGCGCGGCGTGGCTCGTCATGCCGTCGCGGAGGCGGCGCAGGCCACCATCGACGGTGAACGCCGTCAGCCCCTCGCCCAGCCGACCGGGAACGTGCCCGACCTCGCGCCAGCGAAGTGCCTTGTCACGTGCCGAGGTCACTTCTTGACTCGCGCGCAAGTGTGCGACGACCTGGTCTGCGTCCCAACCGAGGTCGAGTTCGTCCGCCAGTGCCATCGTGACGTAGGGCGAGACGAAGAAGATTCGTTCGTCGTGGCCGGGCGGTAGCAAGTTCCTGGATGCCGTCACGAGCTGCTGCAACACGACCGAGCGGCTCAGGACGGCCGTCTCCTCTGCGTCGACCGGAGGTTCATCGAGCAGGAGCCCCGGTACTTCGGGGATGAGGTCGAACTTGGCAGCCACCACGAGGACTGCGTCGCGGAGCAGGTCGCCGTCCCGCTTTCCCGAGCTCATCAGGTCTTGCAGGGCGCGAGACTCATGGGTGCTGCCGGGGCGGGAGTCGAGGAAGAACAGCGCGGTGTCGACGGTGTCGAGCTCGCGCACTCGTAGGTACTCGTCGCGTATTGGTCGACGGCTGCTCAGCGAACCGGGGATGTCCACCAGCTTCACCGCGGCGCCGAACAGCTTGGCGGCCTCCCACACGTCGACGGGGATCTCCACCTCGGCGACCACCTTGCGCACCAGCGCCTGCTCACCCGCGCGCTGCGTACCCCCGTTTCCAGGCTCACCGTGGTCGATGAGCGCGCTCATCGCTGCGGCGTCGAAAAAGCCATCAGGGGTGACCAGGTCTTCCGTCGCACCAGGGTTGACGCCACGGGCCCGCAGGGATTCCTCCGCCCTTAGCATCTCGTCGACCTCGGTGCGCAGATCCACCAACCCGTTCGGTGGCAACCGCAAAGACTCCGGAGTGTCGAGCACCTGCCGCAACCGGTGCAGGCCGGACCAGTTGTAAGTGATGTCCTGCACGGTGGAAAGGTCACCGCCCGCCCCTCTGACCAGGCCCCCCACTTTGTGGGCCAAGTGCCGGACGTAGTCGTGCACCTCATCGTCGCTGAGGTACTCGACCCGCGCTCCGACGATGGTGGCTACTCGCACGGCCGCCGGGCGCAACCGGAGTTCGGTGATGTTGCACGTGACGGTGCGGCTGTCCACCGGCAGCAGCAACGGGTTGCCCAGCAGAGCCCCGAGCAGCAGTGACTTGCCGGCAGACGACTCTGCGAAAACGCCGTACGAGACCTCGCACACAGCGTTGTCGGCCAGCGACCGTGCGAGACCGAGAACCCGCTCCCTCTCGTCGTGGAGCTCGGCGTGGTCGAAGACGGACTCGACTGCTTCGCGAACCTCGTTCGCAAAGGCGGCGATCTCACCGAAATCGCCGCCTGGACCGCCTAACGCCATGCGCCACGCCCTCTCGTCCAGCCTTGCGCTTTTTCTCCACCGCGAAGTTCGCGAATCACGTCGCTGTCGTTACATCTCATGACATGGCGGCGGAGACGTCTTGTTTGAGCCGCAGTTCTGCGGACTTCTCTTGGCTGTAACGGATGTTCGGATCGAAACGACGGAAGCTGAGTCTTCGGCGGTTAGGTTCGGGGGCATCCTGGGCACGGTTGAAGGGACGTGGTTGATAGGGCGTTGCGGACACGGTGAGTCATGTTGCGGGTTCGCCCGCCTAGGATCTTCGATCGGATGTATTCGCTGTTCACAGTGTTGAGCTGTGTGCTGTCAGCATCCGGCGAACACTCTTGCTCGAGTTCGCTGAGGCGTCCGGTCGAGTGCAGTCGAATGTTCACGACGGGGATTCCCTGTCGTGGTCGAAATCGCATCTTTCGAGGTAGGGCGGGGAAAGCCGGCACGGTACTCGATATCCGCGCTTGCCGGCAAAGGTGCAACGTCGGATGTCATTGTGTCCTCAATAGACAGATGATCGGGTGGTTCGGGTGAGGGAAGGGGGATGGGCGTGATAGGACCGCGTGAGTACGGCGAACACCTGGACTGGATCGTCGCCGCACTCGGGCAGGTCGACCTGCCGCGTGGGCGCAGTGAGTGGGCGAATGCCGCGGTAGCGCGGGTGCGGGCGCGCATGGGCGACCCGGAGTTGCACATCGCGGTACTCGGTGAGACCTCCAGTGGCAAGAGCACGCTGCTCAACGCGTTCCTGCGGCAGCGGCTGCTGCCCTCGTCCGCGCTCGTCGCGACCCGTACCACCTTGACCATCCGACACGGCCCCCAAGCCCGTCTCACCGGCGGTCGCACCTGTTGGGTCGAGGACTTGGCGAGCGCGTTGCGCCATGCACTCACCACCGATGCCGCCGACGGTCTCCACGACCTCGAACTGTGCTGGCCCACCCCCTTGCTCGGTGATGGCGTCACCATCACCGACACCCCCGGCTTCAGCGTCGACGACGCGGGGCACCGCGAACGGGCTGTCGCCGCCGCCGAAAGCGCGGACCTGGTGCTCGTGGTCGTCCCTGCGGTAGCCGCGATGTCCCGAACGCTGGCCGAATTCCTGTCCGGACCGCTGCGGGACCACCGCGATCGCTGCGCCTTCTTGCTCACCAAGATCGACATGGTGGAACCGCACGAGCGCGCCGAGGTGCTGGAGGTGACCGCGCGTCGGTTGCGGGAGTTGGGCGTGGAGGAGCCCGTGGTGTTCCCCTGCGTGCCGCAAGCGGTACTGCGCACGGTCGACGAACCCGACGCGGGCATGCCGTTCGCCGATGTCGAGGCAGGGCTTGTGGCGTTGACCGCCCGACGAAGGCAGGCGGCGATCGCCGCGACGTTGTCGAGTCTGCTCACCGAGTTGCTGCGCACGGTCGAGCAGGCCGCGGTCCGGCGCGGTACGCGGCTGGCTGCGGCGGAGCAGGAGTTGGCCGGGCTGTCCCTCCCGGACCTTCGGGCGTTCCTCGCGACGTGGGCGCAGGACGCGGTGGCGGCTGGCGTCGACGCTGTCAGTCTTGCATGGGGCACCGCCGCTCACCGCTACTTCGCCTCCGACCTCGTTGACCGGATGCGCGAGGCTGTGGAGCAGGGCTCGGTCACCACCGCGGCCGAGATGGCGGCTGCGGCCATCGAGGCGGTGCGAGAGTGCCTGCACAGTGCTGCCCACACCGCGGTCACCGATGTGATCACCCGCATCGACCAGGCGCTTTCGTGCTCGGCGACGGCTCTCTCCGAGGAGTTCATCGACCAGTTCGCCCGGCTTGCCCGCTTGGCCGACGCCCACACGGCCGTACCCGCTCCACCTCCGGTCGCCGCGGCGGCGCCTGCCGCGCCCGACCTGACCAAGGTCAACGACGCTCTCACCGCTGTCGGCACCAGGCTGTCGAACTCCGCCGCTCTCCGTGCAGGCGGCGGTGCGGCCCTGGGCGCCGCCGCGGGCACCGTGATGATCCCGATCCCAGTGGTCGGCACCGTGCTGGGTGCCCTGTTCGGCAGCGTCGTGGGTATTCCCGGTACCGAGACTCAGCGCACCCGTTTCCTCGCCCAGGCCACCCCTGTGGTCGCCGAGGTGCGGACCGAGGTCGCGGTGATCGTCGAAGCCGCGGTGAAGCGCGTCCTCGCGGACCACGCCGACCGGGTCGACCACATTCGCGTTGCCTACCTAAGGGCTTGGCTGTCCGATGTGGACGACCTGGCGTGGCGGGAAGCGCGGTCTCGGGAACGGTTGGCGGACTTCATCACCGCCGCCACGCGGATGGCGGAACAGGCGCGCGAGCGTCGGGAGCAGATCGGGCGGCTGCGCGCAGCGCTGAGCGGACCACCAGCAGAAGCGGTCGTAGGAAGGGCAACGACATGAACACCGAACAGACCAACACCGAGAAGACGACGTCTGCGGAGACCGACGTGGGCCGCGTTGGTCCTCGCGCCCGGACCACAAGGTCGTCACTGGCCCGTCGGCTGCCGGGTTGGCTTCGCGAGGCGCGCGATCTCGCCGAACGCCACCACCTCGACACCATCACCGAGGCGTTGGATTCGTTGGCTGCGCAGCGGGGTCGTCCTGCGTTCCGAGTGGCTGTGGTCGGCGAGTTCAACCGCGGCAAGTCCACCCTGGTCAACACTCTCATCGGACGCAAACTGCTGCCCACCGGCCAGTCTCCTGGCGCGCAGGTCGACATCGCAGTGCGCGGCGTAGACCACGCTGAGGCGCTGCGGCTGACATGGCCCGACAAGAGTTCGCAGGTTGCGGAACTGGATGAACGGGCCGTGTGGCGCGAGTTGCTGGTGGACGACTCCGACGGCGACTCCGTCCCGTCCAGCGTGGTCGCCGACGTGGCGGGTACCTGGCTCACCGACATGGACCTCGAACTCGTCGACACCCCTGGTGCCAACAGCGGCGATGAGCCTGACGTCGAGCGGCTGCGCCGGTCGGTGGCCGGGGCGGACGGAGCGCTGTTCGTGATCTCGGCGATCTCACCGTTGGGCATCACCGAACGCCTGCTCCTGGAAGAAGAACTGCTCTGCCGCCACTTGCCGAACATCGCGGTTGTCGTGACGATGCTCGACAGGGTCGATGCGGACGATCGCGACAGCATCGTCGACGACCTGCGTGAGCGGCTGGCCGCGCTACCCGGTCGCGGCGCGCTGCCTATCCTGACTGCGCCGCACCCGGAGGAGGACGACGATCGGGCAACAGCCCTGCGGTCGCTGGTGGGCGGCTGGGCAACACAGGCCGACCGCGGAAGGTGGCGCGACCGCCGGATCGCGGCGACGGTGGCCGACCACTGCGACACCATGGCCAGGCTCGCCACGGAGGCCGCCGCGCTCGCCCGGCTCTCCGAGGCCGAACAACGCGAACACGCGGCCCGCGCTGAAGCGGATCTGGCCGAGGAGGAGCAGGTCTGGTCGGAGCTGCGCATCGGCGTCCAGTCGCGACAGCTCGACACCGCTCGCCGCGTCCAGGACTTGCTGGACGGGGAACGCACCAGCGTCATGGCGAGCCTGCAGAACGAACTGGAGGCGGCACGCGACCCGCACGCTTGGTGGCAGCGGGAACTGCCCACCCGCCTCCGCTGGCACCTCTCCGTGATGGCCAAGGCAGTCGAACGCGCGATGCTCGCGCGTCTGTCCCAGGACACCGATTGGCTCGACGCCGCGGTCCGCCGCGGCCTGCCCGAGGCGCACCCGTCTCCCGTGCCGCGCGCGTTGGGCTTGGAGTCCGCCCCTGGTCAACCTACCGCCGCGGTCGACGACCTGAGCAAGCTGCGCCTGGCCGCCAGGGTGGGTGCCCAAGGTGGCGCCGCCCTGGGCTACCTCGTGGCCGCCGCCCGGCACGCGCGCCTGCCGATGATCTACACCATCGGGTTCAGCGTGCTCAGCAGTCTGATCGCGGAGAGGGCGATCCGCTCGGCCACCGAGTCGCAGAGGCGGCAGATCGACGCGCTGCTTGTGCGGACCGTGGACGAGAGCATCAGCGCCTTCGGCGCGACCGCCGTCACCACCGTCGAGGAACTGTACGGCGACGTCGTCGGGCACCTCCATGGCTCCCACGAGATGTGGCAGCGGTCCTACGCGGACGTCCTAACCGCAGTCGACCCCGTGGATGCCACTGACTGGGTGGCTTTCGCCTTCGCAACGCAGGCTCTGGCTACTCGCGTCCGCGCTGATCTCGACCGTACCGCCACCGACCTTTCCGAGAGAGGGAACTGATGTCCACAGCACCGCAGACGGACGGCTTCGCGGCCGCGGATGACCAGCGGGACCGTCTTCTGGCCATCTGCGAGCAGTTGGGGCGGGCCGCGGGCCAACTGGGCGACAACGCGGAAGCCATCGCCGAAGAGGCCGAGATCGCCAAGGACGACGCGTTCCGGGTGATGTTCGTGGGCGACTTCAACCGCGGCAAGTCCACACTGGTCAACTCGCTGCTCGGCGAACCCGTGTTGCCGGTCAAGGCGGTCGAGACCACCGCTGTGATCACCTACGTCAAGTACAGGGAGCAGCGGTTGGCCAGGCTCTGGCCGACGGACACCACGGCGGCTCCGGTCGAGGTCGACCCCAAGGAGTTGGGCAACCGGATCACCGTGGACACCGCCGACCCGGACAAGGACAACCCGTACCGGTTGGCCGAGGTGTTCTGGCGGTTGGAGCTGTGCAGGCACAACGTGGTGATCGTGGACTCACCAGGACTCAACGTGCACAACAGCCGCGACGACATCACCCAGACGGAGCTGCGTCGCGCGGACGCCGTGGTGTTCGTGCAGCATGCGATCGCGTCGATGAGCACGGCGGAGACCCAGTTCCTCAAGAACCACCTCAGGGCACACGACCCGTTCTTCGTGTTCACCCGCTTCGACGACATCGACGAGGACGAACGCGCCACCGTCATGAGCGATGCGCGGGCACGCATCGCCGGGGTTCGCGAGAAGGACACCGACGCCGACCGCACCTTCTTCGTCGACGCCCGTGGCGCGCTCCGCGCGAAGGTGGCCGGGGACAAGGCCCGGTTCGTCGAATCCGGGGTCGAGGCACTGGAGAAGGCGATGGAGACCTTTCTCGTGCGGGACCGGCACCGGGCCAAGATGCTGCCGAGGGTCAACACGCTTCGAGGCTTGGCACAGGAACTGCACCGCACCGTGCCGCAGCAGCTGGCGCTGCTCGACGTCAAGTCCGAGGACTTGGCGCGCAAGTGGGAGGAGGCCCAGCAACCGCTGCGCTCACTGGAGAAGGAGGCGCAGCAGATCTCCGCCGAGCTGGCCAACCACCGGGCCATGGTCGAGGGACGGATCGAGTCCCTGCTCGCCGAGGGGCTGAGGGCTATTGCGGGCGAAGTGCAGGGCATCGCGGTCGAGGCTCCTGTGGAGACCACGCTGACCCTGGTGCCGTGGAAGGTCAAGGAACGAGCTGAGAACGCGGCGACCGAGATCGCCCAGAGCACGCTGAACATCGTCGAGGAACGCATGGTTCGGTGGGCGGAGGAGCGCCTGGGGCCGCTGGTCGTGCGCGAGATGGAGGCCGTCACCAAGCAGCTCAACACCCGCCTGTGCACGTTCGAGGCGAACCTGGAGAAACTGCGGACCGCTCTCAGCGGCATCGCGCGGGCGGACTCGATGACCGACAGCAGCGAGGAGACACCGCTGCTGCGGTTCATCGGTGCGGTCGGCGGACTCGCCTTCGGAGGCTTGGCGGGTGGCCTCATCGGTGCCAGGTTCGGTCCGAAGGAGGCACTGCGCACGTTGCTGCCAACCTTGGCGATCTACACGGCGTGGATGTTCACCCCGTTCGGCCTGCCCACCCTGGCGGGCATGCTGGTCGTCCAAGCACTGGTGCAGGGCAAGAGCGGGCTCAGCGGGGTCGAACGGAAGATCCGCGCGAACGTGGGCGCAGAACTGGCCAAGCAGCTGCGGCTCAAGGCGCCGGAGCTGGCGCGAAAGGTTGCGGGCCAGCTCGCCGAGGAGCACATCGAACCGATCGAGGAGGCGGTCTCCACCGGCATGGCCAACCGGCTCGCCGCGGTGGAGCGGTCGGTGCGGGAGGCGAGGCAGGCGACCGAGTCGGGAGCCGAGGAGGTCGACCGGCGCAAGGCCGAATACCAGGAGGTCGACCGCACAGTACGGCGTGCGATCAGGGACCTCGGCGACCTGGTGGACGAGCTGGTGGTGACCTGATGTTCGACGGCCGGGTCCGACTGATCCTCTCAGTGGACCTGCGCAAGTACAGCACCCACAACTACCGGGGCCAGCGGGACGCCCAGAACCGGCTGCAGCGGCTGATCGGATACGCGTTGCGCCGGTGCGGCGTCACCAAGGTACGGGTGCAGCGGCAGGAACAGGGGGACGGGCATCTGGTCGTCTTCCCCGCTTGGGCGGGTGATCCCGAAGTGGTCGCCGCCCTCATCCTCGGCCTGCGCGACGGGCTCTACCACCTGAACCTGGTAACCGGCGCGTTCGGTCGGATGCGGATGCGCGCCGCGTTGACCCAGAGCCCGTTGCGGCGCTCGGCGAACGGCTACCTCGGCGATGGAATCGTACGGGTCAACCGAATGCTCGACGCACCCGGTGTGCGGGCGGCGCTGGAGGACGCCGAGGACAGCGATCTCGTGGTGGCCCTGACACCGCAGCTGCACGAGGAGATCGTCGCGCTGCATCCACCAGGTCTCACGGCCGATGACTTCCGCTTGGTCGAGCTGTCGGTGCCGGAGAAGAACTACGCGACCGAGGCGTGGCTGCACGTACCCAAGGCGGGGCCGGCGCCGGACCCCCACCCCGGAGGGGTCCGCTGGGGCGAGACCGCGACCCGACGAGCGCTGAGCGACTACGCTCTGCCCTCCATCGCCGTGGTCCAGATCGCCATTGCCGCCCGCCACGTCGTTGCGGCGTCGTCGAAGGTGCAGGAATGGACGGTCGCCGAGCCGGATCACACCACTGGCCACCACAGATCCCACGGCCACTCGTCCAAAGTGAACGACGACACCTTCGACCGTCGCCCTGACCACCATGCATCCCACCCCGACCACGACACGGCGCATCACGGGGCCCAACACCACCTCGACCCCCACCACCCCGAACCACATCACCAACACGCAAGCCCTCAAGACCTCCACCACCGGCACGACTTGCACCACAACGGGCCCGGCGGTCAATCTCACGACGGCCATCACCACGGTGACCAACATCCGCTGCCCACCACGCCGCACGACAACCTGGACCAAGCTCCCGGCCACCACGACTGGTGGCACTCCAGTTGGCACACCCACGACCCGGGTGCAGGCCACTCACCCCACTCCTGAAGAACGAAAGCGACGAGGGGAGTCGCAGGGCGGGCGCATCGAACCCGGCGAGTCGCCTGGGTAGTGTCAGGCCCGTCAGATCGCCGAGGAAACATGGTCGATCATCACCACCGGGCTGATCCTCGACACCTGGGTGTACTACATCGACGCTGACAACCACTCGCCCAACCCGCGTCCGTAGAGGTCGTCGCCGGCCTATGGTGTCGCGTTGGGCGTGCGCCGACCTCGCCCGGTGTTCTCCGAGGGAAATGGGGATATGGGGGATTTGTCGTTCCGGTTGCTCGGTGGGTTCCGGGTCGTGGTGGCGGGGCGGGAGGTCGAGATCACCCGGCACCGGCAGCGGTGCGTGCTGGTGGCGCTGCTCGTCGACGTGAACCAGGTCGTGTCGACCGACACGCTGGCCCACCGGGTGTGGGGTGAGGATCCGCCGCGACTTCCGCGCGAGGCCCTGTACAGCTACCTCTCCCGGATCCGCGTGGCGCTGTCCGGTGTGGACGGGGTGGCCATCGTGCAGCGGCCGGGTGGGTACCAGCTCACGGCGGATCCCGCGACGATCGACCTGCACCGCTTCCGCGCCCTGCACGCCGAAGCCGTGTCGGCGCCGGACGACCGGCACGCGGCCGCGTTGCTGACCGAGGCGCTCGCGCTGTGGACGGGCCCGGCGTTCGCGGGTCTGGACACGGAGTGGATCGCCGGGCTGCGCGACGCCTTCGAGGGACGTAGGCTCGCCGCCCGGCTCGACCTGGTCGACATCCGGCTGCGCGGCGACGACCACGTCGGGCTCGTCGCCGAGCTGTCCGGGCTGGCGGCGGAGCACCCCCTGGACGAACGCGTGGCGGGCCAGCTCGTCCTCGCGCACCACCGCGCGGGCAGGCAGGGTGACGCGCTGCGGGAGTACGAGAGGATCCGGCGGCTGCTCGTCGAGGAGCTGGGGGCGGACCCCGGCGTGGCGCTGCAACAGCTGCAACGGGAGGTCCTGGGCGCCGAACCCGTGGCACCGGCCCGGGCCGTGCCACGCCAGCTCCCCGCCGCGCCGCGGTCGTTCGCCGGTCGTGTCGACCTGCTGGCGGCGCTGGACGCGGAACCGGACACGGGTGACGTGGTCGCGGTCAGCGGCATCGGCGGTGTCGGCAAGACGTGGCTGGCGCTGCGGTGGGCGGCGCACAACGCGGACGCGTTCCCCGACGGCCAGCTTTACGCGGACCTGCGCGGGTTCGACCCGTCCGGTGAGCCGGTGCGGGCGAGCGTCGCCGCGCTCGGGTTCCTGCAGGCGCTGGGCGTGGACACGAGCGCGGTGCCGAGCGACCCGCAGGCGCGGTTCGGGCTCTACCGCAGTGCCATCGCCGGACGGCGGGTGCTGGTCGTCCTGGACAACGCGGCGGACACCGAGCAGGTCGCGCCGCTGCTGCCGGGCACGCGGGAGTGCAAGGTGGTGATCACCAGCAGGCACCGGCTCACCGGGCTGGTCGCCACCCACGGTGCTCGACCGGTCGGGTTGGACATGCTGTCCGGCGCCGAGGCGAACGACCTGCTCACCCTCGTCGCGGGCCGGGACCGGGTCGCCGCGGAGCCGGAGGCGGTGGCCGAGATCGTCCGCCACTGCGCCGGGCTCCCCCTCGCGCTGGGCATCGTGGCGGCACGCGCCCGTGCCCACCCCGAGGTGCCGTTGTCCCTGCTCACCGAGGAGCTGCGCGACCAGGCGGACCGCCTCGACGGGCTGGACACCGGCGAGACCGGGCTGAGCCTGCGGTCGGTGTTCTCCTGGTCCGTGCGGATGCTCACCCCACCGGCCGCCGACCTGTTCGCCCTGCTCGGCCTCGCACCGGGACCGGACATCGCGCTCGCCGCCGCCGCGGCGCTGGCGGGCCTGCCGCCCGCACGGACCCGGCAGCTGCTGCGCGCGCTGGTGTCGGCGAACCTGGTGGCGCAGACCGCGGACGGGCGCTACCGGATGCACGACCTGGTGCGGCTGTTCGCCTCCGACGAGGCGGGGCGCCGCCTCGCGGAGGCCGTGCGCGCCGAGGCGCTGCACCGGGTCGTGGACTTCTACCTGCACACCGTCGCGCTGGCCGACCGGGTGGTCGAACCGGTCAAGCAGCTGGTCGAGCTCGGCGAGCCCGTGGCCGGGTGCGTGCCGCAGCAGCACGCGGACGCCGACGCCGCCTGGCGGTGGTTCGACGCCGAGCACGCGTGCCTCTCGGCGGCGGTCGGCCTGGCGGTGGAACTCGGTCTGCACACCAGGGTCTGGCAGCTGGCCTTCGTGCTGAACGACCTGCGCAAGCGCCGCGGCCACCTGCTGGAGAGCCTGGCCGACGCGAGGCTCGCGCTGGCCGCCGCCGAGCGGCTGGACGACCCGGTGGCCACGCTGATGGCGCACCGGCACTTCGCCAGCGCCGCCGTCATCGCCCGGCGGCCCGACCTCGCCCGCGCCGCGTTGCCCGAGGCGATGGCACTGGCCGAACGCGTGGGCGACGCCCACCAACTGGCCGCGCTGCACTACATCATGGGAGGCGTGCACGAGTCCGACGGCGACTTCGGCGCCGAACTGCGGCACGCGCGGCGGGTGCTCGAGCTGATCGGTCCGGAGGTGGACCCGAGGCTGGCGGTCCGGACGTACACCATGATCGGCTTCTGCCACGCGAAACTGGGCGACCTCGGGGCTTCGCGCCGCCACCTCCTGCGCAGCGCCGGACTGGCCCACGAGTACGGCAACCTCGACTCCGAGGCGTTCGCCGAGGCGAACCTCTGCCACGTCGACTACCTGACGGGGGAGTACACCCGAGCCGTCGAGCACGGCAGGCGGGCGGTGGGGATGTTCGAGGCGTGCGGGGACGTCCGCGCGGTCGCGTTCGTGTCGACGAACCTCGGCGAGTGCTACCGGGAGATGGGCGCGCACGAGGAGGCCCGCCGGTGGTGGCACCGGGCGCGCGACTACTACACCGCGCACCAGCCCGACGCCCCCGAGCTGGACCGCGTCTCGGCCGGGTTCGCCTTCCTGGCGACGCTCGCCTGAGACGGCCGCGCCACCGGGGCGCGGGCGTCCGGGTGACCGCGTTGGCGTGGGACCGCGCACCCGCGATCTCGCGACGGGTTGGGCCGGACGTCGCGGTCGAGTGCCCTACTTCCCGCCGCCCCCGTGGAGGAGTCCGGGGTCGGGCGACGCGGGGGCGACGGTGGTCCGCAGTGCGCGCAGCGCGTCGGAGAGGTGGCGGCGCAACGGGGTGCCGTCGTCGGCGAGGATCCAGCTCCGGACCGCCGTCTGCTGGACCAGCATTCCCGCGCCGGCGGCGAGGACGGCCGTGTCGGGGGCGAGGCCTCGCTCCCGCAGCGCGGTGGCGATGGCGTCGGTGAGCGCGGCCTGCTTGCCGAGCTCGCGCTCCAGCAGGTCCGGGTTGGCGCGGATGATGTTGTGGCGTCGGGTCACCGCTGCCCGTCGGCCCTCGAACGTCGCGTCGGAGGCGAGTTGCAGGGCCGCCACGACGACGTCGAGCGGTGGCGACCCGTCGCGGTGGCCCGCTATCCCGTCCACGACCTCCCGCTCGAACGCGGAGCTGAGGTTGAAGAGCACCTCGCGCTTGTCGGGGAAGTGGTTGAAGAAGGTCCGCTGGGTGAGCCCCGCCCGTCGGGCGATCTCGGCGACCGTCGTGCCCTCGAACCCCTGCTCGTCGAAGAGGTCGAACGCCGCTGCCTGGAGGCGGTCGGCTCCGTCTGGTCGCCATCTCGACATGGCCGGAGCATAGCGACTGCACTGTGTGCAATCAGTCGTGCTACGGTGATTGCACAGGCTGCAATCGCACTCGGAGGAGCGTAGCGGCGGCCGCTGTGCGGTCGTCGGGCGCTGGACGGATCAGCGCCCGGTCGGCGCCTGTCGGACGCGGATCCGCGCCGGAACCAGGAGGCAGAAGTGAAGGTCCTTGTCGTGGGAGCCGCGGGGAAGACGGGCCGTGCCGTCGTCGCGAAGGCCGTGGAGGCGGGCCACGAGGTCACCGCCTTCGTCCGCACCGCCGACGGCTACGACGTGCCGGGCGTCCGGGTGCACGCGGGTGACGCCCGTGACGCCGACGTCGTGGGGGCCGCCGTCGCCGGTCAGGACGCCGTGATCGACACCGTCGGCGGCAAGACCCCGTACAAGCGCACGACGCTCGAGACGGGCGTGGCGAAGACGATCATCGCGGCGATGCGGCTCCACGGCGTCCGCAGGCTCGTCGTCACCTCGTCGGTCGGCGTGGGCGACAGCATCGCGAACACGCCGTTCCTCGTCAGGATCGTGGTGGCCACGTTCCTGCGCGCCTCCACGCCGGACAAGGCGACCATGGAGGCCGCGGTGCGGGAGAGCGGGCTCGACTGGGTCATCACCCGTCCCGCCGTCCTGACCGACAAGCCCGCCACGGGGCGCATCGAGGTCATCCCGTCCGGCGGCCCCGGCAAGGCCCGTGCCATCCCGCGCGCCGACCTGGCGGAGTTCCTGGTCGCCCGGCTGACCGGCGGTGAGCACCTGGGCACGGCGGTCACCCTCGGCGGCCGCTGATCCCGCGCCAGGACCTGGCGGAGGCGCGGTGCGGGCGGAGGTCAGTCCAGCATCCGTCGAAGGGCCTCGGCGCTCGCGGTCACGGCTTCGCCGAAGCGGGGACCCAGGTGGACGAAGGGGAGGAAGCCGTGCGGCAGGTCGGCCTCGCGCACGGCCTCGACCGGTACGCCCGCCGCCCGCAGCTTCTCCGCGTACCGCTCGCCCTCGTCGCGCAGCGGGTCGAACCCGGCGGTGACCAGGTGGGCGGGCGGGGTCGCCGCCGCGACGGTGCCGTAGAGCACCGACACGAGCGGGTCGGTGCGGTCGACCCCGGAGGGCGCGTAGTGGTCCTGGAACCAGACGACGTCCTCGTCGGTCAGCAGGAAACCCCGGCCGAACCGGTCGCGCGACGGGTGTCGCGCCGCGAGGTCGGTGGCCGGGTACAGCAGCCACTGGCCTGTCGGGACGGGCCCGTCGGCGCGGTCGGCGGCGCGACGGGCGGCCACCGCGGCGAGGGTGGCTCCCGCGCTGTCCCCGCCGACGACGATCCGGTCCGGGTCGACGTCGAGCTCGTCGGCGCGCGCGACCGCGTCGTCGAAGGCGGCGAGCGCGTCGTCCACCGCCGCCGGGAACGGGTCCTCCGGCGCGAGCCGGTAGTCCACCGACAGCACCCGGTGGCCGGTGCGCTCGGCGAGGAACCGGCACACGTGGTCGTACCCGGCCCGACTGCCGATCACCCAGCCCCCGCCGTGGAAGAACACCAGCGCCCCGGAACGACCACCGGCGGAGGTCGGTGCGTACAGGGTCGCCTCCAGCGGCCCCTGCGGCCCGCGCAACCGCACGTCGGACGTCACCACGGCCCGTGACGGGCGCCTGCCCGCCCGCAGCACCGGTGCGTTGCGGTCGAGTGCGGCGCGGGAGAGTTCCGGCGAGTCGTCGACCACGAGCGCCGACTTCCCGGCTCCCAGCGACCGGATCAGCAGGCGGGCGTCGACGGCCAGTCGCGCGTCGTCGACGACGATCTCCGGCCCGGCCATCCGCGCCCGCACCGCGGCGGGCAGTCGGCCCAGCAGTCCGACCACGGCTCCCTGCGCCCGCACGGACAGCGGGACTCGGGGTGTGCTCGCCATGTCCAGTCCATCCCGATCAGTTGCAGCTTGACTGAAACTCACTTTCAGGCAGACTGTAACTCATGAGCACAACACCCGGTCTGCGGGCGAGGACGTGACCGGCGGCGCTCCGGACACCGGGCCGCCGCTGAGCGCGGCGTTCCTGGTGATGGCACTCGGCAGGCGGGTCCGCGAGCACGTCGAGGACGGTCTGCGCGAGCACGGCATCGCCCTTCGCCACCTCTCGGCGCTGGGACACCTGCACCGCAGGCCCGGCATCTCCTACAGCGAGCTCGCGCGCCGCGCCGGCGTCACGCCGCAGAGCGTGCAGGGCACGCTGCGGCTCCTGGAGCAGTTGGGAGCGGTCGAGCGGGTCACCGAGCCGGGGCGCGGCCGCACCGCGATGTTGCGGGTGACCGACGAGGGCCTGCGGTTGCGGCTGGTCGGACAGGCCGTGGTCGACGAGGCCGACGCCGCCATCGCCGACGCGGTGCCCGCGGACACCGGGGACCGGTTCGCCAGGGCCGTGCTCGCGGCCCTGGACCGGTTCCCCCGGCAGGCATGACGAGCGGTACGAGGAGGAACCGAGTGGTGGTCGCCCTGGACGCCGAGATCGCGGCCGCCCTCGCCCCGGTCCGCGAGGCGATGAAGGGCGTCCCGCCGCCGGCGCCAGGGGACTGGCGTGCTCGGCGCGAGCTGTTCGGCGCGGCCATCACCGCCCAGGCGGCCCTGTGGACGGCTCCGGACGGCGTCGTCGTGACGCCGTGCGCTGCCCCGGCCGAGGACGGCGCGGCGATCCCGATGCGCCTGTACCGGCCCGCGGAGGTCCGGTCGCCCGCGTTGGCCGTCCACCTCCACGGCGGCGGCATGTTCCTGGGCGGCCTCGACACCCACGACTCGCGCTGCCGCGCCTACGCCGGGCTCTCCGGGGTGCCGCTGCTGTCGGTCGGGTACCGGCTGGCACCCGAGCACCCGCACCCGGTCCCCGTGCGGGACTGCTACGCGGCCCTCCGGTGGGCGGTCGCCAACGCCCCCGGTCTCGGCGTCGACCCGAGCCGCATCGCGGTCATGGGGGACAGCGCGGGTGGGGGACTGGCCGCGGGCGTCGCGCTGCTCGCGCGCGACCGCGGCGGCCCCGCACCGGCCGCGCAGATCCTGATCCAGCCCATGCTCGACGACCGCACGACCGTCGCCCACCCTGACCTCGACGGCGTCGCCACCTGGACCGCCGCCGACAACCTCACCGGCTGGACCTGCCTGTTGGGCAGGTCGGCGGGCGGTCCCGACACCCCTGGTCACGCCGCGCCCGCACGGGCGGCGGACCTGCGCGGCCTGCCACCCGCGTACATCGAGACCGGACAGCTCGACCTCTTCCGCGAGGAGGACATCGGCTACGCGGACCGACTCGGCCGCGCGGGTGTCCCGGTCGAGCTGGTCCAGTACCCAGGGGTACCGCACGCGTTCGACACGTTCGCCCCCGCGGCGGCCGTCAGCCGTCGCGCCGTCGCCGGTCGCGTCCTGGCGTTGCAGGGCCTGTGACCGCGGCGCACCACCCAGGGGAAGCGAGGGACATGAGCCGTCGAGCAGTGGTGACCGCGGGCACCGGCGGCATCGGTCTGGAGACCGCGGCTGGGCTCGCCGCGGCAGGTTACGAGGTGACCGTCGTCGGCCGGGACCCGGACCGCGGGAAACGCGCGGTGGAACGGCTCGACGCCGCCGGAACCGGTGCGACGGCCCGGTTCCTCGCCGCGGACCTGGTCTCCTTGGCGTCCGTGCGGGCGCTGGCCGGGCAGGTGGCGGCCGAGGGGAGGCTGACCGTGCTGGTCAACAACGCGGGCGCGATGTTCGACGACCGCCGCGTCGGCCCGGAGGGGATCGAGGCGACCTTCGTGCTCAACCACCTGGCCCCGTACCTGCTCACCGAACTGCTGCTGCCGAGTCTGCGGGACGGCGCGCCCAGCCGCGTCGTCAACATCACCTCCGGCTCCGTGCGGATCGGCGCCCGCCGGTTCGACGCGGCCGAGGTCCCCGGTGGCTACTACGGGCTCCACGCGTACGGCCGCGCCAAGCTCGCCAACCTCGTCCACACCCTCGACCTGGCGGAACGGCTGAGGGGAACCGGGGTCTCGGTGTTCGCCGCCGACCCTGGGGGAGCGGTCACCGACATGACCACCGGCACCATGCGCTCGTCCCGAGTCGTCGCCCCGTGGCTGCGGCCCTTCTGGCCCCTTGTCCTGCGCGCGTTCCGCAAGACCACCGGCGGCACCCCGGCCGAGGCCGCGTGGTCGTCGATCGTCGCGGCCACCGATCCCTCGCTCGACGACCGGACCGGGCTGGTCATCGGCCGCGACGGCAGGCCCGCCGCCGCGCCGCGCGGTGCCACCGCGCCGGATCTGGCCCGCGCCGTCCGGGACCTCGGCCTGCGCCTCGCCCCTCTCGCAGGTGACTGACGACGCACGGACGTGACGACCGGGGAACGTGGTCGAGCCGGGCTCGCCGTCGTCGCAGGGGACGGCGAGCCCGGCTCGGTGTGCTGGTCGCCGATCAGGAGCCGCCGTGGAAGGTGACGGTGAAGCCGCGGCAGTTGGCGCACTGGAACACGGTCTGGTTACCGGGCTCGGTGTCCTGTTTGGACCAGGCGTAGGCCTTGGGGCACTTGGCCTTGACGGCGTTGCTGTAGCTGGTCGGGGCGTCGCGGTTGGGGTTGACGCAGTTGATCGCGGCGCCGTTGGGGCCGTAGCGGAGGTTCTCCGGCGGGCAGAAGGGCAGGACGTTGGTGGTGCACCCCGCCGTGGCGCAGGAGTTCGAGCCGGGTGGGATGGTCGCGCCCACGGACTCGATGGTGATCGGCAGCGAGAAGGCGTTGACGTAGCTGACGTTGTACCAGGGGGCGAGGCTGTCACGGGTGTCGAAGTTGAACTCGGCGAGGCTGGCGGGTTGTTCGCCGGTGGTGCAGCGGTTGGCCTGGACGCCGCAGTCGCCGACGACGCAGTGGAAGTTCTGGCCGGACGTGCCGGTGCAGCCCTGCCTGGCGAAGAACTTGCCCCGCCAGTGCCCCGGCTCGGCCGACTCCGGGACCGTCACCGTCGCCGACTGCCCGTTGGCGAGGGTCGGCAGGGTGGTGAAGTTGACCGACCCGTCGGCGTTGACCGTGCTGCCCACCCACACCGTCTGCCCGGAGCGGTTGACGAAGGTGACCGTGTGGTTGGTGGCGGCGTCGGCCGTGCCCACGGTGAGGGCCGAGGCGATCACCACCAGCGTGAGCAGAAGTCGTTTCAACACAACGGAAAGCATGGTTCGACTCCGTTCGGGGTGGGTGCGTGCTTCCTCCGGTTCCCGGCGCGTCACGAGCGCACGAACGACCACGTCACCGGGATGTTGCCCAGGGCGGTGTCGGCGAGCCGGGAGAACGCGGGCTGGCTGAGGTCGATGTGCCCGCTGTCGCAGCTCGGGCACTTGTCCGCGACCGGCACGGTGACGGTCCGGCCGTTGTAGGTGACCCGGACGGACACGCCGCGGCACAGCGGGTCGTTGTTGGGGTTCGCCGTGGTCCAGTACGAGGCGGGCACGGCGACCAGCAGCTGCGTCCGCGCGTCGATCTGCGTGCCGCAGGCGCCGAAGCCCGCGGCGTCGTAGTAGGTGGCGTTGCCGGTGACCGGCCTGTCGAACGGAATGTCGGCCCAGGCGGTGCCGACGGTTGACGCGGAAAGCGCGACAGCGGCGGTGAGCAGGGTCAACGACTTGATGGTTTTCCGCATTCCGACTCCTTGATTCGCACAGTCGGGGAGTGGTCATCATCGCAGGGTCCGCCACGTGCACAACCCGTGTTTCGACCGCGGGGAAACATTTGTCCTGGTGTCATGAACTGTCCGGACAGGATCCGGTCGCGCTGTTGACATCACGACGCCCCGGTCGGCCTTCTGTTGAAATGGGGGAATTCGACGCGGTCGTTGATGGGAACGGGTAGAGGATTTCGGCTGAATGGTGGAGTGCGGTGCCGTGTCGCGCCGGACACCGCCGACGGTTCGGACGCCCTGGTCGACATCGACATCGACACCGTCATCCTCGCCGGTCGTGCTTCGGGGTCGCTCGAACGCGCCGTGCGCGAGGCCGTTGACGCCCGCAACGCTCTCGTGCGAACGTTCCACACCGTCCACAATGGCCTGCTCGATCGCGCGGGCTCCGGCGGCGAGCAGGTCTCGACGGTACCGGCGTTTCCTGGTCAGGGGAGTCATGTCTCAGCGTTCCGATCCGATCGCGTCCTCAGGTGGACACGCGGCCACGCTCGTCCTGATGGTCGGGCTGCCGGCGGCGGGGAAGACCACCAGGGCGAAAGAGCTCGCGGTGGCCCGCCGAGCGCTGCGGCTGACGCCTGACCACTGGATGGTCCCGCTGTTCGGGGACTCGATGGCCGACGGCAAGCGCTGGGTGGTCGAGGGCCGGTTCATCTCGCTGGCCCTGCAGGCGCTGCGCGTGGGGATCGGCGTCGTGCTCGACTTCGGGCTGTGGGGCCGCGACGAACGGTCCGCGCTGCGGTGGCTGGCCCGGTCGGTCGGGGCGGCGTGCCAGGTCGTCTACCTGCCCGTGGACAAGGACGTCCAGCTCGCCCGCATCGCACACCGCCAGGAGACGACGCCGCACGAGACGTTCCCGATGAGCGAGGCCGACGTGGACGCGTGGCGGGAGCAGTTCCAGGTGCCCGACACCGCCGAGCTCGACGGCGGCGAGATCCCGGCCCCTCCGGCGGGGTGGTCGGACTGGTCGGCGTGGGCGGTGGACCACTGGCCCACGTGCACCGACGGTTGACGGGTCGTCGGGCTTCAGGGCGGGGGTGGGTCGCCGGGTGAGGGCGCCCTGGTGGTCCGGTTCTCCTGGACCTGGATCTCGATGTGCGTCCGGTGAGCGCTCGGGTCCCAGATGTCCTCGAACGGCGCCATCAGCGAGTGGCCGCTGCCCCGGCGCCGGGCCCGCACGGCGAACCAGGCGAACACGGCCAGGCTCACGGGTACGCAGGCGAACGTGGCCACGGGTGCCAGGAAGTCCATGCGACCGACCGTACAGTAACATCATGTATCCAGAAACAGTCCGTTACTGAATGGGTGGACATGGTCAGGCTGACACGCGCGGAGCAGCAGCGGCGCACCCACGAGCAGCTGCTCGACGCGGGGCGGAAGGTGTTCCTGCGGCGGGGGTACCTGGCGGCGACGGTCGAGGAGATCGCCGCCGACGCCGGGTACACCCGTGGCGCGCTGTACAAGCACTTCGACGGCAAGGAAGGGCTGTGGCTGGCGATCGTGAGCGGCCACGCCGAGGCGCACGTCCAGTGGCTGGGCGAGTCCCTCGCGCGCGCCGGCACCCGTGACGAGCTGGTCGCGGCCCTGTTCCCCGCGGGCCTGCTGGACGAGGACGCGGCCAGGTGGAGCGCGGCCGCGGCGGAGGTGCTCGCCGCGACGGCCCAGCAGCCGGAGACGGCCGCCCTGGTGGCCGCGGTCCAGCGGCGCCACGACGAGCAGGTCGTCGCCCTGCTCACCACCCACTGCGAACGCTTGCGCGTGCGGCCCGCGATGCCACCGCACCAGGCCGTCGTGATGCTCGGCGCCCTCGGCATCGGACTCGCCCTGCGCGACACCGTCGTCCCGTCCGCCGACGCCGCCGCGATCCTCACCCACGTGCTGGACATGCTCTTCCCACCGCCCGCTCCAGCGGATTCCGGGGAGACGGGAGGAAGGACCGGTCGATGAGCGGCATCGGTTCGGACCACCGCGAGGACCGGTCGACCGGCCCGCGGTGAACGGACAACTCACCGGACAGACGTGTGGTGACTCGTGGACGGTGGGACTTCGCTGCTGGTTCGCTGGACATCCCTGCCAACCCCAGTCGATGGGAGTTGATCACATGGTGTCCGGAGTTCGTCGGATCGGAGCGCTCGTAGCGGCGGTCCTACTGATGACCAGCGGGACCACGACCACGGCGAGCGCGTTCGCGAAGACCGGGCCGGTCTCCGTGGCGTACGTCGAGGTGAACAACAACAGCATGCTGAACGTGGGCAAGTACGCGTTGGCCAACGGCGGCGGCAACGTCTTCGACATCGGCGTGATCTTCGCCGCCAACATCAACTACAACACCACCACGAAGTCGGCCTACCTGTACTTCAACCCGAACGTGCAGCGCGTGCTGGACAACGTGGCCACCGAGGTCCGGCCCCTGCAGGCCAAGGGCATCAAGGTCACGCTGTCGATCCTCGGCAACCACGAGGGTGCCGGGTTCGCCAACTTCCCGACCAAGCAGTCCGCCGAGGCGTTCGCGAAGCAGCTGTCCGACACCGTGACCCGCTACGGGCTCGACGGCATCGACTTCGACGACGAGTACTCCGAGTACGGCAAGAACGGCACCGGGCAGCCGAACGCGAGCTCGTTCGTGTACCTGGTCACGGCGTTGCGCGCGGCGATGCCCACGAAGCTCATCACGCTCTACAACATCGGCCCGGCGGCGTCGCGGCTGTCCTACGGGGGCGTCGACATCACGTCGAAGTTCGACTACGCCTGGAACCCCTACTACGGCACGTGGAGCGTGCCGGGCATGGCACTGCCCAAGTCCAGGCTCTCGCCCGCGGCCGTCCAGATCAGCTCGACGTCCACCAGCACCGCCGCCAGCCTCGCGAGGCGGACGGTGAGCGAGGGCTACGGGGTCTACCTGACCTACAACCTCGGCGCTCCGGACGTGCACACCTACATCTCCTCGTTCACCAAGGAGCTCTACGGCACGGACGCCCGCTACACCGGATAGCGTTCGGCACCACCTGATCCCGTGAGGGGCGTCGCCGTCCTGGTCACGCCCCTCACGGCGGTCAGCCGACGACGTCGGCGTAGACGGCGCGCACGATCGGGGCGAACGGGTGCCGCTCCAGGTGCCGCTCGTCGAAGAACTCGTTGTGGCAGATCATGACGGCCAGCCCGGCGTCGAGGTCGGCGAAGCCGAGCGCCCCTCCTGCGCCGGGGTGCCACAGGACGCGGTCGCCGAACCCGAGGACGTCGGCGTGCGAGGGGACCTCGCCGCCGAGCATCAGCCCACCTTGCCCGATGACGCCCCGCGCACCGACCAGTCCACCCGCCGCGAAGCCGCCCGGTCGGGGAGCCAGGAAGGTCTCTACGCGGTCGGCGGGCAGCAGTCGGACCCCGTCCAGCTCCCCGCCTTGCGCGTAGAGCGCCCACAACCGGGCACCGGCGCGTGCGGTCGTCCACGCCCCGCTGGGATCCACCCGCCGCCGGTACTCCGCGGTGTTGATCTCGTGGTCCTCGGTGACGGTGAAGGACCCCTCGTCGCCGCTCAGGATGTCGCCCTTCATCACCGCGACGCGGTCGTGCACGGACTCGGGGAGACGGTGCCAGACCTCGTCGACGCCCAGCGGTGCAAGGACTTCCGCGCGGTCGACGTCCTCGAACGAGCGGTGTACCGGGTCCACCCGGCGGATGATCTCCCCGACGATGAAGCCCCAGGTCCGCGCGTGGTAGGCGTTGCGCTCGCCCGGTTCGCGGCTCGGCGCGGAGCCGGCGAGCCGACCGGTCGTCCACTCCCAGTCCCCGAGGCGTTCCGGGGTCGCGTCGCCCGGCAGCTCGGCCAGGCCGACGCGGTGGGTGAGGGCGTCGCGAACGGTGGACGACCCCTTGCCGCGGGCACCGAACTCCGGCCAGACCGACGAGATCGTCTGGTCGTAGTCGACGAGGCCCCGTTCCACCTGCCGGTGGAGCGCGGTCGCGGTGGACACCTTCCCCGCCGACGCGACCCAGAACACCGTGCCGGAGTCGACGGGTTCCCCGCCGACGCGCGTGTTCCCGGCGCAGACGTCCACCACCAGCTTGCCCTGGTGGTACACGGCGACCTGCACGCCCACCTCTCCGCGCGACAGCGCCTCGTCCACCGCGTTCTCCACCGCACTGCTCATCCTCGCTGCCAGCTTTCGTGTCGGGGTCGTGCGGCCACCGCGCGGCGGCCGTGGTGTGGCTGCTCGCCAGGGCAACGCCCGTCAGGCGGCGGTGTCGAGCGCCGACCGCACCGCGGCGGCGATGAAGTCGGTCCAGGGTTCGGCCGGGCGGCCCAGCAGGCGTTCGAGGTCGTCACCGGCGTCCAGCCACCCGGCCGCCGCGCCGCGGTCGCTGTCGGCGATCAGGCGGGCGAGGTGGTCGGGGACCCCCGAGGCGAGCAGCGGCTCGGTGAGGGCCTGCTCGGACAGGTCGGTGTAGGACACCGGCCGGCCCGCGCAACGACCGATGTGGGCGACCAGCTCCGCGCGGGTGAACCCCGGACCGCCGAGCTCGAACACCTCGCCCGCGGTCGTCCCGGCCCCGGTCAGCACGACGGCGGCGGCCTCGGCGTAGTCGGCGCGGGTGGCCGCGGCGATCCGCCCCGCACCGGACGCGCCGATCATCCCGTGGTCGACCTGGTCCGCCAACGACATCGTGAAGTTCTCCAGGTACCAGCCGTTGCGCAGCAGCACGTGCGGGACGCCCGCGTCCGCGAGCATCCGCTCGGTGGCGGCGTGCTCCCGCGCCAGCACGATGTCCGACGTCGTCGCGTTCAGGATGCTGGTGTAGGCGACCAGGCCGACTCGGGCCTCGGCCAGCGCGTCCACGACCGCCTGGTGCTGGTCGAGGCGCTTGCCGACCTCGTTGCCCGAGACGAAGAGCACGCGGTCGGCCCCGGCGAAGGCCGACCGCAACGACGCCGGGTCGTCGTAATCGGCCCGGCACACGTCGACCCCGCTGCCGACGAGGTCGTCGAGGGCTTCGGGGCGGCGCCCGGTGGCGCGCACCTCCGAGGCGGGCACGCGGTCGAGCAGCTTCTCGACGACCAGGCGTCCCAAAGCTCCCGTGGCTCCCGTGACGACGTGCACAACGCACTCCATTCCTCGGTGGTGCCGCACACGTGACGTGGACGCGGCGGTCTCGTTCAGTGCTTGCTGTCCGACTGAGTGGGACGTGTTTCTCACAGTAGAACGTCCTGGATGCGGGTGGCAACCCTGCCCCGCAAGGTGCGCTAGGGCATGTATCTGCCAACTTGCTCTGCGTCACACCAGGTGGACGGGCAGGTCTTGCGCGTCGATGATGTCGTGCACGCCGTCTCATCTGTCGGTGACTGTCCCGACAGGTGGGGCAGTGGTGAGATCGTCGGACCACCCGGACTGGAGAACACGATGAGAGTGGGCACCGTGCGGCGGGGCGCGACGGCGACAGCTGTCGTCGTCGCCGTCGACGAGCACACGGCAGCGGTCGTCCCCGGCTACCAGGACGTGGCCGAAACCCTTGCGGACCAAGGACACGGGGACACCGTGGCCCGCGCACGGGCGCGCGGTGAACGGGTGCTCCTCGCCGAGGTGCGGTGGGCGCCGCCGATACGGCGCCCCGGCAAGGTCCTGTGCGTCGCCTTGAACAACAGCGCCAACCCGCAGCGGATCCTGTCCGGCCCGCGGACGCCCGCGATGTTCACCAAGCCGAGCTCCTCGCTGATCGGCCACGGCGAGGAGATCCGGCTGCGGGACGACTACGGACGCGTGCACCCCGAGCCCGAGCTCGCCGTGGTCATCGGGACCGGGGGCTCGGACATCGGCGTCCCGGAGGCGTGGTCGCACGTCTTCGGCTACACGATCCTCAACGACCTGACCTCGCCCACCATGCGCGCGGAGGACACCTTCCACTACCGCGCGGTCCACCCCGACCCCCACGACCCCGCCGCGGCGCGCCACGTCGAGAGCTGGGTGAGCTACCCCGCCCGCTACAAGGGCACCGACACCTTCGGTCCGATCGGGCCGTGGGTGGTGACCGCCGACGAGGTCCCCGACCCGCACACCCTGCGGATCCGGTGTCGCCACAACGGTCTGGTGGTCACCGACGACACCACCGCGAACCTCCGCTTCGGGGTCGCCGAGGTGATCTCGTTCGCCTCCCGCTACCTGGCGCTGGAACCGGGTGACGTGATCGCCATGGGCACCGCGCTGCGCCCCTCGGCGGAAGGCGGCGCCGTGCAGAACGTCGACCTGACGCGTCTCGGCGGCACGGTCGAGGTCGAGATCGACGGGATCGGGCTGCTGGCCAACCCGGTGGTGCTCCGGTGACCGGCGTGGACCCGGCGACCCGTGCCGCACTCGCGGACCTGAACGCCCGGTTCGCCTGGTCGCTGGACCGGCACCGCTACGAGGACCTGCGCGACGTGCTGGCGCCGGACGTGCACTACGTGGGCGCCGGCGGGGAGCTCACCGGAGTCGAGGCGGTCATCGCCTCGTTCCGGGCCCGCACCGGCCCCCGCACGACCCGGCACGGCCTGGGCAACCTCCTGCTCACCCCGGCGGGCGACGGGCGCGTCACGGCGCTCTCGAGCTGGCACACCTTCGCGAGCAACTCCGCGCACCCGAGAGGTGTCGGCCTCTACCAGGTGGCCGACTTCGCCGACGTGTACGCGCGCGGTGGCGACGGCGACTGGCGCATCGCCGAGCGCGTCATCCGCCCTGTCTTCCGCGAGCCGGGACTGGCGCCCGGTCCCGGAGCGACGTCCGGAGGAGCACTGTGACCGACGCCGAGAGCAGGATCCACGACCTGGCCCACCTGGGCCACCACTGCCTGCGCACCCCCGACCCGGACCGGACGGTCGGGTACTTCGTCGACCTGCTCGGGATGGACGTCGTCGCGCGGCAGGGCGACGCGACGTACCTGCGCACGTTCGGCGACTACGAGCGGTGGAGCCTCAAGGTCGTCGCGTCGCACGAGGCCGGGCTGGAGTACGCCTCCTGGCGCACCCGCAGCCCGGAGGCGCTGGACCGGCGCGTCGCCTGGCTCGAGTCCCACGGGTACGGCGGTGCGTGGACCGAGGAGTTCGCCATCGGCCCCTGCTACTCATTCCAGGACCCCGACGGGCACCCCTTCCGCCTCTACTACGAGACCGAGCGCTACGTGCCGACCGGCGCGGACACCCCCGCGCTGCCGACCTCCCCGCAGGCCTACGCGGGGCGGGGCGCCAACGTCCGCCGCCTCGACCACGTCAACCTGCTCGCCCGCGACGTCCGGCGCTGCCGGGAGTTCTGGGAGGACGGTTTCGGGCTGCGCACCTACGAGGTCGTCCTCGGACCGGACGGCGTCGCCGAGGCGGGCGCGTGGATGAGCGGCAGCATCCAGGGGCACGAGCTGATCTACACCCAGGAGCGCTCCACCGGCAGCGGCAGGCTGCACCACCTCGCCTACTGCGTCGACAGCCGCGAGGAGGTGCTGCGCGCCGCCACGATCTTCGCCGACGCCGGTGTGCGCATCGAGGCCGGACCCTCGCAGCACACGGCTATCCAGGGCTTCTACCTCTACACCAGAGAACCCGGCGGGAACCGCGTCGAGATCGCGAACGGCGGGTACCTCGTGTTCGCCCCGGACCACGAGACGTTCGTGTGGGACGCGGACCGGTGGGAGACCAAACCCGGTTGGGGCGCGCGCATCCCGCCCGAGTTCCACACCTACGGGACGCCCGACATCACCTGACGGCCGGTCACCGGGCTCGGGACCCCGGAGCCCCAGTCGGCGGCCGGTGGCCACGAGCACGATCCCGGCGAGCACCAGCGCGATGTTCCCGCCCGCGATCCCCAGCACCGCCCCGATGACGTGCCCCGGCATCATCGCGGCGGCCGCTGTCGCCTCGCCCGCCCGGAAGACGACGGCCGCCGCGATCAACGCGACTCCGGCGATCGTGGCGGCAGTCCGGCCTCTCGTGTTCGACCCTGGCGGGCCGGTGTGGTCAGTCGACGCGAGTCGGGCGCGTCGCGTGCAAGGAGGTGAGGAGCTGCAAGCGGTCCGCGTCGGCACTGCCCGGTTCGACGGTGAAGACGAGCATCACCGGTCCGGGGTTGCCCGGCAGGGGATAGGTGTCCCACCCCAGGACGATGTCGCCGACCTGCGGCACCTGGAAGGTCTTGGTGCCGCTGACCGTCTCGCGGACGTCGTGCCGGGCCCACAGCCCGCGGAACTCCGCACTGCGGATGCTCAGCTCGCCCACGATCGCGGTGGCACGGGGGTGGGTGGGGTCGGCGGCGACGGCGCTGCGCATCATGCCGATGTACTCCAGCGCCTGCTCCTCCCAGCCGGGGCAGGTCCGCGGGTCGGTGAACGTCTCGTCGAACATCAGCAGGAGCATGTTCAGCCGGTCGGGCGGGTAGTCGTCCGGGGATCCGAGCAGCGCCTCGGCCATCTCGTTCCAGTCGAGCAGGTCGAGGTGCCTGCCGAGCACGAGTGCCGGTGTGGCCATCAACCGCAGCAGCCGCCGGGTGCTGTCCGGCACCCGCTCCCTGCCGCGGTCGGCCTTGGTGGGCTCCGGTCGCCGGGCGGCGCGGGCCAGCGCGAACAGGTGCCTGCACTCCTTGTCGTCGAGACCGAGCGCCCTGGCGAGCGCGTTGAGGATGTCGTCGGACGGGCGCACCTCCCGGCCCTGTTCCATCCGCTGGTAGTAGTCGGTGCTCACCCCGGCGAGCAGTGCCAGTTCCTCGCGCCGCAGCCCGGTGACCTTGCGCCTGCCTCCCGGTACCAGGCCGACGTCCTGCGGACGCAGCTGGCCGCGCCGGGCGCGCAGGAAGTCTCCGAGCTCCCGCGCGTGCGGTCGAGAACTGTTCATACCGCCAGTGTGCCGCGACCCGGCGGACCAAGGTAGGTCCCGCAGACCTGGGCAACCGCGGACGATCGAGCCGTGCGAGGTCGCTCCTAACGTCGTCGTTGCCGCACAACGACGACACGAGGAGAAGAAGATGACCGGATGGACCGCGGACCGCATCCCCGACCAGCGCGGCCGGGTCGCCGTCGTGACCGGCGCGAACTCGGGTCTCGGCCTGGCGACGGCCACCGAGCTGGCCCGCCGCGGTGCCCGTGTCGTGCTGGCCGTGCGCAACACCGCCGCCGGTGACGACGCCGCCCGCCGGATCGGGGGCGACGTGGAGGTGCGCGAGCTCGACCTGGCCTCGCTCGACTCCGTGCGCGAGTTCGCGGCGAGAATGGCGGTGGACCACCCGGTGGTCGACCTGCTGGTCAACAACGCCGGGATCGAGCTGCTCGGACCGCGCCGCACGACCGCCGACGGCTTCGAGCTGCAGTTGGGCACCAACGCGTTGGGGCACTTCGCGCTGACCGGCCTGCTGCTGGACGGCCTGGGCGCGGCTCGGGCGGCCAGGGTGGTCAGCCTCAGCTCGATCACCCACAAGAACGCGCACCTGGACTTCGACGACCTGCAGTTCGTGCGCGGCTACCGGGGGACCACCGCCTACGGCCGGTCCAAGCTCGCCACCACCGTCTTCGGCCTGGAGCTGGACCGCAGACTGCGTGCCGTCGGGTCGTCGATCGTGAGCGCGCTGGCCCATCCCGGTCTCACCCGCACCAACCTGACGCCGAAGGCCTGGGAGCACCGCGGCCGGGTCGGGAAGGTGCTCGCGATGGCCGGTCTGCTGGTCACCCAGCCGGTGGAGCAGGGCGCGCTGCCGCAGCTGCGCGCCGCGACCGATCCCGCGGTGCGGGGCGGCGACTTCTTCGGCCCGGCGGGACTGGGGGAGACGCGAGGTCGGGTCACCAACGCCAAGCTGAGCCGGGAGGCCGCCGACCCGGCGGTCGGCAAGGAGCTCTGGGCGGCGGCCGAACAGCTGACCGGCGTCCGCTTCCTCTGAACCGCCTGTGCCATCGGCGTTCCCGCGCACCGGCCGAAGACCGCGTCGGGTCCCCCACCCGGTGTGGATGGAGGACCCGACGCGGTCGGATCGGGGCTGTGCCGGACGATCAGCGTTGCAGCGTCAGCACACCGGGCCGCCAGGGCAGGCGGTTGTAGTCGCCGCCCGCGCTCGGGTCCTTGCCCTGGTAGAGGAACTGGAGGTTGCAGGGGTCGATGGTCTTGGTCTGGTCGGGGTTGGTGCGCACCAGGTCACCGTGGCTGATGTCGTTGGTCCAGGTGGCCCCGCTGTTCGCCTTGCCCGCGAAGGGGTTGCCCTCGCTGGCGGCCTGCGGCGTCCACGACCCGCCGAGGCTGCTGGACGTGAACGAGCGGAAGTAGCGCCCGTTGGAGCCCATCGCCTCGACGATCATGAGGTACTGGTTCTGGTCCTTGACCTTGTAGACCTCGACCGCCTCGAACAGGTTGGCCTGCGTGTCGCTCATGATCTGCGTGTACGACGAGCCGAAGCTGCCGGGGAAGTTCCCGATGGGCATGCTCGCGCGGTAGATCTTGCCGTTGTCACCGGCGAAGAACAGGTACATGTTCGAGCCGTCGGCGATCAGGGTCTGGTCGATGGGGCCGGTGCTGGAGTTGGGGATGCTGCCGGTGAAGAGGGTCTGCTGCGCCGACCACCCGTTCGCGTTGGTCGGGTCGCTCGACGTCCGGTAGCTGAACGCGGTCCCGCCCCACTGGTAGGCGAGCACCCAGACGTTCTTCGGCGCGAAGTAGAACAGCGTGGGCGCGACGGTGCCGGAGTTCATCCCGTTCTGGCTCGCCGAGGCCATGTCCGACCAGTTGGTGAACGTGCCGAAGTTCATCGAGCCGTAGGACGCCGACGAGTTGACGTTCGACCCGTAGACGAGGTGCTTGCCGTTGTAGACGACGCTGGTGAAGTCCTTGAGCGAGAGCCAGCCGTTCTTCGGGCTGGCCAGCGACCCCGTCGACGACCAGCGGTAGCTGGACGGGAGGGAGCACGAGCCGCTCGGGGCGTCCAGCTTGACGAGCTGCCACTGCTGGCTGGTCCCGTTCGTGTCGGCGTTCTGGACGACGGCCGCGCCGTCCGCGGTCGACGCGCCGGTCACCTCCACCGCCTTGCCGCTGTTGCGGTTGATCAGCTTGACGTAGCCGCTGTCGGTGTCGGTGAGGCTGAACTGCTGGTTGGTCCCGTTGAGGTCCGCCCACTGCTGGACCTTCGCGCCGTCGGCGGTCGACTTGCTGTCGATGTCGAGGACCTTGCCGGAGTTCTTCGACTTCAGCTTGTAGTAGCCGCTCCCGGAGTCCACGAACTGCCACTGCTGGTTCCCGAGGTCGTGGCGGGACCACTGCTGCACCACCGCGCCGTCGGCGGTGGAGGTGCCGGAGACGTCCATCGCCTTGCCGCTGTTGCGGTTCACCAGCACGTACCACGCACTCGTGTCGACGGTCGCCGCCGACGCCACACCGGTGTCGACCGCGACCGCCGCCCCGGCCATGAGGGCGGTCGCGAGCAGGGTGATCAGCACGCGTCCCCAACGGGTCCGCCGCGGGCGACCCGAACGGCGGGGTGGCGCTGTCGACGGGGCTTGGCCCATCGAGTTCATGGTGGTTCTCCTTCGGCGTGGGGGCCGTGTGGGGCCCGAGGTGCGGGACAGGGATAGGCAGGGTGCTCTGGTCGTGCCGCCACCACTCCGGTGTTAGCGTTAACAATTCGGCCCGCGCGAAGTGCTCGTCTCGAACGGGGCAGTGGACGTGGTGGTGGACGTCGCCGTGTTCGCGGCGTTGTCGGATCGCGGTCGAACCTTCAGGGCGTGGTGGCCCGTGCGTGCGCGGAAATGCTCAACCTGGGGTTTCCCACCTCCGCGACGTCATTGTCGGCGCTCAAACTTTTAGCATTTTCACCTGAAGTTTCGAGCCAATGTAACCAGTTGTGCTGCCGTCGTCAACGGCAAGGGCTTGCGAGGTTCGTGGCTCCCTGAGGTGTCCCTACCTGCGACGTTGTCGAATGGCATTCGACACGGCGTCTCGACTTGGGTGTGTCGCCCGTTGTGCCGGATCGTGATAGGTGTGGGTGAGTAGGGAACTGGAGAACGAAACTTTCGATTGATTCGCAGGGTGACGGCCTTGGCGGGGGATCGACTCCCGAACGAGTTCGCGTTACGCTTGAGGGCTTTCCGCATCCGCGGATCGATCGGTTCGGAACAAGGGAAGGGGTGAGGTCGTGCGACGGAGGATCTAGCCGCCCGTCCGGACGGTCCGGGGTGCGGGCGGCGGGTTCCGAGAGGAACGAGATGTCCCGCACGGACAAGACGAAACCGCTCTGGGTGCGCTCCGCGGAGCACGACCCCAGGCCGGTCCACGACCACCGCTTCGGCGACTGCGACCTGCCGCCGCGGCAGACCAAGGAGCTTCCGGACACCCGGTGCCGTTGGGAGCACCCGTACACCGTGCTGTTCGGCGGTACGTGCTGTTCGGGCTGCTCCTCGCGCGTCTGCGTGAAGGAGCGGCAGGGCATGGTCAAGGAGGCCAACCGCAGGCAGCGGTACGCGGGCAGGCGTGAAGCGCGCCGGTTCTCCACCGGCGACGACCGGTACTGAACCGGGGAGCGCGAGCCGTCACGACGCACCGGCCCTCGACAGGTGGACGGGCCGGCCGCGTCGTGGGCTACGGCCTGCGGAAGATCGTGATGGAGTGGCCGACCGCGTCGATCGCTGTGCTGCCGCGGATCAGCGCGGCCAGGCGGTCGTCGGCCTTCGCGATCGAGGAGTCCGACACGACGAGCAGCCCGTGCACCCGGTCGGGAGGTGCTGTGAGCGGGTCGGAGGCGGTGATGCCGTAGTGGGAGGGCACGCCGCTGCCCTTGTAGACCAGCCAGACCCGTTCGCCGGGGTAGCGCCGCGCCAGGCGGTCGGCGAGCCTGCCCAGGTCCTGGCCCCAGTCGACGTTCGAGTCGTGCAGGCGCAGGTGCGTCCGCGCGGGGCCGCCGAACGCCTCGTTGGAGTACGGCAGGTAGTACGGGAACGTCCGCAGCGAGCTGACCGCGGTGAAGACGACCAGTGCCGCCACCACGACCCGCGCCCACCGCCGCCGCGTGCCGACCACACCCGCCGCCACACCCGCCGCCGCGACCGCCAGGAAGACCGGCACGAAGATCGCGTACCGGGCGCCGAGGTCGCGGTTGCCGGACATGGCCGCGACCAGCAGCACCGCCGTGGGGGCCAGCAGGTAGGGCGCCACCGGGCGCAGGCGGCGGACCGCGACCAGCGCGACGGCACCTGCCGTCCACAGCGCCATGGCGCCCAGCGGCGTCTTCACCAGCAGGGCGGCGGGCAGGTAGTACCAGAGTGATCCGAGGTAGTGCCTGCCGAACAGGAAACCGCCCCACACCCGGTCCTCGAAGCCGAACTGGACGAGCATCCCGTCCCGGTACGGCTGGGGGAACGGCAGCCAGGTCACCACCGCCCGCAGGCCCTGGGCGGCGGGCAGATCGCCCGGCGCCTCCCACCGCAGCCGCGGATCCACCACCAGGTAGGAGATCCACACCACGGCGACCGCGACCAGCACCACCGCGACGACCGCACCGCCGAGCCGGAGGAGCCCGCGGGACCTGGTCGAGTCGGGATCGCCGGTGTGCCGCACGGACAACACGACCAGGGCGAGCAGTACCGGAACCGCGGCCAGGGCGCTCATCTTCGTGGCCAGCGCCGCCCCGAGCGCGAGGCCCGCCAACACGAGGTACGGGACCGGTCGGCCGCGAGCCCGCCACAACGACCAGACCGACGTCAGCAGGAACCCCGCCGTGGGCACGTCGAACGTCGCCAGCGACCCGTGCGCGATGACGTCGGGCGAGAACGCGTACAGGGCTAGCGCGACCAGCCCGCCGGTGGGACCGAACAGGTCGCGGGCGAACGCGAGGACGACCAGCCCGAACAGCAGCGTGAGCACGATCATCGGCAGGCGTGCGAACAGCAGCAGTCGCTGCGGATCGTTGCCCGACTCGTAGAGGACGTGCCTGCCCAACTGCGTCTGGTCGCCGACGAAGGCGGCGTCGAACCGCACGTCGGCGAACGCCAGCCCGGCGGCGATGACCAGCTTGCCCAGGGGAGGGTGCTCGGGGTTGTACCGCAGGCTGTGCTGCTCCAGGTAGACCACCGCGGTTCCCACGTACACGGGTTCGTCGATGGTCGGCGACTGCTCCACAGCGGCCGTGACCATCGCGGCCGCCATGCTGCCCAGCAACACGACCACGACCAGCACGAACACCCACCGCCCGCGGCCGTGCTCACCCGCCGTACGGGGTGGCGCGCCCTCGGGGACCGCCTCGCTGGTGACCGGTCGCGGGATCGAGGTGAGTGACAAGCAGGAAGTCCTTCCACACCAACGCACCGGGCCCACCGCCTTGTTGCGCATCACCCCGGCCCCCTTGCCACGCCTGGGCCGTCTGGAAGGTTGCCTCGCTGTTCTTGCCGATTCGCTGTTCGCCGGGTGGGGCGGGTCGCGAACGCCGTCGCTTCGCGGGCCACTGTCGACAATGGACAGTCGAGACGTGGAATAGTCGATTCCGCCGCTTCTGTTGCGCAGCGGGATTCGCCTGCGGGTGGACTACGGCTGCGCCTCGACCGCTGAATGTCTCCGTGGTGCAGGGCAGCTGTGGGTTCCGCCGTCGGCCGGCAGTGATCGGCGTGCAGCCGAATCAACCGGTGACCGTCGACTCCATGGCGGATACCGGCGCTCAGTCCACCGTGCGAGGATGCTCTGTTGCGGCGCTCGAGGTAGGAGGCTCCCGGGATGGTCGGGTCGGATGTCGAGCACGTGTCGCCTCCGCCCGCACTGCTGTCCATCGGGGTGGTCTCGGCCGACCGCTTCCTCCGGGTCGGGTCACTTCCCAGACCCGAGGAGAAGGTCAACGGCAAGGACCTCGGCTGGTTCGTCGGGGGCATGTGCGCGAACTTCTCGGTCGCAGCACGACAGTTCGGCGCCAGGACGCGGTTCATGACGGTCTTCGGCGACGACGAGCAGTCTGCGCGGATCCAGGACGGCCTCACACGCCTGGGGGTGGACCTGCAGGGATCGGTCACCCTCGGGAACAGGAGCAGCTGGTCGTCGTTGACCCTGTTGAGCGACCAGGGGGAGAAGGTACTCGTCATCCTGGAGAGCGATCTGCCACTGCCGGCCTCGGAGAACTGCGTTCCCCACCTGTCCGAGGGCTGGGACGTGGTCTACCCGGTGTCGATCGACGCCGCTTGGTGCACGGAGATCGGCGTGGTGGCCCAGAGCCACGGGGCGTTGGTCGCCTACGACCTGGAACCGTATTTCGTCGAAAGCGCCTGGGGTACGCGGCAGTTCGCCGAGATGATGAGCTGCGGCGATCTCGTCTTCACCAAGATGGACGCCATCCGGGTCGCGGGTTTCGACACGAAGGCCGACGCCGCCGCGGCGTTGATGGATCTGGGGCCGCGGTTGGTCGTCATCACCGACGGACCCCGACCGGTGTACTGCGCCGGCGCAGGACGGACGATGTCCGCCACTCCACCATCGGTGCAGGTCGTGGATTCCACTGGTGCCGGAGACGGTTTCGCCGGTGCGTTCTGCGGCCTTTATGCTCAAGGCAGGCCACTGGAGGACTGCCTGTCCGTAGCCACCGCGGTCGGGACGCTGTGCGTGACGAGCCTCGGATGCCAGTCCTATGCGCCGATTGAGTGGTCTGCGTTCGATGCGATGCACAACCGGGTGATGTTTGCTGATCTTTGACACCCAAGGGTGTACGCCATGGGGTGGACTCTCCGTGGTGGTCTGGCCAACGCGGCAGGCGCTGGAATACTCGGGTTGTGCTTCGAGCCCCAGGTTGTTCGGGACCGACTGGCCCAGGAGGTCTCACCGCATGAAGTCCGTACATCGCGAGAAGACCGAGCACGCCGACACCCCGCTGAGCGAGAAGATGGCCCAGATCGGAATCGTCCAAGCGGACAATCCCGTTCTGCGGCAGGTCGCCAGGCCGTTCGACCTCCCCGAGGAGGCGGCTGAAGCACGGCAGGTAGTGGCCAAACTCCATGTGGCGATGACCATGGCGACCGGGATCCACCGCTTCGCCAAGGGAATGGGGGTCGCTGCGCCCCAACGCGGGATCGGTCGTGCGGCGGCTGTGGTGAGGACCGTGGACGGTGACGTGGTCGAACTGCTCAACCCCAGGATCGTCGGCCAGTCCGCTGAGACCGACGAACAGTACGAAGGCTGTTGGAGCTTTTTCGACGTCCGAGGCCGCGTTCGCAGGCCGTTGTGCATCGAGGTCGAATACCTGACGCTGGACGGTGCCACCATCACGACGTGGTTCGATCACGGTACAGCCCGGCTCGTCGCGCACGAGGTGGATCATCTGCAAGGTCGGTTGTACACGGACTGGATGGATGATTCCGCACCGCTCCTCCCTGTTGCCGAGTACCGCGAACTCGGCCTTGCCTGGAAGTACTCGTCGTAGCTGATGCGCGGCGACGGTGAGGACCAGGTCACGGCCATCACGGCGGCGAGGTCGTGCGCGGTCACGGCGCTGGGAACGGTGTTTTCGCGGGACATCACGGGCTTGAGCGAACGCGATCTCCACGACAACTGGCAAGCCGAGATCGCGAAGACACCCACGGTCACACCGCACGGTTGGTACGCGCCGCCACCGGCCGGTATGAGTGTGCTGGTCGGCGCACCCCCGGACTACCGCCGTGCGAACTTCACCTCACTGCGCGACCACGCCAAGTGGCCACGACCCGACAAGTTCGCCACCCGCGACAGTCTCCTGTTCGTCTACTGCTCACCAGTCGATCGCCGCACAGCGATGCTCGGTGACTTCCAGGCCACCTTGTACGGCGGTGACGTCGCCGAGGTCCAGGACCACATCACCGTCGCCTTGGAGGTCACGCTCGACGCGGTCGCCTACGCCGAGGTCGGCATGGAGTACCGGGAGTTGTACGACCACGCGGTCGCCGCAATGCGACGGCGGGAGGTCACCAATGACACGCACAGTTCCACGGACCGCTCCGGGGACACCAACATCGGGCACACGGTGCCGTGGTTCGGTGCGGAGCCCGAGGACGCGGTCCGGGCGGCGTTGCGCGACGAGGACCACCTTGCGCTGGCGGCGGCGATGAGCGGTGCTCGGAGGTTCCTGACCGAACGGCAGCGCGCGAGAATCGGCTGTGACGAGGCGTTCACCGTGGAGCCGCAGATCACCAGTCGACGGGGAGTCCTGGCGAGTTTCCACTTCATCGTCGTCTTCACCGGGGGTGCGAAGCTCGTGCTGGCGGGATTGTCCCCGCTCTTCGCCCGGTTCGACATGGCGCGCTACTTACCCGGTGAGCTGACCGCGGCGGTAGCCGAGCACGACCGGCAGGCTCAGTCCGGCGTACCACCGTCCGCCTGACCACCTGGCGAGATGCTTCGCCGGTTCGGCGTGGCAGAGTTCAGCTCGGCGGTGATCGCTGCGGCCCGTGCACGCAGCGATGGTGCTTGCCCGGTGTGGTCGAGACTGCCTGTGGTCAGCACATGGGCGATCCTGAGCAGGATCTCCGCGGTTGTCGACCGGTCGCCTATGGCCTCGTAGAGGACCGATGCCTCGGTGTAGGCCGCTAACGCGCCCGCGTAGTGCTCCTGCAACCGCAGCGTGTCGCCCATGTTCATCAGCACGCCTGCCTCGACCACGCGGTGTCCTAGGTTGCGGCTGATCTGAAGAGCTTTGATGTGCTGCGCCGCCGCGGCGGCGTAGTCACCCGACTGGTGGTACGCCGCACCGAGTTGGTGCAGCGCGAGCTCCTGGACTATCTGGTCGTCCAACGTGTCGGCCAATCGTAGGGATTCCCGTCCGGAAGCCAGCGCGTCCGGGAGCCGACCTGCGGCGACCTGGGCTTCACCGAGGTTGTGCAGCGTCCACGCCCTGGTCCACGTGTCGCCGACCTCCTCGGAGATGCGCAGCGATTCGCGGAAGATGTCGATCGCCCTGGCTGGTTCGCCGAGTCCGGTGACGCACAAACCGATGTTGCTGAGCGCCGTGGCGGCGCCAACGCGGTCACCGATCTCCTCGCGAAGCCGGAGCGCGCGCTCGAAATGCGCGAGAGCTTCCTGGAAGTGCCCGGCTTCCTTGTGCGCCACGCCGAGTCGGTGTGACATCACGCTCTCCGCCTCCCTGTCCGACAGCCGGGCAGCGACGCGTGAACCGATGGTGTACGACGCGACCCAGTCGTCGGAGTAGTTGCGCACGTAGAAGAAGCTGAAGAGCACTGCCGGCAGCTTCCAGCCGATCTCCGGGAACCCCGTCTCCTCTGCCGACCGGATCGCCGACACGAGGTTGAGCCGTTCCGACTCGCACCAGTCGATCGCCGACTCGTAGCTGGTGAAGTGCAGCGGCGTGACCCCGGGTGGTGGTGTGGGCAGGGCTACGTGCCGCCGATGCGGCGCCAGCACGCGGTTGGCGCGATCGGCAGTGTGGAGGTACCAGAAGAGGACGCGCTCGCGGGCAGCCCGTTGGAACTCCGCCGACTCCTCTTCGTGGACGCGCCGGATCGCGTACGCGCGCAACAGATCGTGCAGCCTGAACCGGTCCCGGCTTGTTTCCTTGATCAGGTGCGCGTCCACCAACTCCTGCGTTCCCTGGCGGGCCTCCCGCTCGCTTTCACCCAGCAGCGCGGCGATGGTGGGTACGGTGATCGAAGCTCCTGTGTGCAGCCCGATCAGTCGGAATGTCCTTGCCGCCCGGTGGGAGAGTGCCCGGTACGACCACGAGAAGACCGATTCGACGGCTGCGGCCTCGTCATCGCGCACGGTGAGCGTGTCCAACGACTGCGACTCGGTGCCGAGCTGGGAGATGATCTCGTTCAGGGGAACGAACTCCGTCCGGCTCACCACCTCAGCGGCCACCCGCAACGCCAGCGGCAGCCGTGCGCACCGGTCCGCCAACGTGGGCAGGTCATCGGGTCTGCCATCCGCGACCACCTGGGACGGGAGCAGTTTCGTCAACAACGACACCGAGTCCGACCGCGACAGCGGGGAGATGGTCACTCTGCTCGCACCGTCGCGGATCACCAGACCGCCGAGGCGGTGCCTGCTGGTGACCAGGGTGAAGCAGCCAGGACTGCTCGGGATGAGTGGTCTCACCTGCTCGGAGTCGAGGGCGTTGTCGAGCACGACGAGCATCCGCCTGCCCTGGGTCAGTGTCCGGAACAGCGCGGCACGCTCTTCCAGGGACGGCGGTATCGGGTGACGGCCAGGGAGGCCGATCGCTCTGATGAACTGGTTCAAGGCCTCACCCGGCTCCAGCGGTGCGTTGCTGGGGTCGAAGCCGCGCAGGTTGAGGTAGAGGCTCCCATCCGGGAATCCGGCCGCGACACTGTGGGCCCAGTGAAGCGCGAGCGCGGTCTTACCGACCCCGGCGGTGCCCACGATCGTCGCTACGGCTACCGACGAGCCAAGCCGTCCCAGGACCGCGAGCGAGTCCAGGCATGCCTGCTCCTCGTTCCGGTCGACGAAGTGGTCCACGCTTCGTGGTAGCTGGCGTGGTGTCGGCCACGCGAACACCGTCGCCGTTCCTCCGGCGTGCAGCGTGCCGATCTGGGTGACGTTGCCCGTCACGATGCCCTTGAGGGCGTTCTTGATCGAGTTCGTCAGGTCGTTCGACGGATCAGTCAATCGTGTTCACACCCGGTGGCTATTCGCCGTCGCGGGGCATGCGTCACTGATCCGCCGATTGACGGGCTTCGGTGCGTACGCCCCCTATGTAGACCAAGGGTACCGATGACGTGGCCGGCTTCTCTGCAATATCCGGGAGAGTGCTACCTCTGGTCGGGCGATCGCCACGCCGACGAACGAGTGATTTTCCGGCTGGATGGGACTGTGTTGGCGATGCCCCTTTCGATCGGGTGAGCCAAGCGTGTGAGATGGTACCGCCCGACTGTTCCGTGCTTGATGGCCGATCACGCATGGCTGTGAAATGTGAGGCGATGTCGAGGATGCGTCGGTGGGCGCGGTTTCGGCATGCGCATTCCAACTGTGACAGAAAAGGGCGTCTCGGTGAGTGTCGAAAGTGGAATGACCTACAAGGGCTCCGGTGTCGACATCGAAGCCGGTGATCGGGCAGTCGCCCTCATGAGGGCGGCCGTGTCGTCGACCGACCGGCCTGAGGTTGTCTCCGCGATCGGCGGTTTCGCGGGTCTCTTCGACGTCTCGCGCCTGAAAGGGATGCGTCGACCGCTGCTGGCGACCTCGACCGACGGTGTGGGCACCAAGCTGGCCATCGCTCGCGCACTGGGCAAGCACGACACCATCGGGCTCGACCTGGTCGCGATGGTAGCCGACGACCTGGTGGTCTGCGGTGCTGAGCCGCTCTTCCTCACCGACTACATCGCGTGCGGGAAACTGGTCCCGGACCGGATCGCGGCGATCGTCTCGGGTATCGCCGACGGCTGTCGGCAAGCCGGGTGCAGCCTCATCGGCGGAGAGACGGCAGAGCATCCAGGTGTGATGGCGCCGGACGAGTACGACGTCGCCGGTGCCGCCACCGGGATCGTCGAGGCGGATGCGGTGCTCGGCGCGGACAAGGTCCGGCTCGACGACGTGATCATCGCGATGGGTTCGTCGGGGCTGCATTCCAACGGTTACTCGTTGGTGCGGAAGGTGTTGCTGGACAACGCTGGTTGGGATCTGTCGCGGCATGTGGACGAGTTCGGTCGGACGGTGGGTGAAGAACTGCTCGAGCCCACGACCATCTACAGCAAGGCATGCCTCGATCTTGTTGCCCGAGCCGAGGTCCACGCCTTCTCCCACATCACCGGTGGAGGCATCGGCGGCAACCTCGGCCGTGTGGTGCCGGAAGGCCTCATGGCGACGGTAGATCGGTCGACCTGGTCGCCGCACCCGATTTTCGGAGTGGTGGGCGAAGTTGGCGGAGTGGCTGTGGAGGAGTTGGAGAAGGCTTTCAACATGGGTGTCGGAATGATGGCGGTGGTGGCGCCGGACAGTGCGGACGCCGCGGTGGACGTCCTGGTCGAGCACGGTTTGTCGGCCTGGGTGGTCGGTCGGGTGGATTCGAGTGACGGCACCAGTGTGGAACTGGTGGGTGAATATAATTGACAGGTCACTGTCGTGACCATTCGGAGGCCGCCTTGTTCTTGATGTCCTGAGTACCTCCTCTGCCGCACGTAAGCAGCTCAGGAAACCTACGATCATCACAACCGGTGTTCCCCATATGACTAGGGCGTTTTTCTGATACTGACCACGGCGCGGCCTTGATGACAGGCCGGTCTGGCAGGTTGTCGGACGTCCCGCTCTCGGGGGCATCCGGGTGAGCGGGCTTTCCGCCGTGCGGGTGGACCGGTGCGAAACGCCGGTCGGGCGCGGGTGGCGTGGTTACGCTGCTGGTATCCGATGAGGGGGGCCTCAGATGGCGGATTTCGAGACTGATCTCCAGGACGTCGAGAACGGGATCGTGCGCGACGTGGTGCCGATGGTCGAGCACTTCACCAAGGTCGTGTCGGACCTGGAGACGATCACCGAGGGTCGTGCGGCGGCGATGTTCGGCGGGGGAGCGTTCTTCAGCACTGTGCAGGCCATGTCGCTCTACGAGTCGACCAGCACGGCGGCGGTGGAGGGGCAGAGAGCGGTCGTCGGGTCGCTGGAGGCGTTCCGCGAGGCGTTGGAGGATGTCGTGCGGACGTACCGGGCGGTGGACGAGGGCGCGGCCGACGGGTTCAGGGGGTCGCTGTGACCGACGAGCTGGATCCCGTGTTCACGCAGGGCATGCGCGGGATGATGCCCTTCATCGTCGAGTACCTGAACTGGGCCGCGTTCATGACCGGGAAGCAGGTCGGTTTCGGGCTGCCGCAGACGGGGGAGGACCTGCCGCTGTCGGGCCGTTCGGCCGACGACTTCATGCGGGTCCCGCGGATGCTGTCCGGGCAGTCGTTGGACGACGTCGCGGCCGTCTACGAAGCGCTGGTGCGCAACACCCGCGACATCGACGACGGCGTGGAGGCGTTCCAGACCGCGTGCGGCAACATCTTCCGCAACTGGGAGGGCAGGGCGCAGGAGGCGTGCGCCATGTACGGCGCGCGGCTGATGGACTACGTCAACGACGAGCGCGACGTCACGACGCGCCTGGCCGCGGCCGTGCTCGCGTACGGGGCGATCATCAAGTCCGCCCGCGAGGACTGGGTGAAGCTCGCGAACCAGTTCCTCGACGCGCTGGCGCAGAAGCTGGAGGAGGACTCCGCGTCGGGTTGGAAGGTCGTCATCACCGCGCTGGGCGTCATCGCGACCGCGGCGCTGTCCACGACCGGCGGTGGGCTCGCGATCGCGATGACGTTCGCGGGAGCCGTGTACAACGTGGTCGTGGCGGCGGGCACGGAGGCGTTGAAGGAGTCGCTGGACGGCGAGACGTTCGGCCAGATCGGCCACAAGTTCCTCAACGCCTGCGACGAGCTGGAGGACCGCGTCAAGTCCGCGCTGCGGACCGAGGTCGAGGACAAGCTCGCCAAGCTGAACCTCGAACGCCCGTCGCCGCCCGCGCTCCCGGTCGACGTGGGCTCGTTCGACCGCGACCCCGGCGCCGAGCTGGTTCCCGAGCACCGCACACCGGGCGTGGACGGGTGGCTGGAGCGCAAGGCGGAAGAGGGCGGGCAGGCCGACCGCGCTTCGGCCATCACCAACCGCCTCGGCACATGAGGGGCCTGGACGACGAGTTCCGCGAACGCCTCCTGAGGTCCATGCGCCGCAACCCGGCGAAGGCCCTCGACGACGCGCTGGCCCGGACTCGCGAGGTGACCGGCGCCGCACGTTCCCCCGACGGCCGGGTCGAGGTGGCCGTGGACGCCACCGGCATGCTCACCCGCCTCGACCTGGGTCCGTCCCGCCACGACGAGGCGCTGGCGAGGCAGATCTCCTACGCCGTCCTGAAGGCCTCGGCCGGCGCACGGGCCGAGGTTCGCAACCTCTACGCCGGACTGGTCGACGCGGGCGTCATCGACGAGCTCCCCGCCTGGCTCCCCGAACCCCCACCACTGCCCGCCGCACCACCCGCCCGTCGCGGCCCGGACCCGGAGGAACCGCCGTACGAGCTCAGGTCCGAGGACGCGTGGTGAGCACTCGCCGCCGTCACGTGTTCCGGAGCGCGCTCATCGGTGAGGTGCGTGCCGCCCGTCGTGCGGGGATGACGGCGGCGAGGAGGGTGAGCAGCAGGGAGCACGCGGCGGTGACGGCGAGTTGCCCGAAGGGCACGGTCACCGCGTCGAAGTCCGGGAGCGCTCTGGTGGTCAGGGCGCCGTAACCGGTACCCAGCAGGAGGCCGGGAACGATCGCGCAGAGCGCGAGGAGACCGGCCTCCCAGGCGATCACGGAGCGCAGCCCGGAGCCGCGCAGGCCCAGGGCGCGCAGTACCCCGGCCTCGCGGGTGCGTTCCAGCACCGAAAGGCCCAGCGCCACCGCGACGCCGACCACCGACACCAGCACGGTGAGCCCGACGAGGGCCAGTGCGACGAGGCGGAGCGCGTCGACGGTCTCCTGGTCGGCGGCCCGTTCGTCGGCCGGGAAGTCGAGTCGCAGCAAGGGATCCAGCGGTACGGCCGCGTCGAGCGGGCCGTGCAGCGCGGCGGGGTCGACGCCGTCGGCGGCGTTCACCAGCAGCGAGCGGATCGGGGCTTCCGGTGCCAGCGCTGCCATGTCGGCCGGGTGGAGCACGACGTCGTCGAGCGGGACGTCGTCCGGGAACACCATCGCGACGACACCGGTCGCGGTGCGACCGGACAGGGTCACCGCGATCCGCTCGCCCACCTCCGCGGCGAGCGCTTCGGCCTGGCGGTGGGACAACGCGATCCGGCCGGGTGACCAGCCTCCATCGGGGTGGGGGAGGCGGGGGTGCACGGTCAGGTCCGGGGAGCCGACGGACGTCCGGGTCGACGAGGCCCCGACGGTCGCGGTGGTTCGCCGCACCGGTACGACCGCCCCGACCAGGGGCACCGCCCGCACCGCGTCGACCACGGCCGGGGAGATCGCTGCCTGCTCGTCGGAGGACCAGCAGGCGATCACGGCGTCGCTCGGGGAGCGGCCGTACACCTTGTCGTGGCTGCCGTCCTCCAGCGACGCGAGCACCACCAGCACCGCGCAGACCATGGTCGTGCCCAACGCCACCACCGCCGCGCACGCGGCACTGCGCCGGGGCACGCGCACGACGTTGCCCGCGGCGAGCCTGCCAGGCAGGCCGCCGAGCCCGCGTCCCACCGCGGTGAGCACCGGTGCGGCCTTGCGCAGCAACAACGGGCCGAGCGCCAGCAGGCCGCCGAACAGGGCCAGACCGGACCCGACGGCGGACAGGACCACGACGTCGGGCACGCCGGTGCCGAGGTGGGCGACGACGCCGAGGAACGCCGCGGTCGCCACCGATCCGGCGGCCAGCAGCACGCGGGGGACACCGATCCGGTCCGCCGTGTCGCGCACGGCGGAACCGCTCAGCGCCGCCACCGGTGGGACGCGAGCGGCCGCGAGAGCCGCAGGGAGGGCGGCGACGACCGCGAGCAGCACCGAGACCGCCACGCACAACGGGATGCCCGCCCACGGGAGGGACAGCGCGGGAACCTTCGCGACACCGCTCGCCGTCGCGACCGCGAGGCCACCACGCACCGCTCCGACCGCCAGTGCCGCGCCCGCGACCCCGGCCACCAGACCGGACAGCGCCGCCTCGGTCACCACTGCCCGGACGACCTGCCCCGGCCGCGCTCCCACGCAGCGCAGCAGCGCGAGCCGCTTCTGGTCGCGGGTGAGCAGCACGCGGAAGGTCGAGGAGACGATCACCGCGGCGGCCATCAGCGCGACCGCGATGAACGCGAGCAGCAGCAGGAACACCGAGTCCACCGACTCCAGCGCCCGCGCCTCGTCCTCCGCGCGGATGCCCGCCCCGGTGCGGACGAGGACGTCCTGGCCGCCGAGTCCGGCCTCGATCGCCCGCACGGTGGCCGCGGGGTCCGCCGAGGTGGTGTCGACCCGCTGCCAACCGGTGGTGTCGAGCCAGGTCCGCGCGTTCGCGGGGGTGGTGAGCACCGCCGAGCGCAGCCCGTCGGGGACAGCCGCGATCGCGCTGACCCGGACGGTCACCGCGGGTGCGGACGTCGGGTGCACCACGATGGAGGTGCCGACGCGGGCGTGCAGCCGCTCGGCGAGCCCCGGTGGCAGCGCGACCTCGTCGGGACGCCGCGGGGGAGTGCCCTCGACAAGGCGCACCGGGCTCATCGGGCCCTCCATCGCGATGCCGTGCAACGCCTTCGGGGCGCGGCCGGTGCCCTCGACGAGCACCGGACCGTAGGTCACGGGGGACACGCCGTTCACACCGGGCGCTGCGGCGATCCGCGTGAGGTCGTCGTCGGTCAGCGGTGTGTCGCGGTCCTCGGTGGTGACCACGACGTCGGTCGACGCCGTGGTCGTCGCCCCGGCGCCGATCACGGCGGCCCGCAGCGACGAGCGCAGGACCACCGATCCGGAGAGGAAGGAGGTCGCCACGAGCAGGGCGACACCGGTGAGCAGCAGTCGCGACGGCCGTCGGCGGATCTGCCGCAGGGTGCTCTTCGCCAGTCCCATCCCCTTCACCCGGCGAGTTTTTCTGGCTCTACGGCGATGTCCTGGGACGTGGACCCGTGCAGCTCGCCCGCGACCCGGCCGTCGGCGAGCAGCACGACCCGGTCCGCGTAGCCCGCGGCCACCGGGTCGTGGGTCACCACGACGACGGTCCGGCCCAGCGACCCGGTCGACCGCCGCAGCAGCTCCAGGACGTCCCGGCTCGCGGCCGAGTCCAGGTTGCCGGTCGGCTCGTCGGCGAACACGACCGCGGGGCGGGTGATCAGCGCCCGCGCGATGGCGATCCGCTGCTGTTGACCGCCGGAGAGCTCGGTGGGACGGCGGTCGAGGTGCGGCCCGATGCCGAGCGCGGCGACGATCCGGTCGAACCAGGCCCGGTCGGTGCGGCGGCCCGCGATCTCCAGCGGCAGCAGGACGTTGTCGCGTCCGCTGAGCTCCGGCAGGAGGTTGTACTGCTGGAAGACGAACCCGATCCGGTCGCGCCTCAGGTCGGTGCGCCTCCTCTCGTCCAGCCCGGTCAGGTCGGTGCCCTCCACGGTGACGGTGCCCGCGCTCGGGCGGTCGAGACCCGCCAGGCAGTGCATCAGGCTGGACTTCCCGGATCCGGACGGACCCATGATCGCCGTCAGTTGTCCTTTGTGGATCGTCAAGTCAACGTCGCGCAGCGCGTGCACCTCGGTCGGGCCGCGGCCGTACACCTTGCGCAGGCCGGTCGCGACGACAGCGGGGGTCGGCATCGGCTCAGTCCTGGTTGTTGGCGTTGCAGGCGGCCTTGCCCTGGTCGTCCACCTTGGACTCCTGGCGCAGCTCCCCGTCGACCAGGATCCGGCACACCGTGCCCGGCCCGGCGTCGCTGACGGAGACCGTGTTGAACCCGAACCCCACGTTGCGGGCCGTCTCGAACGGCAGCGGCGTCGACTTCGGGACGGCGTCCGTCTCACCCGCGAACTGGACCACCACCTTGGCGGTGCCCTCGCCGCGCACCTCCACCCGGACGTCCCAGCTCTTGCCGAACAGGCCGCAGCCCGTGAGCGAGGTGGCGGACAAGGCGAGCACGGGGAGGAGCAGGAGCAGCTTGCGGGATCGCGGGTTTCGGGTCATCGGTGGTCTCCGTTCCGGTCGGTTCTGGTGTGGACTCCGATCCTGGCGGCTTCCCGGCCTGCCGGGGTCGTGCGCGAGTACCGATCCAGGCCCCCGACGTTCAACCGAAAGTCTGAACGTCGGCGGGCCGCGGGCGGGTAGCGTCGGCCGTCGTGAACTTCGCTGTCCGCGCGTCGCGGGAGCTCGGTGCGGACGTCCTGGTGACCGCCGGTGTGCTCGCCGTCCTCGCCCTGGTCGACCTGGGCACCTTCACCCCGCGCACGCCGACGGGACAGGCGCTGATCGCCTCGGGCGTGGTCGTCGGTGTGCTGTGCGGGCAGGTCATCCGCCTGGTCGCCACGGCGAGGCCCGCGCGGGCGGTCGTGCTCGCGCTGGTCGCCGTCGCGGTCTCGACCGGGGTGACCGCGTTCGTCGAGGACGTCGTGCGCCAGCGCGAGTGCGGACTGGTCGAGCTGGCCGCGCTGCTGCTGGTGCTGCGGGCGTTCGTGCGGGGGACTTCCTGGCCGTGGCTGCCGGTCGGCGTGGTCCCGGTGGTGGGCGCGATCGAGCTCCTCCAGCTGCGGCTCGCGCCCGACATGGCGTTGCCGTTGATCAGCGATGTGGACGTGTGGTTCGTGCTGCTCCCCGCGGTCTTCCTCGGGTGGGGTGTCCACCTGCGGTCGCAGGACCTGCGCCACGCCTCGGAGGCCGAGCGCGTCCGCCGGTCCGAACGGCTGGAACTGGCCCGCGACCTGCACGACAACGTCGCGCACTACGTGACGGCGATGATCGTGCAGGCACAAGCGGGCGAGGCCGTCGTGGACCACCCGCAGGGGCGGCAGCTGTTCGGCAACATCGAGCGGACCGGGCAGGACGGGCTGGTGGCGATGGGCCGGATGGTGCGGCTGCTGCGCGACGGCGAGCAGGAGGCGCCCTGCGTGGTCCGCAGCGTCGACAGCATCCGCGGCCAGGTCGACCGGTTCGCCGAGGAGGGCACGGCGGCCGAGCTGGTCCTGGGGCCCGGCGTGGACTCGGTGGTGTGGTCGCCGCAGGTGGCGAAGTCGGTCGAACGGCTCGTGCAGGAGGGACTGACCAACGTGCGCAAGCACGCCAGGTCGGCCACCTCGGTCCGGGTGACCGTCGAACCGGACGGCGACCGGCTCGTCGTGCGGGTCGTCGACGACGGCGCGAGGACCGCGAGACCGAGGTTCCGGTCGAGCGGGTTCGGCATGATCGGGCTGCGCGAACGCGTCTCCGCTCTCGGCGGCGAGCTCGTGAGCGGCCCGGTCGACGGCGGCGGCTGGCAGCTGCGCGCCTCCATCCCCCTCCGGTGAAAGGGTTCCCGTGGCGGTGACCGTGGTGGTCGCGGACGACCAGGAGATGATCAGGGCGGGGTTCCGCCTGATCCTCGACGCCCAGGACGACATCACGGTCGTCGGCGAGGCGGGCGACGGTGCCGAGGCCGTCGAGCTGGTCCGCTCGCTGCGCCCCGACGTGTGCCTGATGGACATCCGGATGCCGAAGGTCGACGGGCTCCAGGCGACCAGGACGATCAAGCGCGAACCGTCGACCGCGACGACGAACATCGTGGTCGTCACGACCTTCGACCTGGACGAGTACGTCTACGGCGCGCTGCGGGCGGGCGCGGGCGGGTTCGTGCTGAAGAACTCCGGCGCGCGACTGCTCACCGAAGCGGTGCGCGCGGCCAAGAACGGCGAGTCGCTCGTCTCCCCGTCGATCACCCTGCGGCTGCTGGAACACGTCAACGCCCACCGCGCGCGGGACGACACCGCCGCGACGACCTTGACCGCCCAGGAGCTCAAGGTCGTCACGCGGGTCGCACGGGGCTGGACCAACAGCGAGGTCGCCGCCGACCTGCACCTGGCGGTGAGCACGATCAAGACCCACCTGGGCCGGATCCAGGACAAGCTGGTGCTGCGCAACCGCGTCGAGATCGCGGCTTGGGCCTGGGAGCACGGCATCGTGACCTAGCTTGAGTTTTAGACCTTCTAACACAATGGGGTGATCGGCAGACGAACTCCCTGAGCGGGGACGTCACCCCTCCGACGGGGTGGAGGTGTCGAAGCCGTGGCTGGTCGAGGACGAGTTGTGGGATCTGGTCGACCCGTTGATCCCGGTGCCACCGCGTCGGACCCGTAACCCCGGCCGGAAGCGATTACCGGATTGTCCGTGCCTGCAAGGCATCCTGTTCGTGCTTCACACCGGCATCGGCTGGGAACACCTGCCCCGGGAGTTGGGGTTCGGGTCCGGCATGACCTGCTGGCGACGACTGCGGGACTGGAGCGAGGCCGGCGTCTGGCAACGCTTGCACGAGGTGATGCTCGCCGGACTCCGCGAGGCCGACCGGATCGACTGGTTCCGCGCGGTCGTGGACTCCTCCCACGTGAGGGCGTTAGAAGGGGGCCGTGCACCGGCCCCGAGCGCGGTCGACCGCGGACGTGTCGGTTCCAAGCACCATCTGATCACCGACGGTGGAGGCATCCCGTTGGCCGTGATCCTCACCGGCGGCAACAGCCACGACATCACCCGACTACTACCGCTGGTCGACGCGATCCCGCAGGTACGCGGCAAGCGCGGCCGCCCGCGCCGCCGCCCGGACACTGCTGGGGGACCGCGCCTACGACAGCGACAAACACCGCCAGGCGTTTTGCGGCGCCGAGGCATCACCCCGGTTCTGGCTCGGCGGCGCACGCGCACGGGTCCGGGCTGGGAACCCTGCGCTGGGTCGTCGAACGCAGCAACTCCTGGCTGCACCAGTTCCGGCGCCTGCGCATCCGCTGGGAACGCCGCGTCGACATCCACGAAGCGTTCCTCAAGCTGGCCTGCGCACTGATCTGCTACCGGCGACTCCACTCATTCTGATAGGAGGTCTAAAACTCAAGCTAGCCGTCCGCACGGGGCTCCCGCCGGGACGACGACCTTCCGAGGTCGTCGTCCGGCGGGAGCCCCGTGCTGTCAGGCCCGCTCCCCGGTCCGCGGGGCGTCATCGGTCGTGCGCCGATCGGTCCGGAGTGCGGCGAGCTGCTCGCTCAACCTCGCCCACGACCCGGCGTTGTACTGGGCCAGGTCGGCCACCGTGCCGATGCAGTGCGTCGGGATCGCGTCGAGGGGCAGTGCCGCCAAGCCGTCCTCGACGGTGTGCGCGCCCAGCCACCGGAGCAACGACTTCCCGGCCTCGGTGAACCGCAGCGACGGGTCGTTCCGCAGCCGTCGTAGGATCTCCTCGGGATTCACCTCCCGTTGCGGCTGCGGTGTTCCGGCCGACACCGGACCGGTTTCCGCCTCGGTGGCCTTGCGCCGCGTCACCGCCGGATCGGCGCCGGACTGCAACCGCCTGCGCACGTCGAGCGCGGTCGACGGCGCTATGCCCGCCACCCGCGCGATGTCCCGCAAAGACCGTCCCGGATTGGCCCGCATCAGCTCACCCGCGATCCGCCGCCCGTCCGAGCTGTCGAGCGGACGCACCCGCCCGTCCCGGCCGACCCTGGCGGTCGGCCCGTCGCCTCCGGGGTTCGAGTACTTCCGCATCGCGCCGACCGTGTTCGCCGACAGTCCGCTGACCTGTGCGGTCCACCGGTCCGACCGGTGCGGGTGCGTGGACATGATGCGCGCCGCGGCGACCCTCCGGTCGGCCAGCGACAAGGGCAGGCCGTTCCTGGTGTTCGCCTCGACCGCCAGCACGAACGCGTCGTCCTCGGTGCCGTCGAAGAACTGCACCTCGATCTCTTCGCGAGCCCGCAGCAGGGCCGCGCGGAGGCGGTGCATCCCGTCGACGACGCGCATGGTGGGCCGGTAGACGATGATCGGCGGCAACGGCGCGTCGACCTCCGCCAACGCGTACACGTGGTTCGCGTCCTCTCCCGCCGTGCGCGGCGAGTCCGCCGACCGCAACACCTTGACCGGCACCGACTCCACCGGCCGCACCCCGGACTGATGTGCCAGCCAGGGCGACAGCGCCTCATCGCCATCGGACAACGACACGCTCAACGCTCCGAAACCCGTTTCCGCCGGCAGGCGCCAGGACGTGGATCCTCCGACGACCCGGGCACCACATCCGCAAGGCTCGCCCCCAGCAAGCGTTTCCCCATCCGTGAACCTCCTCGTCAAGGCAGCGGCGCCGACCAGGTTTCGCGGAACCGGTACAACCCCGGTACAGACCCCGAAGCAGGTCGGGGCTCCACAGTGGATAACCGGTGGCGGGGCTCGTCGCAGTTGCGCGACACTCGCCTCCTCGGTTGTTCCGGGCACGTCGCAGCACTCCGGCTACCGCAGGTGAGGAGGACCCGATGACTTCACCACTACGGCCGACCGACATCCGGCTGGTCGGTGACCGACTGGTCCTGCGCGAGTTCGCCGACACGGACCTCGACGCGGTGCACTCCTTCGCCGCGGACCCGTTGGTCACCCGGTACACCGACTTCGGCCCCAACAGCCTCGACGACACCCGCGCGTTCCTGGCGGAGGCCACCTCCCAGGTGACCACTCCCGGACGGACCCACTTCGCGCTGGCGGCGACGCTGGCGGACTCGGGCGAGCTGATCGGTTCGGTGGCGATCGGCGTCACCAGCGCCCGACACCGGCAGGGCGAGTTCGGTTTCGTGTTCCACCGCGGGTTCTGGTCGCGGGGGTACGCCACCGAGACGGGCGCGCTGCTGCTGCGGTTCGGGTTCGACCACCTGCGCCTGCGCCGCGTCAGCGCGACGTGCCACCCGGACAACCACGCCTCGGCCCGTGTGCTGGAGAAGGTCGGCCTGCGGTTCGAGGGCAGGATGCGCAGCCACCTGTTCGTCCGCGGCTCATGGCGCGACTCCCTGCTGTACGCCGCCGTCGACGACGATGGCGGGGTCGGCCTCGAACGCGGGCGCACCGGCTGAGACGAGGTGGACGGCTAGGGCGTGTTCCACATGTGGCGCAGCCAGATGGTGATGGCCGCGACCTGAACTGTGGCCAGGAAACGGACCGCGAGCTCGTCGTAGCGAGTGGCCACCGCCCGGTGCTGCTTGATTAGGCCGGCCACGAGGTCTCCGGTGGTGGGGGTTTGCTTGGTCGCCAACCCGTCTACCGGAGACCTCGCCTTGCTTCAGGCACCGACACACCGCTGGTCAAAGCCTGTGAAACACGACCTAGAGCGCTTGGCGGTTCCCGACGATGTGCTCGGCGAGCCTGCCGACCGAGGAGGCGCTGTCGATCGCGACGTCGTCCTCCATCAGGGAGACGCCGAACACCTCCTCGGCGTGCGTGAGCAGCTGGAGGATCACCAGCGAGTCGAACCCGGCGAAGTCGCGCAGGTCGCTGGTCTCGTCGAACGCGACCTCGCGCAGCTCGGGCATCAACAGCGTGACGCGCTCCGACAGCTCCCGCACCACGGACTTGCGATCGTCAACCATGTACGTCCTCTCCACTGACACGCGGACCGGCAGGTTCTTCAGCCCCCTGGTGACCGAGCTGCGCCACCAGGTCGGAGCGCCGTCGGGCCGCAGGTCGGGGAACCGGCGCAGGAGCGCCCCGATCGCGATCCGCGCCTCGATCGCGGCCAGCGGCGCCCCGAGGCAGCGGTGCAGGCCCGACCCGAAGGCCAGGTTGCCGCCCGCCGAGCGCGTCACGTCGAACGCGGCCGGGTCGGTGTACCGGTCGGGGTCGCGTCCCGCGGCGGCCAACCCGAGCAGCACGGTCTCGCCGTCGCCGGGCACGGCGGTGTCGCCGATGGTGATGCCCGCGGTGGTGAACCGCTCCGCGGCGAGCTTGAGCGGAGCCTCGTGGCGCAGCGCCTCCTCGACGACCCCGGCGACGAGGTCGGGGTCGTCGCGAACGCGGGCCAGCTGGGCGGGGTTGGTCAACAGCAGGTGCACGGCGTTCGCGATGAGGTTCACCGTCGTCTCGTGCCCGGCCACCAGCAGGAAGAACGTCATGGACAGCAGCTCGGCCGCGCTCAGCGCGGTGGGGTCGTCGCGCCGCGCCTCGATCAGCTCGTCGAGCAGCCCGTCTCCCTTGTCGTGCTCCTTGGCGGCCAAGAGCCCCGCGAGGTACTCGTGCATGGCGGCAAGCGCTTCCCGCGCCTCGGCGCTGCCGCCGTCGGAGACGACGATCGCGTTCGTCCACGCGCGGAACCGCGTCGGGTCGAGGTCGTGGACACCGAGGATCCCGGTCATCACCGTGACGGGCAGGGGCAGCGCGAACGACTCCACGAGGTCGACCGCGCCCGCGCGCTCCACGTCGTCCAGCAGGCCGTCGACGATCTGCTCGATCCTCGGGCGCAGCAGCTCGACCCGGCGCGGGGTGAAGTGCTTGGCCACCAGCTTCCGCAGCCGCGTGTGCCGCGGCGGATCGCTGAGCAGCAGGTGCGCGCCGGAGGTGTCGCGTCCCCGTTCCCGACGCGACCGGGCGACGTCGTTGCTCAGACCGGGATCGGCGAGCGCGTCGCGGACCTCCTTGTACCCCAGCACCAACCACGCGGTCCTCCCGTCCGGCAGGAGCGCCCGGTGCACCGGTCCGCGGTCGCGCAGCTCCCGGTAGACCGAGTGGGGGTCGTCGTAGTACCTCTCGCCGAACTCGCGCAGGTCGATCAGGTCCGGGTCCAGCACGGCGCGGACTCCTTCCGGGGGCTCAGGTGCGGCCGTCGAGGCGGATCGGTGTGCGGACAAGGCATTCGAGGAGCTGCCCCACCGCCCCGCCGACCGCGGGGGAGGTCGCGCGGTTGGCGAGGAACGCGGCCAGCGCGAGGAGCAGCCGCTCCGGCTCGGCCAGCGCCAGGTGGCGGCGGTCCACGATCAGCACCGACTCGGGGCCGTCGGCGCCGTCGCGGACCTCGAGGTAGAACTTGCTGCCGTGCAACGGGAGCCGGAGCGCGGGCACCGCGGAGGACACCTCCCGCAACGCCGTCACCTCCTCGACCCTGGGGGGCTCGCCCGGTCCGCGCCGGTCGACGTCGCGCAGGTCGTTGTGGAAGCAGTCGAACAGCTGCGGCGGTGCCACGTCGTAGATGTCCGCGAGCCGGTAGCGGCCCATCGAGTAGCCGCGCACGCTCGCCGTCATGGTCCGGGTCACGACCTCGTCGAACGTGGACCCGCCCACGTGCACGACCGTCGCGCAGGACTGGGAGATGGTGCCGACGAACGCCTTCTCGGCGTCGGTGAAGCGGTTGGAGATCATGTTCTTGAGCACGACCGTAGGTCTGCCGGACAGCGCCGAGACCAGCACGGCCGTCGCGGCCATGAACACCGCTGGGGTGGTGACGCGGCAGCGCCGGGCGATGAGCTCGACGGCGGGCGCCACCACCGGCGCCGACATGCTGCTCACCAGCCACCGGGGGTCGATGTCGGAGTCGTGCAGCGCCAAGGGGAAGTGCACGACGTCGTGGGTGTCCACCAGGCGGTGCCAGCGGGCGACCGCGGCGGCGTTGCGGGCCTGCGCCGCGGGTGACTGCTCGTCGATCGCGAGGTCCGCGGCCGTCATCGGAGGGGTCCGGTCGGCCCGCGGTCGTTCGCCCGCCAGCCGCGCCGCCAGGTCCTCGTGGAGCAGGTTCTTGCCGATGCCGTCGAACGACAGGTGCGAGCCGACGAACAGCAGGTGGGTCGGCGTGCCGTCGTCGACCAGCACCGCGAACCGGACCGGCCAGTCGGCCGCGTGGTCGAAGGCCCGCTCCGCCAGGTCGTCCAGCACGGTCAGCACCGGCGTCGCGTCGGAGGCGCGCACGGTGACGGGGAGCTCGCCCGACCGCTCGACCACCTGGGTGATGTGCCCGTCGGCCGACTCCGGGTACCTGGTCCGCAGGGCCTCGTGCGCCGCGGCGGCCTCGCCGACGGCCCGGCAGACGTCGTCCACCGTGCGGCCCTCCGGCACCGCCAGCGCGAACTTGGCGTTGAGGAAGGCGTCGTTCGGCCGCATCCGGCCGATCGTGTTCCACATCGCCTGCTGCGCCCAGGTGGGGGGAGCGGTGATGGACCGGGAGCCGTGGAAGACGGCGCCCGCCGTGCGGACTTCAGTGCTCATCGTTCATCACTGCCCGTCCTGTCGCGTCGGACGCCGGTCCGACGTAGGAGTCGCGCTGCAAGGTGTAGAGCCGGGCGTACGTGCCGCCGGCCGCCATGAGGTGGTCGTGGTCGCCCTGTTCGACGACCGCGCCCCGGTCGAGCACGATGATCAGGTCCGCCATCCGCACCGTGGAGAACCGGTGCGACACCACCACGGTCACCGTCCCGGACCTGCGCGCCATCGCGCGGGCGTAGGACAGCTGCCTGGTGTAGACCTCGGACTCGCTCAACGGGTCCAGTGCCGCCGTCGGTTCGTCGAGCACGACGAGCAGCGGGTCCTGCCGCATGTGGCCGCGGGCGAGGGCGACCTTCTGCCACTGGCCGCCGGACAGGTCCACGCCCCCGAACGTCGTGCCCAGCTGGGTGCGCAGGCCTTCCGGCAGCGCGGCCACCACGTCCTCGGCGCCCGCGTCGCGGACCGCGCCCTCGACGCGCGGCAGGTCGTCGACGGCCGTCAGGTCGCCCACGCCCACCGACTCGCGCGCGAGTGCCTGCAACCGCACGAAGTCCTGGAACCCCGCGGCGACGCGCGCCCGCCATGCCTCGGGAGCCATCGTGTCGAGCGGTCGGCCGTCGACCTCGATCCGTCCCGACGTCGGCGCGTGCATCCCGGTCAGGAGCTTGATCACGGACGTCTTGCCGGATCCGTGCGCGCCGACCAGGGCGACCATGGTGCCGGCGGGCAGCTCCAGGTCCAGGTTCGCGAGGACGGGCCGTGAGGTGCCCGGATAGGTGAAGGAGAGGTCGCGCAGGGCGATGCCCCGGTGCAGTCGGCCGCCGATCCCGTCGTGCTCCCCGGCGGCCTGCCGCGCCGTCGGCGCCACGGTCGCCCGCACCTCGTCGTAGGCCGCCGCGGTGACGACGCCCTCGGACATCCTGCTGAACCCGTTCACGGCCATCTGCACCGAGAGCTGCTGCTGGCGGGCGATCGCCAGGATCATGACCAGGTCGCCCGCCCCCACCCGGCCGCTGTCGATCTGCGTCGCCGCCCAGACCAGACCCGCGCCGATCGCGAGCACGTACACCAGCCAGCCCGCCGCGAGCAGGACACCGGCGCGGGCCTCGGCCCGGTCCAGGACGCGCGAGGCGGTCGCCCACTGGCGCTCGTGCTCGTCGAGCACCGCGCCACCCGCGCCGGTCACCCGCAGCTCGCCCGCCACACGGGGGTCGTGCGTGAGCCGCAGCAGGTTCGCGCCGACCCGCAGGGGCTCGTCCGCGGTCTCCACCGCGCGCCGGACGCCGTCCTGGCCGACCTTGTTGAGCCACAACGTGATCAGGATGACCGGGAGCACCAGCAGCAGCGCGGGGGAGACGGTCGACATGACGACCAGGGTCAGGGCGACCGTCAGGCTGATCGCGGCGACCTCGAGCGCGGCCCAGACGGTGTCCGCGATCGTGTACCCCTTGGCCGAGACGCGGTCGACCTGGTCGAGCGTGCGCGGGTCCTCGAGGTGGTCGACGCGCGGCTCGGTCGCGGTCAGGCGCATGACGTCCTCGGTGACCAGGTGCCCGACCCGGTCGCGGACGTCGTTGCGCAGCTGGTTGCGGACGCCGCGGCTCTGGCTGACCGCCGCCCACGCCGAGGCGGCGAGCACGGCGTGGACACCGGCACCCGCGGGGTCGCCCCGCAGCGCCGCGTCGGTGAAACCGGCCAGCAGCACCGCGAACGCGGGCTGGCCGACGACGTCGATCGCCAGCGTGAGCAGCACCGCGGCGCACCGCCACGGGCTCGCGCGCCACATGGTCCCGGCGAACGCCGACCACCGGCGGGTGGAGCGGATCATGAGAGGTCCTCCGCGAACGGGCTCGCCTGCACGTCGAACATCCGCGCGTAGTCGGCGGGCGAGGCGATCAGGTCGGAATGGCTGCCGAGCTCGCTGACCACGCCGTCGCGGAAGACGGCGATCCGGTCGGCGAAGCGCACCGTGGCCAGCCGGTGGGAGACCAGGATGATCGACGCGCCCCTCATCGCGGTCACGACCTGGTGGAACACCGCGAACTCGGCGTCGGCGTCGAGGTGCGCGGTCGGCTCGTCCAGGACCAGCACCTGTCTTCCGGCCCGCACCGCGAAGAGAGCGCGCGCCAACGCGACGCGCTGCCACTGCCCGCCGGACAGGTCCGTGCCGCCGGTCCGGCCGCGGGAGAGCGGCGTGTCCCACCCGGTGTCGGCGGGCACCAGGTCCGCCAGGTCGAACTCGGCGGCGACGGCCTCGAACAGCTCGTCGTCGTGACGGCGCTCCGGCGCCCCCAGGGTGACGTTGTCGCGCAACGACAGGTCGAGCCGGGCGAAGTCCTGGCCCACGAAGGCGATCCGGTCCCGCCACGCCCGCGCGTCCAGGTCGCGCAGGTCGACGCCGTCGACGGTGATCCGGCCGCGATCGGGCTCGTACAGCCGTTGCAGCAGCTTCACGCACGTGGACTTGCCCGCGCCGTTGACCCCGACGACCGCCACCACCTCGCCGGGCGCGACGTCGAGGGTGATCCCGGACAGCACCGGATCGCCGTCGCCGTAGGCGAAGGCGACGTCCTCGAAGCGGATCGAGGGCGGTCCGCCGGTGGGCGGCGCGAACGGTTCCGGTGCGGGAGCGGGGGGCAGCACGGTCCGCAGCCGGTCGTAGGCGTCGAGCGGGGCCCTGCCGTGCGCCAGCACGAAGACGTCCCAGCTGACCGCGCCGAGTCCCAGGGCGCCGAACACCGCCATGACGTGCTGGGCGACCGGCCCCGGCTCGGCGACGCCGACCACGGCGAGCAGCCCGACCAACGCGGCCGCACCCACCGGCGCCAGGGGCAGCCAGGCCAGCACGAGCGCGCGGGCCCGTGCCCGCGACACCGTCCGCACCCGGTCGGTGTGCCGGTCGCGCCAGCGGTCGACCACCCACTCCGCCAGCCCGAAGACGCGCACCTCCTTGGCGCCCTCGATCCCCGTGGCCAGCCTGCGCCAGTAGTCGGCCCGCCCGGCCAGGGCACCCGCCCGCACCACGACGTCGTTCAACCGGACCAGCACGCGGGTCGTGGACACCCTGGCCAGCACCAGCAGCACGAGCATGGCGAGGGCGGCGAGCGGGGCGCGGAAGGACAGCAGCACCAGGCACCCCAGCGCGGCCGCGACCTGGCTGATCACGACGACCTGGGCGGCGCTCGCCCGGCCGGGGGTGAAGCCGTTGACCTCGGACGTGGCCCGGCCGATGAGGTCGGCGACCACCGGGTCGTCCAGGTGCGAGACCCCCACCGGGGACAGGGCCAGTGCGCCGACCGACCGGCGGAACCGGCCGTCGATCTCGCGTGCGACGCGCTCCCTGATCGGGGCGATCGCGATCTCCGACAGCTGCTGCACGGCCAGCAGCGCCACCAGGGTCGCCGCGGCGACCACGAGGGGACCACCCGTGGAGGACCGCTCGACCAGCGACCCGAACGAGAACGCGACCGCCGGGGGCAGGCAGCTCTCCACCACCCCCATCGCGATCGCGATGATCCTGACCCGCACCGGCACCAGCCCCAGCAGGGCCAACGGCCGCACCGATCGACGCAACCCGCTCGACGAGAACAACGACTGCCTCCGGTTGGGACATTTCCGGTGACGACCGGGGGAAACCCGATTCCTTTTCGTCGAGCGAGCCTAATGGCAACGGCGGAAAAGGGATATGCCTCTGGTCGAACAACCGTTCCGAACGCGCTGGCCGCGCTTATCGGCGCCGGTTAGCGTGACGACTCCGCAGAAAGCGAGGGAACAAATGCCGGATGACGTGTCCAGCGCACTCCACGGGAACGATCACGACGTGGCCTTGGTGAACGGGTCGGGCTCGCTCACCCGCGGGGAGTTGCGCGCGGGCGCCGCGCGGTTCGCGGACTTCCTCTCACGGCGGTGCGAATCAGGTGAGATCGCCATGGCGCAGGTGGACGACGGGGTGGCCACCGCGGTGGTGTCGATGGGGTGCGCCATGGCGGGCGTCCCGCTGGCGCACGTCGACCCGAGGTCGGCGGTGCCCCGCACCGGTCTGCTGGTCCGCGACGGGGGGCCGTCCGACGGCGACGCGCACGAGGTCGTGGGCCTGCGCCTGTCCGTCGTGCGGTCGGGCGAGGGGTGGCACGCCCCCGACGTGCCCGCCGGGTCGCAGCTGTTCCCGACCTCCGGGTCCACCGGCGCGCCGAAGTGGGTGGTCCGACCACCGGCGAGCGTGCTCGCCGACTGCGCGCGGATCGCCTCGGCCCTGGACTACCGGCCCGGCGCCGCCGTGGTGACCACCGCGCCGGTGTTCCACTCCTACGGCTTCAACACCGGACTGGTCGCGCCGCTGCTCGCGGGCGCCGCCGTGCGCCTGGTCGGGCCGAGGACGTTGCCGTCCGCGATCGCGAAGGCGGTGGCGGAGGTCGGGGCGGTGGTCCTGGTCGGGCTGCCGTTCCAGTACCGGCTGGTCGTGGACTCGTCGTGGCCGGGCTCGCCGACGTTGGAGAAGGCGGTGTCGTCGGGGGCGCCGCTGCCCGACACCGTCGTCGGCGGGCTGCTGCTCCCGCTGGTCAACGCCTACGGCTCGTCGGAGACGGGCACGGTGTCGATCGGCCCGGTGACCCCCGTGCTGGAACCCGGCACCGTCGGGCGGCCGCTGACCGGGGTGGAGGTCCGCGTGGAGGGACCGGACGGCGAGCTGGTGGTCGTCACCGACTCACTGGCCGCGGGCTACCTCGGGCCCGACGGGGTGCGGCCCCTGCCCGTCGACGGCGCCCGGTCCTACCGGACGGGGGACCGCGCCGTCCTCGGCGCCGACGGGACCATCCGGCTGCTGGGGCGCATCGGTGACGTCATCAACGTCTCCGGCAAGAAGGTGAGCCGGTCGACCGTCGAACGCGCCCTGTGCGCGCACCCGGCGGTGGGGGAGGCGCAGGTGCTCGCGGAGGCCGACCCGGTGCGCGGCGAGGTGCCCGTCGCACGGGTCGTGCTCCGGTACCCGGTCCCGGTCGCCGACCTCGTCCGGTGGGCGCGCGGGCGGTTGGACCCGCACGAGGTGCCCCGGAAGGTGGAGATCCGCGACGAGCTGCCCAGGTCGGCCACCGGCAAGCCGATCGTCGGCTGACGACCACGGCCGGGCGGCGGGTCGGCGCCTGTCGCCCGGCGGTGGGCGGGCTTGTGCCGTTGGGCGGTGGGTCAGCTCCGGTCGCCGGGCGGCGACGCAGCTCCTGCGGCCCGGCGACCTGTCACTTCCCGGCGGCGGGCGCCAGCGCGTCGAGCTCGCGGAACCGCCGGTCGTCGAGCTCGACGGTCCGCGCGGCCATGTTCTCGTCGAGGTGCGCGAGCGACTTCGTGCCGGGGATGGGGTGGACGACCGGGGAACGCCTGAGCAACCACGCCAGGCAGACCTGCGCGGGCGTAGCGCCCAGCTCGTCGGCCACCCGGCCGATCGGGCCTTGGCGCAGCGCGTGCTCGCCGCGTGCCAGTGGCCACCACGGGATGAACGCGATCCCCTCGCGCTCGCAGTGCTCCAGCACGCCCTCGTGCTCGCGGTCGGTCAGGTTGTACCGGTTCTGGACGCTCGCGATCCGGGCGTGCCCGCGCGCGGCCTCGAGCTGGTCCGCGGTCACCTCGGACAACCCGATGTGCCGCGCCTTGCCCTCCTGCTGCAGCTCCGCCAGCGTGCCCAGCTGGTCCTCCACCGGCACGGTGGGGTCGATCCGGTGCAGCTGGAGCAGGTCCAGCGTGTCCACGCGCAGGCGGCGCAGGCTCAGCTCGGTCTGCTGACGCAGGTAGGCGGGGCGGCCCAGCGGCTGCCACTTGCGCTCGGCGGAGCGGACCTGGCCCACCTTCGTCGCCACCAGCACGCCGTCCGGGTAGGGGTGCAGCGCCTTCGCCAGCAGCTCCTCGTTGGCGCCCAGCCCGTACCCGTCCGCCGTGTCGACCACACCGGCGCCCAGCTCGACGGCGCGCCGGGCCAGGCGCACCATCGCGTCGGGATCGCGCGCGGGCCCGTACCCGGTCAGCCACATGGCGCCGAACCCCATCCGGTCCACCGGTGACCCGCCGCGGGGTGAGAGCAATGGCAATTCTCGTCCGTGAATCACGGCCGGAGATTAACAGGAAAGGGGTCGAAAACAATTTCTCCGGTCGAACACCTGTGTCCTGTTCCGGTGCGCGTTGTTCAACTGCGCGATAACGCCGGTTGAACAGGTCCGGTGTGCTGCATTCGTCGGAATGCGCAGACCCGGACGGGTGTGCGCGGGTGTCGTCGGTGGCGTCCCCGAACGGTGGTCGAGCGCTTTCCGGTCGTGTTGTCACCCGATTCGCGGGTCGCTAGCGTCGGCCCGGACGAGCCGGTCCGGCGTTCTGCGCGGATTCCCGGCCACACTTCCCTATGCGAGGGGAAAATGACCCCAACAGTCCTTCCGGAGAGGGCGGCCCCGGTCGTCCGGGCCGACATCGGCGGCGAGCGCGGGCGCACCGCCCCGAGGATCGTCGGCGTCGGTGTCGCCACCCCGCCCTCCTCCTACACCCAACACGAGCTGGTGGACCTCTTCCGCGTGCGGGACCCGCGCATCCGGTCGCTCTTCCTCAACAGCGCGATCGAGCGCCGTTCCCTGCGACTGCCGCCGGAGCTGCCCGACGGGACCAGGCGCGTGGAGACGCAGGGCGAGCTGCTGCGCAAGCACCGCGACTCGGGCCTGGACATGGGGCGCCGGGCGCTGCTCGCCTGCCTGGAACGCGCCGGTGCCGTCCCCGACGACGTGCGCTACCTGTGCTGCGTCACCACGACCGGCTTCCTCACGCCGGGGTTCAGCGCCCTGCTGATCAAGGACCTGGGGCTGCGCCCGGACACCGGCAGGCTGGACGTGGTCGGCATGGGCTGCAACGCCGGGCTGAACGCGCTCAACGCCGTGACCTCCTGGGCGGGCGCCCATCCCGACGAGCTGGCGTTGATGGTGTGCATCGAGGCGTGCTCCGCGGCCTACGTCTTCGACGGCACGATGCGGACGTCGGTGGTGAACAGCCTGTTCGGCGACGGCGCGGGCGCGGTGGCGCTGGTCGCGGGCGACACCGGCGGCGCGCTCGCCCCGGAGGTGCTGAAGTTCGCGAGCCGCATCATCCCCGAGGCCATCGACGCGATGCGCTACGACTGGGACGACGAGCACGCGAAGTTCAGCTTCTTCCTCGACCGCGACGTGCCCTACGTCGTCGGCGCGAACGCCGGGGCCGTCGTCGCCGAGCTGCTCGCGGGCACGGGCCTGCGCACCGACGACATCGCGCACTGGGTGGTGCACTCGGGCGGGAAGAAGGTCATCGACTCGGTGATGGTCAACCTCGGCCTCACCCGGCACGACGTCCGGCACACCACCGGGGTGCTGCGCGACCACGGGAACCTGTCCAGCGGGTCGTTCCTCTTCTCCTACGCGCGGCTGCTCGACGAGACGTCGGCCGGACCGGGCGACCACGGCGTCCTCATGACCATGGGACCCGGATCGACCATCGAGACGGCGCTGCTGCGGTTCTGATCCGGTGACGACTGAGCGGAAGGTGGTGGGGGACATGTCCGTGGAACACGGGTGGTCCGGCTCGACTGCGCGCGCCCTGGAGGTCGACAGCGCGCAACCGGTGACGCCGTCGCTGGTCCAGGCGGTGCACCGGCTGTGCGACGAGGCGGCCGACGCGGTCCTGGTGCTGCGGCTGGGCGGGGCGGACGAGCCCTCCGGGCGCGCCGACCTCGCGATCGACGTGGTCGGCAAGTGGGAACAGGCGTTGCGCCGGTTGGAACGGGTCGCGTCGGCGACCATCGCGGTGGTCGACGGCCGGTGCGCCGGTCCCGCGCTCGAGGTGCTGCTGGCGTGCGACTACCGGATCGGCACACCCGGCTCGCGGCTCATGCTCCCGCTCGCGGCGGGCGAACCGTGGCCGGGCATGGTGGTGTACCGGCTGGCCAACCAGCTCGGCGTGGCCACCGCGCGACAGCTCGTGCTGTTCGGAGCGGAGATCACCGGCAGGCACGCCGCGCGGCTGAACCTCCTCGACGAGGTCACCGACGACCCGGACGGCGCACTGGCCGCGCAGGTCGAGCTGGCGGGCGGTGTGGCGGGCACCGAGCTCGCCATCCGGCGCAGGCTCCTGCTGGAGGCGCAGGGGATCAGCTTCGAGGACGCGCTCGGCACGCACCTGGCCGCCTGCGACCGCGTCCTGCGGCGGACCGCCGCCGGGGTGACGCCGTGACCGCGAGCGGCACGACCGAGCGGTGGGTGCGAGCGCTGCCCACCGTGACGGGCAGGTTCGACCCCGACGCCGCGGCGCTGGCCGCGCACCTGGCCCACGGCGAGGACCTGCTGGCCGCGCTACCGTCCAAACCGGACCGTTCACCGCGGCAGCACGGGCTCGCGGACGTCGTGCACCGCTCGGCACGACGCCTGCGGTCGTCGTTCCTGCGTGCACACGCCACGACCGTGTACGACGAGGTGACCGAGCGGCGGACCCTGTCCCCCCGGCTCCCCGAGCTCGCGCGGGGAGCGGCCCGGCGCGTACCCGGCCTGCTGCCCGACCCCGACCAGATGGCGGCCGAGCTCCGCCACGCGCAGGCGGACAAGGAGGGGCGGGAGATCGACCAGGCGATCTTCTTCAGCGAGCTGCTGCGCCTGCCCGACGTCGGGGCGCACGTGCTGGAGTCGATGCGCGGGCCGACACCCCGCGCCCTGGCCCTGCTGCCCGAGTTCCGCCGCGTCGGCGAGCTGCACCTGGGCTCGGTGCACCTCGTCCGCCTGCACGGCGTCGCCCACGTGACCATCCACAACGGACACTGCCTCAACGCCGAGGACGACAGGCTCGTCGACGACCTGGAGACCGCGGTGGACCTGGCGCTGCTGGACGACGACGTGCACGTCGGCACGCTGCGCGGGGGAGAGGTGGACCACCCGCGCTACGCGGGCAGGCGGGTGTTCAGCGCGGGCATCAACCTCAAGGACCTGCACTGCGGCCGGATCACCTACATCGACTTCCTGCTCCGCCGGGAGACGGGGTTCATCCACAAGCTGCTGCGCGGCCTCGCGGTCGAGGACGACCCGTCCACGTGGCCGCACGACGCGGTGGAGAAGCCGTGGGCGGCGGGCGTGGACACCTTCGCGATCGGCGGGGGGATGCAGCTGCTGCTCGTGTTCGACCGGGTGGTCGCGGGCGCGGACGCGTACTTCAGCCTGCCCGCCGCACGGGAGGGCATCGTGCCCGGCGCGGGCAACCTGAGACTGGGCAGGCTGGCAGGCGGACGGCTCGCGCGGCAGGTGATCCTCGGCGGCCGCAAGCTGTGGGCGGGCGAGCCCGACGCGCGACTGGTCTGCGACGAGGTGGTCGAGCCGGGCGACGTCGGCGACGCGCTCGACCGGGCCGCGCACGACCTCGACAACCCCGCGGTCGTGGCCAACCGCGCGATGCTCACCCTCGCCGAGGAGCCGCCCGACGTGTTCCGCGCGTACCTGGCGCGGTTCGCTCTGGTCCAGGCACAACGGCTCTACAGCCCGGACGTGCTCGCCAAGGTGGGGCGGTTCGCCTCGTGAAACCGGTCGACGCGCTCCTGGCCGTGCTGCGCGACGAAGGCGTCGACAAGGTCTTCGGCAACCCCGGCACCACCGAGCTGCCGCTGCTCGACGCGCTGGTCGACGCGCCCGACATCGACTACGTCCTGGGCGTGCAGGAGGGCTCGGTCGTCGCGATGGCCGACGGCTACGCGCGGATGACCGGCCGCCCCGCCTTCGTCAACCTGCACGTGGCGGCGGGCCTGGCCAACGGGCTCGTCGGACTGCTCAACGCGGGGCGGTCCCGCACACCGCTGGTCGTGACGGCCGGGCAGCAGGACCGCAGGCACCTCGTCGAGGACCCGATGCTGGCCGGCGACCTGGTCGGCATCGCGGGACCGGTGGTGAAACAGGCCTTCGACGTCCAGCACGCGCACGACCTGCCGGTGCTGCTCCGCCGGGCGTTCCGCCTCGCCGTGCGACCACCCGCGGGCCCGGTCTTCCTCTCGCTGCCGATGGACCTGCTGGCCGAGACCACCGACGTCGACCTGCCCGCCCGGTCGGTGATCGCGCCACCGGCACCGGCGGGCGGACTGGCCGAAGCGGCGGCCCTGCTCGCCGGGGCGCACAACCCCGCCATCGTCGCGGGTGACGGAGTGGGGCGCGACGACGCGGTCGCCGAGCTGGTCGCCGTCGCCGAGGCGCTGGGCGCCACGACGTTCCACCAGCCGATGAACGACGGCGTCTGCTTCCCCACCACCCACCCGCTGCACGCCGGGGTGCTCGACCCGGTCAACGCGCGCGTCCGCGAGGCCCTCGCGGGCCACGACGTGGTGTTCGTCGTCGGCTGCCACGCGTTCACACCGCACCACTACACACCCGGCGGCGCCATCCCCGACGGCACGCGCGTGCTGCAGCTGGACTCCGACCCCGCGGAGCCGGGCCGGACCTTCCCCGTCGACCTCGGTCTCACCGGTGGCGTCAAGCCGAGCCTCGACCGGCTGGCGCGGCTGCTCCACGGTCGCGTTCCGGATGCCGCCGCCCGCCTCGACGTGATCGCTAGGAGGCACGAAGCGCGGTGGACCGAGCTGGACCGAGCCGCCCGAGCGGCCCGCGGCCCGGCTCCGCTGGACCCGCTGGCCGTGGCGCACGCCATCGCCACCGGCCTCCCGCCGGACGCGGTGCTCGTCGAGGAGGCCATCACCACCGGAGCCCAGCTGCGCCGCGTGCTTCGCCAGACCCGGCCGCGTTCCTACGTGCACACGGTCGGCGGCGGCCTCGGGTCCGGGATCGGCGCGGCCGTCGGCGCGCGCATGGGCGCCCCGCACCGGCCCGTGGTGGCGGTGCTGGGCGACGGGTGCACGCTGTTCGGCCTGCAAGGGCTGTGGAGCGCGGCGCGGTACCGGGTGCCGGTCACCTTCCTGGTGATGAACAACGGCGAGTACCGCACGCTCAAGGAGACGCTGGACTCCTGGGGCAGCCGCGCGACACGGGTGGGGGAGTACGCGGGACTGGACCTCGGTGAGCTGGACTTCACCAGGGCCGCCGGGTTCTTCGGCGTCGCCGCGATCCGTGCCGGGCACACCGACGACGTGGTCGACGCCGTGGCGAGGTCGGCCCACCTGGACGCGCCCCTGCTGGTGGACGTCCCCATCACCGGACACACGCGGAGGGGTACCCGATGAACCGCCTGTTCGCCCCGACCCCACCCGGACCGGGTACCAGGGAGGTCGTCGAGCCCGCCACCGGCGACGTGCTCGACCACGTGGTGCTCTCCGACACCGCGGCCGTGCACGCGGCGGTCGACGAAGCCGTTGCGGCACAACCGGGTTGGGCCGCCACGTCCCCGATGGAGCGCGCCGCCGTGCTGCGGCGGACCGCCCGCGTGCTGGAGGAGCACACCGACGAGGTGGTCGAATGGCTGGTCCGCGAGAGCGGATCCGTGCGCGCCAAGGCGCGGCACGAGGTCGCCTCCGTGCTCGACGAGCTCTGGAGCGCCGCGGCGCTGCCCGCCCAGCCCCACGGCGAGCTGCTGCCGGACCCCGACGGCAGGCACAGCATCGGGCGCAGGCTGCCGCTCGGGGTGGTCGGCGTGATCAGCCCGTGGAACGTCCCGCTGCTGCTGGGCATGCGCGCCGTCGCTCCCGCGATCGCCCTGGGCAACGCCGTCGTGCTCAAACCCGACCCGCACACCCACGTCGCGGGCGGCCGGGTGCTCGCCGCGCTCTTCGAGCACGCCGGACTCCCGGCCGGGGTGCTCAACGTCGTCGCCGGGGACGCGCGGGTGGGTCGCGCGCTCACCGGCCACCCGGACATCGCCATGATCGCGTTCACCGGTTCGACCGACGTCGGCGTGGAGATCGGCGCGGTCACCGGGCGCGCCCTCAAGCGCGTGTCGCTGGAGCTGGGCGGCAACAACGCCATCATCGTGCTCGACGACGCGGACCTCGACCTGGCGAGCTCGGCGGGCGCGACCGGTTCGTTCTTCCACCAGGGGCAGATCTGCATGGCGGCCGGGCGCCACATCGTCCTGCGCGACGTGGCGGAGGAGTACCTGGCCCGCCTCACCGCACGGGCGCGGGCGCTGACGACCGGCGACCCGTGGCGCGAGGACGTGGCCCTCGGCCCCCTGATCGACCGGGCGCAGCTGGCACGGGTGGACCGGATCGTCCGGGACACCGCGGCGGCCGGTGCGCGGCTGCTCACCGGAGGCACCCACCACGGCCTGTACTACCGCCCGACGGTGCTCGCCGACGTCACCGCCGACATGCCCGCGTTCACCGAGGAGATCTTCGGACCGGTCGCACCGGTGATCGTGGCCGAGGACGAGGACGAAGCCGTCACCCTGGCCAACCGCACCTCCTACGGGCTGGTCGCCGCGGTGCAGACCGGCTCGGCCGAACGCGGGCTCGCGCTGGCCCGACGACTCGCCACCGGCATCGTGCACGTCAACGGCCACACCGTCGACGACAACGCCTTCGTGCCGTTCGGCGGGCGGGGTGCCTCCGGCAACGGCAGCAGGCACGGCTTCGGGCAGAGCTGGCACGAGTTCACCCAGTGGCAGTGGTCGACCGTGCGGTTCGCCGCCGTCCCGTCGCAGTTCTGAGCTGTCGAGAAGAGGGTGCATGTCCACTGTGGACTTCCAGCGGCGTGGACGGGTCGCCCACGTGACCCTGAACCGCCCGGCCGTGCTGAACGCGATGAACCTGCGGATGCACGAGGAGCTGGCGACGGCCTGGGACGAGTTCGAGCGCGACGACGACCTCTGGGTCGCGGTGCTCAGCGGCGCGGGCGACCGCGCGTTCTCCGTCGGCCAGGACCTCAAGGAGCTGGCCGAGCGCAACGCGAACGGCACCGCGGCCCCGGCCACGTTCGGCAGCCGGGGACAACCCGGCTGGCCACGCCTGACCGAACGCTTCGCCCTGGCCAAACCCGTTGTGGCGAAGGTGAACGGCTACGCGCTCGGCGGCGGCTTCGAGCTCGCCCTGGCGTGCGACGTCATCATCGCCGCCGAAGGCTCCCGCTTCGGCCTGCCGGAAGCCAGGCTGGGCCTGGTCGCCGGCGCGGGCGGCGTCTTCCGCCTCACCCGCCAACTCCCGTTCCGCACCGCCCTGGGCCACCTCATCACCGGCCGCGACCTCACCGCCGACCGCGCCTGGCACCTGGGCCTGGTCAACGAGGTCGTCCCCGCCGACGAGCTCGACTCCACAGTGGACGGCTGGGTGACCGACATCCTCCGCTGCGCCCCACTGGCCGTCCGCGCCGCCAAGGAAGCCGCCGCCACCTCCGCCACCCTGCCCCTACCTCAGGCCTTCGCGACCCGGTACGTGTGGGAGGAACGGCGCACGCGCAGCGCGGACGCCGCCGAAGGCCCCCGCGCTTTCGCCGAAGGCAGGCAGCCGCGCTGGCAGGGCCGCTGACGGCGGTCAGCGGTCGGCCGTTCTGGTCGAGCGGGTGTACTCGGTGGGGGTTTGGCCGTAGTGCTTCTTGAAGGTGCGGATGAAGTGGCTGCTGTCGGCGAACTGCCAGCGGGCGGCGAGGTCGGAGATGTCGGGTGGGCCGGTGGGGGAGGTGAGGGCGAGCCGGGCTTGTTCCAGGCGTCTGCGGCGGATGTAGGTGGTGACGGGTTCGCCGGTCGCGGCGAAAGCCCGTTGCAGGGTGCGCATCGAGACGTTGAGCTCGCGGGCCAGCATCGCGGTGGACAGGCCGGGTTCGGTGAGGTGGGTGTCCGCGAGCTCCTTCGCGGCCAGGGCGAGCGCGGGTGCGAGCAGCGGTTCGACGTCGTCGAACTGGCGCAGGGCCACCGCCTTGACCAGTTCGACCAGGGCGTCGCGGGCGGCCTGCACGCCGGCCGGGCCGAGGTCGGAGGCGTTCTCGTGGACCAGGTTCGTGTGGGCCAGCAGCAGGCGCATCTCGGCCGAGTCGGTCGACCCGCTGATCATCCGGTTCCCGAGCAGCGGGGTAAGCGTCGAGGCGGGCAGGAAGAGGAACTTGACCGTGGTGTGCCGCACGAGCTCGTAGCGCGGCGCGCGCTTGAAGAAGCGGATGAGGAACCGGCCCGCCGACACGGTGCCGTCGGCGTGCTCGCGCACCTCGCCGACCCGCAACGTCCCGCGTCGCACCACGTGCATCCGCACCAGGTCCTCGGCGCAGTGCGAGGATCCCGCGGCCTCCACGGCCGACACGCCGTGGAGGTTGATGATCGCCACGTCCCGCATCCTGGTGCCGCAGCTCCTGACCCGGAAGTCACCGGTCGTGGCGGGGCTGAAGGCGGGCATCCGGAAGCCCCCGCCGAGCTGCGACTCCCACTCGCGGCGGAAGGCGGCGAAGCCGCGGGCGGACGCCCCGCGGACGGTGGAGTCCACCGAGAACGTCCCTTCCGCCCGTGATCCAGTGCTGTCCATCGCTGCTCGTCCACCTCGCGGGATTGTGGCGCCGATGTTCAATCCGGATGTCGCTGTGGTTCAACCGCGTGCCGCGCCTGCCTCCCTAGCCTCGACGGGAGGCACCACCACGGTTCACCGCCCGACGATAGGAAACCGCTCCACCGGGCATACGCGATCCCGGCGTGCCCGATGGTGGCGAATATTCGACAACCGGCGCGCGACGCGGTCGCGCACAACCTGGGGGTCCGCCGATGAGAAGCCCGAGTCCGGTCGGAGCAGCGGGTGCGCCGGGCCGGTGGCCCGTCGTGGGCCACGCGCCCGCGCTCATCGCCAGGCGCCTGGAGTTCCTGTCCTCGTTGCCGTCGGTCGGCCAGGTCGTCGAGGTCCGGCTCGGGCCGATCCCCGCCTACGTCGTCACCGACCCCGCCGTGGCCCACCAGCTGCTGGTGCCCGGCGACCGGGACTACGACCGCGGCAGGCTGATGACCAAGGCGAGCGCGTGGTTCGGGGACTCCCTGCTCACGTCCTACGGCACCGCCCACCAGCAGCAGCGCAGGTCCCTGAGGTCGGCGTTCACCAACGAGCAGGTCGCGTCCCACGTCGACCACGTCCGCGACTCCACGACGGCGCTCGTCGAGTCCTGGACGGCGGACGAGGTGCTCGCGGTGGACGAGCAGATGAAGGACCTGGCGCTGACCAACACCGCGCAGAGCCTCTTCTCCACCGACCTCACCGCGGCGAACCTGGAAAGTCTCCGGCTCCACATGCCCGCGCTGTTCAAGAGCGTCCTCTTCCGCACGATCCTGCCCAGCGGACTGGAGCGGATGCCGACGGTCGGGAACTTCCGCTTCAAGAAGGCCATGCGGAGCCTGGACGGCGTCGTCGGCACCATCATCTCCGCGCGGCGTGCGCGCGGCGAGGACGCGCACGGCGACCTCCTGGGGTCGCTCCTCGCGGCGCAGGACGACCACGGGCACGGGCTGTCCGGTCGGCAGGTCCGGGACCACGTCATGACGATGCTGGTGGCCGGGAGCGAGTCCACCGCCGCGGTGCTGAGCTGGGCGCTGTACGAGATCTTCCGGAACCCGGACATCGCCCGCCGGGTGCGCGAGGAGCTGGCGACCGTCCTGGCGGGGCGCGCGCCCGCCGCCGCCGACGTGTCCTCCCTGACCTACCTGAACAACGTGGTCAGCGAGACCCTGCGGCGCTACCCCGTCCCGTTCATCATGCGCCGGACGCTGAAACCGGTGCGCCTGGGCGAGGTCGAGCTCCCCGCCGGGGCCGAGATCGTCTACAGCCCGCACCTGCTCCACCACGACCCGCGTTGGTTCCCGCAACCACGGCGGTTCGACCCCGACCGGTGGTCGCCCACGGGCCACGGCGCGGCCACCAAGGGCTGCTACCTCCCCTTCGGCGCGGGCGCGCACGTGTGCATCGGGAAGAAGATGGCACTGGTGGGCCTCACCACGACCCTCGCCGTGATCTGCTCCCACTGGCGGCTCGAACCCGTTGCCGGGCAACGGATCCGCGAGGTGGCGACCGGGACCGTGCACCCGAACCGGATGCCGATGATCCCTCGGCGACCGGCCGCCGACGCCCGTGAGCAGACCGGATGACCGCCGCCCAGGGCACCCCGACGCTCGTCCTGCCCTTCGACGCCGGTCGCTACGAGCCGGAAAGCCTGGTCCGGCACCGGGCCCGCGAGGTTCGCGAGCGCTTGGAGGCCGCCGGGCTGGGGCACTTCGTGCAGGGCGACGACGTCATGGTCGACCTGATCTGCCGCACGTCACCCCAGGCCGAGGCCGACACGATCGGGCCGGTCGCCGAGTGGCTGCTGTGGCTGTTCCCGCTGGACGACCTCTGCGAGGACGTCTTCGCGGGGAGCACCACGGGCGCTCCCGCGGACCTGGCGGCCACCGGGTTGCCGCGTGCGGTCACCGCCGGGATGGACGGGTTCCGCGAGGACGTCACGGCGCGCATGAGCCCCGGTTGGGGCGAGAGGTTCCGGCGGGACTTCGACTCCTACCTGCGCCACGCGATCCGGTTCGCGGGGACGTCGACCGCGGACGACCTCCCGGAGCCGGCGGAGTTCCTGGTGCTGCGCAGGGAGGAGGGCGCGGCCAAGCCGACCATCCACCTCGTCGAGGTCGTCGCGCGGACCGATCTGCCCGAGGAGTTCCGGGGCTCCGCCGCGTGGCGCGGACTCCACGACGCGTGCGCCGATGTGCTGACGTGGACCAACGACATCTACTCCTACCGGAAGGAACGGCGCTCGGGGAGCCGGTTCAACCTCGTCGACGTGCTCGTCCGGCACGCCGACCTGCCCGAGCACGACGCCCTCGCCCGCGCGGTCGACATGACCAACGCGAAGGCGCGGGAGTTCGTGGCGCTGGTGGCAGAACTGCCGCGCACCAAGGAGTTCGCCTCCCTCAGCGAACGGGACAGGTCGGGCGTGCTGCGCTGCGTCACGGGAATGGGGTACTGGATGCGCGGGCAGTACGACTGGTTCGTGATCACGAGCCCGGCCCGCTACCAAGTGCTCCCGCGCGGGTAGGCGCCGTGATGCCGGGCTCCACTACGCACCCAGCACTTCCCGCCGCCCTGCCGGTGCTCGGTCACCTCCCGTGGCTGCGGTGGCGTCCGCTGGAGTTCCTGGAGCGGCAGCGGACCGCGGGCGCGGTGGCGCCCTTCCTGCTGCGCGGCCACCCCGCCTACCTGGTCAACGACCCCGATCTGGTCTGGAGCCTGCTTACGGAGCTCTCCGGCCAGGTCGGTCGCGGCACGACGGGGGACAAGACCCGCGCGTTGACGGGCAACGGGCTGGGCAGCTCCGACGGCGAGTTCCACCGGCGGCAACGGCGGCTGGTGCAACCGGTGTTCCACCACGAGCAGGTCGCCTCCTACGTCCCGCTCCTGCGGCAGGCGGCGGAAGCGCAGGCCGCGCGGTGGCGGGACGGCGGGACGGTCGACCTCGTCCGGCAGATGCTGGTCGTCGCCACCACCGGGGTGCTCACGAGCCTCTTCGGCGTGCGGTCGCCCGAGGGCATGGCGGACGACGTGTCCGCGGCGCTGCCCACGTGCCTCGACATCGCCTCCCGGATCGCGCTCGCCCCGGTCAAGCTCGTGACGAAGCTGCCGACCCCCGCTCGCAGGCGCTACACCGCCGCGCTCGGCCGGCTGCACGCGATCGCCGACGCGCTGGGCGCGCACCAGCCCGAACGGCCCGCCGGTGCCGGTACCGACCTGCTGGGCAGGCTCCGGGACGCCCAGGCGCAAGGGGTGCCGGGGCTGGACGACCGGCAGATCCACGACGAGATCATGACGATGCTGGTGGCCGGGGTCGAGACGACCGCGACCACGGTGTGCTGGGTCTTGCACCTGCTGGGCCTGAACCCGGACAGCGAAGCCCTGGTGCGCCAGGAGGTCGAGGACGTCCTGCGAGGCCGACCGGTCGAAGCCGACGACCTCCCGGAGCTGGAGCGCCTGCGCCGCGTCGTCAGCGAGGCCCTGCGGCTGTTCCCGCCGGTGTGGCTGGTCCGCCGCCGGGCCACGGCACCCCTGAGCCTCGGCGGCCGGGACATACCCGTCGGCGCCTCGGTGTACTACAGCCCCTACGCGCTGCACCGGGATCCCCGCTGGTACCCGGACCCCGAGCGGTTCGACCCCGACCGGTGGCTGCCGGAACGGCGGGGCGCACTGCCCCGCGGCGCCTACTGCCCGTTCGGCGCCGGAGTGCACCGGTGCGTCGGCGAGGCCTTCGGGGTCACCGAGGTCATGACGATCCTCGCGAGCCTGCTCCCGCACTGGCGGGTCGTGCCCGCCTCGTCGCGGGCCGTCCGGCCGAAGGCGGTCGTCACGCTGCGGCCGGAACGGATGCCGGTCGTCGTCCGCCGCCGCCCCTGAACCAGCACCCGTCGCGCCCCACCCGAGCACCCAGCGAGGTCCGCCATGCGCCCCCTTTCCCACCACGGCGGCGAACCGTGGCCGTCGTCGTCAGTTCCAGACTCGCTCGGGGACGCGACGGCCCGGCTGTCCCGGTACGTCGCCTCGCACGTGGACCCCGATGGCGCGGTCCGGTTCCCCTGCCACGGCCGTCCGCTGGAGACCGCCCTCCTGCTGCGCCTGCTGCAGAGCACCGGGCAGCCGTTCGACCGGCAGACCCGCTACCTGCGCTCCCTTCCCACGGGCACCGAACCGTTCGACCTGGCCATCGCCCAGGCCGCCCTGTCCCGGGGCGGAGGGCCCACCGGTGAGCTGCGCGCGAGCGTGGTCGCCAAGTGCCCCGACTTCACCGGTCCGCGCAAGCGCGCCCTGCTGGACGGGGTGTTCGCGGTGCTCGGCGAGTCCGCCGCCGCCGACCGGGCCTACCGGGACGTCCTGCGCCGCGACGGTCTGCACTCCTGGGCGCAGGTCCAGGTCACGGCGTTGAAGGGCGTCCTGACCGGCTCGCTCGCCGACGAGGACGCCCACGTCCTGCTGGCCACCCAGCGCTCGCCCGAGGTCTGGGAGGGCAACCTGCTCATCCACCTGTTCACCCTGCACGCCCTGCAACGGTTGCCCGGCACCGAGACCGTGGTCGCGGACGGGATCCGCAAGGCCCTGCGGCACGTGCGGTCCGACGGCGGCGTCCCGTTCGTCACCGACACCGACACGTGGTGCACGGTGACCGCCGGGGTCGCACTGGCGGCGGCCGGTGCCCCGGAGCCGGTGCTGGACCGGATCGCCGCGCGCCTAGTCCGGAGCCAGCTGCCGGGCGGCGGCTGGTCGGTCACCGACGTCGCGCTGCAGACGGACGTGGACGACACCTCGGTCGCCCTGCAGTTCCTCCAGTCCCGCACCGGGAACGCGAGCGACCAGGCGGTCAAGCGCGGACTGGCGTCGCTGCTGGCCGTGCGGCATCCGCGGGGCGGTTTCCCCACCTACGTCCGGGACTCCGCGCCCGAGGCGTGCATGACGGTCGCCGCGCTCGACGCCTTCACCTACGACCGCACGCAGCACCGGCAGGTCCTCGCGGACGGGTTGTCCTTCCTGGCCGACGAGCAGCTGGCGGACGGCACCTTCCCGCCGGACTGGAGCAGCAGCCTGCTGCACACCGTCTTCCGGGCCGTGCTGATGGCGTCCCGGATCCCGGACGGACCCGCGGGCCGGATCGCCGCGCGGGGGTTGGACTTCGTGCTCGGCGGCCAGAACGACGACGGCGGCTGGGGCCAGCGCGCCGACAGCCCCAGCGACCCGATCAGCACCTCCTACGCCGTCATGGCCCTGTGCGCGCAGGACGACCCGCGCCCCGCGGCCGAAGGGGTCCGGTTCCTGCTGCGGCACCAGCAGGAGGACGGGAGCATCCCCTCCGTCAGCGACTCCATCGGCCCGCGGCCCTTCATCTTCCACGTGCCGCTGCTGGCCGACGTCTTCGCGCTCATGGCCCTCGGCCACGTGACCAGGCGGTTCGGCGGTCCTCCCGAGCTGCCCGGCCGGGCGTGGTAGAGCCTGCTCCACCGGCGATCCGGGTGTTGAGGGGCTCAGCGGAGCGGCGTCCGATCACTAGCGTTTGGGCCATGACGAACACCAAGACCTCGCGCAAACACCCGGTTCTCCTCTGGACGACGCTCGTCGTGGGCGGCCTCTGCAACGCGGCCGCGTCGCTGCTGGGCCTGGGCGTCGCCGTCAGCATCCCCTTCGGTCTGCTGACGGTCGCCTGCATCGTCGGCCTGGTCACCCACTACCGCGGTCGTTGAGGACACGACCGCCCGTCCGCCGTCACGCGTCGAAGCGGAAGTGCAGGGAACGGTGGTAGTTCCCGGCGGCCGCGTTCGGCGCGCTCTCCGGACCCAGCTGGCCCACGTCGTGGAACTTGTTCCCGATCGGGGGAATCCCGTCCAGGAACGACAGACCGCCCGCGGGGTAGGGGGCGGTGGCGTGCAGGGGATCGGGCCCGACGGCGGGGGTGAACAGCCGCAGGAACAGGCCCTCCTGCTCGGACACCACGGTGATGGTGCCCTCGGAGGTGGCCAGCGCGGCCCAGCACACGTTGGCGTGGTACCCCTTGAACTGGGGGTACTGCCACTTGCTCGCGCCGACGGCCGTGTCGTTGTACGCCTTGGCCCACACGTCGGGCGTCGCACCGCGCCTGCGGTTCTTGTACACGTTGTGCGGCCCGTCGCCGAGCCACGTCACACCGCGCACCTTCGCCTCGGGGTAGTCGAAGCTCACGCCGAGGAAGTCGTGGTTCCCGGTGCGGTGGTAGTCGTACTCCAACCGCAACCAGCCGTTGGAGTCCAGGCGCCACCGCACCGAGGTCAGGTCACCGCTGTAGTCGGCCCGCACCACCCACCCGGTGCCGTCGCGGAAGTGCTGGAGACCGGTCAGCTCGGCCGTCCCGACCGCCAACGCCGGACCGTTGGCCAGCGACACGGCCACCCCGTCGCGGGTCACGCCCACCAGCCGCCCGGAGGACTTGCCGACGGTGATCCGGGTCGACCCGGCCGTCATCGTCACGGTGGTGGCGTCCTCGGTCGCGGTGACGCTCCCCGACACGGGCACCACCAGCCGCGCGGCGTGCTCGGGTGCCTTCCTGATCCGCCACGTCCACGCGCTGACGACCCGGCCGGTCCGGTCCGTCGCGGTCAGGCTCAGCGCGTCGGCGCCCGTCCACGTCGAGGGCAGGCCCAGTGCCACGGCCCCCTTGGCGCCGGGCGCGACGTCGGGTCCGGCGACCGTGCCCTCGGCGACGACCGCGTGGCCCGCGCCGCCGCCGGGAGCCGCGAACGCCAGCAGCCGCCAGGTGAACGAACAGCGGTCGAGGTTGGTGAAGTCGTACCTGTTGACGACCTTCACCGTCTTGTCGAACGCGCTCGGGAACGTCGTGGCGTAGTAGTCGGGGCTGGCCAGCTGCACCGGCGACCAGATGTCCTTGACCGTGTGGTAGCTGGCCTCCTTCTCGCGGAACGGGCCCAGGATGCCGTCCGGCGCCAGGTTCCCCGCGGTGTCGAGGGCTCCGCCGCGGTCGTCGCGCACGACGCTCTCGTCGACGAACGACCAGATGAACCCGCCCGCGGACCGCTGCGCGCCACCCATGACCTTCCAGTAGTCGTTCAGGCCCGCGCCCGCGCCTCCGTCGTAGAGGCCGTGCAGGAACTCGGTCGGCATGAAGACGGCACTGCCCGCCGCCTTGGCGACCGTGCTGGAGTAGGACTGGTAGTGGCTGGTGTCGACCCCGCTGAAGGTGGTCCACGGGTGCAGCACCTTGCGCTTCTGCGGGTCGTGCAGGGCGAAGTCGTCGTCCAGGGCGGTGTTCCAGCCGCCCTCGTTGCCGTTGTCCCAGAACAGGATGGACGGGTGGTTCACGTCGCGGGTCACCGTCGCGGCCACCAGCGGCGCGCCGACGCCCTCGTCGTAGCGCTTCTGCCACCCCGCCAGCTCGTCGAGGACGTAGAGCCCCAGCTCGTCGCACAGGTCGAGGAAGAAGCCGTCCGGCGGGTAGTGCGACATCCGGACGGCGTTCATGTTCATGTCCTTCATCAGCCCGATGTCCTGCCGGGCGAGCCGCGGGCTGGACGCGCGGCCCAACGTGGGCCAGAACGTGTGCCGGTTGGCGCCCTTGAGCACGACCCTGCGCCCGTTGACGTAGAGCCCGTCGCCCGCGCGGACCTCGACCGTGCGGAACCCGAACCGCACGCCGGTGGTGTGCAGGGCCGTGCCCGCGCCGTCGGTCAGCGTCACCTCCACCTGGTGCAGGTTCGGCGTCTCGGCCGTCCACAGCAGGGGTTGTGCCGCGGTCGTGGTGATGGTCGCCCTGGTCGCGCCCGCGGCGACCGCCACCGAGAACGGCTCACCCACGGGGGAGCCGTCCGGGCGCCTGATCAGCCCGGTGACCCGTCCGGGCGCGGTGACGCCCGCGAGCACGACGTCGGCGCCGAACGTCCCGTCGGCCCGCGCGTCGACGGCGACGCGGTCGACGTGCGCGGCCGGACGGGCCTCCAGCCACACCGGGCGGAAGATGCCGCCGAAGTTCCAGTAGTCGCCCCGCCGTTCGGCGTTGTTGACCGAGTTGTCCGCGGACTCCTTGCTGACCGTCACCTCGAGCAGGTTGGTGTGGCCGAGTTCCAGCAGGGACGTGACGTCGTAGCGGAACCGGTAGAAGCCGCCCTGGTGGGTCGGCCCAGCGGAGACCCCGTTGACGCGCACGTCGGTGTCGGTCATGGCCGCCTCGAAGACCAGGAAGACCCGCCGGTCCGCCCACGAGGCGGGCGGGGTGAAGGAGCGCCGGTACTCGCCCTTCTCGTCGGGCACCAGCGCGGAGCCGTAGTTGTAGCTGCCGAAGCCGTGGAACTCCCAGTTCGACGGGGTGGGGATGGTGCTCCACACCCCGCCGCGCCGCCCCGCGGTGACCCGGAAGTCCCAGTCCACCGTGTTGTCCGCGTCGGTCCCGGTGAGGAGCAGCTCCTCCGTCACGGGTGTGCCGGGCGCCGCGCCCGCGGGTCCGGCGAGCGGGACGCCGATCGCGGAGAGACCCGCCGCGCCCACCCCCGCCGCCAGCAGACTGCGTCGTTTGATCTCCACGTCGACCCTTCCCTAGCGCGTCGCGGGCGTGGCGCGGCTCCGCGACCAGGGCGGGTGGCAACGGTGCCGGGGCGGTCAGAATCTGTGGAAGCGCTCTCACCGCCCGGTGGCCACTGTTCCAACGGCGTGCTTCCCCGTCAACCCCTCCATGGGACGGACCCCGCCGCTCCTCCGATCGACCGGATCCCTTGGGGGTAAGCGCATTCCTGTCAGACCGGGGTCGAGGTCATCCGGTCAGGCGGACGGATGTCCACAAAGGAGGCCCCCGGCCGAGGGCGGGGATCCCGGGGCCCGCGGTTCACCGCCGCGCCGCCGGAGTGGTCGTCCCGGTCCGCCATCCCGCCGCGGCGAGGGAGGCGGCGAGCTCGTCGACCAGCGCGGGCAGGTCCTCGATCTTCTCCGCGGTCCCGAAGACGTAGTGGTCGGGCCGTTCGACGTAGGCCTTGCGGCCGTTCGCCCGGAACCACCGGTCGTAGTCGATGTCGAGGTCGACGAGGGCGCCCTCGGCCGCGCCGGGGGTGACGTGCGCGAACCGCACCCCGAGCCGGTCGAGGAAACGGCGCTGCTCCGGGGTGAAGATCGTGCGGTCCACCCGGTGCCTGCTGACGATCCGCCACCCCGGCCCGACGGCGTCGTCCAGCCGCTCGACGGCGCCGGACTTGACCACCCGCGCCTGCAGCCCCGGCCTGCCGTCGCCGCCGGTGGCCTCGATGGAGCCCGGCCAGTCCGACGACACCACGATGCCGTCCCCGAGCCGGGGGAAGATCGGCGGAGGTGGCAGCTCGCCCGCCCGGATCGCGGCGTCGCGGGCGGCGGCCGCGGCCGGGTCGGTCATCGTGACCATCTCCCCCGTGGCGATCGACCGCTGGGTGAGGTCGAGGACGTGGGGCTCGCGCTCGCTCTGGTAGGTGTCGAGCAGGGACTCGTCGGCCTGGTCGCGGAGCACGGCGGTGAGCTTCCAGCCCAGGTTCACCGCGTCCCGGATGCCGGAGAGCATGCCCTGGCCCATGAACGGCGGCTGGGTGTGCGCCGCGTCGCCGAGCAGGAGCACGCGGCCGCGCCGCCACTGCTTCGCCACCGTGCTGCGGAACTCGTACACGGCGCGCCGGATGATGGTGGCGTCGGACGGGGTGACGCCCCAGGTCGCGAGCAGGCTCCACGCGAAGTCGTCGCGCTCCAGGGACTCGCGGGTCTCGCCCTCCAGCGTCGCGTACTCCCAGCGCGACCAGCGGGCCCCGTTCCAGCGGCCGCCGAGCACCGGCCGCGCGGGGTCGAGCACCTGGTACACCTCGGGCAGCGCCACCAGGTCCCGGTCGGGGTCGACGTGCTCGACGTCGAGCACCAGGTCGGGGTGCGGGAACTCGCCGAGCTCGTCGAGACCGATCCCGAGTGCGCGACGCACGAAGCTGCCCGCGCCGTCGGCGCCGAGCACGTATCGCGCGCGGATCGACACCGGCTCGGCGGCCGGCTCCGCGCGGTACCGGGCGGTCACGGTGACGCCGTCCGCGTCCTGGGCGATCTCCGTCGCCTCGACCCCGAGCGCGACGCGGGCGCCGAAGCCCCGTGCGGCCCCGTCGACGATCGTCTCGATCTCGGGCTGGTAGGAGATGTAGTCGGGCTTCCAGCCGTGGCCGTCCTCGCCGACGTACAGGCTCAGCAAGGGCTGCCGTTGTGCGTCGACGAGCGCGAAGTCCACGACCGGTCGGGCGACGATCTCCACCTGCTCGCCGATGCCGAGCCCCTGGAAGGTCCGCAGCGTCTCCCCGTCGAGGTGACCGGCTCGCGGCAGGTTGTACAGCTTCGGGTGCTTCTCGATCGCGATGACGTCGAGACCCTGCTGCGCGAGCAGGGCCGCCGCGGTCATCCCCACCGGGCCGTAGCCGATGACGAGGACGTCGGCCTCGGTCTCCGGGGCAAGCGCGCCGTTGGACATCTCGTTCCCCTCCCCATGCGTGCCGGCCTCCCCGGCCGAGCTGTTATCGATATGTCCAAAGATTATCGATAATCTGGGGATCAGTGGTTGATCTGTGACGCCGGTCGCAGGACGAAGTCGTAGGTGAGGCTCCGGTGCGGCCGGTCGGGCTCGCGGGTGGTCGACTTGACCGCGGCGGCGGGGACGGCGCCCTCGACGGTGCTGGTGACGAGCGGGTCGCCGTCGAAGTAGATCTGGGTGGTCAGCGGCAGGCATCCGGCGGCGGAGACGATCGAGTGGATGTGCAGGGGCCGCATGCCCTGGAGCCGCAGGGCGTCGACGAGCGTGGTGAGCGGGGTGTCCGGGGGCAGCCCGAAGGTCTCGGTGCCGGGCATGACGGTGCGGAACTCGTAGCGGCCGTCGACGTCGGTGACGACCCTGGCCCGGAGGTTGTAGGTGGGGATGCCGGTGGAGTCGTTGGGGATGTCCAGGGGGAGGAAGGCGCTGCTGTCCACGCCGGAGTAGACGTCGTCGGCGTCGATCTGCCAGACGTCGAGCACGGCACCGGGCAGCGGGGTGCCTGCGGTGGTGCGCACGGTTCCGGACACCACAAGGGGTTCGCCGGGCTCGTCGGGGCGCATGGGGAGCACGGCGGGGCTGGGCAGGACGGGGGAGTCGGGGATGCGGGCGGGGCCCTCCATCTCCCAGTAGCTCGCTCCGTCCTTCTCCGGGTGGGCGTAGGAGGCGCCCGCGGTCGCCTTGAGGACGGTCTTGTAGAACAGGATGCTCGCGGCTTGCAGTTGGCCCGCGTCGGCGACCTGCCGCACCCAGTCGAGGGTGGCGAGCAGCTCGTCGAGGGTGACCTCGTGCTTGAGGATGACGTCGTCGACAGCGCGGCGCAGGTCGGCGAACACGACCTGCAGACGGCTTTCCGGTTCGGACAAGGGAGTTCGCTCCTCTGGTGGTGGTGTGCGGGAGGGTCAGCGCCGGATGCCGGCGACGAGCGCTTCCCAGTTGCGGTGGGCGACGCGGTCGCGGTCGTCGGCGCTGATCGGTGCTGTGTCGAGGAAGCGCCGCGCGGATCCGGCGCGCTCCTGGTTGAACGGGTAGTCGGAGGCGTACATGACCCGGTCGACGCCGACCGTCTCCAGCGTCCAGCGCAGGTACTTGTGGCTGGAGATGCCGCCGGGGGTGATGTGGACGTTGGTGCGGAAGTACTCCGCGACCGGGCGGCGCAGGTCGGTGACGCCGTCCAGGGCGGCGACGCGGTCGAGGTAGAACAGCACGACCTCGCCCCAGTGTCCGAGGACGACCTGGAGGTCGGGGAACCGGTCGAACACGCCGGAGACGATCATCCGCAGGACGGTCAGGCCCGCGTCGTAGTGCCAGCCGAACGTCCCGGTCGCCAGCAGGCTGTCCACCCGCTCGCCGAAACCGCGGTAGTAGGCGTCCTGGACGGCCCGGACGGGGACGCTGGGGTGCAGGTAGACGGGCGCGCGCAGGTCCTCGGCCGCCTCGTAGACGTCCCAGAACTCCGGCGCGTCCAGGCTTTTGCCGCGGGAGCTCGCGTTCACCAGGGCCCCGTTGAGCCCGAGCCCGGTGACCGCGCGCCGCAGTTCGTCGGCGGCGGCCGACGGCGCCGAGGTGGCGAGCGCCGCGAACCCCTGGAAGCGCTCGGGGTGGCGGCGCACGGCGGCGGCGATGACGTCGTTCGTGGGCGCCTGCAAGGAGACCGCTCGCGCGGTGTCGATGTCCTGCAGGCCCGGCGTCGTGAGGGACAGCACCGCGGTGTCGATCCCGGCGTCGTCCATGGCGGCGATCCGGGTGTCGTCGAGGTCCAGCAGCGCCGGGGTGGTGTCGCTGGCGACGGCCCACTTCATCATCGGCGCGGAGAGCGTCGGGTCGTGCCGCTTCCACGCGTCGACGACGTCGGCGGTGACGAAGTGCTCTTCGAGTCCGTACAGCTTCACGGAGGCTCCTCCACGTCGTCGTCCACGAAAGGCCGTTCCCGACCGTCACGTGAAATTTCAACTACGAACGTAGCGACGCTGACGTGAAGATTCAAGTCACGGTCGAAGGTCAGTAGACTGCGCGCATGTCCGATTCAGGGGAGTCCGAGCCGCGTTGGCTCGCCGGTGACCAGCTGGCGGCGTGGCGTGCGTTCATGAGGCTCCTCCAGACGCTGCCCGCCGTCCTGGGGGCCCAGCTCCAGCGGGACTCGAAGCTCAGCTTCATCGAGTACTACGTGCTGGCGCACCTGTCCGAGCAGCCCGAGCGCCGCCTGCGGATGAGCGAGCTCGCGATCCTGGCGGGCTCGGAGCTGTCCCGGCTGTCGCACATGGTCACGCGCCTGGAGAGCCGCGGCTTCGTGCGCCGCGAGCCCGACCCGCTCAACGGCCGGTACATCCAGGCGATCCTGACCGACGCCGGTCACGCCCACCTCGTGGACTCGGCGCCCGGACACGTCGGCCGGGTGCTGGACGTGTTCGTCGACGTCCTGGACCCCGACGAGCTGCGGACCCTGCACCGGATCTCCGACAAGGTGCACGCCCGCATGGAGCGCGAAGGCCGCTAGGCGTTCACGTGATCGGGTTTCGCCGCCTTCGGTCCGGTGAACCACCCGGCGTAGGTGAGCAGCAGGCCCATCACGGCCAGCGCGCCGAAGAAGACGCGGGCCAGGAGCACTCCGGTGGGCGAGAGCATGGTGGCCTCGACACCCGACTCGACCGTCGCGGGCGCGACGACCAGGAGGGCTCCGCGCAGGGCGACGAACCAGCCGAACAGCGACACGGTGACCGCGAGCGGTCCGCGCCAGCTGCGGTGGAGGCCGATGACGACCAGTCCGGCACCGAGCATGAGGGCGCCGAGCAGCAGCACCAGGATGGGCTGGGCGAACAGGTCGCCGATGGCGTCCAGCCCGTCGGGCAGGCGGATCGCGTAGACGGTGGTGAAGGTCGCGACGTAGGGGCCGATGACACGGGCGAAGGCCCTGGTGCGCTGCTGCGCTTCGACGGTGGCGGTCGACACGGTGCTCTCCTTTGTCCTCGGGTGCTTACTGGTCTCCCTCGACGGGCCGGCCCGGCCGGTAGCCGACCTGGTGGAGCACGGCGCGCAGGAACCGCTCGACCTCGTCGGCGGTGCCGGTGTCCGGTCGGGTGGCCAGGTGCTGCCACCCCGCTCCGGTGAGCACGTCCAGCACGACGTCCGGGTCGCTGTCGGCGGGCAGCAGACCCCGGGCGCGGGCGCGCTCGAACACCTCGCGGCGGGCCTGGTCGCGGTGCCGGCCGAACTGGTCGTGGTAGGCGCGGGCGAGCTCCGGGTTGTCCTCGATCGCCCCGTAGACGCGGCGCAGGAGACGGCGTTGGCGCGGGTCGGAGAGGACGAGGGTCCACCCGGCCACCAGCTGCTCGACGTCGACGATCCGCGGGCTCCGCGGGGGGTTGCCGTAGGCGGCCTCGAGCGTGGCGATCAGGAGCCGGGTCTTGTCCGGGAACCGCCGGTACACCGTGGCCCTGGTGACCCCGGCCCGCCGGGCGACCTGCTCGATGCTGGTCGCCTCCGCGCCGCGCTCGATGAACAGCTCCAGCGCGGCGCCCAGGATCGCCGCGTCGGCCTCCTTGCTGCGCGGGCGGCCGGGAGCGCGGTCGTCGGTTCCCATGGCCCTTACAATACAGTGCAGACCTGTATTGGAAATAGACCGAAGGGGGTGCGGGTCCGGTCGGGGTGGGGACTACCGGCGCCGGGCCGACGCGCGCCGCTCGCGTGACGCGCGCAGGTAGCCCATGGCCAGCGACTCCAGGTCGGGCTCCGAGTCCGCCCAGCCCTCCGGTACCGGTCCGGCGTCCCGCACGAGCAGGGTGGACTGGCGCTGGGTGCGGGTCGCGCTGACGAGCGTTCCCTCCACTGTGGACTCCCCGGTGGGCGGGCCGACCAGGATCCGGTGCCGCGCGAGGACTTCCTCGATGTCGCCGTCGACCTGGACCAGGCCGTCGTCGACCAGCAGGACGTGGTCGCACACCTCGCGCAGGTCGGCTAGCAGGTGCGAGGACATCACCACCGTGGTCTCGCGTTCGGCCACCTCGGTCATGATGATCCGCAGCGTCTCGTCGCGGGCCAGCGGGTCCAGGTCGGCCAGCGGCTCGTCCAGGAGCAGCAGCCGGGGGAGTCGTCCCAACGCCATCGCGATGGCCACCTGGGTCACGACGCCCCCGGACAGGGTGCCGACCTTCGCGTCGAGGTCGACGTCCGCCAGCAGCCCCAGCACCTCGTGGACCCGGTCGGTGGACCAGCGGTCGTTCATGGCCGCGCAGAAGCGCTCCAGCTCGCGCACCGTGAGATCGCGGTGCAGCGGCCGGTCCTGCGCCAGGAACGAGACGTCCGGGTGGATGCGGCCGCGGACGGGTGCGCCGAAGGTCCTCAGCTCACCGGTCGTCGGGCGGACGAGGCCCGCGGCCATGCGCAGCAGGGTGCTCTTGCCCGCGCCGTTCGGGCCGATCAGGGCGACGACCTTGCCCTCGGGGAGGGTGAAGGAGCAGTCGCGGACCGCCCAGCGGTCGCGGTATCGCTTGCCCACGGCGGTGGCGCTCAACGGGGTCATGATCGTTCCTCGGCGGGGTAGAGCTCGTCTCGGACTGCGGAGTACAGGGCGTCGACGTCCTCGACGGCGAGACCGCCGTCGCGCGCGTGGCCCATCCAGCCCGCCAGTTCCTGGCGGAGCGGCGCGTCGTCGCCGGTGGTGGCCGCTGAGGACAGCGACTTGGTCACGAACGTGCCCAGCCCGCGGCGGCCCTCCACCAGCCCCTCGCGTTCCAGCTCGCGGTAGGCCTTGTGGACGGTGTTGGGGTTGACGGCGGTCGCCTCCACCACCTCCCGCGCTGAGGGCAGCCGGTCACCGGGGTTGAGCAGTCCCAGGCGCATGGCTTGTTTGACCTGCTGGACGAACTGCATGTAGGTGGAGACCCCGGAGTGCCGGTCGATCCGGAACTCGATCACATCGGTCAGCATAGGTGCTCCCGCAGCTCAGGGCCTCCACCACACGCTCAGCTCTGGCGCCGCAACGCCCAGGCGGTGCCCACCAGCAGCAGGCCCGCCAGCACGCCGAAGACCGCCAGGTCGACCAGGTGCACCTGCCACGCCTGGCTCTCCGGGATGTAGTACGCGTACCTCTTGGCGAGCCCGGAGCGCGGCAGGCACGCCAGGAACTCCTCCTGGCTCGGCTTCGCGCCCGTCGGCGCCTTGCAGGCCTGGATCAGGGTCCGTGCCCGGTCTTCGGGGACCGGCAGTCCGGCGGCGTCGAGCCAGCCCCTGCCGAGCACCAGGCTGCCGTCCGTCTCCACGCCCAGGCTCTTGTCGCCCGTGGTCTCCATGCGCTGGGTGGGGGCGAAGCGGTCCACCACGGCGGACAGGGCGAACCGCATGGCGATGAACGCGGCGAGCCCCGCGGTCATCGCGACCAGGGTGCGGCGGGACACCACCCCGAGGAAGGTGCCGAGCGCGAAGGCGAACAGCGCGTAGCCGACGGGCGAGGCGTGGGCGATGCTGAAGTTGATGGCGTTGTAGGGGCCGTTGTTGAGCGGTCCCAACGCGCCCGCCGAGGACAGCCACCACCAGACCAGGTACTGCAGCACGGCCAGCACGATCACGGCGGGCACGAGCGCGACCACCAGCTTGCTGACCATCCACCGGGTGCGGCTCACCGACTGGGTGAAGGCCAGGACGTGCGTGCCCTGCTCCAGCTCGCGGGCGAAGAGCGGGGCACCGATGAACACGCCGACCAGGGCGGGCAGACCGAGGATCGCGGCCTGCCCCAGGTAGAACAGGTTGCTCCAGGCCGCCCGGAAGTCCGTCATCGCCTCGGACGCCGTGCAGTCCTTGACGTCCTGCGTCACGCACTGGGCGAGCCCGGTCGAGGTGATGGTGTCGACCATGTTCGACCGGAGCAGGACGATCGCGGCCGCGCCGACGACCAGCATTCCCAGCAGGGTGAGCAGCTGCAGGCGCTGCAGCCGCCACGAGGTCCAGATCATGCCGCTTCCTCCTGTGCAGCCGCACGCATGCGGTCGAGAGCCAGCTGTCCGAGCGGGACGCCGCTCGCGCTGAGGTCGCGGACGTCACCGGCCAGCAGGATCCGTCCGTTGTGGAGCAGGACGAGGTGGTCGCACACGCCTTCCAGCTCCGCCAGCACGTGCGAGGACAGCACCACCGTGATGTGCTGGTCCCTCGCCTCGGTGATCAGTGCGCGCAGCACGGTCTCGCGGGCCAGCGGGTCCAGCTCGGCCAGCGGCTCGTCGAGCAGCAGCAGCTTGGGGCGCTTGCCCAGAGCCAGCGCCAGGGAGACGCGGGTGCGCTGCCCGCCGGACAGGGTGCCGACCTTCGCGCCCATCGGCACCCCCGCCTGCGCGACCAGGTGCTCGGCGTAGCCCTGGTCCCAGGTCGGGTTGGTCCGCGCCCCGAACGTCAGCGTCTCGGTCACGGTGAAGTGCTGGTACAGGGGCTTCTGCTGGGCCAGGTAGGACACCGCGGGGTGCAGCCCCTTGCCCGTCGGGTGGTCGCCGAACACGGTGATCCCCCCGGTCGTCGGGCGCAGCAGACCGGTGATCAGCCCCATCAGCGTGCTCTTGCCCGCCCCGTTCGGGCCGACGAGGGCCACGACCCGGTTCCTCGGGATCACCAAGGTCGTCTCCCGCAGCGCCCAGCCCCGGCGGTACTTCTTGCCCACAGCACTGGTCACGACCGGAAGTGCCTGGTCGGGCTGCCTTCGCGTGTTCAAGGCCGTCTCCTTTCCGTCATCGGCTGCGGCCCAAGGTAACACCTTTCACTAGTGAAGTAGTAGATCGGTGAGATGCGCCTCGCGGAGGCAACCTCCGGACGGGAAGCGGCCACGCCCACGACTGTCCACTGTGGCCGGTGGGGCGACGGGCCGATCGGATGGCTGTCGTGACCGGTAGCCGGACCGCCGGTGGCAGCGCACACGCTGAGCGAGACCCGCCACGCCCTGGGCAAGACCGTGCTCACGTGGTGAACCGCGGCCGGGCGGTCAGCACAGCGGCAGGCTCGTGATGGTGAACACCGGACTGGTCAGCGGGGTGCCGTACAGGTAGGTGTCCATCTGGGAGTTGGTCACCAGCAGGCGGTTCCCGCTCACGGCGACGCCGGTGGTGGTGTCGGCGCCGGGGTAGGTGCGCACGGAGACGACGGTGGCGCTGGTGCTGTCGTCGGACAGGCGCATGGTGGTGACGGAGTTGTCCGTGGAGCGGGCCAGGTGGAGGGTGTTCCCGCGCAGCGCGAGGCCGTCGGCGCTGGGCAGGGCGGGTGCGGTGATCCTGCGGACCTCGCCGGTGGCGAGGGTGAGCCGGTAGAGCGCGCCGCTGTACCAGTAGCCGATGACCAGGAACCTGCCGTCGGGGGTGGCGACGACGCCGTTGCCGTTGGACTGGCCCGCCACGTAGTCCGGCAGGTGGTGGGCGACCTCCAGGGTCCGGTGGGTGCCGGTGGCGGGGGAGCGCACCTCGGCGGCCGGGATCCGGTAGACCACGGCGCGGAAGGAGTCGGTGACGTAGACGTCCCCGTTCGGGGTCACGGCCGCGTCGTTGACGAGGGTCGGCTCACCGGTGTCGGGGACGGTGTAGGCGGAGACGAGCTGCCCGGCGCCGGTGTAGACGAAGAAGCGCCCGGTGAAGGCTCCGGCGACGAGCAGTCGGTCGCCGGAGATCTTGATCCCGGTGGCCTGGGTGCGGCCGTCCTGGCCCGCGGGCAGGAACGGGTCGAGGGTCTTCGCCCCGCGGCGCCCGCGGTGGACGGCGCCGTCGCCGATGCTGGTGGTGTAGACGAAGTGGTCGTCGGCGGCGACGCTCTCGGGGAAGGCGTTGCCGCCGTTGACGGTGATCGTGCGGACGTCGTGGTCGTCGGCGGGCACGGCGGTGGCGGGGACGGCGAGTGCGGCCAAGGTGGCGGACGTCGCGGTGAGGGCGAGAAGTGCGCGTCGGGTACTGCGGCTGGACATCGGTTGGACCTTTCCGGTCGGCTCCGGGGGAGCTGTTCTCGTCGTGCTGGGTGACCTTCGAGGCCCAACCGTGTCCCCATGGCTCACCAAGGGGAAGTAGCCACCTTTTGGTAAGGTAGCCACCCAGTGGAGAGTGGAGAGGTGGGCGTGGTGGCGGACGGCGACGCTGTGATCAGGACGACAACGTCGTGGGACCCGTACACGCGGGGCTGCCCGTCGCGGGACCTGCTCGACCGGATCGGCGACAAGTGGTCGGTCCTCGTGCTGGGCGAGCTCATCGCGCAGGGGACCTGCCGGTTCACCCACCTGCGGAACCGGCTGTCGGGGGTCAGCGAGAAGATGCTCACCCAGACCCTGCGCGCCCTCGAACGCGACGGCCTGGTCCTGAGGACGGTCCACCCGGCGGTGCCGGTGCGCGTGGAGTACGAGCTGACCCCGTTGGCCGAGACGCTCCGGGTGCCGCTGAAAGCGCTCACGCAGTGGTCGGTGGACCACCTGGCGGAGGTCCTCACCGCCCAGGAGGCCTACGACACCCGCACCAAGCCCGCGGGCTGAGAGCCCGGTGCTCCCGGTCGGACAGGGCGAGCCGGGTGCGGACGTCGCCGCGTGCCAGCTGGTCGAGCGCTTGCTGGACGCGGTCCGAGGGCGGGATCCCGGGTGAGCGCCGGTGGTCAGCGGCGTTCGGCCGCCGTGCGCAGCACCTCCCACACCGCTGCCACGTCGCTCCGCTCGGTCCGCTCCGCTCCGATCGACACCCGGACAGACCACCGCCCGTCCAGCAGCGACGGCGTGATGAGCGTGGCGCCCGAGGCGTTGACCTCGTCGACCCAGGCGAGCGTGTGGGCGTCGAGCGCGTCGCCGTCGGTGATGCCCGCCGGTTCGTAGCGCATGCAGACGGTCTGGAGCGCGACGGGGGCCAACAGGCGCCAGCCCGGTGCGGCCTCGACCTGCTCGGCCAGCCAGCGGGCGTTGTCGAGGTCGCGCCGCAGCCGGTCCTGGATGGCCTCGACGCCGTCCAGGCGCAGCTGGAACCAGAGCTTGAGGGCGCGGAACCGCCGTCCCAGCGGGATGCCCCAGTCCTTGTACTGGGTGACCTCTCCGTCCACAGTGGAACGGAGGTAGGAGGGGTTGCTGGACATCACCCGCACCAGGTGGTCGGGGTCGGCGACGTAGAGCAGCGCGCAGTCGATCACGGTGCCCATCCACTTGTGCGGGTTCCACGACAGCGAGTCGACGCCCTCGACGCCGTCGATCATCCACCGCATCTCCGGCAGCAGCAGCGCCGAACCGGCCATCGCGGCGTCGACGTGCACCCACATGCGGTGCTCGGCGGCGATCCGGGTGATCTCGGCGAGCGGGTCCATGGCCGTGGTGCCGGTGGTGCCGAGGCCCGCCATCACCGCGGTGGGCCGCTTCCCGGCGGCCACGTCGGCCGCCACCGCCTCGGCCAGCGCCTTGGGCGACATCGCGCGGGTCCACGGGTCCGTCTCGACCAGGCGCAGGTTGTCCATGCCGAAACCGGCCAGCGCCACCGCTTTGGAGATGGAGGAGTGGGCGTGCTCGGTCGTGTAGACCGTCAGTGGCGCCTGTTCGGCCTGGAGGCCGCCGCGCGTCCCGGAGTAGTCGGTCGTGCGTTCACGGGCGGCCAGCAGGGCCAGGTGGCAGGCGCTGGACGCGGTGTCCTGGATGGACCCCCGCCACGACGCGGGCAGTCCGGTGAGCTCGCGCAGCCACTCGACGACGACCTCCTCGACCTCGGTCAGCGCCGGAGCGGACTGCCAGGTGATCCCCAGCGCGCCGAGACCGGACGCGGCGATGTCCCCCAGGACCGAGCTGAGCGTGGCGTTGGAGGGGAACCAGCCGAAGTAGCGGGGGTGCTGGACCTGGGTGATCCCCGGCACCACGACCCGGTCCAGGTCGCCCAGGACGGCGTCGAACCCCTCCGGTGCCGCCGGTGGCGCCGCGGGCAGCTGGGCCGCCACCTCTCCCGGCTTGACCCGCGCCTGGACCGGCAGCTCGGGGACGCGGGTCCGGTAGTCGGCGATCCAGTCGACCAGCTGATGGGCGGCGGCGCGGAATTCCTCGGGGTTCATGCGTTACCTCATCCGACGGTCACGGGCCGACGTCGACGATCGGGCCGACCTCGACGTGCAGGGCTTTGAGCTGCGTTGTTCTACGCTGGTAGAGTCAAGATACACCGACGTCGCAGGGGTTCGGCAGCAGAGCGGGGGAAATCTTGCCGAAGTTGGTCGACCACGCCGAACGCCGTCGCGCGATCCTCGAGGTGACGTGGCGCCTGATCGCCACGCAGGGGCCGGACGCCGCCACGATGCGCGAGATCGCGCGGCAGGCGGGCTACGCCAACGGCGCGCTCGTGCACTACTTCCCCAACAAGGAAGCGCTGATCGAGGCGGCCTACGTCTACGTGTCCGAGCAGACCGACCTCCGCATCCGCGCCGCCGCCTCCGGCAAGCGGGGGCTGGCCGCGTTGCGCGCGTTCCTCGTGGAGCTGGTGCCCACCAAGGAGGTCACCCTGCTCGAGGCCCGCATCGTCCTGCCGTTCTGGAGCCGCACCGTCACCGACGGGGCGTTGGCGCGCACCAGCGACGCCCGGATGCAGCGCTGGCGCGACGACATGGTGGTCCTGCTCGCCGAGGCCCGACGGGACGGCGAGGTGCGGACGGCCGTCCCCGACGCGGTGATCGCGGAACAGCTCCTGGCGATGGCGATGGGGATGCAGGTCCTCGCCCAGCTGCCCGACCACGCCACGACACCGGACCTGCAGCTGCGGGTGATCGAGGCGCACCTGGCCGCCCTGGCCTGAACGGCGGTCCGGCTCCACCACCGGTGGAACCGGACCTTGCGGCGTCAGGACTTGTAGTGGGGGTGGGGCGGTGTCGCCGGCCTCGGCGCAGGTGTCCCAGACCAGGCGGAAGATCGCCTCACCGTCGTCGGTCTTGTCGTCGGCCCGGTGGGCGTTGACGGCCAGCGTGTCGAAACCGTTGGCGGAGCTGTGCTTCCCCCGTGGCTTCGGCACCTCAACGTTGCCACGGTGCTTCCGACGCGGTGTACGGCTTGGCTGGCAAGGGTTCTCCGGTGAGGAAGGCGACCACGGCCGCGCCGGTCTCGGCGGGCTTGTCGGCCAGGGCGGTGTGCCCGGCGCCGTCGACGGTCAGCATCGTCGCACGGGGGAACGTGTCGCGGTATTCGCGGGTCACCTCCCAGCGCAGGTAGTCGCACTGCGCTCGCAGGACCAGCACCGGGGTTTGGTTGTGGCGCAACGCGGGTCGGGGGTCGGCGGCCTTCGACGCCGAGGCGAGGGTGGCGATGTTGACCCAGAGGCTGTAGCCGGCGGTGGCCTCGGCGGGCCGGTCGGCGGCGACGGCATCGGGACAACCCGAGCTCATGTTGAGGCTGTGCACGAACTGCTGGTAGAGACCGTCCGCGGTGTCGGCGGGCATCAACGTCCGGGCCGCGCGCAGTCCGCCCAGCTGGGCGAGGAAGTACGTGGCCGCGAAACGGGTGTGCTCGGAGAACCGGCGGGTCTGGTCGCTGCTGCCGGTCGGGGTGAGGCTGCCGTCTTCGAAGGAGTCGCTGGACATGGCTCCGGGACTCGCGACGACCGCCTTGGCGACGTTGTCCGGATGCGTGGCCATGTAGTGGGCGGTGAGCTGCCCGCCCCAGGACGAGCCGATCAGCACCACCTTCGGGGCCGCCAGTTCCTGCCGGATGGCTTCGAGGTCGGCGACGTGCCGGTCGAGGGTGTACTCCTCCGGGTCGAGCCTGCTCGACTGGCCCGCACCGACCTGCTGGTAGGTGTAGACGGCGAACCCGGCGGCCGCGAGGCGCCCGGCGAACTCGGCGCTCTCGGTCGCCGGGGCTCCGGGGCCGCCGTGGACGAGCAGCACCGGTTCGCTGTGCGTCACCGTCCCCGCCGTGCGGACGTAGCCGATCCGGGAGCCCGTGGGCAGATCCCAGTACTGGACGGAGGAGGAGTCGGGCAGCGGCGTGTAGGTCGCGGGCGCCCCGAACCACGTCCAGGACAGCCCGGCCACCAGCAGGAGTGGGACCGCGATGCAGAGGCCTTGGGTCAGGCGCGTGCGGCCACCTCGGAGCCGAACCGACCACCGCGCCAAGCCGATGGCGCACCCGAGCGCGACGAGTGCGGCCAGAACGTATGACAGCACGGCGTTCCCGGTCGTCTGCGCGGTCACGAGCAGGACGGCGAAGTAGAGCAGGACGGCGGTGGACACCGCCAGAACCGTTACGAGCCAAGCGAAGGCGAGGCGGAGTCGGCCGGGCCGGGATCCGTTGTCCACGGCGGCCTCAGGAGTGACATCGGTCATGGCTTCGACGCTATCGAGGCGGAACCGCTCCCCCCATCCACCCGCGGTGGCCCCTGGCGGTGATCCTTCCGTACTACCGCGGGTGATACCGCAGGACCACCACGGTGGACGTTCGCGTTGACAGGAACGACGTGCTGCGCCGGTCCAGCCGGACGATGGCGGCTATCCCCGCAGCTTCGTCCAGTGCCCTTCGGAGATCACTTCGACGGAGCCGTCGACGACCTCGATGGCCGTCTGCTCGTCGATGGCGTAGGCCGGGACGTCGATGTCGGCGGCCCAGCGCTCCGCGTCGGCCAGGGTGTTGGTGGGGAAGGCGTCCAGGTGCGGGAAGATCGAGAAGTCGACGACCCCCAGGGTGCGGTCGTCGGGCGCGGAAGGCCATTCGACGAAGTACGACCCGATCCGGGGCGTCATCACCATGCTGCCCGCACTCACCCCCACCCAGACCAGGTCGGGCAGCGACGGCAGCAGGTCCGCCAGCCCGGACTCGCGCATCCAGTGGCACAGGTAGGTCGCGTCGCCGCCGTCGACCAGGAGCACGTCGGCCTCCCGGATCCAGGGAACCCACCGCTGTGCGCCGATGGTGGGCAACGCGGTGAGCTCGAGGACGCCGAGCGACGCCCAGCCCAGGCCGGAGAAGTGCTGCCACGCGGGCTTGGCGGCCAGGAACCCCTGCACCGATGCCGGTCCGCACATCGGGTGCCCCCACTGGGCGGTCGGGACGCAGAGGGCGCGGCACTCGGGGATCGGCTTGCCGAGGAGCCGCACGAGCGCCGCGTGGATGCTCGGGTTCGTGACGCCGCCTGACGTGAGCAAGAGTTTCACAGCTGCCTCCGACGCGGGGAACGTGTACGTGTCTGAAGACCATGCACCGGGCCCGGACTCATCGCGGTTCGAGCGTTCTGGTCTCGCCGGGGTGCTGGACCGCTCGTGGACGACGTGCCGGAACCTCCGGTCATCCGCCGATCGGACCTCACGCCGTCGTAGGATCCGGGCCGTGGTCCGAACGGGTGAGCGGGGGGCGTCGTGAGCGGCATCAGGGTGTTGGTGGCGGGGGCGAGCATCGCCGGGCCCGCGCTGGCCCACTGGCTGCGTCGGCGCGGAGCCGAGGTGACCGTGGTGGAGCGGGCTCCCGAGCTGCGGCCCGGCGGGCAGGCGGTCGACGCGCGCGGGGTGGCCAAGGACGTCATCGTGCGCATGGGCCTGGACGCGGCGGTGCGCGCGGCGTGCACCGACACCGCGGGCGCGCACACCGTGGACGTGGACGGGAACGTGCTGGAGACCTTCCGCGCCGACGACGACGGCGGTGACGGGTTCATCGCGGACATCGAGATCCTGCGCGGGGACCTGTCGCGGGTGCTCTACGACGACACCCGCGACGGCGTCGAGTACCTGTTCGGCGACCGGATCGCCGAGCTCACCCAGGACCCGGACGGGGTCGACGTGGTCTTCGCGGGCGGGGACCGGCGGCGCTTCGACCTGGTGGTCGGGGCGGACGGGCTGCACTCGGCGTTGCGGGCGATGGTCTTCGGACCGCACGAGCGGTACCTGCGCCACCTCGGGCACGTGCTGGCCTTCTACAGCGTGCCCAACGGGTTCGGGCTGGACCGCTGGCTGCTCGAGCACCAGGAGGTCGGGCGCTCGGTCCTGCTGCGCCCCATCCAGGACGCGACCCGTGCGATGGCGATGTTCTACTTCGCCTCGCCCGACTTCGACGTCGACCACCGCGACGTCGCGGCCCAGAAGTCCATGCTGCGCGAGCGGGTGGCGGGCCTGGGCTGGCTGACCCCGGACATCCTCGAGCACCTGGACGACACCCCGGACTTCTACCTCGACCAGGTCGCCCAGGTGGTGCTGGACCGCTGGTCGAGCGGACGGGTCGGACTGCTCGGGGACGCGGCGTTCAGCTCGTCGCCGATGTCCGGGCAGGGCACCGGGCTCGCACTGGTCGGCGCCTACCTGCTGGCCGGTGAACTGGCCGCCGCCGGGTGGGACCCCGAAGTCGGGTTCGCCCGCTACGAGGAGCGGATGCGCTCGTACGTCGAGGCCAACCAGGAGATCGGCAGGCTGAACGCCCGCACCCGCGACCTGCCGGCGCCGGACGCCGAGCCGCTCCCCGACTTCTCGGGCGAGTGGTTCGTGGAACTGGTCGGGCGTGCGATCAACGGCGTCGAGCTGCCCGACTACGCGGGGGTGCCGGACTCCGGAGTCCGGAGGTAAGCCCCCAATGGGTGTGTAGGACGTCCCGCGAGCCGGCAGGCTGCGACCTGTGAACCCGATCGTTGCGCAGGTGTTGACCATCGCCGGTGTCCTGCTCGGATCAGCCGCCACGTTCCTCTTCACGTCCACCGTCGAACGAGCCCGCTGGCGACGGACCCAGTCCGCCCGGTGGGACGAGCAGCGCCTCCTCGCGTACTCGGAGTACGCCCACGCGGTCAAGCGCATGGTCCGGCTGTGCCGTCGGATCGCGGAGACCAGGAAGCTGTTGTCCACCGGTCAGCCCGTCGACCTCGACACCGCGTTCACCGACCTCGCCGAAGCCGAGACCGACCGAGCGGCACGCTGGGAGACCGTCCTGCTCCTCGGCGACCCGACGACGATCTCGGCCGCGCGGGCGTGGAGCGAACAGGTGTGGCAGCTCGAACACATCCTCCGCCAGGAACACCCCGACCCGTCCGCGTTCACCGACGCCTACCGCAACGCCATGCGCCTGCGCAACGACTTCTACGCCCACGCCCGCGGCGACCTCGACATCACCAGCGGCCCACTGCCCGAGCTCACGTGGAACTCCCTCCACCCCAAGCCACCGCTGCCCGACCGCTCCACCACACCGTGACGACGGATCGGCCGCACGCGATCCGGTGTTGGTCGCGGTTGTAGCGCCCTCGGCCGCGCCGGCGATCATCATGGGTATGCGGAAGGCGTTGGTCGTCGCGGATGTCGTGGTGCTCACGGTCGCCGTGGCCTACTTCGTCAACCTCGTCACCACCGATCCGCCCGAACTGCTGAAGACCTGGGCGTGGCCGGTCCTGGCAGTCCTGGTACCCGCCCTCGCCGTGGCGACCTACCGGCAGGCGGTCGAGTCCCCGGAACGCCTCCTGGTCGCCCGCCGCCAAGCCGTGGCCAGGGTGCTCGCCGCCGAGCAGGCGAGGCTGGACGCCACCTTCGCGGAGGTCCCCGAACTGCCGTTGGAACTCGCCGACGCGCAGTCGCGCCGGTACTCCGACGTCCTGACCGCCTACGAGGCCAACGGGCGGGCGGTGGTGCTGCTGGGCGTGGGCGGCAGCGGCAAGAGCACGGTGCTGACCCGGTTGTGCGTCCGGCTGTGCCGCGAGGAGACCCACGCGGTCCCGGTTCTGGTCGACGCCGGGACGTGGCGGGGTGCTCCCTTCCCCCGCTGGCTGCGCGACGCCGTGGTCGACACCTACCCCGGCGTCAAGCCCAAGGCGGTCGCGCGCTGGATCGCCGACCGGACCGTGGTCCTGCTGGTGGACGGCCTGGACGAGGCCGACAAGGGTTTTCTCGACGCGCTGCACGCCTTCCTGGACGCACATCCCTGCCCGGTCGCCGTGGCCTGCCGCACGGAGGACTTCGCACGGGACCTCCCACCCACGCTCGTCGGCACGGTCACCGTGCTCGAACCGCCGAGGGACCGGGTCGTCGCCTACCTGCGGGCGTTGGAGAACCCGGCCGCCGACGCCGTCGCCGCCGTGTCGGAACGCGACAAGCAGTGGTGGGACCTGGTCCGCCGACCGCTGATGCTCGGCGTCGTCGCCCACCTGGCGACGGCAGGCACGTCGCTGGCAGGCCTTCCGGCGCGGCACCGCCGCAAGAAGATCCTCACCCTCTACGTCGACTCGCTGATCGGCCGCAAGGGACGTCCGCCGTGGCCCGAACAGGACGTGCGGAGGTGGCTTTCCTGGCTGGCGAGGTGGATGGCGCTGCACGGCCGCACGGAGTTCTTCGTGGACCGGATCCCGGCGAAGTGGCTCACCGATGTGACTGAGCGCTCGGGGTTGCGGCTCCTGGACCGCGCACTGCGCCGGGTGGTGCTGATCGCGGTCGTGGTCGGCGCGGCGGTCGGCGTGGTCGCCACCCGCGGGACCACGACGGTGAAGTTCCTGTTGCAGGTGCTGCCGATCGCGATCTTCACCCGGATCAACCTCGCCGCGGACCACGCGGACGACCTGCCCATCCCGTTGGCTTGGCGGGTGCGCGGCCTGCGGTCGTTCGCCAAGGCGATGCTGCTCCCCAGCGCGCTCGTCACGGTGCTGGTGCTGGTGCAGACTGCGGGCAGACCGTTCGCGCCGGCGGCCTTCTCGGTCGCCGTGCTCACGATCATCGTCCCGAACGTACCGCTGCTGCTCGCACTCGGCGTTAGCCGGGAGAGCCGGCCCAACTCGGCCGGTTCCCCACCTGGTGAGCGGATCCGCCGGTCGGCACGCAATGGGCGACTGGCGGTGCTGCTGATCGTGCTCCCCACGTCGCTGGTGAGTCTCGCGGCGCTCTACGCCGCGTACGGCCCTGGTGTGGCGTCCGCCATGACCCTGCCGTTGGCGCTCGTGTCCTCGACCTGCTGCTACCTGTTGTTCGGCGGCCTCGCCCACCTCGAGTACCGGGCGTTGTTCCACGCGCTGCACGACACCGGGCGGGGGCCGGTGGACTACCTGGCGTTTCTCGCCTGGGCGCAGGAGAACCTGCTGCTGCGCGCCCACGGCAGCGCACTGCGCTTCCCGCACCGGGAGATCCAGGAGCACCTGGCCGCCAACTGGACCAGGGTGGCCGCGAAGGTCGCCGCCTGACTCCGGCATGGATGGATGTCGGCGCGCGGGCGTGCCCGTCGGGAATACTGCCGGTGTCGTCGACGCGTGAGCGTTGACCTACGAGTGGACGGACTGGCCGCGGACCATGACCCTGTACGACGGCGAAGCGGTGGAGTCGACTCGCACCCAGCGGCTCGTCAGGGTCGGGCCGGGATCGGCGAGGTGACGCTGGGCGGTCGTTTTCACCGGCTTTTCGGTGCCACGCTCGTGTCGTCCGTCGGCACCGGTATGCACGCGACCGCGTTGCCCCTGCTCGCCCTGCAGAGCACCAGCGGTCCGATCGCGTTGAGCCTCGTCGTGGTGGCCGCCGAGCTTCCTTGGGTGCTGGCCTCGCTGCACGCCGGTGTCGTGGTGGACCGGCTGGACCGCCGGCGTGTGATGGTGTGGGCCGACCTCGGCCGGTTCGCCGTCCTGGTCGCTCTTGTGGCGCTGATCCTGACCTCGCGGGTGGACCTGCTGGTGTTGGTGTTCGCGGCGTTCCTGCTGGGCTTGGGCCAGGTCTTCTTCGACGTCGCCGCCCAGTCGGCGATTCCCGACTTCGTGTCGAGGGATCCGGGGAGCTTGGCGACGGCCAACGGGCGGATCACCGCCGCTGAGAGCGTCGGTGAGGACTTCGCGGGGCCGCCGGTCGGCTCCGCCCTCTTCGGGGTGGGGAACTTCCTGCCGTTCGCGGGCAACGCCCTCTCGTTCGCCGCCAGCGGCCTGTTGATCCTCTCGATCCGGACGGACGCCGAACCGGAGGAGAAGTCGGACGTTCCGCGCGAGAGCGTGTGGACGGACATCGTCGAGGGCGTCCGGTGGTTGGTCGGGAACCGGACCCTCCGGGCGCTGGCCGTGGTGTCCTGCCTCGGCAACGTCGTCGTCACGGCCCAGTTCGCGATGCTCGTGCTGCTGGCCAAGGAAGTCCTCGGACTTCCGGACTCCGGTTTCGGTCTGCTGCTGACGGCCACCGCGGTCGGCGCGACGGCCGGAGGACTGGCGGCCGCGGCCGCCGCCAAGCGGTTCGGCCCCGGCGCGGTGCTGCTCACGGGCAAAGCCGGCGTGGGCGCGGCCGTTCTGGTCTTGGGACTTGCCGCCGACGCGTGGGTCGCGGCCGCGATGATGATGGTGACCGGTGCGCTGATGACCGCGGAGAAGGTCGTGGTGAGCACGCTGCGCCAGCGGATCGTGCCCCGTGGGCTCCTGGGGAGGGTGCTCTCGTCGAGCAGACTGGTGGTGATGGCGGGAGGGCCGGTCGGTGCGGCGCTCGGCGGCGTTCTCGCCGGCGCGTTCACCGTCCAGGTCCCCTACGTCGCCGGTGGTGTCCTCCTCATCCTGGTGGCGCTTGCCTTCTACCCTGTGCTGAACAACCGCGCCCTGGCCCGCGCGACGGACGAGCCGGTCGGGTGAGTGCGAAGACGCGCGGCTCCGGTTCGTCCAGCAGGTGCCGGGGATCCGCCGGTGGCGCCGTCATCACCACCCTCGCCGCTCCTCACCAGGTGACCGGAAGCGTTGTCACGCCGTGGATGTCCGCTCCTTCGCGCAGCACGACGTCGTCGGCGGGGACGGCCAGGCGCAAGCCGGGGAACCGGGCGGCCAACGCCGGGAGCGCGACCCGCATCTCCACTCGGGCCAGCTGCTGACCGAGGCACAGGTGGGGGCCGTGGCCGAAGCCGACGTGTCCGGCGGGATCGCGACGCAGGTCCAGGGTGTGCGGATCGGGGAACTTCGTCGCATCGCGGTTGGCCGCCGCCATCGCCAGCACGACCGTGGACCCGGCCTTGACCAGGTGCCCGTCGAGCTCGACGTCCTCGAGCGCCACGCGCGCCAGCGTGGGCACGATCGTGAGGTAGCGCATCAGTTCCTCGACCGCTGGACCGACCAGGTGCGGGTCCGTGCGCAGTGCCGCCCACTGGTCGGGGTGCCGCAGCAGCGCGAAGGTCCCCAGCGCGATCATGTTGGCGGTGGTGTCCAGGCCCGCCGCGAGGAGCAGCCCGCCCATGGCGGCGAGCTCGTCGACGGTGAGGTCGCCTGCGGTGAGCTCGCTGAGCACGTCGTCGGTCGGGTCGGCGCGCTTGGCCGTGATCAGCCCTCGCACGTAGGCGCTCAACGCCTCGAACGCCTTGTACTTCCCCGCGGGTGTGGTGTTGGGCCCGAGGAGCTGGGCGGCGTCGGCCTGGAAGCGCTCGCGGTCCGCGTAGGGGACGCCGAGCAGCTCGCAGATCACCATGGCGGGGATCGGGAGCGCGTAGGCCGCGACCAGGTCGACCGGCCCGCCATGCCGTTGCATCGCGTCGAGGTGTTCGGCGGCGATCAGGTCGACCTGCTCGGTGAGCTGGGCCATCCGGCGCGTGGTGAACTTGCCCGCCAGGAGTTTTCGGTACCGGGTGTGCTCCGGCGGGTCCATCTTGAGGAAGTCCCCCGGCTGCGCGGGCGGCGCCGTCATCCCCGCGTGCTCCGGGAACGGTGAATGCTGGAGTTCGCCGCGGTTGCTGAAGCGCGGGTCGGCCAGCACGCGGCGCACCGCGGTGTAGCCGGTGGCCAGCCACCCCTCGTGCCCGTCCGGGAAGTGCAGAGGGGTCAGCGGCGCCCTGCCGCTGAGGTCGGACAGTTCCGCGGGCGGGTCGAACGGACGGCCCGGAGTGCGTTCGGTGGGCAGTTCGACGGCGGACTCGGCCATGCAGGTACCTCGCTTGTCGCTGGGAGGTCGCCGAATACCGTTGTCCGGCTTCCTGATCCGGGACGTTAGGCGGACGCCGAAAGCGGGAGCAATCGAACCGCGACCGGATCGACGCCGTTCGCGCTGGTCGTGCTCATGATCGGTAGTTGCAATGACAGTGCCGACCAATGCACGCCCAAGGGCAGTGCGTTGCAACGGCCGACGACCGGCCCGCATACTGCACGTCACGACGGCGAATCGGGGGAGCCGGAAGGATGCCGGGACGCAGACTGACCGGAGCCGACCGGCAGCGAATCGCCGCCGGATTGGCGCAGGGGCTGGATTTCGCCGAGATCGCCCGACGCCTGGGCCGTCCCGCCTCGACCGTGAGTCGTGAGGTCGCGCGCAACGGCGGGCCGGGCCACTACCGCGCCGAACTGGCACAGCTCGCCACCGCCCACCGCGCCCGGCGCAGGCCCCGCCCGCACGCGGCGGCGCGGTCGATCACCGACCTCGACCACACCGCTCCGTTCGTCACCGATCTCACCCGCGCTCTCGTCGAGACCGGTCTGCCGCGCACCGCCGCCGGTGTGATGGCATGCCTGCTCACGTCCGAGACCGGCAGTCGCACGGCCGCCGAGTTGGCGCGACACCTCCAGGTCAGCCCGGCGACCGTCTCGGTCGCGGTCCGCCTCCTCTTGGACCAGGGACTGGTCCGCCGTGGTCGTGACGACCGGAGCAGGCGCCACCGGTACTTCATCGACGAGGACGCGGGCTTCCGCTCCGCCGTGGTCGGATTCCGCGCCAACCAACGACTTGCCGCCACCGCGCTCCGCGGAGCCGAGGTCTTCGGGCCCGATACGACTACCGGATCCCGGCTCGCGACAGCGGGCCGCTTCCTCGAACAACTCGGCAACGACATCATGCGCTCCGCGGAGGAGCGCTGGCGTGCCGCGACCGGGACGGCGTTCGCGGACCCGAAGGGGGGCCTGTACGGGCTCCGAGCCGTGGAGCCCGCACAGGCCTGGCAAGCGCCTCGGGGGTTACTGGTTCCGGCCCGCCATGACTCCGCCGTCGACGTCCCAGATCGCGCCGGTGACCCAGCCCGCCTGGTCGGAGAGCAGGAAGGTGGCCGCGGCGGAGATGTCCCGGGTGGTGCCGATCCGGCCGATCGGGTGGAAGTCGTCGAACCCCGCCAGGACGGTGTCGACCTCGGCCGGTGGGATGAAGCCCTCGTAGATGGGGGTGGCCACCACGGCGGGGGAGATGGCGTTGACCCGGATCTTGTGGGCGGCCAGCTCCAGGGCGAGGTGCTGGGTCAGGGCGTGCAGGCCGGCCTTGGCCATCGAGTACGCCGATGACGGGGTCGCGGCGATGGCCTGCTTCGCCCACATGCTGCCGATGGTGACGATGGCGCCACCGCGGCCGCTGTCCACCATGTGCCGCGCCACGGTCTGGGTGATCAGGAAGGTGGCCTTGTTCAGGTCCAGGTAGGCGTCGTAGTCGGCGGGGGTGTGTTCGAGGAACGGCAACGGCTTGAACACGCCTGCCGCGTTGACCAGCAACGTCGTGTCGGCGTGCTGGTCGGCCAGTTCCTCGCGCACCCGCGTCACCTCGGCGGGATCGCGCAGGTCGGCGGTGATGCCCCACGCCTGTCCGCGGGTGGCGAGGTCGGCCACGGTCTTCTCGACCCGCTCGCGGCGGGAACCGATGACGACCGCGCTGCCGCCGCGGTCGACGACGTCCTCGGCGATCTGACGGCCCATGCCGCTGCTGCCGCCGACCACGACGAGCTTGCGAGCGGTGAAGTCCTGTTCCATGGTGGTTCTCCTCATCTGACTACCTACTAGTTGGAAGGTTGACTGGTCATGCGAAAGGCCGCCGCTGTGTGCCACGCGCGGCGGCCTTGGGTGGTGCGTTGTCAGAGCAGGGCGTCGACCAAGGTCGCCGCCACCGACCGGACCACATCCCGATCCTGTCCGGCGGCGCCGTCCGGCTGCCCGTGGGCGCGGGCCAGCAGCAGCGCCCCCTCCAGGGACGCCAGGTAGGCCTCGGCCGCCGCGCCGGTCCGGGTGGCGGGCATGCCCGCCTCGGCCAGCACGCCCGCCACCCATTGCCGCTGATCGGCGAAGAACGCGTCCGTCGCCTGCCGCACCTGGACGGGCAGGCTCTCCGCGTCCACGGCGAAGACACCGCAGAGGCAGATGCGACCGCCTTGGGCGAAGGTCTCGGCGTACAGCCCGGCGTAACCCACCAGGCGCTGCCGCGCACCCGCCGCGTCGTCGTCGACTTCCTTTCGCGCTACGGCGAACCGTTCCCGGTAGCGCGCGATCAGCGCCTCGGCCAGGGCGGCCTTGGTGGGGAAGTGGTGGTGGATGCTCGGCTTCGTGATGGACAGCTCGGCACTGATGTCGGCGTAGGAGAAGCCGTTGTACCCCCGAACCTGCACGAGCGCCTGAGCGCTGTCCAGGATCCGATCCGCTGTCGTGGTCACCCGACAATTTCTACCTTCTAGTTGGTAGGCAGTCAAGATGGGTGACCGGCGTCACGGGGTGGGGGCAGTGCCCCGCAGCAGGACTTCGTGGAGACCGGTCCGCAGGACGTGGCGGGGTGCTCGTCGGTCTGCTGGTGGTGCTGGTGATCCAGACCTGGCGGCTGGCGGTGGTCCTGAGGTCGGACGGGGTGCTCGTGCGCAACTCGTGGCGCGACCTGTTCCTGCCGTGGGACGAGAGCAGGGGCATCGACCGTGAGACCGGCCGCGTCCAGCGCGTGTCGTTCCCGATGGCCGACTCCTGTCCCTGCCCGCCGGGGGCGGTACCCGGCGGTGTACGGGCTGGTGGTGCGTCCCTGGTGTGCGCGCTTCCGAATGTCGTTGTGCGACAGGCGCTTCGGCCGGTTATGGGTAGGCGGGGCGGTCGATGTCGTAGCCGAGTGCGTGGCAGATCGCGGTGCTGCGGGGCGCGTAGCCTGCGCGGAGGTCCTGGAAGGCGGACCACATCTGGTCGTGGTCGCGTTCGGGTTTCAGGCCTGCGTCCGTCGCATAGCGGACCGCGTCGCCGAACGTGTTCTCCTCTCGCCCCTGGTGGCTCGGTCCGGTGGCGGGCGTGGTGAGCCCGGCGGCGGCGCACAGCTTGGTGAGGCAGTTGACCCCGCAGGTCAGCAGCACGCGGGTCTGGTGGGGGGCCCAGCCGGGAGCCATGGACACCACGAGGGCGGCGGAGTCCAGGGCGATCACCGCGGCCCTCGTCCACGAGGTGTCGCCCGCCGGGCGGGAGTACAGCAGCACCGGGTAGCTCAGGTGGGTGTACTGGACGTCGGCGAACCACGACGCCCACTCCTCGAAGCGGTGGTCGATCCGCGCCCGCGACGTCGAGCCGATGCACATCGCCAGCACGGTGTCGATGTCGGCGGGCAGCGGCACCTCCGCGACCAGTTGCACGAGCGCCCGCTCCCGGCGGTCGTAGGCGTCGCCGATGCGCACCAGCATGGTCGTGAACGCCACCGCGACGAACACCACGAGCAGCACCGCCGCGGTCCCGGCGGCACCGGGGCGCTCGACCAGCGCGCGCACGGGCGTACCGGTGGCCACGGCGAGCAGCGCGCAGCCGCCGCACACACCCAGCAGCCACACCGCCGCGAGGGCGCACAGGCCGAGCGGGGCGCACAGGTCGAGCAGGCGTCCGGCGGTGTTGGGCGGCAGGCCGCGCACCGTCAGCGCCACCACCCGCGCCGCGAGCCGCGCCGTCCACCGGGCGGCTCTGGAGGACCGCTGTCCCGGTGCGAACACCGTTCTCAGCACGCTCAGGCACACCAGGACCAGCAGGACCGCGCCGGTCGCGCCGGCCGCCACCTCGGTCACCTCGGTCATCACACGAACTCCCGTTCTCGCGACCGCGCGTCCGCCCGCTGACAGGCCCGCGCGGTTCCATGATCAGCCGATCATGGGGCACCGCGGCCCGCTCCGGCAGAACGCAGCAGTGGTGGCACCGCCAGTTCCAGGCGACACGCCCGTTCGCGTTCGGTGAACGCGGTGATTCCCGAAGTCCCGGTATTGGGACGAATGGGTGCGGCAGTCGGTGGCGAATGGACCACGTGCCTGACCGGATATCGGACATACGGCCGGGAAAGAATGCGAACGGACAAATTCGGATGGTGCGGGATCCGTTCTCGTGGCTGGCACTCCCAGTGCCACCACCAGCGCATTCTAACCATTGTTCGATGTTGCTTGAGAGGCTTCCTGCGATCGGAGTGACCAGCGGGAAGGGATCGGCGCTTGTGCCGCGAGTGCCGGAACCGGGGACGAGGCTCGGATCGCCGTGGTCGCGACGTCGAGGTCGCGCCGCATCGGTCGTGCGTGGGGACACCGTTGTTCGAGCCGCGTCGCCGAAAGGGCGGGACGTGCTTCCGCAGGTGGTTTTCCGAAGAGGTGGAACCAGCTTTCGTGGGGATCGGTGAAATATTCCCCGTTTCCGCTGCGGTTTCCCGAACCGATCGCTCGAATCGTTCTTCTTCCGTCGCGAAGGGATGTTCGACAACCATGGAAACAGACCGGATCGCACCCGTCGAGTTCGACCTGCACGACCTGTCCGCCTTCTCCTCGTTCAGCCAGGGGGTGTTCTCCTCGGTGGCCCGCGCCGACCAGCGCCGCTGGGGCGAGGCGTACGTGCGCGGGCTGCTCAGCGTCCCCGGCCGCAAGTCGATACGCCGCATCTCCGACCAGGTCGTCGGGCGCGACGCGGGCCAGTCGTTGCAGCAGTTCGTCAACCAGAGCCCGTGGGCCTGGGAGCCGGTGCGGCGCGCGTTGGCCGAGCAGGTCGTGCCCGTGCTGCGCCCCCGCGCGTGGGTCGTGCAGGAGGTGGTCTTCCCCAAGAACGGCGACAGTTCCGCCGCCGTGGCCCGGCAGTACGCCCCGTCCGCCGGTCGGGTGCTCAACTGCCAGCGGGCGATCGCGGTGTTCCTGGTCGGTGACGGCGGCAGCGTCCCGGTCGACTGGCGCCTGGTGGTGCCGCGCGGCTGGGACGGCGACGTCGACCAGCGGTCGAAGGTGAGGCTGCCCGCCTCCGAGCGGTCCCGGCCGGACTGGGCGTACCCGCTGGAACTGGTGGACGAGCTGGTCGCCTGGGGACTGCCGCCCGCGCCCGTCGTGGTGGAGCTGCACGACGACCGCGAGGTCTACCCGCTGGTGCGCGGGCTCGAGCAGCGGGGACTGCCGTACGTGGTGCGGGTGCCCGCGTCGACCCCGGCGTTACCGGTGGGCGCCAGGGGTCGGCTCGTGCCCGGCACCGCGGTGCCCACCGTCGGACGACTGGCCGCCGAGGCGGCCGCACGGGGTCGGACCACCTTGTCGCGCTGGCAGGGAGCACGCGGCGACCTGGTCACGTCGCAGTTCGTCGTGGCCACCGTGCCCGGCGTGCAGGGGCCGGGTGAGGCGCGCGCCGGACGGCCTCTCGCGCGGTCCCGCCGCGTGCTGGCCGAGTGGACGTCGAGCCGGTCGGCCCGGCCGTCCTCGTTGTGGCTGACGAGTTCTGGTGCGTCGGGGATCGTCGAACTGGCCGCTCTGCTGCACGCGCGGGAGAGCGTCAAGGAGGACGTGGACGTCCTCGCGGAGGGCTCCGGGCTCCGGCACTTCGAGGGCCGCTCGTTCCAGGGCTGGCACCACCACGTGACGCTCAGCTCCGTCGCGCACGGCTACCGGCTCGTGCGCGAGCTGGAGCGGCAGCGGTCGGACGAGCGGTGGCTGCGGCCCTACGCCTGACAGCACGCAGCACGACCGACTTGGAGCAGTCGGATCCGGTGTGGACCGGATCGTTGAGACCACCGGGGCGACCCTGGTGTCGTGGCGGTGGACCGCCACGACGGCGGGTCGGCGGGATCGTCCACAGCGGACGGTCCCGCCCGGTGATCACCCTGTGGTGCTTAGGAGTACCGCCATGACGCACGACTTCGGCCACCCGCCCCGTCCGGCCACCGGCAAGCGGGGGAGGGCGGCGCGATGAGGATCGCCGTTGAGGACGTCACCCCGGTCGTGCGGCGACCCGCGAAAGCCGTTGTGGGGGAACACGTCCCGGTGCGCGCCGTGGTCTGGCGCGAGGGGCACGACGCCGTGGGCGCCACGCTCGTGTGGCGCGGACCGCACGACGAGCAGGAGCGCGCGACCCGGATGGCGCCCGGCCCCGAGGGGAGCGACACGCACCTGGCCGACGTCGTGCCGGACGCGCCCGGCGAGTGGACGTTCCGGGTCGACGGCTGGGGCGACCCGTGGACGACCTGGCGGCACGCCGTGCTCGCGAAGACCGCCGCCGGGGCGGGCGTCGCGGACGTGGCGGTCGACCTGGAGGAGGGCGCGCTGCTGCTGGAGCGGGTCGAGTCCGACGACCCCGTGCTGCTGCGCCGGGCGGCGGCCGCCCTGCGCGCCCGCGGCCTGCTGCTGGTCGAGAGGCTGCGGCTCGCGCTGTCCGACGAGGTCGACCGCGTCGTGGGGGCCGACCCGGTGCGCGAGTTCGTGAGCCGCGGCGAGACCCACCGGCTGCTGGTGGACCGCCCGCGGGCGCTGGTCGGCTCCTGGTACGAGCTGTTCCCGCGGTCGACCGGTGGTCGTGACGCGAACGGCGTGCCGGTGCACGGGACGTTCGCCACCGCGGCCGAGGAGTTGGACCGGGTCGCGTCGATGGGGTTCGACGTGGTGTACCTGCCGCCGATCCACCCGATCGGCGAGGTGAACCGCAAGGGCCGCAACAACTCCCCGGTCGCGCTGCCGGGTGACACCGGGTCGCCGTGGGCGATCGGTTCGCGTCACGGCGGGCACGACGCGGTACACCCGGACCTGGGCACGATCGAGGACTTCGACGCGTTCGTCGCCCGCGCCGGGGAGCTGGGCCTGGAAGTCGCGCTCGACCTGGCGCTCCAGTGCGCCCCGGACCACCCGTGGGCCGTCGAGCACCCGGAGTGGTTCACCACCCGCGCCGACGGCACGATCGCCTACGCGGAGAACCCGCCGAAGAAGTACCAGGACATCTACCCGCTCAACTTCGACAACGACCCGCGCGGCCTCTACGCCGAGGTGCTCCGCGTGGTGCTGCACTGGGTCGACCACGGGGTGCGGATCTTCCGGGTCGACAACCCGCACACCAAGCCGCCGGACTTCTGGGCGTGGCTCATCGCCGCGGTCAAGCGGGAGCACCCGGACGTGCTGTTCCTGGCCGAGGCGTTCACCCGCCCCGCGCGGCTCTACGGGTTGGCGCGCCTGGGTTTCACCCAGAACTACACCTACTTCACCTGGCGCACCACGAAGGACGAGCTGACGGCGTTCGGCGAGGAGCTCGTCGCCCGTGCCGACGAGTCGCGGCCCAACCTGTTCGTGAACACGCCGGACATCCTGCACGAGTCGCTGCAGACCGGTGGTCCGGCGGTGTTCGCGCTGCGGGCGGCGCTGGCCGCGACGCTGTCGCCGACGTGGGGCGTGTACTCGGGCTACGAGCTGTTCGAGCACAAGGCCGTGCGGCCGGGCAGCGAGGAGTACCTGGACTCGGAGAAGTACGAGCCGCGGCCGCGCGACTACGCGGGCGCACTGGCCGCGGGGCGGTCGCTGGAACCGTGGCTGGCCAGGCTCAACGCCATCCGCGCGGCACATCCGGCGTTGCGCCAGCTGCGGACGCTGCGCTTCCACGAGACCGACAACGACGCTCTGATCGCGTACTCCAAGACCGACGCGGCCACGGGTGACACCGTGCTCGTCGTCGTGACGCTGGACCCGGAGCACGTGCGCGAGGGCACCGTCCGGTGGGACGCCGAGGTGCTCGGCCTCGCGCCCGGAGCACGGGTCACCGTGCTCGACGAGGTGGGCGGCGAGGTCTTCGAGTGGGGCGGCGAGGACTACGTGAAGCTCGACCCGCGCGTCGCGGTCGCGCACATCGCCGCGGTGGTGCGGTCATGACGCGCCCGTTCGAGGCCGACCCGGTCGTCGAGCCCAGCGCCGCCGAGTTCGGCTCGGCCCGGCCGGCGCCGCGCGACCCGGACTGGTTCAAGGGCGCTGTGTTCTACGAGGTGCTGGTGCGGGCGTTCAGCGACTCCAACGGCGACGGCACCGGTGACCTGCGCGGTCTGGCCGACCGGCTGGACTACCTCCAGTGGCTCGGCGTGGACTGCCTGTGGCTGCCGCCGTTCTACGCGTCCCCGTTGCGCGACGGGGGTTACGACATCAGCGACTTCCGCGCGGTGCTGCCCGAGTTCGGGACGGTGGAGGACTTCGTGCACCTGCTGGACGAGGCGCACCTGCGGGGGATCCGGGTGATCACGGACCTGGTGCTCAACCACACCTCCGACGCGCACCCGTGGTTCCAGCAGTCCCGTGCCGAACCCGATGGTCCTTACGGCGACTACTACGTGTGGAGCGACGACGACTCGCGCTACTCCGACGCGCGGATCATCTTCGTGGACACGGAGACGTCGAACTGGACCTACGA
>NZ_PVTF01000004.1 GCF_003002815.1 Umezawaea tangerina | reverse complement strand
TCGTAGGTCCAGTTCGACGTCTCCGTGTCCACGAAGATGATCCGCGCGTCGGAGTAGCGCGAGTCGTCGTCGCTCCACACGTAGTAGTCGCCGTAGGGGCCGTCCGGGTCCATGCGCGACTGCTGGAACCACGGGTGCGCGTCGGAGGTGTGGTTGAGCACCAGGTCCGTGATCACCCGGATGCCGCGGCGGTGCGCCTCGTCCAGGAGGTAGACGAAGTCCTCGATGTTGCCGAACTCCGGCAGCACGGCGCGGAAGTCGCTGATGTCGTAACCCCCGTCGCGCAACGGGGAGGCGTAGAACGGGGGCAGCCAGAGGCAGTCGACGCCCAGCCACTCCAGGTAGTCCAGTCTGCTGGCGAGACCACGCAGGTCGCCCGTGCCGTCGCCGTTGGAGTCGGTGAAGGCTCGCACCAGCACCTCGTAGAACACCGCGCCCTTGAACCAGTCCGGGTTCCGCGGCGCCTGTTTCGCGTGCTGGAAGTCCTCGGCCTGTGGCTCCACCAACAGACCGTCGGCGGTGATCGCTTCACCGGTGTGCGGCACACCCTCGAGCCCCAGGGCCGCGTCGGGTCGGGAATCTTCCTGCATGATCTCCACCTCGTCCCACCTCATAGCGGGTACGTCAACCATCCCCTGCGTACCTGGTGCACGCGGGGGTCCTCGAGTTCCTGATGGGTTCAGGAGAACCGGCGCTGCAACCCCACGATGTGCGCGACGGCGCGCCACGGTTCCAGCCGGACGTAGTTCGCCTGTCCCCAGTCCCACGTCTCGCCGGTGACCTCGTCGTGCGCGATGAGGCGCTCGTGCCAGTCGAAGCCGAGCGAGGGCAGGTCGAGCCAGAGAGTGCCCGCCTGCGGGTCGTTCGGGTCCAAGCTCACCACAGTCACGACGGTGTCGCCGGTTGCCGGATCCTGTTTGGAGTAGGCGATCAGGGCGTCGTTGTCGATGTGGTGGAACTTCAGGGTGCGCATCTGCTGCAGGGCCGGGTGTGCCCGGCGGGCAGCGTTCAGCTTGCGGAGCCACGGTTCCAGCGAACGGCCCTCGGTCAGGGCGCCCGCGTAGTCGCGTGGCCGCAACTGGTACTTCTCGGAGTCGAGGTATTCCTCGCTGCCGGGCTTCACGGCCTCGTGCTCGAACAGCTCGTAGCCCGAGTACACGCCCCACGTCGGCGCCATCGTGGCGGCCAGCGCCGCGCGCAGCGCGAACATGCCGGGACCGCCGTGCTGCAGCGACTCGTGGAGGATGTCCGGGGTGTTGACGAACAGGTTCGGGCGGGCCTCGTCCCAGTGCGCGACCTGCTCGGTGCCGAACTCGGTCAGCTCCTGCTTGCTCGTGCGCCAGGTGAAGTAGGTGTAGGACTGGGTGAAGCCGAGCTTCGCCAGTCCGTAGAGCCGCGCGGGCCGGGTGAACGCCTCGGCCAGGAACAGCACGTCGGGGTGCTTGTCCTTCACGGCCCAGATCAGCCACGCCCAGAAGTCCGGCGGCTTGGTGTGCGGGTTGTCGACCCGGAAGATCCGCACCCCGTGGTCGACCCAGTGCAGCACCACGCGCAGGACCTCGTGGTAGATGCCCTTGGGGTCGTTGTCGAAGTTGACGGGGTAGATGTCCTGGTACTTCTTGGGCGGGTTCTCGGCGTAGGCGATCGTGCCGTCCGGGCGGGTGGTGAACCACTCCGGCGACTTGAGCACCCACGGGTGGTCCGGCGCGCACTGCAGCGCGAGGTCCAGCGCCACTTCCAGGTTCAGCTCGTTCGCGCGGGCGACGAACCGGTCGAAGTCCTCGATCGTGCCGAGCTCCGGCGCGATGGCGTCGTGCCCGCCCTCGTCCGCGCCGATCGCCCACGGCGAGCCGACGTCGTGCTCGTCGGCGACCAGGGTGTTGTTGGGGCCCTTGCGGTTGACCCTGCCGACGGGGTGGATCGGCGGCAGGTAAGCCACGTCGAACCCCATCGACGCGACCCGGTCGAGCTCCTTGGTCGCCGTGGTGAACGTGCCGTGCACCGGCACGCCGTTCTCGTCGCGGCCACCGGTGGAGCGCGGGAAGAACTCGTACCAGGAGCCGAACGCGGCCCGCTGGCGGTCCACCCACACCTTGTGCGTCTTGCCCTTGGTGACCAGCTCCCGCACCGGGAACTCGGTCATGATCCGGTGCACGTCCGACGCCAGCGCGGGCGCGACCCGCTCCGGCAGCGGCCGGTGCCCGTCGCGCAGCGCGGCCGCGGCGTTCGCCAGCAGCGGGCGCTCCCGGCGGCGGTCGGGCCTGCGGGAGACCCGGTCGAGCAGCAGCGCGCCGCTCTCCAGGTCGTTCGCCAGCTCGTCGGCCCCCTGGCCCGCGCCGATCTTCGCCTCCACCGCGTGCCGCCACGTCGCCCACGGGTCGCTCCACGCGTCCACGCGGAACGTCCAGGCCCCCTCGTCCTCGGGAACGATGACGGTGGCGAAGCGGTCCAGCCCGACACCGTGCGGTGCCATCCTGGTCTGCCGGGCGATCCGATCCTTGGGCCCGCGCCAAGCCACGGTGGCCGCGATGGCGTCATGCCCCTCGCGCCAGACCGTCGCCTCCACCGGGATGTGTTCCCCCACTACGGCTTTCGCCGGATAGCGGCCACCGCTGACCTCTGGGGAAACGTCATCGATGCCGAGTCGTCCGCTCATCGGCTACGCCCTCTCGCCGTGTTCTCGCGCGGCAGAACCGCGGGCCCGTTCAGTCTGCCTTGCTCGTTGCGGCAGGTCATCACCGGGGACTACTACAACTACCCGTACCCATTCGAGTCGACCCGCACACCCCGGCGCGGCCAACCCGGTGCCCGCGCGGGCGGTGTGTCCACAGTCGCAAGACCTGCTGGCCGTGATCATCAAGGACGGGTTCGCCCGAATGCCGCGCGCCACGCCGTAAGTCGCCTTGATGAGACCTGATCCAGTTAACGCGTTGGTAACGCGGGGGTGGGTGGGAGCGGGCGGGCGGGCGACCTTCGGGCGGTTCGCTGATACCGACTGATACCGGGCGGTATCATCGGGGCATGGCGATGACGTTGAGGCTGACCGACGAGGAGAACGAGGATCTGCGGCGCACCGCGGAGCGGGAGAACCGATCCATGCAGGAGGTCGCGCGGCAGGCCATCCGGGAGTACGTGCAGCGCCGGACGAAGCTCCGCGACGAGGCTCTGGCGCGGATCGTCGCCGAGGACGCCGAACTGCTCGACCGCCTCGCCCGGTGATCGACTACGTGCAGCTGGACGACCTGCTCGCGGCGGCGCGGGCGGTATTCGGCCAGGAAGCGGAAGTCCGCGACTGGGGTCTGCTCGAGTCCGCGCTGATCCGCCCGCAGGCGACGGTCTTCGGCAACCAGGCGTACCCCTCGTTCGACGAGAAGGCGGCGGCGCTGCTGCACTCCCTCGCGCGCAACCACGCGCTGGTCGACGGGAACAAGCGCATGGCCTGGGTGGCCACGCGCCTGTTCTACGTCCTGAACGACGCCGACCTCCGCGCGCCTTCGGTGGACGAGGGCGAGAAGCTCGTCGTCTCGGTCGCCGCCGGGGAGCTGGACGTGCCCGAGATCGCGGGCGTCCTCGCGACGTGGAGCCGCGGCGGGGGTTGAGCGGGCGCGGGACACCGGAATTGTGAGCACCACTCAACTTCCCTTCCCGTGCTCGCGCTCCCCGTTCGCTGCTCCGAACGCGAGCACCCCCGCCGACCCCGCCTTCCGACCCGAAAGACCTGGTGGCACTCATAGGTCTTCTGGATCGGTCCCGGTACCGATCCTGCAAACCGTTGCAGGTTCGGAGTGGAGACTTGTCGTGTTGCCGCCGGCGGGAGATAAGGTCCGTCGCCATGCGAGCACTTCGCCGGTTCACCGTCCGAGCCAGCCTGCCGGAGCCACTGGCGTCCCTGGGCACGCTCGCCACCAACCTGCGCTGGACCTGGCATCCGCCGACGCAGGACCTCTTCGCGTCGGTGGACCCCAAGGTCTGGTCCGATGTGGGTGGCGACCCGTTGCGGCTGTTGTCCGAGGTAGCGCCGGAGCGGTTGGAGGTGCTCGCGAGGGACGAGCAGTTCCTGTCGCACGCGCGTGCGCTGGCCGACGACCTCGACCGCTACACGCAGGGGCCGCGGTGGTTCCAGAGGCGCCAGGAGGAGGTGCAGGCGCGGCGGGAGCACGGGAACTACGAGCTGAGCCCGTTGCCGGAGGCGATCGCGTACTTCTCGATGGAGTTCGGCGTCACCGAGGCGCTGCCGAACTACTCCGGTGGGCTCGGGGTGCTGGCGGGTGACCACCTGAAGGCGGCGTCCGACCTCGGGGTGCCGTTGATCGCGGTGGGGCTGCTCTACCGGTCCGGGTACTTCCGGCAGTCGCTGTCGCTCGACGGGTGGCAGATCGAGCACTACCCGGTGCTGGACCCGAGGGCGCTTCCGCTGGAGCTGCTGACCGAGCCGTCCGGCGCGCCGATCCTGGTGCACGTGGCCATGCCGGGCGACCGGGTGCTGCGGGCCAAGATCTGGAAGGCGCAGGTGGGGCGGATCCCGCTGCTGCTGCTCGACTCCGACGTCGAGGAGAACGACGAGGACCTGCGCGGGGTCACCGACCGGCTGTACGGCGGGGACCAGGACCACCGGATCCGGCAGGAGATCCTGGCGGGCATCGGCGGGGTCCGGGCGGTGCGCACCTACTGCGAGCTGACCGGGCACCCGAAGCCCGAGGTGTTCCACACCAACGAGGGGCACGCCGGGTTCCTGGGGCTGGAGCGGATCCGGGAGCTGACGACCACCGAGGGCCTGGACTTCGACCAGGCGCACGCGGCGGTGCGGGCGGGCACGGTGTTCACGACGCACACGCCGGTGCCGGCGGGCATCGACCGGTTCCCGGTGGACCTCGTGCAGCACTACTTCGGCTCCGAGACGCTGCTGCCGGGCGTGAGCACGCAGCGGGTGCTGGCGCTGGGCGCGGAGGACAACCCCGGCCTGTTCAACATGGCGCACATGGGCCTGCGGCTCGCGCAGCGGGCGAACGGCGTGTCGAAGCTGCACGGCGAGGTCAGCCGGGACATGTTCCGCGGCCTCTGGCCCGGCTTCGACGTGACCGAGGTGCCGATCCGGTCGGTGACCAACGGCGTGCACGGCCCGACGTGGGCGGCGACCGAGATGAGCCGGATGCTCGGCGAGTCCGAGGAGTCCGGGGTCGGGCTGCGGTTCGAGCCGGTCACCGACACCCGGCTGTGGGAGCTGCGCACCGAGCTGCGCGGCCGCCTGGTCGACGAGGTCCGCCGCCGGGTCCGCGCGTCGTGGCTGCAGCGCGGCGCGTCGGCGCTGGAGCTGGGCTGGACCGACTCGGTGTTCGACCCGGACGTGCTGACCGTCGGGTTCGCCCGCCGCGTCCCCACCTACAAGCGGCTGACCCTGATGCTGCGCGACCCGGAGCGGCTGCGCGCGATGCTGCTGCACCCGGAACGCCCGGTGCAGCTCGTCGTCGCGGGCAAGTCGCACCCGGCCGACGACGGCGGCAAGGCGCTGATCCAGCAGATCGTCCGCTACGCCGACGACGCGGGCGTGCGGCACCGGATCGTGTTCCTGCCCGACTACGACATGTCGATGGCCCGCTACCTCTACTGGGGCTGCGACGTGTGGCTGAACAACCCGATGCGGCCGCTGGAGGCGTGCGGCACGTCGGGCATGAAGTCCGCGCTCAACGGCGGGCTCAACCTGTCCATCCGCGACGGCTGGTGGGACGAGCTCTACGACGGCAGCAACGGCTGGGCCATCCCGACCGCCGACGGCGTGACCGACCCGACCCGCCGCGACGACCTGGAGGCCACCGCGCTCTACGAGCTGCTCGGCAACCAGGTGGCGCCGCTGTTCTACGACCGCGGCGAGGACGGCACGCCCACCCGCTGGCTCGCGATGGTCCGGCACACGCTGGCCTCGCTCGGCCCGGCCGTGCAGGCCTCGCGGATGGTGCGCGAGTACGTGGAGACGCTGTACGCGCCCGCCGCCGCCTCGGCCCAGTCGGTCGTCGGCGAGGGCTTCCGCGGCGCGAAGGAGCTGGCCGACTACCGGCAGCGGCTGCGCGCGGCGTGGCCGCGGGTGCAGGTGCTGGACTCGGAGCTGTCCATCGGCGGCCACCCGACGCCGGTGCTCGGCGCGCCGGTGACCGTGCGGGCCAGGGTCGAGCTGGCGAACCTGGAGCCGTCCGAGGTGGACGTGCAGGTCGTGCTCGGCAGGGTCGGCGACGGCGAGGAGCTGTACGACCTGGTCACGGCGCCGATGTCGTACGCGGGCAACGGCAACTACGAGGCCGAGGTGCCGCTGCCGCACGCGGGCACGATCGGCTACACGGTGCGGGTCCTGCCGCGCCACGAGCTGCTCGCCTCGCCCGCCGAGCTCGGCAAGGTCGTGCTGGCGGGCTGAGCCCGTCCCGTGCCACGGGGTATCCGGTCGCTGTCACGCACAGCGACCGGATACCCCGTTGTGTTTACCCCGCTTAATCGCCGGTAACAGGCTGTGATCCGCATCACGCCTGAATCACCTCCTTTCGTCTTAACTCGTTGGAATGACCCTTTTCCTATGGGGTGGATTCGACGTCTCCGCTGGTAGATGACGATCTCCGGGCTTACGCTCGGTCTCGTGGAAATAGTCGACATCCGATCTCGTGGATGTCGCTGGGGGCATTTCAGCCAGCTGTGAACAAGCACGAGAGGGAGCAGTTAACGTGAAGAAGATCGCGACCGTGGTCCCGTTGCTCGTCGTCCTGCTGACCGCGACCACCATTCCCGCCGGAGCCGTACCAGTGCGTGCCGAGGAGCAGGTCGCCCCACCAGCCGCCTGCACCGCCCTCGTCACCAAGCTGTCGGACACGGTGAAGAAGGTCATCGCCCCGTTGACAGCGGTGCCGCCGGACACCACCAAGGTCGCCGCGCCGCTGGGCGACGTGCTCGGCGTGCTCACCGAGATGCAGAACACCAAGTGCCTGCCCACCCCGCCGGTCAGCGTGCCCGCGCCGCCGGTCGCGGTGCCCGCCGTGCCCGGTGACGAGCTCGCGCGCGGGCCGGAGCAGTGCCTGTCGGCGGCCATGAACCTGTTCAGCATCGTGTTCGGCCTGCTCGCCAAGGTCGTTCCCGGCGCGGGTGTGCCGGACGTGACGAAGCTGTTGGCCGAGGTCACGGGTCTGCTCAAGGCGCTGACCGACACGCTGTCCGCCTGCGGCCTGCCCACGCCTCCCGGTGGCCTGCCCGCCGCGCCCGGCCTGCCGAGCCTCCCCGCGCCCGGCCTCCCGGCTCCCGGTCTGCCGGTCCCCGCGCCGGGTCTGCCGTTGCCCGCCGTCGCCTGATCTCCCATAGTCGGAAATGTGGCGCCCACCGCTGGTGGGCGCCACTTTCGTCTGTCCAGGACCGGATCTTCGTCACGCTGCGCAGTCGTCGTACGGGGCGTTCGGTCAGCACAAGTGGTGAACTCGGCTCGTGTTGTGTGTCGTGGCCCTCAGGCGGCCCACGCGTGTGGGGCCGTGGTGGCCACAGGGTCACCGGCGACCGGTACCGGTTCCACGGGCGCAGTAGCGCACTGCGGCGTTCGGGGGCGGAACGCCGTTTCGGTCACTCTCCGAAGTGGACCAATCTTTCCGCTGTTTTGCGGAAAGGGATCGTCGTCCGTTGAGCGGGCACGTCGTGAACTGCGACTATCGCGGGTTTCCCATTCGTGGCCACGCTTTCGGGGTGCCACCATTCCGAATGGTAACCGCTCGACTGTGCGACACATTCTCCCATTGTCGGATGCGTGGGTAATGTCGAAGTCGTCCGGGTGGTTCGAGAGAATCGGATCAGGGAATGTCCGCCCTGAACTCGAAGGCCGCTGAGGAATTGTTTCGCAGTGACGAGGAGAATCGTTCCATGATCAAGAAAGCCATCATCGTCGCCGGGGCCGTCGCAGGACTGTGCCTCATGGGTTCGCCCGCCTTCGCCTCGACCGGCGACACGGCCGCCAAGCGCGACGTGCTGGACACCTCGTTGGTCGGTCCGGTGACGGTGAACGCGCTGTCGAACAACCCCAGGACCCACGGCGACGGGAACATCTCCGGGTCCGGGAACGTCGGCGGCAACGGTAACAACATCGGGAACAACAACAACGGCGGCAACGGGAACAGCAACGGCGGCGCGGGCAACAACCTGGGCGCGGGCAACGCCGGCGGCAACGGCAACAACGACCCCGCGTGGCCCTGGCAGGGTCTCGTCGGCTGATAGGTCGCGGTGAGCGGGGAGTCGGAAGCGCGCACTTCCGACTCCCCGTTCCCCTTTGCCCCACCGAGGACGGTCCACCGGGGCCTGCCGTCCCCGGTGCGCTCCGGTCACGTGATCTTCAGCCGGGCCGAGGTCGTCGCCACGCGGGGCAGCCAGGCGGCGAGCGACTCGGCCTCGGCGAGGGTGGTGCGGGCGGCCGCGTTGTCGCCCGCCGCCATCTGCGCGCGGGCCGCCGTGGCCAACGAGTCGGCGCGGCCGAGGCCGTCGGTGCTGCTGTCCGCGCTCTGCCGGGCCAGCGAGAGCGCCTCCGCGGTGTCGCCGCGCAGGAGTGCCAGCTGGGCGAGCGTGCCGGTGAGGCGGTAGCGGGGAAGGCCGAAGCCGATCGCGCCCTCGGCCGCGCGGGTACCCGCGGGCAGGCCGATCTCCAGGGGGAGCTGACCCGCTTCGACGGCGCAAGCGGTTGCGCCCGCCATCTCGGCGAGGACCAGGGCCATGTCGCGGGGCTCCATGTCCGGGCGCCCGACCAGAGCGCTCAGCAGGTGCAGGGCCTCGGCGTACCGGCCGCGGATGTTGAGCACGGTGGCCTGCGCGCCGGTGGTCATGAGGAGCGACGGGTGCGCCTCGACCAGCCTCGCCAGCGTGACGTCGGCCTTGTCGAGGTCGGCGGCGCGGACCGCCTCCACGACGTCGTTGACGAGCGGGGTGGCGTCCATCTCGGCGGCGGCCCGGCCCTTGAGGCGGGGGAGCGAGAAGAGGAACCAGCCGGGCGAAGTGGTTCCCGCACTGCGCCGGGGGATGAGCTCGTGGAGCAGGCACGTGGTGGCGCCGATCGCCAGGCCGTAGGACAGGGGGCCGGTGGCGAGGAGCCAGGTCGCGGCGGCGGTGGCGGCACCCACCAGGGCCGATGTCGTGCCGGTGAGCCAGAGGCGCCTGCGGACCGGGGGGTGGATGGACCTCGCCCCGACCATGATGACGACGGGCAGGGAACGCAGCACGACCCGGATCCTGGGGGTGGTCCAGGCGCGCAGCTCGGTGCCCACGCCGATGATGATGTGGCGGATCTTGAGGCGCCAGGCGAGGGCGCCCAGGAGGGTGCCCAGTTGGAGGGCCGCGAGTTGGAGGGTCAGGCCCAGGAGGGCGCCTGCTAGGCCGGTGAGGCCCTGGTGTGAGGCGAGGGTGGCCGCGATGGCGGCGATCGTGAAGAGGGGGCCGGTTCGGGTGAGGAGCTTCACGAGGCGCACGGAGCTGGAGACGTTACCGAGGGGTGGGTGGTTCCGGGGTGTGTTGGGTGCGTCGTAGTTGCCGACTGGGAAGCCCGGCCCCCGGCGCTCTCGGTCCGCGAAGCTCGGCCCCGGCCCTCCCTCCATCTGGTGAAGCCCAGCCCCCGGCGCGCGATTGTCTCAATGCCCGATCTTCGTTGTCAAGACGATAGAGCTGTCTTGACAACGAAGATCGGGCAGGAGGGCGCTGTGGATCGGGGGCAGAGGGGAAGTCTGGCTTTGCCAGCATTGGCTCCGCCGACTCAAGCATCGGACTTCGTCCGACACTGCATCCTCGCTGCGCGTCGGACAAGGCCCCAGGCGCTTCGCGCCGGATGCGCGCTGGCGGGCTGCGCCCAACGACGGGGGGTGGGTGCTCGCTTGGCGTCGGGCGCGCGGTTATGTGATGGCTTGGGTGCCGCCTTCGCGGATGGGGAGGCCGGCGGTGGACCAGGCGCGGAAGCCGCCGATGAGGTCGGTGGCTTTGGGGAGGCCGATTCGTTGGAGGTCTCTGGCGGCGAGGCTGGAGGAGTAGCCCTCGTTGCAGAGGACTACGACTGTGGTGTCGGCGGTGAAGTTGGGGAGGCGGTGGGTGCCTTCAGGATCTAGGCGCCATTCGAGGACGATGCGTTCTACGGGGATGGAGTCGGGGATTTCGCCCTCTGCCAGGCGGTTGTGGTGGGGGCGGATGTCGATGATGAGGGCGTCGGTGCCGCGTAGGGCGTCGACCTCTTGAGGGGTGACGCGGGTGAGGGTGGTGCGGGCTTCTGCGAGGAACTTGTCGATGCCGGTCACGGGCCCTCCAGGTCGGCTAGGACGCGCAGTTGGTCGAGCGGCAGGCGTTGGGCGGGTAGTGGGGGGATCTCGGCCGGGATGTCGGCGAGGCTGGCGTACTCCCTGGTGGGGATGAGGGGTGGGGAGTAGGCGTGGACGCTGGCGGCGCCGGTGGTGCCGAGGTTGTGGACCTCGTGGGCGCGGCCGGAACCGAAACCCAGTGAAGCACCGACCGGGCGCTTGGCGCTGCGGATGGGGCCGGCGGGGTAGCGGTAGTTCTCGGTGAGCTCGCCCTTGAGGACGGTGAACGAACCCGACGAGCCGCCGTGGTCGTGGGGTTCGGTGCCCTGGCCGGGCAGCCAGGACAAGAGCCAGAGCTCGACGCCCTCGGTGAGGCCAAGCCGAGCCCACCAGCGCTTGGACGGGTCGAAGTCGAGGATGTCCAGGAGCGGGGTGGTCAGCTCGCTGGCGACGAACGAGGTGAGGTCGCGCAACTGTCGCGGCGACCACAGCTCGCGCTCGGGGTGGATGATGTCGTGCACCAACCGCACGTCCAGTTCCGGGTGCAGGTCAGCCAGGGCAAGGGTGGAGGTCAACGTCGCTCCTGAGGGCTACGGGTGCGGGGTAGCGATCAAGACGCGACGCGGGACTGGCCGAGAGCTCGGAGTCCGCGCCGCGTCCGGCTACACCCGCACGACGCCACCAGGAGGAGGTCGATCGTGCGGTCACACCAGGTGAGGAGCGGGCGGTCCACCAGGTGATGTTGTCATGGGTGGAGGGGGAGGGGGAGGGCGTCCCAGAGCCTGGTAATGGCTCGGTGGCCGACGTATTCGGGGGGTGGGTTTCGACTGGTGTTCGAGCCGCAGTGGGTGTCGCCGCTGTGTGCGCTAGCCGCGGACTCCGGGGGTGTCGCTGCGGTGGTTTCCGGGGGTGTCGCTGCAGCGGACCCAGGTGCGGTCGGCTTGACTTGGGGCCCCTTTTTTGGGCTTCGTCGGGCGAAAAAGGGCAGGTGGTAGAGCCTGCCCGCCGCCGCAAGTCTAAGCCCAAAAACCCCAAGTCAAGCCGACCGCACGAGCGGACGAGCGTGCTCGCTTCCAGCGTCGTTAAGCGGCCGCCAACCGGATGAGCGTGCTCGCTTCCAGCGTCGTTGGGTCGGGGCGTGGGGTTGGTTAGTTCGGGGCCCTTAGGAGCATGAGGGAGTGGCCGGTGATGGTGAGGGTGGAGCCTGGTTGCAGGAGGCCTGGGGTGGCGGGGGAGCCGTCTGCGGTGGTGGTGTCGAGCATGGGTTCGAAGTGGGCGCCGTATTCGGATGGGGGGAGGACCACTTCGATCTGGTCGGCGCCGGCGTGCAGCAGGAGGAGCCAGGAGTCGTCGGAGACGAGTTCGCCCTCGCGGGAGCGGGAGAGGCTGTTGGAGCCGTCGATCCACATGCCGAGGGTGCGGCGGCCCTCGTCGAACCAGTCGGTCTCGGCCATCTCCTCGCCGTCGGGGCGGAGCCAGACGAGGTCGGGGGCGCCGGAGGCGGTGGTGCGGCCCTCGAAGAACTCGGGTTGGCGGAGGGCGGGGCTGCCGGCGCGCAAGGTGATGACGCGGCGGGCGAAGGTGAGCATGGCGGTGGCGTCGTCGGTGAGCTTCCAGTCGACCCAGGAGGTCTCGTCGTCGACGCAGTAGGCGTTGTTGTTGCCGCCCTGGGTGCGCCAGAGCTCGTCGCCGGCGACGAGCATGGGGGTGCCGGTGGACAGCAGCAGCGTGGCGAACAGGTTGCGGGCCTGGCGGGCGCGCAGGGTGAGGACGCCGGGGGCGTCGGTCTCGCCCTCGACACCGCAGTTCCAGGAGCGGTTGTCGTTGGTGCCGTCGCGGTTGTCCTCGCCGTTGGCCTCGTTGTGCTTGCCGTTGTAGGACACGAGGTCGCGCAGCGTGAAGCCGTCGTGGGCGGTGATGAAGTTGATGGACTGCCACGGCCTGCGCAGGTCGTCGGCGTACAGGTCGGAGGAGCCGGAGAGGCGGTAGGCGAGGTCGCGGACGCCGATCGCGCCGCGCCAGAAGTCGCGCACGGTGTCGCGGTAGCGGCCGTTCCACTCGGCCCACTGCACGCCGAAGTCGCCGACGCGGTAACCGTCGCCGGTGGCATCCCACGGCTCGGCGATGAGCTTGCAGCGGGACAGCACGGGGTCGGTGGTGATGGCGGTGAGCAGCGCCGAGTTGCGGTCGAAGTACCCGCCGCCGGGCCGCCCCATCGTGCTGGCGAGGTCGAAGCGGAAGCCGTCGACGCCGAGCTCGGTGGCCCAGTACCGCAGCGAGTCGGTGACCAGGCGCACGACCTGCGGCGACCCGGCCTCCAGGGTGTTGCCGCAGCCGGTGATGTCGAGCGTGCCGCCACCGGCGACGTGCAGGTAGTAGCCGGGCGCGTCGAACCCGCGCAACGACAGCGTCGGGCCGTCCGGGCCGCCCTCGCAGGTGTGGTTGAACACCACGTCGATCAGCACCTCGATGCCCGCCGCGTGCATCGCGGCCACCATCGTGCGGAACTCCTCGACCTCGCGGCTGGGCTCGGAGGCGTAGTCGGGGTGCGGGGCGAAGTAGCCCAGCGGCGAGTAGCCCCAGTAGTTGACGCGGCCCTCGCGCATCAGCGCGGGCTCGTCCTGGAACGCGTGCACGGGCAGCAGCTCGACGGTCGTGACGCCGAGCCGCACCAGGTGCTCGACCACGGCCGGGTGGGCGAGCCCGAGGTAGGTGCCGCGCAGGTGCTCCGGCACGTCCGGGTGCATGCGGGTGAAGCCGCGCACGTGCAGCTCGTAGATGACCGCTTCCTCGAACGGCACCTCGGGCTTCGTGCCGGTGTCCGGGCCGCCGGGCGAGGTGACCACCGACAGCGGCACGCTGCCCAGCGAGTCGACCACCGACGGCGGGCCCAGCATCGGGTCGCCGACGTAGCCGAGCGCGGCGTCCAGGTCGGTCACCTTGCCGGTGATCCGCTTCGCGTACGGGTCGACCAGCAGCTTCGCCGGGTTGCCGCGCAGGCCGCGCGACGGGTCGTACGGCCCGTGCACGCGGTAGCCGTACCGCTGTCCGGGGGTGACACCGGCGACCAGACCGTGCCACACGCCGAACGTGCGCTCGGTCAGCTCGATCCGGTTCTCCGTGCCGTCCTCGCTGATCAGGCACACTTCCACGGCCTCCGCGGACGGCGCGGACACCGCGAACCGGACGCCCCCCGCCTCCGGGTGGGCGCCCAACGGGAACGGTCGGCCTGCGAGGACGGGCGAGTCGGCTGCCATCCCTAGATCCTGTCAGGCCGGACCGACAATCGGCGCGTGAGTAACCCCGCCGCACCAGTGCCGGGGGGTGGTCGGAAACAATGGGTCACGTGACCGACCACGGGGCGAGGCAGGGCACTGTGCAGAGTTCGGAAGTCGACGTGACCGATCTGGTCGTCCACATGGCCGGGGTCGCCGTGCGTCGTGGCAGGACCACGCTCGTCGGCGACGTCGACTGGAGTGTCGAACTGGACGAGCGCTGGGTGGTGCTCGGGCCCAACGGCGCGGGCAAGACCACCCTGTTGAGGCTGGCCAGCGCGGAGCTGCACCCCACGAAGGGGAAGCTGCACCTGCTGGGCGAGCGCATCGGGAAGACCGACGTGCGGGAGCTGAAGCCGCGGATCGGGCTGTGCTCGGCGGCGCTCAACGGGCGGGTGCCCGCGGACGAGAAGGTCGTCGACGTGGTGGTGAGCGCCGGCTACGCGGTCCTCGGCCGCTGGCGCGAGGACTACGACGTCGTGGACACCACCCGTGCGAAGGAGCTGCTGGGCACGCTCGGCATCGAGCACCTGGCCGACCGCACCTACGGGACGCTGTCGGAGGGCGAGCGCAAGCGCACGCTGATCGCCAGGGCGCTGATGACCGACCCCGAGATGCTGCTGCTGGACGAGCCCGCCGCGGGCCTCGACCTCGGCGGCCGGGAGGACCTGGTCGCGCGGCTGTCCGAGCTGGCGATGGACCCGGACGCGCCCGCGATGGTGCTGGTCACCCACCACGTGGAGGAGATCCCGCCCGGTTTCACGCACGTGCTGATGCTGCGCGAGGGCGGGGTGGTCGCGCAGGGCCTGCTCGACGACGTGCTGACCGAGGAGAACCTCTCCACGACCTTCGCCCAACCGCTGGAGCTCCAGCGTTCGGGGGACCGCTACTTCGCCCGTCGCAAGGCGGTGTGACCGGTGGTCGACCCCGAGGCCCAGCTGCCGCCGATCGTCGACCTGACCCGCCCGAACGACGCGCGGGTGTACGACTACCTGCTGGGCGGCGCCCACAACTTCGCGGTCGACCGGGACCTGGCCAAGCAGGTCGTGGCGGCGATGCCCGAGGTCAAGCAGGTCGCGCTGGCGAACAGGGCGTTCATGCACCGGGTGGTGCGGGAGAGCGTGCGCGCGGGCGTGCGGCAGTTCCTCGACCTCGGGTCCGGCATCCCCGGCGTGGGCAACGTGCACGAGATCGCCCAGTCGATCGACCCGACGTGCCGGGTCGCCTACGTGGACTCGGACCCGGTGGTGCACGCGCACGGCGAGCTGATCCTCGCGGACTCCCCGAACACGGCGCTGGTCAACGCCGACCTGCTGGACGCCGCCGACGTGCTGGACCGCCGGGAGGTGCGCGACCTGCTCGACTTCGGGCAGCCGGTCGCCGTGCTGGGCCTGCTGTCGCTGCACTTCATCCAGGACCACGAGGACCCCGACGGCGCGCTGGCCGTGTACCGGGACGCGATCCCGGTGGGCAGCCTGCTCGCGCTGAGCCACCCGGCGGTGGACCCGGCCCACGAGGGCAACGACGCGATCGACCTGTTCGAGCAGGGGTACATGGTGCGGCCCGCGCGGCGCGACCTCGACCGGTTCCGCCGGATGTTCGACGGGTTCGAGCTGCTGGAGCCGGGCATCACCAGGCTGTCGCAGTGGCGACCGGACCGCGAGGGCGTCGAGGACGTCCCCGTCAACGGCGGCCTCGGCATCAAGTCGAGCACCACGACTACCGGGCGGTAACCTGCCGTACGGCAGTGCTGAAGACCTGGTCGAGGAGGACCTGTGGCTGAGTTCGTCACCCTGGAAGTCGACGGCGGTATCGGCACGATCCGGCTGGCCCGCCCGCCGATGAACGCGATCGACAAGCAGGTGCAGGCCGAGATCAAGGCCGCGGCCGAGGAGGCCGCCACCAGGACCGACGTGCACTCCGTGATCGTCTACGGCGGGCAGAAGGTGTTCGCCGCGGGCGCCGACGTCAAGGAGTTCGCCAGGACCTCGCACGCCGAGATGCTGGAGCACGCCTGGCCGCTGTCGCAGGCGCTGGGCTCGGTCGCGGACATCCCGAAGCCGACCGTCGCGGCCATCACCGGCTACGCGCTGGGCGGCGGCTTCGAGCTGGCGCTGGGCTGCGACCGCCGGATCGTCGGCGACAACGCGAAGCTCGGCCAGCCGGAGATCCTGCTCGGCGTCATCCCCGGCGGCGGAGGCACGCAGCGCCTCGCCCGGCTGGTCGGCCCGGCCAAGGCCAAGGACCTCGTCTACACCGGCCGGTTCGTCACGGCCCAGGAGGCGCTCGCCATCGGGATGGTCGACGAGGTCGTCGCCCCCGACGACGTCTACTCCGCCGCCCAGCGCTGGGCGGGGCAGTTCGTCAACGGTCCCGTCGTCGCCTACGCGGCGGCCAAGCGCGCCATCGACGAGGGCCTCGACGGCGACCTGGTGAGCGGCCTCAAGTTGGAGAGCGACCTGTTCGCCGCGCTGTTCGCCACCGAGGACCGCGCGATCGGCATGCAGTCGTTCATCGAGAACGGTCCAGGAAAGGCCAAGTTCAGTGGCAAGTGACCCCGCGCCCAACCCGCACGCGACGACGGAGCAGATGGAGGCGGCCTGGAAGGACCCCAAGCTCGCCAACGTGCTCTACCACGACTGGGAAGCAGGCACGTACGACGAGAAGTGGTCCATCTCCTACGACGAGCGCTGCATCACCTACGCCACGGACCGCTTCCGCGCGGTGTCCGGCGGCGTCGGCCCGTACGGGCACGCGCTGGAGCTGGGCTGCGGCACCGGGTTCTTCCTGCTGAACCTCATGCAGGGCGGCGTGATCGAGAAGGGCTCGGTCACCGACCTGTCGCCCGGCATGGTCGAGGTCGCCCTGCGCAACGCCGAGAACCTCGGCCTGCCGGTGGACGGCCGGGTCGCCGACGCGGAGCGCATCCCGTACGACGACAACACGTTCGACCTCGTCATCGGGCACGCCGTGCTGCACCACATCCCCGACGTGGGCGCGGCGATGAAGGAGGTCCAGCGGGTGCTCAAGCCCGGTGGCCGCTTCGTGTTCGCGGGCGACCCGACGAACATCGGCAACTTCTACGCCCGCAAGCTCGGCCAGCTCACCTGGTGGCTGACCACGAACGTCACCAAGGCCCCCGCGCTCGTCGAGTGGCGGCGCCCGCAGGAGGAGCTCGACGAGTCCTCCCGCGCGGCCGCGCTCGAAGCCGTCGTGGACCTGCACACGTTCGACCCCGCCGACCTGGAGCGCACCGCGCGGGCCGCGGGAGCGCGCGAGGTCAAGGCCGTGACCGAGGAGCTGTCCGCCGCGCTGTTCGGCTGGCCGGTCCGCACGTTCGAGGCCGCCGTGCCGAAGGGCAAGCTCGGGTTCGGCTGGGCGATGTTCGCCTACCGCACCTGGCAGCGGCTGTCCTGGGTGGACGAGAAGGTCCTCGCCAAGGTGCTGCCGCGCGAGGTCTTCTACAACGTGTCGATCACCGGTCGCAAGCCGCTCTAGGTGGGGTACGGGTTCACGCTCGACGACGTGGCGCACCTGCGTTCCGACGCCGGGCGCGCCGCGTTGGCCGAGGTGGCGGAGCTGCCGCTGACCGACCGGCTGGCCGACGTGACGGCCGCGCGGCGGATCGCGGGCGAGCGGTCCGCCGCCGTGCTGGAGACGGTGCTGCTGCGGCGCCGCGCCGCGGCGAAGGTGGACGGGGCGGCGGGCTGGCTGTTCACCGACGACGCCTTGCAGCAGGCCACGGCGTCCCCGGTCGGACGGCACCGGGCCGCGCGGTTCGCGGGCCGGGTGGTGCACGACGTGACGTGCTCGGTCGGTGCCGACCTGGTGGAGCTGGCACGGGTGGCCGACCGGTGCGTCGGGTCGGACCTGGACCCGGTGCGGTTGGCCATGGCCCGCCACAACTGCGGCCCCGACCAGGCGCTCGTGCGGGCGGACGCCCTGACCCGCGTGTCACGGGCCTCCGCGGTGACCGCGGACCCGGCCCGTCGGGACTCGGCCGGTCGGCGGACGTGGAAGCCCTCGGACTTCCTGCCGCCGCTGGACGAGCTGGCCGACACGTACGCGGGTGTCGACCTGGCGGTGAAGTGCGCGCCGGGCATCGACTTCGCCGTCGCCCCCTGGGCCGACGAGGTCGAGCTGGTCTCGCTCGACGGCGGCGTGCGCGAGGCCTGCCTGTGGACGCGGGGGCTGGCCACGCCCGGTGTCTCGCGGCGGGCCACGGTGCTGCGGTCGGGGAGTCCGGAGTGGACGATCACCGACGCCGAGCCCGACGACTGCCCGGTCACGGCACCCGGCAAGTGGGTCGTGGACCCCGACGGCGCCGTGGTGCGGGCCGGGCTGGTGCGCCACTACGCGGCCCGGCACGGCCTGGGGCAGCTGGACGAGCGGATCGCCTACCTGACCGGGGACGTGCCGCCGCCCGGTGTGCGGGCGTTCCGGGTGGTCGAGCACGGGCACTACACCGAGAAGTCGCTGAGGTCGGTGCTGCGCAAGCACGACGTCGGACGGCTGGAGATCCTGGTCCGGGGTCTCGACGTCGACCCGAACACGCTGCGGCGCAGGCTGAAGCTGTCCGGCACGGCGGAGATGACCGTGGTGCTGACCAGGATCGGCAGCGGTCCGGTCGCGATCCTCTGCCACGCCGAACGCACCTAGCGCGGCGGACCGCCTGGATGACGGAACTCCCTGGTGGCGGTTCGCGGTCAGCGCACCTAGCGCGGTGCCGGGAAGACCATGCAGGTCGTGGTGCCGTGGGCGATGAGCCTGCCCTTCTCGTCCACGATCCTGCCCTCGGCGGTGGCCAGGCTGCGGCCGATGTGGACGACCTTGCCCTCGCCGGTCAGCAGGCGGTCGTCGGTGCTGGTGGCGCGGATGTAGTTCACGCTCAGCTCCAGGGTCGTGTAGCCGACGCCGGGGGCGAGCGCGGAGTGGACGGCGCAGCCCATGACGGAGTCGAGCAGGGTCGCCGCGACGCCGCCGTGGACGGTGCCGATCGGGTTCACGAAGTCGGGGCGGGTGCGCAGGGACATCACGACACGACCCTCCTCGAGCTCGGTGAAGGTCATCCCCATCAGCCTGCCGATGTTGGGCGTGTCGGTGTCCTGCGCGTCCTGGAACCGGCGCAGCACCTCCAAGCCGGACAGGGCGGCGCGGTCGTCTGTCGTGGTCACGGTGTGCTCCTGCGGTTCCGGGGGCGGCACCGTAACTACTATCATGGTAGCTACGGCTTGGTGAAGACCTCTGGAGGACCTGTGGTGCAGCACGTGAGCTTCGCGGAGGCGGCCTGCCCGATCGCCCGCGGGCTGGAGCACGTGGGCGAGTGGTGGAGCGTGCTGGTGCTGCGGGACGTGTCCGCGGGCATGACCCGGTTCGCCGACCTCCAGGAGCACCTGGGGATCTCACCGGGGTCGCTCAGCCGTCGGCTCAAGAGCCTGGTGGAGTCGGGGCTGCTGGAGCAGCGCGCGTACACGACCGCGCCGGTGCGCCACGAGTACGTGCTCACCGAGCGGGGGCACGACTTCCTGCCGGTGCTGGGCGCGCTCGCGGCCTGGGGACAACGCCACTTCGGACCCGAGCGGCCCGCGGCGCGGCTGGTCGACCGCGCCACGGGGCGGACGGTGCACCCGGTCGTCGTGGACGGGAAGACCGGCAAGCCGATCACCAGCACCGACCACGGCCTCGAGGTCCGCTAGGGCGTGTGTCCCGGATCTCGTCCGATGGGAGTCGCGCCTGAGGTGGTTCCTGCGGACGCGGATCCGGGAATCCCGCCTCAGGGCTCCAGGTCGGCGATTCCGACGCGGGAGGTCGTCAGGTGTTCGCCGGCGCCGACGACGGTGTCGACCACCTCGATGCCCGAGGCGATCGTGGCGCCCGGCAGCAGGACGGACCGGCGCACCAGTGCGCCCGGTTCGACCGCGCAGCCGGGGAACAGGACGCTGGAGCGGACGTCCGCGCCGACGGGCAGGTCGCCCGCCACGAGGTTGCCGCCGACGCGCCGCGGTGCCGGACCGCCGAGGGTGAGCGGGGCCTTCAGCGCCTCGGGGTGGTCGATCAGGCCCAGCTGGCCGGAGTGGTAGCGCTCGACGGTGCCGATGTCGGCCCAGTACCCGGTGACCGGGTGGGCGAGCACCTTGCGGCCGGTGGCGATCATAGCGGGCAGGACGTCGCGGCTGATGTCGTGCTGCCAGCCGTCCTCGCCGAGCGCGGCCAGCTCGTCGAGCACCTTGACGAGGGTGTCGACGCGGAACAGGCAGAACGCGGTGAAGATCAGGTCGGACGTGGGCTCCTGCGGCTTCTCCACCAGGCGGCGCACGGTCAGGTCGTCGTTGACCTCGACCATGCCGAACAGCTTCACGTACCGGCGTTCGATGGCCTGCACGCCGATCGTCACGTCGGCGCCGCTCTCGCGGTGGGCGTGCAGCATGTCACCGTAGTCGTAGGTGTAGACGTGGTCCGCGTGCTGCACGAGCACGTCCCGCGCGCCCGGCGCGAACAGGTACTCGGCGTTGGCGGTCAGCGCGTCGGCGGTGCCCAGCTCCGGGGCTCGTTCCGGCAGGGGGCCGGTGAACGACGGGTCGCGCACTAGGTCGTCGTGCGGTCCGAAGTGGACTTTCAGCGGGCTGTCGTCCCAGCTGCGCAGCAGGTGGTCGATGAGGTCGCGCTCGCGGTGCAGCGACATCAGCACCAGCTCCGGGATGCCGGAGCGCAGCGCGTTGTCGACGCTGAAGTCGACCAGCCTGCACGAGGCCGCGTAGGGGACGAGGGGTTTGCAGGTGTTCGCGGTGAGCGTCCCCATCCGCTCGCCGAGCCCACCGGCCAACAGTGCCGCCCTGACCTCGTGCATCACCACGTCCTCCCTTGCGGTTCGCGGTCGGGGAGCAGGGAGCGCAGCAGCCGCGCGGAGTTCGCCGCGCTCTGCTCCCTGGGCAGCAGGGCGTCCTCGTGCTCGACGTAGAGCACGCCGCGGAAGCCCTCGTCCAGCAGCGCCGCCACCACCGCGGGCCACGGCAGGTCGCCGGAGCCCAGTGCGCGGAAGCGGATCGCGGGGCCGGGTCCGTAGCGGGACCAGCCCGCGCCGGGCGGCTGGTCGGTGCCGGTCCAGCGCTGGAGGTCCTTGGCGTGCGCGGCGCCGAGCCGGTTGCCCCAGCCGCGCACCACCGACACCGGGTCGTAGCCGACGGCCGCGAGGTTCGCGACGTCCAGGCACAGCCGCACGTCCGCCGCGTCCAGCAGCCGCCGGGTGCTGTCCGGGTCGTAGGCGACCTGCTTGGGGTGCGGCTCGACGAGCAGCCGCACGCCGTGCTCGGCGGCGAGCTTCAGCACGGGCGTGGCGGCTTCCAGCCACGCCTCGACGTTGTCGGCCCACGAGACGTCGCTGTGCCACCAGGACAGCCAGCGCGACAGGTCCGGGACGCCGAACATCAGCCGCACCTGGGGTGCGCCGAGGTCGGCGGCGATCCGGATGGCGTGCTCCGCGTGCCGCAGGGCGTGCGCGCGCTTCTCGTCGGCGGACCCGGCGAGCACCGGGTCGGTGTGCGGACCGTGCGGGCCGAGCAGCAGCTGCGTGTCGCGGCTGTTGCTGACGCACGTCACGGCCAGGTCGGCCAGGGTCTCGCGCAGCTCGGACCGGTAGGCGGCGTCGGCTGCCCAGCGGTCGGCGTCGACCAGTCCCGTCGTGGTGTCGGTCGGCAGGTCCACGGCGTCCACGCCGATCTCGCGGGCGGCGTCCAGCGCCGCGGGCAGACCGTCGCCGCCCCACGCCGCGAGGCACAGGCCGAGCGCGATGGGACCGGTGGCCGCGGCCGGTCTCGGCGCCGGGCGGGGAGGGGCGGCGAGGGTGAGCGTCCACGCGCAGTCGTCCAGCGCCCACGCGGGCACGCCCGCTTCCAGCGCGGCCTCGATCGTGGTGTTGGGGTCGTCCACCACGACCACGTCGCCGAGCACCTCGCGTTCGAACTCGGCGAGGAACTCGGGGCAGCCGAGGAACACCCCGCCGCCCGCCGCGACGGTCCACCCGCCTTCGAGCCCGGCGGCCGCGGCGGCGGCCCGGACGCCGAGGCCCAGCTCGCCGATCGCGTCGGCGACCAGCCGGGTGGCCACGGGGTCGCCGTCCAGCCACGCCCGGCACACGGTCGGCGCCAGCGCGGCCACCGCGGCCTTGGGGAAGGCCAGCCGGGCCAGGTCGCGCGCGGTCGTCACGCCGAAGTGCTTGGCCAGCACCGTGTCCGGGCCCCGGCCGTCCAGCGCGCGCACGGCCGCGCGCAGCCCGGACAGGCCGAGGTCGTACGCGCTACCCTCGTCGCTGCCCAGGTACTCGCAGCTGCCGACCCGCACCGGCGCCGACCGCCCGTCGCCGGCCAGGAAACCCGAGCCGGTGCCGCACACGACCGCGACACCGCGACCGGACAGCGGCGGCGCCACCAGCCACGGCAGCGCGTCGTTGGACACGACGACCCGCCCGCGCAGGCCCGCCCGTTCGGCGGTCCGGCGCAGGCGTTCCAGTTCGGACCCCGGATCACGGGGGTCCACCGTGGCCGTCGCGATCCAACCCCGGCCGACCCGGCCGTCCAGGTCGGCGGCCAGGTCGGCGAACACGGTGCGCAGCACCGCGTCCGCCGCCTCGTGACCGCCCGAGGCCGGGTTCACCGACCCGTACCGCCGACGGCCGCCGGGACCGGTCACCGCGGTCCCGGTGCCGCCGGCGTCCACAGTCCACAGTGGAGTCACGGGCGCTCCCGCACCAGCGCCGCCCGCACCTCTTCGGTGGTGACGTCCTCGACGACGGCCGTCGTCCCCAGCTCCACGGGGAGCACGAACCGCAGGCTCCCGTCGCGGATCTGGCGGATCTTCGCCAACGCCCCGAGCACGTCCTCCACCACGACCTCGACCCCGAGGTCGGCCAGCGACACGGGCAGGCCGAGCCGCCTGATCAGCGCGATCACCCGGTCCGCGGTGGCCGGGTCCACGACCCCGCGCGACCTGGCCACGTCGACCGCGACCGCCATGCCGAACGCGACCGCCTCGCCGTGCAGCACCGGCCCGTAGTCCGTCACGGTCTCGACCGCGTGGCCGACGGTGTGCCCGAAGTTCAGCGGTCTGCGCAGGTCCACCTCGTACGGGTCCCGGCCGACCAGCTCGGTCTTGATCGCGCTGGCGGCGTGCACCAGCACGTCCACCGCGGGCGACCGGCACTCCACCAGGTCGTCCACGTTGTCCTCGATGTACCGGAACAGCGCGGGAGAGGCGATCACGGCCTTCTTCACCACCTCGGCGAGCCCGGCGCGCGCCTGCCTGCGGTCCAGCGTGCCCAGGTACTCCAGGCACGAGATGACCGCGCGCGGCTGGTAGAACGCGCCGACCAGGTTCTTGGCCTCGCTGTGGTCGACCGCCACCTTGCCGCCGATGCCCGCGTCGACCTGCGCCAGCAGCGTGGTCGGCATGTTCACGTACGGCACCCCGCGCATGTAAGCGCTTGCCACCCAGCCGACGGTGTCCACGATGACGCCACCACCCAGTGCGATCACGACATCGCGTCGGGCGAAACCCACCTGCGCCAACCAGTCCACCAGCTCGAACGCCGTCGTGGCCGTCTTGCTCTTCTCACCGCTGGGCACCGAGGTCGTCCCGAGCAGCTGACCCCGTTCGGTCAGCGCGTCGATGATCGGGCCCGCGTGCAGTTCCGCCACCACGTGGTCGGTGATGACCACGGCGCTGCGCCCGTCCAGCTCGGTGAGCAGCGCCTCGATCGCGGAGGCCACGCCGCGCACGACGTCGATGCGGTAGCTGTCCTCGCGGACCACGTCGACGTGCACGACCGCGGGGCCGTCTGGCAAAGGGATTCGGTCGGTGACCAAGAAGTCGCGACTGTCCATCTGTCTCCTCTCGGGGGTCACCCGATAAGGCGCCGGTTGGCAGCTTCTCCGAGTCGGCGTTACGTTGGGTTCACAATCACTGAACCCAACGTAACCCAATCAGTGAGGGGAGACAGTGTTGGCAAGTGCGCCGCCAAGTCGTCCGAACGCCAAGGGGTTGATCTTCGCCGCCACCAGCTGGGGACTCTTCTGGGGTGGTTGGGCCGGGCTCTTGCCCGAGGTCAAGGACCAGATCGGCGCCACCGAGTCGGAGTTCGGACTCGCGTTGTTCGGCATCCCGGTCGGCGCCCTGCCCGCCATGGTGATCACTGGAAAACTGGTGTCTCGAATGCGCGAAAGGGCACTCCCGTTGGTACTTTCGGTCTTCGCAGTGGCGTGCGCGCTGCCGGGGTGGACGCATTCCCCGGTGACCTTCGCGCTCTCCCTCGTCTTGATTGGAGCGACCTCCGGCGCGATCGAGGTCGCCCTCAACGCCACCACCGCCGCGCACGAGGCGCGCGACGGCGTCCGGCTGTTCAACAAGGTCCACGCCGCCACACCGCTCGCGATGGTGGTCGCCGCGCCGTCGGTCGGCCTGGCGCGGCAGGCCGGGGCGTCCTCGCGGGACGTGCTGCTCGTCATCGCCGCCCTCGTGCTGGTCAGCGCCTTCCTGTCGGTGGACCGGGCGGGCTGGCGCACGCAGTCCACTTCGGACACTGCGGTCCGCCCCCGCTCGATGACCCCGGTCCTGATCGCGTTCGGCCTGGTCGCCGCCGTGGTGCTGTTCATGGAGAACGCCGTCGAGCAGTGGGGCGCGATCCACCTGGAGCAGGACCTCGGCGCCGGACCGCTGCTCGGCAGCGCCGCGCCCGCCGCGTACATGATCGGCCTGGCGGGCGGGCGGCTGCTCGTCCAGTGGCAGGGCGAGCGCTTCTCCGGCCTGACGGTCGTGGTGTTGGGCAGCGTCCTGGGCGCGGTCGGCCTGGTGCTGGCCGTGGTCACCGAACCCGCCGGGCTGCCCGCCGTGGTCGCGCTGGTCGGGTTCGCGCTGGCCGGTGTCGGGCTCGCGCCCGCGGTGCCGACGCTGCTGGGCATGGCGGGCAAGTCGACCGACGACGAGCGCAGGCCCGCGGCGATCACCACCGTCACCACGATCTCCTACCTCGGCTTCCTCGGCAGCCCGCCGCTGGTCGGCCTGATGGCCGCGAGCTGGGGCCTGAGCACCGCGTTCGCCGTGGTCGCGGCGGGCGGCGTGCTGGTCGCCGCGGCGGCCGCGCTGCTGCGCCTGCCCGAGCCGGAAGGCGTCGCCGGGTGAGGGCGCTGGTCGTCGGCAGCGGTTTCCTGGGCGCGTCGATCGGGGCCCGGCTGCGAGCGCTCGACGTGGACCCGGTCGTCGCCTCGCGGCACGCGCCCGACACGGCGTCCGCGCGCGGCCTGCCGTGGCGGGAGCTGGACGTGCGCGACCCGGCGGCGTGCCGGGACGTCGTCGAGGGCGTCGACGCGCTGGTCGTCGTGCACGGCCCGTCGGACATCACCTGGTGCGAGCGGAACCCGGCCGAGACGGCCGCCGCGCACGCCGGCGGGGCGGCCAACCTCGCGGCCGCCGCCGACGGCCGCCCGGTGCTGCTGATCTCCACCGACAACGTGTTCGACGGCACCCGGCCCAGCAGCGGCGAGACCGACGAGGTGTCGCCCGCGAACGCCTACGGCCGCGCGAAGCTGGCCGCCGAGCGGACGCTGCTCGACACCGGTGCCGGGCTGGCGCTGCGGGTGAGCCTGGTCTACGGCTGGGAACCCGACGGCATCCGGCCGAACTTCTTCACCACGTGCGCCCGCGCGCTGCTCGACGGCGGCGGGGTGGACGTGCCGGACGACCACTGGAACACCCCGGTGCTGGTCGACGACGTGGCCGCGTGGACGGTCGCGCTGCTGCTGGCGGGCCGCACCGGGCTGCTGCACCTGGGCGGCCCGGAACGGCTGACCCGGTACGCGTGGGCCCGCCGGATCGCGCTGGCCGTCGGCGCCGACCCGGCCCTCGTGCGCAGTCAGCCGAGGGCCGAGGGGCACTACGCGAGCCGCCCGGTCAACGCGTGCCTGCACAGCACCAGGGCGCCCGGACTCCCCGAGCTGGCCGCCCTCGCGCCGCTGGGGGTGGACGGGGGAGCGCTGGCCCTGACCAAGATCGCCGCGAACGACGTCGTGGAGGACCGATGAGCAAGCACCTGTTCCTGGCCAGCAAACGGGCCGTCGTCACCTACGCACCCGATCCGGAGACCGGCCTGCTCAAGGCGTGGCTGGCACCCGGCGGCACCGGCAACGTCGTCGCCGAGCAGGCGGGCTACCTGGACGTGTCGTGGATCGTCAGCGCCGACACCGACGACGACCACCTCGCCTCCGAGCAGAACCCGGACGGCATCGTCACCGAGCTCCCGTCCGGCCGCGAGATCACCGTGCACCCGTTGCGGCACAACCGCGAGACGTTCCGCGTGGTGCAGGACTTCCTGACCGCCGAGCTGATGTGGGCGGGCAACAACTACGGCTGGGACAAGTGGACGACGCCGACGTTCGGGGAGGAGACGCGCGCGGCGTGGCGGGCCTTCGACGAGTTCACCGAGGACTACGCCCGCGAGCTGCTGGCGCGGTCGGCGGACGTGACCGACCCGGTCTACCTGGTGCACGACTACCAGCTGGTCTGCGTGCCCGCCCGGATCAGGGCACAGCGGCCGGACGCGCCGATCCTGCACTTCGTGCACATCCCGTGGCCGTCGGCGGACTACTGGCGCATCCTGCCCAAGCCGATGCGCACCGGCATCGTCGAGGGGATGCTCGCCTCCGACGTGATCGGCTTCTTCGCCGACCGCTGGTCGCGCAACTTCCTGGCCTGCGTGGAGGACCTGTTCCCGGACGCCGTGGTCGACCGCGCCGCGAGCACGGTCACCTGGCGCGGACGGGTGTGCCAGGTGCGCACGCAGGTGCTCGGGTACAGCCCGGAGACGTTGCACCGCAGGAAGTCCACCCTGCCGGAGGGCATCGAGGAGTGGGCGGGGGAGCACCGGCTGGTCGTCCACTCCGGACGGACGGACCCGATCAAGAACGGCTGGCGCGCGGTGCGGGCGTTCGTCAAGGCGGTCAACGAGAACCCCTCGCTGCGGGGCACCCGGATGCTGGTCCGGATGAACCCCAACCGCCTCTACGTCGAGGCGAACTCCGACTACGTCCGGCGGGTGGAGGAGGAAGCGGCCGCCGCCAACGCCGAGCTGGGAGCGGACACCGTGCGGACCCACTGCGACAACGAGGTCAACCACAGCTTCGGCTGCTTCGAACGCGCGGACCTGCTGGTGTTCAACTCCACCGTGGACGGCCAGAACCTGAGCGTGTTCGAGGCGCCGCTGGTCAACCGCCGTGACGCCGACGTGATCATGTCCGAGATGCTCGGCGCGGCCGAGGTGCTGTCCGAGGTGTGCCGGTCGGTCAACCCGTTCGACGTGTCCGAGCAGGCCGAGGCCATCGCGGCGGCGCTGCTGGCCACGCCGGAGGAGCGGGCCGCGTCGGCGCTGAAACGCCGTGAGGCGGCCGAGCCGTGGACGCTGGAACGCTGGGTGGACACCCAGCTGGCCAGCCTGCGTTCGATTGATTCGGGCCAGCGCTGATGCACCCGGTCACCGGGGTGGACCCGAAGGACGACGCCTACTACGAGCTGGGCGACGTGCGGCTGGTGCGCGGCGAGGGCGTGCGGATGTGGGACTCCGACGGCCGCGAGTACCTGGACTGCGTGTCCGGCACGTTCAACCTGGTGCTGGGGCACAACCACCCGGCCGTCGTGGCGGCGCTCAAGGGCCAGGTCGACGACCTGGTGTTCGCCAGCTCGTCGTTCCAGACCGACCCGACGAACCGGGTGATGCGCCAGCTCGTCGAGCTGACGCCGCCCAACCTGACCAGGGTCAACCTGCGCAGCTCCGGCGGGTCGACGGCGAACGAGGGCGCGATCAAGATCGCCCAGTGGCACACCGGCCGCCGCGACGTGATCGTGCCGTTCCGCGGTCACGTCGGCCAGACCGTTGCCGCCGCGGGGTGGAACGGCTCGGCGCGGATCCGGGCACCGTTCCAGCAGCACATGCCGGGCGCGCTGCACGTGCCCGACCCCTACTGCCACCGGTGCTTCTACAAGCAGGAGCCGGACAGCTGCGGGAAGCTGTGCGTGGACCGGATCGACGACTTCATCACCTACGCCTCCACCGGCAGCGTGGCCGCGATGATCATCGAGCCGATCAGCGGGGTAGGCGGGAACGTGGTGCCGCCGCCGGGTTACCTCCAGCGGCTCAAGGAGTTCTGCGTCGAGCGGGAGATCGTGCTGATCTTCGACGAGAACCAGACGGGCCTGGGCCGCACCGGGTCGCTGTTCGCGGCCGACCACTTCGGGGTGGCGCCGAACATGATCACGGTGTCGAAGGGGCTGACCGGGAGCGGGCTGCCGCTGGCGGCGATCATCACCGAGGAGGAGCTCGTCGGGATGCCGCGCAACCTGCACGGGTTCACCTACGGCAGCCACACGCTGTCGGCCGCCGCGGCCGTGGTGACCCTGGACATCGTGAAGCGGCCGGAGTTCCTGGCGAACGTCCGCGCGACCGGGAAGGTGATCCTCGACCGGTTGACGGCGCTGAAGGAGCGGTTCGACTTCCTGGACGACGTGCGCGGGGTCGGGCTGATGCTCGGGGTCGAGCTGGCCGAGCCCGACGGGTCCAAGTCGCCGCGGCTGGCGACGGCGTTGAGCAAGGCGCTGGGGGACCTGGGGGTGATCACGCGGGTGTCGGAGCACGGGCTCGGCAACGTGATCGAGCTGCGGCCGCCGCTGATCCTCACCCCGGCCGACGCCCACCTGATCGCCGACCGCTTCGCCGAGGCCGTGGAGACCGTGTGGACCAGCTCGCCGTCGCGCTGACCGGGGACGGGCCGCGGCTGACCCGAGAGCCGTTGGCGCACGACGGGATGCCCGGCGTGCTGGTGCGCACCGAGCTGATGGGCGTGTGCCGGTCGGACCTGAAGGAGATCACCGGGGTGCGCGGCGGGCCCAGCCAGTTCGGGCACGAGCTGGTGGGGGTGGTCGAGGACGGGGTGCTGCCGGTCGGCACGCGGGTGTGCCTGGACCCGAACGTGCCGGTGCGCAGGGGGTCGGGGTTCGCCCGGCGGCTCTGGGTGTCCGGGGCGGCGGCGGACCTGGCGCGGGCGCTGCCGGTCGCGCCGGACGGGGTGGGCGCGCGGACGCTGGTGTTCGCGGAGCCCGCCGCCTGCGCGGCGCACTGCGTGGCGATGGCCGAACGGCACCTGGGCACGCCGCCGCGAACGGTGACAGTGCTCGGCGCGGGTGTGGCCGGGGTGCTGATCGCCGGGTTGGCCGAGCTCGGCGGCGCCGGGGTGGCGCTGCACAACCGCGGCCGCGACCGGCTGGACTTCCTGGTCTCGCGCGGTGTGCTGCCCGGCGTCGTGGGTCGTGGGGTGCCGCCGGACAGCCAGGACGTCGTGGTCGTCGCGACCAGCTTCGTGTTCCCCGACCTGCTCCGCGACGCGCTGCGGCTGGTGCGGCCGGGCGGGGTCGTGATGCTCTACGGCGGCACCAAGACCGGCGACCGCCTGCCCGAGCTGGACTGCGACCTGGACACCGTGCGGCGCAAGGAGTCCGCCTGGATGGCGGGCTGGCACGGGAAGCCGGTCGTGGTCGGCGGCAGCTACGGCACCGGCCCCGCCGACTTCCCGCGCGCCATGCGGGCACTGGCCGACGGACTGGCGGTGGAGCCGCTGGTGTCCGGCGAGGTGGCGCTCGCCGACCTGCCCGCGGAACTGGACCGGCTCACCACCGACCGCGTGCTCGGCAAGGTCCTGGTGACGCCCTAGGTGTACTGACCACAGAGGTTAGGAACGGGGCGACACGAGATCGAATGATCTTGGAATAGGTGAGGACCTCCGGGTTCGGTGTGGATTGCGACGTCTGCACCGACCGACGGAGGCGCTCGTGACCCACGCTAACGCACCACTGACCCCGCTGGGCAGGCTCCGCCTGGCACGGTGTGTCGTGCACGAGCACTGGCCATTGCGGCGGGCCGCGGAACGGTTCCAGGTCTCGGTGAGCACAACGAAACGGTGGGCCGACCGCTACCGGGACCAGGGCGAGTCCGGCATGGGCGACCGATCATCGCGTCCACACACCAGTCCGGGCCGCACCCCGATCCGGATCGAACGGCGGATCATCAAGGTCCGCCTGGCACGGCGGTGGGGCCCGGCCCGGATCGCGTTCCTGCTGCGACTGGCGCCCTCCACGGTGCACCGGGTACTGATCCGGTTCGGCCTGGCCCGACCGGCCCACCTCGACCGGGCCACCGCGCAGCCGGTGCGTCGCTACGAACGAGCCAGGCGAGCTGGTACACGTCGACATCAAGAAACTCGGCAACATCCCCGACGGCGGCGGGCACCGGGTCACCAGCCGCCAGGCGGGGCAGCGCCACCGCACCCGCACGTCGGGTAGAAACTCGACGCCAACGGCAACAGCCATGTCGGCTACAGCTACCTGCACAACGCCGTGGACGACCACTCCCGGCTCGCCTACAACGAAATCCTGCCCGACGAGAAGAAGGAGACCGCGGTCGCGTTCCGGCGGCGGGCCCAGGTGTTCTTCACCGCCACAGGCATCACCGTCGAGCGAGTGCTCACCGACAACGGCTCGTGCTACAAGTCCCTGCTCTGGCGAGACATGCTGGTCACCGCCGGGATCGCCCACAAACGCACCCGCCCCTACCGACCACAGACCAACGGCAAGGTGGAGCGGTTCAACCGCACCCTGCTCGACGAGTGGGCCTATGCCTACCCCTATCGATCCGAAACCGAACGACGAGCAGCGTTCCCACGATGGTTGCACACCTACAATCACCACCGCGGCCACACCGCACTCGCAGGCCACCCACCCGCCAGCCGCGTTCCCAACCTTTTAGGTCAATACACCTAGGGCGTGTACCGAACGAGACTTCGATACAGGCCCTAGGCGAGGCGCAGCACCGCGTCCAGGCCGCGGTCGCGGTCGGCGGAGCGCTCGGTGGGGAGCAGGTACACCGGCATGCCGACCCGCACGGCCGCGCCGTCCTTGAGCGGGTCGTCGCCGACGTAGAGCACCGAGGCCGGTGGCAGGCCGAGCTTGTCGCAGGCGAGGGTGAACAGGGCGGGGTCGGGTTTCTCCAGGCCGTGCTCGCAGGACAGGACGACGGTGTCGAGCAGGTCGAGCACGCCCGCGTCGGCCAGCGCGGGGCGGATGTCCCAGCCGATGTTGCTGACGACGCCGACCCGCGTGCCGCGGTCGTGCAGGGCGGTGACCACCCGTGCGGTGTCGGGGTAGGGCCGCCAGGCGGACGGGTCGGTGAGGGCGTGGTAGATGGCGTCCACGACGGTGCCGCTGTAGGTGCCGGACTCGGCGATGAGGGCGGTCCAGACGGCGCGGTGCCGCTCGCGCGAGACGTCGCAACCCTGGCGGGCGGCGATGCCCTCGGGGGAGTCGACGTGGGCGAGGACACCGGTGATGACCTCGTCGCCGACGGCGGCGCGGGCCGGGTCGAGGACGGACCTGTCGTCGAACAGGGTGCCGGAGAAGTCGAACAGGACTCCGCTGAACACGGTGGTGGCCTCCACTCGGTTTGTCCGGTGGGCTGCCCCGGAACCGGGGTGCGCCAAACCGGTGGGTGGGGGCGGGATCCGCCCCCACCCACCGGAACCGGCTTACGCGGTGGCGATCGCGAACACGTGCAGACCCTCGTTGGTCGGCAGCTGCACGCTCTTGAGCACCTTGCCCTCGGGTGCGGTGAACGTCTTCGTGGCGAAGATGTTGGTCACCACCTGCTCGTTGCCGCCGCCGAGGAGGTTGCGGTACGGCGTCTTGGCCACGACCACGTTGCCGTAGGACGGGTTCTGGCCGCCGCCGCCCAGGGTCCAGTCGCTGAACCCGAGGTCGACGGTGCCGGTCGTGCCGTCGGTGTAGGTCACCGTGGCCGCCGCGGTGCGACCGCCGTCGGCCGCGGCACCGATGAACGACAGCTTCGTGCCGGTCACGTCGACGCTCTGGCCGTTGGTGACGACGTTGTCCGCCCGGTCGTTCGGCGAGTTCGGCCAGGTGAACGTGAGCCCGTCCACCGTGCCGGTCGCGCCGGAGCTCAGCCCGGCCGCGGCCAGCGCCTGCCGCGAGTAGCTGTAGCCGCCGCCGTCGAAGTCGGCGACCTCGGAGCCCGCGTCGTCGGAGGCGCCGATGTTGTTGACCGCGGCCAGCATGCTGCCCGGCGGAGCGACCTTCACGGTGAGCGGCAGCACCACCGGCTGGGCACCGGCGACGGTGACCGTGACCGTGGCGGAGTAGAAGCCCTGCGGCGCGTCGGGTGTGGTGCTGATGGCGAACCGCGCGCCGGTGTCGTCGATCGGCACCGTGCCGGTCGCCGGGGTGAAGACCAGCGCGGAGTCACCGGTGGCGGTGTAGGTCACGGCGGGGTCGCCGTCGTAGAGCCGCTTCGCCTGCACGGCGGCCGTGACCGACCCGCCGGGCGCCAGCGTGGGGCTGGTCGGCGACACGGTGAGGTAGAACGGCTGGTCGTGCTTGATCGGCTGCTCGCCGTCGCGGAACGACGGGGGCGCGTCGGCCGGGTTCGAGCCCCACGAGGTGTTCGCGGTGGTGCCCAGCACGTAGTCGAGCTTGCCGCCCTTCTCCACGAACGACGTCGGCAGCCACGGCTTGGTGGACGCCTTGCCGTTCACCTTGAGCGACTGCACGTACGGCGCGTCGGCCGCGGCCTTCGGCGCGGTGATGGTGATGTCCTTGCCGTCCGGGCGGTCGACCTTGATCTTCGGGAACAGCGGGCTGCCCAGCACGAGCTCGGCGCGCGAGGACACCTGCGGGTACATGCCCATCGCGGCGAACACGTACCAGGACGACATGGCGCCGAGGTCGTCGTTGCCGGGAATGCCGCCGGTCTTGTCGCCCCACATGGTGTTGAGCACCTGGCGGATCGTCTGCTGCGCCTTGTGCGGCTGGCCCGCGTAGTCGTAGAGCCACGGCGAGTTGATCGACGGCTCGTTGTCCAGCGCGGCCTTGTCGCCACCGGCGCCGCTCAGCGCCCAGCTGCCGTCGGCCTTGTGGAAGAAGTCGTCCAACCGCTTGGTGAACCGGTCCTTGCCGCCCATCGACTCGACCAGGCCCGCCACGTTGTGCGGCACCATCCAGCTGTACTGCGCGCTGGTGCCCTCGACGAACCCGTTCTCCGTGCCGGGCACGAAGTCCTTGACCCAGGTGCCGTCGGCGTTGCGGTTGCGGACGTACCCGCCGCTGCTGTGCGCGACCGGGTCGAAGTTGTTCTGCCACCACTGCGAGCGCTCGGCGAACACCTTCGCGGTCGCCGGGTCCTTCACGTCCTTCGCCAGCTCCGACAGCGCGAAGTCCGCGGTGGACATCTCCAGGGTCTCCGCCGCGCCGCCCCAGGCGTTCGAGACCGACGGCATGTAGTGCAGCTGAAGGTACTTGTCCAGCGACGGGCGCTGGCCGACCGACATGACGGCCCAGCCGTCCTTGCTCAGGTCCTGCTCGGTCGGCACCGTCGCCGCCCGCACCAACGACTTGAGCGCGGCCTTGACGTCGAAGTCCCTGCCGCCGAAGGCGTAGATGCCCGCGAGCGCGGGTGCGGACGGGTCGCCGTTCATCACGTGCGTGCCGCCGGAGTTGTGCGTCCACCGGTCCCAGACGCCGCCGTTCTGGTCGGCCTGGTTCAGCAGCGACTGCGCGATGTCCGACCCGGTCTCCGGTTCCAGCAGGGTGAGGAGCTGGAGCTGCGAGCGGTAGACGTCCCAGCCGGAAAAGGTGCCGTACTGGACCTTCTGCTTCCTGGTCACCTTGTGGGGCTTGCCGTCCATGCCCCAGTACTCGCCGTTGACGTCGCTGAACGCGTTCGGGTGCAGCAGCGCGTGGTAGAGCGCGGTGTAGAACGTGGTCCGCTGCTCGGGGGTGCCGCCGCCCACCTCGATCTTCCCCAGCTGCTTCGACCACGCCTTGACGGCGTTGTCGCGGGTCTTCTCGAACGTCGCCTTCGGCGGGTTCTCCTCCTTGAGGTTCGCCTTGGCGTTGTCCAGGCTCACGTAGGAGATGCCGACCTTGACGTTGGTGGTGCTGGCCGCGGCGGTGTCGAACCCGATGTAGGCGCCCGATCCCTTGCCGACCACCGGCCACCCGGAGGTGCCGTAGGTCGTGGCACCGGTCGACGTCGTCGAGCCCGGCGTGACGACACCGTCCTGCCAGGTTCCCACCTCCTTGAACGGCTGGTCGAACTGCGCCACGAAGTGCAGCGTGTAGTAGCTGCGCCTACCGACCTGGTTGATGTAGCCGCAGAAGTTGCCGCTGGTGACCGAGCCGGTGACGGTGCGGGTCGCCGCGTCCACGGTCACGTCCGACGCGGTGCTGCCGGTCTCGGAGTTGGCCGTGCGGATCAGCATCGTGCCGGGCTTGTCGGCGGGGAAGGTGAACCGGCCGGAGCCCGTGCGGGTCGTCGCGGTCAGCTCGGCGGTCGCGCCCGAGTCCAGGCCGACCTTGTAGCTGCCCGCCTTGGCGACCTCGTTGTCGTGCTTGAAGGTGCTGGCGTAGACCGCGTCCGTGCCGTCGGCGGCGGGGGAGGTCGTCACGGTGCCGACGTGCGGGAAGAAGGGGATGTCACCGGAGCCACCGGCGCAGCCGGTACCGGACATGTGGGTCAGGCTGAACCCGCGGACCTTGTTCACGTCGTAGTGGTAGCCGCCGGGCGCCGCGGTGCGGGTCGCGTTGCCCTTGGAGAGCTCGGGGCTCCAGGCCAGCATGCCGAACGGCGCGACCGCGCCGGGGTAGGTGTTGCCCAGGTTCGTCGTACCGATCAGGGGGTTGACGAGGGACGCGGGATCTTCGGCCATGGCCTCGGGGTCGGCGAGCGCGGCCGGAGCCGAGCAGACGCCGGTCACCAGCGCGACTGCGGCCAAAACGGTGGTCAGGACACCTCTTCGCTGCATGGTGGCGGACCATACCCACGGTCACCGGCCAACTCCAGACGGTGAAGAATTCTTGTCGTCAAGCGGACAAGGCTTCCGCGTAGGCGTCCGGATCGGAGGCTCCCTCCGTGGCCACGCAGAGCACCGAACGGCCCGGTTCGCCGTCCTCCCGCCACGCCGCGAGCGTCGCCGCACCGCAGTCCCCGATGGTCAGTCCACCGCGCGCCAGGTCGCGCATCGCTTGTGCCGCTTGGACATCCGTGACGGTGATCGTCCCGGACAGCCCGTGCAGCAGGGTCGGCCACGCGACCGCGGACGGTGACGCGCAGTCCATTCCGGCCATCGAGGTGCCCGGCGTGTCCACCGCGGCCATCCGGCCTACGACGATCGACGCGGTCACGCACGCGGCGGTGGCGGGCTCGACCGCGATCACCGCCGTGCCGGGCCGTTCGTGCACGGCCCAGCGGACCGCAGCGGCGGCCAGCGACCCGACCCCGGTGGGCACCAGCACCACGTCGGTCGGCACCTCGATCTCGCGGAACAGGGTCGAGTACCCGTCGATCACCCACTCCGGCGGACCCCCGGTCGGCGTCAGGGCGGTGTCCGCCACGAGCGCCGCCCCCGGACGGCCCGCGTCCCGCTCGGCCAGCGCGACGGCGGCGTTGTAGTCGCCGTCCACCCGCACCACGTCGGCGCCCTCGCCCTCGATCAGGGCGGCCCGGCCCGCGCTCGTCACGGCGGGCAGGTAGATGCGGCACCCGAGCCCGCGCTGCGCCGCCACGCGGGCGACCGCCCGGCCGTGGTTGCCCGCGCTGGCCGCGACCAGCACGCGCGTCCCCGGCCGGGCGCGCACGGTCCGCTCGATCGCCCAGGAGGCGCCGAGGATCTTGAACGCGGGCAGCCCGAACCGGTCCGACTCGTCCTTCACGAGCAGCCCCTCTACCGAGCGGACCGGGGACGGCCGGTAGCCGGGCAGGCTCCGGTGGAACTCCTGCACCTCGGCGCCCGCCGGTGGCGGCACGGCGTCGGGCCGGTAGTGCGGGTTGGCGGTGAACGTCATCGGCAGAAGCCCTTCGCGGTGGCGACGAGCGCGCGGGCGCACTCGACCGTCCCTTCGAGACCGACCCACTCGACCTCGGCGTGCGCGCCGTCACCGGGAGGTCCGAAGAGGACGGTCGGGATGCCCGCCGCCGAGATGAACGCCGAGTCGGCCCAGTAGGACGCGCCCGCCAGCTCGACCGGCCTGCCGAGCGCCCCGGTGGCCGCGGCCACGACCTCGCCGACGAACGCGTGGTCCTCGGCGGTCTCGAACGGGTCCCGCGCCAGCGTCGTGCGGCTGGTGGCGCGCACGTCGCACGACGCCAGCAGCTCGGCGACGTCGCGCTCGACGTCCGCCGCGGTCTCGCCGGGCAGCGTCCGGCGTTCGACCGTCAGCACGCACAGGTCGGGCACGGTGGACTCCTCCCGGCCGCCGGTGATCAGCGACGCGTGCAGTGTGCCCGGTCCGAGCCTCGGGTGCTCGCGTCCGCGCAGCTCCTCGTTGAGCCGCTCCAGCGCCACGAGCACCGGTCCGGTCCTCAAGATCGCGTCCTCGCCGAGGTGCGGCCGCGACCCGTGCGCCGCCTTGCCGACCACCCGGATCTCGGTCCACACGAAGCCCTTGTGCGCGGTGACGACGGTCAGCTCGGTCGGTTCGCACACGATCGCCGCGTCGGCGGTGACGTGCCGCAGCACCTCCTGCACACCGGTGCTGGAGTGCTCCTCGTCGGCCACCGCGGCCACCACGACCTCGCCGCCGATGCCCGCGCGGTCGGCCTCGCGGCACGCGACCAGCGCCGCGGCCAGCCCGGCCTTCATGTCGTAGGCCCCGCGCGCGTAGAGCCGGTCGCCGTCGACCCGCGCCGTGAGCGGGTCGGTCATGCCGCCCACGCCCACCGTGTCGAGGTGCCCGCACAGCAGCAGCGTCCGGCCGGTGCCGGTCCGGTTCGACCGCACGACGACGCTGGGCCGCCCCGGCGTCTCCTCCACGACCTCGGCCCGCAGCCCCGCCGCCAGCGCCCAGCCCGCGACGAACTCCGCGATCTCCACCTCGCCCGCGGCGCCCGCGACCAGCGACGGGTTCACCGAGTCGATCTCCACCAGCCGGGTCAGCAGGTCCACGACGTCTCGCTCCATGCCCTCGATCCTGTTGGTCACCGCCGGTAAGCACAAGCGATGGCTCCTTCACCTTCGGTAAGCGATGCTTATCCGGTGGATCCCCGTCTGCTCGCCACCCTGGAGGCGGTCGTGCGCACCGGCTCGTTCGCCACTGCGGCCGCTGAGCTGGGGTACAGCCCGCCCGCCGTGTCCCAGCAGATCGCCGACCTCGAACGCCGGGTCGGGCTGCGGGTGCTCGAACGCCGCCCGGTGCGCCCGACGCAGGCCGGTCAGGTGCTGCTCGACGCCGAGCTGCGGCTGCGCGCCGTGCTCGCCACCGCGTCCGCCGAGCTGGACGCCGTCCGCGACGGCAGCACCGGCCACGTCCGGCTGGGCGCGTTCGCCTCGGCCGCCGCCCACCTCGTGCCCGGTGCCCTGGCCAGGCTCGACGGTGTCGGGATCGTGCTGCGCCAGGTCGAGACAGACGCCGCCTACCTGGCGCTGGCCCGCGGCGAGCTGGACCTCGCGCTCACGTTCGACTACGAGCTCGACCCCGTCCCGCTGCCCGCGGGCCTGCGCCGCCTCCGCATCGCCCGCGAACCCGTCCTCGCCGTCCTGGCCGCCGACCACCCGCTGGCTTCCCGACCCGTGGTCGACCTCGCCGACCTGGCGGGCGACACCTGGGTCGCGGCTCCCCAGTCCTGCCTGCGCCTCGACCTGGTGCGCGAGCTCACCGCCGTCCGCCCCGAGCTGCGCTTCGAGGGCGACGACTTCCACACCGTCATCGGCCTCGTCGAGGCAGGCCTCTGCGTCGCCCTGCTGCCCCGCCTGTCACTTCGGCATTCCGCCGCCGCCGTGGTCGCCAGACCCCTCGCAGGCACCCCGCTCACCCGCGACGTCCACGCCACCCGCCTCGACACCCGCCACACCCCGCAGGTCGTCCTGACACTCGAACGCCTGCTCGCTGAGCAGTCCGACCTCATCGACTACGGTCCTCTGCTGTGACCAGCATGTGGGGCTCGCCCATGGCCGCGAAGTGGACCCGCTCCCGCCGCGACCCCGAGCAGGCCAGGTTCCTGACCATGGCGTCGTTGCGCTGGATGCTCCGCCACCGCGCCTACACCCCGTGGTACCTCGTGCGCTACTGGCGCCTGCTGAAGTTCCGCCTCGCCAACCCGCACGTCGTCCTGCGCGGCATGGTGTTCCTCGGCAAGAAGGTCGACATCCACTGCCGCCCCGGCTACGGCCGCCTGGAGATCGGCCGCTGGGTCCACATCGGCGACGGCAACGCCATCCGCTGCCACGAGGGCTCCCTGCGAATCGGCGACAAGGCCGTCTTCGGCAAGGACAACACCGTCAACTGCTACCTCGACGTCGAAATCGGCGCCGCCACCCTCGTGGCGGACTGGGTCTACATCTGCGACTTCGACCACGTCACCTCGGACATCACCATCCCCATCAAGGACCAGGGAATCATCAAGTCCCCAGTCCGCATCGGCCCCGACACCTGGCTGGGCACCAAGGTCACCATCACCCGCGGCAGCCTGATCGGCCGCGGCTGCGTCATCGGCGCCCACGCAGTAGTCCGCGGCGAGGTACCGGACTACAAGATCGCCGTAGGCATCCCCGCCCGCGTCGTCCGCGACCGCCGCGACGACTACGAAGCAGACGCCGTCAAACGCGCCGCCGTCAAAGACATGGCCCGCAAAGCAAAAGAAGCCCTGGACAAAGCCCGCAACACATAACCACCGCCAGCCCGACACCCACCCACCCACCCACCCCGCCCAGTTGGGCGCAGCCCGCCAGCGCGCATCCGGCGCGGAGCGCCTGGGGCCTCGTCGGCGCCAGCCGATGCCCTGTCGGGCGCAGCCCGATGCCCCGTCCAACGGCGCAGCCGAGGATGCCTTGTCGGGCGCAGCCCGATGCCCTGTCGAGCGCAGCTCGATGTCTGGCGAAGCCAGATCCCCTCCCGCCCCCGATAAACAGCGCCCTCCTGCCTTGCCCCCATTTGTCAAGACAGCTTCACCGTCTTGACAAATGGGGGCAAGGCATTGAGACAATCGCGCACCGGGGGCCGGGCTCCGCCAGGGGTGGGGAGCACCAACAGGAAGCCAGGCATCCCCCACCCCCTCCCCCCCGAGGCAACAGATAAACCCGCGAAGCATCCACCTCCAACCCCACCTTCGTCCCCTCCTCCAACAACCCCCCGACATCCGGATCCCCCACCGACGCCAACACCGTCCCCTGATCCGTCTCCACCTCGTAGTCCACCCCCGCCCCCAGGTACACAGCACTCCTCACAACCCCGCACCCCTGCTCGAACACCGGCGAAACCACCACCGACTCCGGCCGCACCATGACCACCCCCGATGACCCCACCCCCGGATCGGCCGCGACCTCCACCTCCTTCCCGAACACCGACACCCCCCCCCTCCCACCCCTCACCACCACCCCCGACACAGGCAGAAAAGAAGCCCGTCCCACGAAGTTCCCCACGAACACCGACGCGGGCCGCGTGTACACCTCCGCGGGCGTCGCCACCTGCTCCACCCGCCCCGCGTTCATCACCACGATCCGGTCCGACAGGCTCATCGCCTCCGCCTGGTCGTGGGTCACGTAGAGGCTCGTGATCCCCATCCGCCGTTGCAGCAACCGGATCTCCCGCCGCATCTGCTCCCGGAACTTCGCGTCCAGGTTCGACAGCGGTTCGTCGAACAGCAGTACCGACGGCTGCACCACCATCGCCCGCGCCAGCGCCACCCGCTGCTGCTGCCCGCCTGAGAGCTGGTGCGGGAACCGTTCGCCGAGCCCGGTCAGGTTCATGCTGGTCAACGCGATCTCGACCGCTTCCTCCAGACGCGCCCGGCGCACCCGGTCGATCCGCAGCCCGTACGCGACGTTCTCGAACACCGACAGGTGGGGGAACAGCGCGTAGCTCTGGAACACCATCGCCATCGGCCGCTTGTTGGGCGGTAGTCGCAGCATGTCGGCGCCGTCCAGCGAGATTGTCCCGGACGTCGGGGTCTCGAAGCCCGCGACCATCCGCAGGGTCGTGGTCTTGCCGCACCCGGACGGTCCCAGCAGGGTGAGGAACTCGCCCGCTTCGACGTCCAGGCTGACGCCGTCGACGGCGGGGCGGGCGGCGGGGTCGGTGTTCTCGTACCGCTTGACGAGGTCGGTGAGCACGAGGTTGCCCACGTGGTGGTCGGCCATGGTCGGTCTACTCCTTCACAGCGCCGACGAGCGCGGGCTCGACAACGGGCATCTCGGCAGCGGGCAGGACGACCAGCGGCCGCACGGCCCGGTCGCGGACGGCCAGGCGCACCAGGCCGATCAGGGCCAGCACGATCGCCATCAGCACGCAGCAGTAGGCGAAGGCGTTGCCGAACCGGCCCGCGTCGACCTCCGCGAGGATCTGCGCGGCCATGATCTTGGTGTCCGGGGTCGTGAGGAACACGATCGGCGACAGGGTCGTCATCGAGCGGGCGATCGCGAACGTCAGCCCGGCCAGCAGCGCGGGTCTGATGAGCGGCAACGTGATCCGGCGGAACGTCGTCGAGTCGTCGGCGCCGAGGCTCGCCGACGCCTCGTCGATCGACGGGTGGATCTGGTGCAGCGACCCGACTCCGGCGCGGACGGCCGCGGGCGTGCCGCGGATCAGCAGCACGACCACGATCCCGACCGAGCCGCCGAGCACGGCCGCGCCACCGACCAGCGACGGGATGACCGTGACACCGCCGACCAGGTTCTCCGAGCGGAACGCGAGCACGAACCCGATCCCGAGCACGGTGCCGGGGACGGCGATCCCCAGCATCGCGACGAAGTCGAGCAGCGGTCCGACGCGCGGCAGCTTCCGCACGACCAGGTAGGCGATGAGCACCCCGAGCAGCCCGGCCAGCGGGGCGGCGACGACGGCCAGCACGGTGGTGTCGACCATCGCCTCCGACCCGATGCCGAAGAGCACGAAGTCGAAGTGCGCCAACGTGAACGTGTTGTTCACGCCCGGCACGGCGGTGACGGCGCCGTAGCCGATCGTCGCGTAGACCAGCACGATCAGCAGGGCCACGACGACCGCCAGGGCGTAGGCGGTCATCGCCACCGGACCCCGGTAGGTCTGCGGCCTGCCGGTGGGCTTCCCGGTGACGCTGAAGACCTTCCGCCGGTCGATCCAGTACCGCTGGAGCAGGAACACCAGCACGGCGGGGACCATCAGCGACAGCGAGAACACCGCCCCGGACGCCACGTCGTACTCGCCGGTGATCGCGATGTAGGCCCGCGACGACAGCACCGTGAAGTCGCCGCCGAGCACCAGCGGGTTGGCCAGGTCGGCGATGGCCTCGACGAACAGCAGCAGGAACCCGCTGGCCAGTCCGGGCAGCAGCATCGGCAGGGTCACGGTGAGGAACACCTTGGCGCGCCCGGCACCGAGGCTGGTCGCGGCCTCGTCCAGCGACGGGTCGAGCCTCCGCATCATGCCGACCAGGGTCAGGTAGACGACGGGGAAGAACGACAGGGCCAGCGCGATCGTCAGCCCGTCCAGGCCGTAGATGTCGTACGGCACCCCGAAAACGCCCTGGCTGATCACGCCGTTGCGTCCGAACAGCACCACCAGCGCGGTGGCCAGGGCGAACGGCGGGCTGACCACCGGCACGACGGCGACCACGTGCAGCACCCGCTTGAACGGCACGTCCAACCGGGTCTGCACGAACGCGAACAGGAACGCGAGCGCGGTGCCGACCGCGGCGACGCACAGGCCGAGCACGACCGTGTTGCCGACGACCTCCCGGTCGGCCGAGGAGCCGACGAGCGACTCCACGGCGGCCAAGCCCTCGGGCGAGAACGCGGTGAGCAGCACCTGCGACACCGGGAAGAGCAGGCCGACACCGAGCACGGCGGTGACGACGACGAGCGAGAGGGTGAGCGCCGGCTTCGAGCGGACGCGGTGGAGCACCGACATGTCCTGCTCCGTCCTAGTTGGCGGGTGCGGTGGCGACGCCGGACTCGAACTGCTCGATCAGGCCCTTCTTGGCCTTGCCCGCGGCGGCGATGTCGTAGTCGACGAGCCGCACCGCCATCGGGTCGAACGCCTGCGGCGCGGGCGTGGCGTCGGGTGAGGTCGGGCGCTGGTAGGACTTCACCGTCGGACCGATCTCCTGCGCCGTGGCGCTCGCCGCGTAGTCCACGTAGGCCTTGGCGGCGTCGAGGTTGCGGGCGCGGGCGAGGATCCCGACCGCGCCGACCTCGTACCCCGTGCCCTCCCTGGGGTAGGTGACCACGAGCGACGTCGAGCCCTCCTCCTGGTACTTCACGCAGTCGTGCGAGAACACGACACCGGTCGCGACCTCGCCGCGCCCGGCCATCTGCCCCGGCGCGCTGCCGCTCTTGCTGTACTGGAGGACGGACTTGCCGAAGTCCTGGAAGTAGCGCAGCCCGGCCGCCTCGCCGCCCTTGAGCTGGACCACCGTGTACAGCGCGGTGTAGGCGGTGCCCGACGTCGCCGGGTGCGCGATGGCGACCTGCTTCGCGAACCCCGGCGCCAGCAGGTCGTCCCACGACCTCGGGGGCTCCAGACCGGCCTTGGCGAGCACGTCGCGGTTGGAGCAGAAGCCGAGCGCGCCGATGTACACACCGGTCCAGTAGCCCGCCGGGTCGCGGTACCTCGCCGGGATCTTGCCGGTGGCCGAGGACGCGTAGGCCTGGAGCAGCCCCTGGTCCTTGGCGGCCTCGTAACCGTCGGCGGGACCGCCGTGCCACACGTCGAACTCGGGGTTGTCGCGCGACGCGCCGAACCGGGCGACCGCCTCGCCGCTGGAGAGCCGGACGTAGTCGGCCGGGATGCCGGTCTTCGCGGTGAACCCGGCGGTCATCTTCTGGCACCAGTCCTCGGCCGCGCCGCACGCGACGACGACCTCCTTTCGGGGACCGGCGGACTCCGGGGCGCGTTGGGAACAAGCTGTCGTGGTGAGCGCTAAAGCCGCGAGCACGGCCATCGTCCTGCGCATGGGACCCTCCCCTGTCGGGACCACCACCCCGCACGGCGTTGACGGGGCTGACCAGAACGGTAGGGACGACGGGAGGCCCGTGGCGTCACCGCGAGGTGATGGTTGGTAATGCCGGGATTACCGGGGCGTCAGGCCTTGAGCCGGTACCCGGCGCCGCGGACCGTCTCGACGTAGCGCGGGTGCGCGGTGTCGTCGTGCAGGCGTTGGCGCAGCCGGTAGATCGCCGCCTTGACCATCTCCCGGCCGCCGAGCCAGTCGTCGGCCTCCCACACCTCGGCCAGCAGCTTCCGCCACGACACCACCTCGCCCGGCCTGGTCACGAGCGCCATCAGCAGCCGCCACTCCCGGTCGGCCAGCGGCACCTCGCGGCCCGCCGCCACGACGACCCGCGTCACCGGGTCCACCACCAGGTCGCCCACCCGCAGCGGGCCGGTCGTGCGCGGCACCGCCCGGCGCAGCAGCGCGTTCACCCGCAGCGCCAGCACCCGCGGCTTGAACGGCTTCACGACGTAGTCGTCCGCCCCGGCCTCCAGGCCCTCGATGATCTCGCTGTCGTCGGAGCGCGCCGTCAGGATCAGCACCGGCAGCGAGCCGGCGGCCCGGATCTCCCGGCACAGCGACACCCCGTCCAGGCCGGGCAGCCCCACGTCCAGCACCGCCACGTCGACCCCGCCCGCCGCCCACACCTCGCGCGCCAGCAGGCCGTCGTGCACGATCCGCACCCGGAGCCCCTCCGACTCCAGGATGAACCCGACGAGGTCCGCCATCTGCGGTTCGTCCTCGGCGAGCAGCGCCAACGGGCCGGTCATGGGTTCCTCCGGTGCGGCAGCCGCAACATGATGGTGGTGCCGCGTCGCGGCGTCGTGTCGACCAGCAGCCTGCCGCCGTGCAGCAGCGCGATCTGCCGGGTCAGCACCAGTCCGAGCCCCGTCCCGTCGGCCAGCGGCGCCCCCGAGACGAACGGCCGGAACAGCTTCTCCCGCGCCTGCGGCGTCATGCCCGCGCCGTCGTCGGTGACGCTGATGACCGCCGAGTCGTCGTTGTCGATCACCCGCAGCACCACCATCCCGCCGTTCGCGGTGAACCGCATGGCGTTGGTGCTCAGGTTGACGATCGCGCGGGTCACCAGCCGCTCGTCCGCGGTGACCACCGGCGGCAGCCGCGGCAGGTCGACCGTGATCCGCTGGTCCCGCTGCTCGGCCAACGGCCGCAGCCCCCGCACCGCGTCGGCCACCAGCCGGTTCAGGTCCACCGGCGCCAACCGCGCCGCGAACATCCCGGCCTCGATCCGCGACTGCACCAGCAGGTCCTCGGCGATCGCGATGGTCTGGTCGGCCTGGTCGGAGATCGTGGTCAGGAACCGCCGCTGCCGCTCGTTGACCTCACCCGGCGTGCCCTGCAACAACAGGTCGGCCGCGACCTTCACCATCGCCAACGGCGTCCGCACGTCGTGGCTCACCGCCGCCACCAGGTCCGCCCGCGCCGCCGCCGTCCGCCGCGCCTCAGCCAGCTCCGCCCCCAACCCCGCGGCCCGCCGCTCAGCCGCCCGCACCGCCAACACCGCCACCCCTGCGGGCAGCACCACCGCCACCACCGCCCACAACGACCCCACCGACCAGGCGAGCACCGGCCCGGCCAGCGCGGCACCCGCCACCGCCCCCGACCACGCCCACTTGTGCACCGGGCAATCATGAACACCGACCACACCCCCGGACCACGTTTCCCCCGGAAGTGCACCCACCAAGCCGAGCCCCCGCCCGTGTGGAGCAACGGCTCCGGGTCCCGCCAACACCGGCTGGGCACGGACCCGAGCTGACGGGCGCGCGTCCGAGGTCCTGGTCCTGGAGTCGAGGATGCTCCGGACGAGTGCGGATCGCGATTTCCCCAGGACGCCGTCGGAGCGTTGTCCGGTTCTTCGGAGTGACTACTTCACACTATCGGGTGATGGTTAAGTGCAATTCTCCGCACTAGTGCGGAGAATTATCGAATTCTTTCCGCAATTCTCGATGGGTGCGGCTTGTGTTGTGCATTTTCTTGACCCGTTCGGCGGTGTTTCGGCTTTCGGGTGTGTGGATAGCTTTTGTTCACCCTTCGGTCACCTGTGTGCGGTCATGCCCGCTGGTGCCCGAGGTCCCGTGTGTTGGGCAATCTGCAGAAGGTAATGCGAATTCGTGAAAGCCAAGATTGGTGCGGCGGTGCGGTTCGGCGTGCCGGTGGCGCTGCCGGTCGTGATCACCGTGAGTTCCGCCTTCGCGGGGTCGACGACGGCCCCGGTGAAGGTCTACTGGTGGCTGGGCGCGATCGCCTGCACCGCCTCGATGGCGCTGCTGAACACCCTCAAGGAAGTCCGGTCCCGCAAGGCGTCCCTGGCGGTCAAGGCCACGGAGGAGAAGTTGCGGATGTCGCTGGCGGAAGCCAGCCAGCCGCTGGTCAGCGCTCTCGGTCAAGTGTCCGTCGCGGTTGACGTCAAGAACAAGAAGAGTGCGCTGGACACGCTGGTCAACCGTGCTGTGGCCACCGCGCGCGCCCAGTGCGGCACCGGGCGGAAGGAGACCTACCGCAGCGTGTTCTACCGGCTGGACGGGGACCGGCTCGAACGTGCGGCGTACGAGGGCCGGGAAGACGCCCCGCCACCTCGCCAGGTCTTCCTGGCGGAGGACGGGGACTACGCCCGCTCGGTGATCAGGTTGGCCCGCGGCGAGGAGTCGCTGTGGATCGACGATCTGCACGAGGCCCCGGATTTCGTCGATGCGAAAAAGCGCAAGTTCCGCTCGTTGATCTCCGTACCGGTGAACGCGAACGGACGCCGGTTCGGTTTGCTCGGCATCGACTCGCCCGATCCCGGCACGCTGCGCAACGTTGACAGGCGTTTTATGATTCTCATAGCCGGAGTACTGGCCGCGGGGCTGGCTCAGCTCCCAACGGAAGGAGACCTCGGTGAATGATGAGGGAGTCGTGAAAACCGGGAGATCCGCGGTTCGGGGTGTGCACCTGGCACCATTGCGGTCCCGTGAGGAACAGGACCTCCACTCCGGCAACATCAACATCAAGCAGTACCTCGAGCGCGCTCAGGAAGTCGCCGACTCGGACGTCCACCGGAGCGTGCTGGACAAGAACGAGGACCAGCGGTTGGACCAGGCCGCGAAGGTCATCCGGGTCCTGTCGTTGTCGGGCGGGTTCCTCCTGGCGCTGGCCTACCTGGGCGCGGGTGTGTTCATCTCGAAGGCCTACTCGGACACGCCGCTCGCCTCGCTGAGCTGGGTGACGGGTGCCGCGGTCGGTGTCTTCTCCGTCGTGTCCGCGGTGAACCGGAAGCGCTGAACAGCTCTAGCCGAACATGTTCCCCGTGGCGATCTTCGGACGTCCGAGCACCACCGGCGCGCCGACCCGTGCCGCTCGGTACACCTCCACCGTCCCGGCCGCGATCTTCGTCCAGTCGAAGTCCGTCGCGAGGCGCGCCTTCGCCGCCTTGGCCCGCCGCAGCGCCGCGGGCCGGTCGGCCAGTACCGAGCGGACGGCTGTGCCGAGGCCGTCGACGTCGCCGGGGGTGAAGGAGAGGCCGGTGTCGTGGTTGCGGACGACCTCGCCGAGGCCGCCGGCGGTGGACGCGACGAGCGGGGTGCCGGCGGCGGCGGCTTCCAGGGCGACGATCCCGAAGGGTTCGTACTTGCTGGGCAGGACGACGGCGTCGGCGGCGGCCAGGACGGCGGTGAGCTCGCGGTCGGACAGGTGGCCGACGAAGTCGACGGCGCGGCGGACCTTGTGCTTGCGGGCCTGGTCGACGAGCCAGGTCGCGTGGCTGCCCTCGCCTGCGACGACGAGCCGGGTGCCGCGGTGGGCGCGGCGGATGCGGGGGAGCGCGGCGAGGAGGTCCTGCACGCCCTTCTCCCACTCCAACCGCCCGAAGAACAGCAGCAGCGGGTGGCCGTCCGGGCTGTACCGGTCGCGCGCGGTCGCCACGTCGGCGGCCTTGACCTTCCAGCGGCGGGGCTCGATGCCGTTGTGCAGCACGGTGACGCCGGTCGGGTCGACGTCGAACAGGTGCGCCACCTCGGCGCGCATCGCGGCCGAGCAGGTGATCAGCGAGTCGGCCCGGTTGGCCAGCCACCACTCCACGGAGTGCACCTGCTGGTTCAGCGTCTGCGACAGCCAGCCGCTGTGCCGCCCGGCCTCCGTGGCGTGCACGGTCGCGACCAGCGGCACCCCGGCGGCCTCGGCGAGCGCGATGGCGGGGTGCGAGACGAGCCAGTCGTGCGCGTGCACGACGTCGGGCTTCCAGTCGCGCAGCAGCGCCAGGCCCGCACGGGTCATCGCGTGACCCATGGCCAACGTCCACGCGACCAGGTCGCGTTCGAACACCAGGTGCGCGGGGTCCTCGGCGACCCGGATCAGCCGCACGCCCTCGGACACGTGGTCACTGGTCGGGTGGGTGACGGCGTCGCTGCCGGACGGCTGGCGGCACAGCACCACGACCTCGTGGCCCAACGCGGCGAGCTGGGTGGCGACGGCGTGCACGTGTCTGCCGAGCCCGCCCACGACGACCGGCGGGTACTCCCAGGACAACATCAGCACGCGCATGGCTGATCCTCGCATTCCGCCCACCTAGGCCAACCCCCTGGAGTCGAGGTGCCCGAACGGGCCGTCGACCAGCCGCAACTCCGCCGCCCGAGCCCCGTTCCCGCGCCGGGACACCAGTTCGCGAAACCGCTCCGCGTGCACCTTCGCCCGGTAGCGGGCGTAGTCGGCGGCCGAGTCCTTCGTGACCATGAACGCCCAGTCGCTCGACAGCGACAGCAGCGCCTCGCGGACGGCCTGGTCGAGCACGGGGTCGCGGGTGGGCCCGGTGAAGTCCAGCGCCAGCAGCTCGCGCTGCACCTCGGCGTTGCCGTGCACGACGTCCGCGACCTGCGGCCCGGCCCAGGTGCCCCAGTCCTTGCCCGCGCCCCACGACGACGCGGGCAGCTCCACCGGCCCGCCGAGGTGCCCGGCCTCCAGCGCGCCGCGCAGCGTCGTCACGTGCACGCCCGCCTCCGGCAGCGCGCGCAGCACGGCCTCCAGCCACGCCGGTCCCTCGTGCCACCAGTGCCCGTACAGCTCGGTGTCGTAGGCGGCCACCACGAGACCGGGCCGCCCCTTCTGCTCGCGCAGGTCCCGCAGCCGGCGCACGACCGCGTCGACGAAGTCCACCGCGTGCCGCGCCACGGCCTCCGCGGCGAGCGCGGGCTCGTAGGGCGCCTTGTCCTGCGGGGCGACGTCCATGCCGGTCACCCGCGACGGCTTGAGGCCGGTGGGGTGGTCGTAGGTGTGGAAGTCGCGGTACGCCGGGTCGCCGGGGTAGCCGACGCTGGGCGACCACACCCGGTAGGACACCTCCAGGTCGCGCCCGAAGCACACGACGTCCGAGTCGCCGACGGTCCGCGCGGCCGAGGTGTCGCCGCCCAGCGCGGGCCCGTCGACCATGAACCGCCGCACGCCCGCGGCCGCGTAGCCGTGCTCCATGCCGGGCTCGTAACCGCACTCCGGCGCCCAGATGCCCTCCGGCGCGGACCCGAGCCGCAGCGCCGTGTCCGCCAGCCCGGTGCGCAGCGCGAACGCGCGCAGCCGCGGGTCGAGCAGCGGCTGGAACGGGTGCGTGGCCGGGCCGCCGAGCAGCTCGACGGTGCCCGAGTCGACCAGCGGCCGCAGCAGCGGGGAGAACCCGTGCCGCCACTTGGTCTCGAACGCCGAGAGCGCGCGCTCGGACTGCCGGTGCTCGTAGGTGCTCAGGTCGGCCAGCCGCCGCCCGGCGTACTGGGCGCGCAGCTGCCAGTTGCCCAGCCAGTCGTGCACGCCCCGCAGGCTGTACGGGTCGTCGAGCTGCGCGGCCAGCACCGGCGTCACGCCGAGCGTCAGCACGTCGCGGCGGCCCTCGGCGGCGAACCGCTCCAGCAGGTCCACCACCGGCAGGTAGGAGTGCGCCCACGCCTGGTAGAGCCACTCCTCGCCGACCGGCCACCCGCCCTGGTGCGCGAGCCACGGCAGGTGGCTGTGCAGGACCAGGCAGAACGTGCCCTCCGACGTCATGTCCGGACCGCCACCGCGACGAGGTCGAGGCTGGTGTCCAGGTCGTCGGTGGTGAGGTCGAAGTCGTCGCTGCGCACGGACGTGACGGCGGCCAGCAGCTCCGGCGACCACTGCCCGCCGGACAGCACGACGTCCACCTGCGCGTCGATGATCGACCCGCCGAGCGCGGCGTCGAGCTCCCGCAGCCGAGCCCCGTGCCGCAGCCCCGCCAGCACCTCCACGCGCAGCCCGTCGACGGTGAGCAGCTCACGCAGCTCGTCGGGCGCCAGCTCCCTGGTGTGGAACGGGTTGTGCGGCTTGTCCAGCCCCGGCGAGAACGTCAGCCGGTTCGGCGTGGTCATCAGCAGCCTGCCGCCGGGCCGCAGCACCCGCACGCACTCCGCCACGAACTGCTCCTGGTCCCACAGGTGCTCGACGACCTGGAGGTTCGCCACCACGTCCACGCTCGCGGTGCGCAGCGGCAGCGACGCGAGGTTGCCGCGCACCACGTCCAGCTCCGGGTAGGCGGCGCCGACGTGCGCGGCGGTGAACGCGTCGTAGTCCAGCGCGACCACCCGCGCGGCCCGCCGCGCGATCAGCCGGGCGCCGTAGCCCTCGCCGCAGCCCGCCTCCAGCACCACGGCGTCCGCGCAGTACCGGAGCAGGTCGAGGTAGGCCGCCTCGTGCCTGCGGAACCAGTAGTTCTCGACGTCGATTCCCGGCACGGTCCGCTCGCCGGTGAGGGGCAGGGGGGCTGGCGTCACCCGGTCAGGGTAGTGGCTCGTTACTGGCTGGTAGCGAGGCGGGCTCTCGTGACCGGGCGTATTCGGGATTAACTCGAATGTGTTCCACATTTCGTGCGATAGCCGAGTTGTTTGTTGCCCCCTGATGGCGGGGTGGTCCAGTGACCGTTCGTGAAATAGACACAATCGGGTGACTCACGAAAACCGAGTTTTGATCTTACAAACCGGTGTTTCCGCTGCTGGTCGGGTATGTGAGATCGGTTCGGCACTTTTTGACGAGAACCGAACAGGCTGGTTGGTGTCGGACCCCGTCGGTACTCTCTGCCAATCTTCAACAAGGCGGGGTGGGTGGCAGCCATGGGTGCAAAAGAGCAGGAAGTTGTTCCGCTGCACGCGGGTTTCGACGTTGTGTACCGGGGGTTCCACCGGCGCCAGGTGATCGACCACATCGACAACCTGGAAGACCAGCTGCGCTACACGAGCCTCGACCGCGCCGAGGCGATGGCCCAGGCGGCCGACCTGCGCAAGCTGCTGGAGATGACCCGGCAGGACCTGGAGGACGCGCGGTCGCGGGTGGAGCGGCTGGAGATGTCGCCGTCCACCACCGCGGGCGCGACCGAGCGCCTGCACCGGATGCTGCTGCTGGCCGAGGACGAGTCGGCCGAGCTGCGGATCAGGGCCGACCGCGAGGTCTCGTCGCTGCGGCAGCGCACCGAGGTGGAGCTGGCCGAGCACCGCGAGCAGGCCGAACGCGAGATCGCGGAGCTGCGCGCGGAGGCCGAGGAGCAGGGCAGGCTGGCCCGCGAGGCGGCCGCGAACCGGGCCGCGGAGCTCGACCAGCGCGAGGTCGAGCTGGAGCGCCGCGCCGCCGAGATCGAGGCGGAGTACGCGCGCAGGCTGGCCGAGGTCGACGCCGAGTGCGCGGCCGCGATGGAGCAGGCCCAGCTCGACGCCGACATCCTGCTGGAGGAGACGGCCGGGCAGTGCAACCGGCTGGAGACCGAGTCCGAGGAGCGCCGGGTGATGGCGCAGCTGGTCTTCGACGAGGAGCTGGCCAAGCGCAGCGCCGAAGCCGACCGGCACATCGCGGAGCAGGAGGCCCTGGTCAAGTCCAGGGGCGAGTTCGTCGTCAAGGTCGCCAGCCGCGAGGCGCAGCGGCGCATCGCCGAGATCCAGCAGCACTCAGCCGAGCTCGTCGAGCTGCGCCGCACGGTGTCCTCGCAGCTCATCGCCGCCCGCTCCGCCCTCGAAGCGGCGGCCGAGCGGGTACCGGGGCTCGTCCCGGAACAGGTGTCCAGCACGGAGAACGGCGCGATCGCCCTGCGCGCCTAGGTCGGGGAGTGGGTTCATGATCGGCAAACGACGCTGGCTCGGGCTGGCGCTGGCCGGGGTCCTCGTGCCCGGCTCCATCACGGCGTTCGCGTTCACCGTGTACGGCGACGAGCTGACCGGCGCGCTGCCGTTCTCGTCGGCGCCCGCGACACCGCGCACCACCTTCGTCGCGCAGCCGCAAGCGGTACCGGTGGTGATCGACGTGCCGCTGCCCCCGCTGCTGCTCCCCCCACCGCCGCCGACGCCGGACGTGGTGCAGCGCAACGTGAGCACGCTGTTCCTGAGCAACGGCGTCAAGGGCATCACGTTCGCACCCGGCAGCTCGGACTTCGTCGGCCCCGGCTACCAGGTGCAGAGCGGCGTGGGCGAACTGCTGCACCGCACCGGCGGCGCGGCGATCACCCTGGTGTCACACGCGTGGAACGGCGAGACGGCGTCGCACCGCTGCGACGTCCTGGCGATGGAACGGGCGGCACTGGTCCGGGAGTTCCTGGTCAGCCGCGGCGTACCGGTGGAGTCCATCAGGACCAAGGTCATCGTCGATCCGGTGTGGGGACCGCCCTCCGACGGCGGCCCGGCCGTCGACGTCCAGGTGAGTTGAGGACGGTCATGGCAGGTGCTGTCGCGTTCGTGTTCGGGCTGTGCGCGTTGTCGTTCGCCGTGGGGTGCGTGGTGACGGCGGTGATGTTGAGGGGGGAGGAGGCGGTTCCTGAGGTGGTGCCAGCTCCGGTGGTGGTGTGGCCGCCGGAGGGGGGTGGGGAGAGGCCGGTTCATCGGAATCCGGTGGTGGGGGTGGAGTTCGAGGGGCCGTTGGCGTCGGTGATCGAGTTGGTGCCGGTACCGGAGGTGGTGGGGGTTGTGGGGCCGGAGTTCGAGTTCGAGCCGGTGGAGTTGCCGGATTTTGAGGAACCGGGTTTTGAGGAGGCTGAGGTTCGGGTGGTGGTGAGTTTGCCGGAGCAGCCTGTGCGGATGCTTGCGCACAACGAGGAGTTTCGGCAGAGGTATTTGAGGACTTTTGAGGCTGCTCGGAGGAGGGCTAGTCGCTGAGGGGTGGTGGTGCTGCCCTGCGGTTTGGTTCTTCTGCGACGCAAAGCCTGGCTTTCGGCCCTCTCACTCGTGGGGAAGCCCGGCCCCCGGCGCGCGATTGTCTCAATGCCCGATCTTCGTTGTCAAGACGATAAAGCCATCTTGACAACGAAGATCGGGCAGGAGGGCGCTGTGGATCGGGGGCAGAGGGGAAGTCTGGCTTCGCCAGCATCAGGCTCCGCCTGACTCAAGCATCCTCGCTTCGCGTCGGACACTGCATCCTCGGCTTCGCCGTTGGACGGGGCATCCGCGCTGCGCGGCGGACAGGGCATCCTTGCTGCGCGGCGGACAAGGCCCCAGGCGCTCCGCGCCGGATGCGCGCTGGCGGGCTGCGCCCAGCGGGGGGTGTGGTTGCGGTGTGGTTGCGGTGTGTTGCGGTGTTGCTTGTCTTGTCTGGGTTAGCGCTTGCGGAACTTGCGGAGCATTTGCTGGGCTTGGGCGCGTTTTTGGGGGTCTTTGGCCATTTGCTTGGCGCGCTCGGTCATCTGGCGGCCCTGGGGGCTGCGGACGTAGGCGGCGATCTTGCTGAACAGCGAGGCCATGAGCGCTCCAAGTGGATCGGCTTTGTCCTGTTTGTTCCCGTATTTCCTGGTGGGCAAACCTAGACGGGGGAGATGCTGACGCCGATGGCGCCGGGGCCGACGTGGGCGCCGATGGCGGAGCTGACCTGGGTGAGCATGTACTTGCGGGCGCCGGGGACCTTCTTCCTTAGGCGGCGCATGACGTCGTGGGCGCGGTCTTCGGCGGCGAAGTGCTCGACGGCGATGTCGACGCGGTCCTCGCCCGCCTTCTTCGCGGCGATGTCGACCATGCGGCGCAGGGCGCGGTCGGTGCCGATGACCTTCTCGAGCGGTTTGATCTGGCCGTCGGACATGGTGAGCAGGGGTTTCATGGAGACGGCTGTGCCGAGCATGGCGACGGCGGGGCTGATGCGGCCGCCGCGTTTGAGGTGTTCGAGGGTGTCGACGTAGATGAGCTCGGTGCCCCTGCGGAAGCTGTGCATGGCGGCGCCGATGACCTTGCGGGCGTCGGCACCGCGGGCGGCGGCGTCGGCGGCGGCGAGCACCGCGTAGCCGAGGCTCATGCCGCAGGTGCCGGTGTCGACGACGTGGACCGGGACCCGGACCTGCTTGGCGGCGTTGCAGGCGGTGTCGACGGTGCCGGAAAGCCGTGAGGAGACGTGGATGGAGACGACGGCCTCGGCGCCGGCGGCACCCGCGTCGGCGTAGGCCCAGTAGAAGGCGCCGGGATCGGGGGGCACGGTGGTGACCGAGAGGCTGCCTCTCATGGCGTTGACCAGCGCGGGGACCGGGATGCGGGACTCGTCGTCGAGCTGGTCGCCGATGCGGACCTGGATCTGCGCCACGGTGATGCCCAGCTCGTCGGTCAACGCGGGAGGCAGGCACGCGGTGGAGTCGGTCACTATCGCGACGCGCCGGTACATGTAATCGGACCCTAGCCGTACCGGTGCAGAGGAGTGCGGCGTCTGGGTCTTAACCGATCCAGTCACCTGGTGCGACGAGGGTGAGTACCGTCACGCTTGCCTGCTGCTTGCAGGCGTTTGCACCGCGGCTACTCGTGGGTAACATGAGGGTGGTCGACACCACCATGCCAACGCGGCGAGGACATGGCAGGGTCGCGCACACACCGGCGGCCAGCGCGTCTCCCAGCAGTCGCCTAGTCACGTCGCCGCCCGTCCGCAGGAGGTCGAAGAGGACCTATGAACATTGTCGTCCTGGTCAAGCAGGTGCCTGACACCTGGTCCGAGCGCAAGCTCACCGATGCCGACCACACCCTTGACCGCGAGTCCGCGGACGCCGTGCTCGACGAGATCAACGAGCGTGCCGTCGAAGAGGCGTTGCTGCTGAAGGAAGCCCACGGCGGCGAGGTGACGGTCATCGCCATGGGCCCCGGCCGCGCCACCGACGCGATCCGCAAGGCGCTGTCCATGGGCGCCGACAAGGCGGTCCACGTCTCGGACGACGCGCTGCACGGCTCCGACGTCATCGCCACCGCCAAGGTGCTCGCGAAGGCGATCGGCACCGTCGAGGGCTTCGACCTGGTCATCGCGGGCAACGAGGCGACCGACGGCCGCGCGGGCGCGATCCCGGCGATCCTGGCCGAGATCCTCGGCCTGCCGCAGGTCACGCAGCTGCGCAAGGTCACCGTCGAGGGCACCACCGTCAAGGGCGAGCGCGAGACCGAGGAGGGCGTCGCCCACCTCGAGGCGTCGCTGCCCGCGATCGTGAGCGTCACCGAGAAGATCAACGAGCCGCGGTACCCGTCCTTCAAGGGCATCATGGCCGCGAAGAAGAAGCCCGTGACCACGCTGACCGTCGCCGACCTCGGGGTCGACGCTGGCGAGGTCGGTCTCGGGGGTGCCTGGTCCGGTGTGATCGAGGCGTCCCCCAAGCCCCCGCGCAGCGCGGGCCAGCGCATCGACGACGAGGGAGTCGGCGGATCCAAGATCGCCGAGTACCTGGTCGGCCAGAAGCTCATCTGAAGGCGAGGGATCACATGTCTGAGGTACTTGTCCTCGTCGACCACGTCGACGGCGACGTCAAGAAGGTCACCTATGAGCTCCTTTCCGCCGCGCGCCGTCTCGGCGAGCCGTCCGCGGTGGTGGTCGCCGCGCCCGGCACCGCGGCGAAGGTGAGGGAGTCGCTGGGCCGCTACGGCGCGGCGAAGGTCTACGCGGTCGAGTCGGACGACGCGGTGAACTACCTCGTCACGCCGAAGGTCGACGCGCTGGCCACCATCGCGGGCACGGCGTCGCCCGCCGCGATCCTGGTGTCCGCCACGGTCGAGGGCAAGGAGGTGGCCGGTCGGCTCGCCATCCGCCTCGGCTCCGGCCTGCTCGTCGACGTCGTGGACGTCGACGAGGACGGCACCGGCACGCAGTCGATCTTCGGTGGCGCGTTCGTCGTCAAGTCGAAGGTCTCCACCGGCGTCCCGGTCATCACCGTGCGCCCCGGTGGCGTCGAGGCGTCCGAGTCGGAGGGCGCGGCGGTCGAGGAGACCGTCGAGCTGCCCTCGACGGACACCGCGAAGGCCACCAAGGTCACCGGTCGCGAGCAGGTCGTGGGCGGCGACCGCCCCGAGCTGACCGAGGCCTCGGTCGTCGTCTCCGGCGGTCGCGGTGTCGGCAGCGCGGAGAGCTTCGAGGTCGTCGAGAAGCTCGCCGACAGCCTGGGCGCCGCGGTCGGCGCCTCGCGCGCCGCCGTCGACTCCGGCTACTACCCGCACCAGTTCCAGGTCGGGCAGACCGGCAAGACGGTGTCCCCGCAGCTGTACATCGCGCTCGGCATCTCCGGCGCGATCCAGCACCGCGCGGGCATGCAGACCTCGAAGACGATCATCGCGGTGAACAAGGACAACGAGGCGCCGATCTTCGAGATCGCCGACTTCGGCGTCGTGGGCGACCTCTTCGCCGTCGCCCCGCAGCTCACCGAGGAAGTCTCCAAGCGCAAGGGCTAGCCCCGCGCCGAACGGCCACTGCCCGGCTCACGTCCCCCGTGGGCCGGGCAGTTCCGTCACATCGTGCTGGAGCGCCACTCCGCGGCGTCGGGGCGTTCGGTGAACTCGACGAGGCCCGCGTCCGGGATGTCGCGGAACGCGGCCAGCACCTCGGCCGGGGTGGCGCGGAAGAACTCGCGGCGCTGGTCCACCTGGTTGACCCGCCGGTCGGCGAACCGGGCGTGCAGCTCGCGCACCAGGCCCACGGCGTCCCGGTTCTGCACGACCGCGTGCACGTCGAACCGGAACGGCACGGACGCGTCGCCCAGCTCGCGGATCCGGTCGTGCGGGTCGAGCCGCCGGGTCATCCCGATCTTCACCACGCCCTCGCCGAACGCGCCGACGTTGCTGATCACGTACACGTGCCCGGCACGGGCGTCGCCCGCCAGCTCGTCGACCTCGGCCCGCCCGGCCTCGATCTCCTCCAGGCGGCTGCGCAGCGCCAACGCGGCGACGCCCTCGCCGTCACCGCGCCGGATGAGCGCGCCCAGCGAGCTCTCCACGTGCGCCCGCTCCTTGTCCCACTTGGCCCGCGCGCGCTCGTAGTCCCGCGCCGCCGCGGCCTGCTCGCGCATCTCCTCGCGCAGCAGGCGGGCCTCCTCCTTCTCGGCCTCGACCTTCGCGCGGTGGTCGGCGGTCAGCACGATCTCCGCGCAGCGCAGCCGGTGGTAGCGCTCGTCGACGCGGATCTCCATCGACTGGCCGAGCCGGGCGATCGTCTCGGAGATCTTGGTCAGCCGCTCCACGGAGTTCTGCCGCGACTGCGGCCGGACCGTGCGCACGCAGTTGTCCGCCTCGGTGTTGTAGGCCCGCAGCAGCAGCTTCGAGAAGTCGTCGACCATCTTCTTGCCCTCGCTCGACGACCCGTTGACCTGCCAGTTCGTCGTGGCGGTCACCGCGTTGCCGGTGCGCACGAACGCCTTGGTGTCCTCCTTGACCTTCGCGATCCGGTCCTTGTACCCGACCGCGTCGTCCAACGGGTGCGCGTAGGCGTACACCCCGGCGGACTGGAGCACCGCGACGTCCTTGGCGTTGATCAGCTCGTCCCGCACGGCCGCCAGCTCCGCGCGCGCCTGCGACACCTGCGCCAGCACGTTCTGCAGCTGGGCCTCCATCATCCGGATGCCCTCGGCGCGCACCGAGTCCTCCAGCGCGCCCGCGTTGGCGAGCGCCTGCCGCAGCCGCGCGTTCTCGGCCTCCAGGGCCTTGCGGCGGCTGCCGAAGCCGTTCGTCGCCGGCGGTGGGACCACGGGCACCTGTATCCGCGGCACGGGTGCGGTCATGTGCGCCTGCGCGACGGGGCCCCAGAACTGCCAGCCCGCGGGCGCGGGAGGCCAGGAGGGGTCCGGCGCCCAGCCAGGGGGAGGCACCCAGCCCTGGGGCGGCCTCGGCCATCCCGGTGGTGGGCGGAACCGCCTGACCTCCACGTGGTCTCCTCAGGTGAGCTGCTGGTGGACACATCGGGCCGTCCGGCGCGGGTGCCACTCCGCCCCGGCAGGCCCTTCCGGGCTGGACCGGGGAACCGGCCATTCATCGAGTTGGCACGCACGCGTCATCGCTTCGACCTGCCGCCGGTACCCGTCAGGTCGGTAGACCTTGAGCCATGACGCAGCCGCAACTGCTTGTCAGCACCGCACGGCCCGCGACCGGCACGCCAGGGTACTCCCTCCTGGTCGCCCGTGACAGCGCCGAAGTCGTTGCCGCACAACGGCTCCGGTACAAGGTGTTCGCCGACGAGGTGGGCGCCTCCTTGCACACCCCTGTAGAAGGCCACGACGTCGACCGGTTCGACGAGTTCTGCGACCACCTCGTGGTGCGCGACGACGCCTCCGGCGAGATCGTGGGCACCTACCGGATGCTCCCGCCGGACCGGGCCCGCGAGGCGGGCGGCCTGTACTCGGAGACGGAGTTCGACCTGGCGAACCTGGCCGGCCTGCGCCACACCCTGGTGGAGACCGGCCGGTCCTGCGTGCACCCCGACCACCGCAGCGGCGCCGTCGTCGGACTGGTGTGGGCCGGCATCGCGCGGTACATGCTGCTGTCGGGCCACACCTGGCTCGCCGGGTGCGCGTCGGTGTCCCTGGCGGACGGTGGCGAGCACGCCTCCGGTGTGTGGGACGCGGTGCGCGCCAAGCACTACGCCCCCGACGAGTTCCGGGTGCGCCCGCACCACCCGTGGACGCCTGGCCCGGCTCCCGCCAGGACGGTGCTGCCACCGCTGCTCAAGGGCTACCTGCGGATGGGCGCGCAGGTGTGCGGCCCGCCCGCGCTGGACGAGGACTTCGGCGTCGCGGACCTGTTCGTCCTGATGAACCCGTCCCGGATGGACAAGCGGTACCTGAAGTACTTCCTGGGGGAGGCGCCGTGACGCACGCGTGGATGCCGCACTCGCCGTGCGGCGCGGGGTGCCTCGACCACTCGGCGCCCGGCGTCGGCGCCGCCAGGGCCGCGTTCCGGCTGGCGGCAGCCGCCACCGTGATGATGGCGGGCCTGCTCGTCGTGCTGTGCCTGCTGGTGCTGCGCGGCCACGCCCGCGAAAGCCTGCTGCGCCAGTGGTTCCGCACGCTGCTGCGCGCGTTCGGCGCCCGGCTGCGGGTGCACGGCGCCACCCGGTTCCAGGAGACCGAGGGCCGGGGCGTGCTGGTGGTCAGCAACCACGTGTCCTGGCTGGACGAGCTGGCGATCGACGGCGTGCAGCCGATCCGGCTGGTGGCCAAGAAGGACATCCGCGACTGGCCGGTCCTCGGCAGGCTGGTCACCGCCGCGCGCACCGTGTACCTGGACCGCGAGCGGCTGTCGCTGCTGCCCGGCACGGTCGCCGAGCTGGCCGGTGCCCTGCGCGACGGCGCCGCCGTCGGCATCCACGCCGAGGGCACGACGTGGTGCGGGCTCGCCGCGGGCCGGTACCGGCCCGCGCTGTTCCAGGCCGCCCTGGACGCGGGTGTCCCGGTGCGCCCGGTCGTGCTGCGCTACCGGCTGGGCGACGGCTCCCCGACGACCACCCCGGCGTTCGTCGGCACGGACACGCTGGCCGACTCGATCCGCCGCGTGGTCCGGCTGCGCGGCCTCGTGGTCGACGTGCACGTGCTCGACGAGATCGCCCCCGGCCGGGCCGCCACCCGCCGCGAGCTGGCCGGACTCGCCCAGCGGGAGGCCGAGCGGGTGCTGGACGGAGCGCTCACCAGGCCGCATATCCGCTTGACCTCCACCCAGGTCGAGGTTGAACGATAGGCTGGTGACCATCACCGAGAGCGCGGAGAAGAGCAGGCTGTGGGCCCCGGACCGCCGAGGGCCGACCGCGGGGATCGTCCTCCTGGTCACGCTCCTGGCGTTCGAGGCCATGGGCGTCAGCACGGCGATGCCGCGGATGGTCGCGGACCTGCGCGGTGACGAGCTCTACGCCTGGCCGTTCGTCGCGTTCCTGGCCTCCAGCGTGGTCGCGACGGTGGTGTCCGGCCGGTTCTGCGACCTGCGCGGCCCCAAGCCGGTGCTGCTGGCGGGCCCGCTGGTGTTCCTCGCGGGGCTGCTGACCTCGGGGTTCGCCCAGGAGATGGGGATGCTGCTGGCGGGGCGCGTCCTGCAGGGCTTCGGCGCGGGCATGCAGATCGTCGCCATCTACGTCGTGATCGGCCTCGTCTACCCGGAGCGCGACCGGCCCGCCGTGTTCGGCGCCCTGGCCGCGGCGTGGGTCGTGCCGTCGCTGGTCGGCCCGGCGCTCGCCGGGTTCTTCACCGAGCACCTCACCTGGCGGCTGGTGTTCCTCGCACTGGCGCCGCTGGTGCTGATCGGCTTCCTGCTGCTGGTCCCGGTCCTGCGCACGCTGCCGCGGCACGTCGACGGCGCCGTCCCGGCCCGTCGCGGCCTGTTGGCCGCGGCGGTCGGCGGCGGTGCGGGCGTCGCGGCGCTGAGCTGGGCGGCGCAGCACCCGAGCGGGCCGAACCTGGTCCTCGGCCTGGCGGGACTGGCCGTGCTGGTGCCGTCGCTGCTGGTCCTGCTGCCCAAGGGCACGCTGCGCGCGAAGCGCGGCCTCCCGGTGACGGTGCTGGCCCGCGGGATGCTGGCGGGCTCGTTCTTCGCGACCGAGGCGTTCATCCCGCTCACCCTGACCTCCGTGCACGGCTACTCGCCGCTCGCCTCCGGCCTCCCGCTCACGCTGAGCGCGCTCGGCTGGTCGACCGCCTCGATGTGGCAGTCCCGCAGGCCCGACATCCCGCGCGGCACGCTCGTCCGGTGGGGGTTTGTGCTCAACGCCACGGGCATCGCGGGCGTGACGCTGATCGCCCCGACGTGGGGCCCGGCGTGGGCGACGGCGCCGCTGTGGGCCGTCGCGGGCTCCGGCATGGGGCTGGCGATGTCCAGCGTGAGCGTGCTCGTGCTGGCCTCGTCCACCGACGCCGACCGCGGCTTCAACTCCTCCGCGGTGCAGATCAGCGACATGCTGGGGTCCGCGCTGCTGGTCGGCCTCGGCGGTGTCGTGGTCACGACGTTCGCCTCCACCGCCGCCCCGACGGCCGCGATCATCCCGTTCGACCTCGCCATGGCCGCGATCGCGGTCCTCGGCGCCTTCCTCACGGGTGCGCGGACGAAGCCCGTTGGCTGAACGGGCTACCCTGGGAACGCGATGGCCTACCTCGATCATGCCGCCACCACGCCGATGCACCCCGATGCGATCACGGCGATGACGCGGGCTTTGTCCACCCTGGGCAACGCCTCGTCCCTGCACACCTCGGGCAGGCGCGCGCGCCGCGCGGTCGAGGAGGCCCGCGAGGACATCGCGGACGCGCTGGGCGCCCGACCGTCCGAGGTGATCTTCACCGGCGGCGGCACCGAGAGCGACAACCTGGCCGTCAAGGGCGTCTTCTGGGCCCGCCGCGCCGCCGACCCGCGGCGCAGGCGCGTACTGGCCTCCGCCGTGGAGCACCACGCCGTGCTGGACGCGGTGCAGTGGCTCGCCGACCAGGACGGCGCCGAGGTCACCTGGCTCGACACCGACCGGTACGGCCGCGTGCACCCCGACGTGCTGCGCGAGGCGCTGCGGGGCGACGACGTGGCGCTGGTGACGGCGATGTGGGCGAACAACGAGGTCGGCACGATCAACCCGGTCGCCGAGCTGGCCGCCGTCGCCGCCGAGCACGGGGTCCCGTTCCACACCGACGCCGTGCAGGCCGTCGGCGCGGTGCCGGTCGACTTCAAGGACTCCGGCGCGAGCGCGCTGACGATGACCGGCCACAAGGTCGGCGGCCCGTACGGTGTCGGCGTGCTGCTGCTGGGCCGCGACGTGGCGTGCACGCCGCTGCTGCACGGCGGCGGCCAGGAGCGCGACGTGCGCTCCGGCACCCTCGACGTGCCCGCGATCGTCGGTCTCGCCGCGGCCGTGCGACGTGCCGTGGAGGACCAGCCCGCGAACGCCGTCGAGGTGGCCGCGCTGCGCGACGAGCTGATCGCCTCGGTGCGCCGGGTCGTCCCGGACGCCATCGTGAACGGCGACCCCGGCCCGCAGCGGCTGCCGGGCAACGCCCACCTGACCTTCCCCGGCTGCGAGGGCGACAGCCTGCTGATGCTGCTCGACGCCAAGGGCATCGAGTGCTCGACCGGTTCCGCCTGCACCGCGGGTGTCGCCCAGCCGAGCCACGTGCTGCTCGCGATGGACGTCGAACCGGCGCTGTCGCGCGGTTCCCTGCGCTTCTCGCTGGGCCACACGTCCACCGCGCACGACGTGCGCGACCTCGCCGAGGCCATCGGCCCGGTCGTGGAACGCGCGCGCAACGCCGGCCTGGCCGGGATGCGCCGCTCCAAGGGCAAGAACGTCAAGGCGGAGGTGTAGCGGGATGCGGGTGCTCGCGGCGATGAGCGGCGGAGTCGACTCCGCGGTGGCGGCCGCGCGCGCGGTCGAGGCTGGCCACGACGTGACCGGCGTGCACCTCGCGCTGTCCGCCAAGCCCGGCACGCTGCGCACCGGCGCCCGCGGCTGCTGCACCGTCGAGGACGCCCACGACGCCCGCCGCGCCGCCGACCTGATGGGCATCCCGTTCTACGTGTGGGACTTCGCCGAGCGCTTCACCGAGGACGTGGTCGAGGACTTCGTCGCCGAGTACGCGGCGGGCCGCACGCCCAACCCGTGCCTGCGCTGCAACGAGCGCATCAAGTTCGAGGCGCTGCTGGACAAGGCCATCGCCCTCGGCTTCGACGCCGTCTGCACCGGCCACTACGCCCGGCTGTCCGCTGTGGACGGCGTCGTCGAGCTGCGCCGCAGCGCCGACGACGGCAAGGACCAGTCCTACGTCCTCGCCTCGCTCACCCGCGAGCAGCTCTCGCACGCCATGTTCCCCTTGGGCGACAGCACGAAGGCCGCCGTCCGCGCCGAAGCCGCCACCCGCGGTCTCGCCGTCGCCGAGAAGCCGGACAGCCACGACATCTGCTTCATCCCCGACGGCGACACCCAGAAGTTCCTCGGCAACCGCCTCGGCCAGTCCCCTGGCCTGCTCATCGACGACGCCACCGGCGCCGTCCTCGGCCGCCACGCGGGCGTCCACGAGTTCACCATCGGCCAGCGCAAGGGCCTCGGCATCGACGCCCCCGCCCCCGACGGCCGCCCCCGCTACGTCCTCTCGTTGGAACCGGTCTCCGGCAACGTCCGCGTCGGCGCCGCCGAGAAGCTGGCCGTCACCACCATCACCGCCACCCGCCCCTCCTGGCCCTCCGGCACCCCCCTGACCGGCCCCATCGAGTGCGTCGCCCAGGTCCGCGCCCACGGCGGCACCGCCCCCGCCGTCGCCGAACTGGTCGACAACCACCTCCAAATCCACCTACGCACCCCCCTGACCGGCGTAGCCCCCGGCCAAGCCGTCGCCCTCTACCACCCAGACACCAACGGCGACCTAGTCCTGGCCAGCGCCACCATCAACACCACCGCCTAACACCCACAAGCACGAAGCGCCTGCGCTTGCGCTTGCTTTGTCCGACGCGAAGCGAGCTAGCCACCCCCACCACGATGGGCGCAGCCCGCCAGCGCGCATCCGGCGCGGAGCGCCTGGGGCCTCGTCGGCCCCAGCCGATGCCTTGTCGGGCGGAGCCCGATGCCCTGTCGAGCGCAGCTCGATGCTGGCGAAGCCAGATCCCCTCCCGCCCCCGATACACAGCGCCCTCCTGCCCCACCCTTGTTTGTCAAGACAGCTTCACCGTCTTGACAAACAAGGGTGGGGCATTGAGACAATTGCGCGCACGGGGGCCGGGCTTCCCGCTTCAGCAACCCCAAACGCGCCAGAGCCGGGCTTCCCCCAACGCCTACCCCGCCACCAACGACCACCACACCGAGCCGACAACCAGCACCACATACCCCACCGACGCCCACCCGACCACCCGCGTCCGCCGCACCTCGTCCAGCGACGTGAACGTCAACCCCCAAGCCAGCAACGGCAGCACCAGCACCCCGTGCATGGCGACCCCGTGCGCCGGCTTCAAGAACCCCGCACTCCCGTAAGCCTCCGCCACGTGCCCGGTCCGAGACAGGATCGTCCCCCGAGCGATCATCACCGCCCCGAACACCATCGCGGCCAGGAACACCGAAGCCCCCACCTTCACCGCCACCCGCATGCTCGGCGTCAGGTGCCGGGCCCGCAGCGCGGTGACCAGGAACCACACCACCACGAAGATGATCACCCCACCACCGAGCGCCAACCCCGCGGTGATCGCGGTGTCGAACGGCGTCTCGAAGTTGAAGTGCGACGGCACCCCGCGCCAAGCCTGCACCGTGATCCCGGCGACCTCGTACACCGAAGCGGCCGTGAACAACGCCACCACGAATGGCCGCACCCGGATCAGCGTCCCGACCCACACCACGGTCACCAGCGTCAACCCGAACGACAGCCCGAACGTCACCGGTTTGCGCCACGACACCGGCCCCTCCCACGGCCCGCCGTCCACGGCGAACACCAGCAGGTGGAACAGCCCGCTGGTGAACAGCAGGCCACCGACCCAGTACCCGACACGCGTCGTCATGGCACACGATCGTCCTCGCGGCGGACCGCGTCCGCGTCCGCCGTGGAACGTCACCCCCGGCTACGTCAGCGGGCGTACCTCAGTGCGGAACCGACATCGCCGCCGACGCGAACTCCGCCCACCGCGCCGAGTGCGCCTCCGGCAGGCTCACCCAGTCCGGCATCGGCCTGCCCTTGCCCGACGGGTCGAACAGGTGCGTGTCGCCCATCGCCATGGCCTCGGTGTGCGCCTGCGTGCCCTGGCCGAGGCGGCACGCGAGCGCGCCCCCGTGCAGGCAGGCGAACGTCTTGCCCTCGACGTCCTTGAGGGCCGGTTCGCCGAACAGCCTGGAGGTCCGGACCCCGAAGGAGCCGAGCTGGGTGACGAGCCCGTCGAGAACGTCGGTGTCGGTCACCCGCCCAGCGTCCCACCCGCCGGTCAGGGGGTCCAGTCGGTGTTCGCCCCGCACAGGACCACGCACGGCAGGTCGCCGGGCACGGTGCCCGCCAGGAACGCGGCGAACGGCACGGCGGCGGCGGGTTCCACGGCCAGCCGGAACTCCTCCCACAGCCGGTCGCGGGCGGCCAGCAGTTCCGCGTCGGTGACCAGCAGCGACGTGACCGCGGCCGACCTCAGGACCTCGAACGGCACCTCGCCCACGCGGGTCGCGCCCAGCGCGGAGGACGCCACGGACTCGACCGGGCCGTCCACGGGTTCGCCCGCGGCCAGGGCGTTGTGCAGCGCGGAGCAGTTCTCCGGTTCGACGGCCACGGTCAGCCGTCCGTGCGCGGCCGAGGCGATGCCGGCGACCAGCCCGCCGCCGCCGACCGCGACGGCGATCGAGTCCACGGCGGGCAGTTCGGCGACGATCTCCAGCCCGACCGTGCCCTGCCCGGAGACGACCAGCGGGTCGTTGTAGGCCTCCACGTAGGCGCCGTCGTGCTCGCGGGCGGCGGCCGCGGCCTCGGCGTAGGTGGCGCCGTGCCGGATCAGCTTGGCCCCGGCGGCCTCGATCCGCCGCACCTTCCCCTCGGGCGCGGACACGGGCACGTACACCGTCGCCGCCACCCCCAGCAGCTGCGCGGCCCGCGCCACGCCCAGTCCGTGGTTGCCGCCGGACGCGGTGACCACGTGGTCGACCGGCGGTCCGGCGAGCAGGGTGTTCAGCGCGCCCCGGATCTTGAACGACCCGGTCAGCTGCAGGTGTTCCAGCTTCAGCACAAGCGGTCGGCCGTCCACCTCGACGCGCCACAGCGGGGTGCGGCGGGCGTACGGGCGGATGCGTTCGGCGGCGGCCGCGACGTCGATGGTCATGCCACCAGCATGCGGTACCCGAACCGCACGACGGTGATGGCGCCTATCACCACGAGCAGCGCCATGACCGCGAGCCCGAGCGCCATCAGCGCGCAGGTGACCCACGACCGGCCGGGCTCCACCTGCTCCGCGGCGGTCAGCTCGTCCTGGATCTGCTCGGTCGCCGCCCGGTGCACGGCCATCAGCCGCGTCCGCGCGGTCTCGGTGTCCGCCGCGTTCTCGCCGCCCACCCAGTTCAACGCCGTCAGCCGCGCCACCGGCGTCTTGTAGGCGTGCTCGAACGCGATCACCTCGACGTCGTCGCGCACCTCGGACAGGTAGCTCCAGCGACCGGCCTGCACGGTGTTGCCGAGCACCCGGTACACGGCCGCGAGCTTGTCGCGGAGGTCCAGCCTGGTGGGGTAGCTCCCGACCAGTCCGGCCAGCCTCTGGCGGGCGCGCAGGACACTGGCCAGGTCCCCGCGTGCGAGCTCCTCGGTCGCTCGGTGCAGCGTCACCTCGACTGGCATGGGCCACATGCTCTCAAGCCGCGCAATAGAGTGCCGATTGTTCGCCCGATCGTAGGATTGTGCGGTGTTGTCCACGATGGTCGTCTCGTTCGGTTTCGCCTGGTGGCTCGGGCTTTACCTGCTGGCGCGCGACGTTCGCAAGCCAGTCCTGCACCGAACGGCCGCTGGACTGCTCGCCTACGCGGTGGTAGTCGCGTTCGACCTGGCGCCGTCGGTGCTGGTCGCGGTGCCCGCGGTGGCGTGGACCGGCACCATCGCCTGCTGGCTGCCCGCGCGCTTCGACCGCTGGTGGAAGCTCGGGGCGCTGCCGGTGCTGGCGCTGTCGGCCTTCTCGCCGCTCGTCGCCGCGGTGCCGCTGGTGGCCGCGTTCGGGCTCTTCCTGCGCCACCGGCCCGCCCGCGTCGGCGGTGTCGTGGCCGCGGCGACGCTCGTGTTCGCGATGGGCGACGGGTTGCTGCTGCTGGGGTTCGACCTGCTGCCGCGGCAGGTGCTGCTCGCGGGCGTCGGGTTCGACCTGGTGCTGCTGGGCATCGCGGTCGCGGTGGCCGACGCGTTCCACGAGGGCGAGGCCGTGCGGGCGGACATGGTGCGGTCGCTGGTCGTGTCGCTGGGCACGGCGTTCCTGTTCGGCGGCCAGGTCGCGCTGTTCATGCTCCGCCCCGACTCCCACCTCGAACCGCTGCTGTTCGGCACGGTCGCCGCGGCCGTCGCCGTGCAGGTGTTCGCCAGCCCGCTCGCCGCGGCGGTGGACAGGGTGGCGTTGCCGGGGCTGGCCAAGGACCGCGCCGAGCTCCGCGAGGTCGTCGACGCGCTGCCCCGCCGGGACCCGTTGGCGGACCTGGACGAGGCCGAGTTCACCCGGCTCACCCGCAGGGCGCTGAGCGGCTACGGCGACCTGGGCAAGCTGGTCGCCAGCCCGTTGACGAACCTGCCGGTGATCAAGGCCAGGCTGGCGGCGCGGGGTGCGGCGGACCAGCCGGTCGAGCGGGCGGTGGAGCTGAAGGCGCTGCTGCTGGAGAGCGTGCTGCGGTTGAAGCCGAAGGACGGGGACTTCGGCACGAGCGACGAGTGGCGGCACTACAACGCGCTGTACTTCTACTACGTGGCGGGAATCCGGCCCTACAGCGCGCGGACCAAGCGCGAGGACCTGGACCCGGACTCGAAGAAGGCGCTGGCGTGGTTCGTCGGGCAGGTGCCGGAGCGGACCCTGCACAACTGGCAGAACGCCGGGGCGAAACTGGTGGCCGCGGACCTGTTGGCGCAGTTCGAGCGCCGCTGACCGGCAGTGCTCGGCAGTGTTGGGCGTGGTCTCGGCAGTGCCCGCGGCCGCAGGGTCGGGGCATGGCAAACACCGATCGACTGCTCCGGTTCGCACTCAGGCTCGACGGCGTCGCGTCCGCCGGACTCGGCCTGCTCACCCTCCCGTTCGGCACCGCGCTGGGCCTGCCGTCACCCGTCGCGCTCGGTCTCGGCGCGTTCCTGGTCGCCTACGGCGCCGGGGTGTTCCTCGTGGGCACCCGGCCCGTGGTCAACCGCACCGTCGTCAAGGTCGTGGTCCTCGGCAACGTTCTGTGGGCCGTGGACAGCGCGCTGACGGTCGAGCTGGGGTGGTTCCCGCTCACGACGGCGGGCGTCGTCCTGGTGGTGCTGCAGGCCGTCGCCGTGGCCGGGTTCGCCGCGCTCCAGGTGTTCGGGCTCAACGCCGCGGCACGGGTCGACGCCTAGCGCAACGTGCGGCTGCGGCCGCGGAACTCCGCGACGACCTGGTCGCCCCGCCGGACGGTGATGTCGTAGATGCCGCTGCGGCCGTAGGACGTGCGCTCGACGGCGTCGGCGACCAGGTCGTCGCCCTCGTGCACCGGGGCGATGAAGTCGATCTCCGCCTGGGCGGCGACCGTGACCGAGCCCTCCCGGTTGCAGGCGCAGGCGAAGGCGCTGTCGGCGAGGAGGAACACGTACCCGCCGTGGCCGATGCCGTGGCCGTTCACCATCCGCGCGGTGATCGTCATCGACAGCCGCGCGGTGCCCTCGGCGAGGTGCAGGAGCTTGATGCCGAGGCTGGTGGAGGCGACGTCGGCCGCGAACATCTCCGCTGGTCCCATCACCGCACCCTGCCACACCGGTGCGGGAGCGGGGGGAAGGAGGTCGGGGAGTGGTGCGGGAGCGCGGGGCGCGACGCGCTCCCACACCACGATCCGGGGGCGCTCGACAACCGCGAGCGCCGACATCGTGACGGTATGTGGTCTACACCACTCCCGTCAATGGGTCTAGACCTCTCGCTTTGCCGAGGGTCGCTCACGTGCGTGGGGTGGGCTGTTCGCGGACCCCCGCGGCGAATCCGCGAGACTGTTTCGATGGCCGAGCAGAGCAGCACCACGATCACCAGACGTCCACTGGGGAGCCAGGGCCTCCTCGTCTCGACCCAGGGCCTCGGCTGCATGGGGATGAGCGCGGCCTACGGCGCGCGCGACGACGAGGAGTCGACCGCGACCGTGCACCGCGCGCTCGACCTGGGCATCACGTTCCTGGACACCGCGGAGGCCTACGGGCCGTTCACCAACGAGATCCTGGTCGGCAAGGCCATCGCCGGGCGCCGCGAGGAGGTGCAGCTGGCCACGAAGTTCGCGACCGAGTTCGACGACGACGGCACCCGGCACGCCGTCAACGGCCGCCCCGAGTACGCGCACCGCGCCATCGACCGCTCGCTGCGCCACCTCGGCACCGACTACGTCGACCTCTACTACCTGCACCGCGTCGACCCGGACGTCCCCATCGAGGACACGATGGACGCGATGGCGGACATGTTCATGGCGGGCAAGATCCGCTACGTCGGCCTGTCCGAGGTCTCGCCCGAGACGATCCGGCGCGCCCACCTCATCCACCCGATCACGGCGGTGCAGTCGGAGTACTCGCTGTTCGCCCGCGGCCCGGAGCTCGACGGCGTGCTGCGGACGTGCCGCGAGCTCGGCATCGGGTTCGTCCCCTACTCGCCGCTCGGCCGCGGCTTCCTGACCGGCGAGATCACCTCGGTGGACGACCTCGCCCCGGACGACGCCCGGCGCGGCCTGCCGTGGTTCTCGCCGGAGAACATCGCCCGCAACGTGGCGGTCGTCGAGGTGCTCAAGACGTTGGCGGAGGCCAAGGGCGTGACCGCGAGCCAGCTCGCGCTGGCCTGGGTGCTGGCCCAGGACACCGTCCCGATCCCCGGCACCAAGCGCCGCCGCTGGCTGGAGGAGAACGCCGCCGCGGCCTCGGTCAAGCTCACCACCGCCGACCTCGCCGCGATCGACAAGGCCGCCCCGCACGGCGTCGCCGCGGGCGAGCGCAACACCCCGCAGGGCCTGGCCACGACCAACCGCTGACCCGGTGGGCGGCGGCAGGGCACCCGGCCCGCCGCCGCACGCCCCGGTGGGAGACTGGCGCGGTGAACACGACCCCTTGGAAACCGGGCTCCGCCACCGGCATCGGCTCACTGCCCGGCACGGATCCGCACGAGGCGTCACGCATCGTCCTCGGCGAGCTGCCCCTGCTGCCGCACCTGCCCGAGCTGCCCGACCGCGGGGTGGGCGCCGACATCGTCGGCCGCACCGCCGGGCTGCTCGTCGACATCCCGGTCGAGGTCGTCCCGTCGGGCTACCGGGTCACCGCCCACCCCGGCCGCGACCACCGCCGGGCCGTCGACCTGATGCGGTACGACCTGGACGCGTTCGAGGAGGCGTTCGAGGGCACGAACCTGCGCGCGGAGGTCGTCAAGATCCAGGTCGCCGGGCCGTGGACGCTGATGTCCAACGTCGAGCTGGTGCGCGGCCACCGGGTGCTCACGGATCCGGGCGCGGTCAAGGAGTTCACCGAGTCGCTGGCCGAGGGCCTGCGGCTGCACATCGCCGAGGTCGTCAAGCGGACCGGCGCGCAGGTGGTCGTGCAGCTGGACGAGCCCGGTCTGCCCGCCGTGCTGGAGGGACTGCTGCCGACGCCGTCGAAGCTCGGCACCGTCCGCGCGGTCCCCGCACCGGACGCCCGCGACGTGCTGGCGACGATCGTCGAGGCCGCGGGCCCCGGCGTGATCGTCCACTGCTGCGCCCCGAAACCGCCCGTGACGCTGCTCCGCGAGGCCGGTGCCGCCGCCGTCGCGCTGGACGTGTCGCTGCTGCGCGGCGCGGGCCCGGCCGTGCTGGACGAGCTGGGCGAGGCCTGGCAGGCGGGCACGTCGTTGTGGCTGGGGCTGGTGCCGAGCACCGACCCCGGCACCGAGGTGACCCTGCGCAAGATGGCCAAGCCCGCCCTGGAACTGGCCGACCGCCTCGGTTTCCCGCGCACCGTCCTGAGCGGACTCGCGCTGCCCACGCCGTCGTGCGGGCTGGCGGGCGCGTCCGACAAGTGGGTCCGGCGGGCGCTGGCCCTGACCCGCGACCTCGGCAAGGCGTTCCTGGAGCCGCCCGAGGACTGGTGACGCGGAGGTCTGGTCACCCCGGCGCCCGGTCCCGGTGCGACGTTCGCCGTGCTGGACCGGGCGGGCCGGACCGCGCTGAACCTGCACAACACCGGCGCCCTGGCCCACGCGGACCCGTTCACCGACCTCACATCCGTTCGAACGGCTCCGCGTACCGGAACTGCCCGCGCAGCGAGGGCCGGTGGGCGCTCAACGCCCGCACCTGGAAGTGGGGCGCCCACCCGGCCTCCGGCGGCACGATCCCGTGCGCCTCGGCGAGCTCGAACCCGAAGCGCGAGTAGTAGCCGGGATCGCCCAGCAGCACCACCAGCGGCTCGTCGAGCGCGTCGGCGGCCCCCAGCACGGTGTGCACCAACGCCTTGCCGACCCCGGCGCGCTGGTGCGACGGCAGCACGCTCAACGGCCCCAACCCCAGCACCGGTTCACCCGAAAGTGTCGCCCGTGTGCACACGACGTGCCCCACGACGGCCTGGTCCGCGACCGCCACCAGCGACAGCGCGGGGATCCACCCGGCGTCCGCCCGCAGCCGGTCGACCAGCACCGCCTCCCCACCGGGGCGAGCGGCGAACGCCGCCTCCGTCACCGATCGGATCACGTCCACGTCACCGGGCACCTCGCGTCGAATCAGCACGCGCGCACCCTAGTTCTCCAGCAGCCGGACCCCCGAAGGCATTTCCGCCACCCGCAGGTACTCCAGCAGCACCGCGCGGAACGCCCGCGCCGCCCCGGTGGGCGCCACGTCGGTCCGGTGCGCCAACGCGATCGTCCGCCGCGCCCCCGGCCGCGCCAGCGGGGTCCCGTGCAGCAGCGGCCGGGTCGCCAGCACCATGCTGGGCACCAGCGCGACCCCCAGCCCGGCCTCCACGAACCGCAGCACGGCGTCCATCTCGCCGCCCTCCACCGAGAACCGCGGCTCGAACCCCGCCGCGTGGCACGCGGCGACGGTCGTCTCCCACAGGTCGTACCCCTCGCGGAACATCACCATCGGCTCGTCCCGCAGGTCGGCCAGCCGCACCCGGTCGCGGCCCAGCGGCGTGGCCGACGCCACGACCAGCTCCTCGTCCAGCAGCGGCACGGCGGTCAGCGACAGCCCCGGCGACACGATGACCAGCGCCAGGTCCAGCGCCCCCGCGGTGAGGTCCCGTTCCAGGTCGCGCGACCCGTTCTCGGTGACCAGCAGCCGGATCCCCGGATAGGCGTCGTGGTAGCGCTTCAGCACGTCCGCGAACAGCGACCCGCACAGGCTCGGCGGCGCGCCGACCCGCACCCGGCCGCTGCGCAGCCCGACCAGCTCGGCCACCTCCAGGTGCGCGGTGTCCACATCGGACAGGATCCGCAGCGCGATCGGCAGCAGCGCCTCGCCCGCCGGGGTCAGGGCGACGTTGCCGCGGGCCCGGCTGAACAGCTCCGCGCCCAGCTCCTTCTCCAGCGCCTGGATCTGCTTGCTCAGTGAGGGTTGTGCCACATGCGCCTGCTCGGCGGCCCTGGTGAAGTGCCGCGTCCTGGCCACTGCCAGGAAGTACGAGAGCTGCTGGAGCGTCATAGTCCGAGGCTATCGAACCAAGGCTTATGATGTATTGGACGACTCGTCGAAACCGCGCCTAGCGTCGCTGACGTGCAAACACTCCGCCTGTACCGGTCGACGGTCGGCAAGAAGGCCGTCATGGCCGTCACCGGCGTCGGCCTGCTGCTGTTCGTCGTCGGCCACATGGTCGGCAACCTGGCGATCTTCTCCGGACCGGCCGCGATCGACGGCTACGCGGCCTGGCTGCGCGAGATCGGCGTCGTCTGGCCGCTGCGGTTCGGGCTGCTGCTCTGCGTGGGCCTGCACATGGTCGTCGCTATCCAGCTGGCCCGCCGGGCGCGCAAGGCGCGGCCGGTCGGGTACGAGCACGGGCGCAGGCCGCAGAGCTACGCGGCCCGCACGATGCGCTGGGGCGGCGTGGTCATCGCGCTGTTCGTGGTCTACCACCTGCTCGACCTCACGGCGGGCGTCGCGAACCCGCACGGCGTCCAGGGCGAGGTCTACAACAACCTCGTCGCCGACTTCCGGCTCTGGTACGTCGTCCTGGCCTACACCGTCGCCGTCCTGGCGCTGGGCCTGCACATCCGGCACGGCGCGTGGAGCGCGTTGCAGAGCCTCGGCGTCACGGCGCCGCGCGGCATCGCGCTGGTCGTCGCCACCGCGATCTGCGCCGGTTACCTGTCCGTCCCCGCGGCGGTCGTCCTGGGAGTGGTGAGCTGATGTACACCGAAGGCACCCCGATCGCCGACACCAAGGCCCCGTCCGGGCCGATCGAGAACCGCTGGGAGCAGCGGCGGCTCGGCGCGCGGCTGGTCAACCCGGCCAACAAGCGGAAGCTGTCGGTGATCGTCGTCGGCACCGGGCTGGCGGGGGCGTCGGCCGCCGCGTCGCTCGGCGAGCTCGGCTACCGGGTCACGTCGTTCTGCTACCAGGACAGCCCGCGCCGGGCGCACAGCATCGCGGCGCAGGGCGGGATCAACGCGGCGAAGAACTACCGCAACGACGGCGACAGCGTGCGGCGGCTGTTCCAGGACACGGTGAAGGGCGGCGACTTCCGGTCGCGCGAGTCCAACGTGCACCGGCTGGCGGAGCTGAGCGTGCGGATCATCGACCAGTGCGTGGCCCAGGGCGTGCCGTTCGCCCGCGAGTACGGAGGGCTGCTGGACACCCGGTCGTTCGGCGGGGCGCAGGTGTCCCGCACGTTCTACGCCCGCGGCCAGACCGGGCAGCAGCTCCTGCTCGGCGCCTACCAGGCGATGGCGCGGCAGATCGCCGCCGGGACCGTCACCTCCCACCCGCGCACCGAGATGCTCGACCTGGTCGTGCACGACGGCCGCGCCCGCGGCGTCGTGGTGCGGGACCTGGTGACCGGGCAGGTCTCCGCGCACACCGCCGACGCCGTCGTGCTCGCGACCGGCGGCTACGGCAACGTGTTCCACCTGTCCACCAACGCCAAGGGCTGCAACACCACCGCGATCTGGCGGGCGCACCGGCGGGGCGCGCTGTTCGCGAACCCGTGCTTCACCCAGATCCACCCGACGTGCATCCCGATCTCCGGCGAGCACCAGTCGAAGCTGACCCTGATGAGCGAGTCGCTGCGCAACGACGGCCGGGTGTGGGTGCCGTCGGTCAAGGACGACCCGCGCCCGCCCAACGACATCCCCGAGGCCGAGCGGGACTACTACCTGGAGCGGATGTACCCGAGCTTCGGCAACCTCGTCCCGCGCGACATCGCCTCGCGGGCGGCCAAGAACATCTCCGACGAGCGCAAGGGCGTGTACCTGGACTTCGCCGACGCCATCGCGCGGCTCGGCCGCGACGTCGTGGAAGCCCGCTACGGCAACCTGTTCGAGATGTACCAGCGGATCACCGGCGAGGATCCCTACACCGCGCCGATGCGGATCTACCCGGCCGTGCACTACACGATGGGCGGGCTGTGGGTCGACTACGACCTGCGCAGCACCATCCCCGGCCTGTTCGTGATCGGCGAGGCCAACTTCTCCGACCACGGCGCCAACAGGCTGGGCGCCAGCGCGTTGATGCAGGGCCTCGCGGACGGCTACTTCGTGCTGCCCGGCACCATCGGCGACTACCTGGTAGACGGGCCGTTCGAGGCGTTCACGGCGACGACCACCGAGGTCGAGGACCGCGTGGCGGCGCTGCTGGCCGTGCGGGGGGACCGCACGGCCGAGTCGTTCCACCGGGAGCTCGGCAGGCTGATGTGGGACGAGTGCGGCATGGAACGCGACGAGGCGGGCCTGCGCAAGGCCCTCGACCGCATCCCGGAGCTGCGCGCGGAGTTCTGGCGGCGGGTCAGGGTGACCGGAACCGGGGAGCAGCTGAACCAGGAGCTGGAGAAGGCGGGACGGGTGGCCGACTTCCTGGAGCTGGCCGAGCTGATGTGCGTGGACGCGCTGCACCGCACCGAGTCCTGCGGCGGCCACTTCCGGTCCGAGAGCCAGACCCCCGACGGCGAGGCGCTGCGCGACGACGAGCACTTCGCCTACGTGGCCGCGTGGGAGTACACCGGCGCGGAACCCGTGCTGCACAAGGAACGACTCGACTTCGAGCACGTGCGACCCAGCACGAGGAGCTACAAGTGAAGCTGACCCTGCGGATCTGGCGCCAGTCCGGCCCGACCGGCGCCCTCGTCACCTACCCGCTGGACGACCTGTCGCCGGACATGTCGTTCCTGGAGATGCTCGACGTCCTCAACGAGTCGCTGGTGCTGCGCGGCGAGGAGCCCGTGGCGTTCGACCACGACTGCCGCGAGGGCATCTGCGGCATGTGCGGGCTGATGATCAACGGTGTCGCGCACGGCCCGGAGAAGGCCACCACGGCCTGCCAGCTGCACCTGCGGCACTTCCGCGACGGCGACACGGTCACCGTGGAGCCGTGGCGCGCCAAGCCGTTCCCGGTCCTGCGCGACCTCGTCGTCGACCGCTCCGCGCTGGACCGCATCGTCGAGTCCGGCGGCTACATCAGCGCCCCCACCGGCAGCGCCCCCGACGCGCACGCCACCCCGGTGCCCAAGCAGGCCGCCGACACCGCGTTCACCTCCGCGGCCTGCATCGGCTGCGGCGCCTGCGTCGCGGCCTGCCCCAACGGCTCCGCGATGCTCTTCACCGCCGCCAAGGCCACCCACCTCGGCTCCCTGCCCCAGGGCCAACCGGAACGCTGGACCCGTGCGCAGGACATGGTCCAGGCCCACGACGACCTCGGGTTCGGCGGCTGCACGAACGCGGGCGAGTGCATCCCGGCCTGCCCCAAGGGCATCCCGCTGACCACGATCGCCCAGCTCAACCGCGACCTCCTGCGTTCCCACCTCCGCTGATCCGGGGTGGGGGTTGAATGGGGGCATGAGCTGGTTCCGCCGCCGACGCCCCGACCCCGCACCCGAGCCCGTCGTGCACCTGCCGAACCCGCGGGAGGCGGCGGAGGCGTTCTGGGTCGGCTGGCTGGACCTGCTGCCGACGACGAGCGCGGCGCTGGGCGACGGGGAGCCGCACCGGGTCGAGAACCAGCTGTGCGACCTGGTCGCGGCGGTGCACCCGGACCTGCACTTCTCGTTGGAGCGCGGGCACCGGGCGATCTACGCGCTGGTCGTGAGCGGCCAGGAGGACCCGCGGCTGCGGCCGTACACGGACGCGTGGATCGAGGCGGCGCCGCCGGAGGACATGATCTGGGAGTACCACGACTCGGTGCCGCCGGTGCCGGACCCGACCGAGGTGACGGTGAACCTGGCGGGCCACCGGCTGCGGCTGGGCGACTTCCGGGTGGTCGCGCAGGTCGACGAGGCCGAGGGCGTGGTGGACGTGGCCGTCTACCACCCGGAGCTGGGCGAGCTGGGGGAGGAGGCGCGGCGGGCGATGACGTTCCTCCCGCTCGACGTGACCCTGGGTGAGCGGCTGGCGGGGGAACGGCTCGGACGGGTGGAGACGGCGGAGAACGAGCCGTCGGACACGATCGACCTGCTGGAACTGCGACACCTGGTCCGGACCCTGGCAGGGGCCGACGAACCCCCTCCACCGGGGGAGTAGCTCTGGAAATGTCGGTGGTCGTCGTTAGGCTGGCGACGTGACCAGGAACGATGAGCTCGACCCCGCCGGCGGCGGGGCTGCCGGTCCGACGACGGACGGTGTCGTCGAGGTGGAAGGCGTCGAGGACGTGCCCGCCGACGTCCGCGAGCGGCACGCCGCCCTCGCCGAGGAGCTGCTGGGCCACCAGTTCCGCTACTACGTGAAGGACTCACCCACCGTCACCGACGGCGAGTTCGACGCGCTGCTCAAGGAGCTGGAGGCCATCGAGGAGGCGCACCCCTCGCTGGTCACGCCCGAGTCGCCGTCGCAGCGGGTGGGCGGGACGTTCTCGACGGAGTTCACCGCCGTCGACCACCTGGAGCGGATGCTCAGCCTCGACAACGTGTTCGACCTCGACGAGCTGAAGGCGTGGTTCGAGCGGGCGGACAAGGAGGTCTCCGGCACCGCGCACTACCTGTGCGAGCTGAAGATCGACGGCCTCGCGATCAACCTGCTCTACCAGGACGGCAAGCTCGTCCGGGCCCTGACCAGGGGCGACGGCCGCACGGGCGAGGACGTCACGCTGAACGTGCGGACCATGGACGACGTGCCGCAGGTGCTCAAGGGCACCGACCGGTACCCCGTCCCGGCGCTGGTCGAGGTGCGCGGCGAGGTGTTCATGCCGGTCGAGGGGTTCGCGGAGCTGAACGCGAAGCTCGTCGAGGCGGGCAAGCCGCCGTACGCGAATCCGCGCAACACCGCCGCGGGCTCGTTGCGGCAGAAGGACCCGAAGATCACCGCGGGCAGGCCGTTGCAGCTGATCTGCCACGGCATCGGCAAGCGCGAGGGGTTCGAGCCGTCGCGCCAGTCCGAGTCGTACGAGGCCCTCCAGGCGTGGGGGCTGCCGGTGTCCGAGCACACCGTCGTCCTCGACTCCTACGACGAGGTGGCCAAGCACGTCGAGCACTGGGGCGCGCACCGGCACGACGCCCGGCACGAGATCGACGGGATCGTCATCAAGGTCGACGAGGTGCCGTTGCAGCGCCGCCTGGGGACGACGTCGCGGGCGCCGCGGTGGGCCATCGCCTACAAGTACCCGCCCGAGGAGGCGACGACGACGCTGCTGGACATCCAGGTGCAGGTCGGGCGCACCGGGCGGGTCACCCCGTACGCCGTGATGGAGCCGGTGAAGGTCGCCGGGTCGACGGTCGCGCGGGCCACGCTGCACAACGCGAGCGAGGTCGAGCGCAAGGGCGTGTGGATCGGCGACCGGATCGTCATCCGCAAGGCCGGTGACGTGATCCCCGAGGTGCTCGGGCCGGTGATCGACGTCCGGCCCGCCGACGCGCACCCGTTCGTGATGCCGGTCGCCTGCCCCGAGTGCGGCTGGGAGCTGCGCCCGATGAAGGAGGGCGACGTCGACATCCGCTGCCCCAACGTCCAGTGCTGCCCCGGCCAGCTCCGGGAGCGGCTGGCGTACCTGGGCAGCCGGTCCGCGCTGGACATCGAGGTGCTCGGCTACGAGGCCGCGGTGGCGCTGGCCGACTCGGACGCCTACTCCGACGAGGGCGACCTGTTCGACCTGGACGCCGACCAGCTGCTCGGCGTCGAGATGTTCCGCAAACCCGTGAAGCACACCAAGAACTCCGACCTGCCCGCGGACGCCGTCGAGCTGACGGCGAACGCGGTCAAGCTGCTGGACAACCTGGAGGCCGCCAAGCAGCGTCCTCTGTGGAGGATCATCGTCTCGTTCTCGATCCGGCACGTCGGCCCCACCGCCTCGCGGGCGCTCGCACGGGAGTTCGGGTCGATCGACCGGATCGTCGCGGCGACCGAGGAGGAGCTGGCGGCCGCCGAGGGCGTCGGGCCGACGATCGCGCTGGCCGTCCGCGAGTGGGTGGACACCCCGTGGCGGCAGGGGATCGTGGCGAAGTGGCGGGCCGCGGGCGTCCGGATGGAGGAGACCCGCGACGCGGGCGTCCCCCGCAACCTGGAGGGCCTGTCCATCGTGGTCACCGGCTCGCTGGAGACGTTCTCGCGCGACGAGGCGAAAGAAGCCATCCTGTCCAGGGGAGGGAAGGCGGCCGGGTCGGTGTCGAAGAAGACGGCGTTCGTGGTGGTCGGGGACGCGCCGGGGTCCAAGTACGACAAGGCCGTCCAGCTCAAGGTCCCCGTGCTGGACGAGGCCGGGTTCCGGGTGCTGCTCGACGACGGCCCCGACGCCGCGGTCGAGGTCGCGACGGTCGGCGGAGGGGAAACAGATGGCTGACGTCTTCGTCAGGGCCGCGCACGAGCACGAGTGGGAGGCCGCCGGGAAGATCACCGTGGCGGCCTACCTCGCGGACGGGTACATCGACAACCACGCGGGCGGCTACGCCGACCAGCTGGGCGACGGCGCGGCGCGGGCCAGGGAGGCCGAGCTGCTGGTCGCCGTCGACGTCGAGGACTCCCTGCTGGGCACGGTCACGGTGGTCCGCCCCGGCACCCGGTGGTCCGAGGTGTCCAAGCCGGGCGAGCTGGAGTTCCGCATGCTCGCCGTGGACAGCGCCGCGCGCGGCCGCGGCGTCGGCGAGGCGCTCGTGCGCGCGGTGATCACCCGTGCCCGCGAGCTGGGCGTGGGCCGGGTGGTGATGAGCAGCTCGGAGGTCATGTCGTCCGCGCACCGGCTGTACGGGCGGCTGGGCTTCCAGCGGATCCCGGAACGCGACTGGCAGCCGGTGCCGGAGCTCAAGCTGCTGGCGTTCGCGTTCAGCCTCGACCTGTAGCCGGCGGGACCGATCGGTGCGCCGTGGCGGCGGGTATCCGCGCCACGGCGTGCTCGGGCCCACGCTCGTGGTGACCCGCGAGGTCAGCGTGTGGACCGCCTGGTCCGGGGCCCGCGGGAGGCGGTCGTGTTGATCTCCAACAGGTGAGCGACCTCTAGGATCGGTGGGGTGATCCGGTTCGAGAGCGATCGACTGGGCGGTCTCCACCGCTACGCCTACCTCCCCGGCGAAGACCTGCCGATCGACGACCCGTGGGCCGGGCTGTTCGAGGAGTGGGCGGACAACGGCGTGCTGATGGCCCGCACGCCGATGACCGAGTACGCGGTCAACAACTGCAACTGCGAGGAGGTCGCCGTCTACCTCGGACTGGTGTGGCGGCTGACCGAGGGGCGGCACCGGGTCGCGCTGCCCGCCTACTACCGCGACGAGGCGGCGGCGCTGGTCGGGCAGGAGCCGACGTTCGTGGAGTGGGAGTACGACGTGGACGCCGCCGCGCCGGACCTGGAGGGGCGGGACAGGGGTTTCGTGCCGGGGCGGGCCTGCGTGCCGTTCCGGCCGGAGCCGACGCCGTGGCAGCAGGAGCACGCCGCGCAGGCCGGGCTGTTCGACCTGCGCGAGCCGTCCGACCTCGTCGCCATGCTCCGCGCCACGCTCGGCGACGCCACCGCGGAGGTGACCGTGTTCGCCGTCGAGGACCGGGAACGGCTGGTCCACGCGCTGCGCACGCAGACCCGGCCGGAGCTGTCGTCGGTGCTGGCGCCGGGTGACGTGTTCGTCGACCTGTCGATCGGCGTCGACGAGCACTACAGCGACTCGGTCATCGTCGTGTCCCACGACGACCTGGGCGAGCGGCTGGCCGAGCTGACCGAGGACGCCGAGCGGCGGATCGAGGGCTACGACCCGGAGGAGCTAGCGGACATGCCCGCGTTCCTCGACGCCATGGCCGGCCTCTCCGGCCTCCGCTGACCCGTAGATGCGTTCGTAGAGCGTCCGGTCGCGGCCCGCCTGCTGGTAGAGCAGGTCCACGAGCTGCTCGTGCGGCAGCGTCCGCAGGTGCAGGCGCAGCTCCACGTCCTCCGCGTCGGCGGGCGGCACCGCGTGCCCCCGGTCCAGCAGCACCAGGCCGACCGCGACCAGGTGCTTGCAGAAGAACCCCTGCTCGCCGTACGGGCACGAGCACTCACCCGCCAGCTGGCTCTCCCGCCACGCCAGCTCCACCGCGTACTCGTCCGCGCCCAGGACCTTCGCCGACACGTGCCGCCGCAGCACCCGCAGCTCGACCACCGAGTCGCGGTAGCCCAGCCCGCGCCAGAACGACTTGGCGCCCGCTTTGTGCTGAAGCATCTCGGTGGTGAGCGTCGGCATGATCGTTATTCAACTACGACCGCCCGGTTCACCCACAAGCGTGGTTCGGGTACACGATCCCCACCCCTCGCCGCACACCGACGGGCCCACGAGCTGACCAGCACCGGAACCCCTCGCAGGACTTCCGCCGCCGGCCACCCCGTGCGAGCCCCTGTCGGCCTTCGTCGGCCTTCGTCAGCCCGAGTTCTTCTCCAGGTCCAGCAGCGTCACGGCCGCCCGGAAGTACTTGTTCGTACCCAGGTCCCGCACCGTCTTGATGTTGAACGCCGCCTTCAGCTTCTCGGCGTCACCCTCGCTCACCCCGGACAACGCCGCCACCGGCGCGTCCAGGATCTCGGTCAACGCCTTGTTCTCGTACGCCTTGTCCAGCAGCGAGTCCAGGTTCACGGAAACGGCCATCGTCCACGTCCTCCAAGGTCGGCGAGCGGTTGATCGCGCCGATTCTCACCGCTGCGCGCGAGAACCGCAGCGCGTAACGACGGTCACAAGATCACCGATGCCCCGGTATGCAGCAACTCGAAGCCCACGAGATGGCCTTGCACCAGGTGTTCGGCGGGGAGTTCGACTTCCGCATCCCCGACTACCAGCGGCCCTACGCGTGGGAGCCGGAGCAGGCCGACCAGCTGCTGCAGGACCTCTCTGAGGCGCTGGACCGCAACAGCGACGAGCCCTACTTCCTCGGCTCGGTGGTGCTCGTCAAGGCCAAGGGCTCCGTCGACGCCATGGTGATCGACGGCCAGCAGCGCCTCACCACCCTGACGATCCTGCTCGCCGTGCTGCGCGACCTGACGGAGGACGCGGTGCTGCGGGGTGCGCTGGAGGACATGGTCGTCGAGAAGGGCAACCCGATCCTGGGGCGGCCCGCGAAGCCGCGGCTCGCGTTGCGGGTGAAGGACGCGGAGTTCTTCCGGAAGCACGTGCAGAACTCGGGCGCGATCACGGGCCTGCTAGGGCTCAAGCCCGACTCGTGCGGGACCGACGCCCAGAAGTCGATCGTGGCGAACACCAGGTCGCTGCACGCGACCCTGGCCAAGTGGAGCGCCGAGCGCCGCCAAGCGCTGATGACCATGATCGGCAGCCGCACCTTCCTCGTCGTGGTCTGCACGCCGACGCTGGACAGCGCGCACCGGATCTTCAGCGTGATGAACGCCAGGGGACTCGACCTGTCGCCCGCCGACATCTTCAAGGCCGACGTCATCGGTGGTCTGAACGCCGACTACGCGGCCAAGTGGGAGGACGCGGAGGTCGCGCTCGGCCGGGACAGCTTCGCCGACCTCTTCCTCCACCTGCGCATGGTCTTCGTGAAGGAACGGGCGAAGGTCGTCCTGCTCAAGGAGTTCCCGGAGCAGGTCCTCTCGAAGTACCTGCCGCACCGGGCCGCCGAGTTCGTCGACGACGTGGTCGTGCCCTACGCGGACGCCTACGCCCGGATCCGGGACTTCCGCTACAGCGCGATCTCCGGAGCAGACAAGGTGAACGCGTGGTTCAGGCGGCTGGCCCAGATCGACAACAACGACTGGGTGCCACCAGCCCTGTGGGCCCTGCGCCACCACGGCGACGACCCGCTGTGGCTGGACGGGTTCTTCCGGGCGCTCGAACGGCTGGCCGCGAGCATGTTCATCCGGCGGATCTACACGACACCCAGGGTGAGCAGGTACGCGGCGCTGCTGCACGACCTGGCGAACGGGAAGGGCCTGGAGTCGCCGTCGTTCGAGCTCGGCCCGGACGAGCGGGCCGACACCCTCGCCCAGCTCGACGGCAACCTCTACCTGGTCACCAAGATCCGCAAGTACGTCCTGCTCAGGCTGGACGAGGTGTCCGCGAACGGGTCCGGGGCGACTTACGACGTCCCGCTGGTCACCGTCGAGCACGTGCTGCCGCAGAGCCCCAAGCCGGGGTCGCGGTGGCTCGAGGACTTCACCAACGCCGACCGGCTGGACTGGACGCACCGCATCGCCAACCTGGTGCTGCTCAACCGCGCCAAGAACTCCCAGGCGTCGAACTACGACTTCGTCGACAAGAAGGAGAAGTACTTCCGGGGTGGCCTGGGGGTCGCGAACTTCACGGTCACGGTGGAGGTCCTCAACCACTCCGCGTGGACTCCCGAGGTGCTGCAGGTCCGCCAGCGGGAGCTGCTGAAGTCGCTCGCCTGCGAATGGAACCTCTGACCGGCCTGTGGTTACGTGGGTGGGTGCTGCAAGCCTGCCTGAACGGTGGCCGACCCGTCGGCGGTCACCCGGCGTTGCCGGTCTCCCCCGCCCAGCTCGCCGAGGACGCCGTGGCCGTGGTGGGGCTGGGTGTGACGAGCCTGCACCTGCATCCGAGGGACCTGGTGGGGTTGGAGGTGTTGGCGGGGCCGGAGGTCGCGACGGCGGTGGCGGTGGTGCGGGCGGCGGTGCCGGGGGTGGAGATCGGGGTGACGACGGGGGCGTGGATCCAGGGGGATCCGGGGCGGCGGGCGGAGCTGGTCGCTGGTTGGGCGGGGTTGGCGGCGGGGCGGCCGGACGTGGCGTCGGTGAACGTGCACGAGGCCGGGTGGGTGGAGGTGTGCGCGGCGCTGGACGGGGCGGGCATCGGGATCGAGCTGGGTGTGTTCCACGCGACGGCCGCGCGTGCGCTGGTCGCGCACGGCGTGCCGCCGGGCACCAGGCGGGTCCTGGCCGAGGTGCGGCCGGGAGCCGACCCGGTGCCCGAGGCGGAGGCGCTGCTGCGGCTCCTGGAACCGCTGGGCCCGCCGGTGCTGCTGCACGGCGAGGACACGACGACCTGGCCGGTCCTCGCCTACGCGGCCCGGTTGGAGCTGGACGCGCGGATCGGCCTGGAGGACACCCTGCTCCGCCCGGACGGCACCCCGGCCACCGACAACGCCGACCTGGTCGGCTACGCCATCCGCGTCCTGCGCTCACTCGGCCCGCGTTGACCGCTGGTCACGCGGCCCCCTGCCCCGCCGGTCACGCGCCCACCTGCCCCGCGAGCCCGGTCGGCCACGCCATCCACGCCATCCACCCGCGCCGGCCACCCCGGTGACCAGCGCGACCCCAGTGGGTCACGTCGTCCGGGTCCGGCGCTCATCGGGTTCGCGTTGACCACCCGTCACGCCGGACCGATCGGTTCCTGCAGTTCGGTCACCCACTGGGCCCGGTCGGCCGGGCAGTCGAGGTACAGCTCGCGGGACGGGCCGGTCGACCGGTGGCCGTTGGCGTCGATCCACCGGGCGAGGGCCTGCACGGACGGCATGACGGAGTCCATCGGGCCGCGGTGGACGATGGTCGCCATCTCCGCCACGGCGGGCAGGTCGACGACGTCGAAGTCGCCCGTCACGGAGGCGCCGACGGGGAGTCCGGCGTGCACGAGGACACCGTCGTCGGTCTGGTCGTAGTAGGCGATCCCCCACCCGGTCGGCGCCGCGCCCACGGCCTCCAGCCTGCGGAGCAGCTCCTCGTACAGCGGTCCGATCACCGGGCTGATGTGCTCCGGGTCGAAACCGCCCGCCATCCCGCTGAGCTCGGCCACCCGCACGGCCGGAACGCTCTTCACCACGACGTCTTCGGTGGGCATGAGCCCCTCGCTCTCGATGGTCCGGAGCCTCGCCTCGACCCTGGTCAGCCGCGTGCGGTCGGCCTCGATCGAGGCCTCCAGCTCGGCCCGCCGCAGCCGCAGCATCCCGCGCAGCGCCTCGACGCCCACCTTCTCGTCGATGATCTCCCCGACCTGCGCGAGGGTGAGCCCGAGGTCCTTGAGCGCGATGACCCGGTTGAGCCGGGCCAGCTGCGCGCCCTCGTAGGAGCGGTAGCCGGTGAACGGGTCGACGTGGGCGGGTCTGAGCAGCCCGATCTCGTCGTAGTGGCGCAGCATGCGCACCGACACGCGACCGTGCTTGGCGAAGTCCCCGATGCTGAACATGACGCCCCCGAGTCAACGGCCTCACACGGTGTCAGGGTCAATCCGGCAGCACGACCGACACGATCCCGGCCAGGTGCGCGAGCCTGGCGACCTCGGCGGCGCGGAACATCGGCCCACCGGGCCTGCCGACGAGCAGCACGCGGTCCGGCTTGCCCAGCGGCGTGGCGGCCAGCTCCGTGCCCAGCTCCTGCCACGTCTCCGGCACCCAGTCCTCCTCGCCGTCCAGGACGGTGGCGCGCTGGAGCGGGAACCACGGCGGGTTGGTCATGCGGGTCTCCGGGGCCGCCGAGCTGGCGGTGATCCGGTGCACGCCCTTCGCGTCGTGGCCGAGCACGACGGCCCAGCCCGCGCGGATGATCTTCGGAACGCCCTCGGTGAAGACCGCGAGACCCTTGGACGGCTCCTCCGCGACCTCCTCGACGAGCTCCAGCTCGCGGTGCGTGTCGAGCACGCCCGCGTACGGGCGCACCGCGTCCACCTCGACACCGTCGATCGACTCGGCGGCGGTGATGAGCACGTCGGGGAGCCGCCCGGAGGGGAGCTCGACCACGAGGTCGTCGATCGCCACGCCGCCGCCGCGTTCCACCACGTCCACGCTGAGGATGTCTGCCCCGATCTCGCCGAGCGCCGAAGCGACCGCGCCGAGGGTGCCGGGACGGTCCGGGAGTTGGACCCGGATCAGGAAGGACACGGTGAACGCCTCCATGCTCATGCGCGGGAGATGATCACCCGAGCGGTATCGGTAAGCGGTACGTGCCACGTGACCGCATCGCCGACCGGTGATTCTCGCAGACGAACTATCGCTTTCCGACTCTCCTCCGACAGTTGCGCCCCGGTAAAATCGCGCACCGCCCGTGAGCAGGCGCCCGGCAACCCGGTCGAAGCCGGTGCTGACCTCGCCATAGACTCGGGAAGTCCACGAATCCGACTACCGACCCACGGGGGTTGACGAGGTGCCCAGCATCTCCCGCGACGAGGTCGCGCACCTGGCCAGGCTGGCCAGGCTGGCCGTCACCGACGACGAGCTCGACCTGTTCGCCGGTCAGCTCGACGTCATCCTGCAGTCGGTGTCCGCGGTGGGCGACATCGCCACCGCCGACATCCCACCGACCTCGCACGCCGTTCCGCTGACCAACGTGTTCCGCGAGGACGTGGTGCGCCCGAGCCTCGGCCAGGCCAAGACGCTCGCGGGCGCCCCCGCCGCCGAGGACGGCCGCTTCCGCGTGCCCCGAATCCTGGGTGAGGAAGCATGAGCCTGATCCGCAGCACGGCCGCCGAGCTGGCCGCCAAGATCCACGGCGGCGAGGTGTCGGCGGTCGAGGTCGCCCAGGCGCACCTCGACCGCATCTCCTCGGTCGACAAGGGTGTCAACGCGTTCCTGCACGTCGACACCGACGGCGCGCTCGCCGCGGCCAAGAAGGTGGACGACGACGTCGCCGCCGGTCGCCCGGTGGCCTCGCCGCTGGCGGGCGTCCCGCTGGCGCTCAAGGACGTCCTCGTCGCCGAGGGCATGCCGACCACGTGCGGGTCGAAGATCCTCGAGGGCTGGCACTCGCCGTACGACTCGACCGTGACGCGCAGGCTGCGCGAGGCGGGCGTCGTCATCCTCGGCAAGACGAACATGGACGAGTTCGCCATGGGCTCGTCGACCGAGAACTCCGCCTACGGCCCCACCCACAACCCGTGGGACCTGGACCGCATCCCCGGCGGCTCGGGCGGTGGCTCCTCCGCGGCGCTGGCCGCGTTCGAGGCGCCGCTGGCCATCGGCACCGACACCGGCGGGTCCATCCGCCAGCCCGGCTCGGTCACCGGGACGGTCGGCGTCAAGCCGACCTACGGCTCCGTGTCGCGTTACGGTCTCGTGGCGTTCTCGTCCTCGTTGGACCAGGCCGGGCCGTGCGCCCGCACGGTCCTCGACGCGGCGCTGCTGCACGAGGTCATCGCGGGCTACGACAACATGGACTCCACGTCCATCGACGCGCCGGTCCCGCCGGTCGTGGCCGCGGCCCGCGAAGGCGCCTCCGGCGACCTGAGCGGCGTCCGCGTCGGCGTCGTGTCGCAGTTCAGCGGCGAGGGCTACCAGCCCGGTGTGCTGGCGTCGTTCGAGGCCGCCGTCGAGCAGCTGCGGCAGCTCGGCGCCGAGGTCGTGCAGGTCTCCTGCCCGAGCTTCGACTACGCGATGCCCGCCTACTACCTGATCGCGCCCAGCGAGGCCTCGTCCAACCTGGCCCGCTTCGACGCGATGCGCTACGGCCTGCGCGTCGGCGACGACGGCACCCACGGTGCCGAGGAGGTCATGGCGCTGACCAGGGACGCCGGGTTCGGCGCCGAGGTCAAGCGCCGCATCATGATCGGCACGTACGCGCTGTCGTCCGGCTACTACGACGCCTACTACGGCTCGGCGCAGAAGGTCCGCACGCTCATCGCGCGCGACTTCGACGCCGCGTTCGCGACCGTCGACGTGCTGGTCTCGCCGACCACGCCGACCACCGCGTTCAAGATCGGCGAGCGGGTCGACGACCCGATGGCCATGTACAAGGCCGACCTCTGCACCATCCCGTCGAACCTGGCGGGCAACGCGGCCATGAGCGTCCCGAGTGGACTGTCCGCGGACGACGGTCTGCCCGTCGGCCTGCAGATCATGGCTCCCGCGCTCCAGGACCACCGCATGTACCGGGTCGCCGCCGCCTACGAGGTCGCGCGCGACGCGGCCCAGGGCGGTCCGCTCATCCAGCGCGTCCCGCAGTTGGAAGGGATCTGACGATGAGGAAAGCCCGAGGGATCATGGGCCTGCTCGGCGCGGTCGCCGCCGCCGCGAGCGCCTTCTCCACCCTGCGCACCGCCAGGGGTGACAAGGACAAGCTGGCGCTCGCGAACGCGGCCGCCAGCATCGCCGTCGCGATCACCGGCGCGGCGCTGGCCGTGCGAGGTCTGCGGAAGGACGGGAAAGCGTGACGAGCGTTGCTGACCTGATGGACTACGACGAGGTCGTCGCGCGGTTCGACCCCATGCTGGGTCTTGAGGTGCACGTCGAGCTGCACACGAAGACCAAGATGTTCTGCGGCTGCGCCAACGAGTTCGGCGGCGAGCCGAACACGCACGTGTGCCCGGTCTGCCTGGCCGCGCCCGGCGCGCTGCCCGTCGTGAACGGCGTCGCGGTCGAGTCGGCGATCCGGATCGGTCTCGCGCTGAACTGCGAGATCGCGGAGTGGTGCCGCTTCGCGCGGAAGAACTACTTCTACCCGGACATGCCGAAGAACTTCCAGACGTCCCAGTACGACGAGCCGATCGCGTTCAACGGCTACCTCGACGTGACGCTGGACGACGGCGAGATCTTCCGCGTGGAGATCGAGCGCGCGCACATGGAGGAGGACACCGGCAAGTCGCTGCATGTGGGCGGCGCAACTGGGCGAATTCATGGCGCTGACCACTCGCTGCTCGACTACAACCGCGCCGGTGTACCGCTGATCGAGATCGTCACGAAGATGATCCCCGGCACGGCCGAGCGCGCGCCCGAGGTGGCCCGCGCCTACGTCAGCGCGCTGCGCGACCTGCTCAAGGCGCTCGACGTGTCCGACGTGCGGATGGACCAGGGCTCGCTGCGCTGCGACGCCAACGTCTCGTTGAGCCCCAAGGACTCCGGCGTGCTCGGCACGCGCACCGAGACGAAGAACGTCAACTCGCTGCGCAGCGTCGAGCGGGCCGTGCGGTTCGAGATGACCCGCCAGGCCGCGATCCTCGCCGAGGGCGGCGAGATCGTGCAGGAGACGCGGCACTTCGAGGAGGCCTCCGGCACGACCCGCGCGGGTCGTCGCAAGGAGACCGCCGAGGACTACCGGTACTTCCCGGAGCCCGACCTCGTGCCCATCGCGCCGTCGCGCGAATGGGTGGAGGAGCTGCGGCTCACGCTGCCCGAGATGCCCGCGGAGCGCCGCAAGCGCATCAAGGCCGAGTGGAGCCTGACCGACGCGGAGCTGCGCGACCTGGTCAACGCCGACGCCATCGACCTCGTCGCGGCCACCGTCGAGGCGGGCGCCACGTCCGTCGAGGCGCGGTCGTGGTGGGTGTCGTACCTGATGCAGCAGGCCAACACCCGCGGCGTGGAGCTCGGCGCGCTGCCGATCACCCCGGCGCAGGTGGCGAAGGTCGTCGCGCTCGTCAACGAGGGCGCGCTGACCAACAAGCTCGCCCGCGAGGTCGTCATCGGCGTCCTCGACGGCGAGGGCGAGCCGGAGCAGGTCGTCGAGGCGCGCGGCCTCAAGGTCGTCTCCGACGACGGCGCGCTGGAGAAGGCCGTCGACGAGGCCCTGGCGGCCCAGCCCGACGTCGCCGACAAGATCCGCGACGGCAAGGTTGCCGCCGCGGGCGCCATCGTCGGCGCGGTCATGAAGGCCACCAAGGGCCAGGCCGACGCCAAACGGGTGCGCGAACTCGTGATCGCCCGCTGTTCTTAGGCTATTCCACGTCGGAGGCGTTGTTCGGCCGCTTTATGCGGATCGGACAACGCCTCCGCTGCGTTAGGGGCTTGCTCCGAACGGGTGGTGCTTGCGGCGTCAAGTGATACGTAAACGCTGGTCAGAGGTGAGCTGAGCCATATTTTTCGTCGCAATGGGTGAAAATACTCATCGAAGAAGCGTCCATCTGTGTAAGGCTTAGGCCGTTCAATCGAGCCGGGGGGCTCGAAATGATCATGAAATGTGGTTCAGGTCGCCGGCCCGTTCGGGTCGCCTGTTTGTTAGGGGAGAACAACCATGGCTGCTGAAACCGACCCCAAGCTCATCGAAGAGATCGACGCGATCGTCCCGGCGGGCACCGAGGGCGACGAGACCCCGTTGCCGGTGCCGCCCAAGCCGGAGACCCCCGCCGAGCCGAACGGCGGTCCGTACCACTCCGAGTCGAACCCCGTCGGGGCCAACTAGCACTCCCGCAAACGCCTGTCGGGTGCTGTCGGTGATCGGGTTGGTGCCCGACCGGACGGCAGTGCCCGGCAGGCGTTTGTGCTCTCATATGACTGTGCCGTCACCTGCGCCCGCCGAACCTCCGCGCGGCACTCCTCGCGTTGAGGCGGCGCGCCGAGCCGTCGACCGCGCCCGTGAACTCCTCCACCGCGGTCGTGCCGCCACCCTCGCGGGCCGCTACCTCCACGCGATCCGCTTGCTGGAGCGCGGTTCGGCCCTCCTGGAGACGCCCGGCATCGACGAGGTCGAGCGCTTGGAGATCCGCACCCGCCTGCTCGTCACCTTGTCCTTCGGGCTCGCCGAAACCGGAAGTCTCGACGACGGTCTGACCCAGTTGGCCGTTGCCAGGCAACAACTCTCGGCCATGCCGGACCCGGACCTGCGTGATGAGCTCTACAGCCTCGTGGACGGCAACCACGGCGGGCTGCTGTGCCGGGTGGGTCGTGTCGAAGAGGGCATCGGACACCTCGACCTCAGCGTGGCCCGCAAGGAGCAGCGCCTCGCCGACGCCACCGGTGACCCGGTCCCGCTGGTGGAGTCGCTGGTCGTCACCCTGTCCAACCGCGGCAACGCCTACGGCGAGATCCACCGCACCGACCTCGCGAAGCGCGACCTGAACCGCGTGGTCGACCTCGCGACCGTCCACGACGTCCCGGTGCGTGCGGCGATCGCGCAGCACGCGCTCGGCAACGTCCTCAAGCAGGAGGGCGACCTGCCCGCCGCGCTGCGCCGCTACGAGGACGCCAACAAGGCCTACCAGGACCACGGCCTGCCCGGTCTGCTGCCGCGACTGCGGATCGACCAGGCCGAGGCCATGATCAGCGTGGGGCTGGTCGACGAGGCCGCCCGCCACCTCGACGCGGTGCTGCCGGAGTTGCGCAAGCAGCGGATCGGCCAGGACATCGCGGAAGCCGAGCTGTTCCGCGCTGCGGCCGCGCTCCTGGACGACGACGAGGTCACCGCGAAGCGGATGGCGAACTCGGCGCAGCGCAGGCTGGTCCGCCGCGGCAGCCCGGCGTGGGCGGCGGTCGCCGGGTTGATCGTGCTGCGGGTGGACGTGCTGCGGGCGTTGGGGAGCAAGCGGCCGTCCGCTCGGGTGGTCGAGCGCGCGCTCGACCTGGCCGGGCTGCTGACCTCGCTGAACCTGCGCGACCACGCCGCCGTCGCGTACGCGCTCGCGGTGCGGGTGGAAGTGCGGCGGGGCAACACCGACCGAGCCGCCGACCTGCTGCGCGACGTGCCGCGCACCCGGCGGACCAGTCCCATCGACCACCGGATGCTGCTGCGGCTGTGCCGCGCGGAACTGGCGCTGGCCACCGGGAACCGGCGTGTCGCGCTCGCCCAGGCGAAGGCGGGGCTCGCCGAGCTGGGGCGGATGCGGGACCAGATGGGTGGCCTGGAGCTGGTGTCGGGGACCGCGCTGCACGGGCGGGAGCTCGGCGAGCTGGCGGTGCGGCTGGTGCTGGACGGGTCTGGGTCGGCGGCGTCGGCGCGGCGGCTGTTCACCTGGTTGGAGCGCACCCGCGCGCAGATGTACCGGTACGAGCCGGTCGAGTCCACTGTGGACGCCGAGCTGTCCGAGCGGATCGCCGAGGTGAGGCAGCTCAGCCGGGCGCTGCTGCGGGCCCGGCTCGACGGGCACCCGACGTCGACGCTGGAGGTGCGGTACGCGACCAGCCAGCGGGACGCGATGCGGCTCGGGTGGAGCGCGAGCCCGTGGGGCAAGGCGCGGCCGGTGGCGGACGTGCGTGAGGTGCAGGCGCAGCTCGGCGAACGGGCCATGATCAGCTTCGCGTCGTCGGGGGACTCGATGGTGGCCGTGGTGGTCGCCGGTGGTCGGGTGCGGTTGGTGCGCCTGGGATCCGCCGCCGCCGCGACCGAGGCGGCGCTGCGGCTGCACGCGGACCTGAACGCCCTGGCACCCGACTACCTGCCCGCACCGCTGGCCGAGGTGATCTCGGCGTCCGCCCGGCGGCAGGCCGACCAGCTGGACCGGCAGCTGCTGCGGCCGCTGGCCGGGATGCTGGGGGACCGCGAACTGGTGATCGTGCCGACCGGGGCGCTGTACGTGGTGCCCTGGGGCGTGCTCGCCTCCTGCAAGTCCCGGCCCACGACCGTCGTGCCGTCGGCCACCGCCTGGCTGGCCACCGCGCGAGCGGACGTCGACTCCGGGCACGGGGTCCTGCTGGTCCGCGGACCAGGGCTGCAAGCGGCGGAAGGCGAGATCGACAAGCTCGCGACCTACCACGTGGACGCGACCGCGATCGGAGGGGACGAGGCGAGGGTCGTCCGGGTGCTGGCGGCGCTGGACGGCGTGACGCTGGCGCACATCGCGGCCCACGGGGAACACGAACCGGAGAACGCGCTGTTCTCGCGGCTGGAACTGGCTGACGGGGCGTTGTTCGCGCACGAGGTGGGACGGGTGCGGCGGCCGCCCCGGCAGGTGGTGTTGGCGGCGTGCGAACTGGCGTTGAACCGGATCCGGCCGGGGGACGAGGCGTTGGGGTTCGCGGGGGCGATGCTGGCGAGCGGGGCGCACACGGTGATCGCGGCCAGTAGCCGGGTGGGGGATGAGCCTGCTGCGGCGGCCATGGGGGATTACCACCGGGGGTTGGCTTCGGGGTTTTCGCCTGCGGTGGCGTTGGCGGATGCGGTGGCGGTGGATCCGTTGAGGCGGCCGTTTGTTTGTTTGGGGTCTGGGTGAGGGTGTTGGGTTCGTGAGGGCTGGTGTTCTGCTCGCTGGGGGAGTTTGGCTGTTGCCCTCTCACCCCTGGTGAAGCCCAGCCCCGGCCGTCCCACCCCTGGTGAAGCTCAGCCAGGGCCCTCCCACCGTGCGAAGCCCAGTCCCGGCCCTCCCACTCGTGGTGAAGCTCAGCCAGGGCCCTCCCACCGTGCGAAGCCCAGTCCCGGCCCTCCCACTCGTGGTGAAGCTCAGCCAGGGCCCTCCCACCGTGCGAAGCCCAGTCCCGGCCCTCCCACTCGTGGGAAGCCCAGCCCCCGGCGCGCGATTGTCTCAATGCCTGATCTTGCTTGTCAAGACGGTGAAGCTGTCTTGACAAGCAAGATCAGGCAGGAGGGCGCTGTGGATCGGGGGCAGAGGGGAAGTCTGGCTTCGCCAGCATCGGCTCCGCCGACTCAAGCATCGGACTCCGTCCGACGAGGCATCCTCGGCTGTGCCGTCGGACCAAACATCCGCGCTTCGCGTCGGACAGGGCATCCTTGCTGCGCGGCGGACAAGGCCCCAGGCGCTTCGCGCCGGATGCGCGCTGGCGGGCTGCGCCCAATGTGTGGGGTTGGTGCGTGCTTGCTCGTTTGCTCGCTGCCGTCTGTTTTTGTTGTTGCTAGTCCTTGCTGCCGCCGCTGGCGGCGTCGCGGACGATGATGACTACGCGGTCGTCGCTGGAGATGGGGGTGCCGCCTGCTTTGTTGACGGTGCCCGCGAGGGCGGTGTTGTCGTCGAGGGCGACTAGGGGGCCGATGCGGCCGAAGCCGTTTTCCTTGTCGAGGAAGGGTTCTGGTTTGCCGGTGAAGGCGCCTTCTGGGTTCATGGCGATCATCTGGGTGCCGGGGGTGTTGGAGGTGGCGACCCACATCATGTTGGAGAGGGAGGCGCAGCCGGTGACGCCTGGTTTGTCGGGCCAGGACCAGGCGGGGGTGGTGAGGGGTTTGCCGGCGTCGACGCGGTAGAGGACGTCGGCGGTGGGGGTGGCGTCGGTCACCCAGGTCTTGGTGCCGTCGGCGGAGACGCAGATGCCGCCGGGGGAGCGGAGGCCGCTGGTGAGGACGGCGGAGCCGGTGGTGGGGTTGCCCTTGGCGGGGTGGCCCGCGGCGTCGATGCGGAGGACCTTGCCCGCGAGGGAGGTCGGGTCGGTGGCGAGGGCGGGGTTGCCCGCGTCGCCGGTGGCGACGAGCAGGGCGCCTTCGCGGTCGTAGCCGAGGACGCCGCGGTTGCCGGTGGGGCCCTTGGGGATGCCGGTGAGCACCGGTTTGGGGGTGTCGCCGGGGGCGATGCGGACGACGCGGTTGTCGGTGTCGGTGGTGAGGTAGACGTAGACGAGCTGGTCCTCGCCGTAGGACGGGGACAGGGTGAGGCCGGTGAGGCCGCCGTCGGACGTGGCGTCGACGGGGAAGCTGGCGACCTCGACGGGGTCGACGTCCTTGGTGACCTTGAGGAGCTTGCCGGTGGTGCGTTCGGTCGCGAGAGCGGTGACGACACCGGTGGACTGGTTCACGTCGGTCAGCGCGACACCGGAGATCGGGTTGAGGCAGGTCGCGACGACGGCGGGGCTGAAGTCCTTGCAGCCCTCGGGCGGGGGGACGGAGGCGGGGGGCTGGCCGCCCTGCTGCTCACCGCCCGCCTGCGGCAGTCCGCCTGGCAGTTCGGGTGTCGGGCCCGCCTGGGGGGTGAGCTGCGGCTGGGCGCTCCAGCCCGCGGGCGACGGCTGCTCGGGAAAACTCGCGCAGCCGGTGGCGAGCAGGCAGAGGGCCGTGCTCGCCAGGACCGCGCGGAGCAACCGCTGAGGACGTGACACGAGAGGTGACACTAGGCGCGCTGCCGTGAACCCGAGGTGAGTGGCGGCGGGTCGAGGTCGCACAGGGCCCGGTGCACGGCGTCGACCCGGTCGACCAGCAGCAACAGCTCCTCGGCGAGCACGTCCGGAGCCTCCAGCGGCAGGAAGTGGCTGGTCGGGAGCACGCGCACCCGCGCCTGGGGCAACGTCCCCGCGGGACCGGCCATGCTTTCGGGTGACGCCAGCAGGTCGTACTTGCCGGCGAGCACGGTCGTGGGGCAGGTCACGCCGGTCAGGTCCTGCCTCGGCACCTGCCCGAGGGCGAGCGCCAACGTGAAGTACCAGGTCCAGTCGTGCTTCATGAACCGGCTCATCGACCCCGCGACGGCCTCGGGCGCGCTGGAGGCGAGCATCAGGCCGCTGTGCCGGAGCAGGAACGTGGTCACGTCGTTGATCGGCAGCCGGTGCAGCACCAGGTCCAGCAGGGGACCGGCGGCGCGCAGCGCCTTCGCGCCGGTCAGCCCGACGAGCCTGCGCAGGTCCGACGGCAGGCCGGAGACGCCGAGCATGGACTCGAACGAGTCGCCGGGGGCGCCCGCGACCAGCATCAGCCCGGACACCCGGTCGGGGTGCTTCAACGCCAGTTCGGCGGCGACCGTCACGCCCATCGACCAGCCGAGCACCACGCACTGCTCGATGCCCGCGTCGTCCAGGACCGCGAGCGCGTCCGCCACGTGGTCGGCCAGCGCGATCCGCGACTCGTCCTCCGGTCGCGCCGACCCCATCGTGCCGCGGTGGTACCAGCTCAGCGCCCGCACTCCGCACGTCGGCAGCAGCAGCGCGGGCCAGGTCTCCGGGGTCGTGCCGAGGCCGGGGCAGAGCAGCACCACTGGCCCTTCCGCGTCCGACCGCCACACCCTGATCCGCGTGCCGTCCGCCGAGACGACGTCGTGCTCCTGCATGCGCGACAGTGTGCCGTAGCTTGCAGGGGTGACGCTCATCGTGCTCGTCCCCGACGACTACGGCCTGTCCGCGCTGTCCTCGGTGGACGGTGTCCGCGCCGTCCGCTACGAGGCGGGCGAACCGCTGCCACCGGAAGCCGCCGACGCCCGCGTGCTCGTGCCGAAGTTCCTCCAGGGGACGAACCCGTCCGACGTCTACGCGCAGCTCCCGAAGCTCGAGCTGGTCCAGCTGCTCAGCGCGGGCGCCGAGCGCTTCATCGGCACCCTCCCCGAGGGCGTGCTGCTGTCCACGTGCCGCGGCGCGCACGGCGGCAGCACCGCGGAGTGGGCGATCGGCGCGCTGCTCTCGATCTACCGCGACTTCCCGGCGTTCGACGCCGCCCGCCGCGAGCGCCGCTGGGACTTCCACCGCACCGACACCCTCCAGGACAAGCGCGTGCTGGTCGTCGGCGCCGGTGACCTCGGCGAGCAGTTCCGGCGCAGGCTGGAGCCGTTCGACGCGACCGCGACCCTGGTCGGCCGCACCGCCCGCGACCGCGTGCACGGCATGGACGAGCTGCCCGTGCTGCTCGGCGAGCACGACGCCGTGCTGGTCGTCGTGCCGCTGACCGACGAGACGACGGGCATGGTCGACGCCGCGTTCCTGGCCGCGATGCCCGACGGCGCGATCCTGGTCAACGCCGCCCGCGGCCCGGTCGTCGACACCGACGCGCTGGTCGCCGAGCTCACCAGCGGCCGCCTCCGGGCCGCCCTGGACGTCACCGAGCCCGAGCCGCTGCCCGAGGACCATCCACTGTGGACCGCCCCCGGCCTGTTCCTCACGCCGCACGTGGCGGGGAGCTGCACGGGGTCCGAACGCCGTTCCTACGGGGTCGCCACCCGCGAGATCGCCCGGTTCGCGGCCGGTGAGCAGCCCCTCAACCTGGTGAAAGGCGACTACTGAGGGCCCGCCTCGGCATCCGCAGCAGCGGGTCCGGCGGAATGGACCCTCGCCAACGTCGCCCGATTCTCCTATCGTGCCGGTTCGTGGCTACTCACGACGACCGTTCCGGCTCAGGTGGTTACCCCGACGACGGGTTCTACCCGGCGAGCAGCGCGAGCGGGGGCGTGCACCACTTCGACGACGGCACGCAGTCCTTCGACTCCAGCACCAAGTCCTTCGACAACACGGGCTACACCCCGGTCGACCCGGTGTCCTCGCACTTCGAGGACGACTACGACCGCCGCCGCGTGTTCGCCTGGAACGGCGGCACCGACCTGGGCCTCTTCGTCCTCCGGGTCGCCCTCGGCGCCGCGTTCGTCGTGCACGGGCTCCAGAAGGTCTTCGGCATGTTCGGCGGCCCCGGCATCGACGGCTTCGCCAAGTTCCTCGAGTCCGCAGGCTTCCGCGAGGCCCGCATCCTGTCCTGGGTGACCGGCGTCACCGAACTGGGCGGCGGCATCCTGCTCGTCTTCGGCCTGTTCACCCCCCTGGCCGCCGCCGGCATCCTCGGCGTCATGGCCAACGCCATCGTGGTGAAGTGGGGCGGCGGCTTCTTCGGCGCACCCGGCGTCGAACAGGAGTCCTCCTTCGCCGTCATGGCCTTCACCCTCCTCTTCACCGGCCCCGGCCGCGCCGCCCTCGACTACGGCCGCAGCTGGTTCCGCCGCCCCCTCCTCAGCGGCAGCATCTTCCTCGTCATCTCCGCCGCCGCAGTAGCCGCAACCCTCTACGTCTTCCGCTCCGTCTAACCACCAAAGCCACCCAGCCACCCAGCCACCCCCCGCCCCGTTGGGCGCAGCCCGCCAGCACGCATCCGGCGCGGAGCGCCTGGGGCCTTGTCGGGCGAAGCCCGATGCCTTGTCCGACGCGCAGCGAGGATGCAGTGTCGGGCGGAGCCCGATGCCTGGTCAGGCGGAGCTCGATGCTGGCGAAGCCAGACTTCCCCTCTGCCCCCGATCCACAGCGCCCTCCTGCCTGATCTTGCTTGTCAAGACAGCTCTATCGTCTTGACAAGCAAGATCAGGCATTGAGACAATCGCGCGCCGGGGGCCGGGCTTCCCCTTCCTGACCCGGACAAACCAGACCAAAGGTCCCCCGCCCGTGAAGACCCCCCGATGCACAACCTACTCAGAGGGTCCGACAATTCCGGCCACCCAAGACCCCGGAACTACCGCGACGGATCCCGAACAGCCCCCGTAGACGCATCCGTCGTCAACCGCGCATAAGCCCTCAAAGCCGCCGTGACCGGCCGAACCCGATCCACCGGCTGCCAAGGTCGCTCACTCGCCTCCATCTTCGCCCGCCGCTCCGCCAGCACGTCCTCGTCCACCAGCAGTTCCAGCCGCCGCTCGTGCACGTCGATCAGGATCCGGTCCCCGTCCTGCACCAACCCGATCACCCCGCCGCCTGCCGCCTCCGGCGACACGTGCCCGATCGACAACCCCGACGACCCGCCCGAGAACCGCCCGTCCGTGATCAACGCGCACTTCTTGCCCAGCCCGGACCCCTTCAAGAAGGCCGTCGGGTGCAGCATCTCCTGCATCCCCGGCCCACCGGCAGGCCCCTCGTACCGCACGACCAGCACATCCCCGGCCTGGATCTCCTTCTTGAGGATCACCGACACGGCCTCTTCCTGGCTCTCCACGACCCGCGCCGGCCCCTCGAAGTGCCACAGCTCCTCGTCGATCCCCGCGGCCTTGATCACCGCCCCGCGCTCCGCCAGGTTCCCCCGCAGCACCGCCAGCCCGCCGTCCTTGGTGAACGCGTGCTCCACGTCGTGGATGCACCCCTCCGCCGCGTCGGTGTCCAAAGAGGACCAGCGGTTCGAGGTGGAGAAGGCCTCGGTCGTCCGCACCCCGCCGGGCGCCGCGTGGAACAGCTCCACGGCCCGCTCGGAGGGGGAAGCTCCGCGCACGTCCCACTCGGCCAGCCATTCCGAGAGCGACGGGCTGTGCACCGAGTGCACGTCGCGGTTGAGCAGGCCGCCGCGGTCGAGCTCGCCGAGCAGCGCGGGGATGCCGCCCGCGCGGTGCACGTCCTCCATGTGGAAGTCCGAGTTCGGCGACACCTTCGACAGGCAGGGGACCCGGCGGCTGATGTCGTCGATGTCCTGGAGCGTGAAGTCGATCTCGCCCTCCTGCGCGGCGGCGAGGATGTGCAGCACGGTGTTGGTCGAGCCGCCCATCGCCATGTCCAGCGCCATGGCGTTCTCGAACGCCTTGCGGTTCGCGATGGACCGGGGCAGCGCGGACTCGTCGTCCTGCTCGTACCAGCGGCGGGCCAGCTCCACGACGGTCCTGCCTGCCTCGACGAACAGGTCGCGGCGCGCGGCGTGCGTGGCCAGCGTCGACCCGTTGCCCGGCAGCGCGAGACCCAGCGCCTCGGTCAGGCAGTTCATCGAGTTCGCGGTGAACATGCCGGAGCACGACCCGCACGTCGGGCACGCCGAGCGCTCGACCTCGTCCAGCCCGCTCTGGTCCACGTTCGCGTTCGCCGACGCCGAGATCGTCGTGATCAGGTCGCTCGACGGGATCGCCACCCCGTCCACGACGACGGCCTTGCCCGCCTCCATGGGCCCGCCCGACACGAACACCACCGGGATGTTGAGCCGCAGCGCCGCGTTCAGCATGCCCGGCGTGATCTTGTCGCAGTTCGAGATGCACACGATCGCGTCGGCCTGGTGCGCGTTCACCATGTACTCGACCGCGTCCGCGATCACCTCGCGCGAGGGCAGCGAGTAGAGCATGCCGCTGTGCCCCATCGCGATGCCGTCGTCCACCGCGATCGTGTGGAACTCCCGCGGCACGCCGCCCGCCTCGCGGATGCCCTCGGCCACGATGTCGCCGAGGTCGCGCAGGTGCACGTGACCGGGCACGAACTGGGTGTAGGAGTTCGCGATGGCGATGATCGGCTTGCCGAAGTCCGAGTCGGTCATGCCGGTGGCCCGCCACAGCGAACGGGCTCCCGCGGCGTTGCGGCCGTGGGTGGTGATTCGGGACCGTAGCGAGGGCACGGCTCCTCCAAGATCTGAGTGCGCAGCAGTGGTTTCAGACGCCTGGTGGGCGTGACGTGCGGTGGAGCGGTGGTTCAGACGTTACTCGGGCGCAGCGCCGCGGCGACCAGGAGACCGGCCAGTGCGAGCGTGATCACGTGCACCACCGTGCACCACAGGCAGATCTTCCCGATCAGCAGGAACTCGGCCGCGACCAGGTAGACGACGAACAGCACCCCGACCCCGACCGACGCCAGCCGGACCCAGCCGACCCACGGGCTCGCGCTCCGCCAGGCCCACGGGAGGCAGATGGCCGTGAGGAACGCGTAGAACAGCGCGCCGAGCACGGCGACGGGGATCCCCAGCAGCTCGGACTGCTCGCTGCTGGTGACGGTGGCGCAGTCGACGACGCTGTTCTCGGAGCAGACGAGGAGCTCGGGGGCGCCGTAGTGGGCGATCGTCAGGTACACCGAGACGGCGAGTCCCGCGAGCGCCAGGACGAGGCTGATCAGGGGGACGCGGGAGGTCTTGAGCACGCGTCCGACTCTACGGAGGCACGGGGTTGGGCCTGCGTGAACCGGGCGACCGCGTCCTGCTTCCGGGTGACGTCCGCCGAACCGACCGGTCCCCTCTCGTGGACCCGCTGTCCGGGGACCGGGTACTACGAGCGCTCGGCGTCCTCGCGGTCGACGGCCGACGGCTTGCCCGCGGGGGAGCCCGCCGGGTCCGCCGTGGGCAGGTCGTCCCCGTGCTCGGCGGACGTCGGCTCCACGGTGCCGGACTCCATCGCGGCATCCTCGTCGACGGCAGGCACCTCGACGGCCGGTTCCTCCACCGAGGGTTCCTCCACGGCTGGTTCCTCGGCCGCGGGCTCCTCGCGCACTGTGGGATCCGCGATCCGGCCGCCGCTGACCGCCGCCAGCGCGGGCAGGTGCATCATCCGCACGGCGGGCAGCCGCACCAGCTTGTCGTCGGTCAGCACGGCGCTGAGCCAGGACCGCTCGGCGAGCTTGATGGCCTTCACCCCGGTCCACGGCACCACGCGCTTGCCGAACACCCCGCGTGCCACGATCGTCTCGGAGTCGACCGTCGTCCGGTTCCGCAGCACCCACACCGCGAACGCCACCGGCAGCACGTAGAGCACCTGCAACCCCGGTACGGCGAACGCCACCGGCGTGACGCAGATGATGCCGACGCCGGAGGCGAGCAGGGCGACGGCGGGGATTCGGAAGACCAGCTTGTCCACGTCGGACATGGTCGCACCGGTCAGCCGCACGGGTGACTCCGCCCCGTGTTCGTGCAGCACATCACGTCCACGATCCGGGAATCCGATCCCGCCCAGTTGACGGTTCCCGTGATTCACGGTTAACGTCACCGCCATGCAGCGCACGCTCGTTCTCGTACTTCCCAGGCGCGTCGACGCCTAGGCAGTAGCAGCTGCGTCGACGCGCGACCCTCGTACGACCCGTTCGGGTTGTCGAGGGTTTTTTCGTGCCCGGACCCCCAGGTGGGCCCAACCACCGCATCCGACACCACGAGGCAGACAGATGACTAGCGCAACCTCGCGACAGGCCCCTGGCGAGTCGCCCCGCCCCGGCCCGCGGCCCAAACCGGCCCCGCCGAGCGGAGCCCCGATCCGCGTAACCGGTGCCCAGTCGCTCGTCCGTTCACTCGAAGCCGTCGGCTGCGAAATCGTCTTCGGCATCCCCGGTGGCACGATCCTCCCCGCCTACGACCCGCTGCTGGACTCGACGAAGGTCCGGCACGTCCTGGTGCGCCACGAGCAGGGCGCGGGTCACGCCGCGACCGGGTACGCGCAGGCCACGGGCAAGGTCGGCGTGTGCATGGCGACGTCGGGGCCGGGTGCGACGAACCTGGTGACGCCGCTGGCCGACGCGAACATGGACTCGGTCCCGGTGGTCGCGATCACCGGTCAGCAGAGCCGGGCGCTGATCGGCACGGACGCGTTCCAGGAAGCCGACATCTGCGGCATCACGATGCCGATCACCAAGCACAACGTCCTCGTGACCGACCCGGCGGAGATCCCGCGGGCGATCGCGGAGGCGTTCCACCTGGCGTCGACGGGCCGACCCGGCCCGGTGCTGGTGGACATCCCCAAGGACGTGCTGCAGGAGACGACCACGTTCTCCTGGCCGCCGGAGCTGCGCCTGCCGGGCTACCGCCCGACCACGCGGCCCCACGGGAAGCAGGTGCGCGAGGCCGCGAAGCTGATCGCGGCGGCCCGCAAGCCGGTGCTCTACGTCGGCGGCGGCGTGATCAAGGCGAACGCCCACGCGGAGCTGCTGCGGCTGGCCGAGTCGACGGGCATCCCGGTCGTCACGACCCTGATGGCCAAGGGCGCGTTCCCCGACTCGCACCCGCAGCACATGGGCATGCCCGGCATGCACGGCTCGGTCGGCGCGGTCGCCGCGATGCAGGAGTCCGACCTCCTGGTCGCGCTCGGCGCGCGCTTCGACGACCGGGTGACCGGCCAGCTGTCGTCGTTCGCGCCGCACGCGCAGGTCGTGCACGCGGACATCGACCCGGCCGAGATCTCCAAGAACCGGCGCGCGGACGTGCCGATCGTGGGCGACTGCAAGGAGATCATCACCGAGCTGGTCGACGCGATCCGGGTCGAGGTCGAGCACTCGGACAAGCGGGTCGACCTGGCACCGTGGTGGGCGTACCTGAACGGTCTCAAGGAGACCTACCCGCTGGGCTACGACTGGCCGTCGGACGGCACGCTGTCGCCGCAGTACGTGATCGAGCGGATCGGTTCGCTGGTCGGCCCGGACGCGCACTACACGGCGGGGGTCGGCCAGCACCAGATGTGGGCGGCGCAGTTCATCAAGTACGAGAACCCGCGGACGTGGATCAACTCCGGCGGGCTCGGCACGATGGGCTTCGCGGTCCCCGCGGCCATGGGGGCCAAGGCGGGGGCGCCGGACAAGGCGGTCTGGGCGATCGACGGCGACGGCTGCTTCCAGATGACCAACCAGGAGCTGGCCACCTGCGCCATCGAGGGCCTGCCGATCAAGGTCGCCGTCATCAACAACGGCAACCTGGGCATGGTCCGCCAGTGGCAGAACCTGTTCTACGAGGGCCGCTACTCGCAGACCGACCTCGGCACGCACAAGCACCGCATCCCGGACTTCAAGCTGCTCGGCGAGGCCATGGGCTGCGCCGGTCTGCGCGCGGAGTCCCGCGAAGAGGTCGACGCCGTCATCAAGCAGGCCATGGAGATCAACGACCGGCCGGTCGTCATCGACTTCGTGGTCGGCAAGGACGCCCAGGTGTGGCCCATGGTCGCCGCGGGCACCGGCAACTCCGAGATCATGGCCGCTCGCGGCATCCGCCCACTGTTCGATGAGGACCTGTGATGACCCGCCACACCCTGAGCGTCCTGGTCGAGGACAAGCCCGGCGTGCTCGCCCGCGTCGCGGGGCTGTTCTCCCGCCGGGGCTTCAACATCGAGTCCCTGGCCGTCGGCCGCACGGAGTACCCCGACATCTCCCGGATGACCATCGTCGTCTCGGTGGACGAGCTGCCCCTGGAACAGGTCACCAAGCAGCTCAACAAGCTGATCAACGTGATCAAGATCGTGGAGCTGGAGCCGACCGCTTCGGTTCAGCGGCAGCTCCTGCTCGTGAAGGTCAGGGCCGACGCCACGGTCCGCAGCCAGGTCCTGGAGACCGTGCAGCTGTTCCGCGCGAAGGTCGTCGACGTCTCGCCGGAGGCGGTCACCGTCGAGGCCACGGGCACGTCTGACAAGCTCGACGCGCTGCTCCGGATGCTGGAACCGTACGGGCTTCGCGAGATCGTGCAGTCCGGCATGGTCGCGATCGGCCGCGGCGCTCGTTCCATCACCGCGACCGCGGTGCGCTAACCCGAATTTCTCGTTGGTAGGGAAGGAAGAAGTAACACCATGAGCGTCGAGATCTTCTATGACGACGATGCGGACCTGAGCATCATCCAGGGCCGCAAGGTCGCCGTGATCGGCTACGGCAGCCAGGGCCACGCCCACGCGCTGAGCCTGCGCGACTCCGGCGTCGACGTGCGGATCGGTCTCCTGGAGACCTCGAAGTCGCGTGCCAAGGCCGAGGAAGAGGGTCTCCGCGTGCTCACGCCCGCCGAGGCGTCCGCCGAGGCCGACGTGATCATGATCCTGGCCCCGGACACCGCCCAGCGGCACATCTACGCCAAGGACATCGCGCCGAACCTGAAGGACGGCGACGCGATCTTCTTCGGCCACGGCTTCAACATCCGCTACGGCCTCATCGAGGCTCCGTCCGGTGTGGACGTCGCCATGGTCGCCCCCAAGGGCCCCGGCCACCTCGTCCGCCGCCAGTTCGTCGACGGCAAGGGCGTGCCCGCGCTCATCGCCATCCACCAGGACGCCACCGGCGGCGCCCAGGCACTGGCGCTGTCCTACGCGGCGGGCATCGGCGGCACGCGCGCCGGCGTCATCAAGACCACGTTCAAGGAAGAGACCGAGACCGACCTCTTCGGCGAGCAGGCCGTCCTCTGCGGTGGCGCCTCCGCCCTCGTGCAGACCGGCTTCGAGGTCCTGACCGAGGCAGGCTACGCCCCCGAGATCGCCTACTTCGAGGTCCTCCACGAGCTCAAGCTCATCGTCGACCTCATGTACGAGGGCGGCATCGCCCGCATGCGCTACTCCATCTCCGACACCGCCGAGTACGGCGACCTCACCCGCGGCCCGCGCGTCGTGAACGCCGCGGTCAAGGAGGAGATGAAGAAGATCCTGGGCGAGATCCAGGACGGCACCTTCGCGACCGAGTGGGTCGCCGAGGACGAGGCGGGCCGCAACAACTACAAGAAGTTGCAGGCCGAGGGCGAACAGCACCCGATCGAGGAGGTCGGCAAGAAGCTGCGCGGCCTCATGTCCTGGGTCGACCGCCCCCTCACCGACACCGTCTGAGCTGCACCGCGACCACCGGAGCCCGCGATGCCACGAGCACCGCGGGCTCCGGTATACCTAGGGGTATGACGGAAAGCGCGCCGATCTACGACGACAAGGCGCACGTGCGCGGCAACCTCGACCTGACCGCCGCCCAGTGGCAGCGCGGCGACGAGGGCGACCCCGACGGCGAACACGTCGAGATCGCCTTCGTCGAACACACCGACGGCATCACCTACGTAGCCATGCGCAACTCCGCCCACCCAGAAGGCCCAGTCCTCGTCTTCACCCCCGCCGAATGGGACGCCTTCATCCTCGGCGCCAAAGACGGCGAATTCGACGAACCCTGGTAACCACCAACCGCTTCGTCAGAGGGCAAAGCCCAGGACGCTTTGCCAACACGCAGCACGAACGCCCCCACCCAACAGCGAAACCAAACACACCAACCCAACGTAGGGCGCAGCCCGCCACCCCCATCCGGCGCGGAGCGCCTAGAGCCTTGTCCGCCGCGCAGCAAGGATGCCCAGTCCGACGCGCAGCGAGGATCCCCCACCGGGCGCAGCCCGCCACCCCGCATCCGGCGCGGAGCGCCTAGAGCCCTGTCCGACGGCGCAGCCGAGGATGCAGTGTCCGTCGCGGAGCGTCGGATGCCCTCCCCACCCACACTCCCCCCACGCACCCCGCCGAGAAGCCACCTCTATGCCCACTCCTGTTTGTCAAGACAGCCCTATCGTCTTGACAAACAGGAGTGGGCATAGAACACTCGGCGACCGGGGTGCCCCCCAAAAAAATCCCCCCAAAAATCCCCAACCCACCCCCCAAATCCACCCCCACCCCGAACCTCCAACCCCCCACCCCCGAACCCTCCACCCCACCCCTCCCACACCATGAGACCGCAGGTCACCGGGACACCCGTACTGGTGAATCCCCTGGTGAGGTGGGACACCCGACGTCGGCTCCCGAGACCTCGCTGACTAGACTCGTTAACAGTCCGGACACATTGCCGTGGCCGGTCGGCGCGGCTGCCGACGGCGCCCATCCGGCCGTGGCCCGCGCTCCCCATCTGATCCCCGATGCCCTGGGAGCAACGTCCGTGAGCACGAGCCGACCTGTTGTCCTGATCGCCGAGAAGCTGGCCCCCTCGGTGCTCGACGTTTTCGGTGACGGGATCGAGGTGCGCCATGTCGATGGCACCGACCGTCCCGCGCTGCTCGAAGCCGTTGCCGACGCCGACGCGCTGCTGGTGCGCTCCGCCACGAAGGTGGACGCGGAGGTGCTCGCCGCGAGCACGAGGTTGAAGGTCGTCGCGCGCGCCGGTGTCGGTCTCGACAACGTCGACGTGCCCGCCTCCACCGCCCGCGGTGTCATGGTGGTCAACGCGCCCACGTCGAACATCGTGTCGGCCGCCGAGCACGCCGTGGCCCTCCTGCTGTCGGTCGCCCGCCAGGTGCCCGCGGCCCACGCCACGTTGCAGGCGGGGACGTGGAAGCGCAGTTCCTTCAACGGCATCGAGCTCAACGGCAAGACGGTGGGCGTCGTCGGCCTCGGCAAGATCGGGCAGCTGTTCGCGGCCCGTGTCGCGGCGTTCGGCGTGAACCTGATCGCCTACGACCCGTACGTCTCCGCGGCGCGCGCGGCGCAGCTCGGCATCGAGCTCGTCACGCTGGAGGAGCTGCTGGAGCGTTCGGACGCGATCTCCATCCACCTGCCGAAGACGCCTGAGACCAAGGGGCTCATCGGTGCCGACCAGCTGGCGAAGGCGAAGCGCGGTGTGATCGTCGTGAACGCCGCCCGCGGTGGTCTGGTGGACGAGCAGGCGCTGGCCGACGCGGTGCGCGAGGGCCAGGTCGGCGGTGCGGGCATCGACGTGTTCTCCACCGAGCCGACCACCGAGAGCCCGCTGTTCGGCGTGCCGAACATCGTCGTGACCCCGCACCTGGGCGCGTCCACGACCGAGGCGCAGGACCGCGCGGGCACGGACGTCGCGCGCTCGGTGCTGCTGGCGCTGCAGGGCGACTTCGTGCCGGACGCCGTGAACGTCCAGGGCGGTGGCGTCGTGGGCGAGGAGGTCCGCCCGTACCTGCCGCTGGTGCAGAAGCTCGGCACCGTGCTGGCCGCGCTGTCGACCAAGGCGCCCCGCTCGGTCGCCGTCGAGGTGCGCGGCGAGCTGTCCAACGAGGACGTCGCCGTGCTGCCGCTGGCCGCGCTGCGCGGTGTGTTCTCCAGCGTCGTCGAGGAGCAGGTCACCTTCGTCAACGCCCCGAACCTGGCGTCGTCGCTGGGCGTCGCGGTCGAGCTGGTGAAGGAGCCGGAGAGCGCGAACCACCGCAGCCTCGTCACGGTGCGCGCGGTGCAGGTCGACGGCACCGTGCTCTCGGTGTCCGGCACGCTCACCGGTCTCGACCAGGTCGAGAAGATCGTGGGCATCAACGGCCGCAGCTTCGACCTGCGCGCCGAGGGCACCGTGCTGCTGCTGGAGTACCCGGACCGCCCCGGCGTCATGGGCACCGTCGGCACGCTGCTGGGCGAGGCGGGCGTGAACGTGGAGGCCGCGCAGATCAGCCAGACCACGGACGGCTCGGACGCGTTCATGCTGCTGCGGGTGGACCGCCAGGTCGACACCCAGGTGCTGGACCCGATCGGCGCCTCGGTGGGCGCGCACAAGGTCGGCTCGGTCAGCTTCGAGTAGTGACGGTCCAGGGGGCGTTCCGGCCCCGGAACGCCCCCTGGAGCCAGTTCGCTTGACCAGGTATATCGCGCTTGCGCCCGGACGTGTGACAGTTGACATCTGGTAAGCAATTCTGTGGGTGCCGTCACTCGTTCGGAGTAATATCCCGGCGATGTTGACCGATTAAATTCCCCCCAACGAGGTTGACCGAGGTGCCGTAGAGGGCACGGCACCCCCGCGAGCAGTCCCTACCGGTTTCTCCCCCTCTGCCCGCGCGGTCGTATCCGGCCTCGGTTGGGGCATGTTGTGAGTCGAACTCGCATTCTCGCCAGGTCAGCGGGCCCCGTGCTCGCCGCGATCCTGGTAGTCGGCGCCACCGCGGGCTCCGCGGTCGCCGCAGACGACCCGAAGGCGGACTCCGTCGCCGCCGCGAAGGGTCTACCGGCCGCTTCCCTGCAGCTGAAGGTCTCGCCTCGGCTGAAGGCGACCTCCGGCAAGGTCACCGCGTTCGTCGAGCTCGAGGCGAAGCCCGCCGTCGACACCTATGACGAGAAGACCAGCCAGGGCGCCACCAAGGAGCAGGCCAAGCAGGCCGCCAAGGTGACCAAGAGCGACACGACCAAGGTCACCGACCAGGTCGTCGGCCAGCTCAAGAGCACCGACTCCTCCACCAAGGAGGTCTCCCGGACCACGAACGGCGTCCCCGGTGTGATCGTCACCGCCGACGCCGCGAAGGTCCGCGAGCTGGCGGACCGCCCGGACGTGAAGTCCGTCCGCGCGGTCGTCCCGAAGACCCGCACCAACTCGAACGCGGTGCAGCTGACCAACACCATCAAGGCGTGGCAGCAGTACGGCAAGCTGGGTGAGAACGTCCGGGTCGGCATCATCGACACCGGCATCGACTACACCCACGCCGACTTCGGCGGCCCCGGCACGCCCGCGGCGTTCGAGGCGATCGACGAGACCAAGGTCGACCCGTCGTACTTCCCGACGGCCAAGGTCGTCGGCGGCACGGACTTCGTCGGCAACGGCTACGACGGCGCCAGCGACGACCCGGCGATCAACACGCCGAAGCCGGACCCGAACCCGATCGACTGCAACAGCCACGGCTCGCACGTCGCGGGCACGACGGCGGGCTTCGGCGTCAACGCCGACGGCACGACGTTCAAGGGCGACTACACCAAGCTCACGCCCGAGGCGCTCAACGCCATGAAGATCGGCCCCGGCACGGCCCCGAAGGCGCTCCTGTACGCGCTGAAGGTGTTCGGCTGCGAGGGTTCGACCAACGTGACGTCGGTGGCGCTCGACTGGGCGCTCGACCCCGACGGCGACGGCGACTTCTCCGACCACCTCGACGTGGTCAACCTGTCGCTGGGCCAGGACTACGGCGCACCGGACGACCCCGACAGCCTCTTCGTGAAGAAGCTCAACAAGAAGAACGTGCTGACCGTGTTCTCCGCGGGCAACGGCGGCGACCTGTACGACATCGGCGGCTCGCCGGGCTCCTCGCCCGAGGCCCTGACCGTCGCCTCGGTCCGCGACTCCTACGTGCTGCGCGACGGCGCCGAGGTCAAGGCCCCCGCGGCCGCGGCGGGCGTCAAGCCCGGCCAGTACAGCCAGAACTACACCGGCTACCCGACGCTCGACCTCACCAAGCCCGCCGTGAAGCTGACCGACCCGGCGAACCTCGACGGCTGCCTGCCGTTCTCGGCCGCCGACAAGGCCGCCGTCGCGGGCAAGTTCGCCTGGCTGGAGTGGGACGACGTCGACGCCACCCGCCGCTGCGGTTCCGCGGCGCGCACGAACAACGCCCAGGCCGCCGGCGCGGTCGGCGCGCTGTTCTCGTCCAGCCTGGAGAACTTCAACGCTGGCATCGCGGGCAACGCGACCATCCCGGTCTTCCAGTTCACCGGCACGGCCACCGCGGCGGTCCGCCCGGCGCTGAACGCGGGCACGCTGGAGGTCCGCCTGGCGGGCAGCCTGCGCACCTCGACCCCGACCTACGACCAGTCCATCAGCGACACCCCGAGCTCGTTCACCTCCCGTGGTGTGCGCGGCCCGGTCGTGAAGCCGGACATCGCCGCCCCCGGTGACACCATCGCCTCGGCGCTGGTCGGCTCCGGCAACGGCACCCTGGTCATCTCCGGCACCTCGATGGCCGCCCCGCACACCTCGGGCATCTCCGCCCTGGTCCGCGAGGCGCACCCGGACTGGACGACCGAAGAGGTCAAGGCCGACATCATGAACAGCGCCAGCGCCGACGTGAAGGAGAACGGCAAGACCTACGCGCCCAACCGCGTCGGTTCCGGCCGGATCGACGGCAAGGCGGCCCTGGACAACCAGGTCCTCGCGATGGTCCAGGACGACCCGGGCAACGTGAGCGTCTCCTTCGGCACCGTCGAGGTCGGCGGTCCGGTGTCGCTCAGCAAGACCGTCAAGCTGGTCAACAAGAGCGCCAAGTGGGTCGAGTACTCGGCGGGCTACGAGGCCATCACCTCCATCCCCGGTGTGAGCTACCAGCTCTCCTCGGGCTCGGTGAAGATCAGCCCCCGCGGCGTCGCCAAGGTCAAGGTGACCCTGAAGATCGACAACCCGGCCGCGCTGCGCAAGACGATGGACTCCACCGTCGACCCGCTGCAGCTCGACGTGCCGCGCCAGTTCCTGGCCGACGCGTCCGGTCGCGTGGTCTTCACGCCGAAGTCCGGCGCGACGGTCCCGCTGCGGGTGCCGGTCTACTCGGCCCCGAAGCCGGTCGCGAAGATCACGACCGCGGAGAGCGTCCAGTTCAAGGGCAAGGACAAGCAGGCCGTCCTGAACCTCAAGGGCAAGGGCGTCAACCAGGGCACCGGTTCGCAGGCCTACCGCTCGCTGATCAGCGTCCTGGAGCTGCAGGGCACCTCGCCCAAGCTCAAGGAGTGCGGCAAGAAGGTCACCGAGAACTGCACCGTGAACGGCACGGCCAAGGGCGGTGACCTCCGCTACGTCGGCGCCGCGTCCACCGCGCCGCTGGCCAAGGCGCAGGGCGTGCCCGAGGAGTCGCTGCTCGCGTTCGGCGTGGCGACCTGGAGCAACTGGTACAACATCGGCAGCAACACGACCCCGTTCGTCGACATCGACACCACCGGTGACGGGGTGCCGGACTTCGAGACGTTCGCGACCAAGCTGACCGACACGGACCTGATGGTCGCCACCACGGTGGACCTCGCCAGCGGCGCGACCGTCGACATCCAGGGCCTCAACGGCCAGTTCGGCGACGTGGACACGAACCTGTTCGACACCAACGTCGTCGTCCTGCCGGTGCTGCTCACGGCGCTGGGCCTCGACCCGACCAAGGACACCTCGCGGGTGTCCTACCAGGTCGGCGTCGCGGGTCTGTACGTCGCGCCGGGCACGACGAACGGCCTGATCGACTCGATCCCCGGCTCGTTCTCGTTCGACCCGCTCAAGCCGGGTCTGTCCGTGCAGGGTGGCGGTGACGCCGCGCTGTCGTACGTGGCCAAGCCCGGCACCGCGCTCGTGGTCAACCGCGACACCGCGGCCCTGGCCAAGGACAAGGCGGACAGCCTGCTCGTGCTCAACCACCACAACGCGACCGGCGAGAAGGTCTCCGTCGTGAAGGTGCGCGGCTCGGGTGGCTCGGGTTACTAGTCGGTAGTGCTCCATTCGAGGACCGGCCGGTCGGGGACTTCCCCGGCCGGCCGGTCTCGTTAGACACTGCGGGTGACACCCGAACGGGTGGTATGGACCGTCTAGGTGTCCCGCAGTACGGGAGAAGTGACCACGAAAGTGTGGCCGAGAACCGTTTGCGCTCCCGATTGCCGGTAGCCTTTCGCAAAGGAAAGTAAGTCCCGACAATTGGGACTGATACCTGGGAGGTGTGTGGATGCGGCTCGCAGTGATCCCAGGAGACGGGATCGGGCCCGAGGTCATCGCCGAAGCGCTCAAGGTGCTCGGTGAGGTCGTTCCGGCGGCCGAGATCACGCGTTACGACCTCGGCGCGGCTCGCTGGCACTCCACTGGGGAGTTGTTGCCCGAGTCCGTGCTCGGCGAGTTGCGCCAGCACGACGGAATCCTGCTCGGCGCGGTCGGCGACCCGTCGGTGCCCAGCGGGATCCTGGAGCGGGGGCTGCTGCTGCGGCTCCGCTTCGAACTGGACCACCACGTCAACCTGCGGCCTGCCCGGCTCTACCCCGGCGTGCGCAGCCCGCTCGCCGACGCGCCGGAGATCGACCTGGTCGTCGTGCGCGAGGGCACCGAGGGCCTGTACGCGGGCAACGGCGGCCTGCTGCGCAAGGACACCCCGCACGAGATCGCCACCGAGGTCAGCATCAACACCTCGTTCGGCGTCGAGCGCGTGGTCCGCGACGCCTTCGCCCGCGCGTCGAACCGGCCGCGCAGGCACGTGACGCTGGTGCACAAGACGAACGTGCTGACCCACGCGGGGTCGCTGTGGTCGCGCGTGGTGGAGGAGGTGTCCCTCCAGCACCCGGAGGTCACCGTGTCCTACCAGCACGTGGACGCGGCCACGATCCACCTCGTCACCGACCCCGGCCGCTACGACGTGATCGTCACCGACAACCTGTTCGGCGACATCCTCACGGACCTGGCGGCCGCGGTGACCGGCGGCATCGGCCTCGCGGCCAGCGGCAACCTCGACGTGACCCGGCGCAACCCGAGCATGTTCGAGCCCGTGCACGGCAGCGCGCCGGACATCGCGGGCCAGGGCGTCGCGGACCCGACGGCCGCCGTGCTGTCGGTCGCCCTGATGCTCGACCACCTCGGCGAGCACGAGTCCGCCCGCCGCATCGAGGCCTCCGTGGCCTTCGACCTGGCGACGCGCGACCACCAGTCGCCGGGTGCGACCTACGCGATCGGCGACCGCCTCGCGGCGCTCGTCTCGTCGAACGTCCGCACCTGACCTGCTGGAACTCCTGGACGATGCCCGCCCGACCGCACCGGTCCGGCGGGCATCTTCAGGTCGACGACCGGAACACCGGTCATTGTCGATACTTTGCGTGATTCTGCCCACTTCTTGCGCAACACTGGTCCGCGAGCACCTCCAACGAAGGAGATCGCGGTGGTTGTGTCCCGGAGGACTTTCCTCGGTTCGGCCCTGGCGGCGTCGGCTCTGGCGGGGGTGGTCCCCGCACCCGCGCGGGCCGCCAGTCCGCCCGGCGACGTCGTCGGCAAGATCACCGTCGGCTACCAGGGCTGGTTCGCCGCCCCCGGCGACGGTTCGCCGATCAACGCCTGGTGGCACTGGGCCGACAACTGGGGCCAGGCACCGTCCCCGGCCAACACCGCGATCACCGCGTGGCCCGACATGCGCGACTACTCCCGCGGTTTCCCCACGGCCTACCAGAACCTCGGCAACGGCCAGCCCGCCACGCTGTTCTCCAGCTACGACCAGCAGACCGTGGACACGCACTTCCGCTGGATGCGCGAGAACAACTGCGACACCGCGGCGTTGCAGCGCTTCAACCCGTTCGGCGGCGAGGGCCCGACCCGCGACGGGATGGCGGTCAAGGTCCGCTCCGCCGCCGAGGCCAACGGCCGCAAGTTCTACATCATGTACGACGTCACCAACTGGTCGAACATGCAGTCGGAGATCAAGACCGACTGGACCGCCAAGATGTCGGCCCTCGTCTCGTCCCCCGCCTACGCCCGGCAGAACGGGAAGCCGGTCGTCTGCATCTGGGGGTTCGGGTTCAACGACCCCGGCCGCCCGTTCGCGCCCGGCCCGTGCCAGGACGTGATCACCTGGTTCAAGGCGCAGGGCTGCTACGTCATCGGCGGTGTGCCGACGCACTGGCGCACCGAGACCGAGGACTCCCGGACCGGGTTCGCGGGCGTCTACCGCTCCTTCGACATGCTGTCGCCGTGGATGGTCGGTCGGATCGGGAACGTCGCGGACACGGATCGCTTCTACACCAACGTGAACCAGCCCGACCAGGCCGAGTGCAACGCCCGCGGGATCGACTACCAGCCCTGTGTGCTGCCGGGGGACCTCCCGGCGAGGCACCGCGCGCACGGCGACTTCATGTGGCGGCAGTTCTACAACATGGTCCGCCTGGGGGCGCAGGGCATCTACATCTCCATGTTCGACGAGTACAACGAGGGCAACCAGATCGCGAAGACCGCCGAGACCCAGGCGTTCGTGCCGGTCGGTTCGGGGATGCTGGCCCTCGACGAGGACGGCACCGCGTGCTCCGCCGACTACTACCTCCGCCTCACCGGGGACGGCGGGCGGATGCTCAAGGGGCAGATCGCGCTCACCCCGGTCCGTCCCACCCAGCCCGTCGTCGGCGGTACCCCGCCGCCGCCGTCGGACCTGGCGAGGGGCAGGGGAACCGCGCAGAGCAGCCAGACCCAGGGCTACGGCAGCGGCAACACCGTGGACGGCAACCAGGACACCTACTGGGAAAGCGCGAACAACGCCTTCCCGCAATGGGTCCAGGTGGACCTCGGGAGCGCCGCCAACGCGCGCCGTGCCGTCCTGACCCTGCCGTCGTCCTGGGGCACCAGGACGCAGACCCTGTCGGTCAGCGGGAGCACGGACGGCGGCGCGTTCACCACCCTGGTCTCCTCGGCCGCGTACACGTTCACCGCGGGTAGCAACACGGTGAGCATCACCCTGCCAGGCACCACGACCCGCTACCTGCGCGTCACCTTCACCGCCAACACGGGCTGGCCCGCGGGCCAGCTGTCCGGCTTGCAGGTCTTCGCCTGACGGGAAGAGCACGCCGGTGCGGCCCAGCGGTCGCACCGGCGTGACCTCGACCACCCGAGGTTGACACCCCGTCGTCCCAACGCACAGCATCACAGCGCTGCCCCTGGGGGAAGTCCGGTCGAAATCCGGCGCTGACCCGCAACGGTAGGTCCTCTTCCGGGAGGACGAGCCCGATCACCCATCGGCGGCGAACCACTCCACTTCCTGCCGTGGTCCGCGGGACGGGGACCTCCGTGGGTCGCTCGCGCTCAGGCCACCTAGCCCGAAAGGCTCCAGGTGACCACGGTCCACACCCGACGGCGCGCCCTCCACCCCCTGGTGACCGGACTGCTCGTGGCGCTGGCCGCCTCCATCGTCTGCGGCGTGGCCCTCGGCCCGGTCCCCATCCCCTTCCCCAGGGTCCTCACCTTCCTGCAGGCCGCCACCACCGGCGGCACCATCCCGGCCACCGACGCGGGCCAGTACCACATCGTCTGGGACATCCGCCTCCCCCGAGTCCTCCTCGCGGCCGTCGTCGGCGCGGGCCTCAGCGTGGTGGGCGTCGCCATCCAGGCCATGGTCCGCAACGCCCTCGCCGACCCGTACGTCCTGGGCATCTCCTCCGGTGCCTCGGTCGGCGCCACCGCCGTGGCCACGCTCGGGCTCTTCGCCTCCCTGGGCGTCTACGCCCTTTCCGTCGCCGCGTTCCTGTCCGCGCTGGCGGCCACCGCCCTCGTCTACCTCGCCGCCAGGACCCGCGGCGGGCTCACGCCCCTCCGCCTCGTCCTCACCGGAACGGCCATGGCGTACGGCTTCTCGGCGTTGGCGATGCTCCTGGTCTTCCAGGCCCCGCACGGCGAAGCCGCCCGCGCCGCCATGTTCTGGCTCCTCGGCAGCCTCGGCGGTGTCACCTGGGGGTCGCTGCCGGTCGCCGCCGCGGTGACGGTCGCGGGCACCGGCTACCTGCTGGCCAACGCCCGCCGCCTCAACGGCCTGTCGATGGGCGACGAGACCGCGACGACGCTGGGCATCGACGTGACCAGGACGCGCAGGCACCTGTTCGTCGTGACCGCCGCCATGACCGGTGTGCTGGTCGCGGTCAGCGGCGCGGTCGGGTTCGTCGGGCTGATGCTGCCGCACCTGGTCCGCATGGTGGTCGGCGCCGACCACCGGCGCGTGCTCGTCGTGGCCCCGTTGGCGGGGGCGAGCTTCCTGATCTGGGTGGACGTCGCGGCCCGGCTGCTGGCCGCGCCCGAGGAGCTGCCGCTCGGCGTCATCACCGCGGCGCTCGGCGTGCCCTGCTTCGTGTTCCTCATGCGCCGCCGCGGCTACGTGTTCGGGGGGAAGTGATGGAGCTCGGGCTCGACGGGGTCTCGGTCGACGGGATCGTCCACGACGTCACGCTGTCGGCGGCCTCCGGCCAGGTCGTCGGGATCGTCGGTCCCAACGGGAGCGGCAAGTCGACCACGCTGCGCTGCGTCTACCGGGCGCTGCGGCCGAGCGGGGGAGCGGTGCTCCTGGACGGGCAGGACCTGCTCGCCATGCCTCTCAAGGAAAGCGCCCGCAGGCTGGCCGCGCTGACCCAGGACAGCCACGTCGAGTTCGACTTCACCGTCGCCGAGGTCGTCGCGATGGGACGCCTGCCGCACAAGGGCGCGTTCGACCGCGACACCGACCGCGACCACGACCTGGTGGCGCGGTCGTTGCGGCAGGTCGACGCGGAACACCTGGCCGGGCGCACGTTCCTCACGCTGTCCGGCGGCGAGCGGCAGCGGGTGCTGATCGCCCGCGCCCTCGTGCAGGAACCGGACGTGCTCGTGCTGGACGAGCCCACCAACCACCTCGACATCCGCCACCAGCTGGACGTGCTCGCGCTCGTCCGCCGCGTCGGGCCGACCGTGCTGACGGTGCTGCACGACCTGAACCTGGCCGCCGCGTACTGCGACCGCGTCCACGTCCTCGACGGCGGCCGCGTCGTCGCGGGCGGCGCTCCCGCCGACGTGCTCACCCCCGACCTCGTGCTGGCCGTGTTCGGCGTGCGCGCGCACCTGGTCGTCCACCCCACCAGCGGAGCGCCCCAGCTCCTGTTCGGACACCCGGAGGTTTCCCCGTGAGGCTGCTCGCCCTCTTCCTGGTCCTCGCCACCACCGCGTGCGGCGCGACGGTCGCCCAGGACACGTCGGCCACCGACCCGGTGACCGTGCGGAACTGCGGGCAGGACGTCACCTACGACCGGGTGCCGGGGAAGGTCGTCACGAACGACACCGGCATCGCCGAGCTGATGTTCGCGCTGGGCCTCGCCGACCGGATGGCGGGCTACGTGATCGGCGGCGGGCAGACCGCGGACCTGGCGACGTCGCCGTTCAAGGCCGACTGGGAGCGGGTGCCGAAGCTCGGCGAGAAGATCACCAAGGAGGTCGTGCAGGGCGCGGGCGCCGACCTCGTGTTCGCGGGCTGGAACTACGGGTTCTCGGAGAGCACCGGGTTCACGCCGGACTCGTTGGAGGAGCTCGGGATCCCGACCTACCAGCTCACCGAGGCGTGCCGCAACGGCGTGGGCAAGCAGCGCGGGATCATGCCGCCGCTGGAGGCGCTGTACGAGGACCTGCGCAACCTCGGGAAGGTCTTCCGGGTGTCGGACCGGGCCGAGCGGCTGATCACCGGGTACCAGGCGCAGGTCGCCGCCGCGGAGCAGCTCGGGGCGGGCAGGCCCAAGCCGAAGGTGTTCCTCTACGACAGCGGTCTCGACCAGCCGTTCACCGCCGGCCGCAACGCGGCGCCGCAGGACGTCATCGGCAAGGCGGGTGGCGTCAACGTCTTCGGCGACCTGGACGACAGCTGGACCACCGTCGGCTGGGAGACCGTGGTGCAGCGGAACCCGGACGTGATCCTGATCAACGACTACGCCGACGGCGACGCGAACACCCCGGAGCAGAAGCGGGCGTTCCTGGAGTCCTACGCGCCACTGGCGGCGGTGCCCGCGGTCCGGGACAAGCGGTTCTTCGTGCTGCCGTACGCCGCGCTGGTGGAGAGCCCGCGCAACCCCGCCGCCATCGAGGCGTTCGCGAAGTTCCTCGCCGGATGACGGCCGCGCACCTCGCCCGCTGCGACCGGCTCCTGCCGCGGTCGGCGTCCGGGCGCTCCGTGCCGTGGAGCGACTTCTGCTCCCCGGACGGACCGTGGCTGACCGGCTGCGTCGACGAGTGGCAGGCGCGCGGCGGGTTCACCCACCACCGCGCGGCCGTGGTGCTCGTCGCGTTCCGCGCGGGCTGGCTCGCCTGCTGCGCCACGATCCCGGAGGTCCACTTCGGACTGCCGGTGCCCGACCTGGCCACGGCGTCGGCGGTGCTCGGCCCGGACGGCGGGCTCGCGGGCCTGTCGACGCGGCGGAGCCATCCGCTGGACGCGCGCGGGTGGTGGCACGGCGTCGAGGCGTTCTTCGCGCCGCTCGCCCGGTCCCTCACGGCGATGGGCGCCCGCGACGCCGAGCTGTGGGGCAACCCGGTGGGCCTGATCGGCGCGGTCGCGAGGCGAATGGCGGATGGAGGTCTGCCGGGGGACCTGCTGGCCACCGCGTCGGCGTTGCGGGACGCGACCGGGAGGCCGGGGCTGCTCACCCTCGCCGGCACCGCGGACGACTGGCGCGCCCGCCGCCGCACCTGCTGCCAGTGGTGGCGGGCCGGTGGCGGCTACTGCGCCGAGTGCGTCCTGCACGACTCGCCCGCCCGCGCCAGGTGACGTTTGCGCCCCGGACACCGGGTCCGGGAGTTTTCCCACCCGTTACCCAGGATGTGGGAATTCGGGCTCGACGCTTGGTACCGGAGCGGGGGCTGTGGCACGATCCCTCCGTGGCTTCCAACACCGTGATCATTATTGACGAGCGCGCCGGGTAGTGCTTCTCCGAGCACCGGCGCGCTGACCTCTCGCATCCTGCGGGGGGTCTTTTTGTTTTCCGGACTTCGCCACCTCCCACCACTTCAGCCAGGAGCAGACCGTGAGCAGCCTCCCGCTCGGTGACACCTTCCACGTCTTCGACACCACGTTGCGGGACGGTGCGCAGCGGGAGGGGATCGCCTACTCCGCCTCGGACAAGCTGGCCGTGGCGCGGTTGCTGGACTCGCTGGGCGTCGGGTTCATCGAGGGCGGGTGGCCGGGCGCGATGCCGAAGGACACGGAGTTCTTCGCACGGGCCGCGGCGGGCGAGCTGGAGCTCAAGCGGGCCAAGCTGGTGGCGTTCGGGGCGACCCGCAAGGCCGCCGTGAAGGTGCACGAGGACCAGCAGGTCAGGGCGCTGCTCGACGCGAACACCGAGGTGGTGACGCTGGTGGCGAAGTCGGACCGCAGGCACGTCGAACTGGCGCTGCGGACCGACGTCGAGGAGAACTGCGCGATGGTCCGCGACACCGTGCGCCACCTCGTCGAGCACGGCAGGCGGGTGTTCGTGGACGCCGAGCACTTCTTCGACGGCTACGCCTACGACCCGGACTGCGCGCTGCGCGTCCTGGAGTCCGCAGTGGACGGTGGCGCCGACGTCGTCGTCCTCTGCGACACGAACGGCGGCCAGCTCCCGCTGGGGCTGGCCGACACGGTGCGGGACGTGATCGCCCGCACCGGCTTCCGCGTCGGGATCCACTGCCAGGACGACACGTCCTGCGCGGTGGCGAACACGGTAGCGGCGGTGCAGGCGGGGGCGACCCACGTCCAGTGCACCGCGAACGGGTACGGCGAACGGGCGGGCAACGCGGACCTGTTCGCCGTCGTCGGGAACCTCGTGACCAAGCTCGGCCTTCCGGTGCTACCCACCGAGTCGCTGGCCGAGCTCACCCGCGTCTCCCATGCCCTGGCGGAGATCGCGAACCTCGCCCCCTACGCCCACCAGGCATACGTAGGGGCGTCGGCTTTCGCCCACAAGGCGGGACTGCACGCGAGCGCGATCAAGGTGGATCCGGAGCTGTACAACCACATCGATCCGGACACCGTCGGCAACGGCATGCGGGTGCTGGTCACCGAGATGGCGGGCCGGGCGAGTATCGAGCTCAAGGGACGTGAGTTCGGAATGGACCTGGCCCGTCGGCCCGAAGCGGTCACGAACGCGGTGCGCAAGGTGAAGGAGCTGGAGGCGAAGGGGTGGTCGTTCGAGGCCGCCGACGCCTCGTTGGAGCTGCTGCTGCGCGCCGAGCTGTCCGAACTGGACGAACCGCCGTTCACGCTGGAGTCCTACCGGGTCGTGCTGGACCACCGGCAGGGCGGCGGGATCGTGTCCGAGGCCACGGTCAAGGTGCACGTGGCGGGGGAGCGGGTCATCGAGACCGCCGAGGGCAACGGCCCGGTGCACGCGCTGGACGCCGCGCTGCGCAAGGCGTTGCGCCCGCACCTGTCCTGGTTGGACAGCGTCGACCTGTCCGACTACAAGGTGCGCATCCTCACCGAGGACCCCGGTACCGACGCGGTCACCAGGGTGCTGGTCGAGTCGACCGACGGGGAGGGGGAGTGGACCACCGTGGGCGTGCACGGCAACATCGTGGAGGCCAGCTGGCTCGCCCTCTGCGACGCCCTGGTCCACAAGGCGATGCGGGTTCGCGCCCTGGTTTAGGGTGGAGGTCGTGCGCATCGCCCGAATCGCCCAGCCAGACGGACTCGCCTTCGCCAAGATCGAGGGCGAGGGTGACGACCTGACGGCCGTCGAGATCGCGGACGAGCCCTTCGGCGGCACGCCGACCTTCACCGGTCGGCGCTGGCCGCTGGCGGACGTCCGCCTGCTCGCCCCGTTCCTGCCGCCCAAGATCATCGGTGTCGGCCGGAACTACGCCGCGCACGCCGCCGAGCTGGGCAACGAGGTCCCCGAGAACCCGCTCATCTTCTTCAAGCCGAACACCGCGGTCATCGGCCCGAACGCCGAGATCAAGCTGCCCGCGGTGTCCGAGCGGGTCGACTACGAGGGCGAGCTGGCCGTCGTCATCGGCATCGGCGGCCGCGACATCCCCGCCGCCCGCGCCCGCCAGTCGATCCTCGGCTACACGATCGCCAACGACGTCACCGCCCGCGACCTGCAGAAGGCCGACGTGCAGTTCACCCGCGCCAAGGGCTTCGACACCTTCTGCCCCCTCGGCCCCTGGGTGGAGACCGAGTTCGACCCGAGCGACGTCGCCATCCGCACCGAGCTGGACGGCGAGGTCGTCCAGGAGGGCCGGACGTCGCAGCTGATCTTCGACATCGGCGAGCTCATCGAGTACATCAGCGCCGTCATGACCCTCCGCCCGCTCGACGTCATCCTCACCGGCACCCCCGCGGGCGTCGGCCCGATGAAGTCCGGCCAGAGCGTCTCGGTCACCGTCGAGGGTCTCGGCACGCTGACCAACCCGGTCGCCAACCGGTAGACCGCTCCATCTGGGAAAACCGGCGCGCAAAGGTTTGCGGCGACCAGCGCGGACACCCCCGCGCTGGGCCGCCTGGCCCAACCTCCCGGTCGCAGGTACCGCACTGGCTTACTGACGGGTAACTTCCCGTGTTCATCAGGCCGTGGGGCCTGGTGGAGGTGGCGAAGTGCTCGATGACGAGTGCCCCCGTGTGCTGCTGGTCGATGCCGCGCAGCTCATCACCGAGGGTTTGCGGACCTCGCTCAACCGCACGCGCACCTTCCGCGTCGTGGCCATAGCCCACACCGCCGCCCAGGCCCAGCACCACCTCCGCACCACCCCCGTCGACATCGTCATCACCGACGTCGACATCCCCGGCGCCGGCCCGCTCCGCACCGTCCACGACGCCACCACCCGCAGGCCCCGCGCCAAGGTCATCGTCCTGTCCAACCGCGACAGCAAGCACTGGGCCCAAGCCGCCCTCGACGCGGGCGCCGCCGCCTACCTCCTCAAAACCACCCCCCTCGTCGAACTCCTCCCCGTCATGCTCGCCGTCGCCCACGGCGCCACCGCCACCGTCGACGCCCACCTCGGCGAACTGGCCCGACTCCCCTCCAGACTCCCCCCGCCGGCAGCCCTCAACAGACTCAGCGCCAGAGAATTCGACGTACTGGCAGAAGTGGCCAAGGGCCTCGACAACCACCGCATCGCCCAACGCCTCTTCATCAGCACCGACACCGTCAAATCCCACGTCCGCGCCATCCTCCGCAAACTAGGCGCCCGCGACCGCGCCCACGCGGTAGCCATGGTCCTCAACGAATCAGGCGCCGTAGAACCAAGCGGCCTACCAACCACAAACCCTTAAAACACCCAAACCCCACCACCCACCCACCCACCCACGCCGCCACAAATGTTGGGCGCAGCCCGCCAGCGCGCATCCGGCGCGTAGTGCCTGGGGCCTTGTCCGCAGCGCAGCAAGGATGTCCTGTCCGACGCGCAGCGAGGATGCCTGAGTCAGGCGGAGCCTGATGCTGGCGAAGCCAGACTTCCCCTCTGCCCCCGATCCACAGCGCCCTCCTGCCTGATCTTGCTTGTCAAGACAGCTCTATCGTCTTGACAAGCAAGATCAGGCATTGAGACAATCGCGCGCCGGGGGCTGGGCTTCGCACGGGGTGGGCACGGCGTAAGCGAGGGCTGGGCTTCCCCAGAGGGGGCCAGAAGTCGAGCTCAGGGGCAGGACGGCCGGAACCCATGCTTCACACGCCGAGATCGCCGGAAGCCGAGCCTCCCGCGAACCGTGAACCACCAACCCTCACCCCCTCCCCCTCACCCCCGGCTCCCTCCGCGCAAATCCCGGCGCATGCTCCGGCCTCAACCCGATCGCCACCATGTACGCCGGTACCCCCTGCAACACCGGCACCTTCTGCAGCACCCGGATCGGCAACGGCACTCCCGCCGCCCCCACGTCCACCTTCCCGTCCAGCGCCCGCCTCAGCAGCGCGTTCTGGATCACCCTCTGCACCCCCTGCGTCACCACGGTCGGCAGCCACCTCCTCCGCCGCACCTTTGCCAGGACGTCCACCGCGACCCGCCCCTTCCGCAACGGCCCCGCCAGCAGCGAGGCCGCGGCCACCGCGTCCTGCACCGCCAGGTTGATCCCCACACCGCCGATCGGTGACATTGCGTGCGCCGCGTCCCCGATGCACAGCACGCCGTCCGCGTGCCACCGCGACAGCCGGTCGAGCTTCACGTCCAGCAGCTTCACGTCGTCCAGCGACTCCACCGCGTCCATCCGGTCGGCCAGCATGGGCACCAGTGCCACCATCCGGTCCCGGAAGGCCTGGACGCCCGCTTCCCGCAGCATCGTGTCCGTGCCCTTCCGGATCAGGAAGGCGATCTGGAAGTAGTCGCCGCGGTCCAGCATCACCAGTCCGCTGCTCCGCCCGAACCGGGCCAGTCCGCCCGTCGGGTCGTCGGCCTTGCGCGGGACCCGGAACCACCACACGTCCATCGGCGTCCCGAACGACCGCACGGGCAGCAGGGTCTCGTCCCGCACCAGCGACCCGCGTCCGTCCGCGGCCACGACCAGGTCCGCGGCGATCTCGCCGTCGACGCCGTCGGAGGTCCGGTAGCGGACGCCGGTGACCCGCCCGCCGGTCTTCACCAGCCCGGTGAACCCCGTGTTCATCCGCAGCGAGAACGTCGGTTCCAGCTTCCCGGCGTCGGCGAGCAGGTCCAGGAAGTCCCACTGCGGCACGAACGCGATGTGCTTGTGCTTGCCGGGCAGCCTGCTCAGGTCGGCCACGGTCGCGGGCCCGCTGTCGAGCAGCACCTGCATGCGGTCCAGCAGCTGGTGCGGCACCTGTGCGAACGCCGGTCCGAGCCCCAGCTCGTCCAGCAGCGTCAACGTGGAGGCGTGGACCGTGTCGCCGCGGAAGTCGCGCAGGAAGTCCTTGTGCTTCTCCAGCACGGTGACCTGGACGCCCGCCCTCGCGAGCAGCAGTCCCATGACCATCCCCGTCGGTCCGCCGCCGACGACGACGCACGTGCTCCGTTCCATGACCCCTCTTTTCAACGGTAGTTGAATAACCATAGCGTCCTCCTGGAGTCCTCGTGCGGTCAAGGGTTTCGCGGCCGGATACGCTGATCGGGCCATGAGCAACGCATCCGCATCCCCAGCTGTCCGCGTCCGCTTCTGCCCGTCGCCGACCGGCACGCCGCACGTCGGACTCATCCGCACCGCCCTGTTCAACTGGGCGTTCGCCCGGCACAGCGGCGGCAAGGTCGTCTTCCGCGTCGAGGACACCGACGCCGCGCGCGACACGGAGGAGTCCTACGACTCCCTCCTGGAGGCGCTGCGCTGGCTCGGGCTCGACTGGGACGAGGGCCCCGAGGTCGGCGGTCCGCACGAGCCGTACCGGCAGAGCCTGCGCCGCTCGGTCCACGAGGACATCGCCAAGCGCCTGTTCGCGGCCGACGAGCTCTACGAGTCGTTCTCGACCAACGACGAGGTCGAGGCCCGCCGCAAGGCGCTCGGGCAGGACCCGAAGCTCGGCTACGACAACTTCGACCGCGACCTCACCGACGAGCAGAAGGCCGCGTTCCGCGCCGAGGGCCGCGAACCCGTGCTGCGCCTGCGGATGCCCGACGAGGACATCAGCTGGACCGACCTCGTCCGCGGCGAGATCACGTTCAAGGCGGGCAGCACGCCGGACCCGGTGATGGTGCGCGCCAACGGGGTTCCGCTCTACCCGTTCGTGAACCCGGTCGACGACGCCCTGATGGGCATCACGCACGTGCTGCGCGGCGAGGACCTGCTGCCGTCCACGCCCCGCCAGATCGGGCTGTACCAGGCGCTGCGGCGCATCGGCGTGACGGAGTTCACGCCCGAGTTCGGCCACCTGCCCACGGTGACCGGCGACGGCAACAAGAAGCTGTCCAAGCGGGACCCGCAGTCGAACCTGTTCCTGTACCGGGACCTGGGTTTCCTGCCCGAGGGCCTGCTGAACTACCTCGCGCTGCTGGGCTGGTCCATCGCCGAGGACCACGACATCTTCAGCGTCGCCGAGATGTACGACGCGTTCGACATCGCCAAGGTCAGCTCCAACCCGGCGCGCTTCGACCTCAAGAAGGCCGAGGCCATCAACGGCACGCACCTGCGTGCGCTCAGCGTCGAGGAGTTCGTCAGCCGCACACTCCCGTACCTGGCGGCCGACGGCGTGCTGCCCGCCGAGCCGAGCGAGGAGCAGGTGGCCCAGCTGGCCGCCATCGCCCCGCTCGTCCAAGAACGACTGGCGCTGCTGTCCGAGGCGTCCGAGATGGTTCGTTTCCTTTTCGTAACAGAGGAATCGTTCACGCCCGAGCCCGCGTCCGCGGCCAAGGCGCTCGGCCCCGACGCGGAACCCGTGCTGCGCGCGGCGATCGACGCGCTCCAGGCGCTCGACAAGTGGACGACCGAGGCGATCCAGGACGCCCTCAAGGCGTCCCTTGTGGACGGACTCGGCCTCAAGCCGAAGAAGGCGTTCGCCCCCGTGCGGGTCGCCGTGACCGGCCGGACGGTCTCACCGCCGCTCTACGAGTCCATGGAACTGCTCGGCAAGGATCGCTCGATCGGCCGATTGCTTCGGGCGCTCGGGTCAGCCTGACTGCTGCGTTCGGCGGGTCAAGTGGTGCTTGACCGTGCAAGAACCCGGAGATATCACCTCCTTAGCCGAATCGGCCGAGGGGTGATCGCACCTAGCCTCACGGGGTGACAACTGCTTCCCCGACTTTCACGCTCAAGAGAACCGGCGAAATCCGCGCTATCTCGCTTGACGTCGACGACACGCTCGTCGACTACAGCACCTCGTCACGAGCCGCGTTGGCCTCGATGGTGGGGAACGCCGACGCGTGGACGTTGTGGCAGCGGATCACCGACGACCACTGCACCAGGCTCTTAGCCGGGGAACTGCAGTACGAGACGATGCGGAACATCCGCACGCGCGCCTTCTTCGCCGCACTCGGCGAGGACCTCGACCAGGCCGAGGCCACCCGCCGCGAGATGCGGCGGCAAGAGGTCCTCGCCGACGGCTGGAGCCTCTTCCCGGACGTCGTCCCCTGCCTGGAGTGGCTGCGCGCCACCGGACTGCCCATCGCCGCCGTGAGCAACGCCTCAGGGCGCCACCAGCGCGTCAAGATCGCCGCCCTCGGCCTCGCCGAGTACTTCGACACGGTCCTCATCGCGGGCGAGGTCGGCGCCGCCAAACCGGACCGCATGATCTTCGACACGGCCTGCTCCGACCTCGGCGTACCCCTCACCGAGACGGTGCACGTCGGCGACCGGCTGCACGCCGACGCCATCGGCGCCCGCGACGCGGGCATGCGCGGCGTCTGGCTCAACCGGCAAGGCCCGCGCGAAGGAGCGATGCCCGCGGGCATCAGCACGATCAGCAGCCTCGCGGAACTCCCCGAACTGCTCGTCTGCGAACTCTCCACCGCGCACGCCTGAACACCGGCGCACCGGCCCCCACCTCGCTCGATGCGGCGAGGCGGGGGCCGATTTCACTTCTGCGGGTGCCGTGGTCTAGTATTCATCTCGTTGGAACGAGCGGCCCACAGCGCCTAGAGCGGGAGAGCCGATCAGGAAAACATTGGGGTATGGTGTAATTGGCAGCACGGCTGATTCTGGTTCAGTCAGTCTAGGTTCGAGTCCTGGTACCCCAGCTGCAGAGTAGAAATCAGAGTCTGATACGCTACTCCCGCAACAAGCAAGACCGGCAAGACAAAAGAATTACCCTAGGGCCCCGTCGTCTAGCGGCCTAGGACGCCGCCCTCTCAAGGCGGTAGCGTGGGTTCGAATCCCATCGGGGCTACAGATTGGGGAGATCCCGTGCGCGGAATACGCGCACGGGATCTTTCGCGTTTCACGCTGGGGCTCCCGCCCCAGACCCCGAGGCAGGGCGGGCTTCGCCCCCCTGCACCCCCCGGTTTGCGCAGGTGAGTAGTGGGTTGGGGGCTCGCCTTCGGCATCGAGGGGGTGGGGGGAGGGGTGGGGTGGGGAGCGGGGGCTTGCCTGCGGCATTGCGGGGGAGATGGCAAAAGGTCGTGAGCGCTTGGTGCTCACGACCTTTGCTTATGGGCGAACTGATGCCCAGGTTTCTTAGTGGTTGTTGGGTGGTTTGGGGTTAGAGGCGGGATTGGAGGGCTTCGGCGGCGGCTAGTAGGTCGGCGGCCCATCTGGCGCCTGGTCTTCTGCCCATGCGGTCTATTGGGCCGGAGACGGAGATGGCGGCTACGACGGTGCCGGCGCTGTCGCGGACGGGGGCGCTGACGCTGGCGACGCCTGGTTCGCGTTCTGCGACGCTTTGGGCCCAGCCGCGGCGGCGGACTTCGAGGAGAGTGCGTTCGCCGTAGACGGCGTCGGCGAGGACCGAGCGCTGGGTGCCGGGGTCGGACCAGGCGGCGAGGACCTTGGCGCCCGAGCCGGCGGTCATGGGGAGGCGGGCGCCCACGGGGACGGTGTCGCGCAAGCCGCTGGGAGGCTCGGCGGCGGAGACGCAGATGCGCTGCATGCCGTCGCGGCGGTAGAGCTGGACGCTCTCGCCGGTGATGTCGCGCAAGCGGGGCAGGACGGAAGCCGCCGCGTCGAGCAGGGGGTCGGTCGCGCCACCCGCCAGCTCGGCCAGAGCGGCGCCGGGGCGCCAGCGGCCGTCGGAGCCGCGTCGGAGGAGGCGGTGGACCTCGAGGCCCACCGCGAGACGGTGCGCAGTCGCCCTGGGCAACCCCGTCCGGTTGCAGAGCTCTGCCAGTCCACACGGATCCTTCGCGACGGCGTTCAACACGGCCACAGCCTTGTCCAGCACGCCGATCCCGCTATGCTGTCCCACAGCTCGATACTAACTTCCCGGTATCTGGGAAGTCCAGATGTTATCGGGAGCCCCCGCTCGTGAGAGAGCTCCCAGCCACGAACCGATGGGGATGAAGCGATGGGCCGCACACTCGCGGAGAAGGTGTGGGAGGCGCACGTCGTGCGCCACGGAGACGGCGCCGAGCCGGACCTGCTCTACATCGACCTCCACCTGCTGCACGAGGTCACCAGTCCGCAGGCCTTCGACGGGCTGCGGCTCGCCGGGCGCGGGCTGCGCCGGGTGGATCTGACGATCGCCACCGAGGACCACAACGTCCCGACCGTCGACATCGACCAGCCGATCGCGGACCTGGTGTCGCGCACGCAGGTGGACACGCTCCGGGCGAACTGCAAGGAGTTCGGGGTCCGGCTGCACCCGATGGGCGATGCCGAGCAGGGCATCGTGCACGTCGTGGGGCCGCAGCTCGGGCTCACGCAACCGGGCATGACGGTGGTGTGCGGCGACAGCCACACGTCCACGCACGGCGCGTTCGGCGCGCTCGCCTTCGGCATCGGCACGTCCGAGGTCGAGCACGTGATGGCGACGCAGACGTTGCCGCTGCGGCCGTTCAAGACCATGGCCGTCACGGTCGACGGCGAGCTGCGGGAGGGCGTGACGGCGAAGGACGTCATCCTGGCCGTCATCGCCCAGATCGGCACCGGCGGCGGCCAGGGCTACGTCCTGGAGTACCGCGGCGCGGCCATCGAGGCGCTGTCGATGGAAGCCCGCATGACCGTGTGCAACATGTCCATCGAGGCTGGTGCGCGGGCCGGGATGATCGCGCCGGACGACGTGACGTTCGAGTACCTGAAGGGGCGTCCGCACGCTTCCGTTGGGGCCGAATGGGATGCCGCGGTCGAGTACTGGAAGACCCTGCGCACCGACGACGACGCGGTGTTCGACGCCGAGGTCCGCATCGACGCGAGCGCGCTGACCCCCTTCGTGACGTGGGGGACGAATCCTGGACAGGGCCTGCCGTTGAGCGCGTCGGTGCCGGACCCGGAGGCGATCGGGGACGACAACGAGCGGGTCGCGGCCGAGAAGGCGCTGACCTACATGGGCCTCGCACCGGGCACGCCGCTGCGCGACATCAGCGTGGACACGGTGTTCCTCGGCTCGTGCACGAACGGCCGCATCGAGGACCTGCGGGCGGCCGCGGCCGTGCTGCGCGGGCACCGGGTGGCCGACGGCGTGCGGATGCTCGTGGTGCCCGGCTCGATGCGGGTGCGGGCCCAGGCGGAATCCGAAGGGCTGCACGAGATCTTCCTGGCAGCGGGCGCGGAGTGGCGCCAGGCGGGCTGTTCCATGTGCCTCGGCATGAACCCGGACCAGCTCAAGCCCGGTGAGCGCAGCGCGTCCACCTCCAACCGGAACTTCGAGGGCAGGCAGGGCAAGGGCGGCCGGACGCACCTGGTCTCGCCGCTCGTGGCGGCCGCCACGGCCGTGCGCGGCACGCTCTCCTCGCCTGACGACCTGGCCTGAGAAGGGAACACCGAGACCATGGACGCGTTCACCACCCACACCGGCGTCGGCGTGCCGCTGCGCAGGTCCAACGTGGACACCGACCAGATCATCCCGGCGGTCTACCTGAAGCGGGTCACCCGCACCGGGTTCGAGGACGGCCTGTTCGCCGCCTGGCGCAACGACGAGAACTTCATCCTCAACCAGGGGCCCTTCCAGGCCGGGTCCGTCCTGGTGGCCGGACCCGACTTCGGTACCGGGTCCTCCCGCGAGCACGCCGTCTGGGCGCTGATGGACTACGGCTTCCGGGTGGTGATCTCCTCCCGCTTCGCCGACATCTTCCGCGGCAACTCCGGCAAGCAGGGCCTGGTGGCCGCCGAGGTCGAGCAGTCGGACGTCGAGCTGCTCTGGAAGCTGCTCGAGAACGAGCCCGGCACGGAGGTGTCGGTCGACCTCGAGGCGAAGACCGTCCGCGCCAAGGACTTCACCGCGGCCTTCCGGATCGACGACTACACCCGCTGGCGGCTGCTCGAGGGATTGGACGACATCGCCCTGACCTTGCGCCACGCCGATCGGATCGACGAGTTCGAGGCCCGGCGCCAACCTTGGCTGCCCACCACGGATCCGCTCCCGACCAGCTGAGAACGGGCCCCGGATTCGCCTCCCACGAGGGGAATCCGGGGCCCGCGAGCCCCTCCCAAAGTGCCCCAGGAGGGGGTTTCTGTCCCTCGACAGAGCGCAATTGCCCACGCCACAACGAAAAATATGGCGTGGCGATTGGTATTTCCCTTCATATGGGCTTACCGTGGCCATCAGTCGGCCCGACGAATGGGCCGTAAGCGTCCTGGGAGGGACTGACGGTGAACAAGGCCCAGCTCATCGAGGCGCTGTCCGAGCGTCTTGGCGACAAGAAGAACGCCGCTGCTGCAGTGGACGGGCTCGTCGACGTGATCGTTCGCAGCGTCCACAAGGGCGAGAAGGTGAACATCACCGGCTTCGGCGTGTTCGAGAAGCGCGCCCGCGCGGCGCGCACCGCTCGCAACCCGCGCACGGGTGAGACCGTCAAGGTCAAGAAGACCAACGTGCCCGCGTTCCGCGCGGGTTCGACGTTCAAGGACGTCGTGAGCGGCGCGAAGAAGCTGCCCCGCGTCGTCGCGGCCAAGGCTCCGGCCGCCGCCGCGACCACCACGCGGGCCGCTGCCGCCGCGAAGCCCGCCGCCGCCACCAAGGCGCCGGCGACCCGCAGCACCACGGCGCGGACCACGACGACCCGCACCGCGCGCGCCACCACGGCCCGCACGGCCGCCGCGGCGACCAAGGCCCCGGCCACCCGCAAGACCACCACCACGGCAGCGGCCAAGCCCGCCGCCGCGAAGGCTCCTGCGGCCGCCAAGGCCCCCGCCAAGACGGCTGCGGCCGCCAAGGCACCCGCCAAGACCGCAGCGGCGAAGCCCGCCGCAGCGGCCAAGAAGGCCCCGGCCGCCGCCAAGACCACGGCAGCGGCCAAGGCTCCGGCCAAGACGGCAGCGGCGAAGCCCGCCGCCGCCAAGAAGGCTCCGGCGGCCAAGAAGAAGTAGCACCACCTCCCGGAAACGGGAGCAGCACCAACGCCCAGGGCCCGATGCGGACGCGCATCGGGCCCTGGCGTTTGCCTGGGCACCGGTGCCGCCGGGAATGCGCCGCACCCGCTCGCGATACGGGTCGCGTATGGCTTACCGCGAACCGGATAGGACGACCGCGGGCATTCCACCCGAACGCCGGAACCAGATCCGCCGCCGTCGAGCCGACAAGGCGCGGGCTCTCCGCGTCATCGCGGATCCGCTATGCACGTGCACTCCAATCGGAGCGCGGAGACCGCACTCCGGAGGTGGGTCGGGCATTCCCCGGACCACCGCAGTGGAGTCCGGTGCGGATCTCCCGAAGGGCCAAGGCGGTGAACCGACCGGGCCCGTCCCGCGTACGCGGTGGTATTGGTCGAAGCCGTTCGGCAATGGCCACGAGGCACCGGGTGAGCCCTTTTCGGCGCCCGGTGTCCAGACCGGTCGGTGCGTTGCCCGGCGGTTCGCGTCGGCGCGTTCGCAGCGGCGGAACCGGTCCGCGCCGCGCGGTCGACGGGACCCGCGACCGTGCCGGACCGCCCGGTGCGCACGCCTAGGCGGAGGTGCGGCGTTCCGCGGGGCTGAGGGGTTCCTGGGAGCCCGTCGGGGGTACCGCCGGGGTCCTGGCCTGGGCAGAGGCGTCAGGGACGCGGAGCGGGCAGGGCGCTGGGGAGGTAGTGCGCCGAGACCAGGCGCGGCCAGGCGGCGGGGGAGTCCGATGTGGACCAGCCCGGTGCCGGGTGGGTGAAGGCGAGCAGCCAGAGGCTGCCCTTCTTGCACGGGACGTCGGCCAGGCGCAGGCCGCTGAGGTCGGCGAGCTTCTGCACCAGGTCGGGGATGACACCGCCCTGGCTGGACACGACCGGCACGCCGTCCCCGGCCACGATGTCGAGGAACCGCACCAGGCCCGCGTCGCGGTCCGGCCAGTACCCCTCCTCCGACAGCCGGGGCTCGCGCGGCACGAAGACCTCCAGGTCGTCGGCCGTGCCCTGCACGGTCTGCACGCACCGCACCCTGGGCGCGGCGTGCACGCGGGCGGGCCCGAACAGCGGGAGCAGGGCGCGCAGGGCCTCAGCCTGCCGCCAGCCCGCCGAACTGAGCGGGCGCAGGTCGTCGTCCCCCGGCCAGTTCTCGCGCTTCCCGGCCTTCGCGTGGCGGACCAGCAGGACGGTCCGCAGATCGGCCGGTACGAGCGCGAACGCGGCCAGCACGTCGCGGTCCTCCCGCCGGGTCACCAGCGCGGCCGCGTCGGCGACCGGGAGCCAGCGCAGCTCGTCGCACTCGCTGTTCGGCGTGAACGCGCCGCGCACCGCGCGGGCGCCGAAGTAGTCGACGACCTTCGGCCTGCCGAACGCCGAGTACCGCACCTGCGCGACGTGCCTGCCCAGCACCGAGTGGAACCCGGTCTCCTCGAGGACCTCGCGCACCGCGGCGGCGGGCACGGTCTCACCGGCGTCGAGCTTGCCCTTGGGGAGCGACCAGTCGTCGTAGCGCGGCCGGTGCACCACGGCGACCTCGACGACCCCCTCGCCCCTCCACAGCACCGCACCGGCCGCCCGAATGGTGTCGGTCGACAACACGCGTCTCCTCCGAGGTCAGGCCAGCGCGCGGTGTTTGCGCAGCATCTCCACTTGGTGGTCGCGCACCACCGTTCCGTCGGAGGGGGACGCGTCCCACTCGCCGTCCGACCGCAACACCCAGCAGCGGGTGGCCGGTTCCAGCGCCGAATCGAACATGTCGTCGAGCTGGGCGGTCAGCTTCGGGCCGGTGACCCGCAACTGCACCTCGACCCTGCGGTCCAGGTTGCGGTGCATCATGTCAGCGCTGCCGATCCAGTGCTCGTCCGCCCCGACGAAGTGGAACACCCGCGAGTGCTCCAGGAACCGGCCGAGGATCGACCGCACGTGGATGTTCTCGCTCAGCCCGCGGATGCCCGGCTTGAGCGCGCACACCCCGCGCACCACCACGTCCACCCGCACACCGGCCTGCGACGCGCGGTACAGCGCGTCGATCACCTCTTCGTCGACCAGCGAGTTCACCTTGATCCGCACCCCGGCGGGGTGACCGGCGCGGGCCAGGTCGATCTCGTCCTGGATGCGCTCCACGATGCCGCGCCGCACCCCGTACGGGGCGACCAGGATGCTGCGGTAGTTGTCCTGCCGCGCGTACCCGGTCAGCACGTTGAACAGGTCCGTCAGGTCCGCGCCCACCGACGGCTCGGCGGTCAGGATGCCGACGTCCTCGTACAGCCGCGCGGTCTTCGGGTTGTAGTTGCCGGTGCCGATGTGGCAGTACCGCCGGATCGTGGACCCCTCCTGGCGCACCACCAGCGACGTCTTGCAGTGCGTCTTGAGCCCGACGAGCCCGTACACGACGTGCACGCCCGCCTTCTCCAGCTGCCGCGCCCACTTGATGTTCGCCTGCTCGTCGAACCGCGCCTTGATCTCCACCAGCGCCACGACCTGCTTGCCCGCCTCGGCCGCGTCGACCAGCGCGTCGACGATCGGCGAGTCGCCCGACGTCCGGTACAGCGTCTGCTTGATCGCCAGCACGTGCGGGTCCGCCGCGGCCTGCTCGATGAACCGCTGCACGCTCGTGGAGAACGAGTCGTACGGGTGGTGCACCATCACGTCGCCCTCGCGCAGCGTCGCGAACACGCTCTTCGGCGTCTCGCGCTCACCGAACGCCGGGTGCGTGGCGGGCACGAACGCCGGGTCCTTCAGCTGCTTGCGGTCCAGGCTGTACAGCTGGAACAGGCACGACAGGTCCAGCAGACCCGGCACCTGCACCACGTCGTGCGGGTCGACCTCCATCTCCCGCAGCAGCAGCTCCAGCATGTGCTCGGTCATGTCGTCGGCGACCTCGAGCCGCACCGGCGGCCCGAACCGGCGGCGCGCCAGCTCGCGCTCCAACGCCTGCAGCAGGTCCTCGTCGCGGTCCTCCTCGACGTCGAGGTCGGCGTTGCGGGTGACCCGGAACGCGTGGCACTCGATGACCTCCATGCCCGCGAACAGCTCGCCCAGGTGCGCGGCGATGAGCTGCTCCAGCGGCAGGAACGTCGCCGAGCTGCTGGACCGGTCCGCCTCCACGCGCACCAGCCGCGGCACGTTGTCCGGCACCTTCACCCGCGCGAACCGCTCGGTGCCGCCCTCCGGGTCCCGCACCGTCACCGCGAGGTTCAACGACAGCCCCGAGATGTAGGGGAACGGGTGCGCCGGGTCGACCGCGAGCGGCGTCAGCACCGGGAACACCTGGTCGCTGAAGTAGTTCGACAACCGCAACCGGTCGAAGTCCGTGAGCTCCGCCCAGGTGACCAGGCTGATCCCGCTGCTGTCCAGACCAGGACCGACGTGGTCGAGGAACGCCCGCGCGTGCTGCTCCACGAGCTCCTGCGTCCGCTTGGAGATGTTCGCCAGCTGCTCGCGCGGCGTCAGGCCGTCCGCGCTGCGCACCGACAACCCGGTCTCGTCGCGGCGCTTCAACCCCGCGACCCTGACCATGTAGAACTCGTCGAGGTTCGACGCGAAGATCGCCAGGAACTTCGCCCGTTCGAGCAGCGGCTGCGACGCGTCCTCGGCCAGCGCCAGCACCCGCGCGTTGAAGTCCAACCAGGACAGTTCCCGGTTGAAGTAGCGGTCGTCCGGCAGATCCGGGGTCAGCTCCTCCCCGGCGGTCACGGCGGGCGGTGACGACGGCACCGACCTCGAACCGGTCGTCACAGCGGGTGGCGACTCGACAACCGGGTCGGGGGTCTTCGCACGACGGGTCGCGGGGCGGGGTTTGCGCCGCGGGGTCCCCGCGGACGCGGCCGTCCGGGTCCGTCGCTTCGGCGTCACCTTGTCGTCGCTGTCGTCCGTGGTCACCACTGCATTGTGCCGTGCAAACCGCGTTATCGCCCCGACTGGCGGCGACTACGAGGTGAACTCCCGGTCACACCCGGCTTGGAATCGGGGCGGAACGGGCCGGCGTCAGGCCGGACGGAGTACGGCGGTTACGACGCCGCGGGGGTCGCGACGGAGAGTGACCCGTTGGCCGGGGCGGAGATGGCGCCAGTGGCCTGTTGAGACGGAGGCGGGGGAGGCGTCGAGGAGGAGGCCTTGGTCGGTGAGGAGGGTGGCGGAACCGTCGTCGTTGTAGGTGCTGACGGTGGCCTGTTCGGTCATGTGGGTGACGGTAGTGGGTTGTCTGTTCTTGCTCGCCGTTGTGGGGGCGTGAGTTGTTCGCCGTCGTGGGGGATGTGACTTGCTCGCCGTCGTGGGGGACATGCCTCCAACCCGCTCGCCGAGTGCTCTATGCCCACCACACCTTGTCAAGACGATAGGGCTGTCTTGACAAGGTGTGGTGGGCATAGAGATGGCTTCGGATCGGGTTGCCGGGTGGATCTGGCTACGCCAGCATCAGGCTTCGCCTGACCGGGCATCGGGCTGCGCCCGACAAGGCATCCTCGGCTTCGCCGTTGGACAAGGCATCCTCGCTGCGCGTCGGACAGGGCATCCTCGCTGCGCGTCGGACGAAGCGGGCGGGCGCTCCGCGCCGGATGCGAGGTGGCGGCTTCGCCGGTTGTGGGGGCTTGGTGCTGCTTAGTGGCAGACCGGTAGCAGGGCTGATGTTCTGGGGCCCAGGCCGAGGGTTGTGGCGAGGGTCAGGTCTTCTGGGGTGTCCACGTCTGTGCGGAGTGAGTGCCAGGGGCCGAGTAGGGGGATGGCGCCGGAGGCCTGGTGGGCTTCGGCTGAGCCGAGGCCGAAGTGGGGGGACAGGGGGTGGCCGGGGGCGGAGAGGAGGAGGGTTGTGCCGGTGCCCTGGCGGTCTGGGCAGAAGGCGCGTTGGTCGGCTGCGGCTTCGAGTGCCGCTGTCAGGTCGTCCGGTTTGAGGGCGGGGAGGTCGGCTTGGAGGGCGCCGATGACCGAGTGGGGGTCGCGGGTCCTCAGGACTGCCGCGGCGTGGTGGAGGGCGGGGTTGAGGCCGTCCGGGCCGGGGAGGGACTCGATGCCGAGGGCGCGCAGTTCCGCGACGACGGCGGGGTCCGATGTGACGGCTACCACTTGGCGGACGGCCTTCGTGGCGGCGGTGATGGTGTCCAGGGCGAGCGCCAGTGCCAGTGCGGCGTGGGCGGTGGGGTCGCCAAGGCCGTGGTCGGCTGCTCCGAGCAGCCTGGTCTTGGCCCTGTCGAGTGTCTTGACCGGGACTACGAGGTCCACTTCACGGCGCACGTCGCCATACTCCCTGATGTCGGCTGGACCTGGCCGGGGCACCCGAGGAACACTCCAGGTCCGCGGTGGGCGAGTGAGGGAGAGCACGTGGTCAGGGAGAAGGGCGGCTTCTGGATCTGGGTCGCCGCGGCGATCGTGTACCCGATGGCGGGGGTGCTCGGGAAGCGGCGGACGGTGCACGGGGAACGGGTGCCCGCGACGGGGAGCGCGCTCCTGGTGATGAACCACGTGTCGCACCTGGACCCGTGCTACGACGCGGTGTTCGTGCACAGCCACGGGCGGGTGCCGCACTTCCTGGCCAAGCACAGCCTGTGGAACGTGCCGGTGATGGGGGCGATCCTGCGCGGCGCCAAGCAGATCCCGGTCTACCGGGGCACCACCGACGCGCAGCAGAGCCTGCGGGCGGCGCACGAGGCGTTGGCGAACGGCCAGGTGGTGGTGATCTACCCGGAGGGGACGATCACCCGCGACCCGGACGGGTGGCCGATGGCGTCGCGGACCGGGGTCGCGCGGCTGGCGCTGGAGCACGACGGGCCGGTGATCCCGGTGGCGCGGTGGGGCACCAGGGAGATCTACGACGGCTACCACAAGAAGTTCCGGCCGCTCCCGCGCAAGACGGTCGAGACCAGGCTCGGCGAGCCGGTCGACCTGAGCGCCTACCGGGAGCAGCCGGAGACGATCGCGCTGCTGCGCGACGTGACGGACCTGTTGATGGGCGAGGTGAAGCACCTCCTCGCCGACATCCGCGGGGAGCAGGCCCCGGAGGGCTTCCACACCTCCGCGAACACCAAGCGGGACGAGGACTGATGAGCGTGCAGCGGGTGGCAGTGCTGGGAGCCGGGTCGTGGGGCACCGCGTTCGCCAAGGTGATCGCCGACTCCGGGCCGGAGGTCGTGCTGTGGGCCAGGCGCGACTCGGTCGCCGAGTCCGTGAACGGGGCGGGGATCAACGAGGACTACCTGCCGGGCACGAAGCTGCCCGCGAACCTGAGCGCCACCACGGACGTGGACAAGGCGCTGGACGGCGCGCAGGCCGTGGTGCTGGCGGTGCCGAGCCAGACGCTGCGGGCGAACCTGGTGGGGTGGCGGGACTCGCTGCCGGAGGGCGCGACGCTGGTGAGCCTGGCCAAGGGCGTGGAGCTGGGGACGCTCAAGCGGATGAGCGAGGTGATCCGCGAGGTCGCGGGCGTCCCCGAGGACCAGGTCGCCGTCGTGTCCGGACCCAACCTGGCCAAGGAGATCGCGGCCGAGCAGCCCACCGCGACGGTCATCGCGTGCACCGACCACGACCGCGCGGTCGAGCTCCAGCAGGCCTGCTCCAACGGCTACTTCCGGCCCTACACCATCACCGACGTGATCGGCTGCGAGCTCGGCGGCGCCTGCAAGAACGTCATCGCGCTGGCCTGCGGCATGGCCGCGGGGCTCGGGTTCGGCGACAACACCATGGCCTCCATCATCACCCGCGGCCTGGCCGAGACCGCCCGGCTCGGCGCGGCGCTCGGCGCGGACCCGCTGACGTTCGCGGGCCTCGCCGGCCTGGGTGACCTGGTCGCGACGTGCGCGTCCCCGTTGTCGCGCAACCGGACCTTCGGCCACCGGCTCGGGCTGGGCGAAAGCCTCGCGCAGGCGCAGGAGGCCGCGCACGGCCAGGTCGCCGAAGGCGTGAAGTCCTGCTCGTCGATCCGCGAGCTGGCGCAGCGCCACGGCGTGGACATGCCGCTCACCGACGGCGTCCACATGGTGTGCCACGACGGCATGCACCCGCGCACGCTCGGCGCCGCCCTGATCGGCCGCGAGCCCAAAGCCGAACGCCAGTGACGGCGGAGCGGGAGTACGGGGACGGCACGCGGGTCGTGCACGCGGGCGCCCCGGAACGCGCGCCGGGCTCGCCGTTCATGGGCAGCCCGGTGTTCGCGTCGGCGTTCCACCTCACCGGCGAGGACACCTACGGCCGGTCCGGCAACCCGACGTGGCGCGCGCTGGAGTCGGCGCTGGGGGAGCTCGACGGCGGCGAGTGCGTGCTGTTCCCCTCCGGCATGGCGGCGGTCTCCACGGTGCTGCGGCTGCTGCTGCGCACCGGGGACACGGTGGTGCTGCCCGGTGACGGGTACTTCCTGACCAGGAAGTTCGTGGCGGAGCACATGGACGTGGTGGTCCGCGAGGTGCCGACCGCCGGACCGTGGCCGGACTTCGACGGCGTCTCGTTGGTGCTGCTGGAAACCCCGTCCAACCCCGGCATGGACGTGTGCGACATCACCGCCCTGTCCCACGCCGCCCACGCGGCGGGCGCGCTGGTGGCCGTGGACAACACGACCGCGACCCCGTTGGGGCAGCAGCCGTTGCGGCTGGGCGCGGACATCGTCGTGGCCAGCGACACCAAGGCCGTCGCCGGGCACAGCGACGTGCTGCTCGGCCACGTGTCCACAACGGACTCCGCGCTGGCCGAACGGCTGCGCGGCGCCCGCACGGTCGGCGGCGCCATCCCCGGCCCGTTCGAGGCGTGGCTCGCGCACCGCGGCCTCGGCACGCTCGACCTGCGGCTCACCCGGCAGGCCGCGAACGCCGCCGCCCTCTACGACGTGCTGCGCGTCCACCCCGCGGTGACCGGGCTGCGCTGGCCCGGCGCGCCGCAGGACGAGGCGTACGCGCTGGCGTCGCGGCAGATGCGCCGGTTCGGCGGCGTGCTCACGTTCCAGCTGCCCGACGCGGCCGCGGTGGACGTGTTCCTCGGCAAGTCGCGGCTGATCGCGGCCAGCACCAGCTTCGGCGGGCTGCACACCAGCCTCGACCGGCGCGCCCAGTGGGGCGACCCGGTGCCCGAGGGCCTGGTCCGGCTGTCGGCGGGCTGCGAGGACACCACCGACCTGGTCACCGACGTCCTGGCGGCGCTGACCTGACCGCTCCGGGTCCACCCGTTCGGGGTATCCCACGGGATGGGACGTGGTTGAGGGGGCCGTGCGGGGCTGCGAGGATCTGCGGGTGCTGTTTCGCGCCATGATCGACGGGCGGGGTCACATCGACCTCGGCCTGGTCGCCAGCGCGCTCTGTCCTTGTCGGTGATCGTCTCGCGCCCTGCCGGTCGGTGACGACCGGTGTCGCTCTGATCCCGAAGGACCACACCACCATGTTCGCCGTTCCGGACAACACCGTCGCCCTGCCCGAGTCCCGTTCCGCGCTGCACCCCGTGCGCATCGCGCTCGGCTTCGCCGCCGACCGCGACAGCTGGCGCCACCTGCTGCGCTACGACCCCGACCACCGGTTCGCCGCGCTCGTCGAGCGCGTGGAGGACCAGGAGGTCTGGCTGATGAGCTGGCTGCCCGGCCAGTCGACCGACCTGCACGACCACGGCGGGTCGACCGGGGCGTTCACCCTGGTCAGCGGCTCGCTGACGGAGACCGTGGCCACCCCGCGCGCCCAGGTGCTGCACACCCTGGTGGCGGGGCAGTCGCGGGTGTTCGGGCCCGGCTACGTGCACCGCGTGCACAACGACGGGCCCGACCCCGCGGTCTCCGTGCACGTCTACCGCGACGGCGGCAGGCGCATGACGCCCTTCCGCTACGACCCGGTCGACGGGCCTACCGCCGCGCGCTGACGTGCTCCGGCACGGCCGTGCCCTCGGGCAGCAGGGGGCACGGCTCGGGCGTGCCGAAGGACTCGCGGATGGGCAGCACACCGGCCCACGCGATACCGGCCTCGACGTCCTCGTCCTCGTCGGACGGGGGGCCGGTGCGGATCTTCACCGACGCCTCGGCCAGGTCCAGCGCGAGCACGGACGTGGCGGCCAGCTCGCGGGCCGACGGCCGCCGGGCGTGCTCCCACGATCCGGGCGACAGGTGCTCGGTCAGCACGCGCAGCGCGTGCGACTTGGCCTCGTCCCCGGTCACCGGCACGGCGGTCCCGTGCACGACGGCGCACCGGTAGTTCATCGAGTGGTCGAACACCGAGCGCGCGTAGACGATGCCGTCGAGCAGCGTCACCGCGACGCTGACCGGCACACCCGACCCGGCCTCGCGCAGCGTCCGCGCGCCGGTCGAGCCGTGCAGGTAGAGGGTGTCGCCGTCGCGGCCGTACCCGGTGGGCAGGACGACCGGCGCGCCGTCGACGACGACCGCGAGGTGGCACACCAGGCCCGCGTCGAGCACAGCGTGCAGGGCCGATCGGTCGGTCACGGCGCGGTTCTTGCCCCGCTTGATGGTGCTGCGCGGGGTGGGCGACAAGGTCATGGCCCCATCCTGGTCGAAAAAGTGGCATTCTAGAAGTACCAATCCCGAAGGATTCGGAAGTGCCACTTGTCCGACACCGCGTTCCCCGTCGCGCTCGACCGCACCTCGTCCGAACCGCTCGCCGTGCAGCTCGCGGACGCCATGCGCACCGCGGCCGCCGAGGGCAGGCTGCGCAGCGGTGACCGGCTGCCCTCGACCAGGGCGCTGGCCGAGCGCCTCGGCGTCAGCCGCACCGTCACGGCCGCGGCCTACGAGCAGCTGCACGCCGAGGGCTGGATCGCGGGCAGGCACGGGTCCGGCACCTACGTCACCACGACCCCGCCCGGCGCGCTCAAGGGGCGCACCAGGCCACCGGCCCCGGAGCCGGTGCCCGGCGAGGTGGTCGACCTGGCGCCGGGCGCGCCCTGGGCGGGTGGGCTGGACAAGGCGGCCTGGCGCCGCGCGTGGCGGGCCGCGGCGGACACGACGCCGCTGCTGCGGCCGCAGCGCGGGGGACTGCCGGAGTACCGCGAGGTCGTGGCCGAGCACCTGCTGCGGCACCGCGGCCTCGCCGTGCCCGGCGGGCTGCGCGACGAGCTGGTGCTGGCCACCGGTGGCACGACGGCGGCGTTGACCGAGCTGGCCGCGGCCGTGCTCAAGCCCGGTGACGCGGTCGCCGTGGAGGAGCCCGGCTACCAGCGCGCGGTCGGCGCGATCCGCGCGGCCGGGATGCGGGTCGTGCCCGCGCCGGTCGACTCGGAGGGCCTGCTCGTCGAGGGCGTGCCCAAGGGGGTGCGGGTCGTCTACTGCTCGCCCGCCCACCAGTACCCGATGGGCGGCCGGATGTCCGCGGGCCGCCGGGTCGCGCTGGTGGAACGGGCCCGCCGCGACGGGTGGCTGGTCATCGAGGACGACTACGACGGCGAGCTGCGCTACGACGTGGCCCCGCTGCCGCTGCTGGCCGCCCTCGCGCCGGACGTGGTCGTGCACCTGGGCACCACCAGCAAGATCCTCACCCCGACGCTGGGCACCGGCTGGATGGTGGCGCCCGAGTCCATCGCCAGCGCCGTGCTGGCCCACCGCGACCGCACCGGCACCGGCCCCGCGCCCGCCGGGCAGCGCGTGGTCGTCGAGCTGGCCCGGCACGGCGACCTCGGCAGGCACCTGCGCAAGCTGCGCCGCGAGCTGTCCGAACGGCGGGCGCTGCTGGTCGAGTCGCTGGCCGCGGCGGGCATCCCGGTGCTCGGCGACGACGCGGGCGCGCACGTCGTCGTGCTGGTGCCGACCGCGGAGGCCGAGGTGGAGCTGCTGGCCGCCGCGGAACGGCGCGGCCTGCGGCTGGACGGCCTGGCCAGGCACCACGCGGGGCGGCCGAGGGTCCACGGCGTCGCCATCGGCTACGCCGCGTGCTCGCGCGAGCAGCTGACCTCGGTGCTCCCGCTCCTGGCCGAGCTGGTCATCGGCGCTGCTCCGAACGGGTAACCCGTCCGGGTAGTCTCGGGCCTCATGACACAGCGCAAGACCAGGGTTGCCGTGGTGTTCGGCGGCCGGAGCACCGAGCACACCGTCTCCTGCGTTTCCGCCGGGAGCGTGCTGCCGAACCTCGACCGCGACCGCTTCGAGGTCGTCCCCGTCGGCATCACCGCCGAGGGCGCGTGGGTGATCGGCGCCGACGACCAGGTCGCGCTGACGATCAAGGACCGCGAGATGCCGACGCTGGCCTCGCTCGTGCCCGCGGGCGGCGGCGAGCTGGTGCCCACCGAGCCCGGTGTCGTGGTCGGGGGCGTGGACGTGGTCTTCCCGCTGCTGCACGGCGCGTGGGGCGAGGACGGCACGATCCAGGGCCTGCTGGAGCTCGCCGACGTGCCCTACGTGGGTCCCGGCGTGCTGGCCAGCGCGGTGTCCATGGACAAGGAGTACACGAAGAAGCTGCTCCAGGCCGAGGGCCTGCCGGTGGGCACGTTCGAGGTGCTCAAGCGCGGCCAGGCCACGCTCACCCAGGAGCAGCGCGACCGCCTCGGCCTGCCGGTGTTCGTGAAGCCGTGCCGCGCCGGGTCGTCCGTGGGCATCTCGAAGGTCGTGGACTGGGGGCACCTGGACGACGCCATCGCGTTCGCCCGGCAGACCGACCCCAAGGTGATCGTCGAGGCCGCCGTGGTCGGCCGCGAGGTCGAGTGCGGTGTGCTGGAGTTCCCCGACGGCCGGGTCGAGGCGTCCCTGCCCGCGGAGCTGCGCGTGGTCGGCGGCTCGGTCGACTGGTACGACTTCGACTCGAAGTACCTCGACGACGTGTGCGAGTTCGACATCCCGGCCAAGCTGGAGGACGACCTCACCGAGCGGCTGCGCGCGATGGCCGTCACGGCGTTCCGCGCGCTGGACTGCCAGGGCCTGTCCAGGGTGGACTTCTTCGTCACCGAGTACGACGAGCTGGTGATCAACGAGATCAACACCATGCCCGGCTTCACGCCGATCTCGATGTACCCGCGGATGTGGGCGGTCACCGGGGTCGACTACCCGACCCTGCTGACCACGCTCGTGGACACCGCGATCGCGCGCGGCACCGGCCTGCGCTGACCCGTGCTCAGCCCTGCGTCTGGACGGGGCCCTTCGGGAGCGTGTCGCGGATCGTCGTCGACACGTCCTGCAGGGGCCCCGTTCCCGCGTCCGAGGGAACGGTGAGCGCGATGAACACCGGCCGGTCGACGGCGAACCAGGTCGAGGACTCGCCGCCCTGGACCTCCAGCCACTGCACGTCCGAGACGACCCGCAGCTGGGCGGTCGGCGACAGCTCGCCCGGCCGTTCCAGGCCGCAGCGCAGCACCAGCGGCGAGTGGTCCGCGTCACCCCACGCCAAAGCGCCCGCGGGCGCGGGCGTGGCGAGCTCGCGGCGCGGCAGCGTCGCCCCGTCCGACACCACGCTGACCGGGAGCTTCCCCAGCAGCGTCGTGCAGTCCGGGGACTCAGCGGCGGGCGCGTTCACCGGCACGAGCGCGAGCGGGCGCGAGTTGTCGGCGGACGGCGAGGCCGGGTCGGCGGCACCCGACGTGCCGAGGACGAGCCCGACCGCCGCCACCGCGACCGCCAGCAGCACCGGGAGGCCGATGGCCACGGCGAGCAGCGGTCGGGGCAACGACGAGACGGGCTCGGATTCGGTCGGCTGATCCTGTGGCACAGGGCTATGACAGCACGTCGCTACAAATGGACCACCGGGCAGGTCAGGGTCCGGGTGATCCCCTCCACGTTCTGGATGCGGGCGACCACGAGCTGGCCGAGCTGGTCGACGGTCTCGGCGTCCGCCCGGACGATCACGTCGTACGGACCGGTCACGTCCTCCGCGGTGGAAACCCCCGGAATGCCGGAGATCTCGCCCGCGACGGCGGCTGCCTTCCCGACCTCGGTCTGGATGAGGATGTATGCGTGCACCACGGCGTGCCCCTTCGTCGCGACAGGTTAGGTCGGGGTAGGAACTTGACCAGCAACGTACCGCAGTTGGAGTTCCGAATGCTCAGAATGGGAGGCAATCTTGCGTCCGGACCCGCCGCAGGACGCGGACACGGTCGCTGAAGTGGGTGAGTTCGGTCTCATCCGCCGAGTGACGGCCGGTCGGACGCAGCCGCCCACCACGCTGCTCGGGCCGGGTGACGACGCAGCGGTCGTCGCCGCCCCGGACGGCCGGGTGGTCGCCTCGACCGACGTCCTCGTCGAGAACGTCCACTTCAGACTCGACTGGTCATCCCCCGAGCACGTGGGGCGGAAGGCCGCCGCGGTCAACCTCGCCGACATCGCCGCCATGGGCGCGATGCCGACCGCGCTCCTCATCGGACTGGCCTGCCCGGCCGACACGCCCGCGAGCGTGGTCGACGGCATCACGGCAGGCCTGTGGCAGGAGGCGGCCGTCGCCGGGGCCGGTGTGGTCGGTGGCGACATGGTGAGCTCCGAGACACTGGTGATCTCCATTACTGCGCTCGGGGACCTCAATGGACTAGAGCCGGTCGTCCGGTCCGGGGCGCAGGTCGGCGACATCGTCGCGGTGTGCGGCAAGCTCGGCTGGGCGGCCGCCGGGCTGGCCGTGCTCAGCCGCGGCTTCCGCTCCCCGGTCGCCGTCGTCGGCGCGCAGCGCTCGCCCGAACCGCCGTACCCCTCCGGTCCGGAGGCCGCCGCCGCGGGAGCCACCGCGATGATCGACACCTCCGACGGCCTGCTGGCCGACCTCGGGCACATCGCGACCGCGTCCGGCGTCGGCATCGACATCCGCACGGAGCTGCTGGAGGTCCACCCGCGGCTGATCGACGTCGCGTCCGCGCTCGGCGCCGACGCGCGGCACTGGGTGCTCACCGGAGGTGAGGACCACGCGCTCGCCGCCACGTTCCCGGACGCCGCCGCGGTGCCCGAGGACTGGCAGGTGATCGGCGCGGTGCGGCCCGGCGACGGCGTGACGGTGGACGGCCGCGGGTACGAAAAACCCCCTGGCTGGGAGCACTGGCGCTAGGTACCTTCGACGGCATGGAACTATGCACGGTCGCGTATGACCATCCGGACGCCGTCAAGCTGATCACCGCCGTGCAGCAGGTCTACGTCGAGCGGTACGGCGACGAGGACATCACCCCGGTCGCCCCGGAGGAGTTCACGGCGCCCCGCGGCTACTTCGTCGTCGGCTACCTCGACGGCGTCCCGGTGGCGTGCGGCGGCTGGCGCGCCCACGACGGCACCCCCGAGGAACCGCTGGTGGCGGGCGACGCCGAGATCAAGCGCATGTACGTGGTGGACTCCGCCCGCGGCCGCGGGCTGGCCAGGGCGGTGCTGGCGGACCTGGAGCGCTCGGCGCTCGCCGCCGGGCGCACCCGCATGGTCCTGGAGACCGGCGCCGTGCAGCCCGAGGCCATCGCGCTGTACGGGAGCAGCGGGTACGAGCGGATGCCCAACTTCGGCACCTACCGCGACCACGCGGACAGCCTCTGCTTCGCCAAGCCCCTGCGCGCCACCGGCGGCTGACCACCCGGTCAGCCGCTGCTCCGAACGGGTTGTCGGCGGTACGTTGGCCTCTCGATCTTCGGGGGGAGAACCGCGGTGGAGTGGCCCGACCGACCGCTGGTGCTCAGCGAGCGGACCCTGCGGCGCGGCTGGGAGACCGGCTGGGCCCTCGTGGTCCCCGTGGTGGTCGGTGTGCTGACCTGGTTCGCGGGCGGCAGCGCGTGGCTGGCGCTGCTCACCGGCGCGGTGTTCGGCGTGCTGTTCTGGCTGATCGCGCGGCCCGGCTTCGTGGCACCGCCGGGCAAGCCCGTGCTCGCGGACGACCCGGCCCCCGCGCCCGCCGAACCGGTGTGGGCGCAGGTCCGCTGGGTCTCCTCGCCGCGGCTGCCGCGCGTGGTGCCCGTGGTCGCCCTCGCCGACGAACGCGGCGGCTCGGTGCGGCAGGTGTTCCGGGTGGCCTCCGGCGACGCGCCCGGCCAGCTGCGCGCCGACGGGATCCCGTTCGCCGCCGAGCTCGTCCCCGCCCGGCCGCCGCTGCTGCGCGTCGCGGGCGCGGACCCCGTGGCACTGCGGCAGGAGCACCCGGCGGGCACCTCGGCGCTGGTCGACCCGGACTACGCCGAACCGCCGTCGCCGCCCACGACCGCGCCGCTCGTCCAGTGGTGGCAACGGTTCTACACCCGCCGCGCCCGCGCGGTGCTCGCGGGCGATCCACAGTGGATCCCGGTCCGGCTCGTGCCCGCCCCGGTCGGCCTGACCACGCCGTGGGTCGTCGTCCGGCCCAGCGACGGCCACGTGCTGACCCGCCAGTACCTGCCGCGCGCCCTGACCGGCGTGCCCGCGGGCCCGCACAGCGCGCTGCTCGGCGTGCCGCGCGGGTCCGCCGTGCTCGACGAGAACGAGGCCGGTGACCCGCTGGACGGCGTGCTCTACGGTCATGGCTGGTCGAACCCCGTGCTCTCGCGTGGAATCCGCGTCCGGCACGTCGGCTGACCCCACCGCACAGAGGAGGACGCGTGGCCATCTACGCGCTGGGCAAGTACGAGCCGGAGATCCACCCGGAGGCGTACGTGCACCCCGACGCCACCGTGATCGGCGACGTCCGCATCGCCGCGTACGCGTCGGTGTGGCCGCAGGCCGTGCTGCGCGGCGACTACGGGCGCATCGAGATCGGCGCGCGCACCAGCGTGCAGGACGGCACCGTCATCCACTGCACCGAGGTGCACCCCACCCAGATCGGTGAGGAGTGCGTCATCGGGCACAACGTCCACATCGAGGGCGCGACCATCGCCGACCGCTGCCTCATCGCCTCCGGGTCGGTGGTGCTCAACGGCGCCGTCGTCGAGGAGGGCGCCATCGTCGGCGCGGGCGCGGTGGTCTCGTTCGAGGGGCACGTCCCCACCAGGTCGATGGCGCTCGGCGTGCCCGCGAAGGTCCGCCCCGGCCACGTCGTGCCCGAACGCGCCTGGCAGTTCGCGGTGGACAAGTACGTCGCCAACATCGCCTTGTACCGCAAGGAACTGCGCCGACTCGACTGAGATAGGGTCACGCGCTGTGGCTGGACGTCCCCTGAACGAGATCGTGGAAACCGGATGGGCTGAAGCCCTCGCCCCCGTTTCCGACCGCATCGCCGCAATGGGCGAGTTCCTGCGAACAGAAGTCGCCGCAGGACGCACCTACCTGCCCGCGGGCGAGAACGTGCTGCGCGCTTTCAAGCAGCCCTTCCACAGCGTGCGCGCGCTCATCGTCGGCCAGGACCCGTACCCGACACCGGGCCACGCCGTCGGCCTGAGCTTCTCGGTGTCCCCGGAGACCCGGCCCATCCCGAAGAGCCTGGTCAACATCTACAAGGAGTACGTCGAGGACCTCGGCTACCCCATGCCCTCCAACGGCGACCTGACCCCGTGGACCGAGCAGGGCGTCCTGCTGCTCAACAGGTCCCTCACGGTCGAGCCCGGCAAGTCCAACGCCCACCAGGGCAAGGGCTGGGAAGAGGTCACCGAGCAGGCCATCCGCGCCCTCGCCGCCCGCGACGAGCCCATGGTCGCCATCCTGTGGGGCCGCAACGCCCGCAACCTCCGCCCCCTCCTCGACCCCATCCCGTGCATCGAGTCCGCCCACCCCAGTCCGCTCTCCGCGCACGCCGGCTTCTTCGGCTCCAAGCCGTTCAGCCGGGCTAACGAGCTGCTGGAGAAGCAGGGCGCGGAACCGATCGACTGGAAGCTCCCCTAACCCGACACCCCGCTCGCCGAGGCCTTTCCGCATTCGTGCGGAAAGGCCTCTTTCTTGTCGTGGTGGAATAGAGGAAGCGCTTCGGGATCGAATATCGGGGGTGTATTGTCTCGCGTTGCCCAGTTCGGTCCTGAACGGGCGTTCCAGCGATACAGGAGACCGGCGTTGCGTTCGTCCTCCATTGCCATCAGCTCGGACGATTCCGATGAGGAATTGAGGTCGCTCGCCCGCTGGCTGCGGGACGAGGACGAGTTCAGGGGGCGGGTCGAACTGCTCGCCGCCCCCATCGCGGCGGACGAGATGGGGGCGGACCTCGAATCCGTCGTCACGATCGTGACCAGCGGAACGGCGGGAGTTTTCGTCACCTCGCTGTTCGCCTGGCTGGAAAGGCGACGCAGCGCGTCCAGGGTCCGGTTGACGATTCGCACCGGAACCGGGGCGACCGTGGAATTGACCTGCGGTTCGGCCGAGGACGCCGATGCCGTGCTCAAGCAGATCACGAAGATCATCGACGAGTGATGGTTGTGGAGAATCTGCCCGACCGGACCCGATCTCGCGCGATCCTCATCGGCACCGCGGACTACGAGCGTTCGGAAAGCCTGCCGAACCTGCCCGCCGTCGGGAACAACCTGCTCGATCTCCGGCGGGTGCTCACCGATTCCGACACGGGAATCCTCGACCTGTCCTCCTGCACCGTCGTCGACAGCCCGGACTCCCCGGCGAGCCTGGTCGGACGACTGCGCAGGGTGGCCAGGCAGGCCGAGGACCTCCTGCTGGTCTACTACGCGGGCCATGGCATCCGGCACGACTCGAAGGACGTCCTCTACCTCGCGGTCCGCGACACCACGGTGGACAACCTCGGAACCACCGCCGTTCCCTTCGAACTGGTCAGAGAGGTGATCGAGGAGAGTTCGGCGCGGACCCGCGTGCTGATCCTCGACTGCTGCTACTCCGGTATGGCAATCGGCACCATGGCCACCGCCGCCGTCGACCCGCGTGAGATCAGGATCTCCGGCACGTCCGTGCTGACGTCCGTGCCGAAGAACAAGAAGGCGCTCTCGCCGCCCGGTGAGAGGCATACCGCCTACACCGGTGAACTGATCTCACTGCTGGAGAACGGTCCGAGGGTCGGTGCGGGTCCGCTCACCGTCAGCTCGCTGCACAGGTCGTTGCAGGCGGCCATGTCCAACCGGGGACTACCCGTCCCCAAGTTCGTGTCCGCAGACACCAGCGGTGAATTGGTGCTGCGTAGGTCTCCGCCGCGGATCGTCCCCGCGGTCGTGCCGCCGGTCGTGGTGGACCCGGTTCCGGTTCCCGAACCGGTCGTCGCCGCGCTTCCGGTCACGGCCGAACCGGTTCCGTCCGGCCTGTTCGACGCGACCACTCCCCGGCCTCCGGCGTCCGTCGAACCGACCCAGCCCGCAACGCGGCCATGGGCGCCCTCTGAGGTGCCGCCCGACGCGGGTGGTCCCACGGCTCGGGTCAAGGTGGGGCCGGGGTACTACCTGAACCGGATCGTTCCCCTGTACCCGCTGCTGCTCGTGCTCACGGCCATCTCGATCGACATCCTGATCGTGGCAGGGGCGGATTTCATCTTCACGGAGAAGCCGACGACCGGTGCAGGGCAGGTCTCGGTGGTCTTCCTCGGCATCTCGGCCCTCTTGGTGTTCGTCACCATCCGGGTCCGGAAGTGGAGGGCCGAGGTGCGGGAACCCGATTCGACAGGGGCGGCGGGCAAGGCGTTGACAGCGGTGCACCACGTCCAGTCTGTCGTCCTGGGCCTGGTCTGCCTGTTCTGCGGCATCATGGTCCTGGCAGGAATCGGAGTGAGCCTCTCACCTCCCTCGGGAGGGAAGCCCACCTCCCTGTACAGCACCCTGAGCCTGATGCTGATCATGTGCGAAGGCGCTGCGGGGTCGGGGTGGGCGCTGTTCCGCCGGAGCGGGAAGCGGCGGGTGGCCCGGCGCTGACCACGTCCCCGACAAAGGCGAAGGCCCGGACGCCGTAGCGTCCGGGCCTCCGTCACGGGGCTTGATCAGCCGCGCACAACCTTGCCCGCCTTGATGCAGGAGGTGCACACGTTCAGCCGCTGGCGCTGCGAGGAGGAAACCTTCGCGCGCACGGACTGGATGTTCGGGTTCCACCGGCGGTTGGTCTTCCGGTGGGAGTGCGAGACAGAATGGCCGAAGCCCGGCCCCTTGTTACAGACGTCGCACACGGCAGCCACGTCAGCCACTCCTTAGGGTTGCTCATTTCGAACTCACGCCCCGGCGGGCGCGCAAGCGTGCACAAGCCTCAGCCGGGCATGGCAACACCGATGAGGGTAACCGGTGGGTGGTCGAGCGACCAAACCGGGGGCCCGCCGGCCGGAGTGGATACGCTCCCCGCCATGCAGGTCCTCGATGCCGGAGCGGTGCGCCAGTGGGCGGACGCGTGCGTGCGCTCCCTGGACGCGAACCGCGAGGCGATCGACCGCATCAACGTCTACCCGGTCCCCGACGGCGACACCGGGACGAACCTGCTGCAGACCATGAGATCCGCGCTGGACGCCCTGCTGCGCGCCCCCGCCGACGCGCGGGACGCGGCGGGCACGTCGCTCGCGGCGCTGGCCAGGGGCGCGTTGGCGGGGGCGCGGGGCAACTCCGGGGTGATCCTGTCCCAGGTGCTGCGCGGGCTCGCCGAGACCGTGCAGGGCGCCTCCACGATGACCGGCGGCGCGCTGCGGCAGGCGCTGCGCCGGGCCGACGAGCTCGCCACCGCCGCGGTGTCCAAGCCCGTGGCGGGCACCGTGCTGTCGGTCCTGCACGCCGCCGCCGAGGCCGCGGGCGACGGCCCGGACGACTTGGAGAACGTCATCACCTCGGCCGCGAAGGCCGGTGCCGCCGCGCTCGCCGACACCCCGCGCCAGCTGGCCGTTCTCGCCAAGGCCGGGGTCGTGGACGCGGGCGGCCGCGGCCTGCTCGTGCTCTTGGACACACTCGCGGCGGTCGTCACCGGCCGCGAGGAGGTGACCGAGGTCGTCCCGGTGCTGCCCAGGACGCCCGAGTCGCTCACCACCGGCCGCGAGGCGGGCTCCAGCGAGTTCGAGTACGAGGTCATGTACCTGCTCGACGGCGTGACCGACGACGGCGCGGAACGGCTGCGGGCCGACCTCGGCGGGCTCGGCGACTGCGTGTCCGTCGTCGGCGACGGCGCCGAGCTGTGGACGGTCCACGTGCACTGCAACGACATCGGCGCGGCCGTCGAGGCGGGCATCGGCGTCGGGCGCCCGCACCGGATCACCGTGGCCAGGTTCGCCGACCAGATCACCGCCCAGGCCACCAGGTTCGTCCGCGACCGCGCGGTCGTCGTGCTGGTCAGCGGCCAGGGCGCGGCCGAGCTGTTCCGCGCCGAGGGCGCCGTCGTGGTCGACCTGGCCGAGGTCGAGGCGCTGACGTGGGCCGACCTGCTGGCCGTGCTGGTGAGCACCCGCGCCAGGCAGGTCACCGTGCTGCCCGGTTCACCGGACCTGCGCGAACACCTCGACGAGGCGGTCACCCAGGCCGTCGCGGCCGGCCAGGACGTCGTGGTCGTGCCGACCGCGTCCCCGGTGCAGGTGCTCGCCGCCATCGCCGTGCACGACCCGTCGCGCCGCGCGGGCGACGACGTCGTCGCCATGGCCGAGGCCGCCGCCGCCACCCGCCGCGGCGAGCTGGCCGCGTCCGACCGCGACGGCATCACCTGGGTCGGCCAGGTGGCGAAGGGCGACCTGCTCGGCCTGCTCGACGGCGAGGTCGTCCTCATCGAACCCGGCCCCGCCTCCGCCGACACCGTCGGCGACCTCGCGTGCCGCCTGGTCGACCGGATGCTCGGCGGCGGCGGTGAGCTGGTCACCGCCGTCCTCGGCGCCGACGCCCCCGCGGACCTCGCCGACCTGCTCGAAGGGCACCTGCGGCACAGCCACCCGGAGGTCGAGCTGACCGTCTACCCAGGCGGACAGCCGGACACCATCATCTTTGTCGGTGTCGAGTAGTTGAATGGGCGGCGATGACCACCTTTGACGAGAAGCTGGTGTCGGTGCTCGGCAAGAAGAGCGCCGACGCGCTGGAGGCCGGGCTCGGCCTGCTGACGGTCGGCGACCTGCTGCGGCACTACCCGCGCCGGTACGACGAGCGCGGCAAGCTGACCGAGATCGCGAGCCTGGAGCTCGGCGAGCACGTGACCGTGCAGGCGAAGGTCAAGACGGGCAAGAAGCGCGCGATGAAGAACCGGCGCGGCTACCTGTTCGAGGCGACCATCACCGACGGCACCAACGAGCTGCAGCTGGTGTTCTTCGGCGCGCCCGCGCACGTCGCCGAGACCGAGCTGCTGCCCGGTCGGCAGGCCATGTTCGCGGGCAAGGTCGGCCGGTTCAACAACAAGCTCCAGCTCGCCCACCCCGACTTCGAGGTCCTCAAGGACGAGGCCCCGGAGTCGTCGGCCGACCGCTTCGCCCAGGCGTTCATCCCGGTCTACCCGGCCGCGCAGGGCATCCAGTCGTGGAACATCGTCAACTGCGTCAAGCAGGTCCTCGACATCTGGGACGGCGTCCCAGAGGCTGCCGACCCGCTGCCCGCCCACCTGCGCGAGGCGCGCTCGCTGATGCCGCTGGAGGCCGCCCTGCGCGCCATCCACCGGCCGGACAGCTGGGCGATGATCACGCTGGCGCAGCAGCGGCTCAAGTGGGACGAGGCGATGGCCGTCCAGCTCGCCCTCGCGCAGCGCAGGCAGTCCGCAGGCGCCCGCCCCGCCCCCGCGTGCCCCAGGCGGCCGGGGGAGATCCTCGACGCCTTCGACGACAGGCTGCCGTTCACGCTCACCAAGGGCCAGCAGGAGATCGGCGACGAGGTCGCCCACGACCTGTCCGGCGTCCACCCGATGAACCGCCTCCTCCAGGGGGAGGTCGGGTCCGGGAAGACCATGGTTGCCCTGCGGGCGATGTTGCAGGTCGTCGACGCGGGTCGGCAGGCCGCGATGCTGGCGCCGACGGAGGTGCTGGCGGCGCAGCACGCGCGGTCGTTGAACGAGATGCTGGGTGACCTCGCGCAGGCCGGGCAGCTCGGCGGGGCGGAGCACGCGACGCGGTTGACGTTGCTGACGGGCTCGATGAGCGCGCCGCAGCGGAAGAAGGCGATGCTGGAGATCGTGTCCGGTGAGGCCGGGATCGTGGTGGGGACGCACGCGTTGATCCAGGACAAGGTGACGTTCGCCGACCTCGGGCTGGTGGTGGTGGACGAGCAGCACCGGTTCGGCGTCGAGCAGCGGGACGCGCTGCGCGGGCGGGCGCAGGAGGGTGCGTCGCCGCACGTGCTGGTCATGACGGCGACGCCGATCCCGCGCACGGTGGCGATGACGGTGTACGGCGACCTGACGGTGTCCGCGCTGCGCGAGCTGCCGCAGGGCAGGTCGCCGATCAGCACGTCGCTGGTGCCGCTGGCGGAGAAGCCGCAGTGGCTGTCCCGCGCGTGGCAGCGCATCCACGAGGAGGTCGCCAAGGGCCACCAGGTGTACGTGGTGTGCCCGCGGATCGGCGACGGCGAGAACGAGGACGGGCCGGAGCCGCCTAAGGAGGACGGGTCGGACCGGCGGCCGCCGCTGGCGGTGGTGGACGTGGCGAACCGGCTGTCCGAGGGGCCGCTGCGGGGGCTGCGGATCGAGATCCTGCACGGCAGGCTGCCCGCGGAGGACAAGGACGCGGTGATGCGGGCGTTCGCCGCGAACGAGGTGCAGGTGCTGGTCGCGACGACGGTGATCGAGGTCGGCGTGAACGTGCCGAACGCCACCGTCATGGTGATCATGGACGCGGACCGGTTCGGCGTGAGCCAGCTGCACCAGCTGCGCGGCCGCGTCGGCCGGGGCAGCGCGCCGGGGCTGTGCCTGCTGGTGACGGAGATGCCGGACGGCACGTCGACGATGGAACGGCTCCGCGCCGTGGAGTCCACTCTGGACGGCTTCGAGCTGGCCCAGCTTGACCTGGAGCTGCGGCGGGAGGGCGACATCCTCGGCGCCGCGCAGTCCGGCAGCCGGTCCGGCCTGAAGATGCTGTCGCTGCTGCGCGACGAGGACGTGATCCGGGAGGCGCGGGTCGAGGCGCAGCAGGTCGTCGAGGCCGACCCGGACCTCGTGGCCCATCCCGGTCTCGCGGGGCTGGTCGCGGGCCTGCTGGACGAGGAGCGGGCCGAGTACCTGGAGAAGGCCTGAGCTAGCATCGACTCCTTGTGCGCCGTCGACTGCTAGCCGCCATCCCGCTCGTGCTGCTCGCCGCCTGCGGGTCGACCCCGCCGCCCCCGGCGCCGACGACCTCGCAGGTGAAGGGCGAGCTGGCGGTGCTGGCCGAGCGGATCGCGCAGCGCCGCGGGGAGCTGAGGACGGCCAGGTTCCACACCGACGGCTTCGCCTCCGACGGCGCGTCCACCGAGGTGCGCAACACCGCGGACGGCGCCATCAGCCAGACCGCGGACGGCGTGTTCGGCGCGTTCACCATGGGCATCGACACCGGCGGCGCGGCCCGCAAGATCGACCTGGTGGTGCTGAAGGACGGCCTGTACGCGCACCTCGACGGTGCCGCGATGCCCACGGGCAAGAAGTGGGCGCAGTACACCGAGGCCAACGCGGGCGAGATCTCCGGGCTCCTGCGCGGTTTCGGGCCCAGCGGCATGGCGGGCGCCGAGCTCGACTACCTGAAACCGACTGCGGCGCTGGTGCTGCGCAAGGCGTCCGAGCAGCTCGACGGCACCCCGGTCACCCGCTACGACATCGCCGTGGACACGGTGAAGATCGCCAAGCTGCTCGACGACCCGGACCTCCAGCTCCAGCACACCCAGCTCGCCGAGTACGGCGTCACCATCAGCGCGTTCGCCTGGGTCGACGACACCGGTCTCCCGCTCAAGGCCGAGTACCGCTTCGAGCAGAACGGCAAGGTCGTCAAGAGCTCCACCACCCGCTTCACCGACTGGGGTGCCGCCGTCGACGTCGCCGCGCCACCCGCCGCCGAGACCGTTCCGGCCGACCAGCTGCCGAAGTAGCTAGTCCAACGTGGACAGGTCGATCGCCTCCGCGCCGAAGTCGAAACCGTCCGGCGGCAGGGCGTGCGACCAGGTGAGCCAGCCGCCGCGGTGGCGCGGGCGCGACGGCAGCTCGCCGTCGAGCAGCAGGGCGACGTAGCAGCCGTAGTCGATGGCGAAGCCGTCGTAGGTGGTGCCGGGGTGGTGCTTGTCGACGATGCCGCGGCGCAGCACGTGCAGCAGCCGCGCGTCGTACAGCACGTCGACCGCGGGGTGCTCCGAGCCCGCGGAGTGCTCCAGCAGGAACGTCCGCGAGCGCCGTTTCCCGACCACCTCGTCGACGAGCTTGCGCAACGTGGTGCGGGCGTCCGGGATGGAGTCGATGGCGGCCTGCTTGTCTCGCAGGTACCAGTCGCGGGCGGCGCGGCGGACGTCGGCGAGGCCGATGGGCTCCCGGTGGGCGTTCTGCGCGGCGAGCGCGGCGATGTTGATGGCGTCGCGCGGGACGCCCTCGGCGGCGCGGACCAGCTCGTCGAACGCGTTGGGCTGGAAGGCGTGCGCGACGAGCTCGGCCGGGTTCGCCGGTGCCGTCGCGTCGGGCATGCGGGTCAGCCGTTCGAGGGAGTGGTTGTAGAAGAGCTGGCCGAAGAACTCCTGGGCGTCGGTGCGGCCGCGGTTGAACACCAGGAAGTCGTCGAGGCTGACCGCGGTCGCCGCGTCGGCGCCCAGCTCGATGCCCACGTAGTCGCCCGCGGGGCCGGGGATGGCGAAGCGCGAGCGGCGTTCGATCGCGGCGATCTTCACCGTGATGCCGGTGACCGGCAGCACGCAGCGGCGCAGCAGGTCCGCCAGCAGCGGCTGGAGGTCCATCGGCACGCTGCTCCACTCGTCCAGCAGCAGCCACAGCCGCCGCCTTCCCAGTGCCCTGCTGATGGCCCGCAGCGCTCGGCTGAGCGGTCCGAACACCACGTGGTGCCGCTCCACCCCGGTCCGCCGCAGGCGGTGCTCGGCCGACGCCGTGTGCTTGCGCTCCGCGGTGACCTTCGCCGACGGCGTCGCGCTCACCTCGAAGCCGTGCCTGCTCTCGCTGGTGCCGCCGCTCTTGGACTCCTGCTCGACCTCGCCGACCACTTCCACGGCGGTCGCCGCCTCCGCCAAGGCGTCCAGCGGGGCGAACAGGTCGACCTCCTGGTCGACCGCGATCGCCAGCAGCTCGTCGTGCACCGCTTCCAGCGTGTCCACCAGCAGGTGCGTGCCGCGCACCGCCGCGCTCACCGCGCTGTCGGCGTTCATCCCGTCCGCGGAGCCGATCGTGCGCAGGTCCAGGTACACCACCAGGTCCCCGGCGCGGTCGACCTGGTCGCTCAGGTACAGCAGCGCGTGCGTCTTCCCGGTACCGCGCCGCCCGTAGAGGACCTGGTGGTCGGTCGAGTGCAGCATCGCGGAGAACGACCCCGCGCTGACGTAGGTCGTGGCGAGCGTGTACCGGTCGGTGCTCTCCGAACGACGGGGGATGCCCATCAAGGCCTGGTTCAGGTGGCGGTGCTGGTTGGTGGTCATCACCACCAGCCTGGCGCGACCCGATCACCGCCGAAATCGCCCAACTGGTCCCACGTTCGGGTCTGGCGTTGCGCCCCGATCCGCCCGATCCGGTGATCTAGCGTCCCGCCCGTGCGCCGCATCCCCACGTTGCCACTGGTCCTGCTCCTGCTCACCACCGTCCTGGTCGCACCCGCGCGCGCGAGCCGTGAGCCGAAGCTGCTGAGCGACGGCGAGTCCCGCTACCCGCACGCGATCCGGTTGAGCGACGGGAACATCGTCGCCAGCGCCGACCACTGGGGTGACGGCACCGGTGTCGCCGACATCTACCGCAGCGCCGACGGCGGCACGTTCCGCAAGGTCGCCACCATCACCGACCCCGAGGCCGACCGCGGCCTGTGCTGCGCCCACCTCTACGAGTTGCCCCGCCGCGTCGGCAAGCTGCCGAAGGGCACGCTCCTGTGGGCCGGCACCACCGGCCACCTCCGCGGCCGCATGACGTTGCGGATCTGGCGCAGCGACAACCACGGCACCACCTGGCGCTACCTGTCCACCTGCGCCACCTCACCCGACGGCCACGGCATCTGGGAACCCGAGCTGTCGGTCGACGCGGACGGCCACCTGGTCTGCCACTACGCCGACGAGACCTCCCCCGACCACAGCCAGATGCTCGTCCGCACCACTTCGCCTGATGGAACCACCTGGTCCGACCGCATCACCACCGTCGCCTTGACACCACGCGGCTACCGCCCCGGCATGCCCCACGTCCGCCGCCTTCCCGACGGCACCTACTTCATGACCTACGAGATCTGCGGCCAACGCGGCCAGTACTTCTGCGAACCGCACTTCCGCACCTCCCCCAACGGCTCGGACTGGGGCGACCCCACCAACCCCGGCACCAGCCTGCACAGCCGCAACGGCCGCTACTTCGCCCACACCCCCACCATCGAACTAGCCCCCGGCGGCCGCATCGTCCTCATCGGACAGATGCTCATGACCCCCGACGGCAAGATCGACGAAGGCAACGGCAGCACCCTCTTCATCAGCGACAACAACACCCAAGGCCCCTGGTACGAAGCCCCCGCCCCCATCTCGGTACCCAAAGCACGAGACGTCAACTGCCCCAACTACCACCCATCACTGGTCACCTCACCCGACGGCCACGAGGTCCTCGAACTCACCAGCGACTACGACTCCACCGGCAAATGCCAAGTCCGCTACGCCACCGGCCCCCTACCGTGACCACAGGCTCCAGCCGCCCAGTCCAACGCGCAGCAAGGATGCCTTCCCTTCCGACGGCACAGCCGAGGATCCGTCGTTGGGCGCAGCCCGCCAGCGCCCATCCGGCGCGGAGCGCCTGGGGCCTTGTCCGCAGCGCAGCAAGGATGCCCTGTCCGACGGCGCAGCCGAGGATGCAGTGTCCGTCGCGGAGCGTCGGATGCCCTCCCCACCCACACTCCCCCCACGCACCCCGACGAGAAGCCACCTCTATGACCACTGCCGCTTGTCAAGACAGCCTTATCGTCTTGACAAGCGGCAGTGGTCATAGAACACTCGGCGACCGGGGTGCAGCCCCGTCCCTCACACGCGCGAACCCATAACATCCCCCACCCTCACCGGGGGACGGCCCCGAGGCCAGTCTACCGGGGGTAGGGGCTCCGAAGAGGAACACGCACCTCAGCTGTGGACAACCCCAGCCCCTGTGGACAACTCACAGCGACCCGCCCAACCCTCAAGCGTCCTTGGCCTTCTTCTGGATCGGCAACTTCGCCGTAGGCGAATCCGGATCCACAGCCTTGGCCCCGGCACTCCCAGACCCCACATGCGGATCCTCCGGCAACGGCCCCAGCACCGACACGGCCTGCAACACCGCCGCCTGCGCCGCCGCGAACTGCTCCGTCAACGTCTGGTGCATGGTCCGCAAAGCCGTCACCCGGTCGTTCGCCTCGGTGACCCGCCGCCCCGCGTGCTCGTCCGCGTCCTTCACCGTCTTCTCGGCCCGTGCCGCCGCCGACGTCGTGAGGGCTTCGACCTTCGCCAGGGCTTCGGACTCCAGTTCGGCGAGCAGCTTCTCCGACTCGGCCTTCTTCGCGGCGAGCGACTCGGCCAGGGACTTCTCGGCCGCGACCTTGCGCGCCTCGGCGTCGGTGACGATCTTCTCCGCCGCGACCTTCGCCGTCACGACGAGCTGCTCGTGCTCCTTCTTGAGCTTGGTGCGCAGCTCGTCGTACTCCTTGTCGAGGTCGTCGTGGTACTTCTTGTACTTCTGCTCCAGGGCGACCCGGTTCTTCTCCAGGTCGGCGGCCTTCGCGTCGTACTCGGTCGTGACCCGTTCGGTCTCCGCGCGCGTCTCCGCCATGAGGGCGTTGTGCTCGGCGGAGAGCTTGGCCTTCAGCTCCTGCTGCTCGGTGTTGAGCTTGGTGCGGAGCTCCTTGTGCTCGGCTTCCAGCTCGGCCTTGCGCTGCTCGAACTTCTGGTCGAGGTCGATGCGGTGCTGCTGGTGCTGGGCTTCCAGCTGCCTGCGCCGGTCCTCGGTCTCGCCGTGCTTGCGCTGGTGCAGGGCCTTCTGCTCGGCGGCGAACCGGTCGGCTTCGGCGCGGGTGGCGTTCGCGTGGTCGACGGCCGCCTTGCGGATGTCGGCGATCTCCTCCTCGGCGAGGCCCATCATGATGCGGACGCGCTCGGTCACGTTGGAGGCGCTGATGGGGCTGTTCGCGAGGCTGGACAGCTGCGTCTTGACCTTGTCCAGCTCGGCTCTCGTGCCCGCGACCACCTTCGACAGCTCCGCCACCTGGGCGGCGGCGGCGTCACGGCTGCGGTTGGCGTTCTTGAGGTCGAACTCCAACCGGGTGACGCGTTCGTTGACCTGCCGCTGGTTGTAACCACGCAGGACGACGTCGAAGTGAGCTGTGCGGGCAGCTGTCTGCCCATTCCCATCGGGCGCGGCCATATGGGCAACACTACCGAGGTTTCCGACCTGTTAGTGATTCGATGCGGTGAACGCCACCGCGTTGGCGCAACCCATCGGACCTTCGGATGGGTACCGCCGTGAAGACGGCCACACCTACTGCATTCGACGCAACCTCCACCGCTTTCGGTGACCGTTGGTAACGGACGGGTGATCCGCCGCTAACAGGACCCCTACCGCCAGGGGCTGCGCGCGGGCCTGCGCTGCGGCACACTCTCGGGGCATGGCCCCAGCTCACGACGGGGGCGCACGCGCGACTTGACCGTGCCGCGAACCGATCGAGATGACGTCCGTCACGTGGGATGGAACTCCCGAGGGGCGGGAAGCGCACGGTAACGTTCCGCTGACTCAAACAAAGCGACCCAGTCGAGCCAGCCGGGAGGGAACGCCGCTATGTTCCGCAAGGTCCTTGTCGCGAACCGCGGCGAGATCGCGATCCGGGCGTTTCGAGCCGCCTACGAACTGGGCGCGGGAACGGTCGCGGTCTTCCCGCACGAAGACCGCAACTCGCTGCACAGGCTGAAGGCCGACGAGTCCTACCAGATCGGCGAGCCGGGGCACCCGGTCCGCGCGTACCTGTCCGTCGAGGAGATCGTGAAGGCCGCCCGCCGGGCGGGTGTCGACGCGGTCTACCCCGGTTACGGCTTCCTGTCGGAGAACCCCGAGCTCGCGCAGGCGTGCAAGGACGCGGGCATCACGTTCGTGGGCCCACCGACCGAGGTGCTGGAGCTGACCGGCAACAAGGCGCGCGCCATCGCGGCCGCGCGCGAGGCCGGGCTGCCGGTGCTGGAGTCGTCCGCGCCGTCGGCCGACGTGGAGGAGCTGCTCGCCGCCGCCGAGGGGATCAACTTCCCCGTGTTCGTGAAGGCCGTCGCCGGCGGTGGCGGTCGCGGGATGCGCCGGGTCGAGGACCCGTCGACGCTGCGCGAGTCGCTCGAGGCGGCCATGCGCGAGGCCGAGTCGGCGTTCGGCGACCCGACCATGTTCATCGAGCAGGCCGTGGTCGAGCCCCGCCACATCGAGGTGCAGATCCTCGCCGACGGCGAGGGCAACGTGATCCACCTGTTCGAGCGCGACTGCTCGGTGCAGCGGCGCCACCAGAAGGTCATCGAGATCGCGCCCGCGCCGAACCTGGCGCCGGAGATCCGCGACCGGATGTGCGCCCACGCCGTCGCGTTCGCCCGGCACATCGGCTACCGCAACGCGGGCACCGTCGAGTTCCTGCTGGACCCGAACGGCAACTACGTCTTCATCGAGATGAACCCGCGCATCCAGGTCGAACACACGGTCACCGAGGAGGTGACCGACGTCGACCTGGTCCAGTCGCAGATGCTCATCGCGAGCGGCTCCACGCTGGCCGACCTCAACCTCAGCCAGGAGACCGTGCAGCTGCGCGGCGCGGCGCTGCAGTGCCGCATCACCACCGAGGACCCGGCCAACGGCTTCCGCCCGGACACCGGTGTGATCAGCGCGTACCGCTCGCCCGGCGGCTCCGGCATCCGGCTCGACGGCGGCACGATCGGCGCGGGCACGGCCATCGGCGCCCACTTCGACTCGATGCTGGTGAAGCTGACCTGCCGCGGCCGCACGTTCGCCGCCGCGGTGGCCCGCTCCCGCCGCGCGGTCGCCGAGTTCCGCATCCGCGGCGTGTCCACGAACATCCCGTTCCTCCAGGCGGTGCTGGACGACCCGGACTTCTACGAGGGCCGCGTCACCACGTCGTTCATCGAGCGCCGCCCGCACCTGCTGACCGCCCGGCACTCCGCCGACCGCGGCACGAAGATCCTCACCTACCTGGCCGACGTGACGGTGAACAAGCCGAACGGCGAGCGCCCGGCGAGCGTGGACCCGCGCGACAAGCTGCCGCTCGCGGACCTCGGCGCGGAGCCGGTGGCCGGGTCGAAGCAGCGGCTCGACGAGCTGGGTCCGGAGGGCTTCGCCGCGTGGCTGCGCAACAGCCGCGCGGTCGGCGTCACCGACACGACGTTCCGCGACGCGCACCAGTCGCTGCTGGCGACGCGGGTGCGCACCAAGGACCTGCTCGCCGTCGCGCCGCACGTGGCCAGGCTGACGCCCGAGCTGCTGTCGCTGGAGGCGTGGGGCGGCGCGACCTACGACGTGGCGCTGCGGTTCCTCGCCGAGGACCCGTGGGAGCGGCTCGCGCAGCTGCGCGAGGCCGTGCCGAACATCAACCTCCAGATGCTGCTGCGCGGCCGCAACACGGTCGGCTACACGCCGTACCCGGCGGCGGTGACGTCGGCGTTCGTGCAGGAGGCGACGAAGACCGGCATCGACATCTTCCGGATCTTCGACGCGCTCAACGACGTCGAGCAGATGCGGCCCGCGATCGAGGCCGTGCGCGAGACCGGGACGGCGCTCGCCGAGGTGGCGCTCTGCTACACCTCGGACCTGTCCGACCCCGACGAGCGGATCTACACGCTCGACTACTACCTCAAGCTGGCCGAGCAGATCGTCGGCGCGGGCGCGCACGTGCTGTGCGTCAAGGACATGGCGGGCCTGCTCCGCGCGCCCGCCGCGTCCCGGCTGATCACCGCGCTGCGCAAGGAGTTCGACCTCCCCGTGCACCTGCACACCCACGACACGGCCGGTGGCCAGCTGGCCACCTACCTGGCCGCGATCCAGGCGGGCGTGGACGCGGTGGACGGCGCCGCGGCGTCGATGGCGGGCACGACGTCGCAGCCCGCGCTGTCGTCGATCGTCGCCGCGACCGACCACACCGACCGCGCCACCGGGCTCGACCTGGAGGCGGTCTGCGACCTGGAGCCGTACTGGGAGGCGACCCGGCGGATCTACGCGCCGTTCGAGTCGGGCCTGCCCTCGCCGACCGGCCGCGTCTACAAGCACGAGATCCCCGGCGGCCAGCTGTCCAACCTGCGCACGCAGGCCGTCGCGCTCGGCCTCGGCCAGCGGTTCGAGGACATCGAGGCCGTCTACGCCGCCGCCGACCGGATGCTCGGCCACCTGGTGAAGGTGACCCCGTCGTCCAAGGTCGTCGGCGACCTCGCGCTGCACCTGGTCGGCGCGGGTGTCACGCCCGCCGAGTTCGAGGCCGACCCCGGCAAGTTCGACATCCCGGCCTCGGTGATCGGGTTCCTGCACGGCGAGCTGGGCGACCCGCCCGGCGGCTGGCCGGAGCCGTTCCGCACCAAGGCGCTGAAGGGCCGCCCGGCCCCCAAGGGTGTCGAGGAGCTGTCCGACGCCGACGCGCGGGGGCTGGACGACGACCGCCGCGCCACCCTCAACCGGCTGCTGTTCCCGGCGCCCACCAAGGAGTTCCTGGCCCACCGCGAGCAGTACGGCGACACGAGCGTGCTGCGCAGCAAGGACTTCTTCTACGGCCTGCGGCCGGGGGAGGAGTACTCGGTCGACCTGGAGCCCGGTGTGCGGCTGCTGATCGGCCTGGAGGCCATCGGCGAGGCCGACGAGCGCGGCATGCGCACGGTCATGGCCACGCTCAACGGCCAGCTGCGGCCGATCTCGGTGCGCGACCGGTCCATCGCCGCGGAGATCCCCGCCGCGGAGAAGGCGGACCGGAGCAACCAGAACCACGTCGCCGCGCCGTTCGCCGGTGTCGTCACGCCGTCGGTGGCCGAGGGCGACCAGGTCGAGGCGGGCCAGACCGTGGCGACGATCGAGGCCATGAAGATGGAGGCCTCGATCACCGCCGCCAAGGCGGGCACGGTGCAGCGGCTCGCGGTGCGCGCCGTGCAGCAGGTCGAAGGCGGGGACCTGCTGATCGTCCTCCAGTAGGGCTCGGCACGGGCCGTTCCCGCACCCGTCGGTGTCCTCCGGTGCACAACGCGCAGCGGAGGGCGCCGACGGGGCTGGGCCAGGCGTGTGGCGTCGTTGCACCGTCCGGGTCACGCGCCGCGCACCGGTCGCGGCGGCCACCAGCATGGAGTGCTCCCCTCCCCCGAAGAGGAGCCCCGCCTTGGACCTCGACGCCAGCCGCAACCCTCCGCTCAGCCCCCACGACGACGACCTGCGCGAAATGCTGCGCACCGAGTTCGCGGCCCGCTGGCCGGACTCCCGCCGGGGCTCCCTCGACGCCGTCGACCGCTACGCCCTGCTGCCCGTCGGCACCCTCCTGCGCTCGCTGCTCGTGCTGCGCGCCGCCCTCGCCGTCGGCGGCGACCTGCACCGCGTGCTGCCCGCCGCGGTCGGCGTGGAGTGCCTGCACGTCGGCAGCCAGGTGCACCAGGACCTCATGCGCCGCGACGACGTGCGGCACGGCCGCGTCGCCGTGCACCGGCGGTTCGGCACCGAACGCGCTCTCGTCGCGGCGAACTCCCTGTACTTCCGCGGGTTCGGCCTCATCGGCGAGTGCCGCGACCGCGGCGCCACCGCCGAGCAGGTCGCCGACGCCACCCGGATCCAGGCCGAGGCGGGCGTGCAGGCCAACCGCGGCCTGGAGCTCGCGCTGGAGCTCGACGGGAACCCGGACCCGGCGTCGGTGGAGTACCTGCGGATGGCGAAGCTGCGCACGGCCGTGCTCGCGGCCGCCTGCCGCATCGGCGCGGTGCTCGGCGGGGCCACCCCGGAGCAGGCGCGCGCGTTGGCCGGTTTCGGCGAGAACCTGGGCATGGCAACGCACCTGCGCACCGACCCCAAGCCCGTGCGCGCGGTGTCCGCGGAGCGGATGGCGCAGCAGTACACCGGTCGCGCCCGGCGCAAGCTGCGCCGCCTTCCGGTTGGTGCAAGTCGGGATCGTTTGGCGCAGTTGACCAAGTTGTGCTGATGCTGTGGCAACCTCGCTGACATGGACGACCGCTACCAGACGATCGCTGACATCGAAGCGACCGAGCAGGAGGCCCCGCACCTGGCCCAAGAGGTGATCGACTGGCTGGTCGAGATCGGCGTGGTGGTCAAGGAGAGGACCAACTGCGCCTGTGGGATCGGTCACGCTCCCGGCCCGCACTTCGGGCGCGCCGTCGTCGAACCCGACGAAGCCCTCCGCTCGGTGGCCTGGAACGGGCTCCGCGTCGAGGTCGGCCGAGCCGTCTACTACGCCAAAGCGCCTGATCAGGCCATCTACTGCCCGCACTGCGACGCCGAGGTGGACCTGGACCGGATCGCCGACGCGTTCGAGGAGTGGCAGCAGGGGGCGGACGGCACCCGGCCGTGCCCGATCTGCACCAGGGAACTGGATCCGAACGGCTGGCGTTGGGAACCACCGTGGGGCTTCGGCGCGCTGGGTCTGACGTTCTGGAACTGGCCGCCGCTGCGCCCCGAGTTCGTCCTTGAGCTGTCCGCCCGGCTCGGTCACCGCACCGTCCTGGTCGCCGACAAGCTCTGAGGCCTGACGCGTGTGACGATGGCCTGGCGGAACAGTGGAGGTGCCATGAGGAAGACGACGGGTGTGCTGCTCGGACTGGCGGCGGCCGGAGCGGCCTGGGCGGTGCGCGGAGTACCCGCGGCGCTGGGCGGGAAACCGGACCCCGCGCTGCTGCGGCGGTCACCGCAGTTCCGCGACGGCACGTTCCACAACGTCAAGCGCACCAGCACGATGCCGGACGCGGAGAGCGCGGGCGTCTTCCGCGAGTTCCTCTTCGGCGGCGGCCGCCGCAAGCCGTCGGGGCCGGTCCCGCTGGTCGGCCCGCCGACCGGGACCACGAGCGCCGAGGGCCTGCACATCACCTGGTACGGCCACGCGTCGTCGCTGGTGGAGATCGACGGCGTCCGCGTGCTGTTCGACCCCATCTGGTCCGACCGCTGCTCGCCGTCGGAGCTGGTCGGCCCCAAGCGGCTGCACCCGGTGCCGCACGAGCTGTCCGACCTGCCGCCGATCGACGCCGTCGTGATCTCGCACGACCACTACGACCACCTCGACCTGCCGACCGTGCGGGCGCTCACCCAGGACAGCACCGCGCCGTTCGTGGTGCCGCTGGGGATCGGCGCGCACCTGCGCCGGTGGAACGTGCCGGAGTCGCGGATCGTCGAGCTGGACTGGAACGAGGGCCACGAGGTCGCGGGCGTCCGGCTGACCGCGACCGCCGCCCAGCACTTCTCCGGGCGGGGGCTCAAGCGCGACAACACGTTGTGGGCGTCCTGGGTCGTGGCCGGGCCGCGGCACCGCGTCTTCTACAGCGGTGACACCGGGTACTTCGACGGGTACGCCGACATCGGCGCCGAGCACGGCCCGTTCGACGCGTCCCTGGTGCAGATCGGCGCGTACAGCGTCGGCTGGCCGGACATCCACATGACGCCGGAGGAGGGCGTGCGCGCCCACCTCGCGCTCAACGGCGGGCTGCTGATCCCGGTGCACTGGGCGACGTTCAACCTGTCCGTGCACGACTGGTCCGAGCCGGTGGACCGGGTGTGGCGGGAGACCAAGGCGCACGACATCAAGCTGGCCGTGCCGAAGCCGGGGGAGCGGGTCGACGTCAACGACCCACCGGCGGTCGACGGTTGGTGGCAGGCGCTTGCCTGAGGTCCACTCCGTCCCGCAGCGGCAGGGCGCGGTCGTCGCCAGGGCCGAGTCGCTGCCGTCGGGCGGGCGCGCGTTGGCGAAGCTCGCCGGTGAGGTGCTCGGCGCCGACGTGCGCGCGGTCCCGGTGGGGGAGCACGGGTCGCCGGTGGTCGACGGCATCGCCGACCGCGAGGTCCTGCTGGCGAACCGGGCCGCTCAACGGGCGGCGCTGAAAACCCGGTCGAAGGTGCTCACCATCGGCGGCGACTGCGGCGTCGAGCTCGAACCCGTGCGGGCCGCCCGCGAGCGGTACGGGCGGACCCTCGGGCTCGCCTGGTTCGACGCGCACGGCGACCTGCACACCCCGGCCACCTCCCCGTCCGGCGCGTTCCACGGCATGGTGCTGCGCGCCCTGCTCGGCGACGGCGACCCCGACTTCGCGGCCACGCCCCGGATCGGCCGCAACAAGGCCGTGCTGCTCGGCACCCGGTCGATGGAGCCCGCCGAACGCGAGCAGGTGTGGCGCGGCACCGTCCGCTACCTGCCCGCGCACGCCGCCCGGCGTTCGGGCATGGCGGGCTCGGCCGTGCTGGAGACCGACTCCGACGAGGTCTACCTGCACGTGGACCTCGACGTCCTGGACCCGACCGAGTTCGACGGCGTCGGCTGCCCCTCGCCCGGCGGCCTCACCGTCGCCCAGCTGGTCGGCTCCATCCGCGCCATCGCCGCCGCGACTCCGGTGATCGGCGCGGGCATCACCGAGTGCGCCACCGACGACCCCGAGGCCCTGCGCGTGCTCGTACCGCTGCTCGAAGCTGTCGGCGCCTGCCTGGGGTTCGGGTCATGACCAGGACCGCCGTGGTGACCGGGGGAGGCACCGGCATCGGCCGGGCGATCGCGCTGGACCTGGTCGCCAGGGGACTGGACGTGGTGATCACCGGACGGCGCGCCGACGTGCTCGCCCTGGTGCCCGGTGTGCGCGGGGTGGCGTTCGACGCGACCGACCCCGACGCCGTCGACCGGGCCCTGGCCGACCTGCCGGGGTCGGTGGACGTGCTGGTCAACAACGCGGGCGGGGTGGCGTCCGGCTCCTCCGCCACGTTGGCGGACGTGCGCGCGGGCTGGCTGGCCGACTACGAGTCGAACGTGGTCAGCGCCGTCCTGGTGACCACCGCGCTGACACCGCGGCTAGCCGACCAGGCCCGGATCGTCACGATCGGCTCCATCGCGGGCCGTCGCGGCGGCGGCAGCTACGGCGCCGCCAAGGCCGCCGTCGAGGCCTGGACCGCCGACCTGGCGTCCTCGCTCGGCCGCCGCGGCATCACCGCGAACGTCGTGTCGCCCGGCTACGTCGAGGACACCGGGTTCTTCGGCGACTCCATGACCGCCGCCCGCCGCGAGCGGCTGGTCGGCCAGACCGCCACCGGCCGCCCCGGCACCCCCGCCGACGTCGCCGCCGTCGTGGGCTTCCTCACTTCCCCGGAGGCCGGTCACGTCACCGGGCAGGTGGTGCCGGTCAACGGCGGCGCGCACCTGGGACGATGAGCGGGTGACCAGGATCGTGGCCGGCGCGGCCGGTGGCCGCCGCCTGCAAGTACCGCCGAAGGTGACCCGCCCGACCTCGGACCGCGTCCGCGAGGCGATGTTCAGCGCCTTGGAGGTCCTCGTCGACCTCGACGGCCTGCGAGTCCTCGACCTCTACGCCGGCTCCGGCGCCCTCGGCTTCGAGGCCCTGTCCCGCGGCGCCGCCGAGGCCACGTTCGTCGAGTCCGACCGCCGCGCCGCCGACGTGCTCCGCACCAACGCCCGCGACCTGCGCCTCCCCGGCGTCACCGTGATCGCCCGCCCCGCCGAGACCGTCGTCGCCGTCACCGCCCCCACCCCGTTCGACCTGGTCTTCGCCGACCCCCCGTACGCCATCACCGACACCCAGCTCGGCAAGGTGCTGGACGGCCTCGTCCTCAACGGCTGGACCGCCCCCGGCACCGTCCTCATCGTCGAACGCGCTTCCCGCAGCCAACGCCCCCTCTGGCCCGCTCCGGTGGAATCCTTGCGCGACAAGCGTTACGGCGACACCACCCTCCACTGGGCAGAACACCCGTCCCCGGAGGGGTGATCAGCGACACGGACCCCTCTGGCCGCGTCCGATCGGGTGCTACCGTCCAAAACCATGACGCGTGCCGTGTGCCCCGGCTCCTACGACCCGGTCACCAACGGACACCTGGACATCATCGGCAGAGCGGCGAAGCTCTTCGACGAGGTCGTCGTCGCCGTGCTCATCAACAAGAACAAGAAGACCCTGTTCTCCGTTGAGGAACGCACCGACATGCTCGCCGAGGTCACCGCCCAGTGGCCCAACGTCCGCATCGACTCCTGGCACGGCCTGCTCGTCGACTACTGCCGCGAACACGACATCAAGGCCATCGTCAAAGGCCTGCGCGCCGTCAGCGACTACGACTACGAGCTGCAGATGGCCCAGATGAACCACCAGCTCAGCGGCGTCGACACCCTCTTCATGCCCACCAACCCGATCTACAGCTACCTGGCGAGCTCCCTGGTCAAGGACGTCGCCACCTACGGCGGCGACGTCTCCACCCTGCTCCCCCAAACCATCGAACGCCGCCTCATGCTCCGCCTAGCAGAACGCCGCTGACCAGCAGCAAAGCAAGCAGGCAAACAAGCAAACAAGCAAACAAGCCACCCCACCACCCCCTCCCCGTTGGGCGCAGCCCGCCAGCGCGCATCCGGCGCGGAGCGCCTGGGGCCTTGTCGGACGAAGTCCGATGCCTGGTCCGACGGCGCAGCCGAGGATGCAGTGTCGAGCGCAGCTCGATGCTGGCGAAGCCAGATCTACCCCTGCCCCCGATACACAGCGCCCTCCTGCCTTGCCCATGTTTGTCAAGATGGCTTTATCGTCTTGACAAACATGGGCAAGGCATTGAGACAATTGCGCGCACGGGGGCCGGGCTTCCCTCGCCGGGAACCCCGAAACGCTACGGGGGCCGGGCTTCGCGGGGGTGACCCACAACGCACCCGAACCCGCCCCCCACCCCTCACAACGCCAACTTCATCCCCACATGCGAAGCCGAAAACCCCAACCGCTCGTAAAACCGATGCGCATCCACCCGCGACGCATCGGTAGTCAGCTGCACCACCCCGCACCCCCTCCTCCGCGCCTCCTCCAACGCCCACCCCACCAACGCCTCCCCGATCCGCCTCCCCCGTAGATCCCCCCGAACCCGCACCGCCTCGATGGTCCCCCTCACCATCCCCACCCGCGACAACCCCGGCGTGCACGTCAACTGCAACGTCCCCACCACCTCGCCATCCAGAACCGCCACCGCCAACACCTGCCGCGGATCCCTCTCGACCTCCTCGAACGCCGCCACGTACCCCGGATCCCCAGGCCTCTCCCTCCCCGCCCCCAACGGGTCATCCGCCAACATCTCCACGATCGCCGGCACGTCCCCCACCCGAGCCACCCTGATCCCGACCTCCACACCCATCCCCTCCCGACACGAACCCGACACGAACCCAACGTGGACCCCGACACGAACCCACCACCCGCATCCCAACCCACCCGACATCCACCGGCAAAACCGGACACGCCCTGCCGATCTCCCCACCCCCACCCGACCGGCAGGGCAGACTGGTCCAGTACTGGCCTGTGTTGCGAGGAGAGTGACGTGTACCGGGTGTTCGAGGCCCTCGACGAACTGGTCACGATCGTCGAGGAAGCGCGTGGGGTACCGATGACCTCCGGGTGCGTCGTGCCGCGTGGCGACGTCCTCGAACTTCTTGACGACGTTCGTGACGCCATCCCCGCCGAGCTGGACGACGCGCAGGACGTGCTCGACCACAAGGACGAGCTGGTCGGCAAGGCCGCTCACGAGGCGGAGACCGGTGTCAGCAAGGCCAGGTCCGAGGCCGAGCGGATGGTCGCGGAGGCGCACGCCGAGGCGGAGCGGATGCTCGCCGAGGCCCGTGCCCGCGCCGAGCGCATGGTCGACGAGGCCGAGAACCAGGCGGAGCGCACGGTCGCCGCGGGCCGCCAGGAGTACGAGGACCTGGTGGGTCGGGCGCACTCCGAGGCCGACCGGATGGTGCAGGCGGGGCGGGCGAGCTACGAGCGCGCCGTCGAGGAGGGCCGGGCGGAGCAGGTGCGCCTGGTCGACCAGACGGAGGTCGTGGCCGCGGCGCACGCGGAGTCCGCGCGCGTGCTCGACGCGGCCCAGTCCGAGGCCATCAGGCTGCGCAGCGAGTGCGACGCGTACGTGGACGGCAAGCTCGCCGACTTCGAGGACCTGCTGGCGCACACCCTGCGCAGCGTCGGGAAGGGCCGTTCGCACCTGCGGGGCCCGGCCGTCGCGAGCGTGTCCGCGCCGTTCGACTACCACGACTGAGACGACGGACTCACCTGGCGATTTCGCCGACGGACCACTTGTCGCGTACCCTGGAGCGGCTGGCCGTGGTAGGTCCACCGACAGCGAAACCAACACATCATGTCTGAGCATCGTCACGCCTCCGCGCGTCCCACAGCAACCGGGCCCTGGATCATCGACACCAGGGACATCGGTCGTAGAGCGGGCACCAGCCGCAGTTACCAGCGGTCAGTGCCCGCTGCAGGCCTCGGCCTGCTCGACGTGATCGCGGTGCCGGAAGGCGGGACGGTCGAGCTCGACCTGTTGGCGGAGTCGGTCGTGGAGGGCGTGCTGATCTCGGGCACCGCGTCCGCGGACGTGGCCGGGGAGTGCTCGCGCTGCCTCGACCCGATCTCCGACCACGTCGAGATCAAGCTGATGGAGTTGTTCGCGTACCCGGACAGCGCCACGGATGAGACCACTGATGAGGACGAGGTCAGCCGGATCTCGGACGATCTGATCGACCTCGAACCTGTGGTGCGGGATGCCGTCGTGCTCGCGCTGCCGCAGGTGCCGCTGTGTTCGCCGGACTGCCTTGGGCTGTGCGTCGAGTGCGGGGGCAAGCTGGCGGAGCTTGGGCCCGACCACGGGCATGAGACGATGGATCCCCGTTGGGCCGCGTTGCAAGAGCGGTTCGGCGGGAATCGTGATAACTCGGAGGAGAACTAGTCGTGGCCGTCCCGAAGCGGAAGATGTCGCGCTCGAACACGCGCTCGCGCCGCGCCCAGTGGAAGACCAGTGCCGTGCACTTGGTGGCGTGCTCGAACAAGGCGTGCCGCGCCCCCAAGCCCCAGCACATCGCCTGCCCGACCTGCGGCCAGTACGACGGCCGCCAGGTTGTTCAGCCGGCCTGAGTCTCCTGGCGAAGGTAGCGGCGAACCGTGGGGGGTAGGTCGTCGCGTGATCGGTCCGCCGATCGCGCCCCGTTGCTCGAAGCGCTCGGCGTCCAACTGGACGCCGAGCTCCTCGTGCTCTCCTTGACACATCGTTCCTATGCCTACGAGAACGGCGGCTTGCCGCCGAACGAACGGCTCGAGTTCCTGGGCGACGCAGTCCTGGGGCTCATCGTCACCGATCACCTCTACAACACCCACCCCGATCTGCCCGAGGGGCAGCTCGCCAAGCTCCGCGCCAGCGTGGTCAACATGCACGCACTGGCGGGCGTCGCCCGAACGCTGGGCGAGGACGGACTGGGCGGCTACCTGCTCCTCGGTCGCGGGGAAGAGCTGACCGGCGGCAGGGACAAGGCGAGCATCCTCGCCGACGGCCTCGAAGCCGTCATCGGCGCGGTGTACCTGGAATACGGTATCGATACCGCGCGCAAACTTGTGCACAGGCTGTTCGACCCGTTGCTGGCAGAGGCGCCGTTGCGCGGCGCAGGCCTCGACTGGAAGACCAGCCTTCAGGAACTCACCGCCTCAGCAGGCCTTGGAGTGCCCGAGTACCGGGTGGACGACCAGGGTCCGGATCACCGCAAGGAGTTCACCGCGACCGTGGTCGTGGCGAGCAACTCCTACGGCTCAGGCGATGGTCGCACCAAGAAGGAAGCCGAGCAGAAGGCGGCCGCGGCCGCCTATCGCGTGTTGTCGGAACGGGCTGGCGCTGATCGAGAAGCGGGCGCGGCCGAGAACGGGCATGCTGGTAACTCGGCTTCATCCGAGACCTCACCCACCGAGGAAGACTGACGCCGATGTACGCCACCAACGTCCGCACCAACCGACGCGCACGTTCCGCCAACCGCCCCTCGCGCCCGCTGAGCGCTGTGCGCAGCGGGGGCATCCAGGGGCTGGTGCTCGTCCGCGACACCGCCCAGGCAGGCGGGTGGATGCTCAAGCCCACCAAGCCGCAGGCCGCCGCGTACGAGGACCTGGAAGCCCTGGAGGAGCTCGAGGCCGCCCGTGCGGCTGAAGCCTCCGAGGACGCCCAGGTCGACGCCTGAGCCCAGTTCGAACCCCGAGTCGTGCCCGAACTCCCTGAAGTAGAGGTCGTTCGCCGCGGCCTGGACGCCCACGTCGCCGGCCGGGTCATCTCGGCCGTCGACGTGCTGCACCCGAGAGCGATCCGCCGCCACCTACCCGGTGCGGCGGATTTTTCCGCACGCCTCGCCGGGCAGCGCATGGTCGCCGCCCGCAGGCGCGGCAAGTACCTGTGGGTCGACCTCGACGGCCCCGGCACCGGTGACGGCGAAGCCATGCTGGCCCACCTGGGCATGAGCGGCCAGATGCTGGTCCAGCAGCCCGGCAGCCCGGACGAGAAGCACCTCCGCGTCCGCATCTCCTTCGCCGACGACGGCCCCGAGCTCCGCTTCGTGGACCAGCGCACCTTCGGCGGCCTCGCCCTCTCCGACATCGTCGAGGTCGACGGCACCCGCCTCCCCGAACCCGTCGCGCACATCGCCCGCGACCCCATGGACCCCGCCTTCGACGCTGCGGCCGCCGTGCGCGCGCTGCGCGCCAAGCGCACCGAGGTCAAACGCGCACTCCTCGACCAGACCCTGGTCTCCGGCGTCGGCAACATCTACGCCGACGAGTCGCTGTGGCGCACCCGCCTGCACGGCCTGCGCCCCACCGACAAGCTCACCAAGGCGCAGGCGGCCGAGCTCCTCGTGCACGCCACCGAGGTCATGAACGAGGCACTGGGCCAGGGCGGCACCTCGTTCGACGCCCTGTACGTCAACGTGAACGGCCAGTCCGGCTACTTCGACCGCTCCCTCGCCGTCTACGGCCAGGAGGGCGAGCCGTGCCGGCGCTGCGGCGCGGTGATCGTGCGGGAGCCGTTCATGAACCGCTCCTCCTTCTCCTGCCCGGTCTGCCAGCCGAAGCCCCGCCCCGCGCGCCGGGTCACCTGAAGGCCACACCCGCCAGGCACATCCCCGAACCGTCCTCACGTCCCTGCGGCCAGCGCAGCCCGACGCTGCGCACGGACGCCAGGTCGAGGTTCGGCATCCCCGTCAGGTCCACGGTCGCCGTCTGCTTCCCGGCGAACGCGGCCAGCGGGAGGGCTTTCACCCCTTCGTGGCCCTTCGTGTCGGCGACCACCAGCTCCAGCGCGTCCACACCGCCCTCGGTCCGCACGGACAGCTCCGCGCGGGGCCGACCGGTCAGGTCGACGTGCCCGTCGGCGGCGCCCGACCAGTCCAGCCGCACGCTCCCCGCGGACTTCGCCCAGACCACCCGCAACCCCGTGCCGCGGTCGGTCGCGCAGTCCGCGCCCGGCCCCACGACGGCGTTCGGGGCGTCGATCACCACCGCGGCGGCGGTGACCAGCTCGGTGGGGGAGACCAGGCACGACGCTGTGGGCTTGGCGCACTCGGTGGACGTGGGCGCGGAAGCGGTCCGGGTGACCGTGACGACGGCCTGCTGGGGAGCGTCCCCGGTCATCCGCACCACGCCGAAGGCGCCCGCGCCGACCACACCGAGCGCCACGAGCCCGCCGAGCAGCCGCCGGGACGTCCGACCGGCCGGAGGCGCGGACCCGCCGCGCTCCGCGCCGGGACCGATCCGGAACCCGGTCGAGCCCTCGACCTCGTGGTCGTCCTCCCCGTCCCAGAACCGCCGGAACGCCGCCGCCGCCACCTCGTGCCCGCGCGCCAGGTCCGCCGCGGCCACCAGCTGGGCGTCCCCCCGGACCACGAGCCCCTCGGTGAGCCGGATCGCCCGTCCGCTGCCGTCGCGCAGCGGACCGGTCCCGTCGACGCCGTAGTCGGCGCGGTCGCCCACGAACACGCGGGACACGACCAGCAGACCGCCCTCCACGAGGTCCACGACCACCTCGCCCTCGGGCGTGTCCGGGCCGCGCGAGATCCGCGTCAACGAGGACGCGGTGCCCTGCTTGAGCATGAAGTCGGGTGCCACGACGACCCGGTGCCCGGCGGTGCGGGCCCGGCCGACCAGGAACGGCCACGCGGTCGTCACACCGTGCTCCTGCGGTACTGCGTCAGCTCGATCGACGCGCCGTTGGCCGTCAGCCGGTCGAGGAAGCTGAGCACCCGCAGCACGCTGCGCTGCTGGGGGCGCCGCACCCGGTCCTCGACCTCCTGCGGGCGGTCGGCGACCGCGGCCAGGCCCGCGAGGCCGTTGCGCTTGAGCACGAACTCGACGGCGCCGAACGACAGCAGCGGCACCTGAACGCTGATCATGCCCAGCAGGGCGCCCACCGCGACGAAGAAGTGCGAGAACTCCCGCACCCGCCGCCTGCGGTTCGCGCGCCCCTCGGACGCGCGGCTGGTGTTGCCGGTCATCACGTCCCGCAGCGCGAACGCGAGCGGGGTGGCGACGTTGTAGGGGTCCCAGTGCAGGTCGGGCTTGCCGCTCTTGCACACCACGCCCTCCGCGTCCCGGAACAGGTAGCCGTTCATCCCGAACGAGCTCACCGGGATCACCCGCAGCACCCCGTGCCGCCGGTGGCCGCGGAACTGGCGGAACGGCGGGAACAGGTCGAGGCGCGCCACGACGTCGGCCAGGCTGAACCGGGGGTGCACGACGTCCCACTTGGTGATGATCAGGTGCGCGGCCTTCTGCGGTGCCCTGGCCAGCAGCAGGATCAGGTCCCCCAGCTCGGTGAAGAAGTCCTCGTCCGCCTGGCCCTCCATCATCCGCACCACGCGCTGGCCGTCCAGGATGCCCATCAGCACGTCGCTGCGCGCGGCGGCGGCCATCACCTCCGGCGCGGGCTCGGTCGTGCCCGGTCGGACCAGCGGTCCCGCGTGCTCGCCCGCGTAGTCGAGGTAGCTCACCCCGCACGGCCGCACGTGCCCGCCGCCGTCGTCGGTGACCAGGAACGTGAACTCGTAGTTCGTCGTGTCGTCGAGCAGGGTCCCGGCGGGCACCTCCTCGTCGCGGTGCTCCATCGCCCTGGTCAGCGCGAGCAGCTGGCCGGTCGTCGCCCGGTCGGTCTCCACGAGCACGCCGTCCGGCCCGCCGTAGGCGAGCCTGCGGAACATGCTGGCCAGCAGCGCGGTCTTCCCCGACTCGGGCAGGCCGACGACCATGACCTTGACCGACCGGTCGCGCAGGGCCTTCCTGCGCCGGGCGCGGCGGCGCGCGACCAGACCGGACAGCAGCGCGACGACGGCGGAGCCGCCTGCGACCAGCCAGCCGACCAGATCGTCGTCCAGCTCGGACAACACTTCCATGGGTGGAGACCTCCGTGCGAGGCGTACTTGGCCCCTTGATCGCCGACCTCGCGCCGGGCGTTACGACCTGTCCCGCGCGGTCCGGTGGGGGCGTGCGGAGGTGGAAGTCCTTGCACCGCAAGCGATGCCCGCGCGCTGCTCGGCCGCGGCCGTCGCCACCGCGTACCCGAAGGGTGCTGCGCCGTGGACACTACTGCGCATTCCGTAGTACTGTTCACGGCACATCACCGGGGAGAACCGCATGGACACAAGCCAGTTGTTGAAGGGGGTGCTGGACCTCGCCGTCCTCGCGGTGCTCCGCACGGAGGACGGGTACGGCTACGACGTGCTGCGCAGACTTCGCGCGGGAGGTCTGGACGAGGTGGGGGACGCCTCCGTCTACGGCACTCTGCGCAGGCTCTACAACGCCGGTCTGCTGACCTCGTACGTCGTCCCGAGCGAAGAGGGCCCGCACCGGAAGTACTACAGCCTCAACGAGCCGGGACGGCAACGCCTGGCCGAGTCGGGAAGGACATGGCGGTCGTTCGCGCACACGCTCGACGACCTGCTGGGGGTGGTGGCATGAGCAGCACGCACACTCGCGCCGAGGTCCAGGACTACCTGGACAGGATGCGCGCGGCGCTCGCCGACCTGCCGGACGTCGAGATCTCCGAGATCATGGACGACGCCGGCGCGCACGTGGTCGAGGTCGCCGACGAGCTGGGCGAGGACTTCTCCGCCGAGGCGCTGACGACGAGGCTGGGCACGCCCGAGGCGTACGCCCACGAGCTGCGCGTCGCGGCCGGCTACCCTCCCGCCGCCTCCGTCGCCGCCGTGGCGGTCCCGGAGAAACCGGTGTTCGCCGCGCGGTTCGCGTTCTGGGCGCTGGTCGCGGGCACGGCCGCCGCGTTCGGCATGGGCATCGGCGGGCGCGACGGGTTCCCGTTGGCGCTGCTGGTCGCGGTGTTCGTGGTGTGGGCGATCATCCTGCTCAACCGCAAGGCCGAGCTGATCGGCCAGGTCGGCGACCTGCCGGAGACGGCCGCGGTGCGCTCGGCGCTGGAGCAGGCCGAGCAGGGGCAGGCCGCCAAGGCGATCGCGTACCTGAAGTCGTTGCAGCCCGCCTGGTGGCTGGCGCGCGCCGTGCTGATCGCGATCTCCGGCCTGGTGCTCGACGGCATGTCGCCGGTCTTCCTGATCGGCCTCGCGCTCGCGGGCCTCGCGCTGGTGTCGGGCCCCAAGGCGAAGGAGGACCGCCGCTGGCTGTGGGTCAGCCTGCCCGCGGGCGCGTTCGCCGCCGGGGTGCTGCTCTACATCCTCGGCTCCGTCATCCCCAACGGCGGGTACAGCCGCTCCAGCCAGGACTACATCCCCTCCCGGCCGTCGCTGCCGAACAACATCTACGTGTTCGACCAGCAGGGCAGGCCGCTGACCGACGTCTACCTCTACGACGAGGACGGCCAGCCCATCGTGACGACGTTCTACGGCTGCGGCAGGCCCGGCCCGGACTACCGGGACCGCGACGACAACCGGTACCCGCGGCCGCGGGTGGACTACAGCGACAACGGCAGGTGCGAGGAGATCACCGGTGTGCCGTTCGCGGTCGCCGTCCCGGCCCGGCCCTCGTCGCCCTCCGCGTCGCCGTCCGGTTCGGCCTCCGCCTCGGTGGACCCCTCCGGCTCGGTCGCGCCACCCCCGAGCGGGTCCTCGGCGCCGCCGACGGTGCCCACCTCGAAGTGACCACGGGTGAGCGGGACCGGTCGGGGGTCCCGCTCACCCGCTCCATCACTGCTGCGCGGGCTCACCGAGCCTGCGCAGCAGTGGCGTCGCGGCGAGCAGCAGCTCCTGCTCGGAGGGCGTCAGCTGGGCGAGCCGGTCGGACAGCAGCTCGGCCTCGCCGTGGGCCATCGAGATGATCGTCTCCCGGCCGGACCCGGTCAGCTCCACGATCGTGGCGCGGCCGTCGGCCGGGTCGGGCTCCCGGTGCACGAACCCGGCCGCCTCCAGGCCGGTCACGACGGTCGTCGCGGTGGGCTGCGAGCACAGCGCCCGCACCGCGATCTCGCCGATGCGCATCGGGCCGTGCATCGCCAGCTCCGACAGCACGAGCATCTGGGTCGGCTGCAGCCGCCGCACGGATGCCGTCTGGCGGAGACTCCTCACCAACCTGTGCACCGCCACGACGAGTTGCAGTGCTTCCTGGTTGGTCACACTGGTGGTCATAACGGTCCTCCGCGTGCTCACTCTGAGGTGAGCGATTGTCCGAATTCGGACAGGACATTCGCACTTTCGCACCACTCGTGTCCAGCTTGATCGACGAATAGTGTCCTCTTGCGCGACCGCACCACACCTTTGTCGTAACGCTGCAGGTCCGGGTCCCGAGAGCTACCGCCATCAGGATGAGGCCGCCCTGACCGTCAAAATCGTGTCAATTCCGCCGCCGACGTCGTCAAGACACCGTCAACGATCCCCGATCGGGTGATTCTCCGGGGCACTGTGTGTCCATGCGGAACCACGTTCACCAGCGTGCACACTGACCGGCGTGGACGATCGACGCAGACGCGGCGAGCTGCGCATCTACCTCGGGGCCGCGCCGGGTGTCGGGAAGACGTTCGCCATGCTCGGCGAGGCGCACCGGCGGCGCGAACGCGGCACCGACGTGGTGGTCGGGCTCGTCGAGACGCACGGCCGGGAGAAGACCGCCGAGCTCGTCGCGGGCCTGGACGTGCTGCCGCGCAAGGAGTTCCGGCACCGCGGGCTCGACGTCGAGGAGATGGACGTCGACGCGCTGCTCGCCAGGAACCCCGAGGTCGCGGTGGTCGACGAGCTCGCGCACACCAACGCCCCCGGCTCGCGCAACGCCAAGCGCTGGGAGGACGTCGAGGAGCTGCTGGAGGCGGGCGTCGACGTGCTGTCCACGGTGAACGTGCAGCACCTGGAGAGCCTCAACGACGTCGTGCAGCGCATCACCGGCGTGCCGCAGCGCGAGACCGTGCCCGACGAGGTCGTGCGCCGCGCCGAGCAGATCGAGCTCGTCGACCTCACCCCGGAGGCCCTGCGGCGCAGGCTCGCGCACGGCAACGTGTACCCGGCGAGCAAGATCGACGCCGCGCTGGGCAACTACTTCCGCCCCGGCAACCTGACCGCGCTGCGCGAGATCGCCCTGCTCTGGGTCGCCGACCAGGTCGACGTGGCGCTGCGCCGGTACCGGGCCGAGCAGAGCATCACCGACACCTGGGAGACCCGCGAACGGGTCGTCGTCGCGATCACCGGCGGCAAGGAGAGCGAGACCCTGATCCGGCGCGCGCGCCGCGTCGCGACCCGTGCCGGCGCCGAGCTCCAGGTGCTGCACATCCTGCGCGGCGACGGGCTCGCGGGCGCCGCGCCCGCCGCCGTCGCCCGCTACCGCGGGCTCGCCAAGGACGTCGGGGCCACGTTCCACACCGTCGTCGGCGACGACGTGCCGAGCGCGCTGCTGGAGTTCGCCCGCGGCACCAACGCGACCCAGCTGGTGATCGGCACCTCGCGGCGGACCCGGCTGGCGCGGCTGTTCTCCGAGGGCATCGGCGCGACCGTGCTCCAGGAGTCCGGGCCGATCGACGTGCACATGGTCACCCACGACCAGTCCGGCTCCCGCTGGCGCGCGGCCGTCGCGCGCAGCCCGCTGCGGACCTCGCGGCGCCTGGCCGGGTGGGCGTTGGCGGTGCTGGCGCCGATCCTCGCCACGGCCATCGGCGTGTGGCTGCGCGACGACCTGATCCAGTCGACCAACGTCGTGGACTACTTCCTCGCCACCGTCCTCGTCGCACTCGTCGGCGGGCTCGGCCCCGCGGTGTTCGCCGCCGTGTTCTCCGCGCTGCTGCTGAACTTCTACTTCACGCCGCCGCTGTTCACCTTCACCGTGGACACCCAGCAGAACGTGGTCACGCTGGTCGCGATGGTCGTGGTCGGCGTGACCGTGGCGCTGGTGGTGGACCGGGCCGCCCGCCGCGCCGAGCAGGCCGCCCGCGCCCGCACCGAGGCCACGCTGCTCGCCTCCTACGCCCGGACCGTCCTCACCAACCCGTACCCGCTGGTGCGGCTGCTGGAGAAGGTCCGGGAGAACTTCGGGCTCGCGTCCGTGGTGCTGCTGGAGCGGACCGACGGCGACTGGGCGCGGGTGGAGAGCGTCGGCGTGGTGGCCGACTGCGAGCCCGACGTCGACATCCCGGTGACCCCGGACGTCCGGCTGGTGCTGCGCGGCAGGCCGCTGCCCGCGTCCGACCGCCGGGTGCTGGAGGCCGCCGCCGGACAGGCGCTGCTCGCCCTGCGGCAGCAGCGGATGGCCGACCAGGCTCGTGACGCCCAGCGCCGGGCCGAGGGCACCGAGCTGCGCACCGCGCTGCTGTCCGCCGTCGGGCACGACCTGAGGACCCCGTTGACGTCCATCAAGGCCGCCATCGGCAGCCTGCGCGACCCGGAGCTGCGGCTGTCCGACGAGGACGTGGCCGAGCTGAACGAGACCGTCGAGGTGTCGGCCGACCGGCTCACCGGCCTGATCGACAACCTGCTCGACTCCTCGCGGCTCGCGACCGGCGCGGTGCGGCCGCTGTTCCGCGCGGTGGGGCTGGACGAGGTGGTCGCGCGGGCGCTGTCCGGTGTGGACGACGTGCGGCGCGTCGAGGTCGACGTGGACGAGCAGCTGGTGCCCGTGCGCGCCGACGTCGGCCTGCTGGAGCGGGTCGTCGCGAACGTCGTGGACAACGCCCTGCGCTACGGCGGTGGGGGCCAGGTCGCCATCCGCGCCAGCGAGCACGCCGAACGCGTCGAGCTGCGCGTCGTCGACCACGGCCGCGGCCTCCCCAGGGGCACCGCGGACGAGGTGTTCGCCCCCTTCCAGCGCCTGGGCGACCGCGCCGCCTCACCCGGTGTCGGGCTCGGGCTCAGCGTGGCGAAGGGGTTCACCGAGGCGATGAACGGCACCATCAGGGCCGAGGACACACCCGGCGGCGGGCTCACCATGGTGATCGCGCTCCCCGCCTTCGACACGGCCGACTCCGACGGGGAGGTGCCCGCGTGACCAGGGTCCTGGTGGTCGACGACGAGCCGCAGATCGTGCGCGCCCTGCGCATCAACCTCACCGCGCGCGGCTACCAGGTGCTGACCGCCCACGACGGCGCCTCCGCGCTCACCGCGGCCGCCGACGGCAAACCCGACGTCGTCGTGCTCGACCTCGGCCTGCCGGACCTCGACGGCACCGACGTGATCGCGGGCCTGCGCGGCTGGACCTCGGTCCCGATCATCGTCCTGTCCGCCAGGACCGACTCCTCGGACAAGGTCTCCGCCCTGGACGCGGGCGCCGACGACTACGTCACCAAGCCGTTCGGCATGGACGAGCTCCTGGCCCGCCTGCGCGCCGCCGTCCGCCGCTCGGCGACCTCGCCGACCGCGGGCGAGGACGCCGTCGTGGAGACGGCGTCGTTCACCGTCGACCTGGCCGCCAAGAAGGTCCACCGCGACGGCGCCGAGGTCCACCTGACCCCCACCGAGTGGGGCCTGCTGGAGATGCTGGCCCGCAACCGCGGCAGGCTGGTCGGCCAGAAGCAGCTGCTCCAGGAGGTCTGGGGCCCCGCGTACGCCAAGGAGAGCCACTACCTGCGCGTCTACCTGGCCCAGCTCCGCCGCAAGCTCGAACCCGAGCCCTCGCACCCCCGGCACCTGCTGACCGAGCCGGGCATGGGGTACCGGTTCGAGCTCTAGTGCGGGTATCGAAGTCGGCTCAGGGCTTCGACGGGTCCGCGGACGGTTCCGGGGCGGTCGTGGTGGTCTCCACCGGCGCGGAGGTCGACGACGGCGTGCTCGGCTGGGTCCGCGAGGTCGGCGGGTTGCTCGGCGGGCGCTTGGTCGTCTGCTGCTCGCTGGTCGTCTGCTCGGTGGGCGTCAGCGCCACCTCCGGCGCCTGCTCGCCCGATCCGGGAGCCGAGGCGTTGTGCACGCGCTCCTGTTCGCCCTTCGGCTTCCCGGACACCGTGATCACCACGGTGGCGGTGCTGCCGTCGGGCGCGACGCTGATGGACGTGCTGGTCTCGACGGTGGTCTCCTCGACCTCCGCCTGCGCTTTCGGAGGACCCGCCTCGGGCTTGCCGCCGCTGGTGGCCAGCATGGACGCGAGGGTGGCGCAGACGGTCGCCACGAGGACGCCGCCCGCCGCCAGCAGCACCACCGAGGAGACCTTCTTCTCCGGTGACTCCGACTGTTCTTGCTCGAACACACCATCTCCCTGTGGGAAACCCGGTTGGATGGTTCCGTGCTCGACTTATCGGCGGAAAGCGCTGATCACCGCACCGTTCGGGTCGGCTCCTACACCTTCGTGTGACACTCCGCTACTTGACCGTCACCGATTCCGCGTGACGTCGTTCGGGTCAGTTCGACGTGCCGCCCTCGCTGGGCGGTGTCGTGGGGTCGGTCACGGTCGGCGGCGTCGTCGGGTCGGTGGGCGGGTTGCTGGGGCTGGTCGGCTTGGTGGTCGGGTCCTCGGTGCGCGGGGTCGTGGTGGTGCGGGGCGGCTGCGGCTGCTCGGTGGTGGTGTCCTCGACCGTGGTGGTGGTCGTGGTGCCGTCCGCCCTGGTGACCGTGGTGACCTTGGTCTTGACCGGGGTCGTCGTGCCGGGGGCGTCCTCGGTGGGCTGCGAGGACTCCGACGTCGAGGTCGGGGCCGCGGAGCTGGACTTCGTCCGGGACGGCGGCGAGTTGCTCAGCGTGCTCCGGGACACGACGTCGTCGCGCAGGATGGGCTTCGCCGGGGTCGCCTCGTCGTCGGGGCTCCCGGTCAGCGCCGCGACGGCGGCGAAGAGGGTCGCGACCACGACCCCCGCCGCGGCCAGCACGACCTTCGGGGCCACGCGTACCCGTGCGCTGTCGGGTTCCGGCGTCTCGTACAGCCCGTCGCTCACACCATCTCCTGAGATCGTCGTCCAGAGGGGGAAGTGCCCGTGGTGGTGAACGAGCGGCGGCGCGCCGCGTCACGGTGGCCGAGCGGGTTCGTCCAAGATCGGACAAGGCGGCTCGGGGGTGTGGCGCTCCCGGTTGACAGGTCACTCCGGCGGGCGCTCACGGTCGCGCACCGTACCACTATCGGGTGAATTACAGGCGTGTGGTGAACCGTTTGGCAGGATGGTGCCGTGTCGACAGCAGAGCCCCACGTCCGGTTGACCGCATGGGTGCGCGGAGAGGTCCAAGGGGTCGGGTTCCGGTGGTGGACCCGTGCCCGCGCGCTGGAGCTGGGACTGGTGGGAAGCGCCTCGAACCTCCGCGACGGCCGGGTCGAGGTGAACGCCGAGGGACCGAGGACCACGTGCAGGCAGCTGTTGGTCGCGCTGCGTTCAGGAGATTCACCCGGACGGGTGGACGCTGTGGTAGAACGTTGGTCCGATCCGAGGGGAAACCTGGTGGGTTTCGTAGAGCGTTGAACGAGTTCTGCCCCGACGGCGTAGTAAGTCGTTGTGGAGCCCGGTGAAGATGTGGTCAGGCAGTTGTACGGTCGCTGGCGCGGACCGCTGCACGGCTATGTCCTCCGAATGGTCGGCGGCGACTACCAGCACGCCGAGGACATCGTCCAGGAGACGCTGTTCCGGGCCTGGCGCCACTCCGACGAGCTGAGCCCCGAGCAGGCGGGTCCGTGGCTGTACACGGTCGCGCGCAACCTCGTGGTGTCCGGCTACCGGCGCAGGGTGGCGCGGGCCACCGAGATCCCGATCGAGCCCGACGACCTTCCACCCGTGGCCGACGAGGTGGATCACGTGTTGCAGAGCTGGCAGGTGGCCGAGGCCCTCCGCGCGCTGAGCGCCGACCACCGCAGCGTCGTGATCGAGCTCTACTACCGCCGCCGCACCGTGACCGAGGCGGCCAAGTCGCTCGGCATCCCCGCGGGCACCGTGAAGTCCCGCAGCTTCTACGCCCTGCGCGCCCTCCGCGACGCCCTCGCCGAGAGAGGGGTGACCGAGTCGTGAGCTGCTTCCAGATCACGTCGCTGGGCGCCTACCTGCTCGGTGCGCTGGACCCGGCGGAGCGGTCGGTGTTCGAGCGCCACCTCAACACGTGCCACGTGTGCCGCGAGGAGCTGATCCGGCTCGCCCCGCTGCCCGGCCTGCTCGGCCAGGTGAACCTCGCCGACCTCGAGCTGCCGTTCGACGACCCGGACCCCTACGACAACCAGCCGCTGCCCCCGATCACCGCGCTGCGGCCGGTCCCCGACCCGGAGCCGAGGAAGTCCCGCCGCACGTTGCTGCTGGTGGGCGCCGGTGTGCTGGTGGCGCTGCTGGTCGCGGCGGGCCTGTTCATCCCGCGGATGGTCGAGGGCGACCCGGTCCGGGTGGCCGACCCGTCCACGTCCGCGCCCCCGCCGCCGACCTGGTCGGCGATGGACGGCAAGACCGGCGTCGGCGCGTCGGTGGCGATGGTGAGCCACGGCTGGGGCACCGAGGTGCGGCTGCGGCTCAAGGACGTGAAGCCCGGCCTGCGCTGCATGGTCGTGCTCTACGCCAAGAGCGGCACGCGGGAGGTGGGCGGCTGGTGGGGCACCAGCGACACGGACGGCGAGGTCATCCCCGGTTCGTCGTCGTTCGCGGTGGACGGCATCGACCACATGGAGGTCGTGGCCGACCAGCAGGTCCTGGTCACCCTCAGACCGCCCGGCTGATCATCGATCCGCTGGTCAGGGGCCACGCCTCCCACGTCCGCCGCGCGCCCACCGGTAGTCTCCACCGGATAAGTTCCGAACCAGGACGCGGGAAGGCCCACCGGACGTGCACCTGAAGAGCCTGACGCTGAAGGGCTTCAAGTCCTTCGCCTCGGCCACGACGCTGCGCTTCGAACCCGGCATCACCTGCGTCGTCGGCCCCAACGGGTCCGGCAAGTCGAACGTGCTGGACGCCCTGAAGTGGGTCATGGGCACCCAGGGCGCGAAGGACCTGCGCGGCGGCAAGATGGAGGACGTCATCTTCGCCGGCACGTCGGGGCGGGCCCCGCTGGGCCGCGCCGAGGTGACGCTGACGATCGACAACGCCGACGGCGCGCTGCCCATCGACTACTCCGAGGTGTCGATCACCCGCCGGATGTTCCGCGAGGGCGCCACCGAGTACGAGATCAACGGCAGCTCGTGCAGGCTCATGGACGTGCAGGAGCTGCTGTCGGACTCCGGCATCGGCCGCGAGATGCACGTCATCGTCGGCCAGGGCCAGCTCGCCGCGATCCTGGAGTCCAAGCCCGAGGAGCGCCGCGCCTTCATCGAGGAGGCCGCGGGCGTCCTCAAGCACCGCAAGCGCAAGGAGAAGGCGCTGCGGAAGCTGGAGGCGATGCAGGCCAACCTGACGCGCCTCACCGACCTCACCGCCGAGCTGCGCCGCCAGCTCAAGCCGCTGGGCAAGCAGGCCGAGATCGCCCGCCGCGCCCAGACCGTGCAGTCGGAGCTGCGCGACGCCAGGATGCGCCTGCTCGCCGACGACCTGGTGACCCAGCGGTCCCAGCTGGCCCGCGAGGAGCAGGACGAGGCCACCGCCCGTGCCCGCCGCGCCGAGGTCGAGGCGTCGTTGCAGGTCGCCCAGGTCCAGCAGAACGAGCTGGAGGAACTGGTCGCCGCGGACGCCCCGAAGCTGTCCCGCGCCCAGGACACCTGGTACCGGCTCTCGGCGTTGGAGGAACGGCTGCGCGGCACCGTGCGGTTGGCCGTGGAACGCGCCCGGCACCTGTCCGCCGCCGTCGAGGCGCCGCGCGGCGGCCGCGACCCGGACGAGCTGGACGCCGAGGCCGAGCAGACCGCCGAGATGGAGCTGGAGCTCCAGGAGGGCGTGACGGAGGCCCGGATCGGGCTGGCCGAGGCGCTGGAGGTCCGCACCGAGCTGGAACGCATGGTGTCGGCCGCCGAGAAGGCGCACCTGGCCGCCGTGCGCGCCATCGCCGACCGCCGCGAGGGCCTGGCCAGGCTGTCCGGCCAGGTCGAGGCGCTGCGCAGCAAGACGAACGCGACGTCCGAGGAGATCGAGCGCATGTCCACCGCGCTCGCCGAGGCGACCGAGCGCGCGGAGCTCGTGCAGCTCGAACAGGCCGAGCAGGAGGCCACCACCGGCACCGAGGACGAGGGCGACCTCGGTCTCGACGAACGCCACCGGCAGGCCGTGCAGGCCAACGACGCGGCCAAGAACCGGGTCGAGGAGCTGATCAGGGCCGAGCGCACCGCGGAACGCGACATCGCGTCGTGGCGGGCCCGCGTGGACGCCCTGTCGCTGGGCCTGACGCGCAAGGACGGCGCGGGCGCGCTGCTCGCCGCCGGGGCTCGCCTGCCGGGCCTGCTGGGGTCCGTGGCGGCCCTGCTGACCGTCGAACAGGGCGCCGAGGTGGCGTTGGCGGCCGCGTTGGGCCCGATCGCGGACGCGGTGGCGGTCGCGGGCGGCCACGACGCCCTGGAAGCCCTGAAGCTGTTGAAGGAGAACGACTCCGGCCGCGCGGGCGTGCTCGTCGGCGGCGACCGGCCGACCGCCGACACCACGTCGTGGCCTGCGCTGCCGCACGGCGCGCGGTGGGCCGTGGCGCTGGTCCGCGCCCCGGACGGTCTGCGCCCGGCGCTGCACCGCGCGCTCGACCGCGTGGCGGTCGTGGACGGCCTGGACGCCGCCCGCGACCTCGTGGCCGCGCACCCGGACGTGCGCGCGGTGACCCGCGAGGGCGACCTGTTCGGCGCGGACTGGGCCATCGGCGGCTCCGGCCGCAGCCAGAGCGTCATCGAGGTCCAGGCCGCCGTCGACGAGGCCGAGGAGAAGCTCGCGGTCGCCGAGCACTCCCTGGAGGGCTCCAGCGCCGCGCTCGAAGGCGCGCGCGCCGAGCAGCAGGCCCGGCGCGCCGAGGTCGCCGCGGTCAAGGAGGAGATGAACGAGGCCAAGGTCCGCCGCGCGCGGTCCTCCGAGCGCCTCAACCGCCTCGCCCAGGCCGTCCGGTCCGCCGAGGCCGACGTCGAACGGGTCCGCGCCCAGCGCGCGAAGGTCGAACAGGCCCGCGAGGAAGCCCTCGGCAAGCTCGAGGAGCTCGAGGAGCGCCTGCTGGTCGCGCAGGAGGAGCAGACCCTCGACGACGAGCCCGACTCCTCGCACCGCGACGAGATCGCCGCCGAGCTGTCGTCCGCCCGCCAGGCCGAGATGGACGCCCGGCTGTCCCTGCGCACCGCCGAGGAACGCGCCCGCGCCGTCCAGGGCAAGGCGGAGGGCCTGCGCCGCGCCGCCCGCGCCGAGCGCGAGGCCCGTGAACGCGCCCAGCGCGCCCACGCCGCCCGCGCGCACGGGGCCGTCATCGCCAAGGCCGTCGTGCGCGGCGGCGGGACGGCGTTGGAGCGCATCGAGGAGTCGCTGCGCCGCGCCGTGCACGAACGCGACGTCGCCCAGGAGCGCCGGGCCAAGCACGAGGCCCTGTTCACGCAGGTCCGCGGCGTGGTGCGGGAGATGTCCGGCGAGCTGGAGAAGCTGACCGACGCCGTGCACCGCGACGAGGTGCTGCGCGCCGAGCAGCGGATGCGCATCGAACAGCTCGAGACCAAGATCGCCGACGACTTCGGCATCGGCCTCGACGACCTCGTCAGCGAGTACGGCCCGGACATGATGATCCCGCCCTCGCAGCCGGAGATCGCCGAGTACGAGGCCGCCAAGGAACGCGGCGAGCAGGTCACCCCGCCCCAGCCCATCCCGTACGACCGCGACACCCAGTCCCGCCGCGCCAAGCGCGCCGAACGCGACCTGTCGCTGCTCGGCAAGGTCAACCCGCTGGCCCTGGAGGAGTTCGCAGCGCTGGAGGAGCGCTACAAGTTCCTCTCCAACCAGCTCGAGGACATCAAGGCCACCCGCCGCGACCTGCTCACCGTGGTCAAGGACGTGGACGACAAGATCCTCGAGGTCTTCACCGCCGCCTACGAGGACGTCGCCCGCGAGTTCCTCGTCGTCTTCGCCACCCTGTTCCCCGGCGGCGAGGGCAAGCTCGTCCTCACCGACCCGTCGGACATGCTCACCACGGGCATCGAGATCGAGGCGCGCCCACCGGGCAAGAAGGTCAAACGCCTCTCCCTGCTCTCCGGCGGCGAGAAGTCCCTCGCCGCCGTGGCCATGCTCGTCGCCATCTTCCGCGCCCGCCCCTCGCCGTTCTACGTGATGGACGAGGTCGAGGCGGCACTGGACGACACGAACCTGCACCGGCTGATCGGGCTGTTCGAGCAGCTGCGCGAGAAGTCCCAGCTGCTGATCATCACCCACCAGAAGCCGACGATGGAGATCGCCGACGCCCTGTACGGGGTGTCGATGCGCGGCGACGGCATCAGCCAGGTGATCTCGCAACGGTTGCGCGGTCGCGGGGCGAAGCCCGCGGTGATCGAGTCGACCGGCACGGTGCCCGATCGGGACGCCGAGGCGGCTCAGGCGGTGGAGGAGGGGGCTTCGGCGGCGGCTGAGACCACCGTGGCGAAGCTCACGGCCGAGTCGGGTGCTGCGGGTGAGGTTGAGCCTGGTGCTGCCAGTTCGCTCGACGACGTGGACGGCGCTGCTGAAGCCGCGGTGGCCACGCCGGAACCCGTAGCCGACCCGGAGAACTGACGACTCAGCTGGTCAACGCCGCTGGGTCGTTGTGGCCGACCGGGAACCAGCGCCGGGTGGTGACGTGCTTGCTTGGTGGCGTGATCTGGCTGGCAATTCCAGGCTCGCTGACAGTGCGCGCAGTGCGTCAACGACAGCATCGTGCCCACTGGACTCCACGTCCACTAAAGATCGGCGTTGACGTGGTCGCTCAAGCACCCGCGGTTTCATCTGCACTACACCTCGAGAAGGTGCGCGCGATGCGGGTCGGGGCTGTTTGTGCAGCTCAAGGCGTTGAAGGGCCCGGTGGTGACGGGCTCCGGTCGGCTGTGTGCCGACCGGCGAGGTGTTGCTGAGGTGGTGTGTCGCTAGTTGTAGCGACGCCTGCCGGAACGGGCGCGCGGGGCCTCGGACGAGTCGGGCTGCTGTTCGAACTCGTCGACCACGAAGTTCGCCGAGGACGACGTGTCGGACTCGACGATCGGCGGCTGCTGGAACAGGCCCTCGTACTGGGTGCTGCCCAGCGCGCGGCCCGACGTGGTGCTCTTGTGCGTGCTCGCGGCCTGTTCCTTGGGGAAGAGGTCCGGCGCCGTCTCGGAGAACAGGGCGTCGTGGGTGTGCTCGATGATGGGATGACCTTCCTTGCCGGTGGCCGCGCGCACGGTAGGGCTGCGCGGTTCCGACGGATCGGCCCCGCCGAGACTTCAGCTGGGGCTGGCGGGCGCCCGGTCACGTGACCTGGGGTCGCCTCGACAGCCAGTATCGCACGTTTGTGCGAAGAGCGTCGGGGATTTGTGCGCGCCACGCGGGTGCTCCGCGGCACTCGCGTGGCGCGCGGAAGATCAGTCCTCGCGACCCTGGGCGTCCAGGGCGGCCGCTTCCTCGGGTGTGGGGGCGCTACCGCCGAGGTGGGCGGGCTGCCACCACAGCTCGTCGTCGGCGGGCTTCTCCGGGTACTCCTGCTGGGCGCGGTCCAGGAGTTCCTGCAGGCGCTTGTGCAGCTCGGCGTTGACCGCGTCGTGCTTGTCGCGCGGCTGCGGGTGCAGCGGCTCGCCGATGAGGATCCGGACCGGCACGTGGCGCTTGGTGAGGGTGCGCGGCCTGCCCTTGGTCCACAGCCGCTGCGTACCCCACAGGGCGACCGGGATCAGCGGCACACCGGCCGACGCGGCGAGCCGGTTCGCGCCCGACTTCAGCTCCTTGACGGTGAAGGAGCGGCTGATCGTCGCCTCGGGAAAGATCCCGACCACTTCACCGGACCGGAGCGCGGCCAACGCCTCCCGGTAGGAGGCCAAGCCCGCGCTCCGGTCCACCGGGATGTGGTGCATCCCCCGCATGAGCGGGCCCGCGTAGCGGTTCGCGAAGACCTCTTGCTTCGCCATGAACCGCACCAAGCGCTTGGACGGCACCGCACCGAAACCGGCGAAGATGAAGTCGAGGTAGCTGACGTGGTTGCTCGCCAGCACCGCGCCACCTTCGCGGGGTATGTGGTGCGCTCCGTCCACGGTGATCCGAACGTCGAGCGCTCGGAACAGGAGCTTGGCCGCGGCGATCACCGGGGGGTACACGCGATCTGACATGACCCAAACGGTAGCTGGCCCGACTACCCGTCGGTGGCGGTGTCCTCCTTGCCGCGCATGGCGCGTGGCACGCCGGCCAGGTCCTCTTCGTTGCAGAGGAGCTTCAGGTCGTAGTACGGCGAACCCTTGCGGTCGTCGTAGTCCAGGTGGACGGCGATCACGTCGACCGGCTCGCCGAGCCAGTCCTGCGTCTGCCTGAGCCAGGACGCCGCCCGCTCCAACGCGGTGGGCAGGTCGTCGTCGCGGAACTCGACCGGGCGGTAGGGGACACCCTGTACCGCGTCCCGCTGATTTGCGGGCAGGGGCAGGTCTACCGCCACCCCGGATTCGTTGAGTTCGAGTTGGATCGTTTTCTCACTCACCTTGGAAGGGTCTCCCAACCGCTGTTCGGCTGCAAGCCCGTCCCCCTGTTCAGACGTTCGGGATCGTCGAGGGGAGCATCCCCAGCCGCGCGGTCATCGTGCCGAAGTCCGCGGGCTGCACGGTGTTCCACGGCAGCCCGTTGCTGGACACCTGGTACTGCAGGTAGCGGCCGCCGACGGTGTCGAAGAACGTCAAAGGCTTGGGGCAGCGCACTTTCTTGCCCAGGTGGTTGCGCCGCGCCGCGTACAGCTGGCCACCACCGAGCCGCTTCTCCGCGAGCAGCTTCTTCAACGCGATCGTCTGCTGCTCCTGCGGGGAGGTCGCGTACCGGTTCTGCTGGAGGAAGCTGCCCTCCTCCTCGCGCGCGTGCCGCGGCTTGGGCTGCAGGGCGTCCACCGGCAACGAGATCAGCGGCCCCTTGCCCGGTCCGACCTCGGGCAGCACGGCCACGAGCGACTGCGGGGCGTCCTCGGCGCGCACCGGTTCGAGGACGAAGTGCTTGTCCGCGGTCAGGACCACCCGGATGGCGTCGTCACCCGACACGGCCACCAGCGCCGACCGGGCCTCCTCGTCGCCCTGGTTGAAGAACGCCCAGTACTCGGTGCCCGCCTCGGCGATCAGCCGCAACGACCGCCCCAGGTCGGGGTGGACGTTGCGGCCGCGCGCGAGACCGAGCCGTTCCAGGGTCGTCCAACCGCTCTGGAACAGCGCCAAGGCGTCGTTGAGGTCACCCTCGGCGATCGCCGTCGAGTCGAAGTCGATCTGCGTGTACAGCGCCCGGTGCAGCTCCGGCAGCCCCTCGGCCTGCCAGGCGTTGTACAGCGCCACCACGGGCAGCACCACTCGGCTGCGCAGCACGTTGTCCCCCGCTTGTAGGTTCATCCACCGATGACCGGCGGCGCGACCATGGTCCCGTCGCCGAAGTACTCGTCACTCGGCTGCAGGTACTTCGAGCTGTGCTCCAGGTCGTCACCACCCTCGCCCTTGCCCCCGTGCCCACCGGCTCCCATGCCCGCCGCACCGGCAGCACCACGACCACCGGCCGCCGCACCACCGGGCCCGAACCCACCGGCCCCGGCACCCGCGCGCCCACCGCCTTCGTTGACCGCACCGGTACCGCCACCGAACTGCCCGGCCGCCGCCGCGGCCCCCGGCCCACCGATGCCCCGTCCCGCCACACCGGCACCGGCCCCGGCCCCCGCGCCACCGCCCAGTCCGCCACCACCGAGCCCACCCCGACCCGCACCCGCCCCACCGGGACCACCGGCCAACGCCTTGCCCGCGGCCCCGCCACCAGGCGTCCCGAACTTGTTCGCCGGATTCCGCGGGTCGTTCGGCCCGAACGGCCCCCCGACCAGGTTCGACCCGTCGTTGATCCCCGGCGTCCCCACCGGCGGCCGCCCCGTCCCCGGCGTACCGGTCGGCGGCAACCCCGGGTTGTTCACCTCCGACGGATTAGTCGTCCCACCCGTCCCGCCACTCGTACCGGTAGTCCCACCACCGTTGCCCGAGCCGGAGTTGTTGCCGCCGCCGGGGTTGGTGAACTGGCTGTTGCCGAGCGAACTGCCGGAGCCCTGGTTGTTGGGGTTGGAGGTGTTGTTGGAGCTGCTGGAGGAGCTGTTGCTGCTGGTCGCGTTCGGGTCGCTGGTGTTGTAGTCGACCGAGGAGGTGGTGGTGCTGGAGCTGTCGTCGATCGTGGCCGTGGAGTCGGCGGGTGCTTCGAACGTCGGCATGCTCGACACGCTGTAGTTCGTGCGGTCGGCGTACGCGTTGATCACCCGCATGTTCGCCTCGTCGACCTGCTGGCTCTGCTCCACCGCGTTGTCGTAGTCCGTGTCCCACGGGACCACGCCGTTGTACCAGGGCTTGTCCGGCACGTCGACTGGCTTCTCGACGGAGTTCTGCGCCTCCCGGTACGCGGCACTGATGTCCGCCACCGCACTCGACCCGCTCTGCGCACTCGACCCCGTGAGGTCGGCCCAGGTGGACATGGGCGAGGTCGACGACCGCATCGCGTCACCGGCGGCTCCGGTCCACGTCGCACCGGAGTCCGTCACCGCCTTGTTGATCAGCGTGCTGATCTCCCCCTGCAGCGACGACACCTTCCCCCAGGCCTCGTAACCGGTGTCGGTGACCTGCGGGTTGCCCTCCTTGAACCAGCCGTAGACAGCCTTGGCGCTCACGCACATGCCGACCGGTCCGGAGAAGAAGGTGCTCGTGTCGGAGGGAGACATCAGTTACCCCTTCAGGTTCTGGATCACGAGGGCGGCGACCTTCTCGGTCGCGCCGCAGGAGTCCTTGTACTCGGGCGTGCTTTCGTTCAGGGTGCTGATCTGGACGAGGAACGTGTCCTTGCTCGATGCGCCTACGGCCGTCGCGCAGGTTCCCTTGCCATCGGTCGAGTCGGAACTCACCGCGGGCAGGCCGGATACTTCTGCTTTGCGGTAGACGGGTGCCGTCTTGACGTTCTCCGTCACTTTGTCAATAGTGGTTCCATCGGTGAGGAGCGACACGGTGTAGGAAATCCCCTTGGTCGGGTCGGTCGCCGCCCAACGACAAGACGGTCCCGTGGAGTCAGTGCTCGGTTTCGCTTCCTTGAAGGTGCCCAGGGTGGTGATCTGGGCAGATGTGAGCACATCGCACGGCTTGTCGATGAACTTGGCGAAGCTCAACCCCGGTGCCGCAGATGAGGAGGAGGTCGCGGTTTCAGACGAATTCCCCCCTGTTGTGGGTGCGGGAGTCGGCTGACCGGCGTTCTTCTCCGAGCATCCGGCGACCAGGCATACAGAAGCCGCTGCCGCCAGGGTGAACAGTGTTGCGGACCTCAAGAGTGTCATTCCTTCGTCGTCATCGAGTCGTGGGCTGCGGTGTCGGTCTCGCTGTAGTTGGCCACGGACTTCTCGATGTTCTCGATCGTTTTCTGCAGAGCTTTCTGCGCCTCTTTGTTCGCCCAGCCGTATCCGCCGTTTTGGTCACCCGCAGAATCCTTGATCGCCGCAGTCGCGATTCCGCTGTACGGGTCTTTGCCGGGTGACGTGATGTTGCGCAGCTTGTCCGAACCCTCATACGCCTCTTGCAGTTTCTCGATCGCGTCCTTCAGCCCCTGGATCAGCTTCGGTGCCTCGTCGAGATCCACCTGCATCGCCGTGGAACCTGGGCCGCTCGAGGCCCCCAGGCCTGCGCCGATGGCCGCGCCTACCGCCGCTCCGGCGGTTATCGCGTCGAATCCGATGAGTGCCATGACTCCGTGCTCCCCTCACACCCAGTCCTGTAGACGATGATGACATGGTCGTGGTTCCGCGTCCGGCAAATCGGTCACACGTCCACTGTCAGTGGTGCGCAGTGCCACTGCCACTTGCCCCGCCGCGGTACGTCCCCCAACGCCTGCCGACCGTTCGCCCACAGCAGAGTCGCCCACGGAGCGTGACCGGGCGGTGCCTCTGGGAACAGGCGTGCCAGCACCTTGGACGCCAGGGCGGGGGAGGGGGTGAACGGGGTTGCCAGGCCGGTGGCGGCGTCGGCGGTGTGGATGAGGAGTTCGTCGGTGGCCATGGCGATGACGCCGGAGGCGTCGGGGGAGCCCGCGTCGTGCCAGCCGCGGTCGCCGGGACGGCTGCCGTCGACGGTCCTGGCCAGGACCTCGGTGAACGTGGTCAGGGTTCTGACCAGGTCGGACGGGGGTGTGGAGGGGCGGACGGCGAGGTCCATGGTGCTGAGTTCGGTGGGGCCCGCGGCGAAGTCGGTGGCGTACCAGAGGACGGTGTCGCAGACGTGGGCGACGGCCTGGGCGACGGTCCACTCCATGTCCGGGATGGGGGTCGTCCAGTCGGCGGCGACCAGCGCGCCCAGGTGGGTGGCGCACTCCGACGCCGCTGCTCGGAGGTCAGTCGTGTCCACGGTCGAAAACTCCCTCGCTCAAGTCCGCCCGGAGGGTGACCATTCCAGACATGTACGACACCCGTTTCGCCGTCCCCGGCGACCTCAGCGCAGTCCTCGCGCTGCTCGTCCGCCTCCAGGCCGACAGCGCGCACCACATCGGCTACCTCGGTGAGACGCTCGGCGAGCTGACCGAGGAGCTCGCCGAGTTCGAACCCGATTGGCCGTCCTGCACAGTAGTGGCCACCGACGATTCCGGCCGCGTGTGCGGTGTGCTCAGCGTCGAGGTCGACACCGAGCCAGCGCGCGCGTGGTTGCACGGGCCGTTCGTGGACGTCCCGGTGAACCACCCGGCGGGCAGCCGGATCTGGGACCAGACCGCCGACGCGCTCTACCGGGCGGCCGCCCCGCTGCTCGACGGCACGGCCGACCGCGAGCTGTTCGGCCACACCTCCCACCAGCGGCTGGCCGCGTTCGCCGAGCGGCACGGGTTCGCGAAGGGCAAGCCGAGCAGCGTGTTCGTGCTCGACGGCGATGGTCTGAGGGCTCTCCTCCTGCGTGAAGCGGGGTGTCCGCGCACCGGCCCGGCGCGGGAGATGCGGGTGCTGCCGACCGACGCCGCGGTGCACGAGGCGGTGGCGGTGCTGCACGAGCGGTGCTTCCCGCGCACGTACCTGTCCGGCGCGAAGCTGGTCGACGGGTCGACCGAGCGGACCGTGGTCGTCGCGATGGACGGCCAACGGGTGCTCGGGTACGCCGCAGGCAAGCAGCAGGCCGAGGAGTACTACGTCGACTTCGTCGCGGTGGAACCGGACCTGCGCGGGCAGGGCGTGGGAGCCGCGCTGGTCACCGAGCTGGTGTGGAAGCTCGCGGCCGCGCACGGGGCGCGACCGCAGGCCGCCGCGTCGATCCTCGCGGGCAACGAGTCGTCCGAGCGGATGTTCCACCGCCTGGGCTTCCGGTTGCACGTCGAGCTGGTCGCCTACCGGTCACAGGTCGCGTGACACCACCGGTGCCTTGTGGCGCAACGAGAGCAGCCCGCCCACCACCAGCGTGATCAGCACCCCGATGGGGGTGTACCAGGGGTAGGCCAGGACCTTCGCCGTGGGTGAGGCCGCGGCGAAGTCGACCTCCAGCGCCAGGTCCGCGCCGACGAACTTGACGCCGAGGATCACGAACGCCATCACCACGACGGTCGTGACGAACGCGGCGATCGCGTCGGCCTGCCTGGCCGCCTTGAAGACGAGCCCGAGGAAGAACGCGCCGAGCAGGGCACCGTAGGTGAAGCCCGCGATGGACAGGCCCTGCTCGACGATCGGGTTGCCGCGAGTGGTCAGCGTCGCGAACAGCCCGGCGCACACGATCAGCAGCCCGGCCCAGACCACCGTCCAGATCCGGCCCTGCTTGAAGATGTCCTCCTCGGTGAGCTCCCGCCGCACGACGTGCTGGTACACGTCGGTCACGGTCGAGGACGCCAGCGCTCCCAACGACGAGCTGAGCGCCGCCGCCAGGATCCCGGCGATCACGAACCCGGACAGCCCGGTCGGCATGTCGTTCACGATGAAGCTGGCGAACAGCTCGTCGTTGTTGTTGAGCTTCAGGTCCTTCACCGGGCTGGCCGCGTTGTAGAACGCCCACAGCATCACGCCGATGAACAGGAACAGCGCGAACTGCAGGAACACCACGACACCGCTGGCGATCAGCGCCTTCTGGCTGGCCCGCACGTCCTTCGTCGCCATCAGCCGCTGCACGATCAGCTGGTCGGCGCCGTGCGACGCCATCGACAGCACCGCGCCGCCGACCAACGCGGTCACGATCGCGTAGGGGCTGGTCAACGGGCTGGAGGACAGGTCGAACAGCTGGAACTTGTTGGCGTCGACGGCCTTGCCGAACCACCCGTCGGGCAGCTTCCCGGACAGCACCACGATCACCGCGACCGCGCCAAGGACGTACCAGAGCATCTGGATCGCGTCGACCCACACGACCGCGCGCACCCCGCCGAAGAAGCTGTAGAACACCATCGCGATGCCCAGCACCACCACGATCGTCCAGTACGAGGCGTCCACGCCGTAGCTGGTGAGCACGACCTTCACCGGGATCGCGGTGGCGAACAGCCGCAGCCCGTCGGCGAGCAGCCTGGTCAGCAGGAACGTCACCGACGCCGTGCCCTGCAGGCCCTTGCCGAACCGCTGGCCGAGGAACCCGTACGCCGTCACGAGGTCGCCCGCGATGTACTTGGGCAGCAGCACGAACGACACGACGATCCGGCCGAGCAGGTACCCGATCGACAGCGACAGGAACGTCATCCCGCCCGCGCCGGGCGTCGCCAGGTAGGCGACCGTCGGCACGCTGAGCACGGTCAGCGTGGACGTCTCCGCCGACACGACGGACACGCACACCACCCACCAGGAGATCCGGCGCTCGCTGACGAAGTAGTCGGTGGACGACTTCTGCCTGCCGCCGATCCACACCCCCAGCAGGGGCATGCCCACCAGGAAGATCGCGATTATGGCGAGGTCAAGGGCGCGCACTGGTGCCTCCTGGGTGGCCGATCCGCAGTCGGGTGACGGGTGTGGCGGCGGGTTCGGGGAGCCGAAGCGGCTCACGCCCCGGCGTGATGCTGCCGAGCAGGCGCGCGCCGGACGCGCCGGTCGCGGTGGGCACCGAGGACGGCACGCCGGACCACGTGAGGAACCCCAGCAGCGCGCTCAGGTACGCCTCCTTGGCGTCCGACGGCAGCCCGAGGGAGTCGCTGGTGACCAAGTCGACGGGGCCGAGCGCGCGGGTCAGCGCGGCCACCAGCGCGGGGTTGCGCAGGCCGCCGCCGGACCCGACGACCACGCCCGCGCCGTGCGCGCGGCACGCGTCGGCGACGGTCCGCGCGGTGAGCTCGGTCAACGTGGCCACCAGGTCCTCGCCGCGCACCGTGGGCAGCCCGGACGTGGTCCGGTGCAGGTAGGCGAGGTCGAAGTGCTCCTTGCCGGTCGACTTCGGCGCGGGCAGCGCGTAGTACGGGTCGGCCAGCAGCGCCGCGAGGTAGTCCGGGGCCGGGGTGCCGCGTGCCGCCAGCTCGCCGTCGACGTCGAAGCCGCGCAGGCCGTGGGACAGCTCGAGCACGGCCGCGTCCAGCAGCGCGTTGCCCGGCCCGGTGTCGTAGGCGACCGGGTCGGCGCCGGGGGAGACCGCGGTGATGTTCGCGATCCCGCCGATGTTCAGCGCGACGGCGGGCTTGCCGGAGGACTCGGCGAGGTCGGCCAGCCACAGCGCGTCCAACGTGCTGGCCAGCGGTGCCCCGTGGCCGCCCGCGGCGACGTCGCGGGCCCGCAGGTCGGCCACGACCGGCAGCCCGGTGGCCTCGGCGATCCACGCGGGCTGGCCCAGCTGCAGCGTCCCGAGGCACCGGCCGTCCTCGACCCAGTGGTGCACCGTCTGCCCCAGCGAGGCGACCAGGTCGGCCTCGCCCATCGCGACCGCGGCGGCGGCGAACGCCCGGCCGAGCCGGGTGTCCGCGCGGCACAGCTCGGCGGCCGAGCCGGTGCGCACGTCGGCGGGGAACGGGTGCTCGGCGTGCCCCAGCGGGGTCAGCACGACGGTGTCGCCGTCGAGGTGGAGATCGGCGAGAGCCACGTCGACGGCGTCCATCGACGTTCCCGAGATCACCCCGATGACCTTCATGTCGTGTGGTCTATTGCACCCGGCCGGGGACCGCAAGGTCTGTTCGTGGGCAATTCGCCGACTGCGCGGGTGGTTTGTCGACTGATCACACGGGGCACCGTGCGAGGATGGCGCCCGTGTCGACCTCGTCCCTGATCTGGATCGTTGTAGCCGTCGTGGCCGTGCTCGCGGTCGCCCTCGTCGTCGGAGTGGTGCTGGCCCGCCGCAGGCGCATCAGCCTGACCGACCAGGAGGAGACCCCGAAGGCCACCGGGTACAAGGCGGGCAGCGGCATCACGTTCGCCCCGTCCGACCACCCCGTCGCCGAACGGACGGAGGTCGACGGCCAACCCGGCGTCGGCGACGACGCCGCCGTGCCGCGCGACTCGGTGAAGCGCCCGCTGGTGGACGTCGCCCTGCCGGACGCCGTGGTCGTCGAACCCAAGGCGCCGGAAGTCCCCGAACCCGAGGTCACCGAGCCGGAACCGATCGAGGACGAGCCCGCGCTCGACGACATCGAACCCACCGCGGGCAGGCTGGAACGCCTGCGCGGCAGGCTCTCCCGATCCCGCTCCACCCTCGGCACCGGCCTGCTCGGCCTGCTCGGCGCGGGTGACCTGGACGAGGACTCCTGGACCGAGGTCGAGGACACGCTGCTGCTCGCCGACCTCGGCGCGGCCACCACCATGGAGATCGTCGAGAAGCTCCGCGCGGAGATCGTCTCGCGCGGCGTCCGCAGCGCCGAACAAGCCCGCGCGCTGCTGCGCGAAGTCCTCGTCGAGAAGCTCCGCCCCGAACTCGACCGCTCCGTCCACGCCCTCCCGCACGCCGAGGGCAAACCCGCCGTCGCACTGGTCGTGGGCGTGAACGGCGTCGGCAAGACCACCACCACCGGCAAGCTCGCCCGCGTCCTGGTAGCCGACGGCCGCACCGTCCTGCTCGGCGCGGCGGACACCTTCCGCGCCGCCGCCGCCGACCAGCTCCAGACCTGGGGCGCCCGAGTCGGCGCGGACACCGTTCGCGGCCCGGAGAACGGCGACCCCGCCTCGGTGGCCTTCGACTCCGTCAAACGCGGCATCGACCTCGGCGTCGACACCGTCCTGATCGACACCGCGGGCCGCCTGCACACCAAGACCGGCCTGATGGACGAGCTCGGCAAGGTCAAGCGCGTCGTCGAGAAGCTCACCGTGGTCGACGAGGTCCTCCTCGTCCTCGACGCCACCACCGGCCAGAACGGCCTCACCCAAGCCCGCGTCTTCGCCGACGTCGTCGCCATCACCGGCATCGTGCTGACCAAGCTCGACGGCACCGCCAAGGGCGGCATCGTCTTCCAGGTCCAACGCGAACTCGGCGTCCCGGTCAAACTCGTCGGCCTCGGCGAAGGCGCCGACGACCTCGCCCCCTTCGAACCCGGCGCCTTCGTCGACGCCCTGCTCGGTTGATCCATTCGGCACGGTCGTCGCGTTGTGTCGGCGGTGCGGGCGCACTCAGCCGGGTGTTAATCCAGTTGCCCCGGCACTGGAAGGGAACGGATGATCGGGTCGTGGAAGCGCTGGCCGAAGGTGTGATCAGGGGTTCGTTCGTCAACTGCTCGAAGGGCGAGGCGAAGCGGCTGACCCTGCCGGGGAAGCTGGCCGACATCGAGTGGTCGGACCTGGACTTCCTGGGCTGGCGCGACCCCAAGGCGGTGCACAACGCCTACGTCGTGCTGCCCCGCGAGGACGGCGTGGTCGGGCTCGCGCTCCAGTCGGCGACCCAGCCCAAGGGCCGGGTCAAGCAGTCGATGTGCGCGTTCTGCTGCACGGTCCACGGGCAGGCCGACGTGGCGCTGTTCTCCGCCCGCCGCGTCGGGGCGGCCGGGAAGCTCGGCAACACCGTCGGCACCTACATCTGCGCGGACCTGGCCTGCTGCCAGTACACCCGCGGCAGGCGCAGCGCGTCCGGACCGAAGGCGACCGAGTCGCTGAGCCTGGACGAGCGCGTCGAGCGCACCGTGGCGAACCTGAACAGGTTCGTGGACGAGGTCCTCACCGACAACGCGTGAGGACCCCGTCCACGGGTCGGCTCACGCCGGGGTGAGCGCGCCGACCTTGGAGCGGACGAACTCGCGGATCGACGACGTCACGTAGTCGATCATCTCGTCCGTGAGCCTCGGGTGGACGCCGAGCCAGAACGTGCGCTCGGTGATGACGTCGCTGTTGGTCAGGCCGCCGACCACGCGGTACTCGGCGCCCTGGTAGGCGGGCTGGCGGGTGAGGTTGCCGCCGAACAGCAGCCGGGTCGCGATCTTGCGGCCCTCCAGGAACGAGATCAGCTCGGCGCGGCGGAACGGCAGCTCGCGGCCCAGCGTCAGCAGGAACCCGAACCAGCTGGGATCGCTGTCCCTGGTGGCCTCCGGCAGGATCAGGCCGGGCACGTCGACGAGGCCGTCGCGCAGCTTGCGCCAGTTGCTCCTGCGGGCCTGCGAGAAGCGGTCGAGCTTGGCCAGCTGGGTCACGCCGAGCGCGGCCTGCTGGTCGGTCGACTTCAGGTTGTAGCCGATGTGCGTGTACGTGTACTTGTGGTCGTAGCCCTGCGGCAGCGTCCCCAGCTGCCAGCCGAAGCGCTTGTGGCACGTGTTGTCGTGCGCCGGTTCGCACCAGCAGTCGCGGCCCCAGTCGCGGACGGACTCGACGATCTTGCCCAGCTGCAGGTTCCCGGTGGCGACGCAGCCGCCCTCGCCGGTGGTGATGTGGTGCGCCGGGTAGAAGCTGACCGTGGCCAGGTCGCCGAACGTGCCGGTCAGCTTGCCGCGGTAGGTGGAGCCCAGCGCGTCGCAGTTGTCCTCGACGAGCCACAGGCCGTTGTCCCGCGCGATCCTCGCGATCTCCTCGACCTCGTAGGGGTTGCCGAGGGTGTGCGCGAGCACGATGGCCTTGGTCTTCGGGCCGACCGCGGACGCGATGGCCTCCGCCGTGGCGTTGTAGGTCCCGAGCTCGACGTCCACGAACACCGGCACGAGCCCGTTCTGGATGATCGGGTTGACCGTCGTCGGGAAGCCCGCGGCGACCGTGACGACCTCGTCGCCGCGCTGGAGCCTGCGCTCGCCGAGGTGTCTGGACGTCAGCGCGGTCACCGCGACCAGGTTCGCCGACGAACCCGAGTTCACCATGTACGCCTTGCGCAGCCCGAACGCGCGGGCGAGCGCCGTCTCGAATTCACGGGTCGATTTCCCCGCGACGATCCGCATGTTCAGCGCGGCTTCGACGACGGCGACCCGGTCGTCCTCCTCGAACACCGCCCCACCGGTCAGGATGGGGGTTTCCCCAGGAATGAACGCGGTGGGTTCCGACTCCTCGCGGTGGTATTTCCTGACGATTTCCAGGATCTCCCGCTCGAGGCTCATGCGGCGGCCCATTCGCTGCGCGGGGCCACCACGGTCTCCAGGTGCTTCACCACGGACGCGGGTGAGAGCTGGTCGTCGTTCTCCTGCTGGAGCCGGGCCGCGACGAGCCGCGCCGCGGAGTGCGTCAACAGCCCGCAGACGGCCTCGCGGATGTTCTCGACGGTCTGCTCGGCCGGGTGCAGCGACACCGCGCCGCCGATGGCCGCGAGCCGGTCGCCGTGCTGGAAGTGCACGCACATCTGGGGCAGGACGACCTGCGGCAGGCCGTGCGCGATCGTCGCGAGCAGGCTGCCCGCGCCGCCGTGGTTGATCACCAGGTCGCAGGTCGGCAGGAGGTCGTGCAGCGGGATGCCTCGGACGACCCGGACGTTGCGGGGCAGGTCGTCGTCGTGGTCGAGACCCCAGCCCGCGGCCACCACGACCTCGGCGTCGATCTCCTTGAGGGCCTCCAGGGTCGTGTGCAGGACCTCGGAGTGCTTGCCGCGGATCGGGACGTTGCCCAAGGTCACCGCGACGCGCTTGTGCCTCGGCTTCTCCATGAGCCAGTCGGGGAGCACCGTGGACCCGTTGAAGGGGATCCAGCTCATGGGCAGCGACTCGGCGGGGGCCTTGCCGACCTGCATGCTGCGGGGGCAGACGTCGATCCAGCGGACGGGCGGCGGCGGGGCGCCGACCAGACCCCAGTCGCGGTAGAGGTAGGCAAGGCGCTCGTGGACGAGCTCGTCGACCTCCGGCGGCAGCATCAGGCCCCAGCCGTGCTTGACCGTCGGGATGCCCAGGCGGGCGGCGACGATGGGGCCCGCGTACTCCCACGAGGTGTGCATGACGACGTCGGGCTGCCAGCGCTCGGCGATGTCGAACAGTCGTCCGACGTGCCGTTCCGCGAGGGGGCCGTAGTAGTCGGCGACGTGCTCGGCCAGCGACTCGACGCTGGCGTTCTGGGCCGGGCGGTTCGCGTGGTCGGGCACGAGCTCGGCCAACGGGACGTCGTCGCCGAGGGAGATCGCGGACACGCCTGCGGTGGCGGTGACTCCGGCCATGGTGCGGGGCATGGCAGCGACAACGTGGTGGCCGGCACTGCGCAGGGCCCAGAGGAGAGGGATCATCGGGTAGAAATGGCCCTGATTGGGACAGCTGGTAACCAGTACCTTCATCGGACGCGCCGCCTTCTCCAGTCGATTACCGCGATATGGCGGAATGGGGAGACTCGTGAGGAAAAGATAGGGACGCGGGGGGTGGGTTGATACCCCTGATGTTCCCCTATGGGGGTTTGGGGAGGGGGTAGGGGGGATATTTGGGCTGATCAGGGTGGGGGTGTTGTTTCGGGGTTTGTTTGGGGGCACCCCGGCTCGCCGATTGTTCTATACCCGCCGAATCTTGTCAAGACGATAGGGCTGTCTTGACAAGATTCGGCGGGTATAGAGATGGTTTTTCGGCGGGGTGCGTGGGGGGAGTGTGGGTGGGGAGGGCATCCGACGCTCCGCGACGGACAGGGCATCCTCGGCTGCGCGTCGGACTGGGCATCCTTGCTGCGCTGCGGACAAGGCTCTAGGCGCTCCGCGCCGGATGCGAGGTGGCGGGCTGCGCCCCGGTGGGGATCCTCGGCTGCGCCGTTGGACAGGGAAGGCATCCTCGCTGCGCGTCGGACGAGGCGTCCTCGCTGCGCGTCGGACGAGGCGTCCTCGCTGCGCGTCGGACGAGGCGTCCTCGCTGCGCGTCGGACGAGGCGTCCTCGCTGCGCGTCGGACGAGGCGTCCTCGCTGCGCGTCGGACGAGGCGTCCTCGCTGCGCGTCGGACGAGGCGTCCTCGCTGCGCGTCGGACGAGGCGTCCTTGCTGCGCGTCGGATGGGTGTTGGTGGGCTGCGCTCGGTGAGGAGGGCGTTCGCGTTGGGTGTTGGGGTGTGTTTTAGGAGTTGGCGGCTTGGTCGCTTAGGCGTTTCGCGATGGCCAGGACCTCGGGGAGGATGCGGGCGACGGCGTCCTTGGTGAGTCGGCCTTCGGGGCCGGAGACGGAGACGGCGGAGAGGGTGGGGGCGCCGGACAGGGGGACTGCGATGCAGCGGACGCCTAGTTCCTGTTCGCTTTCGTCGAGGGCGTAGCCCTGGTCGGCGATGCGGTCGAGGGAGTCCAGGAGTTCTGCCGGGTCGGTGATGGTGTTCGGGGTGTAGGCGGGAAGGCCGGTGCGGTCCAGGAGTGCCTGGACTTCTGGGCGGGGGAGTTGGGAGAGCATTGCTTTGCCGACGCCGGTGCCGTGGGGGAGGAGGCGTCTGCCGACTTCGGTGAACATGCGCATGGAGTGCTTCGAGGGCACCTGGGCGACGTAGACGACCTCGTCGCCGTCCAGGACGGCGAGGTTCGCCGTTTCCTCCACCTGGTCGACCAACTCGGTCAGGAAGGGGCGGGCCCAGGTGCCGAATTGGCGGCCCGCGCTCTCGCCGAGGCGGATGAGGCGGGAGCCGAGGGTGTAGCGGCGGTTGCGGTTCTGGCGCACGTACCCCAGCGTGACAAGGGTGCGGATGAGGCGGTGGATGGTCGGGAGGGGGAGGCCCGAGGTGGCGGCGAGCTCGGAGAGGCTGGCTTCGCCGCCGGCGTCCGCGAGGCGTTCGAGCAGGTCGAAGGCGCGTTGGAGGGACTGGACTCCGCCTGACGACTCGCGCGCCATGATCACTCCCCTGGTAGACCGGCTGGAGTCTAACCATCGTTGCAGTTCCGCTATGCAAAAACTATAGTCCGCGAAGTAGAAACACAGCCCCCAGAAGCGAGGTGGACCTCCATGTCCGACATCCGCGTCCTCGGCGGCCAGGTCGATCGTGGTGAGGAGGTCCTGACGCCGGAAGCGCTCGAGTTCGTGGCGGGGCTGCACCGCGACTTCGCGGCCACCCGCGACGATCTGCTGGCGCGGCGGGCGGAGCGGCGGGCTTCGGGGACGTTGGACTTCCTGCCGGAGACGGCGGAGGTCCGGGAGGCGGAGTGGCGGGTGGCGCCCGCGCCCGAGGCGTTGACCGACCGGCGGGTGGAGATCACCGGGCCGACCGAGCGGAAGATGGCGATCAACGCGCTCAACTCGGGGGCGAAGGTGTGGCTCGCGGATCTGGAGGACGCGAACACGCCGCACTGGGAGAACGTGGTGTCGGGGCAGGTCAACCTGTACGACGCGGCGCGCGGCACGATCGAGTTCACCTCCCCGGAGGGCAAGCACTACGCGTTGAAGGACGACGTGGAGCGGCCCGCGATCGTGGTGCGGCCGCGCGGCTGGCACCTGGACGAGCGGCACCTGGAGTTCGACGGCCGGTCCGCGGTGGGCGCGCTGGTGGACTTCGGGCTGCACTTCTTCCACAACGCGTCGCTCGGCAAGCCGTACTACTACCTGCCGAAGATGGAGAGCCACCTCGAGGCGCGGCTGTGGAACGACGTGTTCACGGCGGCCGAGGAGCGGTTGGGCGTGGAGCACGGCACGATCCGCGCGACCGTGCTGATCGAGACGATCCCGGCGGCGTTCGAGATGGAGGAGATCCTCTACGAGCTGCGCGAGCACGCGTCGGGGCTCAACGCGGGCCGCTGGGACTACCTGTTCAGCATCATCAAGTACTTCCGCGACGCGGGCGCGGACTTCGTGCTGCCCGACCGCAACAGCATCACGATGACGGCGCCGTTCATGCGCGCCTACACCGAGCTGCTGGTCCGCACCTGCCACAAGCGCGGGGCGTTCGCGATGGGCGGCATGGCGGCGTTCATCCCGAACCGGCGTGACCCGGAGGTCACCGCGCAGGCGTTGACGAAGGTGCGCGACGACAAGAACCGCGAGGCGAACGACGGGTTCGACGGCTCGTGGGTGGCGCACCCGGACCTCGTGCCGGTGTGCAAGGAGATCTTCGACGCGAAGCTCGGGGACGCGCCGAACCAGCTCGACCGGCAGCGCGAGGACGTGTCCGTGACGGCCGCTCAGCTGCTGGACTTCAAGGCCACCGGCGGCGAGGCGACCAGGGCGGGTGTCGAGTCCGCTGTGGACGTCGGCCTGCGCTACCTGGTGTCCTGGTTGGGCGGCAACGGCGCGGCGGCGATCCACAACCTGATGGAGGACGCGGCCACCGCCGAGATCTCGCGCTCCCAGCTGTGGCAGTGGGTGCACAACAAGGTCGTGCTCGGCGACGGCACGCCGGTGACGGCGGACCTGGTGCGGGAAGTGCTGGCGCGCACCAAGTTCGAGCTGTCCGGCGAGCACGTCGAGCTGGCCGCGGAGCTGTTCGAACAGGTCGCGCTGAGCGAGGAGTTCGCGGACTTCCTGACCGTCCCCGCGTACGCCCGGATCCCCTGACGTGCCGAGGACGTCGCTCGACGCGGTGGCGGTCGCGGCCGCCACCGCACGGCTGTCCGATGTGGAGCGCACGCTGCCCGACGGCAGGCAGCCCGTGCACACCTGCTACGTCCCCGCGTCGGCGGTGACCGGCGACCTGGTGCGCGACTGGGGTGCGCAAGCGCTTGCGGCGTTGGACTCGCACGAGGACGCGCTGACCGCGTTGCTGCCCGCGGAGCTGGCGCCGGTGATCCGCGAGCGGGTGCGGGCGAAGCTGGCGGCCGAGCCCGTGGAGGACCTGAGGATCGACTTCGAGGACGGGTACGGCGCACCCGGCGACGACGTGGAGGACGCCGACGCGGAACGCACCGCCGGTGTCGTCGCGGGATGGGCGCGGGACGGCGTGCTGCCGCCGTACGTCGGGATCCGGATGAAGTCGTTCGACACCAGGGCGTTGCGGGAACGCGGGATCCGGACGCTGGACGTCTTCCTGACCGCGCTGGGGGATCCGCCGCCCGGCTTCGTGCTGACGTTCCCCAAGGTGACGTCGGCGGAGCAGGTCGAGGTGTTCGGGGAGATCCTGGACATGTTCGGGATCCCGCTGCGGTTCGAGATCCAGGTCGAGACCACCCAGTCCGTCGTGGACCCCGAGGGCAGGCTGGCGATCCCCCGGTTCGTCGAAGCCGGGCGCGGTCGGGTGTCCGGACTGCACTTCGGGACCTACGACTACACGGCCGGGTGCGGGCTCGGGGCGGCGCACCAGCACCTGGCGCACGGGGCGTGCGACTTCGCGCGCAACGTGATGCAGGTGGCGGCGGCCAACGCGGGGATCCGGGTGTCCGACGGCTCGACCAACGTCCTGCCGGTCGGCGACGCGGTCGAAGAGGGCTGGCGGACCCACTACGGACTCGTGCGGCGGTCGTTGGCGCACGGCTTCTACCAGGGCTGGGACCTGCACCCGGCGCAACTGGTCACGCGGTACGCGGCGGTGCACGCGTTCTACCTCGAAGGGGTGGAGGGGGACGCGCGGCGGCTGAAGGCGTACGTGGATCGGGCTGGGGGGACGGTGCTGGACGAGCCTGCTACGGCGCAGGCGTTGTCGTCGTCGTTCTTGCGGGCTTTGGAGTGCGGGGCGTTGGGGGAGGCGGAGGTGTTGAGGGTGACGGGGTTGGGAGTGGGGGATTTGAGGGGGCTTGCTAGTCGGGGGTAGTTCGTGGGGCTTGCCCGGTGTTCTAGCCGCCGGGGGTGTCGGTGCCGGGGTCTCCGGGGGTCGGTGCAGCGGACTACGGGGTGTCGCTATAGCTGTCTCCGGGTGCGGTCGGCTTGACTTGGGGCCCCTTTTTTGGGCTTCGTCGGGCGAAAAAGGGCAGGTGGTAGAGCCTGCCCGCCGCCGCAAGTTTAAGCCCAAAAACCCCAAGTCAAGCCGACCGCACTAGCGGACGAGCACCGCTCGCTTCCAGCGTCGTGGGCCGCTTGTTGGCCGCTTCCAGCGTCGTTGGGTAGGCCAGCTTGTGGTGCTGCTGTCAGCGTTGTTGGGTGGCTGGCTGCTTTGTTGCCCTTTGCCTAGTGCTTGGTCAGGGCGCGGCTGACGGGGGCGCTGGGGACTACGCGGAGGGCCATGGAGCGGTCGGAGCAGATGGACTGGGCGTAGCGGACGAGGTCGCGGGCGGCCTGGTCGCAGGCGGAGACGGAGGAGAGGTCCAACGTCAGCACGTCGGTGTCGGGGCGGTCGGCCAACTCGAAGAAGTCGGTGACCATGCGCTTGAAGTCCGGAGCCGTCGTGGCGTCCAGTGCGCCCGAAACGGTGATCACGGCCTCGTCGTCCAGGAACATCGTGACCGGCGAGAGACCCCGTTTGACATCACTCATGTTCGCGAGAGTACGGCCTTTTCGACATCTTGCGGACACCGTGTGGTGCTCTGTGAGACACGAGATTGCTCCGAACGAGTGATGTGCACCACTTTAGGGTGAATATCGCAGGTCAGGGGTGGTGCGGGAGGTCGCACCACCCCCGAAGGCATCAGAAGGTGGGCAGGGTGTCCCAGGCGTGTCCGGCGTCCTGGGCGTCGTCGCGCAGCACGGTGCCCTCGATGAGCCCGTAGGGGCGGTCGGCGGCGTAGAACACCTCGTTGTCGTTCTCCAGCCCGAACGGGCTGAGGTTGACGAGGAAGTGGTGCTTGTTGGGCATGGAGAGGCGGACCTCGGCGACGTCGGGCCTGGCCAGGAGGACGGACTCGCCCATGGTGTAGAGGGTTTGCTGCAGCGAGAGGCTGTGCTTGGTGGCGAAGGCCTCCAGCAGCAGGCCCCGGATCTCGGGGTAGGCCTTCGCCCAGTCGACGTCGGTGCCCAGGTAGCGCCACCGGGCGGTGACCGACGTGGCCAGGATGCGGTCGTCGGTCTCCTTCAGCGTCGTGTACGGGTCCTTCGGGAAGCCGTGGAACTCCGACCCGGTCGACTTGAGCACGACGAGGTCGCGCACGCCGGACACGACCCACGCGTCGTCCCCGTGGACGGTGACCGCGGTGGTGCGCTTCTCGTTGCCGCCCTGGACGAACGAGTGGTCGTTGGCGTCGATCCGGTTCCACCCGTGCTCGTCGACGAGCACGCGGGCGCCGGTGATGGCCTCCTGGGACGAGACGAAGTGCCTGCCGAGCCGCAGTGCGAAGTCCTCGATCTCGCCGACGGGCGCCTGCTTGGCGAACGCGTAGACGGTGTTCTTCTGCGTGTCGGTGGCGAGCACCTTCGAGTTGTCGCCGGTGTGGTGGGTGTCGGCCAGGTCGCCGCGCAGCGAGGTGCTGACCGTCAGGTCCTTGACGGTGTGCACGGACCCGTCGCGCGACACCACGACGAGGCGGTTCTCGGCCTTCCCGTACTGGTTCGGCCCCAGGATGATGCCCATCGATCAGCTCCCTTGGTCGGTGTGTGCGTGCATCTCAGGCGATGGCCTTGCGCAGCCGCAAGGCCGCGATCCTGGCCAGTTCGCCGTTGACCACGCGGAGTTCGGTGTCGGGGTCGTTGCCCATCCGGGACGCCAGGTCCGCCAGCATCTGCTCGCCGCTGAGCCCGGTCGCGCACACCAGGTAGATGTGGCCGAACCGCTCCTCGTAGGCGAGGTTCGCGGCGACGAGCCGGTCCGCGACGGACAGGTCGACGCCGGACTGCTCGGCCGCCGACCACTTCGCGGACACCCCGTCGTGCCGGGCGCGCTCGCCGATGCGGGGGTGGCCCGCGATGGCGCCGTGGATCTCGTCGGTGCTCAGGTCCACCTCGGCGGCGGCGACCAGCGCGTCGACGTCCGGGTAGGGCCGGGCGGCGAGGACGGCGTCCACCCAGCGGGGGACCGCGAGGCATTCGGTGAGCAGCGGGCGGAGCTCGTCCGCCGGTGCGGTGTTGAACGCTTGCAGGCCAGGCACAGGCGCGTTCCTTTTCTGTATCGCGGAATTCTGATTCCGCAGAGAGGGACGGTACGAGCGGGGTCGAGCGCTGTCAACAGTCTTGCGCTCTTCCGCGATTGCCGCCTACGCTCTCGTTGTACGGAATCTTACTTCCGCATTGTGGAAGGAATGCTCATGCGGTTCGACGTCAACCTCTCGATCCTGTTCACCGAGCTGCCGCTGCTCGACCGCCCCGCGGCCGCCCGCGCCGCCGGGTTCGACGCGGTCGAGCTGTGGTGGCCGTTCGCGGTCGCCCAGCCGGACGAGCGCGAGGTCGCGGAGCTCGTCGGCGCGATCACCGACGCGGGCGTCCGCCTGGTCGGCCTCAACTTCTTCGCGGGCGACCTGCCGTCGGGCGACCGCGGCCTGGTGTCGTGGCCCGGCCGCGAGGGCGAGTTCAAGGCGAGCGTCGACATCGCGGTCGGCATCGCCCGCGAGACGGGCTGCCGCGCGTTCAACGCCCTGTACGGCAACCGGATCGAGGGCGTCGACCCGGCGGAGCAGGACGCGCTGGCGCTGCGGAACCTCGCGTTCGCCGCCGACGCCGCGGCCGCGGTCGACGCGACCGTGCTGCTCGAACCGGTCAGCGCCGTCCCGGCCTACCCGCTGCTCACCGCGGCCGACGCGCTCGCCGTGATCGACCGGCTGGGCAAGCCGAACGTGGCCCTGCTCGCCGACCTGTACCACCTCAGCGTCAACGGGGACGACGTCGACGCCGTGATCGCGGAGCACACCGCGCGGATCGGCCACGTGCAGATCGCCGACGCCCCCGGCCGCGGCGAACCGGGTTCCGGCGGGCTGGAGCTGGAGCGGTACCTCGCCCAGCTCGAGTCGAACGGCTACCAGGGGTTCGTCGGCGCCGAGTACAAGCCCACCGGCCCCAGCGCCGCCAGCTTCGGCTGGCTCACCAGGGAGGAAGACCAGTGACGACCACCATCGGGTTCATCGGCCTCGGCATCATGGGCTCGCCCATGTCCGGGCACCTCGTCGCGGCGGGCCACCGGGTGACCGGCTTCGACCTCAACGCCGACTCGGTCGCGAAGCTCGTCGCGGCGGGCGGCACGGCGGCGGCGAGCGTCGCCGACGCGGTGGCGGGCGCGGACGTTGTGATCACCATGCTGCCGAACCACCCGCAGGTCGAGGAGGTCGCGCTCGGCGAGGGCGGGGTGCTGGAGCTCGCGGCGCCGGGGACGCTGCTGGTCGACATGAGCACGATCCGGCCGGAGACCTCGGTGGCCGTGGCGGAAGCCGCCGCCGCCAAGGGGATCCGGGTGCTCGACGCCCCCGTGTCCGGTGGTGAGGCGGGGGCGAAGCAGGCCACGTTGTCGATCATGGTCGGCGGCGAGGAGGCCGACTTCGCGGCGGCGCGGCCCGTGCTGGACGCCGTCGGCAAGACCGTCGTCCACGTCGGCCCGCACGGCGCGGGCCAGGTCGTGAAGGCGGCCAACCAGCTCATGGTCGGCGGCATCTACGCGCTCGTCGCCGAGGCCATCGTGCTGCTGGAGGCGTCCGGCGTGGACGCGAAGGCGGGCCTCGACGTGCTCGCGGGCGGCCTGGCCGCCAACCGGATCCTGGACCTCAAGCGGGAGGGCATGATCGCCCGCGAGTTCGCGCCGGGGTTCCGGATCGACCTGCACCACAAGGACATGGGCATCGCGCTGGCCGCGGCCCGGCAGGTCGACGTCGCACTACCGGTGACGGGGCTGATCGCCCAGCTCATCGCGGCGGGACGGGCGCAGGGGTACGGCTCCCTCGACCACTCCGCCCTGCTCAAGGTCGTCGAGAACCTTTCAGGGAGGGCGTAATGCCGAAGATCCCCGTCATGCAGGCCGTCGTCGAGGTCCTCAAGTCCGAGGGGGTCGACACCGTGTTCGGCTGCCCCGGCGCCGCGATCCTGCCGTTCTACAAGGCGATGGAGACCGACGGCACGATCGAGCACCTGATCGTGCGGCACGAGGAGGGCGCGACGCACATGGCCGACGGCTGGTCGCGCACGACCGGCAACGTCGGCGTCGCCATCGGCACGTCCGGTCCCGCCGGCACGAACATGATCACCGGGTTGTACACCGCGCAGGCCGACTCGGTGCCGATCCTGTGCATCACCGGCCAGGCCGTCTCCACGAAGCTGCACCAGGAGGCGTTCCAGGCGGTCGACATCGTCGAGATCGCCAAGCCGGTCACCAAGTGGGCGGTGCAGGTGAAGGAGGCCGCGCAGGCGCCGTGGATCTTCCGCGAGGCGTTCCGGATCGCCCGCTCGGGGCGGCCGGGTCCGGTGCTGATCGACCTGCCGCTGGACGTGCAGAAGCAGGAGGTCGAGTGGGACTGCGCGATCGACGCGCCGCTGCCCGTGACGCGGGCAGTGCCGCACGGGCCGCGGGTCGAACGCGCGCTGGAGCTGCTGCTGGCGGCGGAGAGGCCGCTGCTGCTCGCGGGTGGCGGCGTGATCCTCGGTGAGGCGCACGAGGAGCTGCTGGAGCTGGCCGAGTACCTCCAGGTGCCGATCCAGGCGACCCTGATGGGCAAGGGCGCGGTCGACGAGGACCACCCGCTCTACGCGGGCATGACCGGCATCCAGACCTCGCAGCGCTACGGCAACGCGTCCTTCCTGGAGTCGGACCTGGTGCTGGCGCTGGGCGCGCGGTTCGGCGACCGGCACACCGGCGACCTGGACACCTACCGGGGCTCGCGGACGTTCATCCACGTCGACTCCGAGCCGACCCAGATCGGCCGCGTCTTCGGGCCCGACCTCGGGATCGTGGCCGACACCAGGCTGTTCCTGCGCGCGGTCATCGACCTCGCCCGGTCGCGCGACGCCGGTCGGGCCGCTGGTTCGTGGGTCGCGCGCGTCCAGGAGCTGAAGGCGACCCTGACCCGGCGCGAGGACTTCCCGGACGTCCCGGTCAAGGCGCCCAGGGTGTTCAAGGAGATCAACGAGTACTACGGCCCCGACACGTACTTCGTGACGGCCATCGGGCTCTACCAGATCTGGTCGGGCCAGCACCAGAAGGCGCACAAGCCGCGGCACTACCAGGTGTGCGGCCAAGCGGGCCCGCTCGGCTGGGAGATCCCGGCGGCCATCGGCGTGAAGAAGGCGTTGAAGCACACCGATCCCGGAGCCGAGGTGGTCGGGATCGTCGGCGACTACTCGTTCCAGTTCCTGGTCGAGGAGCTCGCCGTCGGCGCCCAGTACGACGTGCCGTTCGTGCTGATCATGCTGAACAACGAGTACCTGGGACTGATCCGGATGGCCGAGGACCACGGCGGGTACGACATGGAGTACGAGGTCGACATCCACTACGACGTCAACGGGTCGGACAACGTCAAGATCATGGAGGCCTACGGCTGCTCCGGCACCAGGGTCACCGAGCCCGAGCGCATCCGCGAGTCGCTGGAGTGGGCGCGCAAGGAGGCCGAGCGCACCAGCCGCCCGGTGCTCGTCGAGGTCATGATCGAACGCGAGGGCAACACCGCCAACGGCTCGTCCATCGCGGCGATGCGCGAGTTCGAGCCGCTGCCGTGACCGGTCACGTCCTGGTCGCCCCGGACAAGTTCAAGGGCACGTTGACGGCCCCGCGGGTCGCCGGGGCCGTGGCGCGCGGCCTGCGGGAGGCGGTCCCCGGCCTGGACGTGCGCTGCCTGCCGGTGGCCGACGGCGGTGACGGCACGGTCGACGCCGCTGTCGCCGCCGGGTTCACCAGGGTCGGCCGGTGGGTCACCGGGCCGGTCGGCAAGCCCGTCGCCGCCTCGTTCGCGGTCCGCGGCGACACGGCGGTCGTCGAGGTCGCGGCGGCGTCCGGACTGGCGGGCCTGCACCCGTTGGCGCCGCTCACGGCGACCAGCCGCGGCACCGGTGAGCTGCTGGCCAGTGCTCTCGACGTCGGCTGCACGCGGATCGTGCTCGGGGTCGGCGGCAGCGCGTGCACCGATGGCGGGCGGGCGATGGTCGAGGCGCTGGGCGGCCGGGACCTGTCCGGCGTCGAGGTCGTGCTGGCCACCGACGTGGACAACCCGCTGCTCGGCCCGACCGGCGCGGCCGCCGTCTACGGGCCGCAGAAGGGCGCGACCCCGGCGGACGTCGAGGTGCTGGAGGACCGGCTGCGGGCGTGGGCCGACGAGATCGGCCACGAGCACGTCGACACCCCCGGCGCCGGGGCGGCGGGCGGTATCGGCTTCGCCGCGCTGACGCTGCTGGGCGCGCGTCGCCGTCCGGGCATCGAGGTGGTGCTGGAGCTGATCGGCTTCGCCGACGCGCTGCCCGGTGCCCGGCTGGTGGTCACCGGCGAGGGCGCGCTGGACGCGCAGACCCGGCACGGCAAGGCCCCCGCGGGCGTCGCGGCGGCCTCCGGGGGAGTCCCGGTGGTCGCGGTGGCGGGCCGGTGCGAGGTCGACCCGACCGGGCTGGGCATCAAGGCGGCCTACGCGCTGCTCGACGTCGAGCCGGACATCACGCGGTGCGTCGCCGACGGCGAGCGGCTGCTCGCCCGGCTGGCCGGTCGCATCGCGGAGGACTGGCTGGAAGAGTGAGCCGCATGACCTTCGACCTGGTGTTCCGCGCTCGCAGAGTGGTCACGCCGGACGGTGAGACCATGACCTCGGTGGGTGTGCGGGACGGCCGCATCGCGGCGATCGGCCCCGACCTCGACGCGCCGCGCGTCGTCGAGCTGGGCGACGACGAGGTGCTGCTGCCCGGACTCGTGGACACCCACGTCCACGTGAACGACCCCGGCCGCACCGAGTGGGAGGGCTTCGAGACGGCGACCCTCGCCGCGGCGGCGGGCGGCGTGACGACCATCGTCGACATGCCGCTCAACAGCCTCCCGCCGACGGTCGACGTGGCCGCGCTGGAGGTCAAGCGCAAGACCGCGCGCGGCCGGGTGCACACCGACGTGGGGTTCTGGGGCGGCATCATCCCCGGCAACCTCCCCGACCTGCGCGGACTGCACGACGCCGGGGTGTTCGGGTTCAAGTGCTTCCTCGTGCACTCGGGCGTGGACGAGTTCCCGCACGTCGAGCCCGCTGACTTCGACGCGGCGCTGGAGGAGCTGGCCTCCTTCGACGCGCTGGCCATCGTGCACGCGGAGGACGCGCACACGATCACCGACGCGGCCCCGGACTACGCCGGGTTCCTGGCCTCCCGGCCGGGTGCCGCCGAGACGATCGCCATCCAGCAGGTCGTCGAGACCGCGCGGCGGACGGGTGGACGTGCGCACGTGCTGCACCTGTCCAACGCCGGTGCGCTGCCGGTGATCGCGGCCGCCAAGCGCGACGGCGTGCAGATCACCGTCGAGACCTGTCCGCACTACCTGACGTTCACGGCGGAGGAGGTCGCGGACACCGCGACCCAGTTCAAGTGCTGCCCGCCGATCCGCGAGGCGGCCAACCGCGAGCTGCTGTGGCGGGGGCTGGCGGAGGGCACGATCGACCTGGTCGTGAGCGACCACTCGCCGTGCACGCCGGAGCTGAAGGCGGGGGACTTCGCGACCGCCTGGGGCGGGATCGCGAGCCTGCAGCTGGGCCTGCCCGCCGTGTGGACCCAGGCCCGGCAACGGGGGCACGCGCTCACCGACGTGGTGCGGTGGATGGCGTCGGCACCCGCCGACCAGGTCGGGTTCGCGCACAAGGGGCGCATCGCCGTGGGCGGCGACGCGGACTTCTGCGTGTTCGCGCCCGACGACGCGTTCGTCGTCGACCGGGCGAAGCTGCGCCACCGCAACCCGGTCACGCCCTACCACGGGCGTCCGCTCGCGGGTGTGGTGCGGCAGACGTGGCTGCGCGGCCAGGAGATCACCGGAACGGAACCGCTCGGGCGGTTGCTGAGCAGAGGAGACGCATGAGCGAAGTGCCCGGCTGGACGAGGCTCCCCGACCTGGCTTCCCGAGCGGTCGGCGGCAGCGTGGTGTGGGCCAACGACGAGTTCTTCGCCGAGCGCGAGAACCTGATCAGGCCGACGGAACCCGTCTACCAGACCTACACGTTCGGCCACAAAGGGCAGGTGTACGACGGGTGGGAGACCCGCCGCAGGCGGGAGGCCGGCCAGGACGCGGCGGTCGTCCGGCTCGGGCTGCCGGGAGTGGTGCGCGGCGTCGTCGTGGACACGGCGTTCTTCACGGGGAACTTCCCGCCGCACGGATCCGTCGAGGCCACCTCCGTCGAGGGGTACCCGTCACCGGAGGAGCTCGGCCAGGCCGAGTGGGAGGTGCTGGTGCCGAAGTTCCCCTTGGGGGGCAACCAGAAGCACTACTTCGGGGTCGGGGTGGAACGGCGGTACACGCACGTCCGGCTGACGATCTACCCGGACGGCGGGGTGGCCAGGCTCAGGGTGTTCGGGGAACCGGTGGCGGACCCGCGGTTCCTGGTGGCGGGCGCGCTCGACCTGGCGGCACTGGAGAACGGGGCGTCGGTGGTCGGGTGCTCCAACATGTTCTACAGCTCGCCCAGCAACCTCATCGCGCCCGGACAGGCGACGGTGATGGGGGAGGGGTGGGAGACCGCGCGGCGCCGGGAAGAGGGGAACGAGTGGGTCGCGGTGAAGCTGGCCGAAGCCGGGACGGTGACGCTGGCGGAGCTGGACACGAGCCACTTCAAGGGGAACGCGCCGGGGTGGGCGTCGGTGCTGGGGTGCGACGCGCGGAAGGACCCGGAGGAGTGGTTCGAGCTGCTGCCGCGGACGAGGTTGCAGCCGGACACGAGGCATCGGTTCGTGGTGGTGGGGGGAGTCGAGGTGACGCATGCGCGGTTGGACATCTACCCGGATGGGGGGATGGCGCGGATGCGGTTGTTCGGGGGGTTGAGCGGTGAGGGGTATGAGGGGTTGAGGCGGCGGTGGTTGGGGCTGTTGCCGGAGGGGCATGCGAGGGTTGTTGGGGGGTAGGGGGTGTGGGGTTGGGGGGAGTGAGCGAAGCCCAGCCCCCGGCGCGCGATTGTCTCAATGCCCGATCTTCGTTGTCAAGACGATGAAGCTGTCTTGACAACGAAGATCGGGCAGGAGGGCGCTGTGGATCGGGGGCAGAGGGGAAGTCTGGCTTCGCCAGCATCAGGCTGCGCCTGACTCAAGCATCGGACTCCGTCCGACAAAGCATCCTCGGCTTCGCCGTTGGACAAGGCATCCGCGCTTCGCGGCGGACAGGGCATCCTTGCTGCGCGGCGGACAAGGCCCCAGGCGCTCCGCGCCGGATGCGCGTTGGCGGGCTGCGCCCAATGGGGAGGGGGTGGGTTTTGTTTTGGTCGTAGTCCGACGAAGTGGTGTGGCGTCAAGATGCCTTGGGTTGATCGTGCTGTGCGACTTCAGTTGGTTGTGCGGGTTGTCGTGGCGCTGAAAGCCTCGGTTGGTCCGTCGGTTGTCGGGCGGGCGCAACGATTTGGGGAGGAACCTGTGCGTGCGATGATCCGGGCGATTGGCGCCGTGATCGCGAGCGGGACACTGGTAGTCGGGGCGGGGGTCGCGGGTGCGGCGCCGCAGCAGCAGGAAGATGTTGGGCTGCAAGGGGTTGTGGGGTCGATCGCGTGGGCGCCGTGCAGTGAGCCGGGGGCGCCGGCGGGGGTCGAGTGCGGGAAGTTGAGCTTGCCGGTCGACTGGAGCAAGCCGCGCGGGGAGAAGTTCGACCTGGCGGTGGCTCGTCGCAAGGCGACGGATCCGGCGAAGCGGATCGGGATCATGCTGATCAACCCCGGTGGGCCTGGTGGGTCGGGGGTGAGTTTCGCGTACGGGGCGAACACCTACTTCAGCGCCGAGGTGCAGGAGCGGTTCGACATCATCGGGTTCGACCCGCGCGGGGTCGCGCGCAGCCAGCCGGTCAAGTGCTCGCTGGACCTGCTGAACGCCCAGCCCTCGCTGTTCCCGAAGGACCAGGCGGAGTTCGACAAGCTGAAGGCGTACAACCAGGAGCTGGCGGCGGACTGCCGGGCGAGGAGCGGGGCGATCTTCGACCACGCCGACACGATCGCCGTCACCAACGACATGGACGCGATCCGGCGGTCGCTGGGCGAGCAGAAGATCAACTACTACGGCATCTCCTACGGCACGATCATGGGGCAGCAGTACGCCGAGCGGTTCGGGCACCGGGTCCGGGCGATGGTGATCGACAGCAACATGGACCACAGCCTGGACGCGAAGGCGTTCAACGCCACGGAGGCGGCGACCGCGGAGGACTCGTTCCAGGAGTTCGTGAAGTGGTGCGACCGCACCGAGTCGTGCGCCCTGCACGGCCGGGACGTGGCGGCGTACTGGGACGACCTGCTGGCCAGGGCCGACCGCGGTGAGCTGAAGGACCCGGACGACCCGACCAGGACGGTCACCTCGGAGGAGATCACCGGGACGGCGTTCAGCGTGTTCTACGGGCCCGCCTGGAGCTTCCTGGCGAGCTGGCTCGACGCGCTCGGCAGCGGGACGCCCACCCCGGCGGGGATGTCCGCGTTCGCCGACGAGACCGCCGGGAACCCGTTCCCCGCGGTCTTCTGCCAGGACTACCAGTACCGGGTGAAGGACTACCGGGAGCTGGCCGGTCTGGTCGCCGACGCGAAGCGGCTGGCCCCGCACATGGGTGGCAGCAGGCTCGGCCACTACGCGATCGCGTCCTGCATCGGCTACCCGGCCAAGGCGAACAACCCGCAGCACCGGCTGCGCATCACCAGCTCGCCGAAGATCCTGATGCTGAACGCCCTGCACGACCCGGCCACGGCGTACGCGTGGGCGGCGAACGCCCACAAGCAGACCCGCGACAAGACCGTGCTGCTCACCTACGAGGGCTGGGGCCACGGTGCCTACGACCGCTCGGAGTGCACGCTCGGCGCGTCGGACGACTACCTCGTCGACCTGACCGTCCCGCGCGACGGCACCAGGTGCGCGGCGGTCGAGCCGCAGCCGCAGACGGCCTCGGTCGACTCGGCGGGCACGACCGCGTTGCCCGCGGGCCCGAAGCCGGGGCTGCCGGGCTGGCAGCGGCAGCGCTAGGACCCGACCCGCGCGGGGCGACCGACCATGTCCGGTCGCCCCGCGCGCGTCACCCGGAAAGTCGAAGATCGGAAACGTTGTTGCGAAGCGTGTTCACGGGCTGTTCCGGACCCGAATGAGACGCCCACGACCACCTGAAGAGATCAGTCGGTCCAGCGCACAGTCACGGCCGGAAATCCAGCTTCGTGACCGTAACTTGTCCGATACGGTGCACGAAACCTGCTCGTAACACCGGCTGGTCGACAGTTCACCTCCGCGAAACCTTCGGCGCAACCAGGCGAAACAGGACACTTCGATGCTCCCTGCAACCGACATGCAGTGGAGGTCGACGTGGATACAGGGGACACCGCCTGGGTGCTGACCAGTGCCGCACTGGTGCTGTTGATGACACCGGGACTTGCCTTCTTCTACGGGGGCATGGTCCGTTCGAAGAGTGTGCTCAACATGATGATGATGAGCCTGGGCGCCATGGGCGTCGTGGGCGTCCTCTGGGTCTTGTTCGGGTACTCCGCGGCATTCGGCAGCGACGTCGGCGGCGGTCTGCTCGGCAAGCCGTTCGAGGCCTTCGGGCTCAGCGGCCTGCTGGGCAAGGAGTCCTTGTTCGGCACCATCCCGACCACGGTGTTCGTCGCCTTCCAGGCGATGTTCGCGATCATCACCGTGGCGCTGATCTCCGGCGCGATCGCCGACCGCGCCCGCTTCGGCCCGTGGCTGCTGTTCGCCGGTCTCTGGGCCACGATCGTGTACTTCCCGGTCGCGCACTGGGTGTTCGACTTCGACGTCAAGGACGCCGACGGCAACGTGACCAGCGCCGGTGGCTGGATCGCCAACAAGCTCCTCGCGATCGACTTCGCCGGTGGTACGGCCGTCCACATCAACGCCGGTGCCGCCGGCCTCGCGCTGGCCATCGTGCTGGGCAAGCGCGTCGGCTGGCCGAAGGACCGGATGAAGCCGCACAGCCTCCCGCTGGTCGTGCTCGGCGCCGGTCTCCTGTGGTTCGGCTGGTTCGGCTTCAACGCGGGCTCCGCGCTCGCCGCGAACACCACCGCCGGTGTCACCTTCATCAACACCACCGTCGCCACCTGCACCGCGATGCTCGCCTGGCTGCTGGTCGAGCGGGTCCGCGACGGCCACGCCACCACGTTGGGCGCGGCGTCCGGTGTGGTCGCGGGCCTGGTCGCGATCACCCCCTCCTGCTCCTCGGTCACCCCGGTCGGCGCCATCGCGATCGGCGCCATCACCGGTGCCCTCTGCGCGCTGGCGGTCAGCCTCAAGTACCGCTTCGGCTTCGACGACTCGCTCGACGTCGTCGGCGTGCACCTCGTCGGTGGCCTCTCCGGCACCATCCTGATCGGCTTCTTCGCCAGCGACGCCGCGCCGGCGGCGGTCAACGGCCTGTTCTACGGTGGCGGCGTCGACCAGCTCTGGCGCCAGGCCGTCGGTGCGGTCGCCGTGATGCTGTACTCGTTCGTCCTGAGCCTGGGCCTGGGTTACCTGGTCAAGTTCACGGTCGGCTTCCGGGCCGACGAGGAGGCCGAGGTGAGCGGCGTCGACGAGGCCGAGCACGCGGAGACCGCGTACGAGTTCGGCGGGTTCTCCGGTTCCCGTGGAGCCGGCAAGGTCAGTGCGGCCGCGGGCGCGTCCGCGGTTCTCGAGGGGAGCAAGTCGTGAAGCTCGTAACCGCCATCATCAAGCCGTTCACGCTCGACGACGTCAAGGCTTCGCTGGAGCAGCTCGGCGTGCTCGGCATGACGGTCAGCGAGGTCCAGGGCTACGGCAGGCAGAAGGGCCACACCGAGGTCTACCGCGGCGCCGAGTACGCCGTGGACTTCGTGCCCAAGCTGCGCATCGAGGTCCTGATCGACGACGCGGCCGTGGAGAAGGTCCTGGACGCGGTCGTCGAGGCCGCCCGCACCGGCAAGATCGGTGACGGCAAGGTCTGGGTCACGCCGGTCGAGACGGTGATCCGGGTCCGCACCGGGGAGCGCGGGTCGGACGCACTGTAATAGCGATGAAGTCTGGGACGGGGCATGCGGGAGCGTCATCCGCATGCCCCGTCTTGCCGATCACGGGGAAGGCGGCCTGATGGACAGCGTCTCGGCCGAGGCGAACTCTGGTTCGGAGATCGTGACCGCTGACGACCTGGTGAAGGCCCGCGACAGACTGCTGGCGCCCGGCCGCAAGCGGCTGACGGGGGAGCTCCTGCGCGAAGCCCTGGTCGACCTGCACGAGTTCTGGCTGACCGCGCACGCCACGAGCGCGGGGGTCGCGGGCCCCGGCATGGCGCTGGTCGCCGTCGGCGGGCTGGGGCGAAGGGAACTGGTGCCCTACTCCGACCTCGACCTCGTCCTGGTGCACAACGGGCACAAGGGGATCGACGCGGTCGCCGACAAGCTCTGGTACCCGCTGTGGAACTCCGGTGTCGGGCTCGACCACTCCGTGCGCACCGTCGGCGAGGGTCTGCGGGTGGCCGCGGGCGACCTGCGGACCGCGCTCGGACTGCTCGACGTCCGCCACCTCGCGGGAGACCCCGAGGTGTCCCAACGACTCGCGGAGAGCGCGCGCCAGGCGTGGCGCTCCAACGTCCGCACCCGGCTCGACGAGATGGCCGAGTCCGCGCAGCGGCGGTGGGCGCGCAGCGGCGAGATCGCGCACCGCGTCGAACCGGACCTCAAGCACGGCCGCGGCGGCCTGCGCGACATCACGCTGCTGGACGCGCTGTCGGTGGCCCAGCTGACCGACCGGGCGTCGGTCGAGGTCAACGACGCCCGCAGGCTCCTGCTCGACGTGCGCACCGAACTGCGCCGGGTCGCGCGCAAGCCGAGGGACGTGCTGCGGGCGCAGGACGGCGACGAGGTCGCCTCCGCGCTCGGCCTCACCGACCGGTTCGCGTTGGCGAGAGCGCTGTCCTCGGCCGCGCGCACGGTCGTGTACGCGGTGGACGTCTCGATGCGCACCGCCCGTGCCGCAGCGCCCAAGCGCGGGCTCGGCGCGTTCGCCAGGTCCCCGCTGCGCCGCTCGCCCGCGCGCCGTCCGCTGGACGAGGGCGTGGTGCTGCACGGCGCCGAGGTCGCGCTGGCCCGCGACGCCATGCCGAACCGGGACCCGGCGCTGCTGCTGCGGGTCGCGACGGCCGCCGCGCGCAGCAAGCACCCGATCGCGGCGGGCACGCTGTCCCGCCTCGCCGACTCCGCCCCGGAGCTGCGCCAGCCGTGGCCGCGCGAGGCCCGCGAGGAGCTGCTCGCGCTGCTGGGCAGCGGTGCCGGGCTGATCGACGTCGTGGAAGCCCTGGACCGCACCGGGTTGTGGGGCAGGCTCTTCCCGGAGTGGGGCGCGGTGCGCGACCTGCCGCCGCGCGACGCCGCGCACATGTGGACCGTCGACCGGCACCTCGTGCAGGCCACCGCGCACGCCGCGCGGCTCGCGACCACCGTGTCGCGGCCCGACCTGCTGCTGCTCGGCGCGCTCGTGCACGACATCGGCAAGGGCAGGCAGACCGACCACTCCGAGGTGGGCGCCGCGCTGGCGACCCAGATCGGCGAACGGCTCGGCCTGTGGCCGCAGGACGTGGAGACGCTGACCGCGATGGTCCGCCACCACCTGCTGCTGCCGCACACCGCGACCCGCCGCGACGTCGAGGACGACGCGACCGTGCACCGCGTGGTCGACACCCTCGGCGGCGACCCGGTGCTGCTGGAGCTGCTGCACGCGTTGGCGGAGGCCGACTCCCTGGCCACCGGCCCCGGCGTGTGGACGGACTGGAAGGCGTCGCTGATCGCGGACCTGGTGCGCCGCTGCCGGACCGCGATGGCGGGCGACCCGCTGCCCGACCCGGAGCCGCTCGACCAGGCCCAGCTGGAACTGGCGGAGAAGGTCGCGTCCACCGGCAAGCCGGACGTGCTGATCACGCCGACCGACGGCGCCGCGCTGGTCACGATGGCCGCCCCGGACCGGCCGGGCGTGCTGTCCAGGGCCGCGGGCGTGCTGGCGCTGAACTCGCTGGAGGTGCACACGGCGACGTTGCGGGGCCACGAGGGCGTCGTGATCGACGTCTTCACCGTCTCGCCCCGGTTCGGGTCGTTGCCCGACGCGTCCCTGCTGCGCGAGCAGCTCTCCAGGGCCGTGGACGGGTCGCTGGCGCTGGCCGACAAGCTGGCCGCCAAGGAACGCGACTACGGCGGCCCGCCGCAGGACCCACCGCCCGCCAAGGTGCTGTGGTTCGACGACGAGGCCACCGGCGCCGTCGTGCTCGAACTGCGCGCGGCGGACCGGATCGGGCTGCTGCACCACGTGGCGGACGCGCTGGAGCAGTGCGGCGTGGACATCCGGTGGGCGCGCGTGGCGACCCTCGGCGGCACCGTGGTGGACTCGTTCAGCCTGGCCACCGAGGACGGCGGGCTGGACTCGACGTTGCGGAAGAAGATCGAACGGCTGGTGCTCGCCGCCTCCCGGTGAGGTCGCGTAGGACTACGCACAACCGATCGGGGTGCTTGCGCTCCCGGCGCCCCTCGTGACGCGGCAGGCTTGGCACCGCGACGCGAGGGGCCGCTTCGGGGGGAGCGGGACCGGCGCGCCGCACGGGGGCGGCCCGTCGAGGGGTGGGGCCGCCCCCGAAATTTTCGGGTGAACCGGACTAGTAGGACGAACGTCCTCCTACTATGGAGTTGATGACTGCCGTCGCGGTTCGGCCACGTTCGCTCGTCGTGCTGGCCGGTCTGCCGGGGGCCGGCAAGAGCACCCTGCTGGCACACCTGGACGCGGGCGGTGTCCCGGTGGTCGTGCTCGACTCCGACCAGGTCCGCGCGCGGTTGCGCACCGTGTTCCCGGCGCGCCTGCCGTACCGGTTCTACCGCCCCCTGGTGCACCTCGTGCACCGGGCGAGGGTCCTGCTGTTCGCGGCTGGCCGCACCGGGTTGCTGGTGGTCCACGAGCCGTCGACCAGGCCCACCACCAGGGCGTGGCTGGTGCTGGTCGGCTTCCTCGCCGTTCGCCACCGGCAGTTCCTGTGGCTCGACGCCACCGCCGAGGAGGCCATGGCCGGCCAGGTCGAACGCGGCAGGCTGGTGCGCGGGACCTCGTTCGCCCGGCACGTGCGGCGCGCGGCGTGGCTGCGCGACCGGTTCGCCGAGGGCTGGGTGCCGCGCGGCTGGCACGCGCTGACGGTGCTGACCCGTCGGGATCGGGTGCGGCTGTCCGTGACACCCGACTGATCCGGTGCGGCTACGCTGGTCGTTGCTCTATCCGACGACGTGCGAGGTCTGGCGGCACCGTGTTCAACACCCTTTCCGACCGGCTCACCTCGGTCCTGCAGAACCTGCGGGGCAAGGGGCGGCTCTCCGAGGCCGACATCGACGCCACCTGCCGCGAGATCAGGGTGGCGCTGCTCGAGGCCGACGTCGCGCTGCTCGTGGTGCGGACGTTCATCGCGAAGATCAAGGAACGCGCCAAGGGCGCCGAGGTCTCCGGCGCGCTGAACCCGGCCCAGCAGGTCATCAAGATCGTCAACGAAGAGCTGGTCGGCATCCTCGGCGGTGAGACCCGCAGGCTGAACCTGGCGAAGAACCCGCCGACCGTGATCATGCTCGCCGGCCTCCAGGGTGCGGGCAAGACGACGCTGGCGGGCAAGCTCGCGAAGTGGCTGAAGACCCAGGGCCACACGCCGATGCTCGTCGCCTGCGACCTCCAGCGCCCCAACGCGGTGACCCAGCTCCAGGTCGTCGGCGAGCGCGCGGGCGTGCCCGTGTTCGCCCCCGAGCCGGGCAACGGCGTCGGCAACCCGGTGGACGTGGCCCGCCGCGGCATCGAGGAGGCCCGGCGCGCGCAGCACGACATCGTGCTCGTCGACACCGCCGGTCGTCTCGGCATCGACGCGGAGCTGATGCAGCAGGCCAAGGACATCCGCGACGCCGTCCAGCCCGAAGAGGTCCTGTTCGTCGTCGACGCGATGGTCGGCCAGGACGCGGTCAACACCGCGCAGGCCTTCGCCGACGGCGTCGGCTTCACCGGTGTCGTGCTGACCAAGCTCGACGGCGACGCCCGCGGTGGTGCCGCGCTGAGCGTCCGCGAGGTCACCGGCCAGCCGATCCTGTTCGCGTCCAACGGTGAGAAGCTCGAGGACTTCGACGTCTTCCACCCGGACCGGATGGCCAGCCGCATCCTCGGCATGGGCGACATGCTGACCCTGATCGAGCAGGCCGAGCAGGCCTTCGACCAGGAGAAGGCGGAGGTCGCCGCCCAGAAGATGGGGTCCGGCCAGCTCACGCTGGAGGACTTCCTGGAGCAGATGCTCGCCATCCGCAAGATGGGTCCCATCGCGAACCTGCTGGGCATGCTGCCCGGTGCCGGTCAGATGAAGGACCAGCTCGCCATGCTGGACGAGAAGCACCTCGACCGCGTGCAGGCCATCATCCGCGGCATGACGCCCGCCGAGCGCGACGACCCGAAGATCATCAACGCTTCCCGTCGCCTGCGCATCGCGAACGGCTCCGGCGTGAAGGTCAGCGACGTCAACGACCTCGTCAACCGCTTCTTCGACGCCCGCAAGATGATGTCGCAGATGGCGGGCCGCTTCGGCATGCCCGGCGGTGGCGGCAAGAACAACCGCAAGGGCAAGAAGGGGAAGAAGGGCAAGGGCAGCGGCCGCGGCCCGACCCAGCCCAAGATCAAGGGCGGTTTCCCCGGCATGTTCCCCGGCGGCGGCATGCCGGGCATGCCCCCCGGCGGCGGCACGCCCCAGCTGCCCCCTGGCCTGGGCGGCCTCAACGACCTGCCGCCCGGCTTCGACCCGACCAAGTTCAAGTTCGACAAATGAGCGGTCTGCACCTGCGCGGCGTCGTCCTCCCGGACGGCGACCAGCGCGACCTGTGGGTCGTCAACGGCCGCATCCGGACCCGTGAGGTCCCCGGTGCGCGCACCGTCGTCGACGGCGGCTACCTCCTGCCGGGCCTGGTCGACGCCCACTGCCACGTCGGCATAGGGCCCAAGGGTCCGGTCGAGCTGCCGGAGGCCGCCGACCAGGCCGTGACCGACCGCGACTCGGGCACCCTGCTCATCCGCGACTGCGGCTCCCCGATCGACACCCGCCCGTTGCAGGAGCGCCTCGACCTGCCCCGCATCATCCGCGCGGGCAGGCACCTGGTCCGCCCCAAGCGCTACATCCCGTACCTGGGCATCGACATCGAGGACCCGGCCGACCTGCCCGCCGCCGTGGCCGAACAGGCCGCCTACGGCGACGGCTGGGTCAAGCTCGTCGGCGACTGGATCGACCGCTCCCAGGGCGACCTCGCCCCGCTCTGGTCCGACGACGTCCTCACCGAGGCCATCAAGGTCGCCCACGAGAACGGCGCCCGCGTCACCGCCCACGTCTTCGGCGAAGACGCCCTACCGGGCCTCCTCGCGGCGGGCATCGACTGCATCGAACACGGCACCGGCCTCACCGACGCCACCATCGACCAGATGGCCACCTCCGGCACCGCCCTGGTCCCCACCCTCATCAACGTGGAGACCTTCCCCGGCATCGCCGACAGCGCATCGAAGTACCCCGACTACGCCACCCACATGCGCTCCCTGCACGCCCGCGCCTCATCAACCGTCAGCAAAGCCATCGAAGCCGGCATCCCCGTCTACGCGGGCACCGACGCCGGCGGCGGCATCGACCACGGCCACATCGTCGACGAGATCGAAGCCCTCCACCGCATCGGCATGACCAAGGAACAAGCCATCGCCGCCGCCTCCTGGTCCTCCCGCACCTGGCTCGGCTACCCCAACCTCACCGAAGGCTCAGCCGCCGACATAGTCGTCTACTCAGACGACCCCCGCACCAACCTCACCACCCTCCGCCACCCCAAGCTGATCATGCTCAGGGGTCGCATCCACTAACCCAAAACCCAAACCAACCCCAACGCCCACCCACCCCGCCCCGTTGGGCGCAGCCCGCCAACGCGCATCCGGCGCGGAGCGCCTGGGGCCTTGTCGGCGCCAGCCGATGCCTGGTCCGCCGCGAAGCGCGGATGTTTTGTCCGACGCGAAGCGCGGATGCCCTGTCCAACGGCGAAGCCGAGGATGCAGTGTCGGGCAAAGCCCGATGCCCGAGTCGAGCGAAGCTCGATGCTGGCGAAGCCAGACTTCCCCTCTGCCCCCGATCCACAGCGCCCTCCTGCTTGATCTTGCTTGTCAAGACAGCTCTATCGTCTTGACAAGCAAGATCAAGCATTGAGACAATCGCGCGCCGGGGGCTGGGCTTCCCAGGGGTGGGAGGGCCGGAAGACGGGCTTCACCAGCGGGGTGGGAGGGGCGGAGGCTGGGCATCACACCGGGGGGCATGGCCAGGCTCCACCAGGGACCGGCACCACTCTTCCCATAGTGACGAGCACCAACCGAAAACCGCAGAGCCCCCACCCCACCTCCATCCGGGTCCACCTGTTCGGTCCCCAACCCCCAGCACCACTACGTTCGTACAGGTGGAGGAACCGACCCCCGTCCGAGCCCACTGGGCCTTCGCCGCCTTCTTCTCCGGCTTGGCCGGCTACTACCTCTGCACCCTCGCCGTCACAGCCCTGACAGCCGACCGCTTCGATTCCTTCGACGTCAGCGACCCCCCGGTCCTGGGTCCTCTCCTCCTGCTCCTCTTCCTCCCCAACCTCCTCCTCGGAGCAGGCCCCTTGACCCTCTCCCACCTCAAGGGCAACGGCCCCTCCTCCGACTACGGCCTCAAACCCACCTGGCGCGACGTCAAGGTCGGCTTGGCCTGCGGCGGTCTCTCCCTGCTCCTGGCCTGGATCGTCGGCGTCCTGCTCCTGAGCATCCGCCGGGACACCGCCGACGCCACCTCCGCCCTGGAGGACATCGGCCTCCTGTCCGGCGGCAAGTCCGTGTGGCTCGCCGTGGCCGCCCTCTTCGTCTTCCTGGGCGCGCCCCTCACCGAGGAGCTCCTCACCCGAGGTGCCCTCTGGAACGCCCTGGAGCACCACCGCATCCCCCGCCTCACCATCCTCGCCCTGACCGCGTTGATCTTCGCCTTCCTGCACGAGGAGTCCTGGCGCACCATCGGCCTCTTCGCCCAGGGCATGGCGATCGGCACCGCCAGGATGATCACGGGCCGGACGTCGTCCAGCATCGTGGCGCACGCCACCAACAACCTGCTCCCGGCTGTTTACCTGTACGTCGGAGCCTCGTGATTAGGGTGATGACCCGTGAACCCTCCGCTCGAACCCCCACCGGAGCAGCCGCCGGGCCTGCTGGCCAGCGTCCGCGCGGTGAGCAGGGAGCCCGAACCCGAACGGGAGGGGCAGCGCTGGGGTTTCGGCGCGTTCCTGCTCGTCGAGGCCGTCTTCATCCTGAGCGCGGTGTTCATCACCGCGCTCGCCAGCACGTCGGGCACGGACCTGTCCAGCTCGGTGTCGTTCGTCCTGGTCGGATCGATGGTGCCGACCGTGCTCGCCGCGGCCACGGCCGTCGTGATCACGAGGGTGCGCGGCAACGGACCGCTCATCGACCTGCGCCTGGGCTGGGACTGGGCGGACGTGAAGGTCGGGCTGAAGCTGGGGCTGCTGGGCATCCTGCTGACGGTGGTGGCCGCCACGGTGTGGTCGAGGGTCGTCGGGACCCAGAACGCGACCTCGGCGATCGGTGAGCTGGTCGACGGCACCGCGCTGCCGCTGTCGGCCGCCGTGGTGATGTTCGTCTACGTCTGCTTCCTCGGCCCGGTCTGCGAGGAGCTGATCTACCGCGGCCTGCTGTGGGGCGCGATCGAGCGGCAGGGCTGGAGCCGGTGGGCGGCGTTCCTGCTCAGCACGCTGATCTTCGCCGCCAGCCACCTCGAACCGCTGCGCACGTCGCTGCTGATCATCATCGCGCTGCCCATCGGCATCGCCAGGCTGATCACCCGCAGGCTCACCGCGAGCGTCGTGGCGCACGTGGTCAACAACTTCCTCCCCGGTCTCACGCTCCTGTTGGTCGCCACGGGGGTGATGTCTTGACCGACGACGTGCTTTTCCCCGCGGAGGCGGCGACATGATCGACCTGAACAGCGACCTCGGCGAGGGGTTCGGCATCTGGGCGCTCGGCGACGACGAGGCCCTGCTGGACGTCATCACGAGCGCCAACGTCGCCTGCGGCTTCCACGCGGGCGACCCGTCGACCATGCGCCGGGTGTGCCGCCAGGCCGCCGAGCGCGGGGTCGCCGTCGGCGCGCAGGTGTCCTACCGCGACCTCGCCGGGTTCGGCCGCCGGTTCATCGACGTGGACCCGGTGGAACTGGCCGACGAGGTGCTCTACCAGATCGGCGCGCTGGAGGCGTGCGCCCGCGCGGCGGGCACGGCCGTCGCCTACGTCAAGCCGCACGGCGCCCTCTACAACGCCGTCGTGCACCACGAGGCCCAGGCCAAGGCGGTCGTCGACGGTGTCGGGGCGTTCGGCGGACTGCCTGTCCTGGGGCTGCCGGGATCGCGGCTGCTGGCCGCAGCCGAGGCCGCCGGGCTGCCCGCCGTCAAGGAGGCGTTCGCGGACCGCGGGTACACGCCGGAGGGCACCCTGGTGCCGCGGAACCGGCCGGACGCGCTCATCACGGACACCGCGAAGATCGTCGAGCGGGCCTTGCGCCTCGCGGGGAGCGGTGAGCTGGTCGCCGTCGACGGCACCGTGCTCCCGACCGAGGCCCGGTCGCTCTGCCTGCACGGGGACACCCCCGGAGCCGTCGCGCACGCCCTCGCGGTCCGCGACGCGCTGGTGTCCGCGGGCACCGATCCGGTGGCTTTCACCCGGCCGATTCGGACCTAGGGCAGGCCGTCTGGCAGAATGGCTGGTTGTTCGCCGAGGCCGGACCCTCTCACCGTGCTGTGGCGCCATGTTCTTTGGGCTTTCCCACCCGTGCCCCACTCGGGTGACGAGCGCCCGCACCTTGGTTTACGAGAGCTTGAGGAGTACCAGTACCCGTGGCCGTCAAGATCAAGCTGCAGCGGCTTGGCAAGATCCGTCAGCCGTACTACCGGATCATCGTTTCGGACGCTCGCACCCGCCGCAACGGCAAGGCCATCGAGACGATCGGCAAGTACCACCCCAAGGAGGAGCCGAGCTTCATCGCCGTCGACTCCGACCGGGCGCAGTACTGGCTGGGCGTCGGCGCGCAGCCGACCGAGTCCGTCCAGCGCCTGCTGGAGATCACCGGTGACTGGCAGAAGTTCAAGGGCCTGCCGGGCGCCGAGGGCACGCTGAAGGTCAAGGAGCCGAAGACGTCGAAGGCGGACCTGTTCGCAGCCGCTCTCGCCGCCGCGTCCTCCGAGCCGATGGCCGAGGCCACCACGCCGAAGAAGAAGGCGTCCAAGAAGGCTGACGCAGAGCCTGCTGCCGAGGCGCCCAAGGACGAGGCGTGAGTTTGTTGGCTGACGCCCTCGAACACCTCGTTCGTGGCATCGTCGACCACCCGGACGACGTCCGGGTGACCCTGGTCACCACCCGTCGCGGTCGCACCCTCGAGGTGCACGTCCACCCGGACGACCTCGGCAAGGTGATCGGGCGCGGCGGTCGCACCGCGACCGCGCTGCGCACCGTCATGGCCGGCATCGGCGGCCGTGGCGTGCGCGTCGACGTGGTCGACACCGACCGCTAGCCACAACAAGCAAGAAGTAGGGCATGGACGTCGTCGTCGGCCGCGTGGCCAAGGCGCACGGGATCACCGGTGAACTCGCCGTTGACGTGCGCACCGATTCACCCGAGATGCGGTTCGCACTCGGTTCGGCACTGGTCGCGAAGCTGCGCGACGGGACGACGCGCACCCTCACCGTCGCAGCCGCCCGGAACCACTCCGGGCGGCTGCTGGTGCGTTTCGACGAAGTGCTGACCAGGGACGTCGCGGAGTCGCTGCGCGGCACGCTGTTGCTGGGCAGCACGGACGACCTGCCGCCGACCGACGACCCGGACGAGTTCTACGACCACGAGCTGGAAGGCCTGGTCGTGGAGCTGCTGGACGGGTCCGAGGTGGGCACCGTCAAGGAGATCGCGCACGGGGCGGGCGGCGAGCTGCTCGTCGTCAACCGCGAAGGCGGTGGCGAGCTGCTGGTGCCGTTCGTGCGCCAGATCGTGCCGACCGTGGACGTGAAGGCGGGCAAGGTCGTCATCGACCCGCCGGAAGGCCTGCTCGATGCGGATTGACGTTCTGACGATCTTCCCCGAGTACCTCGACCCGATCAGGGCCGCGCTCCTCGGCAAGGCGATCGACAAGGGCCTGATCAGCGTCGACGTGCACGACCTCCGCGACTGGACGCACGACGTGCACAAGGCCGTGGACAACAGCCCCTACGGCGGTGGTCCCGGCATGGTGATGCGGCCGCAGATCTGGGGCGACGCGCTCGACCAGGTGTGCGCGGGCGACCCGGCGCCGCGGCTGGTCGTGCCGACCCCGGCGGGGCGGCCGTTCACCCAGGCGCTGGCGCACGAGTACGCGGCCGAGCCGCGGCTGGTGTTCGCCTGCGGGCGCTACGAGGGCATCGACCAGCGCGTGATCGACGACGCGTCCACCCGCATGCGCGTGGACGAGGTCTCCATCGGCGACTACGTGCTCGTCGGCGGCGAGGTGGCCGTGCTGGTGATGGTCGAGGCCGTCGTCCGCCTGTTGCCCGGTGTGCTCGGCAACCCGCGCTCGGCGGCGGAGGACTCGTTCTCCGACGGCCTGCTGGAGGGCCCGAGCTACACGCGGCCCGAGGTGTGGCGCGATCTCGCGGTGCCGGAGGTGCTGCTCTCCGGGAACCACCGGCTGATCGACCGCTGGCGCCGTGACCAATCGCTCGAACGGACCCTGCACAGGCGTCCTGAGCTGCTCGAAGCCCTTCCCGAAGAGGCGTTCGACAAGCACGACCGGGCCCTGCTGGACCGGCTGAGGTCGGTGCAGGAGTAGCCTCGATTTCATTCCGGAGTGCCCGTCTGGCACACTGGACAGGTTGCTGCAGCCGGTTATTAGTTCCGGCGCGCGCCGCAAGCCCGCCCCCACGGTGTCGCACTCTGAAGCTTCATTGCGCTCTGGGGGAGTACGCGAGACACATGAGGACGAGGACGGACCACCGATGAACACCCTGGACGCTCTTGACGCCCAGTCGCTGCGCTCCGACATTCCCAGCTTCCGGCCGGGCGACACGCTGAAGGTCCACGTCCGGGTCATCGAGGGCTCGCGCGAGCGCGTCCAGGTGTTCCAGGGCATCGTGATCCGCCGCCAGGGCGGCGGGATCCGCGAGACCTTCACCGTGCGCAAGGTCTCCTTCGGCGTTGGCGTCGAGCGCACCTTCCCGGTGCACTCCCCGAACATCGCCGAGGTCGAGGTCGCGACCCGTGGCGCCGTGCGCCGCGCGAAGCTGTACTACCTCCGCGACCTGCGCGGCAAGGCCGCCAAGATCAAGGAGAAGCGCACCGCGAAGCCGGGTGCCTGACAGCCCGTCGAGCAGCTGCGCGTAGCCTGCCCACGTGGCAGACCCCGTGCGTTCGTCCGCTGACGACAACGATTCAGAACCCTCTGGCGAAGATCGTGTCAGCGACCCAGCCGTAACCCCCGAGGCCGAGTTCGAGTCCATTCCGGACTCGGCCGGGGGCGGCAGGTCGAAGGCGAAGAAGAAGACCCCGCTGTGGCGCGAACTGCTGATCCTCGCGGGAACCGCACTGGTGCTCACCTTCATCATCCAGACGTTCCTGGCGCGGGTCTACGTGATCCCGTCGGCGTCGATGGAGAAGACGCTGCACGGCTGCCCCGGCTGCGTGAACGACAAGGTGCTCGTCGACAAGATCACCTATGACTTCACCGACATCTCGCCGGGTGAGGTCGTCGTGTTCCGCGGCCCCGACGCGTGGGGCCAGAACGACATCCAGTCCAACCGTTCGGACAACCCGGTCGTCGCCGCGCTCCAGAGCGCCGCTTCCGTGGTGGGCCTCGCGCCGCCGGACGAGCGCGACTTCGTGAAGCGCGTCATCGCCGTGGGCGGCCAGACCGTCCAGTGCTGCGACGACCAGCACCGGCTCATCGTCGACGGGAAGCCCCTCGACGAGCCGTACATCTACTGGCAGCCGGGCACCGGTCCCGAGGACCACGACCCGTTCGAGCCCGTGAAGGTCCCCGAAGGCCACCTCTGGGTGATGGGTGACAACCGCACGAACTCCACCGACTCGCGCAAGCAGGGCGGCGGGGGCGTGGCGGGCACCGTGCCGGTGGAGAACGTGATCGGCAAGGCGCGGGTGATCGTGATCCCGCCGTCGCGCTGGGGCGGCATCAGCGACTTCAACCCGCAGGCCGTGGCCATCGGAGCTCCCGAGTGGCAGCGCGGTTTGCCCGCGGGTGTCGGGTTTGCCGCCGCGTGGCCGGTTCTGTTCTTCGGCCGCAGGCTGCGCGAAAGGCTTTTCCCCGGTCGCTGACCGGGCCCACACACCCATCCTGGGTACTCTTGCCAAGTGGTAGACGTCGTGCCCTCCCGTGGCCCATCAGATGATGACCCCTATCGCGACAGCGATGAGGAGGCGGTCGAGGCCTGGCGAGCGCGCGCCCGGAAAGCCCAGAAGGGCAAGCGCAAGGGCTCGTTCTGGCGCGAGCTGCCGATCCTGGTGGTCGTGGCGTTCGGTCTCGCGTTCCTGATCCAGACGTTCCTGGCGCGGGTCTACATGATCCCGTCGGAGTCGATGGAGCAGACCCTGCACGGCTGCAACGGCTGCTACGGCGACCGCGTGCTGGTTGACAAGGTCACCTACGACTTCAGCGACCCCGCCCCCGGCGACGTGATCGTCTTCCACGGGCCGCAGAGCTGGCAGAACGACTTCACGGCGCAGGAGCCGACGAACGCGTTCCAGAAGGCGCTCCAGGGCCTCGGGTCGCTGGTCGGCCTCCCGTCGGCCAGCGAGGAGGACTTCGTCAAGCGGGTCGTCGCGGTCGGCGGCCAGACGGTGAAGTGCTGCGACGACAAGAACCGGGTCTCGGTCGACGGGAAGGCCCTCGACGAGTCGTACCTGTACTGGGAGCCGGGCCGGAGCACCGTCCAGGAGTCGTTCGCGGACCTGACGATCCCGCCGGGCTTCCTGTTCGTGCTCGGCGACAACCGCAACGACTCGTGCGACTCGCGGTGCCAGGGCGACGGCCGCGAAGGCGGACTCGTGCCGATCGGCAACGTGGTGGGCAAGGCGCGGCTGATCGTGCTGCCGCCGTCGCGCTGGCAGGGCGTCACGGACCACAACCCGCAGGGCCAGGCCGTCGCGATGGGCGCCCCGGCGTGGCAGGACGCGCTGCCCGCGGGCGTCGGCATCGCCGGTGCGTGGCCGGTGTTGTTCCTGGGCAAGCGCGCGCGGGCCCGGTTCCGCCGGAAGACCCTGGGATAGGGTCGACGGGTGATCTGCAACCCACCCCGTGCCATCGTTCGGCGGGACGCAGGAATCTGGGCGCTGCAGGCCGCGCTCGACCGCCGCGGACTGGGCCCCGTCGCGGGTGTCGACGAAGCCGGGCGCGGCGCGTGCGCCGGTCCGCTCGTGGTGGCGTCGTGCGTGCTCAGGCCCAAGGACGCCGCCAAGTTCGAGGGCCTCACCGACTCCAAGCTGCTCACGGCCGCCGCCAGGGACCGCATGTACGACGTGGTGCTGTCCCGCGCGGTCGACTGCGCGGTGATCGTCATCCCGGCCGCCGAGGTGGACCTGACCGGCGTGCACGTGGCGAACATCGAGGGCATGCGCCGCGCGGTCGCCCAGCTCGGCGCGCACCCCGGCTACGTGCTGACGGACGGGTTCCGCGTCCCCGGCCTCGCCGCGCCAAACATGCCGGTGGTGAAGGGCGACCGGGTCGCCGCCTGCGTCGCGGCCGCGTCGGTGCTCGCGAAGGTCACCAGGGACCGGATCATGGAGGGCATGCACGACGCCCTGCCGGTCTACGGCTTCGACGTCCACAAGGGCTACAACACCCCCGTGCACACCTCCGCGCTGGTCGAGCACGGCCCGAGCGCGGAGCACCGGTGGTCGTATGCGAACGTGGCGTCAGCCGCAATCCGGCACGGACTTGAGCCGCCACACCGTGTGGCGCGCAGTGTGGCCGCGATCGGCGTGGTCCAGAATGGGGCACCCCCTGCTGCTGCGGGGGTGGCAGGGCTCGCGACGAGGAGGGGCGCGGATTCGATGATTACCCGCGCGGAGGCGTAATGAGTGCAGAGGATCTCGAGAAGTACGAGACCGAGATGGAGTTGTCGCTGTACAAGGAGTACCGCGACATCGTCAGCCAGTTCTCGTTCGTCGTGGAGACCGAACGGCGGTTCTACCTGGCCAATTCGGTCGACGTGCAGGTTCGCAACGCGGACGGCGAGGTCTACTTCGAGGTGCGGATGTCGGACGCCTGGGTGTGGGACATGTACCGCCCCGCCCGGTTCGTGAAGAACGTTCGGGTCATCACCTTCAAGGACGTCAACGTCGAGGAGCTGGACAAGCCCGACCTGCGTCTTCCCGAGGGTGGACCGTTTGACAGCTGATGGGGCAGCCGCACGCCGCACTCAGAACTTCAGGGGACCCTTCCGCACGTGGCGGAGGGGTCCCCTGAAGCCTGTCCGCCCATAGCACGACCCCCCGACAGTCCGGCGGGTTCCGGGCGTTCAAGATCGCGACCTGTCCACAGGCCCTCCACTTGTCCACAGTTCCGCGGTACCCGCTGGTCCCGCCGCCCAGCTCCCGGCAAGGTCGAACCCAGACGACCGAGGGGGAGCGATGACGGTGGAAGTGGCCCGGCGGACCAAGCGCGACCTGGGCGAACAGGGGGAGGACCTGGCGTGCGAGTACCTGGAGCGCCAGGGGTTGGTGGTGCTGAGCCGCAACTGGAGCTGCCGCGAGGGCGAGCTGGACATCGTCGCCACGGACGGCAAGTTGTTGGTGGTGTGCGAGGTGAAGAGCCGGTCCGGTGTCGCCTGCGGGAGTCCGCTGGAGGCCGTGACACCGGAGAAGCTGCACCGGATGCGCAAGGTGACCCAGCGGTGGCTGATGGCCTACCGGGTCGGCTGGGTGGACGTCAGGTACGACGCCGTGTCCGTGTTGTGGCCACCGGAGGGTGAAGTTCGGCTGCATCACCTGAAGGGGTTGTAGTGGGCCTCGCACGGGCCTGGTCCGTGGCGCTGTTCGGGGTCGACGGCGTGGTCGTGGAGATCGAGGCCGACGTCGGCGCGGGCGCGGTCGCGACCCAGCTGCTCGGGCTGCCGGACGCGGCCCTGCACGAGTCCAAGGACCGCGTGCGCGCCGCCATCCGCAACAGCGGCCACGACTGGCCGACCCAGCGCGTCACCCTCGGTCTCTCGCCCGCTGCCCTGCCGAAGGGCGGAGCCGGGTACGACCTGGCCTTGGCGTCGGTGGTGCTGGCCGCCGCGCAGTCCGTTCCGGCCGAGCGCCTCGCGACCACGGTGCTGCTGGGCGAGCTGGCGTTGGACGGGAGGCTGCGCGGCGTGCGGGGCGTCCTGCCGTCGCTGCTCGCCGCCAGGCGGGCGGGGCTGCGCGAGGCCGTCGTGCCGGTGGAGTCGCTGTCCGAGGCGTCGCTGGTGGACGGGCTGACCGTCCGCGGGGCCTCCTCCCTGACCGAGGTGGTCGCCTGGCTGACCGGCGACGACGCCGCGTTGCGCCCGGCCCCGCCGCCGGAGGCACCGCGACCGGTGCCGACGGCGGACCTGGCGGACGTCCTGGGGCAGCCCGAGGCGCGGTGGGCGCTGGAGGTGGCCGCCGCGGGTGCGCACCACCTGCTGCTCAGCGGTCCACCGGGCACCGGCAAGACCATGCTGGCCCAACGGCTGAGCGGCCTGCTGCCGCCGTTGACCAGCCAGGAGGCGCTGGAGGTCACGGCGATCCACTCGGTGGCGGGGCTGCTGTCCGCCGAGGCGCCGCTGGTCGGTGCTCCGCCGTTCATCGCCCTGCACCACTCCGCCTCGGTGGCGGCGCTGGTCGGCGGCGGCACCGGGCTGGCGAAACCGGGGTCGGCCAGCAAGGCCCACCGGGGCGTGCTCTTCCTCGATGAGGCCTGCGAGTTCAGCCGGGTGGGGCTGGACGCCCTGCGCACCGCGTTGGAGGAGGGCGAGGTCCGGCTGGCCAGGCAGGCGGGCACGGTCCGCTACCCGGCGAGGTTCCAGCTGGTCCTGGCCACCAACACCTGTCCCTGCGCACCACCGAAGGAGATCGACTGCACCTGCACGCCCAAGGACCGCCGCAGGTACCTGGCCAAGCTCTCCGGTCCGCTGCTGGACCGGGTCGACCTGCGGGTGAAGATGCGTCCCCTCACGGCCATGACCGGCGCCGAGGTGTCCGCGCCCGAACCGACGGCGGTCGTCCGCGAACGCGTGCTCAAGGCCCGCACCCGTGCCGCCGAGCGCTGGTCGTCGCACGGCCAGCCGTGGCGCACCAACGCGGAGGTCCCCGGCCCGTCGCTGCGCCAGGAGTTCGCCCTGCCGCGCCAGACCACGGCCCTGCTGGACCGCGCCCTCACCACGGGCACCCTGACGGGCCGCGGCGCGGACCGCTGCATCAGGGTCGCGTGGACGCTCGCGGACCTGGCGGAGTCCGACCGCCCGGACGCCTCGCACGTGGCGGCGGCGCTCGAGTTCCGGGAGCGCCGCGCCTCCTGGTAGCCCCTTCCGTCGCCCTCTAACCACTCTGCAAGTCGTGCTCGTCCCTGTGCTGCACCGATCGGTTCGTGCGAGGGCTCGGTTCCGCTCGCGCACTCGCTTCCACCTCTGGTTCTTCTGGATGGCTGCCGGTGGTCTTCCGGCCATTCCGGTGGCTGCGTTGTTCGGGCGGACTTGGCGAGGTAGCTGCAAGACCGGTTAACCGACCTTGGCTCGGAGGTTGGGCCGCACCGCGTTCCGCTGTTCCCGACGAAGGAGACCCCATGTCCCCGTTCCTGGCCCCGCCGCGCGCGGAAACCCCGCCGCACCAACGGAAATCCCTCGATGGAGGTCGTCATGAGCATTGACAAGGTGCGGTTGACGCGCGCGTACCTCTCCCGCGTCGCGGAACCGCCCGCGCCCGCGCTCGCCGCGTTCGTCGACGAGGTCGGGCCGGTCAAGGCGGCGGAGCTGGTGCGGGCGGGCAGGGTGCCCGAGGCGGTGGAGGGGCAGACGTCCGCTCGACGGGGCGAGGACCGGGCCGAGCAGGACCTGCGGCGGATGGCGGAGCTGGGCGGGAGGCTGGTGGTCCCGGAGGACGACGAGTGGCCGGAGTGGCCGTTCAACGCCCTGACCCTGGCCGCCGCGAACGGGCTGAAGTGCGGTCTGGCACCGCTCGCGCTGTGGGTGCGGGGCAAGGCGAACGTGGCCGAGCTCGCCGAGCGGGCGGTGGCCGTCGTGGGGTCGCGGGACGCCAGCGGGTACGGCCAGCACATCGCGACGGAGTTCGGGTACGGCCTCGCGGAGAAGGGGATCGTGGTCGTGTCCGGTGCCGCGTACGGCATCGACGGCTGCGCCCACCGCGGTGCGCTCGCGGCGGAGGGGTCGACCATCGCGGTGCTCGCGTGCGGGGTGGACGTGCCGTACCCGGCGGGGCACGCGAACCTCATCGCGCGCATCCCGGAGCGGGGCCTGGTGGTCAGCGAGTACCCGCCCGCGCACACGCCCGCCCGGCACCGGTTCCTGACCCGCAACCGGCTGATCGCGGCGCTGGGCGACGGCACGGTCGTCGTCGAGGCCGGGCGGCGCAGCGGGGCGAAGAACACGGCGGCGTCGACCACCGCGCTGGGCCGGGTGCTGATGGCGGTGCCGGGGCCGGTGACCTCGGCGAGCTCGACCGGCTGCCACGAGCTGCTGCGGTCCGGCCAGGCCATCGCGGTCAGCACCGTGGCCGAGGTGGTCGAGTCGACCGGGCGGATCGGTGCCGACCTGGTCGAGTCCACCCGGCAGTCGTCCACCGCCATCGGTCCGCCGAACGGCGACGCGGTCCGCGTGCACGAGGCGCTCGGGTTGACGACCGGGCACAGCGCGGAGGTGATCGCGGTCGAGTCGGGAGTCGCTTTGTCGACAGTCCGGGCGCTGCTGCCCGAGTTCGAGATGGCCGGGCTCGCCGAACGGGTCGACACGGGTTGGAAACGCTCTCATGTCACCGCTGGGTGTGGCGATGCTTGACCAAGGGCCACGGAGGGCGCAGCGTCATCCCCTATGTCCTTGCAGCCGCCAGCACGGACTCGTCGTGCCGACCGGGTCCGGTCGCGTGCCGAGCCGTGCGCGGGCGTCCGGGCGGTGCCGGGTGGGATCGGGCGGTACCGGGTCCGGGGAAGCGGCTCGTCGCCGCACACGGTGCGTGCGTGTCCGGGCAATCTTGTCGGCCTTTCGGTGCACGTCGCCGAAGGGGATTCCGGGCAGCCGACCGCCAGGTCGGTCGCCTCCGCGGCTCCGCGATCCCGCTCAGCGGCCTGGTTAGATTCGCGGGCGAGTCGCGGGTCGACTGCCCGCGAAGCCGCCGCAGCCAGGCCGTTCACCGTCGGGATGGCCCGTGCGGGGCGTCCCGCTGGTGTGGCGGGGCCTTGGCCGGCTGTTCCGCGAGCGCACCGGAAGACGCCTTCGGGGCCGTGTCCGGGGCGGGTCGGAGGGGCCTTGTCGGCTGTCGGTTCCGCAGCGGAGAATGGCCAGCCGGTTGCGCTGCGTGACCAACCCGTGGTGGAGTTGCCCTGCGCAACGGGCGTCCGGGTCGCCGGGTTGCGTGGTCTCGACCTCGGCGACGTGGACTACTCCCAAAGGGTGATTCGGGTTCTTGGCAAGGGCAGTCGCGAACGCACCGCCCCGTTCGGCGTTCCGGCCGAACGTGCGGTACGACGTTGGGCGGAACAAAGCCGATCGGCGCTGTTCAGCGCGGGTGCGCCAATGTCGTTGCCCGAGGGGGTCCGAGGTCGGATTCCCGATTCCCGTACCGCTGGACGGGTTGTTCACGATGTAGTGGGTGCGGTACCCGGTACGGCCCCTTCGGGGTCGCGCGGACCCAGTCGCCCAGCGGCGGCGCACGCCTTGGAAGGGGGAGCGGACCTGCGCACAGTCCAAGATCTCCTTGGTCACGCTACGCTCGCAACAACTCAGCTCTACACACATGTAACAGTCGAACGGCTGAAGGCGATCCATGACCGAACCCACCCCCGTTCCTGACGTCGCCGGGGGAGGTTCGCGGACCGCAACCGTGAACTCCCCTTCCGCGGCGCACGTCGGAACCTCGTCGGAGGCGCACTCCCCGGCAGGGACGAACGGTCACCGCGTCGACGGTGAGCCCCTCCATAACGGGAGTGCCGCCCCGAACGGCCATGCCGTCATGCTCGCGACGGCCGTGCGCAACGGTTCCACGCGCCCGGCGCACCCGGCGTCCGACTCCCGCACCGCGGACGACGTCGAGGCCGGGATCATCGCCCTGTGGCAGAAGTACGGGAAGTCGCACGAGCAGGTCGTGCGCGACCGGCTGGTGCTGCACTACGCGCCGCTGGTCAAGTACGTCGCGGGCCGCGTCGGCACCGGTCTGCCCGCGCACGTCGACGTCGGCGACCTGATCCAGTCCGGCATCTTCGGGCTGGTCGACGCCATCGAGAAGTTCGAGTTCGAGCGCGGGCTCAAGTTCGAGACCTACGCCATGCAGCGCATCCGCGGCGCGATCCTGGACGACCTCCGCTCCCAGGACTGGGTGCCGCGCTCGGTCCGCTCCCGCGCGCGGGACGTCGAACGCGCCCTCGAACGCCTCGGCGCGAAGCTCCAGCGCACACCGACCGACCGCGAGCTCGCCGCCGAGCTCAAGATCGGTCTCGCCGAGCTGCGCGAGCTCTACGCCCAGCTGCAGCTCACCAGCGTCGTGGCGCTGGACGAGCTCATCGCCGCGGGCCGCGGGGGAACCGGCGCGGGCGCCTCGCTCGCCGAGTCGCTGCCGGACAACCACGCGGAGGACCCGGTCGCCGCCCTCGTCGACCTCGACAGCCGCCGCCAGCTCGCCGACGCCATCGCCCAGCTCGCCGAACGCGACCGGGTCGTCGTCACCCTCTACTACTTCGAGAACCTCACCCTCGCCGAGATCGGCAAGGTCCTCGGCGTCACCGAGTCCCGCGTCTGCCAGCTCCACACCCGAGCCGTGCTCCGCCTCCGCACCAAGCTCAACGAGCAGACCGACTGACCACCTGCCAGGACCCCCGCGGCCGGAACCCCGAATTCCGGCCGCGGCGACACCTGCGCCCAGCACCGCCCTCCACGGTCCGACCGCCGACCGGTTGACGGGTTGTCCTGACCCGTACCACCGTCCGGTGGATCGCGAATCGCGGGCGGGGTCCCAGCGCATTCGAGGCGATTATCTCCGGGCAGGAATTCCCGAACTCCCAATCCACTGTGAACGATCGCCACGGACAATTCCCGCGCATTTCCCGAACGGCCGACAACGAACTCGGCCCGACGACTTCGCGCCCCGCCGTACTCCGCGTTGTCCGTCGGCGTCACCGGCAGCAAACGCACCCGCCCGCCCGTGACCAACCGCAGCGGGTTGACGTAGTCGACACCCCTCCGCGCACCCCAGTGCAGGCACGCCGGCCGAGGACAGCCCTCATGACCCGCCACCAACGTGCCGATCCGCTCACCCCGCCGCACCGCCGAACCCGCCCTCACTACCGGCTCGACCGGCTCGTACGTGGTCCGCAACCCACCCCCATGACCCACCGACACCACCGACCGCCCACCCACCGCGCCCGCGAACACCACAGTCCCATCCCCCGCCGCGAACACCGCCTCACCCACCACCCCACCCAAATCCACCCCCCGATGCCCCGGCCCGTACGGACTCGCCGGCGCACTGAAACCCCTCACAACCGGATGCGGCACCCCAAACGGCCACCCAAACCGCCCACCCACCCCATCCACCCCATCCACCCCATCCGCCGCCCCCACGCCAACCACACCCACCAACACACCCACCAGCGCCACCACCCACACCCGCCACCCACCCAGACCCGCCATCCGCCTCAACACCGCCCCTCCACAACGCACACCTGCATGACCTCGCCGAGCCACGCGAAGACACCGATGAAGTGCCACCACGCGCCCGCACCACCCACCCAGCCGCGCACCCGCCCGACGGGTTGATCTCGCCGCGCGAAGAGAAGCCATGCGCCCTGGTGACACCGCTTGCCCGCCACCTGCGCAATCGCACGCCCACCCGGCGGGGTGGTCTCGCCGAGTGAATCCGGTGCCATGCACCCTGGTGACACCTGCTCGCACCACGGGCCCGGTGACGCACTCGTCCGGCGCGGTGGTGTCGCCCAACGAATCACCGCAACCGGCCAAGGCCCGCCACTTGCTCACACCACTTGCTCGGCTGCTCACCGGTTCGTCGAGGTGACCCAGCCGAGCGGAGTGGCGTTGCCTGCTGTGGGGACACCGCCTGTGTGTGCCTCCGACCCAGCTGCGCGCTCGCCCAGCCAAGTAGCGCCCCAGACCGGACCACCACCCGGCCAAGCCCCACCACCCACGCGCGCCACCCGGCTGGCCGCCCGCCAGTCCGGCGAAGCGACATCCCCCGGAGCGGCAGCACCACCCCGCCGACCGACACCCACCCAGGCAAACCCGACAAACCCCACCGCTCACCCCACCTCCGACCCCACCGCGAACCCCTCCAACGCACCCCCTCCCGGAGCACCTGAGCAGGCCGGGGGAGTGGTGGGGTGCGCATGGGTCAACGGTCGGGGCTGAGCTGGGCGGACGCCAGGGGGTGGGGGTGAACTGTGGACAGCCGCGGGGCCTGTGGATAACCCGGAGGCCCGGTTCGGAGATCGTGGGGTTTCGGCGTACACTTGTTCCACGCCCCGTCTGCGTGCGGGACGACTTCGCGTGCCACTGCTGATCCGATCCCTTTCGAGTGTGGTCGAGTCACGGCGTCCGGCGGTCCCAAAGTGCACACATCTCTGGGTCTGGGCGGCGGCAGGGCACTAGGGCGGCGTGCCATCCCGGCTCGTCGCGACAACCGGACAACGCGCACCGGCTGGTCCGGTGCGCCTGATGGAAAAGGTGCGAACCCGGCTATGGCCGTCGTCACCATGAAGCAGCTGCTCGACAGCGGCGTGCACTTCGGACACCAGACTCGTCGGTGGAACCCGAAGATGAAGCGCTACATCTTCACCGAGCGCAACGGCATCTACATCATCGACCTCCAGCAGACGCTGACCTACATCGACCGGGCGTACGAGTTCGTCCGCGAGACGGTCGCGCACGGCGGGTCGATCCTGTTCATCGGCACCAAGAAGCAGGCGCAGGAAGCGATCGCCAGCGAGGCGCTCCGCGTCGGCATGCCGTACGTGAACCAGCGTTGGCTGGGCGGCATGCTCACGAACTTCTCGACGGTGCACAAGCGCCTCCAGCGGCTCAAGGAGCTGGAGTCGATGGAGCAGACCGGCGGTTTCCAGGGTTTCACCAAGAAGGAAATCCTGATGATGAACCGCGAGAAGGACAAGCTGTCCCGCACCCTGGGCGGCATTCGCGACATGGCCAAGGTGCCCTCCGCGGTGTGGATCGTCGACACCAAGAAGGAGCACATCGCCGTCGGCGAGGCGCGCAAGCTGCACATCCCGATCGTCGCGATCCTGGACACGAACTGCGACCCCGACGAGGTCGACTTCCCGATCCCGGGCAACGACGACGCGATCCGTTCCGCGGCGCTGCTGACCAAGGTCGTCGCCGAGGCGGCCGCCGCGGGTCTGATGGCCCGTTCCGGTGCGCGCAACGGTGCGGCCGACGGCGACGACAAGCCGGAGCCGGGCATCGACGAGCCGCTGGCCGAGTGGGAGCAGGAGCTGCTGACCAGCGCCACCCCCGAGGCCGCCGCCACCGAGGCGGCCCCGGCCGCCGAGACGGCCGAGGCGCCTGCCGAGCAGCCCGTCCAGTCCTGATCCACCGGCACGCCGCGCCCCGCTCCGGCGCGGGCGCGGCGTGTTCTCGGCATCACCCCCGCAGAAGGAACGGAAATCGTCACGATGGCGAACTACACCGCCGCTGATGTGAAGCGCCTCCGCGAGCTCACGGCCGCGGGCATGATGGCTTGCAAGAACGCGCTCGAGGAGACCGACGGCGACTTCGACAAGGCCGTCGAGATCCTGCGCATCAAGGGTGCGAAGGACGTCGGCAAGCGCGCTGGCCGCACCGCCACCAACGGTCTCGTCACCGCCGAGGACGGCGTGATCGTCCAGGTGCTGTGCGAGACCGACTTCGTGGCCAAGACGGAGGGCTTCCAGGAGTTCGCCGCCACGGTGCTCGCGGCCGCCAAGGCGTCCCGCGCCAACGACGTCGCGTCCCTGCTGACCAGCGAGATCGACGGCAAGACCGTCGCAGGAGTGGTCGAGGAGTACTCGGCGAAGCTGTCCGAGAAGCTCGAGGTCGGCAACGTCGCGGTGTTCGACGGCACCGTCGCCACCTACCTGCACCGCCGCTCGGCCGACCTGCCGCCCGCCATCGGCGTGGTCGTCGAGTACACCGGTGACAACGCGAGCGTCGCCGCGGACACCGCGAAGCAGATCGCGGCCATGCGGGCGAAGTACCTCACGCGCGAGGACGTCTCCGACGAGCTGGTCGCCAACGAGCGCCGCATCGCCGAGGAGACCGCCCGCGAAGAGGGCAAGCCCGAGGGCGCGATCGCCAAGATCGCCGAAGGCCGGGTGAACGGCTTCTTCAAGGACGTCGTGCTCCTGGAGCAGTCCTCCGTGGTGGAGTCCAAGAAGACCGTCAAGGCAGTGCTCGACGAGGCCGGCGTCGCGGTTACCCGCTTCGCCCGGTTCGAGGTCGGCCAGGCCTGATTCGCGTGAGGGCGGGGTTGCTGCGACTTGCAACCCCGCCTTCGCCGTGTCCAGACCCCCAGCGCCGCGAGGAGGACCTGTGAGCGAAGACGTCGATGGTTACAAGCGCGTGATGCTCAAGCTGGGCGGGGAGATGTTCGGCGGCGGTGAGGTCGGTGTCGACCCCGACGTCGTCGTGGTCGTCGCCCGCCAGATCGCCGCGGTGGTCCGCACCGGCGCCCAGGTCGCCGTGGTCATCGGAGGCGGCAACTTCTTCCGCGGCGCCGAGCTCCAGCAGCGCGGCATGGACCGCAGCCGCGCCGACTACATGGGCATGCTCGGCACCGTGATGAACTGCCTGGCCCTGCAGGACTTCCTGGAGCGCGAGCACGGCATCGACACCAGGGTGCAGACGTCCATCACGATGGGCCAGGTCGCCGAGTCCTACATCCCGCGCCGCGCGATGCGGCACCTGGAGAAGGGCCGCGTCGTGATCTTCGGCGGCGGCGCGGGCATGCCCTACTTCTCCACCGACACGACGGCCGCCCAGCGCGCGCTGGAGATCGGCTGCGAGATCGTGCTCATGGCGAAGGCCGTGGACGGCATCTACACCGCCGACCCCAAGATCGACCCGGACGCGCTGATGTTCGACAACATCACGCACCGCGAAGTGCTGGAACGCGGGCTCAACGTGGCGGACTCGACCGCGTTCAGCCTGTGCATGGACAACAACATGCCCATCATGGTGTTCAACCTCCTCACCGAGGGGAACATCGCGCGTGCGGTGCGTGGTGAGAAGATCGGAACATTGGTGAGCACCCCCGGTGGTCGCCCGTCCTTCTAGACCCGCTGGGACCAGGTCCGCCTGCCCCGGCTCGCACTAAGGAGTAGCCGTGATCGACGAGACCCTCCTCGACGCCGAGGAGAAGATGGAAAAAGCGGTGGCCGTGGCGAAGGACGACCTCGCGGCCGTCCGCACGGGCCGCGCTTCGCCCGCCATGTTCTCGCGCATCGTCGTCGACTACTACGGTTCGCCGACCCCGCTGAACCAGCTGGCGAGCATCGCGATCCCCGAGGCGCGCATGGCGGTCGTCAAGCCGTACGACGCGAGCCAGCTCAACGCCATCGAGAAGGCGATCCGGGACTCCGACCTGGGCGTGAACCCGAGCAACGACGGCTCGATCATCCGCATCGTCATCCCGCAGCTCTCCGAGGAGCGCCGCAAGGAGATGGTGAAGGTCGCGAAGACCAAGGGCGAGGACGCCAAGATCACCATGCGCAACATCCGCCGCAAGGCGAAGGAGGAGATCGAGCGCCTGGTGAAGGACGGCGAGTCCGGCGAGGACGAGGGCACTCGCGGCGAGAAGGAACTCGAGCTGGTGACGCAGAAGTACGTGCACCAGATCGACGAGCTCGTGAAGCACAAGGAAGCCGAGCTGCTCGAAGTCTGATGGTGACGTGGGAGTCGTGATAGGAGCACAGGTGCCAGGCGGCGGTGAGCAGGACGCGCAGGCGCCGTCCGGTGGTGCGGACGGCGCGAAGAAGCCGTCACGGGCGGGACGCGACCTGAGGTCGGCCATCGCGGTCGGCGTCGGTCTGGGCGTCGTGGTCCTCGTCTCCCTGTTCACCGTGCGGCAGGTGTTCATCGCCGTCGTCGCGGCGGCGGTGGCGGTGTCGATCTTCGAGTTGGCCCGTGCGCTCAGGACGAGCGCGGGCATCCAGGTCGCACTGGTGCCCGTGCTCGTCGGCGGGCAGGCGGTGCTGTGGCTCGCCTGGCCGTACGAGCGCGCGGGGGTGCTCAGCGCGTTCGTGCTGACCATGCTCGCGTGCATGGTGTGGCGCCTCAAGGACGGCGCGGAGGGGTACCTGCGCGACGTCACCGCGTCGATCTTCACGGTCGCCTACGTCGCGGTGTTCGCCTCGTTCGCCGTGATGCTGGTCGTGCCGGAGGACGGCGCGTACCGGGTGATCGCGTTCATCCTGGGCGTCGTGCTGTCGGACACCGGCGGCTACATCGCGGGCGTGCTCTTCGGCAAGCACCCGATGGCTCCCACGATCAGCCCCAAGAAGTCCTGGGAGGGCTTCGCCGGGTCGGTGCTCGCGGGCATGGTCGGCGGCGCGCTCACGGTGAGCCTGCTGCTGGACGGCCAGTGGTGGCAGGGCGTCCTGTTCGGCGCGGCGCTCGTGGTCAGCTCCACGGTCGGCGACCTGATGGAGTCGCTGATCAAGCGCGACCTGGGCATCAAGGACATGGGCACGCTGCTGCCCGGCCACGGCGGCCTGATGGACCGCATGGACTCGCTGCTGCCGTCGGCCGTGGTCGCCTGGCTGCTCCTGCACCTGTTCGTGCCGTAGCGGACCTCAGTCGTCGTAGGGGTCGTCCACCTCGGCGCCGCGATCCTCGTCGGTGAGCGGCACCGCGCGGGACGAGTCGATCACCGAGAACGTCTCCCCGGCGTGGTCCTGGACCTCGGTGACGCGGCCGTAGGGCGTGTCGTAGGGCTCCACGGTGATCCGCCCGCCGAGCTCGAGCACCCGGCTCGCCACCGAGTCGGCCCCGATCTCGGGCGCGGCCGTGAAGTAGACCATCCAGTGCGCGGGCACGTTCGCCGGGAACGACCGGCGCCCCATCCGCTGCCTGCCCAGCACGCTCTGCCCCTCCACGGACCAGACCGTGTAGTCCACGTTGTGCCCGTCGCCGATCTGCATCACGTCGAAGTGGCACAGGTCCCGGAAGAACGCGTCGGCCGCCGCCCCGTCACGGGTGTTCAGCTCGGCCCACGCGAACGCGCCGTGCCCGGTCGTGCCGAACCGCCAGTCCGGCGGCACGTGCCGGAAGCCGATCACGGCACCGGTCGGGTCGAGCACCACGGTGCTCTGCGTGTGGTCGACCTCCGGCGTGGGGTTGCGCAGCACCTGGCCGCCGAGCGCGAAGACCTTCTCCGCCGTGGCGCGCGCGTGCCTGGTGTGCAGGAACAGGGTCCACGCGGTGTACTGCTCGGGCAGCGCGCGGCCCTTGGGCAGGCCCGCGACGGGGACGCCGTCGAGCACGGCGACCGTGTACCCCTGGTCGTCGACGTACTCCCAGCCGAACAGCCCGGTGTAGAAGTCGGTCGCGGCGGTCAGGTCGGTGACGGGCAGTTCCGCCCAGCACGGCGCGCCTGGGTGCAGGGCGGCCAGCGCGGGCGAGTTCGGCGTGATGGACAAGGACGCCTCCTCATACCAATTGTCCAGATCACGCTACGCCGGGGTGGGCTGGAATAGCACCGTCATCCGGCGTGCGACCTCTACAGTTTGGATCGTGAAGGGATTCATGCGCGCGGCTTTGGCGGCTATTCGTCCCGCCGATGTCCTGCCGAGCCCGAACATCTGGCACTGGCCCGAGGTGTACCAGGTCGAGAACCGCGCACAGGACGTGAACGGCGACATCTGGACCGCACTGGGTGCCGAGTGCGGCTGGGCCGGGCTGGACGTCGTCGACGTCGGCTGCGGCGACGGGTTCCACCTGCCGGTGTTCGCGGCGACCGCGCGGTCGGTGGTCGGCGTCGAGCCGCACCCGCCGCTGGTCGTGCGGGCCAGGACCAGGGTCGAGGGCCTGGCCAACGCCTCGGTCGTGGCCGGTCCGGCGCAACGGCTGCCGCTGCCGGACGCGAGCGCGGACCTCGTGCACGCGCGCACGGCGTACTTCTTCGGCCCCGGCTGCGAACCGGGGCTGCGCGAGGCGGACCGCGTGCTGCGGCCGGGTGGCGCGCTGGCGATCGTGGACCTCGACGGCGAGTCGTCCCCGTACGGGCCGTGGCTGTGCGCGGACGAGCCCCGCTACAACCCTTCCGAGGTGCTGGGGTTCTTCGCGGACAACGGTTTCCGGCTGGTGCGGGTCACCGCGAGGTGGGAGTTCGAGCGGCGCGAGGACCTGGAGGCCGTGCTGCGCATCGAGTTCTCCGCCAAGGTGGCGCAGCGGGCCATCGCCGAGACGCCGGGGCTGTCGTTCGACGTCGGCTACCGGCTGCACGTGCGCGACAAGCCGAAGGGGCTCGTCCTTCCTTAGCGGGCAACCGAAGTCCAGACCCGTTCCGTCCAGCCGGCAGGACGAGGTGAGGGGTGCACGTGGAAGAGGGAGAACGGGCGCCGCGGTACCGGTGGTGGGTGCTGGGGATCGGCGGTGCCGTGCTGGCGACCGCGGTGGTGGTCGTGCTGTGGAACCGGGACGGGGCGTCGGTCCCCGGTGTCGAGGGCCGGTGGCGCCCGGAGTCCATCGCCGGCTACACCATCGACCCGGCGCGGACCGCGGCCAACCCGAGGGAGCCGCTGGTCGAGTTCCGCCCGGACGGGACGCTGACCACCAGCGACGGCTGCAACGTCGTCGAGATCCCGTACACGGTCGGCGAGCAGGGGGCGTTCGGCCACGGCGCGCCGGGACCGCAGACGGACATCGGGTGCTGGGCCGTGCCGAACCTGGGCGTGGTCCTCAAGGCAAAGAGGGTCGACGTCGACGGGGACGTGCTGACGTTCCTCGACGGCGCCGGGGTCGAGGTCGGCCGATACGCCAGAGCGGGCGGCTGACCGTAGGATTTCGTTCGTGGAGAAGCGAAGCGCGAGCAGGATCGGACGCCCCGTGGGCGTCGTGGGTTTGGGTTGCTGGCAGCTCGGCGGCGACTGGGGGCAGGTGGAGGAGGGCGACGGCATCGCCCTCCTCCACGCTGCCGCCGACGCGGGCGTGACCTTCTTCGACACCGCCGACGTGTACGGCGACGGCCGCAGCGAGAAGCTGGTCGGGCGGTTCCTGCGGGAACGGGACGACTCGGGCGTCTTCGTCGCGACCAAGATGGGCCGTCGAGTCGAGCAGGTGCCGGAGAACTACACCCGCGAGAACTTCCTCGCGTGGAACGACCGCTCGCGCGCGAACCTGGGCGTGGACACGATCGACCTGGTCCAGCTGCACTGCCCGCCGACCCCCGTGTACTCGACCGACGAGGTGTTCGACAGCCTCGACGAGCTGGTGCAGGCCAAGCGGATCGCGGCCTACGGCGTGAGCGTCGAGACGGTCGAGGAGGCGCTGCTGGCCATCGCGCGGCCGAACGTGGTGAGCGTGCAGATCATCCTGAACGCCTTCCGCCTCAAGCCGCTGGAGCGGGTGCTCCCGGCGGCCGCCGAGGCGGGTGTCGCGATCATCGCGCGGGTGCCGCTGGCCTCGGGCCTGCTGTCCGGGCGGTACACCGCCGCGACGACGTTCGGCGACGACGACCACCGCACGTACAACCGCAACGGCGAGGCGTTCGACCAGGGCGAGACGTTCTCCGGCGTGCCGTTCGAGGTGGGCCTGGAGGCCGTCGAACGGCTGCGCCCGCTGGTACCCGCGGGCGCGACGCTCGCCCAGTTCGCGCTGCGCTGGATCGTCGACCAGCCGGGCGTCACCGTCGTGATCCCCGGTGCGCGCAACGCCGAACAGGTGGGCGGCAACGTCGCGGCGGCCGACCTGGCGCCCCTCACACCAGAGGCGCTGTCCGAGGTCGCGGCCGTCTACGACGAGCTGGTGCGGCCGCACGTGCACGACCGCTGGTGATCACTCCGAGTCGTCGGTGTCCTCTTCGACGTCGAGCTCGCCCAGGATCGCGTAGATCTTGCGGCGGGCCTCGTTGAGGACCTCGACGGCCCGGCCCTTCTGCTCCCTGGTGCCCGCGTGCGCCATCTGCTGCATCGCGGACCCGAGGTGCCGCGACGCCGTGCGGAGCTTGGCCGCGACGCTGTCGATCTCGTCGTTGACCTGCTCCCACGGGGTCGCGCCCTCGTGCTTGGCCGCCTCCGCCGTGCCCGCCTCGGTGAGCGTGAACAGCTTCTTGCCGCCCGCCTCCTCGGTGGCGGAGACCAGGCCCTCGTCGGCCAGCATCTGCAGCGTCGGGTAGACCGAGCCGGGGCTCGGGCGCCACACGCCGTCGGTGCGCTGGCCGATCTCCTGGATCATCTCGTAGCCGTGCATGGGCCTTTCGGCCAGCAGCGCGATGACGGCCGCGCGGACGTTGCCGCGGGGCTGCCGCCCGCCGTGACCGTGGCCCGGTCCGCCGCGCCTGCCGCCGCCCCGTCGGCCGCCCCAGGGTCCGGGGGGCATGGGCGGGAACGGCATCCGGGCGTCCGGCGGGAACGGGGGGACCGGTGGTTCCCCGAAGCCGCCGCCGAAGCCCTGGCGCGGGTCCTCGAAGCCGCCGGAACGGTGGTGCCTGCGGCCGTGGTGCTCGTGGTGGTCGTGGTGGGATCGCATCTCGATCGCTCCTCTGACTGGTATCGGTAGGGACGAGCTAACGATATATCGGAAGCTATCGCGATGCAACGGCGATTGTCGGTCGAGTGGTCAGGAGCACCCTCCGGGCCGTGGGACACTGGTAGGTGCTATGACTGCCCTCCCCCTCGTCTTCGACGCACCCAAGCGCGGGCTTCCGCCGCGCCACCTGGCCGACCTCTCCGCCGAAGGGCGTCGAGAAGCCGTCGCCGCACTGGGCGAGAAGCCCTTCCGGGCCGCCCAGCTGTCGAACCACTACTTCGGCAGGCTCACGGTCGACCCGGCGGCGATGACCGACATCCCGGCCGCCACCCGCGAAGCCCTCGTCGCCGACCTCATGCCGCCGCTGTTCACCGAGGTCCGCTCGGTCGCGTGCGACGACGGCACGACCCGCAAGACCCTGCTGCGCGCCCACGACGGCACGCTCGTCGAGAGCGTCCTCATGCGCTACCCCGACCGCGCCACGCTGTGCATCTCCAGCCAGGCGGGCTGCGGCATGGCGTGCCCGTTCTGCGCCACCGGCCAGGGCGGGCTCCAGCGCAACCTGTCGACCGCGGAGATCGTCGACCAGGTGCGCCGTGGCGCGGCCGCGATGCGCGACGGCGAGCTGCCCGGTGGACCGGGGCGGCTGTCGAACATCGTGTTCATGGGCATGGGCGAGCCGCTGGCCAACTACAAGCGGGTGATCGACGCGGTGCACCGCATCTGCGACCCCGCGCCCGACGGGCTGGGGATCTCCCAGCGCTCGGTCACGGTGTCCACGGTTGGCCTGGTACCCGCGATCCGCCGCATGACCGAAGAAGGACTGCACGTCCGCCTCGCGGTCTCCCTGCACACCCCGGACGACGAACTGCGCGACACCCTGGTGCCGGTGAACACCCGGTGGAAGGTGTCCGAGGTGATGGAAGCGGCCCGCGGGTACGCCGACCGGACCGGGCGGCGGGTGTCGATCGAGTACGCGCTGATCCGCGACATCAACGACCAGGGTTGGCGCGCGGACATGCTCGGCAAGCTCCTGCGCAAGCACCTCGGCCCCCTGGTGCACGTGAACCTGATCCCGCTGAACCCGACGCCGGGATCGAAGTGGGACGCGTCACCGAAGCCGGTGGAGCGGGAGTTCGTGCGGAGGGTGATCGCGCAAGGGGTCACCTGCACTGTGCGGGACACGCGGGGTCAGGAGATCGCGGCTGCTTGTGGGCAGTTGGCGGCGGAGGGCTGATTTCGGGGTTGTTGCCTGGTGCTGGGGGGTCGTGTGTCTTGCTCGGTAAGGGTGGCACGGCGGGGCTCGCCTGTTATGGGTGACTGGTGCCTCGACGCCGGGTGTTCGGGCCGCCGTGTTGTGTCGCCCAGTGTCGCTAACCGCGGTCTCCGGGGGTGTACGCTATCCGCGGTCTCCGGGGTGTCGCTGCAGCGGACCTAGGTGCGGTCGGCTTGACTTGGGGCCCCTTTTTTTGGGCTTCGTCGGGCGAAAAAGGGCAGGTGGTAGAGCCTGCCCGCCGCCGCAAGTCTAAGCCCAAAAACCCCAAGTCAAGCCGACCGCACTAGCGGACGAGCATGCTCGCTTCCAGCTGGGTTGGGACGTTGGCTTGTCTGCTGTTGCCAGCGTTGTTGGGCGTTTGTCTTTTGGTTCAGCGTTGTTGGGTGGGTTTGGCGCGTTGCTTCCAGTCCGGTTGAGCCCTTTGGTGCTCCTGGGGTGGTCGTGATGGGCGAGCTTGGTGGGGGCTCGGGATAGCATCCGGGCGTGGGTGACGTGGTGAAAGTGGTGGCGGGGCGGTATTCCGCGTTGCGCCGGCTTGGCCGCGGGGGCATGGGTGTTGTGTGGTTGGCCGAGGATCTGGTGATCGGGCGGCGGGTGGCGTTGAAGGAGTTGCCGACGTCGTCGCCGCTTGAAGCTGAGCGGGTGTTGCGGGAGGCGCGGACCGCAGGGCGGTTGAACAGTCCGAACGTGGTCGGTGTGTACGACGTGGTCGTTGAGGACGGTGCGACCTACCTCGTGATGGAGTTGGTCGAGGCGCCGACGTTGGCCGACGTGATGAAGCGGGAAGGCGCGTTGCCCGCGGAGCGGGTCGTGTCGATCGGGTTGCACGTGCTGAGCGCGTTGGAGACGGCGCACGCGGCGGGGATCGTGCACCGGGATGTGAAGCCCAGCAACATCATGGTGTTGCCGGACGGTGGGGCGAAGCTGGCGGACTTCGGGATCGCGCGGGCGATGGACGATCCGAGGTTGACGGCCACGGGCAGCATGATGGGGACGCCGGGGTACATGGCGCCGGAGCTGTTCAACGGGGCGGTGCCCACGCCGGCCAGTGACCTGTGGGCGTTGGGGGCGACGCTGTTCCACGCCGTCGAAGGGCGGGCGCCGTTCCTGCGGGACACGACGGCGTCGACGATGCACGCGGTGCTGTACGAGCCGCCGGTGCTGGCGGTCGGGTCGGGGCCGTTGGCGGCGGTGGTGATGCGGTTGCTGACCCGTGCCGTCGAAGGGCGGCCGACGGCGGCGCAGGTGCGGGAGCTTCTGCGCAGGCCGGGGGAGCCGGAGACGGTGGTCATGGAACCGGTGACGTCGTACGCGACCCGGCCGGTCGACACTCCGGAGTGGACGGAGGAGGTGTCGGCGAAACCCAAGCGGCGCAAGGCTTTCCTGGTCGCGGGGGCGGTGTTGGTGGCGGCGGCGGTGGCCGCCGGGTTCCTCCTCCAGCCGAAGCTCGGCGGTGAGGCGACGCCGGTGCCGGGCGGCCTGGCCCAGTCGTCCGGCGCGGTGACGACCACGAGCGCCGCGCCGAGCAGTGCGCCGTCGAGCGGGAGTCCGGCGCCGACCACCACGACCGAGACGACCACGCAGTCGGTCCCGCCACCGGTGGTGACGACGACGACCGACGCGCCCAAGCCGCCACCGGAGTCGGTGCAGCTGCTGCGCTACCGCAACGCCGCGGGCTGGCACTACAGCGGGACGGCGAAGGTCGCGCCACCGGCCGGGTTCGCGGCCGAGGGCGGGATGGGGAAGCTGCTCGCGAACCCCGACCCCGGAACGAAACCGCTGTACTCGTGCGCGCTCACCGGCACCGAGGACCGGATGTCGTCGCTGTCGGCGAACTGCGAGGGCAACGCGGTGTACGGGCTGCTCGGGTACGTGCTCGACGCGAAGCCCGCGGACGTGCCCTCGCTGCCGCTGTTCCGCTGCAACGCCGGAGCCCACCACTTCGACTCGGTCACCACCGACTGCGAGGGGCAGCCCGTCGAGTTCCAGTACGGCTGGGTCCTGGGCTAGTCGACCTCTTTGAGCTTCCCGGTGGCGACGTCGAAGACGAAGCCGCGCACGGAGTCCTCGACCGGGAAGTACCGGCTGGCCTGGCTCGTCGAGATCGCCGTGCTCGTCACCGAGGACTGGCCGTTCCGCTGCCTGGCCAGGGGCGACCCGGCCAGGCCGAAAGGGCTAGCGGCGCCAGGAGGTGCGGCTGCGCACCTGGTCGCGCACCAGCATCGCGATCATCGCGACGCCGATCAGGATCAGGAACAGGTTCTCGGTGCGACCGTGGTGGTTCCCGATCAGCAGCCCGAACACCGCCACCGTCGACAGCCAGCCCGCCACCCGGATGGCCTTCGGGAACGACCCGTGCCAGCCCCACTCGGCAGACGGCTCGTCGTGGACGTCCACTGCCGGACGCTTGTCCAGCTCAGAAGACGAAGACACAGCAGCCACGACCTTCCCACCCGATCCGATGAACACCCCATTTTCGCACACGGGCCCGAGGCGGGCCGGGGCGACCGGGGTGCGCGGCTCAGCGGCCCCGCCGGTCCAGCGCCTCGCGCTGGTCGGCGGTGAGCCTGGCGGCGCCGGCCGCGGCGGTGTGGCCGTCCGGCCCGACGCGGCGGACGACGACCGGGTCCGTGAGGTCGGTGTGCAGCTGCGCGTCCCCGAGCGCCCGGACCACCCGGTCCGCCTCCCAGCCGAGCCCGGCGGCCAGCTCCGCCGCCGTCCGCACCCCGCCCACGTGCACCAGCGCCGCCGTCACCGTCAACGCGTCGTTGGCCGCGGCCGTGCTGGGCCCGCCCGCCATGTCGTCGCTGAGCTGCGCGAAGAACCCACGCATCAGCTCCAGCCGGGCACCGGCGGGCGTGCCGGGCCCGAGCACCGCGGCCCCCTGTTCGGCCGCCTCCGCCCACATCGCGTTGGTGCGCGCGCTCGTGAGCCACGTGTGCAGCCACACGTCGTCGTCGATGAAGTACCTCTCCCGCCGCCCCGACGAGTCCCGCCGCACCAGCTCCAGCCCTTCGAGGTACCCGACGGCCTTGGACACCGAGGCCGGGCTGACCTCCAGTCCGGCCACCAGTTCGACGGCGGTCAGCGCGCCGGAGTCCGTCGTGACCAGGCTGGCGAACACCCGCGCGGCCATCCTCGGCAGCCCGGTCCGCACCATCATCCCGGCGAACCGCTCCACGAACCCGCGCACCGCCTCGGGCGTCCCGAGGGCAGGGCCCGGTGCCGGTCGACGGCGCTTGGCCCGGTGCGACGTGGCCGCGCGGGCGTAGTCCGCGCGGTACCCGGTGGGGCCGCCGTTGCGCGCGACCTCCCGGCTGATGGTCGACGTCGGCCGGTCCAGCCGCCGGGCGATCTCGGCGTACCCCAGCCCCTCGGCCAGTCCCGCGGCGACGTGCCCGCGGTCCTCGTCGGTCAGCCTGCCTCCCGGCATCGCGCCCTCCTGTGCGTTCACCATCAGATCATTGCAACGGGTAGTTGCGTTCACCGACAAAGTCATTGCACCGTATCCGACAAAACACGGCTATAAAAGCGAAAACGGCCGTCCGAGGTGTTGTCGGTGCCGGAAACGCAACGTAGCGTTCGTGAGCACTGAAGATCACAACCATGGGGGCGGGATGAGCACCGGGCACACCGTGCTGGACGTCGAGGGCCTGCGCATGCGCTACGGCGACAACGACGTCCTGCGCGACGTCACCTTTCGAGCGCGCCAGGGCGAGGTGCTGGCGCTGCTGGGCCCGAACGGCGCGGGCAAGACCACCACGATCGAGATCCTCGAGGGCTTCCGGAACCGGTCGGCGGGCCGCGTCGACGTCCTCGGGTCGGACCCGGCGCACGCCGACGAGGGCTGGCGCGCGCGGGTGGGCGTCGTGCTGCAGTCGTGGCGGGACCACGGCAAGTGGCGGGTCCGCGAGCTGCTGGCCCACCTCGGTTCCTGCTACGCCTGCTACTCCACCGACCGGGTCGCGCGGCCGTGGGACGCCGACGACCTGGTCGCCGCGGTGGGGCTCACCGAGCACGCGGGCAAGAAGATCCGGACGCTTTCCGGCGGCCAGCGGCGCAGGCTGGACGTGGCGATCGGCATCGTGGGCCGTCCGGAGCTGCTGTTCCTCGACGAGCCGACCGCGGGCTTCGACCCGGAGGCGCGCCGGGAGTTCCACGACCTCGTGCGCGACCTCGCCGCCCGGCACGAGACCACGGTCCTGCTCACCACGCACGACCTCGCCGAGGCGGAGAAGCTCGCCGACCGCATCGTGGTCCTCGACGGCGGCCGGATCATCGCCGACGGCACCGCCGCCGAGCTGGCCCGGCTGATCGCGGGGCAGGACGAGGTGCGCTGGGTCCGCGACGGCCGCGCGTTCGAGGTGTCGACCGCCGACTCCACCGCGTTCGCGTTCGACCTGTTCCGCCGGTACGGCGACACCGTGACCGACCTGGAGGTGCGGCGGTCCTCGCTGGAGGACACCTACCTCGCGCTGGTGCGCAAGGCGGAGGTGTCCCGGTGAGCCCGATGGCGACGGCGCTGCGCGCGGGGTGGGCGCGCGGGCTGGTGGAGCTGCGGCAGTCGTTCACCAACGGCGCGGACCTCTGGGGGCACTTCTTCTGGCCGTCGCTGATGGTCGTCGTCACGTACTTCCTGCGCGACGTGTCCTTCGGCGGCAGCGGGTTCCTGCTCGGCACGCTCGTGCTGCCGAGCATCCTCGGCATGAACGCGTCGATGGCGATGGTGAGCATGAGCCAGCAGCTGACCGCCGACCGCGAGGACGGCACGCTGCTGCGGGCCAAGGCGACGCCGAACGGGATGACGACGCTGCTGCTCGGCAAGGTCGTGTCGGTGTCCGGCGGGCTGGTCGTGGACCTGGCCGTCTTCCTGGTGCCCGCGATGGTCCTCGTGCCCGGTCTCGCCGTCGGGCCCGGTTCCTGGCCGACGCTGGCGTGGGTGCTGGCGCTGGGGCTGCTGGCCACGCTGCCCCTGGGCGCGGTGCTGGGGTCGGTGTTCACCAGCGTCCGCGCCCAGGGGCTGATCACGCTGCCGATCCTGGGCCTGATCGGGATCTCCGGCGTCTTCTACCCGGTCACCGCCATGCCGCAGTGGGTGCAGTGGGTCGCGCAGTCGGCCCCGGTCTACTGGCTGGGCCTGGGGATGCGCTCGGCGCTGCTGCCGGACAGCGCTGCGGCCGTGGAGATCGGCGGGTCGTGGCGGCACGCGGAGACCGTCGCCGTGCTGGGCGTCTGGGCGGTGCTCGGGCTGCTGGTGGCCCCGGTCGTGCTGCGCCGGATGGCCCGCCGCGAGTCGGGGTCGACCGTGGCGGGCCGGCGCGAGAGGGCGCTGGGCCGGGTCGGGTGACCGGTCACCCGACGTCGCGCTTGTTCGGCACCATGTCGTGCGGCGCGACGTCGGGCGCGTCGTCGATCCCGAAGCTGAGGATCCGGCGCGGGTGGATCCGGATGATCGCCCCGTCCATCCCGCCGCCGGTGTCGCCGCCGGTGCCGACCGCCTCACCCGTGCCGCGGACCTCGACGCAGCGCACCCGCCACGGGCTGAGCGAGGCGATGTCGTCGACCACGAACGCCACCTGCCCGTTCTCGGCGAGGTTGCGGTACTTCCGGCTGGCGGCCATGTTGTAGCCGCCGATGTCGATGGTCCCGGTCTCCGCGTTGTACCGGAACCCGACCGGGTTCACCTGGAGCGTCCCGTCGGGTTGGCGGGTCGCCAGCCGCCCGAGGTGCTGGGAGGCGAGGTAGGCGAGCTCGGAGTCGGTGAAGGACATGGTTCTCCAATGGTCGTCAGAGCACGAGCAGGGTCTTGCCGAGCACTTCGCGGGCCTCCATCGCGGCGTGCGCGGAGGAGGCCAGCTCCAGGGGGAACGCCTTGCCGATGACGGGCCGGAGGCGACCGGCGGCGGCCTCGGCCAGTGCACGGGTGGCGCGGCCCGCCGAGTGGGCCCCGAACCCGAGGAGCTGGTCGATCCCGATCACGGTCACCCCGGCCCGGCGGGCCTCGGTGTCGTCGATGGCGGTGGCCGTGCCGCTGGAGGCGCCGTGCACGGAGAACCGGCCGCCGCGCGCCGTCACCCCGAACGCCTCCCGGCCGATCGCGCCGCCGACGCCGTCGAACACCAGGTCGGGCCCGCCGTTCGTGGCCTCCCGGACCCGGTCCGCCCAGCCGGGCTCGGAGTAGTCGACCACGACGTCGGCCCCCACCTCCTCGGCCAGGTCGAGCTTCGCCCGGCCGCGCGCGGCGCCGACGACCCGTGCCCCGGCGGTGCGGGCGAGCTGCACCAGCAGGCTGCCGAGCCCGCCCGCCGCGGCCTCGACCAGCACCCACTCGTCCGGCCGGATCGCGGCGCCCTCGACCAGCCCGAGCGCGGTGGCGCCGTCGTCGAGCAGCGCCGCGGCGACCCGGAGGTCCACGTCGGCAGGCACCGGGACCAGGTCCTCGACGGCCACGACGGCGCGTTCGGCGCTGCCGCCGTCCCCGCTCGCGGTGTGCCCGACGACGCGCCTGCCGACCCACGCCAGGTCGACGCCGTGCCCGACCGCGGTGACCAGCCCGGCCACCGACGCGCCGGGGACGTACGGCGGCTCCGGCAGCGGCGGCCCCGGTGTGACCCCGCGGCGGAGCTGCGTCTGGACGAACGACAGCGCCACCACGGCCACGTCCACCACGACCTGCCCCGGCCCCGCTGCCGGGTCCGGCGCCTCGCCCGCCACCAGCACCTCCGGCCCGCCGAACCCCATCGCCCGCACCACTCGCACAGTCGTTCCTCCCCACGTGGCCGGCAACGCGCACCAGCATGGGACCTCGACTTAGCTGGAGGTCAAGCGCCGAGTCGCCTTGTACCGGGACCGGCGGCTCCGCGGCGGGGAATCCGCTGACCGGTCAACTTTCGTCGTCCGACGAAGCGACCAACGTGAGCCGACAGGACGGGCGCGGTCTTCTACGTTGGGAGGGTGACCATCGCCGTGCGTCGACTCGTGCCCGAACTGACCGGGTCGTGGGAACGGCCCTCGGCCTACCTGCGGGACGTCCTGCACCGGGTCCGGCAGGTCACGCCGTGGCGGGTCGGGTGCGAGGTCTTCGGCCTCGCCTGGGTGTTCCTGCTCGACCTCGCCCCCGGCTGGCTGTCCGACACCCACCCGTCCGGGTGGGCGCTGGTCGGGCTGGCGGCGGCCTTCGTCGTGCTCTACCTGATGCGGCTGTGCTTCCCGGCGGTCGCGCTGCTGCTGGCGCTGCTGGTGGCGTTCGGGACGAACAGCGGCGGCATCACGTTGATGGTGGTCGTGGCGTACGCGGCGGGCTACCGGATCGCGTCGTGGCGGCGGGCGCTGCCCACGGCGGTGATCGGCCTCGCGCTCTACATGCTCCTGTGGGAGGGCGGGGTGCCGGGCCTGACCGGTTTCCTCGGCTCGTTCGTGATGCTGACCGTGTACGGCATGGTGGTCGCGCTGCCGTTCCTGGTCGGCCGCTACATCGCCCAGCGCAACGCGCTGGTGGCCGCGCTGCAGGAGCGCGAGGAGCGGATGCGCCGCGAGCGCACGATGCTGACCAGGCAGGTCCGGCTGCGGGAGCGGAACCGGATCGCCCAGGACATGCACGACAGCCTCGGCCACCGGCTGAGCCTCATCTCGGTGCACGCGGGGGCGCTGGCGCTGGACGGCGACCTGGGGGAGCGGCAGCGCGAGGCGGTCCAGGTGCTGCGCAGCGCGGCCCTGACCGGCATGGAGGAGCTGCGCGGCGTGATCGGGGTGCTGCGCCGCGACGACCCGCCGGAGGAGGACCTGGCCCGGCGGACCGTGGAGGCGATCGACGAGCTCGTCGAGGGCGCCCGGCGGGCCGGGGTGCGGGTCAGCCTGGTGCGCGGCGGGCAGCCGTGCCCGCTGCCGTCGAAGGTCAGCCACGCGGCCTACCGGGTGGCGCAGGAGGGGCTCACCAACGCGAACAAGCACGCGCCGGGGGCGAGCGTGCAGGTCACCGTGAAGTACGAGCCGGACGCGCTGGTGGTGGAGGTGCGCAACAACCCGTCGCGGTCCGGCGTCGCGGGCAGCCCCGGAGTCGGTCTGATCGGTCTCGGTGAACGGGTGCGCGTCGCGGGCGGGCTGCTGCACGTGGGGCCGCTGCCGACCGGCGGGTTCCGGATCGCCGCCGTGCTGCCCTACGAGGACACGACCGTCGCCGAGGAGCCCGAGGACAGCGACGAGGTGCTGGTCGCCGGGACCGCGCGGTCGGGTGTGCGCAAGTGGGCGGGCGTCGGGTCGATCGTCGCGGCGGGCGTGGTGCTGCTGGTGATCGTCGGCGGCTACACCTGGATCGGCATCCAGCCGGTCACGAACGTGGTCGACCGGGCGTTCTACGACTCGGTCTACCGCGGGCAGCCCGAGTCGGAGGTGCGGGCGCGGCTGACCGACGGCGCGCAGCCCGCGAACTCCATCGGCGACCTGCGCAAGGACTCGGCGCCCGAACCGGCGGGGGCCGTGTGCGAGTACCGGCTCTCCGACGAGCAGACTTACACCTCGGGTGGCCAGCTGGTCCTGCGCTTCTGCTTCGCGGGCGGCAAGGTCGTCGAGAAGAACTCCCACCTGCAGAGGATCTGAGTGACCGTGATCCGGGTCTTGATCGCCGACGACGAACCGCTGATGAGGGCGGGCATCAAGGCCATCCTCGGCACCGCCGACGACATCGAGCTGGTCGCCGAGGCGGGTGACGGGCGCGAGGCGGTGCGGATCGCGCTGGAACGGCGGGTCGACGTCGCCGTGCTGGACATCCGGATGCCCCGGATGGACGGCCTGGCCGCCGCCCGCGAGCTGCGGTCGGTCGCGCCCGCTGTGCGGGTGGTGGTGCTGACGACGTTCGGCGAGGACGACAACATCGTGCGCGCGCTGTCCGACGGCGCGGCGGGGTTCCTGCTCAAGGACTCCGCGCCCGAGGAGCTGCTGCGCGCGGTCCGGGCCGTGCACGTCGGCGAGGCCTACCTGTCGCCGATGGTCACCAGCCGCGTCGTCGGCATGGTCGCGCACGCCGGGCAGCCGCGGCGGCAGGAGGCGAAGCGGCAGGTCGAGGGCCTGACCGAACGCGAGGTCGAGGTGCTGGCGCTGCTGGGCCTCGGCATGTCCAACGCCGACGTCGGCCAGCGGCTGCACATGAGCGAGGCGACCGTGAAGACCTACGTGAGCCGCCTGCTGGCCAAGCTCGGGCTCACCAACCGGGTCCAGGCCGCTCTGCTGGCCAGGGACGCGGGACTCGCGGGCTGAGGACAGCGAGAAGGGCCGCCCCCGAGGGGACGGCCCTTCTCGTCGTCGAGGGGGGTCAGGCGTGCGCCCGGCGACCCGTGACCAGTCGGTAGATGCCGAGCAGCACCAACGAGCCGAGGATGGCCAGCAGCCACGTGCTCAGGTCGAAGAAGCTGTTGATGTCGCTGTTGAACAGCGCGCGGCCGATGAAGCCGCCGAGGATGGCGCCGACGATGCCGATCAGCATCGTGATGATGATGCCGCCGGGGTCCTTGCCCGGCATGATCGCCTTGGCGATGGCACCCGCGATAAGACCCAGGACGATCCAGCCCAAGATGCCCACGGGGGCTCTCCTTCCAGCGGGCCGCGGTGGGCTTCTCCCTCGCGGCGTCAGGGGTGGAGTGCCCCGCCGCGCACAGGACCATGCGCGATTTACCGTTCCGTAATCTGAGTGCCTCCATGTGGTCTATCGGCGACTGTCCGGAAGAATCGGCGGACATGGAAACCTCCGCGCACGCCACCCGGACGACGCCGCAGTTCACCCCTGCCGCGCGGTCCGTGCTCCTCCTCGGGTCGACGGGTTCGGTCGGGACGCAGGCGCTCGACGTGATCGCCGCGAACCGCGACCGGTTCTCCGTCGTCGGCATCGCCGCGGGGGGTGCCGACCCGGCCGTCCTGGCCCGCCAGGCCATCGAGTTCGAGGTCCTCGCCGTCGCCGTGTCCCGTGCGACGGCCGCGGAGGACGTCACGCTCGCCCTGTACGCCGAGGCCCAGCGCCGCGGGTACGCGCGGGGTGGGTTCCGGATGCCCAAGGTGTTCGCCGGGCCGACGGCCGTGCTCGACCTGATCGAGTCCACGCCCGCCGACGTGGTGCTCAACGCCATCACCGGCTCGCGCGGCCTGGAGCCCACGCTCCGCGCGCTGGCCACCGGCGCGACCATGGCGCTCGCGAACAAGGAGTCGCTGATCGCGGGCGGCTCGCTGGTGCTCAACGCGGCCAAGCCGGGCCAGCTCGTCTCGGTCGACTCCGAGCACTCGGCGATCGCCCAGTGCCTGCGCGGCGGCCGCTCCGACGAGGTGGACCGGCTGGTCCTCACCGCCTCCGGCGGCCCGTTCCGCGGCCGCACCCGCGCCGAGCTGGACAGCGTGACGGCGGCGGACGCGATGGCGCACCCGACGTGGGCGATGGGGCCGGTCATCACCATCAACTCGTCGACGCTCATCAACAAGGGGCTGGAGCTGATCGAGGCGCACCTGCTGTTCGGCGTGCCCTACGACCGGATCGACGTGGTCGTGCACCCGCAGTCGGTGGTGCACTCGATGGTGGCGTTCACCGACGGCTCGATACTGTCGCAGGCCAGCCCGCCGGACATGAAGTTGCCCATCTCACTGGGCCTCGGCTGGCCCGACCGCGTCCCCGGTGCCGCGTCCAGGTGTAGTTTTGAGGTGCCGACGGCCTGGACTTTCGAGCCGCTGGACAACGACACCTTCCCGGCGGTCGAACTGGCCAGGCACGCGGGGTCGACGGGCGGTTGCCTGCCCGCCGTCTACAACGCCGCCAACGAGGAGGCAGTCGACGTCTTCCTGGACGGCAACACGGCTTTCACCTCCATCGTGGACACTGTCACGCGAGTGCTCGCCGAGGCGGACGGGTGGGCGCACGAGCCCGCCGACGTCGCCGAGGTGCTGGCGGCCGAGGACTGGGCACGCGCACGGGCACGGGAACTTGTGGCCACTTCGGTGGAGTCTGGAAGGGACTGAACGTGGTCAACGTCTTGGGCGTAGTGCTCTTCGCACTGCTCATCGGTGTGTCGATCGCCCTGCATGAATTCGGCCACCTGCTGACCGCGAAGGCGTTCGGCATGAAGGTGACCAGGTACTTCGTCGGGTTCGGGCCGAAGATCTGGTCCTTCCGCAAGGGCGAGACCGAGTACGGGCTCAAGGCCATCCCGGCGGGCGGGTTCTGCGAGATCACCGGCATGACCGCCCTGGAGGAGGTGCACCCGGACGACGCGCCGCGCGCCTTCTACCGGCAGAAGACCTGGAAGCGCGTGGTCGTGCTGTCCGCGGGCTCGATCACCCACTTCATCGTCGGGTTCGTCGTGCTCTACGTGATGGCCGCGACCATGGGCCTGCCGAACCTCAAGAACGAGCCGGTCATCGCCGCGGTCAGCGACTGCGTGCAGAGCGGCCCGGCGACCACCGCGTGCGCGAGCGGCGCCCCGGCCCCGGCGAAGGCCGCGGGCATCCAGCCGGGCGACCAGATCGTCGCCGTGGCCGGTCAGGCGACGCCGACGTGGACCGAGCTGCTGAAGAAGACGCAGGAGCGCGGCGGTCCGACCGAGTTCACCGTCCTGCGCGACGGCGCCGAGATGAAGGTGACCATGGACGTCCCCAGGGTGACCCGCGAGGTCACCAAGGCGGACGGCACCAAGGAGAGCCGCGAGGTCGGCGCCATCGGCGTGCAGTGGCAGAACAACTTCGACTACAACGCGCTGACCGCGGTCGGGGCAGCCACCTCGTTCACCGGCGACATGTTCGTGAACACCTGGCACGGGCTGCTGAAGTTCCCGGAGAAGATCCCGGCGGTCATCAAGGCGATCGGCGGCGGCGAGCGCGACCTGGAGTCCCCGGTGAGCGTCGTCGGCGCCAGCAGGCTCGGCGGTGACGCGGCCGAACAGGGCCTTTGGCAGTTCTTCCTGCTGATGCTCGCCGGCCTCAACTTCTTCGTGGGTGTTTTCAACCTCCTGCCGCTACTTCCACTCGATGGTGGGCACATTGCGGTGAACCTCTACGAGCGGGTGCGAGACTGGCTGCGCAGGCTCCGCGGCAAGCCCGCCGGTGGACCCGTGAACTACATGCGGCTCCTTCCCCTCACCTATTTCGTCATCTTCATCGGTGGTGGCATCACGCTGCTGACCGTGACCGCCGACATCGTCAATCCGATCAGACTCCCCTAGTGAGAGGTGCAATTCCATGAGTGACGGCGTAATGCTCGGAATGCCGGCGTTGCCGCCGCCGGTGTTGTCCGAGCGTCGCAAGACGCGGCAGCTCATGGTGGGTTCGGTGGGCGTCGGCAGCGAGTTCCCGGTGTCGGTGCAGTCCATGACGACCACGCTGACCTCGGACGTCAACGCGACGCTGCAGCAGATCGCGGAGCTCACCGCGTCCGGCTGCGACATCGTGCGGGTGGCGTGCCCGTCGCAGGACGACGCGGACGCGCTGAAGGCGATCGCGACGAAGTCGCAGATCCCGGTGATCGCGGACATCCACTTCCAGCCGAAGTACGTGTTCGCGGCCATCGAGGCGGGCTGTGCGGCCGTCCGGGTGAACCCCGGCAACATCCGCAAGTTCGACGACCAGGTCAAGGAGATCGCGGCCGCCGCGAAGGACCACGGCACCCCGATCCGCATCGGCGTGAACGCCGGGTCGCTGGACCCGAGGCTGATGGCGAAGCACGGCAAGGCGACGCCGGAGGCGTTGGCCGAGTCGGCCATGTGGGAGGCGTCGCTGTTCGCCGAGCACGACTTCCACGACATCAAGATCTCGGTCAAGCACAACGACCCGGTCGTGATGATCCGCGCCTACGAGATCCTGGCCGACCAGTGCGACTACCCGCTGCACCTGGGCGTCACCGAGGCCGGTCCCGCGTTCCAGGGGACGATCAAGTCCGCGGTGGCGTTCGGCGCGCTGCTGCGCCAGGGCATCGGCGACACGATCCGGGTGTCCCTGTCCGCGCCCCCGGTCGAGGAGGTCAAGGTCGGCATCCAGATCCTCCAGTCGCTCAACCTGCGGCCGCGCAAGCTGGAGATCGTGTCCTGCCCGTCGTGCGGGCGGGCCCAGGTCGACGTGTACACGCTGGCCGAGCAGGTCACGGCCGGGCTGGAGGGCATGGAGGTGCCGCTCCGCGTCGCCGTCATGGGCTGCGTCGTGAACGGCCCCGGCGAGGCCCGCGAGGCGGACCTCGGGGTCGCGTCGGGCAACGGCAAGGGCCAGATCTTCGTGAAGGGCAAGGTCATCAAGACCGTGCCCGAGCACCAGATCGTGGAGACGCTGATCGAGGAGGCCATGCGGCTGGCGGAGGACATGGAGCCCGTCGAGGGCGTCGCGCCCGCCGTGTCGGTCAGCTGAACGGGGTTCCCGTCGCGACGGCGGCCACCGGGCACCCGGTGGCCGCCGTCGCGCGTCGCGGCCGAACCCGAACGGATCTCGCACCACCGAAGTCGTCCAAGGTGAGCGAGCGCTTTCCCCTGTTCATCTGGCAGGCTTAGGACGTGCTGAGGTTGGCCGGAGCGCGGCTGCTCGACGGACGGGACCTGCCCGAGGTGCTCGGGCTGCTGGAGGCCGATCCCGTGGCTTCCTGCATGGTCGCCGCACGGGTGGAGGTCGCCGGGCTCGACCCGTGGCGGCTGGGTGGCGAGGTGTGGGCGTGCGACCACCGGGCCCTGCGCGGGGGGAGGGTCGACGGGCTGTGCTTCGCCGGTCCCAACCTGATCCCGCTGCGCGGCAACCCGACGGCGCTGCGGAGCTTCGCCGACCGGGCCCGCCGCCGGGGGCGGATGTGCTCGTCGCTGGTCGGGCCCGCCGAGCAGGTGCTCGGGCTGTGGCAGGAGCTCCAGCCGGACTGGGGCCCCGCCCGCGAGGTGCGCGACGACCAGCCGCTGATGGCGCTGGGGCGTGGACCGGACGTGGAGCCGGACCCGCTGGTGCGGCCGGTGCGCCCCGAGGAGCTGGACCGGTACCTGCCCGCCGCGATCGCGATGTTCATCGAGGAGGTGGGCGTCGACCCGTGCGCCGAGGACGGTGGCGCGAGCTACCGGGCGCGGGTGTCGGAGCTGATCGCGGGCGGCCGGGCGTTCGCCCGGTTCGAGGGCGGTGACGTGGTGTTCAAGGCCGAGATCGGGGCCATGTCCAGCAAGGTCGGCCAGATCCAGGGCGTGTGGGTGCGGCCGGACCGGCGGGGCGCGGGCATCGGCACGGCGGCGACCGCGGCGGTGGCGGACCGGTTGGTGCGCGGCCTCGGGCGGACTGCCAGCCTCTACGTGAACGGCTACAACGAGGTCGCCAGGGCCGCCTACCGGCGGATCGGTTTCACCCAGGTCGGCCAGTACGCCACGGTCCTGTTCTGACTCCTTGCGGCATACTGCGGCCGTGCGGGTGAACCCTGAGTTGACCGTGGTGATGAGCGCGCTGCTGGTGATCAGCGGTTGCGGCCTGTTCCAGTCGAGGCCGGGACCCGACCGGATCACGGACGACTTCCTGGCCCGGCTGTCGAGCGGGGACACGCAGGCCGCGGCCGCGCTGACCGACGACCCCGGCCAGGCCAAGGACGTGCTGGACAAGGTGCGGGCGGCGCTGAAGCCGGAGTCCGTGTCGGTGAAGGTCGAGCAGGTCCGCAACGCCAAGGGCGAGGGCACCACGGCGGACGCGACGGTCACCTACGACTGGGACCTCGGGCACAACCACCGCTGGGGCTACCAGGGCAAGGTCGACCTGCGTCGCGACGACGACGACTGGAAGGTCCACTGGGCGCCGTCGCTGGTGCACCCGAAGCTGGCCGCCCAGCAGAGCCTCGCGGTCGCCGACCTGACCCCGAACCTGGCGCCCGTGCTCGACCGCGACGGGTCGCCGCTGCTCGCCCCGGACGCGGTCGTGTCGGTCCTGGTCGACCGCAAGGACGTGCCCGACCTGGCGGCCGTCACGACGGCGCTGGGGGAGGCGCTGACCCCGTTCGACGCGGCGCTGACCCCGCAGGCCATCGCCGACGGCGTGGCCAAGACGCCGGAGGGGCAGGTCTACCAGGTGGCCGCGCTGCGCGACGCGGACTACCAGTCGGTCAAGCCGAAGATCTACGAGCTGCCCGGTGTGCGGTTCAGCTCGCAGACCAGCCTGCTGCCGCCGGTGAAGAACTTCGGCTCCCAGGTGCTGCCCGCGATCCGCAAGGCGGTCGAGGAGCAGGTGGCCGGGCGGTCGGGGTTCCGGGTCTACACCGTGAACTCCGCCGGTGACGAGCTGGAGGGCCTGTTCGAGAAGCCGTCCGAGCCCGCCGAGGCGGTGAACAGCGTGCTCAGCAAGGTCGTGCAGACCGCGGCCGAGGACGCCGTCGAACCGCTCACCCAGCCCACCATGCTGGTCGCGATCCAGCCGTCCACCGGTGACGTGCTGGCCGTCGCGCAGAACGGCCCCGCCGACGCGCAGGGCGCCATCGCGCTGACCGGCCAGTTCCCGCCGGGCTCGACGTTCAAGATGATCACGGCCACCGCGGCGCTGGAGGACGGCAAGGTCCAGGCGGACACCCCGGTGCCGTGCCCCGGCAAGACCACGATCGACGGCCGCCGCGTCGTGCCGAACGACCACGACTTCGACAAGGGCACGATCCCGCTGCACAGCGCGTTCGCCTTCTCCTGCAACACGACGTTCGCCGAGATCGCCGCCGGTCTGCCCGCCGACGCGCTGACCAAGACCGCCGACAAGTTCGGCATCGGCGTCGACTTCGACATCCCCGCCATCACCACCATCACCGGCTCGGTGCCCGCCGCGACCGACGTCGTGGAACGCGCCGAGGACGGCTTCGGCCAGGGCAAGGTCCTCGCCAGCCCGTTCGGCATGGCCGTCGCGGCCGCCACCGCCGCGACCGGCACCCAGCCCGTGCCGTCGTTGCTGCGCGGCCAGGAGACCAAGGTCGACCACCGCTCCGCCACCATCGCCCCGACCGTGCTCGACCCGGTCCGGCAGATGATGCGCGAGGTCGTCGAGGTCGGCACCGCCCAGCTGCTCGCCGACATCCCGGACGTGCGCGGCAAGACCGGCACGGCCCAGTTCGGCGACGGCGTCAACTCCCACGGCTGGTTCGTCGGCTACAAGGGCGACCTGGCGTTCGCCACCCTGGTGCTCGGCGCGAACTCGTCGATCCCGGCGGTGGAGGTGACGGGGAAGTTCCTGCGGGCACTGGGCTGAACGGTCCAACATCAATGTGATACATTGTTAAACATGGAGCGGATCGGCCTGAGGGAACTGCGCCACCACGCCACCGACTACGTCCACCGCGCGGAGGCCGGCGAGCGCATCGCGATCACCGATCACGGCAAGGTCGTGGCGGAGATAGGGCCACCCAGCGAGACGGCGACCACCAGGGACCGCATGATCGCCGATGGCGAGCTGGTCCGGGGGCGTGGAGGGCCGCTGCCCGAACCGCTTCCCGCCACTACGGGTACCCCGTTGTCCGAGGTGCTCCGCCAGAGGCGCGAGGACGAGCGCTGGTGATCTACTTCGACACCTCCGCACTGGTCAAACTCGTGTGCGAGGAGCCCGAGACCAAGGCGCTCCGCGCGTGGATGGACGAGCGCCCGACCGCGGGGCGGGCGACCAGTTCGCTCGCCAGGGTCGAATTGATCCGAGCGGTTCGCCACGAGGGTGACGCGGCGATCAGGTTGGCCTCGATGATCCTGGTCGAGCTGGACAACGTGACGATGACGTTCGACCTGCTCGACACCGCTGGAGCCCTGCCGTTCCAGCTGAAGTCGTTGGACGCCATCCACCTGACGTCGGCGATGCGCTTCCGCGGTGATCTCGAAGCGTTCGTGACCTACGACAGGCGACTCGCGACCGCGGCGCATGACGCGGGCCTGCCGGTGGCCGCTCCCGCGTAGTGACCACGTGACAGGCGTACGGCAAAGCGCCGTAGGGTGAACGCATGCCCGTTCGTGCCGCGCTCAAGCCAGGTCAGTTGTCCCCCCGACGTCCCGTGCCCTCGTCGATAGCCCGCCCCGAGTACGTGGGCAAGCCGGGCCCGACGAAGACGAACGACCCGTGGGTGCAGCCCCCCGAGGTGATCGAGGCGATGCGCGTCGCGGGCAGGCTCGGGGCGCAGGCGCTGCAGGAGGCGGGCAAGATCGTGGCGCCCGGTGTGACGACCGACGAGATCGACGCGGTGGCGCACGAGTTCCTGTGCGACAACGGTGCCTACCCGTCGACGCTGGGCTACCGGGGTTTCCCGAAGTCGTGCTGCACGTCGCTCAACGAGGTCATCTGCCACGGCATCCCCGACTCGACGGTGATCGAGGACGGCGACATCGTGAACATCGACGTGACCGCCTACATCGGCGGGGTGCACGGCGACACCAACGCGACGTTCCTCGCCGGTGACGTGAGCGAGGAGAACCGGCTGCTGGTCGAGCGCACGCACGAGGCGACGATGCGGGCCATCAAGGCGGTCAAGCCGGGACGCCGGCTCAACGTGGTGGGCCGGGTCATCGAGGCCTACGCCAACCGGTTCGGCTACGGCGTGGTGCGCGACTTCACCGGCCACGGCATCGGGCGGACGTTCCACAGCGGGCTCGTGGTGCTGCACTACGACGCGCCGCACGTCCCGACCGTGATCGAGACCGGCATGACGTTCACGATCGAGCCGATGATCACCCTCGGCGGGATCGAGCACGACACGTGGGCCGACGACTGGACGATCACGACCAAGGACAAGAGCTGGACCGCCCAGTTCGAGCACACGATCCTGGTCACCGACGACGGCGCCGAGATCCTCACAGTCTGCTGAGCAGCTCCACCAGCGCCGCGGCGACCTGCTCCGGGTGGGTCGCCGCCGCCAGGTGGTGCAGCTCCAGCTCGTCGACCGGCCAGCCCTCGGCACGTGCGGCGGCGGCCGCGTCGGTGTACTCGCCGCTGAGCCTGAGGTAGGCCGAGGGGCCCGACCACGGCACCGACGGTCGCTGTTCCTTCAGGAACGCCAGCGGCACCTCCGGGGCCTCCTCCAGGATCTCCGCGAGCTGCACCGGGTCCGGGATCAGGGCGGGCAGCACCTCCGGCGGGAACCAGCGGTCCCAGCGGGGCATGACGTCCTCGCGGGAGATCTTCCGCATGTGCGCCATCAGCTCCGGCGAGAACGTCTCCCGCCAGCTCTTGCCCGGCGTCGGCAGGTCGGCGTCGAGGTAGACCAGCGCGTCCACCTCGGTCTCCAGCGCGTCGGCGAACGCGGGCAGCAGCGGCCCGGCACCGCTGTGGCCGACGAGCACCAGCTCGCCCTCGACGGCGGAGTCGTCCACGGCGTCGGCGAACTCGCCGATCATCCGCTGGTGCACCGGCGCGGAGTTCACGCTCACCCGCAGGTCGAGCAGCACCACGGGGTGGCCGTGCGCGGAGAGCGCGTCGGCGAGCGGTCGCAGGGTGGCGGGTCCGAGGAAGGGGCTGTGCACCAGGACCGTGGTGGCGGGAACGTCGACCATGGGGGGAATGATGTCAGTCGGGACCGACATCGGGGGGAGAGCAGTCGTGGCGGGTGCGCTGCTGGTGGCCGGGACCACCTCGGACGCGGGCAAGAGCGTGCTCGTGGCGGGGATCTGCCGCTGGCTGGCGCGCCGCGGGGTCCGGGTGGCGCCGTTCAAGGCGCAGAACATGTCGAACAACTCGGTCGTCACGCTCGACGGCGGCGAGATCGGCCGCGCGCAGGCCGTGCAGGCCGCCGCGTGCGGGCTGGAGCCGAGCGTGCGGTTCAACCCGGTCCTGCTCAAGCCGGGCGGTGACCGGACGTCGCAGGTGGTCGTGCTGGGTCGCGCGGTCGGCGAGGTGTCGGCGCTGTCCTACCGCGAGCGCAAGGCGGAGCTGTTCCGCACGGTGCTGTCCACTTTGGACTCGCTGCGCGGTGACCACGAGGTCGTGGTCTGCGAGGGCGCCGGGTCGCCGACCGAGATCAACCTGCGGGTCAACGACATCGCGAACATGGGCCTGGCGCGGGCGGCGGACCTGCCGGTGCTGGTGGTCGGCGACATCGACCGCGGTGGCGTGTTCGCGCACCTGTTCGGCACGCTCGCGCTGCTCGACGCCGCCGACCAGGCGCTGGTGACCGGGTTCGTGGTCAACAAGTTCCGCGGCGACCCCGCGCTGCTGGAACCGGGCCTGCGCCAGTTGCGGGCGCTCACCGGCAGGCCGGTGTACGGGGTGCTGCCGTGGCGCGAGGAGCTGTGGCTCGACGCCGAGGACTCGTTGTCCTACACCGCGGACGGCGTGATCGGCAGGCCGCTGCCCCCGGTCGGGGAGCAGTGGCTGCGGGTCGCGGTCGTCCGGCTGCCCAGGATCTCCAACGCCACGGACGTGGAGGCGCTGGCGTGCGAGCCGGGCGTGTCGGTCCGGTTCGTCACCGAGCCGTCGCGGGTCGCCGACGCGGACCTGGTGGTGCTGCCCGGTTCCAAGGCCACCGTCGACGACCTGGCGTGGCTGCGGGAGACCGGGCTGGCCGACGCGATCACCGCGCACGCCCGGCGCGGCCTGCCGGTGCTGGGGATCTGCGGCGGGTTCCAGATGCTCGGCGTCCGCGTCGAGGACGCCGTCGAGTCCCGCGCGGGCGTGGTGGACGGCCTGGGGCTGCTGGACGTGGACGTGCGGTTCGAGGCGGACAAGACGTTGGGCCACCCGGTCGGCACGGCCATGGGGGAGCCGGTCACCGGCTACGAGATCCACCACGGCCGGGTCGTGCGGCACGGCGGGCAGGACGGCCTCGTGGTGCTGTCGGACGGCACGGGGGAGGGTGCGGTCGCCGGGTCGGTCGTGGGCACGCACTGGCACGGCCTGCTGGAGAACGACGGGTTCCGCCGGGCGTTCCTGCGCTGGGCCGCGGCCCGCGCCGACCGGGACGGGTTCGAGCCCGCCGCGGACGTCGACTTCGCCGCCGCCCGCGCCGCCCAGCTCGACCTGCTCGGCGACCTCGTCGCCGACCACCTGGACACCGAAGCCCTGCTCGGCCTGCTCGCGCACGGAGCCCCGTCCGGCCTGCCGTTCCTGCCGCCGGGTGCCCCGCCGCTCAGGTGAGCACCGGCACCCGGTCGCGCGGCTTGATCGCCGTGCTCGCCATGCCCGCGACGACCAGCAGCCCGGCCGTGCAGCGCAGCACGGTGAGCTCCTCGCCGAGGAAGACCCACGCGGACAGCATGCCCGCCACCGGGACCAGCAGCGAGAACGGCGCGACCGTGCTGGCGTCGTACTCGCGCAGCAGGAAGCCCCACAGGCCGAAGCCGAGCAGCGTCGAGACCCACGCGACGAAGCCGAGCGCCGCGGCACCGGACCAGTCGAACCCCCGCAGCGCGGCCAGGTCCGCGCTCGGGCCCTCGATGAGCAGCGACAGCGCGAACAGCGGCAGCACCGCGACCGCGCTGACCCACACGATGAAGCTGAGCGCGTCCGGCGGCTTCGCGTGGCGGGTGATGACGTTGGACAGCCCCCAGCACGCCGCACCGGCGATGACCAGCAGGAACGCGCCGAGCGGGCTGCCGACGCCGTAGTCGAGGGCGATCACCAGGATGCCCGCCGAGGCCACCCCGATGCCGACGAGCTGGGTCCGGCGCGGCCGTTCGCGCAGCAGGACCGCGGCGAACACGACCGTGAAGACCGCCTGGCTCTGCAGGACCAGCGACGACAGCCCGGCGGGCATCCCCGCGTGCATGCCGCTGAAGACGAACCCGAACTTCGCGACGCCCAGGACCAGCCCGACCGCGACCACCCACCGCCACGCGACCCGCGGCGGGCCGACGAGGAAGAGCGCGGGCACGGCCGCGGCGAGGAACCGCAGACCGGAGAACAGCAGCGGGGGGAAGTCGCGCAGCCCCAACTCGATGGCGACGAAGTTGACGCCCCAGATGGTCGCGACGAGGACCGCGAGAGCGGCGTGCCGTGGTTTCACGCCGTTGAGTCTGGGTTCGTCCACTGTTTAGCACCAGCGACGTGTTCTTCAAGGTTGGGTTTAGCATTGCTACATGTTGGATCTCGGGAGGCTGCGCGCGCTGCACGCCGTCGCGACGCACGGGTCGGTCGGCGCCGCCGCGTCGGTGCTGGGCTACACGCCGTCGGCGGTGTCGCAGCAGATCGCCAAGCTCGAACGCGAGACCCGCACCGCGCTGCTCGAACGCCGCGGCCGCGGGGTCGCCCTGACCGACGCCGGTTACGGCCTCGCCGCCACCGCCGCCCAGGTGCTCGCGCTCGTCGAGGAGGCCGAGGTGACGCTGGAGGAGCAGCGCGGCGCCGCCGTCGGGGCGCTGTCCATCGGCGCGTTCGCCACCGCCGCCCGCGGCCTGCTCCCGCTGGCGCTGGTCGACCTCGCCGCCCACCACCCGGCCCTGGACGTCCGCTCGGTCGAGATCGACCCACCGGAGGGCATCGACGCCGTGGCCCGCGGCGAGCTCGACCTCGCCGTCGCCCACGACTGGGACAACGCCCCGCTCGTCGTGCCGGAGTCGTTGTCCCGCAGCGCTTTGGGCGAGGACATCGCCGACGTCCTGCTCCCCGCCACCCACCCCCTGGCCACCCGCGCGTCCCTCACCCCGCGGGACCTGGCCGACCAGCGCTGGATCTGCCAGCCCGAGGGCACCATCTGCCACGACTGGCTCATGAAGACCTTCCGCGGCGCCGACATCGAACCCGACCTCGCCCACCGCGTCGCCGAGTACGAGACCCAGCTCGCCCTGCTCTCCCAGGGCATCGGCGTGGGCCTCCTCCCCCGCCTCGGCCGCGGCCCCCTCCCACCCACCGTCCGCGCCATCCCCCTGCACCCCACCCCGACCCGCCGCGTCTTCGCCGTCTGGCGCACCGGCGCCAGCCGACGTCCCGCGATCACCGCGACGTTGGCGGTGTTGCGGGGGTGTTGGGAGCGGCGGAGCACGGCGTGAGGGGTGGCGTCAGGGTTGGTCGGAAGCGTCCACCACCCGGCCATGGTCGTTGGTCACGATCGCCTGCCTGCCTGGGATGTCCGGCGCACCTGCCTTGAACTCGGCGTCCTCGAAGTACAAGGGCGCGGTGGTGCGTGCGTGCAGGAAGGTGATGACCCCGAAAGTCCCCTGGTCGAACAACGCGGCTCCGCGGAAGTCGGTTTCATCGAACGACGCCGTTCCGCTGAAGTCCGCTTTTACGAACCGGGTGATGCCGGTGAAGGTCGCACCGGTGAAGGTGACCGTGCGGCAATGGGCGCCACTGAGGTCTAGATCGATGAGTGCGGCGCCACTGAGGTCCAGGTCGATGTCCGACCAGAACGTGTCGGCGTCGGTCCGAGGACGCAGGTGGTCGGCGATGATGCGCTGAGCGGTCAAGCGGACCTGGCGCTCTTGCGACCTCGTCTCGCGCTCGCTGTCGGTACTCGCCTCGTTCGGGACCGCGTACGGCATGCGCAGGTACGCGCAGAGGATGTTGACGATGGTCTGCCGCTGGCGGGGTTGTCCTGAGCGAGGCGCTCCAACGCGTACAGGCCGCCCAGCCGGACCGGTGCTTTGTTGGAACCGAGTTGTTCAACGGACTTGCTGTACAGCTCGGTTATCCGCCGTGACGCGGCGTCGTTTTCCGTCGTTGCCGCCATGCGGTCCTGTAGGTCCTGGTCAAGTCCCTTCTGCTCCACGCTGATCTCGGTCGACCGCTGCCTGCGCACCGACAGCGCAAGGGCGAACAGTCCACCGCCGCCCACACCGATGGTCAGACCGATGCGGACCGCGTCGAACCGTGCCGTGATCAGCTCGTTTCCGCCCAGTCCGCTGGTGCCCGCCCACCACAGTGCGGTCACAGCGCCAGCCGTCGACGCAAGTAGCGTTGTCAAGACCGCGACCGTGGTCCACCTGGGCAACGGATTCTGAGTCACTACCGGAGTTCTCATACCCCATCATCATCCCGAGTCCGGCAATCGACGTGGCGGTGTTGCGGGGGTGTTGGGAGCGGCGGAGCACGGCGTGAGGGTCAGGTGGTGAAGTGGATGGCGTGGTCGTGCTGGGGGGCGAGGAAGTCCAGCAGTGCCAAGCCTTCCCGTTCTAGAGCCCGCCTGTCCCCAGTGGACACCTTGCGGTAGGGCGTGATCGCCAGCGTGCCGCGGTCGACCTTCCACGTCCCGCTGAGGAACCCGTCGAGCAGGAAGCTGGCGGGGAACACGGCGTTGGCGACGCCGCTCCAGCGCTTGCGGTCCTCGTCGCCCATGATGCGGGTGCGGTCGGCGTGGGAGAGCAGGACGTTGTCGAACTCGGGGAGGAATCGGGGCGGGGCGGGGGTTTCCGGGTCGGTGAGGTCGGCGTCGGGGTGGTCGAGGAGGGTTCGGCCCGTTTCGTCGCGGTAGGTCTTCAGGTCCATTCGGGTGATGACGGATTTCACGCCGGTCAGTCGCGACCACGCCGAGATGTCGGCGGCGGTCGCGGGGCCGAAAGCCGCGAGATACCGCAATATTGCGGAGTCCGGGGGTTCCGGTGCCGGGATATCGGTGCCGAGCCAGGTCGACGCGAGCGCGTTGGCGGCGGGTCCGCCGCGGCCGAGGATGCCGCGGGGTGGGATCTGGACCACGGGCAGCAGCAGTGGGAGGACGGCGCCGAGCACGCGGGGCTGGTGGTCGGGCCAGCGGGGTGCCAGTGCGGCGCCGAGCTGGGCGGTGGTCCGGGGTTCGGTGAGCAGGGGGAGCGCGGCTTCGACGAGGGCGGCCAGGTCGACGCCGGTGAGGTCGCGGCCGAAGTTGGTTCTGGCGACGCGGTCCAGCATCGGCTGCATGGCGGGACGCAGCCGTGCGCAGTCGCGGGCCGTGACGAGGTGCAGGGTGCCGCGCATGAGCGTCGTGCGGACCGCGGAGCGGTCCTCCAGCATCGTGCCCACCCGATCGGCGGTGAAGCCCGTCAGACGCGACCACAGGGCCACGTAGGGGGATGCGGTGGCCTGCGCCTGCAGCCCGACCAGGTGCTCGATCGCCTGGTCGGGCCGCAGGTCGTGCCGGTCCAGCAGCAGCTGCCTGGCCAGCAGGGTGCGGTTGAGCGTTCTGGCGGTCGGCATCTACAGGCTCCGGAAGAAGGCGCGGACGTCGTCGACCAGCAGCTCCGGCTGTTCCATGGCGGCGAAGTGGCCACCGCGGTCGAGCTCGGTCCACCGGACGATCCGGTTCGTCCTCTCGGCGATCGACCGCACCGGCCGCACGACCTCCTTCGGGAACACGGCCACCGCGGTGGGGGTCGTCGACGCCTCGACCCTCCCCGCGGACCCGGCGGACTCCTTGTACAGCCGCGCGGACGACGCCGCGGTGCCGGTCAGCCAGTAGACCATCACGTTGGTGAGCAGGAGGTCGCGGTCGACGGCGTCCTCCGGCACGTCCTCTGAGTCGGTCCACTCCTTGAACTTCTCCACGATCCACGCGAGCTGCCCGACGGGCGAGTCGGTCAGGCCGTAGCCGAGCGTCTGCGGCCTGGTGCCCTGGATGCGCTGGTAGCCCGACCCGTCGTCGGCGAAGTGCCTGAACGCCCTCAGCCGTTCGAGGTCGTCCTCGGTCAGCCCCTCGACGCCGCCGGTCGGGAACGTGAGCAGCATGGTCAGGTGCACGCCGACCACGTGCCCGGCGTCGATGATCCCCAGTTCGCGCGAGACGAGCGACCCCCAGTCGCCGCCCTGCGCGCCGTAGCGGTCGTAGCCGAGGCGCGCCATCAGCTCGGCCCACGCGCCCGCGATGCGCCGCACGTCCCAGCCGGTGTCCGCGGTGGGCCCGGAGAACCCGTAGTTCGGCATCGACGGGATGACCAGGTGGTGGTCCCGCGCCAGCGGTTCGACGACGTCCAGGAACTCGACGACGGATCCCGGCCACCCGTGCGTGAGGATCAGCGGCAGGGCGTCCTCGCGGGCGGAGCGGACGTGCAGGAAGTGGATGTTCGCGCCGTCGATGGTGGTCGTGAACTGGGGGTACTCGTTGAGCCGCGCTTCCCAGGCCCGCCAGTCGTAGCGCGTGCGCCAGTGCTCGACGAGGTCCTTCAGGTACGCGACGGGCACGCCGTCGCGCCAGCCGGTGCCCTCGGGTTCGGCGGGCCAACGGGTGTTGGCGAGCCGGGCGGCGAGGTCGTCCAGCCGGGACTGCGGGATCTCGATGCGGTAGGGCTCCATGACCTCCACCCTAGGAGCGGACATCTCCGGTCCGCGGTCTCACTCGGCCGTCCGCTGCAGGATGTCCTCCAGGAAACCGCTTGCCTCGGCCGCGGCGCGCACCGGGTCGCGGTCGCGCACGGCGTCGAGCAGGCCGGTGTGCGACACCTGGTTGTCCAGGTCCTCGTCGACGGTCGCGGTGATGCTCGCCCGCACGGTCTCGTTGAGACCGCGGTACAGCTCGGACAGCAGCGTGTTGTGCGACGCTTGCACGAGGAGCCCGTGGAAGGCGGCGTCGTGCTCGATCATCCGCTCCCAGTCCTTGGCCGCCATGGCGGCGTCGCGCTCGGCCAGCAGCGTGGTCAGCCTGCGCAGGTCGTCGTCGGTGCGGTGGGTCGCGGCCAGCCGGGCGCCCTCGACCTCGAGCGTGCGGCGCACCTGGAGCACTTCGCGGAGCTCGTTGCCGCAGAGCCTGCGGACCGCGCCGGATATCTCGCTCGTGGCGCGGACGAACGTGCCGTCGCCCTGCCGCACCTCCAGCAGTCCGGCGTGGGACAGCGCGCGGACGGCCTCGCGGACCGTGTTGCGCCCCACCCCGAGTGCCGCGACGAGTTCGGGTTCCGGCGGGATGCGGCGGCCCACCGGCCATTCACCGCCGCTGATCGCACCCCTCATCTGGTCGATCACCTGATCGACGAGGCCCGCCCGCCGGGTAGTGGCCAATGGCACAGCAAAGTCCTTTCATCCGAACATCCCACGTCTGAGACAGTAGTCGAGTGACGATTCCGAAGCCGATACCGTCGAGTGACAACACTGCCACCGATCGTGGTGATTGCGCGACGGTTCAAGCACTAGGAGTGGTTGAACCCGTAGGACGACACCGGCAACTGGCGGTAACCGGCGGCCTCCTGTTGGCAGCCGGTGTCACTCTTTCGGCGGCAAACCTACGACCCGCTGTAACCAGTCTCGCTTCGGTGCTCGGTGACGTCCGGGCCGGGCTCGGTGTGTCCGCGGGCTGGACCAGCCTCCTGACCGCCGTCCCGGTCCTGTGCTTCGGCGCCGCCGCGTTCGCCGCCCCGTGGGTCGGCCGGCGGTTCGGCCTCAAGCGCGCGGTCGCCTCCGCGCTCGCGCTGCTGACCCTCGGACTGCTCCTGCGGGTCGTCGACGGCCCGTTCGTGGTCCTCGGCGGCACGTTCGTCGCGTGCGCGGGCATCGCCGTCTGCAACGTCCTGATCCCGGTCGTGGTCAAGGACTCGTTCCCCACCCGGATCGGGCTGATCACCGGCATCTACACGGCCGCGATGGCCGCCGGGGCCGGACTCGGGGCCGCGCTGACACCACCGCTGGAGGCGCTGCTGGGCTCGTGGCGGGGCGCGGTCGGCGCGTGGGCGCTGCTGTCGGCGGCCGCGCTCGTGCTGTGGCTGGCCGGGGCGCGCAAGGGCGTGACGGGCCGCGTGGCGCGCACGCCCGCGGGCCGGTCGTTGCTGCACAGCCCGCTGGCGTGGGTGATGACGGTGTTCTTCGGGCTCCAGGCGCTGCTCGCCTACACGATCATGGGCTGGCTGCCCGCGATCCTCGGCGACGCCGACGTGGACCGCACCACCGCGGGCTTCCTGCTCGCCATCACCGTCGTCCTCGGCGTCCCGGTCAGCCTCGTCGTGCCGCCGCTGGCCGCCCGCTGGAAGTCCCAGGTCGGCATGGTCCTCGTGCTCGGCGCGCTCTCGCTGTCCGGCGTGCTCGGCCTGGCGTTCGCACCGGGCTCCGCCCCCGCGCTGTGGGTGCTCCTGGTCGGCCTGGGCATGGGCGGCATGTTCCCCTTGGCACTGGTCATGGTCTCGCTGCGCACGGTGTCCACTTCGGACACCGCGCGGCTGTCCGCCATGACCCAGAGCATCGGCTACCTCATCGCTGCCGCGGGCCCGTTCGCCTTCGGGTTGCTCCGCGAGTCCACGGGCTCGTGGACGGCGTCGATGATCGGCCTCGCCGGCCTCGTCCTGCTGCTCACCGCACTGGGTTCGGTGGCGGGCAGGAACCGCTTCGTGTGACGGGGGCGTGCGCCGCCCCCGTCACACCGGCGGTCAGTCCAACGGCAGGTTGAGCAGGGCGTTCTCGACGAGCTCCGGCATGGCCGGGTGGATCCAGTACTGGCCCTTGGCCATGGTGCGGGCGTCGAGGCCGAAGCTCATGGCCTGGATGAGGGGCTGGATGACGGTGGGGGCCTGCGGGCCGATGATGTGGGCGCCCAGCAGCTGCCCGGTCGCCGGGTCGGCGAGGACCTTGGCGAAGCCGGTCTCGTCCTCCATGGCCCAGCCGTAGGCGATGGACGCGTAGGCCTGGGTGCCCTTCACGTACCGCACGCCCCGCTCGACGGCCTGCTCCTCGGTGAGGCCGACGGAGGCGATCTGCGGCGAGGAGAACACCGCCGACGGCACGTACCGGTGGTCGGAGGACCTGGGCTCGTCGGGGTGCAGCAGGTTGTGCTGCACGACCTTGCTCTCGTGGTTGGCGACGTGCTTGAGCTGGTGCTCGGAGCTGATGTCGCCGAACGCGTAGATGCCGTCCACCACGGTCTTCTGGTGCTCGTCCACCACGATCCGGCCGTCCGGGTGCGTGGTCACACCGGTCCGCGCGAGGTCGAGCAGGTCGGTGTTGGGGGTGCGGCCGACGGCGACCAGCAGCGTGGCGGCCTCCACGACCTCGGCGCCGTCCGGGCCCTCCAGGTGCAGCCGCACACCGGTGTCGGTGCGCTCGGCGCGCACGGTCTTGCGCTTGAGCCGGACGTCCCACTTCGCCGAGGCGATGGAGGTGAACCGCTCCGCGATCTCGCGGTCCTCGTGGCGCAGCAACAGGTCCGAGCGGGCGATCAGGGTGACCTTGACGCCGAACGAGGAGAACACGTGCGCGAACTCGTTCGCGACGAACCCGCTGCCCAGGATGACCATGCTCGCGGGCAGCTCGTCGAGCCGCATCACGGTGTCGCTGGTGTGGTAGTCGACGGTGTCGAGGTCGACCACGTCCGGGATGACCGGCCTGCTGCCCGCGCCGATCGCGAACCGGTCCGCGGTGATGACCTCACCCGTGCCGGTGTCCAGCGTCTTCGGCCCGACGAACTTCGCGAGCCCCTGGTACACGGTCACGTTCTCGTTGTCCTCGGCCCGCCAGCGCAGCCCGCCCGCCGAGATCGGGTCGATCCGCCCGAAGATCCGGTCCCGCACGTCCGCCCAGCGCACGCCGTCCAAGTGCTCGTCCACGCCGAACCTCGCGGCGTTCTTCGGCGTCGAGGCGACGTCCGCGGTGTGCACGAACATCTTCGTCGGGATGCAGCCGACGTTGAGGCACGTCCCGCCGAACACGCCCTTCTCGACGATCGCGATCCGCTGGTCGGCGAAGCGCTCGTCGGGGATCGAGTTCCCGGAGCCGCTGCCGATGATGACGAGGTCGAAGTGCCGCACGATGCCGTCCTGCCTGGTAGGAGATGCGCCTACTCTCTCAAACGGGCAGGACGGCCGTGCGATTCCCGCTCAGGTCTGCTGAAAGACCGGCGTAATGACCGCCCGCGCGAGCGTGTGGAACGCCAGGTTGAAGCTCACCACCGCGGGCGACGCGTCGCCGTCCACGTCCAGCTTCTCCACGTCCACCGCGTGCACCACGAAGTAGTACCGGTGCGCCGGGTCCCCCTCCGGCGGCGCCGCCCCGCCGAACGCCCGCGTCCCGTAGTCCGACCGCACGTGGAACGCGTCCCCCGGCAACGTCTCGTCCTTCTCACCCGCCCCCGCCGCCAGCTCCGTCACCGACGCGGGCAGGTTCACCGCCACCCAGTGCCAGAACCCCGACGGCGTCGGCGCGTCCGGGTCGAAGCACGTCACCACGAAGCTCTTCGTCCCGTCCGGGAACCCGAACCAGCTCAACTGCGGCGAGGTGTTCCCACCCGCGAACACCTGCGCCTGGTCCAGCGCCTCGCCCTCGCGCACGTCGGTCGACGTCACGCTGAACGAGGGCACCACCGGCAGCAGCGAGTACGGGTCGGGCGCGACGGGTCGCTCAAGGCTCATCGGGATCCTCCACTGGTGATCTTGGGGTGGTTCGAGCGTAGTGCCGCCACCCGGACCGCGCAGTTCCCCGGCTCCCCACGCACGCCGCCGAGGATCCGGACATGCGGAAGGGCCCCGCTCTTGTCGAGCGGGGCCCTTCCGTTCGGACAGATCACGCCGCGCGGATCACGCCGTGGACGTCACGCCGCGGCGGTGGCCGTGGAGGTGGCGGGTTCCAGGGCGTGGGTGAGGACTTCGCGGACGTCGGCCACGAAGTGCACCGTGAGGGCTTCCCGGACGGAGGCCGGGACGTCGTCCATGTCCGGCTCGTTGCGAGCCGGCAGCAGGACCGTCGTGATCCCGGCGCGGTGGGCGGCCAGCAGCTTCTGCTTCACGCCGCCGATGGGCAGGACCCGGCCGGTCAGCGAGACCTCGCCGGTCATCGCCACGTCGGACCGGACGGGGCGGCCGGAGAGCAGGGAGGCGAGTGCCGTGGTCATCGTCACGCCTGCCGAGGGGCCGTCCTTCGGCACGGCGCCGGCGGGCACGTGGATGTGCACGCCGCGGTCGGCCAGGGAGCCGACGCCGAACGCGAGCTCGTCGTCGTGGGACCTCAGGTAGGACAGCGCGATCTGCGCCGACTCCTTCATCACGTCGCCGAGCTGCCCGGTCAACGTGACCCCGCTGGCACCGGAGTCCTTGGCGGCCAACGAGGCCTCGATGAACAGCACGTCGCCACCGGCGCCGGTGACGGCCAGACCCGTTGCCACGCCGGGAACGGAGGTGCGTTCGGCGGACTCGGGGGTGTGCTTGGGCTTGCCGAGGTAGCCGCGCAGGTCGGGCACGTCCACGCCGACCGGGAGGGTGGCCCCCTCGTCGAGGGCGAGCTTGGCGGTGACCTTGCGCAGGATGCGGGCGAGGCCGCGTTCCAGTTGGCGCACACCGGCTTCGTGGGTGTACTCGCCGGCGAGCTTGCGCAGGGTGTCCTCGGTGAGGGTGACGTCCTCGGGCGTCAGCCCGGCCTTCTCCAGCTGCCGGGGGAGCAGGTGGTCGCGGGCGATGGTGACCTTCTCCTCCTCGGTGTAGCCGTCGAGCTGCACGAGCTCCATGCGGTCGAGCAGCGGCGCGGGGATGGTGTCGAGCACGTTCGCCGTGGCCAGGAACACCACGTCGGACAGGTCGAGGTCGACCTCGAGGTAGTGGTCGCGGAACGTGTGGTTCTGCGCCGGGTCGAGCACCTCGAGCAGGGCGGCGGTCGGGTCGCCCCGGTAGTCGGAGCCGACCTTGTCGATCTCGTCGAGCAGCACGACCGGGTTCATCGTCCCGGCCTCGGTGATGGCGCGGACGATCCGGCCGGGCAGCGCGCCGACGTAGGTGCGCCGGTGGCCGCGGATCTCGGCCTCGTCGCGGACGCCGCCGAGCGCGACCCGGACGAACTTGCGGCCCATGGCCCGCGCGACCGACTCGCCCAGCGACGTCTTGCCGACGCCGGGAGGGCCCACTAGGGCCAGCACGGCCCCGCTGCGGCGGCCGCCGACGACGCCCATGCCGCGGTCGGTCCGCCTGCGGCGCACCGCCAGGTACTCGGTGATCCGCTCCTTCACGTCGTCCAGGCCGGAGTGGTCGGCGTCGAGCACCGCACGCGCGCCCAGGATGTCGTAGGCGTCGTCGGTGCGCTCGTTCCACGGCAGTTCCAGCACGGTGTCCAGCCACGTGCGGATCCAGCCGACCTCGGGGGACTGGTCGGAGGTGCGCTCCAGCTTGTCCACCTCGGTGAGCGCGGCCTTGCGGACGTGCTCGGGCAGGTCGGCGCCCTCGACGCGGGCGCGGTAGTCCTGCTCCTCGGTGGCGGGCTTGCCGTCCAGCTCGGCCAGCTCCTTGCGGATCGCGGCCAGCTGCTGGCGCAGCAGGAACTCCCGCTGCTGCTTCTCCATGCCCTCCTTGACGTCCTTGCGGATCGTCTCGGCGACGTCCAGCTCCGCCAGGTACTCGCGACCCCACACGAGCAGCTTCTCCAGCCGCGCGTTGACGTCGTTGGTCTCCAGCAGCCAGACCTTCTGCTCCTCGGTCACGTAGGTGGCGTAACCGGCGAGGTCGGCCAGCGCGGACGGCTCGTCGACCTGCTGCACGGAGTCCACGACCTGCCACGCCCCGCGCTGCTGCAGGATCGTGGTCACCAGCGCGCGGTACTCGCGGGCCAGCTCGTCGGTGTGCTCGTCGGTCGTCGGGGCGTCGGCCACGGTCGCCTCGACCCACAGCGCCGCGCCGGGGCCGGTCGTGCCGGTGCCGATGCGCACGCGCTCCGTGCCGCGGACGACGGCCGCGCGCTCACCGCCGGACAGCCTGCCGACCTGCTCGATCAGGGCCAGGGTGCCCACCTTGGCGTACTTGCCGTCCAGTCTGGGGACCAGCAGGATCCGCGCCTTGGCACCGGTCTCGGCGGCGGCGGTGGCGGCCTCGACGGCGGCACGGGCCTCGGCGTTCGCGTCCGCACCGGAAAGCCGGATGGGGACGACCATGCCGGGGAGCACGACCACGTCGTCGAGGGGCAACACCGGAAGAGCCAGAGTCTTGCCCATCAGTTCACCCTCCAAAGTTGAGTCTGACTGGCTCAACCAAGTAGAGCGGGGGTTTGTTTCCCGATGGTGTTCGCTCTGAGCGAGCGGGCTTAGAGTTGCCCGATGCAGAGCCTCGACCTGGACAGCCTGCGGCTGACCGCGCTCCCCGCCGACCTCGCGCCGGACCTGTGGGAGCTGAGCGCCTACGACAACGACCTCACGTCGTTGCCCGACTCCCTCTGGGAGCTCGGCGAGCTCCGCATGCTCAACGTCGCCGCGAACCGCATCGGCGAGGTGTCGCCGAAGATCAGCAGGCTCACCACGCTGCACACCCTCGACCTCGGGCACAACGCCCTGACGTCGCTCCCGGATTCCCTCGGCGACCTGACCTCGCTCGACCGGTACCTCTACCTGAGCGACAACCGGCTCACGGCCGTGCCCGAGTCGCTGGGCGGGCTGGTCAAGCTGCGCTACCTCAGCGTCACCGACAACCTGCTGACGGTGCTGCCCGACTCGATCGGCGGCATGGCGGGCCTGCGCGAGCTGCGGCTCTACGGCAACCAGCTCACCGCGCTGCCGGACTCCGTCGGCGACCTGTCCCGCCTGCGCGAGCTGCACCTGCGCGGCAACCACCTCACCGAGGTGCCGTCGTCCATCGGCCGCCTCGACGACCTGCGCGAGCTCGGTCTGCGCGACAACCGGCTCACGGCCCTGCCCGCCGAGATCGGCGACCTGGTCGCGCTGCGCGTCCTCGACCTGCGCAACAACGAGCTGACGGCGCTGCCGGACGCGATCGAGAAGCTGCCCGCCCTGGAGAAGCTCGACCTGCGCTGGAACAAGCGGTTGAAGATGCCGGTGTGGCTGCTCGACCTGGAACGGCGGGGCTGCGTCGTCCTCACCTGACCGCACCTGGACATGCCGCGACGCGGAGCGGTTGGATCGGAGGTCCGTCGCTGTGGGTTGGGGGATAACGTGGTGGACTCGTGGGTGCCGTCGTCGGTCGACCTGAGCAGGCCGAGCGTCGCCAGGATGTACGACTACTTCTTAGGTGGTTCGCACAACTTCGCCGCCGACCGCGAAGCCGCCAAGGTCATCGAGAAGATCTACCCCGGCATGGCGGGCGCCGCCCGCGCCAACCGCTCCTTCCTCCGCCGCGCCGTCCGCTTCCTCTGCGACCAGGGCATCGACCAGTTCCTGGACCTGGGCTCCGGCATCCCGACGGTCGGCAACGTCCACGAGATCGCCCAGACCACCATCCCCTCGGCCCGCGTCGCCTACGTCGACGTCGAACCCGTCGCCGTCGCCCACAGCATCGCCCTGCTGGCCAACAACCCGCTCGCCATCGCCGTCCAGGCCGACCTCCGCGACACCGACGCGGTCCTGACCTCCCCCGCCATCAACGCCCTCCTCGACTTCTCCCGCCCCATCGCCGTCCTACTGGCCGCCGCCCTCCACTTCGTCCCCGACTCAGACGACCCCCACGCCGCCGTAACCCGCTACCGCGACGCCCTGGCCTCAGGCAGCTACCTCGCCATCAGCCACGGCAGCCTGGAAGGCATCCCGCAGGACAGCGTCACCAACGGCGAACGCGTCCAAGCCGTCTACCAACGCACAGACGCCCAACTTGTGCTCCGCACCAAGCACGACATCACCCGCTTCTTCACCGGCTTCACCCTCATCCCCCCAGGCGTAGTCCTCCTCCCCGAATGGCACCCCGACTCCGACGACGCCTACATCACCGCCTACGTGGGCGTAGGCCGCAAACCCTGACCCAACCGAACACCCACCCCACCCCCCCCCCCCGCTTAGTCCGACGCGCAGCGAGGATGCCTTCCCTCCCGACGGCGCAGCCGAGAATCCCCCGCCGGGCGCAGCCCGCCACCCCACCCCGACGGGCGAAGCCCGCCAGCGCGCATCCGGCGCGGAGCGCCTGGGGCCTTGTCCGCCGCGCAGCAAGGATGCTCTGTCCGACGCGCAGCGAGGATGCCCTGTCAGGCGCAGCCTGATGCCCTCCCCACCCACACCTCCCCCACGCACCCCGACGAGAAGCCATCTCTATGCCCACCACCGCTTGTCAAGACAGCCCTACCGTCTTGACAAGCGGTGGTGGGCATAGAACACTCAGCGAGCCGGGGTGAACCCCCAGACCCTCACATCACATACCTGGGCCCCACCCACCCACTCGAGCCCCACTTGAGACCCCGTTCGAGTGATGCCAAACCACGTGGGATAACACCCCGTACCAGCGCCTCGACGAACCGGGTGACCACCAAGCGAGCCCGAAGGTGACCCCCATGGCGCAACCACCCGCGGACCCTCCCGAACCCACCCCGTACAACCACCCCCAGTGGGCCCCACCACCCCGCCCCAAACCCAAGAAGTGGCCCTGGATCCTCGGAGCCGCCCTCACCCTGATCCTCATCAGCACCCTCGCCAACGCAGGCAAGGAAACCCCCTCAGCAGCCACCTCACCCCCCACCACCCAAGCCGAACTGGCCCGAGCACAAACCACCATCACCAGAACGACAACCACCAGAACGACAACCACCAGAACGACAACCGCCGCGACAACCACCAGAACGACTACCGCGCCCCCCACGACAACAACCCCACCACCCACCGTCTACACCGGACAAGGCGACGACGTCATCACCCTCGACCGCCCCTCCGGCTTCAAGATCGTCAAGTTCGAGTGCCCCGCCTGCACCGGCAACACCGTCCTCAAGTCCGACGGCTTCGAATCCCTGCTGGTCAACGAGATCGGCTCCTACAGCGGTCTGCGGTGGATCGACATCCGCGACAACAGCCGCACCACCACCCTCACCGTCACCGCCGTGGGCGCCTGGACGCTGACCGTCGGCGGCCTCGACCTCGCGACCCTCGCCGACGGCCCGGTGTCCGGTTCCGGTGACGCGGTCGTCTTCCTGATGTCCAAGTCCGCCAAGGCGAGGATCACCAACACCGGTGACGGGAACTTCGCCGTCCACGTCGCGTCCACGAAGTCGACCCGCATGGACCTCCCCGTCAACACCATCGGCGGCTACGAGGGCACCGTTCCCCTGGCGGGCCCCGCTTTCATCCAGGTGACCTCCAGCGGCGACTGGACCATCACCCCGTCATGAGCCCTTCCCGCCGCGCGATGTCCGCCACGTCGGCCGGTGTCCCCGACATGATCGTGCGGACGTGCGCGGTGACCACGTCGACCGGCCAGTCCCACCACGCGGCGCGCAGCAGCAGGTCGATCTCGTCGTCGGCGTACCGCTGCTTCACCGGTTTGGCCGGGTTGCCGCCGACGATCGTGTACGGCGGCACGTCGGCGACCACGACGGCGCCGCTGGCGATGATGGCGCCGTCGCCGATGCGGACGCCGGGCATGATCGTGGTGCGGTAGCCGAACCAGACGTCGTTGCCCACCACCGTGTCGCCCTTGGTGGGGATGTTCATCAGCAGGTCGACGGTGCTCTCCGCCCAGTCGCCGCCGAAGATCGTGAACGGGAACGTGGACACGCCGGTGGTCAGGTGGTTGGCGCCGGCCATGATGAACGTCGTGCCCGCCGCGAGTGCGCAGTACCGGCCGATGACGAGCTTCTCGTCGCCGTAGGAGTAGAGGACGTTGCGGCGTTCGAAGTGCGTCGCGTGGTCCGGGTCGTCGTAGTAGGTGAAGTCGCCGATCTCGATGTTCGGCGAGTTGACCAGGGGTTTGAGCAGGACCACCCGCGGGTGGTCGGGGAGCGGGTGGAGCTCGTTGGGGTCGGGCACGGCCGGTCCTCTCAGGCGGGGAGCAGGGCGCGGAGCCCTTTGACGACGCTGCGGCGGAACGTGGCGAAGTCGTGCCCGCCCGCCGCCTCGTGGTAGGTGACGGGGTAGCCCCTGGCGCGCAGCACGGTGCGCAGGTGGCGGTTGGCGGCGCGCTGGTCGACGCCGGGGGAGAGCGGGCTCGACCCGGTCTCCAGCGACCCCACGTCGACCCAGAACCGCAGCGGCAGCAGCGGTGCCCTGGCGTACTGGCGGGTGAGCCATTCCGGCTCGGAGTCCTTGCCCCAGCCCGATTCGTCGGGCCGGTAGCCCCACCAGTGCGACCCGGAGCAGGACAGGACGGCGCCGAACGCGTCGGGCCGTTCCAGCGCGGTGTGCGCGGCGGCCAGTCCGCCGAGGCTGTTGCCCGCCAACACGACCCGGCTGGTGTCGTCGCTCACCGAGTACCGCGCCCGCACGAACACGAGAACGTCCTCGGCCAGGTAGGTGGCGAAGGCCGGTTCGCAGGACAGGTCGGCCATCCGCCCCGCCATCCCGCCCTTGTTGTGCACCATCGCGACCACGGCGGGCTCGATCTCGCGGCCCATCAGGTTGTCCAGCGCCGTGTCGAGCCGGGCGACCAGCGGCCAGCACTCGCCGTCGAGCAGCACGACCAGCGGGTGCGCCCGGTCCTCCCGGTAGCCCGGCGGCGTGTACACGGTGATCGTCCGCCCGTGCAGGTCGTGCGCGGTGAGCGTGCCGCGGTCGGCGGGCTCGGCGTCGAACCAGTCGACGGCCTCGGCGTCGGGCAGCCGGAGCTCGGAGTCCCAGTGCCGCCGGTCCGCCGTCGACTCGCCCGCGACGACGGCCAGCTGCGGGAACAGCGCGTGCGGGTTGACCGGGTCGGCGAACGTCCTGGCCCGCGCCCGCACCATCAGCCGCCCCAGCTCCGCGAGGTCGGTGTGGTCGGCGTCGGCGAACGGGTCGTCGACCAGGAACTGGTAGGTCGTGACCACGTCGGACGCCACGACCGCGTCGAGGTGCCACACGGGCGTGCCCGGCACCTGGCGCATCGGGTGCGACAGCGCGTTGGCGTCCTCGAACACCTGCGCCCGCACGGACACCTGCCGCTCGGGCCCGATCCACACGAACGTCACCCGCACGGTGGCCTCGGTCAGCCGCTGGACCAGCGGCCCGCCGGACGCGACCAGGTCGGCCCGCAGCCGTTCGACGGCGGCCGTCGGGTCCTGCTCCGCCTCGGCGGTGAACTGCGCGATGCGATCCGACACCCGGATCCCCCTAATGCAACTCGAGTTGCGTTATTGTGGGCACGTCCGGTCCCCCGACGCAACTGGATCCGCCCTTGAACGCTCGCCCCGGCGGCCGCTCCGCCCGCGTCCGCGACGCCGTCCTGACCGCCGTGTACGAGGAGCTGGCCGAGGTCGGCTACCCGCGCCTGACCGTCGACAACGTCGCCAACCGCGCGGGCGTGCACAAGACCACCGTGTACCGGCGCTGGGGGAGCGTCGACGTGATCCTGGTCGACGCGCTGCACCGCACCACCGCGGACGGGTGGCGGGCGCCGGACACCGGCACGGTGGAGGGCGACCTGGTCGCCGTCACGACGGAGATCGCGCGCACGTTCGGCGAGGCCCACGAGCGCGCCATCCCGTCCGCGCTGGTCGCCGCCGCGTTCCAGTCGCCGCTCGCGGCCGAGGCGATGAGCGCCTTCTACGCCGCCCGCCAGCACGCGGCGGCCGAGCTCGTCGTCCGCGGGGTCGACCGGGGTGAGCTGCCGCGGGCCGTCGACCCGGTCGAGGTGGTCCGCGCCGCCTGCGGCCCGCTGTTCTACCGGATCTTCATCACCCGCGAACCGGTCGACACCGCCACGGCCCGGCGCTGCGCCCTCGCCGCATTGGCCGCGGCCCGCGCGGGCGTGATCTAGTGCGGCGTGGACAAGACGCGACTCGGTGCCTGGCTGGTCATCTCCCTGGCCGTGGCGCAGACCCTGACCACCCTGCCGACCGCCGCCGCGCCGGAGCTGGGGGCCACCGCGGTGATCTTCAACGCGGCGGCGGCGTTCTCGGCCTACCTGCTGCTGCGCCGCCCCGACCGCGGTCGCTGGCCGCTGGTCGTGTGGAGCGCGGGCTTCTTCGGCTGGCACGTCACCGGCCTGGCCACCATGGCGGGCCTCATCACCACCGACCTCGACCCGGTGTTCTTCATCGCCTCCCAGTGCGAGCTGTCCATCGCCTACCAGGCGGTGCTGGCGACGCTCGCGGGCTTCGCCGTGCACCTCCTGCTGCCGCGGCCGGAGAAGGGCTAGAGGTCGTACCAGCGCAGGACGGCCGGATCCAGCACGGTCGCGGCCAGTCCCACCCGCTTCGCGGTGTCGGCCAGCTCCCGCGCCGCCGCGGGGAACCCCTTCTCGGGCAGGGCCGGGTCGTCGAGCTGGGTCACCATGTCGTCGTGGTGGCTGGGGACCAGCAGCTTCGGCCTGGTCGCCCGCAGCGCGCGGGCGGTGTAGTCGAAGACGTTGGCGTGCCCGCTCATGCCGAGCACGAGCGCGTCCGGGCGCAGGCCCTCCACCTCGCGTTCGACGAAGTTGGCGGTGCCGGACAGGAAGAGGACCGAGTAGCGGTCGGCGATCGTGACCAGGTAGCCCAGCGTGCCGCCTTCGAGCAGGTCGCTGATGGTCTCCGGGCGCGGCGGTGCCGCGGTCAGCGTGCCGGGCGCGAAGTAGCCGTAGGAGCCGAACTGGCTGTGCAGGCTCCGGACCACCTGGACGGTGAACCCGTGGAAGTCCAGGTGCTCACCGCCCTGCGCGATGATGATCCGGTCGGTCGGAACCCCTTGTGCCGCAAGCAGGTGCGCGTGCGTCTCGGTGCCGATCACGCGCGGCTCCCCGCCGAACCTCCGCATCAGGTAGGGGATCTCCAGCAGGTGGTCGTAGTGGCCGTGCGTCGCCAGCAGCAGTTCCGGTCGCCGCTCCAGGTACCGGTCGACCAGCTCGGTCCGCACGTCCAGCCGGTAGTCGGTGATGATGCCGCCGTTCGCGTCCAGCACCGGCAGCCTGCTCAGGTACGGGTCGACCACGATCCGCCGCCCGTCGAACACCAGCTCCCACCCCGCCACGCCCAGCCAGCGCAGGCTCACCCCCGAGTTCCCCACGGCCATCGCCCGCGCGCTGCCGAGCGCGCTGCCCGCGATCGCCGCCGCCGCCGTCCCGATCAACATCCGGCGCCTGCTGACGCCCCCGCATCCGGTGCACATGGACCAAGGACAGCAGCCGCGCGCACCGCGTGTCCAAGACGGATATCGTCGCCGCAGCGATAGTCGATCGACTATCATCGCTGGTCATGGACCTCCTCCGGCACCTGGGGAACTTCCTCGTGGTCGCCGAGGAGCTGCACTTCGGGCGGGCCGCGGCCCGGCTGCACATCTCCCAGCCGCCGCTGTCGCAGAGCATCCAACGGCTGGAACGGGAGCTCGGCGTCGAGCTGTTCGACCGCTCCGGCCGCCAGGTCGCGCTCACCGACGGCGGCAGGCTGCTGCTCACCCAGGCGCGCGAGGTGCTGGCGGGCGCCGACCGGCTGCACGCGCTGGCCGCGCGGTTGCGCCGCGGCGAGGCGGGCACGTTGCGCGCGGGCGTCCCACCGGACCTCGGCGGCAAGGCGGTGGCCGCGCTGGTGACGGCGTTCCGCGCCCGCGGCTGCGGGGTGGAGCTGAAGCTCCGCGAGATCGGCACGGCCGAACAGCTCCGCGCCCTGGCCGACCGCGGCCTGGACGTCGGCGTGCTGCGGCACCCGTTCGACACCTCGTGGCTGGGCCTCGGACCGGTGCTGACCAGCCCTCTCGGCGTGCTGCTGCCCGCGGACAGCCCGCTGACCGGCCACGACGCGGTCCGGCTCGGCGACCTCGACGGCCTCGCGCTGGTGCTGTTCCCGCGCGCCACCGCCCCCGCGCTGCACGACGAGGTGCTCACCACCTGCGCCCGCCACGGGTACGCGCCCACCGAGGTCCACCAGGCGGCCAACCCGGACTTCGCCCTCGGGCTGGTGCTGGCGGGCGGCTGCGTGGCCCTGCACGACGGCGTCGACCCGCCCGGCGACGCCGTGTGGCGCCCGCTGCGCGGCCGTCCGCTGGCCTGGCGCACGTCCTCGGCGTGGCCGCGCGGACGGCAGACACCGGCGACCCGCGCGTTCGCGGACGCCGTGGAGGAAGTGCTGCGCGCCAAGGGGATGAGCCCCGCCGAGGGCACGCTGCCGCGCTTCCCGCGCCCGGCGGCGGAGTACCTGGCGTGAGCGCCGCGCGGATCAGGTCCGCCTTCGCCGACGCCGGGGTCACGGGGTGGCTGCACGCCGTCGACATCGACCACCCGGACCGGCAGGTGGCCGTCGGGGCCGACGAGGCCGTCGTGCTGGCCAGCGTCTTCAAGGTGCCGCTGGTGCACACCGCGTTCCGCGAGGTCGACATGACCGCCACCGCGCTGCTGCGCCCCGACCACCGCAGCGCGGGCCCGACCGGTGTCGGCGGCATGCTCGACCCGGTGACGATGTCGTTGCGGGACCTGGCCTACCTGGCGATCACGGTCTCCGACAACGCCGCCGCGGACGCGCTGGTCGACGTGGTCGGGCTGGACGCGGTGAACCGCACGATGGCCGCGCTGGGCCTGTCGAACACCCTGGTCGTGCACCGGGCGCGTGAGGTGTTCCGGACCCTCGCCGAGGACGCGGGGCCCGGTGACCTGGCGCCCAAGCTCGCCGATCCCGTTGTGCTGTCCCGACTTCGCGCCCTCGACCCGCGCCGGACCAACCGCGGCACACCCCGTGACATGACCACGTTGCTCAGCGCCGTCTGGCTCGACCCCGACGCGGCGCCGCTGCGCCGCATCATGGGCATGCAGGTGTGGCCGCACCGGCTGGCGTCCGGGTTCCCGTTCGACGACGTCCGCGTCGCGGGCAAGACCGGCACGCTGCCGACCGTGCGCAACGAGATCGGCGTGGTCGAGTACCCCGACGGCGGCCGCTACGCGATCGCCGTGTTCACCCGCAGCGCGGGCACCGCCCTCACGCTGCCGGCCGCCGACGCGGTCATCGGCACGGCGGCCCGGCTGGCGGTGCAGCGACTGCGCTGAGCGCCCGCGGGCTCACCTGACCCGGCCGTCCAGGAACTCGTCGACCACCTCGAACGCCCGCTTCCGCACGTCCTCGCGCGACAGGAACAGGTCGTGCAGCCCGTCCTGGACCACCAGCGACGTGACCTCCCCGCCGAGCTTGGGCGCGAACCTCTCGATGTGCGCCACGTCCAGCACCGCGTCGGCGACCATCGCCTGCTCCGTCCACGCCTTCGCGTGCAGGTGGCTGGCGCTGGACCGCAGCACGAGCGAGGGCACCCGCACGTCCAGTCCACCCTGGAGCCTCGAGTGTCCGATCCGGATCGCCCGCAGCCACCCGGCGTACACCGGGAACGCCTCCAGCGGCTTCCACGTGAGGTCGAAGTCCCACTCGCCGTGGTGGTCGCGGTGGATGCTCTGGCCGTAGACCGGTCCCAGGCCCGGCTTGACCACGAGCTTCGGCGACACCCGGCCGAGGCCGCGCACCACGGCCGTGCCGACCGTCTGCATGATCCACGGCTCGGCCAGGTCGAACCACGGGCTGTTGAGCACCAAGGCGTCCACCAGGCCGTCCGCGCGCCGCTCGTGCGCCCACAGGGCGGCGATCAGGCCGCCGGTGGAGTGTCCCATCAGGACCAGCTCCGAGTGGCCGTCGTCCTCGCGGACGGCGCGCACGGCCCCGTCCACGTCGGCGAGGTGGTCGGCCAGGTCGGTGACGAAGTTCGGCGTCTGGCCCTGCCGCCACGACCGGCCGTACGCGCGCAGGTCGACGGCGTAGAAGTCGAAGCCGAGCGCCGCGTAGTGCTCGGCGACGTGGCGCTGGAAGAAGTAGTCGGCCCAGCCGTGCACGTAGAGGATCGCCCCCCGCGTGGCTTCGCGCGCGCGGTGGCGCACCAGGGTGGCGGTGGCTTCGCCCGTGGCGAGGGTCCGGGTCTCGAAGTCGGCACCGAGCACGTCAGCGGTCATCGGCACAGTCTGCACGGTGATTGTCCGGTTTCGGCACCCCGAAGGCCCGGATCTGGCTAACCTCGGTTGAATGACCGAGGAGATCGAACGTTCGACGGCCAGGGTGCGCTTCGCCGGGATCAGCCCGCGCGCGTACGAACACCCCGCCGACCGGGGCGCGTTGGCGCTGCTCCGGGCGGTTCCGGGCATCGGCCCGGTCCTCCAGGCGGTGGCCGGGGCGTTCACCGAGCGCGGCGAGCGGCTGGTGTACCTCGCCTCGTCGATCCGGGTCGGCCCCAAGCAGTACCCGAACCTGGACCGGATCCGGCTGGACACGGCGGCCACTTTGGACATCGACCCGGTGCCCGAGGTCTTCGTGCAGCGCAACCCGGTGCCCAACGCGTCGACGCTGGGCATCGACAAGCCGTTCATCGTGATCACCACGGGCCTCATCGAGCTGCTGGACACCGAGGGCCTGCGGTTCGCGATCGGGCACGAGATGGGCCACGTCCTGTCCGGCCACGCGCTCTACCAGACGATCCTGCAGCGCCTGATGCAGCTCCAGTACAGCCTCGGCTGGATGCCCGCCGGGTACTGGGCGATCCGCGCGGTCATCGCGGCCCTGTTCGAGTGGTACCGCAAGACCGAGCTGTCCTGCGACCGCGCCGGGCTGCTGTGCGTGCAGGACCCGGCGGCCGCGCTGCGGGTGCACGTGGCGATGGCGGGCGGCATGGACGGCTCGCAGATCGACACCGCCGAGTTCCTGAAGCAGGCCAAGGAGTACGAGCAGGTCGAGGACATCCGCGACAGCGTCCTCAAGCTCGTCAAGACGTGGCCGCTGACCCACCCGCTGGCCGTGGTGCGCGCCGCCGAGCTGCAGAAGTGGGCGGCCTCGGAGGAGTACCGCGCGATCCTCACCGGCGAGTACGCCCGCCGCGAGGACGACCGGCCGACCAGCTCGTTCACCGACGACATCAAGTCCGCGGCGAAGTCGTACAAGGACACGATGAGCACGTCCGAGGACCCGCTGATGAAGGTGTTCAACGAGTTCGGCGAGGTCCTCGCGGGCACGGCGGGCAAGGTCTGGAGCAAGTTCGGGAACTCCCCGAACAACTGATGTTGGGCCGAACGGCCCAGTTGTGTCGTACGTCTTGGCTAACCTCCTCGGGACAACCGGACTCACCGAGGAGGCCCCGTGGGGGATACCGAACGACGGCTCGTGGCGCTCGTTGCGGCACTGGCGGCACTGCTGAGCTGCGCGGCACCGGCCGGCGCCGACGAACGGATCGTCGGCGGCGACCGCGTCTCCATCACCGCCCACCCGTGGGTGGTGTACCTGACCGACGCGAACGGGTTCCAGTTCTGCGGCGGCACCCTGGTCGCCCCGACCAAGGTGGTCACGGCGTCGCACTGCGCGGTCGGCCGCTCCGCGAGCGCGTTCCGCGTGGTCGCCGGGCGTGAGGACAAGCAGAGCAAGGCCGGGGTGGTCAGCGCGGTCACCGACGTCTGGGTGCACCCCGACTACGTGTCCGCCGACCGCGGTGACGACGTCGCCGTGCTGACCCTCCGCAAGGAGCTCCCGTACCCGACGCTGCCGCTGGCCGGTGCCGCCGACGCGCCGCTGTACGCGGCCGGGACGTCGGCCTACGTCTACGGGTGGGGCCGGGTCAGCGAGCAGGGCGCCACGTCCCGGTACCTGCTCGGCGCGACCGTGCCGCTGTCGACCGACAGCGCCTGCCAGGACGCCTACCCGCAGTACGACGAGACCCAGATGGTGTGCGCGGGGTTCGCCGCGGGCGGTGTGGACACCTGCCAGGGCGACTCCGGCGGGCCGCTGGTGTCGGGCGGCAAGCTGATCGGCGTGACCTCCTGGGGTGAGGGGTGCGCCCGCGCCGGGAAGCCCGGCGTGTACGCGCGGGTGGCGGCCTTCGAGGACGAGCTGGCCGAACAGCTGGGCCTGACGACCACGGCCCCCGCGGCACCTCAGCCCCAGCCCCAGCCGCAGCCCTCGCCCGAGCCCGAGCCGCAGCCGGAGGGGTAGTCGCGGGGGCTTCCGCGGTCGCCCTGCCCGAGTCGCGACCACCGGGCCCGGCCGGGGAGCACCACTCCCGGCCGGACCCGGTGGCCTACGCCCGGTCGACCTGTCTCGGCGCGGGCCGGTCTCGGCGCGCGTGGAGGACCAGGACGACCAGTGCGCCGACGGCGCCGACCACGGTGGTCGGCGCCGCGGCCAGTGAGCAGAAGCTCGCCCAGTCGGAGTCGGAGTAGGGCTCCCGACCGCCGGGGGAGCCGGGTTCGAGGGCTCCGGACACGAACGCCATCGGCACGGACGCGACCGCAAGGCACGTCGTGACGACGGCGGCCCAGCGCCGCCGGAGCACCAGGAAGGGCGAGGTCAGCGCCAGCAGGACCGCGGTGGTCACGGCCCCGCGGAACAGCAGCTGGTCGAGGTGCCTGCTGGTGTCGTGGAGGGCCCGGTGGGTGTCGTACGTCCCGCTGGTGGTGTAGGTCCCGTCCCAGTCGTCGAGCCGGTGGCCGATGGCGACGGAGGCGAACACCAGCCCGCCGCCGAACAGCACGACCGCCGCCACCAGGCCCCAGGGGACGCGCCCGGCGCCGGTCTGCCCGAGTGGAGTCCGCACGGAAGGCCAGGACGCGCGGGGCGTCCTGGCCGTTGCGCGAGCGGGTGGCTAGAGGACCAGTCCGACGGACATGGTCAGGAACACCGCGGCGCACACCGCGTCCAGCGCGGTCGTCACGCCGGGGCGGTGGAGTCCGCCCGCGACGCGGCCGGCGGCGATGACGATGAGCAGCTCCCAGAGCGCCGCGAGGCCGAGGAAGAGCGCGGCGAGCATCGCGAGCTGGGCGGTGGGTTGGCCCGCACCGATGAACTGCGGCAGGAACGCGAGCGAGAACAGCAGCATCTTCGGGTTGGTGATGTTGGTCAGGAAGCCGCGGCGGAACGGCCGGTCGGCCACGGCCTCCAGCGGCTCGTCGGCCTTGGTGCGGCGCAGCAGCCCGCGCGCGATCGACAGCGCCAGCCACAGCAGGTAGGCCGCGCCGACCCAGCGCAGCGCGACGAGCACCGCGGGGTAGCGGGCCAGGACGACGCCGAGGCCGGAGATGACCACGCCGACCTGGACGAAGCTGGCCGCGTGGATGCCGCCCAGCGCCCACAGGCCCGCCCGCGTGCCCGAGCGCATCGAGGTGCGCAGCAGCAGGAAGGCGTCGACACCCGGCGTGAGGATCACGACCACGCAGGCGATCAGGAAGGCCGGGATCTGACCGAAGTCGAGGAACATGCGTAACCCTCCTAGGTTGCCGGACAGATCGTTGTGATCTGCGCAATATGCCGATGATTCTTCGGCTCCAGAGGACACTAACAGGAAGATTTCACGTTCTGTTCCCGATAGGCGGTGGATTCGACTGTCGACCACGGGGGTGTGCCGGAGAAAACGCGGGCCCGCTACGGTGAGTAGCCGTTCGTCCACCTGCCGTAGAAGGAGTGCTCCGTGCGGACCAGGACCACCGCGTCGTTAGTCGCCGCCATCGCGGCCGTCATCGCCTCCGCCGCCCCGGCGCACGCGATCGTCGGCGGCACCGAGGCGCCCGCCACCCCGTGGGCGGTCGCCCTCACCGACGCGAACGGCCAGCTGTTCTGCGGTGGCGCGCTCGTCGCGCCGGACAAGGTGGTCACGGCGGCGCACTGCATGGCCGAACGGCTGGCGATCACCGGCCGCGACCGCACCCCGGACGGGATCCGCGTCGTCGCGGGCACGGGCGACCTGCGCACCGCGCGCCCCGGTGCCAGGGTCGCGGGCATCTGGAAGCACCCGGACTTCAAGGACGTGTCCAAGGGCGACGACGTGGCGGTGCTCACGCTGGCCGAGCCGCTGCCGCTGCGGACCGTCCCGCTCGTCGACGCCGACGACACCGCGAGCTACGCGCCGGGTGTCGAGGCGACGGTGCTCGGCTGGGGGCGCACGGCGGAGGGCGCGAACCCGTCGCCGACGCTGCGCCAGGTGCGCGTCCCGGTCGAGGCGGACGCCGACTGCGCCCGCGCCGTCACGGGGTTCCGCCCCGACGCGATGGTCTGCGCCGGGTACCCGGAGGGCGGCCGGGACGCGTGCGAGGGCGACTCGGGCGGGCCGATGGTCGTGCGCGGCAGGCTCGTCGGCGTGGTCTCCTACGGCAAGGGCTGCGCGCGTCCGGGTGAGCCGGGCGTCTACACGAGGCTGGCGAGCTACCGGTCACGCCTGTAGGACCGGTCCGCTGTGATATCCAGGCTGGTGTGCGCACATCACCGTTCCCCGCCACGCTGCGCAGGCAGTGGTCGGCAGACCTGACCACCGCGCAGTTGTACGCGCTGCTGCGGTTGCGCAGCGAGGTGTTCGTGATCGAGCAGTCCTGCCTCTACCCGGACCTGGACGGCCGCGACCTCGAACCCGGCACCCGGCACCTGTGGCTGGAGGTGGACGGCGACCCCGCGCCGCTCGCCTACCTCCGGCTGCTGGAGGAGCCCGACGGCGCGTTCCGGATCGGCCGGGTCGTCACGGCCCGCGCCGCCCGCGGCCGCGGGTACAGCCGCAGGCTCGTCGAGGCCGCGCTGTCGGAGGTCGGCAAGACCGACTGCGTGCTCGACGCGCAGACCTACGTCGCCGACTTCTACGGCTCGTTCGGCTTCGTCGCCGAGGGCGCCGAGTTCATCGAGGACGGGATACCGCACCTGCGGATGCGCCGGTCTCGGTGATCACGCGGACCGCGCGGTCGATGTCCGCCTCGGACAGGTCGGCGCGCGCGGTCAGCCGCAGCCGGGAGATGCCGTCGGGCACCGACGGCGGCCGGAAGCAGCCGACGACCACACCGCTGGTGCGGCACGCCTCGGCCCACGCGAACGCGGACTCCGGCGACGGCGCCTGCACGGACACGACCGCCGCGGTCGGCGTGCTGGCCCGGAAACCCGCCGCGCGCAGGCGTTCGGACAGCTCGACGGCCGCCGCCAGCGCCCGGCCGGGGCGGTCGGGCTCCTCGCGCAGCACCTTCAGCGCGGTCAGCGCCGCCGCCACGCTGCCGGGCGCCAGGCCGGTGTCGAAGATGAAGCTGCGCGCGGTCTCGACGAGGTGCCGGATGACCCGGCTCGGTCCGAGCACCGCGCCGCCCTGCGCGCCGAGCGACTTCGACAGCGTGATCGTGGTGACGACGTCCGGCGACTTCGCCAGACCCGCCGCGTGCACCGCGCCGCGACCGCCGTCGCCGAGCACGCCGAGGCCGTGCGCGTCGTCCACGACCAGCGCGGAGTCGTGCTCGCGGCACACCGCCGCCAGCTCGGTCAGCGGCGCCAGGTCGCCGTCCACGGAGAACACCGAGTCCGTCACGACCAGCGCCCGCCGCTTGCCGCGCGTCGCGAGGGCGTTCTTCACCTGCGGCACGTCGGTGTGGCCCGCGACGACCACGTCCGCCTTCGACAGCCTGCAGCCGTCGATCAGGGAGGCGTGGATGTACTGGTCGGCCACGATCGCGGTGCCCGGCCCGGACAGCGCCGTGAGCGCGCCGAGGTTCGCCGCGAACCCGGAGGAGAACACCAGCGCGGACTGCGCGCCGCAGAAGTTCGCGAGCTCGTACTCCAGCTCGGTGTGCAGCTCGGTGCTGCCGGTCACCAGCCGAGACCCGGTCGACCCCGCGCCCCAGCGCATCGCCGCCGCCGCTGCCGCCCCGGTCACCCGCTTGTCCCGCGCGAGCCCGAGGTAGTCGTTGCTGGCGAGGTCGAGGTCCGTCGACGTCGCCGGCCGCGGCCTCAGCCTGCGGGTCAGTCCGGCCTTGGCGCGGGCCTCCGCGCGGGTGTCGATCCAGTCGAACACCGAGTCACCTGTGCTCACGCTCACCGCGGCAGTCTCCCACCGGCCGGATACGGTCCACCCGTGCGGACCACCCAGCTCGACCTGTTCGACGCCGACCAGCCCCCCGACCTGCGCGGACTGCGCGCGGAGAGCCCCGTGCACCACGACCCGGCCACCGGGTTGTGGCTGGTCAGCAGGCACGCCGACGTCCGCGCCGTGCTCGCCGACCCGGAGGCGTTCCACCCGGACAACGCGCTGACCGCCATCACCCCCGTCCCGCGCCCGGTGCTGCGGGTGCTGGCGCGCGCCGGGTTCTCCCTCCCGCCGACGCTCGCCAACAACGGCACCCCCACCCACACCGCCCTCCGCCGGCTCGTCGCGGGCTTCCTGACCCCGGCGCGGGTGGCGTCGTTCGCGGACCGGATCGCCGACCTGTGCGCGGAACGCCTGGTCGACGGCCCCGTCGACCTGCACGCCTCGCTCGCCCGCGACCTGCCGTGCGTGGTGCTGATGGAGGTGCTCGGCATCCGGGACGTGGACGTGCCCGCGTTGAAGGCGTGGAGCACCGCGTCCCTGGAGCTGTTCTGGGGCAACCCCTCCGTCGACCGCCAACACGAGCTGGCCGCGTCCGCGGGCGAGTTCCACCGCTGGCTCACCACCCGCCTGCGCGCCGCGTCCCCCGCGGGCGACGACCTGTTCGGCGCGCTGGTCGCCCGCGGCACTCCCGTCCGCGAGGCCGCCGGGCTCTGCTACTTCCTGCTGATCGCGGGCCAGGAGACGACCACCCAGCTCCTGAGCACCCTGCTCGACCGCGTGCTGCGCCACCCGGACGTCTGGCACCGCCTCTCCCTCGACGAGCCCGGCCTGGCCGCCGCCTGCGTCGAGGAGGTGCTGCGCCGCGAACCCCCGGTCACCACCTGGCGCCGCCTCACCAGCCGTCCCGTGGAGCTGTCCGGCGTCCGCCTCCCCGCGGGCGCCCCGCTGCTGCTCATGCTCACCGGCACCGACCCCGAGGTGTTCGCGGACCCGGAGTCCTTCTGCCCCGGCCGTCCCGACGCCCGCAAGCACCTCGCGTTCGGCTACGGCAGGCACTTCTGCCTCGGCGCCGGACTGGCCCGGCTGGAGGGCGAGGTGGTCCTGCGCACGGTGGCCCGCCGCTTCCCCGCCCTCCGCCTGGCATCGGTCGAACCACCACCGATGCTGAACCTGCTGTCGTTCCGGGCACCGCTGAGCGTGCCGGTGGTGTAGGCCGAAGGGCTGGAGCGCGTCGCTCGTGCGGGTGGTTCCCGGAGCTCTCGGTGCCGCCTGCTCGTAGCGTCGGGGTGTTCCGCGGGGTGGGGAGGGCGATGGCGGTCGAAGGCGGGCAGGGGGAACCGGTTGTCGGCAACGCGGTGACCTCGAGCGCGGTGTCCGGCGGGATGGTGCAGGCGGGCGCGGTCGGCGTTGTCGAGCTCCACGACCACTCCGTCCCGTTCCGCAGGCCGGTTCCCCGACAACTGCCCTCGGCGCCGCACGGGTTCGTCGGCCGCGCCCACCACTTGGCGGACCTCGACGCCCTGCCGGTGATCGGCGCGATCGGCGGCACCGGCGGTGTCGGCAAGACCTGGCTGGCCCTGACCTGGGCCCACCGCAACCTCCACCGGTTCCCCGACGGGCAGCTGTTCGCGGACCTGCACGGCTTCAGCCCCACCGGACGACCGGCGCACCCGATCGACGTGCTCGGTGGTTTCCTCGACGCGCTCGGGGTGGACCGCGACCACCACCCCGTGGACCTGGACCGGCGATCCGCGCTGTTCCGGAGCCTGGTCGCGGACAAGCGGATGCTCGTGGTGCTGGACAACGCCGCCACCACCGACCAGATCACCCCGCTGCTGCCCGGAGGGCATCGGAGCGCCGTGCTGGTGACCAGCCGCAACCACCTGCCGGGGTTGATCGCCCGCCACGGCGCCCGCCGGGTCCGCCTGGACGTGCTCACGGACTCCGAGTCCCACACCTTGCTGAGCACAGCCCTCGGCCCCGTCGACGGGCAGGTGGTCGCCGAGCTGGTCCGGTGGTGCGGAGGACTTCCCCTGGCACTGGGTCTGGTCGCCGCCGACCCCCGGTCGCCCCTGTCGGAACTGCGCACCCTCGGGGTGGACGCCCTGGACTCCGAGGACCCCACGGCCAGCCTGCCGACCGTGTTGTCGTGGTCCCTGCGTCACCTCACCGACCGGCAGCGCGAGATGTTCGCCATGCTGGCCGTCGCCCCAGGGCCCGACATCGGTCCGGCTGCCGCGGCCAGTCTTGCCGGGCTGTCGGAGCGGGAGGCGCACGCGGTGCTGCGCGCCCTGGTCGGGGCCTCACTGGTCAACCGCGCCGCCAACGGCCGGTACGCCATGCACGACCTGGTCCGCGCCTACGCGATCAGCGTCGCCGACGGTGCGCGGGAGGAGGCGCTGCACCGGGTTCTCGACTTCTACACGCACACCGCCCACGCGGCTCGACGGCTCCTGGAACCCCATCGGGACCCACCGCCGCTCGACCCGCCCGCCGGAGGAGTTCGCGCCCAGCCACTTCCCGACGCCGAGGCGGCGTTGGCCTGGTTCGACGCCGAGCACGCCTGCCTGCTCGCCGCCCAGCACACCGCGACGACCCTCGCCAGGCACCGCACCGCCTGGCACCTGGCCTGGGGCGCGTACACCTTCCTCGTCCGACGGGGGCACCGGCACGACCGGCTCACCATGTGGGAGGCCTCCACACAGGTGTCCGACCTGGATCTCCGTGCCCGTGCCCACCGCTTCCTCGGCCTCGCCCACGTCGACCTCGGCGACCTGGACGCCGCCACGGCGCACCTGGACCAAGCTCTCAGCCTCGCCGAACACCACCACGACCCCGACCAGCAAGCCCACACCCGCAACGCGCTCGCCTGGTTGTGGGGCCGACGCGGTTCCGACCGGCTGGCTTGGGAACACGCCCGCCGCGCCCTCGACCACTTCCGCGGTTCCGGCTCGGTCTGGGAGGCCAACGCCCTCAACTGGGTGGGCTGGCACGCCGCTCGCCTCGGCCGGCACGGCACAGCCCGTGACCACTGCCAGGACGCTGTTTCCCTGCAGCGCGCCCACCACAACCTCGAAGGCGAGGCGGACGCGCTCGACAGCCTGGGGTACATCGAGCACCACAGCGGTCACCACACCGAGGCCATCGGGTACTACCGCCGCGCGCTCGCGCTGCGTCGCGAGCTCGGCAACACCTACTACGCGGCGGACACCCTCGATCGGCTCGGCGGACCGCACCTCGCACTCGGTCAGCACGAGCAGGCGCGCGAGGTGTGGCGGGAAGCCCTGGAGCTGTACCGGGAACAAGGGCGCGACACCTGCGTCGACCGCGTGCGGCGTCGACTCGACACCTGCGTCGACGACCGGCCTCCGGACCACGTGCCGGTGGTGTGACTCCGGGGCTGAGTTCAGGGAACGAGGAACTGCTTGCCGGTCGTCGTCCGCTCCTCCAACGCCCGGTGCGCCGACGCGGCCTCGCCCAACGGCCAGGACTCGCCGAGCACGGGGCGGAGCTCGCCGGACGCGCCGAGCGCGAAGGCCTCGTCGAGCAGTTGCCGCATGTGCACCGGGTCGCTCGCGAGGTTGCTCAGGCCGCTGAGCGCGACCCCCTTCCGCACCAGCTCCTTCACCGGGATCTCCGGATATGCGCCGGAGGCGGTGCCGTAGATCACCATCCGCCCGACGCCGTCGCGCAGCAGCCCGAAAGCGGCCTCGCTGGTCGTGCCGCCGACGGAGGACAGGACCACGTCGACCGGGGACACCCGTGACGCCCAGGAGAGTTCGCCGTAGTCGACGGCCTCGGCGGCACCGAGGTCCTTGGCGATGGCGAGCTTGGCGTCGCCGCGGGCCAGGGCCACGGCGGTGGCCCCGGCCCGCGTGACGAGCTGGACGAGGAGGCTGCCGACCCCTCCCGCGGCGGCCTCGACCAGCACGCGCTCGCCCGCCGTGACGCGGGCGGCGTTCATCAGGCCCACGGCGGTGACGCCCTGGACGAAGAGGGCGAGGGCCTCGCGGGAGCCGAGGCCGGTGGGCAGGGGGATGGCGCCCGCGGCGGGGAGGACGGCGAGCTCGGCGTAGGCGCCGGAGGTGGCGAAGCCGATGACCTCCGAGCCGATGAGGTCGCCGGACACGTCGGGACCGACGGAGCGGACGACGCCCGTGACCTCCAGGCCGGGGATGACGGGGAGCGGGGGCTCGGGGTACCAGTCGTAGAGCTTCGCGGAGGCCCGTGAGCGCTGAAGCGTCTCGCCGTAGTTGAGGCCGACCGCGGTCACCTCGACCAGCACCTCACCGGGTCCCGCGACCGGGTCGGGGACGTCGTCGACCCGGAGCACCTCGGGACCGCCGAACTCGTGGACGCGCACCGCACGCATGGGAACTCCCGTCCTGTAGCGGACCGTCGGTCCGCTTCTGTGTGGGCTACGATACGGACCACGAGTCCGGTTCTGTCAAGGGCGAAGGTGGGCGGGATGGCCGAGCGGGCGGACGCGGTGCGCAACCGCGAGGCGATCCTGGTCGCCGCGAAGCGCCTGATCGACGAGCGCGGGATCGAAGCGGTCTGCATGGACGACGTGGCGGTGGCCGCGGGTGTCGGCAAGGGCACGGTGTTCCGCCGGTTCGGGGATCGCGAGGGGCTGATTGAGGCGCTGGCGCTGCGGGCGGGCGAGGGCTGGCGCGAGGGCGCGGCCGTCGTGCTGGCCGACGAGAGCAGGAGCGCGGCCGACCGGGTGCGCTTGTTCGCGGAAGGCCTCTTCGACCACGTCCTGGGGACGTTGCCGCTGGTGCGGGCGTTCGAGCAGGTGTCGAGGGCGCACGCCTGCGTCGGCGGCATGGAACCGGTCCGCGCCGCCCTGATCGGGTTGGTCGAACGCCTCGTCCCCGGCTGCGACGCCGAGATCCGGGCCGAGTCGCTGCTGGTGAACTTGCGCGCCGCGCACATCCACTACCTCGTGCACGAGCGCGGGATGCCGGTGGAACGGGTGCGGGCCGGGGTGCTGGGGCTGGCCGAGGACCTGGTCACCGCCCGGCGGGACGCGGGGGAGCCGGTTCCCGCGCCCGGGTAGGAAGTCGGGCCCGTGCGACGGGCCCCGAACAGCGCCCCGGACTGGTGCGCCGCCTTCGTCACCAGGTCGACGACCGCGGACGCGAACTCCGCGGGCTGTTCGAGGTGGCCGAAGTGCCCGCTGTCGGTGAGCACCAGCGCACGGGCGTGCGGGATGCCCGTGACCAGCATCTCCGCCCACCGCGGGCCGCGGATGGAGTCGTGCGCGCCCACCACGACCAGCGTCGGCGCGGTGATCTCCGGCAGGTCGTCCCGCACCTCGAACGGCCGCGACCTCACCGCTCCGGGCGGCCCGGACCGGCTCCACGTCCGGCACGGCGTCCGGTGCCACGACACTCCTCGCCCACGTCGCCGCGGCCGATCGTCCACCTCGCGCGGATGTGATCAGACTCGCCGAGGGGTTGGTGGGCGCGGCACGGGATGCGACGATGCGGAAGCTGTAGGGGTGTGCGAGGAAGCCGGTGGGAATCCGGCGCGGTCCCGCCACTGTGACCGGGTAGGAGAGATCCGGGAGTCAGGAACTCGACCCCCGAGTCACTTCTACCGGACACGGGCGTGGACACCCGAGGAAGGACCTCCCCGCATGACCTCGCGCTTCCCCTTTTCCGCCGTCGTCGGTCACGACGACCTGCGACTGGCCCTGCTGTTGAACGCGGTGCACCCCGGCATCGGCGGTGTGCTGGTCAGGGGTGAGAAGGGCACCGCGAAGTCGACGGTCGTGCGCGCGCTCGCCGCCCTGCTGCCGGAGCTGGCCGTCGTACCGGGCTGCCGGTTCGGCTGCGACCCGCTCGTCGACACCGGGTGCCCCGACGGCCCGCACGTGGGCGGCGCCTCCGAACGCCGGGCCGCCAGGCTGGTGGAGCTGCCCGTCGGCGCCACCGAGGACCGCCTGGTCGGCTCGCTGGACCTGGAGCGCGCCCTGACCGAGGGCGTCCGCGCCTACCAGCCCGGCCTGCTGGCCGCCGCGCACCGGGGCGTGCTCTACGTCGACGAGGTCAACCTGCTGCACGACCACCTGGTCGACCTGCTGCTGGACGCGGCCGCGATGGGCCGCGCGCACGTCGAGCGCGAGGGCGTGTCGGTCTCGCACGCGGCGTCGTTCCTGCTGGTCGGGACGATGAACCCGGAGGAGGGCGAGCTGCGCCCGCAGCTGCTGGACCGGTTCGGCCTCACGGTCGCCGTGCGCGCCTCGCGCGACGTGGCCACCCGCACCGAGGTCATCCGCCGCAGGCTCGCCTACGAGGCCGACCCCGAGGGCTTCGCGGCCCGCTGGGAGGCCGCCGACGTCGAGCTGGCCGACCGGATCGTGACCGCGCGCGCCGCGCTGCCGACGGTGGCGCTGCCGGACGCCGAGCTGCGCCGCATCGCGGGTGTCTGCGCGGCCTTCGAGGTCGACGGCATGCGCGCCGACCTCGTCGTCGCCCGCACGGCCGTGGCGCACGCCGCCTGGCGCGGCGCGGACGTGGTCGAGGAGGCCGACGTGGAGGCCGCCGTGCGGCTCGCGCTGCCGCACCGCAAGCGCCGCGACCCGTTCGACGAGCCGGGCCTGGAGGAGGAGCAGCTCGCCGACGCCATGCGGCAGGCCGCCGAGCACGCCGACGAGGAGCCGGACGGTCCGGACGGGCCGCCGGAGCCCGACGGTCCCGACGACGGCGGCGGCCAGTCCCCGGAGAGCCAGGGGAACGCCGAGTCCCCGCGGCAGAAACCCGAACAGGGCGGTTCGCGGGAACGCCCGCCCGCCGCGCCCGCACCGGCGTTCCGCGCCCGGCTGCTCCAGGTGCCCGGCGTCGGCGAAGGCGCGCCCGGCAAGCGGTCCCGTGCCCGCGCGCGCACCGGCCAGGTGGTCCGTTCGTCCACTGTGGACGGTGCGGGGCTGCACCTGGTCGGCACGCTCTCCGCCGCCGCGCCGCACCAGGGCTCCCGCGGCCGCAGCGGTCCCGGACTCGTGCTGCGCGCGGGCGACCTGCGCCTGTCGGTGCGCGAGGGCAAGGAGGGCAACCTCGTCCTCTTCGTCGTCGACGCGTCCGGCTCGATGGCCGCCCGGCAGCGGATGTCCGCCGTCAGCGGCGCCGTGGTCTCCCTGCTCCGCGACGCCTACCAGCGCCGCGACAAGGTCGGCGTGATCACGTTCCGCGGCTCGACGGCGGACGTCGCACTCCCGCCGACGAGTTCCGTGGACGCCGCCGCGGCCCGGCTGCGCGGACTCCGCACGGGTGGCCGCACGCCGTTGGCGGACGGCCTGCTCAAGGCCCGCAGGCTGCTGGAGGTCGAACGGCTGCGCGACCCCCGCCGCCGTCCGCTGCTGGTCCTGCTCACCGACGGCCGCGCCACGTCGACCGGCGCGGGCGGCGACCCGATGCGGGACGCCCTGCGCGCCGCCGGTCTGCTGGCCTCGGACGGCACCGCCTCGGTGGTGGTGGACTGCGAGCACGGCCCGGTCCGGCTCGGCTTGGCGGCCCGGGTCGCCGTCGCGCTGGACGGCGCCTGCCTGCGCCTTGAGGAACTGTCCGCCGACCAGGTCGCGGGTGTCGTCCGCGCGGCCCGCGCCGCCTAGGAGATCCCGGTGCCACAAGGACAACCGACGTCCGTCCCGAACGACGGCCTGACCACGCGCCAGCGCCGCAACCGGCCGCTGCTGATGGTGCACACCGGTGAGATGAAGGGGAAGTCCACCTCGGCGTTCGGCCTCGCGCTGCGCGGCTGGAACCAGGGCTGGTCGATCGGCGTGTTCCAGTTCGTGAAGTCGGCGAAGTGGAAGGTCGGCGAGGAGGAGGCGTTCAAGGCGCTGGGCAGGGTGCACGACGAGACCGGCGCGGGCGGGCCGGTCGAGTGGCACAAGATGGGCGAGGGCTGGTCCTGGACCCGCAAGCAGGGCACGGAGCAGGACCACGCCACGGCCGCGCTGGAGGGCTGGCACGAGATCTCCCGGCGGATCGCGGACGGGCGGCACGGCCTGTACGTTCTGGACGAGTTCACCTACCCGATGCACTGGGGCTGGGTCGACGTCGACGAGGTGGTGGCCACGCTGAAGGACCGGCCCGGCCACCAGCACGTCGTGATCACCGGCAGGTACGCGCCGCCCGCGCTGCTGGAAGCCGCCGACCTGGTGGTGGAGATGTCCAAGGTGAAGCACCCCATGGACGACGGGCAGAAGGGCCAGAAGGGGATCGAGTGGTGAATCGGCTGGTGGTGGCCGCTCCCGCGTCCGGGAGCGGCAAGACCACCGTGGCGACCGGGCTGATGGCCGCACTGCGCCGCGCGGGTGACCGCGTGGCGCCGTTCAAGGTCGGCCCGGACTACATCGACCCCGGCTACCACGGCATCGCCACGGGCCTGCCCGGCCGCAACCTCGACCCCGTGATGGTGGGGGAGCAGAAGGTCGCGAGCCTGTTCGTGCACGGCTCGCGCGGCACGGACATCGCCGTGGTCGAGGGCGTGATGGGCCTGTTCGACGGGCGCATCGACACCGAGGGCCTCGGCTCGACCGCGCACGTCGCGAAGCTGCTGGCCGCGCCGGTGCTGTTCGTGGTCGACGCGCGCGGCCAGAGCCGCAGCCTCGCCGCCCTGCTGCACGGCTTCCGCGGCTACGACCCGACGGTCCGGATCGGCGGCGTGGTCCTCAACCAGGTCGGCTCCGAGCGGCACGAGCAGGTGCTGCGCAGCGCGTGCGCGGAGGTCGGCCTGGAGGTCATGGGCGTGCTGCCGCGCGACCCGGCGTTCTCGCTGCCGTCGCGGCACCTCGGCCTGGTCACGGCCGTCGAGCACGGCCCGGAGGCGCTGGCGGCGGTCGACGCGATCGCCGACGCCGTCGCCAAGCACGTCGACCTGGACGCCGTGCGCAGGCTGGCCGCCATCGCGCCCGCGATGGCCGTGCCCGCCTGGGACGCGACCGCGGAGGTCGCGGAGGTGCCCGGCGAGCCGGTCGTCGCCGTCGCGGGCGGGGCCGCGTTCACCTTCGGCTACGCCGAGCACGTCGAGCTGCTGCGCGCGGCGGGCGCGGACGTGGCCGTCGTGGACCCGCTGCGGGACGAGGCGCTGCCCGAGGGCACGTCGGGGCTGGTGCTGCCCGGCGGGTTCCCCGAGCAGCACGCCGACGCCCTGTCGCGGAACGCCCCGCTGCGCGCCGCCATCGCGGAGCTGGCCCGTTCCGGCGCCCCGGTCCACGCCGAGTGCGGCGGGCTGCTGTACCTGGCGCGCAGCCTCGACGGCGTGCCGATGTGCGGCGTGCTGGACGCGGACGGCTCGATGTCGCCCCGGCTCACCCTCGGCTACCGCGACGCCGTGGCGCCGGTGGACTCGGTGCTGGCGCGCGCGGGCGAACGGGTCACCGGGCACGAGTTCCACCGCACGGTCCTCACCCCGGCGCAGGGCGCGCAGCCCGCGTGGCACTGGCGCGGGACCGACCGCAGGCCCGTGGCCGAGGGGTTCGTCCTCGGCGGTGTGCACGCCTCGTACCTGCACACGCACCCCGCCGCGATCCCGGAGTCCGTGGCCAGGTTCGTGCGGGCGTGCGCAACGGCCGAGGTCACCTACGAGGCCACTCGATAGTGGAACGCCACCGGACGGTACGGTCGGCTCTCCTCTTCGCGCACGCTGTGTCGATCAAGAACGCTGTCCGCTGTATCTGATTCCTCTTGGGGAGCAACCGTGATGTCTGGTCGGGTTTCCTTCGTGGGCGCCGGTCCCGGCGCCGCCGATCTCATCACCCTGCGGGGCGCCAAGCGCATCGCGGAGGCGGATGTCGTCGTGTGGGCGCCGAGCGTGGTCGACGCCGAGTGCGTCCGCGAGCACGCCCGCCCGGAGGCCGACCTGGTCGACTTCTCCCGTGTGTCACACGAAGAGGTGATCGAGGTCTACCGCCGCGCCGCGGCCAGCAGGCTCAAGGTCGTGCGGCTGCACGCGGGCGACCCTTCGCTGTGGGGCGAGGTGCAGGACCAGCACGACACGTGCGCGCGGCTCGGCCTCGACCTGGAGGTCGTGCCCGGCGTGTCCCAGTTCTCCGCGGCCGCCGCGGCGATCGGCCGCGAGCTGACCACGTCCGAGGTCGCGCAGTCGTTGATCCTCACCGGTCCCGAGGGCAGCGAGCACCTCCAGGAGTTCGCGGGCCACGGCACCACGATGGCGATCTCCCTGTCCGCCGCGCGCACCGGCCAGCTGGTCGAGAAGCTGCGTGCGGGCGGGTACGCCGAGGAGACGCCGATCGTGGTGGCGTACAAGGTCTCCTGGCCCGATGAGACGATCGTGCACACCACCCTGGCCGAGCTGGAGGCGGCGGTGAAGGAGCACAAGCTCTACCGCACCACCACGTTCCTCGTCGGCAAGGTGCTCAAGCCGAGCAGCCGGGCGCGCGGCGCCGGGTTCCGCAAGTCCGACGCGCCGGTCGAGGCGTCCGACGAGCCCGTGCGCAAGGCCCGGCCGTCGAAGTGGTCCGTGCGGGCCGGTCGGCAGGGCCGGATCGGCGCGCGCGCCGACGTGGCGCCCGCGATCACCGACGTGGCCGTGGAGCCCGCGCCGGAGTCGGAGACCTCGGCCGCCGCCTGGTCGGCCGTGCACGACTGGCAGGAGAGCGCGCGCAGGCCGCGGATCGTGACCGTGGACGCGGGCGAGGGCCCGGCGGAGGCGGCCGACGCGCCGGAGTCGCCGGAGGACCCGGTCGAGGGACCGGTCGTGGACCCGAAGCCGCGCGCGGTCGCCGCCGCGACGCCGAGCAGGACCGTCCGGGCCAGCACGACGCCGCGCAAGGCCGCCTTGCCGCGGACCAAGAAGACGAAGCGCGCACACTGAGCCCATGACCGCCGATCTCACGTCGCTGCACCGGTTCGCCACGATCGCGGGCCGCTCCTGGGACCAGGTCGTCGTCGTGGACGCGGCGAAGGACCCGGTGGCCGCGCTGAACGTGTGCCGCGCCCGCTCGTCGGTGCTGGTGCGCGACGCGCCGGTGGCCGAGCTGGCCCGCGGCCTCGCGGGGTGGCGGCGCACGCTCGTCGTCGCCGAGGACCTGGGCGGCCCCGCCGAGCAGCTGTCCACTGTGGACCCGGCGGACGCGGTGGTCCGGCCGTGGCGGTCGGCGGACGTGATCTGCTTGGCGGACAACGAGTTCACCCCCGGCGTCGACGGCTGGGCGCTGCCCGACGACAGGTTCGCGCACCGGGGCGACGGCATGGTCGCGAACGCCGAGGTGCGCGCGCTCGTGCTGGCCCGCCTCGCGCCGCGACCCGGCGTGCTGGTGTGGGACATCGCCGCCGGACCCGGCGCGGTCGGGGTCGAGTGCGCCCGGCTGGGCGCCGCCGTGGTCGCGGTGGACCGCGACCCGGTGCAGTGCGTGCGGATCATCGCGAACGCCTCCGCGCACGGCGTGGACGTGCGGGTCGAGGAGTCCGAGCTGGCCGACGTGCTGGGCGACCTGCCGAGGCCGGACGCGGTGTTCGTCGGCGGTGGCGGCGCTGTCGTGGTCGCCGCCTGCGCCAAGGCCGGTGCCCCGCGCGTGGTCGTGGCGGTGCCGGAGCTGGACCGGGTCGTGCCCGCGCGGGACGCGCTGCGCGACGCCGGGTACGCCGTCGAGGGCAGCCTGCTGTCCTCGGCCCGGTTGGTCGGCGGTGCGCTCACCGCGACCGACCCCGTGACCGTCCTTTGGGGGAGCAGAACGTGATCGGCCTGTTCGCGACGACCGAGGCGGGCCGTCGCGCCGCCACCGAGCTGGCCCCGTTCCTGGGCCCGGACACGGTGATCCCGGACGGTCCGGTGCGCCCCGCGCTGCACCGGCTGTGGCCGAGCCTCGGGTCCGCGGTGTTCTTCGTGGGCGCCGAGACCGCCGTGCGGCTCATCGCGCCCCTGTTGCGGGACAAGCGGTCCGACCCCGGCGTGGTGTGCGTCGACCAGGGGTTCGCGATCTCGCTGGCCGGTGGCGCGGACGCGCTCGCCGAACGCGTCGCGGACGTCCTGGAACGCACGCCGGTCCTCGGCACCGCCGAGGAGGACGGGCCGCTGGACGAGCTGGTCGAACTGCTCGACGCGACCCCGGACGGCGACCTCGCCGGGTGCGCCGCCGCGCTGTCCGCGGGCGAGCCGGTGCTGCTGGTGAACCCGCTGGGGTTCCCGCTGCCCGCGCTGCCGGACACGGTGCTCTCGCACGGCGAGGCGGACTGGACGATCGTGATCGACGACCGCGTCCCCAAGGGCGTGCGACCGGACAACGAGCTGCGGCTCGTGCCCCGGACCCTGGTGGTCGGCGTCGGCTCGGGCACCGGCGTGTCCACGACGGCCGTCGCGTCCGCCTTGTCCGAACTGGAGGCCCGTGCCGGGCTGGACCTCCGCGCGGTGCGGGCGTTCGCGACGGCGGACCGCAAAGCGGGCGAACAGGGCATCCTGGACGCCCTGGAGGACTGGGGCTTCTGGAACGACAACACCACGGCCCCGCTGCTGACGTTCTCCGCCGAGGTGCTGGCCGACGTCGACGTGCCCAACCCGAGCGACGACGTCGCCGCGACCGTCGGCACGCCCAGCGTCGCCGAGGCGGCCGCGCTGTGCGGCGCGGTGGACCTCGCGGCGGGCGCCCCGGTGGAGCTGGCGGCGGAGAAGGTCAAGGGCGACAACGTGACCGTCGCCGCCGCCCGCGTGCTGCCGCGCGGCAGGCTCGCCGTGATCGGCCTCGGTCCCGGTGCCGCCGACCAGCGCACACCGCGCGCGGAGGCCGAGCTGCGCCGCGCCGCCTTCGTGGTGGGGACGGCGGAGTGCGTCGGCCAGGTGCGGCACCTGCTGCGCCCCGGCACCGGCATCCACACCCACGGCGCCGTCGAGCTGGCCGCCTCCGGGCTGGCCGTCGCCTGGATCGGCGCGGGCGTCGGCCCGGACGCGCCGACGTCGGGCGTCCGCGTCGAGACCGTCGTCGTCCCCGGCGTGGCCACGGCGCCCTAGGGCGGCGACCGCGATCCGCGACGGGCATTTCCGGTCCTGGACGACGGAATTCCCCGGCAAGGGTTCTTGGTCACCGCACTGGATCGTGGGACCCGACCCTGTGGATGGGCCACAGAGTTTGTGTCCCAGTGAGTGGGCTGACGCGGTTTTTCCTACCTTCGGGTGGTTTTCCCACCGGATCGGCGGACTAGCGTCCCTGCGCAGACGTCCCGATCCGTTCCGGGGCCTTGCGATCTGGAGAACTCCCCATGCGTCTGCGTCGCCTTGTCGCCGTGGCTTGCTGTGCGAGCGCGGTGTCCCTGTCCGGCGGAGTGGTTGCCCAGGCCTCCCCACCGGAGCCCGCCGACCTCCAGCTGGTGGCCACGCGGGACTCGCTGCTGGCGACCCACTACTGGTACGCGCAGACGTTCGAGGGCAAGCCGGTGCTCGGCGGGTACTACGCGAAGCACGTGGACAAGCGGACGAAGCGCGCGACCGTGCAGGACGGGCGGATCCCGGTGTCGGGGCTGGCCTCGACGACGCCGTCGGTCGCGACCGAGCGCGCCGACGCGACGGTGGACCAGCAGGTGGCGGGCGACCGCGCCGCCACCGAGCTGTCCGTGCTGCCCGGCCCGCAGTCGAAGCTGGTCTACGCGGTCGTGTCGCGCACCGACCGCGGTTCGGTGCGGACCATCGTGGACGCCGCGTCCGGTGAGGTCATCAAGACCGAGGACATCGTCAAGCGCGCCGAGGGCACCGGCAAGGTCTTCGCGCCGAACCCCGTGGCCAGCCTGCAGAACGAGGCGCTGACCGACCAGGACGACGCCGACGCGGCCGTCCCGGCGAAGGCGTACAAGAAGGTCCGGCTGTCCGATCTGGACACCTCGGGCTACCTGTCGGGCAAGTACGCGAAGCTCGTCGGCCCCACCGAGCAGCTGGCGTTCCAGAAGAACCGCAAGTTCGAGTACACCCGCGCCGACGACCGCTTCGAGCAGGTCATGGCCTACAGCGGCATCACCGACGCGCAGCGCTACATCCAGCGCCTCGGGTTCAAGGACGTCAACAACGAGGCCCAGGACGTCACCACCATCGGCTTCGAGGACGACAACTCCTACTACGACCCGTCGACCGACCAGATCACCTTCGGCACCGGCGGCGTGGACGACGCCGAGGACGCCGAGATCATCTGGCACGAGCTGGGCCACGCCATCCAGGACGCGCAGGTGCCGAACTTCGGCCAGAGCCTGGACGGCGGCTCGATCGGCGAGGCGTTCGGCGACTGGTGGGCGATGATCATGTCCGTGCCGCTGCAGAAGGACTCCGCGACCACCCCGATCGCCTGCATCGGCGACTGGGACGCCACCGCCTACACCGACGACACCCCGCACTGCCTGCGCCGCACGGACACCGACCTCAAGGTCGCCGACCGCGAGGGCGAGGTGCACTTCGACGGCCAGATCTGGTCCCGCGCGCTGTTCGACGTCTACAAGGCCGTCGGCCGCGACGAGTCCGCGCGCATCGTGCTGGAGGCGCAGTTCTCCTACACCCCGGACACCACGTTCGCCCAGGCGGCCGAGACCACCGTGGCGACCGCGAAGGCGTTGTGCGGCAACAGGACCGCGGACAAGGTCAAGGCCGCATTCGTGGCCCGCGGCATCCTCTAGACCCCGGACCCTGGTCAACTGTGAAACCGGAGTCGTAATCCGCGTAGGGGTTGCCGGGTGTTCGCCATGATCGATATCCCTTGGGTGCCGCCCTTACCCGAAGGAAGGACTCCAGTGGCGAACACCCTGCATCGCCTGGTGAAGTTCACCGTCGTCGCCGCCATCGCGGCCGTCGTCGGCCTGTTGACCAGCGTCCCCTCGTCCGCCGACGTCACCCCGTTCGTCGTGGGCGGCTCCCGCGCCACGATCAGCCAGTACCCGTGGACCGTGTTCCTGTCGAGCACCAGCGGTTCCCAGTTCTGCGGCGGCAGCCTCGTCAAGGGCGACAAGGTCGTCACCGCCGCGCACTGCGTCTCCGGTCGCACACCCGCCAGCACGCGGGTCGTCTGGGGGCGCGAGGACAAGCAGAGCACCGCGGGCATCGTCGCGGGCGTGACGGCCATCTGGGTGCACCCGGACTACCGCACCGCCACGGCGGGCTCCGACGTCGCCGTGCTGACCCTCGACCAGTCCATCAACTCCACCTACCTGCCGCTGGCCACGCCCGCCGACACCGACCTGTACACGGCGGGCACCAGCACCACCGTCCTGGGTTGGGGGACCACCTCATCGGGTGGTTCGGCGTCGCGCTACCTGCTCAAGGCCACCGTCCCGCTCACCTCGGACGAGACCTGCCAGACCGCGTACCCGCAGTACAGCAGCCTCTCCATGGTGTGCGCGGGCTTCCCCGAGGGCGGGGTCGACACCTGCCAGGGCGACTCCGGCGGACCCATCGTCGCCGGTGGCAAGCTCATCGGCGCGACTTCGTGGGGTCGCGGCTGCGCACTGGCGGGTTACCCCGGCGTGTACTCCAGGGTGGCCTCCTACTACGACCTGCTCATCGAGCAGATCGGCGTCTGACCGCGTAGGTGGTGGCACGCCCACGACCGGGTGGATGGCCCGGTCGTGGGCCCCGCCCGTGTTCGGATCGAGGGCATGGGCAAACGACTGATAGCACTGCTGATCGGTATCGCCGCCGCTTCCGCACCCGCCGTCGCGGTGGCCGCGCCGAGTGGACTGCACGACTGCGGTACCAAGGTCGAGCGCAACGTCGGCAACGGCTGGTGCCACGGCACCGGCACCTTCCGCATCGTCGTCGACTGCGCTGACGGCTCCTCGGTCAAGAGCATGTGGATCCGCATCTCCGGTGGCTACGGCACCCTCGGCGTCTCCTGCCGAGCCCTGGCGACCAACGTGACCATCGTCGAAGGCAGCTAGACAGCTAGGCAGCCTAAGCAGTTGGGAAGCTAGGCAGCGAGAAGAGCGCAGAACGCGCGCCACTGGACCGGCGGGAAGTCCAACGCCGGTCCGGTGGCGTTCTTCGAGTCCCGCACAGCCACCCTCGCTCCAGGCCACGCGACAGCGACGCAGCCCCCATTGCCGCCGCTGTAGCTGCTAGTGCGCCAGGTGATCTCAACGCAGTTGCCGTTTCCGCCGCTGTAGCTGCTCTTATGCCAGGTCGAGGTTTCCTGGTCGGTCATCGGCACCTCGCGGTTCGTAGTACTCGCTCCCCAAGTCGGCGAGCAACGACCGCGATTCTTCCTCATTCAGCGCGACCTCATCGAGACGTTCAGCCATCAGGCGGTAAGTCGCGACCGGTGTCGGCTCATCCAGGAACAGGCTGGAGACCTCCTGCTCGACGTAAACCACCGACCGGTATCGGGCGTAGTCCATGATCATGAACTGGCCTCGGAGCCAGGTGGCGCCCGGTGTTCCGAGCGGCACCACCCGGATGGTGATCTTGCGCCAGTTGGACAGGAGCACCAAGTGCATCATCTGGTCCTCCATCACCCGCCCGCCGCCCGCCCCGTTCCGCAGCGCTGCCTCATGGATGTAGAACACACAGGTGGGTGCCTCGGCCCGGTGAAGCATCGATTGACGATCCATCCGAGCCTGGACTCGCGCCTCCACTCCACCTGCTGGCACCCCGATCGCTGAGCCGATGATCGCTCGGGCGTAGTCAGGGGTTTGCAGTATTCCTGGGAGGATCATCGATTCGTAGTGGTGGATGCCCGTCGCGACCGATTCGTGGCGTATCAATGTCCGGACCTCGTCGGGTAGGCCGGGTTCGTGGTTGTGGATGAGGTATTCGTTGTCGATCTGCTTGTGCAGGTCCATGATCCGGGCGGTGGTGTGAGGGTCGGCGCCGCACATGCCCAGGTAGTAGGCCAGGTCGGCCTCGCTCGTGCCCCTCGACCCGTGTTCGACGTGCGAGATCCGCGAGGGCGACCAGTCGAGCACCTCGCCGAGCTCCTTGCCGCGGAAGTGCGCGTGTTCCCGCACCCGCGCCAATTCCTCGCCGAAGGTCCGGCTGTGCACACTGGTCCGCACTACGTCGGAGTCGCGGTCATCCCTCATGTGTTTAATGTACCGTCGGACATCCGGAATGCCTCGGTTGTTCACCGCAAAGTATTATCCCGTGCATTTCTTGACCGTTGGGAAATAGACTGCGCGAATGGATGACCTCACTCCGATGCCGGAGGACTGGCAGAGCGCCCTGGCCGTCGTGGCGCACCCCGACGACCTGGAGTACGGCGCCTCGGGCGCCATCGCCCGGTGGACCGACCAGGGCAAGACCGTCCGGTACCTGCTCGCCTGCCGGGGCGAGGCGGGCATCGACACGATGCCGCCCGAGGAGGCGGGCCCGGTGCGCGAGCGGGAGCAGGTGGCGAGCGCGGCGGTGGTGGGCGTGTCCGAGGTCGAGTTCCTGGACCACCCGGACGGGATGATGACCTACGGTCTCCCGCTGCGGCGGGACATCGCGGCCGCCATCCGCAGGCACCGACCCGACCTGGTGATCACCGGCAACCACCACGAGACCTACCACGGCGGGTTCCTCAACATGGCCGACCACCGGGTCGTGGGGACCGCCGCGATCGACGCCGTGCGCGACGCGGCGAACCGGTGGGTCTTCCGCGACCTGGGGCTCGAACCGTGGGGTGGTGTGCGGCACGTCGCGGTGTCCGGGTCGCCGCTGGCGACGCATGCGGTGGACATCACAGAGCACTTCGACCGGTCGGTGGCCTCGTTGCGCGAACACGCCGCCTACCTGGCCGCTTTGAGCGGTGACATGGCGAATCCGGAGCCCTTCCTGCGCCGGGCGGCGGAGGAGACGGGGCGTCGGTTCGGCGGTCGGCTCGCCGCGGGCTTCGAACTGCTCGACATGTGAAACTCCCGAGTTGGCCGGGGGCGTCCGCGTGGGGATGCTGTGACCCATGCAAGGTGAACAGCACTACCTGGTGGGCCTCGACCTGGGCGGCAGGCGGGTCGTCGTGGTCGGTGGCGGCACGGTCGCGCAGCGGCGGCTGCCGCGCCTGGTGGCGGCGGGGGCCGTCGTCGACCTGATCTCACCCGAGGTCACCCCCGCGGTGGAGGGCATGGTCGACAGCGGTGAGGTGACGTGGCACGCGCGCGGCTACGCCGAAGGCGACCTGGACGGGGCCTGGTACGTCCTGGCGTGCACGTCGGTCGCCGAGGTGAACGAGCGGATCGCGGCCGACGCCGAGCAACGCCGGGTCTTCTGCGTGCGGGCCGACGTCGCCGCGCTGGGCACGGCCGTGACACCCGCCGTCGGCGGCCACGACGGGCTGCTGGTGGGCGTGTTGGCAGGCGGGGAGCACCGGCGGTCGGCACGGGTGCGCGACGGCCTGCTGTCGGCGCTGCGCGACGCGACCGTCGTCGACCACCACGAGCAGCCCGCGGGCGTGGCGCTGGTCGGCGGCGGCCCCGGCGACCCGGACCTGATCACCGTGCGCGGGCGCAGGCTGCTGGCGCGCGCCGACGTCGTGGTCGCGGACCGGCTGGCACCGCGCGAGCTGCTGGACGAGCTGTCGTCCACGGTGGAGGTCGTGGACGCGTCCAAGATCCCGTACGGGCGGGCGGCGTCGCAGGACTTCATCAACAGCACGCTGGTCGAGAACGCCAAGGCGGGCAAGTTCGTGGTGCGCCTCAAGGGCGGCGACCCGTACGTGTTCGGCCGCGGCTTCGAGGAGCTGCTGGCGTGCGCCGAGGCCGGCGTGCCGGTGACCGTGGTGCCGGGCATCTCCAGCGCGTTCGGGGTGCCCGCCATGGTGGACATCCCGGTGACCCACCGGGGCGTGGCGCACGAGGTCGTCGTGGTGTCCGGCCACGTCGCGCCGGACGACGAACGGTCCCTGGTGGACTGGGGGGCGTTGGCGCGGCTGCGCGGGACGCTGGTGATCCTGATGGGCGTGGAGAGGTCGCGAGCGTTTGCGGACGCCCTGATGGCCGGTGGGCGGCCCCACGACACACCGGTCTCGGTGATCCAGGAGGGGACCACGCGGACCCAGCGGGTCGTCCGCTCCACTCTGGACAAGGTCGCCGACGACATCGTGAGCGAGTCGATCCGCCCACCCGCGATCATCGTGGTCGGCACTGTCGCGGGGCTGGCCAAGGACCTGTGAGGACGCGGAAGGCCCCCTTGGCGGACCAAGGGGGCCTTCCGCGTTGTTGGCTACTTAGTACGAGCGGGCCGGGCGAGGACGACCGCCACCGCTGCCGGCACCCGCACCCGCGGTGGCGCCACCGCGGTAGCCGCCTTCGCTGCGACCGCCACTGGACCCGCGGTCACTGCGACCACGGCTGCCGCCGCGGAACTCCGAGGTGCGACCGCCACCGGAGCCGAAGGGGCCTCCACGACGCGGGCCGCCGCGGCGGTTGCCGCGCTCGGGGATCACGGGCTCGATGACCGGCTCACCGCTGGGCACGCGGGCGCCCGTGATGCGGATCAGGTCCTCGTTGCCGGGGGACACCTTGGTGCTCTCCGGACGGATGCCCGCGCGGGCGGTGAGGCCCTGCACGGCGCGGCGCTGGTCGTGCGTGACCATCGTGACGACCACACCGGACTGCCCCGCGCGCGCCGTGCGACCGGCGCGGTGCAGGTAGTCCTTCGAGTCGGCGGGCGGGTCGACGTGGACCACGAGGCTCACGTCGTCGACGTGGATGCCGCGGGCGGCGACGTCGGTCGCGATCAGCACCGGCGTGGTGCCGTCGCGGAACTCGCCGAGGACCCTGGTGCGGGCGCTCTGCGCCTTGCCGCCGTGCAACGCACCCGCGTGCACGCCGACCGAGCGGAGCTTCTTCGCCAAGCGGTCCACGTGGTGCTTGGTGCGCACGAACATGATCGTGCGCCCCTCGCGGGCCGCCACCTCGGTGATGACGTTCTGCTTGTCATCGGCCGACACGAGCAGCAGGTGGTGCTCCATGGTGATCACGCTGCCGGTGGGCGGCGCGACCGAGTGGGTCACCGGGTTGTGCAGGTACTGGCGGACCAGCTTGTCCACGTCGCCGTCGAGCGTCGCGGAGAACAGCATGCGCTGGCCGTCCTGCGGGGTCAGGTCGAGGATGGCGCGGACCTGGGGCATGAAGCCCATGTCGGCCATCTGGTCGGCCTCGTCCAACGCGGTGAAGCGCACGTCGGACAGGTCGCAGGTGCCCTGGCGGACGTGGTCCGACAGGCGGCCCGGCGTCGCGATCAGGAGGTCGACACCACGGCGCAGCGCGTCGATCTGACGCGGGAACGACGTGCCGCCGACGACCACGCGGGCCGACAGGCCCAGCGACCGGGCGTACGGGGAGAGGGCTTCCTCGACCTGCATCGCGAGCTCACGGGTGGGCACCAGGATCAGTGCGCGCGGCATGAGCGGCTTGGCCCGCTGGCCCGCGAGGCGGGACAGCAGCGCCAGACCGAACGCCAGCGTCTTGCCGGAGCCCGTCTGGCCGCGACCGAGCACGTCCCGGCCCGCGAGGGCGTCGGGGAGCGTGGCGGCCTGGATCGGGAACGGGGACTCGATGCCCGCAGCGGTCAGCGCGCGGAGCAGCTCGTCGGAGAGGCCGAGCTCGGCGAACGTGGGCAGCGGGCCTTCCGGCACGGTGCTCTCGATGTGCTCGGCGACAGTGGAAGGACCGTTCTCAGCGAACTGGGGACGGCCATTGCCCTGGCCAGAGCGACGCGGCCGCGGCTTGCGGAACGACGGACGCTCGGAACGGCCCTGGGACGTGGGTGGCAAAACAAACCTCCGGGACATGGCACGTCTCGGGGATGCTCCGCAGTTGTGCAGCGGGTCGCGGCGCCGATCGCAAGGACGAGCCCGACGCGTGTATCGCGCCGATGGTTGTTAGGAGCACCGATGACCGACCCGAGGTGGTCCGCGAGCACGTGAGTGTGCAGGCATTTGTGCGGTGCAAGGACCACTCTAGCTGATCATCGGAAGGGCGCGACGCGGGTAGGGGCCCCAGAGCCCGTGTTCTTGCTCATAGGGGGCTCGGGAATTCGCGGTCCCGAGCCCCCCACCAGCGCTAATTCAGTCCTGCGGCGTCGACGAGGACGATCATGAGCTCGCGCGCGTCGACCACCTCGGGCGGCAGTCCCCTGGACCCGAACCACTCCGACACGTTGCGCACGTCCCGTTCCAGGATCTGCTCCGCCTTCGGGTTCGCGACCAGGTCGACGACCTGGGGCAGGTCGATCATGACCAGCACGCCGTCGTGGACCATGAGGTTGTAGGCCGACAGGTCGCCGTGCGCGACGCCCTCCTTGGCGAGCAGGGTGAGCGCGGTGACGAGTTGTCGCCACAGATCGACCAGTTCGTCCGGCTCCGGGCGGCACTGCGCCAGCCGCGGCGCGGCCGTGCCGTCGTCGTCCCCGATGAACTCCAGGAGCAGTTCGGTGCCGCTGCGCTGCACGGGGTAGGGCACCGGGGCGCCGAGCTGCCACAGCCTGCTCAGCGCGCCGAACTCGGCGACGGCCCACTGCTCGGAGATCAGGTTGCGGCCGAACGAGCTGCGGTTGCCCATCGCCCGCATCTCGCGGGACCGCCGCATCCGACGGCCCTCGAGGTAGCCCGCGTCCCGGTGGAACATCCGGTGGTCCGCGCTGCGGTAGCGCTTGGCGGCCATCAGGCAGCTGCCGCCGCTGCCCCGGCGTTCCACCAGGTGCACGTCGGCTTCCTTGCCGGTCTTGAGGACGCCGAGCTCCAGGTCGGTCGCGCTCAGCTCCGTGATCACCCAGTCGGGGCGCGGGGTCGGGCCGTGGTCGGCGCCGTCCCACGTGGACCAACGGTCCCCGTCCTCGGGTTTGTCGGCGTCGCTGAGCGCGTCCTCGCGGACTCGGGCGAGGTTCGCGCGCTCCTCCTCGGTCAGCCGTCCGCTGCGGTCGCGGTCGTCCGTCCGCTTCTTGCGCCTGCCGCGACGCATCGTGTCGGGGATGTCGTCGTAGGCGGATTCGTAGTCGTGCTCGCGCACTGGTGGGGTCTCCTTGGATGTGCCGGGGCACCCCACCCAGGGCTCAGCCGGGCGGGGCGGGTGGACGGGCCGACGCCACGTCTCGGACAGTCGTCTTCACCTGGCACCTCCTCCGGTCCACCGGCAGTTCCGCCGTTGCGGGTGAGCTTCCCAAAGCGCGTTTCCGGCGCGCAACCGAATTACGCGAACAGGTCCACGCCCCGCTCGCCGGTCTTCTCCACCCGCAGCCCCGCCGCCTTCGCGACCCTGATCAACCCGCGGACGTCCGAGGGCTCGGCCCGCGAGGTGCTCAACGCCCGCGCCAGCAGTCCCTTGTGCGCCTTGTTGAAGTGGCTCACCGCTTTCCGCACCCCCCGCGCGTCCTCGCTCACCACCCGCACGACCACGGCGTCGGGAATCCTCGCCAGGTTCGCGTAGGCCCCGGACCGCAGGTCCACCACGAACTCGTCGACCTCGCGCAGGACGGGTTCGAGAGCGGGGCGCCACAACGCCGTGAGCGACCCGATCGAGGGAAGGACGGAACCGCCGGAGAGGCGGTAGGCCGGGATGGGGTCGCCACCGCGGACCACGCCGAACAACGCCGAGGCGACCGCCAACCGCCGGAAGGCGCGCTCCCGTTCGCCCTTCTTCATGCTCGGCAGGTCGAGGGAGTCGTAGAGGACACCGGTGTACCGGGCCAGCGCGGGCAGCGTCGGCGACCGCCACAGCTCCGCGTTCCGCGAGACCTCGTCGGCTTGGCGCTCGGACAGGTCCAGCGCGGCGAGACTGGCCGGGAGGTCGTCCGCCAGCTCGACCAGGGCCGACGCGATCTTGTCGCGGACGGGGTTCAGCTCGGGACAGGAGAGGGCCGCGTGGTCGAGCGGCGCGCCCGTCCCACCGATGGCCTTGGTCTCCGACGGGGGCAGCAGCACGAGCACCCGATGAGGGTAGGGCAGCGCGGGTCAGGTGCGTTCCCGCGCCCGGAACGCGCCGGGCGTGGCACCGGTCTCGCGGGTGAAGAACTTGCCGAAGTTCGTCGGCTCGGTGAAGCCCAGCCGGGCCCCGACCGCCGCGACGGACAGGTCGGTGTCGGCCAGCAGGCGCTTGGCCTCCAGCGCGACCCTGGCGTCGACCAGCGCCTTGGCGGTCCGGCCGGTCGCCTGGAGGCAGACCCGGTTCAGGGTGCGCGGTGAGTAGCCGACTCGGGCGGCGTAGTCCGCAGCGTTGCGGGTCGTGGCGAACGACCGCTCCAGCTCGTGCCGGAAGCGGTGGAACGCGTCGTGCCGCTGCTCCTCGTCCTCCGGGGCCAGCCGGGCGACGCGGAGCAGCAGGGCTCCCAGCAGGTGCCGCAGGAGGTCGACGGTGATGGCCCGCGGCCGTTGGACCGCCCGGCGGTACTCGGCGTGCAGCTCCGCCGCGGCGGCGACCACGGTCCGCCGTTCGTCGGGCGGGACCGTCCAGCCGACCGGGCCGAACGAGGCGAGCAGGGACCCCGCCCGGTCCAGCCGGGGCGGGAAGGTGGCGGTGAACAGCACCACGGTCGCCTCCAGCCCCGGCGGCGGGAGGCGCAGGACGCGGCCGGGGGCAACGTGCAGCAGCGTGCCCGCGACGCAGGGGTGGTCGACGAAATCGACCATCATCTCGCCGCTGCCGCCGGTGATCAGGAAGACCTGGTGGAAGTCCGTCCGGTGCACGCTGGACAGCGTCCTCGCAGGCAGCCTTCTGGTCATCCGGCCGAAGTCCACCACTTCGACGCCGAGGTGCCGCCGGTCGGGGTTGCTGAAGCCGAACTCGCTGACTTGTCCACTTTTCACCATGGTGCTGCCGGATCCTACCTCGTGGTCGAGGCCGGTTCGGTCGATCGTTGTCCTCGTTCCTCCTCACGAAACGGACTTCCTCCCATGGACAACAAGAACCTGGTCGGCCAAGCCGCGGGCGAGCTGTTCGGCGACCGCGACCCCTCCGCCGTAGACCGCTGGGTCTCGCCCACCTACCGGCAGCACAGCTCACTGGCGGCCGACGGCCCGGACGCCCTGCGCGGCCTCGTCGCCTCCCTGCCCGCGGACTTCCGCTACGAGGGCGCACGCGTCATCGCGGACGGCGACCTCGTCGCCCTGCACGGCACCTACCACGGCTTCGGCCCGACGCCGCTGGTCGCCTTCGACCTCTTCCGCGTCGAGGACGGCAAGCTGGCCGAGCACTGGGACGGGCTGACCCCGGTCGTGGCGCGCACCGCCAGCGGCCGCACCCAGACCGACGGCCCCGGCGCGCCGGCCGACCTGGACAAGACCGAGCGGAACCGCGCCCTCGTCACCGAGTTCGCCCAGCGGGTGCTGGTCGACGCCGACTACTCGGTGCTCACGGACTACATCTCGACCGAGCGCTACGACCAGCACAACCCCGAGGCGGCCGACGGCCTCGCGGGCTTCGGCGCCGCCGCGGCGACCTGGGCCGAGCAGGGCAAGAACCTGGTCTACAAGACCGTCCACCGGGTCGTCGCCGAGGGCGACCTGGTGCTGCTCCAGTCCGAGGGCGAGTTCGGCGACCCGGTCGCGTACTGGGACCTGTTCCGCGTGGCCGACGGCAAGATCGTCGAGCACTGGGACGTCATCGCCCCCGTCCCGAGCGCCCTCCCGCACGACAACGGCCTCTTCTGAGGCCGCTGGAGGCCGTGCCGGTCGGGACGAGCACCACCTCGTCCCGACCGGCCTGGTCTCAGCCGGGTTGGCCGACGCAGAACTGGTTGCCCTCCGGGTCGGCCAGCACCGTCCACGTCAGCCCCGGCACGGTGTGCTCGCCGATCTCCGAGGCGCCCAGCTCCACGAGTCTGGAGACCTCGGCGGCGCGGTCCGGCACCTGCATGTCGAAGTGCACCCTGTTCTTGCCCGGTGTGACCGACTCGACCCGCTGCAACCCGACCTGCACCGCCCCCTCTGCGGAGGGCGCCAGGACGACGTACTCGCCCCAGTCGTGCTGCACCGACGTGCCGAGGGCACCGGTCCAGAAGTCGGCGAGCTTGTGCGGGTCGCTGCTGTCGATCGTGATCATGCCGATGGTGAGGGTCATGGTCGGCAGGGTAGGGACGGGTACCGACAGTTTTCGTGGATAAGTGTTCTGAGCTGCGCAAACGCGGTGGGGAACGATCAGGTCCTTTCCGGGGGCGCGACGGGGCGTTACCCGTTGGATCTGCGGTGACCTCCTTCACTACGCTGTTCGGACACCGTTCCCACGAGGAGTACCCATCGTGATCACCAGGATGTCGTCGCTGTTCCTGCGCACCTTGCGCGAGGATCCGGCCGACGCCGAAGTACCCAGCCACAAGCTGCTGGTCCGCGCCGGCTACGTCCGCCGCGTCGCACCGGGCGGGTACACCTGGCTGCCGCTGGGTCTGCGCGTGCTGCGCAACATCGAGCAGGTCGTGCGCGAGGAGATGGACGCCTTCGGCGCCCAGGAGATCCAGTTCCCCGCGCTGCTGCCCAGGGAGCCCTACGAGGCCACCGGCCGGTGGACCGAGTACGGCCCCAACGTGTTCCGCCTCAAGGACCGCAAGGGCGCCGACTACATGCTCGGCCCGACGCACGAGGAGCTGTTCGCGCTCACCGTGAAGGGCGAGTACAACTCGTACAAGGACTACCCGGTCACGCTCTACCAGATCCAGACGAAGTACCGGGACGAGGCGCGCCCCCGCGCGGGCATCCTGCGCGGCCGCGAGTTCCTGATGAAGGACTCGTACTCCTTCGACCTCAGCGACGAGGGCCTGTCGGAGTCCTACCAGGCGCACCGCGACGCCTACATCCGCATCTTCGAACGCCTCGGCATGGAGTACGTCATCGTGTCGGCCACGTCCGGCGCGATGGGCGGCTCGGCGTCCGAGGAGTTCCTCGCCGTCGCGCCGACCGGCGAGGACACGTTCGTGCGCAGCACGGAGTCCGGCTACGCCGCCAACGTCGAGGCCGTCACGACCCCCGCGCCGCCCGAGCAGTCCACCGAGGACAAGCCCGAGTCCCAGGTGCACCACACGCCCGCGACGCCGACCATCCAGACGCTGGTCGACCACCTCAACGGCGCCGGTCTCGGCCGCACGTTCACGGCCGCGGACACGTTGAAGAACGTGCTCGTCAAGACCCGCAAGCCGGGCGAGAAGGACTGGACCCTGCTCGCCATCGGCCTGCCCGGCGACCGCGAGGTCGACTTCAAGCGCCTCGAGGCCGCGTTCGAGCCCGCCGAGGTGACGCTGCTCGACGACGCCGACTTCGCCCGCAACGGCTTCCTCGTCAAGGGCTACATCGGACCGGGCGCGCTGCTGGCCAACGGCGTCCGGTTCCTGGTCGACCCGCGCGTCGTGCGCGGCACGGCGTGGGTCACCGGCGCGGACAAGGCCGACCACCACGTCGTGGACCTCGTGGCGGGCCGGGACTTCACGCCCGACGGCGTGATCGACGTGGCCGAGGTGCGCGAGGGCGACCCGTCGCCCGACGGCCACGGCGTGCTCGTCGCCGCGCGCGGCATCGAGATCGGCCACATCTTCCAGCTCGGCCGCAAGTACGCCGACGCGTTCTCGCTGGACGCCCTCGGCCCGGACAGCAAGCCGATCCGGATCACCATGGGCTCCTACGGCATCGGCGTCTCCCGGCTCGTGGCCGCCATCGCCGAGCAGAGCCACGACGAGAAGGGCATCATCTGGCCCCGCAACGTCGCCCCCGCCGACATCCACCTCGTCGTGGCGGGCAAGGACGAGGCCCTGCTCGCCGGCGGCGAGAAGCTGGCAGGCGAACTCCACGCCGCCGGCCTCTCCGTCCTGCTCGACGACCGCCCCAAGGTCAGCCCCGGCGTGAAGTTCAAGGACGCCGAACTGATCGGCGTCCCGACCATCCTCGTCGTCGGCCGCGGCCTGGCCGACGGCCAGGTGGAGGTCAAGGACCGCCGGTCGGGCGACCGCACCGACGTGGCCGTGGACGCCGTGGTGGAGCACCTGGTGGGGTTGGTCCGGGGGTAGTCGCCGTTGTGCGCCAAGGGGTCCCGCTCGGGTGAGCGGGACCCCTTTCGCGTGCGGTGGCGTCGTGCCCGAGGAACCAGAGTCCAGGCCGCACGTCACCAACATCATGTCCGGCGATGGGCGCCACGTGGTGCAAGCCGGTGTCGTCACCGGTCCGGCGCGGACGAGGTCGCCGGCGTGCCGCTCGCACCAGGGCAGGAGCGGAAGGTCTCGCTGACCGTGTCATGCGGGCCGACGGAGCCCATGGCCGGTCATCACCAACTCAAAGTGCTCGCCACGAACGCCGAGGCCGAAGCCGAGGAACGCAGCTGGTGGGCGAGTGAGCCCAAGGTCGTCATCGTGCGGACGTGGGCTGCTCTGGAGGTCGACCTGGTCCGTCCCGAGCCCCGGTTCTCCACTCCCGGACAGCACAACACGACCATCGCGCTCACGAACACGGGGAACATCGATCTCAGGGGCGACCTGAGCGCGGTTGAGGGGGACCATCCCGGCTTGGCCTTCCCCGAGGGGGCGGGGTTCAGCCTCGCGCACGAGGCGACGGTCCACATGCCGGTGGTCGTCACCTTCGCCGAATGGGGGTGGAGGGACCGGACCTGGGTGGTCCCCGTGCACGGGAACGTCGGTCATCGTGCTGAAGTCGATGACGGCCGACGAGGCCCGGTCGTACGCGAGGTACACCGTGGAGTTCGAGACGACGAGGCTGAGGGGTTCAACGAGAACTTGCGCCGTCGGAGTCGCCTGACGCGATCAGGTCCGCAGCACGGCCGCGAGGACGGCGGCGGTGTCGGTGAGGTCGGGGAGGACGGTGTGGGCGCCGGCGGCTTGGAGGTCGGCCACGGTGCTGCGGCCGGTGGCGACGCCGATCGCGGTGGCGCCGTGGTGGGTGGCCGCGGTGATGTCGTGCGGGGTGTCGCCGAGGACGACCACGGAGTCCGCGGGGAACGGGTGGCCGTGTTTGGTGGTGGCGCGGCGGATGGCGTCGATGACGAGGGCGGGGCGGTCGGGGGAGAGGGAGCCGTAGCCGCCGATGTCGAGGTCGACGTGGGGGTCGAGGCCGTAGGCGGCGAGCTTGTACCTGGCGATCTCGGCGAGGTTGCCGGTGACGACGCTCTGGACGACGTCGTCACGGGCGGCGAGCGCGGCGAGGGCTTCGGGGGCGCCGGCGAGGGCGCGGCCGTGTTCGAGGAGGAGGGGGTGTTCGCGGTCGGCGACGGCGATGAGCTCGCGGTGCAGGGCGGCGATCTGCTCGGGGGTGGGCTCGATGTCGTGCAGCACCAGCAGCTCGTGGGAGATGGCCATCTCGGTGCGGCCGGGGAAGCTGGGGACGTGCCGCAGCTCGGTGCCCGCCGCCGCTTGCAGGGCCGTGCGGTACCAGCTGTGGCCCAGGCCGCGGGCCTCCATGAGGGTCTGGTCGATGTCCCACAGCACCAGCGTCTTCACGGCCACTCCTAGCTCAGCGGTTTGACGGAGTCGACCATGGCCTGGAGGTCGGCCTCGCTGACGGCGGCCGGGGCGTCGGTGGCGCCGCCCTCGAGGTCGCCGTTGGCCATGAACACGTGCAGGTTGTCGGTGCTCTGCAGCACCAGGACCCGGATGGAACCCTTGGTGGCCAGGCAGTTGTTGCCGCTGGTGGTGATCACCGAGTCGACGAGCATCCCCTTCACGGTCGTCTTGGGGAGGGTGATCTCCTTGGGCTCGCCGACGACGGCGTTGGAGGTGGGCGCGGACTTGTAGTACTGCGTGCTCAGCTTGGTGGCGATGTCCTTCGCCGTCGCGCCCGCGTCGCCCTTCGGCAGCAGCGCCGCGCCGGTGTTGCCGCGGTTGTAGCCCTTGCCGCCGCACTTGTAGTCGCCGTAGGTGGCGAGACCGATCAGCTTCACGTCCGGCAGGCCCTCGACGACGCCGACGCTGGTCGGGGTCGCGGGCTTCCACGTGTCGGGCACGTCGTAGCCGAAGCCGACGGACTTCACCGCGACGCAGGTCCACTTCGCGGCGTGCGCCTCGCAGCTCGCGGCGGGCGGGGCGGACGACTTGGTGGTCTCCTCGGACGACGTGGTGGTCGGCGCGGAGGACGTGGCGGGCGCGGCGCCCTTGTCGGGGTCGCGGTTGAGCAGGAACACGGTCAGACCGCCGCCGACCAGCACGAGCACCGCGACGATGATGCCGACGACCAGCCACGGGCCGCGGTTCGGCCGCTGGGGCGGGCCGCCGGAGTACACGCCGAGGCCGCCGTACTGCGCCTGCTGCTGTTGCTGGGGGAAGCCGCCGGTCTGGGGGTAGCTCGGCTGCCCCCAGCCACCCTGCTGACCTCCCCAACCGCCTTGCCCGTCCCCTGGGTGCGTCACGCGTCGCACCGTACCCTGCCGCACCGGCGGAAACGGACCCGTCCGCGGACGCACGGGGCCGGCAGGCCAGCGGTGGGCTACCCGGCGAGGAAGCTGAACCGAACCCGGCGGACGGGGTTGTCGATGTTGGTGTCGACCAGGCAGATCGACTGCCAGGTGCCGAGCACCGGCACGCCGCCCAGCACCGGGACCGTCGCGTACGGCGGCACCAGCGCGGGCAGCACGTGGTCGCGGCCGTGGCCGCGGCTGCCGTGCCGGTGCCGCCAGCGGTCGTCGGCGGGCAGCAGCTTCCGCAGCGCCGTCAGCAGGTCGTCGTCGCTGCCCGCGCCGGTCTCCAGGATGGCCAGCCCGGCGGTCGCGTGCGGCACCCACACGTGGAGCAGGCCGTCGCCCTCGACGTCCTCCAGGAACCTCTCGACCGCCGAGGTGAGGTCGTGCACGACCTCGTCGGACCCGGTGCTGATCTCGATCTCTTCGCTGCGCACACGCCCACGGTAGGCAATTCGGGTGCGCCCGGCACGGCCGTGGGGCACGATCCGCGCCATGGTCCACACCGCGATCGTCACCGGCGCGAACCAGGGCATCGGCGCCGCCACCGCGAAGGCGCTGGCGGCGCAGGGCGTCAACGTCCTCGTCACGTTCCTGCGCTACGAGCCGGAACCCGACCCGAGCACCCCGGAGGCGTACTTCACCAGCCGCGACTCCGACGCCCACGAGGTCGTCGAGGCGATCCTCGCCGCCGGTGGCCAGGCGCACGCCGTCGAGGCGGACCTGGCCAGGCCGCAGACCGCCGCCGAGCTGTTCGACGAGGCCGAACGGGTTTTCGGACCGGTCGACGTGCTGGTCAACAACGCCTCGGGCTGGGTGCAGGACACGTTCCTGACCGAGGACGCCGACCGGTTCGGGCGCAAGCTCCGGTCGGTCACCGCCGACACGTTCGACACCCAGTTCGCCGTCGACGCCCGCGCCACCGCGCTGCTGATCGCGGAGTTCGCCCGGCGGCACGTGGCCCGCGGCGGCAACTGGGGCCGGATCGTGAGCCTCACCTCCGGCGGTCAGCAGGGGTTCCCGAGCGAGGTGTCCTACGGCGCGGCCAAAGCGGCGCTGGAGAACTACGCCATGTCCGCCGCCGCCGAGCTGTCCGCGCACGGCATCACGTCGAACGTGCTGCACCCGCCGGTCACCGACACCGGCTGGGTCAACGACGAGGTGCGGGCGAGCTTCGACGTCGCCGAGGCCGAGGAGGTGGGCGGTGTGATCGCGTTCCTCTGCTCCGACGCGGCCGCGCGGGTGACCCGCAACGTGATCCGGATGCGCTGAGCGCGACGTAGGTTCGGGGGTATGCGCAGCGCCTTCGGCCAGGAGTTCGACGTCCCGCCCGGTTACCTCAACACCCCGAGCATCGGCATCCCGCCCGTCGTGGTGGCCGACGCCGTGGCCGAGTCCGTGCACCGCTGGCGCACCGGCGCCGACCGGCCCCCGCTGTTCGACGAGCACGTGGTCGCCGCGCGGGCGGCGTTCGGCGAGCTCGTCGGGATGCCCGCGGAGCGGGTCGCGATCGGGTCGTCGGCCTCGCAGCTGGTCGCGGTCGTCGCGGCGAGCCTGCCCAAGGGCTCCCGCGTGCTGGTGGCGCGCGGCGAGTTCACCAGCGTCTCGTTCCCGTTCGCGGCGCAGGGGCACACGGTCGTGGAGGTCGGGCTCGACGAGCTGGTGTCCGCCGCGGGCGGGTACGACCTGGTGGCGGTGAGCACGGTGCAGTCCGCCGACGGCCGGATCGCCGACCTCGACGGGCTGCGGGCGACCGGGGTGCCGGTGATGCTGGACGTGACCCAGTCGCTCGGCTGGTACCCGCTCGACGTGGGCTGGGCCGACTGGGTGGTCGCCGCCGGCTACAAGTGGCTGCTGTCGCCGCGCGGGGCGAGCTGGCTGGCCTGCTCACCGGAGGCGCTCGCGCGGGCCGTGCCGATCGCGGCCAATTGGTACGCGGGGGAGGACCGGTGGACGACCGTCTACGACCTGCCGCTGCGCCTGGCGTCCGACGCGCGGGCGCTGGACACATCCCCGGTGTGGCTGTCGCACGTCGGCGCGGCCGTCGCCCTTCCGTGGCTCGCGTCACTCGACCAGGCGGCGGTGCGGGCGCACAACACCGGACTGGCCGACGCGGTGCTGATCGGTCTCGGCCGGGAACCCGAAGGATCCGCGATCATCGCCGTAGATCGGCCCGGTGCGCACGAACGCCTGGTCAAAGCGGGTGTGGCCGCGGGTTTGAGGGCGGGGAAAGTGCGGCTCGGGTTCCACTTGTACAACACGGCGGAGGACGTGGAACTCGTGCTCGAGGCGCTTGGATGAGCGCGGTCGGATACCGTTTGGCACTGTGTCAGTCCCACGTGAGTCCCCCGAAGAGGTGACGCAGCAGCTTCCGCGGATCCATCCGCCGGGGGTGAACGAGACCACGCCGCTGTGGCGTTCGGAGATGGGGAAGCTGGACTCGTTGATGGGTCCTGGGGTGGGTCCTGGGCCTGGTCCGGGGACCATGGTCGGGCCGCCTGTGTCGGTGCCGGGGCCTGTTGGGAGGCCTCGGGGGAAGAACCTGCCGTTCAAGGCGTTGGGGTTGGTCGCTGTCGCGTTGGTGGCGGCGTTGATCTGGTTGTTGATCGACTCCGGGGGGTCGGGGAACTCGGCTGACCCGTCGGCTACCCGGTCGACGGTGCCGGCTGGGGAGTTCGAGTTCGCGAAGAACGAGCAGATTCCGGCGCCGTTGAGGGACACGAAGTGCGTTGACCACGCCTACGGGGCGGTGAAGGACTTCCTGGCGAAGACGCAGTGCGCGCAGTTGGCGCGGCAGTTGTTCACGACGATGTTGGACGACGGGCGAACGGTCTACACGTCCATTTCCGTGGTGAGGATGGCCAACGCGCAGGACGCGGCCAAGTTCAAGGAACTGACCAGTGCCGACGGGACCGGGAACGTGAACGACCTGGTGCGGGAAGGGACCGTGAAGGTGCCCGACCTGAAGACGTTGGCGTCCGGGGGGTTCGCGTCGAAGCTTCAGGACCGGGAAGTGGTGATCGTGGAGTCCGACACGGTGAAGCACGGGCCGGACGAGGCTGAGCACAACCGGCTGATGAAGAAGGTCAGTGAGGATGCTTTTCGGTTGGCGGGGGATGTGGCTGGGTGAGTCCTGGCGTGGTGCTGTGCGTGGTGCTGTGCGGGGTGGCGTCGGGCTCGCGGGTTTAGGGAGGTTCCACCCCGCTCGCCGAGTGTTCTATGCCTGTCGAACCTTGTCAAGACGGTAAAGATGTCTTGACAAGGTTCGACAGGCATAGAGATGGCTTCGGATCGGGGTGCCGGAGGGGAATGGCTGGCCCCGGCATCGGCTTCGCCGACTCGGGCATCCTCGCTGCGCGTCGGACCAAGCATCCTTGCTTCGCGTCGGACAAAGCGGGCGGGCGCTCCGCGCCGGATGCGAGGTGGCGGCTGCGCCGGTTCGGGATCCCTCGCTCCGCGACGGACAAGGCATCCTTGGCTTCGCCGTTGGACAAGGCATCCTCGCTGCGCGTCGGACAAGGCATCCTTGGCTTCGCCGTTGGACAAAGCATCCGAGCTTCGCCGGACCAAGAATGTGGTTGGTCTTTGTTTGGCTTTGGTTTTCCCTGTTTTGCTAGCCGACGGCGGTGCCTGGGAGGGCTAGGGAGGTTGGGGTTAGGCCGCCGGTTTTGCGCCAGCGGGTTGCGCGGACGGCGCAGGAGGTGAGGGCGTCCAGGGCGCTGCGGCGTAGGTCTTGGTCTTCGGTGCGGTCGAGTACGCCGCGCCAGGCGGTGCAGCCGTCGATCTCCACGGCTACGAGGGCGGCGATGGAGGAGGCGGCGTCGGTTACCGGGGCTGGGGGGAGGTAGGCGGGGGCTGGGGGGACGGGTTCGGCGTTGGTGTCGCGGAGGATTCTTTCCGTGGCGTCGCGGCGGGCGCGGTGGGAGTTGGCGCCGGCGGCGGTTTGGTCGGCCTGTTCCTTGAGGAAGGCGCTGACCAGGCCGTAGGTCCAGACGGCGGCGTGTTCGGTGGCGAGGGCGTCCTGGACGGCCTGGATGGCGTCACCCGTGGGTTTGCCGGTGGGTGGGGTGGAGCTCGGTTGGCTCATGACATGGCCTCCAGCAGGCTGGCGCAGCCCGCGACGACGGAGCCCAGGAGGCCCGCGCGGTGGACGGGCACGGTGGGCATGAGGTCGGTGCCCTTCTGGCGGGCGGCGGTGAGGGCCTCGACGACCTGTTCCGGGGTGGCGCCGCCGGGTGGTTGCTCGGGTGGCGTGCTGGAGGGGGCCGCGGAGGCGGAGGGGGTGCTGGGGCGGGCGCGGTCGACCTCGGCCTGGAGGAGCTTGGCGTGCTCGGTGCGGGCGGCGGCGACCTCGGTGGCGCCCGCCGCGGTCGCCAGTGCGGCGTCCGCGCGCGCCTGAACCACCAGCTCGGCCAGCGGGTCGGGTGGTGGGGGAGGCGGCGGCGGTGTGGTGCACGCGACTGCCAACGGCGCGGCGGCTGCGGCGAGCAGCACCCGGCGTCGGTTGAGCAGCGGACCACGGGAATCGGCGATCACGGATCCCGATCCTGCCAGAGACGGCGTGATCGACGGTGGCCGTGGAAGGTCTCCGAACGAGATAGTCTGGGCGACCACGACCGGCGAGTGCAGCGTCGGCCGGGGTTCCCATGCCCGTGTACTGCACCTGAGACTGTGGGAGTAACCAAATGTCCAGCCCGCCGCGCGGAGACCTCGCCGCGCAGCTAGAACCCGTCGTGCAGGAGGCGGTAGAGGCCATCGGCTTCGACCTCGAGCTGCTCGACGTGCATCAGGCTGGGCGTCGCAGGCTGGTCAAGGTGGTCGTGGACGCCGAGCACGGCATCGGACTGGACGAGGTGGCCCAGGCCAGCCGCGCCGTCGCCGCCGCCCTCGACGAAGTCGACCACCTGATGGCAGGTCCGTACACGCTCGAAGTCACGTCGCCCGGCGCCGAACGCCCGCTGACCAGGCCCCGGCACTGGCGGCGCGCGAAGCTGCGGCTGGTCAAGGTCAAGCAGCCCGACGCGGTCGAGTGGTTCGGCCGGGTCGGCCAAGCCGACGACGACGGTGTCGTGCTGCTGGTCAAGGGCGAGCTGCGCCGCGTCGAGTACCGAACGATCGAGCGCGCCGTCGTGGAGATCGAGTTCAAGCCGGCCCCCGCCTCGGAGCTGTCCATCCTCGAACCGGGGCAGCACGAGGACGAATCCGAACCAGAATCGAAGGAGGAGTCGAGGTGAACGTCGACATCGCTGCTCTCCGCGCGATCGAACGGGACAAGGACATCCCCTTCGACGTCGTGCTGGAAGCCATCGAGACCGCGCTCCTGACGGCCTACAAGCACACCGAGGGCCACCACGCGCATTCCCGCGTGGAGATCGACAAGAAGACCGGAGCCGTCCGGGTGCTCGCCCAGGACCTGGCGCCGGACGGCACGGTCGAGGACGAGTGGGACGACACCCCCGAGGGCTTCGGCCGGATCGCCGCGACCACGGCCCGGCAGGTCATCCTGCAGCGCCTGCGCGACGCCGAGCACGAGCGCACCTTCGGCGAGTTCTCCGCGAAGGAGGGCGAGATCATCGGCGGCGTCGTCCAGCGCGACGCGCGTGCGAACGCCCGCGGCATGGTCGTCGTCCAGGTGGGTGACACCGAAGGCGTGCTGCCGCCCGCCGAGCAGGTGTCCGGCGAGACCTACGAGCACGGCTCGCGGCTCAAGTGCTACGTCGTCGGCGTCTCGCGCGGCGCGCGCGGCCCGCAGATCACCCTGTCCCGGACGCACCCGAACCTCGTGCGCAGGCTCTTCGCGCTGGAGGTCCCGGAGATCGCGGACGGCACCGTGGAGATCCCCGCGGTGGCACGTGAGGCGGGTCACCGTTCGAAGATCGCGGTGAAGTCGACGGTGTCCGGAGTCAACGCCAAGGGCGCCTGCATCGGCCCGATGGGCGCCCGCGTCCGCAACGTCATGAGCGAGCTGGCCGGCGAGAAGATCGACATCATCGACCACTCGGACGACCCGGCCACGTTCGTCGGGAATGCCTTGTCACCTGCCAAGGTTGTCTCCGTCACGGTGCTCGACGAGCGTGCGAAGACGGCGCGCGTCGTGGTGCCGGACTTCCAGTTGTCGCTCGCCATCGGCAAGGAAGGCCAGAACGCGCGGCTCGCCGCGCGGCTGACCGGATGGCGCATCGACATCCGCAGCGATGCCGAGGCAGCGGGTGCCGCACCGGCCGGGGCGACCGCATCCGGTTCGGCTGAATGAGTCGTAGGGGATAGACTACTCAGTGGTTGAACGTCGGGGATCGGTTGCAACGCACATCGGCCCAGCTCGTACGTGCATTGGATGCCGCGCTCGGACGTTGCCCTCCGAGCTGCTGCGCGTGGTGGTGGTGGACGGGACGCTTGTTCCGGACACCCGCCGACGGTTGCCGGGTCGGGGCGCTTGGTTGCACCTTGATCTCGATTGCCTCACGAACGCCGAACGGCGACGAGCGTTCCCCAGGGCCCTCCGGGTCCAGGGGCCGCTCGCCGTCGATCACGTGCGTGAGCACCTCGAGCAGCATGAGAAGGCCGCGGGAACGTCCCGCGGCGAGGAGTAGGGAAGCAGGTCGACCCGTCATGAGTCAGCCGTGAAGCTGAAGACATGAACGCGCGACGTTAAGACGAGGTCGACGGGACTGCCGCCGACCTCATCACCTGAGGAGAGCAGTGGCAGGGAAGGCCCGTGTGCACGAGCTCGCGAAAGAGCTCGGCGTCACAAGCAAAGAAGTACTCACGAAGCTCGCCGACCAGGGCGAGTACGTGAAGTCCGCATCCTCCACGGTCGAGGCCCCGGTGGCCCGTCGACTGCGCGACGCGTACTCGAAGAACGATGCGAAGCCGAAGCCGGCAGGCCGTCCCGGCCCGCCGAAGCCCGCGGCACCCGCACCGGCAGCGCCCGCGCAGTCCGCCCCGGAGGTCAAGTCCGACTCCAAGCCCGTCGTGCCCGGACGTCCCGGCCCCGTGCCCGGTCGCCCCGGCCCCATACCCGGCCCGAAGCCCCCGGCCCCGAGGCCCGCGCCGCAGCAGCAGCCCGCTGCCGCTGCCCCCGCGCCCGCCCCGGTCGCCCCCGCGGCCAAGGCCCCGCAGCCCCAGCAGCAGGCCCCGGTGGCACCCGCCGCCTCGGCCACCCCGTCGGCGCCCGCGCCGACCTCCCAGCCGCAGAAGCCCGCAGGCCCCCGTCCGGGCCCGCGCGTCGTTCCGCAGCCCGCACAGCCCGCGGCCCAGCAGAACCCGTCCGTGGTTCCGCCGAAGCCGCAGTCGCCGAAGCCCGCCGGACCCCGTCCGCCGCGGCCCGGCAACAACCCCTTCGGCGTCGGCGGTGGCGCACCCGCGCCGCGTCCGTCCGGCCCGCGTCCGGGCGGCCAGCCCGGTGGTGGCCAGCCCGGTGGCGGCAACCAGGGTGAGCGCGACAGCGGTGGCAGCAGCGACCGCCGTCCGTCCTCCAAGCCCGGCGACAGCCGTCCGGCCGGTCCCCGTCCCGGCGGTTCCGCCGGTTCCGGTGGCCCGCGCCCGAACCCCGGCTCGATGCCCCCTCGCCCGAACCCCGGCATGATGCCCGGTCGTCCGGCGCCCGCTCCTCGTCCCGGTGGCACCGGCGGCCGTCCCGGCCCCGGTGGCGGCGGAGGCCGTCCTGGTGGCGGTGGCGGCGGTGGCGGTCGTCCCGGTGGCGGCGGCGGTGCCGGTGGCGGCTTCCGCCCCGGTGGCGGCGGTGGCGGCGGCGGTGGCTTCCGTCCCGGTGGTGCCGGTGGCGGCGGTGGCGGTGCCGGTGGAGGCTTCCGCCCCGGCGGCGGTGGCGGTGCCCCGGCCGGTGGTGGCGGCGGTTTCCGCGGTCGTCCCGGTGGCGGTGGCGCCGGTCGTGGTGGCACCGCTGGTGCCTTCGGCCGTCCTGGTGGTCCGGCGCGACGTGGACGCAAGTCCAAGCGCCAGAAGCGCCAGGAGTACATGGACAACATGCAGGCCCCCTCGGTCGGCGGCGTCCGCCTGCCGAAGGGCAACGGCGAGGTCGTCCGCCTCGCCCGCGGTGCCTCGCTGACCGACTTCGCCGACAAGATCAACGCCAACCCGGCCTCGCTGGTGCAGGTGCTGTTCCACCTCGGTGAGATGGTCACGGCCACGCAGTCCGTGTCGGACGAGATCCTCGAGCTGCTCGGCTCGGAGATGAACTACCAGGTCCAGGTCGTCTCCCCGGAGGAAGAGGACCGCGACCTGCTGGGCACGTTCGACATCACCTACGGCGACGACGCCGGTGGCGAGGACGACCTGCAGATCCGTCCGCCGGTCGTGACCGTCATGGGCCACGTCGACCACGGTAAGACGCGACTCCTCGACACCATCCGCAAGACGAAGGTGCACGAGGGCGAGGCCGGTGGCATCACCCAGCACATCGGCGCCTACCAGGTCCGCACGGAGCTCCAGGGCATCGAGCGGCTCATCACCTTCATCGACACCCCCGGTCACGAGGCGTTCACCGCCATGCGTGCCCGAGGCGCGACGTCCACGGACATCGCGGTCATCGTGGTCGCGGCCGACGACGGCGTCATGCCGCAGACGGTCGAGGCGATCAACCACGCCCAGGCGGCAGGCGCGCCGATCGTGGTCGCGGTGAACAAGATCGACAAGGAGGGCGCGAACCCGGACAAGATCCGGCAGCAGCTCACCGAGTACAACCTGGTGGCCGAGGAATACGGTGGCGACACCATGTTCGTCGACATCTCCGCGAAGCAGGGCACCAACATCGACGGCCTCCTCGAGGCCATCCTGTTGACCGCCGACGCCTCGCTCGACCTGCGGGCCAACCCGAACATGGAAGCGCAGGGCGTCGCCATCGAGGCGCACCTCGACCGCGGCCGTGGCCCGGTGGCGACCGTCCTGGTCCAGCGCGGCACGCTCCGCGTCGGCGACTCGATCGTCGCCGGTGGCGCCTACGGCCGTGTCCGTCGCATGGTCGACGAGCACAACGTGGACGTCATCGAGGCGACCCCGTCCCGTCCGGTGCAGGTCATCGGCCTCACCTCGGTGCCGGGCGCCGGTGACACGTTCCTCGTCGTGGACGAGGACCGCGTCGCCCGCCAGATCGCGGAACGCCGCCAGGCACGTCAGCGCAACGCCATGAACGCGTCGCGTCGCAAGCGGGTCAGCCTCGAGGACCTGGACGCAGCGCTGAAGGAGACGAACCAGCTCAACCTGATCATCAAGGGCGACAACTCGGGTACCGTCGAGGCACTCGAGGACGCGCTCCTGAAGATCGAGGTCGGCGACGACGTCGAGCTGCGGGTCATCCACCGCGGTGTCGGTGGCATCACCGAAGGCGACATCAACCTCGCCATCGCCGACAACGTCATCGTGCTCGGCTTCAACGTCCGCGCGGAGGGCAAGGCCACCGAGCTGGCCAACCGCGAGGGCGTCGACGTCCGGTACTACACGGTGATCTACCAGGCGATCGACGAGATCGAAGCGGCCCTCAAGGGCATGCTCAAGCCGGAGTACGAAGAGGTCCAGCTTGGCCGCGCGGAGATCCGCGACGTGTTCAAGTCCTCCAAGGTCGGCACGATCGCCGGTTGCATGGTCCTCTCGGGCGAGATCCGCCGGAACGCGCGGGCCCGCCTGCTGCGCGACGGCAACGTCATCCAGGAGAACCTGCCGATCAGCTCGCTGCGGCGGTTCAAGGACGACGCGACCGAGGTCCGCGAGGGCTTCGAGTGCGGTCTGACGCTGGGCAACTACAGCGACTTGAAGGTCGGCGACGTCGTCGAGACCTTCGAGATGCGCGAGAAGCCCCGCGCCTGATAGTCGAGGGTGCAGGTGCGGGGTCGTCCAACGGGCGGCCCCGCACCTTTGCCCGCTACCCCCCATGGTGACCACTGTGTTCGTTGGTTCACTCGAGCTGGACCTGTTGCTCGGCGACGTCCACTCGTTGAAGGAAAAGCGATCCGTCGTCCGGCCCGTGGTGGCCGAACTGCGGCGCAAGTTCGAAGTCTCCGCGGCCGAAGCGGGCCACCAGGACCTGCACCGCCGCGCGTTGATCGGGGTGGCCGTCGTCGCGGCGGACGCATCCCATGTCAGGGATCTGCTGACCTCCTGCGAACGACTGGTGGCCGGCCGACCCGAGGTTGAACTGCTCTCCGCCAAGCACCGGTTGCTTGGCCCGGAGGACGAGTAAAAGAGGAGAAGACCGTGGTCGACCAGGCACGGGCTCGCAAGCTCGCCAAGCGGATCTCGCAGATCGTCGCATCGGCGATCGAGCACGAGGTCAAGGACCCGCGACTCGCCAGGGTGACCATCACCGACACCAAGGTGACGGGCGACCTGCACGACGCCGTCGTCTACTACACGGTGCTCGGCGAGAAGCTCGACTCCGAACCGGACTACGCCGGGGCGGCCATGGCGCTGGAGAGCGCCAAGGGCGTGCTCCGGAGCATGGTGGGAGCGCAGACGGGGGTGCGGTTCACCCCTACGTTGGCGTTCATGACGGACACGGTGCCGGGGGAGGCCCTTCGGATGGAGGAGCTGCTGGCACGGGCCCGGAAGAGGGACGAGAAGGTGGCGAAGATCGCTATTGGGGCGGAGCCGGCGGGGGAGGCGGATCCGTACAAGGCGCCTCGGGAGGATGAGGACGTGGAGGATGCGTCGGAGTCTTCGTAGGGGGTTGGGCTTTGGTCCTTGCTCTGTGGGTTCGGCTTCTGGTTCTCTCGCCAGGCGAAGCTGGTTTTGGCCCTGTCACCTTTGGTGAAGCCTGGTCCTGCGCCTTCCCGTCCCTGGTGAGGTTCGGTTTCCGGCCCTCTCGCCCCGTGAGTCCGGCTCTTGGTCCTCCCACCCCTTGGGAAGCCCAGCCCTGCCCTCCCATTGCGCGAAGCCCAGCCCCCGGCGCGCGATTGTCTCAATGCTTGACCTTGCTTGTCAAGACGATAGGGCTGTCTTGACAAGCAAGGTCAAGCAGGAGGGCGCTGTGGATCGGGGGCAGAGGGGAAGTCTGGCTTCGCCAGCATCAGGCTGCGCCTGACTCAACCATCGGACTTCGTCCGACAAAGCATCCTCGGCTTCGCCGTTGGACTAGGCATCCTCGCTGCGCGTCGGACAAAGCATCCTTGCTTCGCGGCGGACAAGGCCCCAGGCGCTTCGCGCCGGATGCGCGTTGGCGGGCTGCGCCCAATGTGTGGGGTTGGTGCTCGTTGCGGCCGGTGGCGTTTTGGTCGGGGCGGTGGGCTACTTCGGGTGTGGCCGAAGTCGGGGAGCGTTGGTGGGGTTTTCGGAGTTAACGTGTCGCGGTGCCCCTTGACCTGTCGGCGGACCTCGCCGCGGCCGCGGAAGTGCTTGCGGACGCCAGTGACGTCACCCTGCTCGCCCATGTGAACCCCGACGCGGACGCGCTCGGTAGTGCTTTAGCGCTTGGGTTGGCCCTGCATCGGCGTGGGGTGCGGGTGCGGGTGTCGTTCGGGGCGCCTGCTGAGGTGCCGGAGACGTTGCGGGACCTGGACGTGGCGGGGTTGTTGGTGCCGGCGGCCGAGGTGCCTGCTGTGCCGGCGGTGCTGGTGGCGTTGGACGCGGGCAGTGTGGGGCGGTTGGGGCCGTTGGGGAACCGGGTCGCGGCGACGGTCGAGGCGGGTGGGCAGGTGGTGGTGTTGGACCACCACGTGTCGAATCCGGGGTTCGGGACGGTCAACGTGGTGGACGACCGGGCCGAGGCGACGGCGTTGGTGGTGTTGCGGCTGCTCGACGTGATGGGGGTCGAGGTCGACGAGCCGATCGCGCGGTGCGTGTACGCGGGGTTGGTGACCGATACGCGGTCGTTCCGGCACGCGAGCTCGGCGACGCACCACGTGGCGGCGCGGCTGCTGGACGCTGGAGTGGACGCGGAGGCGGTGGCGCGGCCGTTGATGGACAGCCACCCGTTCGGCTACCTGGGGATGCTGGCGACGGTGCTGAGCAGGGCCGGGCTGGACCGGGAAGCGGTGGGTGGGCTGGGGCTGGTGCACGCGGTGGTGACGCTGGAGGACGCGAAGGGGCTGCGGCCGGAAGAGGTCGAGAGCGTGGTCGACCTGGTGCGGACGGCGGAGGAGGCGGAGGTCGCGGCGGTGCTGAAGGAGCTGCGGCCGTCGACCTGGTCGGTGTCGCTGAGGTCGGTGAGCCGGATCGACGTGCGCGAGGTGGCCCAGCTGCTCGGCGGCGGCGGACACCGGCGGGCGGCGGGGTTCACGGCGCGCGGAGACGCGGCCGGGGTGCTGGCCGACCTGCGGGCAGCGCTGGAGAGGGTGCCACCGGAGGCCGGTGCGTGACGGACGACCGGGTACCCGCGCGGCGGGTGCTGGGCCTGGCCGCGCCCGCGTTGGGGGTGCTGGCGGCGGAACCGCTGTACGTGCTGGTCGACACGGCCGTCGTGGGGCACCTCGGCGCGCTGCCGCTGGCCGGACTCGCGTTGGGCGGGGTGCTGTTCACGCAGGTGGCGGCGCAGCTGACGTTCCTGTCCTACGGCACGACCTCGCGCACGGCCCGGCTGCACGGGGCCGGGCGGCGGGCGGAGGCCGTCGAGGAGGGCGTCCAGGCGACGTGGCTCGCGATCGGCGTCGGCGTCCTGCTGGTCGTGCTCGGGCAGCTGTTCGCGCCACCGCTGGCCCGGCTGCTCGCCGGTGACGGCGAGGTCGCCGCGGCGGCGGTGAGCTGGCTGCGGATCGCGCTGTTCGGGGCGCCGTTCGTGCTGGTCACGATGGCGGGCAACGGGTGGATGCGCGGCGTGCAGGACACCGCCCGGCCGCTGCGGTACGTGCTGATGGGCAACGGGCTGTCGGCGGTGCTGTGCCCGGTGCTCGTCTACTGGGCCGGGTGGGGGCTGGAGGGGTCGGCGATCGCGAACGTGGTCGCGCAGGTCGTGTCCGCGGTGCTGTTCTTCCGCGCGCTGTCCGTCGAGCACGTGGCGCTGCGCCCGGTGCCCGCGCTGATGCGCGCCCAGCTCGGCCTCGGCCGCGACCTGGTGCTGCGCAGCCTCGCGTTCCAGGCCTGCTTCGTCTCGGCCGCCTCGGTGGCGGCGCGGACGTCCATCGCGGCCGTCGGCGCGCACCAGGTGGTGCTCCAGCTGTGGACGGCGCTGGCGCTGGTGCTGGACTCCCTCGCGATCGCGGCCCAGTCCATCGTCGGCGCGGCGCTGGGCGCGGGGGAACGGGTCAAGGCGCGCCGGTTCGCCTGGCAGATCACCCGGTACGGGCTGGTGTTCGGGGTGCTGCTCGGGATCGTCTTCGCGGCGGTCGCGGGAGTGCTGCCCAAGGTGTTCACCTCCGACGCGGGCGTGCTCGCCGAGATCCCGCACGCGTGGTGGTTCTTCGTTGCGCTGCAACCTATCGCGGGCGTGGTGTTCGCATTGGACGGTGTGCTGCTCGGCGCGGGCGACACGGCGTTCCTGCGCACGGCGACCCTGCTGTCGGCGGTGGTCGGGTTCCTGCCGATGGTGTGGGCGTCGCTCGCGTTCGGCTGGGGCCTGGTCGGGATCTGGACCGGGCTGTCGGCGTTCATGGTGCTGCGGCTGGTGTCGGTGCTGCTGCGCACCCGGTCGGAGGGCTGGTCGGTGGTGGGTGCCGTCCGATAGGTGGGATGTGTCCGAAGGCACCCGCCGAAATGGTTACCGCGAGGCAAGTGTTCCCGATGTACTGGGTGGACCCACTACCCGAGGAGCGTCGCCTTGCCGGTCGATCGCGCCACGAAGCAAGCGTGGCTGATCTGGACCACCGCCATCGTCATCTACATCGCCGCACTGTTCCACCGCACGTCCCTCGGCGTCGCGGGGCTGGAAGCGAGCGAGCGGTTCGGGGTAGGCCCGGCCGCACTGGGCACCTTCACCGTGCTCCAGATCGGGCTCTACGCCCTGATGCAGATCCCCACCGGACTCCTCGTGGACCGCTTCGGCCCACGCCGCGTCCTCACCGCCGCCGCCCTGCTGATGGGCACCGGCCAAGTCCTGTTCGCCGTCGCCGACTCCTACCCGCTGGGCCTGCTCGCCCGCGGTGTCCTGGGCATCGGCGACGCCATGACCTGGGTCAGCGTGCTGCGCCTGGCCGCCGCGCACTTCCCGGCCCGCCGCTTCCCGGTCATCGTGGCGATCTCCGCCGCGCTCGGCGGCGTGGGCAACCTGGCTGCCACCGTCCCGCTGACGCTGCTGCTGGGCGGCGCGGGGTGGACGTGGACGTTCCTGATCGCGGGCTTCGCGACGGCGGCCTACGCCGCGGTGGCGTTCGCCCGGCTGCGCGACGTGCCCGCCGGGGTAGTCGTGCCGGTGCTGCCACCGCAGTCGCCCCGTGTCGTGCTGCGCAAGGTCGCCACGGCGTGGAGCGTGCCCGGCACCCGGCTCGGGTTCTGGACGCACTTCTCCACGATGTCCACGCCCGCCGTCCTCGGCCTGCTGTGGGGCTTCCCGTACCTCGTCGAGGCGCAGGGCATGTCCCGCTCCGCGGCGAGCTCGGCGCTGAGCCTGCTGGTCCTTGGCGCCGTCGCGTCGGGCCCGCTGCTCGGCTCGGTCATCTCCCGCAAGCCCGAGCTGCGGATGCCGATCGCGGGCTGGTTCCTGGCCGGGGCGCTGGTCGTCTGGACGGTGCTGCTCGCCTGGCCCGGTGGCGTCGTGCCCGCGCCGGTGGTGCTGACGGCGTTCGTCGTGCTCTCGCTCGGCGGCCCGATCTCCGGCATCGCCTTCGCGCTGGCCCGCGACTACAACCCGATGCACCGGGTCAGCACGGCCACCGGCGTCGTGAACGTCGGCGGCTTCGCGGCCGTCACCGGGTCCGCGCTGGCCGTGGGCGTGCTGCTGGACGTGTTCGACGGCCTGCCGCCCGCGCAGGCGTACCGGATCGCCTTCCTGTCGCTCGCCGCGATGCTCGTGCTCGGCGTGTGGCGCACCGCGGTCTGGTGGCGCCGCGCCCGCACCGCCGTCTTCGAAGCGGAGGCCCGCGGCGAGGACGTACCGGTCCAGTTGCGGCGCAGGCGTTGGGACGCCTCCGTAGCAGCCTAAGATCCTCGCTCGTGTCCGCAACCCCTCGCCAGTCCCGCCCCACCGTCCCGCCAGGTCTGGTCGTCATCGACAAGCCGGACGGCATGACGTCGCACGACGTCGTCGCCCGCGTCCGCCGCATCCTCGGCACCCGCAAGGTCGGCCACGCGGGCACCCTCGACCCGATGGCCACCGGTGTCCTCGTGCTCGGCATCGAGCGCGCCACCAAGCTCCTCGGCCACCTCGCCCTGGACAGCAAGGCCTACCTGTCCACGATCAGCCTCGGCTCGTCGACCACCACCGACGACGCCGAGGGCGAGGTGCTGTCCACAGTGGACGCCTCCGGGGTCTCGGAGGAGCGGGTCCGCGCGGGCGTCGCGAAGCTGACCGGGCCGATCCAGCAGGTGCCGAGCGCGGTCAGCGCGGTGAAGGTCGACGGCAAGCGGGCGTACGCGCGGGTCCGGGCGGGCGAGGAGGTCACGCTGCCGCCGCGACCGGTGACCGTGCACCGGTTCGACGTCCTGTCGATCCGCCGCGAGGGCACGACCACCGAGCTGGACGTCATGGTCGAGTGCTCGTCCGGCACGTACGTGCGGGCGCTGGCCCGCGACCTCGGTGCGGACCTGGGCGTCGGCGGACACCTGGCGGCCCTGCGCCGGACGCGGGTCGGCCCGTTCGACCTGCGGGTCGCCCGCACCCTGGAGAAGCTGGAGGCGGATCCGGGGCTCTCGCTGGACCTGGACTCGGCCGTCGCCACGGCGTTCCCGCGCCGGGAGATCGAGCCCGCCGAGGTGGTCGCGCTGTCGCACGGGCAGCGGCTGTCCGCGGGCGGGTTCGAGGGCACCTACGGCGTGTTCGGACCCGATGGGCACGTGGTCGCGCTGGCCAAGGACGAGGAGGGTGTCGCCAGGTCGGTGGTAGTCCTCTCGCCCGCGGGCTAGCTACCGTTGGCCCATGGCGAGATGGGCGTGGCCCGCGGCGGGCGGTGTGGTGACGGTGGTGACCGGTGTGGTCGTCAACCTGGCGACGGACTGGAAGTGGAACCCCTGGGCGTGGGTGGCCGTCGTGCTGCTCACCGCGCTGGGGGTCCTGATCGCCGTGCGGACCGCGCCCACCGCCGCGCCCACCGCCGCGGCGGAGGCCACGCCCGCACCACCGTCGGGTAGCGTGCACAACAGCGTGAGCGGCACGGTCCACGGCCCGGTGATCCAGGCCGGGTCGATCGGCTCGTACACCGACCGGTCGGTGAACCAGACCGCCGTCGCCCGCGACGGCGGCACGGTCTACCAGGCGGGGCGCGACATCCGGCAGGACGGTTCCTGAGCCGCGACCGGGCCGGTCGGACCACGTGCCCGACCGCCCTGTGGCAGGCACCACACGACCACAACACGCCACACCCACCCCCGGCGGCCCACCGCGGGTGAGCCGTAGGCTCCCCACCGTGCAACGCTGGCGAGGGCTAGACCACCTACCGGGCGGCTGGGGCCGCTGCGTCGTCACCATCGGTGTCTTCGACGGGGTCCACAACGGCCACCAGACCCTGATCGGCCGGGCCGTCGAGCTCGCCCGCGAGAAGGGCGTCCCGTGCGTGGTCATGACCTTCGACCCGCACCCGTCCGAGGTCGTCCGCCCCGGCAGCCACCCCGCCCAGCTCACCACCCTGCGCCGTCGCGCCGAGCTCGTCGAGCAGCTGGGCGCCGACGTCTTCTGCGTCCTCCCGTTCACCGTCGAGCTCTCCCGCATGCCCGCGAACGAGTTCGTCCACGAGGTGCTGGTGGAACGCCTGCACGCGGCCGCCGTCGTGGTCGGCCAGAACTTCACCTTCGGCCAGAAGGCCGCGGGCAACGTCGAGCTGCTGCGGCGTCTCGGGCAGCGGTTCGGCTTCGTCACGGAAGGGGCGGATCTCGTGACCGACACCAAGGGGGGCGACGGTGGCGTCACCTTCTCCTCGACCTACATCCGCGCCTGCATCGACGCCGGTGACGTGGCCGCGGCCGCGGTCGCGCTGGGGCGTCCGCACCGGCTGGAGGGCATCGTCGTGCGAGGTGACGGGCGTGGCAAGGAGCTGGGGTTCCCCACCGCGAACCTGTCGATGACCCGGTTCGCCGCGGTCCCCGCCGACGGCGTCTACGCCTGCTGGTTCATCCACTCGTCGGGCCGCAGGCTCGGCGCCGCGGTCTCGGTGGGCACGAACCCGACCTTCTCCGGCCGCGAACGCCGGGTGGAGGCGTTCGTGCTGGACGTGGACGAGGACTTCTACGGCCAGCGGGTGGCGCTCGACTTCGTGACCCGCGTGCGCGGCCAGCTGAAGTTCGACAGCAGCGACGCGCTCGTCGTGGAGATGAACAAGGACGTGGCCAAGGTCCGGGAGTTGCTGGAACAGGGGTGAAAGCACCAGTGCGGAGCGTCACGGCCTGGCAAGATGCCCCCCAGAAGGGCGCAAGGGCACGACGAGGAGAGGCTCAGGTGGAGGACCACAAGATCGTTCAGCGCAACATCGCGTTGCAGCGCGAGTGGTACGGGGAGCCCCTGGGTGACCGGGTCCGCCGCCTGGTGGTCGCTTTCCGCGTGTCGCAGGCGCAGCTGGCCGAGGTGCTGGGCATCAGCGCGCCCATGCTGAGCCAGGTGATGTCGGGACGGCGGGCGAAGATCGGCAACCCGTCCGTGCTGGCCCGGATGATCATGCTCGAGCGCAAGGTCCTCACCCCGGACGTGGCGACGGGGGCGCCCGAGGCGCTCCAGCGCGCGCTGGAGGAGGTGCGCGTGTCGAAGCCGACGGTGAGCCGCGACTCGCTGCCGGTGAACGGGGCGGGCGACGAGGCGGTCGTGCTCACCAACCTGCGGCGGATCGCCGACCGGCGGGAGCTGGCGCAGGCGGCCGACGTGCTCGGCGACGAGTTCCCGGCGCTCGCCGACCTGCTCAGGAGGGCCGGTCGGGGTCGCTGAATCGGGTGGACCTCTTCGCCCGTCTGCTCCACAATGGTGCCGAGCCGCACGTCCGCCGAGTGCCGTTGAGCACGCCGGACGTCCGTGCCGGAAGTGTGCCTGGTAACCTCGACAGTTGGGTCTGGCTGCGTTCCGTGGCGGCCAGTACCGACTAACCCCATCCGGATCTCTGGTGGGGCCGCACGGAACCGAACAGGCACAAGGAGAATCACCAAGTGGCACTGACCACTGACCAGAAGAAGACCATCCTGACCGAGTACGGCGTCCACGACACGGACACCGGCTCCGCCGAGGCCCAGATCGCGCTGCTGAGCAAGCGCATCAGCGACCTGACCGGGCACCTCAGGACCCACAAGCACGACCACCACTCGCGTCGCGGGCTGCTGCTGCTGGTCGGCCGTCGCCGCCGGCTGCTCAACTACCTCGCGAAGGTGGACATCAACCGCTACCGCTCGCTCATCGGGCGACTCGGTCTGCGTCGTTGACAGGCACCGAGGGGGAGTGACCGGCGACGGTCACTCCCCCTCGGCGTACGGCCCGGTTCCGGTGTAGAACCGAACCGGGAGAAGATCCAAAGAGGAACCAACAGGGCCAGCACGCCGCGAACCGGGACGACCAGTTCGCCGGTCCTCGGTAGTGGTTCCCTGGACGGGCTGAGCGCCAAGGGGCGCTCGCGAACACGCCAGGGGACTTCGATCGAAGACCGGCCTCGTCCGAACCGCGATCCCGCGCCCGAGCGCGCTGCGGCCAGAAGACGAACGAGGAGTTCACTGCATGACTGAAGTAGAGGTCCACGAGACCGCCGCCGTGATCGACAACGGCAAGTTCGGCACCCGCACCATCCGCTTCGAGACCGGCCGCCTGGCCCGTCAGGCCGCGGGTTCCGTCGTCGCGTACCTGGACGACGAGACCATGCTGCTGTCCGCCACGACGGCGTCGAAGCACCCCAAGGAGCACTTCGACTTCTTCCCCCTCACGGTGGACGTCGAGGAGCGCATGTACGCCGCGGGCCGCATCCCCGGCTCGTTCTTCCGCCGCGAGGGTCGCCCGTCGACCGACGCGATCCTGACCTGCCGCCTGATCGACCGGCCGCTGCGTCCGTCCTTCGTGGACGGTCTCCGCAACGAGATCCAGGTCGTCATCACGGTGATGAGCCTCAACCCGCAGGACCTGTACGACGTCGTGGCGATCAACGCCGCGTCCGCGTCGACGCAGCTCGCGGGCCTGCCGTTCTCCGGCCCGATCGGCGGCGTCCGCGTCGCCCTCATCGAGGGCCAGTGGGTCGCGTTCCCGACCTACGAGCAGCTGGAGAAGGCCGTGTTCGACATGGTCGTCGCCGGCCGCGTCGTCGGTGACGACGTCGCGATCATGATGGTCGAGGCCGAGGCCACCGACAACGTGATCGACCTGATCGGCGAGGGCGCGACCGCCCCCACCGAGGAGGTCGTGGCCGCGGGTCTCGAAGCCGCGAAGCCGTTCATCAAGGTCCTCGTCGAGGCGCAGGCCGAGCTGGCCCGCGTCGCGGCGAAGGAGACCGGCGTGTTCCCGACGTACCCGGCCTACCAGCCGGACGCGCTCACCGCCGTCGAGGAGGCCGCCACCAGCGACCTCGCCGCGGCGCTGACCGTGGCGGGCAAGGCCGAGCGCGAGTCCCGCATCGACGAGGTCAAGGCCGCGACGCTGGACAAGCTGGCCGCCTCGTTCGAGGGTCGCGAGAAGGAGATCGGCGCGGCGTTCCGCTCGCTGAACAAGAAGCTGGTCCGCCAGCGGATCCTGCGCGACAACATCCGCATCGACGGCCGCGGCCTGACCGACATCCGCTCGCTGGGTGCCGAGGTCGCGCTGATCCCGAGGGCGCACGGTTCCGCGCTGTTCGAGCGCGGCGAGACCCAGATCCTGGGTGTCACCACGCTGAACATGCTCCGCATGGAGCAGCAGATCGACTCCCTCACGCCGGAGACGCACAAGCGCTACCTGCACCACTACAACTTCCCGCCCTACTCGACCGGTGAGACCGGCCGGGTCGGTTCGCCGAAGCGCCGCGAGATCGGCCACGGCGCGCTCGCCGAGCGGGCGTTGATGCCGGTGCTGCCCAAGCGCGACGAGTTCCCCTACGCGATCCGCCAGGTCTCCGAGGCGCTGAGCTCCAACGGCTCCACCTCGATGGGCTCGGTCTGCGCGTCGACGATGTCGCTGCTGAACGCCGGTGTGCCCCTCAAGGCCCCGGTCTCCGGCATCGCGATGGGTCTCGTCTCCGACGAGGTCGACGGTGAGACGCGCTACGTCGCCATCACCGACATCCTCGGCGCCGAGGACGCGTTCGGCGACATGGACTTCAAGGTCGCCGGCACCAAGGAGTTCGTGACCGCGCTCCAGCTCGACACCAAGCTGGACGGCATCCCGTCCGAGGTGCTGCGCAAGGCGCTCGGCCAGGCGCGCGACGCCCGGCTCACCATCCTGGAGGTCATGGCCGAGGCCATCGACGCCCCGGACGAGATGAGCCCGTTCTCGCCGCGCGTGACGTCGGTGAAGATCCCGACGGACAAGATCGGCGAGGTCATCGGCCCGAAGGGCAAGATGATCAACTCGATCACCGAGCAGACCGGTGCCGACATCTCGATCGAGGACGACGGCACGATCTACGTCGGCGCGGCGGACGGCCCCTCGGCCGAAGCGGCGATCGACATGATCAACGCGATCGCCAACCCGCAGCTCCCCAAGGTCGGCGAGCGCTTCCTGGGCACCGTGGTGAAGACCGCGGCGTTCGGCGCGTTCGTCTCCCTGCTGCCGGGTCGTGACGGTCTGGTCCACATCTCCAAGCTCGGTGGCGGCAAGCGCATCGGCAAGGTGGAGGACGTCGTCAAGGTGGGCGACAAGCTCCGCGTGGAGATCGCCGACATCGACCAGCGCGGCAAGATCAGCCTCATCGTGGTCTCCGAGGAGACCGCGCCCGAGGCCGCTCCGGCCGGCGACGACGCCCCTGTGCCCGCGGAGTCCGCGGCTCAGTGACGATCAGCGACATGGCGGCGGCCGCGAGTGCTCCTGGCACTCGCGGCCGTCCGCGTCTCAGCACCCCTGGCCATCTCCAGAAGCCGGGGACGACGCGTCAGCTCGAACCGTCGGTGCGCCGCAGCGTGCTGCCGTCGGGCCTGCGCGTGATCACCGAGCAGATCCCCACGGTGCGCTCGGCGTCGGTCGGCCTGTGGGTGCAGGTCGGCTCCCGCGACGAGCGCCCCGAGGTCGCGGGCGCCGCGCACTACCTGGAACACCTGCTGTTCAAGGGAACCGCGAACCGCACCGCGGCGGCCATCGCCGAGGAGATCGACGCGGTCGGCGGTGAGCTCAACGCGTTCACCGCGAAGGAGCACACCTGCTACTACGCGCACGTCATCGACGAGGACCTGCCGCTGGCGATGGACCTCGTCTCCGACGTGGTGTTCGAGGCGCTGTGCGAGGAACGCGACTTCGAGACCGAACGCGGTGTCGTGCTCGAGGAGATCGCGATGCGCGACGACGACCCCGAGGACCTGCTGCACGACGCGTTCTCCGAAGCCCTGATGGGCGGGCACGTCCTGGGCAAGCCGGTGCTGGGCACCGAGGAGTCCATCGGCGCGATGAGCCGCGACGCGCTGTTCACGTTCTACAAGCGCCGCTACACGCTGCCGAAGATGGTGCTCGCGGTCGCGGGCAACGTCGAGCACAACCACGTGATGCGCTTGGCGCGCAAGGCTTTGGGCGACCGGCTGACGCGGGAGGGCACACCGGTCGCACCGCGCGCGGGCCGTGCCCGCATCGCGGCGGGCCGCAAGCTCGTGCTCAACACCGACGACACCGAGCAGGCGCACCTGATGCTCGGCGTGCGCGCGCTGGACCGGCACGACGAGCGCAGGTTCGCGCTCAACGTGCTGAACGCGGCGCTCGGCGGCGGCATGAGCTCCCGGCTGTTCCAGGAGATCCGCGAACGGCGCGGCCTGGCCTACCAGGTGTACTCGTCGATCGGGTCGTACGCGGACACCGGCAGCCTGTCGGTCTACGCGGGCTGCCAGCCGGACCGGCTCGGCGACGTCGCGGGCGTGATCCGCGAGGTGCTGCTCCAGGTCGCCGACGAGGGCATGTCGGACGCGGAGGTGGCCCGCGGCAAGGGCCAGCTGCGCGGCGGGCTCGTGCTCGGGCTGGAGGACACCAGCTCGCGGATGTCCCGCATCGGCAAGGGGGAGCTGAACTACAGCGACTACCTGTCGGTGGACGACACCCTCGCCAGGATCGACGCGGTGACCTCGGAAGACGTGGCCGCACTGGCGAAGGAACTGCTCCGACGGCCGGTCGCCGCCGCCGTGGTCGGCCCGTACGACCACCAGGACGACCTGCCGTCCCAGGTACACGAGGTGATCTCATGACCAAGCGCTCCGCCTCCGACGGCCCGATCCGGGTCGGCGTCATCGGAGCCCGCGGCCGGGTCGGCGCCGAGGTCTGCCTCGCCGTCGACGAGGCCGAGGACCTCGCCCTCGTCGCGTCCGTCGACGAGGGCGACGCCCTGACGACCCTGACCGACGCGCGCGCCGAGGTCGTCGTCGACTTCACCCACCCGGACGTCGTGATGGACACGCTGGAGTTCTGCGTGGCCAACGGCATCCACGCCGTCGTCGGCACCTCCGGCTTCGACACGGCCAGGCTCGACGTGCTCGCCGGATGGCTGTCCGACAAGCCGGAGCTGGGGCTGCTCGTCGCCCCCAACTTCGCGATCGGCGCCGTGCTCTCCATGCGCTTCGCGGAGATCGCGGCGAAGTACTACGAGTCCGCCGAGGTCATCGAGCTCCACCACCCCCGCAAGGCCGACGCCCCTTCGGGCACCGCCGCGCACACCGCCAGGCTCATCACCCAGGCCCGTGAAGCCGCGGGCATGGCGGCCATGCCGGACGCCACCACCCAGGAAGCGGACGGCGCCCGCGGCAACCTCGTCGGCGACGTGCGGGTGCACTCGCTGCGCATCGCGGGCCTCGTGGCGCACCAGGAGGTCGTGTTCGGCACCGAGGGCGAGACCCTCACGCTGCGCCACGACTCCTTGCACCGCAAGTCCTTCATGCCCGGCGTCCTGCTCGCCGTCCGGTCGATCCTCGACCACCCCGGCCTCGCCGTCGGACTCGACAAGTACATGGACCTGTGAAGACCAGAACCGTCGCACTGCTCCTCACCGCCGTCCTCGCGGTGTACTTCGTCATGCTCGGCAGCAAGGGCGTCCTCCTCATCACCACCGGCGACCCCGTCGGCATCGGCCTGGGCATCGGCGTCCTGCTCCTGCCGCTCATCGGTGTCTGGATCGCCTGGACGAACCTCAGGTTCGGCCTCAAGACCGAGAAGATGGCCCGGCAGCTCGCCGCCGAAGGCGAGCTGCCGGACACCACCTCCTTGCCCCGCAGGCCTTCCGGCCGGGTCGACCGCGACGCCGCCGACACCTACTTCGAACAGCGCCGCACCGAAACCGAGGCAGAACCCGACAACTGGCGCTCCTGGTTCCGCCTCGCCCAGGCCTACGACCTCGCAGGCGACCGCGCCCGCGCCCGCGAGACCATGCGCAAGGCGATCGAGCTGTATTCGTAGGCGGGTTCTGGTTGGTGGGTTGGCTGGTGGCCAACGTGTGGTGCTGTCAGGGGTGCGGCAGGCGGGTTTTGGTTCGTGGTTGGCCGGTGGCCGACATGCGCTGCTAGCAGGATGTGGCAGGCGGGTTCTTGGGTACCTCGTTGGGGTCGGCGTCGATCTCTTGGTGGATCCAAGGGTGCCGGACCAGTGGCGCGGGTCTGTTCAGTCACCTAAGTTGCGCGCGCGTCCAGGCCGGAATGGCCCTCGTGTCACCGGAGCTTTGTGGCATGAACGTTCACGGGACGCCGGTGCACGGTAAGGCCATTGGCAGCGTCGTCTGGTCGTCTGCGTCCAGGGCGGTGATCGCGGTCGTGCCCGCGAGACCATGCGCAAGGCGATCCAGCTGTACTCGTAGGCGGGTTCTGGTTGGTGGGTTGGCCGGTGGCCAACGCGTGCTGCTGTTAGGGATGCGGCAGGCGGGTTGTCGTTCGTGGTTGGCCAGCGGCCAACTTCCACTGCCAGCAAAGGCTGCGAGTAGCAAAGGCTGCCAGCAAAGCTGTAGCAAGCAAAAAGTCCGCGAGTCGCCTCACCACGGCGAGTCGCAGACTCATCGGTCCACGTGTCGCGCATCCCCCGCGCGCACTTGTTGCGCCACCTGCAAAATCCGCCGCAACTTCAAGCGCCCCAACGCTCCCGAGAAGGACTTCATCCGGCCTTCACTCGTTTGCGACTTGGTTTGTCCGGTCGACAATCAATACCGTAACGGTGTTCACTTTCGATCCGAAAGGCACACCGTGGGCACCCGAGTGCGGCTGGTGGTCGCGTTCCTGGTCATCGTCACGGCCTTGTGGGCGTCGGTCATGATGACCTGACCCCGTTCATCCCCACGGCACCTGGCCGTGGTCGTCGGCGCGGTCGTACACGTTCGCCCAGTGCGTGAAGACCTCGTGGGACTCGTCCGCGCTCAGCGCGAGCGCGTCGAGGACGCCGTGCTTCTCCTCGTGGAACTCGATCGCGCGCTCCTCCTCCAGGAACACGGTCGTGAGGTCGGATTCCGCGTAGGCCACGGGTTTCGCGTTGCGGGTGAAGGTCATGAGCGTGGACGGGTAGCGCAGGGCGGGGTGGCCTTGGGCGGAGAACGGGACGACGCGCAGGCGCAGGTGGGTCCAGCCGCACATGAACGCGAGCCGCATCATCTGGTCGTGCATGACGCGCGAGCCGCCGATCCGGAGCCGCAGGGCGGTCTCGTGGATGTAGAAGGTCGACACGGGAGGCGAGCCGCCGCACAGGAACTCCTGCCGGTCCATCCGCACGCGCACCTGCTCGTCGACGTCCTCGACGGGGACGGACCTCGTCATCTCCAGCAGGGCGCGCGTGTAGCCCATGGACTGGAGCAGACCGGGGATCACCATGGTGTCGTAGCTCGTGATGGTCAGCGCGGCCCGCTGGTGCAGCACCAGGCTGAGCAGGCCGTCCGACGACGTGCCCGCGTGCCGCCGCACGAAGAAGCCGACGTCGGGCTCCTGGGCCAGGCGCATGACGCGTTCGCGGGTGGCCTTGTCCGCGCCGCACTTGCCGAGGAAGGTGCCGATCTCCCAGTCGCTGGTGCCGCGCCAGCCCTTCTCCAGCTTGCTCAGCTTCGCCGTCGACCACTCCAGTTCCTCGCAGAACTTGGTGCCGCGGAAGCCCGCCCGCTTGCGGGCCCGCCGGAGTTCCTCGCCGAGCTCCCGGCTCTGCGCGGTGGTGAAGCGCGCAGGCGGCTTGTCATCCGTCTCCATGACGGTGGAACGTAGTGCCCTCGCGGGGTGGAATCGACTGCCACGCAAGGGATTCCGCCCCAAGGAAGTACAAACGGGTGACTGTTGACCGCGGGTCCGGGGTCAGTGCACCCAGCCCGCCATCAGCGCGGGCGACGCGGCCAGGACGGTGAACCTGGCGAACCGACCGATCGTTCCGGTGGCCACGAACAGCGCCGTCGACATGCCCGCCAGACCGGCCAGCACGGTGGTGAACATGAACGGCGGCAGGCCCACCACGGAGCTGACGGCGTGCGTGCCGAACATCCAGTGCGGGTGCCGGTGGCAGCGTTCGCGCACGGCCTCCAGGCGGGCCTTCCACTTCAGCCGGAACGGCGAGCCCGCCTTCTCCGGCTTCTCCTTGCGCTTCAGGAACGCGGGCAGGTGCAGCGAGCCGCGCGCGGCGAAGAAGTAGACCAGCTTGCCGAGCACCTGCCCGCACGCCACCGCGACCCCGATCCACCAGCACGAGATGGACGGCTGCTGGGTCACCAGCCCGAGGACGAAGAGCTCGATGCTGACCAGGGGGAGGATCGCCGAGCCCACCGCGACACCGAACGTCAGGCACAACCAGGCGACGACCACTCGGCCGAGGATAGCCAAGGATCAGTGTTGCAGGAGTAGGGCCAACCCCCCGGTCATCCGGATTTCGCGCAACGGACGCCCGCCGGCGTCCAACGTCCGCACGGTCCCGTCGGCCGCCCAGCCGACCCGCTCGTAGAACGACTTCGTCGCCCGGTCGGCCTCCGGCACCCACGCCACCGCCCGCGACGCGCCCTGGTCGCGCAGCGCGTGCGCGGCCGTCGCGATCAGCCGTCCGCCGTGCCCGCGCCGCCCCCACCGGGGCTCCACCAGCAACGTGCTGACCAGCGCCGTCGTCTCGAAGTCGGCGGGCAGCGACCCGTCGGCGTCGGCCACTTCCTGCTCCGGTGCCGATCCCGCCACCACGAACCCCACGACCCACGTGCCCTCGGTCGCCAGGAACACGTGCGCGTGCTCCACGGCGTCCGCCCACGCCCGCCGGGCCTCCTCGGCGTCGAACGACTCGAACACCGAGGGCGGCAGGATCCCGGCGTAGGCGGTGCGCCAGGTGTCGAGGTGGATGCGGGCGATCTCCGCGACGTCATCGGGCTGTGCGGGGCGCACCGCGGCATCTGCCATGCGGGGAAATCTAGTGGCGCCGCCGGTGCGCGCCCCGAGGGGGTGCAACCCGCGTCCGGACCGGTCAGTCCTCCACCAGCCCCGCCTCGTGGGCGAGGACGGCCGCCTGGACGCGGTTGCGGACGGAGAGGCGGTCCATGAGGGAGGTCATGTAGGCCTTGACGGTGCCCTCGACGAGGTGCAGCCTGCGGGCGATCTCGGCGTTGGACAGGCCCTTGGCGACGAGGGTGAGGACGGTGCGCTCGCGGGTGGTGAGGGCGGCCACGCGGGCGCGGGCGGTGGTGGCGCGAATGAGCCTGCCGCCGCCGAGCTCGGCGATGACGCGCCGGGCGATGCGGGGCGAGAGGCAGGCGGCGCCCTCGGCGACGGCGTGCACGCCCGCGAGGAGGTCGCGAGGGTCGCCCGCCTTGAGGAGGAAGCCGCTGGCGCCGCCGCCGAGGGCCCGTGCGATGTAGGCGTCCTCGCTGAACGTGGTCAGGATGACGACCCCGGTGCCGGGCACCAGGCGGTGGATCTCGTCGGCGGCGTCCAGGCCGTCCAGGACCGGCATCTGGACGTCGAGCAGCGCCACGTCGGGGCGGTGGGCCAGGGCCAGGTCCACGGCCTCGCGACCGTTCGCGGCCTCGGCGACGACGTCGACGGCGGGGTCGGTGGCGAGGACGGCGCGGACGCCGACGCGGACCAGGGGCTCGTCGTCGGCGAGCAGGACCCGGATCACCCCGCGTCCTTCCGCATCGTCGCGACCACGGCGAAGCCGCCGTCGGGGCGGGTGGCGGCGTCGAGGGTGCCGCCCGCGAGCCGGAGGCGTTCGGCGAGGCCGACCAGGCCGTGGCCGCCGGTGGGCGGTGCGTTGACGACGCTGACCACGAGGTCGGTCGGGGTGTGCCGGAGGCGCACCTCGACGGGGGCGCCGGGGGCGTGCTTGGCGGCGTTGGTCAGGGACTCCTGCACGACGCGGTAGGCGGTGCGCGAGGCGGAGCGGTCGCCGACCAGCCGCACGGTCATGCCGGAGGCGACCGAGCGGTCCACCAGGGAGGAGATGTCCTCGGTGTCGTCGCGCAGCAGCCCGATGATCTCGTGCAGGCGCTCGGTCGCCGCGCCCGCGCCCGCCCGCAGCTCGCCCGCCGCCCGCCGGTGCGGCTCGGCCAGGTCGGACGACAGCTCCAGGGCCCCGGCGCGCAGCGCGACCAGGGTCAGCTCGTGCCCGAGCGAGTCGTGCATGTCCCTGGCGATCCGGGTCCGCTCGCGCTGCCGGGCCAGCCGGACGTCCTGGCGCAGCCGCTCGGCCAGCTCCAGGTGCTGGCGGCGGTAGCGGCCGGCGAACCACGGGAAGACCACCGTGGCGAGCACCCCCACCGGGCCCTCCGCCAGGTTCCAGGGCTCCCGCGCCAGCACGGCCGTGCACACCGCGCCGAGCACGCAGGCGAGCACCGGCGCGCGCCCGTCGGCGACCCGCCTGCCGACCAGGTAACCGGGTACCAGCAGCGCCAGTCCGAGCAGCACCCGCGGCGGCGGCACGGGGCCGCCGGTCACGGCCAGCGTGTTCCACACCGCGACCGGTGCCACCGCGGACAGCGCCGCCGCACCCCACGTCCTCCGCGCCCACCTCATGCGCGGGACTCTAGGAGCCGCCGGTCGGGGCCGGTAATGGACGAAGGTCATGTCCCTGGTCGCGGTTTCTGTCGGTGCCTGGTGGGAGTATCCGGACGTGCAGAAGATGAACGCGGACGTTGCCCGTCGGATCGCGTTGGCGGCGCAGGGGTTCGCCGACGCCCGCCCCGCCTCGCCACCCGGCCGACGGCACCTGCAACGGGTGCTGTCGCGGGTGCAGCTGATCCAGCTCGACTCGGTGAACGTCGCGGTCCGCGCGCATTACATGCCGCTGTTCAGCAGGCTCGGCTCGTACCCGGCCGACCTGGTCGACGACGCGGCCTGGTCGCACTCGGCGCGCAAGCCCCGGATGCTCGTCGAGTACTGGGCGCACGAGGCCAGCCTGGTGCCCGTGGAGGACTGGCCGCTGCTGCACTCCGGCGCGAAGAAGCTGGGCTGGTGGACGAACTACCGGTCGATCGCGGACCGGGCGCCCGAACTGGTCGAGGGCGTGCTGCGGGTGGTCAAGGAGCGGGGGCCGATCGGCGCCGGGGCGATCGAGCGCGAGCTGCTGGGGGAGGGGCCGAGGTCGACCGGGCCGTGGTGGGGGCGCTCGGAGGTGAAGCGGCTGTGCGAGTACCTGTTCGGGCTGGGGGAGCTGACCACCGGCACGCGCCGGAGCTTCGAACGGCTCTACGACCTGCCCGAACGGGTGATCCCGGCGGACGTCATGGCGCGGAAGGTCGACGCGGACGAGGGGGCGCGGCAGCTGGTCGCGCGCTCGGCGGTCGCGCTGGGGGTGGCGACGGAGCCGGACCTGCGGGACTACTACCGGCTGGCGCCGAAGGCGAGCCAGCGGGCGGTGGCGGAGCTGGTCGAGTCCGGGGTGCTGGAGCCGGTGGAGGTGGCCGGGTGGGGTGCTCCCGCCTACCGGCACGTCGAGGCGCGGGTGCCGCGGAAGGTCCAGGGGCGGGCGCTGCTGTGCCCGTTCGACCCGCTGGTCTGGGAGCGGGCCCGCACCGAGCGGATCTTCGGCTTCCGGTACCGCATCGAGATCTACGTGCCGGAGGAGAAGCGGGTCCACGGCTACTACGTGTTCCCGTTCCTGCTGGACGGGGAGCTGGTGGCGCGGGTCGACCTGAAGGCCGACCGGGCGGGTGGCGTGCTGCGGGTCCAGTCCGCGTTCGCCGAGCCGGGGCGGGACCACGGGCGGGTGGCCGTCGAGCTGGCCGCGGAGCTGCGGCACATGGCCGACTGGCTGGGCCTGGACGGCGTGGTCGTCATGCCCAAGGGCGACCTGGCCGGGGCGCTCGGGGCGGTGGTGCGCTGAGGACGGCGGGTGGGGGTCGGGCACAGGTCCCCAGGACGACGAGGAGCGGCGCGCGCATCGGGGGTGCGCACGCCGCTGGTCCTCGGTCGGTCAGCTGCTGGACGTGGTGACGAGCGCGTCGCCGCTGCCGGTGCGACCCGTCACGAAGAGCGTCGGCTCGCCCTCCGCCGGGGGCTGGGACGAGACGTCCAGGTCGCTGCGGGCCTTGCCCGAGCGGGAGGAGACGTCGATCTGCGCCTTGACGCCCGCGCGGATGCCGATCCGGATCTCGCCGCTGCCGGTGGCCAGCTGGATGCGGCCGGAGGCGGCGTCGGCGACGGTGACGTCACCGCTGCCGGTGCGGATCTGCACGTCGTGCTGCACGGCACCCAGCCAGACGTCGCCGGTGCCGGTGTAGAGGATGGTGTTGCCGCCGATGGAGGACACCTCCACGTCGCCGCTGCCGGTCTTGGCGCGCAGGCCGGCGAGCATGGGGCCGAGGCGCAGGTCGCCGGAGCCCGAGTTGACCTCGGCGGCGGCGTCGGCGCGGTCGGCGGTGATGTCACCCGTGCCGGTGGTGACGTCGAGCCTGCCCGCGGCACCGGTGACGGCGACGTCGGCGGAGCCGGTCTTGCTGGTCACGTGCGAGCCGGACGGGGCGCGGACGACGACGTTGAGGGGCACCGCGCGCAGCGGCAGCGCCTTGGACGACTGCACCTTCAGGCGCGAGCCGACGAGGTCGACGCGGGCGTCGCGGACGGCCTCGGCCGGGCCCGCGGGCTGCTGCTTGGCGGCGGTGCCGCCGAACTGGTCGTTCACCCAGCTCAGCAGGCCGCTGAGCCCCGCGGTCCAGGACTCGCCGGTCGACGGGTCGTAGCGGACCTCCACGTGCACGCCGGGCTCGTCGACCAGGTGCACCTGCACGCGGCCGGAGATCAACGCGATGTCGATCTCCACGACGCCCTCGACGTCGAAGCTCTGCTGCCGGACGACGTCTGACTCGGTCATCTCCACCATCTCCCCCTCAGCCCTGGACCCAGCCGCGGACCTGCGACTTGCCGCCGCCGCCCTTGGTGTCTTCCCGCTCCGGCCCCTTGGCCGACTCCTGCTGGCCCCACGGACCGCCCTGGCCCCACGGACCCTTGTGGCGGCCGTGGCCGCCCTTGCTCAGCGCGCCCTGCACGGCCTGGGACACGAAGGTGTTGAGCGACACGCCCTGCGAGGACGCGGCCTGCTCGGCCTTCGCCTTCAGCTCGTCGAGCAGCCGCAGCGTGATCCGGCTGATGTCGCCCGTGGCGTCACCGAAGGAGCGCGGGGGAACCTCCTCGTGCTCCGGTTCGCTGTCGTGGGTGGGGCCGGTGACGACGACCTGCACGTCCCGGCCGTCCAGCCGGACCTCGACGACGCGGTCGTCCAGCGAGGCCGTGACCTCGGCCGCGAGGTCGGACAGTGCGTTCATGATGGCCAGCCGCGCGGCTGGCTCCAGCGCGCCGGACAGCGCGGCGGCCGTGCGTCGGGTGTTGTCGTCCCCGGCGGACGCGGCGGTCGCGAGGTCCTCGCGCAGCGATGCGATGTACGGCGAGAGATCCATGACACCACTATGACGTCATCGATGGTGTCAGTCAAGGGAACGGTGATGTCAGCGTCTGGTCATCGTGGTGTCAGAGGGGTGCGGTAGGAGGGGGTCGGAGCGTTGCGCCCGGCCGCGAGGGCGCGGGATACGCTGCTCGGCGTAACAGAGGCTTTGAGAGAGGTTCCGTAGTCGTGACCGAGACGGTGTCGCCGAAGGTGCAGTTGATCGCGAAGACGGAGTTCATCCCGCCCGCGGATGTCCCCTGGTCCACGGACACCGACGGTGGTGAGGCGCTGGCCGAGTTCGCGGGCCGCGCGTGCTACCAGTCGTGGAAGAAGCCGAACCCGGCCACGGCCACGAACGAGGGCTACCTCCGGCACATCCTCGAGGTCGGCCACCTGTCCGTGCTGGAGCACGGCTCGGTGACCTTCTACATCACCGGCATCTCCCGCTCGCTGACCCACGAGCTGATCCGGCACCGGCACTTCTCCTACTCGCAGCTCTCGCAGCGCTACGTGCCCGAGCGCGACGCCGCGATGGTGGAGCCGGAGGTCATCGCCTCCGACCCCGAGCTGCACGCCCGCTTCCAGGCCGCCGCCGAGGCCAGCGTGGCCGCGTACACGGACCTGCTGGAGGGCCTGGAGAAGAAGTTCGCCGACGTGCCCAGCGCGACCCTGCGCCGCAAGCAGGCCCGCCAGGCCGCGCGCGCGGTGCTCCCCAACGCCACCGAGACCCGCATCGTCGTCACCGGCAACTACCGCGCCTGGCGGCACTTCGTCGCGATGCGCGCCTCCGAGCACGCCGACGTGGAGATCCGCGACCTGGCCGTGGAATGCCTGCGGCAGCTGCAGAAGGCCGCGCCCAACGCGTTCGCCGACTTCGTCATCTCGGCGCTGCCCGACGGCAGCGAGGTCGCGTCCAGCCCCCTCGTCAGCGAAGGCTGAGGCGCGGTGAGGCGGTTGGTCGTCGACGTCCGACCTGGCGACTACAGCGTCGCCCGGCTGGCCCCCGACGCGCCGGTCCCCGCGGGCCTGCTGGACGCGTCCGGTCTGGTCTCGGTGACCAGGACCCCGGACGAGCTGTCGATCGTGTGCCCCAGCGGGGTGGCCCCGGCCGACGAGAGCACCAAGGGCGGCTGGCGGCTGCTCACCGTGCGCGGGCCGCTGGAGTTCACGCTGACCGGCATCATGGCCGCGCTGTCGGGCGAGCTGGCCGCGGCGGGCGTGAGCCTGTTCGCACTGTCCACCTACGACACCGACCACCTGCTGGTGAAGGACGGTGACCTGGTCCGGGCGGTGCGCGCGCTCAGCGAGGCGGGCCACCAGGTCGAGCAGCAACATCCGGCCGGTTCGGACCGATAGAAGGAACAAGTCACGAAACCGTGAAACCCGTCGGCCTCCCGAAGGGTCTCAGCTAGGGTCCGGCTGGTCCATTCGGTGAGGAGTTGCTTCGGTGACGGGACAGCAAGGTGTGTCCGCGCAGCCGCGCGTCATCGCGGGCAGGTACACCCTGCTCGTCGAACTGGGCCGCGGCGGCATGGGCGTGGTGTGGCGCGCGCAGGACAACGTGATCGGGCGGCACGTCGCCATCAAGGAGCTGCACCTCCCGGACGGCGTCCCGACCGAGGAGCGGCACGTCCTGGAGGAGCGGGTGCTCCGGGAGGCCCGCGCGGCGGGCAGGCTGAACGACCCCGCGGTCGTGACGGTGTTCGACGTTGTCGTCGAGAACCGGATGACCTACATCGTGATGGAGCTGGTCGAGGCGGCGACGCTGTCGACCCTCATCAACCGGCAGGGCCCGATGCCGCCCGAGCGCGTGTCGTCGATGGCGCAGCAGCTGCTGTCCGCGCTGGAGGCCGCGCACGCGGCGGGCATCGTGCACCGCGACGTCAAGCCCGGCAACATCATGGTGCGCCCCGACGGCCGGGTGAAGCTGACCGACTTCGGCATCGCCCAGGCCGTGGACGACCCGCGCCTGACCACCAGCGGCAGCCTGATCGGCTCCCCGGCGTACATGGCGCCCGAGCGCATCCACGGCCACGAGGCCTCGCCCGCCTCCGACCTGTGGGCGCTGGGCGCGACCCTCTGCTACGCCATCGAGGGCGTGAGCCCCTACGAGCGCTCCTCCACGGCGTCCACGCTGAACGCGATCATGAACGAGGTGCCCCGGCTCACCAGGGCGCACGGCGTGCTGGCCGCGGTGATCACCGGTCTGCTGATGCCCGACCCCATGGCCCGGCTCAACGGCCCGCAGGCGCGCGCCATGCTCGAACGGCAGGCCGCCAACCCGACCCCGCCGCACGGCTTCGCGCCGACCCAGGCGTCGACCATGCACTACCAGAACGCCCCGCGCCCGAAGGCGAACAAGGCCCGCAGGATCGCCCTGGTCACGGCCGCCGTGCTCGCCGCCGCCGCGGTGTTCACCGGCGGGTTCTTCGCGCACAAGTGGATCGCCACCCCGTCGGCCGGGGCCAGTGCGGTGAAGACCCTCAGCTACGGCGAGAACGGCGACGTCCCGGTCTTCGAGCTTTACGAGGGCTACTGCGCCGACGGCAAGTTCGCGCTGGCCGCGCAGTTCGACAGCGGCAGCGCGGTGAGCGAGTGCAACGGCCACGACGTGCAGGTCTACGCCGACAGCTCCGCACTGGGCGACAACGCGAAGACCACCTACCCCGGAGCCGAGGCGCTGACCACCTACGCCGAGAGCTTCTGCGGCATGTACTTCGACTCGAACCGGATCGAGTACACGGACAAGGGCAAGCTCAAGCACGGTGCGCTGGTGCCGACCGCGAAGGCGTGGAAGCCGGACAAGGGGTCCGGGAAGCACAACGTCTACTGCCTGGTGTGGCGCGAGGACGGCAACAAGCTCGAGAAGTCGGTCATCGTCAAGGACTCGTGATCACCCAGGAGTAGCGTGCGGGGCATGGGTCTCGCGCGCGATGAGCGCAAGAAGCTGAGCGATCTGTTCGTACAGGTGGGGCCGGACGCGCCGACGCTGTGCTCGCCGTGGACGACCAAGGACCTGGCCGCGCACCTCGTCGTGCGCGAACACCGGCTGGACGCGCTGCCCGGCATCAGGCTGAAGGCGCTGGCCGGGCACACCAAGAAGGTCCAGGACTCCTACGCCGCCAAGCCGTGGACGGAGCTGGTCAACCTGGTCCGCCAGGGCCCGCCGCTCTACTCGCCGTTCCGGCTGGCCGACGAGCCCGCCAACTCCGGCGAGTTCTTCATCCACCACGAGGACGTCCGGCGCGCCCAGGAGGGCTGGGAGCCGCGCCCGCCGGACCCGGCCCGCGACGCGAAGCTGTGGAAGGCGCTGGCGTTCACGTCGAAGTTCGCCTACCGCCGCAGCCCCGTCGGCGTGGTGTTCCGCAGGCCCGACGGCCAGTCGATCACGGTGAAGCAGGGGCCGACGCCGGTCGTGGTGACCGGCGAGGTCGGCGAGCTGGTGCTGCTGGGGTCGGGCCGCAAGGCGGTGCGGGTCGAGTTCGACGGCGACCCGGAGGCCGTGGCGGCCGTGCGGGGGCTCGACACCGCCCTCTAGGAAGGCGCCCCGGCGCTCGGCGCCGGTGCAGTGGATCACTCGGTGCGGTCGCCCGCATCCACCTCGGTGGGTGCGGGTACCCGCATTGCAGGTAGCGTTTGCCCCATGACCGGATGCCCGACTGCCTCACCCGGCCGACCCTTCGGCCGCGTGCTCACCGCCATGGTCACACCGTTCGACGCCCATGGGGCAGTGGACCTGGACAAGGCGCAGCAGCTCGCCAAATACCTGGTCGAGCTGGGCAACGACGGTCTCGTGATCAACGGCACCACGGGCGAGAGCCCCACGACCAACGAAGCCGAGAAGGCGGACCTGATCCGCGCCGTCGTCGAGGCGGTCGGCGACCGCGCGACCGTGGTCAGCGGCGCGGGCTCGTACGACACCGCCCACAGCGTGCGCGCGGCCCAGCAGGCCGAGGCCGCGGGCGCGCACGGTCTGCTCGTGGTCACGCCGTACTACTCGCGGCCCACGCAGCGCGGCCTCGTCGCGCACTTCTCCGCGGTCGCCGACGCGGTCGGCGTCCCCGTGATGCTGTACGACATCCCGCCGCGCACCATCGTGCCCATCGAGGTCGCCACCCTCCAGGAGTTGGCCGCCCACCCGCGCATCGTCGCCGTGAAGGACGCCAAGGGCGACCTGCTCGCGGGGCAGCGCGTGATGGCGACGACGGACCTGGCGTACTACTCGGGTGACGACCCGCTGAACCTGCCGTGGCTCTCGGTCGGCGCCGTCGGCGTGGTGAGCGTGATCGGCCACCTCGCCGCGGACCGCATTCGTTCGATGATCGACGCTTTCGAAGCGGGCGACGTGGTGGGAGCACGGGCGATCAGCCACGGCCTCCTGCCGTTGCTCCAGCCCTTCACCCGGATGCCCGGTGTCACCTACGCGAAGGCGGGGCTGCGGCTGCGCGGTGTCGACGTGGGCGAGCCGAGGCTGCCGTTGGTGCCATCCACGCCGGACGAGATCGGCTCGATTTCCGCCGATCTCGCAGCCGCCGCCATTTCCCTTGGGGTTTCTGCATGAACGTGCCCACCACGACTCCGCCCGCGCTGCCCGAGGGCGGTCTTCGGATCGTCGCCCTCGGCGGCATCGGCGAGGTCGGCCGCAACATGACCGTGTTCGAGTACGCCGGACGGCTGCTCATCGTCGACTGCGGCGTGCTCTTCCCGGAGGACGACCAGCCCGGCGTCGACCTGATCCTCCCGGACTTCCGGGCCATCGAGGACCGGCTCGACGAGATCGACGCGCTGGTGCTGACGCACGGCCACGAGGACCACATCGGCGCCGTGCCGTTCCTGCTCAAGCTGCGCCCCGACCTGCCGGTCATCGGTTCCCGCTTCACCCTGGCGCTGCTCACCGCGAAGTGCCGCGAGCACCGCCAGGTGCCGAAGGTCGTCGAGGTCAAGGAGGGCGAGCTCCGCTCCTACGGCCCGTTCGACCTGGAGTTCTTCGCCGTCAACCACTCCATCCCGGACGCGCTCGCGGTCGCCATCCGCACGCCCGCCGGCCTGGTGCTGCACACCGGTGACATCAAGCTCGACCAGCTGCCCCTCGACGGCAGGCTCACCGACCTCGCGGGCTTCTCCCGGCTGGGCGACGAGGGCGTCGACCTGTTCCTGGTGGACTCCACCAACGCCGAGGTCCCCGGCTTCGTCGTGCCCGAGCGCGAGATCGGCCCGGTCCTCGACAACGTCATCCGCAAGGCCCGGCAGCGGGTGATAGTGGCCTGCTTCGCCAGCCACGTGCACCGCGTGCAGCAGGTGCTCGACGTGGCCGTGGCGCACGGTCGGCGGGTCGCGCTCGTGGGCCGGTCGATGGTCCGCAACATGGGCATCGCCGCCGAGCTGGGCCTGCTGAAGGTCCCGAACGGCCTGTTCGTCGACCTCGACGAGGCCATGCGGCTGCCGGAGAACCAGGTGCTGTTCGTGTCCACCGGCTCCCAGGGCGAGCCGCTCTCGGCGCTGTCCCGGATGGCGCGCGGCGAGCACCGGCAGATCTCCATCCAGGCGGGCGACACCATCGTGCTCGCCAGCTCGCTCATCCCCGGCAACGAGAACGCCGTGTTCGGCGTCGTGAACGGCCTTGCCCGGCTGGGCGCGAACGTCGTGCACCAGGGCAACGCCAAGGTGCACGTGTCCGGCCACTCGCCCGCCGGTGAGCTGCTGTTCCTCTACAACGCCGTCCGCCCCAGCAACGTGATGCCCGTGCACGGCGAGTGGCGGCACCTGCGCGCCAACGCCGCACTGGCCGTGAGCACCGGCGTCGACCCGCAGCACGTCGTGATCGCCGAGGACGGCGTGGTCGTCGACATGGTCGACGGCAAGGCCGCCGTGTCCGGCCGCGTCGTCGTCGGCCACGTCTACGTCGACGGCCTGTCCGTCGGCGACGTCGGCGAGTCCACCCTGTCCGACCGGCTCGTGCTGGGCGAGGGCGGGTTCATCTCCATCAGCGTCGCCATCGACAGCAACAACGGCCGCGCGGTCTCGCCGCCCACCGTGTCCGGACGCGGTTTCTCCGACGATCCGAAGGCCCTCGACCAGGCCGTCGCGCTGGTCGAGATGGAGCTGTCGCGCACCGAGGCCGAGGGCATCACCGACACCCACCGGATCGCGCAGTCCGTGCGCCGGGTCGTGGGCCGCTGGGTCGCCGAGACCTACCGGCGCAGGCCGATGATCGTGCCGACGATCATCGCCGTCTGACCCGCTGGGGCTGCCTTCGGGCGGCCCCAGTCCCGTTCCGGGCTTGTTTCGTTCGAAGCACTTCCCGCTCGAAACACCCGCGCCCCGCGGTCCCCGCGCCCTGGAACCCCCGAGTCCCGCGGTCCCCGAGCCCCGGAGGCGGCCCGCCCCCGCTCCGGCGCTCGCCGAAAATGTCGTACCCCCCGCGTAGCGTTCAGTTCGGGGGGCCTTCACGACCGGGGGACCCCTGGTCCGCGTGGCGCGGGCAGGTCAGCGCATGGCCGGACGCACCCAGGGCCGGCCAACACGCCGAGCCGGACGCACCCAGGGCCGGTCAGCAGGCTGAGCCGGACGCTCGCCGAGCCTGGCGCACGCTGGGCTGGACGCACGCTGGGCTGGTCAACACGCCGAGCCGGGCGCAAGCAGGGCCAGTCAACATGCCGAGCCGGACCGCACGCTGGGCTGGTCGACTCGCCCCAGCCGGCCGCAGGTTGGGCGTCGCGTACTGGCCCGCACATCGGCCGGCGACACCGTCAGGGTTGGCCGCCCGCTTTGCGGATCCGCGACCGCAGCGCGCGCCGGGCCAGCGGTCCGAGTTCTTCGACGACCTCCACCAGCGCGCCGAGCTGGTCGAGCGCCTCCAGCGCGCTGCCACCGCCCTCGGGGTCGACCCCTTCGTACAGCTCCAGCCCGATGAACGCCGCGGACAGCGCCCGGCTCAGGCTCGGCGGGTCGACCAGGTCGGCCAGCGGCGAGTCGCGCAGCAGCCGGGAGAGGACCGCCTCGATCTCGGTCACCCACAGCGCGAGCCCGTCGGCGGTGACCTTGCCGAGCACGGGGTCGGTCTGCCCGGCGGCCAGCAGCTGCGCCAGCACGGCGACGTTGCCCTCGGCCCGTTCGGTGGCGTGGATCTCCCGGCCCGCCACGAGCAGTTCCCGCAGCGAGCCGACGGTGGCGAACCGGTCCCGGTACTGGGCGACCCGCCGTTCGGTCGTGCGGCGGCAGGCCTCCGCGAGCAGGGCGTCCATGCCGCCGAAGTGGTAGAAGATCAACGCCTGGTTGACGCCCGCCGCCGTCGCGATGGTCCGCGCGGACGTGCCCGCGATGCCGTGGGACCGCAGGGTGCCGATGGCGCTGTCGATCAGCCGGTCACGGGTCTCGGCCCCGCCGCGGCCTCGTGCCCTGGTCTGCGGGACGGCGTCGCTCATGCGTGCCGGTCTACCAGACACCACCTCGCGGTGAGCGCGGCGCCCGTCCCCGCGAGCGCCGCGGCCAGCCCGGCCACGATCCCGGCGTTGAGCTCGGCCGCGACCCACAGGGCGAAGGCCGCCGTCACCGCCATCGCGATCGCGGTCAGCAACGCCTGCGCCCAGGCCAACGACAGCCGCGCCCGCGCCGCTCTGAGCAGGAGCAGCACCGGTACCGACACCACGACGGCCGCCAACGCGGGCACCGCGCCGTACCCGACCCCGAAGACCACCAGCAGCACCGTCGTGGCGGCCGCCCGGCCGACGTCGTCACCGAACCCGCCCGCCTCCGACCACCCCTGCGCCACCGCGGTCAGCCCGACACCCACCGCCACCACCCACCCGAACCACCGCGCGGACGGCGTCCCGTCCGCCGACGTCAGCCGCGTGACGATCATCGCCACCAGCACCACCGGCACCCCGACGACCAGCACCCGCGCGGCCAACGACACCTCCGTCGCCCCGAACAGCACCGTCAGGCACGCGATCACCGCCCCACCCACGACCCCGGTCCCGAGCGCCGCCACGGCGATCCGCACCGCCATCCCCACCGGCCGCGTCCCGACCAAGGTCCACCCGTCACGGGACGGCACACCCACCCCTGCCCGGCTCCCACCGCTGGTCAGCTCCACGGTTCTCTCCTCTGCTCCCGATGTTTGAGCGGTCGCTCAAATCAACGGTAGCGCTAGTTGAGCGATCGCTCAACCAAGGATTCGCGAGAGCACGTCAGGCCATGCCGGCCCAAGCCGCCGCACACGACCCGCTCGCCGAAAAATGTCGTACCCCGCCCGTACCGTGTGCGTCGGGGGATCCTCACGACCAGGGGACCTCTGGTTGCGGCTGGGAGTCGGTCGCGGAAAGTCCGGCGCCGCGAGCCGGGGACGGGTGTCGGCACCGCGAATCGGGCCAAGAGGACGGCTCTGGGGGAGCCGGGGACCGCCGCAACTCGGCGGGCGTGTGGATCAAGCCGCCGCAACTCGGCTGGCGTGTGGGTCAGCCGCGGGAACTGGGCCTGGGAAACCAGCCGCTGCGAGTCGGTCGCCGGGACTTGGGGTCACGCGTGTGGGCCAGCCGCGGGAACTCAGCCCGAAAACCGGCGCCGTGAGTCGATCCCCGTGGCTCGGCCCTTGGAGGTCGGCTGTGCGAACTCGGCCCACGAGAGCCAGGCGCCCGCGAGCCGGGCCGGCCGCGGAAGCTCAGCCGCAGGCGGTGCTGGAGCCCGCCGTGGCGGCCGCCGTCAGCCGGTTCACGATCCGCTCCAGGGCCAGCAGGTCCTCGGCGTCCAAGGTCGCCAGCAGCCCGCGGAAGTGCTCGGTGCCCGCGGCTTCCAGTTCCGCCACGAGGGCGCGGCCCGCTTCGGTAGGCTCGACCAGCCGGACGCGGCGGTCGTGGGGGTCTTCGCGCCGGAGCACCAAGCCCTGGTTCACCAGCCGGTCCACCAGGCCGGTCACCGTCGCGGACCCGACGCCGAGTCCGCGGGTCAGCTCCTGTCCGGACAGGCTGCCGCCCATGGAGAGCATGAGCAGCACCTTGAGCTGCTGCATCGTCAGGTTGACCTGCAACAACGGGTTCGAGTGCGTGGAAGCGACATGTCTTTGCAACCGCCTCTGGGCGTGCACGACCCGGTCGACGAGCTGACCCTTCTCCGCGTCCCGCACCGCCTGAAGGTAACAGCTCGAACAGGGTCGGCTAATCTTTCGCCTCACACTAAATGTCTGTCCCAGGCTAAACGTCTAGCTGGAGTCGCCGCATGACCTCGTTGGCCAGACTGAGCCTCGCCAACCGCGCCTTGGTGGCGTTGGTGGCGGTCATCGCCACCGCGTTCGGGATCTACGCGATCCCGTCGCTCAAGCAGGAGCTGCTGCCCTCGTTGGAGTTCCCGGCCGCCGTCGTGGTCGCGCCGTTCCCCGGTGCCAACCCCGAGCTGGTCGAGGAGCAGGTGGCCAAGCCGATCGAGACCGCCGTGCGCGGCGTCGCGGGTGTCACGGACGTGACCTCGACCTCGCGGGACGGCTCGGCGACCGTGCAGGTGCAGTTCGACTTCGGCCTGCCCGTCGCGGACGTGGTGAACGACCTCCAGCAGGCGTTGACCCGCATCCGCGCGCAGCTGCCGCAGGGCGTCGACCCGCAGGTGATCGCGGGCAGCACGGACAACCTGCCCGCGGTCGTGCTCGCGGTCAGCTCGGACACCGACCAGCGCGAGCTGGCGGACCAGGTGACCAGGACCGTCGTGCCGGAGCTGCAGGCGATCGCGGGTGTCCGCGAGGCCGCGGTGACCGGCGCGCGCAAGCAGAACATCACCATCACGCCGGACCAGGCGAAGCTCGCCGCGGCGAAGGTGGCGCCGACGGCGATCCCGGAAGCGCTGCGCTCCAACGGGATCTCGATCCCGGCGGGCACGCTGACCGAGGCGGACAAGAGCCTGAGCGTCCAGGTCGGCGGCAAGCTGTCCACTTTGGACGAGGTGCGCGAGCTGCGCGTCTCCGGCGCCCGCCTCGGCGACGTCGCCGCCGTCGAGCAGGCGCCCGCGCCCGCAACGTCGATCACCCGCACCAACGGCAAGGACAGCCTCGGCATCTCGATGACGCTGGCGCCGGACGGCAACGCCGTCGCGCTGTCGCACGCGGTGCGCGACAAGCTGCCGCAGCTCGCCGCGACCCTCGGGTCCGGTGCCGCGCTGACGATCGTGTTCGACCAGGCGCCGTTCGTGGAGAAGTCCATCGAGGGCCTCACCTCCGAGGGCGCGCTGGGTCTGCTGTTCGCCGTGCTGGTGATCCTGGTCTTCCTGTTCTCGTTGCGCTCCACCCTGGTCACGGCGGTGTCGATCCCGCTGTCCGTGCTGGTGGCGCTGATCGCGCTGTGGATCGGCGACTACTCGCTCAACGTCCTCACCCTCGGCGGTCTGACGATCGCGATCGGCCGGGTGGTGGACGACTCGATCGTGGTGCTGGAGAACATCAAACGACACCTGTCCTACGGGGAGGACAAGCGGCGCGCGGTGCTCGACGGCGTGCGCGAGGTCGCGGGCGCGGTGACGGCGTCGACGTTGACGACGGTCGCGGTGTTCCTGCCGATCGCCGTCGTCGGCGGCCTGATCGGCCAGCTGTTCTCCGCGTTCGCCATCACCGTCACGGTCGCGCTGGTGGCGTCGCTGCTGGTGTCGCTGACCGTGATCCCGGTGCTGGCGTACTGGTTCCTCAAGCCCGGCAAGGAAGACGGCCCCGAGGCGGCCGAGCGCGAGCGCCGCAACGTCCTGCAGCGGGTCTACGTGCCGATCCTGCGGTTCGCCACCCGCAGGCGCCTGGTCACGGTGCTGATCGCGGTGGCGGTGTTCATCGGCACGCTGGGGCTCGTCCCGTTGCTGCAGACCAACTTCATCGACTCCTCGGGCCAGAACACGTTGAGCCTCAAGCAGGAGATGCCGGTCGGCACGAGCCTCGCGGCCACCGACGCGGCGGCCAAGAAGGTCGAGGCGGTGCTCGGCGACCTCGACGCCGTCGAGACCTACCAGGTCACGATCGGCTCGCAGCAGGGCTTCGCGGCGTTCGGCGGCGGTGGGAACCCGTCCACGGCGTCGTTCTCCATCACGTTGAAGCAGGACACCGACACGCCCGCCGTGGAGGCCGACCTCCGCAAGCGCGCCGAGGCGCTGACCGACGCCGGTGACATCACCGTCGGCGCGGGCGGCGGCGGTGGCGGCTTCAACGCCAACACGGTGGCCGTGTCCGTCACGGCGGCCGACGCGGACGTGCTGCGCACGGCGTCCGACCAGGTCCGCGAGGCCGTGCAGGGCACGTCCGGGCTCACCGACGTGACCAGCGACCTCGGCGACAGCGCCCCGCGCGTCCAGGTCACCCTGAACCGCGCCGCCGCCGGTCCGCTCGGGCTCACCGACGCGGCCGTCGGCCAGTTGGTGTCGCAGGCCTTCCGCGGGACCACGATCACGCAGCTCACCATCGACGGCGAGCTGCAGGACGTGGTGCTGCGCGGCGGCCCGGCGCCCACGGACCTGGAGCAGGTCAAGGGGCTGCCGCTGGCCGGTGGGCTCAAGCTCGGCGACGTCGCCGCGGTGACCCAGGTCGACGGTCCGGTGCAGATCAAGCGGGTCGACGGCGACCGCAGCGTGTCGGTGTCGGCGACCGCGACGGACCAGAACATCGGCGCGGTGACGGCGGAGCTGCAGAAGAAGCTCGACGCCCTGACGCTGCCCGCGGGCGCCGCGTTCAGCATCGGTGGGGTCAGCGCGGACCAGCAGGACGCGTTCGGCGACCTGGGGCTCGCGCTGCTGGTGGCGATCGCGATCGTGTTCCTGATCATGGTGGTGACGTTCCGGAGCCTCATCCAGCCGTTGATCCTGCTGGTGTCGATCCCGTTCGCGGCCACCGGCGCCATCGTGCTGCTGCTGGCCACGGACACCGCGCTGGGCGTGCCCGCGCTGATCGGCGTGCTGATGCTCGTCGGCATCGTCGTGACGAACGCGATCGTGCTGATGGACCTCATCAACCAGTACCGGGCGCAGGGGATGGGGATCCAGGAGGCGGTGATCGAGGGTGGCCGCCGCAGGCTGCGGCCGATCCTGATGACCGCCGCCGCGACGATCTTCGCGTTGGCGCCCATGGCGTTGGGGATCACCGGCAGCGGCGGGTTCATCTCGCAGCCGCTGGCGGTCGTGGTGATCGGCGGCCTGGTCAGCTCGACGCTGCTGACCCTGGTGCTGGTGCCGACGCTGTACACGATGGTCGAGAACACGAAGGCGCGCTTCGGCCGCAAGAAGCCGGTCGAGGCGGACGAGCCCGAGCGGGAGCTGGTGCACAGCGGGTGATCCCACCCGATCTCCGCCGAACGGCCCCGTCCTCACCCGAGGACGGGGCCGTTCGGCGTCCTATCCGCCGGGCGGGCCGACCAGCGCGCGCCACGGGCTGGTGCCGGTCGTCGGGCGGGTCGGGTCGTGGAACCTCGGCAGGTCGGGTTCGTCCAGGCGCAGCGGGACGAGGCCGGTGGTGATGGCGGTCATGATCCGCTCGTGCGCCCGGCGCGCGTCGCCCGGCTTGCCGTCCACCAGGTCCGCCAGGTCCACGGGGGAGCCGAAGTGGACCTTGAGCGCGGGGCGGGTGCGGATGGAGTGCCACCAGGACGTGAGGTAGGGCAGGAAGTCGCGCCAGCCCGCGGGGTGCAGGTTGCCCCAGTACATGGCCTCGTGCGCGCCCCACTGGCTGACGGGGACGACCACCGCGCCGCTGCTCAGGGCTATGCGGGCCACGCCGGTCTTCGCGCGTTCCGGCCACATGCCGGGGTCCAGGGAGATGCGGCCCTCGGGGTACACGGCGATCGGGTCGCCGCCGCGCCGCAGGGCCTCGACGCTGCGCTGCATGGCCTCGCCCGCGTTGGCGGAACGGCGGTCGACGCGGAGGTGGCCGGAGCGCCTGAGGAGCGGGCCGAGCACGGGGGCGTCGAGCAGGCCGCCCGCGAGCATGAAGCGGGGGGCCACGCGGATGCGGCGGCAGGCGGCGACCAGCACGAGCGGGTCGAGGTTGCCGATGTGGTTGGACGCGAGGAGCAGGGGACGGCCGCGCAGTGACGCCGGGATGTCGCCGGTGACCTCGAGCCGTCCGGTCACGCCGACGACGACGCGGTCGACCGCGATCAGCGCGCGCCACAGAAGGGGGGTGGACACGGCGGGGAGAGTACGGCGTGTCGACGGTTCGGCGTCGGCGTTCCGGGCAACCATGAGGCTGGACCTTCTCATGCCCGCTCGGGTGTGCGGCCGCCGGTGACCGCTGTGGTGCCGGTGTGACCGGAATGACTGGTGTGACGAAAAGGAATACGGTAGGGCGCTATGGCGGGCCGGACTGGGACCTCGGGCAAGGGCACGACACGTGGCAAGACCGGGTCGAAGCCCCGGACGAGCACGGCCCGGCCACGTGCCAAAACCGCGGCCCGCAAGCCGCCCGCCCGCAGGCCCGCGCGCGGTCGCGGCTCGTCGTCGGCGGGGCTCGGGCTGGGCCTGGGCAACGCGTGGCGGCTGCTGGGCCGGGGCGTCGGGGGTGTCGTCCGCACCATGGGCCGCACCAAGGACCTCGACCCGGCGCACCGCCGTGACGGTCTGGGCCTGCTGCTCATCGCGCTGGCCGTGATCACCGCCGCGGGCGTGTGGTGGCGGGCGGGCGGCCCGGTCGGCGCGTGGGTCGACGTCGCCGTCCGCAGCTGCGTCGGCAACGCGGCCATCGTGGCGCCGGTGGTGATGCTGGCGATCGGCGTCGTCCTGATGCGCACCGACCCGCAGCCGGAGTCCCGGCCGCGGCTGGTGATCGGCGGACTGCTCCTCGGCATCGCCGTCCTCGGCCTCCTGCACCTGTTGGGCGGCCTGCCGGTCGAGCCCGTCGACCGGCGCACGGCCGGCGGCGCGCTCGGCTACCTCTCGGGCGGCTTCCTGGCGCAGGGTCTGACGGTGTGGGTCGCGGCGCCGCTGCTGATCCTCGTCGGCCTGTACGGCTTGCTGGTGCTCTGGGGCAAGTCCGTGCGCGACGTGCTGGACGGGCTGCGCCCCGGCGACGTCGAGGAGTTCGACGCCGAGGACGACCTCGACGACCTCCCCGAGGAGGGCAAGACCGTCAAGCTGCGCAGGCCCGCGCGCAAGCGCACCGCCGTCGTGCGCGACGACCAGCCCGAGCTGCCGCTGGACGAGGAGGACGAGACCCCGGTCCCGCCGCCGCGCCGCGCACCGGCCGCGCAGGTCAAGGAGCGGGCGCAGGTCGTCGAGAAGGCGCCCAAGGAAGCGCTCGTGTCGCGCGCGGTCGAGGGCGACTACAAGCTGCCGCCGCCGACCGTGCTCAAGCACGGCGACGCGCCGAAGACCCGCAGCAAGGCCAACGACCTCATGATCGAGGCCATCTCCGGCGTGCTGGACCAGTTCTCCATCGACGCCCAGGTCACCGGGTTCACCCGCGGCCCGACGGTCACCCGCTACGAGGTCGAGCTCGGACCGGGCGTGAAGGTCGAGAAGATCACCGCGCTGACCAAGAACATCGCCTACGCCGTCGCCACGGACAACGTGCGGCTGCTCGCGCCGATCCCCGGCAAGTCCGCGGTCGGCATCGAGGTGCCCAACAGCGACCGCGAGATGGTGCGGCTGGGCGACATCCTGCGCGCGCCGAGCACGATGGGCGACAACCACCCGATGCTCATCGGGCTGGGCAAGGACATCGAGGGCAACTTCGTCACGGCGAACCTCACGAAGATGCCCCACCTCCTGGTGGCGGGCTCGACCGGGTCGGGCAAGTCGAGCTTCGTGAACTCGATGCTGGTGTCGCTGCTGGCGCGGGCCACGCCGGACGAGGTCCGGATGATCCTGATCGACCCGAAGATGGTCGAGCTGACGCCGTACGAGGGCATCCCGCACCTGATCACGCCCATCATCACCCAGCCGAAGAAGGCGGCCGCCGCGCTGACCTGGCTCGTGGAGGAGATGGAGCAGCGCTACCAGGACATGCAGGTCAACCGGGTGCGGCACATCGACGACTTCAACCGGAAGGTGAAGTCCGGCGAGATCACCGCGCCGCCCGGCAGCGAACGCGAGTACCGGCCCTACCCCTACATCATGGCGATCGTCGACGAGCTGGCCGACCTGATGATGACCGCGCCGCGCGACGTCGAGGACGCGATCGTCCGGATCACCCAGAAGGCCCGCGCCGCGGGCATCCACCTGGTGCTCGCCACGCAGCGGCCGTCGGTGGACGTGGTGACCGGCCTGATCAAGACGAACGTGCCGTCGCGGCTCGCGTTCGCCACGTCGTCGCTGACCGACTCGCGGGTCATCCTCGACCAGCCGGGCGCCGAGAAGCTGATCGGCATGGGCGACGCGCTCTACCTGCCGATGGGCGCCTCGAAGTCGGTGCGCGTGCAGGGCGCGTTCGTCGGCGACGAGGAGATCACCGAGATCGTCGACTTCGTCAAGAACCAGGCGCAGCCGGAGTACACCGACGGCGTCACGGCGGCGAAGGCCGGGGAGAAGAAGGAGATCGACGCCGACATCGGCGACGACCTCGACGTGCTGATCGCGGCGACCGAGCTGATCGTCACGTCCCAGTTCGGGTCGACGTCGATGCTCCAGCGCAAGCTGCGGGTCGGGTTCGCCAAGGCGGGCAGGCTCATGGACCTGCTGGAGACGCGCGGCGTGGTCGGCCCGTCGGAGGGCTCGAAGGCCCGCGAGGTGCTGATCAAGCCGGACGAGCTGGACTCGGTGCTCTACCTCATGCGCGGCGGCGGCGGACCCGAGTCGGACGACGAGGACTGACCGGTGCGGGGAGGGCCTGCCCGGCCCTCCCCGTCAGCCGGGGACTACCTGGCGAAAGCCGCGGACTTGGCTTCCACGTTGAACTTCGTGACGGCGTCGGCGGTGCTCACCGAGCTGGCGCCGAACTCGCGCACGGCCGCGTAGTACAGGTCCGCGGTCCGGTTGCAGGCCCAGTTGCCCGCGCACTGGAAGTACATGTCGGCCTTGAAGTTGTTGTCGATCCGCAGGCGGCTGGTCTCGTTGAACCGGCCCTGCCTCTTGTAGTTGCGGTACCCGAAGTCGTGGCGCTGGCACGCGGGCAGGAACTTGAACCCGAACGGGTTGTCCGGCGACCACGAGCAGCCGTCGTCGGACCAGTCGAGCTGGTCGGCGTTCGGCCGCTGGGCCTTGAGGGCACTGAACTGCGCCAGGGTCTTGCTGAACAGGTAGTTGTCGGTCACCGCGGCGGCGTCGATGGCCTGGGCGGTACCGGCCCCGATCACCAGCGCGAACACGGCGATGACCGCGGCGACGGTGTTGCGGGACGTGCGGCGCAGGGATGTCGCGAGCAAGGTGGTGCCCCCTCGTGAGTAGGTGTGACGTGGTTCATACCTCTACTCGGGCCACCTATGGCACCCCTATACGGCGGACACCGCTCCAACGACGGGTGAACCTCTCCGTCACCCCCGGCGCACAGGCCCCCACCTCGAAGGGGGTGGCCCGGTGCGGGGAGCGTGCGAGCCGGACCCCTCAGCCGGCTCGACCGCTTCGGACACCCGCACCGGGCAGGAACCTGTCGTGGCTACTGACGTCCGGCGGACCGGTCGGTTGCGCCCGCGCTCAGGCCCGCGCCTCGTCGTGCTCGTCCCCGCGGTCGAGGAACCGGCGGATGGCGGGCTCGTCGGGGGCCTCGGCGGCCAGCTCCGGGTCGACGAGGCGTTCGGCGATGGGCACGGCCTCGTCCACCCAGGCCGGGCGGAAGTCGGCGCCGGGGAGGAGGCCGTGGCGGCCCGCGAACGCCTCCGCGGCCTCGCGGACGGACTCGCGCAGGGTGCCGATGACGACGGTCTCGGCGGTGTAGGTGAGCTCGACGAGCAGGGCCCGGACGCGGTCGAGCTGGTCGTCGTCGCCCGCGGCGAGCTGGGGCCAGAGCTTGCGCTCGAAGATCTCGACGAACTCCGCGGCGATCCTGCCGGTCTCGGCGCGCAGCAGCTCGAACTTGTCCAGCACGTCGTCGCTGGGCAGCCCGATGCCGGTCAGCCGGTTGCCCGCCTCCAGCGCCCACCGCCTGCAGTGCGGCCACCCGTGCCGCCACCGGACCAGCCCGAGCTGCGCCGCGCGCCGCAGCAACCTCGGGCGGACGTCGCCGAGGGGGACGAGCCTGCTGATGTCGCGGACCCGGATGCGCACCCAGTCGTCGGGGCCCTCGGCGTCGCCGACGCCCAGCACGGCGGCGACGCTGGCCCCCTTCTCGCGGGCCGCGACGAGCTCGGCGATGGCGGGCAGGGAGAAGCCCCTGCTCTGGAGGCGCTGCACGAGCGTCAGCCGTTCGAGGTGCGTGTCGTCGTAGTGCGCGACCCGGCCCTGCCTGCGCGGCGGGTGCAGCACGCCCTTGGTCTGGTACATCCGGATGGTGCTGCTCGGCAGGCCCGCGCGGGCCGCCAGCTCGTCGACCGTGAACTGCTCGCCGCTGGGTGAGGACACGCGCCCATGCTGCGCGCCCGCCACTCGCACAGTCAAGACTCTTCTAATGCCAGCTCGAACGGTTAGAGGTGCAGCAGCATCCGCGAGTTGCCCAGCGTGTTCGGTTTCACGTAGGACAGGTCGAGGAACTCCGCGACGCCCTCGTCGACCGACCGCCGGATCTCCTCGTACACCTCGGGCGACACCGGGGTGCCGTCGATCTCGACGAAACCGTGCCGTGCGAAGAAGTCCGTCTCGAACGTCAGCACGAAGATGCGCGACAGCTGGAGCTCGCGCGCCACGGCGACCAGCTGGGCCACCAGCCGGTGCCCGAGCCCCTGGCCCAGCGCCAGCGGGTCGACCGCCACGGTCCGGATCTCGGCCAGGTCCTCCCACAGCACGTGCAGCGCGCCGCACCCGCGCACCACGCCGTCGACCTCGGCCACCCAGAACTCCTGCACGTCCTCGTACAGCGTGACCAGGGGTTTCGCCAACAGCACCTTCCCGACGTACTGGTCGACCAGTGCCTTCATCGCCCGCACGTCGCTGGTGCGGGCCCTTCGCACGACTACGCCACTGCTCACGACCGCTGAATTTAGTGCCGCGCCGGAACTTCGCCGATGTCACGTGTCCCACTGGTGAGGTGGGAGTGAATTCCAGCCAACCCACCCCGGCCGGTTACGCTGGGCCCGTGTCCACTCCCACCACGTCCAAGCGCGTCGCCATGCTCACTCTCGGGTGCGCCCGCAACGAGGTCGACTCGGAAGAGCTCGCCGGTCGGCTGACGAACGGCGGGTGGGAGCTGGTCGACACCGACGGCGGTGACGCCGACGTCGTGGTGGTCAACACCTGCGGTTTCGTCGAGTCGGCGAAGAAGGACTCCATCGACACGCTGCTGGCGGCGTCCGACAGCGGCGCGAAGGTCGTCGCGGTCGGCTGCATGGCCGAGCGGTACGGCGCGGAGCTGGCCTCCAGCCTGCCCGAGGCCGACGCGGTGCTGGGCTTCGACCACTACGCCGACCTGGCCGCCCGCCTGGACGACGTGGCCGCGGGTCGCTCGATCGAGTCGCACAAGCCGGTCGACCGCCGCACGCTGCTACCGCTCACCCCGGTGCAGCGCCCCGCGGCGGCCGCCAAGGACGACGTCCAGGTGCCCGGCCACGGCTGGGGCCCGACGAAGGTCATGCGCAAGCGCCTGGACTCCTCCCCGGTGGCGCCGCTGAAGATCGCGTCCGGCTGCGACCGCCGCTGCTCGTTCTGCGCCATCCCGTCGTTCCGCGGCGCGTTCGTGTCGCGCCACCCCGACGAGGTCGTGGCCGAGGCGCGCTGGCTGGCCGAGCAGGGCGTGCGCGAGCTGTTCCTGGTGAGCGAGAACTCCACCTCCTACGGCAAGGACCTGCCGCGCGAGCTGGGCGGCGGGAGCGCGCTGGACGTGCTGCTGCCCCGGCTCGCCGCGATCGACGGCATCGACCGGGTCCGGGTGTCCTACCTCCAGCCCGCCGAGACGAAGCCCGGCCTGGTGAGGACCATCGCCACCACGCCCGGTGTCGCCCAGTACTTCGACATGTCGTTCCAGCACTCCAGCGAGTCCGTGCTGCGCCGCATGCGCCGGTTCGGGTCCACGGACTCGTTCCTCGGCCTGGTCAAGCAGATCCGCGAGCTGGCGCCCGAGGCTGGCATCCGCAGCAACGTGATCGTCGGCTTCCCCGGTGAGACCGAGGAGGACGTGGCCGAGCTGGAGCGCTTCCTCACCGAGGGCATGCTCGACGCGGTCGGCGTGTTCGGCTACTCCGACGAGGACGGCACGGAGGCCGAGGACCTGCCCGACAAGCTCGACGCCGACACGATCACCGCCCGCGTGACCCGGCTGACCGCGCTGGTCGAGGAGCTCACCACGCAGCGCGCCGAGGACCGGGTCGGCCAGGAGGTGGTCGTCCTCGTCGAGCACGAGGAGGACGACGAGTCCGACTGCGTCGGCCGCGCGGCCCACCAGGCCCCCGAGGTCGACGGCGAGTGCGTGATCATGGACGCCGAGGGGCTGAAGGTCGGCGACATGGTGCGCTGCCTCGTGGACTCCTCCGAGGGCGTGGACCTGGTCTGCACCCCGATCGAGGTCCTCCCGCGCGGCGGTCCCCGATGACCGACGTGGGCGGCGACCCGTCCACGCCCACACCGGTGCCGCTGCTGAACATCGCGAACGTCCTGACGGTCTCGCGGCTGGTCCTGGTGCCGGTGTTCCTGGCGGCGCTGTTCGCCGCCGACGGCCACCAGACGTCCTGGCGGCTGGCGGCGTTCGCGGTGTTCGCGGTGGCGTCGTTCACCGACCACGTGGACGGCAACCTGGCCCGCAAGCACGGGCTGATCACCGACTTCGGCAAGATCGCCGACCCGATCGCGGACAAGGCCCTCACGGGGGCCGCGCTGGTCGGGCTGAGCCTGCTCGGCGAGCTGCCGTGGTGGGTGACGGTGCTCATCGCCGTCCGCGAGATCGGCGTCACGCTGCTGAGGTTCTGGGTCATCCGGCACGGCGTCATCCCGGCCAGCCGGGGCGGCAAGGCGAAGACGCTCGTCCAGATCCTGGCCATCGGCCTCTACGTGCTGCCGCTGCCGTCGTTCCTGAGCCCCGTGGCCACCGTCCTGATGGGCGCGGCCGTGGTGCTGACCGTCGTCACCGGCGTCGACTACGTGATCCGCGCGGTGCGGCTGCGCGCCCGCGGCCGCCGGGCCGTGGCGGGCGCGTGACCGCCCCGGCCACCGTCGTCGCGCTGCTGCGGGAACGCGGCCAGACCGTCGCGACCGCCGAGTCCCTCACCGCGGGCATGGTCACGGCCGCGCTGACGTCCGTACCGGGTGCCAGCGCCGCCGTGCGCGGTGGACTGGTGGTCTACGCGACCGACCTCAAGCACGCGCTCGCGGGCGTGGACGGGGCCCTGCTGGCCGAGCACGGCGCCGTGCACCCCGAAGTGGCCCGCCAGTTGGCCGAAGGCGCGCGGACGCGCTGCGGTGCCGACTGGGGGCTCGGGCTGACCGGGGTGGCCGGTCCGGACCCGCAGGACGGCGTCGGACCGGGCACCGTGCACATAGGTCTGGCCGGCGGGACGGGGACGGAGGTCAGATCGATGACTCTGGGTGGCGATCGTCACGAGATCCGTTCCGCGTCCGTCGACGCGGCCCTCACCCTCCTGCTGGAGGGCCTGACCAGCACTTCCGGGTGAACTCGCGGTGAAAGTCGGTGACCGCGCCGGGAACTCGCGGGCCACGCCACTCGTTCGCCCTTGGCGGACGTGTCCCGAAGTAACTGCCCGTTGTCCGGGTGTATCGGTAACGTGGGGGCACGGCCGGCCGGAAGGAGGCGCGCGATGACCGTGCTGCTACGCGAGGCGATCGGTGATCGGCTCCGCCATGCCCGCACCACCCAACGCCGCACGCTGCGCGAGGTCTCCAGGACCGCCCGTGTCAGCCTGGGGTACCTGTCCGAGGTGGAGCGTGGCCGCAAAGAGGCATCCAGCGAGCTGCTGGCCGCCATTTGCGAGGCGTTGGACCTGCCCCTGTCCGAACTACTGAACCGGGTCGCCAGCGACATGGGCGCCCTGGAGCCGGTGACCAGTCCGGCGGCGCTCACCAAGCGCCCCGAGCCCGCCAAGGCGAGCTTGGAAGCGGGCACCCTGGTGCCCGCGGTGATCGGCAACGACCTGTCCGACCTGCGGCTCCAGCCCGTGCTCAGCCACAGGTTGTCCACGTCGATCAGCCCACCGCGCGGTGCCGTGGTGGCGGCCTGATCCACACCAGCGATCACAGCGCCGAGTCGGGGACACCCCTGCTCGGCGCTGTCGCGTACAACGAGTTGGCCACGCCGGGTGGGGGTTGTCGACCATCCCCGCACGCGACGAGGCAGGATTGACCCGCCGACGACGAAAGTCGCAGGGGTGGTCTCAGGGTGATCCCGGAGATCTCCCCGTGTCGGTGGAAGCAGCGCGGCACAACTGACACGATGGAACCAACACCGGCACCGGGTCGTTGCCAATCACGAGCGCGAGCCAGGAAGTACGGAGAAGGCAGGCGTAGGAGATGGCCAACCCTTTCGTGAAGGCGTGGAAGTACTTCATGGCGTCGTTCTCGTCGAAGATCGACGAGCACGCCGACCCCAAGGTGCAGATCCAGCAGGCCATCGAGGAGGCGCAGCGGCAGCACCAGGCGCTGTCGCAGCAGGCCGCCGCGGTCATCGGCAACCAGCGCCAGCTCGAGATGAAGCTGAACCGCCAGCTCGGTGAGGTCGAGAAGCTCCAGTCGTCCGCGCGCCAGGCGCTGGTGCTGGCCGACGAGGCCAGGGCCAAGGGCGACGAGAAGAAGGCCTCCGAGTTCGAGAACGCGGCGACCATGTTCGCCACCCAGCTCGTCACGGCCGAGCAGGGCATCGAGGACCTGAAGACGCTGCACGACCAGTCGCTGCAGGCCGCCGCCCAGGCGAAGCAGGCCGTCGAGCGCAACGCGATGGTCCTGCAGACCAAGCTCGCCGAGCGCACCAAGCTGCTCAGCCAGCTGGAGCAGGCCAAGATGCAGGAGCAGGTCTCCTCGTCGCTGCGCCAGATGTCCGAGCTGGCCGCACCCGGCAACACCCCCTCGCTGGACGAGGTCCGCGACAAGATCGAGAAGCGGTACACGACCGCGCTCGGCTCCGCGGAGCTGGCGCAGAACTCCGTGCAGGGCCGGATGCTCGAGGTCCAGCAGTCCACCACCCAGATGGCGGGCTCCTCGCGACTCGAGCAGATCCGCGCCTCCATGGGTGGCGGCAAGGTCGCGGGCGAGGTCACCAGCGGTGCGTCCACCAGCGCGGCCGCGAGCATCCAGCAGGAGATCGCCGCGCGCGTGCAGCAGCAGTCGCAGCAGACCCAGCAGCTGCCGCAGCAGAACCCGCCCGCAAGCCAGGGCTGACCGGGGACGTCGATGAGCTACCCGATGGGGCCCCGCAAGAAGACGCCAGGCGAGATAGCCCAGATCGTCACCGGCCAACTGCAGGGCCCCGTCGCGGACCAGGTTCGTCGACGCCTCGAGAACTGGAACAACCCGGTCGCCAAGCTCGACCGGCGGCACAGGCGCGCGGGCCGCGTCATGACCGTCTGGTTCAGCGTCCTCGCGGTCCTCGCCGTCATCGGCCTGTTCACGTTCCTCGGGGTCTTCCCGGTGGGCGTGGGCGTCGGCGCGGCGGTCGGCGGTGCCGTGTTCGGCGTCCTGGCGATCCGCACCGGCGGCAAGATGCGGGAGATCCGCGCCGCCAAGCAGCAGCTCGCCCTGACGGCACCGCCGGTGCGGGTGCCGCTGCCCGCCCGGACGTCGGCCGCCCGGCAGCCGATGGAACGGCTGGACGAGGCGGAGGCGACCCTCGGGGAGCTGCTCCGCCAGCTCGACTCGCCGTCGCTGACGTCGGTGCCCACGGAGTCCGTCGACCAGGCTCGGGCGACCAGCCTGGAGGCCGCCGCCGCGATCCGGTCGGTGTCCGCCCAGCTCCAGGCCGTCGAACGGGCGCGGGACATGGCGCCACCGCTGAACCGGGGGCCGCTGGTCGAGGGCGTCCGCCGCCTGCGCGAACAGCTGGACGAGGGCGTGGACGGCTACTGCGTGCTGGTCGGCGCCGCCGGGAACGCGCTGGCGGCCAGCACCGCGGTGGACCAGCGGCACGCGCTGAACGACGCCACCGACCACCTGGCCGGGCTGGCCTCGGCGCTGCGCGACCTGTCCCGCTAGAGCCCCGGAACCGGCGCCGTCGGGGCGCACCCGGGCAGATCGAGTGATCCACACCCCGGTAGGCTGACACCCGCACATCGACTCGGGACCATCCGTCCCAACCCTTTGCATCACGTTGCGTAGTCAACTTGCGCCCACGTCGTGGTCGGTATGGCAATCCTTAGTGCCTTCGTGTGATTATCAGACCGTTATATAGCCTCATCGGCTACGTGGCGTGGCAGGATTCCAAGGTCGGACAGGGGCGTTCGACGGAGCTGCCGGGAGGGCATTGAGTGGCGTTGTGGACCGTGCACGGCGATGGTCGGGTCACCGACGGTGAAGCCGTAGCAGCGCAGGAGCGGCTGAGCTGGCCGCTCACCGTCGGTTTCGGAGCCCAGCACCTCGTGGCGATGATCAGCGCCACCCTCCTCGTGCCCGCTGTCACCGGTCTGCCCGTCAGCACGACGCTCCTCTTCTCCGGTGTCGGCACCCTGCTGTTCCTCCTGCTGACCCGCAACCGGGTCCCCAGCTACCTCGGCGCGTCGTTCGCGTTCATCGCACCCCTGGTCGCCGCGCGCGAGGAAGGCGTCGCCGCCCAGCTCGGCGGAGTGCTCTCCGCGGGTCTGCTGGTGATCGTGGTGGGCATCGCCGTGAAGGCGCTCGGCGTCCGGCTGATCGACTCGGTGATGCCGCCGGTCGTGAGCGGCGCCGTGGTGATCCTGATCGGCCTCAACCTGTCCCACTCGGCCACCGAGCCGTTCTCCAGGCAACCGCTGCTGGCGGCTGTGACGATGGGCCTGATCCTGCTCGGCGGCATCCTCGGCCGCGGACTGGTGTTCCGGCTGTCCGTGCTGTTCGGCGTGCTCGTCGGATGGGGGCTGGGCGGGCTCCTGGGGTTCATCGCGGACGAGCGGATCCAGGCGCTGCGCACCGCCGCCTGGTTCGGCCTCCCCGACTTCCGGACACCCGAGGTGCGGCCCTCGGTGACCCTGATGTTCCTGCCGGTCGTGATCGTCCTGGTCGCGGAGAACGTCGGGCACGTGAAAGCCGTGGCGACGCTGACCGGGCGGGACCTGGACGGGAGCATCGGCGACTCGATCATCGCGAACGGCGTGTCGACCCTGCTGGCCGGACTGGGCGGCGGCAGCGGGACGACCACCTACTCCGAGAACATCGGGGTGATGGCCGTGACGAAGGTGTACTCGACGGCGGCGTGCGCGTTCGCGGCCTGCGGAGCGGTGCTGCTGGCGTTCTCGCCGAAGTTCACCGCGGCACTGGCGACGATCCCGCCTGGAGTGCTCGGAGGAGCGACCCTGGTGCTGTACGGGGTGATCGGGCTGATCGGGGTCCGGATCTGGATGGAGAACGGGGTCGACCTGACCAACCCGGCCAACGCGATGGTGGGAGGGGCGGCGCTGGTGGCGGGGGTGGGGGACCTGACGATGAAGCTCGGGGACATGGCGATGGGCGGGCTGGTGTGGGGGTCGCTGTTGATCGTGATCCTGCACCCGGTGATGAGGTGGCTTCGGGCGGCTCGGAGGCCTTGAGGGTGGGGTTTCGATACCGGGTATGGGAGGCGTCGTGGGTGTCGCCGCGGTGTCGGTGCGGTGGTCTCCGGAGGTGTCGCTAACCGCGGTCTCCGGGGGTGTCGCTGTCCGCGGTCTTCGGGGGTGTCGCTACAGCTGTCTCCGGGTGCGGTCGGCTTGACTTGGGGCCCCTTTTTTGGGCTTCGTCGGGCGAAAAAGGGCAGGTGGTAGAGCCTGCCCGCCGCCGCAAGTTTAAGCCCAAAAACCCCAAGTCAAGCCGACCGCACTAGCGGACGAGCGCGCTCGCTTCCAGCGTTGTTGGGCAGGTTGTGTGCTACTTCCAACTGGGTTGGGCGGGCAGGTTGTTTGCTGTTTCCAGCTTCGCCTGCCTGCTAGCTGGCGTGGGTGCGCAGGGTTTTGTTGATGGTTCTGATGAGGCCTGGGCCGTGGTAGATGAAGCCGGTGTAGAGCTGGAGGAGGGTGGCGCCCGCGTCGAGCATGCGGAGGGCGTCGTCGGGGGTGGAGATGCCGCCTGCGCCGATGATGGGGAGGGTGCCGTTCGTTTCCTTGCTGATGAAGGAGACGACCTCGCGGGCGCGTTCGGTGAGGGGGCGGCCGCTGAGGCCGCCTGCTTCTGCGGCGAGGGGCTGGTCGGAGGGGGCGAGGCCGGTTCTGGTGAGGGTGGTGTTGGTGGCGATGAGGCCGTTGACCTGGTGGTGGGCGCACACCTCCAGCAGCTCGGCGATGGCGTCGTCGGTGAGGTCGGGGGCGATCTTCACGAGGATGGGTTTGCGGGGGGTGCCGTGGGCGAGGGTGGTGGCGGTGGTGGTGAGTTCGCTCAGCAGCTCCGTCAGCGCGGTCTTGTCCTGGAGGCCGCGCAGGCCGGGGGTGTTGGGGGAGCTGATGTTGATGGCGAAGTAGTCGCCGTGGCGGTAGAGGGCGCGCAGGGAGGTGCAGTAGTCCTCGACGGCGTCCTCGACGGGGGTGACCTTGGACTTGCCGAGGCTGATGCCGAGAGGGGTGCGGAGGGGGCCGAGGCGGTCAAGGCGGGCGGCGAGGGCTTGGGCGCCGGCGTTGTTGAAGCCCATGCGGTTGATGATCGCCTCGCTCTCGCGGAGGCGGAACAGGCGGGGGTGGGGGTTGCCCGGTTGGGGGTGGCGGGTGACGGTGCCGACCTCGACGAAGCCGAAGCCGAGCGCGGCCCAGGCGGGGAGGGCGCGGCCGTCCTTGTCGACGCCCGCCGCTAGGCCGACGCGGTTGGGGAAGCGGAGGCCGAAGGCGGTGTGCTCGTCGCGGACGCCGGTGCTGAACCGGAGTGCGGGGCTGAGCCGGGAGAGCAGGCCGAGGGTGGTCTCGTGCACCCGTTCCGCGTCGCCGCCGTGCATGCGGAACAAGGCCTTGCGGACCACGCGCTCGTAGAGCACCGAACAACCTCCGGGAGTAGACGTCCCGACAACCCTAACCAGCGGGAACGGCCGGTCACCGCGAGGGCGTCGGCTGGCAGCGGGGGCACCAGTAGGAGAGGCGGGCGGTGTGGTCGTCGCCCTGCGTCGCGACCTTGATCCGGGTGCCGCAGCGCCTGCACGGCTTGCCGCCGCGCTCGAACACCCAGTGCTGCCGCCCCCGCCCCAGCTGGCCGGTGGTGCTCTGCTCCGGGTGCCAGGCGTTGGCCAGCAGGAGCTTGCGCGCGAGCCGGACGGCCTCGGCGGGGTCGACGGCGGACACCGGCGCCCACGGGGACACGTGCAGCAGGAAGCAGACCTCGGCCTTGTAGAGGTTGCCCACACCGGCCATGACCCGCTGGTCCAGCAGGGCCGGGCCCAGCTGGCGGTCGGGGGCGGCGGCGAGGGCGCGGGCCGCCTCGGCGGCGTGGGCGTCGGACCAGTCCGGTGCCAGCAGGTCGGGGCCGAGGTGGCCGACGAGCCGGTCCTCCTGGGAGGTGGGGACGAGCTCCAGGTCGTGCAGGGCGAAACCGATGGCGAACCGGTCGTCGACCTCCAGGATCGCCCGCACCTGGTGGGCGGGCCGCTGCCACTTCTGGCCGGGGCGGTAGAGGTGCCAGGCGCCGTCCATGCGGAAGTGGCTGTGCAGGCTCAGGTCGCCGGAGAAGCGGGTGAGCAGGTGCTTGCCGACCGAGCGCACACCGAGCACGGTGCGGCCCGTCAGGTCGTTGGTGACGAGCCGGGGGTGCCGCAGCTCGGCCCGCAGCAGCGTCTTGCCGGCCAGCGCCTCGTCGAGGCGGTGGCCCGCGAGGAAGACCGTGTCACCCTCGGGCACTGCCGGCGAACGCCACTTTCACACCGAAGCCGATGAGCACGGACGCCGTGAGCCGCTCGGTCCACAGCCGCACCCCTGGTCTGGTCAGCACGACGGCCGCGCGGCCCGCGAGCCCCACGACGACGAGCTGCCAGATCTGCCCCACGCCGACGTGGATGCCCACCAGGAGCACCGCCCAACCCGTCGAGCCGGAGTCGGTGGGCAGGAACTGGGGGAGCAGGCTCAGGTAGAACACGCCGATCTTGGGGTTGAGCACGTTCGTGGTGAAGCCGATCCGCAACGCCCGCGGCGGCGTGGTCGGCCGCGTGGCGGCCCGGTCCTCGCCAGCGCGCCCGCGCCACGACCGCCACAGGGCCGAGCCGCCCAGCCACAGCAGGTACAGCGCGCCCGCCCAGCGCAGCACGTCGTAGGCGAACCGGGAGGCGACCAGCAGCGCCGTGAGACCGGCGATGCTCGCCGCGCCCCAGACCAGGCAGCCGAGCGTGGTGCCGAGACCGCCGAACACGCCCGCCCTGCGCCCGCCGCCGAGCACCATGCGCAGCAGCATCATGGTGTCCAGGCCCGGCGTGACCGTGAGCAGCACCGCCGTGGCGGTGAACGCGAGCAGGGCGGCCGGGCTCACGCGTCGACCGCCTCCTGGATCTCCTCGTCGTCGAAGTCCTGGTGCACCGCGCGGCGGCGGCTGCGGCTGACCCGCAGCACCCGTGCCAGCAGCAGGTTGAACGCCAGCGCGACCTCGCGGGCGCCGGGCGTGCCCCACTCGTGGATCGGCATGCACGCGCCCTGCGCCTGCTGGACGGCCAGCCGGTCCGGCAGCGCCACGGGCATCACCAGCGGGCCGAAGATGTCGCGCAGCTCCTCGATGCGGAACTGGTGCTCGTGCGAGCGCGGCCGGACCCGGTTCACCACGACGCCCAGCGGTTGCAGGTCGGCGTTGTTCTCCCGCTCGTTCTGGACGGCCTCGAACGCCCGCTGCACGCCCGCGACCGCGAACATGGTCGGCTCGGTGATCAGCAGCGCGCGGTCCGCGGCGACGAGCGCCGACCGGGTCAGCTGGCCAAGCGACGGCGGGCAGTCGAGCAGCACGAGCTGGTAGGGGTAGTCGTCGTCGCGGTCCTTGATCAGGGTCAGGGCCTCGCGCAGCCTGCCCAGCCGGGTCTGGCCGGGGTCGGGGTGGTTCAGCGACTCCGCGTCCTCGGAACCGGAGAGGACGTCGACGCCCTCGCCCCACGTGCTCGGCGCGACCGCTCTCTCCAGGACCTCGAGGGTGGGTTCCCGCAGGACGTCGTAGATGGACGCCTCGGTCTCGGCGGGTTCCAGGGTCGACGTGGCGTTGCACTGCGGATCCAGATCGATCACCAGCGTCCGCACGCCACGGCGGAGCGCGGCCGAGGCGAGACCGAGCGCCACCGTCGTCTTGCCCACGCCACCCTTGAGGCTCAGCACTGCGACCGTATGCACGGGGTGCAGCCTACGGTCTTTACCAGATCTGTTCCGAACTTCGTCGGCCGCCATCGGTCGGCGTGCGCTGTCGGTACCACGCTCTACGCTCTACGACCATGCGACCGGACGCTGTGCACAGGGTGCTCGACGCCGAGCTGATCGCCGCGCGGGAGCGCCGGGGCGGGGAAGCGCCCAGGGTGCTCGACGTCGGCGGCGGCACGGGCGTGTGGGCGGTGCCCCTCGCCGTGGCCGGCTGCGCGGTCACGGTGATCGAGCCGAGCCCGAACGCGCTGGCGACGCTGCACCGCCGCGCGCGCGAGGCGGGCGTGCCGGACCGCATCACGGCGATCCAGGGCGACACCGACGCGCTGGGCGACCTGGCCGCCGAGGGCGAGGCGGACCTGGTGCTGGGGCACGGGCTGCTGGAGATCGTCGACGACGCCGCCGTGGCCGCCCTGGCCCTCGGAGCCGCCGCCGCCCCCGGTGGCGCGGTGTCCGTGCTGGTGGCGAACCGGTTCGCGGCGGTGCTGCACCGGGCGATCGCGGGCAGGCTGGTCGACGCCCGCAGGCTGCTCGACGATGCCGCCGGTCAGTTGGCCGGGACCAAGGACCCGCTGCTGCGCCGGTTCGACATCGCGGGCCTGGAGGCGCTGGTGCTCGGCGCCGGGCTGAAGGTCGAGCTGCTGCAGGGCTACGGCGTGGTGTCCGACCTGGTGCCGGGCTCTGTGCTGGAGTCGAACCCCGGCGCCGCGGAGGCGCTCGCGGAGCTGGAGCTGGCGGCCGCGACGAGGTCTCCGCTGCGGGACGTGGCGGCGCGACTCCACGTGATGGCCCGTCGCCCAGCGTGACGAAAATTTTCTTTCGTGAATCTTGTGAGGAAAGTGTTATTCGACGACATTGGTACCAGTGAAGGCAGCGGACGTGTCTACGTAGGGATCGGTGGATGGGTTTTCTCGAGGGGTCCCAGGAGCCGGGCGACCCGGTTTTAGGGGAACTCTCCACCCACGACGTCGACCACTACTTCCGGTCGGGCGCGGACGACGCGCACCGGGTCCGGGTGGACATGCTCCTGCACCAGCACTTCCGCGAACGCGGACTCACCGGTGGGGTGTCCCAGATGGTCCTGAACCAGCTGCTCGGCTACGGGCTGGAGTTCGTCAAGGGCCTGGTGCGCTCCGGCGGGATCTTCGCCAGCTCGGGCAAGAACGGCTGGGGCGTCATGCGGCAGAAGGTGCCGCACGACGACGTCGAGGACCTGTCCAGCGAGGTCGTCTGGGACGGCTTCGAGATGTTCCGCGACCGCGGTCTGATCGGCGGCCGCTGGTCGCCCTACGACGGCCTGTCCCTCAAGCAGTACTACTCGAACGCCTGCGTCCTGAGCTTCCCCAACACCTACCGCAGGTGGCAGCGGGGCAGGCGGGAGTGGGTGGACGTCGAGCTGATGGACGCGTGGTCGACGGTCGACCAGCTGCACGGCGACCAGTCCGCCGAGGACACCGTGGTCACGCAGGCGGTGCTGGATTCACTGTTCAAGCACATCGGGCACAGCGACGGCGCGCTGCTGGAGCTCGTGCGCGGCGGGTACAGCCCCGCCGAGATCGGAGAGTTGATGCGGCTCAAGCCCCACACCGTGGAGGTCCGCATCTCGCGGGCGCGCGCGGTGGCCCGCCGTTACCTCAGCCGCGAAGGTGGTCTGTGATGTCGTCGTCCATCGACGTGACCGCCGAGCGGCACCGCAGGATCGTCGACGGGGAGTCCACCCTCGACAGCTCCTCCCTGGGTGAGGCGGGTGCCGCGAGCCTGGCCAAGCGCGCCCACGGCAGCAAGCTCGACGAGCTGGTCGCCCGCGCGGCGACGGTCAAGATCGTGCCCGCGGCGGAGCCCTCGGTCGCCGTGCTCTCCGCGCGCCCGGACGACCTGGCCGCCGAGGTCGCGCTGGCGATCAGCGGCGACCGACCGGCCGTGGAGCGCCTGCTCGGCTCCATCCGGCCGCTCGTGGTCCGCTACTGCCGGGCCAGGATCGGACGCCAGGAGCGCTCGTTCGCCTCGGCGGACGACGTCGCCCAGGAGGTCTGCCTCGGTGTGCTGACGGCCCTGCCGTCCTACCGCGACCAGGGGCGCCCGTTCCTGGCGTTCGTGTACGGCATCGCCGCGCACAAGGTCGCCGACTCGCACCGGGCGTCGGCCCGCAACCGCTCCGAGCCCGTCCCGGACGTGCCGGACGGTCCCGAGCAGGAGGCCGGTCCCGAGCAGCGCGCCATGCGCGGCGAGCTGTCCCGCGAGATGGCGTCGCTGCTGAAGGTGCTCCCCGACAAGCAGCGCGAGATCCTGCTGCTGAGGATCGTCGTCGGCCTGTCCGCCGAGGAGACCGCCGACGCCGTCGGCTCCACCCCCGGTGCCGTGCGCGTGGCCCAGCACCGCGCTCTCACCCGCCTGCGCAAGGTGCTCAGCCCCGAGGACGTCCTGGATCGCGAGTGACCCGCCGCCGCCTTCCGGGTGGCGGGTACGTCCGGTGTCCCGATTTTCGGGTGAATTCACTCTTTCGAGTGGTCCTTACTCACCAATAACGACGTTGTGCATTGTCAGACGCCCGTCCCGGTGGTCGATAGGGGCACAATCCGCACAACTGCGGATCCTTATGGCAATCCATGTCGCAGAATGGCATACTGCTGATGCGCTTCTGGTCAAAGCGTGCGCCTCTATGAGGACGATGTAGTTTCGATACTTATCAGTCTCGGCTTCGTTGTTCTGATGGCGCACGCCCGTTCTACCCCGGTAAGCATTTGAATCCCCTATAGCTGCATTTGCGTGTGGAAATCCAGTGAGGTTGGTCTTCTCCTGCGACATGACATAGGTGAAGACGAAAACATCATCAACGTTGGGACATGTCGATGGGTGGTCTTCTCGAGGAGCCTCGAGAGCCGGGAGTGGACCTGTCGCCCCTGGCGGAGCTGGCCGTCCACGACGTCGCGGACTACCTGGCGCCGGACGTGGACGAACAGCGGCGGTTGAACACGGATGTGCAGATCCACCAGCACTTCCGCGAGAACGGGGTATCCGGTGCGGTGTCGGAACGCCTCTTCCACCAGCTTCTCGGATACGGGCTGGGTTTTGTTACCGCACTCGTCAGGTCGGGGGCCATCTTCGCCGCGGCCCGCAAACGCGGATGGGCGGTGAAGCAGCAGGTGGTACCGCATTTCGAAGTGGACGAACTGGTGAGCGACGTGGTGCTCGACGGTTTCGGGATGTTCTGCGACATCGGAGTCGAGAAGGGCGGCTGGTCACCGCACGACGGCGGCCTGCCTTTGAAGGTGTACTACATCAACGCGTGCCTGCTCAGCTTTCCGAACCGGTACCGGAAATGGCAGCGCGGCAGGCGCGACTGGGAAGGCCTCGAGCTGATGGAGGCCTGGTCCACCGTGGACCGCTTGTTCACCGAGCGCTCCGCGGAGGACGTGGTCGTCGCGCACGCGGTGGTCGACTCGCTGTTCAAGCACATGGGCGAGAACGACAAGGCCCTCCTGGCGCTCGTCCAGGACGGCTACACGGCCGCGGAGATCGGCGACATCCTGCGGATCAAGACGCACGCGGCGGAGGTCCGCATCTCCAGGGCGCGCGCGACGGCTCGCCGGTACCTGAACCGTGATGGGGGGCTGTAGGCGATGAGGGACCTGGAAGAAGACATCTCGAGTGGTAGGCACCGGCGTCTGGTCGACGTCGAGGGAGCGGTGGGGGGCTCGTCCTTGGGAGCATCGGGTGCGTCGCGCCTGGCCGAACGCGGGCAGGGCCCGGTGCTGGACGCGCTGGTGGCCCGTGTCGCGGTGAAGACCGCACCGGCCCCGGAGCCGTCCGCGGCGGTGCTGTCCACCCGCCCGGAGGACCTCTCGGAGGTCGTGACGCTGGCCATGGCCGGCAACCGGAAGGCCGTCGAGCGCCTGCTGACGTCCATCCGCCCGCTGGTAGTCCGCTACTGCCGGGCGAGGATCGGACGGCAGGAGCGCTCGTTCGCCTCGGCGGACGACGTGGCGCAGGAGGTGTGCGTCGGGGTGTTGACGGCGCTGCCCACCTACCGCGACCAGGGCCGTCCGTTCCTGGCGTTCGTGTACGGCATCGCCGCGCACAAGGTCGCCGACGCCCACCGCGCCTCGGCCCGCAACCGGACCGAACCGGTCTCCGACGTCCCGGACGCCCCGGAGACCGAGGCCGGTCCGGAGCTGCTGGCCATGCGCGGCGAGCTGTCCCGCGAAATGGGCGAGCTGCTCAAGGTGCTGCCCGACAAGCAGCGGGAAATCCTCCTGCTGCGGATCGTCGTGGGCCTTTCCGCGGAGGAGACCGCGCAGGCCATCGGTTCCACTCCGGGCGCGGTCAGGGTCGCGCAGCACCGCGCTTTGACAAAACTGCGGAAAACCATGCCGCTCGACAAGCTGAGGTAGGAGGCGGCGGTTTTCCCTTCGGGGGGCCGCCGATCCGCAGAAAAAGGGTCAATGCCTCCACCGGGTGACCGCCACCACTTCTTCGGGGGACGACTCGGCGAACAGCGCCAATTCCCCTCGCCTGACGTCGGCGATGGTCGCGGCGAATTCCACCCCGAAAGCCCCGACGAGCACCTGGTCGCTTTCGAAGGCGTCGACGGCCTCGCCCAGTGACAACGGCAACCGCGGCACGCCCTCGATCGTCGCCGGATCCACGCCGTGCGGATCCGGCAACGCGGTCCCCTCCGTCAACCCGGCCAATCCGGCACTCAAAACGCCCGCGACTACCAGATAGGGATTGGCCGACAGGTCGAACGACTTCACCTCGAGATTCGCGGACTCCCCGCCTATCAACCGCAACGCCGTTTCGCGGTTCTCCACACCCCACGCGGCGTAAGGGGCGGCCCAATGGGAGGGCACCAACCGCAGATAGCTCGCGACCGACGGCGACCCGATCGCGCACAACCCCGGCAGGTGCGCCAACACCCCGGCCGTGAACCCCTCGGCCTCGCGGGAAAGGCCGAACCGCCCGCCGCCCGCGAACAGGTTCTCCTCGCCCCGCCAGAGGCTCACGTGCAGGTGCCCGCCGTTGCCCACGCCGCCCACGGCCACCTTCGGCGAGAACGACGCCCGCATCCCGTGCCGCGCGGTGACGGCCCGGATCGTCTCCTTGACCAGCACCACCGTGTCCGCGGCCCGGACCGGGTCGGTGGGCGCCGTGGAGACCTCGAACTGGCCCGCCGCGTACTCGGGGTGGAACTGGAGCACCCGCACCCCCTGCTCGGCCAGCGCCGTGAGCAGGGCGACGCAGTAGTCGGACACCTCGACCTGCCGGGTGTGCCCGTAGGCGGGGCCCTCGGTGGCCGGGGTGAAGTCGTCGCCCGGCCGTCCCACGACCCACTCGACCTCGAACCCGGCCCGCGCGGAGAACCCGTGCTCGGCGAGCCTGTCGACCGCGGTCTTCGCCAGCCCCCGCTGGTCCAGCTCGTACGGGCGGCCGTCCTGGTGGAACCGGTCGCCCGGCGCCCACGCCCACCCCGGCTGCCCGGCCAGGACGGTGAGCCGGTCGAGGTCGGGCCGCACCCGCAGGTCGCCGACCGGGCCACCGACGTACCGGCCGTCGACGATCGTGTCCTCCAGCAGGAACACGTCGAACACCGGCGACGCGCCGAGGCCGTGGACGGCGGCGTTCGGGAGCTCCGCCGTGGGCACGGACTTCACCCGCGTGATGCCGCTGTTGTCGACCCAGGTCACGGCGACGGCCACCACGCCGCGCCCGGCGAGCTCGGAAGTGTCCATGCGCACATGCTGCTACAACGGGCGGATGCTGCCCTTCGTCGCGGACCTCAGGCTGGTCGACCACCACTGCCACGGCGTGCTGCGCGCCGACGTGGACCGGACGGGGTTCGAGGAGCTGCTGACCGAGGCCGACCACGTGAGCCCGCTGGGCACCAGCCTGTTCGACTCCTCGATCGGGCTCGCGGTGCGCCGCTGGTGCCCGCCGGTCCTCGACCTGGAACCGCACGCGTCCGCCGAGGACTACCTGTACCGGCGGCGATCGCTCGGCGCGGCCGAGGTGAACCGGGCGTTCCTGATGGCCGCGGGCGTGGGGACCTACCTGGTCGACGGCGGCCTGTCGCCGGAGCTGCTGCTGCCGCACGCCGAGCTGGCCGCCGTGACCGGGGCGGAGTCCTTCGAGGTCGTGCGGCTGGAGCTGCTGGCGGAGCGGGTCGTGGCCGCCGGGTGCACGGCGGCGGGCTTCGCCGACGCCGTCCGGACCGCGTTGGACGCCTCGGACGCGGTGGGCGCGAAGTCGATCGCCGCCTACCGGGTCGGGCTGGCGCTGCGACCGGAGCGGCCGTCGGAGCCGGAGGTCGCCGCCGCGGCGGGCCGGTGGCTGGCCCGCGGCGGCCGGTGCGCCGACGAGGTGGTGTCCCGGTTCCTGGTGTGGGAGGCGCTCGACCGGCGGCTGCCGGTGCAGTTCCACGTCGGCTACGGCGACTCCGACGCCGACCTGCACCGCTGCGACCCGCTGCTGCTCACGGACCTCCTGCGGGCCACCGCGGGGCTCGGCGTGCCGGTGATGCTGCTGCACAACTACCCGTTCCACCGCAACGCCGGGTACCTCGCGCAGGTGTACCCGCACGTGTTCGTCGACCTCGGCCTGGCCACGCACGGCGTCGGCCACCAGGCGGGCCGCCTGCTCGCGGAGGCGCTGGAGGTGGTGCCGTTCGGGAAGTTCCTGTTCTCGACCGACGCGTACGGTCTGCCGGAGCTCTACCACCTGGGCGTGCTGCTGTTCCGGCGCGCGTTGTCGGACTTCCTGTCGGCGGCGATGGCGTCTGGTGACCTCGTCGAGGCCGACGCGGTGCGCATCGCTCGCCTGATCGGGCACGAGAACGCGCGCCGGGCGTACCGGCTGGACTAGACTCTCGAACTACTGTTCGATCAACTCGGCGAGGTGGGTGTTGGGGCGGAGCGCGAACCTGCCGCGCGGCCTGGTCGAGCGCTTCGTCGCGCGCGACGGGCGGTGGCCGGACGACACCGGCTGCCCGATGCTGCACGTCGACATGGACGCGTTCTACGCGGCCGTGGAGATCAGGGAGCGGCCCGAGCTGCGGCACAAGCCCGTCGTGGTCGGCGGTGTCGGCAACCGCGGGGTCGTGTCGTCGGCGAACTACATCGCCCGCGAGTTCGGCGTGCGGTCCGCGATGCCGACGGCGCACGCCCGCAGGCTGGCGCCGCACGCGGTGTTCCTGCCGCCCAGCTTCGGGCTGTACCAGGAGACCTCGCGCGGGGTGATGGCGATCTTCCGCGACATCTCGCCGCTGGTCGAGCCGCTGAGCCTGGACGAGGCGTTCATCGACGTCAGCGGCGCGCTGCGGCGGATGAACGCGACCTCGGGGGCGATCGCCGCGTTGATCAGGACGCAGGTGGAGGAGGCCTACGGCATCACCTGCTCGGTGGGGGTGGCGCCGACGAAGTTCCTGGCCAAGCTCGCGTCCGGCATGTGCAAGCCGGACGGGTTCATGGTCGTGCCGAAGGTCGCGGTGCTCGACTTCCTGCACCCGCTGCCGGTGTCGGCGCTGTGGGGCGTGGGCAAGCGGACCGCCGAGCAGCTCGACCGGGTCGGGCTGGAGACGGTCGGCGACATCGCGGCGACCCCGTTGCCCCGGCTGCGCAAGGTCCTCGGGGTCGCGCTGGCCGAACACCTGCACGCGCTGGCGCAGGGCCACGACGACCGGCCCGTGGTGCCGGAGTCGAAGGAGAAGTCGATCGGCGCCGAGGAGACGTTCGAGGTCGACCACTTCGACCGCGACCTGCTCAAGCGGGAGCTGCTGCGGCTGTCCGAGCGGTCGGCGAGCCAGCTGCGCGCCAAGGGGCTGCGCAGCCGGACGGTGTCGATCAAGGTGCGGTTCTCGGACTTCTCCACGATCACCCGGTCCCGCACGCTGCGGGTGCCGACGGACCTGACGCACGAGGTGTACGCGACCTCGTGCTCGCTGCTCGACGACCACGTGCCCGAGGGGGCCGTGCGGCTCATCGGGGTGCGGCTGGAGCAGCTCGTGGAGGACGAGAGCGGCGAGCAGCTGATGTTCGACGCCCCCGAACGCGGGTGGCGCGAGGCCGAGCAGGCCGCCGACCAGGCCAGGTCCAAGTTCGGCCTCGGCGCGATCCGGCCCGCGTCGCTGCTGGGCGCGCAGCCCCGGCGCTCCGGCGCGACGGAGCCGAAACCGGACCGCTGAGCCGTCCGTTCGGGTTGCGAATGGTCCGGTTCGGTGCGTTTTCGGCGATCACCGGTGCACCCTGTGGGCATGGAATCCGAGGTGGCGCGCTTCTGGGGTCTGCTCGACCCGGTCGGGCACGCGCTGCTGGAGTCCGTCGGCACCGTCCGCGGGTACGAGCCGGGTGCCGTCATCTGCCACCAGGGCGAGCCGTCGCAGCACGTCCTCGTCGTGCGCGGAGGGCTGTTCCGGGTGACCGCCACGTCGTCGAGCGGGCACGAGAAGGTGCTGGCCGTGCGCGGGCCGGGGGACATCGTGGGGGAGCGGTCGGCCGTGGACGGGCTGCCGCGGTCGGCGACCGTGCGGGCGCTGGGGGAGGCGTCGGCGCTGGTGATCCAGCCGCTGCGGTTCACCGAGCTGTGCAAGCGGCAGCCCCACATCGCGTGGGCCGTGCTGACCGTCGTGGTGTCGCGGCAGCGCGACGCGGACCGGCAGCGGATCCAGTTCAGCGGGACCGCCACCCAGCGCGTGGCCGCCGTGCTGCTCGACGTGGCCCTGCACCGCGGGGTGGGGTCGGCGGGCGCGGTCGCGTTGAGCCAGGAGGAGCTGGCCAGCACCGCGGGGACGTCGCGCGAGTCGCTCGTCCGGGTGCTGCGGCTGCTGCGCGAGCAGGGGATCGTGAGCACGGGCAGGCGGCGCATCGACATCCTGGCGCCGGACCGCCTCTACGAACTGGTCGGCTGAGCCCGTCCTTCTGCGGCACCTGACGCGGAACGACCCCCGGAACCGCACTACAAACAGGGGAGTCATCCAAGTAGGGGGTCCAACGACATGAACAGGCAACTGATCGAGAGGCTGGCCACCAGCGTCGTCTTCACCGCGGTCCAGGTAGGGGCCATGGCCGTGATCCTGGTGCGGCTGCACGTCTCCGGAGTGCTGGCCGCGGCCACGGCGTTCGTCATGGCGGGGGCCTTGATGGCGGTGCACGACGCGTGGGGCGACGTCCGGGCGGCTCGGAGGGGGGCTCGTGGGGCCGTCGGGTCCACCGAGTCGGCCGAGTCGTCCGGCTCCGCCGAGGGACTCGCCGGGATGCCCTCGGCCGCCCAGGAGCAGGACCTCGTCAAGTCGTGACCCCCGAGTTGTCCACAGGGCGGAGGGTTGTCCACAGATCGACCGGACCCGGTGGACCGAGGGGTGGGTCCGGTCGATCGTGGACGCATGCGAAACACGAACCGCACGCTGATCGACCTCGACGCCCTCGCCACCCTGTTCCACCACGGCATCGCCAGGGCGCACGACCTCATCCAGCTCGGCCTGTCCACCGCGCTGCTGCACCACCGCTGCCGCCCCGGCGGCCCCTGGCAGCACCTGCTGCCCGGCATCCTGCTCCTCACCCCGACCCGCCCGTCCAGACCGCAGCGCATCCAGGCCGCCCTCACCTACGCCGGACACCAGGCCCTGGTGACCGGCCTGGACGCCCTGCACCTGCACGGCATCCACACCATCCCCGCCACGGGGCCCATCCACGTCCTCGTCCCGCTCCACCAGCAACCGGACATCCCGGTCGACCTGCGCATCACCCGCACCAGAACCATGCCGAAACCCACCCTGCGCAAGTCCTTCCTCACCGCCCCACCCGCCCGCGCCCTGTCCGACGCCGCCGAACACCTCCCACCCCGCACCCTCACCCCGCTGATCGCCGCGACCCTCAAGTCCGGCGTCTCCCCCACCGCCCTCCGCACCCGCGGCAGCCCACCCCTGACCGCCGCCCTCGCCACCTTCCCCTTCCCCCAACCCCGCCGCCGCTGACCGGTGGGGCTGGGTCGGGGGTGACCGGGATGGCGGGCTGGGGTGACCGGGCGGGGTGACCGGGCGGGGTGACCGGGCGGGGTGACCGGGCGGGGTGACCGGGCGGATGGGGGTGACGGGCTGGGGTGACCGGGGTGGCGGGCCAGGGTGGTGGGCCGACGGCCAACTGGTCGGGCGCGGGGCCGGTTCGGGGTTGGCTGGTCTTGCGCGGACAGGCTCTGGGTCGAGTGGTCTGGTGGGGTCCGACTCTGGGCTGGCTGCTTCGGGATGGGCTGGGCTGGTTCGGGATGGGATCAGTTCGGTGCCGCCGGGCAGGGGCGGAAGGCCGGGGTGGCGGGCCGACGCCTGGCTGGCCGGGCGTGGGACCGGTTCGCCATTGGCTGGTCTGGTGCGGACTGGCTCTGGGCTGGGCGGGATCAGTTCGGTGCCAGCCGGGCAGAGGCGGAGGGCTGAGGGAGCGGGCCGACGGACGGCCAGCCGGGCGTGGGACCGGTTCGTGATTGGCTGGCCTGGTGCGGTCCGGCTCTGGGTTGGGCTGGGCTGGCTGGTTCGGATGGGATCAGTCCGGTGCCAGCCGGGCAGGGGCGGAGGGGCCGGGTGGCGGGCCGACGGCTGGGCTGGTTGGGCGCGGGCCGGTTCAGGGTTGGCCGGGTAGGGGGGGTGGATTCGGGCCGGGCCGGTTCGAGTTGGTCGGCTGGTCGGCGTGGACCGGTGGCGGGGTGGTTGGTCCTGGCGACTTGGGCGGTGTCGGTCTTGGCTGCTTGGTCATCCGTTCGGTCAGGCGCGGCTGTGGCCGATCGGGTCCCGATCTGCTTCCGACTTCCGAGCCTCGGCATCGAGATTCCGGGTTGGCGCGTCCACAGCTTCGGCCCTGCCGACAGCGCGGGGTGTTCCAGCTGTCCGCTCGGCTTTCCCGCGTGGGCGACTCGAAGGTCTGGACATCAAGCCCTCCGGTCGTGATCGGTGTGCCGGAGGTGGACAGATCGGTTGGGCTGCCGCCGGATTCGGTGGTCGTCAAGGGGTGTGGTGGGTCTCGTCAGGTCGGTGCGGGAGGTGGTTCGGGCACGGAGAGGTGGTTCGGCGATCACAATTTTTCCGGGACGGGCCGTTGTACCGCCATCAGGGTGACTCGTACACCTGAGGTCGGTAGTCGTACCCGTTGGGCGGTTTTCAAGGCGCCAGGAGGGCTGCACCTGCAGGAATGCGGTTACGAGGCGTTCCGGTAGGTGGTCTGCGCGTCACCTCACGGTGGTCTGACCGTTGACCCGTGAGGATGATGGTGACAGAACCAACCGCTTGAGGGCCCAGACTGGGTAGTCGCCGGGCTCTGCGGATCGTATCCTGGGGGATGACGCCCCCAAGGGGGGCGTCCGCCGGGACCGGCGGCAACCGTGAACACCCGGCGCCCGCGACCGCTGTGCCGGAGGAGGAGCCATGCCACTCTCCGAGCACGAGCAGCGACTGCTCGACCAGATCGAGCGCGCGCTCTACGCCGAGGACCCGAAGTTCGCATCCACTGTGCGCGGTGCCAAGCTGCGCAGGCCGTCCCGACGGCGTCGTATCCAGGGCATCGCTTTGTTCGCCGTGGGTGTGGCGCTGCTGGTCACGGGTGTGATGTTGCCGAAGCTCGCTGGTATCCCGGTGGTGAGCGTGGTCGGCTTCCTGCTGATGTTCTTCGGCGTGTTGATCACCCTGACGACACTTCGTCGCGGTGATCAAGGTGCCGAGGAGACGGATCAGGAAGGCAGCCGGCCCAGCCGCAGCCGCAGCTCGTTCTCACAAAAGATGGAAGAACGTTTCCGTCGACGCTTCGAGGACGAGTAGAACTCCGAACCGAAGATTTGCGCCGCGGCCTGCCCCTGAGGGGGTGGGCCGCGGTGTGTTTGTGGGGTGGTTGGTGCCTCGACGTCGGTATGGGAGGCCGGTGTGTCTCGCCCGGTGTCGGTGCCGTGGTCTCCGGGGGTGTCGCTACAGCTGTCTCCGGGTGCGGTCGGCTTGACTTGGGGCCCCTTTTTTGGGCTTCGTCGGGCGAAAAAGGGCAGGTGGTAGAGCCTGCCCGCCGCCGCAAGTTTAAGCCCAAAAACCCCAAGTCAAGCCGACCGCACTAGCGGACGAGCGTGCTCGCTTCCAGCATCGTTGGGCGACTTGTGTTCGCTCCCAGCTGGGCTGGGTGGTTGGTCATCTTGGTTCGCATGTGCCTTCTAAAAAGGTCTGCCGCCACCCTGTGGGACGGGTGGCGGCAGACCTTTGGTGGTGTTGGGCTTGGTCTAGCTTTCCGGGTCTTCTGGTGCGGTGGGGTGCAGTACTGAGCGGGGGAGGACCTTGGCGCGGAGGGCGAGGGGGGCGTTGCGGTTGAGGCTGCGGCGGACGTCGTCGACCGCGCGGGGGAGTTGTGGGTCGGCTTCGGGGTGGCCGCTGTACCAGGAGCGTTCGATGGCGCCGACGACGGAGCGGAGGCCGTCTCGGCCCTGTTCGTCGAGGTTGTGGGCGCGGGCCATGCGGCGGGCGGCTACGCGGACGGTTTCGGTGGGGGGGATGCGGGTGCCGCGGTCCACGGACTCGGCGATGAGCTCTTCCCAGGCGGCGTTGGCGGCTTGGGAGCCGAGGCCGGCGATGGAGTGCAGGCGGTTGCGGCGGCGGACGGCGCGGATGCCGTAGGGGGCCGCGGCGAGGCCGAGGAGGAACAGGGGGACGGCCAGCCACCAGGAGAACAGGGCGATGGCCAGGACGATGGTGAACGCCCAGCAGACGGCGGCGGCGGCCGCCACGGCGGGGCGGGCCCAGGGTTGTTTGGACAAGGGGGCCAGGAAGGCGGTGCCGTTCTGCATGAGGAGCAGCAGGGCGGTCAGCAGGGCGGCCAGTGCCGAAGCGACGACGAGCGTGATCCAGTGCCAGCGCGGGGTGACCTCGACCGGGGTGGTGTCGGCGAGGGCTTGGGCGTTGAGCTCGGCGGAGGAGGAGCTGGAGGTCGTGGTCTCGGTGGGGGCCGTGGTGGTCGTGGTGTCGCCCTCGTCGGGGAGCTGGGCCTGGCCGTCGGTGCCGGTGCCGCTGATGTAGGCCGGGACGACGCCGCGGCCGTCGGTGAGCGGGGTCGGGTCGAAGACGGTCCAGCCGACGCCCGCGAAGTAGATCTCCACCCACGCGTGCGCGTCCAGGCTGGTGATCGTCTTGTAGTCGTCGGTCTTGTACCCGCTGGTGAAGCCGAGCGCGACGCGGGTGGGCAGGCCGATCGTGCGGGCCATCACGGCCATGGCGGCGGAGTACTGCTGGCAGTAGCCGGTCTTGCCGTTGAACACGAAGTCGACCAGCGCGTCGGCGTTGGTGTCGCCCTCGGTCTTGGTCGAGTACTTGAAGCCCTGCGTGCCGTCGGTGAAGTACTTGTACAGCGCGGTGGCCTGGTCGAACTTGGTGGTCGAGCCCTTGGTGATCTGCCTGGCCAGCTGCGCGATGCTCGGGTCGATGCCGTCGACCTTGAAGTACACCTGGTCGACGTCGTCGGCGCTGCCGTTGGCGCGGCGCAGGTCGTCGGCCGACGGGGCGGTGAGCACCGTCTCCAGCGTGTACGGGTCCGCCTTGTGCTTGCGGGGGCTGTAGACCATGCCGCGCGCGGAGTCCCAGCGCCAGGTGCCGTCGGTGTTGGTGATCTTGCGCGGCCTGCCGTAGGTGGGCAGCCACACGTCGTTCCAGCCGACCGGGTCGATGTCGACGCGGGTGGTCTCGCCGCCGCCGGGGTCGCCGGGCTGCGGGGGCAGGTCGCCCTGGGCGGGGCTGCCCTCGGACAGGGCGCCGCCGACGGTCCACTCGCCGTTGTTGGGGTCGTACTGCTGCAGCGTCATCGCCCGCAGGTACGCCGACTCGGGCAGGCCGCGGACGTGGAACAGCTCCCTGGTCTCACCCTGGTTGAGCATGCCGCGCAGCTCGGTCATCGGCTTGAGGCCGAGCCCGTCCGCGCCGCCGCCGACGGAGTTGCCCGCACCGGGCAGCCTGCCGACGGTGCCGATCAGGGTGAACGTGGCCCCGGCGAACACGGCGATCACCACGGCCATGCCCGCCACGGCGGTCGCGGCGCCGCCGGAGCTGCTGCCCCCGCCGCCGCTCATCCGCCCGCGCCACGCCTCGTGCCGGTGCTGGCCGTCGACCACCAGGAGCAGCGCGAACGCCGCCGCGCCCAGCACGAACGTCCACAGCGGCAGCATCTCGTCGGCCAGCGACGCGGGCACCGCGAACACGCAGAGCAGCACCAGCCCGGACGCGGCGGGAGCCGCGGCGCCGACGGCGAGCGTGTCGACGAGGACCGCGACCAGGCCGATCGCGAGCATGATCAGGCAGCGCATCGCCGGGCTGTCGGAGACCGGCGGGATGCCCGTCTGCACCTCGGTGATCGAGTTGCCGAGCACCGACCACAGGTCCTCCAGGGACTGCGGGCCGGGCAGCGCGACCAGCACGCCGGTGCGGGTGAAGATCGTGACCAGCAGGCAGACGAGCGCGAAGATCTGGCCGATGCCGACCAGCGGGGCGGGCATCCGGAACGCGCGCAGCACCAGCCCGGTGCCGCTGACCACGGCGACCGCGACCAGCACGTAGAAGATCCACAGGCCGCCCGACACGACGCCGGAGAGCGCCGTCGCCGAGCACACCACCGCGAGAGCGGCGACGGCCGGTGTCACCGAGGTCGTCCAGTTGCCCGACTCGACCGCTCGCCCCGCCATCAGCCCACCTCCGTGCGCACCACGGGGCCGCGGTTGCCCGCGCTGTGGCACAGCTCTTGCCAGACCTGGTTCATCGGGCTCGCGGGCTTGGCGATGGAGACGCCCCAGCCCGCGATGTGCAGCAGCCGCTCGGCCTCCGAGACGTCCGGCGCCGGGTCCTCCGTCGGGCCCGCCCACTCGGCGACGTCGAGCAGCACGGCCAGGCTGCGCATGCCGCGCGGCCGGTAGCGGACCAGCCCGTCGATCACGGCCGGGGTGCACGCGCCGAGGACGGCGATGACCTCCTGGCCCGCGCCGGGGTCGATGCCCGCGGCGAGCTCACGGCGGTGCGAGGGCTGCAGCGCGGCGAGCGAGTCGAGCACCACGGCGTCGCTGTGGCCGCCGTCGCCGGAGCCGCCCGCGAGGACGCGGCCGTCCTCGGCGACGAGCTTGACCTGGTGGCCGAAGCGGTGCAGGTGCAGGCAGATGCTGGCGGTCATGGACACGGCCCACTCGAGGCTCGCGCTGGGGCCGCTGCCGCGGTGCGCGGTGAGCCGGTGGTCCAGCAGCACGGTCGTCCCGCCGCGCCACGGCCGCTCCTCGACGCGCACCATCAGCTGGTCGCGGCGGGCGGTCGAGCGCCAGTGCACCTTGCGCAGGTCGTCGCCGTGCCGGTACTCGCGGACGATCGCGTCGTCCTCGCCCTGGCCGCTGCGCAGCCGGATCGAGCCGTCGTCGCCCGCGCCCATGCCGGAGCCGCTGGGCAGCCCGTTCAACGAGGTCACCCTGGGCACCACGACCAGCCTGCTGCGGCCCGCGAGCTCGCGGTCGTACTCGACCAGCCCGAACGGGTCGGTCACCCGCGCCATCAGCGGGCCCACCTGCTGGATGCCGCGCATGACGGGCTTGAGCGGGTAGCGCAGGGCGGTGGCGGTGCTGCGCGGCAGCCGCTCCACCACGAACCGCGGCCTGCTGCCCAGCGCGTACGGGACGTTGTCCTCCAGCAGCAGCCCGCCGGTCGGCAGCCTGCCGGTGCTGCGCAGCTCGACGCGCACCTCGGTGGCGGAGCCGACCGGGACCCGGCTGGGGTAGAGGAAGCGGGCCGCGTGCAGGCCGATCCGGGCGCGGGTGGCCAGCCACGCGGCCAGCAGCGGCAGCGCGACCACGAACGCCGACACGCGCAGCAGGTCGCGCTCGTTCAGGACCAGGGCGCACAGCCCGGCCGCGAACCCCGCGGCGAGCAGGCAGCGGCCGCGGGTCGTCAGGCCGGAGAGGGCTCCACGCATCTCAGCGGTTCGTCCCTGCCTGCTGGTTGTACTGGCCGTTCGGCGTCGCCTGCGGCACGGGGACGCGCTGGAGCAGCGCGCGGACGAGGTCGGCGGGCGACCGGCGGGCGGCCTGCGCCTCGGCGGTGAGCACCAGCCGGTGGGCCAGCACGGGCACCGCGACGGCGTGGATGTCGTCCGGGACGACGAAGTCGCGGCCCGCCAGCGCCGCCTGCGCGCGGGCGGCGCGGACCAGGTGCAGCGTGGACCGCGGCGAGGCGCCCAGCCGCAGCTCGGGAAGCCTGCGGGTGGCCGAGACCAGCTCGACGGCGTACTTGCGGATCTCCTGCGACAGGTGCACCCGGCGGACCGTCTGCACCAGCTTGAGGATCTGCGCGGCGTCCGACACGGGCCGCAGCTCGTCCATCGGGTTGTTGCCCGCGTGCTCGTCGACCATGGCCAGCTCGGCGGCCGGGTCCGGGTACCCGATGGAGACGCGCGCGGTGAACCGGTCGCGCTGGGCCTCCGGGAGGGCGTAGGTGCCCTCCATCTCGATCGGGTTCTGGGTCGCGATCACCATGAACGGGGCACCGAGCGGGTAGGTCTTGCCGTCGACGGTGACCTGGTGCTCCTCCATGCACTCCAGCAGCGCGGACTGGGTCTTGGGGGAGGCGCGGTTGATCTCGTCGCCGACCACGATGTTCGCGAACACCGGCCCCGGCCGGAACTCGAACTCGTTGCCCTGCCGGTTGTAGATCGACGAGCCGGTGATGTCGCTGGGCAGCAGGTCCGGGGTGAACTGGATGCGGCTGACCGTGCAGTCGATCGACCGGGCGAGCGCCTTGGCCAGCGACGTCTTGCCGACGCCCGGCACGTCCTCCACGAGCAGGTGGCCCTCCGACAGCAGGGCGACCAGGGAGACCCGGACGACGTCCGGCTTGCCGACCAGGACCTTCTCCACGTTCGCGGCGATCCGCTGGACGGCCGTGTGCAGCTCGCCCAGCACGTCGTCAGGTCGTGTGCTGGGGCTGTGGGCGCCGCCGGGCACCGCGCCGCCCGCGGTCGGCGCACCCTGTCCGAACGTGCGGTCCGGTAGTGCTGCTGGCTGGGTACTCGGGGTCACTCGACCTCCTGGAGCGGGGCTGCCCGCGACCGGTGCACGGAATGGGCAAGCGTTTCACGCAGTGTGTCAAACCGGGGCGAAGTGCCCTACCCCCGATTCGACAGAGACCTGACGCTGGATAGGACGTGCGGCGTTGCACGGTGGTTCATTTTCCCCTGCCGCCACCTTCCCCCACCGCCGCCTCCACTTTCCCCCACCAGAGGGGTACCTGAACCCTTTTCGGGCCGTTTCACTGGTCCATCCGAGTGGCAAATCGGGCCTTCTGACTCACTCTGGGAGGTGGTGGTCGCCTCCGTCCCCCACCACGCGCCAGGCTCGCCGCAGGGCTTCTACCTGCATAAACGTATCGCGGGTCTCTTCGGAAACACTCGTTTCAGCGTTGACTGTGGTGAAAAGTGGGGTACTGTGGCGCCCGGTGGGGCTGACGGGGGCTCCACTGCCGGTCGGAGTCTGGTCGGCAGGGAGGTGGAGGTGCCATGTTCCTCGGCACGCACCTCCCCAGGCTGGACGACAAGGGTCGGCTGACGCTGCCCGCGAAGTTCCGGGATGCGCTAGCGGGGGGTGTCATGGTCACCAAGGGCCAGGACCACTGCCTCTTCGTGTTCCCGCGAGCCGAGTTCGAGCAGATGGCCAACAAGGTCGCGAGCGCCTCCTTCACCAACGAGTCCGTCCGCGCCTACCAGCGCTACCTGTTCGCCAGCACGGACGAGCAGCGGCCCGACGGCCAGGGCCGCATCTCGATCGTCCAGGAGCTGCGCAACTACGCCGGGCTGACCAAGGAGTGCGCGGTCATCGGCGCGGTCAACCGGTTGGAGATCTGGGACTCCCAGGCCTGGCAGCGCTACCTCGAGGCCCATGAGGGCAGCTACGCCGAAGCGCGGGAGGAGGTCCTCCCTGGCGTCTTCTGATCGGCCGTGAGTTGCACGACGTGGTTCGGGTGCCGTGAGGCCTCGGTCCGCTCGGCTTTCGGCCCTGGCGCACCTTCCCCGGCGCCAGGTTCGACGGGCGGGCGGGGACCTGACGACACCCGACCTCCACGTTGTGGCGGTCTTTCACGAAGCAAGGGAGGGGGCTTGAGATGGCGGAGCGACCACGGCACGTCCCAGTGCTGCTGAACCGCGTCCTCGAGCTGTTCGCCCCTGCCCTGGCCGACCGGCCCGCCGTGCTGGTGGACACCACCCTCGGCCTCGGCGGCCACGCCGAGGCCCTGCTGCGGGAGCACCCGCGGCTCACCCTCGTCGGGCTCGACCGCGACCCGCAGGCCATTGAGCTGTCGAGCAAGCGGCTCGCGGACTTCGGCGACCGCGTCAAGTTCGTCAACGTCACCTACGACCGCATCGCGGAGGCGGTGGACGACCTCGGCTACCGCCACGTCGACGGGGTCCTGATGGACCTCGGCGTGTCCTCGCTCCAGCTGGACGCGGAGGACCGCGGGTTCGCCTACTCCAGGGACTCGCCGCTCGACATGCGGATGAGCGCGGGCACCGGCCAGACCGCGGCGGACGTGCTCAACACCTACCCGCCCGGCGACCTGGTCCGGATCCTGCGCGACTACGGCGAGGAGCGGTTCGCCAAGAAGATCGTCAGCTCGGTGGTGCGGGAGCGCGAGCGCGAGCCGTTCACCACCAGCGGGCGGCTCGTCGAGCTGCTCTACGCGGCCGTGCCCGCGGCGACGCGGCGCACCGGCGGCCACCCGGCCAAGCGGACGTTCCAGGCGCTGCGCATCGAGGTCAACGAGGAGCTGGAGTCGCTGCGGCTCGCGCTCCCCGCCGCGCTGTCGGTGCTGGGCGTCGGCGGCCGGATCGTCGTCGAGGCCTACCAGTCGCTCGAGGACCGGATGGTGAAGCGCGCGATCGCCGACCTGTCCGTGTCGCGCAGCCCGCAGGGGCTGCCGGTGGAGCTGCCGGGCTACGGGCCCGAGTTCAAGCTCGTCACCAAGGGTGCCGAGCTGGCGAACGAGCAGGAGATCGAGGAGAACCCGCGGGCCGCCCCGGTGCGCCTGCGGGCCGCAGAACGGATCAAGGAGGCGTCATGACCGCACCGGCTCGAGTGGGCGGTACCTCTCCTGATCCGCGTCCCCGGCCCCGCCCGGAGAAGCCGCGCGAGCGGGCGCTCAAGGCCGTGCCGCCGTCGGCGGCGGGTGCCGCGCGCTCCCGGTCCGCCGCTACCGAGCGCGCCTACGCCCGCCGCGCCCAGCGCAACCAGAACCTGCGCGGCGGGGCGAGCACGCCGCAGCGCGCGGTCAACCCGGTGGCCAAGGCGCCGTTCGTGATCATGGTGATGGTCGTCCTGATCGCGGGTCTCGCCGCGATCATGTGGCTGTCCACCCAGGCCGCCGCGGACTCCTACCGCCTCCAGGAGGCGCACAACGAGGCCACGCGGCTGTCGCTGCGGGTCGAGCAGCTGCGCCAGGAGGTCGCGCTCGCCGAGTCGCCGACCAAGCTCGCCGAGGCCGCGGCCAAGCTCGGGCTGGTGCTCGCGGGCGACCCGGCGAAGCTCAAGCAGCTCCCGGACGGCACGGTCGAGGTGTACGGCAAGCCCTCGGCGGTCGAGGCCCCGCCGCCGCCTGCCCCGCCTGCTCCGTCCGTGCCGCCCGCGTCCTCCACGCCTCCGGCCACGCCCACCTCGGCGCCGCCGCCGCCCGCCGACCCGCAGAACCAACAGCCGCCAGTGGTGCCAGGAGGTTAGTCATGCCGGGGCCCAGCAGCGGCAGGCAAGCGCGACGTCCGCTGTCGGTACGGGCGACGCGCCCGGCCAAGCGGCGCGGAGCCAACAGCCGCGTCCGCCTCACCGTCGGTCGGCTGCTGCTCGTCGGCGCCCTCCTGCTGGCGGGGATCAGGCTCGTGCAGGTGCAGGGGTTCGAGGCGGCCGCGCTGTCGCTCAAGGCCGAGCAGCAGCGCGCCACGCCGCAGGACATCCCGGCCGAGCGCGGCGCCATCCTGGACCGCAACGGCAACCAGCTCGCGTTCAGCATCGAGGCGCGGTCGCTCTACGCGGTGCCGCAGCTGATGCGCAAGAACTGGGCGGACGACCTCGCGAAGAACCCCAAGCTGGGCAGCTTCGAGGACCGGGTCAAGGCCATCGCCGCGGTGTTCCAGCAGGTCCTGGGCACCGAGGTGAACGGGCAGAAGACCGACGAGAAGACCATCGCCGACCTGCTGCTGCGCGACACCACCTACATCGAGCTGGTGGACAACGTCGAGCCGGAGAAGGCGGCGGCGATCCGCAAGCAGTTCAACGAGATCGGCTCCGAGTACCGGGCCGTGCGGGTCTACCCGAACGGCAGGCTCGCGTCGAACATCGTGGGCGCGGCGAACTGGCGCAAGGACATGCAGCCCGCCGCGACGCACGGCCAGCTCGGCCTGGAGAGCTCGCAGGACAACCTGCTCGCGGGCCGCAACGGCCGCCGCGTGGTGGACACCATCCAGGGCGGCGACATCGTGATCCCCGGCCCGGACCGCGACCGCGAGCTGGAACCGGCGACACCGGGCAAGAGCCTGGAGCTGACGCTCGACATCGACACGCAGTACGTCGTGCAGAACATGGTCACCGACTACACCGCCAAGAGCGGCGCCAAGAGCGGCTCGGCGGTGGTGCTGGACAGCAAGACCGGCGAGATCCTGGCGATGGCGAACGACCAGACGTTCGACCCGCGCGACTTCGGCAAGGCCACCGAGGACGAGAAGCGCAACATCGCGGTCACGTCGGTGTTCGAGCCGGGCTCGGTGAACAAGATCGTCACGGCCGCGGGCGCGATCGAGGACGGGCTGTACAAGCCGGACGAGGTCCTCACCGTGCCGGGCAGCATCCAGGTCGCCGACCGCAGGATCAACGACGCGTGGCCGCACGGCGACACCGACATGACGTTCACCGGCGTGTTCGCCAAGTCCTCCAACGTCGGCACGCTGATGGCCGCGCAGAAGATCGGCCAGGACAAGTACGCCGAGCTGCTGCGCAAGTTCGGGCTCGGCAAGCGCACCGGGTCCGGGCTGACCGGCGAGGAGGCCGGTCTGGTGCCGCCGCGCAACCAGTGGTCCGGCTCCACGTTCGGCAACCTGCCGATCGGCCAGGGCCTGAGCATGACGCTGCTGCAGATGACCGGGATGTACCAGACGATCGCGAACGACGGCCTCCGGATCCCGCCGCGCATCATCCGGGCCGAGGTCGACGACAAGGGCACCCGCAAGGAGACCGAGAAGCCCGAGGGCGTCCGCGTGGTGAGCCCGGAGACCGCGAAGACGGTGCGGAACATGTTCCGCGCGGTCGTGCAGGACGCGCCGGGCCAGACCGGCACCGGTCGGGCCGCCGCGCTGTCGGGCTACCAGATCGCGGGCAAGACCGGCACCGCGCAGCAGATCGACGACACCGGCCACTACAGCAACTCGCTGTACTGGATCACCTTCGCCGGCATCCTGCCCGCGGACAACCCGCGCTACGTCGTCGGCATCATGCTCGACGGTCCGACCGGCACGCAGTTCAGCGCCTCGGCCGCCCCGCTGTTCCACGACATCGCGTCCTACCTGTCCCAGCGCTTCCAGGTGCCGCTGTCGGCCGAGCAGTCGCCGGTGGTCACCCTCACGCCGTGACACGGGACGTGATCCGCGTCCCAGCGAGCGGGATGTGAGGACTGCTCGGTCTGCCGGGGGTCGGCGGGCGTGACCGGATCTCCCCGATCCGCCGGTCCGCGGTCCGATCCGGACACCGGGATGAACGGTGCGCCGGGTGCAACCCGACGGGTGGGTCGCACGTCCGAAGTGCTGTGGTGCCGGGGTTGTCGGTGGACGCCGACCTCGCGGCGGTCGGCGGGCAAGGGGCCCGGCGGCGTTGTTTCCGGTCTGGACGCAGGCGTGTCCACCTTGGACCACCCGACGGTCGGAGAGTTCGATCTTGCCTGATCATCCCCCGAACGCGCAGGCGCCGGTCGGACACGCTCCGTGCGCCGGTAGCCTTCCGCGCGTGCCTGCCAAGCTCCAGGGCAAGGTCGCGACCGCCCCGCCTCGCCCTTCCCGCATCCAGCCTGTCGCCGTGTCCGAGCTCGCCTCGGTGGTCGACGCGCACCTGACCACGCCCACCTACGCCCACGTGCGGGTGAGCGGCGCGACGCTGCGCGCCCAGCACGTGGTCCCCGGAGACCTGTTCGCCGCCCTGCCGGGCGCGCGGGCGCACGGAGCCGACTTCGTCGAGGGCGCGCTGGCCGCGGGTGCCGCCGCCGTCCTCACCGACGAGGCCGGCGCCGAACGGCCCGCGCTGCGCGACGCCCGCGTGCCGGTGCTGGTGCACCCGGACCCGCGCGGGGTGCTCGGCCTGCTGGCCGCCCGCATCTACGGCCACCCGTCCACGAAGCTCGCCGTCTGGGGCATCACCGGCACGTCCGGCAAGACCACGACCAGCTACCTGGTCGAGTCCGCGCTGCGCGCCGCGGGCCACCGCACCGGCCTCATCGGCACGGTCGAGACCCGCATCGCCGGTGAGCGCCTGGACAGCGCGTTCACCACCCCCGAGGCGCCCGACCTGCAGGCGCTGCTCGCCGTCATGGTCGAGCGCGAGGTGCTCGACGTCGTGATGGAGGTGTCCAGCCACGCCCTCGACCTCGGTCGGGTCGCGGGCACCGAGTTCGCGATCGGCGCGTTCACCAACCTGTCCCAGGACCACCTGGACTTCCACCCGGACATGGAGGACTACTTCCGGGCGAAGGCGCAGCTGTTCGACGGCCGCGCCCGCACCGAGGTCGTCTGCGTGGACGGCGAGTGGGGCCGCAGGCTGGTCACGCCGGACACGATCACCGTCGCGATGACGACCGACGCCGCCTGGACCGCGGGCGAGGTGACCGTCACGCCGACCGGCGAGCAGTCGTTCACCGCGCACGGCCCGGACGGCGTCGAGCTGCCGATCGCGCTGCGGCTGCCCGGCACGTTCAACGTCGCCAACGCCCTGCTGGCCATCGGCTGCCTGCACGCCGCCGGGGTGGCCACCGCGGACATCCAGGAGGGCCTCGCGGCCGTCCAGGTGCCGGGGCGGATGCAGCGCGTGGACGAGGGCCAGGCGTTCACCGCCGTCGTCGACTACTCGCACAAGCCCGCCGCCGTCGCGCTGGCGCTCGACGCCGTGCGCAAGCAGGTGCGGGGCCGGGTCATCGTGGTGCTGGGCTGCGGCGGCGACCGCGACACGGCCAAGCGCCCGCTGATGGGCGAGGAGGCGACCCGGCGCAGCGACCTGCTGGTCGTGACCGACGACAACCCGCGCAGCGAGGACCCGGCGGCCATCCGCGCGGCCATGCTGGCGGGGGCGCTCGCGGTGCCCGACGCCGAGCGTGGTGAGGTCGTGGAGATCGGCGACCGCGGTGCCGCGATCCGGCACGCCGTCGCGCAGGCCCGTCCCGGCGACGTCGTCGTCATCGCGGGGAAGGGCCACGAGACCGGCCAGGAGGTCGCGGGTGTGATCCAGCCGTTCTCGGACGTGGACGCGCTCGCCGACGCGATCAGGGGAGCCCGCAAGTGATCCAGCTCAGCCTCGCCGAGATCGCGACGATCGTCGGTGGGACCGTGCACGTGCCCGAGGACCTGCTCGCCGGGGCGAGCGCGGAAGCGGTCGCGAGCTCCGCCGTCGTCACCGGCTCCGTCGAGTTCGACACCCGCAAGGTCGGGCCCGGCAGCCTGTTCGTCGCGCTGCCCGGCGTCCGGGTCGACGGCCACGCGTTCGCCGCGGCCGCCGTCGAGGCCGGGGCGGTCGGCGTGCTGGCCGCCCGCGAGGTCGACGCCCCCGCGGTGCTCGTCCCGCCGGTCGACGACGCGCACACCCGCTCGGTGGCGCTGACCGGCGACACCGACGGCTCCGGCGCCGCCGTGCTGGCGGCGCTGGCGAAGCTGGCCCGGCACGTGACCGACGTGCTGTCCGCCAAGGGCCTCGCGGTCGTCGGCGTCACCGGCTCGTCCGGCAAGACGTCGACCAAGGACCTCATCGCCCAGCTCCTGGAGCACCTCGGCACGACGGTCGCGCCGCCCGGCTCGTTCAACAACGAGCTCGGCCACCCGTGGACCGTCCTGCGCGCGGCGGAGGACACCCGGCACCTCGTGCTGGAGCTGTCCGCCCGCGGCCCCGGCCACATCGCCGCGCTGTGCCGCACCGCGCCGCCGCGGATCGGCGTCGTGCTCAACGTCGGCACCGCGCACCTGAGCGAGTTCGGCTCGCAGGCGGCCGTGGCGAAGACCAAGGGCGAGCTGGTCGAGGAGCTGCCCGCCGACGGCGTGGCGATCCTCAACCTGGACGACCCGCTGGTGACCGCCATGGCCGAGCGCACCGGGGCGCGCGTGGTGTTCGTCGGCCAGAACCCGGCGGCCGACGTGCGCGCCGAGGACGTGGAGCTGGACGACCAGGCCCGCGCGCGCTTCACGCTGGTGACGGCGGAGGGCAGCGCGCCGGTCGAGCTCGACCTGCACGGCGCCCACCACGTCGGCAACGCGCTCGCCGCGGCGGCCGTGGCACTGGAGCTGGGCGCCACGACCGCGCAGGTCGCCGACTGGCTCTCCACCGCCCAGCGGCGGTCCGACCGCCGCATGGAGGTCACCACCCGGCCCGACGGCGTGACCGTGCTCAACGACTCCTTCAACGCCAACCCGGAGTCGATGAGCGCCGCGCTGAAGACCCTCGCCACCATGGCGCGCGCGGGCAACCCCAGGCGACGCGCCTGGGCCGTGCTCGGCGTCATGGGCGAGCTGGGGGACAACACCGTCTCCGCGCACGACGAGATCGGGCGCTTGGCGGTCCGCTTGGACATCAGTCGTTTGGTTGTGGTCGGCGAGCAGGCGAGGCCGATGCACCAGGGCGCGAACCTCGAGGGTTCGTGGGGAGAGGAGTCGGTGCTGGTGCCGGACGTCGAGGCGGCGATCGCGCTACTGCGCGAGGAGCTGCGGGGAGATGACGTTGTGCTGGTGAAGGCATCGAAGGCCGCCGCGTTGTGGCGGGTCGCGGACGCGCTGCTGGAGGCGGGGACCAAGTGAAGAGCATCCTGATCGCGGCGGCCATCGCGCTGCTCGTGTCGATCATGCTGACCCCGTACCTGATCAAAGTCTTCTCCCGGCAGGGGTTCGGCCAGGAGATCAGGGAAGAGGGTCCGCAGAGCCACAAGACCAAGCGCGGCACGCCGACCATGGGCGGCGTGGCGATCCTGGTCGCGATGTGGGCCGGGTACCTCGGCGCGCACGCGGTCAACGCCATGTCGGACTCCGCGCAGGGGCAGACGCCCAGCGCGTCCGGCCTGCTGGTGCTGATGCTGACGACGTCGCTCGGCCTCGTCGGCTTCCTCGACGACTTCATCAAGATCCGCAAGCAGCGCAACCTGGGCCTGAACAAGACCGCGAAGCTGGTCGGCCAGTTCGTCGCCACCATCATCTTCGCGATCCTGGTCATGCAGTTCGCCAACCGCGAGGGCATCACGCCCGCGTCGGTCAACCTCTCGTTCGTCCGCGACATCTCGGTGGTGTCGTTCGGCGTCGTCGGCTTCGTGGTGTTCTGCTACGCCGCGATCTCCGCGTGGTCCAACGCCGTGAACCTCACCGACGGCCTCGACGGCCTCGCGGGCGGCAGCTCGGCGATGGTGTTCGGCACCTACGTGGTGATCAGCTTCTGGCAGTTCCGCTACAACTGCTCCACCTCGCCGCTGGCGGGCTGCTACGACGTGCGCGACCCGCTGGACCTCGCGCTCGTGGCCGCGGCCGCGATGGCGGGCTGCATCGGCTTCCTGTGGTGGAACGCGGCCCCGGCCAAGATCTTCATGGGTGACACGGGTTCCCTCGCGCTCGGCGGTCTGGTGGCCGGCCTGTCCATCGCCACCCGCACCGAGCTGCTGATGGTCGTCATCGGCGGCCTGTTCGTCGTCGAGGCGCTGTCGGTGGTGCTGCAGGTCGCGGTCTTCCGCACGTCCCGGCGGAGGCTCTTCCGGATGGCGCCGTTCCACCACCACTTCGAGCTCGCGGGCTGGGCCGAGACCTCCGTCATCATCAGGTTCTGGCTGCTGGCCGGGATCTGCTGCATGCTCGGGCTCGGCCTGTTCTACAGCGAGTGGCTGACCGCGGTCGGGAGCTGAGAATCCGGTGACCACCTTCCTGGACGGCAAGCACGTCCTGGTGGCGGGTGCGGGCGTGACCGGCCGCTCCGCCGCCGAGGCCCTGTTGGCCGCGGGCGCGCAGGTGACCGTGACCGACGGCTCGGCCGACCGGCTGCTGGCACTGGAGACGCTGCTGTCCGGCGTCGCCCTGGTGCCCGGCCTCACCGAACCGCCGCAGGGCACCGACCTGGTGGTCACCAGCCCCGGCTGGCGGCCGGAGAGCCCGCTGCTCGCCGCCGCCACGGCCGCGGGCGTCGAGGTCATCGGCGAGGTCGAGCTGGCGTGGCGGATGGCCGCCGAGCTGGCCGACCCGCCGGTGTGGCTCGCGGTCACCGGCACCAACGGCAAGACGACGACCGTGGGGATGCTGGAGTCGATCCTGCGCACCGCGGGCATCGACGCGGTGGCGTGCGGCAACGTCGGCCTGCCCGTCGTGGACGCGCTGCTGGCGGGGCACCGGGTGCTGGCCGTCGAGCTGTCGAGCTTCCAGCTCTACTGGTCGCCCTCGGTCCGCCCGCTCGCCGGCGTGCTGTTGAACCTGGCCGAGGACCACCTCGACTGGCACGGCGGCATGACCGCCTACGCCGAGGCGAAGGCACGGGTGCTGTCCGGCGACGTGGCGATCGGCGGCGTCGACGACCCCGTGGTCGCCGCACTGCTCAAGGCCGCGCCCTCCGTGCGGCACATCGGTTTCACGCTGCACGAGCCGGTCGCGAACCAGCTCGGCGTCGTGGACGGCGTGCTGGTCGACCGGGCGTTCGACACCGACGAGCAGCTCGTCGAGGCCGACCTCGTCCGCCCCGCCGGCCCACCCGGACTGGCCGACGCGCTCGCCGCCGCCGCGCTCGCACGGGCGTACGGCGTCTCCGCCGACTCGGTCCGCCAGGGACTCCTGAACTTCCGGCCCGGCGCCCACCGCGCGGTGCGGGTCGCCGAGTCCGAGGGCGTCACCTACGTCAACGACTCCAAGGCCACCAACCCGCACGCGGCCATCGCCTCGCTGCGCTCGCACCCGAGCGTCGTGTGGCTGGCCGGTGGGCTGCTCAAGGGCGCGTCCGTCGACGAGCTGCTCGCCGCCGAGGCGCACCGGCTGCGCGGCGTGGTGCTGTTCGGCGAGGACCGCGAGGTCATCGCCGCCGCACTGGCCCGCCACGCGCCCACCGTCCCGTGCGCCGTCGTCGACGCCACCGACCGCGACGCCATGACCTCCGTCGTGCACGCCGCCAGGGAGCTCGCCAAGCCCGGCGACACCGTCCTCCTGGCCCCGGCCGCCGCGTCGATGGACATGTTCACCGACTACGCCCACCGCGGCCACGCCTTCACCGAGGCCGTGCTGGACCTGGTGGAGCACGAGCGGTCGCGCGCCTGACCGATGTGGGAACGGCGTGAGGTTCCGGTCCCGGATGGGGGCGGGATCCGGTCACCACTAGGATTTGGCGCATGATCGCCGTCGCGGACCTGCGACACGCTGCGCATGTCCGCCGGTCGGCGTGCCCCGCGGGAGACCATGGGCGCATGACTGCGGTGGTGCGCGCGTGACGGTGGTGGACCGGCCCACGGCCGCGGTGAAGGCCGCGAAGCCCAGGCGCCGGGTGGTCGGGGTGAAGGGGTCGCTGACGGCGTGGTTGAGCCGTCCGCTGGCGGATTTCCACCTGCTGCTGGCGATCTTCGGTCTGCTGACCGCGATCGGGCTGGTGATGGTGCTGTCCGCGTCGGTGCCCGGCGAGGTCGCGGTCGGGGCGTCGGCGTACTCGGTGTTCCAGAAGCAGCTGACCTACGTGGCCGTCGGAGCGGTGCTGTTCTGGGTGGCCATGCGGATCCCGCTGCGCCAGGTCCGGCACCTGAGCACGATGGCGATGCTCGTCTGCGTGCTGCTGCTGGTGCTGGTGCTGACGCCGCTGGGCACGGACATCAACGACACCCGCTCGTGGTTCGTGATCGGGCCGGTGTCGTTCCAGCCCGTGGAGGCGGCGAAGCTGGCGCTGGCGCTGTGGGGCGCGCACGTCCTGGTGACCAAGCGCGCGCTGCTCAACCAGTACCGGCACCTGCTCGTCCCGGTGGTGCCGGTGGCGCTGGGCGTGTTCGCGCTCGTGATGCTGCAACCGGACCTCGGCGGCACGATCACGCTCGGCGTGGTGCTGCTGAGCCTGCTCTGGTTCGTCGGCGCCCCGATGCGGGTGTTCGGCGTGCTGCTGCTCGGCGCCGTCGGCGGCGCTCTGGTGCTGGCGATCGGCGCGACCTACCGGTTGGCGCGCGTGCTGTCGTTCCTCGACCCGGAGGCCGACCCGCTGGGCGCGGGACTCCAGGCGCAGCAGGCGGAGTACGCGCTCGCCGAGGGCGGGCTGTTCGGCAAGGGGCTGGGGCAGGCCAGCTCCAAGTGGGACTACCTGCCCAACGTGCACAGCGACTTCATCTTCGCGGTGATCGGCGAGGAGCTCGGGTTCCTGGGCTGCGCCATGGTCCTCGGCCTGTTCGCGATGCTCGCCGTGGTGGGGCTGCGCATCGCCGCGCGCAACACCGACCCGTGGATCCGGATGGTCGCGGCGACGCTGACGGTGTGGCTGGTCGCGCAGGCCGCGATCAACATCGGCTACGTCGTGCGGCTGCTCCCGGTCACCGGCATCACCCTCCCCATGATCTCCTCCGGCGGCACGTCCGTGGTGACCACCATGGTCGTGTTCGGGCTCCTCGCCAGCTGCGCGCGGCACGAGCCGGAAGCGGTGTCCGCGTTGCGGCACATCGGTCCCGGCCGGGTCGGCGGTGTGCTGCGGCTGCCCGCGCCGGAGGCGTACAAGCCGCCGCCCAAGCGCAAGCCGGTGCGCCCCTCGACGCCGCCGCGCGCGCCGGGCAGGCGGGCCGCCGCGCCGCAGCCGCCGGACGAACGCCGGATGGCGGGCAGGTCCGCGCCGCCGTCGGAGTACCGTCGCCGCGAATCGCGCAAGGCGACCCAGGACCGATCCGCCCGCACCCGCAGAACCGGTCGTGACGGGCGTTAAGCAGCCACACCTTCGTGCAGTCGAACTAGGAGGAAACGCGTGACGGGGCAGGACCGGGTTCCCCAACGGGGCGGACCATGCGTGGTGGTCGCCGGAGGCGGCACCGCGGGGCACATCGAGCCCGCACTTGCCCTGGCCGACGCGGTCATGCGGCTGCGGCCGGACGCGCGGGTGATCGCGCTCGGCACCGAACGCGGCCTGGAGTCGAAGCTGGTGCCCGCCAGGGGCTACCAGCTCGAGCTCATCCCGCCGGTGCCGATGCCGCGCAAGCCGACGCCGGACCTGCTGAAGCTGCCGCTGAAGGTCCGCGACTCGGTGCGCCGCACCAGGGAGATCCTGGACCAGTACCACGCGGACGTCGTGGTGGGCTTCGGCGGTTACGTCTCGCTGCCCGCCTACCTGGCCGCCCGCGGCCGGGTGCCGATCGTGGTGCACGAGGCGAACGCGAAAGCGGGGCTGGCCAACAAGGTCGGCGCCAAGTTCGCCGCGCGCGTCGCCGCCGCCGTCCCGGACTCGGGGCTGGCCGACGCCGAGATCATCGGCATCCCGCTGCGCCAGTCGATCACCGGGCTGAACCGGATGGCGCTGCGCGCGCAGGCCCGGCAGTACTTCGGCCTGCACCCGCACGCCCCGACGCTGCTGGTGTTCGGCGGTTCGCAGGGCGCGCAGTCGCTCAACAAGGCCGTGTCCGGTGCCGCGTCGGCGTTCGCCTCGGCGGGCATCGGCGTGCTGCACGCGCACGGCCCCAAGAACACCCTCGCGGTGCAGTCGATGGCGGGCGGCCCGGCGTACGTCCCCGTGCCGTACCTGGAGCGGATGGACCTCGCCTACGCGGCGGCCGACGCGGTGCTGTGCCGCTCGGGCGCGATGACCGTGGCCGAGGTGTCCGCGGTCGGGCTGCCCGCGGTGTTCGTGCCGCTGCCGATCGGCAACGGCGAGCAGGCGCTCAACGCCGGACCGGTGGTGTCGGCGGGCGGTGGCCTGATGATCATGGACGCCGACCTGACGCCGGAACGGGTCGTCCGCGACGTCGTACCGCTGATGGCCGACCGGGCCCGGCTGGCCGCGATGAGCAACGCCACGCTCGGCACCGGCCGGCGTGAAGCCGACGAGGTGCTGGCCAGGATGGTTCTCGAGGTGATCAACAAGTGAGCGCACTGCAGCGGGTGCACCTGGTCGGCATCGGCGGCGCGGGCATGAGCGGCATCGCCCGCATCCTGCTCGCCCGCGGCGGCCAGGTCTCCGGGTCGGACGCCAAGGACTCGCGGACCGTGCTCGCGCTGCGCGCGCAGGGCGCCTCCGTCGCGGTCGGCCACGACGGCAAGAACCTGGACCAGCTCGAGGGCGGTCCGACGGCGGTCGTGGTGTCCACCGCGATCCGCGAGGACAACCCGGAGCTGGTCGAGGCGCGCGAGCGCGGCGTCACGGTGCTGCGCCGGGCCGAGGCGCTGGCCGCGCTGATGCTCGACCACCGGGTCGCCTGCGTGGCCGGGACGCACGGCAAGACGTCGACCACGTCGATGCTGACCGTCGCCCTGCAGCACTGCAGGCTCGACCCGTCGTTCGCGATCGGCGGCGACCTCAACGAGTCCGGCGCCAACGCCCACCAGGGCACCGGCGGCGTGTTCGTGGCCGAGGCCGACGAGAGCGACGGCTCGTTCCTGTTCTTCTCGCCGTCGGTCGCGGTGGTGACCAACGTCGAGGCGGACCACCTGGACCACCACGGCACCGTCGAGGCGTACGTGGCCGTGTTCGACTCCTTCCTGGAGCGCATCGAGCCCGACGGCGTCCTCATCGCCTGCGTCGACGACCCCGGCGCGGCCGCGCTGGTCGAGCGCGCGGGCAAGCTCGGCATCCGGGTCCGCCCGTACGGCCGGACCGCGTCCGGGAAGGGGTCGGCGAAGCTCGTCGGCTTCCGCCCGCACGGCGGTGGCGGGATGGCGACCGTGGAGCTGGACGGCGACGACCCGCACGCGGGGTCGGACGAGGGCAGCGGTCCCGTCACGGTCGAGGTGCAGGTGGCCGTTCCCGGCGAGCACATGGCGGCCAACGCCCTCGCGGCGCTGCTCGCCGGTCTGGAGCTGGGTGCGGAGCGCGACGGGCTCCTGGAGGGCCTGGCGGCGTTCGGCGGCGTCCGGCGGCGGTTCGAGTTCAAGGGCCGCGAGGCGGGCGTCCGCGTGTACGACGACTACGCCCACCACCCGACCGAGGTCGCCGCGCAGCTCGCGGCCGCCCGCCCGATCGCGGGCGACGGCAAGCTCGTCGTCGTGTTCCAGCCGCACCTGTACTCGCGCACCCGCACGTTCGCCGTCGAGTTCGGCACCGCGCTGGGCCTCGCGGACGAGGTCGTGGTGCTCGACGTCTACGGCGCCCGCGAGGACCCGGAGCCCGGTGTCACCGGCGGGCTGGTGGCCGAGGCCGTGCCGCTGCCGCCCGGCCAGGTGCACTACGAGCCGTCGTTCGACCGCGTCCCGGCACTGGTCGCCGGGATCGTCGGCGAGGGCGACCTCGTCGTCACCATGGGCGCGGGCGACGTCACGATGCTCGGCCCGGAGATCGTGAGCGAGCTGGGGCAGAAGGCATGAGCACTCCGGTTCGCGGTCGACCGCCCCGGACCGCCGGGACGAGCTCGGCCGCGGACCGGGCCCGCGCCCGCAGGGCCCGCCGGGTCCCCGGCCGGGTCACCCGGCGCCAGGTGCGGCGCAGGCGCGCGGTGGCGCTGCTCGTCCTGCTCACGGTCGTCGGCCTGGTCGTCGGCGTGTTCTTCACCCCGATGCTCGGCGTCCGCGAGGTCGACGTGCGCGGCGCCAAGGAGCTGACGGTCGACCAGGTCAAGGCCAAGGCCGCGATCGAGCCCGGCTCGCCGATCGTCCGCGTCGACGTCCACGGCATCGCTGACCGCGTCCGCGCCCTGCCCCGCGTCGAGTCCGTCGAGGTCGCCAGGAGCCTCCCCGGCACCGTCCGGCTCACCATCGTCGAACGGTCGCCCGTCGCGTTCGTGAAGTCCACCGACGGGGTCCACCTCGTCGACGCCTCGGCGAAGGACTACGCGACCGTGGCGCAGCCCCCGATCGGCCTGCCGGAGCTGCTCCTCGCGGTCGACGCCCAACCCGCGCTGAAAGCCGCGGTCGGGGTGCTCACCCAACTGCCGGAAGCGGTGAAGGCCGAGGTCCAGACGATCGGCGCGCAGACCGGCGCCGATGTGAAGCTGGCCCTGTCGGGTGGGCGCGAGGTGCGGTGGGGCAGCCTCGCCGACACCCAGCGCAAGGCCGCCGTGCTGGCCGTCCTGCTCACCAGGGACGGCTCCGTGTTCGACGTCTCCAGCCCGGAGCTGCCGACCGTGTCCTGAGGCCGGTTCTCGACCCGGCTGGGGCGGAAATCTGTCGTCCAAGCGGTGAGCGGACGTCGACAATCCACCCATGACCACACCCGACCCGCGGTTCGACTTCCGGATGACGGGGCCCGAGCGCGCCCAGCTGGCCGACTTCCTGGACTTCCAGAGGGCCACGATCGTGTACAAGTCGACCGGGCTGACCGACGAGCAGGCCCGCCGGTCGGTGCTGCCGTCGCCGCTGACGACGGTGGCCGGGATCGTGAAGCACCTGAGGTGGGTGGAGGCGTACTGGTTCGAGTCGGTGCTGCTCGGCAAGCCGGACGCCGCGCCGTACAGCGACGCGGATCCGGACGCCGACTGGCGGGTCGGGACGGGCGAGACGATCTCCGGATTGCTGAACGACTACGCTGCGCAGTGCGAAGTGAGTCGCGGGATCGTCGCGGACCTGGACCTCGACCACGAGGTTCCGTTCCGCGACAAGGGCACAGTTTCCGTGCGCTGGGTGTTGATCCACATGGTCGAGGAGACCGGTCGGCACGCAGGGCACGTGGACGTGGTGCGCGAGCTGCTGGACGGTCTGACCGGCGAGTAGTGGTAGCGCACAGTGCTGATAGGTGCCGCGGCCTACGGCGTGGCCGCTGGACTGTCGCATCCCTGGTGCATACCGTCCAGCAACAACATACGGGGTTGACATAACTCTGGACCTCTGGTTGAGGTCGAGGGTTTCAATCCGGGTGGAGGTCCTTCCGGGCTGACCCGGCGACCACCATCCCAGCTTATGAGCACGAACACGATCAGGAAGGCGGATCCGATGACGCCCCCGCACAACTACCTCGCGGTGATAAAGGTCGTCGGTATCGGTGGAGGCGGCGTGAACGCCGTCAACCGCATGATCGAGGTCGGGCTCAAGGGCGTCGAGTTCATCGCGGTCAACACCGATGCACAGGCACTGTTGATGTCCGACGCCGACGTCAAGCTGGACATCGGCCGCGAGCTGACCCGCGGACTCGGCGCCGGCGCCAACCCCGACGTCGGCCACAAGGCCGCCGAAGACCACCGCGAAGAGATCGAAGAGGTCCTCAAGGGCGCCGACATGGTGTTCGTGACCGCCGGTGAAGGCGGCGGCACGGGTACCGGTGGCGCGCCCGTCATCGCGGCGATGGCCCGCAAGCAGGGCGCGCTGACGATCGGCGTGGTCACCCGCCCGTTCTCCTTCGAGGGGAAGCGGCGGGCCAAGCAGGCCGAAGAGGGCATCCAGCAGCTGCGCAACGAGTGCGACACGCTGATCGTGATCCCGAACGACCGGCTGCTCCAGCTCGGCGACATCGGCGTGAGCCTGATGGACGCGTTCCGCTCCGCGGACGAGGTGCTGCTGTCCGGTGTCCAGGGCATCACCGACCTCATCACCACCCCCGGTCTGATCAACCTGGACTTCGCCGACGTGAAGAGCGTCATGTCCGGGGCCGGCTCGGCCCTGATGGGCATCGGCTCGGCCCGCGGCGAAGGCCGGGCGGTGACAGCCGCGCAGAAGGCGATCAACTCGCCCCTGCTGGAAGCGTCGATGGAAGGCGCCCACGGGGTGCTGCTGTCGATCGCGGGCGGATCGGACCTCGGGCTGTTCGAGATCAACGAGTCGGCCTCGCTGGTCCAGGAGGCCGCCCACCCGGACGCGAACATCATCTTCGGAACGGTGATCGACGACTCCCTCGGCGACGAGGTCCGGGTCACGGTGATCGCGGCCGGGTTCGACTCGGGCGGACCGACGCACAAGAAGCTCGAACCCCAAGTGCTGAGCAGCCCGCAACGGGGAACGGTCGTGACGGGGCAGTCGGGGCAGGTGAGCCCGCCCGCACCGGTGGAACAGGCACCGCCACCCCCGCCTGTGGTACCGCCGCGGCCGACGTCCGTGCCGGTGCAGGGGCAGGGGCAGCCGGTGCAGAGCACCGGGGCGTTCCAGACGCCGCAGCCGACGATGCCGAGGACGTTCTCGCAGAGCAACCTGCCGAATCAGCACGGGACGGGGTCGTCGTTGCCGAGTCGGCCGATGCCGGTGACGGATGATCCGGATGATGAGGTGGACGTGCCGCCGTTCATGCGGAGGTAGGTTCGGGTTGGGTTTTGGGTTGGGTTGGGTGAAGGGCCCCTCGCTTGTGCGGGGGGTCTTTTGCGTGGGTGGGGGTGTGGGGTGTTTGGGGTGTGAAGGTCGGCTGGTGGCTCCTCTTGAGGTTCGGCTCCGGCCCTCTCACCCTGCGAGTTCGGCTCTCGGCCCTCCCACCCCTGGGAAGCCCGGCCCCCGGCGCGCGATTGTCTCAATGCTTGATCTTGCTTGTCAAGACGGTGAAGCTGTCTTGACAAGCAAGATCAAGCAGGAGGGCGCTGTGGATCGGGGGCAGAGGGGAAGTCTGGCTTCGCCAGCATCAGGCTGCGCCTGACCAAGCATCCTCGGCTTCGCCGTTGGACGGGGCATCCGCGCTTCGCGGCGGACAGGGCATCGGCTGGCGCCGACGAGGCCCCAGGCGCTTCGCGCCGGATGCGCGCTGGCGGGCTGCGCCCATCGTGGGCGGGGTGGGTGGGGTTGGTGTGGGTGTGGGTGTGGGTGGGTTTGTGGGTGGGTTTGCTGGCGTCTGGTTGGTCTGCCGCGTGGAAAGCTGTGGGGGTGCGTATTCGTCGAGTGCTGACCACCCGTGAAGGTGGCGTGTCCGTGGCGCCGTATGAGTCGTTCAACCTCGGTGATCATGTGGGGGATGAGCCGGCTGCTGTTGAGGCGAACCGCAAGCGTTTGGCGGCGGGGATCGGGCTTGAGCCGGAGCGGTTGGTGTGGATGGAGCAGGTGCACGGGCGGACTGTGACGGTGGTGGACGGGCCGTTGGGGGAGGCTGCTGAGGCGACTGACGCGTTGGTGACGGGGGAGGCGGGGTTGGCGTTGGTGGTGTTGACGGCCGACTGCGTGCCGGTGCTGATGGGGGATCCGGTGGCCGGGGTGGTCGGGGCCGTGCATGCCGGGCGGGTGGGGGCGCGGGTCGGGGTGGTGCCCGCGGCGGTGGAGGCGATGGTGGGGTTGGGGGCGCGGGTCGAGCGGATCGAAGTGCTGTTGGGGCCCGCGGTGTGCGGGAAGTGCTACGAGGTGCCGGCGGCGATGATGGCGGACGTCGAGAAGCACCTGCCGGGCAGTGCGTCGAAGTCGCGGGCGGCGAAGCCGGCGTTGGACCTGCGGGCCGGGTTGTGGGCGCAGCTCGCGGGGCTCGGGGTGGGGAAGCTGGGGATGGATCCGCGGTGCACGTTCGAGGAGCGGTCCCTGTTCAGCCACCGGCGGGAGCCCGGTACCGGTCGGTTGGGAGGGGTGATCTGGGTTGACCCGTCGTGAGGAGCTGAGCGAGAACCTGCGCGAGGTGCGGGAACGCGTCAAGGCGGCGTGCGAGGCCGTGGGGAGGTCGCCGGAGGACGTGGAGCTGCTGGCGGTCACGAAGACCTTCCCCGCGTCGGACGCGGCCCTGCTGAGCGATCTGGGACTGGTGGCGTTCGCGGAGAACCGGGACCAGGAGGCGTCGGCCAAGGTCGTGGAGTTCGCGGAGCTGCGGCCGGAGGCGTCGGTGCGGTGGCACATGGTGGGCAACGTGCAGCGCAACAAGGCGCGGTCGGTCGTGTCGTGGGCCGACCGGATGGACACGCTGGACTCCGTGCGGCTCGCCGACGCGTTGGCGAAGGCGGCGAGCGGGCGGGAGCGGCCCCTGGAGGTGCTGCTCCAGGTGAGCATCGACGGTGACCCGGCCCGCGGGGGCTGTCCGGTGCCGGAGCTCGCGGGGCTGGCTGAGCATGTCGCACGATCGAGTGAACTTGCCCTGAGGGGTGTGATGGCTGTCGCACCCCTCGGAATGAACCCGCGGGACGCGTTTTCCGTGCTCGAAGAGGTGGTATCCCGGTTGCGCCGTGATCATCCCGCTGCGACTGTTGTTTCAGCGGGGATGAGCGGGGACCTGGAAGATGCGATAGCGCGCGGTTCGACCTGCGTGCGTGTCGGAACGGCGCTGCTGGGAGGCCGAAGGCTAGCCTCGCCGTAACTGTATGGAACCTCAGGGGTGGCCGCACCGTCCTTGCTGGTGGGTGTCGCGGAGGAAGGGTCCCTGGCAATGAGCGGATTTCACAAGCTGAAGGCCTACTTCGGGATGGTGCCCGCCGAATACGCGGACGACCCTGGGGCGTACGAGGACGAGCGGGGCCGCTACCAGGCGGACTACCGGTCCGAGTACGGCGCGGAAGCCGAGGAGTACGACCCGTACCCTGAGCGCGGGGGCCGTCGCCGCGTGTTCAGCGGGACGAGGTCGGAGTACCGGTCGGAGCTGGACGAGTCCGACGACTTCGAGCCGGAGACCCGCTCGCGGAGCACTCGCCGCAGCTGGAACACGGACGCACCCGTCCACGGTGCGCTGGCTGTCGAGCCGGTGCGCGAGCCGATCAGCAGGCCCAGGCCTGCGGCAGAGCAGACGGGCCACCCCTTGGGGCGCATCACGACGCTGAACCCGCGCAGCTACAACGAGGCGCGGACCATCGGCGAGCACTACCGCGACGGCACCCCGGTGATCATGAACCTCACCGAGATGGACGACGCGGACGCGAAGAGGCTGGTCGACTTCGCCGCCGGACTGGCCTTCGCGCTGCGCGGCTCCATCGACAAGGTCACCAACAAGGTGTTCCTTCTCTCACCGCCCAACATCGACGTCACCGCGGAGGATCGCAGGCGTCTCGCCGAGGGTGGGTTCGGAAGTCTCACCTGAGTGGTGGCACAGTTGAGGGGTGGAAGCCCTCCTGTTCGTGCTGTACTACCTGCTGTTCTCGTTCTGGCTGCTGCTCACGGCGCGAGTCGTGGTCGAGCTCGTCCGGTCGTTCGCCAGGGAGTGGCGTCCGGCTGGAGGGGTCGCGGTGGCCCTGGAGACCGTGTACACAGTGACCGATCCACCGATCCGCTTGTTCCGCCGGGTCATACCGACGGTGCGGATCGGGGGCATCGGGCTGGACTTGTCCATTATTGTGCTGTTGCTGCTCGTTATCATTCTGATGCGAACGGCAGATCCCAGGTGACGGGGACCAGGGATGCCAACAGCCCAGGAGTGCGTGAGGTGATCTGATGCCGTTGACCCCCGCTGACGTGCACAATGTTGCATTCAGCAAGCCGCCGATTGGCAAGCGGGGCTACAACGAGGACGAGGTGGACGCGTTCCTCGACCTGGTTGAGGGCGAGCTCGCCCGCCTGATCGAGGAGAACAACGAGCTGCGTCAGCAGGTCGAACAGCTCGACCAGCAGGTCGAGACTGCTCGTGCCGACCTCGATGACGCCCGTGCCAAGATCTCGGCCGGTCCCGTCGGCCCGACCCGTGTCGTGGAGGAGCCCCGTCGCCTGGCGCCGGTGCCGCCCCCCTCGGTCATGGAGCAGACATCCCCTGGCGGCGGTGGTGACCACCACGTCCAGGCGGCGAAGGTGCTCGGTCTCGCCCAGGAGATGGCGGACCGGCTGACCGGTGAGGCGAAGGCCGAAGCCGACGGCATGCTGTCGGAGGCCCGGACCAAGTCCGAGCAGCTGCTGTCCGAGGCGCGGGCCAAGGCGGACACCATGGTCAACGAGGCGCGCACGCGTGCCGAGACCATGCTGAACGACGCCCGGACGCGTTCGGAGACGCTGGAGCGCCAGGCCCGTGAGAAGGCCAGTGCGCTCGACCGGGACGCCCAGCGCAAGCACGCCGAGGTGATGGGCAACATCACGTCGGAGAAGAACGCGCTGGAGAAGCAGATCGACAAGCTGCAGACGTTCGAGCGCGAGTACCGCACGAGGCTCAAGACCATGCTGGAGTCCTCCCTGCGCGACCTCCAGGACCGCGGCCCCGCCGCGCCGTCCGACGGTCGGGCCGGTGGCCAGCAGGGCTACTCGTTCGGGGCGCGCGCCGAGGCGGGCTGATCCACGTTCGACGTACCGCGCTGAACTAAGGTGCGGGACGTGCTCTACATCGTCCTACTGCTGGTGCTGGCAGCCCTCGGGTTGCTCGTCCCCGCGCTCACCACGTCCCAGCACGTCTGGGCGTGGCTGTCCGTGGGAGCGAGCGGAGCGGCCGCGTTCGTCCTCGTGCTCGACTGGTGGCTGCGCCGCCGCTCGACCGACGACCGACCGGCCGCTCCGACGGCTGTCAGCACCACCGCGGTGGTCGCCGACCCCTCCGATCTTGATCACCAGGTTAGCGCCGATGATCACGACAGGCCGGACCAGGGGGGTGTCGACACCCCCGTTTCGCCCGATCAGGGCATCGAGCCGCCCGAAGAGGACACCGACGCGGCCGACCTCCTCATCGTCACCGACCTGACGGCCGAGGTCCGGGTGCTGGACGAGCGCCCCCGGTACCACCTGGCCGCGTGCTCCTGGCTGGGCTCCCGCGCCTCCCTGGCGCTGCCCGTCGACGAGGCTCGCCGGCTCGGCTTCACCCCGTGCGCCACCTGCCGTCCGGACAACACCCTCGCCGAGGCGCACCGGACCTCCATCGACTCCTGAGTCCCGTCGTGGGCCCACCTGCCTTTCCGCGTGTTCGTGGTGAACACGGTTCCGGGGCGCGGTCGGTTCACCCGACGTGCGAACTCCCCCGCGGGCACCTCCGGGAACAACTGGTTTGCACCTGAGCGTTACGCTTGGACCAAGAGCGACGATCCGGCCATCACCGGGGAGCCTCCGGAAGAACGGGCCCGCGAGGGCCCCAGTAGAACCGGACGGGTGCGGCCCGTCACAGCCGTTGACGAGTGGCCGTCGCGCGAGCGTCGGCAAGCGGGGTGGTACCGCGGTGCGCCTGTCCGGCGCGTCGTCCCCGTGAGCCGGACGACCGCGAGGAGTTGCACGATGGCCTATCCCAAGGCGGGCGAGGGTTCGGTCCCGTCCCAGCCGTCCTTCCCGAAGGTCGAGGAACAGGTCCTCGACTACTGGAAGACCGACGGCACGTTCCAGTCCAGCGTCGAGCTGCGCCCCGCCGGGGACAACGGCGCGAACGAGTTCGTCTTCTACGACGGCCCGCCGTTCGCGAACGGCCTCCCGCACTACGGGCACCTGCTGACCGGCTACGCCAAGGACGTCGTCCCGCGCTACCAGACCATGCGCGGCAAGCACGTCGAGCGCCGGTTCGGCTGGGACACGCACGGCATGCCCGCCGAGATCGAGACCGAGAAGCAGCTGGGGATCACGCACAAGAGCGAGATCGAGGCGATGGGCATCGCCGAGTTCAACGACGCGTGCCGCGAGTCCGTGCTCCAGTACACCGACCAGTGGCGCGACTACGTGACGCGCCAGGCCCGGTGGGTCGACTTCGACAACGACTACAAGACCCTCGACCTGGACTACATGGAAAGCGTCATGTGGGCCTTCAAGTCCTTGTACGACAAGGGTTTGATCTACGAGGGCTTCCGGGTGCTCTGGTACTGCTGGCGGTGCGAGACGACCCTGTCCAACACCGAGACCAAGATGGACGACGTCTACCGCGACCGGCAGGACCCGGCCGTGACCGTCGGCCTGCGCCTGGAGACCGGTGAGCTGGCGCTGGTCTGGACGACGACCCCGTGGACGCTGCCGAGCAACCTGGCCGCGGCCGTGCACCCGGACGTGGATTATGTGGTCGTCGAGTCTCGTGTCGTTCCTGGCGAGCGCTACCTGCTCGCCGAGGCCCGCGTGGCCGCGTACGCCCGCGAGCTGGGCGAGGAGCCGCCGGTGGTGGCGCGGGTCAAGGGCTCCGACCTGGTCGGCCGCAAGTACACGCCGCCGTTCGACTTCTTCCTGGGCCGCGAGAACGCCCACCAGGTGCTGGCGGCGGACTACGTCACCACCGAGGACGGCACGGGCATCGTGCACATCGCCCCCGCCTTCGGTGAGGAGGACAAGGTCGTCACCGACGCCGCGGGCATCGAGGTCGTCGTCCCGGTGGACTCGCGCGGCGAGTTCACCGAGGAGGTCCCGCCCTACCGGGGCGTGCACGTCTTCGAGGCGAACAAGACGATCATCCGCGACCTCAAGGCCGCGGGTCTGCTGCTGCGCCACGAGACCTACGACCACCCGTACCCGCACTGCTGGCGCTGCGACAGCCCGCTGATCCAGCGCGCGGTGTCGGCGTGGTTCGTCGCGGTCTCGCAGTTCAAGGACCGGATGGTCGAGGTCAACCAGCAGATCAACTGGGTGCCCGAGCACATCAAGGACGGCCAGTTCGGCAAGTGGCTGGAGAACGCGCGCGACTGGAACATCTCGCGCAACCGGTTCTGGGGTTCCCCGCTGCCCGTGTGGGTGTCGGACAACCCCGAGTTCCCGCGCGTCGACGTGTACGGCTCGCTCGACGAGCTGGAGCGCGACTTCGGCACCCGCCCGACGGACCTGCACCGCCCGCACATCGACCTGCTGACCCGCCCGAACCCGGACGACCCGTCCGGGGAGACCACGATGCGCCGGGTGCCCGAGGTGCTGGACTGCTGGTTCGAGTCCGGCTCGATGTCGTTCGCCCAGGTCCACTACCCGTTCGAGAACGCCCAGTGGTTCGACGACCACTTCCCCGGCGACTTCATCGTCGAGTACAACGGCCAGACGCGCGGCTGGTTCTACACGATGCACGTGCTGGCCACGGCGCTGTTCGACCGGCCCGCGTTCACCAACGTGCTGGCGCACGGGATCGTGCTGGGCGACGACGGGCAGAAGATGTCCAAGTCGCGCAAGAACTACCCGGACGTCAACGAGGTGTTCGACCGCGACGGCTCGGACGCCATGCGGTGGTTCCTGATGTCCTCGCCGATCCTGCGCGGCGGCGACCTCGTGGTGACCGAGCGCGGCATCCGCGACGCGGTGCGCCAGGCCGTGCTGCCGCTGTGGAACTCGTGGTACTTCCTGGCCCTGTACGCGAACGCGGCCGGGCACGAGGGCGTGTCGCGGGTCGATTCCGAACACGTGCTCGACCGCTACGTCCTAGCAAAGACGCACGACCTGGCCCGCGACGTGCAGGCGGCCATGGACGTCTACGACATCTCGGGGGCGTGCGCGCAGATCCGCGAGTACCTGGAGGTCCTGACCAACTGGTACGTGCGGCGCTCGCGCGACCGCTTCTGGGCCGGTGACGTCGACGCGATCGACACCCTGCACACCGTGCTGGAGGTCGTGACGCGGCTGGCCGCGCCGCTGCTGCCGCTGACGACCGAGGTCGTGTGGCGGGGGCTGACGGGTGGACGTTCGGTGCACCTGACCGACTACCCGGACGCCGCCTCGCTGCCCGCGGACGCGGCGCTGGTGACGGCGATGGACCGGGTGCGGCAGATCGCGTCCACGGCGTCGTCGCTGCGCAAGGCCAACAAGCTGCGGGTGCGGCTGCCGCTGGCGAAGCTGGTCATCGCGGCCGACGAGGTGGCGTCGCTGGAGCCGTTCGCGGGGATCCTCAAGGACGAGGTCAACGTGAAGGCGGTCGAGCTGACCACCGACGTGGACGCGCACGGCCACTTCCAGCTCGCGGTGAACGCGCGCGCGGCCGGTCCGCGGATCGGGCGCGAGGTGCAGACCGTCATCAAGGCCGTGAAGGCCGGTGACTGGACGACCACCGAGTCCGGCGCGATCGTCGTCGCGGGGATCGAGCTGTTCCCCGAGGAGTACGAGCAGCGGCTGGTCGCCACCGACCCCGCGGCCACGGCCGCCCTGCCGGGTGGCGGCGGCCTGGTCGTGCTCGACACGGTCGTCAGCCCCGAGCTGGCCGCCGAGGGCGTCGCGCGCGACCTGGTCCGCGTGGTCCAGCAGGCCCGCAAGGACGCCGGTCTGGACGTGTCCGACCGGATCGTGCTGACCGTGCAGGTGCCGGAGGAGACCGGTGACGCGGTGCGGACGCACGAGGCGTTCATCGCGGGCGAGACGCTGGCGGAGTCCGTGGTCCACGGCGACGTGGAGGACGGGTCCGACGGGGTCGTCGGCGACGGCGTGAAGGTCCGGGTCCTGGTCGCCAAGGTCTGATCGAACGCCCGACAAGGGGCCTCCTCCGGTTTCGGCCGGGGGAGGCCCCTTTCGGCTACTCGCCCGCGACCGGCACGAGCGTCGCCCGTGCCAGGGTGTGCGGCAGGAGGGCGACCGAGAGCATGGCGGGCGTCGCCGTGGCCGGGAGGCCCAGCGTCTCCACGTCGACCGCGTGCACCACGACGAACAGCCGGTGCACGCCGGTTCCGGGCGGCGGCGCGGCGCCGACGTAGCGGGGCATCCCCGCGTCGTTCGGCAGCTGGAAGGCCCCCTTGGGGAGGTCGCCGTCGGGCGCGCCCGCGCCGGTGGGCAGCGAGGTCACCTCCGCCGGGACGTCCACCACCGCCCAGTGCCAGAAGCCGCTGGGGGTCGGGGCGTCGGGGTCGTACACGGTGACCGCGAAGCTCCGCGTGCCCTCCGGGAAGCCGGACCAGGAGAGCTGCGGCGACACGTCGGCGCCGCCCGCGCCGAAGATCCCGCTGTGCTGGGCCGTCGGGACCTGCCCGCCGTCGCCGACGTCGGTGCTGGTCAGGGTGAACGACGGCACCGGTGGCACGCGGTCGTACGGGTTGTGGGTGTGGGGCACAGGACTTCCTCTCGCGCGGCTGGGTGTGCCCACAACGTACAGTCTTACTGTACAGCATTGCTGTATAAATCGATCGAGTGTGACGCCCGTCATGGTCGGGGGGGTGGTTACGGCTGGAGCTTGCGCAGGACCTCGGGGATCCGCCGGACGATCTCGCGCTCCTCGTCGTCGAGGTCGTCGGCCAGCGTGCGGGCGATGTTCGAGGCGCGCAGCCGCCGCACCTCCGCGATCCGCCGGGCCCCGGTGTCGGTGATCGTGACGACGACCTGCCTGCGGTCGGCCTCGGCGGCCTGCACGGTGACGAGCCCCTGGTCCTTGAGCAGGCCGACCGTGCGCGCCATGGACTGGTGCTTGACCTGGTCGAGGCGGGCCAGCTCCGCGATCGACAGCGGCCCCGTCCGGTCGAGGTACCCGAGCGCGGCTGCCTGGCCCGGCGGCATCGAGTGGTGCACGAGGACGCGGCGCACGAAGTCGCCGACGGCGGCGCGGAGGTCCTCGGCGGCGGACAGCAGGTCGGGGTCGTCGGTCACGGGGCAATCATTCCCCAGGGGGCGCCCCGGTCGTTCTCGGGCGAACCCCCGTCAGCCCTGTTCCAGCTCCGTCCGCAGGTTCTTCAGGCACCGGCCCCGAGTGGGCCCGATGCTCCCCCTCGGCATGGTCAGGGCGGCGGCCACGGCCTCGTACTGCGCGCGCCCCTCCAGCACCGTCAGCCTCAGCAGCTCCTGGCACCGCCGCGGCAGCCGCCCGAACGCGGCCCACAACGTCCGGTCCCGCTCGTCCCGCAGCGCCTCCGGTTCCGGCAGCCCGAAGTCCGACGGCACGTCCTCGGTGGTCTCGGCCGAGACCCGCTTGGCCTCGGGCCAGGTCCTCCGCGCCTCCCGGCGGGCCGTCACGATCAGCCAGGCCACCAGCGCGCGGGGCTCGCGCATCCGGTGCAGGTGCCGCAGGAAGCCGAGCCAGACGTTCTGGGCGACGTCCTCCGCCGCCTGCCTGTCCAGGCCGTTCCCCCTGGCCACGTGCCAGATCAGCGGTGTCAGGTCGGACACCAGGGCGGCCAGTGCCTTGCGGTCCCCGTCGCGGGCGGCCAGCAGGCAGGCCGCGTGCCGGTCTGTCCCGGTCAGGTCTTCCCACGGGGTGTCGGGGTTGTTCTCGATCAACGTCCACCACCATCCGAACGGCGCCGTGCGGAGCCGACCGTACGGTAGCGTATGGACTTGTGGCCGAGCGCAGACGACGGACTCGGGACGACTGGACCCGAGCGGCGCTCGACGCGTTGGCCGAAGGCGGAGTGGCCGCGGTCGCGGTAGAACCGCTGGCAGCGAGGGTCGGGGCGTCCAAGGGCAGTGCGTATTGGCATTTTCCCAATCGTGATGCGTTGCTGCTGGCGACGGTCGAACGCTGGGAACGCGAACACCTCGAGGAGATGGCGGAGCTCGTCAGCGGCGAGAGCGACCCGGTCGGCAGACTGCGGCTGATCTTCGGGCGGGTGCTGGAGGAGTGGGGCGGAGGGTGCTCGGTGGAGTCGGCGCTGCTGGCGGCCGCCGACGACCCGATCGTGGCGCCGGTGCTGAAGAGGGTGACGGACGGGCGGCTGCGGTTCCTGGAGGAGCTGTTCGAGGCGCTGGGGTTCACGCGGGAGGCTAGTTGCCGGAGGGCTGTGCTGGCCTATTCGGTGTATTTGGGGCAGGCGCAGTTGAGGGCTACTACGCCTTATGTGGTTTGTGAGCATCGGGCGTTGTTGGACGACACGTTGGGGGTGTTGAGTTCGGGTGGGGGTTTCGTTGTGGGGTAGCCGAGGGTAGAGCTGGGTGTCGCTGCCGAGGTGAGCTGGGTGTCGCCGTCGAGGTAAGCGGGGTGTCGCTGCGGCCGTGGGGGGTGCGGCCGGCTTGACTTGGGGCCCCTTTTTTGGGCTTCGTCGGGCGAAAAAGGGCAGGTGGTAGAGCCTGCCCGCCGCCGCAAGTCTAAGCCCAAAAACCCCAAGTCAAGCCGGCCGCTGGCGGACGAGCTTGCTCGCTTCCAACTTCGTTGCTCGGTTTGCTCGCTTTCAGCTTTGGTGAGCGGCTTGTTCGCTTTCAGCTTTGTTGTTTATTGCCTGTTGCTGGTTGTTGGTTCTTCTTTGTTTTGGGTTTAGGCGCCTAGGGTCCAGACGGTGTAGGCGATGGCGTCTGCTTGGCGGTCCAGTGAAGTGGCGTTGATGTTGGACGTGGTGTCGCAGGAGCGGTGGTAGCAGCGGTCGAAGGCGGTGCCGGAGGTGCCGCCCCACTTGGCTGCCTGTGCTGCTGTCTTGATGACCTCGGCGCCGCTGAACGTGCCTCCGGTGGCGATGCCGGCGCGGGCGAAGGCGGCGTGGTCGGAGCGGCCGCCGACCTCGGTGAGCTCGGTCTGGACGCCGATGGAGGTGAAGTAGCCGGTGAGGGTCTGCTGCACGGCGACGGAGCCGGTGGGTTGGCTGGCGCCCGAGTAGACGAAGTAGCCGGGGTTGGGGGAGCCGGTCATGTCGAAGTTCAGGTAGGTCTTGATCTTCGACTTCTCGGTGGAGGACAAGGAGTTCACGTAGAACGTGGAGCCGACCAGGCCGAGCTCCTCGGCGCCCCACCAGCCGAAGCGGAGGTGCCTGGTGAAGGCGACGCCGCTGGCCTTGGCGGCGAGGGCGACCTCGAGGATGGAGGAGGAGCCGGAGCCGTTGTCGTTGATGCCGGGGCCGGCGGTGACGCTGTCGAGGTGGCCGCCGGTCATCAGGATGTTGTTGGTGTCGCCGCCGGGCAGGTCGGCGATCAGGTTGTAGCCGGTGGCGCCGCTGCTGGTGAACGTCTGGACGCGGGTCGTGAAGCCCGCGGCGTCGAGCTTGCCCTTGATCCAGTCGACGGACGCCTTGTGGCCGGGGCGGCCGTGGGCGCGGTTGCCGCCGTTGGCGGTGGCGATGCTCTGCAGCTGGGCGAGGTCGGCCTGGACGGCGGCGACCGAGATGTTGGGGGCGGCCAGTGCGGCGGGGGCGGGTGCCGCGGTGGCGGAACCGGTGCCGATCAGGGTGCTGGTGATCATCAGGGCCGGGATCGACCGGCCGAGGAAGGGGCGCAGCTTCACTGTGTCAACTCCATGCAGGGAGGAGTGGGTGGAACGGGTCGCCGCCGGACAGGGTGTGGCGGGTGGCCCGCTGATCAACATGCCCTGTCTCACATGGGTGCCGCTAGGTTCGTTCGGCTGGTTCGTCCCCCGCGGTGGGTTCGTCCGTGACGCTGCGCACTGAACGTCGATCAGTTCACCTGTCTGATTAGTCCAATTCGGTGGCGGCAGGGGAGAATGGCGTCACCGTCGAGTGCCGTCCGGGAGGTCGCGTTGGGAATCACGGCCATCCTCGGCCTCGGCGCGGCGGTGTTGCTCGTCTCGGTCATCGCGGTCCGGGTGTCGACCAAGGTCGGGTTGCCCTCGCTGCTGCTCTACCTCGGCATCGGTGTCGTGCTCGGCGAGAGCGTGCTGGGCATCCAGTTCGACGACGCCGACCTGACCCGCTCGCTCGGCACGGTCGCGCTGGTCCTGATCCTCGCCGAAGGTGGTCTCACGACCCGGTGGACCGCGGTGAAACCCGCGCTGGGCCTGGGGATCGCACTGTCCACAGTGGGCGTCTTCGTCAGCGTGGGGGTGACCGGGGCGGCGTTGCACCTGCTGCTGGGCCTGGACTGGCGGATGGCGCTGCTGTGGGGCGCGGTGCTGTCGTCGACGGACGCGGCGGCGGTGTTCAGCGTGCTGCGCGCGGTGGGCGTGAGCAAACGGCTGACCGGTGCGCTGGAGCTGGAGTCCGGCATCAACGACGCGCCGGTGTACATCGCCGTCGTGCTGCTGGCCTCACCCGACCCGATCAGCTGGACCGCCCCGCTGCTGCTGGTCTACGAGCTGCTGGTGGGCGGCCTGATCGGCGTCGCGCTGGGCTGGCTGGGCGCCGCGGCGCTGCGCCGGGCCGCGCTGCCCGCCACCGGCCTGTACCCGTTGGCGACGGTCGCGGTCTGCGTGTTCGCCTACACGGCGGGCGACCTCGCGCACGCGTCCGGGTTCCTCGCCGTGTACACGGCCGCGCTGGTGCTGGGGAACTCCCGGCTGCCCCACCGCTCGGACACGCTGTCGTTCGCCGAAGGGCTCGGCTGGCTGGCCCAGATCGGGCTGTTCGTGCTGCTCGGCCTGTTCGCCTCGCCCTCCAGCGTGCTGCACGCGCTGGTCCCGGCGCTGGTCGCGGGCGCCGTGCTGGTGCTGCTGGCCAGACCGCTGTCGGTGGCGCTGTCGGCGATCCCGTTCAAGGTGCCGTGGCGGGAGCAGGTGTTCGTCGCCTGGTCCGGGCTGCGCGGCGCGGTGCCCATCGTGTTCGCGCTGATCCCGGTCATCCAGGGGGTGCCCGGCGCGCAGGACCTCGTCGACGCGGTGTTCGTCCTCGTGGTGGTGCTGACGCTGTTGCAGGGCAGCACGCTGCCCGCGTTGGCCAAGCTGCTCGGCCTGGTGCGGTCGGGCGAGGCGCAGGAGGTGCAGGTGGACTCGGCTCCGCTGGATGAGCTGGGCGCCGAGCTGCTCCAGGTGCGGATCCAGCCGGGGTCGAAGCTGCACGGCGTGTACCTGTCCGAGCTGCGGCTGCCGCCCGGCGCCACGGTGAGCCTCGTCGTGCGGCTGGACAAGGGGTTCACGCCGCAGCCGACGACCCGGCTCCAGGTCGACGACCAGCTGCTCGTGGTGGCGACCGAGCAGGCCCGCGACGCGACCGAGAAGCGCCTGCGGTCGATCGACAAGGCCGGTCGGTACGCCCGCTGGAAGGGCGAGGACGGCGGCAAACCCGCGTTTCCCACCATCTGAGCGGGGCTCGACGGTGGTCGGAGACGTCCGCTACCGTCGTCTGCGAAAGGTCATGAGCGCCAGCGCGAAGCCCGTGCTAGCTGGCCGGCAACCCTCCTCCGCGGTGGGGTGCCCACGGTGAGGACCTGGCCCGGCGCCACCGCGTTCGGGCAAGCGCGGGCCCCGTGGGGTCCCTCGGACCCGAAGGGCCGTTGTCATGACGATCGCCATCCCCCGCAGCACCACCCCCGCCGTCCCCGGTGTCGTCGGCGCCTCGCTGCGCGTGCCGCTGGTGACCGGTGAGCGGGTGGAGTACGCCAACCTCGACCACGCGGCCAGCGCCCCCTGCCTCGAACAGGTCCGCGACGCGGTGGACGAGCTGCTGCCCTGGTACGCCAGCGTGCACCGCGGCGCCGGCTTCGCCTCCCAGGTGTCCACGCGGGTCTACGAGCAGGCCCGCGACTCCGTGCGCCGGTTCGTCAACGCCCGCGCGAGCGACGCCGTCGTCTTCACCCGCAACACCACCGACGCCCTGAACCTGCTGGCCCGCAGCGTGCCGAAGCACACGGCGGTGCTGCTGTTCGACGCCGAGCACCACGCGGCGCTGCTGCCCTGGCGCGGGCCGAACGTGCGGCGGATCGCCACGCCGTCCTCGGCCGCCGCGGCGGTGGCCGTGCTCGACCGCGAGCTGGCCGCCAGCCCGGTCGGCCCGCGGCTGGTCGTGGTGACCGGCGCGTCGAACGTGACCGGCGAGCTGTGGCCCGTCGCCGAGCTGGCGCGGGTGGCGCGCGGGCACGGGGCGCGGATCGCGCTGGACGCGGCGCAGCTCGCCCCGCACCGGCCGGTGGACCTGCGGGCGCTGGACGTGGACTACGCGGTGTTCTCCGGGCACAAGGTCTACGCGCCCTTCGGCGCGGGCGTGCTGGTCGGCCGGTCGGACTGGCTGCAGGCCGCCGAGCCGTACCTGGTCGGCGGCGGGGCCACGAAGAAGGTCATCGACCACGGCGACCGGCTGGGCGTGGCGTGGTCGGCGGTGCCGGAGCGGCACGAGGCGGGCTCGCCCAACGTCGTCGGCGTGCACGCGCTCGCGGTGGCCTGCGACGTGCTGGGACGGCACTGGGAGCAGACCGTCGAGCACGAGCGGGTGCTGCTGGAGCGCCTGCGCGCGGGCCTCGCGACCGTCCCCGGCCTGCGCGAGCTCAGCCTGTTCGGCACCGACCACGAGCGGGTCGGCGTGGTCAGCTTCACCGTCGGCGGCCACGACGCCGGCTACCTCGCGGCCGCGCTGTCGGCCGAGTACGGCATCGGCGTGCGCGACGGGGCGTTCTGCGCGCACATCGCGGTGACCCGGCTGCTCGGCGAGGTCGGCGCCCACGAGGAGCGCGCGCTGCGGGCGAGCCTCGGCCTGGGCAGCACGGTCGACCACGTCGACCGGCTGGTCGCGGCGCTGCGGACCCTGGTGTCGGAGGGGCCGAAGTGGAACTACGTCCAGCGCGACGGCCGCTGGGTGCCGGAAAACGACGAGCGCCCGCTCCCGCCGTTCCTGTCCTGAGCAGGTACTGGGACAATGGCCGGGTGAGCACCGAGCACGACACCGAGCCCTCCGTGCCGGAGGCACCCGCGACACCCCCGCCCCGGCGGGTCGTGCTGCTCGCGGTGGTGGCCGTGCTCGTGCTCGCGGCCGACGTGTCCAGCAAGATCGCCGCCGTCGCCGCGCTGGAGGGCCGCGAGCCCGTCGAGCTGCTCGGCGGCGTGCTCTACCTCCCGCTCATCCGCAACCCCGGCGCCGCCTTCGGCCTGGCCGAGGGCGCGACCGCCGTGCTCGCGCTGATCGCGCTCGGGGTGGTCGCCTTCATCATCTGGATCGCGCGCAAGCTGCGGTCGGTGGGGTGGGCGGTCGGGCTGGGGCTCGTGCTCGGGGGCGCGATGGGCAACCTGGGCGACCGGATCTTCCGGGCGCCGGGGCCGTTGCGCGGGCACGTCGTGGACTTCCTCTCGCTGTTCGACCCCTACGGCCGGGTGTGGCCCGTGTTCAACCTCGCTGACTCCGCCATCTGCGTCGGCGGCGCGCTCATCGTGCTGATGGCGTTGTTGCAGCGCGACTACGACGGCACCCGTGCCGTGAAGAAGGACAAGAAATGAGCGGGTATCGCACCCTGCCCGTGCCGGACGGCCTCGACGGGATGCGCGTCGACGCCGGGTTGGCCAAGCTGCTGGGCCTCTCGCGGACCGCGGTGGCCGCGCTGACCGAGTCCGGTGACGTGGTGCTCGACGGGCAGCCCGCCGGGAAGTCCGACCGGCTGGTCGCGGGGATGACCCTGGAGGTCACCCTGCCCGCGCCGCCGCAGCCCGTGCAGATCCAGGCCGTGCACGTCGAAGGCCTCGTCGTCCTCCACCAGGACGACGACATCATCGTGGTGGACAAGCCGGTCGGCGTGGCCGTGCACCCGAGCCCCGGCTGGACCGGGCCCACCGTCGTCGGCGGGCTCGCGGGGGCGGGGATCCGGATCGCCACGTCCGGCGCGGCCGAGCGGCAGGGCGTCGTGCACCGGCTCGACGTCGGCACCACCGGCGTGATGGTGGTGGCGAAGAGCGAGCACGCGTACTCGGCGCTCAAGCACGCGTTCAAGGAGCGGACCGTCGACAAGCTCTACCACGCGCTGGTGCAGGGGCACCCGGACCCGATCAAGGGCACCATCGACGCCCCCATCGACCGGCACCCGAAGCACGACTACAAGTTCGCCGTGATGGCCAACGGGCGGCCCAGCATCACGCACTACGAGGTCGTGGAGGCGTTCCGCGCGGCGTCGCTGCTGGACGTGCACCTGGAGACCGGGCGCACCCACCAGATCCGGGTGCACTTCTCGGCGCTGCACCACCCGTGCGTCGGCGACCTCACCTACGGCGCCGACCCGACGCTGGCGAAGCGGCTGAACATCACCAGGCAGTGGCTGCACGCCCGCACGCTGGGCTTCCACCACCCGGCGGACGGGCAGTGGGTGTCGTTCACCAGCGAGTACCCGGCTGACCTCGCCAACGCGCTGGAGAAGCTGCGCACCGAGGACTGAGGGCGGGCCCGGTCAGTCGTCGATCGTCCACACCAGGGTGTTGAGGTCGATCTCCGGCCGGGCGCTCCAGCGCACGGCGGTGATCGACGTGTCCTCCGGCAGCACGTACACGGTGTGCCCGCCCGCCGTCTCGCCCGGCTGCACGCCGATCTTGTGCGGCGGCCGGGACGACAGCGACACCGGGGCCTTCGCCACCGGCTCGCCGGTGCGCGCCATCAGCACCAGGTACATGTCCGGCAGCGAGTTGAACGGGATCGCCCCCGTGTTCGTCAGCTCCGTGTGCACGACCACCGCCCGCTCGCCGTCGGCCAGCTTGTAGCCCGCCGCGGTGAACAGGAAGTCGGCCGGGTCGACCACCTCGATCAGCTGGATCGAGAACGTCGCCCCCTCCAGGCCCTCGGTCTCCAACGAGGTCCCGATCTTGCCCGTGCGCTGCCCGCTGGCGCCCTTGCTGCCGCCGAACATCGGCTGCTGGTCGCCGCGCGCCCAGCCCGCCGTCTGCGGCGGCCCCCACGTCTGCTGGGGCTGCTGGGCGGCGGGCTGCGCCGGGAACGGCACGCTGGGCGGGGCCTGGTAGGGCGGGTACTGGCGCTGCGCGGCGGGCGGCGGACCGTTGTAGTTCCCCCACGCCATGCTGTTGGCCAGCGCCTTCCGGATGCCGTTGGGGTCGCACTCCACCCCCACCAGCAACGGCAGCCCGCTGCCCGACAACGTGATCAACCTCGCCGCCGCCTCCCGCGGGTCCATGCCCAGTCTTGCGGCGACCTCGTGCACGGCGGCGCGACCCATCTCCGCGATCATGGCGAGGAGGCGGGCGTCAACGGGATCAGGCGATACCACGTCTCGAACGCTACCTGGCCTGGGCGATCACCGGGGCGGCGCCACCCCGGCCGCGGGCCCGGTGGTCTTCGCCGCGCGACACGGCACCGCGTCTCGTGATCTGGATCACCAGTACCGGGATCGGGCGGCCCTGTTCTTGGACCTGTCGGCAGAGGTTGTGCGAGGTAGACCGCTGGTGTCCGTGAATTGGGTTAGAGAACATTTTCTTGATCATTTCGAGTGTGGTGCCAAGTTGTCTTGAAGTTGGTCGGCTTATCGTTCTGGTGCGGTTACGCTTCGGCTCCCCTTTCAGGACATGGATCTCAGGAGTGCATTGGTGCACCACCAGGACGGCTCTGACGGTTACGGGGTCGACCTCGACGACTTCGATGGTTTCGCGACTTTTTGGCGATCCTTGGTCGACCCGATCGACCAGGTCCGATGGCTGGGCAAGTGGGCGGGCGAGATCGTCATCCCCGCCAGGGACCAGGTCTCGACCCAGTTCCGGGACGTGCTGTCGTACATGGCCGACAACGGCCCCGGATCGCTCACTTTCGCTCTGGCGCAAGCGATCGTGGTGGTCAACCGGCACGCGGCCCTCATCGAGGCGACCGGTCGGAGCTACCGCGCCGACCAGGAGTCCGTTCGCGACACCTTGAGGCGCGAGGAGGGCCGATGAACCCGTGGCGGCCGTACGGCATCGAGCCGACGAGGTGGGAAGGCGTTTCCCACGAGAAGATCTTCAAAGATCTGAATCCTGAACATGGGGATTCCTCAAGATTGCACGCTGTCGGTGCGGAGTGGGCGATGATGGCCGACCTCCTGGACCAGTTGGTCAAGGAGGGGAAGGAGAAGCTCGCCGCTTTCTCCCGCAATAATGCGGGAGAGGCGGTCAACCTTCTGCGAATTCGTCTGAACCAATTCCTGGAATGGCTCGAACGCGTGGCCTCGACATGCCGCGACGCGGGCAACGTCGTCTACCAGAGCGCGGAGCAGTTCGACGACCTGCGCAGGCGGGTAGACCCCGCTGTCGTCGCGCAGAGCGGGGACGGCGGGCGTGCTTCGTTGGGCTGGATGTACGCCGCGGCGGCCGAAGGGCGTGAGCACGACGCCAGGGACCTCCAGCAGCGCGCACGGGACATCATGCGCCAGTGGGAGTCGTCGGCGAGCAACATCACGCGGTCCATCCCCACCTTCCCGACACCGCCGGACGTGACCGGAACGCCGGTGGCGCAGTCGGCGGGTCCCCCGGCGCCCGTCCCGGACGCGGTGGCGCACCACCCCGTCCCGGTCGACGACCAGACCGCGATCCGGCCGGGCGCGGGGGCGGGAATCATGCCGGGGCCGTCGCAGCAGCAGGCCCAGGACGTCGAGCACCACCGGCGCGGGCCGACGGAGGAATCCGCATGGGTCGGGCCCGACCCGATGGCGCCGACGGAGTTCCTCGAGCAGCCGGAACGCCAACCCGACTGGCTGGGGGCGGCCGAGGCGTTGCCGCCGTCGGTGATCGGTGATGACGACCAGCGGTCGCCATCGGCCTGGAGGGGGTAGTCGTGCTGCTGGCGAAGCACCAGAAGCAGCTCTGGCGGCCGATCTCCGAGGATGCTTTCGACGTGCTGTGGCGGTACCGGTACGGGCAGGCCAGGCCGAAGCCCGTGGTGCTGGAGTGCCCGTCCAGGGGCACCACGGAGGCCGAGCGTCGCGAGATCGAGAGGGTGGCCTGGGACGAGCTCGCGTTCGCGGGCTTCGGCAGACCCAACAGTCTGTCCCCGCGTGTGGCGGACGCGCTGGCGATGCTGCTCGACGCGGACATGGAGCTCGACCTGAGGGCCGTGAGCCGTGGTCGGACGTTGAGGGCGCTCGCCGTCGCCGAACGTGACGTCGGCCTCCTCGCCGTGCTCTCCGACGGGAGGTACACGCTGGTCGGCACGTCCAGGTGGCAGCTGGCGCAGGACCTCGTCGCGCTGCTGCCCGCGCACCGCCCCGGCAACCCCAAGCAGAGGTCCGTGCCCGTCGCGGTGCTCGCCCAGGCGGACACCGCTCTGCGCACCGACCGGGTCAGGGTGGCCGACCAGCCGTTCACCGCGGTCACGGCCGCGCTCGCGGCTGCGGGCTGCCAAGGCGACGCGACGCGCGCTTGCGCGCGGCTGGTCGAGCAGCCTCCGCTGGGACGCGCCGAACTGGGCGGTGCGCTGAGGATCCGCGGCGAGCGGAAGCGGCACAACTGGTTCCTGACCGTGCACGACACGCCCACCGAGCGCTACCTGGTGACCCATCGCGTGGAGGACGTGACAGTGGTCGGTGCCACCCCGGAGGTGATCGTGGCCGCGTTGCAGGAGCTCGTGCGGTCGCGGGCGCCGTGGTGACGGCCGCCGTGTTGCCCCCGCCCGGGATGGTGATCACGACACTGCTCACGTCGGCGGCCATCTGCGTCGTGCTGCTCGTCGCGGTTCTTGGCACGTGGGCCGTCAAGCGGACGTGGCTGACCGCTCAGAGCCTGCTGCTGGTGTGCGCCGCGTTGCTCGCGGTGATCGCGATGTCCGGCGCGACCGCCTGGCTGCTGTGGGTGGACGGCCCACGCGGCCCCGGTGAGGCGCTCAAGAGCGGCGCGCTGACTGCGGGGGCCGTGCTCGCCCTGTACGGACTGTGGCTCAACCACCGCAGGCACCAAGTGGAGGAGGACCGTCGGGACACCGAGCGCGCTCGGTACGAACTGGAGGCGCTGCGCAGCGACCACGACCGGGAGCGCGGTGCGGCGGAGCGCTTCGCGCGTGCCATCGAACTGCTGGGCGATGACGCCGACCAGGTCAGGGTGGGTGCCATGCACTCGTTGGTCGGGTTGGTCAGGGGATGGCCCGACCTCACCCAGACGGTGCTCGACGTGCTGTGCTCCTACCTGCGCAGGCCGTTTGACCACCCGTCCCTGGTCAGCGCGGGCGGGCGGGTCAGGGACTGGAGCGACCCGGAGCACGTCGAACTGGCCGATCGCGAGCGCCAGGTGCGGCTGACGGCGCAGCGGCAACTCCAGGAGGTCCTCTCCTTCCGCGCCGATGAGGAGGCGGATGCCCGTTCACTGGACCTGACCGGTGCGACGCTCGACCAGTTCACCCTGCGCGACGTCCACATCGGTTCGCTGCTCGCCGACGGGTCGCGGTGGTTCGGGGGCACCGTCCTGGAGCTGGTGCGCGCGTCCGGATCGGTGTCCCTGCGCCGGGCCGCGGTGACGGGCCACTTCGCCATGCTCGCGTGCCTGGCGACCGCCACGGTCCTGGACGACGCGGAGTTCGACCGGGTCGACCTCACCGACACATCGCCTGGCAGGCTGGCCGCGGTCGACACCAAGGTCCGCGGCGAACTGGTGGCGGACCGCGTGCGCTGCGCGGGCGAGGCGCACGGTCAGCTCTTGGTCGAGGGGCGCACCAGCTTCCGGGACGCTGTGTTCGTCGGCCCCGTCAACCTGTCGGGCAAGTTCGAGGGCCGGGTGGACTTCGAGCGCGCGCAGTTCCACAACGCCCTGCGCTTCGACGACTTCAAGGCTCACGGAGGCCTGCGGTTCCGGCCCGCCCGGCTGCCCCAGGACTTCAACCCGACCCGCTTCTTCGCGATGTCCGGCCAGGAGGCCGTGCTGCCCGACGGGTTCGAGCTGCGCCCGATGGGCCCGGGGATCGGGCTCGGCAGGGTCCAGCGGACGGTCGTGCGCAGGTGACGGTGGTGAGACCGGACACGGGCGCGCCCGCGTGAGAACGCCGGATCGGAGGACTAGGCTGCTTGCTCTCGGGCGGTGTCCCGCTCAGCCCAGGCCGTCCGCGATCTCCAGGGGGTTTGTGTGTCTGACTCGTTTGTGCACCTCCACGTGCACACCGAGTACTCGATGCTCGACGGTGCGGCGAAGCTCAAGGACATGTTCGCCGAGTGCGAGCGACTTGGCATGCCCGCGGCGGCGATCACCGACCACGGGAACATGTACGGCGCGTACGACTTCTACCGGCAGGCCACCGCGGCCGGGGTCAAGCCGATCGTGGGCATCGAGGCGTACATGGCGCCGGAGTCGCGCTTCAACAAGAAGCGCGTGCTGTGGGGTGAGCGCCACCAGAAGGCCGACGACGTGTCGGCGAGCGGCGCGTACACGCACCAGACGATCTGGGCGCGCGACAGCGACGGCCTGCACAACCTGATGAGGGTGTCGAGCAAGGCGTCGACCGAGGGGCAGCTGGGCAAGTGGCCGCGGATGGACGCGGAGCTGCTGGCCGAGCACTCGAAGGGCCTGATGGCGACCACCGGGTGCCCGTCGGGCGAGGTGCAGACGCGGTTGCGGCTCGGGCACGACGACCTGGCGCTCGAGGCGGCCGCCAAGTGGCGGGACATCTACGGGGCCGACAACTTCTTCGTCGAGATCATGGACCACGGCATCGAGATCGAGAGCCGGGTCCGCGACGGCCTGCTGGTGATCGCGGACAAGCTGAAGATCCCGTTCGTGGTGACGAACGACTCCCACTACACGTACAAGGAGGACAAGGAGGCCCACGAGGCGCTCCTGTGCGTGCAGACGGGCAAGACGCTGCAGGACCCGTCGCGGTTCAAGTTCGACGGGACCGGCTACTACCTGAAGTCGCCCGACGAGATGCGGGCGATCGACTCCTCGGACGCGTGGCAGGAGGGCTGCCGCAACACGCTGGTCATCGCCGAGAGGGTCGACACGACCGGCATGTTCGCGTTCCAGAACCTGATGCCGCGGTTCCCGGTGCCCGAGGGCAAGACCGAGAACGAGTTCTTCCGCGAGCAGGTCTGGGCCGGCATGAAGCGCCGGTTCCCCGGTGGCGTCGACGACGTGCACACCAAGCAGGTCGAGTTCGAGATCGACGTCATCCTGCAGATGGGCTTCCCCGCCTACTTCCTGGTGGTCGCGGACTTCATCAACTGGGCCAAGGCGAACGGCATCCGGGTCGGTCCCGGCCGAGGCTCCGCCGCGGGGGCGCTGATCGCGTACGCGATGGGCATCACCGACCTCGACCCGCTGGCGCACGGCCTGATCTTCGAGCGGTTCCTGAACCCCGACCGCGTCAGCCCGCCCGACATCGACATCGACTTCGACGAGCGCAGGCGCGGCGACGTCATCCGGTACGTGACCGACAAGTGGGGCTCCGACAAGGTCGCCCAGGTCATCACGTTCGGCACGATCAAGGCGAAGGCCGCGATCAAGGACTCCGCGCGCGTGCTCTACGGCCAGCCCGGCTACGCCGTCGCGGACCGGATCTCCAAGGCCATGCCGCCCGCCGTGATGGGCAAGGACATCCCGCTGTCCGGCGTGTTCGACCCGCAGCACAAGCGGTACACCGAGGCCTCCGAGGTCCGCGCGCTCTACGACACGGACCCGCAGGTCAAGGAGATCATCGACACCGGTCGCGGCCTGGAGGGCCTGATCCGCAACGCGGGCGTCCACGCCTGCGCGGTGATCATGTCCGCGGAACCGCTGATCGACCACGTGCCGGTGTGGATGCGCCCGCAGGACGGTTCGATCATCACGCAGTTCGACTACCCGACCTGCGAGACGCTCGGCCTGCTGAAGATGGACTTCCTGGGCCTGTCCAACCTGACCACGATCGACGACACGATGCGCAACATCGAGCTGAACGGCAAACCGCCGGTCGACCTGGACGCGTTGGAGCTGACCGACAAGAAGACCTACGCGCTGCTGTCCAAGGGCGACACGCTCGGCGTGTTCCAGCTGGACGGCGGGCCCATGCGCGACCTGCTGCGGCTGATGCGACCCGACAACTTCGAGGACATCTCGGCGGTCGGCGCGCTCTACCGGCCGGGTCCGATGGGCGCGAACTCGCACACGAACTACGCGCTGCGCAAGAACAAGCAGCAGGAGATCACGCCGATCCACCCGGCGCTGGCCGACGCCCTGGAGGAGATCCTGGGCAAGACCTACGGCCTGATCGTGTACCAGGAGCAGGTCATGGCGATCGCCCAGCAGCTCGCCGGGTACACGCTGGGCCAGGCCGACCTGCTGCGCCGCGCGATGGGCAAGAAGAAGAAGGAGATCCTCGACAAGGAGTACGAGGGTTTCGCGGCGGGCATGAAGAACAACGGCTTCCCGCCGGACGCCATCAAGACGCTGTGGGACATCCTGGTCCCGTTCGCGGACTACGCGTTCAACAAGGCGCACTCCGCCGCGTACGGCCTGATCTCGTACTGGACGGCGTTCCTCAAGGCGAACTACCCGGCCGAGTTCATGGCCGCGCTGCTCACCACGAACTCCGACAACAAGGACAAGTCCGCGATCTACCTCGCGGAGTGCCGCCGGATGGGCATCACCGTGCTGCCCCCCGACGTCAACGAGTCCGAGCGCGAGTTCGCCGCCATCGGGCAGGACATCCGCTTCGGCCTGGGCGCGATCCGCAACGTCGGCGCGAACGTGGTCGACTCGATCATCAAGTCCCGCAAGGAGAAGGGGAAGTTCGTCGACTTCTCCGACTACCTGCGCAAGGTGGACGCCGCGGCCTGCAACAAGAAGGTCGTGGAGTCGCTGGTCAAGGCGGGCGCGTACGACTCGCTCGGCCACCCGCGCAAGGGCCTGCACATGATCCACGTCGAGGCCGTCGACGCGATCATGGACACGAAGAAGGCCGAGGCCATCGGCCAGTTCGACCTGTTCGGCGCCGGTGACAGCACCGGCGAGTCGACGGGCGCCTTCGACGTGAAGATCCCGGACGAGCAGTGGGAGTCCAAGCACCAGCTGGCGCTGGAGCGGGAGATGCTCGGCCTGTACGTCTCCGGGCACCCCCTCAAGGGCGTCGAGCACGTGCTGGAGTCCTACTCGGACACCTCCATCGCGCGCATCCTGGAAGGCGACGTGCCGGACGGCACGCAGGTCACGCTGGGCGGCATCCTCGCGTCGGTCACCAGGCGGGTGAACAAGAACGGCGAGCCGTGGGCGTCCGCGCAGCTGGAGGACCTCGCCGGTGGCATCGAGGTGCTGTTCTTCCCCAAGAGCTACATCGTGCACGGGATGTCGGTGATCGAGGACGCGATCGTGCTGGTCAAGGCCCGCGTGGCAAAGCGCGACGACCGCACGTCCCTGATCGCGAACGACCTGGTGGTGCCGGACCTCAGCGAGATCGGCAACCAGGCCATGCGGCTCAAGGTGTTCGCTGCCAAGTGCAACAAGACGCTGGTGACGTCGTTGAAGGAGGTGCTGGTCGGCCACCCCGGCACGACCGAGGTGCACCTCAACCTCGTCAACGGCAGCCGCAGCACCATCCTGAAGCTCGACGACGCCCTGCGGGTGACCCCTACGCCGTCTCTAATGGGTGATCTAAAGGCGCTGCTAGGCCCCGGATGCCTGGGATGACCTGTCCGTTTTGACTACTCCGTTCGAGTGACGTGACCACGATGGTGTGATTCTTCGGGCCCCTCCCGCGTTCAGTTAACAGGGTTAACTCAACGAGGGAGGGGCGTCATGCAGACGACCGAGGCGCGGTTCGAGAAACTCGGGCCGGAGTACCAGCAGGAGCCGCACGCCGTGCACGAGAGGCTGCGCGCGGTGGGGCCGGTGTCGGAGCTGGTGCTGCCGCGGGGGCTCAAGGTGTGGGTCGTCACGCGCTACGAAGAGGCGCGGATCGCGTTGTCCGACAACAGGTTCAGCAAGGACTTCAGCAAGGCGGGCGACCTTTTCGGCAGGCACCTCCAGCCGGGGGCGCCGCGCCGCGAGTTCGACCAGTCGTTCGCGTCGCACATGCTCAACAGCGACCCGCCCGCGCACAACCGGCTGCGCAAGCTGGTCAACAAGGCGTTCACCGCGCGGCGGATGGAGGCCCTGCGGCCGCGCATCCAGGAGATCACCGACCAGCTCCTGGACGAGATGGTGGGCAAGTCCGAGGTGGACCTGCTGGACGCGCTCGCGTTCCCGCTGCCCATCACGGTGATCTGCGAGCTGCTCGACGTGCCGATGGACCAGCGCGACGACTTCCGGGTCTGGTCGGGCACGCTGCTGACCGACTCGAAGCAGGAGGACGTCGACGCGGCGGCGGCCTCCATGTACGCCTTCCTGGCTGCGCTGATCGAGAGCAAGCGCGCCACTCCGGGGGACGACATCTTCTCCGCGCTGGTGCACGCCAGCGAGGACGACGACCGACTCGACCAGACCGAGCTGATCTCGATGGCGTTCCTGCTGCTGGTCGCGGGCCACGAGACCACCGTCAACCTGATCGGCAACGGGGTGCTCGCGCTGCTGCGCAACCCCGACCAGCTGGCCGCGCTGCGCGCCGACCGGTCGCTGCTGCCGGGCGCGGTGGAGGAGTTCCTGCGGCTGGACGGGCCGATCAACCTGGCGACCTTCCGGTACACGTCGGAGGACGTCGAGCTGGGCGGTGTGACGATCCCGGCGGGCGAGATCGCGCTGGTGTCGCTGCTGGGCGCGAACCGCGACCCGGAGAAGTTCCCCGAGCCGGACCGGATGGACATCACCCGGCAGACCGGCGGGCACGTCGCGTTCGGGCACGGCATCCACTTCTGCCTCGGCGCCCCGCTGGCCCGGCTGGAGGGCGCGATCGCCGTCGGCTCGCTGCTCGACCGGTTCGACATCGAGCTGGCGGGCGAGCCGGAAACGCTGCGGTGGCGGGAGAGCACGCTGCTGCACGGCCTGGAGCGGTTCCCGGTTAGCCTCTCGGACCGTGGACCACGATGAGCTGCTGAAGCTGGACCGGGCGCACGTCTGGCACCCGTACGGGCCCATGCCGGGCACCCGCGCGCCGCTCATCGTCGAGTCCGCGCGGGGAGTCCGGCTCACGTTGGACGACGGCCGCGAGCTGGTCGACGGCATGTCGTCCTGGTGGGCCGCGATCCACGGCTACCGGCACCCCGTCCTGGACGACGCGGTGCGCGGGCAGCTCGACCGGATGAGCCACGTGATGTTCGGCGGCCTCACCCACGAGCCCGCCGTGCGGCTGGCGGCCAAGCTGGTGGACATCACGCCCGAGCCGCTGCGGCACGTGTTCCTCTGCGACTCCGGCTCGGTGTCGGTCGAGGTCGCGGTCAAGATGTGCCTTCAGCACTGGCGGTCGCAGGGCAGGCCGGAGAAGCGGCGGCTGCTCACCTGGCGCGGCGGCTACCACGGCGACACGTTCCAGCCGATGTCCGTGTGCGACCCGGAGGGCGGGATGCACTCGCTGTGGCAGGGGGTCCTGCCCGAGCAGGTGTTCGCCGACGCGCCGCCCGCCGAGATGGACACCGCCTACGTCCAGCACCTCGCGGACCTCGTCGAGCAGCACGCGGACGAGCTGGCCGCCGTCATCGTCGAACCGGTCGTGCAGGGCGCGGGCGGCATGCGCTTCCACGACCCGCGCTACCTGCACGTGCTGCGCGAGCTCACGCTGGCCAACGACGTGCTGCTGGTGTTCGACGAGATCGCGACCGGGTTCGGCCGCACCGGCGAGCTGTTCGCCGCCGACCACGCGAACGTCAGCCCGGACGTGATGTGCGTCGGCAAGGCCATGACCGGCGGGTACCTGACCATGGCGGCGGCGCTGTGCACGGAGCGGGTCGCGGACGGCATCAGCAGGGGAGAGGTGCCGGTCCTGGCCCACGGGCCGACGTTCATGGGCAACCCGCTGGCCGCCGCCGTGGCGTCCGCGTCGATCGACCTGCTGCTGTCGCAGGACTGGCGGGGCGAGGTGCGGCGGATCGAGGCGGGCTTGCGGGCCGGGCTCGCCGGGGCGCCCGGTGACGTGCGGGTGCTCGGCGCCATCGGGGTCGTGCAGCTCGACCACGAGGTCGACATGGCCGCCGCGACGGCCGCCGCCGTCGAGCACGGCGTGTGGCTGCGGCCGTTCCGCGACCTCGTCTACACCATGCCGCCCTTCGTCTGCACGGACGACGACGTCGCGGCCATCACCGCCGCGGTGGTGGCCGCGGCCACCGCGGGGTAACGATCCGGGCATGTCCCGAAAAGGTGACACCGGCCGACCTGTCTCACGCTCCGTGTCGCCGTAGGGTGTTTTTCCGTGAGCGTCCTCGTGATCACCGGTACGGGTACCGAGGTCGGCAAGACGGCTGTGACGGCCGCGCTGGCCGCAGTCGCCGTCGCCGACGGCAGACGGGTCGCGGTGCTCAAGCCCGCGCAGACCGGTCTGCTGCCCGGTGAGCACGGCGACCTCGACGAGGTCGTCCGGCTGGCGGGCCCCGTCACCACCCGTGAGCTGGCCCGTTACCCCGACCCGCTGGCACCGGCCACCGCCGCGCGCCGCTGCGGTACCCCGACCGTGTCCCCGGCGGACATCGCCGCGGCCGTGACCGAGCTGGCCGAGGCGCACGACCTCGTGCTGGTCGAGGGCGCGGGCGGGCTGCTGGTGCGGTTCGACGAGAAGGGCACCACCATCGCCGACGCGGCGTGGGCGCTCAACGCCCCGGTGCTCGTCGTCGCGGAGGCGGGCCTCGGCACGTTGAACACCACCGCGCTGACCGCCGAGGCGCTGCTCCGACGTGGTCTGGAGTCCCTCGGGGTGGTCGTCGGCCGCTGGCCCGGCGCGCCCGACCTCGCGTCCAGGACCAACCTCGCCGACCTCCCCGAAGCCGCGGGCGGCCCCTTGCTGGGCGTGCTGCCCAACGGCGTGACCCGGCTGCCCCCGCACGACTTCCTCGACGTGGCCAGAGGGGCGCTCTCGCCGTGGTTCGGAGGCACGTTCGACCCCGACTCGTTCGCCTCGCACTACGTTTGACGAGTGACGTTCGTCGCGCCGAGGTGGCCCGTCCGGTGCGGCACACTTGCCCGAGCGCCCGTCTGCCGAAGGAGAAGTCGTGACCGCAGCACCCGAGCAGGTCGACCGCAGCACCGACGTCGTGGACGTGGCCCGCGAGCAGGTCCTCGAACGCGGTGTCGGCCTGACCGAGGCCCAGGTGCTGGAGGTCCTCGAGCTCCCCGACGACCGCATCGAGGACCTGCTGGCGCTGGCCCACGACGTGCGGATGCGCTGGTGCGGCCCGGAGGTCGAGGTCGAGGGCATCGTGTCCCTCAAGACCGGCGGCTGCCCCGAGGACTGCCACTTCTGCTCGCAGTCCGGCCAGTTCCCCTCGCCGGTCCGCTCCGCGTGGCTCGACATCCCCGGCCTGGTCAAGGCCGCCCGCCAGACCGCCGACACCGGCGCGACCGAGTTCTGCATCGTCGCGGCCGTGCGCGGCCCGGACAAGCGGCTGCTGTCCCAGGTCCGCGAGGGCATCAAGGCCATCCGCGACGACGGCAACGACATCCAGATCGCCTGCTCGCTGGGCATGCTGACCCAGGAGCAGGTCGACGAGCTGGTCTCGATGGGCGTGCACCGCTACAACCACAACCTGGAGACGGCCAGGTCGCACTTCCCGAACGTGGTCACCACGCACTCGTGGGAGGAGCGCTGGGACACCCTGCGGATGATCCGCGACGCCGGCATGGAGGTGTGCTGCGGCGGCATCATCGGCATGGGCGAGTCGCTCGCCCAGCGCGCCGAGTTCGCCGTCCAGCTCGCGTCGCTGGAGCCCGACGAGGTCCCGCTGAACTTCCTCATCCCCAACCCCGGCACCCCGTACGAGGACTACCCGGTCGTGGAGGGCCCCGACGCGCTGCGCGCCGTCGCGGCGTTCCGGCTGGCGCTGCCCCGCACCATCCTGCGCTTCGCGGGCGGGCGCGAGCTGACCTTCGGCGACCTCGGCGCCAAGCAGGGCATGCTCGGCGGCATCAACGCGATCATCGTCGGCAACTACCTCACCAACCTCGGCCGCCCGGCCGTGCAGGACCTGGAGATGCTGGACGAGCTGAGCATGCCCATCAAGGCGCTCAGCCAGACGCTGTGAAGGTCGACGTGGCCTACTGCTCCTACTGCGGCAAGCCCGCGGAGGGCGACCACGAGGTCTGCACCCGCAGGCTCGCCGTGCTCGACCCGCCGCGGTACTGCGCCGAGTGCGCGAGGCGGATGGTGGTCCAGGTGACCCCGGCCGGGTGGACGGCGCGGTGCAGTCGACACGGTGAGATCACCTCGGCGCGGTAATCTCGCGGCCGGAGCGCAGGCAACGAGGAGGTCGCGGGTGGCGGAACAACCGGTGGAGGACAGGGCCGTCCCGGTCCGCGTCCCACCCGTCCTACCCGAGTGGGTCTACGACTACCGCCCACCACGCCCGAAGGTCGTCGTCAAACGCGACCTCCTCCCCGCCCTCTGCCTGCTCGGCGCCCTGTCCGCCCTGGCCATCCCCTTCGGCTGGCTCTGGTCCCGACTGGCACCCGGCCAGAACAAGGTCGTCCAGGACGGCGCCGAGCTCATCCCCGTCGGCGGCGAGAGCTACCACCGCCTGGACGACCTCATGATCTTCGTCCTCCTGGGCCTGGCCGCCGGCCTGCTCACCGGCATCGCCGTCTGGATGCTCCGCGAACGCCGCGGCCCCGTCATCATGCTCGCCGCCGTAGCCGGCTCAGCCCTGGCCGCCTACCTGGGCCAGAAAACCGGCGTCGGCATGGCCGCCGACCACTACGCCACCACCACCCAGCTCACCATCGGCGACATGATCATGACCGCCCCCGTCCTGGAAACCACCTGGGGCGCAGTCGCCTGGCCCCTCGCCACCGCCCTCGCCTACGGCTGCCTAGCCGCCTGGAACGGCCTGGACGACCTAGGCCGCCGCCTAGGCTGACAAGGGCAAGAGCAAGGGCAAGACCAAGGCTCCAGGACCGGCGCAGCCGCCACCTCGCACCCGGCGCGGAGCGCCCGCCAGCTTTGTCCGGCGAAGCTCGGATGCCTCGTCCGATGGCGAAGCCCAGGATGCTTTGTCCGACGCGCAGCGAGGATGCCCTGTCCGATGGCGAAGCCGAGGATCCTCACGATGGGCGCAGCCCGCCAGCGCGCATCCGGCGCGGAGCGCCTGGGGCCTTGTCCGCCGCGCAGCAAGGATGCCTGGTCCGACGGCGAAGCCGAGGATGCCTGGTCGGGCGGAGCCCGATGCTTGAGTCGGACGTAGTCCGATGCTGGCGAAGCCAGATCCCCTCCCGCCCCCGATAAACAGCGCCCTCCTGCCCCACCCCCGCTTGTCAAGGCAGCTTTACCGTCTTGACAAGCGGGGGTGAAGCATTGAGACAATCGCGCTGCGGGGGCTGGGCTTCGCTGTCCCCCACCAGCATCAACCCCTAGCTGATCTCAAAACTATCCCCGTACACCTTCCACCTCAGCGGCGTGTTCAGGTCGAAGTTCCCCGCGTTCAGGAACACCCTCTGCGCCGTGTCCACCCGGCTCGTGTCCGAGTGCGCTTCCTCCTGCTGCATCGCCCACTTCCGCGCGTCCAGGAACGCGTTCAGCCAGGCCGTCTCCGTCCCGCCCTGCGATGGCGGCTTGGCCTTCGTCAGCGCCCGCTTCCGGATCCCCCCGAAGCTGGTCCCGTCGTTCCCGTCGCCGTGCATCACGATCGCGTCGTAGTAGATGAACTGGCCGAGCGTCCGGACGCCGTCCGACTTGGCCCGTGACACGGCCGGGTTGAAGTACACGCGGTCGCGTTCGGATTCCTGGGCGTTCTTGAACGCCTGGTCCTTGGCGGCGGTCTTCCAGTCCTTGGTGAAGTTCGGATCCAACCCCTCGTGCGAATCCGACCCGTCCACCTCCCGCAGGGCGGGCAGGTACTTCGCCAGCACGTTGTTGGGGGACGTGGCCGTGTAGGCCTCGACCAGTTCGAGCATGTCGTGGGTTCCGGAGCAGAACCCGATGATGCCGCCGGTGTAGCCGCGGCCGTCGTCGATGTCCTCGATGTAGCCGAACTGGGCCCTCCAGTCGAGCGAGGAGTTCTCCGCGCTCGACACCAGCTGCATGGCGATGTCCTTCTTGACCGGGTCGTTCAGGTCGACGGCCTGGACGCGCACGTCGGCGGCTTTCGCGCCGTCCGCGGCCATGGGTCGGGCGAGCGCGGCCGTGGTGGCACCGGTGGAGACGAGTGCGACCGACATGGTCGTGACGGCGGCCAGGCGCAGGAGCCTGCCTGAGTTCAACACGAGAACCTCCGCGGAACAGGGGATGGGACACACGGCTGCGGCGGCTGGTGTCTGCATCTTCGGAGCGGTGCACCGCGGGAGGGACCGCGGTGGTGGCGGTCACCGTATCCGGGGACCCCTAATTAGGCAACCTTCTTGCCTTATTCGTCTGCGGCGGGGGTCCGGACCACCCGGTACCCGCCCGTCGGGGTGAACCGGCTGGTCTACCCCGCGCGGTACTCGTCGTCGGGCACGTCGGTCACGAACATGTGGCCGGGCGCGTGGGTGATCGCGAACGGCGGCCGGGACGCCATCAGCGCGGCCTGCGGCGTCACCCCGCACGCCCAGAACACCGGCACGTCGCCCTCGGCGGCCTCGACCGGATCGCCGAAGTCCGGTGCCGCCAGGTCGGCGATGCCGAGCGCGGCCGGGTCGCCCGCGTGCACGGGGGCGCCGTGCACGGCGGGCATCAGGCCGCTGACGCGGGCCGCGGTCTCGACCTGCGCGGCGGGGATCCAGCGCATCGAGACCACCATGGGCCCGTGCACCCGGCCCGCCGGGCGGCACTCGCGGTCCGTCGCGTACATCGACACGTTGCGGCCCTGCTCGACGTGCCGCAGCGGCACGCCCGCCGCGGTCAGCGCGCCCTCGAACGTGAAGCTGCACCCGATCAGGAACGCCACGAGGTCGTCGCGCCAGAGCGCCGCCACGTCGGTCGGCTCGTCGGTCAGGACGCCGTCGTGCCACACCCGGTAGCGCGGCAGGTCGGTTCGCAGGTCCGCGCCCGGCGCCAGGACCGTGCGCGGGTCGCCGGCGTCCGTCACGTCCAGCACGGGGCACGGTTTCGGGTTGCGCTGGGTGAACAGCAGCACGTCGTACGCCCAGTCCGCGGGCACCGCGATCAGGTTGGCCTGCGCGAACCCGGTCGCCAGACCCGCGGTGGGCCCGCTCGCGCGGGCCCTGACCTCCTCGGGTGTCACGTGAGCTCCCGTCCCAACGTCTCCGGCAGGCCGAGCAGCGCCAGCACGGCGACCCCGTACGCGGCGGCGCCGAAGACCATCGCGCCGCCGACGCCCATGCTCTCGGCCATGAACCCGACACCTGCCGGGAACAGGGCCCCGACGGCGCGGCCGAAGTTGTAGGTGAAGCCCTGGCCGGTGCCGCGCACGGCCGTCGGGTACAGCTCGGCCAGGAACGAGCCGAAACCGCTGAAGATGGCCGACGCGCAGAAGCCGAGCGGGAAGCCGAGGAAGAGCACGGCGGTGTTCGCGCCCACCGGGATCTGCGTGTAGAGCATGATCAGCACCGCGGACAGGACGGCGAAGAGGGCGAAGGTCTTCTTGCGCCCCAACCGGTCCGTGATGAACCCGCCGCAGACGTAGCCGATGAAGGCGCCGGAGATCAGGAACGCGTAGTAGCCCGTGGTGTTGATGACGGACAGGCCGCGCTCGGTCTTGAGGTAGGTCGGGAGCCAGGTGGCGAGGGTGTAGTAGCCGCCCTGGACACCGGTCGCCAGCATGGCGGCGAAGAACGTGGTGCGGCCGAGGCCGTGGGTGAAGATCGCCCGGAACGACCCCTTGTCGCCGCTCTGCCGCCGCTGCTCGGCGGTGCCGGGCGCGTCCTGGACGGTGCGGCGGACGTAGAGGACGAGGACGGCGGGCAGCGCACCGGTCCAGAACATGACGCGCCACGCGAAATCGGGGCCCGCCAAGGAGAAGACGACGGTGTAGACGACCACCGCGAGACCCCAGCCGACAGCCCAGGCGCTCTGGATGAAGGCGACCGCGCGACCCCGGTACTGCGGCTTGGAGTACTCCGCAACGAGGATCGCGCCCGCGGCCCACTCGCCGCCGAAACCGAGACCCTGCAGGCCGCGGCAGACCAGGAGCATCTCGTAGCTGGTGGCGAAACCGCACAGGACGGTGAAGACGGCGTAGGTGATGACGGTGATGAGGAGCGTCCTGACCCGCCCCACGCGGTCGGCGAGGACGCCCGCGGCCGCACCGCCGAGAGCGGAGAGGACGAGGGTGGCGGTGTTGAGCAGACCCGCCTGGCCCTTGGAGATGCCGAAGAACGAGGAGATGGCGACGAGGCTGAGGGGGAGGATCCAGTAGTCGTAGGAGTCCAGGCCGTAGCCGCCGAAAGCGCCGATGAAGGCTCGTCTGCCGTTGCGGGAGAGGGTGCGGAACCAGGCCAGGGGGCCTGGGGTGGTGTCTTCGGTGTCGGCCGTGGGCTGGGTGGGTGTCGTGCTCATGGGCACCTCGCTGGGGGTGGTGAGCGGTGGGTGTGGTGAGGGACACGTTAGAGGATTGTTGAACAATCCTTCAAGGGGGCAATTGGTGGAAGTTTCCGGTTGAGGGGGGTGGTGGGGGTCCGCTGGGCGCCGTTGGGTGTTGTTGGGCTCGCGGGTTCAGGGAGGGGGGCACCCCGGTCGCCGAGTGTTCTACAGCCGTCGAACCTTGTCAAGACGGTGGATCTGTCTTGACAAGGTTCGACGGCTGTAGAGGTGGCTTCTCGTCGGGGTGCGTGGGGGGAGTATGGGTGGGAGGGCATCCGACGCTCCGCGACGGACAGGGCATCCTCGCTGCGCGTCGGACTGAGCATCCTTGCTGCGCGGCGGACAAGGCCCCAGGCGCTCCGCGCCGGATGCGCGCTGGCGGGCTGCGCCCAATGGGTCGCTGGCGGGCTCGCTGCGCTTCGGGTTGGGGTCCTTGGTGCGTTGGATGTAAGGGCTTGCCTGGTTAGTTCGGGTTGGAGGCGTGGCCGAATTCCGAGAGGGGGACCGGGACGGCGTGCAGGGCGTCGAGGATGCCTGCTTCGAGGTGGAGGAGGCGGCGGATGAGGCGTAGGCGGCGGGCTGGGGAGGTTTCTTCGAGGAGGTGTTGTTTGTCTTCGAGGGCTAGGAGGCAGTCGCCTGCCAACAGGTATGAGAGGAGTTCGTGGGTGGTTTCCTCGGGTGGGGCGGACCAGTCTTCGCGGTGCCAGGCGGCGGCGCAGTAGCGCTGGTGGGCGGCGCGGGCGGACTTGGCCATGAGGGGGAGGACGTCGGCGATGGGGGGTGGGGTGGGGGTGTCGGGGAGGTATTCGACCTCGCCGACGAGGTACGGGGCGGCCTTGTGGTCGACGGAGATCAGTTTGAAGCGGCGTTCGCCCTTGGTGACGATGTCGAAGCGGCCGTCGTTGAGCCTGCGGGCCTCGCGCAACAGGGCTGTGCAGCCGATCTGGCGCAGCGAGCCGACGTTGTCGGAGCCGAGCTCCCAGCCCTCGCGGATGGACACGACGCCGAACTGGCGGTCGGGCAGGACGCCGGTGACGAGGTCGACGGTGAGCTGGCGGTAGCGGGGCTCGAAGATGTGCAGCGGCAAGGACGCCCCGGGCAGCAGCACGGTGCCCAGCGGGAAGAGCGGGAGCGTCTCGGTCACACGTCCACGTTACGACGTGGCGCCCGCGCCTGCTGGACGGCCGCCCGACGGCGGGCGGAGGACGGCGAACTGGTCGGTCACCAGGATTCCCCTTGCGCTGAAACGGAAAAGCGCGGCGGGCCTGCCGCCGGTGGGGCCGGGGGGAGAGGTGTCGCCGGTGGGTTCGAGCAGGCCGCGGCGGGAGAGCACGCGTTGCAGGTTGGTGGCGGAGACGCGGTAGCCCAGTGCCGCGGAGTAGAGCTCGCGCAAGGCGGAGATGGTGAAGTCCGGCGGGGCCAGCGCGAAACCGAGGTTGGTGTACGACAGCTTGGAGCCGAGCCGGTGGCGTGCCTTGTGGATGATCGAACGGTGGTCGAACGCGGTCTCGGGGAGTCCATCCACTGGGAACCAGGCCGTGTCGGCGGGGATCTCGGGATCGATGTCGGAAGGCACCAGGCCCAGGAAAGCGGTCGCGACGACACGGGGGCCGGGGACGCGGTCGGGGGCGCTGAAGACGGACAGCTGCTCGACGTGGGAGAGCTGCCTGACGTCGACCTTCTCCGCCAACTGGCGCTTGATGGAGGCCTCGATGTCCTCCCGGTCGCCCAGCGCCCCGCCGGGTAGTGACCAGCGGTGGGCGTGCGGTTCCTGGGCGCGCTGCCAGAGCATGACCTGGAGTGATCCGGCTCTCACCTGGAGTACTGCGGCCAACACCTCATGTCCCGCGAGACCCACGGGCTGATAGTATCGACCACGTTTTCGACCCAAAGGCGAAAACCTCGGAGAGTCGCGAGGAGGACCCCATGGTCGCTACCGCATATGTGGAGCGAACCTCAGACGGCGCGTACGACGGCATCGAGGCCGACGCGTCCTGGCGCGCGGAGGTGCTCGAGCTCGCACGTCAGCGCGACGCGGTCATCCTCGCGCACAACTACCAGCTGCCCGAGATCCAGGACATCGCCCACCACACGGGCGACTCGCTCGCGCTCAGCCGCATCGCCGCGGCCAGCGACGCGTCCACGATCATCTTCTGCGGCGTGCACTTCATGGCGGAGACGGCGAAGATCCTGGCCCCGCAGAAGACCGTGCTGATCCCCGACGAGCGGGCGGGCTGCTCGCTGGCCGACTCGATCACCGGTGAGCAGCTGCGCGCCTGGAAGGCCGAGCACCCCGGCGCGGTGGTCGTGTCGTACGTGAACACGACCGCCGAGGTGAAGGCCGAGACGGACATCTGCTGCACGTCGTCGAACGCGGTCGACGTGGTCGCCTCGATCCCGGCGGACCGCGAGGTGCTGTTCCTGCCCGACCAGTTCCTGGGCGCGCACGTGAAGCGCGAGACGGGTCGGGAGAACCTGCACATCTGGGCGGGCGAGTGCCACGTGCACGCGGGCATCAACGGTCCGGAGCTGGCCGCGCGCGCGGCCGAGGACCCCGAGGCGGACCTGTTCATCCACCCGGAGTGCGGCTGCGCCACCTCGGCGCTCTACCTCGCGGGCGAGGGCATCGTGCCCGCGAGCCAGGTGCGCATCCTGTCCACCGGCGACATGATCACCGCCGCGCGCGGGACGACCGCGAAGTCGGTGCTGGTGGCGACCGAGATCGGCATGCTGCACCAGCTGCGCAAGGCCGCGCCGGAGATCGACTTCCGGGCGGTGAACGACCGGGCGTCGTGCCGGTACATGAAGATGATCACGCCCACCGCCCTGCTGCGCTGCCTGCGCGAGGGCCTGGACGAGGTGCACGTCGACCTGGAGACCGCGAAGCGGGCGCAGGCGTCGGTGCAGCGGATGATCGAGATCGGCAAGCCCGGCGGCGGCGAGTGAGGCCCCGCTGGGAGGCCCGTGCCGACCTCGTCGTGGTCGGCACGGGCGTGGCGGGGCTGACGGCCGCGCTGCGCGCCCACGAGCTGGGCCTGCGGGTCCTCGTCGTCACCAAGGCCAGCGGGCCGGACGGCAACACGCGCTGGGCGCAGGGCGGCGTGGCCGTCGTGCTGCCTGGTGAGCACGATGAGGGCGACACCGTCGGCGCGCACATCGGCGACACGCTCGTCGCGGGTGCCGGTCTGTGCGACGAGGACGCCGTCACGGCGGTGATCTCCGGCGGTCCGGCGGCGGTGGAACGGCTGCGCGAGCGCGGCGCCGTCTTCGACGCCAAGCCCGACGGCCACCTGGCGCGCACCCGCGAGGGCGGGCACACGGCGTTCCGCGTGGTGCACTCCGGCGGTGACGCGACCGGCGCCGAGGTCGAGCGGGCGCTGCTCGCGGCGACCGCGGACGGCAGGCTCCCGGTGCTGGAGCAGCACGTCGCGGTCGACGCGCTGCGCACCCCGCTCGGCGTGGTCTGCGGGCTGCTGGTGCTCGACGGCAACGGCGTGCCCGGCGCGATCGGCGCCCCCGCGGTGCTGCTCGCCAGCGGCGGCCTGGGCCAGCTCTACCAGGCGACGTCCAACCCCGAGGTCGCGACCGGCGACGGCCTGGCGCTGGCGATGCGGGCGGGCGCGATGGCGGCGGACGTCGAGTTCGTCCAGTTCCACCCGACCGTCCTCTACACCGGTCGCGGCGCGCGCGGCCGGTGCCCGCTGGTCACCGAGGCGGTGCGCGGCGAGGGGGCGGTGCTGGTCGACGCGACCGGCGCGCGGGTGATGAAGGGCGTGCACCCGTTGGAGGACCTGGCTCCCCGCGACGTCGTCGCGGCGGCCATCACCCGGCACATGGCGACCGAGCCCGGTGGGATCGACGACCACGTGTTCCTCGACGCCACCAAGCTCGACCGGATGGCGACCCGGTTCCCGACGGTCCACGCGGCCTGCCTCGCGGCGGGGATCGACCCGGCGCGCGACCCCATCCCGGTCGCCCCGGCGGCGCACTTCGCCTGCGGCGGCGTGATGGCCGACGTGGACGGGCGCACCGCGATCACCGGGCTGTACGCGGCGGGCGAGGTCGCCAGGACCGGTCTGCACGGCGCGAACCGGTTGGCGTCCAACAGCTTGCTGGAGGGGCTGGTCGTGGGGACCCGCGCGGCGGAGGCCGTCGCGGCGGACCTCGCGCTCGGCCTGCTCGCCGACCCGAAGACCGCTCTCGAACCGGTGCTGCCCATCGCCCCGGTCGCCGACCGCGACTCGTTGCAGCGGGTCATGAGCCGGTACGCGGCCATCGGCCGGGACGCCGAGGGCCTCGCGGTCGTCGGCTCGGTGCTCGACCTGTCCACTGTGGACCGGGTGCTCGACACCCGGCGCCTGGTGGAGGACGCGGCGCTCACGCTCGCCGCGCGGGCGCTCATCGCGGCCGCCGCCGAGCGCACCGAGTCCCGCGGCTGCCACGTGCGCACGGACTTCACCGTGCGCGACGAGGTCCGCTGGCACCGGACCCAGGCCGTCCGGCTCACGCCCACCGGCCAACCCGTTCTCGCCGATCCCGTGATGGTTTGGGGTGCAGCATGACCGAAGATCTGCTTGCAGGGTCGAGCATTGGACACGAAGATCTGCTTGCAGGGTCGAGCATCGGACACGAAGATCTGCTTGCAGGGTCGAGCATCGGACACGAAGATCTGCTTGCAGGGTCGAGCATCGGACGCGGCCTCGACCTGGACGACGCCCGCCGGGCGATCGCGTTGGCGTTGGCGGAGGACCTGCGGTACGGCCCGGACGCCACGACCGAGGCCACCGTGCCCGCGGACGCGGTGGCGGTCGCCGAGCTCACCCCGCGCGCTCCCGGTGTGCTGGCGGGGATCCCGGTGGCGCTGGAGGTGTTCGGCGCCGACGTGGAGGTCCTGTCCCAGCGTGCCGACGGCGAGAAGGCCGTTCCCGGTGAGCCCGCGCTCGTCGTGCGCGGCCGGGTGCGCGACCTGCTCACCGCCGAGCGCACGGCGTTGAACTTCCTGACCCACCTGTCCGGGATCGCGACCGCCACGGCGGCGTGGGTGGACGCGGTCGCGGGCACCGGCGCGCGGGTCCGCGACTCCCGGAAGACGTTGCCCGGCCTGCGGTTGCTGGAGAAGTACGCGGTCCGCTGCGGCGGCGGCGTCAACCACCGCATGGGGCTCGGCGACGCGATCCTCATCAAGGACAACCACGTCCTCGCCGCGGGGTCGGTGAAAGCGGCGATGGCGGCGGTCCGCGCCCACGCCCCGCACCTGCTGTGCGAGGTGGAGGTGGACAGCCTCGACCAGCTCGACGAGGCCGTCGCCGAAGGCGCGGAACTGGTGCTGCTGGACAACTTCACGCCCGAGCAGTGCGCCGAGGCCGTCCGCCGCGCCAACGGGGTCAAGCTCGAGGCGTCCGGTGGTCTCACGCTCCCGGTCGCCCGCGCCTACGCCGAGACCGGCGTCGACTACCTGGCGGTCGGCGGCCTGACGCACTCCTCACCGGCGCTGGACCTGGGGATGGACCTGCGCTGACGGCACGGGTGGTGGTGGCGCCGGGCGACCGGCGCCACCACCACCGGGCTCATCACACCGGGCCCAAGGCGAGCGGGGCCAGGTACGGCAGCCTGCCGAGCGAGTCGGCACCGTAGAGGAAGTAGCACAGCAGCACCGACAGCCACGGCGTGCTGAACCCCGCCAGGCACAGCGGTTCCGCGGCCGAGAAGTTCAGGAAGCACACCCCGCGCGGCGGGTCCGCGGTGAACTCGACCACCGCGTCGTGGTCGAACGCCAGCCACTGCTGACCGGTGAAGCACAGCGTGCGCCGGTCCGTCACGACCGTGCGCGCCGCGCAGTGCTCGCGCCACTGCGGCGCAGCCATCGCCTCCGCCCGGTTGCGCGCCACCGAGTTGCCCACCGCGTTCGCGGCCAGCCCGGCGGCGACGAACAGCGGCGACCCGAAGAAGCCGCTGTTCTGCTGGTAGGACACGTCCATGCCGTAGTACCGCGAGTACGTCACCGTCAGGTCGCAGAACGACGTCTCGCCGGGTTGCAGCCGCACCGGCGTGAACAGCGGCTGCGGTGCCCCGCCCTTCGTCAGGTGCGCGTAGAGGTGCGTCGCCGATCTCCACGCGGCCGTCCACTCGTCCCAGTCCGTCACGTCGACTCCCCCTTCGTCGCGGTAGAAGTGTTCCGCCGCTACGACAGGAGATCAACCGGGTTGGTTCCCGCCCACGCAGTCCTGCGGGGGCCGGTCGTCAGAGCCGCCGGTTCGCCAGCACCGGCAACGTGCGGCGGGCGTTCTCGACCGCCTCCACGTCGATGTCCACCACCAGCAGGCCGGGGTCGGCGCCGAGGCTGTCGACGACGGTCCCGAGCGGGTCGGCGACGGTGCTGTGGCCGACGCCCGTCGGAGCCGTGGTCCCCAGGTCGCCGGGGTCGGCCTGGCCGCACGCCAGCACCCACGAGGTGCAGTCCAACGCCCGCGCGCGGACCAGCAGCTCCCACTGGTCGACCTTGCCGGGGCCCGAACCCCAGGACGCGCCGAGCAGCACGGCCGTGGCGCCCGCGTCGGCCAGCGCCCGGAACAGCTCGGGGAAGCGGATGTCGTAGCAGGTGGCGATGCCGAGGGTCACGCCGTCCACCTCGACGGTGACCGGCTTCGCCCCCGGCGCGACCGTGCTCGACTCCTGGAAGCCGAAGGCGTCGAACAGGTGGATCTTGTCGTAGCCGAGGTGCACGTCGGCGCCCGTGACGAGCAGCGTGTTGGTCACCCGCCCGTCCGACGTCGGCGTGAACATCCCCGCCACCACGACCACGCCGTGCTCCACGGCGACCTCGCGCACGGCGGTCGCCCACGGCCCGTCCAGCGGCTCGGCGACGGGCTTGAGCGACACCCCGAACCGGCACTGGGTTGCCTCCGGGAACAGCACGACCCGCGCCCCGGCGGCGGCGCCCCGGCGGACGCCGTCGCGCACGAGCTCCAGGTTCGCGGACGGGTCGGTGGACGAGCTGATCTGGCTGAGAGCGACGCGCACGGCGTGATCCTCCTCTGGTATACACACAGTATGCAGGTGTCCGGTCGCGACAAGGCCTACGAGTTCCTCAAGGACACCATCCTGGCCGACCCCGAGATGCAGGGTCGCTTCATCAGCGAGCAGGACGTCGCCGACCGGATCGGCGTGTCCCGCACCCCCATCCGCGAGGCGCTGCTGCTGCTCGCGGCCGAGGACATGGTCCAGCTGGTGCCCAAGAAGGGTGCTTACGTGGCACCGGTCTCCGGTCGCCAGGTCGCCGAGCTCATGGAGCTGCGCGGCATGGTCGAGAGGTTCGCCGCCGAGCACGTCCTGAAGGCGGGCACCGCGCCCGTCGCGGAGATGCGCGCGGCGATCGAACGGCAGACCGGGCTGCGCGGCATGGCCGACGCGCGGGACTTCATCGACGTCGACCGGCAGTTCCACGCACTGCTCGTCGCGGCGACCGGCAACGAGCTGCTGACCAAGGTGTACGAGGGCCTGCGCGCCCGGCAGATCAGGGCCGGTGTGGTGGCGCTGTACCGCTCGGAGGGCAGGCAGGACGCCGTGCTGCTGGAGCACGAGGCCATCGTGGCCGCGCTCGAGTCCGGGGACGTCGAGGCGGCCACGGCGGCGATCAGCTCTCACCTGGAGTCCACGCTCAAGGTGCTGCTCGGCGCCTGATCGACCTCGTCCACCTCCGGGTCGCGACCCAGGTAGAGGCCGGTCACCGTGACCGCGCAGGCGACCGCGACGTACACCGCGACCAGCAGCCACGTGTCGAACCCCGCCAGCAGTGCGGTGAACACCAGCGGCGCGACGGCCCCGCCGATCACGCCCGCGAGCGTGTAGGCCAGCGAGCTTCCGGTGTAGCGCAGCCGCGGCGTGAACTGCTCGGCGATGAACGCCGCCTGCGGGCCGTACATGAACGCGTGGAACGCGAGCCCGACCACGACGCCCAGCACCAGCAGCGACCGCGACCCGGTGTCGACCAGCGGGAAGAACACGAACGGCCAGATCGCGCCGCAGACCGCCGCCCCGGCGTAGAGGACCCGCCGGTTCACCCGGTCCGACAGCCAGCCCGCCAACGGCATCAGCACCAGCTGGCAGCCCGACGCGATGAGCACCGCGGTCAGCCCGGCGTTGCGCGGCAGGCCGAGCCGGGTGGTGATGTAGGTCAGCACGAACACGGTGAACAGCGCGTAGAGCACGTCCGGCCCGACGCGGCACAGGACGGCGGCGACCAGCGGCCTGCGCTGGGTCCGGAACACCTCGCCGACCGGCGCCTCCGGCCGGTCGCCGCGCTCCTGGATCGCCTTGAACACCGGCGTCTCCTCCAGCTTCAGCCGGATCCACAGGCCGAACCCGACGAGCACCGCGGACAGCAGGAACGCGACCCGCCAGCCCCACGACAGGAACTGCTCGTCGCTGAGCAGCACGCCCAGCAGCGCCAGCACGCCGTTCGCCATCAGGTTCCCCGCCGGCGGTCCGATCTGCGCCGCCGAGGCCCAGAACCCGCGCTGCCGCGGGTCGCCGTACTCGCTGGACAGCAGCACCGCGCCGCCCCACTCGCCGCCGAGCCCGACGCCCTGCGCGAAGCGCAGCACCACCAGCAGCACCCCGGCGAGCCCGCCGATGGCCGCGTGCGTGGGCAGCAGGCCGATCAGCATCGTGGCGATGCCGGTGATCAGCAGCGTGGTCACCAGCACGCGCTTGCGGCCGAGCTGGTCGCCGAGCCTGCCGAACAGGAACCCGCCCAGCGGCCGCGAGAGGTACCCGACGGCGTAGGTGGAGAACGCCAGCAGCGTCGCGGTCAGCGGCTCGGAGCTGGGGAAGAACAGCGGGCCGAGCACCACGGCGGCGGCCACGTTGTAGATCGCGAAGTCGTACCACTCCAGCGCGGTGCCGGAGAGCGACGCGGCGAACGCGCGGATCAGGGCGGGCCCGCGCACATCGGGAGGTGTGGTTGACGGCATCGTGTAATACTGGCTGTATACAACCCGTATGCGCAAGGAGCGGCATGTCGACTCTTCGTTTCGAACTGCCCGACGGCGCCCGTGTGGCGGTCACCGTGACGACCCTGCTCAACGGCGGCTACGCGGGGCGCAGCCAGGAGGACGTGGCCGCCCACGTGCGGGAGCTCGCCGAGCTGGGCGTCCCCGCGCCGAGCGAGACCCCGAGCCTCTACCCGGTCGCGCCCTACCTCGCGCAGCAGACCGACGAGGTGGCCGTGCAGCACGACCGCACGTCCGGCGAGGCCGAGTGGGCGCTCGTGGTGACCGAGGACGACCTGCTGCTCACGGTCGCCTGCGACCACACCGACCGCGCGCTGGAGGTGCACGGCGTGGCGTGGAGCAAGCAGGCGGGGCCGGACGTGCTGGGGCGCGCGGCGTGGCGGCTCGACGAGGTGGCCGACCGGCTCGACGGGATCGAGCTGACCGCGTGGGCCGACGGCGTGGAGATCCAGGTCGGCACGCTCGCGGAGCTGCTCGCCCCGGCGTACTGGGTCGAGGTGCTGCGGGCCCGTGACCTGCTGCGGCCCGGCACGGTGCTGCTGTCGGGCACCATCCCGATGCGCGAGGGCGTGAACCAGTTCGCGCGGGAGTGGCGGGTGGAGCTGCGCGATCCCGCGACCGGCCGCACGATCGACTGCGCGTACGCGGTGCGCCCCCTCCCGGCCGCAATCGGCTGACGGTGCCGGAGCGCACGGACTAGGGTCGGGTGTCGTGCGCTTCCTGTTGCCCCCTGTTCTGCTCGTGGCCGCCGTCGCCGCCTCCGCGTGCACCGGCACGACCACACCCAGTGCGGAGGGCACGAACGACAACAGCTCCATCGTGCTCGCCGACGCGGTCGAACCGACCACGCTGAACCCGTTGCTGGGCTACGCGCCCGAGGGCGTGTCGAAGATCTTCGACGGTCTGGTGGAGCACCGCGCGGACCGCACGCTGCGGCCCCAGCTCGCCGCGAAGGCGCCGAAACCCGCCGCGGACGGCCTGTCCTGGACCGTGGAGCTGCGCGACGACGTGAAGTTCACCGACGGCAGCACGTTCGGCCCCGAGGACGTCGTGGCGACCTACCGGGCGCTGCTCGACCCGGCCTCGGGGGCGACGGTGCGGCCGGAGTTCGCGATGCTCACCGGCGTCGAGCAGCTCGACGTGCGGACCGTCCGGTTCACCCTCTCCCAGCCCTACGCGCCGTTCCCGGACCTGCTGGTGCTCGGCATCCTGCCCTCCGAGGCGCTGGCTGCCGGTGGGCCGCTGGCCGCCAGCCCGGTGAACACCGCCCCGGTCGGCACCGGCCCGTACAAGCTGACCGAGTGGACCAAGGGCGACAAGATGGTCCTGGAGGCGAACCCCGCGCACCTGGAGGGCGCTCCCCGGATCAAGAAGCTGACCGTGGTGTTCGTGCCCGACGACAACACCAGGGCGCAGCGGATGCAGAAGGGCGAGTTCGACGGCGCCGAGCTGCCGCCGAGGCTGGCCGCGGGCTTCGCCACCGCCGACGGCCTGCGCGTGCTCGACCACAGCTCCGCGGACCTGCGCGCGATCACGCTGCCCACGGGCAACCCGGTGACCGGCGACCCGGCGATGCGGCTCGCGCTGAACCTCGCCGTGAACCGCCAGGGGATGATCGACAACCTGCTGGCGGGCAAGGGCACGTCCGCGAGCACGCCCGTGCCCGCGGTGCTGCCGGAGTTCGTCGACCCCGACGCGGTGTTCCGCTACGACAAGGCCGTCGCCGAGTTCACCCTCGACCAGGCGGGCTGGGTCCGCGGCGCGGACGGGCTGCGCGCGCGCAACGGCGTGCGGGCCTCGTTCACCCTCATGTACCCGATCGGCGACGTGGTCCGCAGCGACCTGGCGACGGCGTTCGTGGCCGACGCGAAGGCGGTCGGCGTCGACGTGCAGCTCGCCGGGCTGAGCCGCGAGGCGATCGTCCCGCGGCTCGCGCAGGACGCCGTGCTGGGCGGCGGCGGCGACCCGTTCGACCCGGACCAGGCCCTGTACCGGACGCTGCACACCGGCGCCGACGGCAACCCCGGCGGGTACACCGACGCGGCCGTGGACGCGGCGCTGGACGCGGGCCGCAAGCTGCTCGACCCGGCCCAGCGCGCCGCCGCCTACCTCCAGTTCCAGCGCTCCTACGTGGCCGCGCCCGGACTGGTGACGATCGCGTTCGTGGCGCACACCTACGTGGTGCGCGAGAACTGGAACGGCTACCAGCAGGTCGTCGACCCCGCCGTGCACGGGGGCCTCTCCTGGGGGCCTTGGTGGAACCTGCAGAAGTGGACCCCGAAGTGACCAGTGGGAATCGGGCGCAGTCCTTCGAAGCCGTGCGGGCCGACACGCCCGCCGCCGTCGACCGGATCTTCCTGGACAGCGCGGGCTCGTCGCTGCCGCCCACGCCGGTGCTGGACGTCCAGCTCGCCCACCTGCGCCGCGAGGCGGAGATCGGCGGCTACCGGGCCGCGTACGAGCGCGCCGACGACCTGGAGGCGGGCTACGGCGTGTTCGCCGAGCTGCTCGGCGCCGCGCCGGACGAGATCGCGTTCACCGACAGCGCCACGAGGTCCTGGCTGACCGCGTTCGACGCCGTGCCGCTGGCCGACGGCGACCGGGTGCTGATCACCGAGGTCGAGTACGCGGGCAACGCCGTGCCGCTGCTGCGCCGCGCCGAGGAGACCGGCGCGACCGTCGAGACGATCCCGTCGGACGAGCACGGCCAGGTCGACCTCGACGCGCTTCGCGGACTGCTCGACGAGCGGGTGAAGCTGGTGTCGGTGGTGCACGTGCCGACCAACGGCGGCCTGGTGAACCCGGTCGCAGGCATCACCGCCGCCGCGCACGAGGTCGGCGCGCTCGTGATGCTGGACGCCTGCCAGTCGCTCGGCCAGTTCCCGGTCGGCCTGCACGACCTCGGCGTGGACGTCCTGTCCGGCACCGGCCGCAAGTGGCTGCGCGGACCGCGCGGCACCGGCGTGCTGGCCGTGCGCCGCGAGGTCCTGCCGCGGCTGCGCCCCCGGCTGGTCGACCTCTACAGCGGCCGGTGGACGTCGGCCTCGGACTACGAGCTGCGCGACGACGCGCGGGTGTTCGAGCTGTGGGAGAACTCGATCGCGGCCAGGCTCGGGCTGGTCGAGGCCGCCCGGTACGCGCTCGGCCTGGGTCTGGAGGCCATCGCGGCCGAGGTCGACGACCGCGCCAAGCGCTTGCGCGCGGGCCTGGCCGACCTGCCCGGCGTGCGGGTCCGCGACCTCGGCGAACGGCAGTGCGGGCTGGTCACGTTCACCGTCGACGGGGTCGCCGCGGCCGAGGTGAAGCAGCGGCTGGTGAGCCAGGAGATCACCGTGACCACCAGCTCGCTGTCCTCCACCAGGGTCGACATGACCCGGCGCGGGCTCGACGAGGTGGTGCGGGCGTCCCCGCACTACTTCGTCTCGCCCGAGCAGGTCGACCAGGCGATCGCCGCGGTCAGCAGGATTGGCCGATGACCCGCGGCACGCAGTCGGAGTAGCTCAGGAACAGGTCCACCGCGGTGTCGTTGCGGGTGGTCTGCGTCGCGATCTGGGTGTCGCGCGGGTAGAAGCCGTTCAGCCCGCTGCCGTCCTTCGGGTACATCTCGAAGGTGTAGCTCCAGATCTTGTGCGTGGCCCACATCCAGTCGTTGATGCCGCCGTCGGTGATGTAGAGGTCGCTGGACTGCTGCGGCGTGTAGCCGTTCTTCGCGGCCATCTGCCTGCCCAGCGTCGCGAACGCGTTCGCCTGGTCGGCGTTGAGGCCCGTCGCGGTGTCGTTGTAGGTGTAGCCGTAGGGCCACAGGATCAGCTCGGAGTAGGTGTGCCAGTCGATGTGCGACTTGATCTGCTGCACACCGCCGACCACGCGGGAGTTGACGAAGTCGCGCACCCGCTGGGTCTCCGGCGCGGAGAACGCGCTCGTGCCGCGGTAGGTCTCGCTCGACCCGGTGCCGCTGGAGCCGCCGCAGCAGCCCCACTGGTAGCCCCAGTTGCGGTTGGTGTCGGTGCCGGTGGACGTCGAGTTCGGCTGCCGGTTCTTGCGCCACCCGCGCAGCGTGCCCGCCGCGATGTCGTACTCGGCGCCGTCGGGGTTCACGCTCGGCACGACCCAGATCTCCCGGCTGTCCACCAGCGCCTTGATCGCGGTGTTCGTGGCGTAGCCGTCGGTGAGCCGCTGGATGATGTGCAGGCACATCTCCACGGTCAGGTGCTCGCGGGCGTGCTGGTTGCAGGTGAACAGCACCTCCGGCTTCGCCTGGTCGACGGACGGGTTGTTGCTGATCTTCATCGCGTACAGCGCCCGGCCCTGGTAGGAGTTGCCGATCGTCGACAGCTTCACGAGGTTCGGGTGGTCGGTGACGGTCTGGTTGAGCTCGGCCGTCGTCTCGGCGTAGTTGTGGTAGCCGGTGTAGCCGGACGGGAAGTCGAACGTGCCCACGTCGGCGGTGCCGAGCCGGGCCAGCTGGGCGTCGGCGTCGCCCTTGGACTTCACCGTGAGCCCGGTCGCGCGCAGCGCCCGGAGCTGGGACTTCTCGGCGATCACGGTGAGCTTGTCACCGTCGAGGCCGAGCACGTCGACACCGGTGTCGGCGACCTTGGTGCGGGACACCGGGTCGGCGGCGGTGACCTCGTACACGGTCCGCTCGCCCCGGACGGCCGTCGGCTCGGCGGATCCGGGCAGGGCGGTGGCTATCAGGGCCAAGGACGCCAGGGCGACCAGGCCACGTCGTTTCGCGAACATGTGCGGCTCCATCATCAGCAGGGTTTTGCGACGGAGTGGTGCCGCTCCAGCGTGACTGCGCCCGATCTGTCCTGATAGCGCCGTTCGCTGGCTTCGCGGTGGTCCGCACCGGGCTGACAGTTGACGGAATTCGCCTTCGCCTAGGCTTGGGGGCATGCTCACCCGCACCGACCTGCGAGGCAGTGTCCCGTCGTCCAGCGAGCTCCGAGCGGTCCTGCCGCGCGCCGAGGTCGACGTGGAAGCGGTCCTGCACCAGGTCCGACCGGTGGTGGAGGCGGTGGCCGACCGCGGTGTGGACGCGGTCATGGAGTTCACCGAGCGCTTCGACAAGGTGCGCCCCGCGTCCGTGCGGGTGCCCGTCGCCGAGCTGTCCGCCGCGCTGGAGTCGCTCGACCCGACCGTGCGCGCCGCGCTGGAGGTGTCGGTCGAACGGGCCCGCAAGGTGCACGCCGAGCAGCGCCGCACCGACACCACCGTCCAGGTCGTGCCCGGCGGCACGGTCACCGAGCGCTGGGTGCCGGTCGCCCGCGTCGGGCTGTACGCGCCGGGCGGCCTCGCCGTGTACCCGTCCAGCGTCGTGATGAACGTCGTCCCCGCGCAGGCCGCCGGGGTCGAGTCGCTGGTGGTCTGCTCGCCGCCGCAGGCGGAGTTCGGCGGACTGCCGCACCCCACGATCCTGGCCGCGGCCGCGCTGCTCGACGTGACCGAGGTGTGGGCCGTCGGCGGGGCGCAGGCCGTGGCGCTGCTGGCCCACGGCGGCGTGGACACCGACGGGTCCGCGCTGGAGCCGGTCGACCTGGTCACCGGGCCCGGCAACCTGTACGTGACCGCCGCGAAGCGGATGCTGCGCGGGCTGATCGGGATCGACGCCGAGGCGGGCACGACCGAGATCGCGGTCCTCGCCGACGCGACGGCCGACCCGGTGCACGTGGCCGCGGACCTGATCAGCCAGGCCGAGCACGACCCGGCCGCCGCCAGCGTGCTGGTGACGGACTCGGTGGAGCTGGCCGACGCCGTGGACGCGGAGCTGGTGCGCCAGGTCGGCGCGACCAAGCACCACGAGCGGGTGCGGACCGCGTTGTCCGGCAAGCAGTCCGGCACCGTGCTGGTGTCCACTGTGGACGACGGCCTGCGGGTGGTGAACGCCTACGCCGCCGAGCACCTGGAGATCCAGACCGCCGACGCCCGCGCGGTCGCGGCCCGCGTCCGGTCCGCGGGCGCCGTCTTCGTCGGCCCGCACTCGCCGGTCTCGCTCGGTGACTACTGCGCGGGTTCCAACCACGTGCTGCCCACCGGCGGCTGCGCCCGGCACTCGTCGGGGCTGTCCGTGCAGACGTTCCTGCGCGGCATCCACGTCGTGGACTACTCCGAGGAGGCGCTGCGCGGGGTCGCCGACCACGTCGTCGCCCTCGCCAACGCCGAGGACCTGCCCGCGCACGGCCAGGCCGTGACCGCGAGGTTCCCGCGATGAAGGCGAACGAGGCCCACCGGCGCAATCCCCTCGGCGGAGGCGGCATCGGGAACAGGGTCGAGCTGTCCGACCTGCCGCTGCGGGAGGACCTGCGCGGCCGCACGCCCTACGGCGCGCCGCAGCTGGACGTGCCGGTCCGGCTCAACACCAACGAGAACCCGTACCCGCCCACGCCCGAGCTCGTCGCGGACGTCGTGACGGCGGTCGCCGAGATCGCGGGCGAGCTGCACCGGTACCCGGACCGCGACGCCGTGGCGCTGCGCTCCGACCTGGCGGCGTACCTGGCCGACGCGACCGGCGTGCCGCTGACCGAGCGGAACCTGTGGGCCGCCAACGGGTCCAACGAGATCCTCCAGCAGATCCTGCAGGCGTTCGGCGGCCCCGGCCGCACGGCGCTGGGCTTCGAGCCGTCGTACTCGATGCACCCGATCATCGCGGCGGGCACCCGCACCGAGTGGTCGCCCACGCCCCGCCGCGAGGACTTCTCGCTGGACACCACGCGGGCGGCCGAGATCGTCGCCTCGCTCAAGCCGGACGTCGTGTTCGTGACCAGCCCCAACAACCCGACCGGGCAGAGCGTGCCGCCGTCGGACCTGCGCGAGCTGATCGAGGCCGCGCCCGGCGTGGTCGTGGTGGACGAGGCGTACGCCGAGTTCTCGCCGCACAGCAGCGCCGTGGAGCTGATCGAGGAGTTCCCGGCGAAGCTCATCGTCAGCCGCACCATGAGCAAGGCGTTCGCGTTCGCCGGCGGCCGCCTCGGCTACCTCGCCGCGGCCCCCGCGGTGGTCGACGCGCTGCTGCTGGTCCGGCTGCCCTACCACCTGTCCGCGTTGACGCAGGCGGCCGCGCGCGCGGCGCTGCGGCACTCGGTGGAGACGCTGGGGTCGGTCGCGAAGCTGGCCGCCGAGCGCGACCGGGTCGTGGAGGCGTTGGCGGGCCTGGGTTTCCGGGTCGTGCACAGCGACGCGAACTTCGTGCTGTTCGGCTGGTTCGCCGACGCGCACGCGACCTGGCGCTCCTACCTGGAGCGCGGGGTGCTGATCAGGGACGTCGGCATCGCAGGGCACCTGCGGGTCACCATCGGAACGCCCGAGGAGAACGACACGTTCCTCGCGGCCAGCAAGGAGGTCGGTCGGTGAGTCGGGTCGGCAAGGTGGAGCGCGCCACCAGCGAGTCGTCGGTGTACGTCGAGATCGACCTCGACGGGACCGGCCAGGTCGAGATCGACACCGGGGTCCCGTTCTACGACCACATGCTCACGGCCTTCGGCGTGCACGGCAGCTTCGACCTGAAGGTGCGCGCCACCGGGGACGTGCACATCGACGCGCACCACACCGTCGAGGACGTCGCCATCGTGCTGGGGCAGGCGCTGCGCGAGGCGTTGGGGGACAAGAAGGGCATCCGCCGCTTCGGCGACTGCTGGATCCCCATGGACGAGACCCTCGCGCACGCCGCGGTGGACGTCTCCGGTCGCCCGTACTGCGTGCACACCGGGGAGCCGGAGCAGTTCACCACCTTCACCATCGGCGGCAACTACCCGTTCGTGCTGAACCGGCACGTGTTCGACTCGCTCGCCTTCCACGCGCAGATCGCGCTGCACGTGCGGGTCGAGTACGGGCGCGACCCGCACCACATCGCCGAGGCCGAGTTCAAGGCCATCGCCCGCGCCCTGCGCGCGGCCGTCGAACCGGACCCCAGGGTGGCGGGCGTGCCGTCCACCAAGGGCGTCCTGTAATGCCGAAGGAGTACGTCGGGATCGGGCTGCTCGCGCTGGCCGGGTTCCTGCTCGGCGGCGTGTACAGCACCTGGAAGACGGCCAAGGCGGTCGCGGCGGTGCTGGGCGTGCTGGCGCTGGTCGCCGTCGGCGGCGCGGTGGCCTGGCTGCTGTAGGTCAGCCCTGCTCGGACAGGTACCGCGGTGGGACGTGCGGCACCAGCCACACGCCGTTCGCGCTGACCCGGAACTCGTGGCCGTCGGCGCGCATGGCGGCGGCGTCGACGGTCAGCACCACCGGCTTGCCCCGTCGTGCCCCGACCCGTTGCGCGGTCTCGACCGTCGGGGAGAGGTGCACGTCGTGGCGGTTCATCGGCTTGAGGCCGTCCCGGTGGATGGCGGGCAGCGAGCTGCCCACCGTGCCGTGGTAGAGCACCGGTGGCGGTTCGCTCACCGGTAGGCCCAGGTCGACCGGGACGCTGTGGCCCTGGTTGGCCCGGATGCGGTCGCCGTCGATCGTGAACCGCTGCTTGTCGTTGCGGGCCACGACCTCGTCGAGCTGCGCGCGGGTGACGCCGCCGCCGAGCGCGGCGAGCAGGTCGTCGACGCCGACCCAGCCCTCGGGGTCCAGGCGCAGGCCGATGGCCTCCGGCGAGTGCCTGAGGCGTTTGGAGAGCCGCTTGGACAAGCGGATCATGTCCTTCTCTTGCATGCGGCACAGCTCAGCACGACCGGTGCCGTTCACGCCACCGAGTTCAGGTGCCGCCCTCGGTGGCCGCTTTCAGCTTCGGGGCGCCGGGGCCGTCGGCGGACTGGGCGTCGTCGAAGTTGTGCAGGAAGCAGCTGCGCAGCGAGAGGCAGCCGCAGCCGATGCAGGAGGTGAGGCGGTCGCGCAGGCGGTGCAGGGCGTCGATGCGGGCGTCCAGCTCCTCCTGCCAGGACTGGGACAGGCGGCTCCAGTCGGCCTTCGTCGGGGTGCGCCCGTCGGGCAGCGTGGCGAGCGCGGCGTGCACGTCCTCCAGGCTCAGGCCCACCCGCTGCGCGGTGCGGATGAACGCGAGCCTGCGCAGGACGGACCGGGGGTACCTGCGCTGGTTGCCGCTGGTGCGGTGCGAGGCGATCAGGCCGCGGTCCTCGTAGAAGCGCAGCGCGGTGTGCGGTACGCCGCTGCGCTCGGCCACCTGCCCGATGGTCAGGTTCTCCGGTAACTTCGTCACCCGCCCAGCCTACGTCTTGACCTCCACCTTGGTCGAGGTTGGATGGTGGTCGCATGACAGCGACGAGGGAGACGGGGTTCGCGGGCATCCCGGCGTTGTTCGCCAGGATGACGGGGGACGAGAAGCACGAGTGGGCGGCGGCGTCGACGCTGGACGTGCTGTGGGTGCTCTACGACCGGGTGCTGGACGTGTCGCCGGAGCGGGTCGACGATCCGGGGCGGGACAGGTTCCTGCTGTCCAAGGGGCACGGGCCGATGGCGTACTACGCGGTGCTGGCGGCGAAGGGGTTCGTCGAACCGTCGCTTTTGGACGGCTGGACGAAGTGGGACTCGCCGCTGGGGCAGCACCCCGACCGGGTCCTGGTGCCCGGTGTGGAGATCAGCAGCGGGTCGCTGGGCCACGGGCTGCCGATCGCGGTGGGGATGGCGCTGGGGCTGGACATCCAGCGCGGGCACCAGCGGGTGGTGGTCCTGGTCGGGGACGCGGAGCTGGACGAGGGCAGCAACCACGAGGCCATCGCGCTGGCCGGTCGGCTCGGGATCGAGCGGCTGACCACCGTGGTCGTGGACAACCGGTCCGGCACGCACGGCTGGCCCGGCGGGATCGCGGCGCGGTTCGCCGTCGAGGGCTGGGAGGCGACCACTGTGGACGGTCGGGACCAGGACGCGCTGCACGACGCGCTGACCCTGCCGCACGTGGGCGCGCCGCTCGTCGTAGTGGCGGAGGTGCTGTGATGACCACGATGCGGGAGGTGTTCGCGCGGACGGTCACCGAGGTGATGGCGACCGACCCGCGGGTCGTGGTGGTGCTGGCGGAGATCTCGCGGGACGTCTTCCCGACCACCGATCGGGTGATCAACGTGGGCATCCGGGAGCAGGCCATGGTCGGTGTCGGCGGGGGACTGGCGCTGAGCGGGCTGCGGCCGGTGGTGCACACCTACGCGCCGTTCCTGGTGGAGCGGCCGTTCGAGCAGATCAAGCTGGACTTCGGCCACCAGGACGTCGGCGGGGTGCTGGTGAGCGTGGGGGCCTCCTACGACGACCCGGTGTGGGGGCGGACGCACCAGGCACCCGGCGACGTGGCGCTGTTCGACACCCTGCCCGGCTGGACCGTGCACGTGCCGGGGCACCCGGACGAGGTGGAGCCGCTGGTGCGCGCAGCGCTCGCCGCGGATGACCGGGTGTACCTGCGGCTTTCCTTGCGCACCAACGCGCGCGCGTACCCGGTGGCGGAGGGGTTCACCGCGGTGCGCGAGGGGCGGGCGGGGGTGGTCGTGGCGGTCGGGCCGGTGCTGGACCGGGTGCTGGAGGCCACGCGGGGCGTGGACGTGACGGTGCTCTACGCCTCGACGGTCCGGCCGTTCGACGCCGAAGGGCTGCGGCGGGCGGTGCGGGCGGCCGACCGCGCGGACGTGCTGCTGGTCGAGCCGTACCTGGAGGGGACCTCGGCGCACCTGGTCAGCGAGGCGCTGACCGACGTCCCGTCCCGGCTGCGATCCCTTGGCGTGCAACGGGAAGCCGAGCTGCGCGCCTACGGGACGGCCGAGGACCACGACTCCGCGCACGACCTCGACGTGCTCGGGATCTCGGCGGCCGTGCGGCGGATGTACAACCACGGGAATCAGGCATGATCTAGTGCTGTGAGAGTGCCGAGAACCCTGATCTGGACCGCAGCACCCACCGCCGCGCTGCAACGGGCCCTGCACAAGGAGGGCTCGGGGCCCGCCGCGCTCGTCCCGGTGACCTCGGGCACGGTGCTCCTCCCCGCCCGCCAAGGCGGTTTCCCGTCCGCCGTGCGGCTGGCCGAGCGGTGCCGGGAGATCGGCGGCACGGCGCTGGTCCTGCGGTGGGCCGGTGGCACGCAGGTCGGCTCGGACGGCACCCGCACGACCTACCGGGGGTCGGTGCTGTCCGCGATGCGGCTCACCGGACCCGTCGCGTGGTGGCGGCTCAAGCGGCGCGAACGCGGCGACGCCGAGCTGACCGCGGACGTGACGCAGGTCGTCGGGCTGGTCGAGGAGGGCAGGGCGGACGCGCACGTGGCCGGGCTGCCGTCGACGCGCACCGGGCTGGCGGGCCTGCCGATCAACACGCTGCTGCCCGTGGTGCCGGTCACGCAGGGCGCGGCACCGACCGAACCACCCCTGGCCTAGCCTGGTCACGTGGCACGCGTCGTCGTCTTGGACTACGGATCCGGCAACCTCCGCTCGGTCGAGCGCGCCCTCCAGCGCGTCGGCGCCGAGGTGGAGGTGACCGCCGACCACCGCGCCGTGCGCGAGGCGGACGGCCTGTTCGTCCCCGGCGTCGGCGCGTACGCGGCGTGCATGGAGCAGCTCAACGCCATCCGCGGCGGCCGGATGATCGGCGAACGCCTCGCGGGCGGCCGCCCGGTGATCGGCGTGTGCGTGGGCATGCAGGTCCTGTTCGACCGCGGCATCGAGCACGGCGTGCTCACCGAGGGCTGCGGCGAGTGGCCCGGCACGGTGGAGCGGCTGGACGCGCCGATCGTGCCGCACATGGGCTGGAACACCGTGCGCGCGCCGGGGGGCACGGCGCTGTTCGCCGGGCTCCCCGCCGACACCCGCTACTACTTCGTGCACTCCTACGGCGTGCGCGACTGGGTGCTGGAGCCCTCCGACGTGATCAAGCCGCCGCTGGTGACGTGGGCCGAGCACGGCAGCGACTTCGTGGCCGCGGTGGAGAACGGGGCCCTGTGGGCGACCCAGTTCCACCCGGAGAAGTCGGGCGACGCGGGCGCGCACCTGCTGGAGAACTGGCTGAAGAGCTTCAACTAGGCTGAATGGCGTGACATTCACGCTGCTCCCGGCCGTCGACGTAGCCGACGGCCTCGCCGTCCGGCTCGTCCAGGGCGAAGCCGGTACCGAGACCAACTACGGCGACCCGCTGGAGGCCGCGCTCGCCTGGCAGCGCGACGGCGCCGAATGGGTGCACCTGGTCGACCTCGACGCCGCGTTCGGCCGCGGCAGCAACCGCGAGCTGCTGGCGCGCGTCGTCGGCGAGCTGGACGTGAACGTCGAGCTGACCGGTGGCATCCGCGACGACGAGTCGCTGGCCAACGCCCTGTCGACCGGCTGCGCCAGGGTCAACCTGGGCACGGCCGCGCTGGAGGACCCGGCGTGGTGCGCCAAGGTCGTCGCGGAGCACGGCGAGAAGGTCGCGGTCGGCCTGGACGTGCGCATCACCGACCGCGGCCACCGGGTCGCCGCGCGCGGCTGGACCACCGACGGCGGCGACCTGTGGGAGGTGCTGGAGCGGCTGGACCGCGACGGCTGCACCCGCTACGTCGTGACCGACGTCGGCAAGGACGGCATGCTCCAGGGCCCGAACGTCGAGCTGCTGCGCGAGGTCTGCGCCCGCACCGACGCACCGGTCATCGCCTCCGGCGGGGTGTCCAGTGTGGACGACCTCATCGCGCTGGCCGCGCTGTCCCGCGACGGCGTCGAGGGCGCGATCATCGGCAAGGCGCTCTACGCCGGCTCGTTCACCCTCCCCGAAGCCCTCGCCGCTGTCCGGGGTTAGGGCGTGTTTCCCGGCTACCGCGGACACGGATCCGGGAAACACGCCCTAGTCCTTTCAGGACCGGGCGGTCTACCGGACCGTCCGGTCCGAGTACCCCCGACGGGTGCTCGTTGTCATCCTTTGGGCTGGTGCCCGAGCCAGACCGCGGGATGATGCCCGCCTAGCGGGTGCCTGGGCACGGTGTGTCCATGTCCTTCCTCAGCTCAGAGATGCCCACGCCCCGCGTCGACGTGCGCCGCACGCCGCGGTTGGAACCGCTGGTCCGCGGTGCTTCCGACGCGGACACGCCGTCCTGGCCGCACGCCCCGCAGGGCGGTTTCGACTGGTTCGAGCCGGATCGGAGAGCGTCGTGAGCGACTGCTCAGGTCCCCGGAAGCGACCGAAGCCGTGCCCGCCCGATGGCCGCGTCGATCTCGCCGATGACGTGGGCCTCCGCGGCCTCCCGCGCGATCCCCGCCCCGGCGAGCACCTCGGCCGCGGTCCCGGCGCCTTCGGCCAGCACGCCGAGCAGCAGGTGCTCGGTGCCCACGAAGTTGTGCCCGAGCCGTAGCGCCTCGCGCACCGCCAGCTCCAGCGCCTTCTTGCAGTGCGTGGTGAACGGCTGCTGCTCGGACGGCTGCCTGCTGGTGCTGTCCAGCTTGAGCAGCAACGCCATCCGGGTGCTGCCCTCCGACGCCTCCAGGTAGTGGATCGTCTTCGCCCCCAGCCCACCCGACTCGTCGAGCAGGCCGAGCAGCAGGTGCTCCGTGCCGATCCGCTCGCTGAACCGCGCGTGGTGGCGGGCCAGCACGACGACCCGCCGCGCGCGCTCGGTGTACCGGTCGAACGACGGCTTGCTCAACGCCTCGGCGTCGGGCGACTCCCTTGGCACGAACCGCTTCTGCGCCGCCTGCTTGCTCACGCCGATGCTCTCGCCGATGTCCGTCCACGACGCCCCGGACCGCCGCGCCTCGTCGACGAAGTGCCCGATCAGGTGGTCGCCGAGCTCGTCGAGCTGCGCGCTGAGCCCGACGGCGGCCGACAGCCGGTCGAGCACGGCCTTGTGCTCGGCCGCGACGACGACGATGAGGTCCGTCAGCTGGACCGGTGACGTGAGCATTCGTCAATTGTAGGTTGACGATTCTCGTGCCGTCAACCGCCGGTTGACGGCACGATCGAGATGCCGATGGACCCCGTCCGACCCCGGCGCAGCCTGCTGCCGAGCAGCGTCAGCCTCCCCGCGATGCCGTACTTCTTGGCGATCAGCCCGCGGATCCGGTCGCTGCCGCTCTCGTCCAGCAGCTCGGCGTGCGCCTGCACCGACTCGCCGGTCGGGTTGCCCCTGATGTCGCACGGCCCGATCGAGACCTTCCCGTCCCGCCGGATCCGCTTCACCTTCCCGCTGTCGGTGGCGCTCCACGCCGCCAGCCGATCGCCGTCGGCCACCACCCAGACGGGCGTGGCCACCGCACGCCCGTCCTTGCGGTAGGTCGTCAACAACAGGTACTTGCCGTCGCCAAGTCCACTGGTCATCGGCCGACTTTAGTGCGCCGGACCACCTGCCCAGCAGTCCCGCGCCCAACTCCGCCACCTTGGCCGTCATCGCCGTGCACTGCGGCGCCTTGGTCTTCGCGTCCGGCGATCCGGCCGGACCGCCGACGTCCGAGGCACGTCCTCGCCGGTGTCGCGTGGTCCGTAAGCTGGGCGCATGTCCGTCGCGGTGCGTGTGATCCCCTGTCTCGACGTCGACCGCGGCCGGGTGGTGAAGGGCGTCAACTTCACCAACCTCGTCGACGCGGGTGATCCCGTCGAGCTGGCTCGGGCCTACGACGCCGAGGGCGCCGACGAGCTCACCTTCCTCGACGTCACGGCGTCCTCCTCCGACCGCGAGACCACCTTCGACGTCGTGCGCCGCACCGCCGAGCAGGTGTTCATCCCGCTCACGGTCGGCGGTGGCGTGCGCAGCCCGGAGGACGTCGACAAGCTGCTGCGCGCCGGCGCGGACAAGGTCGGCGTGAACACCGCCGCCATCGTCCGGCCCGAACTGCTCAGGGAGCTCTCCGAGCGGTTCGGCGCCCAGTGCATCGTCCTGTCTGTCGACGCCCGCCGCGTCCCCGCGGGCGAACGGCCCACGCCTTCGGGTTTCGAGGTCACCACGCACGGCGGCCGCAAGGGCACCGGCATCGACGCCGTCGAGTGGGCCGCGCGCGGGCAGGAGCTCGGAGTAGGCGAGATCCTGCTCAACTCCATGGACGCCGACGGCACCAAGGTCGGCTTCGACCTCGAACTGCTCCGCCTGGTGCGCAAGGTCGTGGACGTCCCCCTCATCGCCAGCGGCGGCGCCGGCGCGGTCGACCACTTCCCGCCCGCCGTCGAGGCGGGCGCCGACGCCGTGCTGGCCGCCAGCGTGTTCCACTTCGGACAGCTGCGCATCGGCGACGTCAAGGACGGCCTGCGCGCCGCGGGCGTCGAGGTCCGCTGATGGACTCCCTGCGCAAGCTCACCGGCCGCTCCGCCATCCCACCCGAGGTCCTCATCGCGGCCGTGGTCGCCGCCGGTGGCGCCTTGTTGTTCCTGCTGGTCGGCGTCCTGCGCTGGCAGCTCGACGGCGACTCCGGCTGGCTCCGCTTCCCCCTCGTCGTCGCGGCACTGGAGCTGGTCGTGGCCGCGGGCCTGATCACCGGCTTCCGCCCGTCCCGCATCACCGCCGTCATCCTCTTCCTCCTCCTGGCCCTCCTCCACCTCCTCACCACCCTCAACACCGGCCCCGTGTGGGCCCGCGTCATCGCGGGCGTCCTCTCCGCCGCGCACGTCTACGGCGTCGTCCTGCTCAACACCAACCCAGCACTCGTCTACCTGAAACGAAAAGGAACCCGGTGACCCTCGACCCCGCTATCGCGTCCAGGCTCAAGCGGACCGCCGACGGACTGGTGTGCGCGGTCGCGCAGCAGCGCGGCACGGGCGAGGTCCTGATGGTCGCGTGGATGGACGACGCCGCCCTCCACGAAACCCTCACCACCCGCCAAGCCACCTACTTCTCCCGCAGCAGGCAACAACGCTGGCGCAAGGGCGACACCTCCGGCCACACCCAGTACGTCCACGAGGTCCGCCTGGACTGCGACGGCGACACCCTCCTCCTCGTAGTCGACCAAACCGGCGCCGCCTGCCACACCGGCAACCGCACCTGCTTCGACGCAGACATCCTCCTCAAGGACTAAGGGCGAAGCCCGCCAAGACCCCTTTGGGCACAGCCGAGCCCGCCAAGACCCCTTTGGGCGAAGCCCGCCAGCGCGCATCCGGCGCGGAGCGCCTGGGGCCTTGTCGGCGCCAGCCGATGCCTGGTCCGACGCGTAGCGAGGATGCTTGGTCAGGCGGAGCCTGATGCTGGCGAAGCCAGACTCCCCCTCTGCCCCCGATCCACAGCGCCCTCCTGCTTGATCTTGCTTGTCAAGACAGCTTCACCGTCTTGACAACGAAGATCGGGCATTGAGACAATCGCGCGCCGGGGGCCGGGCTTCGCGCACGTAACCCACAGCACAGCCCACAACCAACCCCTACCCGATCTTCCCCGTCAAATACCTCTGCAAGTTCGGCCCCACAGCCCCCACCACCACCTCCACGTCCGCCGAAGCGAACGGCTCGAACCTCACCACGTACCGCGTCAGCCCCATCCCCACCACCTGCGACGCGCACAGCGCCGCCCTCAGCTCCGCCTGGTCCACCACCAGTTTCTCGGTGATCCTCCGGAACACGTTGTTCAGGAAGAACTCCCGCATCATGGTGGCCACTCCGTCGTGGCTGGTCACGCTCCGCAGCAGTGCCACGAAGGGTCCTCCGCCGCTCGCGTCCCACACTCCGATGAAGTTGCGCACGATCCGTTCCCCGGTTTCCTCCGGTGGCCCGTCCAGGAGTCGTTTCACCAGTTCGGTGGGGTCGAACGGCAGTTTCAGCACGGCTTGTGCGAAGAGGTTCTCCTTGCTGCCGTACCAGTGGTTGACCATCGCCGCGTCGACCCCCGCTTTCGCGGCGATCGCCCGGACCGTGGCACCCTCGTACCCGCGTTCGATGAAGACCTCGCGCGCGGCGTCGAGCAGGACGGCCTTGGTGTCGGCGCCGCCGGCGCGCCTGCCGCGCCGCTTGGGTTCGCTCGCTGTGGTCACGTCTCCATCATCACGCCGATCGGGCTAATTTTCAACAAACGATGAAATACGGCCGGGTCGAACCGGCGGTGCCTACGGGACCCCGATAGAGCCCAAAGAGGGGTTTTATAGGTCTCCACGGCAGAATGAGGCCATGGTCAGCGTCATCGGAGTCGGTGCAGGCTCGGGTCTGGGAGAAATCAGCCCCACCCGAGATGAATTCCGCGAGCTCGCCGCCGAACGCCGGGTGATTCCGGTCATCAGGCGGCTGCTCGCGGACGCGGAGACACCGGTCGGCCTCTACCGCAAGCTCGCCGCGGACCGGCCGAACACGTTCCTGCTCGAGTCCGCCGAGAACGGCCGGTCGTGGTCGCGCTGGTCGTTCGTGGGCGTGCGCTCCTCGGCCGCGCTGACGGCCACCGGCGGCGAGGCGTACTGGACCGGCGTCCGCCCGGTCGGCCTGCCCGAGGGCGGCGACCCGTTGCAGGCGCTGCGCGAGACCATCGAGGTGCTGCGCACCGACCCGCTGCCCGGCATGCCCCCGCTCACCGGCGGCATGGTCGGCTACATCGGCTACGACGCCGTGCGCAGGCTGGAGAAGCTGCCCACCCTCGCCGAGGACGACCTCAAGGTCCCCGAGCTGGTGATGCTGCTGGCCACCGACCTCGCCGCGCTGGACCACCACGAGGGCACCGTCACGCTCATCGCGAACGCCATCAACTGGGACGACTCGGCGCAGAACATCGACGCCGCGTACGACGACGCGGTGGCGCGGCTGGAGCAGATGACGCTCGACCTGCAGAACCCCACCCCGCCCACGGTGGCCGTGTTCACCCGGCAGCGGCCGGAGTTCCTGCGCCGCCGCTCGCCGCAGGAGCACCACGCGGTCATCGAGAAGGCCAAGGCCGCGATCCGCGCCGGCGAGGCGTTCCAGGTCGTGCTCTCGCAGCGGTTCGAGATGCGCACGGACGCCGACCCGCTCGACATCTACCGCGTGCTGCGCACCACGAACCCCAGCCCGTACATGTACCTGCTGCGGCTGGAGGGCTTCGACATCGTCGGGTGCAGCCCCGAGTCGCTGGTGACGGTCCGCGACGGCAAGGCGACGACCCACCCGATCGCGGGCACCCGGTGGAGGGGTGTCGACGAGGAGGAGGACGCCCTGCTGCAGAAGGACCTCCTCGCCGACCACAAGGAGCGCGCCGAGCACCTGATGCTGGTCGACCTCGGCCGCAACGACCTGGGTCGGGTGTGCAAGCCGGGCTCGGTGACGGTCGTCGACTTCTTCAAGGTGGAGAAGTACAGCCACGTCATGCACATCGTGTCCACGGTCAGCGGCGAGCTGGCCGAGGGCAGGACGGCCTACGACGCGGTCGCGGCCTGCTTCCCGGCGGGCACGCTCTCCGGCGCGCCGAAGCCCCGCGCGATGGAGCTGATCGAGGAGCTGGAGCCGACCCGGCGCGGCCTGTACGGCGGTGTCGTCGGCTACCTCGACTTCGCCGGTGACGCCGACACGGCCATCGCCATCCGCACCGCGCTGGTGCGCGACGGGGTGGCGTACGTGCAGGCGGGCGGCGGGATCGTGGCCGACTCCGACCCGGTGTCCGAGGACAACGAGTGCCTCAACAAGGCGGGCGCCGTCCTCGCCGCCATCGCCACCGCCCAGACGATGGCCCCTGCCGCGAGTCCGACGAGTGTCTAGACGTCCACTGTGGATGGTGGTCCTCCTGCTCCTGCTGGGGGCGCTGGCGCTGTGGGCGGCCTCCGGGCTGACCTGGGCCACCGAGGCGGTGCAGCGCCCCGGCGCGGCCGCCACCACCGTCGAGCGGTCCGGCGCGGACGTGGCACCGCAGCTGGTGCCGCTGGCCGTGCTCTGCGCGGCGGCGGTCGCCGCCGTGGTCGCCCTGTCCGGCTGGGTGCGCCGGGTGCTGGGCGCGGTCGTGCTGGCCGCGGGCCTCGGCGCGGGCTGGGTGGCCGCCACGACCGGGGGAACGCCGCTGCCGAAGGCGGTGGCGCTGCTCGGGGCGGTGCTGGTGCTCGCGGCGGGAGTGCTGCTCCTGCTGCGCGGCCAGACCATGCCGAGGCTGGGAGGCAGCTACCAGACACCCGCCGCGGCCAAGAGGTCCGCGAACCCGGACAAGGACCTGTGGCACGCCCTCGAACGCGGCGACGACCCCACCGAACGGAGCTGACCCGTGGCTGACGACGTGCTGACGCGTCCGTGCCGCACGTTCGCGCACGTCGTAGTCGTGGGTGCCCTGTGGAGCAGGGCGGATCGCGCCACCCCGGTGGCCGGTCGGATAGTCCGACGGGGTTAGCATCCATGCGGCGGGAAGGGGATCGTGACGTGTGCGAACCGGCGACCGAGGTAGTTGGCAGCAAGGCACCGAATACCGGCCAGGCGAGCAAGTGCGAGGTGTCCGGGTGACTGTTCTCGAATCGATCATCGAAGGCGTTCGTGAGGACCTCGCCGTCCGCGAGGCGGCGCTGCCGTTCCCCGAACTGCGCGAGCGCACCACGAAGGTCGCGCCGCCGCAGGACGTGATGTCCATCCTGCGCGCACCGGCCGTCGGCGTCATCGCCGAGGTCAAGCGGCGCAGCCCGTCCAAGGGCGACCTGGCGACCATCCCGGAGCCCGCGGACCTCGCCATGGCCTACGAGGCCGGCGGCGCGAGCGTGATCAGCGTGCTGACCGAGGAGCGCCGCTTCGGCGGGTCGCTCGCGGACTTCGACGCCGTGCGCGCCGCGGTCAAGATCCCCATGCTGCGCAAGGACTTCATCGTCAGCCCGTACCAGGTGCACGAGGCCAGGCTGCACGGCGCGGACCTGGTGCTGCTGATCGTGGCGGCGCTGGAGCAGAACGCGCTCATCGCGCTGATGGACCGCGTGGAGTCGCTGGGCATGACCGCGCTGGTCGAGGTGCACACGGCCGAGGAGGCCGACCGCGCGCTGGAGGCGGGCGCGAGCGTCATCGGCGTCAACGCCCGGAACCTGCACACCCTCGAGATCGACCGGGACGTGTTCGGCCGCATCGCGCCCGGCCTCCCGTTCGAGACGATCAAGATCGCCGAGTCCGGCGTGCGCGGCCCCGGCGACCTCATGTCGTACGCGGGCCACGGCGCGGACGCGGTCCTGGTCGGCGAGGGCCTGGTCACCGCGCCCGACCCGAAGGTGGCCGTCAACAAGCTCGTGACCGCAGGCTCGCACCCCGCGTGCCCGCGGCCCAGTCGCTAGATCCCTGGAGGAGCGCATGTCGCCAGCCGGCCAGAGCGCGAGCGGACAGCTCGCGCCCACACCGCACGACCCGGACGAGCGGGGGCACTTCGGCCGCTGGGGCGGTCGGTACATGCCGGAAGCGCTCATCGCGGCCGTGGACGAGCTGGCGGCCTTCTACGAGAAGGCGCGCATCGACCCGGACTTCCTCGCCGAGTTCGCCCGGCTGCTCAAGGACTACGCGGGTCGTCCGTCCCTGCTGACCGAGGCCAAGAAGTTCTCGCGGCACGCGGGCGGCGCGCGGATCTTCCTCAAGCGCGAGGACCTGAACCACACCGGCTCGCACAAGATCAACAACGTGCTGGGCCAGGCGCTGCTCACCAAGCGCATGGGCAAGAAGCGCGTGATCGCGGAGACCGGTGCCGGTCAGCACGGCGTCGCGACCGCGACCGCGTGCGCGCTGATGGACCTCGACTGCGTCGTCTACATGGGCGAGGTGGACACCGAGCGCCAGGCGCTCAACGTGGCCCGCATGCGCCTGCTCGGCGCCGAGGTCATCCCGGTCAAGACCGGCTCGCGGACGTTGAAGGACGCGATCAACGAGGCGCTGCGCGACTGGGTCGCCAACGTCGACGACACGCACTACCTGCTCGGCACCGCCGCGGGCCCGCACCCGTTCCCGGTGCTGGTGCGCGACTTCCACCGGATCATCGGCATCGAGGCGCGCGCCCAGATCCTGGAGCAGATCGACCGCCTGCCCGACGTCGTCGCGGCGTGCGTCGGCGGCGGCTCGAACGCGATCGGCATCTTCCACGGCTTCATCGACGACCCGTCCGTGCGGCTGGTCGGCCTCGAACCCGGTGGCGACGGCATCGACACCGACCGGCACGGCGCCACGCTCACCATGGGCACGCCCGGTTCGCTGCACGGCGCCATGTCCTACGTGATGCAGGACGAGGACGGCCAGATCAACGAGGCGCACTCCATCTCGGCGGGCCTGGACTACCCCGGCGTCGGCCCGGAGCACGCGCACCTCAAGGACCTCGGGCGGGCCGAGTACCGGCCGGTCACCGACGCCGAGGCGATGGAGGCGTTTGCCCTGCTCTCGCGCACCGAGGGCATCATCCCGGCGATCGAGTCCTCGCACGCGCTCGCGGGTGCCATGGCGCTGGGCAAGGAGCTGGGCGAGGAGGCCGTGATCCTGGTCAACCTCTCCGGCCGCGGGGACAAGGACATGGACACCGCCGTCAAGTGGTTCGGTCTCGGCGTCGAAGGGGAATCCCGATGAGCAGGCTCGCCCCGATGTTCGAGCAGTGCCGCGCCGAGAACCGCGCGGCCCTGATCGGCTACCTGCCCGCCGGCTACCCGACGCTGGACGGCTCCAAGGACCTGCTGCGCGTCATGGTCGACTCCGGCTGCGACCTCCTGGAGATCGGCCTGCCGTTCTCCGACCCGGTCATGGACGGCCCGACCATCCAGGTCGCCGCCGAGCAGGCCCTGCGCGGCGGGTTCCGCGTGCGCGACCTGTTCGGCGTGGTCGAGTCCGTCGCCGCCGCGGGCGGGCGGGCCATGGTCATGTCGTACTGGAACCCGATCCTGCGCTACGGCGTCGACGCCTTCGCCCGCGACCTCGCCGCGGCAGGCGGCCTCGGGCTGATCACGCCGGACCTCGTCCCGGACGAGGCGGAGGAGTGGATCGCCGCCTCCGAGGCCCACGACCTGGACCGCGTCTTCCTGGTCGCGCCGTCCTCCAGCGAGGAGCGCATCGACCTCACCTCGCGGTCCTCGCGCGGCTTCCTCTACGCCACCTCGGTCATGGGCGTCACCGGCGCCCGCGACGTGGTGTCGAACCTGGCCCCCGAGCTGGTCGCGCGGGTGCGCGAGCACACCGACATCCCCGTCGGCGTCGGTCTCGGCGTCCGCTCGGGCGCCCAGGCCGCCGAGCTGGCCGCGTTCGCCGACGGCGTCATCGTCGGCTCCGCGTTCGTCACCGTCGCCGCGGACGGCGCGGACGCCGTCCGCGCCTTGGCTGAAGACCTCGCCACCGGCGTGCGCAGCGCCGTGGCACCCGCCTGACGGTTCTTCCCGGAACGGGCCGCTCCGCATCGCGCGGGCGGCCCGTTCCGCTGTCGTGACCTGGTCTTTTGTCCGGGCGCCGGTTCTCGATCGGGTGAACGTCCGCCGGGAGGGCGGTCGAGGGCCCGGAATTGTCGGTGGTCCTGCGGACAGTGGACGCATGGACCGACCGATCCCGACACCGACCCGCCGCCCCGCGCCCCCGGCCGTCCCCGATAACGATCGGATACTGCGGGGAGGACGGAACACAGGGCCCACACAGCACCGGCTACGGTGGTCGCCGTGGTGACGACCTACGCGTCCGGCGCGTTCCTGGCGACGATCCCGAGCCCCTCCCAGGGGGTCTGGGAGATCGGCCCGATTCCCATCCGTGCCTACGCCCTCTGCATCATCGTGGGCATCATCGTGGCGATCTGGTGGGGTGAGCGCCGGTTCGTCGCGCGCGGCGGGCCCGCGGGCGCGGTCACCGACATCGCGGTGTTCGCGGTGCCGTTCGGCCTGGTCGGCGGCCGCCTCTACCACGTGGCGACGGACTACCAGAAGTACTTCGGCGAGGGCAAGAACCCGCTGGAGGCACTGGCCATCTGGAAGGGCGGCCTCGGCATCTGGGGCGCCATCGCCCTCGGCGCGGTCGGCGCGTGGATCGCCTGCCGCCGCCGCGGCATCCCCCTGCCCGCCATGGCGGACGCCCTCGCTCCCGGCATCGTGCTGGCCCAGGCCATCGGCAGGCTCGGCAACTACTTCAACCAGGAGCTCTACGGCGGTTCCACCACCCTGCCGTGGGGCCTGGAGATCTACGAACGCGTCGACCCCGCCACCGGCCTGAAGGACGACCTCGCGGGCGTGGCGGTCGACCACACCCCGATCGACATCGTGCACCCCACGTTCCTCTACGAACTGCTGTGGAACGTCGGCGTGGCCATCCTCATCGTCTGGGCCGACCGCAAGTTCCGCCTCGGCCACGGCCGCGTCTTCGCCCTCTACGTCGCCGGCTACACCGCCGGCCGCTTCTGGATCGAACTGATGCGCACCGACGAAGCCACCCACGTCTTCGGCCAACGCATCAACGTCCTCGTCTCCGCCGCCGTCTTCCTAGGCGCCGTCATCGCCTTCTTCCTCGCCAAATCCAAGGGCCCCCGCGAAGACCTCACCCTCATCCCCGCCCTGGACGCCCCAAAACAGGACTCCACCACCAAGCCCGAAACCGAGACCAATCCGGACAACTCGGCCGCTGCGACCACCACCACCACCACCACCGAACCCGAAACCGTCACGGTCCCCGACACCAAACCCCAGCCCGACACCACCCCGACCACCAAGGCCACGGACGACAAGCCTTCGGCCGAAAAGTCGGAATAGCAGACCGGCAGCGAGCTAACCGCCAACGACGCTGGAAGCGAGCGCCGAGGGCCCAGCCCAGCTGGTAGCGAGCGGTGCTCGTCCGCTAGTGCGGTCGGCTTGACTTGGGGTTTTTGGGCTTACAATGAGTCGGCGGGCAGGCTCTACCACCTGCCCTTTTTCGCCCGACGAAGCCCAAAAAAGGGGCCCCAAGTCAAGCCGACCGCACCTGGGTCCGCTGCAGCGATACCCCGTAGTCCGCTGTAGCGACACCCCCGTAGTCCACTGCAGTGACACCCCCGTAGTCCGCTGTAGCGACACCCCCGTAGTCCACTGCAGTGACACCGGGTTCGAGGAATCAGCGATACCGGGTTTGAGGAACCAGCCATGCGCATCCTCGTCGTCGAAGATGACGACCGGGTGGCCCGCGGCCTGCTCACCGCCCTGCGGCACGCCGGCTACGAGGTCCACCGGGTCGGTACCGCGGCCGCCGCCCTCGCGGCGCCCCCTGCCGACGTGGTCCTCCTCGACCTCGGCCTCCCCGATGCCGACGGCCTCGACGTCCTGCGTGAGCTGCGCCGTCGGCAAGGCGTCGCGGTCATCACCGTCACCGCCCGCGGCGAGGAGCGCGAACGCGTCCTGGGGTTGCGGGCGGGTGCCGACGACTACGTCGTCAAACCGTTCGGCACCGCCGAGCTCCTCGCCCGCATAGAGGCCGTCCTGCGGCGCACCCGCACCGCCCGTGCCTCCTCCGAGTCGTCCCGGTCCCTGGAGCTGGGTCCGCTGGTCCTCGACGCGGCGAGCAGGACCGTCACCCTGCGGGACGTCCCGTTGTCCTTGACCCGCAAGGAGTTCGACCTGCTGGCCCTGCTCGTCGGCCGGGCGGGTGCCGTGGTCAGCCGGGACCTGATCGTCGACCAGGTGTGGCAGTCGCACTGGGAAGCGCCGTCCCGCACCCTCGACACCCACATCGCCGCTCTCCGCGGCAAGCTCGGCGACGGTGTCCGCATCGAGACGATCCGCGGTGTCGGCTACCGGGTGACCGAGGCCTGATGCTGCGGCGTCTGCTGGTCCTCATCGTCCCGCTGCTGGTCGCGCTGGTGGCGGCGCTCGGTGTGCCGTTGGCGTTCGCGGTCGTGCAGCGGGAGACGCAGCAGACCTACCTCGACCGGCTGGGGGACGCCAGCCGGTTCGCCTCGCTCGCCGAGAACGCGCTGGCGTCGGGGAGGCTGACCGCGTTGCGCGGTGAGCTGGAGCGGTACGACGAGCTGTACGGGGTGCAGGTCGCGCTGGTGGCCACGGACAACCGGGTCGTCGCCAGCTCGCGGCCGGACGTCGTGCTGACCTCGCCCGCGATCGCGGCGGGGCTGCGGGCGGCGTTCGGCGGGTTCCGCGGTGACACCGACCAGACGGTGTGGCCGTGGGAGGACGTGCCGCTGGTCGTGGTGGAACCGGTAGGGCGGGACAGCGAGGTGGTCGCCGCGGTGGTGACGGTGTCGCCCACGGACCGGCTGCGCGGGTCGGTGCTGCGGCAGTGGGGGCTGCTCGGGCTGGTCGGCCTGGTCCCGATGCTGGGTGTGGTGCTGGTCGCGTGGCCGATGTCGCGGTGGGTGCTGCGCCCGGTGCGGCGGCTGGACGAGGCCACGGCCGCCGTCGCGGGCGGCAGGCTGGACGCGCGGGCCGACGAGGTCGGCGGGCCGCCGGAGCTGCGGCGGCTGGCGCGGTCGTTCAACACCATGGTCGACGTGGTCGGCCGTGCCCTGCGCCGCCAGCGGGCGTTCGTGTCGGACGCCTCGCACCAGTTGCGCAACCCGCTGGCCAGCCTCCGGCTCGCCGTGGACAACCTCGCCCCGCACGTGTCCGGCGAAGGCCTGGAGGCGCAGCGGATCGCGGTCGACGAGGCCGAGGAGATGGGCCGCGTGCTGGACGCCCTGCTCGCCGCGACCCGGCTCGACAGCGCCTCCGCCGCCGAGCCGGTCGAGCTGGACGCGCTCCTCGCGACGCACGTCCCCGCGTGGCGGGCGCTGGCCGAGCAGGCCGGGATGGTCCTGCGGGTCGACGTGCCCACCGGCCTGTCCGCGCTGGCACCGCCCGGCGGACTCGGCAGCGTGCTCGACGAGCTGGTCGGCAACGCCGTCAAGCTCTCCGGCGGCACCTCCGTCACCATCTCGGCCCGCTCCGAGGCCGAGTGGGTCGACCTGCACGTGACCGACGACGGCAGCGGCCTGGGCACCGACGACCGGGCCGACGCCCTGCGCCGCTTCTGGCGCGCCACCAAGCACCAGAACACCGCGGGCACCGGCCTCGGACTGTCCATCTGCGCCGAACTGGTCACCTCGGCGGGCGGCGAGCTCCGCTTGGACCCCGTCGAACCGCACGGCCTGGACGCCGTGGTCCGCCTGGGCGCGTGACCACGGCTCAAGGCCGCTGCCCCGGCTCGTCCACAACGGACATCCGCACCGCCGGTTCGGTGCGTAGTCGCCGAGCGCGATCACGGCGTCGACCGCGATGGAGGGCGCGACAGCGGCGCCCACGACCACCGGGGGGCATGTCCACTAGCAGCCCTTCGCGGGTAGGCGAGGGCGTGCCCAACACCACCCGCACCTTGCGACGGGCGCGGTCGAGCCGCGACCGCACGGTCCCGACCGGGATGACCGGCGCCGCGGCGACCTCATCGTGGGCAAGCTCCTCCCAGGCGACGAGCAGCAGCACGTCCCGGTCCAGGAACGTCTCCGCCGCCAGGTCGTCGGCGGCCTGCCCGCGAGCCGTCGGGCGAGGTACCCGTGGACGTCCGGAACGGGGTCACCGCACTAGCGCTTGACCGACCTGAACCAGCGTTCGGCACCGGGGTGCAGCGGTACGTCGCCGGTGGCGATGCCGGTGCGGACGTTGATCCGGCTGGCCTCCGGGTGGCCCGCGGCGATGCGCTCGGACTCGGTGAACACGGTCCTGGTCACCACCTCCACCACGTCGTCGGCCAGCGAGGTGGTGGCCAGCAGCAGGTTCGGGACGGACACGGTCTGGCACGGGCCGAGGTCGCCGTAGGTGGTGGCGGGGATGGTGACCGGGACGTAGGTGCCCTCGAAGGCGTTGGCCAGGGCGATGGCCTGGTCGGCCATCGGCACCAGGCGGATCGGGAACTCGCCGACCAGCCCGCTGATCGCCGGGGTGGGGATGCCGGTGAGCGCGAGGAACGCCTCGATCGTCCCGGCCCGCAGCTGCTGCGCGGACTCCGAGTGGGCCATGCGGACGTCGTCGGCCCGCACCCCGAGCAGCTGGAACAGCCGCTTGGCGGTGAACTCGGTGCCGGACTCGACCGGGCCGAAGGAGACGCGGCGGCCCGCGAGGTCGGTGAACGTCCTGATCGGCGACGACTCCGGCACGACCAGGTGCAGGAAGCTGTCGTAGAGCCTGCCGATGGCGCTGATGCCGTCCAACGAGGGCAGGTCGGCCACCGAGTCCAAAGAGGACAAACCGAGCTGGGCCTCGCCGCCCTTGAGCAGCCGCAGGTTCTCCACGGACGCGCTGCTGGGCCGGGCGACCACGTGGGTACCGGGGAGCTGGTCGGCGAGCGCGGCCGCGAGCGCGGCGCCGACCTCGCGGAACACGGCGCCGTCCGGACCGGTGGCCAGGACCAGCTCGGCGAGCTCCGGGGTGTCCGTCGAGGAGCACGCGGCCACCGGGACGCCCGCCGCGAGAGCGGCCAGCAGCACGGTGCGACGGCTGAGCGACACGAGACGGAGGGTACGCCGGAAGTCCAGGTGAACCTCGCGTGGCGGACTTGTTACGTCAGGTGGATCTGAAGTTTCGGGCCGCTCGCTTGTTGCGGGGGAGCCCTGTGCCCAGGATCACGAACCAACTCATCCCCACCGCACCTTTGGAGGCGACGTGGCCGCCAGTCCGCCCGCAGCGGCGCGCAAGCCGCTCTACCGGCACCTGTACTTCTGGGTGCTGGTCTCGATCGTCCTCGGCGTTGTCGTCGGCTACGCGTTCCCGGTGCAGGCCAGCGGCATGAAGTGGCTCGCCGACCTGTTCGTGGCGCTGGTGAAGGTCGTCATCGCGCCGACCATCTTCTGCACGATCGTCGTGGGCATCGCCGGGCTCGGCAACCTCGCCAAGGCCGGTGGGCTCGCGCTGCGCACGATCCTCTACTTCACCGCCATGACGCTGGTCGCCCTCGTCATCGGCATGGTCGTCGTGAACGTCGTCCAGCCCGGCCACCACGGCGCCTCCATCCCGATCAAGGACAGCGTCGCCGAGAAGACCCTCCAGGACGCGTCCAGCTCGGACACCGGTGTCACCGGGTTCGTGCTGAGCCTGGTGCCGAAGTCGTTCGTCAGCGCGTTCACCGACGGCCAGCTGATCCAGGTCCTCGTGGTCGCCGTCCTGGTCGCCGTCGCGGTGGCGGGCATGGGCTCCCGCGGCGCCAGGGTCGTGTCCGCGCTGGACACGGTCGCCAAGGTCATGTTCGGCGTCATCAAGATCGTCATGTACGCGGCGCCGATCGGCGCGTTCGGCGGCATCGCCTACACGATCGGCAAGTTCGGCGGCAGCATCCTCGGCAAGCTCGCCTGGCTGATGGGGTCGTTCTACGTCACGTGCGTGCTGTTCGTCTTCCTGGTGCTCGGCGGGGTCGCCTACTACGCCGGGTTCAACATCCTGAAGTTCCTGCGCTACATCAAGGACGAGCTGCTGATCGTGCTCGGCACGTCCTCCAGCGAGACCGTCCTGCCGCGCATGCTGGTCAAGCTGGAGGCGGCGGGCGCGGAGAAGTCCGTGGTCGGCCTGACCATCCCGACCGGCTACTCGTTCAACCTCGACGGCACGTGCATCTACCTGACCATGGGCGCGCTGTTCATCGCTCAGGCCACCGGCACCGACGTCGGCATCGGCACCCAGATCGGCCTGCTGCTGTTCATGCTGCTCGCCAGCAAGGGCGCGGCGGGCGTCACGGGAGCCGGGCTGGTCACCCTCGCAGCCTCTCTCCAGGCGTTCGAGGCGAACAGCGCCATCCCCGCGGTCGGCATCGCGCTCATCGTCGGCATCGACCGGTTCATGTCCGAGGCCCGAGCGATCACGAACGTCATCGGCAACGGTGTCGGCACCCTCGTGATCGCCCGCTGGCAGAACCAGCTCGACCGGGACCGGCTGCGGGAGGTGCTCGACAACCCGTCGCTCGTCGACGTCGACCACCTCATCGACCAGCAGCACACCGGTGAGGACGAGAAGCGCGAGACCGTCCCGGCGGGCGCCCACTAGACCACCCGGCCGCGGGTCCCGCCGGCGCGCACACCCCACCCACGCCGCGCGCCGGCGGGGCCTGCCTTCCTCTCACGACACCGAACGACGCCGAACGACACTGCACGAAACGCCAGGGCCGCCTCCGGGCGGTCCTGGTCCGTGTTTCGGGGGTTGCTCCGGCACGGGTGGGTGACTCCGCGTGACCACCGGACCGACTGGTCCTGTTACCGCCCGCTAACCAGGGCGGACGGGGTCCGACCAGCGGGGGAGCGCGGGAAGCGGTGGGGTGCCTCGTGTCGGCAAGCTCTCATCGCCGCGCGGGGTCGGTTCGGCTCGGATATGCTGCCCGGTCGTAGCCGATCACGAGGTGTGGGCCCACTGTCGTTCCGACAGCCCGAATCGTTACGCGATCATGAGCAACACCGCCCATCGGAGGGTGATTCCAGGTTTCGCGGCTGTTAAGGTCGCGTCAACACGCGGGCCACCGTCGTCCCGTGCCCAGAGACCGTAATCCCAGGTCTGAGCACGAGGACATCGTTCTTCACAGGACGACGAAGGAGGTCTGCGCTGTGATCTTCTCCGCCATCCCGGCCCCTCAGGGCCTCTACGACCCCACTGCGGAGCGTGACGCCTGCGGTGTGGCGATGGTGGCCGACATCAGGGGTCGGCGTTCGCACGGGATCGTGGACGACGCGCTCACCGCGTTGGCCAACCTGGAGCACCGGGGCGCCGCGGGCGCCGAGCCGACCAGCGGTGACGGGGCGGGCATCCTGCTCCAGCTGCCGGACGAGTTCCTCCGCGCGGTGGTCGACTTCGAGCTGCCCGCCCGCGGGAGCTACGCGGCGGGGGTCGCGTTCCTGCCGCTGGACGTCGACGAGCGCGCCAAGGCCGTCGAGACGGCCGAGCGGATCGCCGCCGAGGAGGGCCTGGAGGTCCTGGGCTGGCGCGACGTGCCGGTCGACCCGGTGGCCGCCGACGTCGGCCCGACCGCGCTGTCGGTGGTCCCGCACTTCGCGATGCTGTTCGTGGCTTCGGCCGACGACACGGGCGTCGAGGGCATCGCCCTGGACCGGTTGACGTTCGGCCTGCGCAAGAGGGTCGAGCACGAGACCGCGGCCGCGAACGTCGGCACGTACTTCCCGTCGCTGTCCGCGCGCACCCTGGTCTACAAGGGCATGCTCACGACCGGGCAGCTGCCCGCGTTCTTCCCGGACCTGCGCGACGAGCGGCTCGCCTCCGCCATCGCGCTGGTGCACAGCCGCTTCTCCACCAACACGTTCCCGTCGTGGCCGCTGGCGCACCCGTTCCGGTACGTGGCGCACAACGGCGAGATCAACACCGTGCGCGGCAACCGGAACCGGATGCGCGCCCGCGAGGCGCTGCTCCGCTCCGACCTGATCCCCGGCGACCTGACCAGGCTGTTCCCGATCTGCGACCCCGACGGGTCGGACTCGGCGTCGATGGACGAGGTCCTGGAGCTGCTGCACCTGGGCGGCCGGTCGCTGCCGCACGCGGTGATGATGATGATCCCCGAGGCCTGGGAGAACCACGCCTCGATGAACGCGCGGCAGCGGGCGTTCTACCAGTTCCACGCCAGCCTGATGGAGCCGTGGGACGGCCCCGCCTGCGTCACGTTCACCGACGGCACCCTGGTCGGCGCGGTCCTGGACCGCAACGGCCTGCGCCCGGCCCGCTGGTGGCAGACCGCCGACGGCCGGGTCGTGCTGGCCAGCGAGACCGGTGTGCTGGACGTGCCGCCGAGCGAGGTCGTGGCCAAGGGCCGCCTCCAGCCGGGCCGCATGTTCCTGGTGGACACCGAGGCCGGTCGGATCGTGGACGACGCCGAGATCAAGGCGGGCCTGGCCGACGACCACCCCTACGACGAGTGGCTGCACGCGGGCCTGCTCCAGCTCGACGACCTCGCCGACCGCGAGCACGTCGTGCAGAGCCACGAGTCCGTCGTGCGCCGCCAGCTCACCTTCGGCTACACCGAGGAGGAGCTGCGCATCCTGCTCGCCCCCATGACCGTCGGGGGCATGGAACCGCTGGGCTCGATGGGCACGGACACCCCCGTCGCCGCGCTGTCGAAGCGGTCGCGGCTGCTCTACGACTACTTCGTGCAGAACTTCGCCCAGGTGACGAACCCGCCGCTGGACGCGATCCGCGAGGAGATCGTCACGTCGGTGTCGCGCGTGATGGGACCCGAGCAGAACCTGCTGGACCCGTCCCCGGTGTCCTGCCGCCACATCCAGCTCGACTACCCGGTCATCGACAACGACGAGCTGGCCAAGCTCATCCACATCAACGACGACGGCGACCTGCCGGGGTTCGCCTGCACCGTCCTGTCCGGACTGTACGAGGTGGACGGTGGTGGCGACGCGCTCGCCGCGGCCGTCGAGCGGGTGCGTCGCGAGGCGTCGGAGGCCATCGCGAACGGCGCCCGCACGCTCGTGCTGTCCGACCGCGACTCCGACCACCGGATGGCGCCGATCCCGTCGCTGCTGCTGGTCTCCGCCGTGCACCACCACCTGGTGCGCACCAAGGAGCGGCTGCGCGTCGCGCTCGTCGTCGAGACCGGTGACGCCCGCGAGGTGCACCACATCGCGACGCTGCTGAGCTACGGCGCCGCCGCGGTCAACCCGTACCTGGCGTTCGAGACGATCGAGGACCTGGTCAACCAGGGCGCGATCACCGGCATCGAGCCGCGCAAGGCCGTGCGCCAGTACGTGGGTGCGCTGGTCAAGGGCGTCCTGAAGATCATGTCCAAGATGGGCATCTCCACCGTCGGCGCGTACACCGCGGCGCAGGTCTTCGAGGCCATGGGCCTGGCGCACGACCTGCTCGCCGAGTACTTCACCGGCACGGTGTCCAAGCTCGGCGGCGTCGGCCTCGACGTGCTCGCCGAGGAGGTCGCGATCCGGCACCGCCGGGCGTTCCCGGACAACCCGACCGACCGCTCGCACCGGCGCCTGGAGGTCGGCGGCGAGTACTCCTACCGCCGCGAGGGCGAGCTGCACCTGTTCTCCCCGGAGACGGTGTTCCTGCTCCAGCACGCCACGAAGACCCGCAAGACCGAGGTCTACCGGCAGTACACCGAGGAGGTCGAGCGGCTGGCCCGCGAGGGCGGCACGCTGCGCGGCCTGTTCGAGGTGCTCACGCAGGGCCGCACCCCGGTGCCGATCGACGAGGTCGAGCCGGTCTCCTCGATCGTCAAGCGCTTCAACACCGGCGCCATGTCCTACGGCTCCATCTCGGCCGAGGCGCACGAGACCCTGGCCATCGCGATGAACCGGCTCGGCGGCCGGTCCAACAGCGGCGAGGGCGGCGAGGACCGCGAGCGCCTCTACGACCCGCAGCGGCGCTCGGCGGTCAAGCAGGTCGCGTCCGGCCGGTTCGGCGTGACCAGCGAGTACCTGGTCAACGGCACCGACATCCAGATCAAGATGGCGCAGGGCGCGAAGCCCGGCGAGGGCGGGCAGCTGCCCGGCTACAAGGTGTACCCGTGGATCGCGCGCACTCGGCACTCCACGCCGGGCGTCGGCCTCATCTCGCCGCCGCCGCACCACGACATCTACTCCATCGAGGACCTCGCCCAGCTCATCCACGACCTGAAGAACGCCAACGAGCAGGCCCGCGTGCACGTGAAGCTGGTCAGCGAGATCGGCGTGGGCACGGTCGCGACGGGCGTGGCGAAGGCGCACGCGGACGTCGTGCTGATCTCCGGCCACGACGGCGGCACCGGCGCGTCCCCGCTGAACTCGCTCAAGCACGCGGGCACGCCGTGGGAGATCGGGCTCGCCGAGACGCAGCAGACGTTGCTGCTCAACGGTTTGCGCGACCGCATCACGGTCCAGGTCGACGGCGCGCTGCGCACCGGCCGCGACGTCGTGGTGGCCGCGCTGCTCGGCGCCGAGGAGTTCGGCTTCGCCACCGCGCCGCTGATCGTGGCCGGCTGCGTGATGATGCGCGTCTGCCACCTCGACACCTGCCCGGTCGGCGTCGCGACCCAGAACCCGGTGCTGCGCGCCCGCTACACCGGACAGGCCGACCACGTGGTGAACTTCTTCGAGTTCGTCGCGCAGGAGGTCAGGGAACACCTGGCGGCACTGGGTTTCCGCACGATCGACGAGGCCGTCGGCCACGCCGAGCTGCTGGACACCGCACCCGCCATGGAGCACTGGAAGGCCAGCGGGCTCGACCTGTCGCCGGTGTTCGCGGTGCCCGAGACCCGGTACCCGTCGGCGCGCCGCCGCGTCCGCGACCAGGACCACGGCCTCGACCACGCCCTGGACCGCACGCTGCTCCAGCTCGCCGAGGGCGCGCTGGAGGACGCCATCCCGGTGCGGCTGGAACTGCCGGTGCGCAACGTGAACCGCACCGTCGGCACGCTGCTCGGTGCGGAGGTCACCCGCCGCTTCGGCGGCGACGGCCTGCCCGACGACACGATCCACGTCCGGCTCACCGGGTCCGCGGGCCAGTCGCTCGGCGCGTTCCTGCCCTCCGGCATCACGCTGGAGATGGTCGGCGACGCCAACGACTACGTCGGCAAGGGCCTGTCCGGCGGCCGGATCGTGGTGCGCCCGCACGAGGACTCGGCGTTCGCCGCCGAGCAGCAGGTGATCGCGGGCAACGTGATCGGCTACGGCGCGACCTCGGGCGAGGTGTTCCTGCGCGGCCGGGTCGGCGAGCGGTTCTGCGTCCGCAACTCCGGCGCGATCGCCGTGTCCGAGGGCGTGGGCGACCACGCGTTCGAGTACATGACCGGCGGCCGCGCGGTGGTGCTCGGCCCGACCGGCCGCAACCTCGCCGCGGGCATGTCCGGCGGCATCGCCTACCTGCTGGACCTCGACCCCGCCAACGTCAACAAGGCGATGGTCGAGCTCCAGCGCCCGTCACCCGACGACCTCCGCTGGCTCAAGGAGATCGTCACCCGGCACCACCAGCTCACCGGTTCGGCGGTGGCCGCCTCGCTGCTCGGCGACTGGCCCCGGCGTTCCGCCGCGTTCACCAAGGTGATGCCCCGCGACTACCAGCGCGTGCTCGAAGCGATGAGGCTCGCCCGCGCGGAGGGCAGGGACGTCGACACGGCGATCATGGAGGCCTCCCGTGGCTGACCCGCACGGTTTTCTGAAGAACGACCGCGCCGACGCGAAGAAGCGGCCGACGACCGAGCGCGTCGAGGACTGGCGCGAGGTCTACCTCGACCTCGAACCCGAGGTGCGCGAGAAGCAGGTCCGCACCCAGGCCGGGCGCTGCATGGACTGCGGCATCCCGTTCTGCCACTCCGGGTCCGCGGGCTGCCCGCTGGGCAACCTGATCCCGGAGTGGAACGACCTGGTCCGCCGCGGCGACTGGGAGCTGGCGTCGGACCGCCTGCACGCCACCAACAACTTCCCGGAGTTCACCGGTCGGCTGTGCCCCGCCCCGTGCGAGGCGGCGTGCGTGCTCGCGATCACCCCGGACGCCGGGGGAGCGGTCGCGATCAAGCGGGTCGAGCAGGCCATCGCCGACGTGTCCTGGGAGCAGGGACTGGTGCACGCCAGCCAGTCCACCGTCTCCTCGGGCAAGAAGGTCGCCGTCGTCGGCTCCGGACCGGCCGGTCTGGCCGCCGCCCAGCAGCTGACCCGCGCGGGCCACCACGTCACGGTGTTCGAGCGCGACGACCGCCTCGGCGGCCTGCTCCGCTACGGCATCCCCGAGTTCAAGATGGAGAAGAAGGTCCTCGACCGCAGGCTGGCGCAGCTGCGCAAGGAGGGCACCAAGTTCGTCACCGGCGTCGAGGTCGGCGTCGACCTCACCGTGGACCAGCTGCGCGCCAAGTTCGACGCCGTGGTCCTGGCCGTCGGCGCCCTGCGCGGGCGCGACGACACCACCACCCCCGGCCGCGAGCTCGCGGGCGTCCACCTCGCCATGGACCACCTGGTCCCGGCGAACCGGGCCGTCGAGGGCGACGGGCCGTCACCGCTGTCCGCCGAGGGCAAGCACGTGGTGATCATCGGCGGCGGCGACACCGGCGCCGACTGCTACGGCACCGCGGTCCGCGAGGGCGCGGCGTCCGTGCTCCAGCTCGACCAGTACCCGATGCCGCCGTCCCAGCGCGACGACTCGCGCTCGCCGTGGCCGGTGTGGCCGTGGATCCTGCGCACCTACGCCGCCCACGAGGAGGCGGGCGAGCGGAAGTTCGCCGTCGCCGTCGAGAGGTTCATCGGCGACGACGACGGCCACGTCCGGCAGATCGCGCTGCGCAAGGTGCGGGTCGAGAAGGACGCCGAGGGGCGCCGCGCGGTCGTGCCGATGTCCGAGGAGGTCGAGGTCCTGCCCGCGGACATGGTGCTGCTGGCCATCGGCTTCGAGGGCGTCGAGCACATGCGGCTGCTGGACGACCTGGACATCACGCTCACCCGGCGCGGCACCATCTCGTGCGGCTCCGACTGGGAGACCACCGCGCCGGGCGTGTTCGTCTGCGGCGACGCCCACCGCGGCGCCTCCCTGGTCGTGTGGGCGATCGCGGAGGGCCGGTCGGTGGCGAACGCGGTCGACCGCTTCCTCACCGGCTCGTCGGACCTGCCGTCGCCGGTGGTCCCAAACCTGATCCCGCTGGCCGTCGTGTGACCCGTCGTCCGGTCACGACAACGGGGTCGTGACCGGACGACGCCATTCCTCCCGGTGATTTCGACACCATTTCGCGGACGTCGGTGAAATCCGGTCGACCGGTCTCCTTCTCGGCGGGTGGTTCCGCGCGCCACTGGTGGAACACCCGATGCGGTGTGCGCGGTGCGTGCGGTATGGGAGCCGTGAGCGGCGGAAACGCATTCCGCCACCTGGACCGGTCATTCCAGGACCGTTCGTTCCCAGACCGGTCATTCCAGGACCGGGTATTCTGCTTTTCGGCGGTGAACCGCGCGTAGTGCCGTTCCGTATGCACAGTCAGGGGGTTTCTATAGCCGCTTTTCTCCACCACGGAAACGGAGTTCCGAAATGAGCGCTGTCCATTCCCTCCGCCCGAGACGCCGGCTCTTCGGGCTGCTCGCCGTCGTCACCGCGAGCGGGATCACCGCGGCCACCGTCTTCGTGATGTCCAACCAGGCGAGCGCCGTCAAGGCACCCGCGGGCACGGCCTGCGCCGCCGTGCACGTCATCACCGCCCGCGCCTCCACCGAACGCCCCGGCGAGGGCATCACCGCCGCCATGGTGAGCCGGGTCGTCGGCACCAGCAAGCAGACCGTGAGCCGGGCGTCGGTCGACTACCCGGCCACCCTCACCGACTACGCCCGCAGCTCGGGCCAGGGCGTCAGCGCGCTGACGTCGCAGCTCACCGCCCAGGTCCAGCAGTGCCCGGACCAGAAGATCGTGCTGGCGGGCTACTCCCAGGGCGCCCACGTGGTGCTCGACGTCCTCGGCGGCGGAGGCGGTGTCGGGCTCGGCTCGGCGACCCCGCCGCTGGCCGCCTCGGTCGCGAGCCACGTGACCGCCGTCGCCACGTTCGGCGACCCCCGCCACGTCGTCGGTCAGCCCTTCGACGTCGGCACCTCGACCCGCAACGGCCGGTTCCCCCGGTCCGGCGCCCAGCTGAAGGTCCTCGCCGGGTTCGCCGACCGCATCCAGACCTTCTGCGACTCCGGTGACACGTTCTGCGACAGCGGCGTGAGCACCATCACGCACCTGAGCTACATGAACCGCTACCGCGACGACGCCGCGGACTTCGTCCTCGGCAAGGTCGGCGGCTGACCACCCGACCACCGCGGCGAAGGGCGGAACGTAGGCTGTCGGCGTGGAATTCAGCGGGTTCGGCGAACACGCCATCGACTTCTTCGACGGTCTCGAGGCCGACAACTCCAAGGTCTACTGGGACGCGAACAAGTCCACCTACCAGGAGGACGTGCGGGCGCCGATGCTGGTGCTGCTCAACGACCTCGAACCCGAGTTCGGTCCCGGCAAGGTCTTCCGGCCGTTCCGCGACGTCCGCTTCAGCAAGGACAAGACCCCGTACAAGACGCACTGCGGCGGCGTGGTCGAACAGGGCCGCGGCGGCGGCGCCTTCTACGTCCAGATCGGCGTCGAGGGCGTGATGGTCGGCGGCGGCTCGTTCGCGATGGCCTCCGACCAGCTCGCCCGGTTCCGCACGGCCGTGGACGAGGACCGGCGCGGCGGGCAGCTGGAGAAGATCGTCGCCAAGCTGGAGAAGTCCGGGTGGGACATCCGCGGCGACCGGCTCAAGAGCAAGCCGCGCGGCGTCGCCCCCGAGCACCCCCGCATCGAGCTGCTGCGCCACCGCACGCTGTACGCGGCGAAGGTGTGGCCGCCCGACGACACCCTCCACGAGCCCGGCTGCGGCACCCGCGTGGTCAAGGCGTGGCGGGAGCTCAAGGCGTTCAACGAGTGGTGCGTGGACCACGTGGGCGTCAGCGAGAAGCCCTGGCGCTGAGCCGCCGCGCGACCAGGGCGCCCACACCCCACCCGAGCGCGATGCCGACGACGTCGGTCAGCGCGTCGAGCACGTCGCCGCTGCGGTGCAGCGGGGTGATCAGCGCCTGCAGCACCTCGGACAGACCCGCGTAACCGACCAGCGCGAGCAGGACCCAGCGGGGCCGCGGCCACCCGGCCGCGGCCCTCAGTCCCGTCACGGCCAAAAGCGCGAACAACAGGCAGTGGACGACCTTGTCCGTGCCCGGCGGCGAGCTCGGGACACCCGACTCCGGGGTGAACAGAACGATGACGCTGAGCGACATCGCGACCACGAACGGAAGATGTTTTCGCAACCGAACCCCCTATTACCCCCGTGTTACCCCTGAATATCGTGCCTGCGCGGAACTTACCGACGGGTAGTTCGGGATCGGTCCAGTAAAGGGGACTATCCTCTCCCAACGTGAGTCGACGCGCAAAGATCGTCTGTACCATGGGCCCCGCTACCTCGTCCCCTGAGAAGGTGCGCGAGCTCGTAGCGGCCGGTATGGACGTGGCGAGGATGAACTTCAGCCACGGCAGCCATGCCGACCACAAGCAGGTCTACGACACCGTTCGCGCCGCCGCGAACGAGTCGGGCCGTGCGGTGGGCATCCTGGCGGACCTGCAGGGCCCCAAGATCCGTCTCGGCCGGTTCGCCGCCGGTCCCGTCGAGTGGCGCACCGGTGACATCGTGCGCGTGACCGTCGAGGACGTCGCGGGAACGCACGACCGGGTCTCCACCACCTACAAGGAACTCGCCAAGGACGCCAAGGTCGGCGACCGGCTGCTCGTGGACGACGGCAAGGTCGGCCTCGTGGTCACCGACGTCGAGGGCCCGGACGTCGTCTGCGAGGTGACCGAAGGCGGTCCCGTCAGCAACAACAAGGGCTTGTCCCTGCCGGGCATGGACGTCTCCGTGCCCGCCATGTCCGAGAAGGACATCGAGGACCTGGAGTTCGCGCTCTCGCTGGGCGTCGACTTCATCGCGCTGTCCTTCGTCCGCTCCCCGGCCGACATCGACCTGGTCCACCAGGTGATGGACCGGGTCGGCGCCAAGCGCCTCCCGGTCATCGCGAAGATCGAGAAGCCCGAGGCCGTGGACAACCTCGAGGCCATCGTGCTGGCCTTCGACGGCGTCATGGTCGCCCGCGGCGACCTCGGCGTGGAGCTGCCGCTGGAGCACGTGCCGCTGGTGCAGAAGCGCGCGATCCAGATCGCCCGCGAGAACGCCAAGCCGGTCATCGTGGCCACCCAGATGCTCGACTCGATGATCACCAACTCCCGCCCGACCCGCGCCGAGACGTCCGACGTCGCGAACGCGGTGCTGGACGGCGCCGACGCGCTCATGCTCTCCGGTGAGACCAGCGTCGGCCGCTACGCCATCGAGTCCGTGCAGACGATGAGCCGCATCATCGTGGCCGTCGAGACCGAGTCGACCGTCGTGCCGCCGCTGACGCACGTCCCGCGCACCAAGCGCGGCGTCATCTCCTACGCGGCCCGCGACATCGGCGAGCGCCTCAACGCCAAGGCCCTGGTCGCCTTCACCCAGTCCGGTGACACCGTGCGGCGGCTCGCCCGCCTGCACACCCCGTTGCCGCTGCTCGCGTTCACGCCCGAGCAGGAGGTGCGCGCGCAGCTGTCGCTGACGTGGGGCACCGAGACGTTCCTCGTGCCGAGGGTGGAGTCCACCGACGAGATGGTCCGCCAGGTGGACATCTCGATGCTCGACATCGGCCGCTACCAGGCCGGTGACTTGGTGGTCGTGGTCGCGGGCTCCCCGCCGGGAACCGTAGGCTCGACGAACCTCATCCGGGTGCACCGCCTGGGCGAGGACGACCACGCCTAGGAGTACACGTTGACAGAGGCTGCCCGTGCCGCGGCCGCGCGATTCGCCGCGGCCCAGGACGCTCCGTTGGACAGCGACGGGGTCCCGCACGGGCAGCCCGTGCTCGACCGCCTCGTCGCGCTGCTCGACCTCGAGCGCATCGAGGAGAACATCTTCCGCGGGGTGAGCCCCGCCGAGTCCCCGGTGCGGGTCTTCGGCGGGCAGGTCGCCGGGCAGGCGCTGGTCGCGGCGGGCCGGACGGTGCCGCCGGAGCGGCACGTGCACTCGCTGCACTCGTACTTCATCCGCGGCGGCGACCCGACCGTGCCGATCGTCTACGAGGTCGACCGCATCCGCGACGGCCGCTCGTTCACGACCAGGCGGGTCGTCGGCATCCAGCACGGCAAGGCGATCTTCTCGCTGTCCGCGTCGTTCCAGAAGGACGAGACGGGCATGGACCACGCCGAGCCGATGCCCGACGTGCCGGACCCGGAGTCGCTGCCGACCTACGCCGAGGCGTCGAAGACGTACTTCGACCAGCTCGAACGCCCCCGGCTGCCCCGGCCGATCGACGTGCGCTACGTCACCGAGCCGCCCTGGGAGTCCCGCGAGGACGGCCCCGGCGAGGCCCGCAGCCAGGTGTGGATGCGCGCCGACGGCAAGCTCAGCGACGACGACCTGCTGCACGTCTGCGTCCTGGCCTACGCCTCCGACATGACCCTGCTCGACTCGATCCTGGTCAAGCACGGCGTCTACTGGGGCACCGACAAGGTCCTCGGCGCCAGCCTCGACCACGCCATGTGGTTCCACCGCCGCTTCCGCGCCGACGAGTGGTTCCTGTACGACTGCGCGTCCCCCAGCGCCTCCGGCGCCCGCGGACTCGCCACCGGCCGCTTCTTCTCCCAGGACGGCAGACTCGTCGCCACCGTGGTCCAAGAGGGCCTGCTCCGCGTCATCTCGTGACCACCGTCCCCCACCCCGGCGCCACCTGGACCGCCTGGTACCTCTTCGGCCTCGGCCTGACCGCGGGCCCCGACGTCCACCGCCCGTCCGAGTTCTCCGCCTTGCTGGCGTCCACCCTGAGCGACGTCTGGGGCCGCTCCGTGGTCGACGCAGGCTCCGGCGCCGGCCTCATCACCATCGCCGCCCTCTCGGCGGGCGCCCGCCACGTCATCGCCCTCGACCGCGACCCGGACGCGCTCCGCGACACCGCCACCAACGTCGAACGCCTGCTCGGCCCTCCAGCCCGCGACCGCCTCTCGTTGTGGCAGGCCGACTTCACCCAGCTCGACGTGCTCGACGCCGACGTGCTCGCCGTCAACCCCCCACAACGCCCCGCTGAACTCCTCGCCGACGTCGAACCCGAGTTCCTGCACCTGCACGAGGGCGGCGGCCGCGACGGCCTGGACGGCCTCCGCCTCATCCTCACCCACGCCCGCTGCCACGAGGTCCGCACCACCCTCGCCGACGTCCTACCGCTAACCGCCCTACAACGCACCCCCCGCCGCCTGACCACCACCACCCTCCCCATGCACCCCGCCTGGCGCCCCCTGATCGGCGGCGACGAATCCAAAGTCTCCATCTGGGCCTTCGACCGCCGCTGACAACAGCAACAGCAACAGCCACTGCCACCCCACCACCCCATCCACGATGGGCGCAGCCCGCCAGCGCGCATCCGGCGCGGAGCGCCTGGGGCCTTGTCGGCGCCAGCCGATGCCCTGTCCGCCGCGAAGCGCGGATGCCTTGTCCAACGGCGCAGCCGAGGATGCCTTGTCGGGCGAAGCCCGATGTCCGAGTCGAGCGCAGCTCGATGCTGGCGAAGCCAGACTCCCCCTCTGCCCCCGATCCACAGCGCCCTCCTGCCCGATCTTGCTTGTCAAGACAGCTCCATCGTCTTGACAAGCAAGATCGGGCATTGAGACAATCGCGCGCCGGGGGCTGGGCTTCCCCAGAAGGTGGGACGGCCGGGAACTGGGCTTCACCGATCCCCCCAACCCGCTACGTCTCCCACCACCCAACAGCTCTATGACACTCGTCCCCTCGCACTACGGCCGTTTTTTAGGCAGGCTGTGCAGATGACAACCGAGGCAACGGCACGGATCGCGGTAACCGGACTAGCTGTGATGGGCAGCAACCTGGCCCGCAACCTCGCCCGGCACGGACACCGGGTCGCCGTCCACAACCGGTCCGCGAGCCGGACCAAGCTCTTGATCGAACAGCACGGCCACGAGGGTGACTTCGTCCCGGCCGAGACGGCGGAGGAGCTCGTCGCGAGTCTCCAGAAGCCGCGCCAGATCATCATCATGGTCAAGGCGGGTGCGCCCACCGACGCGGTGATCGACGAGTTGACGCCGTTGCTCGACGAGGGCGACATGGTGATCGACGGCGGCAACGCCCACTACGCCGACACGCGTCGTCGGGAGGCGGCGTTGCGGGAGAAGGGGCTGCACTTCGTCGGTGCGGGCATCTCCGGTGGTGAGGAGGGCGCGCTCAACGGCCCCAGCATCATGCCGGGTGGTTCGAAGGAGTCCTACTCGCACCTGGGCCCGGTGTTGGAGAGCATCGCTGCGAACGTGGACGGCACGCCGTGCTGCGTCCACGTGGGACCGGACGGTGCGGGCCACTTCGTGAAGATGGTCCACAACGGCATCGAGTACGCGGACATGCAGCTCATCGCCGAGGCGTACGACCTGCTGCTGCGCGCGGGCGGCAAGACGCCCGCCGAGATCGCCGACGTGTTCCGCGAGTGGAACGAGGGCGACCTCGAGTCCTACCTCATCGAGATCACCGCCGAGGTCCTGTCGCATGTGGACGCGACTAGCGGCAAGGCGCTCGTCGAGGTCATCGCGGACGAGGCGGAGCAGAAGGGCACCGGTCGCTGGACCGTGCAGGAGGCGTTGGAGCTGGGTGTGCCGGTGACCGGCATCGCCGAGGCCGTGTTCGCCCGCTCGCTGTCCGGCCGCGTCGACCAGCGCAAGGCCGTGCGCGACGCGTTCGGTGCCGCCGAGGTCTCCAAGACCGTGACCGACGGTCTCGTCGACGACGTCCGCCAGGCGCTGTACGCCTCCAAGGTCGTCGCGTACGCGCAGGGCTTCGACCAGATGCGGGCCGCCAGCAAGGAGTACGGCTGGGACCTCGACCTCGGTGCCATGGCGACGATCTGGCGCGGCGGGTGCATCATCCGGGCGCGGTTCCTCGACCGGATCCGCGAGGCCTACGACGGCAGCCCCGAGCTGGCGTCGCTGCTGGTCGACGACTACTTCCGCGAGGCCGTGCAGAACGCCGAGGCGGCGTGGCGACGGGTTGTCGTCGGCGCCGTCCAGGCCGGGGTGCCGGTGCCGGGGTTCGTGTCGGCGTTGGCGTACTACGACGGCCTGAGGTCGGAGCGGCTGCCCGCGGCGCTGATCCAGGGCCTGCGCGACTTCTTCGGCGCGCACACCTACCGGCGCACCGACGCCGAGGGCAGCTTCCACACCCTCTGGTCTGGTGATCGGTCGCAGGTCGAGGCGTGATCCACTCCCGGTCCCCCTGCCGCGGGGGACCGGGTCACCTGCCGACGTACCGGGCGATCTCGTCGTGGCAGGCGTCCACCGGGTGTGTGGTGTCGACGACGAGGCGGTCGTCGGTGCGCGGGCGGTAGTCGCGTTGTTGGATCTGCTCCCAGGTGGGGTAGGTCCAGCCGGGGAGGTCGCTGACGCGCTCCTCGACTCGTCGGCGGTGGATGTCGGGGTCCGGGCAGGTGACCTCGATGACCACGTGCTCCGCGGCGCACTCGACGGCCAGGTCGCGCCAGCCCGCGCGGGCTTCGGGGACCGGGTTGACGGCGTCGGCTATGACGGTCAGACCTCGGCGGAGGTGGCTCGCGGCGATGTCGTGGGCGACGCTGTAGGCGGCGATACCGGTCTGGTCGGGGGTGAGGCCGTTGCGGCGCATGGCCGCTTCGATCTCGTCGACGCGGAGGAGGACGGCGCCGGTGCGGGTTGCTAGGTGGCGGGAGAGGGTCGACTTGCCGGTGCCGGGGAGGCCGCTGAACTCGATGAGGGTTGGGGTGGATGATCTTGTTGGGTGGATGGTGGTTGCCTTTGGTTGTCGGACCCTGTGAGTACGTTGGGTTTCGGGGGGTTTTCTCGGTGGGGGGACCCTGGGGTGGTGCTGTCCGGGGGCGTGGGTTGGGTTTAGGGAGGCTGCAACCCGCTCACCGAGTGTTCTAGACTTGACGGAGCTTGTCAAGACGGTAGAGCTGTCTTGACAAGCTCCGTCAAGCCCAGAGATGGCTTCGGATCGGGTTGCGGGGTAGGTCTGGCTACGCCAGCATCGGCTTCGCCGACTCAGGCATCCTCGGCTTCGCCGTCGGACAAGGCATCCTCGCTGCGCGTCGGACAGGGCATCGGGCTTCGCCCGACTCAGGCATCGGCGGGCGCCGATAAGGCCCCAGGCGCTCCGCGCCGGATGCGCGCTGGCGGGCTGCGCCCATCGGGGTGTTGTGCTCGGCTTCGCCATCGGGCGGGGCATCCTCGCTGCGCGTCGGGTGGGGCGTCGGGCTTCGCCCGGCAGGGCATCGGCTGGCGCCGATGAGGCCCGAGGCGCTTCGCGTCGGATGCGTGTTGGTGGGCTTCGCCCAATGGGGTGTTGTGCTCGGCTTGCCGTCGGGCTGTGGTCGGTCGGTTGTTGTTGCTGGGGGGTGGGTGGGTGTGGGTGGTCCGCGAAAATGTCGTACCCCCTGAGTACCTTGGGTTTCGGGGGGTCTTCACGGCTGGGGGACCCTGGGTTTGGCTGTATATGAGGGCCCCTCACAGGTGTGGGGTGTAGGGGTGTGCAGAATCGACGGATGATCCGTTGGCCACGACTGCTTGCCCTGCTTGCGTCCTTGTCCCTCGTGCTGGGTTTGTCCACCGGCGGGGCGACGGCGTTGGATGCTAATCCGCTTGCGGCGGACCTTGATCGAATTTTGTCCGACTCGCGCCTGTCGGGGGCGAATGTCGGGTTGGTCGTCAAGGATGCCGAGACCGGGGAGTTGATCTACACGAGATCCGGGTCGAGTCGGTTCCAGCCTGGGTCGAACGCGAAGTTGGTGACGTCGGCGGCTGCGTTGGACTCGCTTGGGGCCGATCACCGGTGGAGTACGCAGTTGCGGTCGACCGCGGCTGTGCAGGGGACGGTGTTGAACGGGGACCTGTTCCTGCGGGGGACTGGTGATCCGACGATGTTGGCGGCCGACTACGACGACCTGGCGGCGAAGCTCGCGGCGACTGGTGTTCGCACGGTCAGCGGGGCGCTGGTCGCTGATGACAGCTGGTTCGACTCGGTGCCGTTGGGCACCGGGTGGGCGTGGGACGACGAGCCGTACTACTTCAGTGCGCAGACGTCGGCGTTGACGATCGCGCCGGACGTCGACTTCGACGCGGGGTCGGTCGCGGTGAAGGTCAGTCCTGGGGCGCAGGGGCAGCCGGCGGTGGTGACGTTGACGCCGCCGTTGGACCTGACGATCAACAACACGGCGACTACCGGAAGTGCGGACGGGGTGTTCGTGCACCGGACGCACGGCACGAACGTGGTGAGCGTGGGCGGGTCGCTGGCCGTGGGCGGGCAGCCGTACACGGAGTACATCTCGGTGAACGACCCGACGACGCTGGTGGCCGGGTTGTTCCGGAAGTCGTTGCAGAGCCACGGGATCACGGTGACCGGTGGTACGCAGTTCCGGGAGACGCCGTCGTCGGCGCAGGTGCTGGTGGACCACCAGTCCATGCCGCTGCGCGAGCTGCTGGTGACGTTCCTCAAGCTCAGCAACAACATGCACGCCGAGATGCTCATCAAGTCCATGGGGCGCAAGGCATCTGGCGAGGGCAGCTGGGCGGCGGGCATCCGGGAGCTGGAGGCGAGGCTGCCCGGTCTGGGCGCGGACCCGTTGACGATGAACCTGTTCGACGGCTCGGGGCTGTCCCGCATGGACCTGCTGTCGCCGGACCTGTTCGTGTCGGTGCTGCGCGCGGCGCGGACGAAGTCGTGGTTCCAGCCGTGGTACGACGCGCTGCCGATCGCCGCCGTGCAGGACCGGATCGCGGGCGGCACGCTGCGCAACCGCATGATCGGCACGGCGGCGGCGAACAACCTGCACGCGAAGACCGGGTCGATGACCGGGGTCACCGCGCTGTCGGGGTACGTCACCAACGCGGACGGGCGGAAGCTGGTGTTCTCGTTGCTGCAGAACAACTTCGTGTCCGGGCCGCCGAAGGACATCGAGGACGCGGTGGCAGTCAGGCTGGCCTCGGACAAGGCGGGGCAGTCGCAGCCGAAGATCCAGGCGAGGCAGCAGCCCGCGCCCGTGGAGAAGGGCAACCGGCTGGACGACATGGAGTGCAGCTGGCGGAAGGCCTGCTGACGCGCGGTTGACGAACGAACGGGGGTCTCCCACACGCGTGGGGGACCCCCGTTGTCATGGGGACCAGAGGTCCCCCGGTCGTGAAGGCCCCCCGAAGATCCACGGTACTCAGGGGGTCCGACAATTCCGGTGCGTCGGCTAGCGGCCCGCGGGGGTGCGGAGTGGTTCGAGGGCGTTGCGGTCGGGGTTGACGAGGTAGACGCGGGCGGCGGAGATGTCGAAGTACATGCCCGTGAGGCGCAGTGCGTTCGAGGCCACGGCTTCGCGGACGGCCGGGTGGGTGAGCAGGTTGTCGAGTTGCTGGGCGACGTTGGCGACGCTGAGCCGTTCGACCACCGGCAGCTCCCGGTCGATCGTCGTGCTCGGTTCGTGGAAGCGGATGAGGCTGCGGTCGGCGTGGTGCAGCCAGGAGTTGAGGGCGGTGCCGGGGCGGGTGGAGCCGTTGACGAGCGCGCCCATCGCGCCGCAGTGGGAGTGGCCGCAGACGGCGATGGTGGAGACGCCGAGCACCTCGACGGCGTACTCGATGGCGGCGCCCATGGAGTCGTCGGTGCCGTGCACGGGCACGAGGTTGCCGATGTTGCGGACGCAGAAGAGGTCGCCGGGGCCGCTGCTGGTGATCAGGTTGGGGACCACGCGGGAGTCGGCGCAGGTGATGAACAGCTGCTTCGGGCGTTGGCCGCGGGCGGCGAGCTCGGCGAGGAACGGGCGGACGAGCGGGGCGGAGTTCCGCTCGAACTCGTGCATGCCGAGGATCATCGGGTCGGTGTCGCCGCGCTGGGTGGGCAGCACGACACCGGGCGCGTCACCGGGACGGGTGCGCTGCCAGTGCGACCACGGCGCGAACCAGCGCGGGAGCGGCGACGGGGGAGTCTTGCGCAGGCCCGGCTTGCCGCCGATGGCCTTGCCGAACCAGGTGTCGTGCACCTCGTCCACGTCGACCTGGCCGCCCAGCCGCTGGTAGCCGGCGCGCCAGTCGTCGACGGCCTCGAACGCGGCGTGGTCCATGAAGTCGATGTGCAGCTCCAGCACGACGCGCTTGCCGAGCGGGATGCGGCGCAGCTCGCGGACGAGCCTGCCGACACCGAGGAACACCAGCGAGCCGCGGATCGACACGCGCCAGCCGTCCGGCTCCTCGTCGACGCGCACGGTGCTGTGCGTCAGGCGGTACAACGACCTCAGGACGGCGATCGCCATGCCGATGAGGACGCCCTCGACCAGCCCGAACACCAGGACACCGGCGAGGGTGCCGACGTAGGGGGCGATCTCGCCGTGCTGCGCCAGCTTGCGCACGCGGTCGCGGCTCACCAGGCGCAGGCCCACCACGAGCAGCACACCCGCGAGGGCGGCGAGGGGGATGAGGTCCAGCAGGCCGCCGAGCGCGACCACGAAGACGAGGACCCAGACGCCGTGCAGGACGGTGGAGGCGCGGGTGCGGGCGCCCGCGGCGACGTTCGCGGAACCGCGGATGATGCCGCCGCTCACCGGGAGGCCGCCCAGCGCGCCGGACACGACGTTGGCCGCGCCCTGGGCGACCAGCTCGCGGTCCAGGTTCGCGCGGGGGCCGTCGTGCAGCTTGTCGACCGCCACGGCGGACAGCAGGGACTCCATGCTGGCGACCAGCGCGACGGACACCACGGCCAGCGCGACCGCTCCGACGCTGCCCTGGGGCACCTTGGGGAAGACCATGTCGGCGAGCGGCGCGTCGGGGAGGTCCACTGTGGACACGTCGACGCGCAGCGCGATGGACGTCAGGGTCGCGGCCAGCACGGCGGCGAGCGGTGCCGGGACCAGTGCGGAGCGCGGGATCCGTTGCCACATCAGCATCACGGCCACCGCGACGGCGCCGACGACCACCGAGCCGAAGTGCGAGCCGTGCAGCTCGGCGGGCAGCTCGGAGAGGTTCTCCAACGTCGTGGGGTGGGCGTGGCCGCCCAGCACGATCACCAGCTGGCCCAGGGCGATGCTGATGCCGATACCGGCGAGCATGCCGTGCACGACGGCCGGCGAGAGGGAGAGCGCGAGGCGGGCCACCCGCGTCACGCCCAGCACGATCTGGACGAAGCCCGCGGCGAGGGTGATGGCGGCGGTGGCCGCCCAGCCGAACTTGATGACCAGACCGGCGGTGACCACGATCAGACCGGTGGCCGCGCCGCTGACCTGCAACGGAGTGCCGCCGAAGAGACCGGCGACGATGCCGCCGACGACCGAGGCGATGAGGCCGGAGATGAGCGGGGCCCCGGTCGCCGCGGCCACGCCGAGGGACAGCGGGACGGCGATGAGGAACAGCACGAAGGAAGCGGGCAGGTCGAAGCGGAGAGTTCCCGGGAAGCGCAGCGGGGGTCCCGCGGTGGTGTGCTCGCCTGCGTGGGACTTGTTGGAGCGGGGGCGGTTCATGTCTTCCTTCGGGGTGCGTTGTCATGCCCGAGCCGGGTGGGGCGCGGGGTTGTCGGTGGGGTGGGTCTAGCGGGGTGTCGAAGGAGCGCGGCGTGCTGAGGGCAGCACGAGGCGCAGCCGGAAGGCGACGAGTGCGGACTCGGCCTCGGCGCGGTGGTAGGGGGTCGCCGCAAGGCACCTCCGTGTCGGCACAGTGGACGTGTCGGCACAACCCGCGTCGGGACTTCCCCTTCCGGCGGCCCGGGGTGCGGGCTGGTGGAAAGGGAGGTCGCGTCGTGTCCATGATGGACGAAGATGTGGCCCAGACGACACGGGTTTCAACCGGACGTGTCGATCATCAGTGGGGGGTCACTGGGGGTTATGGAGGTTGTGGGGGGAGGGCGTGGCGGAACCGAACCCGGTCGGGGGGTCGGGGTCGGTTCCGCCACGGTCGGTGCCGGGTCGCTTGTGCGGGGTCCGGGGTTTGGGGTGCTTCTTGTGGTGGCGTTGGGCTCGCGGGTTTAGGGAACATGCCTCCACCCCGCTCGCCGAGTGTTCTATGCTCGCCCAAGCTTGTCAAGACGGTGAAGCTATCTTGACAAGCTTGGGCGAGCATAGAGATGGCTTCGGATCGGGGTGCAGGGGTAAGTCTGGCTACGCCAGCATCGGACTACGTCCGACAGGGCATCGGCTTCGCCGACAAGGCATCCTCGCTGCGCGTCGGACAGGGCATCAGGCTGCGCCTGACAGGGCATCGGCTTCGCCGACAGGGCATCCTCGCTGCGCGTCGGACAGGGCATCCTCGGCTTCGCCGTTGGACCAAGCATCCTGGGCTTCGCCGTCGGACAGGGCATCGGCTGGCGCCGACAGGGCATCCTTGCTGCGCTGCGGACGAAGCGGTGGGGCGCTCCGCGCCGGATGCGAGGTGGCGGCTGCGCCGGGTGGGGATCAGGCTGCGCCTGACTGGTGTCCTCGCCGTGTGTTGGGGTGGGTGGGTTTTGTTGGGTTGTTGGTTTGGTGATCGCACCGGGCCGGGTCGGGGAAGGGGCCGGTCCGGTGCGATCTGGCCGTCCGAAGGGTCGGAGCGGCTGGATTGTGGGGTGTGGGGTGGGTGCGGGCTTTTGGCTTTGGCTTTGTCAGCCGACGCGGCGTAGGTGGCGGTGGGTGCCGCCGCCGGAGGATTGTTCGCCTGCGACGGTGAGGCAGAGCTGGGCGCTGAGGTAGGCGCGGCAGGGGGCGGGGAGGCGGCGGCTCCACCAGCGGGTGCGGCAGGTGGGGCAGCGGCCGTGTTCGTCGGGTTGGTGTTCGTCGAGGAGGGCCTTGACGGTGGCGACCAGGCGGGGGAGCTCGGCGCGGGCCAGTTCGGCGGCGGAGTGGTCGTCGCCGTGGGCGGCGAGCTGGCTGACCGTGGCCAGGTGCTCGTGCAAGGACTTGTCGAGTTGGCTGAAGACGGTGACGGACATGGTCAGCGCTCCCCGGCCAGGTCGGTGGCGGGAATCCTCCAGGCGACGGATTCGCGTCGTCCCGCGGCGCTGCTCATGGTGAGGACCTCCGGCTTCGGGTGTCGGTGGAGCGTGACCCCAGCAGCGTGCGACCGGTGGGCGGCGAACTGCAAGTTGCAGTACACGAATGGATGACGTCTCTTTGCTTGGTTGTGCTGGGGTCACAGACTGTGCATGACCCAGGAGGTACCAGGAGATGGCACGGGGCAGCAGCCCGACGTTGCGCAAGCGGCGGCTTGTCCAAGAGCTGCGGAGGTTGCGGGAAGTCGCTGGTCTGACGATCGAGGAGGTCGGGGAGCGGCTGGAGTGCTCGGCGTCGAAGATCAGCCGGATCGAGACCGGACGGGTGGGGGTGACGCCGCGTGACGTGCGGGACATGCTCGCCGCGTACGGGGCGGACGAGGCCCTGCTCGAAGAGCTGGTCCAGCTGGCGCGGGAAGCGCGGCGCAAGGGCTGGTGGGACGAGTACGGCGACATCGCGCCCGGTCGGTACATCGGGTTCGAGGCGGACGCGGAGTCGGTGCGGACCTACCAGGGGCTGATGATCCCCGGACTGCTGCAGTGCGAGGAGTACACGCGGGCGCTCATCGGCGAGGTGACGCCGGAGGCGTCACCCGGTGAGGTGGACCGGCGGGTCGCGCTGCGCAACGCCCGCCAGGCGCTGCTGCACGAGGAGGACCCGCTGCGGCTCGACGTGGTCATCGACGAGGCCGCGCTGCGGCGGCTCGTGGGTGGGGCCGAGGTGCTGCGGGCGCAGGTCCGGCGGTTGCTGGAAGTCGGCGCGCTGCCCAACGTCACCCTCCAGGTGGTCCCCTTCACCTCCGGCGGTCACGCGGCGATGGACGGTCCGTTCGTCATCCTGAGCTTCCCCGAGCGGCTCGATCCCGACGTGGTATACATCGAAAGCACCAGAAGCGGCGTCTATTTGGAGCAACCCTCGGATGTCCTGTGGTACTCGGACGTCTTCGGGCGACTGTCGACCACCGCGCTGGATCCGGACGATTCCGCGCGCCTGCTCGACACCGTGGCGCACGCTCTTTCCTGATGACTGGAGTGAGTTCGCAGTGGAACCAGAAGTCGACTTCACGAACGCGACGTGGCGCAAGAGCAGCCGGTCCTCCGCGAGCGGACCCGACTGCGTGGAGATCGCGCTGGCGCCGCGCGCGGCCGGCGTGCGGGACTCGAAGAACCCCTCCGGCCCGGTGCTGGGCTTCGACGGTGCCGCCTGGGGCCGGTTCCTCGGCGCCACCAAGCTCGGCGGCTTCGACCTGACCTGACGACCCCGGGACCCCTGACGGGGCTTTCCCCGTCCTTTCGCCAGGGGGCCCGTCCTACCCCGGTCTGGTTCGTGGTCAGACCAGGGGATCACGCGCGGTAGACCGCGGACCGATGTCCGCACCACCCCTTTCCGGTGAACTGGACGCACTCACCGGGAAGGGGTCCACGTCATGTCCAGGCACGTCCCCGTCTCCGGCGCGCTCGGCGTGTCCTGCCTCGTCGTGGGCCTGGTCCCGGCGTTGCGCGAAGCCACCCGCTACCGCGGCGCGGACCTGCTGGACGGCCACTGGTGGCGCCTCCCGGCGAGCCTGTTCGGCTCCTACCACCTCGCGCACGTCCTGTGGACGCTGCTGCTGGTGGTGCTCGTGGTGGCCACCCTCGAACGGCTCGTCGGCCCGGCCGCGACGCTGCTCGTCCTCCTGCTGGGCCACCTCGGGCCCACGCTCGCCGCGTTCGGCCTCGCGCGCCTGTCCGGCGCGCAGGACGTGCTGCACCGGCTCGACTACGGCGCCTCGGCCGCGCTCGCGTGCGCCGCCGGCGCCCTGGCGCTGCTGCGCCGCTCACGGGCCATCGCGGCGGTGCTCGTCGCGCTGCTCGTGGCAGACCTCTTCTACAGCGACTGGCTCACGGCCGCGGAGCACTGGACCGCGGTCCTGCTCGGGCTCGGTGCCGGCGCCCTTCTCCTGGGGGGACAGCATGGGATTCGTGACCGACGCGCTGGCCGGACTGGCCGGTCTGCCGCAACCGGCGGTGGTGGCGGTGACCGGGGCGATGACCCTGGCCGAGTGCACGCTGGGGGTGGGGTTCCTGGCCCCCGGCGAGGCCTCGCTGCTGATCGCCTCGACGACCGTCACGACGGTGCCGCGGTTCCTGGTCATGTGGCTGGTGGTGTCGGTGTGCGCGGTGGCGGGCGACAGCATCGGGTACCTGCTCGGGCGCCGCTACGGCGATCGGCTGCGTGACTCGCGGATCGTCCGCAAGCTCGGGCGGGCGCACTGGGACCGCGCGGGCGGGCTGCTCCGCGACCGCGGTGGGATCGCGGTGTTCACCGCCCGCTTCCTGCCCGTCGTGCGGACCCTCGTCCCGGCCTCGGCGGGGGCGTCGAACCTGCCCTACCGCCGGTTCCTGCCCGCCTCCGTCGCCGGGGCGGTGTGCTGGGCCGCCCTGCACATCGGCATCGGGTCGGCGGCGGGCGCGTCGGCGAAGTACGTCGAGTCGGTGCTGGGCGGCGTGAGCTGGGTGCTGTTCGGCGCGGTGGCCGTGGCGGGCGCGGTCTACGCGTTGCGCCGCCGCCGCAAGCAGGCCGGTGCGCGGGAGACCCGCGAGCTTGAAGAGGTGGGCTAGGAGAACACCCCGGAAAGGGCGAAGAGGGCCACCCCCTACCGGGTGGCCCTCTTCTTCTGATGGGGACGTGGGTCGGCCGGCGTTCCGCCGCCGCGGGCTGGATGCCCCTTGCACGCCGGACGACCCACGTCGATCAGGGAGACGGTGGAGGTTCGGTTCCACCGTCTGGTCCAACCTCCCCCACCGGGTTTCGCCCTGTGTGGTTGGTCGGACACGCTTAGCGTAAGAATGCGGCTACAGCGCGACTGGAGCCGGACTGAAGTGATCTCTAGGCTCAAGGCGTGGGGCACAGCACTTCGGCAAAGGACACGTCGGTGGCGCAGGACATCCCCGAGTCCCTCAGGTTCGAGGTACTCGGTCTGCTCCGGGTCCTCCGCACCGGTCACGAGGTCGACCTCGGTGCGGCCAAGCAGCGCGCCGTCCTCGCCGTGCTGCTGCTCAACCGCAACATCCCGGTGACCCGCGACCACATCATCAACGCCGTCTGGGGCGACGCCGTGCCGAGCAGCGCGGTGAACCTCGTGCAGACCTACGTGGCCGGGCTGCGGCGCGCGCTGGAGCCCCGGCGCGCCAGGCGCGCGCCCGCGGAGCTGCTGACGTCGGTCGGCGACGGCTACCTGCTGCGGGTCGAGCGCGACGCGCTGGACCTGGACGTGTTCGAGACCGGAGTGACGACCGCGACCCGGCTGCGCGCCGCGGGCGACCTCGCAGGCGCGGCCCGCGTGCTGGAGGACGGGCTGGCGCTGTGGCGGGCCGAACCCCTGGGCGGTGTCGCCGGGCTGTTCGCCGAGGTCGAGCGCGGCAGGCTGGTGGAACGCCGGTTCGCCGTCCTGGAGGAGCGCGCCGAGCTGCGGCTCTCGCTCGGCCAGGGCGCGGACCTGGTCGGCCAGCTCACCTCGCTGGTCGGCGACCAGCCGCTGCGCGAACGCGCCCACGGGCTGCTGATGCGCGCGCTGTGCCAGGCCGACCGGCAGGCCGAGGCGCTGGCCGTCTACCGCGAGGCGCGGCGGGTGCTGATCGACGAGCTGGGCGTGGAGCCCGGCCCCGAGCTGCGCCGCGTGCAGATGGCCGTGCTGGCCGGGGAGGACCCGGAGCCGAGCAGGCAGGACGCGCCGGTGGTGGCCGCCGCCGCGCCGCCCGCCCCGGTCCGGCCGACCGTGCCCGCCCAGCTGCCGCGCGCGCCCGTCGCGCTGATCGGCCGCGACGCCGAGCTGCGCCGGATGGACGAGCTGCTGGCCGCGGACCCCGACGGCGGGCTGCTGCTCGTGGTCAGCGGCCCGGCCGGGGTCGGCAAGACCGCGCTCGCGCTGCACTGGGCGCACCGGGTGCGCGACGACTTCCCCGACGGGCAGCTCTACGTCGACCTGCACGGCTACGACCCGAACCAGGACCCGCTGGACGCGGGCGAGGTGCTCAACCGGTTCCTGCGCACGCTCGGCGTGCAGCCCGGCGACGCGCCGGTGACCGTCGAGGAGCGCTCGGCGCTGTTCCGGACCCTGGTGGCGGACCGGCGGATGCTCGTGATGCTGGACAACGTGCTGGGCTCGACCGAACTGCTGCCGCTGCTGCCGGGGTCCTCCTCCTGCGTGGTGGTCACCAGCCGCAGGCGACTGGTGGGGCTCGTCGCGCACGCCGAGGCGCGGCTGGTGGAGCTGGACATGCTCACCGTGGACGCCGCCGTCGAGGTGCTGGGCCGGGTCGCCGGGCGCGGGCCGAGCACCGAGGTGGACGCCCTGCGCAGGCTCGCCGAGCTGTGCGACGGGCTGCCGCTCGCGCTGCGCATCGCCGCCGCCCGGCTCGCCGTGTCCCCGACGCTGCGGGTGGCGGACTTCGTGGCGGAGCTGGACGACGAGCACGGCAGGCTCGCCGCGCTCGGCCTGGAGGACGGCGAGGGCCCGGTGCGGGTCGCGCTGGACGCCTCCCGCCGCGCGCTGCCCCCGCTGGCCGCCCGGCTGCTCGCGCTGCTGGGCCTGCACCCCGGCCCGCACGTGACCAAGTTCGTGGCCGCCGCACTGGCGCGGGTCGACGCGGGCCAGGCGCAGCGGGCGCTGGACGCGCTGGCGGCGGCGAACCTGCTGTCGGCGGGCGAACCCGGCCGCTACGGCGCACACGACCTCGTCCGGGTCTACACCAGGACGCTGGCCGGGGAGCTGCTGGCCGACGAGCGGCGCGAGGCCGTGGGCCGGATGCTCGACTACTACCTGCACTGCGCCGACCTCGCCGACGGCCTGCTGCCGATCGGCCGCGGCAGCGTGCGGATCGAGCTGCGGCACCGGCCGACCGAGGTGCCGAGCCTGACCGACGCGACCGAGGCGCTCACCTGGCTGGAGACCGAGGAGGCGAACCTGCTGGCCGTGGCGGACCTGGCCGCGGCGAGCTCGGAGCCGGTCTTCGACCGCGAGTGGCTCGTGCACGCCTGGCAGCTCGCGTACACGCTGTCGCGGTTCTTCTGGCTGCGCACCGACCACGAGACCTGGTTGCGGGTCACCGAGTCCGGGCTGCGCGCGGCCGCGGAGCTCGGCGAGTCGAAGGCGAAGTTCGTGATGCTGTTCAACCTCGGCACGGCGCTGCTCCGGCTGCGCCGCCAGGACGAGGCGCTGCAACGGCACCAGGAGGCGCTCGACGTGGCACGGGCCGCGGGCGACCTCGACCAGCAGGCGCGCGCGTTGACGACGGTCGCGGACACGTTGCAGGACTTCAAGCGGATGGACGAGTCGGAGGCGCACTACCGGGAGGCGATCGAGGTCAGCAGGGCCGCCGGGTCGCGGTGGACCGAGGCCAACGCCCACCACAACCTCGGGCTGCTCCTGCTGGTCACCGGGCGCGGCACCGAGGCGCCGACCTGGCTGCGCGCGGCGCTGGGCATGTACCGCGAGGTCGGCGAGCAGTGCGGCGAGTCGATCTGCCACTCGGACCTGTCGGCCGCGCTGCTGGCCCAGGACCGGTTCGAGGAGGCGGCGGCCAGCGCGCGGTCCGCGCTGTCGTTGGCGACCGAGGCCGCGAGCCCCTACCACCAGGCCCTCGCGCACGACCAGCTCGCCACCGTGTTCGACCGCCAGGGCGCGGCGGGCGCGGTGTCGCACTGGCAGCGGGCGCTCGCCCTGTTCACCGACCTGGACGCGCCCGAGGCCGACCAGGTCAGGGCGCGGCTGGCGCGGACCCGGACCACGTCGCACACCGCGGTGTGACGATTGGTCTATACCTATTGACACGGACCGCCCGATCTCCTTACGTTCTGGTCAACCGTCACGGGTGAGCCGTGACACATCCCTGCTCTCGACATCACCTGCCAACGGCCGCCGCCAGGTGCAGGAGGTCTGCCTTGCCCAGGAACAGAAGACTCCTCCCCGCGCTGGCGTCGCTCGCCACGCTGGCCGGACTCCTGATCGCCGTGGCCAACCCGACCGCGTCACTCGCGGCGGGCAACGAGGACTGCCGTCCCGACGGCCTGTACAAGACGCCCGGCGTCGACGTCCCCTACTGCTCGGTCTACGACACCTCTGGCCGGGAGGTGCTGGACGCCAACCACTCCCGACGCGTGATCGGGTACTTCAGCAGCTGGCGCACCGGCAAGGACGGGTCGCCCGCGTACCTGCCGAAGGACATCCCGTGGGACAAGGTCACGCACCTCAACTACGCCTTCGCGCACATCGACAACCAGAACAGGATCTCCGTCGGAGATCCGGGCGCGACCAACGCCTCGACCGGCATGGAGTGGCCAGGTGTCGCGGGCGCCGAGATGGACACGTCGCTGTCCTACAAGGGGCACTTCAACCAGCTGACGAAGTTCAAGAAGCAGAACCCGAAGGTCAAGACGCTGATCTCCATCGGCGGCTGGGCCGAGACCGGCGGCTACCTCAAGGCCGACGGCACCCGTGACGCCAACGGCGGTTTCTACAAGCTGGGCCAGGACCAGGCCGCGATCGACACGTTCGCCGACTCGGTCGTGACGTTCCTGCGCACCTACGGCTTCAACGGCGCGGACATCGACTACGAGTACCCGACGTCGAACAACAACGCGGGCAACCCGGACGACTTCGCGCTCGCCAACGCCAACCGCGGCACGCTGTGGGCGGGCTACGAGCGGATCATGAAGACGCTGCGCGAGAAGCTGGACCGGGCGAGCGCGGCCGACGGCAAGCACTACCTGCTGACCGCCGCCGTCCCCGCGTCGGGCTGGCTGCTGCGCGGCATGGAGGCCTTCCAGGTCACCAGGTACCTGGACTACCTCAACGTCATGAGCTACGACCTGCACGGCTCGTGGAACCACTTCGTCGGCCCGAACGCCGCCCTCTACGACAACGGCAAGGACGGCGAGCTCGCCGCGGGCGGTGTCTACACGGCCCCGCAGTACGAGGGCATCGGCTACCTGAACACCGACTGGGCCTACCACTACTTCCGCGGCGCCATGCAGGCCGGGCGGATCAACATGGGCCTGCCGTTCTACACCCGCGGCTGGCAGGGCGTCACCGGCGGCGTCAACGGGCTCGGCGGCACGGCGGCGCTGCCGGACCAGTCGAAGTGCCCGGCGGGCACCGGCGGCAGCGTCGGGTCCACCACCCCGTGCGGCAACGGCGCGATCGGCATCGACAACCTGTGGCACGACAGCACCGCGGGCAACGCCGAGGTGCCGTCGGGGGTGAACCCCATGTGGCACGCCATGAACCTGCAGAACGGCATCACGCCGGACTACCTGGCCGCCTACGGCCTCACGCCCGCCACCGACCCGACCGACCGGATCAGCGGCGCCTACACCCGCAACTACGACACCACGCTCGTCTCGCCGTGGCTGTGGAACGACAGCAAGAAGGTGTTCCTGTCCACTGAGGACGAGACCTCGGTGGCCGCGAAGGCGAAGTACATCGCCGACAAGGGCATCGGCGGCGTCATGATCTGGGAGCTCGCGGGCGATTACAAGTACGACTCGGTGAAGAAGCAGTACACCATGGGCGACACGCTCCTCACCAAGATCAACGACGGGCTGCGCGGCGCCGCGCCGTACGGCAACCTCAAGGCGTCCACGGCGACCCCGGCCGACGTCCTGGACGTCTCGGCCACCGTCGGCGGGTTCGCGTTGGGGGACAACAACTACCCGATCACGCCGAAGCTGAAGGTCACCAACAACTCGACGCTCACCGTCCCCGGTGGCGCGAAGATCGAGTTCGACTACGGCACCAGCGCGCCGGGCAGCATGTCCGACCAGTCCGGCTTCGGCCTCCAGGTGGTCGCCAAGGGCCACACCGGGTCCAACGTCGGCGGCCTGCGCGGCGACTTCCAGCACGTGTCGGTGACCATGCCGACGTGGCAGTCGCTCGCACCGGGCGCCAGCGTCGACATCACCATCAACTACCAGCTGCCGATCTCGTCGCCGTCGAACTTCCGCTTCACGTTCGGCGGCAAGACCTACGCGATCGCGTCGGACCACCCGCGCGGCGGCGGCGGCGGCAACCCGCCGACCAGCACCACGACCACGACGACGACCACGACCACCACGACCACGACGACGACCACCACGACGACGACCACCACGACCACCCCGCCGACCTGCGCGGTGGCGGCGTGGGACCGGACCAAGGTCTACGTCGGCACGAACGCGGTGTCGTGGAAGGGCCGCAAGTGGACGGCGCAGTGGTGGACGACGGGCGAGGAGCCCGGCACCACCGGTGAGTGGGGCGTCTGGCGCGACAGCGGCGCCTGCTGACCGCGCAAGGGGTAAGGGGAGCGGCACGTCCGGGCGTCCGGGCGTGCCGCTTCGCCGTTCGGGGGTAAGGGATTCGCGGGGCGGGGCACGTGAACCTCCGATGCCGGGCCAGGGGCCTTACGGCGACTCTCAGTGTCACCGGGAAGACGACACAAGGAGTTCCGATGAGCCTCGAATGGACCCCCGAAGCGATCAAGGCGGAGATCGACTACCGGCAGCGCTCCATGCTGGCCGACGCCGAGCACGTCCGCGCCGCGCGCCGCGGCCTGCCCGAGCACCAGTCCTGGTGGGCCAGGCTGGCGCGCCGCGCCGGGCCCACCGCGCCCGAGGGGCGGAAAGTCCAGGGCAGCGCCGCCTGAGGTGTGCGAACATGCCACCCGTGGCACGTCTCGGATCCGGCATCCCCCTGGTGGCCCGCGGTCGGGAGATGGCCCGGCTGCGGGCCGCGCTCGCCCAGGCGTCGGGCGGTGCGGCCACGGCGGTGCTGCTCGCCGGTGACGCCGGGGTCGGCAAGACCCGCGTGGTCGAGGAGCTGGCCACCGCGGACCCCGACGCCCTGGTGCTGACCGGCCGGTGCCTCGACGTGGGCGAGATCGGCATCCCCTACCTCCCGTTCGCCGAGGTGCTCGGCCGGGTGCGGGACCAGGGGCTGCTCGACATCGCGGGCAGGCCCGCGCTCGCGCGGCTGCTGCCGGAGCTGGGCCTCCCGACCGGGGGCGACGACGGCCGGGAGAGCTCCAACCAGCCGCCGCTGTTCCCGACGGGCAGGCGCTCGGAGCAGGACGTCGGCCAGCTCCAGCTGTTCGACGCCGTGCACGGTCTGCTCGGCGACCTGGCCGAGCGGCGCACCGTCCTGCTGGTCCTGGAGGACCTGCACTGGGCCGACGCGTCGACCCGCTACCTGCTGTCGTTCCTGCTGTCCCGGCTGCGCTCCCAGCGCCTGCTGATCGTCGGCACCTACCGCTCCGACGACCTGCACCGCGCCCACCCGCTGCGCCCGCTGCTGACCGAGCTGCTCCGGCTGCCCGCCGTCGAGCGCGTCGCGCTGGGCCCGTTCGACGCCGACGACTCGCGCGCGTTCGTGGACGCGCTGGCCGACGAGCTGCCCGAGGACGTCGTCCGCGAGGTCGCCGCCCGCTCGGAGGGCAACCCGTTCTTCGCCGAGGAGCTGCTCGCCGCCGCCACCTGCCTGCCCAGCGGCGGTGTCCCGTCCGCGCTGGCCGACGTGCTGCTGACCCGCATCGAACGCCTCGCGCCCGGCACCCAGCACGTGGTGCGGGTGGCGTCGGTCGGCGGCCGCCGGGTGAGCCACGACCGGCTGCGCACCGTCGCGGGCCTGGACGACGTGGCGCTGGACGAGGCGCTGCGCGAGGCCGTGCAGCACCACGTGCTGCTGGTCGGCGAGGGCGACGAGATCTACGTGTTCCGGCACGCCCTGCTGCGCGAGGCCGTGTACGGGGACCTGCTGCCCGGCGAACGCGTCCGGCTGCACGCCGCCTACGCCCGCTACCTCACCGGCCGCACCGACCGCGGCACCGCCGCCGGGCTGGCCTACCACGCCATGGAGAGCCACGACCTGCCGCGCGCGCTGGCCGCGTCGGTGGACGCCGGGCAGGAGGCGCACCGCACCGGCGCGCCCGCCGAGGCGCTGCGGCACTTCGAGCAGGCGCTCAAGCTGTGGGACGCGGTCGCGGAGGACCAGCGGCCCGCCGACGTCACCGAGCTGGTGCTGCTCAGCCGCGCGTCCTGGTCGGCGGGCACGGCGGGCCAGCCCGAACGCGCGCTCGCGTTCGCCCGCTCCTCCGCCCGCGCGGCCGACCCGGCCGACCCCGAGGCCGCCGCGGAGACGTGGCGGCGGGTCGCCCAGGCCTCGCAGGGCCTCGACGGGCACGACCGCGAGATGCACGAGGCGATCCAACGGGCGTGGGAGCTGGTCCAGGACCGCCCGGCCAGCCCGTCGCGCGCGTGGGTGCTGGCCGTGTCGGCGTCCTGCCTGCGCTACGCCAGGAGCTTCGCCCTGGCCCGTGAACGGGCCGAGATGGCCGTGCGCGACGGCCGCGCGTCGGAGTGCGCGGGCGCGGTGGCGGACGCGCTGGCCACGTTGGGGCTGCTGGACGACAGCGGCAACCGCACCGAGTCGGCGCGCGAGCACCTCACCGAGGCGATCGACTGCGCGGTCGAGGCCGACGCGGTCAACACCGAGCTGCGCGCCCGCTACTTCCTCGGCCTGCACCACTACGACCGCGGCGAGCTCACCGACGCCCTGCTGGTGTTCGACGAGGCCGCGGACCGCGCCAAGGCCAAGGGCATGACGTGGAGCGGTTTCGGGCTGGAGGTGCGGGTGCTGCGCGCCCTCGCGCTCTACCACCTCGGCCGCTGGGACGAGAGCGCCGCCATCGCCGAACCGCCCGGTCTGGCCGTCTCCAACACCGTCCTGGCCAGGCTCGCCGCCGCGGGCACCCACGTCGCCGTCAGCCGCGGCCACTTCGACCAGGCCGAACGCCTGATCACCGAGCTGCGCAAGGACTGGCACCGCGACCTGCAGATCGCCCTCATCACCGGCGGCACCGGCGCCGAGCTGGCCCAGTGGCGCGGCAAGCCGGAGCAGGCCGTCGACCGGGTCGCCGACACCGTGGAGTGGACCCGCAGGCTCGCGGCCGAAGGCCAGGAGGGCGAATGGCTGCTGGCGGGCATCCGCCTCGGCGCCCTCGGCATCGCCGCCCACGCCGACCTCGCCGCCCGCGCCCGCAGGCGCCGGGACAAGGCCGGGGAGATCTCGGCCGTCACCGGCGGCGGCGACCTGGCCGGGTACGCCCGCGCCACCGCCGTCAACGGCCTGCCCCGCACCGGTGTCCTCGGCCCGGAAGGCCGCGCCTGGCTGGCCCGCGCCGAGGCCGAGGAGAGCAGGCTCACCGGTCCCGGCGACCCGGAGCTGTGGAGCCGGGCCGTGGCGGAGTTCGGCTACGGCGCCGTCTCCGAGCAGGCCTACTGCCGTTGGCGGCTGGCCGAGGCCCTGCTGGGCGCCGACCGCCGTGACGAGGCCGTGGAGCACCTGCGCGCCGCCACCGACTTCGCCCGCGCCGTCGGTGCCAAGCCCCTGCTCGACGCCGTCGCGCAGACCGCCCGCCGGGCCCGCGTCACCCTCCGCCCGGACGAGGCCGAACCGCGCGACCACGTGGACCCGTTCACCCCGCGGGAACGGTCGGTGCTCGCGCTGGTCGCGTTGGGCCGCACCAACCGCGAGGTGGGCGAGGAGCTGTACATCAGCGAGAAGACGGTCAGCGTCCACCTCACCCGCATCATGGCCAAGCTCGGCGCGGGCCGCCGCGCCGAAGCCGTGGCCATCGCCTACGACCGGGGCCTGCTGGAACAGCCCGGCTGAGCGCACCGGTGGCAGAGTGGGTGGCCGTCCCCTGTGGAACCCCCCGAGCCGAGGAGCCCCGCCGGTGCCCCCACGACGACCCCGCCGAGGACCCGGCCACTTCGTGCGGCACGTGCGCGTCGAGGAGCGGTCGGACACCGGCCGCTACCCGTACACGCTGCCCGCGGTCCGGGCGCTCGGCGAGCACGGGCTCGACCTGGCCGCGGGCGTCACGTTCCTGGTGGGGGAGAACGGGAGCGGCAAGTCCACGCTGGTCGAGGCGATGGCCGTGGCGTGCGGCTTCAACCCGGAGGGCGGCAGCCAGAACTTCAGGTTCGCCACCCGCGCCTCGGAGTCCTCGCTGGGCGACCGGCTGGTGCTGTCGTGGTCCGGTCGCAAGCCGAGGACCGGGTTCTTCCTGCGGGCGGAGTCCTACTACAACGTCGCGACCGAGATCGAACGCCTCGGCCTCGTGCCCTCCTACGGCGGGCGGTCCCCGCACGAGCGCTCGCACGGGGAGTCGTTCATCGACCTGGTGAACCACCGGTTCGGCCCGGAGGGCCTGTACCTCCTGGACGAGCCGGAGGCGGCGCTGTCGGTGCGCGGGTGCATGGCCGTCCTGGCGCGCCTTGCCGAGCTGGCGGACCAGAGCTGCCAGGTCGTCGTGGCCACGCACTCCCCGGTCCTGCTCGCCCTGCCCGGCGCCACGATCCTGGAGGTCGAGGACGACGGCACGATCGCGCCCACCTCCTACGACGACGCCCTGCCCGTCCGGCTGACGCGCGGCTTCCTGGCCGACCCGCGGGCCTACCTGCGCCACCTGCTCGCCGACGGCGACTGACCCGGTGCGGCGGTCGGTCCCCGGCCGGGGACCGACCGCCGCACCGCGCTAGGAGGTGGTGCGCTCCACCGGGATCCACAGCGCGGCGTCGGCCGTGGCACCGCCTTCCGCCAGCTTCGCGCTGAGCAACGACGGCCCCGGCACGCTGCGGTACGGGTTGGACGGGAACCACTGCGTGTAGACGTCCCGCCACACGTACTGGAGCACCTTCGGGAACTCGCCCGAGCTCTCGAACACCGCCCACGTCCCGGCGTCCACGTCCAGCGAGTCCAAGCCCTCGGGCACGTCCGCGCCGGACGCGACGGCGTAGTAGAAGTCCAGCTCGGTGCCCTCCTCGAAGCCCTCGTCCACGTTGACGCTGACGTTGAGCACGCCGGCGGGCTCCTGGTCCGACAGCGCCTCGATCCGCGCCCGCTCCCGCGGGTCGAGCCCCTTGACGAACTCGACGATCGCCGGGTTCATCCCCTCGTGCACGAGCGGCACCCGCTCCTTGCGGCCGACCACCCTGAACGCTTCCTTCTCCACGATCCGGTACCGCATGCTGCTGCTCCCTTCGACGACGAGGCGGAAGGACATCCGGGGCTGGGACCGCAGGGCCGCACCGGTCCTGCGCGCCTCACCCGGCCCGACGCCGTGCACCGCGCGGAACGCCCTGGCGAAGGCCTCGCCCGAGCCGTAGCCGTACCGCACGGCGATGTCGAGCAGCGTCTCCTCGCCCGCCAGCACCTCGGCGCCCGCGAGGGTGAGCCGCCTGCGCCGGATGTACTCCGACAGCGGCACGCCCGCCAGCGCGGAGAACAGCCGCCGCAGGTGGTACTCCGACGTCAGCGCGATCCGCGCCAGGTCGGCCACCTCGATCGGCTGGTCGAGGTTGCGCTCGACGTGCTCCATGGCCTGGTTCAGCCGTTCCAGCACTCCGGCCTCCCTTCCTCGACACCAATGCTGCGGCCCGCCCACCCTGCCCGACCCGACAGTTCGTGCCCGCCCCGGTCGGGTTGTGCGACCACGGGAGGACTCCGGGTCATCCTCCGGGCTGAGTCCGGTGTGCGCGTCGGGAGTGATGTCCGCGCACACCGCCCCTTCGTAGATTTCCCCCTGTCAGCGAGACGGAAGAGTGGAAATGGGGCAGAGCATGTCTGCAGTGGCGTCCGAGACGAGCCGGGTGGGCACGCAAGCCGCCGTCGCCGCCAACGGCCTGGTGAAGGTCTACGGCAAGGGCGACACCGCGGTGCGGGCGCTGGGCGGGGTCAGCGTGGAGTTCCAGGCGGGCAGGTTCACCGCGATCATGGGGCCGTCCGGGTCCGGCAAGTCCACCCTGATGCACTGCCTCGCGGGCCTGGACAGCTCCGACGGCGGGTCCGTCCACATCGGAGGGACCGAGATCACCGGCCTGAACGACAAGGACCTGACGAAGCTGCGCCGCGACCGCGTCGGGTTCGTCTTCCAGGCGTTCAACCTGCTGCCCACGCTGTCCGCGGAGCAGAACATCCTGCTGGGCCTCGAGCTCGCGGGCCGCAAGGCCGACAAGCAGTGGTTCGACACCATCGTCGACGTGCTCGGCCTGCGCGACCGGTTGAAGCACAAGCCCTCCGAGCTCTCCGGCGGCCAGCAGCAGCGCGTGGCCTGCGCCCGCGCCCTGGTCGCCCGCCCGGACGTGGTGTTCGCCGACGAGCCCACCGGCAACCTGGACTCGCGCTCGGGCGCCGAGGTCCTCGACTTCCTGCGGATGTCCGTGCGCAAGCTCGGCCAGACCGTGATCATGGTGACGCACGACCCGGTGGCCGCGTCCTACGCGGACCGCGTCGTCCTGCTCGCCGACGGCCACCTCGCGGGCGAGATCCAGAACCCGACCGCCGACTCGGTGCTGTCCGCGCTCAAGCACCTGGGGGCGTGATGCTGCGCACGATCATCGCGGGCGTCCGGGCCCGCACCGCGCGGCTGCTGCTGTCCTCGGTCGCGATCATGCTCGGCGTCGCCTTCGTCACCGGCACGCTCGTGCTCGGCGACGGCATCACCGAGGGCATGAGGGACGAGTTCGCCAAGAGCGCCCGCGGTGTCGACCTGTCGATGTCGACCACCGGCGAGGGACCGCAGGCCGAGACCGGCATCAGCCAGGCCACCCTCGACAAGGTCCGGAGCACCCCCGGCGTGCAGGGCGCGGACCTGCGCACGGTCGTCGGCGCGGCGATGCTCACCCAGTCGGGCAAGGCGAAGCCCGCCACCGTCGGGCCGCTCGCGTCCACTCCGGAGCTGCGCGAGTACGACCTGAAGGAGGGGCGCTACCCCACCTCGCCCACCGAGGCCGCGGTCGACGTCCGCACGCTGGCCACGGCCAAGGTGTCGATCGGCCAGCAGATCACCCTGCTGGACAAGCAGGACGGCAAGCACCCGTTCACCATCGTCGGCACGTTCGCCCAGGGCGCCAACTCGATGTCGCTCGCGGGCAGCGAGCACTTCGTGGTGCTGCCGGAGGTGATGTCCGGGCTCACCGACGAGCTGCACGCCTACGGGCTGGTCGCCAAGGCCGCGCCGGGCGTGACCCAGGAACAGCTCGTCGCCGACGTCAAGAAGGCCGTCGGCGAGCAGGGCTACACCTTCCGGACCGGTGAGCAGCTCACCACCGAGACGCTCGCGCAGATCAGCAGCCGGTCGAGCGAGATGACCCAGGTGCTGCTGGTGTTCGCGCTGATCGCGCTCGTGGTCGCGGCCATGGTCATCTACAACACGTTCACCATCCTGGTCGCCCAGCGCACCAGGGAGCTGGCCCTGATGAGGTGCGTCGGCGCGAGCCGCGGCCAGGTGTTCGGCAGCGTGATGGCCGAGGCCTTCGTGATGGGCCTGTTCGCGTCCGTCATCGGCCTGCTCGGCGGGCTGGGGGTGTCGGCGCTGATGCAGGTCGTGATCGGCGCGGTGTCCGACGACAACATCGTCGTCCGCCTCCCGCTGGCCCCCACGACGGTCCTCGCCGCGTTCGCCGTCGGGGTGCTGATCACCGTGGTCGCGGCGTTCCTGCCCGCCCACAAGGCGACGAAGGTCGCCCCGATCGCGGCGCTGCGCGCCCAGCTCGACAGCCACGAGGAGGTGGCCAGGACCAGCAAGGTGCGGATCGCGTTCGCGCTGCTCCTGGGCCTGGCGGGGGTCGGTGTGGTCGCCTTCGGCATGAACCTGGACGAGGAGCAGGCCCTGCTGGTCACCGGCACCGGCACGATGCTGCTGCTCGCCATGGTCGTGACGCTCGGCCCGGTGCTGGTCGGCCCGGTCAACCGGGTGCTGGGCGTGCTGCCGCGGGCGCTGTTCGGCGTCCCGGCGAAGCTCGCGTCCGGCAACGCGGGCCGCAACCCCAAGCGCACCGCCGCCACGACCGCCGCCCTGATGATCGGCGTCACCATCGTCAGCCTGGTCACCGTCGTCGCCACCAGCGCGAAGGAGACCGCGAACGCCGAGGTCGACAGCCGCTTCCCGGCCGACTACACGGTCACCTCCTCGGTCGGCAGCCGGACGCTGCCGCAGGGCATGGCCGCGCAGCTGGCCGCGGTCCCCGAGGTCGCCAAGGTCGCCCCGGTGGCGGCGTTCGGCGTGCCCGGCCCGGCCGACGGCGGCGCCTACCTGATGGCGACCACCCCGGAGATGATCGGCGACCTGGTGAAGCCGAAGGCCACCTCCGGCGCCATCACCGGGCTCAAGAGCGGCGACGTGGCCGTCAACAGCAGGTTCGCCGAGCGCAGCGGCCTGGCCGTGGGCAGCACCCTGACCCTGGGCGCCGACGCCACCAAGCGGGACCTGAAGGTCGTCGCGGTCGTCGAGGGCCTGGACGCCTCCGGGCTGGTCACCCTGGACACCCTCAGGGCGTTCAAGCCCGCGGACGACGGCTTCGACAGCATCATGGTGAAGCTGAGGGACGGGGTCACCGCCGAGGCGGGCCGCACGGCCGTCGAGAAGGTCACCGACCCGTCGCCGATCGCCGTCATCGACAGCGCCGCCGAGACGAAGGCCCAGCTCAACACCCAGGTCGACCAGGTGCTGGCGTTCATCTGGGCGCTCATCGGGCTGGCCGTCGTCATCGCACTGTTCGGCATCGCCAACACCCTCACGCTCTCGGTGCTGGAGCGCACCAGGGAGTCGGCCCTGCTCAGGGCGCTCGGCCTCACCAAGGGCCAGCTGCGCCTGATGCTGGTGGTCGAGTCGGTCCTGATGGCGGTCATGGGCGCCGCGATCGGCCTGGTCCTCGGCATCGGCTTCGGCGGGCTCCTGGTGAAGGGCATGTCCTCGGACAGCTTCCCCATCGCGTTCGCGGTGCCCTACGGGCAGATCGCCGTGATGCTCCTCGCCGCCGTCGTCGCCGCGATGGTCGCCGCCGCCATGCCCGCCAGGCGGGCCGGTCGCACCTCGGTCGTGGCCGGGATGGCCGAGGCCTGACCCGACCGCCGCGGCCTCCGTCGGGGAAGGGCGCGGCGGTCTCCCGGCGAGCCGGTGTCCACGACTCCAGGGTCGTGGACACCGGCTCGTCCGCGTCCACGGTGGACGCGGGTCCCGGTCCACCGCGGTGTTCGAGCGGACCGACCGGTCCACGACTTCGGGAAAATCCGCGTCCGGGCGTCACATCCGGCCCGTGGCCACCTCTAACCAGGTGCGTGGTTGGCCCGTGCGAGGGCCGGGCCAACCACGCCTCTTGCCCTGTTGGGCCGTTCGGCGCACAGTTCACCTTGGTTTCACCCGTATTGGTGCTGCCGTCGCCACGTCGTGCTGCTGTGATCTTGAGCAGCGCCATGTCCTTCGGGCGGTGGCGGACGAACGCGGTCAGAAGGTTACGGATACATGTCGGCAGAGAGGCTCCGGCTTGACTTCGGAGATCGTCCGGTCGACTGTGAGAGCGCTCTCATCGCGGCGGGAAGCGCGACGGGCGCGCAAGGAGGACGGATGAGCAACACCCTGGTCGGTCGTGCGGCGGTGGCGATCGCGGTCGCCGTGGCGGCCACGGGCGTCGTGGCGTGCGGGGGAGGTGCCAGCGGTGCGGACGGCGGCAGGACCAAGCTGTCCATCGGCGTCTTCTCCGACTTCGGGTACGACAGCCTGATCAAGGAGTACCAGTCCGCGCACCCCGACATCGAGATCGAGCAGCGCAAGGTCAAGATGGAGCAGCACCACGCGCAGCTCGCCACCCAGCTCGCCGGTGGTCGCGGCGCGGCCGACGTCGTCGCCATCGAAGAGGGCAACGTCGCCCAGTTCCGCCAGTCCAAGGACAAGTTCGTGAACCTCGCGGACTACGGCGCCAAGGACCTCAAGGACCAGTGGACGCCGTGGAAGTGGAACCAGGGCACCACCGACGACGGGAACTTCGTCCTGGGCCTCGGCACGGACATGGGCAGCCTCGCGCTGTGCTACCGCCGCGACCTGTTCGAGGCCGCCGGGCTGCCCGTCGACCGCGTCGAGGTCGGCAAGCTGTGGCCGACCTGGGAGGACTACGTGGCGACCGCGCAGGCCTTCACCGAGAAGACGCCGGACGTGAAGTTCGTCGACACCGCGCTGAACGTCTACAAGGCGATCCTCGACCAGACCGAGGAGGGCTACTTCGCCAAGGCGGACGACTCCTACATCGGCGGCACCAACCAGAAGGTGGCCGACGGCTTCCGGCTCGCCGCCGTCCTCGGCGAGAAGAGGCAGACCAGCGCGCTGCCGCCGTTCAGCCAGGAGTGGAACGCCGGGCTGAAGCGGGCCGCCTTCGCCACGACCACCTGCCCCGCCTGGGCGCTCGCGCTGATCAAGGCCGGTGCGGGCGACGATGCCGCGGGCAAGTGGGACGTCGCCGACGCGCCGGGCGGCGGCGGCAACTGGGGCGGCTCGTTCCTGGCCGTGCCCAAGCAGGGCGCCCACCCCAAGGAGGCCTACGAGCTGGCGAAGTGGCTGACCGCGCCCGAGCAGCAGAAGAGGATCTTCAAGGAGACCGGCAACCTGCCCAGTGAACCGGTGGCCTACAAGGACCCCGAGGTCACCGCGACGGTGAACGGGTACTTCAACTCCGCGCCGGTCGGCGAGATCTTCGCCGCCTCGGCCGAGAGCCTGCAGCCCGCCTACCGCGGCACCAAGGACTCCAAGGTCACCCCGGTGTTCAGCAACGCCCTGTCCAGGGTGGAACAGGGCAAGCAGGCCACCTCCGACGCGTTCGCCCAGGCGTTGCAGGAAGCGCAGGACGCCGCCAAGTGACGCGCGGGAACCCGGTGGCGGAGCGGGGCCGTGGCCCCGCCCGACGTCGACCGGGTTCCCGACCGGCGGCGCGGGCCGTCGCCCGCGTCGGCGCGAGGAAGAACTGGGAAGAGGCCGTCCCGTCACCGCTGCCGGGTGGTCACCCCGTCGAGGGCACCACGGGTCCGCGGACCCCGCCGGTGCCCCTCGGCGGTCACTGCTCCGACTACCCGCCCATGCTCGCGGGCGCGCCGTCCGCGGTGCCGCCCGCCGTCGCGAACCGCACCCCGTCGTCCCGCCGGATCGCCGGCCGGGACGTGCCGGGTGCCGTGAAGGGATGACCTGATGACCACCACAGACTCCGACAGCCGGGTCGGGCCCGCCTCCGCCGCACAGGCGCTGGAGTTCCCGCCGGACTTCCTCTGGGGCGCGGCCACCGCGGCGTTCCAGATCGAGGGGTCCACCACCGCGGACGGTCGCGGGCCGTCCATCTGGGACACCTTCGCCGCCACGCCCGGCAAGGTCCTCGCGGGCGACAACGGCGACCCCGCCTGCGACCACTACAACCGCTACGCCGAGGACGTCGAGCTGATGACCTCGCTCGGCCTGGCCGCCTACCGGTTCTCCGTGGCCTGGTCCCGGATCCTGCCGCGGGGCGCGGGCGCCGTGGAGCCGCGCGGTCTCGCGTTCTACGACCGGCTCGTGGACGAGCTGCTGGCCAAGGACGTGCGGCCCGTCGCCACCCTCTACCACTGGGACCTGCCGCAGGCGCTGGAGGACGAGGGCGGGTGGCGCAACCGCGACACCGCCTACCGGTTCGCCGAGTACGCCGAGCTCGTGCACGCCCGCCTCGGCGACCGGGTCCAGCTGTGGAGCACCCTCAACGAGCCGTGGTGCTCCGCGTTCCTCGGTCACCACAACGGCATCCACGCGCCCGGCCTCACGGACTCCCAGGCGTCCCTGGAGGCCATGCACCACCTCCTCCTGGGCCACGGCCTCGCCGTGGAGGCCATGCGCGCGCAGGCGCCGGAGGACCACCGGTTCTCGCTCGTCCTGAACTTCACCACGGCGTGGGCCGACAACGACGACAGCGCGTCGAGGGACGTCGTCCGCAAGGTCGACGGCCTGCACAACCGGATCTTCCTGGACCCGGTGCTCGGCCGCGGCTACCCGGCCGACGTCGTCGAGGACGTCGCCTGGGTCGGCGACTGGCAGCGGGTGGTCCGCGACGGCGACATGGACGTCATCGCCACGCCGATCGACTGGCTCGGCGTGAACTACTACAGCCCAACCCGCGTCGCGCCCGCCGCGGACCCCGCCCACGTCACCGAGGGCCCGTTCCCCGGTCTGCGCGGCGCCGAGCTGCTGGACCCGCGCGGCGAGCTGACCAGCTTCGGCTGGGAGCAAAGCGCGGACGCGTTCGCGGAGCTGCTGCTCACCCTCGGGCGCACGGTCGGCGACCTGCCCATCGTGGTCACCGAGAACGGGTCGGCGTTCCACGACGAGGTCGACGAGCTGGGCCGCGTCGACGACCCGCGGCGGGTCGCGTACCTGCTCGACCACCTGCGGGCGGTGCACACGGCCATCTCGGCGGGCGTCGACGTCCGCGGGTACCTGGCCTGGTCGCTGCTCGACAACTTCGAGTGGGCCGAGGGGTACAGCCAGCGGTTCGGGCTGGTGCGGGTGGACTACGACACGCAGGTGCGGACGGTGAAGCGCAGCGGGGCGACGCTGGCGCGGATCATCGGCCGCAACTCGGTTCCGGCCACCGGGTACGAGGTGGCGTAGAGGTGGCGAGGGGCCCGCGCCCGGATCGCGCGCGGGTCCCTCGTCTTGGGGCGGCGGTCCCGCCTTCCGGACGAATGCCCTCCGGACGACCGGAGCACGAACCCGGACCCCGAACTGAACCGGTTCAGCGTTGTCGGGGCGGATAAGCGACCAGAGTTCCACCGCGTGAGTGGGCCCCCGTTTTCGACCTTGCTCGGAGGGGCCGACAAACACGGTTCGTGACTGCTTTATTCGCAAAATCCCCGGAAAGAGCGGCTGGTTATCCTCGAAAAACACATCGGGTGACAAAAGCGTCCCCGAACGAGGTATCAAGTCGACCGGTCATCAGGTCGACTGACGACGCACCAGAATCGTCGGCAGCACCTCGCGGCGGGCCCGCACAGGCTCGTCGCGCAGCAGCCGCAGCAGGTGCGCCACCATGTGCGCGACCTGCTCGTTGGCGTCCTGCTTGATCGTCGTCAGCGGCGGCTCGGTGTGCGGGGCGATCAGCGGGTGGTCGTCGAACCCGACCACGGCCACGTCCTCCGGCACCCGCCTGCCCGCCTCGCGCAGCGCGTCGAGCGCGCCCGCGGCCATCAGGTCGCTGGCCACGAACACCGCGTCGAGGTCCGGCACCCGCTTGAGCAGGGCGGCCATGGCGAGCTTGCCGCCGTCGCGGTTGAAGTTGCCGCTCTCGGTCATCAGCTCCGTCATCGCCTCGTCGGCGCCGACGGCGGTGCGCCAGCCCTCGACCCGGTCGATCGAGGAGAACTCGTCGACGGTGCCGGTGACGCTGACGATCCTCTTGCGGCCCAACGACATCAGGTGCTCGGTCGCCAGCACGCTGCCGCCGATGTTGTCGTTGTCGACCAGGTGCAGACCGCGCAGCGGACCCCACGGGCGGCCCGCGTAGACGACCGGGAGGGGCAGCTTGCGGGCGATGGACGGGAGCTGGTCGCCCTTGTGCGGCGCGAACAGCAGGGCGCCGTCCACGTGACCGCCCGCGAGGAACCGCTCGGCGCGCGCCTGGTCGTCGGGCGAGTGCACGAGCATGAGCACCATCTGCACGTCCGCGGAGGACAGCGCCCGCGCGGCGGCGCGGATCAGCTGACCGAAGTGCGGGTCGTCGAAGATCTTGGGCTCGGGCTCGGAGAACACGACCGCGACGGCGTCCGTGCGCCTGGTGACGAGCGAGCGCGCGGCGTGGTTCGGCGTGTACCCGAGCTCCAGCACGGCCGCCGTCACCGCTTCGTGCGCCTCGGGGCTGACCCTCGGCGACGAGTTGAGCACGCGGGAGGCCGTCGCCCTCGAGACGCCCGCCCGTTCGGCGACGTCCTCCAGGGTCGGGCGCGCCGCGCGCTGCGGTTGGACGGACACGGGCACCACTCCTCGGCGGTCGGCGAACCGGCTCAGCTTAGCCGGGTGGCCCGTCCACGGGAGCGCTCCCACAGGGTCTGGGTCAGCGTGTTCCCGCGATCCGGGCGCGCGGCGCGGCGCTCGGCGTGCGCAGCGGCGCGGGCGTCGGCGTGATCGACACCCTGAGCAGTCCGTCCTCCGTGCGCACCGCGGTCTCCAGGCCCGCGCGGGCCGCCGTGCGCACCAGCCCCGTCTCCGACGGCAGGCACCACGCGACCAGCTCGCGGTAGCCCGCGGCCCGCGCGGTGTCGGCCAGCCGACCCAGCAGCGCCGTGCCGACACCCCGGTGCTGCCAGTCGTCCTCGACGAGCAGGGAGATCTCCGCGCTGTCCGGAGTGGACGTCCGGATCAGCTGCCCCAGCGCCACGACCCGGTCCGCGCACTGCGCGACGACGGTGCTGCCGCGCGGCGGGCTGAGCAGCCGGTGCAGCCACCGGCGCGGCAGGGTCCGCACGCCGGAGTGGTAGCGGGTGAACAGGGTGCCCGCCGAGCACCTGGCGTGCAGGTCCGCCACGGCGTCCTCGTCCTCCGCGCCGCCGGGCCGCAGCACCAGCGCCATGCCGTCCGAGCTGAGCACCGCGGTCGGCTGCGGGGTGGGCGTGCCGGACTCGCTGAGCAGGTCGATCAACGCCGCCGCCCTGGCCAGCTCGACCTGGGTGAACGGCGACCAGCCGCGCCGGGCGACCACCACCGTGCCCTCGCGGGTCAGCAGCCGCGCGTGGTGGCCGGGCCTGTCGTCGTCCGGGTCGCCCTCGCCGCCCGCGGGCAGCACCACGACGGAGTCCGCGGCCAGCACGGCGCGCAGGGCGTCGCACACGCTGCCGGGGTCGCGCACCGCGTTGCCCGCCGCGCGCAGGGCCGCCGTCGGCGCGTCGACCAGGTCGCGCACGTCGGCGTTGGTGATGCCGACGCACCGGCCGCCCTCGGCCCGGATCGCCTCGACCAGGTCCGCGGGCAGCAGCCCCGGCGCGACCTGCACGACGATCTCGTCGATCACCCCGCCGGGCACCGGGATCACGGCCAGCGCCAGCACGTTGCAGTCCCGTTCGGCGAGTCTGATGGTCACCCTGGCGAGCGCGCCGGGACTGTCGTCCAGCTGGACGCGAAGTCGCCAGGTCAGCGGTGTGGTCTTCCCGGTGGGCTCCATGCCCCCAGGGTCGCCGGCTCCTGTTGCCGATGGGGGACGGCGCTGTTTCGGCCGCGTGGACTTCCCGTCACGGCCCGCAGGTGGGCGGTGGGAGGGGGTTGAGAGGACTGCACGGCCAGCCCTTGGGGGTGCTGGTCGTCGTCACCGTCGTGGTCGGCTGCGTCGTGACGGGGGGTGGTTCCGCGGTCGTCGACGTCGGGTCCACTGGCGGTGGTGCCGCCGGAGGGGTCGTGGTGGTGGTCTTGGAGGTCGTCGTCGAGGAGGACGACGGCGTCGACGAGCTCGGGCCGCTCGACGACGAGACGGGTCTGGAGCTGTTGGTCGGCATGACGGTCGCCCAGTTCGCGCCGGTCTTCGGGGCCTCGCTCGTCTTGCCGCCCGACCCGTCGAGGAGGACACCCAACAGCACGCCCGCCAACGCCGACGCCGCGACCGCGGAACCGCACGCGGCCCAGAGCACCCGCACAGCCGTCTCCTTCACAGGTGTCGCGACAACAAGGTGGGGGAGAAGAGGATCGACCGAGACAGTACCGCTACTTCGGCATTAGCAGAATGCGTCGACCGGGCTCGATCCTGCCATTGCGCGGCGGCGGGAGTTCGCCGGTGCCCGGCGAACCGATCGATCTCTTTCGCCGCGGAATTCCGCACCGGTGCGCTGACCTTGCGGAATGGCTCCGCGGACACCTCGGGGCACTTGCCCGCGCGCTTGTGGAGCCTGTCGGGATGAACTTCCGGCGCACCTTCGGGGTCGGGACGGGCGACCCGCCGGGCCGGTGCACACGGTCGGGTGAAATGCCGGACGGCGGTCCGCTCGCGTGCCTGGTGGTGGCGGCGGCCCGGCCCGCGCGGCGGACGGCGACGTCGGCGGTCGGCCGGGTGGGCGCGCCGCGGGGTCAGCGGCGGTCGCGCAGCGCGTCGAGGTCGTGCTGGATCCGGGCCAGCCTGCGGTCGACGCTGCCGGTGCCCGCGATCCTGGCCAGCACCAGGCTCGCGCCGGACAGCCCGGCGACCAGCACCGCGCCGGTCATGTGCCACGTGGGCGCGTCGCCGGTGCAGCTGAACACGTCGGTAAACCGCTCGGTCGAGCAGGTCGCGAACGGCACGGCGGCCAGGCCGATGCTCGTCACGGCGACGCCGCCGAGCAGTGCCGAGCCGAACGTGCGCATGAGGTCGAACGCGGCGTTCGCGGTGCCCACCGCGGCGATCGCGAACAGCAGGGGCACGGGACTCGGGAACGGGCCGAGGGCGGCGCAGCCGAGCATGAGAGCCCCGACGACCGCCTGGCCGACGGCGGTGTCCCTGCTCGTTCGTGAAACCACCGGGCGACCCTAACCCGCGTCGGGGGCCCGCCGTCAGAACTTCGTAATGCCGGAACGGGACTCCGGGCGGTGTCCGGGGCGTCCCCTTTGTCGAAGATGGACGGACGACGGCGGAAGGCGGTGGGGCATGTCCCGGCGGGTGCTGGTGGGTGTGGTCGCGGTGGTGCTGGTGGTGGGGATCGGGGTCGGCCTCGCGCTGTTCCAGCCGTGGCGGCTGGTGACGACCCGGACGGCGGACGAGGCGCTGCTGGTGCCCACGTCGTCGGCGGGCGCGGTGGTCGTGCCGACCACGCCCTCGGCCGCCCCGGTGGCCCCGGCCCCCTCCTCGGCCGCGTCCTCGGTCCCGGCGGTCCCGGCGGGCCCGGTGGCGTTGGCGTCGGGTCCGTTCCGGTCGTTGGAGCACGCCACGACGGGGTCGGCGACGCTGGTGCGGCTGGCCGACGGCGGGCACGCGGTGCAGTTCGAGGGACTGGACACCAGCGACGGGCCGGACCTGTACGTGTACCTGTCGGACAAGCCGTCGGACTCCGCGGAGTCGGCGTTCGGCAGCGGGTTCACCAGCCTGGGCGAGCTCAAGGCCAACCAGGGCAACCAGGTGTACCCCGTTCCGGCCGACGCGGCGCTGGAGGACGTGCGCAGTGTCGTCATCTGGTGCAAGCGCTTCTCCGCCGGCTTCGCCGTAGCGCCCCTGGAACGAGCGTGACATCCGGGGGAAACATTCCGATTGGTCTGGGCCAGGCATAGCCTTTTCGCAGTATTGACGTATCTGGTCTAGACCACATAAAGTGGTGTGCGACACACCACGTCCCTTGTCGGTGGGCGAGCGGAAGCCCCATCGGCGAGGAGCCGGCTCACTGGGGTGAGCCACCGCGGACGGCGGTGCGGGCTCTCCCCGCGCCGCCGCCCGCGGTCACCCGGTGCCACACTGGTCGGTGATGCTCACCAGGACCATCGCGATCCACTACGTCCGGGCCGCCCTGCGCGGCGCGCTCCGCGGTGGGCACGACGTGTCCGGTGTCCTCGCCGCCGCGGGCGTCAGCGCGGCCCTGCTGGCCGACGACCGCGCCCGCGTCACCGCCGACCAGTACACCCTGCTCATCCAGGCGCTGTGGGACGAGCTGGACGACGAGGCCATGGGCTTCGCCGCCAAACCCAGCAAGCGCGGCACGTTCCAGACCATGTGCCTGCTCGCCGTGCACTGCCCCGACCTCGGGTCGGCGCTGCGCCGGGGGCTCGACTTCTACGACCTGCTCGACGCCCAGCCGACCGCCCGGCTGGTCGACGACGGGGGCGAGGTCCACCGGCTGGAGCTGGACCTGTCGGGGGCGGACGACCCGGACCACTTCCTGACGGAGTCGCTGCTGGTGCTGTGGCACCGGTTCTCGAGCTGGCTGGTGGGCAGGCGGATCCCGTTGCGGCGGGTGGACTTCACCTACCCGGAACCCGCGCACGGCGGCGAGTACCACCTGATCTTCGGCTGCCCCTTGGGGTTCGAGGCGTCCAGCACGTCGCTGTGGTTCGACTCGCGGTTCCTGCGGATGCCCGTGGTGCAGGACGAGGCGGCGTTGCGCCGCTACCTGCGCGGGTCGCCCGCGGAGCTGTTGTCCCGCAGGGACTACGGGGCGAACACGGCGAGCCTGGTGCGGCGGATCCTCGGCAACGGGATCAGCGGCGGGCTGCCGGAGGTGGCCTCCCGGCTCGGGGTGAGCGCGCCGACGCTGCGGCGCAAGCTCGCCACCGAGGGGACCTCGTTCCGGGAGGTCCGGGAGCAGCTGCTCCGCGACCAGGCGGTCGCGAGCCTCGTGCGCGGCGGCGAGTCCGTCGAGGAGCTGGCGATCCGCCTCGGGTTCTCGGAGGCCAGCGCGTTCCACCGGGCGTTCAAGCGCTGGACGGGCAGCAGCCCCGGCGCCTACCGGGCGGGCAGCTCCTGACCGTGCCGGAAAGGGCCCTCACCGCGCGGTGAGGGCCCTTTCCCGTGCTGCCGGTCAGAACTGCTCGTCGCGCGCCGCCCGCTCGCGCAGCGAGGCCGGTGGCCGGAAGCGCTCGCCGTAGGTGTCGGCGAGGTAGTCGGCGCGCTCGACGAACGCGGCCAGCCCGTAGGAGTTGGCGAACTGGAGCGTGCCGCCCGACCACGGGGCGAACCCGAAGCCGAAGATGCTGCCGATGTTGGCGTCGCGGGCGCTGGTGAGCACGCCCTCGTCGAGGCAGCGGATGGTCTCCAGCGACTGGACGAAGAGCAGGCGGTCGCGCACGTCCTGCTCGGAGACCCCGGCGTCGTCGCGGGTGTAGCGGGTGACCAGCTCGGGCCACAGGAACTTCTTGGCGCCCTCGGGGTACTCGTAGAAGCCCGCGCCGCCGGACTTGCCGGTGCGGCCGAGGCCGACCAGCTCCTCGATGACCCGGTACGCCGGGTGGTCGCCCAGCGGTGCCGCGTCCGGGTCGTCGGCGAGCGCCTGGTCGCGGATCTTGAGCTGGAGGGTGAGCGTGACCTCGTCGGAGACGGCGAGCGGGCCGACGGCCATGCCCGCCTTGCGGGCGACGTTCTCGACGAGCGCGGGCTTGACGCCCTCGGCGACCATGGTCACGGCCTCGGTGACGTAGGTGCCGAACGTGCGCGAGGTGTAGAAACCCCTGCTGTCGTTGACGACGATCGGGGTCTTGCCGATCTGCAGCACGTAGTCGAAGGCCTTGGCGAGGGTCTCGTCGGAGGTCTTCTCGCCGCGGATGATCTCGACCAGGCGCATCTTCTGCACGGGGGAGAAGAAGTGCAGGCCGATGAACTTCTCCGGGTCGGACACCGCGGTGGCCAGGCCGGTGATCGGGAGCGTGGAGGTGTTGGACGCGATCACGGCGTCGGGCAGGGCGGCGGACTCGGCGGCGGGCAGGACCTTGCCCTTGAGCTCGCGGTTCTCGAACACGGCCTCGATGATCAGGTCGCAGCCCGCGAGGTCGGCGTCGGAGTCGGTCGCGGTGATGCCGGGGACGCCGTTGGCGCCCTTCTCGGCGGCCTCGCGGGTCACGTCCTTCAGGACGACCTCGATGCCGGCCTTGGCGCTCACCTCGGCGATGCCCGCGCCCATCATGCCCGCGCCGAGCACGCCGACCTTGGTGGTCCTCGCGCGGTCCACACCGGACGGACGCGAGCCGCCGGCGTTGATCTCGTTGAGCTGGAACCAGAACGCGGTGATCATGTTCTTGGCGACCTGGCCGGAGGCCAGCTCCAGGAAGTACCGGCCCTCGATCTTCAGCGCGGTGTCGAAGTCGACCAGCGCGCCCTCGACGGCGGCGGCCATGATCTTCTCCTGCGCCGGGAACGCGCCGTGCGTCTTCTTGCGCAGCACGGCCGGTGCCGCGCCCAGCAGGGCGTAGACGTTCGGGTCGCCGACCCGCATGTCCTTGATCGTGAAGCCGGGCTTGTCCCACGGCTGCCGCGGCGCCGGGTTCGCGGCGATCCACGCCCGCGCCTTGGCGATCAGGTCGTCGCGGTCGGTGGCCAGCTCGTCGATGAAACCCGCCTGCAACGCCCGTGCGGGACGGAGCTGCCTGCCCTCCATCAGCAGCGGCAGCGCGGCCTGCAGACCCAGCAGCCGCACCATCCTGGTCACGCCGCCGCCACCGGGCAGCAGGCCCAGCGTGGCCTCGGGCAGCCCGAGCTTGATCTTGTCGTCGTCGACCACGACGCGGTGGTGGCACGCCAGGGCGATCTCCAGCCCACCGCCCAGCGCGGCGCCGTTGACCGCGGCGACGACCGGCTTGCCGAGCAGTTCGAGCCTGCGCAGCTGCGCCTTGACCCCGGTGACGCCCGACAGCGCCTCGTCGGCGTTGTCCGGCCGGACCTGGACCAGCACGTTGAGGTCGCCACCGGCGAAGAAGGTCTTCTTGGCCGAGGTGAGCACCACACCGGTGATCTCGTCGCGCTCGGCTTCGAGCCGATCGACGGCTCCGCCCATCGCTTCCGTGTACTCGGCGTTCATCACGTTCGCCGAGCCGGACATGTCCATCGTCAGCGTCACGACGCCCTCGGCGTCGCGCTCGTAGTGCACCGGCATGTCCTAGACCCTCTCGATGATCGTCGCGATGCCCATGCCGCCGCCGACGCAGAGCGTGGCGAGGCCGCGGCGCAGGTCCTGGCGCTCCAGCTCGTCGAGCAGGGTCGACAGGATCATGCAGCCGGTGGCGCCCAGCGGGTGGCCCATGGCGATCGCGCCGCCGTTGACGTTGATCTTCTCCTCGGGCAGGTCCAGGTCGCGCCGGAACTTCAGCACCACGGAGGAGAACGCCTCGTTGATCTCGAACAGGTCGATGTCCTCGACGCCCAGCCCGGCGCGGTCCAGCGCCTTGCGCGCGGCGGGCGCGGGCCCGGTCAGCATGATCGTCGGCTCGCTGCCGATCACGGCAGTCGCGATGATCCGCGCCCTCGGCGTGAGACCGAGGTCGCGGCCCGCGCGCTCGTTGCCGATCAGCATCGCCGCGGCGCCGTCGACGATCTGCGACGAGTTGCCGGGCGTGTGCACGTGGTGGATCCGCTCGACCGACGGGTAGCGGTCGATGGCGACCGAGTCGTACCCGAGGTCGCCGTGGAACTGGAAGCTCGGCTTGAGCCCGGCCAGCCGCTCCAGCGTCGTCTCGGGCCGGATGGTCTCGTCGGCGGCCAGCACGAGCGTGCCGTTCTGGTCCACCACCGGCACGATCGACCGGTCGAAGTAGCCCTTCTCCTGGGCGAGGGTCGCCAGCCGGTGCGACCGCACGGCCCAGGTGTCGACGGCCTCGCGGTCGAAGCCCTCCAGGGTCGCGATCAGGTCGGCGCTCACGCCCTGCGGCACGAAGTTCGTCGCCATGTTGGTCTCCGGGTCGGCCAGCCACGCGCCGCCGTCGGACCCCATCGGCACCCGCGACATCGACTCGACACCGCCCGCGACCACCAGGTCCTCGAACCCGGACGCCACCTTCGCCGCGGCCATGTTCACCGACTCCAGGCCGGACGCGCAGAACCGGTTGAGCTGCACGCCCGCCGTCCGCTGCGCCCACCCCGCCGCCAGCACGGCCGTGCGCGCGATGTCCGCGCCCTGCTCACCCACCGGTGACACCACGCCGAACACGACGTCGTCGACCGCCGCGGTGTCCAGCTCGTTGCGCTCGGCCAGCGACTTCAGCACCCCGGCGGCCAGCGTGACCGGCTTGACGCTGTGCAGCGACCCGCGCTTTCCCTTGCCGCGCGGCGTCCGCACGGCATCGAAGATCAAGGCTTCGCTCATGCACCCGACGGTAGGCCCGTGGCGACAACTTGCCCATGACCGCCGGAGGTGACCTTTTCGCTCAGGATCACCCCCGTGCGAAGGGTGTGACCAGGCGCTCACCCGAGCGGAACGACCTTTTCGCTCATCTTTGCCCGTCGATCCGAAGCGCGATGGTCATGGCAGACCGGGCGGTGCGGTGGTTTCGTAGCGGGTATGCCGAAGCGCCGTTCCACCTGGATGACCGAGGACCTCGACCAGCTGCGCGAGCTCGCCCGCACGTTCGTCGCCAAGGAGATGACGCCGAACCAGGAGCGCTGGGCCGAGCAGAAGCAGGTCGACCGCGCGCTGTGGACCAAGGCGGGCGAGGTCGGGCTGCTGTGCCTGTCGATCCCGGAGGAGTACGGCGGCGGGGGCGGCACCTTCGCGCACGAGGCCGTGGTGATCGAGGAGCAGGCGCGCGGCGGCGACAGCTCGTGGGGCAACAGCGTGCACAGCGGCATCGTGGCGCCCTACCTGCTGGCCTACGGCACCGAGGAGCAGAAGCTGCGGTGGCTGCCCAAGCTCGCCGGCGGCGAGTTCGTGGGCGCCATCGCGATGTCCGAGCCGGGCGCGGGGTCGGACCTCCAGGGCATCAGGACCAAGGCCGTCCGCGACGGCGACGAGTACGTGGTCAGCGGCTCCAAGACGTTCATCACCAACGGCAGCCAGGCCGACCTGGTGGTCGTCGTGGCCAAGACCGACCCCGAGCGGGGCGCGGCGGGCATCTCGCTGGTCGTCGTGGAGACCTCGACGCCGGGCTTCCGCCGCGGCCGGGTGCTGGACAAGGTCGGCATGAAGGGCCAGGACACCGCCGAGCTGTTCTTCGACGACGTGCGCGTGCCGGCGGGCAACCTGCTCGGCGGCGTCGAGGGGCAGGGGTTCGTCCAGCTGATGAACCAGCTCCCGCAGGAGCGGCTGATCATCGCGGTGGCGTCCATCGCGGGCATCGAGGCGGCCGTGGACATGACGCTGGAGTACGTGAAGGACCGCACCGCCTTCGGGCGTGAGCTGATCAAGTTCCAGAACACCCGGTTCACCCTCGCCGAGTGCGCCACCGAGGCCGCCGTCACCAGGTCCTTCGTCGACGACTGCGTCAACCGGCACCTGGCGGGCGAGCTGGACATCCCCACCGCCGCGATGGCGAAGTGGTGGTCCACCGAGCGGCTCTGCCGGGTCGTGGACGAGTGCGTGCAGCTCTTCGGCGGCTACGGCTACATGACCGAGTACCCCATCGCGCGGGCGTGGGCGGACGCGCGGGTCCAGAAGATCTACGGCGGGACGAACGAGATCATGAAGGAGATCATCGCCCGGTCGCTGTAGTGCTCACGAGGGGAAGCGGCATGAAGCAGGGACCACTGGCCGGGTTGACCGTCGTCGAGCTGGCCGGGCTCGCGCCCGCGCCGTTCGGCGCGATGGTGCTGGCCGACCTGGGGGCGGACGTCATCAGGGTCGACCGCATCGGCGGCGACCCCGGCGCGGTGCCGGGCGACCCGCTGGGGCGCGGCAGGCGCTCGGTGGCGATCGACATCCGCAAGCCGGAGGGCGCGGACCTGGTGCTGCGCCTGGTGGCGCGCGCCGACGTGCTGATCGAGGGGTTCCGGCCCGGCGTGACCGAACGGCTCGGCATCGGCCCGGCGCACGCGCTGGCCCGCAACCCGCGGCTGATCTACGGCCGGATGACCGGCTGGGGCCAGGACGGGCCGCTGGCCGACCGCGCGGGCCACGACATCAACTACATCTCCGTGGCGGGCGCGCTGGAGCCCATCGGCCGGGCGGGCGATCCGCCGACCGTGCCGCTCAACCTGCTCGGCGACTTCGGCGGCGGCGGTCTGCTGCTGGCCATGGGCGTGCTCGCCGCGCTGTACGAGCGGGAGCGCTCCGGGCACGGCCAGGTCGTCGACGCCGCGATGGTGGACGGGGCGGCGCTGCTGACCACGTTCCTGCACGGCATGCGCGCGGCGGGCGGCGAGAAGGGCGCGCGCGGCACGAACCTGCTGGACGGCGGGGCGCCGTTCTACGACGTCTACCGCACCTCCGACGACCGCTACGTGAGCATCGGGGCGCTGGAGGAGAAGTTCTACGCCGAGCTGCTCGACGTGCTCGGCCTGGCCGAGGAGGAGCTGCCGAACCGGCACGACCCGGCCAACTGGCCCGAGCTGCGGGCGCGCATCGGCGCGGTGGTCGCGACCAGGACCAGGGACGAGTGGGCGGACCTCGCCGACGGCACCGACGCGTGCCTGGCGCCCGTGCTGGAGCCCGCCGAGGCGCCCGGACACCCGCACAACGTCGCGCGCGCCGCGTTCGTCGACGTGGACGGCACCGCGCTGCCCGCTCCGGCGCCGCGGTTCGACCGCACGCCCACCGGTCGGCCCGACGCGCCGGTGCGGCCGGGAAAGCACACGACCGAGGTGCTGGCGGAGCTCGGGCTGGGCGAGGACGACATTACGGAACTGGGGCGGGCCGGAGTTATTGGCTGATCATTAAATGGGCAGCGTAATAACAGCCGGGAAATGGTCGCAGCACACGAACGCAGTGATCACGCAGAGTGTTCACCGTGCATGGTTCTGGGGGCGACGGGCCCACGGGAGTGCTGGTGGTTCGCGAGTACCTCGGTGCATCTGTGCTGGGGGTGTCGGGCGAATGGCCCGTACCCAGGTCATCGTCCCGTCGGGGCAGGTCCTTGAGCGGCCATTCGGGTGATGCTTGATGACGCTGAGGCGTGCCAGGCGGCCGATCTTGGGTCCGTACGGTGGCGGGCCGCGTGTTCCACGTTCATCAACCGGGTGAATGGGGGACCATGTCGGTGACGCGGCGTGCAACCGGCGATCACCGGGGAGCGCCGACACGGACCTGAGCGGACGGAGTGGCTTGACGTGAACACCAAGAAGGTGGTCGTGCTGGCGGCGGTCGCGCTGGTGCTGTTCCTCCTGATCACCAGGCCGGTGGAGTCCGCCGACGCCGTGCAGCAGGTCCTGACCTGGCTGCGGGAGGGCGCGGAGTCGATCATCACCTTCCTCAGGAGCCTGTTCGGCTAGTCGGCCGCCGCCGGTACGGCTGTTCGCCGTACCGCGCGGCAGGTCGCGCCACCCCTCCGGGACCGCGTTCCCGACCTGTCACCCTCGGTGACGTCAGGCCTGGAGCGTTGGACCTTATGGGTGGAATAGGGGCTATAACACCCTGGTAACGGGGTTATCGGCAAACCAGGGTCTAGCGGTTGTCCGAACGCTTGAATACGGTGCGCTGCATTGGCTGATCTTCGACCCCAGGGAGGCATAAATGGTCGAGGACTCCGGAGTCGACGAACTGCTTAGGCAGTGGGCGGCGGAGCGGTCGGACGACGCTGAGATGCAGGAGGTGAACCGGATCAAGAACGCGTGGCTCGCGGAGGCACCGCCAAGCGCTTCTCCGGGGATCCCCTCCCAGCGGGCGAACGGTGGACCGCGTGGCGTGGTGAGGGTCGAGTCGGCCAACCCCGCCTACGTGGCAGCGATGCGCAGGAGGGCACCCGAGGTGCCCGAGGTCCTGCTCGAGGCGGCCGCCAGCTACTGGCAGCTGGTCGGCGACCTCGCCGAGGCGGAGCAGTGGTGGGACGCGGGCATCAGCCCGCTGGACCAGCGCGCTCTGGACTACCGGGTGGCCGGGCTCCTGCCCGCCGACCTCGGTCGTCGTCTCGGTCCGATGACGGTGCTCCAGCACCTGCGTCGGGGCAGTGCGGCGGCGTGGTGCGTGGCGCGGCTGCAGCGGCAACGCCGGGACGGCGTGGCCTAGGAGGCTGGCGGTCCGGATACGGGAGTGGGCTCCTGGTGGAGCCCCAACCCTTGGGCACCCGGCCCTGGACCTCCAACCGCACGACCACCGGTGCTAGCTTTGAGCTGTGTCCGGCGGTGCAACGACTTCGCGGAGACTGGCCATCGCGCTGGTCTGCGTCGTCTCGCTGGTCGGCTGCTGCGGTCTCGCGTGGTGGCAGTGGACCCGGTTCGAGTCCGCCAGCGGGACCTTCCAGAACCTCGGCTACGTGTTGCAGTGGCCGTTGTTCGGCCTCTTCCCGGCTTTCATGGTCTGGCGCATCCGCAGGCTGGACGCCCAGCGCAAAGCCGAGCCGCCCGTAGTGGCGCCCACGCCTGTCGTTACCGTTGACGCCGTCAGGACACCCGTCGCGGACGAGGACGACGAGCTGGCGGTCTACAACCGCTACCTCGCCGAGCTCAACGCGCGGGACCGGTAGCGGAACGAAGGCGGTCTGTCGGGCGATGAACGGTGCGTTGAGCCGGTTCCGGTTCATGGCCTACGTGGTCGGGGTCGGGTTGCTGGTGCTGGTCGTGGCGATGCTGTTCAAGTACGTCGGCGACGCCCCCGGCCTGGTCAAGGTCGTCGGCCCGGTCCACGGCTTCCTCTACGCCATCTACCTCGTGCTCGCGGTCGACCTCGGCCTCAAGGCGCGCTGGTCGATCAAGGGCACGATCCTGGTGCTGCTGGCGGGCACGATCCCCTTCCTGTCGTTCTACGCGGAGCGCAAGGTGGTCGAGCGGGTCCGCGAGGGCGTCCCACTGTGAGGCGACCCCTGTTGACCTGCGACCCGACCGGCGAATAGCGTCTGGCGGTATCAACTGAACACGGCCGTCGATGGTGTGCGGAAGAGTCCCCCTCGGGGGCGCCGAAGGAGCAACTCCTCCCCGGAATCTCTCAGGCACAGGTACCGCGCACCGCAGGCAACTCTGGAAAGCAGGCGCACCAGCGCGCCTCGCCCACGGTGCAAGTCGCGCCCGCGCGACGAAGCTCTCAGGCTCATGACAGAGGGGGAGGCTCGCTCTAGTGGAGGAGTCTCGCCGGTGACCGTGTTCCCCTCGCCCGCCGTCGGTCGACCGGTCGCGTCCGCGCGCCAGTCGGCCGTTCCGCATGCCCGCCACCAGGGAGGACCCACCCAGATGGAAAGCCGTCGGACGCCGCTGCACGCCGAGCACGAGGCGCTGGGCGCCATGTTCACCGACTTCGCGGGCTGGCGGATGCCGCTGCGCTACGACAGCGAGCTCGCCGAGCACCACGCCGTCCGCACGACGGCGGGCCTGTTCGACCTCACGCACATGGGCGAGATCGTCCTGACGGGCCCCGAGGCCGGTGCGGCGCTGGACCACGCGCTCGTCGGCCACTCGTCGGCCATCGGCGTCGGCAGGGCCCGCTACACGATGATCACGCGGGTCGACGGCGGCGTGCTGGACGACCTGATCGTGTACCGCCTCGGCGAGACCGAGTACCTGGTGGTCGCCAACGCCTCCAACGCCGAGCTCGTGTTCGGCGAGCTGGTCGAGCGGGCCGCGGACTTCGACACCGAGGTCGTCGACAGGTCGCAGGACTACGCGCTGCTCGCCGTGCAGGGCCCGGCGTCGACCGCGATCCTCGCGGGCCTCACGCCGACCGACCTGGCGACGGTGAAGTACTACGCCTCCTACCCGACCGAGGTCGCGGGCACGCCGGTGCTGCTGGCCAGGACGGGCTACACCGGCGAGGACGGCTTCGAGCTGTTCGTGGCACCGGCCGACGCGCCCGCCGTCTGGGCGGCGCTGCTGGAGGCAGGCAAGGCCCACGACCTCAAGCCCGCGGGCCTCGGCTGCCGCGACACGCTGCGCCTGGAGGCCGGGATGCCGTTGTACGGCAACGAGCTCGACACCGCGCACACCCCGTACCACGCCAACCTCGGCCGGGTCGTCAAGCTCGACAAGCCCGGCGACTTCGTCGGCCGCGAGGCGCTGGCGGCGGTCGCCGAGTCCGGTGTGGACACCACGCTGGTGGGCCTGCGGTCCGAGGGCCGCCGGGCGCCGCGGCACGGGTACACCGTGCTCGACGCCGAGGGCGCCGCGGTCGGCGAGGTCACCAGCGGGGCGCTGTCCCCGACGCTCGGGTACTCGGTCGCCATGGCCTACGTGGCCAGGTCCAGCGCCGAGCCCGGTACCAAACTGGCGGTCGACGTCCGCGGCAGGCAGGAGCCCGTCGAGGTCGTCGCACTGCCGTTCTACAAGCGCGCCAACTGATCCGTCCAAGGGAGATCACATGTCCGACCACTTCAACTCCTCCCTCGCGGAGTTCGACCCGGAGGTGGCGGAAGCCGTCGCCGCCGAGCTCTCCCGCCAGCAGAACACGCTGGAGATGATCGCGTCGGAGAACTTCACGCCGGTGTCGGTCCTCGAGGCGCAGGGCTCGGTGCTGACCAACAAGTACGCGGAGGGCTACCCCGGCCGCCGCTACTACGGCGGGTGCGAGAACGTCGACGTCGTCGAGCGCCTCGCCATCGCGCGGATCAAGGAGCTGTTCGGCGCGGGCTTCGCCAACGTCCAGCCGCACTCCGGCGCGCAGGCCAACGCCGCCGCGATGTTCGCGCTGCTCGACACCGGCGACACGATCCTGGGCCTCGACCTCGCCCACGGCGGCCACCTGACGCACGGCATGCGGATCAACTTCTCCGGCAAGCTGTACAACGTGGTGCCCTACCACGTGTCCGAGTCGGACGGTCTGGTCGACATGGCCGAGGTCGAGCGCCTCGCCGTCGAGCACCGGCCGAAGCTGATCGTCGCGGGCTGGTCGGCGTACCCGCGCCAGCTGGACTTCGCCGAGTTCCGCCGGATCGCGGACTCCGTCGGCGCGTTCCTGATGGTCGACATGGCCCACTTCGCGGGCCTGGTCGCCGCGGGCCTGCACCCGAGCCCGGTGCCGCACGCCCACGTGACCACCACGACCACGCACAAGACCCTCGGCGGCCCGCGCGGCGGCGTGATCCTGTCCAACGACGCCGACATCGCCAAGAAGGTCAACTCCGCGGTCTTCCCCGGCCAGCAGGGCGGCCCGCTCGAGCACGTGATCGCGGGCAAGGCCGTGGCGTTCAAGCACGCCGCCAGCCCGGAGTTCGCCGATCGCCAGCGCCGCACCGTCGAGGGCGCCAAGATCCTCGCCGACCGCCTCACCCGCCCCGACGCCGCGGCCGCGGGCATCAAGGTGCTCACCGGCGGCACCGACGTCCACCTGGTCCTCGTCGACCTGGTCGCCTCGGAGCTCGACGGCAAGCAGGCCGAGGACCGCCTGCACCAGGTCGGCATCACCGTCAACCGCAACGCCGTCCCGAACGACCCCCGCCCCCCGATGATCACCTCCGGCCTCCGCGTCGGCACCCCCGCCCTGGCCACCCGCGGCTTCGGCGAGGCCGACTTCGTCGAGGTCGCCGACATCATCGCCACCGCCCTCGGCACCGACCCCGACCTCACCGACCTCCGCTCCCGCGTCGAGGTCCTCGCCGCCAAGCACCCGCTCTACCCGACCCTCTGACCTGCTCACACGACCGAGGCCCGGCTCCCGTACGCGGGGGCCGGGCCTCGGTCGTGTGGCGCGCAAGTTTGCGGCAAAGCTGAGCTTGCCTCGTTCGAGAAACCGAGGAATCTCCGCAAACTTGCCTAAATTGGCCACTTGCCTATACTAAGCAAGGTGGGCTTTTAGGCAAGTTGAAGCCAGTGGTCGGGATGAGGGCAGCCATGGATGCGACGGACAGCCTGCTTGAACAGGCCCTGGACCAGCTGCGGAGCCTGCTGGGCACCGGCTGGACGGTCTTGCCGCTGCCGAATGAGGGGCAAGACCACGCTTCCGACAGTGCGATCGACGCCGCGGTGCGGATCTCACCTCCCGACGGTGCAAGCCCGTACACGGAGATCCTCGTTGCCGCGCGGCAGAACGTGGTGCCGCGCGACGTCGACACCGAGTTCCGCGCGATGCGCAACATCATGCGCCACTCCGACAACCGCCAGACGCTGCTCGTGGTGTCGCCCTGGCTGAGTCCTCGCACGCGGCAGCAGTTGAGCGATCACGATGTCGCGTACCTGGACCTCACCGGCAACGCCTCCTTGTCGATCACCTATCCGTCCGTCCGCATCCACACCCACGGTGCGGCCAAGGCTCCGGGGTCGCTGCTGAAGGAGGCGGATACCGGCCGAACGGTCGGACTGGGCGGTGCCCGAGCCGCCCGCGTCGTGCGGTTCCTGGCCGACTTCACCCCGCCGTACCAGGCCAAGAACATCGCCGACGCCACCGGCGTCAGCTTGGCCTGGGTGTCCCGACTGCTCGGCCAGTTGGAAGACCAACTGCTCATCCGCCGCGACGGCCGCACGATCACCGCGGTGAAATGGCCGGAACTGCTCGAAGCACGCGCGGAGTCCTACGACCTCCTCCGGCGGAACCCCCATGTCAACGCCGTCGCCCTGAACGGTGCCCGCTCGGTGCTGGACGATCTCCGCGACGTGCTCCACCGTGGCGAAGCCCTGCCGCGAATCGCCGTCACCGGCACCTACGCCGCGCGGCGGATCGCACCGTTCGCGGTCGGCGGCCAGTTGCTGCTCTACGTGGACGACGAGCCGACGGCTCCGCACAGGTGGATCGACGCGCTGAACCTGCTTCCGGACGAGGAGGCGGGCGACGTCCTCCTGCTCCGCGCGCACGACCCGGTCGTCTTCGAGCGCACGACAACGGTGGAAGACATTCCTTACGTGGCACCGACCCAGGTGGTGCTCGACGGGCTGTCCGGGCCGGGACGAATGCCCGCGGAAGCCAGGCAGGTGCTGAAGTACTTGACCGACAACGACTCGAGGTGGCGACGTCCGTGGTCGCCCGATCGTGTCTGATCAAGCGCCGTTAGGATCCTGGCTCCCGTTCAAGTGAGGTTCCAACGATGTCGAAGGCCCCCGCGGGTGTCGACCAAGCCGAACTGACCGTTGTCGCGCGGAACGTTCTGCTCGACGGGCTGACGGCGTTGAGCGATCATCTCGACGCCGTCACCGTTGTCGGCGCGCAGGCTGTTTACCTGCGTACCCAGGGGTCGCGGCTGGCCACAGCCGCGTACACCTCGGATGGAGACCTCGGACTCGACCCGGCCGTCCTCGGTTCCGAGCCCCTGATCCAGCAACGCCTTCGGGAAGCCGGTTTCGAACTGCTCGACGGGAACCAGCCGGGTCTGTGGGTGCGCGAACTGGTGTTCCCCGGAATCGACACGCCGGTTGCAGTGGAACTCGACCTGCTCGTCGGTGCCACCGTCGCCGGCAAGGGATCCCGAAGTGCCGACCTCAAGCCGCACGACAAGATGACCGCCCGCCGGGTGCCCGGTCTGGAAACGGCTCTCGTGGACCGCTCACCCATGGAGATCACCGCGCTCGACGGAACCGACCGTTCGATCCACGTCCACGTGGCGGGTCCTGTCGCCCTTCTCGTGGCCAAAGCGCACAAGATCCACGACCGGCTGGACGATGCGGCCACGAAGCCGAACCGACTGACCAACAAGGACGCGGGCGACGTCTACCGACTGATGACCGAGATCGATGCCCGCGTCACCGCCGAGTCCTTCGCTCGTCTGCTTGCCGACCCGAGGGTCGGTGAGGTGACCGCGACCGGGTTGAAGTACCTGCGGGAGCAGTTCGGAGGACTGGACACCCCTGGTGTGCGGCTTGCGGTTGAGGCTCTTGCAGGTGATGTTCCCGCGGACCGCGTCGCGCGGGTCTCCCGCGCTTACGTCACCGCTCTCCGCCACTTGCCCTGACACCCTGACCCCACCCCGCACAAGAACGAGGCCCGGCCCCGCGGATTGCGGGGCCGGGCCTCGTCGTACCTCACCGCGAAGCGAATGAGCGGCAAGTACTGCGTTTCCAGTATGCCACCGAAGCCCGGCCCCTTCCCCGGGGCCGGGCTTCGGTGGTTTCACCGGATCGTCGGCTCCTAGGCGGCCGGAGCGGTGACGCCCGCGGGGAGGCACTCGACGTTGCGCTTGCCGTTGGGCTGGATCACGAACCAGGTGCCGCCGACGCCCTGGCCCGCCCACTTACCGGGGGCCGGGTCCTTGGAGTAGGTGTAGAGGGCCCAGCCCGCGAGGGTGACCTGCTCGGTGCCGTCGGCGCGCTTGATCGTGCCCACGAGAGCGGGGTCGACGCCTTCGAGCTGCGGGGTGGAGCCGGGGGCGACGGTCAGCGGCGGCCAAGTCTCGGCGCACTTGTCGACGCAGTTGGAGGCCGGGGGCTTGGGGGTGTCCTTGTCGAAGCGGTAGAGCGTGCGGCCGTCGCCGTCCTGCACGACGTCGCCCATCTTGTCGACGGTCTTGGCGACCAGTCGCACGTTGGACACCGCGGGGGCGGCGGCCGGGGGCTGCTGGGCGGCGCTGTTCTGGGCGCCGGCGGCGGGGGCGTCGGTGGGGGCACTGCTGCTGGGCGCGTCGTAGCCGTAGTCACCCGGCGCGGCAGCTGCCTCCACCGCGGAACCGGTCTGAGCCACGTTGGTGCCCTGCACGCCAACGGCGTTGGTGCTCCACATGACCAGCGCGAGCACGGTTGCCATGCCGCCTGCAACGGCGATGGCGATGCGGTTACGTCGGATCACTTCTCAACTCCTCCTCGTCCGTTCATTCGCTTCACTGGAGCAATACGGGGGGAGCGCGTGAGCGGTTCAGAACCGAACCGAAAACAATCTCGGGACGAACTACAGCCATCCGTCGTGAGTGTGGAGGCATGTGGTGGTCGGTACCGGTGGAGTGGCAGGTCAGCTGGCCTCGGTGGTCGAGAAGGTGCTCGGCACCTCCCTCCCGATCGGCCTGCGCGCCTGGGACGGCAGTTCCGCGGGGCCGTCGGACGGGCCGGTGGCGGTGATCCGGTCCAAGCGCGCGCTGCGCCGCCTGGTGTGGAACCCGAACGAGCTGGGCCTCGCGCGCGCGTACGTAGCAGGAGAGCTGGACGTGGACGGCGACCTCACCGACGGGCTCGCCCGGTTCTGGGAGCTGGCCCGCGCGGGTGCCCTGCGCGTCGGCAAGCCGAAGCCCGCCGACCTGCTGGGCGCGCTGCGCGTCGCGGCCCGCCTCGGCGCGCTCGGCCCGCGGCCCGCCGCGCCCGGTGAGGAGGCCCGGCTGTCCGGCACGCGGCACACCCGCGACCGCGACAAGGCCGCCATCGCGCACCACTACGACCTGAGCAACGACTTCTACCAGCTGGTGCTCGACCCGAGCATGGCCTACTCCAGCGGGTACTGGACGTCCGACAGCCCCGAGTACACGGTGGCCGACGCGCAGCGCGACAAGCTCGACCTGGTGTGCCGCAAGCTCGGTGTCGGCGAGGGCACCCGGATGCTCGACGTCGGCTGCGGCTGGGGCTCGATGATCATCCACGCGGCCAAGCACTTCGGCGCGACCACGACCGGCGTCACCATCTCCCGCCAGCAGCACGCGCACATCCGCAAGCGCGTCGCCGACGAGGGCCTGGAGGAGCTGGTCACCGTGAAGCTCCAGGACTACCGGGAGGTGGACGACGCCCCGTTCGACGCGATCTCCACGATCGAGATGGGCGAGCACGTCGGCGAGGAGAACTACCCCGAGTACGCCGCCACCCTGCACCGGCTGCTCAAGCCCGAGGGCAGGCTGCTGCTCCAGCAGATGTCGCGCGGCGCCAACGCCCCCGGCGGCGGTGCGTTCATCGAGTCCTACGTGGCCCCGGACATGCACATGCGCCCGGTCAGCGCGACGGTCGGCCACCTGGAGCGGGCGGGCCTGGAGATCCGTGATGTGGAAGCGCTGCGCGAGCACTACGTTTGGACCGTGCGCGCCTGGGCCGCGACGCTGGAAGAGCGGTGGGACGAGGTCGTCGCGCTGGTCGGCGAGGGCCAGGCGCGGGTGTGGCGCCTCTACCTCGCCGGTGGGGCGCTGACCTTCGAGGAGGGGCGGATGGGCGTGGACCAGATCCTCGCGGTGCGGCCGAGTGCGAACGGCACCAGCGGCATGCCGCGCGTGCGCGACTGGGTGGTGCGGTGAACGCGGGTGCCTTCGGCCTGAACGTGCTGTTCACCGGGATCTTCGTGGTGGTGCTCGTGTCGGCCCTGTTCACCGCCGCCAAGGCGCGCGGTCGCTACGACGTTGTCGACGTCTTCTGGGGCGTCGGCTTCGCGATCATCTCGGTCGCGACGCTGCTGATCGCGGGCCCGACGCCGCGCGGTCTGCTGGTGGCCCTGCTGACGGTGGTGTGGGGCGTGCGCCTCGGCGTGCACATCCACCTGCGCAACCACGGCAAGGACGAGGACCCGCGCTACGTGGCGATCCTCAAGCGCCGCGGCGTGCTCGGCATGTACCGGGTGTACCTGACCCAGGCCGTGATCATGATCCTGGTGTCGCTGCCGGTGCAGGCCGCGTCCTACGAGACCGCCCCGATCGGTCTGCTCGACTACCTCGCGGTCCTGCTCTGGGTCGTCGGCTTCGCGTTCGAGTCCGTCGGCGACTGGCAGCTGACCAGGTTCCGCAACGACCCGGCCAGCAAGGGCCAGGTGATGGACCGCGGTCTGTGGCGCTACACCCGGCACCCGAACTACTTCGGCGACGCCGTGGTGTGGTGGGGCCTGTTCCTGTTCGCCACCCACCACTGGGTCGGGCTGCTGACCGTGGTCGCGCCGATCGCGATGACGTTCACCCTGGCCAACGGCACCGGGAAACCCATGCTGGAGAAGGGGATGGAGAAGCGCCGCCCCGGTTACGCCGACTACGTGCGGCGGACCAGCGGCTTCGTCCCGTGGCCCCCGAAGAAGGCCGCCTCCTAGGTTCTTACCCGCCTCTCACCGGGACCGGCCAGACTGCGTCGGGTGACGAGCACGGTGCTGCTGGCTGACGACGACCGCGCGATCCGCGACTCCCTGGTGCGGGCGATGGAACTGGAGGGGTACCGGGTCATCCCGGTGCCCAACGGGGTGCAGGCGCTCAACGAGGTGCGCCGGTCCGGGGTGGACGCGGCCGTCGTCGACGTGATGATGCCGGGTGTCGACGGGCTGGACGTGTGCCGCCTGCTGCGCGCGGGCGGCTACCGGACGCCGATCCTGTTGCTCACGGCCAGGTCCGAGACGTCGGAGCGGGTCGAGGGGCTGGACGCGGGCGCCGACGACTACCTGGTGAAGCCGTTCGAGCTGGACGAGCTGCTGGCCCGGCTCAGGGCGCTGCTGCGCCGGGTGGAGCCGCCGCCGGAGGAGAACCGGGTGCTGCGGGTCGCCGACCTGCGGCTCGACCCGGCGGCCCGGCGGGTGTGGCGCGGCGACACCGCGGTCGAGCTGTCCAAGACCGAGTTCGACCTGCTGGAACTGCTGGTGCGCAACGCGGGCATCGTGCTGGACCACGGCACCATCTACGAGCGGATCTGGGGCTACGACTTCGGTGTCGAGTCGAAGAACCTCGCCGTGTACGTGGGGTACCTGCGGCGCAAGGTGGGCAAGCCGTCGTTGATCCACACCGTGCGCGGTGTCGGCTACACGGTGCGCGAGCCGTGAGGGCGCGGCGCCGGGCCGCGCTGGCGTCCGCCTTGGTCGCCTCCGCCGCCGTGGTCGCGGTAGCCCTGCTCGGGTACCGGGCCGCGACCGAGCTGTTCGAGGGCGACGCCGAACGGGTGTTCCGCGAGCACGTCCGGGCCGCGGTCGACGCCACCCACCGGGCCGAGCTGACCCCGCGGGCGTTCGTCGAGGCGCAGGTCGGGGACGAGCTGCTGCACTCGCGCGACGTCGTCGTGCAGGTCCTCGGCGGCAACGGGGTGGCCATCCGCGTCGAGTCCGACCGCCCGACCATCCCCGTCTACAGCGACGCCAAGGAAGTCGCGGCCCTCGACGCCGCCGGGCAGCAGGCCGAGAGCGGGATCACCCCGCGCGGGGGCGACGAGCTGCGCCTGGTCACGGTGTCGCTCGGCGGTGGGCGGGGTGCCGTCCAGGTCGCGCGGCCCATCACCAGGACCGAGCGCCTGCTCGACGGGCTGGCGTGGCGGACGGCGGGCAAGGCGGGCGCGGTGCTGCTGCTGGCCGTCCTGGCCGGGTGGCTCGTGGCGCGGCGGACGACCCGCGGGCTGGAGCGGTTGGCGGAGACCGCTCACGAGGTCGCCGCGGGCGGTCGCCTCGACGTCGTGCTGGCGACCGGCGGCACCGACGAGGTGGCCAGGCTGGCCGCGGCGTTCGACTCGGTGCTGGTGCGGCTCGCCGCCGCCCGCGAGGACCAGCGGCGGCTGGTGCAGGACGCGAACCACGAGCTGCGCACACCCCTGACCAGCCTGCGCACCAACGTGTCCGTGCTCAAGCGGATGGACGAGCTGTCGCCGGAGTCGCGCGGGCAGCTGATCGAGGACCTCGACGGCGAGACGCGGGAGCTGTCGCACCTCGTCGCCGAGCTGATGGAGTTCTCCTCCGAACGCCGGGTCGACGAGGAGTTCGGCGCGGTCGACCTGCCGGACCTGGGCGACCGGGTGGCCACGCGGGCCCGGCGGCGCAGCGGGCGGGACGTCCTCGTGGACGCCGAGGGCGTGGTCACGGGCCGGGCGCGCGGGCTGGAACGGGCGCTGGCCAACCTGGTCGACAACGCGGTCAAGTTCGCCCCCGACGGCCCCGTCGAGCTCGTGCTGCGGCCCACCGGCTTCCGCGTCCTGGACCGCGGACCCGGTGTGGCGCCCGAGGACTCCGCCCGGATCTTCGACCGGTTCCACCGCTCCGCGGCCGCGCGGTCGCTGCCCGGATCGGGGCTGGGCCTGGCGATCGTCCACGAGGTCGCCACCACGCACGGCGGCGCCGTGTTCGCCCGCACGCGGCCGGGTGGGGGAGCGGAGATCGGGTTCACCCTCTGACCCGCCCAACCGCCGGTACCAGCGCGGATCACGGTATTAGGGTGGCCGGGTGGGCAACGACACCTCCTTCCCGCGCCAACACGCGCGCACCCAGCGGTTCACCCTCGGCGCACCGAGGACCTTCACCGTCGCACCCGACGGTTCACACGTGTTCTTCCTGCGCGTCGCGACGGCCACGAGCCGGGCGAACGGGCTGTGGACCCTGGACACCGCCACCGGCGCGGAGAAGCTCGTCGCCGACCCGGCGGTGCTGCTGACCGACCCCGAGGACCTCTCGCCGCAGGAGCGCGCACGACGGGAGCGCAGCCGCGAGTCGGGCGCGGGCATCGTCGGCTACGTGGTCGACGCGGCGGCCCGGCAGGCGGTGTTCGCCTTGTCCGGCAGGCTGTTCCTCGCCGACCTGGTCTCGCACGAGGTGCGGGAGCTGCCCGCGGCGGGCCCGGTGATCGACCCCCGGCTCGACCCGACCGGCGCCCGCGTCGCCTACGTGGCCGACGGCGCGCTGCACGTCCTGGACCTGGCCGGTGGCAACGACACCGCGCTCGGCCGGGACGACGACCCCGAGGTCACCTGGGGGCTCGCGGAGTTCATCGCGGCGGAGGAGATGAGCCGCTTCCGCGGGTACTGGTTCGCGCCGGACGGCGAGTCCCTGCTGGCGGCCAGGGTGGACAACACCCCGGTACCGCGCTGGTACATCGCCGACCCCGCCAACCCGGCGACCCCCGCGGCCGAGATCGCCTACCCGGCCGCGGGCACGGCGAACGCGCTCGTGGGTCTGTTCGTGCTGGGCGTGGACGGCTCGTCGGTCGAGGTCGTCTGGGACCGGGAGGCCTTCCCCTACCTGGCTTCGGCGCACTGGTCCGCCGCGGGCTCCCCGCTGCTGCTGGTGCAGACCAGGGACCAGCGGACCGCGCAGGTCCTGGCGGTCGACACCGCGACCGGCGCCACCGAGCTGCTGCACACCGACACCGACCCGACGTGGGTCGAGATCATGCCGGGCGTGCCGGTCTGGACGCCGGACGCGAAGCTCGTCCGGATCGCCGTGCGCGACGGCGCCAACCGGCTCGTGGTCGGCGCCGACGAGTGGACGCCGGACGGCTTCCAGGTGCGCTCGGTGCTCGACGTGACGGCCGACGACGTGCTCGTGACGGCCTCGGAGGACGACCCGACGCAGATCCACGTCTACCGGGTCACCGCGGCCGGTGTCGAGCGGCTGTCCACTGTGGACGGCGTGCACACCGCGGTGCGCGGCGGCGACGTGCTGCTGCTGGCGTCGGCCGGTCTCGGTTGGTACGGCTCGAAGGTGACGGTGAACGGGCACGAGATCGGCTCGTCCGCGGAGACCCCGGTGCTCACGCCCGAGGTGGAGATGCTCACCGTCGGCGAGCGCGACCTGCGGGTGGCGCTGCTGTTCCCGACCGGCCACGTGCCCGGCTCGGCCAAGCTGCCGGTGCTGCTGGACCCGTACGGCGGGCCGCACGCGCAACGGGTCCTGTCGGCGCGCAACGTCCACCTGGCCTCGCAGTGGTTGGCGGACCAGGGGTTCGCGGTGCTCGTCGTGGACGGCCGCGGCACGCCGGGGCGCGGACCGGTGTGGGAGCGGGAGATCGCGTTCGACTTCGCCGGGGCGACGCTGCAGGACCAGGTCGACGGGCTGCACGCGGTGGCGGCCAAGTACGAGGACCTCGACCTGACCCGCGTCGCGATCAGGGGCTGGTCCTACGGCGGGTACCTGTCCGCGCTGGCCGTGCTGCGCAGGCCCGACGTGTTCCACGCGGGCATCGCGGGGGCGCCGGTGACGGACTGGGCGCTGTACGACACGCACTACACCGAGCGCTACCTCGGCCACCCCGAGGAACGGCCGGAGGTCTACGAGCGGAACTCGCTGATCGCCGACGCGGGGGACCTGGAGCGGCCGCTGATGATCATCCACGGGCTGGCCGACGACAACGTGGTGGCGGCGCACACGCTGCGGCTGTCCTCCGCGCTGGTCGCCGCGGGCAGGCCGCACACCGTGCTGCCGCTGTCCGGGGTCACGCACATGACGCCGCAGGAGCAGGTCGCGGAGAACCTGTTGCTGCTCCAGGTGGAATTCCTGAAGAGGTCGCTCGGCTGAGCGAACGGGGGAGCCGGTCGACCCGGCTCCCCCGACGGCTCACGCCAACGACCGCCGCACGGTGTACGGCGGGATCGAGCCCGACAGCAGGGCCAGGTCGTCGATGGTCTCCGGCTGGTAGCCCGAGGTCGCCAGGCGCTCGGTCATCAGCGCGGTCGGGTCCTCCACGACGTCCGCGCGGCCGAACAGGTAGGCCCACTCGTGCTCGTCGGAGCCGTAGTAGACCGTCGTGTCGAACACGTCGTTGAACCGCTGGAACGAGCGGATCAGCGTCTTGTTGCGCCACATGGTCTGGCAGCCCGCCTGCGTCACGACCACGCCGCCGGGCGTGAGCAGCGCCTTGCACATGCGGAGGAACTCCTCGCCGTACAGGCGGTTGTGCTGGGCCTCCTCCTCGCGCTCGTCGGGGAGGTCGACCAGCACGATGTCGTACTTCTCCGAGGTGGTGCGGATGTACTCCCACCCGTCGACGTACTTCACCCGGACGGTGCCGTCGCCCGCTTCGGCCTCGGCCAGCTCGGTGGTCGTGTAGCCGTAGGGCAGGTGCTCGGCGCAGAGCTTCACGGCCTGCGAGTCGATGTCGATGTGGTCGACGGCGGTCGCGCCCGCCGCGACGGCCATCTGGCACACGACGCCCTCGCTGGAGCCGATGACGAGCACGCGGTCGACCCGGTCCGCGAGCAGCAGCGCCGGGACCATCAGCGCCTCGTGGTAGGTCAGCTGGCTGAACTCGGTGCTCTGCCGGTCGTTGTCGCAGAACAGGGACCTGCCCTGCGCGGTGTCGGCGATCACCAGGTGCTGGAACTCGGTCCTGGTGTCGACGACGACGTCGTCGAGGTCCCAGATCCTGGTGAGCCCGTCGCCGAGGGGTTCGCGGATCGTCGTCGAAGACGACAGCTGGACATCAGTGTCGATGCCGTTCATACCTTTTCCTCACCAACAAGAGCCGGGACGCGGTTGCCGCGGCTGATCATGTCCGTCCGTGTCGACGCGGCGCCCAGCGCCTCGGCGAGCAACTGCACCGCAAGCGCGGGTTTCGCCTTCGTACCGCAGGTGAACACGTCCACGAACACCGATCCGACCTCCGGATAGGTGTGGATGGACGCGTGCGACTCCGAAAGCAGGGCCAGCACGGTGACCCCCTGCGGGTCGAACTGCTTGGAGATCACCTCCAGCACCGTGGCATTCGCCTGGGTGAGAGCCTCACCGAGCGCGTGCCGCAGGAACTTCTCGTCATCGAGGATCTCGGGGCTCACGCCCTCCAACTCGGCGAGCACGTGCTGTCCTGCGAACAAGCCGACCGGCTCCGTCTCGCACGGAACTTCGGACATCAATCACTCCAAACATCTTCAGTGGGACCGGGCTGTGGACAATCCGGGGCGTGCTCACCGCACGCAGTGGGTGGCCAGCGGGCCGAAACCGTTGAAGGCCACCGAGGAGTAGCTCGACGTGTACGCGCCCGTGCCGAGCAGGTCGACGTGGTCGCCCGCGGTCAGGTCGAGCGGCAGCTCGTAGACGGTGCGCTGGTACAGCACGTCGTCGGCGTCGCACGTCGGCCCGGCCAGCACGACCGGCCCGCGCGGCCCGTCGTCCTTGCCCGTGCGCAACGGGTACGCGATGGCCTCGCCCTCGGTCTCGGCCAGACCACCGTAGCGGCCGACGTCGAGGTAGACCCACCGCCGTTCGTCGGAGTACGACTTCCGCGACACCAGAACGACTTCCGACCGGATGACACCGGACTCGGCCACGACCGCGCGCCCCGGCTCGATCATCACCCGCGGCGCGTGGTCGCCGAAGTGCCGGGCGATCGAGGCGGTGATGGCGGCGGCGAACTCGGCCAGCGGCGGCGGTTCGTCCAGGTACGCCGAGGGGAGCCCGCCGCCGAGGTTGACCGTCGACAGCTCCAGCCCCTCGGCGCGCAGCTTCGCGGTCACCGCGGCGGCGTCGGCGATCGCGCCGTCCCACCCGTTGGGGTCCAGTTGCTGGGAACCGGCGTGGAACGCGACGCCCAGCGCGCGAAGTCCCATCCGGGAGGCCGAACGCAGGAGATCCGTCGCCATCTCCGGGTCGCAGCCGAACTTCTTGCCGAACGGGTACGTGGACCTGTTGGCCTCCACGAAGATCCGCAGCAGCACGGAGGAGCCCGGCGCGTGCTCGGCGATCGCCCGCACGTCCTGCTCGCTGTCCGACACGAACAGCCGCACGCCGCGCCCGTGGGCGTAGGCGATGTCCGCGGCCTTCTTGATGGGGTTGCTGTAGGAGATCCGCTCGGCGGGCGCGCCCTGCGCCAGGCACAGGTCGATCTCGGCGGGGCTGGCGACGTCGAACGAGCAGCCCTCGGTGGCCAGCAGCGCCACCACCTCGGGCTCCGGGTTCGCCTTCACGGCGTAGAAGACGCCGACCCCCGGCAGCGCCGACGCGATCGCGGCGTACCGCTCGCGGACGGTCTCGAGGTCGATGACCAGGCACGGCGTGGCCGGTCGCTCACGATCCAGGAAACGGCGGATACGAGCTTGTGCCTCCTCACGCCCGGTTCCAGCGGGACGCGGCATCGGCGGTTCGACCGCCGGTGTGGCAACGCTCTCAGTCATTCCGCCAGGGATCTCCCATCACACCGTGTTCGGGCACGGCCGTCCACTCTAGGTGGTGTTCGCGGAAAACGGGGTATCCGATCCGGTCAATGTGATCGATCAGGCTGTACGCAGCTCCACCAGGGTGACGTCCGGCGGTGCGCCGACGCGGACCGGTGGTCCCCAGAAACCCGCGCCGTTGCTGACGTACACGGGCATCCCGTCGACTTCGGCCAGTCCGGAGACCACCGGCTGCTGGAGCGTGACGGCGTAGTTGAACGGCCACATCTGGCCACCGTGGGTGTGCCCGGACAGCTGGAGGTCCACCCCGAGCTTCGCGGCCTGCACCGCCTGCACGGGCTGGTGCGCCAGCAGCACCACGGGCGTCGAGGTGTCGTGCCGCTCCAGGGCCTTCTCCATGTCCGGCCCGTCGCCGTAGCTCCGCCCGGTCACGTCGTTGACGCCCGCGAGGTCGAACGCCGCGCCGCCGCGGGTGACCGCGAGCAGCTCGTTGCGCAGCGGGTGCACGCCGAGCCTGGTCAGCTCGGCCAGCCACGGCTGCGCGCCGGAGAAGTGCTCGTGGTTGCCGGTGACGAAGAAGCTGCCGTGCGGGCTGACCAGGTCCCGCAGCGGTGCGGCGGCCTCGCCGAGCTCCTCCACCGTCCCGTCGACCAGGTCGCCGACGATCGCGACGAGGTCGGGCCGCAGGCCGTTGATGGTGTTCACGACCCGCTCGGTGTGCGAGCGGCCGAGCAGCGGTCCCAGGTGGATGTCGCTGACGACCGCGATCCGGAACCCGTCGAACGCGGGCGCGAGCTTGCCCAGCGCGATCGGGACCCGCTTGACGACCGGTCCACCCATCGCCTGGGTCACGCCGTAGCCGACGACGCCGGTGGCCACCACGCCGCCGGCCACGGCCAGCGACCGGGCGATGAACAGCCGCCTGCCGGGGTCGGCGGGCTCGCCCCCGGCCGGTTCGGGCGCGGGCGCCACGTCGTCCGCGACGGGCTCCTCGGGCCCGGCGGGCACCGTCACCTCCGCCGGGGTGCGAACGGGCCGCAGACGGCGGTTCAGCACCGCGCGGGGCACTTCCAGCACGAGCAGCAGCAAGGTGAGGTAGAGGACCATCGCGAGCCACAGGTAGCCGGGCCAGGCCAGCACCGCGGCGACGTCCGGGCCGAGCGCCCGCGACCCCACCAGCCCGCCCAGCAGGACCAGGAACATCACGACGACGGCCACCGTGCCCAGCGTGCGGCCGCGACCGGACCGCGTGGTGTCGCGGACGAGCCGCTTCCACAGGTAGAGGTGGGCGAGCCCGCACGGCACGCCGAGCAGCAGGAGGAAGATCACCCCTCAAGTCTCCACGTCCGGGCGCGCCCCCGTCGGCGGCCCCGCCGATCGGCCATTCGGGGTGACGCGATCCGCCCTAACGATCAGCGCTTGCCACCCGAACGGACCTCCACGAAGACGTTTCCCGGGGCATAATGCGGAAAGTGCGTCTCAAATGAAGACGAGGTGACCTGCCATGTCGCTCCGGATTCAAGTATTGACAGGTTATCTCCGGCACTGCCACGCTCCCCGCGGCGGCGTTGAAACCGCTTGCTTCCACTGGGGGAAGCGCACCCGTGGAATTCACGGGTTTCCCGGTCGGCTGGACTGGACCGGAATCCAGCTTCCTGGCGGACATCTCCGTTTTCCGCCACGGGTGGGGGCTTCGTGGGCCTATTGGCTGGAAAGAGGCTTGAGATGACCTCGACGATCGACGACGACGTGCAGAAATCGCTTTTCGTCAACGGGCACGATCTGACGCTCCGTGAGGTCGCCGACGTCGCGTGCGGCTCCTTACCGCTGCGTTTGAAGGTCGATCCCGACGCGGCCTCCAGGATGGCGGACTCGCACGGTCTCAAGCTCAGGCTGATCGACCTCGGGCTGCCCATCTACGGGGTCACGACCGGTTTCGGGGACAGCAGCACGCGGCAGATCTCGCCCGAGAAGACGGCCGACCTGCAGCGCAACCTCGTGGTCTACCACCTCAACGGCACCGGCCCGGAGAGCACCCGCGAGGTCGTCCGCGCCACCCTGCTCATCCGGGCGAACTGCCTGGCCCGCGGCCATTCGGGTATTCGTCCCGAGCTGGCGGCCCACCTGCTGGCGATGCTGGAGAACGACGTCCTGCCGATCATCCCCGAGCGCGGCTCGGTCGGCGCGAGCGGCGACCTCGTTCCGCTGTGCTACGTCGCGAGCGCCGTCATCGGCGTCGGTACCGTCCGGTACCAAGGGCGTGACGTGCCCGCAGTGGAGGCGTACGAGGACTGCGGCATGGAGCCGTTCGTGCTCGAGGCGAAAGAGGGACTCGCGCTCATAAACGGGACCTCGTTCATGTCGGCGTTCGCGGTTCTGGCGGTCGAGGGCGCGAAGGAGATCGCCGCGGTCGCGGACCTCTGCACGGCGCTCGGCGCGCAGGTCATGCTGGGCAACCAGGGCCATTACGACCGTTTCATCCACGAGCAGAAACCCCATCCCGGTCAGCTGTGCAGTGCCGAGAACATCTCCAGGCTCATGAGGGGTTCCGGTCTTTCGCACACCCAGGGCGAGGTTCTGACCTCCGACCCGATGCCGTCGGGTACCGGGTACTACCGGCTGGACCACCCCGTTCAGGATCGCTATTCCCTGCGCTGCGCCCCCGGCGTCACCGGCGTGCTCCGCGACCTGCTGGAATGGTCGGAGAAATGGGTGTCGATCGAGATCAACTCGACCAATGACAACCCCTTGTTCGACGCGGGCGAGAACGTCGTGCGCAGCGGCGGCAACTTCTACGGCGGGCACATCGGCCAGTCCATGGACGGGCTGAAACTCGCCATCGCCAACGTCGCGGACCTGCTGGACCGGCAGCTCGCGCTCATCGTGGACGAGAAGTTCAACAACGGCCTGCCCGCGAACCTGGTCCGCCCGGTCGAGCCGGACGACTGGCAGGCGGGGCTGCACCACGGTTTCAAGGGGATGCAGATCGCCGCCTCCTCGTTGGCGGCCGAGGCGCTGAAGCTGACCATGCCCGCGAGCGCGTTCTCCCGCTCCACCGAGGCGCACAACCAGGACAAGGTCAGCATGGGCACGATCGCCGCCCGCGACGCGAGGACCGTGCTCGAGCTGACCGAGCAGGTCGCCGCGATCCACCTGCTGGCGCTGTGCCAGGCGGTCGACTTCCGCGGGCCGGACCTGCTCAGCCCCGGCTCGCGGCCCGCCTACGACCTCGTCCGCGAGCACGTGCCGTTCGTCCACAGCGACCGTCGCATGGACGCCGACATCCACGCGGTCGTCGCGCTGATCCGCAGCGGTGCGCTGCGGAAGTCCTGCGCGGTGTCCTGACCATGGTGAGGAGTGACCCCATGTCCAGTCCTTCGGCTGAGTACGACGCGATCGTGATCGGTGGCGGCCCGGCTGGTTCGGCCGCCGCGTGGACCCTCGCCAACCGAGGCCACTCGGTGCTCGTCCTGGACCGCCAGCCGTTCCCGCGGTTCCACATCGGCGAGTCGATGCTGACCTACGCCGCCGCCCTGTTCGAGCGGCTCGGGCTCGGCGACCGGCTGCGCTCGGAGTTCCCGATCAAGACCGGCGCGGAGTTCTGCGACACCGACGGCAAGGTCACCAGGGTCGACTTCGCCGACCAGGGCGGCGGCCGGGTGGAGACCACGTTCCAGGTGGAGCGCGCGGACTTCGACGAGATGCTGCTGGACAACGCCGCCAAGGCGGGTGCAGAGGTGATCCACGAGGCCAAGGTGACCAAGGTCCTCGTCGAGGGCGGTCGGGTCGCGGGTGTCGTGGTGGCCATCGGCGACGCCTCGCACACCGTGCGGGCCAGGCAGGTGGTCGACGCCAGCGGCCGCGCGGGCGTCATCGCGAACCAGCACTTCCGGAGCAGGCGGATCAGCGAACGGCTGCGGATGCTGGCCGTGTTCAAGCACTACGACGGCATCGACGAGGCCACCAACCCCGGTGTCGAGGGCGACATCGTGATCGGGTCGCACACCGAGGGCTGGGTCTGGTCGATCCCCATCCGGCCGGGGAAGCTCAGCGTCGGCACGGTGAGCAGCCCGGCGGTGTACCAGCGGGTGGGCGACCCGGAGCAGGTGTTCGCCGAGCACGTCGACCGCATCCCCCGCATCCGGCAGCGGATCGCGGACGCGACCGCCGTGACGGAGCTCAAGAGCGAGAGCGACTACTCCTACCACACCGAGGACCTGGCGGGACCGGGCTTCTTCGTGGCCGGGGACGCGGGCTGCTTCGTCGACCCGATCTTCTCCGCGGGCGTCTACCTGGCGACCTCCAGCGGCCTGCGGGCCGGTGAGCTCGCCGCGAGCGCGCTGGAGGGCGAGCTGTCCGAGGAGGACGCGGTCGACCAGTACACCCGGTTCTACAAGACCGGCTACGACTGCTACTTCCGGTTGATCTACGCGTTCTACGACCACGACTTCAAGATCGGCTCGTTCCTCAAGAGCACCGGCGTGTGGGTGGACCCGCGGTGGGTCGCCCGGCTGCTCGGCGGAGACTTCTGGAGCGAGAAGAACGCGCTCGCCAACCACCTCCGGTCCATTGAGGACTTCGACACGTTCGCCCCCTTCGAACCCCTCTACGGCTGCCCGGTCTACCCCGAGATCGACGCGACGGAGGAGAAGGGAATGGTGCTGGGCATCGGATGAGGACCTTCGCCGAACCCAGGGTGGTCGCCGAACAACGGCCGGACGGGGCGCTGCTCCTGCGCTCCGCCGAGCCGCTGGGCGACCACCCGGCGCACCTCGCGCTGTCGTTGCGGCACTGGGCTTCCGCCGCGCCGGACGCCGTGCTCGCGACGGACGGGACGGGCTCGCTGACCTACGGCCGGGCCGCGCGGGACGCGGACGCGATCGGCCAGGCGCTGCTGGACCTCGGCGCCTCCCGCGAGCGCCCGGTCATGGTGCTGTCCGGGAACTCGTTGGCGCACTTGAGGATCACGCTCGCCTGCTACACCGCGGGCGTCCCGGTGGTCCCGGTCAGCGCGGCGTACTCGTTGCTGTCCAAGGACCACGGCCGCCTGCGGGCGATGGCGGAGCTGGTGCGGCCGGGTGTGGTGTTCGCCGACGACGCCGACGCCTTCGGGCCCGCGCTCGAAGCGACGCGCGCCCACGCCGTGACCGACCTGGAACCGCTGGCGGCCGCGGTGCCCGGCGCGAGCCTGGCGGCCGCGTTCGACGCGATCACCCCGGACACGGTGGCGAAGGTGCTGTTCACCTCGGGTTCCACCGGCACCCCGAAGGGCGTGCTGAACACCCACCGCATGCTGACCGCGAACCAGGCGATGCTGCGCGCCACCTGGCCGTTCCTGGTGGACGAGCCGCCGGTGCTCGTGGACTGGCTGCCGTGGAGCCACACCTTCGGCGGCAACCACAACGTGCACCTGGTCCTCACCAACGGCGGCACGTTCCACGTCGACACCGGCCGCCCGGCGCCCGCGCTGTTCGAGCGGTCGATCACGGCGCTGACCGCGACCCGCCCGACGGTGTACCTCAACGTGCCCGCCGGGTACGCCGTGCTGGTGCCGAGGCTGGAGGCCGACCCGGCGTTCGCCCGGCACTTCTTCTCCCGGCTGCGCCTGCTGTTCTGCGCCGCGGCGGCCATGCCGACCGCGCTGTGGGACCGGATCCGGCGGCTGGTCGACCGGCACGCCGACCACCCGATCCCGCTGACCGCCGCGTGGGGCGCGACCGAGACCGCGCCCGCCGCCACGTCCGCGCACTGGGCCGACGCGCCGTGCGGCTCCATCGGCGTCCCGCTGCCCGGCGTGACGGTGAAGCTCGTCCCGGTCGGCGGCAAGCGCGAGATCCGGGTGGCCGGACCCAACGTCACGCCCGGCTACTTCGACGCGCCGGACCGGACCGCGGCGGCGTTCGACGAGGACGGCTTCTACCGGACCGGCGACGCCGCGGCGCTCGCCGACCCGGCGGATCCGGGGCGGGGCCTGGTGTTCGACGGCCGGATCGCCGAGGACTTCAAGCTCACCACCGGCAGCTGGGTCAGCACGGGCGCGCTGCGCACCGCCCTGGTGTCCGCGGCCGGGGTGCTCTCCGACGCGGTGATCGCGGGCCACGACCGCGCCGAGGTGACGGCTTTGGCGTGGCTGAACCCGATCGAGGCGCGGGTGCTGTGCGGCAAGGACCACGACGTCGCCCTGGACGACCAGTTCCTCCGCGACCACCTGGCCGACGTGCTCGCGTCGCTGGGCGACGGCCTCGGTTCGGCGTCCCGCATCACCAGGCTGCTGCTCCTGGCCGACCCGCCCGACCTGGACGCGGGCGAGATCACCGACAAGGGCTACGTGAACCAGCTCGCGGTGCTCGGCCGCCGGGCCGGGGCGGTGGAACGGCTCTACGCCGACCCACCCGACCCGGACGTGATCACAGCGGCGGGATCAGCCCGGTGAACGTCCGGTTGCCCTCGCAGTGCGGGCACGACCGGCCGTTGTCGACGGTGCGGGGCGTCCCGCTGATCACAGCCAGCACCGGGTTCGCCACGAACCCCGCGCCACCGCACAGCTGGCACACCGTGCGCACCTCGCGGGTCACCTCGAACAGGTCGGACGGGTCTTCTTCGAAATCCTCGTCGAAGCCCTCGTCGTCGTCCTCGGAGTAGTCGTCGTCCTGCTCGTCGTCCTCGCTCATCAGGGCACCACCGTACCTGTTGAGAGCTGCGCCACCGGCCCGTGGTCGGGGTACTCCTTCCGGGTGTTTCAGCAGGTACCGTGCCGTACGTCATGCGCACGCTGCTGATCGACAACCACGACTCGTTCACCTTCAACCTGTTCCACCACCTCGCACAGGTGAACGGGCGGGACCCGGTCGTCATCACCAACGACGACCCGCGCTTCCGACTCGCCGATCTCGGCGGCTTCGACAACGTGGTGATCTCGCCGGGGCCGGGGAACCCGCGCACCAGGTCCGATTTCGGGATCTGCGCCGACGTGGTCCGGGAGAGCCCCATCCCGCTGCTCGGCGTGTGCCTCGGGCACCAGGGGCTGTGCCTGGAGCACGGCGCCGCGGTCGGGCCCGCCCCACAACCGCGGCACGGTCGGGTCGACCTCGTCCGGCACACCGGCGTGGACGTGCTGGACGGGCTGCCGTCGCCGTTCTCGGTGGTGCGCTACCACTCGCTCGCGGTCACCGACCTGCCGCCGGAGCTCGAGGCGATCGGCTGGGCGGACGACGGCGTGCTGATGGCCGTGCGGCACCGGACCCGGCCCGCGTGGGGCGTGCAGTTCCACCCCGAGTCGATCCGCACCGAGCACGGGCACCGGCTGTTGGCGAACTTCCGCCGTCTCACCGAGGAACACCACCCGGTCGTCCCCGAGCCGCCCGTGTCGGTGGTGCGGCCCGCGCCGCCGGTGCCGGAGCGGGAGGTGCTGGTGCGGTCGCTGGACGTGCACCCGGACCCCGAGGCGGTGTTCGCCCGGCTGCACGGCGGGTCGCCGGACGCGTTCTGGCTGGACAGCAGCCTGACCGGTGGGCGGGGGCGGTTCTCGGTGATGGGGGACGTGAGCGGTCCGCTGGCGCGGGTGGCCTCCTACGACGTGTGGACCGCACGGGTGACCGTGAGGGGTGCGGACGGCGAGTCGACGCACGACGGGCCGTTCCTGGACTGGCTGGAACGCGACCTCGCCGAGCACGCGGTCCGGCCGCCCGACCTGCCGTTCGAGTTCGCGCTGGGCTGGGTGGGCTACCTCGGGTACGAGCTGAAGGCCGAGTGCGGCGGCGACGCGGCCCACCGGTCGGAGACGCCGGACGCGGAGATGGTGTTCGCCGACCGGGCCGTCGTGTTCGACCACCTCACCCGGCGCGCGCATCTGCTGGCGCTGACCGACGACGGGTGGTTCGACCGGGTCGAGGCGGTGCTGCGGGAGGTGCGGCCGTTGCCGGGGCCGGTTCCGGGGACCGCGTCGGGGGAGGTGCGCCTCCGGCACGCCAGACCGCACTACCTGAAGCTCGTCGACGCCTGCCTGGAGGCGATCACCGCGGGGGAGACCTACGAGGTGTGCCTGACCAACCAGGTGACCCGGCGCGGCGAGGTGGACCCGTGGGCGGCCTACCGGTTCCTGCGGCGGGAGAGCCCGGCCCCGTTCGCCGCGTTCCTGCGGTTCGGCGGTCTCTCGGTGCTCAGCACGTCGCCGGAGCGGTTCCTGCGGGTCGACCGCGCGGGCGTCGTGGAGTCGGAGCCGATCAAGGGCACGCGGCCGCGGGGGAGGACGCCGGAGGAGGACGACGCGCTGCGGCACGACCTCGCGACCAGCGAGAAGGACCGCGCGGAGAACCTGATGATCGTGGACCTGGTCCGCAACGACCTCGGGCGCAACGCGGAGGTCGGCTCGGTCGAGGTGCCGCGCCTGTTCGACGTCGAGACCTACGCGACCGTGCACCAGCTCGTCAGCGGCGTGCGGGCGAGGCTGCGGACCGGTGCTTCGGCCGTCCGGTGCGTCCGGGACGCGTTCCCCGGCGGTTCGATGACCGGTGCGCCGAAGATCCGCACAATGCAGATCCTCGATGGGCTGGAAGGGGGACCCAGAGGTGTCTACTCGGGTGCCCTCGGTTACTTCTCGCTGTCCGGTTCAGCGGACTTCAGCATCGTCATCAGGACACTGGTGGTCCACGACGACAAGGTGAGTTTCGGCGTCGGCGGAGCCGTCATCGCGCTCTCCGACCCGGCGGCGGAATTCGAGGAGACGGCCGTGAAGGCGACCGCGATGCTCCGTCTGCTGGACACGCCGTTTCCCGGCCGCTAGACCGGTGATCAGCGGACGGCGGAATGTCCCACGATGTGGTTAACCACCCGTTTCCCCGCGTTGACCTGCCAGTAGGCAAGGCCAACGCGGCGAAACGACGACGTCAGGAAGCGTGGGCTTCCTGGAACTGCACGACCAGGCCCTGCGGAATGCGGCCACGGTCGGAGATCTGGTGCCCCTGCGCGCGCGCCCAGTCGCGAATGGCCTGAGCCTGGGCCTTGTCACCGGCCTTGACGGTGCTCTTGCCAGTGCCCTTGCGCTGCTTGCGGCCGCCCGCACGACGCGCCTTGGCGACGAAGTCACCCAGCGAGTCGCGCAGCTTGTCCGCATTCTCCTTGGACAGGTCGATGGAGTACTCCACACCGTCCAGCGCGAAGGTTACGGTCTCGTCGGCTTCGCCGCCGTCGAGGTCGTCGATGAGTTGGACGACGGTCTGCTGTGCCACTGTTCCTCCGTATGTGCTCGCATAGCGCGTGCTGCCGTCGACTGTAACTTCGCCACACGCTTCGGGGTCACCATAGTGCACAACTTGAATATCGGCTAACCTTTGAGAGGGAAAATGTGACAGAAGCCCCCCGGTCGGGTCATTTTGCGACCCGGCGTTTAAATGTCCGCCTTGGCACGGCGGCGTTACCGGCACAATCGCCCCTTCGCGGCGCCCGCCGACCGCCTATCCTGGAGCGGCATACCCACCCAGGGTAGGGAAGGCCGGGAGTGATGCACGGGTACACCTCGAACAAGGACGCCTACCTCAAGCGCCTGCGCCGCGTCGAAGGCCAGGTCCGCGGACTCCAGCGCATGGTCGACAACGACGAGTACTGCATCGACGTGCTCACCCAGATCTCCGCCGCCACCAAGGCGCTCCAGGCGGTGTCCCTCGGCCTGCTGGACGAGCACCTCAAGCACTGCGTGGCCCAGGCGGCCGCGGAAGGCGGCCCGGTCGCCGACGAGAAGATCCGCGAGGCGAGCGAGGCGATCAGCCGCCTCGTCCGCTCCTGACCCCACCACCCGCCCGGACCCGCCCGGAACCCGCGCACCCCTTGCCCGACCGGATCCACCTGATCCAGTACAGTTGGCCCCGGCCGGCCCCCGTAGCCCAACCGGCAGAGGCAGCGGACTCAAAATCCGTCCAGTGTCAGTTCGACTCTGACCGGGGGCACGCACAGGATGCACACCGCACGCGGTGTGCATCCTTTTTGTTTGCCCGAACTCGTCCGCGCGATCGGAGAAGTCGATCTCGGCGGGGGGCGGTGGCATTGGCGGGCGGGTGCGGACGGTGACAACACCAGCATCCGTTGCACCATGCGCACCATAAGCCGGGTGCCGGGTGGATCGTGTTCGGCCGGATGTGCGCGCAAAGCATCGAAACCGCCTATACCGGGCCGCGGGGCGGTCACGGGGGTGTTCGGGGTGGATCTGCGTTGAGAACTGCAAGCCGGACTGCGGGTTGGCGGACGGGGGTCCGCGCGGGGGTGAGCGGCTTGATTTCCGGTGCGACCCGATCCGGGCGGTGCGGTCGCGGTGGGTGGTCGTGGATTGGATTGGTACGGCAAAACGGAGGGGATCCGAACCGGGTGGTGTGGATCTGCCGCGTGCGCGCGTTCGGTGGTTATGCCGGGTCGGGTGGATGTCGATGAGGTGGATCTCCGGAGGGGATTCCGGCGCATAACGCGTGCCCGGTCGCCGGACGGCGGTTCGGCGCGCGGCGGGAGTGGGTGTTATGCCCGCCGCGGTGATTCGGTGTTCCGACGAGGGGAACGGCGGGTGTTCGTTCGGGGTGTTCCGGAGGGGGTGGTCTGGTTCCGATGGCGGTGGCACGACCGGGCGCGCCGGAAGGTCTCCTGTCGAGCCGCGGTGGAATTCACGTCTTTGCGGTGAGCGTGTCATTTCGCGCCAAGTTGTCACCGGTGCACGTCACCAGTCGTCCGGGGGTCACACTCCGGTGTCGTTGACACCGCGGAAGTGCCGGTCGTAGCTTTGGGTTTCTACATAGGTGTGGTGTGTGCGAGCGCGCCCGGTGAAGGGAATCGGACACCGATGGCGGAGGACACCCGCGGCTGGAACGAGAAGATCGTCGACGAGTTCCGCGCGAACGGCGGCAAGGTCGGCGGCCCCTTCGAGGGCAAGGAGCTCGTGCTGCTCACGATGACCGGGGCCAAGAGCGGCAGGGAGCGCACCACCCCGCTCGCGACGAGCCGCGACGGCGACCGCTTCGTGATCATCGCGTCCTACGGCGGGGCGGACCGCAACCCCGACTGGTACTACAACGTCCTGGCACACCCGCGCGTCACGGTGGAGTTCGGCACGGACAAGTTCGAGGCCACGGCCAGCGAGGTCACCGACCGCGCGGAGCGCGACCGCCTGTACGCGGACATGGTGGCGGTCATGCCGGGCTTCGCCGACTACGAGAAGAAGACCGACCGGCTCATCCCGGTCATCGTGCTGGAGCGCTAGGGCCCGGTCGGAGGTCCGTGGAGTCCCCGTTCGGAGGGCCGTCACGGACCTTCGTCATGCCGTAGGCGGTGCGGCGGTAGCCGCGGGTGGTCCGGGGCCGCCACCACGTCGGATCACCGGCCGGACGACCGTGCGGCCGTCCTGGACGGCGACCGGCGCCACGGTCCGGTGCCCAGGGCGACCAGGACGCCCGCGGCGCCCGTGGACGACGTGAGGGCGCCGGGGTCGGTTGACCGGTCGAAGTCGGGCCCTTCGACGAGGCCGCCGACCAGGGGGAACAGCGGCGCGACCACCCGACGACGGCGACCTGGGGGCGACCGGCCCCGGTGGCACGGGTGGATGGCCGGGGACCCCGGCCGCGGCGGCGTGCGGCGCGGCGTCGGGCACGGCGGAGGGCCGCCTGTTCGGTGGAGCGGTCACGGCCCCGGCGTGGTCCGACCGGGCCACGGGCGTCGTCCGCCGCGGTCGGCGCTTCCGTTGCGCGCCAAGACGTGCGGTGACGACCGTGCTCACCGTGTCGTACGGTCCTGGCATGTACGTGAAGCTGTGCGGCCTGCGCACCGAAGCCGATGTCGCCGCCGCCGTCTCCGCCGGTGCCGACGCGGTCGGGTTCGTGCTCACCCGGAGCGCCCGGCAGGTCGACCTCGACACCGCCAAGCGGCTCGTCGCCGCCGTGCCCGCCGGGATCCTCACCGTCGCGGTGTTCGCCGGGCTCCCGGCGCGGGAGGCGGGTGAGCTGGCGGTGGCCGCGGGCGTCGAGGCGGTGCAGCTGCACGGCGCCGACTACCCGCGGTCGTCGTTCGACGCGCTGGCCGACCTCCCGGTCAAGCTGATCCGCGCGACCCCGCTGACCGAGGACACCGACGTCACCGTCGGCGCGTACGGCGAGGACCTCCTGCTGCTCGACTCCCCGGTGGCGGGCTCCGGCCACCGCTGGGAGCTCGGTTCCACCAGGATCGAGGGGAACTGGCTGCTGGCGGGCGGTCTGGACGTGCACAACGTCGCCGAGGCCATCGCCCAGGCCCGGCCGTGGGGCGTGGACGTGTCCAGCGGCATCGAGTCGAGTCGCGGCGTGAAGGACCACGGGCTCATGCACGGGTTCGTGGCCGCCGCCCGCGGGGCCTGACCTGCCGTTCGCCCACCGCCGAACCGGTGGCGGCGGACAAAACGGGCAGGTGGGAGGGTTGATCGGCGGCACGGGGAGTGGTCGGGCATCCTTGGCTCGTTTGCCCGACGGCCCGCCGGCAGGAGTGACATGAGCACGACCCCAGAACTCGTCGTTCCGGAGAGCGTCGACTCCCCGGTGCGGGTGACGCCGCCGAAGAGCGCGCTGGCGCGTTGGCTGCTCGCGAACCGCGTGCAGCCGGTGGGACCGGAGAGCGAGGAGTCGCACGCGACGCCGCAGGCGTGGTGGAAGGTCATGTGCCTGACCGGTGTCGACTACTTCTCCACGCTGTCCTACCTGCCCGGCATCGCGGCGCTCGCCGCGGGCGCGCTGTCGCCGTTGGCGACGCTGCTGATCGTCGCGCTGACCCTGCTGGGCATGCTGCCGATGTACCGCAGGGTGGCGAAGGAGAGCCCGCACGGCCAGGGGTCGGTGGCGATGCTGGAGACCCTGCTGCCGTTCTGGCGGGGCAAGATCTTCGTGCTGGTGCTGCTGGGGTTCGTGGCCACGTCGTGGATCATCACGATCACCCTGTCGTCCGCGGACGCGACCGTGCACATGCTGGAGAACCCGCTCGTGCCCGGCGTCTTGCACGGGCACGAGGTGCTGGTCACCGTGGTGCTGCTGCTGATCCTCGGCGGGGTGTTCCTGCTGGGCTTCAGCGAGGCCGTCAGCGTCGCGATCCCGTTGGTGGGGCTGTTCCTGCTGCTGAACACGGTCGTCGCCGTGGTCGGCCTGGTGGACGTGCTCTCCTCGCCCGACGCGCTGTCGAGGTGGGTGGACGCGCTCACCGCGGGCGGCGGCCTCGGTGACGTGGTCGGACCCGCGATCCTCGCGTTCCCGTTGCTGGTGCTGGGGTTGTCCGGGTTCGAGACCGGCGTGAGCATGATGCCGCTGGTCGCCGCCGACGGCGAGGACGCCGAGGCGAAGCTGGCCGACCGGATCCGCAACACCCGCAAGCTGCTCACCGTCGCCGCGCTGATCATGTCCGTCTACCTGCTCGCGACCAGCTTCATCACGACGGTGCTGGTGCCCGCCGACGCGTTCAAGGAGGGCGGCGAGGCCAACGGCCGCGCCCTGGCCTACCTGGCGCACCACGAGCTGGGCAACGCCTTCGGCACGCTCTACGACATCAGCAGCATCCTGATCCTGTGGTTCGCGGGCGCCTCCGCGATGGCGGGCCTGATCAACATCGTGCCGCGCTACCTGCCGTCCTACGGCATGGCACCGGACTGGGGCCGGGCCGTGCGGCCGGTCGTGCTGGTCTACACGCTCATCAGCGTCCTGATCACGGTGGCGTTCGGGGCCGACGTGAACGCCCAGGCGGGCGCCTACGCGACCGGGATCCTGGCGATGATGGTGTCCGGGGCGGTCGCGGTGACCATCTCGGCGTGGCGGCGCAAGCAGAAACCGGCCACGGTCGGCTTCACGGTGCTGACGCTGGTGCTGCTGTACGCCCTGGCCGAGAACGTGCGGGAGAAACCGGACGGCATCGCGATCTCCGGGGTGTTCATCCTCGGCATCGTGCTGGTGTCACTGGTGTCGAGGGTGTCGCGGACGACCGAGCTGCGGGTGGACCGGCTGGAGTTCGACGAAGCCGCGCGCCGGTTCGTCACCGAGTCGATCGAGTTCGACGGCGCCCTGAACCTGATCGCGAACCGGCGGCAAGCCGGGGACAAGGCCGAGTACGACGCGAAGGAGACCGAACAGCGGGCGATGAACCCGGTGCCCGGCAAAGCGGACGTGCTGTTCCTGGAGATCGACGTGGACGACCCGTCGGAGTTCAGCGAAGTGCTGCGGGTGCGGGGGGTGGAGGTCGGAGGGCACCGGATCCTGCGGGCGCACAGTCCGGCGGCGCCGAACGCCATCGCGGCGATCCTGTTGTCGTTGAGGGACACGACGGGGGTGCGGCCGCACTGCTACTTCGAGTGGTCGGAGGGGAGCCCGTTGGGGCATCTGTTCCGGTATTTGATCCTGGGGCGGGGGGATACGGCGCCTGTGGTGCGGGAGGTGCTGAGGAAGAGCGATGAGGAGCCGGGGCGGAGGCCTGGGATTCACGTGGGTGGGTAGGGGGTTGTTTGCGAGGGCTGGGCCGGCCCTTGGTCTCCTTGATCCCAGGGAACTCCAGCCTGGCCCTCCCGCTGCGCAGAGCCCGGCCCTCGGCCCTCTCGCCCCGCGAGTTCGGCCCTTGGCCCTCCCGCTCGTGGGAAGCCCGGCCCCCGGCGCGCGATTGTCTCAATGCCCGATCTTCGTTGTCAAGACGATGAAGCTGTCTTGACAACGAAGATCGGGCAGGAGGGCGCTGTGGATCGGGGGCAGAGGGGAAGTCTGGCTTCGCCAGCATCGGCTTCGCCGACTCAAGCATCCTCGCTCCGCGTCGGACCAAGCATCCGCGCTTCGCGGCGGAAAAGGCATCCTTGCTGCGCTGCGGACAAGGCCCCAGGCGCTTCGCGCCGGATGCGCGGTGGCGGGCTGCGCCCAGCGGGGTGGTCTGTGCTCGCTGTCCTGTTCCTGCTTGTTTCTCAGCTCTTGAAGAAGTCTAGGACGAGGGCGTTGACCTTGTCTGGTTGTTCCATGTAGCCGAGGTGGCCTGCGTTGGGGACTTCGGCGTACTTGGCGTTGGGGATGGCGTCTGCGACTTCTCGGGCTAGGTGTGGGGGGAGGGTGCGGTCGTCGGTGAAGCCGATCGCCAGGCAGGGGGTGGTGATGCGGTGGTAGTCGGTCAGGCGGTCGGTGAAGTCGTTGAGGGCCATTTGGGCGCGTACGCCCGCGCCGACGGTGGAGCCGCCGTACTCGAAGAGGTCCAGCCAGTCGCGGGCGGTTCTGGGGTCGGCGAGGGTGGTGGGGGAGAGGTAGCGCAGGGCGGTGATGGCGGCGTGGTACTTGGACGGGAGCTTGACGCCGGAGTCGTGGAGTTCGCGTTCGCCCAACGACAACGCGGTGCGGAGGGGGTCGGGGCGGCCGTAGGTGGCGAGGAGGGCGGCGTGGGAGACGAGGTCGGGGCGGGCGAGGGCGAGTTCCTGGGTGATGCGGGCGCCCAAGGAGGTGCCTGCCACGCGGGCGGGGCCGCCGCCGAGGTGTTCGATGAGGGCGGCGGTGTCGCCGACCATGTCGTCCACGGTGAAGCCGTCGGCGCACTCGTCGGTCGGGGGGATGCCGCGGTTGTCGAAGGTGGCGACGCGGTAACCGGCGGCGACGAAGGCGGGGACCTGGTGGGCGGTCCAGACGCTGCCGGGGCTGCCGGTGCCCATGACCAGCACCACGAGATCACCTTCTCCGGTGACCTGGTAGTTGACCGTGATCCCGTTGAGTTCCGCTGACGGCATGCGCCAATGCTTACGGCAGCCCCGTCGGCGGTGTCAACGAGGCCGCGGGCGCCGACGCGGGGGCGTGGATCCGGCTACCGTGGAGGCACACCGAGCGAGGGGGTTCGATGGCGAACAGCGGTCCGGTCTTCGACCGGCGCGAGCAGTACGAGCAGATCGTGAGCGGGCTGCTCGACGGTGAGCGCGTGATCGCGGTGTACGACGCGGTCGGGGTGGGCACGGGGTTCATCGGCATCACGGACCTGCGGGTGATCCTCCAGGACAAGTCGTTCGTGGGGAAGAAGACGGCGCTGGTGTCGGTGCCGTACTCGAAGATCAGCAGCGTCGCCATGGTGTCCAACAAGAGCTGGGCGGGCGGGTTCTTCAGCACCTCGTCCATCGCGGTCACGGCGGGCACCCACGTGCACGAGATCGACTTCCGCGGGTCGGAGAAGGCGTCCCACGTGCACAACGTGGTGCTCTGGCACATCACCCGCAAGTAGGCTCGGCCCCATGGGGGAACGCCGCGCCATCCTGTCCGGGTCCACGTTCGAGGAGTCGATCGGGTACGCGCGCGCCGTGGTGGACGGCGACTGGGTGCACGTGTCCGGCACGACCGGGTTCGACTACGCCACGATGACGATCTCCGACGACGTGGTGGCGCAGGCCGAGCAGTGCCTGGCGAACATCGGCGCGGCGCTCGCCGAGGCGGGCTGCACGTTCGCGGACGTCGTGCGGGTCCGCTACCTGGTCCCGGACCCGGCCGACTTCGAGCCGTGCTGGCCGGTGCTGCGCCGGACGTTCGGCGAGGTCCGGCCCGCGGCCACGATGATGTCGGTCGGGCTGGCCGACCCGCGGATGCTGATCGAGATCGAGGTCACCGCGCACAAGCGCTAGCGGGGGCCGTGCGCGGCCCACTCGATCGCGGGGCAGTGGTCCATCACCATGGACAGCCCGGCCTCGCGGGCCCGTTCGAACGCCATCTCGTCCACGACGCCGAGCTGGAACCACACGGCCTTCGCCCCGATCGCCACGGCCTCGTCGACGAACGCGCCCGCGCTGGACGAGCGGCGGAACACGTCGACGCAGTCGACCGGGAACGGGATGTCCGCGAGCGAGGCGTACCCCTGCTCGCCGTGCACGGTGGCCGCGCTCGGGTGCACGGGCACGACGCGCTTCCCGCGCTGCTGCAGGAACCTGGCCACCCCGTAGGCCGCGCGCGACGGGTTATCACCGAGGCCGACGACCGCCCACGTGTCGCACTTGGCGAGCACGTCGCGGATGGTCGCCGGGTCGCCCCACGGTTCGTTCGTCATCCACCGATCGTACGTGGGCCCGTGCATGAGGATTTGATGAAAGTCTTTCGGATATACACCTCGGTGGGTGATCCTGTGGCCAACCGCCCGCCGCGGGAGCATCCGAGAGGACTCTTGATGCGCGTCATCACCACAGCCGTCGTCGCCGCCCTGCTCGTCGGACTGGTCGCACCGGCGGTCGCGACCGCCGAGGTCCCCGCGGCGGGGCAGTACTACCTCCAGAGCGTCGCCACGGGCCTGAACGCCGCGGTCACCGGCGACACCGTCGACCAGCACCGCCCGAAGGGCAACGAGGACCACCAGCAGTGGACCCTGCGCGCGGACGGCAGGCTGGAGGAGTCCGGCCGCTGCCTCGGGCGCTCCGGCGACAAGGCCGCCATGCAGGCCTGCGACAGCGCGGACACCCTGTGGGAGCTCACGTCCGAGGGCGACCGCCTGCGGCTCAAGGTGCCCGGCGCGGACCGCTACCTCAAGCCCGCCACGCCGTTGGCGGTCGGCGCGGGCGGTGACCAGTGGTACCTCACGCCGCTCATCCCGAACCGGCAGCCCGCGCTGCCCGACGGCGAGCGGACGCTCGACCAGGTCACGTTCCTGACCGCGCACAACGCCTACGCCAACGGCGTGGACGGCGGGTTCGCGCCGCCGTTCGTGAACCTGTTCCCCAACCAGAACCGCGGCATCGCCCAGCAGCTCACCGACGGCGTGCGCGGCTTCATGCTGGACGTCCACGAGACCGGTGACGGCGCGATCCTGTGCCACAACAGTTGCACGCTGGTCAGCAAGCCGGTCGCGCTGTGGGTGGACCTCCAGCGGATCGTGGACTTCCTCGACGCCAACCGGAACGAGATCGCCACGGTGTTCCTGGAGGACTACGTGTCCGCCGACGTGCTGCGCCGGGAGCTGGCGCGGGTCAACGGCCTGTCGACCGTGCTGTTCCGCCCCGACCAGAACGGCGTCCGGCAGAACGGCTGGCCGAAGGTGGCCGACCTGCGGGCCCGCAACCAGCGGCTGCTGATCTTCACCGACCACGCCGCCGACGGCCGGGAGAGCTCCGGTGTGCAGTACCAGCGCGACTGGACGGTGGAGAACTACTGGTCGATGGGCGCGGGCACCGGCTCGTCGGACTGGTCCTGCTACAGCCGCTGGTCGGACATCCCGTTGACCCGCACCGAGGGCGCGTTCCGGCCGCTGTTCGTGATGAACCACTTCCGGGACGTCCCCATGAGCGGCACGGTCACCACGGACAACACCAAGCTGCTCGACCGCGCGCAGCGGTTCTGCGAACCGGCGGCCCGCAAGAAGCCGACGTTCCTCGCCGTCGACCTCTACCACCTGGGCAACCCGAAGGGCGCGGTCGACGCCCTCAACACCTACCGCTACTGAAGCTGCGCCGGACGCGGCAGCGTGCAGCCCGGCGCGGACAGGGCGAGCACGCTGCCCGCGCCGAGGCACGGCACGGCGGTGTAGGTCTGCTGGCCGTAGCCGACGCCGCGGCGCACGGTGACCGTGCCCTCGTCGTCGACCTCGCACGGGTTGTCGCGGGTGCAGCGCTTGCCGCTCTCGTTCATGGTGTTGTTGACCCCCACCACCTTCCCGCTGGCCGCGTCCACGACCGGCGAGCCGGAGGTGCCGCCGACGGTGTCGCACTCGGCGGTGTAGCGGATGGAGTCGAGCCAGGTCCACTTGCCCTCGCGCAGGTGGAAGGCGAACCCGTCGATCTCGCAGGAGTACAGCCGCTTCCAGTACCCGGAGACGACCCGGATGTCCGCGTGCGCCGCCGGGTGCCTCGGCGAGAGCACCAAAGCCCTGCCGCCCATGGCCTCCACCTCCGCGTAGGTCCGGTCGAGCCGGTAGAACGACAGGTCGGTGTCGGTCATCGTGGCGTAGAGCAGGGTGGTGGCGCGCAGGGTGCCCAGCGTGCTCCTGCCGTCCGGGGCGACCAGGGTGAACGTCCGGTCGCTCGGCTGGTCGGCGACCACCTCGCCGGGTGCCATGACCTTGACGCAGTGGCCGTTGGACATGACCAGCGCCGGATCCGTCGGCTCCGCTGTCGCTGTACGCACGACCGCGCCCGAGCAGTTGTCCAGCGCCACCGTGCCGGTGAAGTCGACCCCGGTCGTGGCGGCGGCGGGTGCGGCGAGTGCGGTCAGGAGGAGCACGGCGCCGACGAGGGCGCCCGGCGTGCGGTTGGCCATGATCGCATCCAACCAGCAGGGGGCTACCCCGAAGGGCTGACTCGCTACCCCCGATAGGCGGACAGTCCGGTCAGCGCCTGGCCGATGGCGAGGGCGTGGATCTCCGAGGTGCCCTCGTAGGTGAGCACGGACTCCAGGTTGTTGGCGTGCCGCAGCGGCGAGTACTCCAGCGAGATCCCGTTCGCGCCGAGGATCGTGCGGCTCTCGCGGGCGACGGCGACGGCCGCCTCGACGTTGTTGAGCTTGCCCGCGCTGATCTGCTCCGGCCTGATCCGCCCCGCCTCCTTCAGCCCGGCCAGGTGCAGGGCGAGCAGCATCGCGTTGCCCACGGCCAGCGCCATCGACGCCAGCTTGCGCTGGGTCAGCTGGAACCCGGCGATCGGGCGGTCGAACTGGACGCGGGTGCCCGCGTAGTCCAGCGCCACCTCGACGCAGTCGCGGGCCGCGCCGACGGCGCCGAACACGATGCCGAACCTGGCCTCGTTGAGGCAGGACAGGGGCGCGCCGAGGCTGGTCGCGCCGGGCAGCCGCGCGCTGTCCGGCAGTCGCACGCCCTCCAGCACCAGCTCCGAGGTGACCGAGGCGCGCATGGACAGCTTCCGGGTGATGTCGCGGGTCGAGAACCCCGGTGTGCCGCGGGGGACGAGGAAGCCGCGCACGCCCTCGTCGGTGTTCGCCCACACCGTCGCGACGTCCGCCCAGCCGCCGTTGGTGATCCACGTCTTGGTGCCGTCCAGGACCCAGTCACCGCCGTCGCGCACGGCCCGCGTCCGCATCCCCGACGGGTTGCTGCCGAAGTCCGGTTCGGTGAGCCCGAAGCAGCCGATGGCCTCGCCCGCCGCCAGCCGCGGCAGCCACTCCAGCTTCTGCTCCTCCGAGCCGTAGCGGTGGATCGAGAACATCGACAGCGAGCCCTGCACCGACACGAAGCTGCGGATCCCGCTGTCCACCGCCTCCAGCTCCAGGCAGGCCAGGCCGTACGCGGTCGCGCTCGTCCCGGCGCAGCCGTAGCCCTCCAGGTGCATGCCGAGCACACCGAGCTTCCCCAGCTCGCGGGCGAACTCGCGGGGCAGCACGCCCGCCTCGAACCAGTCCGCGACGTGCGGCCGGGCGTGCTCGGCCAGGAACCCGGCGACGGTGGCCTGGATGTCCCGGTCCTCCTCTCCCAGCAAAGACCGGATGTCCAGCAGCTCCAACGGATCGCGCACTTCTCACTCCTGGTCGAGCCTCGGGGGCGGCAACCGGTAGGTCACCGGGGTGCGGGACAGCCGGATCGGGTTCGACACCAGGTCCAGGCCGTCGACGGTCGTGGTGGGCTCCAGGCCGAGGTCCCCGGCCAGCTCGAACGCCCCGGCCAGGTCGTTCACCGGCCCGCACGGCACGCCCAGCGGGGTGAGCACCTCGAACCAGTGCCGCGCGGAACCGGTGCGCAGCCTGGGACCCAGCAGCGCCAGCAGCTCGTCCACGTGCGCGACCCGCTGCCCGTTGGTCGCGAACCGCGGGTCGGCCGCGAGCGCCGGGACGTCGAGCGCGGTGCAGAGCCTGCCGAACTGCCGGTCGTTGCCCACCGCGAGCACCATCGGCCGGTCCGCGGTCTCCACCAGCTGGTACGGCGCGATCGACGGGTGCCGGTTGCCCATGATGCCGGGCACGACACCCGCGAGCGCGTAGCCCGCGCTCTGGTTGACCATGCTGGACAGCAGCACCGACAGCAGGTCCACCTCGACGTGCTGGCCCTCGCCGGTCGCGTCGCGGTGCCGCAGCGCGGCCAGGACGCCGACCGCGGCGTGCAGCCCGGTCAGCACGTCCACCAGCGCCACCCCGGCCTTCACGGGTTCGCCGGGACGGGCGCCGGTCACGCTCATCAGGCCGCCGACGGCCTGCACGAGCAGGTCGTAACCGGGCAGGTCGCGGCCCCGACCCGCGCCGAAGCCCGTGACCGAGCAGTAGACGAGTCCGGAGTGGACGGTGCGCAGGTCGTCGTAGCCGAGGCCGAAGCGGGACATCGTGCCCGGCCGGAAGTTCTCGACCAGCACGTCGGCGCCCAGCACGATCCCGCGTGCCGCGCGCAGCCCCTCGGCCGTGGCCATGTCCAGCGTGGTGGACGTCTTGTTCCGGTTCACCGACAGGAAGTACGTGGCCTCGCCGCGCGCGTGCGGCGGCCCCCACGAGCGGGTCTCGTCGCCGCGCGGGTGCTCGATCTTGACCACCTCGGCGCCGAGGTCGGCCAGCATCATCGTCGCGTACGGCGCGGCCAGCACCCGGCCGAAGTCCGCGATCACCACGCCGTCCAGCGCGCTCACGTGACCTGGCCCTTGGCCCGCATCGCGGCGAGCACCCGTTCCTGCGCCAACGACCGGGCGACCTCGTGCGAGGTCACCCCGCGCTCCCGCGCCCCGCGCACGACGAGCGCCGCGTTGGCCCGCAGCTTCGTCGACACCGCGGCCATCACCTTCGCCACCTCGACCGGGAACGGCGAGTAGCGCGCGTCCATGCCGAACGCCGCCGCGACCACGCCGCCCGCGTTGGCGATGAAGTCCGGCACGACCGTGATCCCGCGCGAGGCCAGCACCTCCTGCGCGGCGGGGGTCGTCGGCAGGTTCGCGCCCTCGACGACCATGGCCGTGTCGACCCGGCCCGCCCAGTCCTTGTCGATCACGTCCTGGGTCGCCGCGGGCACCAGGACGTCGCACGCCACCAGCAGCTCCGACCCCAGCGGCCGCACCCGGCCGTACTCGGTCACCGCGGCCTCGCCGACCTCGGCGCGCAACGCCAGCAGCCGCGCCACGTCCAGCCCGTCCGGGTCGTGCAGGGCGCCGTTCACCGACGACACCGCCACCACGAGCGCGCCCAGCTCCGCGAACCGGCGGGCGGCCGCGGCGCCGACCGCGCCGAACCCCTGGATCGCGACCCGCTTGCCCCGCAACGACTCCGACAGCTCGTCGGCCACCTCGGCGACGCCGTACCCGGTCACGCCCAGCTCGTCGTAGGGCAGACCGCCCAGCGACGCGGGCGCGCCCATCATCGCGCCGCGGTCACCCAGCTCGTCCTGCACGATCGCCGCGTCGCGCTCGGTGAGCCCCATGTCCAGCCCCAGCACGTACTCGCGCGGCACCTCGTTGGACAGCGCCCGCGCGAACGCCCGCAGCGCCCGCTCCTTGTCCGGGGAGGCGGGGTCGAACACGATGCCCGCCTTGGCACCGCCGAAGAACAGGTCGACCGCCGCCCACTTCCACGTCATCACCCGCGCCAGCCGGGCGATCTCCCCGGTGCTCACGTCCGGCCCCATCCGGGTGCCGCCCTTGCCCATGCCGCGGGCGGTGTTGTCGATGACCAGCACGCCCCTCATGCCCGAGCGCCGGTCCGACACGGTGACGACCTTCTCGGGTCCCCACTCGTCGATGAGCTGAAGCAGGTCGGTCATCAGGCACCTCAGACGGTGTTGAGCTCGGGGCGGTGGCCGTTCGAGGCGAATCTAGCGGCATCCAAAGTGGACACGTCGACCACGGGTTCGCGACCGAGGTAGAGGTCCCGCACGACCTCGCCGACCGCCGGCCCCTGGAGGAACCCGTGGCCGGAGAACCCGGTGGCGTAGAGGAACCGGCCAGCCGCGACCCCGTCGGGCACCTCGCCGATCAGCGCGTTGCGGTCGGGGGTCTCCTCGTACAGCCCGGCCCAGCCGGTGCTGATGCCGACGTCGAGCAGGGACGGGGCGCGGGCGCCGATCGCCGCGGCCAGCCCCGGCAGCCACGCGTCGGACCGGTCGAGGTGGAAACCGGGCTCCTGCGCCGGGTCCGACATGCCCATCAGCAGGCCGCGGCCCTCGCGGTGGAAGTAGAACGAGGACGAGAAGTCGATGGTGAACGGCACGACCGGGGCCAGGTCCGGCATCGGCTCGGTGACCACGATCTGCCTGCGCAGCGGCGTGACGTCGAGGTCGACGCCGACGAACCCGCCGACCCGCCGCGACCACGCGCCCGCCGCGCACACCACCGCGGACGTGCGGATCACCCCGCGGTCCGTCACGACGGCGGTGATCTCCCCGCCGGACGACTCGATGTCCAGCACCTCGGTGCGGGTGCGCAGGTCGGCGCCGAGCCGCCGGGCCGCGGTGGCGTAGCCCAGCACCACGGACTCCGGTGTGCAGTGGCCGTCGTCGGGGGAGTAGGTCGCGGCGAGCAGCCCGTCGGTGGACACCAACGGGGACAGGGCCTTCGCCTCGGCCACGTCGACCATCCGGCTGGGCACGCCGAGCTCGTTCTGCAACCGCACGTTCCGCTCGGCCGCGGCCACGTCCTCCGGCGTGGACAGCAGGAACAGGTAGCCGACGCGGTGCAGGTCGATCTCCTGCCCCGGCCGGTCCCCGAACCGCCCGAACGCTTCCAGGCTGCGCGCGCCCAGCCGGATGTTGACCTCGTCGGAGAACTGCGCCCGCACCCCGCCCGCGGCCTTGCACGTGGACCCGGACCCCAGCCCGTCCCGCTCCACCAGCACGACGTCGCGCACACCGGCCTCGGCGAGGTGGAAGGCGGTGCTCACGCCCACCACCCCGCCGCCGATGACGACGACCTCAGCCGAGTCGGAAGTCAAGGTCGGCCTCGATCACGGCGGTGTCCATCTGCGCCTTCTGCAACGACCCCGAGTAGTCCCAGTTCATCGACTGCCAGCGGGTGAACTGGTCGAGCACCCAGATCCCGGACTGGCGGCTCCCGTTGCCGGACTTGCCGTTCCCGCCGAACGGCAGGTGCGCCTCGGCGCCGGAGGTGGAGTTGTTGACGCTGACCATGCCCGCGCCGATGCCCGTGCGGAACCGGAACACCTTGTTCGGGTCGGTCGTGTAGATCGCGCAGGACAGCCCGTAGCCGGGCAGGTTGCCGAGGTCGACCGCCTCGTCCAGGTCGCGGTAGGTGGTGACGCCCACGACCGGCCCGAACGACTCCTCCAGGAACAGCCCGTCCTCCGGCCGCACGCCGTCGACGATCGTCGGGTGGTAGTAGAGGCCGCGGTCGGGGTCGCCCTGGAAACCCTTGCGGGGGTTGTCCTTCGTGATCCGGCCGATGCCGGTGGACCCGTGCACGACGTGGTGCTCCCGCACCGTGTCGAGGATCCGCTCGAAGTGGTCGGCGAACTTCCGGTCGAGCAGCGGTCCGAAGAGGACGTCACCGGTCGGGTCGCCGACCACCGCCTCCTCGGTCGCCGCGACGAAGCGCCGCAGGAACTCCGCGTGCACCGACTCGTGCACGATCGCCGTGCCGAGCGAGGTGCAGCGCTGCCCGGCCGACCCGAACCCGGCGAACAGCGCGCCCCGCACGGCCAGGTCGAGGTCCGCGTCCTCGGTCACCACCATGGGGTTCTTGCCGCCCAGCTCCAGGCACGGGGTCTGCAGGTGCCGCCCGCACAGCTCGCCGATCCGCCTGCCGACCGCGGTCGACCCGGTGAACCCGACCTTGTGGACGACACCCGCCTCCAGCGCCAGGTCCAGGCCCTTGAACGTCTCCTCGCCGTCGGCGAAGACGATGTTCAGCACGCCCTCGGGCAGCCCGGCGCTGGTGAAGATGTCGTAGAACGCCTTGGCGCTCGCGGCGGAGTACTCGGCGGGCTTCCACACCACCGCGTTGCCGCACAGCAGCGCCGGGACGATGTACCAGGACGGGACGGCCACCGGGAAGTTGCCCGCGGTGATGATCGCGGCGACGCCGACCGGCGTGCGGAACGTGAACAGCTGCTTGTCCGGCATCTCCGACGGCACGGTCTGCCCGTAGAGCCTGCGGCCCTCGCCGAGGAAGAACGCGCAGGTGTCCACGATCTCCTGCACCTCGCCGCGCGCCTCCGCGATCGGCTTGCCGATCTCGCGGGTCACCAGCCGCGCCAGCGCCTCGGCGTTGGCCTCGACGAGCTTGCCGATGTTGCCGATGACCTGCCCGCGCACCGGCGACGGCACGGCCGCCCAGGCCCGCTGCGCCCGGTGGGCGGCGCGGGCGGTGTCGACGAACGCCTCCGCCCGCTGCAGCTCCACCTCGAGGACCAGGTCGTTCACGTCGATCGGACTCGTGGAGGCGTAGGCGTATCCGCTTGGCATGACCCCCAGCGTGCTGCCGGGACAGGCGGTTGCCAAGCCCTCGCAGGGCGAAACCTCGCACGGTCGAGCATAAGGTGGGCTGGTGCTCAACCCGGTGCACCTGCGGACCGTGGTCGAGGTGGTCGCCGCGGGGTCGTTCGCCGCCGCCGCGCGGAACCTCGGCTACACGGCCTCGGCCGTGTCGCAGCAGGTCTCGGCGTTCGAGCGCGCCGTGGGCGTCGAGCTGTTCGAACGCGGGGCGCACAGCATCCGGCCCGCCGCCGCGGCGCTGTTCATCGCCGAGCGCGGCGGCGAGCTGCTGGCCGCGTTCGACGGGTTCGAGCAGGAGGTCCAGGCGCTGGTCACCGGTCGGCGCGGCCGGATCCGGCTGGGCACGTTCCCCACCGCGAGCGCCCGCGTCGTGCCGCACGCGGTGGCCAGGCTGACCCACGACCGACCGGACGCCGAGATCCGGCTGGACGAGGCCGAGCCGGACGACGTGCTGCCGCTGGTGCTGGCGGGCGACCTGGACGTGGCGCTCGTCTACGCCTACGACCTGGTGCCGCGGACGTGGCCGGACGAGCTGACCGTGCTGCCGCTGCTGGACGAGGCGCTGCTGGTGCTGCTGCCCGACGGCCACCCGGCGGCACGGCACCAGACCGTGCGGCCGGACGACCTGCGCGACGCCCGCTGGATCGCCAGCCGCGACGGCACCGCCGGGTCGACGTGCCTGACCCGGCTGTGCGCCGCGAACGGGTTCACGCCGCGGATCACGTTCCGCAGCAACGACTACGGCGTCGTGCACGCCCTCGTCCGGGCGGGCGTGGGCGTGGCGCTGGTGCCCGCGCTCGGGTACGAGCCGCAGGACGGCACGCAGGCGCGGCCGCTGCGCGGGACGGTGCTGCGGCGGCACGTGTCGGCCGTGCACCGGACCGCGAACACCAACCCGCTGCTGCGCGACGCGCTGGACGCCGTGGTCGCGGCCTGCGCGCTCGTCGAGGGCGAGCACCTGACCCGCGCGTGAGCTACTCGCCCTTGGCGCCGTCGGCCAGTTCGCGGAGGAAGTCGAGGTGGCCGACGTGGCGGGCGGTCTCCTGGGTGAGGTGGACCAGCAGCCAGCGGACGGTACGGGTGTCGTCGGCGGCTGCGGGCTCGTCGGGCGCGCGGCCCTCAAGGGCCTTGCCCGCCAGCTCCCACTCGGCCCGGTAGTCGGCGATGACGGACTCGGGCGTCTCGTCGTCGCCGAACGTCCAGGACGACTCGGGGTGCGAGTCCCACAGCTTCGGCAGGTCCGACCCGCCGCCGACGATGGTGAGCCAGTACCGCTCCACGGCGGTCAGGTGCTTGAGCACGCCCATCGCGCTGACCACCGGCGAGGTGGGGATGGGCGTCGCGGCCGCCTGTTCGCGGTCGAGCCCCTCGACCTTGGTCACCGCGGTGATCCGCAGAAAGGTCAGGAACTCCCAGAGCAGCCGGGACTCGTCCGTGGCGCAGGTCTCCGGCCAGCGCCTTTCCGGCGTGTTCGAACTCATGTTCGACACCTTATCGCCGGTACCAGCGGGGCGAGGTCGTGGGTGGCGGCTTGAGCCGGGCGTTCACCACGAGCACGTTCGGGCCCTCCGCGGCCACGAACTCGGTCAGCCGCGCGCCGAACACCGGCCCGAACCCGTCCACGGCCATCGCGGGCACGCCGAAGCTCGTGGCCAGCGCGACGAAGTCGGGCGTGCGCAGGTCGACCCCGGTCGTCGGGTGGCCCGCGACCTCCTGGTCGTAGCGCAGCATCCCGTAGCCGCCGTCGTCGACGACCACGACGGTGACCGGCAGCCGTTCCTGCGCGGCCGTGGCCAGGTCGCCGCAGGCGAACAGGAACCCGCCGTCGCCGCAGACCGCGACCGTCCGGCCCGCGACGGCCGCCCCGAGCGCGGCCGGGAAGCCGAAGCCGAGCGTGCCCCAGCCCACCGGGTAGGACAGGCCGCGCGGCCGGTCCACGCGGTGGAAGCCGCCGACCCAGTACCCGGCCACGCACATGTCGGCGACCAGCGTCGCGGACACGCCCTCCAGCGCCGACAGCAGGTACGCGGCCTGCGGGTCCTCCGCCAGCACGGTCCGGCGCACCTCCGCGTTGACCGTGCCGACGGGGTTGGTGAACTCGCGTTCCGGCACCCGTTCGGCCAGCTCCCCGACGACCTGGCGGGCGTCGCCGAGCAGCACGACGTCGGCCGGGTAGTTCTTGGTCGCGTCGGCGGCGTCCACGGTGACGCACAACAGCTTCCGCGGCGCGGGCATGGCCCAGTTCTGGGTCGACATCCCGTCGAAGTCCGTGCCGACCGCGATCACCAGGTCGGCGTCGTCCCACAGCGCGCCCACCTCCGGCACGTGCGCCGGGCCGTGCACGGCGCACGGGTGGTCCAGCGGCAGCAGGCCGCGCGCGGCGTACGTGGTGACCACCGGGGCCGAGATCCGCCGGGCCAGCTCGCCGACGGCCCCGCCCGCCCCGGACCGCTGCGCCCCGCCGCCCGCCCACACCAGCGGCCGTTGCGCGGCGGCGATGAGCGCCAACGCCCCGGTGAGGTCGGGCACCTCCGCCTCCTCGGCGGGCCGGTGGTCGGCGTCCGCGGCGTCGGCGGTCAGGAAGTCCGTGGGCACGCCCAGGTAGACCGGGCCCTGCGGGGCGGCCAGCGCGGTGCCGACCGCGTGGTGCGCCCGCGCGGCGAGCTCGTCGGCGGACCCGACCGTCCACCCGTCCTTCACCACCGGCAGGAACATCGCGCGCTGGTCGCGGGTCTCGTGCAGCACGCCCCGGTGCACGTCCGGCCGCCGCAGCGTCGACGGGATGTCGGTGGCGACCACCAGCACCGGCGACCCGGACGCCCACGCCTCGCCGACCGCGCCCAACGTGTTCGCCGCGCCTGGACCGGTGGTCACGATCGCCACGCCGAGTCGTCCGGTCGTGCGGGCGTACCCGTCGGCCGCGTAGACCGCGGTCTGCTCGTGCCGCACGCCGATCATCCGGATGCCGCTGCCGCGCAGCGCCTCCCAGATCGCCAGGTTGTGCACTCCGGGCAGGCCGAAGACGACCTCCACGTCGTGCGCGGCGAGCACTTCGAGCAGCCGTTCGGCTCCGGAGGTCATGGCCCCGACGGTAAGCAGCGCTGGTCAGCAGGGCAACGCGCGGTAAGCGGATGTGGGGGTCAGGACCGCGCGCGCAGGGGCTGGCACCTGGACCGCTCCCCGTCCCACCAGCCACGTCACCGTGGCCGCGGTGTCCTCCAGCCGTTCCAGCGGGTCGTGCGCGCGCAGCACCGACAGCACGTCGGACAGCGGCCGCCCGTCCAGCTCGCGCCACAGCCGCAGCGCCCGCTCCGGCAGCTCCACGTCCCGGCCGGGCCCGATCAGCGCCCACCCCGCCCGCAACCGCACCGGCGTGAAGTACGGGCTGCGCCGCGGCCCCGCGCCACCGGAGCGCTCCGGCGGACCGGGCAGCTCCAGCAACGGCCCGTCCCAGCCTTCGAGCGTGCACCACGACAGCAGCAGCCCCGCCACCCGCAGGCGTTCCTCGGCCACCTCGCGCGAGGGCGGCCCCGCCTTCGTGAGCAGCCGCGACACCAGGTCGCACCACGGTGCCGTCACCCGCTCGCGGCTCAACCGCCGCACCAGCGGCCGCGCCTGCGACCGCTCCGCGCCGGCCGCGGCCAGCACCGCCTCGCACGCCGACTCCAACGCCTCGGTCGACGCGATGTCCGCGCTCACGTCGTCCTCGGCGGACCAGGCGTCCACCGCACGCGCCGTCGACTCGGCCCCGTGGTGGAGCACCGCGATCCTGCGCACCTTCGTCAACAGGTCGGTCATGTGGTTCTTCACGGACGGCGGACCGATCCGGTTCGGTCGTCCGCCGAATTCGCTCGCCCGCGTTGGTATGGTGGTCCTGGCGTGCGTGAGCAGACGTGAGGCTGGAGCCACTCCCCGGCAACCGGGTGGCAGGTCCGCCGCGGGGTTGAGGTACCCCTGCTCTCGAGGACAACCAAGACCACCACCGACGCACGTGCGCGCGTCCTACTTCGCCGAGCCGGGCGGTGCGAGCGGGAGCCCGACGTGTCACGCACATCCCTCACCGACCAGCTGGTCGACCTCCGCCGCGACTACACCGGCGAGAACCTGACCCAGGCGGTACCGGCCGTCAAGGCCGTCCTCGCCGACTGCACCGCCGACGACCGCGACCGCATCGTCGAGACCCTGCGCGGCCGCGCCGAACTGGCAGCCCCACTGCGCGAGGCGCTGCTCCCGCCCGCGCCGTCCACCGCCCAGCAGGAGCTCGAGGCCGCCCTGCTGCGCGTCGCCTCCGACGCCGCCTCCCACCTGCAACTACGCCCACCCGCCAGCATGCTCCGCCCCGCCCACGCCTTCCGCGCCGTGGAACCGTTCGCCACCCCTCGCCTCCACCTCGCGGACCACGCCCTCGGCCCCGTCCTCTACGAGCTCCTGCCCCGCCTGGAGGACGACTGGGTCGCGGGCATGGCCGGCCTCCGCGTCGTCCACCACCCGCGCGCCGTCGAATTGACGGTCCTGGACTCCGACGCCCGCGCCATCCTCACCGGCGTCGACACCACCTCCTGGGACGTCGGCATGGCCTACGTCCACCAACTCCTGGCCGACCGCACCCTGCCCTCCACCTTCGCCACCGGCCCCCTCACCACCGCCGAACACGACCACCTGACCGACCACGGCCACACCCCCGGCCCCGCCGCCGTGGGCAGCGCCCTGCTTCGCCGCACCAACCTCTTCACCAGGGCCCCTTGGCTCCGCTCCTGGTCACAGGGCCACCAGTGGTGGCTCGAATGGCCCCAAGGCCCAGGCCTCGTCCACACCACCGACAAACTCCTCCACCCGATCTTCGGCCTCCCCAACGCCACCGAATCCCCCAGCACCGCAGGCGGCCTGGGCCTCTCCACCGGCCCCGACCTCCTCTACCTCCGCGAAATCGACGCCCCCGACGCCTCCAACGAGGAAGCACTCGCCAACTTCAAATGGCCCGCAGGCGTCACCGGCTGGTCAGCCATCATGTAACCGCCACCCACGCAGACGAGGGACGCAAACCCACCCCCCGGCCACCCCTGCCCCGTTGGGCGCAGCCCGCCAGCGCGCATCCGGCGCGAAGCGCCTGGGGCCTCGTCGGCGCCAGCCGATGCCTTGTCGAGCGAAGCCCGATGCCCTGTCCAACGGCGCAGCCGAGGATGCTTTGTCGGACGTAGTCCGATGCTGGCGAAGCCAGACTTCCCCTCTGCCCCCGATCCACAGCGCCCTCCTGCCCGATCTTCGTTGTCAAGATGGCTTTATCGTCTTGACAACGAAGATCGGGCATTGAGACAATCGCGCGCCGGGGGCCGGGCTTCCCCAGGGGTGGGAGGGCAGGCGCTGAACTCCACCTCTCAACCCCAGACCACGCCAACCAGAGGTCCCCCATCCAGCAAGACCCCCCAATGCACAAGGTACCCACGGGGTCCGACAATTCCTGCCCCTCGACCCCGCACCGACCGGTCCACAAAGGACCCCACCCCACCCCGATCCCACACCCCCGTCACACCCGTTCACCCACATGTGACATCACCTCGTGTCCGCGATCACGACGTTTTGCGATGGTGGCACCCATCGGCGTCGGTAGACTGCCGTCGACCAGCCGCGACCGCGTCCGGTCGGGCAAGACCGTCAGGAGGACCCCGGTGACCCAACCGGCCGAGGCCCACCCCGCGCCGCGCCGCGTGCTCGTCGCGGAGGACGAGGCGCTGATCCGCCTCGATCTCGTCGAGATGCTCCGCGAGGAGGGTTACGAGGTCGCCGGTGAGGCCGCCGATGGTGACGAGGCGATCAAGCTCGCGACCGAGCTGCGTCCGGATCTGGTGATCCTCGACGTCAAGATGCCCAAGGTCGACGGCATCGAGGCGGCGTCGGTGATCGCGGGCAACCGGATCTCCGCGGTGGTGATCCTGACCGCGTTCAGCCAGCGCGAACTGGTCGAGCGGGCTCGTGACGCGGGGGCGATGGCGTACTTGGTGAAGCCGTTCGCGAAGCGCGACCTGGTGCCCGCGATCGAGTTGGCGATGAGCCGGTTCTCCGAGCTGCAGGCGTTGGAGACCGAGGTCGCCGGGCTGACCGAGCGCTTGGAGACCCGCAAGGTCGTGGAGCGCGCCAAGGGACTGCTCATGAGCAAGCAGAACCTGTCCGAGCCGGAGGCGTTCCGCTGGGTGCAGCGCACGGCGATGGACCGCCGCACGACCATGAAGGCGGTCGCCGAGGCCGTCATCGAGAACTTCGGCTGACCTGGCGACACGGTCGAACCGCACCGCGGCCGTCCCCGACGCCGCGGTGCGTCCCACCCTCTGGAACCCACCGCACGCCCGTCGGTCTTCGTGAACGACGGCGTTCACCGCCGCCCGATATCGCCCCGCCGCACCGAGGCCGGCTCCGGAACCGCAGCCTGGGATCGCACTGCCGCGTCGAGGTCAAGGCCGGAACCGCTGCCGTGATCACCGCCGCATCGAGGTCGGCACCCGAACCGCGGCCTGGGAGAACACCGCCGCGTCAAGGTCGACACCGAATCCGCCGCCCACGATCGCACCGCCGCATCGATGTCGGACACCGGAACCGCGGCCTGGGATCGCGCTGCCGCGTCGGGGTCGGCGCTGGAACCGCTGCCCGTGATCGGCCCGCCGCGTCCATGTCGGCACCGGAACCGCGGCCTGCGACGGCACTGCCGCAGCGAGGTCAGCACCGGAACCGGCGCCTGAGATCGCACCACCGCGTCCCGGTCAGCGCCGCAGCCACCGTCGCGGCGCACCGCACAACGGCCATCGGCGGCCACGGTCCAGCAACACTCCTGGTCAGCTCTCCAACCTGACCAGCGTGGACCGCTGCGCCACCGCCGGGTCGACGGGGAGCACGCGCAGCTCGATCGTGTGCTTCCCGGTCGGCAGCCTGCCCAGCTCGACCCCCACCGTGTACTCGCCGCCCACCCCCGGCCCTTCGCGCGCGGTCGGGACGCTCGCCGCGAGCCGTCCGTCGATCCGGAGCTGGAACCCGGCGACGCCCGCGACGGACCCGGTGGCGCCCTCGGCGGCGATCCCGTCCACCGCGATCGCCAGCACCACCCTGCGGGCCCCGAGGGGTGTGTCCAGCGCGACCGGGCGGTCGTCCTGGTCGCGGACCTCCACCGTTCCGGGCGGCAGCTCGTCGACCCTGGCGGGCGCGCTCGGCGTGGCGCGCGGGCCGGGTGACGCGTCCACTGTGGAGTCGATCTCCAGGTAGCTCGACCGCACGGTGCCCTTCGCGTCGTGCGCGCCGGGCATCCGCAGCACGAACGGCGTCAGCGAGTCGGGGCCGTCGGCGGTGAGCAGGTCCGGTGGCACCTCCGCGACCACGGTGACCGCCGCACCGAGCCTGGCGACGCCGTCGACGACGGGCGCGGACGCCGTGGCCACGGCGGGGATGCGGCGGTCGCCCAGCTGCACGACCAGGCCGGACGGGTCGGCGGGGCCGGCGAAGGCGACGGTGGTGCGCATCCGGGCGGCGGTGGCGCCGCGCAACGGGGCGCGGGAGACGCCGATGCCGGGCGCCGGGTCCTGGAGGTCCAGCACCTCCTGGGTCGCCGGTGTCGTCGGCACCTCCACGACACCGCGCACGTCCGTGCGCGGTCCGCTGAACCCGGCCGCGTCCAGCCGCACCCTGCTCTCCCTGCCCTGCGGTCCGCGCACTCCGATGAGGACGGTCGCCTCCCGCCACGTCGGCACCGCGCCGGACGTCCCGATCACCCCGCCGTCCTGGAGCACGCGCACGCCGGTCGTCGTGACCAGCACGTCGATCCGGTGCAGCACACCGGTTCCGCGCCGCGAGGACCCCGGCGAGCTCGGGTCGGCCGCGGTCGGCACGTCCGGCCCGGTCAGCACGCGGGCGCCGGTGTCCCCGACGACGACCCGGACGGCACCCGAGGGCAGCGCGGGGTCGGCGACCTCGGTCGACCCGACCTGGTCGGGCCCGCCGGGCACCAGGTCCACGGTCAGCAGACCGCGCGAGCCCGCCGCGTCGGTGACCACCCCGACCCTGCCCAGCACACCGTCCACATCGGACAGCACGAGCGGTCGGCGGGCCCGCAGCACGGCGGAGTCGGCGCCGCAGTTCATCTCCACGACGAGCTGCCCGCCGGCGTTGCCGGTGTTCACGCAGCCGCGGTAGCCCTCCAGGTGCCACAGCGACCCGGTCCGCCGCGGGTCGGTGCTGGCCGGGTCGTCGAAGTCGTCGAGCAGGCCGGTCAGCCCGGTGCGCCAGTCGCCGTCGTCGCCGGTCCGGCCCACGGCGTCCGTCCACCCAGACCGGCGGCCGAACGCGTCGACCGTGCGGACCCCGATGGCGTAGTCGACGCCCGCGGCCAGCCCGTCGAGCTGCACCTCGGGGCTGGCGACCCGGCGCAGGCGCGGCTCCTCGCCGTCGCGGTGCCAGGAGACCTCGTACCCGGCCGCGCCCGCGGGGTCTGCCCGACCGGGCAGGGCCGAGCCCCAGGCGACCCGGATCCGGGCAGGACCCCCGGACACCGCCACCGCGTCGGGCGCGGAAGGCGGATCACGAGGACCCGTCACGAGAAGGTAGGGAGCGCTGAAATCGGGCACCAGGACGGGCTCGGGCGGCGGGTCCGATTGGGCGTGGCGAAGGGCGACGACGATGCCCGCCAGCACGGCGAGACCCACCATCGTGGTGGCGAGCCGCCGTCGCGGAGTCATCTCGCAAGGCTAAGCCGAGTTCACCCGTGGGAGGGATACAACTCGCTTAACACCCGCACGTATTGTGATCGTACTATCACAGCAGGCAGTCGATCGGAAAATCGTTCGGGTGACCTCAGAAGGGGTGCCGTGACCTGCGGGGATGACGCGGTGTGCGGAACAAAGTCCGTGTTACGGAGTGTATAAATTATCAAGTCAAACATAACGCCGCGTTGCGTTATGGTCACGAGCGCCTTGCCTGTGGTGACTGTGACCCTCCTCATCGCCTAGGTTCCGGCCAACCCTCAGGAGAGGGGATTAAGCGCGGACGGCGGAGATCTCGCTGCCGCCAAGAGCTTGGATTGAGGAGGGACATCACGTGCGTAAGCACTCAGTGAAGTCCGCAGCAATCGTTGTCGGTGTTCTGCTCGTCGCAGGAGCATGCGGCACGAACAAGACCGAGACCGGTGCTTCCGGTGGTGCCTGCGACACGTCCAAGGGCACCCTCTCGATCGGCGTGATCGCCCCGCAGTCGGGCGGCCTGTCGGCGCTGGGACTCGGCATCAAGAACTCGTCCCAGCTCGCCGTGGACGAAGCCAACGAGAAGTGCACCGTCAAGGGCTACAAGCTGGTCGTCGACACGCAGGACGACGAGGCCAACCCCGCCAAGGGCGCCCAGGCCGCGACGAAGCTGTCGTCCGACCCGAACGTCGTCGGTGTCGTCGGCACGCTGAACTCGTCCGTCGCGCAGACCGTGCAGCCGATCCTCTCCCAGAAGAAGATCGTCCAGGTCTCGCCCGCGAACACGAACCCGACGCTGACCCGCGGCGAGGCCTTCGCGACCGCCCCGAAGCGCGCGTTCGACACGTACTTCCGCGTGTGCGCCACCGACGAGCTCCAGGGGCCGTACGCGGCCAACTACCTGGTGACCAAGGCGGGCAAGAAGAAGATCGCGATCATCACCGACGGCAAGACCTACGGTGAGGGCCTCGCGGCCGAGTTCTCCAAGCAGGCGACCAAGAACGGCGCGACCATCGTCGCGACCGAGAAGGTCGGCGAGAAGGACACCGACTTCGCCGGTGTCATCGCGACCATCAAGGCCGCCTCGCCCGACGCCCTGTACTACGGCGGCGAGTACCCGCAGGCCGCTCCGCTGAGCAAGCAGATGAAGAGCTCCGGCCTCAACATCCCGCTCATGGGTGGCGACGGCATCTACGACGACAAGTACATCAGCCTCGGCGGCGGTGACGGCGACCTCGCGACCTCGGTCGGCGCCCCCACCGACAAGCTGGACAGCGCGAAGGCCTTCGTCGACGCGTACGCCAAGAAGGGCTTCAAGGACGCCTACGGCGCCTACGGTGCCTTCTCCTACGACGCCGCCAACGCCATCATCGGCAGCCTGGCGACCGCCCTCAACGGCGGTGACTGGTCCGAGTCCAAGCGGGCCGACCTGCTCAAGGCCGTCGGCACCTACAGCGGCTCCGGCGCGACCGGCTCGATCAAGTTCGACGAGTACGGCGACAGCACCAACAAGGTCCTGACGGTGTACCAGGTCACCGGTGGCAAGTGGAACGCGGCCGAGACCGGTGAGTTCACCGGCTGAGCACGACTACTGATCGTTTGACGTCAGATGCGGTGGGGGCGGGCAGTTCTGCCCGCCCCTGCTGTCTACGGAGGTAGAGGTAGTCGTGTCAACCCTGCTTCAACAGCTGGCCAACGGGGTGGTGCAGGGCGCGTTGATCGCCCTGATCGCGCTCGGGTACACCATGGTGTACGGCATCATCCAGCTGATCAACTTCGCGCACGGTGAAGTCTTCATGGTCGGTGCCTACGGCGGCCTGGCGACCTACACCTGGATCGTCCCCGAGTCCGTCAAGGACGTCTGGTACGTGTCCCTTCCCATCGTGCTCGTCGGCGGTGTCGCGGTGAGCGTCGCGATCGCACTGCTGATGGAGCGCTTCGCCTACCGCCCGTTGCGGAACGCCCCAAGACTCGCACCGCTGATCACCGCTCTGGGTGTCTCGGTGTTCCTCCAGGAGTTCGTGCGCAACTTCTACCCGAACGCCACCGCGGCCCTGCCCTTCCCCGGTGTGTTCGTCCAAGGCCAGCTGGTCATCGGACCGATCCGCGTCGGCTGGAGCGGCATCCTGCTCATCGGCGTCTCGGTCCTGCTCTCCATCGCGCTGCAGACCTACATCAACCGGTCCCGCATGGGCCGCGCGATGCGGGCCACGGCGCAGGACCCCGACACCGCCAAGCTCATGGGTGTCAACCCCGACCGCGTGATCGTGCTGACGTTCGTCCTCGGCGCGGCCCTCGCGGGCGTGGCGGGTGTGCTGTTCGGCACCTACCTGAACAACATCAACACGGACATGGGCTTCCAGACCGGCATCTTCGCCTTCACCGCGGCCGTGCTGGGCGGCGTCGGCAGCATCCGCGGCGCCGTCGTCGGCGCGTTCATCATCGGTCTGGTGAAGACGCTGGCGGGGCAGTACATGCCCGGCGGGACCCAGTACGACTACGTCTGGATCTTCGTCGTGCTCATCCTGGTGCTGGTGTTCCGGCCTCAGGGCCTGTTCGGCGAGCCGGAAAGGGTGCGCGCGTGAGCAAGCTGGCGAACACAATCAAGCCTTTCGCGCGTCCACTGGCCATCCTGGGCGGTGTGCTGCTGATCGTCGCGGCCCTCCTGCCCTGGGTGACCTTCGCGCTCAACTCGGGCAAGTACCCCGACCTGGCGACGCTGCAGTTCTTCGACGCGCCGTTCGCGGTGACCGGGTTCCGGTGGCACATCCTGCTGCTCGGCGTGCTGGTGCTGATCGCGGTCTTCGCGCCGATTCCCAGCAAGGGTCGGGTCGTCAGGTCGCTCGGCTGGGGTGGTCTCGCGGTCGCGCTGATCAACTCGATCTTCATCACGACCGAGGGCGGCGGCCTCGGCGCCATCACCGCCGCCGACGGCAACGCCGCGTTCGGCGGGATCGTCGGCATCGTGGCGGGCATCGCGGTCATCCTCGGCGGCACGGGCATCGGCATCGAGCTCCCGGCCAAGTGGAAGGTCAAGCTGTCCACGCCGCTGGCGTACCTCGTCCTCGTGGTGACCTTCGCCGCCGTGCTGTTCGCCGTCGCCCAGACGCTGACCGCGGGCGGCCAGGGCGGTCCGGCCAACCCGTACGCGGGCGGGCTGTTCCTGTCCTTCCTCGGGTTCGCGGCCGGTCTGCTGACCGCGCTCAACGGGATCGGCCTGATCGGCTGGATCTCCGAGCTGTCCGAGAAGCACCGCGTGTTCAGCGTGGTCGTCCTGCTGGCGTGCGCGCTGCTGCTGCCGTTCACCAACGCCGGGTCCGAGTACTGGATGACGGTCGCGGCGAACATCGGCATCTACGCGGCCACCGCGATCGGCCTCAACATCGTGGTCGGCCTGGCGGGCCTGCTCGACCTCGGCTACGTGGCGTTCATGGGCATCGGCGCGGTCGTCGCGGCGAACCTGTCCGGCGCCGCGGCCTCCAAGGTCGGCATCGACCTGCCGTTCCCGATCGCCGCCGTCATCGCGGCGATCATCGCGGGCATCTTCGGCGCCATCGTCGGGTCGCCGACGCTGCGCGTGCGCGGTGACTACCTCGCGATCGTGACGCTGGCCTTCGGTGAGATCTTCACCAGGTCCGCGCAGAACAACATCGGCGGGCTCACCAACGGCGCCAACGCCATCCCCGGCGTGCCGCCGCTGGACCTGTTCGGCAAGGAGTTCAACGAGCCCCTCAACATCGGCTCGGTCGAGCTCCCCTCGGGCGTCCTCTACTACGTCCTGATCGTGCTGCTCGTCGCGGCCGTGATGGCGATCTTCGCGAACCTCAAGTTCAGCCGCATCGGCCGGGCCTGGATCGCGATCCGCGAGGACGAGGACGCCGCCCGCGCGATGGGCATCAAGACCGGCAAGGCGAAGATCCTCGCCTTCCTGGTCGGCGCCACGCTCGCCGGTCTGGCGGGCGCGGTGTTCGCGCACAAGAACGGCACCGTCTCCTACGAGAGCTTCAAGTTCCTGGAGTCGGTCACCCTGCTCGCCGCGGTCATCCTCGGCGGCATGGGCTCGATCCCCGGCGCGGTGCTGGGCGCGTCGCTGCTGTTCGTGCTGCCGGAGAAGCTGCGCGAGTTCAGCGACTACCGCCTGATGATCTTCGGTCTCGCCCTGGTGCTGATCATGCGGTTCCGACCGCAGGGCCTCGTGCCGGACCGCCACCGCAGGGCCGAGCTCGCTGGTGAGGATGTCGGCGGGGTTCCGGTCGACGAGGTGCACGAGCACGACACGAAGGGGGCCACGGCGTGAGCACGCCAGTCCTGGAAGCGCGCGACGTCTCGATGGTCTTCGGTGGCCTCAAGGCGCTGCAGAACGTGTCGTTGAAGCTCGACGAGGGCAAGGTCGTCGGTCTCATCGGCCCCAACGGCGCGGGCAAGACCACGTTCTTCAACTGCCTCACGGGCCTCTACACGCCGACCACGGGCAGCGTGCTGCTCAAGGGCGACGTGCTGCCCGGCGACCCCGCGAAGGTCACCACCGCGGGCGTGGCCCGCACGTTCCAGAACATCCGGCTGTTCCCCAGCATGACCGTGCTGGAGAACGTCATGGTGGGACGGCACGTGCGGATGAAGCAGGGTCCGCTGGCCTCGATCTTCCACGGTCCGGGGTACCAGAAGGGCGAGCGGGCGGCGCGCGAGCGCTCCGCCGAGCTCCTGGAGTTCGTCAACCTCCCCGGCATCGAGGAGGAGCTGGCGCGCAACCTGCCCTACGGCGACCAGCGCCGCCTGGAGATCGCCCGCGCGCTGGCGACCGACCCGGCCGTGCTGCTGCTGGACGAGCCGACCGCGGGCATGAACCCGCAGGAGACCGAGGCCACGCGGCAGCTGATCCTGGCCATCCGCGAGACCGGTGTCTCCGTGGTCGTGATCGAGCACGACATCAAGTTCATCTTCAGCCTGTGCGACTCGGTCTCCGTGCTCGTGCAGGGCCAGCTGCTGGTCGAGGGCAGCCCCGAGGTCGTGCGTCGTGACCCGCGGGTCATCGAGGCCTACCTCGGCAAGCCGCCGGACGAGGTCGAGGCCGAGGTGCAGGCGATGGTCGAGGAGACGCGCCAGCACGGCGACGCCGCCGAGTCCACCACCGTCCTCCCGGTCGTGACCGATCCCAAGCCGGAAGGGGAGCAGGCATGAGCGCGCTCCTTGAGGTCCGCGACCTCAGCGTCGCGTACGGAGCGATCGAAGCCGTCCGCGACATCTCGTTCACCGTCGAGGCCGGTCACATCGTCAGCCTCATCGGCAGCAACGGCGCGGGCAAGACGACGACCCTGCGGACCATCTCCGGTCTGCTGCGGCCGACCGGTGGCGAGATCGTCTTCGACGGGAAGCCGATCCACGACCAGCCCGCCCACACCATCCTCGGCAGCGGCCTCGCCCACTGCCCGGAGGGTCGGCGGCTGTTCCCGCGGATGACCGTCGAGGAGAACCTCCAGCTCGGCGCCTACGTCCGCAAGGACGACGGCGTCGAGGCGGACATGCAGAACGTGTACGAGCTGTTCCCCGTGCTCGGTGAGCGCAGGCACAACAAGGCCGGTCTGTTCTCCGGTGGTGAGCAGCAGATGCTCGCCATCGGCCGCGCGATGATGTCCAAGCCGAAGCTGCTCATGCTCGACGAGCCCTCCATGGGCCTCTCGCCGATCATGACCCAGCTGATCTTCGACACCATCAAGGAGCTCCAGAAGCAGGGCACCACGATCCTGCTCGTCGAGCAGAACGCCCTGGCCGCACTCGCCCTGTCCGACCACGGCTACGTGATCGACCTGGGCCAGACGACGCTCGACGGCCCCGGCCACGAGCTGCTCGCCGACGAGCGCGTCCGCGCCGCCTACCTCGGCGAGGACTAGCACCCGGTGCGCCCGGCGCCCCGCCCTCCACGTCGGAGGGCGGGGCGTCCGCGTTTTCCGGATACCCGCCGGTACGGCCGGTCCTGTGTGGAACCCTGTCCAGGGTGAACCCGTTCATGGACCCGTGGTGGGCCACGCCCGCGGAGGGCATCACCCAGGGTGCCGTCTACGCGCTGCTCGCCATCGCGTGCACCGCCCCGGCCCGCCGCGTCGACCCCGGCCCGCTGGCGGCCTTCACCCTCGGCGTGTTCGCCTCGTACGTCGCCTACCTCGCCCTGGGCTTCCGCCCCGGCCCCACCCCGGACGTCCACCCGGCCCTGCTCGTCGGGTACCTGGCCCTCGGCCTGCTCGCGGCGGTCGCCGTCGCCGTCCCGCTCGCGGCGGCCCGCTGGCCGTTCGCCCTGGGCGCCGCCGTGGTGGTCGTCGTCCACGCGGGCGCGTGGCTGCTCCGCGGCGACTCGCCGGAACCGCCGCTGCGCCTGTTCCGCCCGCACGAGCTGGTCCCCGGGGTCGACGACGTCCAACTGCTCGTCATCGCCCTGGCCGCCCTGGCCCTGGCCCTGCGCCACCGCGTCCCACCCGTCGCCCTGAACGGCGTGCTGGCGGGCGTGGCCGGGTTCCTCTACCTCCTCAAGGTCCCCGGCTCCGCCTGGTACCTCACCGGCGTCCTGGTCGGCCTCTACGCCCTCACCGCGGCCGTCCTCGGCCTGAGCGCGCGCGCCACGATCACCATCGCCGTCGTGCTCGGCCTCGTCCAGGTGTGCTTCGAGTCCGCCATCGGCCAGCGCTGGTGGCTCCCGTTCGCCGCGGCGCTGCTGCTGGTCGCGGTCGTCTACCGGCTGCTGGCGGGGCGCCTGCGCAAGGCGCCCGCGCCCGCGGTCGCCTAGGGCGTGTGTCGAAGTCTCGTTCGATGGGAGTCGCGCCTGAGGTGGTTCCAGTCGGCCGTGCCCCCAGGGGCCACCTCAGGCCCGGCTACCGCGAACACGGACTTCGACACACGCCCTAGGGCCGCTCGCCCGGCGGGCGTTCGCGCAGGATGCAGGTCAGCCGGGCGGTGCAGACGGCCTTGCCCGACTCGTCCGACACGGCGATCTGGAACGTCGCGGTGCTCCGCCCGACGTGCAGCGGCGTGCACACGCCCGTCACCAGGCCCTCGCGCGCGGCGCGGTGGTGGGTGCAGGACAACTCCAGCCCGAGTGCCACCCGATCGGGTGCCGCGTGCAGGGCGGCGGCGACGGAGCCGAGGGTCTCGGCGAGGCTGGCGGTGGCGCCGCCGTGGAGCAGGCCGTAGGGCTGGCGGTTGCCCGCGACCGGCATGGTGCCGACCACGCGGTTCGGGTCCCACTCGGTGATCACGATGCCCAGCCTGGTGGTGAGCTGCTCCTCGGCGAGGCCCATGTCGAGACCGGGCAGGCCGTGGGGCATGGATGGGACTTCGGCGGTCACCGGCTACCTCCGGGCGGTTCGAAACTGTCGGTGCCCCACCCTAGACTCGGCCCGTGAGCACTTCCGACGCACCGCGCCTGCTGCTGATCGACGGTCACTCCATGGCCTACCGCGCCTTCTTCGCGCTGCCCAAGGAGAACTTCCAGACCAACACGGGCCAGACCACGAACGCGGTCTACGGGTTCACGTCGATGCTCATCAACCTGCTCCGCGACGAGGCGCCGACGCACGTGGCGGTGATGTTCGACGTCTCGCGCAAGACGTTCCGCTCCGAGGCGTTCGCCGACTACAAGGCGAACCGGAGCAAGTCGCCGGACGAGTTCAAGGGCCAGGTCAGCCTGATCCAGGACGTGCTGGCGACGCTGTCGATCCAGACCATGTCGAAGGACAACTTCGAGGCCGACGACCTGATCGCGACGCTGACCACGCAGGCGGTGGCCGACGGCTTCAAGGTGGCCATCTGCACCGGCGACCGGGACGCGTTGCAGCTGGTCAACGACTCGGTGACGGTGCTGTACCCGGTCAAGGGCGTGTCTGAGATGGCGCGGTTCACCCCCGAGCTGGTGCTGGAGAAGTACGGGGTCACGCCGGAGCAGTACCCGGACTTCGCGGCGCTGCGCGGCGACCCGTCGGACAACCTGCCGAAGATCCCCGGCGTCGGCGAGAAGACGATCACCAAGTGGATCCAGCAGTTCGGCTCGCTCAACGGGCTGATCGACCGGGTCGACGAGGTCAAGGGCAAGGCGGGCGAGGCGCTGCGCGACAACCTCACCAACGTCATGCTCAACCGGCACCTGACCGAGCTGGTGCGCGACGTCGAGCTGCCGCTCGGGCCGTCGGACCTGGAGAAGAAGGCGTGGGACCGCGAGGCGGTGCACCGCCTGTTCGACGAGCTGGAGTTCCGCGTGCTGCGGGACCGGCTGTTCGCGACCCTGCCGTCGGAGGAGCCGGAGGCCGAGGAGGGCTTCGAGGTCAACGGCGGCGCGATCCCGTCCGGCCTGCTAGGCGGGTGGCTCGACGAGTACGCGCGCGGGTCGCGGATCGGCATCGCGTTCCGCGAGAGCGGCGGCGACCTGGAGGGCATCGCGTTCGCGTCGGCCACCGGCGACGGCGGGTACGTCGAGGTCGCGGGCCTGGTCGAGGAGGACGAGAAGGCGCTGGCCGCGTGGCTGGCCGACGAGTCCGTCGAGAAGGCGGGGCACGAGCTGAAGCTGCCGCTGCGCCGGGTCCGCGCGCGCGGCTGGAAGCTGCGCGGCCTGACCAGCGACACCGGCCTCGCCGCCTACCTCGTGCGCCCAGGCCAGCGGTCGTTCGCGCTGGACGACCTGGCGATCCGGTACCTGCACCGCGAGCTGCGCGCCGAAGAGGTCGCCGACACCCAGCTGTCGCTGCTGGTCGACGAGGAGGAAGAGCTCCAGAAGGCCGCGAACGGCACGATCCTGCGCGCCCGCGCGGTCGCCCAGCTCGCCGACGCCCTCGACGAGCAGCTGGTCGGCATCGGCGGCACGGGGCTGCTGGCCGAGCTGGAGCTGCCGCTGATGGTCGTGCTCGACGAGGTCGAGGCGGTCGGCATCGCGATCGACTCCGAGCACCTCGCCGCGCTGGAGGCGCACTTCGCCGCGGGCGTGAAGCAGGCGGCGCAGGACGCGTACGGGGTGATCGGCAAGGAGATCAACCTCGGCTCGCCCAAGCAGCTCCAGGTGGTGCTGTTCGACGAGCTGGAGATGCCGAAGACCAAGAAGACCAAGACCGGCTTCACGACCGACGCCGAGGCGTTGCAGGACCTGTTCGAGAAGACCGAGCACCCGTTCCTCCAGCACCTGCTGGCGCACCGGGACGTGACGCGGCTGAAGTCCACCGTGGACGGCCTGCTGAAGTCCATCGCGGACGACGGCCGCATCCACACCACGTTCCACCAGACCATCGCGGCCACCGGTCGACTGTCCTCGACCGACCCGAACCTGCAGAACATCCCGATCCGCACGGACGAGGGCAGGCGCATCCGCGAGGCCTTCGTGGTCGGCGACGGGTACGCCGAGCTGATGACGGCCGACTACAGCCAGATCGAGATGCGGATCATGGCGCACCTGTCGGAGGACGCCGGGCTGATCGAGGCGTTCAACAGCGGCGAGGACCTGCACACCTACGTGGCCGCGCAGGCGTTCTCGGTGCCGACCTCCGAGGTCAGCGCGGAGATGCGCCGACGGGTGAAGGCGATGTCGTACGGGCTGGCCTACGGGCTGTCCGTGTACGGGTTGGCCCAGCAGCTGCGGATCCCGGCCGAGGAGGCGCGGGAGCAGATGGACGCGTACTTCGCGCGGTTCGGCGGAGTGCGGGACTACCTGCAGCAGCTGGTGGTGCAGGCGAGCAAGGACGGGTACACGGAGACGATCCTGGGCCGTCGGCGGTACCTGCCCGACCTGAACAGCGACAACCGGCAGCGGCGGGAGATGGCGGAGCGGATGGCGCTGAACGCGCCGATCCAGGGATCCGCGGCGGACATCATCAAGGTGGCGATGCTGGGGGTGTACCGGGCCCTGGACGAAGCCGGGCTGCGGACGCGGATGCTGCTCCAGGTGCACGACGAGCTGGTGCTCGAAGTGGCCGAGGGGGAGAGGGAGGCCGCGGAGGCGTTGGTGCGGGAGCACATGGGGAACGCTTACCGGTTGTCGGTGCCTTTGGAGGTTTCGGTGGGGGTTGGGCGTTCTTGGGATGATGCGGCGCATTAGTTGAGGGGGGCTTTTGGTGTGGTGGTTGGCCTCTGGTGGGGTTCGGCCTCCGGCCGTCTCGCCCTTGGTGAAGCCTGGTTCCCGGCGTCCCACCCCCTGGTGAGCCCGGCCCCCGGCCCTCTCGCCCCGCGAGTTCGGCCCTTGGCCCTCTCACCCCTGGTGAAGCCCAGCCCCCGGCGCGCGATTGTCTCAATGCCCGATCTTCGTTGTCAAGACGATGAAGCTGTCTTGACAACGAAGATCGGGCAGGAGGGCGCTGTGGATCGGGGGCAGAGGGGAAGTCTGGCTTCGCCAGCATCAGGCTGCGCCTGACCAAGCATCGAGCTCCGCTCGACACTGCATCCTCGGCTCCGCCATCGGACAAGGCATCCGCGCTTCGCGGCGGACAGGGCATCCTTGCTGCGCTGCGGACAAGGCCCCAGGCGCTTCGCGCCGGATGCGCGTTGGCGGGCTTCGCCCAGTTGGTGGCGGCGTTGGTTTGCTGTGGCTTTTTGCTGCTGTCCTAATGAGACGTGGTGTCGGAGTTGTGACGTGTCGTGGTTGTGCCATCGCGTTCTAGTGACCTGGCGGGTGGCTGTCAGCAAGCTGTGCGGCATGTACCGGACAACTTGGAAGCTCGCCACGGTCGTGGTGGCGGTGGGCTTGGGGCTTGGCGGCGTTGTGCCTGCGTCGGCGGGGCAGGTGGGGGTTGGGGCGGCTCGGCAGTGGCAGTCGATGGGGCCGAACGCGGGTAGTGGGGATCTTGCGTTCACGCGGGCAGAGCCGTCGCGGTTGTACGTGCTGACGTCGACCGGGCGGAACGTGTACCGGACTGATGATCGTGGGCGGACGTGGGGGCCGCCGGTGGGGTTGGACCTGGCCGCGGCGAACGGGCGGCAGATCGTGGCGGATCCGGAGGACGCGGATCTGGTGTACGTGGCGGTGGCGCCGCAAGGTGGGGATCGGGGGTCGGTGCTGCGCAGTCGCGACGCGGGGCGGACGTTCCGGGCGGTGTTGGAGACGGCGGCCGGGTTCACGAGCGTGGTGGTGTCCGGTAGGGGCGAGGCGGTGTTCGCGGGCGGTGACGACGGTGTGCAGGTCAGCACCGATCACGGGGCCCGCTGGAAGGTGATCGAAGGGGCGCCGAAGGGTGTGCGGCAGCTGGGGCTGGACGGGCGGGACCTGTTCGTCGGGACCGGGAGCGGTGTGCACCTGATCGAGAACGCGGTCGGCAAGCCGGGAGCGGCGAAGAAGCTGCCGGTGGACGTGGCGGTGGACTCGCTGTCGGTGGGCGGCAAGGTCGTGGTGGCGGCGGGGATCTTCAGCGGCGCGTTCCTCTCGACGGACCACGGGCGGACGTGGCGCAAGCCGAGCGGGACGTGGGGTGCGCAGGACGCGGTGCCGTTCGTGGGTGTCGCGCCGTCCGGTGACGTGCAGGTGCAGACGATCGAGGGCTCGCCCGACGGCACCGGGCGCAAGGCGCTGTGGGTGAGCCGGGACCTCGGGCGGACGTGGGCGGAGAAGCCCGCGACGGAGAAGGTCGACGTGTACACGGAGGTCGGGGCGTTCCCGGACCGGCCGGACGTGCAGGTGGTGGCGGCGTCGGCGGGCATCTTCACGACGCGGAACTCGGTGGACTTCGAGCGCATCGGCATCCCGGACACGGCGGTGAACGCGCTGACCGTGAGCGGGTCCGCGCTGATCGCGGGCACGCCGACGGGCAGTTACCGGTCGACCGCGCCGCTGCGGCGGACCCTCCGGGCGGGCTACCAGGACTGGGGCTGGACCGGGAAGGTACCGGACACCATCGGCAACACGATCGGCTCGCTGGAAGCGGTGCCCGGCAAGGGGAACGGCGTGCTCAGGACGCGCAACGCCTACTGCCCCGGCGACTGCTTCGTGGTGGAGCGCTCCGCCGACGGCGGGTCGACCTGGCAGCACGCGGCGGACTTCCCCGGCAACTCGCGGTCGCTGGTCGTCGACCCGCGCAACCCCGCGAACGTCTACACCGGCGCCTACCTGGCGCCCGCGGTGTACGTCAGCACCGACGGCGGGGTGAGCTTCACGCCGCGCCACGACGACGTGCTGACCGGCGTGAACGACGTCGCGGTCGACCCCACCCGGCCCACCGGGTCGCTGTGGATCGCCGACGTCCGGGGCCTCTACCTGAGCACCGCCGCCGACCTGCCGATCGGCAAGGCCTTCGACGGCCGCGTCGAAGCGGTCGCCGTGGACCCCGCCGACCCGAAGCACGTGGTCGCGGTCGGCGACGGGCTGCTCAAGATCAGCTACGACGCCGGGAAGTCGTTCGCCGACGGCGTCGGCGCGCCGGGGCTCTACTACACGTCCGTCACGTTCGGGCGCCACGGTGAGCTGTTCGCGGGCACGAGGGACTGGACCGTGGCCGCGCAGGGCGTGCAGCGCAGCACCGACGGCGGCAAGCACTGGAAGGCACTACCCACCCAGCCCGCCGACCGCGAGGTCCGCACGGTGCTCGTGTCCCCCGACGGCACCTGGCTCTTCGCGGGCACCATGGCCAGCGGCGTCCACCGACTCGCCCTCCGCTGACCCCGCGGAGGCCCGACTCGCCGGGGTGAACCGGTCAACCGGACCGCGGCTGACCGGCTGACCGGCTGACCGAACCAGGCGGCTCGACCGGGCCGGTCGACCAAGCCGAGCAACCGGGTGGGCTCACCGAAGCGTGAGCCCACCCGGCGTTGCCGCCGGGCAGACCGAACAGACCGGGCCTGCCGAACAGACCGGGCCTGCCGAACAGACAGGGCGAGCCGTGCCGGTCCACCGGCGCCGGGTGGGATCACCGCGGCGAGAGCCACCTGGCGTCGTCGGCGAGCCAGCCGAGTTCGTTGATCCGCCACGCGAGGTGCATGCGGCTTTGCGCGTCGGCTCGTTGCATCAGCTCCTGCAACCGCCGCTGGACGGTCCGCTGGCTCACCCGGAGCTGGGTGGCGATGGCCTTGTCGCTGATCCCGGCGAGCAGCAGGGACAGCAGCTGCCGTTCGTCGGGGGTCAGCGGCACGTCGGCGCCGCCCGCGTCGTCGTCGATCCGCAGCGGGATCGCGCGTTCCCAGTAGCTCTCGAACAGGGCGACGAGGGCGCTGAGCAGGCTGCTCTCCATGACCAGCGCGGCGGTCGGCTCGCCGGTGGCGTCGTCGGTGACCAGCGGGCACAGGGCGATGGACCGGTCGGCGATGGCCAGGCGCACGGGCAGGGTCGGCAGCGAGCGGCCGACCAGGCCCGCGCGGATCGAGTCGACGACCTCGGCCAGCTCGCCGGGCTGCTCCAGCAGCGCCGTCTCGAACACCGCGCGGTAGCGGACGCCGCGTGCCAGTGCCGCGGCCTCCTCGTCGTTCTCCGGCGAGGTCATCGCGATCGGTGCCTTGCGGCAGAACCAGACCACCTCCTCGCGGGCCTCGCGCTGCATGCTCAGCAGCTGGTGGCGGATCGCCTCGGCACCGGTCACCACGTCGACCAGCCGCGCCGAGTCCCGCCGCCGCGCCCCGCCCCGGTACTCGTCGGCGAGCTGCGACACCGCCGCCCGCGCCTGCTCCAGCTCCGCCTGCCCCTTGACCAGCATCGGACCGAGCAGCACGTCCGGCGGCGCGGCCGCGTACCACCCGTCGGTGCGGGTCACCAGGCCCTTGGCCAGCAGCGTCGACAACGTTGCCATGACCTCGGTCCGCCCGACCCCGGCGGCCGCGGCGATGGCGTCCGCGTCGCTGCGGTAGCCGCTGATGACGGCCCGGTAGGCCCGTTCCTCGGCCGGATCGAGCCCGAGTGCTCCCAGCACGGCCCCTCCCTTCGCCCGAGGTCACAGTACGTTCGGGAGATGATCTCCCTGGAACGGCCGGATCACCTCGGCCGCAGGGCCTCCGGCAGGCGGACCGCGTCCGGGGCCAGTCGCAGCGCCCGCAGCGCGACCGGGGCCGCCTCGCCGAGCAGGCCGACGCCGATCGACAACGAGAGCGGCCGCGCGTCGGTGTAGTGGCCCGCCGTGTAGCCGACGACCGCGTTGACCGCGATCGACAGCCCCCAGCAGGCGAACGTCCGGACGGTGTAGCGCTGCCACAGCCGACCGTCGCGGGTGGACACCACCACGGACGAGCCGCGCAGCACGCCCATCGCGAGCCCGACCAGCGAGCCGACGACCAGCCACAGCACGTCCACCGGGCCGAGGTGGCCGACCTCCGTCAGCGCGTACCCGCCCAGTCCCAGCAGCACCAGCGGCGGGCCCACCAGGTCCCGCGCGTTCAGCGGCTCCCCGACGGCCCGGCGGACCACCACCGCCACCACGGCACCGGCGACCAGCAACCACGTGATCATGACTCCCCCTTCGTAGCACGACCGTGCTACTTAAATTAGCACGGCCATGCTAAAAAGGGGAGTGCCCAGGATCGTGGACCCCGAAGCCCGCCGTTCCGCCGTGGTGGACGCGCTGTTCCGCGTCGTCCGGAGGGACGGTGTCGAACAGGCGTCGCTGCGCAACGTCGCCGAGGAGGCCGGACTGGCCATCGGGTCGGTGCGGCACTACTTCGACAGCCACGACGAGCTGCTGGTGTTCGCGCTGCGCGAGCTGGAGGACCGCGTCGAGGTGCGGATGCGCGCGGGTGCCGAGCGGATCTTCGCGGCGGACTCGTCGGCCGAACGGCGGCCGCTGGTCGAGGCGTTGCTGGGGGAGCTGCTGCCGTTGGACGCCGACCGCCACGACGAGGCGGTGATCTGGCTGGCGTTCGTGACCGCCGCCCGCACCCGCCCGTCGCTGCGGCCGTCGGCGCTGCGGCTGCACGAGGGCCTGCGGATGGTCGTGGGCCGGATCCTCGCCGGTGCCGCGCGGCTCGGCGCCCTGCCCGAGGGGGTGGCCGTCGACGTCGAGACCGAGCGGCTGGCGGCGCTGGTCGACGGACTGGCCGTCAACGCCGTGCTCCAGCCGGACCGGACGACCCCCGAGGTCATGGTGGCGGTGCTGAGCCGACACCTGGACGACCTGGCAGGCTGACGCCATGCAGATCGAGATCGTCGAGGGCGACATCACGACGCAGGACGTGGACGTCGTGGTCAACGCGGCCAACTCGTCGCTGCTCGGTGGTGGCGGGGTCGACGGGGCGATCCACCGCGCGGGCGGTCCGGAGATCCTGGCCGAGTGCCGGGCGCTGCGCGCCGGTCACCTGGGCGGCGGGCTCCCGGTGGGGCGGGCCGTCGCCACGACCGCGGGGCGGATGACCGCGCGCTGGGTCGTGCACACGGTCGGGCCGGTGTTCTCGGCCGAGGAGGACCGGTCGGCGCTGCTGACGGCCTGCCACCGCAACTCGCTGCTCGCCGCGGCCGAGCTGGGCGCCGAGACCGTGGCGTTCCCGGCGATCTCGACCGGCGTCTTCCGCTGGCCGCTGGACTCGGCGGCGAGGATCGCGCTGGCGGCCGTGCGGGAACCGGTCGGGTCGGTGCGCCTGGTGCGGTTCGTGCTGTCCGGCGAGGCGGCCTTCCGGGCGTTCAGCGAAGCCTGACCGCCGGTCGGTGGGTCACCCGCACGTCGCGGGCGGTCAGCTCGGCGCCGCAGTCGGCGCACTCCACCTTCGCGCGCACGTCGCCGCCGCAGTCGTGGTGGTGCAGGTCGAACGACGCGCCGTCCTCGGGCGCCATCCACCGCGATCCCCAGTCGCGCAGCGCCATCATCACCGGGTAGAGGTCGCGGCCCTTGTCGGTGAGCCGGTACTCGTACCGCGTGCGCACGTCCTTGTACGCGACGCGCCGCAGGATGCCCTCGTCGACCAGTTCGGCGAGGCGGTCGGTCAGGACGCTGCGGGAGATGTCCATCGAGTGCTGGAAGTCCTCGAACCTGCGGGTGCCGAGGAAGACCTGGCGCAGCAGCAGCAACGTCCAGCGTTCGCCGAGCAGGGCGGCGGGGAGGGCGATGGGGCACTGCAGGTCTGCGAGCTTCGCGTGTGCCATGTCTCCCAGAATACTCTTGCGTTCGGAAAACAGACCCAGCTATGGTCGGCGTTCTGATTCCGAACCCAACTGAGGACTGACTCCCGATGAACGGTCCACGCGTGCACGCGCTCGACCGCTGGAGCGCCCCCGCGGCCGTCGACGCGGTCTTCGAAGGCCTGTCCGACCACAGTCGCTACCTGCGGTTCCACTCGCCGATGCCCAGGCTCACCAAGGCTTTCCGCGACCGGCTCACCGACCTCGACGGCCACCGCCACGTCGCCGTCGTCGCCGAGGTCGTCGGGCGGCCGATCGGCATCGCCCGCCTCGTCGCGACCGAGCCGGGGTGCGCGGAGATCGCTGTCGCGGTCGTCGACCACTGGCAGCGCCGGGGTGTCGGGCGGATGCTGCTCACCGAGCTGGCCCAGCTCGCCGGGACGCTCTGCTACACCGAGCTGCACGGCGACGTGCTGCCGGAGAACACCGCGATGGTCCGGCTCGTCCGCGGCGCCATGCCCGGCGCGCGCACCGTCCACCAGGACGGCGTCGTCCACTACAGCTTCCCGGTGGCCTGGGCGTTCGGCGCCCCGACCCACGAGGACCTGCTCGCGGTCGTCAGCCCAGTCGTCCGATAGCGGCGACGACGAGGTCCCAGAACCGGTCCACGTCCAGCTCCACGGCCACCTTCGCGTTCGGCGCGAGGCCGCGGTAGCCGTCGAGGTCGACGACCGTCGCGCCGGTGGTGTGCGTGCCGGTCAGCTCGACCTCGACGTGCGCGTCGACGCACCGCACCAGCGACGGGTCGACCACCCGCGCGACGGCCACCGGGTCGTGCAGCGGCGGCGCGGCGAAGCCGAACATCGTCCGGTAGGTCTCGCCGAAGAACGTCATCAGCTCCGCGCACGTCCGCCCGAGCGGCCCGAGCGCCTCCAGCCGGGCGACGACCTCGGGCGTCACCAGCGCCTGGTGCGTCACGTTGAGCCCCACCATCGTCACCGGCACGCCGCTGCCGAACACGATCGCCGCCGCCTCCGGGTCGACGTAGATGTTCGCCTCGGCGTACGGCGTGATGTTGCCGCGCCCCGTAGACCCGCCCATCAGGACGATCTCGTCGATCCGCTCCGCGTCCTCGGGGTAGCGGGTGAGCAGCAGCGCGATGTTCGTCAACGCCCCGGTGGCGACCACCGTCGCGGGCAGCGACCGGTGGATCAGCTCGACGGCGTGCCCGTCCACGACGTCGACCGACGGCGGCCCGAAGTCGGGACCGTCCAGACCGGACGTGCCGTGGATGTCGTCGGCGATCCGCAGCGGCCGGGTCAACGGGCGCGCGCAGCCCGCCGCGATCGGCACGTCGATCCCCGCGGCCGTGCAGACCCGGCGCGCGTTCAGCGTCACCTTCTCCAACGTCTGGTTGGCCGCGACGGTCGTGATGGCGAGCAGGTCGAGCGACGGGTCGCCCGCCGCCAGCAGGATCGCGATCGCGTCGTCGTGCCCCGGATCGCAGTCGAGGACCACCCGAGTTCCCATCCGCCCAGTCTGGACGACCGGTTCTTGTCGGTCCGCGGCGGTAGCCTGGCCCGGTGCCTGTGCCGGGACCGCCGCTCGGATGTCTGCTCGGACCGACCGACGCGCTGCCGCACCCGCCGAGGCGGGTGCTGGTGGCCGGGACGTCCGGTGCGGGCAAGTCGACGCTGGCGGGCGGGATCGCCGCCGTGCTCGGCATCTCCTACGTCGAGCTGGACGCGCTGTTCCACGGTCCACAGTGGACACCGAGGCCGGAGTTCGCCGAGGACGTGCGGAGGTTCGTGCGTGCGCCGTCGTGGGTGACGGAGTACCAGTACCACGCCGTGCGGCCGCTGCTGCTCGGCGAGGCGGACACGCTGGTGTGGCTGGACCACCCCAAGCCGTTCGTCATGCGCAGGCTGGTCGTGCGCACCGTGCGCCGCAGGCTGGTGGGCGAGCACCTGTGGAACGGCAACTACGAGCCGCCGCTGCGGACCGTGTTCACCGACCGCGAGCACCTCTGGCGGTGGGCGTGGAAGTCGCACGGGCGGATGCGGGACAAGCTGACCCAGATACTGGCCGGGGAGCACGGGTCGCGGCTCGCGATCGTGCGGCTGCGCGGCCAGCGCGAAGTGGACAGGTGGCGCGCGGGCCCGCTGCGCCAGGCCGCCGGACTCGACGAGGAGTCGCTGCGATGAGTGATCGGATCGCGTTGGTGCTGGGCGGAACCGGCATGCTGGCCGGGTGCGCCGGGGCGTTGGTGGCGGACGGCTGGAAGGTGGTGCTGCCCAGCCGGAGACCGCGGTTCGGGCTGGCCGCCAGGGCGGCACTCGGACCGCGCGGCCAGCTGCCGACCACGACCCCGCCAGCGGAACGGCCGCGCGAGGTCGCCGCCGACTGGGCACGCCCCGACGAGCTCGCCAACCGCGTCCGCGCCGTCCTCGACGCCCCCGCCGGCCTGCTGGTCGCGTGGGTGCACTCGACCTACCGCGAACCGGTCCTGCGCGCCGTCGCCCCCCTGCTCGCCCCGACCGCCCCGGTCGTCGAGGTCCACGACTCCGGCGCCGTCCACCCCGTGCACGGCATGCGCGAACCCGTCATCGACGGCCACCCCACCCAACAGGTCGTCCTCGGCCACGTCCGGCACGGCTCCAGCACCCGCTGGCTGTCGCACGAGGAGGTGTCCGAAGGCGTGCTCGCCGCCGTCCGCCGAGCACTGGACGGACGACCGCCGTCGGTGCACCAGGTCGGCGAGGTCGACCGCTGGGGGTGAGCCGCCTTCACGGTTCGGTACCGGATCGCCCGATGAGGTCATGCGGTGGCCCCGCGGTGCGCTAGCTTGCGCGCTCGGCATCAGGGGGATGCCGCCTCGGGGGGATTCTCATGGTGTTTCCGGCTGGCCGCTCGCCGCACGAGTACCGGCCGGTGGCTGGTGCCGCCTCGATGGTGATCCTGTTCGCCTGGGTCGCCGTGGTCGCCTCGGCGGTGTACGCGGTCGGGTCGTGGACCTGGGCGCGGTGGATGGTGAGCGGGTCACCCGACTCGAGCGATTCGGGTGACCAGGGGTGGTACGCGGAGGTCCTCGGGCTCCTGTTCAGCCGGGTGGCCTGGTTCGCCATGGCGATCTGCTTCGTCTTCTGGTGGCGTCGGGTGCGGTGGAACGCGAAGCTCGTGGTTGGTCAGGGGTGGGGGCGGCGACGCGGGTCGTTGTCGATGAACGAGGTCTGGAACGCGAGCGATCCGGCGCAGCGCTCCACGGCGGCAGCGGACCGCCCCAAGAACCCGGCGTTCGGGGTGTGGTTGCTGGGCTACGCCGTGCTGCAGCTGGCCAACGCGTTGGTCGGGTACCTGGACCGCCAGAGCACCCAGGAGACCGCCATGGAGTGCACGGCTTACCCGGCCGTGGTCCACCTGGTGATCGCCGTCGTCTTCGCCTTCGTGACCACCCTCTCCGTCCGCGCGATCACCCGCAGGCAGACCGTCCCCACCTTCTTCGCCCGACCTCAGGGGTGAGGGCCGAGGCCGCGGACGAGCGGCACGGACTCGTGCACCTCAGCCGGTGACCGCAGGGGTCGAACCGCCGCCCAGATGGGGTGATGTGACGTCTTCGGGACGCGCTAGCCTGCGCGCTCGACATCAGGGGGATGTCGGGTTTCCCAGGGGATTTCCATGGCCTTCCAAGACGTCCGGTTCCCGCGCGGGTACCGCCCGGTGGCCGGTGCCGCTCGCGCGATGGGCGTGTCCGCCTGGGTCGGGGTGGTCGGCTCGCTGGTGTTCGCGGTCGGAGCGTGGGACTTCCGCTGGTGGATGGAGGACGAGGACCACGGGTCGCCGACCTCTGTCCTGGTGCTGCTCGTCGGCGGGCTGCTTGTGTTCCTGGTGGGCTTCATCGGCGCGGTGGTCTGCTTCCTCCTCTGGCGGCGGCGAGTGCGGTGGAACGCGAAGCTCGTGGTGGGCGCGGAGTGGTCCGGGCGGCGCAGGGCGTTGTCGTTGAACGACGTCTGGAACGCGGGCGACCCGGCGCAGCGGTCCGCGGCGCGTGCGGACCGCCCCCGCAACCCGCTGTTCGTGGTGTGGCCGCTGAGCTACTTCGCGCTGACCCTGGTCATGGTGGCGTACTGGTACTTCGGCCGCGGTCTCCACGGCGCGGCGTACGCCCGGTTCCTCAGCCACTTGGCCGTGGTCCACGTGGCGGTAGCCCTCGTCCTGGCCACCACGGCGACCCTCGGGGTCCACGCGATCACCCGCAGGCAGAGCGAGCCGGCTCAGGTCTGAGGGCCGAGGCCGCGGACGAGCAGCAGTACGGACTCGCGCACCTCGGCCAGTGACCGGTCGGGCTGGAACACCTGCCAGTCCAGGGCGATCACCAGCAGCGTGCCGAACAGCGCGGCCGACGCGGTGCCGACCTGCACCCCCGCGGGCAGGCGGCCCGCGTCGTGCACGCGTTGCATCTGCGCCTTCACGATCGACACGATGTCGTCGCGCAGCAGGCTCAACGTGCCGTGCCACTGGCCCGGTGTGCGCCACAGCTCGCTGACCAGCAGTTGGCCGAAGGCGGGGTACTCGGCGAAGAAGCCGAGCATCCCGTCGACCAGAGCGGCCAGCGCGTCCTCGGTGTCGTCGTGCTCCCCGGCCGGGCGCAGTCTGGCGGCGAGCAGGTCGACGCCGTGCCGCAGCAGGGCGTCGACCAGGGCGTCCTTGCTGCCGAAGTTGTAGTACACGGTGCCCTTGGCGACACCGGCCTCGGCGGCGATCTCGTCGACGGTCACCGAGGCGGCGCCGCGTTCACCGACGAGCTTCAGCGCCGCGTCGAACAGCTTCTGCTTGGTGGCGCCCGTGCGGCCCGGCCGGGGTGTGCTCACAGCACGAGCTCCGGCTTGAGGCGCGACGGCGTCCACACCCGCTGGCGGTAGGCGGCCAGCGTGGACAGCGCGAGCGCGCCGAGCAGGTAGGCGACCAGCACCAGCGCGTCGTGGCCGACCCCGGACAGCTCGCCGCCGTACATGAGGTGGCGCAGACCGTCCACGGCGTAGCCCATCGGCAAACCGTAGTGCAGCGGGTAGAGCGGTTCCGGGATGGTCTGCCACGGGAACGTGCCGCCCGCGCTGACCAGCTGCAGGATCAGCAGCACCAGGCCGACGAACTTGCCGACCGCGCCCAGCAGCGCGTTGAGGGCGTGCAGGATCGCGACGAACGTCATCGACGTGAGGAACAGGAACGCCAGCGTGCCGACGGGGTCGCTGGGCCGGATGTCGACGACCAGCGTGACGACGGAGAACATGACGACCACCTGCGCGAGGCCGAGCAGGGCGCCGGGCAGCCAGCCGCCGACCGCGACCCGCACCGCGGTCTGGCCCGCGGCCAGCGCCCGCCGGGACAGCGGCCGCAGCAGCAGGAAGAGCACGAACGCGCCGATCCAGGTGGCGAGGCCGAGGAAGAACGGGGCCAGGCCCGCGCCGTAGGTACCGGCGGCGGTCTGGCTGATGCCGCGCACGTTCACCGGGTCGCCGATGGTCTTCGCGGTCGCGTCGCGGGTGGGGTCGTCGGGGTTCGGGATCTGGCCGACGCCGTCGTTGAGGCCGTCGCGCAGCTTCGTGGTGCCGTCGACGAGCTGCTGCTCGCCGTCGCGGAGCTTGGTGGCGCCGTCGCGCAGCCGCACGGCGCCGGAGGCGAGGGCGCCCGCGCCGTCGTCGAGCTTGCCGATCGCGTCGGTCAGTGCGGGCGTCGAGGCGGCGAGCTGGGCGGCGCCGTCGGAGACCTGCTTGGCGCCGTTGGCGAGCTGGCGCAGCTGCCCCGCCGCGCCCTGGACCTTGCCGTTGGCGTCGTCGACCGGCGCCTTGGCCGTGGTCAACGCGGTCAGCACCTTCTGCACGTCCTCCTCGGCCATGCCCGCGGCCCGCAGCTTCGTCGCGATGTCGCCGTTGACCTGGTCGAGCCCGTTCACGAGCGCCTGCGCCTTGGCCGCGTAGTCCTCGGCGGTCGTCGCGGCGGTCGCGTTGCCGTCGGACACCTGCTTGGCGCCGCTCGCGAGCTGCTGCGACTTCGCGGGCAGGTCCTTGGTCTGGGTCCGCAGCTGGTCCAGCCCGCCCGCGAGGGTGGCCGCGCCGTCGGCCAACGGGGTCGCGCCGTCCACGAGCTGCTGCGTGCCCGACAGCGCGGACTGCTGCGCGTCGGCGAGCTTCGTCGCGCCGTCGGCGGCCTCGACGGTCTTCTGCCGGATCGTGGAGAAGCCCAGCAGCAGCTTGTCCGCGGCCTCCTCGCCGACCTTCACCGACACCGAGCGGCGCACCTCCGTGACGACCTGGTTCGCGATCGTGCTGCCCAGGTAGTTGTTGGCGTCGTTGGTGGTCAGCGTGATCACGCCCTGGCGCGGGGTGAACGCGCCGGGGGAGGAGAGGGCCTGCGAGAAGTCCTCGGGAAGGGTCAGCGCGAACGTGTAGGTGCCGTCGCGGACGCCCTTCTCGGCCTCGTCCTCGGAGACCTGGTGCCAGTCGAACCTGGCGCCCTTGACCAGCTCGTCGGCCACGTCGCGGCCCGCGTGCAGCTGGTCGGTGCCCTTGTCGGCCACCACGAGGGCGGCGGGCACGTGCTTGAGGTTCGAGTAGGGGTCCTTGTTGGCGTACAGGTAGAGCGACGCGTAGAGCAGCGGCACCAGCGCGAGCGCCAGCAGGGCGAGCTTGGGCAGCTTCCCGGAGCTGACCCGGCGCAGTTCGTTGAGCGCCATCCGGATCGCGGTCATGCCGTCTTCTCCTGAACTTCCTCGGTCTCGGGGACGACGACCGCGGCGGTGTCGACCACGGTGTCGTCGGTTGCCGCGTCGTCGGCGGCTTCGGCGGGCGGGGTGTTGTCCTCGCCGAGCCGGGTGGTGGGGACGTCGAGCAGCCGGGCGGAGGCGGTCGTGCAGAGCACGACGACCGAGCGCTCGGGGGTGACCTGGGCCCGTGCGAGCCGGAGCCAGGACTCGGGGACGCCGTGGTAGCGGTCCGGGCTGTCGAGCACGAGCGCGCGCACGCCGGGGCGGGCGGCGGCCAGCTCCAGCAGCAGCGCGCACCGCACGTCCGGGGGCACGTGCTCGAAGCGGCTGCCCGCGTACCGGTCGGCGTCGCGGTCGGCCAGCCAGTCGGCCACGGCCTTGCGCCCGCTGCGCTTGCCGATCATGGCGAGCTCCTCGCCCACGACGGTGCCCAGCGTGAGCGCGGCCTCCGGCTCGTTGACGTCGGGCGCGTCCACCAGCGCGACGCGCTTGCGCAGCTCCTTGGGGTCGTCGACGCCGTCGAGCAGCACCGACCCCGAGCCGGGCTTGAGCCTGCCGGACAGCACGAGGCCGAACGCGGTGTGACCCGTGCCGGGATCGCCCGCCACGAGCACGAGCTCGCCCGTGCCGACGAGCAGGGTGGTCGGCCGCACCAGCGGGCCGTGGGCCCCGGTGACACCGACGCGCCGGGCGTGGATCTCCACCGCTACCTCCTTTGAACTGACCAGTCAGTTCAAATAGTGGCGCGCACGGCGGTGGCCCGCAACTCCGGGCGGTGTGACGTTCTCGGCAACCTCGCGAAACGGACTTCGGGGCTCAGCGCAGCGCGAACGCCGGGCGCACTTCCCACACGGTCCACAGTGGACGATAACCCTGCCGCGGCCAGAACACCGAGGAGAGCGGGTTCGGCGGGTTGTAGTACAGGTACGTGCCCACCGTCCCGAGCCGCCGCAGCTCCCGGTGGGCGAACGCCATCAGCTGCTGCCCGATGCCGCTGCCGCGCGCGCCCGGCAGCACCGACAGGCAGTTCACGTACCCCCAGCGGCCGTGCGGCAGCCGGGTCGACGTCCAGTTGCCCGGCTCCGACGACACGATCGCGCACTCGGCCAGCGCCACCGCGATCCCGTCGCGCTCGGCCAGCCACGTCGGCCCGTTCGACGCCAGCCGGTCGCGCAGCGTGCGGCGCTTGAGCGCCACCGCCTCCGGCCGGGCGACCGTCGAGCCGACCAGCGACGAGTAGTGCAGCTCGGCCAGCGCCAGCTGGAGGACCGCCTCCAGGTCGTGCGGGGTGGCCCGGCGGATCCGCAGCGTCGGCGGCGGGCCGTTGTCCCGGCCGCCGGGATCGCGGCGGACGGCGATCGTCGACAGGGGCACCAGCCCGTGGTCCAGCAGCGCCTTCGTCGCCTCGGCGTCCCGGCTCGGCCAGGTCAGCACGCACGCCGAGTCCGGCTCGACGCTGCCCACCCGGTCCATCATCCGCCGCCACGACCGCAGCAGCGCGTCCATCCCGCGCCCGCCCGCCGCGCCCAGCAGCGGCGTCATCTCCCACACCTCGGTGGCCGACCAGAGCCTGCTCATCGACGCGGGCTCGTGCACCTGGTGGTGCACCACACCTGCGACCCGCGTGCCGTCCGGCAGCGCCGCCGTGAGCACGTCGCCGTCCGGAGGCTCCGGGACGGCCGGGAGCATCGGGTCGAGCGACGCGAACCGCGCGGACTGAGCGTCCAGCAGTCCTCGACCCACCCTCATGGGCCCAAGATTACGACTCGGGACCGCTCCCACCTGGTCAGGTGTGCGCGGCGCGTCGTGCCGGAGCGGTGTCCGGCGGGCTCGGCGCGACGAGCGGGGGCGCTAGCGCTTGCGGGTGCGGAAGATCGCGGTGCCGGGGAAGAGCCTGCCGCGCAGCGGGCTCCACTGGCCCCACTCGCGCTCGTGGCCCTCCGGCCACTCGGGTTCCAGCAGGTCGACCAGGTCCAGGCCGGCCTCGGCGAGCTGCCGGACGTAGTCGCCCATGGTCCGGTGGTGCTCGACGTAGGTCGCCCGGCCCGCCTCGTCGACCTCGACGTACGGCGTCCGGTCGAAGTACGACTGGGTGACCGTGAGCCCGCCGGGGCCGGGGTCGTCCGGGAAGATCCACCTGATCGGGTGAGTCACCGCGAACACCCACGGCGCGCCGGGGCGCAGCACCCGCGAGACCTCGCGCATCACCGTGCCGGAGTCCGCCACGAACGGCACCGCGCCGAACGCCGAGCAGGCCGCGTCGAACGAGCCGTCCGCGAACGGCAACTGGTCCGCGGACGCCTGGACCAGCGGGACCGCGATGCCGGTCTCCCGGTTGGCCGCGGCGGCGTGCCGGAGCATGCCCGCGGAGATGTCGAACGCGACCGGGTGCGCGCCCTGCGCGGCGAGCCAGCGGGCGCACGGCGCGGACCCGCAGCCGACCTCCAGCACGCGCTTGCCCGCAACGTCCCCGAGCAGCCGCGCGTCCTCCTCGCGGACCCCCTCCGGGCACCACATGAAGTCGGCCGCGCCGAGGAAGTCCCCGTGCTCGGCGTGGTAGTCGTCGGCGTCGGCGTCCCACCAGATCCGGTTGGCCGCGCGGGACTCGTCCGCGTCCACGGGACGCTTGGCGATCCCGGTCGTGCCGAGGGTCAGTTCGGCACTGGCGTGCTGGGTGGACACACTGCTCCTAACGTGGGGGTACCGGTTTGCCCGCTGGTCGCGAAGCCGCGTACGATACCGCCTGCGTAGTGGGTTAGCTCTGCCCATGATCCAGTAGCACGACAACTGGCCTGTGGAGGTCGGGTGTGCCCGCCGCGCGAAGCACTTTGCAGGCCACCCAATCCCAATCCGTACCGGAGCCACCTACCTAATGTCCACCGACACCACCATTGTCCCGGTCGCCAAGGCGCCGAAGCAGGTCGCGATCAACGATATCGGTACGGAGGAGGACTTCCTCGCCGCTATCGACAAGACGATCAAGTACTTCAACGACGGCGACATCGTCGAGGGCACGATCGTCAAGGTCGACCGGGACGAGGTCCTGCTCGACATCGGCTACAAGACCGAGGGCGTCATCCCCTCGCGTGAGCTGTCGATCAAGCACGACGTCGACCCCAACGACGTTGTCAAGGTCGGCGACGAGGTCGAGGCCCTTGTTCTCCAGAAGGAGGACAAGGAAGGTCGGCTGATCCTCTCCAAGAAGCGCGCCCAGTACGAGCGCGCGTGGGGCACCATCGAGGCGCTCAAGGAGAAGGACGAGCCGGTCAAGGGCACCGTCATCGAGGTGGTCAAGGGTGGTCTGATCCTCGACATCGGCCTGCGCGGCTTCCTCCCCGCGTCGCTCGTCGAGATGCGCCGCGTGCGCGACCTCCAGCCCTACGTCGGCCGCGAGCTCGAAGCCAAGATCATCGAGCTGGACAAGAACCGCAACAACGTGGTCCTGTCCCGCCGCGCGTGGCTCGAGCAGACGCAGTCCGAGGTGCGCAGCGAGTTCCTCAACCAGCTGCAGAAGGGCCAGGTCCGCAAGGGCGTCGTGTCCTCGATCGTCAACTTCGGTGCCTTCGTGGACCTGGGTGGCGTCGACGGCCTGGTGCACGTCTCGGAGCTGTCCTGGAAGCACATCGACCACCCCTCCGAGGTCGTCGAGGTCGGCCAGGAGGTCACCGTCGAGGTCCTCGACGTCGACATGGAGCGCGAGCGCGTGTCGCTGTCGCTCAAGGCGACGCAGGAAGACCCGTGGCGCCAGTTCGCCCGCACCCACGCCATCGGCCAGATCGTGCCCGGCAAGGTCACGAAGCTGGTTCCGTTCGGCGCGTTCGTCCGCGTGGACGAGGGCATCGAGGGCCTGGTGCACATCTCCGAGCTGGCCGAGCGCCACGTCGAGATCCCGGAGCAGGTCGTGCAGGTCGGCGACGACGTCATGGTCAAGGTCATCGACATCGACCTCGACCGCCGCCGCATCTCCCTCTCGCTCAAGCAGGCGAACGAGGGCTTCACGGTCGACTCCGAGTTCGACCCGACGCAGTACGGCATGGCCGCCGAGTACGACGCCGAGGGCAACTACATCTACCCCGAGGGCTTCGACGTCGAGAGCCAGGAGTGGCAGGACGGCTTCGACAAGCAGCGTGAGGAGTGGGAGCGCCAGTACGCCGAGGCGCACACTCGTTACGAGGCCCACATGAAGCAGGTCGCGAAGGCCGCTGCCGCCGAGGAAGAGGCCGCTGGGGAGACCAACTACTCCTCCGGTGGCGACGCCCCGGCCGCCGCGTCCAGCACCGGCGCCCCGGCCCAGTCCGGTGGCACCCTCGCCAGCGACGAGCAGCTCGCCCTCCTCCGCGAGAAGCTCTCGGGTGGCGCCTGATCCTCACGGATCGCTAGCCGGTAACACCTAGAAGAAGCCCCGCACCACACCAGTGGTGCGGGGCTTCTTCAGCTCCAATCAGACCAACGGCACGCCTGCCCGCCGCGCAACGAGAACCCCTCAGGCGCAGCCTGATCCCACCTGGGCGCAGCCCGCCACCACGCATCCGGCGCGGAGCGCCCCACCGCTTTGTCCGACGCGCAGCGAGGATGCCTTGTCGGGCGCAGCCCGATGCTTGGTCAGGCGAAGCCTGATGCTGGCGTAGCCAGATCCACCCGGCAACCCGATCCGAAGCCATCTCTATGCCCACCACACCTTGTCAAGACAGCTCCATCGTCTTGACAAGGTGTGGTGGGCATAGAACACTCGGCGAGCGGGTTGGAGGCATGTCCCCCCCAACCCACCCACCCCCGACCACCAACAGTCACCCCCCACCCGAACCGGTCAACCCCAAACACCACCCACCCCCACCCCGCCGCGCCTCTTGGATCCACCCCCTCCCCCCACTAAGTTCGTTCTCCTATGCCAGTCGCCAGGTACTTCCCCGCCCTCCTAGCCATGTGCGCCATGGCTTTGCTGGCCTGCGCCGCCCCCAAGAAGCCCGCCGCGCCCCCGCCCCAGATCCCCAAGATCGTCATCCCCACCTCGGTCACCCGCACTCCCGTCATGGCCGACCGCCCCATTCCCGACGACTGCGAGCTGATCGTCCCCACCACCCAGGTCGCCCAGGGGATCGGCCAGGACCTCCCCGGCGACACCCGCATGATCATCGGCCTCCCCGAGCCGTCGCTCGGCCGCACCGCCAAGATCGACTGCTACTACGGCATCCCCGACGCCAAGCCCCTCCCCGACGCCGTCGTCGTGGTCGGCATCTCCACCTACGCCGACGAGGCGACCGCCAAGGGCAGGGTCACCGAGAGCGTCGACGCGGAGCGCTCCGAGGGTGCCGCCGTCTCCGAGGTGGACGTCGGCAAGCAGAAGGCCAGCATGATCGCCAACGCCCAGGAGCGCCTGGTCGTCGGTTCGCTCGGCAAGTCCACCTTCGTGGTCAGGGCCAAGAACGGCGTCCTCCCGGACGACAAGATCGCCCCGGTGCTGGCGGGTTTCGCCGCCCAGTCCATGACCCAGCAGATCTCCTGAAAGACTGGCGCCCATGTTGCGCGTGGGCCTCTCCGGAGGAATCGGGTCAGGCAAGTCCACGGTCGCCGGCAGGCTGGCCGAGCACGGCGCCGTGCTCATCGACTCGGACAAGCTCGCCAGGGAGGTCGTCGAGCCGGGCACCGAGGGCCTGGCCCAGATCGTCGAGGCCTTCGGGCAGGACGTCCTCGACGAGCACGGCGCGCTGAACCGGGGGGCCCTGGCGGCCAAGGTCTTCACCGACGAGGCCTCCCGCAAGATCCTCAACGGGATCGTCCACCCCAAGGTGGGTGCCCGGACCGCCGAGCTCATCGCCGCCGCCGCCCCCGACGCGGTCGTCGTCCACGACATCCCGCTGCTGGTGGAGAACGGCGTCGCGCCCGCCTACCACCTCGTCGTCATCGTCCACGCCGACCAGGACGAGCGCGTCCGCAGGCTGACGACCTCCCGCGGCATGTCCGAGACCGACGCCCGCAACCGCATCGCCTCACAGGCGAGCGACGAGCAGCGCAGGGCCGTCGCCGACGTGTGGCTGGACAACTCCGGCACCCCGGACCTGGTCCTGGCGGCCGTGGACGAGCTGTGGGCGGACCGCCTGGTCCCGTACGAGGCGAACATCCGGCTCCGCCGGTTCACGCCGAGCGGCCCGAAGGTCGTGCCGTACGACGGGACGTGGCCCGTGCAGGCCGCGCGCGTCGCCAACCGGATCGCGCTGGCGTCCGGCGGGCTGACCGTCGAGCACATCGGGTCGACCGCCGTGCCGGGGCTGGCGGCGAAGGACGTGCTCGACTTCCAGCTGGGCGTCCCGTCGCTGGAGGTGGCCGACGAACTGGCCGAACGGCTGGGCGACGCGGGGTTCCCGCGGCTCACCGGTACCTACGAGGACACCCCGAAGCCGGCTGGCGCGGACCCGGAGCTGTGGCGGAAGCGGGTGCACGTGGGCGCGGACCCGCGCAGGAGGGTCAACCTGCACGTCCGGGTGGAGGGCGGCCCGGGGTGGGAGTGGGCGCTGCGGTTCCGGGACTGGCTGCGGGCCAACCCGGACGAGGTGGCGGACTACCAGGAGCTGAAGGTCGGGCTGGCCGCCGAGCACGCCTCGGACGGCACGGCGCTGGCCTACGGGGACGCCAAGGAGCCCTGGATGGCGGCCGCGTCGGAGCGGATGGGCTACAGCGGGGGCCAGACCTCGTAGAGGCCGCGGTGCATCAGCCACGCCGTCATGTCGTGGCGGTGCAGGCTGATCTCCTCCAGCGTGCGGTGCACGGTCCGCAGCGCCAGGTCGGCGTCGCCCGAGCGCAGCACGCGCCCCGCGACGGCGGCGGCGAACTCCTCCGAGCGCACGATCCGGGCGGTGGTGCCGCCGGGGACCGCGAGGCCCAGCAGGAGGTCGGTGGTGCGCCACGACCGGCCGTCGCGCTCGACGCGGACCGCGGTCAGGACGCTCGGCGTCCGGCGCGCGTGGCGCGATCGCGGACGGTGGTGCGTCAGGCGGAGGCCCAGGTCCGGGATCAGCCAGGTGACCTCGGAGTCGGAGAACGGGTCCTCCGGCGTAGGGCATTCCATCCGGAGTCCCCACCGTTCGACCTCGCAGGTCGTCAGGTGCCGCGACATCCCGGAGGAGTAGCTGCGAACAGCGCTTATGGTGTCGACCGTGTCGACCAGCTGAGGTGTGATGACCGCTCCCACGCGATCCGAGGGTAGCCCTACGTGCGCGCTTGGTAACCCTCCGGGTCGATTCGTTACATCACGGATTGATGCTCGTACCACTCTCCGTACTACCGCCGTCGCCAGGTCGTGACCGTTCCCAGGGAGGCGAGCCAGCGGACCGCGTCGAACCCGTGCGCCGAGATCCCCGTGACCGCCCGGTAGGTGGTCTCCAGCGCCCACTGGGCGCGCGGCGGCTGCACCAGGCCCGCGCCCAGCGCGGTCAGCAGCTCGTCGGTGTCGAGCACCGTCACGCTGTGCCCGGTCCGCACGATCAGGTCCAGGTAGAGGTCGATCGTCTTCCACACCGTGCCGCTGGAGGTGATCTCGACGACGTCCACGTAGAGGTCGTAGTCCCGTTCGTGGCCGGGGTGCCACGACTGCCGGGTGACGCGCAGGCCGTGCGCGGGCAGCAGCCACGACTCGAAGTGCGAGAGCTGCGGGTGGCCGGGGACGGGGCGGAACATGTAGAGGCCGCTCGGCGAGGTCCGGTACTCCTCGACACCGCGCAGGTGGCCCTTGGGATCGGTGTTGCTCTTCGCGTCCAGGTCGAAGTACTCGATCTTGGGTGGGTGGATGTGCGCCACGGGGGCGGCCTCCTGCGTTCGCATCCCGTTATCTTGCCGAGTCCAACGGCCTACCGATATTGCTACATTCGGTTGATTCCGGTGTCTAAGATCCGCCCATGTTCGGCATCATTCGCCCTTGTCGCAACCGCCTCGGCCCCGAGCTGAGGGATGCGTGGATGGCTCATCTCTGCGGTCTCTGCCTCGCCCTGCGCGACGACCACGGCCAGTTCGCGCGGGTCGTGACCAACTACGACGGCCTGGCGATCTCGGCCATGGTCGAGGCCCAGTCGCCCGCCGGGACCGGCCGCCGCGCCGCGGGCCCGTGCGCGCTGCGGGGGATGCGGCCCGCCGACGTGGCGCACGGCGGGGGAGCCCGGCTGGCCGCGACGGTGTCGCTCGTCCTGGCCTCGGCGAAGGTGCGCGACCACGTGGAGGACGGCGACGGAGTGTTCGCCCGCCGGGCCGCCAGGGGAGTGGGCCGCCGGGTCGCGGCGCGCTGGGCCGACCAGGCCGCCGAGACCGGAGCCGACCTCGGGTTCGACACGTCCGTGCTGGTCGCGGCCGTGCGCAGGCAGGAGGAGGTGGAGGCGGCCGCCGGGCTGGGCAGCTCGGTGCTGCTGGTCACCGAGCCCACCGAGACCGCGACCGGCGAGGCGTGCGCGCAGACCGCCGTGCTCGCGGGCCGCCCCGGCAACGTCGCCCCGCTGCGCGAGGTCGGCAGGCTGTTCGGGCGGCTCGCGCACCTGCTGGACGCCGTGGAGGACCTGGAGGCCGACCGCGCGTCCGGTGCCTGGAACCCGTTGACGGCCACCGGCACGGACCTGGTCGAGGCGCGGCGGCTGTGCGACGACGCCGCGCTGGGCATCAAGCTCGCGCTGCGCGAGGCGACGTTCACCGACGACCGGCTGGTGCACCTGCTGTTCGTGCACGAGCTCAAGACCGCGATCGCGCGCACGTTCGGCGACCCGCACTCCCACCAGCCGCCGCCCCCGCCCGGCTGGCGGCCCGAGCCGGGCATGTACCCGCCGCCCCACCAGCCCGGATCGGGCCAGGACAACACCTACGGCCAGTACGCCCCGCCGCCCGTGCCGCCCGCTGGTGCGCCCGGTGGCGGCACGCCGCCCGGTGGTCCGCCCCAGTCGCCGAAGAAGGGCCGCAAGAACCCCAAGGAGCCGGGGCCCGGCCGGTTCCTGTGGGCGTGGCCGAAGCTGGTCTGGCCGCCGCACGGCCGCAACGCGCTGGCGGGCTGCCTCGCGGTGTTCTACCAGTGCGGGACCTGCCAGTACTGCTGCCGCGACCCGCACCCCGGCCCGTTCAGCGGCAAGTGGCGCGACGGCTGGTGCAACGACTGCGACTGCGACTGCGGCGACGCCTGCTGCTGCGACGGCGACTGCTGCGGGTGCGACTGCTCGTGAACGGGGGTTGACCAGCGCCGATCTGAAATTGTCGGACCCCAGGCGTACCTTCGTGCTGTGGCTTTCCCTACCGAGATCCCCGCTGAGGACGCGACCCCCAAGGCGCACTCGCAGTTCCGGCCCGTCGGCGACATCCCCCGCACCGACGGGCAGTTCCGCATGGTCGCCGACTACGAACCCGCGGGCGACCAGCCCGCCGCCATCGCCGACCTGGAGCGCCGGATCCGCGGTGGCGAGAAGGACGTGGTGCTGCTCGGCGCCACCGGTACGGGCAAGTCGGCGACCACGGCGTGGCTGGTGGAGAAGGTCCAGCGGCCCACGCTCGTGATGGCGCCGAACAAGACGCTCGCCGCGCAGCTGGCGAACGAGCTGAAGGAGTTCTTCCCGGACAACGCGGTGGAGTACTTCGTCAGCTACTACGACTACTACCAGCCCGAGGCGTACATCCCGCAGACGGACACGTACATCGAGAAGGACTCCTCGGTGAACGACGACGTCGAGCGGCTCCGCCACAAGGCCACGATGAGCCTGCTGACCAGGCGCGACGTGATCGTGGTCGCGTCCGTGTCGTGCATCTACGGCCTCGGCACGCCGCAGTCCTACCTCGACCGGTCCATCGACCTGAAGGTCGGCGGGGAGATCGAGCGCGACCTGCTGCTGCGCGCCCTGGTCGACGTGCAGTACACCCGCAACGACATCGCGTTCAACCGCGGCACGTTCCGGGTGCGCGGCGACACGGTGGAGATCATCCCGGCGTACGAGGAGCTGGCCATCCGGGTCGAGTTCTTCGGCGACGAGGTCGACCGGCTGTACTACCTGCACCCGTTGACCGGCGACGTGATCCGCGAGGTCGACAGCCTGCGCATCTTCCCGGCCACGCACTACGTGGCGGGGCCGGAGCGGATGGAGCGCGCGATCGGCGACATCGAGCGCGAGCTGGAGGAGTCGCTCGCGACGATGGAGCGCCAGGGCAAGCTCCTGGAGGCCCAGCGGCTGCGGATGCGGACCAGCTACGACATCGAGATGATGCGCCAGGTCGGGTTCTGCAACGGCATCGAGAACTACTCGCGGCACATCGACGACCGGCCCGCCGGGTCCGCGCCCGCGACGCTGATCGACTACTTCCCGGACGACTTCCTGCTGGTGGTCGACGAGTCGCACGTGACCGTGCCGCAGATCGGCGGCATGTACGAGGGCGACGCGTCCCGCAAGCGCAACCTCGTCGAGCACGGCTTCCGCCTGCCCAGCGCGCTGGACAACCGCCCGCTCACCTGGGAGGAGTTCGCCGACCGCATCGGCCAGACCGTGTACCTCTCGGCCACCCCCGGCCCGTACGAGATGGGCCAGGCGGGCGGCGAGTTCGTCGAGCAGGTCATCCGCCCGACCGGCCTGATCGACCCCGAGGTCATCGTCAAGCCCACCGAGGGCCAGATCGACGACCTCGTGCACGAGATCCGCACGCGGGCCGAGCGCGACGAGCGCGTCCTGGTCACCACGTTGACCAAGAAGATGTCCGAGGACCTCACCGACTACCTGCTGGAGCTCGGCATCCGGGTCCGCTACCTGCACTCCGAGGTCGACACCCTGCGCCGCATCGAGCTGCTGCGCCAGCTGCGCCTCGGCGACTACGACGTCCTCATCGGCATCAACCTGCTCCGCGAGGGCCTCGACCTCCCCGAGGTGTCGCTCGTCGCCATCCTCGACGCCGACAAGGAGGGCTTCCTCCGCTCCGGCACCAGCCTCATCCAGACCATCGGCCGCGCAGCCCGCAACGTCTCCGGCCAGGTCCACATGTACGCCGACCGCATCACCGACTCGATGCGCCACGCCATCGACGAGACCAACCGCAGGCGCACCAAGCAGATCGCCTACAACACCGACCGCGGCCTCGACCCGCAGCCGCTGCGCAAGAAGATCACCGACATCCTCGAACAGGTCTACGCCGAAGCCGAGGACGCCATCGAGGTAGGCGGCTCCGGCCGCAACGCCTCCCGCGGCAAACGCTCCACCGGCGAACCAGGCGGCACCGGCCGCAGCTCCGGCGTCCTCGCCGACAAGGACCGCTCCGGCATGGCCCGCTCCGAACTGGCCGACCTCGTCCAACAACTCACCGACCAGATGATGAACGCCGCCCGCGAACTCCAGTTCGAACTGGCAGGCCGCCTACGCGACGAAATCCAGGACCTCAAAAAAGAACTACGAGGCATGGACGCCGCCGGCATCAAGTAACCCCAGACCACCCCCCCACAACGCCCTTCCTCGCCTAGTGGGGCGCCGGGTGCACGTTGGCGAGCTTCGCCCACGGGGTGTTGCGCGCGGCTTCGCCCACGGGGGTGTTGGCGGGCTTCGCCCACGGGGTTGGCGCGGCTTGCCGTTGCGCAGGGAATCGGGCTACGTCTGGCAGGACGTCCACGCTAGGCGTCGGATCAGATGGCTGGCCGCCCAGCTTTGCTGGGTAGGTGGTGGCTCGTGGCGGGCCTGCCTGTGGGCGGCCGGGGAATGGGCGTGTTGGTGGGGCGGCCCTCATCGGCACCAGCCAATGCCCCGTCCGACGGCGCAGCCGAGGATCCCCCCCCCCCGGATGGGCGCAGCCCGCCAGCGCGCATCCGGCGCGGAGCGCCTGGGGCCTTGTCGGCGCCAGCCGATGCCTTGTCCGACGGCGGAGCCGAGGATGCCTGGTCAGGCGCAGCCTGATGCTGGCGAAGCCAGATCCCCTCCCGCCCCCGATAAACAGCGCCCTCCTGCCTCACCCTTGTTTGTCAAGATGGCTTTATCGTCTTGACAAACAAGGGTGAGGCATTGAGACAATCGCGCACCGGGGGCCGGGCTTCACCAGGGGTGAGAGGGCCGGGGGCCGGGCTTCGCCACAGGGTGGGCACCGACCACCCCGCACCCCCACCAATAACATGCCCCCCAACAACTACATGCAACAACACATCCACCCCCACCGAGGCCCCATGAACCACACCCCCCACCTGGCCGCCGTGGAACAAGCCATGACCCGCATCCGCCACCGCCAATCCCGCCAATCCCGCCGAGCCCTCTCCACCCCCACCCCAGCCACCTTCGACGTCCTAGACGCCGTAGAAGCCGCCGAACACACCCAATCCCCTCCCACCGTCACCACCATCGCCACCGCCTTGTCCATCGACCAACCCCGCGCCAGCAAGCTCGTCGCGAAAGCCGTCACCGCCGGCCTGGTCGAACGGGTCGCCGACCAAACGGACGGCCGCCGTGCCTTCCTGAAACGAACCGAAGCCGGTCGCGCCGCTTCCGAGGAAGTGCACAACTCCCGCCGGAGCGCGTTCGACAAAGCCATGTCCGGCTGGTCGGACGCGGAGAAGGAACAGTTCGCCCGGCTGCTCGTCCGATTCGTGGACGCCCTTCCCTAGTCGGAGAATCACCGGATGACCCTCGACGACGTGATCGCGCACTGCCTGGCGAAACCGGGTGCGGAGGAGACCTACCCCTGGGGTGACGCCGAGCTGGTGTGCAAGGTGGGTGGGAAGGCTTTCGCGTTCATCGGGCTGGAGGGCGGAACGATCGGTCTGAAGTGCGCGGAGGACGCGGTGGAGCTGCGGGAGCGGTACCCCGACGACATCACGGCCAGTGCCCACATCGGACGGTACGGGTGGAATTCGGTGCGCACCAACGGTGCCGTGCCGGTGGACGAGCTGCGCGAACTGGTGGATCGTTCCTACGACGCCGTCGTGGCCAAGCTCCCGAAAGCGAAGAGGCCGTAGTGCCGCAAGCGTTCGCGGGGTGAAGTACTACGGTGGTGTCCGGGCATCGACGTGGTCAACACCGGAGGTAGTTCGCGTGGCTTATTCGGCCGAGATCAGCAGGGTCAACCCGACCTGCTTCGTGTTCCTCGTGGACCAGTCGGCGTCCATGAACGACCCCATTGGCGGGGACAGCCCGCAGCGCAAGGCGGACGTGGTCGCGGACGCGATCAACCGGCTGTTGACCGAGCTCTCGGTCAAGTGCGCGAAGGAGGAGGGCGTTCGCGACTACTTCCACGTCGCGGTCATCGGCTACGGCAGCTCCGTCGGCTCCGCGTACGCGGGGTCGCTGGCCGGTCGTGACCTGGTGCCGCTGAGCGAGGTCGCGGACAACCCGGCGAGAGTCGAGGAGCGGGTCAAGAAGGTGCCGGACGGCGCCGGCGGCCTGGTCGAGACGACGACCCGGTTCCCGGTGTGGATGGACCCGGTGGCCAACGCGGGCACGCCCATGTGCCGCGCCCTGCAGTACGCCGAGTCGATCGTGGCGAAGTGGCTGGTGGACCACCCCGGCTGCTTCCCGCCGATCGTGCTGAACCTGACCGACGGCGAGTCCACCGACGGTGACCCGGACGCCCCGGCCGCGGGCATCCGCGCGCACGCCAGCGCCGACGGTGCCGCGCTGCTGTTCAACCTGCACGTGTCGGCGGGTGGGGGTGAGCCGGTGACGTTCCCCGACGCCGACGGCGGGCTGCCGGACGCCTACTCGCGGACCCTGTTCAACATGTCGAGCGTGCTGCCCACGGACATGCGCTCCTACGCCGCTACGCAGGGCTTCTCCGTCAGCGACGCGACCCGCGGGTTCGTCTACAACGCGGACATCGCGTCGATCGTGCAGTTCCTCGACATCGGCACTCGCGCGACCGACCTGCGCTAGCGCATGTGGGCCTACGTCTCGACGCTGTCCGTGCACAAGGACGGCGCGACTCCCGAGGAGTGCGAGGACGCGGCCGGCGTGGTTCCCGTCATCGAGTCGGACGAGCCCACGGACGGGGCGGTGTCGGTCGCGGTGTCCGACGGCGCGTCGGAGAGCCTGCTCGCGGGCCCGTGGGCGCGGCTGCTGGTCGAGTCGACCGTGGAGGCCGTGCGGGCGAAGCCGGAGGTGCTGCACAGCGACTCCGGGTTCGCCCGCGTCGTGCTGGACGCGGTGGACGACTGGGACGAGTGGTTGGCCGCCTACATCGCCGGGCGCGAGGCGGAGGACCGGCCGATCAAGTGGTACGAGCAGCCGGGCCTCGACCGGGGCGCGTACGCGACGCTGCTGGCGTTCCACCTGACCGACGTCGGGCTGTGGCACGCCGCGGCGCTGGGTGACAGCTGCCTGTTCCAGGTGCGGTCCGACCGGCTGCTCCGGGCGTTCCCGGTGGAGACGGCCGTGGCGCTGGGCACGTCGCCCGCGCTGCTGAACAGCCGCAACCGCAACGAGGGGCTGATCGCCTCGAAGGCGGGCCTGGCCAACGGCGACTACGAGGAGGGCGACCAGTTCTTCCTGGGGACCGACGCGATCGCGCACTGGTTCCTCAGCGAGGTCGAACAGGACGACTGCCCGTGGGAGGTGCTGAGGGACCTCAGCGCCATCGGCAGCCAGGAGGCGTTCGCGAAGTGGGTCGCGGATGAGCGCGCGAGTGGCCGGATGAAGAACGACGACGTGACGCTCGTGCACGTCGACCTCGGGTAGGCGCCGTGGCGACGGCGAGATTCCCCTCCGGTGCGGCCTACGTCGAGGCGCTGCAGAACACGGCGCTGTGCTTCGACGACCCCGAGCTCAAGGGCGCCCGCGTCGAGCTGGACAAGCTCCAGCGGCCGCGGGCGATCTCGGGCAACTTCGCGAGCGTGTTCTCGGTGACGGCGGCCAACGGGCGGCGCTACGCGATCAAGTGCTTCACCAGGGAGGTCGCCGACCAGGAGGTCCGCTACCGCGCGGTCAGCGACCACCTGGCCAAGCTCGACCACCGCTGGAAGGTGGGGTTCACCTACCTGCCGCACGGGATCATGGTCGAGGGCCGCCGGTACCCGATCCTGAAGATGGACTGGGTCGAGGCGACCAGCCTCACCCGGTGGCTCGACGAGCACGTGCACGACTCGGCCGCCGTCGCCCGGCTCGCGGACCGGTTCGCCGAGCTGGTGGGCGAGCTGGAGTGGGCCGGTATCGCGCACGGCGACCTCCAGCACGGGAACCTGCTGGTCGTGGGCGACGGCTCGTTGCGGCTGGTCGACTACGACGGCATGTTCGTCCCCGCGCTCGCGGGCGCGGGCGCCGCCGAGATCGGGCACCGCAACTACCAGTCGCCCTCGCGCACCCAGTCGGACTTCGACGCCACGATCGACCGCTTCTCCTCGTGGGTGATCTACCTGTCGCTGGTGGCCGTGGCCGCGGAGCCCGCGCTGTGGGGCCAGCTCCGCGAGGAGGGCGGCGAGTACCTGCTGCTCACCGAGGACGACTTCACCGACCCGGACGGGTCCAGCCGGTTCTCGATCCTGCTCAACCACGTCGCACCCGAGGTGCGCGCGCTGGTCGGCCACGTGCAGGCCCTCGTCGGGATCCCGCCGAACCTGCTGCCGGAGCTCAAGCCGATCCCGGTCGACTCGCTGTCGACCCGCTCGGCGTTCCACCAGCCCACGATCTCCGGGCTGCCCGCGTGGATGGTCGACCACGTGCCGGAGGCCGACCCGGTCCCGGACAAGCACTTCACCCAGCGCGGCCCGGTCGTCTGGTCGGCCACGCTGCTGCTCGTCGCCTTCGTCGTGGGCGCCGTGCTGATGGGCGCGCTGGCCGTGGTGACGCCCGTGGCCGCCGCGGGGTTCGGTGCCGTCGGCGTCGTGCTGTGGCTCGCCGACCTGGCCGTGCTGTACCTGCGCGGCCCCGAGGCGCGGGCCGCGAAGCAGGCCAGGACGCAACGCGACGAGGCGCGGCAGGCGCGGGTCGCGGCCGACGTCGAGCTGGGCGTCGCGACCCGCCGTTCCGACGAGCTGGTGAACGCCGCCAAGGAGATCGCGGAGACCGGCCGCAAGCGCAGGCAGACCATCCAGGCCACGCACGGCAGCGAGCTGGCGGTGCTGAACCAGGAGCACTCCAAGCACCTGGCGATGCTCGCGGGCGAACGCACCGGCATCAGCAACCAGCTGCGCCAGGAGCTCGCCCAGGCCCTGCTCGCCGCGCAGGCCGAGCACGTGCGGAGCAAGCTCGCGAAGATCGAGATCGCGGCCAGCGGCCTCGACGGCTTCGGCGACAAGCTGATCGGCAGCCTCCAGGACGCCGGCATCGTGACGGCGGCCGACTTCGACGGCGTCGGCTACATGGTCAACGGCCAGTTCCAGAACCGGATCGCCCAGTTCCACCTGACGTCGGGCTACTCGGTCCGGGTCCCCGGCATCGGCGAGGTCAAGGCCAACCGGCTGGAGGAGTGGAGGCGCGAGCAGGAGCGGATCGCCCGCCTCACCCAGCCGATCCGGCTCGGCGACGGCCAGCTGCGGGTGATCGAGGCCCGCTTCCGCACCCAGATGCTCCAGCTCGGCACCACCGAGCAGCAGGCACAGGCCGCCGCCCAGCAGCGCAAGACCCTGCTCAACCAGCGCCTCACCCGCGACCTGGCCGCGTTGGACGTCTCGCAGCGCACGGCCACCGCGCAGGCCGCCCAGGAGCAGAGCAGGCACCTGCCGGTGCTGCGCAAGGCGCAGGCGGGCGCGGAGCGCGCCAGGCACCAGTACGAGCTCGCCGAGCAGGAGGCGCGGGCGCAGCGCACCATCACCTACCCGCGCTTCGTCCTGTTCTCCCTGACCGGCCGCTGACGCCCGGCAGGACTTCACCGGTCGGATGACGGGGCCGGCGGCCGGTCAGGAAGCTCAGGCGCGCGGTTCCGGCTGGATCATCCCGAACACGTTGCCCTCGGTGTCCTTGTAGTAGGCCAGCTTCCCCACGCCGGGCACCGCGTCCTTCGGCAGCGCGACCGTGCCGCCCGCGCGCTCGGCGGCGGCGATGTAGGCGTCGATGTCGTCGACCGCCACCACCATGGACGCCCCGTTGATCGGTCCGTCGATGGCGGGCTCCGGCCCGCGGCGCTGGGTGAGGCCGCCGTTGATGCCGTCGCCTTCGTCGCCGGTCACGATGGACCAGTACGGCATGTCGCCGAACTGCTGGAACTTCCAGCCGAACGTCGACTCGTAGAAGGCCTGGGCACGCGCCGGGTCCGAGGCGTGGATCTCGAAGTGCACTGGGCGAGGCATGCGCCGGACGCTACGCCCGAAACCACCCGCTATCCAGGACCGCGGTTGTCACCAATTCGGCTTAACGTCGACCGCATGGCATTCGGCATCCAGGTCACGTTCGACGCCCACGACCCCACCAAGCTGGCCGAGTTCTGGGCCCTCGCGGCGGGCTACGTGTTCCAGCCACCACCACCCGGCTTCGCCACGTGGGAGGACTTCGGCCGGTCCATCGACCTGCCGGAGGAGCGCTGGAACGACCAGTCCGCGCTCATCGACCCGGAGGGCAGGGGGCCGCGCATCTACCTCCAGCGCGTCCCCGAGGGCAAGACCGCGAAGAACCGGGTCCACCTCGACATCGACCCCGGTCCCGACAAGGCCGCGCACGTGGCGCGCCTGGTCGAGGCCGGGGCCGTGGTCGTCGGTGAGGTCGACGAGCCGACCGGCAGGTGCACCGTGCTGCAGGACCCGGAAGGCAACGAGTTCTGCGTGCACTGAGCCGGTTAGCTGGTGATGTCCTTGGTGCGGAAGCGGCGGGCGGCCAGCACCGTGAACAGCCCGCCGTACACCAGGGCCGAGAACACGCCCTTGGTCATGTCCGACCAGTCGATGTCGGTGGACAGCAGGTCCGCCCACGACAGCGCGTAGTGCGTGGGCAGGTACTGCCGCAGGTCGCCCAGCGCGGTGATCTGGTCCAGGATCTGCGACAGGATCGACGCCAGCACCGCGCCGCCGACCGCGCCGAGCGGCGCGTCGGTGGCGACGGACAGGAACAGCGCGAGCCCCGCGACCCAGAACAGGTGGATCGCGATGTAGCAGACCGCGAGCACCAGTGCCGTGACGCCGTCGGAGAACGAGGCCGCCTCACCGGTCGGGCTGACCAGCTCGCCCGAGCCGTACCAGACCACGCCGACGGCCAGCGCCACGGCGGGCAGCAGGAGCAGCCCGAACACCGACAGGATCCCGGACGAGATGGCTTTGCGGCGCATCAGCCGGTGCCGGGGGATCGGCGCGGCGAGCAGGTACTTCAGGCTCGACCACGACGCCTCGCTGGCGATCGTGTCGCCGAAGAACAGCGCCACGATCATCGGCAGCAGGAAGCTGCTCGTCACGAACAGCGTCAGCAGCACGAAGTTCACGCCGCTCGCGGTGGCCAGGTCGACGAAGCCGCCCGACCGCCGGTTCGGCGAGGACTCGCCCAGCTCGAACGAGATCACCAGGATGAACGGCAGCAGCACCAGGAAGCCCAGCACCAGCTGGGTCCTGCGCCGCCGCAGCTGGCGGACCAGCTCCACCCGCAGCGGCATGGTCTTGCGGGCCCGGTAGCCGACGGTCGAGCCGTCCGGCGCCACCCGCGTCACCTCGCCCGCCACCGCGTCCGTGAGGTCGTCGATGGCGGCCGAGTCGGTGTGCACCCCGCTGTCGTCGGTCCCGACGGCAGCGGCGTCGGCGTCCTTCTTCGCGGCGTTCACGCGGACGTCCCCTCTCCGACCAGTTCCAGGAAGGCGTCTTCCAGCCTGCGGCGCGGTCCGGCCTGGTCGACCGTCACCCCGGCCTTGACCAGCTCGGTCAACGCCTCCGAGCGCGGCGTGCCGTTGAGGCCCGCGTGCACCAGCTCGCCGTCGACGTGCACGTCGTGCACGCCGTCGATGGCGCGCAGCACGGTGGCCGCCCGCATCGGGTCGCCGACCTTGAACGTCGCCTCGCCACCGCCCTGGGCGATGTCCTCGACGAGCCCGGCCGCGACCAGCTTGCCCTTGTGCATCACCACGACGTGGCTGCAGGTCTGCTCGACCTCGGCCAGCAGGTGGCTGGAGACCAGCACCGTCCGGCCCGCCGCCGCGTAGCGGCGCAGCACGTCGCGCATCTGGTGGATCTGGGGCGGGTCGAGCCCGTTGGTCGGCTCGTCCAGCACGAGCAGGTCCGGCAGGCCGAGCATCGCCTGGGCGATGGCCAGCCGCTGCCGCATGCCCTGGCTGTACGTGCGGACCTTGCGGTCCACGGCGTTGCCGAGGCCCGCGATCTCCAGCGCCTCCTCGAAGTGCGCCTGCTCGACCGGTCGGCCGGTGGCCGCCCAGTACAGGCGCAGGTTCGCGGTGCCGGACAGGTGCGGCAGGAAGCCCGCGCCCTCGACGAACGACCCGATCCGCGACAGCACGGGAGCACCGGGCGTGACCTTGTGGCCGAACACCCTGATGCCGCCCTCGGTCGGGTGGATCAGCCCCATCAGCATGCGCAGCGTGGTGGTCTTGCCCGCGCCGTTCGGCCCGAGCAGGCCCAGCACCTGGCCGTGCTCCACCCGGAAGGACAGGTCCTTCACGGCGGTGAGCTTGCCGGGGTAGGACTTCGTCAGGTTCTCGATCACCAGCGGCACCGAGGTCAGCTCGGGGTCGACGTCCGCGGCGAGCCTGCGCCGGAACGCGGCCACGACACCGATCGCGACGAAGGCCAGCAGCACGATGCCGATGCCCCACAGCGCGGTGGTCGCGAGCCCGGTCGTGGTGTTCGTGCCCGCCACGGTGGGCAGCTGGATGTTCTCGTCGGCGAGCGCGACCCGGTACGCCGCGGGCGCCCCGGTGTTCGCGTACGCCTGGTCCGTGGTGGCCACGACGAGCTGCACGCGGTGGTTGCTCTCGATCGGCCGCACGACACCAGCCAGCGTCACGGTCACGTCGACCGGGGTGCCGTCGGCGGGCAGCGAGCCGATCCGGACCGGCGCCACGGCCGCGCCCGGCAGCGTGCGGGCGCCGTTCGCGTCGGCGTCGTAGAGCTTCACGAACAGCACCGTGCCGTCGGCGGGCACGGGCTGGCCGGGCACCGCGGCGACCCGCAGCCTCACCGTCGGCGAGCCCGCGACCAGGACCTGGCTGGTGAGCTGGTCGGAGCTGAACAGGGCGGCCTGGCCGGGCAGGTCGATCGACAGCCTGCTGGACAGCGAGCTGGACCCGCTGAGCACCGAGCCGAAGCCGGGCAGGCTGCTCACCGCGGCCGGGTTGCCGCCCGCGGGGTTGACCACGACCTGCTCACGGCCCTTGAGCGGCAACGACGTCCGCGAGGTCGCGTCCTTGCCGGTCAGGCCGGGGTAGCCGGCCGCGGACACGGTGCGCACCGACGTGGTGCCGTTGGTGCGGAACGCTCCCTGCACCGAGTACTCGAAGCCGGTGCCGGGGTCGGTGCCCTTGCCCTGGAGGTGGAACGCCATCCAGTCGGCGATCTCGCCGCGCAGCCCGGCGCCGGGGCTGCCGCCGTCGTGGCCGCCCGCGTACCAGACGACCTTGACCTTTGCGCCGTTCGCGCTGATCTGCCGGGCGTTCGCGTCCGCCTGGTCGAGGCCGAACAGGGTGTCCTGCTCGCCCTGCACGATCAGCGTCGGTTGCTTGATGCCGCTGTTGTAGGACACGGGGGAGACGTCGCGCAGCAGCTTCACCGTCGCGGGGCTCGCCTTGCCCGTGGTCGCGACCTCGGTGTAGGCGGCGCACACCTCGGCGGTGAACCGGCCGCACGCGTCCGGCGCGGCCTGGGTCCCGCCTTGCTGGCGGCCCTGGCCTTGACCCTGGCCCTGGCTCGTGGCGGCCGCGGAGGCGTCGGCGACCGCGTTGCCCGCGGCGTCGTCCTCCTGGCCCGGCTCGGCGGCCTCCCGGCCGGGGCTGGCGCTGTCGCTGCCGGAGAGGCCCGCCGAGAAGAAGATGCCCGCCCACGAGCGCTTGAACACGCCGTCGTCGCCGAACGACCCGGCGGCGGGCGTGGTGGCGGTGGGGGACCCGGTGGCGCCCGCGTTGGGCAGCAGCGCCTGCGACAGGTCGTTGTAGGTGATGACCGGCGCGAGCGTGTCGACCCTGGGGTCGGCCGCGGCCAGCAGCAGCGACAGCGAGCCGCCGTAGGAACCGCCGGTCACGCCGACCTTCGGGTCGCCGGGGCCGTCGGTCTGCACCTCTTCGCGGGTGGCCAGCCAGTCGAGCAGCTTGCGGGCGTCGGCCACCTCGCGGTCGGGGGCGTTCAACGAGATCTTGCCGGTGCTGCGGCCGAAGCCGCGCGCCGAGTAGGCCAGCACGACGAACCCCCGCTGGGCCAGCTCGGTGGCCTGTGCGGAGACGCTGGTCTTGCTGCCGCCGAAACCGTGCGGGAGCAGGATCGCGGGCGCTGGCGTCTGGACGGGCAGGTACAGCGTGGTGTCGATCTGGATCGTCTGGGAGCTCCCAGGACTTTCCGGCACGTCGATCACCGCGTCACGGGTGCTCACCGGCGGAGGGGCGTCTTCCGATCGTGTCCAGAGCACGGTGCCGCCGACGAGGGCGAGCACCACGAGCACGATGGGGAGAGACCACCTGCCGCGGAGGCGGGAGAGGTGGGACACGGGTTGACCTTATTGGAGGTTTGCTGAGAACGGGCTGAAGGTATACAAGCGGCCTCTCAGCGCGTCGCGCGCTCTTTCGGCTGGTGGGACGAACCGGCTGGGTGGATCGGGTGATTCGGGACGCGGGCGGGTGCCCCTGATCACGACGAGTGGCGCCGGTACCTCGGAGTAGGACACACTCAGTGCGAGCGTGGAGGGGAGTACTCCCAACGCGGCGGTGTCGTCAGCACGGTGCTCGACCTGAGAGCACCCGGTGCCGCCGGCCGGCAGCAGAAGTCTGCTGTTGGCGGAGGAGACCTCCGGGCATTGGCGTGCGCCTGTCCGGAGGTTGACAACATGGTAGTTCCCGCGTGGCTGTGGATCGCTACGATCGCCGGTCTGCTGGTACTCCTCGCCATCGACCTCGTCATCGTCGACCGGAAGCCGCACGAGGTCACCATCGGTGAAGCGGGCCGCTGGGTGGCGTTCTACGTCGCCGTCGCCGTCCTCTTCGGAGCGGGGCTCTGGCTCTTCGGCGACTCCGAGGCCGCGACCGGGTTCTTCGCCGGGTACATCACGGAGTACTCGCTCAGCGTGGACAACCTGTTCATCTTCCTGATCATCATGACGACGTTCAAGGTGCCCGCGATCCACCAGCACAAGGTGCTGCTGATCGGCATCCTGATGGCACTGGTCATGCGCGGCATCTTCATCGCGGTCGGCGCGGCCGTCATCTCCCAGTTCAGCTGGGTCTTCTACATCTTCGGCGCGTTCCTCATCTACACCGCCTACAACCTCGCGAAGACCAACCACGACGAGGACGACGAGGACTTCAAGGAGAACGCGGCCCTGCGCATCGTCCGCCGGGTCTTCCCGGTGTCCGACAAGTACCACGAGGCCAAGTCCTTCGTGAAGATCGACGGCAAGCGCTTCGTCACGCCGATGTTCATCGTGATCGTCGCCATCGGCACCACCGACCTGCTCTTCGCCCTCGACTCCATCCCGGCCATCTTCGGCCTCACCAAGGAACCGTTCCTCGTCTTCTCCGCCAACGCCTTCGCCCTGATGGGCCTGCGCCAGCTGTACTTCCTGCTCGGCGGCCTGCTCAGCAAGCTGGTGTACCTGTCCGTCGGCCTCTCGGTGATCCTCGGCTTCATCGGCGTCAAGCTGATCCTGGAAGCCCTGCACACCAACACGTTCTCGTTCCTCAACGACGGCGAGGGCCTGCCGGTCCCGACCATCGGCATCGAGCTCTCGCTCGGCGTCATCGTCGGCGTCCTCGCCATCACGACGGTCGCGAGCCTCATCAAGGTCAAGCGCCACCCCGAGGCCGCCAAGCACGTCGCGGGCACGGTCTAGCCAGGACGGTGCCGGTGGGCGGACGGGCTTCCCGTCCACCCACCAGCCCCGTTCCCGTCACACCACCCGCTTGCCGTCCATCCACACCCCGCGGACCGCCGCGCGCAGCTCCGCACCGCTGCGCGCCGCCATCTCCTCCGCGTCCCCCTGCACCAGCACCAGGTCCGCCTTCTTGCCCGGTTCGAGCGTCCCCAGCTCACCGTCCACACCGAGCAGTTCCGCGGCCGACCGCGTGGCCGCGTGCAACGCCTGCGCGGGCGTCAGTCCACAGGCGACCATCAACGGCAGCTCCTCCAGGTTGTCCCCGTGCGGGCCGACCCCGGAGTCCGAGCCCATCGCGATCTTCACGCCCGCCTGGACGGCCATCCGCACCGACTCGTCGTGCCGGGCCGCCACGCTCGTGGCCTTCTCCCGGATGGCGTCGGACACCTTCATCCCGTCGGCGATCTGCTTGAGCACGGCCCGCGGCGCGGTCAGCGTCGGCACCAGCCACGTGCCGTTGGCCAGCATCAGCTCCACGGCCTCCTCGTCGAGGAACACCCCGTGCTCGACCGAGCGGACGCCGTTGCGCGCGGCGACCTTGATGCCGTCGGTGGCCTGGGCGTGGGACATGACGAAGATGCCCGCCGCCCTGGCCTCGGCGACGACCATCGCGACCTCCTCGTCGCGGAACTGGCCCAGCCGGGGGTTCGAGCGCGGGGACAGCACGCCGCCGCTGGTGGCGATCTTGATGACGTCGGCGCCCGCGCGGACCAGCTCGCGGACGATCCGGCGCAGCTCCTCGGGGCCGTCGCCGACGCCGTTGGGCGCGCCGGGGTGGTGCACCGCGCCGTGCACGCCGCACGGCATCCACTCGTCGCCGTGACCGCCGGTCTGCGACACCATGCTGATCGCGATCTGCATCCGCGGCCCGGCGACCAGCCCGGTGCGCACGGCGGTCGCGACGCCGAGGTCGGAGCCCAGCGCGTCGCGCACGGACGTGATGCCGCACTCCAGCGTGGCCCGCATGCGGCCGATGGCCTGGTAGAAGGGCAGTGAGAACGGGGTGTTCAGCGCCTTCACGGTGTCGATGTCGCCGAACATGAAGTGCGTGTGGCAGTCGAACAGGCCGGGCAGGACCGTGTGACCGGTCGCGTCCACGACCTCGTCGCCGTCCAGGCCCGTGCCGACGTCCACGACCCGGCCGTCCTCGACCACCACGTCACCGGGCCGCGCGGCAGCGCCGGAGCCGTCGAACACCTTGCCACCTGCGAACACGATCCGAGTCATGGCACCGCAATCCTGTGTGATCGTCAATAAATCTCGTGAGCCTTGCTAAGAATAGTGGGGTAACGTGCTCCATCGTGCGCCCCGATGACCTGAAACTGCTGTCCGTGCCCGGCCCGCTCGCGCTGCACGGCGACCTCCTCCTGGTCACCGTGACGAGCCCCGACCTGACCGCGAACGCCTACCGAGGCGGTCTGCACCGCGTGCCGCTGGACGGCGGCGAGCCCGTGCGCTGGACGTGGGGGGACCGCGACCAGGCCCCGCGCGTCTCGCCGGACGGTCGCTGGGTGGCGTTCCTGCGCAGCTCCGGACAGGGCAAGGCGGCCGTCCCGCAGCTGCACGTGCTGCCGACCGGCGGCGGCGAACCGCGCCGGGTCACCGACCTGCCGCTGGGCGCGGGCGCCCCGGTGTGGGCTCCGGACTCGCGGCGGATCGCGTTCACCGCGCGGGTCCCCGAGCCCGGCCGCTACGGCACGGCGCTCGTCGAGGGCGAGGACGCGCCCGCACCGGACGCCGAGGCCCCGCGCCGGATCACCCGGCTGGACTACCGCGTCGACGACGTGGGCTTCCTCGGTGACCGGATGCCGCGGCTGCACGTCGTGGACGCGCTGGACCCGGACGCCGAGCCGGTCGAGCTGACCGACGGCGCGTTCGCCGTCGCGGAGCCGACCTGGACCCCGGACGGCGAGCGGCTGGTCTTCGTGGTCGACCGCGACCTGGGCGTCGTCGAGTCGCTGCACAGCGACCTGTACTCGGTGGCCGCCGAGGGTGGTGAGCCGGAGCTCGTCGTGCGCACCGAGGGCAGCGCGGCCCACCCGTTCCACGGCCCCGACGGCACGCTGCACTTCCTGGCCAGCGAGTTCACCGGCACCAACGGCGTGGCGCGCAACCTCGGCCTGTGGTCGTACTCCGGGTCGACCGCGACCAGGCTCACCGACGTCGAGACCGTCGACTGCGAACGCGCCGCGGGCGTCCCCGTGGTGACCGGCTCCGGCATCCTGGTCGCGGTCCGCAACCGCGGTGCCGTCGAGCTGCGCCGCGTGCCGCTCGACGCCTCCGGTGCGGTCCTCGACGACCTGGAAGTCGTTGCGGGACAAGGCGGTGAGGTCAAGTCGTTCGGCGCGGACGGCGACCGCGTCGTCGCGGTCGTGTCCACTTCGGACAACCCCGGCGAGGTCGTGCTCGTCGGCACCGGCGCGATCACCGACTTCGCCGCCCCGCTGCGCGCGGCGGGCGTGCGCGCGTCGGTCGAGCTGACCGGCACCGCGCCCGACGGCTACCCGGTGCACGGCTTCCTGGTGCTGCCCGAGGGCGAGGGCCCGCACCCGGTCGTGCTGGCCGTGCACGGCGGCCCGTTCATGTACCACACCAAGGGGTTCTTCGACGAAGCCCAGGTCTACGCCAGTGCGGGCTACGCCGTCGTGCTGCCCAACCCGCGCGGCTCGGCCGGGTACGGCCAGGCGCACGGGCAGTCGATCGTCGGCGGGTTCGGCACGGTGGACGTGGACGACGTGCTCGCGGTCCTGGACGCCGCGCTGGAACGGCCGGAGCTGGACGCCGACCGCGTCGGCGTGATGGGCGGCTCGTACGGCGGGTTCATGACCAGCTGGCTGGCCGCGCACCACGGCGAGCGCTTCCGCGCCGCGTGGAGCGAACGCGCCGTGAACGCCTGGGACTCGTTCGGCGGGTCGTCCGACATCGGCTGGTTCTTCGCCGACGCCTACTGCGGCGCCGACCCGGCCAAGCAGCAGGCGATGAGCCCGCTGACCTACGCCGAGAAGATCAGCATGCCGTTCGCCGTCGTGCACTCCGAGCACGACTGGCGCTGCCCGCTCGAACAGGCCCAGCGCATGTTCGTCGCGCTCCGCCGCAACGGCGTGCCCGCCGAGATGCTGATCTTCCCCGGTGAGGGCCACGAGCTCACCCGGTCGGGCAAGCCGCGGCACCGCCACCAGCGCTTCGACGCCGTCCTGGACTGGTGGTCCAGGCACCTCGGCTGACCGGTACGACTTTCGGTGGATTTCCCGCCGAAGTCGTCCCGCGCGGTGGGCGGGATATCTCAATGGCTAGCGGTGGCGGCTCCCGTGCGGCACGCTCCCTGCATGCAGTGGACAGTCCGGCCCGCGAGGCCGGAGGACGCCACGGAGATCGCCCGGATCAACGTGGCCGCGTGGCAGCACGCGTACCGGGGCATCGTCGCCGACCCCGTGCTCGATCGCATGCTGCCGGAGAGCAGGCTCCCCGGCTGGAGCCGCGTCCTCGCCCTCCCGGAGCCCAGCGCCGTGTTCGTGTCCGTGACCGACGACGGTGTCATCGGGGCCTACTGCGCGGTGGACGCCGTCCGCGAGATCGGCGACGCCCACCCGGACCTGCACACGGGCGAGATCACGGCCATCTACGCCGACCCCCGGTTCAAGGGGACCGGGGCCGGGCACGAGGTGCACGAGGTCGCCGTCCGACACCTGATCGACCACGGGTTCCGGTACGCGGTGCTCTGGGTCTTCCAGGACAACACACCCAGCCGGGAGTTCTACGAGGCGCACGGGTGGCGGCACGACGGGGTGGTGCACCGGTACGAGCTGGGGGACCAGGAGCTGCCTGAGGTGAGGTATGCCCGGTTCCTGTCGGCGCCTCGACGCCGGTCGACCGCGGCGGCCCGCCGTTCCTGAGGGTGGTCTTGGGGCGTGGCTTGGTGGGTGGTGGGTGAGGTGCCTCTACCCCGGTCGCCGAGTGTTCTATGCCCACCCAAGCTTGTCAAGACGGTGAAGCTGTCTTGACAAGCTTGGGTGGGCATAGAGATGGCTTCGGATCGGGGTGCCGGAGGGGACTGGCTACGCCAGCATCAGGCTGCGCCTGACCAGGCATCCTCGCTGCGCGTCGGACAGGGCATCCTCGGCTCCGCCGTCGGACAAGGCCACTGGCGCTCCGCGCCGGATGGGGGTGGCGGCTGCGCCAGTCCGTGTTCCTCGCGCCGCGAGGGGCGGGCGTTGGGTGGGGGCCCGAGGTGGGTGTTCGTGCGTGCCAAGGCCGAAGCGGCCCCTGATCACCCCAGCAGTGTGTAGTTCAGCTCCTCGCACACCCTGGCCAGTGGCAGGTCCAGGCCTGGGTGGTCCAGAGGTAGGAGGACGTCCGGGGCTGCTGGTAGGCAGGAGGCGCCTGGGGGGTCCCAGAGGCAGACGGCGGGGTCGCCGGAGTCCATGGAGGAGCGGTACCAGAGGCCGTCGAGTTCCGGGTAGGCGGCGCGGATGGCGCGTGCCCAGGCTTGGGTGAGGTGTTTGGGGCCGCTGCTGAGTTCCTGGGAGGCGCCGACGCGGGTGGGCCAGAGGCCGGTGAGGTCGAGGAGGCGGAGGGTGCGGCGGGGGCGCAGGGCGACCAGGAAGGGGCTGCGGGTGCGGCGGTCGACGACCGAGGTGGCCTGGAAGACCTCGGCGACGCTGGTCCGCACGGTGAGGCCGAAGTAGAGGACGCCGTGCTCCTGGGCGACCGACGGGGTGCCGTCGGGGCTCGGGGGGTGGGTGTCGAACCTGGCGTGCGGCAACGGGCCGGTGTAGCGGAAGGTGTTCCAGCGCTGGGGGTGCTGGCCTTTGGCGGTGAAGACGCGCACCAGGCGGGTCGCGCGGTGCACCGCCACCACGTCCTCGGTGCGGCGCAGGATCGCCTGCAGCACGGCGGGAGCGGGCGGCTGGGGAAGCCGTGACATTCGGGTCCAGTCGTTCGGGGACGTGGGTCAGACGGGCGTGCCGAGCATCGCCGCGAGGTCGGCGACGCGGCGCGGGTCGCCGCCTGCCAACAGCCAGTCGCGGGGAGTGGTCGGGGTGCCGTCGACGAGCAGGTCTTCCTGGGCGGTCGTCATGAACGCGGCCACGACGAGCGCGGGCTGGTCCTGCGCGACGGTGGCGAGCACGGCCTCCAGGCCGGGCAGGACGCCGGTGCCGGCGAACTGCCACGCGGGCAACCGCCAACTGCCCTTGTCCTTCCAGCCCACGAGCCTGCCGACGCCGAGCCGGTGCCGGATGCGGCTGGTGTCGACCTGCAGCTGGCGGGCCGCCTCGGCCACGGTCAGCGCGGTGTCGCGCAGCACCGACAGCGCCACTATGGACCGCGCCCTGGGCATGGCGTCGGTGTTGGTCTGCGGGCCGAGGTCGAGGCCGACGTCGGTCAGCACCTCGCGCTGGTCGGGCGTGAAGTAGCTCGCGGGCTCCGGATGAGGAGGCGCGAGCCGCTTGGCGGCCTCGGCGACCAGGTTGAGGAACTCCATTGGCGTGACCTGTAGGCCGGCCTTGGCCAGCACCGTCTCCAGCGCAGGACTCATCCGCACAGAGTATCCCGAGCGTGCGCCTTTGTGCGCCCGTTCGGGAGGATTGGTCCGAATGTTCCACTGTGCGCGCACAGCTCACCACACTACGTAAACGCGCGAGGTCCGGCACGTGAGATGGCACTCACCCGCCGCCTGGTTACCATTCGGGCCGCGCCGCTCGGCGCGTTCACGTTGCGGGGGTGGTCGTCCGATGGTCGTGGAAGCCGGGGATGCGGTCCGGTCGGACAAGCTCACCCGTGCCGTCGTCGCGGTCTGGCTGCTGGTCATGGTGGGCACGCTCGTCTACGTGATGACCCGCGAGCACGAGTGGTCGCTGGACCTGCGGGTCTACCGCAACGGCGGCGGCGCGTGGCTCAAGGGCCTGCCCATCTACGTCGACCACTTCGGCAGCGCGCTGGGCGGTCCCGACCTGCCGTTCACCTACCCGCCGATCGCGGTGGTGCTGTTCAGCCCGCTGGCCGCCGTGCCGCTGCCCGTCGCCATCTTCGTCATCGCCCTGCTCAACCTCGTCGCGCTGACCGCCCTCTGCCTGATCGCCGCCACCCGCGTCTGCGGCCGCGGCCCGCTCGCGATCCGCTACGGCCTCGGCGCCGCCGCGGTCGGCTCGGTCTTCGACCCGGTGCGCGAGACGCTGTCGTTCGGCCAGATCAACCTGCTGCTCGCCGTGCTCGTGCTGCTCGACTGCCTGCTGGCCCGCACCCGGCTGCCGCGCGGCGCGCTCATCGGACTGGCCGCGGCCATCAAGCTCACGCCCGCGGTGTTCGTGCTGTTCTTCCTCGCGAAGAAGGAGTGGCGGCCCGTCGTCACGGCGTTCGCGTCGTTCCTGGTGTTCGCGGGGATCGGTTTCCTGATCATGCCCGGCGAGGCCCGCCAGTTCTGGTTCCACGCCCTGCTCGACCCCGGCCGCGTCGGCAGGCTCACCTACACCAGCAACCAGTCGCTGCGCGGGCTGGTCGCGCGCCTCGGCCTCGACGGCACCCCGCAGGTCGCCGTCTGGGCGCTGCTGTGCCTGGTGGTCGTCGTGCTCGCGTTCGTCGCCGCGGTGAAAGCGCGGAAAGCGGGTGACGACGTGGCCGCTTTCCTGGTCGTCGCCGTCGCCGGACTGCTCGTCTCGCCCGTGTCCTGGGGCCACCACTGGATCTGGATCGCTCCGGCCCTCACGGTGTTCGCGGTTCCCGCGTACCGCGCGGCGAAGGCGTTCTGGGCGTTCGCGGTTCCCGGTGTCCTGGTGTTCCTGATCGGGCCGCACTGGCTGTTCCCCAACGACAACGACGTCGAGCGGAACTGGGCCTGGTGGCAGCAGGTCATCGGCAACGCGTACGTGTGGTTCGGGCTGGCCGTGGTCGTGGCGCTGGCCGTGGCCCGCCGTCCGAGGCCGGTGGAGGTCGGCTGACCCGCGTTCCCCGCACCACGTGCGGAAAGCGGACGGTGGTCTCGGTCCGTGTGCGACGATGACGGCGATGGCTTCAACTCCGTCCTCCCCCCGATCGAGCGCCGTGCCACTTGCGCCGCGTGCTGCTGTCAGCACGCCGCCCGAGCCCACCGGACTGCCGATCCGGACGATCCTCCTCGGCGTGGTGGGCGTTTCCCTCGTCGCGCTCGGCGGCGCGGGCGCGGGTGCCGTCGTGAAGACCGACCCGGTGCTGACCGACCTGTCGTTGAGCTGGATCCGGTACGGCCATGGCCACGACCTGGCGACGGCGCTGCTGTACGCGGGTCTGGGGCTGGTGATCTGGGCGTGGGTGCGGCTGGGGCGGATGGTGCACCGGCGGCACGTGGGCAGCCTGGCGGTGCTGGTCGCGATCGTGGCGTGGACGTTGCCGCTGCTGCTGTCGCCGCCGTTGTTCAGCAAGGACGTGTACAGCTACCTGGCGCAGGGGCAGTTGGCGCTGCACGGGTTCGACCCGTACCGGGTGGGTCCGGCGGCGTTGCCGTCGCCGTTGAGCGACAACGTGAGCTGGGTCTGGCAGAACACCCCGGCCCCGTACGGACCGCTGTTCATCCTGATCGCGAAGTCCGTGGTGTGGGCGACCGGCGCGGGCGTGATCGGCGGTGTCGTGCTGATGCGGCTGGTGCTCGCGGCCGGGCTGGCGCTGCTGTGCTGGTCGCTGCCGGGACTGGCCCGCCACCTCGGCGGTCGTCCGGCGGTCGCGCTGTGGCTGGCCGGGGCGAACCCGCTGATGCTGGTCCACCTGATCGGCGGCGGCCACAACGACATCCTGATGGTCGGCCTCATGGCCGCCGGGGTCCTGCTCGTGCTCGACCGGCGGCACGCCCACGGCATCGCGCTGGTGTCGGCGGCGGTCGCGATCAAGGCGACCGCCGTGGTGGTGCTGCCGTTCCTGGTGCTGGTCTGGGCCGCCCGGCTCGACGGCACGCGGCGCTCCCGGCTCGGCCGGGCCGTCGCGCGCGGCACGGCGGTCTTCGGCGCGGTGTTCGCGCTGTGCTCGGTGGTCGCGGGCGTCGACCTGGGCTGGATCCCGGCGCTGAAGTCGTCCTCCGCGATCGTGAACTGGCTGTCGCTGCCCAGCGCGCTGGGGGACTTCGCGCACACCCTGGTCGCCGTCGTGGTGGACGTGGAGCCGGGGGTCTTCATGGCCGTCGCGCGCGCCGCCGGGTCGGTGCTGCTGGTCTACATCGCGTGGCGGCAGTGGCGGGCGGCCGAGGACGGCGGACCCAACGCCATCCGGCACGCCGCGCTCACCATGCTCGCCGTCGCCCTGCTCTCGCCCGCGACGCTGCCCTGGTACTTCAGCTGGCCGCTGGTCCTCGGTGCCGGGCTGGCGTGGACCGCGAAGGGGCTGACCGCGGCGGTGTTCTTCTCCAGCACCCTGCTGCTGGTGACCTTCCCCGACGGCGACACGGCCCTGTACTCGTGGGGCTACCTGGCCCTGACCGCGGCCGTGTCCGCGCTGGCCGCGGTCTCGCTCACCAGGCCCGACCCGCTGGAGCTGTCGTTCAGACCGCTACCGGCGCGGCCTTCCGCAGCCGCAGGCTGAGCAGCACCAGCACGATCCCCCAGAGGATCGCGAACCCGCCGATCATCACCACGAGCGCTAGCGCCCCGGTGCCCGGCGTGGACAGCAGGATCAGGCCGAGCACCACGGACAGCACACCGCTGAGCGCCAGGAACCGCTCGTGCTCGATCACCTTGCGCAGCCGCACGGCCGTCACGATCTCCAGCACCCCGCCGACGACGGCCCACACGGCGATCACGACCAGCAGCGCCAACGCCGTGATGCCCGGCCAGAACAGCGCGACCAGCCCCGCGACCACGCCCAGCGCGCCGAGCACGCCGTGCGCCGCGTCCCGGTGGGTGATCGCCAGGTACAGCTCGGTGGCGCCGTCGACCAGGGTGTACGCGCCCCACAGGACGACCAGCGCGACCAGCGTGATGCCCGGCCAGATCAGCGCCATCAGCCCGAACAGGATCGCGAACGCCCCGCGCAGCGCGAACAGCCACCAGCGGCGGGCGAGCATTTCCCTCATCGCGTGCCTCCCCGATCGGATCACCTGACCCAATCGTGGCAGCGCCGCGGGAAACGGCAACACGGGCGAACCCAGTGTCCGCCCGTGTCGCGCGAGCTCAGCCGACCGAGACGCCCTGGCCCGTGATCAGGCCGACCGCGACCTCCTTGGTCGCCTCGTCCACCGGGGCCAGCTGGAAGTTCAGCCCCATGATGTGCGCGACCATGTCCGGCTCCGGCGGCAGGCCGTACTTGCGCAGGTAGTGCGGCACGGCTCCCGCCCAGATCCAGGTGCCGTCGGTGCGGAAGTTCAGCGGCACGTCCTGCTCACCGGCCGAGAACTCGTCCACGTCGTACTTGCTCGCGGCCAGCACGACCGGCGCGGCCTCGAGGTAGGCGGTGAGCTGCTCGCGCAGCCGCGGGTCGACCGGCGGCCGGTTGACGAACGGCCTGCCGTTCGGCGCCTTCCCGTCGTACACGCGGGCCGTGCGCATCGGCGCGGGCACACCCCCCGGGGGCGTGTCGACCGGCGCGTCCACGGGCGGCAGGCCGATCCGCTGGCGCCACCAGGCCGGGATGCGGTCCTCGGTGCGCGGGAACGTCCGCAGCTCGTCCTGGAGACCGATCGGCGGCGGCGGGTTGCGCCAGCGCGGCTCGTCCTCGGAGTTGAAGTCCACCGTGAACGCGCTCGGCGCCTCGAGCTCGTAGACGGCGGTCAGCCACGTCCCCCGGTCGGGCGCGTGCATCCCCGCGCGCAGCTGGCCCAGCAGCGTCACCACGTCCATCGGCGGCCGCAACGGCTGGAACTGCCCGTCCGGACCCGCGAACGCCATGTCGACCTCGATGTGCCGCCCGGCGGCCCGGTACTCGGTCCGCACCCGCTGCCACCCCGGCGGGAGCGCAGGCAGCATCGCGCGTCCGATCTGCCGGACCAGCACCTGCTGCTCCTGGTCGGTTAGCGGTGTAGTCGGCTGGCTCATGCGTCGCGCACCCCTTCGACATCCCCCCGGTTCGGTGCGCCGATCTTAACGGTCGCGCCACCGGCGCGTGACCGCGTCGACCCGGAAGGGGTCAATCGGAGTCGTCCCCGGACGCTTCCGCCAGCTTGGCCCGCAGCCAGTCCGGGATGTGCTCATCCGACCGGGGGAAGTAGTCCTGGTCGAGCGCGTACGCGCTCGCCGTCAGCGGCGGCGTGAAGGTCGGCTCGCCGTCGTAGTCGTACTCCACCTCGTAGCGGCCGGGCGGCTCGATGGTGATCCGCGCCGTGTACCAGCTGCCGCGGTCCTCCTCGTACATGCCCGCGCGCAGCTTCTTCAGCACGCGCATCGCCGCCGCGGGCGGCGCGACCTTGGTCTGCCCGCCGTCCGGGCCGGTGGACAGGAAGGTCGCGGTGTCGATGCCCACCGTCGACCGGAACGACAGCTCCAGCGCCCGCCAGCCCTCCGGGGCGGCGGACAGCAGGATCCCCCCCGCCTCCTGGAGCAGTTCCTCCTGCTCGGGCGGGGTCAACTGGATCGGGTCCGACATGACCACTTCCTCATCGGTAGGGCTGCTGTCCGGCGTCGAGCCTATCCCGGCCGCTCAGCGCCGACGTGGTGGGATGTTGTTGTAGACCAACGGATCCTCGGGGACGCCGTCGATCCAGTACTGCACGTGGATGGACGTGGGCGTCTTCTTCCCGTCCGGGTAGTCCATCTCGACCTGCACGGTCAGCTTCGGCTTCGGGTCGCGCGCGAGCACGTCGCCCCAGTGCTCCTCCAGCGCGCGGAAGTTGTCCGCCAGCGTGCTGCCCGGCTGGTGCTGGTTGAGGGTCTCCAGCATCGGGACCATGTTGATGTACTCGCCGGGCCCGTCGAACTCGGTGCCCGCGAGGTGGCCGCCGTTCCAGCCGACGTCCTCGTAGAGCTGGACCTCGTGCGGCTCCGGGGGCCTGCCGTGCGCCTCCTCGAACTCCTTGACGACCTGCTGGTTGTGCGCCCGGTACTCGTCGCGGCCCTCGTGGCCGACCGGGCCCTGGTCGGGGCTGCGGCGGGCCGAGTCCGACCCGGTGTGCACCAGGTCGCCCGTCATCCGCGAGGTCCGGGCGTCCGCGTCGGTGTGGAACGTGTAGACGCTGCCCGCCTGCCCGGTCACCCGGTACTCGCAGTTCGGGAACGGCTGCCTGCTGTCGGGCCGCCAGTCGCCCTGCTTGCCCGACGTGGTCTCGACGCGCACGACGTTGCCCTCGGCGTCGGTGGTGAACACGCCCCGGTCGCGGCCCGCCCGGTCGGTGACCTCGTACCGGGTGTTCGGCTCGAGCTGGACGGGGTTGCCGTCGGCGTCCCGCCCGAACGGCCTCGACTTGAGCGGCGCGTTCGGGTCGTCCCTGTCGACCTGCACGGTCCGCGGCGGCTCGTCGGCCGCGCGGTCGCGCGCGCCGCTGGGGTCGAGGTCGGACTTGTCCTTGTCGTGCGTGCCGGGGACGAACCCGTCCTCGCTGGACCTGACCTTGGTGCCGTCGGGGTTGTGGGTCTCCCACTCGCCGTTCGGCGGGATCTTCGGCTGGCGGTTGCCGTGCGCGTCGACCTCGGCGTCGGAGGTGTAGACGCGGCCGTTGCTGTCGGTCCACGCGGGCTTCGTCGGGGCCAGCACGGGGGCGTCGGTGTGCGCCGCGAGGCGCTTCGCGAAGTCGTTGCTGCCCGCGTCGCAGCCGATCAGCCTGATCGGCGTCTTGCCGTCCCACCCGTTGCGGCGCAACAGGTCCCCGTACTCCTCGGGGCTGTAGGTGTGGTTGCCGATCCGGGCCCGGCCGTCCGGGGTGATGTGGACGTCGGCGGTGAAGTAGCGCGGGTCGTTCGGCACCCGGCTCGGCAGGTCGCCCATGTCGGCGTCGCCGCGGTGGTGCGACACGCCCGCGGGCGTCGTCTCGCCGTACCGCGCGTGCGCCTCGTCGATGTCGGGCCGGTGCTGGTCCGGGGTGTGGTGGGTCGGGTCGGGGGTGTTCGGGTCGTGGTGCGGCGGCGTGTTCGGGTCGTGCTGGCGCGGGCCCGCGGGGTCGCGGTGCGGTGGTGCGGAGGGGTCGTGGTGCGGTGGCGCGCCGGTCTGCGGGCCGCGGGCCCGCGGGGCGTGCTGGGGCGGCCCGGTGTTCGGCCGCGGCTGGGTCGGGCCGGTGTGCGGCGGGTTCGTGCGCGCCGGGTTCGTGTGCGCGGGCCCGCCGGGACGGGTCTGCGGCGGTCCGGCCGGACGGGCCTGGGGAGGACCGGCGTGCGGGGGACCGGCGTGGGGAGGTCCGGCGTGCGGGGGACCGGCCTGCGCCGGTCGGTACGGCGGCGGGCCCGCCTGGGGCGGCCGCGCCTGCGGCGGACCGGAGTGGGACGGCCCGGCGCTCTGCGGCCGGGTGCCGTCCGGGGCGCGACCCTGCGGGGTGCCCGACGACAGGTCGCCGCGGTGACCGGGTGTCCCGGTCCAGCCGCTGCCCGAACCGGGCCTGGACGACCCCGGTGAACCGCCTCCGCCCGGCTGGCCACCGCCGTGCGGCGCCCCGCCACCCGGCGCGGGCGCACCCTGCTGGGGCACCTGCGCAGGCCCGGTGTCCCGCGGCCCGGTGTGCGGCTGGTCGACCCTGGACGGCGCGTCCGCCCCGGACGAGTGCGTCTGGTCCACCCGCGCTGGCGCCGACCCCGCCGGGCTCGTCGACGGCCCGTGCCCCGGCCCGACCGGACTCGGCGACGGACCACCAGGTGCGTGCGGCGGCCCACCGGGCGCGTGCCCGCCCGGCGCGGGAGCACTGGGACCGTGTCCGCCCGGTGCGGGCGAGGGGCTGCTCGGGCTGTGCCCGCCAGGGCCGCCGGGGCTGTGACCACCTGGGGTGGGGCCGCCGTTGCCGGGGCTGTGTCCACCGGGTGCGTGCGAGGGCGCGCCAGGGCTGTGCCCACCCGGAGCGTGCGACGGACCGCCGGGGTTGTGTGCGGGGCCGCCGTTGCCGGGGCTGTGCCCGCCTGGAGCGTGCGACGGACCGCCGGGGTTGTGTGCGGGAGCGCCGTTGCCGGGACTGTGCCCGCCGGGTGCGTGCGAAGGTGCGCCGGGGTTGTGTGCGGGTGCGCCGTTGCCGGGGCCGCCCGGAGCGTGGGATGGACCGCCGGGACCGTGCCCACCGGGACCGTGACCGCCGGGGGACGAGCCGCCGGGGCTGTGGCCGCCAGGGGCGGGGGAGTGCCCGGAAGGGTTGGTGGTGCTGGGGTTGTGCCCGCCCGGCCCGTGCCCGCCCGGACCGTGACCGCCGGGCGTCGAGCCGCCGGGGGAGCTGCCGGGCGTGTGGCCCGCGGGGCTGGTGCTGCTGGGGCCGTGTCCCGCCGGGCCGCCGGGTGAACTGCTGCTGGGTGACGGCGAGCTGCCGGGTGCGCGTCCCGCCGGGCTGGTGCTCGGACTCGGTGACGGGCTGCCGGGTGCCCGCGACGTCGGACTGGGCGACGGCGAGCCGCCGGGCGTCTGCGCCGCCGGAGTGGGCGAAGGACTCGGCGTGGCGCTGGACGGCGTCGTGGTGGACGGCGTGGTGCTCGACGGCGCGGTGTTGGACGACGGCGTGGTGGTGTCGGACGAAGGCCGGGACGGCGGGCCGTCCGGCTGGGTGGAGCGCGAGGTGTCGGAAGTGCTGGTGCTGGAGGACGTCGTGGTCGAGGCGGGCGTGTCGGCGTGCGACGTGGACGGCAGGTCCGTCCCGTCCCGGTTGAGCTTCTTCAGGAAACCGGGGTCGTCGATCTTCGTGCCGAGCACGTCCAGACCGGACGCCTTGCCCGCCAGCTTCCCGAGCACCTTCATGATCTTCTCGAAGATCTCGACCAGACGCTTGAGCATCGGCGAGACCTTCTTGATGGTGTCCAACAGCTTCTGGACGAGCTTCGCGATCCGGGCCGCCCACTTCCCGATGGCCGTGATGGCCTGCGCGACGATCACCGGCGTGCCGAAGCCCAGTGAGAACACGGCTTCCAGCACCCACGCGATGAGCTTCGCGACCAGGTCGGCGATCAGGTCGCGCACCATCTCGCGCACGAACGCGACGACCATGCCCATCACGCCGACGACCGTGCCGACGGACCCGGCCGCGCTGGCCGCGCCGGTGATCGCGTCGGACTGCTGCGCGGCGGCATCGCGGTAGGCGTCCGCGGCGGCGCCGGTCCACCCCTCGGTACCGGACTTCAGCGCGGTGGCGTAGTCCTCGCTGATCTTGCCCAGCTCGGTGGCCACGTTGTTCCACGTCGTGCTGTAGGACTCGATCACCGGCGGGTCGCCCGCGAGCCAGTCGAGCATGTCCTTCAACGGCTGCACGTGCTCCATCAGGAACGACGCGGCCGACGACATGAGGGTGCCGAACGGGTCGATGGCCATCGACGCGGCGTCCGCGGCGAGCCCGACGACGCCGAGGCCGCCCTCGATCCAGTTGCCGTCCTTGAAGCCGTTGAACGTGTCCATGGCGGACTCGGCGATGGAGACGCCGGTGGCCCAGCCGTTGTCACCGGTGCCCTGGGTGAACCCGGAGCCCTCCTGGGGTGCCTGCGCGACCAGGGGGTTCGACATGGTCAGTCACCGACCTTGAAGGTCTCGCCGATCGACTCGTCGACCGTGCGGTACTGCTTGACGGTGTCGTTGACGCTGTTCGCGGTGGTGTCCATGGCCTCGACGGCGCCGTTGAGCGCGTCCAGCCCCCACTGCTCGACGGGGTCGAGCATCATCCGGAACGGCTGGCACAGGATGCCGTAGGCGTCGGTCGGCATGCTGACCGTGCGGGCGGCGTCGAGCGCGCCCCGCAACCGCTCCCCCAGGTCGTCGAGCTGCTTGCGGTGTCCGTCCAGTGTCTCCGGGACGATGTCGAACTTCTCGGCCATCGGGCCGACCCCCTAGCCGTTCTCGATCAGGACAGGTATGAACCGCCGTCGAAGTCGTCGTCGTCCGCGGGGCGCCGCTGGGGGCGCTGCGGACGTGGTGCCGGTGGCGGTTGCGGTGCGTTGTGGTCGTCCTCGATGCCGAACCGGAGCTCCTCGTTCACCGACGGCGGCGGTTCCTCGGCCGGTGCGGCGGGGAAGTTCTTGCGCGCCTCGGCGAAGAGCGCGTTCGCCGTCTCGTCCTGGGTGCCGATGGTCTCGGCCATCACCTGCTGCAGCAGCTCGGGGATCCGCGACTGCGCGCGTTGCAGGCACCGCATGATCTCGGCCGACACCTCGGACATCCGCTTCTCCCGCGCGGGTTCCGCGATGTCCACAGAGGACAGGATGCCGTTGGACCCGATGGTCAGCCTGATCAGGCCGTCCCTGGACGTCTCCGTGATCGTCAGGCCCTGCACGCGTTCGGCCATGCTCTGGTAGCGCGCGGCCTTCTGCTGGATCGACTGCTCCCACTGCGCGAGCATCCGCTCCGATCCCCCGATGTCGTCCGGCACGCCGGCATCCCCCCTCGAAGCCCTCCCGAGCACTCCCGTCCAGGATGACGCACTCCGGAACGCACTGGTTCCGGTCGGTACCCAAATACGCCGAATGGCTGACGGACGACGGCGGCCCGCCGCGCTCCGAGGAGCAGGGCGGGCCGCCGTCGGACGGATCGCGGACTAGTTCACCGCGAGCAGGTCCACCACGAAGATCAGGGTCTCACCGGGCTTGATGGCGGCACCGGCGCCGCGGTCGCCGTAGGCGAGGTGCGGCGGGATGACCAGCTGGCGACGGCCGCCGACCTTCATGCCCGCGACGCCCTTGTCCCAGCCCGCGATGACGCGGCCGCCGCCGAGCGGGAAGCGGAACGGGTCGTTGCGGCTCCACGAGGAGTCGAACTCCTCGCCGGTGGTGAACGAGACGCCGACGTAGTGCACGGTGACGGCCTGGCCCGGCGTGGCTTCGGGCCCGTCGCCGACCGAGAGGTCGTTGATGACCAGGTCGGCGGGCGGCGGGCCCTCGACCAGGTCGACTTCGGGCTTCTGCGTGGCCATGCGGGTCCTCCTCGGATCGGGATGGGTCTGCCGGCGAGTCAATCATGTCCGCGACGGCGCTGCCGAATGGCCTACGTCGAGTGGAGCTTGTGGCCGCTGTAGTCGGTCTGTTGCTCTGTGTGCACCCCGATTGGGGCCTACGACACCGAGGAGATGATCATGGCGGCAACCCTGCACCGCCTGCGGTCGTGGCTTGGCGCGCTCGTGGTGGCGATCCTGCTCCCACTGGCGGGCTTCAGCGTGGCAACGGCGGCACCGGCACCTCCGTCGGCCGACGGCGAGGTCGGCACCCAGATCGTCGGCGGCACCCGCGCCAGCACGAGCACGTACCCGTGGGTGGTCTACCTGGCCACCAGCAGCGGGTTCCAGTACTGCGGCGGCACCCTGGTCGCGGCCAACAAGGTCGTCACCGCGGCGCACTGCACCGTCGGCGACTCGGCCTCCGCGGTCCGCGTGGTCGCCGGTCGTGACGACAAGAACTCCACCGCGGGCGTCGTCGCCCGCGTCACCAAGATCTGGATCCACCCGAGCTACGTCGACGCCACCCAGGGCAACGACGTCTCGGTGCTGACCCTGGACCGCAACCTCACCCAGGCGACGCTGCCGATCGCGACCAGCTCCGACACCGGGCTGTACGCGGCGGGCACCTCCAGCACGATCCTCGGCTGGGGCACCACGTCCTCGGGCGGCTCGGCGTCGCGCTACCTGCTCAAGGCGACCGTGCCGCTGACCAGCAACGCCACCTGCTCCTCGGCGTACGGCTCGGACTTCAAGGCCGCGCACATGGTCTGCGCCGCGTACCCCCAGGGCGGCACGGACACCTGCCAGGGCGACTCGGGCGGTCCGCTGGTCGCGGGCGGCAAGCTGATCGGCATCACCTCGTGGGGCGAGGGCTGCGCGCTGGCGGGCTACCCCGGCGTCTACACCAGGGTCTCCAACTTCGCGACCCTGATCACGCAGCAGATCAACTCCTAAGCACCGCAGGGGAATGCCGGGGGACCCACGGGTCTCCCGGCATTTCCGCTTTCCTTGCAACGCGCCGCGCCCCGGCTTGCGTCCTGGGTCCATGAAGCGGCCGGGAGTGGTGTTGGCGGGGATCGTCGTCGTGGGGCTGTGCGCGGGTTCCGCGCCCGCCGTCCTGGACGGGTGGGCACCGGACCCGGTGCCGCCCGTGGGCACCGCCGGACCGGTGGAGCTGGTCGCCTTCGACTCGTGCGACGAGGTGCTGTCGCGGTTCAGAGCGGCGGCGAAGGGCGACCTCGACCGGCTCTCGCGCCAGTGGGTGCCCGTCGACGGCGACGTCGCCGTCGAGTCCAAGGCCGAGGCCGGGACCTCGTTCGACAGCAGGACCGCGGCCGTGCCGGGCACGGCGGAGCACTCCACGACGAACGTGCAGGAGAACGGGGTCGACGAGCCCGACCTGGTCAAGACCGACGGCAAGCGGGTCGTGTCGGTCGCCGACGGCGTGCTGCGGGTGGTCGACGTGGCGTCCCGCCGGGTCACCGGGACGCTCGACCTGGCGAACAGCTCGGCGTCCCAGCTGCTGCTCAGCGGCGACCGGGCCCTGGTCGTGACGACGGAGGTCGCCGCCGGGATCCCGGTGCCGCCCGACGAGTTCGCGCCGCGGACCGGGTCGAGGCTGGTCCTGGTCGACCTCTCCGGACCGCCGAAGGCGCTGGGGGCGCTGACGGTCGACGGCACCTACCTGGACGCCCGCCAGATCGGTGGGGTGGCCAGGGTCGTGGTCAGCTCGACGCCGCGCCCGGCGTTCGTGTACCCGCAGGACGGCTGGTCGGTCGCCCAGACCCGGCTGGAGAACGAGAAGGTCGTCGACGCCGCACCGATCTCGACCTGGCTGCCGCACTACGAGCTGTCCACGCCGACCTCGCGCCGCGACGGCACCCTCGTCGACTGCTCGCGGGTCAGCTTCCCCGAGCAGCCCACGTCGGCGTCGCTGCTGACCGTCCTCACGCTGGACCTCTCGGCCGCGCTCGGCACCGGCGACCCGGTGTCCGTCGTCGCCGCGGGCGACACCGTCTACGGCACGGCGTCGAACCTCTACGTCGCCGACCAGCACCAGGTCTTCACCACCGGCCGGGGCCGGATCGCCCCGTCCGGGACGACCTCGGTCCACCAGTTCGACATCTCCCGGCCCGGTCCGCCGCGGCACGTCGCCTCCGGTGTGGTGGACGGCCTGCCGCTCAACAAGTACTCGTTCTCCGAGTACGCTGGGCACCTGCGGATCGCCACGACGGGCAGCACGGCGCAGAACGCCCAGCAGAGCTCGGTGATCGTGCTGGAACGGCGGGGCGACGCGCTCGTGCAGACCGGTCGGGTCGACGGACTCGGTGTGGGGGAGCGGATCCACAGCGTCCGGTTCCTCGGCGCGGTCGGCTACGTGGTCACGTTCCGGCAGACCGACCCGCTCTACACCCTCGACCTGGCCGACCCGGCGAAGCCGCGCGTGGTGGGCGAGCTGAAGATCAACGGCTACTCGGCCTACCTGCACCCGGCCGGTGACGGCAGGCTGATCGGCGTCGGCCAGGACGCGAACGACCGGGGCCGGGTCTCCGGCACGCAGGTGTCGCTGTTCGACGTGCGCGACCTCGCGAGGCCGGAACGCCTTGCCCAGTACCAGGTTCCGGGCGGCACCTCGGAGGCCGAGTACGACCCGCACGCGTTCCTCTACTGGCCCGCGGACGGCCTGCTCGTGCTGCCGGTCACCGACCGCGCCGACGGCACCGGCGGCTCGCTCGTGCTCCGCCTGTCCGGCAACGGGTTCGACGAGGTCGGCCGGGTCGTGCACCCGACCGGCACGATCCGCCGCGCACTGGTGATCGGCGACGACCTGTGGACCGTGTCGGAGGGGGGTGCGCTGGTCAGCAGCGGTGACCGGGCGGCTCAGCTCGCCTGGGTGCCGTTCGGGTAGGGGCGGTGGGCCGGGACCTGGTCGCGTCCGGTGAGCAGGCGGTGCGCGAGGACCGTGCCGCCCGCCATCGCCGCGGGCATGACCACGATGGCCGCCAACGGGATCAGGCACAGCAGGTACGACGGCACGGCGAAGCCCAGCGCGAGCGCCCGCTTGCTCCGCAGCACCGCGCGGCGCTCCTTGAGGGACTTGCCGCGGCGGGTGAACGGGATGCCGGTCAGCTCGATGCCGAGCAGCCAGCCGTTGACGAACACCGCGACCACCGGCACGACGGTCTGCCCGACGACGGGGATGAACCCGGCCGCGAACAGCGGGATCGCGAACAGCACCGCCAGCCCGATCAGCAGCACGGCGTCGCGCACGCCGTTGAGCGCGGACCGCCACCACGGCACCTGCTCGGCGTCCGGCACACCGCCCAGCTCCTCGTCCTCGATCGTCTCGGCGATGTGCTCGTAGAACGGGCCGCCGATGACGATCGTGACCGCGGTGAACGCGAGCAGCCCGATCGCCAGGTACGCGCCGATGAACGAGATGCCCGCCGCGAACCGGGTCACGGTCCGCACCGACTCGCTCCAGTCGTCCGCGAACGGCGTCGCCCAGGTGGCGATGGCGTCGATGTTCAGCGCCAGCAGCACGAAGCTGCCGATGAGCAGCGCCGAGCTGAGCACCGCCGGGATCGCCCCGATGAGCAGCAGCTTCGGCGACCGGAACACCAGCCCGAAGCCCTTCGCGAGCAGCCCGACACCCGTGGAGAAGTCCTTCAGCACCCTGATCACGGCCGCAGCCTAATCGGGTCGGCGCGGGCGTTCCCGCAAGGCGTCCGGGAACCCGGTCCCCCGCGGGTCGTGGTCGACGCCGCCACCGCTCGGGAATCCCTTCCCGGTCAGGGACTTCGCGGTCCTCGTCCGCCTGCTCGGTGCGGGGTTGCGCCGGCGGTGGGCCACGGGCGGGGCCGACCCGCCGAGGCGGCTACTCGGTCTCCGCGATGCAGGCGGTGCCGACGCGGCGGAAGCCGACCCGCTCGTAGACCCGCGCGATCTCCTCGCTGCCCGCGGACAGGAAGACCCGCGCGACGCCGTTGTCCAGGGCGTCCTGGGCCAGGGCGGCGGTGATCGCGGCGCCGAGGCCGCGGCGGCGGGCCGAGGGGAGGGTGCCGACGCCGACGACCTCGGCGACGTCCCCGGCCCGCTGGGTCATGCCGGTGGCCACCGGACCGTGGTCGGGGATCTCGGCCAGCGCGTAGCGGAACTTGGGCACGTGCACGGGGGTGACGGTCGGCAGGAGCGTGTCGCGGTCCCGCGGGCCCGTCTCGCCGGTCGCGGTGCCGGGCGCGGAGAACGAGAGCTGGGCGATCGTCCTGACCATGGCGACGTCGTGGAGGAAGCCGGGCGCCTCCGGGTCCAGGACGCGCACCCGCGCGTCGACCTCGGGCACGCGGACCGGCCCGTCCAGCACCAGCAGGGGCGCCCGCAGCACGGTGAACCCGGCCTGCTCCACCACGTCGAGCATCCCCGGCGTGGTCTCGTGGACCCACTCGAACGCCTGGGAGACGCCGAGGTCGCGCTGCCGCTCCCGCACCACCCGCACGTCCACCGCGGTCGGCTCGCCACCGGGGAACGTCGGCCGGGCGTAGTACGGGAACCCCTCGCCGTCCCGGACGAACAGCGTCAGTCCGCCGTGGACCTCCGCTCGGGCGTCCAGGCGGGGGACCGCGTCGTAGAAGGACTCGAGCTCGGCGAGGAGAGGGAGGGGCACTCGGGGCAACGTACTGGGCGGGAGCCCGGACTGCCAGGGCTTGACCGGGTCAGCCGGTCGCCGCGAACAGGTAGCGGTTGAGGCTGAAGAAGTAGTCCGGGCCGAGCGCCCGCTGACCGGCCGCCCACGCGGTGGCCTCTTCGGCGGTGATGCCGTCGCGGCCCGGCACGAACTCCGCGACCAGCTCCAGCAGTCCCGCGCTGTAGGTGGTGGGGGAGTAGCCGACGTTGAGCAGGGGGACGACGCTCGTCCGCACGTCGCGGAAGCCCGCGGCGACCAGCGCCGCGGGCAGCTTGCGCGGTAAGCGGGCGTCGGCCAGGTGCTGCTCGAACGCGGTCAGCACCCGGTCGGTCAGCGCGTCGTCGGGCGAGCGCCAGACCAGGGAGTCCCAGTCGGTGTCGACCAGCACCAGCCGACCGCCGGACCGGAGCACCCTGCGCACCTCGGCCAGCGCGCCCGGCACGTCGGGCAGGTACTCGAAGACCTGAGTGGACACGACCGCGTCGAAAGTGCCGTCCTGGAAGGGAATTCGTTCGGCACCCGCCTGGCGGTACTCGACGGCGTGGCCTGATCGGTCCGCGGCGAGCGCGAGCATGCTGGGGGACGGGTCGATGCCGCACACCGCGCCGTCGGGGCCGACCTCCGCGGCCATCTCGACGGCGAGGAAGCCCGGCCCGCTGCCGAGGTCGAGCACCCGCTCGCCGTGGTGCAGGGACAGGGCTTCCCGGACGATCCGGCGCTGCCGCACCACGTCCGGTGCCAGGTAGGTGGCCTCGACGCGGCGCGAGGTCCGCTCGTCGAACTCCAACCCGCTCATCCGGACGCGGCCCGCGTCAGCGACGACGACGGCGGAAGCTGGGGCGGCGGACGGAGGTGCCGACCCCGGCCAGGTGCAGGGCGACGCACAGCAGGCCCGCGGTGATCAGCGTGCCGGGGTTGATGACCGATCCGATGGAGGCGTCGGCGAGGTCGAGCAGCAACGCCAGTCCGAAGATGACCGCTGCGACGATGGCGAGCATTGGGTGCCTCCTTGTGCGACAAGAACTTCTTGCCACGTCACTACCCGGCGGTGGAGGCCTTCAACCGGGCATTCGGCCCAACTTCGGGGTACGGGTCGTGGAACGCCCGGACGCCGGTCGACACGTGGCTCGGTGTTCGTCGTGCCGGTCCGCTTCACGTCGTCCGCGGCGGTTCGAGGTGTGCTCGCGGAAAATCGCTCGGTCCGGTGCGCGGTCGCGGTCCACACTCCTCGGATGCCACCACCACGGGGTTTCACCCACACCACCCGTCCCGACGGGACGGTCGTCGTCCTGCACCACGGCCGCGTCGCCGCCACCCTCCGCGGTGCCAGGGCCGCCGAGTTCCTCGCCGAGGTCGACGACGACCCGCAGGAGGTCATGGCCAGGTGGACCGGCAACTACCGGCACGGCAACGAGCGCACGGCCAAGAACCACCCCCGCAACGCCGATCGGCGCTGACACCCGAATGGCCCAACGGTCCCGTTACCCTTCTACCGCACCACCTTCGGGTGATCGCGGGTGCCCACTTGGTTACATCCGACACTGGGTGTGATCCGATTGGTGGATGAGCGAGTGTCCGAGTTGCCACGGCTCCGGAATCGCGATGGACAGGAGCATCTGTGGAACCTGCGGAGGGATCGGCCAAGTCCCGGCCCCCGTGCGACCTGTGCGGTGGAACGGGGGAGATGACCTGGTTGCAACCCGAACCGGAGGACGGGGGGTACGTGCTGCGGGAAGTGGGGCATCCGTGCACGAATGGCTGCTCGGGGTGGTGGAGGGTGCCGGCGGCGGAACGGGGTGACTCGGTGGGGTGGGCCGCTGAGGCGAATGTGGGGTTGGGGGAGCTGTGAGGGGGTCTGGGGCGCGGGGAATGTCGGACCCTGTGAGTACCTTGGGTTTCGGGGGGTTCTCACGTTGGGGGGACCTTGGGTTTCCGGAGCGCGAAGCCCGGCCCCCGGCGCGCGATTGTCTCAATGCCCCACCCCCGCTTGTCAAGACGATAAAGCCATCTTGACAAGCGGGGGTGGGGCAGGAGGGCGCTGTGTATCGGGGGCAGGGGTAGATCTGGCTTCGCCAGCATCAGGCTGCGCCTGACACCGCATCCTCGGCTGCGCCGTCGGACAGGGCATCCGCGCTTCGCGTCGGACCAGGCATCGGCTGGCGCCGACAGGGCCCCAGGCGCTCCGCGCCGGATGCGCGCTGGCGGGCTGCGCCCGACGACGGATCCTCGGCTTTGCCGTCGGACGCTGCATCCTCGCTTCGCGTCGGACAAGGTATCGGGCTTCGCCCGGCGGGGTCTGGCTGTCGTCGGGTCGGGTGTTGTGTGTTGTGGTTGGTGGGTTAGCTGGCGAAGGTCTTGCCGGTTTCCAGCAGGGTCTTCAGGTCGCTGATGATGTAGGTCCAGCCGCCGCCCGCGCCGGGGATGTCGCCCGCGACCTGGGCGGCTGCCATGGGGGCGCCTTCGAGTTCGTGGGTGACGGTGAGGCGGACCGCGCCGTACTCCTCGGTGATCTCCCAGGTGAGGCGGGTGAAGCCTTCGGCGGTGAGGTCGGGGCTGAAGTTGGCGCGCCAGGTTTGGACGAGCTTGTTGGGCGGGTCGGATTCGAGGACCTCGCCGTCGATGATGACGGGTGGGGCGCCGTGTTGGGTCATGGCCTCGTTGGCGAGGACGCGGTAGGTGCCGCCGGGGCGGAGGTCGTACTCGCTGGGGCAGCCGTAGCCGTACTGGGCGTTCCACTCAGGACTGGTGATCGCGTCCCAGACCGCCTGCGGGGTCGCCTTGATCCACACCCGGTGGACCTGGACGGTGCTCGTGCTCATGCGCTGCCTCCAACTGGGCCTTGAGGTCGGTGAGCGCCGAGACGCGGCGCTCGGTGTACTTGTCGATCCACCGGTCGTGGATCAGCCGGATCGGGACCGGGTTGAGGAAGTGGAGCTTCTCCCGGCCCGAGCGGCGGGTGACGACGAGCCCGGCGTCGGCGAGGACGCCGAGGTGCTTCATGACGCCGAACCTGGTCATCGCCAGCTCCGACTCCAACTCCGTGAGCGTGCGCCCGTCCCGCTCGAACAGCAGGTCGAGCAAGAACCTCCGGGTGGGGTCGGCGAGCGCTTTGAAGACGCGGTCGTCGTCGGTCACGAACCAAGGATAGGTGACCAAATGGTCACATGTAAAGACCTCGGACATGCTGAAGGGGGCCACCCGCTCGGGTGGCCCCCTTCGACGCTCCTGCTCAGCCCCAGATGGAGTCGACCCACTCGGGGTGGTCGATGAACGGGTTGCGGTTGTGCTGGAAGGTGTCGTAGATGACCTGGTTGCGCCGCTTCTCGAACGTGCTCGGCGGGTCCTGGGTGTTCCACTGCTTGAGCACCGACAGCTTGCCGATGTAGGGGTTCGTGCCGTTGCTGGTGCTGTTGTTGACCTCGAGGTCGGGGAAGCCGTCGCCGCCCTCGTAGCGGATGGCCATGTAGAAGATCATCCTGGCCACGTCGCCCTTGTCGGCGTTGCGCGGCTCCCACGAGTCGGCGTCGGTGTAGTTGCCGGGCGCCTCGGTGGACTGGGTGCCGCCGTTGTCGAAGTCCTTGTTGCCGCGGTCGGAGTTGACGGTCACGTCGGCCGGCCGCAGGTGGTGGATGTCCGTGCCGGGACCGGTCGCGGTGCCGAAGTCGCCGTGCGACTTGGCCCAGACGTGCTCGCGGTTCCAGTCGTCGGGGTTGCCGCCGTTGAGGCTCTTGGCCCGTGACGTGCCGGAGTACAGCAGGATCACGTTGTTCGAGTTGTTCGGGTCCTGGTCGGTCAGCTTGAGCGCGTCCCAGACCTGCTCGTAGGTGAGCTTGGTCTGCGTCCGGATGATCTGGTTCAACGACGTGCGCAGCGCCGTGCCGGACTTCCCGATCGCGGGCAGGTAGTACGTGCCGTCGTAGTCACCGGGCGTCCCGGTCGGCGGCGTGGTCGTCGGCGGGGTGGTGCCACCGCCGCCCGCCAGTGCGAACGCGGTCGGCGAGGTGAGGCCGGCGTGCGAGAAGTACGCGCCGAGCGGGCCGGTGACGTCGAGCTGCTTGCCCAGCAGGCTCGGGTTGGACTGCAACCCCCAGGCCGCCCGGAACGACGACGTGATCTGGACGTAGACCATCTTCGACGTGGCGGTCTCGCTCGCGGAGTCGGCGAGGGCGAGCGCGTAGTCGTTGGGGAAGCCCGACCGGATGACGGTGCTGGTCGCGGTGGGCTGGCCGACCACGTAGCCGCGGACGGTGGCCGAGGCCCCGGTCTGCTGGCCGATGGCCTGGGCGACGGTGATCGGTGTGGCGGCGGTGGCGGTGGGGACCTGGACGGCGACGGCGACGACCGTCGCCACGACGAACAGGCCCACCGCGCTCCACCGGGCGGCACGGGATCTCGGCATGGCGTGTCCTCTCCCGAGGGCGGCGCTCCCGTGGGCAGGGATCCACGGGCTACGCAGTGTGATTAAACGTCACACGATGGGATGAAGACTGCCATGAGAATCCGCGCCAGAGGATGAACGATACGGAGCAATCCGGTGTCGGACTGGCTCAGTCCAGGTGGCGGATACCGGGCCAAAGCGCCGCCCAGGACTCGCCGAGATCCGTGCAGAGCCACACCCGACCGCCCTGCTCCTTGTTCTTGACGCCCTGGTCGTTGTCCGTCGTCGCGACCTGCCGCACCCCTCCGCGGCACGCCCGCACGGCCCACGCGGGCGGGTCGGACTTCCCGCCGGGGCGCACGAGCAGCACCGTGGTCGCCGTCTCGGGTGGCGGTCCCCAGTCGGCGTAGCCGCGGTAGCCGCTGTACGCGGCGGGCAGCCCGAGCGCGGGCCCGTAGCGCTCCAGCGCGGCGGCCTCGCCGAAGTTCTCGGTCAGGACGACGGCGTGCTCGCGTTGACCAGGTGGCAATCCCCGGTGGACGCTCGCCACCGTCTCGGCCAGCTCCGGCCAGCCGAACTGCTCGGCCGTCAGCCCGTTGAGCTTGACCACCGGGATCGTCGACAGCCGGTCGAGCGGCACCACCGGCAGCGCCAGCGGCACGACGAACGCCGCGGACCCCACCAGCGCCGTGCCGACGGCCACGCGGCGTCCGGTCGCGCCGCGCTCCAGCCACCCGTCGACGGCCAGACCACCCGCAGCCAGCAGTGCCGAGTAGGCGCCGAACAGGTACAGCGCCGAGCCGCCCGCAGCGATGAACGCCGCGGCCAGCAGCAGGTAGGCGACGCCGAGGAAGCGCGACGCGGGCGTGCGCAGCAGCCGGACCAGCCCGGCGATCCACAGCGGGGCCAGGAACGGGCTGACGTAGACCAGCTGCAGCGGCACGAAGGCCAGGCGGGCGCCGTTGCCGCCGCGTTCGCTGATCAGCTGCGCCATGTCCAGCTGCGGCCACCCGTGCTGGGCCTGCCACCACAGGTTCGGCGCCCACATCACCAGCGCCACCAGCACCCCGGCGGCGAACCACGGGCTGCGCAGCAGACCACGCGGTCCCGCCACGGCGAGACCGAGCACCAGGGCGACCGCGACCGCCGCGATCTGGTACTTGTTCAGCAGCCCCACCCCGAGCACCGCGCCCGCGACCGCCAGCAGCCGCTCGTCACCGGTCCGCAGCACCCGCACGACCAGCCACGTCAACGCCGCCGACAGGCAGATGTCGACCGTCGTGGTGTGCATCATGTGACCGGGCACCAGCACCAGCCCGGACACCGCGGCGCCGGTCGCCGCGACCAGCTGCGCCCGCGGCCGTCCGCCCATCTCGCGGGCGGTCAGGCCGACGAACAGCACCGTCAGCCCCGCGGCGATCGCGGCCGGTACCCGCAGCGCCACCAGGGAGTCGGGCGCGACGAGGTCCATCAGCCTCGCCAGCAGCGGCGTGAGCGGCGGCTGGTCCGGATACCCCCACGCCAGGTGGCGGCCCGCCGCCACGAAGTACAGCTCGTCACCGTGGTAGCCGTACCCGCCCGCGAACGCCACCAGGACGACGCCGACCAGTGCCGCCACGCCGTACACCAGCCGCGACCGCGGTGGTGCCTCGACAACCGTGCTCATGATCTTTCCCCCAAGTCCGTGTGCCTTGAGAACGTAGGGAGCGCGGCCGGTGCCGACGAGGGGGCGAGCACCCCGACGGGGGTGGGGGCAGCACCCGGATCTCCGGTGGGCGACGGCGGTTCCGGGGACGTGGCAGGATCGGGGTGTGGATGCGGAGCAAGGGGACCCGGCCTGCTGGTTGGACGCCGTCTGCCCGGAGTGCGGCCGGATCCGGGAACGTCCGGGCTCGACCGCGTGCGAGCACTGCGGCTTCGCCCCCGACGCGCCGAAGCTGGTAGCGGGCCCGGCGACGTCGGCCGTGCGCGACCGCGACCAGGAGGGGCGGGCCCGCAACGCCCGGCCGCGCGACGGCCTCGGCCGTCCGCTGCCCTACGGCGTGCCGGGTGTCGAACGCCAGCCCGAGGGCGTGCCGAGGACACCGGACGAGTCCCTGGTGGAGGCGCAGCGCCTGCTGGACGCGGGGATGCCGTTCCACGCGCACGAGGTGCTCGAGGACGCGTGGAAGATGTCGGACGGGCCGGAGCGCGAGCTGTGGCGGGGGATGGCGCAGCTGGCCGTCGGCCTGACCCACGCCGCGCGCGGCAACACGACCGGCGGGGCCGCGCTGCTCCGGCGCGGGGCGCGCAACATCGCCCCGTACCTGGACGCGCCGCCGCACGGCATCGACATCGCGGGCCTCGGCGACTGGGCGGCGGCGCTGGCGACCACGTTGGACACCGCGTCGGGCGAGGTGCCGCTGGCGGCCAACACGCCCCGGCTCGTGCGGCGCTGAGCACGCGGGAACCGACGGCCGCGGCGTGCGTCCTACCTGGTGACAGGGGTGCGGCGCGACGATGGGAGTGGCATGGCCGGAGTCAGGGGCTCGGGGTTCGCGGTCGTCGGCGTGCTGCTGGCCGTCCTGCTGGGAGGGTGCTCCGCGGTCGTCGCCGGGAGCGGTAGCGGTTCGGGGGACCGGCCGGGCACCACCACCACGCGCCCGACCACCACCACCACCACCACCACCACCACCACCGCGCCGACGACCACCGTCGTCACGACCACCGCGCGTCCGACCACGACCGCGCCGACGCCACCACCGACGTCCGTGGACGAGAGCGCCCCGGCCCAGTACTGCGACCGCCCGTTCACCGGCGCGCTCGGCAAGGAGATGCTCGCCGTCGTCGTCGAGACCCCGGCGGGCAGGCTGGACTGCGACAAGGCCGCTGCCGTCCTGGTCGACTACTACGCGCAGCGCTCCGAGCCGAAGACCGGGCTGCCGCCGCTGGCCATCGGACCGTTGTCCTGCAACCAGATCCCGGAGGGCGCGCTGCCCCAGGTCGTCTGCGCGGACGGCGACAACCTCATCTACTCGATGTGGCAGCAGCGGTGACTAGGGCGTGTATCGAAGTCCGTGTTCGCGGTAGCCGGGCCTGAGGCGGCCCCTGGGGGCACGGCCGACTGGCCCGCATACAACAGCGGTATGCGGGCCAGTCGGCCGCACCGCCAGGAACCACCTCAGGCGCGACTCCCATCGAACGAGACTTCGATACACGCCCTAGGGGGCGGGCGGCGCACCGCCCGCCCCGGCCGGTCAGTAGCGGTAGTGGTCGGCCTTGAACGGGCCTTCGACCTCGACGCCGATGTACTCGGCCTGCTTGGGCGTGAGCTTGGTCAGCTTCACGCCGAGCGCGTCGAGGTGCAGCCGGGCGACCTTCTCGTCCAGGTGCTTGGGCAGCACGTAGACCTGCCGGTCGTACTCGTCCGGCTTCGTGAACAGCTCGATCTGCGCCATCGTCTGGTTGGTGAACGAGTTCGACATGACGAAGCTCGGGTGCCCGGTGGCGTTGCCCAGGTTCATCAGCCTGCCCTCGGACAGCACGATGACCGAGTGCCCGTCCGGGAAGCGCCACTCGTGGACCTGCGGCTTGATCTCGACCTTCTTGATGCCGGGCACCTTCGCGAGCCCGGCCATGTCGATCTCGTTGTCGAAGTGGCCGACGTTGCCGACGATGGCGTTGTGCTTCATCCGCGCCATGTCCGCGGCCATGACGATGTCGAGGTTGCCGGTCGTGGTGATGAAGATGTCGCCCTTCTCGACGACGTCCTCCAGCGCCACCACGTCCAGGCCCTCCATGGAGGCCTGCAACGCGCAGATCGGGTCGATCTCGGTCACCACGACCCGCGCGCCCTGACCGCGCAACGACTCCGCCGCGCCCTTGCCGACGTCGCCGTACCCGCAGATCACCGCGAGCTTGCCCGCGATCATCACGTCCGTCCCGCGGTTCAGACCGTCCACAAGGGAGTGCCGGATGCCGTACTTGTTGTCGAACTTGGACTTCGTGACGGAGTCGTTGACGTTGATCGCCGGGAACAGCAGCGTCCCGTCGGCGGCCAGCTTGTAGAGCCGCTTGACGCCGTTCGTCGTCTCCTCGGTCACGCCCTTGATCCCGGCCGCGATCCGGGTGAAGCGGCCCGCGTCCTCGGTCAGCGACCTCGCCAGCGTCGCCAGGACGATCCGGTACTCCTCGGGGTCGTCGTCGGTCGGCGCGGGCACCGCGCCCGCCGCCTCGAACTCGACTCCCTTGTGCACCAGCATGGTCGCGTCGCCACCGTCGTCGACCACCATGTTCGGCCCGAGCCCGTCCGCGAACTGGAACAGCTGGTCCGTGCACCACCAGTAGTCCTCCAGCGTCTCGCCCTTCCAGGCGAACACCGGCGTGCCGGTCGGCTCCTCGGGTGTCCCGTCGGGACCCACCACCACGGCCGCCGCGGCCTCGTCCTGCGTGGAGAACACGTTGCACGACACCCAGCGCACCTCCGCGCCCAACGCCACCAGCGTCTCGATCAGCACCGCGGTCTGCACCGTCATGTGCAGCGACCCGGCGACCCGCGCGCCCTTGAGCGGCTGCGACTCCGCGAACTCCCGGCGCGTCGCCATCAGACCGGGCATCTCCTGCTCGGCCAACCGCATCTGGTGCCGACCGGACTCCGCCAGCGACAGGTCCGCGACCGCGAACTCGATCCCGTTGACCTTCTGCAGCTTGGAACTCACAACCCACCAGCCTCCTGTGTCAGGAGGCGCCCTTGGGGGTGGAGTCGCGAGCCGAGCGTGGCGGGTCTTCCCCGTCGCAGCGCCTCTCGACTCCTTTCCAGCATGGCAAGCCCTCCGCCGCGTTGTCAACGCGGGGCGGTTGGCACAATCGGGTGCATGGCGGCGAAGCGCAGTGCCGGGATCCTGTTGTTCCGCGACACCGAGAACGGCACGGAAGTGCTGCTGGGTCACATGGGCGGCCCCTTCTGGGCGCGCAAGGACGACCACGCCTGGTCCCTTGTCAAAGGCGAGCACCTCGACGACGAGGAACCCCAGGACGCCGCCCGCCGCGAGTTCCAGGAGGAGCTGGGACTGCCCGCACCGGACGGCGACCTGCTGGAGCTGGGCGAGGTCAAGCAGTCCGGCGGCAAGGTCGTCACGGCCTGGGCGCTCCGCGGCGACCTCGACCCGGCCGACGTGGTGCCCGGCACGTTCGAGCTGGAGTGGCCGCCGAAGTCGGGACAGCTCAAGGAGTTCCCGGAGCTGGACCGGGTCGGGTGGTTCGACCTGGAGACGGCCAGGACCAAGATCGTGAAGGGCCAGGCCGCGTTCCTGGACCGACTGGCGGCCCTGCCGGAGGGCTGAGGTCAGGCCGCCGCCCCCCAGGCTGACGTGGCGGATGTGGTGCGAGGTGGCCATCGCGATCCACTGCCGGACGACCCCGCTTCACCGGTGCCGCGCCCGCAGCTCTCCAGGCGCTCGTCACCCCACGAGCAGTCGGGACCCGCGAAGTCCGGCCGGTCGTCGTGCTCCCGCGGCCGGGCCACTCCGGTGCTCGCGGAGGAGCTCTCCGCGAGCACCGGCACGAAACATCGCGTGATGTCGCCATCACGCCGAGTCGCTAACGCTCGAAGTTCGGCGTCGCGTCGCGGGCGTTCGAGGTGCGCCCCTTCGGCTCCTCCCAGTCCTCCTGCCGTCCCAGCGGCGTCAGGTCGAGGTAGTAGTAGGAGCCGCCGGTGGCCTCGGCACCGCGGGCGTAGCTGGAGTAGGTGTGGAACACCTCGTCGCCGTCCCGCAGGAAGATGCTCTGACCAGGCGCTTCGCCCGGTTCGGTCTGGTCGACCGGACTGTAGTTGTACTCGGTGGGGAGCACGGCCGGGTCCAGCGTGACGTGGAAGTCGTAGTTGAAGTCGCTGCCGAAGGACGAGTACCAGGGGAACGTCCACCCCTTCTTCGCCTTGTAAGCCTCGATCTTCGCCAACGGCGCGCGGGACACGAACGCCAGCGACGTGTCGCGCGTGTTGAGGTGCCTGACCAGCCCGTCGGACACCTCGTCGGCGCCCGCGCTGCAGCTCGAACAGCCCTCGTCCCACGCCGGGTCGAACATGAAGTGGCCGAGGACGAGCTGGTGACGGCCCTCGAACAGGTCGAGCAGCGACACCTTCCCCGACGGCCCGTCGAACTCGTACTCCTTGTCGATCCGGACCATGGGCAGCTCACGGCGTTCGGTGTTCAGCGCGTCGCGCGCCCTCGTCGCGGCCTTCTCCTTGGCGAGCAGCTCCTTGCGCGCGACCAGCCACTCCTCGCGGGAAACCACCTTCGGCAGGCTCATGGGAATCTCCTCTCGTCACAGGGGTAGACCCGGCCACGCCGCGGAACTCGTCGGTGCAGGATCGGGTCCATGGCACTCCGGCACGTCGAGGCGCTCTCCCATGGTGACCCGATGCCCCCCGACCTGCGCGTCGGCCTGCATTTCCACCCGCACATCCTCGGCTCGCTGCTGCGCGACGGCGTCTACCGGTCGCAGTTCGAGACCGGGACCAGCAACGGTGGCCTGACCGCGCACCCCGGCGGTGACCGGTGGCGGTGGGAGAGCAGGTTGTTCGGCGGCGTCTACGACCACGCCCCGCCCGCGGACCGCCCGAAGTACGGCGCCCTGAACCACCTCCGCAAACCCGCCGGACCGGCGCCGAGGTTCGGGTCGGCGCACCTGCGGCTCACCGCGGCCACGCTGCCGCGCACCACGTTCTGCTACCCGGACAGCGTCTTCGAACCGGTGGACTTCGGGGTGGCGCACCGGATGTCGTTGATCGACAAGGCGCTGGCCGACGACCGCGACGCGCTCGACGACTACATCGAGGCGCACGTGCACGGGCCGGTGCTGCTCGACGGCGACGTGGAGGCGCTGGTGCTGGACCCGTGCTTCCGCGGCACCGGGGTCGAGGCGCTGGCGGCGGAGCTGCCGTGCCCGGTGGAGTGGCACCACGGGTTCCGCCTGCACGTCGACGACCTGCGGCCGGACTACCGCGGCGAGGAGGTCGCGGAGCTGGGGCGCGCCCTCGCGCGGGAGGGGTACCTGGACGCACGGGTCGTCGACGAGGCGCGCGGTGCGCACGACCCGCAGCTGCTCAAGCGGCTGTGGCACGTCATCGCGAGGTTCGGGTGACGGTGGCTCACAGCCCCGCGAGCTTCGCCCGGCCGTGCCGCGACAGCCACGCCTCGAACGTCATCAGCCCAGGGTGCGCTACCCGCAGCGCGGCCACGTCCGCCTTGGTCGCCGGGGGCGCGTCGAACACCGAGGCCAGGCCGGGGTCGTGCCGGCGGATCAGGTCCATCGGGATCTGGTGGTAGGCGACGGGGTGGCCAAGGGCGCGGCCGAGGACGGTGGCGACCTCGCGCGGGGTGCGCTCGTCGCCCGCGATGGTGAGCGACCGGCCGACGTACTCCTCCGGCGCGGCGAACACGAGGGAGGCGAAGGCGCCGATGTCGTCCACGCCGATCAGCTGGTAGCGGGTGTCCGGGTCCAGGACGTGGGTGAACGAGCCGTCGAGCACGTCCTTCGACAGCACGAGGCCGTCCATGAACGTGACCGGCCGCAGCACCGTGGTGGGCAGACCGAGGGAGCGGATGTGCCGCTCGACCTCCCACTTGCTGTCGAACGACGGCACGCCGGTGCGCTGCTCCGCCTCGACGAGGGAGGCGTAGACCAGGTGCGCGACGCCCGCGGCGGCCGCGGCGTCGGCGACGTTGCGCCCCCACCGGACCTCGACCTCGGTGCTGTACCCCATCGGGGCGCCGGGGTCGTGCGGGGCGGGCTGGACGCTGAACACGCCGTGCGCGCCCGCGAAGGCCCGGCCGAGCGAGGCCGGGTCGTCCATGTCGGCGACGACGACCTCGGCGCCGGCCGCGGTGAGCGCGGCGGCGGCCGGGCTCTGCGCGTTCCTGGTCACGGCTCGGACGTGCCACCCGCCCCGGAGGAGGTGGGCCGCGGCCGCGCCGCCCTGCTTGCCGGTGGCGCCGACCACGACGACGGTCTTGCCCAAGACAACCTCCAGTGCCGGATCATTTCGTTCCACACTATCCAGTGCGGAACGAAATGGATCAAGGTGCCGGAGGTGCCGTGCTGTGCCGGACGACCAACGTGGTCGCCAGCTCGATCCGCCGGTGCTCGGGCTTCTCGCCGCGCGCCAGCGTGATCGCGAGCCTGGTGCCCGCGGCGGCCATGTCCTGCAACGGCTGCCGCACCGTGGTGAGCGGCGGGCCGACCCACTCGGCCAGCGGCAGGTCGTCGAAGCCGACGACGCTGAGGTCCTGCGGCACGCGCAGGCCCGCGGCGCGCGCGGCCTCGTACACGCCGAGCGCCTGGAGGTCGCTGCCCGCGAAGATCGCGGTCGGCCGGTCGGGGCGGGCCAGCAGCACGGCCGCCTGCTTGAAACCGGCCTCGACGTGGAAGTCGCCGTAGCGCACCAGGTCCGGGTCGACGGTCAGCCCGGCGGTCTCCATCGCCGCCCGGTAGCCGTCCACCCTGGCCCGGCTGCACAGCACGCGCTCCGGGCCGCCGATCATGCCGATCCGGCGGTGGCCGAGCTCCAGCAGGTGCCGGGTCGCGGTGAGCCCGCCGTTCCAGTTCGTGGCGCCGATAGACGGGGTCTCCGGGCCGGGCTCGCCGACCGGGTCGACCACGACGACCGGGATGTCACGGGCGCGCAGCTTCGCCAGCTGCGTCGCGCTGAGGTCGGAGAACACCGCGATCACGCCCAGCGGCCTGCGCGCGATCACGCTCTCCAGCCAGCCGTGGCCGGGCGTGAGCCTGCCCTGCGACTCGGACATGACGACGGCCAGCCCGTGCTCGCGGGCGACCTGCTCGGCACCCCGGATGATCTCCAGCGCCCACGCGCTCTCCAGCTCGTGGAACATCAGCTCCACCAGGGTGGACCTGCGCGACCTGTCGTCGCCGCGGCGCTGGTACCCGTGCCTGCGGATGATCGCCTCGACGCGTTCCCTGGTGTGCGCGGCCACGTCCGTGCGGCCGTTCATCACCTTCGAAACTGTCGGTACCGACACGCCTGCCTCGGTCGCGATGTCGGCAATGGTGATCTTTCCCGACGCGGGCCCGCCGGATGCGGAGGGCTCGGCTTTCGCTGACATGCCGGCAGTCTACGACAGGGATGACCGGGGTCGAAACTATCGGCACCTATTTGCCGAACCCGGCGGTCAGGCCGCTGAGCAGGTATCGCCTGCCGATCAGGTACACGACGAAGATCGGCAACACCGACAGGGTAACCGCCGCGAGGAGCGCGGGCACGTTGGTCCCGAACTGCCCCTGGAAGTTCCACAGGCCGAGCGTGAGCACCCTGGTCGACTCCGACTGCGTCAGCACGAGCGGGAAGAGGAACCCGTTCCACGCGTTGAGCGCCGTGTAGACGACGACCGTCACGATCGCGGGCTTGGCCAGCGGCAGCACCAGGTGCCGCAGCACGCCGAACGCGCTGGCGCCGTCGATCGTCTGCGCCTCGTACAGCTCCTTCGGCACGTCGCGGAGGCTGTTGGTCAGCACCAGCGTCGCGACCGGCAGCGCGAACGCCGCCGTCGGCAGGATGATCGCGGTCAGGCTGTCGTACAGGTTCAGCCGGGTGATCAGCAGGTAGACCGGGATGATCGTCGCCTGCGCGGGGATCGCCAGCCCGGCCAGCAGCAGGGTGAACCCGCGCTGCACGAGCTTGCTGGTGCTCCGCACGATCGCGTAGGCCGCGGGCACGCCGAGCAGCACGACGATCGCGACGGTGGCGAACGTGACGACGACGTTGTTGAACAGGTAGCCGCCGAACCCGCCGGTGAGGACGGTCCGGTAGTTGTCCAGCGTCGGGTCGGTGGGCGGTTTGAGCGGGTTGTTCGTCAGGTAGTCGGCCCGCCCGCGCAGGCTGACCGCCACCATGAAGTAGAGCGGCCCCGCGACGAGGACCAGCCACACCAGCGCCGATACCCCGGCGGGCACGTTGCGCTTCACGCGCCCTCCTGCTGACTGTTCATGGACCGGTACCCGGTCACCCGCATCACGAGCAGCGACAGCCCGGTCCCGACGACCACGAGGAGCACGGCCATGGTGCTGGCGTAGCCCATCTCGAACCCGCTGAAGCCGGTGATGTACATGTGCAGCGGCGCGATCCTGGACGCCGTGCCGGGTCCGCCGCCGTCGGTGAGGATCAGGACGGTGTCGAACGTGGTGAGCGACCCCACGATCATCAGGATCGACGACGTGATGATCGTGTACCGCAGCTGCGGCAGGGTGATGTGGACGAACTGCCGCACCCGCCCGGCGCCGTCGATCGTGGCGGCCTCGTAGAGGTTGCGCGGGATCGCCCGTGCCGCGCCCTGGTAGAGCAGCGTGTGGAACGGCACGTACTGCCAGGTGATCACGAACGCCACCGTGTAGAGCGCGATGGACGGGTCGCCGAGGAACTGGATGTCGCCCAGCGGCCCGCCCAGCGCCTGCGTCACGCCGAAGTTCGGGTCGAGCATCACCTTCCACAGCAGCGCGATGGCGGCCGTGGACAGCAGCAGCGGCAGGAAGAAGATGGAGCTGAGCACCGCGCGGGAGCGCTGGCGGCCCGCGGCCCAGACGCCGATCAGCAGTGCGATCGGCGTCTGGACCAGCCACGAGACCACCATCAGGATCGCGGTGCGGCCCACCGCGTCGTACGCCTGACCGTCGTCGGCCAGCCGAGCCCAGTTGTCCACCCCGTTCGGTTGCGGTGTGCCCAGTCCGTCCCACGACGTGAAGCTCAGGAACACGACGAGGACCATGGGCAGCGCCGCGAACAGGGCGAAGAACGCGAAAGCGGGTGCGGCGTACCAGAACGACGGTCGTTGGCGCATCGTCAGCCCTGCGCCAGCGCGTCGACGAAGGCCTGCGGGGTGATCTTGCCCAGGAACAGCTCCTGGAGCTGGGTCAGCATCTTGGTCGCCTGGTCCGCGGGCAGGTCCTGGTCCCAGGACAGCTGGAACGTGGACGCCTTCTCGACCTGCTCGTAGATCCACGTCGTGTACTGGGAGTTCGCGGCCTTGGCCAGCTTCTCCTTCACGCCGGTCACCGCGGGCACGTCACCCGCGTCGATCAGCGACTGCACGTACTTCTCGTCGTTCAGCGCGGTCGAGACGAACTTCTTGGCCGCGTCCAACGACTTCGAGGACTTCGTGATCGAGTAGTAGTTCGACGCGTTGCCCACCACGGTGTCCGGCTTGCCCTTGCCGCCTGCCAGGCTCGGGAAGGTGACCCAGCCGAGCTTGTCGTTCTTCACGAAGTCGGGCGACTGGCCGAGCTGGTTCACGTACTCCCAGGAGCCCATGAGGTGCATCGCGGCCTTGCCCTGCGCGAGGATCGTGGACGCGCCGCCGACGTCGTAGCCGACGGAGGCGTAGTTGGTGCCGAAGCCGCCGCGGTCGACGAGCTCCTTCACCTTGGTCGCCGCCTCCAGCACGGCCGGGTCCTTCCAGCCCGCGGGGCCCTTGTCCCTGATGTTCTGGAACACCTCGGAGCCGCCTACCCGGTCGAGCAGGTACTCGATCCACATCAGCTCGGTCCACGCCTGCGAGCCCGCCAGCGCGATCGGCTGGATGTTCTTGCCCTTGAACGCGTCGACGAGCTTGAGCAGGTCGTCCCACGTCTTCGGCGGCTGCACACCCGCGGAGGTGAAGAGGTCCTTGTTGTAGAAGAGGACCACCGGCTGCATGCCGCGCATCGGCAGGCCGTAGTACTTGCCGTCGATCTTCGCGCCGTTCAGGACGCTGGGCAGGAAGGCGTCCTTCAGGCCGCTGGTCGAGTCGAGCACCGGCGTCAGGTCCTCGATCTTGCCCGCGTCGACGTACTCCTTGAGGTTGCCGCCGCCCCAGTTGAAGAAGACGTCCGGCGCGTTCGGGGAGCCGATCGCGACCCGGACCTTCTGCTTGTACGGGTCGTTGCCGAAGGTCTCGAGCGCTCCGCCCGCCCCCTCGATGGAGGTCTTCTCGATGGGGTTGAGCACGGGGTCCTGGAGGGCCCAGACCTTGAAGGGGCCGCCACCCCCGCTCGACGGGCCCGAGGTGCCGCACGCGGCTACCGCGGCCACCATTGCGACCAGTGCGATCAGGGGGCGCGTCCTCGATCGGCGGAACATGCGACCGCCTTCCTCTCTGCCACGGTGCGGAGTGTCGAAACATTTCGAAACATGTACGACTTGCGGAGACAGTAGGGCTGTCCCAATAGGGTGTCAAGAGTCACTTTTGTGGCCTAATTGTGCTGTTCTTGCTGCTCATTGTGTTTCGAAGTGTTTCCGATAGTATCGGGAAACAGCTTGGAACTTGCGTTGAGGAGGAGCGGGCGTGCACGACGATTCCCGGACCACCGGAGCGGCTTGGGCCGATCCGTCCCGTCCCGTCGACGAGCGCGTCGACCTGGTGGTGCGCGACATGACGATCGAGGAGAAGCTCGCCCAGCTCGTGGGGGTGTGGGTGGGCGTGTCCCCGGACGACGCCGAGGTCGCGCCCGCGCAGCACGAGTTCGCCGAGCCGCTGCCGTCGTGGGCCGAACTGACGAAACCCGGTCTCGGGCAGCTGACGCGGGTGTTCGGAACCCGCCCGATCGACCCCCTGGTCGGGGCGCGGGTGCTGGCCGAGACCCAGCGCAAGCTGGTCTCCGGATCGCGCCTCGGCATCCCGGCGATGGCGCACGAGGAGTGCCTGTCCGGCTTCACCGCCTGGCAGGCCACCGTGTTCCCGACGCCGCTGGCCTGGGGGGCGACGTTCGACCCGGTGATCGTGGAGCGGATGGCCACCGAGATCGGCGGCCAGCTGCGCGACCTCGGCGTGCACCAGGGCCTCGCGCCGGTGCTCGACGTCGTCCGCGACCCCAGGTGGGGGCGCACGGAGGAGTCGATCGGTGAGGACCCGTACCTCGTCGGGCTCCTCGGCTCCGCCTACACCCGCGGCCTGGAGTCGACCGGGGTCGTGGCGACCCTCAAGCACTTCGCGGGCTACTCGGCGTCGGCCGCCGGGCGCAACCACGCGCCGGTGTCCATCGGGCCGCGCGAGTTCGCCGACGTGGTGCTGCCGCCGTTCGAGATGGCGCTGCGCCTGGGTGGCGCGCGGTCGGTGATGCAGTCCTACGCCGACGTCGACGGCGTGCCGCCCGCCGCGAACCCCGTGCTGCTGACGGATCTGCTGCGCGGCGAGTGGGGTTTCCGCGGGGTCCTGGTGTCGGACTACTTCGCGGTGTCGTTCCTGGAGACCGCCCACGGCGTCGCCGGGTCGCCCGGCGAGGCGGCGGCGCTGGCGCTCGCGGCCGGTGTCGACGTCGAGCTGCCGACCGTCCGCTGCTACGGCGACCCGCTGGCCGAACTGGTCCGTTCCGGCAAGGTGTCGGAGGAGCTGGTCGACCGCGCGGTCACCTACGTGATGCGGCAGAAGTGCGAGCTCGGCCTGCTCGACGCCGACTGGGACCCCGAGTCGCCCGCGGTGCGCCGCGCCGAACCGGTCAACCTCGACCCGCCCGGCCTGCGCTCCCTCGCCCGCACGATGGCCGAGCGGTCCGTCGTGCTGCTGGACAACCACCGCGACGCGCTCCCGTTGCAGGCCCCGCCCCGCATCGCCGTCATCGGGCCGTGCGCCGACGACGTGCTGGCGCTCATGGGCTGCTACTCGTTCCCCAGCCACGTCGGCGTGCAGCACCCGGACGAGCCGCTCGGCGTCGAGGTCCCCACGGTGCTCGACGCCATCCGCGCCGAGTTCCCGGACGCCGACGTCGTCACCGCGCGGGGCTGCACCGTCGACGGCCCCGACCTCGGCGGTCTCGCCGAGGCCATCAGCATCGCCCGCTCGGCGGACGTCTGCGTCGCCGTCCTCGGCGACCGCGCGGGCCTGTTCGGCCGCGGCACCTCCGGTGAGGGCTGCGACGCCGAGGACCTGACCCTCCCCGGCGTCCAGGCCGACCTGCTCGCCGCCCTGGTGGACGCCGACATCCCCGTCGTCCTCGTCCTCGTCGCGGGCAGGCCCTACGCCTTGGGCGACTTCCCCGGCACCGCCGCCACCGTCCAGGCCTTCTTCCCCGGCGAGGAAGGCGCTTCCGCCGTCGCGGGCGTCCTCAGCGGCCGCGTCAACCCGTCCGGCAAACTCCCGGTGCAGGTCCCCAAGGGCCCCGGCGGCCAACCCACCACCTACCTGCACGCCAAACTGGGCGGCCCCGGCGGCGTCAGCTCGGCCGACCCCACCCCCCTCTACCCGTTCGGCCACGGCCTGTCCTACACGACCTTCGAGTACGACGCCCTGGAGCTGTCCGCCACCGAGGTTCCGACCGACGGCGAGCTCACCATCTCCTGCACCGTCACCAACACCGGCACCCGCTCCGGCACCGAGGTCGTCCAGCTCTACCTCCACGACCCCGTCGCCAGCGTCGCCAGGCCGGTCCGCCAACTCGCGGGCTTCACGCGGCTCGACCTCGAAGCGGGCCAGTCGAGGCGGGTCGCGTTCCACCTGCACGCCGACCGCACCTCGTTCACGGGCCTGCACGGCCACCGGATCGTCGAGCCGGGCGCGCTGCACGTGCTGGTCGGCGGTTCCAGCGAGGACATCAGGCTCTCCGACGAGTTCACCCTCGTCGGCGAGACCAGGCGCCTGGGCCACGACCGCGTGCTCACCACGGAGGTCGTGCTGGACTAGTGCGACGGCGGTCGCGGGGGGCGGGTTCACCCGCTGGAACCCAACCCCCGCAACCGCTCCGCCGTCGCGGCCTCGCTCGGCGCCGCACCGAGCTCCCGGTACTGCCCCAGCGCGTCGGCGTGCCTGCCCGCCCGGTACACCGGACCGAGGTCCACCGGGGCGCCGTCGTGGAACGCCTCGACCCCGCCCAAAAGTCGGAACTCCACGAGCAGCCCGCCCGTCCCCCTATCGTGGGTCGCATGGGGGAACGCATAGGGGGATTCCGGAGCGCGGCAGCGGAGGAGCGGTTCGCGGCGGCCTACCGGGAGGCGATGGCCGCGGGTCCGAGACCGGTCGAGCAGTACGACGTCCGGACGTCGTTCGGCACCGCGAGGGTGTACCGGTACGGCCCCGACGAGGGCGCGCCGATCGTGCTGCTGCACGGGTTCATGTCCACGTCGGCGGGCTGGGGGCCGTTCGTCGGCGCGTTCGCCGAGCGCAACCCGGTCTACGCGGTCGACGCGCTCGGCGAGGCGGGCGGCAGCGTGCAGACGAGACCGCTGCTGAGCGCGGCCGACCGGGCGCGGGTGCTGGACGAGGTGCTGGCGGGGCTGGGGTTGAGCGGTGTCCACGTGGTGGGGGTGTCCGCGGGCGGCTGGCTGGGGGTGTCGCTGGTCGCGCACGAACCCGCGCGGGTGGCGACGCTCAGCCTGCTGGAGCCGACGACCGTGACGTCGACGTACCACCCGGCGGTCATGTGGCGCGCGGTGCTCGCCGCGGCGATCCGGTCGGACCGGGCGATGCGCTGGTTCCTGCGGCACTCGTTCGGGCACGACGTGCTGGACCGGCCCGAGGTGCGCGTCGTCCTCGTCGGGACGCGCACGTACCGGATGAGGCTGCCGATGCTCCTGCCCCCGTCGGAGGAGCAGCTCCGCGCCGTGCGGATCCCGGTGCTGGCGGTGTTCGGCGCCCGCAACGCGGTGCACGACGCCACCCGCGCGGCGGCCCGGCTCCGGGAACTGGTTCCGCACGCCGAGGTCGACCTGTGGCCCGACAGCGGGCACGACCTGGGCGTGTTCGACGACACGGGGCCCATTACCGGGCGCGTGCTGGGGTTCGTGCGAGCTCACTCGGGCTAGGAATGTCGGTGCTGCCGGCTATGGTCCGGAGACGTTGGCATCCCGTCCGCGAACCGAGGAGGAGAGCTTCCCCATGAGCCACCTGACCACCGTGCAGCCCGACGGCACGCCCACCTGGGTCGACCTGGGCATACCCGACCTGGACCGGGCGAAGGAGTTCTACGGGGCGTTGTTCGGCTGGGAGTTCAGCACGTCCGGCCCGGAGACGGGGCACTACACGACGTGCCTGCTCGACGGCCGCCGCGTCGCCGCGATCGTGCCGGACCCGGAGCCGGGCGGGACCGACTTCGCGTGGAACGTGTACCTGGCGACCGCCGACGTGGACGCGACCGCCAAGAGCGTCATAGAGGCGGGCGGCACGGTGCGGGTGGAGCCGTCGGACGTGATGACGCAGGGGCGGATGGCGATCGCCGTCGACCCCACCGGGGCCCAGTTCGGGCTGTGGCAGGGGCGCGACCACATCGGCTGCGAGGTCGTGAACGAGCCGAACTCGTTGGTGCGCAACGACCTCGTGACGCCGAACCCGGAACCCGCTCGCGAGTTCTACGCGTCGGTGTTCGGGTTCACCCTGGAGCGCAACGAGGACATGCCGGACTTCGACTTCACCTTCCTGCGCAGGGCCGACGGCCACGAGGTGGGCGGCGTCTTCGGCAACCCGGCGGCCGTGCGGTCGCGGTGGGACACGTGCTTCGAAGTGGCGGACACCGACGCCGCGGTGGCGCGTGCGGTCGCCGCGGGCGGGACGACGACCACGCCGAACGACATGCTCTACGGCCGGATCGCGACCGTGACGGACCCGTTCGGCACCGAGTTCTCGATCATCGCGAGGCCGGTCGGCTGACAGGTAGGGTGAGGGCGGCTCCTCGACCAGTGCAGCCCCCTGCGCGCGTGCCCGGCGATACGACCGCCCTCCGCACCCGCGGTCCCCCAGTGGATCCCGAGGACTCGCCATGCCGCCCGTCAGCTCGACCAAGCACGTCTCCAGCTCCCCCGTCCGCGACCTCCTGGCGCTCACCTCCCGCCCGGAGGTGATCTCCTTCGCGGGTGGGCTTCCCGCGCCGGAGCTGTTCGACCTGCCCGGTCTGCGCATGGCGTTCCACCAAGCGCTCTCCGAGCCGACCGGCCGCGACAACCTCCAGTACGCGCCCACCGAGGGCAACCCCGCGCTCCGCTCGCTGCTCGCCGCCAGGATGACCGGCAAGGGCCTGCCGACCACCGAGGACGACCTGCTGGTGACCACCGGTTCCCAGCAGGCGCTCACCCTGGTGACCGCCGCCCTGCTCGGTCCCGGTTCGGTCGTCGCCGTCGAGGAGCCGACGTACCTGGCCGCGTTGCAGTGCTTCCGGATGGCGGGCGCCCGCGTGGTCGCGGTCGCGTCCGACGGGCACGGGATGGTGCCGGAGGCGTTGGAGGAGGTGGTCAGGGCCGAGCGGCCGTCGTTGGTGTACCTGGTGCCGACGTTCGCCAACCCCGCCGGGCGCACCCTCCCGGCCGAGCGCCGGGCCGCCATCGCCGCCCTCGCGGCGGCGCACGACCTGTGGGTGGTGGAGGACGACCCGTACGGCGAGCTGCGCTACCGGGGCGAGCCGATCGCACCGCTGGCGGTGGGCTCGGACAACGTCCTGCACCTCGGCAGCTTCTCCAAGATCGGCGCACCCGGCCTGCGGCTCGGCTGGTTGCGCGCGCCGGAGTCCCTGATGGGGACGCTGGTGATCGTCAAGCAGGCCGCCGACCTGCACACCTCGACCGTCGACCAGGCCGCTGCCGCGATCTACCTGGCCACGGCGGACCTGGACGGGCACGTCGCCGCCCTGCGCACCGCCTACCGGTCGCGCCGCGACGCGATGGTGGCCGCACTGCCCGGCGCGACTCCTGCGGGCACCACGTGGACCGACCCGGACGGCGGGATGTTCGTGTGGGTGACGCTCCCGGCGGGCACCAACACCACCGAGCTGCTGTCGGCCGCGCTGGCGCACGACGTCGCCTACGTACCGGGGCCGCCGTTCTACGCCACGACCCCGGACCAGGCGACGCTGCGGTTGTCGTTCACCACGAACGCGCCCGACCGGATCACCGAGGGCATGGCCCGCCTCGCGGAGGTGCTGCGCTGACCGGTCAGTCCTCGGGAGCGGGGGAGCGGCGGGTCCAGCGGTGCCACCACCTGGCCCGCGGGGTGCGCTCCGGGGGTGCCGGTGGCGGTGCCGTGCGGACGGGGGTGCGGGCGGCGCGCCAGTCGTCGACCACCCGGTCCACGTTCACCGGCCCGAGCGGCACCCGCGGGCCGGTGCCGAAGCGGAGCCAGTCGACGACGCGCCGGTTCAGCTCGCCCGCCAGCTCGCGGACCTCCTGCTCGGTGCGCAGGCCCTTGACGGTGTCGGGCAGGGCGTTGATCTCCTTGCGCAGGAGCAGGGGAGTGGGCAGGAGGGCGTCGGTCGGCAGGTTCTCGCGGCGCAGGTAGTCCTTGAGCCACCACTGCTCCTCGACCGGCCCCGAGAGGCCGGGGAGGGGCTTGCCCGCGCCGGGCAGGTCGTCGAACTCGCCGCGGTCGGTGGCCTCGCGGATCTGGCGGTCGACCCACGACTCGAAGCTGACATCGGCGGGTTTGCGCTCCGTCATACCCCCGATTGTGCCCGAACCCGCAGGTGGCCGTGGTCGTCTTGGCGCGAAGCCACGGCCGCGCACCCGGTCGGACGGCACAGGGCGTGCTCGACGACATCACGCACGAGCGGCCCGACGCGGTCGTCACGGCGGTGAACGAGCCCCCGACGCCGGTGGTGGAGGCGGGTGCCGCGGTCGGTCCGCGCGGCGCAGGCGGACGTCGAGGTGGCGCGGCCGGTGGTGTGCGACGAGGAGGCGCGGGACCCGCTCGTCGGCGAACCGGTCCGGCCGACCCGACCGGATACCCTCCTCCGGTGACGGATACCCCAGCACCCACCGCGACCCGTCGGACGGCGGTCGTGCTGACCGTGGCGGCACTCGTGCTCGCGGTCGACCAGGCCACGAAGTACTGGGCCGAGTCCGCGCTCGCGGGCAGGCCACCGGTCCAGGTGGTCGGCGACTTCCTCCAGTTCCGCCTGCTCTACAACCCCGGCGCGGCGTTCTCCATCGGCACGGGGTCGACCTGGGTCTTCACCGTGCTGGCCGCCATCGCGGCGGTGGTGCTGCTGCGGCTGGCGACCCAGCCGCAGACGCCGAGCCGCGCCATCGCGCTGGCGCTGCTGCTGGGCGGCGCCGTCACGCACCTGCTCGACCGGCTGTTCCGCGCGCCCGGCTTCGCGCGCGGGCACGTCGTGGACTTCATCGACTACAACGGCTTCTTCGTCGGGAACGTCGCCGACATCGCCCTGTTCGCCGGGGCCGTGCTCTTCGTGGTCCTCACGTTCCGCAGCGACCGCGAGGCCGAGCGCGCCTCCCAGGGCGAGAAGGCCGAGGACGAGAAGACGGCTGAGAACTGACCGCGGGCCGGTCGCGTGGTGCGACCGGCCCGCGGTGGTTCGGGGTGGAGTCGCCGGCAGGACGGCTCTCCGCCACGTGGTCTAGCTGAACGGGTCCAGCGTGATGTAGGCCTGCTGCGGGTTGCCGTCGTGGACGAGCGACTCGTGCGCGCCGACGTCGTCGAAGGCGAAGCCGTAGGCCTTGCCGTCGGCCATCTGCGAGTGGATGACGCGGGAGTAGTGGTTCGTCACGCCGTCCTTGTAGAAGCCCGAGTCGTTCGCGTCGGGCTGGTTCGGGTTGGTGAGCAGCGTGGACCGGTTGTACCCGGCGCACAGGGTGCGCGAGATCGGGCCGCGGACCAGGTCGTTGGGCGCGTCGAGCAGCTTGTAGCATCCGAAGATCGAGTCCGAGTCCGGCTTCTGGAACGACGTGACCTGCTGGCCCGCGCTGTTGGTGAAGTTCATCGAGTTGCCCGAGACCCGGCCGAAGTACTTGGTGTTCGGCTGGTCGGCGAACGGGGTGACGGTCAGCGTCGAGGACGCGTACTTCGACCAGACGCGGTTGACGTAGTCGTTCATGACGGTCGACGACAGCGCGCCCGCCTCGATGCCGTGGCCGGGCGCGAGGACGCGCACGACCGAGCCGTCCGACCGGGTCCGGACCAGGTTCCCCCAGCCGGACTGGGCGCGCAGGCCGTTGATGACGCCGTTGTAGCCGCCCGACTTGAGCTTGCCGGTCGTCTTCGTCGCGCCGCTCGCGGGCCGCACGCCGACGTTGTAGGGCGCCGAGAAGAAGTCGACCTGAGTGCTGTTCAGCCACAGGCCGGCGTCGTTCAGGGTGTACTCGGACCAGTTGAACAGGATGTTGACGTTCGGGTCGGACGGGTTCTGCACGGCGGGCTGCACGAGCCCGCCCGTGGTCACCTTGAAGACCAGCTTCTGCCCGTAGGAGAAGTAGACCCGGCCGGAGAACTTGGGCATCTGGATCGTCTTCGACTGCCCGTTCGCGGGCCCGGCTATGGACGCGTCGGGCGCGGGGGTCGGCGGGTTGCCGCCCGCGGGCCAGGCGTGGAACCCGCCGTTCGCGTCGGCCCAGCCCTGCTGGCCGGTCGAGAGCAGCGTGCCGAGGTTGTAGATGTAGATCTGGTCGCTTCGACCCGAGTTGTTCGTGAACGTCAGCGGGATGGTCGTCGGGACCGCCTCGGCGACGGTCGCCGTCGCGGTGAGCCCGGTTGCCACGGTCGCCACGGCCGCCAGCAGGGAGAACGTCTTGCGTTTGAGCGACATCGGCTGTCTCCTCCTCAGGATGGAGTTGTGAGAGCGCTCTCACACAGTCGCGCGGCAAGCGGCCCCGTGTCAACGGCCAATAACGCCAAGAAGTCGCGGGGGTTTCCCGGATGGGTGGTTGGTTCCCCACGGCCCTGACCGCTACCGTGGGAATCGGCAACGGGAGGTGGTGGGGTGAACGTGCTCGGTGTCCTGCTGATGAGCGCGGCGATGATCATGCCGATGGCGGTCGCCACGGACGCGCAAGTCGACTACCGCGAATGGCGCTCCGCCGCCGAGTTCGCCCAGGGCCGTTCCGAGGGGCTGACGCGCGCGCCCGCCGGGCAGGGCCTGGTCATCGGCTCGCCCGCGGGTACCGAGGGCGGGTACGAGTTCGCCCGCTGGACGTCGCCGCGGCACGCCACCCGGTTCGGCGCGACGCAGGTCGTCGCGTCGTGGAACGCCCTCACCCCACCGGGGACGTGGCTCCAGGTCGACCTGCGCGGCCCGCGCACCGGCTGGTACGCCATGGGCCGCTGGGCCTCCGGCGACACCGACATCAGGCGCACCAGCGTGCCCGGCCAGTCCGACGAGCACGGCCGGGTCGACGTGGACACGTTCGTGGCAGCCCAGGGGCAGCCGCTGCGCGACGTCCAGCTCCGCGTGACGCTCTACCGGTCGGCGGGCTCGACGGCCACCCCGACGCTGCTCATGGCCGGCGCCATGGCCTCCGCGGTTCCCGACGCGTTCACCGTGCCCGCCAGCGCGCCCGGTCCCGCGCGCGGTGTCGAGCTGCCCGTGCCGCGCTACTCGCAGAACGTGCACGAGGGCGGCGAGTCCCTGTGCAGCCCCACGTCCACCGAGATGGTCGTCGAGTACTGGGGCCGCGGCCCGACCCCGGAGGACCTGGCCGGGATCGACCCGAGCCACCCCGACCGCAGCGTCGAGTACGCGGCCGCGCACACCTACGACCTGGACTACGACGGCGACGGCAACTGGCCGTTCAACACCGCGTACGCGGCCACGTTCGGGCTGCGCGGGCACATCACCAGGCTCAGGTCGCTGACCGAGCTGGAGACCTACATCGCCCGCGGCGTCCCGGTGATCACCTCCCAGTCGTTCCGCGAGGAGGAGCTGGACGGCGCCGAGTACGGCACGGCGGGCCACATCATGGTCGTCGTCGGGTTCACCGCCGAGGGCGACGTGATCGCCAACGACCCGGCGTCCCCGTCGAACGAGGCCGTCCGGCACGTCTACCCGCGCGCCCAGTTCGAGACGATCTGGTTGCGCACCAAGCGGTACGACGCCGACGGCTCGGTGGCCGACGGGCCGGGCGGGATCGTCTACGTCATCGAGCCCTGAGCGTCGAGGTAGGCCTTCGCGAGGCGTTTCGGCGCCTTGCAGAGCCACGCCTCGACGACCAGCTCCTCCAGCTCCTCGACGCCGATCCGGTCCAGCCGCACCAGCACCGACGCGTACCCGTCGAAGTGCGGCGTCGTGAAGTACACGGCCGGGTCGTCGGCGAGCAGGGCCTCCTTCACGCCCAGGTCCGCGACCCGCGCGCCCATGATCGGCCCGTCCGGAGCGGACGGGCCGAGCGCGGCCAGGTCCGCGGGGCGCAGGGGGCGTTCGGAGACGAACCCCTTGCCCTTGACCCGCCAGTCGCGCGGCGAGCGCTCCTCCGCCTCGGGCATCGCCATCGCGAGCCGGTGCACGTCGTCCCAGGTGGCCATCCGAGCACCTTAGGACGCCCGCGGGGCGCTGTCCTGTCGTCCTGGTTGCTTCCTGGGCCACCACACGTCCGGAGACGAGGAGCCACCCGCAGGAGCGTGTCGACGAGTGCCGGGCCCGGATCGACGCGCGGGTCGGGACGAAGCGCGTAGCCTCCTGCGAGACCCGGACGGGGAGGGAGTCGCATGCCAGGGCGCAGGAGCAGGTCGGTGCTGGTGGCGCGGCTCGTCAGCGAGCGGCCCGGCAGCTCGCAGGCCGCCATCCTCGCCGAGCTGCGCCGGTGCCTGCTCGACGGCGGCGTCCCGCCCGGCACGCCGATCCCGCTGGACGAGGTCGCGGCGGTGTTCGGCGTCAGCCGGATCCCGGTGCGCGAGTCGTTGAAGACGCTGATCGGCGAAGGCCTGGTGGAGCACCGGCCCAACGCCGGCTACACGGTGGCGAAGCTGACCGCCCGCGAGCTCCAGGAGCTGTACCTGGTGCGCGGGGTGCTGGAGGCCGCGGCGCTGGCGGCGGCCGTCGGGGCGGCGGACGCGACCGACGACGAGAACGCCCGCGCGGCGCACCGCGGTCTGGAGGAGGCCGTGCGCGCCAGGGACGCGCACGCCTACCACCGGGAGAGCCGGAGCTTCCACCTGGCGCTGGTGGCTCCGTGCGGGATGCTGCGGCTGCTCGGGATGTTCGAGTCGGCGTGGAACATGACCGAGCCGCTGCAACCGATGGCGCACCTGCCGGAGGCGGAACGGGCGGAGCTGCACAACGACCACGACGCGATGCTCGCGGCGTTCGTGGCGCGGGACGCGACGGCGTTGCTGGAGGCGGCCCGCAGGCACCACGGGAGGCTCCAGTCGTCGCTGGAACTGCTGCCCCGCGACACCGGGCTCTTCGCCGATCCGGACTGAGAAACCCCAGGTCCGGCAAGATATACCGGCCTCCGGCAAGATATATGTTCCACGTGATGGACGCGTAACATCGCGCTCCTACTTTGACCTGGCGAAGCCGTTCTGACGAGGCGAGCCGGGAGTGACCATGACCGAGATCGTGCCGCACGTTGAGGAACTCCGCCCACCGTCCCCGGCCGCCGGGGTACCCGGCGGCCTGAAGGCCGAGTACGACCCCCGCCTCGCGAACGAGGACCTCGCCCCGCTGGCCGAGCAGTCCTGGGGGTCCTACAACATCTTCGCCTTCTGGATGTCCGACGTGCACAGCGTCGGCGGCTACATCACCGCGGGCAGCCTGTTCATGCTCGGCCTGAACAGCTGGCAGGTCCTGGTGGCGCTGCTGGTCGGCATCGGCATCGTGTACTTCTTCTGCAACCTGGTCGCCAAGCCGAGCCAGGCCGCGGGCGTGCCCTACCCGGTCATCTGCCGCACGGTGTTCGGCGTGCGCGGCGCGAACATCCCCGCCGTGATCCGCGGGCTGATCGCGGTCGCCTGGTACGGCATCCAGACCTACCTCGCGTCGGCGGCGCTGGAAGTGGCTCTGCTCAAGCTGTTCCCCGACCTCATCCCCTACGCCGACGTGCAGCAGTACGGCTTCCTCGGCCTGCCGCTGCTGGGCTGGGTCTCGTTCACGGTGCTGTGGATCCTCCAGGCCGCGGTGTTCTGGACCGGCATGGAGACCATCCGCAAGTTCATCGACTTCTGCGGCCCCGCCGTCTACGTCGTGATGTTCCTGCTGACCGGGTACCTGGTCTACCGCGCGGGCTGGGGCGCCATCGACCTGACCCTGGGCGACGTCAAGTACACCGGCGCGCAGTCGGTCCCGGTGATGCTGGGCGCCATCGCGCTGGTCGTGTCCTACTTCTCCGGGCCCATGCTCAACTTCGGCGACTTCTCCCGCTACGGCAGGTCGTTCTCGGCGGTCAAGCGCGGCAACCTGCTCGGCCTGCCGGTCAACTTCCTGGTGTTCTCCATCCTGGTCGTGGTGACCGCGTCCCTGACCGTCCCGATCTACGGCGAGCTGATCATCGACCCGGTGCAGACGGTCGCCCGGATCGACAGCACGCTGGCGATCGTGCTGGGAGCGCTGACCTTCACCATCGCGACCATCGGCATCAACATCGTCGCGAACTTCATCTCGCCCGCGTTCGACTTCTCCAACGTGAGCCCGCAGAAGATCTCCTGGCGCGCGGGCGGCATGATCGCCGCGGTCGGCTCGGTGCTGATCACCCCGTGGAACCTCTACAACAGCCCCGACGTCATCCACTACACGCTGGAGACGCTCGGCGCGTTCATCGGCCCGCTGTTCGGCGTGCTGATCGCCGACTACTACCTCGTCCGCAGGCAGCGGGTCGTGGTCGACGACCTGTTCACCATGTCGCCCGGCGGCAGGTACTGGTACCGCAACGGGTTCAACCCGCCCGCGATCGTCGCGACGGTGGTCGGCGCCGCGGTGGCGATGGTCCCCGTGCTGTGGACCGGCGGACCGGGCATGAAGTCGGCGGCCCAGTACACCTGGTTCATCGGCATGGCGCTGGGTCTCGCGGTCTACACCGCGCTGGCCAAACGCGCCAGGATCGCCGGGTAGCCCCGTGCTGATCAAGATCGTCAACCCGAACACCAGCAAGGGCATGACCCGGTCCATCCACGCGGCGGCGCTCGCCATGGCCGCCCCCGGCACATCGGTCGACGCGGTGAGCCCGGCCATGGGCCCCGCGTCGATCGAGAGCCACTACGACGAGGCGCTCAGCGTCCCCGGCGTGCTGGCGGAGGTCGCGGCGGGCGAGCAGTCCGGTGTGGACGGTTACGTGATCGCCTGCTTCGGCGACCCCGGCCTGGACGCGGCGCGCGAGCTGGCCGCCGGACCGGTGGTCGGGATCGCCGAGGCGGCCATGCGCACCGCGGCCTACCTCGGCCGCCGGTTCACCGTGGTGACCACGCTCGACCGCACCCGTGGCCGGGCGTGGGACCTCGCGGAGCGGTACGGGGTGCAGCGGTTCTGCGCCGGGGTGCACGCGTGCGACATCCCGGTGCTGGAGCTGGAGGAGGACCCGGACGCGCTGGAGAAGGTCACGCAGGCGTGCCGGGACGCCGTCGTGCGGGACGACGCGGACGCCGTGGTGCTCGGCTGCGCGGGCATGGCGGACCTGTGCGCGGACCTCTCCGCCGCCATCGGCGTGCCGGTGGTCGACGGGGTCCGCGCCGCCACGCTCCAGGTGCAGTCCCTGGTCGCGATGGGGCTGCGCACCGGGGCGCGCGGCGAGTTCGCCACGCCGCCGTCGAAGCCGTACACCGGGCTGCTGCGCGGGTTCAGCCTGTGACGGCCGGGCGCACCACGACGGACACCAGGGTCGCCTGACCCGTCCGCCACCCGGTGCCCACGGCGACGTAGCGGGCCGTCGTGGCGACCGCGGCGGTCGACCTCCGGCCGCGCGGCACCGCCGCGGCGGCGGGCTGGTAGGTCCGGCCGTCGGTGCTGGTCGAGACGGTGGTCGTGGGCACGAGACCGGCCGTCCAGGTCAGCACCACGCCGTCCACCGCCAGCGCCGCGCCGAGGTCGACCACCAGGCGGCCGTTCGGGCCCGGCGTCCACGAGGTCCGCGGGTCGTCGTCCACGGCCGCCGCCGGGTCGGACATGCCGGGCGGCAGGGGCGAGGTCGGGAACGCGACGCGCCCGGCCGCCAGGTCGGCCAGTGGGTACGGCCGCCCGGTCGGGAACACCACCTCGGCGCCGCTGGACAGGGGCAGCTCGGCGCCACCGGCCTGGGTGACGACCAGCGCGGCGGCGGGTCCGGTGACGCGGACGCGCCGGCCGTCGGAGACCGTCGCCGTGAGCCCGACCGGCAGCGCGCCGCCCGCGGCCCGGCGGAGGGTGAACCTGGCGGGCTCGACCCGTGCGCTCGCCGCGTCGACGGCCAGGACGTAGTCGGTGCCGGTCGCGGTGGTCCGCTGGACGCCCTGGTAGAGCTGCACCCCGGTGCGCGGCTGCGTGATCGACACCGTGCCGGTGACCCGCAGCGCGCTCAGGTTGAAAAGGCTCAGGTAGCCGTCGGCGGTGCTCGCCCGGACGCCCGCCGGGCACGTCGGCGCACCCGCGGCGGCGATCGCGCGCAGGTCCCTCGACGCACCGGTGTAACCCTCCGCGAGGAACCCGGCCGCGGGCCCGTCGGACAGCACGACCGTCCCGCCGCGCACGGCGATCGGCGCGGTCGAGCCGTGCACGACGAACCCGGCGCGCCCGTCCACGTCCAGCCACCCACCGGTGCTGCGCAGGTCGTCGTGCGGGTACGCCACGGCGGTCGTCCACCGCACGCCGTCGACGGAGGTCTCCACGCGGTAGGCCACCCCGGCCGCGGTCTCCCAGTGCAGGCGCACCCGGTCGAGCGGGACGTCCGCGCCGAGGTCGACCGAGAGCCAGCTGTCGGCGCGCGGCCGGTCGGCCCGCGACACCGCCCAGCGCGTCGCGGCGTCGCTGTCGGTCGCGAACGCCGGGTCGCGGCCGGTGTCGGACGACGACGCCGTGGTCGGACGCCCGCGCGCCGCGTCGGCACCGGACGCGCCGTCCCGCACCTCGAACGCGAAGACCGAGTAGCCGTAGGTCGGGTACGGGGTCACGCCGACCATCCGCACGTGCCGCGCGGTCGTGCGGGCGAACACCAGGTCGTCGACCCGCCCGGTGCCGACGCCGTCGGTGGCGCGCACCGTCGCGGCGCCCTCGGCCGCGGTGTACACGCGGTCGCCGTCCAGCCCCGGCACACCGGGCATCGTGCGGTTGTGGACCTCCACCCGGCCTTCCCCGGCCGCGACACCGGAGGTCGCGTACACGACGGTGCCGGTCGGCAGCGTCACCATCCCGGCCCACCCCGAGTCGAAGCCCAGCACGCTCGCCGTCGCGTCGAACCCGTCGCGGATCCCGTTGTACGCCTTGGCGAACCGCGTCCGCACGGCCAGCCCGGTCGACGGCAGGAACATCGGCGAGGCGCCGCCGAGCACGAACAGCCAGTCGTCGTGACCGGGCTGCCAGGCGAACTTCACCAGCCCGGCCTTGCTGACCGTCGCCGCCCACGCCGACTCCGACTGCTGCGCCAGCAGACCCGGTCCCGCGCCGAAGTCCGTCGCCCCGCTCGCGTGCCGGAACAGCTCCGCGGCCGAGGCGGGCTCCGGTCGTGGCCGCAGCTCGTGCAGCAGGTAGCTGATCGCGATCTCGGCCCGCGCCTCCGGCTCGTACTTGGGCTCACCGGAGAACTTCGTGATCCGGTCCACCGGCGCGTACGCCTGGTAGGCCTCCAGCCTGGCCGCGAGGTCGGCCTCGGCACGGGCGGCGAAGCGGTCGCCGAGCACCTGCGCCCGGAACGCCAACGGGATGACGTCCCTGCCGTAGAGGTGTTCGCGGTCGGCCACCATCGGCATGAGCGGCTCGCCCGCGTCGCTCATCGTGCCCAGGACGGTGCGCCACAGGCGTTCCCCGTTGGGCTGCGCGGTGACCACCTCGGGCAGCGGACGGCCCGCGAGCAGGAAGTGGACGCCGTTGCGCGCCGACGTGCGCCACAGCTCCTCCTGGTAGTGCGGCCCGAACGACCCGTGGTTCTCCACCAGGAACGTGTCGTGCAGGTTCGCCGCCGTGTTGGCGCTCACCGGCACGCCGTCCACCAGCGCCGGGTTCGCGAGGTCCGCCGCGGGCAGCCCGGAGGCGTTGCGGCTCCACCGGCCGAACGCCGCGCGCCACGCGTCCGGCGGCTGGTCGGCCCAGGCCAGTCCGGGCGCGAGGGCCTGGGCATACACGCCCATCTCCTCCAGCTTGGTGTCGCCCGCGAAGCCGCCCGCCGTGCCGTTCGGCGTCCAGCTGCCCGACCGCGGGTCGTCGCCGGTGCCCAGGGAGACCGTGTACTCGGCCTGCGCGCGGACGATGGTGTCCACAGTGGACCGCGTCGTGGCGTCCAGGTCGGACCAGAGCAGCCGGGCGGCGAGGACGAAGTAGGACTGGAAGGTGGTGTCCCAGAACAGGGTCTTGCCCCACTCGGTCCCACCGGCCAGCACGTTCGACGCGGCGAAGTGCTCGATGGTGGCGACCGTCCGCGCCCGCAGCACGTCCCGGCCCACCCCGGCGACCTGCGCGTCGTACTCGCCCCTGGTCACCAGGACCGCGTTGCCCAGCACGACGGCGAACCCGAAGTCGGTGCGGGTGTAGTGCCCCGCGGTGGCGTCGAACCGGGTCTCGGACCACCGGGTGTGCCGGAGCAGGACGCGGTAGTAGGTGTCGGCCACCGGGTCCGCGACCGCGGCGGCCCGTCCGACGCCGACACCGCCGGTCGTCCCGACCACCGCGGACGCCCCGATCAACCCCAACAACCGCCGCCGGTTCAGCAGGAACACCCCAGCCTCCTCGTGACAACGTTGTCCAGGACCGCCGGTCAATCTCACCACGGGTGACCGGCCGTTCTCCCCTGGTGGCAGGGGAATTGCTCCCTATGGCGGCACCCGGAGTGCTCTGCGACGATGCGGTCCCGGCGCTAGCAAGGAGCGTGTGATGGCATCAGTCCTGAACCCGTACATCAGCTTCACCGACAACGCCCGCGAGGCGATGGAGTACTACCAGGGCGTGTTCGGCGGTGAGCTGACGCTCAACACGTTCGGCGAGTTCGGCGCGGACGACGCGCCGTTCGCGGACAAGATCATGCACGGCATGCTGAAGACCGACAGCGGCTACACGCTGATGGCCGCGGACACCCCGCCCGGCATGGAGCACAACCCCGGCACGAACGTCACCATCAGCCTGAGCGGCAGCGACGGCGACGACCTGCGCGGCTACTGGGAGAAGCTCTCCGACGGCGGGACGGTCTCGGTCCCCCTGGAGAAGCAGATGTGGGGCGACGAGTTCGGCGCCTGCGTCGACCGCTTCGGCATCCCGTGGATGGTCAACATCACCCAGTCCTGACCCCACCCCCCGGCGGCGGGTGGGGCCCGTCGCCGGGAGGATGGCCGCATGGCGGAACTGCTGTCCGTGCGGCTGGCGCCCGAGTGGGTGACCGACTGCCTGTGGGTCCTCCGGGCGGATGACCCGATCAGGGAGAACTACGCCCCCGAACGGCTGGTGGCCGACCACGGCGCACCCGCCGAACTGGTCGCCGCGATAGAGGCGTGGGACGCCGAGTTCCAGGCCGTGTTCGTCAGCGACGACCCGATGAGCTCCGGGTTCCCGGACGAGACCACGACCCTCGCCTGGCGCTCCCGCGGCGAGGCGCTCGCGGCCCGCCTGGCCGCCCTGCTCGGCGTGCGCGTCGAGTTCCGCGTGGCCGGCTACGACCGCGTCTTCACGCCGTGAGGTGCCCCAGCACCAGGTCCGCGGCCTCCAGCACGGCGTCGCGCGACTGCTGGGTGTGGTCCAGCACGTCGAACGCGTGCTGCCCGTCCGGCACGTGGACGACGTGCACGTCGACGTCGGTGGCGAGGAACGCGTCGACCGTCTCCTGCAGCTCGGCGGACTCCAGGCCCACCCTGGTCAGCACGATCGGCCGACCGGGCGCCACGGCGTCGGCCGGGTTCATCATCGGGTAGCTCAACGCCAGGCAGCGCAACCACTCCGGTGACTCGGCGAGCCAGCGGCCGGTGAGCAGCGCGCCGCCGGAGAACGCCCACAGCGCCACCCGGTCCGCGTCCACCCCGTCCGCCGCCCGCACGGCGTCGACGATCCTCGCCAGGTCCTCGGCTGCGTCCGGCCACGCCTCGGGGGAGTGGTAGGGCGGGTCGGCGACCACCGCGACCACACCGCGTTCGGCCAGCAGCCGCGCGTACCCCTGGTAGACCGGCCACCGCCGCGGCCGGATCGGGTACACCTCGGGTGAGGGGCCGGTGACGATGACGACCGCGGGCAGCGGACCGTCGGCGCCGGGCGGCAGGTAGGTGTCGTAGCCGTCCACCTGCCCGGTGGTGCCGGTGAACGGCGTCTCCACCACGAACTCGAACTCGTGCGGTGCCCGCTGTGCCATGAGGGCAATCCTCGCAGCTGTCGCGCACGCCTGTCCGGGGTTTACCGGAAGGCCGTCGCGGGGAATCCCCGGGAGCGTTACCAACGCAGAGGGAGCGCGCCCATGGGGAAGCGGTGGCTCGTCCTGGCCGCTGTTGTCGTTGCGGTGTCAGGGTGTTCCTCGTCCCCGGACCGCGCGACCGCGGTACCCGGCGACGCCGTCACCGCCGACCGCGCGGGGCGGACGCGGGCCGACCTGACGCTGCTGACCGGCGCGACCGCCATCGTCGTCCGCTCCACCGACCTGCACGGCGACCTCTTCCGCGCGTGGTCCCCGGACGGCAGGCGCGTGGTGCCCCGCGCGACCGTCGACGGCGACGTGCTCGCCCTCTCGTTCGACAACGCCGACGAGGCGCGCGTCGAGCTGGCGTCCGACGTCACGTGGAGCGTCCACCTCGACGGCGGCGCCAAGGTGCAGACCGTCGACCTGCGCACCGCCAAGCTCGAGTCCGTCGACTTCGGCGCGGGCTCCGACCGCATCGACCTCACGCTGCCGACGCCGACCGGCACGGTTCCGGTCCGCATGACCGGCGGCGCCTCCGCCTTCGACCTGCACCTGCCCGCCGGCGCGCAGGCCCAGGTCCGGTTCAGCGGCGGTGCCGGCCACGCCGTGATCGACGGCACGTCCACCTCCGGTCTCGCGGGCGGCACCGTGCTGAGCACCACCGACCTCGACACCGCCGCCGACCACTACGCCGTCGACGCCGTGGCGGGCGTCGCCGAGCTCACGGTGGACCGGACGTGATCACCGCTCGGCGGCGGATCCCGTTTCCTGAGTCGATTCGGCCGACCAGCACCGCGGATGCCCACGGACTCAAAATCGGAACAGACTGGGATGGGTGTCCGATTCACCTCGGTGGTGGACGCAAGGACCACCTCCGCTGGCGACTGTGCACCGCTTTCCATTCCTCTGCAGAGCACCGCACTGCAGAGCCGGGTCGTGCACGTGGCACAGGCCGGACAGGCCTGCGTCGACCGCGCACTGCTCGCCCTTGCGGGTCACGGCCCGACAGCGCGTCTTCTCTTTCACGGGTGTGGTCTCAGTCGGCATCCGCACCGGCCGGACGGGTGGCGTCCACGACATCCCCTTGGCCGCTTCCGACGCCCCCGTGGTCGCCAGTCTGTCAGCGCGCTCGTTCTCGGGGTGACCGGCATGTCCTTTGACCCAGAGCCATTCGACCTCGTGCTTCTCGGTCGCGGCGTCGAGGAGTTGCCACAGGTCCACGTTCTTCACCGGTTTCTTGGACCCGGTGGTCCAACCGTTCGCCTTCCACTTCGGAAGCCACGACGTGATGCCGTCCTTCACGTACGAGCTGTCCGTGTACACCCGCACCACCGACGGTCGCTTCAGGCTTTCCAGCGCCCGGATCGGAGCCGTCAGCTCCATCCGGTTGTTCGTCGTGATCGTGGGTTCGGACCCGTGGAGTTCTTTCTCATGCGGACCGTATTTCAGCACCGCGCCCCAGCCACCGGGGCCGGGATTGCCCCAGCACGACCCATCGGTGTAGATCTCCACAACAAGTTCGTCGACCACGGCTCGAAATTACCCAACCGGCCACGGCGGAGTCCGCTCAATGCGAACTTGCTTCGGCCGACAACTTCGGACTCCGATTATTGCGGTCCTGGTGGCCATTTCAGCTTTGTCGAAGTCGTATTGCTCCGTGCCGGTGGAATGATCACGACCCACCGCCGTGTGGAGCCCCGGCGACCGGGGCTCCACCCGAGGTCACCACCCGCGCGAGCGCCACTCGTCCAGGTGACCGCGCTGCTCGCCCAGCGTCGAGTCGTCACCGTGGCCGGGGTAGAACCAGGTGTCGTCGGGCAGCTCGGCGAAGATCCGCGAGGTCACGTCGTCGAGCAGCGAGGTGAAGTTCTCCGGGGACGAGGTCTTGCCCACGCCGCCGGGGAACAGCGAGTCGCCGGTGAACAGGTGCGGGTGCCCGTCGGGGTCGCGGTAGAGCAGGGCGATGGAGCCCGGCGTGTGGCCGCGCAGGTGGATGACGGTCAGCGGGACCTCGCCGACGGCGACCGTGTCGCCGTGCTCGACGAGCTGGTCCGGCGGAACCGGCAGCGGGCCCGCGTCCAGGGCGTGGGCGACGGTGTCGGCGCCGTTCGCGCCCGCGACCGCGCCGAGCGCCTGCCAGTGGTCGCCGTGCTGGTGGGTGGTGACGATCGTCTTGAGCCTCGGCCGCTCCTGGTCGTGGCCGACCAGGTCGGAGAGGCGTTCGGGGTCGGCGGCGGCGTCGATGAGCAGGGCCTCGTTGGTAGCGCGGCACACCAGGAGGTACGCGTTGTTGTCCATCGGACCGACGGAGATCTTCGTGATGGTCAGGGCGCCGAGCGTCCGGCGGGCCGCGGGGCCGCCCGGTTCGACGTGACCGGTGTAGTCCTCTTGTACGTCCACAATGGCCGACGGTAGTCGTTCGAGTACTTGCGGCGCACTCCTTCAGGGTCCCTACAGGTTGACCCCTTAGGCTTGGTAACGATCGAATCCGACGTTGCCGAACACTCCGGAACGGGTTTCCCCCCTCGTGTCGAACTCTCCTCGCGCCTCCGCCCGACGGATCAACTGGGACGTCCTGCGGGTGGTCGCCGTGTTCTCCGTCCTGCTGCAGCACGCCACGCACGCGGGACCGTTCGTGCACCCCGAGCTCGGTCGCCCGCTGTTCTCGTTCCCCCTCGAGATGGGGGCCAGCGGGCTGGTCGTCATGTCCGCGTACTTCGCGTGCGCGTCGCTGGCGAAGGGCGAGCCCGTGCGGTTCCTGCGCAACCGGCTCTCGCGGCTGCTGCCCGCGTACGCGGTGGCGGCCACGTTCACGTTCGGCGTGCTCAAGTGGGTCGCGCCGGAGGGCTGGAGCCAGCTGGGGTTCCGCGACCTCGTGATGAACATCTTCATGCTGCAGAACTGGGTCCCGGACGTCCGGCTCGTCGACTACTCGTACTGGACGCTGCCCGTGCAGATCACCGGGTTCATCGCGGGCGCGTTCCTCTGCTCACGCTTGCGCGGCCCGTGGTTGCGCGTGCTGCTGTGGACACTCGTGTTCGGGCCGCTGGTCATGCGGATCTGGACGACCGAACCCGGTCTGGTCAGGACGCTCTACGACGGTCTCGGCGTGCACCGCGCGCAGCTGTTCGCGATCGGCATCGGCATCTGGCTGTGGTCGAAGGGCAGGCTGGGCAACGGCCACCTCGGCGCGCTGCTGGTGTGCGCGCTGGGCGCGCAGGCCATCCACAGCTCCGACCTGGAGTCCACCCTGGGGCTCGGCGTGCTGCTGCTCGGCTACTGCGCCGCGGCGAGCGGCCCGGACTGGAACGTGCAGCCGATCCGCGCGATCGCCACCCCGATCAAGTGGCTGGCGGGCATCTCCTACGGCGTCTACCTCGTGCACCAGGAGGTCGGCTACGTCGTGATGCTCTACCTCGCCCGCCTCGGGCTCGGCCCGGTGGTCCAGCTCGTCGCCTTCTTCGCCACGGCCGTCGTGCTCGGGTGGCTGCTCACCAGGTTCGTCGAGCGCCCGATCCACACCTGGCTCACCGCCGAGAGCCGGGGGCCGGAGCTGGTCCGCCTGGTGCTGGCGGCCCGGCTGCTGGCACCCCGGTTCACCGGCGGCGCGTCCGCTCAGAGCCAGCTGGGCAGCTTCGGCACGTCCCCGCTCAACCGCGCGCCGTCGTGGCGGCCGGTGAGCCAGCCGAGCACGTCGGCCGCGTCACCGCTGATGGTGACGGAGCTGTCGGTGCCCGCGGTGTTCAACTCCCAGCTGCGCTGACGACCCTCCGGCAGCGCGACGTCGATCCGCACGGCGGGCGAGTCGGGCCTGGTCGCGAACCCGCCGACCACGCTGTCCACCAGGTCCTCCAGGTGCTCCTCGGGCAGGTCGTCGAAGTCGACGCCCACGTCGAGGTCGACCAGGTGGAACAGCAGCTCGCGCAGCCTGAGCCACGGCACCTGGTGGGCCAGCAGCGTCCCGCCGCTGGGCTGGACGACCTCCGCCTCCCACGCCGAGGCGGGCAGGCTCTCGGCGGCCGCGGCGAACCGCAGGCACGCCGAGTCGAGGTCGGCCCGCAGCAGCTGCGGTGTCCGCGTCGACCCCTCCTCGATGTCGGCGTCCCGGTCGACCCTGCTCGTGTACGCCGGGTGCTCGACCCCCGTTCTCGCCCACGTCAGCAGGTTGACCAGCGCGTCGGCGTTGCGCGCCACGTGGCTGATCACGTGCGCCCGGCTCCAGCCGGGCAGCAGGCTGGGAGCGCGCACGGCGACCGCGTCCAGTTCGGCGACGGCGGCGTAGAACGCCTCGGTGGCGCGGTCGACGGCCGCGAGGTTCCCGGTGGCCAGCTGCGCCGCGCCGGACTGCTCCCTCGGCGCGGGCACGACCGACTCCACCTGGGAACCGGTGTTGGCAAAGCTCATGTGGTGCCTCTCCCCGACGTTGAGGCTCGGAATTCGGTGCCGACCAGCCTAGGAGGGTTCACCGTGGACCGGTAGCCGTCGATCACACGGGGAATCACCTGGTGGCGGTACCTCGACTCTACCGAGTGCGCGATCACGATGCCGAGGGTCGCGGGTCCCCCACGATCGGGTGAAATAGCTCTCCCTCCTCCTCGCCGCGGTGTGACGGGTGGGGCTGGTGGGGTACCTGTCCACTGCCGTGGCCACCGAGCCCGGGTGTCGGGGAATGCCGGCGGGGCCAGGACCGTTTTCGTCGGTGGTCGCACTTAGCATGGTGGTCGGCTCACCTCCCGCGGCCTGGAGACCTCCGACACGGGGGTCGACCCGCCGCGCGGGCACCAGTGGTGTTTAGTACGCTTTTTCGAACGTGTGTTCGGTACCGCACGAACCGGCGTGTGCATGGCCGGGCTCGCCAACCCAAAGCCGAAGGGAACCACCCAGTGGCAGACCGCCTTGTCGTTCGCGGCGCTCGCGAGCACAACCTGCGGGGCGTGGACCTCGACCTGCCGAGGGACGCCCTCATCGTGTTCACCGGGCTCTCCGGCTCGGGCAAGTCCAGCCTCGCGTTCGACACGATCTTCGCGGAGGGCCAGCGCCGGTACGTGGAGTCGCTCTCCGCGTACGCGCGGCAGTTCCTCGGCCAGATGGACAAGCCGGACGTGGACTTCATCGAGGGCCTGTCGCCCGCGGTGTCGATCGACCAGAAGTCGACCAGCCGCAACCCGCGGTCGACCGTCGGCACGATCACCGAGGTGTACGACTACCTGCGCCTGCTCTACGCGCGTGCGGGCAAGGCGCACTGCCCGGCGTGCGGCGAGCCGATCAGCAAGCAGACCCCGCAGCAGATCGTCGACCAGGTGCTGGCGATGCAGCAGGGCGTGAAGTTCCAGGTGCTCGCGCCGGTGATCCGCGGCCGCAAGGGCGAGTACGTCGACCTGTTCTCCGCGCTGCAGGCCCAGGGCTACTCGCGCGCGAAGGTCGACGGCACGGTGTACGCGCTGGCCGAGGTGCCGAAGCTCAAGAAGCAGGAGAAGCACGAGATCTCGGTGGTGATCGACCGGCTGTCGGTGAAGGCGAGCTCCAAGCAGCGCCTCACCGACTCGGTCGAGACCGCGCTGAGGCTGGCCGACGGGCTCGTCGTGCTGGAGTTCGTCGACCTGCCGGAGACCGACCCGCAGCGCGAGCGCGGCTTCTCCGAGCACCTGGCCTGCCCGAACGGCCACCCGCTCGCGATCGAGGACCTCGAACCGCGCTCGTTCTCGTTCAACTCGCCCTACGGCGCCTGCCCGGCGTGCACCGGTCTCGGCGTGCGCAAGGAGGTCGACCCGGAGCTGGTCGTGCCCGACGACGAGCTGTCGCTCGGCGAGGGCGCCATCGCGCCGTGGGCGGGCGGCCAGACCGCCGAGTACTTCACCCGGCTGCTGGAGTCGCTGGGCGAGACCATCGGCTACCGGATGGACACCGCGTGGCGCTCGCTGCCCGCGAAGGTGCAGAAGGCCGTGCTGCACGGCGTGAACGAGCAGGTCCACGTCCGGTACAAGAACCGGTACGGCCGCGAGCGCTCGTACTACGCGAACTTCGAGGGCGTGATCCCGTTCCTGGAGCGCCGCCAGGAGCAGACCGAGTCCGAGTTCATGCGGGAGAAGTACGAGGGCTACATGCGGGAGGTGCCCTGCCCGACGTGCCAGGGCACGCGCCTCAAGCCCGAGATCCTCGCCGTGACGCTGCACCACGCCCGCAAGGGCGACAAGTCCATCGCCGAGGTCTGCGCGATGAGCGTGTCGGAGTGCTCGGAGTTCCTCGACGGGCTCAAGCTCGGCAAGCGCGAGTCGATGATCGCGGGCGCCGTGCTCAAGGAGATCCAGGCGCGCCTGCACTTCCTGGTCGACGTGGGCCTGACGTACCTGTCGCTGGACCGCGCGTCCGGCACGCTGTCCGGTGGCGAGGCCCAGCGCATCCGGCTGGCGACGCAGATCGGGTCCGGCCTGGTGGGCGTGCTGTACGTGCTGGACGAGCCGTCGATCGGCCTGCACCAGCGCGACAACCACCGGCTCATCGACACCCTGATCCGGCTGCGCGACCTGGGCAACACGCTGATCGTCGTCGAGCACGACGAGGACACCATCCGCACGTCGGACTGGGTCGTCGACATCGGCCCCGGCGCCGGTGAGCACGGCGGCCACGTCGTGCACAGCGGGCCGTACAAGGCGCTGCTGAAGAACAAGGAGTCGCTGACCGGCGCGTACCTGTCCGGGCGCAAGGAAATCCCGATGCCGGAGACGCGCCGCAAGATCGACAAGAAGCGGCAGCTCACGGTCGTCGGCGCGCGCGAGCACAACCTGCGCGGGATCGACGTGTCGTTCCCGCTCGGGGCGCTGGTGTCGGTGACGGGTGTGTCGGGGTCGGGGAAGTCGACGCTGGTCAACGACATCCTGGCGACCGTGCTGGCGAACAAGCTCAACGGCGCCCGCCAGGTGCCCGGTCGGCACACCCGGATCAAGGGGCTCGACGAGGTCGACAAGCTCGTCCAGGTCGACCAGTCGCCGATCGGCCGCACGCCCCGGTCCAACGCCGCCACCTACACCGGGGTGTTCGACCACATCCGGAAGCTGTTCGCGTCGACCACCGAGGCGAAGGTGCGCGGGTACCAGCCGGGGCGGTTCTCGTTCAACGTCAAGGGCGGGCGGTGCGAGGCCTGCGCGGGCGACGGGACGATCAAGATCGAGATGAATTTCCTGCCGGACGTGTACGTGCCCTGCGAGGTGTGCAAGGGAGCGCGGTACAACCGGGAGACCCTGGAGGTCCACTACAAGGGGAAGACGATCTCCGAGGTGCTGGACATGCCGATCGAGGAGGCGGCCTCGTTCTTCGAGCCGATCAACGCGATCTACCGGCACCTGAAGACGCTGGTGGACGTCGGTCTCGGGTACGTCCGCTTGGGGCAGCCCGCGCCCACGCTGTCCGGCGGTGAGGCGCAGCGGGTGAAGTTGGCCTCCGAGCTGCAGAAGAGGTCGACCGGGCGGACGGTGTACATCCTGGACGAGCCGACGACGGGGTTGCACTTCGAGGACATCCGGAAGCTGCTCGGGGTGATCAACGGGTTGGTGGACAAGGGGAACTCGGTGATCGTGATCGAGCACAACCTGGATGTGATCAAGACGTCCGACTGGGTCGTGGACATGGGGCCGGAGGGTGGGTCCGGGGGTGGGATGGTGATCGCTGAGGGGACGCCTGAGGAGATCGCCGGTGAGGAGAAGAGCTACACCGGGCAGTTCTTGCGGCAGGTGTTGGATGTTGAGGATGCTGCTGTGGCTGGGTGAGGTTGCCTGGGGGTGTCCTGTGCGAAGCCCGGCCCCCGGTGCGCGATTGTCTCAATGCCCGACCCCTGCTTGTCAAGACGATAAAGCTGTCTTGACAAGCAGGGGTCGGGCAGGAGGGCGCTGTTTATCGGGGGCGGGAGGGGAGCTGGCTTCGCCAGCATCAGGCTGCGCCTGACTCGGGCATCGGACTCCGTCCGACAAAGCATCCTCGGCTGCGCCGTTGGACAAGGCATCCGCGCTTCGCGGCGGACAGGGCATCCTTGCTGCGCTGCGGACAAGGCCCCAGGCGCTCCGCGCCGGATGGGCGTTGGCGGGCTGCGCCCTGTTGGGGGTCCGCGCGGTGTTGGGTGGGCTTTGCCCTGCTGGGGTGCTTGCCGTGATTGGCAGGTTTTGCCCTGCTGGGTGCTCGCGGTGTTTTGTGGCTTTGCCTTACTGGGGTGCTTGCGGTGTTTGGCGGGTTTGGCCGTGCTCGGGGTGTGGTGGTTCGGGGTGTTGGTGGCGGCCTGCGTGGAAGCCCGCGAGGTAGGTGTACAGGCCGCGTTGGCCGTGGCGCATCATCAGTTCGTGGTTCGCTACCAGCGCTGGTCGTGCCACCACGCCTAGCTTTCGCAGCAACGGCTTCCGCACCGTCACGACCTGCTCGTACACCAGCCGTGTCCGTTCGCCGTCGGCCTCGATGCGCCATCCGACCGTGCCGTCGAGGTCGCCGGTGAGGTCTGCGACCAGGAGGCCGCGGTCGGGGTCCTGGGTGTTGTGCCGTGCCTGGAAGACGAGTTCGTACGGCAACAGCGATCGGCAGTGCAGTCGTGCGCATCGATCGTCGACCTTCACGGCCTGCTTCACCTCGGGCCACCAGAGGGGGTAGCTGCCGAGGTCGGACAGCACCTCGAAGGCCACGGCTGTCGAGCAGGCGACCGGCCAGGTGCTGTGGAAGCGGTAGAGGTTCGGCGGCACCCGGTGAGTATCGCCAACCGCGCCACCAGCCCGCCCGACCGCCAACACCCCTTCACCCGTTCAGTCGATACCACCCACCTGCACCCCGATCGTGGCGGTGTCGTTCTCGAACGTGCTGGACCCCGTCTTCGGCCACCTGGGCAAACGTGCTCCTGACCAGGGTGGTGAGAAAACCTGGACGAGTTTGAACCTTTTCCGGTGGCTCCACGTGTTGTGGGCAATCGGTTGCCGCGCAGGGAGCGAGCGACCACCCAAGGAGGTTCACCACCATGATGCGTACTCGCGCGGCCTTTTTCGGGGCCGCTACCGTGCTGGGGCTGGTTCTCCTGAGCGCCTGCGGGCAGGTGGCGACCCCGGGGAACGCCACGGCGGCCAACTCCGATCCGCAGGGGATCGCGCAGTCCAGGACGGTGTCGTTGACGGCGGCGGCGGTCGGTGGGCTGGGGCAGGTGCTGACCGATGCGAACGGGAAGACGTTGTACCGCTTCGACAAGGACATCGCGAGCCCGTCGGTCTCCAAGTGCTACGAGGACTGCGCGGTGAAGTGGCCGCCCGCGCTCGCGCCGACCGGTGAGCTGGAGGTGCAGGGTGTCGACAAGGCGCTGGTGTCCACTGTGGACCGCACGGACGGCGGCAAGCAGCTGACGGTCGCGGGGTGGCCGCTCTACACGTTCGCCCAGGACGCGGGTCCCGGTGACGCGAAGGGGCAGGGTGTCGGCGGCACCTGGTTCGCCTCCACGCCCGAAGGCAGGAAGGCGGGTGGCCCGGTGCTGGCGACGGCCGTGGTCCCCGGTCTCGGCACGGTGCTGACCAACGGTGCGGGCAACACGGTGTACCGCTTCGACAAGGACGTCGCGAGCCCGTCGACGTCGAACTGCGACGCCGACTGCGTCAAGAAGTTCCCGCCGGTGCTGACCACGACGGACGACATCTCCGTGCAGGGCGTGGACAAGGGTGCGCTCGGCGTCCTGGTCCGCCCGGACGGCACCAAGCAGGTCACGGCCAAGGGCTGGCCGCTCTACACCTCCGTCGAGGACAAGATCCCCGGTGACGCCAAGAGCCAGGGCTTCAAGGACGCGTGGTTCGTCTCGGCGCCGGACGGCCAGAAGGCCTCCGAGAACAAGGAGCTGGTGCTCACCACGGCGTCCGTCGGCAACCTGGGCACGGTGCTGACCGACAAGGGCGGCATGACCCTGTACCGCTTCGACAAGGACACCCCCAAGCCGTCGACCTCCAACTGCAACGGCGACTGCGCCGTGAAGTGGCCGCCGGCGCTGGTGACCTCGGACAGCTTCGAGGTGCAGGGCGTGGACAAGGCGCTGGTCGGCACGATCACCCGCGCCGACGGCGGCAAGCAGCTGACCGTGGCCGGGTGGCCGCTGTACACCTTCTCCGAGGACAAGGTCTGCGGCGAGGCCAAGGGCCAGGGTGTCGGCGGCACCTGGTTCGTCTCCACCCCGGAGGGCAAGAAGGCCGGGGTCTAGGCCCCCGCGAGCGAAGAGCCCGCCCGGTGAGGTCCACCGGGCGGGCTCTTCCCTGTACACGCGCTAGACGACCAGGCTGAGCAGGGCGGCCATGACGAAGCCGACCACGGACAGCACGGTCTCCAGGACGGTCCACGTCTGGAGCGTCTCCTTGACCGAGAGGCCGAAGTAGCGGGAGACGATCCAGAAGCCGCCGTCGTTGACGTGCGAGGCGATGATCGAACCCGACGCGATCGACATGACCAGCAGCGCCAGCTGGGGTTGCGAGTAGTTCAGGTCCGCCACGACCGGCGCGACGATGCCGGTGGTGGTGACGATGGCGACGGTGGCGGAACCCTGGGCGATGCGCATGCCGCAGCTGATGACGTAGGCGAGCGCGATCACCGGGAGACCCGCGTCGGACAGGGACGTGGCCAGGACCTTGCCGACGCCGGTCGCGGAGAGGACGGCGCCGAAGAAGCCGCCCGCGCCGACGACGAGCAGGATCATGCCGACCGGGCGGAGGGACTTGCCGGTCAGCTCGGTGAGCTGGTCGCGGGTCATGCCGCGGCGGTAGCCGAGCAGGTAGGTGGCCAGCAGGACGGCGATGGTGAGCGCGACGGCGGGTGTGCCGAAGAACGTGAACACGCCGTAGAGCCGGGAGCCCTTGGTCAGCAGGATGCTGCCGAACGTGCCCGCGAGGATCAGCACCAGCGGGATCGCGATGATCCCGAGCACCAGGCCGAGCGACGGCGGGTTCTTGACCTCGTCGCCCCTGGCCTCCTCCGCCGCGGCCAGCATCTCCTCGGGGACGGGCACGTTGATGCGCTTGCCGATCCACGTGGAGTACAGGATGCCGCCGACGAACCACGCCGGGATGGCGCAGGCCAGGCCCATGATGATGATCCAGCCGAGGCCGACGTGCAGCAGGCCCGCCGCGGCCACGGGGCCGGGGTGGGGAGGCATGAACGCGTGCATGACGGACAGGCCGGCGAGCAGCGGCATGGCGTACAGCACGATCGACTTGCCGCCCTGCTTGGCCGCCACGTAGACCAGCGGCGCCAGCACGAAGATGCCGATGTCGAAGAACACCGGCACGCCGAAGATCAGACCGGCCAGGCCCATCGCGAGCGGCGCGCGCTTCTCGCCGAACGCCTTGAGCAGCGACCCGGTCAGCACCTGGGCGCCGCCGGAGGCCTCCAGGATCGCGCCGAGCAGCGTGCCGAGGCCGATGATCGACGCGATGTGCCCGAGGATGCCGCCGAAACCGCCCTCCAGCAGCGATCCCGACGCCTTCTGGGCCGAGCCGACCAGGGTCTCCACCGGCAGGCCCGCGGCGAGCGCCACCAGCAGACCGGCTATCAGCAGAGCGATGAACGGCTCGACCTTGAACCGGATGATCATGATCAGCAACAGGGCGATGCTGATCGCGGACAGCGTGAGGAGTCCGCCCGTTTGGTGTTGCAGCCAGTCGATCACTTGGTTCTCCCGTTGTTGCGCAGGGAATGGCCGGGCAGCGCCCCGGTGTGCGTACCGCCGTCGATCACCGGCACCCCGTTGACCAGCACGTGCGGGATTCCTCTAGCGGCCTGCCTCGGCTCGTCGAACGTCGCCGTGTCGGCCACCTCGTTCGGGTCGAACAGGACCAGGTCGGCCGCGTACCCCTCGCGCACGAGGCCGCGGTCGGTGAGCCGCAGCCGCTTCGCGGCCCGGCCCGTCAGGTGGGAGACGCACTCCTCGAGCCCGAGCACGCCCAGTTCCCGCACGTACCGCGCGAGGTAGCGGGGGAACGTGCCCCAGGCCCGCGGGTGCGGCCGGTCGCCGACGAGCAGCCCGTCGCTGCCGCCGGTGTGCGCGGGGTGGCGCATGATCGCGCGCACGTTGTCCTCGTGGCCGACGTGCATCAAGCACGACGTGCCGAGCCGTTCGGCCAGCAGCGTGTCGAAGTACAGGTCGGCGGCCGGGCGTCCGGCGGACCGCGCGGAGGCGGCCACGCTGTGCCCGACGAGGTGGGCGTTCTCGGTGCGCCGCACGCCGTTGATCTCGATGGAGTCCCAGTCGACCGGCACGCCGTGGCACCCGTCCGAGCCGGTCTCCTCGACCTCCACCCGGATCCGCTCGCGGGTGTCCACATCGGACAGCCGCGCCAGGGTCGCCTCCGGGCCGCCCTCGGTGGCCCAGCTCGGCAGCAGCGCCGACAGGTAGGTGGCGCCGGGCAGGTACGGGTAGGTGTCCAGCGAGATGTCCGCGCCCGCCGCGATCGCGTTGTCCAGCAACGAGAGCAGCTCGCCCGCGCGGCCCTCGTTGACGGGGAAGTTCATCGTGGCGTGCGCGAGGTGCAGCGGGCAGCCGGAGTCCAGCGACACCCGGACCATCTCCGCGTACGCCTCCAGCGCGCCCGCGCCGTAGCTGCGGTGGTGCGGGCTGTAGTAGCCGCCGAGCGAGCCGGTGACCTCGCACAGCCGGACGAGCTCGGCCGTGGTCGCGTACATGCCGGGCGTGTAGGTCAGCCCCGACGAGAGCCCCATCGCCCCTTCCCGCAACGACTGCGCGACGACGGAGCGCATCCGGTCCACTTCGGACTCGGTCGCGGGCCGGTCGTCCCAGCCGACGCACAGCATCCGCACCGTGCCCTGCGGCACCAGGTACGCGGCGTTCACCGCGATGCCGCGGTCGAGCCGGTCGAGGTACTCGCCGACCGACCGCCAGTCCCAGTCGAAGCCGGGCGGGTCGTCGTTCCAGCCCGCGAGCTGGCCGCGCAACGTCTCCAGCACCGCGTCGTCGACCGGTGCGTAGGACAGCCCGTCCTGGCCGAGCACCTCGCTCGTCACGCCCTGCGACACCTTGGCGAGGTGGTCCGGGTTCGCCAGGACCTGGAGGTCGGAGTGCGAGTGCATGTCGATGAACCCCGGCGCCAGCACGAGGCCGTCGGCGTCGACCGTCCGGCCGCCGGACAGGCCCGGTCCGATCGCGGCGATCCGGCCCCCGCTGATCCCCACGTCCGCCCGGTACTCGGGCGCGCCGGTGCCGTCGACGACCCGCGCCCCCTTGAAGACGATGTCCATCCAGGCTCCTAGAAGAAGGTTCGGACGAGGTCGACCACGGTCGTGCCGTCCACGACCGGGATCAGCTGCCACTTGTCGAACACCGTGCACGGGTGCGACACGCCGAGCCCGACCCAGTCGCCGACCTCGACACCGCCCTCGGTCAGCGCCAGGAACGCGTGCTGGTCGTTGAGCGCGGTCACCGAGGCGCCCACCAGCGGCCGTTCCACGCCGCCGGAGCGCACCACCTGCGGCTCGGGCAGGCCCTCGTCGAACGACGCGTCGCGCTTGCCGATCGTGAGCAGCGCCAGGTCCGCCTGGGGCTTCGACGTGACCTGCGCCCACGCCCGCAGCGCCGGCCGGAACGGCTGCTCGCCCTCGGTGCGGCCCAGCGGCGAGATGCCGCGGTAGAAGCCGTCGTCGTGCGTCACGTACGCGCCGCTGCGCACCACGGGCAGCACCGGCAGGTCCGACGGCCACGGCCGGGTCAGCGCGGCGGCGACCTGGTCGAAGTACGCGCTGCCGCCCACTGTGACGACGACTTGGTCCAAGCCCTCGAAACGGCCCTCGCCGTGCAGCCGCAGCACCAGGTCGCGCACCGCGTCGAGGTAGGCGTCCACTGTGGACTTCGCCTGCTCGGAGCTGTCGTGGGCCAGCGCGCCCTCGTAACCGCCGACGCCGACCAGCCGCAGCACCGGGCTCTCCGCGACCGCCTTCGCCACCGCCGAGGCGGTGTCGGCGTCGCGCGCCCCGGTCCGGCCGCCGGTCGCGCCCAGCTCCACCAGCACGTCCACCGGACGCGCCGTGCCCTCCAGCGCCTCGGTCATCACCGCGACGCCCGCCACCGAGTCCACCCAGCAGGTGAACTCGAACGCGGGGTCGGCGGCCAGCTCGTCGGCGAGCCAGCGCAGCGCGGCCGGGTCGACGAGCTGGTTGGCGAGCAGGACCCGGCTCACGCCGAACGCCCGGTACACCCGCAGCTGGCTGGCGTTCGCGGCCGTGATGGCCCACGCGCCGTGGTCGAGCTGGCGGGTGAACAGCTGCGGTGCCATGGTCGTCTTGCCGTGCGGGGCCAGCGCGACGCCGTGCCGTTCGCACCACGACTCCATGGTGGCGAGGTTGTGCTCCAGCGCCGAGGCGTCGAGCACCACCAGCGGGCCGACGAACCCGTCGGTGAACAGGTCGAGGCGCCGGTCGGCCACCTCGCCCACCGAGGCCCCGAACGCCGTGCTCGGCAGCCCCTTGAAGCGCCAGTCGATGCGTTCCGCGCGCAGCGCGGCTACCGCGGTCCGGTCAATGCTCGCCGAGTCCACTTGTCCCGCTCCTCACGTTGCATATTTTGCAACGGCTATTGCGCGATGTGATGCTGAAGTGTGTAACATTCGCTTGCCCCGCCGTCAACGAGCAAGTCCGGAGGAAAGAAGCGGATGAGTTTCGAACAAGCGGGCGGAGTGGTGTGCCTCGGCGAGACGATGGTGGTGCTCGTCCCGGCCGAACCCGGTCCCGCGCACGAGGTCGTCCGCTGGACCAGGGCGATCGGCGGCGCGGAGTCCAACGTGGCCTGCCACCTGGCGCGCCTGGGCGTCGCGAGCTCGTGGGTGAGCGCGGTGGGCGCGGACGCGTTCGGCCGCGCGGTCCTCGACGCGGTCGCGGGCGCGGGTGTGGACGTCACGGGCGTGCACGTCGACCCGGAGCGCCCGACCGGCCTGTACGTCAAGGAGGCCGACGCGGCGGGCAGCCCGGTCCGCTACTACCGGCAGGGCTCCGCCGCCTCCGCGATGGGCCCCGAGACGGTGGACCGGCTCGACCTGGCGTCCGTGCGGCTGGTGCACGTCAGCGGCATCACCGCGGCGCTGTCCGACAGCTGCCTCGCCCTGCTGCGCGAGGTGCTCACCAGGCCCCGCGACGGCCTCCTGGTGTCCTTCGACCTGAACTGGCGGCCCGCGCTGTGGCACGGCCGCGACCCGGCCGTCCTGCGCGAGCTCGCGAACGCCGCCGACATCGTGCTGGCGGGCGCGGACGAGGCCGAGGCGGTGTGGGGGACCGGTGACCCGGCCGCGTTGCGCGAGCTGCTGCCCGGCCCGGCGAGCATCGTGGTGAAGCTGGGCGAGCACGGCGCGACGCTGGTGGAGGGCGACACCCACACCTTCCAGCCCGCGCTGCGCGTGGACGTCGTGGAGCCGGTCGGTGCCGGGGACGGTTTCGCGGCGGGCTACCTCGCCGCGCACCTCGCGGGCGACCCGCCCGGCAGGCGGTTGCGCGCGGGGCACCTGCAGGCGGCCGCGGTGCTGTTGACCACCGAGGACGTCGGAGTCCCCCTGCCGTCGCGGGTCACCGGCCCCCTGCTCGACGCCGACCCGTCCACGTGGGCGGCGGCGAACCTCAGGGCGGGCAACCTACGGGAGAGCGTATGAGTCAGAGCCTGGACCGCGCGTTGACGCTCGTCGGCGAGCTGGCGACCGGCCCCAAGACGCTGGAGGAGCTCGCGGGTGTCGTCGACGTGCACAAGTCGACCGCACTGAGGCTGCTGCGGACGTTGGAGTCGCACCGGTTCGTGCAGCGCGAGGGCGTGCACCACTACCGGCTCGGCACCGCCCTGTTCGACCTCGCCAACCGGGCGCTGGAGGAGCGGGACGTGCGGCGCAGCTCCGAGTCCGCGCTGCGCGAGCTCAACGCCCTCACCGGCTACACCGTGCACCTGGCCAGCTACGAGGCGGGCGAGGTGATCTACATCGACAAGTACGACAGCACCCACCCCATGCGGATGTACTCCCGCGTCGGCCGCCGCGCGCCGCTGCACTGCACGGCCGTGGCGAAGGTGCTGCTGGCGGACCTGCCGGAGGCCAAGCGGCGCGAGGTCGCCGCGTCGATGGAGTACCCGAGGCTGACCGCGAACACGATCACCGAACCGGCGGCCTACCTCGCCGAGCTGGAGCGCGTGCGGGAACGGGGCTACGCGCTGGACAACTCCGAGCACGAGGACTTCATCCACTGCGTCGGCGCGCCGATCCGCGGCTCCCGTGGTGAGGTGGTGGCGGCGGTCTCGGTGTCGGTTCCCAAGGTGCTGCTCGACTTCGAGGGCCTGGTGGCCCTCGTGCCCAGCCTGCTCGCCACCGCGCGGGCGGCGTCCATCGAGTGCGGCTTCACGCCGCGCGACTAGAGAGGGTCCTGCCTTGCCGAAGATCGAGATCAAGACCGAGACCGCGCCCCAGCCCATCGCGAAGTTCTCGCAGGGCGTCCGCAAGGGCAACGTCCTGCAGGTTGCGGGCCAGGTCGCCTTCGACGCCGAGACCGGCTCGATCGTCGGCACCACGGTGAAGGAGCAGACCGCCCAGACGCTGCGCAACGTCGGCGCCGTGCTGGCGGCGGCCGGTGCGAGCTTCGACGACGTGGTGATGCTGCGGGTGTACCTCACCGACACGGCGCACTTCGGCGAGATGAACGACGCCTACGGCGAGTTCATGACCGAGCCGTACTCGGCGCGCACGACCGTCTACGTAGGACTGCCCGCCGGGCTGCTGGTGGAGATCGACGCGCTGGCCGTGCTGGGGGACTGAGCCGCTTCCGGGAACGGGGCCACCACCCCCGCGGGTGGTGGCCCCGTTCCTTTCGCGCGCCTACTGGAAGCGGTGCCAGAAGACCTTGCCGTTGGGGCCGTAGAGCACCAGGTTGCCGTCGTTCTGCACGACGAGCCGGTCGGCCGTCGTCTCCTGCGTGCCGGAGCTCCACACCACGGTGCCCGCGGCGTTGGTGAGCACCAGGTTGCCGTTGCGCAGCGACGCCGCCACCGCGCCCGTGGTCGTGCTGTTGGTCGCCCACTGCGCCACGCCGTTGGACGTGTAGAGCACCAGGTTCCCGTCACCCTGCATGACCAGGACGTACCCGCCGTTCGCGGAGGTCCGGGTCTGGTTCGCCTGCAGGGTCTCGCCGTTGAGCAGCAGGTCCTGCGCGGGGACCGGTGCGACGACGATCCCGCTGAACAGCAGCAGGTTCTCGGTGTTGGCGCCGGGGTCGGCGATCCGGTTGTACGCCGCCACGCCGACCAGCCGGTCGCGCACCTGCTTCGGCGTCGCGTTCGGGTTGTCCGCCAGGTACAGCGCGGCCGCGCCCGCCACGTGCGGGGTCGCCATCGAGGTGCCGCTGATGGTGTTGGTCGCCGTGTCACCGGTGCCCCACGCCGACGTGATGTCCTGGCCCGGTGCGAAGAGGTCGGTGCAGGAGCCGAAGTTGGAGAAGTCGGCCTTGGTGTCGACGATGGTCGAGGCGTTCACCGTGATCGCCTCGGCGACGCGGGCGGGGGAGTAGTTGCAGGCGTTGTCGGTGAAGTTGCCCGACGCGATGGCGTAGGTGACGCCGGAGGCGATGGAGTTGCGCACCGCGGTGTCCAGGACGGCGTTGGCGCCACCGCCCAGGCTCATGTTCGCGACGGCGGGCTTGACCTTGTTGGCGGTGACCCAGTCGACGCCCGCCGCGACACCGGCGATCGTGCCGTTGCCCCCGCAGTCCAGCACCTTCACGGCGTGCAGCCGGACGCTCTTGGCCACGCCGTACTGGGTTCCGCCGATCGTGCCCGCGACGTGCGTGCCGTGGCCGTTGCAGTCGGAGTTGTCGGTGTCGACCGCGTTGAAGTCGAACGTCGCCCGGCCGCCGAAGTCCACGTGCGTGGTGCGGATGCCCGTGTCGATCACGTAGGCGTTGACGTTCGCCGCGGTGGACTCGTAGTGGTAGTTGGAGTCGAGCGGCAACCTGCGCTGGTCGATCCGGTCCAGACCCCACGACGGCGGGTTGGGCTGGTCGCCCTGCTTGGTCACGACGTGGTTCTGCGCCACGTAGTCCACGCTCGGCTCGGCGGCCAGCTTCTTCGCGCCGACCTCGGTCATCGTGCCCGCGAAACCCTTGAGGGCCGCGGTGTAGCGGTGTTCGACCTTGGCGTTCGCCTTGGCCGCCAACGAGTCCGTCTGCGTGGTGACCGCGTCCTGCTTGTACACCACGATGTAGCTGTCCGGGACGGCGTCGGGCCCACCCGCGTCGACGATCTTCCCCTCAGCGGCGGCGGGCAGTGCGGTCGCGACGGCGATCGCCATCGCGGCGACCGTCAGGCCGGACAGCCGCAGTCTCCAAGGCGCGCGAAATCCTGGCATTGCCGAGTCCCCCTCGTGCGTGATCCGGTGTCAGAAGTCCGCGCGGACGAAGATCGACAGTAGGGGACCGCACCACCGAAGACAATCGACCGATCAGCGAGATCGCTGCGCCGATCGGATCAGCTCACGCGTGCCCGTCGCTCCGCACGGACGACGGGGTCTCCATCGCCCGCCTCAGCTCCGCGCCGAGCGCGCGGGTCGCGATGGTCTGCGACCGGTCGCAGATGTCCAGCGCCCGCAAGCGGTACGCCCTCGACTCGTCGGTCTCGCCGAGGTCGTCGAGCACGGTTCCCAGCAGGATCAGCATCTCCACCAGCGCGGTCGTGCGCAGCTCGTCGGTCATGGCAACGGCTTCCCGCAACCGGTCCGCCGCCCCCGCCGCGTCGCCCTGCCCGTGCAGCGCCGCGCCGAGCTGGACCAGCGTGTCCGCCTCGGTGTGCCGGGCACCGGTGGCCCTGGCCAGCCCCAGCGCCTCCTCGCACGCCTCGCGCGCCGCGTCCCAGTCGCGCAGCGCGGTCAGGTCCGCCGCCAGCCGCAACAGGTTCAGCGCCACCGACTCGCGGTCGTGTCCGTCGGGGCGAAGGGCGACACGGGCTCGGTGGAACGCGACGCACCGGCGGTGCACCTCGGCCGACTCGGCGTACCGGCCGAACTGGTGCAGCACGATCCCCAGGTTGGACAGCGCGAACTGGGTGGCGAGCGGGTCGCCCGCGGCCTCGAACCACTCCACGGCCCGCTCGGCGAACGTGCGCGACTCCTCCAGCCGTCCCTGGCGCCGTTCGATGGCCGACCGGTAGTACACCGCCCAGGCCTGCTCCTTCACGTCGCCGCAGTCGACCGCCGCGGCCAGCGCCTCGTGGTGCACGACCAGCGCCGCCTCCTGCTCGTCCAGCAGCACGCTCAGCGTCCAGCACAGGAAGTTCAGCTGCACGGCCTCGTCGCGCCTGCTGCCCAGGACGCGGGCCGCGTCGACGCCGTAGCGGAACACCTCGTGCCACAGCGCGCCGTCACCGCGCTGGTCGGAGTACCAGTGCATCGCCGTCGCCACGTCCAGCACGGTCCGGTGCCGTTCGGCGGCGTGCGCCAGCCGCAGCGCGCCGATCCAGTGCCCGGTCTCCCGCCGCAACCACGTCGCGGCCCGCTCGTGGTCCTCAGGCGAGGCGTCCGGCCCGAACGCGCGCGCCGACGTGCGCGCCTCGCGCAGCAGCCAGTCGATCGTCCGCCACCGCGCCTCGTCCACGACCGCGGCCGACTCGTCGGCGGCCAGCCGCTCCCGCGCGAACACCCGCACCAGGTCGTGGAACACGTACCGGCCAGCGGTCCCGGACGCCTCGACCAGGCTGGCGTCGACCAGGTCCTCCAACGTCTCCTCGGCCACCAGCGGGTCCACGCCCGCGGCCATCGCCACCAGGTCCGGCCCCACGTCGCCGCCCGGCACCAGCGACATCCGCCGGAACACCAGCGCCGCCACCGGCCCCAGCTGCTGGTAGGACATCAGGAACGCCGCCCGCACCCGCAGGTCGCCCGCCGTCAGCGCCGTCAGCCTGCGGCTCTCGTCGCCGAGCTGCTCGGCCAGGTGCCCCAGGGTCCAGCGCGGCCTGCTCGCCAACCGGTTGCCCGCGATCCGCAGCGCCAGCGGCAGGTGACCGCACAGCTCGGCGACCCGCTCGGCCGCCGCCCGCTCCGCGGCGACCCGGTGCGCACCGGCGATCGCGCCCAGCAGCCGCACGGACTCGTTGCCGGACAACACGTCCAGCGCCAGCCGGGTGCCCGCCTCCAGGCCGCCTAGGGTCTGCCTGCTGGTGATCAGCACCAGCGACCCCGACCCCGTCGCCAGCAGCGGCCGCACCTGCGCCTCGTCCGCGGCGTTGTCCAGGACCAGCGCCGTCGACCGGCTCCGCAGCTCCGCCCGGTACAGCTCGGCCCGCTCGTCCTCGCGGCTCGGGATGCGCTCGTCGGTGACGCCCAGCGTCCGCAGCACCTTGTGCATGACCTCACCCGGCGACACCGGCCGCGCGTCCATCCCGCGCAGGTTCACGAACAGGCAGCCGTCCGGGAACCGCTCGGCCAACTGGTACGCCAGGTGCACCGCGACCGTCGTCTTGCCCGCGCCGGGCGGCCCGTGCACCACGACCACCTCGGTCTGCCTGCCCGCCGTCGCCGCGGCCGCCAACAACCGCAGCTCCTCGTCGCGCCCGGTCAGGTCCGGCACGTCCGGCGGCAACGCCCACGGCGCCGCCGCCACCTGGTGCCGCATCCGACCCGCCTTCGCGGTGTCCAACAACGCCCGCAGCTCCGGACCGTCCAGGCCCAGCACCACCGCGAGCGCCTCCACCGTCCGCCGCTGCGGCCCCTTCGCCCGACCCCGCTCCATGTCGCTGATCGCCCGCACGCTCACCCCCGACCCGGCGGCCAGCTCCTCCTGCGTCAGGGCGGAGCGGACGCGGTGGGTGCGGAGCAGGTCGCCGAACGTGGTGGACACCTTTCGGACACTAGCGCGAGACCTCCCGGTGCTGTCCGGCGAGCCGTGATCGGTGATAGACGTGGAGATCACCACATGGGAGGCGGCGCGATGAAGTGGTACGCGGACGGTGCGACGAGGTTCGTCCGACAGGTCGTCGCGGACCTGCTGGCGGTCGGCTGGGTGTGGTTCTGGGTGTGGTTCGCGCTGAACGCGCGGGACGGGGTGCTGAGCGCACGGGCGCCGGGGGACGGGCTGGTGGACGCGGGCGGGCGGGTGCACGACGCGTTCGCGGACGCCGCCGGGAGCGCGGGCCGCGTGCCGATCGTCGGCGGCGACCTGGCCGGGGCGCTGGGGAAGGGGACGGACGCCGGGACGACGCTGGCGAACGTGGGGCACGCGCAGATCGAGGCGGTCGAGACGGTGGCCCTGTGGGTGACCGTGGGGTTGATCGCCGTGCCGGTGATGTTCCTGCTCATCACGTGGTTGCCGTTGAGGGTGCGGTTCGCGCGGAGGGCTTACGCGGCTCGGCAGCTGAGTGCTTCGGGGCGGACGGATCTGTTGGCGTTGCATGCGTTGAACACGATGTCGTTGGGGCAGTTGGCGAGGTTTGATGATGATCCGGTGGACGGGTGGAGGAGGGGGGATCCGGAGGTGATCGCTGTGTTGGCTTCTAGGAGGTTGGGGAGGTTGGGGGTTCGGGGGTGAGGGTTTGTGTGGGGCACCCCGGGCGCCGAGTGTTCTATGGTTCCCGCACCTTGTCAAGACGGTGAAGCTATCTTGACAAGGTGCGGGAACCATAGAGATGGTTTTTCGGCGGGGTGCGTGGGGGGAGGGTGGGTTTCGGGGGCATCAGGCTGCGCCTGACAGGGCATCCTCGGCTTCGCCGTCGGACAAGGCATCCTTGCTGCGCTGCGGACAAGGCCCCAGGCGCTCCGCGCCGGATGGGGGTGGCGGGCTTTCGCCTTGCTGGGGATCCTCGCTGCGCGTCGGACAAGGCATCCTTGCTGCGCGTCGGACAGGGCCCCTGGCGCTCCGCGCCGGATGGGCGCTGGCGGGGCTTCGCCCAACGGGGGCCTCGCTGCGCGTCGGGTCAGGTGGGCAAGTGCGACGCCGGTCGTTGACCCGGCTCTTGGCTGACAAAGTTCGCACCTTGCCGGTCCCGAAATCGGTCCACACCTGTCGCTCCCGGAGCGTCGGATCATTTGGCCCGGTGAAGTTCGGATGTCACGGCTCGGGCGGGCATCCCGGCAAAGCGAGACCCGTCTCTCGACGCTACTTCGCCCCGTTACCTGTCCTAGCTGCCTGACCCGCTGCTATCTGCTTTTGTTGCCCGGCTCCCGGCTATCTGTCCTTGGTGCCTGATCCCCGGTTACCTGCCCTTGCTGTCCGCTCCCTGGCTGCCTGCCCTAGCTGTTCGACCCTCGGCTGCCTGCCCTTGCTGCCCGACCTCGCACTACCTGTCCCTGCTGCCTGGCTCCTGGTTGCCTGTCCCTGCTGCCTGGCCCACTGCGCTTGTCCGCCATCGGGCCCAACTCCCCGGCCCCTCGCCATCCCCACCATTGTCCTCTGTATGCAGGATCCAAAGCGGCGTCGGCGGTGGAGGGGGGTCAGTACACCGGGCCGGTGTACTTCTCGCCGGGGCCGGCGCCGGGGGCGTCTTGGATTACGGAGGCTTCGCGGAAGGCGCGTTGGACGGACTGGAGGCCTTCGCGGAGGGGGCCGGCGTGGGGGCCGAGGTATTCGACGGAGGCGGTGATGAGGCCGGCGAGGGCGGTGATGAGGCGGCGGGCTTCGTCGAGGTCGCGGCGGGGGCTGGTTTCGGGGGTGTCGTCGGCTAGGCCGAGGCGTTCGGCGGAGGCGGAAAGCAGCATGACGGCGGCCTTGCTGATCACCTCGATGCTGGGCACGTCGGAGAGGTCGCGGACGTTCACTTCGGGCTGCTCGGTCACGTCCGCATTGTCGCAAGGCGCCCGATCGGGTCGCCGATTCGGGGGTTGACAATCCCATCTGCTACTCTTTACGGCGCGACCAGCCCTCGTTCGTGCGAGGGCGGCAAGTGGAGCCCCGCTCCCACCCGTGCAGCCGTCAAGGCGGCCGGGTTCCGGTCCCAGCAGGAGGCCACCGTGCCGTTCTGCCCGACGCGTTCGCGCGTCGGCTTGGGTGATCGGTCGGAGGCGGGCCCCGCACCAGCAATGGTGTCGGGGCTCTTGTTTTTGGCGCACAACGAGTCTCAAAGGACGTGAATGACAAGTCCCTCGAACCGAGGTGCTCCCGCCAGCACCGAGCCGCGCATCAACGACCGCATTCGGGTGCCGGAGGTCCGTCTCGTTGGACCGAACGGCGAGCAGGTCGGGATCGTTCGCATCGAGGACGCGCTCCGACTCGCCCAGGAAGCGGATCTGGACCTCGTCGAGGTCGCCGCGCAGGCTCGGCCGCCGGTCTGCAAGCTCATGGACTACGGCAAGTTCAAGTACGAGAGCGCGCAGAAGGCCCGTGAGTCACGCCGCAACCAGCAGCTGACGGTCATCAAGGAGCAGAAGCTCCGGCCGAAGATCGACCCGCACGACTACCAGACGAAGAAGGGCCACGTGGCCCGGTTCCTCTCCGGTGGTAACAAGGTCAAGGTGACCATCATGTTCCGCGGCCGCGAGCAGTCGCGCCCGGAGCTGGGTTACCGGTTGCTGCAGAAGCTGGCGGAGGACGTCGCCGAGCTGGGCTTCGTCGAGTCCAACCCGAAGCAGGACGGCCGCAACATGATCATGGTGTTGGCGCCGCACAAGACCACGAAGACCCGTCCGCTCAAGCCCGACTACGGCGACGGTGTCGACGTAGCGGCCGAACAGGACGCGTCAGCACAGGGCTGATCTGCGGTCCGCCGCAGGAACGCATTGCCGCCCCATCCCGGTGGCAGCACGAGACGAGGACGGAAATGCCGAAGCAGAAGACCCACAAGGGGACCTCCAAGCGGATCAGGGTCACCGGCAGCGGCAAGCTGCTCCGCGAGAAGGCAGGCAAGCGCCACCTCCTGGAGAAGAAGTCGAGCAAGCTCACCCGCCGCCTCAGCGGCACGGTCGAGGTCGCGAAGAACGACGTGCCTCGGCTGAAGAAGCTCCTCGGCCTCTGAGCCGCTCCCGCACCCCCTGAACACAGGGGCGCCGGTGTCACCGCCGGGCCCCACGAGATCGACAGGATGAACCGTGGCACGCGTCAAAAGGGCAGTGAACGCCCACAAGAAGCGCCGTACCACCCTCGAGCTCGCCAGCGGTTACCGCGGCCAGCGCTCGAGGCTGTACCGCAAGGCCAAGGAGCAGGTGCTCCACTCGCTCTCCTACGCGTACCGGGACCGCCGGGCGCGCAAGGGCGACTTCCGCAAGCTGTGGATCCAGCGCATCAACGCCGCGGTCCGCGCGAACGGCATGACGTACAACCGCTTCATCCAGGGCCTGCGCCTGGCCGAGATCGAGGTCGACCGCAAGATCCTGGCCGAGCTCGCCGTCAGCGACCCGGCCGCGTTCGCCGCGATCGTCGAGCTGGCCAAGCTGGCCATGCCGGAAGACGTGAACGCGCCGCTGGCCGAGGACAAGGCCTGAGCGAGCACACCCGCGCACGACGACCCGAGGCAGCTCCGTTCACCGAACGGACACCTCGGGTCGTTGCTGCTCGGCGGCTGACCCGCCGCCAGGGCAGGGACCGCGCCGAACAGTTCCTCGCCGAAGGCGCGCAAGCGGTCCGCGAAGCACTCGCCTGGTCCGCCGCCGGCCGCGGCCGCGTCCACGAGCTGTTCGTGACGGCCACCGCGGCCGAACGCAACACCCCGCTCATGCGCACCGCCGTTGACGAGGGCATCCGGGTCACCGAGGTCACCGACAAGGCCGCCGCCGGCCTCTCGGAAACCGTGACACCGCAAGGCCTCATCGCCGTGTGCGACCCGGTCGACGTCCCGCTGGCCACCGTGCTCCGCGCCAACCCCAAGCTGGTGGCGGTGCTCCACGGCGTCACCGACCCCGGCAACGCGGGCACGGTCGTGCGCGTCGCCGACGCCGCCGGAGCCGACGCCGTGATCTTCGCCGGGGACACCGTCGACCCCCACAACGGCAAGTGCGTCCGCGCCTCCACCGGCAGCGTCTTCCACCTGCCGATCGCCCGTGCCCGCGAGGCGGACGACGTCTTCGAAGCCTGTCGCGCCGCGGGCCTCCGCCTTGTCGCCGCGGACGGCTACGCCACTGACGACCTCGACACCGCCGACCTGCGAGGCGACCTCACCCACCCCACCGCCTGGGTCTTCGGCAGCGAGGCCCACGGCCTGCCGGACACCGTGATCGGCAGGCTCGACACCTCCCTCAAGGTCCCGATCTACGGCGGCGCGGAAAGCCTCAACCTCGCCACGGCGGCCGCCGTCTGCCTCTACGCGTCGGCGCGCTCGCAGCGCAACGCGTGAGCCCGGTCTAGCCCGGCCACCCGGTGCCGGACGACTTCGGCTGGGCCTCGATCCTGGCGCACGCCTCGCGGGCCTGGGTGTCGGCGGGGCCGGTGAGGGCTTCGAGTCCGGTCAGCGCCTCGAACTCGGCGCCGGTGAGGCCCATCTCCTGGTAGTCCAGGCCGCTCGCGTCCGGCGACCGCCGGATCCGGTCCAGCCAGTACAGCAACCGGTCCGCGCACTGCGTGACGGCGTCACGGGTCGCGGCCGTCGTGGTGACCGGCGCGGGAGTCGGTGCGGGTGCGGGAGTCGGTGCGCCGCAAGCCGTCAGCACGACAAACAACACGACACCGGCCGGCCGACGCACGGGACTAGCCTTCGAGCCGTGCGGTGAGGGCGCGGACCAGCGGGTCGGTGCCGACGGGACGGTCCAGTTCGGACAGTGCGTCCTCCAGCACCGACACCACCTCCGCCACGACCTCGTCCGGCGTCCCGTCGCCGAGCAGCGCCGCGGCCCGGCGGGCGGCCGCCTCGGCGGCGGTCGCGTCCCCCGAACGCAGCCGGAACCGCCCACCGCGCGCCACCAGGAACGCCTGCCAGCCGCGGTCCTCCAGGTCGACGGCGACCTGTTCGGCGATGGCGTTCTGCTCGATCGCCCGGTCGAACTCGCCCGCCTGCGCGTGCAGGTAGGCGCGGATCGCGGCGATCCGGGCGGCCACGTGCGACCGCGGGCCGGACTCCTCGATGCCCGGCAGCAGGGCCTCGGCGCGGACGAGCGCGGCGTAGCCCTCGGCGGACTCGGTGGAGGGCAGGACGTTCGCGGCCTCGACCCACGACCCGGCCGCCTCGCCGGGCTGGTCGATCAGCTCCCAGCACTCCGCGGCCTCGGCGTAGGTGTGCGAGGACTCGACGAGCTGGTCGAGCCTGCGGCGGGCGTTCGCGAGGGCGTCCAGCGCGACCGCGCGCTGCCAGTGCTCGCCCTCGTCGATGTGCTCCAGCGCCGTCGTCAGGTGGCGCAGCGCGGCCTGGTTCTCGCCCAGCTGCGCGCACGTCTGGCCGAGCCGGAACCGCACCTGCAGACCGAGCTCGGCCTCGGCGTTGGCGGACTGGACCAGCCGCAGCGCCTCCTCCAGCGTCTCGGCGGCCTCGACGAGCCTGCCCGTCTTGAGGTAGCCGCCGCTGAGGGAGTAGCAGGCCTGCGCGGTGTGCGCCTCGCCGCCGTACTCGCGGCACGTGGCCACGGCGTCGCGCAGCTCACCGAGGTGCGTGGCCTCCAGCCCCAGCTCCTCGATGGTGATGGCGCGCAACCGGTGCGCCTCGGCCCGCCACCGACCCGGATACCGGGCCGCCCGCTCGACGAGCACGTTCGCCGTGCGCAGCGCCGCGTCACCTTGTCCCTGCACGGTTTCCAGCCGCAGCCTGATCCGCAGCCCGTCGAACCGCACGCTCTCCGGCAGGTCTTCGGCCAGCAGCGCGGTCACCGCGACCAGCGCCCCGTCCAGGTCCTGCCGCCGCGCGAGGTGTTCGACCCGGTCGACGCGCACCCTGGCCAGCAGCCGCGGCACCTCGGCCTCGGCCTGCGCGTGCGCCTCCGCGATCAGGAACTCGGCCTTGCCGTGCTCGTGCGCGTGGTCGAACAGCTCGGCGAGCACCAGCCGCGCCAGCACCGAGGTGAACGGCGTCCCGTCGCGCTCCGCCTCGGCGACGCACCTCTGCGCCGTCTCCAGGCCCGTCGCCAACCCGTCCTCGGGCAGCCGCCACACGCACAGCCGCGCGCGGTACCGGTTCGCCAGGTCGGGCTCGTCGGCCTCGTCGAGCCGGTCCACGACGTCGGCGAACCCCTCCAGCAGGTCCTCGCGCGCGATCCGCGGCGCGTGCGCGGTGAGGCGCTTCGCCATGACCTGCGCGGCGATCCCGTCCGGCAGCAGGGGATCCATGTCCGCGGGCAACGACCGGAGCAGCCTGCTGCCGGTGATGAAGTCACCGAGGTCGAACGCCTCGTTGGCGCGCACCGCCAGGTCGACCGGGTCCGACGACGGGGCCAGCTCGTCCGGCTCGTCGACGACCTCGGCGGGCGTCAGCACCGGCACCGCGAGCGGCACGTGCCCGGAGTCGGGGCGCACCAACGTCTCCCGCACCCGGTTGCCCACCGCGTCGGTGCCGTTGCGCGCGTCGAACCTGGAGGCCAGCTCCAGCGCGGACGCCTCCAGCTCGGCCCGCAGCTCGGCGGCGGGCACGGCGCGCGTCGTGACGCCGTCCGGTTCCGGCACGTCGAACTCCACGTCGTCGGCGACCCGGCTCAGCAGCAGCGCGGCCGCCGCGGCGAAGTCCATCGCCTCGGCCGGGCTGGTGGAGTGGTGCACCCGGTCGAGGTGCCCGGAGAGCAGGTCGACGCCGCGGGCCACGTGCCCGGCGGTGGCGCAGAACTCCAGGTGCGGGTTGAGGTAGCCGGTGAGCTTGTCGTCCTTGATCAGCCTGCACGCCACCAGGTGCGCGTTGCTCGCCCGGTCGTGGTCGCCCAGCGCGACGAACGCGGGCAGCAGCGCGGTGAGGATCCCCTGCGGCTGCGTCGTGCACGTGGTCTCCTGCGACAGCACGGGTTCCGCGAGCGCCACGGCCTCCGCGTGCCGTCCGAGCCTGGTCAGGTGCGACGCCTGGTCCTCGACCACGCACGCCTCGCAGTCGCTCATCGGACCGCGGTCGAGCGCCAGGAACTTCGTCAGGTGCTCGCGGTGGGCCTCCTCGTCGCCGACGTGCAGCGCCAGCGTCGCGCGCACGCCGTGCACCGGCTGCTGCGAGAAGCCGTGCTTGCGGTAGCGGTCCGCGAACTGCTCCACCACGGCCTCGAGCTGGGTCAGGCTGAACCGCGGGTCGCGGCGCAGGCCGTTCGCGATCCACTTGTGGCACCAGTCGAACGTGTGCGACTCCCAGCGGCCGAAGTCCTCCGGTCCGCGCTTCTCCGCCGCGGTGCACCAGGCGAACGGGGCCAGCATCAGGTCGTAGCGGCCCAGGTCGTAGCAGGAGCGGATCAGCGCGACCCGGCAGGACACCGCGAGCTGCTGGTGATCCGCTGCGTCCGCGGCCCGCGCCGCGCGTTCCAGCGCCTCGTGCCGGGGCATCCCCGGCGGCAGGTGGTAGGCCTCGGTGAACTGCTCCTCGGCGGCGAGCTTATCGGTCATCGGTCCCCCACGGCCCGGTTGAGCAGCTCCAGGAACGAGCGGTTGAGCGCGGCGGTGTCCTTGGGCCGCATCGGTCGCCGCGCCTGGAGCAGCGCGTGCACGTACAACGACTCGACGGTGAGCTCCACCAGCGCGGGGTCCGACAGCGCGGCCAGCCTGCGCACCAACGGGTTGCGGCAGTTCAGCACCAGCTGCTGGCTCGCCGTCGACTCCTCGGCCACCAGCTCGTTCAGCAGCTCCGCCCACAGCGGGTCCGCGTCGTCGGAGATCTCCTCGGCGTCGCGCTTGCGCTCGCCCGCGACGTTCGTGATCAGCAAGGCGGGCAACGACACCGGGTCGAAGTCGCGCGTCACGGCCTCGCAGTCGTGCCGGTCCAGCACCCCGCCCGCCTCGGCGAGCCTGCTGCGCAGCTCGGAGTCGAACAGCGGCTCGGGGTGGTCCAGCGCGGCCAGCAGCTCACCGGGCCGCACCTGCCGCGCCGCGACCGCGCCGTCCAGCGCGACCAGCCGGTCCAGGATCTCCACGTCGTAGGCGTACCCCGCGTTGAGCAGCCCGATGCCCTGCGCCTGCGCGACCGGCGCGAGCTGGCGGAACTCGTCCACGTTCGGCACGTACAGCACCGTGCCGTGCACGCGGCGGAACTGCCGCAGCGGCACCGCGCCCTCGGTCGTCTCGAACGGCAGCCACCGCTCGACCAGCCGCAGCATCTCGTCGTCCGCGCGCGCCAACGACTTGATGCCGAGGTGGTGCGCCGACAGCAGCTGCGACGTGCGCTCCGGGTCGGTCGCGTCCAACCGCACCAACCAGTCGCGCACCTGCTTGCCCAGCTCGTCGCGGACCGCCAGCAGCGTCTCGTCCTGGTAGAGCGACTCGCGGCTCGCGGTCGGCCGCAACGCCGACGAGTCGACCACGCACCGCACGAAGTACGCCCAGTCCGGCAGCAGCCCCTCGACGCCGTCACCCACGAGCATCCGCTTCAGGTACACCCGGTGCGACTGGCGCGTGCCGGGGTGCACCCCCTCGGGCAGCACGAAGGCGACACCCGTCAGGCCGACCGTCGGCACCTCGATCGGGATGGCGTCGAACGGCCGGAACCCGAACAGCCCCTCGCCGTAGTCGACCATCCGCTCGGTCAGGTCCGCGCCGGTCTCGTCCGACCGCCGCGACCACGGCAGGTCGCCCGACGTCGCGGGCTCACCCGCGACGTGCACGGTCACCGGGAGCAGGTCCCCGTACTCGGTCACCAGCGCGCGCACCATGTCCGCGGACAGCCAGTGCTCGGCGTCGCGGTTCGGCACCAGCTCGATCGTCGTCCCGACCTCGGCCCGCGCCCCGTCGTCCACCACGACCCGGTAGCTGCCCGACGCGTCCGCCGTCCAGCGCACCGCGGGCCCGCCCGAGGCCGACCGGGTGACGAGCCGGATCTCCTCCGCCACCAGGAACGCCGACAGCATCCCCACCCCGAACTGGCCGAGGAATCCCTGCCGGGTGAACCCCAGGTCGTCTCGTTTGGACGTGCGCCCCAACGTCGACAGCAGCTCGTGCACCTCGCGCTCGGACAGGCCGACACCCGAGTCCGAGATCCTCAGCACCCCGTCCGCCGTCGCGTCGCTCGGCTCGATCAGCACCTCCGCGGGCGCGTCCGGGTCCAGCTCGCGGCGCGCGGTGATGGCGTCCACCGCGTTCTGCAGCAGTTCGCGCACGTAGACGCGGGGGCTGCTGTAGAGGTGGTGGCTGAGCAGGTCGATCATCCCGCGCAGGTCGACACCGAAGGTGTGGGACATGGGTGTGCTGCTCACCTCGGGGTCGCGTGGACTGAGCCTCAGATCCTAGTGCGCCGGGTCCCGAAGCGGACCGCCCTTTGCACTACCGACCAATCCCCGACGACTCCACGTGACCGCTTGATCACCCTTGTGGAGGGTCGTTTGACCGGTGGTCACGGGCCGGGTTCGCCGAGGTGGTGTCGGGTGTTCGGCGGGTCGTTTGACCGGTGGTCCACTGCGGGAAGGGTGTAGGTGTTTCGTGGTCCCACTGGGTCGGACGGGTGGCCCTTTGGGGCGGTGCGGCGGTCCGGGACGGCGTCCGTTCGGGGGTGCGGCACGGGCTCCGCGTGCCGACGCCGTCGGTCGCCGGGGTGGTGGCCCGGTCGGTCTACCGGTCGATTCCAGGTCGGCCCGCCGCTGTGCCGCCTGCCGGCGGTGACCGGGTCCGTGGGGGTGGTTCGCGCGTCCTGTCCTGCCCGACCTGAGGTGGACCGGCGCCTCGCTGGATGGCTTTCTTGACCAGCGGTCCAGCGGGGACATCTGCGCCCCCTGTCGGGGCCGGTGGTCTCCGCTATGGCGCCCGCCATGCGGGTTTTGCCGAACGCCACCCGTTCGTGGGAGTGCGTGACCGGCGGTCCAGTGCGGTCGGAGCTGGCCGCCTCTCGTCCACTCGGTCAGAGCTGCGCTGCGGGCGTGGACATCCGGCAACCGCGGTGTTATACCTAGGTTACCTAATACTGTATACGATCTCCAATGTTGGCAGGTGGAGAACATGCCCGGTGTGCAGGAGGTGCGGGACGTCCACGGCAGGCGCTACCGCGTGGGCGAGACGGATCGGGAGCTGGTCGGGCGGTCGCGGGCCTGGTCGTTGTGGTTGGCGTGGGCGGCGATGCTGGCGGCGGGGGTGCAGCAGTACGGGTTCGGGGTGGTGGTGCCGGTGCTGACCGCGACCCACCCCCTCGCGGACGTGGTCTGGGCGCTGGCGCTGTGGACCGCCTGCCAGGCGGCGACGGCGTTCCCCGCGGCCTGGCTGCGGGACCGCGGCAGGCTGTCGACGGCCACGTCGGTCGTCGTGGGCGGGGTCCTGTGCGGGATCGGCATGGCCACGCTCGCCCACGCCACGACCCTGCCCGCCCTCTACCTCGGCTACTCCCTCGTCGGCGGCATCGGCGCGGGCCTGGTGTACGCGGCGTGCGTGGGAACCGTCGTGCGCTGGTTCCCGGACCGCGTCGCCTCCCGCGTCGGCGTGGTCGGGGGCGCGTTCGCCTACGGCTGCGTCCCCTTCGTCCTCCTCGCGGGCCTCCTGCTCACCCCCGCGACCCGCACCCCGTTCCTGGACACCGCCGCCGCGGTCGTGCTGGCCGTGGTCGTCGGCGCGGGCGTCACGCTGGAGGACCCGCCGAGGAACTGGTGGCCCGCGCACGTCGACCCCAGGGCCTGGGCCCTGGACAAGGCGCGCAGGCGCAACCAGTCGGCGGTCCGCCAGTACCTGCCCGCCGAGGCCGTCCGCAGCGGCGCCGTGGTCCCGATGTTCCTGGCCGTCGCGCTCGCGGCCGCCGTCTCCCTGTTCGACCTCGCCTTCCTGGTCGCGTTCGCCGACGACGGCCCGCTCCTCGCCGCCGCGGTGCTCAGCGCGCTGGCCGCGTGCACGGGTCTGGGGAGGGTGCTGGCCGGTCGGGTGTCGGAGCACCTCGGCCGCCGCCGCACCTGGTACCTGTCCCTGCTCACGGGCAGCGCGGCGCAGTTCGTCCTGCTCTGGGGCGGCACGCACGACCGGTTCACGGCGTTGCTGCTCGGCGCGTGCCTGGCGGGGCTGGGCACGGGCTGCTGCTATCCGCTCCTGGTGTCGCTGGTCCGCGAGTACTTCGGCGAGGAGAGCGGTCCGCAGAACTTCGGCATCCTCTACAGCGCCAAGGCGCTGGGCGGCCTGCTGGGCATCGGCGGCGCGGCCGCGGTGGTCGCCGCGCACGGCTACCCGGTGGCGTTCGTGGCCGCGGGCCTGGTCGGGCTGACGGGCGCGCTGCTGACCAGAGCCCTGGTGCAGCCCGGCCGCACCCGGCTCCTCCCGACGCCGTGACCCGCCCACCGGTGCTGTCCCGCGGCAGGCACCCCACTCCGGGGCACGGCCAGTGCCTGATGGAGCTGGTGTCCACGCTGGCGGGCGAGGTCTGGTCGGACCGCCCCGCCGCCGTGCACCCCGTGCTGGCGGCGGTCGCCAGGGCCGTCAACGACTCGTGCACCGCGCCGGGCCGCCAACGGCTGCTGCCGTTCGCGCCCCGGCTGGTCGGTGTCGTCCGCGCGCCGACGGTCGCCCTCGTCCTGCGCTGCACGGGCGAAGCGGGGGTGCGGCCGCTGCGCGGCAGGCTGGTCGCCCCGGCGGTGGTGGCGCACGCGACGAGGGTCGTCGCGCTGAGGGCGGGTGACGCCCGCGACGACGTGCTGCACCGCCTGCTGACCGACTGCCTGGAGCTCTGCCGCACCCCGACGACGAAGTGCTTTCCTGACGGGAAGACCGGCGACCGGGTACCGGGTGCGCTAGCCGGACGGCTTGGCGCCGCGGGTGGACGGGTTGTCCGCCAGGGGCTCCGCCATGACCGTCCGCAATGGACAGCAGCGGCTCGGTCTCCAGTGCGGTGACCGCGATCCCCGGCCGCTCGCTGCTGTGCTCAGGGCGAACCGGGGACGGAACTCCTGGCGAAGACCGGTGTTCACCGCACTGGCGACCGGGGAACGCCGGGCCCACCCGTGCGGTGGGGTGGGCCCGGCGCGGTCACGCCCCGAGGATCGCCCGCGCCAGCCCGGCGGTCTCGCCGGGCGTTCGGCCGACCCGGATCCCGGCCGCCTCCAGGGCCTCCTGCTTCGCGGCGGCGGTGCCGGACGAGCCGGACACGATCGCGCCCGCGTGCCCCATCGTCCTGCCCTCGGGCGCGGTGAACCCGGCGACGTACCCGACGACGGGCTTGGACACGTTGTCCCGCACGAACTCCGCCGCCCGCTCCTCGGCGTCGCCGCCGATCTCGCCGATCATCACGATCAGCTCCGTCTCCGGGTCCTCCTCGAACGCCGCGATGGCGTCGATGTGAGTGGTGCCGACGATCGGGTCGCCGCCGATGCCGACGCAGGTGGAGAAGCCGAAGTCGCGCAGCTCGTGCATCAGCTGGTAGGTCAGGGTTCCCGACTTGGACACCAGCCCGATGCGGCCGGGCTTGGTGATGTCGGCCGGGATGATGCCCGCGTTGGCCTTGCCGGGGGAGATGACGCCGGGGCAGTTCGGCCCGACGATCCTGGTGCGCCCGGAGGCGACCGCGTGCGCCCAGAACGCGGCCGTGTCGTGCACCGGGATTCCCTCGGTGATCACCACCGCCATCCCGATCCCGGCGTCGACGGCCTCGACCACCGCGTCCTTCGCGAACCGCGGCGGCACGAACAGCACCGACACGTCCGCGCCGGTCTCCGCCATCGCCTCGGCCACGTCGCCGAACACCGGCAGCGACCGCCCGTCGAAGTCGACCACCTGCCCGGCCTTGCGCGCGTTCACCCCGCCGACGACCGTCGTGCCCGCCGCCAGCATCCGCCGGGTGTGCTTGGTCCCCTCGGACCCGGTCATGCCCTGCACGACCACCCTGCTGCCCTCGTCGAGGAAGATCGCCATCTCAAGCCCCCCGTGCCGCGAGCGAGGCGGCGGTGCGCGCCGCGCCGTCCATGGTGTCCGCCAACGTGACCAGCGGGTTGTCCGCCGCCTTGAGGATCCGCCGACCCTCTTCGACGTTGTTGCCGTCCAGGCGGACGACGATCGGCTTGTGCGCGCGGTCGCCGAGGACGTCCAGCGCCCGGACGATCCCGTCGGCCACCGCGTCGCACGCGGTGATGCCGCCGAAGACGTTCACGAACACGCTGCGCACGCCGGGGTCGCCGAGGATGATCTCCAGCCCGTCGGCCATCACCTGGGCCGAGGCGCCTCCGCCGATGTCGAGGAAGTTCGCCGGTCCCGACCGGCCGAGCTCGGCGCCCGCCCGCGCGACGACGTCCAGCGTCGACATGACCAGCCCGGCGCCGTTGCCGATGACGCCGACCTCGCCGTCGAGCTTGACGTAGTTGAGCCCCTTCGCGTGCGCCCGGCGTTCCAGCGGGTCGCCCGCGTGCTCGTCGGCGAACGCCGCGTGCGCGGGATGGCGGAAGGACGCGTTGTCGTCCAGCGCCACCTTGCCGTCCAACGCGAGCACGTCGCCGGACTCGGTGCGCGCCAACGGGTTCACCTCGACCAGCGTGGCGTCCTCGGCGACGAACACCTCCCACAGCGCGGCGACGACCGGGGCGGCCTCGGCCGGGAGTCCCGCCGCCGCCACGATCTCCGCCGCCTTCGCCAGGTCGACGCCCACCGTCGCGTCGACCGGGACCTTGACCAGCGCGGACGGCTTGGTCGCGGCGATCTCCTCGATCTCCACGCCGCCCTCGGCCGACGCCATGGCCAGGAACGTCCGGCCCGCGCGGTCGAGCAGGAACGAGAAGTAGTACTCCTCGGCGATCCTGCCGGCCGCGGTCACCAGCACCTTGTGGACGGTGTGGCCCTTGATGTCCATGCCGAGCACCGCCGTCGCGGCGGCGGCCGCCTCGTCCGGTGTCGCGGCGAACCGGACACCGCCCGCCTTGCCCCGCCCGCCGGTCTTGACCTGCGCCTTGACCACGACGGCGCCGCCGATGGCCGTCGCGGCGGCGCGGGCCTGGTCGGCGGTCGTGGCCACGGACCCGGCGGGCACCGGCACCCCGTGGGCGGCGAACAGGTCCCTTGCCTCGTGTTCGTGGAGATCCAAGGCGGCCGTCCTCTCTGCGCGCGACCGGGCCGCACGGGCGCGCGAGCCCGTGCGGTCACCGGTCTGGGAGGGATAACGGGCCGACCGGGCTGCCTCCCGGAAATCCTCCGGACGCCCTCTGGACATCGGCCCCAACAAAGCGTCACTATATGCCTACCCCATACGGTATGCAATCTACAGAGAACCTCGTGGGGGCGGCCAGCCGGACCGGCCGAGTCGACGCGAACCAAGGAGTTGACCAGCAATGGCGCGGACAGCGACCGAAGCCGCCTCAGTACCCGGTACCGACGACACCCCTGCCGCCCCGGAGCTGATCTCCGGTGGACACCTGGTGGCCAAGGCGCTCAAGGCCGAGGGCGTCGACACGATCTTCACCCTGTGCGGCGGCCACATCATCGACATCTACGACGGCTGCGTCGACGAGGGCATCACCGTCGTCGACGTCCGCCACGAGCAGGTCGCCGCCCACGCCGCGGACGGGTACGCCCGCATCACCGGCAGGCCCGGCTGCGCCGTCGTCACCGCCGGTCCGGGCACGACCGACGCCGTCACCGGCGTGGCCAACGCCTTCCGCGCGGAGAGCCCGATGCTGCTGATCGGCGGCCAGGGGGCGTTGAGCCAGCACAAGATGGGCTCGCTGCAGGACCTCCCGCACGTCGACATGATGACGCCGATCACCAAGTTCGCGGCCACCGTGCCCGGCACGGCCCGTGTCGCGGACATGGTGTCGATGGCCTTCCGCGAGTGCTACCACGGCGCCCCCGGCCCGTCGTTCCTGGAGATCCCGCGCGACGTGCTGGACGCCAAGGTGCCCGTCGAGCAGGCCCGCGTCCCGTCGGCGGGCCACTACCGCGCCTCGACCAGGGCGGGCGGCGACCCGGCGGACGTGCAACGGCTGGCGGACCTGCTGGTGGGCGCCAAGAAGCCCGCGATCCTGCTGGGCAGCCAGGTCTGGACGACCCGCGCCACCGACACGGCCGTGGACCTGGTGCGGCAGCTCAACATCCCGGCGTACATGAACGGCGCGGGCCGCGGCAGCCTGCCGCCCGGCGACCCGCACCACTTCCAGCTGTCCCGCCGGTACGCCTTCGACAACGCCGACGTCATCGTCATCGTCGGCACCCCGTTCGACTTCCGGATGGGCTACGGCCGCAGGCTCTCCTCCAAGGCCACCGTCGTGCAGGTCGACCTCGACTACCGCACCGTCGGCAAGAACCGCGACGTGGACCTCGGCATCGTGGGCGACGCGGACCTCGTGCTGGCCGCGGTCGCCGCGGCCGCCACCGGCCGGGTCGACAACGGCGCCGTGGGCCGCAAGGCGTGGCTGGAGGAGCTGCACGGCGTGGAGGAGCAGGCCCGGCAGCGCAGGCTGCCGCAGCTGCTGTCCGACGCGACCCCGATCCACCCGTACCGGCTGGTGCACGAGATCAACGAGTTCCTCACCGAGGACTCGATCTACATCGGCGACGGTGGCGACATCGTCACCTTCTCCGGTCAGGTCGTGCAGCCCAAGTCGCCCGGCCACTGGATGGACCCCGGTCCGCTCGGCACGCTCGGCGTCGGCGTCCCGTTCGTGCTCGCGGCCAAGCTCGCCCGTCCCGACAAAGAAGTGGTGGCGCTGTTCGGCGACGGCGCGTTCAGCCTGACCGGCTGGGACTTCGAGACCCTCGTCCGCTACGACCTGCCGTTCGTCGGCGTCGTCGGCAACAACTCGTCGATGAACCAGATCCGCTACGGCCAGGCCCGCAAGTACGGCGTGGAACGGGAGCGCGTCGGCAACACGCTCGGCGACGTGAAGTACGACCAGTTCGCCAAGATGCTCGGCGGGTACGGCGAGGAGGTGCGCGACCCCAAGGACATCGCGGGAGCCCTGCGGCGCGCCCGCGAGTCCGGGCTGCCCTCGTTGATCAACGTCTGGGTCGACCCGGACGCGTACGCGCCCGGAACCGTGAACCAGACCATGTACAAGTAGCGCGCGCCCCTCTAGCAGGAGGACCTCCCCATGGGAAAGGCACTGGAGGGCGTTCGCGTCCTCGACATGACGCACGTCCAGTCCGGACCGTCGTCCACGCAGCTCCTCGCGTGGCTCGGCGCCGACGTGGTGAAGCTCGAGACACCCGGCCGCGGTGACATCACCCGCGGCCAGCTCCGGGACATCCCCGGCGTGGACAGCCTCTACTTCACGATGCTCAACGCCAACAAGCGCAGCATCACGCTGAACATGAAGAGCGAGCAGGGCAAGGAGGTGTTCACCAGGCTCGTCGAGAACACCGACGTGCTGGTGGAGAACTTCGGCCCCGGCGTGATCGACCGGTTCGGGTTCCCGTGGGAACGGCTGGCCGAGATCAACCCCGGCCTGGTCTACGCCTCCATCAAGGGGTTCGGTCCCGGCCGGTACGCGGACTTCAAGGCCTACGAGGTCATCGCGCAGGCCATGGGCGGCTCCATGAGCACCACCGGTTTCGAGGAGGGCCCGCCGACCGCGACCGGTGCCCAGATCGGCGACTCCGGGACCGGGATCCACCTGGTGGCGGGCATTCTCGCGGCGCTGTACCAGCGCACGTCCACCGGTCGCGGCCAGCGCGTCCAGGTCGCCATGCAGGACGCCGTGCTGAACCTGTGCCGGGTCAAGCTGCGCGACCAGCAGCGCCTCACCCGCGGCCCGCTGGGGGAGTACCCCAACGAGTCCTTCGGCGAGGACGTCCCGCGCTCGGGCAACGCCTCCGGCGGCGGCCAGCCCGGCTGGGCCGTGCGCTGCGCGCCGGGCGGGCCGAACGACTACATCTACGTGATCATCCAGCCCGTCGGCTGGAAGCCCATCACCGAGCTGATCGGCAGGCCCGAGCTGGCGGACGACCCGGAGTGGGCGACGCCGGAGGTGCGCCTGTCCAAACTGGACAAGGCGTTCGCGCTCATCGAGGACTGGACGCTCAAGCACACCAAGTGGGAGGTGATGGACGAGCTCAACGCCCACAACGTGCCCTGCGGTCCGATCCTGTCCACCAAGGAGCTGATCGAGGACGAGACCCTCGCGGCGATCGGCAGCGTCGTGGAGGTGCCGCACCCGCAGCGCGGCTCGTTCAAGACCGTCGGCTGCCCGATCAAGCTCTCCGACTCCCCGGTCGACATCGGGACGTCCCCGCTGCTCGGCGAGCACAACGACGAAGTGCTGGGCGCGCTGGGCTACAGCCCCGAACAGCTCGGCGAGCTCCGCACCGCAGGCGTCATCTGAGACCCGAGGAGCCGGACATGCCTGACACAGCGACGGGTTACGACCGCGCGGCGGTCGAGGAGGTGCTCAGGGAGGTCGAGGCCGGAGGTCGGGACTCGCTGACCGCCCCCGAGGGCAAGAGGGTGTGCGACGCCTACGGCATCAGGACGCCGGAGGAGGCCCTGGCGGTCTCCTCCGAGATGGCGGTCGCGATGGCCGAGGAGATCGGCCTCCCGGTCGTGCTCAAGATCGTCTCGCCGGACGTCCTGCACAAGACCGAGGCGGGCGGTGTGCTGGTGGGCCTGCGCACGGCCGCCGAGGTCGCCGAGGGCTTCCGCACGATCGTCGCCAACGTCCGGGCGCACAAGCCGGACGCGAGGGTCGTCGGCGTGCAGGTCCAGCAGATGCTGACCGAGGGGCAGGAGGTCATCGTCGGCGCGGTCACCGACGGGACGTTCGGCAAGGTCGTCGCGTTCGGCCTCGGCGGGATCCTGGTCGAGGTGCTCAAGGACGTGACGTTCCGGCTCGCCCCGACCGACGCGGGGACGGCGGCCTCGATGGTCGACGGCATCGCGGCAGCGGAGGTCCTGCGCGGCGTGCGCGGGAACCCCGGCGTGGACCGCGCGGCGCTGGCCGACCTCATCACCAGGGTGTCCGACCTCGTCACGGACTTCCCGCAGCTGGCCGAGGTGGACCTCAACCCCGTGCTGGCCACGCCGACCGGCGCGACCGCCGTGGACGTGCGGATCCTGGTCGACGCGAACGCCGCCGAGGTGCCGCACCGCTTCACCCGCGACGAGATCCTGGCCTCGATGAACCGCATCATGCGGCCGTCCGCCATCGCCGTGATCGGCGCGTCGGCGGAGGAGGGCAAGATCGGCAACTCGGTGATGAGGAACCTGGTCGACGGCGGCTACGCGGGCGAGATCCACCCGATCAACCCGAAGGCCACCGAGATCCTGGACCGCAAGGCGTTCAAGAGCGTCTCCGACGTTCCGGGCGACATCGACGTCGCGGTCTTCGCCATCCCGGCGAAGCTCGTCCCGCGGGCGCTGGAGGAGGTCGGCCGCAAGGGCGTGGCGGGCGCGATCCTGATCCCGTCCGGCTTCGCCGAGACGGGCAACCACGAACTCCAGGACGAGGTCGTTGCCATCGCCCGCAAGCACGGCGTCCGCGTGCTGGGGCCGAACATCTACGGCTACTACTACACGCCGGAGAACCTGTCGGCGACGTTCTGCACGCCCTACGACGTCAAGGGCGGTGTCGCGCTCACGTCGCAGAGCGGCGGCATCGGCATGGCCATCCTCGGGTTCAGCCGGTCGGCGGGCATGGGCGTGTCGTCCATCGTGGGCGTGGGCAACAAGGCGGACCTCGACGAGGACGACCTGCTGACGTTCTTCGAGTCCGACCCCAACACCCAGCTGATCGCGATGCACCTGGAGGACCTCAAGGACGGCCGCTCCTTCGCCGAGACCGCCAAGCGCGTCTCGCTGAAGAAGCCCGTCGTGGTCCTGAAGGCCGGGCGCACCGCCCAGGGCGCCAAGGCCGCGAGCTCGCACACCGGAGCGCTCGCGGGCGACGACCGCGTGTACGACGACATCCTGCGGCAGAGCGGCGTCATCCGGGCCCCAGGGCTCAACGACATGCTGGAGTACGCGCGCGGCATCCCGCTGCTGCCGACCCCCAAGGGGGAGAACGTCGTCATCATCACCGGCGCGGGCGGCTCCGGCGTGCTGCTGTCGGACGCCTGCGTGGACAACGGCCTCGCGCTGATGCGGATCCCGGAGGACCTGGACGCGGCGTTCCGGAGGTTCATCCCGCCGTTCGGCGCGGCGGGCAACCCGGTCGACATCACCGGCGGCGAACCGCCGTCGACCTACCGCAACACGATCGCGCTCGGGTTGGCGGACGAGCGCGTCCACGCCCTGGTCCTGGGGTACTGGCACACGATCGTCACCCCGCCGATGGTGTTCGCGAAGCTCGTGGTCGAAGTGGTCGAGGAGTACCGGGGCAACGGCATCGACAAGCCGGTCGTGGCCTCGCTCTCCGGTGACGTCGAGGTCGAGGAGGCGAGCGACTACCTCTACGCCCACGGCGTCGTCGCGTACCCGTACACCACCGAGAAGCCGGTCGCGGTGCTCGGCGCCAAGTACCGCTGGGCGAGGTCCGCGGGTCTGCTCGGCTGACCGCCGCCCCACCGGGGAGGGGAACGCTTCCGCCCACCGCGCCACCGGGGCGGACGAAGGGGAACGGCGCTGGGCCGACGACGTCGTCGAGCGCCCGAGGGGCACTGGTCAAAGCCGACTAGAGAGGCTCTGTGATGACCGCTGCGTCAACTACCTACCAGGAGTTACGAGACCACAACGGCCGGGTGTACCGGGTCGGTGAGACGCCGCACGACCTGATGGGGCGCTCCAGGACCTGGATGGTCTGGCTGCCATGGGCCGCCATGTTCGCGGTCAGCGTCTTCGAGTACGGCTGGGGTGCCGTGGTCGGGACGCTCGAGAAGAAGTACGGCTGGTCGCTGGGCGACGTCTTCTGGCTGGCCAGCGTCTGGGTCGTGTTCCAGGCGGGGGTCGCCTTCCCGGCGGGGAGGCTGCGGGAGAAGGGGATCGTGTCGGCGAAGGCGGCGATGCTGACGGCGGCGGGCTGCAGCGCCATCGGCTACGTCACCATCGCCCACAGCGGCAACCTGCTGCTGGCGTTCATCGGCTACTCGGTGCTCGGCGGCACCGGAGCCGGGCTGGTGTACGCGACCTGCATCAACATGGTGGGCAAGTGGTACCCGGAGAAGCGCGGCGCGCGGACCGGGTTCGTCAACGGCGCCTTCGCCTACGGGGCCGTGCCGTTCATCTACGTCTTCAGCGCGTTCCTGCGCCCCGACAACTACACCGCGATCCTCGACCTCATCGGGCTCTACATGCTGGTGATCGTCGGGATCTGCGGGTTCCTGTTCAAGGACCCGCCGAAGAACTGGTGGCCCCGGCACATCGACCCGGTGAACTGGGTGCGCGACACCAAGGAGAACGTCTCGCTGGCGAAGAACCCGCCCGCGCTCAAGCAGTACTCGCCCATGGAGGCGATCCGCACCGGGATGCTCCCCCTGATGTGGGTCGCGCTGGTCATCATCGGCGGCGTGTCGCTGTTCGGCATCAACTTCCAGGTGCCGTTCGCGAAGGCCAGCGGGTTCGGGCCGTTCGTGGCGGCGTCCTCGGCGGGCGTGCTGTCGATCGTCAACGGCACCGGGCGCGCGATCGTCGGCCTGGTGTCGGACCGGATCGGCCGCAGGCAGACGCTCACCGCCGTGCTGGTGATCGCCGCGATCGCCCAGTTCGGCGTGCTCTACGCGGGCAACACGCACAACCTGGTGCTGTTCATGGTGTTCGCGTTCCTGGTCGGTTTCGGCGGCGGCGCGTTCTACCCGCTGTTCGCCTCGCTGGTGCCGGACTACTTCGGGGAGAACAACAACGCCTCCAACTACGGCCTGGTCTACTCCGCCAAGCTCCTCGGCGGGGTGGGCGGTGGTGGCCTGGCCGCGGCGGTGGTCGCCGCGTGGGGCTACAACGGCGCATACGTCCTGGCGGGCTGCATCGCGCTGCTGTCCGCGGGCATCACGCTGTTCCTGCGCCAACCCGGCAGGTCGAAGCGCGACGCCGAGGAGCGGGCCGCCATGAGCCCGGCCGAGGCGGCGTCATGACTCCGCGACGGCCTGCCGCTCGTGGTAGGCCTGCCGGGTCCGCCCGGTGTGCTCGGTCATGATCCGGCCCGCGGCCTCGACGTCCTGCTCCGCGATCGCCTTGATCAGCTCGGCGTGCTCGTTCCAGGCGTCGTTGCCCCGCGGGCGGGCGATCGGTGTGTAGTACCAGCGGACCCGGCGGTCGACCGTGCCGATCATCTCGGCGAGCACGGTGTTCCCGGACAACCTGCTGATGAACGCGTGCAGCGCCGCGTTGGCCGTCACGAGGCCCTCCACGTCCTCGGCGGCCAGCGCGGCGACGCCCGCTTCCTGGAGCTCCCACAGCTGTTCCACGTCCTCGGGCGTCGCCCGTTCGGCGGCCAGCCTGGCGGAGTGGGTCTCCAGCACCCCGCGCACGCTGAGGAGCTGGTCGGCCTCCTCCTCGGTCGGCAGGTGCACGAACGCGCCCTGCGCGGGGCGCAGGTCCACCCACCCCTCCGTCTGCAGCCGCTGGAGCGCCTCGCGCACCGGCTGCCTGCTGACCCCCAGGTACTCGGCCAGCTCGACCTCGACGAGGTGCTGGCCCGGCACCAGCGTGCGGTTGACGATGAGCTCGATCAGCGCCTCGTAGACCGCCTGGCGGAGCGGGGCGGGCCGTTCCACGCGCTTGGCCGCGGCTCCGCTCAGGGCGGCGCGCGACCCGCGGCGACCTCCGGTCCCACCAGGGAACGGAACTGCTGGCTGGTTCACGGGCACCTCGCGATCGGTCAGGTGAATGCTTTCAGCATACAGGTTGTTGTATGCAAAGTTCATTCACGTGTTCCAGGTCACGAGGCCATCCGGGGCTACCGCTCACCTCATGTAGACGACATACTGTATGCAATTACCCGGATACGAGACGAGGCAGGACATGAGAGTCGCCGTTCTCGGAGCAGGGGCGATCGGCGCCTACGTGGGCGCGGCCCTGCACCGCGCTGGAGCAGAGGTCCACCTGGTCGCACGGGGTCCCCACCTCGCGGCGCTGCGGGCGCGCGGCGTGCGCGTCCTCAGTCCGCGGGGTGACTTCACCGAACACCCGCACGCCACCGACGACCCCTCGCTCATCGGCGAGGTCGACTACGTCTTCCTCGGCCTGAAGGCGCACGCCTACGCGTCGGCGGGACCGCTGCTCGCACCGCTGCTGGGCGAGGACACCGCCGTGATCGCCGCGCAGAACGGCATCCCGTGGTGGTACTTCCACGGCCTGACCGGCCACCCGCTGGAGAACCGGCGGATCGAGGCCGTCGACCCCGGCGGCGCCGTGAGCGCCGTCCTCGAGACCCGGCGCGCGATCGGCTGCGTCGTCTACTGCTCCACCGAGATCGAGTCGCCCGGCGTCATCCGCCACCTCGAGGGCACCCGCTTCTCCATCGGCGAACCCGCGGGCGGCGTCACCGAGCGCTGCACCGAGCTCAGCCGCGCCATGGTCGCGGGCGGCCTCAAGTGCCCGGTCGAGCCGAACCTGCGCGACGACATCTGGATCAAGCTCATGGGCAACGTCGCCTTCAACCCGCTCAGCGCCCTCACCAGGGCGACCATGGCCGAGATCTGCGCGCACGACGACACCCGGCGGCTGGTCGCCACGATGATGGCCGAGACCGTAGCCATCGCCCGCGCCGCGGGCAGCAACCCCGAGATGTCCATCGAACGCCGCATCGACGGCGCCCGCCGCGTCGGCCACCACAAGACGTCGATGCTCCAGGACCTGGAGGCGGGCAAGACCCTGGAGATCGACGCCATCATCGGCGCCGTCGTCGAGATAGCCGACCTGACCCGCGTCCCGGCCCCCGCGCTGCGCCACGTCCACGCCGCCGTCGACCTGCTCGACCGCACCTCCAGGTCCACCACCCGGTGACCCGCGGCCTGCCTGGCCCCGTCGGCATCCCGCGAGCCGCGACCCCGGAGCACAGCCGCGACCGGCACGCGGACCCGACCCGGACGAGGCTGCGCACCGACGCCCTCCGGGGCCCGCACGAGGACGCGGTGGCCGTCGTGGGCCGGGGAGCCGGAGCGGGCCGGGCGCAAGGCGTGCGGGCTCACCCGTTCCGCTGACGTACCGGAACGCCCGCTCGGCGCACGATCGATACGCGGAGGAAGTCCGCGAGGTGGATCGCCTACTATCGGCCTGCTCCGCCGCGTGTCGGGCGGCGGGGCCGATCCCACCTATCCGCGACGTGCCCAACGGGAGCTGTCCACCAACCATGTCCGGAGCAAACGACCCGTACGACCCCAAGGAGGTCGCGGCGCTCGCGCCGGAGGCCCTCGACGCGGCCGTGCAGAAGGCCCGAGAGGCGTTCGCGGGCGCTGTCGACCTCGACGCGCTCGCCGCCCTGAAGTCCGCGCACGTCGGCGACCGGTCGCCGGTGCTGCTGGCGCGCCGGGAGATCGGCGCGCTGCCGCCCAAGGCGAAGGCCGAGGCGGGCAAGCGGGTCAACGAGGCCCAGAGCGCCGTGAAGAAGGCCTACGACGAGCGCCTCGCCGTGCTGCAGGCCGAGCGGGACGAACGCGTGCTGCGCGAGGAGTCCGTCGACGTCACGCTGCCGTGGGACCGGACGCCGCGCGGCGCCCGCCACCCCATCACCACGCTGGCCGAGCGCGTGGCCGACGTCTTCGTGGCCATGGGCTACGAGGTCGCCGAAGGCCCCGAGCTCGACACCGAGTGGTTCAACTTCGACGCGCTGAACTTCGGCAAGGACCACCCGGCGCGCACCATGTCGGACACGTTCTACGTCGCGCCCGCGGACTCGGGCCTGGTGCTGCGCACGCACACCTCGCCGGTGCAGGCCCGCACGCTGCTGGAGCGCGAGCTGCCGGTGTACGTGGTGTGCCCCGGCCGCACGTTCCGCACCGACGAGCTGGACTCGACGCACACCCCGGTGTTCCACCAGGTCGAGGGCCTCGCCGTCGACAAGGGCCTCACCATGGCGCACCTCAAGGGCACCCTGGACGCGTTCGCGCGGGCCATGTTCGGCGAGAACTCCAAGACCCGGCTGCGCCCGCACTTCTTCCCGTTCACCGAGCCGTCCGCCGAGGTGGACGTGTGGTTCCCGGAGAAGAAGGGCGGCGCGGGCTGGGTCGAGTGGGGCGGCTGCGGCATGGTCAACCCGAACGTCCTGCGCGCCACCGGCGTCGACCCGGACGTCTACTCGGGCTTCGCCTTCGGCATGGGCCTCGAGCGCACGCTGCAGTTCCGCAACGGCCTGCCCGACATGCGCGACATGGTCGAGGGCGATGTCCGCTTCACGCTGCCCTTCGGAACGGAGGCCTGACCGGTGCGTATTCCGGTTAGCTGGTTGACCGAGCACCTCGAGTTCGCCGAGGCGCCCACCCCGGAGGAGCTGGCCGAGGCCTTCATCCGGATCGGCATGGAGATCGACGACGTGCGCCCGCTCGGGCCCGTGACCGGTCCCGTCGTCGCGGGCCGCGTCGTCGAGATCGAGGAGCTCAAGGAGTTCAAGAAGCCCATCCGGTTCTGCCAGGTCGAGGTCGGCCCCGGCAAGATCAACGGGATCGTCTGCGGCGCCACGAACTTCGTCGAGGGCGACACCGTCGTCGTCGCGCTGCCCGGCGCCGTGCTGCCCGGCGACTTCACCATCTCCGCGCGCAAGACCTACGGGCACACCAGCGACGGCATGATCTGCTCCGCCCGCGAACTGGGGCTCGGCGACGAGCACGCGGGCATCCTGGTGCTGCCCAGCGGCACCGCGCAGCCCGGTGACGACGCCGTGGAGCTGCTCGGCCTGGACGACACCGTCCTGGAGATCACGCCCACGCCCGACCGCGGCTACGCCTTCTCGGTGCGCGGGCTGGCGCGCGAGATCGCGTGCGCGTTCGACGTCGCGTTCGGCGACCCGGCCGTCGTCGACGTGCCGGAGGCCGAGGGCGAGGTGTGGCCGGTCCACCTGGAGGACGGCGCGGGCTGCGCCCGGTTCGTCGCCCGCCAGGTGAGCGGGGTCGACCCGACCGCGCCGACGCCGTGGTGGATGCGCCGCAGGCTGATGCTCGCGGGCATCCGCTCGATCTCGCTGCCGGTCGACGTGACCAACTACGTGATGATCGAGCTCGGGCACCCGCTGCACGCGTTCGACGCCTCGAAGCTCCAGGGCAACCTGGTCGTGCGGCGCGCGAAGTCGGGCGAGAAGCTCACGACGCTGGACGACACCGTCCGCGTGCTCGACGCCGACGACATCGTGATCGCCGACGACAGCGGCGTCATCTCGATGGCCGGTGTCATGGGCGGCGCGAGCACCGAGGTCGGCGACAAGACCGGCGACATCCTGCTGGAGGCGGCGATCTGGGACCCGGCGTCCATCGCCCGCACCGTGCGCCGCCACAAGCTGCCCAGCGAGGCGGCGAAGCGCTACGAGCGCACGGTCGACCCGGCGCTGTCCCCGGTCGCCCTGGAGCGCGCGGCGAAGCTGCTGCACGTCTACGGCGACGGCGGCATCAAGCCCGGCCGCACCGACGTGGGCACGCCCGCGCTGCCCGGCCCGGTGACGATGCCGATCGACCTGCCGGACCGCGTCGCGGGCGTGCGCTACGCCCGCGGGGTGACGGCGCGCAGGCTCGGCCAGATCGGCTGCCAGGTCGAGGTCAGCACGGGCGACGACGGGGCGACCCTGGTCACCGCCACTCCGCCGACGTGGCGTTCGGACCTGGTGCAGCCCGCCGACCTCGTCGAGGAGGTGCTGCGGCTGGAGGGGTTCGAGACGATCCCGTCCACGCTGCCGCCCGCCCCGGCCGGTCGTGGTCTGACCGAGCAGCAGCGCCGCCGCCGCACGGTCTCGCGCGCGCTGGCCGAGGACGGCTACACCGAGGTGCTGCCGTTCCCGTTCATCTCGCCCGCGGTGTTCGACTCGTTCGGGCTGATCCCGAACGACTCGCGGCGCAACACGGTCAGCGTGCTGAACCCGCTGGAGGCGGACAAGCACGCGATGGCGACCACGCTGCTGCCCGGTCTGCTGGACGCCGTGCAGCGCAACCTGTCGCGCGGCCAGAAGGACGTGGCGCTGTTCAACATCGCCCAGGTCACGCTGCCGCGCACCCAGCAGGTGCCGGTGCCCGCCATCGGCGTCGGCGAGCGGCCGACCGAGGCGCAGGTGGCGTCCATGCTGGCCGCGCTGCCGCAGCAGCCGGTGCACGTGGCCGTCGTGCTGGCCGGGCACCGCGAGCACGCGGGCTGGTGGGGCAAGGGCCGCCAGGCGGACTGGGCGGACGCGGTCGAGGCCGCCAAGCTCGTCGCCAAGGCCTACGGCGTGACCCTGCGCGTGGTCGCGTCCGACCTCGCGCCGTGGCACCCCGGCCGCTGCGCGGAGCTGCGCGTCGGCGACTGGCCCGTCGGCCACGCCGGTGAGCTGCACCCGAAGGTCGTCGAGGCGCTCGGGCTGCCCAAGCGGACCGTCGCGATGGAGCTGGACCTGGACGCGCTGCCGCTCAACGACAACCGGCCCGCGCCGATCATCTCGGCGTACCCGCCGGTGCTGCTGGACGTGGCGGTCGTCGTGGACGCCGCCGTTCCGGCCGCTGAGGTGGCCGCTGTGCTCGAGTCGGGCGGCGGTGACCTCTTGGAGGACATCCGGCTGTTCGACGTCTACACGGGCGAGCAGGTGGGCGAGGGCAAGCGCTCCCTGGCGTACGCGCTGCGGTTCCGGGCTCCGGACCGCACGCTGACCGTCGAGGAGGCCACCGCGGCGCGCGACGCGGCCGTGGCGGCGCTGGCCGAAAGGCACGGCGCCACGCTCAGGGCGTGAGGTGTCACCCGGTCGGACCACGTTGGTCCGACCGGGTGAATCACGGTCGAATGGAATAACGGCGAACTGCCTGCTCACGATGGTCCAGGTGTCTTGATTGGGCACCCGTAGGCCGGTGACGGATCCTCACGTTCAGTGAGCGGGCCTTGCTTCTCGGTTGAATGTTCTCCAAGATTGGCGGGCGGCCCGCGGGGCCGAGGGGCGAAGCGATGAACTGCCGGGCGAGTTGGTCGCCGGTCCGGTAGGGAGCTAGAGGCGAACCCACCGCCTGGAGCAACGGCTCATGGAGTTGCGCCATGCGAAATTTGGGCCCGCGAATGGAAGTCGCCGTGGCAACTACCATCCTGGGTGTCGGTGCGGCCGTCGTCGCGGCCATGCACCTGACGTGGCCCGACCCCCAGACGCCGACCATGGCCTACGCCATCAGCGCGGGCGAGGCGGGCGTGTCGGACCTCAAGCCGTTCGAGATCAACGACGTGTCCGGCGGCGCCGTGGAGCTCACGCCCGGTAGCGAGGGCGCGCGCCAGGTGCGGCTGTCGAACCCCAACGACGTCGACATCATCGTGGTCAACCTGGCGGCCGTCCCCGGCCAGCCGGTCGACTCCGCGCACAACAAGGTCCCCGGCTGCCCGTCCGGCGTGCTCTCCGTGTCGCCCATGGACACCCCCGTCGCCATCCCGCCCGCCGGTGAGGTCGAGGTGGAGATGGTCGTGCAGGTCTCCGACGACGTGCCCGCCGCGTGCAAGGACCTGGTCTTCCCGCTGACGTACTCGGGTCACGCGACGAGGGGGTAGCTGCCGTGGGGCGGTGGAGAGCGACCGAGTCGGACCGGGTCACGGTCGACGGGTCCGCCTACCCGCCCCGGTCGGCGGAGCTGGCCGTCGTGGGCGGCCGGGCGGTCGTGTCCGCGGGAACCGAGGTCGTGTCGGCGGGGACCGTGTCGGCCGGGACCGGGGCGGAGTCGGGCTGGCGGCACGAGTGCGGTGCCCGGCCACGGGCGGCCTACGCGAGCGCGGACCGGCTGCTGGTGCTCACCGACTCGCTGGACTACCACGCCTGGGGCCACCTCGGGCCCGCGCTGCTGCTGGACCTGGAGACGGGTGAGCGGGTCGCGGAGCTGCGCGGTGAGCGGGCGGCCGCGGTATCCGGCGGGCGGTTCCTGCTGGGGCTCGAGGGGTACGGCACGTTCTCGACGTGGCTGCACGACCGCGACGGCGCGCTGTTGACCACCTGGCACAGCTACGGGCACTACGTGGTGGACCCGGACGGGGTGCGCGTCGTCGAGTGCGACCGCCGCCGGCCGACCCGTTCCGCGGTCGTCCGCCTGCTGCCCGACGGGTCGGTCGAGCGCGGGCACGCGTTGCACGACGGCCAGGTCGCCGCTCCGGTCGTGCTTCCCGACGGGACCGTCGTGGTGGTGGACGGCGGGACGCTGCTGGCGGTCGGTCCCGACCTGCGCGGTGAGGTGCTGGTGGAGGTGCTGGACGTGGGCGGTGAGAGCTGGCGCTTCACCACCACCCTGGACTGGGACGCGGGGGAGGGGGCGCTGCTGGTGACCGTGGTCGAGCGCACCCGCGACGTGCCCGTCGTCCACAAGACCCACCGCGTCCTGTACGCACTCCGCCCTGTCGGGCCTGCGGTCTGAGCGCTCCACCCGCCGCGTCTGTTCACCCCAGGTGCTTCAGCGCCTCCCGGCGCGACAGCGGGGACAGCGCGGGGTGGGTGTCGACGAAGTCCCGGACCCAGGCGGGGTCGGTCTTGGCGTAGTCGCGGAGGGCCCAGCCGATGGCCTTGCGGAGGAAGAAGTCCGGGTCGGCGGTGGTGGCTTCGACGCAGTCGGTCAGCAGGTCGGTGTCGGTCGCCCACCTCGCCCCCAGCTGGCAGATCACCGACGTGCGGCGCCGCCACCGGTCGGCGTCACCCGACCACGTCCGCATGACCGCGGCGACCTCGGCGGGGTGGGCGCGCAGGAGCGGGCCGACGCGCCTGCTGGCGACCTCGTCCACGAAGTCCCACCACGCGCCGGTGACCACGAGCTCGTCGTAGAGCGGGAGCAGGTCGACGTCCTGCCACCGCCGGTACGCCCCGGTCAGGTCCAGTGCCAGGTACCGCTCCTCGCGGTACTCCGCCTCCCGCCACAACCGCAGCGCGGTGGCCCGCCACGTGTCGCGGTCCGGCATCGGGTGCGCCGCGAACAAGGCCCGCGCCAGCTTCGCCCGCTCGGGTTTGGCCACCCCGCGGAACGGCATCGCGGACTTCATGTACGCCCGCATGCCCTCCGCCTTGACGGGATCGGCCGCCTCGGCGAGTCCGGCGCGAGCTGCCTCGACCAGGTCCATGGCGGTCAAGGTAACCGCTAGCTTGGGGTCATGGACCTGATCGACCCGGCCGTCAACGACTACGTCCTGGCCCACAGCACCCCCGCCGACGCCCTGCTCCGCGAGCTCGCCGAGGAGCACCAAGCGGTGCCGTCGGGTCGCCGACTGGGCCGAGGCCAACAATGTCGAGATCGCCTACACCCCCACGAACTCTTCGTGGCTCAACCGTATCGAGGCCCAGTTCACCGCTCTGCGTTACTTCACCCTCGACGGCACTGACCACCTCGACCACAAGCAGCAGGGCAGCATGATCCGTCGCTACATCATCTGGCGAAACAAGCACGCTCAGGATCGGCGGCTACGCGAGGTCGTCAACAGGGCGAACGTTGCCTGATACGGCACTAGTGCACCCGGCGCACCGCCCAGGCGCTCACCGCGACCAGCACCCCCACCACCAGCACCACGATCCCGCTCTCGGCCCCCTGGAACTCCCAGAACTGCGACACCGGGTGGTACCGCGCGAACCTCCCCGCGACGCCCTGGTCCAGCAGGCACTGGGCGATCGGCGTCTCCCCGCACTTCTGGCCCGCGAAGGTCGTGGTCGCCCCCTGCGCGTCGAGGTACCCGATCTCCACCCGCCAGGCCCCCGGCTCCACCGCGCCGGACGCCGAGTACTCCGTCCCCGCGTAGTGCGGCCGCCCCAGGTTCGCCACGGCGGCCAGCACGCCCACGTACCCGGCGAGCGTGATCGCCATGGCCCCCAACGTGCTCCGCACCACCAGCCCCGCCGTCGCCCCGAGCGCGAACGCCACCGCGGTGTACGCCCCCAGCACGTACCCCTGGCTCTCGAACATCGGCGTCTGCAGCCTGCTCGTCAGGATGGAGCTCAACGGCCCCAACGCCTTCGCGTTCAGCAGCCCGAGCAGCGCCATCGCCACCGTCACCGGGAGCCCCGCGACGAGCAGCTTCGTCGCCCACCACCGGGTCCGGCCGATCGACTGGGTCAGGCCGAACACGTGCGTGCCCTGCTCGAACTCCCGCGCGAACACCGGCGCCCCGGCGAACATCCCCAGCAGCACCGGCATCGCCAGCATCACGAACGGCACGTAGCCCAGCAGGTCCCCGTACCGCTCGTCGAGCACCGCGGGGTCCGCGGGCAGCACCGACGACAGGTCGGCCCACAGCGCGGCCATGCCGGCGCCGACCAGTGCCACCAACGCCAACGACACCAGGGTCAGCAGCCGCTGCTGCCGCCACGCCACCCAGGTCATGCCGCCACCTCCCGCCCGCTCGTCCGCCCCGCCCGGAGGTATCCGAGCGCGAGCTCCTCCAACGTCGGCTCGTGCGCCTGCGCGTCGTCGGGCGGCTCCAGGCCCCGCACCAGCACCGTCGACTGCCGCCCCGTCTCCCGCCGCTCCACGACGGCGGCCGCGGGCACGTCCAGCTCGCGCGGTCCGATCAGCAACCGGTGCTCCGCCAGCAGCTCCTCCACGTCGCCCGCGAGCTGCACCCGCCCTCCGGACAGCAGCAGCAGGTGGTCGCAGATCCCGTCCAGGTCCGCGATCACGTGCGAGGACAGCAGCACCGTCGTCCCCTGCTCGGCCACCTCGGCCAGCAGCGCCCCCATGACCTCCTGGCGCGCCAACGGGTCCAGGTCCGCCAGCGGCTCGTCCAGCAGCAGGACCTCCGGTCGGCGCCCGAGCGCCACGGCCAGCGCGACCCTGGTGCGCTGACCGCCGGACAGCGTCCGGATCCTCGCGCCGAGCGGCACCTCGGCCTCGGCGACGAGCCGCCGCGCGTAGGCGTCGTCCCAGTCCGGGTTCAGCGCCCGGCCCGCGTGCAGGACCTCCTCGACGGTGAACCCCTGGTACAGCGGTTTCCCCTGCGCCAGGAAACCCGGTTTGCCGCGCACCGCGACCGTTCCCTCGGTGGGTCGCAGCAGCCCGGTCGCCAACGCCATCAACGTGCTCTTGCCCGCGCCGTTCGGCCCGACCAGCGCCGCGATCCGCCCCCGCGGCACCGCGACAGCGCAGCCCCGCAGCGCCCACCCCCTGCGGTAGCGCTTGCCCAACCCGGCCGCGACGAGCGCGGCCGACCCCTCGTCCATGGTTGTTCCCTCACGTCCCGTAGTGCTCGTCCAGCACGGCCTTCACCAGTGCCTCCACGTCCTCGCGCTCCAGCCCGCCCGCGTCCGCGCCCGCCAACCACCCCGCCAGTCCCTCCCGCAGCGGCCCGTCGTCGGTCGCCCCCGGTCTGGCCAGCGTCCGCACGACGAACGTCCCCAGCCCGCGCCGCCCCTCGACCAGGCCCTCGCGTTCGAGCTCCCGGTACGCCTTCAGCACGGTGTTCGGGTTCATCGCGGTGGCGGTCATGACCTCCTTCGCGGTCGGCAGCCGGTCACCGGGGCGGAGCAGCCCCAACCGCAGCGCCTGCTTGGTCTGGTGCACCAGCTGCAGGTAGGCGGCGACCCCGGAGCGGCGGTCGATCCGGAACTCGATCACCCAGCACCCTTTCACTACTTAATTGGTGAAATCATGATGGACGTACGCACGGCCGCGGCGCAAGGGGTGTCGGGAAACCCCGCCGCCCGTGAGCGCAAGCAACGTCACCCGGATAGGGGCGCGAATAAGGGTTGAGTGAGTTTGCATCCCTATGCATAATTATCCGCATGACAGTGCGGATCGCGGTCGCCGGTGCCAGCGGGTATGCGGGGGGCGAGGTGCTGCGGCTGCTGCTCTCGCACCCCGACGTGGAGATCGGCGCGCTGACGGCGGGTGGCAACGCGGGCAGTCCGCTGCTCGCGCACCAGCCGCACCTGCTGCCGCTGGCGGACCGGGTGCTGGAGGAGACGACGGCGCGCGCGCTCGCCGGTCACGACGTGGTGTTCCTCGCGCTGCCGCACGGCAAGTCGGCCGAGCTGGCGGCGCAGCTGGGCGACGACGTGCTGGTCGTGGACTGCGGCGCGGACCACCGGCTGGTCGACTCGTGGGCGTGGGAGCGCTGGTACGGCGGCGACCACGCCGGGTCGTGGCCCTACGGGCTGCCGGAGCTGCCCAGAGCGGACGGGACCCGACAGCGGGACCTCCTCCGCGGCACCAAGCGGGTGGCCGTCCCCGGCTGCTACCCGACGGTGTCGTCGCTCGCGCTCGCGCCCGCCGTCGCCGCGGACGTCGTCGAGCCCGAGGTGGTCGTGGTCGCGGTGTCCGGCACGTCCGGCGCGGGCAAGGCGGCGAAGACGAACCTGCTGGGCTCCGAGGTCATGGGGTCGCTCAGCGCGTACGGCGTCGGCGGCGCGCACCGGCACACCCCGGAGATCGTCCAGAACCTCAGCCTGGTCGCGGACCGCCCGGTCGGGGTGTCGTTCACCCCGGTGCTCGCGCCGCTGCCGCGCGGCATCCTCGCCACCTGCTCCGCCCAGCTGCGCGCCGACGCCGGGGACGTGCGCGCGGTGTACGCGAAGGCGTACGCGGACGAGCCGTTCGTGCACCTGCTGCCCGAGGGCCACTGGCCCACGACCGGCGCGGTGCTCGGCTCGAACGCGGTGCAGCTCCAAGTCGCCGTCGACCCGGACCTGAACCGGCTCGTCGTCGTCGCGGCGGTCGACAACCTGACGAAGGGCACGGCGGGTGCCGCCGTGCAGTGCATGAACCTGGCGCTAGGCCTGCCGGAGACCACCGGCCTGTCCACCGTGGGAGTGGCTCCGTGATCGATCGCGACAAGGGTGTGACCGGCCCGAAGGGCTTCAAGGCGGCGGGGGTGGCCGCCGGGATCAAGGCGACCGGTGCGCTCGACCTGGCGCTGGTGGTCAACGCGGGCCCGCTCGACGCTGCCGCGGGCGTGTTCACCACCAACAAGGTCAAGGCCGCGCCGGTGCTGTGGTCCCAGCAGGTCATCCGGGAGCGCAGGCTCACCGCGGTGGTGCTGAACTCCGGCGGCGCCAACGCGTGCACCGGCCCCGAGGGCTTCCAGGACACCCACGCCACCGCCGAGAAGGTCGCTGAGGTGCTGTCCTGCGGCGCGATCGAGGTCGCGGTCTGCTCCACCGGCCTGATCGGCGAACGGCTGCCGATGGACGCGATCCGGTCCGGTGTGGACAGTGCGGCCAAGGACCTCCAGGAGACCGTGGAGGCCGGGTTCGCCGCCGCGACCGCCGTCCTGACCACCGACTCGCGCGCCAAGCAGTCCTGGTCGGCGCACGCCGACGGCTGGTCGGTCGGCGGGTTCGTGAAGGGCGCGGGCATGCTCGCCCCCAACATGGCCACCATGCTCTCGGTGATCACCACCGACGCCGTGGTCGACGGCGCCGCGCTGGACACCGCGCTGCGCTTCGCGACCAACCGGACGTTCGACCGCCTGGACGTCGACGGCGGCACGTCCACCAACGACACCGTGCTGGTGCTGGCCTCCGGTGCCTCCGGCGTCACGCCGAGCGCCGAGGACTTCACCGCGCTGCTCACGGCCGTCGCGGGCGACCTGGTCAAGCAGCTCCAGGGCGACGCCGAGGGCGTGACCAAGGAGGTCTCGGTGACCGTCCGCGGCGCGGCGAGCGAGGAGGAGGCGGTGCACGTCGGCCGCACCGTGGCCGAGGACAACCTGGTCAAGACCGCGCTGTTCGGCTCGGACCCCAACTGGGGCCGCATCGCGATGGCGCTGGGCCGCGCGGACGCCGTGATCGACCCGGACAAGCTCGGCATCACGATCAACGGCGCGACCTTGTTCGCCAACGGCACCAAGGCGCAGGACCGCTCGGCCGCCGACCTGTCCGGCCGCGAGATCGACATCGTGATCGACCTCAACGTCGGCGACGCGACCGCCACGATCCTCACCACCGACCTCTCGCACGACTACGTCGAAGAGAACAGCGCGTACTCGTCGTGACCGGGCAGCAGGGGAGTCCGACGCAGCGGGAGGCGGGCCTCAAGGCCGCCGTCCTGGTCGAGGCGCTGCCTTGGTTGCAGCGGTTCCGCGGTGCCGTCGTGGTCGTGAAGTACGGCGGCAACGCCATGGTCGACGACAAGCTCAAGCAGGCCTTCGCGCAGGACATGGTGTTCCTCAAGCTCGCGGGCCTGCACCCGGTCGTCGTGCACGGCGGCGGCCCGCAGATCGGCGCCATGCTGAAGAGGCTCGGCATCGAGAGCGAGTTCCGCGGCGGTCTCCGGGTCACCACGCCGGAGGCGATGGACGTCGTCCGGATGGTCCTGGTCGGCCAGGTGGGCCGCGAGCTCGTCGGCCTGATCAACGCCCACGGCCCGCACGCGGTCGGCATGTCCGGTGAGGACGCGCACCTGTTCACCGCGAGCCGCCGACCGGCCATCGTGGACGGTGAGCCGGTCGACATCGGACTGGTGGGCGACATCGTGGGCGTGAACCCGGACGCGGTGCTGGACCTGGTGCGCGCCGGCCGGATCCCGGTCGTGTCGTCGGTCGCGCCGGACGCGGACGGCGTGGTGCACAACGTGAACGCGGACACCGCGGCGGGCGCTCTGGCCATCGCGCTGGACGCGCGCAAGCTCGTGGTGCTCACCGACGTCGAGGGTCTGTACGCGGACTGGCCGGACCGGTCGTCGCTGCTGCACGAGGTGCGCGCCGACGAGCTGGAGAAGATGCTGCCGGACCTGGACAGCGGCATGGTACCGAAGATGGAGGCCTGCCTGCGGGCGGTGCGCGGCGGGGTCCCGCAGGCGCACGTCATCGACGGGCGGCTCGAGCACTCGGTGCTGCTGGAGGTCTTCACCTCCAGCGGTGTCGGGACGATGGTCTTGGGGGACGGGGAATGAACGACCAGCAGCGGTGGCAGGCCGCGATGATGAACAACTACGGCACGCCGCAGATCACCCTGGAGCGCGGCGAGGGCGCGCACGTCTGGGACACCGACGGCAAGCGCTACCTCGACCTGGTCTCCGGCATCGCGGTGAACGCGCTCGGCCACGCGCACCCGGCGATCGTCGCGGCGGTGACCGCGCAGATCGGGAAGCTGTCGCACACCTCGAACCTGTTCATCAACCAGCCCTCGCTGGCGCTGGCCGAGCGGCTGCTCGACCTGTCCGGTGTGGACGGTGGCAAGGTCCTGTTCTGCAACTCCGGCGCGGAGGCGAACGAGACCGCGTTCAAGATCAGCCGCCGGACCGGTCGCACCAAGGTCGTCTCCACCGACGGCGGGTTCCACGGCCGCACGATGGGCGCGCTCGCCCTCACCGGCCAGCCGCCCAAGCGCACCCCGTTCGAGCCGCTGGTGCCGGGGGTCGTGCACATCCCGTTCGGCGACGTCGCCGCGCTGGAGGCCGCTGTCGACGACGAGACCGCCGCCTTCGTCGTCGAGCCCGTCCAGGGCGAGAACGGCGTCGTGGTCCCGCCCGCCGGGTACCTCCAGGCCGCCCGAGCGATCACCGCCGAGCACGGCGCGCTGCTGATCCTCGACGAGGTGCAGACCGGCGTCGGCCGCCTCGGCACCTGGTTCGCCTTCCAGCAGGCGGGCGTCGTGCCGGACGTGTTCACCCTGGCCAAGGGCCTGGGTGGCGGTCTCCCGCTCGGTGCGTGCATCGCCGTCGGCGCCACGGCCGACCTGCTCGAACCCGGCCAGCACGGCACGACGTTCGGCGGCAACCCGGTGTGCTGCGCGGCGGCGCTCGCGGTGCTGGACACCATCGCGTCGGACGGCCTGCTCGAACACGCCTCCTCGGTGGGCAAGGAGATCGCCACCGGTGTCGAGGCCCTGAACCACCCGCTCGTCTCCGGCGTGCGGGGAGCCGGCCTGCTGCTCGGCATCACGCTGCGCGAGGCGGTCTCGGCGAAGGCCGCGGCGGCCGCGCAGCGGGCCGGTTACCTGATCAACCCCATCCAGCCCGACGTCATCAGACTCGCCCCGCCGCTGGTGCTCGACGAGACCGACGCCCACCGGCTGGTCGCCGACCTGCCGACGTTCCTGGAGCCGTGATGACCCCGAGGCACTTCCTCCGCGACGACGACCTGACCCCCGACGAGCAGATCGCGGTGCTCGACCTGGCCGACCGCTACAAGGCCGACCGGTTCACCGCGAAGCCGTTGGCGGGCCCCAAGTCCGTCGCGGTGATCTTCGAGAAGAACTCCACCCGCACACGGCTGTCGTTCGAGGTGGGCATCGCGCAGCTCGGCGGCAACCCGGTCATCGTCGACGGTCGGTCCATGCAGCTGGGCCGCGAGGAGACCATCGAGGACACCTCCCGGATCCTGTCCGGGTACGTGGACGCGGTGGTGTGGCGGACGTTCGCGCAGAAGCGCATGGAGGCCATGGCCTCGGTGTCGCGGGTGCCGGTCGTCAACGCGCTGACCGACGAGTTCCACCCGTGCCAGGTGCTCGCGGACCTGCAGACGATCCGCAACCGGCACGGCAGGCTCGAAGGCCTGACCGCCACCTACCTCGGTGACGGCGCGAACAACATGTCGCACTCGATGCTGCTCGGCGGCGCCACCGCGGGCATGAACATCCGCATCGCCGCGCCGCCGTCGTTCGTGCCGCTGCCGTGGGTCCTCGACGACGCCAAGAAGCGCGCGGCCGAGACCGGCGGCTCGGTCGAGCTGGTCACCGACCCGCGCGAGGCGGTCGACGGCGCGGACGTGCTGATCACCGACACGTGGACGTCCATGGGCCAGGAGAACGACGGCCGCGACCGCGTCGGCCCGTTCCGGCCCTACCAGGTGAACTCCGACCTGGTGGCCGCCACCGGCGTGAAGACGACCGTGCTGCACTGCCTGCCCGCGCACCGCGGCTGGGAGATCACCGACGAGGTGCTGGACGGCCCGGACAGCGCCGTGTGGGACGAGGCCGAGAACCGGCTGCACGCGCAGAAGGCGCTGCTGGTCTGGTTGCTGGAGAACTCATGACCAGGACCGCGCGCCAGGGGCGGATAGTCGAGCTGGTCGCGCAGCGGGCGATCCGCAGCCAGTCCGAGCTGGCGAAGACCCTGGCGATGGAGGGCATCGACGTCACGCAGGCCACGCTGTCGCGCGACCTCGACGAGCTCGGCGCGGTGAAGCTGCGCGGACCCGACGGCGGCGCGCCGGTCTACGTGATCCCCGAGGACGGCAGCCCGGTGCGCGGCGTCCAGGGCGGCACCTCGCGGCTGGCGCGCGTGCTCGGCGAGCTGCTGGTCTCGGTGGACCACTCGGCCAACCTCGCCGTCCTGCGCACCCCTCCCGGCGCGGCCCAGTTCCTGGCCAGCGCCATGGACCGGGCGGCGCTGCACGACATCGTCGGCACCATCGCGGGCGACGACACGATCATCGTGGTGGCCCGCGAGCCGCTCACCGGCGCGGACCTCGCCCAGCGGATCGCGTCGCTCGCCGAGGGCCACCAGGAGGGCGACGACCATGACTGACCGGGTCGTCCTCGCCTACTCCGGTGGTCTGGACTCCTCGGTCGCGCTCGGCCACCTCGTCGAGAAGACCGGGGCCGAGGTGGTGGCCGTGGCCGTCGACCTCGGGTACGGCGGCGAGGACCCGGCGGCGCTGCGGCGGCGCGCACTGGCCTGCGGGGCGGTGGACGCCGTCGTCGTGGACGCCCGCGACGAGTTCGCCGCCGACTTCTGCCTCCCCGCCCTCCAGGCCAACGCCCTGCGCCACGGCGGGCACCCGCTGCTCCAGGCGGTGGCCCGCGCGGCGGTCGTGAAGCAGCTCGTCGACGCGGCCCGCCTGCACGGCGCGCGGGCCGTCGCGCACGGCTGCGCGGACGGGGACTGGGTAGAGACCGGCGTCGGCGACCTCGCACCCGAGCTGGAGGTGCTCGCGCCCGCCCGCGACTTCGCGTGGACCCGCGCCGAGGCCGTCCGCTGGGTGCGGGAGCGCGCCGTGCCGATCGACGTCACCCGGAGGTCGCCGTACTCGGCGGACCGGACGGCGCTGGCCCGCCCGGCCGGGACCGCGCCGCAGGCGGGCGACCCGGAGGAGATCGTGGTGACCTTCGACCGCGGCGTCCCGGTCGCGTTCGACGGCGAGACCGTCACCGCGTTCGAGGCCGTCCGGGAGCTCAACCGGCGCGCGGGCGGGCACGGCGTGGGCGGACTGGCCGACGTCGAGGCGCCCGGCGCCGTCGCGCTGGTCACCGCGCACCGGGCGCTGGAGGCCGTGACCCTGGACCGCGACACGGCCCGCTTCAAGCGGACCGCCGAGGGCCGATGGGGTGAACTCGTGCTCGACGGGCTGTGGTTCGCCCCGCTGAGGAACGCGCTCGACGCGTTCGTCGAAACCACCCAGGAGCACGTGTCGGGGGAGGTCCGGCTGCTCCTGCACGCCGGTCGCGCGGTGGTCGACGGCCGCCGCGGCGACGGCGCGCCGCACGACTCCACCCTGGACACCCGCGACGAGGGCGATACCGTCGAGCAGTTGTGGGACCTGCCGAGCAAGAGGGATTTGAACAAGTGAGCGCACTGTGGGGCGGAAGGTTCGCGTCCGGACCGGCGGAGGCGATGGCGCTGCTGTCCGCGTCGACGCACTTCGACTGGAGACTCGCCCCGTACGACATCGCGGGTTCACGGGCCCACGCGCGTGTACTGCGCGCCGCGGGACTGCTGACCGACGACGAGCTGACCAGGATGATCGCGGCGCTCGACCTGCTGGAGGCCGACGCGGCCTCGGGCGCGTTCGAGCCCGTGCTCGCCGACGAGGACGTGCACACGGCACTGGAACGAGGGCTGATCGAGCGGGCGGGCCCCGAGCTCGGCGGCAAGCTGCGCGCGGGCCGGTCGCGCAACGACCAGGTCGCCACGCTGTTCAAGATGTGGCTGCGCGACGCCGCCCGCCGGGTCGGTGACGGCGTGCTGGACGTGGTGGACGCGCTGGTCGGCCAGGCGCAGGCGCACCCGAACGCGGTCATGCCCGGCCGCACGCACCTGCAGGCCGCGCAGCCCGTGCTGCTCGGCCACCACCTGCTCGCGCACGCCCAGTCGCTGCTGCGCGACATCGAGCGGTTGCAGGACTGGGACCGGCGCACCGCGCTGTCCCCCTACGGCTCCGGCGCGCTGGCCGGGTCGTCGCTGGGCCTGGACCCGGCGGCCGTGGCGGCCGAGCTGGGCTTCGACGGGCCGGTGGAGAACTCCATCGACGGCACCGCGTCGCGCGACTTCGCGGCCGAGATCGCGTTCGTGCTGGCCATGATCGGCGTGAACCTGTCGCGGATCGCCGAGGAGGTCATCATCTGGACGACCTCGGAGTTCGGGTTCGCCGTGCTCGACGACGCGTGGGCCACCGGCAGCTCGATCATGCCGCAGAAGAAGAACCCCGACGTGGCGGAGCTGACCCGCGGCAAGTCCGGTCGGCTGATCGGCAACCTGACCGGCCTGCTGGCCACGTTGAAGGCGCAGCCGCTGGCCTACAACCGGGACCTCCAGGAGGACAAGGAGCCGCTGTTCGACTCGGTCGAGCAGCTGGAGCTCCTGCTGCCCGCGATCGCCGGGATGCTGTCCACAATCCGCTACGACACCGACCGGATGGCCGCCGTGGCCCCGGCCGGGTTCACGCTGGCGACCGACATCGCCGAGTGGCTGGTCCGCCAGGGCGTGCCCTTCCGGATCGCGCACGAGGCCGCGGGCGAGTGCGTCCGCGTGGCCGAGGGCCGCGGCGTCGGGCTCGACGAGCTGACCGACCAGGAGTTCGCCGACGTGTCGCCGCACCTGACGCCGCAGGTGCGCGACGTGCTGACCGTGCAGGGCTCCATCGCCTCGCGCGACGGCCACGGCGGTACCGCCCCGGACCGGGTGGCCGAGCAGCTCAAGCGGCTGGTCGACCGGGTCTCGGTCGCACGGGGGTTCACGGCAGCCCGTGCAAGGTAGGCAACTGACCGAGCGGGAGCTCGCCGTCGAGCCCGTCGACGCGGCGCGGCTCCTGCTCGGCTGCGTCATGGAGAGCACCACGCCCGAGGGCGTGGTGGCGGTCAAGATCGTCGAGGTCGAGGCGTACCGGGGCGCCGACGACCCCGCGTCGCACTGCTACCGGGGCAAGACCCCGCGCAACGAGGTGATGTTCGGCCCGGCAGGGCACCTGTACGTGTACTTCGTCTACGGCATGCACTTCTGCGCCAACGTCACGTCGCTGACCGACGGCGAGCCCGGCGCGGTGCTGGTGCGCGCGGGCGAGGTCGTCGAGGGCGCGGACCTGGCGCACATCCGCAGGCCGTCCGCGCGCAGCCACGCCGAGCTCGCCAAGGGGCCCGCCCGGCTCACCGGCGTGCTCGGCCTCGACCGGTCGCACAACGGCGTCGACCTGACGTCGTCCACGGCGTCGGTCCGGCTGTTCGAGGGCGACCCGGTGTCCGACGACGAGGTGGTCACCGGGCCCCGCGTCGGGATCTCGCTGGCGATCGAGGTGCCGTGGCGGTTCTGGATCGGCAGCTCGCACGCCGTGAGCACCTACCGGCGGGGTGGGAAGCACGCGCCGGACGCGGGATGACCCGTTGCCCGGCCGCAATGGTTCCTCTACGGTAACCGTTACCCATGAGGAACCATTCGGAAGCCGTCTTCGACGCGCTCGGTGACCCGACGCGACGCCGGATCGTCGAGCGCCTGCGCGGCGGTCCGGTGCCGGTCGGGGAGCTCGCGGCCGACCTCCCGGTCGGCCGCCCCGCCGTCAGCAAGCACCTCAAGGTGCTCGAGGGCGCCGGGCTCGTCGAGCACCGCAGCGTCGGCACGCGCAACCTGTACGCGTTGGCACCCAGCGGTTTCACCGCGTTGCAGCAGTGGCTGGTCGCGCACTGGGACGGCGCGCTCGACGCCTTCGCCACGCACGTGGCGGCACGGGAGGAGCAGGGCAGTGGCACTTCCACCGATCCGCCGCCAGGTCGTGGTGGCCGCGACGCCTGACGTCGCCTTCGACGTGTTCACCAGCGAGATCGGCACGTGGTGGCCGCTGGCGTCGCACAGCGTCTTCGGCGCCGAGGCGACCGTGGCGTTCCGCGACGGCGAGCTGGTCGAACGCGACCCCGCGGGCGCCGAGTCGGTGTGGGGGAGCGTGCTGGACTGGGAGCCGCCGCGCGGGTTCCGGATCAGCTGGCACCCCGGCTCAGGGCCGGACGAGGCCACCGAGGTCGAGGTCGCGTTCACCCCGGTGGGCGACGACCGCACGCTGGTCACCCTGGAGCACCGCGGCTGGGAACGGCTGTCCGACCCGACCGGCACCCGCGCGCGCTACGACGGCGGCTGGCCGACCGTCCTGGGCCGCTACGACGGCGGGTTCGGCACCGCCACCGGCGACGACGAGGTCTGGCTGGCGCTGCTGCACACGCCGGGACCGGCCGTGGCGGGCCCGCTGGAGGTCTTCGCCCACCCCGACTTCCCGGAGCACCTGGCGTTCCTGCGCGGACTCCGCGACCAGGGCGTTCTCGTCGCCGCCGGACCGTTCCCGGCCAGCGGCGAGGGGATGGCCGTCATCCGCGTGCCCGCGGGTGAGGTCGCCGAGCATGTGCGGCGCGCGCAGGACGACGACCGGTCCGTGGTCGGCGGTGTGCTCCAGGTGCGCGTGCGCCCGTGGCAGGTCGTCCTCACCGGCGCGTGAAGGAGCGGGGGCACCCGTGGGGCACCCCCGCTCCGGCAAGGTGATCGGTCCGGCAGCGCGGTCAGTAGGTCGCGGTGCGGCGGTACCAGACCCGGCGCTGACCCACGGGCAGGGCGAGCCGGGTGATCAGGTTCGTCAGCACCGCGCGCAGCACCAGCCAGATGATCGCGGCCAGGCCGTCGTTGAGCAGCGTGCGGGCGCCGACGTTGTCGGGTGTGAACAGGTCGCGCAGGCCCAGCGACACCGCGCCGGACCAGCCCTCGATCATCTGCGCGAAGCCGTTGGCGGCGTTGGCGTTGCCGATCACCAGCACGATGTGGATCGCCAGCACGATCGCGAACAACGAGCACACCACGTCGATCACGGCGCAGACGACCATCACGGTCTTCACGCGCGACCGGTCGTCGCGGGGCTGCTGCTCGACGACCTCGTCGCGCCGCACGGCCTGCTCACGGCCGTCCCGGCGCACGACCTCCTCGCGCCGGACCACTTCCTCCTCGAGCGGAACGGGTGCCCCGACCTGCGTCGGGTACTCCTCGCGCCCCCGGTACCCGTCGCGTCCCGGGTACTGCTCCGTGGGCTGGTTGTCGGCCGGGAACCTCCCGGCCGGGCGCCTCGGCTCACGATCCGGATAAGTCATCGGTCGAGTCCTCTCGGTTACCCCCAGAGCGTGACTACCCCTCACACCGCTCTCGCAAACCGCACTGCAAGAGGATTCGCTTTGACCTGGTAGGGGAGAATCGACCCCCGTGAGCGAGCACATCCTTGACGAGCTGTCCTGGCGCGGTCTGATCGCGCAGTCCACCGACCTCGACGCACTGCGGAAAGACCTGGACGCGGGCCCGCTCACCCTCTACGCGGGCTTCGACCCGACGGCGCCGAGCCTGCACGCGGGCAACCTCGTCCCGCTGCTGATGCTGACCAGGTTCCAGCGCGCGGGCCACCGGCCGATCGTCCTCGCGGGCGGTGCGACCGGCATGATCGGCGACCCCCGCGACCAGGGCGAGCGGACGCTGAACACGCTCGACACGGTCGCCGAGTGGGCGGACCGGATCCGCGGCCAGCTGGAGCGCTTCGTCGACTTCGACGACAGCCCGACCGGCGCCGTCGTGGCGAACAACCTCGACTGGACCGGCCAGGTGCCGGTGCTGGAGTTCCTGCGCGACGTCGGCAAGCACTTCTCGATCAACACGATGCTCGCCCGCGAGACCGTGAAGCGGCGCCTGGAGAGCGACGGGATGTCGTACACGGAGTTCAGCTACCTGCTGCTCCAGTCGCACGACTACCTCCAGCTCAACCGCGCGTACGGGACGAGCCTGCAGGTCGGAGGGTCCGACCAGTGGGGCAACATCCTGGGCGGAGTGGACCTGGTCCGGAAGGTCGACGGCCGGTCGGTGCACGCGCTGACCGCGCCGCTGGTCACCGACGCCGAGGGGCGCAAGTTCGGGAAGTCCACCGGCGGCGGCAAGCTCTGGCTCGACCCGGAGATGACCTCGCCGTACGCCTGGTACCAGTACTTCGTGAACGCCGGTGACACCGACGTCGTGAACTACCTGCGGCTGTTCAGCTTCCTGCCCCGCGAGGAGATCGAGGCGCTGGAGCAGGACACCGCGGAGCGCCCGCACCTGCGGGCAGCGCAGAAGCGGCTGGCCGAGGTGTTCACCGACCTCGTGCACGGGGAGCACCAGACCAAGCAGGTCATCGCCGCCAGCCAGGCTCTGTTCGGGCGGGGCGAGCTCGGCGGGCTCGACCTGTCCACGCTCGACGGGGCCATGGCGGAGGCGCCCATCGGCGAGGTCGTGCTGTCGGACGCGCCGACGATCGTCGACCTGCTGGTGAGCTCCGGGCTCGCCGAGAGCAGGGGCGCCGCGCGCCGCACGGTGAAGGAGGGCGGGGCGTACGTGAACAACGCGAAGGTCGCCGACGAGGAGTGGACTCCGGGCAAGGAGGACCTCCTGCACGACAAGTGGCTGGTGCTGCGCCGGGGCAAGAGGAACACCGCCGGCGTGCGAGTGCTCCTCTGACCTGCGATTACGTCGCTCCGACGGCCGTCGTCCCCCTCCGGGACGGCGGCCGTTGCGGTTTCTTTCGAGTGATGGCGGTCACACTGTTGTGTCGAACGGTGGTGCAGTAGCGTGCTGGTAAGGCAGGTGCACGTGACCTGACCTGCGGTTTCTTTGCGTGTTCCGGTGTCGGGACCCCCGATTTGACCTCGTCTTCCGGCACGTGTAACTTTCTCCAAGTCAGGCCAACACGGACCGCCCAGCGGGCCGGAGCCAGACGGAGAGTGCGAACCAAGCTCCCAGATCTTGTGGTAGAGTGGGCAGTCTCCGAAACGGGAAGACCCAGTCTGCGCCTCCTCTGAGGCGGTTTGACCAGGGCGTCTAGTTTCACTTAAGCTTTAGGAATATTGCGGAATCACATGCCCCTGATCGGGCCACGGTAAAACCGTGGTGAGTGATGGTGTGCGCGTGTTCTTTGAGAACTCAACAGCGTGCCGAATAGCCAGTAACTTATATGAACCCAGTCAATGGGTTTCCTTTGAGATTGAACTGGA
>NZ_PVTF01000003.1 GCF_003002815.1 Umezawaea tangerina | reverse complement strand
GTGTGCGGATCGGATGCGTCAGACACATCCACTTCGCCCAGAGGTCCTCGCTTGTTCAACTCGACACGCCGTTCACAACCTCACTAGTCACAACATCTAGAGCGGGGACCGCGATCGACCGCACCTCGCCCAGGTCCTCCAGCAGCTCCACGTCGACCGGGCCCGCCGACCGCCACCGCGTCACGTCGCCGTCGAGCACGTTCCACGACGAGCGGGGCGTGACGAACGTGCCGCGCTCCTGGCGGGCGTCGATGATCCCCTTGGCGGACAGCACCTCCAGCGCCTCGCGCAGCGCCGTGAGGCTGACGTCGAACTCCTCGCGCAGCGCAGGCAGGTCCAGGTCCGGACGCACGACCCGGCCACCCCTGAGCGGGCTCGGGGAGAACCCTGAACTTTGCCGGGAACACTGTGCAAAGGAATCTCTGCACGCTAGTTTCGTCCCATGCCCCCACCGGAGGAGATCGCCGACCCGGCGACGCTGAAGGCACTCGCCCACCCGTTGCGGCGGCGGATCCTCGCCGAGCTGCGCCGGGCACCGGCGTCGTCGACGACGCTGGCCGCGGCGTTGGGGCAGAACACCGGGTCGACCAGCTACCACCTCCGCGAACTGGCCAAGCACGGGTTCATCGAGGACGAGCCCGCGCTCGGCAAGGGCAAGGAGCGCTGGTGGCGGGTGGTCCCGCGGGACCTGCGGTTCCCGTTGCGCAGCGAGCAGAGCCCGGAGCTGGCGGCGGTCCTGGACGGGCTGCGCGAGCAGCAGTTCGCGGAGGACCTGGAGTCCTGGGCCAGGTTCCAGGAGAAGAGCCCCGAGATGGGCGACTGGGCCGACGCCGTCCCGTTCTCCAGGGGCGCGATCATCGTCACCCGTGCCGAGCTCGAGGCGTTCTTCGAGGACTACATGGCCCTGCTCAAGCGCCACCGGCGCGCACCGGAGGACACCCCGGCGGACGCCAGGCGCCTGCTGGTCCGCTTCATCGCCTTCCCCGACCCCGACTAGGACGGGCCCTGGGTCGCCGAGCGGCAACTCGACGACCCAGGCGGTGGAAGCGCGCACCTCGCACGCCCCGAAAGGCGTGCCTTCACGAGCACGAACCTCCACGGAAAGAAGAGCACCCGTGCCACTGCGAAGCAAGTTGACGGCCCTGCTGGCCATACCGGCGCTGCTCTGGGCGGGGGCCGCGGCGGCCGACGCCCGAGGGCTGTCCGCGACCATCCGCTACACCGAGTACGGCATCCCCCACATCGTCGCGACCAACTACCGGGACCTCGGGTTCGGGCAGGGGTACGCGGCGGCGAACGACAACATGTGCTCGTTGGCGCAGACGATGTTGACCACGTCCGGGACGCGGTCGCGCTACCTCGGCGCGGACGCGGCGACCGGGAGCGGGCTGACGCGGGCCAGGACGAACCTGGCCAGCGACCTGTACTTCCAGGGCGTCAACGACACCGGCGTGGTCGAACGCCTGGTGGCGCGCAAGGACAGGCTGGGGCCCACCACCGAGGTGCGCGAGGCCGTGGCCGGGTACGCGGCCGGGGTCTCGGAGTACCTGCGGGAGAACCGGATCACCGACCCGGCGTGCGCGGGCAAGGCGTGGCTGCGCCCGATGACCGAGCTCGACGTCTACCGGCACGTCTACGCACTGGGCATGGTGTTCGGGCAGGCGGCCGCGGCGGACGGGATCGTGGCGGCGCAGCCGGTACCGGAGCAGTCGATCGGCAGCAACGCGATCGCGCTCGGCAGCGCCTCTACGGTGACCGGGCGCGGCCTGTCGCTGGCGAACCCGCACCTGCCGTGGAACACGCCCGACCTGCGGCTGTGGCAGTCGCACCTGACGATCCCCGGCCGGATGGACGTGGCGGGCGGCGGCATCGTCGGCGTCCCGTTCCTCTGGTTGGGCCACAACGCGACGATCGCGTGGAGCGGCACGGCGGCGGACACGACCCGCACCTACAGCGTGTTCGCGCTGACGCTGGTTCCCGGTGAGCGGACGAAGTACCTGGTCGACGGCAAGCCCGAGGACATGGTGCGCCGGGACGTGACGGTGACCGTGCAGGACGGCACGACGGTGACCAGGCCGCAGTGGTGGAGCCGGTACGGGCCGATCGTGCCCGCCGTCGACGGGCGGGACCTGCCGTGGACGGACACGACGGCCTACGCGCTGGCCGACGCGAACGCGGAGAACCTGCGGATGACCAACTCGCTGGAACGCCTCTCGCGGACCGGTGACACGGCCTCGGCGTTCCGCGCGCTGGAGGAGACGCAGGGGCTGCCGTGGATGAACATCTTCATCACGGACGCGAAGGGCACGGCGAGGTACTCGCAGCTGCACAACATCCCGAACGTGACCGACGAGCGCGCGGAGCGGTGCAACACCGAGCTGGGCCGCAAGACCTGGGCGGAGGACGGGATCGCCGTGCTCGACGGGTCGCGGACCGACTGCGCGTGGGGTCGCGACGCCGACGCCGTGCAGGCGGGCGCGTTCGGGCCCGCGGAGCTGCCGTCGTTGCAGCGCGCCGACTTCCTGGAGAACTCGAACGACAGCTACTGGCTGACGAACCCGAAGCAGCCGGTCACCGGGTTCTCCCGGATCCTCGGCAAGACGGGGACCGAGCGCACCGCCCGCACCCGCGGAGCGCTCACGGAGCTGGCCAAGGGCGGCAAGTACAGCCGCCAGTCGTTGCAGGACCTGATGTTCTCGAACAAGGACTACGTCGCGGACCTGGTGCTCGACGACACCGTGGCGCTGTGCCGCACGATGTCGGCGGACCTCGCCGACGCGTGCGACGCACTGTCCACTTGGGACCGCAAGCACGATGTCGACAGCCGGGGGGCGCTGCTGTTCGACCGGTTCTGGGCCAAGGCCCGCGGCAAGGCGACGTGGAAGGTGCCGTTCAGCGCCGCCGACCCGGTCGGCACGCCGAACACCCTGGACACCGGTGTCCCCGCGGTCGGTCAGGCGCTGGTCGCGGCGGTCGCCGAGCTGCGCACGGCGGGCATCCCGATGAACGCCCCGCTGGGCGACAACCAGTACGTCGTGCGCAACGGTGAGCGGATCCCGATCGACGGCGGCACGGCCGGGCTGGGCGTGTTCAACTCGATCCGCGGCGGGTGGGACCCCGCCAAGGGCTACACCGAGATGCAGCACGGGGCGACCTACCTGCACGTCGTGTCGTTCGACGGCGACGGGTGCCCGGACGCGGTGACGCTGCTGGCGTACTCCCAGTCGTCGGACTCGACGTCGCCGCACTTCAGCGACCAGACGAAGCTGTACTCGAAGAAGCAGTGGGTGACGGAGCGGTTCTGCGAGCGCGACATCCTCGCCTCGCCCGAGCTGCGGGTCGTGCAGGTGCGCCAGCACCTCTGACCAGCGCGAACCCGTGAGGGCCACCCCCGTCGTCAGCGGGGTGGCCCTCACGGTCGTATCAACGCTTACACGTTTGAGGTAGCGCGGCTACGACCCATGTGTTAGCGTTGCTTCCATGAGCACGAGAACACGGATACTGGAGGCGGCGGCCGAGCTGCTCGCCGAGTCGCCGGTGGCGGACGTGTCCACGAGGGCGGTCTGCGAGGCCGCCGGGGTGGGCGCACCCGCGCTCTACCGGCAGTTCGGCGACAAAGAGGGCTTGCTGTCGGCCGTCGTGGACTACGGCTTCGAGAAGTACCTCGCGGGCAAGCGGGCGGCGAAGCCGTCGGCGGACCCCGTGCAGGACATGAGGGACGGCTGGGACGCCCACGTGGCGTTCGCGCTGGAGAACCCCAGCTACTACCGGCTGATGTACTCCCCCACCGTGAGCGGCACGCCCGCCGCCGCGGTCGAGGCGCAGCAGCTGCTGACCGCGGTCGTCGAGCGGGTCGCCGCCGCGGGCAGGCTGACCACGTCCGTCGACGCCGCCGCCCAGATGATCATGTCCGCCAACACCGGTGTGGCCCTCGTGCTCATCACCCGCCGCGAGCTCTACACCCCGGACGTCTCCACCCGTGTCCGGGACGCCGTCCACGCCGCGATCCTCGTCCCCGAGGAAGACGCGGTGGCGGGCAACGGGAACGGCGCCGCGTCCGCGCTCAGCGCCCAGCTGCGCGAGTCCCCGCCCGACCGGCTCACGTCGGCGGAGGCGGGCCTGCTCCAGGAGTGGCTCACCCGCCTCACCGACTGACCCGGACAAGACCTTCCGCACCAACGGCTGTCGCACCCGCGACACCCGGCGATACCCCACGCCCTTTTCGGAGGAGAACACCATGAGCAAGCGCGTCGCGATCGTCACCGGTGGTTCCCGCGGCATCGGCCGCGAGTCCGCCGAACGCCTCGGCCGGGACGGCTTCGCCGTCGTCGTCAACTACGCGGGCAACGAGACCGAGGCCAAGGCCGCCGTCGAGGCCATCACCGCCGCGGGCGGCGAGGCCATCGCCGTGCGGGCGGACGTCGCCGAGGTCGACCAGGTCACCGCCCTGTTCGACGCCGCCGAGTCCACCTTCGACGGCATCGACGTCGTCATCCACGCCGCGGGCACCATGTACCTCGCCCCTGTCGCCGACATCGACTTCGACGCCCTCGACCGCATGCACCGCACCAACATCCGCGGCACCTTCGTCGTCGGCCAACAGGCTTCCCGCCGCGTCCGCGAGGGCGGCGCCATCGTCACCTTCTCCACCTCCGTCCTCGGCCTCCGCATGCCCAACTACGCCCCCTACGCCGCGACGAAGGGCGCCGTCGAAGCCATCACCATGATCCTCGCCAAGGAACTGCGCGGCCGCGACATCACCGTCAACACCATCGCCCCCGGCCCCACCGCCACCGCACTCTTCCTCGACGGCAAGGACGACCAGACCATCGCCACCCTCGCCCACGCCGCCCCCCTCGAACGCCTCGGCCACCCCACCGACCTGGCCGACTTGGTCTCCTTCCTAGCCGGCCCCTCCCGCTGGATCAACGGCCAGACCATCCGCTCCAACGGCGGCATCGTCTAAAACCCCAAACGACAACAATAAAAGCAAGCAAAGCCAACAGCCCAACAACGCTGAAACCAGAACACAACCCGCCCAACGACGCTGGAACCAAAGCCAACAGCCCAACGAAGCTGGAAGCGAGCGGTGCTCGTCCGCTCGTGCGGTCGGCTTGACTTGGGGTTTTTGGGCTTAAAATTGGTCGGCGGGCAGGCTCTACCACCTGCCCTTTTTCGCCCGACGAAGCCCAAAAAAGGGGCCCCAAGTCAAGCCGACCGCACCGGAAACGGCTGTAGCGACACCCGGTTTTGAGGCACCACCTCACCGGCACTCGGCAAGACCCACCAAACCCACTCCACAAAGGACACAACCATGCCCAAGATCATCCTCATCACCGGCGCCTCCAGCGGCATCGGCGAGCTCTCCGCCAAAGCCCTCGCCCAAGCCGGGCACACCGTCTACGCCGGGATGCGCAACACCAACGGCCGCAACGCCCACAAGGTCCTCGAATACGCCACCCACGCCAAGACCCACCACGTCGACCTCCGCTCCATCGACCTCGACGTCTCCAGCCAGGAGTCCGCCGACACCGCCGTCGCCACCCTCAAGGACACCCACGACCGCATCGACGTCGTCATGCACAACGCGGGTCACATGGTCACCGGCCCCGCCGAGGCCTTCACCCCCGAGGAGATGACCGCCGTCTTCGACACCAACGTCCTGGGCGCGCAGCGCGTCAACCGCGCCGTCCTCCCCGTCCTGCGCGCCCAGGGCCACGGTCTGCTCCTCTGGACCGGCAGCACCAGCACCCGCGGTGGCACCCCGCCCTACCTCGCCCCGTACTTCGCCGCCAAGGCCGCGATGGACTCGCTCGCGGTGAGCTACGCGGCCGAGGTCGCCCGCTTCGGCATCGAGACCTCGATCATCGTGCCGGGCGCGTTCACCAGCGGTACCAACCACTTCCCGAACAGCGGCCGCCCGGCGGACCAGGCCACGGTCGACGCCTACGAGACGCGCTACGCCGGGTTGTCGGCGCAGGTGGCGGAGCGGTTGGCCGCGCTGGCGCCGGACGCCGACGTGTCGGCCGTGGCGGACGCGGTGGTGGAGGTCGTCGGGCTGCCCGACGGCACGCGCCCGTTCCGGACGCACATCGACCCGTCGCACGACGGTGCCGAGGAGGTCGCGGCGGTGGCCGACCGGATCCGGGCGGAGTTCCTCGGGCGCATCGGGCTGGCCGACCTGCTGACGCCCGCACGGGTCTGATCGCCGCAGCAGCCTCTTGGGGAGTCGGGACGCCGACTCCCCAAGAGGCTGCTGTCAGTGGGTTCCCGCGCAGCACTCGTGCGGCTGCTCGACCTCGGACGGCTGGAACACCCCGCCCGCGGCGGGTTCGACGAGCAGGACCAGGCGTCCGTCGCGGTACTCGGGCCGCACGTACCCGGCCGTGGCCACCAACGTCCCCGGTGCCACCGCGGCGCCGATGCCGACGACCTCGTCGATCGCCGTCGCCGCGACGATCTCCGCCACCGGGTGGGTGCCGGTCAACACCGCCCAGCCGGGGAACCGCACGCAGCGCCCCCGGGCGGGCTCCTCGATCTCCGTGCCGGGCGCGAGGCCGCCGGTGATCCGGGCGGACACCACCGTCACGGCGACCGAGCCGGTGCGCTCGACGTGGGTCAGCACGAGGTCGGCGGCGACTCCGGCGTCGTCCAGCGCCGACAGCACCTGCCGGTCGAAGTGCGCGCCCACCGAGGTGAAGTCCGGGACCAGCCGCACCCAGCGCATCAGATCACGTCCACGAACACCGGGTTCGCGTAGAACCACAGGTCCGCCCACGGGTCGGCGTCACCGACGACGTCCATGACCGGACCGCCGTCGGCGGTCAGCCGGTTGCCGTCGGTGCCCCGGACGCGCAGGTAGAACGCGGTCGCGACGTCGCGGAAGACGTGGGTGAACCGCGCCCGGTTCTTGGTGACCTCGAACGACTTCACCACGGTGGTGCCCGGCGCCGACAGGGTGTCGCGGTCGACGGCCGGACCGGTGACCGGGCCCGCGACGAGGTCGAGCTTGGCCAGCTTCGGCACCACACCGGCGAAGTTCGGGCCACCGGCACCGGTCACCTCGATGGTGACCTCGACCGAGCCGCCGCGCTCGACGAACGTGCGGCCGCCGATCGTGACACCCCGGTTGTCGCCCTCACCCAGTGCCCGCACCCGCAGGTCGAGGCCGTCGATCAGCCTGCCGTGCACCGCGATCACCTTGCCGGACTGCAGGCCACGCATGACGTCCACGTACGACTTCGACCGCGCGCCCACCACGGTCCGGCTGTAGTGGCCGGGGAAGAAGTCGCCGAACCCGGTCTGCTCGACACCCGAGTCGACGGGCGCCCCGCGGCTGCCGGTCTTCTCGTAGTCCTGCGTGCCGGGGGTGAGGGTGTCGCCGAAGACCTGGTGCACGTCGGAGGTCGAGGTGACCCACCACGGCCTGCCCTCGGCCAGCATCGAGTCCCACAGCCCGCCGACCTTCGCGGTCATCCAGTCGAACCCGCCGTAGGTGCGGTACGGGTTCTCGGTCGCGGTCGGCGCGTAGCCGGGGTGGCTGTCCACACCGGGCGACGAGTCGTAGTACCCGCGCGCGCCGCCCCGGCCGCCCGCCGACTTGGGGATGCCCGAGGCCTGGTGGCCCGGCGCGCCCTCCATGCCCACGGCCACACCGGGTGCGGCGTCGCGCCAACCGCGCAGCTCGTGGGGGCTGTCGACCCCGCGCCGGGCCGGGTGGTTGGCGAACATCAGCGCGATCTCGGTCCGTCCACTGAGGACTTGCGCCTCCAGGTACCTCAACGCCGCCAACGCGTACGGCTCGCCGTCGGCCGACGTAGACCGCGCGATGAGCCCCTTGCCGCCGTTCTCCACCGACGTCGACAGCACGCCGCCGTCGTACGCGCCCTCGAAGGCGCGCAGGATGTCCACGGTGTGGCGGTCCGGCGGCAGGAACACGGTCGCGTGCTCGGCGCCGGGGATGTTCCACTCCAGGCCCTGGTAGACCAGGACGTCGCGGTTGCCCTTGCGAGCCTTCTCGATGTCGGGCGTGACCTGGTCGATGGAGAACTTCTGGTGCGCCACACCACCGTGGTCGGTGATGACCATCCAGTCCAGCCCGTTCGCGCGGGCCTTGGCGACCTGCGCGGCGACCGGGTACTGACCGTCGCCGGAGTACTGGGTGTGGATGTGGTGGTCGCCCGCGTACCAGCGCTGCGGCGTGCCCCACCGGTTCGACGCGACCGGGGTGGCCGCCGCCTCGCCCGCGCCCGTTCCCGCCAGGGCGGCCCCGCCGACGGCGACGCCGAGACCTGCCAGGAACCGACGGCGGGCGACCGCGACGGGCCGGTCGTCCGCCGGGTCCTGCCAGCTGCCCTCGACGGGCTCTACCTCGTGGTGGTGGTGCTCGTGACCATCGTGGTGGTGCGACATGCGTTGGGCTCACCGTTCCCGCGTCGGCTGCGTCGCCGCGGAGCATGCCCCGGTCGGAACCCCACCCACGTCGGACAACCGGTGAACTCCCGGTGAACCCTCACGTCCGCGAGGCGCGCTTGGCGTTCCTCGTGACCGCCTCGACGATGGTCGGCCACACCTGCTCCGGGAGGTCGTGGCCCATGCCGTCGACCACCAGCAGCTCGGCGTCCGGCACGGCCGCCGCCGTCGCCTCGCCACCGGACACGCCGACCAGCGGGTCGGCGGAGCCGTGCACGACCAGGGTCGGCACGGTGACGCCGCGCAGCCCCGGCGTGCGGTCGGGCGAGGCCAGCACGGCCGCCAGGTGCCGCAGCGAGGCCAACGGGCGGTGCGAGCGGTCGTGGCTGGCCGCGATGCGCTCGCGCGCGAGGTCGTCGTCCACGTCGAAGCCGGGCGACCGGGTCATCCGCGACGCGGCCAGGCGCTGCTCGATGATCCCCTCGCGGGTCGGCGGCGACGGCTGGGCGAGCGTGGCGATCACCTCGGGCTTGCCCTGCCCGACGCTCGGGTCGCCGGTGGTGGACATGATCGAGCACAGGCTGAGCAGCCGTTCCGGGTGGTCGATGGCCGCCTGCTGGACGATCATGCCGCCCATCGACGCGCCGACCACGTGCGCGCGGTCGATCCCGAGCGCGTCGAGCAGGCCGACCAGGTCGTCGGCCAGGTCGGCGAGCCGGTAGGGCGCGGTCGTCAGGTCCCCCGCCGCCACTGCGGGCAGGTCCGGCAGCGGCAGGTCGAGCCAGGTCGACAGGCCGACGTCGCGGTTGTCGTACCGGACCACGTGGAAGCCCTGGTCGGCGAACAGCCGGCAGAACCCCTCGTCCCAGGTCGTCATCTGGGCACCGAGCCCCATCACGAGGACCAGGGCCGGGTCGGCCGGGTCGCCGAAGGTGTCGTACTCGAGCTCGAGGTCTGCGAACTTCACACGCGGCATGGGTGGCGACCTTTCCACAATTCGATTTGTTCACATGCGTGAATAAAGACAGTCTGCCCGGTCCGGCATAAAGTTGGGGAAAAAGTTCCGGTACTGGAAATCGTTGACCTAACTGGTCTGGACCACAGACACTATCGGTCTCCCCAAACCCTGCGAGGAGACCAGATGAACCGATCACCCCTGCGCGCGAAAATCGTCGTGGCCGCCCTGTCCGCGCTGCTCACGGTAGCCGGGACCCAGGTCGCGACGGCGTCCCGGCCTGCACCGGAAGGCGGGGTGTCGATCGCGGCGCCCGCCACGTTCACCCACCCCGGCGTGCTGGTCAGCCAACCGCAGCTCGAGTTCATGCGGACCAAGGTGCTCGCCGGAGCACAACCGTGGAAATCCGCCTACGACCAGATGATGGCCAGCAAGTACGCCTCCCTGACGCGCACCGCGAAGCCGCGCGCGGTGGTGGAATGCGGTTCCTACTCGAACCCGAACTACGGGTGCACCGACGAGCGGGAGGACGCGATCGCCGCGTACACGCTCGCGCTCGCCTGGTACGTCACCAAGGACACCCGGTACGCGACCAAGGCGATCCAGGTCATGGACGCCTGGGCGCCGGTCGTCACCGACCACACGAACAGCAACGCCCGGCTGCAGACCGCGTGGGCCGGGTCGTCGTGGCCCAAGGCGGCGGAGATCATCCGCTACACCTACACCGGGTGGCCCGCCGCGAGCGTGACCAGGTTCGCGACCATGCTGCGCACCGCGTACCTGCCGGAGATCCAGGCCGGGCTGGCGAACACGAACGGCAACTGGGAGCTCAGCATGATGGAGGCCTCCATCGGCATCGCCGTGTTCCTGGAGGACCGCGCGGCCTACGACAAGGCCGTCTCGATCTTCCGCACCCGGCTGCCCGCCTACGTCTACCTGACCACCGACGGCGCGTTGCCCAGGACGCCGCCCGGCAGCGGCATCGACACCCGTGACGAGATCGTCGGGTACTGGCAGGGCCAGTCCACGTTCCAGGACGGCGTCAGCCAGGAGACGTGCCGCGACTTCACCCACACCGGGTACGGGCTGGCCGCCGCGGCGCACATCGCCGAGACGGCGCACCACCAGGGCCTGGACCTGTGGGGCGAGAACAAGGACCGGATGCGGCACGCGTACGGCCTGCACACCCGCTACCAGCTGGAGGCCATGCCGTCGTGGCTGTGCGGCGGCGTCCGCAGCCAGAACCTCGGCCCGACGACCGAGGTCGCGTTCAACGCGCTGAACACCCGGATGGGCATCACGATGGCGAACACCCAGAAGTACACCGAGCAGCAGCGCCCGCAGGGCACCGACAACCTGTTCATCGCCTGGGAGACCCTGACCCACGCGCAGAACCCGGCGTAGCCCACCGGCCGCGGGTGGCTCCGGCCACCCGCGGCCGTGCGCCGGTCAGACGAGCCGCCGCACGTCCTCGTAGCTCGGGATCCCTTCCGCGACCGGGTCGCCGTCGCGCACAGCGCACGCGGTGGTGACGGCGGCGTGCAGCGCGGCCCGGAACAGCAGCGACCCCGTGCTCACCCGCCGCACTCCCAGCTCCCCCAACCCCTTCAGGCCGATCGCGGGCACGTGCAGGACGTTCAGCGGCGCGTCCACCGCCTCCACCACGGCCGCGATGTCCTGCTCCCGCACCAGTCCCGGTACGAAGACGCCGTCCGCGCCCGCGTCCAGGTAACGCCGCGCGCGGTCCACAGTGGACTCCTGGTCGACCGACAGCCAGTGGGTGTCCACGCGCGCGTTCACGAACAGTCCGGGGGCGCCCTCCCTGGCCGCCCGCACCAGCTCCGCCTGCTCCCGCGGGTCGGCCAGCCGCCCGCCGGGCCGCCCGTCCTCGATGTTCACCCCCGCCACGCCCAGTCCCGCGAGCTCCGCCGCCAGCTCGCCGACGTCCGCCCCGAACCCGGACTCGATGTCCACCGTCACCGGCACGGGCAGCCCGGCGATCATCCGCGCCAACGCCACGGTCTCGGCGCGCGCCACGCCTTCCCCGTCCGCCAGCCCGTGCGCCGCCGCCACCCCGAGGCTCGTCGTGCCGATCGCCGCGAACCCGGCGGCGTGCAGCGCGACCGCCGACGCGAAGTCCCAGGCGTTGGGCAGGAGCAACGGCTCGGCGCCGTGGTGCAGGTCGTGGAACGTCATCGGGTCGGTCCTCCAGCGATGGCCAGCGCGTGCTCGCGGCCGGGGCAGGCGTGCGCCCCGAGCCCGAAGGGGTGGTCGGTCAGGTCGACCACGACCAGCGTGCCGTCCGGCGCGACCCGGCGCGTCACCGGCACCGGCGGGTGGACGCCCGCGACCAGCGCCGCCGTGGCCGCGCAGGCCTGCACGAGCAGCCCGATCCGGTTCGCGGTCCGCTCGTCGGGCACCCCGCCGCAGGCCTCGACCAGCCTCGCCACCGCGTCGTCGGCCTCCGGCGTGACGGCGGTGTGCGGCTGGTAGCACCCCGCCACCAGCTCGACGTCCTCCGGGGCCACGGCCAGGCCCAGCGCCTCGGCGAGGACCGCGACGGGGCTGCTCCCCCGACGTCCGGCCAATGTTCGCGGGTCGACGGCCGCCAGCTCGGCCACGACCAGCGCCCGCCGCCGCTCGTGGGCGGGCCCGTCGCAGAACCGCGCGACGGACGCCCGCAACCAGGCCACGCCCTGGTCGGCGGCGGGAACCGGGGGGACGGTGTAGCGGGGATCGGTCAGCGCGCTCGACATGCGACGACCGTAGGTCTCCGACGGTTCGGTGCGCGCCGAACGGTCCGCGCCGCACACTGGACCCGTGGAGGAACTCGCGAACCTGGCGGCACTGCTGGCCGACCGCACCAGGGCCGCGTTCTGCGTCGCCCTGCTGGACGGCCGCGCCTGGACCGCCGGTGAGCTCGCCGCGCACGCGGGCGTGGCCGCGTCGACGGCCAGCGAGCACCTGGGCAGGCTCGTCGCGGGCGGGCTGCTGGTGCAGCGGCGGCAAGGACGGCACCGGTACGTGCAGCTGGCCGACCAGCGGGTGGCGCAGCTCGTCGAGGACCTGCTGACCTGCGCACGACCCGCCGCGCCGCCCTCGGGGCTCCGCGCGGTGGGTGCTTCGGCCGCCATGGCCAGGGGACGGACCTGCTACGACCACTTCGCGGGCAGGCTGGGCGTCGGGATCACCGACGCCATGACCGCCAAGGGATACCTGTCCCAGACCGGCGGGTTCGCCCTGACCGACACCGGTCTCGCCTGGCTGACGGGGCCCCTGGGCGCGGACGGGGCCCGGCTGCGCGCCGCCCGGCGCCCGCTGAGCCGCCCCTGCCTGGACTGGACCGAACGCCGCACCCACCTGGCCGGCGCGGCGGGAGCCCATGTGCACCAGCACTTCCAGGAACGGGGCTGGGTGCGCCGGATCGGCACGACCCGCGCGGTCCGCGTCACCCCGGCCGGCGCGCAGGCGCTGCGGGACCTGCTGGACCTGGACATGGCAAGCGCCGGGATGTCCTGAGCCGGACACCCCGCACGGGAACACGCCCTAGAGCCGCCCGCTCCAGTGCTCCAGCCACTCGTCGTTGACCACGTCGACCAGCACGCAGGTGATGTTGTCCGGCCCGCCGCCCTCGTTGGCCAGCGCGATGAGCTTCAGCACGACCTCGTCGCGGTCCTCGACCTGCGTGAGCACCTGGAGGATCGCCTCGGGCGCCACGACGTCGGACAGCCCGTCCGAGCACAGCAGGTACCGGTCGTTGACCTGCACCTCGTGCAGGAACACGTCCGGCTCCGGCGAGTTCCCCGCCTGCAGCGCCCGCATCAGCATCGACCGCCGGGGGTGCAGCACCGCCTGCTCGGCGGGCATCCGCCCCTCGTCCACGAGCGCCTGCACCATCGTGTGGTCGCGCGTGACCTGCGAGATCTCGCCGTCGCGCACCAGGTAGCACCGCGAGTCGCCGATGTGCGCCACCGCGAACTTGGTCCCGTCGACCCACAGCAGCGCGGTCAGGGTCGTGCCCATCCCGCGCATCCGCAGGTCCTGCTCGGCCATGTCGGTCAGCCGGAGCGCGACCTCGTCCATCATGGCGGTCAACGCGGGGATCGGGTCGCCGGTGACGTCGTAGTGGGCGAGCACGTCGATGGCGGTGGCGCTGGCGATCTCGCCGAACGCGTGGCCGCCCATGCCGTCGGCGACGGCGTACAGCGGGGGCTCGGCGCAGGCGGAGTCCTCGTTCAGCTCGCGGCGGAGCCCTGGATGGGAGCCAACGGCGTGGGCGAGCCGGTTGTGCGTCATGCCAACAGTGAAACATTGGTTGATTCAGTTCACAAGCAGAACCACTGTGCATCGGTTGTGAACTAGGGTGTAGGACATGGACCAGGACGCCACCGTGAGCGCGGGCGACATCGCCCGCCTCGTCGACGTGGGGCGTGCCGCCGTGAGCAACTGGCGCAGGCGGCACGAGGACTTCCCCGCGCCGGTCGGCGGCACGGCGTCCAGTCCGCTGTTCTCCCTCAACGAGGTCGAGGACTGGTTGCGGCGCAACGGGAAGCGCGTCGACGTGTCCCCGGTCGAGCGGGCCTGGCAGTGGCTGCGCGGCGCGGGCGACGACCTCGCGCTCGGCGACCGGGTGGCCGAGGCGGGGGCCGCGCTGAGGTCGGAGAACGGCGGCACGCTGGCCCCGCTGGCGGCCGAACGCGGGCCGCTGGCGGCGTTCGAGTTCCTCTGCGAGCGCTACCTCGACGCCCACTCGCGGCAACTTGACGCCACCCCGGCGGACGTCGCCGCGCTGCTGGTCAGGCTCACCGAGCCGGACGGCGGGACGCTGTACGACCCGGCCTGCGGCCTGGGCACGACGCTGGTCGACACGCCCGCCGCGCGGGTGCTCGGCCAGGAGATCGACGAGACCACCGCGGCCATCGCCGAACACCGGCTGCGACTTCGATCACAACCCGGCGAGATCCACGTCGGCGACGCCCTCCGGCAGGACGGTTTCGCGGGCGAGCTGGCCGACGCGGTCGTGTGCGACCCGCCGTTCACCGAGCGCGCGTGGGGCTACGACGAGCTGGCGGGCGACCCGCGCTGGGAGTACGGGCTGCCGCCGCGCGGCGAGTCGGAGCTGGCGTGGGTGCAGCACTGCCTGAGCCACACCAAGCCCGGCGGGCTGGTGGCGATCCTGATGCCGTCGGCCGCGGCCAGCCGCCGTCCCGGCCGCCGGATCCGGGCGAACCTGCTGCGGGCGGGGGCGCTGCGCGCGGTCGTGACGCTGCCCGGCGGCCCGGACCTGTGGGTGCTGCGCCGTCCGGAGCCCGGCGACCGCACGCCGTCGCACGTGCTGCTGACCGAGGTCGACGAGCTGTCCGCCGTGGACGAGCTCTGGGCCGCGTTCCGCACCGACCCGACCGACGGGCCGTCGGTGCCGATAGTGGACGTGCTCGACGAGGACGTCGACCTGAGCCCGGCCGTGCAGACGTTGCGGCGCAGCGGGGGCGAGGACACGCACCTCGCGTTCGTCGAGGCGCTCGCCGCGCTGCGCAAGACCGCGCTGCCGACCCCGGAGCTGGAGAAGGCGTCCCAGCTGGCGCCGCCGATGACGACGATCGGCGAGCTGGCCAAGGGCGGCCTGCTGACGATGAAGCACGCGGGCGCGAAGCTCACCACCGGCGATGGCGACCTGCCCGTGCTGACCGCCGACGACCTCGCCGCGGGCGTGGAGCCGTCCGAGCGCACCACCCCGGACCCCGACCTGGTCGAGGTGGAGCCGGGTGACGTCGTCGCGTCCCCGATGGGCACCGCCCGCGTCGTCGGCTGCCACGCCGTGCTGGGCCCGTACCTGGCGGTCTACCGGGTCGACCCGAAGCGGCTGGACCCGTACTTCCTCGCGGGCGTCCTGCGCGCGGCGGCGTCGCGCGCGCACCAGGGGTCGAGCCGGGTCGACGCGCGGCGCACCCAGGTCCCCCGGCTGCCGCTGGCCGAGCAGCAGGCGTTCGGGAAGGCGTTCCGGCAGCTCGGCGTGCTCGAGGACGCGTTGCGCGAGACGGCCGCGTTGGGCGAGAGCGTCATCCGGCTAGGCTTTGGCGGCCTGATGGACGGTCACCTCCGACCACGGAGTTAGGACGGTTGGGGAGGCCGCATGCTCATCGCCGACAGGTACGAGCTGGACGACCTGCCGCTGGGCCAGGGCGGGATGGGTGCCGTGCACGGCGGCTACGACCGGCACCTGGACCGCCGGGTCGCCGTCAAGTTCCTCCAGCTGCCCGGCGGGCGCGACGAGGAGATGGAGCACCGCTTCACCCGCGAGGCGCGGATCCTGGCCAAGCTGGAGCACGCGGGCGCGCCGGTGCTCTACGACTTCGGCGTCTACGAGTACCGGATGTTCCAGGTCATGCAGTTCATCGACGGGGTCACGGTCGCCGACCTGGTCGGTGAGCACGGGCCGCTGCCGGTGCCGTGGGCCGCGTCGATCGCCGCGCAGGCGTGCGCCGTGCTGGCCGCCGCGCACAGCCTGTCGATCTGCCACCGGGACCTCAAGCCCACGAACCTCATGCTGTGCCCGGACGGCAGCGTGAAGGTCCTCGACTTCGGGCTGGCCGTGCTGCGCGAGTCCGACGTCGCCCAGTTCACCCGCTGGGGCCAGATGCTCGGCACGCCCGCGTACATGGCGCCGGAGCAGATCCAGCGGGGCAGCGCCGAGCCGCGCAGCGACCTGTACGCGTTGGGGTGCGTGCTGCACGAGATGCTGACGGGGCGGCAGCTGTTCACCGGGGAGACCGCTTACACGGTGTTCGACAAGCAGGTGAAGCAGCGGCCGTCGTCGGTGCCGCGGATCCCCGTGGCGTTGGACGAGCTGTTGCAGGACATGCTGGAGAAGGACCCGGAACGGCGGCCGGTCGACGCCACCGCCCTCTTCGAACGGCTGCTGCCGTTCGCGGTGGACCTGCCGATGCTGCCGGGTTTCCTCACACCGCCCACGACACCGAGCCCCGACCGGATGTACGCGCGGGTCGTGGGCCGGGTGCTGGAGGACTAGGACGGCAGGACGGTCGCGCCCGCGCGGGCCACGATCTCCTGCAACGCCGCCACGTGCCCGTCGAACGCGGTGCGGCCGGCGGGGGTGAGCCGCGCGGAGGTGCGCGGCCGCTTGCCGACGAAGTGCTTGCGGATCTCCACGTACCCCGCGTCCTCCAACGTGGTCAGCTGCTTGGACAGCGCCGAGTCGGACATGCCCGCGGTGTCGCGGAGGAACTTGAAGTCCGCCCACTCCGCGGCCGCGAGCAGCGAGACGATCGACAGCCTGGTGGGGGCGTGGACCAGCTCGTCGAACTTCGGTTCCGTCATCGGGATCCCTTCGTGACCCGGTCCAGCATGGTGGACCGCACGCGGCGCATCAGGATCGGGCCGCCCACGATCATGAGCACGGCGCACACGAGCGAGCCCCACGTCGCCGCGTGCGGCGTGTCGAGCGCCCCCAGCACCAGGCTGACGGGCAGCGTCACGGCCAGCACCGCGAGGACGAAACCCGCGATCGGCAGGGCGCCCGCGGTGCCGAGCAGTTCGCTGCGCGGCTGCGCGTGCAGGGAGCGCACCACCACGACGCCCACGGCGGCGCAAAGGCCGAGGACGAACACCGTGGTGCCGATGCCGATGGCCAGACCGTCCTCCGTGTCGACGGCGGTCGAGAAGCCGACGACCAGCAGGCCGACCACCCACCAGAACCAGTTGGGGGTCAACGACTGCTCGAGCACCTGCTCGTGCCGCTGGCGGATCTCCGCGAGCGCGTCGGCGGCTTCACTCGGGGGTGGCTGTTCGTGCATGACGTCTCCCTGGGCTCGTCGGGTACGAGTCCAGGATGGCACGTACTTTCCCGATTGGAAAGTACTTTCCCCGATTACGGTCCGCGCTGGCTGTAGAACTCGCTCAGCACCAGCATCGCCGCGCCCGCGGCGACGAGGTCGTCGCCCAGCGGGCTGACGCTGATGTCGACCTCCAGCCAGTCCGAGCGCGGGACCTGCTCGCGGACGACCTCGCGGATGCCGTCGGCGTACACGTCCGGCGCGCTCTGGACGACCCGGCCGCCGAGGACGACGTGGTCGAGGTCCAGCAGCTGCACCAGGCCCGCGACGGCCATGCCCAGGACGGTGACCGCGCCCTTGAGGTCGTCCGCGGCGAGCGCGAGGTTGTGCACGATCTCGACGCAGCCCGACCGGCCGCAGGCGCACCGGGGGCCGCCGAGCTGGATGGTGGTGTGGCCGTACTCGCCCGCGTTGGTGCGGGCGCCGCGGTGGACCTGGCCGTCGAGCAGCAGGCCCACGCCGACACCCGTGCCGACGATGACGAGGGCGGCGTGGCGGAGCTCGTCGCCGCGCCGCCAGGCCTCGGCGATCATGGCGGTGTTGGTGTCCTTGTCCACGACGACGGACAGGCCCAGGCGTTCCGCGGCGAGGTCGCGCAGCGGGACGTCGTGCCAGCCGACCAGGCCGGTGGCGTCGTGGACGACGCCGTCGCGGTGGTCCAGGGGGCCGACGAAGCCGATGCCGACGCCGAGGAGGCGTTCGTCGGAGACCTCGTTGCGGGCCAGCAGGACGTCGACGAGCTTGGCCAGCTCCTCCACGAACACCTCGGGACCGAAGTCGCGGGGCAGGGCGACGACCGTGCGGTCGACGACGGCGCCGGAGAGGTCGGCGAGGACGACGCGCAGCTCGTCGCGTTCGACGGCGGCGCCGAGCGCGACCCGGCTGGAGGACACCAGGCGGACGAGGGTGCGGGGCTTGCCGACGCCGACGTTGCGCCTGCCGGAGTCGACCAGGAGGCCGTCGGCGATGAGCCTGCTGACGATCTTGGACACGGCCTGCGGGGTGAGGCCGCTGCGCTCGGCGAGCTCGACCCTGGTCATGGGCTCGCCCCGCCGAGCGAGTCCGAGCACCACCGCGTCGTTGTACCCACGCAGGAACCGCAAGTTCGCCACGGCGCCATGATCGCATGAGTTGTCCGTTTTGGCTGGCGATTAGACTACAGCGTTGCTTTAATGCTGCTCATGGCAGCTGACCTCCGCACCGGCGTGATCGGGTACGGGATCGCGGGCCGCGTGTTCCACGCCCCGCTGATCTCCTCGACACCCGGCCTCGCCCTCACCGCGATCGTGACCACGGACGCCGAACGCCGCGCGCGGGCGGCCGCCGACCACCCGGACGTCGAGCTCCTTGACACGGCCGACGACCTGTTCGCCTCCGACGTCGACCTCGTCGTCATCGGCTCCCCGAACAAGACCCACGTCGAGCTCGCCCTCGCGGCGATCGCGCACGGCAAGGCGGTCGTCGTCGACAAGCCGTTCGCGCCCTCCAGCTCCGACGCGCGCCGCGTGCTCGCCGCCGCGCGGGAGAAGGGCGTGCCGCTCACGGTGTTCCAGAACCGCCGGTGGGACAGCGACTTCCAGACCGTCCGCGAGGTGGTGAAGAGCGGCAGGCTCGGCACCATCAGCCGGTTCGAGTCGCGCTACGAGCGCTGGGTGCCGGAGATCTGGGACAACTGGCGCGAGTTCGGCGCCGCCGAGGAGGCGGGCGGGCTGCTCTACGACCTCGGCGCGCACCTGGTCGACCAGGCCCTGCAGCTCAACGGCCCGGTCCGCAGCGTGTACGCCGAGCTCGACCGCCGCCGCCCCGGCGCGCTGGTCGACGACGACGTGTTCGTCGCGCTCACCCACACCAGCGGCGTCCGCTCGCACCTGTGGGCCAGCGCGTCGGCCGCGAACCACGGCCCGCGGTTCCGCGTGCTCGGCGAGCAGGCCGCGTTCACGATCAGCGGCATGGACGGCCAGGAGGACGCGCTCGTCGCCGGCCTGCGGCCCGGTCGACCCGGTTGGGGTGAGGAGCCCGAGTCGGCCTGGGGCGAGGTCGGCCTGCTCGACGACACCACCCCCGTGCCCAGCGAGAAGGGCGCGTACGAGGAGTTCTACCGGCTGCTGGTGACCGCGCTGCGCGACGGCGGCCCGCTGCCCGTGGACCCGGAGTCGGCCATCGCGGCGCTGGAGATCATCGAGGACGCGTTCGAGTCCGCCAACACCGGACAGGTGGTCGCCGTATGAGCGCCGAGCTGCTCGCCGAGCTCGCGGCCCAGGAGGACCGGCTGCGGTTCACCCGGTTCGACAACGAGACCGCCATCGCCCTGGGCATCCACCTGCTCGACGCCGCGCGCGCCGAGGGACTGCCCGTCACCATCTCCGTGCGGCGCAACGGGCAGCGGCTGTTCCACGCCTCCCTGCCGGGCACGTGCGCCGACAACGACGACTGGATCGACCGCAAGAGCCGGGTCGTGGACCGCTACGGGCGCAGTTCCTACTACGTGGGGACGCAGTTCCAGGTCGGAGGCAGTACCTTCGACGAGTCGTCGAGGCTGGACATCGGCCTCTACGCGGCGCACGGCGGGGTCTTCCCGGTCATCGTCACGGGGGTCGGCCCGGTCGGCACGGTGGGTGTCTCCGGACTTCCCCAGGCCGACGACCACGCGTTCGTCGTGGCACAGCTGGAGAAGTTCCTCGGGTTGCAGGAGGCGCAGTGACGCAGGAGCAGGACCGCTACGGGGTCGACGACATCGACCTGGAGCAGCCGAACCCGGCGCGGATGTACGACTACTACCTGGGCGGCGCGCACAACTTCCAGGCCGACCGCACCCTCGCCGAGCAGGCGATCCAGGTCATGCCGTGGATGCGCGAGGCGGTGCGGGCCAACCGCGCGTTCCTCGCCCGCGCCGTGCGGTTCTGCGTGTCGCAGGGCATCCGGCAGTTCCTCGACCTCGGCTCCGGCATCCCGACCGTCGGCAACGTGCACGAGGTCGCCCAGGGGCTCGCCCCGGAGAGCCGCATCGCCTACGTCGACATCGAGCCGGTCGCCTACGCGCACAGCAAGCACCTGCTGCGCGACAACCCGAACGCCACGGTCACCAGGGCCGACCTCACCGTCCCGCAGGACGTGCTCACCGCCCCCGCCGTGCTGGAGATGATCGACTTCTCCCAGCCGGTCGCCGTGCTGGCCGTGGCCGTCCTGCACTTCCTGCCCGACGAGCGCCACCCCGAGCGCGTGCTCGGCGCCTACCGCGACGTCGTCGTGCCCGGCAGCTACGTGGTGATGTCGCACGTGACCTCCGACCACAACCCCGAGCAGGCCGCGGGCGCGCTGGCGGTCTACAAGCGCTCCGCCAACCCCGTGCACACCCGCAGCCACGCCGAGATCAGCGCCATGCTCGACGGCCTCGAACTGATCCCGCCGGGCCTGGTGGACGCCACGCAGTGGCACCACGACCACACCCCCGAGCTCACCGAGAAGACCGAGCACGTCGGCTTCTACGCCGCCGTCGCGCGGCGCGACTGACGCGCGGCGACCACGGGGATGGCGTAGCGTAATTCCATGAGTGACACCGAAGTCCTTGAGCAGCGGCTCCGCCTCGGCAACGGGTTCAGCCCCACCGACCAGGGGCGCGTCGTGTACGCCCTGGCGAACCTCGCCCCTCATCTCGCGGGCTGGCAGCCCCAGCAAGTGGATCTCGCGCTGTCGGTGAAGGAACGCGGGCAGAAGGATCAGAAGGTGACCTTCGAGGCCTTCCTCGCGGGCTGGCCGCCGTTCGTGGCCACGTCGCACGAGGTCGAGCTGGACCACGCGCTGACCGAGGTCCGCAAGGAGATGATCCGGCAGATCGAGGACGCGAAGTCCCGGCGCGAGCCCCGCAAGCACGACAAGCCGCAGCGTCCCGCGGCACCGGAAGAGCTCTTGTAGTCCTGGGGTTGTCGTGACCACGTGAACCAGGGGTCCCCCGCGACGGGGGACCCCTGGTTTTTCGGTTCACGGGCTCGTCCCGCGGCGCGTCCGGCCCGCGGGCTCAGGCGCGGCGGGCGCGTTGGGCCGCGACGGCACCGGCACCGATCACGAGCAGCAGGACCGCGAGGCTCCAGCGGCGCTTGGTCTCGGTGCGACGGTCGGCGACCGCGACGACCTCCTCCACCGGGCGGTCCGGCTTGAACACCGGGGGCGGTACGGACCTCGGCGTGGTGGGGGCGGGACTGGACGGCGGTGGCGGCACGTCCGGCGGGAGCGGGGTCGCGCCCGCCGGAACCGGGGAGGGCGTCGTCGTGGTGGTCGGCGCCGGAGGCGGGACGGCCGGGACCTCGGGCAGCGGGGCGGGGGTGGTCGTCGTGGTCGGGGGCGCGGTCGGCGGGACGACTACCGGCGGGGTCGTCGTCGGGGGCAGCACGATCGGCGGGGTGGCGGCGGCGTAGCAGCCCGCGGAGTCGATCGTCCGCGCCGCGGGGCGCCCGGACAGCAGCGTGACGGAGCCGGAGCCGTCCAGGGCGACCCGGTAGAGCAGGCTCTCGCCGCCTTGGTCGTTGTTGGTGGCGTAGAGGGCGCCGTCGGGGCCGAAGGCGGCGGCGCCGTAGCCGGGCCCGTCCGGCATGGTGATGGCCGGGTCCAGGGGACGGGTCCAGCCGGTGGTGGGGTCGATGGTGACGACCTCGGGGTGGCCCAGGAGCTTGGTGGCCACGCCGTAGAGCAGGCCGTCGGCGGGGTTGTAGTCGAAGTCGTCCACCGACAGGACGAAGCTGATGGGCCAGAGCACGCTGGCCGAGACGAGGCCCAGGTAGCCGGGGCTGCCGGGGTCGATGTCGATGACGTAGACGGCGCCGGACGAGCGCACGTAGAAGCGGTCGCCGTGGACCGCGCCCGCGACGGCCTGCACCACACCGGAGTGCGGGACGTGGCCGATGGTCGTGGCGGCGCCCTGGTGGTCCATGCGGACGATGTCACCCAGTGGTGTGACGCCGAAGTAGGCGTCCTGGGCCTCGGAGTAGCCGAGCGCGTTGAGGCGGTGGTCCAGGACGCCGACGGTGGTCGCCGCGCCGGAGGGCAGCTCGACGGACAGGAGCGTGGACGGTCCGTCGTCGGAGACCGCCTCGACCTGGAGCGCCACGCACGCCAGTGCGGCGACGAGGATCACCGCAACCGGTCCAGTGCCGCCTGGAAGGCGTCCGGCCCGATCTTGGCGCCGCCGCTGAAGGGGTTCTGCAACTGGTAGGTGGCGTAGAGCAGGAGGGTCATGGTCGCGGCCAGGGTGGCCATGATGACGATGTGCGACCGGACCTTCGCACCGCCGAACAGGAGCGCGAGCGCCAGGGACAGGACGCTGCCGACGATCATCGTGAACCAGACGACGGAGCTGACGCCGTTCCCGGACGCGTTGATGCGGTCCTGGCGGGCCTCGTAGACCTCCCACAACTTCGTGGCGGCCTCGGTCTTGCGATCGGTCTGCCACTCGTCGTCGACGGGCGATTGCGCGACCGCGGTGCGGAGCTGGTCCAATTGCGTCCAGCCGATGGACGACACATCGGTGCCGTCCTGCATTTTCGGCCATTCTTCGCGGATGACCGTGGACATGTAGGCGCGCGAAAGGTCGTGCACCTTCTCCTTGGTCGCGTCGGGCAGCGAGTCGCTCGCCCACGACGCCGCGACGAGGCTGTCCGCCTCGCGGTAGGAGGACTGGTCGGCCGACCCCGTGGCGTCGAACAGCGCGATGAGCACGAAGGCGACCAGCACGGCGTTCAGGCCCGCGACGATGGAGAAGACACCGCCTGCCGCGGCGTTGTTCTCCTCACGGCCCTCCTCCGAGCCGAACCGCCGCATCAGGTAAGCCGCGAGCGCCGCGACCAGGGCCGCGAGGCCGACCCACAGGATGCCACCGAAGTATATGTTCATTCGTTTCCGATCACCCTCAAAACAAAAGGGCTCCGAAAGCAATCCACAAATATTCGGAACGCCCGCATGACGTTCAACAAAGTAGCAGGCGTTCGTCCGTCCACACGCGATTCAGGCTCTTGTTCAGCCAAGTGCCCCAATAGGACTGATCAGTCGGGTGACATTCGCACACCCGATGCGGTGCACCGCAGTTGATCTCCCCCGATCGGGCACGCGCCCCCTCCCCCCGGACGCCCGGATCGGCCCAACCGGCGCAGCGGTGACCACGGTCGGTCATCCACCGTTCGGCGGATCAGGTCGGCCGAACGCCTTGAGGGGAACCCAACCGGGGGTCCCCTCAAGGCCGGCTCCCACTCAGTCGCAGAACACCTCGTCGACCACCTCCTGCGCGCCCGCACCCGATCCGCCTCCGGGCGCGGAGGTGAACGACGCGTCGAGCCGGACGCGACCGTCCTCACTGGCGAACATCAGGCTGCTGTACCCGGGGACGCCGCCGCTGTGTCCGATGATCTCGGCGCCGCAGGACGGCTTCCGCGTCTCCAGCCCGAGGCCGTAGCCGGGCGACACGTCGGTCAGCCCGGTCATCTCGGCGAACTGGGCGGGCTCGAGCAGCTCACCCCTGGCCACGGCGGTGGCGAACCGGTCGAGGTCGGCGGTGGTGGAGATCATCTCGCCCGCCGAGTAGGCGATCGACGGGTTGACCCTGGTGATGTCGACGACCCGGTCGCCGACCCGCACGTAGCCGTGGGCGTGCGGACCGGGCACGTCGACGCGGTCGCCGGGCAAGGTGGTGTCGCGCAGCCGCAGCGGGCGCAGGATCCGCTGCTCGACGGCCTTCGCGTACGGCTTCCCGGTGATCTTCTCGACGAGCAGCCCCGCCACGACGTAGTCGGCGTTGGAGTAGTTCCACCCCGTGCCGGGCGCGAAGTCGAGCGGCTTCGCGGTCGACAGGGCGACCAGCTCGGCAGGCTCCCGGTGCTCGTACCGGATCGCCTCGAAACCGGCCGGGTCGAGCGGCAGCTCCTCGGTGTAGTCGTGCAGCCCGCCGGCGTGCTGGAGCAGCATCCGGACGGTGATCCGGCCGCCGTCGGGCAGCAGCCCCGGCAGGTAGCGCGCCACCGGCGCGTCGAGGTCGACCCGGCCCTCGCCGACGAGCTGGAGCACGACCGTGGACACGAACACCTTCGTGAGGCCGCCGATCCGGACCCGCCCGTCGGTCGGCACCGGCCGGTCCCCGCCCCACTCGGCGACCCCCGAGCGGGCCGTGAAGCCCCGCCGCCCGTCGGTGATCCGGACCTGGACGCCCGCGGCCCCGTTGGCGACGAGCTCGTCGATCGCCCGCTGGACCACTACCCGGTCGACACGTCCACCCGAGTCGGCGACCGCGGTGCCCGCCGCGGCCAGACCGACCAGTCCGACGACCGCCCCCAGCGCGCCGACGCGCTTGATCATCGCGCTCATCGGCTTTCCTCCCCTGAATCCGTTGACACCACGGATTCCTCGGGATGCGAGCAGTCCTCACGACCTACCGGAGAGTGACCGGCGGAGCGACTTCCGGCCCTGCCGAACCCCCTGAAACCCCCACGAACCACCCCTGGGGCCCGGCCGTCCTGCAAACGTTTGCGGATAACGAAATCGATTCACCCGCTACTCCGTTCGAGTGACACAACTGGTCTAGACCTTGACCGCACAGTGGTCTGGACCACAAGTTGCACAGAACCCTGCTTTCCCTGCCGTGACAAGGAGCCCGATGACCAAGATCCGATGGCATCTCACAGCGTGTTTCGTGGCGGTCGCCACGATGGTCCTCGGCCTGACCGTCGTGCCCGCGGCAAGCGGTGCAGGCGGCGTATCGGCGACCTTCACCAAGGGCTCCGACTGGGGCACCGGGTACGAGGGCAAGTACACGATCCAGAACGGCGGCGGGTCCTCGCTCGCCACCTGGACGGTCGAGTTCGACCTCCCCGCCAACCACCGGATCAGCTCGCTGTGGGACGGCACGCAGACCACCAGCGGTCAGCACGTGACCGTGAAGAACTCGTGGAACGGCAACGTCGCGGCCGGCGGCACCGTGAGCTTCGGCTTCAACGTCGTGTACTCCGGTAGCTACTCCGGCCCCAGCGGCTGCAAGCTGAACGGCGCCTCCTGCGACGCCGGCGGTGGCACGACGACCACCACGACGACCACGACCACCACCACGACGACGACCACCACGACCGGTCCGACGACCACCACCACGACGGTGACTCCCCCGCCCGGTGGCAAGAAGAACCTCGGCTACTTCGTGCAGTGGGGCGTCTACGGCCGCAACTACCACGTCAAGAACATCGAGACGAGCGGTTCCGCCGCGAAGCTGACGCACATCAACTACGCGTTCGGCAACGTGAAGAACGGCCAGTGCTCGGCCAACGACGACACCTACGCCGACTACGACAAGTTCTACGACGCGGCGAGCAGCGTCGACGGCGTGGCGGACTCCTGGGACACCGGCTCCCTGCGCGGCAGCTTCAACCAGCTGCGCAAGCTGAAGAGGATGCACCCCGGCCTCAAGGTCATCTGGTCCTTCGGCGGCTGGACCTGGTCCGGCGGCTTCGGCCAGGCGGCGCAGAACCCGGCGGCGTTCGCGGAGTCCTGCTACAAGCTGGTCGAGGACCCGCGCTGGGCCGACGTGTTCGACGGCATCGACATCGACTGGGAGTACCCGAACGCCTGCGGTCTCTCCTGCGACACCAGCGGCGCCCCGGCGTTCAAGAACCTGATGGGCGCCCTGCGCTCGCGCTTCGGCACGAACCTGGTCACCGCGGCCATCACGGCCGACGGCACCAACGGCGGCAAGATCGACGCCGCCGACTACGGCGGCGCGGCGCAGTACGTCGACTGGTACAACGTCATGACCTACGACTACTTCGGCGGCTTCGCCCCGCAGGGCCCCACGGCCCCGCACTCGCCGCTGACCTCGTACAACGGCATCCCGACGCCGGGCTTCTACTCCGACGCCGCGATCCAGAAGCTCAAGAGCAAGGGCGTCCCGTCCTCGAAGCTGCTGCTCGGCATCGGCTTCTACGGCCGCGGCTGGACCGGCGTCTCGCAGGACGCCCCCGGCGGCACGGCGACCGGCCCGGCGCCCGCGTCGGTCGAGGCGGGCATCGAGGACTACAAGGTCCTCAAGAACTCCTGCCCCGCCACCGGCCAGGTCGCGGGCACGGCGTACGCCAAGTGCGGCAACAACTGGTGGAGCTACGACACCCCCGCCACCATCGGCGGCAAGATGGCGTACTCCAACAACCAGGGGCTCGGCGGCGCGTTCTTCTGGGAGCTCTCGGGCGACACGACGAACGGCGAGCTGATCAGCGCGATCAAGAACGGTCTCGGCTGATCACCGGCTGAACCGGAATCGCACGAGGGGCCCGTGGCAGCAGCCACGGGCCCCTCGTGCGTCTTGCGCGTCCTGTGCGTCCGAATGGCCCATTGGTCCCGGTCTTCGTAGGCTCCCCCACGGTTCGTCCGGTTCGGCTCAGGGGGCGGTGTGGCGGTGGTCGTTCGCGGCGCGGTGGTGGTGGCGTTGGGGATCGCGGTGCTGTCGACGGGTCCGGTGCACGCGCAGGGGGAAAGCGCCCGGCCGTTGGCCGAGGTGCTGGCCTCCGGCTACGACGCGTCGGCGTTGGCCGGGCGCAACGGGGTGTCCGAGGAGGAGCTGCGGGCGATGGCCCTGGGCGGGCACTTCGAGGTGGACGCGGCGGACGGGATCCGGTCCGTCGAGCCCGTGGTGCCCGCCGGCGCGCGGTCCGAGGTGACCGCGCCCGCGGGGGTGGACGTGTTCGCGCTGCACAGTCGGCCGGGGGCCGCGCGGACGTTGTTCCTGGACTTCGACGGGCACTCGGTGCGGGACACGCGGTGGCGCGGTGGCGAGCGGATCGTGGCGCCGCCCTACGACGCCGACGGGGATCCCGCGGTGTTCGGGGCGGCGGAGCGGGACACGGTGTACGCGGCGTTCCTGGCCACGGCGGAGAACTTCCGGCCGTTCGGGGTGGACGTGACGACCCAGGAGCCCCCCGCCGACCGGATCGAGCGGACCGGTGCGGAGGACCTGGAGTTCGGGTCCCGCGTGGTGGTCACGCCGGTGGACGTGACGGGGTGCGGGTGCGGTGGGCAGTCCTACATCGGGGTGTTCGACCGGTACGTGGACCACGACGCGTTCCAGCCGTCGTGGGCCTACACGGGAGCCGGGTCCTCGGACGGGAAGCTGATCGCCGAGGTCGCCTCGCACGAGGCCGGGCACACGTTGGGGCTGCTGCACGACGGGCAGGGCGGCGGGTCGGAGTACTACTCCGGGCACCAGGGGTGGGCCTCGATCATGGGCGCGGCGCACGAGCAGCCCGTCACGCAGTGGAGCAAGGGCGAGTACCGGAACCCGACCAACCGGCAGGACGACATCAAGGTGATGGCGGGCAAGGGGATCCCGCTGGCGGCCGACGACGTCGTCGGCGCCGTGCCGGTCGGCGGGACGGTCTCGGGGGTCATCGGGAGCGACGCCGACTCCGACGACTTCCTGGTGCGGCACGGGGGTGGGGTTCTGGCGGTCTCCGCGCTCCCGGCGCGGTTCAGCCCGAACCTGGACATCCGGATGACGGTGCTCGGGGCGTCGGGTGTCGTGGCGGTCGTGGACCCGCCGCTGGTCCGGGTGTCGGCGGTCGTCGCCGAGGGGATGGACGCGGTGTTCTCCCGCGAGCTGCCCGCCGGGGACTACGTGGTGCGGGTCGAGGGCGTCGGGTACGGCGATCCCGGCGTGGACGGGTACACGGGGTACGGGAGCGTCGGGGAGTACGCGCTTTCGGTGGGGTAGCGGGAAGTCGGCCCCCGTACGACGCGGAACGGCGGAAGCGGCCGGTCGAGGTGCCCGACCGGCCGCTTCCCCTTGGTGTCCCGGTGTTTCCTAGACGGTCAGGCTCCAGGTGTCGATGTTGCCGACGTCCTGGGAGGCGACGTCCTGCACCTTGAGCTTCCAGTCGCCGTTGCGGAGCTCGGACGAGAGGTTCGCGGTGTAGGTGGTGTCGATGTTGTCGCCGGAGTCGTTGTTGGACGACTTGAGGCGGTAGGAGGAGCCGTCGGAGGCGACCAGGTCCAGCACGAGGTCACCGCGGTAGGTGTGCTTGACGTGGACCTCGACCTGGGAGGTGGCGGAGGCGTTGCCGGTGCAGTCCGCGATGGTGATGGTGCTGGTGACCGCGGCGCCGTTGTCGGGGATGGCGACGTCGGTGTCGTTGGTCCTCGTGTCGCAGCCGGTGGGCGGCGGGGTGGTGGTGGCGTAGGGGCCGGCGGCCTTGTCGGCGGCGTAGGTCAGCATCGGCTTGACCTTGGGCCAGAAGGTGCCCGCCTGGCAGGAGTAGGTCGGGAAGAAGCCGCTGCACGAGCCGCTGCTGGGGCCGATCTCCCAGACGAAGCTGGCGACGCCGAGGTCGTCGTAGACCCAGTCGTCGGTGGCGCCCGCGGCGTTGTAGAGGACCTCGCCGGGCTGGCCGGAGGTCCAGCCGGAGCCGGCGATGGCCTGGAGGTCGGTGCCCATCTTGCGCAGCGGGGCGTCGTTCCCGGCCTTCTGGGTGGAGTCGTAGCCCCACGGGAAGAGGATCAGGTTCGAGTAGCTGTGCATGCTGACGACGACACCGGTGGTGTCGGCGGGGGCGGCGTCGCCGGGGGCGGTGCCGCGCTTGTCCTTGTAGAGGCTGCGCCACAGGGACTGGAGGGCCTGGGTCTCGACCTCGGAGTTGGCGCTGGGGCCCTTGTAGGTCTGGTCGCAGGGGGCGCTGGAGGTGCCCTGGCCGCCCCAGTGGGAGCTGGTGTTGCGGTTCAGGTCGATGCCGAGCTGGCTGCTGGCGGAACCACCGCAGTTGGAACCGTTGGTGCCGTTGGCGTTCTTGCGCTGGTAGATCGGCGAGTTGCCGCCCTGCTGCACGATGTTGACGCCGTCCGGGTTGGCCTGCGGGACGACCCACACCTCGGTGGAGTCGAGCAGGGCGGTGACGCTCGCGTCGGTGCCGTAGCCGGAGGTGAGGTGGTCGATCCAGCGCCAGGCGACGTCACCGGTGGTGAGCTCGCGGGCGTGCAGCTGGCCCATGACGAAGAAGCGCGGCTTGGGGGCGTTCGGGTCGAGGGCGCAGTCACCGGCGTTGAGCTTGGTGATGCAGATGGCCCGCAGGTCGTAGCCGCCCGCGCCCTGGGTCTTCTTCCACGAGTCGCCGTAGTCGACGAGCGTGGTGAGGGACGGGTACTGGGCCGCGACGGCGTCGAGGTGGGCGTAGTGGGCGTTGACCGTGTGGTAGCCGCCGTAGAAGGTCTCGTTGATGTCGGCCGCGTCCACCTGGGACTTCTTGGCGGGCGGCGTCCACTGCGGCGGGGCCAGCACCTGGTCGACGACCGCGGTGAAACCGGCCTGCTGCAGGCGGGTGCCCTCGTCCTTGCCGCCGAGGACGAACAGGCTGTCCCCGTCGCGCTGCTCCAGCACGTCGAACCCGCGGCCGAGCAGGTCCTGCGACTGCTGACCGAGCGGCGCGTGCACCTTGTAGACGTAGGTCGGACCGGGCTGCGCCGCGGCCGCGTCGGGCAGGGGACCCGCGGAACCGGGCGCACCACCGGCGATCACCGCACCCGCGGCCGCGAGGGCGACCGCGAAGGACACCATCGGACGTTTTCTCGACAACACGTTGATCCTTTCGCAGGGTTGAGCTGGAGGATGGGGCACGAACCGGGTCGCGCACACCCTCCGACCGGCCATACATGGGCGTTATGGACCAGGAGACGGAGCCCACGTCGAGTGGCGGCGCACCCCGGAGTGGGGGTAGTCCTGAGCCCATGACCGACGAAGAAGTGATCTCCCGGATCAACCAGCTGGTCGCCGAGGAGCACGAGCTGGAGAACTCGAGGATCGGCGAAGGCCTGTCCGCCGAGGAGACGGCCCGCCTGCGCACGATCGAGGTCGGCCTCGACCAGGCGTGGGACCTGCTCCGCCAACGCCGTGCGCGCCGCGCGGCCGGCATGGACCCCGACGCCGCCGAGACCCGCGACGCCGGCACCGTCGAGGGCTACCGCCAGTAGGACGGCACCGTCTCCGCGCGCCCGCTCCGGGCGAACCGGCGGCCCGGACGGCGCGTACGGAGACGGGGTGGGAAAAACCTGTCTGATGCGGACAGGACGAGGCAGGCGACGTCGGCGGTCGCCCGCCTCGTCGCCGAGGTCCACCCCGCTCGCCGATCGTGAAGTGGTTGTCAGCTACCACTTGTCGGTTGTCGGACAGACGAGGCCTACACCGGCTCGCACACCGCGACCCGATGCCTGAAAACGCTTTCCGCGCCAACCGCGCCGGAGCGGTGCGGTGACGGCCGCCGAGAACCACCCCAGAGGTCGGCCGCCGCGCGACACCGCCGGGGTCAGCCCGCGGTGCGGATGCTGGTCAGCGCGAGGTCGGCCGCTTCCCTGGCCACGACGCACGGCTCGAACGCGCGCGGCGCGGGCTTCGGGGTGGTGCGCATCTGGATCGTGGTGGTGAGGATCTGGTCGTCGGTGATGCCGACGACCAGGGTGCACACGCCCTTGAGGCGGTCGTCCGTGGGCGCGTTGAGGAGCGTGGGGTAGTCCTGGATGGGCGCCTGGAGCTCGAACAGCTTGAAGGTGCTCTTGAGCTCGTAGACGCGGTCGAGTCCACCGTTGCCGTTGCCCTTGGTGAACGTGAAGCTGACGCGCTGCCCGCTGGTACCGGGGGTGTCGTCCCAGTCGCACATCGGACCGGTGTCGCCCGCGCCTGCGACGCCCTCGACCCCCGGCATGCCGAGTGTCTTGAGCTGAGGCTCGGTCAGCAGGCCACAGGGTTTCTTCGCGGAGTTGGCGAAGACCATCGGGGAGGCCACCCGCGGTGCGCCGTGCTGGGTGGTGTCGCCGAGGCCGTCGGCCGCCGCGGCGGGCGTGGACGGGGAGTCACCGCAGCCCGCGGTGGCGAAAGCCAGTGTCGTCAAAGCGGTGAGGAGGAGCAGGGTGCGCACTGGAGTCCTTACGGCTGGAGGTTCTGCCGGGAAGCAGTGTGCCCACAAGAGTGGTCGTCGATCTAGGAAAACTTCGGGTCAACTCAAATGGACGGACCGCGGTCGCAGCCGGTGGTCGAGCGCGGTGTGTCGTCTACCTGCGCCGACGGTCCGAACGGCCTGACCGATGGCCTTTCGGGATCCGACGAGGACTACGAGCTTCTTCGCCCTGGTGATTGCGGTGTAAAGCAGATTGCGCTGCAACATCATCCACGCGCTCGTCGTCACCGGGATGACGACGCACGGGTACTCGCTCCCCTGTGAACGGTGAATGGTCATCGCGTAGGCGTGCGTCAGCTCGTCCAGCTCACCGAACTCGTAGTCGACGTCCTCGTCCTCGTCGGTGCGGACGGTGAGCTTCTGCTCGACGGTGTCCAGTCCGGTCACGACGCCGAGAGTGCCGTTGAAGACACCATTTACACCCTTGTCGTAGTTGTTGCGGATCTGCGTGACCTTGTCCCCCACCCGGAACACGCGGCCGCCGAACCGGCGTTCCGGCAGACCTTCGCGGGCGGGCGTCAAAGCCTCCTGCAGCACCGCGTTCAACGCGCCCGCGCCCGCCGGTCCGCGGTGCATCGGCGCCAGCACCTGGATGTCGCGGCGGGCGTTGAGACCGAACTTCGCCGGGATGCGGCGGGCGACCACGTCCACCGTCATCGTCGCCGCCTCCTCCGCCTCCTCCACGGGGAACAGGAAGAAGTCCGGCAGCCCCTGCACCACGGGGTACTCGCCGGAGTTCACCCGGTGGGCGTTGGTGACCACGCCGGACTGCTGGGCCTGCCGGAAGATGTGCGTCAGCCGGACGTTCGGGACCGGGCTGCCCTGCGCCAGCACGTCGCGCAGCACCTCCCCCGCACCGACGGACGGCAGCTGGTCCACGTCGCCGACCAGCAGCAGGTGGGCGCCGGGCGCGACGGCCTTGACGAGCTTGTTGGCCAGCAACAGGTCCAGCATGGACGCCTCGTCGACGACCACCAGGTCCGCGTCCAGTGGACGGTCCCGGTCGAACGCCGCGTCACCGCCGGGCTTGAGCTCCAGCAGCCGGTGCACGGTGCGGGCCTCGTGACCGGTCAGCTCGGTCAGCCGCTTGGCGGCCCGGCCGGTCGGCGCGGCCAGCACGACCTTCGCGCCCTTCGCCGCCGCGAGCCGCACGATCGACCGCACGGTGAAGCTCTTGCCGCAGCCGGGTCCGCCGGTCAGCACGGCGACCTTGCGGGTCAGCGCGAGCTTCACGGCCTCCTCCTGCTTGGCCTCGAGCGACGCGCCGAGCCACGCGAACGCGCGCGTCCAGTCCACCGACCCGAACGCGGGCATCCGCTCGTCGGACGTGCCGAGCAGCCGCAGCAGCTGGCCCGCGACCGAGATCTCCGCGCGGTGGAAGGGAACCAGGTAGATCGCGGGCACGTCCTCGCCGTCCACCGGCAGGACCTCGCGCACCACGCCCTCCTCGTCCACCAGCTCGGCGAGGCAGTCGATCACCAGTCCGGCGTCGACCTGGAGGATCTTGATGGCCTCGCCGATCAAGGACTGCTCGGGCAGGAAGCAGTTGCCGTTGCCGGTGGCCTCGGACAGCGTGAACTGGAGCCCGGCCTTGATCCGCTGCGGGCTGTCGTGCGGGATGCCGACGGCCTTCGCGATCACGTCGGCCGTGCGGAACCCGATGCCCCACACGTCGGAGGCGAGCCGGTAGGGCTCCTGGCGGACGACGTCGATCGACCTGTCGGTGTACTGCTTGTAGATCCGCACGGCGAGGGAGGTCGACACCCCGACGCCCTGGAGGAAGATCATGACCTCCTTGATCGCCTTCTGCTCCTCCCACGCGGCGGCGATCAGCTTGGTGCGCTTGGGCCCGAGCTTCGGCACCTCGATCAGCCGCTCGGGCGCCTGCTCGATGACGTCGAGCGCGTCCACGCCGAAGTGCGTGACGATCTTGTCCGCGAGCACCGGCCCGATGCCCTTGATCAGCCCGGAGCCCAGGTACCGGCGGATGCCCTGGATCGTCGCGGGCAGCACGGTCGTGTAGTCGTCGACGAAGAACTGCTTGCCGTACTGCGGGTGCGACCCCCACCGGCCGCGCATCCGGATCGACTCGCCGGGCTGGGCGCCGAGCAGCGCGCCGACGACGGTCAGCAGGTCACCGCTGCCGCGCCCGGTGTCGACCTTCGCGACCGTGTAGCCCGTCTCCTCGTTGGCGAAGGTGATCCGCTCCAGCACGGCCTCCAGGACCGATCCCTCACCCGGCATGCCGCCCAGCGTAGGCGCACACCTCCACACGACCTCCACAAGTCGCCCCTGACCTCTCCACGCCGAGCCCCTAGGGTCGGCCGCATGACGGGCGGACAGCGACGGGTGCTGGTGGTCGAGGACGAGCTGACGATCGCCGAGTCGGTGGCGGCGCGGCTGCGCGCCGAGGGGTTCCTGGTCGAGCTCGCCCACGACGGCCCGTCCGGGGTCGCCGCCGCACGGGCGAACGAGCCCGACCTGGTGGTGCTCGACGTGATGCTGCCCGGCTTCGACGGCCTGGAGGTGTGCCGCCGGATCCAGGCGCACCGACCGGTGCCGGTGCTGATGCTGACCGCGCGCGGCGACGAGACCGACCTGCTGGTCGGCCTGGCCGTCGGCGCGGACGACTACCTGACGAAGCCGTTCTCCATCCGCGAGCTGGCCGCCAGGGTGCACGCGCTGCTGCGCCGGGTCGAACGGGCCGCGCGGCCCAGGACCGACGAGCGCATCGAGCTGGCGGACCTGGAGATCGACCTGGCCGAACGGCGGGTGCACCGCGCGGGCGTCGAGGCGCACCTGACGCCCACCGAGTACGAGCTGCTGGTGCACCTCGCGGAACGCCCGCGCGCGGTGCAGCCGCGCGAACGACTGCTCAGCGAGGTGTGGGGATGGCACGACAGCACCGGGGCGCGCACGGTCGACAGCCACATCAAGGCGTTGCGCCGCAAGCTCGGCGCGGACCTGATCCGGACGGTGCACGGGGTCGGGTACGCGCTGGAGGTGCCGAGGTGACCGTGTTCCGCACGATCATCGCGATGCTGGTGGAGGAGCTGCCCCGGCCGCTGGACCCGGTGCGGTCGATCAAGCTGAAGCTCGGCATCCTGCTGCTGGCCCCGACCACGGCCGGGTGGGCGTTCTTCTGGTCGCAGATCGGCTGGCTGCCGGTGCGCAGCACGATCGGGGCGCTGGTCATCGTCCTGTTCACCTCGCAGGTGCTCGCGCACGGCATGACCAGGCCGCTGCGCGAGATGACCGCCGCCGCGCGGGCGATGCGGGCGGGCGACTACTCGCGGCGGGTCAGGGCGACCGCGCGCGACGAGGTGGGCGAGCTGGCGAGCGCGTTCAACCGGATGGCGGCCGACCTGGCGGCGGCCGACCGGCAGCGCCGCGAGCTGATCGCCAACGTGTCGCACGAGCTCCGCACGCCCATCACCGCGTTGCAGGCGGTGCTGGAGAACGTGGTCGACGGGGTGGCGCCCGCCGACGGCCCGACCATGCGCACCGCGCTGGCGCAGACCGAGCGGCTGGGCAGGCTGGTCGCCGAGCTGCTCGACCTGTCCAAAGTGGACGCCGGTGTCCTGGTGCTGCACCGCGAGGAGTTCGCGGTCGCCCCGATGCTCGCCGACGTCGTCGCGGAGGCGGAGGTCGCCGCCGCGGCGGGCAAGCGCGGCGTGCACTTCACCGTCGACGTGAGCCCGCCCGGCGCCACCGCCATCGCCGACCGCGAACGGCTGCACCAGGTCGTGGTCAACCTGCTGGACAACGCCGCCCGGCACGGTCCGGCCGACGGCCGGGTGGACGTGCGCGCCCGGTCGGACGCCGACGGGCTCGTGGTCGAGGTCGTGGACGAGGGTCCCGGCATCGCCCGCGAGGACCGCGAGCGCGTCTTCGAGCGCTTCACCCGCGGGGAGCGGGCCGGTGGCGGTGGCACCGGCCTCGGCCTCAACATCGCCCGCTGGGTCGTGGACCTGCACGGCGGCACGATCGCCGTGGTCGACGGCCCCGGCTGCCGCATCCGCGTCAGCCTGCCCGCTGAACCTCCCCGCCAGTCGGACGTCCTGTAGCTGAACGTCCCCGCTCCTCGGAATCGGAGTTCCCCATGAACGACAAGCCTGCCGCCGGCGTGCCCAGGAAACTCGGTCTGCGCCGCATCGACGCCGTTCCCACGACCGCGATGCCCGTCCGGTCCTCGACCGCGAGGTCCGATGCCGGGAGGACGCCGGAAGGGAAAAGCACTGGAGGAAAGGGGGCCGAGGAGAAGGACGCCGTGGGGAAGATCCCCGAAGGAACGTCCGGCGATCGGAAACCCGGTACCGGCGAGGGGAAGCCGGCGGAGGAGATACCCACCGCCGAACCGTCCTCCGCAGGCCGCGGGGCGTCGGTCGCCGTGGCCGCTCCTCCGGTCGCCCAGGCCGCGCCGCCGTGGCCGCCGGTGCCGCACCGGGACCCGGCCCCGCTCTGGCCGGCGCCGGAGGGCCCGGCGTCGAGGCGGGTCCTGTACGCGGGCGCGGCGGCGGGGGTCGCGGCGGCGGCGATGCTGCCGATGGACGTCCCCGGCATCGGCTGGGTGCTCACCGGGGCCGTCGCGGTGGTCGGGGTGTTCACCGCGACGGGACGCCGTTCGCCGGAGAGCATCGCGTGGGCGGTCACCGCGCTGCTGCTGTTGAGCGTGTCCACCTTCCTGACCGCCGACTGGCTGTTCAGCCTGTGCGTGCTGGCGGCGTGCGCGGCGGGGTCGCTCGCGGTCACCGACGGCCGGACGCTGCGGGGCGTGGTGCTGGGCGGGGTCGCACTCGGGATAGCTCCGTTCCCCAGCATCAAGTGGGCGGCGCGCGGGCTCAAAGCGGCGCGGCCGGAGCACCACGACAAGGCGCTGGGCCGGACGATCCTGATCAGCGCGGGCCTGCTGCTGGTGTTCGTGCCGCTGCTGGCGGGCGCGGACGCGGCGTTCGCCGGGCTGCTGGGCGACCTGGTGCCGGAGTTCGACATCGTGTCGCCGTTCGAGTGGGGCTTCCTGTTCGTCACGATCGGGCTGGGCACGATCGGCGCCTGCTACGTGCAGGCCACCGCGCTGCCGCTGGACGCCGAGCCGCACACCCGGCGCACGGTGTCCCGCCGCGAGTGGGCGGTCCCGATCGGGCTGCTGGTCGTGGTGTTCGCCGTCTTCGTCGGCGTGCAGCTGGCGAGCCTGTTCGGCGGGGACGACTACGTGCAGCGCACGGCCGAGCTGACCTACGCCGAGTACGCCCGCAGCGGGTTCTGGCAGCTGCTCGCGGTCACCGTGCTCACGCTCGTGGTCATCGGGGTGGCGACCAGGTTCGCGGCGACCGGGACGGCGGCCGACCGGCGGTGGCTGCGGGGCCTGCTCGGCGGGCTCGCCGGGCTGACCCTGGTCATCGTGGCCTCCGCGCTGAGCCGCATGTGGGCCTACCAGCAGGCCTACGGGTTCACCGCGCTGCGGCTGCTGGTCTTCTCCTGCGAGGTGTGGCTGGCGGCGGTGTACCTGATGGTCATCGGCGCGGGCGTCAAGCTGCGCGCGGCCTGGCTGCCGCGGTCGATGGTGGCGACCGGGATCGCGACGCTGCTGGTGCTGGCCGCGCTGAACCCGGACCGGTTCATCGCCGAGCACAACGTCGAGCGGTTCCAGGCAACCGGCAAGATCGACCTGCCCTACCTGGCCACGCTGTCCGTGGACGCCGTGCCCGCGTTCGACCCGCTGGGCCCGGCCGTGCGCGACTGCCTGCTCGTGCGGATGAAGTCCGACCTCGCCGACACGCGGGACTGGTACGCCTGGAACCTGAGCCGGGAGCGGGCGCGGCCCCTGCTCGACGCCGTTCCGTGGGACCGCTCGTGCGACATCGGGTACAGCACGACCAGGTGACGCCTTGACCGTTCCAGATGGTGGGAGCTGCTCACTCGTTCGGGCCATCGTGGGCGTTAGCGATCTGTGACAACAGCCACTGGCGGTATAGGTATGGGGACAGCATCCGTTACCCGGAGGTAAAGTCGCAGGTCGAAGGGCTGGCACTGCGGCCGCCCGACAGCTGCCTGGCCGGTCGTCCACCGGGTGCGGAGCAGCTCCCCCACCCATCCCGGAGGATGACGTGCGCCCGTGCTCGTTTGGCCCGATCCTGTGACCGTTGTGCAGGAAGAGCTCGTTCCCACCGCTGTGCCCGCGCTGTTCGACGTGGCCCCGGCCGCGCCCGAGCGGACGCTGGTCGACGTGCTCGCGGAGACCGCGCGCACGCACCCGCAAGCGTTCGCGCTGGACGACGGCACCACCGCGCTGACCTACCGCGGCCTGCTGGCCGCCGTGGACGAGCTGCGCCAGAAGCTCGCCGCGGACGGCATCGGCCTCGGCGACAAGGTCGGCGTGCGGGTGCCGTCGGGCACGGTCGACCTGTACGTGTCGATCCTCGCGGTGCTGGCCGCGGGCGCGGCGTACGTGCCGGTTGACGCGGAGGACCCGGACGAGCGCGCGGACGTCGTGTTCACCGAGGCGGACGTGTGCGCGGTGCTCGGCGCGGACCGCGAGCTGGTGCTGCGCGGCACGCCGCTGGGCCTGGTCGGGGAGCCCGACCCGGACGACGACGCGTGGGTCATCTTCACCTCCGGGTCGACCGGCAGGCCCAAGGGCGTCGCCGTGACGCACCGGGCGGCGGCCGCGTTCGTGGACGCCGAGGCGCGGCTGTTCCTGGCCGACGACCCGATCGGCCCGGACGACCGGGTGCTGGCCGGGTTGTCGGTCGCGTTCGACGCCTCGTGCGAGGAGATGTGGCTCGCCTGGCGGCACGGCGCGTGCCTGGTGCCCGCGCCGCGCTCGCTGGTGCGCACCGGCATGGACCTGGGGCCGTGGCTGGTCGAGCAGGAGATCACCGTGGTGTCCACGGTGCCGACGCTGGCCGCGCTGTGGCCGACCGAGGCGCTGGACGACGTGCGGCTGCTGATCTTCGGCGGCGAGGCGTGCCCGCCCGAGCTGGCCGAGCGGCTGGCCGTGGAGGGGCGCGAGGTGTGGAACACCTACGGGCCCACCGAGGCGACCGTGGTGGCGTGCGCGGCCCGGCTGACCGGCGAGGGGCCCGTGCGCATCGGGCTGCCGCTGGACGGCTGGGAGCTGGCCGTCGTGGACGAGCGGGGCGAGGTCGTGCCGATGGGCGGGACCGGCCAGCTGGTCATCGGCGGCGTCGGCCTGGCCCGCTACCTCGACCCGGTCAAGGACGCCGAGAAGTACGCGCCGCTGCCCGCGCTGGGCTGGGACCGCGCCTACCGCAGCGGCGACCTGGTCCGCGCCGAGGCCGAGGGCCTGCTGTTCCTGGGCCGCGCGGACGAGCAGATCAAGCTGGGCGGCCGCCGGATCGAGCTGGGCGAGGTGGACGCGGCGCTCCAGGCGCTGCCGAACGTCGCCGGCGCCGCCGCGGCCGTGCGCACGAACAAGGCGGGCACGCAGCTGCTCGTGGGGTACGTCGTCAGTGACGAGTTCGACCAAGCGGACGCCGTGGAACGCCTGCGGGCCGCGCTGCCCGCCGCCTTGGTGCCGTTGCTGGCCGTCGTGGACACGCTGCCGACCAAGACGTCCGGCAAGGTCGACCGCGACGCCCTGCCGTGGCCACTGCCGTCACTGGACGCCGCAGGCCCGGTCGTGCGGATGCACGGCACGCAGGCGTGGCTGGCGGACCTGTGGGGGCAGCTGCTCGGCTCCCCCGCGACGAGCCCGGCCGACGACTTCTTCGCCAGCGGCGGCGGCAGCCTCGCGGGTGCGCAGCTCGTGTCGCTGATCCGCGCCCGCTTCCCCAGCTGCTCGGTCAGCGACATCTACTCCTACCCCGCGCTCGGCGCGCTGGCCGCGCGGCTGGACGAGTACGCCGCCGAGACCGCGTCCGTGCGCGAGGTCGCGCCGACGCCCCGCTCGACGCAAGCGCTCCAGACCCTGCTGATGGTCCCGCTGTTCACGCTGGTCGGCCTGCGGTGGACGGTCGCGCTGGCCGCGATCAACAACGTGTTGGCGCTGACCGGCACCTACACCTGGGCCCCGACGATCTCGTGGGCGTGGGTCGCGGTCGGCTGGGCGCTGGTGATCAGCCCGCCCGGACGGCTCGCCATCGCCGCCGGCGGTGCCCGGCTGCTGCTGCGCGACGTCCGCCCCGGCACGTACCCGCGCGGCGGGAGCGTCCACACGCGGCTGTGGGCCGCCGAACGGCTCGCGGAGCTGAGCGGTGCGACGAACCTCGCGGGCTCGTGGGTCACGCACTACGCGCGGGCCCTCGGCGCGAAGGTCGCGCCCGGCGTGGACCTGCACTCGCTGCCACCGGTCACGGGCATGCTGAAGCTCGGCAAGAACAGCGCCATCGAGCCCGAGGTCGACCTGTCCGGGCACTGGCTGGACGGCGACCGCCTGCACATCGGCAAGATCCGGGTCGGCGCGGGCGCCGCGGTCGGCGCGCGCAGCACCCTGTTCCCCGGCGCGCGCATCGGCAAGCGCGCCGAGATCGCCCCCGGCTCCGGTGTGGTCGGCTCGGTGCCGACCGGCCAGCGCTGGTCCGGCGTGCCCGCGATGAAGGACGGCCGGTCGTCGCACCGCTGGCCCAAGGCCCGGCCGCCGCGGTCCCGCCGCTGGTCGCTCGCCTACGGCGTGACCTCGTTCGGCCTGTCCGCCCTGTCGGCCGTCACGGCGCTGCCCGCGCTGCTGCTGGTCGGCTACTTCCTCAGCTCCACCACCGGTCCCGCCGACGCGCTGGGCACCGCGCTGCTGACCGTGCCGGTCGCGACGCTCGCGTGGATGGCGTCCTACGCGCTGGTCGTGCTGGTGTCGGTGCGGCTGCTCAGCATCGGCCTGCGCGAGGGCTACCACCCGGTGCACGGCCGGATCGCCTGGCAGGCGTGGACCACCGAACGCCTGATGAACATGGCGCGCGGCGGCCTGTTCCCGTTGTACGCCAGCCTGTTCACGCCGGTGTGGCTGCGCGCGCTCGGCATGAAGGTCGGTCGTCACGTCGAGGCCTCGACGGTCGTGGCGCTGCCGAAGATGACCACGGTCGGCGACGGCGCGTTCCTGGCCGACGACACCATGGTCGCCTCCTACGAACTGGGCGGCGGCTGGCTGCGGATCGCCGCGGCCCGCATCGGCAAGCGCGCGTTCCTCGGCAACTCCGGCATGACCGCGCCCGGCCGTTCGGTGCCGAACCGCGGCTTGGTCGGCGTCCTGTCCTCCACGCCGAAGCGCGCCAAGGCGGGCAGCTCCTACCTCGGGATGCCGCCGATCAAGCTGCCGCGCACGGTCGAGGCCGGCGACGACAGCCGCACGTTCGCCCCGCCGCGGCGGCTGGTGGTCGCGCGGGCGCTGGTGGAGCTGTGCCGGATCGTGCCCGTGATGGCGTCGCTCGCACTGGCCGTGCTGGCCCTGGCGGGCTTCGAGTTCCTGGCCGCGAACGGCTTCTGGGCCGCCGCGCTCGGTGGTGGTGTGCTGCTGCTCACCGCGGGCGTCGTGGCGTGCGCGGTGGCCGTGGTGGCGAAGTGGTCGCTGGTCGGGAAGTTCCGCGCGCGGGAGTACCCGCTGTGGAGCGCGTTCGTCTGGCGCAACGAGCTGGCGGACACGTTCGTCGAGGTCCTGGCCGTGCCGTGGCTGGTGGGCTCGGTCTCGGGCACGCCGCTGATGGCGCTCTGGCAGCGCGCGATGGGCGCCAGGGTCGGGCGCGGGGTGTGGTGCGAGACCTACTGGTTGCCGGAGGCCGACCTGGTCCGTTTGGACCAAGGGGCAACGGTGAACCGGGGGTGCGTGGTGCAGACGCACCTGTTCCATGATCGGATCTTGCGCATGGACCAGGTGACGCTCTGCGCGGGCGCGACGCTCGGGCCGCACGGGATCGTGCTGCCGGGCTCGACGATCGGCGCGCACACGACGGTGGGCCCCGCATCCTTGGTGATGCGCGGCGAGGACGTGCCGTCGGGCACCCGCTGGCTCGGAAACCCGATCTCGGCATGGCGCTGAAGGACTCCTACCTCCCAGCGCACGGGAACGCGGGGTACCGGGTAGCACACTACGACCTCGACCTCGACTACAAGCCGATCGCCGCCCGGCTGTCCGGGCGCGCGCGGCTCACCGTCGTCGCGGGCGTGGCGTTGACCGGCCTCGTGCTGGACCTCGGCACGTTCAAGGTCGACCGGGTGCTCGTCGAGGGCAGGCCGGTCCGCTTCACCCACGGCGGCGGCAAGCTGCGGGTGCGGGCGGCCAGGCCCATCGCGGCGGGCACGCGGTTCACCGTGGAGGTGCGCTACGTCGGCACACCGCGGCCGATCCGCACGCGGGCGTGGGGCGACCTCGGCTGGGACCAGCTGGCCGACGGCGCGATCGTGGCCAGCCAGCCGATCGGCGCGCCGTCGTGGTTCCCGTGCAACGACACCGTGCGGGAGAAGGCGACCTACCGGATCACCGTCACGGCGCCGTCGCCCTACACCGTGGTGGCCAACGGGGTCCTGGTCGACGGCAAGGTCGGCGGCAGCACCACGACGTGGGTGTACGAGCAGGACGTACCGATGGCCACCTACCTCGCGACCGTCCAGATAGGACAGTACGAGGAGCTGGAGCTCACCGACGGCCAGCCCGCCGCCGTGCCCTCCAGGCTGGTCGCGAAGTTCGCCCACGACTTCGGCCGCCAGCCCGCCATGGTGGAGCTGTTCGAGCGGCTGTTCGGGCCCTACCCGTTCGGCCAGTACTCGGTCGTGGTCACCGACGACGACCTGGAGGTGCCGATCGAGGCGCAGGGCGTGTCGGTGTTCGGTGCCAACCACGTCGACGGCAAGCGCGGCTTCGAACGGCTGGTCGCGCACGAGCTGGCGCACCAGTGGTTCGGCAACAGCGTCGGGCTGGCCGACTGGCGCGACATCTGGCTCAACGAGGGGTTCGCCGCGTACGCCGAGTGGCTGTGGTCGGAGGAGTCCGGCGGCGCCACCGCGTCCGCCATCGCGACCAGGACCAGGGTCGCGCTGCTGCGGCAGGGCCAGAACATCCGCATCGGCGACCCGGGGGTCGACGACATGTTCGACGACCGCGTGTACAAGCGCGGCGCGCTCACCCTGCACACCCTGCGGACCGTGCTGGGCGACGCGGCGTTCTTCTCGGCGCTGCGCGAGTGGACGCACACCTACCGGCACCGCACCGCCACCACGGACCAGTTCATCGCGGTCGCCCAGCGGCACACGGCCCGCCCGCTGGCGGCGTTCTTCCAGTCCTGGCTGTACACCGGGAAGCTGCCCTAGAGCACGTCCAGCTTCGCGATCGCGCGCAGCGCGGAGGGTGCGGCCCGGCTCAGCAGGCGGGCCGCTTTGGCCTCCACCGTCACGGGCACGACCGCCTTGCCGGTGCGGACCGCGTGGACGATCTCGGCGGCCACGCGGTCGGGGCCGAAGCCGCGCAGTGCGTACAGCCGCGACGAACGGGCCTGCTTGCAGGCCTGTTCCTCCTCGCCGACGCCGGAGAACGTGGTGGTGGCGGTGATGTCGGTCTTCACCACACCGGGGCAGATCGTCGAGACGCCGATGCCCGCGGGGGCGAGCTCGGCGCGCAGGCAGTCGGAGAGCATGAACACGGCGGCCTTGCTGGTGGCGTAGGCGGAGAGCACCTTCGACGGCAGGTAGGCGGCGGCCGAGGAGAGGTTCACGACGTGGCCGCCCTCGGCGCGGTCCACCATCAGCTCGCCGAACGCGCGGCAGCCGTTGACGACGCCCCAGAGGTTCACGTCCAGGACGCGCCGCCACTGCTCGGTGGACGTGCTGAGGAACGAGCCGGAGTGCCCGACGCCCGCGTTGTTCACCAGCACGTCCGGGACGCCGTGCGCCGCGGCGACCTCCTCGGCCCACGCGCGCATCGCCCGCCCGTCGGACACGTCGACCCGGTAGGCGTGCCCGCCGACCATCGCCGCCGTCTCCTGCGCCTTGACCATGTCCACATCGGACACCACGACCAGCGCGCCCTGCCTGGCGAACGCCAGCGCGGTGGCACGGCCGATCCCGCTGCCGCCGCCGGTGACGACGACCAGCTCGCGCCTCGGGGACGTGTCGTGGACGAACTCGGCGACCATGCGCGCCACGGCCGCGGGGTGGGTCAGCGGTGCCCAGTGGCCGCAGGCCAGGGTGCGGCGGCGCAGCGTGGTGACCCAGCGCTCCAGGTCCAACGGGGTGGTGTCGACGTAGGCGTCGCGCAGGGGTTGGACGACCTGGACCGGGATGTCGGTGCGGCGGGGGCGCGGTGCCTTGAAGCGGGGCAGGACGTTGGCGCGGTAGAGGGCGATCCCCTGGACGGCGTCGGCCTTGAGGGTCCGCGCGGGGCTCCGCGTGACGCCCTCGGCCCTGCGCAGCACGTTGCCCCAGCGGCGGGCCAGCCCCAGCTTCCACACCAGCGGGGCGAGCACCGGCAGGTGGAAGGCGAGGACGTACCAGGACCGCAGGAGCTGCCGCAGGTGCGCGACCGACGGCCGGGACCGCAGCCAGTGGCCCATGTGGTCGAGGCAGGGCCCGGAGATCGAGGTGAACGACGCGATGCGCGCGCCCGGTTCGGTGACGGCCTCCCAGGACTGGATCGAGCCCCAGTCGTGCGCGACGAGGTGCACCGGGCGGTCCGGGCTGACCGCGTCGACGACGGCGAACAGGTCCTGCTTCAGGAGTTCCAGCCGGTAGGCGTCCCGCCCGCGCGGCCGGTCGGAGGCGCCCGCGCCGCGCACGTCGTAGGTGACGACGCGGAAGTCCTTGACCAGCAACGGGACCACGTCGTCCCACACGGCGTGCGTGTCGGGGTAGCCGTGCACGAGCACGACGGTGGGCGCGGTCGGGTCGCCCTGCACCTGGACCGCCAGGCGCACGTCACCGGACAGCACGTTCACAGGTCCTCCAGCACGAGTCGGTCACCGGTCGGGCGTTGCACGCAGACCCGGACGCCGCCCACCTCGCAGGTGCCGCAGAACCCCTGGCGGCACGAGTAGGGGACGTCCGGGCGGAGGTCCTTGAGCACGTCGAGCGCGGACCGGTCGGCGGGCACGGGCAGCACCACGCCGCTGCGGCGCAGTTCGAGGGAGAACGGCCGTCCGTCCACGACGGGCGGTGGTGAGAACCGCTCGAAGTGCAGCCGTGCCGAGGCGAAGTCGCGCCGGACCGCGTCCAGCATGGACGGCGGGCCGCAGCAGTAGACCGCGCCCTCGGGGTGGGCGTCGCGGAGCAGGTCCGCCGACCTGCCGGTCCGCACCTCGACCCGGTCGTCCGGCAGCTCGTCCAGGAACGGCATCGCGCGCGCCCGGCCGACGTAGACCAGCCGCCAGTCCAGGCCGTCGCGCCGGGACGCCTGGACCATCGGCAGGATCGCCGTGATGCCGATGCCGCCCGCGACGAACAGCACCGGACCTCCGGCGACGAACGGGAAGGCGTTGCGCGGCCCGCGGACGGTGATCCGGGTTCCCGTCGGCAGGTCGTGGACCTCGGCCGAGCCCGCGCCGACGCGGCGCACGGCGATCCGGTAGCCGTCGCGGTCGGCGGGGTCGCCGCACAGGGAGTACTGCCTGCGCAGCCCGGAGGGCAGGTGCAGGTCGAGGTGGCAGCCCGGTTGCCACGCGGGCAGCGGGCCGTCCCCGACGAGCCGGAGCGCGACCACGTCCGGCGCGACCCTCGTCCGGCGCGCGACCTCCAGCACCAGCGGGGCGTTCGGCCGGTCGGGCACGGCCTTCCCCAGCAGCGGCAACACCTTCAGGTAGCCGTCGGTGAACCGGGCCAGACCGCGCAGGAAGCGGTCCATCAGTGCGCGTCCCGCGCGGCGGGAGACGTGGCCAGGTACGCGACGGCCTGGCTGGTCGAGCCCTCCTGCTTCGGGTGGTAGCCGCGGTGGAAGTAGCGCAGGAACGCGCGGGTCAGGTCGTACCCGGTCGGCAGCAGGCCGCGGCGGCCCGCGCGGCGGAAGTCCCGCAGCGCCAGCCGTCCGGCGTCCGGGTCGGCCGCCATCAGGAACCGGGCGCCCTGGACCCACAGGTGCAGCAGAGGTGGCGCGCTGAGCAGCATCGCGCGGGCGCGGCGGGTGTAGCGGCGGTCGAGGTGGCGCATCAGGTCGAACGCCACGCTCCGGTGCTCGACCTCCTCGGCGGCGTGCCAGCGCAGCAGGTCCAGCATCGTCGGGTCGGCGCCCGCGCGGTCGAACGCCGTCGCGTTGAGCATCCAGTCGCCGAGGTACGCCGTGAAGTGCTCGACCGCCGCGACGATCGCGATCCGCTCGACCAGCTGCTCCCGCTGCTGCCCGGCGGTCAGCCCCGGCCGGTCCCCCAGGACGCGGTCGAACACCCACTCCACCCGGTCGGTGAACGGCCGCGGGTCGAGGCCCTTCGCCAGCAGGTGGTCCAGCACCCCGCCGTGCGCCTCGGCGTGCGTCGCCTCCTGCCCGATGAAGCCCAGCACGTCCTCGCGCAGGTCGTCGTCGGTGATCAGCGGGACGGCCTGCCGGAACGTGCGCACGAACCACCGCTCCCCCGCCGGGAGCAGCAGGTGCAGCACGTTCATCACGTGCGTCGTGACCGGTTCCTCCGGCACCCAGTGCATCGGCAGCGCGGTCCAGTCGAAGTGCACGTCCCTCGGTTGCAGCACGAGGTTGTCGGGCTCCATCGCGACCTCCGGCAATTACTACGCCTGCGTAGCTTTGTGAAAGCTACGCCACCGTAGCAATATGGTGTGGTGCGCACAACACGTCGCAAGTACGCCGCCCGCCTGCCACCCGAACAGCGCAGGGACCAGCTGCTCGACGGTGCGCTGCGGCTGATCGGCGACGGGTTCGGGGTGTTGACCATGGAGGCGGTCGCCCGCGAGGCCGGGGTGACGAAGCCGGTGCTCTACGAGCAGTTCGCGAACCGGGCCGAGGTGGTCGACGCCCTGCTGGCGCGCGAGGCGGAGCGGGCCACCGAGCAGGTGCTGGCGGCGCTGCCCGTCGACTTCGCCGAACGCGGACCGGAGGACGCCTTCGCCCACGCCGTCGAGGTGTTCGTCCGCGCGGTGCTGGAGGCGCCGGAGCGGTGGCGGCTGGTGCTGATGCCGCCCGACGGGACGCCCCGCGAGTTCCGGGCGCGGGTGGAGGAGGTCCGCGCGGGGTTGCTGGCGCAGGTGGAGGCGTTGGCGGCGCTCGGTCTCCAGACCCGCGGCGGCCCGGCCGACGTCGACCCCGAACTGCTCGGCCACGCGATGCTCGCCCTGGGCGAGATGGCGGGGCGGTTGGTGCTGACCGACTCCGCCCACTTCACGCCGGAACGGGTGGTGGCCTTCGTCGGTCGGATCGCGCACCTGCTCCCCGGCGGGGAGTAGCCGGGCCGGTCGCGGTCCCTGGTCAGTTCGCACGGGCGCTGCTACTACTGGGACGCCCCCGCACACCGGGACACCCCGCCTGCCCGAGAGAGGTGCACTGTGGAGGACGCGTTACCCGGCGGTGAGCCGGAGATCCGGCTGACCGGCTTCGAGGCTTTCACCTTCGGCATCGCCGCACTGGACGAGGAGGCGCAGGAGCTCCTGCGGGCAGGCCGCCTCGCCGAGGCCGCCGACGTGTTCCGGCAGGACGGCGACGTGCTCCGCGACGCCGTGGCCGCCGCGCTGGACGCGGGCGCCGTCCGCGACGAGCAGCTCGACCGCGCGGTGGACTTCCGCACCGCGCACGGGTTGCGCAACATCGGCACGATCGAGGCGCTGCGCGTCCGCGTCGACCCCGCGCTCGACCGGACCGCGGAAGCGGTGCGGCTGCTGCGGGACGTCGTGGCCGCACAACCCGAACCGCTCGTGCGGGACGAGTACGTCCAAGCCCTCCAGTCGTTCGCCTTCGTGCGGGCGCTGTGCCGCACCCGGCTCGCCGAGGCCGCCGACGCCATCGCCGAGGTGCTGCGCCTGCTGGACGAGCCCGCCGCGGGCGAGGTGTCGGAGGACTTCCGCGCGGGCGCCCGACGCCTGGCGCAGCAGGTCGAGCGGATCCGCGAGGACATGGCGGAGGGGAAGCCCACCGGGATACCGGGGTCGGCGCTGCCCGGCACCGACTGGCGCACCGACCTCGCCGAACGCGCCCGGCAGCCCGCGCTGGAGCGGATGGACGTGCCGGACCTGGTGCGCGAGCTGGGCAACACCGACCAGGTCGAGGCGCTGCTGCGGATGATGGACGAACGAGGCGACGCCGACGGCGCGCACAAGCACGGCGTCGTCCTCCAGGACCGCGGCGACCTCGCCGCCGCCGAAGCCGCCTACCGCCGGGGCTCCGAGCGCGGCAGCCACACCTCCGCCTACCGCTTGGGCCTCCTGCTCAAGGACCGCAAGGACACCCCCGGCGCCGTCGCGGCGTTCGAACAGGCCGTCCGGTCCGACGACGAGGACCTGGCAGCCAAGGCACGACGTGCGCTGGCCAAGCTCACCAGGACCCGCCGGTTCCCCTGGTCGCGGGGCTAGTTCGGATCCCCGGATCCGGGTGCACGACCGCACGACCGCGGATCCGGGGAACCGGCCCTAGTTCTCCAGGCCCAGCTCCTGGGCGATGCGCTTCGCGACCTCGTAGGTGTCGCCGGTGGGCTCGGTCGGGAACTCCGTGGTCTGCGAGGTCCACTGGACGCCGTTGGCGCACCAGTCGATGGTCGGCGGCACGCCGCTCTCGACGGTCCCGGCCAGCTCGGCGAAGAACCGCTCCCAGCGCGGCTGGTAGTAGCTCGAGACCATGCCCTGCCACTCGCGGTTGGCGTAGTCGCGGAGCGTGTCGCACGCCTTCTCCGACCAGATGCTGATGATGCCGCGGGCGTCGCGTTCCAGCGCCGCCTTCTCCTCGGGCGTCTTCCCCCAGGCCTTCGCGCTCTCCAGCCAGGTGCCGAGCAGCCAGTCCCGCTGGGTGCCCAGGAGCTCGTCGGTGCTCTTCATGTACCCGAGGAAGCGGTCGGTCAGGGTGTCCAGGGCCGCCACGTCCTTGGCCGCGTACGCCCTGGCGATCTCCTGCAACGTCGACCGGCCGCGGTTCGCGAGGATCTGCCGGGTCACGTCGACCAGGTCGTACTTGTAGGTCTCCTCCTCGCGCACGGCCGCGTCGGCCTGGAGCAGCTCGCCCAGCACGGGCTCGAAGTCCTGCGCGGAGTAGCGCGGCTCCGGGGGCCCGAAGTAGGAGGCCGAGGTGACCTTCAGCGCGGGCAGCGCGGCGAACGGGCTCTCGTACGGGCCCTCGCCGCTCTGGTGGCCGGTGGCGCGGAACGAGTACGCGGTGTTGAGCAGGACCTCCCACGCCTCGGCGACGTGCGGGTCGTCGCCCGCGCCGTAGCGGCGCTTGGCGTAGTCGAGGATCCACGAGTCGAGGTCGACGGCCTTGTCGCGCCACACCATCTCGCCGAACAGGTCCTGCACCACGGGGTTGAGGTGGGTGCCCTCCAGCACCATGGCGGTGCCGACGAGGTTGCCGCGCTCCCCGGTGGACTTGGCGCGGATCTCGGGCAGGGTCTGGCCGGGCTCGGTGAGGTTGCCGAACACGCCGAGCCTGCCGCCGAAGTTCTGGATCGTGCCCCACGCCCAGGGCGCGCCCCAGAACGCGTCGGTCTTCTCCCACGACGGGCCGTCGTCGGCGTCCAGGTCGAGCACGAGGACGCGCTTGCGGTCGATCGCGTCGATCAGGTCCTTCTCCGGGTTGCCCTGCCACGCCTGGAGCACCCAGGTGGAGTCCGGGTGCGCACGGGTCAGCGCGTCCTGCACGGCCTTGCCGGCCTCGCCGAGGTCGACGCCGCCGAGCTCGCCGCCCTCGTGCATCAGGTCGTTGGAGTAGTGCGTGGTGTCGCCGAAGCGCTTGCTCTGCACCTCGTAGAACTTCGCGGCGACCTTGGCGTAGAGCGGGTCCGTCGGCGCCAGCCAGAACGGCCGAGGGTGGCCGGAGTAGCCGCCCTGCGGGATCACGTTCGCGCCGGGGTTGGCGTCGGCGAACACCTGGTCGGGCACGTGGCCCTCGAACGCCGGGAACACCGGGGTGATGCCGAGCTCGCGCATCCGGTCCGCCACGCGCCTGCCGAGCTCGGCCCGGCGCTTGATGAGGTCCGCGCTGACCGGACCCGCGTGCACGCCGCCGGACGGGTCGTAGCCGGTCGTCGAGCCGTACCACTGCCACGGCTGGAACGAGGGCTGCGCGATCCAGTCGCGCACCTGCGACTCGGACATGCCGAACGACTGGAAGGTGTCGTACCAGACGGCTTCCTGGCCGACGAGCACGAGCGCGCGGTTCACGCCGCTGGCCGCGAGGTAGTCGATCTCGCGTTCCCACTCGGTCCACGTCCAGTACGGCATCGTGTAGCCGTAGACGGTGAAGTTGTAGGCGTACCGGTCGCTCAGCGTCGTGCGCTTGCTGATCGGCTTCTCCGGCGCGGGCAGCGTCTGCGGCAGGTCGAGGCGGTCGCCGTTGGTGGACAGGTGGCCGCCCGCCACGTACTTGAGCCACCAGTTGAACCCGGACACGATCGCGACCTGGCTGGTGCCGGAGAGCTGGACGTGCCCGGCGGTGCCGCCGACGCGGAACGAGTCGGCCGTGCCCGCGCTCGCCGGGGTGGTGCGCACCTCGATCTGCGCCGCGCGGGCCGAGTCGCCGCCCAGCAGCCGCGTGATCGCGGACTTCGCCGAGGAGACGTCCACGAACGCCTTGCCCGTCGTCCGCACGTCGGTGACCACCAGAGCGGCCAGCAGGACGAGGACGACAGCACCGGCGAGTGCTCTGCGCTGCACGGGTGGACTCCACTTCGGCGGGAGGTTCGGATCTTACGGACGGTGCAACCCCCCAGCCGCCTCGCCCCGTCTTCCCAGGTGACGGTGGGACGGTGGACGCGAGGCGTGCTGGTGGCGATCATGATGGCAGGGGTGCTCGGGGGATGCGGGCAACGCCCTTCGGATACCCCTGGGCGGGCTTCGGCACCCCCGGCGGGCGCGACGTCACCCGTTGGGGCGCCCGCCACGACACCCGGTCCGGCGACCGACCTGACGGCGGCCCCGACGACCGGCCCGCCGCCCGCGCCCGCCGTCAAGGAGCGCATCGACGCCGCCCGCCAAGCGCGGCAGGAGACCGTCGTGCTCGCCATCGCCACCGCCGACGGCCGGACCGCGTCGACCGCCGGGGCGTTGCGCGCCCTGGGCGCGACGGTCGAGTCGGAGGACGGCACCGTCGGCTACATCCGCGCCACCGTGCCGGTCGCGCTGGCCGCGCGGGCGGCCACCCTGGAGGGCATCACCCACGTGGACGTCGAGGAACCCGTCGGCGTCCCCGACCCGACTCCCTGACGGGCGCGGCGGCCTCGCGCGAGGACACGCGGGGCCGCCGCTGAATACGCGGAGCGGCCCCCGCACCCCTGGTGGGTGCGGGGGCCGCCGCCGTTGACCGGTGGAGCTAGACGACCGACTGCACGACCACCGTGCCGCGGCCGACGGTGGAGCCCTCCGAGGTCTGCACGAGGAGCTCACCGCGCAGCACCCGACCGGCACCGGGCTGACCGGTGGCGGTCACCGTGCCGCCGACGGTCCACGTGGTGCCCGCGGCGTGGTCGGCGAGCGGGTCGCTGACCACGACCGAGCCCAGCGAGGGAGCGGCGTAGAGGTCGATGTAGTCGTACTCCGTGGTGCCCGCGGGCACCGAGTAGCCGTCCACGAGGACCCGCCACGCACCCGCGGCCGGGTTGGCCAGGGTCACCGACTCCTCGGAGTCGCCGTCGGCCGACGACCCCGCCACCACGCACGTGCCCGTGGTGCAGTTGTAGAGGACCAGGTCGAGGTCCGCGGTGGCGTCGCTGGTCTTGCCGATGGTCGCGCTGACCGCCGTGGCGCCCGCGGGCACCGTCAGGTCGTAGGTCTGCGACGTCCCGTTGGCGATGCTGGGACGGGCGATCCTGGCACTGGCCAGCGGCCCGCCGACGAGGTGGCCGTTGAGCGCGCCCAACGAGTTCGTCACCTGGTAGGTCCGCGCGACCGGCGTGCCGAGCGTCGCGGACGCGATCACGTCCGGGTTGGGGCTGACCGCGGTGCCGAGCACCGAAGCGGTCACCTTGTACGGCGCGCGGTCGGCGTCCGACGTGCGCCGGGCCTCGACCACGACCTCCCAGACGCCCGGCAGCGGGTTGTTGACCGTGCGGCTGGTGGCGGAGCCGGTGGAGCAGCCCGCGCCCGCGTCGGGGTTGTAGCAGGACGTGGTGGCCGTGGGGTCGATCGGCACACCGGTCGGGTCGAAGCGCAGGAAGCGCACCTGGCCCTTGCCGGGGTCGCCGCCGCCGACCAGGTCGATCTTCAGCGCGCTGGCGCCCTGGGGCACCCGCACGAAGAGGCTGCTGACCTGGTTGCGGCTGATGTCGCCGGACTGCGAGACCGCGTACTTGTTGGCCGCGGTGAAGTCCGCCGCGGCGAACACGGTGTTCATCGTCTGCACGTCGACACCCGGCGTGGAGGGGTTGTCCAGGCTGAGGACCGCGGACAGGGCGCCCGCCTTCCTCGGCTTGACCTTCACGTCGAACTTGACCGGGGTGTTCAGCGGCAGCGTGACGCTGCCCGCCGAGTCGAACGCGCTCTTGTCGCCGTCCCAGTCGACCTTGTACTTCACCGGCTTCGCCGAGCCCGTGGTGCGGGTCAGCGTGTAGGTGCGGGTGTAGTCCTTGCCGATGGTCACGCCCTCGCGGTCGTGGATGCCCACGCCGGTGTTGGGGGTCGGCTTGAGCTGACCGGACAGCACGGTGTGCACCTCGACCGACGTCGTCACGGTGTCCGTGGCGCCGGAGCGGCTGAGGATGTTGTAGGCGGCCTTGACGTCGAAGAGACCGGCACCCTGCTCGTAGGCGCCGAACTCGCTCTGGAAGTCCGCGCCGGACTTGATGGCGTTGCGGAGCTTCGCGGCGTTGGGGCGCTCGCCGTTGTGCGTCGCCTTGTACGCGCTGATGAGCAGCGCGGCGGCACCGGTCGCCTGCGGGGACGCCATCGAGGTGCCCTGGAGCATGGCGTAGCCGGCGGGCAGCTCGTAGGTGCCCGCGACGGGGCCGGGGGCCTCCCAGCGCGGGATGGTGGAGATGGCCGCGCCGGGCGCGATGATGTCCGGCTTGAAGCCGCCGTCCTCGCGCGGGCCGCGCGAGGAGAAGCCGTGCAGGTTGTCGCCCTGCTTGGTCACCGAACCGTAGTTCGACAGCCAGGTCTCCTTGGAGATGTAGGAGCCGACGCTGACGGCGTCGGTGGCCACCGACGGGTCGCCGACGCTGTTGGCGCCCGCGCCGCTGTTGCCCGCCGAGATGAACAGCTGGACGTTGTACTCGGCGATCGTGCGGTTGTAGAGCTCCGCGCGGGCGTTGTTGCCGTCGTTGAGGGCGGGCAGGCCGCCGATGGAGATGTTCACGACGTCGGCGCCGTTGCGGGCGGCGTAGAGCACGCCCTCCAGCAGACCGCTGCTGGTGCAGGACGACGAGGTGAGGCAGACCTTGACGGCCATCAGCTTGGCGCCGGGGGCCGCGCCCGTCATCTTGCCGCCGAACATGTTGTTGGCGGCGGTGATGCCCGCGACGTGGGTGCCGTGCTCGGCGCCCGCGATGCCGATGTTGACGAAGGCGGTGCCGCCGTTGTCGTACACCGACCTGTTGGTCTGCACGACGAACGCCATGCGCTCGGCGATCGGCGTGGCCGGGTTGTCGGTGCCGAAGAAGCCGACGTCCTTCTTGACCTTGTAGTCGATCATGGCCGTCTGGTCGGTGAAGTCGCCGTCACCGTCCAGGTCGACCCGGACCTCCTTGGTCAGGACGTCCTGCAGGATGGGGAACGAGTCCACCCGGTCGCCGTCGCGGTTGAGGTCGCCGCCGGTCTCGCTGGTCGGGTCGCCCAGGTCCTTCGCGGTCTCCTTGAGGAAGCCGACCGCGTAGGGGCCGCCGGTGGCCGGGGCCGTGTAGGTGACGCCGCCGACGACGAACTTGCCGGTGTAGCGCTCCTTCGACATCGCGACCCACGTGCCGTCGTTCTCGGTCGGCGCGTTGGCGTTGTACCAGTCGACGATCTTGCGCTCACCGGTCGTGGTGGTCGCGAGCGCCGGGTGGTCCAGGTCGACGCCGGAGTCGAGGATGGCGATCGTGGTGTTGCGGCCGTCCCACTTGGGGTGGGACTGGGCGAACGACGCCGCGCCGGTGTCGGCGATCGGCATGTACGGGTTGTCCTTGGGGGTCTTCGCGCCGGGTGCCTTCTGCGGCAGCGGCGTGGCGGCTCCCTCGATCTTCGGGTCGTCGAGCTCGACGAGCCCGTCGACGTCGACGGCGTTGACCGAGGCCAGCTTCGCGGCCTTCTCGGCGTTGTCGCGGGGCAGCGTGACCTTGAGGTAGTCGACCTTCCGGTCGGTCGTCTCGACGACCGCGCCGAGCGCCTTCAGCTCGGCGGTGGCGGCTTCGACCTTGCCGTCCTCGGCGGCGACGAGGAGCGTGACGTCCGCCTTGCCCTGCTGCTCGGCTTCGGCGATGAGCGCGCGGTCCTGCTTGTCCAGCTGCTTGTCGGCCTGAGCGGGCGGCACGGGCTGCGCGAGTGCGGGGGTGGCGGCGAAGCCGAACCCAGTCGAACCCAGCACGGCGGCCAGGAGTGCCACGCTGGTGCGGTGTCTCCACCGAAGTCCTGACTTGATCACGACGCAAAGACCCTTCGTGGGGGAGGAATGGTGGAAGCACATCTCCCCGCGCACGAACGGACAATAGGACAAGCAGCCCATTGATGAAGTCCACATTGGACTGAACGGTCGCTTGTCCCGGACACCACCAAGGGGTAGACACCCCTATTTTCATAACGGTTGGCGCAGAACAGCTCCAGTCAAGGGCTGAAGGAAGGGAATGTCAACCCGTGTCAACGGTGAACACGACGTTCCCCGCCGAATTCGGTAACAAATCCTCCCGGCGGTCGATGCGGCCTTTTCAGGGGTCGCCCGGTGGTGACCTGCGGCACGCGGGGAACATCGGCACCCCACCACCCGTTCTACCAGTGGTCGGCACAGGGGTGCTGCGCCCGGCGTCGGTTCGCACGGGTGCCCCCTCGCCGGTGCGAATCCCCCCGAGACGCCCCGTGGCGCGCCCCCGCTCGCCGACCAGCCGTCGGCCGGACGGAAATCCCCCCTTCCGGGACCGGCCGACGGCCCCCTGACCCGCCAGACGCGAAAACTTTTCGGGTCCGGCGTCCCGCCTGCTGCGCGATCGGCGGCACCCCTCCTACACTGCGCCCCATGGCACAGGACGCGGACGTCATCGTGGTCGGCGCGGGTCTGGCGGGGCTGGTCGCCACCGCGGAGCTCGTGGACGCAGGTCGAAAGGTCATCCTGCTCGACCAGGAGCCGGAGGCGTCGCTCGGCGGCCAGGCCTTCTGGTCGTTCGGCGGCATGTTCCTGGTCGACACCCCCGAACAGCGCAGGCTCCGGGTCAAGGACTCCGCCGAGCTCGCGCTGCAGGACTGGATGGGCTCCGCGGCGTTCGACCGCGACAGCGACCACTGGCCGCGCAAGTGGGCGGAGGCCTACGTCGACTTCGCCGCGGGCGAGAAGCGCTCCTGGCTGCACGCGCAGGGCGTGCGGTGGTTCCCGTTCGTCCAGTGGGCCGAACGCGGCGGCTACCTCGCGGGCGGCCACGGCAACTCCGTGCCGCGCTTCCACATCACCTGGGGCACCGGCCCCGGCATCGTCGCCCCGTTCGAGCGCCGGGTGCGCGAGGGCGTGGCGAAGGGCCTGGTGACGCTGCGGTTCCGGCACCGGGTCACCGAGCTGACCACGACCGCGGGCGCGGTCGACGGCGTGCGCGGCGAGGTGCTGGAGGCGAGCACCGCCGCGCGCGGCGAGAAGAGCTCCCGCGAGGTCGCCGGTGACTTCGAGCTGCGCGCCCAGGCCGTGGTCGTCACCTCCGGCGGCATCGGCGGCAACCACGACCTGGTGCGCAAGAACTGGCCCAAGAACATGGGGACGCCGCCGGAGCACATGCTCTCCGGCGTCCCGGACCACGTCGACGGGAAGATGCTCGAGGTGGTCGGCAAGGCCGGCGGCGGGCTCATCAACGAAGACCGCATGTGGCACTACCCCGAGGGCATCGCGAACTACGCGCCGATCTGGAGCAGGCACGGCATCCGCATCCTGCCCGGCCCCTCGTCGCTGTGGCTGGACGCGACCGGGCAGCGGCTGCCCATCCCGCTGTTCCCCGGTTTCGACGCGCTGGGCGCGTTGGAGCACATCGTCAAGACCGGCCACCAGCACTCGTGGTTCCTGCTGAACCAGCGGATCATCGGCAAGGAGTTCGCCCTGTCCGGGTCGGAGCAGAACCCCGACCTGACCGGCAAGGACGTGAAGCTCGTCCTCAAGCGCGCCCTGCCGGGCGCGGTGGCCCCCGTCGAGGCCTTCGCCAAGCAGTCCTCCGAGTTCATCTTCGGCCGGTCGGTCGCCGAGCTGGCCAAGGGGATGAACGCGCTGGTGGGCAGCGACCTGATCTCCGCGTCGGCGCTGGAGAAGGTCGTCGTCGAACGGGACCGCCAGGTCACCTCGGGGCTGGGCAAGGACATGCAGGTCAACGCGATCTCGATGGCCCGCCACTTCCTGACCGACAAGCTGATCCGGGTCGTCGAGCCCCACCCCATCCTCGACCCGAAGGCAGGCCCCCTGATCGCCGTCCGGCTCTCCGTGCTGACCCGCAAGTCGTTGGGCGGCCTGCACACGGACCTGTCGTCGCGGGTGCTGAAGGACGACGGGACGCCGCTGGACGGCGTGTACGCGGCCGGTGAGGCCGCCGGGTTCGGCGGCGGCGGCCTGCACGGCTACCGGGCGCTGGAGGGCACCTTCCTCGGCGGTTGCGTCTTCTCCGGCCGCACGGCGGGCCGGGCCGCGGCGGCGGCCACCGCCTGACCTTCCGACCCTGGGAGGAATCACCTCCTTCCAGGGGGCTTTTCCATTCCACCCGGATCCGCGCGCATTCCGGGGAGGGTCGCCGATTGCGGAGTGGTGATTCCCGGACGCGTCCGAGCGCGGGGCACCACCAAATCGTTCCGGTACTACCCGGCGCAGCCCGATAACCGCGCGCACGTCACGGGACGGCGGATTCGAAACCGCCGGGCCGGGGCGCGCGAAAATCCCGTCGGGGCGAATGAGGGGTCACGGCGCGTCCAGCGTGCCCGCGGTCCGGCCGTCCAGCGACTCGCGGATGATGTCCGCGTGGCCGCCGTGCCGGGCGGTCTCCTCGATGACGTGCAGCAGCACCCAGCGCGCCGACCAGTGCGCGGCCTCCGGCAGGGCGCAGGGGGCGCCGAGGTCGGCGACGCCGGACAGGACGTCCTCGGTCTCGCGGGCGCAGGCCGCGTAGTCGGCGAGCAGGAACTCGGCCGTGTCGGTCGCGGTCAGCACGAAGTCGGACTCGAAGTCGACGATCGGCCAGAGGCCGGGCAACGGGAGGCCGGCCAGGCCGGCCTGGACCCAGCGGCGTTCGGACCGGGTCACGTGCTTGAGCAGGCCGCCGAGGGACAGGGCGCTGGCGCTCGGGACCTTGGCCAGCTGCTCGTCGTCCAGCCCGCGCACGGCGTTGCGCAGGCCGACGCGCTGCTTGTCCAGGTAGCCCAGCAGGGCCGTGCGCTCATCGGGGACGGGTGGCACGAACGACGGCATGGCGGGTCTCCGTTTCGGTGGTTGCTCGCGGTCACGGTGGCAGCCGTACCTGACAGGTCGCGTCAGGTACCGGTCGGTCCCGTTCCGTGGACCACCTTGACGCGGTGTGCCCGCCTTCGCATGCTCGGAGGTGTGAACCGAGGAGAGCCGCTGACCCGCCGTCGCCACGTGGACTTCGCCCGCACGTGCTCCTGCCGCTGTCGGTGACCCGGACGACCCGGCCGATTCCCGTTGCGCAGCAAGGAGCTCACGATGTCCGCAGTGATCGGCACCCTGGTCGGCAACCCCAGGCCCGCGTCCCGCACCCTCAACGCCGCGCTGGCCCTGCGCGACGCGATCGGCCAGGTCCTGACCGCGGGCGCCGAGAACGGCGCGGTGGTGGACTCGGCCGAGCTCGCGCAGGAGGTGTTCACGCCCGGCGGGACACGGGTCAAGGAGGCGTTGGGGCTGCTGGGCGCCGCCGACGTGCTGGTGGTGGCCTCGCCGACCTACAAGGCGACCTACACGGGGCTGCTGAAGTCCGTGCTCGACCAGGCGCCCGCCGGGTGGCTCAGGGGGCGGGTGGCGGTGCCGCTGCTGGTCGCGGCCTCCGACAAGCACGCGCTGGCGGTGGAGCTGCACCTGCGGCCGGTCCTCGTGGAGCTGGGCGCGCGGGTGCCGGGGCCCGGCCTGTTCGTGAACGAGGCGCGGCTGACCGGTGACCACGAGGCCCTCACCGCCGCGCTGGTCGAGCAGTTGACCGCCACCGGGACAGCCGACACGCTGAACGCACTCGTCGGATCGGCACGGGCAGTGGGGGTTTCCTGATGGGCGTCGTTCCTCCGCGGGGCAAGCGGGACCTGGCCGACGACCTGCGCGGGGCGCTGCGCGACCACCCGCAGGCGGTCAGCATCGTGACCGCGCAGGGCCCGGACGGCCCGGTGGGCGTCACGGTCAGCTCGTTCACCTCCGCCAGCCTGCACCCGCCGCTGATCGTGGTGTGGATCGGCGACGGCGCGTCGGCGTGGCCGGTGCTGCGGACGGCGCCGCTGTTCGCCGTGCACCTGCTGCACGCGGGCCAGAGCGAGCTGTCGGACCTGTTCGCCAGGACGGGGTCGGACCGGTTCGGTCCGACGACGAACTGGGAGTCCGATGTGGACGGTGTGCCGCACCTGCTGGACGCCCCGCTGCGGCTGCGCTGCCGGACGGCGCGGCGGATCGCGGTGGGCGACCACGTCGCGCTGGTGGGCGAGCCGCTGGAGATCCAGCACACCGGCGGCACCCCGCCGCTGGTCCGCTTCCAGGGCCGCTACACCTCGGTGGACTGACCGGACGGCCGCCGCCGGACCCGCCGGCGGCGGCCCGCGTCAGGCCACGCTCTCGGAGCGGTTCCCGGCCTCCTCGGCCAGGAAGCGCAGCAGCGTCCTGGCCACCCCGTCGTTCTGCCGGAACCCCGGCGCGTTGGTGCGCGGCCGGGCGAACGCGGCGAACGCGCGGCCGGTCGTGAACGGCCCGAGCGCGAACCGCCTCGGGTGCGGAGCGTCGTCGCGGCCGATCAGCCGGTTGTCCTCGGCGACCCTGACCAGCCCGGTGGACCGCCCGTCGGACAGCAGCTCCTCGACCACGTCCCCGGCCCCGCGCAACGCCGCCAGCACCGGGTCCGCGGTCGCCGCCAGCCCGTGCGCGGGCAGCCTGGCCTCGACCAGCCCGGTGGCGCGCACGACGTCCGGCGCGCTCGCGCTGCCCGCGAGGAACACGCCGTCCTCCGGCCGCACCCACATGTCCGCGCCGAGGAACCGCACGATCCCCGCGCGGGACAGCGCGAGCAGCTCCTCCAGCCGGTCCGGCGGCGGCCCGCTGGCCTGGTAGCTGAAGAACCCCGTCCACCACCCGTCGGCGTGCGCCAGCCTCGAGCCGGGGTCGAGCTTGGGCGAGACCAGCACCCTGGGCAGCTGCCCGTAGACCGACAGCAGGGCCATGAACGCCCCCAGGTCCGCGCTGAAGGCCGCGTCCGACCGCCGGGCCACGTCGGCCTCGACGTACCGCCGGACGTGCTCCTGGAGGCTCTCGCCGTCGTCGAACGCCAGCCCGGCGAGCGGCCGGTCCAGCCGTTCGAAGTCGAGCCGGTCCTCCACGGCGGGCACGGCGGCCTCGACCAGCGCCGTCATCCCCTCGTCGTACCAGGACAGCGCCGTGTACGCCGCGGCGAAGTCCGGCCACGGCAGGCGGACGCGGTCGGGGTGGCCGGTGAACAGCTCGTGGTAGTAGCCCCAGCCGATCTCCTTGGCCAGCAGCGGCCACACGTCGGCCTTGAAGTCGAACGGGTCCTGCCTGGCGAGCAGCTCGTCGGCCACGGCGGCGTCGAAGAAGCGCGGCAGCGGCAGCGGGTCGCCCTGCATCCGGTAGCCGGTCTTGGAGTGGTAGGGCACCCCGCGCCGCGAGCCGACGTGGATGCGCGGCTCGTGCCCGGACGGCTCGTAGCGCAGCCCGTCCGGTGTCGGCACGAACTTCCCGCCGCGGCCCTGGGTCAGCAGCACCATCAGGTCGATGAACGCCAGCCCGAACCCGCGCAGCACGACGTCCTCCCCCGCCCGGACGGCCGACAGGTCGCTGTCGGCGGAGTAGTCCGGCGGCAGGTAGGCGAGACCGTGCTCGTCGGCGTAGGACAGCAGCTCCCGCTCCCCCGCGCCGATCTCCGCGTCCAGGTGCCCCAACGACAGCACCACGGCGTCGGCCACCAGCGGCCGGTCGCGGTCGGCGAGCCACACCCGCTGCCTGCCGTGCGGCGACCCGGTGACCCGCAGCGCCCTCGTCCGGTGCTGCCGCACGGTGATCCCGTCGGGCAGCGCGGCGACCGCGTCCCGGTAGAACCAGGCCAGGTAGGCGCTCTGCAGCCGCCTGCTCGGGAACGTGGTGGGCAGCAGCCGGTCCAGCTCGTCCACCACGTCGTCCGGGAGGTCCACATCGGACAGTCCGCCCGAGCGCACCGCCTCGGCCCACTCGGCCAGCGACGGACCGGTCCGCACCGGACCGTCGCACACGACGCTGTTGTCGGTGAACATCGTGACGTCCGCGGCCATCGAGTTCATCCGCAGCAGCCCGGACTGCTCGTAGCGCCACACCCGCCCGGCTCCCACCGGGTGCGGGTCCACGACGTGGACCTCCAGCCGGGCGTCGGGGAAGAGCTCCGGCGCGTTCACCGCGATCCGCTCGACGAGCCCGGCCGCGCGCGGGCCGCCGCCGACCAGCACGAGCACCACCGGCGGCGCGCTCACAGGACCCTGGCGAGGAACTCGCGGGTGCGCGCGTGCCGCGGGGCGACCAGCAGCTCCCCCGGTGGCCCGGACTCGACCACCCGGCCCTCGTCGAGGAACACCACGGTGTCCGCGACCTGCCGGGCGAACGCCATCTCGTGGGTCACCACGACCATCGTCATCCCCGCCTCCGCCAGGTCCGCCATCACGGCCAGCACCTCGCCGACCAGCTCGGGGTCGAGCGCGCTGGTGGGCTCGTCGAACAGCATCAGCTTCGGCTCCATCGCGAGCGCCCGCGCGATCGCGATCCGCTGCTGCTGCCCGCCGGAGAGCTGCCGCGGGTAGGACGACTCCCGTCCCGCCAGCCCGACGCGGGCGACCAGCTCGGTGGCCCGCGCCACGGCCTCGGCCCGACCGAGGCCCAGCACGCCCATCGGCGCCTCGATGACGTTCTCCAGCACGGTGAGGTGCGGGAACAGGTTGAAGTTCTGGGACACCATGCCGATCGCCGCGCGCTGCCTGGTGATCGCGCGGTCCTTCAGCTCGTGCAGCCTGCCCCTGCGCCTGCGGTAGCCGATCAGCTCGCCGTCGACCTCCACCTCGCCGGCGTTGATCTTCTCCAGGTGGTTGACGCACCGCAGCAGCGTGCTCTTGCCCGACCCGGACGGCCCGATCACGCAGGTGACCTCCCCCTGCCGCACCTCCAGGTCCACACCGCGCAGCACCGGTGTGATGCCGTAGCTCTTGTGCAGGTCGCTGATCCGCACGAGCGCCGCGCTCATCGCAGCCGTCCCTTCAGCCTCTGCCACGGCGTCGGCGGCAGCGCCCGCGCCGCTCCGCGCGCGTAGTACCGCTCGACGTAGTACTGCGCCGCGCTGAGCACGCTGGTCACCACCACGTACCAGACCGTCGCGACCAGCAGCAGCGGGATGATCAGGTAGTTGCGGTTGTAGATCAGCTGCACCGAGAACAGCAGGTCCTGCACCGCCAGCACGCTCACGACCGACGTGCCCTTGAGCGTGCCGATCAGCGCGTTGCCCGCGGCCGGGACGATCGACCGCATCGCCTGCGGCAGCACGATCCGGCGCAGGATCCGGCCGCGGCCCATGCCCAGCGCCAACGCCGCCTCGACCTGCCCCTGTTCCACCGAGACGACGCCGCCGCGGACGATCTCGGCGGCGTAGGCGGCCTCGTGCAGGGTCAGCCCGATGACGACGGCCGCGGTGGGGCCGACCAGGTTCGTCGAGCTCACGCTCACGAAGTCCGGTCCGAACGGGATGCCGAACGACAGCGTCGGGTACAGCGCGCCGATGTTGAACCAGAACAGCAGCTGCACCAGCATCGGCACCGACCGGAAGACCCAGACGTAGCCCCAGCTGACGCCGACGAGCACCGGGTTGCCCGACAGCCTCAGCACGGCCAGCGCGGTGCCGAGCGCGAAGCCCAGCACCAGGGTCAGGACGGTCAGCCACAGCGTCGTGCCGAGTCCGCGCAGCACGACGTCGGCGGTGAAGTACTCGGCGACGACGTCCCACTGGAACGCGTCGTTGGTGACGATGGAGCGGACGGCGGCGGCGAGCACCACCAGCACCAGCGCGGCGGACACCCACCGGCCTGGTCTGCGCAGCGGCACGACGGTGTCCACGGGCGCGGTTCGGGTCGTCGGCGGGGGTGCGAGATCGGTGGACGCGGTCATCGACGGTCTCCGGGGGCGGGGGAGTGCACGGGAACGTGTGCCGCGTCCCTCAACGCCGCACCCGATGGTAGGCGCGCGCAACTGCTGCGCGTCAAGGCATTCCGGGATGTGGACGGTCGTTGACCGGGGCGCCCGGCGCTGGTCCAGTGGGGGCGTGAGAAGCCTGCGACTGGTCACCCGCGACCACATCGACCTCGGTCGCGTGTGGTCGGCCTCCTGTCCGCGCTGAGCCCACGCCGAGCGCGTCTCCCTCAACGCGCCGTCCGGAGTTCCCTTCCCCGGCAACGGGTCCGCCCTTGCCCTCGCTGTGCCCTCTTTCGCGCCCGCACCGCCGCGGGGCGCGTTCTCCGCACCACATCTGGGGAGTACTGACGTGCCTGTTGAGTTCCTGGGTATCGGTGGCACCAACGACGGTTCGGAGACCGGTGCGCGCACCGGTGCCGCCTTCGACAAGGACTACACGCTGCGCCTGGCCCGCGCCCACGAGGACAACGGCTGGGACCGCGTGCTGTTCGCCTACGGCTCGGGCTCGCCGGAGCCCGCGCAGGTCGCCGCGTTCGTCGCCACCCGGCTGGACAAGCTGCAGATCCTGCTCGCGCACCGGCCGAACGTGTCCTACCCCACGTTCGCCGCGAAGACGTTCGCCACGTTGGACCAGATCAGCGACGGCAGGCTCACCGTGCACTTCATCACCGGCGGCACGGACCACGAGCAGCAGCGCGAGGGCGACTACCTGACCAAGGACGAGCGCTACGACCGCACCCGCGAGTACATCGGGATCGTCAAGAAGGCCTGGACCTCGCACGAGCCCTTCGACCACGAGGGGACGCACTACCGGTTCGCCGACTTCGTCAGCGACACGTTCCCCGTGCAGCAGCCCAGGATCGGCGTCTCGTTCGGCGGTTCCTCGCCCGCGGCGTACCGGGCGGGCGGAGCCGAGGCGGACATCTACTGCCTGTGGGGTGAACCGCTGGCGCAGACCGCGGAGCAGATCGAGTCCGTGAAGCGGGCCGCGCTCGACGCCGGGCGCACCGACGTGCCGCGCGTCCAGGTCGCGTTCCGACCGATCCTCGGCGCCACCGAGGAGCTGGCGTGGGAGAAGGCGCACCGGACCGTGGAGGCGATCAAGAACCGCACCAGGGGCGGCACGGCGACGCTGACCAGGCGGCACTCGTTGACGAACCCGGAGAACACCGGGTCCCAGCGGCTGCTCGCGCTCGCCGCGCAGGGCGAGCGGTTCGACCGCGCGCTGTGGACGCCGACCGCGGCGGCCACCGGCGGGGCGGGCAACTCGAACGCCCTGGTCGGCACGCCGGAGACGGTGGCGGAGGCGCTGCTGGACTACTACGACCTCGGCGTGGACATCCTGTCCGCCCGCGGCTACCACATCCTGAACGACGCCATCGACTTCGGCCGGTACGTGATCCCGATCGTCCGCGAGGAGGTCGCCAAGCGCGACCGCGAGCGGGCAGCGGCCCAGGCGAAGGCCCAGGAGCCCGTGCGCGAGTCCATCTCGGTCGACGGATGACCGTCGACCAGGTGCGGCTGGAGGTGCGCCGGGTCAGCCCCGCCGACCCGGCGACCGCGCCGATGATGGCCGAGCTGACGCACGAGTACGTGACCCGCTACGGCGAACGCGCCCGCGAGGAGATGGCGCGCTACCCGACGCTGGTGTTCGAGCCGCCGGACGGGACGTTGCTGCTGCTGGTGGAGGGCGGCGAACCGGTGGCCGGTGGCGCGTTCAAGCGCTACGACGAGCGCACGGCGGAGCTGAAGCGGATCTGGACGGCCGCGGGCCACCGCAGGCGCGGGCTGGGCCGCCGGGTCGTCCTGGAGCTGGAGCGCGAGGCCGCGGCACTGGACTACCGGCGGGTGTACCTCACCACCGGGACCCGCCAGCCCGAGGCGAAGGCGCTCTACCTGGCCCTCGGCTACACGCCGCTGTTCGACGTGGACGCCGCCCCACCCACCTCCGGGCCCCTGCCGTTCGGGAAGACCCTGCCGTGCAGAACCCCGCCCTACGAGGAGCACTGGACCTGATGGCCGAGAAGACCAAGCGCTCCCAGATCTACGCGGCGCTGATGCTCGCGTTCGCCGTCGCGTTCGCCACGGCGGGCTGCGGCGCCGCCGACGCCGGTGCCGGCACCGCGCCGACCGCCGACGTGCTCGCGTCGGTCGTGAAGGACGACGCCATCGCCGCCCTGCTGCCCGAGGCGACCAGGCAGGCCGGGGTGGTGAAGTTCGCCTCGTCGGTGGGCAGCGTCCCGCCCGCCGCCTTCTACGCCGAGGACAACAAGACCCTCCAAGGCGTCGACATCGAGATCGCCGCGGCCGTCGGGCAGGTGCTCGGCGTGCGGATCGACCGCGAGATCGCCTCCTTCGAGGCGATCCTGCCCGCGCTGGCCAGCGGGAAGTACGAGGTCGGCACCGGCAACTTCGGCGTGACCGAGGCGCGCAAGAAGACGATCGACTTCGTCACCTACATCAACGACGGCCAGGGCTTCGCCGTGCGCAAGGACGACACCCGGCTCAAGGAGGTCAAGGACCTAACCCAGCTGTGCGGGCTGAAGGTCGGCACGGGCGCCGGGACCACCTTCGAGGCGACCCTGGAACGGGAGAAGCACGTCTGCCCGGACGCGGGCAGACCCGAATACCAGGTGCTGAGCTTCTCCGACAACGCCGCGGTGTTCCTGGGTCTCCAGCAGCAGCACATCGACGTGATCATGGGAACGATCAACGGACTGCGGCACGCCGCCGCCGGACAGCCGAACCTGGCGTTCCTGAACGAATTCAAACGGCTCGACGTCGGATTCGCGTTCAAGAAGGGATCACCGCTCGCCCCGGCATTCCAGGGGGCGGTGAACAAGCTCATCAAGGACGGCACGTACCAGCGCGTGTTGGCGAAATGGGGCACCGGGGACTCGGCCATCCCGGAATCGCGGATCAGCCCGCCGGAACACCCCTGACCGGCCGTCGGACGGGCCGGGCCCCCTCATGTCGAGGTGGTCCGGCCCGAACTCGTTTAGCAGGCTACCGGCGGGTAGGCACCCCCTGCCGCCCACAGTGCGCATCCGGACGAAAATCGGGTGCTCGGGTTGGGTACGCACACCCAGGTCAGTAAGCTCACCCGGAGCCAGCGGACTATGACGGAGTGTGCCGCGAACGGCGCGGGGCGGTCGACCTGCCTTCCCGCACCGCCCGCGAGCCCCGAACGAGTGAAATGGGAGCGTCAGTGCACAGCGCTCGGCGAGGAGTCAGCCACGACGTGCGCACCTGCCGTTCCCGTGGAACGACCGGTCTTCATTCCACAAATGGTCAGCGGGTCTGAATGGCGATGGTCGACCACTCGGGGGCGACTCCCGATCCCGGCACCGCGCTCGACGAGTTCCCGCTCGTCCGAGAGGACTTCGCGCACCGCTGGACCGCCCTGATCTCCGCCACGGTGCTCGCGAACATCTCGCGCCCGGAGCTCGAACAGCTGCTCGCCGCGCTCACCACGCAGCTGCTGAAGGCCATCTCCGCCGACCCCGAGGACCCCGAGCACGCCCGTCGGATCGGCCGGGCGATGGTCGAGCACGACTTCATCGCCTCGGAGACCCTGGAGCGCTCGGTCGCGTTCGTCGGCGAGCACCTGCTCACCCACTTCCACCTGCCCGCGTCGTGGAACGGCAGGCTGATGCGGCTGCTGGGCTCGCTGGCCGCCGGGTTCAGCGACGGGCTGCGCGACCGCACGCTCGACCAGCAGGAGCTGAGCAAGACCGCCGCCGTCATCGCGACCCGCCGCGCCCAGCAGGCGCAGCACGACAGCGAGACGAAGTTCCGGGCGGTGTTCAACTCCTCCGCCGTCAGCATCGCCGTGATCGGCCTGGACGACCACCTGCTCGACTTCAACGAGGCGCTGGTCGGCCTGCTGCGCCACCCGGCGGCCGACCTGCGCAAGCTCACCGCGGGCTCGCTGATGCACCCCGACGACCGGGCGTCGCTGGCGCTGGCCGTCGACCAGCTCGCCTCCGGCGAGGTCGACCACCTGCGCGGCGAGCGCCGGATGCTGCGCCACGACGGCGAGGTCGTCGAGGTCCTGCTCGCGCTCTCGCTGGTGCGCACGCCCGCCGGCGAGCCCGCGTACTACGTGGCGATGATCGAGAACATGAACGAGCTGCGCGCGCTGCAGACGCAGCTGGTCCGGCAGAGCCTGCACGACGTGCAGACCGGTCTGGCCAACCGGGCGCAGTACCTCGGCTGGTTGGAGAACGCCGCGGGCAGCAAGGGCCCGGACACCATCGTGCTCGCGCACTTCGACATCGACGGGTTCCGGGTCGTCAACGACGCGTTCGGCCACGACGTGGGCAACCGGATCCTGGTGGAGGTCGCGAACCACCTGCGCGCGGTGTTCGACGGCGTCGGCCAGGTCGCCCGGATCGGCCCCGACGAGTTCGGCGTGCTGGTCAGGGACCCCAAGGACACCCGCTCGGTGATCGTCCTGGTGGAGAACGCGCTGGAGCTGCTGGCCGAGCCGGTCTACGTCGAGGCGCACGGCATCGCCGTGACGGCCAGCGTCGGCGTGGTCGCCCGCCGGTCGCGCGGCGCCGACGCCTCGGAGCTGCTGCGCTGCGCGGACATCACGCTCGGCTGGGCCAAGGCGGACGGCAAGGCGCAGTGGGCGCTCTACGACCGCGAGCGCGACCTGCGCGACCGGGACATGTGCGTGCTCGCCGCCTCCATCCCCGGCGGTCTGGAGCTGGGCGAGTTCCGGGTCGACTACCAGCCCGTGGTCCGCCTGTCCGACCGGGCGCTGGTCGCGGTGGAGGCGAAGCTGCGCTGGGACCACCCCGACCGCGGGGTGCTCGACCCCGACCAGTTCATGCCGCTGACCACCAGCACCGGCATGGTGATGCGGCTGAGCCGCTGGGTCCTGGAGCGCGCGTGCGAGGACGCGGGCCGCTGGTACGCCGAGTTCGGCGACGCGGCACCGCTGATGAGCGTGGACCTCATCGCCCGGCACTGCCAGGAGCCCGAGCTGGTCGCCGAGATCGGCGGGCTGCTCCAGCGCACCGGCGTGCCGCCGAAGCTGCTCCAGTTCGAGCTGCACGAGACGCTGCCCGCGATCATCACCGACGAGCAGGCCGACGAGCTGGACATCCTCTCGAGCCGCGGCGTCCGCCTGGTGCTGGACCAGCTGACGGGCGGCGCCGTCACCAGCAAGCGCGTGCGCGAGATCCCGTTGCACGGCATCAAGTTCGCGGGCTCCATCGTCTCCGCCCTCGCCGGCGGCGCGAACCTCGTCGACGAGAGCGCGGCGACGTCGCTGATCCGCTGGTCGGGCGTCCTGCGCAAGCCCCTGCTCGCCGACGGCGTCCACGACGAGACCGTCGCCCTGCGCCTGGCCGAGCTCGGCGTCACCTTCGCCCAGGGCCCGCTCTTCGGCGAGGCCGTCGACGCCGCCGCCATCCGGGCGGTGCTCGCGGGCTGATTCTTCTTGGCAAGTCCTGGGTGTTCGCTCAGGTTCCTCACAACTGGCGGCGGCACAGTGGAGCCATGACCGAGATGCGACAGGGCTTCCCCGCGATGAGCGGGTCGTTGGACGACGAGGCCAAGGCGCCGGGGTTCTGGCGCCGCACGTCCACCAAGCTGACCGCCGCGGCGTTCGCCGCGGCCGTGGTCGCCGGCACCGCCGGTGGACTCATCGGGGCCGCCGCCGTCCCGACCGCCGTCAACGCCACCGTGACCAGCTCCACGATCGCGAAGACCTCCACCGGTTCGTCCACAGAGGACGTCAGCGCCATCGCCTCCTCCGTGCTCCCCAGCGTCGTGCAGGTCGACATGACCGCCGCGCAGGGCAGCGGCATCGGGTCCGGTGTGGTGCTCAGCGCCGACGGCAGGATCCTCACCAACAACCACGTGATCTCCGGCGCCCAGCAGATCTCCGTGACCACCAACGACGGCAAGGAGTACGCCGCCTCCGTCATCGGCGCCGACCCCAACAGCGACCTGGCGGTCCTCAAGCTCACCGGCGCCTCCGGCCTGACCCCCGCCACCTTCGGCGACTCCTCCACCGTCGCCGTCGGCGACCAGGTCGTCGCCATCGGCTCCCCGGAAGGCCTCCAGGGCACCGTCACCTCCGGCATCGTCAGCGCCCTCGACCGCACCGTCAACATCGCCGGCGAGACCCGCCGCTCCGCCGGCACCAGCTACCAGGCCATCCAGACCGACGCCTCCATCAACCCCGGCAACTCCGGCGGCCCGCTCATCAACTCCTCGGGCCAGGTGATCGGCATCAACTCCGCCATCTACTCCCCCGCGACCGCCTCCGACCAAGCAGGCAGCGTCGGCATCGGCTTCTCCATCCCCAGCAACCAGGCCACCCAGATCGCCAACCAACTGGTCGCCTCCGCCAACTAACCCACCCCACCCACCACCGGCGGCCGCCCCCAGGCGACCGCCGGTCTCACGTACGAAGCACCCCAAAGCACCCCACAGCACCACAAGCCAGCTCAAGGCAGCTCAAGGCAGCTCAAAGCACCCCCCAAACCACCCCAAACCCGCTGGCACGCAACAAAAGCACCCAACCGTGGTCGATTTTACTTGGGGTTTTTGGGCCTACAATGAGTCGGCGGGCAAGCTCTACCACCTGCCCTTTTTCGCCCGACGAGGCCCAAAAAGAGGGGCCCCAAGTCAAATCGACCACACCCACCCACGCAACCAAGAACCCCGTACGAACCAGACCAAGCCGCCCCAACCCTCTACACCCCCCTCCGATACCCCAACGGCGACACCCCCACCTCCCTCTTGAACGCCGTACTGAACGCACTCTCCGACCCATACCCCAACTCCACCGCCAACGCCCCCACCCTCACATCCCCTCCCCGCAAAGCCTTCCGCGCCAACAACATCCGCCACCGGTTCAGGTACGTCAGCGGCGGCACCCCTCCCACCACCCGGAACCTCTCCGCGAACGTCGTCCGCGACATCGCCGCCGCCCGCGCCAGTTCCTCCAGCCCCCAGGGCCTTCCCGGTTCTTCGTGCATCAGCCGCACCGCGGGCCGCAGCCGTTCGTCCGCCAGCATCCTCAGCCATCCCGCGGGCAGGTCCGCCTGTCCCACGTAGGCCCGCATCACTTCCAGCAGCAGGAGTTGGCAGTGCTGCCGGATCGCGAACGAGGCTCCCATCCGGTTCGCCGCCATCTCGTCGAACAGCCGGTACAGGCTTCCCCGCAGGTTCGCCCCCGACCGCCCCGACGACCGCACGTGCGCGACCGGCGGCAGTGCGCGCAGCAGCAGTTCCTCGCCCGCCGGGTCGAGGTCGACGTGGCCGCCGATGAGGACGTCGTCGGAGGAGAGGTCGAGGGCGCGGTCGGTGGTGAAGTCCCAGTCCGGCACGACCTCTTGGGGCGGTCCGTCGCCGATGCCGCCTTCGACGCGCAGCCAGGTGCGGTTGGTCAGGACGGCGACGTCGCCCGACTCCAGGTCGACGGGCTCGGCGAGGCCGTCGACGGACAGCCGGGCGCGGCCCGCGACGACCGCGCAGAACTTCAGCGAGGAGTCGACGGCCGCGCTCGACACCCACGGGCCGCGCACCACGAGCCCGCCGGACACCACACCGCGGACCTCGACGAGGTCGAACACCTGGGACAGCTGATCACCGGCCATGCCCGTACTCTTGAGCAAGAAAAGCGGATCGTCAATCATTCAAAGGACGGCCGACCGCGCCTAGCTTTGCCGTGTGACCCACAAACAGCACCCCCTCGGTTCCGGTTTCACCGCGGCGTCCACCGCCGACGACGTCCTGCGGGGCGTCGACCTGTCGGGCCGGAACGTCGTCATCACCGGCGGCCACGTCGGGCTCGGCCTGGAGACCACCCGCGCGCTCAGCGCGGCGGGCGCGTCCATCACCGTCGGCTCGCGCGACCCCGAAGCGGCGGCCGCCGCGCTGGCAGGCATCGAGCGCGTGGAGACCTACCGGCTGGACCTGCTCGACCCCGGGTCGATCGAGGCGTTCGCGGCCCGCTACCTCGACTCCGGTCGCCCGCTGCACGTCCTGCTCAACAACGCGGGCATCATGGGCGGCCCGCTGCTCCGGGACGCGCGCGGGTACGAGTCGCAGTTCGCGACCAACCACCTCGGCCACTTCCAGCTGACCCTCGCCCTGCTGCCCGCGCTGCGCGCCGCGCACGGCGCACGGGTCGTCACGCTGTCGTCCGGCGCCCAGCGGGTGGCCGACTTCCGCTGGGACGACCCGCAGTTCACCACCGGCTACGACCCGATGCTGGCCTACGCCCAGTCCAAGACCGCCAACGTCCTGTTCGCCGTGGAGCTGGACCGCCGCTACGCCGACGAGGGGATCCGCGGCTACGCCGTGCACCCCGGCGTCATCATCGGCACCGACCTGGGACCGTCCCGATCGGAGGACGGGCGCGCGGTGACGGCGGATCAGCGCCGGGCCATGGGCCTCGTCGACGAGGACGGGCGCCCGATCATCGCCCCCGAGCGCGGGATGAAGACCGTGCAGCAGGGCGCCAGCACCAGCGTGTTCGCCGCGACCAGCCCGCTGCTCGCCGACATCGGCGGTGTCTACCTGAAGGACAACGACATCTCCCCGATGGACACCCCGCGCCCCATCGACCTCACCACCGAGAAGACCGTCCCGTCCGAGGTCGTCCCCCACTCCGTCGACCCCGACTCCGCCCGACGGCTGTGGGAGCTGAGCGAACAGCTCGTCAAGGGCTGACCGTGCTCAACGCACCACCCGGTACCTCAGGTGCGTGACGCCCTCCGACTCCACGACCCGAACCTGCTCCAGCTGCACGGGTTCGTCGCCGAAGTGCTCCAGCAGCCGCACGCCGCCGCCGAGCAGCACGGGCACCAGGCTCACCTGGATCTCGTCCAGCTTCCCCGCCCGCAGCAGCTGCTGGGCGGGGCTCGCGCCGGAGATCGCCACCGTCCGGTCCCCGGCGGCCTCCTGCGCGAGTTCGAGGGCGTGGTCCAGCCCGTCGGTCACGAAGCTGACCCGCGGGCTCCACTGCCCGCTCGTGGGCGCCTCGTGCGTCACCACGAAGATCGGCACGTCGACGGGGTGGCCGTCCTTCCAGCCACCGGCGATGTCGAACGTCCGGCGGCCGCTGATGATCGCCCCGCCCTCGGTCATCCACTCGTCCACCACCGCCTTGCTCGCGTCCGGCGGCGAGAGCCGGCTTTCGACCCGGTTCTCCTCGGGCCCGGCGGACATCCACCGGAACAGCGCCTCCCCGCCGCGCCCGAGCGGGCTCGACGGCCCGTCCCCGCTGCCCGCGATGAACCCGTCCAACGACATGCTCAGGTCCACGACGACCGAACCCATGGCTCCTCCTCTGCGAACGCCCGCGAAGTCCTTCGGTACTTGGACAGCGGCGCCGCCGGGAACTCATCGCGACACGGGAACGGGCCGCCCCCGGCAGGGAGCGGCCCGTCGCCGAACCGGATGTGCTCAGGCCCAGTCCGGCCTCAACGGCATGCCGGACTGCGTCCCCTTGAGCTTCACGCCGAGCACCTGGTGCAGCTGGATGTTGTTCCGGTCGAACCCGAGCCTGCTGGCGGCCAGGTACAGCCGCCACACGCGGGCCCGCGCCTCGCCGACCTCGGCCACCGCCTCGTCCCAGTGGTCGTCCAGGTTGCGGCCCCACGCGGCCAGCGTGAGCGCGTAGTGCTCCCGGATGTTCTCCTCGTGCCGCACCTCGAACCCGGTGTCGTGCATCAGCGACACGATGTGGCCGGGCCCGACCAGCTCGCCGTCGGGGAACACGTACCGGTCGATGAAGCCGCCCGTGCGCGCCCGCTGGAGGTTGTTGGGCCGGGTGATGCAGTGGTTGAGCATCCGGCCGCCGGGCTTCAGCTTCCCGTACAGGGAGCGGAAGTAGGCGGGCAGCTTGGCCTTGCCGATGTGCTCGGTCAGGCCGATGGAGCTGATGGCGTCGAAGCCCTCCTCGCGGACGTCGCGGTAGTCCAGGAAGCGGACCTCGGCCAGCTCCGACAGCCCGGCCTCGACGATCGCCTTCTGGGCCCACTCGGCCTGGTTGCGCGACAGCGTGACGCCGACCGCGCGGACGCCGTAGTGCTTGGCGGCGTGCATCACCATGCCGCCCCAGCCGCAGCCGACGTCGAGCAGCCGCATGCCCTCCTTGAGGCCGAGCTTCCTGGCCACGAGGTCGTGCTTGGCGAACTGGGCTTCCTCTAGGGTCGAGTCCGCCTCCGGGTACACCGCGCAGGTGTAGGCCATCGACGGGCCGAGGACCCACTCGTAGAACTTGTTGCCCACGTCGTAGTGGTGCGCGATGGCCTCGCGGTCGCGCGCCTTCGAGTGGCGCATGCCGTGCAGGCGCCGTTCCTGCGCGGGCACCTCCACCCTGTTGTTCACCCGCACCTTGCCCAGCAGTGCGAGCAGGTTGAGCCGCTGCGACCACGGCACCTCGCTCAGGCTCAGCTCCGACAGGTGCGCGAGCGCACCGTGCACGTCGCCGATGATCTCCAGGTTGCCCGTCACGTAAGCGCGGGCCAGCCCGAGCTCGCCTGGCGCGGAAGCCAGGTAGGACAACGCCATCGGCGTGCGCACCTCGATGCGCACCCCTGCCCCCTCGGGGCCCGCGTGACTGCCGTCGTACGCGCTGAACTCGACGGCTTGGTCACTGCCGACCACCGATTGGAACACCTCCGCCAACCGCATGACCCCGGCTCCTTTCACCTTCGGAGAACACACTTGGCGTACAGGCCGGGGAGTCGACTCCCCTTGTCGTACCGCCCCTTCAAGGCCAGGTAGGCCTCGCCGTTGTAGTGCTGCCAGAACTCCGACTCCTCGTAGTAGGAGTCGGAGTACAGCGACTTGTGCCCACCCAGCTCGGACACCTTCGCCTCGATCGACCTGTTGCGGCTGCCCATCTCCTCCCCCGGACGCAGCGACACGGTCGACCAGAAGCCGACGTTGACGTACAGGGTCTCCGCGTCCATCGGGTAGAGCGGCCAGCCCGCGCGGTCGCGCAGGCGGACCGGGCACAGCCACACCGGGCTGATCCCGACCTCGCGCTCGAAGAAGTCGAGGAACTCCGGCAGCTTGTCGACCGGGATCTCCACGTCCTGGATGACCGGCTCCTGGACCGCCTTCGAGAGCCGGTCGCTGATGCCGTGCCTGCGGTCGAACGCGACGATCTTCCGGTAGACATCGGACCGCAGGTAGCGCTTGGGCCACAGCTTGCGCACCAGCGGCTGCTGCGCGCCGAACGCCCGCGAGCACCAGAACCAGTCGGTGTCCCAGCGCCAGATGTAGTCGCGCACGGTCAGGTGGTCGGTCCGGCGGGCCTGGATCGAGCGGTAGTAGATCCGGTCGCCGGTGTAGTCCGACGTGCCCGGCGCCTCGTCGACGAAGTCGGCCAGCGTCAGGTACATCTCCGTGCCGCCGAACACCGTGCCGTCGACGAAGTCGACCCGCTCGCCCTGGTACTCGCCGTCCGCGCAGACGCCCGCGATCACCTCGGCGCACTCGCGCGCGTCGCCGAACGGGACGTGCCGCAACCGGACGAACGGCTTGACCGGCTCCAGCTCGATCTCGAGCCGCAGCGCGTAGCCGAGCGTGCCGTAGGAGTTGGGGAAACCCCGGAACAGCGGGTCTTCCGGGTGGACGACGACCACCTCGCCGTCGCCGGTCAGCACCTCCAGCTCCGTCACGGACTCGTGCGGGAGCCCGTTGCGGAAGGAGCTGGACTCGATGCCGAGCCCGGCCACCGCGCCGCCCAGGGTGATCGTCTTGAGCTGCGGGACGACGAGCGGCATCAGCCCGTGCGGGAGGGTCGCGTCGACCAGGTCCTCGTAGGTGGTCATGCCCTGCACCTGGGCGGTGCGGGCCTCGGGGTCGACCGACAGGACCCGGTCGAACCGGGCGACGTCGAGCCCGCCCGACTGGTCCTGGCGGAATCGGAAGAGGTTGGAGGTGGGCTTGGCGAGGCGCACGGGACTGCCCGCGGGGATCGCGGCGTACTGCTGGCGCAGTGCCGTGACGGCCTCGAGGTGGGCTCCTGGCGGAGCCGCCTGCGCAGGGTGGCTGCTCACAGGTCCGACGTTAGGCCGATCAATCGTTCTCGGCATCCCCAAATCACCCGACTGGTGCGGTCCAATCCCACACAGTGGTCGAGCGAAACCTCCGAGCAACGAAGAACCGGACATTACCGACGAGTAGAAGTCGGACTACCCTGTCCGCATGACGCACGCCACACACGAGGTCACGAACCAGGTGCCCCCGCTGTCCGGTCACGACGTCGCGGCCGACCCCGCACTGCTGGACGCGCTGCACCGCGGCGGCGCGGGCTGGGCCGAGCCGGAGGTGCACGAGCTCGGCAGGCTCGCCGGGCTGCCGGAGACCGCGGACCTCGCGCGGCAGGCGAACGAGAACCCGCCGGTGCTGCGCACCCACGACCGGTACGGCCACCGGGTCGACGAGGTCGAGTTCCACCCGGCGTGGCACCGGCTGATGGAGACCGCGGTCGGTCACGGCCTGCACGCGGCACCGTGGCGCGACGACCGGCCCGGCGCGCACCTCGCGCGCGCGGCGAAGATGTACGTGTGGAACCAGGCCGAGGCGGGCCACGGCTGCCCGATCTCGATGACCTACGCCGCCGTGCCGGCCCTGCGCACCACCCCCGAGCTGGCGGAGCGGTTCGAGCCGCTGCTCGCCTCCAGGGAGTACGACTTCGGCCTGCGCGCCCCGGAGGGCAAGCGCGGCCTGATCGCGGGCATGTCGATGACCGAGAAGCAGGGCGGCTCGGACGTCCGCGCGAACACCACCACCGCCCGTCCGGCGGGCGACGGCGCGTTCCTGCTGACCGGGCACAAGTGGTTCACCTCCGCCCCGATGTCCGACCTGTTCCTCACCCTGGCGCAGGCGCCCGGCGGGCTGTCGTGCTTCCTGCTGCCCAGGGTCCTGCCCGACGGCACCCGCAACGCGATCTCGTTGCAGCGCCTCAAGGACAAGCTCGGCAACAAGTCCAACGCGTCCGCGGAGCTGGAGTACGACGGCGCGGTCGGCTGGCTGGTCGGCGAAGAGGGCCGGGGAGTGCGGACCATCATCGAGATGGTCAACACGACCCGGCTGGACTGCGTGGTCGGCACCGCGTCCGGGATGCGCTTCGGCCTGACCCAGGCCGCCCACCACGCCGCGCACCGCAAGGCGTTCGGCTGCTACCTGGTCGACCAGCCGCTGATGCGCAACGTCCTCGCGGACCTGGCGGTCGAGTCCGAGGCGGCCACCACGGTCGGCCTGCACCTCGCGGGCGCGTCCGGCGCGTTCCGCAGGCTCGCGCTGGCGGTGACCAAGTACTGGGTGTGCAAGCGCGGGCCCGCGCACGCGGCCGAGGCGCTGGAGTGCCTGGGCGGCAACGGGTACATCGAGGAGTCCGGTATGCCCCGGTTGTACCGGGAGGCCCCGTTGCTGTCCATCTGGGAGGGTTCGGGCAACGTGGCCGCGCTCGACGTGCTGCGCGCCATGGGCCGCGAGCCCGAGACCGTGCAGGCGTTCTTCGAGGAGCTGGACTCCGCGCGCGGCGCCGACCACCGGCTGGACGCGGCGGTCGACGGCCTGAAGACCGAGCTGGCGGACACCGCCGACGTCGAGCTGCGCGCCCGGCGGCTGGTCGAGCGGATGGCGTTGGCGTTGCAGGGATCCCTGCTCGTCCGGTTCGGCCACCCGGCCGTCGCGGACGCGTTCTGCGCCTCCCGGCTCGCGGGCGACTGGGGTGTCGCGTTCGGCACGCTGCCGCGCGGCGTGGACACCGGCGCGATCATCGAGCGCGGCCTGTCGAAGCCTTGACCGTGGACAGCTCCCGGCTGCTCGACATCCTCGCGGACGAGGTCCGCCGCCTGCGCGTGCTGGCGGGCGGCGACCTCGACGTGCCCGTGCCCACCTGCCCCGCCTGGTCGGTGCGCGACCTCGTGGAGCACGTAGCGCGCGGTTTCCGCACCGTGGTCGGCAAGGAGTCCGAGCCCGCGGACCTCACCCCGGTCGCCACGCTGGACCACGCCTACGGCGCTCTCGTTGCGGCGTTCGCCGAACGTCCGGACCGCTTCTGGATCCGCCGGATGGCCCAGGAGGCCGCGATCCACCGGTTCGACGCCGAACTCGCCCTCGGCGCCCCGCTCACTCCGTTCCCGGAGGACTTCGCCGTCGACGCGATCGGCGAGATGCTGGACGTGTTCCTGCGCCGGGAGACGCACACCTGGCCGCAGGACTACGCGGCCGACCTGACCGAGTGGGGCGCGCACTGGCTGCGGGTCGCCGACTGGCGGGTCGACGTGCACCCGCTCGGCGTCGACGTCGCACCCGTCGACGCGGAGAACGCCGACGCCACCGTGCGGGGCGCGCCGGGCGCGGTGCTGCTGTGGCTCTACAACCGGGGCGGGGACGTGTCGGTCAGCGGCGACCTCCAGCGGATCGCCCAGGTCAAGCGACTGCTCACCACCGCGATGAACGCCACGTGACCCGCGGGTCGAACCCCGGACACCCCGTGCCGGGGGTTCGACCCGCGCGGGTCACAGCCCCAGCTCGCGCGCGATGAGCATGCGCTGGACCTCGCTGGTGCCCTCGCCGATCTCCAGGATCTTGGCGTCGCGGTAGAACCGGCCCACCGGGTACTCGTTCATGAAGCCGTAGCCGCCGAAGATCTGGGTGGCCTCGCGGGCGTTGTCCATCGCCGCCTCGGAGGACACCAGCTTCGCGATGGCGGCCTCCTTCTTGAACGGCTCGCCGCGCAGCATCTTGGCCGCGGCGGCGTAGTAGGCCAGCCGGGCGTTGTAGGCGCGCACCTCCATGTCGGCGATCTTGAACTTGATCGCCTGGTACTCGCCGATCTTGTGCCCGAACGCCTCGCGCTCGCCGACGTAGCGCAGGCTCTCGTCGACGCAGCCCTGCGCCAGCCCGACGCCGACGGCCGCGATGGCGATCCGGCCCTCGTCCAGGGTCTGGAGGAACTGGGCGTAGCCGCGGCCGCGTTCGCCCAGCAGGTTCGCCTCGGGCACCCGGCAGTCGGCGAAGGACAGCTCGCGGGTGTCGGAGGCGTTCCAGCCGACCTTGGAGTACTTCTTCGACACGGTGAAGCCCGGCGTGCCGGCGGGCACGATGATCGCGGAGATCTCCTTGCGGCCGTTCTCCTTGGTGCCGGTGACGGCGGCCACCGTGACCAGCCCGGTGATGTCCGTGCCGGAGTTGGTGATGAACGCCTTGGTGCCGTTGAGGACCCAGTGCCCGTCCTCCAGCCTCGCGGTGGTGCGCATGGCGCCCGCGTCGCTGCCGCCGCCCGGTTCGGTCAGCCCGAACGCGCCGAGCACCTCGCCGGTGCACATCCGCGGCAGCCACTGGGCGCGCTGCTCGTCGGTGCCGAACCGGAACAGCGGCATGGTGCCGAGCGAGACGCCCGCCTCCAGGGTGATCGCGACCGAGGAGTCGACGCGGGCCAGCTCCTCCAGTGCCAGGCAGAGCGCGAAGTAGTCACCGCCCATGCCGCCGTGCTCCTCGGGGAACGGCAGGCCGAACAGGCCCATGCGGCCCATCTTGGCGACGATCCCGTAGGGGAACTCGTTGCGCTCGTAGAGGTCGCCGATGACCGGGGCGACCTCGTCGCGGGCGAACTCCTCGACGGTCTTGCGCAGCGCTTCGTATTCCTCATCGAGGCGGAAGTCCAACATCGGTCACTCCTGGTGGGGGACGACGACGGCTAGGGTCTGGTCCAGCGCGACCTGTTGGCCCGCCTGGACGTTCACTTCGGCGAGCACGCCGTCGACGGGTGCCACGACGGTGTGCTCCATCTTCATGGCCTCGACCACGAACAACGCCTGGTTCGCGACGACCTCGTCGCCGACGGCGGCGCGGACCACCAGCACGGTGCCGGGCATCGGGCTGGTGACCGGTCCGGCCGCACCGGCCTTGCCCGCGCCCGCGGCGGCCAGCGGCTCGGTCTCGGTCAACGCCCACGACCGGCCCTCGGCGCCGAGCCACAGCACCCGGCCGGCACGGGCCATCGCGTAGCGGCGGGTGCCGACGACCAGCTCGCCGTCGCGGACCACCGCCCGCAGGCGCACCGGTTCCGCCTGCCCCACCGCGACCTCGTCGCCGCGGACCCGCACCTCGGTGGTGTCCCGTCCGGCGACGTCGACCCGCCAGGTGGTCCACGCGTGCTCGCCGATCCGCCAGCCGCCGGTGAGGTCCCACGGGTCCGTGCCGCGACCCGCGAGCGCCAGCTGCCGTTCGAGCGCGGCGGCGGCCAGCACCTCGTCCGGCACGTCGTGGGTCACCAACTCGTCCAGCTTGCGCTCGACCAGCCCGGTGTCCAGCCGTCCGGCGCGGACGTCCACATCGGACAGCAGCGCGCGCAGGAACGGGATGTTCGTGGTGACGCCGAGCAGCACGGTCCGGCCGAGCGCGGCGTGCAGCTTGCGCAGCGCCTCCTCGCGGGTGCGGCCGTGCGCGATCACCTTCGCCAGCATGGGGTCGTAGTCGCTGCCGACCCGCAGCCCCACCTGGAGCGCCGAGTCGACCCGCACGTCGTCCGGCTCGTGCAGCGCCAGCACCTCGCCACCGGTCGGCAGGAACCCGCGGGCCGGGTCCTCGGCGTAGATGCGCGCCTCGACCGCGTGCCCGGCGAGCGGGACCTCGGTGAAGTCCAGCGGTTCGCCGCAGGCCACCCTGAGCTGCCACTCGACCAGGTCGACGCCGGTGACCAGCTCGGTGACCGGGTGCTCGACCTGGAGGCGGGTGTTCATCTCCATGAAGAAGTAGTCGCCGGACGCGCCGTCGACGATGAACTCCACCGTGCCCGCGCCGAGGTAGCCGACGGACTTCGCGGCGTCCACCGCCGCCCGCCCCATCGCCGCGCGGGTCTCCGGGTCGAGCAGCGGGGACGGCGCCTCCTCGATGATCTTCTGGTGCCGCCGCTGGAGGCTGCACTCGCGCTCGCCGAGGTGCACGGCGCCGCCGTGCGCGTCGGCCAGCACCTGGATCTCGACGTGCCGCGGGTTGGTGACGAACCGCTCGATGAGCAGCGTGTCGTCGCCGAACGAGCCGCGCGCCTCGCGGCGGGCCGACTCGATCGCGTCGCGCAGCGCCGACTCCTCGTGCACCAGCCGCATGCCCTTGCCGCCACCGCCCGCGGACGGCTTGAGCAGCACCGGGAAGCCGATCTCGGCGGCCGCGTCGACCAGGGCGTCGTCGGACATGCCGGGCTCGGTGCGGCCGGGCACGACCGGGACACCGGCCGCGCGCACGGTCAGCTTGGCGCGGATCTTGTCGCCCATCGCCTCGATCGCGTCCGGGCTCGGGCCGATGAACACCAGCCCCGCCTTCTCGCACGCGCGGGCGAACTCGGCGTTCTCCGCCAGGAAGCCGTAACCGGGGTGCACGGCCTGCGCGCCCGAGGACACCGCGGCGTCCACGATCCGCTCGATCGAGAGGTAGCTCTCCCGCGCCGAGGCCGGGCCGATGCGCACGGCGGCGTCCGCCTCGCGCACGTGCCGGGCGTCGGCGTCCGGGTCGCTGTACACGGCCACCGACCGGATCCCCAGGCGCCGCAACGCCCTGACCACGCGGACCGCGATCTCGCCGCGGTTGGCCACCAGCACACTGTCGAACATGCCGCTCACATCCGGAAGATGCCGTAGGAGACCGGGTCCAGCGGCGCGTTCGCCGCCGTCGACAGCGCGAGCCCGAGCACCGTCCGGGTGTCCATCGGGTCGATCACGCCGTCGTCCCACAGCCGGGCCGTGGAGTAGTACGGGTTGCCCTGGTCCTCGTACTGCGCGCGGATGGGCTCCTTGAACGCCTCCTCGTCCTCCGCCGACCACTCGTCGCCGAGCTGGTCGCGGCGCACGGTCGCCAGGACCGAGGCCGCCTGCTCGCCGCCCATGACGGAGATGCGGGCGTTGGGCCACATCCAGAGGTAGCGCGGCGAGTACGCCCGGCCGCACATCGAGTAGTTGCCCGCGCCGAACGAGCCGCCGATGACGACGGTGAACTTCGGCACCCGCGCGCACGCGACCGCCGTGACCATCTTGGCGCCGTGCTTGGCGATGCCGCCCGCCTCGTACTCGCGGCCGACCATGAACCCGCTGATGTTCTGCAGGAACACCAGCGGCACCGAGCGCTGGTCGCACAGCTCGACGAAGTGCGCGCCCTTGACGGCGGACTCGCCGAACAGGATGCCGTTGTTGGCGACGATGCCGACCGGGTGCCCGTGGATCCGGGCGAAGCCGGTGACCAGCGTCGCGCCGTACTCCTTCTTGAACTCCTGGAACCGGCTGCCGTCCACGATCCGCGCGATCACCTCGCGCACGTCGTAGGGGGTGCGGCTGTCGGTCGGCACGACGCCGTAGAGCTGCGCCGGGTCGACCGCGGGCTCCTCGGTCGGCTCCAGCGTCCACGGCCGCTCGGCGCGCGGGCCGAGGGTGCCGATGATCGACCGGACGATCCGCAGCGCGTGCTGGTCGTCGTCCGCGAGGTGGTCGGTGACGCCGGAGGTGCGCGAGTGCAGGTCGCCGCCGCCCAGCTCCTCGGCCGTCACGACCTCGCCGGTCGCGGCCTTCACCAGCGGCGGACCGCCCAGGAAGATCGTGCCCTGGCCGCGGACGATCACGGCCTCGTCGCTCATCGCGGGCACGTACGCGCCGCCCGCTGTGCACGACCCCAGCACCGCGGCGATCTGCGGGATGCCGCGGCTGGACATCGTGGCCTGGTTGAAGAAGATCCGGCCGAAGTGCTCGCGGTCGGGGAACACCTCGTCCTGGCGGGGCAGGAACGCGCCGCCCGAGTCGACCAGGTAGACGCAGGGGAGGTTGTTGTGCAGCGCGACCTCCTGGGCGCGCAGGTGCTTCTTGACGGTCATCGGGTAGTACGTGCCGCCCTTGACCGTGGCGTCGTTCGCGACGACCACGCACTCGCGGCCGGACACCCGGCCGACGCCGGTGATGATGCCCGCGGCCGGTGCCTCGTCGCCGTACAGGCCGTCGGCGGCCAGCGGCGAGAGCTCCAGGAACGGCGAGCCGGGGTCGACCAGCGCGTCGACCCGGTCGCGCGGGAGGAGCTTGCCGCGCGCCACGTGCCGTTCCCGCGACTTCTCCGGCCCGCCCCGTGCCGCCTTCGCCAACTTGGCGCGCAGCTCGTCGACGAGCGTGGTGTGCTCCTTGGCGTACCGCTGGAACGCCTCGCCGGACAGGTCGGCGGTCGTGCGCAGGACCGGGGCGTCCATGGTCTCCTCGCGACGGTAGTTAGCAGTCGTTAACCACCGTGGATGTTAGCGCTTGTTAACCACCCCGTCCACACGAAGGGGGCCGGGTCGTCGACCCGGCCCCCGCGGTTGGCCGGACGTCAGCCGGTGGCGGCGGTGAGCGCGGGCAGGTAGCCGAGCTTCTGGCCGTTCCGGTTCGGGTGGTAGGACTCGTCCACCGGGAAGCTGAGGCTGTTGAGCCACCAGTCGCCGGAGCAGATCTCGTGCCCGGTGAACGCCGTGCGGACGTCCTGGTAGGTGAACGACCTGGCGCTCGCGCGGCCCGAGATGACCGTGGCCAGGACGTCGGACGCGGAGTTGATCGCCGCGCGCTTGGTGTCGCTGAGCCCGACGTTGCACGAGCCGGGCACCTTGTAGATGCGCGGGTAGCCCAGGACGACGACCTTGGCGGACGGCGCCTTGCCGCGGATCTGCCCGTACACGTTGTCCAGCAGGCCCGGCAGGGTGTTCTGGGCGTAGGCCTTGGCGGTGTTCGTGCGGTTCACGCAGTCCTGGTCCGACCCGAAGGTGCAGGTGGTGATGACGTCGGTGAACCCGGCGTCGTTCCCACCGATCGAGATGCTCGCGAGGGTCGTGGAGGAGTTCAGCGAGGCCACCTGGTTGGCCACCACGTCACCCGTCTTGGCGCCCGAGCAGGCCACGAAGGTGAACGTGCTGACCGAGTGGGCGGCGGCCCAGAGCGCCGGGTACGCGTAGTTGCTGCGCTTGCAGCTGCCGCTTCCCGAGATGTACGTGCCGGTGCCGAGACCGGAGGAGTAGGAGTCGCCGAGGGCGACGTAGTTGATCGCCGCGGGCGCGGCGGCCGCGGGCAGGGCCGTCGACAGGGCGGCGGCAGCGGCCAAGGCGGCGATGAGCAGCAAGCGGGCAGGGCGCATCGGTGTCTCCCCAGGGGGTCAAGCAGGGTGTGATGCCAAGCACATCAAGTGTTACCAGGGGATATGTCTATATAAATAGGGCGGGTCAAGAGTTAACGACGTGTGAATTGATCTTGTTAATCGCCGCCGCGGACCCCGCTGAGACCACCCCGAGGGCGAATGGTTAGCAACCGCTAACGGCGTGCACCTAGGATGGCCGACGTGTCGACCACCGATGCCGCGAAGCCGAACCGGCGCGAGCAGATCCTGACCGCGGCCGCCGAGCTCTTCGCCCGCCACGGGTTCCACGGGGTGGGAATCGATGACATCGGGGCCGCCGTGGGCATCTCCGGACCCGCGCTGTACCGGCACTTCCGGAGCAAGGACGCCATGCTCGGGGAGATGCTGACGTCGATCAGCGAGCGGCTGCTGGACGGCGGGCTCGCGCGGGTCGACGCCTCCGACGGACCCGAGGACGCGCTGCGGGCGCTCGTGGGGTGGCACGTCGACTTCGCGCTGGACGACCCGGCGCTGATCACCGTGCAGATCCGGAACCTGGCGAACCTCACGGACCCCGACCGGCGGCGGGTGCGGGCGTTGCAGCGGCGGTACGTCGAGGTGTGGGTGGAGACGATCCAGCGGACCGTCCGGGAGGTCGACGAGCCGACGGCGCGGGCGGCGGCCCACGCGGTTTTCGGGCTGATCAATTCCACCCCGCACAGCGCGCATCTGGACCGGGATCAAATGGCGGCCCTGTTGTCGAGAATGGCGCTCGCGTCGATTACCACGACGGGCGTACTGGAAGAAGATCCCTCACCTGTCGTCTGACACCGAGCGACAGGACATCCGACCCGAGTGGGCACCGCGGCGTTTTGCACCATTTCGACGTGAAACGAACCGACCACAAGGTTCAATCATCGCCCTATGCAGTTCTTCACACGCTCTGACCTGGGGTTAAACACCCGACTGGCCAGCGGGCGTTGTCATTCCGTAACCTGGCTTTCCAATGGGTGACGCACCGGCAAACGACAGTGGCGGGTGGCCGGGAGTCCGGCTCCTGTCCCGCTTTCCCACGTGGTTCCGCTTCCTGGTGGTGACTCTCGCCGTGTTCGTGTGCGGCGTGATCGCCTCCCGACCGGCGGGCGCGACGGACGACCGACCTCTCAGCGGTGAGGTGGCCGCGGCGGCGAAAGCCGTGCAGGCCATGACGCACCCGAGCAGGACGCACGACCCGCTCGACGACTTCCCCGCCGACTTCGGCCAGGTCCAGGGCCGCAGTCCGCAGGTGGTGCGGACCGCGGACGGGACGCTGCGCGCGTTCCACCCGACCGGCGAGTGCTCCGGGCCCGCGGGCGAGACCGAGTGGGACTTCAGCCTGGCGTGCAAGGCGCACGACCTGGGGTACGACCTGCTGCGCTACGCCGAGGCCAAGGGCCAGCCGCTGGGACCGGACGCGCGCAAGGAGATCGACGCGCAGCTGTCCAGGGACATGCAGGCGCGGTGCCACGCGAACCCGCGCGGCTCCGAGACGCAGTGCCGGGCGGTGGCGCAGCTCTACGCGGGCGGGCTCGGGTTCAACTCGTGGCGGCAGCGGTGGGGCCCTCCGGGTCACGAGCCGGTGCTCGCCTGGGGGTTCGGCAGCGCGATGGTCGTCTTCCTCCTGCTCGCCCGGCTGCCGGGGCGGCGCCGCAAGGAGGTCGCGCCCGCCGGGTTCACGCCCCGGCCCGCGGCGCAGGACCGGTACGCGACGTTCCTGCGGCTGGCGAGCCTGGGGCTGGTGGTGCTCGGCCAGTCGGTGCTGACGGTCATGCACTGGGCCGGGGTCAGCGCGAACTGGCTGTGGCTGCTGACCTGGGTGCTCCAGGCCGTCCCGGTCTTCTTCTTCGCGGGCGGCCACGCGAACCTGCTGAGCTGGCAGGAGGTGCAGGCCGACCACGGCGGGTACGGGCGGTACCTGTCGAGCCGGATCTCGTGGCTGCTGCGGCCCGTGCTCGGGTTCGTGCTGGCGTGGCTGGTCCTCCCATTGCCCCTGGAGCTGCTGGACGTGCCGAAGGTGCGGGTGGAGGCGTTCGGGCGGCTGATCGCGTACCCGTTGTGGTTCCTCGGCGTCTACCTGGTCGCGGTCGCGGTGACGCCGCTGATGGCGTGGCTGCACCGGACGCTGCGGCTCGGCACGCCGCTGGTGCTGCTGGTGGTCATGGTGTCGGTCGACGGCGTCCGGGCGATCTTCGACTGGCGCACCGGCGGCTACCTGAACCTGCTGCTCGGCGCGGTCCTCCTGCAGCAGCTCGGTTTCTTCTACGCCGACGGCAGCCTGCGGCGGATCTCCCGCAAGGTCCTCAGCGTGGTCGCCTCGCTGACGGTGCCCGTGCTGCTGGCGCTGATCACCTACGGCGGCTACCCGCGCACGATGATGGCGCTACCGGGCGAGGCGGCGTCGAACCTGAGCCCGCCGACGGTGTGCCTGCTGGTCCTCGGGATCGGCCAGATCTGCCTGGTGGCCCTGCTGCGCGACCGCGCCTCGGCGTGGCTGGCGGGCAGGCGGCAGTGGAGCGTCGTCGCGTTCGCGCGCACCGCCCCGATGACCGTGTACCTGGGCTACCTCACGGTCCTCGCCGCCGTGGTCGGCGTGCTCGGGCTGCTCGACGCCCCGGACGCGGCCGCGTTCACGGTGGCGGACTGGCTCGCCCGGCCCCGGTGGCTGGCCGTGCTGGTGCTCCTGCTGATGCCGGTCCTCCTGCTGTTCCACCGGTTCGAGCGGCACGCGTCGCTGTTCCCCGGCGCCCGCTGGACGACCGCGGAGTCGCACCGGTCGAGGCTCGCGGCCACCCTCGGGGTCGCCTTCGGCGCGTTCGGCGTGCTGGGGTTCGTCGCGACGGGGTTCGCGGGCACCAGCGCCACGTTGATCGTGCTCCAGGTCGACCCGCTGCAGAACCTCGTCCACCTGCTGCTCGGCTGGTACCTGCTGCACACCGCGCGGGCGGGCACCTGCCACGGCCGCCGGTCGTGGCTGCTGGCCGCGATGGCGTGCGTGCCGCCGCTGCTGGTGCTGGAGCCGAACACCCTCGGCGTGGTCCTGCACGTGACGACGATCGTGCTGGCGCTGCTGGCCGCCGTCTCGAAGCAGCACCCAAGCGACAAGGCCGAACACCGGCAGCCACAGGAGGCGCTGGTGTAGCCACTGCGGCCCGGTGGGCGCGGTGTGCAGGCCGGGCAGCCTGCCGAACGCCGAGCCCAGCAGCGCCACGGCCAGCAGCGCGCTCTGGTGCACCAGGAACAGCGGCAGCGCCTTCCGGTTGACCCACGCCACGACCCGCGGCAGGAACGCGGGCCGCAGCAGCAGCACCAGGCCGATCTGCGCGAACGCCAGCGCGAGCGTCGCCACCGTCGGCGGCGCCAGGTTCGACCGCTCGCCGGGCACGCCGACCGCGCTGGCCGGGTACCCGCCCACGCCCACCAGCAGCGCGTACCCGGCGATCCCGGCCGCCAGCAGCGGTGGCCCCCACGAGCGCCGCGTCCCGAGCCGGGACACCGCGACACCGAGCTGCCACGGCGCCCACCAGACCGCGACGACGTTCACCGCACCGACCCCCGGGAGGGCGAGCAGGACCGGCAGCAGCACGGCGGCCACCCCCAGGTGCCGGTCGAGGTACCGGCACACCGGCATCAGCGCCGACAGCGCGAGGTGGACGCCGAGGAACCACAGCGGCGTGACGACCAGGTGCGCCACCGCCCGCACGGTGTTCTGCGGGACGCCCCGCGTCGACAGCCCCACCAGGACGACCGCCCACACCCCGAGCAGCACCGCGACCGCCACGGCGAGCCGCCGCGCCTTCGCGGGCAGCGACGACGTGGACCGGGTGGCGGCGAACCCGCCGACGAAGAAGAACAGCCCCAGCGTCTGGAGCACCCACGTCAGCGGCGTGAACGACGGCATCGTCCGCAGCGGGCTGTCGATCGTGAACCCGTCCGCGCCCGCCACCAGCGACGTGACCAGCCAGTGCCCGGTCACCACGCCGACGACCGCGACGGCCCGCACGGTGTCGACCACGGGGTCGCGCCCGGTCATCGCGCGTCCCCGACCACGATGCGCGCGATCGTCCGCAGCGAGTCGCCGCCCGCGCGGTAGTACTCGTCGTGCTTGCCGTCGCCCGCGTCGAACACCCGCGCCCCGAACCCGGCGCCGGTCGGGTCGGTGCCGTGGCCGAGGTCCCCCAGCCGCACCTTCGGCACCCACCGCGTCCAGTCGCGGCCCGCCCGCGCGGCCCACACCCGCGCGCCGGTGCCGAGCTCGGCCACCGACCCGGCCCGCACACCGGGGCTGCCGGTGAACACGATGTCGGCCACGTCGAGGTCGTGCGCCGCCAGCGCGCAGACGACGGACCCGTAGCTGTGGCACAGCAGGTGGACCAGTGCTGTCGGGGGCAGGTCCCGCACGAACGCGGTCAGCGCCTCGGCGCCCGCACGGGCCAGCCGCCCGGTCGCCGCGTCCACGCCGACTCCCTCCGGGGTGTCGTACCCGAGCCACGCGACCACCGCGAGGTCGTCGGGCCGCCCGGCCTCCTGGTGCACCGCCCGCGCCATCGCCAGCACCGCGCCGAACCGGGGAACGTCCACATCGGACCCCGGAACCACGACCGCGATGTGCTTGGCGTGCAGGGGATCCCCGAGGGCGGCCACCAGCCTGCCCCGGCCGCGCGGGTCGAAGTGCAGCACCCGCACGTCGTCCGGCAACGCGGGCAGCACCTGCACGCGGGTGTCGTCGCCGGTCCACGGGGTCACCGGCGGGGCGAGGATCAGCAGCGCGGTGAGGAGCGCGATCGTCTTCGGCATGGCCGAAAACTAGGAAGACCACGGCCTCCGGTTCGTCACACCGGGGACCCGCTACCCCGGTACCACGAGCCCGCTCTCGTACGCCGCGATCACGGCCTGCGCCCGGTCGCGCAGGCCGAGCTTCATCAGCACCCGGCTCACGTGCGTCTTGACGGTCTGCTCGGCCAGGAAGAGGTGTCCGGCGATCTCGGTGTTCGACAGCCCCTGCGCGACCAGCCGCAGCACCTCGGTCTCGCGGTCGGTCAACGCGGTCAGCGCGCGCGGCCGGACCCCCTGCACCGGTTGGGACCGCACGAAGTCCTCGATCAGCCGCTTGGTGATCGAGGGCGCGAGCAGCGCCTCGCCGCGGGCGACGACCCGGACGGCGTCGAGCAGCTCGCGGGCGGGCGCGTGCTTGAGCAGGAACCCGCTGGCACCGGCCCGCAGCGCCTCGTACACGTAGTCGTCGAGGTCGAAGGTGGTCAGCACCAGCACCTTCACCGGGTGCTCGTCGGCGGCGAGCAGCCTGGTCGCGGCGAGCCCGTCCATCTCGGGCATCCGGATGTCCATCAGCACCACGTCGGGCAGCAGCCGCCGGACCGCGGTCACCGCGGCCACGCCGTCACCCGCGGACCCGACGACCTCGATGTCGTCCTGCGCGTCCAGCAACGCCGAGAAGCCCTCGCGCACCATCTCCTGGTCGTCGACCACGAGCACCCTGATCACTTGTCCCCCAACGGAATCCGCGCCGCCACCTCGAACCCGCCGTCCCCGGTCGCCCCGGCCGCGAGCTCGCCGCCGTGCACCGCGACGCGTTCCCGCATCCCGGCGAGCCCGTGCCCGCCGCCACCGCCGAGCGAGGCGCCACCGGGAGTATTGCGCACCACCACCTCCAGGTCGCCGTCCGCGGACCGCAGCACGACCGACACCGCACCGCCCGGCGCGTGCCGGGCCGCGTTGGTCAGCGCCTCCTGCACGATCCGGTAGGCGGTCAGCCCGACCGCCCCCGGCACGTCCAGCTCCGGCACGTCCACGGTCGCGCCCGCGCGCTCGGCGAGCTCGGGGATCTGCCCGAGCCCCGGCTGCGGCGCCTTGTCCGCCTCCTGGTCGGCGCCGCGCAGCACGCCGAGCAGGCGCTGCATGTCGGTGATCGCCCCGCGGGCCGCGTCCCCCAGCTCGGCGAACTCGCGCACGCCCGCGTCCGGCAGGCCCGCGATCCGGTAGGGGGCGGTCTCGCAGCGCACGACCACCATCGACATGTGGTGCGCCACCACGTCGTGCATCTCGCGGGCGATCCGGGCGCGCTCCTCCAGCGCGCCCTTCTCCGCCCGTTCCAGCTCGATCACCTGCTCCGCGCGGCCGCGGGCGCCGAACGTGTAGGCGACCAGCAGCACCAGGACCAGCACGATCGCCGACTCCCAGTAGAAGCCCGCCTCCCTGAGCGCCGCCGCGTACCCGAGCACGGCCAGGGTGAGGACACCCGTGGTGAACACGACCGACCGGGAGTGGTGCACCGCGACCGCCAGGACCACGGGCACGTAGAAGCACCACTGCCAGCCCGACATCAGCGGGGCCGGGGAGCCGTGCAGCACCAGGTCGACGAACAGCCCCGCCGTCCCCAGCCGCCAGGCGTCCAGCGGCGACCGGATCATCAGCCCGTAGGTGACGACGATGACCGCGAAGTAGACCACCCAGAGGCCGTCTGGCTCGTACTGGCGCACGTAGTCCGCGCTCGCCACGATGGCGACCACGACCGCGTAGACGATGATCACAGCATGACCGACGCGGGTCAGGTGGCCCGGCACGGTGCCGAGGACCGGCGTGCGGTCCCGCAGCGCCACGACCTGGAACAAGGAGCGGATCACCAGCCGATGCTAGGTCGACCGGGTCCGCGGGACATGCACCCGTGGGGTGACCTACCCCGGTACCACCGCACCCCGACCACCACAAGCCATTGCGGCACCCGATCACCAACCGGTAGGCAGTGGGCAGAGGACGGGCGATCGGACGCCTGCGGCCGAAGTGTTGAAAGATGGTGGGATGACCTCGCAGCATGATCCGGATCGCTGGTCGCGGCTCACGGCCGTGGCGGGCGAGGCCTTGGCCGCGGCCAAGGTCGGGGAGGACGCTGTCGCGGTCGACCTGGTCACCGGGTACCTCAGCGGGTCTCCCGAGGGCAACGAGGAGATCAGGGAGCTGGTCCTGCTGCTCTTCTCCGAGTGCAGCGGCATGGTCGCCGCGCTCGGCTCGGGCGGTGCCACCCCGGTGAAGATGCAGGTCTTCGACGAGGACGGCCAGGAGGTCCCGATCGACGACGCGGACCCGCCGGTGCGCACGGCGATCCGCACCCTGCTCGCCGAGGTGCACGGCGACGAGGAGGCCGCGGCCGAGCAGATCGAGATCGCGCTCACGAACGGCGCCCCGCAGGAGCTGGCGACGGTCGTGCTCCAGGCGCTGCGGTGGACGGTGAAGCTCGCCGCCGAGTGCCAGACGCGCGACCTCGAGGTCCCGGACTGGATCACCGACTCCCTGGAGGAGTGACAGCGCGTTCGGCCTGGCAGAGCCCTTGACAGGGAACCTGGAGGCCGCCCGGTCACCTGTTCGCCGTGATGCGGACAAGGCAGTCGGTCGTGTTCTCGGAGATGTTGTCCCGGTCGGGCCTGCGCGAATGCGGTCACGACCGGTTCCAGGCCTTGACAAGGGATTTGGTCCAGACCATCGTTCGTCTCTGACCAGCCCCGACGTTTCCCGAGGCTGAACGGGCGGTCACCCCCTGCACCCGCCATCCCCTCCAGGGAGAACCATGAGACTCCGCTTCGGCGCCCTGCTGACAGCGAGCACACTGGCACTCGCCGCCGTCACGTCCCCTTCCGCCTCGGCCGCCGCGGGCGTGACCGCGACGTTCGTCAAGACCAGCGACTGGGGGTCCGGATTCGAGGGCCGGTTCACCGTCGCCAACGGCGGCTCCAGCGCCCTCACGAGCTGGCGCGTCGAGTTCGACCTGCCTTCCGGCACCGCGATCGGCAGCGCCTGGGACGCGACCCTCACCCGATCCGGTGACCACTACGTCGCGGTGAACAAGAGCTACAACGGCGACGTCGGTGTCGGCGCATCCGCTTCGTTCGGCGTCGTCGGCTCCGGTTCCGGCGGCCCGGCCAACTGCACCGTCAACGGCGGTCCCTGCACCGGCGGTGGCGGCGGCGACACGACCGCCCCCAGCACCCCGTCCGGTCTCCGCTCGACCGGCACCACCAAGAGCTCGGTGTCCCTGAGCTGGACCGCGTCGACCGACAACGTCGGCGTGACCGGCTACGACGTCTACCGCGACGGTTCCGTCGCCACGTCCACGTCCGGCACCTCCGCCACGGTCTCCGGCCTGACCGGCGGCACCTCGTACACGTTCACCGTCAAGGCCCGCGACGCCGCGGGCAACACCTCGGGCGCCAGCAACCAGGTCACCGCCACCACCCAGCCCGGCGGCACCGATCCCGGCACCGGCTCGAAGTCCGCCGCCCCGTACCTCTACATGGGCTGGGGCAGCCCGCCCAGCCCGGCCGCGGTCATGCGCGACACCGGCGTCAAGTGGTTCACCATGGCCTTCATCCTGTCCTCCGGCGGCTGCAACCCCGCCTGGGACGGCAGCCGCCCGCTGTCCGGCAGCACCGACGCCGCCGCCATCGCCGAGATCCGCGCCAACGGCGGCGACATCGTCCCCTCGTTCGGCGGCTGGAGCGGCAACAAGCTCGGCCCCAACTGCTCCACCCCAGAAGCCCTCGCGGGCGCCTACCAGCAGGTCATCAACGCCTACGGCCTCAAGGCGATCGACATCGACATCGAGAACTCCGACGAGTTCGAGAACGAGACCGTCCAGGACCGCATCCTGACGGCCCTGAAGATCGTCAAGCAGAACAACCCCGGCATCCAGACCATCGTCACGTTCGGCACCACCACCACCGGCCCGAACTACTACGGCGGCAGGCTGATCGACCGCGCCAAGGCCCTGGACGCCAACATCGACATCTTCACCATCATGCCGTTCGACTTCGGCAGCTCGAACATCGAGACCGACACCGTCAACGCCGCCACCGGACTCAAGAACAAGCTCAAGACCACCTTCGGCTGGTCCGACGCCACCGCCTTCTCCCACGTGGGCATCTCCGGCATGAACGGCGTGTCCGACCAGCGGGAGACGACGACCACCGCCGCCTGGTCCAACATCACCGCCTGGTCCAAGTCCAACGGCCTGGGCAGGCTCGCGTTCTGGTCCGTCAACCGCGACCGCACCTGCCCCGGCGGCGGCAGCGAGCTGAGCGCCTCCTGCAGCGGCATCGTCCAGACCGACTGGGAGTTCACCCGCATCACCGCGGGCTTCTGAGCCCTCCGCCAGGCGCCCCCGAAGGCGTCCCGGCGAGGAAACCGGGTGCCCTCCGACCTACGCGTCGGAGGGCACCCGTGTCGGGAGCAGTTCGCGGACGAGCGCGCCGACCTGCTCCGACTCGATCAGGAACGCGTCGTGCCCGTACTCCGAGGTGACGACCCGGAGGTCGTCCGCGGTGGTGATGCCCGCGGCCAACTCCGCCTGCTGGGCCGGTGGGAACAGCCGGTCGGTGTCGATGCCCGCGACGATCGTCCGCGCGGTCACCCGGCCGAGCGCGGCCTTCACCCCGCCCCGGTCGCGGCCGACGTCGTGGCTGTTCATCGACTCCGTCAGCACCACGTAGCTGTCCGGGTCGAACCTCCGCACCAGCTTCTCCGCGTGGTGGTCCAGATAGGACTCGACCGCGAACCTGCCGTCCCCCTGCTCCCGCCTCCCGAACCGCGCCCCCAACTCCACCTCCGTCCGGTAGCTGATGTGCGCGATCCGCCGTGCGATCCCCAACCCCAGCAGGGGATCCGCCCGAACGGCGTGGATCTGCGCCGACGCCAGCGCGATCTGCTCGGCCGACGACGCCGCGGGCACCGCCAGCAGCAGCAGCGCCCGCACCCGGTCCGGTTCCCCCACCGCCCACTCGACCGCTCTCATCCCGCCCATCGACCCGCCCAGCACGCCTGCCCACGAGCCGATCCCCAGCCGGTCGGCCAGCACCACCTCGGCCGCCACCTGGTCGCGGGCGGTCACCAGCGGGAACCGGCTGCCCCACGGCTTCCCGTCCGGTGCGGGTGACAGCGGCCCGGTGCTCCCCTGGCACCCGCCCAGCACGTTCGGCGCCACGATGAACCAGTGCGCCGGGTCCAGCGCCCTGCCCGGTCCGACCAGGGCGTCCCACCACCCCGGTGTCGGGTGTCCCGGCTCGACCACCCCGGCCACGTGGCTGTCCCCGGTCAGCGCGTGCAGCACCAGCACCGCGTTCGACCGGTCCTCGTTCAGCGTCCCCCACGTCTCGTAGGCCAACCGGAACCCCGGCAGCCCGGCGAGCGGCCCGTCGTGCTCGATCCACGACCGCCGCCCCACGGGGTCCCCCTCGCGCCACCCGCCGGTGGTGCGAGGGGACTGAGCTGTCACGGCTCCGCCGTCACTGGGCGGACTTCGCCGACCGGAACCCCGCCTCCAGGTCGGCCTTGAGGTCCTCGATCCCCTCGATGCCGACCGACAGCCGCACCAGCCCCGGCGTCACACCGGTCGTGACCTGCTCGTCGGGCGACAGCTGGCTGTGCGTGGTGCTGGCCGGGTGCACGATCAGGCTGCGCACGTCGCCGATGTTCGCGAGCTGGCTGAACAGCTCGGTGCCGTCCACGAACGCCCGGCCCGCCTCGACGCCGCCGCGCAGCTCGAACGACACGATCGCGCCCGCGCCCTTGGGCAGGTACTTCCGGGCGTTGTCGTACCACGGGCTCGACGGCAGGCCCGCGTAGTGGACCTTCTCGACCTCGTCGCGCCGCTCCAGCCACTCGGCCAGCGCCTGGGCGTTCGCGACGTGCCTGTCGATGCGCAGCGACAGGGTCTCGATGCCCTGGATGATCAGGAAGCTGTTGAGCGGGGCGATGGCGGCACCGGTGTCGCGCAGCAGCTGCACGCGCAGCTTCGCGGCGAACGCGCCGGGGCCCAGCGCGGGCCAGTACCGGAGGCCGTTGTAGCTCGGGTCGGGCTCGGTGAAGTCCGGGAAGCGGTCCGTGCCGAAGTCGAACGTGCCGCCGTCCACCACGACACCCGCGATCGTCGTGCCGTGGCCGCCCAGGTACTTGGTCGCCGAGTGCACGACGACGTCCGCGCCGTGCTCGATCGGCCGCACCAGGTACGGGGTGGGCACGGTGTTGTCCACGACCAGCGGCACGCCGACCTCGTGCGACACCTCCGCCACCGCGGTGATGTCGAGGACGTGCGAGCGCGGGTTCGCCAGCGTCTCGGCGAAGAACAGCTTGGTGTTCGGCCGCGCCGCGGCGCGCCACTGCTCCAGGTCGTCGGGGTCGTCGACGAACGTGACCTCGATGCCCAGCTTCGGCAGCGTGTAGTGGAACAGGTTGTACGTGCCGCCGTAGAGGGAGGCGCTGGACACGAAGTGGTCGCCCGAGCGGGCGAGGTTCAGGATCGTCGCCGTCACGGCCGCCGAGCCGGACGCGAACGCCACCGCCGCGACGCCGCCCTCGAGCGCGGCCACCCGCTGCTCCAGCACGTCCTGGGTCGGGTTGTTGATGCGCGTGTAGATGTTGCCCGCCTCGGCCAGGCTGAACAGCGCGGCGCCGTGGGCGGTGTCCCGGAAGACGTAGGACGTCGTCTGGTAGATCGGCGTGGCGCGGGCGCCGGTGGCCGGGTCGGGTGTGGCGCCTGCGTGGACCTGCTTGGTCTCGAACGACCAGGCCGTGGTGTCGGCGGACATGGCTGTCTCCTGTTTCGTAAAGGTTTTCACGCTGGTGGAGGAGGGTGGCGACGCGGTGGGTCAGGCGAGGCCGCGACAGGCCATGCCGGTGACGCGCACGCGGTTCGCGTGCCGCCGTGCCACGAGCAAGCTCATGTCGGCGACGTTAGTGCGGTGTGCACATCCTGCAACAGGGCGTCCAGCTCGTGGGACGCCTATCGTTCGTCCCATGCGCACCGCACTGATCGGCTACGGCCTCGGCGGCTCGGCCTTCCACGCGCCGTTCGTCCACACGACACCCGGACTCGAGCTGAGCGCCGTCGTGACCGGCAACCCCGACCGCCAGGCCGAGGTGCGCGCCCGCTACCCCGAGGCCGAGATCCTCTCCTCAGTCGACGACGTGTGGTCCCGCGACTACGACCTCGCCGTCGTCACCACGCCCAACCGCTTCCACCACGCCCACGCCAGGTCCGCTGTGGAGCACGGTCTGCACGTCGTGGTCGACAAGCCGTTCTCCGGCACGGCCGCCGAGGCGCGCGACCTGGTGGACCTCGCGGCCGCGCGGGGCCTCGTGCTCGTCCCGTTCCACAACCGGCGCTGGGACGGCGACTTCCGCACCGTCCAGAAGCTGCTGGCCGACGGGGCGCTCGGCGCCGTGCACCGCTTCGAGTCCCGCTTCGAACGCTGGCGCCCGCGACCCAAGGCCACCTGGAAGGAGTCCGGCGACCCCGCCGACCTCGGCAGCGTCGTCTACGACCTCGGCAGCCACCTGGTCGACCAGGCCATCGCCCTCTTCGGACGGCCGGTGGACGTCTACGCGGAGATCGCGACCCTGCGCGACGGCGCCCAGGCCGAGGACGACGCCTTCCTGTCGCTGACCCACCGCGACGGCACCCGGTCGCACCTGCACGCGGGCGCCCTGGTCGCCGACCTCGGACCGCGGTTCCGGGTGCTCGGCGACAAGGCCGCCTACGTGAAGCACGGGATGGACCCGCAGGAGGAGCTGCTCAAGGCCGGGACCGCGCCGGGAGGCGACGGCTGGGGCGAGGAGCCCGAGTCCGCCTGGGGCGAGCTGCGGGCGGGCACCGAGTCGTCGCCGGTGCGCACCGAGCCGGGCGCCTACCAGCTGTTCTACGCGGGCGTGGCCAAGGCCGTGCTGCACGGCGACGCGCCGCCGGTGGACGCGCGGGACGCGGTGATCGGCCTGGAGGTGATCGAGGCGGCGGCGCTCTCGGCTCGGACGCGGCAGGTCGTGCCGCTCGACTAGCCCTCGTCCTCCCACGGCCGGTCCTCCGCTGAGGCGTGCGGCTCAGGCGGTCCTCGGCATGGGCGGGTGCAGCGTCGTCGCCGTGCCCCGCCGGAACAGCTGCGCCGGGCGTCCGCCGTCACGGGTGGTCGTGCTGCCCGTCGGCACCAGCAGGTTCGCCGCCCCGGTCACCTTGCGGTGGAAGTTCCGCGGGTCCAGCTCCGCCCCCCACACCAGCTCGTAGACCCGCCGCAGCTCCGCCACCGTGAACTCCTCCGCGCAGAACGCGGTCGCCAGCGGCGTGTACTCCAGCTTCGCCCGCGCCCGTTCCACCCCGTCGGCCAGGATCGCGTCGTGGTCGAACGCGAGTGACCGCGCGCGTTCCACCGGCACCCACCGGGCGTCGGCCGCGTCCGTCCCCGCCTTCGGCGTCGGCAGGTCCGGCGCCAAGGCCAGGTAGGCCACCGTCACCACCCGCTGCCGCGGGTCGCGGGCGGGCGCCCCGTAGCTGCGCAGCTGTTCCAGGTGGACGGTCCCCACGGCCAGCCCGGTCTCCTCCTCCAGCTCCCGCGCCGCCGCCCGGTCCAGGTCCTCGTCCGGCCGCACGAACCCGCCCGGCAGCGCCCACTCGCCCTGGAACGGCGCCTCCCCGCGCCGCACCACCAGCGCGCACAGCCGGTCGTCCCTGATCGTCAGGACGACCAGGTCCGCGGTCACCGCGAAAATCGGGTAGCGCTCCATGCGAGGATCATATCGTCAGGTTGACGAGAACGCTCGGCGCACATATCGTCAACCCGACGAAAACCACTCGGAAGGAGCAGCACCATGGCTGACATCACCGGCTACCCCGGCCTGAAGCACCTGCGGGGGACCCCGACCGTGCACGTCCGGCACGTGAAGCACGGCAAGGTCGTGCACGACGGGACGGGGCTGTCGTTCTGGTTCCGGCCGCGCAGCGCGGTGCTGTCGGAGGTGCCGGTCGACGACCGGGAGCTGCCGATGCTGTTCCACGCGCGCACGGCCGACTTCCAGGACGTGACGGTGCAGATGACCCTCACCTACCGGGTCGCCGACCCGGCGCTGGCGGCCGCTCGCGTCGACTTCTCGATCGACCCCGGCACCGGCTCGTGGCGCGGGGACCCGTTGGCGCAGATCGCCGGGCTGCTGACCGAGAGCGCGCAGCAGCACGCGCTGGACGTGCTGGCGCGGTCGCCGCTGGCCGACGCCCTGGTGGACGGCGTGCGCGCGGTGCGCGACCGGGTCGGCGAGGGCCTCGGCGGGGACGGCCGGTCGGCGCAGACCGGGATCACGGTCGTGGACGTGCGGGTCGTGGCGATCCGGCCGGAACCGGAGATGGAGAAGGCACTGCGGACGACCGCGCGCGAGCAGGTGCAGCAGGAGGCGGACCGGGCGACCTACGAGCGGCGGGCGCGCGCCGTCGAGCGGGAGCGGGCGATCGGCGAGAACGAGCTGCAGAACCAGATCGAGCTGGCGAAGCGGGAGGAGCAGCTGGTCGTGCAGCGCGGCACGAACGCGAAGCGGCAGGCCGAGGACGCCGCGGCGGCGTCGGCGATCGAGACCGAGGCCAAGGCGAACTCGGTGCGGGAGCTGGGCGAGGCCCGTGCCGCGGCCGAGGCGGCGCACCTCGCCGCCTACCGGGACGTGCCCGCCGCCGTGCTGCAGGGCTTGGCGCTCAAGGAGCTCGCGGGCCACCTGCCGAAGATCGACAGCCTGGTGGTCACGCCGGACATGCTGGTGCCGCTGCTCGCGAAGCTGGGCGCGAAGTGAGCCTGCCGCCGCGGATCGTCGTGGTGCACCGGCGGACCGAGCTCGCGGACCTGCTGGCCCACCACGGGACCCGCGGGCAGGTCGACTTCTTCCTGGGCACCCGCGGCCGCACGCTCGACGAGGTGACGCGGCGCGACGCGGCCGACCAGGCCGCGCTCGCGACCGTGGCGGCGGCGATCCCGCTGGACTGGCGGCGCGGCTCCGTGGAGCGCGACGACCTGGCCCGGTTCCTGTTCGCGCCGGAGGACGTCGTGGTCGTCGTCGGCCAGGACGGACTGGTGGCGAACGTGGCCAAGTACCTCGACGGGCAGCCGGTGATCGGCGTGAACCCCGCACCCGGCGGCGTGCTGGCCCGGCACGCGCCCGCCGCCGCGGCACGGCTGCTGCGGGCGGTCGCGGACGGGACCGCGGTGGCCGAGGAGCGCACGATGGTCGAGGCCGTGTCCGACGACGGGCAGAGGTTGCTGGCGTTGAACGAGGTCTACATCGGCCACCCCGGCCACCAGACCGCGCGCTACCGGATCGCGGGCCTGGAGCGGCAGGCGTCGTCCGGGGTGCTGGTCGGCACCGGGACCGGGGCGACCGGGTGGTGCGGGTCGGTGTGGCGGGAGCGCGGCAGCACGGTCGTGCTGCCCACCCCGACCGAGCGGCGGCTGGCGTGGTTCGTGCGGGAGGCGTGGCCGTCGCCCGGTACCGGCGTCGAGCACACCGAGGGGTCGCTGACGGACTCGCCGCTCGTCATCGACGTGGAGTCGGACGGGCTGGTGGTGTTCGGCGACGGCATCGAGCAGGACTCGGTGCGGCTGGGCTGGGGGCAGCGGGTTGAGGTCGGCCAGGCGCGGACCACCCTGCGTCTTGTCAACTGAAACTCTTAGTGTCTAAGATACTTTTCATGGGAGATGAAAATGTGCAGGTGCTTGTGGTCGGGGCCGGTCTCGGTGGGCTGTCAGCCACCCTTTTCCTGGCCAGGCAAGGGATTCGCGTGCTCGGCGTCGCCAAGCACGCGCACACGGCCGTCCACCCGAAGGCGACGGGCCAGACCCCGCGGACGATGGAGATGATGCGGCTCGGCGGCGTCGAGGACGCGGTGATGGCGGGCAGCGTCGGCGGGATCGTCATCAAGGTCGCGGAAAGCCTGAAGGGGCGGGTGTTCCAGACGATCGTGCCGGACGAGGGCGAGTTCGACCTGTCCGCGCTGTCACCCGCCCCGTTCGGCATGGCCTCGCAGGACCACGTCGAACCGGTGCTGCTGGACCGCGCCCGCGAGCTCGGCGCCGAGGTGCGGTTCCGCACCGAGCTGGTGTCGTTCACCCAGGACGACACCGGTGTCACCGCGCGGCTGCTGGACCTGCCGACCGGGCGGATCGGCACGGTGCGGGCCGACTACCTCGTCGCCGCCGACGGCCACCGGGGCAAGGTCCGCGAAGGCCTCGGCATCGAACGGCACGGCCGCGGGTCGCTGTCCCACCACATCGGGGTCGTGTTCGACGCGGACCTCACCGGCCACACAGCGCCCGACAAGACGACCCTCTACTACCTCCAGAACCCCGCGTTCACCGGCGCGTTCGTCACGACGAACACCGAGCGCCGCAACGTCCTCACCGTCGAGTACCACCCGGAGCGCGGCGAGTCCGCGGCCGACTACCCGGAACAGCGGTGCGTCGAGCTGCTGCGGACCGCCACCGACGTGCCGGACCTGGAGCCGAAGATCGTCGACATCGCCCGGTGGGAGATGGCCGCGTGGATGGCCGACCGGTTCTCCTCCGGCCGGGTGTTCCTGGTCGGCGACGCGGCGAAGGTGACACCGCCGACCGGGGGCCTGGGCGGCAACACCGCCGTGCAGGACGGGTACGACATCGCGTGGAAGCTCGCCGCCGTGCTGAAGGGCGAGGCGGGGCCGGGGCTGCTGGCGAGCTACGACCAGGAGCGCAGGCCGTACGCGCAGGCCGTGGTCGACACGTCGTACCACAACTACGTGGAACGCCTCGCGCCGCAGCTGAAAGGGCCGGACGTGCCCGAGGGGATCGACCCGGTCGAGCTGGGCTTCGGCTTCCGCTGCCTGTCCGGCGCCGTCCTCGCGGAGGACGACGACGTGCTGGAGAACCCCTACGAACCCAGTGGCCGCGCGGGTTTCCGCGCGCCGCACGTGGTCGTGGAGCGCGGCGGCGAACAGGTGTCCACTGTGGACCTGTTCGGCCACGGGTGGGTGCTCGTCACCCTCGACCCCGCGTGGAGCGGTTGCGGCGTCGAGGTTCCCGCGCTCACCGACCCGTCCGGGCAGCTCGCGGCCAAGTACGGGATCGGCGAGCGCGGCGCGTCCCTGGTCCGCCCGGACGGCGTCGTCGCGTGGCGCAGCCCGGACCTCGTCATCGACCCCGCCGCTAGCGTTCGGCGGGTTCTGGCCGTCGTGCTCGACCGCTGATCGTCTCGCCGATCGCCACGACGCACAGCCCGCTCACCAGCGCGCCGCCGACGAGGTAGAGCGACACCGGCCAGCTGGCGTGGTCCGCGGTCAGGCCGAGCAGCGCGGCGGCGACCACCGGGGAGAGCCCGCCGCCGAGCACCGCGCCCAGCTGGTAGCTCACCGACACCCCGGTGTAGCGGATCTTCGGGCCGAACAGCTCCGCGTAGTACGCGGGCATCGGCCCGAAGATCGCGGCCGACCCGGCGAACCCGATCACCATCGCCAGCACCACCAGACCCGGCTGCCGGGTGTCGAGCAACCAGAACAGCGGGAACGCGAACACCGCCAGGAACCCCGCGCCACCCAGCATCACCGGCAGCCGCCCGACCCGGTCCGACAGCCTCGCGAACACCAGGATCGCGACGGCCTGCGCGAACGAGCCGACCAGCGTCGCGTTGAGCAGCACCGACCGCGGCATGCCGAGCTGCTTCGTCCCGTAGGACGCCGCGAACGTGGCCAGCACGAAGATGAACATGTTGAACCCGAAGTTCACCCCCGCCCCGAGCAGCACCCGGCGCCAGTGCCCGCGCAGCACCTCCGCGATCGGCAACCTCACCGTCTCGCCCTTGGCACGGGTCTCCCGGAACACCGGGCTCTCCTGCACCGACAACCGCACGTACAACCCGACCCCGACCAGCACCAGGCTGACCAGGAACGGCACCCGCCACCCCCAGTCCAGGAAGTCCTCGCCGGAAGCGCTGACCGACAACGACATCGCCGCGCTCGCCAGCAACAACCCCAACGGCGAGCCCAGGAACGTCCAACTGCCGTACCAGCCCGCCCTGTCCGGTGGCGCGTGCTCGACCACCATCAACGTCGCCCCGCCCTGCTCACCACCCAGGAAGAACCCCTGCACCAGCCGCAGCAGGACGAGCAGCACCGGCGCCAGCAGACCGACCGACGAGTACGTCGGCAACACCCCGATCAACGCCGTGCACACCCCCGTGACCGTCAACGTCACCACGAGCATCGCCCGCCGCCCGACCCGATCCCCGAAGTGCCCGATCACCACCCCGCCCAACGGCCGCGCCAGGAACCCCACCCCGAACGTGGCCAACGACAGCAACGTGCCGATCCGCTCGTCGAACGAGGGGAAGAACAGCTTGTCGAACACCAACGCGGACGCGGTGCCGTAGAGCAGGAAATCGTAGAGCTCCACGGCATTGCCCGCGGAACTGGCGAACGCGACCCGACGCACCCCTGATGACCCCATGGGTCCCAGCGTGCCGAGTAGATCTTGTTCTGACCAGACCGGTTGTTCGCGTCCCGGCCCGCGACCCACTCCCGCCAGACCACCTCTCACGACAGCCGACCACCCCGATCCGGCGGCTTGCTCTGCGCCTCTCTAGCCAGGGCAACCACCCAAGGCAATCGCCCGTCCAACCCCGCGTCCCAGCCCAAGACCCGCTCCCACCAGGCCACCCACGGCAGCCGGTCATCCGATCCGACGCCCTGGTCCGACCACCGGACAAACCATCGCGGCCGACCACCCGATCCGGTGTTACCGCCCAGTTGGGTCGTGGATCCGCCGCCACGCCCGCCAATGTGGACCCATGGCACCACTCCCCTTGCTACTGGCAGCACTGCTCCCCTTCACCACCGTCCCCCCACCCACCGCCGAACTCCTCCCCGCCTCCACGATCGTGCTCACCATCTCGGACAGCACGAACCGCGCCCTGCGCACCGTTGACCTCCTCTGCGACCCCGCGGGCGGCACCCACCCCCACGCCCAGTCCGCGTGCGACGCACTCCAACGCGTCGACGGCCACATCGGCACCCACCCCCAGGGCAACCCCATCTGCCCCCTCGTCTACGACCCCGTCCACGCCACCGCCACCGGTACCTGGCACGGCCAGCCCCGCAAGTACGACCAGACCTTCTCCAACACCTGCGTGATGCACGGCCGCACCGGCGCCATCTTCCAGTTCTGAGCCCCACACCCCAAGTTCCCCCAATCGGGTGATGGATTCACTGTTTCCCCAGGTAGCAGCCCTCACTAAAATCATGAACACTGGCTTTTCGGCCCCGACGACCAGCGATGGGAGCAACCCGTGGAAGCGCTCTCAACGTTGTGGAGAACAGATCAGTCACCACCCACCACCGAGGTCGTCACACACCCGACCCACCACCGCCCCGCAGAAGTAGGGTGAAAGGAGACAGGTCAACTCGAAGGGCGACGAAGACTTGAGCATCTACGACATCCCCGTCACCACCATCTCCGGCGACCCCACCACCCTCGCCCCACTCCGCGGCAAAGCCCTGCTCGTCGTGAACGTGGCCTCCAAATGCGGCCTCACCCCGCAGTACACGGCCCTCGAGCAGCTCCAGAAGGAGTACGGCGACCGCGGCTTCTCAGTCGTCGGGTTCCCGTGCAACCAGTTCGCCGGCCAGGAGCCGGGCACCGCCGAGGAGATCGAGACGTTCTGCTCCACCACCTACGGCGTCACGTTCCCCCTGTTCGAGAAGGTCGAGGTCAACGGCGACGCCCGCCACCCGGTCTACGCCGAACTCACCAAGACCGCCGACGCCGACGGTGCCGCCGGTGACGTCACGTGGAACTTCGAGAAGTTCCTCATCAGCCCCGAGGGCGAAGTGATCGCCCGCTTCCGCCCCCGCACGACCCCCGACGACGAGGCCGTGGTCAAGGCCATCGAGGCCGCCCTGCCCGCCTGACCGGCACCAGCCCGAGCCGCACCAGACTGAGCCGCACCGGCCTGAGCCGCACCGGGGAGCCCCACCAACCGGGGCTCCCCTGCTCGCGCATCCGGGCCCGCTCGCGTCCAGAGCTCCCTGCTTGCCTCCAGGGCCCCCTTGCTCGCAGCCGGACCTGCTCACGTCCGGAGCTCCCTGTTCGCCCCCAGGGCTCCCCTTCTCGCGTACGGACCTGCTCACGTCCGGAGTTCGCTGCTCGCCTCCGGGGCTCACTGCTCGCACCGACGCGCTGCGCGGTTCGGGACCCGGCTACGCGGTTCAAGGGCACAGGCAAGGTGGTTCGAGGGCTCCAGCAACGCGGTTGGAGCTCCGCTCGTCCCGCATGGTCCAGCGGCTTCCCGAATGGTCCGGGGGCTTCCAGGCCGGCTCGCCCGATACGGGATCCGGGCCCCGCTCGTGGCACGTGCTGCGAGGGGTGGGCATTCTGCGTCGGAGGTCTGGGCATTCTGCGTCACGCACGTGCGGAGTTCGAGAGCCCGGCATCCCTACGCAGCTCGGGAGTCTTCGCGCGCCTCGCGCGCCGGAGTGCCAGGGGCCGCTCACCGTATGCGTTCGCGGTCCGGGGTTCCACTTGCTTTGCGCAACGCGCTCTGAGCGCCCCCGTGCGACCCAGCCCCCGACCACCCGCGCACGGCCCAGTTCGAGGCCGGCACGTCTCGTGCGTCCCGTGGCCCAAGGCTTGCCACTCGCCTCACGCGTTTCGGGGCGTGGGACCCCCACCTCAAGCGCTGTGGAACGCCCAAGCGTCCGCGATGATCTCCCTCAACTCCGGCTTCGATTGCCGCCAGCCCAACTCCGTCCGCGCCTTTTCCGCCGAAGCCACGCTCGCCACCGCGTCACCCTCCCGCCGAGGCGCCGTGCGCACCGGAACAGGGCGGCCGGTGACTGAGCGAACGGCGTCGACGACTTCGCGGTTGGAGAAGCCGCGGCCGTTGCCGAGGTTGTAGATCTTGTGCTTGCCGGGTTCGGCGGCGGCCAGGGCGAGTACGTGTGCGGTGGCCAGGTCTTCGATGTGGATGTAGTCGCGGACGGGGGTGCCGTCGGGGGTGGGGTAGTCGTCGCCGAAGAGGAGGAATTCGTCGCGTTTGCCTGCTGCCACGTCGAGCACCATGGGGATGAGGTGGGTTTCCGGGGTGTGGCGTTCGCCGAGGTGGCCGCTGGCGCCCGCGGCGTTGAAGTAGCGGAGGCTGACGGCGCCGAGGCTGGAGGCCTGGCATTCCCAGGGGAGCATCATGTCCACAATGGACTTGCTGGCGGCGTAGGGGTTCTGCGGGTCGACCGGTGACTCCTCGGTCAGCGGTTCCAGGCCGGCGGAGGCGTACATCGAGCCGGTGGAGGAGAAGATCAGGCGTTTGACGTCGTTGGCGCGCATGGCGTCGAGCAGTGACATGGTGCCGCGGACGTTCACGTCGAAGTACAGGTCGGGCTTGCGGACGGACTCGGCGACGGAGATCTTGGCGGCGAAGTGCAGGACCCCGTCGTAGGTGGGGTCGAGCACCTGCGCCGCCGCGTTCAGGGGCAGTTCGTGGAGCACGGCGCCGTCGGGGACGTTGTCGGCGAAGCCGGTGGACAGGTCGTCGAGCACCTCCACGGCGTGGCCCGCGGCCAGCAGTGCGGCGACCGTGGCGCTGCCGATGTACCCGGCACCACCTGTGACCAGCAGCTTCATCCGTGACTCCCGAGTTGTCGTTGCCGATGCGGGGACGACACTACGCGGGGGTGCCGGCGGTCAGCACTCGATCACGTTGACGGCGAGGCCGCCGCGGGCGGTCTCCTTGTACTTCACGGACATGTCGCGGCCGGTGTCGCGCATGGTCTTGATGACCTTGTCGAGCGACACGAAGTGGGAGCCGTCGCCGCGCAGTGCCATGCGGGCGGCGGTGATGGCTTTGATGGCGGCCAGTGCGTTGCGTTCGATGCAGGGGATCTGGACGAGGCCGCCGATGGGGTCGCAGGTGAGGCCGAGGTTGTGCTCCATGGCGATCTCGGCGGCGTTCTCGACCTGTTCGGGGGTGCCGCCGAGGACTTCGGCGAGTCCGCCCGCGGCCATGGAGCAGGCCGAGCCGACTTCGCCCTGGCAGCCGACCTCGGCGCCGGAGATGGAGGCGTTCTCCTTGAACAGGACGCCGACCGCGCCCGCGGTGAGGAGGAAGCGGACGACGCCGTCGTCGGAGGCGCCTGGTACGAAACGGGTGTAGTAGTGCAGGACGGCGGGGACGATGCCCGCCGCGCCGTTGGTGGGGGCGGTGACGACGCGGCCGCCCGCGGCGTTCTCCTCGTTGACGGCGAGTGCGAACAGGGTGACCCAGTCCATGACGCGGAGCGGGTCGGTGGCGAAGTGTTCGCCCGCGAGGGTTTTGCGCATCTCGGCGGCGCGTCGGCGGACTTTGAGGCCGCCGGGGAGGACGCCGTGGACGGTGCAGCCGCGTTCGACGCATTCCTGCATCACGTGCCAGATGTGCAGGAGGCCGGTGCGGATGTCGGTCTCGGTGCGCCAGGACTGCTCGTTCTCGAGCATGACCGAGCTGATCGGGAGGCCGGTCTCCCTGGTGCGGGCGAGGAGGTCGTCGCCGGTCAGGAACGGGTGGGGCAGTGGTGTGGTGTCGGCTTTGATGCGGTCGGTGCCGCTGGCGTTCTCGTCGACGATGAAGCCGCCGCCGACCGAGTAGTAGACGGCGTGGTCGAGCGAGGCGCCTTCGGCGGTGAACGCTTCGAAGCGCATTCCGTTGGGGTGCAGGGGAAGGGACTTGCGGCGGTGCATCACGAGGTGCTTGTCGTGGACGAACCCGATCTCGTGGGTGCCCGCGAGGCGGAGTCGTCCGGTCAGCCGGATCTCCTCGGCGCGGACGTCGGCCTCGGTCGGGTCGACCTCTTCGGGGCGCAGGCCCTCCAGGCCGAGGAGGACGGCTTTGGGGCTGCCGTGGCCGTGGCCGGTGGCGCCGAGCGAGCCGTACAGCTCGGCGTGGACGCGGGTGACGGCGTCGAGGTGGCCGCGGTCGCGGAGGCGGTCGGCGAACATCGAGGCGGCGCGCATCGGGCCGACCGTGTGGGAGCTGGACGGCCCGATGCCGACGGAGAAGAGGTCGAAGACGCTGATGGCCATTCAGCTGACCGTCAGTTCCGCGTACTTCGCGGCGGTGAGGAGGCCTTCGGCGTTCTCGACGCGGACGCGGAAGAGCCAGCCCGCCGCGTAGGGGTCGGTGTTGATCAGTGCGGGGTCGTCGGCGACGGCCTTGTTGGTCTCCACGACCTCGCCGCTGACCGGTGCGTACAGGTCGCTCACGGACTTGGTCGACTCCAGTTCGCCGCACACGGCGCCGGAGGTGACGCGGTCGCCGACCTCGGGCAGCTGCACGTAGACGAGGTCGCCGAGGGACTCGGCGGCGTAGGCGGTGATGCCGACGGTGACCGGTTCCTGGGTGCCGGGCGTCCAGTCGACCCATTCGTGTTCGGGGGTGTAGAGGAGGTGTTCGGGGAACTCCACAGCGGCACTCCACGGGCTCGTGGCCGGCGCGCGTCAACCGCGCCGACGCTCGGGTCGGTCCGACTCCCCCTCTGTCATGGGACCTGAGAGCTTCACCGCGCGGGCGCGGCTTGCACCGTGGGTGCGCGCCGGAGCACGCTTTCCAGAGTCGCCTCGCCCGAGCGGTTCTTGGTGCCTGAGAGTGTGCGGGGTGCTTGCTCCTTCGGCGCCTCGGCTGCTGCCGGGGGCTCTCCCGCTCGGGGTGCGGCGCCCGGTGGGCGCCTCGGCCGTTCTTCAGTTGGCGAACGGCTGAAAGCTATGTCGCCGTCGGACGGGTGTCAACGCGCGTACGGACGCGCAAACCCCGAGGTGTTGTGCTGTTCACACAAGCGACCCCCTACCCGATGGTGCGGTCGGCACGATGACAGTGCCGCGGCCTTGCCGGACCTTTGGAGTCAACAGCCCAGCTCCCGCTCTCCTAGGTCGAAGGAGTCACCGTGCGGATCGCCGTCCCCCGCGAGATCAAGAACCACGAGTACCGCGTCGCGTTGACGCCGGCCGGTGCGCACGAGCTGACCGGTCGCGGGCACGACGTGTTCGTCGAGGCGGGTGCCGGTCTCGGTTCCGCGATCGCGGACGCCGAGTACGCGGCGGCCGGGGCGAAGGTGCTGGCCACGGCCGACGAGGTGTGGGCCGAGGGTGAGCTGGTGCTCAAGGTGAAGGAGCCCATCGCGGAGGAGTACCCGCGGTTGCGGGCGGGTCAGGTGCTGTTCACCTACCTGCACCTGGCTGCGGACCGGCCGTTGACCGAGGCGCTGCTGGGGTCCGGTACGACCGCGATCGCCTACGAGACGGTGCAGACCGCGAACGGCGCTCTTCCGCTGCTGGCCCCGATGTCGGAGGTGGCGGGCCGGTTGGCCCCGCAGGTCGGCGCGTTCGCGCTGATGAAGCCGTCCGGTGGGCGTGGTGTGCTGCCCGGTGGTGTGCCCGGTGTGGCTCCGGCGCGGGTCGTCGTCATCGGTGGTGGTGTCGCGGGTCTGAACGCCGCGACGATCGCCGTCGGCATGGGGGCGGACGTGGAGATCCTGGACACGAACGTGGACCGGTTGCGGCAGATCGACGCCCAGTTCGGCGGCCGGTTGCGCACCGTCGCGTCCAACAGCTACGCCGTCGACCAGGCCGTGCGCGAGGCCGACCTGGTGATCGGCGCGGTGCTGGTGCCCGGTGCCAAGGCCCCGAAGCTGGTCAGCAACGAGCTGGTGTCGCGGATGAGGCCGGGCGCGGTGCTCGTCGACATCGCGATCGACCAGGGCGGCTGCTTCGCCGACTCGCGGCCCACGACCCACGCCGACCCGACGTACGCGGTGCACGACACCGTCTTCTACTGCGTCGCGAACATGCCCGGTGCCGTGCCGCGCACGTCCACCTACGCCCTCACGAACGTCACGCTGCCCTACGCGGCGGCGTTGGCGGACAAGGGCTGGCTGCCCGCCCTGCGCGCGGACAGGTCGCTCGCGCCGGGCTTGAACGTCCACGACGGTCAGCTCGTCAACCTCCCGGTGGCGCAAGCGCACGAGCTTGCCTCCACGCCGCTGGACCAGGTCGTCTGATCGCGTTGCGCAGCGGGCCGGGCGGCTACCGAGGTAGCCGCCCGGTTCGCGTTTTGCTGCCCTCGATGACGTGGTGGAGGCCGTCCGGGGAGATGGCGTGCCCTCGGGTGTTGTGCCCACGAGGAGCCGGGGGACGAAAGAGGCGACCCGCTCAACCAGCCTGGGGGTCACTGGGAGCGGGTCGCCGAGCACAAGCTTAGACAACAACAGGGCGTTGTGCCCAGTTGCCCCACCGATTCGAGACTTGGAACTTCGGGGTGGTGGACCACTGCCCGTGTTCGGCCCTCAAACAAACGAGTGAATTCCCCCTGGACCAGTACGCCTCGGGACCTCGGGAACCGATGCACCTAGCAGGGGGCGACATCGTTACGCAGCGGGTTCGACCGCTCTCACCCCGTCAACCCAGGAAGCCCAGGCACACTCCGATCGGAGAGCACATGGCTGAACCACAGGGCTGGATCGACTGCCACGACCCCTTCGGTCGCGACCGGTCGATGACCGTTCTGGTCGAGAACGACCGTGTTCTGCTGGTCGCGCCGCCCGGAGAATCGGCTGTGATGTCCGCCACGCAGACCCGGCGGTTGCACCGGCTGCTCGACCAGGCCGCGGCGAGCAGCGCCTCGTCAGCGGAGGGGTGAGACGGGGTGGAGGAGGCTCTGCGCAAGGCCGTGCTGCAACGGCTCGCGCTGCTCGACAAGGTCGCTGAACAGGGCGAAGCGGAGTCGCTCGTGCCGCTCGCGCGCGCGGAGATCCACCGGCTCGCGGACGGCTGGCGGCTGCTGCTGACCGTGCACCAGCCCGACGAGGACAGCCGTTGCCGTGCGTGCCCCGGTTGGCTGCGGCGCAGGCGGTGGCCTTGCCAGATCTGGACGATGGCGCACCAGCACCTCATCGGCGAGGGCGTGGCGCACCGCGACCGGCGCAGGCCGCTGCGCAACCCGTTCACCCGATCGGGAGGGTCCGAGTCCACGTCCGGGCCATCCGCGGCTGAGGAGCCCGCGTTCCCCACGACGGAGTACGACGAGCACGGCTACCACCCCGATGAGGAGGTCGTGCCGCCCGAGTCGCTCACGGAGCGCACCACCGAGCTGCCGCCCATCCCCGACATGGCGGAACGGGCCGTGCACCGCGCCCCGGTGGCGGGCAGGCCGCGCCACGCCCTGCCGGATTGACCCGATCGTCCGGGGCGGGCGTTCCCGTTAAGGCAGGATGACCCCGAGCGGGGCCACGACACCCGCCATCGGGAGGGAACGCGTGCACGACGGCAGTGGGCGCATCGTGGTGCAGAACCTGACCAAGCAGTTCGGTCCGGTCACCGCGGTGCAGAACCTGAGCTTCACGGTGGAACCGGGTTCGGTCACCGGCTTCCTGGGTCCGAACGGCGCGGGGAAGACGACGACCCTGCGCATGCTGCTCGGCCTGGTCACGCCGACGGCGGGCATCGGGCTGATCAACGGGCAGCCGTTCGGGAACCTGGGCAACCCCGGTCGGGTGGTCGGCGCGGTGCTGGAGGCGCAGGGGTTCCACCCCAAGCGCTCCGCCCGCAACCACCTGCGGGTGTACGCGGCGGCGATCGGCGTGCCCGACCAGGCCGCCGACCACGTGCTGGAGCTGGTCGGCCTCGGCCAGGCCGCACACCGCAAGGCGGGCGCGTTCTCGCTGGGCATGAAGCAGCGGCTCGCGCTCGCGACCGCGCTGCTCGGCGACCCGCAGGTGCTGGTGCTCGACGAGCCCGCGAACGGCCTCGACCCCGAGGGCATCGCGTGGCTGCGGACGTTCCTGCAGAGCTACGCCCGCCAGGGCCGCACGGTGCTGATCTCCAGCCACCTGCTGGCCGAGGTCGAGCAGACCGTGGACCAGGTGGTGATCGTCAGCCGCGGCCAGACCATGTACTACGGCAGCCTCGACCAGCTCCGCGGGTCGCAGCGCAGCCGCGTCCTGGTCCAGCCGTCGGACGCGTCCGCGCTGGTCACGGCGTTGCAGGCGGACGGTGTGACCGGGATCGAGCAGGTGCCGGACGGCAGGCTCGCGATCAGCGGCATCGACGCCAAGCAGGTCGCGGACAGCGCGTTGAAGGCCGGGGTGTCGATCTACGGCATCCAGGAGGAGCGGGTCGACCTGGAGCAGCTGTTCTTCCAGCTGACCAACGGCCAGTACACCGGCGCGGGCCCGAACCCGAACCCCTACGGCGCCCCGAACCCGTACGCGGGCCCGCCGAACCAGAGCGGCTACTACGCCCCGCCGACCCCGTCCCAGCAGTTCCCGTCCCAGCAGTTCCCGTCCCAGCAGTTCCCGGCGCAGCAGTACCCGCCGCAGGGCTACCCGCCCGCGCAGTACCCACCGCAGGACTACCAACAGCAACAGCAGCAAACACCTCCTCCGGGCTACCAGCAGCCGGGCCAGGGTGGATACGGGGGCGGCGTCTGATGTTGATGAACCTCGTCAAGGCGGAGTTCCGCAAGACCACCACCACCGGGCTGTGGTGGGGTCTGATGATCCCCACGGTCCTGCTGGCGCTCGGTTGGGCGCTGGGCACCGGTGCCATCGGCAAGAGCGTCATGGACGTCGTCAACGGCGCCGACGCCGAGGAGCTGACCCAGCTGCTCGGCATCGACTCGTCGCAGTGGCAGGTGTCGGTGTTCGGGATGGCCCGCAGCATCAACATCGCCACCGTCTTCCCGATGATCTTCGGCGGTCTCGCGATCTCCAACGAGATCAACCGGCGCACCATCACCACCACGTTCCTCACCGCCCCCAACCGGGTCGGCGCGCTGTCGGCGAAGCTCATCGTCTACATCGCCTGGGGCGCCATCTACGGCATCGCCATCGTCGCCGCCGTCAGCATCGGCATCGCCTTCACCTCCGACTCCGCCGCCCTCCCGGACCCCGCCGGCTGGATCGCCATGGCCGCCGTCGGCGTCCTCTCCTCGATCCTCATGACCATGCTCGGCGTCGGCGTCGGCGCCCTGATGACCAGCCCGATCGGCACCACCATCGTGCTGCTGCTCTACATGCTCATCCTCGAGAACGGCATCCAACTGGTCCTCGCCGCCCAGGACCTCGTCCCCGTCATCGGCTTCCTGCCGAACGGCTCCGTCAACGGCCTCACCGGCTCCGTCGCCGCCACCATCTTCCTCTCCACCGCCGGCGTGGTCCCCGACGAACTCGTCGAGGTCATCCGCGGCATCGCGGGCGCCCTCGGCGCCTTCGACTGGTGGCTCAGCGGCCTCATCTTCCTCGTGTGGACCGCCGTCTTCTTCCTGGGCGGCTGGGCCGCAACCCAACGCAAGGACATCACCTAAGAAGCCGATACCCACCACCCACCCCACCACGACGGGCGAAGCCCGCCAGCGCGCATCCGGCGCGAAGCGCCTGGGGCCTTGTCCGACGCGCAGCGAGGATGCAGTGTCGGACGGAGTCCGATGCTTGAGTCGAGCGGAGCTCGATGCTGGCGAAGCCAGACTTCCCCTCTGCCCCCGATCCACAGCGCCCTCCTGCCCGATCTTCGTTGTCAAGACAGCTCTATCGTCTTGACAACGAAGATCGGGCATTGAGACAATCGCGCGCCGGGGGCTGGGCTTCCCCAGGGGGTGAAACGGCCGGGGGCCGGGCTTCGCACGGTGGGAGGGCAGGGCAGGGCTTCCCCAGGGGTAGGAGGACCAAGAGCCGAACTCGCGGAGTGAGAGGGCCGAGAGCCTCCCACAGCGGGAGGGCAAACAACCCGACCCCCTCCCCCGCACCGCCCTAACCTGAACCCCGTGACTACCTCCGACCCCGACACATCCAGCACCCCCGACACACCAGACACCCCCGGCTGGATCCGCAAGCTCACCCGCGCCTGCTGGCAGCACCCCTCCCTGGTGCTCCTCTCCGTCGTGGCGGCCGTGCTCGGCGTCGGTCTCCAGGCCGCCGGTCCCCTGCTCGTCAAGCTCGCCGTCGACGACGCCGTGATCGGCCGCACCGAACGCCTAGCCCTGCTGGTCGCGGTCCTCGTGGGCATGGAGCTGCTCACCTTCGCGACCGCGTTCCTCCGCCGCTACCTCGGCGGTCGCCTGGCGCTGGACGTCCAGCACGACCTCCGCCAGGGCGTCTTCGGCGCTGTCCAGCGTCTCGACGGCGCCAAGCAGGACGTGTTGCGCACCGGTCAGGTCGTCTCGCGTTCGATCACCGACCTCCAGCTGGTGCAGGGCCTGCTGTCGATGGTCCCGTTGGCCGTGGGGACGGTGGTGTTCACCGCCGCCGCGATCGTCGCGATGCTGTGGCTGTCGCCGCTGCTCACCGTGATCGCGCTGGTCGTCGTCCCGGCGGTGGCGTGGATCGCGACGCGCAGCAGGCTGGTCCTGTTCCCGGCCACCTGGTCCGCCCAGCAGCGGGCGGCCGACCTCGCGCAGCACGTCGAGGAGACGGTCACCGGGGTGCGGGTGGTCAAGGGCTTCGGCCAGGAGGTGCGGGAGGTCGCCAAGCTGGAGGGGCAGGCCCGGTCGCTGTTCGCCGAGCGGATGCGGGCGGCCCGGCTGACCGCCCAGCCCACGGCGACCCTGACGGCGCTGCCCGCGGTGGGCCAGGTGGCGGTGCTCGCGCTGGGCGGCTGGATGGCGTTGCACGGGCAGGTCAGCCTCGGCACGTTCCTGGCGTTCGCGACCTACGTGGCCAACCTCGTCGGCCCGACCCGGCTCCTGTCCGGTCTGGTGGTCAACGCCCAGCTGGCCCGCGCGGGTGTCGAGCGGGTCTACGAGCTGATCGACTCGCAGCCGGACGTGGTCGACAAGGAAGGTGCCCAGGACGTCCCGGACGGGCCTGTCGGCATCTCCCTGTCCGGTGTGACCTTCGGCTACACCCGCAGCGAACCGGTCCTGTCCGACGTCACCGTGGACGTCCGGCCGGGCGAGACGCTGGCGCTGGTCGGCACGGCGGGCTCCGGCAAGTCCACGGTGTCGCTGCTGCTCCCCCGCTTCTACGACGTCCACGCCGGCTCGATCGCCGTCGGCGGTGTGGACGTGCGCGACCTGCGGCTGTCGTCGTTGCGCGGCACCGTCGGCGTCGTGTTCGAGGAGGCGTTCCTCTTCTCCGACACCCTGCGCGCCAACATCGCCTACGGCCGCCCGGACGCCACCGACGAGCAGGTCGTCGCCGCGGCGAAGGCCGCCGAGGCGCACGAGTTCATCCTCGCCCTGCCCGCGGGCTACGACACGGTCGTCGGCGAGCGCGGGCTCACGCTGTCCGGTGGCCAACGGCAGCGGGTGGCGTTGGCGCGCGCTCTGCTGACCGACCCGCGGGTGCTGGTCATGGACGACGCGACCTCCGCGGTGGACACGGCGACCGAGTCCGCGATCCACCGCACGCTCGCGGCCGTCACGGCGCGGCGGACGACGTTGCTGATCGCGCACCGCCGGTCGTCGCTGGCGTTGGCGGACCGGATCGCGGTGCTCGACCGCGGCCGGGTCGTGGACGTGGGGACGCGCGAGGAGCTGGACGGGCGGTGCGCGCTGTTCCGGGAGCTGCTGGCCGGGCCGACCGACGCGATCGAGCAGGTCGACACCCGTGCGGACGCGGTGCTGGAGCCGGGCCCGGACGGGACGACGCCCGCGCTGTGGCCGTCGTTCGACCCGGAGGACGTGTCGCGGCTGGCGTCGGAGAACCGGACCGTGAAGCCGGTGACGGTGTCCGGGCGGGGTGCCTCGACGTCGGCGCTGGCCGGTGGTCTTCCCGCGACACCGGAGCTGTTGGCGCAGGTCAAGGCGTTGCCGCCCGCGTCGGAGGTGCCCAGGCTGTCCGGTGAGGACCCGACCGCGCCCGACCCCGGTTTCCGGTTGCGCGGTCTGCTGCGGCCCGCCCGGTGGGCGATGGCGCTGGTGGGGCTGCTGATCGTGGTGGACGCGGGGCTGGCGATCGGGCTGCCGACGCTGGTCCGGTACGGCATCGACCACGGGGTGCTGGGCCGGTCGACCACCGCGCTGTGGGCGGCCGCCGGGGTCGGGTTGCTGCTGGTCGGGCTCAACTGGTTCAGCACCGCGTGGAACACCGTGCTGACCTCGCGGGTCGGCGAGCGGCTGCTCTACGTGCTGCGCGTGCGCAGCTACGCCCACCTGCAACGGCTCGGCCTGGACTACTACGAGCGCGAGATGGCCGGTCGGATCATGACCCGGATGACGACGGACGTGGACGCGCTGTCCACGTTCCTGCAGACGGGGCTGACCACGGCGGTGATCAGCGTGCTGACGGTGGGCGGCATCGCCGTCGCGCTGGTGCTGACCGACCCGGCGCTGGCGCTGGTGGCGCTGACCGTGCTGCCGGTGCTGCTGGTCGCGACCGTGCTGTTCCAGCGCCTGTCGTCGCGGGCGTACACAGAGGCGCGCGAACGGGTCAGCGTGGTCAACGCCGACCTCCAGGAGAACGTGTCCGGGCTGCGGGTGTCGCAGGCCTACACCCGCGAGGGCCGGTCGGCGAAGGCGTTCGCCGAGCGCAGCGACGCCTACCGGGTGTCCAGGCTGCGGGCGCAGAGGTACATCGCGACGTACTTCCCGTTCGTGTCGATGCTGTCGGGGGTCGCGCAGGCGGCCGTGCTGGCGGTCGGCGCGTACCGGGTGGCGGCGGGCACGCTGACGCCGGGTGTGCTGCTGGCGTTCCTGCTGTACCTGGGGTTGTTCTTCGCGCCGGTGATGCAGCTGTCCGGGGTGTTCGACGGGTACCAGCAGGCCAGGGTGGGGCTGAAGCGGATCGGTGAGCTGCTGGCGACCCGGAGCACGGTGCCGCCCGCCGAGGAGCCGGTGCACGTGGTGGCGCTGCGCGGCGAGGTGGAGCTGCGGGACGTGACGTTCCGCTACCAGGGCACCGACGAGCCCGCGTTGGACCGGGTGTCCCTGCACGTGGCGGCGGGTGAGACGGTCGCGCTGGTGGGTGCGACCGGTGCGGGCAAGTCGACGCTGGTCAAGCTGGTCGCCCGGTTCTACGACGCCACCGAGGGCACGGTGCTGGTGGACGGGGTGGACGTGCGGTCCTACGACCTGCCGGAGTTCCGGCAGCGGTTGGGCGTCGTGCCGCAGGAGGCGCACCTGTTCGGCGGCGACGTCGCGGACAACGTCCGGTACGGGCGGCCGGACGCCACCGACGCCGAGGTGGAGCGGGCGGTCCGCGCGGTGGGGGCGCTGCCGGTCGTGGCGGCGCTGCCGTCGGCGTTCCACCAGCAGGTGGGCGAGCGCGGCCAGGGCCTGTCGTCCGGGCAGCGCCAGCTGGTGGCGCTGGCGCGGGCCGAGCTGGTGGCCCCCGACCTGCTGCTCCTCGACGAGGCCACGGCGGCGCTCGACCCGGCGACGGAGACGGCGGTGCTGGCCGCGAGCGACCACCTGGCGGGCAGGCGGACCACGTTCGTCGTCGCGCACCGGCTCGCGACGGCGGCGCGAGCCGACCGGATCGTGGTGCTGGCGGGCGGTCGGATCGTGGAACAGGGCACGCACGGTGAACTCCTGGAGGCGGGCGGCACGTATGCCAGGTTGTGGCGCTTCGGCCTGCCCGCCGAGGAGGCGGCCTGAGAATCGGGATCCGTCCCCCGCGGGAGGGCGGGAGCAGTCAGCATGGACCCGTGGTCACGTTCGCGGTGCGGGCGTGAACCGCCCCCCTTTCGGGGTACACCCGGAGGGGAATGCCCGGTGACACCGGGCTACGGGAAGGGCTGCCGTCACCCCGGCGGCGGTCCGCCAAGTGGGAGTCGGAGGTTCACATCCTGGAACCTCCGGCGCCCTCGTCGAGCCGCGAGGAGGGGCTCCGGAACGGGGTTGGTCCAGGTCGACGGCGAGATCACATCAAGCAATGCTCAAGTGGGTGCAACACGAGCGGGGTCGTGACCGATCCTGTGATGGAGCACTCGTTGGCAGGCGCATCCTCCGTATGAAGTGGCATACGCGGGGGACTAACCTGGCAGGGAGTTATGTCGACACCAAGAGCGAGATGGATAGAGGCGAGCGGCAGCCGTGTCCAGCAGTAGTCCTGCGTCACAGTTCGGCCCCAATGAGTGGCTGGTCGAGGAGATGTACGAGCAGTTCCTCGCCGACCCGTCGTCCGTAGACCCGGCGTGGCACGATTTCTTCGCCGACTACAAGCCGACGCAGCGGGCATCCGGCAACGGGAGCGTCGCGGCCCCCGCGGCCGGCTCGACCACCACCCGTGCGGCCGACACCACCAACGGTCAGGCTGCGACGGCCACGAAGCCCGCTCCCCAGCAGGCCGCACCCGCCGCCAAGGCGCCCGCGCCCGCCGCTGCCAAGGCGACGCCGCCGAGCGCGAGCAAGCCCGCGCCGCAGCAGGCCGCGAAGGCGGCGCCGGTGAAGCCCGCCGAGGGCGAGGAGCAGAAGCAGCTCCGGGGTGCCTCGGCCGCCATCGCGAAGAACATGGAGCTCTCGCTCACCGTTCCGACCGCGACGAGCGTGCGCGCCGTGCCCGCGAAGCTGCTGGCCGACAACCGCATCGTGATCAACAACCACCTGAAGCGGACGCGGGGCGGGAAGGTCTCCTTCACGCACCTGATCGGCTACGCGGTCGTGCGGGCGCTGCAGGCGTACCCGAACATGAACCGGCACTACGCGTCGGTCGACGGCAAGCCGTTCGTGGTGACCCCCGAGCACGTCAACTTCGGCCTGGCGATCGACCTGCCCGGCAAGGACGGCGCGCGCACCCTCGTGGTGGCCTCCATCAAGGGCTGCGAGGACATGACGTTCACGCAGTTCTGGCAGGCCTACGAGGACCTGATCCGCAAGGCCCGCACCGGCGGCCTCGGGTCGGAGGACTTCTCGGGCACGACCATCTCGCTGACCAACCCCGGCACGATCGGCACGAACCACTCGGTCCCCCGCCTCACCGCGGGCCAGGGCACGATCGTCGGCGTCGGCGCGATGGAGTACCCGGCGCACTTCCAGGGCAGCAGCGAGCAGGCCCTGACGGACATGGGCGTCAGCAAGGTCATCACGCTGACCTCCACCTACGACCACCGGATCATCCAGGGCGCCGAGTCGGGCGAGTTCCTGCGCCGGATCCACCAGCTGCTGCTGGGCGAGGACGGCTTCTACGACGACGTGTTCACGTCGCTGCGGCTGCCCTACGAGCCGATCCGCTGGGTCGCCGACATCCCCGAGGGCTCGGTCGACAAGACCGCCCGCGTGATCGAGCTGATCGACGCGTTCCGCACCCGCGGCCACCTGATGGCGGACACGGACCCGCTGAACTACCGCCAGCGCAGCCACAAGGACCTCGACGTCCTGTCGCACGGCCTGACGCTGTGGGACCTGGAGCGGGAGTTCCCGGTCGGCGGGTTCGCGGGCAAGGAGCGGATGAAGCTCCGCGACATCCTGGGCGTGCTGCGCAACTCCTACTGCCGCACCGTCGGCGTGGAGTACATGCACATCCTGGAGCCGGAGGAGCGCAACTGGATCCAGGAGCGCGTCGAGGTCCCGCACGAGAAGCCGCCGGCCACCGTGCAGAAGTACATCCTGTCGAAGCTGAACGCGGCCGAGGCGTTCGAGACGTTCCTGCAGACCAAGTACGTCGGCCAGAAGCGGTTCTCGCTGGAGGGCGGCGAGACGGTCATCCCGCTGCTGGACGCGGTGCTGGACAAGGCAGCCGAGCACGAGCTGGACGAGGTCGTCATCGGCATGCCGCACCGCGGCCGCCTGAACGTGCTGGCGAACATCGTGGGCAAGCCGATCTCGCAGATCTTCCGCGAGTTCGAGGGCAACCTCGACCCCGGCCAGGCGCACGGCTCCGGTGACGTGAAGTACCACCTCGGTGCCGAGGGCAAGTACTTCCGGATGTTCGGCGACGGCGAGACGAAGGTGTCGCTGACGGCGAACCCGTCGCACCTCGAAGCGGTCGACCCGGTGCTCGAAGGCATTGTGCGGGCGAAGCAGGACATCCTCGACAAGGGCGGCGACGGGTTCTCCGTGCTGCCGGTCGCGATGCACGGCGACGCCGCGTTCGCGGGTCAGGGCGTGGTCGCCGAGACGCTGAACCTGGCGCTGGTGCGCGGTTACCGCACCGGCGGCACGGTGCACGTGGTCGTGAACAACCAGGTCGGCTTCACCACGGCGCCGGAGAACTCGCGGTCGTCGAAGTACTCGACCGACGTGGCGAAGATGATCGGCGCCCCGGTGTTCCACGTGAACGGCGACGACCCGGAGGCGTGCTACTGGGTCGCGAAGCTGGCGGTGGACTACCGGCAGGCGTTCAACAAGGACGTCGTGATCGACATGGTCTGCTACCGGCGCCGCGGCCACAACGAGGGCGACGACCCCTCGATGACGCAGCCCGCCATGTACGACGTGATCGACACCAAGCGCTCGGTGCGCAAGACCTACACCGAGTCGCTGATCGGCCGCGGCGACATCTCCGTCGAGGAGGCCGAGAAGGCGTTGCAGGACTTCTCCAGCCAGCTGGAGCACGTCTTCAACGAGGTCCGCGAGCTGGAGAAGCACCCGGCCAAGGCCAGCCCGTCGGTCGAGTCCGAGCAGCAGGTGCCCGCGAAGCTCCCCACCGGGGTGAGCATCGAGGTGCTGGAGAAGATCGCCGACGCGCACGTCAACCTCCCGGAGGGCTTCACGCCGCACGCGCGCGTCAAGCCGGTCCTGGAGCGCCGGTCGAAGATGGCCCGCGAGGGCGGCATCGACTGGGCGTTCGCGGAGCTGCTGGCGTTCGGCTCGCTGACCCTGGAGGGCCGTCTGGTCCGCCTGGCCGGTCAGGACTCGCGGCGCGGCACGTTCGTGCAGCGCCACGCGGTGCTGGTCGACCGCAAGACCGGCGCGGAGTACACGCCGCTGCAGAACCTGTCCGACGACCAGGGCAAGTTCATGGTCTACGACTCGGTGCTGTCGGAGTTCGCCGCGCTCGGCTTCGAGTACGGCTACTCGGTCGCCAACAGCGACGCGCTGGTGCTGTGGGAGGCGCAGTTCGGCGACTTCGTGAACGGCGCCCAGCCGGTCATCGACGAGTTCATCTCGTCCGGCGAGGCCAAGTGGGGGCAGCGTTCCGACGTCGTGCTGCTGCTGCCGCACGGCCACGAGGGCCAGGGCCCCGACCACACGTCGGGTCGCATCGAGCGGTTCCTCCAGCTGTGCGCGGAGGGGTCGATGACGATCGCCGTGCCGTCGACGCCCGCGAACTACTTCCACCTGCTGCGCCGCCACGCCCTCGACGGCGTGAACCGGCCGCTGGTGGTGTTCACGCCCAAGTCGATGCTGCGCCTGAAGGCCGCGACCAGCCCGGTCGAGGACTTCACCGAGGAGCGCTTCCAGTCGGTCATCCCCGACCCGACGAAGCCGGACCCGTCGAAGGTCACCAAGGTCGTGCTGTGCAGCGGCAAGATCTACTACGAGCTCGCGGCCGAGCAGGAGAAGCGCGAGGTCAAGGACACCGCCGTCGTCCGGGTCGAGCAGCTGTACCCGGTGCCCGCGCGCAAGCTCACCGAGGCGCTGGAGCAGTACCCCAACGCCACCGAGGTCCGCTGGACCCAGGAGGAGCCCGCCAACCAGGGTGCGTGGCCGTTCTACGGCCTGGCACTGCCTGACCTGCTGCCCGAGCGCTTCCGCGCCACCAGGGTCAGCCGCCGTCCGATGGCCGCGCCGTCGGCGGGGTCGAGCAAGGTGCACGAGGTCGAGCAGCGCGAGATCATCAAGAAGGCGTTCGACTAGGTTTCACGCCCCGAGCCGCCGGAACCGAGCACGTGGGTTCCGGCGGCTCGGCCGTTCACGGAGGACTCCGATGTACTTCACCGACCGCGGCATCGAGGAACTGGAAACCCGCCGGGGCGACGAGGAGGTCAGCTTCGCCTGGCTGGCCGACCGCCTGCGCGCGTTCGTCGACCTGAACCCCGACTTCGAGACCCCGATCGAACGCCTGGCGACGTTCCTGGCGCGTGACGACGAGGACGAGGAGTGAGGCGGGGCCCCGGAAGTCCGGGGCCCCGTTCCCACTTACCAGGCGTAGGCCTCCGGGGCGGGCTTGGAGCCGTTCGGGCCCGGTGCCGGGAACAGCTCGTCGAGCTTGGTCAGGACCTCGTCGTCGAGCTTCAGCTCGGCGGCCCGCAGTGAGCCGTCCAGCTGCTCCGCGGTGCGCGGCCCGATGATCGGGGCGGTCACGCCGTCCTGGTGCAGCAGCCACGCGAGGCCGACGTTGGCCGGGTCCTCGCCGAGGTCGGCGCAGAGCTTCTCGTAGGCCTCGATGGCGTCCTGGTGCTTGGCGAGGTTCCCCTTGGCTCGGTCGGAGTTGCCGCGGGAGCCGCCGCCCTCGCGCTGCTTGCGCAGCACACCGCCGAGCAGGCCGCCGCCGAGCGGGGACCACGGGATGACGCCGATGCCGTAGTGCTGGGCGGCGGGCAGGACCTCCAGCTCGACCCAGCGGTTGAGCAGGTTGTAGATGGACTGCTCGCTGACCAGTCCGAGGAAGTGCCTGGCGCGCGCGGCTTCCTGGGCTTGGGCGAGGTGCCAGCCCGCGAAGTTGGAGGAGCCGAAGTAGAGCACCTTGCCCTGCTGGCGCAGGACGGAGAACGCCTCCCAGATCTCGTCCCACGGGGTCGCGCGGTCGACGTGGTGCATCTGGTAGAGGTCGATGTAGTCGGTCTTGAGGCGGCGCAACGACTCGTCGGCGGCGCGCCGGATGTTGAGCGCGGACAGCAGGTTGTCGTTCGGCCAGTCGCCCATGCTGCCGTAGAGCTTGGTGGCGATCACGGTCTTCTCGCGGCGGCCGCCGCCGGTGGCGAACCAGCGGCCGATGATCTGCTCGGTGACGCCCTCCCCCGCCTTCCAGCCGTAGACGTTGGCGGTGTCGAAGAAGTTGATGCCGTGCTCGTGGGCGCGGTCCATGATCGTGTAGCTGTCGGGTTCGGTCGTCTCCGGACCGAAGTTCATCGTGCCGAGGCACAGGCGGGACACGGAGAGACCGGAACGACCGAGTTGCGTGTACTCCATGCCCCAAGCCTGCACCGTGAAACGCGGCCGTGCCACGTGGAGCTGCTCCAGCACGCTGCGCGTGGCAGTTCTCGAATTCGACCGGCCACCCGCGGTATTCGCTCCACAAAGGAATGCCGCGGTCGAACACCGCGATCGGGCTCACCGAAGTAGGCAATTGGCACATCCGGGTGAATCACGCCAGCGGCAATTGGCCGCTGATGGCGGCTGACCGGGACGACCGGTCATCCAGGTCAACCGCCTGACCAGCACTTACTTCGTGCCGGCCTTCTTCACCCGAAATTCGGCAGTCGCGAGATGGCGCATGATTACCCTCCGGTTCCGCTACGAATAAACCCTCTCCGAGAGGGCGAAGCGGAATCGTAGACTCGACTTCGGGCGAGCGTCAACAACGATAAAGAAATCAAATGGGCGACGTTGACAGCGATCGGGGAAAGGGGAACGATGCCGAACTGGTTCACCCACCACCGATTAACCCGCACAGCCCCGAGGAGCAGCCGAATGGCCGAACTCACCGTGGTGGAAAGCCTTCTCGGGGTTCCGCCCGGCTATCCGCGCTGGCGGGTCGCGGACATGGCCAACCGGGCCGGGATCCTGCCGACGTGGCTGTCCTCGGTGGTCGCCAGGGGTGAGCCCGTCACCGATCGGGCGGCCGGGTACCTCGACCGGGTCCGGCGCCGGGTGGACGCGCTGCACGCGACCGGGGAGGCGCTGGCCGCGGCGCACGGCGTCGAGGTGATCAAGGGGGCCCGCATCGCGCGGCGGATGCCCGCGGGCCTGCTGCGCAACTCGGGCGACACCGACGTGGTCGCCCCGGACCAGGAGTCGCTCTGGGCCTGCGTGCTGGACCTGCGGGAGCGGTTCGACGCCGTGCCGCAGGGCGTCAACGTCCTGGAGACCGGCGGCGAGCTGCACGTGGTGGTGGCGGTGAAGTGGCCCGCCGAGGAACCCGAGCTGGACAAGCCGATGGGCGCGGACATCGCCACGTGCGCCTTCTGCGGCAACATGTCCGACGTCCCGGTGCGCGCGGGGCTCCCGGCCGACGACGACGTCCGCTCGCTGTTCGCGGTCGCCGAGGAGCGGTTCCAGCGCAAGTTCCGGCGCAAGGACATGCTGGACCTGGTGGTCCTCGCCGAGGCGCTGGCCGCGAGGGAGGACCTGCCCGACCTGGTCGCGGACACCGCCCGCGCGCTGAACCTCGCGCCGGAGCTGCTGGCGCTGCACCGCAGGACCACCCGGTGGGTCGACCTCCCGGACGTGTGGGACGACGTGGCGTCCGCCCTCGTCCCCGTGGCGGCGCAGGAGAAGCGGCGGCGCAAGGAGCCCACCGGGATCCCCCGGCTGCGCTTCGGCTTCCCGCTCGACGACGTCGCGTCGGACTCGCTGGAGCTGCACGGGTTCGAGGGCACGCACCTGATGACGACCCCGATCGGCACCTGCCTGCTGGTGGACGACCCGGACATCCCGGAGGACCTGCACCGGGCAGCCGTCGACCGGGTCCGGCTGGTGCGCGCGGGATGACCGAGCCCCTGGAGGTCGCGACGACGGCCGTCACCGGACCGAGGACGTTCCCCTTCTCGGCCCCCGTCGGACTCGCGATCGACCCCGTCTTCGCCGAGCTGCGCGAGAACGAGCCGGTGTCCCGGATCCGGCTCCCCCACGGCGGGGACGCCTGGCTGCTCACCAGATACGCCGACAACCGGGCGCTGCTCACCGACCGCCGGTTCAGCCGGGCGGCCGCGGCGGGTCCCGCGGTCCCACGGCTGACCGTCGAACCCGCGGGCGGGTCGGCGCTGTCCATGATGGACGGTGCCGGGCACGCCAGGCTCCGCAGGCTCGTCGCCCCCGCGTTCTCCGTCCGCCGGATCGAACGGCTGCGCCCCCGGATCGACCGGCTCACCGACGACCTGCTGACCGCGATGCTGGAGACCGGGCCGCCCGCCGAGCTGCTGGAGGCGTTCGCACTGCCGTTGCCGATCACCGTGATCTGGGAGCTCCTCGGTGTGCCGCAGGGGAACCGGGACCACTTCACCGGGCTGGCGAGCAGGCTGCTGTCCTCCACGGCCTACACCAGGGACCAGGTCCAGGACGCGGTCGACGAGCTGTCGGACTACCTCGCCGACGTGATCGCCGAACGCCGCGCCGACCCCGGCGACGACCTGCTCAGCGAGCTCGTGCACGCGCGGGACGTGGACGACCGGCTCAGCGAGCTGGAGCTGGTCACGCTGTGCGGCACGCTGCTCGGCGCGGGCTACGAGAACGTCGCCAACGCCATCGCCAACTTCACCGTGCTGCTGACCGAGGACCCGTCCCTGATGGCGAGGCTCCGGGCCCAGCCCGAGCTGGTGCCCAACGCAGTCGAGGAGATGCTGCGCTACGCCATGTCCGGGCTCGGCGTGAGCGCTCCCCGCGTCGCCACCGAGGACGTGGAGATCGCCGGGGTGCTGATCCGCCGGGGTGAGGCCGTCTTCGCGTCGCTGCCGTCGGCCAACCACGACCCGAACGCCTTCGCCGACCCCGACCGCATCGACTTCGACCGCAGGGCGACGGGCCACCTGGCGTTCGGCCACGGCGCCCACCTGTGCCTCGGCGCGGTGCTCGCCAGGGTCGAGCTGCGGGTCGCGCTGGCCGCGGTCGTGAGCAGGATCCCTGGTCTGCGACTGGCCGTCCCGCTCGACGAGGTGCCCTGGAAGCTCGGCCTGACCGTCCGCGGGCCGCGGGCGCTCCCCGTCACGTGGTGACCACCACGGGGTCGCTCAAGGAGCACTCCGACTTCCGGATGTTGTGGGCGGGCAACGCCGTCAGCCAGTTCGGCACGAGGATCGGCGGGGTCGCCGCACCGCTGCTGGCGGTCGGCGTGCTGGCCGCGAGCCCGTTCGAGGTCGGTCTGCTCAACGCCGCCCAGACGGTCGGCCTGCTGCTGATCGGGCTGCCCGCGGGCGCGTGGGTGGACCGGATGCGCAAGCGCGGGCTGATGATCTCGATGGACCTGTGCCGGGCGGCGCTGCTGGCCACGATCGCGGTCGCGGGCTGGGCGGGCGTGCTCACCCTGGCGCAGCTGCTCGTGGTCACGCTGGCCGTGGGCGTGGCGACGGTGTTCTTCGACGTGGCGCACCTGGCCTACCTGCCCGTGCTGGTCGGCCGGGACCAGTTGTTGGAGGGCAACGCGAAGCTCCAGACGAGCCAGTCCGTCGCCACGACCGCCGGTCCCGCGCTCGGCGGCTGGGCGGTCGCCGTGCTGGGGGCGGCGAACACCATGCTGGCCACCAGCATCGGGTTCGTCGTGTCGGCGTCGCAGCTCAACCGGATCACCTCCGTCGAGCCGACGCCGCAACAGCCGGGGACCCGCCACCTGCTCGGCGAGATCGGCGAGGGACTGCGGCTCGTCTTCGGCGTGCCGACGTTGCGCGCCATCGCCTGCTGCACGGCCACCGCCAACCTGTTCCTCACCTTCCTGGTCACCCTCAACGTCCTCTTCCTGAACCGGGAGCTCAGCCTGTCCACGGGCGCGACGGGCCTGGTGCTGGCGGCCTCCGGCGTCGGCGGTTTCCTGGGCGCCGTCACGGGTCGGGCGGTGGTGTCCGCGGTCGGGCGGGCGCGGTCGTCGTGGCTGTCGCTGCTGCTGACCCAGCCGTTCGCGCTGCTGCTGCCGATGACCCGGCCCGACTGGCGGATCGGCCTGTTCGTGGTGGGCTGGTTCGTCGTCGGCTTCGGGTCCACCGTCTACAACATCGCGCAGGTGACCTTCCGCCAGGCGGTGTGCCCCGACCGGCTGCTGGGCCGGATGAACGCCTCCAACCGGGTCGTCGTGTGGGGCACGATGCCGCTCGGCGGCGTCCTGGCGGGGCTGGTCGCGGAGGCCGCGGACGCCCGCACCGGCCTGTGGGTCGGCAGCACCGGCCTCTCGCTCGCGGTGCTGTGGCTGCTGCTGTCGCCGTTGCGGACGCTCGAAGACGTACCCACCCCTTGAACGGGGTTTCCACAGAATTGACAGTATTGGGTTCGAATACGACAACACGGCGTCGAACGCGACCACCTACGTCATCGACACCGGAACTGCCCAGCAGGTCGTCGACCGCGAGGATCTCCTCCAGCAGCTGGCTCGATCGCACGCGTGAGCGCGTTCCCGAAGTCCTCCGCCACGAGGACGAACCCTACGTGCTCGGGTGCACCTCGACCCCTGCTCGCCACACCGCGTGCGTGAGCGGGACACCGGGCCGGTAGGCGAGGTGAGTGGTCGACGGCGCGTCCAGCACGTGCAGGTCAGCACGTGCGCCGGGCCGCAGCACGCCGACGTCGTCCCGGCGCAGTGCCCGCGCACCACCCAGGGTCGCGGCCCGCACGGCCTCCTCCACGCTCATCCGCATCTGGAGGACGGCGATGGCCACGCAGAACGCCATCGAGGACGTGTAGGACGAGCCGGGGTTGCAGTTGCTCGCCAGCGCGACGGTCGCGCCCGCGTCGAGCAGGCGGCGGACGTCCGGGAGTGGTTGGCGGGTCGACAGGTCGCACGCGGGCAGCAGCGTGGCGACGGTGTCGGAGCCCGCCAGCGCGTCGATGTCGTCAGCGGACAGGTACGTGCAGTGGTCGACGCTCGCCGCTCCCAGCTCCACGGCCAACCGGACACCGGGGCCCTCGCCGAGCTGGTTGCCGTGCACCCGCAGCCCGAGCCCCTTCGCCGCGGCCGCCCGCAGGACCGCCCGCGACTGGTCCTCGTCGAACGCGCCCTTCTCGCAGAACACGTCCGCCCACCGCACGTGCGGGGCGACGGCGTCCAGCATCTCGCCGCACACCAGGTCCACGTACTCGTCGGGATCGCTCCCGGCGGGCACCAGGTGCGCCCCCAGGAACGTCACCTCGTCGACGTGCTCTGCCGCCAGCTTCGCCGACCGCACCTCATCGGCGACGTTGAGCCCGTACCCGGTCTTGGTCTCGACGCAGGTCGTCCCCTGGCTGAGCGCCTCCGCGATGTGCCGCTTCAGGTTCGCGGCCAGCTCGTCGTCGCTCGCCGCACGGGTCGCCCCGACCGTCACCGCGATCCCACCCGCCGTGTACGGCTTCCCCGCCATCCGCGCACCGAACTCGGCCGTCCGGTCACCCGCGAACACCAGGTGCGTGTGGCTGTCCACCCACCCCGGCAACACCGCCCGCCCCTGCACGTCGACACGGCTGTCCGCCGCCGGCTCCCCGTCCCCGACCCACACGACGCGGTCGCCCTCCACCACCAGCGCCGTACCGGACACCTCGGGGTCGTTCGTGGTCAGCTCACCGATACCGGTGATCAGGGTGCTCGTCACAACGTCTCCAGATCAGCGGTCGGCTTGCCAACGAACACCGGTGGGCCTTTCACCGTTCGTGCGCAGGTACTCCTCGACAGCGCGCCGGACGACGTCGACGGACACCTGCGAGTTGGGCGGGAACTCCGTGTCGTTGTCCATGTAGTAGTAGACGAGCGCCTCATCTGAACCGGCTTCGTCACCGAGGCTGTAAACGCCCTCGAACCACTCACGGCCCGCGTAGCGCAGCACTCCGCGATCACCGTCGACACCGGCCGACAGCTCCTGCGCGTGCACGTCGTCGGTCAGGTACACCTGCGCCAGGAGCGGCCCGGTCTCCAATGACCGCGCACGCAGCCGCTCCACGAAGGCCGCCACGTCAGCGCTGGTCGACAGCGTGACGGGCTCGGCAGCGTGGTCGCGGGCGTAGTAAGCGTTCAGGGAACCCAAGACGACTTCCCGCCTCCCTCGTACACCCGAAAGAACCCGTTGGTCCCGTGCACGACAAGACGATAGCCCGGTGGCAGAACGACCGGCACCAGCTCGTCGCACCCCATGGGACCCCCGCACGGCTGGTTGTTGATGACCACGGTCGCGGAGCGGATCCCGTTCTTGCGCATGTGCGCCGCGAGCTTCATCTCGACGTCCGATACCCGCTGGAGAATGTGCCGCGACTTCATTCCCCGGAACACCTCGACGGCTTGGTCGTACAGCTCGTCCTTGCCGCTCACGATCACTTCCGACCGCCCGCTCGGCCCCACCCAGCGACCGTGGGTCTTCGGGCGCGAGGTGCCTGCCCCGCGCCTCATCGCGGGGACATCCGGTGGCAGGTCCGCACGCAACCGGTCCACCGGCACCGCATCGGCGATGACACCGTCGAGGTAGCGACGCGCCGTGTCGTCGGCGTTGCCCAGCAACGCCTGGAGGTCGGTGCCCCTTGGTCGGATCCCCTCGAAAGCGGCAACGAGTTCCGCCCCTTCGGAGTCGCCCGAACCGGCCGGCGTCGCCGCGATCCCGGCGTGGGCGTCGTCCAAGTGGTCCGCCGCACGACCCAATGCTGCGATAGCGGCGGCTGACTTGGCCAACGCCGCCTGGATTCGCGCTACCACCTCCCCCAGCACGGCCGCTTACAGCGCGGCCACGAACGCCCTCCACCGGTCGGCCGGAATCGCCAGCCGCACCCCGGTGTTCTTGGAGTCGCGGACGGCGACCGCCGGTCCGGTGAAGGCGACCTCGACGCAGTTGCCTTCATTGCCACCACCGCTGTAGCTGCTCTTGCGCCACTCCACCGCAAACCCCTCTCACCCGGTAAGCATCCGTTCGACCAGCGCCACCGACTCGTCATGGCTCATCGCCTTGGTGCACAAGTGTTCAAACAGCACCCTAGCCCGCTGGACATCGGCCTTCTCCTCGAAATGCGCCGAGCCGGTCGGGTATTCGATGTACAGCATGTCCGGATCTTCGGGGTCGGTGAACTCAAGCAGGGTGAAGGCTCCGGTCAGGCCTCCATGGATGCCGAGGTCGGCAGGCAGCACCCGAAGGCTGACCGAAGGCAACTCGGACATGATGACCAAGTGCTCCAACTGCTCGGCCATGAGAGCCGAGGACGGCGCAAGCCTGAGCAGGGCCGATTCATCGATCAGCCCGGTCAGGTGCAGTGGGCGCTCCTCATCGGTCAGGCGGCCCTGGCGGATCTGGCGGATCTCCATCTGCTTGGCGAGTTCGGACTTGGTCCGCCGCAATTGGTCGGCCTCGAACACCACCTGCATGTAAGCCGGAGTCTGGAGCAGCCCCGGCACATAGGAAAGGGTCACCTCCCGCACTGCGGCAGCCTCGCTCTCCAGGTCGGCGTATCCGAGCCCGGCCAACCCGTACTTGGCCCACCAGCCCGGTTCCAGCGCATCGCGCACCTCATCCAGGAGTTTGGGCAGGTAGACGTCGTAGATGTCCATCATCGAGCGGGCCAGGTGCACGTCGACCCGCGACTCGCCCGCCTCGATCCGGTACATCGAGGTGCGCTTCTTGTCGAGGGCGAGCGCTGCCTCCTCGATGGTCATCCCTGCCTGCTCCCGCATCTGGCGGAGGCGGCGTCCCAACTTCCGGCGGCGAAACGGTGGCCGTTGCATGGGGTCATGATGACCTTCGGGAATTCCGGAGGCGGGAATCCCATCACCCGTTCGAGAAATGAACACCATCTTGGGCGATGACCTTGCCCGCCACGACAACCGTTGCCACGTCCGAGGCCGTGGCCGTCAAGACCACCTGTTCGGGCCTCGAACCGGCTGTGCGCACGGAGTCCAGCCTGATGGCGACGAAGTCCGCGGGGGCACCGACGCCGATCCTCCCCGCTTCCGGCCAGCCGATGGAGGTGTGGTTCGTCAGCGCAGCCAGGAGTTCCCGCGGGGAGAAGCGGCCGCGTTTGCCGGTGCGGAGGCGTTCGCCGTGCTCCAGCGCGCGCGACTCCAGCAGCGGGTCGATGACGGCGTGCTGGTCGCTGCCCAGCGAGAGAGGGCTTCCGGCGTCGGCCAGGTCGCGGGCCGGGCCGATGCCGTCGGCCAGGTCGGCTTCCGTGGTGGGGCAGAAGCACGCGCCGGTGCGGGCGGCGCCGAGCAGCTTGATGTCCTTTGTGGACAGGTGCGTGGCGTGCACGGCGGTGGTGCGCGCGGTCAACGCGCCCGCCTCGTGCAGCAGCTCGGTGGGCGTCAGGCCGTAGGCGTTGAGGCAGGCCTCGTTCTCGGCGGGCTGCTCGGAGAGGTGGACGTGCAGGGGGTTGTCGGGGAAGGCGGCGGCGACCTCGGCGAGCTGGGCGCGGGGCACGGCGCGGACGGAGTGGATGGCGGCGCCGATCCTGGTCATCGGGTCGGGGCGCAGCTCCTCGACCCTGGCGGCCCAGGCCTCGGCGGTGCCGTCGCTGAACCTGCGCTGGACGCCCTGCACCGGGATGTCGATACCACCGGCCAGGTAGCAGGTGTCCAGGAGCGTCAGCCGGATGCCCGCGTTCGCCGCGGCCTGGCGAAGGGCCTCGCCCATCTCGTTGGACCGGTCGTGCAGGTAGTGGAACTCCCCCACGGCCGTCACGCCGGTGACCGCCATCTCGCGGTACACCGACGTGGCCAGCTCCAGGTAGCTCTCGGGCGTCAGCTCGGCCGCGACCGCGTACATGGCCTCGCGCCACGTCCAGAACGTGCCGCCGTCGTCGTGCGTCCGACCGCGCAGCGCCCGGTGGAACGCGTGCGAGTGGGCGTTGGCGAACCCCGGCAGCACCACACCGGGCAGTCGGACGGCGTCACCCGGACCGTCCGCTGTGGACAGGTGGACCACGAGGCCGTCCGCGACGTCGATCAGCACACCGGGGACGACGCCCTCCGGCAGCCAGGCCTGCTCGCACCAGTAGCTCGTCACGTCGCCAGGTGCTCCACGGTCGTCGCCAGCGCCACGACACCGGCCGCGCAGTCGTCGGACGAGGCGAACTCCTCCGGCGCGTGGCTGACACCGGTGGGGTTGCGGACGAACAGCATCGCGGTCCTGGTGTGGGCCGCGAGGATGCCTGCGTCGTGACCCGCACCCGTGGGGAGCGCGGGAACGCCCCCCAGCACGGCGGCGAGGGAGTCGCGCAGGTCCGGGTCGAAGTGCACGGTGTCGCCGTACGACTCCTCGGTGACCTTGAGCGAGCAGCCTTCGTCCTCCGCGGCCCGCGAAGCAGCCGCCGTGATCTCGGCGACGACCTCGCGGGTCCGCTCGTCCTCGGCGGCGCGCGCGTCCAGCCAGACGTCGACCGACGAGGCGATCACGTTGGTGCCACCGGGATTGGGGATCAACCGGCCGACCGTGGCCCGTGCGCCCCCGGTCGCGGCGCGGCGGGCGGCGAGGACCATCCGCGACGCCGGGAGCATCGGGTCGCGGCGGTCCTCGATCAGCGTCGCGCCGGCGTGGTTGCCCTCGCCGGTGAAGCTGAACCGCCACCGGCCGTGCGCCAGGATCGAGGACGCGACACCGACGGGGACGTCGAGCCCGCGGCCCTGTTCCACGTGCAGCTCGACGAAGTCGCCGATCATCGACAGGGCCCGCTCGTCGCGGCCCATCCGCAACGGGTCGAAGCCCGCCTTGTGGGCGGCCTCGCCGAACGTCACGCCGTCCGGGTCGGTCAGCTTCGCCGCCGCCTGCGGGGAGATGGCGCCGGTCATCAGCCGGGAGCCCAGGCAGGCCACGCCGAACCGGCCGCCTTCCTCCTCCACGAACACGACGACCGCGAACGGCCGGGTGGGGACGAACCCCTTGGCCCGCAGCACGTCCACGGCCTGCAACGCCGACACGACGCCCAGCGGCCCGTCGAAGGCGCCACCACCCGGCACGGAGTCCAGGTGGCTCCCCGTCACGACCGCGTTCCGCCCCGGCTTGCCCCACCACGCCCAGAGGTTGCCGTTGCGGTCGGCCCGCACGTCGAGTCCGCGCTTGCCCGCCTCGGCGGTGAACCACTGGCGCAGCTCCAGTTCCGCGGGCGCGAACCCGTGGCGGGAGTAGCCGCCACGCTTGGCGTCCCGGCCGACATCTGCGATGTCGGCGAGCAGGTCACTCACCGGCGGACATGGGGATGCGCACGCCCCGCTCGTCGGCGACCTCGGCGGCCCGGTCGTACCCGGCGTCGACGTGCCGGAGCACACCCATGCCGGGGTCGTTGGTCAGCACGCGCTCGATCTTCCTCGCCGCCAACGCCGTCCCGTCCGCGACGGTGACCTGGCCCGCGTGGATCGACCGGCCGATGCCGACACCGCCGCCGTGGTGGATGGACACCCAGGTGGCGCCGGACGCGGTGTTGACCATGGCGTTGAGCAGCGGCCAGTCCGCGATGGCGTCGGAGCCGTCGGCCATCGCCTCGGTCTCCCGGTACGGCGAGGCCACCGAGCCGCAGTCGAGGTGGTCGCGGCCGATGACGATCGGCGCCGACAGCTCGCCACTGGCGACCATCTCGTTGAACTTCAGGCCGGCGAGGTGGCGTTCGCCGTAGCCCAGCCAGCAGATCCGGGCGGGCAGGCCCTGGAACTCCACGCGCTCACCGGCCATCTTGATCCAGCGGGCCAGCTTCTCGTTGTCCGGGAACAGCTCCAGGATCGCCTTGTCGGTCTTGGCGATGTCGGCCGGGTCGCCGGACAGCGCGGCCCAGCGGAACGGGCCCTTGCCCTCGCAGAACAGCGGGCGGATGTAGGCGGGGACGAAACCGGGGAAGTCGAACGCCCGCTCGCAGCCGCCGGTCTTGGCCTCGCCGCGGATGGAGTTGCCGTAGTCGAACACCTCGGCGCCGCGGTCGAGGAACCCGACCATGGCCCCGACGTGCGCGGCCATCGACGTGCGGGCCCGGTCGGTGAACTCCTCCGGCTTGGTGGCCGCGTAGTCCTGCCAGTCCTCCAGCGCCACCCCCGCGGGCAGGTACGCCAGCGGGTCGTGCGCGGAGGTCTGGTCGGTGACGATGTCGACGTCCACGTCGCGGCGCAACAGCTCCGGCAGCACCTCGGCCGCGTTGCCGACGACGCCGACGGACAGCGCGCGACCCTCGGACTTCGCGGCGAGCACCCGTGCGACGGCGTCGTCGAGGTCGTCGGCGACCTCGTCCAGGTACCGGGTCTCCAGCCTGCGCTGGACGCGGTGCGGGTCGACGTCGACGCAGAGCGCGACGCCCTCGTTCATCGTGACGGCCAACGGCTGCGCGCCGCCCATCCCACCGAGACCCGCGGTCACCGTGAGGGTGCCGCGCAGGGTGCCGCCGAAGCGCTTGTCCGCCACGGCGCCGAACGTCTCGTAGGTGCCCTGGAGGATGCCCTGGGTGCCGATGTAGATCCACGACCCGGCGGTCATCTGGCCGTACATGGTCAGGCCCGCGGCCTCCAGCCTGCGGAACTCCGGCCAGTTGGCCCAGTCCGGCACCAGGTTGGAGTTCGCGATCAGCACCCGCGGCGCCCACTCGTGGGTGCGCATGACGCCGACCGGGCGACCGGACTGGACCAGCAGCGTCTCGTCGTCGGCCAGGTTCTCCAGCTCGCGGGTGATGGCGTGGAAGCTCGGCCAGTCGCGGGCGGCCTTGCCGGTGCCGCCGTAGACCACCAGGTCCTCGGGGCGCTCGGCGACGTCGGGGTCGAGGTTGTTGTGGAACATCCGGAGGGCGGCCTCGGTGGACCAGCTCTTGGCAGTCAGTTCTGGGCCGCGCTTGGCCCGAATCTCGGTCAACGGAGGGCTCCACTTCGGATCAGGGCCTCGGCGGCCGCGATTTCGGGGGCGAGGTGGCGGTCCGGGCCGGGGCCCTGGACGGTCTCGCGGAGCTTCGCCACGGCCGCCGCGGTGGCGGGCGCGGGCTTGAGCGGCGCGCGCAGGTCGAGCGCGCGGGCGGCGGTCAGGAGCTCGACGGCCAGCACGGTGGTCAGCCCGTCCACGGCCTTGCGCAGCTTGCGGGCCGCGGACCAGCCCATGGACACGTGGTCCTCCTGCATGGCCGAGCTCGGGATCGAGTCGACGGACGCGGGCACGGCCAGGCGCTTCAGCTCGGACACGATCGCGGCCTGCGTGTACTGGGCGATCATGTGGCCGGAGTCGACGCCGGGGTCGTCGGCGAGGAACGGCGGCAGGCCGTGCGACCGGTTCACGTCGAGCATCCGGTCGGTGCGGCGCTCGGCGATGCTGGCGACGTCCGCGACCGGGATGGCCAGGAAGTCCAGCACGTAGGCGACCGGGGCGCCGTGGAAGTTGCCGTTCGACTCGACCCGGCCGTCGGCCAGCACGACCGGGTTGTCGATCACCGACGCCAGCTCGCGGTCGGCGACCGTCTCGGCGTAGGCGACGGTGTCGCGCGCGGCGCCGTGCACCTGCGGCGAGCAGCGCAGCGAGTAGGCGTCCTGGACGCGGGTGCAGTCCGGGCCGCGGTGGCTCGCCATGATCTCGGAGCCCTCCAGCAGCGCCGCCATCCGCGCGGCCGACGCGCCCTGGCCCGGATGCGGGCGCAGCGCGTGCAGGTCCGCCGCGAACACCCGGTCCGTGCCCAGCAGCGCCTCGACGCTCATCGCGGCGGTCAGGTCGGCCAGGTCCAGCAGGGCGCGCAGGTCGCTGGTCGCCAGCACCAGCATGCCGAGCATGCCGTCCGTGCCGTTGATCAGCGCGAGGCCTTCCTTCTCCGCCAGCACGACGGGCTCGATGCCCGCCTTGCGCAGCGCCACCCCGGCGTCCACCAGGAGACCGTCGGCGTCGCGGACCCGCCCCTCGCCCATCAGCGCCAGCGCGGACGCCGCCAGCGGCGCCAGGTCGCCCGAGCAGCCCAGCGAGCCGTACTCGTGCACCACCGGCGTGATGCCCGCGTTCAGCATCGCCGCCATCGCGTCCACCGTCGTCGGCCGCACCCCCGTGTGGCCGGACGAGAGCGTGCGCAACCGCAGCAGCTGGAGCGCCCGCACGACCTCCCGCTCCACCTCCGGCCCCGCGCCCGCCGCGTGCGACCGGATCAGCGACCGCTGCAACGCGGTCCGCCGGTCCGGCGGGATGTGCCGCACCGCGAGCGCCCCGAACCCCGTCGAGATGCCGTAGGTCGGCGTCTCGGCGGTGGCCAGCCGCTCGACGTGCTCCCTCGCCGCGGTCACCAGCTCCCTGGTGGCCTCCGGGATCTCCACCGGCACGCCGTCTCGTGCGACGGCCTGCACGTCCTCGCGGGTCAGCGGCTTCGGACCCAGCTGCACGGGTTGCACCATGCCCCCATCACAACCCGCCGAACCGTTTTCCACGACCCCGGACCACCCGACTCCGTCTGGTATCCCAGACAGTGCCGGGTGCCGCCGGGGTCAGCGGTTGCCGAGCCAGGACACGTCCGGGTGGAGGTCGACCTGCGCGGTGTTGGCGATGTCGACCAGGTCGGCCGTGGGGATCGCGCGCTTCCCGGTGTGCCCGCCGGTCGGACGACGAGCCAGCGGCCGGGTACGAGCTGGACAGTGACGCCCTGCGCCGGGTCCGGGGTCCAGGTGTACGGCACCGACTCCCGGCCCGCGTCCGCCGAGTAGCGGCCGCGGGAGCGGGCATCCAGGTCCGGTTCACGACGCCGTCGCGGGTGTAGGCGCGGGACTGCTCGGAGAACCCCTCGGGCAGCCAGTGCGGCGAGTAGCGGAGCGGGAGCGGTGGGGCGTCGCGGGCTCGGTCAGGTGCTGGCGCTGCACCGTGAAGACGCCTGCGGCGACCACCAGCACACCGACGACGGCCGCCGTCGCCACGAGAGGTACTCGTTCGTGATCATCTTCTTCACGTAGGCGGCGGGCCGGTCCAGCGCCGCCGGATTTGTCGAGCCGATCCTGTCGGTGCCCTTCCCTACCCTGTGCCCATGGCAACGGTGACGGTCGTGGACGAGACGACATCCGGGAAGGCGACCGAGCAGTGGGTGCTCGACGTGGTCGAGGAGCGGTTGCCGCTGCGGGAGGTGATCCGGCGGCGGGTCTTCCAGGAGGTCGCGGAGTTCAACGCGCGCGACGGCGGGGTGTTCCGGGGGCTCGTGCGGCCGACGGACGCGGAGGTCGAGCTGAACGGGTTCCGCGTGCGGCAGCGGATCGACCCGGAGGCGCAGACCGCGGCGGCGCTGGAGGCGTTCGGGCGCAACGGTTTCGTGGTGCTGGTCGGCGAGCGGCAGGTGACCGGTCTCGACGAGGTGGTCGAGCTGCCGCTCGGCACCGAGGTCACGTTCCTGAAGCTCGTCGCGCTGGTGGGTGGCTGATGTCCGGGTACGCGAACCAGGCCAAGGGCGCCGTCGAGGACCCGGACGCGCTGGCCGACGCGGTGCTGGCGGCCCACAAGGCCGGGCACGGGCTGGTGAACCCGATCTGGGGCGACGTGCTGGAGCGGCTTCGGGCGCTGCCGGCGGCGAAGGGCGCGCACGTCCTGCACGGGCTGGCCGCGCGGTACCGGGCGGCGCCGGAGAAGGGCGGGCCGATCCTGCCGGTGGTGGCGGTCGTGCCGACGGGCGCGGTGGCCGACGACGTGCTGGTCGCCGAACGGCGGGCCGCCTTGGACGAGCTGGCCCGGCACTACGGCGCCTGGGGGCCGGACGCCAGGCTGCTGGCCGAGGCGGAGCTCGCCGCGGGCCGCGCGCTGGAGGCGCCGGTCGTGGCGCTGCTGCGGCGGCTGGCGCTGGAGACCTACCAGGTGCCCGAGACGGCGGCGTTCGCCAAGCGGCTCACCGAGCCGGTGCTCAACGTCGGCGAGCTGTGGGCCGACCGGGCGCTGGCCGACCTCGACTCGCTGCCGGAACCGTGGCGGCGGCTGCTGGCGCTCGCGACCGCGGCCACGACGGCGAAGCCGAACGCCAAGTGGGAGGAGCCCGCGCGGGCGCTCGTGGCCGAGATCGGCGAGGAGGCCGTGCGCGGGACGATGCTGGCGTGGCTCGAACTGGTGGGCAGGCCGCGCACGATCCCGTTGGAGCGCAACAGGTACGACTACGACGTCACCAACGCCTACGACCCGTTCAACGCCAACGCGGTGCGCGGCCTCACGTGGTTCCTGGCGCTGCTGCCCGCGGACCCGAGGTCGGCCCGCGTGCTGGGCGCGCTGGTGGAGACGTCGCTGCGGAAGGTCGACGGGCTCGGCCCGCGCAACCCGAAGGTCGCCAACGCGGCCGTCGGGGTGCTGGCCAGGCTCAGCGGCGAGGCCGTGCTCGCCGAGCTGGCGCGGCTCGCGACCCGGCTGACGTACAAGGGCACGCTCAAGCTCGTCGACGCGGCCCTGGAGGCCAAGGCCGCCGAGCTGGGGCTGCGCCGCGAGGAGATCGAGGAGCTGGCCGTGCCCTCCTACGGGCTGACCGGGGTCGGCCGGTCGACCGTCGTGCTCGGCGAGGCCACCGCAGAGGTCGCCGTCGTGGGCAGCACGGCCGTGCTCGGCTGGCGCTCGGCCGCCGGCAAACCCGTGAAGAGCCCGCCCGCGTCGGTGAAGCGCGACCACGCCGAGGAGCTGAAGGCGCTCAAGGCGACGGTCAAGGACGTCGACAAGATGCTGACCGCGCAGGTCGAACGGCTCGACCGGCAGTTCCTGGCCCAACGGCGGTGGCCGTTCACCGTGTGGCGCGAGCGGTACCTCGACCACCCGCTGGTCGGCACCATCGCCCGGCGTCTGCTGTGGACGGTCGACGGCGTGGCGTGCGCGTTCACCGACGGGGAGCTGCGCGACCTCGCGGGCGAACCCGTCACCGGTGGCGAAGTCGCGCTGTGGCACCCGATCGGCCACCCGACCGCGGAGGTCCTGGCGTGGCGCGACCGGTTGGAGGAGCACGGGATCACCCAGCCGTTCAAGCAGGCGCACCGCGAGGTGTACCTGCTGACCGACGCGGAACGCGACACCGGCACCTACTCCAACCGCTTCGCCGCGCACGTCCTGCGCCAGCACCAGTTCCACTCGCTCGCCGCGGTCCGCGGCTGGCGCAACAAGCTCCGCTTGGCCGTGGACGACACCTACGAGCCCGCCGTCCGCGACCTGCCGCTGTGGGGGTTGCGCGCCGAGTACTGGATCGAGGGCGACGGCCACGAGTACGGCGTCGACACCGCCCCGTCCGGCAGCTACCTGCGGCTGCGCACCGACCAGGTCCGCTTCTACCCGGTCGACGCCGCCCCCAACCACGCCCACGCCTCCGGCGGCGGGTACGCGCCGGTGCGCGGTCGCCAGGCCGAGCCGCTGCCGTTGACCGAGGTCCCGGACCTGGTGCTCAGCGAGGTGCTGCGCGACGTCGACCTGTTCGTCGGCGTCGCCAGCGTCGGCAACGACCCGACGTGGCAGGACGGCGGTCCGGGCGGCCGGTTCGCGACGTACTGGCAGTCCTACGGCTTCGGCGAGCTGACCGAGACCGCCCGCACCCGCCGCGACCTGCTCACCCGCCTGCTGCCCCGACTGGCGATCGGCGGCCGGTGCACCGTCGAGGACCGGTTCCTCCAGGTGAAGGGGACCCGCCACACCTACCGGATCCACCTCGGCTCCGGCAACATCATGATCGCCCCGGACAACCGCTACCTCTGCATCGTCCCGAAAGCGGGCCCCGGCACGGAGTCCTACCTGCCGTTCGACGGCGACCGGACGCTGACGGTGATCCTGAGCAAGGCGATGCTGCTGGCCGACGACACGAAGATCACCGACCCCACGATCCTGAGCCAGCTCTGAGCCCCCGCGGGCGCGCAGTCCGGCATGATCATGCCCATGAGGATCCTGGTGGTGGGCGCTAGCGGGTTGGTGGGGCAGCACATCGTCGAGGTGCTGCGCGAACGGGAGCACTCCGCGACCGCGGTCGCCAGGACCGCGCGCGCCGGCGTCGACCACGCCGTGGACGCAGTCACGGCCACCGAGGCCGACTGGCGCGACCTCGTCGCGGGCCACGACGGCGTCGTGTTCGCGGCCGGGGCCGACGACCGCGACATCCCCCGGAAACCCGTCTACCCGCTCTTCCACCAGGGCAACGTGCGCCCGGTGGTCCGCCTGCTCACCGCCGCCCGCACCGCCGGCGCCACCCGCGCCGTCGTGCTGGGCTCGTACTACACCCACTTCAACCGCCTCCACCCCGACTGGGACCTGGCGGTCACCCACCCCTACATCCGCAGCCGCGTCGAACAAGCCCGCGCCGGCCGCGAAGCCGCGGGCCCCAACCTCCCCGTAGCGGTCCTGGAACTACCGTTCGTCTTCGGCCGCGCCGCCAACCGCCTCCCCAACTGGTCCGGCCCCCTCGACAAATGGGTCCGCTCACGATCACCCCTACTCGCCCCGACCGGCGGCAGCGCCACCACAACAGCCCGCCGAGTAGCCGAGACCGCGGTCCAAGCACTGGAGGACGCGTCCGGCGCGGACATCCCGGTCGTCGAGGAGAACATGACCTGGGCCACCATGATCAGCCGAATCGCCACAGCCACAGGCCACCCCCGCCCAGTCCGAAAACTACCGACCGGCGTGGTCCGCACAGCCCTGAAAATCACCGGCCTCGCGCACAGCCTCCAGGGAAAGCAATCAGGCCTGGTGCCCTCGAAACTCGCAGACCTCATGCTCCAAAACCTGTTCCTGGACATCGAGACCCCACGCTCGATCGAGACCACGATCCACGAAACATTCCCCCCATCCCCCTGAACACACGCCAACCGAACCACCGATCTGCCCAACAACGACGGCGCCAAAGCCAACGGCCCAACAACGCTGGAAGCGACAAGCCAAGCCGCCCTACCCAACGACGCTGGAAGCGAGCGGTGCTCGTCCGCTAGTGCGGTCGGCTTGACTTGGGGTTTTTGGGCTTAAAATTGGTCGGCGGGCAGGCTCTACCACCTGCCCTTTTTCGCCCGACGAAGCCCAAAAAAGGGGCCCCAAGTCAAGCCGACCGCACCCGGAGTCCGTGGTAGCGACACCCCCGGAGACGGCTGTAGCGATACCCGGTTTTGAGGGACCAGCTCACCGACACACACAGCAGTTCGAACACCCAACCCCACCCAACACCTAGCCTTCAACCATGGGCACCAGCAGCGACGTCCCCGCCCTCCGCCGCGGCCTGGCCGTCCTCCAGTTCCTCGCGGGCAAACCCGGCCCCGTCTCCGCCACCGCCGTGGCCCGCGAACTGGCCATCCCCCGCTCCACCACCTACCACCTCCTGGCCGAGCTCGCCGAGGCCGGTTTCGCCACCCACTTCCCCGAGGAGCGCCGCTACGGCCTCGGCGTGGCCGCTTTCGAGCTGGGGTCCGCCTACCTCCGCCACGACCCGCTCGAACGCCTCGCCAGGCCGTTGTTGCGCAGGCTCGTCGACAAGGTCGACCAGCCCGCGCACCTGGGGGTCCTGCACGGACCCGAGGCCCTTTACCTGGTGCGCGAGCAGCCCCGGCAGCCGCAGTCGATCGTGTCCGACGTCGGTGTCCGCCTGCCCGCGCACCTGACCGCGTCCGGTCGGGCGATGTTGGCGCGGCTGCCCGCGGCGCAGGTCAGGGCGTTGTTCCCGTCGGCGGGGAGCTTCGTCGACCGGACCGGGCGGGGGCCGCACAGCCTGCCCGCGCTGCGGGCGCTGCTGGGGACCGAGAAGCGGCGGGGGTGGTCGGTCGAGGACGGGTACGTGACGGCGGGGTTCGCGTCGGTGGCGGCGCCGGTGTTCGACCACGGCGAGCGGCCCATCGCGGCGATCACGGTGACGTTCCGGCACGTGTGCGAGGTCGAGTGCGGCGAGAAGTGGCCGGACCTGGCCGAGGACATCAGGGCCGCGGCGGACGGGCTGACCGGGCGGATCGGCGGGCGCGCCACGAGATGAGGGGCCGCCCCGGCGAACCGGGACGGCCCCTCGTCGAACCGGTGGTGCGTCAGATCTTCTCGGTGGACAGGAAGTCGGCCGCGACGTTCGCGATCGTCTCCTTGTCGACGTCCACCCGCTTGACCAGCTCGGCCAGCTTCTCGGTGGTGAGCGCGGAGGACACCTTGTTCAGCGCCGCCTTGCCCTTGTCGTCCAGCGCGTCCGAGCGGAACAGCGGCACGATGTTCTGCGCCGGGTACAGGTTCTTCGGGTCGGACAGCTCGACGAAGTCGTTCGCCTTGATGTCGGACGAGGTCGTGTAGAGGTTGACGACCTGGGCGGTGCCGCCCTTGAGGGCGTCGACGGTGACCGGGCCGCCGGCGTCGGTGGTCTTGATCTCCTTGAAGGTCACCCCGTAGACCTCCTTGATCTTCGCCTGCCAGCGCTGGGCCCACTCGCCCGCCGCGCCGAGGACGAAGTCCGGCTTGGACGCGAGGTCGGCCACGGACTTGACGCCGGAGTCGGCGGTCGCCTTCGTGACGACGAGCACGTCCTTGTCCTCGGCGGCGGACTTCTCCAGCACCGACAGACCGGACGGGGTCTTGGACTTGAGGGCGGTGTAGACGTCCTCGGACGTCGTGGTGGCGTTGGTCTTGTCGAAGTAGTTGAGCAGGTTGCCGGTGTACTCCGGCACGACGCCCAACGACTTGTCCTGCAACGCCTTCACCACGAGCTCGCGGGCGCCGATGCCGGACTTGACGGTGACCTTCGCGCCCGCGTTCTTCAACGCGCCCGCGTAGATCTCCGCGAGGATCTTGTTCTCGGTGAAGTCGGCCGAGCCGACCACGACCTCACCCGACGCGGCCTGCTGGTTGCTGCCGCTGAGGTCTTCCGCCGAACCGCAGGCCGACACCAGCAGTGCGGCCGCCGCGACGACCACGGCCAAGGAGCGCTTCATGCCGTGCTTCCTCCTGAATCAGGCTGAGCGGCGAGTGCCACCAGCTTCTGCGAGCGTTTGCCCTTCTTCGGACCGGTCGGTTGACCGACCAGCCGCAGTCCACGCGGGACGATGGCCTTCTGCGCGCCCGCCAGCACCAGGTCGAGCACGACGGCGAGCAGTGCGATCAGCACCGCGCCGCCGACGAACTGGCCGTAGTCCAGCACCCGCAGGCCGTCGAGCAGCGGACGGCCGAGCGTCTCGATCCCCACGTACGCGGCGACCGACGCGGTCGCCACGACCTGGAGGGTCGCGTTGCGCAGCCCGCCGATGAGCAGCGGCAGCGCGTTGGGCAGCTCGACCTGCCACAGCACCTGCCCGCCGGTCATGCCCATGCCCTTGGCCGCGTCCACGACGCCGCGGTCGACGTCCTGGATGCCCGCGTAGGTCCCCGCCAGGATCGGCGGGATGGCCAGCACGACCAACGCGATCAGCACCGGGCCTGTTCCACCTCCCGCGATCAGGTACAGGAACGTGACCAGGCCGAGCGTCGGCAGCGCGCGCAACGCGTTGCTGCCGCCCACCAGGAACGTGCCGCCGCGGCCGGTGTGCCCGACGAACAGGCCCAGCGGCACCGCGATCGCGCTCGCGCCGAGCACGGCGCCGAGGCAGTACAGCAGGTGCACGCCGGTGCGCAGCGGGATCCCCTTGGCACCGCTCCAGTTGACCGGGTCGAACAGCCAGGCGAACGCGTCGGCGAAGATCACGACTTCACCCCCCGGATGTGGTTCCACGGCGTCAGCCACTGGCGCAGCGCGACCAGCAGGCCGTCCACCACCAGCGCGAGCAGCAGGGTCAGCACGATGCCGACGATGATCGGCGCGAGGTAGCGGCTGCGGAACCCGTCGGTGAACAGCACGCCCAGCCCGCCGGTGCCGATCAGGGCGCCGACGCTGACCAGGCTGATGTTGCTGACCGACCCGACCCGCAGCCCGGCGAACAGCACCGGCACCGCCAGCGGCAGCTCCACGGTCAGGAACCGGCGCAGCGGCCGGAAGCCCATCGCCGTCGCGGCCGCCGTGATCTGCACCGGCACCGCGTCCAGGGCGTCGCTGACCGGGCGGGTCAGCAGCGCCGTGGTGTAGACGGTGAGGGCGATGACCACGTTGTTGATGTCCAGCACCTGGGTGCCGATCACCGCCGGGATGATCGCGAACAGCGCCAGCGACGGCACCGTGTAGACGATGTTGGCCGCGCCGAGCAGCGCGCCGCGGAACCAGCCGAACCGGTGGCACACCCAGCCGAGCGCGACGGCCAGCACGACGGAGATCACCAGGGGCAGCAGCGACAGGTAGATGTGCTCCAGCAGCATGTCCAGGATCAGCCCGCGGGTGCCCGCGTCGCCGAGGTACTTGACGAGGTCTCCCACGAGGTCAGCCCCTGCTCTCGCGCAGGCCCTCGATCACCGCGAGCACCTGGGTCGCGGTCACCGCTCCCACCACCGCGCCCTCGGCGTCGACGGCCACCCCGAGCCCGGACGGCGAGGACAGCGCCGCGTCCAGCGCGCCGCGGATCGACTGCCCCACCTCGAACAGCGACCCGCCGGGCTTCAGCACGTCCTCGACCAGCGGTCCGTCCACAGTGGTCCCCGGCGCGAGCCAGCCGCGCGGGTGCCTGCGGTCGTCCACGGCCAGCCGCCACTCCCCCGACGGCTCGACGGCCTCGCTGACCTGCACCAGCGGCACCGCGCCGACCTCGACGCCGGAGGCATCCACAAAGGACAGGCTGCGGTAGCCGCGGTCCTTGCCGACGAAGTGAGCGACGAAGTCGTCCGCGGGACGCGCGAGCAGCTCGGCGGGCCGGTCGTACTGGGCCAGGATGCCGCCTTCGCGGAACACCGCGACCTTCTCGCCGATCCGCACGGCCTCGTCGATGTCGTGCGTGACGAACACGATCGTCTTGTCCAGCTCGGCTTGGAGGCGCAGCAGCTCGTCCTGGAGTCCTTCCCGGACGACCGGGTCGACCGCGCTGAACGGCTCGTCCATCAGCAGCACCGGCGGGTCCGCGGCGAGCGCCCGCGCCACCCCCACCCGCTGCTGCTGGCCACCGGAGAGCTGCACCGGATACCGCTTGCCGAGCTCGGCGGGCAGCCCGACCAGTTCCAGCAGCTCAGCGGCCCGCCCACGGGCCTTGCTCCGGCTCCAGCCCGACAACAGCGGCACCGTCGCCACGTTGTCCAGCACCGTCCGGTGCGGGAACAACCCGGCCTGCTGGATCACGTACCCGATCCCCCGGCGCAACATCGGCGGGTCGACGGACAGGATGTCCTTGCCGTCCACCAGGATCGTGCCCGACGACGGGTCGATCATCCTGTTGACCATCCGCAACGACGTGGTCTTCCCGCAACCGGACGGTCCGACGAAGACGGTGATCGTGCCCGCCTCGACCACGAGGTCCAGGTTGTTCACGGCGATCGTCCCGTCGTCGAACCGCTTGGTCACGGCTCGGAACTCGATCACACGGGATCCCTCCGGTAGGGACGGCCGCCAGTCGGCCGCTCTCACAGAAAGCGAAGTTCAGGAGAAACGACCCTAGCCCGAACGGTTGACATCGGCAGGTCGTTCCACTGTGTGGATGGTCGCTCCTCCGGAGACTCCGGGCGAGGCCGCCGGGGAGTCGGCAGTTCGGCCCCGGTTTTCCGACGCCGGGGACAGCGTCGCCGGCATCGGAAAACCGGGGCCGACCTACCGACGCGGCCTCGCGGGCGGAGCCGGCGAGGCGGGCGAAGAGCAGCTGTGACCGGTCACTACTCTCCTCCCCTTGTGGGCACCAACGAGCCGATCGACCGCGTACGAGCCCTCCTGGCCGAACGGGGGGTGCACGCGCGCAAGCTGCGGCCCGTGCTGACGCTGCTGGGTCAGGACTGGCACACACTCGCCGAGCTGGTGCGGCTTCCCGCAGTGCCCCGGCGCACCGTGCAGGAGCTGCTGGCGGCGGCCGAGGAGGACCTGGAGACCCAGGGCGAGCGGTACCGGATCGCCCCCTACCGGGCGGCGGCGTACGCCGAGGCGTTCGGCGTGGACGAGGGGCTCACCGATCCGGTGAACGCGTTGGTGTCGCGGCACACCGACCAGCTGCGCTCGATCCTCGCCGACATCGCGAACGTCCCGCCGCCGCTGGCCGCGCTGGACCACGTGCAGGCCACCGCCGACACGGCGCTGAAGCGGTCGCTGTGGCTCGACTCGACCTACGACCTCACCGGGCGCAAGCTGCTCTGCCTGGGCGACCACGACCTCACGTCGCTGGCCGTGTGCGCGGTCAACCCGGACGTCGAGGTGACCGTGGTCGACCTGGACGACCGGCTGCTGGAGTTCATCGACACCCTGGCCGCCGAACGCGGCTGGAGCATCCGCTGCCTGCACGCCGACTTCCGCTTCGGCCTGCCGCCGTCGGTGCTGGAGTCCGCCGACCTCGTGTTCAGCGACCCGCCCTACACCCCGGAGGGCATGGGCCTGTTCGCGGGCCGGGCGGTCGACTGCCTCGCCGACCCCGCCCGCGGCCGGGTGCTGCTGGCCTACGGGTTCAGCGACCGGACGCCCGCGCTCGGGCTGAAGGTGCAGCAGGAGCTGCAGCGGCTCGGGCTGGTGTTCGAGGCGATCCTGCCCGCGTTCAACCGGTTCGACGGCGCCCAGGCGATCGGCAGCGCGGCGGACCTGTACGTGTGCCGTCCGACCTCCCGCAAGGGCGGCGGCTCGCACGGCAAGACCGGCATCTACACCCACGGCCCGCAGTCGCTGGAGTCGTCCGGGCCGAGCCGGGACGCGCTGGAGGTGCTGTCCGACCTGGCCCCGCGCCCGGAGTCCTCACCGCCGCCGAAGCCCCGCAAACCCGGTTGGTACGAGCCGATCGGCAAGGGGGCCGCGTCGCTGGCCGTGGACCTGACCGGCGACCCCGGCCCGTGGCTGCTGCGCACCCTCCTCGCGAGCGTCCCAGCCCGGCTGGCGGCGCTGGTGCCGAACAACCACCCCAACGTGTCCAGCGAGAAGGGGCAGCGGGAGCTGACCTCGTTGGTGGACAGCCGGTTCCGGCTCAAGTTCCTCCGCGGCACCCCCGACAACAAGCACACCGTCGTCGTCGCGGAGCAGGTGCCGGCCGGTGAGCTGCCACCCGGCAAGCTGGTCGTCCGCGAGGTGCTGCTGCGGGCCCACGGGAAGCTCGGCAACGTGTGGCGCGAAGCCCTGGTCACCGCCTCGCGCGGTGAGCTGACCAAGCGGGAGGCGCGGGAGCGCATCGACGCGGCCGTCGGCGACCACCCGGACCTGGACCTGCGGCTGGTCGACCTGCCGCGGCACCGGATCGCCGCGCTGCTGCCGCTGGTGGAGGGCTCGGTCGACTAGCCCGCGCGCGGGATGTGCAGCGGGCCGAGGGCGAGGATGGCGCGGAACTCCTTGGCCGGGACCGGGCGGGAGAACAGCCAGCCCTGGTAGGCGTCCACGCCGACGCCGCGCAGCACGTGGAACTGGGTCGCGGTCTCGACGCCCTCGGCGACGCACTTGCGGCCCATGGCCCGCGCCATGTCGACGACGGCCCGTGCGACGGCGAAGTCGGACGAGTCGTTGCCCACGCCGGAGACGAACCGGCGGTCGACCTTGATGATCTGCGCGGGCAGGTCCTTGAGCCGCGCGAGCGACGAGTAGCCGGTGCCGAAGTCGTCCACGGCGAACTGCACACCGCGCTGCACCAGCTCGTCCATCGACTGCCGCACCCGTGAGGGCAGGTCGACCAGTGCCGTCTCGACCAGCTCCAGCACGACCCGGTTCCACGGGATCCCGGCCTCGGCGATCGTGTCGGCCACGATGTCGACGAACTCGGAGTCGCCCGGCACCAGGCCGGACAGGTTCACCGCGATCGAGACCGGCTTGCCGTTGGGCGACGGCCAGCCCGACGCCTCGCGCAGGGCGGTGCGCAGCACCCAGCGGTCGAGGTCGCGCATGAGGTCGCCCTGCTCGGCGACCGGCAGGAACACGTCCGGCGGCAGCAGGCCGCGGTCGGGGTGCGGCCAGCGGACCAGCGCCTCGGCGGTCAGCACCGTGCCGTCGACGCCGACGACCGGCTGGTAGTGCAGCTGGAGGCCGTCGTTGGCCAGCGCCTCGCGCAGCTGGCCCTCCAGGTGGACCTGGCGGTCGGCCGACGCGATGAGCGCGGCGCTGGCCAGCGACACCCGGCCCGCGCCGCGCCTCTTGGCCTCGAACATCGCCGCGTCCGCGAAGCGCAGCAGATCCGCGCCGGTCGTGCGGGTGCCGTTCGGGATGGACGCGCCGATCGACGCGGACACCCGGACCAGCTGCCCGTGCACGGGGACGGCGGTCTTGAGCAGGCCGGCGACCTTGGTGGCCAGCACGTCGACGCCGCCCGCGACCTCCAGGTCCTCGCAGATGATCACGTACTCGTCGCCGGAGAGCCTGGCCGCCGTGCAGCCCTCGGGCAGGCCGTCCTCGAGTCTCCGGGCGAGCGCCACCAGCAGCTCGTCGCCCGCGTCGTGGCCAAGGGAGTCGTTGACCCGCTTGAAGTTGTCGATGTCGCAGAACAGCACGCCGACCTTGGCGCGGTCGGGGCCGTCCAGCAGCTCGCCGAGGATCTCCTTCACCAGCGCGCGGTTGGGCAGGCCGGTCAGCTCGTCGTGGGTGGCCTGGTGGCGCAGCGCCTCGGCGGTGCGGCGGCGTTCGGTGATGTCCTGGAACACGATCAGCCAGAACCGGCGGCCGTCGTCCTGCACGGAAAGCGCGATGTGCAGCTCGCAGTACACCCGCTCGCCGTCCGGGCGGATCAGGATGCGCTGCGGGATCTTGTGCGTGCGGTCCGCGCCCAGCGCCGTCATCTTGTCGACCGACCGCAGCCGCGACTGGTTGTCGTCCGGGTGCGTCAGCTGCTCCGCGGTCATCCCGCGCAGCTCCTCCAGCTCCATGCCGAGCAGGTCGCACAGGGCGTCGTTCGCGTCGACCAGCCGCTCGCCCTCGTCGAACAGGCCGATGCCGACCGGGGTCAGCGACACCAGGTCGGCGAAGCGCTGGCTGGACCGCTTCATCCGCGTCTCGGCGGCCCGCTGCTCGGTGATGTCCTGCGCGGTGCCGACAGCGCGCAGGCCCGCGCCGTCGTCGACGAGCACGCCGTAGGAGCGGAACACCCGGACCTTGCCGTCGCGCCGCACCATCCGGTGCTCGCACTGCACGGGCGTCTGGTCGGTGACCAGCTGCCGCCACAGCTCGTCCACCCACGGGCGGTCCTCGACGTGCACGAGGTCCAGGAACGTCTGGTAGCTGATCTGCTCGTCGTAGGGGACGCCGAGCAGGTCGGACAGCATCTCCGACCACACCACGTCGTCGGACCCGAGGTCCCACTCCCACACGCCGAGCCGGGCGGCGCGCTGGGCGTCGACGAGCCTGCGCCGGTCCTCGTTGAGCTGGCGCTCCAGCCGCCGGGCCTCGGTGACGTCCTGCACCGTGCCCTGGAGGCGTTCGATGCTCTTCCCGCCGGGCCCGAACTCCGGGCGCGCGCGGCAGATGAACACCTTGTCGTTGTGCTTGCTGCGGACCTCGACCTCGACGGTCGTCTCGTCGACCGCGCTGAGCAGCTGGTCGCGCATCTCGTCCAGCAGGAACATGTCGTCCGGGTGGACGCCGTCGAGCAGCTTCGCGCCGGGCTCGTACTCGATCTCGTCGTACATCTCGACGAGGACCTCGCTGCGGTGCATCGACTTGGTGTTCAGCTCGAACGCCCAGCTGCCGATCCGGGCGATCCGCTGCGCCTCCAGCAGCCTGCCGCGTTCGAGGGCCAGCTCCTGGTCGGCCCGCCACTGCGCGGTGATGTCGCGGATGTACCCGGTGATCAGCTGCGCGCTGCCGTCCGCGCCCAGCTTCGCCTCGGCCACACCGCGGATGTGCCGCAGCTCCCCGTCGGGCCGGACGACCCGGTACTCGATGTCTATGGAGTCGCCCGACAGCTCCCGGTTGGTCCAGTAGCTGGCGACCATCTCGTAGTCGTCCGGGTGCACGACGTCCAGCACGGCCTGCGCGCCGGGCACCACCGAGCCGGGCGCGAGGCCGAGCAGCTCGTAGTGCGAGTCCGACCAGACGGTGACCCCGGTGCTCGGGTCGTACTCCCAGGAGCCGATCTCCGCGACCCGCTGCACCGTGCGCAGCCTGCGCTGCTCGTCGCGCAGCTCGTCCGCCACGGCCGACAGGTCCGACACGTCCACCAGCAGCACGGCCTGCAGGCCGGTGCCGGGTACTGGGCTGCGCACGACGCGCACGGGTAAGGGGGTGCCGGAGGACCTACGCAGGCGCAGGTCGGACTGGTCACCGAGGAGCAGTTCGCTGAGGCTGCGGCCGACCAGGTCGTCCGATGACTCGGCCTGCGCGAGCTCGACCGCGGCGGCGTTCGCCTTCATCACGACACCCTTGGTGTCGCAGAGCAGCGAGGGGGCGTCGGGGAGCGTCACGCCGTCCAGTGTGACGGCCGGTCGCAGGGCAGGTTCCAGCGCCACCGAAGCGTTCCCGTCCCGCTTGGGCACGGCCCCACCCTTCCCGCGTCGACGCCTGTCGCGGCGCAGGGGTGATCAGTCCGGCGGACCTGGCTGCACCCGATTTGCGGCAAAACGCGTCCCTCTCCTCGGACATTCACCCGAGGAGAGGGACGGTAGCGCTTCGGAGCGTCATCGCCCACCCCCTGACGAGGTAACGACCCACCACGAAAGTGGATTCGTTTTCCCCGAAAGCGTCGAACGACGAGACCCAGGCCTGATTCGTCCTGTTTCCTGCCTGATCAGGCTACGCCGTCGGCCTTCGCCGCGGCGGCGACGGCGGCCGCGACTTCAGGACCGACCCGCGGGTCGAGGGCGCTCGGCACGATGCGGTCCGCGGCCAGGTCGTCCGAGGCCACGGCGGCGATGGCGTCCGCCGCCGCGAGCTTCATGCCCTCGGTGATCCGGCGCGCGCCCGCGTCCAGCGCGCCGCGGAAGATGCCGGGGAACGCGAGGACGTTGTTGATCTGGTTCGGGAAGTCGCTGCGCCCCGTGGCGACGATCGCGGCGTGCCGGTTGGCGACGTCCGGGTGCACCTCGGGGTGCGGGTTGGACAGGGCGAACACGATCGAGTCGGACGCCATGCTCGCGATCAGGTCCTCGCCGACCTGCGACGACGAGACGCCCAGGAAGACGTCGGCACCCCGCAGCGCCTCGGCGATGCCGCCGCGCAGGCCGCTGCCGTTGGTGAGCCCGGCCATGCCCTCCTTGACGGGGTTCAGGCCCTCGCGACCGGCGTGCACGATGCCGCGCGAGTCGACCAGCGTGACCTCGCCGATGCCCGCGGCCAGCAGGATCTTCGCGCACGCGATGCCCGCGGCGCCCGCACCGGAGACGACGACCCGCTGGTTCGCGATGTTCTTGCCCAGCACGGTGTTCGCGCCGCGCAGCGCGGCCAGCGCCACCACGGCGGTGCCGTGCTGGTCGTCGTGCATGACCGGGCAGTCCAGCGCCTCGATGACCTTGGCCTCCAGCTCGAAGCAGCGCGGGGCCGAGATGTCCTCCAGGTTCACCGCGCCGAACGACGGCCGCAGCCGGACCAGCGTCTCGACGATCTCGTCGACGTCGGTCGTGTTCAGCACCAGCGGGATGGAGTCGAGGCCGCCGAACGTCTTGAACAGCGCGGCCTTGCCCTCCATCACCGGCAGCGACGCCGACGGGCCGATGTCGCCGAGCCCGAGGACGGCCGTGCCGTCGCTGACCACGGCGACCAGGCGGTGCGCCCACGTGTACTTCGCGGCCAGCGAGGGGTCCTCGGCGATCGCGCTGCTGACCTTGGCCACGCCGGGGGTGTAGGCGATGGACAGGGCGCGCGGGTCCGCCAGCGACGCCGTCACGCCGAGGCTGAGCTTGCCGCCGACGTGCGCCTCGAAGATCTCCTCGTCGGTCGGCTGGGTATCGGTCATGGGCTGGTCGTTCAAAGCGGTCACGGCGTGGTCCTCCTGCGGTGCGGGCCTGGGGGCGCACCGCGACCAGCGTTGTCACGCTCGATCCACGGGGCCTGAATAGTGCGGCCGAGTGCGTTTCGCGCGTCGACCGGGTGAAGCGGTCGGGCAAGCATGACAGTGTTCGGCAATTGTGTCTGCGGCGCGCGTCACACTTCCGTCGCAGGTCAGAGGGGGTTTACCAAGACGTCCGTCCGGTTTACAAGACCACCTGGTCTGTTTCCGCAGGCAGAATCGGTCAAGATCACCTCGCGCTTTACGATAGGGGGCATGCGAGTCAGCGAGACGAAGATTTCCGGGAGTTGGGAATTCACCCCAAAGGCGTTCCCGGACGACCGCGGCGTGTTCGCCTCCCCGTTCCAGGAGGCCGCGTTCGTCGAGGCGGTCGGCCACCCGCTGCGCCTCGCGCAGACCAACCACAGCACCTCCCGGCGCGGCACCCTGCGCGGCGTCCACTTCGCCGACGTGCCGCCCGGCCAGGCCAAGTACGTCTACTGCCCGCGCGGCTCCCTGCTCGACGTGATCGTCGACCTGCGCGTCGGCTCGCCCACGTTCGGGCAGCACGACGTCGTGCGGCTCGACTCGACCGCGTTGAACGCGGTGTACCTGGCCGAGGGCATCGGGCACGCGGTCATCGCGCTCGAGGACGACACGACGATGGCCTACCTGTGCTCGGAGGCCTACAACCCCACCGCCGAACGCGGCCTCGACCCGCTGTGCCCCGAGCTCGCGATCCCCTGGCCCGCCGACCTCACCCCGGTCCTGTCCGCCAAGGACCGCACCGCCCCCGGCCTGTCCGAGGCGCTCGCCGCGGGCATCCTGCCGGACTACGACGAGTGCCTCGCCCACTACGAGCGGCTCCGCGCTACCTGAGCCGTCCGGGCCTGGGCCACAGCCGCCACCGCACCACCCCCAGCACCTCCGCGGGCCCCAGCGTCCGCGAGTCGGTCGACCCGAACTGGTTGTCGCCAAGTACTTGCCACAAGCCACTTCCGCGCTGCTCACGGGCGCGCTTGACCGACAGCTGACCCGGCCGCGCCGCCCACCGGACCAGCACCACGTCCCCCGCCTTCGGGACGGCCCCGTACCTCACCACGACCACGTCGCCGTCCCGGACCGCCGGGACCATCGACGGACCGCGCACCCGGAGCAGCGGCAACGGGTTCCCGTCACGCGGTGCCAACGATCACCTCCACCTGCCGCACGATCGTGTCCGGAGTAGGGTCCTCCACGTCGGAGCATTCACTGTCAGGGAGGCAAGATGCGACTGCTGTCGCGCATCCGCGAACTCCGCCGCCCACTGCTGGAGGCCACCGCTCACTGCGACCTTCCGTGCGGTGTGTACGACCCGGCCCAGGCCAGGATCGAAGCGGAGTCCGTCAAGGCCATCCAGGAGAAGTACCAGGCGAACGAGGACCCGGAGTTCCGGGAACGCGCCGTCCTGATCAAGGAGCAGCGCAGCGAGCTCGTCAAGCACCACCTGTGGGTGCTGTGGACGGACTACTTCAAGCCGCCGCACTTCGAGAAGTACGCGGAGCTGCACGACCTGTTCAACCGCGCCACCAAGGCAGCCGGTGCCAGCGGCACTAAGGGTTCCATGGACCCGGCCAAGGGACAGGAACTGCTCGACCTGATCGCCCAGATCGACAAGATCTTCTGGGAGACGAAGGCAGCCTGAGTCCAGGATGCTAGAAACGACGCTGACCAGCGGAAACAACATCCGTTGGTCAGCGTCGTTTTGCGTCTTCGGACAGTGTCCGACGGCCCCCAGATGGCCCAAGTCCGTCCTATTCGGACGATTGCAGCAGCGCCGCCCGGTCTCCAGGCGCAACGCGCTACCGGCCTTGACGGCCAGGTGAAGCAAGCGCCCGACAGCAGCAAGAGCGACCTGGTCGACATGGTCAAGGTGCGCCGCGGGCCAGCGCTCACGAAGCGGCGGTTCGACCGCTATTTGCCCAGCGACTCGTACGCGGCCTGCGATGTCACACCGATCGGCGTGAACACGAACGCGAGCGAGGAAGAGTCGCGGACCACCACGGTCAGCTCGTAGAAGTTCTTGACCGTCAGCGTGGTGCGCGTCCGCGTGATCGACGAGAGCTTCGGCAACGCGTCCGTACGGAATCCGTCCGCGACATCAGCCGAAAGCCCGTAGAGCGAGGTTCCAACACCGCTGAGCAGACGAGCCGGGGTCTGGAACGCGCCACCGGACCCGGTCACGTGGACGGTGACGGCTCGAACCTTGCTGAGGGCACTGGTCTGCGGGAGAACGTAGATCTCGACATCAGGCGACACGCGGCCGCCGAACACGCCTCCCGGCTGGACGCTCGTCGGGAGGGGTTGCGCTCCGTCGTGAAGGATCGGCAACTGCACGTTCAGGGCGGTGAGCACGTCGTTCGCCGACGCATCGAAAGACATGTCTGGCGCGACCGTGGTTGGTGTGGTGGTCGTGGTCGTGGCGGTTGTCGTGGTCGTGGCGGTTGTCGCCGACGGGGTGGATGCGGCTTGCCGGGCTCCGGCCCCACATGCTGTCAGGCCCACCAGGACGCAGGCGGCAAGGAACGATCTGTGCGACACGGGGCGGCTCCGTCGGTCGATGGCTAACGGCCCTGTCGCGACAGCCTGTGCAGGCGTTACCGCGGCCGCCACTCGTCGCGGCAACCGGGTTCGTCGTAGATCGCGCCGGGCAAGTTGCGGTTGGCTGAGTGTCCCGAACGTCGTAACGCAGTCTCGCTGTGAGGCGATCTGGCCGCTGTGGGCTGCGTGGCGGTATGGCACCGGGAACGGCACTGGCCAGCGGATGATCTTCCGCAGGTCGGCGCCGTTCCGCGTCTGCGGGTGTCGTTCGACGGCTCGGGGAGGTCCACTGTGGACGGCGTGCTCGCGGTCCGGTGGTAGTTCGGCCCAGTCCTGGTATCCGTGGACCGCGCTTGCGAGTGGTCCGGGCGGACTCGCTAAGCGGGCTGCGGGGGCCGTGTGACAGCAGGTAGGACGGTCGGGTCGGTGAGTGCGGTGCGGAGGTCTGCGAGGCCTTGCAGGCCGCGTGCGCGGCCGTTCGGTAGCTGGTCGTCGCGGTCCCAGCGCCAGGTGGTGATGATCGTCAGGACGAGGAGGCGGCAGGTGCGGAGGAGGGCTTGGTCGAGGTCGGGGTAGTGCTGGGCGACCTCATCGGGGGCGTGGGCGAGGTCGAACTCGACGGGGCCGCGGCAGCAGGTCTCGAAGTCGACGAAGAGCGGGCCGTCGCTGGTGGCGAGCAGGTTGCCGGGGTGGGGTTCGCCGTGCAGGACCTGCTCGGCGGCGCCGCGCGCGACGATCGCCTGGCCGAGGTCCCGCAGCGCGTCGGCGAGGAGCGTCCGGTCGGCGCCGGTGAGGGCCGGGGTCAGGGAGTGGTCGGCGACCAGGCGGCGGGCGTGCTCGACGCGGTCGGTGAAGTGCGACACGGGGATGTCGAGCCCCCGCATGCCGGCGTGCAGCCGTTCGAGGGCCGAGGCGTAGTCGGCCGGTGGGACCTCGTGGGGTGGCACGGGTTCGCGGTAGGTCCAGAAGGTGATCTCGAAGCCGTCGTGCGCGTGCACGCGCGCCTCGACCCGCGGCTCGACGGGGACGACCGGGCTTCCGGCCAGCCGCCGGACGACGTCGATCTCGAACTGGGCCACCCGGTGCGCCGCGGGGGCCACCCTGGCCACGACGTCGCAGGGCAGCAGGCGGGCGGTGAGCTTGTTGGAGTCGTGGAGGACGACCACGTCGTCGACCGGCAGACCCAGTGAGGTGGCGACGTGCGTGGCCGCGGCCATCGCGCGGACCGACTCCGACTCGTGCATCCCCGCCCCCGTTCCCCGCGGCCAACGTACCAAGCAACCCCTGCTTGACGTGCGCTGCGGCATGATGGGCGGCGTGCGAGCCGCTGAACGCAGTCCGACGACCGGCGGGTATTCGAAAGGGCGCATCCGGCGGGAGGACATCCTCGGGGCGGCGGTGGCGATGTACGCCGAAGCCGGGTACCACGGGTCGTCGCTGCGGGAGATCGCGCGGCGGGTCGGGATCACGCACGCCGGGTTGCTGTACTACTTCCCGAGCAAGGAAGCGCTGCTCGCGGCGGTGCTGGAACGGCGGGACGCCGAAGACGGCGAACGGGAGCACCTGACCGGGCCGCCGGGACTCGAAGCGCTGCTCAGGCTGATCGGGTTGGCGGCCTACAACGTGCGGCACCCCGGGATCGTGGAGCTGTACTCGCGGCTGGCGGCGGAAGCGGTGGCGGCGGACCACCCGGCGCACGAGTACTTCGAACAGCACTACCGGATGGCGCGGGAGTACGCGGCGGAGTCGTTCCGGGCGTTGGCGGCGGAGGGACGGCTTCGGGAGGGGGTTGATCCGGAGTACGCGGCGTTGACGCTGGTGGCGTTGATGGACGGGTTGCAGGTGCAGTGGTTGTCGGACCGGGGGCGGGTGGATCTGGTGGGGAGCCTGCGGAGGTACGTGGCGGGGCAGTTGAGGGGGCCGTTGGAGTGAGGGGACCACTGCGCGAAGCCCGGCCCCCGGCGCGCGATTGTCTCAATGCCCTGCCCTAGTTTGTCAAGACGATAGAGCTGTCTTGACAAACTAGGGCAGGGCAGGAGGGCGCTGTTTATCGGGGGCGGGAGGGGATCTGGCTTCGCCAGCATCGAGCTGCGCTCGACAGGGCATCGGGCTCCGCCCGACAAGGCATCCTCGGCTTCGCCGTTGGACAAAGCATCCTTGCTGCGCTGCGGACAGAGCATCCTTGCTGCGCGGCGGACAAGGCCCCAGGCGCTCCGCGCCGGATGGGCGCTGGCGGGCTTCGCTCATTGGCGGTCCGTGTCACTTCCGCGTTGGATGAGCATCCGCGTTTCGCGGGAATTTCGACTTTTGGGTGGACGCCCGCGAGGGGCGCCTCCCAGGTGGGAGGCGCCCCTCGCAAGCTTGTGTGGTGGGCTCTAGAAGAAGTGGCTCCGGCCGCCGACCGGACGGCCGACCGCGCCGAGCACGGCGAGGATGGCGCCGATCACCAGCAGGATTACGCCGATGGTCGTCAGGATCGAAATCCCGGCCAACCAGCCGACCACCAGCAGGATCAAACCAAGAACGATCATCACAACCTCCATGTGTCTCGAGAGGTGGATACCCAGCGCTCCACGGGCCAAACACGAACGAGTGACATCACAGTGGGTTTTCCCATAGGTGCAGGTCATGCCGAGCCCACTACGCTCGACGGGGTGAGTACAAACGGGCGCTACTCCGTCTACCTGCTGCGCCACGGGCAGACCGCGTGGTCCGAGAGCGGGCAGCACACCGGCCGCACCGATGTTCCGCTGACCGCCAAGGGCGAGCAGCAGGCCAGGCGGGCGGGGGCGGTGCTGGCGAGGCTGCGCGGCACGTCGGTGCCGCCGGCGCTGGTGCTGACGAGTCCGCGGCAGCGGGCCCTGCGGACCGCGGAGCTGGCCGGGCTGGCGGTGGACGAGATCACCGAGGACCTGGCCGAGTGGGACTACGGCGACTACGAGGGCAAGACCACGCCGGAGATCCGGGAGACCGCCGAGGGCTGGACCGTGTGGACGCACGAGATCCCGAACGGCGAGTCGGCGGACGACATCGGCAAGCGCGCGGCGTCCGTGGTGGCGCGGGTGCGGACGGCACTGCTGGGTGGTGACGTGGTGCTGGTGGGCCACGGGCACTTCAGCCGCGTGCTGATCGCGACCTGGCTGGGCATGGGGCCGCGCGACGGGGTCCACTTCGGACTCGACCCGGCGGGGACGTCGGTGCTGGGCGACGAGCGCGGGGACGCGCAGGTGCGCCACCTCAACGTGCCGCCGTGGGACTGGGACTGATGGGCGACGAGCGGATCCGGCGGGCGCGCGAGACCGACGTGCCCGCGATGGTGGCGCTGGTGCACGAGCTGGCCGAGTACGAACGGGCGCCGCAGGACTGCCACCTGACCGGGGAGCAGCTGCACGACGTGCTGTTCCGCCCCGAACCGAAGCTGTTCGGCCACGTGGCCGAAGTGGACGGTGAGGTCGTCGGGGTGGCGTTGTGGTTCCTCAACTTCTCCACCTGGCGCGGCACGCACGGCGTCTACCTGGAGGACCTCTACGTGCGGCCGACGCAGCGCGGGTCCGGTCTGGGCAAGGCGCTGCTGGTGACGCTCGCGCGCGAGTGCGTCGCGAACGGGTACGGGCGCCTCGAGTGGTCCGTGCTCGACTGGAACGAGCCCGCGATCGGGTTCTACAAGTCGCTCGGCGCGCGGCCGATGGACGGGTGGACGGTGTTCCGGCTCGACGACCGGGCCCTCGCCGAGCTCGGCGCGCAGGACTGACCGGTCCGTCCACACCGGACCGGAACACCACGGTGGGGTGAACATCGGATGACCGGTGACCCTCGTATGTCTCGAAATCCTCACGAAAGCATGTTTCCCCGGCGAAGTCCGGGACGTTCTGGCAGCGTCCCGGACTTCCGGCGGCGGGACCCCGATCGCGTGCGGCAGTCGCACGCGGACCCGCGGCCGTAGGGTGGAAGGACTTTCGTGAACTACGACAACACCAGCGTCGACAGCTCGGCCTTCGTCTTCCCGACGATCGTCGGCGGCCTCTTCGGCATCCTCGCCATCGTGGCGCTGTGGAAGATCTTCACCAAGGCGGGCAAGCCCGGTTGGGCGGCGATCATCCCGTTCTACAACATCTACACGATGCTGAAGGTCGCGGGCCGTCCCGGCTGGTGGCTGATCCTGTACATCATCCCGATCGTGAACATCATCATCTCGATCGTCGTGGCGATCGACCTGGCGAAGTCGTTCGGCAAGAGCGGCGTCTTCGGGTTCTTCGGCCTGTGGATGTTCAGCATCATCGGCTACCTCATGCTCGCCTTCGGCAACGCGAACTACCACGGCCCGGCCGCCGCGCGCGCCTGATCACCGGAAGGCGTCCCGCACGTGGGGGCAACACGTGCGGGGCGCCCGCTCCCGGCCCGGCTACGAGTACCCGACGAGCCGTTCGTCGACCGGGTGCAGGGCGGACAGCCGCCGCACCACCGCGATGAGCAGCGCGCTCGCCAACGCGAAGAACACGGCGCCGACCCACGCGGGCAGCAGCGGCGCCCAGACGTGGTGGCCGAACAGCCACACGCGCGTCGCCATGGCGGTGGTGACCAGACCCACCAGCCACGAGAGCCACCACGCGAGCACCTGCCTGGTCACCTCCTCGCGCCGCGCCCGCGGCACACCGGCCGCCGCGATGTCCGCGACCGCCCGGTAGGGCGCCCACAGGTTCAGCACCGGCACGAACCACATCCCGACGACCCAGCCGGGACCCCAGCGGTGGACGCGGCCGGGCACCTCGGCGTTGAGCCGGACGCGGTGCAGCCACACGAGCAGCACCGGCACGGTGCACAGGAACAGCAGGGCCACGAAGAAGCGCAGCACCGGCACGGCGATCGAGACGACCTGCACGGCGGCCTGGAGGCCGAGGAGCACCGACAGCAGCCCGGCCTGGGTGGACACGACGTGCACCCTCAGCGGAATCGCTGCGTCCAAGCCGCCCTCCCCGGATGCGCCGACCAGCGCGATCGTAGGTCCGCCAGGAGCAGTGGCCAATAGTCCGATCAGTGCTTGATGCCCACGGCGCCGTAGGCCAGGGCGGAGGCGCGACCGGTGTCCTCGGTGTCGGCGTGCCACTGGCCCGCCATGACCAGACCCGGATCGACCAGGTCGAACCCGGTGAACAGCCCGGCGACCTCGGCCGCGTCGCGCGGTGTCAGGGACGTGCCGGTGAGCCGGACCATCTCGGCGAGGCCGTCCACGAGCGCGGGCTCGCGGTCGGCGGTGAGGTGCGAGACGACCAGGTGGCTGCCGGGCGCGATGGCCTCCCGGTACTTCGCGACCAGGTCGGCGGGCCGGTCCTCGGCCGACAGGTACGGGAGGATGCCGACCATCAGCAGGGCGACGGGTTCGTCGAGGTCGAGCAGGCGCACGGTCTCCGGCGCGGCCAGCACAGCGTCGGGGTCGCGGACGTCGGCGCCCACGATCGCCACCGAGCGGTGGCCCTTCAGCATGGTGCGGCCGTGCGCGACGGTGACCGGGTCGTTGTCGACGTAGACGACGCGGGGCGACGGGAGGAGCCGTTCGGCGACCTCGTGGACGTTGCCCGCGGTCGGGATGCCCGAACCGAGGTCGAGGAACTGGGTGATGCCCCGCGCGACGCAGTGCCGCACCGCGCGCTGGAGGAACGAGCGGGAGGTGCGGGCGGCCTCGTCCACCGGGAACGACTTGACGGACAGGGCGGCGAACTCGCGGTCGACGGCGAAGTTGTGCGCGCCACCGAGGTAGAAGTCGAAGAGCCGGGCCACGTTCGGGCGTTCGGCATGGCCGTTGGTCGACACCCACATCGGGCGTTCTTGCACCGCACACACCTCACCCTGGAAAGTCCCGGAGCAGCGCGAACTCGTGTTCGCACGGTATCCGGCTACTCCGTTCGTGTCCATCCGCCAAAAGTGAACACGTAGGGTGATTATTACTGGTGACGGCCTTCCGGCCAAACCCGGCCGAGGGGAGTCCCCTCGGCCGGGAACGGGCTAGACGCCAGCCAGGGACTGGATCCAGGGCCGGTAGCGGGTCACGTTCGTGTAGTTGGACACGTTCGCGCGGTCGCTGGTCGAGGCGACGCCGACCTGGTAGTAGCGGCCGTCGACCGGGCTCGTGGCGAACATCGGGCCGCCGGAGTCACCACCGGCCGCGATGCCGTTCACCCGGCGCACCGACACGGCGATGCCGCCGCGGTAGTCGCGCCCGTTGACGTTGGTCACCGTGGTGTCGGCGACCTTCAGCAGCCGCGACTGGCAGTTGATCTCGGGCTGGTCGGTGCAGGTGGCGCCCCAGCCGTAGAGCTGCACGGTCTGGCCGTTGCGCACGGCCGTGGTGGTGCCCAGCGGCGCGTAGGTGGTGGAGACCGACCGGTCGATCTTCACCAGGGCCAGGTCGACCGACGGGTGCTGGGTGATGCTGACGGCGTTGACCAGGGTGCCGCCGGAGGACTGGTCGAGGCTGCCGACCCGGAACGTGTACGTGCCCGCACCGGCCACGCAGTGCTGCGCGGTCAGGATCCAGGTGGGCGCGATGATGCTGGCCGAGCAGTTCTCGCGGCCGTTGACGAAGAGGCGGGCCGCCCAGGGGGCGTTGGAGGCGTTGCCGCCGCCGATGATGAACGGGGTCACGCCGTTGTCGACCGGCTCGGCCGAGGCGGCGGGCGCCAGGGAGGCGAACGCCACCAGGGCGGTAGCCGCGCCGATCAGCGCGGACAGGGTGCGCTTGAATCGCATTGATGGTCACCTAACGAACGCAGGGAGTGGTGAATTCACCACTCTCAGCGTCACGCTTTCTAGTGACCCACCACACCCGCCGTTGGTTGGCGGCGAACCAGACGTTCGAAGGGTTACCAAACGCGCCAATCGCCCTTATCGGGCGAACGCGCGGCGAAATGGGGCGAAGGGCCTATTCCTCGGCATCCGGTTCGCCCAGCCCGAGCGTCCACTCGCGCACCGGGTTCGTGAACAGCAGGACGATGACGACGACGCAGTACAGCCCGATCAGCGACCCGACGAGCTGCTGCCCGGACGGCCCGTACATGTACCAGGCGACCCCGAGCAGCAGGAGCTGCACGACGATCGACGGCGTGCGCGCCCAGCGCCTGCCGAGCACGAGCCCGACACCGGCGGCGAGCACGCCCGCGCACAGCACGGTGAAGTAGCCCGCCTCGCCCAGGACCTTGCCGGTGGACTCGGCGCCGCCGAAGGCGCGGAAGACCAGTGCCACGGCGAAGGCGATGCCCGCCAGTCCCTGCAGCGCGGTCAGCGCGCCTGCCAGGCGCGCGGCTGGTGGGACGTGGGTCTTCATGGCCACGTGCGGGCCCCTCACAACGCTGCATAACGGACTGTGGTCGTCACGGATCGTAGGCCACCCGGTCGGACCTCCCATCCGGCGTCCGGAGGCGCGAAGATCAAGGGGTCTTCGGCGAGCCGGCGGTCTGCTGGGGTGCACTTGTCGTAGGCGGGGCTACTACGCGGCGGAAAGGAGATTTGGACCACTTCCGTGCGCTCAGACCTCCTCGGACGAGGGACACGCGGGCCGCGCCTGGTCACGCGCTGTCCTACTCTTCAGGGGTGCGCGCACTTCTGGTGGTCAACCCACAGGCGACAGCGACCACGGCCGGAGGCCGTGACGTGCTGGCCCACGCGTTGGCGAGCGCCGTCAAGCTGGACGTGGTCGAGACGGAGTACCGCGGCCACGCGGGCGACGTGGCGGCGCAGGCCGTCGCCGACGGGTACGGCATGGTCGTCGCGCACGGTGGCGACGGCACCGTGAACGAGGTCGTCAACGGGATGCTGCGCGCCGGTCGGTCGCCGGACCTGCCCATGCTCGGGGTCGTGCCCGGCGGGTCGGCCAACGTGTTCGCGGGCGCGCTGGGGTTGCCGCGCGACCCGGTCGAAGCCACCTACCGCCTCCTGCAGGCCATCGAGCACGGGACGAGCCGACGGGTCGGGCTCGGCAAGGTCGCCTCCAGCGGCCCTCCTTCCTCCACTACGGCCGACAACGACCGCTGGTTCACGTTCAACGCCGGGGTCGGCTGGGACGCCGACGTGGTGGCGAACGTCGAGAGCCAGCGCGCCAAGGGGCGCGAGGCCAGCCCTTACCTGTACGCGCGCACCGCGCTGGCCAGCTACGTCGGTCAACGCAGGCGCCCGCCCTCGCTGACGGTGCAGATCCCCGGCGAGGAGCTCATGACCGGCATGCGGATGGCGTTCGTGTCGAACACCGACCCGTGGACCTACCTGGGCGGCAAGGCGATCCGGCTGAACCCGAGCACGTCGTTCGACAACGACCTCGGGCTGTTCGCGCTGCACGACCTCGGGCTGCCGACGGTGCTCCGGTACGTCGGCCACCTGCTCGTGCGGGAGGGGAATCCCAAAGGCGGGAACCTCCTGCGGCGCGACGACGTTGAATATGTTCGGGTGACGAGCAGGGAACCGGTCAACCTCCAGGTGGACGGCGACCTGCTCGGTGACTGCACCGAAGTCGAGTTCACGTCCGTGCGAGAGGCGCTCACCGTAGCGGTGTGACCAGCGCGTGATGATCTTGCGATCCACCTGCGATGTTCGATCGGATGCGAACTTCGGAGAGTGAAACCGCTGGTGAACGCTGTCGATCTTTCGGGTGAGTTCACTCACCGGGTTAGTGCTAACCCCTTGACATCCCCGCCGTTCGTGAAAGCATTCACAAGCACCCCAAAACGACCGCTGACGATCGGCGTGCCTTCGAGCGCGCCTAGCTGAGGAGTATTTCCAATGGACTGGCGCCACCGCGCAATCTGCCGCGACGAGGACCCCGAGCTGTTCTTCCCCGTAGGGAACAGCGGTCCTGCGCTCCTGCAGATCGCCGAGGCGAAGACCGTCTGCCGCCGCTGCCCCGTCGTCTCCGACTGCCTCGCGTGGGCACTCGAGAGCGGCCAGGACGCCGGCGTGTGGGGCGGGATGAGCGAAGACGAACGCCGCGCACTCAAGCGGCGCAACGCCCGCACGCGGGCCCGGAGCAACGCCTGAGTCGCAAGACCGGCTGTTAGCCCCGCAACAAGGACAAAAGCGCAAGCGCTGGATTTCGAACGTAGAGCCCGACACCGTGCCAGGTGTCGGGCTCTACGTCTTCTACTGTTTGCACACCCTCCCGCATGACCACGAGGCGCCGCTGAGGCGGGTCACCACGTGTGCACCGGGGTAGTTTAACGCCGCCCGCGGAGCGGCACGCGCAGGACCGCCTCAGTACCGCCTCGGGGCCGTCTCCGCAAGCTCAAGGACCCCCTCAGTTCGGATTCCACGAGCGTCCGGACGATCTGCAGACCGAGCCGCTCGGTGCGCTCCAGGGAGAAGCCGGGCGGCAGTCCCCGGCCGTCGTCGGCGATCACCACGTCGAGCCAGCGGGCCGACCGCTCGGCGTGCACGACGACCTCCCCGCGCTGGCCAGGGGCGTACGCGTGCTCGAAGGCGTTCTGCACGAGCTCGGTCAGCACCATCACCAACGGGGTCGCCAGCTCGGCCGCCACGACCCCGAACGGACCCTCCCTGCGGACCGACACCTGGGTCTCCGTGGTGGCCACGTCGGACATCATCGGGATCACCCGGTCGATGACGTCGTCGAGGTCCACCCGCTCGTCGACCGACATCGACAGCGTCTCGTGCACGAGTGCGATGGAGGTCACCCGGCGCACCGACTCGGCCAGCGCCTCGCGCGCCTCCTCGTTGCTCGTCCGGCGGGACTGGAGGCGCAGCAGGGCGGCCACGGTCTGCAGGTTGTTCTTCACCCGGTGGTGGATCTCGCGGATCGTGGCGTCCTTCGACATCAGCGCCCGGTCGCGCCTGCGGACCTCCGTCACGTCCCGGCACAGCACCAGCGCGCCCGCCGGGTTGCCGCGCGGCCGCAGCGGCAGGGCGCGGAACAGCACGGACGCACCGCGGCGGGACTCGGCCTCCATCCGCATGCTCGGGTTGCCGTCCACGGCCGCCCGGAAGCGCTGCGCGATCTCGGTCGCGTCGAACGGGTCGTCGATGAGCGAGCGGGTCAACGGCGCCAGGTGCACGCCGACCAGGTCCGAGGCGTGGCCCATGCGGTGGTAGGCCGACAGGGCGTTGGGGCTGGCGAACACCACGGCACCGGCCGCGTCGAGGCGGATGAACCCGTCGCCGACGCGCGGGCTGGTGTGCACGTCCGGCGACGGCTCGGTGGTGGGGAACGTGCCGTCGGCGATCATCTGGCACAGGTCGGCCGCGCTGCCGAGGTAGGAGATCTCCAGCGGGCTGGGCACGCGGGGCACGGCGAGGTTCGTGTTGCGGCTGATCACGGCGATGACCTGCTTGCCGAGGCGGACCGGGATGGTCTCGCGGCGGACCGGCACGCCGAGGTGCCACAGCGGGTCCTCCTCGCGGCAGATGCGCGACTCGATGATCGCCCGGCGCAGCTGCGGGTGCTCCTCGACCTGGACGGAGCTGCCGACCACGTCCTCGGGGTGCGCGGTCGGCGCCGTCGTGGGCCGGGCCTGGGCGACGCACATGAACGCGGCGTCGTCGAGGGGCACCCAGAGCAGGAAGTCCGCGAACGACAGGTCGGACAGCAGCTGCCACTCGGCGACCACCAGCTGGAGGTGGTCGACGGCCGCACCGGACAGCCTGGTGTGCTCGGCGAGCAGGTCGGTGAGTGTGGACACGCGTCATACAACCACGGTTCAGACCGCCGGCAGTCGTCACTCACCACCATGTCACACTGGGGCGAAGCCTGATGACCAATGCTCAAGGAGACACCCATGTCGAAGCGTGCCCGCAAGCGCCGCGATCGCAAGAAGGGTGGCGCTAACCACGGGAAGCGCCCCAACGCCTGATCAGGGCAACGCGGAAGGGCCCCGGAGAGCACGTGCTCTCCGGGGCCCTTCCGCTGTGGGAAGACCTTCGTCGGGTGCTGGGGCTACTCCTCGACGATCTGCACCGTGGTGGTGCGCACCTCGACCGAGCCGTGCTGGATCAGCGTCTCCTGGATGCGGGCGCGCAGCCGCTCCTTGAGGTGCTCGGGGGCGTGCTCACCGCCGCACTTGCGGGCCAGCAGCGCCTTGAGGTGCTCCTCGATGCCGTACTGCTCCAGGCACGGGTGGCACTCCTCGAGGTGCTGCTGGAGCAGCTCCTTGCGCTTCCCGTCGCACTCCTTGTCCAGGAAGAGCCACACCTCGGACAGGACCTCGGAGCAGTCCGTGTCGTGGGGTTCGCCGCAGTTCATCGCCCCGCCACCTCTTCTTCGGGCTGGCCGTTGCGGAGGAAGCCGCGCTCGCGCGCGACGTCGGACAGCTGGTCGCGCAGCTGTCGGCGGCCCCGGTGCAGCCGGGACATCACGGTGCCGATCGGGGTGCCCATGATCTCGGCGATCTCCTTGTACGCGAAGCCCTCTACGTCGGCCAGGTACACAGCGATGCGGAACTCCTCGGGGAGCCGCTGCAGCGCTTCCTTCACGTCGTTGTCCGGCAGCAGGTCCATCGCCTCGACCTCAGCCGACCGCAGACCGCGCGACGTGTGGCTCTCAGCCTTCGCCAGCTGCCAGTCGGTGATCTCGTCGGTCGGCTGCTGGAGCGGCTGGCGCTGCTTCTTGCGGTAGCCGTTGATGTAGGTGTTGGTCAGGATGCGGTACAGCCACGCCTTCAGGTTCGTGCCCTGCGAGAACGAGGCGAAGGCGGCGTACGCCTTGAGGTAGGTCTCCTGGACCAGGTCCTCGGCGTCGGCCGGGTTGCGCGTCATCCGGAGCGCAGCCGCGTACAGCTGGTCCAGCAACGGCATCGCGTCGCGCTCGAACCGAGCGGCGCGGTCCGCGGGTGTCTCATCCGTCGGGTTGGCCTGCGAACGGGTGGCGGGCACCGCGCTCCTCTCCCGCCGACCAGGTGATGGCGCGACGGCTACTGCTGGCTGGGACGCGTCCCAGAATACGCGGACGCCGTCCGCCAGGCCGCCCACCGGCCGCCTGTTGAGCTGCTGCTCCATCACCTCAGTAACCACGTACGGTCCAAACGCGGTGCCCGCGCCGCACATTCCCCCCGATATCGTTCGCCCCATGGCCGGACGCGGGACCCCCGCCACTGCCCTGCTGGACAAGCAGCGCGTGGCCCACAAGCTGCACTCCTACGACCACGACCCGCGCCACGAGTCGTACGGGACGGAGGCCGCCACCGCACTCGGACTCGTGCCCGGCCGGGTGTTCAAGACCCTCGTGGTCGACCTCGACGGCAGCCTCGCCGTCGGTGTGGTCCCGGTCACGGGGCAGCTGGACCTGAAGGCGCTCGCGGCGGCGTTGAAGGGCAAGAAGGCGAAGATGGCCGAGGTCGCGGCCGCCGAGCGGGCCACCGGGTACGTCGCCGGCGGAATCTCGCCACTCGGCCAGAAGAAACGGCTGCCGGTGGTGATCGACGCTTCCGCCGCGGAGTTCGACACGGTGTTCTGCAGCGCGGGGCGGCGAGGGCTGGAGGTGGAGATCGCACCCGCTGACCTGGTGCGGCTGACCGGGGCCGTGGTGGCACCGATCTCGGCTTGAGCTGCACGAACCCCGGAATTGTCGGACCCCGTGGGTAGTGTTCGGTTCGGGGGGCCTCACGGTCGGGTTACCCCTGCGGAGCCTGCGGTGAGGTGTGTGTGCCTGGGGCCGCTGGGGTGAGGTTGGGTGCAGGGACTCGGCGCGGGGCGGGCATGACGTGCGGTCTGGTCCGGCGCGGACAGGTCCAGCGCTGCGCGGCCCGGTCAGGTGCGGTGCAGCGCGGTGCGGTGCGGTGCTCAGGAGCCAGCGCAGTTGCTTGGGCGGGTGCGGCGAGCCGTTTGGCGCATGTCCCGGTCGGCATCGCCAGCTCCCGTGGGCCAGTGCCGCTGCACCGAAGGACCCAGGCCACTGCGGCGCTCGGCGCTCGGCGCTCGGCGCTCGGAAAGCGTGCTTCGCAGGGGTCGCCCTGTCGTGAGAACCTCCCGAACAGAACAGTACGCAGGGGGTCCGACAATTCTGGTAGGTCCGGATCGGCGCAGGTGGCGGGGCTTTTCCGGCGCTGGCGGTCGTGCCAGGACTCCGGCGGTCGTACTCAGACTTCGAGGGGGCGGAGGATGCGGGAGAGCCAGTCGGTGACGGTGCGGTGCAGGCCTTCGACGTCGGCCTTGAGGGAGTGGTCGCCCTTGAGCAGGACGACCTCCCGGTGGTGGGCCGACTCGGGTCTGCCGAACGGGTCGGCGCGGCCTTGGACGATGAGGGTCGGTACTTCCACGGCGGCCAGTTCGGGTTGTCTGGTCTTCTCCGGCTTGCCGGGTGGGTGGACCGGGAAGGCGAGGCAGAGGACGGCGACGGCCTGGCCGTCGGAGGAGGTTCGGCAGGCGACCCGTGCGCCGGAGGAGCGGCCGCCGAACACCAGTGGCAGCCCGTCGAACCACCGCACGCCCAGGTCCTCGGCGACGGCCAGCCAGGCGGTGTCCAGCTGCTGCGCGGGGGCGGGGGCGCGGCGGCCCGCGACGCGGTAGGGCTGTTCGACCAGGGCGACGTGGACGCCCGCCTCGACGGCCGCGCGGGTGGCGGCGACGAGGTCGGGGGCGCCGATGCCGCCGCCGGCGCCGTGGCCGAGCAGCAGGGCGGCTCTTCCCTCGGCGGCGCAGTGCAGCTCGGCCCGTGCGGGCCCGTGCGGTGTGTCGACGAGGGTGCTGGTCATGACAGCTCGAACAGGGTGGGTTCGGGCATCTCGGCCGTGGTCAGCGGGATCGGGTCCATCAGCTCGGGGCTGTTGTTCTTCACGCTGTTCACCGCCATCGACACCGGGCGCAGCTCCAGCCCGTCCACGACCTCCCGCGACGGCGCGAGCAGTGCCGACGGGTCGGACGAGTCGGGGTCCAGCCAGGCCGACCAGCGGTCGCGGGGCAGCACCAGCGGCATGCGGTGGTGGACGGTGGCCATCTCGCCGATGGCGTCGGTGGTGAGGACGGCGCAGGTGATGACCGGTTTGCGGCCCAGCTCCTCGTCGTTCTGCCACCACACCGACCAGATGCCCGCCATGGCGAGGCTGGTGCCGTCGTTGGGGTTGATGAAGAACGGCTGCTTGCGGCCCTCGCCCGGCTGCCACTCGTACCAGCCGTCGGCCGGGATGATGCAGCGGCGCTTGGCGGCGGAGTCGCGGTAGGACGGCTTCTCCAGCACGCTCTCGGACCGGGCGTTGATCATCTTCGCGGCGCCGGACAGGTCCTTGGCCCAGTGCGGGACGAGGCCCCACTTCATGACGCGGACGCTGCGCTCGGTCACGGTCGGGTCGGGCGTGCCCTCCTCGTCGCGCGGGTGCCGTTCGACGACCGCGAGCACCGACTTCGTGGGCGCGATGTTGTAGTCCGGGACGGGCGCGTCGCCCTCGGTGGCGTCCACCGCGTCGAACTCCGCCGCCAGCAGCGCCGGGTCCTTGGTGGAGGCGTACCTACCGCACACTCCAGATCACCTCCGGGGTGGCCATAGTCGCACGTCGTCAGCACCGGTGCGACCCGTCCACCACCTCATGCGGAATCATTCGACCCATGACTCAGCAGTGGTCCGCTCCCACCGCCAACGGCCCCGTGCGCTCGACGGTACCCGTGCCCGGCTCCAAGTCGATCACCAACCGCCTGCTGCTGCTCGCGGCGCTGGCCGACGGCCCGTCGGTCCTGCACGCCCCGCTGCGCAGCCGGGACAGCACGCTGATGGTCGACGCGCTGCGGGCGCTCGGCGTCGACGTCGTCGACGGCCCGGCCGGGAGCTGGCTGGTCAGCCCCGGTGAGCTGCGCGGACCGGCGGACGTGGACTGCGGTCTCGCGGGGACGGTGATGCGGTTCCTGCCGCCCGCCGCGGCGCTGGCGAGCGGCGAGATCCGGTTCGACGGCGACCCGCACGCCCGCACCCGCCCCATGGGCACGGTGCTCCAGGCGCTGCGCGCGCTGGGCGCGGACATCACCGGCGACGGGCTGCCGTTCACGCTCAACGGCACCGGCGGGCTGCGCGGCGGCGACGTCACGATCGACGCCTCGGGCTCGTCGCAGTTCGTCTCCGGGCTGCTGCTGTCCGGCGCGCGCTACGAGCACGGCGTGCGGGTGCTGCACGACGGCAAGCCCGTCCCCTCGCTCCCCCACATCGCGATGACCGTCGAGGTGCTGCGCGAGGCGGGCGTGGAGGTGGACGACTCCGAGCCGGACACCTGGCGGGTGGCGCCGGGCCCGGTGCGCGGCCGCGAGTGGCACGTGGAGCCGGACCTGTCCAACGCCACCGTGTTCCTCGCGGCGGCGGCCGTGACCGGTGGCGAGGTGACCGTGCCGGGGTGGCCGACGAAGACGACGCAGGCCGGTGACGCGGTCGGCGAGATCCTGGCCAGGATGGGGTGCGAGGTGTCGCTGGACGAGCGCGGCCTGACCGTCCGCGGACCGGACCGCCTGGCGGGCCTGGACATCGACCTGCACGACGAGAGCGAGCTGACCCCGACCGTCGCCGCGCTGGCGACGCTGGCCGACGGCCCGACGCACATCCGCGGCGTCGCGCACATCCGCGGCCACGAGACGGACCGGCTCGCGGCGCTCGTCGCCGAGATCAACGGTCTCGGCGGGGCGGCGGAGGAGACCGAGGACGGTCTCGTGATCGACCCCAAGCCGCTGCGCGGCGGCCCGTGGCGGGCCTACGCCGACCACCGGATGGCGACCGCGGGTGCGATCATCGGCCTGGTCGTGCCGGGCGTCGAGGTCGACGACATCGGCTGCACCACCAAGACGATCCCCGACTTCCCAGGAATGTGGGCAACGATGCTCGAGGTCAGCTGACGTGAGCCGTGGCGACTGGCACAAGCTCGACGAGTCCGACGTGCGGGTGCGGCCGGGGAAGGGGACCCGGCCGCGCAGCAAGCGCCGTCCCGAGCACGCGGACGCCGTGCCCGCGATGGTCGTCGGCGTCGACCGCGGCCGGTGGACGTGCGCGCTGGACGACGACCCGAAGCGGCTGGTGACCGCCATGCGGGCGCGGGAGCTGGGGCGCACGCCGGTCGTCGTGGGCGACCGCGTCGGGCTGGTCGGCGACGCGTCCGGGCAGCCGGACACGTTGGCGCGCATCGTGAAGGTCGCCGACCGCGCGTCCGTGCTGCGCCGCACCGCCGACGACACGGACCCGTTCGAACGGGTGGTGGTCGCCAACGCCGAGCAGCTGGTCATCGTCACGGCGCTCGCGGACCCGTTGCCGCGCACCGGTTTCATCGACCGCTGCCTGGTCGCGTCCTACGCGGGGGGGCTGACTCCCGTGCTGTGCCTGACGAAAGCGGACCTGGCAAGTCCGGACGAGCTGCTCGCCGCGTACGCCGAGCTGGACCTCGTGGTGGTCGTGACGCGGTCCGACGAGGACCCGAAGGCGCTGCGGGAGCGGCTGGCGACGAAGGTGTCGGCGCTGATCGGGCACTCCGGCGTCGGCAAGTCCACGCTGATCAACCAGCTCGTGCCGGGGGCGAACCGGGCGGTGGGAGTGGTGAGCGGGGTCGGCAAGGGGCGGCACACGTCCACGCAGACCGTCGCCCTGCCGCTGCCCGAGGGCGGGTGGGCCGTGGACACGCCGGGCATCCGGTCGTTCGGGCTGGCGCACATCACGCCGGACGACATCGTGGCGGCGTTCCCGGACATGCGGGAGATGGCCGAGGAGTGCCCGTCGGGCTGCGGGCACCTGGGGGCGCCCGAGGACCCGGACTGCATGCTGGACGAGCTGGTGACGACCGGCGCCGCCACGGCGGGGCGGTTGGACTCGCTGCGGCGGCTGCTGTCGTCGCGGGCCGGGCTGGAGGAGCACCCCGACTAGGGCGTGCGTCGAACGGGACTTCGGTGCACGCCCTAGCCGCGGCCGAGGTAGGCCAGCAGCCGGTCGTCCGGGGTCTTCGGGGTGAGCGGTGGGGCGAAGCGGGCCGGGCGGTCGGCGGCGCTGACCAGCAGCAGTGCCGCGGGGTAGAGCTCGTCGGCTAGGGCTCGGGGGATCGGCCGGGTGTCGTGGCACGCGCGGGCGACGTCCCACCCGTGCACGGCGACCTCCAACGCCCCGGCGCGCGCCACGATGTCCGTGGTCACCGGGCAGCCGCCGATGGACACCGCGCGGCCGTCCTGGGCGGTCCAGGCGCCGAGGAGGTCGCGGGCCCGGTCGCGGGCCGCGGTGACCGGGTCGTCGTGGGTGGCGAGGTCGCTGTCGAGCGGGACGTGCCCGTCGGCCGCGGCCTCGTGCAGCGCGGTCAGGGAGTCGACCAGGTGCCACAGCAGGGCGCGCAGGTCCCAATCGTGGCACGGGGTCGGGTGGGACAGGGCCTCCGGGGTGACGGCCCGCAGGCAGCCCAGGGTGTAGGTGACGGCCCGTTCGAGCAGGCCGACGTGGCTCACGGCGCGACCGAGGCCGGCAGGCCGAACACGTCGAACAGCGTGGTGTCCAGGAAGTTGACGACGTGCGAGATGCCCTTCTCCCCGATCGTGAGCACCTGGAGGTTGAACGGCTCGCCCCCGATGTAGAGGCCGAAGGCGGGTTGGCCGTTGGCGCGGGTGGGGACCACGCGGATGTCGCCGGGGCAGCGGATCGCGAGGTGGGTGGCGACGGCGTCGGGGCCGCGGTACCAGGACTTGAACGGCGGCATCTCCCACACCACGTCGGCGGTGAACAGGCCCACGATCGCCGGGATGTCCTTCGCCTCGAACGCCGTCGCGTACCGGTCGAGCAGCTCGCGCTGGTCGTGGTCCGACGGCTCGACCACGGCGTCCTCGGTGACCTCCGTGAGCTGGGCGCGGGCTCGTTGCAGGATGCTGTTGACCGCCGGGGTCGAGGTGTCCAGCAGCTCGGCGACCTCCTTGGCGCTCCACCTCAGGACGTCGCGCAGGATCAGCACGGCCCGCTGCCGCGGCGGCAGGTACTGCAACGCGGCCACCAGCGCCAGCCGGATCGTCTCCCGCTCCGTCACGATCGACGCCGGGTCCGCCCCCACCGCCTCGTCCGGCACCGGCTCCAACCAGGGCACCTCGCCGCCGTCGACCAGGTCGTCGGCCGGGTCGCAGTCGGACCCCAGCCCCGTCGGCAACGGCCTGCGGGTGCGCTTCTCGATCGCGGTCAGGCACGCGCTGGTCGCGATCCGGTACAGCCACGTCCGCAACGACGACCGCCCCTCGAACCGGTCGTACGCCTTCCACGCCCTCAGGTACGTCTCCTGCACCAGGTCCTCGGCGTCGTGCACCGAGCCCAGCATCCGGTAGCAGTGCGCCAACAGCTCCCGCCGGAACGGGTCCGAGAGCCGGATGAAGTCGTCCGCCATCCCCACACCTCCCTGTTCTGGATGTGGACCGTCGCGGGAGGCGAAACTCATCGGTGGGGGGCGGAGAGGGTGGTGCCAGCGGGCCAGGTTCGCCTGTTGGGGCGACACAGCCGCGAACTTGGCGGGTTCGCCGGGCCGCGGTCACTCGGCTGGCGTAATGTCTGCGCCTTGTCCCGCGATGTTCTCGTATGTGCCCAACTCTTCACTCCAGGGATTCGGACCCCCGAACGCCGACAAGGCGGGTCCGATAAACCCGTGCGCGTGTGCCATCGGCGCGTGACCGGACGCATCGCGAGGTCGGGACGAGGTCGGCAATCCCTTGAAGCCATGACGCAAAACGACAAGGAGCACGATGTCCCACACCGATGGCGGCGAGAACGGCGACAAGTAGCAGCAGCCGTTCGAAGCGTCCGCACGGACCGACCACCGGTCCGGCGGGCGCTTATTTTTTGATCTCCAACCGCATGCCGATCTTCACGTCGATCGGCATGTTGCGGATCTTCAGCTCGACCTCCAGCCTGCCGGTGCTGTCCTTGCGCTTGATCGTGAAGTCGTGCTTCTTGCGGTCGAGGTTGACCGCGTCGAAGTGCGCGTCGAACCCCTTGGGCAGGATGACCCGGTAGCTCGCGTACTCGACGGGGTTGCCGAACCTGAACGTGAACAGGTCCGGTTGCCTCCGCACCATGAGCGGAATGCTCTTGCCCGGCCAGCGCCATTTCATTTGCACACGGACACTGCTGCCGACCTCCGCGGGCGTGTGGAAATGGGAAAGCATGTTGAGACGACCGTCGTCGAGCCAGTACGAGGTCACATCCCAGCTTGTACCGGAGGTGCCGTCCACGAGCAGGTTCCGCACCTCGGTCGTCACGTTCTTCCGGTAGGACTCGGGCTGGTCCCACCCCGCACCGAACCGTAAGCGGAAGAACCGGGCGTCTGCACCTTCCACTTTGGCTTGCACTGTGATTATCTCTTCCGTGTCGCCGTTCTCCTCGATGACAGCGACCTGTTCCCACCGGATGATGCGGAACCTGGTCGGCCAGCCATCCCAGATGACGTCGCAGTAGCGCGACAGCAGTCCGCGGTGGAGCTCGACCTTGGCTTTGAGCTTGTTCCGACTGGCCAGCAGGGCAAGCGTCAACGCCAGCCACGACAGCACGACAACCACGAGTACTGCGGCCCGAATCGCGAAGTCTCCCAACAACGCGCTGAGGACGGCGCCGAACGCCATAATCCCCAAAGAGGCCTTGACGAGCCCGACTCCGCCTTCTTCCTCCAGGAAGCGCTCTAACCAAGGAGCGAATTTCCGTAGAATATCGACACCCCCTTCAAGACCCGGAGCAGCGTCGAAGACGTGCACATCGCAGCACGCCGAACCGCGTCGATCAGGGTAACCCGCACAGATGACAGGAGTCACTGAAGTTGGTGCGAATGGGTGGCTCTTCGACAAGTTCCCCACTCGGATAATCGACACCCCGATCGTTATCACAATCGCGATTGACAACTACTGTTAAACCACACCACTGAACGCGGGGCACAGAGCCGAAGCGGTAGCCGATGACGCCCGCGCAGGACAGGGCACCAGCGCCGATTGCCCACGCCCGAGCGCGTGCTTGGTGCCCGCGGCGTGGGTCAGCGCATGTGCGGGTAGGTGTGGTCGGTGGGCGGGACGAAGGTCTCCTTGACGGAGCGGGGGCTGGTCCAGCGGGTGAGGTTGAGGACGGAGCCCGCCTTGTCGTTGGTGCCGGAGCCGCGGCTGCCGCCGAAGGGCTGTTGGCCGACGACGGCGCCGGTGGGCTTGTCGTTGACGTAGAAGTTGCCCGCGGCGAAGCGGAGGTGGCGGTGGGCCTCGTCGATGGCCGCGCGGTCGCGGGCGAAGACGGCGCCGGTGAGGGCGTACGGGGTGGAGCTGTCGACCAGGTCGAGGGTGGTGGTGTAGTCGGCGTCGTCGTAGACGTGGACGGTGAGGATGGGACCGAAGAACTCGGTGGTGAACAGGGCGTGGTGCGGGTCGGTGCCGACCAGGACGGTCGGTTCGACGAAGTAGCCGGCGGAGTCGTCGCAGCCGCCGCCCGCGAGCACCTCGACCGAGGTGGAGGCGTTCGCCATGAGCAGGGCGCCCTTGTGCTTGGCGAACGCGCGCCCGTCGATGACCGCGCCGCCGAAGTGGGAGAAGTCGGTGACGTCGCCGTAGGACAGGGTCCTGGTGGTGTCGGCGAGGAGGTCGCGGACGCCGCCGTCCCACAGCGACCTGGCGACGTAGGCGCGGGAGGCCGCCGAGCACTTCTGGCCCTGGTACTCGAACGCGCCGCGGACGAGGGCGGTCACCAGGGAGGCGGGGTCGGCGGAGGGGTGGGCGACGACGAAGTCCTTGCCGCCGGTCTCGCCGACGACCCTGGGGTAGGAGCGGTAGGTGTCGAGGTTGTCGGCCATGGTGCGCCAGAGCGCCTTGAACGTCGCCGTGGACCCGGTGAAGTGCAGCCCGGCGAAGTCGCGGTCGGTCAGGGCGACCTCGCTGACCGCGGCACCGTCGCCGGTCACCATGTTCACCACACCGGGTGGCAGGCCCGCGGCCTCCAGCAGCCGCATCGTGAAGTGCGCGGCCAGCTGCTGGGTCGGCGACGGCTTCCACACCACGGTGTTGCCCAGCAGGGCGGGCGCCAGCGGCAGGTTCCCGGCGATGGCGGTGAAGTTGAACGGCGTGATCGCGACGACGAACCCGTCGAGCGGGCGGTGGTCGAAGCGGTTCCACACGCCGGGGCTGGAGATCGGCTGCTCGGCGAGCAGGCGGCGGGCGAAGTGGACGTCGAAGCGGAGGAAGTCGACCAGCTCGCACGCGGCGTCGATCTCGGCCTGCTGGACGGTCTTGGACTGGCCGAGCACCGTGGCGGCGTTGAGGGTGTCCCGCCACGGGCCCGCGAGCAGGTCCGCGGCGCGCAGGAGGACGGCGGCGCGCTCGTCGAACGGGAGGTCCTGCCAGGCCGGTGCGGCGTCCTTGGCGGCCTGGACGGCCTCGGCCACGTCCTCGCGGGTGGCCTGGGCCGTGACGCCGAGGACGTGGTGGTGGTCGTGGGGCTGGACGACCTCGACCCGGTCGCCGCCCGCCATGCGCTGCTCGCCGCCGATGGTGGTGGTGAGCTCGTGCCGGACGCCCTCGAGCTCGGTGATCCTGCGGCGCAGCGACTCGCGGTCGGGGCTGCCCGGTTCGTATGAACGGATGGGCTCGTTAACCGGTTCGGGTACCGAGGTGACGGCGTCCATGTCCTCATCTTGGCACCGCGCGGTAACCTGCGCGCCATGGCGCAGGTGACGGGTATCGGCGGGATCTTCTTCCGTGCCAGGAACCCGGCGCTGCTGGCGGTCTGGTACCGGGACAACCTCGGCGTGCCGATGAACGACCACGGCACGGTGACGTTCCACTGGGTCGACTCGTCGACCGAGGACAACCCCGGCACCACGACCATCGCGCTGTTCGCGAACAACACGGACTACCTGGGCGAGCCGGGGCAGCGCGCGATGCTGAACCTGCGGGTGGACGACCTGCGGATCCTGCTGGCGAAGCTGAAGGCCCGCGGCGTCGAGGTGCTGCCGCAGACCGAGGACTCCGAGTTCGGCCGGTTCGGGTGGTGCGTGGACCCCGAGGGCAACCGGATCGAGCTGTGGGAGCCCGCCGAGGGCATGTAGCCCCCGGTTACAGCAGGTCCAGCAGGAACGGCAGCTCCTGGCGGGCGTACCAGGCCAGCTCGTGGTCCTCGGCGCTGCCGAGGGTGAACTCGGCGTCCGGGTCGCCCAGGTCGGCCTCGTCGATGACCTCCGCGGCGGCGCGGACCGCGTCCTCGGCCTCCGAGGTGTCGAGGTGGATGGCCGCGACCAGCTCCATCGGGACGGGGCCGGACACCTTGACGACCGAGAAGTCCAGGTCGGGGCGGAGCTTCACGTCGTCGACGTCGACCGAGACGACCGCGCGGCGCGGCATCGCCTTGTCGTCGTCGGCGAGCTCGGCGGCCAGCAGCCGGACCGAGGCGCGCGCCGCGTCGAGCATGGCGGCGTACTCCAGCTCCTCGGTGTCGCCCGCGGCGTAGGACTCGCGCAGGGCGGGCGTGAGGGCGAACGCGGTGCCGCCGACCGGGCGGAACTCGTTGTTCTCCACCAAGTCGCGCAGCATGGCCACGGTCGCCGGAAGGTAGACCCTCATTCCGACACCGTCCCCATCAGTTCTTCCACGGATTCCTCGACCATCGCAGCTAGAACGTCCACATCGGACATGGCGTCGCGATCGGCGTTGAGACCGAAGTAAACACCACCGTCGTACGACGTGACGCCAATCGACAGGGCTTGGTTCTTGGCGAGCGGGACGACCGGGAAGATCTCGGTCATCCGCGCGCCCGCCGCGTAGAGCGGGACCTGCGGGCCGGGCACGTTGGTGACGACGACGTTGAACAGGCGTCGCGAGAACGAGCTGGCGGCGCGTGCCCCCAGTGCGTGCAGGGTCGGCGGGGCGAAGCCCGACACCTTGACCAGCGTGTCCGCGGCGACGGACTGGCCGGACTCCTGGTGGGCGCGCATGGCGTGGCTGACGTGGTGCAGGCGCACCACGGGGTTCGGCTCGCCGACCGGGAGGTCGACCAGGTAGGCCGCCACGCCGTTTGACCCCTCCTCGTCGCGCACCGACAGCGGTGCCATCGCGCGCATCGTGGTGTGCGCGGACACGACCTCGCCGCGCGACATCAGCCACGCCCGCATGGCGCCGGACAGCACCGCGAGCACGCCGTCGTTGATCGTGCCGCCGTGCGCGCGCCGGATCGCCCGGAACTCCTCCAGTGTGCCCCTGGCGACGGCGAAGCGCCGCTGCGGCGAGATGCGGACGTTGAGCGGGCTGCCCGGCGCGGGGGTGGACGCGGTGCGCAGCGCCGACACCAGGCCGCCGACCGCGCCCGCGACCTTCTCGACGGTCGCCATGGTGTCCATGGTCGCCGAGCGGACGTTCTCCACCAGCTCACCGGGCCGCTGGACGACCTCGGCGACGGCGTCGGCGACCAGCTGGAACGAGCTGGGCTCGGGCTGGGGCATCCACAGGCTCTCCAGCGGCCTGCGGGGCGTGGGCGAGACGTCCAGCATCACCTGGCCGATCTCGATCGCGCCGACCCCGTCGACCACGGCCTGGTGGGTCTTGGTGATGACCGCGATCTGGTTGCCCTTGAGCCCTTCGACCAGGTAGGTCTCCCACAGGGGCCGGGTGTGGTCCAGGGGTCGCGACATCAGCCGCGCGACCAGGTCGTGCAGCTGCGCGTCGCTGCCCGGCTTGGGCAGGGCGGAGCGGCGCACGTGGTAGGTGACGTCGAAGTCCGGGTCGTCGACCCACACCGGGCGGGCGAGCCTGCCCGGCACGTGCACGACCTTCTGCCGGTAGCGCGGCACCAGCGGCAGCCGCTGCTCGATCAGCTCGACCAGGCGGTCGTAGTCGAACCCCGCCCTCGGCCTGCGGAACACCGCGACCCCGCCGACGTGCATCGGCGTCGTGGCGTCCTCCAGGTACAGGAACGAGGCGTCCAACGCGGACAGACGATCGGGCATGAGATCAGGTTAGCCCGCCGCGCGGCACCGGCCGGGACACCGCGCTGCCGCCGGTCACGACCGGCGGCACCGCTCCACCAGCTCCTCGACGGCCCTGACCTCCTCGGGGTCCCGGTCGCGGCGGGCGAGCCTGATCTCCGCGGCGGCGGGCATGGCCTGCCGGACGGCGTCGTCGACCCCGGCCAGGAACGACCTGATCAGCCGCGACCTGGCCGCGCGGCGGACCGGCCGGAGCCTGCCGACGGCCATCGCGAGCCAGCTCAGGGCCAGGTCGACCCGCCGGTCGCCGCGGGCGGCGCACGCCCAGTCGATCGCGACCGGTCCCTCCGGGCCGAGCACGACGTTGCCGGGGTGCAGGTCGAGGTGGAGCAGCGCCCCGTGCGGCGCGCCGGGCAGGAAGTCCGGTGCGGGGACGTCGTCCAGCCGGTGGTGCAGGTCGGCCAGCTGCCTGCCGAGCACGGCCGCGCGCCACGGCCGGTGGTCCAGCTCCGCCGACATCCGGGGGCCGGGGACGTACTCCATGACGAGTCCGTCGTCCCCGACGCCGTGGACCCTCGGCACCGGGATGCCGCGTTTGCGCAGGTAGCGCATCAGTTCGGCTTCCGGGGTGAGGTCCCGTCCGTCGCGGTTCCGCTTCACCAGCAGACCGTCCGGCCGCAGGAAGACGTCCGCCTCCTGACCGCTGGCCAGGAGGCGGGCGCGGTGCGCAACGCTGCGCTCGCCCGAGCTCATGTGACGATCCTCATGGTTCCCGGCGCCGATGCAAGCCCCTGAACGGGCATGGCACCCTTCACGTCGTGGAAATCTCCCCCAAGGACAAGTTCGTCACGGTCTACGGCCGCAAGCCCGTCCTCGAAGCGCTCGACGACCCGCGCCTGGACGTGGACAAGGTCATGCTCGCCGACACGGCGCGCGGGGCGGCGGCCAGGGAGATCCTCGACGCGGCCAAGCGGCGCGGGGTGCGGGTGCAGCGGGCGACCGAGCAGCGGGTGAAGGTCCTCGCCGGCAACGGGCGGCACGACCAGGGCGTCCTCGCCGACGTCGTGGCGCCGCGGATGCTGCCGCTCGACCTCGCGCTGGAGGGTCCGGAGCAGCCGCGCGGGGTGCTGGTCCTCGACGGCATCACCACGCCCGCGAACGTCGGCATGATCCTGCGGACCGCCACGGCGGCCGGGATGGACGGCATCGTGGTGCCGCGCCGGGGTGTCGCCTCGGTGGACCCGCTGGTGGTCAAGGCGTCGGCCGGGGTCGCGTTCCGCGCGCCGATGCTGCGCTGCGCGACCGCGGCCGAGGCCGCCGCGAACCTGCGCGCCCACGGGTACCCGCTGTTCGCGCTGGACGCGGGCGCCGAGGAGTCGATCTACACCGCCGACCTGCCGGAGCGGGCGGCGTTCGTGCTGGGCAGCGAGACCTACGGCATCTCCGAGGACGTGCGCCCGCACGTGACCGGGTGGCTGTCGATCCCGATGGCGGCCGGTGTCGAGTCGCTCAACGTGGCCAGCGCCGCCGCCGTGCTGTGCTTCGAGGTCGTGCGCAGGCGGCAGGCCGGGAGGTAGTCGACTGGACCCGCCGCGTGCACCCAGCGGCGGGCCCAGCGAGTTTTCGGCGGGTTGCTAGACCCAGTCGACGTGGTAGCCACCCACGCGCGCGGTCTCCAGCAAACCGCCACGGCATTCCGCGTCCGACGTCTCGAAACCGGTGGCGGCCCCGTCCCCGAACTCCCGCCAGCGGTTGTACCCGGACTCGCAGTCCACGACGATCCGGAAAAAGCGCGTCGGCCCGAAGTCGCAGAACACCGCTACCGCCTCCCCGCCGAGAATTCCGCGGAAGGAGGGGGAACATTCACGGGCCGGCGGTGGGAAGTCCGGTGCTGCCGCCGCCGATGCCGTTCCGCCGACCTGGACGACGGGAATGGCGAGAACAGCGGCGACAATGGCGATGAGCTTCCGCATCGGTGGCCCCTTGAATTCGACGACGCCACCGAAGTTACGCAGCACCGGTGATGAGCCGCAATAACCGGACAGGGGCTGTTTTCCTCGCGCCGCGTCACCGCCGTTAACCCTGCGGTGGGTCGGTAGCAGGGTTCCGCCATCCGCGCGGGTGTACCGGCGGGAGCGCGCGGTCCACGCCTGGGACGGGGCCGACGACGGCGTCGCGACGCCTGGGGACCTAGCGGTCGAGCAGCTCACCCACGGTGACGACCTTCGCCCCGGCGTCGGCCAGCCTCCGCAACGCCGCCGCGTGCTCCTCGGCCGTCGTGCCCGTGGTCGCGTCCGACACCACGAGCACCTCGTAGCCCAGCTGCAGCGCCGTGCCCGCGGTCGCGGCGACCCCGTGCTCGGTCGCGATGCCCGCGATCACCAGCACCTTCGCGCCCAGGTCGCGCAGGTCCGACACCAGCCTGGTGCCGGAGAACGCGTCCACCCCGGATCTGGTCACCACGTGCTCGCCCCGCCCCGGCTCCAGCGCGTCGACGATCCGGTTCGCCGGCGCCGCCACCCCTCCGTCCGAGCCGTCCGCCCGCACGTACCGGGCGATCACCACCGGTGCCGCCTCCGCGTCGAACGCCTCGCGCAACCGCACGCTCGCCTCGACGACCGCCGGACCGGGGATCGGTTCCAGCGGCTTGTCGACGATCCACTGCTGGAGGTCCACCAGGATCAGGACTGACCGAGCACTCAGCACCGGGATGATCACCTGACTCTCTCGAGTGCGCACACGGCCGGCACCTTAGCGGAAAGCGTTTGCCGAATCGGGCCCGCGGCGCATGATGATCAAAGGGTAGCGCGCTTTCAGATCGACGGAAACTCAATCAGGACAGCGAGTTCGTCCACAGTCGAAGCTATCGACGTGTGGTGCACACCCACCATTCCGACAGCCGCCGCACCTCGCACGTTGACCGCCAGGTCGTCGACGAACACGCACTCCGCCGGCTCCAATCCGAGCCGTTGCGCGGTCAGCAGGTAGATGGCCGCGTCCGGTTTGGCCAACCCCACCTCCCCCGACACCACCACCACGTCGAACAACCCGTCCCACTCCCGCGGCGGCGACCACAGGCCGTCCGCGTTGGACAGGAGAGCGGTGCGGACGCCATGTCGACGAGCGGTCCGCACGACCCCGACGAGCGGGGGTTCGGGGGCGGCGAAGTCGTCGCCGAAGTCGGTCAGCACACCACCGAAGTCCAGCACCAGTCCACGAAGCACAGCAGCAACCTACGCCGGTCATCCGATCGGGTGATGTGTGTCCTGAGTTGGGCCGGTGGTCACTCGGTACTGGGGTGTGGGTTCACTGGTCGGCGTGGAGGGGTCGGATGGTTGTGCGGGCGTTGAGGTTGGGGGCTGTGGGGGTGGCTTCCGTGGGTGTGGCTTCTGGGGCGGTGGCTTCTGGGGCGGTCGTGCCGGAGATGAGGGTGCCGGAGGGGCGGGTGGTGCCGGAGTTGTCGGAGGAGGAGGGGAGGAGGTTGGTGGTCGTGGTGTTGGAGGGGGTGGATGGGTTGAGGCCGTTGGGGCAGTTGGCGGGGGTGGTGAGTGGGGAGGTGTTGAGGGGGTTGAGGGTGGAGGTGGGGAGGTCGCGGTTGGGGAGGTTGAGGGTTTGTCGGGTGGGGGTGGGGGTGGTGGAGATGGCTGGGACGGTGGTTCGGGGAGGGAGGGTGAGGGCGTTGGCGGTGAGGGTGGAGTTCGTGGATGGGGGGTGGAGGTGTGTGGTGTTTCGGGTGTTGGGGTGAGGGGGTTTCGGGTTTTTGTTGGGCGGGGATTGTCGGGGGGGTTGATAGGGTGGATTTGGGGGGTGCTTTGTTGGGGCGGGCGATAGGGGTGCCCGTGGGGAGGATATCGGTGGGGTACGACAGTTTTCGGTTCATCTATTCGGTAAATGATCTTGTCGGACCCGGTCGGTAGAATTGTTGTCGGGGGCTTCTGAATTCGGGAGTGCCTTGTTTGGGGTGGGTTCACCCCGATCGCCGAGTGTTCTATGCCCACCACTGCTTGTCAAGACGATGGAGCTGTCTTGACAAGCAGTGGTGGGCATAGAGATGGCTTCTCGTCGGGGTGCGTGGGGGGGAAGTGTGGGTTCGAGGGCATCAGGCTGCGCCTGACAGGGCATCGGCTGGCGCCGACAGAGCATCCTCGCTGCGCGTCGGACAAGGCCCCAGGCGCTCCGCGCCGGATGGGCGCTGGCGGGCTTCGCCCAACGGGGTGAGGTGGCGCGGGCTGCGCCCGGCGGGGGACCCTCGGCTGCGCTGTCGGGTGGGGCGTTCTCGCTGCGCGTCGGGCAAGGCGGGTGGGTGGTGGGCTGTGTCTGGGCAGGGGCATCAGGCTTCGCCTGACAAGGCAATCCTTGCTGCGCTTCGGATGAAGCAGTGGGGCGCTCCGCGCCGGATGCGAGGTGGCGGGCTGCGCCCAGCGAGGGTTCTCGGCTTCGCCATCGGACGAGGATCAGGCTCCGCCTGACAGGGTGTCCTTGCCGAGGGTCGGACGGAGCATCCCCGGCTTCCGGGGCAGCTGAGCGCTGTGTGCCGGATGGAGCGGCCATACCGCCGCTGTTGGGGATGCCGCCGAGCTTTGCTGGCGAGCGGTTGTTGGGGCGTGGAAAAGCCCGAAGGGCCGCTCACCGGGTGGTGGCGGCCCTTCGGGGGGGTGGTGGGGGTTACCGGCGGGGGCCCTTGCGGGCGGATTTGGCTTGGGCGCGGGCGGCTGCGCGGCGTTCCTTGCGGGTGCCGGCTCCTTCGTCGCCTGTGGTGTCGTCTTCTCGGGCTTCGGCTTCGCCGTTTTCCGCGGGGCCGCTGTAGCTGAGGCGTTGCTTGCCGGGTTCGTCCAGGCCCTTGCCGCGGAGTGCGGGTGGGATGGCGGAGCCTGCGGAGAGTTGGGCCAAGGCGGGGCCGGCGGGGGCTTCGGGTTGGGCGGGGGCGGGTTCGGCTGCGGCGGCCGCGCGGGCGCGGGCGCGGCTGCCGGTGAGGGGGCCCGCGCCGTTGCTGATGGAGACCGGGATCGGGGGGGCGGCGGGGGGTTCGGGTTCGGCGGCTTCGACCTGGAGGTTGAACAGGAAGCCGACGATCTCCTCCTTGAGCGCCTCGAGCATGCGGTTGAACATGTCGAAGCCCTCGCGCTGGTACTCGATCAACGGGTCGCGCTGGGCCATGGCGCGCAGGCCGATGCCCTCCTTGAGGTAGTCCATCTCGTAGAGGTGCTCGCGCCACTTGCGGTCCAGGACCGACAGCAGGACGCGGCGTTCCAGCTCGCGCATGGCGCCGGGGCCGACGCGGGAGTCGATGTCGGCTTCGCGGGCCTCGTAGGCGGAGAGGGCATCGGCCTGCAAGGTCTCCTTGAGGGACTCGCGGGTGATGTCGTCTTCCTCGTCGGTGTACTTCTTCCAGTCGAGCTGGATCGGGTACAGCGTCTTGAGGGCCGTCCAGAGCTGCTCGAAGTCCCAGTCCTCGGAGTAGCCGTCCGCGGTGGCGCCGTCGACGTACTCCTCGACCACGCTGGTGATCATGTGCTCGACCTGCTCGCGCAGGTCCTCGCCGTCCAGGACGCGGTGGCGCTCGGCGTAGATCACCTTGCGCTGGAGGTTCATGACCTCGTCGTACTTGAGGACGTTCTTGCGGATCTCGAAGTTCTGCTGCTCGACCTGGGTCTGCGCGCTGCGGATGGCCCTGGTGACCATCTTGTGCTCGATCGGGACCTCGTCCGGCACCTTCAGCCTGGTCATGACGGTCTCGACCATGGCGGCGTTGAAGCGCCGCATCAGCTCGTCCTTCAACGACAGGTAGAACCGGGACTCACCGGGGTCGCCCTGGCGGCCGGAACGGCCGCGCAGCTGGTTGTCGATGCGGCGGGACTCGTGGCGCTCGGTGCCGAGCACGTACAGGCCACCGGCCTCGCGGACCTCGTCGGCCTCGGCCTTGACCTCGGCGGAGACCTCCTCGATCAGCTTCGACCAGGCGGCCTCGTACTCGTCGGGGGCCTCGACCGGGTCGAGGCCGCGTTCGCGGAGCTCGTGGTCGGCGATGATGTCGGGGTTGCCGCCGAGCACGATGTCCGTGCCGCGACCGGCCATGTTGGTGGCGACGGTGACGGCGCCCTTGCGGCCCGCCCTGGCGATGATCAGGGCCTCGCGGTCGTGGTGCTTCGCGTTCAGCACCTCGTGCGGGATGCCCCGGCGCACCAGCAGCTTCGACAGGTACTCGGAGCGCTCGACGCTCGTCGTGCCGATCAGGACCGGCTGGCCCTTCTCGTGCCGCTCGGAGATGTCGTCGGCGACCGCCTCGAACTTCGCCTCCTCGGTCTTGTAGACGAGGTCGGGCTGGTCCTTGCGCTGCATCGGGCGGTTCGTCGGGATCGGCACCACGCCGAGCTTGTAGGTCTGGTGGAACTCGGCCGCCTCGGTCTCGGCGGTACCGGTCATGCCGCCCAGCTTCTTGTACAGGCGGAAGTAGTTCTGCAGGGTGATCGTGGCGAGGGTCTGGTTCTCCGCCTTGATCTCCACGCGCTCCTTGGCCTCGATGGCCTGGTGCATGCCCTCGTTGTACCGACGACCCGCCAGCACGCGGCCGGTGAACTCGTCGACGATCATGACCTCACCGTCGCGGACGATGTAGTCCTTGTCCTTGGTGAAGAGCTCCTTGGCCTTCAGCGCGTTGTTCAGGTAGCCGACCAGCGGCGTGTTCGCGGCCTCGTAGAGGTTCTCGATGCCGAGCTGGTCCTCGATGAAGGTGACGCCGACCTCGGAGATGCCGACGGTGCGCTTGCGCTCGTCGACCTCGTAGTGGACGTCCTTCTTCAGCAGCGGCGAGAGCCGGGCGAACTCCTGGTACCAGCGCGAGGACTGGTCGGCCGGGCCGGAGATGATCAACGGGGTGCGCGCCTCGTCGATGAGGATCGAGTCGACCTCGTCGACCAGGCCGAAGTAGTGGCCGCGCTGCACGCACTCGTCCAGGCTCCACGCCATGTTGTCGCGCAGGTAGTCGAAGCCGAACTCGTTGTTCGTGCCGTAGGTGATGTCGGCGTTGTAGGCCACCCGGCGCTGTTCCGGCGTCAGCTCGGACAGGATCACGCCGACCGTCAGACCGAGGAAGCGGTGGACGCGGCCCATCCACTCCGCGTCGCGCTTGGCCAGGTAGTCGTTCGTGGTGATCACGTGCACGCCCTCGCCCGCCAGGGCGTTGAGGTACGTCGGCAGCACCGAGGTCAGGGTCTTGCCCTCACCGGTGCGCATCTCGGAGATCTGGCCGAGGTGCAGCGCCGCGCCACCCATGAGCTGCACGTCGAAGGGCCGCTGGCCCAGCGTGCGCTTGGCACCCTCGCGGACGACGGCGAACGCCTCGGGGAGCAGCTCGTCGAGGGTCTCGCCCTCGGCGTACCGCTTGCGGAACTCGACGGTCTTCTCCCGGAGTTCCGCGTCCGTGAGGTCGACGACTTCGTCTTCCAGGTTGTTGATGTGCGCTGCGATGTTGCGCAGGCGCTTGAGCATCTTGCCCTCGCCAGCGCGGAGCAGTCGGGACAGCACCATCCGGGTCGACCTCATTACGTCATCGCTACGCGCCCGATCTGGGCGCCTTCCACCAGGCTCGACAAGCCCGCTCTAGTCGACATCGTAGGCAAGAGCGAGACCTGTGTGCACCGACACAGGCAGGAACCGCTCCGAAACCCACCGTGAGCGGCACCCGGAGTGCCCGTGCACGACAGGTACAACGGTGCAAGGAGCGCATTGGTGCCGAAAACGCCGCGATCCCCCGGAGCGGGCTGCTCCGGGGGACCGCGGTCGAGGTCGTAGGGCCGGTCGGACCGGTCAGGACAGCCGGATCACGCCGTAGTCGAACCCCTTCCGCCGGTACACGACGGAGGCCCTGCCGCAGTCGGAGTCGGAGAACAGGAAGAAGTCGTGGCCGACCAGCTCCATCTCGTAGAGGGCCTGGTCGACGGTCATCGGCTTGGCGGGGTGTTCCTTCTCGCGGACGATCCGACCGGGGAGGTTGTCCTCCAGTCCTTCGTCCCACCGCTGCTGGGCGGGCACTTCGGCCACGCCGGCGTAGTCGTCGTCGGGTTCGGGGGCGTCGAGGAGGGCGGTCTGCCCGAGCCTCACGCCCTGCGCGGAACCGTTCATGTCGGTGGGGGAGACGACGTCCCCGAGGCCGCTGGTCGCTTCCGCGACCGATGTCGGGCCACGTCGCCCGTGGTGCACGCGCCTTCTGTCGTGCGTGCGGCGCAGGCGGTTCTCCAACTTGCTGACCGCCGAGTCGAGGGCGGCGTAGAAGTCGGCGGCGCAGGCCTCCGCGCGGACGATCGGTCCGCGGCCCTTGCCGGTGATCTCGACGCGTTGGCAGCTCTTGGCCTGCCTGCGGTTGGGCTCGTGGAAGAGCTCCACGTCGAAGCGGATGACCTTGCGGTCGTAACGCTCTAGCCGAGCCAGCTTTTCCGTCACGTGCACCCTGTAGTGATCGGGCACCTCGACGTTGCGGCCCTTAACGACGATGTCCATACACGACCTCCCTCGCGTTGCTGCGAGCTATGGCTATGGATCAGTGCGGCACCGGCTCGCGATCATCGATCGCGGACTGTCGCTGAGTGTCGTTCTCAGCACCCTTCCGGCGCCTGGGTCATGGGCTTTTCGCCTCCTCCCCCACCGGGCCGGGAACGCTGATAGCGCTGCACGTTAGCTCGGTATTCACCTCAGCGACAGCCCCCACGGCGGGGGAACTCCGAGAAAAACAAATGCTCACGGAGCGTGACAAAAACTGGCCACTAGGCGTACCCCGACGGGCACTCCGAGCACCGCGCGACACCTTCACCTCACCCGGATGGCGTACTGCGGGCGAAACCCCGTTCGGCACAGTCACCGCGCCGAAGTGGCTCCGCTGGAACGTCATGTGTCGCCAACGGGCGGACGCGACCGCAGGTTCCCGACGGCGCGGAATAGATTTTTCGTCCCATTCGCCGTGCTCGGAGCGGGGTGTATCGGTAATGAACACATGAAACGTGTTCGGCTTCCCTCTTATCGGAGATGTCTCCGTCATCCCGACCAGGCGTCGTGCCCGATTTCGCAGATCACGGGCAGATCACTCGCACGGGTGGTTTCCGGTTCGTGATCTTCCCGGCGATCTTGGTCGCGCACCGCGACCTGCCCCGACCGCGGACCGGCCCGACCGCACCGCTCCCCTGGTCGGCCCAGCGGGTCAACCCGGTGGTGCGCGGCCCTCACCACCACCGCTGCGCGGCCGCGCTGGTCAACGCGAGCACCGCCGCCACGCGCACCCCGGCGCGCGCCAGCACGCGGGCGCACTCGGCGGCCGTCGCGCCGGTCGTCACCACGTCGTCGAGCAGCACCACCGGCGTGCCCGGCGGCGGCAGGCCCTCCGGCCGCGGCCGCACCCGGCCCGCGAGGTTCGCCCGCCGGGCGGCCGCCGCCAGCCCCACCGAGTCCCGCGTGCCCGCGGCCAGCTCCAGCGCGGGCGCCACCGCCACCGGCACCCCCTCCGCCGCCCGCACCGCGGCCGCCGCCCTGGCCAGCCGGACCACGTGCTCGCCGCCGCGCCGCCTGCTCGCCGACCGGCGGGACGGCGCGGGCACCAGCCACCAGGTGCCCCCGGCGTCCGCGCGCGCCTCGGGCACGGCGGCGAGCGCGGCGCCCAGCAGGCCACCCAGCCGACCGGCCAGGTCGTGCCGCCCGCGCTCCTTGAACGCCAGCACCAGCTCCCGCGGCGCGCCCTGGTACTCGGCCAGCGCGTACACCGGCCTGCCCGGCACGCGGACCCGGCGCGGGGCGGTGAACTCGGCGATGCACGCCGCGCAGCACGCCCCGGCCGCGCCGCAGCCCGCGCAGCGGGGCGGGAGCACCAGGTCCAGCAGTCCGGTCAGCATCCCGACAGGGTGCACCGGGACACCGACAATTCCTGCCCGCGTGGACCTCGGGGCCGGGCCCGGTAAATGCGTCGCCGGGGTGGGCGCGGTGGGTCTACTTTCCGGCCATGGCTGAGGTTGAGGGGACGTTCGACGAGAGGTTCGGGGCGGTGCGCGACGCGTTCGCCGCGTCGTTGGACAACGAGGATGTGGGGGCGTCGGTGGCGGTCGACGTCGGTGGGGAGCTGGTGGTCGACCTCTGGGGCGGGTACGCCGACGAGGCGCGCACGGTGCCGTGGGGGCAGGACACCATCGTCAACGTCTGGTCGTCGACCAAGCCGATGGCCGCGCTGTGCGTGCTGGTGCTGGCCGACCGGGGAGAGCTCGACCTGGACGCGCCGGTGGCCCGGTACTGGCCGGAGTTCGCGGCCGAGGACAAGGGCGGTGTGCTGGTGCGGCACGTCCTGTCGCACACCTCGGGCCTGCCGTCGTGGACCGAGCCGACGACGGTGCAGGAGCTGTACGACTGGGACCTCGTCACGGGCAGGCTGGCCGCGCAGCGGGCACGGGCCGAACCGGGGACGGAAGCCTGCTACCACTCGGTGACCCAGGGGTACCTGGTCGGCGAGCTCGTCCGCCGGGTCACCGGCCGCACCTGCGGCGAGTTCTTCGCCGAGGAGCTGGCGGGGCCGCTGGGCGCGGACTTCCACATCGGGCTGGCCGCCGAGCACGACCACCGGGTCGCGCCGGTCATCCCGCCGCCGGAGACGGCGCCGTGGACGAACGACGCCGGGATCGAGCCGAACCCGCTGGTGCCGCCGGAGGTGGCGAACACGCCGGAGTGGCGGCGGGCCGAGATCCCGTCCGCGGGCGGTCACGGCAACGCGCGCTCGATGGCCCGCGTGCAGTCGGTGCTGGCGTGCGGCGGCGAGGTGCGCGGCGTGCGGCTGCTCTCCGAGGCGGGCTGCCGGCGGGTGCGGGAGGTGCAGTACGAGGGGCTCGACCTGGTGCTCGGCACCACCGTGCGCTGGGGTCTTGGCTACGGCGTCAACGGCGCCACCTGCTCCTGGGGCGGGTGGGGCGGCTCGATGGTGCTGGTCGACCTCGACGCCCGGATGACCGTGGCGTTCGCGATGAACCAGATGCTCGACAAGGGCTCGCTCGGCGACGAGCGGGCGCTCGGGCTCGTGATGGCCGCCTACGGGGCGCTGGCCGAGCAGTAGCGCGGGTGGCCGCCGGGGTCCGGCGGCCACCCCGCTAGCCGGGGTAGAAGACGAACGCGCCGGAGTCGGGCTTGACCTGGCTGCCGCGCCACACGTCGCCGACCTCGGTCGCGCTCCACAGGCCGGTGTGGTCGACGGCCATGACCGGGCGGCCGGGGGCGGCGGCGACGGACGTGACCGGGGCGGTCAGGTTCGAGGTGTTGTAGCGGTCCAGCTTCAGGCCGTCGATGTTGACCCGCACGACCGGGTTGGTCGACAGCGACGTGCTGGCCACCAGCACGTCCTGGGCCAGCCAGTCGACCGAGAGCACGTTGTTACCGAGCAGGCCCGACTGGAGCTTCTGGGGCGCGCGCAGCGCGGGCGCGGAGTCCTCGCCGCGCACCACGGACGCGACGATCAGGGTCCCGTCGATCACGCAGGCGACCCTGGTGCCGTCCCTGGACAGCCGCATCTCGGTGATCGGCCCGAACGGGGCCAGGTCCGCGGCGTTGACCGGGTTCGCGCTCAGCGCCCCGCCCTCGGACCGCACGACGCGCACGACGTTCGTGCCGTCGAGGACCGTCCACACCTCGGTGCCGGGCTGGCCGACCGTGCTGCCGAGCAGCCACGTCGGCCGGGTCATCGTCCTGGCCAGCGACTCGCCCTCGCGCAACGGCTCCGCGGTCGGTCCGACGCGCAGCCGCACGGAGTCCGGGCCGACCCTGCTCACCACGGCCAGCTGCGAGCCGTCCAACGACTGCGCGCCGCTCACCACGTTGTACTCGCCAGTGCCCGCAGGCCCCTTCACCTGCTCGCCGTCGGCCAGCGAGAGCAGCTTGCCGCCGCTGGCGACCATCCCGCGCTCCTCGGCGGTCGGCGTGATCAGCGCCTCGCCGGACTGCACGTCGGAGGGCCGCCAGTCCTTCAGCTCCGAGGAGATCACGGCGCCGTCGAGCAGCACCCGGACCCGGCTGCTGGTCACGCCCGCGAGCGAGCGCACGACCTGGGCGGCGATCTTCTTGCGGGCCGTGGGGCTGGGGTCGCCGAGCCTGGTGAGGTCGACCTCCAGCGCCCCGTCGTCGGCCTCCCTGGTGTCCTTGTTGATGCCCGCGTCCGGCCCCAGCTCGCTGAACAGCGCGCCGCGCATCCGGCTCGACGGGCCCTTCACCAGCAGCTCGGTGACCCGCTGCGGGATGCCGCTGGCGGGCGGCACGACGACGAACCGCGGGTCGGGCACCAGGACGTTGCGGTCCTTGTTGTAGAAGAACAGCGTGACCCGCTGGTAGTTGCGCTGGAAGTCGGCGATCGCCACGTAGACGCCCGCGGGCGGCTCGGAGATGCGCCACTGCCCCTTGTCGTCGCGCTGCACCCGCACCGGCACGTTGAGGTCGCCGGACTGCTGCTGGAACGAGCTGTCCTCGGTGTCCAGCCTGCCGACGTTGCGGCCCTGGAGGATGACCGTCCGCTCCTTGGCGTCCGCGGGCAGGTCGCTGTCGCCGGGGGTGGGCACGGTGCCGAAGATGTTGTCGATGATCGTCGGCGTGCCCTTGGTGTCCCACGTCTTGCGGGCCTCGGGCGTGAGGTAGGCCTTCGCCGCCGCGTAGTCGCCCTCGGGGCTGGCCGAGGCCACGACGAACTCGCGCACGAGGTTCAGCGCGTCGAGGTCCTTCTCCGGCTCGGGCGCCTCCACGGAGGCCTGCCGCGAGGCCGACGGGCTCAGCGGCTTCGGGTTGGTCTGGGTCGGGATCGCCGCGCACCCCGCCAGTGCGAGCAGCACGACCAGCAGCGGCAGCACCCGTCGACGCGCGGTCACCCGACCTCCTCCCGCTCGGACGACTCGATCCCGCCGACCGGTTCGGCGGGCTGCCAGGTGAACTCGGACTTCGGCGCCTCGACCTCCTCGGGCGAGGTCTCCGGCTCCTCGGCGACGGCCTCGATGACCGGCAGGTCCTCGGGCCGCAGCGGCAGGGGGCTGGTGGTGATCTCGTGGCCGTGCGTGCACGGCAGGGTCAGCCGGAACACCGCGCCGTAGCCGCGTTCGCCCCAGGCCTCCAGCCAGCCGCCGTGCAGCCGGGCGTCCTCCAGGCTGATCGACAGGCCGAGGCCGGTGCCGCCGGTGCGCCGGTTGCGCGACGGGTCCGCGCGCCAGAACCGGTTGAACACCAGCTCCGCCTCGCCCGCGCGCAGGCCGACGCCGTGGTCCCGGACGGTGACCGCGACGGCGTTGCCGTCGCCGCGCACGGTCAGCTCGACCGGCAGGCCCTCGCCGTGGTCGACCGCGTTGGCCAGCAGGTTGCGCAGGATCCGCTCGACGCGGCGGGAGTCCAGCTCGGCGGTGACCTCGTGGTCGGGCATGTCCATGACGATCGTGGTGCCGTTGCCGGTGGCGATGGCGCGGACGGCGTCACGCGCCCGCCGGGCGAGCACCCGGACGTCCACCGGGTCCGCCGCCAGCTCCTCGACGCCCGCGTCGAGCTTGCTGATCTCCAGCAGGTCGCCGAGCAGCGACTCGAACCGGTCCAGCTCGTCGACCAGCAGCTCGGTGGACCTGGCCAGGCCGCCGGGGAACTGCTCGCGCGAGGCGTGCAGCACGTCGGCCGCCATCCGGACGGTGGTCAGCGGGGTGCGCAGCTCGTGCGACACGTCGGAGGTGAACCGGCGCTGGAGCTGGCCGAAGTCCTCCAGCTGCTGGATCTGCTCCTGGATGCTCTCGGCCATCTCGTTGTAGGACTGGGCGAGCCTGGCCACGTCGTCCTCCCCGACCACGATCATCCGCTCGTCGAGGCTGCCGTCGGCGAACCGCTCCGCGACCTCGGCGGCCTGCCGGACCGGGCGGACGACCTGCCTGGTCACCAGGTTCGCGATCACCGCGAGCAGCAGGAGCAGGACGAGGCCGCCGACGACGAGGGTGTTCTGCACGACCGCGGCGGTGGCCTGCTCGCTGGTCAGCGGGAACAGCAGGTAGAGCTGCATGGCGCGGGCGGAGCTGTTGACCGGGATGCCGACCACGAGCAGCGTCGTGCGGCCCGTCTCGCGGTCCACGGTGGTGATCTGGCTGCCGGAGAAGCCCGCCTGCACCATCTTCGCCAGCCCGGCGGGCACGTCCTGGATGGGGCCGACCGTCGTGGGCCTGCCGTCCGCGCCGTTGTTGCCCGCGTCGTCGAACACCGGCTCGAAGGCACCGGCGCCCGAGCTCGCCACGTCCTGGCCCGAGCTGGCGGTGTTGATCTTGTTGACCGCGCTGAGGAAGCGCGTGCGCACGCTGTCCGGACCGGGGTTGAGCCCAAGCAGGTCCGGCTGGACCACGGCGGCGCTGGCCTTGGCCTGCTGGATCGCCGCGTTCGTCTTGGTCTCGAGCAGCTGGTTGGTTATCTGCATCTGGAGCACCATGCCCAGCACGAAGACGACGGCCGAGGACAGCGCGAGGGTGCTCACCACCACCCGCAGCTGCAACGACCGCCGCCACAGCTCGCCGAACGCGAGCCACCGCTTGCGCGCCTGCTCCACACCGGTCCGCAGCCTGCGGACGACGGGGCGGAGCAGCCGCGTGCGCCAGGTCATCCCCGGTACTCCCGCGGTGTCACGGCGGACCGGCCTTGTACCCGACGCCGCGGACGGTCAGCACGACCTCCGGGTGCTCCGGGTCCCGCTCCACCTTCGACCGCAGGCGCTGGACGTGCACGTTGACCAGGCGGGTGTCGGCCGCGTGCCGGTAGCCCCACACCTGTTCGAGCAGCACCTCCCTGGTGAACACCTGGCGCGGCTTGCGCGCCAGCGCCACCAGCAGGTCGAACTCCAGCGGCGTGAGCTGGATCGGCCTGCCCTCCCTCAACACCTCGTGACCGGGGACGTCGATGCTCAGGTCACCGATCGCCAGCGTCTCCGCGGGCTCGTTCTCGGTGCGCCTGAGCCGCGCCCGGATCCGCGCGACCAGCTCCTTCGGCTTGAACGGCTTGACCACGTAGTCGTCCGCGCCGGACTCGAGGCCCAGCACCACGTCCACGGTGTCGCTCTTCGCCGTCAGCATCACGATCGGTACGCCCGACTCCGAGCGGATCGCCTTGCAGACGTCGATGCCGTTCATGCCCGGCAGCATGAGGTCGAGCAGGACCAGGTCTGGCTTGAGCTCGCGCAGCGCGGGCAGTGCCCGAGCGCCGTCGGCCACAACCGCGGTGTCGAACCCCTCGCCCCTCAGGACGATGGTCAGCATCTCCGCCAACGCGGGGTCGTCGTCCACCACCAGCACACGTGCCTTCATGCCGAACATCGTCGCACTGACGGCCTGCCGTTCGCGCACCGCCCAGCGATCATCGCTGCTGGTCGTCGCGCGGGTTCGATCCGTAACCAGCTGATGCTGTCGTTCCACCAGGCCACCTCGCCCTGTCAGAGCCGCTGCGCGGTTGTCTGGAACTAATACGCGGTGCGCTCACTTTTCGTTACGGAAACTACCGTTTCAGCCGAAAAAACCCACTCGGACGGCCTAGGGCGGCGTCTCGACACCGCTCGGACGGGGTGCACGGAGGGTGACCGCTAGCGGCAGAAGAGGCGATCGAGAAGAGCCGAGATCTTCACGTCCGACGTGTCGTCGAGCACTTCCCACGGGCCGAGCCACCCGCTTGTGGCGAGCCCGTCGTAGACCTCCGCGCACCGCTGCTGGAGATCGCGGTCGGCCTCGTACAGGTCCCGCGCGCGGTCGGCCTCGGTCTGCTCGCGGCGCGCGGCGCGGTCGGCGGCGACGGCCGTGGGGACCCGCAGCAGCAACTGGAGGTCCGGCGACGGGAGTCCGAAGCGGTCCGCCTCCAGCGCCCGCACCCACTCGACGAACCGGCCGCCCGCGTCCTCGTGCAGCCGGGCCGCGCCGTAGGCGGCGTTGGACGCCACGTACCGGTCCAGCAGGACCACGTCGTGGGTGGCGAGGTCGGCCCGGATCGCGGTCGCGGCACCCTGCCGGTCCAGCGCGTAGAGCACGGCCATCGCGTACACGGAGTCGGTGAGGTCGCCCAGCCTGCCGTGCAGGGCCTCCCGCACGAGGTCCGCGTGCACGCTCTCGCCGTAGCGGGGGAACGCGCGGCTCGTCACCCGCGCCCCCCGTTCGACCAGCTGCCTGGTCAGCACCCCGGCCAAGGTGCGCTTGCCCGACCCGTCCAACCCCTCGATCACCACCAGCTTTCCCACGCCGGCCACCTTAGAGGGGGATCGGCTGGTTCACCGTGAGGTACGTCCGATCGAGTTCCAGAGCAAGCCTGTAACCCACATGGGTGAAACAGGATCTTCCGGTCACCGGATCGAGTGACTACGGTGAACCAACACTTCGGCGTGCGGAAGGTGGTGCCGCGGTGACCGCGGACTTCGGGCACGCCGGTCCGGCTGACGAGCCGACCGGCCCCCCGATCGGAGGACTGCCCGCCTCACTGGCCGAAACGCTGCGCTACGGGCCGTTCCACCGGGCACTGCGCGACGCCATCGCGCACCGGGGGCTGTCGCTCGCCCGGCTGCGCGCGCACATCGAGCAGCTCGGCGTGCAGGTCGGCCAGTCGACCCTGAGCTACTGGCAACGCGGCCTGCGCCACCCCGAGGTGCCCAGGGCGATCCCGACCGTGCGCGCGCTGGAGACCGTGCTGAAGCTGCCGCCGGACTCGCTGATCGCGCTGATCGGCCCCCGGCAGCCGCCGCACGCCCAGCGGCCCTCGCCCGCCGGGTTCGCCGAGCTGGCGTCGGCGTGGGCGGACACCGCGCCGCTGCTGGCCGAGTTCGACGCCATCCCCGAGTCCAGCCGGTCCAACGCCGACCTGGAGATGCTCAGCGTGCACGACGCCATCCTGATCGGCGGCAGGCACGAGCAGCGGGCCGTGACGACCCGGCTGGTCGTGCGGGCGCTGCGCGGCGGGCCGGACCGGTACCTGGCCGTGCACCAGGGCGACGAGGGCTGCCGGATAGACGAGGCCACCATCCGGCCGGGTGAGGGGTGCCGCCAGGGGCGGCTGCGCAGGCAGGCGGCGTCGCGCGGGATGGCCGTGGAGCTGCTGTTCGACCGCAGGCTCGCCGAGGGCGAGGAGCACGTCTTCAGCTACACCGTCGTGGACGAGACCGGCGGTCCCACCCCCGGTCACCACCGCACGTTCCGCGACCCGTGCCCGAGCTACCTCGTGCAGATGGGCTTCCACCGGCGCGCGCTGCCCGCCCGGTGCACCAAGCAGTTCCGCAGCGGCCTGCTCGCCACCCCCGTCGACGTCGACGAGCTGGTCTGCGGCCTGGGCGGCGTCGTCAGCGCCTACTTCTCCGATGTCGGCCCCGGCACCGCCGGCGTCTCCGTGGAGTGGAGCTAGCGGAACCCCGGCGTGAGGCCGCGCCGGTGGGTCGGTTCCCATTTCCTTCGCCCCCAGGGCGACGGAGTCTCCCCGGGGGCGAAGAAAATCGGTGCCGACGTGCCGACTCGAAGCGGCCGAGCCGGAGTCCGCGGAGCAGCGACCATCAATACCGGTAGTGGTCGCTCTTGTAGGGGCCTTCGACGTCGACGTCGATGTACTCGGCCTGTTCCTTGGTGAGCTTGGTGAGCTCGCCACCCAGCGCCGCGAGGTGGATGCGCGCCACCTTCTCGTCGTGGACCTTGGGCAGGCGGTACACCTCCTTGTCGTACTCCTGGTGCTTGGTGAACAGCTCGATCTGCGCGATCACCTGGTTGGAGAAGGAGTTCGACATCACGAAGCTCGGGTGGCCGGTGGCGTTGCCCAGGTTGAGCAGGCGGCCCTCGGACAGCACGATGATCGACTTGCCGGTGGGGAAGACCCACTCGTCGACCTGCGGCTTGATGTTGACCTTCTTGACGCCGGGGTAGCGGGACAGGCCCGCCATGTCCAGCTCGTTGTCGAAGTGGCCGATGTTGCCGAGGATCGACTGGTGCTTCATCGACGCCATGTGCTCGGCGGTGACGACGTCCTTGTTTCCGGTCGTCGTGATGACGATGTCGGCGACGTCGAGCACCGACTCGAGGCGCTTGACGTCGTAGCCGTCCATCGCCGCCTGGAGGGCGCAGATCGGGTCGATCTCGGTGATGATCACGCGGGCGCCCTGGCCGCGCAGCGACTCCGCCGCGCCCTTGCCGACGTCGCCGTAACCGCAGACCACGGCCACCTTGCCGCCGATGAGGACGTCGGTGCCGCGGTTGATGCCGTCGATCAGCGAGTGCCGGATGCCGTAGCGGTTGTCGAACTTCGACTTGGTGACCGCGTCGTTGACGTTGATCGCCGGGAACAGCAGCGTGCCCGCCGCGGCCAGCTGGTAGAGCCGCATGACGCCGGTGGTGGTCTCCTCGGTCACGCCGCGGATGCCCTCGGCGATCTTGGTCCACTTCGAGGAGTCCGCCGCGAGGGAGTCGCGCAGCGTCTGGAGCACGACCTTCCACTCGTCCGAGTCGTTCTCGTCGTCGGCGGGGACGACTCCGGCCTTCTCGTACTGGACGCCGTTGTGGACGAGCATCGTGGCGTCGCAGCCGTCGTCCAGGATCATGTTCGGCCCGCCGTCGGGCCAGGTCAGCATCTTCTCGGTGGCCCACCAGTACTCGGGGAGGGTCTCACCCTTCCAGGCGAACACCGGGACGCCCTTGGGCTCCTCCGGGGTGCCGTGCGGGCCGATCACGACGGCCGCGGCGGCGTGGTCCTGGGTGGAGAAGATGTTGCACGACGCCCAGCGGACCTCGGCGCCCAGCGAGACGAGCGTCTCGATGAGGACGGCGGTCTGCACGGTCATGTGCAGGGAGCCCGACACGCGGGCGCCCTTGAGCGGGTAGACCTCGGCGTACTCGCGACGCAGGGCCATCAGGCCGGGCATCTCGTGCTCGGCGAGCCGGATCTCCTTGCGGCCGAACTCGGCGAGCGAGAGATCGGCAACGGCGAAGTCCAGCCCGTTGCGTGTTTGGAGCCTCGCGGCCTCGATGTCGGCGGTCATTCGCAGTTCCCTCCACGGCAGCACTAACGGGTCAATCGACCCTACCGCCGCCACGCCGGGCCGGTCCGTTCGCCGTGATCGGGTGGCCGATGGCCCACTATGGCGGTTCGACCTCACCACGCGGAGCTGCAGTAAGGATCGACCATGCTCATTCCAGGCCCCGACACACGGGTCGTCGAGTTGCGGGTGCACGGCGTGCAGGGCACGACCCCGCAATCGCTCGTGGACGCGGTGGCCGCGGTGGACGTGGCCGGTGACGGGCTCGGCCGGATCGTGCGGCCTGCGGACCGGCTGCGCAGGCCGGGGCCGGGGCCGGTGCTGCAGGCCGAGGGCCGTCCGATCACCCGCGTGGTCGAGGGGTACCTGTGGGGCGCGATGACGTCCGGCGGCTGGTCGAAGGCGACCTGGGCGGTGCTGTTCCCGTTCAGCCTGGCGAACGTGGCGCACTGGATGCTGCCGCCGGTGCCGGAGCGCAGCACGGCCGCGCACCTGCTCGGCATCGGGCTGCGGTCGCTGCTGCGGCTGGCCGCGCTGCTGCTCACCGTGCTGCTCGTGGCGCAGACGGCGGTCGTGACGCTGGACCTGTTCGCCGCGCAGTGCCTCGCGCCGGGGTCGGCGTGCCTGGCCGACGTGGTGCCTGCCTCGGTGCGCGCGGTGCCGTGGGTGCGGGCGGGTGTCGGGCTCGCCCCGATCGCACTGCTGATCCTCGTGCTGGCTCGGCTGTCCACTGTGGACTGGCGGATCGACCGGCCGGAACCCCTCGACGCCGAGGGGGAACCCACGATGACGGGTTTGCCCGGCACGCACATCGCCACCGACCCGGACACGCCGGCGCTGCGCTCGCTGCACATCGTCGCGGCGCTCGGCGCGATCACCGTGATCGCGCTCGGCGGACCGCTCGGACCGCTGGTCGCGCCCGGTTCGCAGGGGATGGCGATCACGGCCGCGTGGGCGCTCGGACTGCTGCTGATCGGCGTCGCCGCGCTCGGCACGATGCTGCTGGACGACCCGACCGGCGGGGCCCCGCACCGCGGCGGACGCTGGCTGCGCGCCGCGCTCGGCCGCCGCCCGCGGCAGGTCCTGGTGGCCCTCGCCACGGTGTTGTTCCTGCTCGCCGCGTGCCTGCTCGACCGGCTGCCGCCGCGGATGCCCGGCGTCGACGTCGGCGTGCAGGTCCTCGCCGCGCTGCTGGTGCTGGTGTGCGCGCTGCTCGGCCTCCTGCTCGCCCCCGCCGCGCTGCTGGCCCGCCGCACCTGGTCCTCGCTCCCCCGCGAGCTGCGGCCGTGGGCGGGCGGCTGGATGGCGGCGCCGGTCCTGGTCGTCGCCGGGCTGCTCGGCGGCGGGTTCGGCGCGGGCGTCGCGCTGACCACCCGGTGGCTGCTCGGCGGGAACCTGCCGCTGCCCATCGGCTACGGCTACATCACCCTGCTCTGGGGCGTGGCCGGGGTGCTCGGGCTGCTGGCGGGCGCCGTGATCGCCGCGACCACGGGCATGGTCCGGTGGAGCTCGCTGCGCCGCGGCAAGGAGTGGGCGCGCGAGGCGTCGCTGCTGCACTCGGGGCGGGCGCGGGACATCAAGCAGGCGTCACGGGCGTGGTGGTGGGCCCGCTGGGAGCGCAACCACAGCCACCACGTGCTGCTGGTCGTCGCGGCGGTGCTGGTCGCGGGGGCGATCCCGGCCACCGCGCTGCGGTTGCGGCAGATCGAGCCCGCGGCGTGGACCAGGCCGTTCTCGACGTTCGGGGTGCTGGTGCTGGGACTGCTCGCGGTGACGCTGCTGCGGGCGGTGTGGTTGGCGGCCCGGCGACCGCAGTCCGGGCGGAGGCTCGGGATCATGGCGGACATCGCGTCGTTCTGGCCCCGTGAGGCGCATCCGGTGGTGCCGCCGTGCTACGCGTTGAAGGTGGTGCCGGAGCTGGTCGCGCGGACGCGTGAGCACCTGCGGGACCGGGGGACTCGCGTCGTGCTGACGGGGCACAGCCAGGGGAGCTTGCTGGTGGCCGTCGCCGCGGCACGGTTGTTGGAGGTCCTGCCGCCGGAGGATCGGGAGCGGGTGGGGTTGCTGACGGCCGGGTCGCAGTTGCAGTGGGCGTACCCGAGGGCGTTTCCCGCCGTGGTGCCGCACAGTTCGTTGGCGGCGTTGGCCGGGGGGTTGGACGGGCGGTGGAGGGCGCTCTGCCGTGGCACGGATCCGCTTGGGGGTGCTGTGACCACCTGGGGGAGGCAGGTGTTCGACGGGATGTTGCTGGGGGTCGGGTACCTGCCAGACGGGACGGAGGGGGCGTTGCCGCCTGCGTTGAGGGGGCCGAACGGGGCGCTGGTGCTGGGAGGGGACCACTGGTTGCCGGATCCGCAGAGGGGGCCTTTTCCGGGGCGGCGGTGGGCGTCGGGGGTGTGCGGGCACGCGGACTACACGTCGGACCCGGAGTGGGATCGGGCTGTGGCCATCGCGGCGGGGTTGACGAGGGCGGACTCGGTGGAGGAGGGGGGTGGGGGGTTCACGCCTTCGCTGCCGATGGCGCGGAGGGGGATGCCGGTGTTTCAGCCTGTTCGGCCGCAGGAGGTGGAGAGGTCGGAGTAAGGGCTTCGGTTCGGGGCGTCCCAGCAGTGGCGAGGTTCGGTTCGGGCCCTCCCACCTGGTGGTGTTCAGCTCCGGTCCTCTTGCCGTGCGAGGCCCTGTTTCGACCCTCTCACCCCGTGAGTCCGGCTCTTGCTCCTCCCACCCCTGGGAAGCCCAGCCCCCGGCGCGCGATTGTCTCAATGCTTGATCTTGCTTGTCAAGACGGTGAAGCTGTCTTGACAAGCAAGATCAAGCAGGAGGGCGCTGTGGATCGGGGGCAGAGGGGAGGTCTGGCTTCGCCAGCATCAGGCTTCGCCTGACTCGAGCATCCTCGGCTTCGCCGTCGGACAGGGCATCCTCGCTGCGCATCGGACAAGGCATCGGCTGGCGCCGACGAGGCCCCAGGCGCTCCGCGCCGGATGCGCGCTGGCGGGCTGCGCCCAACGGGGTGGGGTGCGTGGGTGGGGGGGTGGGTGGGTGGGTGGGTGCTTTCTGTTGTTCTTAAGGGCGTTTGCCCCAGAGGCGCCAGGCGCGGGGGCTTTCTGGTTTGTGGTGGCTGTGGGCTTCGGCGAAGCGGAGGCGGATGCGGGCGCCGCCTAGGCGGCCGCGTTCTACGTGGATGGTGCCGCCGGTGCTTTCGACGGCGGCGCGGGCGATGTCGAGGCCTAGGCCGGTGGAGCCGCGGCCGCTGGCGCCGCGGAGCAGTGCTGCTTCGGGGTCGGCTACGCCGGGGCCGGCGTCGTCTACGACGAGGGTGATCCAGCCGGCGTGGTGGACGACCGCGACACCGACCTCTGTGGACGGTGGGGTGTGGTGGAAGACGTTGTCCATCAAAGCGTCCACGACCGCACTGAGACCTTCCGCGGAGAGTTCTACCGGGGTTGGTTCGTAGGGGAGGTCGACTTCGCAGGGGCGGCCCTGGTCGTCGGCGTAGGCGGTCCAGAAGACCATGCGGGAGCGGACCACGGCGCCGACGTCGCAGGTGTTGGAGAAGTCGCCGGGTGTGTGGTGGACGGACTGGATGATGCGGTCGACGTCGTGCTCCATGCTCGTGACGGCGCGGCGGATGCGTTCGGCGACCGGGCCCGAGCCGATGGACTCGGCGTCGAGGCGCAGAGCGGTCAACGGGGTGCGGAGGCGGTGGGAGACGTCGGCGATCATCTCCCGCTCCTTCGCCAACAACCTGCCGGTGCGGTCGGCGGCGGCGTTGATGGCGTCGGCCAGGGCCACCAGCTCGGCCGGGCCGGTGAGGCGGATGCGGACGTTGACGTCGTGGCGGCTGATCTCCTCGGCGGTGTCGGAGAGCACGCGGACCGCGTCGAGGGCGGGGGCGACCATGCGGCGGCCGAGTGCGACGGCGGCGGTGGTGGCGAGGCAGGCGAGGGTGAGCAGGAGGGTGATCTCCAGGACGAGGGCGCGGGTCACGACCGGGGTGGGGGCGGTGATGGAGACGGTGGCGGTACCGCCGGAGGGCAGCGGCACCCGCCTGCCGTCGGACAGGTCGGGGTCGTCGCCGCCGACGCCGAGGGTGCGGCCGTCGGGGAGGTGGACGGCGAGCCTGCCCTCGGAGCCGGCGGTGGTGCGGGCCAGTGCGGCGCGGAGGGCGTCGGCGTCGGTCGTGACCGACAGGACCGCGGCGATGGTGGACTGCTCGGCGGCGTCGGCGGTGCGGGCCCGGTCCCCCGCGGCCACCGCGGTCAGCACGACGGCGACGACCAGCACGAGCACCGCCGCCAGGGTCGCGGCCACGGCCAGGGCCCTGGTGACCAGGGTTCTCATTCCGGCGCCGACAACTTGAGGCCGACACCTCGCACGGTGTGCAGGTACTTGGGGTCGGCGGCGGTCTCGCCGAGCTTGCGGCGCAGCCAGGACGCGTGCACGTCGATCGTCTTGTCGTCACCCACGTGCGGGTGCCCCCACACCGCCTGGATCAGCTCGCGCCGGGTGATCACCCGCGACGGCCGCCGCGCCAGGTAGGCCAGCAGGTCGAACTCCCGCCTGCTCAACGCCAGCACCCGACCGTCCAGCCGGGCCTCGCGCTGCCCGACGTCCACCCGCAGGTCCCCCACCACCAGCACGTCCCCGGAACCCGGCTTCGGGCGGTCGGCGCCGGTGCGGCGCAGCAGCGCGTTGATCCGGGCGGCCAGGTGCTCGCTGGAGAACGGTTTCACCACGTAGTCGTCCGCGCCCGCGTCCAGCGCCGACACGATCGAGCTCTCGGCGCCGCGGGCGGTCGCGACGATCACCGGCACGTTGCTGACCCCGCGCAGCATCCGCAGCGCGGCCACCCCGTCGAGGTCCGGCAGGCCGAGGTCGAGCAGCACCAGGTCGATCTCCTGGTTCGCCGCCTCCCGCAGCGCGGCCACCGCGGTGCCCACCGCCTGCACCACGTGCCCCAGCTCGGTGAGCGCGTGCACCAGCGCGGCTTGGACAACCGGGTCGTCCTCGACCAGGAGCACCTTCGACATACGGCAACAGTAGGCACGGAACGGCGTGCCGAGCGAGTGCCGATGCGGTGACGCCATTACACGGGGGTTGCGGACTTATCGCGATTGTGCCGACGCCTTAACGCTCCCTTAGGCGAGTGCCGCCTACGGTCTTCGCACCGGGGCCGTCGTGCCCCGGATCACAGCGGCAGGGCTTGGTCGCCTGCGAGGAGATGGTCGTGGCAGAAGTCGTTCTGACCGGGCTGGGCAAGGTGTACGGCGACGGCACGCGCGCCGTCGACGACCTCAACCTTGAGATCCGCGACGGGGAGTTCCTGGTGCTCGTCGGCCCTTCCGGCTGCGGGAAGACCACCGCGCTGCGGATGATCGCGGGCCTGGAGCACATCAGCGAGGGCACGATCCACATCGGCGAGAAGGTGGTCAACGGCGTGCCGTCGCGCGACCGCGACGTGGCGATGGTCTTCCAGTCCTACGCGCTCTACCCGCACCTCAACGTCCGCGAGAACATCGGGTTCGGGCTTTCGCTGCGCAAGCTTCCCAAGAAGGAGATCGAACGCCGGGTGCGCGAGGTCGCGGAGGTCCTGGAACTGCAGGAGCACCTCGACCGCAAGCCTCGCGCCCTGTCCGGCGGCCAGCGGCAGCGCGTCGCCATGGGCCGCGCGATCGTGCGCGAGCCGCAGGTCTTCCTGATGGACGAGCCGCTGTCGAACCTCGACGCCAAGCTGCGGGTCCAGATGCGGGCCCAGATCGCCAGGGTGCAGCGCGACCTCGGCGTCACGACGGTGTACGTGACGCACGACCAGACCGAGGCCATGACGCTGGGCGACCGGGTCGCGGTGATGAAACGCGGTGTCCTGCAACAGGTCGGGCCGCCGCAGGAGCTCTACGACCGGCCGGTCAACCTGTTCGTCGCGGGCTTCATCGGCTCACCCGGCATGAACCTCGTGACCACCCGCCTCGACCGCGACGCCGAGGGCCGGTACTGGGTCGCGCTGAACTCCGACGCGCTGCTGCTGCCGGAAAGCGTTCTGCACCAACGGCCCGCGCTCGCCGACCACGTCGGCGAGGACGTCGTGCTGGGCATCCGCCCGGAGGACATGGAGGACGTCGCGCTGGCCGACGCCCAGGAGGGCCAGCTCCTGCACTCGGTCGCCGACCTCGTCGAGGCCATGGGCTCCGACGTGCTGGTGCACTTCCCGATCGACGCCGAGCCGGTCGTCACCGAGGACACGAAGGAGCTCGCGCTGGACGCGGGCACCGAGGACCTGCCGTCGCTGACCAAGGGGCGGGACACGGTCATGGTCGGCCGGTTCAGCCCGCGCACCCGCATCTACGAGGGCCAGCCGGTCGCGGCCTGGGTCGACACGTCGCGGCTGCACTTCTTCGACCCGGAGACCGGGTCGTCCATCTGGAACAGGTCAGGAGATCAGCGATGAGGCTGAACAGGTTGTCCGGCGCGCTCGCCGCCGCCGCGGTGGTCGGCGCGGCGGCCGCGTGCTCGTCCGGCGGGACCGGCGCACCCGCGGGCACCTCCGCGACGGGGACCGACCTCAAGGGCCAGACCGTCGAGGTCATCGGCCCGTGGACCAGCGACGAGCAGAAGCACTTCGAGGAGGTGCTGGCCGCCTTCAAGGCGAAGACCGGTGCCGAGGTCACCTACACGCCCGCGGGCGACGAGCTCCCGACCCTGCTGCAGACCAGGCTCCAGGGCGGCGCACCGCCCAGCGTCGCCATGGTCGCCCAACCCGGCCTGCTGGCCCAGCTCGCCAAGGCCGGGTCGCTCAAGCCCTTGTCCGCCGAGGTCGTGAAGGCCGTCGAGGACCACAACGCGCCGATCTGGAAGAGCCTCGGCAGCGTCGACGGGCAGCTCTACGGCGTGTACTTCAAGGCGGCCAACAAGTCCGCGGTCTGGTACAGCCAGAAGGCGTTCGACGTGGTCGGCGCGAAGCCGCCCGCCACGTGGGAGGAGTTCATCAGCACCGGCAAGTCCGTCGTCGACACCGGCCAGGCCGCGGTGTCCGTCGCGGGCGCCGACGGCTGGACGCTCACCGACTGGTTCGAGAACGTCTACCTGCGCAGCGCGGGCCCGGAGAACTACGACAAGCTGAGCAAGCACGAGATCCCGTGGACCGACCCCTCGGTCAAGAAGGCGCTCGAGGTGCTGGGCCAGCTGTTCGGCGACCAGCGGCTGATCGCGGGCGGTGCCCCCGGCGCGCTGCAGACCGAGTTCCCCAAGTCCGTCATCAACGTCTTCGACGACCAGCCCAAGGCGGCGATGGTGTTCGAGGCCGACTTCGTCGCGGGCGTGATCACCGCGAACACCAAGGCGAAGGTCGGCGAGGACGCCAAGTTCTTCCCGTTCCCGTCGGTCGGCGGCAGCAAGCCCGCGGTCGTGGCGGGCGGTGACGTCGCCGTGGCGCTCAAGGACGACGCGGCCACCAAGGAGCTCATGAGGTTCCTGGCCTCGCCGGAGGCAGGCACCGTGTGGGCCGAGCTCGGCGGCTACCTGTCCCCCAACAAGGACATCGCCCCCGACTCCTACCCCGACGACGTGACCCGCGAGCTGGCCGGGCAGCTCGTCGACGCCGGCGACAACGTGCGGTTCGACATGTCCGACCTCGCCCCGTCCGCCTTCGGCGGCACCAAGGGCGGCGGCGAGTGGAAGGACCTCCAGGACTTCCTGGCCACCCCGGCCGACCTCGACGGCGCGCTGGCCCGCCTCGAGGCCGACGCGGCCAAGTCGTTCGGGAAGTGAGATGAGCGTTCCCGACACCGACGCCGCGGGCGCTCCCGGTGCCCGCGGCGTCGGGCGGCGGCGCGGGCACCAGGTCGTCGACGACCCGTCCACGGGGCGGTCGCCGAGGCTGGCGGCGCTGTTCCTGCTGCCCGCCGCGCTCGTGCTGACGGCGCTGGTGCTCTACCCGCTGGTGTACTCGGTGGTCCGCAGCTTCTTCGACCGCTCCGGCGACGAGTTCGTCGGCGTGGGCAACTACGTCGACACGTTCACCGACCGCCGCACGCTGACCGCGTTCAAGAACAACGTGATCTGGGTCGTGGTGGCGCCGGTCGCGGTCACCGGGCTCGGGCTGGTCCTCGCCGTGCTCACCGAGCGGATCAGGTGGGCGACCGCGTTCCGGCTCGTGCTGTTCATGCCCATGGCGATCTCGCTGTTCGCCTCCGGCATCATCTTCCGGCTGGTGTACGACGAGGACCCGGACCAGGGCGTCGTGAACGCGGCCGTGGTCGGCGTGCACGACCTGTTCTCGCCGTCGTCGTCCTACCCCGGTGCCCACCCGCGCGACGGGGCGCCGTTCACCGCGACACCGGAGGGTTTCGCGAGCACCGGGACGTTCCGGACCGGTAGCGCGGTCACCGTGCCGCTGGTGGGTTTCGCGCCCGCCCAGGTTCCCGCCAACGCCGCCGCGGCCACCGCGCCGACGGCCGGTTCCGACGAGCTGCGAGGCGTGGTGTGGCTCGACGTCTCCGCGGGCGGGCGGCCGAACCAGCTCGACGGCGCGGAGAAGGGCCTCCCCCGGATCTCCGTCGAGGCCGTGCGGGACGGCGGGGTCGTCGGGCGCACCACCTCCGGTGACGACGGCCGGTTCACCTTCCCCGGTCTGCCCGCCGGGAGCTACCAGCTGCGGCTGCCCGCGGACAACTTCGAGCTGCCGTTCCGCGGCCTCACCTGGCTGGGGCCGTCGCTGATCACGCCGGTGATCATCTCGTCGTGGATCTGGATCATGACCGGGTTCGCGATCACGTTCATCGCGGCGGGGCTGTCCGCGATCCCGCGCGACGCGCTGGAGGCGGCCCGCGTCGACGGGGCCACCGAGATGCAGGTGTTCCGGCGCGTCACGGTCCCGCTGCTGATGCCGGTGCTGCTGGTGGTGTTCGTGACGCTGGTGATCAACGTGCTGAAGATCTTCGAGCTGGTGCTGGTCATCCCGCCCGGCTCGTCGCAGGAGGAGGCGAACGTGGTGGCGCTGCAGATGTGGCAGGTGTCCTTCGGCACCGGCGGCGACCAGGGCGTCGGCAGCGCGCTGGCGGTGCTGCTGTTCCTCCTCGTCGCCCCCGCGATGATCTTCAACATCCGCCGCTTCCGCCGGGAGCGGTCATGACCGCCGCGACCGCGCCGGAGCGGGTCCGGATCGTGGAGGTCGCGGTGTCCGGGTCACCGCGTCGAGGCCTGCTCTCCCGGCTGGTCGGCAGGCTCGGCGACGGCACCGTGCAGGTGGCGCTGGCGGTCGTCGCGCTGTTCTGGCTCATGCCGGTGTTCGGGCTGCTGGTGTCGTCGTTCCGCGACGAGACCGACAACAACGCGGGTGGCTGGTGGACGGTCTTCACCAAGCCCGCGCAGCTGACCCTGGAGAACTACGAGGGCCTGGCGGCGAACGAGACGGTGCTGAGGTCCTTCCTCAACACCGTCCTGATCACCGTGCCGTCGACCGTCCTGGTCGTCGTCATCTCGGCGCTCGCCGCGTACGCCCTGTCGTGGATCGAGTTCCCTGGCCGCGGCTGGGTCACGACGGTCGTCGTCGGCCTGCTCGTGATGCCGGTCCAGGTCGCGCTGATCCCGGTCGCGAAGCTCTTCGGCGCGCTGGGCCTGTTCGGCACGATCACCGGTGTGGTGCTGTTCCACGTGGCGTTCGGGCTGCCGTTCGCGATCTTCCTGCTGCGCAACTTCTTCACCGGCATCCCGCGCGACCTCGTCGAGGCCGCCCGGATGGACGGCGCGCGCGAGTGGCTGATCTTCGCGAAGGTGGTGCTGCCCATCGGGAAGCCCGCCATCGCGTCGCTGGCGATCTTCGAGTTCCTGTGGGTGTGGAACGACCTGCTGGTGGCGCTGGTGTTCGCCGACCAGGACTCCGCGCCCATCACGGTCGTGCTGCGCGGCCAGCTGCGCCAGTTCGGCACCAACATCGACCTGCTGTCCTCCGGCGCGTTCCTGTCGATGGTCGTGCCGCTGGGCGTGTTCCTGGCGTTCCAGCGGTACTTCGTCCAGGGCGTGCTGGCGGGGTCGACCAAGTAGGCCAGCAGGTCGGTCACCGGCGGCCGCGAACTTCCCCCCTGAGCGGTCGCCGGGACCACCTGTCCGAGAGCACGAGCGGGTCGCACCGGTGAAAACCCCACCCCTGACCGGTGCGACCCGCTCCTGCTGTCACCCGCTCCAGGCGTTCTCGACCACGGGCGAGCGGTCGCGCAGCGGCTCCCACCACGCCCGGTTGTCGGCGTACCAGCGGACCGTCTCCCGCATGCCCTTCTCGAACGTGATCATCGGCTCCCAGCCCAGCTCGCGGGTGATCTTCGTCGAGTCCAGCAGGTACCGCCGGTCGTGGCCGGGCCGGTCCGGCACCTCCTGCTTGAGGTCCGGCGAGAGCCCCAGCTCGTCGAGCACCAGGTCCGCCAGCCGTTCCACGCTCGCCTCGACGCCCGTGCCCACGTGGTAGGTGTCGCCGACCCGGCCGCGGTCCAGCACCGCCTCGATCGCCCGCACGTGGTCCAGCGCGTGGATCCACTCGCGCCGGTTGTCCTTGGACGTGTAGACCGGCAGCGGCTGCCCGTCCAGCGCGCGGGTCGTGAACAGCGGCAGCACCTTCTCCGGGAACTGGTGCGAGCCGTAGTTGTTGGCGCAGTTGGTGATCGTCACCGGCAGCCCGAACGTCTCGTGGTAGGCCCTGACCGCGTGGTCGGCCCCGGCCTTGCTCGCGTTGTACGGCGTGCGCGGCCGGTACGGCGAGTCCTCGGTGAACGCGTGCTCCGCGTCCAGCGCCAGGTCCCCGTACACCTCGCACGTCGACACGTGGTGGAACCGGGCCACCCCGACCTGCCGCGCGGCCTCCAGCAGTCCTTGCGTCCCCAGCACGTTCGTCCGGAAGAACCGGCCGGGGTCCAGCACGGCCAGGCTGTTGTGCGACTCGGCCGCGAAGTTCACCACCACGTCCACCCGGTGGTCCCGCAGCACCTGCTCGGCGTCCGCGATGTCCCCGTGCACGAACGAGATCCGCTCGCGCACGTCCGCGAGGTTCGCCTCGGTGCCCGCGTAGGTCAGCGCGTCCAGCGCCACCACCTTGTCCTCCGGGTGCTCGTGCACCCAGTGCCGCACGAAGTGCGAGCCGATGAACCCGGCCGCCCCGGTCACGAGGAGAGTCGTCATGGCCACGACGCTACCGGCGCAGCCACTCCTCCGGCGCGTCCACGAACTCGTCCAGCGCCTCCTCGGTGCGCGCCCGCACCCACGCCCACTGCCGGTCGTGCGCCCGCACCAGCACGTCCGGGCCGACGAACCACCGCGTCTCCGTCGACCCCGCCGGGTAGTCCGGCAGCGGCAGCCGAGTCCCCCACCGCTCCAGCGCCGCCGCGTCGTCCTCGTCCAGCTCCATGCTCGCGGCCAGGTCCTCCGGCTCGAACAGCGACTCGCTGAGCACCATCTCCACGCAGGCGACCGAGAACCGGTCCAGCCACGCGGTCTTCGGGTCGGCCGCGGGGTCGGCCAGGCTCATCCACATCGTGACGGGCGGGTCGTCCTGGTCCAGGGCCTCCAGCGGCACGCCCCAGTGGGCGACCCACTGGTTCTCCTCGCGGAAGACGAGCATCCCGTGGTCGACGAAGAGCTTCTCGGGCGCCAGCAACCGGTCCTGGTTGGACGTCAGGTCCGGCCGCCGCCCGAACAGCAGGTAGGCCTCGCGGACCGCCCGCGGCAACTTCACGCCGAGCCTCGCCTCGGCCGCGTCCAGCTCGTCGTTCCCGGTGCCGTCGGTGTCGGTCAGCGGTGCCGACCAGGCTTCGGCGAACTCGCGGACGAAGGTCCAGGCGGCTTCGCGGTCGTGCAGGGCTTGGGCCAGGCGCGCGGCCAGGTCGGGCTGCATGGCGGGATCCTACGGAAACGGCGTGGACGCGGTGGGCCCGGTATTCGTCTTCGTGATCGTCGGCCCGAAGAGGACCCGCACCCGGACATCCCGCCGGTAACGCGGTGCGGCCCACCGCCGACAAGGTCGGCGCCCACCCAACCCCCACCCCCGAAGGTCGACACCGCGGATGGCCGATTCCAAGATCGATCGAGAGCACGCCGACACCGTCCGGACCGCCGACCCCACCGAGCACCGGCAGGTCGATCCGGGGACCTCGGCCGAGCTCGAGGCGTTGCGGGCGCTGATCGTCCGGGCGGTCGAGGCGCACGACCTCGACCGCCCGGACGGGACGCGGCTGGTGGCCGAGGTCGAGGCCGCGCTGACCGCGCCGCACCTCGCCGTCGTCCGCGGCAGGCTGGACGCCGCGAAGGACATCGCCGCGCGCATCCCGGTCAGCCAGGTCGTCGCGGCGATCGACGGCATCACCTCCGGGATGGAGGGCTGAACCACGACGGGTGCGGTCGGTTTCCGCGGGAGGCCGACCGCACCCGTCGTGGTCAGGTCCGCTCGTCCGGCTTCACCACCGGATCGCCGGTCCGGTCGCGGGTGGCCAGCACGGAATGCGTTCGGCCGTAGGCGAAGTAGACGACGACGCCGACGAGCATCCAGATGACGAACCGCACCCAGGTCAACGCGGTGAGGTTCAGCATCAGCCACAGGCAGGCGAGGATCGCCAGGATCGGGACCAGCGGCACCAGCGGCGTGCGGAAGCCGCGCGGCAGGTCCGGGCGGGTCTTGCGGAGGATGAGGACACCGGCCGAGACGAGCATGAAGGCGAACAGGGTGCCGACGTTCACCATCTCGGCGAGCTTGCCCGCCGGGAAGAAGCCCGCGGCGAGGGCGATGAGCGTGCCGACGAGCAGCGTGACCCTGGTCGGGGTGCCGTGGCTGCCGGTCTTCGCGAGACCGCGCGGGAGCAGGCCGTCGCGCGACATCGCGAACAGGACCCTGGTCTGGCCGAGCATGAGGACCATGACGACCGTGGTGAGGCCCGCGAGGGCGCCCACCGAGATGATGTTGGCCGCCCAGTCGACGCCGAGGTTCGCGAACGCCGTCGCGAGGTTGGCGGGCGTGCCGTCGTCGGAGGTCTTCAGGTCCGTGTACGGGACCATGCCGGTGATGACCAGCGCCACCGCGACGTACAGCACGGTGACGATGACCAGCGAGCCGATGATGCCGCGCGGCAGGTCGCGCTGCGGGTTGCGGGTCTCCTCGGCGGCGGTCGCGACGACGTCGAAGCCGATGAACGCGAAGAACACCAGCGACGCGGCGGCGAGCATCCCGTACGCGCCGAACGTGCTGCCCGACTGGCCCGTGATCAGCGAGAACAGCGACTGCTCCAGACCGCTGGACCCGACACCGGTGCCACCGCTCTGCGCGGGCGGGATGTAGGGGCTGTAGTTCGACGCCTTGATGTAGCCGACGCCGACCACGATGACCAGCAGCACCACCAGCACCTTGACGGCGGTGATGACCTGGCTGACCCGCGAGGACAGCTTGGTGCCCAGCACGAGCACCGTGGTGAGGGCCGCGACCAGCAGGACGGCGCCCCAGTCGAAGTCGACCGACCCGATCGCGACCGTGGTCTTGGCCTCCAGCCCGATCTGGCCGAGCACGATCTGCAGGTAGGACGACCAGCCCTTCGCCACGGCCGCCGAGCCGACCGCGAACTCCAGAACGAGGTCCCAGCCGATGATCCACGCCACCAGCTCGCCGAACGTGGCGTAGGAGAACGTGTACGCGCTGCCCGCGACCGGGACGGTCGAGGCGAACTCGGCGTAGCAGAGCGCCGCGAGGCCGCAGGCGACCGCGGCGAGGACGAACGACAGCGAGACCGACGGTCCCGCCAGGTCACCGGCGGTCTGCGCCGCCACGGTGAAGATACCGGCGCCGATCACTACGGCGACGCCGAACACCATCAGGTCCCAGGACGTCAAGTCCTTGCGGAGCTTGGTGTCCGGCTCGTCGGTGTCCTCGATCGACTGCTCGATGGACTTGGTGCGCCACAACCCGTTCCCCGGCACGTGGTCCTCCTGTCGCAGGGTGACTGACGACCTTTGACCATAGGGGGATCCGCGTGCCGGGGCAGGTCAGGAGATCAGGCTCCCTTGATCGCCGGGTCGGGGGCGGTCTCGGTGAGGCTGCGGTCGAGGTCCGGCTCCAGGTAGATGAGCCGGGCGGCCGGGATCTTGTTGCGGACGCGCAGCTCGGCGTCGTTGATGGCCTCGGCGGTCTGGGCGACCGTCAGGCCGGGGTTGAGCGCGATCTTCGCGGCCACCAGCAGCTCGTCGGGGCCGATGTACTGGGTGCGGATGTGGATGACCCGCTCGACCTTGCCCTTGGCCAGCTCGGCCACGAGCACGTCGAGCTCGGCGGGCGAGGCGCCCTCTCCGATCAGCAGGCTCTTCATCTCGACGATCAGGACGACCGCGATGACACCCAGCAGGACACCGATGGAGATCGTGCCGAGCGCGTCCCACACCGGGTCACCGGTGAGGGTCGCCAGGCCGACGCCGATCAGCGCGAGCACCAGGCCGACGAGCGCGCCCGCGTCCTCCAGCAGCACGACCGGCAGCTCCGGCACCTTCGACTGGCGGATGAACTGCCACCAGGTCGCCTCGCCCTTGAGCTCCGTCGACTCCTTGATCGCGGTCATGAAGCTGTAGCTCTCCAGACCGATCGCGACCAGCAGGATGATCACCGCGACGATCGGCGACGACAGCGGCTCCGGCTCCTCCAGCTTGTGGATGCCCTCGTACAGGGCGAACACCGAGCCGAGCGAGAACAGCATCAGCGCGACGACGAACGAGTAGAAGTACCGGTCGCGGCCGAAGCCGAACGGGTGGTTGCGGGTCGCGACCCGCTTCGACGTCTTCTGCCCGAGCAGCAGCAGGCCCTGGTTCGACGTGTCCGCGAGCGAGTGCACCGACTCCGCGAGCATCGACGACGACCCGGTGACCAGGAACCCGACGAACTTCGCGGCGGCGATCCCCGCGTTGGCCACCAGCGCGGCGATGATCGCCTTGCTTCCGCCCCCTGCTGACACGTGCGCCCCCTGATGAGGTCGAAGTCCGATTTGTCGAGCCGAACCCTAACCGGCCGGGCGGGCTCAGGCCCCGGCGGTGGCCCGGAACACGAGCGCGGGTTCCCCGTCGGCGGACTTCACAACCACCGCCGGATCGGCGGCGGCCAACCACATGGACCTGCCCCTGGCCAGCTCGATCTCGCGGCCGGCGCCGTCGTGGACGCGGACCGCGCCGTCCACGCAGATCAGGATCTGGGGGCCCGCGTCGTCGACCCGGACCTCGAGGTCGGCGGCCAGGTCCAGCCGGGACAGCTCGAACTCCTGCGACGGCGTGCGGTACACCGCGAGGCCGGGCGCGACCTCCTCGCCGCGCTGCACGGGCATGTCGCCGCAGCCGAAGTCCAGCACCCGCAGCAGCTCCGGCACGTCGACGTGCTTGGGGGTGAGCCCGCAGCGCAGCACGTTGTCCGAGTTCGCCAGGATCTCGATGCCGGTGCCGTGCAGGTAGGCGTGCAGGTTGCCCGCGGGCAGGTGCACGGCCTCGCCGGGCTGGAGCACCAGCCGGTTGAGCAGCAGCGCGGCCAGCACCCCGGCGTCACCGGGGTAGGCCTCCCCCAGCTCCAGGACCGTGCGGCACTCCAGGTCGAACTCGCCGTGCTCCTTGACGTGCAGCACGCACGCGTCGAGCACCTGCGGCAGCAGCTGGTCCAACGCGGTCTGCGGCAACGTGATCAGCGTCGTGAACAGCGCCCGCAGGCCCTGCTCGTCCGGCTGGCCCGCGAGCAGCTCGGCGTAGGGGGCGAAGTCCGGCGCGTCCAGCGACCGCAGCAGCGCGGCGGTGCGGTGGGGGTCGCGGAAGCCCGCGAGGGCGTGGAACTCGGTGAGCGCGCAGACCAGCTCGGGCTTCGGGGACGGGTCCTTGTAGTTGCGGGTCGGCGCGTCCATCGGGACGCCCGCCCGCTCCTCGGCCGCGAAGCCCTCGGCGGCCTGCTCGGCCGACGGGTGGGCCTGCAGGCTCAGGGCCTCCTCGGCCGCGAGGACCTTCATCAGGAACGGCAGCCTGCCGCCCCACCTGGTGGCGAACCGCTCGCCGAGCTGGGCCGCCGGGTCGGCGGCCAGCAGGTCCAGCAGCGACCGCTCCTGCCCGTCGGGGCCGACCACGCGGGACGGGTCGCCGGGGTGGGCGCCCATCCACAGCTCGGCCTCGGGGTGCGGCGCGGGAACTTCCTTGCCCAGCAGTGCGGAGATTGCGGTGCGCGAGCCCCACGCGTAAGCGCGGATGGCGTTGTGCAGCAGTTCCACGGTCTCGCTCATTCCCTCGTCGGCGTGCCTCAGACCGCCGGTGCGTACAGACCCGGTCCGCCCAGCGTTCCCGCCGCGAGGCCCAGGTAGAGCGCGGCCAACTCGAACCGCAGGGCGAGCAGTGCCGCGCACACCGCGTCGCCGCCGGTCACTTCCTCCGCCGGTTCCAGCACGTCGACGCCGGGCACCGTGTCGAGCGCGGCTCGGCGGGCGTACTCGGCGGCCTGCCCCTGCCGCACGGCGAGCAGCATCACCCGCACCTGGCCGGTCGGCTCGTCCTCGGGGTCGGCGAACAGGTCTTCGCCCGACGCCGACTGGACGGCACGGCGGTGCAGGACGGAACGGGTCAGCGCCGTGGGGTACCCGGCCACGTCGCTCACCACACCCGCGTAGCACCCGAGCATCGCGGCGCCGTGCGCGGCGACCGCGGTCGCCGGGTGGTCGAGCCCCCACAGCAGCGGGGTGCGGTCGGCCAGCCGCAGCGCCAGCGACTTCGCCGGGTTCACGAACGACTCGTGCATCGGGTGGTCGCGCTCGGCCTCGCGGTCCAGCTCGTCCGCGATCAGCCCGATGTCGGTCTTGAGCAGGCCCAGCGCGTTGAGCGCGACGAGCCAGCCGCCGAACGCCCTGGGGAACCCGAAGCCCTGCGGCACCGGCACCCTCGGCGGGATCAGCAGCGCGTGGCCCGCGGCCGACGCGGCCACCGGACCGTCCGGTTCGGCGGTCAGCAGCACCCGCGCGCCACGACGGCCCGCGCGGTAGATCGACTCGGCCAGCACGGCGTCGCCGGGATCCTCGGTGTGCGCCAGCACCACGTCCAGCGCGCCGACCCACGGCGGGAGCTCGTCCGCGACGACCACCGGGACCGGGCAGCCCGGTCCGAGCAGCGCGGAGGACAGCTTCGCCACCGAGCTGCCCACGCCGGGACGGGTCAGCAGCACGAGAGCGCGCGGCCGTTCCTCGAACATCCGGGCGACGCCCAGCTCCGTGGCGACCTCCGCGGTGGCGCGGACCTGCGCCCCGGCGTGGGCGGCCGCCCGCAGCCAGCCGCCGGTGTCGTTCTCACCGAGTCTGGCGGAGTCTTCCAGCAGTGTGTCGTCCAGCATGCCGGGTCACCCGGCCGTCGGGTCCGGGTCGGTGTCGAACCGGACGGCCTCGTCCAGCAGCAGCACCGGGATGCCGTCGGTGACGGGGTACGAGCGGTGGCACACCGAGCAGGTCAGGTAGTTCGCCGCCGGGTCGGTGCCGTCGCCCGCCACCAGCGCCCCGTGCTCCGGGCACGGGCAGGCCAGGATCTCCAGCAGCCTGCTGTCGAGTTGCACAGCCATCGTCTTCCCTTTCGTCAGCCGCGCACGATCGCGAGCACGTCGTCGCGCAGCGCGGCGACGGCGTCGGAGTCGGCGGCTTCCACGTTCAGGCGGAGCAGCGGTTCGGTGTTGGAGGCCCGCAGGTTGAACCACGAACCGTCGGGCAGGTCGACGGTGAGACCGTCCAGCTCGTCGAACGTGACGCCGGGGCGGGCGCCGTAGGCGGCCTTGATCGCCGCGATCCGGTCGGCCTGGTCGGCGACGGTGGAGTTGACCTCACCCGACGCGGAGTAGCGCTCGTACACGTTCGTCAGCTCGGACAGCGGGCCGTCCTGCTCGCCGAGCGCGGCCAGCACGTGCAGCGCGGCCAGCATGCCGGTGTCGGCGTTCCAGAACTGCCGGAAGTAGTAGTGCGCGGAGTGCTCGCCGCCGAAGATCGCGCCCGTGGTCGCCATCTCCGCCTTGATGAACGAGTGGCCCACGCGGGTGCGGACCGGCTTGCCGCCGTGCTCGGCGACGATCTCCGGGACGGCCTTGGACGTGATCAGGTTGTGGATCACCGTGCCGCCGGGGTCCTTGGCCAGCTCGCGCACCGCGACCAGCGCGGTGATCGCGCTCGGCGACACCGGCTCGCCGCGCTCGTCGATCACGAAGCAGCGGTCGGCGTCGCCGTCGAAGGCCACGCCCGCGTCCGCGCCGACCTCGACGACCTTCGCCTGCAGGTCGACCAGGTTCTTCGGGTCCAGCGGGTTGGCCTCGTGGTTCGGGAAGTTGCCGTCCAGCTCGAAGTACATCGGCACGATCTCGATCGGCAGGCCCTTGAACACCTCGGGCACCGTGTAGCCGCCCATGCCGTTGCCCGCGTCCACGACGACCTTCAGCGGCCGCGAGCCGGACAGGTCCACCAGGTCGAGCAGGTAGGCGGCGTAGTCGGCGAGCAGGTCGCGCTCGGTGCGGGTGCCGGGGGTGACGCCCTCCGCGTCCGGGACGCCGCGCTCGGCGTCCTCGCGGACCTGGGAGAGGCCGGTGTCCTGGCCGACCGGGGAGGCGCCCGCGCGGCAGAGCTTGATGCCGTTGTACTTCGCGGGGTTGTGGCTCGCGGTGAACATCGCGCCGGGCAGGTCGAGCTTCCCGGAGGCGAAGTACAGCATGTCCGTGCTGGCCAGGCCGATGCTGATCACGTCCACGCCCTGGGCGTTCACGCCGTCGGCGAACGCGGCGGACAGCTCCGGCGAGGAGTCGCGCATGTCGTGGCCGATGACGACGGCGGGCCCACCGACCAAGCGCGCGAACGCGGCACCCAGGTCGCGGACGACGGCGGCGTCGAGCTGTTCGCCCACCACACCACGCACGTCATAGGCCTTGACGACGCCGGACAGATCGCGCACGCGGACACTCCTCGGCTGGCATTCCTCGACACGGTCGGCTGTTGACACCGCCCGGCCGGAAGCCTACCGGTGACCCGTGCGGGGGTTCAGTCCTCGTGCGGATCAGGCAGAACGCGCAGGTGGCCCCGTCGGATGTTGCCGGTCTGGAGGTCGCGCTGCAGATCGCGGACCTCCAGCGGCCGGTCGGCCCTGCCCGCCTCGCGCACGGCCTCGGCCAACGCCGTCAGGTCGTCCACCGTCGGCTCGGGCGCCGCGAACTCACCCTGGTACCTCACGACTTCCCACCCGCGGGGGGCGGTGAGCCTCAACGCGTGCTCCTCGCACAGGTCGTAGCTGTGCGGTTCGGAGTACGTGGCAAGGGGTCCGACGACCGCGGTCGAGTCCGCATAGGCATAGGTGAGCGTGGCGACTGCCGGGTTAGCGCACCCGGTTCGCGAGCACCGTCTCACGCTCCGCACGGCGGGGACGATAGCGCGTCCGCCGCCGGTCGTGTCGGAGGCACGCGGTAAACGGCGTGAGCGACCTCTCGTTTCGTCCCCGCGAGGGTGCGTCTGGAGGGGTTCCGCGCTGGACAACTAGGCTCAGGGGTGTGGTGACGGCTCGGGGTTCGCGGCGACAGGGTTCTCCGCGGCGACGCAATCGCGACAGGCACGGAAGAGGCCTGCGCGGACCGCTGTACCCGGCGACCCTCCCCGCGGCCCGGAGCCGGGCCGAGCGCTTCGACGCGCTCGTGCTGGAGGCGCTGGAGCCGATCGAGGCGCGGTGGCGGACCGAGCTGACCCAGCTGGACGTCGCGGTGGACGACGTGCCGGACGTGCAGGTGGCCGAGTCCGAGGACGGCGGGGTCGTCGAGGACGGCAACGTGCCCCTGGCCCGGTTGATGCCCGCGGTGTCGGACAAGTCCGGGGTGCCGACCCGTGCGCGGATCGTGTTGTACCGGCGGCCGCTGGAGGCGCGCGCCAAGGACGGCGCCGACCTGTCCGACCTGGTGCACGACGTGCTGGTCGAGCAGGTCGCCAACTACCTCGGCCTCGACCCCGACGTCATCGACGGGGAGTAGTCCCCCGCGAGGGGATCGCGGTCAGCAGCGCGAACAGGGCCGCGGCGCCCTGGAGCAGCAGGAGCAGCTCGCGGACCGAGCCGCCCGCCTCGACCCGGACGTCGCTCGCCGTCGTCGGCACCGTGACCCCCACCTGGTGGCCCCAGACCCGTGAGACGGGCGCGGGCCTGCCGTCGACGGTCGCGCGCCAGCTCGGCTCGTCCTCGGCGGCCAGGACGAGCACCCGGCCCTCCGGTCCCTCGGAGACGCGGACGCCCGCGACCGGTGGACCCGCCTCGACCGGCGCGATGCCGGGGACACCGAGCTCGGTGGGCGGGTCGCCGCCGGAGCGGGCGCGGCGGGCCAGCTCCGGCGACAGCAGGACGGCGTTGCCCGCCGCGAGCTGCACGCGCAGGACCGGGCGGCCGTCGGACGTCGAGGGGGCGTCGGCGACCAGGTCGCCGACGGCCGAGCGCAGCTTGTCGGCGGTCGGGCCGTCCGGCGGTACGACGAACGCGACGCCCGCGGTCGCGGCCTGCGCCAGTGCCAGCCGGGCGGTGTCGCGGGTGCCGGAGGTGAGGTCGCGGGTCCAGCGGTTCAGCCGGGCGGGGCTGGAGGAGGTCGGGACGAGGTCGTCGTCGCCGAACGACGGCGTCCGACCGGCCACCTGGCGGGTCGGTTCGCCGTTCGCGCCGAGGACCAGCACGGCGCGGCCGGTGCGCGGCAGCTCCTGGGCGACGGTCGACGGGAGCTCGTCGGTGCCGGCCCGCAGCGGACCCTGGCGGAGACCGAGCAGGCCCGAGACCGCCAGGCCGAGGACGGCGAGGACGCCGACCAGGGACACCAGGTGCCGGACGCGAGCGCTTGCGGGCGGGCCGTCGCGGCGGCAGGCGGCCAGGACGACCCAGAGCAGGCCCCAGCCGAGCAGGACGAGGGGCGCGCCGGTGAAGCCGTAGCGGGCCGGACCGCCGGACAGCGGGGACATCGGGACGGCCAGCAGGGCGGCACCGGTGAGCACGCCCAGCACGACCACACCGAGGCCGGGGAGCATCGCGCGGTTGGGGCGCAGGGCGAGACCGCCGAGCGCGGCCAGCACCACGAGCGCGCCGACGAACGGGAGCGCGCCGGGGCCTCCGGGCCGCAGGGCCACCAGGTCCAGCGGACCGACCGCCGGGGTGTCCACCACCGCGCCCACGCCGTGCAGGACGACCACGGGGTTCTGGAGCACCACGGCGGGCCACGGCAGCAGCAGCGCCATGGGCAGCAGGACGACGGCGAACAGGCCCGCCACCCGGCGGCGGCCCTCGCCGGGGTTGCCCGGCAGGACCACGAAGCCGACGAGGGCGCCGACGACCACCGCGAGGTGCACGAGTGGCGAGAACGCGCCGATCGCGGCGGCGGCGAAGGCGGTGCCGGACACGATCGGCAGCCACGCCCGCCCGCCCGCGCCGCGCAGCACGCCGAGGACGCCGGTGAACACCAGCGGGGCCAGGACGTGGACGACGACCACGTCGAGCCTGCCCTGGCTGACCGCGGAGGTGGCGGCGGGCAGCAGCGCGTAGGCGGCGGCGACCACCGCGCGGACCGGGCGGCGGACGCGCATCCGGCGGGTGGCGACGTAGGCGGCCAGCGCGGCGATCGGGGCGTCGAACAGCAGCACCAGCGCCACGAGGGTCGCCGGGCCGCCGAAGAGGACGCCGAGGGTGCCCAGGACGGCGAGGGACGCGGAGGCGGGCGAGGTCGTGCCACCGGAGACCGGGTGCCACGCGGCGAGGTACTCCGACCACGTGGCGCCGAGGTCCCCGACGGGCAGGAGCCTGCCGCCGGACAGGTCGAACCCGAGCCTGCCCGAGTTCGCGACCAGCGCGAACAGGGTGAGGCCGAGCACCAGCAGCAGCGGAGGGGCGACCAGCAGCGACCGCAGCACGCGGGCCCGGTCGACCTCGACGAACACCAGCTCGGGCTCGGGCCGGGCGTCCCTCGGCACCGGCGACGGACGTGGTCTCGGGCTCGGCCGCGCGGTGGGCGGCAGCACCGCCTCGGTGATCACCGGCACGGCGGTCGCGGGCCTGCGCAGGCCCCCGGTGGCACGGGCCGGGTGGCCGCGGCCGAGCACCCCGGCGGGCAGCGCGTCCGGTCCGACGGCCTTGCGCCTGCCGTCCTTTTCGGACGGTGGCGGCCGCCAGCCGCTCGGCCTGCCCTCGTCCTCCGGCAGCCTGCCGAGCGTGACGTCCGCCTCGACGCGGCGGCGGATCAGGTACGAGGCACCGGCCCGCACGGCGTTGCGGAACCTGGTCGTGCGGCTGGTGAACAACCCGCGCACCGAGCCCTTGCCGCCGCGGCGGGCGGCGCGGGCGGCGAGCAGTCCGGCGCGGCCGCCGACCAGGTAGCGCAGCGCGCCGAGCTCGCCGTGGCCGTCGGACCACCGGCGGAGCAGGAAGAAGCCGAGCGCGCGCAGCACCTGGAGCACGGCCAGCCTCGGCAGGCCGAGCAGGAACGACGGGGTCGAGGTGTTGGTCAGGAACGTGCGCAGGCCGTGGGCGCGGTCGACGCCGCGCAGCAGCGGACCCGGCCGCGCGGCGACCGCGTCGAGCCTGCGCAGTCCCGCGGACGCGGCGCGGGCGTGCCGCATCCTGGCGACCGGGACGCACAGCACGAGGTGCCCGGCGCGGTTGGCGCGCCAGCCGAAGTCGATGTCGTCGCGCAGCAGCGGCATCCGCCGGTCGTAGCCGCCGAGGGCCTGCCACACCTGGCGCTTGACCAACGACCCGGCGGAGGACACGGCGAGCACCTCGGTGCTCTGCTCGAACCGCGCGGTGCCGCCGGAGCCGAAGCGGCTCCAGTCCAGCTCGGCGGGGCCGACGCCGGTCTGCCGGTGGCCGGAGGAGTCCGTGGACACCCCCGCCTCGACGACCAGCCGGGGGTCGGCCCAGTCCAGGGCCAGCGGGCCGAGCACGGCCGCACCCGGCGACAGGTCGGCCGCGGTCAGCAGCGCGGCGAGGCAGTCCGGTTCGGGCGCGCAGTCGTCGTGCAGCAGCCACAGCCACTTGCCGGGGTCGCCCCAGCGCTCCACCGCGTGCTCGACGGCCGCGTGCACGGCCGCGCCGAACCCGGTTCCCCTCGGCAGTCTCAGCACGCCGTCGACGACGCGGTCCTGGCCGTCCGAAGCCTCGGCGAGGATCCTCGCCGTGCGGTCGGTGGAACCGGTGTCGACCGCGATAACGTGACGAGGCCTCGGTTCTTGCCTGCGCAACGCGGAAAGCGCGGTGCCGAGCCACTGCTCCCCGTCGTGGCAGACCAGCACGGCCAACACCGGCGCGGTCCGGAGCCGCGGAGTGGTACTGCTCACCAAGTGCCCACTCCCGTGCCGCTCGCCGCCTTACCCGTCAGTGGAGCATTCCTCACGACAGGCCGGTTCGGCGAGCTTTCACACGGCGCGCTTCTTGAGCTTCCTCCGCTCGCGTTCGGACAGGCCGCCCCAGATGCCGAAGCGCTCGTCGTGCGCCAAGGCGTACTCCAGGCATTCCGAACGCACCTCGCAGCCAAGGCAGATGCGCTTGGCCTCACGGGTGGATCCGCCCTTCTCAGGGAAGAACGCCTCCGGGTCGGTCTGCGCACACAGGGCGCGCTCCTGCCAGTCCTGCTCATCAGTCGCGTCGTACAACTCGGTCAGCACACCCAGCTCCTGCGCCGGGCTGTCCAGCCGGTCCACGACACGATCCCCGTCGAATCCCTGCATACCGTCCGCCTCCTCGCCTTCCGCTCTCCCCGGTTGGCGGACACCACGCGCCGTCCCCACAACGACGAATGACACCGATGTGATTACACCTGCGTCACAGCAGGCGGTCAAGCCGAGTCCACAGGACGGGGGATATTCCCGCGAATGGACCCAAAACCCTTGACTAGCAGCACAGACGGTGATTGGTCCCGTGCTCGTAGCGATGCCCGCAGCTCCAACGGCCTAAGGGCGATCAGCGGGATGGGCCGCGCGCACCGCGCGGGACACGCCACACTGATGGGGTGAAGCGATCAGCTGTGCGACCCAGTCCACTGTTCCTGGGTTTGTTGGCGGCCACCGTCGTGGGTGCGGTGCTGACCGTGTTCGAAGGCGAAGCCCTCCTCATCACGGGCACCGTGCTGTTCATCCTCGGCGGGTGGGCGGTTTCCTTGTGCCTGCACGAGTTCGGGCACGCGATCGTCGCCTACAGGGGCGGAGACTACTCGGTGCGGAGCAAGGGTTACCTGACCCTCGACATCCGCAACTACACCGATCCAGTGCTGAGCATCGTGCTACCGCTGGTGCTCCTCGCCTTCGGCGGCATCCCCCTTCCGGGTGGTGCGGTGTGGATCAACCACCACTCCCTGCGCTCGAAGGGGGTCGAGTCGATGGTGTCGCTGGCGGGTCCGGCGAGCAACCTCGCGCTCGGCGCGCTTCTCGCCGGATCGGTGGCCGTTTTCAACCCGTCCGTGGGACTCGCGTCCGCCCTCTCCTACCTCGCCTACCTCCAGATCATCGCTTTCGTCCTGAACATCCTCCCCATCCCCGGACTGGACGGGTGGGGTGTCTGGGAGCCCTTCATGCCCCCCGCCGCGCAGCAGTTCGGCGCCAAGGTGCGGCCGTGGGCGCCGCTGGTGCTGTTCGCCTCGCTGTTCGCGTTCCCGATGGTCGCGGTGGTGTTCTTCGACATCGCCGAGGTCGTGTTCGGACTGCTCGGCGGGCACATGAGCTTCGCCGCGTTCGGCCAGTCCAACTTCATGTTCTGGCGCTGACGAAACGGCGCGGTTCACCACGTGGGAGGATCGCGACCCGTGAAGGTCGTCGTTTTGGTGGGTGGCGTTGGCGGTGCCCGGTTCCTCGTCGGGCTGAAGGCCCTGCTGGGCTCCGATCCGGGGAACGAGGTCGTCGCGGTGGTGAACACCGGTGACGACGTGTGGATGCACGGGTTGCGGATCTGCCCCGACCTGGACACCTGCATGTACACGCTCGGCGGGGGCATCGACCCCGAGCGCGGCTGGGGTCGGCTGGACGAGTCCTGGACCGTCAAGGAGGAGCTGGCCGCCTACGGCGCCGAGCCCACCTGGTTCGGGCTCGGCGACCGGGACATGGCGACGCACCTGGTGCGCTCGCGGATGCTCCGGGCGGGTTACCCCCTCTCGGCGGTCACCGAGGCGCTGTGCGCCCGCTGGGAGCCGGGGGTGACCCTCCTGCCGATGTCGGACGACCGCGTCGAGACGCACGTCGTCGTCGAGCAGGACGGCGAGCAGAAGGCGATCCACTTCCAGGAGTGGTGGGTCCGGCACCGCGCCGAGCTGCCTGCCAGGTCGTTCGCCTCCGTGGGCGTCGACCAGGCCACCGCGGGCCCCGGCGTGCTGGACGCCATCGCCACCGCCGACGCGGTGCTGTTCGCGCCGTCCAACCCGGTCGTCAGCGTCGGCACGATCCTCGGCGTGCCGGGCGTGCGCGACGCGCTGCGCAAGACCGACGCGGGCGTGGTCGGCATGTCCCCGATCATCGGCGGCAAGCCGCTGCGCGGGATGGCCGACGCCTGCCTGACCGCGATCGGCGTCGAGACCAGCGCCGAGGCGGTCGGACGGCACTACGGCTCGCGCAAGTGCTCCGACGACGGCGTGCTCGACGGCTGGCTGGTCCACAGCGACGACCGCGCCGACGTCGAGGGCGTGGCGGTGCTCCCGGTGCCGCTGCTGATGACCGACGTGGACGCGACCGCCGAGATGGCCAGGGCGGCGCTGGACCTGGCGGGTGTCGACGTTGGCTGAGCCGCTGGACCACTCCGCGCCCGCGGGCATCGAGCTGCTGCCCGTCCCCGGCCTGCCCGAGTTCCGCCCCGGCGACGACCTCGGCGCCGCGGTGGCGGAGGCAGCCCGGTGGCTGCGCGACGGTGACGTGGTCGTGGTGACCAGCAAGGTCGTGTCCAAAGTGGAGGGCAGGCTCGTCACCGTGCCCGCCGACCCGGAGGAGCGCGACGCGGTCCGCCGGGCGTGGGTCGAGACCGAGTCGGTGCGCGTGCTGGCGCGCCGGTCCCGCACCCTCATCACCCAGAACAAGCTCGGCGTCGTGCAGGCCGCGTCGGGCGTCGACGCGTCGAACGTGGCGGGCGACGAGATCGCCCTGCTGCCGGTCGACCCGGACGCCTCCGCGGCCGCGCTGCGCGCGGACCTGTTGGCACGACTGGGGGTCTCGGTCGCCGTCGTGGTCACCGACACCATGGGCCGGGCGTGGCGGATCGGCCAGACCGACGCCGCCATCGGCTCGTCCGGGCTCGCGGTGCTGCACCGCTACCGCGGCCAGGTCGACCGCCAGGGCAACGAGCTGGTGGTCACCGAGGTCGCCGTCGCCGACGAGATCGCGTCGGCCGCGGACCTCGTCAAGGGCAAGCTCGGCGCCGTCCCGGTGGCCGTCCTGCGTGGACTGTCCGTTGTGGACGACGGCTCCACGGCCCGCGACCTGACCCGGCCGGTCGAGGACGACCTGTTCCGGCTCGGCACCGAGGAGGCCATCGCGCAGGGCCGCGCGGAGGCCGTGCTGGTCCGCCGGTCCGTGCGGGAGTTCACCGGCGAACCGGTCGACCCCGCGGTGCTGCGCCGGGCCGTGGCGGCCGCGCTGACGGCCCCCGCCCCGCACCACACCAGGCCGGTGCGGTTCGTGCACGTGACCGCGCGGCGCGAGGCGCTGCTGACCGCGATGCGCGAGCAGTGGGAGTCGGACCTGCGGGCCGACGGCTGGGACGACGAGCGGATCGCCCGCCGGGTGAAGCGCGGCGACCTGCTGCACGGCGCGACCGAGATCGTGCTGCCGTTCCTGGTCCGCGAGGGGGCGCACGACTACCCGGACGCCCGCCGGGCCGCCGCGGAGGTGACGATGTTCACCGTCGCGGGCGGAGCGGCGGTACAGGGGCTGCTGGTGGCGCTGGCCGCCGAGGGCGTCGCCTCCTGCTGGGTCTCCTCCACCATCTTCTGCGCCGACGTGGTCCGGCGGGTCCTCGACCTGCCGGACGACTGGGAGCCGCTGGGCGCGGTGGCCGTCGGCCACCCCGTCGACCCGCTCACCCCCAGACCCCCGCGCGACCTCGACGAAGGGTTCCTCGCACTGTGACGCTCCACTCGGACGCCGTGTCGGTACTGGGCGGCTGGCAGCCGGTCGACCGGGAGCAGGAGGCGCTGAAGCAGGCGTACCTCGGGTTCCTGGGCGCTCGGGACGACGCCTGTGCCAGGTCGTGCGAACCGGGGCACATCACCGCGTCCGCGCTGGTGCTGGACGCGACCGCGGAGCGGACCCTGCTCACCCTGCACCCCAGGGTGGGCCGGTGGCTGCAGCTGGGCGGGCACTGCGAGCCGACCGACGAGACGCTGCTGGGCGCCGCGCTGCGCGAGGCGACGGAGGAGTCGGGCATCCGGGGGCTGCGCGTCGAGGCGCAGCCGATCCACCTGGACGTGCACCCGATCACCTGCTCGCTCGGCGTGCCGACCCGGCACTTCGACGTGCGGTTCCTGGTCCGGGCGCCGGTGGGCGCGCAGCCGGTCCGCAGCGCCGAGTCGGTGGACCTGCAGTGGTGGCCGCTGGACTCGCTGCCCGCGAACGTGGACGACCTGCTGCCGATGATCGACGCGGCGCTGGCCAGGCTGCGGTAGCCCGTCTCACATGGCGCGGTAGTCGCGGGGCGAGAACCGCGGGCCGAACCTCGGCTTGCGGAAGCCCGACGCCTCGACGTAGCGGACCGCGCGGTGCCGTTGCGGCGAGTAGGGCGCCAGCACCTCGGCCATGCCGTCGTCGTCCAGCGGCTTGCCGAGCAGCGCCCAGCCGACGACGGAGGGGATGTGGAAGTCGCCGAAGCTGACCGCGTCGGGGTCGCCCCACGAGCGCTGGGCGATCTCGGCGGCGGTCCAGACGCCGATGCCGGGGATGAGCCGCAGCAGCTTCCGGCCCGCTTCCCCGCGCAGCTCCACGGCCCGTTCCAGGCGGTGCGCGACCTGGGCCGCGGCGATCAGGGCACGGCGGCGGGCGCTGTCGACACCGGCCTTGTGCCACTCCCAGTCGGGGATCCCGAGCACGGCGCGCGGGGTCGGGACGACGCGCATCCCCGCGGGCACCGGACCGGGGGCCGCGGTGCCGAACCGGCGGCAGAGCTCGCGGTAGGAGCGCCTGGCCTCGGTGCCGGTGACCTTCTGCTCCAGGATCGACGGCAGCAGCACGTCCCACACCCGGCCGGTGGCCCCGAGCCGCAGGCCCGGCGAGCGCCGCCGGGTCTCGGCGATGAGCGGGTGGTGGCAGACGAAGGCGGAGTCGTCGTCATCGGCCCCCAGCAGGGCCGGGAGGCCGTCCAGCAGCCAGTCGGCGCCGTCGCCCCAGGCCGTCCCCTCGACGACCCCGTCCGGCCTGCGCACGCGGAGCGTGCCGGGACCGGACGGGGTGTTCGCGGTCAGCCAGACGGCACCGGTGGCGTCCTGCTGGAACGTCGGATCGCCCGCTCCACGGCGGAGCGGGCGCAGGACCGCTCCCACGTCCAGCGGGAACGGCGGTGACCAGGTTCTTCCCAACGGCTACCTCACACGTCGGCTGAGAACCGTACGCCTGCCTCCGGGAGGACGACGTCCGGCCACACCCGCGCGCCGCCGACGAGCTCGCAGCGCGCCCCGATGACGGCGCCGTCGCCGATCACCGCGTCGCGCAGGACCGCACCGGCCTGGACCAGGGCACCGGCGCCCAGGACCGTTCGTTCCACGACCGCGCCCTCGCCGATGACGGCGCCGTCGAACACCACCGAGCCGTCCACCACCGCACCCGCGGCGACCGTCGTGTTCGCGCCGATGGTCGTGCCACCGGACAGGACCGCGTCCTCGTGCACCTCCGCACCGCCGAGGACGATGGCCTCACCGGGCTCCGACGGCAGCGCCGACGACGGGGCGATGCCGCGGACCAGGTCGGCCGAGCCCTGGACGAACGCGGCGGGCGTGCCGAGGTCGAGCCAGTAGGTGGCGTCGACGTGGCCCTGGATCCGGGCGCCGCGCTCCAGCAGGCCGGGGAACGTCTCGCGCTCCACGGACACCGGACGGCCCTCGGGGATCTCCAGGACGACCTCGCGGCGGAACACGTAGCACCCCGCGTTGATCTGGTCGGTCGGCGGGTTCTCGGTCTTCTCCAGGAACGCCGTGACCCGGCCCTCCTCGTCGGTGGGCACGCAGCCGAACCGGCGGGGGTCGTCGACCTTCACCAGGTGGAGGGTGACGTCGGCCTCCGCCGTGCGGTGCGTCTCGACGATCCCGTGCAGGTCGACGCCCGAGAGGATGTCGCCGTTGAACACCATCACGTCGCGTTCCCGCAGCTTGTGGGCCACGTTGCGGATCGCGCCCGCGGTGTCCAGCGGCACGTCCTCGACCACGTACTCCAGCTCCAGCCCCAGCTTGGCGCCGTCGCCGAAGTAGTCCTGGAAGACCTCCGCCTTGTACGACGTGCCCAGGACCACGTGGGTGATGCCGACCGAGCGGATGCGCGACAGCAGGTGCTCGAGGAAAGGCACCCCGGCGGTCGGCAGCATCGGCTTCGGGGCGGACAGGGTGAGAGGACGAAGTCGGGTTCCCTTGCCACCGACCAGAACCACAGCTTCCACGCCGTGCAGCTCCGACATGCCCGTTTTTCCTCCTCCACTAACACGCAACGACCGATTCGAATACTGTGGCAGACAGCATCCGATAGACGGGCAGTGGTCCCTGGCGGGCGCGTGTCAGAAATCGGGAACGCCGGCACCCCCAGCCGGCCCTAGGCAACGCAGGAGAGATCCGAATGGACCCCCGCGACCGGGCCGACGCGCTGCTGGCCCGTGCACGAGCACGTGGCGCCCAGATCGTCACGCCCGACAACATGACCTCGCCGATGGACTCGTCGGCGACGCAGCAGATCCCGCGCACCGTGGTGAACGCGGTCGACCCCCGCCAGGTCGACCCGGAGTCCACGATGATCATCTCCGCGCAGATGGCGGCGGGGGGTGGGCGGCCGCCGCAGCAACCCCAGCAGCAGGCGCCGCAACAGCCCCAGCACCAGCCGCAGCAGGCCGCGCAGCAGCAGTACCAGCAGCAGCAACAGGCGCCGAAGCAGCAGCACTACCAGCCCGAACCGGGCCAGCGCGTCAGCCCCGGCCCGGTGCCCACCGTGCAGCAGGTGCCCGGCGGGCGACCGAGCCTCACCCAACGGCTGTCCGGCGACAACAAGCCGCCGCAGCCGGGCCTGACCCAGCGGCTCAACGGCGACGGGTGACCAGCTTCAGCCTCAGCCCGAGACCGAGCCGGACCGCGAACAGCACCGGCGCCCACTGCGGGCCCCGGTGGCGGTCGGCCAGGTAGCGGTAGGCGCTGCTGTGGTGCGCGGCGAGCATCCGCGCGGACGCGCCCGCGGTCGAGTGGCCGCCGATGTGGACCACCTCGGCCTCCGGTACGTACACGTTCAACCACCCGGCCCGGCCGATCCGGTCGCCGAGGTCGACGTCCTCGAAGTACATGAAGTAGCGCGCGTCGAAACCGTCGACCGAGTCGAAGGCCTCACGGCGGAGCAAGAGGCACGAACCGGACAACCAGCCCGCCGGGCGCTCGGTGATCGCGGCCTTCTCCTGGCGGTACTCGCGGGTCCACGGGTTCTGCGGCCAGACCTTGCCGAAGACCGCGTGGCCGAGCCCCCGGCCCAGTGACGGCAGGAGCCTGGCCGAGGGGTAGACCTCGCCGGTGGTCTCGCGGATCAGGGGCCCGAAGGCACCACCGCGCGGCCAGCGCTTCGCGGCGTCCAGCAGCTTGTCGAGGGAACCCTCGCCCCACTCGACGTCCGGGTTCGCGATGACGACCCAGCCGACGTCGTCCGGCAGAGCGGCCACACCGCGGTTGGCACCGCCGCCGTAACCGAGGTTGCCACCGGTCGGGAGGAAGGTGACGTCCTCGCGCTCAGCCGCGGCGCGCTCGGGCTCGCCGTCCTGGGAACCGTTGTCGGCGAGGACGACCCGGACGGGGAGGGTGGTGGCTTTCGCCAGGGTGTCGAGGAAGCGGTCCAGGGTCTCGCCCGGTGAGTAGGTGACGGTCACTGCCGCCAAGGCGTCGCCGTAGCGCTTGGAGTCGGTCACGGGGGGACATTGTGCACCGGTCTAGTGGTGGTGGACGTGGTGGACCACCGCGTGGCCCTTGCCGCGGGAGATGAGGAGGCGGTTGACCGGGACCGTGACGACGAAGGCGACCGCCAGGGAGAGGGCCAGGGTCCCCCAGAAGAGGAAGGTGGCGAGGCCCGCGTCCATGGCGCCGGGGATGGCGAGGACGACGGTGTTGTCGACGAGCTCCATGGTGAGGATGGAGAGGGTGTCGGCCGCGAGGGCGAGCTTGATGGCTTGGTTGAGGGGGATGTCGGCTTTGAGGATGCCTTGGAGGGTGAGGGCGTAGCCGAAGAGGAAGGCCAGGAGGACGGAGAGGGTGATGGTGGACCAGGTGGGGAGGGTGGCGGCTGTGCCTATGACCATGCCGAGGATCTCGCCTATGGCGCAGCCGGTTAGGCAGTGGAGGGTGGCGGAGGTGGCTGTTCGCCAGGTGGTGTCCGGGGTTTGCATGGGGTGAGGATACCCCTGGGGGGTATGTTTTGGTGGGGGTTGTTGGGAGGGTCGGCTGGAGGTGACCGGCTGTGCTCGCCCGCGCGAAGCCCGGGTCCTTGGGCGCGTTCTGGGGTGCCCACCCGCGGGAAGCCCGGCCCCCGGCGCGCGATTGTCTCAATGCCTGATCTTGCTTGTCAAGACGATGAAGCTGTCTTGACAAGCAAGATCGGGCAGGAGGGCGCTGTGGATCGGGGGCAGAGGGGAAGTCTGGCTTCGCCAGCATCAGGCTGCGCCTGACTCAGGCATCCTTGCTGCGCGTCGGACACTGCATCCTTGCTGCGCTGCGGACAAGGCCCCAGGCGCTTCGCGCCGGATGCGCGCTGGCGGGCTGCGCCCAACGTCGAGGGGGTGGCTGGGGTGGGTGTGCGTCGGGGTGGGTGGGTGGTGGGTGGCGGGGGTTTGCTTCTACCTGCCGCGGCGGTGCATGAGGTTGGCGCGGGAGTAGGCGAGTTGGTGTTTTGCGGCGCTGGTGGACCAGCTGAAGTCCTTGGCGCGGAGTTGGGCGTCCGTTGACAGTGCGGCGCGGCGGGCGGGGTCGTCCAGGAGTTCGGATAGGCCGGCGGCGATGTCGCCTGCGCCTACGCCGCAGTAGGCGACTGCTTCGCCGCCCACCTCGGGGAGGCTCAGGCGGCGGGTGGTGAGGACTGAGGCGCCGCAGGCCATGGCCTCCAGCACCGGCAGGCCGAAGCCTTCGCCGAGGCTGGGGTAGGCGACGAGTTCGGCGCCGCCGAGGAAGCCCGCGAGCTGTTCGAAGGGGAGGTATCCGGCTCGGATCACGCGGATGCGGTGCGGGACGACGTCCAGGGCGCGTTCGACCTGGCCGTCCCAGCCCGGTTGGCCCGCGAGGACCAGGGCTGGGGGGTTGGGGCGGCCCACGCAGGCCTGGGCGAAGCCGCGGATGAGGGCCGGGACGTTCTTGCGGGGTTCGAGGGCGCCGAGGAAGGCGACGTAGGGGGTGTCGCCCAGGCCGAGGGAGCGGCGGACGGCGGCGGTCTCCTCGGGGGCGGGTGGGTGGAAGCGGTCGTTGTCGACGCCGTGCTGGGCGATGTGCAGGGAACGGCGGTCGGCGCCCGCGACCCTGGTGAGCTCGGTGGCGGTGGCCTCGCTGGGGACGACGCAGAGGGCGGCGCGGCGCAACGAGGCCCTGGTCCAGGCGCGGAAGAAGCGGGCCTTGACCGAGGAGTGCAGGATCGGGTCGGTGAAGAAGGTGGCGTCGTGCAGCGTGACGACGGTGGCGGAGCGGTTGGCGACCGGCATCGTGTAGTGCGGTGAGTGCAGCACGTCGACACCCAGCCGGGCCACGATGCGGGGCAGGGTGGTCTGCTCCCAGGTGAGGCGGGCGGTGCGGGTCGCGACGGACTCGGCGGCCACGACGACGCGGGACGAGGGCGCGAGCGCGGTGTAGAGGTCGGCGTCGCGGGGTTGGCAGACCACGCTGAGCCGAGCCCCGTCCGCGTCCAGCGCGGCCACCAACGAGTCGACGTACCGGCCTACGCCACCGCGGTCGGCGGGCACCGCCGTGGCGTCGATCAGCACGCTGGGTTCGACGAAGGGCACGGGGCTGAGAGTAGTGCCGTCGACCAACCGATCTGCGGAGTATCGCTCAAGTGACGCGCTGTCGAACACCTTCGAGGTGCACGTCCCAGGTCGCGCGGGCGGCTTTCTCCCAGCCGAAGTCCTCGGCACGGCGCAGACCTGCGCTTACCATGCGGGCAGCGGTAGTCCCATCGTCCACAACGGACCTGATTGCCCGTGTGAGCGCTCCCGCGTTGCCACGCGGTGTGACGATTCCAGCCCCACCGGCAACTTCGACCAGGGCGGGCGCGTCGGAGTGCACGACGGGAACGCCTAGAGCCATGGCCTCCAGCAGCGGCAACCCGAAGCCCTCGGCGAGACTGGGCACGGCGAGCAGGGCCGCACGGCGCAAGGCGTACACCAGTTCGGAGTCCGCCAACCGCCCGAGCACCCGCACGTGCGGCGCGGAGACGTCCACGGCACCCCACCCCGGCGAGCCGATCAGGACGAGGGGGATCCCGGCCTCGGCCGTCGAGGTGACGAGCGTCTCCAACCCCTTGCGCGGTTCGACGGTCCCCACCGCGAGCACGAACCGCTCCGGCAGGTCGATCGGCGACTCCTCCGGCCACCGCGTCGCGCCGTGGCCGATCACGTGCACGGGCGCGGCGCCGGGCGCGTGCCGGGCGAGGTCGGCGGCGACGGTCCCGGTCGGCACGACGATCGCGGCCGCCTTGCCGGTGGCGCGGGTGATCACCTTCCGGTGCCAGGCGGCACCGCGCCTGGTCAGGGTTTCCGGGTGGGTCCACGGCACGGCGTCGTGCACGGTGACGACGACCCGGCCGCCCGGCGGGGCCAGCGGGGTCGGCGCGTGCACGGAGTCGCCGCCCGGCCAGTACGGGACGCCGTGCTCCCAGGCGGCGATCAGCGCGCGGCGGGGCAGCGGCAGCACCTTGGGCCCCTCGACGCCGGGGACCACGGCGGCCGCGACGTCCTGGTGGCGGCTGACGGCACCGGTGACGGTCCACCCGGCGGGCGCGGTCGCGGCGAGCGCCGCGGCCAGCTCACGGGTGTAGCGCCCGGTACCGCCGGGGACGGGGGCGAGCAACTGCTCGGTCAGCACAACGAGCTGGGGCACGTGCCGTACCGTCTCACGCCGTGTCCAGTGCCAGCACGGTGGTCGTCGTGACCTGGCGGGGGCGTGAGCACATCACCGCGTGCCTCGACGCGCTCGCCGCCCAGAAGAGTCCACACCGGACACTGGTGGTGGACAACGCGTCGGATGACGGGACGGCTGCCCTGCTCGCCGCCCACCCGAGCGCCCCGGACGTGGTCAGGCTGCCCCGCAACCTCGGGTACGCCGGTGGCCTGGCCGCCGTGCTGGACCGGGTGGACACGCCGTACGTGGCCTGGCTGAACGACGACGCCGCCCCCGACCCGGCCTGGCTGGTGTCGCTCGAGGAGGCCCTCGACGGCGACCCCGACGTGGCCGCGGCCACGTCGTCGATGGTGCTCGCGGACGGCTCGACGCAGTCCGTCGGCGTCTCGCTGACCGCGGACGGGCACGGCGTGGACGTGGTGCTCGCGGGCCGCGAGGTGTTCGGCTTCTGCGGGGGCGCGGCGCTGCTGCGGACCGGAGCGCTGCGCCGCGCGGGAGGGGTGCCCGCGGGGTTCTTCTGCTACTACGAGGACACCGACACGGCCTGGCGGCTGCGGCTGGCGGGGCACCGGGTCGTGTCCGTCGGGCCCGCGCGCGTCACGCACCGGCACGGTGCCAGCACCCGGCCGGGCTCGGTGCCGTTCCACCGGTGGAACGAGCGCAACCGGCTGCTGATGCTCCTGCGCTGCGCCCCGCTGCCCGTCGCGCTGCGCGAGGTCGCCCGCTTCGCGGTGATCACCGCGCTGCTGCCGCTGCGCTCGGGCGTGCCCGAAGCGGCGAACTTCCGCCTCGCGCTGCGCTTGCGCGTGCTGGCCGAGGTGCTGCTCCGCTGCCCGTCCGCGCTGGTCGCGCGAGCCGTGATCGGCCGCCGTTCGGTGGTCCCCCGCCGTGACGTGTGGCGCACTTGGGCGGGCAGGTAGACCCTTCGGCTCACGACACGCGCTGTGATGAGGCAGGCTTAGGCCCGCACACCCGTCGTGGAGCGAGGAGAGTGATGGTGCTGCCCGTCGTATCCGTGGTCGTGGTGAACTACCGCGGCGCCGAGGACACCATCACGTGCCTGCGGGCCCTGGCGGAGCTCGCGTACCCCGCCGACCGGCTCGAGGTCGTCTGCGTGGACAACGCCTCCGGCGACGGGAGCGCGGAGCGGATCCGGGCGGCCGTGCCGGGCGCGACCGTGGTCGAGGCACCGGCGAACCTGGGCTTCGCGGGCGGCTGCAACCTGGGGGCCGCCTCGGCGACCGGCTCGGTGCTCGCGTTCCTGAACAACGACGCCCGGCCGCACCCGGAGTGGGCGCGCGCGGCCGTGAAGGTGCTCCAGACCGAGCCGACCGTGGGCGCGGTGGCCAGCAAGGTGCTCGACTGGGACGGCACCGAGGTCGACTTCGTCGACGGCGGCCTCACCTGGTTCGGCATGGGCTACAAGCGGCACGCGGGGCAGCCGGACGACGGCAGCCACGACGGCCCGCGCGACGTGCTGTTCGGCACCGGCTCCGCGCTGTTCGTGCGCACGTCGGTGTACCGCTCGCTCGGCGGGTTCGACGAGCGCTTCTTCATGTTCTACGAGGACGTCGACCTCGGCTGGCGGATGAACCTGCGCGGCTGGCGGGTGCGCTACGAGCCAGCGTCGCTGGCCTTCCACAAGCACCACGCGTCGATGACGTCGATCGACCACAGCCGCGAGCTGTACCTGCTGGAGCGCAACGCGCTCGCGGCCCTGTACAAGAACTTCTCCGACGACACGCTGGCCAAGGTGCTGCCCGCCGCGCTCGCGCTGGTCGTGCGCAGGGCGACCGCCCGCGGCGAGATCGACGCGACGCAGCTGGAGATCACCCGTCGACCGGTCGACCCGGCCGACGACCTGGCGCCGGTGCCCGTCGACCGGAAAGCGCTTGCCGGGTTCCTGGCCATCGACCAGTTCGTCGAGCTGATGCCGTCGCTGCAGGAGTCGCGCAAGGTCGAGCAGGCCGCGCGGGTGCGCAGCGACCGCGACCTGGTCCCGTTGATGCGCAAGGCGATGGAGCCCGCGTACCCGCTGCCGCGCTACCTCGCCGCGCACGACGTCCTGGTCGACGTCTTCGCACTGGACGAGGTCTTCGGCAGGCCGCGGCGCATCCTGATCATCACCGGGGACGCGATCTCGGAGAAGATGGCGGGCCCGGCCATCCGGGCCTGGAACATGGCCGACGTGCTGGCGGGCGAGCACGACGTCCACCTGGTCACGGTGAACCCGCTGTGCGCGCCGCCGGAAGCCGCTTTCCCGATCTCCCGCTCCAAGCCGCGCGACCTCGCCCCGCTCATCGGGTGGGCCGACGTGATCGTCCTGCAGGGCCACGCGCTGGAGCTGGTGCCGGAGCTGAAGAAGGCCGGGTCGACCAAGGTCGTCGTGTGCGACGTCTACGACCCGATGCACCTGGAGCTGCTGGAGCAGGGCAAGGAGGAGAACGACGAGCAGCGCGCGCTGGACATCGTCGGCGTGACCCGCGTGCTCAACAACCAGCTCAGGCGCGGCGACTTCTTCCTGTGCGCCTCCGAGCGGCAGCGGCACTTCTGGCTCGGCCACCTGGCCGCGCTGGGCAGGCTGACGCCCTCGTTGTACGACAACGACCCCACGGTCCGCTCGCTGCTGTCCGTGGTGCCGTTCGGCCTGCCCGGCAAGCCGCCGCAGCGCACCGGACCCGCTGTCAAGGGCGTCGTGCCGGGGATCTCGGACACCGACAAGGTCGTGATCTGGGCGGGCGGCGTCTACAGCTGGTTCGACCCGCTGACGCTGATCCACGCCGTGCACCGGCTGCGCGAGGACCACGCCGACCTGAAGCTGTTCTTCCTCGGCATGAAGCACCCGAACCCCGAGGTGCCCGACATGGACATCGCGGGCCGGACCCGGTCGCTGGCCAAGCGGCTCGACCTGGTGGGCAGCTCGGTGTTCTTCAACGAGACCTGGGTGCCCTACCACGACCGGCAGAACTGGCTGCTGGACGCGGACTGCGGCGTGACCACGCACTACGAGCACGTCGAGACCACGTTCGCCTTCCGCACCAGGGTGCTCGACTACCTGTGGGCCGGGCTGCCGATCGTGACGACCGACGGCGACTCGTTCGCGGAGCTGGTCGACCGCGAGGGCCTCGGCGTGGTGGTGCGCTCGGAGGACCCGGACGCGCTGGCCGCGGCGCTGGAGAAGGTGCTCTACGACGAGGAGTTCGCCGCCGGGTGCCGCGAGCGGATCGCCGTGGTGCGCGAGCGCTTCACGTGGGACACCGTGCTGGCACCGCTGGTGGAGTTCTGCCGCAACCCGCGGCCCGCCGCCGACCGGCTGCGCGGCTCGGCGCCGCTGGTCCGCAACACCCCGTTGACCACCAGCGCGAAGCTCAAGCGCGACGCGCGGCTCGTCCGCGAGTACCTCGACCAGGGAGGACCGACGGAGTTGGCCAAGCGCGCGACCGGCCGGGTGCTGAAGAAGTTCCGCGGCGGCGCACATGGGTGAACCCGTGCGCGTGCTGCTCGACGGCACTCCCCTGCTCGGCCACCGGACCGGCATCGGCCGCTACACCTCGGCGCTGGCCGAGGAGCTCGCGTCCATGCCGGACGAGGTGGACGTGCGCGCGGTGGCGTTCACCCTGCGCGGCTGGCGCGCCCTGCGCAGCGTCCTCCCGCACGGCGTCCAGGCCCGCGGCCTCCCGGTGTCCGCCCGGCTGCTGCGGCAGTTCTGGCTGCGCTCCCGGTTCCCGCCGGTGGAGGTGCTCGCCGGGTTCACCGACGTCATGCACGCCACCAACTTCGTGCTGCCGCCGACCATCAGGGCGGGTGGCGTCGTCACCATCCACGACCTCGCGTTCCTCGCCTCCCCCGGCGACCTCCCGCCGTCCGACCGGCGCCTGCCCGAGCTCGTCCGGCAGTCCGCCCAGCGGGCCGACGTCGTGTGCACGCCGACGCACGCCGTGGCCAGGACCGTCGAGGAGCGGCTCGGCATCCCGGCCGACCGGATCGTCGTCACACCGCTGGGCGTGGACCCGGCGTGGTTCGCCTCGCGCCCGCCGAACGACGCGCTGCGCTCCCGCCTCGGCCTGCCGTCGGAGTACCTGCTGTTCGTCGGCGCGGGCGGCCCCCGCAAGGGCCTGGACACGCTCCTGAGGGCCCACGCGACCGACCAGTCCCTGCCGCCGCTGGTCCTCGCGGGCCCCCGCCAGGCGGGCGTGGACGGCCGGGTCATCCGCACCGGCTACCTGGCCGACGTCGACCTGCGCAGCGTCGTCGCGGGCGCCTCCGCCCTCGTCCTCCCGTCCCGCGACGAGGGCTTCGGGCTCCCCGTCCTGGAAGCACTGGCCTGCAACGTCCCGGTCGTCTGCTCCGACGTCCCGGCGCTGCGCGAGGTCGCGGGCGGGCACGCGGCCCTCACCCCGGTCGGCGACTCGGACGCGTTGGCCCACGCCATGTTCGCCGCCGTGGAGACACCGCCGACGCCCGTCGCCCAGATGGCCCGCCGCGCGCACGCCTCGGAGTACACGTGGCGCCGGTGCGCCGAGACCACCCTCACCGCGTACCGGCGGGCCGCGGGCAGGTGACTCCCCGGGGGCACCGGGTGAGGATGTGCGCGGACCGCCGCGCACCGCGGAGGTGCCGGACGGCGGTGTCGACGAGCTAGCGGCGCGGCGCCTGGTCGGTCGCGTCCTCGCGGGAGCCGGTCGACGCGGTCCACGTGACCTGGCGCGAACCGGTGACGGCGGCGACGCAGCGGAGGAAGCGACGACGGTCTCCGTCGTGGCCTCGCGCGCTGGAAACGGGGGCTCGCCCGTGGTCGGACATCTGAAAAGGTTCTCGCAAGCGCGCAGCGTTATCCAGTCCTCGGGGCGGTCTCCACCCCATCGGCGCAAGGCGGGGCTGTTTGCGGCACGGGTCGTTCACTGAGAGCATCCATTCCGCCTCGACGACTAGCAGAGAAGGCATCGCGATGAGCTTCAACGCCGTGTGGTCCATCCAGGACGCGGACGAGTCCGGAGAGCAGATGACCGTGACGACCCCCGAGGAGGTCGACGCACTGCTGGCCCGGCTGGCCGAGAGCGGCGCCGGTGCCGCGGTCATCGAGCACCAGGAGCGGGCGCTGATCCCGGACGTCGAGGGGCTGCTGGGCGCGCCCGGCGAGGTGAAGATCCCGGACCACGACGTCGCGGCGGCGGTCAGCCGGGGCTTCGGGTACCTGACCTACGCGGACCCGGACCAGGACTACTCGACGCTGGTCGGGGAGGGCGACTCCCCGGTCTACGCGTCGGAGTACGTGGACTACCCGGCCGGCAGCGGGGTGCACGTCGGGGTGCTGGCGGCGGCGCTCAAGGAGTTCCTGATCACGGCGCGGCGGCCGTCCTGCGTGGAGTGGCAGGACGCCTAGCGGTTGTCCGCTCCGGCTGGTCGGGACGGCGTCCCCCTGACGAGCCGGAGCTCCGGGCCCGCTAGGACACCAGTGAAGGGCGTTCGACGTCCCACCTGGAGTTGCCGAAGCTGCGGATGCCGGACACCAGGCGGTCCACGTCCGCCTCGGGCCGCACCACCAGGCGGACGAACTGGCCGCTCATGCCGAGCTTGTTGCCGCACTCGCGGATGAAGATCTGCTGCTTGTGCAGCAGGAAGTCGCGCAGCTCGATCCCGTCGACGTCCGGCGCGAGCTTGACCAGCAGGAAGTTCGCCTGCGACGGGTACACCTGCAGCTCGGGCAGCCGGGACAGCTCCATGCCCATCCGGTAGCGGTCCATGGACAGCTTGACCAGGCTCTCGCCGTACTCGTCGAGGTGGTCGCCGAGCATGAAGACGAACGCCTCGGCCAACGAGTTGAGGTTCCACTTCGGCAGTGTCGCCGCCATCCGCTTGGCCAGCGCGGGGTTCGCGACGAGGTAGCCGAAGCGGACGCCGTGCAGGCCGAAGTTCTTGCCCAGGCTCTTGAGCACCACCACGTTCGGCCTGATCATGGCCTCGCTGACGACGGACGGGTTGCGCTCGACCTCGACGAAGTCGATGAAGGACTCGTCGATGATGACCAGGTCGAGGTCGGCGAGCTCGTCCATGAACCGGATGATCTCGCGGCGGGGCAGGTAGCCGCCGTCGGGGTTGTTCGGGTTGCACAGCACCGCGACCTTGGAACCCCTGGCGCGGATGAACTTCAGGTAGGCGTCGATGTTGAGCTCGAAGCCCTCGCTCTCCTGCAGCGGGAACATGTCGACGCGCTTGCCGGTCTCCATCGGCTGGTCGGTCCACCGGCCGAACGTGGGGATCGGGATCGCCACGCTCTCCTTGATCCACAGGTGGTCGATCCAGGTGATGATCTCGGTGGAGCCGTTGGACATCGCGATCGTCGCCGGGTTGAGCCGCAACGTCCTGGCGAGCTGACCGGCGATGGCGTCGGTGCTGCTCGGGTAGAACTTCAGGATGCCCTCGAGGTTGTTCGCCAGCGCCGCGAACATCTGCGGTGTCGGGAAGTAGGGGTTGCAGGGGATGCAGAAGTCGACCATGTGCTGCGCGCCGTCCCCCAGCTTGCGGGACAGCTCGAAGAAGGACGGGCTGTGCGCGGTCTTGCCGAACACGTCCGAGTCCACACCATGCCGCACGTGACCACTCCCCTGCTCACCGTCGACGCCCACTGGACCAGGCAGTCCATCCGGGCGGGTCTCAGGGGGGCATACGTGCGGGGTGGACCACTGGTTCACGGCGTGGTCTCGGACGGGTTTCGGCTATGTCACGGCGGATCCGAGCACTCCCGAGGCCACCGCGGTGGAGAGCGCTTCCCGCCAAGGCGGCAACGGGGCAAGGCCCGCCGCGCGCCACGTGCCGCCGGACAGCACCGAGTAGGCGGGGCGCGGTGCCGGGCGCGGGTACTCGGTGGACGCGCACGGCCGGACGCGGCCGGGATCCGCGCCCAGCTCCTCGAAGATGGCGCGGGTGAAGCCGTACCAGGTCGTGTCGCCGCCGCCGGTGCCGTGCAGCACCCGCGCCCGCGGCCCGTGTCCGGTCGTCGCGAGCCCGGCCAGCTGCACCAGACCCGTTGCCAGGTCTCGCGTCCACGTCGGCGAGCCGCGCTGGTCGTCCACAACGGACACCGTGTCGCGCTCCTTCTCCAGGCGCGCCATGGTCTTCACGAAGTTCGCGCCGGACGCGCCGTACGCCCAGGCGGTGCGGACGACCCAGGAACGCCGCCAGGAGGCCAGAACGCGTTCCTCGCCCGCGAGCTTGGTGCGCCCGTAGGCCGAGCGCGGACCGGTCGGGTCGGTCGGCTCGTACGGCCGGTCGGCGTCACCGGGGAACACGTAGTCGGTGGACACGTGCAGCAGCGGCACGTCGTGCCGCGCGCACTCGGCGGCGAGCATCCCAGGGCCGAGCGCGTTCACCGCGAACGCCCGGTCCTCGTCGGTCTCCGCCTGGTCCACGGCGGTGTACGCGGCGGCGTTGACGACCGCCGGCCGCAGCCCGTGGTCGCGGGCGCTGGCGGCGAAGGTCGCGACGGCGTCCGCGACGCACTCGGCGTCGGTGATGTCCAGCTCGGCCGACGACGGGGCGTGCGCGAAGCCGTCGCGGGGGGCGACCGCGAGCAGGTCGTGGCCGAGCTGGCCGCGACCGCCGGGCACCAGGAGCGCGAGTGCCATCAGCCGTTCGCCCGCGCCTTCAGCTTCTCCCACCACGGCCGGTTCTCCCGGTACCACCGCACGGTGCTCGCGAGGCCTTCGGCGAAGTCGACCCTCGGCGCGTAGCCCAGCTCGGTGCTGATCTTGGTGATGTCGACCGAGTAGCGGCGGTCGTGGCCCTTGCGGTCGGCGACCATCTCGACCGACGACCAGTCGGCGCCCATCGCGTCGAGCAGCAGCCCGGTCAGCTCGCGGTTGGTCAGCTCGGTGCCGCCGCCGATGTTGTACACCTCACCCGCGCGGCCGGACTCGGCCACGAGCTGGATGCCCCGGCAGTGGTCGGCCACGTGCAGCCAGTCGCGGACGTTGAGGCCGTCGCCGTAGAGCGGCACCTTCCCGCCGTCCATCAGGGTGGTGACGAACAACGGCAGCACCTTCTCCGGGAACTGGTACGGCCCGTAGTTGTTCGAACACCGGGTGATGCACACCGGGAGTCCGTGCGTGCGGTGGAAAGCGCGCGCCAGCAGGTCGGAGGAGGCCTTCGAGGCCGAGTACGGCGAGTTGGGCTCCAGCGGGTGCGACTCCGGCCAGGAACCGTCCTCAATGGACCCGTAGACCTCGTCGGTGGACACGTGCACGAACTTGCCCACACCGGCGTTCAGCGCGCCCTGCAAGAGGGTCTGGGTGCCGAGCACGTTGGTGAGCACGAAGTCGGCGGCACCGGAGATCGAGCGGTCCACATGGGACTCGGCGGCGAAGTGCACGACCACGTCGGTGCCCGCCATCACGTCCTCGACGGCGGCGGCGTCGCAGATGTCGCCCTGGACGAACCGGTAGCGCGGGCTGTCGGCGACCGGGGCGAGGTTCTCCTCGTTGCCCGCGTAGGTCAGCTTGTCGAGCACCACCACCTCGGCGTCGGCGAACGCCGGGTAGGCACCCCCGACCAGCTCCCGCACGTAGTGGGAGCCGATGAAGCCGGCACCACCTGTCACCAGAACGCGCATCTCAAGTCCTTTACACCGGTGTAACCATCGCAGTGGGTCACCTAGTAAAGCGTGCAACCCACCAGGTTGTTACAGCGTCTCCCGTATAAGAAGAGCTGACGACCAGCGCCGATGGCACCTGGCCCACTAATCTTTGCTGAGCACCACCGCGCACGGGGGAGGCACCACTCGTGGAGGGCAGAACGCCGCTGGCGAGCGAGCAACCAGGACCTATCCGGGTTGCCGCGACCCCCGCACCCCGACGCTCGACCACGCTCCGGGTCCTCCTGGTCACCGGGCGTTCGGTCATCGCCCTGCTGTCGGCGGCTGTGATGGTGGTCACCTGGTACGGCTGGAGCTTCCTGCGGAACCTGGACCAGGGCACGACGACCACCGACGTCATCTCCGCCGAGGTGTCCGAGAACGCCGGTGTGGGCCGCAAGCCGCTCGACGGCGCGGTCGACATCCTGATGGTCGGCATCGACAGCCGGGTCGACGCGCAGGGCAACCCGCTGGCACCCGAGGTGCTCGACCTCCTCAGCGGCGGTGTCGCCGACGGCGAGATGAACACCGACACGATGATCCTCGTGCACATCCCGGTCGACGGCACCCGCGCCCGCGCGTTCTCGTTCCCGCGCGACTCCTACGTCGAGATCGCGGACGGCTTCGGCAAGCACAAGCTGAACTCCGCGTTCGCCCGGCAGAAGAACACCGTCGCGGAGGAGATGGCCGCGAAGGGCGAGACCGACCAGGCCAAGATCAACACCGAGTCGACGGCCGCGGGCCGCAAGACGCTCATCAAGACCATCGAGAACCTCACCGGCGGCTCGATCACCATCGACCGCTACGCCGAGGTGAACCTCGCGAGCTTCTACGAGGTGACCAAGGCCATCGGCGGCGTCGAGGTCTGCGTGAACCAGGCCACCAGCGACTACAAGTCCGGCGCGAACTTCGTCGCGGGCCCGCAGACGATCGAGGGCGCGATGGCGCTGTCGTTCGTGCGGCAGCGCGAGGGCCTGCCCAACGGCGACCTGGACCGGATCGCCCGGCAGCAGGTGTTCATCGGCGCGCTGGCGAAGAAGGTGCTGTCCACCGGCATGCTCACCGACGTCGACAAGCTCGACAGCCTGGTCAGCGCGGTGCAGAAGTCCGTGGTGCTGAGCCAGGGCTGGGACATCGCGACGTTCGCCGAGCAGATGCAGGGCCTGGTCAGCGGCAACATCGAGTTCCGCACCATCCCGGTCGGCGAGACGATGGACACCTACTACGACGGCAACGTCATCCAGGTCGACCCCGCGAAGGTGAAGGCCTTCGTCAAGAACCTGGCCACCGACGAGAGCCAGTCGCCGTCGACCTCGAACGCCCCGACCACGCCGAACGGCCAGATCACCGTGCGGGTGCTCAACGCCTCGGGCACCCCGATGCTCGCCGCGACCGCGCTGGACGCGTTGGTGGGCAAGGGCTACCTGCGCGGCGACGCGGGCACGGCCGACGTCCTGCTGGACTCCACGATCGTCCACTACGCGCCGGGCGGCAAAGCGGTCGCGGACAAGGTCGCCAAGGAGTTCGGCGGCGCCACCGTGGAGGAGGACGACTCGGTGCTCAAGAACCAGGTCGTCGTCTACGTCGGCGCCGACTACAGCCCGCAGGAGGACCGGTCGGACCCCGCGGGCACCTCGGGCACGCCGGTCCCCGGTTCGTCGACCACCGCGCCGCCGCCCGCCATCACCGCGGGTGGTCTCGTCTGCGTGAACTGACGCGGCCATCTCGGTGAAAACGGCCGTGGCGACGGCCCGGCGCCGGCTAGCCTTGGTGTTCACCACCACCACGCCGAGGAGGAGTCTTGCGGGCCGTCCTCGCCTTCGCACGGGTGCTGGTCGCGCTGCTGTCCGCGGCCGTCCTGGTGGCGGCGGGCTACGGCTGGGTGACCCTCAAGCGGGTGAAGGAGAGCGTCAACACCACCGACGTGATCTCGGTGCTGTCCGACGTGCCGAACTCGCCGCCGCTGCGCGACGGCGCCACGGACATCCTGCTGGTCGGCAGCGACAGCCGCACCGACGCGCAGGGCAACCAGCTGCCGCCGAGCGTGCTGCGCCAGCTGCGCACCGAGGCCTCCGACGGGGTGAACACCGACACGATCATCGTGCTGCGGGTGCCGACCGACGGCGGCAGGGCGACCGCCGTGTCGATCCCGCGCGACACCTACGTGCCGATCCCGGACTACCGCGAGGACAAGATCAACCAGGCGTACGGCGTCACCAAGTACGCCACGATCCAGCGCCTGCGCGACGAGGGCGTCGGGGACGCCGCCGAGCGGGAGAAGCAGGGCGACCAGGCCGGGCGCAAGGCGCTCGTGCAGGTCGTGCAGGACCTCACCGGGATCAGGGTCGACCACTACGCGGAGATCAACCTCTACGGCTTCTACCTGCTCACGGACGTCATCGGCGGCGTGGACGTGTGCTTGAACTCCGGTACCAGCGACTCCGCGTCGGGCGCGAACTTCCGGGCCGGGCCGCAGCGGGTGACCGGCGGCGACGCGCTGGCGTTCGTGCGCCAGCGCAACCTGCCCGGCGGTGACCTCGGCCGGATCAGGCGCCAGCAGGTGTTCCTGTCCGCCGCGGTGTCGCAACTGCTGTCCGCGGGCACGTTCACCGACCAGGAGAAGCTCGCCGGACTGCTGGACGCGGCCCGGAAGTCGATCGTGGTCGACGACGGCCTCGACCTCGTCGCGCTGGCCCAGCAGGCGCGCGGGATGGCGGGCGGCACCGTGGAGTTCGCCACCATCCCGGTCACCGACGTCAACGCCCGCAACGACCGCGGCCAGAGCATCGTCACCGTCGACGTGGCCGCCGTGAAGGCGTTCGTCGCCGAACGGCTCGGCCCCGCCAACACCCTCGTCCCCGTGACGACCACCACCACCGCGCCCCCGAGCCCGACCCAGCGGTTCGCGGGTGGCAAGGTGGTCGGCGTGGACGGCGCCCGTCGCGCCGCCCAGCCGGATGTGCCTTGTGTGGACTAGGAGAGCACTGCCTTGAGCGTCACCGAAGCTCTGTTCACGCCGCTGCTCGCCGCCGAGCCGGGGCGACCGCTGATCACGCACTACGACGACGCCGACGGCTCCCGCGTCGAGCTGTCGCGCGCCACCATCGCCAACTGGGCCGCCAAGACCGCGAACTGGCTGCGCGACGAGCACGACGTCGAGCCGGGCGACCGCGTCGCCGTGCTGCTGCCCGCGCACTGGCAGACCGCCGGCGTGCTGCTGGGCGCCTGGTGGTGCGGGGCGACCGTGACGGACGACCCCGCGGGCGCGAAGGTCGCCTTCGTGGCGCCGGACGGTGCCGCGCCGGGGGCCGACGTGGTCGCGGTGGCCTCGCTGCACCCGATGGGGCTAGGGCTGCGCGGACAGGATCTGGGTGCTGCCGTGGACTTCCTGGACGACGTCCGGGTGTACGGCGACGACTTCACGCCGTGGGGACCGACGCCCGGCAGCACGCCCGCACTGGGAGCGTCCACTGTGGACGATGTCGTGGCCGAGGCGCGGTCGCGTGCGGAGACGCTCGGCATCTCAGGGGACTCGCGGGTGCTGTCCACTGTGGAGTGGACGCAGCCGGACGGCGTGCTGAACAGCCTGCTGGCCGTGCTGGCCGGCGGAGGGTCGTTGGTGCAGTGCAGCAACGTGAACGCGGAACTGCTGCCCGCCCGGAGGACCAGCGAGAAGACGACCGTGGAGCTGGGCGGGGCGGCCTAGTCCCGTTGCCGCGCGGCGTACTTCCTGGTGATGAGCACCAGGACGCCGACGATGGCGATAGTCAGGGCCGGTGAGCCGACCACCATGACGTCCACCGGCAGCGTGTAGGCCAGGGGGATGCGGACAACGGCGTCCACGAGCATCCCCACGCCCCACAGGATCGTGGCGAAGCGGACCGTGCGGCGGACCGCCGGGGAGTCCCGGTAGCGGTCGGCAACGGCCGGGGCCGTTCTGGCCGTGAGGGTGAGCAGCAGTGGGCGCTCGGCGAAGAGCGACCCGAGGAAGACCAGGCCCACGGCGAGGCTGAGCAGGGAGTCCTTGGCGATGACGAACCGGGCGTCGCCGGTGAGGAAGAGGGTCAGCAGGCCGAAGGCGAACAAGGCCAGCATGAAGGTGGCGGCGGCGTCGACGGTGCGGGTGCGGAGGATGCCGACGAGGAGGACGAGCCCGGAGGTGGCGGCGCCGGCGGTGAGGGAGAGCCAGTCGGGGGCGCCCAGGTGGTTCAGGAGGTAGTAGCCGCCGATGGGGAGGGCCAGGTCGACCAGGAGGGTCGGCAGCAGGGCCTTGATCCGGCTGTCCATGGTGTGACGGTAGCTGTGGGGGTGTTGGTGGGGTGGGGTTGGTGGGGTCGTTTTCGTGGTGGGTTGGCCGGGTATGGGTGGCTGATCCCTCGACACCGGGTATGGGATTCGCCGAACTTGGGACTGGTATCGCTGCGGCCGTGGGCGGTGCGGCCGGCTTGACTTGGGGCCCCTTTTTTGGGCTTCGTCGGGCGAAAAAGGGCAGGTGGTAGAGCCTGCCCTCCGCCGCAAGTCTAAGCCCAAAAACCCCAAGTCAAGCCGGCCGCCAGCGGACGAGCGGGCTCGCTTCCAGCGTCGTGGGGAGGTTGCTCGCTGTTGGCAGCGTTGTTGGGCGGTTTGCTTGCTGTTGGCAGCGTCGTGGGGAGGTTGCTCGCTGCTGCCAGCGTTGTTGGGCGGTTTGCCTGCTGTTGTTGGTCTAGCCCTTCAGCAGTGCCCTTGACATGACGACCCGCTGGATCTGGTTGGTGCCTTCGTAGATCTGGGTGATCTTGGCGTCGCGCATCATGCGTTCGACGGGGAAGTCGCGGGTGTAGCCGGCGCCGCCGAAGAGCTGGACGGCGTCGGTGGTGACTTCCATGGCGACGTCGGAGGCGTAGCACTTGGCGGCGGCGGTGATGAAGCCGATGTTGGGTTCGCCGCGTTCGGCCTTGGCGGCGGCGACGTAGACCATGTGGCGGGCGGCTTCGATCTTCATGGCCATGTCGGCGAGCATGAACTGGACGCCCTGGAACTCGGCTACGGCCTTGCCGAACTGCTTGCGGTCCTTGACGTAGGCGATGGCGGCCTCGAGTGCGCCCTGGGCGATGCCGACGGCTTGCGCGCCGATGGTGGGGCGGGTGTGGTCGAGGGTGCGGAGGGCGGTTTTGAGGCCGGTGCCGGGGGCGCCGATGATGCGGTTCTCGGGGATGGTGCAGTTCTCGAAGTGGATCTCGCGGGTGGGTGAGCCCTTGATGCCGAGCTTGCGCTCCTTGGTGCCCACGGAGAAGCCGGGGTCGTCCTTGTGGACGACGAAGGCGGAGATGCCGTTGGACTTCTTCTCGGCCTTGGGGTCGGTGACCGCCATGACGGTGTACCAGGAGGACTCGCCCGCGTTGGTGATCCAGCACTTGGTGCCGTTGAGGACCCAGTGGTCGCCGTCGAGCACGGCGCGGGTGCGCATGGAGGCGGTGTCGGAGCCTGCCTCGCGTTCGCTGAGCGCGTAGGAGGCCATGGCCTCGCCGGCGGCGATGGAGGGCATGACCAGCTGCTTCAGCTCCTCGGAGGCCGCGAGCAGGATGGGCATGGTGCCGAGCTTGTTGACGGCCGGGATGAGGGAGGAGGAGGCGCAGACGCGGGCGACCTCCTCGATGACGATGCAGGTGGCGACGGAGTCGGCGCCCTGGCCGTCGTAGGCCTCGGGGACGTGGACGGCGGCGAAGCCGGACTTGACCAGGGCGTTGTGCGCCTCGACGGGGAAGCGCTCGTTCTCGTCGACGTCGGCCGCGTGCGGCGCGATCTCCTTGTCGGCGAGGGAGCGGACGGCCTCGCGCAGCGCGTCGTGCTCCTCGGCGAGCTGGTACGTGCCGAAGCTCGGGTCCACTTGTTACCTCCCAGTAGGGCCTACTGGGATGATGTTAGCGCGCGTTCACATGCCCGCGCACGGGTGCCTTTCGACACGTTGGCGGCGTCGGAAGGCACCCGTGGGCGGGGTCAGAGGGCCTTCTGCAGCGCCGCGTCCTTGTCGAGCACCATCCGCTCCAGGTCGGCCTGGAACGCGGCGACGCGGTCCTGCAACGCGGGGTCGGCGGCGGCGAGGATGCGGACGGCCAGCAGGCCCGCGTTGCGGGCGCCGCCGACGGCCATGGTGGCGACCGGGATGCCCGCGGGCATCTGCACGATCGACAGCAGCGAGTCCATGCCGTCGAGGTACTTGAGCGGCACCGGCACGCCGATCACCGGCAGCACGGTCGTCGAGGCGACCATGCCGGGCAGGTGGGCGGCACCGCCCGCACCGGCGATGATGCACCGCAGACCACGGCCCGCGGCCGACCGCGCGTAGTCGATCATCCGCTGCGGGGTGCGGTGCGCGGACACCACGCTGACCTCGTACGGCACGTCGAACTCGGCCAGCGCGTCGGCGGCGGCCTTCATCACCGGCCAGTCCGAGTCGCTACCCATGATCACGCCGACCTGCGTCACTGCTGCTGCCCTCCGTGGATGTCGAACCCGTCCAGCCACACGCCGTCGGACAGCCAGTGCGCGGCGAGCCTCGCCCGGTCGCGCACGTCGTCCATCCGCTCCCCGAGCAGCGTCACGTGGCCGATCTTGCGGCCCGGCCGCTCCGCCTTGCCGTACAGGTGCACGTGCGCGTCGGGGAACCGGGCGAACAGGTGGTGCAGCCGCTCGTCGAGGATCATCGGCGGATGCGCTGTCGGCTGGTTTCCGGCTTCGCCGGAGGAAGCACCGAGGACGTTCGCCATCACAACGGCTGGAGCAAGCAGGTCGGTCACGCCGAGGGGGTAGTCGAGCACCGCGCGCAGGTGCTGCTCGAACTGCGAGGTCCGCGAGCCCTCGATGGTCCAGTGGCCGGAGTTGTGCGGGCGCATGGCCAGCTCGTTCACGACCACGCCGTCCGCGGTCTCGAACAGCTCCACGGCCAGCAGCCCGACGACGCCGAGCTCGTCGGCGACCTTCAGCGCCAGCTCCTGCGCGGCCTGGGCGACCTCGGGGTCGACCGAGGGCGCGGGGGCCAGCACCTCGACGCAGATGCCGTCGGACTGCACGGTCTCCACCAGCGGCCACGCGGCGCCCTGGCCGAACGGCGACCGCGCCACCAGCGCGGCCAGCTCGCGGCGCATCGGCACGCACTGCTCGACCATCAGCGGCGTGCCCGCGGCCAGCAGCTCGTCCACGGCGGTCCGCGCGCTGTCCGGCGTGTCGAGCATCCACACGCCCTTGCCGTCGTACCCGCCGCGCACGGCCTTGAGCACGCACGGCCAGCCGTGCTCCGCGCCGAACGCCAGCGCGTCCTCCGGGGTGTTCACCTCGGCGAACGGCGGCACCGGCAGCCCCATGCCCGCGAGCTTGCGGCGCATCACCAGCTTGTCCTGCGCGTGGACCAGCGCGTCCGGGCCGGGGTGCACCTTCACCCCTTCGGCGACCAGCGCGCGCAGGTGCTCGCCGGGCACGTGCTCGTGGTCGAAGGTGACCACCTCGCAGCCCTCGGCGAACGCGCGCAGGGCGTCGAGGTCGGTGTGCGCGCCGAGCACGACGTCGCGGGCGACGAGTGCGGCTGGGTCGGAGTCGGAGACGGCGAGCACGCGCAACGACTGGCCGAGCGGGATGGCCGCCTGGTGGGTCATGCGGGCGAGCTGGCCGCCGCCGATCATGCCTACAACGGGAAGGCCGGTACGGGAGTCCACGGGACGGTCACTCTACCTGCACAAACGTGGACTCCCGACACCGGCTACACCCGGCGGGCGCGCCTGAGCCAGTACCAGGCCAGCAGCAGCAGCCCGGCCGCGAGGACGAGGAAGATCCCCGACTCGATCCACCGGAACAGCTCGACCCGCTCGGCGGGCTGGTAGTCGGCGTAGCGCCCGGCGGCGCCATGGGCCCTGAGGCACTCGACCGGCTCGATCCCGTTGCGGCCGCCGCAGCCCCAGTCCTGGTCGCCCATGGGGACGCCGTTCGCGTCGGCGTACCCGCTGTCGACCGGCAGCGCGGTGAACGGCACCAGGGGGTGGTGCACCGGGCTCCAGGCCTCGAACGAGCGCACGGGCGGCAGGTAGTGCTCGCGACCCCACCGCGCGAGCACCTCGCCGACCCCGAGGAAACCGATCCCGGTGATCGCCATCGCCGGCAGCGTGCGCCTGGTGAGCGCCCCGACCGCGACACCGAGGGCGAACGCGAACAGCGCGCAGCCCACCTGGACCTGGGGGGCGGCCTCGAACACGTTGCGCTCGAACACCCTGATGGTGTCGACGCCCATCTTCGGCACCCTTTCGAGCATGACGCCCGACACCACCCCGGCCAGCGCGGCGAGGCAGGCCGTCACGGCGCCGAGCAGGGCGACCTGGCCCGCCAGCCACCGGGAGGCCGACACGTCCTGCCCCCACGCCAAGAGGTGCGTCCGCAGCTCGTACTCGCGCGCCACCAGCGGCGCTCCCCAGAACATGCCCGCCGCCAGCGCGAACAGCAGCCCGATGGACGAGAACTGCTCCAGCACCCGGTAGGTCGGGTAGTTCAGGCTCGAGGCCCACGCCACGAAGTACCGGCTCACCACCGCCATCCCCACGGCCGCGAGCGCCACCAGCCCCGACGTGACCAGGATCGACGTGCGGTGCGTGCGCCAGGCGACCCAGAGCAGGTCGCCCCCGCCAACGCGGGTCTTCGTCACCGTCGTCATGCCACATCCCCCTTGCGCGTCGCCGACAGCAGCGCCAGCACGTAGTCCTCCAACGACACCGGCCGCACCACCCACGGCGCGGACACCACCGGCGTGGTCGGCGTCCTCACCAGGAACAGCGACTGGCCGTCCAAGTGCTTGTCCCACAGCACTTCCCCCCGCACCGGCGACTCCTGCGCCCGCGGCCCCACCACCATCACGTGCGCGGCCAGCAGCTCGTCCAGGTCCCCGTCCGCGAGCAGGGTCCCGTGCGCCAGCAGCAGCAGGTGGTCGACGACCCCGGACAGCTCGGTGACGATGTGCGTCGACATGACGACCGTCGCCCCCGAGTCCGCGACCTCGCTCAGCAGGTCCCGCATCACCTCGGTGCGCGCCAACGGGTCCAGGTCCGCCAACGGCTCGTCGAGCAGGAGCAGGGTCGGCCGCGACCCGATCGCCACCGCCAGCGCGACCTGCGTGCGCTGCCCGCCGGAGAGCTGCCCGCACCTGCGGTCCAGCGGGATGTCGAACCGCTCCAGCCACGCCTGCGCCCTGGCCTGGTCCCAGACCAGGTTGAGCCGCGCCGCCAGCTGGAGCACCACCCTCGGCGTCAGGTGCTTGTAGACCGGCTTCTCCTGCGCCACGAACGCCACCCGCTCACCCGGCCGCAGGGTGAACTCCCCCGCGTCCGGCCGCAGCAGTCCGGACAGGACGGTCAGCAGCGTCGTCTTGCCCGCGCCGTTCGCCCCGACCAGCGCGGCGACCCTGCCCGCGGGCAGGTCGAACGTGCAGTCCCGCAGCGCCACCGAGCTCCGGTACCCCTTGCCAAGGCCCCGCACGGCGATGCCCGCCGTTTCCACGACAGCCGTCATGGCACCTCGATCCTCTCCCCCTCGGTGAGCACCGACCCGACCAGCGCGTCGATGTCCTCGTTCTCCAGTCCGGCGGCGCGCGCCTCGTCCACCCAGTCGACGAGCTTGGCGCGCAGCCGGTCCATCACCTCGGGGTCGACCGACCCCAGGGTGGCCTTCACGAACGTGCCGGAGCCCTGGCGCGCCTCGAGCAGGCCCGCGCGCTCCAGCTCCCGGTACGCCTTCAGCACCGTGTTCGCGTTCACGCCGCTGGTCGCGACCACGTCGCGGACCGTCGGCAGCCGGTCGCCCGGCTTGAGCCAGCCGAGTCTCAACGCCTCCCTGACCTGCCGGGCCAGTTGCAGGTAGGCAGGGAGGCCGCTCGCCTTGTCGATGCGGAACTCGACCACGCCTCACCTCCAAAGTGTGTTACTCAACTAAGACACTAGCTAAGTGGACCACTTGGCGGGCTGTCAAGCCGGGAACGCCCGAACGCCCGCCGCTGCGGGAGCGACGGGCGTTCGGGTCGGGGCGCGGACCGGGCGCTGGACAGGGGTTTCAGCGCCGTGGCGCAGGGTTCTGGGGGCCGTCAGCGGCCCAGGGCGGCGAGGAGCGCGCAGGCGTCCCCGTGGGTGGCCGGGAGGTGTTCGGACCAGACGTCCGCGGGGCCGGTGGGTCTTACGTGCGGGTCGACGGCGAGCCGGTCGGCGGCCAGCACCCGCACGGTCGAGATCCGCTGGGCGAGCGAGGCGTCCCGCCGGGTCAGCACCGCGGCGACCGACGGGCCGAGGGTGGCCAGCGTCTCGCCACCGTCGAACACGACCCGCAGCACGTCCGACAGCAGCGTCATCGCGACCACGCGGGACCAGCCGGTGGCGCGGGTCAGGTCGAGGCCGACCAGCACGAGCGCGTAGCGGTCGCCGGGCGCGGGCGTCCCGCGGTAGAGCTCCGCCAGCCTGGTGCGCAGGTAGCCGCGGGTGGCCAGCCCGGTCAGCGGGTCCTCCGCGCCGCGGTCGGCGGCCTCCTCGGTGAGCACGTCCGCCCAGCCCAGCGCGGTCAGCCGCAGCATCCGCGACGGCAGCGCGTCGACGTTCGGGGCGACCACGCCGCATGCCCCGTCCAGCACCGCGTGCAGCGCGGCCAGGTCCAGCAGCGTCTCGCCGAGACCGGCGCCCGCCTCCGCCCGCGACCGGCCGAGCCGGACCAGCGCGTCACCGGGGTCGGCGGTGTCCACCATGGCGGTGACGACGTCGTCGACCTCGCGCGACGGCCAGTCACCGGGGAAGGGCCAGCCCGCCGCGAGACTCGCGGTCCGCCACCTCGACTTCAGCACGCGTTCCGCCTGTGCGACACCCACGTGGGTCGTCTCCCCTCCCGGTCGGTTCACTACCACGGGACGCCGTGGGACCGCATCCGTGACGTGGGTTCACCCGACCAGTCGGGGGGCTTGAGGTGACGGTGAGCGACCACGTGAGTCACACTGGCCGCCACGAGGGAGGGAAAACGTGGCGACCGTTCCTGCTGATGTCCAGGGACCGAGCGACTCGGAGCTGATCGACTCCGTGCGCGGCGGGAAGATCGAAGCGTACGGCGAGCTGTACGAACGCCACGTCTCGGCGGCCTACAACCTCGCCCGCCAGCTGACCCGTTCCCCTGCCGAGGCAGATGATCTGGTGTCCGAGGCTTTCGCCAAGGTGCTGGACACTCTCCGTGGCGGCCGCGGCCCGGACTCGGCGTTCCGCGCCTACCTCCTGACGGCTTTGCGGCACACCGCGTACGACAAGACCCGGCGCGACCGGAAGGTCGAGCTGTCCGACGACGTGTCCGCGGTGTCCGGTGTGCCCGCCGAGGCGGTCAGCGTCCCGTTCAGCGACACGGCCGTCGCCGGGCTGGAGCGCTCGCTCGCCGCGAAGGCGTTCGCCCGGCTCCCCGAGCGCTGGCAGACCGTGCTGTGGCACACCGAGATCGAGGGCCAGTCCCCCGCCGAGGTCGGCCCGCTGCTCGGGCTGACCGCGAACGGCGTGTCCGCGCTCGCCTACCGCGCCCGCGAGGGCCTGCGCCAGGCCTACCTCCAGGTGCACCTGACCGAGACCACGTCCGACCGCTGCCGCGCGACCGTCGACCGGCTGGGCGCGTGGACCCGCGGCGGGCTGTCCAAGCGCGAGACGACCCAGGTCGAGGCGCACCTCGACGAGTGCGACCGGTGCCGCGCGCTGGCCGCCGAGCTGTCCGACGTCAACGGGTCGCTGCGCGGGTTCGTCGCCCCGCTGGTGCTGGGCCTCGGCGCGACCGGCTACCTGGCCGTGACGGCCGGGGCGGGCAAGGCCGTCGCCGCGACCGCCGTCGCCGGTGCCGCGGGAGCGGGCGGTGCCGCCGGTGCCGCCGCGTCGCTGCCCCGGCAGCTGCTGGGCGTGGCCGCGTCGACCGCCGCGCTCGCCGTGGCCGTGGCGATCGGCCTGACCTCCGGCGGCGGCGACACCACGCCCGCCATCGCCGAACCTCCCCCGGCGCCGGTCGTGACGAGCCAGCCCGTCGTGCCACCCGTGCCGCCCGCCCCGCCCGCCGTCGTGCCCGCTGTGCCGCCCGCGCCGCCGGCTCCGCAGCCGCAGCCGGACCCGCCGTCACCCGAACCCGCGCCCGCCCCCGCGGCGCCCCCGGCCGAGACGCCGCCGCCGGCGCAGCCCCAGCCGACCCCGGCGGCGCTGGTGCCGACGGTGCCCAGCGGGTTCACGCTGGTGCCCGGCGAGGCCCCGAAGGCGCTGCCGATCACGATCCGCAACACCGGCGAGTCCGTCTCCGAGCCCGCGAGCATGGCGCTGGCGCTGCCGCCCGGCGTCCGCTCGGTCGGTCCCGTCGCGTCGTTCGCGGGCGCGCGCCTGCTGGCGCTGGACGGCCTCGCCGAGCAGACCGTCCCGTGCCCGGCGGGCAGCGGAACGGTGACCTGCACGACCGCGCAGGGCATCGCGCCCGGCGGCACCGCCACCTTCGTCTTCAACCTCCAGGCCGACCCCGAGGCCGTCGGCGGCACGATCACCGGCACGGTCTCCGCGGGCACCACCCTCACCGTCGCGGTGACCGTGGCCGTCGAGGTCCAGCCGGTCCGCGACGACCTCGTGCTGACCGTCCGCAAGTGGCACGAGGTGTTCTGGGACCCGCGGCTGGACGTGACGGTGACCAACACCGGCACCAGGGCGGGTCCGCTCACGCTGTCGCTGACCACCGGTGACGGCATCGTGCTCACCACCCCGTGCGCGGGCTGCTCGGTGCGCGACCACCGGATCGAGTGCCGGGCCGAGCTCCAGCGCGACGGGTCCTACCGGATGTCCGCGTGGGCGTTCGGGCTGCCGTTCCGCGGCGGCACCGTCCGGGTCACCGCGACCGTCGGCACGGCGTCGAAGTCGGTCGACGTGCCGGTGTCGCTGCTGCCCGGCGTCGAGGCGCCGGTGCTGCCGCCGTCGACGCCGGAGCTCCCGCCGGTGACCACGGCGCCCACGACCACTGTGCCCTCTGTGCCCAGCACGACCGCGCCGACCACGACCACCACGCCCGTTCCCACCACGACGACGCCGCCGGAGACCCCTCCGACGGCACCGGGGACACCCGGCGAACCGGTCGCCCCGCCGGTCGTGCCGACACCTCCGACGACCCCGCCCACGACGCCCCCACCGGCGACGACACCCCCGTGCACCCCCTGGCCGCCGTGGTGGCCGCCGGTGCTGGGCGACCTGCTGCCGGGGTACTGCCAGCCCCCTCCGTAGTCAGTTGATCACGCATCCGTAAACTGCCCCGGTGCTGCCAGCCGTACGCCGGGCCTTGGGCCGTCTGCCGGAACCCGTCCGCTTCCTGCTGAACAAGCACCGCGAGCTCATCAGGTTCGCGGTGGTGGGCGGGACGACGTTCCTCGTCGACAACGGCGTCTGGTACGCCCTGAAGCTCACCGTGCTCCAGGAGAAGGTCGTCACGGCCAAGGCCATCGGCATCCTGGTCGCGGTCATCGCGTCGTACGTGCTCAGCCGCGAGTGGTCGTTCCACACCCGCGGGGGTCGTGAACGTCACCACGAGGCCGCGCTGTTCTTCCTCGTGAGCGGCGCCTCGGTCGGGCTGAACCTGCTGCCGCTCTACGTCTCGCGGCACCTGTTCGGGCTCCAGCACCCCGCGGTCTCGCTGGTCACGGAGGAGATCGCCGACTTCGTCAGCGGGTCGATCATCGGCATGCTGGTCGCCACCGCGTTCAAGTACTGGGCGATGCGCAAGTGGGTCTTCCCCGAGGCCGACGCCCGCCCCGATGTCGTCCGGGCGACCAGCCGGTTGCGCGTGGTGACCGACGACGAGGACCGCGAGGTCGCCTGACCTGCGCGTTAAGCCGATCTCCGTACACTGCTTTGGTGTCCGTAGTCGAGAACGTGGTCCTCCGGTTCCCAGAACCATTCCGCTCGCTGGCCCTCAAGCATCGCGAACTGCTGAAGTTCGCCGTGGTCGGCGGCACCTGCTTCGTGATCGACACGGCCATCTTCTTCGGCTTGAAGTCGACGATCCTGGTGGACAAGCCGGTCACCGCGAAGATCATCGCGACGCTGGTCGCGACGATCGTGTCCTACGTGCTGAACCGCGAGTGGTCCTTCCGCACCAGGGGCGGTCGCGAACGCCACCACGAGGCGCTGCTGTTCTTCCTGATCAACGGCGTCGGCATCGCGCTCAACTCGCTGCCGCTCTACGTGTCGCGCTACCTGTTCGACCTCCAGGAGCCGCACGTCAGCAGGCTCACCGAGGAGATCGCCGACTTCGCCAGCGCCCAGGTCATCGGCACCCTCGTCGCGATGGCGTTCCGCTGGTACGGCTACAAGAAGTGGGTCTTCCCGGAGGCCGACGCCCGTCCGCGCAAGGGCCACGGCACGCCGGAGGAGATCGACGAGGACGTCGAAGGCCTCGGCCACTCCTGATCCGGGGTTCGGGCCTCCGAACCCGTCGACGACCACGGACGGTCAGCGGGGCGTGTGGTCCGTGCGCCACGGCACGCCGACCACGTCCTCGGCCTTCGGGACCGGCAGGAACACCGAGAACGTCGCGGGCCTTGCGGTGGACAGCTCCAGCCTGCCGCCGTCGGCGTCGACCAGTGCGCGGGCCAGCGCGAGGCCGACACCCGTCGAGCCGCCGCCGGAGACGCCGCGTTCGAAGATGTGGCTGGCCAGCTCGTCCGGCACGCCCGCGCCGCCGTCGCTGACCTCGACCACGATCGCGGTCTCGTCGCTGCGCGCGGACAGCACCACCGGGCCCTCGCCGTGGCGCAGGGCGTTGTCGAGCAGCACGCCGATGGCCTCGCGGAGCCTGCCGGGGGTGGCCCTGGCGAGCATGCCGTCCGGCACCCGGACGCGCAGCGCCCGCCCCTCCCCGCGCAACGGCTCGCGCCACTCCTCGGCGATCGCGGTCAGCTCGGCGCGCAGGTCCAGCGGCTCGGCGTCCACGGACCTGGCCGCACGGGCCGCGGCGAGCAGTTCGTCCAGCACCTCGGCCAGCCGTTCGGCCTGCTCCAGCGCCGCGCCCGCCTCGGCCGCGGTCTCCGGCTCCTCGTGGTCGGCCAGCGCCTCCAGCCGCAGCTGCAACGCGGTGAGCCTGCTGCGCAGCTGGTGGGACACGTCGCCGACCAGCTCGCGTTCGCGCTGCACGAGCTGGGCCAGCGCCCCCGCCGAGGTGTCCAGCGCCTGCGACACCAGGTCCAGCTCCTCGACCCCGTGCCTGCGGTCGTCGTAGCGGAAGTCGCCCGCGCCGAGCCGCGCGGCCCGTGCGGCGACGTGCCCGAGCGGGAGGGCGAGCTTGCGGGCGGTGACCGTCGCGACGACGGTGCCGGTCGCCACGGACAGCACCAGCAGCAGCACGACCGACACGGCGACCTGCGCCTGCCGGGTGCGCATCGGGCCGGACGGCATCTCCAGCCGGACGTTGCCGCCCTGCGCGATCGGCACCTCCTCGGACAGCACGTCCTCGCCCAGCTCGGGCCCCAGCTCCTGCTCGCCCGACGCGGACCGGACCCGCAAGTGGGCGCCCTGCGGGATGGCCACCTGCACGGTGTCCAACGTGATCGGGGCGCCGTCGGCGATCTGGTCGTCCAGCGCGGCCGCTATCCGCCGGGCGCTCGCGGCCAGGTCCGAGTGCGCGGCGTCGTCGACGAGCTGGAGGGCGGTCCAGCCGAGCGGGATGCCGAGCACGAACCCGGTCACCGCGACCGCGAGCATGATCGCCCGCATGATCCTGGTGCGCATTAGTCGGCGTTGAACCGGAAGCCCACGCCCCGGACGGTGGCGATGCGCTTCTCGGCCGAGCGCAGGGTGCCGTCGCCGAGCTTCCGGCGCAGCCACGACATGTGCATGTCCAGCGTCTTGCTGCCCTTGAGCTCGGGGTCGTTCCACACCTCGGAGAGGATCTCGTCGCGGTTCACGACCTGACCGGACCGCTGCATCAGCACCCGGAGCAGCTCGAACTCCTTGTTCGCGAGCTGCACCTCGCGGCCGTCGACGACGACCCGGCGGGCGGCCAGGTCCATCCGGACCCCGTTGACCTCCAGCGTGCCGGGGGCGCGGCGGCGCAGCAGCGCGCGTATCCGCGCCATCAGCTCGGCCAGCCGGAACGGCTTGGCCACGTAGTCGTCCGCGCCCGCGTCCAGGCCGACGACGAAGTCGACCTCGTCGGAGCGGGCGGTCAGCATCAGCACCGGGACACCGCGGCCACCCGAGCGGAGCCTGCGGCACACCTCCAAGCCGTCCATCCCCGGCAGCCCCAGGTCGAGCACCAGCAGGTCGATGCCACCGGCGACGGCGACCTCCAACGCGGTGGGCCCGTCGCTCACGACGTGCACGGCGTACCCCTCGCGCTGCAGCGCTCGGGACAGTGGATCGGCGATTGCCGGGTCATCCTCGGCCAACAAGACCACGCTCACGAAACCCAGACTAGGCCTGGCACGATTCGGCGTGTGCCCACCTACGACAGTGATCTTGATCTTGCCCGCCTGCTGGCCGACGCCGCGGACCTGATCACGACGTCCCGCTTCCGCGCGCTCGACCTCGTCGTCGACCGCAAACCCGACCGCACGCCCGTCACCGACGCCGACACCGCGGTCGAGGACGCGGTGCGCGCACTGCTCACCGAGCACCGGCCGGACGACGCCGTCGCGGGCGAGGAGCGGGGCGGCACGATCGACGGGGGCCGCACCTGGGTGCTGGACCCGATCGACGGCACGAAGAACTTCCTGCGCGGCGTTCCCGCGTGGGCGACGCTGATCGCGCTGGTCGAGGACGGCACGCCGGTCGTGGGCATGATCAGCGCCCCGGCGCTCGGCCGCCGCTGGTGGGCGGCGTCGGGGACGGGCGCGTTCTCGTCCGACCCGTTCGGGCAGCGGCGGCTCTCGGTGTCCCGCGTGGCCGCGCTGGAGGACGCCTACCTGACCACGACCCACTTCGGCTCGTGGGCGAAGCACCACTCGCAGGACGCCTACCTGGCCCTGATGGACGCGACCTGGGAGAACCGGGCGTTCGGCGACTTCTGGTCGCACTGCCTGGTCGCCGAGGGCGCGATGGACATCGCCGCCGAGGCGATCGTGAACCCGTGGGACGTCGCCGCCGCGCAGGTGCTCGTCACCGAGGCGGGCGGCCGGTTCACCGACCTCAAGGGCGTCGGCCGCTACGACCGGGGCAGCGCGCTGTCCACCAACGGCCTGCTGCACGAGGAGGCGCTCAAGGTGCTGCGGGTGGGGTGAGCACCCCCACGGCACCCCGCACGACCTGCGCCCAGACCAGCCTGCCGAACAGGTAGTGGCAGGCCACGTCCTCGCCCGCGAACCGGGCCCAGTCGTACCGGTTGCCCTGCTCGCGCCAGAACACCTCCCACCCGTCGCCGTCGCGGGTGAGGCACCAGGCGTTGTCGGTCTCGGCGCCGATGGACACGACGTCGTCGGGCACGCCGACGGTCCGCAGCCAGCCCGCGATCGACTCGGTGTTCATGACAGCTCCATCAGGTAGCCCAGCGCGACGAGGTCGGCGACCGGGTAGGTCGTGCGGTAGCGGGTGCCGCCGCCGGGCTGGCCGAACCACGGCGCCGAGACCGTCCGCCACACCGGCAGCGGCTGGCGCACGACGTAGCGGCGGTACCCGGCGGCTAGGTGCTCCGGGGGCAGCGAACGGGCGGCGAACCGCGTGCCCAGGGTCGTGAGCACCCGGCCCTCGTCGGTGCCGAAGCGGTCCAGCTCGGACCCGGCGGGCAGCACGTCGGGCCTGCCGGCCTCGTAGCCGCCTTCCGGGAAGGTGTCCGCGTCGGGCCAGACGTGGCCGAACGGCTCGGTGGCGCGCAGGTACCTCCCGTCCCAGTCGCGTTCGTGCAGCCCGGCCTGCGGGTCGTAGCCCTCGCTGAGCTGCCGCACGAGCGGGTGGTCCGGTCCGAGCGCGGGGGTCCGGGCCGGGACCGGCTGGGCGGAGCGGGTCGAGACCAGGTCCGCGTGCGGGTGGTCCTGCGGGCGGAACCGCAGGCCGTCGGACTCGACGCTCCCGCTCGACCCGGCCGTCGGGTCGGTCTGCTCGCTCGGGCGGGGGCTGGCCTTGGGGGCCGTGCCGCGCGGGAAGGCGTGCAGGTAGACGAACGCCGCCACGTCCGGGGACGAGGTCTGGGACGCGCCCTGGTCGGGCTTCTTCAGGTCCTTGGCCGCCGGGTTCGTCGACTGCTGGGACTGCTGGGACTGGCTCGACTGCTGGGACTGCTGCTGCGACGGCGGGGTCCTCTGCTCACCCCGCTGCTGGGCCACCGTCTGGTCCGCACCGCGCTGCACCGCGCCCTGGTCCGCGCGCTGCACCGGCGTGCCGACGACCGCGCCACCGCTGCCGCCACCGGTCGCGACCGGTGCCGACGGCGCCGCGGGTGCGGCCGGGGCTGCGGTGCCGAAGCTCGGTGCCTGGGTCGGCCCCTGGACGGGGACCGCGGGAGCGGCCGGTGCCTGCGGCTGGGCGGCCGCCTGCGCGGGGGCCTGGAGCTCGGTGGGCAGCAGCGGGCGGTCCAGCAGGGCCGCCGAAGCCTGCGTCACGGTGCCGTCGGAGGTGCCCACGATCGGCTGGATGGCGTCGAGCGGCGCCTGGACCGGCGGGGCGCCGAGCACCGGGGCGACCGGCGGCCCGTCCAGGACGCCGGCCACCGGCGGGACGAGCGCGGTCGGGACCTGGAGCGGCGGCGAGGCGAGCACCGGCTGGGCGGCGGCGGGCACGGCCTGCACGGCGCCGTCCACCGGCGCGAGCACCTGCGGCGCGAGGTCGACGACCGGTGCGGCGATCTTCGGCACGGCGTCGGCGACCGGGGCCACGACGTGCGAGGCCAGGTCGGTCACCGGCGCGGCGACGGCGGGCACGACGTCCGCCACGGGCGCCACCACGGCGGGCACGACACCCGCCACGGGGGCGACCACCGCGGGCACGACGTCGGCGACCGGCGCCACCACGGCGGGGACGACGTCCGCCACCGGGGCGACCACGGCGGCGACCGGGGCCGCGACGGCCCCGACGGTGTGGTCGAGGGTGCCGCCGACCACGTCCAGCAGGCCGCCGTGCGAACCGGGGTTCGCGTTGACCGGCGGCGTCGTCGAGCCGACGTCCACGCCGCTGTCCAGCCGCACGGACGAGGCCAGGGTGTTCGTCAGGTGGTTCACGTTCGCCGTGGCGCCCGCGAGCGCGGTGTCCAGGCCGAGCAGCGCGGTCGGGTGTCCCGCGGACGCGCACTGCTGGGCGGCGTCGTTGTTCTTGGCCAGGTCGACCAGCTCGCGGACCAGCGCGACCTTCGTGGCGCCGATCTGGTCGGCGCCGTGCTCCAGCCGGTCGGCCGCCGCGTGGCAGCCCTTCGCGGCGGTGTTCAGGTCGCCGTCCGGCGCGACCACCCTGTCCCAGTGGCCGCGGGCCGCGTCGGCGGTCGAGCCGGTGATCGAGGTCAGCGTCCTGGTCGCGGACGTGTCGGACTCGCCCGCGAGCCCGGTGATCCGGGTACCGGCCTCGCGCCACGCCGTGGCCGACGCGCGCATCGCGTCCTCGTCGGCCTCCGGCCACTTGACGCCCGCCTTCGCGGCCACGTCGGCGAGTTCCGGTGGAAGTTGGATGCCCATCGTCGCGCCCCTCAGCTGTGGACGTCGCGCAACGTGCCCGCGGCGCCGCCGTCGACCTGGCCGTACGTCTGCGCGGTGGCGGCGAAGCGCTCGCCGACACCGTCGAACCTGGCGGAGATCCCGTCGAGCTTGCCGAACGACTCCTGGGCCGCCGCCACGTGGCCGCTCGCGAAGCTCTGCCCGATCTCGTCCGCGCCCCAGCACACGCCGAACGAGTCGAGCGCCCCCGACAGGTCGGCCGCGATCCTGCCCGCCTGCTCGGCGAACCCGGTGAACTCGCCCGCCCCTTCGGCGAGCTTGGCCCGGTCGACCTCGAAGCCGGTCATCGCGTCCCCCTCATGTCGTCCAGCCAGCTGTCGCGCAGCCCGAAGTCCTCGTCCTCCGGCGCCGGGCGCCTCGGCGCGGGCGGCGGGGGCGCGATCTCCTCCGGCTTGAGGTCGGCGGTGCCGCGCACCAGCGCCGCCGGATCGGTGTCCGCGGGCAGCACGGGCGCCAGCGTCCGGTACGTCCGCTCGGCCGCCTTCGCCGCGGCCGCCTCGGTGGTCCGCAGGACCAGCTCGGCCAGCCGGTCGGGCCGGTGCGCCCGGTAGGCGTTGTCCGCCAGCTCCAGCCCGATGAGCACCCCGCCGGAGCCGACCGTCGCGGTCACCGTGCCGTCGGGGCTGGTCACCGAGGCCGTGATCGAGGCGAGGTCGCGCTGCACGGACGCCAGCTGATCGCGGCTGCGCCGGTAGTCGGCGAGCAGCTCCTCCACCTGGGCCCGGTGATCTGACGTCACGGCCACCTCCGGTTCACGCGCGTTGGACGTGCCACACGACGAACAGGTTCCCACCGCGCGGGTGGTTGTATCTCCCCCATGAGCACGATCGCCTTCGAAGACCTCGCACCCGGACGGATCATCCCCCTCGGCGAGGTCACCGTCGACCACGACGAGATGCTGGCCTTCGCCGAGCGCTTCGACCCGCAGCCGTTCCACCTCGACGAGGAGGCGGGCAAGCGCTCGGTCCTCGGCGGCCTCGCCGCGTCCGGCTGGTTCACCGCCTCGCTGTGGATGCGCCAGTACGTCGACCACGTCCTGGCCGACTCCACGTCGCAGGGCTCACCCGGCGGCCGCGAGCTGTCCTGGCTCGCCCCGGTGTTCGCGGGCGACGTGCTGCGCTGCGAGCTGGAGGTGGTCGGCGCGCGGGTGTCCCGCTCCCGCCCCGAGCTGGGGCTCGTGGAGATCTCCGGCAGGGCCACCCGCAACGGCGAGGTGGTGTACCGGCTGACCTTCACCGGCATCTTCGCCACCCGCGGCTGACCTCAGCCGCGCAGCGCCCGGACCACGTTCGAGGGACTGGGCCGCCCCAGCACGCCCGCCATCCACTTGCTGGTGTCGGCGAGCTTGTCGAGGTCGACGCCGTGCGCGATGCCCAGCCCGTCGAGCATCCACACCAGGTCCTCGGTCGCGAGGTTGCCGGTGGCCGACTCCGCGTACGGGCAGCCGCCGAGGCCGCCCGCGGACGCGTCCACCGTCGTCACCCCGCACTCCAGGGCCGCGTAGGTGTTGGCGAGCGCCTGCCCGTAGGTGTCGTGGAAGTGCACCGCCAGCGGCTCGACCGAGTCGAACGCCGCCAGCAGCGCCTTGACCTGACCGGGGGTGGCGACGCCGATGGTGTCGCCGAGCGAGAGCTGCGAGCACCCCATGTCCAGCAGCCGCTCGCCGACGACGACGACCTGCTCGCGCGCGACCGGCCCCTCCCACGGGTCGCCGAAGCACATCGACACGTAGCCCCGCACGGCCAGGCCCTCGGCGCGGGCCCGTGCGACGACCGGGTCGAACATGGCGAACTGCTCGTCCAGGGTCCGGTTGAGGTTGCGGTTCGCGAAGGTCTCGGTGGCGCTGGCGAAGATCGCGATTTCCCGCACGCCCGCGGCCAGCGCCCGGTCGAGCCCGCGCTCGTTCGGCACCAGCACCGGGTAGGTCACGCCGGGCCGCTTCTCCAGCCCGGCCAGCAGCTCCTCGGCGTCGGCCAGCTGCGGAACCCACTTGGGGTGCACGAAGCTGGTCGCCTCCAGCACGGTCGACCCGGCGTCGGCCATCCGGTCGAGGAACTCGAGCTTCACGCCGACCGGGACGACCGCCGACTCGTTCTGCAGCCCGTCGCGCGCGCCCACCTCCCAGATGGTCACCCGCTCCGGCAGGCCCGAACCGGGGACCACGTCGGGGAGGTCGACCTCACGCGCGCCCATCGGCCACAGCTCCAGGTCGGTAGTCGTCGTCCGGGTTGTCGTTGACCTCGCGGTAGAGCAGCGAGTGCACGCGTTCGACGTTGGGGATGTCGTCGAACTCCAGCGGCTCGTCCGACGCCGACTCGATGATCAGCGTGCCGCAGCCCAGCACCCGGTCCAGCAGGCTGTGCTCGAACCGGACGCTGTTGATCCGGGACAGCGGGATGTCCAGCCCGGTGCGCTTGAGCACGCCCTCGCGGGCCATCACCCGGTCGCTGGTCACGATGAAGTGCGTGGTGCGCCACCGGATGACCGGGGTCAGCGTGAGCCACATGACCAGCACGACGCCGATCACGACGATGGCGATCTGCGCGATGCCGCCCCACGACTGGCCGGAGACCAGCGACGCGAGGAACGCGCAGGCCGCGACGACCACGAGGAGGAGGAACACCGGGAGCAGGAGCATCTTCCAGTGCGGGTGCTTGTGGATCACGACGTGCTCGCTGGGGCTGAGCAGGTCGTCGGGGTACGCCACGGCGATCCTCCGGGTGTGCAGCACTGAACGGACGAGCCACCGTACCGCCGGGGAGCGGGGGCGGTCGGGACCCACGGCCGGTTCGTTATGCCGGGCGGAGGTGAACGACGTCACCCGCCGAGACCGGGTGGTCGACGCCGTCGTCGCGGCGCACCACCAGCGTGCCGTCGACCGCGATGTCGTGCCCGGTGCCGACCAGCTCGGAGGAACCGGTCAGCTCCACCCTCACCCGCTGGCCGAGCGTCGAGCAGTGCGCGCGGTACTCGTCGAGCAGCCCGGACGGCCGCGGGTCGCCGCCCGACTCGCGCCAGGCCGCCTCCAGCTCGCCGAGGTGCACCAGCAGCCGTCCGGCGAGGTCGGTGCGGTCGAGCTTCGTACCGCCCTGGTCGGCCAGCGACGTCGGCACCAGCCCGCCGGGGCCGGGCTCGACGCCCTCGGGCAGCGGGGCCACGTTGAGGCCCATGCCGACCACGACCGCCGCGCCCACGTTCTGGGCGAGCACCCCGGCGCCCTTGGCACCGGACTGGCCGAGCAGCAGGTCGTTCGGCCACTTCAGCGCGGCCTTCACGCCGACCGAGTCGGCGAGCCGCACCAGCGCGACCCCCGCGATCAGCGTCAGCCACGGCAGCCGCGCGGGCGCCACCCCGACCGGCCGGAACAGCACGCTCACGTACAGCCCGCTGCCCGGCGGCGAGATCCACGTCCGCCCGCGCCGCCCCTGCCCCGCGGTCTGCTCGTCCGCGATCAGCACGGTCCGGTCGACCGCGCCCCGCGCGGCCGACCGGGCGAGGTCGGTGTTGGTCGACTCGGTGCTGGCGACGACGGCGACCGAGGCGTAGGGCCCTACCAGACGCGCCCGCAGCGCGTCGACGTCCAAAGGCGTGATCACCCGCGCCAGTCTAGGAAGACGTCCTCCCCGCCGCCGGTCGGAGCGGGACTCGCGGCGGGGAGGACGCGGAAATCCTGCAACCTCGACCTGGCTGGAGGTCAAGCCGGGCGGTTCCCGAGGGCCGGATCCGGGCCCGGACGCCCGACCCAGTGACCTGAGCTACTGATCAGTACATGAGCCCCGGACCTGTGGTTAGGCTGCGGGGATGAGCAGTGCGACGGAACCCGTCGGCGACGAGGCCGACGTCCACACCACGGCCGGGAAGCTGGCCGACCTGCACCGGCGCAACGAGGAGGCCGTGCACGCGGGCTCCGCGCGCGCGATCGAGAAGCAGCACGCGAAGGGCAAGAAGACCGCCCGCGAGCGCATCGACGCACTGCTCGACCCCGGCTCGTTCATCGAGCTGGACGAGCTGGCCCGGCACCGCTCGACCAACTTCGGACTGGAGAAGAACCGGCCCTACGGCGACGGCGTGGTCACCGGGTACGGGACCGTCGACGGCCGTCCGGTGTGCGTGTTCAGCCAGGACGTCACGATCTTCGGCGGGTCGCTCGGCGAGGTGTACGGCGAGAAGATCGTCAAGGTCATGGACCTCGCGCTGAAGACCGGCAGGCCGCTGGTCGGCATCAACGAGGGCGGGGGCGCGCGGATCCAGGAGGGCGTCGTCTCGCTGGGGCTGTACGGCGAGATCTTCCGCCGCAACGTGCAGGCGTCGGGCGTGATCCCGCAGATCTCCCTGATCATGGGCGCGAACGCGGGCGGCCACGTGTACTCGCCCGCGCTGACCGACTTCGTCGTGATGGTCGACCAGACCTCGCACATGTTCATCACCGGCCCGGACGTGATCAAGACCGTCACCGGCGAGGACGTCGGGTTCGAGGAGCTGGGCGGCGGCCGCACGCACAACACGAAGTCCGGCAACGCGCACTACCTGGGCAGCGACGAGGACGACGCCATCGCCTACGTCAAGGAGCTGCTGTCCTACCTGCCGTCGAACAACCTGGCCGAGCCGCCGGTGTCCGACGCGCCCGAGGACCTGCTGCACGGCCCGCTGGAGGACTCGGTCACGGAGTCCGACCGGGAGCTGGACGCGCTCATCCCGGACTCGGCGAACCAGCCCTACGACATGCACAAGGTGCTGACGCGGGTCCTGGACGACGGCGAGTTCCTGGAGGTGCAGCCGCTGTTCGCGCCGAACATCCTGGTCGGGTTCGGCCGGGTGGACGGGCACGCGGTGGGGATCGTGGCGAACCAGCCGACCCAGTACGCGGGGTGCCTGGACATCGACGCGAGCGAGAAGGCGGCGCGGTTCGTCCGGACCTGCGACGCGTTCAACGTGCCGGTCGTGACGTTCGTGGACGTGCCGGGGTTCCTGCCGGGGACCGACCAGGAGTGGAACGGGATCATCCGGCGCGGCGCGAAGCTGATCTACGCCTACGCCGAGGCCACGGTCCCGCTGGTCACCGTCATCACCCGCAAGGCCTACGGCGGCGCGTACGACGTGATGGGCTCGAAGCACCTCGGCGCGGACGTGAACCTGGCCTGGCCCACGGCTCAGATCGCGGTGATGGGCGCCTCCGGGGCGGCGAACATCGTGCACCGCAAGACGTTGGCGAACGCCGTGAACGAGGGCGAGGACGTCGACGCGCTGCGCGCCCGGTTGCAGGCCGAGTACGAGGACGCGCTGTGCAACCCGTACGTGGCCGCCGAGCGCGGGTACGTGGACTCGGTCATCCCGCCCTCCTACACCAGGGCGTACGTGGCTCGGGCGCTGCACATGCTGCGGGACAAGCGGGAGGCGCTGCCGCCCAAGAAGCACGGGAACATCCCGCTGTGAGCGGCGACGAGCGGCCGCTGCTGCGGGTGGTGCGCGGCGAGCCGGACGACGCCGAGCTGGCGGCGCTGACCACTGTCGTGGCGGGCCTCGCGTCGGCCACCGCACCGGCGGAGACGCCGGAGCCCCGGTCCACCTGGGGCGACCCGGCCCGCCGGGTGCGGGTGCCGCTGACCCCCGGACCGGGGGCGTGGCGGGCTTCGGGGCTGCCGCGCTAGGCCGGGTGCCGCGCTAGGCGGGGTGCCGCACGCACGCCACCGTGCGGCTGTTCACCTCGACCGGGGTGGCGCCCAGCACGACGACCTCGCGGCAGCGCGTGCCGACCGACGGCACGTGCAGCCGCAGCAGCATCCACACGGCCATCCCGCTGGGCTGGACCTCGGTGTCGAGCACCTCGACGTCGCCCGCCGCGACGGCCGTCGGGACGCCGGTGAGGTTGCCCAGTGAGGCCGCGTCGGCGCGGGCGGCCGTGACGACGGACCGCATGACGCGGTCCTCGGCGACGTCGGCGGAGTCGGCGAACGGCCAGACGGGCACGCCGTAGCCGATCGGGTCGGCGGCGAGCACGCGGCCGACCACCAGCACGCCGGCGACCACGGCCGTGAGGACCGCCGCGACGGCCAGGCGGGAGCCGCCGGGCCGTGGGCGCGCGGTGACCAGTTCCCAGCGCTTCACCACGCCCAGCGTGCCGAACCCCACACCGCGCCCGCATCGGTAGTTCTACGCGACCGTGCATATACTCCAGATCGAATAATCACGAACGGAGCAAGAAGCATGTCCGCGATCCGCCCCTTGGCGATGGTCGTCCTCGAACTGCTGCACGAAGCCCCGATGCACCCGTACGAGATCCAGCAGAAGATCCGGCACCGGCAGCTCGGCCGGTTGACGAAGGTGACGGTCGGGTCGCTCTACCACGCGGTGGAGAAGCTGGAGAAGGACGGGCTGATCGAGGTCGTGGAGACGTCGCGGGAGGGCAGGCGGCCGGAGCGGACGACGTACCGGCTGTCCGCCGCGGGCCTGGACGTGTTCCAGGAGGAGGTGCTGGGGAGCCTCTCCGAGCTCGCCCCGGAGTACCCGCGGTTCGCGATGGCGTTGCAGCACCTGCACACGCAGCGCCGGGACGCGGCGATCACGGAGCTGCGCAGGCGCGTCCACGGGCTGAAGAAGAAGATCGCCCTGATGGACGCGGCGATCGCCGACCTGGAGCTGCAGCACGTCGAGCCCATGTACTGGCTCGACTACACCTACGGCCGCACGATGCGGCAAGCCGAGCTCGACTGGGTCGAGCGGCTGATCGACCGGCTCGTGAACGACGAGCTGACCTGGCCCGAAGCGGTCGTCCGCCGCCTCGACGAACTTGAGGAGGACCGGCGATGAGCCGGCAAGCCAACCCGTGGGCCGCGCTCTCCGCGCTGTGCATCGGCTTCTTCATGATCCTGCTCGACACGACGATCGTGAACGTCGCGATCCCGTCCATGATCAAGGACCTGGACGCGGGCCTGAACGAGATCATCTGGGTCAACAGCGTCTACCTGCTGACCTACGCCGTCCCCTTGCTGCTGACCGGCAGACTCGGGGACAGATTCGGGCCGAAACGCCTGTTCATGGTGGGCCTGGTGGTGTTCGTCGGCTCGTCGCTGTGGTGCGGGATGTCGACGTCCGTCGAGATGCTGATCATCGCGCGCGGTGTCCAGGGCCTCGGCGCGGCGATGATGACGCCGCAGACGATGGCGTTCATCACGCACCTGTTCCCGCCGGCCGAGCGCGGCGGGCCGATGGGCATGTGGGGCGCGGTCGCGGGCGTCGCGACGGTCACCGGCCCGCTGCTGGGCGGTTTCCTGGTCGACAACTTCGGCTGGGAGTGGATCTTCTTCGTGAACGTGCCCGTCGGCGTGGTCGCGCTGGTGATGACGGCCGTGCTGGTGCCGGACTGGCAGCCGGGGCACAGCCACAGCTTCGACCCGCTGGGCATCGCGCTGTGCTGCGTCGGCCTGTCGCTGGTGGTGTTCGGCGTGCAGGAGGGCCAGCACTTCGCGTGGGGCGAGGTGTGGGGCCCGGTCACCATCCCGGAGGTCATCTCCGCCGGTGTCGTGCTGCTGGTCGCGTTCGTCGTGTGGCAGGCCCGCAACCGCAAGGAGCCGCTGCTGCCGCTGGCGATCTTCGCCAACCGGAACTTCTCGCTCGGCAACGTCGCCAACGTGATGATCGGCTTCGGCGTGACCGGCCTGTTCCTGCCGCTGATCATCTACATCCAGTCCGTGCTCGGGCTGTCGGCCGTCGAGTCCGGTCTGCTCACCGCGCCGATGTCGCTGCTGTCCGGCGTGTTCAGCGCGATCGCGGGCAAGCTGTCGGACCGGCCGTGGGCGCGGTTCCTGCCCGCCACCGGGTTCACGCTGCTGGCGGTCGGCGTCGCGCTGCTGTCGTGGCGGCTGGAGCCGGGCATCGCGAGCTGGGAGCTGATCCCGGAGCTGCTCGTCTGCGGCGCGGGCCTCGGCCTGGTGTTCGCGCCGCTGGCCAACATCTCCACCCGCGGTGTCGACCGCAGGCTGATGGGCGCCGGGTCCGGCATCTTCAACACCTCCCGGCAGATCGGGTCCGTGCTGGGCAGCGCCGCGGTCGGCGTGCTGCTCCAGGCGCGGCTCGACAGCCGGATGGCCGACACCCGCGGCGACTTCCCGGAGGCGTTCACCGGCGCGGCGGGCGACACGATGTGGATGCTGGTGGCCGTGCTGCTGGTCGGCACCGCGTGCGCGCTGGCGATGCGCAGGCCCGCCGTGCCGTCAGCCGACCCCGTGCACCTCGACCCGGTCGGGCAGCAGGCCCGCTAGCCCCACCCCGGCCTCCGGCTGGTTCACCACGAGCCGCCGGAGGCCGGGCAGCTCCGCCAGCGCCGCCAGCTCGGCGGGGTGCGGCACGCCGTAGCACTCGACCTCGGTGAGGCTCGGCCAGCGCTCGACGCCGAGCAGGAGCCGGTCCGGCGGCCGGTTGTCGACCGCCAGCACCTCCAGCGGCAGGTCGGCGGGGATGGCGTCCAGCCCGCGCTCCAGCACCGGGTGGCGGACCCGCAGCGCGCGCAGCGGCGCCCCCGCGAGGCTGCGCAGGTCGGCCTGGGTGAAGTGCAGCGACAGCTCCCGGACGGTGCTGCGCGCCAACGGCGACAGGTCGCGCACCTGCGGGCACTGGGTCAGGTGCAGCACCTCCAGCGACCTCGCCGCGGTCAGCGGGCCGAGGTCGCGCAGCACGTCGTTCTGCATCAGCTCCAGCCTGCGCAGCACCGGCATGGCCGCGATCGGGTCCAGCGGGGTCACCGAGCCGAGGCAGCGCAGCACCTCCAGGTGCCGCAGGTGGTGCAGGTGCCTGATCCGGTGCCACCCGCGCACGTCGACCCGGCGCCTGCCGAAGTCGACCTCGGCGAGCACGGTCTTCGCGTAGTGCTCCGGGTCGGTCGACAGCCGCCACGCCCGCAGCAGCTCCTCCAGCACCACGGACTCGTCGACGGCCGCGAACGGCCTGATCTTCTCCAGCGCGCCCTCGCCGCCGATCATCGCGATGGCCCGCACGACGCACGCGGACTGCACGTCGGTCAGCCCGTCCGGGCTGTCCGGGAGCAGGTCGCGGACGAAGGCCCCGGCCGTGGCGAGGCTCTCGGCGGCGATCATCGTGCCGGGCGGGATCAGCCGGGCCACCGCGCGGCGGACCGCGTCGCGCACGTCGCCGCGCTTGTCGCCCGGCCCCACCACGTCCGCCTGCTCCAGGCCCGCGGCGGCGAGCAGGTGCAGGTGCTCGGCCACGTGCGGGTCGCGCCTGGCGGCGTCGTTGCCGTCCAGGAGCCCGGTCAGCACCTGGGCGCGCTCGGCGGGCCTGGCGTGGGCGACGGCCATCACGACCACGTCGTGCCAGTCGTCGCGGTGCGCGTGCTCGACCAGCACGTCCAGGTCGCCGGAGTCGACGACCTCCTTGGCCGCCAGGTAGTCGCGGAAGGTGCGGTGCACGAACCGCACGTCGCCGGGCACCGACTCGCGCAGCAGGCCGGTGCGCTCCAGGAACCGCTGGAGCACCCACGCGGGCTCGGCGTCGTGCGGCCGCAGCCCCCGCATCGCCCCGCCGATCCACGTCACCGCGACCGGCTTGGGGACGAGCTGCTTGCGGTTGCGCACCAGCGAGTACGCGAACCGCTGGAGCACCACGAGCTGCTCCTCCTTGCTGAACCGCCACTCGTCGAGCGACACGCCCCGCTGCTCGTCCCAGCGCACCAGCAGCAGGTCGAGCGCGGCCTCGTAGAGGCTCTTGCGGTCGCGCGGCAGGTGCATCCCGCCGTCCTGGTGCAGCGCGCACAGCAGCCCGCAGAGCAGCGGGCTGGACGCGAGCCTGCTCAGGTCCGGGCGCGCGGCGAGGGTGCCGAGCAGGGTGCGCTCGCAGGTGTCCTGCCACGCGATGGAGTGCTCGTCGCCCTCGTTGGCGAACCGCGCCGCGTCGTGCCACCTGGTCACGAAGTCGCGCACGCCCCGCTCGCTGAGCGGCAGCAGGTCGAAGGTGGCGAAGTCGACGTCGCCCAGCCAGTCCTCGGCCACCGCGGACGGCCGGGTGGTCACCACGTACCGGGCGCCGGGGTAGGCCGTGACCAGCCGCTCCAACCAGCTCTTCGCCTCGCCGCGCCGTTCGGAGCCGAGCTCGTCGATGCCGTCGACCAGCAGCAGCACCCGGCCCTCGCGGAACCGCGACACCACCCAGCGGTCGGGCTTCTCCTCGGCCAGCACGTCCGCCGAGACCGCGACGAGCCGTTCGGGCGTGGGCAGCGGGCCGTCGGCGAACTGGCGCAGCGGCAGGTAGAACGGCACGACCGCGCCCTGGTCACCCGCGAGCAGGCCGCGTGCGGCGGTGAGCGCGAGCCAGCGCAGGAACGTGGTCTTGCCCGCGCCCGCCGTACCCCGCAGCAGCACCCGCCGGGTGTCGTCGAACGCGGTCGCGGCGCTCACCCCGGCCCCGGTCAGCGGCGGTTCGACGGCGCTGTCCGGCGAACGCCTGCTCACCGCGAGGCTCACGTAGAAGTGGTCGAACGAGTGCGTCCCCGGCGCCCGGCCGCGCGCGACGCCGAACAGCTCGAAACCGCTGGTGGTGCGAGCGGTGTACTCGGCGTAGCGCCGTTCGAACTCCTCGGCGGCCACCGCCTCCCGGTCGCGCAGCTCGACGACGCCGTCGCTGATCCCGACCTGGAGGTCGCGCACGACCCGGTCGACCGAGCGGGCCAGGTCGGCCAAGCCGGCGCAGCTGCCCGCGAGCAGGTGGTCGTAGGCGGCCCGCTGCGCGCTCGACAGGTCGAGCGGCCCGTCCGGGTCCACCGCGCGGACGTGCGCGGCCAGCCGTTCGGCGTTCACCAGGTCGACCGGGTCGCGGGCGAGCTCGTGCCAGCGCACCCGGTGCAGGGAGGCGCGCACGGCGTCCACGACCCGCCGCCAGTCCTGCTCGGACAGACCGGGGTACTCGGCGCGGCGCAGGTCGGCCAGCTCGGCGGCGACCCGCCGGACGAGCCGGTCGGGGTCGGCCAGCGCGCGGACCTTGCGCCGGTCGTCCACGCGGTGCGCCAGCCCGCCGACCCCGCGCTGCACCAGACCGTCGAACGCCGTGCCGAACACCGCCGACAGCGCGCCGGACACCGGATCCACCACCATCACGACTCCCCAGGGGACGGTGAGGGCTCCAGCCTAAGCTGACCGCGTGCGCCTCGTGCTGGCTTCGGCCTCCCCCGCCCGTCTGAACGTCCTGCGCTCTGCCGGGATCGAGCCCGTCGTCCGGGTGTCCGGGGTGGACGAGGACGCGGTGGCCGCCGCGCTGGTCGACCCGAAGCCCGCCGAGGTCGTCACGGCGCTGGCCGTGGCCAAGGCCGAGGCGGTGCTCCCGCTGGTCGCGGCCGAGCTCCCGGACGCGGTCGTGGTGGGCTGCGACTCGATGCTGCTGACCGCGGACGGCTCGCTGGAGGGCAAGCCGGGCACGGTCGAGGCGGCCCGCGACCGCTGGCGGCGGATGGCGGGCACGTCCGGCACGCTGCTCACCGGCCACTGCGTGCTGCGGCTGCGCGACGGCGAGGTCGTCGGGCGGGCCGCGGACAGCGAGCCGACGACCGTCCGCTTCGGCCGTCCGACCGGCGCCGAGCTGGAGGCCTACCTGGCGACCGGCGAGCCGTTGCAGGTCGCGGGGGCCTTCACCATCGACGGTCTGGGCGGCTGGTTCGTCGACGGCGTCGACGGCAACCCCTCCAGCGTGATCGGCATCAGCCTGCCGCTGACCCGCAGGCTGCTCGCCGACGTCGGCGTCGGGGTGTCCACACTCTGGTAGCACTGGTCACAACCAGGGCTTTTCGGGAAGCTCGACCCACGTCCGCGACGTTGGGGGAGCTGACATGAACGAGTTGCTGACACGCCGCCGCCACATCGACCTCGGCCGCCGGAAGAGCACGGGCTGACCCAGGACCGCCCCGGTCCACCGTCCCCGCGCACACCTCGGAGCAGTTGTGTCGTTCATCCGCTCGTACACCAGGCCGAAGGTCTTCGGCACCGCCGTCCTCGCCGGGCTCGTCCTCGGCGCCGTCACCGGGTTCGTGGCCAAGCAGACCGGCCAGACCTGGCTCGTGACCACGCTGACCAGGATCGGCGGTACCTTCACCGACCTCCTCCAGCTCACCGTCATCCCGCTCGTCTTCACCGCGATCGTCGTGGGCATCACCAGCCTGCGCAGGCTCGGCGGCTCCCGCACCGCGGCCCGCCTAGGTGGCAGAACACTGTTCTGGTTCGCCACCACGTCGTTGATCGCGGTGCTCATCGGCCTCGCCATCGCGACCGTGTTCAAGCCCGGCGCCGGGGTGCACGTCACACCGTCGGAGTCGGCGCTCAAGAAGCTCGCCACCCGCGACACCGGCTCGTGGGGCGCGTTCCTCGACAGCCTCGTGCCGTCGAACCTGTTCAGCGCCTTCACCGAGGGCGAGGTGCTCCAGGTGGTGTTCATCTCGCTGCTGATCGGCTTCGCCGCCTACGCCATCGGCGACCGCGCCGCCCCGTTCGTCGCGCTCACCCGGTCGGCGTTCGACCTGATCCAGAAGGTCGTCGGCTGGGTCGTGCTGCTCGCCCCGCTCGGCGTGTTCGGCCTCATCGGCTCAGCGTTCGCGACCTACGGCAACAGCTTCGTCAAGCCGCTGTTCTCGCTGATCGCGGCCGTCTACGCGGGTGCGCTGCTGGTGCTGTTCGTGGTCTACCCGCTGCTGCTGAAGTTCGTCGGCAAGGTCAGCCCGGTGACGTTCTTCGCCAAGGCGTGGACCGCCATCCAGTTCGCGTTCGTGTCCCGCTCGTCGGGCGCCACGCTGCCGCTGAGCAGGCAGACCGCGGCCAACCTCGGGGTCGACCCCGACTACGCGAGCTTCGCCGTGCCGCTGGGCACGACCACCAAGATGGACGGCTGCGCGGCGGTCTACCCGGCCATCGCGACGGTGTTCATCGCCAACCTGTTCGGCATCCAGCTCGGGATCGGCCAGTACCTGCTGATCATCGCGGTGGCCGTGTTCGGGGCCATCGCGACCGCGGGCACCACCGGCTGGTTCACCATGCTCACGCTGACCCTCGGCGCGGTGAACCTGCCGCCGGAGGTCATCGCCACCGGTGTCGCCGTGGTCTACGCGATCGACCCGATCCTGGACATGGTGCGGACCGCGACCAACGTGGCGGGCCAGATCACCGTGCCGGTGCTGGTCGCGCGGAGCGAGGGCCTGCTGGACGACGAGGTGCTGAACGCGCCGAGCGCCCCGCCGCTGCTGTCCGAGCCCGCTCCGCGCGAGCCCGTCCCGGCCTGACGGTCAGGCCCCGCAGGGCGACAGGTCCGCGGTCGCGGGAGCGACCGCGGGCCAGCCCGGCAGCTGCTCGGCGGTGCCGACCGGCGCGGTGCACCCCAGCGGCTCCTTGCCGCCGGTGAACGAGAACACCTGGGCGTGGACCTTCCCGCAGACGTCCTGGTCGCAGTCGAGCTGCACGGCGACGACGTCGGCCACCGCGTCGCCGTCCACGTCGTGCAGCCCCAGGTAGCCGCCGGTCGCCAGGTACCGGGTCTGGACGCGGGTCCAGGTGCCGTCCCGGCCGACCAGCACCTCCCCGAGCACCTCGTCCCCGGACTTGCCGCGGACCAGGCACACGCTCACCTTCGAGGAGACGCACTCCAGGGACTGCCCGTCGACCTGGGCGCCGGAGTCCACCACCGTGGACTCGACGACGTTCGGCCCGCCGGGACCGCCGATCCTGATCCGGCCGACGCCGCCGCCGACCACCAGCTCCACCGAGTCCGCGCCCACGTCCGCCCGCACCACCGCCCGGCAGGCCTCGCTGCCGCACCGCAGGGCGTCGTCACCCGTCGACGGTCCGCCCGCCGAGCCCGGCGCCGCGGGCCGGAGCAGGTAGGCGGCCACCAGGCAGCCGACGAGCACCAGCACGGCGGCGACCGCCGTCGACAGCACCGACCGCGGTACCCGCGCCACGTCGTCCCCCTCCGTCGAAGCTCCCGGTGGAGGAGATTCTGCTGGAAAGTGAGCATGCTCTCGCTCACGGGGTTACTGGTGGGTCACTAAACTCGCGGGCAGTCCCCGAGTCGCCGTTGCCTGGGAGGTTGGACGTGGTCGCACTGCGCAAGGTCCTCATCGCGAACCGCGGTGAGATCGCCGTCCGGGTGGTTCGCGCGTGCCGGGACGCCGGGCTCAGGAGCGTCGCCGTGTACGCGGACCCGGACCGGGACGCGCCGTTCGCGCGCCTCGCGGACGAGGCGTTCGCGCTCGGCGGCAGCACCTCGGGCGAGACGTACCTCTCGGTCGACAAGCTCCTGGACGTCGCCAAGCGCGCCGAGGCCGACGCGGTGCACCCCGGCTACGGCTTCCTGTCCGAGAACGCGGACTTCGCGCAGGCCGTCATCGACGCCGGGCTCACCTGGATCGGCCCGAGCCCCCAGGCGATCCGCGACCTCGGCGACAAGGTGACCGCGCGGCACATCGCGACCCGCGCGGGCGCGCCGCTGGTGCCCGGCACCAAGGACCCGGTCGACGGACCGGACGAGATCATCGCGTTCGCCGAGGAGCACGGGCTGCCGGTGGCCATCAAGGCCGCGTTCGGCGGCGGCGGACGCGGCCTGAAGGTCGCCCGCACGATGGAGGAGATCCCCGAGCTGTTCGACAGCGCCGTGCGCGAGGCCGTCGCCGCCTTCGGCCGCGGCGAGTGCTTCGTGGAGCGCTACCTGGACAAGCCCCGGCACGTCGAGGCGCAGGTGCTGGCCGACCAGCACGGCAACGTGGTCGTCGTCGGCACCCGCGACTGCTCGTTGCAGCGGCGGCACCAGAAGCTCGTCGAGGAGGCGCCCGCGCCGTTCCTGACCGACGAGCAGCGCGCGTCGATCCACAGCTCCGCGCGGGCCATCTGCAAGGAGGCCGGGTACTACGGCGCGGGCACGGTCGAGTACCTGGTCGCGCTGGACGGCACGATCTCGTTCCTGGAGGTCAACACCCGGCTCCAGGTCGAGCACCCGGTCAGCGAGGAGACCTCGGGCCTGGACCTGGTGCGCGAGCAGTTCCGCATCGCCGCGGGCGAGGAGCTGCGCTCCACCGAGGACCCGGCCCCGCGCGGCCACTCGATCGAGTTCCGGATCAACGGCGAGGACGCGGGCCGCGGCTTCCTGCCCGCCCCCGGCACCGTGACCACGTTCACCGCCCCCTCGGGTCCCGGCGTCCGGGTGGACGCGGGGGTGGAGAGCGGCAGCGTGATCGGCGGCCAGTTCGACTCGCTGCTGGCCAAGCTGGTCGTCACCGGCGAGGACCGGGCGCAGGCGATCGAACGGGCCCGGCGCGCGCTCGACGAGATGGTCGTGGAGGGCATGGCGACCGTGCTGCCGTTCCACCGCGCGATCCTGCGCGACCCGGCGTTCACCGCCGAGGAGGCCTTCACCGTCCACACCCGCTGGATCGAGACCGAGTTCGACAACACGATCCCGCCGTTCGCGGACCCCGCCGAGGCGGCCGAGGACGAGCCGCGGCGGACCGTGGTCGTCGAGGTCGGCGGCAGGCGGCTGGAGGTGTCGCTGCCCGGCGACCTCGCGCTCGGCGGCGGTGGCGGTGCGAAGACGGCCGTGAAGGCGAAGACCCGCAAGCGCGCGGGCGGTGGCGGTGCCGCCGCGTCCGGCGACGCGGTGACCGCGCCGATGCAGGGCACGATCGTCAAGGTCGCCGTCGAGGAGGGCCAGGTCGTCGCGGCGGGCGACCTCGTCGTCGTGCTGGAGGCCATGAAGATGGAGAACCCGGTCACCGCGCACAAAGCGGGCACCGTGACGGGCCTCTCCGCGGCATCCGGATCAACCGTGACGCAGGGAACCGTGCTCTGCGAACTGAAGGACTAGATTCTCGGGTGTGAGCGAGCCCGACATCCGCATCGGTGACACCGAACGCGAAGAAGCACTCAAGGCGCTCGGCGAGCACATGAGCGCCGGTCGGCTCGAGCTGGACGAGTACGGCGACCGCAGCGCCCAGGTGACGACGTCGAAGACCCGCCGCGACCTGCTGGCGCTGTTCGTCGACCTCCCGGAGCCGCACCCGCGCTTCGGCGAGGTCGTGCGGCCCGCCGCCCCCGCCCCGGTGGTGGCCAAGCAGGAGCCGGGGGCGATACCGCCGGTGGCCCGCAGGCTGGCCAACGCGCTGGTGCCGGTGACCGGCCTGGTGTGCGTGCTGCTGTTCCTCACGGTCGTCAAGAGCCCGCTCATCTTCCTGCTGGTGCCGATCATCGCGATCCTGGCGGGCTCGATCACCGGCGACCAGCGCGGGCGGGACCGCGACCGCAGGCGGCGGCGCTGAACCCGCCCACCCTGCTGCTGCTCGACCTCGACGGCGTGCTGCGCCGCTTCGGACCCGACGACGCCATCGAGGACGCCCACGGCCTGCCGCGCGGCGCGCTGGCCCGTGCCGGTTTCGCCCCCGACCTGCTCGGGCCCGCGATCACCGGCGCGGTGCCGGACGAGGTGTGGCGGGCACGGGTCGTGCACCGGCTCGCCCTCGACGTGGACCGCGCGACGGCCGAGGCGGCGGTGGCCCGGTGGTCCCGACCCGGCGAGGTCGTGACCGAGGCCGTCGACCTGGTCCGCCGGGCCCGCACGCGGTGCCGGGTCGCGCTGCTCACCAACGCCACCAGCAGGCTCCCCGACGACCTGCGGCTGCTCGGCCTCGACCAGGAGGTCGACGCGGTCGTGTCGTCGGCGCGGATCGGCGTGGCGAAGCCGTCGCCCGAGGCGTTCCGGCGCGCGCTGCGGGTGCTCCAGCACTCCCCCGCGGCCACGGTGTTCTGCGACGACAAGGCGGAGAACGCCTCGGGTGCCCGCGCGATCGGCGTCGACGGCGTGCACACGCCCACCACGGCCTCGTTGCGCGAGGCCCTGGAGGCGCGCGGGCTGCTGGACGGCCCCACCGGCACCGCGACGACGGACGTGGCCGACGAGGTCCTGCTGGTGCTGCCCGAACGCGACGCCGCCGAGGACCTCGCCGCCCGGCTCGCGGCCGACGGGTGGGCGCCCGCCGCCGTGCACCGCGAGCTGCTGGCGGGCGAGGACGACGGCGAGGCGGCCGACTGGGTGGTCGAGCTGGTCACCGCGCCCGACGGCCGTCCCGCGAGCACCCGCCGGGCGTGGCTCGACGCGCTCGCCGACGAGCACGAGGGCTTCACCAGCGACAACGGCTAACCTGGGGCCGTGGAGCCAGTCGAGATCAACGCGGGCGAGCACTACCTGCGGCAGCTGCGCGCGGACGACCGGATCGACGACAGCGCGGCGCTGGTGGCCGCGTTCGCCGATCCCGGGATCCGCCGCTGGCAGGGCGGGCTGCTCGTCGACGACGAGGCCGCCGCGCGCAAGTACGTGGAGTTCCGGGCGTGGCAGTGGGAGAGCGACCAGCGCTACTCGTGGGCGGTGTGCGACCAGCTGCTGGGCCGTCCCGTCGGGGAGATCGCGCTGAAGGACCTCGACCCGCACAACCGGTCGGCCGAGCTCGTCTGCTGGACCGGTGCCGGGCACCGCGGTCGGGGCATCGCCACGGAGGCGGCCGGGGCCGTGATCAGGTTCGGTTTCGGGGGCGTCGACCTGCACCGGATCAGCTACCGGCACGCCGTCGACAACGTGTCGTCACAGCGCGTGGCCGAGAAGCTGGGGTTCACCCTGGAGGGTCGACTTCGGGGCGCCCAGTCGGTCCAGGGGGAGCAGCACGACCTGCTGATCTGGTCGCGCTTGGAGACCGACCGGTGACCCGCCGACGTGGACGTACCGGGTGTCAGCACTACGGTATGCGGTCATGCGGCGTCCCCTGCGAATCGCACTCGCCCTACCTGCGCTGATCCTGGTCGGCTGCACCACGCCGACGCACCCCACCGCGGACAAGGGGTCCGCGAGCCCGACGCCCGAGGTCACGACGACCACGCGGCAGCCGCTGCTGCCGCGACCGAGTGAGATCCGCCTCGACGGCCTGGACCCGTGCACGGTGCTCAGCGAGGAGCAGCGGGCGCAGCTCAGCCTCGACCACGATCCCAACGGCTACGTCGACGCCGCCTTCGGGGAGTCGAAGGCGTGTTCGTTCCGGAGCGGGATCAGTGGGAACGTGATGCGGCTCGCGCTCGTCACAGTGGAAGGGGTCGGGGTGTGGCTGTCCGAGAACTCCCAGGTCGAGCCGCAGTTCACGACCATCGGCGGGTTCCCGGCGATGGTCGTGAGGACACCGGGGCTCGACGAGGTGTGCAACGTGGAGGTCGACGTGGCGGAAGGGCAGTTCGTGGACGTGATGTTCCGCGACGGCGGTAACGAGAAGAAGGCCACGCAGGACACCCTCTGTGCGGGCGCGGAACGCGCGGCGGAGGCCGCGTTGACCGGTTTGCTCGAACGGCGCTGACCCACACGGGGGGACCTCCGTTCGGCCCCTCCCTGGGAACCCGCTGAGATGGCTAGAGTGTCGACCGAGAACGACGTTACGCAGGAGGCCGGGATGCCGTCCGAGGTTAGTGGTGCAGACGTCGAGGCGTTCCTGTCATCGCACACGCTCAGCGTGGATCAGGGGGCCATCCCCAGCCTCCGCAGCGCCTTCACGTCCGCGCTGACGAAACTGGACGAGCAGATCGAGCTCGCCGTCACCGAGGTCAGGGTGCGACCCTGGGCGGGCGACGGGGTGAGCCAGGAGGCCGCCGAGAAGTTCAACGAGCGCGCCTTCGAGTCCGGGGACTCGGCGCTGGGCGCGCTGCAGAGCTACCAGCAGCAGCTGAAGTCCGCCATGGACGCGCTGGACCTGGTCGAACAGCAGTACCGCAGGATGGATGAGGACGCCACCGGGTTGATGCAGCAGCAGGGCGGATGCTGACGCAGCCGCCGGACCGGTCGCGAAACTGAGGGGAATCGTCATCATGCCCGACGGACACCGCTGGAGCGGGTACAGCCACGAGGAGCTCTACAAGCAGATCAACTCGGGCCCCGGTCCCAAGGCGTCGCACGCCTCCATGGAGCGGTGGCACGGCATCTCGGCGGCCATGACGGAGATCAACAACGAGCTCCACAAGGGTGTGCAGAGGTCCGGAGCGGTCTGGGAGGGCGCGGCGGCCGACCAGGCGCGCGCGGGCCTCAACCCCCTCGCGGCGTGGGCGGACGACGCCCGCACCGGTGCCGACGTGATGCGCGTCTCGGCCGAGATGCAGGCCGACTTCATCAGCAAGGCCCGCTCCGACATGCCCGCGCCCGTGCCCGTCACGGCGGAGGACCCCGGCACGATCCTGAGCGCGCTGACGCACCTCGTCGGCGGCCAGACCGACTACGAGGTGCAGGAGAAGGCCCACGGCGCCGCCGAGCAGCGCGCCCGCGAGGTCATGGCCACCTACGCGTCGAGCACCAGCACGAACACCAGCACCCTCGGCCAGTTCCACCAGCCTCCCCAGCTGGTCATCAACGCCTCGCAGTCCTCGCTGGGCAACGTGCACGGCATCAGCGGCAACCTCGGCGGCGGCTACGGCGTGGTCGCGGGCGGTGTCGGCATCGGCGGCGGCGCGCGCGTGCCCGCGCAGGGCGGCGCGCGACCGGCGGGCTCCGCGTCGGGCACGTCCTCGTCGACCACCCGCGCGGCCGGGGCGGCCCCGAGCGGCACGGCCTCCACCGCGGGCTCCACCAAGACGGCCAACGGCGGCGGGTCCACCTCGCTCGGCGCGTCCGGCTCCGGCTCCGGCAGCGGCGTGATCGGCGCGGGCGGGCGGGCCGGGTCCAAGAAGGACAAGTCCTCGTCGGACTCCACGCACGCCGAGCACGCGTCCGGCCAGGGCGCGGGCGGTGCCGGTTCCGGTGCCGCGGGCGCGGGCCGCCAGTCCGGCGTGACCGTCGCCAGCGGGGCCGAGTTCGGCCCGATCGCCACCCCCACCGCCCAGCACGGCATGGCCTCCGGCCTCGGCGGCCCCTCCGGTGGCGGCTCGGCGACGTCGACGGCCGACAACGACACGGTGCACCGCCGCGCGACGCCGATGGTCCCCGCGCAGAACAGCGCGTTCGACCCGTTCGGCAACGTCGGCGGCCGGGCCGAGGAGGAAGAGGACGGCGAGCACAACGCCGCCGACTACCTGCGCGAGACCGACGACATCTACGGCATCGGCGGGATGATCTCGCCGCCGGTCATCGGGGAGAACCAGAACCCCTGATGACGACGTTCGGAGTGGACCTGGGCACGGCCGACCTGCACGAACCGGTCACCATCTCGACCCTGGAGTTCGACGTCCTCTGGGAGCACCTGCGGCTGGAGGTCATGCCGCTGGTGCTGAAGGTGCCGTCACCGGGGAAGACGCACGCCGAACGGGCCGAGCTGGAACGCCAGGTGTGGGCCGGGCTCGACCAGCGCGGCCTGGGCAGGCCGTCCTCGCTGGACCCCGTGCTCGAAGACCTGCTGCACCTGCTGAACCGCCCGCAGACCGAGGTCGACGGGCGGCTGTGGCTGGGGCGGAGCGTGCGGGTGCTGGCGGCGGCGAAGGGGCAGTCGGGGGTGCTCGCCGTGCTGGACGACGACCGGCTGACCCTGCGGGCCGCTTCCGGGGAAGGACTGCCTCGGGAGGCCCTGTCGGTGCTGCCATCGGCGCCCGCGGGTCCGGGGCACTCGATCACGCTGCCGAGCGCGGACCTGGATGCGGCGGCCGCCGCGGCGGGGACGCCGGACGGGCTTGAGCAGGCGTTGGTGGCTCGCGGGGTGCGCGGGGCGGACGCGCAGACGTTGGTCGAGATGATGAGGGACGCGGGGAGCCGGGGGCAGTTCGGGGCCGCGGCGCGGGACAAGTGGGGGAAGAGGCGTAGGCCGGAGCGGGTGGTGGCTTTTTACGACACGCCTGAGGGGCGGTACGTGCAGATGAGGCGGGCGTCGCCGGGGCAGGAGCCTTGGAGCACGATCTCGCCGGTGGACGCACGGCGGTTGGTCCATCATGTTGGTGAGCTGTTGGATGAGCTGGTTTGAGGGTTGGCTGGGTTTTGGGTGGCTGGTTTTTGGGTGGCTGGGGCTGCTGCTCGGAGCGCGTGGGGCTAGGTGTGTGCTCGGGAGCGCATGGGGCTGGAAGCGCCGCTCAGTGCGTGTGGGGCTAGAGGTGAGCTCGGTTGCGTCGTGCTGTGGCCGATTTGACTTGGGGCCCCTCTTTTTGGGCCTCGTCGGGCGAAAAAGGGCAGGTGGTAGAGCCTGCCCGCCGACTAATTTTAGGCCCAAAAACCCCAAGTAAAATCGGCCACGTTCCGTTGCCGGTTGGCCTGCTTGTGCTGGTCAATCGGCTTTAGGGCGGGTCGTTGGTGCTCGGCTTCGCCGTCGCCGTCGCCGTCGCTTTGGGGCAGTGGCTTTGCTTGTGCTTGGGCTTGGGCTTTGTTGCTGTTGTCAGCCGGAGCCGATGCCGCGGCAGGGTTTGGTGCGGAGGTCGGCTACGTAGTCGTCTGGGGCGCCTGCGGCTTCTGCGGCGTCGGAGACGACGCCGAGGTACCTGGCTAACGGTAGGCCGCCTTCGTAGGCGTCCAGGACGTAGAGCCAGGCGACGACGGAGCCTTCGAGGGTCTGGACTCTGAGGCGGATCTTCTTGTAGAGGCCCAGTGCGCCTTCCCACCTGTCCAGGCGCGACTCGTCGCGTGGGCTGACGTCGTAGAGGACTGCGAAGGTCTGGGCTTCCGGGTCTTCGACGATGGTGGCGAGAGCGCCCTCCCAGCCGAGGTCCTCGCCACCGAACGACAGACGCCAACCCGCGAGCCAGCCAGTCCCCGCCATCGGGGAGTAGGGGGCTCGCTCCATCATCTGGTTCGGATCCATGTTCGACCCGTACGCGGCATAGAGCGGCACGACCGACAGCCTAGCGACCCCGCGATCACCTTGAGGAACACCAGACCGCGCGACACGGAGATCGACCCGACCGCGTACGGTTGACCGCGGCCGTTGCCGCTGTCTGAGGAGGATCTGGCGTGACCCGCATCGTCATCATGGGCGGCGGCCCGGCTGGGTACGAAGCCGCGCTCGTCGCAGCTCAGCACGGGGCCGAAGTGACGGTCGTGGAGACGGACGGCGTGGGGGGCGCGTGCGTGCTCTACGACTGCGTGCCGTCGAAGACGTTCATCGCCTCCGCGGGTGGTCGCAGCGCGTTCCGCAACGCCGGTGAGCTGGGCATCGGCGCCGACAACGACGCCGCCGTGGTGGACCTGCCGGTGGTGCACGGACGGGTGAAGGGCCTTGCGCTGGCGCAGTCGGCGGACATCCGTGCGCGGCTGCAGCGCGAGGGGGTGCAGATCATCACCGGGACGGCGAAGTTCTGCGACGACTCGCGGGGGCTCGCGCAGCACCGGATCGTGGTCGAGAGCTCGGGCGCGTCGGAGACGCTGTCGGCCGACGTGGTGTTGATCGCCACAGGTGCGACCCCGCGCGTGTTGCCCGGTGCCGAGCCCGACGGCAAGCGCGTCCTGAACTGGCGGCAGATCTACGACCTGCCCGAGCTCCCCGAGCACCTGGCCGTGGTCGGCTCGGGTGTCACGGGTGTCGAGTTCGCCTCGGCGTACACCGAGCTGGGCGTGAAGGTCACCATGATCTCCAGCCGCGACCGGGTGCTGCCGCACGAGGACGCGGACGCGGCGGCGGTGCTGGAGGACGTGTTCGCGGAACGCGGCACGGAGGTCGTGAAGCACGCGCGGGCCGAGAAGGTGGAGAACGTCGGCGACGGCGTGAAGATCCACCTGGAGGACGGTCGCGTGGTCGAGGCCAGCCACGCCCTCGTGGCGGTCGGCTCGGTGCCCAACACCACCGACATCGGCCTGGACAAGATCGGCATCGAGCTCGGGCGCGGCGGGTACATCCCGGTCGACCGGGTGTCGCGCACGAACGTCTCCGGCGTCTACGCGGCGGGCGACTGCACCGGCCTGATGCTGCTGGCGTCGGTCGCGGCCATGCAGGGCCGGATCGCGATGTGGCACGCGCTGGGCGAGGGCGTCAGCCCGATCAAGCTCAAGACGGTCGCCGCGAACGTGTTCACCAACCCGGAGATCGCCAACGTCGGCATCAGCCAGCAGGCGATCGACTCCGGCAAGGTCCCGGCCCGCACGATCATGCTGCCGCTCGCCACGAACCCCCGCGCCAAGATGGAGGGCCTGCGCCGCGGCTTCGTGAAGCTGTTCTGCCGCCCGGCAACCGGCGTGGTCATCGGCGGCGTCGTGGTCGCCCCGAACGCCAGCGAGCTGATCCTGCCGATCGCGCTGAGCGTGCAGAACCAGCTCACCGTGGAAGACCTCGCCACCACGTTCTCCGTCTACCCGTCCCTCTCGGGCTCCATCACCGAGTCCGGCCGCCAGCTCATGCGCCACGACGACCTGGACTGAAACATGGCCGCTGCTCCGCAGACGGCGGCTCGGTCGCCGGGAGTCGGCACGTCGAGCCTCGATTCTTTCGAGCCGGGCAGAGACTCCGTCCCCGCCCGGCTCGAAAGAATGGCGACCCGACCTACCGACGCGACCTCGCGCGGTGGTCCTTCATCCTGGTGATCACTCCTCCTTGTCGACCCAGTCCAGCGTGCGGGTGACGGCCTTCTTCCAGTTCTTGTACTCGCGGGCCCGCTGGTCCTCGTCCATGGACGGGTCCCACTGCTTGTCCTGCGCCCAGTTCTCGCGGATGTCGTCCTCACCAGCCCAGAACCCGACGGCGAGACCCGCGGCGTAGGCGGCGCCGAGCGCGGTGGTCTCGGCGACGACCGGCCGGATGACCGGCACGCCCAGGATGTCCGCCTGGAACTGCATGAGCAGCTCGTTGACGACCATGCCGCCGTCGACCTTCAACGACGTCAGCTCCACACCCGAGTCAGCGTTCATGGCGTCGATGACCTCGCGGGACTGGAAGGCCGTGGCCTCCAGCACCGCGCGGGCCAGGTGGCCCTTGTTGACGTACCGGGTGAGGCCGACGATCGCGCCGCGCGCGTCGGACCGCCAGTACGGCGCGAACAGACCCGAGAACGCGGGCACGAAGTACGCGCCGCCGTTGTCCTCGACGGACCGCGCGTGCTCCTCGATCTCAGCGGCCGTGCCGATCATGCCGAGGTTGTCCCGCAGCCACTGCACCAGCGAGCCGGTGACCGCGATGGAGCCCTCCAGGGCGTACACCGTGGCGTTGTCGCCGATCTTGTAGCAGACCGTGGTGAGCAGCCCGTTGTTGCTGAGCACCTTCTCCGTGCCGGTGTTGAGCAGCACGAAGTTGCCGGTGCCGTAGGTGTTCTTCGCCTCGCCGGGCGACAGGCACGCCTGGCCGAACGTCGCGGCCTGCTGGTCGCCGAGGATGCCCGCGATCGGCAGGCCCGCGAGCGCACCCCGTTCCCTGACCTGGCCGTAGACCTCGGACGACGACCTGATCTCCGGGAGCATCGACAGCGGGATCTTCATGTCGGACGCGATGGACTCGTCCCACGTCAGCGTGTCGAGGTCCATCAGCAGGGTGCGCGAGGCGTTCGTCGGGTCGGTGACGTGCACACCGCCGTCGACGCCGCCGGTCATGTTCCACAGCACCCAGGTGTCCATGTTGCCGAACAGCAGGTCACCGGCCTCCGCCTTGGCGCGGGCGCCGTCGACGTTGTCCAGGATCCAGCGGACCTTCGGGCCGGAGAAGTAGGTCGCCAGCGGCAGGCCGGTCTTCTCGCGGTACCGCTCCTGCCCGCCGCCCAACGCCTCCAGCTCCTGGCAGATCCTGTCGGTGCGGGTGTCCTGCCAGACGATCGCGTTGTACACGGGCTTGCCGGTGGTCTTGTCCCACACCACCGCGGTCTCGCGCTGGTTGGTGATGCCGACCGCGGCGATGTCGCTCGCGTTCAGGTCGGCCTTGGCGAGCGCGCCCGCGGCGACCTGGCGGGTGTTCGACCAGACCTCCTCCGGGTCGTGCTCGACCCATCCCGCCTTGGGGAAGATCTGCTCGTGCTCCTTCTGGTCGACCGAGACGACCCGACCGGAGTGGTCGAAGATCATGCACCTGGTCGAGGTGGTGCCCTGGTCGATCGCGGCCACGTACTGGGTCATGCGAGGTGTCCTCTCATCTTCAGACCGGGAGTACCAGGTAGAGCAGGGCCGCCAGCGCGCCGCCGACGAACGGTCCGACGACGGGGATCCAGGAGTAGCCCCAGTCCGGGTTGGCCTTGCCCTTGATGGGCATCAGGAACGCGTAGGCGATGCGGGGGCCGAGGTCGCGGGCCGGGTTGATGGCGTACCCGGTCGGACCGCCGAGCGAGGTACCGATCACCAGCACGACGAACGCGACACCCGCGTAGCCGAGCGCGGAGTTGCCGAAGTTCGGCAGGCCGTTCTCGGCCATCTTCGCGCCGGGGCTCAGCAGGATCCACGCGACGAGCACGAACGTGCCGATGATCTCCGTGACGAGGTTCCACGGGGTGTTGCGGATGGTCGGGGCGGTGGAGAAGATCCCGAGCGTGCCGCCCGGCTCGTCGTGCGCGTCGAACTGCAGCTTGTAGGTGGCCCAGGTGAGCATCGCGCCGATGACGGCGCCGACCATCTGGCCCGCGAAGTAGACGGGGACGTCGCCCCAGGGGGTCTTGCCGCTGATGGCCAGCCCCAGGGTGACCGCGGGGTTGAGGTGGGCGCCGCTCTTCGCGGCGACGCTCGCACCGGTGAAGACCGCGAACGCCCAGCCGAAGTTGATGAACAGGGTGCCCGCACCGTTGCCGTTGGTGTTGCGGAGCACGTGGTTGGCTACGACCGCGGTACCCAGCAAGATCAGTATCGCGGTGCCGAGGGTCTCCCAGACGAAGATCGAACCTGCACTCATTCGCCAGCCTCCTCGCCGTGTGGCGGACAGGGCGAAGAGGCGCGTCCGAGCTCGGGTCCGGCCGCGCTGCCCACCCTGTGATGCGACCTGAAGCTAACCGTCGAACTGATCGGTTGTCTATGGGTCCGTGGTCAGTTCAGGCCGTTTTAGGGTCGTTCGCTCCTGGTCAGCACACCACGAACCGTTAGAGCGCGCCAACGGAAGCCCTCCATCCCCCGAATCCCCTTACCTACGAGTAGCGTGCTGTGGGTCAGTACAGGTCAGCGCAGGGAGGCGTCTGTCGTGGCCACGCGCAAGCCCCGGACAGCAGCGGTGCACGAACAAACCGAGACCGAGGTCGAGGCGGCCGTAACCGGTCGCATGGGGCCGTTGGAACGCGAGGAGTCCTGGCGACGGCTGGAGACCGAGACCTTCGACGTCGTCATCATCGGCGGCGGCGTGGTCGGTGTCGGCGCCGCGCTGGATGCCGCGACGCGCGGCCTGCGGGTCGCGCTCGTCGAGGCCCGCGACCTCGCCTCCGGCACGTCGAGCCGGTCCAGCAAGCTGTTCCACGGCGGCCTGCGCTACCTCGAGCAGCTCGAGTTCGGGTTGGTGCGCGAGGCGCTGCGCGAGCGCGAGCTGATGCTCAACCGGATCGCCCCGCACCTCGTGAAGCCGGTCGCGTTCCTCTACCCGCTGACCAAGCGGGTCTGGGAGCGCCCCTACACCGCGGCGGGCCTGTTCCTCTACGACTCCATGGGCGGCAGGCGTTCCGTCCCCGGTCAGAAGCACCTGACCAGGGCGGGCGCGCTGCGGATGGTGCCCGCGCTCAAGCGCGACGCCCTCATCGGCGGCATCCGCTACTTCGACGCCCAGGCCGACGACGCCCGCCACACGATGATGGTCGGCCGCACCGCCGCCCACTACGGCGCCGTCGTGCGGACGTCCACCCAGGTCATCGAGTTCCTCCGCGAGGCCGACCGGGTCTCCGGTGTGCGCGTCCGCGACGTCGAGGACGGCCGCGAGACCGACGTCCGCGCCCACGCGGTGATCAACGCCACCGGCGTCTGGACCGACGAGCTGCAGCGCCTGGCGGGCAGCCGCGGCCGCTTCCGCGTGCGCGCCAGCAAGGGCGTGCACATCGTCGTCCCCCGCGACCGGATCGTCTCCGAGTCCGGCATGATCCTGCGCACCGAGAAGTCGGTCCTCTTCGTCATCCCGTGGCGCAACCACTGGATCGTCGGCACCACCGACACCGACTGGAACCTCGACCTCGCCCACCCCGCGGCCACCCGCAAGGACATCGACTACATCCTCGAACACGTCAACTCGGTCCTCGCGACCCCGCTGACCCACGAGGACATCGAAGGCGTCTACGCCGGCCTGCGCCCCCTGCTCGCGGGCGAGGACGAGTCCACCTCGAAGCTCTCCCGCGAACACGCCGTCGCCAGGGTCTCCCCCGGCCTCGTCGCCATCGCGGGCGGCAAGTACACGACCTACCGCGTCATGGGCGCCGACGCCGTCGACGCCGCCTCGGTCGACGTACCCGGCCGCATCCAACCGTCCATCACGGACAAGGTCCCCCTCGTCGGCGCCGACGGCTACCACGCCCTCGTCAACCAGGCCGACCAGCTCGCCACCCGCTACGGCCTGCACCCGTACCGCGTGCGGCATCTGCTCGACCGCTACGGCTCGCTGGTGCACGAGGTCCTCGGCCTCACCCGCGACAACGCCGAACTCCTCAAACCCGTCCCCGGCTCCCCGGACTACCTCCAGGTCGAGGTCCTCTACGCCGTCAGCCACGAGGGCGCACTCCACCTGGAGGACGTCCTCACCAGGCGCACCCGCATCTCCATCGAGTACCCCCACCGCGGCGTCGACAGCGCCGAAGCCGTCGCCAGACTCATCGCCACCGTCCACGGCTGGGACGAGGAGCAGATCAAACGCGAGGTCGAGGTCTACATCGCCCGCGTGGAAGCCGAACGCGAATCCCAAACCCAACCAAGCGACCAAGCCGCAGACGGCGTCCGCTCCGCCGCCCCAGAAGCCAGGCCCCAACTAATCGAACCGGTCTCATAACCAAGACAGACACACCACCGCCCCGCACCCAAACCAAAGCCTAGGTGCGGGGCAGCAACAAACCCAACAAAATCGAGCACAACACCCCGACGGGCGCAGCCCGCCAGCGCGCATCCGGCGCGAAGCGCCTGGGGCCTTGTCCGCAGCGCAGCCAGGATGCCCTGTCCGCCGCGAAGCGCGGATGCCCCGTCCGACGGCGAAGCCGAGGATGCTTTGTCCGACGGCGAAGCCGAGGATGCCTGGTCAGGCGCAGCCTGATGCTGGCGAAGCCAGACCTCCCCTCTGCCCCCGATCCACAGCGCCCTCCTGCTTGATCTTGCTTGTCAAGACAGCTTCATCGTCTTGACAAGCAAGATCAAGCATTGAGACAATCGCGCGCCGGGGGCCGGGCTTCCCACGGGTGGGAGGACCACAAGCCGGACTCACGGGACGAGAGGGCAAAGAGCCGGACTCACCGAGGGGAAAGGCCAGAAGCCGGCCTCACACCGCAAGACGACCAAAGCCCGACACAGTGATAGGGCAACAAACCGGCCTCACCACAGGCGACAGGACGCCCCCCACCCCCACATCAAGCCAAAGCCGCCAAAGCCGTGTGAACCATCACCCGCACCCCCACCAGCAACGCCCTCTCGTCCAGGTCGAACGTCGGCTGGTGCAGGTCCTTCTGCTTGCTCACCCCGTCCCACACCCCGAGCCGCGCGAACGACCCCGGCACGTGCTCCAGGTACCACCCGAAGTCCTCCCCACCGGAGGACTGCTCCGTCCCGGCCAGCGCGTCCTCCCCCAGCGCAGCCTCGATCCCCGCCCTCATCAGCAGCGTCGAGTCCCGCTCGTTCACCACCGGCGGCACCCCCCGGCGGTGGTGCAGGTCGAACCCGACCCCGGTGGGTGCCAGCAGCGCTCCCACCAGTTCCTTCACCAGCGGTTCCAGCTCGGCCCAGATCTCCCGGTCGCCGGTCCGCAACGTCCCGCGCAGCACCCCGTCCTGCGGCACCGCGTTCGCGGCTTCGCCCGCGTGCACGGCACCCCACACCAGGACGGTGCCCGAACGCGGGTCCACCCTGCGGGACAGGAACGACGGCAGGCCCGTGATCACCGTGCCCAGGGCGTTGACCAGGTCCGCGGTGAGGTGCGGACGGGAGGTGTGGCCACCGGGCGAGGTCAGGCGCAGCTCCAGCAGGTCGCTGGCCGACGTGATGGCACCCACGCGGGTCCCCACCCGGCCCACTTCCAGCCGGGGGTCGCAGTGCAGCCCGAAGATCCGCTCCACGCCGTCGAGGCCGCCCGCGGCGAGCACGTCCAGCGCACCGCCCGGCATGACCTCCTCGGCGGGCTGGAAGATCAGCCGGACCCGGCCGGGCAGCTCGGTGGCCGACGCCAGCGCCAGGGCCGCGCCGAGCAGCACGGTCGTGTGCGCGTCGTGTCCACAGGCGTGCGAGGCGCCGTCCACAGTGGAGGCGAAGGGCAGCCCGGTGTTCTCCTGCAACGGCAACGCGTCCATGTCCGCGCGCAGCGCCACGCAGCGCGGGCCGCTGCCGATGTCGCAGACGAGCCCGGTGCCACCGGGCAGGGTCCTGGGCTTGAGCCCGACGGAGCGCAGCAGCCCGGCGATGAGCTCGGTCGTGGCGTACTCCTTGCGGGACAGCTCCGGGTTCGCGTGGAGGTGCCTGCGCCAGGCGACGACCTCGGCCGCGTTCGCGGTCAGCCAGTCGTCGAGCCAAGAGGGACCACGCCCCTCGCCGGGATCATCCACAGGGGCAATGCTCACCCCCTGCCGGGTCAACAGCACTTCGGACTCCTCCCGTGACAGGTCGGTCCGCGAATCCAGGACGGTCATGCCGTACCTCCGAGAGGGGCGGCACGGTCGGCAGCGGCGGCGAGCAGCCTCGCGCGCTGGTCCGGATCCGTGGCCGCGGTAATGGTCGTCCAGGCCATGGCCAGTGCTCCTTCGAGCACCGCCTGGTCGGCGGAAGCCGACGCGCAGGCGGTCGCGAACTCGATTTGGTGGTTCACCGCGTCTCCGCAGTCGATGGCGATGGTCGGGTGGATGGCGGGCAGCACGCGGGTGACGTTGCCCATGTCGGTGCTGCCGATCTTCTCCCGCAGTTCCCGTTCGGGACTGAGCGGACGCCTCCCCAGTGCGACCGCGGCCTGCCGGTAGGCGTCCGCGAGCCACTGGTCCGGGGTGAGCTCGGCGTAGATCGGCGAGACCTTGACGACCTCATGGGTGCAGCCGGTGGCCAGGGCCCCGGCGTGGAAGCAGTCCCCGATTCGGTTCTCGAGGCGCTGCAGTGATTCGAGGTTCTCGGCGCGCAGGTCGAACATCGCCGACGTCCGCGCGGGCACGATGTTGGGCACCGTGCCGCCGTTGAGGACGATGCCGCTGACCATCTGGCCGGGTTCCAGGTGCTGGCGGACCAGGCCGATCGCGACCTGGGCCACCGTGATCGCGTCCGCCGCGTTGACGCCGAGGTGCGGCGCCGCGGCGGCGTGCGAGGACCGGCCGGTGTAGTGGACCTCCACGTCGGTGATCGCCAGCGACCGGGCCGCGATGGCCTCGTACGGGGCGGGGTGCACCATCATCGAGAACGCCACGTCGTCGAACACGCCGCGCTCCAGCATGAGCACCTTGCCGCCGCCCACCTCCTCGGCGGGCGTGCCGATCACCTTGACCGTGATGCCGAGCTCGTCGGCCAGGTCGCGCAGCGCCAGTGCCGCGCCCGCGCTGGAGGCCGCGATCACGTTGTGGCCGCAGGCGTGGCCGATCTCGGGGAGCGCGTCGTACTCGGCGCACAGGCCGAGGACGAGCTCACCGGAGCCGTAGGTCGCGGTGAACGCCGTGTCCAGGTCCGCGACGCCGCGTTCGACCTCGAAGCCCTCGCCAGCCAGCAGCGTCGCCACCTTCTCGGCGCTGCGGTGCTCCTGGAAGGCGATCTCGGGCTCGGCGTGGATGCTGCGCGAGAGGTCGGTGAGCACCGTCGAGTACCGCTCCACGGATGAGCGTGTGCTGATCTTGAATTCGGTACTCATTTGCGTCCATCCTGCATCACGTCCCGGCGGGCCGAAGTGCCCTTCCGGTGATCAACGACGGCCGGTCGCGACGCTGCGCCAAACGGCGGCCGAGGGTTCGGCCTGACCGATCACTGCCTCGCGATTCCTACCGGACGACCGTATACCGGATGCCGATTCCCAGCAGATGGAACGCTTCGGGTCAGCCGGCGGCGGCCTTGCGCGCCTTGCGCCACTTGTTGTACCGGCGCTTGTTGCGCCAGTAGACGAGCGCGAAGAGCAGTACCGCGATGCCGCCGATCCAGAGCTTCTTCTTGGTGTCGGCCCCGATCGAGCGGTTCTCCTGCGGCGGGTTGAGGTCTGGTCCCGTGTTCGTCGGGTCGACCGTCTCCGTCTGCTGCGCGAAGACGTGCACCCCGTGGTGCACGGCCGGGCTCACCGCGGCTCCCGCGGGCGCCACCAGCGTGAACGCACCGGCCAGCGCGAACAGGAGAGCCACGCACGCACTGGACACCAATCGCCGCATGGTCACCAGGTTAGTCACCGCGCGTCCCGGTTACCACTGTCAGTGGTCACCCGGACCGGTATCCCCTTCACCCCGAGTATCGCCTCCTCTCACCACTTAGGAGCCCCGAAAACGGCCACGGGTACATAGGCGTCCCCAATGGCCCGCGAGTCGAGCACCCGGGTACCCCGATAGGGGGTGCCCGCTTCGCGATCAAGGAACACACCGCGACCGATCGAGTGGTGGACCACTGTGGCATCACCCGGTCGTGAACGCCTTGAGGATGCGTTCGGCCGCGAGGGTCGCGGTGAGTTCGCCTTCCCGAACCTGCCGCTCCAGCTCCGGCGCCAGCGTCCGCACGTCCGGGTGGGCGCGCAACCGCCCGAGCAGCTGGTCCCGCACCATCGCCCACGTCCAGTCCACCTGCTGGCGCCTGCGCCGCTCGGCCAGCTCCCCCGCCCCGGTGAGGGCGGCGTGGTGCTTGCCGATCTGCGCCCACACGTCGTCCATGCCGGCGCCGGTCAGCGCGCTGCACGTGAGGACGGGCGGGTGCCACAGCGCGCCGGGCGGTCGGAGCAGCCGCAGCGCCCCGGCCAGCTCGCGCGCGGCCTTCCTGGCCTCCAGCTCGTGCTCGCCGTCGGCCTTGTTGACCGCGATCACGTCGGCCAGCTCCAGCACGCCCTTCTTGATGCCCTGGAGCTGGTCGCCGGTGCGGGCGAGGGTGAGGAACAGCGAGCAGTCCGTCATGTTCGCGACGGCCACCTCGGACTGCCCGACGCCGACCGTCTCGACCAGCACGACGTCGTAGCCCGCGGCCTCGACCAGGACGATGGTCTCCCTGGTCGCCTGCGCCACGCCGCCTAGCGTGCCCGAGGTCGGCGACGGCCGGATGTAGGCGGCGGGGTCGACCGCCAGCCTGGCCATCCTGGTCTTGTCGCCGAGGATGCTGCCGCCGGTGCGGGTCGACGACGGGTCGACGGCCAGCACGGCCACCCGGTGCCCCTCGCCGGTCAGCTTGGTGCCCAGCGCGTCGATGAACGTCGACTTGCCGACACCGGGCACGCCGGTGATGCCGACCCGGTGCGCGCCGCCCGCGTGCGGCAGCAGCTCGACGAGCAGCTCCTGCGCCCACGCGCGGTGGTCGGCCCTGGTGGACTCGACCAGCGTGATCGCGCGCGCCAGCGTGCCCCGGTTCCCGGCCAGCACGCCCTTCGCGTACTCGCCGACGTCGACCGCCCTAGGCATGGCCGAGCTGGGCGGCCAGCCTGCCCAGCAGGTCCCCCGCCGCGTCGGCGACGACCGTGCCGGGCGGGAAGATCGCCGCCGCGCCCGCCTCGCGCAGCGCGTCGAAGTCCTGCGGCGGGATCACGCCGCCGACCACGATCATGATGTCGTCGCGGCCCAGCTCCGCCAGCTCGTCGCGCAGCGCGGGCACCAGCGTGAGGTGCCCGGCGGCCAGCGACGACACGCCGACCACGTGCACGTCGGCCTCCACGGCCTGCCGCGCCACCTCGCCGGGCGTCTGGAACAGCGGTCCGACGTCCACGTCGAAGCCGAGGTCGGCGAACGCGGTAGCGATCACCTTCTGGCCGCGGTCGTGCCCGTCCTGGCCCATCTTCGCCACCAGGATGCGGGGACGGCGGCCCTCCGCCTCGGCGAACTCCTCGACGACCGCTCGGGTCGCGTCCACGTTGGACACCGCGCCGGACTCCTCCCGGTACACCCCGGAGATGGTCCGGATCTGCGCCGAGTGGCGGCCCCAGACCTTCCCCAGCGCCTCGGAGATCTCGCCGACGGTGGCCTTCGCCCGCGCCGCGTCGATCGCGAGCGCGAACAGGTTCCCCTCGCCCGAGGCCGCCTTGGTCAACGCCTCCAGCGCGGACTCGACGGCCCCGCTGTCGCGCTCCTCGCGCAGCCGCCGCAGCTTCTCCAGCTGCTGGGTGCGCACGCCCGCGTTGTCGACCTTGAGCACGTCGATCTTCTCGTCGAACTCGACCTGGTACTTGTTCACGCCGATCACCGGCTGGCGGCCGGAGTCGATCCGCGCCTGGGTGCGGGCCGCGGCCTCCTCGATGCGCAGCTTGGGGATGCCCGCCTCGATCGCCTTGGCCATGCCGCCCGCGGCCTCGACCTCGGTGATGTGCCCCCACGCGCGGTGCGCCAGGTCGTTGGTGAGCCGTTCCACGAACGCGCTGCCGCCCCACGGGTCGATCACCCGCGTGGTGCCCGACTCCTGCTGGAGGAACAGCTGGGTGTTGCGGGCGATCCGCGCGGAGAAGTCCGTCGGCAGCGCCAGCGCCTCGTCCAGCGCGTTGGTGTGCAGCGACTGCGTGTGCCCCTGGGTCGCGGCCATCGCCTCGACGCAGGTGCGGGTGACGTTGTTGAAGACGTCCTGAGCGGTCAGCGACCACCCCGACGTCTGGCAGTGCGTGCGCAGCGACAGCGACTTCGGTGACTTGGGGTCGAAGCCCTTCACCAGCTTCGCCCACAGCAGCCGGGCGGCGCGGAGCTTCGCGACCTCCATGAAGAAGTTCATGCCCACGGCCCAGAAGAACGACAGCCGCGGCGCGAACGCGTCGATGTCCAGGCCCGCCGCGCGACCGGCCCGCAGGTACTCGACGCCGTCGGCCAGCGTGTAGGCCAGCTCCAGGTCGGCGGTCGCCCCGGCCTCCTGCATGTGGTAGCCGGAGATGGAGATCGAGTTGTACTTCGGCATCTTCCGCGAGGTGAAGGAGAAGATGTCCGAGATGATCCGCATCGACTGCGCGGGCGGGTAGATGTAGGTGTTGCGGACCATGAACTCCTTGAGGATGTCGTTCTGGATGGTCCCGGCCAGCTGCTCCGGCGCCACCCCCTGCTCCTCGGCCGCGACCACGTAGAGCGCCAGCACCGGCAGCACGGCGCCGTTCATCGTCATGGACACGCTCATCTTGTCCAGCGGGATGCCGTCGAAGAGCTGCCGCATGTCGTAGATCGAGTCGATCGCCACGCCCGCCATGCCGACGTCACCGGCGACGCGCGGGTGGTCGGAGTCGTAGCCGCGGTGGGTCGCCAGGTCGAACGCGACCGACAGGCCCTTCTGGCCCGCCGCGAGGTTGCGGCGGTAGAAGGCGTTGGACTCCTCGGCGGTGGAGAACCCGGCGTACTGCCGGATCGTCCACGGCTGGTTGACGTACATCGTCGGGTACGGCCCGCGCAGGTACGGCGCGATGCCGGGGTAGGTGGCCAGGAAGTCGAGGCCCTCGGTGTCCGCGGCGGAGTACACCGGCTTCACGCCGATGCCCTCCGGCGTCTCCCACATGAGCGCGTCGGCGCCCTTGCCCGTGGTCTCGTGCAGCGCCCGCTGCCAGTTGTCCACCGTGGACTCGGCGGGGTCGCCGAGCGGGACGTCGGCGAAGTCCGGGATCATCACGCCACCTCCAGGGCCGCGAAGGTGTGGTCGAGGACGTCCAGTGCCGGACACCCGGTGAACACGAGCTCGTCGACCTCCGCCGGGGACTCCTTGCCCGCCAGCAGGATCCGCTCGGCACCGGCGGCGCGCAACGCCTCCGCCACCGGCACGGCCAGCTCGCCGTAGCTCTTCTCGCTGCCGCACAGGCACGCGATCGCGGCCCCGCTCGCGCGGAACCCGTCGACCACGTCCTGCACCGTCCTCGTGGGACCGGCGTTGGGCGTGTCGATCCCGCCCGCCTGGAACAGGTTCGCCGCGAACGACGCCCGCGCGGTGTGCGCGGCGACCGGGCCGAGCGTGGCGAGGAAGACGGTGGGCCGCCGACCGTGCGCGGCCAGGTGCGCGTCCGAGCGGTCGCGCAGCGCCTCGTAGGCCTGCGCGTACCGGATGACCGGCAGGCCGCCGGTCGGGTCGGCGGGCGCGGGCGGGCGCTCCACCGGTTTCTCGGCCAGGTTCGGGAACTCGCTCACGCCGGTGAGCGCGTCGGTGCGGTCGGCCAGGTTCGCCTCGCGCGCCGCCCACGTCCGCGCCAGCCGGTCGGCGACGAACCCGGACCGCAGGCCCGCCACGACGCCGCCCGCGCGCTCGATCTCCTGGAACCACGCCCACGCGGCCCGCGCGAGCTCGTCGGTCAGCCGCTCCACGTACCAGGAGCCGCCCGCCGGGTCGATCACACCGGCGAGCCGCGACTCCTCCAGGAGCACGGACTGGGTGTTGCGCGCGATCCGCCGGGCGAAGTCGTCCGGGAGCCCGATGGCCGCGTCGAACGGCAGCACGGTCACCGCGTCCGCACCACCCAGACCGGCGCCGAAGCACGCGATCGTGGTGCGCAGCATGTTCACCCACGGGTCGCGCCTGGTCATCATGGCCGTGGACGTGACCGCGTGCTGGAGCTGCGGCGTCGTCGAGCCCGCGACCTCGGTGACCCGCGACCAGAGCCGCCGGGCCGCGCGGAACTTCGCGATGGTGAGGAACTGGTCGGCGCTCGCGGCGTAGCGGAACTCCAGCTGCCCGGCCGCCTCCGCGACGGTCAGCCCGGCGTCGGTGAGCGCCCGCAGGTAGGCCACGCCCGCCGCGAGCGACGCGCCCAGCTCCTGGGCGTCCGAGCCACCCGCCTGGTGGAACGGCAGGCCGTCGACGACGACCGTGCGCAGCTCCGGGAACAGCCTGCGGGACCGCGTGACCAGGTCGAGCAGGGCCGGGAAGTCGGCCTCGCCGCCGGAGCGCGCGAGCACGCCGACCGGGTCCGCGCCGAGGTTGCCGCGCACCTCGCTGGGCAGCAGCGGCCGCTCGTCGAAGACCTTCAGCATCGCGCGACCGGCCTCGGCGAACTCGGCGCCGCCGTCGACCACCACGGGGGCGAGGTCGAGGTAGACGTCCGCGAGCACGTCGTCCAGCGCGGCCGCGGGCACGCCCGCCGAGCCGACCTTGAGCCACAGCGAGCCGACGCCGTTGAGCAGGTCGCCCATCACCGCGTGCTTGGCGACCGCCGGGTCGGGGTGCGCGTGCAGCTGGCGGACGAGCCAGCCGCCGTCCACCGCGCCGTGGGGACTTCCCCCGCGCACGAACGGCGCCACACCGGGGAAACCGCTGGGCGGCGAGACGTCCTCCGCGGTGTAGAGAGGACTGATGGAGATGCCGTCGTAGGTGGTGGAGACCAGGGACTCGAACGGGGCGCCCGATTTCCTCAGGACCCCGTCGACCAGTTCCCGCCAGCGTTCCCGATCAGGCGTCGGGAACTCGGCGGCCAGAGCCAAATCGCCGGACGGTTCCATCATGCTCCGAAGTGTCACCGACAAGGAGTGGGGCGGCTATGTGAGGTTCACCGCCGTGAACGATGCAGTAAGCCTCCCACGCGCCCAGGGTGGCCCCGGCCCCTAAAGAACCCCTAATTGTGCAGAATGGCGCCGTGGAGAACGAGCGGACAGCGCGCTTGATCGGGGAGCGCTACCGGCTGCACCACGTGCTCGGCCGCGGCTCCATGGGGATCGTGTGGGCGGCCCACGACGAGGTCCTGCGCCGTGACGTCGCGGTCAAGGAGGTGCTGCGCCCGCCCGGCACGACCGACGCCGAGGCGGAGGTGCTGCGCGAGCGGACCATGCGCGAGGCGCGCTCGGTCGCCCGCCTCTCCCACCCCAACCTGGTGACGCTCTACGACGTCGTGCAGCTCGACGGCGACCCCTACGTGGTCATGGAGCTGGTGCCGTCCTCCAGCCTGGCCGACCTGATCCGGCAGCGCGGACCGCTGACCCTGGAGCAGGGCGCGGCCGTGGCGGACGCGGTGGCGGCGGCGCTGGAGTCGGCGCACCGGGCGGGCATCGTGCACCGCGACGTGAAGCCGGGCAACGTGCTGATCTCCGACGACGGGCGGATCAAGCTCACCGACTTCGGCATCGCCCGCAACGTCGCCGACGCGACGATGACCAGCCGCGGCATCATGCTCGGCACCCCCTCCTACATCGCGCCCGAGGTGGCCTCCGGCGCGCCCCTGACCACGGCCGCCGACCTGTGGGGCCTCGGCGCCACGCTGTGGGCGGCCATGTCCGGCACCCCGCCCTACGACGGCACGAACGTGCTGCGCACGATCAACGCGGTCGTCCACCACGAGGTGCCCCCGCCGGTCGACGCGGAGGAGCTGGCCCCGGTCATCGCGGGCCTGATGGTGAAGCGGCCCGACGCGCGGATGTCGCTGACCGAGGTGCGCAGGCTGGTCCGGCCGCTGCTGGCCGAGCCCGGACTGGAGCTGTTCCCGTCCAACGAGGTGACCCGCGACCTGCGGATCACCGTGCGGGCGCCGGTCGTGAAGCCGAAGCCGGTGATCCCGTCGGACACCCCGCTGGCCTCCGACCCCGGCCCGCTGCCGTTCCAGGTGTCCCGGCAGCCGACGCGGGTCGTGGAGCCCCGGCGCGAGCCCGCCGTGACCGCGCTGCTCGTCCTGGTCACGGTGCTGGTCTTCGCCACGGCCACCGCGGGCGGGTTCGTCCTGACCAGGTACGTCGCGGGCGCGTCGCTGCTCCCGCCCGCGCAGCAGAGCACGCCGAACGTGCCCGGCATCGGGGAGTCCCAGGAGCTGGTGCCGCGCACGGCCTCGGCGGCCGCCGCGAACGGCGACCAGGGCGCCCGGTTCACCATCAGCGTCGCCCCGGACTGGACCACCTACGTCGAGCAGCGCCAGAACGACGAGCTGCCCCCCAGCACCGTCACCCACCTGATCGCCCCGAACGGGCTGTACGAGGTGGCCGTGCAGCGGTTCGGCGGCTACTACCCGAAGTACCGGATCGGCAACTACCTCAGGCTCGTGCGGTCGCACTGGCCCGAGGAGCACTACTTCTCCGAGCTCAGCCAGGGCCTGCCCGAGGTGCCCGGCAACGACTACGACGTCGAGGCGGTCCAGTTCAGCTACCGCACGGTCGAGTCGGCCATCCCGCTGACCGAGACCTACCCGAAACCGGGCGCGGACCTGCGGCGGTCGCGGTTCTCGCGGATCGTGCCGCACGGCGACGACCTGTGGGTGGTCGAGGTGGTGTTCCCCACCGACCAGGAGGAGACCGGCCGCGTCCGGCTCTTCGACACCATCGCGAGCACGTTCTCCGTGGTGGGCTGACCGCGGTTACGCTCACGCGGTGACCGGGACAAACGACGACAAGACCGCTCCGGACCCGCAGGCCTGCCGGGCCGCGGAGGAGCTGGCGAACCGCACCGGAGTGGCCGAGCACGACGTCGCCGTTGTGCTCGGGTCGGGTTGGCGGCCCGCCGCCGACCTGATCGGCGAGCCCTCGGCGGAGGTGCCGTTCGGCGACCTGCCGGGCTTCGACGCGCCGACCGCCGTCGGCCACGGCGGCACGATCCGCTCGGTGCCGGTGGGCGACAAGAACGTGCTGGTCATGCTGGGCCGCACGCACGGGTACGAGGGCAAGGGCATCGCGAAGGTCGTGCACGGCGTGCGCACCATCGCCGCCGCGGGCGCGCGCACGGTCGTGCTGACCAACGCCGCGGGCGGCCTGCGCCAGGGCATGGCCGTCGGCCAGCCCGTGCTGATCAGCGACCACCTGAACCTGACCGCGTCGTCGCCGCTGGTGGGCGCGCGGTTCGTGGACCTGACCGACCTGTACTCGCCCCGGCTGCGGGCCATCGCCCAGGAGATCGACCCGTCGTTGGAGGAGGGCGTCTACGCGGGCCTGCCGGGCCCGCACTTCGAGACGCCCGCGGAGATCAGGATGCTGCGCACGATGGGCGCGGACCTGGTGGGCATGTCGACCGTGCTGGAGGCCATCGCGGCCCGCGCGGAGGGCGTGGAGGTCTTCGGCCTGTCGCTGGTGACGAACCTCGCGGCGGGCATCACCGGTGAGCCGCTCGACCACCTCGAGGTGCTGGAGGCGGGCGCCGCCGCCGCGTCCCGCATGGGCGCGCTGCTCCGGGAGCTGGTGACCAGGGCATGAGCCTGACCCCGGCCCTGCGCGACGCCGCGTTCCGCTGGATCGCCGACGACCCCGACCCCGCCGCGCGTGCCGAGCTGCAGGGCGTCCTCGCACGGGCGATGGGTGGCGCCCCCGGCGCGGCGGAGGAGCTGGCCGACCGCATGGCCGGGCCGCTCACGTTCGGCACCGCGGGCCTGCGCGGCCCGGTCCGGGCGGGCCCCAACGGGATGAACCGCGCCGTCGTCACCCGCACCACCGCCGGGCTGGCGGACTGGCTGCGCGCGGGCGGGCACACCGGCACCGTGTTCGTCGGCCGCGATGCCCGGCACGGTTCGGAGGACTTCTGCCGGGCCGCGGCCGGAGTGCTCGCGGCGGCGGGCTTCACCGTGCGCGTGCTGCCCCGCCCGCTGCCCACGCCAGTGTTGGCCTTCCTGGTGCGCAAGCACGGCGCGGTCGCGGGCGTGCAGATCACCGCGTCGCACAACCCGCCCGCGGACAACGGCTACAAGCTGTACCTGTCCGGCGGCGGGCAGATCGTGCCGCCCGCGGACCGCGAGATCGAGGCCGCCGTGGCACGGGTGCCCGCCGCGGTGTCGGTGGAGACGTCGGCGGACTGGCTGCCGGTCACCGACGCCGAGGTCGACGAGTACCTGGAACGCGTGTCGTCGCTGCCGAAGGGCACCGCCCGCGACCTGCGCGTGGTGCTGACCCCGATGCACGGCGTCGGCGGCCAGACCGCCGTGGAGGCGTTGCGGCGCGCGGGTTTCACCGACGTGCGGGTGGTCCGGTCGCAGGCCGTGCCGGACCCGGACTTCCCCACCGTGGCGTTCCCGAACCCGGAGGAGCCGGGCGCGGCGGACGAGCTGCTCGCCATGGCCGCGCGGGAGAACGCCGACCTGGCCGTCGCGCTGGACCCCGACGCCGACCGGTGCGCTCTCGGCGTGCGGCAGCCCGACGGCACCTGGCGGATGCTGCGCGGCGACGAGACCGGCGTGCTCCTCGGCTCGCTCGTGCTGTCCACAGTGGACCGCTCCGCGCACCCGGACCCGTTGGTGGCGACCACGATCGTGTCGTCGTCGCTGCTCGGCGAGATCGCCAAGGCGCAGGGCGCCCGGTACGCCGAGACCCTGACCGGCTTCAAGTGGCTGGTGCGCGCGGGCGAAGGCCTCGTCTACGCCTACGAGGAAGCGCTCGGGCACTGCGTGGACCCGGACGCCGTGACGGACAAGGACGGCATCTCCGCCGCCGTCGTCGCCTGCGACCTCGCCGCCACCCTCAAGGCCTCCGGCCGGACCCTGCTCGACGCCCTCGACCAGCTGTCGGTCGAGCACGGCGTGCACCTCACCGACCAGGTGTCGCTCAGGTTCACCGACCTGAGCCGCATCGACGCCCTGATGGCCAGGCTGCGGCAGAACCCACCGGACGGCTTCGCCTACGAGGACCTGCTGCCCGAGGCGGACGTGCTGCGGCTGACGCGGGACGGCGTGCGCGTCGTCGTCCGACCGTCGGGCACCGAACCCAAGCTCAAGGCGTACCTCGAAGTGGTCGAACCGGTCGCGGACGGGGTCGCACCCGCCCGCGACCGGGCCGCGGCACGTCTCGCGGAGCTCAGGACGCAGGTCGAGACCCTGCTCGGCTGAAAGCCACCGCGCGGGCAGGGGTCAGTTGAGCGCGAACACCAGGCAGAGGATCGCGACCGCCAGCGACACACCCGCCACCACGTAAGGACGCCTCGTGGGCGGGGCGATCGGCTGGCGGCGCTCCTCGGTCACCGCGGCGACCGCGATGCGCCCGGAGATGTAGCTCACCGTGCAGAGGAAGACACCCGCGGCCAGGATCATCGTGTTGGTGTCCCACGGGCTGTGGTCGACCGTGGGCCACACGCCCATGAACACCAGCGGCAACCCGATCAGACCAAGGCTGACCGACAGGCCGCCACCCCAGGTGATGCGCTTGCTCCTGCTGCTGGACCTCATGATTGAAGTGTCCATGACCCCCTCCTGTGTGTGCTTACTAGGACGCGCACGGGCCTGAGTGGTTCCACGGCCCGCGTTCTGATCATCCACCACTTGGGGGTGTGGTCGGGGGTGGGGGAGCCCGGCCCTTGTGCGCGTTTCGGGGACCCACCCCCCGCGAAGCCCTGCCCCCGGCGCGCGATTGTTCCAATGATTGATCTTGGTTTGTCAAGACGATAGAGCTGTCTTGACAAACCAAGATCAATCAGGAGGGCGCTGTTTATCGGGGGCGGGAGGGGATCTGGCTTCGCCAGCTATCAGGCTGCGCCTGACCAGGCATCCTCGGCTTCGCCGTCGGACGGGGCATCCTCGGCTTCGCCCTTGGACAAGGCATCCGCGCCTCGCGGCGGACAGGGCATCGGCTGGCGCCGACGAGGCCCCAGGCGCTCCGCGCCGGATGCGCGCTGGCGGGCTGCGCCCGACGGGGTGGGGTGGGTGGGTAGGTAGGTAGGTAGGTAGGTGGCTTGGGTTAGAGCTTGTTCAGGTTTACGGCGTTGGCCATGGCCTGGTAGCCGGCGTCGTTGGGGTGGAGGTGGTCGCCGCTGTCGTAGTCGGGGCGCATGGTGAGGGGGTCGTTCGGGTCTTGGATGGCTTTGTCGAAGTCGATGACGGCGTCGAAGGTGCCGCTTGTGCGGATGAAGTCGTTGAGGGCCTGGCGGGTGGCTTCGAGGGTCGGGTCGTAGATGAGCCAGCCCTTGAAGGGGAGGACGGTGGCGCCGAGGACCTTGATGCCGTGGGAGTGGGCCTGGGTGGTGAACTGGCGGTAGGCGGTGATGAGGGGTGCCGGGTCGGTTTGGTGCGGGGACTGCTGGATGTCGTTGATGCCCTCCAGCAGGATGACCGAGCGGACGCCGGTCTCCGCGAGGACGTCGTGGTCGAACCGCGCCAGGGCGTTGACGCCTGCGCCGCCGCCGTCCAGCAGCAGGCGGTTGCCGGAGATGCCGGAGTTGACGACGCCGAGGCGGCCTGCCAGGCGGTCGGCGAGGAGGTCGGGCCAGCGCTTGTTGGCGCCGGAGGTGGCTCCCGCGCCGTCGGTGATCGAGTCGCCGAAGGCGACGACCGTGCCCGCGGCGTTGGAGCCGCGGACGTCGACGGCGGTGATGTAGTGCCAGGCGGTGGTCTGCTCGTCGTAGCTCGCGCCGGACGTCTCCAGGGCGAAGTCGCCGTCGCGGGTGAAGAACGACGTCTGGGTGGCGAGGCCGTGGTAGGTGACGGGGCCGGACGGGGCCGGGGTGTAGGTGGTGACGAGGAGGTCGGCGTCGCGGGGGACGCGGAGGGAGACCTGGTCGCTGAGGATTTCCGCGCCGGCGGGGATGGTGACGGTGGGGCTGCCGCCGAAGGTGAGCTCGCGCATGGTGCCCGCGACGGCCTCCGGGTAGCCGGCGCGCGCCGAGACGGCGACGGACACGTGGCCCATGAGGACGGGTTGGGGGCTGAAGCGGTTGGAGAGGCGGACGCGGACGGCGGAGCCGCCGACGCTGGTGTGGACGATGTTGCGGATCGAGTAGTCGACGTACCCGTTGCCGACACCGGCGGCGGCCGCACCGCCCCAGGTGCCGACCCAGCCGTCCGGCACGGCGGGCGGACGGGCGCCCGACGTGCCGCCGGACAGCAGCAGGACCGCGGCGAGGCCGATCGCGAGGCGCCTCATCGGTCGATCGACTTCATGCTGCCCTCCGAGTACCGCTCACCCGCCACGGCGTCGGCGGGAACAGCGGCCTCGATGGTGGCGAGCTGTTCGGGCGTGAGCTCCAGCAAGGCCGCGGCGACGTTCTCCTCCAGGTACTTGCGCCGCTTGGTGCCGGGGATCGGCACCACGTCGGAGCCACGGTGCTGCACCCACGCCAACGCGATCTGGCCAGGCGTCACGTCGTGCTGCGCGGCGACGGCCCGCAGCGACTCGACGATCGCCTGGTTGCGCTCCAGGTTCTCGCCGGTGAACCGGGGCTGGGCGATGCGGCGGAAGTCGGTGGGCGCGAGGTCGTCGGTCGACCTGATGCTGCCGGTCAGGAACCCGCGGCCGAGCGGCGAGTACGCGACGACGCCGATCCCCAGCTCACGGGCCGTCGGGACGATCTCGACCTCGATCTCGCGCGACCACAGCGACCACTCGAACTGGACGGCCGTGATCGGGTGCACGGCGTGCGCGCGGCGGATGTTGTCGGCACTGGCCTCGGACAGGCCGAGGTGGCGGACCTTGCCCTGCTCCACCAGCTCGGCCATGGCGCCGACGGTCTCCTCGATCGGCACGGTCCGGTCGACGCGGTGCTGGTAGTAGAGGTCCACGTGGTCGACGCCGAGCCGCTTGAGCGAGTCCTCGGCGGCCGAGCGGACGTAGTCGGCGTCACCGCGGATGCGGGCGTGGCCGTCGGCGTCGCGCTCGGCGATGCCGAACTTGGTGGCCAGCACGACCCGGTCGCGGCGGTCGGCGATGGCCCGGCCGACCAGCTCCTCGTTGGTGTGCGGCCCGTAGGCGTCGGAAGTGTCGAGCATCGTGACGCCGAGCTCGAGCGCGCGGTGGATCGTGGCGATCGACTCGGCGTCGTCGCGGTCGGCGCCGTAGAAGGCGCTCATGCCCATGCAGCCGAGGCCCTGGGAGCCGACCTCGATCGGGCCGAGAGAACGGGTTTTCATCAGTGTCATCCCCCGTGTCAGTGGTTGGCGAGGCGGAGCATGGCGGCCGTGGCGCGGTCACCCGCGGCGGCCGGAACGGCGGCGTCGATGGCGGCGAGGTCGTCGGCGGTCAGCTCCAACGAGGCCGCGGCGACGTTCTCCTCCAGGTACCTCCTGCGCTTGGTGCCGGGAATCGGCACCACGGTCGACCCGCGGTGCTGCACCCAGGCGAGCGCGAGCTGGCCCGCGGTCACGCCGCGGTCCTCGGCCAGCGCCCGCAGCGCGGCCACGCCCGCCATGTTGCGGGCGAGGTTGGCCTGCTCGAAACGGGGCAGCCCGCGCCTCATGTCGTCCTCGGCGAGGTCGTCGAGGGAGGTCACGGCACCGGTCAGCAGACCGCGGCCGAGCGGCGAGAACGGGACGATGCCGATGCCCAGCTCGACGCACGTCGGCGCGATCTCGGGCTCGACGTCGCGGGTCCAGAGCGACCACTCGCTCTGCAGGGCCGCGATCGGGTGCACGGCGTGCGCGCGGCGGATCGTGGCGGCACCGGCCTCGGACAGCCCGAGGTGGCGCACCTTGCCCTGCCCGACCAGCTCCGCCATCGCCCCGACGGTCTCCTCGATCGGCACATCCGGGTCGACGCGGTGCTGGTAGTAGAGGTCCACGTGGTCGACGCCGAGCCGCCTCAACGAGGCGTCGCACGCCTGCCGGACGTACTCCGCGTCACCCCGGACCGGCCGGTCGGGCATCCTGGTGAAGCCGAACTTCGTGGCCAGCACGACCTGGTCGCGCCGGTCGGCGACGGCCCTGCCGACCAGCTCCTCGTTCGCGCCGGAGCCGTACATGTCGGCGGTGTCGAGGAGCGTCACGCCGAGCTCAAGGGCCCGGTGGATCGTGGCGATCGACTCGACGTCGTCGCCCTTGCCGTAGGACTGGCTCATCCCCATGCAGCCCAGCCCCTGCGGGCCCACCTCGAGCGGGCCCAGGAAGCGGGTGGTCATCGGTCTCGTCCCCCAAGGTCGATCGGATGTGCGGCGGGCGCGGCCGGGCGACGGGCGGACGTCGCCGCACCTCCACCATGGCCGCACCGCGACGACGGCGCGAGTCGAGCCGACCGGCTCGGCGCCGTCACGCGGTGGCACCCCTGGCGGTCTGCTCGTCGGCCATGAGCCCCGCGTAGAGGTCGATCTTGTGGTCGAGCACGCCGAGGCACGACTCCAGCTCGGCGATGCGCTCGCGCACGGAGGCGCGGTGGTCGAGCAGGATCTGCTGGCGCGCGCCCCTGGTCACCGGGCCGACGTGCTGGAGCTGCGCGTACTCGCGCATCATCTTGATCGGCATCCCGGTGGTGCGGAGCCTGGTGAGGAAGACCAGCCAGTCCAGGTCCGCGTCCGAGTAGGTGCGCCGCCCGCCCGAGTCGCGTGCGGGCGGGTCGACCAGGCCGATGCGTTCGTAGTAGCGGAGGGTGTCGATCGACAACCCGCTGTGTTCGGCTGCCTGGGCGATCGAATGAGTCACACCACGACCGTAGGAGCTGGAGCGCACTCCAGGTCAAGCCCCGGCGTCACGAGGGCTTGGGCACGGCCCACGCCTCGAGCCTGCTGGCCATGCCGAAGACGTCGGTCTCCTCGCGGCCGAGCGAGCGCACGAGGTTGAGCGCGTCCTCCTCGTCGGCCTCCACCCACCAGCCGTTGATGTCGCAGAACGCCACGACGGCGACCCAGGCCAGCCGCCAGTTGCCCTCGACCAGCGGGCGGGTGCGCACGATCGAGTCCAGCAGGGAGGCGGCCTTCAGCCAGATGGTGTCGTAGGCCTCGACGCCCAGGACGGTGGCACGCGGCCTGTGAGCTGCGGAGTCGAGCAGGCCGAGATCGCGCACCACGAGATCGCCACCGGTCACCGCGGTGGCGAGCACCAGCAGATCACCGGCATCCAGGTAGTTGATCACATTGTCAGTGGACCACAGGGGTACGACAGTTCCGCGCGGATCAGGCGGAACCGAGACGGTCGAGCAGGCCGCGGTACTTGGGCAGCACCCGCTCCAGAACCTCTCCCAGCTGCTCATCCTTGTGCAGTTGGGCCCACCGCTCTGCCAATGCGAGCCTCACCACGTCCTGCTTGGTCCGGCCCTCGGAGCTCGCGAGTTCCGCGAGCCGCCGACTCTCCTCGTCGTTCAGACGCAGGGTCATTGCCATTCCGCCGACGGTACCAATCCGATATCCAAGACACCAGGATTTCTGCTAGCCGGACCGGTTTCTGGTAGTCGGAAGTGCGGGATTCGTTTTATAACAATGTTACGATACGATGTACCCGTGCCTCGACCCAAGACTCACGATGACGCGCTCCGCGTGCGGCTGCTGAACCGCGCGGGCGAACTGCTGTCCAGCGAAGGACCCAGTGCGTTGAGCTTGCGCCGGCTGGCCGCGGACGTCAACACCTCGACCACCGCGGTCTACTCGCTCTTCGGTGGGAAGCCCGCGCTGCTCGACGCCCTGTACGACGAGGGCTTCCGCCGGTTCGGACAACGCCTGGCCACCGTCCCGGAGACGGACGACCCGGTGGAGGACCTGATCCAGATCGCGCTGACCTACCGGGACAGCGCGCTGGAGGACCGCCAGTTCTACGTGGTGATGTTCAGCAAGGTCGTACCGGACTTCATGCCGACGACCGAGACGTACATCGCGGCCTCCGGCACGTTCGTGCCCGTGGTCAAGACGGTCCAGCGGGCCATCGACAACGGCCAGTTCGTGGGCGACGAGGGCCCCGAGGTGATCGGTCTGGCGCTGTGGAGCATCTGCCACGGCCTGGTGGGCCTGGAGCTGCACGGCATCCTGCCTCCCGGACTGGAGATCGCGCCGGTGTTCGAGCGGGCCGTGCGCGCCACCGCCGACGGCTGGCGCAAGCGCTGACGAAGCGGGGTCCGGGGAGGCGGCCGCCGCGAAACCTCCCCGGACCCCTTCTTCGAACTGCCCTATCCGGACAGTCCGCTCCGCAGCGCGGTGATCAGCTCGCCGTCGGCGGTGTCGCCGTCGAGCGACCAGACCATCGCGCCGCCAAGATCGCGGTCGGAGACGTAGCGCGCCTTGCGCCTGATCTCCACGGCGTCGTCCCACGTCCAGTAGGTCGTGCCGTCGAACAGCCAGGCGTGGCCCGCCTTCGGGTCGCGGTAGACCTTGAACTTCGCCAGCTGCCCCTTGAGGGTCTTGTAGTCCTCGATGCCCGCCTCGTAGGTGCCCGGAGCGGGGCCCGTCGAGGTCTGGAACAGGCCGTTGTCCGCGTTGGTCACGCCGGTCCAGCCGCGGCTGTAGAACGGCACGCCCAGCACGACCTTGTTCCGCGGCGCGCCCCTGGTGAGGTAGGCGTCCACGGTGACCTGGGAGCTGAACTTCGAGGCCGACGGGTCGCCCTTGGGCGTCCTGATCGACGACTGCTGGTTCGTCACGGCCTCCCAGGCGCCGTGGTAGTCGTAGCCCTGCAGGGTCGCGAACGTGAGGTTGCGGAACACCTTGCGGGTCTCGACCCCGCGGTCGAGCTGCACCGGGTCGGCCGGGAGGAACGCCGTCAGGTCGTAGCTCTTGCGCGTGGACCGGCCGAGCCGGTCGAGCTGCTTGCGGTACTCGGCGACCAGCGCGGTGAAGTTGACCTTGTCCTCGGGGCGCACGACGTTGCCCGCGTTGCCCTCGCTCGACGGCCACTCCCAGTCGAGGTCGATGCCGTCGAACAGGCCCGCCGCCGCGCCGGGCGCGCCGCCGAGGTCGCCCTTGATCCACAGGTCGAGGCATGACTTCACGCTGGCCGCGCGCGACGCGGGCGTGAGGGCGGCGTTGGAGAAGTACTTCGAGCCGGTCCAGCCGCCGAGGGAGATGTTGACCCGCAGCTGCGGGAACCTGGCCTTGAGCTCCTTGAGCTGGTTCAGGTTCCCGGAGAGGGCCTGCCCCGCGACGTCCGCGACGCCGTCGACGCTCTGCTCGGCGGTGAACGGCCGCTGGTAGTCGGCCCACGGGTCGGCGCTGTAGCACTTGCCGGTCTCGTCGAGGAACCCGAACGCGTAGTTCAGGTGGGTGAGCTTCCCGGCCGTGCCGTTCTTGACCAGGTCGTTCACCAGGAAGTTGCGGCCGTAGCCGCTCCACTGGGTGTAGTACCCCACGGTCCGCTTCGCGTCGCCGTGGCCGTGGCCGTACCCGTTCGCCTCGACGTCGGCGTTCGCCGAGGGCGCGAGCGACGTGGCGAGGGCTCCGACCAGGAGGACGGACAGCCCCCATCTACTACTCGACATGCTGCTCCTAGCAAGGCGGCGGTGACGGCCTGTGGTCCAGACCACGTTAAGACCAAGGTCTAGACCACTTCTACGACCGAACGGCGCAATCCGCACCGCCGCCGCGCCGGGAACGCCTCAGACGGCCCCGTAGAGCCGGTCGCCCGCGTCGCCGAGGCCGGGGACGATGAACCCGGAGTCGTTCAGCCGCTCGTCGATGCTCGCCGTCACCAGCCGCACCGGCAGCCCCGAGTCCTCCAGGAACTTCACGCCCTCCGGCGCCGCCAGCGCGCAGATCGCCGTCACGTCCGTCGCTCCGCGGTCGGTGAGCAGCTTGATCGTGTACGCCATCGACCCACCGGTCGCCAGCATCGGGTCCAGCACCAGCACCGGCCGCCCGGCCAGGTCCGTCGGCAGCGACTCCATGTACGGCGTCGGCTGCAGCGTCTCCTCGTCGCGCGCCAGGCCCACGAAGCCCATCTGCGCGTCCGGGATCAGCTTGTGCGCCTGGTCCGCCATGCCCAGCCCGGCCCGCAGCACCGGCACCAGCAGCGGCGGGTTCGCCAACCGGTGCCCCACCGTCCGCGCCACCGGCGTGTGCACCCGCTCCTCGGCCAGCGGCGCGCCGCGCATCGCCTCGTACACGAGCATCACCGTCAGCTCCTGGACCGCGGCCCGGAACGCCGCGTTGTCCGTGCGCGCGTCGCGCATCGTGGTGAGCCGGGCCCTGGCCAGCGGGTGGTCGACAACAAGCACGTCCATGGGTGGGAACAGTAACCGCCGCAACCCCTCCGCACGACGGATGAGCGCACTCGACGCGCCCCGGCGCCCCTACGATCGACGCCATGGCGGACCACGTTCGGATCGGTGTGCTCGGCGCGTCCACGATCGCGCCCATGTCGGTGATCAAGCCCGCGCGGACCTCGTCGGCGGCGGTGGTGGCCGCGGTGGCCGCGCGGTCGGCGGACAAGGCGCGGGCGTTCGCGGACAAGCACGGGATCGGGCGGGTCCACGACGGCTACGAGGCGCTGCTGGAGGACCCCGCGGTCGACGCCGTCTACAACCCGCTGCCCAACGGGCTGCACGGGAAGTGGACGCTGGCGGCGCTGGCGGCCGGGAAGCACGTGCTGTGCGAGAAGCCGTTCACGGCGAACGCCGAGGAGGCCGCGCGGGTCGCCGAGGCGGCGGCCGCGAGCGGGCTCGTGGTGATGGAGGCGTTCCACTACCGGTACCACCCGTTGGCGGCGCGGATGCGCGAGGTGGTGGAGAGCGGGGAGCTCGGCGAGCTGCGGCACGTCGAGGCGCACATCTGCTTCCCGCTGCCCGTGTTCTCCGACATCCGCTACGACCTGCGCCTCGCGGGCGGCGCGATGATGGACGCGGGCTCCTACTCCGCGCACATCGCGCGGCTGCTCGGTGGCGAGGAACCGGAGGTGCGGTCGGCGCAAGCCCTGCTGCACGGTGCCGGCGTCGACCGCGCGATGACCGCCCAGCTGCGGTTCCCGTCCGGCCACACCGGGACGGTCAGCGCGTCCCTGTGGTCGTTCGGCTCGCTGCTGCGGCTGTCGGCCAAGGCCGTCGGCACGGACGGCGAGATGCGCGTGTTCAACCCGCTCGGCCCGCAGCTCGCCCACCGGCTTTCGGTGCGCGCCAAGGACAACAAGCGGGTGGAGCGGTTCACCAAGCGGTCGACCTACGCGTTCCAGCTCGACGCGTTCACCGACGCCGTGCTGCACGGCAAGCCGTTCCCGACGACGCCCGCCGACGCCGTGGCGAACATGGCCCTCATCGACGCCGTCTACCGCGCCGCGGGGTTGCCGGTCAGGCTGCCGAGCACGGCGTAAGTGCGGACAGGGACCGGTTCGGGCTCCTAGACTCGGCGGCGTGAGCGACGAGCTGGTCCCCAACGACCCCATTCAGATGCGCGCGTCGGACGCCGACCGCGAACGCGTGGCCCAGGTCCTGCACAAGGCGCACGCCGACGGCAGGCTGGACCTGCACGAGCTGGACGAGCGGCTCGGCGCCACGTACTCGTCGAAGACCTACGGCGACCTCGTCCCGATCACCGCCGACCTCGGCGTCCCCTCGACGCTGCCCGCCGTCGCGCCGCAGTCGGCCGCGCTCGACCGGATCGGCGGCGTCCCCGGCTCCACCGTCTCGTTCGCCTTCTGGTCGGGCTGCGACCGCAAGGGCCACTGGGTCGTCCCCGCCACGCACAGCGCGATCGCGATCATGGGCGGTGTCACGCTCGACCTCACCAAGGCCCGGTTCGCCGAGGCCGTCACGACCATCAACGTGTTCGCGTTCTGGGGCGGCGTCGACATCATCGTCCCCGAGGACGTGACCGTGGAGGTCGGCGGCGTCGGCTTCATGGGCGCCTTCGACGACCGCACCGACAGCACCCCGACCATCCCCGGCGGCCCCGTCGTCCGCATCAACGGCCTCGCCCTGATGGCGGGTGTCGACGTGAAGCGGCCGAAGAGGAAGAAGATCAAGAACAAGGACCGCGACCAGCTGGAGGGGTGACGGCCGGGCGTTTCCCCGCGGGTGGAACGGCGGCTTGCGCGGCGGTCGGGCTTCGGGGTGCCGAAGGCACGTGGCGAACCGCCGCCGACCGTGTGTCGCAGCTCTCCTGAGCTGCGGAAACCGGCTCGCTTGGGACGGGCGTGCCATTCCGCTTAGAGTGGGGTCCATGGCTGCCGCTCCGTCAACGTCGCCGTTGGCACCACTGCCTCCGGCCCTTGCCGATGCCGTCCGGGACGACGCTTCGCTGCGCCGGTTCCTGCACGGCCTGCCCGGTGTCGACCAGGTCGGCGTGGAACAGCGGGCGGCCGGTCTGGCCACCCGCAGCATCAAGAAGGCCGCGAAGATGTGGGCCATCGACACCGCGATCTCCATGGTGGACCTGACCACGCTGGAGGGCGCGGACACAGCGGGCAAGGTGCGGTCGCTGGCGGCGAAGGCGCGGCGGCCGGACCCGGACCGCCCCGACGTGCCGAGGGTGGCCGCGGTCTGCGTCTACCCGGACATGGTGGCGACGGCCAAGGCCGGGCTCGAGGGCACCGGCGTGCACGTCGCCAGCGTGGCGACGGCGTTCCCGTCCGGCCGGTCGATCATGCCGGTGAAGCTCGCCGACACGCGCCACGCGGTCGAGCAGGGCGCGGACGAGATCGACATGGTGATCGACCGCGGCGCGTTCCTGTCCGGCGACTACGGCGCGGTGTTCGACGAGATCAAGCAGGTGAAGGAGGCCTGCGGGGACGCGCACCTCAAGGTCATCCTGGAGACCGGCGAGCTCGCGACCTACGACAACGTGCGGCGCGCGTCGTGGCTGGCGCTGCTGGCGGGCGGCGACTTCATCAAGACCAGCACCGGCAAGGTGTCGCCCGCGGCGACGCTGCCGGTGACGCACGTGATGCTCCAGGCCGTGCGCGACTGGCGGGACCTGACCGGCGAGCTGCGCGGCGTGAAGCCCGCGGGCGGCATCCGGAGCACCAAGGACGCGATCAAGTACCTGGTGGCGGTGCACGAGGTGGCGGGGCCGGAGTGGCTGACCGCGGACCTGTTCCGCTTCGGCGCCTCGACCCTGCTCAACGACCTGCTGATGCAGCGGCGGACCCAGTTGGACGGCCACTACAGCGGCCCCGACTACGTGACGGTGGACTGAACAAGATGAGCCAGCTCTGGGAATACGCTCCCGCCCCCGAGTCGCGGGACATCGCGAACCTCAAGCCCTCCTACAAGATGTTCGTGGACGGCAAGTTCGTCGAGGGGTCGGGCGAACCGCTCAAGACGATCAACCCCGGCACCGAGGAGGTCCTCGCCGAGGTCAGCACGGCGTCACCGTCCGATGTGGACACCGCGGTCAAGGCCGCGCGCCGCGCGTACGACCGCGTGTGGGGCAGGATGGCGGGCACCGAGCGCGCCAAGTACATCTACCGCATCGCGCGGTTGATCCAGGAGCGGTCGCGCGAGCTGGCCGTGCTGGAGAGCCTCGACAACGGCAAGCCCATCAAGGAGTCGCGCGACGTCGACGTCCCGACGGCCGCGGCGCACTTCTTCTACCACGCGGGCTGGGCGGACAAGCTGCCCTACGCGGGGTACGGGCCGGACCCGAGGCCGCTGGGCGTGGCGGGCCAGGTGATCCCGTGGAACTTCCCGCTGCTGATGGCGGCGTGGAAGATCGCGCCCGCGCTGGCGACCGGCAACACGGTGGTGCTCAAGCCCGCTGAGACGACGCCGCTGACCGCGTTGGTGCTGGCCGAGATCATCCAGCAGGCCGACCTGCCGCCGGGTGTGGTGAACATCCTGCCGGGCGCCGGTGACATCGGTGCCGCGCTGGTCGAGCACGCGGACGTGGACAAGATCGCGTTCACCGGCAGCACCGAGGTCGGCAAGCTGATCCAGCGCCAACTGGCGGGCACCGGTAAGAAGCTCACCCTCGAACTGGGTGGCAAGGCGGCGAACATCGTGTTCGACGACGCGCCGATCGACCAGGCCGTCGAGGGCATCGTGAACGGCATCTTCTTCAACCAGGGCCACGTGTGCTGCGCCGGTTCGCGGCTGCTGCTGCAGGAGTCGATCGCCGAGGAGTTCCTGGAGAAGCTGCGGGTCCGGGTGTCGACGCTGCGCGTGGGCGACCCGCTGGACAAGAACACCGACGTCGGCGCGATCAACTCGCGCGAGCAGCTGACGAGGATCCAGGAGCTGACGGCCGCGGGCGAGGCCGAGGGCGCCGAGCGCTGGACGAGCTCGTGCCCGTTGCCGGACAAGGGTTTCTACTTCGCGCCCACGGTGTTCTCCGGGGTGTCGCAGGCGATGCGCATCGCCCGCGAGGAGATCTTCGGCCCGGTCCTGTCCGTGCTCACGTTCCGCACGCCGGACGAGGCCGTGGCGAAGGCGAACAACACGCCCTACGGGCTGTCCGCGGGCATCTGGACCGACAAGGGCTCCCGCATCCTGTGGGCCGCGCAGAAGATGCGCGCCGGTGTGGTGTGGGCCAACACGTTCAACCGCTTCGACCCCACCGCCCCGTTCGGCGGCTACCAGGAGTCGGGCTTCGGTCGCGAAGGTGGCCGGGCCGGACTGGAGGCGTACCTCGATGTCTGAGAACCGGATCTCCCTCGGCAAGACCGAGACCCGCATCCCCGTGGCCAAGACCTACAAGCTCTACATCGGGGGCAAGTTCCCCCGGTCCGAGTCGGCCCGCAGCTACCCCGTGACCGACTCCAAGGGCGCGTTCCTCGCGAACGCCGCCCAGGGTTCCCGCAAGGACGCCCGCGACGCGGTCTCCGCCGCCCGCAAGGCCTTCGCGGGCTGGTCGGGTGCGACGGCGTACAACCGCGGGCAGGTGCTCTACCGGGTGGCCGAGGTGCTGGAGGGCCGCCGCGAGCAGTTCGCCGCCGAGGTGTCGGCCGCCGAGGGCGTGGGCGCGAAGAAGGCCCAGGCGCTGGTGGACACCGCCATCGACCGCTGGGTCTGGTACGCGGGCTGGACGGACAAGATCGCCGCCGTCCTCGGCAGCTCCAACCCCGTGGCAGGCCCCTACTTCTCCTTCTCGACACCGGAACCGACCGGCGTCGTGGCCGTGCTGGCACCGCAGCAGTCGTCGCTGCTGGGCCTCATCAGCGTGGTCGCACCGGTGATCGCGTCCGGCAACACCGCCGTGGTCGTCACCAGCCAGGACCGACCACTGCCCGCGATCACGCTCTCCGAGGTCCTGGCCACGTCGGACCTGCCGGGCGGGGTGGTGAACCTGCTGACCGGGCGGACGGCGGAGATCGCGCCGTGGTTGGCGTCGCACGCGGATGTGAACGCGCTGGATCTGACGGGGGCGCCCGAGGCGATTCGGGGGGATTTGGAGAGGGCGGCGGCGGGGACCGTGAAGAGGGTGTTGAGGGTTCGGGGTGGGGAGGATTTTGGTCGGGAGCCGGATATTGGGCGGTTGAGGGCTTATTTGGAGACGAAGACGGTGTGGCATCCGATGGGGGTGTGATTGGCGGGGGATGCCGGGTTCTAAGCGGGGTATCGCTGTGGCCGTGAGTGGTGCGGCTGTAGGTGGTGCGGTGGAATCCGGAAATTGTCGTACCCCGGTCGTAGTGTGTGCGTCGGGGGGTTCTCACGGGCGGGGGACCCTGGGTTCGGCGTCGGGTTTGGGTGGCTGATCGCTCGAAACCGGGTATCGCTGCAGCCGTCTCCGGGTGCGGCCGACTTGACTTGGGGCCCCTTTTTTGGGCTTCGTCGGGCGAAAAAGGGCAGGTGGTAGAGCCTGCCCGCCGCCGCAAGTTTAAGCCCAAAAACCCCAAGTCAAGTCGGCCGCACGGCGGACGAGCGCGCCCGGGTTCGTGCTTGGTGGCTGAGTTGCTGCTCGGGTCCGTGCTCAATCGGCGGGTCGGGTTGGCTCGGGTCGGGTTGGCTTGGTCCTGTGCGCGATCGGCGGGTCGGCTCTGGCTGGTGTTGTTGTTCCGAAAATGTCGTACCCCGGCCGTAGCGTGTGCATCGGGGGGTCTTTCACGATCGGGGACCCCTGTTTCCGGCTGCTCGGCCGGCTCTATTCCTCTAGCACCAGTGCTGTGGCGAAGAGGGTGCGTAGTGGTGTTGCGCTGCCGCTCATGCTGATTCGGCAGGCCTCGTTGTACTCCGTGGGGTCCAGGCGGGTGAAGTCGAGGCGGTGGGCGGCGGCCAGGGCCAGTTGTCTGAAGAAGGCGCGTTGGGTGCGGCCGTTGCCTTCGCGGAAGGGGTGGAGGGCGTTGATCTCGGCGTAGAAGTGGGTGAAGCGGTCGAGGAACTGGTCCGCGTCCAGAGTGGACAGGAGTTTTTCCTCGTGGAGTTGTGCGAACACCTGCGTGCCGTAGGACTCGATGTGGGCCCAGTGGGCGAAGGTGGCGGTTCTGGTCAGGTCGGCGCGGCGGAGCTCGCCCGCCCAGGGGTAGATGTCGGCGAAGAGGTGGCGGTGGAAGGCGCGCAGATGACCCAGGTCGTAGCGGCCGGGCAGGGTGGTGGTCTTGAGTTGCGCGTCGCGCAGGAACGTCACTTCGGACTCGATCTGCCGCAACACCGCCGCGTCGGTCACACCGAGCTTGTTGGTCAGCACGTTCGAGCCGGGATCGACGTAGGGATCCTCGGCGGTCACGATCGGAGCAGTGCCTCGATCCGCCGCGCCACGGCCTCGTCCGCTCCGACCTCACCGCGCGCGACCGCGTGCGCGGCCGAGACGGCGGCTTCGGAGACCTGGAGGCCTTCGATGCCCACCGACGCCCGTGCCTCCGCGACCGCGGTCTCCGGGTCGCTGGTGAGGCCGCGGAAGTAGCGGCGCATGACCTCGTGCGGGATGGGGGTGTTGCCGGGGGCGGTGTCGGGGAGGTCGCCGCGGGCCGAGCGCCAGGGGTGCTCGTGGTGGGCCATCTCGCTGAGCTCGTGCCTGCTGAAACCGCCGTACCGCTCGACGACCGAGCGCACCACCGCGCGTTCGGTGGCCGCCAGCCCGTCCGGGTCGCCCTCCTGCCAGGAGTGCACCTGGTTGCGGCCCGCGTGCCGCCGGTAGACCTCGGGCACCACGGGGCCGTGCCGCCACGCCTCGATGGGCGCGTCGAACAGCGCCGTGCCGTGACCGGCGAGGTGCCAGGCCTGGCTGTAGTAGAGGAGCTTCTGCAGCTTCATCGGCGAAGAGGGGCCGGTGGCGGCCAGCAGTGCGGCGGCCACGTCGTGGACGTCCGCCATGCCACCTCCCCGGATGCGCGCTGACCTGCGGTTTCAGCTAACCCCATCATACCGGAACAAGGGGTCAGCCGGTGCGCCAGTCCAGCCTCCCGTCGTGCGTGACCAGGGGTTCGCAGTGGCCCAGCCTGCTGCGCTGCTCCAACGCCGTGGCGACCTGGTCGAGCATCTCGGTGACCGACGTCCACTCCGGTTTCACCATCTCGTGGCACTCGCGGTCCCACTCGACGACGCACCCCGACAGCACTCCGGGACGGAGGTCGACGGCCAGGGCGTCGCCGCAGCCGTCGAACGCGATCGGCAACCACATCGGGTGAAACCCGGTGGTCGGCGTGCCCGCCTCGGAGTCGAGTTCGGGCGGCCAGAAGCCGCGTTTGAGCCGCCAGGAGCGCAGCGAGTCGCTCGGCCCGATCGGCGTGTAGAACGGGGGCAGCACCTCGGCGAACGCCAGGTTGGCCGTCCCGCCGCACACCGACCACCACGTCCGGAGCTCCTCCGGGGGCACGAGTCCGGTTTCCTTCGAAAGCGCCAGCACCGCGGCCGGGTCCTCGGCAGTGCGCAACTCGGATCCGGTCACCGGGGCGTGCTCTCCGAGCCAGTCCACTATTCGTTTCCAGTGCACGAGAACACCCACTCGTCCATGATCGAGTGGCGCCGCCGGGCATGGTACCGCCCATCGGGGCACGATCGGGACGAACATGCTGGTCCAAAGCCCACACCGGGCGGCGGCGGATGGTGCACGATTTCCCTGACGGGTCGGGGGAACGCCCACGGGGGCGCGGCAGTCCAACAAGTGGGAACAAGAGGGGGTACCGCGGTGGTGGAGCAGAGCTTCGGCGTCGACACGGACGCGCTGGCGTCGTTCGGCAGCACGGCCACGGGGCTGGCGGCCGAGGTCGGCGAGGTGGGCACGTCCACGCTCGCGGGCGTCGACTCGCTGCCCGCGGACGCCTTCGGGAAGCTCGGCGCGGAGGTCGGGCTGACGGCCGCGTTCCAGCAGGCCGCGAAGGCCCAGCTCGACGGCGTCGCGGCCGCGGCGGCCGGGCTGTCCGGGTTCGCGAAGGCCGTCTCGGACGCCGGTGGGGCGTACACCGAGCAGCAGTCGCAGGCCAAGGACGACATCAAGCGCAGCTACCAGGTCTGAGTCGGGGGAACGGTTTCGTGGTCGACGTCGCGGGTTTCATCTCCTCACTGGTCCAGCCGATGCGGGACCACCTCGCCAAGCTCGAAGGCGACACCGGTGGCGCGACGCGGGCGGGTGACGCGTTCACCAAGGCGGGCACGGCGCTGGCCGACATCGACGGCAGGCACACCGGTGCCGCCAACGCGGTGCTCGGCACCTGGTACGGCGACAAGGCCACCACGTTCCAGTCGCGGGTCGCCGCGCTGTCGGGCGGCATGCAGCTGATGGCGCGCAACTGCACGACCGCGCAGACCGCGACCACCAGCGCCGTCACGGCCGTGACGACCGGCCGCACGGCGATCCAGGGCCTCATCGACGAGTTCATCGGCTGGGCCACGCCCCGGTTGGCCGCGGCCGTCGGCGCCGGGGTGTTCGGCGGGGCGGGCGCCTCGCTCGCGGTGGCCGCGATGGTCTCCGGTAAGGCCCACGAGTACGAGGGCAAGTCCGCCGCCGAGCTGCAGAAGGTGCGCGACCAGCTGACCGCGGCCGTGGCGCAGCTCAACGGGCTCGAACATCCCGATCTCGGCGCGCTGAAGGCGCTCGGCGACCCGATCGGCATCGAGAAGAGCGGCGAGGGCACGACCTCCACGTCCAGCGCGAGCACCGACCAGGGCAGTGCCCCGGCCGCCCCGCCGTCCACCGGCAACGGGTCCGGCGGCGGGAGCACCGGCGGCGGTGGCGGGAGCACCGGTGGAGGCGGCGGCGGTGGAGGAGGAGGGGGCGGAGGCGGTGGTGGCGGCGGAGGACCCGTCGGACCGCACCTGCCGGTCGCCATCCCGCCCCAGCCCGGCTCCGGCGTCGGCGTGAACCTGCCCGACGGCAGCAGCGCCGAGGCGCCGAACGAGCAGGCCGCCCAGGCCGTCCGCAACGCGCTGTCCGCGCTCGGCACGCCGTACGTGTGGGGCGGGGCGAACCCGCCGCAGGGCACCGACTGCAGCGGCCTGACCCAGTGGGCCTACGCGGGCGCGGGGTTCGACCTGCCGCGGCCCGCGTCGTCGCAGGCGATGGGCGCCTCGGTGCCCCCGGACCAGCTGCTGCCCGGCGACCTCGTGGTGTGGAGCGGGCACGTGGCGATGGTCATCGGCAACGGCCAGATCGTCGAGGCGGGCGACCCGGTCCAGGTCGGCAACCTGCGCACGACCAACAGCGGCATGGCCTTCATGGGCTTCTACCGGCCGACCGGTTGATCAGCGCGGGGCGTACATGATCAGCGCGACGCCGACGAGGCAGACGAGGGTGCCGGTCACGTCCCACCGGTCCGGCCGGTACCCGTCGACGAGCGCGCCCCAGGCCAGCGACCCGGCGACGAACACCCCGCCGTACGCGGCGAGGATCCGGCCGAAGTCCGCGTCCGGCTGGAGGGTGGCGACGAACCCGTACAGGCCGAGCGCGACCACCCCGGCACCGATCCACAGCCAGCCGCGGTGCTCGCGGACGCCCTGCCACACCAGCCAGGCGCCGCCGATCTCGGCGACGGCCGCGAGCCCGAACAGCAGAACCGACCGCAGCACGACCATGCGACCAACGTAACGGTCCCGGTTCCGGCAGACTGACCGAAAGGGGGTGGGCACGTGAGTGATCCGGACGACCAGGTGGGCGCGGAGATCGACCGCGCGAACCAGCGGGTGACCGAGACCGAGCGGCGGGTCACCGACCACCTCACCCGCGGCGGTCCCGTGTTCGGCCACGCGTCCTCCCCGGACCGCGCCGTCACCGTCGTCACGCCGCCCGGCGCCCCGCCGACCGAGATCAGGATCAGCCCGGCCGCCCTGCGGATGGGGCCGGACGCGCTCGCCGCCGAGATCGTCCGCGTCGCCGGGCGCGCGAGCCGCGACGCGGGCGCGCGCCTGCACCAGTCGCTCCAGCGCGTCGTCGACCCCGGTACCGCCGCCGGTCTCACCGAGCTCGGCTTCAGCCCGGACCGGTACCCGCGATGAGCACACCGACGGGAGGAGGTCTCCGGTGAACGAGCTGGACCAGGCCGAGCAGCGCAGGCAGGCGAGCGAACGGCTGGCGGAGGTGCTGGCGCACTCCACCGGCACGGTCGAGCACCCGACCGGCCTCGCGCTCGTGACGGCCACCGCGACCGGTGAGCTGGTCGGGCTGCGGCTGCACCCCGCCGCGCTCTCGCACGGCCCGGACGCGCTGGGCCGCCTCGTGGTCGAGACGGCGCGGCTGGCCACCGACGCGGCCGTGCAGCGCGGGTACAACGAGCTGGCGAAGTCGTTGGGAGACAGCATGGCCATCGCCTTCGAGGGCTTCGCCGGGCCGCCGCCGTTCCGGGCCGCCGCCGACGCCGCCGCGCACGCCCCGCAGCCGCAGACCCCCGCGCCGCCGCAGCACACCAGAGCCCCGCACCACGTCGGCGTGCAACCGGCGTTCCAGCCCGCGTTCCAGGTCGACGACCAGCCGTCCTACGGCGCGACCATCCAGGCCCCACCCGAGCCGGAGGCCCAGGAGCCGCCCGCCGTTCGGCCGTTCGCACCAACGCCGCCACCACCCGCGAGGCCCGCCCGTGGGCCCCGCCCACCGGTGGACGACGATGAGGACGCCTACTTCGCGGACCCGTTCGGCACCGGCGGGTCCGGACGTTGATCCACCCCGTAGTCTTTGTCGCGCATCCGCACGGCATCGCGTGACCTGGAGGTCTGATGGCGCAGGACATCGTCCCTATCGAACTGGGGCTGACCCAGGGGGACCTGGTCACGCTGTGGGCGCCCCGGTGGCGTGAAGAGGGTGAGGAGTGGGAGGCGTTCCTCGGGCACGAGGAGGACCTCTACGCCTTCCCCGACGCCGCGCACCTCGCCGCGTTCGTCCGCAAGGTCGAGGAGCACGACCTCGCCGACCACCCGGCGTGGTCCTCGGTCCCCGCCCTGTCGGTCGGCGACCTCTCCCCCGACGAGAACCACCAGTTCGACCTGGTCGGCGTCCCCGAGCTGGTCGCCGACGACCCCGACACCTGGGTGATCGGCGAGCTGGCCGACGTCGTCGCGATCGTGCGCTCGCTCGCCGACGTGTGCGACCTGGAGAAGGTGCACGAGGTGCTCGACTCCGCGGCGGGCTTCGCGCTGCTGCCGCAGGGCACGCTGCCGTTCAGCGGCCGCGAGGGCACCGCGCTGTGGACCGAGCTGTCCGAGGTCATCGCCGAGAAGTGGGACGACGTCCTGGACGCCATCGACTCGGTGGTGACGACGCCGGACGTCGACGAGAACGTGCTCGCGGGCGCCCAGAAGGAGCTCGCGATCCTCCAGGAGGCGCAGGCCGCCGCCGAGGCGGAGGACGACGACGCCGACGAGGACGACGACGTCGAGCCCACCGGCTTCTGGGCCGAGGTCGGCATCGACCCGATCAAGGTCATCACCGGCCAGGGCGAGTACTACACGCTCCGCTGCTACCTCGACGACCAGCCCGTCTTCCTCGGCCGCAAGGGCCGCATCGACGCCTTCACCTCGCCCAGGGCGCTGTCCCGCTTCCTCGTCGAGGCCGAGGACAACGACCTCGCCGAGGTGTCGACGTTCGCCGAGATCGTCGTCAAGGCGACCGGCGGCGACCTGGAGGTCGACGTCGACCCGGACAACGTCTACGTCCTCACCGGCCTGGACGAGGACATCGCCGACGGCCCCGACTCGGTCGACCCGACCCAGCTCGACCTCGCGGTGGAGCTGTTCGAGGACGCCGCCGAGTGGGCCCACGACGACAGCGTGAAGCTCGCGCTGAACAAGTCGGAGAGCCTCGGCTGGCTGGTCTCCTACGTCCTCAAGCCCGACCCCACGCGGCTCGCTCCGGGTGCGCCGTTCGAGGCCGAGGTCACGGCGTGGCGCTCGCTGTCCGCCGCGTTCGAGGACCGGCTGAACATCCACTAGCCCCGACACGGAGAAGGGCCCCGCCGAACGTTCGGCGGGGCCCTTCTCCGTGTCGGGGACTAGGCCTTGAGGGCCGCGTAGCCGGGCACGATGACGTCGTTGATGATCGCGTTGCGCTCGGCGAACGGGATGAAGGCGGACTTCATCGCGTTGACCGCGAACGTCTCCAGGTCGTCCCAGCCGTAGCCGAAGGCCTCCACCAGCGCGGCGTTCTCGCCGGTCGCGGTGCACTGGCTCATCAGCCGGTTGTCCGTGTTCACGGTGACCCGCAGGCCCGCCTTGTACAGCTTGTCGAACGGGTGCTCGGCGATCGTCTTCGCGATGCCCGTGTGCAGGTTCGACGTGGGCGCGACCTCCAGCGCGATGCGCCGGTCCCGCACGTAGCTCGCGACCCGGCCCAGCTCGGCGTCGTCGCCGTCGAACTTGATGTCCTCGACGATCCGCACGCCGTGGCCCAGGCGCTCGGCGCCGCAGAGCTGCACGGCCTCCCACACCGACTCCACGCCCGCGGCCTCGCCCGCGTGGATGGTGAAGTGCGCGTTCTCCTTGCGCAGGTACTCGAACGCCTCCAGGCCTCGGGTGGGCTCGAAGCCGGCCTCGGGACCGGCGATGTCGAAGCCGACCACACCCGCGTCGCGGTACTTCACGGCCAGCTCGGCGTAGGGCAGCCAGCCGTCGTTCTGGCGCATGGCGCACAGCAGCGTGCCGACCCGGATCTTCTTCCCGGCCGCGGCGGCGTTGCGCTCGCCCTGCCGGAAGCCCTCCTGGATCGCCTCGACGATCTGCTCCAGCCCGAGCCCGCGCTCGGTGAACAGCTCGGGGGCGTAGCGGATCTCGGCGTACACCACGCCGTCGGCGGCCAGGTCCTCGGCGGCCTCCGCGGCGACGCGGACCAGCGCGGCCTCGTCCTGCATGACGCCGCAGGTGTGCGCGAAGCCCTCGAGGTAGCGGACCAGCGAGCCCGAGTCGGCGTTCTCGCGGAACCAGTCGCCGAGCTGCGCGGCGTCCGTGGTCGGGAGTCCGGGGTGGCCGGACGCCTCGGCGAGCTCGATCACCGTCTGGGGGCGGAGGCCACCGTCGAGGTGGTCGTGCAGCAGCACCTTGGGCGCGCTGCGGATGGCCTCCGGGGAGGGGGTTGTCGACATGGCGGACACGTTATACCTGGCGACACGCCGTGCGACCGGCCGTTCAAACGATCTTGACTCCGTTATGATCGAATCTCGCGTTAGCAAGTTCCGGGGATTCAACCCGGTCGTGTGCCCCCAAGACGTTGCGCACTCGTGATGCGCTACCGTCCGCGATCGGGAATCGGGCTTTAGTCACTCACACGGGCGCGAAACGCGTGCAGGGGTGGTCTAGCCGCCGCTGACTACTCCCGAGTAGTGTCGGATGCGTTAACTCCAATGGAGTAGTCACCCGCTGGAACCGGGCGATCCGCGGCGGGGGGTGGTACAAACTCGACCCCCAACCTGGATAGGCTCCCGGAAGTCTCCCCCTCCCCTGGACGAAGGCATTCAGCCGTGACCGAGAACACCAGCTCCACGATGTCCTTCGACCGGATGCGCAACATGCTCACGCGCGCCGCGGAGATCCGTGAGAGCGAACAGCAGCAGATCTTCGATGCTCTGGACGAGATCCACGCGCGGATGTCTCCGCTCGAGTCGCTGGGTTCCGTTCGCAAGCGTCTGTCCGAGCTGCCCGACCGGACCGAGGTCAGCGTGCTGGCCGAGCGGCTGGACGAGGCGCTGTCCAAGCTGGAGGCGCAGGACACCGCCGTCCAGGGCATCAGCCGGGCCGTCGACGGTCTCGTCGACAAGCTCGCCAAGCCGTTCGCGCAGCTCGACGGCCGTCTCGACGGTGTCGCGGGCCGCTTCGAGGGCGTCGCGGGCCGGATGGACGGGCTTGAGGACAAGCTCTCCCACATCCACAAGCGGATCGACGACCTCGACGGCCACCTCGACAAGCAGGACGGCAAGACCGAGCAGCTGCCCGGTCTCGTGACCGGCCCGCTGCGCGAGCGCATCGAAGCCCTTGAGGCTTCCCTGCGCGGCCGTCTCGACGAGGTCGACGAGGGCGTGCACGAGCACCTCGACGGCACCCGCGAGGGCCTGCAGAAGTCGCTCACCGACTCCGCGTCCGCCCTCCACGGCCGCCTGGACGAGACCCGCGACAACCTCAACTCCACCCGCGACGGCCTGCACGCCTCGCTCACGGAGACCAAGGACTCGCTGCACTCGTCCCTCGCGGACACGCGCAACACGGTCCACGGCAAGCTCGACGAGGCCCGCGAGGCGCTCCACACCGCTCTCGAGGAGACCCGCGACCAAGTCGACGCCACCGACCGCCTCGAGGCCCTCGCGCAGCGCCTCGAGCAGGTCACCTCCCGCCTCGACACCATGACCAACCGCCTCGACGCCGTCGAGGACGACTTCACCGCCCGCCTCGGCGAGCTGTCCGGTGTCGTCGAGCAGGGCATGGTCAAGGTCGGCGACACCATCGCCGCCCGCCCCGACGTCGAGTCCCTCACCTCCTTGGTCCGCAAGAGCAACCAGGAGTCCGAGCTCCGCATCGGCGGCCAGCTCGACGAGGCCATGGCCACCTTCGCCGAACTCATCCTCGGCGGCGGCAGCCCCACCCCACCCCCACCCCCCACCGCCCTGCCCCGCCCGCAGCGCCGCACCCGCAAGAACGGCCCCAAGCCTCCGGGCAAGGAGCACATGGACGACGACGAGATGGCCGCCGAAGGCGCCTGACCGCAAGCACAACCACAACGAAGGGCCCGCCTCCCCAAGGAGACGGGCCCTTCGCCATCAGCAACAACAAAGAACAGGTACCCACCCAAGCAAGCCAACCGACCAACCAACCCGCATTGGGCGAAGCCCGCCAGCGCGCATCCGGCGCGGAGCGCCTGGGGCCTTGTCCGACGCGCAGCGAGGATGCCCTGTCAGGCGAAGCCTGATGCCCGGTCGGGCGGAGCCCGATGCCTGGTCAGGCGCAGCCTGATGCTGGCGAAGCCAGATCCCCTCCCGCCCCCGATACACAGCGCCCTCCTGCCTTGCCCATGTTTGTCAAGATGGCTTTATCGTCTTGACAAACATGGGCAAGGCATTGAGACAATCGCGCGCCGGGGGCCGGGCTTCACCAGGGGTGGGGACGACGGAACCAGGGCCAGGCTTAGCGGGGATAGGAACCCAGGAACAAACACAGGGCCAGACCTCGCCGCGAGCGACACCAACCAAACAAGAACCAGGCTCCACCCACGGGCAGGCCCCAAACCTCACACCCCACCCTCCCCCAAAGCCCCCCGAGCCCAAGCAGCGATCTCCGGATGCCCACAATCCACAGCCCGCCGATAAACCTCCCGAGCCCCCTCCACATCCCCCTGCGCCGCCAAAGCCCTCCCCAACCCGTGCAACGCCATAGCCCGGTTGAACGGATCCTCCGTCCCCAGCACCTGCCGGAACAGCTTCTCCGCCTCCCCGTACTCCTCCCCCACCATCAGCACTTCTCCCAGCCCCACTCTCGCCCGCGGCCCCCTCTCCAGCGGGCGCGAGTCCGCGGCGGCCTGGAAGGCGGTCCGCGCCTCTTCGACCTCCCCGCGGTTGAGCAGCAGGAACCCCAGGTTCACCTGGGCCATGTACGCGTACGTCGAGTGCCCGGCTTCCACGGCTTGCCCGTAGGCCCGTTCCGCCCCGGCTCCGTCGTCCGACCCCGCCAGCACCACTCCGAGCGAGAACGCGGCGGCCGCCAACGACTCCGGGTCCTCCATGGCCCGGCGGAACCCCTGCCGCGCCAGGTCGACCTTGCCCGCCGCGTAGGCCGCGTCGGCGATCCCGTACGCGTCGGCGGGCCCGGTGATCGCCAGGAGGTCGGGTACGAGGAAGTCGGGCATCTCGGCGTCGGCTTCGGCCTCGACGACGTAGTCGAGCGCCTCCACCCCGGCTCCGACCCGCCGCACCAGCGCCACCTGCGAGGCCACCGGGGCGCTGGCCCAGAGCATCCCGGCCGCGAACAGGTCCGGTGACGGGTCGACGCCGACCGTGATCCTCTCCAGGTACTTGGGGAACAGGTGGGTCAGCTCGGCGGGGGTCACCGGCCGTCGCAGCCCGGCCCGCCGCACGTCCACAGCGGCACGGGCGACGGCTTGCCCGGCCGGGCTGTCGCGGCGTCCGGCGCGCAGCTTGCGGACCAGCTCCTCACCGCCCACCAGCACCTCGCCGATGCTGGAGCGGTCCGTCAGCCCGATCTCGTCGGGGTAGTCCTCGTGCGCGGCCGCGAGCTCCGCTTCGGACAGCTCGAACGGCAGGTCCACCACGGTCGCCCGTGCCAGCGCGGCCCGTGCGGCCACCCCGACCTCGGCACCCGTCCGCAGCACCGACTCGAACCGGGCCGTGGTGATGGTGCCCACCAGGACGGCCCGTTCGGCCCAGAAGTCCAGCACGGCCGACGTCAGCTGCTCCAGGTCCGCCGACGACAGGTCGTCCAGCAGCACGACGGCGTTGTCCCCCAACGGCAACGCGGGCTCCAGCCGGGACAGCTCGGCGACCGCCTTCGCGTCGCGCGGCAGCACCATCTCGGCCTCGGGGTGCGCGTGCCGCACCGCCTCGGCCAGCGTCCGCGACTTGCCCGCCTTGGACTCCCCGCGCAGCAGCACGAACCGCCGCGCCCCCAACGCGTACCGCAGCGGCCGGTCCGCGGCGCGGGGCACGTACGGGTTGGCGCCCTCGGTGTGCCGGGTCCTGGTCGCGCCGAAGTCCACATCGGACGTCAGCCGCACCGCGGGCAGCGGCCACTGGCGCAGCAGGGGTCCGATGGCGGTGCGCCACTCGCGCTCCGCCTTCGCCTTCTTCTCCGCCCACTCCGCGCGCTTGCCGTACACGGCGGCCAGCACCCCGACCACCATGAACAGCAGGGCGACCGGGACCGCGCCGACGGGGAGCGCGACGGCCTTGTCGACCGCCGCGAACACCGCGACCGCGGCACCCAGGACGAGGACGACGCAGCCGCTCAGGAACGCCGTGCGGGCACGGCGCAGTTCGGTGCTCATGGGGACCACGTTCAGCCTCGGATGGTGTCGATCACCAGGGGTCCAGGGGTCACGGCGGAGTCGGCGACGGTGTACCCGCCCGCCAACGCCTCCAGGGCGTACGGGACGGCGTCCGGGGTGTCGGTGCGCAGCTCCAGCAGCGGCTGCCCGGCCTCCACGCGGTCGCCGGGCTTGGCCAGGCAGAGGACGCCCGCGCCCGCCTGCACCGGGTCCTCCTTGCGGGCCCTACCGGCACCCAGCCGCCACGCCGCGACGCCGACGGCGTAGGCGTCCAGCGTCGCCAGCACCCCGTCCTCGGGCGCGGTGACCACGTGCTTGTGCCCGCCGACGGGCAGCGGCGCGTCGGGGTCGCCGCCCTGGGCGCGGATCATCCGCTCCCACGTCTCGTAGGCCTTGCCGGAGGCCAGCACCTCGGCCGGGTCGGTGTCGATCCCGGCCAGGGACAGCATCTCGCGGGCCAGCGCCACGGTCAGCTCGACCACGTCGGCCGGGCCTCCCCCGCGCAGCACGTCGACGGACTCGGCGACCTCGACGGCGTTGCCGACGGCCACCCCGAGCGGAACGGACATGTCGGTCAGCATGGCACTGATCCGCAACCCGTGGTCGACACCGATGGAAACCAGTGCCGCGGCCAGCTCGCGGGCCTGCGGCAGCGTCTTCATGAACGCGCCGGAGCCGACCTTCACGTCCAGGACGAGCGCCTCGGCACCCTCGGCGATCTTCTTGCTCATGATCGAGCTGGCGATCAGCGGCACGGCCTCGACCGTGGAGGTGACGTCGCGCAGCGCGTACAGCTTGCGGTCGGCGGGGGCCAGGCCCTCGGTCGCGGCGCACACCACGGCCCCGACCGACGACAGCTGGGCCATGATCTCGTCCAGCGACAGCCGGGCCCGCCAGCCGGGGATGGACTCCAGCTTGTCCAGCGTGCCGCCGGTGTGGCCGAGCCCGCGGCCGGACAGCTGCGGGACGGCGGCCCCGCAGGCCGCCACCAGCGGGGCCAGCGGCAGGGTGATCTTGTCGCCCACGCCGCCGGTCGAGTGCTTGTCCACGGTCGGCCGGTCCACGTCGAGCGAGAGCCGGTCGCCGGACAGCACCATCGCGCGGGTCCAGCGGGCGGTCTCGGCCGACTCCATGCCGTTGAGGAAGATCGCCATGGCGAGCGCGGACATCTGCTCGTCGGCGACCGCCCCGCGGGTGTAGGCGTCGACGACCCAGTCGATCTGCTCGTCGGTGAGCCGGTGGCCGTCGCGCTTGGCCCTGATGACGTCCACGGCGCTCATGGTCACGGCAGGTCCTCCGGTCCGAACGCGTCGGGCAGCACGTCGCTCATCGGCAGCACGCCCCGCGGGGTGTCCACGAGGCAGTCCGCGCCGCCGAGCTCGTAGAGCACCTGGCGGCACCGACCGCACGGCATCAGCAGGTCACCCGTCCCGCTGCGGCACGCGACGGCGACGAACCTGCCGCCGCCGGTCAGCCGGAGCTGACCGGCCATCGTGCACTCCGCGCAGAGAGCGACGCCGTAGGCGGCGTTCTCCACGTTGCAGCCCACCACGATCCGGCCGTCGTCGCACAACGCGGCCGAGCCGACCTGCAGACCCGAGTAGGGGCAGTAGGCGTTCCGCGCGGCCTCGACGGCACGGTCGCGCAGGGCGGCCCAGTCCACCTCAACCACGGCGGTACACCACACCGTCGGCCGCGGGCATCCGCAGCCGTTGCGACGCGACGGCCAGCACGACGAGCGTCACCAGGTGCGGGGCGTACGCGGTGAGCTCGCTCGGCACCTCGTCGACGGAGTAGTAGACGCCGTAGAGCAGGCCCGCGGCGACGATGCCGGTGGCCGCGGCGAACCAGCGGCGGCGGACCAGCTGCCAGACCACGAGGACCGCGAGCAGCAGCACCGCGCCGTAGATCAGGGCGAGGAACGTCTTGCCGCCGCTGCGCAGCTGCAGGCCGTCGGCGTAGCCGAACAGCGCCGCGCCGCCGAGCAGGCCGCCGGGACGCCAGTTGCCGAAGATCATGGCCGCGAGGCCGATGAAGCCGCGGCCGTTGGTCTGGCCCTCCAGGTAGCCGGGGTTGCCGGGGTTGAGCACGAGCGCCGCGCCACCCACGCCCGCGAGCGCGCCGGACATCACGACGGCGGCGTACTTGTAGAGGTACACGTTGACGCCGAGCGACTCCGCGGCCGTCGGGTTCTCGCCGCACGAGCGCAGCCGCAGGCCGAACCTGGTGCGCCACAGCACGAGGTAGCTGCCGACCACGAACACCACGGCCAGCATCGTCAGCGGCGACACACCGGTGACCAGGCCGCGCAGGATGCCCGCGACGTCGGAGATGCCCACCCGCTGGTCGGCCTCCAGCGACCCGAGCCAGTCGGAGAGCCCGCCCGCCGAGTAGGTGTCGAACTTCGGCACCGCCGGGGACTCGCGCGGGTTGTGCGAGATCGGGAAGAACAGCAGCGTCGACAGGTACTTGGTGAGACCGGCGCCCAGCAGGTTGATCGCCACACCGGAGACGATGTGGTTGACGCCGAACGTGACCGTCGCGATCGCGTGCAGCAGGCCGCCGAGCGCGCCGAACACGGCGGCGGCGATCAGCGCGGCCCACGGGCCCCACTGGTAGCCGGCCCAGGCCGCACCCCACGTGCCCATGATCATCATGCCTTCGAGGCCGATGTTGACCACGCCCGCGCGTTCCGCCCACAGGCCGCCGAGACCCGCGAGCAGGATCGGCAGCGCGAGCCGGACGGCGGTCTGGATGGTGCCGGTGGACGTCAGCTGCGGCACACCGGTCAGGTACGACGTGGTGGACAGCAGCGCGATGGCGCCCGCGACGCCGATCATGCCGAGCGCCCAACCGGGGATCTTGCGCTTGCGCTGCGGCGGGACGACCGTCAGCGGAGCTTCGGCCAACGCGGTCACGCGGCACCTCCCACGGGCTCGACGGTGCCGAGCTGTCGGCCGACCCGCCGTTGTTCGGCGGCCAGCTCGTAGCGGCGGACGACCTCGTAGGCGACCACGACGGACAGCACGATCGCACCCTGCATGATCGTCACGATCTCCCTCGACACGCCCACGTTGTCCAACGCGAGCCCCGACTTGTCCAGGAACGCCCACAGCAGCGCGCCCAGCGCGATGCCACCGGGGTGGTTGCGGCCGAGCAGCGCGACGGCGATGCCGGAGAACCCGATGCCCGCCGGGAAGTTCAGGTTGTAGGTGTGGTCGCGGCCGAGGATCTCCGGCATGGAGACCAGGCCCGCGATCGCGCCGGAGAGCAGCATCGCGACCAGGATCATCTTCTTGGCGCTCACACCGCCCGCCGCGGCCGCGGTGGACGACTCGCCCGAGGCCCGCAGCTCGAAGCCGAAGCGGGTGCGGTTCATCATCACCCAGTAGCCGATGCCCAGCGCCGCGGCCAGGAACACCAGGCCGAAGACCGTGCCGGACGAGCCGAGCGGGATGCCGGGGACCCAGCCGGACGAGGGGATCTCCGGGGTGCGGATGTTGTTGCCCCGCAGCTCGCCGAACACGTCGGCGCGGATCAGGTACGCGGCCAGGCCGAGCGCCAGGCCGTTCATCATGATCGTGGAGATGACCTCGTTGACGCCCCGCGTCACCTTGAGGATCGCCGGGATCGCGGCCCACAGCGCGCCCGTGACGGCGGCGACCAGGATGATCGCCAGCGCGTGGATGCCCGGCGGGAGGGCGACCGAGCCGCCGAACACCGCGGCGACGACCGCCGCGACCCGGTACTGGCCCTCGACGCCGATGTTGAAGAGGTTCATCTGGAACCCGATCGCCACCGCGAGCGCGGCGATGTAGTACACGCCGGTGCTGTTGACGATGTCCACCGCGGTCGTGCCCTCGCCGACCTGCGACACCATCGCGCCGAACGCCCTCAGGGGGTTCGCCCCGGAGACGACCAGCGCGATGCCGCAGAGCAGTGCGGAGAACAGGATCGCCAGGGCGGGCGGGAGCAGGTTGCCGCGCAGCTTGCCCATCAGCGCTCGCCTTCCTCGTCGACGGGGGTGTCCAGCGCGGCCACCGCGTCGCTGGTGCTGCCGGCGCCTGTCATCGCGCTGCCCAGGTCCTCCGGCGTGACGGTGTTGGGGTCCGCGTCGGCGACGAGCCTGCCGCGGAGCATGACCTTGATGGTGTCGGACAGGCCGATCAGCTCGTCCAGGTCGGCCGAGATCAGCAGCACGGCCAGGCCCGCGGCCCGCGCGCGCTTGATCTCGTCCCAGATCAGCGCCTGCGCGCCGACGTCCACGCCGCGGGTCGGGTGCGACGCGATGAGCAGCACCGGGTCGCCGGACAGCTCGCGGCCGACGACCAGCTTCTGCTGGTTGCCGCCGGACAGCGCGGCCGCGGCCACGTCGATGCCCGGTGTGCGGACGTCGAACTCCTCGACGATGCGCTGGGTGTCCTGCTTGGCGCCCGCGATGTCGAGCCAGGCGCCCTTCGCGGTGGGCCTGCGGGTCTGGTAGCCCAGGATCCTGTTGGCCCACAGCGGTTGGGTGAGCAGCAGGCCCTGGCGGTGGCGGTCCTCGGGGACGTACCCGATGCCCGCCTCGCGCCGGGCGAGCGTGCCGAGCTTGACGAGGTCCTTGGCGTTGCCCTCGGCGTCGACGAGCACCACGTGCCCGGCCGACGCCCGGCGCATGCCCATGATCGTCTCGACGAGCTCGGTCTGGCCGTTGCCCTCGACGCCCGCGATGCCGACGACCTCGCCGGAGCGGACGACCAGGTCGATGCCGTCGAGCACCGGGCGGGTGCCCTCCTGCGCCACGAGCGCGAGGCCCTCGACGCGGAGCACCTCGCGGTCGGTGACGGTGGACTCCCTGGTCTCCGGGCTGGGCAGCTCGCTGCCGACCATCATCTCGGCGAGCTGCCGGGAGCTGACCGCCTTCGGGTCGGCGGTGCCGACCGTGGTGCCGCGCCGGATGACCGTCACGGAGTCGGCGATCGCGCGCACCTCGTCGAGCTTGTGCGAGATGAACAGGAACGTGAAGCCCTGCTCCTGCATGCCGCGCAGGGTGGCGAACAGCTCGTCCACCTCCTGCGGCACGAGCACCGCGGTCGGCTCGTCGAGGATGATCACCTTGGCGCCCCGGTAGAGCACCTTGAGGATCTCCACGCGCTGCCGGTCCGCGACGCCGAGCCGTTCCACCAGCACGCCGGGGTCGACGCTGAGGCCGGTTCTGCCCGCGAGCTCCAGGATCCGCTTGCGCGCCTTGCCGCCGATGCCGTGCAGCGCCTCGGCGCCGAGCACGACGTTCTCCTGCACGGTCAGGTTGTCGGCGAGCATGAAGTGCTGGTGCACCATGCCGATCCCGACCTTGATCGCGTCGGCTGGGGTTCTGAAGTGGACGCGTTCGCCCGCCACGTCGATGGTGCCCTCGTCGGGTTGCTGCATCCCGTAGAGGATCTTCATCAGGGTGGACTTGCCCGCGCCGTTCTCACCGCACAGGGCGTGGACTTCGCCGACCCGAACGCTCAGGTGGACGTCGCTGTTGGCGACGACGCCCGGAAAGCGCTTGGTGATGCCGGACAGCACGACGGCGGGCGGGCCCTCGGGGTCACCGATGGCCGCTGGCAGGTCGGCGGAGGTGGAACTGCTCATCGTTGAAAACTCCCATTACGACGTGCTGGGCCCCACGAGACGCGCTCGCGGGGCCCAGCACGACCGGCAGTCTGACGTCAGCTGCTCGGCTTGTCCGAGACCGTGATCTTGCCCGCGATGATCTGGGCCTTGTAGCCCTCGAGGACGGCGGCCAGGTCGGCGTCGATCTTGCCACCGGAGGTGGCGTAGCCGACACCGTCGACCTTGAGGTCGAACACCTTCGGCAGGCTCGCCAGGTCGTTCTTCGCGACGGCCTTGACGAAGTCGAACACCGCCACGTCGACGCGCTTGAGCATGGACGAGACGATCACGTCCTTGGACTCGGCGACCGTGGGCTGGTTGTACTGGTCGGAGTCGACACCGATGGCCTTGGCGTTGCCTGCCTTGGCGGCGGCGAAGACGCCCTTGCCCGAGGCGCCCGCGGCCTGGTAGAGCACGTCGGCACCCGCCTCGACCTGGCCCTGGCCCACGACCTGGCCCTTGGCCGGGTCCTGGAACCCGGTGAAGTCACCGGCCGGGGTGAGGTACTTCTTCTCGAGCTTGATGTCCGGAGCCGCGGCCTTCGCGCCCTGCGCGTAGCCCGCCTCGAACTTCTGGATCAGCGGGATGTCCACACCGCCGACGAAGCCGACGTGGCAGGCCTTGCTCTGGTAGGCGGCGATGACGCCGACGAGGAACGAGCCCTGCTCCTCCGCGAACACCAGCGGGGTCACGTTGGTGGCGCCGTCCACGGCACCGTCCACGATCGCGAACTTGACGTCCGGGAACTGCGGCGCGACGACCTTCAGCGACTCGGCGTAGGCGAAGCCCACGGCCACGATCGGGTTGTAGCCCTCGGTCGCGAGCTGGCGCAGACGGGTCTGCTTGGCGTCCTCGGCCTCGTTCGGGGCCGCGGTCAGCTCCTTGACGGCGTCGGCCTTGAGGCCCAGGTCCGTCTTGGCCTTGTCCAGACCGGCGGCGGCGGAGTCGTTGAACGACGCGTCGCCACGGCCACCGATGTCGTAGGCCAGGCCGACCTTGAGGGCGCTGCCGTCCACCTTGGTGCCGTCACCGGCCGTGCTGCTGCTCGCGGCGGCGGCCGGAGGCTTGTCGGCCAGCTTGCAGCCACTCGCGGCGGTCCCGCTGGACCCCGCGTTGTTGCTGGTGCCGCCAGAGTCCTTGGCACACGCTGCCATCGACATGACGCTGGTCAGCGCGATCGCGGCAACCGCGATGCCCCGCATACGACGACGCACGGCTACGTCTCCCTCCCTGCTCACTGAGCAGACATTCCCGACAACGACGCCGTCGGGCCTTCCGAGTGGCGAACCGTACCCCCTGGTAACGGCCATCGGACGTACACCGGCTCGCACGTGACCTAATCGTTGATGCGATCGACATCGTTCGCCACTCGACGTGACGCGCCGGTGTCGGGGTGTGGCCGGGAGGTGTCCGGAACGGGGGTCGGGGCGATTTCCGGATTGTCATCTGTGGAAATCCCGGCGAACCCGGACGGACCGCCGTGCGTGTGTCCGGTGGCGGGTGCACACGCCACTTGGGAGGGTCGGGGCCTGGCGGGGCTCCGGCCCTCCTCCCGTCCGAGGGGCCGGCGGAGACCCTTTCGTGACGTGCGCGACCCGGCGGATCGATCCAGGTCACCCAGAAGAACGACTGCGTGTTCCATCGATCACAGAGCGGGTCCGGCCGTTGGGTCTGTTCGTGTGCGCGGGTCTAGCATCCGATGGTCAAGGTCCTCCTCAATAGTTGAGCACTAGCCCGGCGGGAAATCGCGATCGCCGCACTAGGGACCAGTCCACCACCGACGTTGGAGGCCGCAGCGCATGGCCAGTACCACCGCGACCGAGCGGGAGGGCACCTCCCGAGGGGGCGGCACGCTGTACCGCGGCGATCTGGGCATGTGGTCTTGGGTCGCCCATCGCATCACCGGCGTCCTGACCTTCTTCTTCCTCTTCGCCCACGTGATCGACACCGCGCTCGTGCGCGTGTCGCCGCAGACGTACGACAGCGTGATCGAGGTCTACAAGAACCCGGTCGTCAACCTGATGGAGCTCGGGCTCGTCGGCGCGGTGCTGTTCCACGCGCTCAACGGCATCCGGATCATGCTGGTCGACTTCTGGGAGAAGGGCCCGCGCTTCCAGCGCGCCATGCTCTGGACCACGCTGGCCGTGTGGGTCGTCGTGATGGTGCCCGGCGCCTACTTCATGCTCGAGCGGACGCTGTCCGACCTGTTCGGGGGCAAGTGATGACGAACGCACTCGGCCTGGCCAAGCCCCGCGCGCCGCGCAGGCCCGCCGCCCGCCGCAGCAACTTCGAGCTCTACAGCTGGCTGTTCATGCGCATCTCGGGCATGGCGCTCGTGGTGCTGGTGCTCGGCCACCTGTTCATCATGAACATCCTCGACGGCGGCGTGCACCGCATCAACTTCGGCTTCGTCGCCGGCCGCTGGGCGTCGCCGTTCTGGCAGATGTGGGACCTGGCGATGCTGTGGCTGGCCCAGATCCACGGCGGCAACGGCCTCCGCACGGTGATCAACGACTACGCCCGCAAGGACGCCACCCGGTTCTGGCTGAAGATCCTCCTCTACGTCTCGATGGTGTTGATCATCTCCCTCGGCACGTTCGTGATCTTCACCTTCGACCCGAACATCACCGACTGAACCGCTGCGGGAGAACGTGAAATGCAGTTCCACAAGTACGACGTAGTGATCATCGGTGCGGGTGGCGCGGGTATGCGCGCGGCGATCGAGTCCGGTCAGCGAGCCCGCACCGCGGTGCTGACGAAGCTGTACCCGACCCGGTCGCACACCGGCGCGGCGCAGGGCGGCATGTGCGCCGCGCTGGCCAACGTCGAGGAGGACAACTGGGAGTGGCACACCTTCGACACGATCAAGGGCGGTGACTACCTGGTCGACCAGGACGCCGCCGAGATCATGGCGAAGGAGGCCATCGACGCGGTCCTCGACCTGGAGAAGATGGGCCTGCCGTTCAACCGGACGCCCGAGGGCAAGATCGACCAGCGGCGCTTCGGCGGGCACACCCGCAACCACGGCGAGGCCGCCGTGCGCCGGGCCTGCTACGCGGCCGACCGCACCGGTCACATGATCCTCCAGACGCTGTACCAGAACTGCGTCAAGCACGGCATCGAGTTCTTCAACGAGTTCTACGTGCTCGACATCTGCATGACCGAGACGGCCGACGGCCCGGTGTGCACCGGCGCGGTGGCCTACGAGCTCGCGACCGGCGAGATCCACGTGTTCCACGCCAAGTCCGTCATCTTCGCGACCGGCGGCTTCGGCAAGGTCTTCAAGACCACCTCGAACGCGCACACCCTGACCGGCGACGGCATGGGCATCGTGTTCCGCAAGGGCCTGCCGCTGGAGGACATGGAGTTCTACCAGTTCCACCCGACCGGCCTGGCGGGCCTGGGGATCCTGCTCACCGAGGGCGCCCGCGGCGAGGGCGCGATCCTGCGCAACGCCGACGGCGAGCGGTTCATGGAGCGGTACGCGCCGACCATCAAGGACCTGGCGCCGCGCGACATCGTCGCCCGCTCGATGGCGCTGGAGGTCCTCGAGGGACGCGGCGCCGGTCCGAACAAGGACTACGTGCTGCTGGACTGCACGCACCTGGGCGCCGAGGTGCTGGAGACGAAGCTCCCCGACATCACCGAGTTCGCCCGCACCTACCTCGCGGTCGACCCGGTGACCGAGCCGGTCCCGGTGTACCCGACGGCGCACTACGCCATGGGCGGCATCCCGACCAACGTCCACGGGGAAGTGCTGCGGGACAACGACCACGTCGTCCCCGGCCTGTACGCGGCGGGCGAGTGCGCGTGCGTCTCGGTGCACGGCGCGAACCGCCTGGGCACGAACTCCCTGCTGGACATCAACGTGTTCGGCCGCCGCGCGGGCATCGCCGCCGCCGAGTACGCGCTGGCGCACGACCACGTCGACCTGCCGGAGAACCCGGCCGCCGTGGTCGAGGCCCAGGTGGCGCTGGTGCTGTCCGAGCACGGCCACGAGCGGGTCGCGGACATCCGGATCGCGTTGCAGGCCACCATGGACGCCAACGCTTCGGTGTACCGCACCGAGGACACGTTGAAGCAGGCGCTGCACGACGTGCAGGCGCTCAAGGAGCGCTACGCGCGGATCACCGTGCAGGACAAGGGCAAGCGGTTCAACACGGACCTGCTCGAGGCCGTCGAGCTGGGCTTCCTGCTGGAGCTGGCCGAGGTGCTGGTCGTGGGCGCGCTGGCGCGGAAGGAGTCGCGCGGCGGTCACGCCCGCGAGGACTACCCGACCCGCGACGACACGAACTTCATGCGCCACAGCATGTACTACAAGCAGGGCGAGGCGCTCAGCGCCGACATCCGGCTTGACTACAAGCCCGTGACCTTTACCCGGTACCAGCCGATGGAGCGCAAGTACTGATGACCGCCTCTACTGCTGAACAGACTTCCTCCTCGGGCTCGAAGGGCTCGGAGCCGCCGGTCCCCGAGGGCGCCATCACGGTGACCGTCAAGATCCGCCGGTTCAACACGGAGTTCGACGACGAGCCGCGCTGGGACTCCTTCGAGATCCCGGCCCTGCCGTCGGACCGCGTGCTGAACCTGCTGCACTACGTGAAGTGGTACCTGGACGGCACGCTGACGTTCCGCCGGTCCTGCGCGCACGGCATCTGCGGCTCGGACGCGATGCGCATCAACGGCGTGAACCGCCTGGCGTGCAAGGTGCTGCTGAAGGACCTGCTGTCCGCGGGCGGCAAGCCGACGACGATCACCATCGAGCCCATCAAGGGCCTGCCGGTGCACAAGGACCTGCTGGTCGACATGGAACCGTTCTTCGAGGCGTTCCGCGCGGTCCAGCCGTACCTCATCAACTACAGCCCCGAGCCGACCCGCGAACGGCTGCAGTCCGCGGCCGACCGCGAGCGCTTCGACGACACCACCAAGTGCATCCTGTGCGCCTGCTGCACGACCTCGTGCCCGGTGTACTGGACCGACGGCTCCTACTTCGGGCCCGCCGCGATCGTCAACGCGCACCGGTTCATCTTCGACAGCCGCGACGAGGGCGCCGAGGAGCGGCTCGACATCCTCAGCGACAAGGAGGGCGTGTGGCGCTGCCGCACGACCTTCAACTGCACCGACGCCTGCCCCCGCGGCATCCAGGTGACCAAGGCGATCCAGGAGGTCAAGCGCGCGCTGCTGTTCAAGCGCGTCTGACCGCTGACGACGAGGCCCCCGTCCGGACGTTCCGGGCGGGGGCCTCGTCGTTCCCGAGGCGTACCGGACACCCCCCAGAATGTTGGGATATCGACCCGCACGACCCCCTCGTTAAGTTGAGCCGAACTCACATAACGGCTCTTCTCGGGGGCGGGACATGCGGTTACCGGTGCTCGGCGAGGTTGGCGACGACGAGGTGCGCGACGAGCTCGCGGCGGCTGCGGGTGCCGGTCTTGTCGAAGATGGACTTCAGGTGGTCCTGCACGGTGACCGGTGCCATGCCCAGCAAACGGGCGATCTCGGCGGTGGTGCTGCCGCGCACCGCGTGCAGCGCGACCTCCTGCTCCCTGGTGGTCAGCCCGTAGGACACCAGCACCACCGGGACCAGCTCGGACGGCGTGGCCTCGGCGACGACCACCGCGACCGGGCCGTCGGCGCGCCGCTCCAGCAGCGAGGCGTGGGCCACCAGCCAGGTACCCGCGCCGGTGCGGACCCTGGTCTTGGCGGGCAGCCCCTGGCGGGCCCGGTGGGCGATCACGCGGAACGGCGCGGGCGCACCGCGCACGGTGGCGCCCGCGGTCAGGTCGGCGATCACGGCCTCGGCCGCCTCGTCGGCGGCCACCAGCGCGTTGTCCGGCCCCAGCACCGCCACCGCGGGCAGGGCGATGTGCCGCGCGTCGAGCCGTTCGTCGGGCACGTGCAGGTCCCGCAGCGCCACCCCGATGCGCCGGGAGACGACGCGGGCCAGCCGCAGCTCCTCCGGCCGGAAGTAGCCGCGACCCCCGTCCCGCATGAACGCCGCGCAGCCCCACATGCCGCCCTGCGCGTCGAAGTTCGCCCGCATCTCGTCGCCGTAGCCCAGCGGCCGCAGCTGCTCCCGGTACCTGACGCTGACCTGCGGCCTGCCGCCGGTGGCCCGGCTGATCGTGTCCGCGAGCTCGCCGGACCCGCGGATCTTGTCGAACGTCGTCACGTCGTCGAACGCCGTCGCCAGCTCGATGGCCAGCTCGAACCCGCGCAGGTCCAGCTCGTCGGACTGCACCGTGCTCACCAGCCCGGTGACCGGGTCGTTGAGGTGCCAGCACACCGCGTCGAACCCGAGCGCCGCCGCCAGCACGAGTCCGCTCTCCCGGAACAGGTCCTCCGCCGGAGGCCTGGAGCGGAGCACCTCGTCCAGCTCCCCCAACGTCCTGCGTTCCACATCCCGCCGCGCGACCACGCCTGAAGCGTACTGACCGCGCACCCCTCCGCGACAGCGGAGATCCCCCTGCCCGGAGCGACTCCCGCGCTCCGCGAGCGCTTGCCGCACAAGGCGGAAAGCGCTTACTCATCCTGCGAAGGGAACCGATGAAGCACTCATCCCGCATGCCCGGCCGCAGAGGGGTGGCGGCGCTGGTCAGCGCGCTGCTCCTGTGCTCCGCCATCACCGGCCAGGCATCCGCCGCCGCACCGGAGAAGGACTCCGCCACCCCATCGTCCCAGTCGGCGCCGACGGCCAAGTCCGCGCCTACGACCAACTCCGTCGCACCCACCAACGACGACATCCTGATCTCGCAACGGATGCAGGCGCTCGTCGCCCCGGTGCTCGGGATCGCGGCCGACAGCCAGATCAGGGCGCTGGTGCGCAACATCGCCTCCAGGCAGACCGGCGGCGACACCGACGCCATGCTGCTGACCGTGTGGCAGGAGGCCGAGGAGTCCGGGATCGTCAACACCTCCGACCCGAAGTGGGTCGCGTTCAAGAACGCGCTGCCCTCGTTGGGGATCATCAACGGCTACACCTACTTCCCGCAGATCTACATCCCCAACCTGGACGAGGGCCTGCCGACCGGCAGCACCGTCGTGGTCGCCGTGGCGCCCGCCGACGAGAGCGCGGAGAGCACCGCGGGCTACGTGCTCAACGCCTCCGGGCAGGTGGTGAACACGACGGCGCCGGTCACCGAGGCGGTCGCGGCCACGCAGGAGGTGTGGGTGCTGTCGGCGGCCGAGCCCGCCCCGGACAACGGGGGCGGGGGCACCAGCAGCGTGCCCACGCTGTACGCCAAGCCGATCGACGAGGTGTCCGCCGCCGGCGTGACGTGCAACCCGACCGGTGTGCGCAACAACAAGGGCCAGGAGTACCTCCAGCGGTGGCGGCTCAAGGACAAGAGGTCGTTCGGCGGCCTCTTCGAGGGCAAGCGCGAGATGCGCGCGCTGGTGATCACCTCGGCCGGGGCGACCATGCGCAAGATCGTGTTCCCCAGCGTCAAGAAGAAGAACATCGAGTCCTGGCAGAGCTCGGACCTGTTCGTGACGACGTGGGACCGGGCGGCGTGGGGTGACGTGCTGGCCTACCAGTGGTTCGAGGAGGACGGCGGACCGGAGATCACCTTCAGCGTGAAGATCCCGATCTACGGCGTGGACCTCGGCGTGAACGTCAAGTGGTCGGCGCGGGACGACGACGCGGGCAACGTCGTGGTCATGTTCGACGAGCCCACCAGCACGCTGTACAGCACCGGGTCCGTCGAGATGAACGTGTGCACCCAGGGCGGTGAGGGCGGGACCGGCAACGACAACCTCGCCTGCGGGTCCACGGCCTCCGCGTCCAGCACCTACACCGGGTACTCGGCGTCCAGGGTGAACGACTGCAAGCGCGACACCACCCTCGGCGCGGCCTACAGCTGGGCCAACGCCGCGGGCACCTTCCCGCCCACCACACCCGAGTGGGTGCAGGTCGACTTCGGGGTCACCAAGACCGTGCGGCGGGCGGTGGTCTACACGACCGCGAGCTACCCGATCCGCGACTTCGACGTCCAGGTGTGGAACGGGGTGACGTACCTGACCGTGGCCTCGGTGCGGGGCAACACCAGCCCCAGCGCCACCGTGACGTTCGACTCCCGCTCGACCCGGCTGGTCCGGGTGCTGGCGCGCAGCGGGCCCACCAACCAACCGGGCTTCGTGCGGGTGAACGAGCTGGAGGTCTACGCGACCTGACCGGGGTGGCTCCCGCCATCCCGTCGCCGACACCAGGAAGCCCCCACCCGGACAGTTCCGGGTGGGGGCTTCCCCGTGTCGCGGATCGCTTGCGCCGCAAGGACCTACAGGCCGAGCTTCGCCAGCTTCTCCTGCTGCTCGGCGTCGCGCCGGGCGCGCGCGGCCTTGGCGCGGCGGCCGCGCAGGTACATCAGCAGGCCCAGCAGGACACCGATGCCCGCGACGACCGTGATCGGCAGCCCGACGTTGCCGAACGCCGCCTCCATCGCGGACTTGTTCCCCTGCGCCTTGGTGGACGCGTTGCCGTTCGGCACACCCGGAGCGCTGGTCTCCGTCGGCTTCGCCTCGGTCGGCTTCTTCTTGGTCTGGGGCGCCCCGTCGACCAGCTTGCCGACGTTGTCGCTCCCCTGGAGCGCGAACCCGTAGTCGAGCAGGGCCACGGCCTGGTCGGTGATCGGCACCGGCTGCTGCTGCCCGCGCAGCAGCGCGACCACCAGCCGCTTGCCGTTGCGCTCCGCGGCGCCCACGTAGGTGTGCAGGGCGTCGTCGGTGAACCCGGTGCGCCCGCCCAGCAGCCCCTCGTACGACCCGAGCAGCTGGTTGTCGTTGACCACCGGCACCGTCCCCCGGCCGCCGGGCGCGGGGAAGCTGATCTGCGGGGTCTGGATCGCCTTGGCGAACTCCGGGTACTTCATCGCCGCGCGGAAGATCACCGCCACGTCGTAGGCGGAGGTGCTCGTGCCGGGAGCGTCCAGGCCGGACGGGGTGATCGCACGGGTGTCGAGGGCGCCCAGCTCAGCGGCCAGCGCGTTCATCTTGCGGACCGCGCTGGGCACACCGCCCAGCCTGCGCGCGAGCGCGTGCGCCACGTCGTTGCCCGACGCCATCAGCAGGGCCTGCATGAGCTGCTCGACGGTGTACTCGCCGCCGTTGCGCAGGCCGATGCAGGAGCACTCCTGGTCCAGGTCCTCCTGGGTCGCGACGACGGTCGTGTCCAGCGGCAGCTCCTTGGCCACCACCATGGCCAGCAGCACCTTCATCACCGACGCGGGCCGCTGCCTGCCGTGCGGGTCGAACGAGGCGAGCACCGCGCCGCTGTCCATGTCCGCCAGCACCCAGCTCGCTGCGGTCAGGTCGTCGGGCAGCGGTTTGGCGTTCGGCGGCAGCACCAGACCGCACTCCGCGAGGCGGTCGCCGCCGACGGGCGTCTCCGGCACCGGCAGCGGGCTCGGCGGCTTCGTGCCGTCCGGGACCTGCTCCGACGTGTCCACCGGTGGCGGTGGGCTGAGCCGGTTGTCGCACGGTGACGCCTGCGTCCGAGCGGACTGCGCGGTGCCGGTCGGCGCGGCCAGTGCCGCGGTGGCCATCAGCGTGCACGCGGTCAGAACCAGGGCTATGACGGGCCGTCGAACGGTGGAAGGCACCCGACCAGGCTATCCACCCCGGTCGAGCGACGCGCACCCACCACGTCGGATACTGCTCGGGTGAAGCTCACCCGTGCGATGTCGCTGTTCCTGGTCGCCTTCGGGGTGTGGTCGTGGGTGATCTGGCCGACCTTCCTGCGCAACATCTGGAAGGACCCCCGTTCCTGGCACGACGGCGCCACCGCGTTCTTCACCGTGCACCTGGTGCTGGTCGTGGCGTCGCTCACGTTCGGCACCGCCATCGGCGTGCTGGGCCTGCGCGGTCTGCTGGCCCTGCGCAAGCAACCCTCCACCACCACGTCTGGAGACTAGTTCCGTGGAATTCGTGCGCCTGTTGCTGGTGTTCCTGCACCTGCTCGGCATGGGCATGCTCGTCGCGATGTTCTTCCTGCAGCTCCGCGCGGGGTCCGACGCGCCGCTGAACAAAGGCTGGCTGCACGGCGGCGCTCTGCAGCTGCTGACCGGGTTGGCGCTCGTCGCGCTGTCCCCGCTCACCGACAAGGACTACAACCACGTCAAGATCGGCGTGAAGCTGCTCGTGCTCGTGGTGATCCTGGGTCTGGCGTTCGTCTACGTGCGCAAGCCCGCGGCACCGTCGTGGGCACCGCGGGCGTTGGCCGGACTGGTCGTGCTCAACGTGGGAGTCGCGGTTTTCTGGACCTGAACGCCAACCCGGCCAGCAGTCCCGCGCCGACGAGCCCGGCCGCGGCGCGGGGCGTGGGGCCGGAGCGCACCTGGACGAGCGGCCTGATGAGCGCGGGCGGCGGCGCGGGAACCGGCTCCTTGGGCAGGTTGTCCCGCGCCGTCGCCGTCCAGGCCGTGATGAACAGCAGGAACTGCGCCACCAGGTTCGCGAACACCAGCACACCGATGACCGGGCCGAACGCCGCGCCCGCCGGTGAGCTGGTGACGCTGGACAGGTAGATCGTGGCGACCTGCTTGAGGATCTCGAAGCCGATCGACGCGGCCAGCGCGCCGCGGAAGGCGCTGCGCCACGTGACCGGGTCGCGCGGCAGCTTCGCCAGCACCCACAGGAACACCAGCCAGTTCGCCGCCAGCGCCAGCACGATCGTGCCGACCTTCAGCAGCGCCTCGGCCCACCCGACGCCGTCCAGGCCGACCAGCCGCAGCAGCAGGTTCGCGAACCCGGAGCCCGCCGCCGTCAGGCCGAACGACACGATCAGCGCCGCACCGAGGCCCAGCAGCGCCAGGAAGTCCTTCAGGTACGTCTTCAGGAACGGCAGATCCGCCTTCGGGTGGCCCCACTGCGCGGTCAGCGCGTCCCGCAGGTTCCCCATCCAGCCGAGGCCGGAGTAGGCGGCGCCGAGCAGACCCAGGATGCCGACCGTCCCCTTGGAGTCGATCGCCTGGTTCACGACCTTGTTGATCGTGTCGCCCAGCGCTCCCGGCACCGCGTCCGCGATGCTCGCCTTCAGCTGGTCCAGCAGGTCCGGCTGCGAGGACAGCACGATGCCGGCGACGGCGAACGCGATCATCAGGATCGGCACCAGCGACAGCACGCTGAAGTACGTCACGGCGGCGGCGTAGTGCGAGCCGTAACTCTGGGTGTACCTGTCGGCCGCGCGCACGATGTGGTCCAGCCACGCGTGCTCACGTCGGAGTTTGTCGAGCTTCGATTCGCTTTCCGCCACGGATGGACGTTACCCAGCGCGACGGCTCCCCGCACTTCGGCGCGACTAGGCGAACGCCGCCCGCAGGTGCACGAGCAGCTCCCGCAACGCAGGACTCTTCCGCTCCCGCCACACCAGCGACAGCAGCGCTAGCTCCTGGACGTCCTCGATCACCACGGCTGTCAACCGGTCCGCGTAGTGCGCCACCATCGACTCGCTCAGCACCGCCACCCCCATCCCCCGCACGGCCAGGTCCACGATCGCGTCCGCCGCACTCGCCTGCAACGCCACCACCGCCTCCACCCCCCGCGCCGCACACGCCCCGTCGAACACCGTCCGCAGCCCCGTCCCCGGCGGCATGCACACCACCGGGTGCTCCACCAGGTCCCCCAACCGAACCGACTCCCCCGCCAGCTCCAACGGATGCCCGCGCGGCACCCCCACCACCAACCTCTCACCCACCACCGTCAACGCCTCCAGCCCTTCCGGATTAGCCGCCACCCCCACCAGCGCCACATCCGCCGTCCCGTCCCGCACCCCTTCCACCAACCGGTCCGACCCGTCCTCCACCAACGACAACCCCACCCCCGGATGCGCCCGGTGGAACCGCGCCACCCCTTCGAACAACGGCGTCACCGCACACCCGACCACCATCCCCACCACCAGCTCCCCCCGCACCAGGTCACTCACCTCCCCCACGACCCGCCCCACCGCACCCGCAGCCGCCAACGCCCCCCGCGCATGCTCCAACGCCGCCTTGCCCGCCACCGTCAACACCGCCGTCCGCCCCGACCGGTCGAACAGCTCCGCCCCGAGCTCCCGCTCCAACTGCCGAATCTGCGCACTCACCCCCGACTGGCTGATGTGCACCCGCTCAGCCGCCCGCGTGAAGTTCCGCTCCTCCGCCACCGCGACGAAGTACTCCAGCTGCCTCAGTTCCATAACTGAAAATTCTAGTTCCCAGCACAACCATCTGTTGGACTTCTAACCCCAAGCAGACGACTCTGGAAAACGTGACCGAAAAAGCAATGACCCCAGAAGACCTCACCCGCCTGTTCGTAGAACGCTCGAACGCCGGCGACGCCGCAGGCGTAGCCGCCCTCTACGAGGAGAACGCCGTCATGGCCTACCCACCGGGCTCCCACACCACCGGCCGCCAAGCCATCCAGGCCCTCTGGACGAAGGTCCTCTCCCACAACCCCCACTTCACCCCGGAACCACCACTACCAACCCTGATCGCAGACGACATCGCCCTCACCTCCACCCCACCAACCGACGGCACCGGCGCCCGCGCCCAGGTAGTCAGACGCCAACCCGACGGCAGCTGGCTACGCCTACTCGACCAACCAGAATTCACCCCACCACCAAGCTAAAAAGAACCAACCCCACCCCGACACAGCAACGCCACTGCCCGACGCGCAGCAAGAATGCTTTGCCAGGCAACAAATCAGGGATCCCACCGGACGCAGCCGACACCCCATCCGACACGGAGCACCCGCCCACCTTGTCCGACGCGCAGCGCGGATGCCTCGTCCAACGGCGCAGCCGAGGATCCCCAGACGGGCGCAGCCCGCCAACACCCAACCGGCGCGGAGCGCCTGGGGCCTTGTCGGCGCCAGCCGATGCCCTGTCAGGCGCAGCCTGATGCCTGACGAACCCATCCCCCCCGGCACCCCGACGAGAAGCCCTCTCTATGCCCACCACCGCTTGTCAAGACAGCACTATCGTCTTGACAAGCGGTGGTGGGCATAGAACACTCGGCGACTCGGGGTAACCCCACCCCACCCACAAAACGGCACACCAAACAGGGCAGCTCCCCAGAACCCCCCGACACAAACGCTACTCAGCGGGTCCGACAAAACCCGCCCTCAACCCCACACCCATCCACCCCAGGACGAACACACCCCACCCAGCCACAGCCCCCAGCCACGACCACCCCACCGCAGCCCCCCCCCCACGCCCCCTAAGCAGGCGCCAAAAACCCAATCCGCTCATAAGCCCGCCGCAAAGTCCCCGCCGCCACTTCCCGAGCCCTCTCCGCCCCCCGAGCCAGCACCTTGTCCAGCTCCCCCGGGTCATCCAGGTACTCCCGCACCTTCACCTGGAACGGCGTCACGAACTCCGTGAACACCTCCCCCAGGTCCTTCTTCAGGTCCCCGTACCCCTTCCCCGAGTACGCGGCCTCCAAAGAAGCGATGCTCTCCCCCGTCAACGCGGAGTAGATCGTCAGCAGGTTGCTCACCCCCGGCTTCCCGGCCGCGTCGAACACGACCTCCCGCCCCGTGTCCGTCACCGCGGACCGGATCTTCTTGGCGGACCGCTTGGGGTCTTCCAGCAGTTCGACCACGCCCGCGGGCACGGACTTGCTCATCTTCGCGGTGGGGTCCTGGAGGTCGTAGATCTTGGCGGTGTCCTTGACGATGTAGACCTCGGGCACCCGGAACGTCTTGCCGTAGCGGGTGTTGAAGCGCTGGGCGAGGTCGCGGGTCAGCTCCAGGTGCTGGCGCTGGTCCTCGCCGACCGGCACGTGGTGCGCCTGGTACAGCAGGATGTCCGCGGCCTGGAGGATCGGGTAGGTGAACAGCCCGACGCCGACGTGGTCGGCGGTCTGGCGGGCGGACTTGTCCTTGAACTGGGTCATCCGCCCGGCTTCGCCGAAGCCGGTGAGGCACTGCATGACCCAGCCCAGCTGCGCGTGCTCGGGGACGTGGCTCTGCACGAACAGCGTGGAGCGGTCCGGGTCGATGCCCAGTGCGAGCAGCTGGGCCGCGGACACCCTGGTGTTCTGCCGCAACGTCTTCGGGTCCTGCTCCACGGTGATCGCGTGCAGGTCCACCACGCAGTAGAACGCGTCGTGCGTCTCCTGCAGCGCGACCCACTGCCGCACCGCGCCCAGGTAGTTCCCGAGGTGGAACGAGCCCGCGGTCGGCTGGATGCCGGACAGGGCTCGGGGACGGCTGGCGGGTGCTGCGCTCTCGGTCGACACGGTGCTGATTGTGCCGGGTGCTCAGACCTGGGTGGTGGCCGGTGCGGTTGTCGGCACGTCCGCGGCGGGCGGGACGACCCGCTGGTTCTGCTCGGACACGGCGACGCCCTTGCGGCGGCGCAGGAAGCCGGTGACCAGACCGATGACGCCCACGGCGACCGCGCCGAGGCCCACGGGGCCCGCCAGCGCGCCGTCGAAGGCGCTCTCCACGACGCTGCCGTCAGCGGCCGAGGCGACCCCCGGCAGCAGGACCGTCGTGCTCACAACAACCAGACTCAGTGCCGCACTGCGACCGCGCACTGCCGATCCTCCTCAGAAGACAGCCGTCACCGCTTCGGGTGAACTCTGTGGCCTGGATGTCGCGACGGACCCGGAGCTGTGCGATGGTCATCGGCCGCTCCGGTGGAACGCGACCGGCCGAAGGTTAGCGGGCGGCCGGTTCGCGCTCCACGAGTGGGGCCTACCTCACAGTTTCGACTCGGCCATATGTCGTAGTCCGCTGGCGCGCCGGACGGCCCGCGAGAGCAGCCGTGGCCTCCAGTTGGCGGACCGTGCGCGCGGACCCGTGCTCGGAGCCGGCCATGCGGCTGATGGTCTCCTCCATGAGCGTCCCGCCCAGGTCGTTGGCCCCGCCGCGGAGCACATCGGCGGTGCCCTCGTCGCCGAGCTTCACCCACGAGACCTGCACGTTGTCGACCCGGCCGTGCAGCGCGAGGCGGGCGAACGCGTGCACCGCGCGGTTGTCGCGGCGGGTCGGGCCGGGACGGGCGACACCGGCCAGGTAGATCGGCGCGTTGCGGTGCACGAAGGGCAGGCCGACGAACTCGGTGAGCCCGCCGGTGCGGTCCTGGAGGGCCGCGAGGGTGCGGAAGTGGCCGAGCCAGTGGCCGGGGTGGTCCACGTGGCCGTACATCATCGTGGACGACGACCGGATGCCCACCTCGTGCGCGGTGCCGACGACCTCGAGCCAGGTCGCGGTCGGCAGCTTGCCCTTGGTCAGGACCCAGCGGACGTCGTCGTCGAGGATCTCGGCGGCCGTGCCGGGGATCGTGTCCAGGCCCGCGTCCTTGAGCTCCTGGAGCCACTCGCGGACGCTGACGCCCGCCTTGGCGGCCGCGCTGACGATCTCCATCGGGCTGAACGCGTGGACGTGCATGCCGGGCAGCCGCTTCTTGATCGCCCGCACGACGTCGGCGTAGTAGGTGACCGGCAGCTTCGGGTCGATGCCGCCCTGCATGCAGACCTCGGTGGCGCCCGCGTCCCACGCCTCCTGCGCGCGGTCCACGACCTCGTCGGTCGACAGCCGGAACGCGTCCGCGTCCCGCTCGCGCTGGGCGAACGCGCAGAACCGGCAGCCGACGTAGCAGACGTTGGAGAAGTTGATGTTGCGGTTGACCACGTAGGTCACGTCGTCGCCGACCACGCTCGCGCGCAGCTCGTCGGCGAGGCGGGTCATGGTCTCCAGCGCGTCGCCGTCGGCCGTCAGCAGCGCCATGGCGGCGTCGGTGTCGTCGAGGATGCCCGCCGGGTTGTCGGCGGCCAGGCGAAGAGCGCGGAGAACCTCCGTCTCCATCCGATCGCCTGCCCCGCCGGCCGCAGGCAGCCGGGAAACGGCCTTGGGGACGGTCAGGGACGCCCAGTCGCCGTAGACGGTCTCGAAGTCGCCGCGGCGGTCCTCGGTGCGCCCCTCGGTGTCGATGGAGGTGTTCAGGTCCGCGCGGCCGTAGGTGTCGACACCGCCGTCCGGCTCCTGCCACTCCCGCCCGACGACCTCCGCGGAAGCGTTTGCGAGCCCGTCGGCCTGCGCCAACGCGGCGACGTGCCCGGTCAGCCTGCTGTCGATCCACTGGCCCGCCATCGCCCGCACGTACCGCGGGTAGACGTTGAGGCGTTCGCGCAGCTCGTAGCCACCGGCCCTGGTGCGCTCGACGAGGTCGTCGATGTGCGGCCAGGGGCGTTCCGGGTTCACGTGGTCGGGGGTGATCGGCGAGACGCCGCCCCAGTCGTCGACGCCGGCGCGCAGCATCATCGGGAACTCGTCGCCGACGAGGTTCGGCGGCGCCTGGACGCTCGTGGTCGACGGCATCAGCAGGCGGGCGACCGCGATGGTCGCGGCCAGCTCGTGCAGGTCGGCGTCGGGCATGCCGCGCATCGCCGTGTCCGGCTTCGCGCGGAAGTTCTGGATGATCACTTCCTGGATGTGCCCGTACTGCTGCGCGATCCCGCGGATCGCCATCAGCGACTCGGCGCGCTCGGTGATCGTCTCGCCGATGCCGATCAGGATGCCGGTGGTGAACGGCACGTTCACCCGGCCCGCGTCGGTCAGCACCCGCAGCCGGACCGCGGGCTCCTTGTCCGGGCTGCCGTAGTGCGGCCCGCCCTTCTCGCTCCACAGCCGCGTGGCCGTGGTCTCCAGCATCATCCCCATGCTGGACGCGACGGGCTTGAGCCGCTGCAGCTCCTCCCAGCTCAGCACGCCGGGGTTGAGGTGCGGCAGCAGGCCGGTCTCCTCCAGCACCGCGATGGCGCACGCCCGCACGTAGTCCAGCGTCGACGAGTAGCCGCGCGCGTCCAACCACTCCTGCGCCGCGGGCCAGCGCTCCTCCGGCCGGTCACCGAGCGTGAACAGCGCCTCCTTGCACCCCGCCGCCGCGCCCTTGCGGGCGATCTCCAGCACCTCGTCGCGCTCCAGGAACGCGGCGGGCAGCTTGTGCGGCACGGTGGCGAACGTGCAGTAGTGGCAGCGGTCGCGGCACAGCCTGGTCAGCGGGATGAACACCGACCGGCTGTAGGTCACGACCCCCTCGCGGCCCTCCGCGCGCAGGTGCGCGTCGCGCACCCGGCCCGCGGCGCCGAACAGCTCTTCGAGGTCGTCACCGCGCGCGTGCAGCAGCACGGCGGCCTCGGTCACGTCGAGCGCGACACCGTCGTTGGCACGGCGCAGCGCCCGCCGCAGCGCACTCGGGCTCGGCACGGGCTCAGGCGCGTTGAGGGAGATGTCCACTGCCACGTCAACGACAGTAGGCGGTGGAAATTCCATCTCCGTGATCAAGTGAGATGGCGCACTCGTGTCGTTCAGCGCGTGGCCAGCAACAACTCCGCGTTCCGGTCGCCGGGGGAGCCCAGTTTGGCGGCGTCGGCGTAGCGGTCGTTGAACGCGAACTCCCGCCCCAGGGAAGCGAGTCCGGACGCGGAGAAGTCGTCGTAGGCCGTCTCGCAAGGCGCGTCGGCGTCGACGAGCGTGGTGAACAGCGACAGCGTGCCGTCCCCGTTGTCCGCGATCTCGATCACCCGTGCGTGTTGCGGGTAGTCGACGTGCGCCGCCGTGTTGATCTCCCAGAACGCCCGCTCCGGCGTCGCGTGGCCGTGCGCGGTGATGGCGTTGACCCAGGCGACGACGTGGAGCCGGCGCCCAGGCCTCAGGGCTTCCGCCAGGGTGCCCAGCACGGAGATGATCGCGTCCACACAGAGCCCTCCGCGGACCTGGACTAGGGCACGTCGTACCGGACCGTCACCGGCGCGTGGTCGGACCAGCGTTCGGCGTACGTGGCGGCGCGCTCGACGACCGCCGACACCGCCCGCCCGGCCAACCCCGCCGTGCTGATCTGGTAGTCGATCCGCCAGCCGGAGTCGACGTCGAACGCCTTCCCGCGGTAGGACCACCAGGTGTACGGGCCGGTGACGCCGGGGTTCAGCTCGCGCACGACGTCGACGTAGCCGGACTCGAAGACCTGGTCCATCCAGGCGCGCTCCTCGGGCAGGAAGCCGGAGGACTTCTGGTTGGTCTTCCAGTTCTTCAGGTCGGCCTCGCGGTGCGCGATGTTCCAGTCGCCGCAGACCACGACCTCGCGGCCGTCGGCGGCCGACTTCTCGCGCAGCTCCACCAGGTACGGCAGGAACGCGGCCATGAACCGCTCCTTCTCGTCCTGGCGGGGCGTGCCGACGTCGCCGCTGGGCAGGTACAGGCTGGCCACCACGACGCCGGGCAGCTCGATCTCCACGTACCGGCCGCTCAGGTCGAACTCCGCGACGCCGAAACCGATCCGCACGGCGTCCGGCGCCACCCGGCTCAGCAGCGAGACGCCGCTGCGCCCCTTGACCTCCGAGTGCGCGTGCACCACGTGCCACCCGTCGGGCTCGCGCACCTCGGGGTCCAGCTGCCCCGGCTCGGCGCGGACCTCCTGGAGGCAGACGACGTCCGCCTCGGTCGCGGCGAGCCACTCGAGGTAGCCCTTCTTCGCGGCGGCACGCAGGCCGTTGACGTTCACGGTCGACACGGTCAGCACCCGCGAAGCCTATCCGCGCGCCGCCGTGTGGAAACCGTACGGGTAGCGCGCCGAACACCCGGAGCACCGCGCGACCAGCCCCAGCATGCCGACCAGCACGCTCGACGCCTCGGCGGGCACCACCGCGATGCGCTCACCCTCGATCTCGGTCACCAGCCCCGGCCACTCGGGCTCGCACGCGCAGGACGTCAGATCCGCCGGACCGCGGAACCACTTGGAGAACATGCCCTACATCAGACCATCAGGTCGCCTTGCACTCGCTGTCCGAGGTCGGCGCCACGAACTCCTCGTTCACCCACCGCCCCGTGTCCAGCATCCGGTACCCGTTCTCCACCTTCCGCTCGGCCCGCGTCACGGCGTCGCGCTGCATCGTCGACACGATCGGCTGCGTGTCCGCGGGCCCCGACCGCACGTTCAGCACGTCCGCCGTCACCGTCATCCGGCAGATCGTCGAGGCGTCCGCCGACCCCATCGGCTTGCCCCCGTTGGCCGCGTACATCACCCCGGCCCCCACCAGCACACCGATCACGATCAGTCCCCGCGTCGGAATCCCGAACATCCCCGTCCCTCCCCGATCAGTACACCCACCAGCAGGTATAGCGACTCGGAGGCCGATGTGGACGGTCGGTGCGCGCAACCACTCCGCAGGCGAACCCAACGGGTGAGGCCCACTACCCAGCGCGGTGCCGCCCGTCCGGCCACCCACGACAGCCTCGACAAGAACTCGTCGGGACGAATGGCGGCCCTGCTCTGCAACGCCGGCAATCCGGTGTCAAACAACCTGGGGATCGATGTCGTGTTGACCAGCGTCAACCCGCAACGGTACGGTTGAAACCTGCCACCGGTCTGCGGACACGGTCGGAAGTGAGCCCGGATGCGCCCGCGTTGTCGTGGGACTCCGGGTTTCGCGTTTCAGAGGACCGTGATCACTTCCACCAAGTGGCCGCTCTCGATGATCGACCACGGTTCCGGCTGGCCGTGGTAATGAGCCGCGAAGTACGCGCCCGCGACGAAGTCCGGCAACCACACCAAAGGCTCGGAAGCCTTCTGCACGTGGTCGACGCGGAGATCGGTGATGGTCCGCGACCTCCGCAAGCGGTCACGCGTACGGCGGTCGTGCTTGTCCGACCCCGACCTGGACTCGATCACCACTTGGCCGACCTGCTCACCGTGCTGCAACCTCGGCAACAACACGTTCAACAGGCGCTTCCGCGCCTCCTCCTGACCGGCGTCGGTCGTAGTCCTCATCATGAGCAACGCACCTACAAGCGGGAGGCCCGCAATCGACTTCGCGATCATCAACCGCCTGTCGAGCGTCTCGTCGTAGTGGTGGAGGAACCTCTTCCCCGGCAGTACCAGCGAACGGAGTTGAGTCGTGATCTCGGAATGGACCAGGTCGTCGGTCAGAACCGCGGCCATGCCGTAGAGACGATTCCCGTCGGCCAACCGCACGCCGGTCTCGTCCACGTGGGCAACGCACCTGCAAGCTCGGCTCATCCCGCGGATTCCCGATTCGCGAGGAGCCTCCGGATCAGCTGTTCCACCAGTTCGGCGTCCGCATCGTCCAGCAGATCGATGTTGGGAGCGAGCTTCTTGACCCTGGCGGAGAACTCGGAGTTCTTCTCCACTCCGTACCAGTCCGCGGCGATCATCTCGCTCACCCGCCCTGGCGTGGTCCCGAACAACTTGGCGATGCCGTGAACCGCTTCGGGCGTCGGTGGGCCGACACGAGTCTCGCCAGGACCTCGCCAGGGCCCGTACTCGACGACGTTCCTCCACCAGCCGTGCGACCGAGCGCGATCGCTCAGCACGGACATGGAGATGTAGTCCTTCCCACCGATGGCGATCCGCCTGGCTGCTTCCCGAAAAGGACCGTCTGCCATGATTGCAATCTAGCACATGTGACGAATTCGATAGAAGATAATCGGTCATCACCCGAAGTGGAAACGCCGAAGGGACCCGGAAACGCCGGAGGGCCCGACCGGAAACCGGTCGGGCCCTCCTCGGGAACTCAGGTCAGAAGGAAGCCATCTTCTTCTGCAGGTTCTCGTCCAGGGTCGCGAGGAAGTCCTCGGTCGTCTGCCAGTCCTGGTCCGGGCCGACCAGGGCCGCGAGGTCCTTGGTCATGCGGCCGCTCTCGACCGTCTCGACGACGACCTGCTCCAGGGTCTCCGCGAACTTGGTGACCTCGGGGGTGCCGTCCAGCTTGCCGCGGTGCTTCAGGCCACCGGTCCACGCGTAGATCGACGCGATCGGGTTCGTGGAGGTGGGCTTGCCCGCCTGGTGCTGGCGGTAGTGCCGGGTGACGGTGCCGTGGGCGGCCTCGGCCTCGACGGTCTTGCCGTCCGGGGTCATCAGGACCGAGGTCATGAGGCCCAGGGAGCCGAAGCCCTGCGCGACGGTGTCGGACTGGACGTCGCCGTCGTAGTTCTTGCACGCCCAGACGTAGCCGCCCTCCCACTTCATCGCGGCGGCGACCATGTCGTCGATCAGGCGGTGCTCGTAGGTGAGGCCCTTGGCGTCGAACTCCGCCTTGAACTCCTCGTCGAAGATCTTCTGGAAGATGTCCTTGAAGGCGCCGTCGTACGCCTTGAGGATGGTGTTCTTGGTCGACATGTAGACGGGGTAGTTGCGCTGCAGGCCGTAGGCGAACGAGGCGCGCGCGAAGTCCTCGATGGACTTGTTGAAGTTGTACATGCCCATCGCCACGCCGCCGTCCTCGCCGTAGTTGGCGACGACGTGCTGGATCGGCTCGGAGCCGTCCGCGGGCTGGAAGGTGATGGTGAGCTCACCGGCGCCGGGGACCTTGAAGTTGGTCGCCTTGTACTGGTCGCCGTGGGCGTGGCGGCCGATGATGATCGGCTTGGTCCAGCCCGGCACCAGGCGCGGGATGTTCGAGATGATGATGGGCTCGCGGAAGACGACGCCGCCGAGGATGTTGCGGATCGTGCCGTTGGGCGAGACCCACATCTTCTTCAGGCCGAACTCCTCGACGCGCGCCTCGTCGGGCGTGATCGTCGCGCACTTGACGCCGACGCCGTGCTTCTTGATGGCGTTGGCGGCGTCGATCGTGACCTGGTCGTCGGTCGCGTCCCGGTGCTCGATGCCCAGGTCGTAGTACTCGAGGTTGACGTCCAGGTACGGGTGGATCAGCTTGTCCTTGATGAACTGCCAGATGATCCGGGTCATCTCGTCGCCGTCGAGTTCGACGACCGTGCCCTGCACCTTGATCTTGCCCATGTTTGCGGACTGCTCCCTTCGAGTTCCTACTCGCGACCCGCGCAAGCGGTACAAGCGTACTGCTAAAGCGCCGTGAACGTCGTGTCACCGTGATGCAACCGACGTCCGATCCCCGCGAGCCTGCCATGGGCCGCTCGAACGCGCGGAACTGACCGGTAGGTTCCGGTGATCACCTACGCTTCCCCGAAAGAGTGATCTTGGGGGGAAGCAGAGTTGTCCACGGGACCGACCCACGCCATGAGCGGGCTCCTGGCCTGGTCCGCCGTCACCGCCCTCGCGGCGAACCACCCCATCGGACAGCTCCACCCGCAGGGGTGGGTCGTGGGCGCCGTGCTGGCGACCGGCGCGGCGCTGCTGCCCGACCTCGACCACCCCGGCTCGACCGTGTCGCGGACGTTCGGCCCGCTCACCGAGGGCATCTCCGGGGGCGTGAGCGCGGTCAGCGCGTTCGTCTACCGGACCACCCGCACCAAGCGCGACTCCAAGCGCACCGGCGGCCACCGCGGGCTCACGCACACGCTGGTGTTCGCGCTGTTCGCCACGGTCGGCACCACGGCCATCGTGCAGACCAGCCAGAAGTGGGTGCTGCCGCTGCTGATGTTCGTGTTCGCGGGCCTCGCGGTGCGCGGGATCATGAACGACTGGCACCCCAAGCAGGACTCGCTGCTGATCACCGCGGCGTCCGCCGGGATCACCTGGCTCTGCCTGTCGTGGACCGAGCGGACCGCGGCCAGCGCGGCGGCGTGCGGGGTCGCGGTCGGCATCGGCTGCGTGGCGCACTACCTCGGCGACGCGATCACCGAGCAGGGCTGCCCGATGCTGTGGCCGATCCCGCTGGGCGGCAAGACGTGGTTCAACGTCGCGCCGCCGAAGGTGATGCGGATGAAGACCGGCGGCACGGTCGAGATGGCCGTCGTCGGGCCGATCATCACCGTGCTGTCGGTGTGGCTCTCGGCCGCCGCGCTGCAGAACGCGGGCGTCCTGCCGTTCCTCGGCGGGTTCGACCTGCTGCCCGTCTGAGCAGGCGTTCACCGACCAGCCATTCGGCGGCTACCCCGATATCACCCGATCGGACTAACCTCCACGGCCAACACCCCTTGCCGAGGAGGCGCCAGTGCAGGGCAGCACCTGGCTGGGTCTGGACGCGGACCACCGGACACCGCACGACGTCGACACCACGGCGCTCCAGCTGCACGCCGCGCTGCTCTACGCCGCGCGCGTCGTGTGCGCGCACGAGGTCGACGGGCACCACGCGATGTCGTTCCGGCTGGCCGAGCCGCCGTCGGAGAACACCGTCTCCACGCTGGTCGAACGCGGCTACGGGGTGGCCGTGCACAACGGGTCGCTGCAACGGCTGGCCGGTCCGGAGGCGCTGCGGCGCGGTGCCCTGCGCGCCGCCATCGCCCACCGCGACCGCGTCGAGGGCCGCGCGCTGCGGTTCCCCGGCCAGCGTGCGCTGCGCGGCCGCCACGGGGTGTCCGACGTGATCGCGTTCAGCGCGATCGACGAGGTCCTGCCGCACGGCGTCAAGAGCGTCGACGCGCGCGGCGACCTCCAGCCGTCGTTCCGGCACGGGAAGCTGGTGCTGGTCTGCGCCTTCTAGCCGGGGTGGGCTCCCACGGTGTCGCGGATCTCCGCGCCGAGGCCGCTCGCGCCCTCGCGGGCGCAGTGGGCGCAGCAGAAGAACCGGCCCTCGACCTCGACGCCGTGGCCGAGGATGCGGCAGTCGCAGTGCTCGCACCGGGGTGCGAGGCGCTGGATCGCGCACTCGAAGCTGTCGAAGGTGTGCACACCACCGCTCACGGTGTGCACCTCGAAGGCCATCCAGTAGTCGTTTCCGCAGACATCGCAGGTCGCCATGGCGGGGAGCCTGGGGCAGGTCCGGTGACCCCGCAACTTTTCAGGTGTCGAGCTCCGCGACGAGCTTCTTCGGCGCCACGGCGCGGTAAGCGTCCTCCACGAGGTCGCCGACGACGTCCCAGTCGACCGGGACGTCGAGGTAGACGCCGAGCCAGCCGCGGTGGCCCACGTAGGGCGGCCGGAAGTAGTGCTCGGGGTCGCTGTCGACGAGCAGCTCCTGCACGCCGGGCGGTGCCGCGCACCAGAAGCCGACGCGGTCGTCGTGGTGCTGGTTCGCGTAGCTGGCGAAGCTCTTCCTGCCGCGCACGAACCAGGCGGGCTCGCCGTGGCTGAGCCGTTCGCTGGTCTCCGGCAGCGCCAGGCACAACGGGCGCAACCGGTCGAGCGGGTCGGTCCCCATGGGGTGAATCCTGGCGCACCGGCGAGCGGTGCGCTGACCACCGACCCTTGCAGGGTGGGTGGGTGGTCAGCGCACCCTGGTCGACCGGCGTCGTCCCGACCGCCGTGACCAGCTCACCACCGGAGGACTTCCGGAAGAGGTCGTCGTCGAGGTGCTGGTCCGCGTCCCGGTACCGACGACCGGCCGGAGTCGTCGGGGTGTTCGGAGCGTGACCAGTCGGACACCCTCAAGTTAAGTGGACTAGACCACTGAGTCAATGGCCGACACCCGTTCGTCCGGCGAACCGGGAAGGTCCACGTGGATGAGCCGGTTTCACCGTGGTTCTTCCGGCGATCGTCAACCGGGGCCGTCATCGGGTCGACGTGGTGCGCACGAACGCGGTCCAGCGCTGTCGAGGCCGACGAAGGCGGGCACACGGGCGAAGGCCCACCGGCCGGGGACCGCCGGGTGGGCTTGCGGGGGCATCGCCCCGACGAACACGGACCAGGCCGGACTCGAACCGGCGTCCTCCCTCTGGTAGCAGAGGGCGCGACAACCACTGCGCTACAGGTCCCCGTGAGCCGGGCCGGATTCGAACCGGCGTCCTCCCCCCCGCGAGGGGGACGCGACAACCACTGCGCTACCGGACTCAGCCACCAGCTTAGTGGTTGGGAGTAGGAGCGTCCGCAGATCAAGCCCATCGGAGCAATCGCGGGCAGCACCGGGTGACCGTCAGCGGGCCGGGTGATCAACTCCGGTGGCCTCGTTGGTCGGGTTCGGTGCCACACAATAGGGTCTGCGCGGCGGGGTCACTGACGATGGGCGGTTTCGTGCGCGCGGTCGACTACTACGAGGTGCTCGGTGTCGGGCGCAGTGCGTCCACCAGGGAGATCAAGTCCGCGTACCGCGCGCTCGCCAAGGTCATGCACCCCGACGCCGGTGGCAGCGGGGACGGGTTCCGGACGCTGCAGGAGGCGTACGAGACGCTCCAGGACCCGGTGCTGCGGTTCCACTACGACCGCGCGGGCTCCTCGGGCGCGGTGGCGCTGCGGACCGGCACGTCCACCCGTTCGCGCAGGGCCGGGCGCACGGGGCGGCTGCGGAACTTCGGCGACGACCCGTCGTTCGTGCCGCCGAAACCGGTCGTGGACATCGGCGACATCCCGTGGTGGCACCTCGTCGACCTGACCCAGCGGGTTCGGTACGTGCCGACCAGCGGCCCCGGTCACGCGCCCGCGCTGGCCGCGGTCGGCGGGTGGCTGCTGCTGTTGCTGCCGGTGGTGACGCTCGGGTTCTCGCTGCTGCTGCTCGTCGTGTGGCTGCCGCTGGTGGCCGCGGCCGCGACGGCGGCGTTCAAGCTGGTCCGCAAGTACCTGCGGACGATGCGGGACGACCGGGTGTTCGCGGGCCGCTACGACACCGGCGTCGTCTACGGCGAACCGGACGAGCGGCTGTGCGAACGGCTCAGCGCGGAGGTGCTGCGCGCCTACCTGACCAGGCTGCCGGGCGCGCGGATCTTCCACGGGCTGGCGTGGCCGGGGTCGGTGTTCGCCGACATCGACCACGCCGTGATGTGCGGGCGGCGGCTGGTGCTGGTCGAGTCGAAGTCGTGGCTGCCCGGCCACTACGGCTCGGACGACGACGGCACGCTCTGGCGCAACGGCCACCCGTTCCGGGGCGGCGGCACGATGCTGCCCGAGGGCATGGCGGCCTACCAGCGGGCGTTGCCGGACTTCGAGGTCCGGTGCGCGCTGCTGATCTACCCCAGCCGGGCGGGCGAGATCACCACCGACGAGGCCGAGGGGCAGGTGGTCGTCCCGATGACCCCCGACCAGTTCGTGGAGGACATCGGCGAGTGGTTCGCCGAGGACCCCACGACGGTCGACCGGGACGCCCTGCGCCTCGTGCTGGACCAGGTGGTCGCTCAGGCCCGCGCGGCGGGTGCCTGAACCGCGACCAGGTCGTCCGGGCCCTTGCCCGCGAGCTGGCGCGCGGTGTCGACGTAGAGGTCGAGCAGCAGGCTCATGTCGACGATCTTGCGCCGCACCTGGTCGGCCTTCGTGCCCTCCTTGGTGAACGGCGGCGGGAAGAGCGTGATGCCCTCCCACGGTGCCGCGCGCACGGCCTCGGAACGCCAGTCCGGCCAGTAGCAGTCGGCGTAGAACTTGGTCAGCGCGCCGCCGAGGAACCACTCCAGCATGCCGCTGTAGGTCGAGTCGATGCTCTCCCACTCCAGCGTGTCCGGAGCCCAGTACCAGAGCCCGCCGGGCGGGCCGTCCAAGGCGGTGCCGTTGAGTGCGAAACGACCGCCGAGCAGGTCGTAGCCGACGGTCATCTTGCCCACCTCCTCGTACTCGCCGAGGGCGGGCAGTGCCCCGCCGCCACCGAGCAGGCGGACCCAGTTGTCGATGATCAGACCGCCGGTGTGCAGGGCGATCGCGCCGAGGGCGGAGCCAGCGGTCACCTGGAGGCGGTGCAGCGTGCGCTGCGCCGACTCCGGGCCGACCGGCAGGACCTCCACCGACAGCTCGGACTTCGCGATCAGGCCTTGCACCCAGGGCCATGCGGGACGGTCGACATCGACGAGCTCCTCGACCGGACGTGGTGCGCTCACCCGCCTATTCTCACCTACTCCGGGCCTCCAATCACCCGTTCCGGGGGTCCGAGCTTCCGAACTTCTACCGGACGTAACCGTGGGGAAGAACACGTAACGTTTGCGACGTTCCGGGCGAACGCTGTTCACAGGCCTCTGAGCAGGCATTGTGCGCCCGATCGTGATCGACCTCGAGTCGACAAGTCGATCAGCCACCTCTGTAGTTTGGCGCCATGAGCGCCGACCTGGTGGGCCGATGGAGCATCGAATACGGCTACCACAGCGCCATGGAGGACGAGGAGCTCGTCCTCCGGGCCGACGGCACCGGCTGGTGCGAGTGGTCGAGGCCGGGGCTCACCGAGTTCACCGCGTTCGACTGGGAGCCCACCCGGCCGGGCGCGGTCCGCGTCACCCCCACCCGCGCGGCGCGCAGCGAGTCCGAGGAGCTCGTGGAACTGGCCGTGCCCGACCCCGTCGAGGTCGACTACACCGTCGTCGAGGAGACGCGGCCGCTCTACCCGGGCATGGAGGTGCTCGCCCTCCGCCTGCCGCTCCCGTTCGCGGTGTTCCCCAACGAGAGCTACGGGCTGTCCCGCCGGGAGACCCCCGACGGCGACCGCCCCCACATCTCGTGGCTGGACGACGAGCTGTAACCGTCCCGGCCTCGTAATCGCGGTGGCCCCGGCCTTACATTGCCAACGGGCCCACTAGTCAGTTCGGAGCGTTACACCCATGCAGTCGCATCACGAGTTGGTCGGGACGCAGGTCTGGCGGACGGCGTTCGACCACCAGGTCCGCCTCACGCTGGTCGAGCACCCACGACTCAGCGCCGAGCTCGTCGTGGAAGTCCCCTTCGAGCTCTGCAACGGCACCGGCGCCACCCACGAGATCAAACCCGGCGAACCCGGCACCCTCTCCCCCGTCCTCGGCCTGTTCATGAAGACGGTGACCTCCATCGACGTCACCGACGACGAATCCCTCACCCTCCGCTTCGCCGACGGCTGGTCCCTCTCCGCCCGGCCCGAAGGCGACTTCGAGTCGTGGAGCATCGTGGAGCTCTAGCGCGTCCACGAACCGGTCGAACCCAGCACCCGGCCAGGCCCCTCACCCCCTGGTCCCGCGGCCCCAGTACCCACCTCGACCAGGCAGATCACCGAAGCCCCGTGAGATCCTCCCCCTATGACCAGAACCCTCTGCCTGGCGCAGGATCCGGCGTCGGATGAGTTGCTTGCGAGTGATCCGTTCGCGCTGCTGACCGGCATGTTGCTCGATCAACAGATACCCATGGAGAAGGCCTTCAAGGGGCCGAGGGTGTTGTTGGAGCGGCTTGGGTACTTCGAGCCGGGGCGGGTTGCGGAGACGGATGAGGGTGTGTTCGTGGCGGTGGCGTCGAAGCCGCCGGCGATCCACCGGTTCCCTGGGGCGATGGCGAAGCGGGTGTTGGAGTTGGCGCGGTTCGTGGTGGAGCGGTACGACGGGGACGTGCGGAAGATCTGGGAGGAGGGGGACGGGGAGGCGGTGTTGGGGCGGTTGAAGGGGTTGCCGGGGTTCGGGGAGCAGAAGGCGAAGATCTTCCTGGCGTTGCTGGGGAAGCAGATGGGGGTGGAGCCGGAGGGGTGGAGGGAGGCCGCTGGCGCTTACGGGGAGGTGGGGGCGCGGCGGAGTGTGGCGGACGTGGTGGACGCCGTGTCGCTGGGTGAGGTGAGGGAGTTCAAGAAGGCGGCCAAGGCGGCGGCGCGGAAGACGTAAGGTCTGCGCGTGCACATTCCGGGTCTGACCAACCTGCAACCGTTGGGGCAAGGCGGGTTCGCGACCGTCTACCGGGCTCACCAGGAGCAGCTCGGGCGCGATGTCGCGGTGAAGATCGACAACCGGGTGCTGGCCGGTGAACGGGACCGGCGGCGGTTCCTGCGGGAGGCGCACGCGGCGGCGCGGTTGTCGGGGCACCCGAACGTGGTGGCGGTGCACGACGCGAACATCACGCCGCAGGGCATGCCGTACATCGTGATGGAGCTGTGCACCGGCGGGTCGTTGCACGACGTGCTGAAGAAGAACGGCCCGCTGCCCTCCGAACAGGTGCGGCAGCTGGGGGTGGCGCTGGCCGACGCGCTGGCCGCGGCGCACGCGGAAGGCGTGCTGCACCGGGACATCAAGCCCGCGAACATCCTGGTCGACCGGTACGGCACGGCGAAGCTGGCGGACTTCGGGTTGGCGGCGCTGCTGGACGCGGCGGGCGACAGCACGGTCACGCGCGACGCCCTGAGCCCGAGCTACGCGCCGCCCGAGGCGTTCGCGATGGCGGCGCCGACGGTGGCGGGTGACGTGTACGCGCTGGCCGCGACGCTGTACGACCTGCTGGCGGGCAAGCCGCCGCGGCCGGTGCCGTGGCCGATCGAGTCGTTCGACCACCTCGGCGAGGTGCTGCGCCGCCCGGTGCCGCCGGTGCCCGGTGTGCCGGAGGACTTCCACAACGCGCTCGCCCGCGCCCTGCACCCCGACGTGTCGGCGCGGACGCCGACGGCGGCCCGGCTGCGCGACGAGCTGCGCGGCGCGGTCCCCACGTCTCCCCCACCGCAGCCGGTCGCCTACGCGCCCGTCGCCCCGCCACCGCCCGCCAGGAAGAAGCGGGCGGTGGCGGTCGTGGCCGCGGTCGTCGCGGTGCTGCTGGTCGGCGGCGGCGTGTGGTGGGCGCTCTCCCGCGACGGCGGCACCACCACGGCCACGGGTCCGGGCAGCAGCACGAGCGCCCCGCCGAAGGTGGACGAGACCAAGGCGCCGCCGCCGTACCTGAAGGCGTGCGCGACGGGGTTCTGCGTCGAGGAGGCGTCCTGCTACCGCGGGACCGTCAGCATCGGCGGCCAGGCCGCCACCGCGCGGCGCATCAGCGACTGCTCGCAGGAGCACTACTGGGAGGCGTTCGCGGGCGGCTGGCTGTCCGGCAAGATCCCCAAGGTCGGCCCCGACGAGCTCGCGGCGTCCCCCGAGGTCGTCGGGATCTGCACCAAGGAGGCGATGACGGCGAACACCCGGCCGAACGTCGACACGTCGACCTGGCAGATCGTCGCGATCGGCTTCGAGGACGACGAGCGCAACTACTTCCACTGCCTCGCCTCGCCGTCCGAGGGCGGCGAGACGACGACCAGCGCGTTCGGCTCAGGCGGCTAGCAGCACGGGCTCCGGCGCGCGCGACCTGCGGTTCGCGTGGACCAGCAGGCCGAACGCGACCAGCGCCAGCGCGCCCGCGATGGGCGGGAGCAGCGTGATGCCGACGGTGTCGATGACGAGCCCGCCGAACAGGCCGGAGATGCCGACGCCGAGGTAGATGGCGGAGGCGTTGAGGGACAGCAGCAGGCCGCTGTTGGTCGGCGCGAGCTCGATCAGCCAGTTCTGGATGGGCGGGTTGACCGACCAGGTGAACAGGCCCCACACGAACAGCGCGACGCCCGCGGTGGCGGTGGTCGTGGCGGTCAGCGGCAGCGTGACGAGGACGGCCGTGAAGACGGCGAAGACGACGAACAGCAGGCGGCGGCTGCCGAAGCGGTCGGTGAGCCTGCCGCCCAGCGAGTTGCCGATCGCGCCGCCGACGCCGTAGGCGAACAGCAGCAGCGAGATCACCGTGCCGTGCACGCCCGCCGTGGCGGCCAGCAGCGGCGAGATGTAGGTGAACACGCTGAACGCGGCCAGGCAGGCCAGCACGGTCATCGCGAGCACGGGCACGACGCGGCGGTCGGCGGCGGCGGCGAAGCGCTCGCGCAGGCTGACCACGGGCGGCGCGGCGACCTGCGGCACACCCAGCCGGACCACGCCCGCGGCGACCAGCGACGCCACGCCGACGGCGGCGAACACGCCCTGGTAGCCGAGCGACCCGCCGAGCAGGCTGCCCGCCGGGACCCCGACGATCAGCGAGAACGTGAGCCCGCCGAACACCGTGGCGACCGCGCGGCCCCGGTGCTCCGGCGTGGTCAACGCGGTCGCGACCAGCGTCGCGGCGGGCGTGTAGGCGGCGGCGCCGAGGGCGCTGACGACCCGTGCGACGAGCAGCAGCGGGTAGTTCGGGGCGAGGGCGGACAGGACGTTGCCGAGTGCCGAGACGAGCAGCGCCGCGACCAGCAGCTTGCGCCGGTCCCAGCGGCCGGTGAGGGCGGCGAGGGCGGGGGCCGCGACGGCGTAGGACAGCGCGAAGACGGTGAGCAGCTGCCCCGCGGTGGACAGCGAGACGTCCAGCTCCCGGCTCACCGCGGGCAGCAGGCCGGACAGGATGTAACCGCTCGTGCCCACGGTGAAGGCGCCGGCGGCGAGCAGGTAGGTGCGCGCGGACATCGGACTCCCAGCATCGGTCATTGGTTCGACGGCAACCGTACTACGACTTTCATCGAACTACGACGGATATCGTACGATGGGAGACATGGACCACGCCCTCCCGCACCCCGAGCCCGACGAGATCCGCATCGAGGCCGTCCTCCAGGCGCTGGCCGACCCGGTGCGGCTGACGATCGTGCGGGCACTGGCGGAGTCCGAGACGGGGATCGCGTGCGGGTGCATCGAACTGCCGATCAGCAAGTCGACGCGGACCCACCACATCCGGACGCTGCGGGAGGCGGGAGTGGTGTGGGTGCGGGCGGAGGGGACGTCGCGGATCAGCACGTTGCGGCGGGAGGATTTGGACAAGCTGTACCCGGGGTTGTTGGACGGGGTGCTGTCGGCGCGGCGGTGATGGGTGGGGGGTGCCGGGTGGGGCTGATGCGCGGGGAGTCGTGTGTGGGGCGGTTCGGTGGTCTGGGGCTGCCAGGGGGTTCCGAGGCGTAGCGAGTCCCGTGCGTGGGGTGGCTCGGTGGGGTTGTGCGTGGTTCGGAGGCGTAGCGAGTCACGAGCGTGGGTGGCTCGGTGGGTTTGTGCGTGGTTCCGCCGATGCGCAGCGAGTCCTGTACCTGAGTGGCTCGGTGGGTTGTGCGTGGTTGTCGAGGCGTAGCGAGTCCCGTACCTGGGTGGCTCGGTGGGTTGTGTGTGGATGTCGAGGCGTAGCGAGTTCGCCTGGTCCGTGGCTGGGTGGGGGTTACGACCCGCGGTGGTGTGGTCGATTTGACTTGGGGCCCCTCTTTTTGGGCCTCGTCGGGCGAAAAAGGGCAGGTGGTAGAGCCTGCCCGCCGACCAATTTTAGGCCCAAAAACCCCAAGTAAAATCGACCACGGTTGCGTGCTTTTCGTTGCGTACCAGCGGCTTGCGCGGGCCGGACGTTGGTTGGCGCGTTGCTTACCAGCGGCTTTCGCGGGTTGGACGTTGGTTGGCGCGTTGCTTACCAGCGGCTTTCGCAGGCCGGTGTTGTTGGTGTTGTTGGTGTTGTGGTGGAAAATCGCTTGCCACGGTCCGTAGCGTGGATCACCGTGCGTGTGTGGGCTAGTAGTCATCTCCGGCTCGTGGTGGCTGGGTTTCGGAGGTATTCGACTTACCGGCAGGCGATGGTCGCGGGTACGGCGACGAACGTGGTGTTCGGGTTGTTGAGGGTGGCCGTGTTGTTGGCGGCGTTGGGGTCTACGGCGAGTGGGCGGATCGCCGGGTACGACGTGGCGGCCACGGTGACGTACGTGTGGCTCGGGCAGGGGTTGTTGGCGTTCGTGGTGTTGTGGGGGGATTCGGCGTTGGCGAACCGGATCCGCAGCGGTGACGTGGTGGTGGACCTGTACCGGCCGTGGGACCTGCAGACGGCGTTGCTGGCCGAGGACCTGGGGAGGGCGGCGTACTGCGCGGTGACGCGGTTGGTGCCGCCGGTGGTGGTCGGGGCGCTGCTGTTCCCGTTCCGGTGGCCCGCGCCGGAGCGGTGGCCGGTGTTCGTGGTGAGCGCGGTGCTGGCCGTGCTGGTGAGCTTCGGGATGCGGTTCCTGGTCAACGCGTCCACGTTCTGGCTGCTGGACAACCGGGGCGTGGTGGCGTTGCACGGGGTGGGGACCGGGATCCTGTGCGGGTTGAACGTGCCGTTGGACTTCTTCCCCGAGTGGGCGCGGTTCGCGTTGTGGTTCACGCCGATGCCGGCGATCATGCAGAGTCCGATCGACGTGTTCATCGGCCACGGGTCGCTGTGGCTGGTCGTGGGGCACCAGGTGTTCTGGGCGGCGGCGCTGTTCGGGGTGGGCAAGGTCGTGCTGGCGCGGGCCGTGCGGAAGGTCGTGGTGCAGGGTGGCTGAGGCGATCTACCCGAGGATCCTGCACGCCCGGCTGCGCGGGCAGCTGTCGTACCGGGCCTCGTTCCTGCTGGACTGCCTGGCGCAGGCCGTCGCGCAGGGCGGGGAGGTGGTGGTGATCCTGGTGCTGTTCAACCGGGTCACCGCGCTCGGCGGGTTCTCCGTCGACGAGGTGCTGCTGGTGTACGCGCTGGCGAGCACCGCGTTCGGGCTGTCGGACCTGTTCGCCGGGCAGCTGAACGCGCTGCCCGCCTACATCCGCGAGGGCACCTTCGACGTGCTGCTGCTCCGGCCGTTGGGGACGTTGCCGCAGGTCATGGTGTCGGACCTGCCGCTGAAGCGGATCGGACGGGTGTTCACCGGGCTGGTGGTGCTGGGCTACGCGCTGCCGCACAACGACGTCGTGTGGACGCCCTGGTCGGTCGGGCTGCTGGTCGTGACGCCCGTGGCCGGGTCGGTGATCTTCAGCGGGATCTGGGTCGTCGCCTGCTCCGTGTGCTTCTGGCTGGTGGACGGGCAGGAGCTGGCGAACACCGTGACGTACGGCAGCAACACGTTCACGTCGTACCCGATCAGCGTGTACTCGGGCTGGCTGCGCAGGCTGATGGCGTTCGTGGTGCCGGGCGCGTTCGTCGCGTACTACCCGGCGCTGGCCCTGCTGGACAAGCCCGACCCGCTCGGCGGTCCGGGCTGGCTGGGGTGGGTGGGACCGGTGGTCGCCGTGCTCGTCGCGGGGCTGGCCGGGCTGGTGTGGAAGACAGCCGTGCGGCACTACCGGGGGACTGGGTCATGATCGAGGTGCGCGACCTGCGCCGGGAGTTCCGGATCAGCGAGAAGGCCGGGTTCCTGCGGCGGGCGCACCGCACGGTGGCCGCGGTCGACGGGGTGAGCTTCGACGTGGCGGCCGGTGAGGCCGTCGGGTACGTCGGGCCGAACGGGGCGGGCAAGTCGACGACCATCAAGATGCTGACCGGCATCCTGGTGCCCACGTCGGGGACCGTGCGGGTGTCCGGGGTCGACCCGTCGCGGCAGCGCAAGGAGCTGGCCCGGCGGATCGGGGTGGTGTTCGGGCAGCGCAGCCAGCTGTGGTGGGACCTGCCGCTGGCCGACAGCTTCGAGCTGCTCAAGGCGATCTACCGGGTGTCCGGACCGGACTTCGCCAAGCGGCTCGCGGAGTGCGCCGACCTGCTGGAGCTGGGCCCGTTCCTGACCACGCCGGTGCGGCAGCTCTCGCTCGGGCAGCGGATGCGCGGCGAGGTCACCGCCGCCCTGCTGCACGCGCCGGACCTGCTGGTGCTGGACGAGCCCACGATCGGGCTGGACCTGGAGTCCAAGGAGCGGCTGCGCGAGTTCCTGGCCGAGCTGAACACCAGGCGCGGCACCACGTTGCTGCTCACCACGCACGACCTCGACGACATCCAGCGCCTGTGCCCGCGGCTCGTGGTGATCGACCACGGGACCGTCCTCGCGGACGGCCCGCTGGCCGACCTGAGCGCCGAGGTGAGCCCCGAACGGGTCCTGGTCGTGGACCTCGACGTCGCCGTGGAGCCGCTGGCGGACCTGCCCGGAGTGGTGTCCGTGCGGACGGAGCTGGGCGGCAGGCGGCAGCACCTGGCGTTCCGCCGGGACGTCACGACGGCGGCCGCGCTGATCGCCGCGGTGGCCGCCCGCGCGGAGGTGCACGACCTGTCCGTGGTGGAGCCCGAGATCGACGACGTTGTCAGGACGTTGTACGCGCGGCGCCACGCCGACCGGAGTGTCGGTAATGTCGGAGTTCCGCACGACAGTCGATGAAGACGAAACTGGAGTCCCCATGCGCGGTTCTCGGTCGGTGGCCACCATTGTGCTCGCGCTCGGGCTGGCGGGAGCCGCCTCGGGCTGCGACGCCGTCAACGAGGCGACGAACGCGGCGAACTCGGTCGGCAACGCGGCGAACAAGGTCCAGCTCTGCATCGACGCGGTGAAGCTGATGGGTTTCACGCCGGACCTGAGCAACCCGCAGGCCGCCGTGGACGACGCCCACAAGAAGGCCGAGGAGATGACGAAGCTGGCCGAGCAGGCCGGTGACACGACGCTGAAGCAGGCGCTCACCGACGCGTCGACCCAGCTGAGCAGCGTCACCCTCAGCGACCTCGACCCGACGTCCGCGGCGACCTGGTTGCAGCAGAAGCTCGACAAGCTCAACGCCCTGAACTCCGCCTGCGCGAGCTGAAACCCACTCTTGGTGGCCTGTTGCGCTCCGCCCCGGCGTCCTACTCTGGTGGCATCGGAGGTGCGAATAACAATGCAGGCACTAGTAGGCGACAGGCTGCACGTTCACAGTCGTGTCGTGGGTGTCGAGGAGCGCTTGGGCGAAATCCTCGAGGTCCGCGGCCGTGAAGGTGCTCCCCCGTACCTGATTCGCTTCGTGGACGGGCATGAAGGCCTGGTGTACCCGGGTCCGGACTGCCTCGTCGAACCGCGTTCGGAGAGCTGAGCCTGTCGCCAAGGCTCCCCCGCCTTGGCGACAGCACCCGGCCCTCAGGCCAACGCGGCCTCGATCAACGCCTCGGCCAGCTGGGGAGTGGCGGCAGCGACGCCGGACCAGCGCCTCGTGAGGTCGTGGTCGAAGGTGAACGGCCTGCCGTGCAGGTCGACCAGAACTCCACCCGCGGCGGGCACGGTGACCAGCGCCGCGGCCAGGTCCATGATCCGGTGGGTGTCCGACCCCGGATCGATGAAGGCGTCGACGGAACCCTCAGCGACGAGGGCCGTCTCCAGGCACGTCGTGCACAGCACGCGGATCCGGTCGGCCCGGTTCGCGATGCGGTGCCACGCGTCCTCGGTGCCCCGCTTGGGCCGCATCAGGCACACCGAGGCGCCGTCCAGCGCCGTGCGACCCGTCGTCCGGTAGGGCGTCGGTTCGCCGGCGCGCGCCCACCACGAGCGGCCGGTGTCGAACCACACCGTCAGCGCCTCGGTCGGCGTGCCGTCGACGACCACCACACCCGCGAAGCACGACAGCGGCACGCCGAGCGCCGCGTTCGCCGACCCGTCCACCGGGTCGATCACCAGGGTCACGTCGGAGCCGTTGTCGACGAACCCCGCCTCCTCGGACAGGAGGTTGGCGTGGTGCCGCGCGGCCGCCTCCGCGATGGCGCCCTCCACGAGCGCGTCCACGCGCATGGTCGGCGTGCCGTCCGCGCCGTCGGCGACCTCCTCGCGCAGCTCCAGCCGTGGGTGCGCGAGCCGTGCCGCGCCGTAGGCCGCCGAGGCGGCACGGGCGGTGGCGGCGAGCGCGGGGTGCACGTCGGCGGGCAGTTCCGGTACCGGCACGGGCCAGGTGATGCGCAAGTGGCGTCTCCGTTCACGAGGACTGGACCCCACGCACGCTAGTGCGGCGACCCGAGCTCGGCGATGAGCCGCCGGTAGGTCTCGAAGGCGGCCTTGGGCGTGTAGTCGTCGTTCAGCAGGCCCAGCCGGTGCAGTGGTTCGGGGTGGCGGCTGTCGTCGTCGCGGAGCGCGAAGTACTCGTACGCGGTGATGTTGAGCGACTGCGCCGCGGCCGCGACGGTCCGGACGGCGGTGTCGAGCACCTCCGCCTGGCGGGCCTCCGAGCGGTCGGGGCCCGTGCCCCAGCCGTGCTCGGTGACCCGCATGGGCACGGACGCGGGGATGCCCGCCGCCGTGAGGCTCCGCTCGCGGAACGCCGTCAGCACCCCGGCGACGGTCTCGGCGAACCGCTCCTCGGGGATCGGGCTGAACACGCCGGGGAAGAAGTCGAGGCCGACGTAGTCCAGGGCGTCGACGAACCCCGGCCCGCCGCGGCGGCCGAGGTCGGTCCAGAACTCCTGCTCGGGGTCGAAGACCGCGGTGGAGTTGCAGCCGATCCGCACGTCCAGGCCGAGCGCGTCCGCCTCGCGCCGGGCGGCCACGACGCCCTCGACCAGCGCGCGGCGCACCGCGGGGAACTCGCCGTCGCCACCCGGACCGGCGTGGTTCGCCTCCTCGGTGACCTGGAGCGAGGCCAGCCGCGTGCCATGCCGCCGCAGCTGCGCCCTGAGGTGCTCCAGCCAGCCGGTGAGGTCGTCGCCCGGCTCCCGGAAGCACACCACGAGGTCGAGGCGGCGCAGGTCGGTCACGTGCAGCTCGGGCCGGGGCGGGGCCTGGACCAGGCCGGGTGAGGCGTCGCTGTAGTGCGAGTAGCAGCGGACGAGGAACGGGCGGTCGCCGTGCAGCCGGTCGAGGGCGGTCCGCGTCCGCTCCGCGTCCTCGGGAGGGGAACCGTCGTCCACGCCGATGCGACCGCCCGCGTAGATGCCGAAGGTGAGGGTCATGGCGGCGACCATAGGGTATTTTTGGGGTCACACCAAATTTGAGGTGGGTTAAGATTCCTGGCGTGGGACTCCGGGAAGAGAAGAAGGCCGCGACACGGGCGGCGCTCAGCGACATCGCGACGGGCCTGTTCGCCGAACGCGGCTTCGACGCCGTGACGGTGGCCGAGGTCGCCGCGGCGGCACGGGTGTCGGTCAACACCGTGTTCAACTACTTCCCCACCAAGGAGGACCTGTTCTTCGACCGGCAGGACGCCGTGGTCGACCGGCTGGCGGCGGCCGTGCGGGCCGGTGGAGTCGACGGAGTGCGCGAGGCGTTCCTGGCCGAGCTGCGGCGCGACGAGCCGACGCTCGCGCTGGCGGACGCGGCGACCGGGTTCTGGGCGGTGGTCGACGCGAGCCCCGCGCTCCAGGCCAGGCTGCGGCACATCGGCGAGCTCGCCGAGGAAGCCCTGGCGGAGGCGCTGGTCGACGACCCGATGCCGCGGGTCACGGCCGCCGTGCTGGCGGGCGTCGACCGGGCCCTGCACGACGAGATCCGCCGCCGGGTGCTCGCGGGCGAGACCCCGGCGGACATCCGCGCGGCCGTCGCCGACCTGGCCGAACGGGCCTACGACCGGGTGCTGGACGGGCTCCGGACGCGCTGAGGGGGGCGGCCGCACGGGCCGCCCCCCTCCGGGAAAGCGTGGATCAGATCAGACCGAGGGCCTTCACCGCGTCGCGCTCCTCGACGAGCTCGGCGACCGAGGCGTCGATGCGGGCGCGGGAGAAGTCGTCGATCTCCAGGCCCTGGACGATCTCGTAGCGGCCGCCCTTGGCGGTGACCGGGAACGAGGAGATCAGGCCCTCCGGCACGCCGTAGGAGCCGTCGGACACGACCGCGGCGGAGGTCCAGTCACCCTCGGGGGTGCCGTTGACCCACGTGTGCACGTGGTCGAGCGCAGCGTTGGCCGCCGACGCCGCCGAGGACAGGCCCCGCGCCTCGATGATCGCGGCACCGCGCTTGGCGACGGTCGGGATGAACGTCCCCTCCAGCCACTCCTGGTCGTTCACGGCCGCGGCGGCGGTGGTGCCGTTCACCTCGGCGTGGAACAGGTCCGGGTACTGGGTGGCGGAGTGGTTGCCCCAGATCGTCAGCTTCTTGATGTCGGTGACCGACACGTCGAGCTTCTTCGACAGCTGCGCGAGCGCCCGGTTGTGGTCGAGGCGGGTCATCGCGGTGAAGCGCTCCGCCGGGACGTCCGGGGCGTGCTGCTGCGCGATGAGGGCGTTCGTGTTGGCCGGGTTGCCGACCACCAGGACGCGGACGTCGTCGGCGGCACCGGCGTTGATGGCCTCGCCCTGCGGCTTGAAGATGCCGCCGTTCGCGGACAGCAGGTCGCCGCGCTCCATGCCCTTGCTGCGCGGGCGGGCACCGACGAGGAGGGCGACGTTGACGCCGTCGAACGCGGTCTTCGCGTCGTCGGTGATGTCGATGCCGGCCAGCAGCGGGAACGCGCAGTCGTCGAGCTCCATGGCGGTGCCCTCGGCGGCCTTCACGGCCTGCGGGATCTCCAGCAGGCGCAGGCGAACCGGGGTGTCCGCGCCCAGCAGGTGGCCGGAGGCGATGCGGAACAGCAGTGCGTAGCCGATCTGGCCGGCCGCACCGGTGACGGTGACGTTCACGGGCGTGCGGGTCATGAGCCTTCCCGAATGACGGTCCAGGGGGCGGAGTCCTCGGGTGGCACGACCACTAGGCAGGACAGACCTGTCAGCGGCGGTCTCTGCACCGGGACCGCGCACCGGGCGTTTTCGCCCGACTCGCGCAGGTTACCAACAGGCGGATGGCGACCGCCGGTGCGGTGAGCAGCCTCTCAGGTGGTTAGGTGGTCGGCGTGGGCGACGAGGTGATCTTCGGCGAGGACTACGCCGACGCGGTCCTGTTCCAGGAGAAGTGGGAACGGCGGTCGTTCGAGCGCTGCGACTTCAGCGAAGCGGACATGCGCGGACTGGTGACCAAGGGGTGCACGTTCACGAACTGCACCTTCGCGCGGACGGACCTCGGGGAGTCGCGGCACACGGCGACGGCGTTCCGGTCGTGCGTGTTCGACCGGGCGGTGCTGGCGGGGTCGACCTTCTCCTCGTGCAGCCTGCTGGGGTCTTCGTTCACGGCCTGCGTGATGAGGCCGATCGCCTTCCAGGAGACGGATCTCACGTTGGCGTCGCTGGCGGGGGTGAACCTGCGGAAGACGGATCTGCGGGGGCTGAGGATGCGGGAGGCGAACCTCAGCGACGCGGATTTGAGGGATGTGGATTTGCGGGGGACGGATCTGGTGGGGGCGCGGCTGTTGGGGGCGGATCTGGGTGGGGCGGATTTGAGGGGGGCGCGGGTGGACGCGAACGGGTGGGTGCAGGCGAAGGTGGCTGGGGCGAGGGTGGATCTGGCCATGGCGGTGGCTTTTGCGGCGGCGCATGGGTTGGTGGTTGAGGAGATGGGTGGGGAGTAGGGGGTGGGGGGAGGAGCGAAGCCCTGCCCCCGGCGCGCGATTGTTCCAATGATTGATCTTGGTTTGTCAAGACGATAGGGCTGTCTTGACAAACCAAGATCAATCAGGAGGGCGCTGTTTATCGGGGGCGGGAGGGGATCTGGCTTCGCCAGCATCAGGCTTCGCCTGACTCAGGCATCGGACTTCGTCCGACAAGGCCCCAGGCGCTCCGCGCCGGATGCGTGCTGGCGGGCTTCGCCCAACGACGGATCCTCGGCTGCGCCGTCGGACAGGGAAGGCATCCTCGCTGCGCGTTGGACTTGGTGGGCGGGCGCTTTGTGTTGCGTGGCAACGCCCCCGTACCCGGAGTGGGTGCGGGGGCGTTGGTGTTGGTGTGGGTGTTAGTGGTTTTGGGCTTCCTGGTGGGAGACCTCGATCAGGGCGCCGTCGGCGACCATGTCCTCGATGGAGTTGGGGAGGAGGTAGGCGGTGCCGCCGCCTGGTTGTTCGAACCACGGGACTGCTACGCCGGTGAGGACTTCTACGGTGCGGCGTAGGCGGTAGACGCGGTAGGGGCGGTTGATCCAGGAAGGGACCAGGGAGCGTTCTTCGAAGGGGGTGCCCGCGGCGTAGACGAGGTTGCCCGCGGGTTCGCCGAAGCGGTCCACCTCGAAGCCGGCGGGGAGTTCGATCATCTTCTTGTGGCGGAAGAGGGTGAGCGGGGGTTCGCCGTTCATGGGCTTGATCGGCCAGCCGCGTTTTCCGCCTGCCTCGGCCTCGCTGCGCTGGGCCTCGGTGCGTTGAGGGGATTCGGCGCGGACAGGCTGGGTGGTGAGGGGTTCGGGGCGTGGGGGGTCGATCCTGGGGAGGGGTTCGGGGCGGGGTTGTTCGACGCGCGGGAGGGGCTCGGGGCGTGGGGGGTCCACGCGTGGGAGCGGTTCGGGGCGTGGGGGTTCCGGGCGGGGTAGCGGGGCTACCTGAACGGCCTCCGGAGGCCGTTGGGGCATGGCGGGGCGGCGGTCGTCGCGGAAGCCGTTGGTGCCCGGCGGCGGGCCCTGCGGAGGGCGCATGTGGGGCATGGGCTGCTGGGGTGGCGGTGGCTGCCTGCGCGGGGCTCGGCGGCCGGTGAGGACGAGCTTGCCGATCATGTAGGCGGCGGCGTCCTCGAGCCGGTCGAAGTGCGACGGGTTCTTCGGGCCGTGGTCGTGCCAGGCGACGACCCAGCTGTTGCCCTCGGTGCGCAAGCCCCAGGTGCGGTCGGCGGGTTCGCCGATGCGGTAGGCGGCGGGCGGCACGTCGAGGTCGTCGAGCGCGCGGCGGACACCGGACAGCTCGCGCTCCTCCTCGGGCGTGACCTGCCTCGGCACCTCGGGCTCGACCGGAACCGGTTCGGCGACCGGTTCGATGTCGAACTGGGTTTGCTGGTCCACCTCGAAGCGGGTGGTGACGTCCGCATGCCTCGGGTCGGCCTCGACCCCGAACTTCGGCACGACGTCGACGAGATCCGCCTCGACGAGCGCTGGTTGTTCCACGACCGGTTCTTCGACCGGGAGCGGCTCCGGTTTCGGCTCCACCGGCAATGCGTCGTCGAGCGGTTCGTTCGTTGAGCCGAACGGACTCCAAGCGGCCGTTTCCTGCTCGACCCCGGCGCTCTCGTACCGGTTGGGCGCGAACAGGTCCATGCCGTCGACGTAGGAGTCGCGGCGGTACCGGTCGTCGCGCTGCGGCGTCGGTTCGTCGAAGTCGAACTGCACGCGGTAGGGCGGGCCGTCCTGGGCGGCGTCGAACTGCCGCTGGTCGAACTCCGGCGCCTCCTCGGGCTCGACGGCCGCGGGACGCAGGTCGACGAGGTCGACCAGGGTCGCGGTGTCCTCCACGTTCGAGGTGTCGGGCTCGTCGACCGGCATGGGCTCCGGCCTCGGCTCGACCAGCTGGTCCTCCGGCTTCAACGCCGGGTCGGGCTCGTGGTCGCCGGTCGGCTCCTCGACCGCCTCCGGCTCGGCACGGAAAGACGTCTCCGGCTCGGCACGGAAGGTCGCCTCCGGCTCCGTGCGGAAGGTCGCCTCCGGCTCAGCACGGAAAGTCGCCTCCGGCTCGGCGCGGAAGCCGGTGTGCTCCGGGTCGTGCCGGAACACCGGCTGGGCGTCGAAGTCGTCGGCGGGCTGGAACTCGGGGCCGGGGTCGGCGCGCAGCAGCTCCGGCTCGGCGTCCTCGACCGGCTCGGGTTCGGGCTCCGGGTCGGTGTGCACGGCCTGGAAGTCCGGCTCCGCGTCGAAGTCCGGCTTCGGCTGGAACACCGTCGGCGGCTGCTCGCGGAAGTCGTGCTCCGGCTCGGACCTGGTCTCGGGCTCCGCCGCCTTCTCCGGGAAGAAGTCCGCGGCGGGCTTGAACCCGGCGTCGGTCTTGGCCGCGGCCTCGGCGTAGAAGTCCGACGCGGACTGCTCCGACGCGGACGAGGAAGACCCGGACGACGAGCCCGTCTCCGGGAAGAAGGGCTCCTCGGTCCGGAACGACGACTCCGGGCGCGCGCCCGAGTCGTTGTAGAAGTCCGACGCCGACTCGGCCGACGGGCGGAAGTCCGCGGCGGGCTGGAAGACGGACTCGGACTTGCCAGCGGACTCCGGGTAGAAGTCGGCGGTGGACTGCGCCGAGGACGCGCCCGGCTCCGGGAAGAAGTCGTCGTCGGTCCGGAAGGAGGACGGCTCCGGCTCGGCGGCCGGTGCGGCCTCGGGCTCGGTGTGCGCCTCGGGCTCCGGGTCGCCCTCGAGCACGGGCAGCGGCGCGGCGAGCGTCGCGTCCGCGTCGTAGCGGGCCTCGGGGGCGCGGGTGTCCAGGAACGTCGTCGCTTCCGGCACCTGCGGTTCGGGCGCCGGGGGCGGGGTGGCCACCGCGGGCTTCGGCAGCGCCGTGCCGCGCGGAGCCGTGGGGGCGCCGAGGTTCGCCGCGGCGCCGACCCGCGCGTCCTCCGGGACCTCCGGCGGGTGGAACTCGGCCGCACGGGCCCGTTCCACCAGCTCGGACTCCGGCGGGATGCCGTAGGCGCGCAGGTAGTAGCCGACCGCGGCGGGCCAGATCCAGTGGCCGTCGGTCTGGAAGGCGATCGGGACGACCGCGGGAGCGTCCGGGTCGAGCACGTCGGCGTCGAAGCCGCCGCGGCCCACCACGGCGACCGGCGCTCCGTCGAGGTAGCCCAGCAGCAGGTCGCGCTCGTGGTCGGACACCGGCGGGCGGTTGACCGACGGGCGGCCGTCCGGCCCGGCGCCGTCGAACACGCGGGCGGTCCGGAAGCCGCGGGGCGGTGCCGGGACCACGGGTGCCGCGGGCGCCTGCCCGGACGGCAGCCACTTGCGCAGCCAGTCCGGGATGTTCTCGTCGGCGCGCGGGAAGAACCGCATCTCGTCGACGTAGGCCTGCGGTGGCGGCGGTGTCTGCCACTTGGGCTCGGTCCGGTCGAAGTCCAGGTTGTAGCTGGCCGGGTGGTCGAGCTGGTAGCGGGCGTTCGACCAGCTGCCGCGGCCTTCGCGGTGCATGCCGGCGCGCAGGCGCGCGAACAGCGCGGGCACCTCCTGCGGAGGCGCCCACCCCTGCGCGCTCCCGTCGGCCATCCGCACCTCGGCGGACAGCTCGAAGTAGCGACCGGTCGCGCGGTAGTCGGCGACGACGTGCTGCCAGCCCTCCGGGGCGGCGCGCATCAGGGTCAGCCCGATCTGCTTGACCAGAGCGTCCTGCTCTGTCGGGTTCAACGGCTTCGGCTCGGACACACCAACATCTTCCCCCGCGACTCCGCGTACCGGAACGACCCCCTGCTGGGCCGATCAGAGCACCACACCGGGCCCGACCATAACCCGATCGGAGCGCGCGGGAAAACCGAACTACACCTGGGGCGCCGGCGGGGTCGTCGTCGCCTCGGCCACCTCGACGAGGCTGCCGTCCGCCAGGAGGTCGCGCACCGACGTGACCAGGAAGTACCCGGTTCCGCCGCCCGGCTGGCCGAACCACGGGACCGCGATCCCGCCGATCGCCGGGATCGGCCGCTGCACGCGGTAGACGTGGTAGCGGCGGTTGAGCCAGTCCGGCGGGAGCGAGCGGTTGCCGAACATGGTCCTGGCCGCGAAGGCGAGGTTGCCGTTCTCGTCGCCGAACCGGTCGACCTCCGCACCCGGCGGCAGCACGACCGGCACCCGGTCGCGCAGCAGCGACAACGGCGGCTCGTCGGGCATCGGCTGGATGTCGGCCACCGGCACGGGCTGCACCGGCGTCGTGGCTGGTGCGGCCGCGGGTGCCTGCGCGGCGGGCTGGGCCCGTGCCGCGTCGCGCTCCGGCGACCAGAGCAGGGTGCCGAGCAGCGTCTTGGCCGCGGCGGCCGCGTTGGGGAACACCGACGGCCTGCCCGTCGGGCCCCGGTTCTCGTCCCAGAACTGGATCTGCCACCCGCTCTCGGTGCCCGGCGCGGGCTCGATCACGAGGGCGTCCACCTTCGGCTCGACGATCCCGTACTCCGCGGGCGAGACGCCGAAGTGCTCCAGGCGGGCCCGGAGCTGCTCCAGCGACGTCCGGTCGTGGTCGGCGATCTCACGGGGCCGGTACTCCGGCAGCGGCAGCGACTCGGCGGCACCGGTGGCGACCCGCGTGGCGGCCTGCTGGGCCTCCGCGTCGACCGCGGGCACGGCGTAGCCGTTGTCGTGGATGTGCTGCACGAGCTGCGGCACCGGGTTCACGTGGTGCTTGCGGAAGTAGTGCGCCACGGCGCCCGACCACACCCACACGCCGTCGGTGTGGAACGTCAGCGGCACGTCCGGCTCGGCCCCCGGCTGGAGCAGGTCCTCGCCGAACCCTCGGGCGGCCAGCACGACCGGCGCGCCCTCCAGGTACTTCAGCACGTCCTCGCGGTCCTGCGGGTGCACGGCGGGGCGCGGGGCGATGGGCCTGCCCTGCTCGTCGCTGCCGTCGAACACCGGGGCCTCGTACAGGCCGTGGTCCGCCGTCCGGCCCGCCGACCGCACCCAGTCCGGGATCTCGGCCTCGGCGCGCGGGAACCGCTCCAGCTCCTCCTGGAAGTACTTCTCCGCGGGCCGGTGCGTCCACCGGGGCTCCTCGGTCCGGTTGTACTCGACCGAGTACACGTTCGGGTGCGCGAGGTGGAAGCGCGCCGAGAACCAGGTGCCCATCCCCTCGCGGTACATGCCCGCGCGCAGCTCCAGGAAGAACGGCAGCGCCTCGTCCGGCAGCTTCCACTCGACCGACTGGCCGTAGATGTTGAGCACCGAGACCGGGGCCTCGACCGTGCTGCCGAGCGCCCGGAAGTCCAGGAACAGCTGGCTCCAGTCGCCGGGCAGGCGGTGGATGAGCAGGGTGGTGACCGACCCGAGCAACGCGTTCTGGTCCTCGGGCGTCAGCCGTGGCTGCGTGGTCGTCATGCCTTCTGCTCCTCGTCGCCTGCTTCGTCGAGCCGCGCGCGCAGCCAGTCCGGGATGAACGCGTCGTCGCGGGGGAAGACCTCCAGGTCGCGCGCCCAGAACTCGGCCGGGATCGGCGGCTCCCACAGCGGGTCGTGGTCCATGTTGTAGGAGATGTCCAGCCGACCGGGCGCGTCCAGCGTGAGGCGCGCGGCGAACCACGTGCCCCGGCCCGCGACGTACCCCAGCTGCCGCAGCTCGGCGAACAGCTTGGTGATCCCCTCCCACGGGACCACCTCCGCGGTCCCGCCGTCCTCCAGGTACACGGCCAGCTCGAAGTCGTGCACCTTGACGTTGAGCTTCACCAGCAGGTCGATCCGACGCCACCCCTCGGGTGCCACCTCGAGCAGCATGGCGCCGATCCGCTGCATCAGCTCTTCCCCGCGGTCGTCCGGCTCAGAAGTCGGACGGCCAGAGGGCTGCGTTGTGGTCATTCGGATAGCTCCTGACATGGATCTTGAAGCGACCGTCCGGCAGTGTCTCGCGCCACCGGGTCTGGTAAGTGTGCGGGTGGTCCTGTCCGGGTTCGCGCAGCGCGAAGGTGTCCACCAGCTCGATCGTGCCGCCGGAGTTCGCCACCAGCTCGGCGCGGTCCCGCTCCATTTGATACCAGGTCTCCTCGCGCACGAACGCGGGCCGCTCGCGGCCACCCATGTTCTGGTCGCGCTGCTGGCTGGAGACGTTGGCCAGCTCACCGGGACCACCGGACTCCTTGCCCTGGTGGTGGCCGCCGTCGGCGATGTTCCGGTTGTCCGGCAGCTTGCCCGCGAGCGCGCCCGCGTCGGTCTGCGCCTGGGTGTCGCGGCGCAGCTCCGTACCGCCGCCGTACTCCGGGACACCGGTCGTCGCGATCGTGTTGGCCCGGTCGTCGGTCAGGAACTTCCAGCGGCCGCTGTCCACGTCGTACACGGTCACCGGGCGCGGGTTGTTCAGCTCGGCGCTGAACGGCAGCGGGGTGTGCACGTGCGAGACCGCGCCGTCGTCACCGCTCTGGAACGTGCTGTACGGGCCGCGCTCGTCGGTGAGCACGAACCGGGTGCCCGGCGGCAGGTCGCGGGTGACGAACGGGTCGTTCTGGGCGAACGGCCGTTCGACGGCCGCGCGCTGCTCCGGGGTCCACCCGGAGGTGTCGCCCTCGACCCGCACGACCTTGACCTTGTTGCCCTCGGCGTCCACGACGGTGGTCTGGGTGAGCCGGACCTCGCCGTTGGCGGGCGCGGGCCAGTCGGGCGTCTTCGCCGCGTCCGTGCCGTAGTACCCGTCGGTGGTGATGTCCGCGCCCTCCGGCGCGCGCGCCAGCTCGCTGTTGGTGCGACCGCGCTGGCCGGACTCGGTCTCGACGTGGTTGAGGCCCGTGTCGTCGACGAACACCCGGCCGCGCACCCGGTCGCCGTCCATCACGACGTACTCGGTGTCCGAGGCCAGCGGCTGCCCGTCGTGCTCGGTGAGCGGCCGGTTCTGCGGCAGGTCCGTGACCTCGACCTGGTGCTGCGCCACCGGCCGCTCGTAGGTCACACCCGGCTCGGGACGGCCCTGCGCGTCGGTGGAGAACTCCTGGAACAGCGGGCCGCGGTCGACGTTGTAGTTCGCGCCGGGGACCGGGCTGACCAGCTCGGGGTTCGGGGCGTCGCCCAGCCGCTCGGGCGTGGCGACCCACTGCGGCCTGCCGTTCCCGTCGGTCTGCACGGTGCCGCGGTGGTTGCCCTCGGTGTCGGTCACGTCGAACCGGGTGTTCGGGGGCAGGTCGGTGCGCGCGGTGAACGCCTCGCCCGGCCTCGGCGCCAACGGGTCGCCGCGGCCGATCGTGCGCTCGCCGTTGGCGGGCGCGGGCGGCTCGGTGATCGTGACGGGCCGGTCGACCTCGACCGTCTGGCCGCCGATGCGGACCCGGTCCGTCTGCTGGAGCGGCGTGCCGTCCTCGCCGGCGACGAAGACGTCGTTGTGGTTGCCGACCTGCACGCGGTAGTTCGCGTCCGGGTGCGGGTGGGCGATCTCCGGGTTCACGCCGTCGCGGGTGTTCGGCGCGATGGCGTCCACGCTGACGGCGCCCTCGGCGTCGACGTGCACGGTCGAGCGGAGCTGGCCGTTCTCGTCGAGGACGCGGATGCTCGTGTCCAGCGGCAGCTCGCGGCCGTCGAACAGCGACTGGCCCTCGCGCATCCGCACGGTCTGCTCGTAGGACGTGGTCGGCTCGGTCCACGGGGTCTGGACCTGCGGCTGGGTCGACCGGTCGGTGTCGCCGCGGTGCGCCGAGTCGATCGTGTCGGCCAGGTCGCCGGTGGGCGTGTGGCCGGGCGGCAGGCCGTTCTCGCCGACCGGCGTGCTCGTGCCGTCCGGCTCGAACGCGTGCCAGCCGCCGTCCGGTGGGATCCGGGGGTGGCCGGAGGCGTCCGGCGCGCTGGAGTAGACGTTGCCGTTGCCGTCGGACCAGGCCAGGCTGTCCGGCGCGATCACCTGCTGACCGGTTTCGCGGGCCACGTGCGCGGCCAGGCTGTTCTCGCCACCCGCCCCCGCGTCGCAGCCGACGAACATGATCGGCCTGCCCGCGAGGTCCGGGTGGTTGTTGATCAGCTCGACCAGCTCGGCGCGGGTGTAGTGCGTGTCGCCGATCCGGACGCCGTCACCGGCGGTGTGCACGTCCAGCACGGCGTGGTCGCCGCTGGCGGGGATGCGCGAGGACAGCTCCTGCAACCGCGGGTCGCTGTGCAGCGCGACACCCGCGGGGGTGGGCTGGCTGCCCCGGATCGCCTGGTCGACGCGCGGGGACACGTCGCCGAGCGGGACCGGACCGCCCGCGACCGGCGGGGTGGTGTCGTGGGTCGCCGTCGGGTCGGAGCCGGTGGTCGGGTCCGTGGTCGGGTCGTGCGGTGCGGCCGGGTCGGTGGCCGTCGGGTCGTGCGTTGCTGTCGGGTCGGTGGACGTGGTCGGGTCGTGGGCCGGGGTGTGGTCGGCGAACGCGCCGGACTGGGCGTCCGCGACGGTCGCCGTGCCGGGCTTGAGGACCGTGCCGTCGGCGGCGTGGGTGCCGAAGTCCGGCGGCAGGACCCGGCCGTCCGGCGGCGGGGCGGGCACCTCGTGCAGCACGCCGTTGTCGCGCAGGCTGTCCAGGTTCACCCGGCCGCTGGCGTCGGCCAGGCTCGGGTCGAACACCGGCTGGAGCTGGCGCGCGCCGCCGGGCTGGTCGAACGCGGGGGCCACGGTGGCCAGCTCGACCATCATCGGCTTGTCGAGCACGTAGACGTGGTAGCCCTTGCCCATGCTGTCCGGCAGGATCGCGCGCTCGCCGTAGCCGTAGGGCTGACCGTCCGGCCGCAACGGCGACAGGAAGTCGCCCTGCGGGCTGCCGAACCGGTCGAGGACCGTGCCCGCGGGCAGCTCCACGACCACGCGCGCGCCCACCGCGCCCTGGTTCGGCGGCCAGTCGACCGGACCGTTGACCGTGCCGTCGGTGGTGTGGTGCCGCATGAACTCGTCGAACGACCCGTGCGGGCCGTAGGGCTGGTAGGTCGGCTCCACGATCGACGCGACCCGCTGGTCGTACGTGCCGACCTCGCGGTCGCCGGGCCCGGTGCTCTCGTGCACCGGGATGTACGGGCCGTCCTCGGAGAAGCCGGGGACGACACCCGCCGGGTTGCCCCAGCCGTTCTTGTGCGGGTCGACGGCCGGGTCCGCGGTGGGGCCCGCCGGGGTCGGGTCGGGGTCCGCGCCCCGGCTCGCGGGCGGCATCTCCTGGGGCCACTGGTGGCTGGAGACCGGCGAGCTGCCGTCGGGGTTCGGGGTGTGCGGCGGGGTGGCGTCCGGGGTCGGGTGCTGCGGTGCCGCGTCGGCGCGGGGCTGGGGTGCCTCGTGCGACGGGGTGCGGGCGTCGGGCGCGCCGGGAGTCCTGCCGTCCGGCGTGCCGGGGGTACGGCCGTCGGGGCTGCCGGGGGTGCGGCCGTCCGGTGAGCCAGGGGTCCTGCCGTCGGGGCTGCCCGGAGTGCGGCCGTCGGGAGAACCCGGCGTCCGGCTGTCCGGGGAGCCGGGGGTGCGGCCGTCGGGAGATCCGGGGGTGCGGGCGTCCGGGATGCCGGAGGGGCGGGGTTCCGGGGTGCGGCCGGGGCTGGTCTCCGAGGGGCGCGCGGGGGCGTCCGACGGGGTGTTGCGGGCCATCGGGGCCTGGTCGGGGCGGGTGTGCGCCGGGCTCGCCGGGCCTGCCTGCTGGGGTGCCGCGTGCTGCGGGGCGGCACCGCCGGGCTGGGGGCCGAAACCGGGCTGCTGGGGGCCGAAGCCGCCGGGCTGCGCCGACGGCGTGGCGCGGGGCTCCGGGGTGGTGTGCGTCGGGACCGCGTCGTGGAACGCGGGCGGCGCGGACGTCGCCGAGCTCGCGCCGACGGTGTCGGCGCTGTGCGCGGGCCGGGTCGTGGACTGGGCGGGGGTCGGCTCGAACAGGCCACCGGACATCGCCGGACCACGTCCACCCGCCGGACCACCGGCCTGCGGTGCCCCGCCCTGCGGCGCGCCACCGGCGGGCGGCGGCATGAACCCGCCTGCGGGCTGACCGGCGGGCTGGCCCGACGGCGACTGGGACGGCGCGTGCTCGGCCGGGTGACCGGCCGCCGGACCACCGGTGGGAGCGGCGTGGACACCACTGGGCGCCGAACCACCCGGCGCGGGGGCGAAGCTCGGGGTGGGAGCCCCACCCACCAGGTGCGAAGCAGCGGGCGCGTGGCTCTCGGAAGCCGGACCACCGGGCGTGCTGTGAGTGCCGCCAGGCGTCGAGCCGGGAGTGCTGTGAGCACCACCAGGAGTCGAACCAGGCGTGCTGTGAGTGCCACCAGGAGTCGAACCCGGCGAGCCGGACCCACCAGGAGTCGAACCAGGCGTGCTGTGGGTGCCACCGGGAGTGGAGCCCGGAGTGCTGTGCGAACCGCCGGGCGTGGAGCCCGGCGAGCTGAACCCACCGGGAGTCGTGCTCGGACCGCCCGCCGACGAGTGCGCGCCACCCGGCGTCGAGCCGGGGGTGCTGTGCGAACCGCCGGACCCACCGGGAGTCGAACCGGGAGTGCTGTGGGCACCACCCGGCGTCGAGCCGAACCCACCGGGGGTGGCAGCCGGGCCGCCGGGAGTGGAACCGGCGGCGTGGGCGCCGGGAGCGCTCGAACCGCCGGGCGCCGAACCGCCGGGGGTGGAGCCCGCGTGGGCGCCCGCGGGCACACCGCCCGCGACCGGGGAGCCGCCCGGCGCGTGCGCACCGGCCGGACCACCGGAGACCGGTGCCCCGCCAGGGGTCTGGCTGTGTGCGCCTGCCGGAGCTGAGCCGGCAGGAGCGCTGTGCGAACCCGCCGGAGCGGAACCGCCGGGAGTCGAGCCGCCAGGAGCGCTGTGCGCGCCACCGGGCACCGAACCACCGGGAGCCGAACCCGCCGGGGTCGAACCGCTGGGAGCGCTGTGCGAGCCGCTGCCGTTGGTCCCACCCGGAGCAGACCCACCCGGAGTGCTGCCACCGGGCGTGGAGCCGGGGGTGCTGCCGCCCGGAGTGCTGTGCGTGCCGGGTGTCGGGCCACCGGTGGCGCTGGGTGAGCTGCCGCCGGAAGTGCTGCTGCCGGAAGTGCTGTGGGCGGGGCTGGAGCCGGAGGTGCTGTGCGAGCCGCCGCTGGGTGCGCTGGACGAGCCGCCCGCCGGGGCGGTCGGGGCGCCGAGCCTGCTGGTGACGGTGGACGGGGTCGAGCCGCCCGCGGACGAGGACGGGGAGCCGCCGCCGCTGGGTGCCGAGCCACCGGAGAAACCGGTGGGCGCCATCGTGGGGGCCGGGCCGCCCGCGGGGGCGCGGTCGGGGCTCGCGCCGCTGGTGGAGGGCACGTGCGGGGTCGGGGCGGGAGGTGCCGCGACCGCCGCGGCGTTCGTGGTGTCGGTGTGCGGACGGGTCGGCGTCGGGGCGTCGGGCGAGCCGCCGGTCGACGGGGACACCGAGGGCGACGTGGGCGCCGGACCACTGCCGGGCCCACTGCCGGGACCAGCACCGGGACCACTGCCAGGAGCGCTGCCCGGACCAGTGCCGGGACCGGCGCCGTTGCCGTTGGGACCGAGGTCCGGCGGGCCGCCGCCGTTGTTGGGGCCGAGGTCGGGCGGGCCGCCGCCGGGACCGCCGGGGGTCACGTGCGGCGCCTCGACGGTGAAGCCCTCCTTGGCTCCGCCGATGCCGCCGGACACCGCGCCGGACGTCGCGCCGAGCAGCACGTCCTTGGCGCTGATGTCCTGGCCCATCGCCACGGACGTGCCGACGGAGCTGACCGCGCCCTCGACCGCGCCGCGGGTGGCGCCGACGGCGACCTGGCCCGCCATGCCGCCACCGGTGAACTTCACGCCGCCGGACAGACCGCCGACGAGCCCGGACACGGCGCCGCTGACGGCCGCCTGGCCGGTCTTGCCCCAGTCCCAGTCCTTGCGCTCGCCGCTGAGCATCTGGATGCCCTGGATGGCCGCGTCGATGCCCACCGAGATCGCGACCTCCTTGAGGATCGCGATGATCAGCTGGCGGAACGTGAACTGGACGATGAGCCGGGTGGCCTGCTGGGCGATCGGGATGCCCGCCGACGCCGTGCCGAACGTGGCGAACGCGGCGGCGATCAGCGCGGCGATCTCGATGGCCAGCGCGATCAGCGAGGCGATGATCGACAGCTTGGTGTACTCGACCTCGAGCGCGGTGCCGTCGCAGCTCTCCGCGAGCTGCTCGCAGATCTTCTTGAGCTTGGGCAGGTAGGACTCGTCGCCGTCGGAGAACTTCTTCCAGTACTCCTTGAACGCCTCCGCGGAGGCGCCGACCTGGCTGCCGACGACGGTGCTCGCCGCGCCGTTGCCCTGGTCGATGACGCCCTGCACGCCCTCGGCCGCCGCTCGGTACGCGTCGGCCATCCGGCGCAGGGCGGTCTCGTCGCCCTCCGGCCAGCTCTGCCCGACCACGATCGGGAAGAGCCAGGTGACCTCGCTCGGGATTTCGATGCCCACCCGGTGCCCCTCAGTAAGTCTTGGAAATGCCCGCGGAGTTGCCCTGGTCGGAGCCCTCGTACGCGTCGGCGGACTGGTCGATGCCCGTGCGGATGTCGCCGAGCGCCGTGGTCAGGTTCTTGAACGCGTCCGCCGTGGCCTTCGCGTTCGGCACGTAGTCCTTGGCGAAGGTCTGGCCGGACTCGTCGCCGCCCCAGCACTGGCCTTCGCCGCTGAGCGCCGAGTCGAGCGTGCGGAACACGCCGTCGAGCGCGTCCGCCGCGGAGCTGAACTGGGTCCCGCCCTGGCGGAGCCCCTGGACGTCTACCTCGAAGCCGCCGCCGGTCACCAGCCACCCCTGTCCATGACGCTGCCGCCCTCTTCGTCGTCATCCGCCGGTCGCGCGGGACGCCGCGGCGCCTGCGACGCGGGCTGCGGTACCGGTGGGACCGGTGGGATCAGGTCCGCCAGCGACGGGACGCCGGGGAGCATCTCCGACAGGTCGATGCTGGAGCCCTGCTGGGCGTCGGCGAGGACCTCGTTGAGCTCGGTGCGGGACTTCGCGATGGCCGCGATGACCGTCTCGGTCGCCACGCGCGCGAGCTTGTCCGGCGTCGAGCGCTCGAAGGCGTTCGGCGAGAACTCCAGCGACGTCAGCGCGCCGGAGGAGTCCACCCGCGCCGTGACGCTGCCGTCCTGGGAGGTGGCGCTCGCGGTGATCGCCACCGCCTTCGCCTGCGCCTCGCGCATCTCGGCCGTCTTGCGGTGCAGCTCGGACATGAGCGAGTCCACCTGCTCGCGCATGGCGGCGTTGCGCGCCTCCAGCTCCGCCCTGCGTCCACTCGGATCGGTCACAGCCGTTCCCCTCGCTCACGTCGTCTTTGGGTCCTGACGCTAAAGGAGGGCGTCGGGTTCCCGCCGGTGTCCAGAAAAAGTCGGCACCACTTCGGGGGTGCTCCCGGCAGAGTAGGGCTGTGCTGCGCCCCTACCGCCAACTGGCCGGAGTCCCCCACCTCGTCTCCGTGCTGATCTGGTCGATGGTGGGGCGGGTGCACATGACGGGCACGCCGCTGGCGCTGTCCTTCCTGATGGCGGGGTGGACCGGGTCCTACGGGCTGGCCGGTGTGGTCGGTGGCGCGCTGACGCTCGGGCTGGGCGTGGCGGGCCCGGTGCGCGGCCGGGCGGCGGACCGGGCGCCCGCGAGCAGGCTGCTGGCGGTGGCGGGCGGCCTCTACGGGGTGGGCATCGCGCTGCTCGGGCTGCTGCCGACGGTCCTGCCCGCGGGCGGGTGGCCGGTGGCCGTGGTCGTCGCGTTCCTCACGGGCCTGTGCACGCCGCCGGTGACCCAGCTGACCAGGGCGAGCTACCCGCGGCTGGCGACGGGACCGGTGCAGCAGGCCGTGTACACGGTGGAGGCGTCGCTGCAGGAGTTCATGTACATCGTCGGGCCGATGATGGCCGCGTCGCTGGTGGCGTTCGCCAGCCCGCGCACCGCGATCTGGGTGTGCGGGGTGCTGGCCGTGGCGGGCACGTTCGGGTTCCTGCTCGCGCTGCGCCGGGCCGGGCTGGACGAACCGGTGCCGATGACGAGCCCGCACAGCGGCCGGTCGCTGCTCAAGGACGGCGGCCTGGTGCTCACGCTGGTCGCGGCGGTCTGCGTGGTGATGCCGCTGGTGACCGTGGACATGCTGATCATCGCCTGGGCCCGCGACCTCGGGCGGCCCGCGATGGCGGGTGTGCTGACGGCCGTGTGGGGTGTCGGGTCGGTGCTGGGCGGGCTGGTCGTCGGCGGGTTCCGCGGCCGGGCCAACTTCCCGCTGCGGATGGTCATGCTGACGGTCGGCATGGCCGCGCTGATCCCGGTGCTGCCGCCCGTGACGACCCCGTCGTCGCCGTGGCTGATCGGCGCGGTGCTGGTGCTCGGCGGCCTGGCCATCGCCCCCGCGATCGCCGCGAACAACGCGCGGATCGGCGACCTCGCCCCGGACGGCCGCAAGGCGGAGGCGTTCGGCTGGATGTCGATGGCCAGCACCGCGGGCGCGGCGGCGGCGCTGCCCACGGCGGGGTGGCTGCTCGACCACATCGGCCCCTCGGCGGCCGCCGTGTCGGCGACGGCGGTGGCGCTGGTGGGCACGGTCCTGGCGACCCGCGTGCGCGCGGCCGCGGCCGAGGTCGCCGAGCCCAAGACCAGCACGTGATGCGAGGATGGGGCCCGTGACGGCGACGATCCTCAATGGCAGGGCCACCCGAGACGCGATCTTCGAAGACCTGCGCGAGCGGGTCACCGCGCTGGTCGGGCAGGGGGTGACGCCGGGGCTGGCGACCGTGCTGGTCGGCGACGACCCCGGCTCCCACTCCTACGTGAAGGGGAAGCACACCGCGTGCGCGAAGGTCGGCATCACGTCGATCCGCCGCGACCTGCCCGCCGGGACCACGCAGGCCGAGCTCGAGGCCGTCATCGACGAGCTGAACGCGGACCCGGCGTGCACCGCCTACATCGTGCAGCTGCCGCTGCCCAAGCACCTCGACGCCAACGCCATCCTGGAGCGCGTCGACCCGGCCAAGGACGGCGACGGGCTGCACCCGACCAACCTCGGCAAGCTCGTGCTGGGCGAGACCGCTCCCCTGCCCGCCACCCCGCGCGGTGTCGTGGAGCTGCTGCGCCGCTTCGACGTGCCGATCGCGGGCGCGAACGTGACCGTGGTCGGCCGCGGCGTGACCGTGGGCCGCCCGATCGGCCTGCTGCTGACCCGCCGCACCGAGAACGCGACCGTCACCCTGTGCCACACCGGCACGAAGGACCTGGCCGCCGAGGTGCGCCGCGCGGACATCGTGATCGCGGGCGCGGGCAGCCCCGGCCTCATCACCGCCGACATGGTCAAGCCCGGCGCGGCCGTGGTCGACGTCGGCATCACCCGCACCGAGGCCGGCCTCGTCGGCGACGTGCACCCGGACGTGGCCGAGGTCGCCGGGTTCCTGGCCCCCATTCCGGGTGGCGCGGGCCCCATGACCATTGCGATGCTGCTGGCCAACACGGTCGAAGCCGCCGAGCGCTCGCTCAAGACGGCGTAGGGCGGGAGCGGTGGAACTGATGCCGGAGCAGCGCTGGCGGTCGACGGCGGGTCAGCACCTGCCGTTCGCGCTGGTGCTCGGGGTGACCCTGCTGGGCCTCGTGCGGATCGTGCAGTACCACTGGCGGCAGGGCGTGGTGCTGATCGGCATCGCGCTGCTGCTCGCGGCGCTGCTGCGGGTGCTGGTGACCGACGAGCAGGCGGGCCTGATCGCGATCCGCGGCCGCGGGGTCGACGCACTGCTCTACTCGGGACTCGGCGTGGCCGTGATCGTGGTGGCGATGACCATCACCGGCGGCCCCTTCAGCAGGTAGGGCGGACATGCGGAACCTGACCTACTACGTGGCGGTGTCGCTGGACGGCTTCATCGCGGCCGCCGACGGCACGTTCGACGTCTTCCCGGTGGAGGGCGACCACATCGAGATGATCTTCGAGGAGTACCCGGACACGCTGCCCGGTGCGGGCAGGCGGATGCTCGGCATCGACCCTCCCAACAGGAACTTCGACACCGTCCTGATGGGACGGGCGACCTACGAGGTGCCCGGCGGCGGGCCGAGCCCGTACCCGCACCTGCGGCAGTACGTGGTGTCGACGACCGCGACGGGGACGCCCGCGGAGGTCGAGGTGATCTCCGGTGACGTGCTGGGCAAGGTCCGCGAGCTGAAGGCCGAGGACGGGCTGGGCATCTGGCTGTGCGGCGGCGGGAAGCTCGCCGCCGCGCTGCTGCCGGAGATCGACCGGCTGGTGCTCAAGGTCAACCCGATCGTCCTGGGCCGCGGGATCCCGCTGTTCGACGGCGAGTTCCCGGCGCACCGGTTCACGCCGGAGGCGCCGCGGGTGTTCAAGAGCGGCGTGGTCGTGACGGCCTTCGACAGGGACTAGCGGAACAGCACCGCGAACCCGTCGAGCAGGCGCTGGAGGCCGAACTCGAACAGGGCGTCGAGGTCGAACGCGAACTCCTCGCTCGACACGCGGGCGAACACCGGGAACGAGCCGGAGTCGAGGACCGCGCTGAAGCCCGCCTCGTTGGCGTCCATCCACTGCTCGGCTGACAGGCCGGTGTCGAACTCGGCCTGCGCCTCGGTCTCGATGTCGACGGCCGTGCCGCGCACGTAGCCGAACAGCGTGATGTGCGCGTGGAGCATGGTGGTCGTGTCCTGGCCGTGGCCGTCGACCGCGCGCAGCGCCCACTCCACGTACGGCATCAGGTTCCGCGTGGGGTGGGGCCTGGTGATCGGGATCAGCCGGGGCAGCCAGGGGTGCTGCCGGTAGGCGGCCCACTGCATGCGGGCGCTCAGCTCCAGCTGCGCGCGCCACGTCGGCGGGGGCACGGCGGGCAGCCGGTGCTCGCCGAACACGGTGTCCGCCATCAGCATCGCCAGCTCGGCGCGGCCGCGGACGTGCCGGTAGAGGGACATCGTCGGCACGCCCAGCTCGACGGCGACCGCGCGCATCGACAGGGCGGCGAAGCCCTGGGCGTCGGCGATGTCGATGGCGGCGCGGACCACGAGGTCGCGGGTGAGGTGCACGGACGGGTCGCGGCGCGGGGCGGACCTGCGGGCGGGCGCGGGGGTGGCGACGACCGTGCCGACCCTGGGGACCGCCCGGACCAGGCCCTCCTGGCTGAGGACGGCCAGCGCCTTGGTGGCCGTGGCCAGTGCGACGTCCCACTCGGCGGCGACCCGGCGCACCGACGGCACCCTCGCGCCCGGCGTGAGCTCGCCGGACTCGATGCGACGCCTGAGCTCCGCCACGATCCGGAGGTACGGCGGGTCCTCGGGCATCGCTCCCCCTGTACTAGTGCAGAAGCCCGGATTTCCCCTGGCGGGAAAGCGTTCTGCCACCGTGTACATCGTACTTGGACGACAGGACGGGGCTGGCGATGAAGGTTCTGATCTCGGGCGCGGGCGTGGCGGGCCCGGCACTGGCGTACTGGCTGCACCGGCACGGCCACACACCGACGGTCGTGGAACGCGCCCCCGCGCCACGACCCGGCGGGCAGGCGGTCGACGTCCGCGGGGTGGCGCTGGAGGTGGTGGAGCGGATGGGTCTGCTGGCCGAGGTCCGCGCGGCGGCGACGGGCATGCGGGGGATGTCGTTCGTGGACGGTGACGGCGTGGAACTGGTGCGCACCACGGAGGAGACGCTCACCGGCGGGCTCACCGGCAGCCCCGACGTGGAGGTGCTGCGCGACGACCTGACCGCGATCTTCCTGCGGCGCAACGGGACCGCGGTCGAGACCGTGTTCGGCGACTCGGTCGTCGCGCTGGACCAGGACGAGCACCGGGTGGACGTCACCTTCGCGAGCGGGCCGCGGCGGGAGTTCGAGCTGGTGGTCGGCGCGGACGGGCTGCACTCGACCGTGCGGTCGCTGGTGTTCGGGCCGGAGGACCGCTACCTGCGCCACCTCGGCGTGTACCTGTCGGTGTTCAGCACGGCCAACCACCTCGGTCTCGACCACTGGCAGGTGTTCCACCGCAACGAGGGCCGGATGGCGGGTGTGTACAGCGCGCGCCGCAACACCGAGGCGCGCGCGGTGCTGGGCTTCGAGTCGCCGCCGCTGGACTACGACCACCGCGACCTCGACCAGCAGCGGAAGCTGGTCGCGGACGCGTTCGCCGGTGACGGCTGGGAGACGCCGCGGCTGGTCGAGGCCATGTGGGAGGCGCCGGACTTCTACTTCGACTCGATGAGCCAGGTCCGGATGGAGCGCTGGTCGCACGGGCGGGTGGCGCTGGTCGGCGACGCGGGCTACTGCGGGTCGCCGCTGTCCGGGCAGGGCACCAGCACGGCGCTGGTCGGCGCGTACGTGCTGGCCGGTGAGCTGAAGGCGGCCGGGGGCGATCACCGGACCGCGTTCGCGCGCTGCGAGAGCACCATCCGCGACTACGTCGAGCGCAACCAGGCGCTGGCGTCGGCCGATCCCGAGGGCAGGCCGAGCCACGACGACATCGCCGCCGCGGCGGGCGCGCTGGTGCTGCCGGTCTACTGACGGCCGTTCGCCGCGGGCGATCGTCCGCGCCGGGCAACGGACCCTGGCCGTCGTGGTCGCCCCGCTAGCTTGGGACGCATGCGCCCGCGCCTGCCCTACGACGACCCCGGCACACCGGACGCGCGCGGCCCGGCGCGCTTCCTGTGGTGGCTGGTGGTGTCCCAACGCGGCCGGGTGGCGGTCGGCGTCCTGGTCAGCACCACGTGGATGGTGCTGCTCACGTTGCCGCCGCTGGTCATCTCCCGCGCCATCGACGACGGGCTGCGGGCGGGCGACACCGGCGCGCTGGTCCGGTGGTCGTCGGCGCTGCTGGGGATCGCCGTGGTGAACGCGGTCCTGGGCATGCTGCGGCACCGGGTGATGTCGTTCATCCGCATCGACGCCGCCTACCGGACCATCCAGGTGGTGGTCCGCCAGGCGGTGCGGCTGGGGGCCGCGCTGCCGCGCCGGGTGTCGGCGGGCGAGGTGGTGAACATCGGCGGCACGGACATCGCGCACGTCATGCGCGTGATGACGGCCACCGGACCGGGTGTCGGCTCGGTGGTCGGGTTCTTCGCGGTCGCCGTGCTGCTGCTGGGGGTCTCGCCGACGCTGGCGGCCGTGGTGCTGGTCGGCGTGCCGCTGATGATGGGGCTGCTCGTCCCGCTGCTGAACCGGTTGCAGGCCACCGAGACCGGCTACCGCGTCGAGCAGGCGGCGGTCACCGCCCGCGCGGGCGACATCGTGTCCGGCCTGCGGGTGCTGTGCGGGATCGGCGGCAAGGAGGCGTTCGCGGGGCGGTACCGCGCGGCGTCGCGGGCGTTGCAGGCGCAGGGGTACCGGGTCGGGGCGGTGACGAGCTGGATCCAGGCGGTGGGCGTCGGGCTGCCGTCGGTGTTCCTCGCGGCGGTCACCTGGCTGGCCGCGCGGATGGCCGCGACCGGCTCGATCACGGTCGGCGGGATGATCGCCGTGTACGGGTACGTGGCGGTGCTGATCACGCCGGTGTACTTCCTCATCGAGGGCGCCACCGACATCGGCCGCGGCCTGGTCGCGGCCCGGCGGGTGGTGCGGCTGCTGGTGCTGGAGCCCGACGTCACCGAGGACGGTCCGCGCACGCCCGGCCCGACCGGCCCCGCCGACCTGCACGACCCGGACTCCGGGCTGGTCGTGCCCGCCGGGCGGATGCTCGTCGTCGCGGCCGCCAGGCCCGCCGACGCCGTCGAGGTGGTCGACCGGCTCGGCCGGTACGTGGACTCGGCGACCACGTGGGGATCGGTGCCGTTGACCGCCATGGGGATCGACGAGGTGCGCCGCCGGATCCTGGTGGCGGACAACGACGCCCACCTGTTCGCGGGCGCGCTGCGGGAGGCCGTGGCCAACCGGGAGGACCCCGACGACGAGGCCATCGCCGCCGCCGTGCACACCGCGGCCGCGGCGGACGCCGTGCCGGACGGGCTGGAGTCCGTGGTGCAGGAGCAGGGGCGGACATTGTCCGGCGGCCAGCGGCAACGGCTGCGGCTGGTGCGCGCGCTGCTCGCCGACCCCGACGTGCTGCTGCTGGTCGAGCCGACCTCGGCGGTCGACGCGCACACCGAGGCGCTCATCGCGGCCCGCGTGCGCGCGGCCCGGCGCGGGCGGACGACCGTGGTGACCAGCACGTCCCCGCTGCTGCTCGACCAGGCCGACGAGGTGGCCTACCTGGTCGACGGCCGGGTCGTGGCGACCGGCACCCATCCGGAGCTGCTGGCGGACCCCGGCTACCACGGGCTGGTGTTCCGGTGAGGCTGCCGGTCGCCGACGCGGCCGGGACCCGGCGCGCCGCCCTGCGGCTGGTCCGCGCGGACGGCCGGGCGGTCGTGGTCGCGGTGCTGCTCAACTGCCTGGCGGCCGCGGCCGGGCTCGGGGCGCCGTGGCTGCTCGGCCGGATCGTCAACGAGGTCCGCGACGGCGCCCCGGTGTCCACTGTGGACGCGCTCGCGCTGGGGATCGTCGGGTTCGGGCTGGCGCAGCTGCTGCTGATCCGGTCCGCCCGCTACGCCGGGCACCGGTTCGGCGAGCGGGCGCTGTCCTCGTTGCGCGAACAGGTCGTCGACCGCGCGCTGGCGCTGCCCACGGCCGTGGTCGAACGGGCGGGCACCGGCGACCTGATGACCCGCAGCTCGTCCGACGTGTCGACGGTCGGCACCACGCTGCGCGACGGCCTGCCCGAGGTGTTCATCTCGGTGCTGCAGGCGGGTTTCCTGTTCGGCGCGGTGTTCGTCCTGCACCCGCTGCTCGGGCTGTGCGGGCTGGTGGCCTCGCCGGTCCTGTGGCTGAGCACCCGCTGGTACCTGCGCCGGGCGCGCGACGCCTACCTGGCCGAGGCGCGGGCGAACTCCGAGCAGGCCGAGCACCTGGCCGCCACGGCGCAGGGCGCGCGGACCGTGGAGGCGCTCGGCCTGCAACGGCGGCGGATCACCGGCGGCGACGAGCGGATCACCATCGGCTTCGCGACCAAGACCCGCACGCTGGCGCTGCGCAACGCCTGGTTCCCCGTCCTCGACGTCTCCCACGCGCTGCCCGTCACCGCGATGCTGCTCGCAGGCGGGTGGCTGCACGCGCACGACGTGGTGAGCCTGGGGGCGGTGATCTCCGCGACGCTGTACATGTGGCAGCTGCACGAACCGTTCGACCGGCTGTTCCAGTGGGCCGACCAGCTGCAGACCGGCGGTGCGGCGCTGGCGCGGATCGAGGGGGTCGGGGCGGCCGTCGTGCCCGGTCCCACCCGGACCGACGTGCCCGTCGACGACCGGCTGGTCGTCTCCGGTGTGCACTACGCCTACCGCGAGGGCCACGACGTGCTGGTGGACGTCGACCTGGTCGTGCGCACCGGTGAGCGGCTGGCGATCGTGGGGCCGTCCGGTGCCGGGAAGTCCACGCTGGGCAGGCTGCTGGCCGGTGTCGACGCGCCCCGGCTGGGCCGGGTGGAGGTAGGCGGCGTGCCGGTGGCCGAGCTGGCGCCCGACGAGCTGCGCCGCCGGGTGGTGCTGGTGACCCAGGAGCACCACGTGTTCCTGGGCACGGTGCGGGACAACCTGTCGATGGCCGCGCCGCACGCCGACGACGACGCCATGCGCGCCGCCCTGTCCACTGTGGACGCTCGGTGGGCCGACGACCTGGACCGCGAGGTGGACGACCGGTCGCTGGACCCGGCGCAGGCGCAGCAGCTGGCGTTGGCGCGGGTGGTGCTCGCGGACCCGCACACCGTGGTGCTGGACGAGGCGACCGCCCTGCTGGACCCCACCACGGCCCGGCACGCGGAGCGGGCGATGGCGGCGGTGCTGGCGGGGCGCACGGTGATCGCGATCGCGCACCGGCTGCGGACGGCGCACGACGCCGACCGGGTGGCGGTGATCGACGGCGGCCGGATCATCGAGCTGGCGAGCCACGACGAGCTGGTCGCGGCGCACGGGGTCTACGCGGCGCTGTGGAGGTCCTGGCAGGGCGTCTAGGGGTTTCCGGCGCCGCGGCAAGCTCGTCGAGCGTCAGCCGGCGGGATGACCGCCCGCTCACCCCAGGGGCGGACGGGCGGCCGCGGTGATCAGGTCCAGAGCCGAGCGCGGCGGCGCGTCCAGCAGGGCGGGCAGGTCGCCGGGGCGGAGGTCGAGCCTGCCCGCGTTGACGTTGGAGCACAGCGACACGGTGTGGGCGACCTGGAAGGGCGGCTGGGGCAGCTGCCACAGGCTGCCCAGCGGGGCCGGGCGGTAGGTGATGGGACGGCCCAGCGCACCGGTCAGCGCGTCGGCGACGTCCTGCCCGCCGACCGCCGTGACACCTTCCAGCTCGTAGCAACGCCCGACGTGGTCCGCGCTGCTGAGCGCGACCTTCGCCGTCACGTCGGCGAGGTCTTCGCGGGCCACGACGGACAACCTGCCTTCGCCCCACGGCACTTCGAGCACACCGGACTCCGCGGCGGCCACGGCGAGCGAGGCGGGGATCTCGGCGTACAAACCGTTGCGCAGCACCGTGACCGCGAACGGCGCGGCCGCCAGCCGGGCCTCGGTCCACCGGTGCGCCAGCGCGATGCCGAGCCCGTCACCGGACCCGACCAGGCTGGTGTAGACGACGTGCCGGACACCCGCCCCGGTGGCCGCGTCGACCACCGCGCCGTGCCGGGCGAGCACGACGTCGTCGTCGGCGTACCCGGCCGAGACGAACACCAGGACGTCGACGCCGTCGAACGCGGTGGCGAGCGTCTCGGGCCGGTCGAAGTCGACCAGCCGCGCGGTGTCGCCGACGGGGGTGCGGGAGCCCGCCACGACGTCGTGACCGGCGAGCCGGTCGAGGACGAGACCGCCGAGCGCGCCGGAAGCACCGGTAACCAGGATCATCGGACACCCCTGCTGTGGTTCTGTTCTGGGACCAGGTCAGCGTGTCCGGCGCGGCCGTCGCTCGTAAGGAGGCACTTACATGTCGGTGGCGCACACCGGGGTAACCCCCCAGGTCCACGGGGGTCCGTGCGGTGACGACGACTGCGGGATCCGGGAGGTGCTCGACCGGATCGGCGACAGGTGGAGCGTGCTGGTGCTCGTCGAGCTGGCGAAGGGCGTGCGGCGGTTCCGCGAGCTGGAGCGCGCGATCCCCGGCATCTCGCAGCGGATGCTGACCGTCACGACCCGCAGGCTGTGCCGCGACGGGATGGTCGAGCGCACCGCGCACCCGACCGTCCCACCGCAGGTGGAGTACCGGCTGACCCCGATGGGCGAGAGCCTCGCCGGTGCCGTCCGCGCGCTCGCCGACTGGTCGCGGGACCACCGCGACGCGGTCGGCGAGGCACGGGCGAAGTGGGACGCCGAAGGCGGTGCTACTCCTTGACGACCGCGGTGCACGCGACCTTCCCGTTGGCGGCGGTGGACTTCGCGACCTCGACGCCCTTGTCGACGATCCGGCACGTCGTGCCCTCGGCGACACCGGTGGCCTCGACGGTGACCGTGCCCGACTTCTTGCGCCTGGTCTGGGTCCACGGCAGGGCGAAGTCCTTGTCGGCGACGGTGGGGGTGGCGTCGCCGGGCCAGGTGATGGAGATCTGCCCCGCCTTGCCGGCGCCGTTCACCTCTGCCTGGAGCTCGTAGTCGTTGCCGAACAACCCGAAGCCGCCGGTGACGGCGGCCGCGGTGCCGACCCCGCCCACCAGCACCAGTCCCGCGACCGCACCGACGATGACCTTGTTCATGTCCTCCGCCTTCCTTGTTGGTGGCGGAAACCTACGAGCGGCCGCGCTCGTCGGACGTCGGTCCGGGGGATGACCGGTGGATCACCCCGTGGGCGGACAACCGCCGTGGCTCAGCGGAAGTCGCGGGACCGGGACGGGATGCGCAGGTCCAGGTGCTGCAACCGGTCCGCGAGGACGCTGACCACCCCCTCGGCGACCTCGACCGTGCCGCGCACGAGCAGGGCGGGGCTGGACTGGGCGACGCGGCGGTAGCGCGCCCACAGCCCGGTGCTGCACACGACGTTGACCATGCCGGTCTCGTCCTCGATGTTGAGGAACGTGACACCGCCCGCCGTCGCGGGGCGCTGGCGGTGGGTGACCGCGCCGCCGACCAGGATCCGGCTGCCAGGATGGACTTCCGCCAGGCTGGCGGTCGGCAGCGCGCCGAGCGCGGTGAGGCGGTCGCGGATGAACTGGGTCGGGAAGCTGTCCGGGGACAGGCCGGTGGCCCACACGTCGGCCACCGCGAGCTCGATCTCGTCCATGCCGGGCAACGCGGGCGCGGTCGTGCCGACCACCGTGCCGGGCAGGCGGTCCGGGCGCATCGCGGCCACGGCTCCGGCCGCCCACAGGGCTTCGCGGCGGGCCACGCCGAAGCAGCCGAACGCGCCCGCGGTCGCCAGCGCCTCGACCTGCGGGGTGGTCAGCCGGAGGCGGGCGCCGACGTCCTGGAGGTCGCGGAACGGGCCGCCGCGCTCGCGTTCGGCCACCAGCGCCTCGGCGACGGGCCGGCCGATGGTGCGCACGGCGGCGAGCCCGACGCGGACGGCCTGCGCGCCGTCGGAGAGCTCGAGGGTGGCGTGCGGGAGGCTCGCGTTCACGTCCGGGCCGAACACCCGGACGCCGTGCCTGCGGGCGTCGGCGACCAGGGACTGCGGCGAGTAGAACCCCATCGGCTGGGCGCGCAGCAGGGCGGCGCAGAACGCGGCCGGGTAGTAGAGCTTGAACCAGGCGCTGACGAACACCAGGTGCGCGAAGCTCAGCGCGTGGCTCTCGGGGAAGCCGAAGTTGGCGAACGCCAACAGCTTCGCGTAGATCCGGCCCGCCAGGTCCTCGTCGATGCCGTGGTTCGCGCAGCCCGCGTAGAACCGGTCGCGCAGGCGTTCCATCCGGTGGGTGGAGCGCTTGGCGCCCATGGCCCGGCGCAGCTCGTCCGCCTCGGCCGGGGTGAAGTCGGCGACGTCCACGGCGATCTGCATCAGCTGCTCCTGGAACAGCGGCACGCCGTAGGTGCGCTCCAGCGCGTTCGCGAGCCTGGGGTGGTCGTGCTCCCACTTCTCGATCCCGTTGCGCCGCCTGATGTACGGGTGCACCGAGCCGCCCTGGATCGGGCCGGGGCGGATCAGCGCGACCTCGACGACCAGGTCGTAGAACTCGCGCGGCTTGAGCCGCGGCAGCGTGGCCATCTGGGCGCGGCTCTCCACCTGGAACACGCCGACGGAGTCCGCCCGTTGCAGCATCTCGTAGACGTTCGCGTCGGTCAGGTCGATCGTGCCCATGTCGACGTCGACGCCGTGGTGCTCGCGCACCAGGTCGATCACGTAGTGCAGCGCGGACAGCATGCCCAGGCCGAGCAGGTCGAACTTGACCAGGTTGATCGACGCGCAGTCGTCCTTGTCCCACTGGAGCACGGTGCGGTTGGCCATCCGGCCGCGTTCGACCGGGCACACCTCGCTGACCGGGCGGTCGCAGATCACCATGCCGCCGGAGTGGATCCCCAGGTGGCGCGGGAAGTTCTCCAGCTGCGCGGCCAGCTCCAGCACGGGCAACGGGATCCCGCTGTCGGCCACGGTGTCGCGCAGCGGCCCCCAGCGGTCGATCTCCTTGCTCCACGCGTCCTGCTGGCCCGGCGAGTAGCCGAGCGCCCGCGCCATGTCGCGCACCGCGGACTTGGCCCGGTAGCTGATCACGTTCGCCACCTGGGCGGCGTGCCGCCTGCCGTACTTGGTGTAGACGTACTGGATGGCCTCCTCGCGGCGGTCGGACTCGATGTCCAGGTCGATGTCCGGCGGCCCGTCGCGGGCGGGGGCGAGGAAGCGCTCGAACAGGAGCTCGAAGCGCACCGCGTCGACGTTGGTGATGCCGAGCGCGAAGCAGACCGCGGAGTTAGCCGCCGAACCCCGGCCCTGGCAGAGGATCCCGTTGTCGCGGCAGAACCGCACGATGTCGTGCACCACCAGGAAGTAGCCGGGGAAGCCCAGCTCCTCGATGACCCGCAGCTCGTGCTCGATCTGCTGGAACGCCTTGGGGTTCTCGCCGACCGAGAAGTACCGCTCGGCCGCGCCCGCGCGGGTCAGCTCGCGCAGGTAGGTGATCTCGGTGTGGCCGGGGGGAACGTCGAACGGCGGCAGCTTGGGCGCGACCAGCCGCAGGTCGAAGGCGCACTGCAGGCCCAGCAGCGCGGCCCGGTGCACGGCGCCGGGGTAGCGGGCGAACCGGCGCGCCATCTCGTCGCCGGACCGCATGCACGCGGCCGCGGCGGGCGGCAGCCAGCCCGCCATCTCGTCGAGGCCGCGCCGGGCACGCACGGCGGCCATCGCCGCGGCGAGCCGCCCGCGCGACTGGGACGCGTAGTGCACGGCGTTGGTGGCGACCGTGGGCAGGCCGAGGTCGGCCGCCATCCCCGCGAGGAGGTCGTTCCTGGTGCTGTCACCGGGAAAACCGTGGTCGGTCAGCTCCACGAACACGCGTTCCCCGCTGTACAGGTCGACGAGCTCGCGCAGCCGCGCGAACGCGGCCGCGGGCCCTTCCCGTTCCAGCGCCCGGCGCACCGCGCCCTTGCGGCAGCCGGTGAGCACCACGCAGTGCTCGCGGGTGTCCTCCACGACCTGGTCGAGGCGGTAGACCGGCCGCCCCTTCTCGGCGCCCTCGGCGAGCTGGCCGTTGGTGATCGTCCGGCACAGCCCGTAGTAGCCGTCCTCGCGGAGGGCGAGCAGCAGCAGGTGCTCGCCCTCCGGGTCCGGGATCCCGTTCTGCGGCGCGGAGAGCCCGACGCTCAGCTCCGTGCCGAACACCGTGCGCACGCCGAGCTCCTTGGCCGCCTCGGCGAACCGCACCACCCCGTACATGCCGTCGTGGTCGGTCAGCGCGACGGCGTCCAGCCCGAGCTGGTGCGCCGCCTCCACCAGCTCCTCCGGGTGGCTCGCGCCGTCCAGGAAGCTGAAGTTGGAGTGGGTGTGCAGCTCCGCGTACGGCGTGCGGGTCTGGGTGGAGCCCAGCTCGTCGACGCGCAGCCCGAGCTCGGGCGGCGCGGCGTACCGGTCGCGGTGGTGCGTCCACGCCGGGCTGTCACCGCCGTCCCCCTTGTGCGGCTTGCCCGACAGCGCGCGTTCGAGGTCCGACCAGCGGACCGGCGGGTTGTTCCACCCCATCAGAACAGCTCGTCGGGAGCCCGCCTCGGCAACGGGATCAGCACCGGTGGCGGCGTCCACCCGAACCACGCCAGGTAGGCGGGCGCCTCCTGCTGGCCCGGCTGGTCGATCTCGCCCATCTCGCGCAGCCAGTCCACGATCCCCTGGTAGTCATCGGACATCAGTCGTACACCCCTTCCACCGCCCACCGGCCGCCCACGCGAACCAGCAGGAACGCTTGCTCCGCACCATCTCCGGCCACGGTCAGCACCTGCAGCCGTGCCGCCCGGTTGGCCGCTCCCGCGTCCCACCAGCGCTCGTCGACGGGCCACGGTCCAGCCCACCCCCGAACCTCCGCCGGCCTGCCGTCGACCAGCACCCGCCGCGGCGGGGCGGTCAGCTCGTACCGACCGGTCACGCCGACGTCCGCCCCGTCCTCGTCGAGCACGACGACCCGCGCCGGTTCGACGAGCACGGTCGCCGGTGACGGCGCGGGCAGCCGCCCCGGCCACGGCTGCCCCGGATCCGCCGCGGGCGCCCGTTCGTCGCCCCAGGGCACGAACCTGACCCGGTCGGCGGGCCCCCGCCCGCCACCGAGCACCGGCGTCACGACCGCCTCCGGCCCCAGCAGCCCCTGGACGTGCACCAGCGCCCGCGCGGCCCGGTCGGCCCCGTCCCCCAGGTCCTGCTCCAGCAGTCCCAGCTGCAACGCGGCGGCGTCGACGACCTCCTCCGGGTCCAGCCGCAGCACGCCGATGCCGGACGTGAGGCGCGTGGTCGTCAGCCACCCGTCGAGCTGCCACCGCACCCGGTCCGAGATCCCCTGCGGCGTGAGCGGATCCGCGCACCGCCACACCCGCGACAACTCCTCGCCGTTCTCGGTCGTCGCCCTGATCCCCAGCCGCGTGCAGGCGAGACCCCGTGCCACCAGCCCGGCGTGCAGCCGCTCGGCCAGCCCCTTGGCCACGAACGCGGCCGCGTCGACCCGGTCCACCGGCGGGTCCAGCTCCTGCGTCACGGACAGCTCGACCGGCACCCGCCGCCGCCCGTGCGCCCGCTCCTCGACACCGCGCGCCAGCCGGTGCGCCAGCACCGCCTGACCGCCGAACCGCGAGGCAACGTCCCGTTCCGGCACGGCCGCGAACGCCCCGAGCGTGCGCAACCCCAACCGCCGCAACAGGTCCACCAGCTCCGCGCGCCCGGCGAGCCGTTCGGCGGGCTGGTCGAGCTCCGCGATCCCCAGCGGTGCCAGGAAGTCCACCACCCGTCCCGCGGGCACGATCACCCCGCGGTGCGCGGCCAGCGTCGCCGCGAACAGCCCGTCGGCGACCCCCACCTGCGCCTCGACCCCGGCCACCGCGGCCACGTGGTCGACCAGCCGCTCGGCCGCGGCCTCGGCCCCGCCGAAGAAGCCGACCGGCCCCTGCGCGGGCAGGGCGACCAGTCCCGGTCGCACGACCTCGATCCCCGGCGCCAGCTCCTCCACGGCGGCGGCGACGGGCTCGAACACCCGCGCGTCCCGTTCCGGGTCGTCCTCGAACAGCACCAGCTCCGGACAACGTCCTTGCGCCGCCCGCTTCCGCTGCCCCCGGCGCACCCCTTCGGCGCGCGCGGTGGCCGAGCAGTGCACGACCTCGTTGCCCACCACGATCGCCGCGGGCACGGCGACCGGCAGCCCGGCGGCGGCCACCGCCGCCACCACGGGCCAGTCCTGGCACCACACCGTCAACGTCCGCACGCCACCCACCCCGTCGGGCCACCGCGCGATTCCCCTTGTGCACACGAACACCACACGCGGACAACCAGGTGACGGCTCGGAATCTGCCCAGATGGAACGGCAACATTGCGCCGGCACCACGACGTATCCACGGGCGACCCACCGCGCCGGCTCATCCCGCCACCACCGAGACCGGCCGCCCGGAAGGCCGACCCGCGGCTGGACCCACGCCCCCGCCCGCGGCGGGCAGCAGCACCGCGCCCCGGCGCGGCCGGGAAGCCGCCCCGCGACCACCCGCGTGCACCACGACCTCGCGTTCGGCCAGCAGCCCGTGCCCGGAACCGAGCCCGGACCACCGCCCCTCCCCGGTCCGCAGCTCCACGTCCGCCCCCGGCCACTCGCCGAAGGGCAGCAGCACCGCCTTGCGGGACCGGGCGCGCGCCGACAGCCGCCGGGCGACGTGCGGTGACACCGGGACCCCGACGGACACCAGGTCGATGCCGTCCAGCAGCGCGGCGACCGTCCGCTCGACCACGGCCGGGTCGCTCCCCGGCCGCGGCACCAGCGCCAGCCGGTGGACGGCCACCCCGAGCTCGGCCGCCGCGAGGACCCCGAGGTGCGGCACGCCGACGACGGCGGCCCAGCACCCCTCGGCGGTCGCGGTGGCGAGCAGCGCCAGCAGCAACGACGTCGACCCGCGGACCGACACCGTGCTGCCGCGCCTCAAACCACCCCACGGGAGCAGGTCCGCCAGTTCCCCGCGAACCGGCAGGACCCGTCCCGTGAGACCGCCGGCCGGGGTGGTCAGCCCGCCGGTCGCGTCTACCCCGAGCGCGACCGACATCGCCGTTGCCGACCTGGACACCCAGCCTCCTCCCACCGTCCGTGCGCACCCCTGAACACGGACCGCCGTGGGAAGTCGGCGGCTTGGTCATCGAACAGATGTTCGAATGACGAGATGATCCTAACGCGACCGACCGGCCCGATGTCAATGGCCGACGACCCACCGGGTGACGCGGAACACCGGGAGGTCCGCCGCGGAAGTCCTCGTGGGCGCACGGAAAAGGGCGGGCCACCGGTCTTCCGGTGGCCCGCCCTCAGTGGAGATGACTAGTGGGCGAAGTGCCGCGTACCCGTGAGGTACACCGTCACGCCCGCCGCCTCGGCGGCCGCGATGACCTCGGCGTCGCGCACCGAGCCACCGGGCTGCACGACCGCGCGCACACCGGCGTCGAGCAGCACCTGGAGGCCGTCCGGGAACGGGAAGAACGCGTCGGAGGCCGCCATCGCGCCCTTGACCCGATCGCCCGCGCGGGTCACCGCGAGCTGCGCGGCGTCGACCCGGTTGACCTGCCCCATGCCGACGCCGACCGTGGCGCCGTCCTTGGCGAGCAGGATCGCGTTCGACTTGACCGCGCGGCAGGAGCGCCACGCGAACGCCAGGTCGGCCAGGCCCTGGTCGTCCAGCGGCGTGCCGCAGGCGAGCGTCCACTTGGCCGGGTCGTCGCCCTCGGCGTCGACCGCGTCCTTGCCCTGCAGCAGCAGGCCACCGGTCACCGGCCGCAGCTCCACGCCCTGCCGCACCGGCGGCTCGGCGACGAGGATGCGCACGTTCTTCTTGCGCGCCAGCACGTCCACCGCGCCGTCGGCGTAGGACGGGGCGATCACGACCTCGGTGAAGATCTCCGCGACCTGCTCCGCCATGTCCACGGTGACCTCGCGGTTCGCCGCGATGATCCCGCCGAACGCGCTCGTCGGGTCGCACGCGTGCGCCTTGCGGTGCGCCTCGGCGATGGCCGCGGCACCCTCCAGCGAGGACACCGCGATGCCGCACGGGTTGGCGTGCTTGATGATCGCGACGCAGGGCAGCTCGTGGTCCCAGGCGGCGCGCCACGCGGCGTCGCCGTCGAGGTAGTTGTTGTAGGACATCTCCTTGCCGTGCAGCTGCTTCGCCGTCGCGAGGCCCGTGCGGCCGTCGCCCTGCGTGTACAGCGCGGCCTTCTGGTGCGGGTTCTCGCCGTAGCGCAGCACGTTCGAGCGGTCCCAGGTCGCGCCGACCCAGCCGGGGAACCCGGTGCCCTCGTCGTCCGAGGTGAGCGCGGCGCCCATCCAGGAGGCGACGGCGACGTCGTAGGAAGCGGTGTGGCGGAAGGCGTTCAGCGCCAGCAGCTGCCGGTCGGCCAGGGTGAAACCACCCGCGGCGACCTGCTCCAGCACCCACTCGTAGCGGCTCGGGTCGACGACGACGGCCACGCTGGCGTGGTTCTTCGCCGACGCGCGGACCATCGCGGGCCCGCCGATGTCGATCTGCTCGACGCACTCGTCCACCGAGGCACCGGACGCGACGGTCCGGGTGAACGGGTAGAGGTTCACCACGAGCAGGTCGAACGCCTTGATGCCCAGCTCGTCGAGCTGCGCCACGTGCTCGGGCCGCCGCGTGTCGGCGAGCAGGCCCGCGTGCACGCCGGGGTGCAGCGTCTTGACGCGGCCGTCCAGGCTCTCCGGGAACCCGGTCACCTGCTCGACCGGGACGACCGGGACGCCCGCGTCGGCCAGCGCCTTGGCGGTGCCGCCGGTCGAGACGATCTCGACTCCGGCCGCGTGCAGGCCGGCGGCCAGTTCCAGCAGCCCCGACTTGTCGGACACCCCGATCAGGGCCCGGCGAACCGGTCGCCTCTCGGCAGGAGTGGTCACGGAATGCTCACCTTTCGTCCGTTCACGGTGCAGCCCTCGCGGGCCAGGCGGGCGACCACGTCGACGAGCAGTCGCCGCTCCACCACCTTGATGCGCTCGTGCAGGCTGTCGGCGTCGTCGCCGGGTTCGACCACGACCGCCTCCTGGGCCAGGATCGGCCCGGTGTCCACGCCCGCGTCGACCAGGTGCACGGTCGCGCCGGTGACGTGGACGCCGTAGTCCACCGCGTCGCGCACGGGGTGCGCGCCGGGGAAGGCGGGGAGCAGTGCGGGGTGCGTGTTCAGCATCCGGCCGCCGAAGCGGGCCAGGAAACCGTCCCCGATGATCTTCATGAACCCGGCCGAGACCACCAGGTCCGGCTCGTGCTCGGCGACCGCCTTGGTCAGCGCGACGTCCCACGCCGCGCGGTCGGCGTGGTCGCGCAGCTTCACCACGAACCCCGGCACGCCCGCGCGTTCGGCACGGGCGAGGCCCTCGATGCCGTCGCGGTCGGCGCCGACGGCGACCACCTCGACGGGGTAGTCCGGGCCCTCGGCGGCGTCCAGCAGCGCCTGCAGCAGGGTGCCGGAGCCCGAGACGAGCACGACCACCCTCGCGGGGACGGACAGCGTGGGGGTGCTGGGTTCTGCGGCGTTCAGCGTGGTCTCCTGGCGGGCCGGTGCGGGAACGTCAGCCGGGCGTGGTCCGAACCATCACCGCAGCTCAAGCACCAGCCTAGGCGCTGCCTAGTCGGCCTTGCCCTTCAGGTCCGGTTCCGGGGACCCGTCGTGCGCCGGGACCTCGTCGGCCTCGGCCTCCAGCTGGGCCTCGGCCTCCGCGTCGAGGTCGTCATCAGCGACGTCGGTGCCGGTGTCGTCGGTGTCGTCGTCAGTGCTGTCGTCGGCCTCGGGCTCGTCGTCGGTTCCGGACTCGTCGGCCGGCTCGCCGGTGTCGTCGGGGAGGTCGTCGTACTCGTCCTCCTCGAACTCCTCCGCCAGCTCGTCCTCGAGCGCCAGCTCCTCGTCGACGTCCTCGTAGTCCTCGTCGTACTCGTCGTCGACCTCGTCCTCGTACTCCACGTCGTCGTCGTACTCGGCGTCCGCGTCGTCCGCGCCGTCCTCGGCCGGGATCTGCTCGATGGCGGGGGCCTCGGCGGCGGGCACGCGCTTCGGGCGGGCACCGGCGAACCAGGCGACGAACGACCCCGGCAGCACCAGCCAGCCCAGCACGAGCACGGCGAGCAGGCCCGCGGGCACCGTGACCGGGTTGAACACGCCCGCGCCCAGGGCACCGCCCGCCGTCGCGGCGAGCACCAGCGCGACGACCGCGACCGTCACCCCGGCGACGAGCACCGCGCGCAGCCTCGTCGCCGGGCGGTCGGACGCCTTGCGGCAGTACCAGCCCACCAGGCCGCCCAGCAGCAGCGGCACCAGGAGCAGCGCGGGCAGGAAGGGCATCTGCTTCTCGGGCAGCGCGGCCAGCAGCGGCACCGCCGGGACCGGTCCGCCGGAGAACCGCGTCGGCGTCATCGACACGTCGCCGATCGAGAAGCCCGCGCCGACGACGTAGGACATGGCGCCGACCACCGCGTTCGGCAGGTAGCCGAGGCACAGCAGCCACATGCCGAGGCCGACACCGAACGTCGGGCTCGCCCCGGCGAACAGGCTGCTCGTCGTCGACCAGGAGAACGCCAGGCCCAGCGCCACCAGCAGCGCGCCCAGACCGGTCAGCACGAACAGCGCCAGCAGCCCGGCCCGCATCCCGCGGCGCGCCACCGGGTCGATCCGGTCGATCAGCACCTCGACCAGCCCGCACCGCTGCGCGACCCCGATCGTGGCCGCCACCCCGGACACCGCCGCGCAGCCGAAGAACGCCACGGCGGGCGTCGCCCGCACCGGCCCGTCCCCCATCAGCAACGCGATCGTCCCGCCCGTGATGGCGTGCGCGCCCGCGATGCAGAGCACCACGCCCCGCGCCTGGAGCGGCTCGTACAGCCCCAGCCGGTCCGCCGCACCGGCCGCGGCGCGGCCCGCCAGCAGCATCAGCAGCGCCGTCGGCAGCAGCGGCAGCACACCGAGCTGGGCCGATCCCTCGAACCGCAGCGGCACGTGGTGGGCCACCAGCCAGCCGGGCGCGGCCGCCGCGAGGACACCGGTCGTGGAGAACGCGGCGTGCGTGGCCGTCGCGGCGATCAGGGCGAGCAGGGCGGCGACGGCGGCGTACCCGATCACCACGGAACCCGCGGCGGTCATCACCAGGACCCGCGCTCGTTCCGAACGGGAGAACTCGGGGGGCCGCACGTCGGTTCCGCCGTGCGTGGAGGGTTGCAGCACCGGCACCTTCCCACTGTGTCAGTCGACGTCGGCCACCATGGTGAGGCACGCCGGACACGGCGGGAGGGGCGGCACCGGATACCGGTACCGCCCCTCCGTCGAACGCTTGCTCAGCTCTGCTGCGGCGGACCGCCGAAGCCGCCGGGCGGCGTGTTCGGGGCCTGCTGCCCGCCGAACTGGCCGGGCTGCGACAGGTACGTCGTCGGACCGGGGCCCTGCGCGCCGGGCTGCTGCGGCTGCACCGGCGTGCCGAAGCCACCGGTCGGCGGCTGCTGCGGCTGCTGGGCCTGCTGCGGCTGCTGGCCGTACTGCTGGGCCTGCTGCGGGTGCTGGCCCTGGGGCGGGAAACCACCGGTCGGCGGGTTCCAGCCACCCGGCTGGCCGTACGGGTTCGCGGGCTTCGGCTCCAGCTTCAGGATGCCGACCTCGACCAGCAGGCTCGCCACGATCGCCGCGGACTGCAGCAGCGACACGATGAACAGCACGATCTGCATGCCCTGGATCGACGCGGAGGTCTTGATCATCCCCTGCAGGATGGCCAACGTCGGCACCACGCTCAACGGCGCCGCCGCCCACAGCAGCCGAGGCGCCTTGGGCAGCACGGAAAGACCGGCGAGCACACCGGCGGCGTAGATGAACTCGATGACACCCGAGAACGCCACGTCGTCCGCGAACGCGAGCAGGAACGAGATCAACGCCAGGCCGGCCGCGACCAGCGGGAGCAAGAAGCCCAGGTTCAGGCCCATCGCCGGCTGCGCCGGACCGGGAGCACCCGGTTGTTGCTGAGGGGCGCCGTACGGGACGGACATGGTGAGGTTCCTCCTCCACCGAGGGACTACGAGCGGCAGCAAAACGCTAGCCGATCCGCCCACTCGGACGATGACCGGATCGAGTTGGTTCCCCCACTCGGGGATGCCAGTACATCACGGAACGCAACCAACCACGCGTTGTCGGGACGACGGGGTCGATGGGGCGTGGTTGTCCACAGGCAGGTGGGTCGTCCACGGACGAACACCGGACAGCCAGATCAACGGCTTCTAAGGCCTGCCGCTCACGTGCGTTCGAGGCGGCGTGTTCCACGGTGTGGTCGAGGACCGCCAAGCGCCGAGCCCTGGTCGGGTCGATCCGTGGCGGCGGTGGGGCATGCAGCTCCGCTGTACGGGCAGCACGGGTCTGGAGGGCGGGCGGGACACGGTCACGACGTGGGCGGGTTCAGGGGGTCGCGCGCCGGCGGGTCGTCGGCGGTGCCACGCGAGCTGCAGGGCGAACACCCCGCCGACACCCACCCCCAGCCCGACGCGCAGGCCGAGGCCGGTGATGCCCGCCCACCACAGCACGATCGCCGCACCGGCGGTCAGCAGGACGACCCCGGCGACCCGCCGAGGCGGTGCGGGGCGGCGCGGTGGCGGGGGTGGAGGTTTTGCGGCCATGAACCGGACATCGCATTCCACGTCGGAAACGCATCACCCCGGCACGCGAAAGGCCGGACCCCCGTGGTGGCGGGTCCGGCCTCAGGCGTGGTGGAACGGGATCAGCCGATCGACTGCATGATCTCCCGCATCAGGGCGGCGGTCTCGGACGGCGTCTTGCCGACCTTGACACCGGCGGCCTCGAGGGCCTCCTTCTTCGCCTGCGCGGTGCCCGCGGAGCCGGAGACGATGGCGCCGGCGTGGCCCATGGTCTTGCCCTCGGGAGCGGTGAAGCCCGCCACGTAGCCCACGACGGGCTTGGTGACGTTGTCCTTGATGAAGGCCGCGGCGCGCTCTTCGGCGTCGCCGCCGATCTCGCCGATCATCACGATGGCGACGGTGTCCGGGTCGGCCTCGAAGGCCTCCAGGGCGTCGATGTGCGTGGTGCCGATGATCGGGTCGCCGCCGATGCCGATGGCGGTGGAGAAGCCGAAGTCGCGCAGCTCGTACATCATCTGGTAGGTCAGGGTGCCCGACTTGGACACCAGGCCGACCTTGCCGGCGCCGGAGATGTTCGCGGGGATGATGCCCGCGTTCGACAGGCCGGGGCTGATGAGGCCGGGGCAGTTCGGGCCGATGATCCGGGTCTTGTTGCCGGTCGCGACGGCGTGCGCCCAGAACTTCGCGGTGTCGTGCACCGGGATGCCCTCGGTGATCACGACGGCGAGGCCGATGCCCGAGTCGATCGCCTCGATGACGGCGTCCTTGGCGAACTTCGGGGGAACGAAGATCACCGTGACGTTGGCGCCGGTCGCCTCGATGGCCTCGGCCACGGTCGCGAAGACCGGGAGCACGGTGCCGTCGAAGTCGACCTTCTCGCCCGCCTTGCGCGGGTTCACGCCACCGACGATGTTCGTGCCGGACGCGAGCATGCGCTTGGTGTGCTTCGTGCCCTCGGCACCGGTCATGCCCTGGACGATGACCTTGCTGTCCTTGTTGATGAAGATGGCCATCGGTCAGACCCCCGCTGCTGCGAGCTCGGCGGCCTTGTCGGCCGCGTTGTCCATAGTGTCGACGACGGTGATGAGCGGGTGGTTGGCCTCGGCGAGGATCCGCCTGCCTTCCTCCACGTTGTTGCCGTCGAGGCGGACGACGAGCGGCTTGGTCGCCGCGTCGCCGATGATCTCCAGCGCCTGCACGATGCCGTTCGCGACCGCGTCGCAGGCGGTGATGCCGCCGAAGACGTTCACGAAGACGCTGCGCACGTCCGGGTCGTTCAGGATGATGTCGAGGCCGTTCGACATCACCTCGGCGGACGCGCCGCCGCCGATGTCGAGGAAGTTCGCGGGCTTGACGCCCTTGTGCTTCTCACCGGCGTAGGCGACGACGTCCAGAGTGGACATCACGAGACCGGCGCCGTTGCCGATGATGCCGACCTGGCCGTCGAGCTTCACGTAGTTGAGGCCCTTGGCCTTGGCCTTCGCCTCGAGCGGGTCCTCGGTCTTCTCGTCGACCAGCGCGGCGTGCTCCGGGTGCCGGAACGCGGCGTTCTCGTCGATGGTGACCTTGCCGTCGAGGGCGACGATCTTGCCTTCGGGGTCGCGCACGAGCGGGTTGACCTCGACCAGCGTGGCGTCCTCGGAGACGAACGTCTCCCAGAGCTTCACGATGACGTCGGCGACCTGGTCGGCGACCTCGGCCGGGAACTTCGCGGCCGCGACGATCTCCTGGGCCTTCGCCAGGTCGACGCCCTTGATGGCGTCGATGGCGATCTTGGCCAGCGCGTCGGGGTTGGTGGCCGCGACCTCTTCGATCTCCATGCCGCCCTCGACCGACGCCATGGCCAGGAAGGTGCGGTTGGAGCGGTCGAGCAGGAAGGAGAAGTAGTACTCCTCCGCGATGTCCGAGGCGGTCGTCACCAGCACGCGGTGGACGATGTGCCCCTTGATGTCCAGACCGAGGATGGCCTCGGCCTTGGTCTGCGCCTCGTCCGGGGTCTCGGCGAGCTTCACGCCACCGGCCTTGCCGCGGCCGCCCGTCTTGACCTGGGCCTTCACCACGACGGTCGTGCCGTACTTCTCGGCGAGCGCCTTGGCCTCGGCAGGGGTGCTGGCCACATCGCCCGGCAGTACCGGAACGTTGTGGGCGGCGAAGAGATCCTTCGCCTGGTACTCGTACAGGTCCACTCGGGTCTCCTGCGACGTCGGTGTCGGACACCGCGTCCTTGGGGGGTTGGTCCTCAAAGGTCCGGCGCTCCAGGTGGAACCCAGGGCACGGTCTTCAGGCGCTCACACGCACCAGGTACCACCTGGAACGCCGGCGGAGCAGTAAGAGGACCGGCTGGACGCGGCTGCGCAAGACATTATCGACCTGCCCGGACCGTCCGCACGCCGTACCCGGTGAGGTCCGTCATAACGGCGGTGAGGTCGATCACGACAACGTCGTCAGACCGGCTGCGCGACGTGCTCGCGGACCCAGTCGACGATCTCCGTCGTGGTCGCGCCGGGGGTGAAGATCTTCGCCACCCCCATCCGGGTGAGCGCGGGCATGTCCTCCTCGGGCACGATCCCGCCGCCGAACACCACGACGTCCTCGGCGCCCTTCTCCTTGAGCAGCTCGATGACCCGCGCGAACAGCGTCATGTGCGCGCCGGAGAGAACGGAGAGGCCGACCGCGTCGGCGTCCTCCTGGAGAGCGGTCTCCACCACCTGTTCGGGTGTCTGGTGGAGTCCGGTGTAGACGACCTCCATGCCCGCGTCGCGCAGCGCGCGCGCCACGACCTTGGCTCCCCGGTCGTGGCCGTCGAGCCCTGGTTTGGCCACGACCACGCGGATCCGACCGCTCATCGGTGTCTCCTGTTCCCGTTCTCGGCGCAGGGATCGCCTGCGACCGCAGACTAGGCCGGCGGGTCAGCGTCGGGAAGCCGACACCGCCGCGCCCGCGAGCAGGGCGATCGCGCCGGCCACCGCCAGCCACAGCCCCGGCCCCGGCGTCGCGCCCGTGACGCGCGCCGAGGTGAGCGGGTACTCGACCGCGCGGACCGCCGTCACGAGCGCCGCCCCGAGCAGCAGCCCACCCGCGCGCGACGGGCGGGCGAGCAGCGCCAGACCGGCGGCGGCCACGACCGCCAGCAGACCGGCCAGCAGCCCCCACGAGCCGACCTTGAAGTCCAGCAGCCCGACGGCGTGGAAGTCCGGGCCGCGCAGCACCGGCAGCGCGAAGCCGCCGAGGGCCAGCAGGCCTCCGATCAGCACGAACGCCACCATCGGCAGCGGCGCCTGCGTCTTCGCGGGCTCGACGTCCTCGCGTTCCAGCGCACCGGCCAGCGCCGCGGTCACGGCGGCGGCGATGGCCAGGACCACGGCCAGCACGGTGAACCACACCCCGTTGCCGGGCTTGACCGAGCCGACCTGGGTGGCGGCGTAGACGGAGTCCAGCGCCGCGCCCGCGGCCAGCGGGAGTGCGGCCAGGGCGACCGTGAAGGCGGGGCGGACGGCGCCGACGTTGGCGACCAGCACCGCCGCCAGGACCGCGACCACGACCAGCGCGGGCCAGAGCAGCCGTTCGCCGTAACCGACCGGCAGCGCCAGGCCGTCCGGGACGACCAGCTGCGGCACGAGGACCCCGCCGAGCGCGGAGGCGGCCGCGACCAGGCCCAGGACACCCGCGGTGACGTTGAGGCGGCGCAGACCGGGGAGCTCGACGGCGTGCGGCTCGGCCGTGTCCTCCGGGGTGGTGTCGCGGCCGAGGAAGCGGGCCAGGACGGCGTGGGCGGCGGCGGCCAGCAGGAGGAGCACGGAACCGATCGACACGCCCAGCCGGTCGGCGAACAGGCCGGCGGCGAACGGCGGCAGGGCGATGGCGGCCAAGGCGGCGGCGATTGCCAGCAGTCCACCGCGGCGGTTCTCGGCGGCGGGGTTGCTGGCGGCCAGCACACCCGCGGCCGGGGCGGCGAGGGCGAGCAGCAGGCCGCCGATCATCGCCAGCGCGGGGGCGTCGAAGGGGCCGCCGGTGGGGACGAGGGGGTCCGACGACGTGATCGGCGCCATGAACAGACCGATCGCCGCGACCGCGCCCGCGACCACCACCAGACCGAGGAACTTGCGGGTGCTCGCCTGGTCGGTGTCCTCGACGTCCCCGGCATCCGTGCCGACAGCGGCCAGCAGACCCGCGGCCAGCACGAGCACGTGCCCCGCCACCAGGAGCCACAGGCCGACGCCGGGCGTCAGCGGGGTGAGGCTGGTGGGGCGGAACAGCTCCGGGCGGGTGGTGTAGGTCGTGTCGGCGAGGATCTGGAGGTCGACCAGGAGGCGACCGGGGGCGAAGAAAGCCGTCGCCGCCAGGACGCCCGCCGCCGCCGCGGGGTGGTCGCGGAAGAGGAACGCACCCGCGAGAACCGCAGGTAGGAGAGCCAGCAGCACCAGCAGGGGCCAGGCCGTGTACGCGGGAGAAGTGCCGCCGGAGACGACGCCGAGCAGAGGGGCGGTCGCGGCCAGGAGGGCACCGACGGCGGCCAGGCCGAACGCCGCACGGAGCCGGGCGGGGGTCGAGGACGCCGGTTCGGCGCCGGCCACGACGGAGTCACGGGCGGTTCGCGTCACCGGATGAACGCTAACAAGTCGTGTGGGTGGGGGTGTGGGCACGTGGTGCGGGGGTGGGGGTGTTGGGCTGGATGGAGTATCGGGGTTGAGTTTTAGTGAACATGCCTCCACCCCGGTCGCCGATTGTCTCAATGCCGCACTGTCTTGTCAAGACGGGAAAGATGTCTTGACAAGACAGTGCGGCACAGAGCGGGCTTCGGATCGGGGTGCAGGGTGGGGACTGGCTACGCCAGCATCCGACGCTCCGCGACGGACCAGGCATCAGGCTTCGCCTGACCAGGCATCGGCTGTCGCCGACAAAGAGGCTGGGGCGCTTCGCACCGGGGCGGGGATCCGAGCTTCGCCGGACCAAGCGTCGGCTTCGTCGGGCGGGTGTCTGGTTGCGGCGGCTGTCCGACGCTCCGCGATGGACAGGGCATCCGGCTTCGAACCGGAGCAGGCGTCAAGCGCGGTGGGCGAGCGCTCTTCTTGGCCGCGAACTGTGCGGTGACCCGCAGTTGCTTAGCCGGGTTCAAGGCACCGCAGCCCATCACCGCAGCCCATCACCGCAGCCCATCACCGCAGCCCATCACCGCAGCCCATCACCGCAGCCCATCACCGCAGCCCATCACCGCACCCCGCACCCCGCACCCCGCACCCCGCACCCCGCACCCCGCACCCCGCACCCCGCACCCCGCAGGGACGGTGACCCAACCGGCCGGGAAGGGAGGGCGGGTGAGCGGGGGTGTTGCCAAGTGGATGGAGTGTTCGTTCGGGAATAGGCGAAGTGGGCTCTCGTTTGTTGTTGGGTGGATGACTTACCTTCACCCTTATGGGGAGTGGTGGGTTGCGGCGGCTGACGGACGTGCTGTTGCGGCGTGCGGGCTCCGGGGTGCGGGTGGCGAAGGACGTGTCGGGGCAGGCGGCGGACGTGCTGCGGACGGTGGCGACCGTTGGTGGGGTGCGCGGGGTCGCTGTGGAAGCGGCGTGGTTGGCGGCGCACGCGGTGCTGTACCCGTGGGGAGCGGTGGCGCAGCAGTTGCGACCCGAGGAGCAGTTCCGGCACTACCGGACGGACCACCTGCCGCCGCGGCAGCGCGGGCTGGTGGTTTCCGCGATGGACGCGGCGGGTACCCCCATCGTGCTCGTGCACGGGATCGGGGACAACAGGTCCGCCTTCGCAGTGCTGTCGGGGGCACTGCGGAGGCGGGGCTTCGGAGTGGTGCACGCGGTGAACTACAGCGTGCTGACCGCGTTGACCGGCGACGTCCGACGATCGGCAGCGCTGCTCGGCGAGCACATCGAGCGGATCTGCGAGCAGACCGGAGCGGACCGGGTGCACGTGGTCGGGCACTCGCTGGGCGGGTTGATCGCGCGGTACTACGTGCAGCGGCTGCACGGGGACGCGCGGGTGCGCACCCTGGTCACGTTGGGCACGCCGCACGGCGGCACGTTGGCCGCCTACCTCCTCCCCACCCCGCTGACCCGGCAGCTGCGCCCCGGATCCGACCTGTTGACCGAACTGGCCGAGCCGGGCAGGCCGTGCCGGACGCGGTTCGTGGTGGTGTGGAGCGCGATGGACCAGGTCATCGTGCCGCAGCGCAACGCACGCCTGTCGCATCCGGGGTTGCTCGTCGAAGAACACGAGATACGTGATTCAGGTCACCTGTCCCTCCCGGTCGATACGCGCACTCTGCATGCGGTCGTCGCGGCTATCACTCGATCGGATGACAGCACGTTGCACCACGTCACGCCTGGACGTGAGGGGTTTTCCGGTTCTGGCATGACGGAGCGTCACGGCTCACGTCCGCAGGCCTCGCGCTAACCGCTATTCGGTAGACATCGGCCTCGGGGATTGCCCCTAGGTGTCAACCCCGTTATGTTCCCGGAGTCCGTTGTCACGGTCTGGTCACATGCAAGGACGCAGAGTCGGAACCCCGACCGGCTCTCCCGGGATCCCCCGCCCGGTGTCCGACTGGACTCCCCGGAACACGGAAGGCCCGGCTTTGTCCCAACACCGCTCCCCCGGCGGCCCAGCAGGTGGCACTGTGCTCGACGAGGCGGTTACCCGTGCCTCGGTCCGACCCGTGAGCACGCACCGCCTGCCGCCGCCACCGTCCGCCCTGCGCGGGCGGATCGTGATCGCCGCTGTCGCGGTCGGCGCGTTCGCCGCCGCAGGCGCCGGGCAGACGCTGCAAGCCGTCGGTGCCGGTTCCTCGACCGAGGCCGACGAGGTCACACCGCTGGCGAACACCTCCGACGGTGCCGCCGCGTTCGGCGTGGGCGGCAACAACGCGGGCCCCGCCGCACCCCAGGTGCTCCCGGTCGCGAAGCTCGTCGACCCCTCCGCGGAGGCCAGCAAGCTCGCCAAGAGCCAGCGGATCACCGAGAAGCGCGAGGCCGCCGAGGCCGAGGCGAAGCGGCCCAAGGTCGTCCGCCCCGCACCCGGCGTGTTCACCTCCGGCTACGGCGGCCGCTGGGGCGAGATGCACTACGGCATCGACATCGCGGGCCCGATCGGCGACCCGATCTACGCGGCCGCCGACGGCGTCGTGATCGAGGCGGGGCCCGCCAGCGGGTTCGGGCTCTGGGTCAAGATCGAGCACGCCGACGGCACCGTGACCGTCTACGGCCACATGGACACCTTCTCGGTGCAGAAGGGCCAGCAGGTCACCGCGGGCGAGCAGATCGCCCGAGTCGGCAACCGCGGCTTCTCCACCGGCCCCCACCTGCACTTCGAGGTGTGGAACCCGAGCGGGATGAAGATCAACCCGCTGCCGTGGCTCAACGAGCGCGGCGTCACCCTCTAGGACGAACCCCCGATCCGCCGTGCGCAGCTCTCCGCGCACGGCGGATCCGGCGTCACCACCTGAACCGGCGGCGCTCCCACGGGAGCCGGTGGACGAAGTAGGCGCACGCCACCCGCCAGACCGAGCACATCCGACGGCCTCGCCCGCAGGCCGGACAGCCGCCGCGCGCGCTGATGTCGTGCAGGCGCAGGACGGCCCGCCAGGCGGCGGCCAGTCTCCGGGCTTCGAAAGCTGTCGTCCGCGACTCCTCAAGCGCCGCCAGGCGGTCGACAGCCTCGAGATAGCCGACCACGCGCTCGTGGAGCAACCGCGCCAAGACCTCGTCCACACCGAGCACCCCCACTTCCGGGCCCCGCTGGCCCGTGTCCGCGTTGGGTGTCATGGAACAGGACGGCACCGACAATTTTCGGCGGCACGTGGTGTGAGCTGCGGAAATAAAAGGCCGGGCCGCTCGCGCGGCCCGGCCAGCCCCCGGTAGAACCCTCCCCTTCGCAAGAACACCGCCCCCGCGCGGTACTCCCGCTCCCCTTGCGCCTTCGGCGACTTCCCCCTGGCCCGTGCGCCCCGAACGCGTGGACCAGATCGCTTCCGACACCCTCTAAGACGCACAGCGGGGGCACAGGTTGCACCCCGTCCGAATCCGATGTGGAGAGCCGGTCGGCACTGCCGCGTCCACCCGGTACACGGACGGGGTGGGGAGGTGGTTCGACGGGGCGCACAGATGTTCCCGGACGGCGACGGGCTCCACCGGACCGCGGCCTGGGTCCAGCCCGGCGACATCCGAGGGGGAGCTGACCCCGGAAGAGCCGCGACCTTCGGCGAGCAGGCGCGCGGTCACCGCGTCGCGGCGGCCAGTGCCGCGCGGATGGCGTCCTCGTCGACCGGCCGGCCCTCCTCGTCCGAGAACGGCCCGTACGGGGTCCCCCACACCGGCGTGCCCGTCGCCTGCCGCCAGCTGTCGGCCAGCGCTCCCGCGTCCACGACGCCGTACCCGATGGACTCGATGAACCCGGTCACCACCGCCTTCGCCCCGGCGGAGTCCCCGGCGATCGGCAGGTACGAGCGGTCGGCCGCCCCCTCCGGACGGGCGAGCGACACCAGGTGCTTGGAGAAGATGTTGTTGAACGCCTTCACCACCAAGGCGTCCGGGGCGTACCGCAGCAGCAGCTCGCTCGACGTGAGCGACTTGCCGTCGAGCTCGGGGACGTGCCCGTCGCGCTCGGGGCCGTAGTTGCCCGTGTCGACGACCACCTTCCCGGCCAGCGGCAGGGCGGACAGGTCGGGGAACGCCTTGACCGGCACCGCGACCACGACGAGGTCGCCCGCCGCCGCGGCCTCCCCGCTCGTCGCCGCGGACGCCGACGGCCCCAGTTCCGCGACCAGGTCCGCGAGCGCCTCCGGACCACGCGAGTTGCTGAGCACGACCCGGTGCCCGGCCTCGACGGCGAGCCGCGCGACGCTGCCGCCGATGTGCCCGCTCCCGATGAACCCCACGGTCGTCATGTTCTCGGTGTCCTCCTCGTCATCCGGTCCCGCCGTCAGCCGGCGGGGAAGTAGTGGCCGTTGTCCAGGTCGGCGAGCAGGCCGGGCTGGGCGGGTTCCCAGCCGAGGACCCGGCGGGTGACGAGGGTGGACGCCGGGTAGCTCTGCGTGACCACGTTCGCGAGGAACCCGAAGTGGCCCGGCACCATCAGCGCGTCCACGGGAACGCTCACCACGGGCAGGCCCAGGCGGCCGCCGATGGCCTCGGCGATGTCGCGGAACGGGATGGCCCCGTCCCCGACGCCGTGCCAGTAGCTGCCCGCCGGCCCCTTCTCCAGCGCCAGGCGGAACAGGACGGCGAGGTCGCGGGCGTGCACGGCGTTCCACACGTTCGCGCCGTCGCCGGGGTAGCCGACGACGCCCTTCTCCCGCGCGAGCGCGATCAGCCGCACGAGGAAGCCCGCGCGGTCGGTCGTGCTGTGCGCGATGTTGGCGATCCGCACGACCGAGGAGCGCACTCCCCGCTCGGCGAGGCCGACCACGGTGGTCTCCACGACGTTGCGGACCCGCAGGGTCCCCTTGTGCTCGTCGCCGCTGGGCAGAGCGGGGTCCTCCTCGGTGGCCGGACGGCCCAGGTTCCCCGGCGAGCCGATGCTCCCCGCCGCGACCAGCGGCTTCCCGGTTCCCGCGAGCGCCTCGCCGTACGCGAGCATGATCGGGACCTCCGCGGCGGCCACGGCGTCGAGCCCGCCGGACGGCAGCAGGTCCTGCCGGTGCGCGACGTGGACGACGCCGTCGGAGTCCGCGGCCGCCTCCTTGAGCCCGTCGAGGTCCTGGAGGTCGCCGCGGCGCACCTTCGCGCCGAGCGCGGACAACGCCGCGGCGCCCGCGTCCGACCGGGCGAGGCCGGTGACCTCGTGCCCGGCGGCGACGAGCTCGGGAATGATGTGCGAACCGGAATGGCCGGTCCCACCGGTGACGAAAACGCGCACGCTCGTGCTCCTCGTGAATGGTGTGGTGGTGCGGACGCGCTCAGCGGAGGATGTTCACGCCGAGGGAGAAGTCGAAGGTCCCCGCGCCGTGGCGGGCCAGGCTGATCATCAGCAGACCCGTGCCCTCCAGCCAGCGCGCCATTTCCAGGCCTCCGGTGTCCAGCGGGCGCAAACCCATGCTCTCGACGAATTCCGACACGCTCGCCTTGGCCCCTGCGTCGTCGCCCGCGAGGAGCACGTCCAGCGTGCGGTCGGGGGTCAGGACGTGGCCGAAGACGGTGTTGAACGCCTTCACGACGTGCGCGCTCGCCGGTGCGGCCTTGGCGATCTCCTGCGCGGCCGAGGTGCCGTCGGGGGTGACCACCCCGGTGGCGTCGGCGTTCAAGGGGTTGGTGATGTCGATGACGACCTTGCCCGCCAACGCTTTCCCGTACTGCGTGACGATCGGCACGGCGGCGGCGTTCGGCACGGCGAGCACGACGATGTCGCCCGCGGGGGCGGTGCCGAACGTCCCGGCGGTGGCACCGCCGCCGAGCGCGGCGGCGAGGTCCGCGGCCTTGGCCGGGTCGCGACCGATGATCTCGACGGTGTTGCCGCCCGCGAGCGCCCGGCCCGCCAGGGCGCCCGCCATGTTCCCCAAGCCGATGATGCTGACGCTGCTCATTGCTTTTCCGCTTTCTCGAGCTGAAGAGGACGCCACGATGTCGTCGAATGACGCAATGGGCGGCATTCGATTCCTGGTGTGCGCATTCCGAGCCCAGAATGAAATCCTCAAGGCCCGATACCGAATTCACCTGACGTCATCGGTTACCTCACAAGGTTGTCATTTCCCCGAACGGGTGTCCAAGACTTCTTCCGGTCGTGGTGATACCTTGGGGACATCACCGGCTCGGGAGGTTCCGTGGATCTGGACCTGCGCAAACTGCGCTACTTCCGCGCCGTCGCCGACAGGCTGCACTTCGGTCGCGCCGCCGAGGAGCTGCACATCGCGCAGCCCGTGCTCAGCAGGCAGATCCGCGCGCTGGAGCAGGACCTCGGCGCCCCGCTGTTCACCAGGGACCGCCACGGCGTGGCGCTGACCGACGCGGGCCGCCAGCTGCTGACCGACACCGGCCCGCTGCTCGCCTCCGCGGACGCGGTCCGCCGCCGGGTGACCGTCGCCGCCCGTGGCGGCCGTCGGCTGGCGGTCGGCTTCCGGACCGGCATCCCGGTCATCCCGGCGGCCAAGGCGTTCCAGGCCCGGCACCCGGACGTGGTCGTGGACGTGCAGCGGGTCGAGTGGGACGACCAGGCCCCGATGCTGCTCGACGGCCGAATCGACGTCGGCTACGTGCGGCTGCCCATCGACGAGACCGGCCTGCGCGTGACCCCGCTGTACACCGAGCCGCTGATGGTGGTGCTGCCCGCGGACCACCGGCTGGCGGGCAAGGAGGAGGTCACCGAGGCCGACCTGGCCGGTGAGCCGCTGGTCTGGCACGCCGACCCGAGCACGCACCCCACCAGGCGCCCGCACCCCGACTCCGGGCTCCGGGTGCGCGGCGTGGAGGAGAAGCTGGAGCACGTCGCGGCGGGCCGAGGCATCTCGTTCGTGGGGCGCTCGGAGACGGTGTTCTACTCGCGTCCGGACATCAGCTACGTCGCCATCCCGGAGCTCCCGCCCGACCAGGTGTGCTTCGCCATGGCGGCGTCCCGCACCTCGACGCTGGCCGACGACTTCCTCGCCGCGGCTCGGGCGACAGCCGCGATCACCGCGGACTGCGGGAACCACGAGGCCTATTCAGGCGGTCGCGAGGACGAGCGGGGCGGCACCGGGAGGGCTTGAGCCCGGAGCAGGGTCGTGGTCAGAGCTTGGTGATGGGGACGCCGCCGATGAGCATGAGGCGGATGGTGCCCGCACCGCCGAAGTCGATGGTGGCGGTGGCCCTGGGGCCGGAGCCGTCGACCGCGACGACCCTGCCGAGCCCGTACTTGTCGTGGGTGACGCGGTCGCCGACCTCGAGGGTGATGGCCGGAGCCTCGTTCCAGCCCTTGAACTGCGAGGTGCGCATGCCGCGCGCGGCCAGGCCCGCCTGGGCCGAGTCGCCACCGCCGCGGCGCCAGGTCGTGGCGGCGGCCGGACCGGAGCGTTCGGGTTCGACGCGGCGCCAGTCCAGCAGGTCGGTGGGGATCTCGTCGAGGAAGCGGGACGCCGGGTTGGCGGACGGCTGACCCCAGGCGGAGCGCACGAGGGCGCGGGAGAGGTAGAGGCGCTGCTGGGCGCGGGTGATGCCGACGTAGGCGAGACGGCGTTCCTCGGCCAGCTCCTGCGGGTCGCCCAGGGCGCGCATGTGCGGGAAGATCCCGTCCTCCCAGCCCGTGCTGAACACGACCGGGTACTCCAGGCCCTTGGCGGTGTGCAGGGTCATCAGGGTGACCATGCCGTCGGAGTCGGCGTCCGGGATGGAGTCGGCGTCCGCGACGAGCGAGACGCGCTCCAGGAACGCGGCCAGCGAGCTCTCGGTGGGCAGCCCCTCGTCCTCGGCGGGCACCTCGACGACCTCGACGGCCTCCGCGTCGGAGGACACCGGGGCGAGGGCGGTCAGGTCGCCGAACTCGCGGGCGACCGTGACGAGCTCGTTGAGGTTCTCGACGCGGGTGTGGTCCTGCGGGTCCTCGCTGGCCTCCAGCTCGGCCCGGTAGGCCGTCTTCTCCAGCACGGCCTCGAGGATGTCCGCCACGTCGTCGCCGCGCTCGACCAGCTTGCCCAGCTCGTCCATCAGGTCCATGAACCCGGCGATGGAGCGCTGCGACCGCGGGTTGAGGAACGCGACCTTGCCCGCCACCGCGTCGCGCAGGGCGGCGTGGAAGCTCATCCGGTACTTCTCGGCGTGGTTGGAGACGCACACCTCGGCCCGATCGCCGATGCCCCGCTTGGGCACGTTCATGATGCGCCGCATGGACACCGTGTCGTCCGGGTTCGCCAGCGCGCGCAGGTACGCCAGCGCGTCGCGCACCTCGCGGCGCTCGTAGAACCGGACACCGCCGACGACCCGGTACGGCAGGCCGAGGCGGATGAAGATCTCCTCGAACACGCGCGACTGGTTGTTCGTGCGGTAGAAGACGGCGATCTCGCCGTTGGTCGCGTCACCGCCGTCGACGAGCTTGTCGATCTCGCCCGCGACGAACGCGGCCTCGTCGTGCTCGTTGTCGGCGACGTATCCGACGATCTTCTCGCCCTCGCCGAGGTCGCTCCACAGCCGCTTCTCGCGGCGGTCCGGGTTGCGCGAGATGACCGCGTTGGCGGCGCTCAGGATGTTCTGCGTCGACCGGTAGTTCTGCTCCAGCATGATCGTGGTGGCCTGCGGGTAGTCCCGCTCGAACTCCACGATGTTGCGGATCGTCGCGCCGCGGAACGCGTAGATGGACTGGTCGGCGTCGCCCACCACGCACAGCTCGCCGGGCGGGATGCCGTCGGCGCCGGTGCCCACGAACTCGCGCACCAGCGTGTACTGCGCGTGGTTCGTGTCCTGGTACTCGTCGACCAGCACGTGCCGGAAGCGCCGCCGGTAGTGCTCGGCCACGGCCGGGAAGCCCTGCAGCAGCTCGACGGTCCGCATGATCAGGTCGTCGAAGTCCATGGAGTTCGACTCGCCGAGCCTGCGCTGGTAGGACGAGTAGACCTCGGCCACCCGGCGTTCCAGGTCGTTCGTCGCCTGCGCCGCCGCGGTCTCCGCGTCCACCAGCTCGTTCTTGAGGTTCGAGATGTGGATGGACAGCGTCCGCGCCGGGTAGCGCTTCGGGTCGAGGTCGAGGTCGCGCGCGACCAGCGTGATCAGCCTGCGCGAGTCGTCGGAGTCGTAGATCGAGAAGTTCGACGACATGCCGAGCGTCTTGGCCTCGCGGCGCAGCACCCGCACGCACATGGAGTGGAACGTCGACACCCACATCGACCGGGCGCGCGGGCCGACGAGCTCGGAGACGCGCTCCTTCATCTCGGCCGCGGCCTTGTTGGTGAAGGTGATCGCCATGACCTCGCCGGGGTGGACCCGGCGTTCGGCCAGCAGGTAGGCGATGCGGCGGGTCAGGACCCTCGTTTTGCCGGAGCCCGCACCCGCCACCACCAGCAGCGGTGACCCGGCGTGCTCCACCGCCCGCCGCTGGGCGGGGTTCAGGTCGTCGAGCAACCTGGACGGCCGAGGGGACGGGGGACTCGCGGGCAAGTCGAACAAGGCGCTCATCGTGGGGTCACGTTACCCGCCCCGTACGACGCTCGGTTCCGCTCACCGCCGAGGCGGTGAGCGGAACCGGTTTCAGCTGCTCGTGTCGAACACGATCGGCGCGCCCGCGTGGGCCTCCGAACCGTCCGCGCCGCGCAGGTAGACGTCGATCGAGTCCTGCACCGCGCCAGACCCGCTCACCGCGAGCGTCAACGCGGGCCACGCCTCGCCGGGCACCGCGGGAGCGGGGTTCGTGCACTCCACTCCGCCCTCGACGGCACCGCAGGTCCAGCGTTCGCCCGCCGTCTCCACGAGGGAGAACTCGGACGGCCACGAGACGAACAGCGCGGCCTGTCCCGCCTGCCCGTCACGGGCCGCGGTGGCCGTCACGGAGAACTCGAACGGCCCTCCGTGGACGTACCACCAGTCGTCGTTCGCGAGGACGACGCCCTTGCCGTGCTCCAGCTCCACGGCGCCCGGATCGTCCTTGGTCGGCGCGGCGGCCGGCCTCGGCGTGTCGGAGGCCGGCTGGGAGCCGACCGCCACCGCGGCCGAACCGACCGCGAGGGCCAGGACGGCGCCCACCCCGACCAGTCCGGCGGCCACCCTGCTCATCCGCATGGGAATCACCTTCGCCCGAGATGTGTCGATCTCCAACGATCGCACGACGGCCATCCCCCTGTCGGGTGAACCCCGGTACACCGAAGAGTGGAATCTCAGACGCTCGTGTCCACCATCAGCTTGACGCCCCGGCGCTTGTAGTTCACGGCCTGCTCGCGCACCGACGCGTCCAGCGTGCTCGCGCCGAAGTTCCTCGCCTTGGCCGCGATCACGAGCTTCGGCAGCTTCAGGCCCGGCTTCTCCAGCTCCGGGTGGGTGGCCTCGACGTCGGTGTCGTCGACCTTCTCGACCTTCCACTTGTCGCCGTTGATCGACACGATGTTCAGGCCCTTCGGCACGGCCAGCCGCACCGTCCGCTTCCGGCCCTGCGTGCGCGCGCCCAGCGTCACCGCGAACTCGAAGGTGCCGCCGTGCACGTACCACCAGTCGTCGTTGGCCTTGATGACGCCCTTGCCGGGATCGAGGTCCACCCCCGGCAGGTCAGCGGGCTGCTGCGCGGTCTGCGCGTTGGCGATCCCGGCCGTACTGCCCGCCACCCCCACCGCGGCCGTCACCACGGCCATCCCGAACACCGTGCGCCTGGTCACCGTCAAACCACGCATGTCGCCACCCTCTGTGTCGTCGCACCCCTTGGCACACTAGATCGATGAGCAGGCCAGAGTCGTTTCACCCACGCCGCCTGCGATGACGGATCGTGACCAAACCGGAGTGCGGAGCCCGCGTCGGCCGCCGGAACGACGGCGCGTCCCACTCCTCGAACTTCGGGTAGCCGAAGAGGACGGGCGTGTGGCACAGTTGCGGCGTGCGCTCGACCCACTTCGAGTTTTTCTACGGGAACCGGACTCCGGCTCCCGTGGTCGCCTAGCGCACAGCATCCACAGAGCCCCGGAGTCCTCGGACCCGGGGCTTCGCCGCTTCCGGGGCCGGGACTCAGCAGAAGAGAGTCGAGAGGCCCCACCATGAGCACCACCGAATCCCCCGCCACCGCTCCGGACATCGACGCGCTGCGCCAGGAGATCGACCACCTGGACAAGGAACTGCTGCGCCTCGTCAAACGGCGCGCCGAGGTGTCCAAGACCATCGGCGCGGCGCGGATGGCCGCCGGCGGCACGCGGATCGTGCACAACCGCGAGATCGACGTGCTGGCGCGCTACAAGGAGCTCGGCCCGGAGGGCAAGGACCTCGCGATGATCCTGCTGAGGTTGGGTCGCGGGGCGCTGGGGCGCTGATCGGGGGCCGGGGTTCGCCCGCTCGTCGGTTCGCCCGTTCGCCGGTTCGCCCGCTCGCCGGTTCGCCCGCTCGTCGGTTCGCCCGCTCGTCGGTTCGCCCGCTCGTCGGTTCGCCCGCTCGCCCGTTCGTCGGCTCGCCGGTCCCTCGCTTCGCCCCGTTCGTTCGTCGGCTCGTCGGTCCCTCGCGGCGGGTGGTTCGTCTCGTCGCGGCGAACGGTTCGGCTCGTCGCGGCAGGAGTTCGGCTCGTCGCGGCGGGTGGTTCGTCGCAGCGGTGACCGGGAGTCCCCCGGTCGGGTGGGCCCCCCGAGTTCCAGAGTACGAGCGGGTGCCGACAGTCGATCTTGAACGAGGTGGGCGGCCCTGGTGGCGGGCTTGGCGCGGACCAGGGCTGGTCGTCCGGGCAGCCGACCCTGTGGCGAGAAGAGGCCGGACTACGTCGGCCGCCCCGGTGCCAGGTCCGCCGGCGGCGGGGTGTCGCGGGCGAAGTGCCAGTGCGGGGCCAGGGCCGCGCGGACGGCGGCGAGGTCAGCGGTGGTGGGGCGGGAGTCGTCGGGGACGTAGGCGAGGGGGTCGTGCAGGAGCGGGTCGGGGAGGCGGAGCAGGCCCTCGACGAGCGAGTGCAGGCACAGGGCGGCGTAGCCGCGGAGGTAGCCGCCCTCCTGGGTGAGCACGAGCGGGAGCCCGAGGTCGGCGACCCGCCGTCCGATCGCGCGGTACCCGGCGGCGGTCAGGTTGTGCCTGCCGTTGGGGTCGAAGGCGGAGCCGTCGAAGCCGGACGCGCACACCAGGAGGTCGGGGGCGAACTCGCGCAGGGCGGGGAGGGCGATCTCGTCCAGGGCGCGCAGGTACGCCTCGTCGCCCGCGCCGAGGGACAGCTCGACGTTGATGTTGCGGCCGTCCACCCCGAGCTCGTCGGGGGCGCCGGTCTGCGGGTGGTTGGTGCCCCAGGCGCCGTGCCGCATGTGCAACGAGACCGTGAGCACGTCGGGGGTGCCGGCGAAGATCTCCTGGGTGCCGTTGCCGTGGTGCACGTCCCAGTCGAGGACGGCCACCCGCAGGCCCTCGCGCCTGGCCGTCTCGGCGACGAGGGCGGCGTTGTTGACCAGGCAGTACCCGTCGGCCATCGCGGGCTGGGCGTGGTGGCCGGGCGGGCGGACCAGGGCGTAGGCGGTCCGCGCGCGGCCGGAGCGGACGGACTCCAGGGCGGCCAGCGAGGTGCCCGCGGCGGCCAGGACCGAGTCCCAGGTGCCGGGGCCGACGACCGTGTTGACCTCCAGCGCGACCCGGTCCGGGCCCTCGCACGCCTTCCGCAGCGCCGCCAGGTAGTCGGCGGTGTGCACGCGCGCCAGCTCGTCGTCGGTGGCGAGCCTGCCGGTGCGCCACGTCAGGTGCGGTGCGACCGGTCCGCGCCGCAGGGCGTGCCGGAACGTGCGCAGCCTGGCCGCGCCCTCCGGGTGCGGCTCGGGGACGTCGAGCCAGTCCCAGTCGCCCGGCAGCTCCCACAGGCCCGTGCCCGCGTCGTGCTCCAGGCAGGCGTCGTGCCAGAAGATGTCCACCCGCAACCGGATATCAGGGGGATCACCGATGGTCCAGCGGATATCGGCAGGCACACTGGAGCCATGGGAACTGTCATCGGCCTCATCGCAGGCATCATCGCCATCGTCGGGGTGCTAGCCGCGCTGGCGCACGACGGCTATCTCGCCATGCTCGGATCCGCCGCGAAGAACAAGCGGGCCGCGGGCGCGCCGATCGCGCAGTACGTCCGGAGCCGCTGGACCGTCGCGGGCGTCACGACCGCCGCCGCGCTGATCGGCCTGCTGATCACGACGGGCGACAGCACCGCGTCCGACATCATCGGCGCGCTGGTCGCGGGCGGCAGCGGGCTGGCCGCCACGAGCGCGTTGCAGAGCAGCCGCAAGCGCCTGAACAGCGGTAGCTGACCAGAACTCGCCGGAAGTCCAGCAAGTTCACACTTCCGTGTGTCACCCGCCGTGACCGGGTGACCCCGCACAGCTACCGCCCCGCCTTGCACCTACCCTCAGGTAGGTGCGGGTGACCGTGGTCGCCCCGCCGGCCTGGCCGGTCCTCCCGGATCCGGTCCGACCGGCGTCGCGGCCCCGGCCCCGCGCCGGGTCAGCGGAGCGCCACGGCCGCACGGCCGGACGGCGGGCCGACGTGGTCCCGGTGGCGCAACCGACCCGAGGGGTCGGGGACCGCGCCGGACCAGGGGGCGGGAGAGGTCTGCGGAGCTATGGACAACGGGGCGGGACCAGCGGGGTCGGGCAAGCACCGGCTGCACGACCGGACCGACGGGTGGCCACCCGCGGCCTCCGGTCCGGACCACGGACGACCGGACCACGAGCGACCGGCGCACGCGCGCCCGGCGGTCGGACCGGGCCAGGTGCCCGCGCAGCGCGGCAGGCCCGCACCGGACCCCCTGGTGGACACCGACGCCGCCGGTCTGCGCAAGTTCAACATCGGCCTGGTCCCCGCGTCGGTCACCCCTCCCCGCACCTGGAAGCGCGCCGCCTGGTTCGCCGTCGTGTCCTCGGCGGGCGTCCTGGTCGGCCTCGCCATCGCGGCGGCCAAGCTCGTCGGCAACAGCGGCCCGGTCGAGCGCATCGGCATGCCCGAGTACCCCGCCAACGTCCCGATCGTGACCGACTTCGGCACCAGGACGTCCACCAAGGCCCCCACGAGCGGCCAGAGCGCCGACACGAGGCCGCAGGACACCGCGCGGGCGGGCGGGACGTCCACGGCCGCACCGCGCGGCAGCGACCCCGGCAGCACGTCGGGCGGTGCGGGCGCGACGACGGCGACCACGCCCGCGGGCACCACCGAACCCGGCAGCGCGCCGGACACCACGTCGCCGACCGTGACCACCGTGCCGAACCAGGACAAGCCGCTCGTCGACGCCTCGGCCATCGCGTCCCGCACCGAGAAGTTCTACGAGGAGGTCTCGGCCAACACCGCGACCGCGCTGGCCCTGACGACCGAGGACTCCCGGCCGACCATCGAGGCGGTGCTGGAGCAGCGGTTCGCCGACGTGTCGCTGGTGCGGGTCAAGGAGATCAGCGTCGACCCGACCAGGGGCGTCACGGTCAGCACGCTGCAGATCACGAAGAAGGACGGCACCGCCAGCACCGAGCAGCGCGAGCTGACCTTCACCTTGAGTGGTGAGCCCTTGATCAACGCCGAACGGCTCACTGGAATCGCCTAACGGTCATTCGCGAACGCACAGGGGGACATCGGTCTGTAACCACTACTCCATTAGAGCGACAAGCGTCTACCGCTGACCGCCACGAAAAGGTGAATGCGCGCGTCGTCCTGGCTTTGACCAGGGCATCCACGGTACGAGTTCTGGCGACGCAGAAGGTACGGAGGAGTTGCCAGTGCAGCGCCCTACGACGACCGGCAGACGGCACAACCGGGCCGGTTCGATCACCGTGGCCGAGCTGATCAGGAACCAGCCCAGCCCCGTCCGCATCCCTTCCCGCGAGGAGGCCGACACCGAGGACCTCGTGGAGGACGTGCTCGGCATGGAGGAGACCGACCAGCGGCGTTCCAACCGGGCGGCCAAGGCGGCCGGGCTGGTGGCGGGCGCCCTCGTCCTGTTCGCCTCGGTCGCGGCGGCGTCGATCCTGGCGGGCAACCGCCCCGAGTCCACCAGCGCCCCGCGCACGGCGGCCGCGATCGAGCTGAGCGGCTCCACGGCGCTGCGCCCCGACCTGCTCAGCGCCAGGCTGGGCGACGAGCCCGCGGCGGCCCCCACGGCCGAGACGACCCCCTCCGCGTCCAACGCGCCGATCGCGGCGGACCCGAGGACCGAGACCCCGTCGTCCGCGCCGCCGACCGGCAGCGCCGCGGCACCGCCGTCGGTGGCGATCGGCTCCCAGCCGAGGATCGACGTCGTCCGCGAGTTCTACAGCCTGCTGCCCGCCCAGCCCGCCGCGGCGGCGCTGCTGCTGACGAGCGACCTGGTGGGCGGCGACGCGCTCGGCTTCGTGCGCTCGTGGAGCACGATCAAGGCCATCACGGTCGACAGCACCACCCAGCGGCCCGACGGCAGCGTCCTGGCCGAGGTGTCGATGCAGGAGCTCGACGGGCGGTGGCTGCGGGTCGAGCAGCTCTTCTGGTTCGGCGACACGTCGGTCCCGAAGATCGTCGGCACCGAGCTGCTCTCGGCCCAGCGAAGCTGACGCCGCGTAGCGAGCACCCCCTAAATGCTCACGTAGAGTTGCCTTAAATAAGGTTTAACCCGAGAAAATCCCCCAAAGGGGTTACAACTGGGGTCACGATTCGGTATCCATGTTCCCGGCTAGTGAACGCAGTGCAGTTTCCGGGAAGGTGTGAGACCGCGGTGTCGAACGAGGACAATCGTCGTCGGCGGGATGGCTCGACCGCTCAGCTTTCGGTAGCGGAGCTGCTCGCCCGGCGTGAAGCCGAGACACAGCCGATCCCGGTGTACCGGGACGACGAGGAGGAGACGGTCCGCTTCAAGGCGGTCACGCCCCCCGCCGCCACGTCGGCCCCGACCGCGCTGTCCGCCCGCGCGTCGCTGTCCGGCCGCGAGCTGCACGTCGCCGAGCTGCTGCGCCGCGAAGGCCGTCCGGCCGACGAGGAGCGCGGCGGCATGTCGCTCAGCAAGCTCGTCGCCATCGCCAGCGGCGGTGTCGTCCTCTGCGGTTCGGTCGCCTTCGGCGCCTCGCAGTGGCTGGGCTCCCCCGACGAGCGCCCCCTCGCCGACGTGCGGTTCGACACCCGCCCCGCGGCGCGCAACTCCAGCAACACCGGCAACCTCGGCGGCGTCGCCATGCCCGGCCAGAAGCCCGGCACGACCTCGCAGACCACCAGCACCACCACCTCCACGCAGGAGGAGCGGGTCGCGCAGCAGGCGGCCCAGCAGCAGCAGGTGGTCCCGGTGCAGGACACCCAGGCCCCGGTGACGCAGACGACGCAGACGCAGACCCAGACGCAGGCCCCGGTCACGTCGACCTCGCAGTCGAGCACGCAGCCGACCACGGACAAGGGCACGCCCCCGAGCAGCAGCAACCCCACGTCGACCTCGCCCTCGAGCAGCACGACCCCGCCGACGTCCTCGTCGACGCCGTCGTCGTCCTCGAACTCGACCACGCCGCCCTCGTCGACCAAGCCGTCCGAGGACCCCGGTGGCATCCGGATCGGCCTCGGGCTCGGCGGGTTCGACTTCTTCGCGGAGCTGTGAGCGCTCGGCGCTAGGCCGTTCGGCCCCATTTCCGACGACTTTCTCGTGAACCGGTGACGTTGCGGACAGGTATCGGGTATCCCTGCGCGATCGACGGCCCGACAGGCCGTGACCTGCGCAACGGCCGGAAACCCGTCTTCGGTGCCGGGGTAGGCTCTGCGGGCAGGACAGCCCGAGATGAAGAGCGGTGGCCTACCCTGATCCGCCAACCGGAGCGCACAACGAGGAGCCCCAGCGTGAGACCTGCTGCACCCGCCGCGGTCCCGCAGCACCCGCGCGAGGTGGCCCGGTGAGCACCGAGGGCCAGCTGATCGCCGACCGTTACCGCTTCCTCGACCGCATCGGCAGCGGCGCCATGGGCATCGTGTGGCGCGCCCAGGACGAGCGGCTCGGTCGGATCGTCGCGGTCAAGCAGCTGCTGCTGCAGGCCGGGATGGACACCAGGGAGCACGACGAGGCGATCCAGCGCGCCATGCGCGAGGGCCGCATCGCCGCGAAGCTGCACCACCCGAACGCCATCGCCGTCTACGACGTGGTCGAGGAGCAGGGCGCGCCCTGCCTCGTCATGGAGTACCTGCCGTCCTACAGCCTCGCGGACACGCTGTCCGAGTACGGCGCGCTGGAGCCGCTGCAGGTCGCCCAGATCGGCGCGCAGGCCGCGTCGGCGCTGGCCGCGGCGCACGCGGCGGGCATCGTGCACCGCGACGTGAAGCCCGGCAACGTGCTGATCGCGGACAACGGCGTAGTGAAGATCACCGACTTCGGCATCTCGCGCGCCACCGACGACATCACGGTCACCAAGACCGGCCTGATCGCGGGCACCCCCGCCTACCTGGCGCCGGAGATCGCCAGGGGCTCGGACCCGACGCCCGCCTCCGACGTGTTCTCCCTGGGCTCGACGCTGTACGCGGCGGCCGAGGGCGAACCCCCGTTCGGGCTCAGCGAGAACACCCTGGGTGTGCTGCACGCGGTCGCCGCGGGCCGCATCAACCCGCCGTCGCAGGACGGGCCGCTCACCGAGGTGCTGCTGCGGCTGCTCAACGTCGACCCGGCCGACCGGCCGACCATGGGCCAGGCGCGCGAACTGCTCGCCGCGGTCGCCTCGGGCCGCAACCCCAGCCTGACCGGGCTGCGGGCCGCGAGCACGCCGGGCGTGCTGCCGGTGCCCGGTCCGACGGCCGTGCTGGACCCGAACCGGACCCGCGTGGTCTCCTCGGGCACCGGGTACCGCGGCAACGCCGGGTCCGGCTACCGCACCGGCCAGCACCCGCGGACCGTGGGCCCGACCAGGTCCGTCGCCTCCCCGGAGCCGTCGAACAACCGGACGCTGGCGATCATCGCCGCCGTGCTCGTGCTGCTGCTCGCGGTGGGTGGCCTGCTGGTCGCGCTGGGCGCGTTCAAGGGCAAGGACGAGTCGAAGGACCCGGCGCTCGTGCCGGGTGGCGACACCAGCTCCTCGAAGGTCGTCCCCGTGACCACGACGTCGAAGGCCGCCACCACGTCGGCCGAGCCGACGACGGAGGAGCAGACGACCGAGGAGCAGCCCACCACCACCGAGCAGCCGACGACGACCACCAAGGCGCCGCCGCCGACGACCACCACGACCACCAAGCCCCCACCGACCACGACGACGACGACCACTACCACGACCACCACGACGACGACAACCACCAACCCGGCGCCCGGCGGTTGAGTTAACTCGTAAGGTGGACACGCACACGGACGGGTTAGTTCGAACCGCACCGGGTGTCGCTACGTTTGTGCCGTAGTGGCCGTCGAACGCCGCAGAAGACAGACACACCGCAATCACTCATGGGAGCAGCCGTGACCGACGATGGTCGCCTGGTCGCAGGCCGCTACCGATTGGGCAACCGAATCGGTAGCGGTGCGATGGGCATCGTGTGGCAGGCGCACGACCAGCGCCTGCACCGCATCGTCGCGGTCAAGCAGCTCTTGCTCCAGCCCGGACTGGCCGCCTCCGACACCGACGAGGCGAAGCGCAGGGCCATGCGCGAGGGGCGGATCGCCGCCCGGTTGCAGCACCCGCACGCCATCGCCGTGTACGACGTCGCCGAGGACGACGGCCAGCCGTGGCTGGTCATGGAGTACCTGCCGTCGAAGAGCCTGTCCACGGTGCTGTCCGAGCGCGGCACGCTCCCGCCGCGCGAGGTCGCCGCGATCGGCCAGCAGGTCGCCTCGGCGCTGACCGCGGCGCACAACGCGGGCATCGTGCACCGCGACATCAAGCCCGGCAACATCCTGCTCGGCGACGAAGGCGTCGTGAAGATCACGGACTTCGGCATCTCGCGGGCCACCGGCGACGTCACCGTCACCGCGACCGGGATGCTCGCGGGCACCCCGGCGTACCTGGCGCCCGAGGTGGCGAAGGGCTACGACCCCGGTTCGCCGTCGGACGTGTTCTCGCTCGGCTCCACGCTGTACGCCGCGATCGAGGGCGCCCCGCCGTTCGGGCTGAACGAGAACACCATCGCGCTGCTGCACCAGGTCGCCTCCGGCAACGTGAACCCGCCGAAGCAGGCCGGGCCGCTGACGGCGCTGCTGATGCGCCTGCTCCGCCCGGAGCCCGAGGACCGCCCCACGATGGCCGAGGCGCGCGAAGCGCTGGCCGCCGTGGCCGCGGGCCGGGCCGCCCCCGAGTTCCCGATGGCCGTCCAGCAGGTCAGCCCGCCGTCGTGGCGCGGGGCCCCGCTCTCGACCGACTCCGCGACCCGCGCGATGTCCCCGCAGGCCGCCGTGTCGACACCGCCGCCCGGTACCCGCATCGACGTCCGACCGGGTCCGCCGCCCCAGCAGCAGCAACAGCCGCAGTACCAGCAGCCCTACCAGCAGCAGCCCCGTCCGGCCGCCGCCCCGCACCGCACCGCGCCCCCTCGGTCGTCGTCGTCGGCCAAGGACGTCGCGAGCAAGCGCTCCACGATGATCACCGCGCTCGCCATCGTGGCCGCCGCGGTCGTCGGCATCATGCTGGCCAGCTTCCTGTCCGGCGACGACAAGAAGAACGACAAGGTCGCCGAGCCCGGCACGTCCGCCAGCGTCTCCCAGCCGCCGCAGGAGAGCGGCAAGGAGGACCCGCCCCCCGCGGGCGACGGCTCCAAGCTCCCGCCCCAGGTCACCGGCGACCCCGACCAGGCGACCCAGGAGAAGATGATCCGCGACTACTTCGCGCTCCTGCCGTCCGACCCGAACTCGGCGTTCAACTGGCTCACCGACAAGATGAAGGGCGCCAGCAAGGGCAAGGCGGGCTACCTGCAGTTCTGGCAGTCGGTGAAGTCGGTGAAGGTCGACGACGTGAAGCTGAACTCGCCGTACGCGTTCGAGGTCGACGTGACCTACACGCTGAAGAACAACACGGTCAGCAAGGAGCGCAAGCTCATCGCCCTGGAGTGGTCGGGCAACCAGCTGCTGATCGACAAGGAGACGGCGCTCGGGAACTACTGAGCGCCCGCGCCGCCCTAGGCGGTGGCCGCCGCCGCGGCCTTGAGGGCCTCCAGGAGGCTCGCGGCGGCCGGGTTGGTGGTGCCTTCCTCGCGGAAGGCGACGTGGATCTCACGGAGCGGCTCGGGGTTGCGCAGGCGGCGGACGACGACGCCGGGGTGGACGACCCCGAGGCCGAGCTTCGGGACGATGGTGACGCCCAGTCCCGCCGAGACGAACCCCTGCGCGGTCGGGTAGTCGTCGGACTCGACGACGAAGTTCGGGGCGAACCCAGCGCCCGCGCAGGCGTCCAGGACGATGTCGCGGCAGGCGCCGACCGGGAGCGCGGAGTCGACCCACGGCTGGTCGGCGAGGTCGGACAGGTCCAGGACCCGCTTGCGGCAGAGGTCGTGGCCGCGGGGCAGGACGGCCAGGTACGGGTCGTCGAGCAGGTGGACCAGCCGGATGCCGGGGGCGGTGTCGGCGCCGTGCTGGTGGACGACGATCGCGACGTCCGCGCGGCCCGCGACGATCTCCAGCATCGGGTCGACCGGCTCGGTGAGCTTGAGGTCGAGCTTCACCGACGGGTGCTCGGCGCGGAAGCGGGCGACGGCGGGCGGGACGAGGGCGGCGCCCGCGGTGGCGAAGTAGCGGACGCGGAGCCTGCCGGTGCGGCCCGCGCGGAGGTCGGCCAGCGCCGCCTCGGCCTCGACGAGGCGGTCGGTGATGCCCGCGGCGTGGTCGGTGAGCAGCCTGCCCGCCTGGGTGGCTCGGACGCCGCGGCCGACCCGCTCCAGCAGGGCCATGCCCGCCTGCTTCTCCAGGGCGGCCACCTGCTGGCTGATCGCCGACGGCGTGTAGCCGAGGTTGGTGGCCGCTGCCGTGATGGAACCGCTGGTCACGACGGCCCTGAGCACCTGCATCCTGCGCACGTCCAACATGGCACGACCTTACAGCTGAGCTACAAGGTCGTGCAGTTCTTTTCACTTGTGCTTGTGCTTCGCTCACCCCATCGTGGAACCGTGAACAAACCCGGCACGCTGGTCAGGTTCGGTGTCCTCGCGCTCATCTGGGGCTCGAGCTTCTTGTGGATCAAGGTCGCGCTGACCGGCTTCTCCCCCGTCCAGATCGCGATGGGCCGCACCGCGCTCGGCGCCGCCGTGATCGTCGTGCTGGTCTACGCCCGCGGCCACCGGCTGCCGCGCGCCCCGCGCACGTGGGGGCACCTGGCGGTCGCGGCGCTCTTCGGCAACGTGATCCCGTTCGTGCTGTTCGCGGTCGGCGAGCGGACCGTCGACTCGGGGGTGGCGGGCGTGATCAACTCGACCACGCCGCTGTGGACGCTCGGACTGGGCCTGCTGCTCGGCTTCGAGAAGCAGGGCGGCGCCGCGCGGACGGCGGGGCTGGCGCTGGGCTTCGCGGGCACCCTGCTGATCTTCGCGCCGTGGCAGCGGGCCGGGCTGGCGAGCTGGGGCGCGCTGGCCTGCCTCGCGGCCGCCGCGAGCTACGCCGTGGCCTACGTCTACATCAGCCGCACGCTGTCCGGCCAGGGCCTGTCGTCGCTGCAGCTGTCCTCGGGCCAGCTCGTGGTCGGCTCCGGTCTGACCGCGTTCATCGTGCCGGTCGGCGGTCTCCAGGAGGTGCACCTGAGCCTGAGCGCGCTGCTGGCGCTGGGCATCCTGGGTGTCCTCGGCACCGGTGTCGCGTTCATCATCAACTACCGGCTCATCGAGGACGAGGGTCCGACCAACGCGACCACCGTGGGCTACCTGCTGCCGGTCGTGTCGGTGCTGCTGGGTGCGGCGTTCCTGCACGAGGCGCTGACCGTCCGGGTCGTCGCGGGCATGGTGGTCGTGCTGTTCGGGATCGCCCTGACCCGCCGCCGTCCGGTCACGGCGGTGGCGCCCGTGGACACCCGACCGGTAGTGTCGACTACCCTGAAGTGACGGGCGGTCACGCAGCGTGCGATGTCCGTTTCACCAGTTGAGACAAGCGACCTGGGCATATACGACCAAGTGAGATCCACGTCTCCCCCGATAGCGTGGTTCCCAGGCGAATCGCGTCTCGGAGCGCTGTCTCGGACGTCTCCTCCCATGAGAGCGTGAACAACGCAGGTAGGGAAGGGATGAGCCACCATGGCCGAGAACACGATCATCACCGCTGGCACCACGTTCCAGCTGCTGGTCCCCGGCATCGCTCCGGCACCCGTCGAAGCGGAGCTGCAGTACAACCCCGAGGACCCGTACGCGGTCGCCGTGCTGTTCCACACGGGCCAGGGGAAAGTCGAGTGGATGTTCGCCCGCGACCTGCTCGCGGACGGCCTGCTGACCCCCTCCGGCGAGGGCGACATCATGGTCCGGCCCGCGGCCGACGACCCGGAGCGCGTCCTGCTGGAGCTGAACGCCCCCACCGGTTTCGCGATCCTCTCGGCCGAGGCCGAGCACATCGCCGAGTTCCTCGACCTCACCTACGACGTCGTGCAGCCCGGTGAAGAGGACCAGTGGATCGACTTCGACCGCGAGTTGGCGAAGCTCGTCGCCAGCAGCTGATCGGAACGCTAGCCTGCTCGAGTGAACGCGGTCGGCGGTCGGTACCTCCTCAAGGAGCAGATCGGCAGCGGCGGTATGGGCGTGGTGTGGCTCGCGCACGACGAGCTGCTGCACCGCGAGGTCGCCGTGAAGCAGCTCAAGCTGCCTGACATGGCACCGGTGGCGTCCAAGGCGGCGCGCACCAGGGCCATGCGCGAGGCCAGGATCGCCGCCCGGTTGCAGCACCCCAACGCGATCGCGGTCTACGACGTGGTCGTCGAGGACGAGCTGCCCTGGATCGTGATGGAGTACCTGCCCTCGCTCAGCCTCGCGGCGGTGCTCGAGGAGACAGGCCCGCTGTCCCCGGCCGAGGCGGCCAGGATCGGCGGCAAGGTCGCGATGGCACTGGCCGCGGCGCACGCGGCGGGCATCGTGCACCGGGACGTGAAACCCGGCAACGTGCTGATCGGCCGCGGTGGCGCCGTGAAGCTCACCGACTTCGGCATCTCCCGCGCCACCGGCGACACCACGATCACCGAGGCGGGCGCGCTCTCCGGCACACCCGCGTACCTGGCGCCCGAGGTGGCGCGCGGCGACTCGCCCGACACCAGGTCGGACGTGTTCTCGCTCGGCGCGACCCTCTACGCGGCCACCGAGGCGCACTCCCCCTACGGCTCCAACGAGAACAGCCTCGGCCTGCTGTACCGCGCCGCGATCGGCAAGATGGACCGCCCGATGCGCGCGGGCGCGCTGATCGGCCCGATGGAACGGCTGCTCGCCGTCGACCCGGCGCTGCGCCCGACCGCCGCCGAGGCCGCCGACATGCTGGCCGCGCTGCCCTCCGACGCCGTGCCGACCCCCATGGGCATCCCCGTCACGACCGGCCCGCCCAAGCCCGGTCCCGCGCAGCCGCCGACGCCGCAGCCCCCGACGCCGCAGCCGCCGTCCCAGCAGCCCCAGTCCCCGCAGCACCCCACCCCGCGACCGCCCGCCTCGCAGCCGACGACCCCGCAGCCCTCCAGCGCGTTCGCCCACCCCGCCACCGGGATCCGCGGGATCAGCCCGGTCCACATCCAGCAGGACAGCGGTCGGGCCGGGAAGGCGGGCTCCCGCCCCAAGTGGCTGGTGCCGGTCATCGTCGCCGTCGCGCTGCTGGTGGGGACCATGATCGCGCTGGGCACGCTGCTCAACTCCGAGGACGACTACCGGACGGACCCCGGCTCCTACGACGAGCGCTACCAGGAGTCCGTGTCGGGCACGGCGAAGGCGGTCGAGCTCACCCCGACCGTGGCGGGGAACTTCGTGCTCGGGTGGCTGCGCTCCGCCAAGACCGAGACGCAGTCCTCGTGGGACAAGATGGACCCGGCCTCCCGGCCCAGCTACGACGAGTACGCCAAGGACATGGGGCAGTACGACGAGATCGTCCCCTCCGCGAACCCCGAGGTGGCCGCCAAGGGCGACGACTACCTGGTGACCGGGACCGTCACGCTCACCCAGGGCGGCCGGTCGAACGTCAAGGACTACCAGGTCCTCGTGAAGATGGTCGACGGCCAGCTCAAGATCGCCGAGTACCACGGGTAGCCGGGGCATTTGAGACGCCGGGCGCGTCGCTCGCGGCCGGACCGCCAGCTAGCCTGATCGAGTGAACGCGGTCGGCGGTCGATACCTCCTCCTCGGCGAGATCGGCGCCGGGGCGATGGGCGTCGTCTGGCGGGCCCGCGACGAGCTGCTGCACCGCGAGGTCGCGGTCAAGCAGCTCAAGCTCCCCGACGGCGACCCCGCGGCCAGGGAGCTCGCCCGCACCCGCGCCATGCGCGAGGCGCGCATCGCCGCCCGGCTCCAGCACCCGAACGCGGTCGGCGTGTACGACGTCGTCGTCGAGGACGGCCTGCCCTGGCTGGTGATGGAGTACCTGCCGTCCCGCAGCCTCGCCGCCGTGCTGGCCGAGCACGGCCCGATGAACCCGGCGGAGGCCGCGCGGATCGGCGGCCGGGTCGCGGCCGCGCTGGCCGCGGCGCACCGGGCGGGCATCGTGCACCGGGACGTGAAGCCCGGCAACGTGCTGATCGGCCACGAGGGCACCGTGAAGCTCACCGACTTCGGCATCTCCAAGGCGGTCGGCGACGGCACGCTCACCGAGGCCGGGATGATCTCCGGCACCCCCGCCTACCTGCCGCCCGAGGTGGCCCGCGGCGAGACGCCGGACGCCAGGTCGGACATGTTCTCCCTCGGCGCGACCCTCTACGCGATGACCGAGGACCGCTCGCCCTACGGGCCGACGGACAACAACCTCGGCCTGATCTACCGGGCGGCGACCGGCCAGATCGACCGGCCGATGCGCTCGGGCCCGTTGACCGGGCCGATGACCCGGCTGCTGGCCACCGACCCGGCTCTGCGGCCGACCGCCGCCGAGCTGGTCAAGCTGCTCGCGGGCACCACCTCCGCTCCCCGGAGCGCGGTCGCCGTGGCGGCCGCTCCCGAGCCCGAACCGGAGCCCACCAAGGCGAAGACCCGGCAGAAGTGGCTCGCGCCCGCCGTCGCCGCCGTGGTCCTGGCCGCCTCCGTGGCGGGCGTGCTGATCTACCTGCCGCCCGCGAACGACACCCGCAACGACAGCGCGGCGAACCAGGGCGGCGCGACCACGACCACCCCGGTGGACGACGGCAGGCCCGGCGACGGCCAGGGCCCGTCGACCACCGGACCCGCCCAGGCCGGGCTCACCGCGGCCAAGGCCGCCAACTTCGTGCGCGACCACTACCGGTCGGTGGGCGCCGACCCGCGCAAGGCGTGGGAGAACCTCGCCCCGGACTACCGGCCGCCGATCGAGCAGTACCAGGCGTTCTGGGGCCAGTGGGAGAAGGTCACCGGCAACCTGGTCGACGTGGTGACCGCGGAGAACGGCTTCGTGGTGGACATCGAGGTCCAGTTCACCGAGAAGGGCGCCACGAGCACCGAGACCTACCGGGTCGGCGTGCAGGAGTTCGACGGGAAGCCGAAGATCATCAGTTCGGCGAAGCTCTGAGCAGCACCTCGAGCAGCGCGTACCCGCCACCGCCCACGACGACGCCCATCACCGAGCCCACCAACACCTGCGCCGTCGTGTGGTCGCCCAGCTCGACCCGCGACCACGCCACGAACACCGCGGGCACGGCGAGCAGCAGCAGCCACGGTCCGTGGACCACCGCTCCCACCACCACGGCGGCGAACGCCACGGCCGCGTGCAGCGACACCTTCCACTTCAGGCCGAACGTGATCGCCATGCTCACGACCAGCGACGCGAACATGCTGCCCGCCAACGCGAGCATCTCGTGCGGCGCGCGCCCGAGCAGCAGCACGGCGATGCCGACGGCCAGCGAGCCGCCCGCCACGACCAGCGGGACCAGCCTGCCCTCGCGGTTGGTGACGTGGTGGCCGTCCCAGCGCCCGCCGCGGGCGCCGCGCACGATCACCACCATCGGGATGACCGAGGCGGTGACCGCGACGACGAGACCCCACAGCACGGTGGGCCACAGCGACCGCGTCGCGGCGGCAGCCACGGCGAACGGCAGCGTGAGCACCCACACCCACGGTGCCAGCACCTCCGTGGCGAACCGGGCGGAGCGGTGCACGGCGGTGGACGAGACGTGCGCTGTCATGTCCTCTTCCGGGAAACGTCGTGTCCTCTTCGGACGGAGCTCAGACCAGCCTGCGGTCGGACGCCCAGCGGGACAGCTCGTACCGGTTCGACAGCTGCGTCTTGCGCAGCACGCTCGACACGTGGGTCTCGACCGTCTTCACCGAGATGAACAGCTCGGAGGCGATCTCCTTGTACGCGTAGCCGCGGGCCAGCAGCCGCAGCACGTCCCGCTCGCGCGGGGTCAGCAGGTCCAGCTCGGGGTCCCGGATCGGGGCCGCGCCGGGCCGGTCGGCGAACGCGTCCAGCACGAAGCCCGCGAGCCGCGGCGAGAACACCGCGTCGCCGTCGGACACCCGCACGACCGCGCGCACCAGCTCCTGGCTGGAGATCGTCTTCGTCACGTACCCGCGGGCGCCCGCGCGGATGACCGCGATGACGTCCTCGGCGGCGTCGGAGACCGACAGGGCGAGGAACACCACGTCCGGCAGGGCGGTCCGCACCTGGGCGAGCACCGCGGCGCCACCGCCGTCGGGCATGTGGACGTCGAGCAGCACCACGTCCGGCTTGTGGTGGCCGATCCCGGCCACCGCCTCGCCGACGGAGCCCGCCTCGCCGACCACCTCGATCTCGTCGCTGATCGAGTCCAGCTCGGCCCTGACCCCCGCGCGGAACAGCGCGTGGTCGTCGACCAGGAACACCCTGACCCTCTTGCCCTCGGTCATGACCTGGCCTCCTGCTTCCTCGGCATCTCCAAGTGCACCTCGGTCCCCTCTCCGGGGCTCGTGCGCACCTTGGCCTCCCCACCGTGCCGGGCCATTCTCCCCCGGATCGAGTCGGCGAGGCCATGCCGGTCCTCCGGAACCGCCCCAGGGTCGAAACCCTGGCCCCGGTCCCGCACGAACACGGTGACGCTGTCGGCCTCCACCTCGCCGTAGACGCTGATCTCGGCGACCCCGGCGTGCTTGGCGGCGTTGACCATCGCCTCGCGCGCGGCCTGCACCATGGCCAGCAGGTTGTGGTCGAGGTCGCAGTCGCCGACGACGACCTGCTGCACCGAGATCGCGAACGTGTCCTCGACCTCCCCCGAGGCCAGCGCGATGGCGGCGGACACCGTGGTGGGACGGGCGTTCTCGCCGAAGTCGCGGCCGTAGAGCCAGTCCCGCAGCTGCCGCTCCTGGCCGCGGGCGAGCCTGCGGACCTCGCGCGGCGCCTCGGCCTGCTTCTGGATCAGGGCCAGCGTCTGGAGCACGGAGTCGTGCAGGTGCGCGGCGATCTCGGCCTTCTCCTCGGTGCGGATGCGGGCCCGGCGCTCCTCGTCGAGGTCGTTCACCAGCTTGATCCACAGCGGCACGGTGAGCAGCGCGACGCCCGCCAGCGTGGCGAGCACCGCGACGAGCGCGAACTGGATCTGGTCGAGCTGGTAGGTGCTGAACAGCAGCACCCCGATGCCGAGCGCGACCAGGCAGACGCCGGACGCGATCCGGATCAGCGCCGACCGGCCGCTCCGGCCGAGCACCCCGCTGCGGGCCCCGTCCCGCCAACGGCGGCGCTGCGCCTCGTCCGCCTCGCGCCACACCACGGCCGCGCCCACCAGCGCCACCGCCAGCGGGCCGACGACCCAGCCGCTGACCGCCCCCGTGAGCAGCGTGACCAGCACCGCCGCGCCGAGGCCGAGCGCCAGCAGACCGATGGCCTGCTGGCGTTCCTTCGGCTTGGTCGGCGCCTCCCCCGGCGAGTCCACGGGCCGCTGCGGCACGAAGACCCACAGCAGCCCGTACGCGATCACGCCGACGCCGTTGAGGGCCGTCAGCGCCGCGAACACCGCGCGCACCCAGAACACCTCGACGCCGAGGTGGTCGGCGACACCGCCCGCCACCCCGGCGACCACGCGCCCGTTGCGGCGCCTGCGGACCGCGACCTCCACGCCCGCCGCCGCTGCCGTCTCCACCTGCGAACTCACCCCACGATCGTCACACGTGCCCGGATGCGGGTCATCAGGGTTCCACCCGAGTCGGGGTTCAGGGTGCTCCCCCGATGTGCGCGGCGGGTCGGCGCAGCAGACTCGACGACGTGAGTGGGAACGTGACAGCTGCCGGCGTCGAGGAGACGCTGAAGGACTTCTGGGCCAGCAGGCCCAGACGGCCGCACCGCGGGCGCAAGATCGCCGGTGTGGCCGAGGGCATCGCGGAGCGGTACCGGATCGACCCGGTGATCGTGCGGGTCGCTTTCGTCGCGATGGCGTTGTGCAACGGTGCCGGTGTGTTCATCTACCTGCTGGGCTGGCTCGGGCTGCCCCAGGAGGACGACGAGGTCTCGCCCGTCGAGGCGCTGATCGGCCAGGGCCGCAGCTCGACGCCGATCCCGCTGACGGTGCTGCTCTGCCTGGCGCTGTTCCCGGCGACCGGGTTCTTCTTCGACGGCGGCTTCACGATGGTGGCGGGCGTGCTGCTCTCCGTCGGCGCCGTCTACCTGCTGCACCTCAACCGCGGCGCGGTCAACCGACCGGCGCCGATCACGACGACCTCCAGCGCGGAGCAGGTGACCGAGATGGGCCAGGAGAAGACCGACACCCCTCCGGCGTGGGACCCGCTGGGCGCGGCGCCGTTCGCCTGGGACCTGCCCGAACCGGGCCAGGCCGTGGCACCCGCACCGCCGCCCGCACCGGTGCGCCGGTACCGCAAGCGCAAGTCGCCGGTCACCGGCATCACCCTCGGCCTGTCGCTGATGGTGGTGGCGACCGCGGTGATCACCGGTCGCGGCGAAACCTGGTTCACCCCTCTGCACACCCTGGGCGCGGTCCTGGGCGTCATGGGCGTCGGCCTGCTGGTGGGCGCGTTCACCAGGGGCGGGCGCGGGCTGATCGGCCTGGTCGTCCCGCTGAGCCTGGTCGGCGTGCTGGGCACCGTGGTGAACCTGGCCGACCTCAACGGGAACGGGCGCGTCGGCGACCTCAACCCGCGGCCGACCTCGATCGCGGAGGTGGACAGCGAGTACGTCCTCAAGGCGGGCAGCATCCAGCTGGACCTGACCGGGCTGCCGAACGCCGGCCAGGTGGAGACCGAGGTCCGGTCGGTCGTCGGCACCCTCCAGGTGACCGTGCCGAGGACCGCCGACGTCGAGGTGCGCTGCGAGGCCGACCTCGGTTCCGTGCAGTGCCTCGGCCAGGAGAGCAACGGGACCGACGCGCAGGTCGAGACGAAGGACGTCGGCACCGACGGTCCGGGTGGGCTGAAGATCCTGCTGCACGTGCGCAACGGCGTGGGGGACGTGGAGGTGAAGCGTGGCTGACCAGGAGATCGAGCCGCGGGGCGGCTTCGACATCGTGGCTTTCGTGTTCGGGGTGGGGGCCCTGCTGGCCGCCGGGTTCGTGCTCACCGGCGGGGACTACTGGCCGGACTTCCTCGACCTGCGCTGGGTGGTCGCGGGCGGGGCGATCGTGATCGGCCTCGGCCTGCTGGCCGGGTCCGTGCTCCGCCAACGCCGGTAACCACCTTCCCCACTCACGCGAGAAGGCCGTGACCCCCACCTCGGGGTCACGGCCTTCTCGCCGTGTCAGGAGGTCACTCCCACTCGATGGTGCCCGGCGGCTTGCTGGTCACGTCGAGGACGACCCGGTTGACGTCGGCCACCTCGTTGGTGATGCGGGTGGAGATGCGCTCCAGCACCTCGTACGGCAGGCGCGTCCAGTCCGCGGTCATGGCGTCCTCGCTGGACACCGGCCGCAGGACGATCGGGTGGCCGTAGGTGCGGCCGTCGCCCTGGACGCCGACGCTGCGCACGTCCGCGAGCAGCACGACCGGGCACTGCCAGATCGTCCGGTCCAGCCCCGCGGAGGTCAGCTCCTCGCGGGCGATGGCGTCGGCCTGGCGCAGGATCTCCAGGCGCGGGCCGGTCACCTCGCCGATGATCCGGATGCCGAGGCCGGGGCCGGGGAACGGCTGGCGCTGCACGATGACCTCGGGCAGGCCCAGCTCCGTGCCGACCCGGCGGACCTCGTCCTTGAACAGCGCGCGCAGCGGCTCGACCAGCTTGAACTGGAGGTCGTCCGGCAGGCCGCCGACGTTGTGGTGGCTCTTGATGTTCGCCGCGCCGGTGCCGCCGCCGGACTCGACGACGTCCGGGTAGAGCGTGCCCTGCACCAGGAAGTCGTAGTCGCCGTCGGCCTGCAGGTCCCGCGCGGCCTGCTCGAACGCGCGGATGAACTCGCGGCCGATGATCTTGCGCTTCTGCTCCGGGTCCGTGACGCCCTTGAGCGCCTCCAGGAACCGCTCGCGCTCGTCCACGGTCACCAGCTTCACGCCGGTCGCCGCCACGAAGTCGCGCTCGACCTGGGTGCGCTCACCCGCGCGCAGCAGGCCGTGGTCGACGAACACGCAGGTCAGCCGGTCGCCGATGGCGCGCTGCACCATGGCCGCCGCGACCGCGGAGTCGACGCCGCCGGACAGGCCGCAGATGGCCTTGCCGCCGCCGATCTGCTCGCGGATCCGCTCGACCTGCTCGTCCACGATCGACGAGGTCGTCCACTGCGGCTTGACGCCCGCGATCTCGTGCAGGAACCGGCGCAGCACCTCCTGGCCGTGCGGCGAGTGGCCGACCTCCGGGTGGTACTGGACGCCCGCGAACTTCCGCGCGGTGTCCTCGAACGCGGCGACGGGAGCGCCGTCGCTGGTGGCGGTGACGGTGAAGCCCTCGGGGGCCTTCGTCACGCAGTCGCCGTGGCTCATCCACACCGGGTGGTGGCCGGGCAGGTCGTCGTGCAGCTTGCCGCCGCCCTCGGTCACGCCCAGCTCGGTGCGGCCGTACTCGCGGGTGCCGGTGTGCTCGGCCGTGCCGCCCAGCGCCACGGCCATCGCCTGGAAGCCGTAGCAGATGCCGAACACGGGCACGCCCGCGTCGAACAGCTTCGGGTCGACCTGCGGAGCGCCCTCCTCGTAGATGCTGGAGGGGCCGCCGGACAGGACGATCGCGAGCGGGTCGCGCTCGAGCAGCTCCGCCACGCTCGCGGTGTGCGGCACGACCTCGGAGTACACCTGGGCCTCGCGGACGCGACGGGCGATCAACTGCGCGTACTGGGCGCCGAAGTCGACGACGAGTACCGGTCGGTTGCTGGTTTCGGACACGCGGCAAGGATGTCAGACGTGGACGAAGAAGCGCTGACCGGAGGCGGTCTGAACGAGGTGGTGAGGGTGGGCGCGACGGTGCGCCGCCCGGCCGGTCCGTGGGCTCCCCGCGTGCACGAGCTGTTGCGGCTCTTGGCTCCCACGGGGTTCGTGCCGCGGGTGCACGGCATCGACGACCAGGGGCGCGAGGTGCTGTCGTACCTGCCGGGTGAGGTTGGCCACCCGCCGATCCCCCCGGCGTTGCGGGGGGGACGACACGCTCGTCGCCTACGCCCGGATGGTGCGGCGGCTGCACGACGCGTCGGTCGACCTGGTGGGCACGTCCGGCTGGCAGTTCCCGGCGCGCGAGCCCGCCGAGGTCGTCTGCCACGGCGACCTGGCGCCCTACAACGTCGTGTTCGCCGACGGCCTGCCGGTGGGCGTGATCGACTTCGACACCGCCCACCCTGCGCCGCGGTGGTGGGACGTGGCCTACGCGGTGTACTGCCTGGCACCGTTCTCACCGGCGTTCGGCACCCCCGAGGAGCAGTGGCGCAGGGCCCGGCTGTTCTGCGCGGAGTACGGCTGTCCGGGTGACGGCCTGGTGGACCGGGTCCTGGCGCGGCTCGCCGACATGGTGCGCGCCATCAGGGAGGATCCGGCGTTCCACGTCCAGCGGGCCGAGGAGCACGACGAGCACTACCTCTCCCACGTCGACTACATCCGCGCCAGTCTCGCCGGACTGGCATACCGTTGACGCCATGGACGCGATCACCCCGCAGCCCCGGCCCTGCTGGATCGCCGGCCACCCCGAACAGGGTGCGCAGGAGATCACCGTGCACCACCCGTACGACGGGACCGAGGTGGCCTCGGTCGCCGTGCCCGGACCGGAGCAGGTGGAACGGGCGGTAGCGGCCGCGGCCGCGGTGGCCAAGGAGTTCCGGCGCACGCCCGCGCACGTGCGGGCGGCGGCGCTGGAGCACGTGTCCAGGGCGCTGGCCGAGCGGGCCGAGGAGATCGCGGAGACGATCACCGCCGAGAACGGCAAGCCGCTCAAGTGGGCCGAGATCGAGGTCACCCGCGCGGTGAGCACTTTCAAGTTCGCCGCCGAGGAGGCCCGCCGGTTCACCGGCGACCTCCAGCGGCTGGACACCGACCCCAACGGCGTCGGCCGGATGGCGCTGGTCCGCCGGGTGCCGCGCGGACCCGTGCTCGCCGTGGCACCGTTCAACTTCCCGCTGAACCTGGTCGCGCACAAGGTCGCGCCCGCACTCGCCGTCGGCGCCCCGGTGGTCGTCAAGCCCGCGTCCGCGACCCCGTTGTCCGCGCTGCTGCTGGGTGAGCTGCTCGCCGAGACCGACCTGCCCGACGGCGTGTTCTCGGTGCTGCCGGTGCGCGGCGGCGACATGAAGGCGCTGGTGACCGACGAACGGCTGCCCGTCATCTCGTTCACCGGCTCCACCGGTGTCGGCTGGTCGCTGATGGACGACGCCCCGCGCAAGCACGTGGTGATGGAGCTGGGCAGCAACAGCGCCGCCATCGTCTGCGCGGACTGGCCCGACCTCGACCACGCGGCCTCCCGCATCGCCACGTTCGGCAACTACCAGGCCGGCCAGTCGTGCATCGCCGTCCAGCGCGTGATCGTGCACCGGTCGGTCGCCGCCGAGTTCGTGCCGAAGCTCGTCGCCGCCGTCGGCGCGTTGAAGACCGGCGACCCGCACGACCCCGAGGTCGAGGTGGGCCCGCTGATCGACGAGGACAACGCGGTGCGGGTCAAGGAGTGGATCGACGAGGCGGTGTCGCTCGGCGCCAGGCTGCACGTCGGCGGCGGCCGCTCCGGGACCTCCGTCGAACCGACCGTCCTGGAGGACGTCCCCGCCGAAGCCAAGGTGTGGCACCAGGAAGCCTTCGGCCCGGTGCTCGCGGTGTCCGTCGTGGACAGCGTCGAGGAGGCCTTCGACCAGGCCAACGCGACCGAGTACGGGTTGCAGGCCGGCGTGTTCACGCGCGACCTGAAGGTCGCCTTCGACGCGGCGGCGGAGCTGGAGGTCGGCGGCGTGATCATCGGCGACGTGCCGTCCTACCGCGCCGACCAGATGCCCTACGGCGGCGTGAAGGGCTCCGGGACCGGGCGCGAAGGGGTGCGCTCGGCGATGGAGGACTTCACCGAGGAGCGGACGACCGTGCTGACGGGCATCCAGCTGTAGGTCAGGTGACGATCAGCCCGAACGCGTCGTGCACCAGCTTGGTCGCCGCGACCAGGCCCGGTGCGAACGACAGCGACCGCAGGATCCTGCCCTTGATCGGGTAGGGCGGCGCGGACGCCAGCTGCTCGCCGCGGATCTCCAGCGGGACCGCGGCGTCCACCGCGCCGGCCCTCTCGATGCTGTGGTTGAGCTCGTTCAGCTCGATGTCCACCGTCTTCCCGTGCGCCTGCCGGACGCAGCTGATCATCGAGTACACGAACCGGATGTTCAGCCCGGTGCCCAGGATCGCGAAGCCCGCCAGCACCAGGTTGCGGAAGAGACCGGCGTCCGGGTCCTTGAGCATGTAGAGCAGGGCGATCAGCGACGTGAGGAAGTTCAGCGCCGCCACGTAGGACAGGCTGATCACCCGCCCCACCGGGCGCCACCCGTGGTCGCGGTTCAGCCGGGCCGGGATGTAGTTCAGCACGGCCAGCTCCGCACCCTTGACGAACAGCTTGGACAGGCGCCAGTACAGGTAGCCCTGCTTGACGGCGAAGTACGCGCCGACGGAACCGATGAGGATCCAGGCGACCCCCAGGACCGGGTGCCGGTCCCAGTTCGCCCACCAGCTCTCGCGGTAGGCGCTCTCGGTGGCCTGCGTGACGTGCCCGGCCCCCTGGATCAGCGGCAGGTCCGCGAACATGTGGTTGTGGCCGTTCACGAAGACGTAGAACAGCACGCCGAGCAGCAGCACCGGGAGGAAGAAGAGCAGCTGCGTCGCGATGGAGACGCTCAGCCCCTTGCGCATCTTCGCCATGTGCCCGCGCAGGGGCTCCTTCGACAGCTCGTCCGAGTCGAGGAGTCCCGTGGCCACCAGGTCGCCCTCGATGTTGCGCAGCCTGCTCGCGAGCACGAGGTAGAGCGCGACGGCGACCGACGAGGTCAGCCCGAGCGTCCAGCTGGGGATGTCCGCGCCGAAGGGGATGGAGGTGCAGACGACCTCCGGCTCCTCCACGCCGAACACCGCGAGCCCCGCGATCCGCAGCGGCCCGCACCCCGCGGCGCCCAGCACACCCCGGTGCAGGCACACGAGGGCGAGCGCGCCGAGCAGCAGCACCGGGGCCGCGACGATCGCCGTCACCTGCGTGAGGAACTGCCTCCTCGCCCTGTCACGCACGACTTCCTCCGGGGAACAGCAGCCGGTAGGTCTCCTTCGGACGCTCGACGTGCGCGAAGTGGCCGCAGCGCTCGACGAGGTGGGCGTGGACGTCCTTGCGCACCCTGCGCAGATCGGTCATGTCCCGCGGTGGCACCAGCTTGTCCTGGGCGCCGAAGACCGCGTGGACGGGGCACTCGATCCGCGACCAGCGGTCGATCGCGTCGTAGTGGTCGCCGTTCGCCGCGGCCAGCAGGAAGTACTTGGGGCGCATGTCGTGGGCGAGCGACTTGGTGAACGACGACCTGACCGCCCACGGACGCGCCGCGAACCCGTTGAGGAACAACGGGAAGAGGCCGATCTTCTGAGCCAGCTTCACCACCTGGACGCCGGCTCCGCCGGTGTGCGCGAGCAGGCCCTGCGACCAGTAGGCGATCGACAGCGCGGGACTCGAGAAAAGGGTGCTCACCGGTTCCTGGACCGCTTTCACCACCGAGAAGTAGGCGCCGGAGACCAGGTGCACCGACTCGATCGGGAAAGCCGGTTCACTCGCCATGTCCAAGGTGAGGAAACCGCCCATGGAGTGCCCGACGATCCGGACGCTCGTGTAGCCGAGACCGGCGACCACGTCGAAGAGCGCCTTCCCGACGTCCTTGGACCGCAGGTGGTCCAGCCGGTTCCTGGACGCGCCGAAACCGGGGAGGTCGACCAGGACGACGTCCTGGAACTCCTCACCGAGCTCACGGGCCACCCGCAGCAGCGGCGTCCACGTGGTCCAGGTGTTCGCCACGCCGTGGACGAAGAGCGTGGCGCGGTCGCCGGTCCTCTCCGGGCTGCGCACCAGGTGCAGCAGGCCGAAGTCCGTTCTCGACCACTGCTCGACCAGGCCGTGGGCTCCGGGATCCCGGTCCAGGTCGTAGGGGCAGTATTCCGCGTCGACGGGCATGGGCACCTCCGTTCACGACGTCACAAGGTCGTCGTGAACGGGGTACAGCTCGTTACCGCTGTTGCGCTTCCGTGCTATTCCAAGACATTCCGATTCGCCGCGCGGTCCGAAGCGCTATCGACTCGGTGCCAACGCCTCCCGCACCTCGGACTCCCGTTGCGCGGTCCAGATCCGCGGCCACGTGACGCCGTCGCACTCGTCCCAGCAGCGCCGCACGGCCAGCGGCAGGGTGTCGAAGGACGGGCGGTCGCGGAAGCGCGGGGCGAGTGCGTCGTGCGCGGCGCGGTAGGCCTCGGCCGGGGTGCCCGCGCGGTCGCGGACGTCGGTGACGGTGCGGCGGAGCTCGTCGAGGAAGTGCCTGCTCTGGGCGATGGCGGCGTCGACCTCGGCCCGGTTGCGCGCCACCGGGCCGCAGCCGCCGATGAGGAGCTCGGCGCCGAGCGCCTCGACGTTGTCCAAAGTGGACGTCGCCCACTCGTCGTGGAACGCGTCGCCGCAGTGCGGTGCGGCCCGCGACTCGACGAGGTCACCCGCGAACAGGATCCGTTGCTGCGGAAGCCATCCGACGACGTCACCCGCCGTGTGGCCGCGGCCGGGGTGGCGCAGTTCGAGGTCGCCGCGCTCGCCGCCGAGCGGGATGGTGAGGCGGTGCGAGAACGTCAGGGTCGGCCACGTCAGGCCGGGAATGCCCTCCGCTTCGGGGAACGCCTCCGGTGTGCGGGCCAGTTCGCCCGCCCAGTCCTGGCGGCCGCGTTCGGCGATGAGCGTCCTGGTGCGCTCGTGCGCGATGACCACGTCCGCGTCGAACGCGCTGGCGCCCAGCGTGCGGACGGCGTGGAAGTGGCTGAGCACGAGGTAGCGCACGGGTTTCGCGGTGCGCTCCCGCAGCCGGAGCAGCCAGCGCCGGGCGGCCGCCGGGGTGGACCTGGCCTCGAAGCAGACGAGGAAGTCCTCCGCCTCCACCGCGCCGACGTTCGGTTCGCTGTCGCTGGTCAGCGCGTAGACGCCGTCCACGAGCTGGACGAACGACTCCTCCCTGTACTCCGGGTCGGCACCGTTCGCGGACGATTTCGTTGCCATAAGTCCACTTTGCCACCGAATCGGCGCCCCGGTGGGCCGATCACGGGATCACCCCCGACCGGCCCATCACCGTTGCCGGCTCCTACGCGGGGGTCGACCGCACCGGCCTGGTGATCGCCACGATCGGCAGCCGCAGCGCGCCGGGCGCACTGGCGGGCACCGCCGGGGTGGTCGGCGCGACCGGTGCCACGCGCTGGTAGCCGGCACCCGGCTCGGGACGCGGGTCGGCCTCGCCCTTGTTGGGCCACAACGAGAACGCGCGCTCGGCCTGGGCGGTGATGGTCAGCGACGGGTTGACGCCCAGGTTCGCGGAGATGGCCGCCCCGTCGACGACCGACAGGCCGGGGTAGTGGTGGACGCGGTGGTAGGGGTCGATGACGCCGTGCTCGGCGTCCTCGCCGATCGGGCAGCCGCCGATGAAGTGCGCGGTCAGCGGGATGCCCGCCAGCTCGCCCCAGGTGCCGCCCGCGATGCCGCCGATGTGCTTGGCGGTCAGCTCGTTCGCCCGGTGCCCGGCCGGGATGAACGTCGGGTTCGGCTCGCCGTGGCCCTGGCGCGAGCTGAGCTTGTGCCGCCCGAACAGGCCGCGCTTGGCGAACGTGGTGATGGAGTTGTCCAGGCTCTGCATGACCAGCAGGATCAGCGTCCGCTCGCTCCACTGGCGCACCGACAGCAGCCGGAGCAGCCGCCGGGGGTGCCGCACGGCCTGGCGGAGGAACTGCAGGACGCGCGGGGTGCTGGACGCGCCGTCGGTGGCCAGGGTCTGGAGCATCCCCATGACGTTGCTGCCCTTGCCGTAGCGGCACGGCTCGATGTGGGTGGTCTCGTCGGGGTGGAACGACGAGGTGATCGCCACGCCGCTGGTGAAGTCGCGGTCCGGGTCGACGGTCTGCCGGGCCGCGCCGACGATCGACTCGGAGTTCGTGCGGGTCAGCTCGCCCAGCCTCGGCGACAGCTCGGGCAGCACGCCCTCGGCGCGCATCCGGTGCAGCAGCTGCTGGGTGCCCCAGGTGCCCGCCGCCAGCACGACCTTGGTCGCGGTGATCGTGCGGCGGCCCTTGCGCAGCTTCGCGCCGGTGCGCTCGGTGTCGACCTCCCACGTCACGCCGGTCTGGCGCAGGCCGGTGACCGTCGTCAGCGGGAGCACCCGCGCGCCACCGCGTTCCGCGAGGTGCAGGTAGTTCTTGACCAGCGTGTTCTTCGCCCCGACCCGGCAGCCGGACATGCAGCTGCCGCACTCCGTGCACCCGGTCCGGGCCGGGCCCGCGCCGCCGAAGTACGGGTCGGCGACCTCGACGCCCGGCTCGCCGAAGTACACGCCCACGGGTGTCGGGTGGTAGCTGTCGGCCACGCCCATGTCCCCGGCGACCTGCTGCATCACCACGTCGGCCGGTGTCGTGGTCGGGTTGGTGACCACGCCGAGCATCCGGGACGCCTGGTCGTAGAACGGCGACAGCTCGGCTTCCCAGTCGGTGATGTGCGCCCACTGCCGGTCGGCGAAGAACGGCTTGAGCGGCCGGTACAGCGTGTTCGCGTACACCAGCGACCCGCCGCCGACCCCCGAGCCCGCGAGCACCATGACGTTGCGCAGCAGGTGGATCCGCTGGATGCCGAAGCAGCCGAGCTTGGGCGCCCACAGGTACTTCCGCAGGTCCCACGACGTCTCGGCGAACTCGTCGTCGGCGAACCGCCGACCGGCCTCCACGACGGCGACGCGGTAGCCCTTCTCGGTCAGCCGCAACGCGGCGACGCTGCCGCCGAAGCCGGACCCGACCACGACGACGTCGAAGTCCACGTTGCTACTGGCGAGTTCACCCATGGGTCCGAGATTAGGGGTTACTTCCGGTAACGCCTATTCCGAACCGGTTCAGAACCCGAGGCTGTCCAGCCAGGCCAGGAACGGCGGGGCGAGCCAGAACAGGATGATCCACGCGAACAGGGCGACACCGGCCACGGAGGCCAGCACCAGGGCGACCACCGACCCGGCGAAGCCCGCGCGGCTGTTCAACGGCGTCGAGGGCGCCTGCTCGACCTCCGCCCCCTCGACCTCGGTGTCGTTGTCGTCATCGGCCAGTCCCAGTTCGACCAGGTCGTCCACGGGGCCCTTCCTCGTCATCGGTTCGTTATGCGGGACCACTGTAGCGAGAGGGCGCACAACAAGATCAACTAGGACACGGCGATGGGCGCCTCCCGGCGTGGGAGACGCCCATCGTGGTCTCAGGACTAGCCGCGGATGGTCAGGCCGACCTTCTGGAACTCCTTGAGGTCCGAGTAGCCGGTCTTGGCCATGGCGCGGCGCAGCGAGCCGAACAGGTTGGTCACGCCGCGCGGGTCGACCGACGGCCCGAACAGCAGCGTCCGGAGGTCGACCTCCTGGTCCACACCGGGCGACACGAAGCTGCGCGGCACGGACGGGTGGGCGGAGGCGGCGGTCCAGTAGAGGCCCTGGCCCGGCGCCTCGGTGGCGGAGGCCAGCGGTTCGCCGAGCATCACCGCGTCCGCGCCGCACGCGATGGACTTGGCGATGTCACCGCTGGTCAGGGCACCACCGTCGGCGATGACGTGGACGTAGCGGCCACCGGTCTCGTCGAGGTAGTCGCGCCGGGCGGCCGCGGCGTCGGCGATGGCGGTGGCCATCGGGACGCCGATGCCGAGCACGGAGTCGGTCGTGGTGACGCCGGGCGTGTAGCCGTAGCCGACGATGACGCCCGCGGCACCGGTGCGCATGAGGTGCATGGCGGTGCGGTAGTCGCCGACACCACCCGCGATGACCGGGACCTCGAGGTCGGCGATGAACGACTTCAGGTTCAGCGGCTCACCGTCGCGGAGCACGTGCTCCGCGGAGATGATCGTGCCCTGGACGACCAGGATCTCCACGCCCGCCGCCAGCAGGTCCGGCGTCAGCTCGGCCGCGCGCTGCGGGCTGACCCGCACCGCGACGGTCACGCCGGAGTCGCGGACCTCCTTGACGGCCGCCGCGACCAGGTCGAGGCGGACGGGCGCCGAGTGCAGCTCCTGGAGGATCCGCACCGGCGCGCCGGGGTCGTCGGTGTCCTCGGTCGCCTCGACCAGGCGGAACAGCGCCTCGTCGACGTTGGCGTGCCGGGCCCACAGGCCTTCCGCGTTCAGCACGCCGAGGCCACCGAGCTCGCCGACCGCGACCGCCGTGCCCGGCGACACGATGGCGTCGGTCGGGTGGGTGATCAGCGGGATGTCGAACCGGTAGGCGTCGATCTGCCACGCCGTCGAGACGTCCTTCGACGAACGGGTCCGCCGCGAGGGGATGATCTCGATGTCGTCCAGCTCGTAGGCCCGCCTCGCGGTCCGGCCCATGCCGATCTCGACCAGATCGCGCACTTGTCTTCCTCTCAGCGGGTGGTGTGGACGTCCGACGCGCGGTGCGTCAGCGGGTGGTGTAGTTCGGGGCTTCGACGGTCATCGTGATGTCGTGCGGGTGGCTCTCCTTGAGGCCGGCCGCGGTGATCCGCACGAGCTGCGCGTTCTGCAGCTCGGCGATCGTGCTCGACCCGGTGTACCCCATGGCCATCCGCAGACCGCCGATGAGCTGGTAGGCCACCTGCGCCAGCGGGCCGCGGAACGGCGTGCGCCCCTCGATGCCCTCGGGCACGAGCTTGTCCTCGGACAGCACGTCGTCCTGGAAGTAGCGGTCCTTCGAGTACGACTTGGTGTCGCCGCGGCTCGACATCGCGGCGAGCGAGCCCATGCCGCGGTAGGTCTTGAACTGCTTGCCGTTGACCAGGATCAGGTCGCCGGGCGCCTCGGCGGTGCCCGCGACCAGGCTGCCGACCATGACCGCGCTGGCACCCGCGGCGATCGCCTTCGCGATGTCGCCGGAGTACTGGATGCCGCCGTCGCCGATCACCGGCACACCGGCCGGGTAGCAGGCCAGGTACGCCTCGTGGATCGCGGTGATCTGCGGGACGCCGACACCGGCGACCACGCGGGTCGTGCAGATCGAGCCGGGGCCGACGCCGACCTTCACGCCGTCCGCGCCCGCGTCGACCATGGCCTGGGCACCGGTGCGGGTGGCGACGTTGCCGCCGACCACGTCGACCGTGTCGCCGAGCTCCTTCTTGAGCTTGGCCACCATCTCCAGCACGGCGCGCGAGTGGCCGTGCGCGGTGTCGACCATCAGCACGTCGATGCCCGCGTCGGCCAGCGCCATCGAGCGGGCGAACGCGTCGTCGCCGACGCCGACCGCGGCGGCGCACAGCAGCCTGCCGTCGGGGTCCTTGCTGGCCAGCGGGTACTGCTCGGTCTTGACGAAGTCCTTGACCGTGATCAGGCCCTGGAGCTTGCCGTCGCCGTCCACGATCGGCAGCTTCTCGATCTTGTGGCGGCGCAGCAGGCCGAGCGCGGCCTCGGCGGACACGCCGACCTGCGCGGTGACCAGCGGCCCCTTGGTCATGACCTCGCTGACCTTGCGCTTGTGGTCGACCTCGAAGCGCATGTCGCGGTTGGTGATGATGCCGACGAGCTTGCCCGCCGGGTCCGTCACGGGAACGCCGGAGATCCGGTACCGGGCGCACAGGTCGTCCACGTGGGCGATGGTGTCGTCCGGGGTGCAGGTGACCGGGTCGGTCACCATGCCCGCCTCGGAGCGCTTCACCGTCTCCGCCTGGCTGGCCTGGTCCTCGATCGACAGGTTGCGGTGCAGCACGCCGATGCCGCCCTGGCGGGCCATCGAGATGGCCATCCGCGCCTCGGTCACCGTGTCCATCGCGGCGGAGGCCAGCGGGATCCTCAGGGTGATGTTCCGGGAGATCCTGGTGCTGGTGTCGACGTTGCTGGGTACGACGTCCGACTCCGCAGGCTGCAACAGGACGTCATCGAAGGTCAGTCCCAGCATCGCGAACTTGCTCGGGACTCCGTCAACGTTGAGCTCGCTGGTCATAGCGGGTGACAAGCCTTCCGTCGTGCTGCGGTCCCACCGCGAGCGGATCGGGGTTCCGCTTGGGGGCAGCATCTGATTCTCGACCCTGCCGACAGGTCTGGGGCGTTCACGCCATGGTATCCGCAGGCCTTCCGCCCTCCGCCCGGTACCGTGCGGGGTCGTGCCGCACGACGCCTTGCCGCCAGACCCGTTCGCCGAGGATCCGGAGGATCCGGCGAAGGCCATGGCCGAGCCAGAAGAAGACCACGAGCACCCCGAGCTCGGCGACGAGGAGCGCGCCGAGCTCGTGGGCGACCTCAGCGACCTCGCCGTGTACCAGGCGCTGCTGGAACCCGGTGGTGTGCGGGGGATAGTGGTCGACTGCGGCGAGTGCGAGGAGCCGCACTTCCACGACTGGGCGCTGCTGCGGGCCAGCCTCGAGCAGCTCCTGCACGACGGCCGGATGCGCCCGCACGAGCCCGCGTACGACCCGGACCCGTCCTCCTACGTCACGTGGGAGTACTGCCGGGGCTACGCCGACGGCGTCACCGCGAGCGAGGAAGCCCGCTGAGGTGTGACGAAGCCCGCCCCGGATTCCGGGGCGGGCTTCGTCACATCCGGGACCGGTGAGCACCGGCACGCGCCCTTCACGCCGCCGCCCCCGTGTCCACGAGGGGCACGGGGGCGGCGGGGTCTGGTCCGATCTAGGACGACGGGGCCGGGTCTGGCTCCGACTTCGGGGAGAAGCCGCTCGTCGTCGCGTCGGTCGTCTCCTCCGGCGGGGGCGGCGGCGGTGGGACCGTCGCCTGGCTGGAGCTGCTGACCGACGGCTCGGTCGTGCTGGTCGTGGGCGTGGACTGCGACGTGGACGTGTCCGTCGGGTCCGAGGACGGGCTCGTCGAGCTCGACTTCGGCGGCTTCGGGTCCTTCGTCTTGGTCTTGCTGTCCGAGGTCGCGGCCGGGTTGGTCGTGGTGCTCGTCAGCTCGACCAGCAGCTGCTCGTGGGTCTGCGACAGGGTGATGTGGCCGTCGTCGGTGGACACCTTCGGCAGGGCGACCCCGGCCTTGTCCAGCGCGTCCTTGGCCTCGTTGACCCGGCCTTCGCGCAGTGCGGCGCGGGCGGCGTCGAGGTCGGTCTTCACGGCCACCGCCGCCTCGACCGACCGGGCGTGGTCGGAGTAGAGGACGCGGGTGAGGCCCCAGAGCGCGTCGCCCGGCTGGGCGTCGCGGGCCACCAGGCTGACGCCGGTGAACGCGATGGCGAGCACGGCGGCGGCGCTGGCGAGCGGGATGAGGAAGCGGTGTCGGGAGCGGGGCACCGGGCGGGCGGCCGCGATGGTCGCGATGGCGGTGTCGGTGTCGACGAGGGCGCCGATGGCCTGGCTGTCCACGTCGTGGCGCCAGGCGAGGAGCAGTGCGTTCAGGTCGTCCTGGACGAGGTCGCCGACGCGGTCGGGGTCCTTGCCGCCGAGCGCGTCGAGCAGCGCGTCGTCGGCCTGGATGCCGGACAGGTCGCCCGAGGACGGGTCGCCGCCAAAGTCCACTGGTTCATCTGAAGGGAGCTGGGCTCTCCTTCGTTGTCCGCGCACGACTTCTCCGTTGTCCTTCTCGTGCTGGTCGGCCACTCAGACCACCTCCTCGGCTGCCAACGTCTTGCGGAGCCTGGACAGCGCGCGGTGCTGCGCCACCCTGACCGCTCCCGGAGTCGACCCGACCGCGTCCGCGGTCTCCTCGGCCGACAGACCGACGACCACCCTGAGCAGCAGGATCTCCCGCTGCTTCTCGGGCAGGACGCGCAAGAGCTGGGCCATCTGCCCGGTGAGCTCGCCCTGCATGGCGCGCTGCTCGGGGCCCGCTTCGGTCTCGGGCCCGTCCGGCACCTCCGACACGGGCTCGGAGCGGTTCCTCGAGGCGGAGCGGTGGGAGTCGGCCACCTTGTGCGCCGCGATGCCGTACACGAACGCGAGGAAGGGCCGACCTTGGTCGCGGTAGCTGGGCAGGGCCGTCAACACCGCGAGACACACCTCCTGGGCCACGTCGTCCGCCGAAGCGAAAGACCTCTCCTGCCTTCCGACTCGGGCGCGGCAGTACCGCACCACCAAGGGACGGATCGAAGCCAACAGGCGCTCGATGGCGGCCCTGTCACCTTCGACGGCCGCGCCTACTTCGGCGTCCAGTCCGTCCCCCAAGTTGGTCATCGCAGACAGCAGCCCCGGTGTTACGCCTAGGCGTATCGACAACAAACAGCACGAGACCCTCTAAGTCACCCGTACCGGTGACCCACACCGTACCGGGCCTGAGGCCGAATGGCGGCAGAAGGGGCCCACGGGCCCCTCTGACCAGCCAACACGCGCACCGAATCCAGCCCGGCGAAAGTCACCGGGCTGGACGTGGATACCAACAGTCGTGATCTAGGACACGAGACCGCGGCGGAAGCCGTGGGCGACCGCCTGAGCCCGGTCGCGCACACCCAGCTTGCGGAAGAGCCTCCGCGCGTGGGTCTTCACGGTGTCCTCGGACAGGTAGAGCTCGCGCCCGATCTGCCCGTTGCTCTTGCCCTGGCTCATGCCGCGCAGCACCTGGAGCTCGCGCTCGGTGAGCTGGACGCCGGGGTCCGAGGGTTGACGAGGAGCAGGCACCGACGTGCTCGCGAGGGTGTGGGCCAGCGCGGCCACCAGCTCGGGGCGCGAGGCGTCCCAGCGGAGGTAACCACGGGCGCCACCCGCGATCGCGGCGGCGATGCTGCCCGCGTCGTCCGGGGCACCGAACACGATGACGTTGGCCTGCGGGTTGGCCGAGACGAGTCGCCGGGTTGCTTCCACCCCGGTCGGGACGGCGCGCTGGGTACCTACCAGCACGACGTCGACTGGCTGCCTCGAAAAGCGAGCCAACAACTCGTCACCGTGCGCTACGCAGTCGATGCGACTAACCCCGGGGACGGCCGACATGACACGGGTGAGGCCCTCCCGCACGCTGCGCCGGTCGTCGCAAATAAGGACCGTAGTCACGGGGACTCCTTCCTGCAGCCGAGTGACGTTTCATCTCCCCTATCGGACGCTTGGAGCCCAACCTTGACACGATCCGGTGCTTAATCCGTCAAGAACTTCGACCGGGGGTCTGCGTTCGGGGGTTCCCCGGAACGGAGCAGCGCCGTCGGCACCCACGGGGAGGCGAGGGCGAGCCGTCGACCGATCGGGTCGGCCCTGCGCAACACGCAGCTCAGAGCCTCGGTAGCCCGTACGGGAGGATTACCCGCCCCGGATGGGTCATGGTCGAGCAGCACGAGTGCCGTCGGCCAGATCAACGACCAGAGGTCTCGTTTGGTGATGTGATTTAGGTCACACTCTAGTAGCTCAACCCCTCGAGCCACCCCGTCGGCGGTCCCCCACACCACCAAAGAGGTCCCCAGGACGACCTCGGACTTGAGCTCGTGGCGCACCGCTCCCGCGTCGCGGGCGACCGCCACCGCGGCCTCGGCGGGCGCGACGGCCCGGTCGGCCCGCCCCTCGGCCAGCTCGACCTCGGCCGCCACCCACCCCCGGCGCACCTCCGACCGCCAGGAGCGCGCCTCCACCCGCCCGTGCAGCAGCCGGGCCTCACCCGTGCGACCAGCGCCGATGGCGTCCGCAGCCAGCCCGAGCAGCGCGTCCGCGCGGGCACCGGCCGCGTCCACGCCGTCCGGGTCCGAGGGCCCTGCCCCTGGCGCGGTCGCCAGCGCGCGGCCGTCCAGCGCCCTGGCGGCGGCGTGGCCCCCCAGTTGGCGGCGGTGCGACGCGAGCGTCGAGGCGGCCAACGAGGCGATGACGCGGTCCCGGTCCGCCAGCAGCGCCGTCAGGGCCGTGGCGGCGGCCGCGTAGTGGCCCTGCCCTCCCAGCACGACCGCCGCGAGCCACCGGTCGCGCGCCGAGCCGCCCCGGAGCGTGCTCCAGACGGGTGTCTCGGGCGCGTCGCCGAAAGCCGCTCGTCTCAACTGGTCGTCCACAGCAACATCGTGCCGGGTTCGGACGACAGAGTCAGCAGACGGCCGTCTCGATCGCCGCGACAGCCGTCCCCAGGTCGTCGATCCGCTCGGCGGTCGGGGGTACGACACCGCGTTCCCAACCGGGTCCACCGACGAACAGGCGCACCTGCTGCCTCGTTCGCGGCAGAGCCGCGAGCGCCCCCGGATCGGCGTAGCGCGGGAGCTGCGCCCAGAGCACCACGGCGGCGGGCGCGATGCGGCGCACGGCGGAGCGCAGCGCCTCGGCGGGCAGCGCCGCGCCGAGCTGACGAATCCCCACCCCGCGCTGCGCCAGGACCGCCGCCAACGGGTAGAGCGGGATGTTGTGCCGCTCGTCCGGCATGCACGCCAGCAGCACCGGCCGGTGGTTGCGGGGAGTGGTCACCAGCGGCGTCACCCTGATCATCGAGGCGAGCACGCACTCGTTGAGGAGGTGCGACACCTCGACGCCCGCGCCGGAGTGCTCCCACCTCGCGGCCATCGCCCCGAGCAGCGGCCGCACCACCTGGTCCCAGGTCGCGACCACGCCGTCCTCGCCGAGCGAGTCGGCCAGGATCTGCTGCGCGGCGGCCGAGTCCATCGCGAGGACCGCCCGACCGAGCCCCCGCGCCCGGCGGCTCGCTCCCGGCATCCTCAGGCCCCGGCCGCCCGCGACAGCCGCTCCCGCCTCGAACTCGCCACCGGTGAGCACCGGGACCGGCGCCGGTGCCGTCGGCGCCTGCGCTCGAGGTGCGGGAACGCTCGCGGTGAGCGCGTACTTCGCGGCTTCCGCCGACGACGCCCCCCGCAGCAGTGCCCGCTGCATGAGCTCCAGTCTGGCGATGTCGCGCGGCGCGTACCTGCGGTGTCGCCCGGTCGTGTGATCACTGGGCCCGAGCCCGTAACGCCGGTCCCAGGTCCTCAACGTGGCGGGCGCGACCCCCAGCCGACGCGCCACCGCGGCCACCGACAACAGCAGCTCGGTGACCGGATCTTCTTCTGCCGCGCCGGTTTCCCGCTCACCGCCGGTCGGCGCGGCGGGTTTCTCCGGATGCGTCATCACGCGGCCATGGTCCGGTCCTCGGGCCCGCGCGGCAACTCCGGGCTGTGAAGGTTTGAACACCGGCCGATCACCCATCGGTTGAACATCCGGCTTTCTGGTGCCAGACCCCTTGAACAAGTTTTGGCGCGGTTCTACGGTGGATCAACATTAAGCCGAATGGAGCAGTCCACTACTGAAGTGGACCAAGGAGGCGGTCTCGACATGGCGGACACCCGAAGGCTCCCCGGTCCCAACGCCGACGTCTGGGACTGGCAGATGACCGGGTCTTGTCGCGGGATGGACAGCGCGTTCTTCTTCCACCCCGACGGCGAACGCGGCCCCGCACGGGCCAGGCGCGAAGCACGAGCCAAAGCAGTCTGCCTGGCCTGCCCGGTCCTGGAGATGTGCAGGCGCCACGCCCTCTCCGTCCAAGAGCCCTACGGCATCTGGGGCGGCCTGTCCGAGTCGGAACGCGACAACATCATCAAGTCCCGCAAACGCCAACTCGCACTCACCTGAACAACAACACCACCAACACCACCAGCCAGACGCCACAGGGGTGGGCCTCCCAACGAGGCCTGCCCTTTCGGCTTTCCAGGACACCACCAACACGACCAACCCCACCCCGATGGACGCAGCCACCAGCACGCATCCAAACCCAGCGCACACGGCCCCCACGATGGGCGCAGCCCGCCAGCGCGCATCCGGCGCGAAGCGCCTGGGGCCTTGTCCGCCGCGCAGCAAGGATGCTCTGTCCGCCGCGAAGCGCGGATGCCCTGTCCGACGGCGAAGCCGAGGATGCCTTGTCGGCGCAGCCGATGCTGGCGAAGCCAGACCTACCCCTGCCCCCGATACACAGCGCCCTCCTGCCCTGCCCTGCTTTGTCAAGACAGCTTTATCGTCTTGACAAAGCAGGGCAGGGCATTGAGACAATCGCGCGCCGGGGGCCGGGCTTCGCACGGGTGGGAACGACGGCACACATCCCGCCACCCCGAAACGCCAGAGGGGCGGCACCGGGAACCCCGGCACCGCCCCTCCTCCAGCCACGAACCCCAGCCGTAATACCCAGCCGCAGAACCCAGCCGTAAAACCACAAACCCAACCGACTACCTAGTGCCCGTGCCCATGCCCGTGCCCCGCAGCAGCCGCGGGCTCCTGCTCCCGCTTCTCCACGATCGCGCTCTCGGTCGTCAGCACCATCCGGGCGATCGAGGCCGCGTTGGTCACCGCGGACCGGGTCACCTTGACCGGGTCGATGATGCCCCAGTCGAGCAGGTCGCCGTAGACCAGCGTGGCCGCGTTGAACCCGAAGCCCCAGTCGCCTTCGCGGACCTTGTTCACCACGACGGCGCCTTCGAGCCCGGCGTTCGTGGCGATCCAGAAGAGGGCGGAGGCGAGTGCTTCGCGGACGATCGCGACACCGGTCGCCTCGTCACCCGTGCGGTCGAGGCCGCCGTCCAGCACCTTGGCGGCGTGGACGAGGGCCGAGCCGCCGCCGGGGACGATGCCTTCCTCGACCGCGGCCTTGGTGGCGGCGACCGCGTCCTCGATGCGGTGCTTGCGCTCCTTCAGCTCGGTCTCGGTCGCGGCACCGACCTTGATGACCGCGATCCCGCCGGAGAGCTTCGCGAGCCGCTCCTGCAGCTTCTCGCGGTCCCAGTCGGAGTCTGTGGCCTCGATCTCGCGGCGCAGCTGCTCCGCGCGACCGGCGATGTCGGCCTTGGCGCCGCCACCGTCGACGATGGTCGTGTTGTCCTTGGAGACGACGATGCGGCGGGCGGAGCCCAGCACGTCGAGGCCGACCTCGGACAGCTTCAGGCCCACCTCGGCGGCGATGACGCTGCCGCCGGTGACGACCGCGAGGTCGTCCAGGAACGCCTTGCGGCGGTCGCCGAAGAACGGCGCCTTGACCGCGACGACCTTGAGGGTCTTGCGCAGGGCGTTGACCACCAGGGTGGACAGCGCCTCGCCCTCGACGTCCTCGGCGATCACGACGAGGGACTTGCCGGACTCGGCGACCTTCTCCAGCAGCGGGAGGAAGTCGGCGAGCGCCGAGATCTTCTCGCGGTGCAGGAGGATGTAGGCGTCCTCGAAGACGGCCTCCTGGGCCTCGAGGTCCGTCGCGAAGTGCGCCGAGATGTAGCCCTTGTCGAACTGGACGCCCTCGGTGATCTGCAGCTCGGTGAGCATCGTCGAGGCTTCCTCGACGGTGATCACGCCGTCCTCGCCGACCTTCTCGATGGCTTCGCCGAGGAGGGCGCCGATGGACTCGTCGCGGGAGGACACGGTGCCGACCTGGGCGATGTTGTCGCGGCCCTTGACCGGGGTGGCCTTCGCCTTGAGCGCGTCCACGACGGCGTCGGCGGCGGCCTGGATGCCGAGGCCGAGCGCGGTCGGGTTCGCACCCGCGGCGACGTTGCGGAGGCCGACGCGCACCATGGCCTGGGCGAGCACCGTGGCGGTCGTCGTGCCGTCACCGGCGACGTCGTTGGTCTTGGTCGCGACGGCCTTCGCGAGCTGCGCGCCGAGGTTCTCGAACGGGTCGTCCAGCTCGATCTCGCGAGCGATGGTGACACCGTCGTTGGTGACCGTGGGGCCACCGAACTTCTTGTCGAGGACGACGTGGCGGCCTGCCGGTCCAAGGGTGACCTTGACCGTGTCGGCCAGCTTGTTCACGCCGCGCTCAAGTGCCCGACGAGCGTCCTCGTCGAAGCTGATCTGCTTGGGCATTGCCTAGCCTCTCTTGTGCGAAACGCCCCGGTAGCCCCGGGTAGGGGTCGCCGGGGCGCTTGCGTGTCAGCCGAACGACTAGTTGATGACGGCCAGCACGTCGCGGGCGGAGAGGATGAGGTACTCCTCGCCGTTGTACTTGACCTCGGTGCCGCCGTACTTCGAGTAGATGACGACGTCGCCGACAGCCACGTCCACGGGGACGCGGTTGCCCTTGTCGTCGATACGTCCGAGGCCCACCGCGATGACCTTGCCCTCCTGGGGCTTCTCCTTCGCGGTGTCCGGGATCACGAGGCCGGAAGCGGTCGTGGTCTCGGCCTCACTGGCCTGGACGACGATCTTGTCCTCGAGCGGCTTGATGTTCACGCTCACCGGGCTGACCTCCACGGTCATTGAAAGCGTTGGCAGGTTGGTACGGCTCCTGCCACCCCGCCGTCGCGGGGGTCGGGGCGGTGCTGGCGCCGTGTGATTAGCACTCTACCCACTTGAGTGCCAATGCTTCAACGAGGGCCGTGGTCGGCTGTTCGGAGCAGCCCCGAAATCAGCGGACCTGGATCGTGCCCACCGGCAGACCGGGGGTCGTCGACAGGTCGACCGGGGACGGCTCGGCGCCCGCCGCGACGAGGTGCGCGCCGATGGCCGCGATCATGGCACCGTTGTCGCCGCACAGCTTCGGGCGGGGTACCCGCAGGTCGATGCCCGCCTCCGCGCAGCGCTCGGCGGCGAGGCCGGAGATGCGGGAGTTGGCGGCGACGCCGCCCGCGACGACGAGGGTGTCGATGCCCAGGTCCTTGCAGGCCCGGACGGCCTTCATGGTGAGGACGTCGGCGACGGCCTCCTGGAACGACGCGGCCACGTCGGCGAGCGGGAGCTCGTCACCGGCCTTCTCGCTGCGCTCGACCCAGCGGGCCACGGCCGTCTTCAGACCGGAGAACGAGAAGTCGTAGCGGTTGTCGCGGGGGCCGGTGAGGCCGCGCGGGAACGCGATCGCGCAGCCGTTGCCGGTCTTGGCCAGCCTGTCGATCGGCGGGCCGCCGGGGTAGGGCAGGTCGAGCAGGCGGGCGACCTTGTCGTAGGCCTCGCCCGCGGCGTCGTCGACGGTCGACCCCAGCTCGGTGATCTTGTGCGCCAGCCCCTCGACCAGCAGCAGCTGGGAGTGGCCGCCGGAGACCAGCAGCGCGAGGCAGCGGTCGGGCAGCGGGCCGTGCTCCAGGGTGTCGGCGGCGACGTGGCCCGCCAGGTGGTTGACGCCGTAGAGCGGCTTGCCCAGCGCGGCGGCGTACGCCTTCGCGGCGGAGACCCCCACCAGCAGCGCGCCCGCGAGACCGGGACCGGCGGTCACGGCGATCGCGTCCACGTCGGACAGCTCGACGCCCGCGATCTCCAGCGAGCGGCGCATGGTCGGGACCATGGCCTCCAGGTGGGCGCGGCTCGCGACCTCGGGCACGACGCCGCCGAACCGGGCGTGCTGCTCGACGCTGGACGCGACCTCGTCGGAGAGCAGCTCCAGCGCGCCGTCGGGGCCGAGCCGGACGATGCCGACACCGGTCTCGTCGCACGAGCTCTCGATGCCGAGGATGAGCCTGTCGGTCACGGGTTTTCCCTCACGGCGGGCCGGGCCATCGTGTACGCGTCGGCACCGGACGGCTGGTAGTAGCGGCGGCGCAGGCCGATCTTCTCGAAGCCGTGCGCGACGTAGAGGGCGATGGCGGGCGCGTTGTCCGTGCGCACCTCCAGGAACACCGGGGCGCGCACCTCGTCGGCGCGCTCCAGCAGTGCCCGCAGCAGCCGCTTGCCGATGCCGGAGTGGTGGTGGCCGAGGTCCACGGCCAGGGTGTGGACGCTCGCCTCGAAGTCCGGCCTCCGACCGACGACGGCGAGGCCGCCGTAGCCGATCAGGGTGCCGTCGGGCAGGTAGGCGCCGAGGTAGTGGTTGCCCACCGCCATCTCGGACAGGAACGACGTCGCGCTCCACGGGTCGTCGCCGGGGAACAGCTCGTGCTCGATCTCCACGCAGCGCGGCACGTCCTCGCGGCGCAGCGGCGAGATCGTCACCAGGCTCGCGCCGCTCATGCCCGCGTCACCCTCTTGCGGCCGACCGGCTCCACGGCGTCGGGCCTGCGCAGGTACAGCGGGGTCAGCGGGCCGGGCTCGGCACCGGCGAGCACGTCGGCGGCGGCGACCGCGACCAGCGCGACCGGTGTCGGGTGGTGCGGGCCGACGACCGGGAAGCCGAGGACGTCGGCGTAGAGCACGGCCCCCTCCCCCACGGCGGCGCGCACGTCCAGGCCGCGTTCGGCCAGGTCGGCGGGGCGGTCGACACCGGGCCCGTCGACCCGGACGCCCGCCGCGTCGTAGACGGCCCAGTAGACCTCGCGGCGGCGCGCGTCCGTGGCGACGAGCAGCGGCTCACCGGTCGCGGCGGCGAGCGCGACGGCGTCGGGGGTGGGCACCGGGTACACCGGCTTCCCGAGGGCCTGGCCCAGCGCGGCGGCCGTGACCAGGCCGACCCGCAGCCCGGTGAACGGGCCGGGACCGGCTCCGACGACGATCGCGTCGACGTCGGCGAACGTCCGGCCCGCCTCGGCGAGGGCGTCGGTGAGGTGGGGGGTGAGCAGCTCGCCGTGGGCCTTCGCGTCGAGCGTCACCCGCTGGGCGAGGAGTCGGGGCGGCGAATCAGCCGTCAGGTCGACCACACCGGCGGTGACCGCGGGTGTGGCGGTATCGATGGCGAGCACGAGCACGGTTGTCAAGGGTACGGGTGTTCGCGAACGGTCCTTGCCTTGACGTCGGCGTCAAGGTGGAGCATCGCTTTCGAAGGGCGCGGCTCGACGGCCGGGCCGGGCACGGACGGGGTCGGGATGCGCATCGGGGAACTGGCGGAGCTGGCCGGGACGACGACCAGGGCGCTGCGCTACTACGAGGCGCAGGGGCTCCTGCCCGCGCGGCGCGGCGCCAACGGGCACCGCGAGTACGACCAGTCGGACCTGCGGCTGGTCTCCGAGATCCGGTCGCTGACCGGCATCGGGTTCGCGCTGGAGGAGACCAGGCCGTTCCTGGACTGCCTGCGCACGGGGCACCCCACCGGGGACTCGTGCCCGGCCTCGGTCGCGGTCTACCGGCGCAAGCTCGCCGAGCTCGACGAGCTGATCGGCCGGATGAGCGCGGTGCGCGAGCGCCTGCGCGACCAGCTGGCGCTGGCCGAGCTGCCCTTCACCACACCGGTTTGCCCGACGAGCGCTGGGAGCGACCTTGACCACGGCGACAACGCTGAAGACCCTGACCGATGACACGTTCACCGAGGCCGTGAGCCGGGGCACCGTCCTCGTCGAGTTCGGCGCCGACTGGTGCGGCCCGTGCCGGATGGTCGAGCCCGTGCTGGAGCAGATCGCGGCCGAGATGCCGGACGCGCTGACCGTGGCGAAGGTCGACCTCGACGCCAGCCCGCGCACGGCCCGCGACCTCCGGGTGATGTCCGCGCCGACGCTGCAGCTGTACAAGGACGGCGTGCTGGTGGCCCAGCTGGTGGGCGCCAAGCCGAAGATCCACCTGCTGGCGTGGCTCGAACCACACTTGTGATGCACGGCGGGCTCGGGGTGCGGCATCGTTGACGGATGTTGTTCCCCGCGCTCGCCGCACCCGACGACACAGCCGCCCTGCGCTTCCCGGAGAGGTCGCTGACCTACCGGGAGCTGGCCGACGCGGCCCGCGAGGTGGCGGGCGGCCTGGAGGGCGTCGGCCGGGTGGCCGTGTGGGCGCACCCGACGGTGCAGACGTGCGTCGCCGTCGTCGGCGCCCTGCTCGCCGGGGTGCCGGTCGTGCCGATCAACCCGAAGATCGGCGAGCGCGAGCTGGCGCACATCATGTCCGACAGCTCCCCCGACCTGGTGCTGGACGGGACGCTGCCCTCCGGCCCGCCCGCCGAGGTGCGGGAGCTCGACGGCGAGACGCCCGCGCTGGTCGTCTACACCTCGGGGACCACCGGGCCGCCCAAGGGCGTCGTGCTGCCGCACCGGGCGCTGGCCAGCAACCTCGACGCGCTGGCCGCCGCGTGGGAGTGGACCGCCGACGACGTGGTCGTGCACGCGCTGCCGCTGTTCCACGTGCACGGCCTCGGCCTCGGCGTGCTCGGCCCGCTGCGGCGCGGCGGGACCGTCCACCACCTCGGCCGGTTCTCCGTCGCCGCGGCCTCCGAGGCGCTGAGCGGCGGCGGCGTGATGTTCGGCGTGCCGACGATGTACTCCCGCGTGGCCACCGAGGTCGAGGCCGACCCGTCGCTGGCCGCGGGCTTCCGCGCCGCCCGGCTGCTGGTGTCCGGGTCGGCCGCGCTCCCGGCGACCGTGCACGGGCGCATCACCGCGGTGACCGGCCAGCAGGTGGTCGAGCGGTACGGGATGACCGAGACCCTGATGAACACCAGCGTGCGCGCCTCCGGCGACCGCCGTCCGGGCACCGTCGGGCCGCCGCTGGACGGCGTGGACGTGCGGCTGGTCGACGAGGGCGGCGAGATCGGCGAGATCGAGGTCCGCGGCCCCAACCTGTTCCTGGAGTACCTCAACCGCCCCGACGCCACCGCCGCCGCGCTGCACGACGGCTGGTTCCGCACCGGCGACATGGCGGTCCGCGACCCCGACGGCTACCTGCGGATCGTCGGCAGGCGCGCGACGGACCTGATCAAGAGCGGCGGTTACAAGATCGGCGCGGGCGAGATCGAGAACGCCCTGCTGGAGCACCCCGACGTCGCCGAGGTCGCGGTCACCGGCGAACCGGACGACGACCTCGGCGAGCGGATCGTGGCCTGGGTCGTCCCGGCCGCGGGCGCTTTCCCGGCCGAGGCCGAGCTGAGCGACCACGTCGCCCGGCTGCTGTCGCCGCACAAACGACCTCGGGTGGTGCGCTTCCTGGAGGCGTTGCCGCGCAACGACATGGGCAAGGTCCTCAAGCGTTCGCTCGGCGCATGAACCCGCTGGGCTGGGCGGGCTACGGCGCGCAGCTCGGCCGGGCCCGGTCCAGGACCGGCCACGACGAGTCGGTCTCGTGGGAGCGGCGGACCGACGCGGTCGCCCTCTCCTTCGACTTCCGCTTCCTCGGCGGCTCCGTCGGCACCGCCACCGGCGACCTCGTCGAGGAGGCCTTCACCGACGCCCGCGAGGAGGGCCTGCCCGTCGTCTCGGTGATCGCCACCGGCGGCAGCCGCATGCAGGAGGGCATGGCCTCCCTGCGCCAGCTCCAGCGCATCGCCTACCTGTGCGCCCAGCACGCCGACGCGGGCCTGCCGCACGTGTCCGTGCTCTGCGACCCCACCACCGGCGGCATCTGGGCGTCCCTCGGTGCGAGCGCCGACGTGGTGCTCGCCGTCCCCGGCGCCCAGGTCGGCTTCGCGGGCAGCCGCGTCCGCCCCGGCCCCGACCCCGCCTACACCAGCGAGGGCCAGTTCGCCGCGGGCGCCGTCGACCTGGTCGTGCCACCGGAGGAGCTCGGCGGCGTGCTCGGCACCCTGCTGCCCCTGCTGATGGGCGGCGACCTGCGCCCCGCCTCGGTCCCCAGGGCACTGGGCCGGACCGACCTGCCCGCCGACGGCTGGGACGCCGTCACCCGCGCCCGCGCCCCCGAACGCCCCCGCGCCCCCGCCTACCTGGACGACTTCTTCTCCGCCCGCGTCCCGTTCAGCGGCGACCGCGCGGGCGGCGTCGATCCGGGCATGCTGTGCGGCATCGGCCTGCACGAGGGCCGCGCGGTCGTCTACGCCGCCCAGACCGGCACCGCCAACACCCCCGCGGGCTTCCGCACCGCCAGCCGCGTGATCCGCTTGGCGGAACGCCTGGGACTACCGGTGCTCACGCTCGTGGACACCCCCGGCGCGGCCAACGACGCGGCCGCCGAACGCGCGGGCATCGGACCCGCGATCGCGGAGCTGTTCGGGACGGTGGCCTCGGCACGCGTGCCGATCACGACGCTGGTCATCGGGGAAGGCGGGTCCGGCGGCGCGCTGGCGCTGTCCTCACCGGACCAGACGTGGATCGCCCCGGACGCCTACTTCTCGGTGATCGCCCCGGAGTTGGCCGTGGCGATCCTGAAGCGGGGGGACGACCAGGTGGCGGCCACCGCGGACCAGTTGAAGCTGCGCCCGCAGGACCTGGTGGAGCTGGGGGTGGTTCGGGGGGTGGCCGGGGCGTAGCCGCTGGAAGGCGACCAGCCCGAAGGCCGACCCGCCCAAGCCGCTGGAAAGCAGGACGAACACGAACCGTGGTCGATTTGACTTGGGGTTTTTGGGCTTACAATTAGTCGGCGGGCAGGCTCTACCACCTGCCCTTTTTCGCCCGACGAAGCCCAAAAAAGGGGCCCCAAGTCAAATCGGCCACACCACCACGGGTCTTGACCCCCACACGGCCAATCAAGCTCGGCAACCGCGATCAACCCCGCGATCAACCCCGACCTGGCCCCCGGACCGGCAGCTCCCGTCCCACCCAGGACCCGTGCGGTTCCAGGTGGGCGACGCGGACGTCGTCCTCCTGTCGTTCCAGCCTGATCAGCAGGTGGTCCTCGGACAGCCGCTCCGCCAACCCCTCGCCCCATTCGACGGCGACCACGGCGTCGAGCAGGTCGGTGTCGAGGTCGAGGTCGTCGAGCTCGGCCAGTTCGCCGCCCAGGCGGTAGGCGTCGACGTGGACCAGGGCCACGCCGCGTTCGCCCGCCTCGTGCACGCGGGCGATCACGAAGGTCGGTGAGCTGACCCGGCCGAGCACGCCGAGGCCGTCGGCGAGGCCGCGGACGAAGGCGGTCTTGCCCGCGCCGAGCGGGCCGGCGAGCAGCAGGAGGTCGCCGCCGTGCAGCACCTCCCCCAGCCTGCGTCCGAAGTCCTCGGTGTCCTCCACCAGGGGAAGCTCCACCGTCGTGCTCACGCCCGTCGCCACCATCGCCGTCGACTTCCGTCCTGCTCGACGGCGGACCGCCGAATCAACCCGATCAGGTGCCCGGTCACGAGACCGGGCTGTTCCAGCATCACCATGTGGCCCGCGCCGGGTGCTCGGACGAGCTCGCCGTCGGGCATCTCCTCGGCCATCCGCTCGGCGTGCGAGAACGGCGTGAGCCGGTCCGCGTCGCCGCTGATCACCAGCACCTCGCAGTGCCGCAGGCCCGCGAGCGCCCGGTACCGGTTGTGGGTGCCCAGGGTCTCCAGGAACTCCGTCAGCACCTTCACCGAGGTCTGGTTGATCATCTTCTCCATCAGGTCCACCAGCAGCGGGCTGACCTTGCGGTCGCCGAACGCCAGCAGCCTGATGCCGCCCCAGGTGACCTTGTCGGCCCGCCGCCGCGCCCACTCGACGAACCCCGGCTGGATGCCGGCCAGGCGGCCGACGCCCAGCGTGACGGGGTTGTACCGGGACAGCACGGACTTGGACAGGCCCGCGCCGCCGACGGCGCCGGCGGCCGTGCCGACGAGGGCGACGCCGCGGACGCGGTCGGCGAACAGCTCGGGGCGGGACTCGGCGAGGGCCATGATCGTCATGCCGCCCATGGAGTGGCCGACCAGGACGAGCGGGCCGTCGGGCACGACGGCGCGGATCACCGCGTCGAGGTCGTGGGCCAGCTGCTCGATGGTGCTGCCCTCGGCCGTCGACCGGCCCGAACGGCCGTGGCTGCGCTGGTCGTAGAGGACCTGGCGGACCGGCGGGTCCTCCAGCTTCGCGAGGTCGCGGCGCTGGAAGTGCCAGCAGCGCCGGTCGAGGGCGAAGCCGTGCACGAGGACGACGGTCAGCTCCGGGTCCGCGCCGCTCTCCGGCAGGACCTCCTCCACCGACAGCGGCACGCCGTCGTCGGCGGCCACGGTGGACTCGTGGTCCGGCCGGAGCTCGCCGAGCGGTTCGCCCGCCAGCGGGTCGTCGGTCTTGCGGCGCTCCTGCGACACCTTCTTGCGGTGCGCGGCCGCGCCGACCGCGACACCCGTCGCGGCCGCGCCGAGGACACCGCCCGCCCAGCCGACGGTCTTCCAGAGGGCGCTCATGTCTCGACCAGCTCGGGGACGCCCGCGTACGTGCGGCGCAGGCGCGGCCGGTGCATGCCGGTGACGATCTCGTAGTCGATGGTGCCGATCGCGTCGGCCCACTCGCGCGCGGTCGGCTCGCCGCGGTCGCCGGGGCCGAACAGGACGACCTCGTCGCCCTCCCGGACCGGCAGGTCGCCGCAGTCGACCATGATCTGGTCCATGCAGACCCGGCCGACGACCGGCAGCCGCCTGCCGTGCAGCAGCACCTCCATCCGACCCGAGAGGCTGCGCGGGACGCCGTCGGCGTAACCGGCGGGGACCAGGGCGATCGTGGTGTCGACCGGGGTCGTCCAGGTCAGGCCGTACGACACGGACTCGCCCGCCGGGAGGCGCTTGGTCAGCGCGACGCCCGCGCGGAACGTCATCACCGGGCGCAGGTCGAGCGGGACGTGGACGGGGTTCAGCCCGTACGCGGCGATGCCGGGCCGCACGAGGTCGAAGTGCAGGTCGGGGCGGGTGATCAGGGCGGCCGAGTTGGCGATGTGCCGCATCGGCCGCAGGCCCGCCGCGAGGGACTGCCGGTAGGCCGCGTCGAACCGCTCGGCCTGGAGGCTGATCGACGGGTGGCCGATCTCGTCGGCGCACGCGAGGTGCGACCAGATCGCGACGACCTCGACGTCCGGGGTGCCGGCGGCCTCCGCGACGAGCGCGGGCCAGTCCGCGGGCTGGCAGCCGTTGCGGGACAGCCCGGTGTCGATCTTGAGGTGCACACGGGCGCGCCTGCCGACCCGGCGGGCGGCCTCGGCGACGACGCGCAGCATCCGGGTCGAGGCGACCGAGATGTCCACGTCGGCGGCCACCCCGGCGGCGAAGTCCTCACCGGGCAGGTCCAGCCACGACAGCACGCGCGCGGTGATGCCCGCCTCGCGCAGCACCAGGGCCTCGGCCAGCGAGCAAGCGCCGAGCCACGTGGCGCCCGCGGTGAGCGCGGCGCGCCCCACGTCGACGGCGCCGTGGCCGTAGCCGTCGGCCTTGACCACGACCATGGTCGCCGCGCCCGTGCGGTCGGCCAGACCGGCCAGCACGGCGACGTTGCGGCGGAAGGCGGCGAGGTCGACTACGACCTCGGCGCGGGGGGTGGGGGCAACCATGGCACCAATCATGGTGTCACAGCCCGCACGGACCGAATCGCGTCCGGAATGGCGGCCATCAGCGACGACGCCGGGATCGGCGCGCCGTTCGCGGCCAGCTCACCGGCCAGCGAGTGCACGTGGGCCGCGCTGGCCGCGGCGAGCAGCGGGTACACGCCCGCCGCGAGCAGCGAGCCGATCACGCCGGACAGCACGTCGCCGGAGCCCGCCGTCGCGGGCCACGACGACCGGGACCGGTTGACCGCGACCGCGCCGCCGGGGTCGGCGATGATCGTCGTGTTGCCCTTGAGCAGCACAACGGCGTTGAAGCGCGCGGCGGCCCGCCGGGCGGCGGCCACCCGGTCGTCGCCGACGTCCTCGCCCATCAGCCGGGCGTACTCGCGGTCGTGCGGCGTGAGCACCACCGCGGTGTCCGGGTCGCGGGCGTCCCACAGGTCCGGGTTGTTGGCGAACATCGTGATCGCGTCGGCGTCCGCGCACACCGGGACACCGGCCTCCAGGACGTACTTGAGCACGTTCTCCGCGCTCAGGCCGGTGCCGAGACCCGGCCCGACGGACCAGGCCTGCACGCGGCCCGCGTCGGTGATCGAGCCGGTGCAGATGGACTCGGGCCAGCGGGCCCGCACGGCGTCGGCGGCCTGCCCGGCGTAGCGGACCATGCCGGAGGTGGCCAGCACCGAGGCGCCGGTCGCCAGCACGGCCGCGCCGGGGTAGGTCGCCGAGCCAGCGGCGATGCCCGTGACGCCCTGGGTGTACTTGTCGTCGCCCGCACCGGGCACGGGCCAGGCGAACGCGATGTCCTCGCGCTCCAGCTCCATCAGGTCCGGGCCGGGCAGCTCGGGCCGCAGGCCGAACTCGACCAGCCGCACGTCACCGCAGTCGGCCAGGGCGTGCACCGGCTTGAGGCAGCCGAACGTGACGGTGGTGGCCGCCTCGACGAACGGGCCGCCGGTGACACCGGTGTCCGGGTCGACGCCGCTGGGCAGGTCGACCGCCAGGAACGGCGCCGTCACGCCCGCGACGTGCTCGGCGGCCTCGGGGCGCAGCGGGCCGCGCGCGGACAGGCCCACGACGCCGTCGACGGCGAGGTCCACCTCGGGCAGCTTGTCGACGACCCGCCCGCCCGCCTTGCGGAACGCGGCCAGCCCCTCGGCGTGCGCGCGCTCCGGGCTCAGCAGGACGGCGAACACGGCGACACCCCGGCGGCGCAGGTAGTACCCGGCCCACAGCGCGTCGCCGCCGTTGTCGCCCGAGCCGACCAGCAGACCCACCCGCCTGCGGCCCGCCAGCAGCTCCAGGGCCACCGTGGCCACCCCGAAGGCGGCCCGCCGCATGAGCGAGCCCTCCGGGGTCCTGGCCAGCAGCCGGGCCTCGGCCGCCTTCACGTGTTCGGTGTTCCACAGACCGCGCATGCCCACATACCTTGCCACCCCCCGGCTGTGCGACACGTGACGCGCCGCACAGCCGGGAAGGGCCTACTCGACGGTGACGGACTTCGCGAGGTTGCGGGGCTTGTCGACGTCGTAGCCGCGGCTGCGGGCGATCTCGGCGGCGAGCACCTGGAGCGGCACCGTGGAGATGAGCGGCTGGAGCAGCGTCGGCACGGCCGGGATCTCGATGAGGTGGTCGGCGAACGGCCGGACCGTCTCGTCGCCCTCCTCGGCGATCACGATCGTGCGGGCGCCGCGGGCCTGGATCTCGCTGATGTTGGACACCATCTTCGAGTGCAGCACCGCGCGGCCCTTGGGCGAGGGCATGACCACGACGACCGGCAGGCCCTCCTCGATCAGCGCGATCGGGCCGTGCTTGAGCTCACCGGCAGCGAAGCCCTCGGCGTGCATGTACGCCAGTTCCTTGAGCTTCAGCGCGCCTTCGAGGGCCACCGGGTAGCCGACGTGGCGGCCGAGGAACAGCACCGCCTTCGAGTCGGCCAGCTCGCGGCCGAGCGCGCGGACCTGCTCGGTCGTGCCGAGGACCCGCGCGACGGCGTCGGGCATGGCCTCCAGCTCGCGGAACTCGCGGGCGACCTCGTCCGGGTACTTGGTGCCGCGGGCCTGCGCCAGGGCCAGGCCGACCAGGTAGTTCGCCGCGATCTGGGCGAGGAACGCCTTGGTCGACGCCACCCCGATCTCGGGCCCGGCGTGGGTGTAGAGCACGGCGTCGGACTCGCGCGGGATCTGCGCGCCGTTGGTGTTGCACACCGCCAGCACGCGGGCCTTCTGCTCGCGGGCGTGCCGGACGGCCTCGAGGGTGTCCGCGGTCTCACCGGACTGCGAGACGGCGACGACGAGCGTGTCGCGGTCGAGCACCGGGTCGCGGTAGCGGAACTCGCTGGCCAGCTCGACCTCCACGGGGAGCCGGGTCCAGTGCTCGATGGCGTACTTGGCGATCAGGCCGGAGTGGTAGGCCGAGCCGCAGGCCACGACGATCACCTTGTCGACGTCGCGCAGGTCCTGGTCGGACAGCCGCTGCTCGTCGAGGATGATCCGGCCGCCGTCGAAGTGCCCGCGCAGCGTGTTGGCGAGCGCCTCCGGCTGCTCCTCGATCTCCTTGAGCATGAAGTAGTCGTGGCCGCCCTTCTCGGCGGCCGACAGGTCCCAGTCCACGGTGAACGGCTTCGCGGTGGCGGGCTCGCCGTGGAAGTCGGTGACCTCGTAGCCGTCGGCGGTGATCACGACGACCTGGTCCTGGCCCAGCTCGACGGCCTGGCGGGTGTGCTCGATGAACGCGGACACGTCCGAGGCGACGAAGTGCTCGCCCTCGCCGACGCCGACCACGAGCGGCGAGGAGCGGCGGGCCGCGACGACCTGGTCCGGCACGTCGGCGTGCGTCACGACCAGCGTGAACGCGCCTTCGAGCCTGCGGACCACGGCGCGGACGCTCTCGGTCAGGTCACCGGCGGTGCCGCCCTCGGCGTAGGCCCGCGCGACGAGGTGCGCGGCGGTCTCGGAGTCGGTGTCGCTGGCCATCTCGACGCCGAAGCCCTCGAGCTCGGTGCGCAGCGCGATGAAGTTCTCGATGATGCCGTTGTGGACGACGGCGACCTTGCCGGTCCCGTCCCGGTGCGGGTGGGAGTTCCGGTCGACCGGGGCGCCGTGCGTGGCCCAGCGGGTGTGGCCCATGCCGGAGGTGCCCGCGAAGGCGTCCCGGCCGACCTCGTCGAGCCGGGCCTCCAGGTTGGCCAGCCGTCCGGCCTTGCGCTCGACGGTCAGACCGCCGTCGCCGTCGAGCACGGCGACGCCCGCCGAGTCGTACCCCCGGTACTCCATCCGCCTCAGCCCGTCGAGCACGACGTCCAGCGCTGACCGGTGACCCACGTATCCCACGATTCCGCACACGGGGGACAGCGTAGCTAGACCACGGCCGTAACCTGAAAGTGTGAGCAGCTCGGATTTGCCCAGGTCACGCGCACATTTGGTGTAGACCAATGTCGAGGTGTGGCGCGAGTCTCGGGAAACCCGCCGATCGACTACGGTTCCAGGGGTGAGCGGCTACTCGGCGAAGCAGGCGTTGGACCAGCTCAGCAAGCCCGGCGGGCACGAGGTGCTGCGGGGCGACCTGGCTCTCGTCGGGCTGCCCGGCGAGGTGTTCACCCCCGCCTCCGGGCTCGGGCTGCCCGCCGTCGCGTTCGGCCACGGCTGGCTCCAGCCCGTCGGCCGCTACCTCGGCCTGCTGCGCCACCTCGCGTCGTGGGGTTTCGTCGCGGCCGCGCCGAACACCCAGCGCGGGCCGCTGCTGTCCGCCCGGCTGCACGCCGCGAACCTCAGCACCACCCTCGACGTCTGCGCGGGCGTGCGGCTCGGCGACGGCGGCATCAGCGTCGACCCGGCCAAGCTCGCGGTCGCGGGCCACTCGCTCGGCGGTGGCGCCGCCGTGCTGGCCGCGGCCGACGACGAGCGGGTCAAGGCCGTGATCACGTTGGCGGCCACCGAGACCCGACCGTCCGCTTTGGACGCCGCGCGCCGGGTCACCGTGCCAGGGCTGCACCTCGCGGCGGGCGAGGACCGGATCGCGCCGCCGGTCGGGCACAGCGAGGCCATCGCGGAGGCGTGGCTCGGCCCGGTGCAGGTGCGGACGCTGCCCAAGGTCGGCCACCTCGGGTTCGCCGAGGGCAGGCACTGGAGCGAGCTCCTGCTGGACGGCAAGGGCGAGCGCGCGGCGAACAAGATGGCGAAGGCGTTCACGACGGCCTTCCTGCTGCGCACCCTGACCGACGACAAGCGCTTCGACGCGTTGCTGGACAACGACGTCAAGGGCGCGGTCCTGTCCTACCAGCGCGCGGCGCTGGCGCGGGCGAGGCACTGACCAACCGGGTGGACCTGCGCCGACACGGCACTCGCGGGCCGGACGACCCGCTACCGTCGAGCGCGTGATGCCAGGACAGCAACAACCGGGGTGGCCGCAGCAACCGCCGCCCGCCCCGCCGCGCGGCGGGAACACGGCGTTCGTCGTGATCGCGGCGGTCGGCGCGGCCGGGGTCGGGATCTTCTGGGGCGTGCTCGGCCTGATCGGCCTGCTGCACGAGAACGAGCCGGACACCGCGCCGGAGCTGGTCGACGTGATGATGCGGCAGACCGGCGGTGACCCCGGCACGCTGTCGCTGCTCGCGAACCTCCAGGAGTGGGCCCGTTTCCTGCCGTTCGCGGCCTTCCTGGCGGGAGCGGTCCTGCTGCTCTCGAAGAAGGTCGCGGGCGTGCTGGTGGTCGGCCTCGCGGCACTGCTCGGGGTCGCGCCGCTCGTGCTGAACGTCGTGTACCTGAACTACTGGGGCTTCACCGGGGTGGGCGTCGACGGCGTCCAGGTGACCGCGCTCGTGCTCGGGGTGGCCGTCGCGATCCTCGCGGTGCTGCCGCCCGTCATGGGCGCGCTGCGCGGAACGCCCCAGCAGCCGGGTCCCGCGCGACCGGGGACGGGGTACGGGCCGCCCGCACCGGGTTACGGCCCTCCGCAGCCCGGATACGGCCCCCCGCAAGGACAGGGCCCGCCTCCCGGTTACGGGCCACCGGCGGGCTACGGACCCCCGCCCACCGGCCAGGGCCCACCCCAGCAGGGGTACGGGCCACCGCGGCAGTAGACGTGACAAGGGCCTCCCCGCCGTGGCGGGGAGGCCCTTGCTGTTCACCGGCTCAGGTGAGGTAGCTCTCGTTGCCGAAGTCGTCGTCGTCATCGGTCACCGGGCGGCGCGGCGGCGGCTGGCGGACCGGCGGGAGCGGCCGGACCGGGGCCTGCGCGACGGGTTCGGGCGCCGGGTGCTCGCGGCCCCAGCGGCTCGGGCCCGCGGACGGGGCGGCCTGGAGGAACGAGCCCTCCTCGGTCCGCGAGGCGCGGGCGATCCGGGCGCGCTCCAGCGCGGCGATCTCCTCCGCCAGCTCGTCCGGCCCGGACTCGTCGTCGACCACGAAGTTGAGCTCGCTGTCGGGCTTCTTGGCCGCGCCCTCGCGCTGGGCCTTCGCCATCTCGCGCAGGCGTTCGACGACGCGCTTCTGCTTGTCGACGAACTCCTTGTGGCTCTCGGCGGTCGCCTTGTCGGTCTCGGCGAGCTTGCGGGTGGCGAGCTCCATCCGCGCCGAGTGCTCCGACGTGATCCCCGCGAGCTTGCGCTTGACGCTCTCCAGCGACTCGAAACCGGTCATCTCGCGTTGTCCTCCCCGAGCACGCCCTGGAGCCGACCGAGGCCGGCCTCGTCGTCGAACAGCGACCCCGTGGTGCGCCACTGGCTCGCGCCGCGCTCGGAGTCACCGCTGCCGCCCTGCTGCCCTCCGCCGGGCTGGCCGCCGCCCATCATCCCGCCGCCCATCATGCCGCCCGCGGGAGGCACGGCCTGACCCTGGCCCGCACCGTCCCCGATGGACGGCAGCGTGGCCGAGCCGGGCTGACCCGCCTGCGCCGCGGTGGTGTCGGCGAGGCTCGCGTCACCGCTCGGCGTCGGCGGACCCCACATCGGGTCGGGGCCCGCGGCCGCCGGCGGGACCTGCGGGCCGATCATGGAGTCCGCGCGGTCGAAGCTGCTGTCCCCCAACGCCGAGGCGCCCGCCGTGGACGTCGTGCCGCCGTCGGACGAGGAGAACCCGCCCGCGAAGGGCTCGCTGAACCCGGCCGCGGGCGTCGGCTGCGCGAACCCGGGATCGGTGAAGCCCTGCTCGCTGAAGCTCTGCGCGAACGCCGAGTCGGTGAAGCCCTGACCGCCGTACTGCTGGGCCTGCGCCGGTTCCGCGAAGCTCTGGCCGCCCTGGTCGGCGAAACCCTGCCCGCCGAAACCCTGGTCGGCGAAGCTCTGGCCACCGAACTCGCGCTCGAACGCGGGCTCGCCGAAGCTCTGGCCGCCACCGAACTCGCGCTCGAAGACGCGGTCGCCGAGGCTCTGCCCGCCGTCCTGGGCGAACGCGGGGTCGGTGGAGCCCGGCCCGCTGTCGTACGCGGGCATCGTGCTGAAGTCCGGCCGTCCCCGGTCGGCGCCGGACTTGTCGGTGCCCTCGGGGTCGGAGGACCCGTCGTCGTCGCCGAACTCCAGGCCGTACTGCTGCGGCTCGCCCGTGCCGTCGTCGACCGAGATGTTGACCTCGCCGGTCAGCGGGTCGATCTCGGTCGTGATGGTCAGGCCGTCGAGCTCGATCACGGCCTTGCCGTCGGCGCCCGCCTCGACCGGCGTCGCGCCACCGGCCGACGGGGCGCTGCCGGGCGTGGTGCCCGCACCCGCTCCGGCACCGGCGCCGCCCTGGCCGGAGAGGGCCTGGGAGATCGCCGCCGCCCCGTTCGCGCCCATCAGCGCCTTGGCCGCCTCGGGGTTCTTGCTGAAGTCGAGGTCGTAGGTCTTCGGCGGCGAGTTCGGCGTGTCGACGGTGATCTTCACGTGGCCGCGCGAGTCCGGCTCCGTGACCTTGATCTCGTTGGCACCGCTGGTGATCGTGACGCTCTCGGGCTTCTTCTCCTCGCCCTTGCCGTCACCACCGCCACCACCGCCGCTGCCCGACGGGTCGTCCGGTTTGCCGTCGCCGTTGGCGTCGTCGGGGATCCCGTCGCCGTTCTTGTCGAGCGGGTTCTCCGGCTTCGGCATCTCCGGGATGGACGGCGTGCTCGGCGGGGTCCCACCGCCGCCACCGCCGGTACCTCCACCGCCCGTGCCGCCGCCACCGGTGCCACCGCCACCGGTCCCGGTGCCGCCGGTGCCGCTCGTCCCGGTGCTCCCGGTGCCGCTGTGGTCCTTGGCGGGCGGGTTGTCCTGCTTCGGCGGCGCGTCCTGCTTCGGCGGGTCGAACGGCTTGGTGTTGAAGGCGTCGACCTGCTTGCCGACCTCTTCCCACGCCTTGTCGACCGACTCCTTGGTGGACTTGCAGATCGCGTCGAACTGCTCGTACTTGCCGTCGACGTCGGGCTTGAAGGTCCCCTTGAGCCACTTCATGGACTCCTTGCGGACCTGCTCCTTCCACACGTCGCCGTCGCAGGCGCCGTCGTCGATCGTGAACTTCACGAAGCCCGCGACCCGCCGCAGCAGCGCCTCGTCCTCGGAGAACACGCCGTCGATGACCTGCTTGATCTGGTCGGGGCTCAGGCCCGCGATGTCGTTGACGTTCCGGACGCCCTCGAGGATGGTCCTGGCCTTGGTGTTCACCAGTCCGGACACGGTGTGGCAGGCGGCCCTGGTGACCTCGGCGATGTGGTCGACGGCCTCGGCGTGCGTGGCGGCCCGGCTCGACATGTCGGTCACGAACTTCCGCGACGCGTCGGCGGCCTTGCCCGTCCAGCCGGACCAGAGCTTGCTCATCGACTTCTCGGCGTCGCCCTGCCGGTCGCGGGAGTCCTGGGCGACCTGGTGCAGCTCGACGATGTCGATGTCGATCTTGTGGAAGTCGATGTCGCGCTGCTCGTCGTAGCGGCGGTGCATGTTGTCGACCGACGTGTCGACCTTGCCGCCGTCGATGACCGACAGCGCGGACTGGTACACCGGCAGGAAGTTCTCGAAGTACTTCAGGCCCGGCTTGCCCGCGTCCAGCAGCTGGTTGGAGTTCGCGACACCGGCGCCGCCGTCGGACGCCCGCTGCGCGGAGCCGTCCAGGACGTCCTGCCCGGCCTTCTTGTCCTTCTCGTGCTGGGCGTTGCGCGCGTCACCCTCGTCCGCGGCCTTCTTGCCCTTGTCGTAGGCGCTGTTCAGCCGGTCTTCCGAGCTGTCCGCCCACGGCATCGCGTCCTTGGTCGCCTGCCACTGGCCGTCGCCCCACGAGATGTCGTAGTCGTCGAGGTACTCCTCGAGCTCGTCGTTGTGCGTACCGGTGATGTCGTCCTTGACGTCGTTGGTGTAGTACGCCAGCAGGAGGGCCTTCTTGTCCTCCGTGGACACCGCGGGGTTGTCGACGACCTTCTTCACGTCTTCCCAGGACGGAGTAGCCATCACTTGCCCCCGGTGTTGGCGAGGTTCTGCGCGTTCGCCGTGTCGGACCAGTCGTACCCGTTGGCGGAGTTGCGGAGCTTGTCGGAGAGGCCCTTCAACGCGGCGGAGTGGGCGCCGACCGCCTCGGCGATCTTCGGCAGCCCGGCGAGGTAGCGCGAACCGCCCGCGGTGTGCGCGCGACCGAAGTCGGCGGCCGACACCGCGCTCGCCGAGACCTTCGCCTTGTACTCCTCGACGTCGGAGGCGACCCCCTGGATGGTGGTCGCCGACGACATCATCTCGCCCGCATTGGCCTGGTAACCCGCCATGTGCTCCTGCCTCCCCTTTGTCCCCGGTGAGACGCGGCCATGTCGCTCCGGGTTCCGCCCAAGACTCCCAGCCCAACGGCCGTGCGGAGGCCGGTTGGGACAGTCGGTTGCCTTAGTAAACAGCCACCGGGCGCGGCCGGCAGCGGATCACCACTGGCGAGGCGGCTGCTGGGGCGGCTGCGGCCCCTGGGGAGGAGGCGGCTGCGGGTAGCCGTGCTGCTGGGGCGGGTAGCCCTGGTTGGGCGGGAACGGCTGCTGCCGCTTCGCCTTCAGGACCGCGACCGCGACCCCGCCGCCGACCAGCGCACCGACGACGAATCCCAACAGCAGGTTGACCACGCCCGCCCCCCGAATCTCGACCTGGACGCGGTCACCACGACCCGCGCCGGGCCCCGCCGCTCACCTGGACGACGGAACTCCCCGGCGGCGGGGGGCTGCGGTCACCGCGCTAGTGCACCGAGGAAACCACATCGGCGAGCCTGCGGGCGGCCGACTCGGCGACCTCGTGGCTGGTCGCCTCGACCATCACGCGGACGAGCTGCTCGGTGCCCGACGGGCGCAGCAGCACGCGACCGGAGTCGGCGAGCTCGGTGGTGACCCGCGCCACGGCGTCGTTCACCGACGCGTCCTTCGCCACCAGAGCCTTGTCCGACACCCGGACGTTGATCAGGACCTGCGGCAGCCTGCTCATCACGGCGGCCAGCTCGGCCAGCGTCTTGCCGGTCTCGGCCATCCGCGCCATCAGCCGCAGCGCGGTCAGCAGGCCGTCGCCGGTGGTGGCGTGCGCGGGGAGCACGACGTGGCCGGACTGCTCGCCGCCCAGGGCGAGACCGCCGGCGCGCAGCTCCTCCAGCACGTACCGGTCGCCCACCCCGGTCGTGCGCAGCGCGATGCCCTGCTCGCGCATGGCGATGTGCAGGCCGAGGTTGCTCATCACGGTCGCGACCAGCGTGTTGTCGGTCAGCTCACCGGCGTCGCGCATGGCCACGGCGATGACGGCCATGATCTGGTCGCCGTCGACCTCGTTGCCCCGCGCGTCGACCGCGAGGCACCGGTCGGCGTCGCCGTCGTGCGCGATGCCCAGGTCGGCGCCGTGCTCGAGGACCGCGGCGCGCACGACGTCGAGGTGCGTCGAGCCGCAGTTGTCGTTGATGTTCAGGCCGTCCGGGGACGAGTTGATCTCGACCACCTCGGCGCCCGCGCGGCGGTAGGCGTCCGGCGCGGCGATCGAGGCGGCGCCGTTCGCGCAGTCCACGACGACCTTGATGCCTTCGAGGCGGTGCGGGGTGATCTTGAGGAGGTGCTCGACGTACTGGCCCTCGGCGTCCTCGACGTCGCGGACCCGGCCGATGGCCGCGCCCGTGGGGCGGCCGTCGTGGGTGAGCATCTTCTCCTCGATCTCGTCCTCGACCGAGTCCGGGAGCTTGTGGCCGCCCGCGGCGAACAGCTTGATGCCGTTGTCCGGCATGGCGTTGTGCGAGGCGGAGATCATCACGCCGACGTCGGCGCCGAGCGCGGCGACCAGGAACGCGACGGCGGGCGTGGGCAGCACGCCGACGCGGAGCACGTCGGCACCCGCGGAGCTCAGGCCCGCGACGACCGCGGCCTCCAGCATCTCGCCGCTGGCCCTCGGGTCCCGGCCGACCAGCGCCACCGGGCGGTGCGTCCGGTCGTGCTCGGCGAGCACCCGTGCCGCGGCGGCGGCCACGGACAGTGCCAGTTCGGGGGTGAGGTCCGCATTGGCGAGACCGCGTACTCCGTCGGTGCCGAACAGGCGAGCCATGATCCGAGGATCCTCCGTGATCAACCGCACAGCGAAAGGGGCCGGAAAGCACTGCGGGAGCAGCAGTTCGATGAAGAACTGGCTGCTCCCGCAGGGTAAAGCTGGAAGTCCGATCAGCGCTTGCTGTACTGCGGCGCCTTGCGGGCCTTCTTCAGACCGTACTTCTTGCGCTCCTTGACCCGCGGGTCACGGGTGAGGAAGCCGGCCTTCTTGAGGACCGGGCGGTCCTCGATGTCGATCGCGATCAGCGCACGCGCGATGGCGAGGCGGAGCGCACCGGCCTGGCCGGTGGTGCCGCCGCCGCGCAGCGTGGCGAGCACGTCGAACGTCTCGGGCTTCTCCGTGGTGACCAGGGGCTCGCGGATGAGCTGCTGGTGCACCTTGTTGGGGAAGTACTGCTCGAGGCTCTTGCCGTTCAGCGTGAACTTGCCGGTGCCGGGCACCAGGCGGACGCGAACGATGGCTTCCTTGCGCCGACCGACGGTCTGCGCGAGGTGGTGGGCACCGTTGAGCGAGTGCTTGACCACGGGTGCGGCCTCGACCTCGGCCTCATCGGCGTCGATCTCGGTGGCCTCGGCCTCGACGGCGTCGACCTCGGTGGCGTCGGCCTCAACGGCGTCGACGGCGTCGGTCTCGACGGCCTCGACTTCGGACTCAGGGGTGGTCACAGTGACTTCCTCGGTGTGCTCGTCGCCGGTCACTGGGCGATCTTGGTGATCTCGAAAGGCTGCGGCTGCTGCGCGGCGTGCGGGTGCGTCGGGCCGCTGTAGACCTTCAGCTTGCTGCCGATGACGCTGCCGAGGCGGTTCTTGGGCAGCATGCCCTTGATCGCCTTCTCGACGAGCCGGTCGGCGCGCGTGTCAAGCGCCTCGCCGAAGGACTGCTTGCGCAGACCACCGGGGTGACCGCTGTGGCGGTACACGAACTCCTGGTCCCGCTTGTTGCCGGTCAGGGCAACCTTGTCAGCATTGATGATGACGACGAAGTCGCCAGTGTCGACATGCGGGGCATAAGTCGGCTTGTGCTTGCCGCGCAGCAGCGTCGCGGCCTGGGTGGCGAGCCGACCGAGCACCACGTCCTGGGCGTCGATCACATGCCAGGCGCGGGTCACCTCGCCGGCCTTCGGGCTGTACGTGCGCACGGATCTACCTCGTCGTCACTTGCGTCTGGTGGACATTGCGGCGGCTGCTCCAGGCCGGATTGCCCCTCGAGAACGAGCTGGGCAAGTGGACCAGAACACACGCGGCGCGCAATGTCGCACCGGATACCGCACAACAACGTAGGAAGATACCGGTTGGGTCGTGGCCGGGTCAAAACGGCCCCCGCCAACCAGTGGTCGGAACGTGCGCGGGCCCCGGAACCGAACGGTTCCAGGGCCCGCGTGGTCACGCTGCGTGACTGAAGATCTAGCCCCAGCGAGAGGTGTTCTGCTGCTCGCCCTGCTGGAAGGACTCGTTCGCGGCGCGGACGGCGGTGCCGATCTGCGCGAGCACCTGCTGCAGGTCCTCGGCGGCCTGGTCCCACTTCTGCTGCGAGGCCTGGTACGCGCCACCCGAACCACCCTCCCACTGGGCGATGGCGGGCGCGAGGCGGCTCTTCAGGTTCTCGAGCGTGCTCTGCAGGGTGGAGGCCTGCGAGGCGATGTCGCCCGCGAGACCGTCCAACGAACCGAAATCAACCTTGATGTCCATGAAATTCCCCAAGTCCTAATCAGAAAAAGCCGAAGGAGGTGAAACAGGTGGAGCTGCGGTACTCAGCCGAGGCGCGAGGTGATGGAGCTCATCTGCTGCGCCTGCTCTTCCTGCTGCTGCACGTACAGGTTCGCGCTGCCGGTGACCTGCTCGGCGATTTCCTTCAGCGCCTCGTTCAGCTTCCTGGCGTCCTCGTCGAACCGGGTGTTCAGCACCGTGAACGCGTCCTTGGCGGCACCGGACCAGGTGCCGTTGATCGCGTCGATGATGTTGTTCAGGTTCTTGAGAATGCCGTCGATCTCTTCGCCGGTGCTGACGATGTCCTGACCCGCGGTCAAGAGCTCCTGGCTGCCAGTTGCGAATAGTGCCATTGGGAAAAGCCCCCTTGATAGATGGGATCGGGCCGCACGTTCTCAGCCTGTACTGCCCCTACGACGGACACAGTGCCATGCCGGTTCCGTCTTGTCGCGCCTTCGCCGGAAACAGTTGCTCTAGTGAACGTCACCGGGTGAGGCCGTTACGGTCAGTAGAGGATTTGCCCTTGCGAAAAGTCCTCGTCATCGTCACCCGCACGGGGAAGTTGACCCCGCGGACCGGCCACCGGACGTGAACCGAGAGTGGTCGGCGTCTCCGAATTTGCTTTTGCGTCGACCGGCTTTTCCGTCTCAGCCGGCGCCTCCTGCGGAGCACCGTCCGGCAGCCGCTCGACGGGCAGGCCGCGCTCCTCGCGGAACCCGTTGGCCACCCTCCGGACGTCCGGCGAGGTGGGCTGCTGCCCCGGCGCGGCCTGCCGCGCGCGCAACCGCTCGGCCAGCTCACGGCTGCGGTCGCGGGCCTCCGCGTTGCGCGCGCCCGCGGCCGCGGCGGCCCGCCGACCCCTGGTGACGGCCGCCGACAGGTCCGCGCGGAACCTGGCGAACGCTTCCGAGGTCATGCCGACCCTCCTGGTCAACTCGTGACGGTCAAGGTCCGGACGACCTGTTCGCAGGCGGAGCGGACCCGCTGTTCGCCCGCCTGCGTGTACTGGCACCCGACGCTGACCTGCGCACCGCCCTTGAGCAGCACGTACCAGTCGATCGTCAGGCCCTCGGGCCGTTCCCGGTAGTACACGACATCCTTGCCCGCGTAGCTCGTCTGCGGGGTGAAATCGGAAAGGTTCTTCGCCACGTCGTACTCCGAGCGGAGTTCCCGCACGGCCCGGTCGCGGTCCGCGGACGCGTCGTAGGTGAGCGGTTGTTCCTGCACCGCGATGAGGTCTTTGGTGGAATCCGCGCCCGCCGGTCTGACCTGCACCTTGCGGGTCGTCGGATCGCCTCCGCTCTGCTCCCAGTCGAGCGGTGCGGAGAAGCTGTAGTCGTACACGGAGATCTGCTTGCCGGGGTCCGCGCTTTTCGACGGGCCCGTTTCCCCGCCCTCGGTCTTGCCATTCGACGAGATCGCGTAGGCGACCGACGCGCCGATTACCGCGACCAGCAGAACGGCTCCGCCGACCAGTAGCGGAACGCGTGAACGCTTTTTCACCGGAGGCGCCACGACGGGGAATTGCGGGGGCCTCGCGAAACCGGGGGCGGGTGTCGCGGGAAAGGCCGTCCGGTAGGTCTCGGGGGCGCCGATCTTCCTGGTGATCTTGCGGGTGCCCTCCTCCGGGACCGCCGCCTTGGGCGGTGCGGCCTGCTCGACGGCGACGGCCCGCAGGGCGCCGCGGGCGACCACGGTCTCGGGCTGGTCGATGCTCGTCGGCACGACCCCGGACTGCTCCATCACGAGCCGCGCGACCATCGGGATCCGGCTGGACCCGCCGACCAGGAAGATGCCCGCGAGCTGCCGCGGGTTCAGCCCGGTGTTGCGCACCGCGCCCAGCACCAGCGCCACGGCCCGGTTGAGCGGGGCGCTGATGAGCCGTTCCAGGTCACTGCGGGTGACGTGGGCGTCCCGGAACGGCGGCGGCATCGGGACGTCGGTGTAGGCGTGCCGCGACAGCGTCTCCTTGGCGCCCCGCACGTCCTGGCGGAGCATCCGCCGACGGCGCCGGTCTGCCATCGCCTGGCCCTCGACGAGCTGCCGCCAGGCGTCCCGGTCGGGCGGCGGCACCTGCGAGCCGAGGTGCTCCAGGAGCAGCTGGTCGACGTCCGCGCCGCCGAAGCTGGGGTCGCCCTTGGTGGCCAGCACCCGGAAGGCACCGCCCTGGCGGCTGATGACGGTGGCGTCCACCGTGCCCGCGCCGAGGTCGAGCACGGCGAGCGTGGCGCCCTCGGCCATCGCGTGCCCGGCCGAGTGGAACACCGCGGCCGCCACCGGCTCGGGGACCAGCCTGATCTCGTTGGCGAGCTTGTTCGCGGCCTGGAGGAGCACGCGGGTCCGGATGGCGCCCCAGTCGGCCGGGTGCGTGAGCACGAGCAGGTCCACCGGCATCCCGCCCGCGACCCGCCGCGCCTCGTTCACGGCCCTCGTGAGCACCGCGCGCACCACGTCCGACACCCGCAGCACGCTGGTGCCGAGCAGCAGCTCGCCCTCGTCGATGCGGCGCTTCGGGTTCGGCTCGTACCGGGAGGGGTCGACGGCGGCCTGCCGCTCGGCCTCGTGGCCGACGAACAGGGTGCCGTCCGGGGCGGCGAACACGGCGGAGGGCACCAGCGGCTGACCGTCGATCACGACGACCTGCGGCTCCCGCCCGTGCACCGACAGCGCTACGCAGGTGCTGGACGTGCCGAAGTCGACCGCCACGTGCAAACTCATCCGAATCCCCTCATCCGGCGGGACAGCCGGGCAGCACATGCATACCCGATGCCACCGACGGCCGTGGCGCAACCCGGCCGGTTCGCGGTGCCGACGCCCCCGCGCACCGCCGTGACCAGTCCGGACGTGACAGGAGTCACTTCCGCCACGGCACTGGGAGGGGCCGCGTGGACCGACCGGTCAAGGCAGAACGGGCCCGCGACACGTGTGTCGCGGGCCCGTTCCACTCGTGCTCCCGATCGGCTACTCCGGGTCGACCCAGGCGAACTGGACGCGCTGCTGGCCGTTCTTGCGGGTGACCAGCGTGCCGCGGCCCGGAGGCTGGGGCGAGGGCTTCAGGTTGCCGACGAGGTTGCCCTCCTCCTTGCTACCGCTACCGATCATGAACGGCGACGCGATCTCCTTGAGCTTGCCGATGATCGGGTCGAACATCGCGCGGGACGCGCCACCCATGCGGCGCACCACGACGACGTGCAGACCGACGTCCTTCGCCTGCGGGATGAACTCCGCCAGCGGCTGGAGCGGGTTCTGGCCGCCCTGCGGCGCGACGAGGTCGTAGTCGTCGACGACGATGAACAGCTCGGGCCCCTTCCACCAGGACCGGTTGCGCAGCTGGTCCTGGGTGACGTCGGGACCGGGCAGGCGGCCGAGCATCGAGCCCCGGACGTCCTTGATCATGTCGGTCAGCTGCGCCGAGGACACCGCGTAGCTGAGCAGGTGGTCGGTGTCGATGAACCCGAGCATGGTGCGGCGGTAGTCGACGAGCAGGATCAGCGCCTCGTTCGACGTGTAGTGCGTCATGATGCCGCGCACGATCGCGCGGAGCATGCCGGTCTTGCCGGACTCGCCGTCGGCCAGCGACATGAAGTGCGGGTCGTTGTCGAAGTCCAGGTAGACCGGGGCCAGCTCGTCCTCGTCCACGCCGATCGGGACCAGGTGGCCGCGGTTGGGGCGGACCTGCTCGACCTGGGCCATGAACTGCTTGTAGGGCAACAGGTCCGGCAGCAGTCGGACGGCGGGCGCGTGCGGCCCGCGCCAGGACTGGGTGACCTTCGTGATCAGGTCCTGGATGCCCGAGGCCACGGTCGACGCGTCCGAGGAGGCGTCGATGCGCGGCAGCGCGGTGAGGAAGTGCAGCTTCTGCGGGGAAAGACCGCGGCCCGGCCTGCCCGGCGGGATGTTGACGGCGACCTTGCGGTCCACATCGGACTCCGACGGGTCACCCAGCCGCAGCTCGAACCTCGTGCCCAGCAGGTCCTTCATGGCCGGGCGGATCTCCGCCCACCTGTTCGCCGCGATCACGACGTGCACGCCGTAGGACAGGCCCTGCGCGGCGAGCGCCTGCACCTGCGGTTCGAGCGTCTCGAACTCCTGCCGGAAGTTCATCCAGCCGTCGACGAGCAGGAACGCGTCGCCGAACTGGTCGTCCTTGATCTCGCCCCGGCGCTTGCGGTTGCGGAACTCGACCATCGAGTCGATGCCCTGCGCCCGGAACCGCTGCTCCCGCTCGGAGATCAGGCCCGCGAGCTCGGCGATCATGCGGCGGGCCTTGTCGACGTCGAGCCTGCTGGCGAAGCCACCGACGTGCGGCAGCCGCTCCAGTGCGGCGAGCGTGCCACCACCGAGGTCGAGGCAGTAGAACTGGACCTCCTGCGCGGTGTGCGTCAACGCCATCGACGTGATCAGCGTGCGCAGCATCATCGACTTGCCCGACTGCGGGCCGCCGACGATCGCGCCGTGACCGGCCGCACCGGAGAAGTCCGCCCACAGCAGGTCGCGGCGCTGCTCGAACGGCTTGTCCACGACGCCGATCGCGACCTGGAGCTTGCCGTTGGTGACGAAGCCGGGAGCGGTGAGACCGCGGTCCTCGGTGGGCTGCAACGGGGGCAGCATCGTGTCCAGCGACGGCGGCTCGTTCAGCGGGGGCAGCCACACCTCGTGGGCGGGAGGACCCTGGCCGACGAGCTTGTTCACGATGACCTCGAGCTGGCTCGGCTCGTTGCTGTCCTCCTTCTTCTCCTCCACGACCACGACCGGCTTGACCGGTTCCTTGGGGATCTCGATGTAGTCCGGCACGAAGTAGCGCGGCCGCTTGTCGCCGCTGACCGCGGCCGACGGGCCCGCGACCTGCATGCCCGCGGGCCGGTACGGGCCGGACACGTAGAGCGCCTTGAACCGGACCAGCGGCGAGCCCTGGATGCCCAGGTAGCCGGAGCCGGGGATGGGCGGCAGCTCGTAGGCGTCCGGCACGCCGATCGCGGCGCGCGACTCGGCGGCGGAGAACGTCTTCAGACCGATCCGGTAGGACAGGAACGTGTCCAGACCGCGCAGCTTGCCCTCTTCCAGGCGCTGCGAGGCGAGCAGCATGTGGATCTGCAGCGAGCGGCCGACTCGACCGATCTGCAGGAAGATGTCGATGAAGTCCGGCTTGGCCGTCAGCATCTCGGAGAACTCGTCGATGCAGATGAACAGCGCGGGCAGCGGGTCGAGGTCGGCACCGTTCTCACGGGCCTTCTCGTAGTCCCAGACGTTCTTGTAGTTGCCCTTCGCCAGCACCTCCTGGCGGCGGGACACCTCGCCCGCGATGGCGTCCTTCATGCGGTCGACCAGCGTCAGGTCGCCCGCGAGGTTGGTGATCGTCGCGGCGACGTGCGGCGCCTTGTCCAGACCGAGGAACGTGGCACCACCCTTGAAGTCGACCAGGATCATGTTGAGCGAGGTCGACGAGTGCGTGGCCAGCATGCCCAGCACCAGGGTGCGCAGGAACTCCGACTTGCCGGAACCGGTGGCGCCGATGCACAGGCCGTGCGGGCCCATGCCCTCCATCGCCGATTCCTTGATGTCCAGCTCGACCTGCTGACCGAACTCGCCGATGCCGAACGGCACCCGGTAGCGGTCGCGCACCGGCCGGGGCCGCCACGCCTGCTGCACGTCGAAGGTCATCGGGTCGCCGGGGATGGAGAGGAACTCCAGCAGCGGCGGGTTGTTGTTCATCGACAGCGGGTCCTCCTCGCTGCCACCGGTGTCGACGCCGCCGACCCGGTAGGGCGAGAGGCGGCGGGCCAGCGCCTCGGCCTCGACCAGGCTCAGCCAGTCGGGACGGCCGAACCACTCGACGCCGCTGGCGCTGCGGGCGCCGAGCTTGTCGTCCTCGATCACCAGCCGCAGACCGCGGCGGGCGGTCAGGTTGCCCAGCGACTCCGACAGGTCGAGCAGCGTGACGCCGACCAGGCCCTCCTCGAGCAGGATCTGCTCCTCGCGGGTCACGTCGCCGTCGTCGATCACGATCACGATGTGCGGCTGGTCGGCGGGCGGCGGGGCGTTGCGGGTGAACCGCTGTCGCTCGCGGAGCTGCTCGTCGAGCATCTGCTCGACCTCGGCCAGCGAGCCCGCCATCATCCGCATCTGGCCGATGCCGTCGACGATCGCCGGGTGCTGGACGTGCGGCAGCCACTTCGCCCATTCCCACTGGGACTTGGTGCGACCGGTGGTGACCACGGCGATCAGCAGGTCGTCCGGGCAGTGGAACGTGGCCAGCTGGGCCAGCAGGGCCCTGGCGAGGCCGCGCTTGATCTCGGTGTCGCCGATCAGGCCGACCGCGGCGAACCCGCGCAGCGCGATGGAGATCGGCAGCTCGGGCACGAGCGAGTGGGCGCGCACGAAGCGGCGCAGCGCCAGCGTGGCGATCGGCTCGAGCTCCTCGACGGGGCCGGTCTGCGGCGGCACCAGCCGGGTGGCCAGCCGCTGCGAGCCGCGGCCCGCGCGCAGGTGGCAGAAGTCGGGGTCGTTCTGCCTGCGCTCCCACATCCGGCGGGTGGTGGCCAGCGACCACAGCATCTGCGGGTCGGGGTGGACCCACTCGCGCTCGGCGCGCTGCTCGTCGGCCGCCTCACGGGCGCGGTCCCGCATCTGGCCGAGGTACCGCAGGTAGTCCTTGCGGTCCTCGTTCATCTCGGCCTTCTTCTGGCCCTTGCCGCCACCCATCCCGCCGGCCATCATGCCGACGGTCGAGATCATCATCATGCCCGGCATGATCATGGCGGCGGGCGCCCTCGAGCCGGTGCTGAACATCAGCACCATCATCCCCACGGACGACGCGATCATGACGACGGGCAGCGCCTTCATCATGATGTTGCCGGGGATGACCCTGGGCACCTCGGGTGGTGGTTCGAGGTGGACTTCCCCGCCTGGTGGCCGTGGAGCAGCAAGGCGTGGCGTTCGCTTGAACTGCAGCGTGCTCACCTAACAGGCACCTCTTCAAGTCGTTAGTCGAACAACCCCTCGGCGCATTCCCGCTCCGCGTAGCGGGCGCGCGCGACCAGCACTTCACCGACACTATGGCGCACCCGCGGGCGGAGTGGACTCGGGTCGACGAAAAAGCCCGACCGACGTGTTCCCCGGAACCGCCGGTGCGCACCGGAGCGGTACGGCCATACTAAGGTCCCCGCCAAGCGGGTGGACCTGTTCGGCGGAACAGGCGAAACGGACTTAGGGGGCACTGGTGGCGACCGGTACGACGGTGTTCAGCCGGGTGACGGTGGTGGCGCCGCGAACGCGCATCGACGTCGCGCTGCCGGCCGACGTGGCGGTGGCCGACCTGCTGCCGATGCTGCTGGACATGGCCAAGGAGGCCACTCCGGACGGCGGCGTGCGGCACGGCGGGTGGTGCCTGGCCAAGCTGGGCGACAGCCCGCTCGACCCCGGCCGCACGCTCGCGTCGCTGGGCGTGGTGGACGGCGACCTGCTCCAGCTGCGGCGGCGCAACGAGAACCCGCCGCCCCCGCTGTACGACGACGTGGTCGACGCCATCGCGGAGTCCAACCCGGACAGCTTCCGGCCGTGGACGAAGGAGACCGCGCGGCGGTACGGCCACCTCGCGGGCGCGCTCGCGCTGATCGCCTCCTCGGTGGCCCTGTTCCTCGCGGGCGGTGTCTCGGGTGGCAGCAGCCTGGCCGTCGCGATCACCGCCGGTGTCACGGCCGTCGTGGCGATCGCCGCGGGCGCGGTGGTGGCCCGGTCGTACAACTCGGTCGACACGGGCGTGCTCGTCGCCGCGGCGGGCGCGCTGCCGATGAGCTTCGTGTCCGGCCTCTACATCGTCCCCGGCCAGCTCGGCAGGCCGAACCTGCTGCTGGCCAGCGTGCTCGTGCTGATCTTCGCCTCGGCCGCCATCATGCTGATCGGCCAGGGCATCACGGTGTTCGTGGCGGCGGCGACGGCCGCGGGCCTCGGCGCCATCGCGTTCCTGGTCGCCACCCTGATCGCGCACCCGTCGCAGGGCATCGCGGCGGCCGCGGCCGCGGTCTCGCTGGCCGCGCTCTCGGTGCTGCCGCGGATCACGATCCAGCTGGCGAAGCTGCCGCTGCCGACCGTGCCGGGCAGTGCCGAGGACCTCAAGGAGGACACCGGCTTCCCGGAGTACGCGGTCATCGAGCGGCGCACCGCCATCGCCCACGAGTACATGACCGGCATGATCGTCGGCAGCGGCGTGGTCGCGGCCATCTCCGCCGTCATCGCCGCCTCCGACGGCACGGTGTTCGGCCCGCTGCTCGGCGGCGCCGTGACCCTCGTGCTGCTGCTGCGCGGCCGGGCCTACGCGAACGGCGCGCAGGCCGTGGCGCTGCTCGGCTGCGGCATGCTCGCCGGCGCGGGCCTGCTGCTCGGCTGGATGATGGAGGCCTCGCCCACCACCCGCCTGCTCTACACCTTCGGCGCGTTCGTCGTCGTGGCGATCGCCGCGCTCGTGCTGGGCGTGATCTTCCCGAACCAGAAGTTCTCGCCGGTGCTGCGCCGGACCGTGGACGTGCTGGAGGGCGTGCTGATCGCGTCCGTGCTGCCGCTCGCGCTGGCCGTGATGGACCTCTACGTCGTGATGCGCCAACTCATCGCGCCCTGACCCCCGCGAGGACGCCTACCACCATGCGTGTTTCCCGCACCGTCAAGAAGGCGGCCGCCACGGCGGCCACCGCGCTGCTGCTCGTGACCGGCCCGCTGTCGCTCGCCCCGGCCGTGGCCGCCGCCCAGCCCGCGGCGCAGCCGACCCGCCCCAACTCGGTGCCGCCGCCCGTCGACCGGAGCCTGCTGGACCAGCCCGCGGAGCCGAAGCCGGACGTGAGCACGTACCAGAGGAACAGCAAGGGCTGCATCGCGTCCAACACCGGCAACCGCCCGGTGGTGCCGAAGCCGCACGCGCAGATGGTGCTGCGGCTGGACGACGCGCACCGGTTCGCCACCGGCAAGGGCGTGAAGATCGCGATCATCGACACCGGCGTCGAGGAGCACCCCCGGCTCAAGGGCCGGGTCGAGGCGGGCGGCGACTACGTCGTCGCGGCGGAGAAGGGCGTCGTCGACTGCGACGGCCACGGCACCGAGGTGGCGGGCGTGGCCGCGGCCAGCAAGGACGACTCGACCGGGTTCGTCGGCGCGGCCCCCGACGCCCAGATCCTGGCCATCCGGCAGACCAGCGACCGGTACGAGTCCAAGGACCCGGCCGACCCGCGCAAGTCCGCGGGCAAGGTCACCACGCTGGCCCAGGCGATCGTCCGCGCCGTCGACCGGGGCGCCGACGTCATCAACATCTCGCTGACCTCGTGCGACACCCCCAAGGAGCCGAGCACCGGCGAGCGCAAGCTCCAGGCCGCGATCGACTGGGCGGTGAACGAGCGGAACGTCGTCATCGTGACCGCCGCGGGCAACATCGGCACCGACGGCACGGGCTGCCCCGAGCAGAACGACAACCAGAACACCGACACGGTCAAGGTCATCGCCTCACCGCCCTGGTACAGCAAGGACGTGCTGTCCGTCGCGTCCATCAGCGACCGCGGCGAGCCGTCCACGTTCAGCGTCTGGGGCCCGTGGGTCAGCATCGCCGCGCCGGGCGAGGACATCACCACCCTCGACCCCAAGGGCCAAGGCCTGACCAACGCCAACGCCGACGAGCGCGGCGCCCTCACCACCATCCAGGGCACCAGCTTCGCCTCGCCCTACGTCGCGGGCATCGCCGCGCTCGTGCGCGAGCGCTTCCCCGACCTCACCGCCCGCCAGGTCATGGACCGGCTCACGATGACCGCCCAGCACCCCGGCAACCCCAACGGCAAGGACCACAAGGTCGGCGCGGGCATGATCAACCCCATCGCCGCCCTCACCGCCGAGCTGCCGTCGGAGCGCGCGGGCGCCGTCGCCCCCGAGATCAAGCCCATCACCACCGACCTCGGCCTGGGCAACGAGAAGGACATGACCCCGCTCATCGTCGCCCTGTCGGGCACGGGGATCGGCGTCGGCCTGCTGCTGCTCACCCTGTTCGTGGTCCACACCGTGAACCGCAACCGCAACCGGTCGGTCATCCGCCGGATCTGATCCGGGCTGGGCTGGGTCTCAAGGCTTGGCTCAAGGTTTCGCAGGGGTCGGTCGTGTCGGTGGTCCTCCGAGGCGGCCGACCTTTTTCGTGACGGCACCGCCCCTTTTCACGGCGGCGCTGGGGTACTCCGTTCCGGAGGGCCCCCGAACCACGACGGTACCGGCGGGCACCGACAAAACCGGTGGCAGGAAAGCAGCGGCCCGCGGTGGGCAGCCGGACTCGGAGGTCCCCCGTCCGAGAGGCCCCCGGACCAGAACGCTACTGGCGACCACCGACAAAACCGGGTGCGGGACAGCGGCGGACCGGGGCGCGCAGCCGGACTCGGGCGTCCCCCGTTCGGGAGGGCCCCCGGTTCAGAACGCCACCGGCGAGAACCGACAAAACGGGCACCTCGACGCTGGCGGACCGGTCGGTCCGACCTCGTGAGACGGCGAGAAATCGCCACGTCGGCGGGGCTACTCCCCGACGACGGGAGGGGCGGTCTTCTTGGGCTTGCCGAACACCTCTTCGGTGGAGCCCGCGAGGCGGACCTTGGACTTGTGCTCCTTGTCCCCGCCCTGCTGCCCACCGGCGCCGCCGCCCATCGGCGCCATCATCCCGCCACCGGCGGGCTGGCCGCCCTGGGCACTCCCCCCGCTCGCGGCCGCGGCGGCGGGCCGAGCCGCCGACTGCTCCACCGCGTGGGGCTCCTGCACGGCGGTGTACCCACCGGGCTGCGTGGGACCGGCGGGCGCGCTGGGCGCGGGCGCGGCGGAACCTCCGACCGAGCCCCCAGGAACGCCTCCGGCGGACGAACCACCACCGACCGACCCCGACCCACCCCCGACGGCACCGGCGACCGCAGCGGCGCCCTCAGGCTTCCCCGAACCAGCCTGGGCAGCGTCGGTGTTGGGGGCACCGGCGTGGGCGGCGGCCGAACCGGCCCCGACCAACGACCCGCTCATCGACTCCGCACCCCGCGAGGACGGCGACCCGTGCGAAGCCCGAGCGTCGGCGCCCGCCTCGGCGAACTGCCAGTTCCGCTCCGGGTACCGGTGCTCCATGGTCGGCCCGGCGAACTCCTGGTCCGTCCCGCTCACCCCGTCGCACAGCCGCCCGAACGCCTCCAGCACGTCGCGGACCGACTCGTACATCTCCTTCGCCGGGTCCTTCAGGTCGTCCAGGTGCGCCACGATCCGCGCGTCGCCGTCCAGCGGCAGCCCGGCGACGCCGGAGACGGTGTCGGCCGTGTCGCGGAACACCTCGGACATGTCCTGGACGATCCCGCGGATGCCCTCGGCGGTCTCGTCGAGCGCCTCGCCCATCGCGGCCATGACGTCGGACATGTCGTGGCCCGCCAGGCCGACCTTCTGCATGTGGTCGACGAACGAGTCGGCGGAGGCACCCTGCCAGGCCGAGTCGAGCCTGCCCAGCGGCTTCAGCAGGTCCTTGGTGACGGCCTCGGCCGCCTGTCCGGCCGCGCGCCAGCGCTCGGCCTCGTCGTGCAGGTCGTTCCAGTCGCCGACGACCGGGGTGAAGTACTCCTCCACCAGGTCGGTGACACCGAGCCTGCGGCTGAGCTGGGACAGGTAGTCCAGGTCGGCACCGACCTCGGACTCGATCTGCCTGCCGTCCTTGCCACGCATGAAGCCCCCTAGCGGCGGTCGGCGTTCTTGATCAGCCGGACGGCCTCGTCCTCCGTGCCGCCGTAGTGCCCGGCCACGTCGTGCAGGCCCTTGCCCGCGGCCTTGAGCACGTCGCAGGCGCGGTCCAGCTGCTGGTTGAGCAGGCGGGAGGCGCGGCCGTAGGCCTCGGCGGTGCGCAGACCCCTGCCGATCTCGCCGAAGCTCTGCGGGCGCAACGGGTTGTCGTGCAGCTCACCGCGCGCCAGGGACAGCTCCTCGGCGGCGTCCTCGACGCGCTTGGCGTAGAGCTCCAGCCAGGCGCTGTCGACCTCGATCCGGCCCGCGGCGGAAGGCGCCTGCGGTCCGCCTCCCAGCCTGCGTGCGACGTCGTTCACCCGTACCTCCCCCAGGAACTGTGCACCACCGACTCCGACGGCGCCGGACGTGATCCGGTTCCGTCGGAGTCGCCGGGGATCAGCCGCCCGCGGCCTTCTTCGCCGCGGCGTCCTCGGGGAGCACGCCGCCCGCGTTGGGGATCGAGTCGTAGCTGCGCGAGGCGTCGTTGCGGTTGAGCTGCGGACCGTTGGGCAGCAGGCTCACGATCGACTCCGGCGCGGGCATGAAGCCGTCCTTGCCGAGGCCGAGCGCGCCGCTGGTGAGCGTGTCCGGGATGCCGTACTTCACGCCGCGGCCGGTGATCAGGTGGATCGGGCCGCTGCCGTAGTCCTGGATGGACGTCGAGCTGCGCACCACGCCCGCCTTGCCCGCGGCCATGATGAACTGGCTGACGACCTCACCGGTCGCGCCCGCCTGGTTGATCTGCACCGGCACCGCGTCCTTGGGTCCGGGCAGGACGGCCGAGATGGTGACCTCGGTGTGCTCGGACCTGTTCTCCGCGCCCACGTTGTCGGCGCGCCAGCCCAGGCACATCACGACGTTGTCCGGGTTCGCGTCCAGGACGGCGGGCACCTCGGTGGGGAAGTCGCCGAGGTCGAGCTCCTTCACGACGTCGCGCACCGCGGAGAGGTCGATCTCCTTCGGCTTCACGCCGCCCTTGTAGGCGAACCGGATGATGTCGCCGACCGCGAACGGGACCTCCTGCAGCCCCTTCTCCAGCGCGACGTAGTAGACCGTCTTCTCGCCGGTGCGGGTGGCCTGCAGCACGTCGCCGACCACGACGCCGCCGCTGATGTAGTTGATCTGCGAGCCGAGTCCGGGGATGGCGGGCGCCTGGAGCTTGCCCACCTCCTGGATGGTGTTCAGCAGACCGGTGCTGATGGGCCTGGGGACCTTGCCCTGCAGGCGCAGCGCGTTGACGACCTTCTGGTCGGCCAGGTCGACCTCGGCCCGCACCGTGCTGGTCGACGTGAAGCGGCTGTCGTCGGGCCGCTTGTAGATCAGGTAGGCCTTCTTGGCGTCGGCGCCCGCCTTCACGAGCACGGCCTTGTTGCCGTCCAACGGCTTCCCGCCGCCGGAGATGCCCGCGAGGACCGTGGTCTTGTTCTTGGCCGTCGTCTCCGGGTTGGGCACGGCCTGGTCGAGGGTGAGCTGGTCGCAGACCGACCATTCCGCGCCGATCCGGTCGGCCTGGTTGGCGGGCATCATGTCCGGCCCGTCCGGGATGCCGGTCAACCGTCCCTTCGGGATCTTCGCGAGCGCCTTCTCGCTGACCAGCTTGGGCTCCCCGCCGCTGACCGCCGCCGGGCCGGTCGCCGAGCCCGCCGCCGCGTCACCGCCGCTGACGCTGCCCGACTGGCCCTTGTCCGGGCTCGACTCCTGCAGCAGGAGGAGCCGCGCGGACGCGAGGTTGGTCATCGGGATCAGCACGCGCGGCGACTGGCGCACGACGTAGATCTGGCCGGTCTCCTTGGAGATCGCGATCTGGGTCTCCGAGTCCAGCTGCGGGTCCGGCGAGAACAGGCCCCAGATCAGGAACCCGATCATGCCGACGGCGCCGAGGACCACACCCACGAGCGTCGCCCGCGAATGGTTCCGCATCGGGTCGTGGAGCATCACCGCGTCTCTGCGCACCAGGGCCGATTGCATCCGGCGCAGCACGAAGCGGTATGCCTGGACCTGTGACTTGGTGGTGGGTGTTGATGCCATTCTCGGCTCGCTGCTCTCCCAGTCGCGGTACGGTTCGGCAGGATATCCCTATGAGGGTCGCTCCGTGACCGGGTTGACGAGACCCGGCGTGATCAGCCTTCCGGGACATCTTCCTCGTAGCCCGAGGTGCACCGAACATCGAGGGGAAAGAGACCAGAACGGATGTCCGTGACCACTCCACATCCGGGCCCGCCCAACCCCGGCATGGCTCGCCCCTCGGGACCTCCTCCGCAGGGTAAGCCCACGGCACCACCCGCCGCCCCGCCCCGTCCCCCGGTGGGCAGGGCCCGGCGCCGGGCCGCGGGCGCGAGCCTGGGCTCCCTGCCGGTCGCCAACCTGGTCGTGCTGGAGGTCGGCGTCGCGATCGGGCTCGTCCTGCTCGCGATCGACCTCGGCCTGATGTACGTGGCGGGCGGGATCGCGTTCGTCGCGCTGGTCGTGGCGTTCGCCCGCAGGCGCGGCCGCTGGCTGACCCAGTGGGTCGGCCTGACGCTGCGCTACAACTTCCGCTCGCACAGCCGCACGGCCAAGCGGGACGGTCCCACCGAGATGAAGCCGCCGTCGGAGGAGGAGACCTCCGTCATCGGACCGGAGGACCCCCGCGTCGCGCTGCTGCGGCTCGCGGTCCCGGACCTCGTCGTCGCGCACGGCCAGGACCACGAGCGCAGGCCGCTGGGCCTGGCGTGGCACCAGGGCGCGTGGACGGCCGTGCTGCTGGTCGACCCCGCTCCGGGCCTGATCTCGCCGGTCGGCAGCGCCCCGAGCCTGCCGCTGGGCGCGCTTGCCCCGTGCCTGGAGGACCGCGGTGTGGTGCTCGACGCCATCTCGGTCATCTGGCACTGCTACCCCGGCAGCGCCGCGCTGCCGCCCGGTTCGCCCGCGCTGGCGTCCTACATGGAGGTGCTCGGCCCGCTGCCCGCGGCGGCCAGGCGCACCACGTGGATCGCCGTGCGGCTGGACCCGAAGCGCTGCGCGGCCGCGATCAGGGAGCGCGGCGGCGGCGTGATCGGAGCCCACCGCGCGCTGATCGGCGCCCTGTCGCGCGTGCGCAACGCGCTGGAGTCCGCCGGTGTGACGATCCGCCCGCTGGACCCGGACGAGCTGATCCGCGCGGGCATCTCGGCCGCCGAGCTGACCGCGGTCGCGGGCGGCACGGGCAGCGTCTCGCTGCGCGAGAAGTGGTCCGGCGTGACCGCGGGCGGCGTCGGGCACGCCAGCTACGCGATCACCAGCTGGCCGTCGAAGGGCATGCGGGACAACCTGAACTCGCTGACCGGTGTGCGCGCCCTGTCGTCCACACTGTCCATGTCGATCTCGCCGAGCAGCGAGGAGGGCCAGGTCGGGCTGCGCGGGCTGGTGCGGGTCAGCGCCAGGACGCAGGCCGAGCTGGACAAGGCCGACACCAGGCTCAAGGCGCTCAGCGGCAAGCTCGACATCACCCTCACCCCGCTGCGCGGCCTCCAGGTCGCCGGTCTCGCGGCGACGCTCCCGCTCGGAGGTGTCGCGTGAGCAGCTCGCGGCTGTTGGACGCGCAGAGCCGGGGCAAGGGCATCGCGCCCGAGTTCCTGGTCTCCCCCGCGATGCTCGACGTGGTCAGCCCGAGCGGCGACCGCGGCGGCATGGTGCTCGGCTCCGGGCTCAACGGCGAACCGCTGACCATCTCGGTGCTGCGGTCCGCCCCGACCCGCATGGTCGTCGTGGGGGGCCTGTACCTGGCCCGCCAGGTCGCGCTGCGGGCGATGGCGGTCGGCGCGTGGATCACCATCGCCACCGGCAGGCCCGCGGCGTGGCAGCCGGTGGTGCGGGCCGCGGGCAACGGCGCGGACGGACGACCGTCGTCGCTGGTGCAGATGCGCAGGCTCAGCCCCGTCGAGCTGCCCAGGCCGTCCGAGGACGCCCCGCTGCTGGTCGTGCACGACGGCGGCCACGTGCCGCAGGAGCTGTTCCCGCCCCGGTCGCCGTGGCAGACGACGATGTACGTGCTGCCGTACCTGCACCCGCAGGCGTCCAGCACGGCCAGCTCGGCGGACCTCGTGCTGCTGCAGCGGCTGCCGGTCGGCCAGGCGCAGCTGGCGAGCCAGATCTGGCGGCTGCCGCCGCAGATGGCCCACCAGCTGACGACCCTGAAGGACGACCAGGTGATCGCGCTCGGCCAGAACCTCTGGCGGCCGCTGCGACTGGTGACCACGCCCGGAGAGCAGCAGATCCTAGGTGCTGTGCGCCGGGGGGACTGACTTTCCCATTATTCGGATACGAGTTGTGCCCCGGACCATTCAGGACCGGGGCACAATTTTTTGTGCGTGTCCATCGACCCCGCGAAGCAATTCATTCACAGGCCGGAAAAATCTGTGGACAATCCGTCTCCCGGTTTGTCCCGTCAAATTCTTGCATTGCGCGGCGAGGGAGAATATCAAATGCCGTAGGGCACGGAGCGGATCGACCGCGACACGCTCCGTGCACACCCTGCGATGAGGGAGAACCCTGATATGGGAGATGTTCGGGCATCTTGGGCCAGAAGGGCGGCCGTCCTCGGACTGGCCACCACCACCGCGGTGGCGATCACCGCGGCGCTGACCGGAGCATCGGCCGGCGCGGCCCCGGAGGGCGACATTCGCGGGACCACCACCGCGAAGGCGTTGAAGGACAGCTACATCGTGGTCCTCAAGGGCGCCGGAGCCGCCGACGTCAGCTCGACGACCGCGAGCCTGAGCGCGAAGTACGACGCGAAGGTCAAGCACACCTACCAGAGCGCGGTCCGCGGGTTCTCCGCGTCGATGACCGAGCAGCAGGCCCGCAAGCTCGCCGCGGACCCGACGGTCGCCTACGTGGAGCAGGACTCCGAGGTGACCGCCTCCGACACGCAGACGCCCACGACGTCGTGGGGAATCGACCGGATCGACCAGCACGCGCTTCCGCTTGACAACTCCTACACGTACCCGAACAGCGGCGAAGGGGTTACGGCGTACATCATCGACACCGGAATCCGCTTCAGCCACAGCGAGTTCGCCGGTGGCCGTGCCGTTTCCGGTATCGACACCGTCGACAACGACAACGACGCCACCGACTGCGCGGGCCACGGCACGCACGTGTCCGGCACGGTCGGCGGCACGAAGTACGGCGTCGCCAAGGCCGTGAAGCTCGTCGGCGTCCGCGTGCTCAACTGCGCGGGTTCCGGCACCTACGAGGGCGTCATCGCGGGCATCGACTGGGTCACCGCGAACCACCTGGCCAACCCCGGTCCGGCGGTCGCGAACATGAGCCTCGGCGGTGGCGCGAACGACACCGTCGACCTCGCCGTGACGAACTCCATCGCGGCGGGCGTGACCTACGGCCTCGCGGCGGGCAACAGCTTCGGCGCCGACGCCTGCAACACCTCGCCGGCGCGCACGCCGAACGCCATCACCGTCGGCGCGACGGAGATCACCGACGTCAAGGCGTCGTACTCCAACATCGGCACCTGCCTGGACATCTTCGGTCCCGGCACGAACATCACGTCGTCCTGGCTGACCGACGACAACGCCAGCAACACCATCAGCGGCACCTCGATGGCCACGCCCCACGTGGTCGGCGCCGCCGCGGTCTACCTGGCGAGCAACCCGGCGGCCACCCCCGCCGAGGTCCGCGACGCGCTGGTGAACGGGGCCACCTCCGGCGCCATCCCGGACCCCGGCACCGGTTCGCCGAACAAGCTGCTGTTCCTGGTCGGCGGCACCACCGGCCCGCCGCCCACCGGCTGCACCCCGCAGGTCAACGACACCGACGTCGCGATCCCGGACAAGGGTGCGGGTGTGACCAGCTCCATCACCATCTCGGGCTGCAAGAACAAGGCCTCCGCGACCGCCAAGGTCGAGGTGCACGTCAAGCACACCTACCGCGGTGACGTGGAGCTCTCGCTCATCACGCCCAGTGGTGCCTCGCGGATGCTGAAGGCGTCCAACGGCAGCGACAGCGCGGACGACGTGAACGCCACCTACACCCTCGACCTCTCCGCCGAGACCGCCAACGGCGAGTGGAAGCTCCAGGCCAAGGACCTCTACGCCCAGGACACCGGGTCCATCGACTCGTGGACGCTCACCATCTAGGTCCTCATCGCAGCGGACAGGACACCGGCAAGGCCCCCCACTTCCTCGCAGTGGGGGGCCTTGCCCCGTTCCGGGGGTCGCGACCGCACGGCGTGCGGAAAACCCGTTGGTGCCCCACGTCGACCGCTGCTACCTTCCCGACGACCGTGCTGGAGACCGAGGAGGTGGTACCCGTGACCGCAGTATCGACATGGGTGCTCCCCTCAGGGGTCATGGTCGGGCGGTAGGTCGTCCGGGAGCGCCGTTCACGAGCACTCCCGAAAGGCACGACCATGCGACTCACCTCGGAACAGCACCTCGACGACGGCGTCCTCGAACGCCGGTTCACCCTCGACGGCGTCCCCGGCGTCCTGTGGACGCCCGAACCCGCGTCCGCACCGGTCCCGGTGATCCTGATGGGCCACCCCGGCGGGCTGGACAGGATGCACCCCCGGCTGGCGGCCCGTGCCCGGCACGCCGTGGCGCAGGGTTTCGCCGCGGCCACCATCGAGCTCCCCGGAGCCGGTGACCGGCCCCGTTCTCCCGCCGCCGACGAGGCCCGAGCCGACCTGCGCCGGGCCGTGGAGGCCGGCGAGCCCGTCCCCGACGAGGTCGTCGACCGGCTCGTCCTCCCGCTGGTCGACCAGGCCGTGCCGGAGTGGCAGGCCACCCTGGACGCCCTGCTGGAGCTGCCGGGGATCAGCGGCCCGGTCGGGTTCTCCGGAGGGGTGATCTCGATCGGCGTCCGGCTGGCGGTGGTCGAGCCGCGGATCGCGGCCGCGGGCCTGTTCGCCGGGAGCTACGTGCCCCGCGGCATCGTCGAGCAGGCCCGGCAGGTCACCATCCCGCTGCACGTCCTGCTCCAGTGGGACGACGAGCACAACGACCGCCAGATGGCACTGGACCTGTTCGACGCCTTCGGCTCCAAGGAGAAGACGCTGCACGCCAACATGGGCGGGCACATCGGCGTCCCGTCCTACGCCGGGGAGGACAGCAGCCGGTTCTTCACCCGGCACCTGAAGTAGGACCTGACGCCCGCGCCCGCCTCTTCGAGGTACCGGGCGCGGGCGTCAGCCCAGGACGCGCACGTTGCGGGTGACCGCGGAGCGGGCGGCCAGCTCGGCGTCCGGCGGGTAGTCCACGCGCACGAGCGCGAGCCCGTGCGGAGGGGCCACGGCGACCTGGCTGGAGCGTTCGGTGGAGGTCAGCAGGGAAGCGGGCCAGGCGGGCGGTTTGCGGCCCTCCCCGACGGCCAGGAGCGCCCCCACGAGGCTGCGGACCATGCTGTGGCAGAACGCGTCGGCGGACACGTGGGCGGTCAGCACACCGTCCTGGGCCCGCGTCCAGTCCAGGCGCTGGAGCTCGCGGATCGTGGTCGCGCCCTCGCGGCGGCGGCAGAAGGCGCAGAAGTCCCGTTCGCCCAGCAGCAGCGCGGACGCCTCGGTCAGCGCGTCGAGGTCCAGCGGCCGCGGCCAGGACAGGGTGTCCAGCCTGCGCAGCGGGTGCGCGCCCGCCTCGGCGTCGGTGACCCGGTACTCGTAGTGCCTGCGCATGGCGGAGAACCTGGCGTCGAACTCGGCGGGCACGACCCGCGTCCGGAACACCCGCACGTCCGCGGGCAGCGCGCGGGCCAGCCGCTTCGGCAGCCCGGCGACGTCGGCGGTCGACGGGAGGTCGACGTGGGCCACCTGCCCGGTCGCGTGCACACCGGCGTCGGTGCGGCCCGCGACGGTGAGCCGGACGTCCTCGCGCAGCACCATCGACAGGGTGTCCTCCAGGACGCCGCAGACCGTGCGGCGGCCGGGCTGGCGGGCCCACCCGGAGAAGTCGGTGCCGTCGTAGGCCAGGTCGAGGCGCACGCGAACGAGCCCGCTGTCCCCAGGGGGAACAACGGGCTCGTCCACGATGAGCGGGTCCGTCAGGACTCGTCCTTCTTGTCCTCGGCCTTCGGGGCCTCGTCAGCACCCTCAGCGGGGTCCTTCGCGGCGTCCTTGGTGGCGGACTCGGGCGCCTCGGCGTCCTGGTCCACGACCTTCGCCGAAGAGTCCGACTCGGCGTCCGATTCGACGGCGGCCGGGGCCGCTGCCTTCTCGTCCTTGGCGAACTTGGTCTTCCGGGCCGCCTCGGCCTCGGTGGTGACCAGCTTCTGCTGCACCAGCTCGATGACGGCCATGGGGGCGTTGTCGCCCTTGCGCGCCAGCGTCTTCGTGATGCGGGTGTAGCCGCCGTTGCGGTCGACGAAGAACGGGCCGATCTCCGCGAACAGCTTGTGGACGACGTCCTTGTCGCGGATGACCTTCAGGATCTCGCGACGGTTGTGCAGGTCGCCGACCTTGGCCTTGCTGATCAGCTTCTCGGCGTACGGCCGCAGCCGCTTCGCCTTCGCCTCGGTGGTCGTGATCCGGCCGTGGGTGAACAGCGCGGTGGCCAGGTTGGCCAGCATGAGCCGCTCGTGGGCCGGCGACCCGCCGAGACGGGGTCCCTTAGTGGGGGTGGGCATCGCTTGCTCCTCGGATTACTTTCTGATCCTCTGCTCCGGCCCAGCCGTTGTCACGGCCTTCAGAGCTGCTCGGTCTCCGCGTAGTCCTGACCGTCGTCGTGGGTGTCCACGCCGCCGTCCGCCCAGCCCTCTGCCGGGTAGTCGGCAGCGGCGGCGGACGGGTCGAACCCAGGGGGGCTGTCCTTCAGGGCCAGGCCGAGACCGACGAGCTTCATCTTGACCTCGTCGATCGACTTGGCACCGAAGTTGCGAATGTCCAGCAAGTCCGCCTCGCTGCGCGAGACCAGTTCGCCGACCGTGTGGATGCCTTCGCGCTTGAGGCAGTTGTACGACCGCACGGTGAGGTCGAGGTCCTCGATCGGCATCGCGAACGCCGCGATGGTGTCCGCCTCGGCGGGCGAGGGGCCGATCTCGATGCCCTCGGCGTCGATGTTCAGCTCGCGGGCGAGTCCGAACAGCTCGACCAGGGTCTTGCCCGCGGACGCGACGGCGTCCCTCGGCGTGATGGAGGGCTTGGTCTCCACGTCGAGGATCAGCTTGTCGAAGTCGGTGCGCTGCTCGACACGGGTGGCCTCGACCTTGTAGGTCACCTTCATGACGGGCGAGTAGATCGAGTCAACCGGGATCCGGCCGATCTCGGCACCGGCCTGCTTGTTCTGGACGGCGGGGACGTAGCCGCGACCGCGCTCGACGACGAGCTCGATCTCCAGCTTGCCCTTGCCGTTCAGGGTGGCGATGTGCAGGTCGGGGTTGTGCACGGTGACACCGGCCGGGGGCACGATGTCGCCTGCGGTCACCGCACCAGGGCCCTGCTTGCGCAGGTACATGGTCACCGGCTCGTCCTCCTCGGAGCTGACGACCAGCTCCTTGAGGTTCAGGATCACGTCGGTGACGTCCTCCTTGACACCGGGCACGGTGGTGAACTCGTGCAGCACGCCGTCGATGCGGATGCTGGTCACGGCTGCGCCGGGGATCGAGGAGAGCAGGGTGCGGCGGATGGAGTTGCCGAGGGTGTAGCCGAAGCCCGGCTCGAGCGGCTCGATCACGAACCGGGAGCGGGTCTCGTTGACGGACTCCTCGCCGAGCGAGGGGCGCTGGGAAATAAGCACTGGGTTCTTCTTTCAGCTCAACGACGCCCGCTATTTGACGCCGAGGGACAGCCACCGGTCGCGGAGACCGGCAAACACGTGCGGCACACCATTCGCGCCGCCGTGGGACCCGACTCCGGCCGGCCACCTGGAGTGGTGGCCGGCCGGAAGAGGATCACTTCGAGTAGAGCTCGACGATGAGCTGTTCGGTCACCGGCGTGTCGATCTGCGCCCGCTCCGGAACCTGGTGGACCAGGATGCGGAGGGTCGAGGGGACGACCTGCAGCCAACCGGGGATCGGACGGTCACCGAAGGTGGCCTTGGCGACCTCGAAGGGCAGCGTCGGCAGCGACTTCGGCTTCACGTCGATGATGTCGAACTTCGACACCCGGAAGCTCGGGATGTTGACCTTCTGGCCGTTCACGATGAAGTGACCGTGGGCGACCAGCTGGCGGGCCATCCGGCGGGTGCGGGCCAGACCGGCCCGGTACACCACGTTGTCGAGGCGGGTCTCGAGGATGCGCAGCAGGTTCTCACCGGTCTTGCCGGGGCGACGAACCGCTTCCTCGTAGTAACGGCGGAACTGCTTCTCCAGCACGCCGTAGGTGTAGCGAGCCTTCTGCTTCTCCTGGAGCTGAAGCAGGTACTCGGACTCCTTGATCCGACCGCGGCCGTGCTGGCCGGGCGGGTAAGGACGACGCTCGAACGCCTGGTCCCCGCCGACGAGGTCGACCTTGAGACGGCGCGAGATTCGCGTTGCTGGTCCCGTATAGCGAGCCATAAGTTCTTACTCCTCCCCGTGCCTCAGACCCGGCGCCGCTTGGGCGGGCGGCAGCCGTTGTGGGGCTGCGGGGTCACGTCTTGAATGGTGCCGACCTCGAGGCCTGCGGCCTGCAGTGAACGGATCGCGGTCTCCCGGCCGGAGCCAGGACCCTTCACGAAGACGTCCACCTTGCGCATGCCGTGCTCAGCGGCCTTGCGGGCAGCGCTCTCAGCAGCCATCTGCGCGGCGAACGGCGTGGACTTGCGAGAGCCCTTGAAGCCGACGTGTCCGGCAGACGCCCAGGCGATGACGTTCCCGGTCGGGTCGGTGATCGACACGATCGTGTTGTTGAACGTGCTCTTGATGTGGGCCTGGCCGTGCGAGATGTTCTTCTTTTCCTTGCGCCGGACTTTCTTGACCCCGGCGCCCGTGCGGGACTTGGGTGGCACTTCGGTGATCTCCTACCTAAGACGCGAGGTCTTACTTCTTTCCGGCCTTCTTCTTGCCGGCGACGGTCTTCTTCGGCCCCTTGCGGGTGCGCGCGTTCGTCTTGGTGCGCTGCCCGCGGACGGGCAGGTTGCGACGGTGGCGCAGACCCTCGTAGCAGCCGATTTCCATCTTCCGGCGGATGTCGGCCTGAACCTCGCGGCGGAGGTCGCCCTCGACCTTGAAGTGCTCTTCGATGTACTCGCGCAGCTTCGCGAGGTCATCGTCACCGAGGTCCTTGACCCGGAGGTCAAAGTTGATCCCGGTAGCGGTCAGCAGCTCTTTCGAGCGCGTGCGACCGATACCGAAGATGTAGGTCAGCGCGATCTCCATCCGCTTTTCGCGGGGGAGGTCGACGCCAGCGAGTCGTGCCATACGGCGCTTGCTCCTAACAGGTTGTCGCTCCAGGTCTGCTCCTCGCCCGGTTCCGGGACTGACTCGCTGTGCCGTTCCGCGTGCTTTCGCACGTGGTGTCCCGGCCCCGGCCTGGAGTCCGGGGGTGCGCCGGGCGTCGAGACGCCCGGCAGGTGCGAGGAGGCTTCAATGTGTCGCGTCGTTCCGAGGAGCTGCGACGTCGTGCTAGGGGTTGATCAGCCCTGACGCTGCTTGTGGCGCAGGTTCTCGCAGATCACCATGACCCGACCGTGGCGGCGGATCACCTTGCACTTGTCGCAGATCTTCTTGACGCTCGGCTGGACCTTCACGCCTGCGCTCTCCTGCTTTGCCGCGTGTCCGGGGCGTCTGCCCCGGACACCGTGGAGGTCACTTGTAGCGGTAGACGATGCGCCCTCGGGACAGGTCGTAGGGCGAGAGCTCCACGACAACCCGGTCCTCTGGAAGGATTCGGATGTAGTGCTGACGCATCTTGCCGCTGATGTGTGCCAGGACCTTGTGACCGTTCTCCAACTCGACTCGGAACATCGCGTTGGGGAGCGGCTCGACTACGCGGCCCTCGACCTCAATGGCCCCGTCCTTCTTGCCCATGTCCTCCGCGTTTCGTGACGGTGGTATTCCCGGATGTGGACACGCGCTACCCCGACTCCGACCGGCCCTTGCGAACCACTGATCACCTGGAGTTCGGCCATTGCTGGCCACCATCACAGGCATGACGGAACCGGCGCGACGTGTGCGCCACCTACCCATAGTACGCAGTTCAGCGCGGCAACCCAAATCGGGTCATCCGCCGCGCCAGGATCAGCGCCCCCCAGGGGCCCACGACCCAGATCCACCACGGGTAGACCCACTCCAGGCTCGTGATGGAGACCAGTCCCCAGATCACGAAGTTGATCATACTCGCGGCCACCCACGCCTGGAAGAACAACCGACCCGCCCGTCCGGTCCCCCGCTGTTCCACCTGGTAGGTCGCGTGCTGGTACCCCTCGGGCCGATAGCTCCGATGCTGGTGGACCGGCATCGGCGGCCTCGTCGCCACCGGCACGATCGGCCGGTCCGGCGGCAGGTCGGCCGTCAGCGCGGCCAGATCCGCATACGTTTGCGCCACCCAGACGAGCCGAACCCGCTCATCGAACTCCGCGAGATCCAACCGCCCCTCGGCCTGTGCACGCGCCAGCTGCTCGACGACCGCCTCGCGATCGTTGTCAGCGGCCCTCATCGTCGGCGTGTCGTCGGTCACCCCCCAAGCCTGACGCACCCCCCACCCCCACAACATGGTGCTAGCCCCCGTCCCGCATCCCCCAGGTGGCCGCCAGCCCACCCACCACCAAGGCCAACCAACCAAGGCCCACAGGCAGCCCCACCCCGCCCACCCAAGCCACCCAACCCACAACCAAGCCGAAGCCACCGCTCGTCCCATAAGCACGCAACCGTGGTCGATTTGACTTGGGGTTTTTGGGCTTAAAATCGGTCGGCGGGCAGGCTCCACCACCTGCCCTTTTTCGCCCGACGAAGCCCAAAAAAGGGGCCCCAAGTCAAATCGACCACACCCACCGCACACCCCCCAAGCGCAATGCCCGAAGGGCGAGCCGACACACCACCGACACCCCACACACCAACACCCCAGCACAACGCAAAAAGGGCCCCACCCGAAGGCAAGACCCTTCCCGCACCACCCAGAACATCACTCAAGCGCAGTGAGCACCCAAGGCCCGTCCTCCGTGATCGCGATGCTGTGCTCCCAGTGCGCCGCCCGCGACTTGTCCGTCGTCACCACGGTCCACCCGTCGTCCAGCTCAGCCGTCTGCTCGCTCCCCAGCGTCAGCATCGGCTCGATCGCGATCGCCATCCCCGGCTTCAGCCGCGGGCCCTTGCCGGGCTTGCCGTAGTTCGGCAGGAACGGGTCCATGTGCATCTTGGTCCCGATGCCGTGCCCGCCGTAGCCGTCGACGATGCCGTACTCGACGCCGTCGCGCTCCCCCGCCGCGATCGTCTCCGACTCGATGGCGAACGAGATGTCGCTGAGCTTGCCGCCCGCGATCGCCGCCTCGATGCCCGCGAGCATCGACGTGCGGGTCGCCTCGGACAGCAGGCGCTCCGCGGGCGTCACCTCGCCGATGGGGATGGTGAGGGCCGAGTCGCCGTGCCAGCCGTCGAGGATGGCGCCGCAGTCGATGGAGATGAGGTCGCCCTCGGCGAGCACCTGGGTGCGGCTGGGGATGCCGTGGACGACCTGCTCGTTGACCGACGCGCAGATGCTGGCCGGGAAGCCGTGGTAGCCCTTGAAGGACGGCACGGCGCCCGCGTCGCGGATGCTCTGCTCGGCGAGCTCGTCGAGCTCGGCCGTGCTGACGCCCGCCTTGGCGTGCGAGGACACCAGGGCGAGCGTGCGGGCGACGACGAGGCCCGCGGCGCGCATGGCCTCGAGCTCGGTCCGGGACTTGATCTCGATCATGCGGTCACGGCCACCGGGGACGAAACGACGGAGTGCATCGAGGACACCACCGCTCACTGACGGCCGCGCAGGGCACGCAGAGCGCGCTCGCCGACCTCGTTGACGTCGCCGACCGCGTCGATGCTGACGACGATCTTGTCGTAGTAGTCGAGCAGCGGGGCGGTCTCGGTGCGGTAGAGCTGCTGGCGGTGCCGGATGACGTCTTCCTTGTCGTCCGTGCGGCCGCGGGCGAGCAGGCGCTCGACCACGACGTCCTCGTCCACCTGGAACTCCAGGACGGCGTCGAGCTTGTTGTCGCCCACGGCGAGCATCTCGCCCAGGACACCGGCCTGCGCCACGTTGCGCGGGAAGCCGTCGAGCAGGAAACCCTCGAGCGCGTCCGGCTGGGCCAGGCGCTCGCGGACCATCTCGTTGGTCACGGCATCCGGGACGAGCTCGCCGGAGTCCAGGTACTCCTGGACCTCCCGGCCGAGCTCGGTCTGGTTGCTGATGTGCGCGCGGAAGAGGTCCCCGGTGGAGATGTGCGGCACGCCGAGCTTCTCGCTCAACACGGTGGCCTGGGTGCCCTTGCCCGCTCCAGGCGGGCCGACGAGAACGAGTCGCACTAGCGGAGGAACCCTTCGTAATTGCGCTGCATGAGCTGGCTCTCGATCTGCTTCACGGTGTCGAGGCCGACGCCCACCATGATCAGAACGGCCGTGCCGCCGAACGGGAAGTTCTGGTTCTGGCCTTGACCGGTCAGCTCCAGGAACAGGTTCGGGAGGATGGCGACGATGCCGAGGTAGAGCGAACCGGGCAGCGTGATGCGCCCCAGAACGAAGCGCAGGTACTCGGCGGTGGGACGCCCCGGGCGGATACCGGGGATGAACCCGCCGAACTTCTTCATCTCGTCGGCACGCTCGTCCGGGTTGAACGTGATGCCGACGTAGAAGTACGTGAAGAACACGATGAGCAGGAAGTACAGGGCGATGTGCACCGGGCTGGACTGGCTCACCAGGTGCGTCGCCACGAACGTCTGCCACCAGCCGGGCGTCGCGCCCGCGTCGGTCGAGGTCGTCAACCGGGAGATCAGGTCGGGCAGGTACAGCAGCGAGGAGGCGAAGATGACCGGGATGACACCGGCCTGGTTCACCTTCAGCGGCAGGTAGGTCGAGGTGCCGCCGTACATGCGGCGACCGATCATGCGCTTCGCGTACTGGACCGGGATGCGGCGCTGGGCCTGCTCCACGTAGATGACGCTGGCGATGATGACGAGGCCCGCGACGCAGACGAGGAAGAACGTCAGACCGCCCTTGGACAGGATGTTCTTGCCCTCGGCCGGGATGCGCGCGGCGATGCCCGTGAAGATCAGCAACGACATGCCGTTGCCGATGCCCTTCTCGGTGATGATCTCGCCCAGCCACATGATGACGCTGGTACCGGCGGTCATCGTGACGACCAGGGTCACCAGCGTGAAGATCGTGTCGTTCGGGACGACGGGCTGCGTGCAGTTCTGGAACAGCTGGCCGCGGACGGCGAGCGCCACGATGCCGGTCGACTGGAGGATCGCGAGCGCGATCGTCAGGTACCGGGTGTACTGCGTCAGCTTGCCCTGGCCCGCCTGGCCTTCCTTCTTCAGCTGCTCGAACCGCGGGATGACCACGGTGAGCAGCTGGACGATGATGCTCGCGGTGATGTAGGGCATGATGCCCAGCGCGAAGATCGACAAGTTGAGCAGAGCGCCACCGCTGAACAGGTTGATCAGGGAGTAGATCCCCTGCTGATCGATCTGTTCAGCGCACTCCTTGACGTTCTTGAAGGACACGCCCGGCGCGGGCAGAGTCGCGCCCAACCGGTACACCACGATGATCCCCAGCGTGAAGAGGATCTTTTTCCGTAGGTCCGGCGTCGCGAGAGCCGAGCGGAATGCGCCGAGCACGCGAACCTCCTGAGCGTTGTCGGCCCAGGGCCGACATCGAGCGGTACCGGCCGTCCGCCGGCACTGGCTTACCGCCGGGCGAATCGCCGACGGTTTTCGACCGATCGCGGCAGGTAGCCGCCACCGACCCGGAGGACATCCGGGTTCAGCCCGCGACTTTAACAGCCATCCGCTGGTTCTCCGTAGCCAGTAGTCATTCACACGTTGCACTCGGTTGATCACCTGTGCACGCAAGGGGCCGAACGGATCAAGTTCCGTGGTCGCGCAAGCGCTTTTCGTCAGGTTCGCGGGCGTTCGCGAAGGCTGGTTACGCCCTGCGCGAACGCTTGCGGGACGTGGGTTCCGCCACGGCCGCGGCTCCGGTTCGCGAGTCCCGTCCTGAGGCCCCCTGGACGGCGTCCGCGACCGGTTCCGACAGGAGGGCCGGGCCACCGCGGACGGGCCTCCCAGTCCCCTCCAGAGCCCCTGGATCCCCGTCCTGGGCGACACCATCGGTCCACCGGGGCCCGGAACGGCGAAAGGCCCCCCGGAGCCGGAGCTCCAGGGGGCCTTTCAGCGATCACGTTCAGAGCACGGTGGTGGACCCACCGGCACCGGCGATCTTCTCGACGGCGCTGCCCGAGAACTTGTGCGCGGTGACGTCGAGCTTGACGCCCGCGATGTCACCGTCGCCCAGCACCTTGACGAGCTGGCCCTTGCGGACGGCACCCGCCTCGACGAGCTGGTCGACGTCGATGCTGCCGCCCTTGGGGAACAGGCGGGCGATGTCACCGACGTTGACGACCTGGTACTCGGTGCGGAACGGGTTCTTGAAGCCCTTGAGCTTCGGAAGCCGCATGTGCAGCGGCATCTGGCCACCCTCGAAGCGCGCCGGGGTGTTCTTGCGAGCGCCCGTGCCCTTCGTACCGCGACCGGCGGTCTTGCCCTTGGAGCCCTCACCGCGGCCGACGCGGGTCTTGGCGGTGTGCGAACCAGGGGCGGGACGCAGGTGGTGGATCTTGATGGTCATGAGTTGACCTCCTCGACAACCACCAGGTGGCGGACGGCCTTGATCAGACCGCGGACCTGAGGGGTGTCATCGCGCACCACCGACTGGCGAATCTTGTGCAGCCCGAGGGTGCGGATCGATTCGCGGTGGTTGTGCTTGGTACCGATGGTGCTCTTCACCTGGGTGATCTTGAGCTGTGCCATGGTGTCACGCCCCCTGCTGTGCGCGTGCGCGCAGCATGCCGGCGGGTGCGACGTCCTCGAGCGGGAGACCGCGGCGGGCCGCGACCTCTTCGGGGCGCTGCAGGCCCTTCAGGCCGGCGACGGTGGCGTGCACGATGTTGATGGCGTTGTCGCTGCCCAGCGACTTGCTCAGCACGTCGTGGATGCCCGCGCACTCCAGCACCGCGCGGACAGCGCCACCGGCGATGACGCCGGTACCGGCCGAGGCCGGACGCAGCAGCACTTCGCCTGCCGCCTTCTTGCCCGTGATCGGGTGCGGGATCGTGCCGCCGATGCGGGGAACGCGGAAGAAGTTCTTCTTCGCTTCCTCGACACCCTTGGCGATGGCCGCGGGAACTTCCTTGGCCTTGCCGTAGCCGACGCCCACCATGCCGTCGCCGTCGCCCACGACCACGAGGGCCGTGAAGCTGAACCGGCGACCACCCTTGACCACCTTGGACACGCGGTTGATCGCAACCACGCGCTCGAGGTGGGGGGTCTTCTCCTGGGCCGCGCCGCCGCGGCCGCCATCACGACGGTCGCGGCGCTCTCCGCGCTCGCCCCCGCCGCCTTCGCGACGCGTGCGTCCTGGCATCAGGCGTCCCTCTCAATTCCAGTGATGTGCATTGTCAGAACTCCAGCCCCGCCTCGCGGGCCGCGTCCGCCAGAGCGGCGATGCGGCCGTGGTACGCGTTGCCACCGCGGTCGAAGACGACCGCCGTGATCCCGGCGTCCTTGGCACGAGCCGCGGCCAGCTGACCGACCTTGGCCGCGCGGGCCTTCTTGTCGCCGTCCACCGCGCGCACGTCCGCCTCCAGGGAGGTGGCCGAGACGAGGGTGTGGCCCTTCAGGTCGTCCACGATCTGCACGGTGATGTGCTTCGAGGAGCGGTGCACGACCAGGCGCGGACGCTCGGCGGTCCCGTTGACCTTCTTGCGCAGGCGGAAGTGACGACGGGCCTTGGCGATGCGACGCGTGGTCGAGATGTCCTTGCCCACCGGCTTGCGCTTCGTAGCAGTCGACTCGCTCATGTCACTTACCCGTCTTTCCGACCTTGCGGCGGATCTTCTCGCCCGAGTACCGCACACCCTTGCCCTTGTACGGGTCGGGCTTGCGCAGCTTGCGGATGTTGGCGGAAACCTCGCCCACCAGCTGCTTGTCGATACCCTGAACGGAGAAACGCGTGGGGTTCTCGACGATGAAGGTGATGCCCTCAGGGGCCTCGACCTTCACCGGGTGGCTGTAGCCGAGCGCGAACTCCAGGTCGGAACCCTTGAGCGCGACGCGGTAACCGACCCCGTGGATCTCGAGCTTCTTCTCGTACCCCTGGGTCACACCGATGACCATGTTGTGGACCAGGGTGCGGGAGAGGCCGTGCAGCGAACGGCTGCGGCGCTCGTCGTCGGGACGCTTCACCTCGAGGGTGCCGTCCTCCGACTTCTCCAGCACGATCGGCTCAGCGATCGTGAGGCTCAGGGTGCCCTTGGGCCCCTTGATGCTCACGTCCTGGCCGTCGATGTTCACGTCGACCCCAGAGGGAACGGTGATCGGCAGCTTTCCAATGCGCGACATGCGGTCCCCCTCCCTTACCAGACGTAGGCGAGAACTTCTCCGCCTACACCCTGCTTGTTGGCCTGGCGGTCGGTCAGCAGACCACCAGAGGTCGAAATGATGGCAACACCAAGGCCACCGAGCACCTTGGGGAGGTTCGTGGACTTCGCGTACACGCGGAGACCGGGCTTGGACACCCGGCGGAGGCCCGCGATGCTGCGCTCCCGGTTCGGGCCGTACTTCAGCTCGACCACCAGGTTCTTCGCGACGTCACCAGCCTCGTCGCGGTAGCTCGAGATGTAGCCCTCGCGCTTGAGGATCTCGGCGATGTTCGCCTTGAGCTTCGAGTGCGGCATCACGACCTTGTCGTGATAGGCCGAGTTCGCGTTGCGCAGACGAGTCAACATGTCTGCGATCGGATCGGTCATCGTCATGGTGACCTAGTCAACCTTTCTCACTGCGGTTCCCCAGCCCAGGGTCCGAGACGGTCGTGGGCAGGCCTACAGCGAAGTGGAAACGCTCTTTACCAGCTGGACTTGCTGACACCCGGCAGTTCGCCGCGGTGCGCCATCTCCCGGAGGCAGATCCGGCACAGGCCGAACTTGCGGAACACCGAGTGCGGACGCCCGCAGCGCTGGCAGCGGGTGTAACCCCGCACCTTGAACTTGGGCTTGGCGGCAGCCTTGTTGATCAATGCCTTCTTGGCCATCGACTCAGTTCTCCTTGAACGGGAAGCCCAGGAGCTTCAGCAGCGCCCGACCTTCATCGTCGGTGGTCGCGGTGGTGACGACCGTGATGTCCATGCCGCGCGGGCGGTCGATGGCGTCGGGGTCGATCTCGTGGAACATCGACTGCTCGTTGAGGCCGAAGGTGTAGTTCCCGTTGCCGTCGAACTGCTTCGGGGACAGACCGCGGAAGTCGCGGATGCGCGGCAGCGCGATCGTCAGCAGCCGGTCCAGGAACTCCCACATCCGGTCGCCGCGAAGCGTGGCGCGGGCGCCGATCGGCATGCCCTCGCGCAGCTTGAACTGCGCGATGGACTTGCGGGCGCGCCGGACCTCGGGACGCTGGCCGGTGATGATCGAGAGGTCGCGGACAGCGCCCTCGATCAGCTTGCCGTCACGGGCGGCGTCGCCGACACCCATGTTGACGACAACCTTCACCACGCCGGGGATCTGCATGACGTTGGCGTAGTCGAACTGCTTGTTCAGCTCGGCGGCGATTTCCTCGCGGTAGCGGGTCTTCAGCCGCGGGATGATCTTCTCAGCGGTGGTCATGTCAGATGTCCTTCCCGTTACGACGGGAAATGCGGACGCGCTTGCCCTCGTCGTTCGTCCGGTAGCCGATGCGGGACGGCTTGCCGTCCGCGTCGACGACCATCACGTTGGAGACGTGGATCAAGGCCTCCTGGGTCACGATGCCACCGGACTGCGCACCACGCTGGGTCTGCGAGATCCGGGTGTGCTTCTTGACCCTGGCCACGCCCTCGACCAGGACCTTGTTGGTGTCCGGGTGGGCCTGGATGACCTTGCCCTTGGCGCCCTTGTCCTTGCCGGCGATGACGACGACCGTGTCGCCCTTCTTGACCTTCATGGCTAGAGCACCTCCGGTGCCAGCGAGATGATCTTCATGAACTTCTTGTCGCGCAGCTCACGGCCGACCGGTCCGAAGATGCGGGTACCCCGCGGCTCGTTGTCCGGCTTGATGAGCACGGCGGCGTTCTCGTCGAACCGGATGTAGGAACCGTCGGGACGACGGCGCTCCTTCACGGTCCGAACGATGACGGCCTTGACGACATCGCCCTTCTTCACGTTGGCACCGGGGATGGCCTGCTTCACCGTCGCGACGATGATGTCCCCGATACCCGCGTAGCGGCGGCCCGAGCCACCGAGAACACGGATGCAAAGGATTTCCTTCGCACCGGTGTTGTCGGCGACGCGCAGCCGCGACTCCTGCTGGATCACTTACAACTCCTGACCATTCCTGGCCTGCCAGATTTCCGACCTGACAGGCTCGGTCCAACTAACTACTACTTGGCCTTCTCAAGGATCTCGACGAGCCGCCAGCGCTTGGTGGCGGACAGGGGACGCGTCTCCATGAGGCGAACGCGGTCACCCACACCGGCCGAGTTCTCCTCGTCGTGCACCTTCACCTTGGTGGTGGAGCGCAGGACCTTGGAGTACCTGGGGTGCTTCTTGCGGTCCTCGAGCGCGACCACGATCGTCTTGTCCATCTTGTCGCCTACGACGTAACCCTCGCGGACCTTGCGGTCGTTGCGGTCCTCGGTCGTGGCTTCGTTGCTTTCGGTCATGCCGCACCCTCACCAGTGGAGACCGCGTCGGGGGAAACCGAGAGACCGAGCTCCCGCTCCCGCATCACGGTGTAGATCCGGGCGATCTCGTGCCGGATCGTCCGCAGACGACGGTTGTTGTCGAGCTGCCCGGTGGCCATCTGGAAGCGGAGGTTGAACAGCTCCTCCTTCGCCTCCTTCAGGCGCAGCACGAGCTCCTCCTCGGTGAGCTCACGCAGCTCGGAAGCGGTGGTACCCGCTGCCATCAGAACTCACCACCCTCACGCGTAACGATGCGGCACTTCATCGGGAGCTTGTGGATCGCGCGGCGCAGTGCCTCACGTGCCACGGCTTCGTTCGGGAAGCTCATCTCGAAGAGCACCCGACCCGGCTTGATGTTGGCCACCCACCACTCCGGAGAACCCTTGCCGGAACCCATGCGGGTCTCGGCGGGCTTCTTCGTCAGCGGGCGGTCCGGGAAGATGTTGATCCAGACCTTGCCACCACGACGGATGTGCCTGTTGATGGCAATACGCGCGGACTCGATCTGCCTGTTGGTCACGTAGGCCGGCTCCAGAGCCTGGATGCCGAACTCACCGAAGGTGACCCTCGTGCCGCCCTTGGCAGCACCCGACCGACCGGGGTGGTGCTGCTTGCGGTGCTTAACCCTCCGCGGGATGAGCACGACTCAGCCCTCCGTCTTCTCTTCAGCGGCCGGGGCTGCCGGCGTCTCGCTGGCCTGTGCGTCGGCCGCGGCGCGCCCTGCCTCGGTGCTCGTCGGCGTGGTGCCGCTGGCACCCGAACGACGGGCCCGGTTCGGGCGGGCATCGCGGTCACGACGAGGCGCGCGGTCCGCCGACGGGGCGGCGTCGCGCTCACGCTTGGCGTTCAGACCACCGACGACGTCACCCTTGTAGATCCACACCTTCACGCCGATACGGCCGAACGTGGTGCGGGCCTCGAAGAAGCCGTAGTCGATGTCGGCGCGCAGCGTGTGCAGCGGCACCCGGCCATCGCGGTAGTGCTCGGAACGGGACATCTCGGCACCGCCGAGACGACCGCCGCACTGCACGCGGATGCCCTTGACCTGCGGGGAACGCATGGCCGACTGGATGGCCTTGCGCATCGCGCGCCGGAAGGCGACGCGGTTGGACAGCTGCTCGGCCACACCCTGTGCGACGAGCTGCGCGTCCGACTCGGGGTTCTTGACCTCGAGGATGTTCAGCTGCACCTGCTTCTTGGTGAGCTTCTCCAGCTCACCGCGGATGCGGTCGGCCTCGGCACCACGACGGCCGATGACGATGCCCGGCCGGGCGGTGAAGATGTCGACGCGAACGCGGTCACGAGTGCGCTCGATCTCCACCTTGGAGATGCCGGCACGCTCCATGCCACGGCCGAGCAGCTTGCGGATCTTGACATCCTCGGCCACGTACTCGGCGTACTGCTTATCGGCGTACCAGCGGGACTTCCAGTCAGTGGTGATCCCCAGCCGGAAGCCGTGCGGGTTGATCTTCTGACCCACTACCGGTTACTTCCCTTCGCGCTGGTCTTGCGAACCGCCTTGGGACGGGCTTCCGCCTTGGGACGGGACTCGACCTCGACGGTGATGTGACTCGTGCGCTTGCGGATCCGGTACGCGCGGCCCTGGGCCCGCGGACGGAAACGCTTCAGCGTCGGCCCCTCGTCCACGTAGACCTTGGACACCCAGAGGGTGGTCGGGTCCAGGGAGAGGTTGTTCTCGGCGTTGGCCACGGCGCTGGCGAGCACCTTCGCGACCGGCTCACTTGCCGCCTGAGGCGCGAACTGGAGCACGGCCAGGGCGTCGCTGGCGCTACGGCCCCTGATGAGCTCGATCACGCGACGCACCTTCATCGGCGTGTCGCGGACGTAGCGAGCCCGAGCCACGGCGCGCGGGTACTCCGGCGCACTGGCATCGTTGCGGGCGTTCATCGCTGCTTCCCCTTAGCTTCTTCCTAGTTCGTCGCCTAGCGGCGGCGCGACTTCCGGTCGTCCTTGATGTGGCCCTTGAAGGTGCGCGTCGGGGCGAACTCGCCCAGCTTGTGCCCAACCATGGCCTCGGTCACGAACACCGGGACGTGCTTCCGGCCGTCGTGCACCGCGAGGGTGTGCCCCAGCATGTCCGGAATGATCGTGGACCGGCGGGACCAGGTCTTGATGACGGTCTTCTTGCCCGACTCGTTGAGAACGTCCACCTTCTTGAGCAGGTGGTCGTCAACGAAGGGGCCCTTCTTAAGGCTGCGAGGCATCCTTCACTCCCTTCCTGCTCAGCGCTTCTTACCGGTGCGACGACGCCGGACGATGAGCTTGTCGCTTGGCTTGCGGCGGCGGGTGCGGCCTTCGGGCTTACCAGCCGGGTTGACCGGGTGGCGACCACCGGAGGTCTTGCCCTCACCACCACCGTGCGGGTGGTCGACCGGGTTCATGGCGACACCGCGGACGGTGGGCTTGCGGCCCTTCCACCTCATGCGGCCCGCCTTGCCCCAGTTGATGTTGTTGTGATCGGAGTTGCCGATCGCACCAACGGTGGCGCGGCAGCGCACGTCCACGTTGCGGATCTCACCCGAGGGGAGGCGCAGCTGGGCGTACGGGCCGTCCTTGGCCACGAGCTGAACGCTCACGCCCGCGGATCGGGCGATCTTCGCGCCGCCACCGGGGCGGAGCTCGATCGCGTGGATGACCGTACCGACCGGGATGTTGCGCAGGGGGAGGTTGTTGCCCGGCTTGATGTCAGCCTTGGGCCCGTTCTCCACCGTGTCGCCCTGGTGCAGCTTCTCCGGGGCGACGATGTAGCGCTTCTCGCCGTCGGCGTAGTGCAGCAGTGCGATGCGCGCCGTGCGGTTGGGGTCGTACTCGATGTGAGCGACCTTGGCCGGCACGCCGTCCTTGTCGGTGCGGCGGAAGTCGATCAAGCGGTAAGCCCGCTTGTGACCGCCACCCTTGTGCCTCGTGGTGATCTTGCCCGACGCGTTACGGCCACCTTTGCCGTGCAGCGGACGGACCAGCGACTTCTCCGGCGTCGACCGAGTGATCTCGGCGAAGTCGGAGACGCTCGCACCGCGACGACCGGGGGTCGTCGGCTTGTACTTGCGAATGCCCATCTCTACGCAGTCCTCGTCGTCATCAGGCGGCCGGGCCGCCGAAGATCTCGATCGGCTTGCTCTCGGCAGACAGCGTCACGATGGCGCGCTTGGTGTCCTTGCGCTTGCCAAAGCCGGACCGGGTGCGCTTGCGCTTGCCCTGCCGGTTGAGAGTGTTGACGCTGACGACCTTGACGCCGAAGACCTTCTCAACGGCAATCTTGATCTGAGTCTTGTTCGAGCCGGGTGCCACCACGAAGGTGTACTTGTTCTCCTCGAGCAGCCCGTAGGACTTCTCGGAGATCACCGGCGCGAGCAGGATGTCCCTGTGGTCGGGGATCACTTCGCGGCCTCCTCGGACACCTCGGAGGAACGGGCGACGGCCTTCGCGGAGCGGCCACGGGCCGGTCCGGCGACGAACACGTCGTACGCGTCCTTGGTGAACACCACGTCGTCGTTGACCAGCACGTCGTAGGTGTTGAGCTGGTCGGGCGCGATCACGTGCACACGGTCGAGGTTGCGCAGGCTGACCCACGAGACCTCGTCGGTGCGGTTGAGCACGACCAGAACGCGGCGTGCCTCCGTAACCGACTCCAGCAGCTTGCGGGCGGTCTTGGTGGAGGGGGTGTCCCCGTTCACCAGAGCGCTCACGATGTGCAGCTGGCCGGCGCGGGCCCGGTCGGAGAGGGCACCGCGGAGAGCGGCGGCCTTCATCTTCTTGGGCGTCCGCTGGGTGTAGTCGCGCGGCTGCGGGCCGTGCGAGATACCGCCACCGGCGAACTGGGGCGAACGGGTCGAGCCCTGGCGGGCGCGGCCGGTGCCCTTCTGCCGGTACGGCTTCTTGCCGCCACCGGAGACCTCGCCGCGGGTCTTCGTGCTGTGCGTGCCCTGGCGGGCAGCGGCCCGCTGGGCGACGACGACCTGGTGCAGCAGCGAGATGTTCGCCTGCGCGTCGAAGATCTCGGCGGGCAGTTCGACGCTGCCGTCGGTCTTGCCGTCCGGCGTGTGCACCTCAACGGTGTTCGTCATCAGGCACCACCCTTCGCAGCGCTCTTGATGAACACCACACCGCCCTTGGGACCGGGAACCGCGCCCTTGATGAGCAGCAGCCCCGCCTCGGCGTCGATGCGGTGCACGGTCAGGTTCTGAGTGGTCACGCGCTCGTGGCCCATGCGGCCAGCCATGCGGACACCCTTGAACACGCGACCGGGCGTGGCGCAGCCGCCGATGGAACCCGGCGAGCGGTGCTTGCGCTGGGTGCCGTGGCTCGCGCCGAGGCCCTTGAAGCCGTGGCGCTTCATGACGCCCGCGGTGCCCTTGCCCTTGCTGGTGCCGCTGATGTCGACCACTGCGCCGGCCTCGAACACCTCTGCGGTGAGCTCTTGGCCGACCTGGTACTCGGTGGCGTCCGTGGTGCGCAGCTCGGCCAAGTGGCGGCGTGGCGTCGCGCCAGCCTTGGCGAAGTGGCCCGTCACGGGCTTGTTGACCTTGCGCGGGTCGATAGCGCCAAAGGCCAGCTGCACAGCCGTGTAGCCGTCGATTTCTTGGGTTCGCACCTGGGTGACCACGTTCGGCTCGGCCCTGACGACGGTAACCGGAACGATCCGGTTGTTCTCGTCGAAGACCTGAGTCATGCCGAGCTTGGTGCCCAGGAGCCCCTTAACCTGCCTGTCAGACATGGGTCTCGTTACTCTCCGCCCCAAATGGGATCAACACTGCCGCGTCCACTTACTGAATGTTGACGTCGACGCTCGCCGGCAGGTCGATGCGCATGAGCGCGTCCACCGTCTTCGGCGTCGGGTCGAGGATGTCGATCAGACGCTTGTGCGTGCGCATCTCGAAGTGCTCGCGCGAGTCCTTGTACTTGTGCGGCGAGCGGATGACGCAGTAAACGTTCTTCTCAGTGGGCAGCGGCACAGGCCCGACGACCCGAGCGCCGGTGCGCGTCACGGTCTCGACGATCTTGCGCGCGGACGCGTCGATCGCCTCGTGGTCGTAGGCCTTGAGCCGGATGCGGATCTTCTGTCCCGCCATAGTGGCTTGCCGTTCCTCTGCTTCTCGTACCGCTGCGGTGCGGTGCCTAATGGGGGTCACTGGGGACCCTTGGCGCGCTCCGCCCCTGTTCAAATGTCACGGTGCCCGGTCCACGCGGTCGGGCGTGTCGCGCCCGATGCATAAGCCGGTCCCACTGAGATGACTCCGTGGGATGGGTCTTGCCTGACCCGCAGCACCCTGATCAGCCAGCGGGGTTAACCGATGTCCAATGACTCAGGGCGCGGACCGCTCGTGACGGGGCGGCCGAATTCGGATGAACGCGGCCGCCCCGACGAGCAACCCGTTAAGAATGCCACACCGGGGTGCGGCACTCCAAATCGGGGTCTGGAATTAGACCAGGATCACTTACTTGATGATCTTGGTGACGGAACCCGCACCGACGGTGCGGCCACCCTCGCGGATGGCGAAGCGCAGACCCTCGTCCATGGCGATCGGCTGGATCAGCTTGACCGACATACCGGTGGTGTCACCCGGCATGACCATCTCGGTGCCCTCGGGGAGGTCGACGACGCCGGTCACGTCCGTGGTGCGGAAGTAGAACTGCGGACGGTAGTTGTTGAAGAACGGCGTGTGGCGGCCACCCTCGTCCTTCGAGAGGATGTACACCTGCGCCTCGAACTCGGTGTGCGGGGTGGTGGTGCCCGGCTTCACGATGACCATGCCGCGCTCCACCTCCTCGCGCTTGATGCCGCGGAGCAGCAGCGCGGCGTTGTCGCCCGCGCGGCCCTCGTCGAGGAACTTCTTGAACATCTCGATCGAGGTGACCGTGGTCTTGCGCGAGGTCTCGCGGATACCGACGATCTCGATCTCCTCGTTGACCTTGAGGATGCCCCGCTCGATGCGACCGGTCACCACGGTGCCGCGGCCGGTGATCGTGAAGACGTCCTCGACGGGCATGAGGAACGGGCGGTCGACCTCGCGCTCGGGCTCGGGGATGCTCTCGTCCACCGCGTCCATGAGACCGATGAGCTTCTCGCCCCACTCGGCGTCGCCCTCGAGGGCCTTCAGCGCGGAGACGCGGACCACGGGGAGGTCGTCGCCCGGGAACTCGTACTCGCTGAGCAGCTCGCGGACCTCGAGCTCGACGAGCTCCAGGATCTCCTCGTCGTCCACCATGTCGGCCTTGTTCAGCGCGACGACGATGTAGGGCACGCCGACCTGGCGGGCCAGGAGCACGTGCTCCTTGGTCTGCGGCATCGGGCCGTCGGTCGCGGCCACGACCAGGATGGCGCCGTCCATCTGCGCCGCACCCGTGATCATGTTCTTGATGTAGTCCGCGTGACCGGGGCAGTCGACGTGCGCGTAGTGGCGCTTCTCGGTCTGGTACTCGATGTGAGCGATCGAGATCGTGATGCCGCGCTGCTTCTCTTCCGGCGCCTTGTCGATCTGGTCGAACGCGGAAGCCTGGTTCAGGTCCGGGAACTTGTCGTGCAGGACCTTGGAAATTGCAGCAGTCAGCGTGGTCTTGCCATGGTCGATGTGACCGATGGTGCCGATGTTGACGTGCGGCTTCGTCCGCTCGAACTTCGCCTTCGCCACTGGATTGTCCTCCTGGACTTCGTATTGCTCGTCCGGCGGGCGGTGTCCCACCCGCCGGACTACACGTCAGGGTCGATTGTGCGGACCCCAGGGAGACCCCCGGAGAGCCCGCTAGAACTGCGGTGCTCCGGTTTGGGTTACTCGCCCGTCGCCTTCGCGATGATTTCCTTCGCGACGTTCGTGGGAACTTCGGCGTAGGAGTCGAACACCATCGAGTAGTTCGCGCGACCCTGGGTGCGAGACCGCAGGTCGCCGACGTACCCGAACATTTCCGACAGCGGAACCAGCGCCTTGACGATGCGGGCGCCGCTGCGCTCCTCCATGGCCTGGATCTGGCCACGACGGGAGTTCAAGTCACCGATGACGTCGCCCATGTAGTCCTCGGGCGTGGTCACCTCGACCGCCATAACCGGCTCGAGGAGCACGGGGTTGGCCTTCCGGGCGGCTTCCTTGAGCGCGATGGATCCCGCGATCTTGAACGCCATCTCGGAGGAGTCGACCTCGTGGTACGCACCGTCGAGCAGGGTCAGCTTGATGCCCACCAGCGGGTAACCCGCCAGCACGCCGTACTGCATGGCGTCCTGGGCGCCCGCGTCCACCGAGGGGATGTACTCCCTGGGGATGCGACCACCGGTGACCTTGTTGTCGAACTCGTAGAGCGCACCGTCGGTGCTCTCCAGAGGCGACAGGGTGATGAGGATCTTGGCGAACTGGCCGGAGCCACCGGTCTGCTTCTTGTGCGTGTAGGAGTACTTCTCCACGGTGCCGCGGATGGTCTCCCGGTACGCGACCTGGGGCTTGCCGATGTTGGCTTCGACCTTGTAGTCCGACTTCATGCGGTTGACGAGCACCTCGAGGTGCAGCTCGCCCATGCCCGCGATGATCGTCTGACCCGTTTCCTCGTCCAGCTGGACCTGGAAGGTCGGGTCCTCCTCGGCCAGCTTCTGGATCGCCGTGCCCAGCTTCTCCTGGTCGGCCTTCGTCTTCGGCTCGATCGCCACCCGGATGACCGGGTCGGGGAACGTCATCGACTCGAGGACGATCGGGTTGGCCGGGTCGGACAGCGTCTCGCCGGTGGTGGTCTCCTTGAGACCGATCACGGCGTAGATGTGGCCTGCCTGGGCCTCGTCGACCGGCTGCTCCTTGTTGGCGTGCATCTGGAAGAGCTTCCCGATGCGCTCCTTGCGGTCCTTGGTCGAGTTGATGACCTGGGTGCCAGCGGAGAGCTTGCCGGAGTAGACCCGGATGTAGGTCAGCTTGCCGAAGAACGGGTGCGCGGCGATCTTGAAGGCGAGGGCCGCGAACGGCTCTTCCTTCGAGGGCTTGCGGGACGCCGGGGTGACGCCGTCCTGCAGGGTGCCCTCGACCGGCGGCACGTCGAGCGGCGACGGCAGGTAGTCGATGACCGCGTCGAGCATGGGCTGGACGCCCTTGTTCTTGAACGCGGAGCCGCAGAGGACCGGGTACGCCGAGCGGTTGGTCACGATCCGGCGGATGCCGGTCTTGATCTGCTCGACGGACAGCTCCTCGCCCGCGAGGTACAGCTCCATCAGGTCGTCGTCGGTCTCGGCGACGGCCTCGATGAGCTTCTCGCGGAACTCGGCCACCTTGTCGGCGAGGTCGGCCGGGATCTCCTCGACCGTGTAGTCCTCACCCTTCTCCACCTCGCCGCGCCACGTGAGCGCGCGCATCTCGACCAGGTCGACGACTCCGATGAAGTCGCTCTCCGAGCCGATGGGGAGCTGGATCGGCAGCGGCTTGGCGCCGAGCCGCTCCTGGATGGTGCGCACGGTGAAGTAGAAGTCGGCGCCCAGCTTGTCCATCTTGTTGACGAAGCAGATGCGGGGCACGTCGTACTTGGTCGCCTGCCGCCAGACCTGCTCGGACTGGGGCTCGACGCCTTCCTTGCCGTCGAACACGGCAACGGCGCCATCGAGAACGCGCAGCGAACGCTCGACCTCGACCGTGAAGTCCACGTGGCCCGGCGTGTCGATGATGTTGATCTGGTGGTCTTTCCAGAAGCAGGTCGTCGCGGCGGACGTGATCGTGATGCCGCGCTTCTGCTCCTCCTCCATCCAGTCCATCGTCGCAGCGCCGTCGTGCACTTCGCCGATCTTGTAGCTCTTCCCCGTGTAGAAGAGGATTCGCTCGGTCGTCGTGGTCTTGCCCGCGTCGATGTGCGCCATGATCCCGATGTTGCGGACCTTGGCCAGATCGGTGAGCACTTCCTGTGCCACGGGTGTCTTCCCCTGTCTTTGAGCAGCTGGTAGCAGCGCTCGCCTAGGGCTGGGAGAGCCCGACCCGCCGTTGCGGGCCGGGCATCACATCACCAGCGGTAGTGAGCGAAGGCCTTGTTGGACTCGGCCATCTTGTGCGTGTCCTCGCGACGCTTGACGCTCGCGCCGAGGCCGTTGCTCGCGTCGAGCAGCTCGTTCATCAGGCGCTCGACCATCGTCTTCTCACGGCGCTGCCGGGAGAAGGTGATCAGCCAGCGGAGCGCCAGCGTGGTGGAACGCGACGGACGGACCTCGACCGGCACCTGGTAGGTGGCGCCACCGACACGGCGGCTGCGCACCTCGAGGGTCGGCTTCACGTTGTCCAGCGCGCGCTTCAGCGTGACGACCGGGTCGGTGCCGGTCTTCTCGCGAGCACCCTCGAGCGCTTCGTAGACGATCTTCTCGGCGACCGAGCGCTTGCCGTCGACCAGCACCTTGTTGATGAGCTGGGTCACCAGCGGAGAGCTGTAGACCGGGTCGGAGATCAGCGGCCGCTTCGGGGCCGGTCCCTTGCGGGGCATTAGCTCTTCTCCTTCTTCGCGCCGTAACGGCTGCGAGCCTGCTTGCGGTTCTTCACGCCCTGGGTGTCCAGGGAACCGCGGATGATCTTGTAGCGAACACCCGGCAGGTCCTTCACACGACCGCCGCGCACGAGCACCATCGAGTGCTCCTGCAGGTTGTGGCCCTCACCAGGGATGTACGCGGTGACCTCGATGCCGCTGGTCAGCTTCACGCGGGCAACCTTGCGGAGCGCCGAGTTGGGCTTCTTCGGGGTCGTGGTGTAGACGCGGGTGCACACACCGCGCCGCTGCGGGCTCCCCTTGAGGGCCGCGGTCTTCTGCTTGGCGACCTTGTCAGTGCGGCCCTTGCGGACCAGCTGCTGGATCGTTGGCATACGCCGGCTGCTTCTTCCGTTGTTGCGTCTCGTCAAGCGGTCTGGCGAGCTCTGTTTACTTGATCCCTCTCTGCACCCGAGGTCGGGCGTGTCGCCCGGATCCCAAGGTCCGCGGGTAACACCGCAGGTGTTCCAGCGAGTGGAGGACACCGGTGCTTCAGGCAAACCGGCACCGCATCTGACCTGCGGCGCTGGTGCATAGGCACACGGAGCGGCCCGACATGGGTCGGGCACGAGTACCAAAGATACCTCTCCTCGTCTACCCGGGTCAAAACGGGGGTCGCACGGGGTCCGACCCGGTACACAGGGACTTCGCGACGAAGAGACCTGCGGAGGACGTTCGGTGCCCCAGCGGCTGACACGCCGGATCCGGCAAGTGGCCACCATCACCACGGTGCTCCTCACCACCGCCCTCTGCTACTGGTCGTGGCCACGCGAGCCGGAAGTCGGCGGCTGCGCCGCCATCAACGACCAGGCGGAGCTCACCACCACCGACTGCACCTCCCCAACCGCCCTCTACCGCCTCGCCAAACACGCCCGCCGCACCCACGGCTGCCCACCCGGCGACTACCTCCCCATCCCCCGCCGCGGCGGCCGCCACCACAGCGGCAGCCTCGCCTGCTACACCCTCGTGGTCCACAAAGGCGACTGCCTGACCACCAAAGGCACCACCACCAAACGCACACCGTGCGCCACCGCAGACCTCAAAGTCGACGCCGTCCTAACCGACCACACCGACAAACACACCTGCCCTGACCCCACCAAATCCCTGCACTACTCCGACCCCACCACCACCATCTGCCTCTCCAAGCCCTAACAACGGAGCGACCACCCCACCCCGATGGGCGAAGCCCGCCAGCGCGCATCCGGCGCGAAGCGCCTGGGGCCTTGTCCGACGCGCAGCGAGGATGCCTTGTCGGGCGGAGCCCGATGCCTTGCTGGCGAAGCCAGGCCCCCTCCCGCCCCCGATACACAGCGCCCTCCTGCCCTGCCCCGTCTTGTCAAGATGGCTTTATCGTCTTGACAAGACGGGGCAGGGCATTGAGACAATCGCGCGCCGGGGGCCGGGCTACTCCAGGGGCGGGCACAACCCCACCGACAGCCGGGCATCACCAGAGATGAGCACAACCCCACCGGCCAAGACCCCACCAAACACCCCCTCAAGCAACCACCTCCACCCTCCTCCCCGCCCAAACCCCCGTCCCCACCACAACCGCCAACCCCACCAACAACAACCCCACCCCCACCATCGCCCCGACCCCCGGCACCTGCCCCAACCACAACCAGGCGATCACCCCCGCCCCAGGAACCTCCAACAGGATCAGCAAGCTCACCGTCCCCGCCGACACCTTCTGCAGCGCGTAGCTGAACATCGAGTGCCCCAGCAGCTGCGCCCCCACCGCCAGCCCCGCGATCGCCGCCCACGTCCCCGCGTCGAACCCCACCAGCGGCACCCCGAACACCAGGCACCCCACCAGCAGCAGCACCGCGCACACCGAGTAGCAGACCAGCGTGTAAGTCGTGGTCGTCACCGATACCCGCGCCCGCTCCCCCAGCGCCGTGTACACGGCCGCCATCGCCCCACCGGCCAACGCCAGCAGGTCCCCCCACAACGCGGGCCCGGCCACGCTGAAGTCCGCCCCGGTGGCCACGGCCACCCCGACGACCGCGAGCAGGATCCCGACCCACGTCGCCACGGGCTGCCGACGCCCCTGCCACCGCGCGATCAGCCCCTGCCACACCGGCTGGGTGGCCACCAGCGCCGTCGCGGTGGCCACCGACGTCAGCTGGGTGCTCGGCATCCACGTCGCGAAGTGCGCCGCCAGCGCCACCCCGGCGAGCGCGCTGTAGCGCCCTTCCCGCCGCCCCACCACCTGCCGCAGCTCGGCTCCGCGCCGCACCAGCGTGAACGGCCCGAGCACCCCCACGGCCAGTCCGGTGCGCCAGAACGCCATGGCGAGGGCCGGGGCGGCGGCGAAGGCGATGAGCGGACCGGAAGACGAGACGGCGACGAGGGCGACGCCGATCGCTACTGCCGTGAAGGGGTCGACACGTTGGTGCACGTGCCCCATCCTCACCCGCTCCGGCCGACTTCCGCGGGTGGGCATGGCCACAGCCCACCAGGTGATTCACTGGTGCGGTGACCGATGACCTCGTCGCGGCGATGGCCGCGCTCGTGCCGGACGGCGTCGACCCCGTGGTGCTCGCGGTGCGCGGCGACGTCGTGGTGATCCGGGTCGGGGAGGTCGTGGTCAAGGCGCACGAGCCCGGCGCGGACCCGGCGGTGCTGGGCGCGCGGATGCGGCTGGCCGGGGACCCGCGGCTGAGCGGGTTGCTGCTGCCGCCGTTGGACGTGTCCCCCGTGCTGGTCCACGGCCGGGTGGTGACGACGTGGCCGTTGGGGCGGCCGGTGCCCGAGCGGGATCCGGAGACGGCGCCGCTGGAGGAGGCGGCGCGGCTGCTGGCCGCGCTGCACGAGTTCAAGCCCGCGGACTTCGCCGGTGTGCAGCCGCCGTCGGGGGCGCCGCACCGGTTCGCCCGGACCGTGGCCGACCTGCGGGCGTCCGGGCTCGGTGGCGACGCCCGGAAGGTGCTGCGGGCCTTCGCGACGCTGCCGCCGGTCGACGCGCCCGCGCACCTCGCGGTGTGCCACGGCGACTGGCACCTCGGGCAGATGGTCGAGGCGGGCGGGTGGCGGCTGATCGACGTGGACGACCTCGGCGTGGGCGACCCGGCGTGGGACCTGGCCCGGCCCGCGGCGCTGCACGCAGCCGGGGTGCTGGACGCGGAGACGTGGGGGCGGTTCCTGGACGCCTACACCGCGGCGGGCGGGGCGGCGGTGTCGGCGGTCGACCCGTGGGCGGCGCTGGACGTGCCGGCGCGCGCCCTGGTCGTGCAGATGGCGGCGCGTGCCCTGTTGGCTTCGCAGCGCGACGGGAAGCCGCTGGACGAGGCGCAGGAAGCGCTGGTGGAGTCCTGCGATCGGATCGTCTCGGCACATCCCCACATGGCTCGCGGCTAATATCGGACCAATCGCCGAAGCGGCGTGTACGAGCAGGAGGCCCACACGATGCAGTGTCCGAAGTGTCACGCGAACATGCGCACCTACGACCGCATGGGGGTGCACATCGACCAGTGCGATGGCTGCCGCGGCGTGTTCCTCGACTACGGCGAGCTGGAGGCGATCACCCGTCTGGAGACCCAGATGGCCGCTCCCCCGCCCCCGCCCCCCGCTGCCTACCCGCCGCCCGGCTACGCCCAGCCCGCTCCCGCGTGGGGCGCGCCGCAGGTGCACTACGGCCACCACGGCCACCGTCGCAAGCACGGCGGCCTCGCGGGTCTCTTCTACTCCTCCTGACCTCCGCGGGAACGGCTCCGGAGCACCGGCTCCGGGGCCGCTTCCCGCTGTTGCGACTACCGAGAAACTAGGCAATACTTGGTAGTGAACTGAGGGGAGGCCGACATGTCCGTAGCGACCGAGGCAGCGCAGATCCGCGATCTCTTCGAGCAGATCGAGGAGATCGAGGAGGTGGCGCTGACGCTGTCCGAGGACGACGTGCGCAGGCACAAGCTCGCGGGCGTCGTGGCGAAAGCGCTGCGGCAGGCACCCCCGATCCGGCCCGTCGTGGCCGGTGAGCTGCTCGACCTGACCGAGAAGACGGTGAAGGCGTGGGCGCGCGAGGGCGTGCTTTCGATCAGCGCGAAGCAGCCGCGGATGCTGCTCGACGCCGAACGCCTCCACGAGGTGCTGCACCTGGTGTCCGACCTGCGCCGCGCGGGCAAGAGCCGCGGCCTGCTCGACGAGGTGCACCGCAGGCTCAGCGACCTGGCGCTGCGCGACCGCGCCGACCTCGCGGCGAGCCTGGAGCAGATGCACCGGGGTGAAGGACACGTGGTCCGCACCGGTTGATCACGGTCGTCGAAACCCCCGTCGCCAGCTCCCAGGCCTCCGGCCTGCGCGGGCCCGCCCGGCACGCCTACGACCGGTTCCTCGACGAGCTGTCGCACAGCGGCTGCGTCGCCCTCGGCTACCGCGTGACCGGCCCCGAACCGCTCCCCCGCCTGTGCGTGAAGCACCTGCGCGGCGCCGACCGGGTCGTGGTGGCCTTCCCGGCCCCCGAGACCGTCTGGGTGCTCCTCGTCGGCCCGCACGACGACGACCCCGGCCGCAACCTCTACGACGCCCTGTACGAGCTCGCGGGCGTCCGGCCGCGCAGCGGCGACAAGCGCACGAAGCCCCGCTGCTGCGACGACGACACCGGCGCACCGCCGGTCGTGGACGCCGACCTGGTGGACGACCTGGTCGCCAGGGCGAGGGCCATCACGAGAGCCCGGCGGCGCTAGCGGCGCACGCGGAAATGCCCCGGTCCGAACCGGGGCGCCGCATTACTGTCGATCACATGAAGAACCCGTTCCCCCTGATCGAGCCCTACGACGACGGCTTCCTCGACGTCGGTGACGGCAACACCGTGTACTGGAAGGTCTTCGGCAACCCCGAGGGCAAACCGGTCGTGGTCCTGCACGGCGGCCCCGGCGGGGGCAGCCCGAAGGGCACGCAACGCAGCTTCGACCCCACGAAGTTCCGAATAGTGCTGTTCGACCAGCGCGGCTGCGGCAGAAGCACCCCGCACGCCGCCGACCCGGCCACCGACATGGCCGTCAACACCACCGACCACCTGCTCCGCGACACCGAGCTGCTCCGCGAGCACCTCGGCGTCGACCGCTGGCTCGTGTTCGGCGGCTCCTGGGGCTCCACCCTCGCCCTCGCCTACGCCGAGCGGTTCCCGGAGCGCGTGACGGGCTTGATCCTCGTCTCCATCACCACCTCGACCAGGGCCGAGACCGACTGGCTCTACCGCGGCGCCGCCAAGTTCTTCCCCGCCGAATGGGCGGCCTTCCGCTCCGAGGTCCCCGCCGACGAGGACCTGCTGCAGGGCTACCTCGACCGCGTCTCCGACCCCGACCCGGACGTGCGGGCGCGCGCCGCCACGGCCTGGGGCACCTGGGAGGACGCCGTGCTGTCGCTGGAGATCAGCGGCAAGCCGAACATGTACACCGACCGCGCGACCGACGACATGATCGCCATGGTCCGCATCTGCGCCCACTACGGCGTCCACGGCGCCTGGCTCGAGGAGGGCCAACTGCTCCGGGACGTCGGCAAGCTCAGGGACATCCCCGCCGTCCTCGTCCACGGCCAGCGCGACATGAGCTGCCCCGCCGAAACTGCCTGGCACCTCACCCGCTCCTGGCCCGGCGCCGAACTGCACCTGATCGCCGACGCCGGCCACCGCGGCAGCCCCGACTTCGGCGCCGCCATCGGCAAGGCCGTCGCCAAGTTCACCGATCCCGACTAGACGGACCGCCAGCCCTCGAACTCCTCCGGGGTCCGAACCCCCTTGTCCAGCACCGCGGTGTAGATGTCGTAGCTGCTCACGGACTTCCCGTACTCCGGCCGCTCCGCCCAGGCTTCCTTGATCCCGAGGATCGCCTCGCGCGTCTCGTCCGTCAGCCGCCCCGGCAACGTCCGCACGTGCTCCAGATCCGGCTGCCGCGCGGGCTCGTCCACGAACCAGATGTCCACGTTCCACTCGAGCCCGTGCGCAGACCGACACCCAACCCCGAGGTAGAACCCGTCGGGGTACTTCGCATCCACGTTCCAGTCCCCGGTGTCGTTGCGGAACAACACCTTCCCCACCCGCTGATGCCGCGCAAGCTCCCCACCGAGCTTCACCACGGCCTCATGAGTCGCCATGTCCAAAGCAGGGCAGACAACCGTGATGTCCACATCACGCCGAACCATGAGCCCCAGCGCAGAACTCCCCACCCGCACCGGCTCACCGAACTCAGCCAACGACTGCTTCAACCCCAACGAGTCAACAACCGCATCCGCCGCCACCTGCAACTCACCCTGCCGCGTCACAACATCCATCACCCCAGTCTCCTGCCGCCCCCACCCATCCGCGACCCAGAGAAAACCCAGCACCCACCCACCCACCACCAACCCCACCCCGATGGGCGCAGCCCGCCACCGCGCATCCGGCGCGGAGCGCCTGGGGCCTCGTCGGCGCCAGCCGATGCCTTGTCCGCCGCGAAGCGCGGATGCCTTGTCCAACGGCGAAGCCGAGGATGCCTTGTCGGACGGAGTCCGATGCTTGAGTCGGCGTAGCCGATGCTTGAGTCGGCGTAGCCGATGCTGGCGAAGCCAGACCTCCCCTCTGCCCCCGATCCACAGCGCCCTCCTGCCCGATCTTGCTTGTCAAGACAGCCCTATCGTCTTGACAAGCAAGATCGGGCATTGAGACAATCGCGCGCCGGGGGCCGGGCTTCCCCCAGGGGTGGGAGGGCCAAGAGCCGAACTCGCACGGCGGGAGGGCCGGAGCCCAGGCTCACCAGGGATGAGAGAGCCGGAATCCGGACTTCGCACAGCGAGAAGACCGGAAGCCGACCCCCCGCACCGGAACCCCCACCCCCAAACCCCCAAAAGCAAAAGACCCCCACAGCCGAAGCTGCAGGGGCCTTCCGCCAACCAAACCCGACTACCGGTAGTCCCTACCGAAGTCGTAGTCGTCCAACGGCACCGCCGCACCCGTCCCGGTCCCGAAGACGTCAGGCGTGTAGTACCCGTCGTCGTAGGACGGAATCGCGTAGGCCGCGGCCCGCGCCTCTTCCGTCGGCTGGACCTGGATGTTGCGGTACCGGTTGATGCCCGTGCCCGCCGGGATCAACTTACCGATGATCACGTTCTCCTTCAGACCGATGAGCTTGTCCGAGCGGCCGTTGATGGCCGCGTCGGTCAGGACTCGGGTGGTCTCCTGGAAGGAGGCCGCGGACAGCCACGAGTCCGTCGCGAGCGACGCCTTCGTGATGCCCATCAGCACCGGTCGGCCAGCGGCGGGCTCGCCGCCTTCGGCGACGACCTTGCGGTTGCCCGCTTCGAAGTCCGACCGCTCGACCAGCGAGCCGGGGAGGAACTCCGCGGCACCCGAGTCGATGATCGTGACCCGGCGGAGCATCTGCCGGACGATGACCTCGATGTGCTTGTCGTGGATCGCCACGCCCTGTGCGCGGTACACCTTCTGGACCTCGGTGACGAGGTGCAGCTGGGCTTCGCGGGGACCCATCACGCGGAGGACCTCGTGCGGGTCGGGCGTGCCCTCCAGCAGCTGCTGGCCGACGGTGACGTGGTCGCCGTCCGCGAGCGGGCCGGTGGGGGTGTTGGCGAGGCGCTGGCGCTTCGACAGCTTCTCGAAGACGATCTCCTCGGACCCGTCGTCCGGGATGAGGGTGATCTTCCAGAAGCGGTCGCCGTCCTCCAGGCGCACCCGGCCGTCGACGTCCGCGATGGGCGCCTTGCCCTTGGGCACACGGGCTTCGAAGAGCTCCTGCACACGGGGCAGACCGGTCGTGATGTCGTCACCGGCGACACCACCCTGGTGGAAGGTGCGCATCGTCAGCTGCGTGCCGGGCTCACCGATCGACTGCGCGGCCACGATGCCCACGGCCTCGCCGACGTCGACGAGCTGGCCGGTCGCCATCGAGCGGCCGTAGCAGCTCGCGCAGACACCGACGGGCGTCTCGCAGGTCAGGACCGAGCGGACCTTCACCTTGAGGATGCCCGCTTCGACCAGCTTCGCCAGGGCGGGGTCGCCCAGGTCGTCGCCGCGGTTGAGCAGCAGGTTGCCGTTCAGGTCGTTCAGGTCGTCCGCGAGGGTGCGGGCGTACACGCTGGTCTGCGCGAACTCGTGCAGCACCACCTTGTCGCCCGCCTTCTCGCCCACCGGCAGGGTCACGCCGCGGGTGGTGCCGCAGTCGACCTCGCGGATGATGACGTCCTGCGACACGTCCACCAGACGACGGGTCAGGTAACCCGAGTCGGCGGTGCGCAGCGCGGTGTCGGCGAGACCCTTGCGGGCACCGTGCGTGGCGATGAAGTACTCCAGCACCGACAGGCCCTCGCGGAACGAGGCCTTGATCGGACGCGGGATGTACTCGCCCTTCGGGTTCGTCACCAGACCGCGCATACCGGCCAGCGAGCGGACCTGGGTCATGTTGCCCGCCGCGCCCGACTTCACGATCATGCGGATCGGGTTGTCGTCGGGGAAGTTGGCCTCCATGACCTCGGCGACCTCTTCCGTCGCCTTGGTCCACACCTTGACCAGCTCGTTGTTGCGCTCCACGTAGGAGAGCTGACCGCGCTGGTAGCGCTTCTCGACCGCTTCCGCGAGCTTCTCGTGCTCCTCGAGGATGCCCTGCTTGGCGGCGGGCACGAGGACGTCCGAGATGGCGACGGTGACACCGGACCGGGTGGCCCAGTAGAAGCCGGCGTCCTTCAGCTTGTCCAGCGTCCTGGCGACGGTGACCATCGGGTACCGCTCGGCCAGGTCGTTGATGATCGTGGCCTGCCGCTTCTTCGGCATGACCTCGTTGATGAACGCGTAGTCCTGCGGCAGGACCTCGTTGAAGAGGACACGGCCGAGGGTGGTCGTGGCCAGCCACGGCTGGCCGGGCTCCCAGTCCTCGGGCGTCTCGTTCTTCGGCGGGTTCTTGTCCGTGACGCGGATCTTCACCATCGCCTGCAGGCCCAGGACCTTGCGGTCGTACGCCATCAGCGCCTCGGCCGGGGACGAGTAGGCGTGGCCTTCGCCGAGGTCGCCTTCCTTGTGCCGGGTGAGGTGGTAGAGACCGGTCACCATGTCGAGTCGCGGCATGGCCAGCGGCTTGCCGGACGCGGGCGACAGGATGTTGTTCGACGACAGCATCAGCACGCGCGCCTCGGCCTGGGCCTCGGCGGACAGCGGCAGGTGGACCGCCATCTGGTCACCGTCGAAGTCGGCGTTGAACGCTTCGCAGACGAGCGGGTGCAGCTGGATGGCCTTGCCCTCGACCAGCTGGGGCTCGAAGGCCTGGATGCCCAGGCGGTGCAGCGTCGGTGCGCGGTTCAGCAGCACGGGGTGCTCGGTGATGACCTCTTCCAGCACGTCCCACACGGCCGGGCGCGCGCGCTCGACCATCCGCTTGGCGGACTTGATGTTCTGCGCGTGGTTGAGGTCGACCAGCCGCTTCATCACGAACGGCTTGAACAGCTCCAGCGCCATCTGCTTGGGCAGACCGCACTGGTGCAGCTTGAGCTGCGGGCCGACCACGATGACCGAACGGCCGGAGTAGTCGACGCGCTTGCCGAGCAGGTTCTGGCGGAACCGGCCCTGCTTGCCCTTCAGCAGGTCGGACAGCGACTTGAGCGGGCGGTTGCCCGGCCCGGTCACCGGGCGGCCGCGGCGGCCGTTGTCGAACAGCGCGTCGACGGCCTCCTGGAGCATCCGCTTCTCGTTGTTGACGATGATCTCGGGCGCGCCGAGGTCGATCAGCCTCTTGAGGCGGTTGTTCCGGTTGATCACGCGGCGGTACAGGTCGTTCAGGTCCGACGTGGCGAAGCGGCCACCGTCGAGCTGCACCATCGGGCGCAGGTCCGGCGGGATGACCGGGACGCAGTCGAGGACCATGCCCTGCGGGTTGTTGCGCGTCTGCTGGAACGCGGCCACGACCTTGAGCCGCTTGAGCGCACGCAGCTTCTTCTGGCCCTTGCCGCTGCGGATCGTCTCGCGCAGCACGTCGGCCTCGGCGTCGACGTCGTAGTCGCCCAGCAGTCGCTGGATCGCCTCCGCGCCCATGGCACCGGTGAAGTAGTCGCCGTAGCGGTCGTACAGCTCGCGGTAGAGCATCTCGTCCGCGATCAGCTGGGCGCGCTCGAGCTTGGTGAAGGTGGACCAGATCTCGTCGAGCCGGTCCAGCTCGCGCTGGGCGCGGTCGCGGAGCTGGCGCATCTCCCGCTCGCCGCCCTCCTTGACCTTGCGGCGGACGTCGCTCTTGGCGCCTTCGGCCTCGAGCTCGGCCAGGTCGGCCTCGAGCTTCTGCGCGCGGCCTTCCACGTCGGCGTCGCGCTTGTTCTCGACGCGCTTGCGCTCGACCTGCATCTCGCTGTCCAGCGTGGACAGGTCGTTGTGGCGCAGCTCGGTGTTGACGCCCACGATGACGTAGGCGGCGAAGTAGATGATCTTCTCGAGGTCCTTGGGGGCCAGGTCGAGCAGGTAGCCCAACCGGCTGGGAACGCCCTTGAAGTACCAGATGTGCGTGACGGGCGCGGCCAGTTCGATGTGGCCCATCCGCTCACGGCGCACCTTGGCGCGGGTCACCTCGACGCCGCAGCGCTCGCAGATGATGCCCTTGAAGCGGACGCGCTTGTACTTGCCGCAGTAGCACTCCCAGTCCCTGGTGGGACCGAAGATCTTCTCGCAGAACAAGCCGTCCTTCTCGGGCTTGAGCGTGCGGTAGTTGATGGTCTCGGGCTTCTTGACCTCGCCGAAAGACCACTGGCGGATGTCATCGGCGGACGCGAGACCGATGCGGAGCTCATCGAAGAAGTTGACGTCGAGCACGTCTTCTCTTCTCCCCTTCGGTTGTTGTGCTGGCGCGCGGGCTGCTGGGGAAGTCGGTCACGGGCGGGAGCGCGCGGGAGGCGTGCTCCCACCCGTGACCAGCGAGTCAGTTGACGACGTCGTCGACTGAAGGCGACTCGGACCGCGAGAGGTTGATGCCGAGGTTCGCGGCAGCCCTCTCCAGGTCCTCGTCGTCGCCATCGCGCATCTCGATCGCGGCGCCGTCCGAAGACAGCACCTCGACGTTGAGGCACAACGACTGCAGCTCCTTGAGCAGCACCTTGAAGGATTCCGGGATACCCGGCTCCGGGATGTTCTCGCCCTTGACGATGGCCTCGTAGACCTTCACGCGGCCGAGCACGTCGTCGGACTTGATGGTGAGAAGTTCCTGCAGGGTGTACGCGGCGCCGTACGCCTGCATCGCCCAGCACTCCATCTCACCGAAGCGCTGGCCACCGAACTGCGCCTTACCACCCAGCGGCTGCTGCGTGATCATCGAGTACGGGCCGGTGGAGCGCGCGTGGATCTTGTCGTCCACGAGGTGCAGCAGCTTCAGGATGTACATGTAGCCGACCGACACCGGGTGCGGGTACGGCTCGCCGGAGCGACCGTCGAAGAGCTGCGCCTTGCCGTTCTGCTTGACCATCCGCTCGCCGTCGCGGTTCGGGATGGTCGAGCCGAGCAGCCCGGTGATCTCCTCCTCGCGGGCACCGTCGAACACCGGCGTGGCCGTGTTCGTGTTCGGCGCCACCTCGTAGAGGTCCTCGGGCAGGTTCTTCGCCCAGTCGGCCTCGCCGTCGATGCTCCAGCCCTGCTTGGCGATCCACCCGAGGTGGGTCTCCAGCACCTGGCCGATGTTCATACGACGCGGCACGCCGTGGGTGTTCAGGACGATGTCGACCGGCGTGCCGTCCTCGAGGAACGGCATGTCCTCCGCGGGGAGGATCTTGCCGATGACGCCCTTGTTGCCGTGGCGGCCCGCGAGCTTGTCGCCGTCCTGGATCTTGCGCTTCTGCGCCACGTAGACCCGGACGAGCTCGTTCACGCCGGGGGGCAGCTCGTCGTCGTCCTCGCGGCTGAACACGCGGATGCCGATGACCTTGCCGTACTCGCCGTGCGGCACCTTCAGCGACGTGTCGCGCACCTCGCGCGCCTTCTCGCCGAAGATCGCGCGGAGCAGGCGCTCCTCCGGGGTCAGCTCGGTCTCGCCCTTGGGCGTGACCTTGCCGACGAGGATGTCACCGGGCTGGACCTCGGCACCGATGCGGATGATGCCGCGCTCGTCGAGGTCCGCGAGGACCTCCTCGGAGACGTTCGGGATGTCCCTGGTGATCTCCTCGGCACCGAGCTTGGTGTCGCGGGCGTCGATCTCGTGCTCCTCGATGTGGATCGAGGTGAGCACGTCGTCCTGCACGAGGCGCTGCGACAGGATGATCGCGTCCTCGTAGTTGTGACCCTCCCACGGCATGATCGCGACGAGCAGGTTCTTGCCCAGCGCCATCTCGCCGTTCTCGGTGCACGGCCCGTCCGCGAGGACCTGGCCGGACTCCACGCGGTCACCCTCGTGGACGATCGGCTTCTGGTTGATGCAGGTGCCCTGGTTGGACCGGCGGAACTTGTGCATCCCGTAGGTCTGGCGGGAACCGTCGTCGGCCATCACCGTGACGTAGTCGGCGGAGATCTCCTCGACGACACCGGTCTTCTTGGCGACGACGACCTCGCCCGCGTCGACCGCGGCGCGCAGCTCCATGCCGGTGCCGACCAGCGGCGCCTCGCTGCGCAGCAGCGGGACGGCCTGGCGCTGCATGTTCGCGCCCATCAGCGCGCGGTTCGCGTCGTCGTGCTCGAGGAACGGGATCATCGCGGTCGCGGCGGACACCATCTGCCGCGGCGAGACGTCCATGTAGTCGACGTCCTCGGGGAGGATCAGCTCGACCTCGCCGCCCTTCTTGCGGACGAGGACGCGCTCCTCGAGGAAGTTGCCGTCGAGGTCGATCTGGGCGTTCGCCTGCGCCTTGACGTAGCGGTCCTCCTCGTCCGCCGTCAGGTAGTCGATCTGGTCGGTGACCCGGCCGTCGACGACCTTGCGGTACGGCGTCTCGATGAAGCCGAACGGGTTGACCCGCCCGTAGGAGGACAGCGAGCCGATCAGGCCGATGTTCGGGCCTTCCGGCGTCTCGATCGGGCACATGCGGCCGTAGTGCGACGGGTGGACGTCCCGGACCTCCATGCCCGCGCGCTCGCGGGACAGACCACCCGGACCCAGCGCCGAGAGGCGGCGCTTGTGGGTCAGGCCCGCGAGCGGGTTGGTCTGGTCCATGAACTGCGACAGCTGGGAGGTCCCGAAGAACTCCTTGATCGCGGCCACGACGGGACGGATGTTGATCAGGGTCTGCGGCGTGATCGCCTCGACGTCCTGGGTCGTCATCCGCTCGCGGACCACGCGCTCCATGCGGGACAGGCCCACGCGGATCTGGTTCTGGATCAGCTCGCCGACGGTGCGCAGGCGGCGGTTGCCGAAGTGGTCGATGTCGTCGACCTCGACGGGCACCTCGGTCTCGCCCGGCTGCATGTTCGTCTCGCCCGCGTGCAGGCGCACGAGGTACTCGATCGTCGTGACGACGTCGTCCTCGGTCAGCACGCCGGTGCTGATCGGGCTGGCCAGGCCCAGCTTCTTGTTGACCTTGTACCGGCCGACCTTGGCGAGGTCGTAGCGCTTCTCCTTGAAGAACAGGTTCTCCAGAAGGGCCTGGGCGCTCTCCTTGGTGGGGGGCTCGCCGGGGCGCAGCTTCCGGTAGATGTCGAGCAGAGCCTCGTCGGTGCCCGCGGTGTGGTCCTTCTCGAGCGTCGTGAGGAGGGTCTCGCTGAACGAGAAGCGCTCACGGATCTGCTCGGTGGACCAGCCCAGCGCCTTCAGCAGCACGGTGACCGGCTGGCGGCGCTTGCGGTCGATGCGCACACCGACGGTGTCGCGCTTGTCCACGTCGAACTCCAGCCAAGCACCCCGCGAAGGGATGATCTTGACGCTGAAGACGTCCTTGTCCGTCGTCTTGTCGACATTGGTGTCGAAGTAGACGCCGGGCGATCGAACGAGCTGGGAGACCACGACCCGCTCGGTGCCGTTGATGATGAACGTGCCCTTGTCGGTCATCATCGGGAAGTCACCCATGAACACCGTCTGGCTCTTGATCTCGCCAGTGGTGTGGTTGGTGAACTCCGCCGTGACGAACAACGGGGCGGCGTACGTCATGTCCTTGTCCTTGCACTCCTCGGTCGAGGCCTTGACCTCGTCGAAGCGCGGGTCGGAGAAGGAGAGCGACATCGAGCCCGAGAAGTCCTCGATCGGCGAGATCTCGTTGAGGACCTCTTCGAGGCCGCCCGTCGGCGCCTCGTCACCGGCGTCGATGCGGCGCTGGAACCAGGCCTCATCACCGGTGAGCCATTCGAAGGACTGAATCTGCAGGTCAAGCAGGTTGGGCGTCTTGAGCGGTTCGTGGATCTTCGCAAATGAGACCCGCTTGGGCGCTCCAGGGATCCCCGACGTGGAGTTGGTCGCAGCAGTGGCCTTGGTCGCGCGAGAGATCGCCAAGATGCGTCCTTCCAGGGACTAATTAGCTGGCTAGCAGCGGACTAGCACGGCTGTCAAGGGTGCGGCGCCGCCGTGCGCATCCTGGTCTCGCAGGGCGTCCTCTCGGCGAAGAGGGGCCCAACAAGGGGGCAAAACGGGATGAGGGCAGCGCAAAGGAGCAGTCTAGCCACACACACGGCGACTGTCGAGAGGCACCTGGAAGGACCTTTCTCGTGTTCGGAAACAGAGTGACCCTGCCTGCGCCCACAGTCAAGATGCCACGCCCCGATCACTCCGGTGGCGCAAACGACGTTTACCCGAAGTAACCTCTTTGACCAGCGCAAACACGAGCGGACCAGCGCCGGCGATCAGTTGCCACGCCCGACGCGCCCCGTCCGTGGCGTGTCCGGACGGTCCAAAAACGCGCCCAATAGTGTGGCCGGCATCACGCGTTCAGGGGGTTGAAGTGGATCTTCTTCGTCCATGTTCGGGGTCCTGGACAGCCGTTGTCGCCCGATCTGCTCATGGGATGTCCCCGAGCGCTACTGGACGTCCGCGCACTTCTGCATCTCGGCGGTCTGGTCACCGGTCTGGCCGAACATCTCCATGTTGTCGACCTTCCAGCGGCCGTCCACCTTGCGGGTGCCGACCCGCATCATCGCGATGCCGCCGCCGGTCTGGTTGTCGGTCGTGCGCGTGGTGACCTGGTCGAGGAACAGCAGCACGGTGGCCCGGTCCCCGGTCAGCGAGGTCACGCCGCTGCTCACGGCCTTGACCGTGACCACGAGCTTCTGCTCCGGGGCGAGCGACCTCACCGGTCCGAAGATCGCGTCGTACTGGCACTTGGCCTTGCCGACCAGCAGGTCGGCGGCGGCCTTCTCGGTGGCGGCGACGTCGGCGAAGTTGTAGGAGAAGGCCTTCTCGACGGCCTCGCGGGCCTGGCCGCTGACCTCGGTCGTGCCACCGGTGTCGACCAGCGCCTCGTTGGTCGGGGCGCCCCGGTCCATCGACCGGAACCACAGCCCGAGGCCCGCGAGCACGGCGGCGACCACGAGCAGGACCAGCGGGAGCAGCAGCGGGGACCGGGTCCGGCCCTCGACCAGCTCCGGCGAGGGGTCCTCGGACTCCGCGATGTCGGCCGCGACGACGTCGGCGGCCTTCCTGGGGGACGGCGACGGGACCCTGGTCGACCTCCGCTTGGCCCGGCCGACCGGCTTGGCCTCGACGGGCCCGGCCTCCTCGGCTTCGGCGGTGTCCGGCTCCGCGGTGTCCGGCTCCGCGGTCTCGGACCCAGGAGCCTCCGGCTCGGCGGTGTCGGGGTCAGCGGTCCTGGCCCCGGCGCTCCCCGGCTCGGTGACGGCGGTCCCAGCGGTCTCGGCCGTCCCCGCGTCCTCCTGCTCGACGGCGTCCTCCTGCTCGACTGCGTCGGCGGGGGCGCTGTCCACGGGGACGACGACCGGCTCCTGCTCGACGACCTCGGGCACAGCAGGAGCGGCGGGCTCGGGTGACGGGGACGCGGGGCCGGCCTGCTTGCGCAGACCGGCGACCTTCGGGCGGTACGCGGGGGTGGACGGGACCGGGCGGCGGCGGGGCGGGGGCACTGGGGAGTCCAATCTGATCAGGCGCCGCCGGCCGCGACGGGGCCGAGCGCGCTGAGCTTCCAACCGGCGTCCGTGCGGCTCAGGTCGGTCTGGTAGCGGTTGACCTTCTTCACCGCTTGGCCGCCGTCCGGGGTCACCGTGGTCTCGACGACGGCGATGACGTGCGCCTGACCGGCCCGGTCGTCGAGCTCGGTGACCGCCGCGTCGAGCACCCGGCTGGTGGTGACCGTCTTGGCGTCCTGGATCTGCTTCTTCCTGGTGTCCTTGCCGGTCTCGACCTCCTGGCGCAGCTCGCCGGTCGACGACTGCAGCCAGCGGTCCAGGTCCTCGTCGACCTTGTGGTAGTCGAGCGTGGTGAAGTTCGCGATGCCGACCTGGCCGACCCGCAGCACCTCCTCGCGCTCCTTCGAGTACGCCGCGGCGTCGTTGTTCGACCCGTTCAGCAGCGACACGCCCGCCCACACCGCGTAGCCGGCGGCGAGCACCACCAGCACGGCGGCCAGGGGCAGCGCCCAGCGGCGGATTCCGGTGTCCATGCGCGCTCCTAGCCCGGCAAGCCGAGCAACTGGCCGAGACTCGTCAGCACGGGCACGGGGGTGGCCGCGGTCCCGGTCTGCTCCTGCCCCGGCTGCGTGGTCTCGTTGCCCTGGGGTGTTGTCGGCTGGCCACCGTACGGGGCGTTCTGGGCGCCGCGCACGGTGGTGGCGCTCCCCCGTGCCAGCGCGCAGTAGGCCTGGGTGTTCAGCGCGACCGGGGTGGTGTCGGTGCCCTGCCTGATCGGGGTGCCCTCGTAGCCGACGGTGCACGGCGGCGGGTCGAACACGTTGATCGCGAGGCCGAAGTGCGCGGTGCCGTCGCCGGGCGCGACGGTGAAGCCGCCGCCGACGACGATCGGGTAGGTCACCGCGATCTGCTCCAGCCCGTCCAGCCTGCTGACCAGGATGTTCGCCGTGGTCAGCAGGTTCGCGAACACGACGCCGAGGCCGGGGCCGCTCTCCGCCAGCAGCGCGGACACCTGCTCGGCGGCCTGCGGGCTGACCGCGATGAGGTTTCGCAGGTCGCCGTCGGACTTCTTGAGCTGCTCGGCGAGCAGCCGCAGGTCCACGCTGAACGACCGGATCGCGCTGCCCTGCTGGGCCTGCGTGTTCAGCACGGTCAGCCCGTCCCGGAGCAGCGCCTTGGTCTCCGGCAGGTGGTCGGTCGCGGTCCGGGTGAACGACCGGGTGTTGTCCAGCAGCACCTGGAGGTCGCCGCCGGTGCCGTTGAACGCGGTGTCCAGCTCGTCCACGACGGTGCGCAGGGAGTCGGTCGGCACGGACTTGGCGAACGCGTCGAGGTTGGTGAGCAGGTCGTCCACCGGCGGCGGCGTCCTGGTCGCGGAGCGCGGGATGACGGCGCCCGCCTCCAGGAACGGGCCGTCGTCGCGCTTGGGCCGCAGGTCGACGAACTGCTCGCCGACCGCGGACCGGTTCGCGACCACGGCCTCCAGGTCCGCCGGGACCCTGGGGGCGCTGGGCTCGATGTCCAGGTCGACCTCTACGCCGTCGGAGGCCAGCCGCAGCGCGCCGACCCGGCCGATCGTGACGCCGCGGTAGGTGACCTCGGCGTTGCTGAAGATCCCGCCGGAGTCGGCGAGCCGCATGGTGACGACGTAGCCGGACGAGCCGACCAGGCGGCCGAGGCCCACGTAGCGGGCGCCGACGTAGCTGATGCCGACCAGCGCGATCACCAGGAACGCGCCGATCTGCAGCTTGGTCTTGCGGGGGATCATCAGCGACCACCTCCCAGCAGTCCACCGAGCAGGTCGCCGAGCCCGGTGCCGGTGCCCACGCCGGGGACCGGGAGGTTCGGCAGCGGGAGGGGCAGCGACGGCAGCGGCTTGCCGTCCAGACCGGGGATGCCCGGCAGCAGGCCCTGCCGCGACGACCCGAGGTTGTCGACGATGTTGCCCAGGTTCAGGTCGATGTTCGCGTAGAGGTTCGTGTAGTCGCCCTTGATGCCGTCCACGGCCGAGTCCGGGAACGGGTAGGTGAGCAGCAGCTGGAAGGCGTTGGGCAGGTTGGTGCCCGCCTCCGCCAGCTTCTGCAGCGTCGGCGACAGCGCCTTGAGGTCCGCGACCAGGTCGGCCTTGCTCTTGTCCACGGTGTCGACCGCGACGCCGGAGAGCTCGTCGAGGGACTGGAGCAGCGTCACGAGCTGCGTGCGCTGGTCGCTGAGCACCTTCAGGCCGGGCTCCAGCTCGTCGAGCACCCCGGCGATCTGGTCCTTCTGCGTGTTCAGCGTGCCGCCGAGCCGGTTCACGCCGTCCAACGCCCTGGTGATCTCGGCCTTGTGCCCGTCCAGCTCGGTGACCAGCGTGTTCACGTTGGTCAGCAGCGAGCGGATCTCCGGCTCGTTGCCCTCCAGGGCGGCGTCGAGCTCCTTGGAGATGTTCTGCAGCTGGGCGACGCCGCCGCCGTTGAGCAGCAGCGACAGCGCGCCGAAGACCTCTTCGACCTCGGGGTTGCGGTTGGTCCGGTCGACCGGGATCACGGTGCCGTCGGCCAGCCTGCCCTCGTCCGCGCCCTGTGCCGGCTTGGCCAGCTCGACGTACTTCTCGCCCAGCAGCGCGGACTGGCGCAGCTTCGCGACGGAGTTGCCGGGCAGCACGACGTCGCCGTTGACGGCCACGGTCACCTCGGCCGTCCAGCCGTCCGGGGCGAGGTCGATCCTCTCCACCTTGCCGACCGCGACGTCGTTGACCTTCACGCCCGCCTGCGGGACGAGGTCGAGCACGTCCTTGAACAGCACCTTCACCCGGTACGGCCGGTCGCCGAGGTCGGCGCCGCCGGGCAGCGGCATCGTGTAGACGCCGTCGAACCCGCCGGAGCCGCAGCCCGCGAGCAGCGCGGCGGACGCCAGCACGGCGACCGCGATCCGGGACCTCTTCGGGGTGCGGGACCTCATTGCGGGACACCTCCCAGCGGCAACGGGAGCGGCAGCTTGCCCTGGCTCAGCGAGCCGAGCGCCTCCGCGGGGGTCGGCAGCGGCAGCGCGCCGGTCAGCACCGGCGCGAGCTGCGCGCACGCCTGGGACAGCGCCAGCGGCACGGTGCCCGGCTCGACCTGCTGGATCAGCTTGCACACCAGCACGAGCGGCGGCTGGTTGAGCTCGTTGATGTCCGCCCTGGTGTCCAGGGTCCCGGACGCGGCGTTGTAGGTGTTCTGCAGGTTGCCCAGCGCGAGCGGCGCGACGTCGATGGTCTCGGCCAGCGCGGCGCGCTGCCGCACCAGCACCCCGGTGATGCTCGCCAGCTTGTCCACGTTGGACTTGAGCACCGCGCGGTTGTCCTTGATGAAGCCCTGCACCTGGCCCAGCGCCGCGGCCAGCTCGGTGAGGGCGGCGCCGAGGTTCTCGCGCTCGTCGGCGAGGAACCCGGCGACCTCGGCGAGCTGCTTGTCGAAGTCGCGCACCTGGCTGTCGTTGGCGGACAGCATGGCGGTGAACCTCGACAGGTTGTCGACCGTGGCGAACAGGTCCTCCTTGGACCCGGACAGCGTGCGGGTGGCGTCGCCGAGCTGCTTGATGGTGTCGTTGAGGGCCTGCCCGTTGCCGTCGAGGGTGCCCGCGGCGCTGGTGAGCAGGTCCGACAGCGCACCGTCCTTGTTGGCGCCGTTGGGACCCAGCGCGGTGGTGAGCTTGTCGAGGCTCGCGTACAGCTCGTCGAGCTCCACCGGGGTCGCCGTGCGCTCGCGCGGGATCAGCGCGTTCTCGCCCAGCGTCGGCCCGGCGGTGTAGACGGGGGCGAACTGCACGTACCGGTCGCTGACCACGCTCGGCGCGACGACGACGGCCTGCGCGTCGGCGGGCACCTTCACGTCCCGGTCCAGCGACATCACGACCCGGACGAGCTGCCCCTCCGGCACGACCTCCTCGATCGTGCCGACCCTCACGCCCAGCACCCGCACGTCCGAGCCCTGGTAGAGGCCCACCGCCGCGCCGAACATCGCGGTGACCTTGCGGCTGTCGGCGCCGGAGAACGCCCACCACAACGCCGCCGACGCGAGCAGCGCCAGCACGCACGCCATCGCCACCACGCGGCCGAGGTCGCGGCCCGACTTCGTGTCCGCCAAGGCCGTCACCTCTGCACTCCTGGCGGCAGGCAGCCCTCTTCGTTGAACCCGACCAGGCCGAGGTTCACCGAGGGCGGCAGCAGGCCGCAGATGTAGACGTCGAACCAGCGGCCGCTGCCCAGCGTGTTCGCGAAGACCCGGTAGAACGGAGCCATCAGCGCGATGCCCTTCTCCAGGCTGTCCTGGTTGCGCTGCAGCATCGTGGTGACCCGCTCCAGCTGCTCCAGCGCGGGCCGCAGCTGCGCGTTGTTGTCCGCGACGAGCCCGGTCAGCTCGGTCGACAGGTCGCGGGTCCCCTTGAGCAGCAACGAGATCGCGTCCTTGCGCTTGCGCAGCTCGCCCAGCAGCAGGTTGCCGTCGGACAGGAGCTTCTCGAACTGCTCGTTGCGGTCGGCCAGGGTCCGGCTGATGTCCTTGGTGTTGCCCAGCAGCTTGGCCAGCTGCTCGTCGCGCGAGGAGATCGTCTTCGACAGCGCGGACAGCCCGTCCAGCGCGCCGCGCACGCTGTCCGACGAGCCCTCGAACGTCTGGGACAGCACCTCGAAGCTGTCCGCGAGCTGCTTGGTGTCGATCTGCCCGACCGTGGTCGCCAGCCCGTTGAACGCCTCGTTGACGTCGTAGGGCGCCAGCGTCCGGTCCTTCGGGATGGGCTTGCCCGGATCCAGCGGCAGCGACCCCTGCGGGTCCAGCGCCACGTACTTCTGGCCCAGCAGCGTCTTGATCCGGATCGTCGCGGTCGTGCGGTCGCCGACCCAGGCGTCCTTGACCTTGAACGACACCCGCACCCGGTCGCCGTCGAGCTTCACCTTGGTCACCTTGCCGACCTTCACGCCCGCGACGCGGACCTCGTTGCCCGACACCAGTCCGGCGGCCTCGCTGAACTCGGCGGAGTAGGTGGTGCCGCTGCCGATGATCGGCAGGTCGTCGGAGTAGAACGCGGCGAGCAGCAGCAACGCGATCAGCGTGAGGCTGATGGCGCCGATGGTGACGGGGTTGCGCTCGGGCTTCATCGGCGACACCTCTGCTGCGTCACGGGCAGTGCGGTGATCGGGACGGGGTTCGGGATCACCGGCGGCACGGCGACCTGGCCGGTGCCCTCGCACAGGAAGAAGTTGAACCACGACCCGTAGGTCGCGGTGCGGGTGATCGTCTCCAGCTTGCTCGGCATCTTCTGGATGGCGCCCTCGACGACGGCCTCGTTGTCCGCCAGGGTCTTCGACACCAGGCCGAGCGAGGCGATGTCGTCCTTGAGCGGCTGGCGGGCCTGGTCGAGCAGCCCGGCGGTGGTGCTGGTCAGGTCGCCCAGCGCGGTGATCGCGTCGCCGATCGGCTCGCGGTCCTGCGCCAGGCCCGACACCAGCCCCTGCGCGGTGGTGACCAGCGTGGACAGCTGCTCGCCGCGGGAGTTCACCGTGTCCAGCACCGAGTTGAGGTTGTCGACCACCTCACCGATGACCTTGTCCTTGCCCGCCAGCGTGGACGTGAGCGACGCGGTGTGCCGCAGCAGGCTGTCGATCGTGCCGCCCTCGCCCTGGAGGACCTGGATGATCTCGTAGGACAGCTTGTTCACGTCCTCCGGGTTGAGCGCCTGGAACAGCGGCTTGAACCCGTTGAACAGCACGGTCAGGTCGAGCGCGGGCTTGGTCCGCTCCAACGGGATCACGCCGCCCTCGGGGAGCACGGCGTCCGCGTCGCCGACGCCGTGCTCCAGCGCGATGTACCGCTGGCCGACCAGGTTGCGGTACTTGATGGTCGCGGTGGCCGACGCGGGCAGCCTCCGGTCGCCGTCGATGCTGAACTCGACCTCGGCCAGCCGCCGGTCCACGACCCGGATGTCCTCGACCTGGCCGACCCGGACGCCCGCGATGCGCACGTCGTCGCCCTGGTTCAGCGCGGTCACGTCGGTGAACCGCGCGGTGTAGCCGGTGGCGCTCTTGAGGCTGACGTTGGCGATGGTGACGGCGAGCAGCGCGGTCGCCAGGATCGTGACCACGGCGAAGACCACGAGCTTGACCAGCGGCGCGACGAGTCCCCTCACTTCACCGTCACCTCCGTCCCGCGGTAGAGCGGGCCGAGCAGCAGGCTGGTGAAGCTCGGCATCTGGTCGCTGGGCACGCCGACCTCGTTGCCCAGCAGCACCGCGAGCACCCGCTGCTCCTCGGGGGAGTTCGCGATGCTCGCCGCCGAGACGGCCGACGGCGTGGTGCTCCCGGCGGCGGTGGCGGGCGGCAGGATCCCGTCGTTCGCGCTGCGCGCGGCGGGCGGCGCCTTCGACCCGTCCACCAGCGGGCCCTCCGGCGGGTACTGCGGGAACGGGTTCGGCCGCGGCTCGACGTCGTAGCAGCGCGGTCCGCGCTTGTCGCCGTACACCGGCTCGTCCTGGTTGGGCAGGTACTTGCCGCGGTTCGCGGTGATCTCCATGGTGATGTGCAGGCCCGGCTTGTCCGTGCCGACGCCGAACGCCTGGTCGATCACCGGCGCGAAGTCGGTGAGGCCCTTGAGCAGGCACGGGTACTCGGGCGCGTACTTGGCCAGCAGCTCCAGCGTCGGCCTGCTGGTGGAGGCGAGCTGGATGAGGTTGTTCTTGTTCACCGACAGGAAGCCGGTCAGGTCGCGCGAGGTCGTCGTCAGCGTGCCGTACAGGGCCAGCAGGTTGTCGCGCTGCTCGACGATGGTCTTGCTGGTCACCGTGGCGTCGGTCAGCGCCTGCACCAGGTCCGGCGCGGCGTCGGCGTAGACCTCGCTCACGTCGGCGAGCCTGCTGATGCCCTCCTTCAGCGCGGGCAGCTGCGGGTTGAGCTCGCCGAGGTAGGAGTCCAGCTGCACCAGGGTCTGCCCCAGCGGCTTGCCCCGGTTCTCCAGCGCCTGCGACACCGCGGTCAACGTGGTCGCGAGCTTCTCCGGCTGCACGGCCTGGAGCACCGGCATCAGGTCGTTGAGCACCTGCTCCAGCTCGATGGCGCTGCTGGAGCGGTCCTGCTCGATGACCGAGCCGTCGGTGAGGTGGTCGCCGCCGGGCGTCGTGGGCAGCACCAGGTTCACGTACCGCTCGCCGAACAGCGTCTTCGGCAGCAGCCGCGCGGACACGTCCTTCGGGATCAGGTCGACCTTGTCCGGTTGCAGCGCCAGCTCCAGCTCGGCGCCGTCGCCGGTGCTGCGGATCGCCCGCACCTCGCCGACGATCAGCCCCCGCACCTTCACGTCCGACGAGGTCATCAGCTGGTTGCCGACGTGGTCGGTCTTCAGCGTCACGGTCACCACCTTGGTGAACGCGTTGTCGTAGAGCGCCACGCTCAGGGCCAGGAAGACCACGATGACCGTGAGGAACGCGACGCCGAGGAGCCGTTGCCTGATCATCAGCCCGCGATCCTCACCGTCGTCGTGGTGCCCCAGATCGCCAGGCTCAGGAAGAAGTCGAGCAGGCTCGTGGTGACGATGGCGGTGCGCACCGCGCGGCCGACGGCCACGCCGACGCCGGCCGGGCCGCCGCTGGCGCGGTAGCCGTAGTAGCAGTGCGTCATGATGATCACGACCGCGAAGACCAGGACCTTGCCGAACGACCAGAGGACGTCGACCGGTGGCAGGAACAGGTTGAAGTAGTGGTCGTAGGTGCCCGCGGACTGGCCGTAGAACTGCACGGTGATCGTCCGCGCGGCCAGGTAGCTCGTCAGGAGGCCGATCACGTACAGCGGGATGATCGCGACGAACCCGGCGATGATCCGGGTCGTCACCAGGAACGGCATGGACGGGATGCCCATGACCTCCAGGGCGTCGATCTCCTCGGAGATCCGCATCGCGCCGAGCTGGGCGGTGAAGCCGGAGCCGACCGTGGCCGACAGCGCGAGGCCCGCGACCAGCGGGGCGATCTCGCGGGTGTTGAAGTAGGCGCTGACGAACCCGGCGAACGCCGACGTGCCGATCTGGTTGAGCGCGGTGAAGCCCTGCAGGCCCACGACCGTGCCGGTGAACACCGACAGGCCCACCATCACGCCGATCGTGCCGCCGATGACGGCCAGCGCGCCGCTGCCGAAGCTGACCTCGGCCAGCAGCCGCAGCGTCTCGCGCAGGTAGCGGCGCAGCGCGCGGGGCGTCCAGGCGAGGGCGCGCAGGTAGAACGAGAGCTGGTCGCCGAAGCCGTCGAGGACCTGCAACGGCCTGCCCGCGGCCTTGCGGAGGTTGTCGCCGATGGTGGCCATCTCAGCTCCCCTTCGCCGGGACGACCGTCAGGTAGATCGTGGTCAGCACGAAGTTCACGAAGAACAGCAGCAGGAACGTGATGACCACGGCCTGGTTCACCGCGTCGCCGACGCCCTTCGGGCCACCGGCCGGGTTGAGGCCGCGGTAGGCGGCGACGATGCCCGCGATGAACCCGAAGACCAGCGCCTTGAACTCGCTGATCCACAGGTCCGGCAGCTGGGCCAGCGCGGAGAAGCTCGCCAGGTACGCGCCGGGCGTGCCGTCCTGGAGGACCACGTTGAAGAAGTAGCCGCCCATCACGCCGACGACGCTGACCATGCCGTTGAGCAGCACGCTGACCAGCATCGCGGCCAGCACCCTCGGCACGACCAGGCGCTGGATCGGCGAGACGCCGAGCACCTCCATCGCGTCGATCTCCTCGCGGATCTTGCGCGACCCGATGTCCGCGCAGATCGCGCTGCCGCCCGCGCCCGCGATCAGCAGCGCCGTCACGATGGGGCTGGCCTGCTGGATGATCGCCAGCACGCTCGCCGCGCCGGTGAACGACTGCGCGCCGATCTGCCTGGTCAGCGAGCCGAGCTGGAGCGCGATGACGGCGCCGAACGGGATCGACACCAGCGCCGTCGGCAGCACCGTGACGCTGACGATGAACCAGCTCTGCTGGATGAACTCGCGGAGCTGGAACGGCCGCTTGACCGCGCTGCGGGTGACGTCGATGCCGAGCGCGAACAGCCTGCCGGTCTCGCGCAGGGCGCCCGCGCCGGGGAACGGGACGGGGGCGCTCACAGGTCACCCGCCCGGCGCTGCCACTCGGTGTCCCGGGTGCGCGGGTACGGGGTGGGCGTCGGCGCGGCAACCCGTTGGCCCGCGCCGGCGAGCACGCCGTACTTGCTCTGCTCGGCGGGCGTGAGGCTCGCGATGATGCCCTGCTGGGCCTCGGTCGGGAGCGTGTGGATGATGCTCATGACCCGGTCCTTGCGGCGGCGCACGGCGTCGCGCGCGGGCAGGCCGGGGGTCGGCTCGATCTGCGGCACGACCCCGCGCACGTCCTCGTCCGGCGACCCGTCGGAGTGGCCCGCGTCCCGGTGCGCCAGCTCGGCGGCCATGGTCGCTTGGTCCTTCTCCTCCGACATGCCGATCGGGCCGATGCGGCGGCCGTTGAGGAACTGCTCGACCACGGGTTCGTCGCTGGTCAGCAGCACCTCGCGGGGGCCGAACATGACCAGCTCGCGGCGGAACAGCATGCCGAGGTTGTCCGGGACCGTGCGCGCGACGGTGATGTTGTGCGTGACGATCAGGATCGTGGCGTCGATCTGCGCGTTGAGGTCGATCAGCAGCTGGGAGAGGTAGGCGGTGCGGACCGGGTCGAGGCCGGAGTCCGGCTCGTCGCACAGGATGATCTCCGGGTCCAGCACCAGCGCGCGGGCCAGTCCGGCGCGCTTGCGCATACCGCCGGAGATCTCGCCGGGGAGCTTCTTCTCCGCGCCGACGAGGCCGACCATCTCCATCTTCTCTAGCACGATCCGCCGGACCTCGGCCTCGGTCTTGCGGGTGTGCTCGCGCAGCGGGAAGGCCACGTTGTCGAAGAGGTTCATCGAGCCGAACAGAGCGCCGTCCTGGAACAGCACGCCGAACATCTTCCGGATCTCGTAGAGCTTGCTCTCCGGGCAGCGGACCAGGTCCGTGCCGTTGATGATGATCTTGCCCTGTTCCGGCTTCAGCAGGCCCACCAGGGACTTCAGGAACACCGACTTGCCGGTGCCCGACGGCCCGAGCATGACGCTGACCTCACCGGGCGGGATGCTGAGCGTGACGTCCCGCCAGATGGTCTGCTTGCCGAAGGACTTCGTCAGACCTTCGACGACCACCTCGACGCCCATCGCACCTCCTGTAGCGGCTCACATCACACAGGTGCAACGAGCCGAAGCCAGCGAGGTTACTCACCAGTTGGCCTAATAGGGGTTGCGGAGCGATAACAGCCGAAAAGCGAACGGCGGGCACCCCTGCAAAGGGGCACCCGCCGTTCGAGCTGCGTGGAGCTAGATCACTTGACGGTGACCTTGGCGCCGGCACCCTCGAGCTTCTCCTTGGCCGCCTCGGCGGCGTCCTTCGCGACCTTCTCCAGGATGGCCTTGGGAGCGGCCTCGACCAGCTCCTTGGCCTCCTTCAGGCCCAGACCGGAGACGACCTCGCGGACGACCTTGATGACCTGGATCTTCTTGTCGCCAGCCGACTCGAGGACGACGTCGAACTCGTCCTGCTCCTCGACCTCGGCGGCCACGGCGCCGGGGCCCGCGGGGCCCGCGACGGCGACGGGGGCAGCGGCGGTGACCTCGAAGGTCTCCTCGAACTGCTTCACGAACGCGGACAGCTCCAGGAGGGTCATCTCCTTGAAGACGTCGAGCAGCTCGTCGTTGCTGAGCTTCGCCATGATGGCGGTCCTTTCGTTAACCACGTCCCGCTCGGGGACGCGAGTGCGTGGGTGTTGTGATCAGCTCTCGGCGGGCTCTGCGGCGTCGGCGGCCGGGGCGGCGTCCGAGGACCCCTCCGCGGCGCGCTTGTCCGCAAGCGCCTGGGCAAGGCGAGCGACCTGGGAGGCGGGGGCGGCAAACAGGCCCGCTGCCTTCGACAGGTTGCCCTTCATCGCGCCCGCCAGCTTGGCGAGCAGCACCTCACGGGAGTCGAGGTCCGCGATGCGGGTGACCTCGTCGACCGAGAGGGAGCGGCCATCCATGTAGCCGCCCTTGATGACCAGGGCCTTGTTGTCCTTCGCGAAGTCGCGCAGGGTCTTGGCCGCGTCGACCGGCTCGCCAGCGATGAAGGCGATGGCGGTCGGGCCGATGAGGAGGGCTTCGATGCCCTCGACGCCGGCGTCCTGAGCGGCACGCTTGACCAGCGTGTTCTTCGAGACGGTGTACGTGGCGCCCGTGCCGAGAGCGCGACGCAGCGTGGTGAGCTGCGCCATGGAGAGGCCGCGGTACTCGGTGATGACTGCTGCCGAGCTGCCACGGAACTGCTCCGTGATCTCGGCGACGGCCGACACCTTGCTGGGCTTCGCCATGATCGCCTCCTCTCTGGGCTGGGTGTTACCGCGGCCTGAGAGGTCCCGAAACAACAAAAACGCCCCGGCGCGAGGGCAACGGGGCGTGGATCTTCAGCACGGCGAACCGCACCTGGAACACTTCCTCGTCCTCCTGCGCGGGCCGCCCCCATTGCAACGGGGCCTTCGTTCCCCTGCCGAAGGCAGGAGAAGACCGGCGGTCTTTGGTGGAACGGCTCAACGGTAGCCGATGGGTGGTCGCGGTTCCAAATCCACCCGGCATGATGTACGGGTGACCGACAGCACCGGAAGCGGACCGCAGCAGCCCCAGCAGCCTGCCGACATCGACCCGGAGCAGCTGCGGCAGTTCCAGGAGTTCCAGCGCTTCCAGGAGTTCCAGAAGTTCCAGCAGGCCCAGCAAGGCCAAAGCCCCCTCGCCCTCCCCCCCGGCGAGACCGGTCCAAGCACCAATCCCCCCGCCGTACCACCACCCCCGGTCCAACCACCGGTGCAGACGGTGTACGTCAAGCCCGAACCGAAACCCATGTGGCAGGTCATCCTCGGCAGCAGGCTGGTGCGTCGCCTGGTGTCGCTGGCCCTCACCCTGCTGGTCTTCATGTTCGCCGCGAACTGGGCCTACGACAAGTTCTTCGGCTCCGACGACGAGGCAGCGGACGTCGCCCGCGACAGCGGCGGCAGCACCGGCAACCTGATCGCCCCCACCTCGCCGTACGGCCTGCAAGGCACCATCGGCCTGTTCTACAAGCACGTGTCGCAGGACTCCCCCAAGCAGGCCTGCAACCTCTTCGCCGAGAACGGCTCGGCCAAGAAGAAGTTCACCGACGCTTTCAAAGCTAGCGACTGCGAATCCGCCATCCACACCCTGCACGGCAAGGTCCTCCGCGTCGACCAGTACGAACAGCCCTACTTCCCCGACGCCATGCTCAAACCCCCGACCACCGACCGCGTCCAGGTCTCCTCCTGCCAAGACCTGAAAATCACCGGCGGCCCCACCCTCGGCAAATTCGTGCTCGCCAAGCAGGTCAACAACACCTGGATCATCACCGACTACGAAGCCGAACCCGCAGACTGCGTCACCGGCTAGAACAAAAACCGAACAAGCACACCCAACCCCACCCACCAACCCCACCCCGCTGGGCGCAGCCCGCCAGCGCGCATCCGGCGCGAAGCGCCTGGGGCCTTGTCCGACGCGCAGCGAGGATGCAGTGTCCGCCGCGAAGCGCGGATGCCCCGTCCAACGGCGAAGCCGAGGATGCCTTGTCGGACGGAGTCCGATGCCTGGTCCGACGCGGAGCGTCGGATGCTGGCGAAGCCAGACTCCCCCTCTGCCCCCGATCCACAGCGCCCTCCTGCCCGACCTTCGTTGTCAAGACAGCTTCATCGTCTTGACAACGAAGGTCGGGCATTGAGACAATCGCGCGCCGGGGGCCGGGCTTCCCCAGGGGTGGGAGGGACGGAACCCAGCCTCACCAGGGGTGAAAGGGCCAGAAGCCAGGCTTCGCACGGCAACACCCCAAACAAAAGAAAACCCCCGACGACCAAAGTCGCCGGGGGCTCCCTCAAATCTCGCTAAACCTCAACCCAAAACTCAGGCCTCGTCAACCAGCAGGTTCCGCGTCCGGTTCGGGTCCACCGGGATACCCGGACCCATCGTCGTCGAGACGGTCACCTTCTTCAGGAACCGGCCCTTCGCCGCGGACGGCTTCGCGCGCAGGATCTCGTCCAGCGCGGCCGCGTAGTTCTCCACCAGCTTCTCGGTGTCGAACGACGCCTTGCCGATGACCAGGTGCAGGTTGGCCTGCTTGTCCACGCGGAAGTTGATCTTACCGCCCTTGATGTCCGAGACGGCCTTCGTGACGTCGGGCGTCACGGTGCCGGTCTTCGGGTTCGGCATCAGGCCGCGCGGGCCGAGGATGCGGGCGATGCGACCGACCTTCGCCATCTGGTCGGGGGTGGCGATCGCGGCGTCGAAGTCGAGCCAGCCGCCCTGGATGCGTTCGATCAGGTCCTCGGAGCCGACCGCGTCCGCGCCCGCGGCTTCGGCCTCGGTGGCCTTGTCGCCGGTCGCGAAGACGATGACGCGTGCGGTCTTGCCGGTGCCGTGCGGCAGGTTCACGGTGCCGCGGACCATCTGGTCGGCCTTGCGCGGGTCGACGCCCAGGCGGATGGCGACCTCGACGGTCGCGTCGAGCTTCACCTTGGAGGTTTCCTTGGCGAGCTTGGCTGCCTCCAGCGGCGAGTACAGCCGCTCCCGGTCAACCAGCTCGGCGGCCTGACGGTAGGCCTTGCTGCGCTTCATGTCTGTTCCCTAACTCAGTGGATCAGTTGTGGTACGAGCTGCGCTGAGCTCTCCCACGTACTGCGGTGTATGTGGTGGGTCAGCCTTCGACCGTGATGCCCATGGAGCGGGCGGTGCCTGCGATGATCTTCGCGGCCTGGTCGACGTTGGTGGCGTTGAGGTCGACCATCTTGCCCTCGGCGATCTCGCGGACCTGGGCCATGGTCACCTTGGCGACCTTGACGCGGTGCGGCTCGCCCGAACCCTTTTCCACACCGGCGGCCTTGAGGAGCAGCTTCGCGGCGGGCGGGGTCTTGAGCTTGAAGTCGAACGTGCGGTCCTCGTACACGGAGATCTCGACCGGCACGACGGTGCCGCGCTGCGACTCGGTCGCGGCGTTGTAGGCCTTGCAGAACTCCATGATGTTGACGCCGTGCTGACCCAGCGCGGGGCCGACCGGCGGGGCGGGGTTCGCCATGCCGGCCTTGATCTGCAGCTTGATGATCGCTGACAGCTTCTTCTTCTTGGGAGGCATCTCAATACTTCCTGTTATTGCAGTGTCCGCGCGCGGCCCTGCCAGCCGCAGCGTGGCCGACGATCCCCGTGGGGATCGGTCAGATCTTGGAAACCTGGCTGAACGACAGCTCGACCGGGGTCTCGCGACCGAAGATCGACACCAGGACCTTCAGCTTCTGGCCGTCGGCGTTGACCTCGCTGATCGTCGCGGGCAGCGTCGCGAACGGGCCGTCCATGACGGTGACCGACTCGCCGACCTCGAAGTCGACCTCGATGGTGGACTTGGCCGGGCCGGACGTCGACTTCTTGCCCTCGGCGGCCTTGGGCTCCACCTGCGGGAGGAGGAACTTCAGCACCTCGTCGATGGTCAACGCGGAGGGCTTGGAGGTCGCGCCCACGAAGCCGGTCACGCCGGGCGTGTTGCGCACCGCGCTCCACGACGAGTCGTTGAGCTCCATGCGGACCAGGATGTAGCCGGGCAGCACCTTGCGCTGCACCTGCTTGCGCTGGCCGTTCTTGATCTCGGTGACTTCCTCGGTCGGCACCTCGACCTGGAAGATGTAGTCCTCCATGTCGAGGGTCTGGATGCGCGTCTCGAGGTTCGTCTTGACCTTGTTCTCGTAACCCGCGTACGAGTGCACGACGTACCAGTAGCCGGGCGCCGCACGCAGTGCGTCGCGCATCTCGGCCACCGGGTCGACGGGCTCGGCGTGGATGTCGGGCAGCTCGGCGGCCACCTCGTCGTCCCCGACGGCCTCGACGTCGCCACCCGACTCGGGCTCGGCGTCGCCGATCTCGCCCTCGTCGGTCGCGGACTCCTCGGTGTCCTCCGGCTCGTCGACCGGCTCGACGTGCACGGAGTCGCCATCCTGAACGGCGGCGAACACCTCTTCGTCGGTCAGGTCGGCAAGCTCGTGGGCGTCAACGCCGTTCTCGGAGGTCACTGCGGGTCTCGCTTCCTTTCGTGCATCACGTGTTCGGTCACCTCAGACGGGGACCGGCAGCCGGTCGGCTCAGCCGAACAGCTCGAACACGCCCCAGCCGAAGCCCAGGTCCAGGCCCCACACCAGCGCGACCATGAAGGCCACGAAGACCAACACGACCGAGGTGTAGGTGACCAGCTGCTTGCGCGTCGGCCAGATGACCTTGCGCAGCTCGCTGACGACCTCGCGGATGTAGCGGAACCCCTTGCCGATCAGCGACGTGCGCTTCTCCTGGGTGTCCCGAGCCCGCGTGGGGCGGCCCTTCTTCGACGCCTCGTCGGAGTCCTCGTCGGACTTCGGCTTGACGCTGTCCTTGCGGGAAGCCGGACGGGCGGAAGCACGACGCTCACGCCGGGCCGCTGCGGTGACCGGCCGAGCCGCGCTCTCGCGCTCCTCGGGCTGGTCCTGCTCGCGGTCGTCGCTCATGCCGTCCTCCACTCGCCGTGCATTTCGACGCAGGGGCGACAGGAATTGAACCTGCAACCTGCGGTTTTGGAGACCGCTGCTCTGCCAATTGAGCTACGCCCCTTTGGACTCCCACGCTACTCCCGCGGGACTCCTTGGCTGGACGCCTTCCAGCCTCCCCGTGCGATCCACGGGGCACTTGGCAGGCGTTCCAAGTTCGGAAGCATACGGCACGAACACCCGCACACTCCAACCGCCCCGGTCAGCGCACTCGCGAGCACCACCGACCGGACTGTCGCGGACAGCCTCCCACACGCTGGGAGGAGCCGCGCCCGAGGGGAGGGAAAACGAGGGCGTCTGCCACGATGGCGGCCATGGCCACGCCCGAGACGACCTCGCCCACCAGCACTTCTCCGCTCCCACGGGTCTCCAGGAGGATCGGCGGCATCGCCGAGTCCGCCACCCTCGCGGTCGACGCGAAGGCGAAGGCGCTCAAGGCCGCGGGCCGACCGGTGATCGGCTTCGGGGCGGGCGAGCCGGACTTCCCGACCCCGGAGAAGATCGTCGCCGCCGCGCAGGCCGCCTGCGCCGACCCCCGCAACCACCGCTACACGCCCGCCGCCGGTCTCCCCGAGCTGCGCGAGGCGATCGCGGCCAAGACCCTGCGCGACTCCGGCTACCGCGTCGACGCGGGCCAGGTGCTCGTCACCAACGGTGGCAAGCAGGCCGTCTACCAGGCGTTCGCGACCGTCCTCGACCCCGGCGACGAGGTGCTGCTGCCCGCGCCGTACTGGACCACCTACCCGGAGGCGATCACCCTCGCGGGCGGCGTCCCGGTGCAGGTCACGGCGGACGAGTCGACCGACTACCTGGTGACCGTCGAGCAGCTGGAGGCCGCGCGCACCGACCGCTCGAAGGTGCTGCTGCTGTGCTCGCCGTCGAACCCGACGGGCTCGGTCTACTCCCGCGAGCAGGTCGTCGCGATCGGTGAGTGGGCCGTCGAGCACGGCCTGTGGGTCATCACCGACGAGATCTACGAGCACCTGGTCTACGACGGCGCCGAGGCCGTCTCGCTGCCCGCCGCCGTGCCCGCGGCGGCCGAGCGGACGATCGTGCTCAACGGCGTCGCGAAGACGTACGCGATGACCGGCTGGCGGGTCGGCTGGCTGGTCGGCCCCGCCGACGTCGTCAAGGCCGCGGCGAACCTCCAGTCGCACCTGACGTCGAACGTCGCCAACGTGTCCCAGCGCGCCGCGCTGGAGGCCGTGTCCGGGTCGCTCGACGCCGTGCACGCGATGCGCACCGCGTTCGACCGCAGGCGCCGCACGATGGTCGACCTGCTCTCGGCCATCCCCGGCGTCGACTGCCCGACGCCGCGGGGCGCCTTCTACGCGTACCCGTCGGTCAAGGCGCTGATCGGGAAGGAGCTGCGCGGGACGGTCATCGGCAGCTCCGCCGAGCTGGCCACCGCGGTCCTGGAGCACGCCGAGGTCGCCGTGGTCCCCGGCGAGGCCTTCGGAACCCCCGGCTACCTGCGGCTTTCCTACGCGCTCGGTGACGACGACCTGGTCACCGGCGTGACCAGGATGGCCGAGCTGCTGGGCGAGATCCGCTAGCCCCCACCGCCCGCACGAGGCCGCCGTGCCCTCCGCACGGCGGCTTCGGGGCGTCTCCGATCGAGTGAACGGCGTAACCGCCGGATGGACTACTTCGATGGTCCGTTCAGCCGTATCCGTTCACCGCCGAGGAGACGACCATGACCACGCCGACACTCCCCCCGCTCCCCACCCAGCCCCGCAACGGCCTCGGCACCGCGGGCTTCGTCCTCGGTCTCCTCGGCTTCTTCTTCAGCTTCATCCCGTTCATCGGCGTCATCGCCTGGCCCCTCGTCGTCCTCGGCCTGGTGCTGTCCCTGGTCGGCCTCTCCCGCACCAGCCGCGGCACCGCCAACAACAAGGGCCTCGCCATCGCGGGTGTCGTCCTGTCCGCGCTCGGCCTGCTCGTCTGCGTCCTCTGGGTCGCCGTGTTCGGCCAGGCCGCCAGCGACCTCGACGAGCAGGCCGACCGCGAGCAGGTCGTGGTCTACGAGGTCACCGGCGACGCCCCCAGCGCCACGGTGACCTACTCGACGTTCAGCGACGGCACGAGCGCCAGCAGCCAGGAGACGGTGACCACGCTGCCGTGGCGCAAGGAGCTGACCGTGAAGGGGCTGCTCAGCGGCGGCAGCCTCACCGTGACGACCGGCCAGGACGGCGGGTCCGTCGGCTGCAAGATCACCGTGGACGGCGTGGAGAAGAAGTCCGCCACCGGCAACGGCGCCTTCAGCAGCGCGCTGTGCGGCGGGTTCTGAGACGGGCTCCGGCCTCGGCGGCACCACCGGCGCCGCCGAGGCCTCCGCAACGGGCTACGGGAGGCGGACGCGGGCGGTCGCGCCGCCCAGCACGGACTTGCCCTCGAAAGCGGCTGTGATCGCGATCTTGAACGTCCCGTCGTCCAGGACCTTCGCGACCTTCGCGGACACCTCCACCAGAGCGCCCTCGGCGTTGTCAGGCACCGGTACGGGCCTGCCGAAGCGGACGCCGTACTCGAGGACGGCACCGGGGTCCCCGGTCCACGCGGTGACGACGCGGACGGCCATGCCCATGGTGAGCATGCCGTGGGCGATGACGCCGGGGAGGCCGACCTCCTGGGCGAAGCGCTCGTTCCAGTGGATCGGGTTGAAGTCGAGCGACGCGCCCGCGTAGCGGACGAGGTCGGCGCGGGTGATGCGCAGGCTCAGCGGGGGCAGGACGTCGCCGGCGGTGACCTCTGCGGCGCGGATCATGCCTGCTCCTCGGTGGCGGTGCCCCTGGCGACCAGGGTGGATCGGGCGGTGGTGACCTGTTCGCCGGACTCGGTGGCGAGCTCGGCGCGGACGGACACGATGTCGTTGCCCATGCGGGAGTTGATGGCGTCCACGTGCGTGGTGACGACGAGCCGGTCGCCGGCCACGATCGGCCGGTGGTGGACGAACGTCTGGTCGCCGTGCACGACGCGGGTGTAGTCCAGGCCCAGCTCGGGGTCCATCACGAGGACCTCGTTGGCCTTCATGGAGATCAGGATCGCGAACGTCGGCGGGGCGATCACGTCGACGTACCCCGCGGCCTTGGCCGCCTCGGGGTCGCGGTGGATCTCGCCGGGCTCCCCGACGGCGTCGGCGAACTCGCGGATCTTCTCGCGGCTCACCTCGTACGGGGGCGACGGGGGGTAGGTGCGTCCGATGAACGACTGGTCCAATGCCACCGGGGCAGGTTACGCGAAGAGGCCGTCCCCGATCGGGGACGGCCTCTTCGCGAACTCAGGTGGATACCGCTGGTGTCAGCGGGTTTCCTTGTGCGCCCGGTGGGTCTTGCAGTTCGGGCAGAACTTCTTGATCTCCAGGCGGTCGGGGTCGTTCCGACGGTTCTTCCTGGTGATGTAGTTCCGGTGCTTGCACTCCTCGCACGCGAGAGTGATCTTCGGACGTACGTCGGTTGCAGCCACGGCCTTGCCTTTCTAGAGCTCGGTTCCCCTCGAAGACTCCGCAGAGGGCTTACCCCTGCGGCGAGGTCCGGGCGCCCAGCCGCCCGGCTGTGGATCCAGGCCTTGGCCTGGCTGGGAGGAACTGTGTAGCGGTGGCCGGACTTGAACCGGCGACACAGCGATTATGAGCCGCTTGCTCTACCAACTGAGCTACACCGCTTTACACGACTCGGCCGCGGTGCTTACTGCTCTGCACCGCGGCCGGGTTGTGGAGCCCCAATACGGAATCGAACCGTAGACCTTTTCCTTACCATGGAAACGCTCTACCGACTGAGCTATTGGGGCACTTGCTCCTTGCGGGGCAAGAAGAATCTTACACAGGCCGTCCCCAAGATGGAAATCGGGGGGTGGCCTTAGTGGACCAAGGTGAGGACCGTCTCATCGCGAGCGCCCCTGACCTGCACCGTTCGCGCACCGAGCCACGCCTCGAAGCGCTCCTCGGACAGCGGCCGGGAGATCAGGTACCCCTGGGCGATGTCGCAGCCCATGCTGACCAACTGGTCGCGCGCGGCGTCGTCCTCGACGCCCTCGGCCACCACGGTGAGCCCGAGCGAGTGCCCCAGCTCGACGATGGACCGCACGACGGCCATGTCGCCGAGGTCGGTGCCCATGCCGAGCACGAAGCTCTTGTCGATCTTCACCTCGTCCACCGGCAGCTGGCGCAGGTACGCCAGCGACGAGTAGCCGGTGCCGAAGTCGTCGACCGCGAGCACCACGCCGAGCGCGTGCAGCCTGCGCAGCACCGGCAGGGCGCGTTCCGGGTCGGCCATCACGCCGGACTCGGTCAGCTCGAACGTGAGCAGCTGCGGCGGCACGTCGTGGTGCCGCAGCGCCTTGGCGACGCGGTCCGGGAACTCCTCGTCGGCCAGGGTGCGCACGGACAGGTTGACCGCGATGGACATCCGCAGCCCGCGGTCCATCCACCGGCGGACCCGTTCCAGCGCCTTGTCCATGACGAAGTCGGTGAGCACGTCGATCAGGCCGGTGGCCTCGACGGCGGGCACGAACTCGTCCGGGTCGACGCGGCCGAACTCCGGGTGCTTCCAGCGCACCAGCGCCTCGGCGCCGACGACCTGGCGGCTGGGCAGCGCCACCTTCGGCTGGTAGTGCACGGAGATCTGGCCGCTCTCCAGCGCCTGCCGGAACTGGGTCACGAGCTGGAAGCGGCGCAGGAAGATCTGGCCCATGCTCGGCACGTAGGACCGCACCGGCTCGCCCTCGCTGGTGGCGCGCACGGCGACGTCCGCGCGTTGCAGCAGCACGTCCACGTCCGGGTCGTCGTCCGCCTCGGCGGTCGACACGTAGCCGACGACGGCGCTGGCCTCGACCGTCAGCCGGTCGACCGGGTACGGCACGGACAGCGCCGAGCGCAGCCGTTCGGCGATCTCCATGGCCAGGCCCGCCCTGCGGTCGACCAGGAGGGCGGCGAACATGCCGCTTTCGAGCCGGGCGAGCGAGATGTCCGGGCCGAGCTCGTCGCGCAGCCTGCGGCCGGCGGCGACGACCATGCGGTTGCCCCAGGCCTGGCCGAGGGCGTCCGACACGGTCGACAGCACGTCGAGGTCGATGCGGAGCACGACGGCCTGGTTGTGCTCGCGCAGCGGTTCGGCCGCGGCCTCGCGGAAGCCCGCGCGGTTGAGGAGGCCGGTCAGCGGGTCGTGGTAGGCGTCGTGGCGCAGCCGGGCGAGCAGCCTGCGGTTGTCGACGGCGGTGGCGAGGTGGCTGGCCAGGGTGCGCAGCAGCTGGATGTCGGCCTTGCCGAAACCGCGCCACCGGCTGAGCCGGTCGTGCGCCTCGACGGCGCCGAGCAGCTGCGTCGCACCGCGCAGCGGCACCACGAGCGCCTCCTGCGCGTCCCGGCGGGCCAGCGCCTCGGTGACGTCCTCGTTCGAGTCGACGACCCGGAAGTAGCGGACGTGCGTGCCGGGCAGCTGGAGCATCGCGTCCTCGCGGATGACGCGGGCGTCGGCCTTGCGCATGGTGTCGGGCAGCGGCTCACCCGCGACCAGCGTGCGCATCGGCGCCTGCGGGTCGGTGCGCAGCCGGAGCACGACGCGGTTGGCGTTGAGCTGCTCGCGGATGCGGTCGGCGATGAGCTGCCACTCGTCGTCCTCGTTGTCGTCCTCGTACTGGCCCGTCGTGCTGCGCGGACCGGTCGAGTTCTGCCCGGAGCGCGCGACGCGGAGCGAGACCTCGCTGAGGGCCTCCAGGTCGCGCTGCTCGCGCAGCAGGGAGGAGTAGGCGACGTAGATGGCCGTGATGCCCGCGAACACCAGGGCGATGAGCAGGCCGCCCCACTGGGTGGTCGACGCGATCTCGTAGGCGACGAGACCGGCGGAGGTGTTCAGCAGGGCCACGATCAGGGTCTGGCCGACCAGGCGGAGGCTCGCGGTGACCCGCATGCCCTTGCCCATGATCCGCAGCGCGGTCAGGCCGAGGACGCTGGCCAGCAGCGGCACCGCGATCGTGCCGAGGAACGGTCCGGCCCAGAACGGTCCGCCGGGGCCGACCAGCTCCTTCACGCCCTGGGCGACGGCGAACGCGACCGAGATCTCCATGAACATGAGACCGGCGTTGTAGGCGACCCGGTTCAGGACGCGGCGGCCGAGCAGCGTGCCGACGCCCGCGACGACGTGCGCGGCGAGCACCACCTCGAACGGCGCGACGAGCAGGCCGAGCACGAGCGGGATCTCGGTGAACGAGATGGTCCAGGCGACGCCGCTGCGGACGTCGACGTTGATCGCGAGCTGCTCGGCGAGCAGGAACCCGACGACCAGCAGCGGACCGGTCCACAGCAGGCGGGTGTCCACCGGGTGGTCCGGGAGCCAGCCGCCGACGGCGATCGCGCACCCGACACCCAGTACCAGCAGGGCGACGGCGAAGACGTTGAACGACCTGTTCGCCGACCTGCCCGCGCCGCGCGCTGCCGAGTCCGACGGTGTGACCGACGCACTGTCGGACATCCAGCCTCCTCGTCGGCCCTCGTGTCGGCAGGCCGGGGGCGGCCCTCGAACTCGGCGTGACTGAGGGGTCCCGAACAGTTACCAGGACCCCTCTAAGAGCATCAATGTACCTCGGTTGGGCGATGAAATGGCAGGTCGACGAGGCATATACCACGTGAAGTGACGAAACCGGTCACACGGTCAGCTGTCCTCGCAACACAGTGACACCCTGGCCCGCCAATCCGACCCTGTCGTCACGCAGGGTCATCTGGACACGTCCGCCGCGTGGGGAGGCCTGCTCGCCGATCAGCGCGCTCCGCTCGAGGCGCGGTGCCCACCACGCGGCCAGCGTGCAGTGGGCGGATCCGGTCACCGGATCCTCGGGCACGCCGAACGACGGGTAGAAGCAGCGGCTGACGACGTCGACCCCCGGCTTGTCGCCGCGGGCCGTCACGACGACCCCGCGCCCCGGCACGTCGGCCAGCAGGACGAGGTCCGGGCGCAGCGAGCGCACCTCGGCGGCCGACGCCACCTCCACCAGGACGTCCGACACGCCCCTGGCGACGGCCTTGACCGTCACGCCGGGCAGGGACGCGAGCAGCAGCGGGGTCGGGTCGACGGGCGAGGGCGGGTCGGCCGGGAAGTCCATCTCCACCCAGCCGTCCGAGCCCGCCTTGCAGGTGAGGAACCCGCTGCGGGTGCTGAACACGACCGTGCCGCCCAGCACGAGCGCGGCGGCCAGCGTCGCGTGGCCGCACAGGTCGACCTCCGAGGTCGGGGTGAACCAGCGGACCGGCAGCGGCTCCGCCCCGCCGACCTCGACGAACACCGTCTCGGCGTGGTTCACCTCGGCCGCGACGGACTGCATCCACGCCGGGTCGGCGGGCCCGTCGAGCAGGACAACTCCGGCCGGGTTGCCGGAAAACGGTCGGTCGGTGAACGCGTCCACCACGAAGATCTCCACGTGCTTCGACGCTAGACCAGGACGGCGTCGTCGTGGGGGGCGAGCAGCGCCAGCTCGGCGCGCAGCTCGTCGAGGCAGTCCTTCGCCGCGCCCGCGGCCACGTGCTGGGCCGCGCCGCTGCCGGAGGCCTCCCGGATCAGCAGCCACACCGCGGACAGCGGCGACGGCTGCTCGTCGGCGCGCACGGCGGACACCAGCTCGCGCTGCTCGGGGAACGGGTGCAGCGCGATCTGCTCGGTCCGCGCGCGCAGCCGGGTGAACACCTCCGACGACATCCCCGCCAGCACCAGCCGGTCGAGCTTCGCGGGCAGGTCCACGTTGAGCAGCTCCGAGGCGCACAGCGGACCGAAGTTCCGCACGGTGTTCAAGGCGTACTCGAGGTCGTCTGCAGCGTTGAGGAGTTCCCTGTGGGCAGAGCGTTGCAGAGGAGCCACCGATCTCGGCGCCGACGCGGCTGAGCGAGGCCGCGGCCGACGCAGGAACAGGCCGAACAGCACCCCGACCGCAAGGGCTGCCAGGGCAACCAGGATTTCGCTCATGTCCTGTGCATCGGCAGCCGCACGACTCCGACCGCCCCCTCGCGCGACAACGGGTCCGAACCGAGCGCCGGCCGGTCGACGAACTTCGGTTCGACTGAACAGCGCGGCCGATCGGCGTGGCGACATGATCCGAACGGCCGACCGGAGCAAGGTGGACCCTCCCCGGACAACCCGAACGGCGGGTATTCGCGGGACAGGTCCTACCTCCTAGAGGACAGGGCGCACGACGGGAAGAGGCGGGGACCATGACCACCACCGAGGTACGAGAACTGTCCGGCCGGGCACGGGCGATGCTCCGCGCGGTCGAAGCGGGACGCGCGGAGTTCTCCGGCGGCCGCGAACCGGACCTCTACGTCGACGGCCTCCCCTGCTGCGACCAGTCCGCCACCCACGACCTCGTCCGCGCGGGCCTGCTCCGCCCCAGCGCCCCCGCCGGCTACGGCCAACGCGTGCGCGCCGAGCTGACCGAAGAGGGCCGGAACGCACTTCGCACAGCCTGACCAGTCGAACATGTGTTCGACATGGGCTATGCTGCCCCCGCGGGGCCTGCACGCAAGGGAGAGGAAGCCCTTGCGCGCAGGCCCCGTCCAGTTCAAGGTCCGTCCATGCCCATGATCACCGTAGACATGTTCCCCGGACGCACCGACGAGCAGAAGCGCGCACTCGTGCGCGAGCTGACCGACGCGATCGCCCGCACGTGCGACGTGAAGCCGGAAGGCGTGTGGGTCGTGATCCGCGAGACCGAGTCGACCAACTGGGCCATCGGCGGCCAACTCGTCTCGGACCGCTAGCCCCAGCGCGCGGTCGACACCTCGAAGTGATCGGCCAGCGCGAGCCGTGCAGGCGGTGGCACCTCCACCGCCAGCGGCGCACCGGCCAGGGCCAGGTAGTGCGGGTAGTCGTGCAGCGTGGGTGCGATGTGCACGCGGAGCGCTTCGGGGTCCACGGACAGCAGCCCGCGGTCGAACAACTGGTGGACGTCGGCCCGCAGCGGCAGGCCCTCCTCGACGTCGTGGCTCTGGTGCTCGGCGAACGGCCGCAGGTGCGCGGCCTGCAGCGCCTCGCCGGGGCACGGCCCGGTGACCGCGCAGACCAGGCCGTACCTGCGCAGCAGCGCCCGTCGGAAGGTGTCCTGCCCGAACCGCACCTCGACGACGGCCTGCCTGCGGCCGCCGTCCACCTTCTGCTTCGGCAGGTCGCCCGTCGGCGCCAGCGGCACGCGGAGACCCGCCAGCAGCCGTTCCACCTTCGCGCGGTCGAGCGGGCGGATGGACTGCTGCTTGGACCTGTTCAGCGCCACCTCGTTCAGGCTCTCCACGCTGATCGCACCTTCGAGCGTGCGCCACGTCCCGGAGTAGTGCGCGACGTACCTGGTCACCCCGATCTCCTCCTCGACCGGCACGTCGAACTCGTGCCTGCACGACGTGCAGAGGAACTGCGGGGACAGGTGGAACCGCCGCTTGAACCCGGTGACCCCGCACCGCGGGCACCTCATGCGGGTCTTCACCGCGGCCGGGTCCACGTCGATGCCCTGCACCCACGCCACCCCGAGCGCCGCCTCCTTGCCGCGGACGACCACCAGGTCGCCGACCGCGACCTGCTTCGAGTTCTGCACCGACGAGTCGTAGACGTAGAGCGACTCCAGCACGTCCGCGTACCCCGTGTTGCCCTGGAAGTCCCGGTCCTCGCCGAACGACAACAACGACCAAGCCCGCACGCGTCCCCCGAATCACCGATCGCGAAGTTGACCAGTTGTACCAACCTGGACAGCGATCCCACGGACGAATGACGAGATGCGTCGACTGCTGGACGCGGACCGGTGGACCACGAAGTGACTCAGCCCACGAAGCGAATGACCACCACGGCACCCGCACTGCCCACGAACCGGGACGACCATTCGTCGGCGGACCACCCCGGCGGCATTGGCCGGGTGGCGCGACGACTGCGCGTGCGGGGGTGTTCCGATTCCACGGAACGGCGGGGAGGTCGCGCAAGCGGGCATGCGCGGGCGACCACCCACGACTAACGCGAAAACGCCCCCGCGTCCTGTTCGCACAGGTCACGGGGGCGTCTTCTCAGGTGTGGCGGGTAGAGGATTCGAACCTCTGTAGCTTTCGCGACGGATTTACAGTCCGCTCCCATTGGCCGCTCGGGCAACCCGCCTTGCGCCCGGTGGTGCCGGGTGCGAACAAGAGACTACATAACCCCGCGGAGGGGTTCGCAACCGGGATACCCCGGTAACATCGGGGCTCGTCAAAGGCCCATCTACGCGGAGGTGTCGAGCACGTGGCGGATCCGTCATTCGACGTGGTGAGCAAGGTCGATCGGCAGGAGGTCGACAACGCGCTCAACCAGGCGTCCAAGGAGTTGGGGACGCGGTTCGACTTCCGGGGTACGGGTACCGAGGTGTCGTGGGCGGGTGAGGAGGCGATCGCGTTCCAGTCCGAGACCGAGGAGCGGTGCCGGGCGGCGATCGACGTCTTCCAGGAGAAGCTCGTGAAGCGGGGCATCTCGATGAAGGCGTTCGAGATCGGGGACCCGTCGATCTCGGGCAAGGTCTACAAGGTGACCGGCACGCTGGTGCAGGGCATCACCTCGGAGAAGGCCAAGGAGATCGCGAAGAAGGTCCGCGACGAGGGGCCGAAGGGCGTGCAGGCGCAGATCCAGGGCGACCAGCTGCGGATCTCGGGCAAGAAGAAGGACCACCTGCAGGAGATCATCTCGCTGCTGAAGGGCTCCGACTTCGGGATCGCGCTCCAGTTCACCAACTACCGGTGAGCGCGTGAAGGGCATCGTCCTGGCGGGTGGCAGCGGAACGCGGCTGCACCCGATCACGCAAGCGGTCTCGAAGCAGCTGTTACCCGTCTACGACAAGCCGATGGTGTACTACCCGATCTCGGTGCTGGTGCTGGCCGGGATCCGGGAGATCCTGCTGATCTCCACGCCGAACGACCTGCCGCAGTTCCGCAGGCTGCTGGGTGACGGCTCGCAGTGGGGCCTGCGCATCGAGTACGCCGAGCAGGCCGAGCCGAACGGGCTGGCCGAGGCGTTCGTGATCGGCGCGGACTTCATCGGCGGCGACACCGTCGCGCTGGTGCTGGGCGACAACATCTTCTACGGCCAGGGCTTCTCGCGGATGCTGCAGGAGCAGGTGGCCAAGCTCGACGGGTGCGTGCTGTTCGGCTACCCGGTGAAGGACCCGGAGCGCTACGGCGTGGGCGAGGTCGACGCGGGCGGGACGCTGGTCTCGATCGAGGAGAAGCCCGCCAGGCCCAAGTCGAACAAGGCCATCACCGGCCTGTACTTCTACGACAACCGGGTCGTGTCGATCGCGAGCGAGCTCAAGCCGTCGGCACGCGGCGAGCTGGAGATCACCGACGTCAACCTGGCCTACCTGGCCGAGGGGCGGGCGAACCTGGTCGACCTCGGCCGCGGTTTCGCGTGGCTGGACACCGGGACGCACGACTCGCTGCTGGAGGCGGGCCAGTTCGTGCAGGTGCTGGAGCACCGGCAGGGCGTGCGGATCGCGTGCCTGGAGGAGATCGCGCTGCGGATGGGGCTCATCACGCCCGACCAGTGCTACCGGCTCGGCGCCGCGCTCGCGAAGTCGGGCTACGGCCAGTACGTGATGAACGTCGCACTCGAGGCGGGCGCCACCGCCTAGGAACGGCGGTGCGCCAGCTCCTCCAGGCGGCGGATCCGGTCGGCCATCGGCGGGTGGGTGGAGAACAGCCTGCTGAGCGACTCGCCGGGCAGGAACGGGCTGACGATCATCAGGTGCGACTGCGCCACCACGGCGGGCTCCGGTGCCAACGGGGCCGCCCTGGTGCCGTGGTCGAGCTTGCGCAGCGCCGACGCGAGGGCCAGCGGGTCGCCGGTCAGCTCGGCACCGGAGGCGTCCGCCTGGTACTCGCGGGACCGGCTGACCGCCATCTGCACGATGCCCGCGGCGACCGGCCCGAGGAGCGCGATCAGCAGCAGCGCCAACGGGTTCGGGCGGTCGTCGTCACCACCGCCGAAGATGCCCGCGAACAGGGCGATGTTGGCGAGCATGCTCACCACGGTGGCCAGAGCGCCCGCGACGCACGAGATCAGGATGTCACGGTTGTAGACGTGCGACAGCTCGTGGCCGAGGACGGCGCGCAGCTCACGCTCGTCGAGCAGCTCCAGGATGCCGGTCGTGCAGCACACGGCGGCGTTGCGCGGGTTGCGGCCGGTCGCGAACGCGTTGGGGGCCTGCGTGGGGCTGATGTAGAGCCGCGGCATGGGCTGCCGGGCGGTCATCGACAGCTCGCGCACGATCCGGTGCATCGACGGCTGCTCGACCTCCGACACCCGGCGGGCCCTCATCGCGCGCAGGGCCAGCTTGTCGGAGTTGAAGAACGCGTACGCGTTGACGCCCAGCGCCAGCAGCAGACCGAAGTAGAGGGCGGTTCGCCCGAAGAACGAGCTGATCAGCAGGATCAGCCCGCTCATCGCGCCGAGCAGCAGCGCGGTCTTCAACCCGTTGTAGTGCTTGTGCACGCTGGTTCGCCTCCGGGTTCAGGTCCTCCCCCTCAACGCTCCCGGCCTGCGCGCGGTTCCTGAACCGCCCCGTACCGGACGTGTGGCGGTCGTCTCCGGGGCCGGTTCGGCGGCGGGGTCGAGCGCGGGCGGCGGCGGGACCTCGGTGATCCACGTGGCCAGCACGTCGCGCTCGTGCACGAGCTCGGCGACCGCGCCGTCGCCGTGGACGTCACCCGTTCCGGGGTAGCCGAACTCGGGCGCCCAGTGCAGGGCGTCGAACGGGCACACCTCGACGCAGATGCCGCAGTAGAGGCACTGGCCGTAGTCGATCGCGAAGCGATCCAGCACGTTGTGGGTACGAGGACGGGCATGACTGTTCCCCTGGCTCGACCCTGCAAGCAGATCTCGCGGCGTCTCGACCGTCTCCGTGTGCGACTCGATGTGGATGCACCAGTCGGGGCACTCGCGGGCGCAGATCATGCAGACCGTGCAGTTGGACTCCAGCAGCGCGATCACGCCTCGGGTCCGGGGCGGCAGCTCGGCGGTCACTGCTGGTTCTCCTCACGTCGGGGTCCCCACGTCGCGGGGTCGGGCACGCCGGGCGGCAGGGTGCGGCGGCGGCTGGGCGAGGACGTGGAGTCCTCCCCCGGTTCCAGGCTGCCCGGCCACGGCCGCACGACCCGCGAGGCCAGCACGAAGTCCTTGCGCAGCGGGTGGCCCGCGAACGTGTCGGGCAGCAGCAGGTGCGGGGTGGGCTCGGCCAGCTCGACGCCGAACATCTCGGCGGCCTCGCGCTCGTGCCACGCGGCGCCCGCCCACAGCCCGGCGACGCTCGGCAGCACCTCGCCCGCCGCCAGCTCGGTGCGCAGCAGCAGACCGGCCCTGGTGTCCGGGTGCAGGACGTGCAGGAGGACGGCGTGCCGCACGCCGCTCGCGCCGGGGCGGCCCGCGTCCTCGACACCGAGCCAGTCGAACGCCAGGCAGCCGAGGTCGTCGTGGGCGAACCGGGCTGCCGTGGACCACTGGTCCAGCTCGACGTGCGCGGTGCTCTGGCCGAAGGCCGTCTTGACCACGGCACCGGGCACCAGCTCGGCCAGCTCGGCGGACGCGGCGGTCACGAGGCGACCAGCTTGTGCAGCGCGACGAGGCCCTCGATGAGCGCCTCGGGACGCGGCGGGCAGCCGGGCACGGCGACGTGGACCGGCAGCACCTGGTCGATCCCCTTGGTCACGCAGTAGGAGTCCCAGTACGGCCCGCCGGTGTTGCTGCACGCGCCGACGGACAGCACGTACCGCGGCTCCGGCATCTCCTCGTAGGTCGCGATCACCGCGGGCAGCATCACGTCGGTGACCGTGCCGGAGACGATCAGCACGTGAGCCTCGCCCCCGTCGTGCACCGGCTCGACGCCCAGCGCCGCGAGGTCGTCGGGGCCGCGGCCCTCGAGCGCGGCCATCACCTCGACGCCGCAGCACGCGAGACCCAGGTCCAGCACGGTGATGTGGAAGGTGGTGCCCCAGTCGAGGCGCGGTCCGCGCTCGGCGGACGTGGAAACCGTCACGGTGGGGAAGGCTAATACGTGGGGGCCCGCCAAGCTTGCGCCCGGCGAGCCCCCAACCCCCCTTATCCCCCCACAGGATTGCAACCCGCGAACTCTCTGCTGGTTGCAACGGAAGTCTCTTACGGAACGCCTATACGTGTCCAGGGAAATGGGACAGAATCTAAGGATTATTTGTAGCCGAACTGTGGTCAGGTTCAGTACAACTGATCGGTAGAACATCTCGCGGCCCGACGCGACGACCTGAGAGGCCTCCATGTCCAGCTCGGCACAGCTGCTCCTTCCGGCGGGGAACCAGCTCAGCAGACTCCTGCACTCCCCGAACGCCCTGCTGGACACCACGATGGACCAGCTCAGGACGTTGCTCGCCGTGCACGAGACCCGCTCCGCGCTCCGGGCCGCGCGGGTGCTCGGCCGCGAGCAGTCGAGCGTGCAGAAGCAGATCGACACCCTGAACCGGAACTTCCGCGCGCTGTGCGGCGAACCCCTCGTCGTCAAGCAGGGGCGCGGAAAAGATGTGCTCATCACGCAAACCGGCGAGGCGTTGGTCGAATTGGCGCGCATCACGCTGGGCGATTGGTTGGACTCTATTCACGAGTGCCGCCGAAAGCTCGGTACGACGCTCACCGTCGGCACCACCCGGTTCATGCTGGACTCGCTGGCCAAGGCCTGGCACCACGTCGCGGACGAGTTCAAGGAGCGCGACGTGGAGCTGAAGGTCGTGCACATCCGGACCAGGGACATCTGGTCGAAGCTGGAGAGCAAGCAGGTCGACGTGGTGTGCGGCAGCGTCGTGACGCACGCCGGGAAGACCGGGCACCTCGACGAGTTCGACGTCATCGAGTGGCGGCGCGGCGGTCTCGCGCTGCTGACGAACCTGCCGGAGAAGCGGCTCGGGGCCAGCGCGGGGGTCGGCGAGCTGCCGCGGCTGCCGCTGGTCGTGCCGGGCGACGGACTGATCGCGGAGTTCCTGCGCGGCTGGTTCGGACCGGACTACCGCAACGAGCTGGACATCGCGGCGGAGATCGACGAGATCCAGTACGGCATGTCGCTGCTGCGCTCCGGGCTCGTGCAGGGCTGCATGATCGTCACGTCCGGCCTGGGCGTGGTGGCGGCCAACCAGGAGCTGCGCGAGGGCACCGGGCTGCGGGTGGTGGAGCTGAAGAACGACCGGCAGCCGGTGCTGGAGCGGCTGGTGGGCGTGTTCGCGCGCAAGGAGGAGCGGGCCAGGTTCCCCGCGGACCACCCGTTGAACCTGCTGTGGTCGGCGTTCGAGGCCGAGGCCGGCTAGGGCGTGGGCTGCCGGTACCAGGCGCGCACGCGGGGCAGGGCGGGCAGCAGGCCCGCCGCGGCGAGCACGAGGGCCGACCATGGCGCGTGCAGGGCCAGCAGGGCGACGGCGACCACGACGACGGTGCCGATGAGCGTGCGGTGCACCGGTGCGCTGCCGAACCACGCGGCGGCGGCCAGTGCCGCGATCATCAGGCCGCCGACGGCCGCGGTCGCGGCGAGCGGGCCGGTGTCCGGGACCAGCAGCCCGGCGACCGCCGCGGCGAGGCCGAGGGCCATCAGCACCGCGGTCGCGATGCCCAGCTCCACCGGCCGGGCGGTCCGAACGCCTGGGGACACGCGCCCACAATAGGGCCCGGAACGCCGCAAGGGCCGCCCGTCGTGACGGGCGGCCCTTGCGCGGTGATCCCTACTCGGGTTGTGCCTGGCTCGGACGCTTGCGCTCCGCTTGCTTGACCAGCCAGTCCAGGCCGCTCTTCGGCCGCTGTGCAGGCGACACCTGGGGCTTCACCTGCTCTTCGGCGGGTTCCTGCACTGGCGACTGACCTTGGGCGTCGAGGTCGTTCACGGCACGCTCCCTACCTGGTCGACAACAGGTGCCGTCGATCGGAGCATCGAGGGGGTGCTCGACGCTAGACCGATCAGCCCTCTGGGTGAACCCAGACAGATGACGAGAGCAGATGGGGTGTCGGATCGGTGTAGGTTTCCACGCCGCCGCAGGTGCCGGGGTTCCGCGCCCACAGCGTCCCCCTCCGGACGGCCGCCCGCAGCGCGGCAGGGCCGTCAGCCGACGGCGACCTCCTGCGCCGCGGCCACCGGTCGGACCACCGAGACGACGGCCCCGACCACGACCACCGCGACCACGGCCGCGAGCGCACCCAGCGTGAGGGCGTCCGGCCCGGTCAGCGGCTGACCGCGTTCGGCCTGCCAGAGCACCAGCGCGACCAGCAGGGCGTACCCGACGCCCGCCACGACCACCAGGCGCGTGCGGACCACGATGGAGGCCAGCGCGGGCACGCGGGTGGCCAGGAAGGCGAGGACCAGCACCAGCAGCGGCAGCACCTGCAGCGCGTGCATGCCCACGAAGTGCGGGATGCGCAGGTCGCCGCCCACCGTGCTCCACCCCGTCACGGCCATCGTCGGCCCCGAGTCCTCGAAGCCCACCGTGTGCGCCCCGACGATCCCCTTGAACGTGCCGTCCTTCATCGAGTCCAGCTGCGCCGACGTCGGCGACGTCATCAACGCCCCCATCCCCACGCCCGCCAGCGACACCACCGAGCCGATCCGCAGCGCCCACCGCGTCGCCGGGTCCGCGAACGGCGTCCGCAGCACCAGCACCGTCAGCACCAGCGAGCCGGTCCACAGCAGGCCGATCGAGACCCCCATGACGCTGAACACCGTCGAGTCGAACGGCGTCATCACGTTGAAGTGGCTGCCGCGGCCGCGCACCACCTGCATGACGATCAGGGCCTGCTCCACGACGAACACCGCCGCCATGCCGACCGAGATCCGCTGGGCCAGCCGCTTGCCGACGTGCAGCAACGAGATCAGCCACGCCCAGGTGACGCCGTAGACCGCGATGGAGACCGCGAACTTGAACGGCTTCAACCAGATCGGCGACCCCGCCAGCACCCGGTCGTCCACGACCAGACCGACCACCGCGACCAGCGCGACCGGCACCATCGCCGCGGCCACGACCAGCATCGGCCGGTTCCACCCGGACACCTTCGCCATCAACGCCGACAGAGCTCTCACGGCCGTACCCCTCTGATCATGGATAGCTTCACTCGCCATAATGGAACTTAGCACTATCCATTATCCGAGTCCAGAGGGTTCCGCGCCGCTACCCCGGTCAGGGCTGTCCGGACAAAACGAACGGTGCCGGTGGAGGTGGTCGAGCCACCTTCACCGGCACCGTTCGCCGAGCACGTTAAGACCCAGGTCGCCCCACGGGCCTGGGGTCACTTGTTGCCGTAGTCGACGGCCGCGACCGAACGGACGTAGGTGCCGGGGTGGGTGGCGGCGTCCTGGCGCACGATCGCGCCGAAGTCCCACGCCAGGCGCTGGGTGTCGGTCGTGTTCGGCGGCGTGACGAGGATCGAGTCGGGCGACCAGTGCGAGGTGCCCTCCGGCGTGGTCGCGCTCAGGAAGACCAGCGTGGCGCTCGTCGACTCACCGGGCGCGAGGCTGACCGGCTTGATCGGGTCGTCGCTGCGGACGAGGTCCCACGACTCGCCGTTGTCCTTCTGGAACTGGACACCGGGGAAGCCCTGGATCGTGCAGCGGACCGACGAGTCGTTGGCCAGCAGGATCGGCACGGTCAGCTGCCCCTCCGCGCCCTGCGCCGGGAAGTCGACCCCGAGCCCCACCTGCGCGGTGGCGCAGAACTGCTCCCCGGACGGCTTGCTGCCGTTCGCCTTCAGCGCGTCGGCACCCCCGGTCACCCTGGTGCCCCCGGCGGGGGTCTGCGCCTGCTTCGCGCTGGAGGTGGACGGCTTCACGTCACCGGCGGCACCGGGCGTCCCGGCCTGACCGGTGGAGCAGGCGGTGAGCGCGCCGAACGCGGCCAGGACGGCGACCGCGGCGGCGGTGCGGACGACTCGACTGTTGTTGTTGCGCATTTTCCCCGACTCCTTCGAATTGTCCTGCCGTGTTCGCATCTTGCACAGGTAAGGATGTTCGACAACGCGAAAGGATGCGTGTTTGTGAATCAGGTCACACGCGACAACCTTCAGTTCTTCCGATCGTCAGCGCTCACCGTTCCAATCCTGGCAGACATGCTCTGACCTGGAGTTTTACCCTGTTCCGACCAGTACTCGAATCACCCACAACATCGGAGTCGACCGACCTGATGAGACGGGGGAAAGGCCCCCGACGACGATCCGCCGGGGGCCTTTCCCTTTCGTGAGCATTCCGTGAAAGCCGGCTCAGACCTGCAGCTCGGACTCGATTCGCCTGAGCTGGTGGCGCGCCATCGCGAGGTTCGCGGAGTCCCTCTCCAGCACCAGGTAGAGGAAGAGCGACCCCCGCGCCTTCACACCCCCCATCAGCCGGATCAGGTGGTACTGGCGGTGCAGCGTGATGAGGATGTCCTCGATGCTGTCGTTGAGCCCGAGCGCCGACATCACCCGCAGCTTCGACCGGACGACCTCGGTGTTCCCGGCCGCCGCGATCTCGAGGTTCAGCCACTCGCCCCCGCCGCTGGTGCCGAGCGACATTCCGCTGTCGTAGTCGACCAGCGCGACGCCGACGGCGCCCGCGATGGCCATGGCCTCTTTCAACGCGATATCGATGTTCATCGAACTCCACTTCTCTGGGTCAGCTGGCGGTTGGGACGACGCGGCCGCGCTCCTGGGGCCCGGTCGCATGCGGACACGTCTCCATGCGGAGGAAAAGGTCGACGAGAACAACGAGCCGAGCGTGGGCATGGGCTAGGGGGCCAGGATCGCGCCGACTCGTTCGATCACGGGCTGGGACTCGTGCAGCAGACGACCGAGGTTCAGCCCTTTGTCCCCGAGCACGACCAGCAGCGACAACCTGCCGATCGCGTAAACGGCCATGTAGCCCTCGCTGCCGAAAACCACGGTCTGGTTGAGCACGCCGAGGCCGATGACCTCGGCCGCCTGGCGTGCGATGGCGAGGTCGGAGGCGGCCAACGCGGAGATGTGCGCGGGATCGACGTCCTTCGCCACGTCGGCGAGTATGGGAATCCCGTCCGATGCGGCCAACACCGTGTCGGTCACGCCGGTGACGTTCTCCCGGAGCTTCTTGATCTCGGCACCAAGGGCGTCGTAGTCCAATTCGCTCCACTCCTGAATTGGAAATGCCGAACCGCTCAAGACTAACATTCCACCTCCGAAGGCCTCAGACGATTCCGGAATGCCGGCCTGGCTCACCCCGGCGGCGAATGGGCAACGAAGTCGACTGGTCGAGAAAACGACCGGAAGCCTGCGTCGCCGCTTTTCGAGGGCGCAGGGAAGTCAGCCCCCAGTGCGAGAAGCCGAACGACGTTGCGGGTGTGGCGATCTCCAGCAGTCCACCGCCGAGCATCCGGGAGATCTCGACGGTGACCGAGTAGAGGCTCCGCCCGACCACGAACGCCAGGTCCCGCGCGGTGCGCCTCCCGGTGGCGTGCGCGACGATCTCCCGCTGTCGCGCGGTCAACGCGGCCGCCTCCGTTCCGGGGGCGGCCACCACCCGGTCCCGGTAGGGCGCCAAGGGGAACGGGAGCGAGGCCAGCACGTCCAGTCGACGTGCCGTTTCCGACAGCAGCAGGTCCGACGCGACCCCCTCGTCCGCGGTCCGCGGAGCCCGGTCGACCGACTCGTCGACAAAACACCGTTCGACCTCGCCCACCGCGACGGCGAACGCACCGTCCTGCACGACGGCCACCGGCGAGCCAGGACTTTCCACCGCGACCACCACGCCGTCGCACAAGTGGAAAACCCCGCCCGCGTTGCCGGTGACGCACAACGCGCCGGTGACACGACCGGCGTCGCACCGCACCAGTGCGGACGCGACGACGTCGAACGCGGCTCGATCTTCGGGTCTCAGGGGGTCACTCCGTGTTGATTCGGAACTGCAGAGAGGTACCTGCCGAACTGAACACCCAATCGGGTACTTCACTCTTATCGAAAGAGCGACCGTCGGGGTTACTTCTTACCCTTAGGCGCCGCTCATCCAGGACAAGCATCACCTGATCGAGTGAAGCATTCCAATCCACACCGGAAACAAACGAAGGCCCTGGGGAGTCGTAAACGACTCTTACCAGGGCCTTCGGTGTGGAGTGGGGCGATGGGGACCCAATCCGCATTTCTCGGGTCGGGAACACGGTGGGTTATCGGAGTATTGCTCTGAGCTTCAGAAGAACGAAGTGCGCATATCCGTCATCACGCACGGATGGCTCTCGGTGGCTGTTTAACCGAGTTCTCAACCCCGCAGTTCCATCGTGCAGCACTTCGGTCCGCCGCCCGACTTCCGCAGCTCCGAGATGTCCACGAAAACCGGCTCGAAACCACGCGCGGTGAGCTGGGCCGCGAGGTCGGTGGCCTCGACGGGGAGGAGGACGTGGCGGCCGTCGGAGACGGCGTTGAGGCCGAGGCAGGCGGCGTCGGTTCCGGTGGCGATGACGGCGTCCGGGAAGAGGCGGCGGAGGACCTGTTGGGAGCCCGCGGAGAAGGCGTCGGGGTAGTAGGCGACGAGGGGGTTCGGCGACTGGTCGTCGAGGACGACCAGGGCCACGTCGAGGTGGTAGTAGCGGGGGTCGACGAGCTGGAGGGAGACGACGGGGACGCCGAGGACCTCCTGGGCTTCGGCGTGGGCGGCCGGGTCGGTGCGGAAGCCGGTGCCCGCCAGCAGGAGGGTGCCGGTCCAGGCGAAGTCGCCCTCGGCCTCGTTGGTGCGCTCCGGCATGACGACGCCGTGGTAGCCGTTGGTCTGGAACCAGCGGCGGAAGTGGTCGGCCTCGGCGGCGCGCTGTTCGGCGCGGAACCTGGAGCCCAGCACGCGGCCGTCGATGACGGTGCCGGAGTTGGCGGCGAAGACCATGTCGGGCAGGCCGGGCTGGGGCTCGATGACCTCGACCTTGTGGCCGAGGCGTTCGTAGGCGTCCTTCAACGCGGTCCACTGGGCCATGGCCAGCTCGGTGCTGATCGGCTGGGTCGGGTCCATCCAGGGGTTGATCGCGTACTCGACCGTGAAGTGCTCCGGCGGGCACATGAGGTACCTGCGGGTGGTCGGCACGCGCACGGGCGCGGCGGGTGCGCCGAGGTCGAGCACGAACGGCTCGTCACCGGGGCCCAGAATGGATACCGAGGTCATGGATCGAAATGTAGATGGCCGGCTGACCCTCGAACAACGCCACAATATTGCGTCTTTTAGGGCACTATGTTGCGTGTGGACTCCATCGACCATCGAATCATTTCGTGCCTCATGGCCAACGCCCGATCGAGCTACGCGGAGATCGGGAACGTGGTGGGGCTGTCCGCGCCCGCGGTGAAGCGGCGGGTGGACAAGCTGCTGGACACCGGGGTGCTGCGCGGTTTCACGGCGGTGGTGGACCCGGAGCAGCTCGGCTGGGGCACGGAGGCGTTCGTCGAGGTGCACTGCCGCGGCAACGTGTCGCCCAGCGACATCCAGAACCGGCTGGAGCCGATGGCGGAGGTGATGGCCGCGTACACGGTGTCCGGGGCCGCCGACGCGATCGTGCACCTGCGGGCGGCGAGCATCCACCACCTGGAGACCGCGCTGGAGCGGCTGCGGGCCGTGGAGATCATCGACCGGACCGTGTCGACCGTCGTGCTGTCCCGGCTCCTGGACCGGCCGCCCGCTCCGTAGAGTCCGGGGCATGGCCGAGGTGTCGCTGGAGCGTTCGGACCGCATCGCGGTCGTCACGGTTCGGGATCCCGAACGCCGCAACGCGCTGACGGTGGAGCTGTCCGACCAGCTGGTCGACGCCGTCGCGACGTGCGAGCGGGATCCCGAAGTCCACGCGGTGGTGGTGACCGGCGCGGCACCCGCGTTCTGCGCGGGGGCCGACCTGACCGCTCTCGGCGAGGCCGAGGAAGACGGGCTGCGGCGAATCTACGCCGGCTTCCTGGCCGTCGCGGGCTGCTCGCTGCCGACGGTCGCGGCCGTCAACGGGGCCGCCGTGGGCGCCGGGCTGAACCTGGCCCTGGCCTGCGACGTGCGCCTGGCCGGGCCGAAGGCGCGGTTCGACGCGCGGTTCCTGCAGCTCGGCATCCACCCCGGCGGCGGCATGACGTGGATGCTGCAACGGCTGGTCGGGCCGCAGACGGCCACCGCGATGACGCTGTTCGGGCAGGTCGTGGACGCCGACGAGGCCGTGCGCACCGGGCTCGCCCACACACGGACGGGTGATGATGTCGTCGGTGCCGCGCGGGAGCTCGTGAGGGCCGCGGCGGACGGCCCACGCGACCTCGTGCGCGCGATCAAGGCGACCATGCGCACCACCGCTGACCTGGCCGACCACGCCGAGGCGGTGACCACCGAGCTCGGTCCGCAGGTCGCGTCGATCGGCTCGCCGGAGTTCGCGGCGAAGCTGGCGGCGCTCAAGGCCAGGATCAGCACGCGCCCCTAAATCTTCCTGTTACCGGAAGTAACGGCTACTTTTGGTACGCCAACCGGGCGTACCCGCTGTGACCTGCACCGCCTTTGCCGGAAGCCGGGTACCGAGGTGCCTACCGTCGGGAGAGGGCCCCGCGCGGCCGGTGAGACAGGGGTTCCCGCCTGGTGGCACGCGGGACACCGTTGCTTTAGCACAAACGACTACCCTCGCAACTGCACAAGTCATGCGGGACAACAGCTCGGCCTGTCCACGAAGAGAGGGATCGGCGTAGGAGATGACTACCGACCTGGGTAACGGCTCACTGCCAGGAGCCCCCGAAACACGCAAGCTGGATCGAGTGGTGATCCGGTTCGCCGGGGACTCCGGTGACGGCATGCAGCTCACCGGTGACCGATTCACCTCCGAGGCCGCCGCCTTCGGCAACGACCTCGCCACACAGCCGAACTTCCCCGCCGAGATCCGGGCACCTCAAGGCACCCTGCCCGGTGTGTCGTCGTTCCAGCTGCACTTCGCGGACTACGACATCCTCACCCCCGGCGACCGCCCCGACGTGCTCGTGGCGATGAACCCGGCGGCGCTGAAGGCGAACATCAAGGACCTGCCCAAGGGCGGGATCCTGATCGTCAACACCGACGAGTTCAACAAGCGCAACCTCGTGAAGGTCGGCTACGCGACCAACCCGCTCGAGGACGACTCGCTCGCCGACTTCCAGGTCCACGAGGTCGCCATGGCGACCATCACGATCGGCGCGCTGGAGGAGACCGGGCTCGGCAAGAAGGACGCCGAGCGCGCGAAGAACATGTTCGCGCTGGGCCTGCTGTCGTGGATGTACCACCGGCCGACCGAGGGCACCGAGCGGTTCCTGCGCGAGAAGTTCTCGAAGAAGCCGGACATCGCCGAGGCCAACGTGCTGGCGTTCCGCGCGGGCTACTACTACGGCGAGACGACCGAGTCGTTCGCGGTGACCTACGAGGTCGCCCCGGCGAAGCTGAACACCGGCACCTACCGCCAGATCACCGGCAACACGGCGCTGGCGTACGGCCTGGTCGCCGCGGGCCAGCAGTCCGGGCTGCCGATCGTGCTGGGCACCTACCCGATCACGCCGGCGTCGGACATCCTGCACGAGCTGAGCAAGCACAAGAACTTCGGCATCACGACGCTGCAGGCCGAGGACGAGATCGCGGGCATCGGCGCGGCGCTGGGCGCCTCCTACGGCGGCGCGCTCGGCGTGACGTCGACGTCGGGCCCCGGTATCGCGCTGAAGTCGGAGACCATCGGCCTCGCGGTGATGACCGAGCTGCCGCTGCTCATCATCGACGTGCAGCGCGGCGGCCCGTCCACGGGTCTGCCGACCAAGACCGAGCAGTCCGACCTGCTCCAGGCCATGTTCGGCCGCAACGGCGAGTCGCCGGTGCCGATCGTGTCGCCGCGGTCCCCCTCGGACTGCTTCGACGCCGCCATGGACGCGGTCCGGATCGCGCTCACCTACCGCACGCCGGTGCTGCTGCTGTCCGACGGCGCGATCGCGAACGGCTCCGAGCCGTGGCTGATCCCGGACGTCGACGACCTGCCCGACCTGTCCGTGGAGTTCGCCACCGAGCCGAACGCCACCGACGGGTCCGGCGAGTTCTGGCCGTACGTGCGCGACCCGGAGACGCTGGCCCGCCCGTGGGCGATCCCCGGCACACCCGGTCTGCAGCACCGCATCGGCGGGCTGGAGAAGGCCGACAACACCGGCAACATCTCCTACGAGCCGGACAACCACGACCGGATGGTGCGGCTGCGCCAGGCCAAGGTCGACGGCATCGAGGTGCCGGACGCGATCGTGGACGACCCGACCGGTGACGCCAAGGTGCTCGTGGTCGGCTGGGGTTCCTCCTACGGCCCGATCGGTGCCGCGGCCCGCCGCGTGCGCAAGCTGGGCCTGCCGGTGGCGCACGTGCACCTGAGGCACCTCAACCCGTTCCCGAAGAACCTGGGTGACGTGCTCTCGCGCTACGACAAGGTGATCGCGCCGGAAATGAACCTGGGGCAGCTCGCGTTGCTCCTGAGGGCGAAGTACCTCGTGGACGTCATGAGCTACACGAAGGTCCAGGGCCTGCCGTTCAAGGCGGAGGAGCTGCAGGACGTGCTGGCCGATGTGATCAAGGGGGTTGGAGCGTGACGACGATCGACCTGGGGCTGCCCGAGCTGGGCGGGCTCGCCGGGGTCCCCACCACCGACGAGCCGCAGAAGGCCAAGGACTACAAGTCGGACCAGGAGGTCCGCTGGTGTCCCGGCTGCGGCGACTACATCGTGCTCAACGCCGTCCAGTCGTTCCTGCCCTCGCTGGGGCTCAAGCGCGAGAACATCGTGTTCGTGTCGGGCATCGGCTGCTCCAGCCGCTTCCCGTACTACATGAACACCTACGGGATGCACTCGATCCACGGCCGCGCGCCCGCCATCGCGACCGGTCTCGCCGTGTCGCGGCCGGACCTGTCGGTGTGGGTCGTGACCGGTGACGGCGACGCGCTGTCCATCGGCGGCAACCACCTGATCCACACGTTGCGGCGCAACGTGAACCTCAAGATCCTGCTGTTCAACAACCGGATCTACGGCCTGACCAAGGGGCAGTACTCCCCCACGTCGGAAACCGGCAAGATCACCAAGTCGACGCCCGCGGGCTCGCTGGACCACCCGTTCAACCCGGTGTCGCTGGCACTGGGCGCGGAAGCCAGCTTCGTCGGCCGGGCGCTGGACTCGGACAAGAAGGGCCTGACCGAGGTGCTGCGGCAGGCCGCCGAGCACCGCGGGTCGGCGCTGGTGGAGATCTACCAGAACTGCCCGATCTTCAACGACGGCGCGTTCGACGTGCTCAAGGACGCCGACGACGCCAAGCGCCGGATCATCAACCTGGAGCACGGCAAGCCGATCACCTTCGGCGTCGACGGCGAGTACGGCGTGGTCCGGTCCGGGTTCGCGGGCCTGGAGGTCGCGAAGATCTCCGAGGTCGGCATGGAGAGCGTGGTCGTGCACGACGCCACGCTGGAAGACCCGTCCTACGCGTTCGCGCTGTCCCGGCTGTCCGCCCAGGACCTCTCGCACACCGTCACGGGCGTGTTCCGCAACGTCAAGCGCACCACCTACGACGACGCGGCCCGCGACCAGGTCGAGAAGGCCAAGGCGGCGAAGCCCGCGGACCTCGCGGCACTGCTGCGCGGCAAGGACACCTGGACCGTGCTGAGCGATTGAGTCTTTTCTGACTGCTTCGCAGATCAGGGCGCTGCCGCCGGGAGTCGGCAGGTCGGCCCCGATTTTTTCCGAAGCCGGGGACTGCGTCGCCGGCTTCGGAAAAAACGGGGGCCGACCTACCGACGCGGCAGCGCGGGGTGGTCGCGGCGGCGGGAGAGCGGTCAGAGCGCGAGAGCGGCGGCGGCGCGAGAGCGCAGGAGCGGCAGCAGAGCGCGAGAGCGTAGGAGCGGCTGCGGCGGCGTGAGAGTGGTAGAGCGTAAGAGTGACGAGAGGCCCCCTCCGGTGTGCGGAGGGGGCCTCTTGTCGTGGTGTGGGGTTATTGGGCGGGGCGGAAGCCGGCTTTTTGGGCGTCGGCCTCGGTGCGGAACCAGACGTCGGCCCTGGTGCCCTCGAAGGTGGAGGCGTCGGGCGTGTAGTAGCGGCGGCCGGTCAGGGTGGCCTTGACCGCGAAGTCCGGTGCGGGCGCGTGGCCGTCGGACTTGGGCAGCACCGACCCCGGCCCGAACGGCGAGCGCGGGTTGAAGCCCTCGGGCTGCTGGTAGCGCGGCGCGGCGGGCGGCGGGGTCTCCGGACGACCCCCCGTGGAGGGGCTGAAACCGACCGGACGGGGCCGCAGCGGCTTCGCCGGGGGCGGCGGAGGGGCAACGGGCTGCTGGGGCGCCAGCAGCGGCGGGGACGACATGGGCGGCGGACCGCCCGCGGGGCGCTGCGGGCGCTGCGGCAGCCCGTTGGACCCGCGCGCCAACAGGCTCGGCGCGAGGGTCGGCACGAACGGCTGGTCGTCCGACGGCGGCAGCTGGCGCACGGTCTCGGCGGGCTCCGGGTCGTCGTCCGACTCGCCCTGGATGGGCTCGAACAGCGACCTGGGCTTGGCGGCCGCCGGGGCGGCGGGCGGAGCCGGGGGCTTCACCGCGGCGGGCGCGGGGGCGGCCGGTTCCTCGACCGGCGGCTCCACGACCTCCTCGGCGGCGGGCTCGACGACCGGCTCGTCCGGGTCGTCCCGCACGTCGTCGGGGTCGTTCGCCTCGAGGCCGAGCTGGCCCTTGCTGGACGCGATGTCGTCCGGGGTGATGATCGGGAACTGGCCGGTGAGGCTGTGCTCGGGCCACGGCTGGCGGGCGTCGTCACCCGTGCTCGCCCGCGGTGCGGGCTCCGGGCGACGCACCTCGGCCGGACGGGACTCCGCCGGACGGGCCTCCGGCTGGCCCACGCCGGGACGGCGGACCTCGGGCTGCGCGGCGGCGGGACGGGCCTCGGGCTGCCTGGGCTCCGGCTGACGTGGCTCCGACTGCCTGGGCTCGGGCTGCTTGACCTCGGGCTGACGGGGCTCGGGCTGCCTGGGCTCGGGCTGCCTCGGCTCGGGCTGCCTCGGCTCGGGCCTGCGGACTTCGGGCTGCTGGACGTCGGGCCCGCGCACCTCGGGGCGGGCGCTCTCGGCCTTGCGGGCGTCGGCCTCGGCGATGGCCTGCCGCATCTCGGCGGCGGGGATGACCGAGGTCTCCTCGGCGGCGTCCTCCGGGGGAACGGGGGCCGCCTCCGCCGCGGGCTTCTCGGCGGCGGGCTTCTCCACGGCGGGCTTCTCGGCCGCGGGCTCCTCGACCGGCTCGTCCTCGACGATCTCGGCGTCGAGGGGCTCGTCCTCGGACCGCGCGACGGCCTCGTCCTGCGACTCGACGACCTCGGCGGCTTCGACGGCCTCGACGGTGTCACCAGCTTCGGCGGCCTCGACCGGCTCGGCGGGCTTGTCGGCGGCCTTCGGGGCCTCGTCCTCGGACGCCTGCTCCGGGGCCTTCTCCCCGTCGGCGGTCTGCACCCAGTCGTCGGCGGCGAAGTCCTCCTCGCGCTCGTCGACCGGCGCCGGGGCCGCCTCGACGGCCGCTTCCTCTTCCTCCTCGCGCCACACCTCGCGCGGGTGCCACTCCTCCACCTCGGGAGGCGCGGTGGGCTCCGGGCGCGGCGGCGCGACCTCGGCGGGCGCGGGCTGCCGCGCGCGACCGGAGGGGACCTCGGGCAGGTCGGGCAGCTGGTCGAGGTCCTCGCGGCGGAAGACGGTGGTCTCCTCGGCCGGGCGCAGCGGCACCGGCTCGGCCTGGACCTCGGTCTCCAGCCGCTGGAACAGGCTGCGCGGCTTCTCCTCCTCGGGCACCTCGACGGGCTCGGAGAGGCGGAAGGGCTCGTCGGTCTCGGGGAGCCTGGTGAGCGCCGGGGGCAGCTCGTCGTAGTCGTGGTCGGGCTCGGGCTCCGGGTCCGGCTCGGGCGCCTGGGCGAACGCGCCGACCGGCACGAACGGCGGGACGTCGTTGTTCGGCCTCGGCGGCTCGGCGGGACGCTGCTGCGGCGCGCGGGCGGCGGGCGCCTCCAGCGGACGCGGCGGCTCGGCCGGTCGCGCCTGCTCGGCCGGGCGAACCTGCTCGGCCGGACGCGGCGGCTCAGCGGGACGCGGCTGCTCGTAGGAGCGCGGCGGCTCGTAGGGACGCGGCGCCTCCGGCGCGGGCCCCGACGGCCAGTGCTGCTCGGGGGCGTGCGGCGGCTCGGCGCCCAGCGGGTCGTCGGTCTGCGCGCGCGCACCGACGTGCCAGTTGTCGAACTCGTCGTCGCCCATCGGCGACGGTCCCGGCCTGGCCGGGGGCTGCTGCGGCCGCGGCTGCCCGGCCGCACCACCGAGCCTGTCCTCCAGCTCGGCGATCTGCGTCCTGGCCGGTCGAACCTGCACGAGCCAGGTGACCAGCACACCGGCCACGAAGGACAGCAGGCTCCACAGCCAGACCTGCCCGAAGAGCGACACCACTGGAAGTTCCTCCAACTGGCAAGTCCTGTCACACCCGACGCGCTCCACACGGCGGGGCGTTCACCCGGTAGTGGAAGCGGTGCCAAACTACCCTGACCCCGAGGTCGGGCGCGGTTGGCCGCCCACTGGCGAACGGATCTGTCGATAGTAGGTCATCGGGCCCAACTGACCAGGTCAAACGGACCGGCGTCGCGGCGTAGAGTGCGGTGGGTGCCGCCGTTTACCAACCCCACGGACACCGTGGTGGAAGTTCACCGCCCCAATCGGGGAATCGCCTACGGGGTGGGCGCCTACGTGCTGTGGGGTGTGGTCCCCGCGTACTGGCCGCTCCTGCTCCCCGCGTCCTCCGTGGAGACGCTGGCCCACCGGATCGCGTGGTCGCTGGTGGTGATGGCCGGGATCACGCTCGCGCTCGGCCAGTGGGGCGCGCTGCGCCGCCTGCCGGCCAAGGGCTGGCTGATGGTCGCCTGCGCCTCGGTGCTGATCGCGGTCAACTGGGGCGTCTACATCTACGCCGTGAACAGCTCGCACGTCGTCGAGGCCTCGCTCGGCTACTTCATCAACCCGCTGGTCAGCGTCCTGCTCGGGGTCGTGGTGCTGCGCGAGCGCATCCACCTGCCGCAGGTCGTGGCGCTGGGCATCGCGGTGCTGGCGGTGGCCGTGCTCGCGTTCGACTACGGCGCGCTGCCGCTGATCTCGCTGACGCTGGCCTGCTCGTTCGGCGTGTACGGGCTGATCAAGAAGACCGTGCCGCTGGACTCGACCACGAGCCTGACCGGCGAGGGCATCGTGCTGGCGCCGATCGCCATCGGCTACCTGGTCTGGTTGGAGCTCTCCGGCGCGGGCACGTTCACCACCCACGGCGTCGGCCACGCCCTGCTGCTCGCGTCGGCGGGCGCGGTGACCGCCGTCCCGCTGATGCTGTTCGGCGCCGCGGCCCGCAAGGTCACCCTCGTCACGCTGGGGATGCTCCAGTACCTGGCGCCGATCCTGCAGTTCGCCTGGGGCGTGTTCGTGAAGCACGAGGCGATGACCCCGGTGCGCTGGCTCGGCTTCGGCCTGGTCTGGGTGGCGCTCGCGGTCTTCACCGCCGACGCCGCCCGCACCGGCCACAAGGCCCGCCGGGAGGCCGCCGCCGAGCTCGCGCCCGAGTGCCGCTGAGGGCGTTCCCCAGCGGCGACCACGGCGTCAGTTCGAGCGGGCCACCACGTACTCGCTGAGCGACTCCATCGCGTCCCGCGCCGGGCACGCGGGCAGCTTGCCCAGTGCCGCTCGGGCCTCGTCGGCGTACTCGTCGAGCGTCCGCCGGGCCTTGACCAGGCCGGACGACGACCGCAGCAGGTCGAGGGCCTCGGCGACCTCGGCGTCGTCGGAGATCGGCCCGGACAGCAGCTTGCCCAGCCGGGTGCTCTCGGCACCGGGCTCGGCGAGCGCGTACAGCATCGGGAGCGTCTTCACGCCCTCGCGCAGGTCCGTGCCGGGCGTCTTGCCCGACTCCTCCGTCGGCGACGCGATGTCGATGACGTCGTCGGAGATCTGGAACGCCGCCCCGATCACGTCGCCGTAGGCGCGCAGCGCGTCGGTCTGCTCGTCGGACATGTCGGAGAACATCGCGCCGAAGCGCGCCGCGGTCGCGATGAGCGACCCGGTCTTCTCCTTGATCGTCTTGAGGTAGTGCTCGACGGGGTCCTCGCCCTCGCGGGGACCCATCGTCTCGCGCATCTGGCCGGTCACCAGCTCGCTGAACGTCTCGGCGATGATCCGCGCCGCCGCCACGCCCAGGTCGGCGGTCAGCGCCGACGCGTGCGCGAACAGGTAGTCGCCGGTCAGGATGGCGATGCTGTTGTCCCACTTGGCGTTGGCGCTGACCGCGCCCCGCCGCATGGTCGCCTCGTCCATCACGTCGTCGTGGTACAGGGTCGCGAGGTGCGTCAGCTCGACGACCGCGGCCGCCTTGATGACGTTCTCCCGGTCCCAGGTCCCGGTGAACTGGGCCGCGAGCAGCGTGAACAGCGGGCGAATCCGCTTGCCGCCCGCGTCCACCAGGTGCAGCGACGTCTCCATCACCGGGTGGAAGTCGCTCTGCACGACCTTCCGCAGAACTTCCTCCACCTCGGCGAGGCCTGCCTGCACCACCTCCGCCAGCACAGGGTCGACGAACTGGAACCCTGTCCCCACCTGCTCGCTACTGGTCACCCTTGAAGCCTACGTACCACTAGAAGATGAAGCCGCCTGCCCCCGCCCAATCGAGGGCGAAGGACGGCCAGACACCCAGGACGAGGGTGACCGCGGCACCGACGGTGATCGCGATCGTCGTGAACGCGCCGGGCACGGTGACCGTGGGGCCGTCAGGTGCGGGTTCGCTGAAGTACATCAGGACGATGACCCTCAGGTAGAAGAACGCCGCCACCGCGCTGGCCACCAGCGCGACCACCACGAGCGGTGCGAGACCGTCCTGGATGGCCGCCGCGAACACCACGAACTTGCCGACGAAACCACTCGTCAGGGGGATGCCCGCGAGTGCCAGCAGCAGGAACGTGAACACGCCCGCGAGCACCGGCGACCGCTTGGCGAGCCCGGCCCACTGGGACAGGTGCGTCGCCTCGCCGTCGGCGTTGCGGACTAGGCTGATCACGCCGAACACGGCGATCGTGGTGAAGCCGTAGGCCAGCAGGTAGAACAGCGTGCCGGACAGGCCCTGCTCGGTCAGCGAGATCGAGCCGATCAGCAGGAAGCCCGCGTGCGCCACCGAGGAGTAGGCGACCATGCGCTTCACGTCGGTCTGGGTGAGGCCGAGGACCGCGCCGATGACCATCGAGGCCACGGCGACGCCCCACAGGACACCCCGCCACTCCCAGTTGGTCCGCTCGAACGCGACGGTCAGCACGCGCAGGATGCCGCCGAAGGCAGCGACCTTCGTGCAGGCCGCCATGAACGCCGTGATCGGCGTCGGGGCGCCCTGGTAGACGTCCGGGGTCCAGGCGTGGAACGGGCCGACGGAGGCCTTGAACAGCAGGCCCACCACCAGCAGGCCGAAGCCCGCGAACAGCAGCGTGTCGGACTTGTCGCTGCCCGCCGTGGCGGTCGCGATGTCGGCGAGCTTCACCGAGCCCGCGTAGCCGTAGAGCAGCGCGAGGCCGTAGAGGAAGAACGCCGACGCGAACGCGCCGAGCAGGAAGTACTTGACGGCCGCCTCCTGCGAGAGCAGGCGGCGACGGCGGGCGAGGCCGCACATCAGGTACAGCGGCAGCGACAGCACCTCGAGGGCGATGAACATCGTCAGCAGGTCGTTCGCCGCGACGAACACCATCATCCCGGCGAGCGCGAAGAGCGTCAGCGGGAAGACCTCGGTCTGCATGCCGGTGCGGGTGGCCTGGGCGCGGTCCTGGACCGTGCCGGGGCGGACCGCGGCGTCGGCGACGAACGCCCCGCCCGGCTCGACCGACCGGTCGGCGATCAGCAGGATCGAGCCGAAGCCGAGCAGCAGCAGCGTGACCCACAGGAAGATCACCGGGCGGTCGACGGCGACCGCGCCGGAGAGCGTGGTGATGCCCTGAGCGGTGGTGGTCTCGGCCCCGGCGTACAGACCGAGGGCGGTACCGGCGCCGATGAAGGTCAGCATGGTCAGCACGACCTGCGCCGCCCACCGCTGGTGCTTCGGCAGGAAAGCCTCGAACAACACGCTGACGCACGCGGCGCCGAGCACGATCAGCACTGGCGCGATCGCGCTGTACTCGATCTCCGGCGGCTTGATCAGCTCAACCTGGGCGAGGAACGTCACGTCACTTGCCTTCCTGCGCGACCGGGTCGGTCACGCCGACCTCGCTCAACGTCGCCCCGATCGACGGGGAGATCACGTCCAACACCGGCTTGGGGTAGAACCCGAGCACGAGGACCAGCGCCACCAGCGGCGCCAGCACGGCGATCTCCCGCCGGTTCAGGTCCTTGATCCCGGAGCGCTCGGGGTCGGTCGCGGTACCGGGGCCCGCCGCCACGTTCAGCAGCGCGGTTCCGCGCACGGGGCCCTGGAAGACCCGCTGGTAGACCCACAGCACGTACAGGGCGGCGAGCACCATGCCGACCGTGGAGATGATGGTGAACACCGGCTGGTTGGGGTACGAGCCGATGAGGACCAGGAACTCGCTCACGAACGAGTTGGTGCCCGGCAGCGCCAGCGACGACAGGCCCGCCACGAAGAACAGGCCGCCCAGCACCGGGGTCAGCTTCGCCATGCCGCCGTAGTCCTGGATCAGGCGGGAGCCGCCGCGCGACATCACCATGCCCACGACCAGGAACAGCATGCCGGTCGAGATGCCGTGGTTGACCATGTACAGCACCGAGCCCGCACCGGCCTGGCTGCTGAACGCGAAGATGCCGAGCGCGATGAAGCCGAAGTGCGCGATCGAGGTGTAGGCGACGAACCGCTTCATGTCCGTCTGGCCGACCGCGAGCAGCGAGCCGTAGATGATGCCGACGACCGCGAGCACGAGCACGAGCGGCGCGAGCTGCTTGCTGGCCGCCGGGAACAGCGGCAGGCAGTAGCGCAGGAAGCCGAACGTGCCGATCTTGTCCAGGACGCCGACGAGCAGCACGCCGGCGCCGACCGGGGCCTCGGCACCGGCGTCGGGCAGCCAGGTGTGCAGCGGGACCAGCGGGGCCTTGATCGCGAAGGCGATGAAGAACCCGAGGAACAGCCAGATCTGGGTCGACGTCGGCGCGTCCTTCATGACCGTGACGAGCGTGGCCCAGTCGAGCGTGCCCTGGCCCAGCTTGTCCGCGCTGGTGACGTAGAGGCCGATCACCGAGGCGAGCATGATCAGGCCGCCGAGCAGCGAGTAGAGGAAGAACTTCATCGCCGCGTACTGCCGGTTCGGGCCGCCGAAGCGGCCGATCAGGAAGTACATCGGGACGAGGACGGCCTCGAAGAACACGTAGAACAGGAACACGTCGGTCGCGGCGAACACGCCGACCATGCCGGTCTGCATGGCCAGCAGGAGCGAGAAGAACCCGCTCGCGCTGCGGCCCTCCGGCAGCTTGTCCGACCATGCGCCGCCGATGACGACGGGCATCAGGAAGGCGATCAGCGCGATCATGACGAGCGCGATGCCGTCGACGCCGAACGACAGGTGCACGCCGAACGTCGGGATCCAGTCGACCGAGCTGGTCAGCTGGAGCCGGGCGCCCGACGACGGGTCGTAGGCGACCCACGCGACGACCGCCAGCGCGAGCTCCACGAGGGAGAACCCGAGCGCGACGAGCTTCGCGGTCCGGTCGTTCCCCTTCAGGAAGGCCACCACCAGGCTGCCGACCAGCGGCAGCAGGAGCAGCGCGATCAGCGTCCAGCTCACGAGAACCTCACCATCAGAAGCGCGCCCAGCACGCAGATCGCGCCCAGGAGCATGGAGAGCGCGTACGAGCGCACGAAACCGGTCTGGAGACGGCGCAACCGGCCGGAGCTACCGCCGAGCAGCGCGGCGGTCCCGTTGACGAGACCGTCGACGCCCTTGTTGTCCACGAACACCAGCGCGCGGGAGAGCCAGGTGCCCGGCCGCGCGAAGAGCGCCTCGTTGAGCGCGTTGCCGTACAGGTCGGCGCGCGCGGCGCGGACCGGGAACGACACGCGCAGCGGGCGCGTGGTCGGCTGCGGCTTGCGGCCGAAGAGCAGGAACGCGAGCGCGACGCCGACCAGCGAGAGCGCGACGCTCAGGATCGCGACCATCGTGTGGTCGAGCGCGCCGTGCGTCTCCTGGAGCGGCCCGAGGGTCGGCTCCAGCCAGCCCGCGAGGCGCTCGCCGTTCTCCAGGAAGAAGCCCGCGCCGACCGAGCCGACGGCCAGGACGATCATCGGGATCTTCATCGACCACGGCGACTCGTGCGGGTGGTACTCGCGACCGTCCTCGGAGGTCTTGAGCTCCTTCCAGCGCGGCTTGCCCAGGAAGACCAGGATCAGCAGGCGGGTCATGTAGAACGCGGTCAGCGCGGCGCCCAGCAGGGCGACACCGCCGAACACGTACCCGCGCCAGCCCGGCTCGCCGAAGGCGGCCGCGATGATGGCGTCCTTGGAGAAGAAGCCGGAGAACGGCGGGATGCCGATCAGCGCCAGGTAGCCCAGGGCCCAGGTCGCGAACGTGACGGGCATGTACTTCGCGAGCCCGCCCATCCGGCGGATGTTGCCCTCGTCGTTCATGCCGTGCATGACCGACCCGGCACCGAGGAACAGCCCGGCCTTGAAGAAGCCGTGCGTGAGCAGGTGCATGATGCCCAGCGCGTAGCCCACCGGGCCGAGGCCGACGGCGAGGATCATGTAGCCGATCTGGCTGACCGTCGAGTACGCCAGGACCTTCTTGAAGTCGTCGTAGGCGCAGCCGATGATGCAGCCGATCAGCAGCGTGACGCCACCGATGATCATGACGACCAGCCTGCCGTCCGCGCTGAGGTTGTAGATGGGGTTCGAGCGGGCGATGAGGTACACGCCCGCGGTCACCATCGTCGCCGCGTGGATCAGCGCCGAGACCGGCGTCGGACCCGCCATGGCGTCCGGGAGCCAGGCCTGGAGCGGGAACTGGCCGGACTTGCCGCAGGCGCCGAGCAGGAGCAGCAGCGTGATCGCCAGGATCGAACCGGACGACAGCTCGTCCACCCGCGCGAACACGTCGGTGTAGGTGGTGGTGCCGAGCTCCTTGAACATGATGAAGATGGCGATCGCGAGACCCAGGTCGCCGACCCGGTTCATCAGGAACGCCTTCTTGGCCGCGGAGGCCGCTTCCGGCTTGTACTGGTACCAGCCGATGAGCAGGTAGGACGCGAGGCCCACGCCCTCCCAGCCGAAGTACAGCGTCACGAAGCCGTTGCCCAGGACCAGGAGCAGCATCGCCGACACGAAGAGGTTCAGGTAGGCGAAGAACTTGCGCCTGCCTTCCTCGTGCGCCATGTAGCCGATCGAGTAGATGTGGATCAGGGATCCGACACCGGTGATCAGCAGCACGAACGTCAGCGACAGCGGGTCCAGCCGCAGGCCGAACTCGACGTCCAGCGCGCCGACCGGGATCCAGTCGAACAGGTGGAGCTCGCTGGTCCGCTCCTCGGCGCCCTGGCCGAGGGTCGTGAAGAACAGCGCGAGCCCGTAGGCGAACGCCGCGATGATCGTGGCGCAGCCCAGCAGGTGGCCCCACTTGTCGGCCCGCTTGCCCGCCAGCAGCAGCACGGCCGCGCCGAACGCCGGCAGGGCGAGCAACAGCCAGGCGAGACTCGCGAGCCCGCTGGCGGCAACTGCATCCGTGGCCCCGCTTGCGGGGGCGAGCATAGATTCGGTCACCAGTGGCCCCTAGTACTTCAGCAGGTTGGAATCGTCGACCGAGGCCGAGCGACGCGTGCGGAAGATCGACATGATGATCGTCAGGCCCACCACGACCTCGGCGGCGGCGACGACCATCACGAAGAAGCCCATCACCTGGCCGTCGAGCTCCCCGTGCATGCGGGAGAACGTGACGAGGGTGAGGTTCACCGCGTTGAGCATCAGCTCGACGCACATGAACACGACGATGGCGTTGCGCCGCACCAGAACGCCGACCGCGCCGAGGCTGAACAGCAGCGCGGACAGCAGCAGGTAGTACGTCGGGGTCATTCCGTCCCCTCCTTCGGCGCGGAACCGGTGAGAGCCCGCGCGTCGGCCCGGTGGCCGGTGCCGGACACGTCGGCGACGTCGTCGGCGAGGTGTTCCTTGGTGGTCGCCTCGATGAGCGCGGACAGCGACTCCTGGGCGACCGAGCCGTCGGGCAGCAGTGCGGGGGTGGCCACCGAGTTCGCCGTGGCGAAGACACCGGGGCCGGGCAGGGAGCCGGGGCGGTCGCCCTTGAAGCGCTCCTCGACCAGCTCGCGCTGGGTCTTCTTCAGGCCCTTGCCGTGCCGGTCGGAGTAGGCCAGGACCATCGCGCCGACGGCGGCGGTGATCAGCAGCGCCGACGTGAGCTCGAAGACGAACAGGTACTTGGTGAACAGCGCCGCGCCGATGTTGGCCACGTTGCCGCCGCCCGAGGAGTTCACCGCGGTCAGGCCGACGGAGTCGACGCGGGTGAACGCCTGGGCGAGCGAGCCGACGACCAGCCCGGCGAAGCCGACGCCGAGCACGGCGGCGGCGAGCCGCTGCCCGCGCAGCACCTCGACGATCGAGTCCGAGCTGTCCCTGCCGACGAGCATCAGCACGAAGAGGAACAGCATCATGATCGCGCCGGTGTACACGATGATCTGCACGAAGCCGAGGAACGGCGCCTGCTGGACCATGTAGATGACACCGAGGCTGAGCATCGTCAGCACCAGCCACAGCGCGGAGTGCACCGCGTTGCGGGCGAAGAGCATGCCGAGCGCGCCCAGGAGCGACAGCGGTCCGAGGATCCAGAACGCGACGGCCTCACCGGTGGAGATGGTGTCGGCGACCGGCGCCGCGGGCTGGGTGGCGGGCTGCGCGGCGACCAGGAAGTCCTGCGCCAGGTTGAGAACGCTCACTTGCCTGCTCCCTTGACCGCAGACTCCGCGTTGCTCTGCCCCTGGCTCGACCCTGCAAGCAGGTCTCGGGCAAGCGCCGGCCCGTTCACGTAGTAGTCCTGCTCGTTGTCGCCCAACCGCATGGGGTGCGGCGGCTGCTCCATGCCGGGCAGCAGCGGGGCGAGCAGGTCTTCCTTCGTGAAGATCAGCTTCTGGCGGTCGTCGTCGGCCAGCTCGTACTCGTTCGTCATGGTGAGCGAACGGGTCGGGCACGCCTCGATGCAGAGGCCGCAGCCGATGCAGCGCAGGTAGTTGATCTGGTAGTCGGCGCCGAACCGCTCACCGGGCGAGTAGCGCGCGTCGTCGGTGTTGTCGCCACCTTCGACGAAGATCGCGTCCGCCGGGCAGGCCCACGCGCACAGCTCGCAGCCGACGCACTTCTCCAGCCCGTCCGGGTGCCGGTTGAGCTGGTGGCGGCCGTGGAACCTCGGCGCGGTGACCTTCTTGACCTCGGGGTACTCCTCGGTGACGACCTTCTTGAACATCGTCGAGAAGGTGACGCCGAAGCCCTTGATGGGATCAAACATCCCCATCGCTGGCCTCCTTCGATGCGGTTACCGCGACAGGTTCCTTCGGAAGATTCGCGACAACTGGGGTGCGGCGGGTGGGCGCCTTGGGCACTTCCAGGTCGAGCGGCGGCACCGGGAACCCGCCACCGGTGATCGGGACCGCGTTCGGGTCCTCCTCGACCTTGCGGTCCGGGAGCAGCAGCGAGAGCAGCACCAGCACGCCGAGCACGACGCCCAGGATGATCAGGAACTGCTGCTGGCTGAACTCGCCGGAGTTGTTCAGCGCGCGCACCAGTGCGACGGCCACGATCCACACGAGGCTGATCGGGACGAGGACCTTCCAGCCCAGCCGCATGAACTGGTCGTAGCGCATGCGGGGCAGCGTGCCGCGCAGCCAGATGAAGACGAACAGGAAGAACAGCGTCTTGGCGACGAACCAGACGAGGCCGAACCACCCGTTGTCGAAGCCGGACCACAGGCTCCCGAGCCCGAACGGCGTCTGGTACCCGCCGAGGAAGAGCGTCGAGGCCAGCGCCGACACCGTCACCATGTTCACGTACTCGGCGAGGAAGAACAGCGCGAACTTCAGCGAGCTGTACTCGGTGTGGAAACCGCCGACCAGCTCGGACTCGGCCTCGGGGAGGTCGAAGGGCGCGCGGTTGGTCTCGCCGACCATCGAGATCACGTAGATCGCGAAGCTCGGGAAGAGCAGCACCACGAACCAGAGGTTCCCCTGCGCCTTCACGATGTCCGAAGTGGACATCGAGTGCGAGAACATCACGACGCCGACGATCGACAGGCCCATCGCGATCTCGTAGGAGATCACCTGCGCCGCCGAGCGCAGCGCGCCCAGCAGCGGGTACGGCGAGCCGGAGGCCCAACCGGAGAGCACGATGCCGTAGACGCCGACCGAGGAGCAGGCCAGCACCACGAGCACGCCGACCGGGAGGTCGACCAGCTGGAGCGCGGTGCGCTCGCCGAAGATGCTGACCTCACCGCCGATCGGGATCACCGAGAAGGCGACGAACGCGGGGATGCAGGAGATCACCGGCGCGAGGAAGAACACCCACTTGTCCGCGAGGACCGGGCGGATGTCCTCCTTGAACGCCAGCTTCAGGCCGTCCGCCAGCGACTGGAGCCAGCCGTTGGGGCCGACCCGGTTGGGGCCGGGGCGCTGCTGCATCCGCGCGACGACCTTGCGCTCCCAGTTGATCATGAACAGCGTCATGACCACGAGGAACGCGAAGATCCCGACGACCTTGATCAGGATCAGCCAGATCGGGTCGTCCGCGAGAAGTTCGGCGGTTGTCATGCATTGCCTCCACGGTCCGACGCGCTTTTCTCAGCGGAGGGCCCATCCGACACAGCTACTGCAACCAGCGAGCCGTGGCCCGCGACCAGGTTGCGGCGCACGGTGACCGGGCCCGAGTTGCCGGGCAGCCAGACCACGCCGTCGGGCAGGTCCGCCACCTCGACGGGCAACGTCACCGACCCGCGCTCGGTCGACACCGTGATGTCGGCGCCGAGGTCGAGGCCGAGGTGGACCGCGGTGGCCGCGGAGACCTTCGCGACCACGGGACGGGCGGTGCCCGCCAGGTTCGGCTCCTCGTCCTGCAGCGAGCCGTTGTCCAGCATCCGGCGCCAGGTCGCGAGGACGGCCTGACCGGCGGTCGGCTGCACGAGCAGCGGGGCGGACACCGTGGGTGCCGACGCCTCCGCCACGTTCGAGCCGAGCCGGTCGAGGTCCGCGGCCGCGGCGGCCGGGGTCTGGGTGAACAGGTCGGCGTCCATCTCGACGGCCAGGGTGTCGAGCACCCGGCAGTCGGGCAGCGCGCCGGTGCCCTCGAGCGTGGTGCCGAAGTCGCGGCGGCGGCCTTCCCAGTTCAGGTAGCTGCCCGACTTCTCGACCGCCGGGGCGATCGGGAGGACGACGTCCGCGTGCGCGGTCGCCGCGCTCGGGCGCAGCTCCAGGGAGACCACGAAGCCCGCGAACTCCAGCGCCCGCTGGGCGAGGCCGGGGTCGGGCAGGTCGAACGGGTCGACGCCCGCGACGACCAGCGCGTCCAGGGCACCGCTCGCGGCGGCGACCAGGATGCCGTTGGTGTCGCGGCCCGCGCGGGTCGGCAGCGTGCCCGCCACCAGGCCCCAGGCGTTCTCGACCTCGGAGCGCGCGGCGGCGTCGCTGACGAGCCTGCCGCCGGGCAGCAGGTTCGGCACCGCGCCGACCTCCAGCGCACCGCGCTCACCGGCGCGGCGCGGGATCCAGGCGACCTTGGCGCCGGTGGAGGCCGCCAGCCTGGCCACCGCGGAGAACAGGCCGGGCACCTCGGCGGCGCGCTCGCCGACGAGGATGACGGAACCGCTGCCGCGCAACGCTTCCGTCACGTCGGCCGCGTGCTCCTCCAGCGCGTTCAGCGCGGCGGGCTCGCCGCCGGGGACGCACGCCAGCAGCGTGCCGAAGGTCTTCTCCACCGCGGGCGAGGTGTACTGGCCCAGGTGGAACACCTTGGTCTTCTTGCGGGCTGCCTTGCGCAGCCGCAGGAAGACGATCGGCGCTTCCTCCTCCGGCTCGAAGGCCACGCACAGCACGGCGGGCGCGGCCTCGATCGCCGTGAACGTCACGCCGCCGTTGTCCGGCGTCGTGCCGAGGACCGTGCTGGTCAGGAACTCCAGCTCCTCGGCCGAGTGCGCACGGGCCCGGAAGTCGACGTCGTTGGTCTTGAGCGCCACGCGGGCGAACTTCGCGTAGGCGTAGGCGTCCTCGACGGTCAGCCGACCGCCGGTGAGCACGCCGACGCCCTTGGCGTCGCGGGCCGCCGCGAGACCGGTCGCCGCGACCTGGAGGGCCTCGGTCCACGACGTCTCGCGCAGCTCGCCGGACTCCGCGTCGCGCACGAGCGGACGGGTGAAGCGGTCACCGGCGGTGGCGTAGCGGAACGCGAAGCGGCCCTTGTCGCAGATCCACTCCTCGTTGACCTCGGGGTCGTCGCCCGCGAGCTTGCGCTGCACCTTGCCGCGCCGCCAGTCGGTGCGCTCGGCGCAGCCCGACGAGCAGTGCTCGCAGACGCTCGGGGTGGAGATGAGGTCGAACGGGCGGGCCCGGAAGCGGTAGGCCGCCGACGTGAGAGCGCCGACCGGGCAGATCTGGATCGTGTTGCCCGAGAAGTACGACTGGAACGGCTTGCCCTCGGCCACGCCGATCTGCTGCTGCGAACCGCGCTCCAGCAGCTCGATGAACGGGTCGCCCGCGATCTGCGCGGAGAACCGCGTGCAGCGCTGGCAGAGCACGCAGCGCTCGCGGTCCAGCAGCACCTGCGTCGAGATCGGCAGGGGCTTGGGGAACGTCCGCTTGTGCTCGTGGAAGCGCGAGTCCGAACGGCCGTGCTTGAGCGCCTGGTTCTGCAACGGGCACTCGCCGCCCTTGTCGCAGATCGGGCAGTCCAGCGGGTGGTTGATGAGCAGCAGCTCCATCACGCCCTGCTGCGCCTTGTCGGCGACCGGCGAGGTCAGCTGGGTCTTCACGACCATGCCGTCGGCGACCGTCATCGTGCAGGAGGCCTGGGGCTTCGGCATCGGCCGACCGCCCATCTCGACCTCGACGAGGCACTGGCGGCAGGCGCCCGCGGGCTCCAGCAGCGGGTGGTCGCAGAACCGGGGCACGACGATGCCGAGGCGTTCGGCCGTGCGGATCAGCAGCTCACCCTTGGGCGCGACGACCTCGAAGCCGTCGATCACGAGCTTGACGTGGCCCTCGGGGACCTCGACCTCGCTCTTCTCAGGTGCCAGAGTCATCAGTGGGCTCCTGCCAACACAGCGGAGTTCTTGTCGCACAAGGCGAGGAACTCGTCCTTGAAGTACTTGATGCCACTGGTGATCGGGCTGACGGCGCCGTCGCCCAGCGCGCAGAACGAGCGGCCGAGGATGTTGTCGCAGACGTCGAGCAACGTGTCGATGTCGCTCGCCGTGCCGTTGCCCGCCACCATGCGCTGGAGGATCTGGACCAGCCAGTACGTGCCCTCGCGGCAGGGGGTGCACTTGCCGCAGGACTCGTGCTTGTAGAACTCGGTCCACTTCATGACCGCCCACGGGACCGACACGGTCTCGTTGAAGATCTGCAGCGCCGTGGTGCCGAGCATGGAACCGGCCTCGGCCGCGCCCTCGAAGTCCAGCGGCACGTCGAGGTGGTCCGCGGTGAACAGCGGGGTGGACGAGCCACCGGGCGTCCAGAACTTCAGCGGGATGCCGTCCTTCATGCCACCGGCCAGCTCCAGCAGCTCGCGCAGCGTGGTGCCCATCGGGGCCTCGTACTGGCCGGGCCGCGTGACGTGGCCGGACAGCGAGTAGATCTTCGGGCCGGGCGAGCGCTCGCGCCCCATGGTGCGGAACCAGTCGCTGCCGCCGTTGACGATGAACGGCACGCTGGCGATGGTCTCGACGTTGTTCACCACGGTCGGCGACGCGTAGAGCCCGGCGGTCGCGGGGAACGGCGGCTTCAGCCTCGGCTGGCCGCGCTTGCCCTCCAGCGAGTCGAGCAGCGCCGTCTCCTCGCCGCAGATGTAGGCGCCCGCCCCGGCGTGCACGACGACGTCGAGGTCGAAGCCGCTGCCCAGGATGTCCTTGCCCAGGTACCCGGCGGCGTAGGCCTCCTTGACGGCACCGTCGAGCCTGCGGATGCAGTGCAGGGCCTCACCGCGCACGTAGATCGCAGCGAAGTTCGCGCGGATCGCGTACGAGGTGATGATGATGCCCTCGATGAGGGAGTGCGGGTCCGCCATCATCAGCGGGATGTCCTTGCAGGTGCCCGGCTCGCCCTCGTCGGCGTTGATGACGAGGTAGTGCGGCTTGCCGTCGCCCTGCGGGATGAAGCCCCACTTCATGCCCGTGGGGAAGCCGGCGCCGCCCCGGCCGCGCAGGCCGGAGTCCTTGCACTGCTGGATGATCTGGTCCGGGTGCGCGCCGAGCGCCTTGCGCAGCGCGGTGTACCCCTCCAGCTGCTCGTAGGTCTTGATCGTCCACGAGCGCGGCGAGAGCCAGCGCTTCGTGAGCACCGGAGTGAGGCTGTCGACCATGACTCCCCCTACTTCTTTTCCGGGACAGGCGGGAACGCGACGTCGTCCGACATGGACGGTGCGGTCCACCCGTTGTCCGCGGCGACGCGGGCGCCCCGCACGGTCTCGGCGGCGGCCGACGGGCCGTCCAGGTCGGACTCGCGACCCTCGAAGAACCCGGCCAGTTGCAGCTCGGCCTGGCGGAAGTCGGTGAGCGGTGCACCGCGCGTCGGGGCGGGCTTCTCCCCCGCCTGCAACGCGGTCACGAGCTCCAGCGCCTTGTCCGGCGTCTGGTTGTCGTAGAACTCGTAGTTCACCTGGAGGACCGGGCCGAGGTCGCAGGCCGCGAGGCACTCGGCGTGCTCCAGCGTGATCGAGCCCGGCGTACCCGGCTCGCCGGAGGTCTCCTCCTGGCCCAGCGGCTTGCCCTCGCTGCCCAGGTGCTCGCGCAGCTTCGCGAAGATGGCGTCGCCGCCCAGCGCCGCGCACAGGGTGTTCGTGCACACGCTGACCAGGTGCTCGCCGCACGGCTTGCGCTTGTACATGGTGTAGAAGGTCGCGACCGCGCTGACCTCGGCGTTGCTCAGGTCGAGCTGGCCCGCGCAGAACGCGATGCCCGCCTGGCTGACGTAGCCCTCGACCGACTGCACGAGGTGCAGCATCGGCAGCAGCGCCGACCGCGAGAGCGGGTAGCGCGAGATGAGCTGCCGCGCCCGCGCGACCGTGTCCTCGTCGAAGACGCTCAAGTCCACGGTGGACGGTTCAGAAGTCTGGGTCATCGGTCACAACCACCCATCACCGGGTCGATAGAGGCCACCGAGGCGATGACGTCGGCGACCATGCCGCCCTCGCACATCGCGGGCATCGACTGGAGGTTCACGAAACTTGGTTCGCGCACGTGCACGCGGAACGGGCGCGTGCCGCCGTCGGAGACCACGTGGTAGCCGAGCTCGCCGCGCGGCGACTCGATCGGCACGTAGACCTGGCCCGCCGGGACGTGGAAGCCCTCGGTCACCAGCTTGAAGTGGTGGATCAGGGACTCCATCGACTGGCCCATGATCTTGCGGACGTGCTCGAGCGAGTTGCCCATGCCGTCGGCGCCGATCGTGAGCTGCGCGGGCCAGGCGATCTTGGCGTCCTCCACCATGACCGGGCCGGGCTCGAGCTTGTCGACCGCCTGGCGGACGATCCGCAGCGACTGGTGGATCTCCTCGACCCGCATCAGGTAGCGCGCGTAGCTGTCCGCCGCGTTCGACGTGGGGACGTCGAAGTCGTAGCCCTCGTAGCCCGAGTACGGCTCGATCTTGCGGAGGTCCCACGGCAGGCCCGCGGAGCGCAGGATCGGGCCGGTGATGCCCAGCGCGAGGCACGCGTCGACCGGCAGGTACCCGACGCCCGCGAGGCGGTTGCGCCAGATCGGCTGGCCGGTGAGCAGCTTGTCGTAGTCGGGCAGCCGCGAGTCCATGACCTTGATGAACGCGCGGATCTTCTCGACGCCGTCGGCGGGCAGGTCCTGGGCGACACCGCCGGGCCGGATGAACGCGTGGTTCATCCGCAGACCGGTGAGGTGCTCCAGCAGGTGCAGGACCTCCTCGCGCTCGCGGAAGCCCGCGGTCATGCCGGTGAGCGCGCCCAGCTCCATGCCGCCGGTGGCCAGCGCCACCAGGTGCGAGCTGATCCGGTTGAGCTCCATGAGCAGGACCCGGATGACCTGGGCCCGCCGCGGCGCCTCGACGCCGAGCAGCTTCTCCACGGCGAGGCAGTACGCGGCCTCGTTGTGCAGCGGCGCCAGGTAGTCCATGCGCGTCACGAACGTGACGCCCTGGGTCCAGTTGCGGTACTCGAGGTTCTTCTCGATGCCGGTGTGCAGGTAGCCGATCACCGAACGGGCCTGGGTGACCGTCTCGCCCTCGAGCTCCAGCACGAGGCGGAGCACGCCGTGCGTCGACGGGTGCTGCGGGCCGAGGTTCATGACGATGCGCTCGTCGCCCGCGGCGTCCGCGAGCACCTCGTCCCAGTCGCCGCCGGTCACCGTGTAGACGGTGCCCTCGGTGGTCTGGCGGGAGTCGGCGACGTCGACCGACGGCCCGGCGGCGATCGTCGCGGCCTCGGCGGCCTGGGCCTCACCGGCCTGGGCGTCGGCGTCGCGGCTGTCGCTGCCCCCGGCGGTGGTGTCGGTCCCCGTCGTCACGTCGGCGATCGACTGGTCGGCCGCCGGGTTCGGGCCGGTCGCGGTGGTCGAGCCGACCGACTGCTCGCGGGCCTTGTCCGCGCCCGCGGCCGACTCCGTCGACACGTTTTCGTTGCTCACGAGTAGGACCGCCTCTGGTCTGGCGGGGGAATCTCCGCGCCCTTGTACTCCACCGGGATCCCGCCGAGCGGGTAGTCCTTGCGCTGGGGGTGGCCGTCCCAGTCGTCCGGCATGAGGATCCGCGTGAGGCCGGGGTGGCCGTCGTAGACGATCCCGAACATGTCCCAGGCCTCGCGCTCCTGCCAGTCCGCGGTCGGGTACACCGCGACCACGCTGGGGACGTGCGCGTCGTCCACGTCGACGGAGACCTCCAGGCGGATGCGCCGCCGGTAGGTCATCGAGGTCAGGTGGTAGACGGAGTGCAGGCGGCCGGCGACGTCCGCGCCGTAGTCCACACCGGACACCGAGCTGCACAGCTCGAAGCGCAGGGCGGGGTCGTCGCGCAGCACGCGGCAGACGTCCACCAGCTCCTCGCGCCGGATGTAGAGGGTGATCTCGCCGCGGTCGATCGTGACCTGCTGGATCACGTCGGTCGGGATGTCCTTCTCCCGCAGCGCGCCCAGCAGCTCGTCGACGAACTCGTCGAACCAGCCGCCGTAGGGGCGCTCGGCCGGGGCCGCGATGTAGGCGGGCAGGCGGAGCCCGCCGAAGCCCGACGTGTCGCCGGACCCCGTGACGCCGAACATGCCCTTGCGCGCCTTGCCGGTCTCCAGCGGCCCCTTGCGCTCCGCGGGCTCCTGGCCGTTGGACGGACGGGCTTCGAGGCCGTCCTCCGCGGGGCGCTGCGCGCTGGAGTTCTCTTGCCCTGGCTCCCTCATCGCCTGCTCACTTCTTCTTCGCGAAACGCTCGGACGACGGCATGAGGTCCGTGCTGGCGCCGCTCTCCAGGAGCGCGGCGGCACGGGCCGCGCCGAGCGGCTCGTCCATGATCTTGGCGTGGATCTTGAGGATCGCGTCGATCAGCATCTCCGGCCGCGGCGGGCAGCCCGGCAGGTACATGTCGACCGGGACCACGTGGTCCACGCCCTGCACGACGGCGTAGTTGTTGAACATGCCGCCGGTCGACGCGCAGACGCCCATCGCGAGCACCCAGCGGGGCTCCGGCATCTGGTCGTAGATCTGCCGCAGCACGGGCGCCATCTTGTTCGTGACGCGACCCGCCACGATCATCAGGTCGGCCTGGCGCGGCGAGGCGCGGAAGACCTCCATGCCGAAGCGGGCGAGGTCGTAGCGCGGCCCGCCCGTCGTCATCATCTCGATCGCGCAGCAGGCCAGCCCGAAGGTGGCAGGCCACAGCGAGGATTTGCGGGTCCAGTTGACCAGCTTCTCCACGCTGGTCAGCAGGATGCCGTTCGGGAGTTTCTCCTCGAGGCCCATGACTGTCGCCTTCCCCGGTGCTTAGTTCCAGTCGAGGCCGCCGCGACGCCACACGTAGGCGTACGCGAAGCCGACTGTCGCGACGAACAGGGCGATCTCCACCAGCCCGAAGAGGCCGAGCTTGTCCGCGGAGACCGCGAACGGGTAGAGGAACACCATTTCGATGTCGAACAGGATGAAGAGCATGGCCGTCAGGTAGTAGGCGACCGGCATGCGGCCACCGCCCACGATCGGCGCGGGTGAGGGCTCGATGCCGCACTCGTAGGCGTCGAGCTTCGCCCGGTTGTAGCGCCGCGGCCCGATGTACGGCGCGGCCGTCACCGAGAACAGCGCGAACGCTCCGGCGAGCAGGAACATGAATACGAGGGGGAGGTAGGGCTGAAGCACTCTCCGTCGTCCTTTCCTCGCTGTCGCGGCGCAAGCGAGCCGCTGACCGATCCGCACCCTAAGGGGTGTTCTTGCCCCTCTTACCGGTAAGGCATGCCTAACATTGCGAGGTCAGCTTGTGAAACAGTTCACAAGCTCTCCCGCAGTCTTGTGAAGTGATTCACAAGGCCGTCGGCCAGTGTAGAACGTCACACAGCGGTGTTACACGCACCCCCTCGCAGCCCGCTGACCTGCAGCAGAACACCTCCCGGAGACCCGTGCGCGAACAGCGCCGCAACGCACGGGAAATGGCGCCGGTACAGGACCGACGCCATTTCGTTGGTTAGGCCGCACTAACCTGAGGGTTAGGTCTACCTAACTCCGCGCTATTCGGGGGTATTACCTGCGCTTTTACGCGCTCGGCGCCAACTTCGTGGCCGCCGTGATGATCCGGTCGAACGAGTCGCCGTCCTTCGGGTCGTACAGGCCGGCGAGCAGCTTGAGGACGAGCTTCATCAGCGTCTTGCGCGGCATCCCGTACTTGGTCGCCGTGCGCATGATCGTCGGGTTCCCGATCAGCTTGCTGAAGATGTTGCCCAGCCGGTAGTAGCTGCCCAGCGACTGCTCGATGCGCGCCGGGTAGCCCGCCAGCGCGTGCTCGCGGCTCAGCCCGGCGGGCCTGGCCAGCGCCTGCACGACGGTCTCGGCCGCGATCCTGGCCGACTCCATGGCGTAGCCGATGCCCTCGCCGTTGAACGGGTTGACCATGCCGCCCGCGTCGCCGACCAGCAGCAACCCGTTGCTGTAGTGCGGTTTGCGGTTGAAGCCCATGGGCAGGGCGGCGCCGCCGATCTTGCTGGTGGCGTTCTCCTCGCGGAAGCCCCACTCCTCCGGCGTGCCGTCCAGCCAGCTGCGCAGCAGCGCCCGGTAGTCGGTCGTGCCGTAGGCCTTGGACGTGCTCAGGATGCCCAGGCCGACGTTGACGCTGCCGTCGCCCATGCCGAAGATCCAGCCGTAGCCGGGCAGCAGCTGCGGGTTGGCCGGGTCGGACCGGTCCCACAGCTCCAGGTGGCTCTCGAGGTAGTCGTCCTTGGTGCGCGGGCTCGCGTAGTAGCGCCGCACGGCCACGCCCATCGGGCGGTCGGGGCGCTTGTCGATGCCCATGCTCAGCGCCAGCCGCGCGCTCACGCCGTCGCACGCCAGCACGAGCGGCGCGCGGTAGGTGACCTCGGTCTTCTCCGGGCCGACCTTCGCCTTGACGCCGACGATCCGGCCGGTGCGCTCGTCGGTGACGGCGCCGGTGACCGTGGTCAGCTCGTGGAGCCGGGCGCCCGCGGCCTTGGCCGTGTTCGCCAGCATCTCGTCGAAGTCCTGCCGGGGCCGCACCACGCCGTAGGGCGGGAACGAGGCCAGGTCCGGCCAGTCCAGCTCCATCGTGATGCCGCCGCCGACGACGCGCAGGCCCTTGTTGTGCAGCCAGCCCGCCTCTTCGCGGGTGTCGACCCCGAGGTCGATCAGCTGCTTCACGCCGCGGGGCGTGAGGCCGTCACCGCACACCTTCTCGCGCGGGAAGCTGCTCTTCTCCAGCAGCAGCACGTCCAGGCCCGCGCGTGCCAAGTAGGTGGCGGCCGTGGAGCCCGCCGGCCCCGCGCCCACCACGATCACCTCGGCGTCCTCGCCTGCCTGACGGCGGCTGGGAGTAGTCATCCGCGCTCCTTGTGCATAAGTTCACAAACTCCTGTGAGTCTAGCCGCGACCTGCCGGGAGGTGCCCGGCGATCACTCCGGCTTGGTGGCCCTGTGCAGGGCGACCATGCCGCCGGTGAGGTTGAGCCAGGCCACGTCCTCCCAGCCCGCCTGCGAGATCAGCTCGCCGAGGGTGCGCTGGTCGGGCCACGCCCGCATGGACTCGGCCAGGTACTGGTAGGCCGCCGGGTTCGACGACACGACCCGGCCGATGAGCGGCAGCAGGCGCACCAGGTACCGCATGTAGACGAACCGGAACGGCCTGAACGTGGGCGTCGACACCTCGCAGATCACGAGCCTGCCGCCGGGGCGCACGACGCGCGCCATCTCGCGCAGCGCGGCGACCGTGTCGTTGAAGTTGCGCAGCCCGAAGGAGACCGTGGCGGCGTCGAACGCCCCGTCGGCGAACGGCAGGTGCAGCGCGTCAGCCGCGACCTTCGGCACGTCGCGGTGCGCGCCGCCCTGGAGCATGCCGAGGGAGAAGTCGGCCGCTACGCACCAGGCGCCGGAGGAGGCGTACTCCACGGTCGACACGGCGGTGCCCGCGGCGAGGTCGAGGACCTTCTCGCCCGGCTGGGCGTCCAGCACCCGCCTGCTCCACTCCCGCCAGCGGCGGTCGAACCCGAGTGTCATCACGGAGTTGGTGCGGTCGTAGCCCTTGGCCACGCCGTCGAACATCTCGGCCACTTCGCGCGGGTTCTTGTCCAGTCCAGCTCGCGACATGACCGAAGACTATGTGACGCGCAGGGCGGCCATCATCCCGTCCACCGCGCTGCGCCACGGGTACTCCTCCGCACGGGTGCGGGCGGCGCCCCGACGTGTGGGTTCGGCGGTGTCGAGCAGCTCGTGGACCGCACGGGCGAACGCCGGGGCCCGGTCGGGCACGGCGGCGCCGCAGCCCGGCCGGACGATCTCGCGCAGCGCGGACCTGGCCGAGACGACGACCGGGGTGCCGGAGGCGAGCGCTTCCAGGGCGGCGAGGCCGAACGTCTCGTGCGGGCCGGGCGCCAGCGAGACGTCGGCGCTGGCGAGCAGGTCGGCGACGTCGGCGCGGCGGGCCACGTGGCCCAGGAACGTGACCGGGAGCCCGCGCGCCCGGCGTTCCAGCGCCTCCCGCCGGGGGCCGTCACCGGCGATGACCAGCCGCGTCCTGGTGCCGGAGGCGTGCAGCTCGGCGGCGGTGTCGATGCTGCGCTCGACGTGCTTCTCCGGCGACAGTCGGCCGCAGTGCACCAGCAGCGCGTCGGCGCCGTCGGCGAGGTCCCGGCGCAGCGACCGGTCGTGCCGGGCCGGGGTGAACGTGCGCAGGTCGACGCCCAGCGGGACCCTGGCGACGTTGCGGGCGCCGATCCGGTCGAACTCCAGCCTGGCGAACTCCGTGGTGCACACGACGGTGTCGTAGGCGGCCGCCATCCGGGCGTTGGCCCAGTCCGCCGCGCGCTCGGCCAGACCGGTGGGCAGCAGGAACTGCTCCAGCAGCCGGTCGAGGCGCTCGTGCGGGATCACCACGCTGGGCACCCCGCGGCGCCGGGCCCAGTGCCCCATGCCGCGCAGGGTGAGGCGGTCGGAGACCTCCAGCCGGTCCGGGCGCAGGACGTCGAGCAGGGCCCGGACGCGCCACGGGTCGACCGCGCGGTACCCGCCGGTGCCGGGGATGCGCGGGGCGGGCAGCGTGACGCGGCGGACCCCGCCTGCCAGGCGCTCGTCGGCGGCGCGCGGGCCGGGGACGACCAGCACGACCTCGTGGCCGCGCGCCGCGTAGCCGCCGCCGAGGTGGTGCAGGGCCGTGCGCAGGCCGCCGGAGCGCGGGCCGTAGAAGTTGGCCAGCTGGACGATCCGCATCAGGCCGCCCGGCGCTGGTCGAGGTGCTGGACGGCGGCGTAGTGGTCGACCAGCTCGGCGCACAGCCGCGGCCACGTGCGGTGCCGGACGGCCGCCCTGGCGTTCTCGCCGAACTGCTTGCGCCGCAACGGGTCCCGCAGCGCCTCAACGCCCGCGCGCAGCTCGGCGGGGTCGTCGGAGAGCAGGTACCCGGTGCGGCCCGGCTCGACCAGGTCGCGCGGGCCGCCCGCGTCCGGCGCCAGCACGGGGAGCCCGCTGGCCAGCGCCTCCTGCACGGCCTGGCAGAACGTCTCGTGCGGTCCGGTGTGGACGAACACGTCCAGGCTCGCGTACGCCGCGGCCAGCTCGACCCCGGTGCGGAAGCCGAGGAACACCGCGTCCGGCAGCTCCTTGCGCAGCAGGGGCTCGTCGGGTCCGCCGCCCACGACGACCACCCGCACGCCCGGCACGCCGTTGAGCGCCGCGAGCCTGGCCACCTGCTTCTCCGGCGACAGCCTGCCCACGTACCCGACCAGCAGCTCGCCGCCCGGCGCGAGCTCCCGGCGCAGCGCGTGGTCGCGGCGGTCCGGGCGGAACAGGTCCACGTCCACCCCGCGCCCCCAGCGGTGCACCCGCGGCACCCCGTGCTCCTCCAGCGCCCGCACCGCCCAGGTCGACGGCGCCAGCGTGCGGTCCGCCATCGAGTGCAGCCGCTTCGTCCACCGCCACGCCGCCCGCGCGGTCAGGCCGAGGCCGTAGCTGCCCGCGAACCCGGCCACGTCGGTCTGGTAGACCGCGACCGTCGGCAGCCCGAGCCGCCGCGCCGCCTGGAGCCCCCTGGCGCCCAGCACGAACGGCGACGCCAGGTGCACCACGTCGGGGCGGAAGTCGGCCAGCGCGGTCAGCACCTTCCTGGTCGGCACGCCCACCGGCAGCGAGCTGACCCTCGGCAGGTCCACCGCGGGCACCCGCACGACCGGGGTGCCCCGGTAGCTGTCGTCGCCCGCCCCCGGCGCGATCACCAACGCCGGGCCGGGCAGGTTCTCGAGGACGCGGAGGACGGAGTTGGTGACCCCGTTCACCCTGGGCAGGAAGCTCTCGGTCACGATCGCGACGCGCACGGGCACACCGTGGCGGGTCAACACCACGGCGGCGTGACACGCCGTGGAACGCCCGCCGAACGTCTGCCTACGCGGACAGCGTTGACCAGGTCATCCTCGCCGCGTCACCTGCTGGACGCGTGACGGCCACCGGGGAGGCCGACACTAGCTCGGCATGACCGTCTTGCCGTCCCGGCCCGCCCGCCCCGTCGACCCCGCGCTGGTGTCGATCGCCCTGGAGGTCGCCGGGCGCCTGGCCAACGACGCCTCCGACGTCATCATGGCCACCGCCGGGCGCGGCGCCCGACCCGACGGCGACGACTCGCCGTTCGACTGGGTCACCGACACCGACCAGACCCTGGAACGGCACACCCGCCGCGTCCTGACCGGCGAGTTCCCCGGCATCCCGGTGTTCTGCGAGAACGTCGACGTGCCCTTCGACGCCGAGTACCGCTGGGTCGTCGACCCCATCGACGGCACCGCCAACTACGTCGCGGGCGTCCCCTGGTGCGCCTACTCGCTCGCGCTGGTCGACCGCTGGGGCCCGGTCGTCGGCGTCGTCGCCGACCCGTACCGCGCGCAGATCTACGCGGCCGCCCGCGGTCGCGGCATGCGCGCCAACGGCGCCCCGGTCCGGCTCGGCGAGCAGTCCGCCGCCCCCATCGTCTGCACCGAGATGACCCGCTCCGGCCCGTGGCCGGGGATGGGCGAGTTCATCACCCGCGCCGCCGCCGCGGGCACCGGCGTCCGCGTGCTCGGCTCCAAGGCGCTCGCCGTCGCACAGGTGGCACTCGGCCACGCGACCGCGGCGGTCCTGCACGGCTACCACGAATGGGACGTCGCCGGGGCGGTCGCATTGGCCGTGGAATCCGGCGCCGCTGTTCTGGACCGCCGCGGCGACGACGACCCACTTCCGGTCGACGGGTTGCTGGTGGCGGATCCGGCGGTGGCCGACGAGGTGCTGCGGTGGTGGCAGTCGGCTTTGGAATACCGAATTGCGGATGGACGGGTGTGAATGTAGAGTTCTGCTTGTCGCTGCCAATAGGCGGCGGAAGTGGACCCGGTTCACCGGCCGGACGACCGGTTGCCGGGTTTCGCGCTTTTCTAGGGCCGATCAAGGTCCGTGGCCTCGTCGAGCAGTGGCTCGACACGTCGGCGCCAGTCACCACCAGCCCCGTAGCACCAGGCGATCGCATCGCTGGCCCACAGCAGTGGGTCCTCCCGCGGCCTGAAGTGCTCGTAGGCCAACGGACCAGGGGTCTTCCGCAGCGCCTCCGCCAGCACCTTCCGGTCCCGGACGTCCTGGTGCTGGCAGCTCTCCAGCACCAGCCGCGAGACCGAGAGCTCCACCAGCCTCGCGACCACTCCCATCAGGCAGACCTGCCTGGCAGCGGCATCGTCGTGGTGCCTGCAGAACCACACCCGAGCACGCAGCCCGAGCTCACCGATCCGCGCCAGCACCTCCTTGCGGCGCCGGTCGCTCTCGTCGTTGAAGTGCACGCGCTTCTGCCCCGGCTTGGGCAGGCGCCTCATCGCGGATCGCGCCGAGTCGAGTTCTCTCGGGGGCACGATCACCACTGCCACCAGATAGGTGGCCCCGCGTCGGGATTCGTCGAGGAAGGCATGGGAATACACGGTCTCAATGATCCACTAGGACCATTGGCCAATTTGACCTGAGATTAACCCTTTAGGTGCGGAAGTTGTTTCTCCAGGAATTCCAGATCGGTCCGGGACCTGGCCAGCTCCGGGTTGTCGAGGAGCTTCAGCGCCACCAACCCCACCTCCGACTCGAACGCGGCGAAGTCGTGGGTCGCGGCGAGCAGGCGTTGGAGGGCGGGGTGGTCGCGGTCGGTGGTGCCGAGGGCGCGGGCGAGTCTGGCGATGTTGTGGACGTGCACGAGCTCCTGCTGGAGCTGGAAGGCGATGCGGGCCATCCACGCCTTGGCCGGGGAGTCGGGCACGGTCTGCACGGCAGCGGCGACCCGGCCGGCCGAGGCCTCGCACCGCAGGACCAGTCCGCCCCACAGGTCGACGGTCCCGGTGACCGCGTGCACCGGCCAGGGCGGGATGGCGGGTCTCGGCGGGGGTGGCGGGGCCGGCGGGGTGGTCAGGGACTCGTGGATCAGGCAGCTCATGAAGCCGAGGAACGCGCCGCCGAGGCCGCCGAGGAAGACCCCCGCGACCATCGCCGTGGGCAGCGCGGCGGCCGGATCGAAGGTGTCCGCGACGCCCAGCGTCGTCACCAGGATCCACCCGACGACCGAACCGGACGCCACCCACCCGCCGCGCTTCCCCATTCGGGAACCCTGGCACAACAAGGGATCCGGTGGTGGTGGAATCAGGCACCGAGGCTGGGGAGCTGCTGCTCCAGGAACTCCAGGTCGGTGCGGGCGCGGTCCAGTTCGGGCTTGTCGAACATCTTGAGCGCCACGCGGCCCACCTCGGCCTCGAACGCGGAGAAGTCGCGGGCGGCGGCGAAGAGGCGTTGGGAGGCGGGGTGGTTCTCGTCGACGGCGCCCATGGCCCTGGCCAGCTTGGCGATGCCGCGGACGTCCTCCAGCTCGCCCTCGAACTGCGCGGCGATCCGGGTCATCCACTCCTTCGCGGGGGACGCGGGGACGCTGTCGACCACGGCGGCGACGCGCCGGACGGACTCCTCGCAGCGGGCGACCACGGCGGACCACTGGTCAGCGGGGGTGGTCGGCACGTAGAGCGGGCGCGGTGCGGGCATCGGCGGCGGGAGGGTGCGCTGGTTCGACTTGCGGATACCGCCCACGACCAGGCCGATGAAGGTGCCGGGGACGCCGCCGACCGGGACCGCGACGATGAGCGAGGCGAACAGCGAGGCCGCCACGTTGCCGCCGGGCGCCGACACGTCGGTGAGGAGCATGACCGTGAACAAGGTGAACGCGAGCGCGATACCGATCACGAGCCCGCCCAGCACCGACCTCCCCATGACTCCCATCACCCGATACTGCCACGTGAGACGGGGGTCAGGCGTCGAAATCGACGGTGACGGCCGTTGTAACGGGTGTCGCCTGGCAGGTGAGCACGAACCCGGCGAGCACCTCCTTGGGCTCCAGCGCGTAGTTGCGGCGCATCTCGACCTCGCCGTGCACGACCAGCGCCCGGCAGGTGCCGCACACGCCGCCCTTGCAGGCGAACGGCAGGTCGGAGCGGACGCGCTGGGCGGCGTCGAGGATCGGCGTGTCGGCGGGCACGGGCAGGGTGGTCTCGCGGCCGTCCAGGACCACGGTCACCTCGGCGGCGGACTCCAGGACGGCGGTGTCCTCCGCGCGGCGCGGGGCGGGCGGGGGCTCGTCGACGTAGAACAGCTCGTGGTGCACCTGGTCGGCGTCGACACCGCGTTCGGCCAGCACCGCGCGCGCGTCCTGCACCATCGCGTACGGGCCGCACAGCCACCACTGGTCCACGTCGGCGGCGGGCACGACGGTGGTGAACAGGGCGCGCAGCTTGTCCGCGTCGAGCCTGCCGGTGAACAGCTCCACGTCCCGCGGCTCGCGCGACAGCACGTGGACGAGCTGGAGCCGCGACCGGTAGCGGTCCTTCAGGTCGGCGAGCTCCTCGGCGAACATCACCGTGTCCGTGCGGCGGTTGCCGTAGAGCAGCGTGACCCTGGCACCTTCGGCGAGCACGGTCGCGGCGATCGACAGCGCGGGCGTGATGCCCGACCCGGCGACGACGAACGCGTGGTGCGCGCCGCCGTCCGGGGTGAAGGTCCCTTGCGGCGGAAGGACTTCCAGCACGTCGCCCGCGCGCAGCTCGTCGACGAGGTGGCTGGAGAACAGCCCGCCCTCGACGCGGCGCACGCCGATGCGCGGAGCGGTGCCCGCGGCGGCGCAGATCGAGTACGACCGGCGCTCGTCGCCGCGCCTGATCGTCAGGTACTGCCCCGCGCTGAACGCGAACTCCTCGGCCAGCTCCGGCGGCACGGCGAAGGTGACGGCGACGGCGTCGTCGCACAGCCGGTCCACGTCGGCCACGGTGAGCGCGTGGAACGTCGTGCGGCGGCGGGTGGTCGCGGGGGCCGTCACTAGATCTCCTTGAGGTGCTCGAAGGGCTCCGCGCAGTCCTCGCAGCGCCGCAGCGCCTTGCAGGCGGTGGAGCCGAAGCGGGACAGCTCGGTGGTGCGCGGCGACCCGCAGCGCGGGCACGGCACCCGCTGGGACGGCGGCGTGAGGTTGAGCGGGACCGGACCCGCCGCCCGCGGCCCGATCCGGCTCGGCGGCGCGATGCCGTGCTCGGTGAGCTTGCGGCGGCCGTCCTCGCTGATCCAGTCGGTCGTCCACGCCGGGTGCAGCGACGTGCGGACCTCGACCTCGGCGTACCCGGCGGACGTCAGCGCGCGGCGCAGGTCCGCGCCCATCTCGTCGATCGCGGGGCAGCCCGAGTAGGTGGGCGTGATCGTGACCAGCACCCGCCCGCCGGACTCGGACACGTCCCGCAGCACACCGAGGTCGGCCAGCGTGAGCACCGGCAGCTCCGGGTCGCGGACCTGCTCGGCGATCCGCCTCGCCGTGGTCACCACACCGCTCCGGGCAGCGACCGGTGCAGGTGCTGCATCTCGGCGACCAGGAAGCCCATGGCCTCGGTGTGCACGCCGTCGCGGCCCGCCTGCCCGGCGACGAACGCCGTCGGGACCGGCTCGGGCCTGGTGAGGGTGGCGGCGGTGAACACCGCGTCCAGCACACCGTCCACTTCGGACCGCAGCTCGGCGGGGTCGACCGCGACCCCGCCCAGCCGCGCCTCCACGGGGTGGGTGCGGAACAGCTCGTCCACGAACGGCCACACCCGGTCGACGGCGGCGGTCATCCGGCGGTGCGACTCCTCGGTGCCGTCGCCCAGCCGCACGGCCCACTGCGCCGCGTGGTCGCGGTGGTAGGCCAGCTCCTTGAGCCCCTTGGCCGCGATGGCCGCGACCACCGGGTCCGCGCTGCCGCGCAGCCGGGAGAACTGGGCGACCTTCCACGACGAGAACACCAGCAGCCGCACGATCGTCGTGGCGAAGTCGCCGCCGGGGCCGGGCCCGCAGTCGATCTCGGACAGCCGGACGTTGCGGAACTCCCGCTCGTCGCGCAGGTACGCCAACGCGTCCTCGTCGCGGCCCGCGCCCTCGACCTCGCCCGCGCGGGTGAGCAGCAGCCGGGCCTGGCCGAGCAGGTCCAGCGCGATGTTGGCCAGCGCGATGTCCTCCTCCAGCTCCGGCGCGCGGGAGCACCACTCCGCGAGCCGCTGGGACAGGACCAGCGCGTCGTCGCCGAGCATCAGGCAGTAGGCGGCCAGGTCGGCCGGGTCCACGCCGGGCGGGACCTCGCGGTCGACGCCCTCCAGCGCGGAGTGGAAACCGGTGCCGAACGCCCAGTGCGAGTCCTCCTGGTCGATCAGCCCCTCGTAGGCGTTGTCGAAGCTCATCACAGCCCCCGCGGCAGGTCGGTGGTCACAGGTGCGGCACGTCGTCGGGGATGGCGTAGAACGTCGGGTGCCGGTACACCTTGTCGCCGCTGGGCTCGAAGAACGGGTCCTTCTCGTCCGGCGAGGACGCGGTGATCGCCTCGGCGGGCACCACCCAGATCGACACGCCCTCGTTGCGGCGGGTGTAGACGTCCCGCGCGTTGCGGAGCGCCATCTCGGCGTCCGGCGCGTGCAGCGACCCGACGTGCACGTGGTTGAGCCCGCGCTTGCCGCGCACGAAGACCTCCCACAGCGGCCACGACGCGCTCATGCCGCACCGTCCTGGCGCGCGGAGGCCTTGGCGGCGTGCGCCTCGGCGGCTTCCCGCACCCAGGCGCCGTCCTCGTGGGCCTTGCGGCGGTGGGCGACGCGCTGGCTGTTGCACGGCCCGTGCCCGCCGACGACCTGCCAGAACTCGTCCCAGTCCGGCTGGCCGAAGTCGTGGTGGCCGCGCTCGGCGTTCCACTTGAGCAGCGGGTCCGGGAACGTGACGCCGAGCTTCGCGGCCTGCGGCACCGACATGTCCACGTACTTCTGCCGCAGCTCGTCGTTGGTGTTGCGCTTGATCCGCCACGCCATCGACTGCTCGGTGTTGGAGCTCTCGGAGTCCGGCGGCCCGAACATCATCAGCGACGGCCACCACCACCGGTTCACGGCGTCCTGCACCATGTCGCGCTGCGCCAGGGTTCCGCGCATCATGGTCATGAGCAGTTCGTAGCCCTGCCGCTGGTGGAAGGACTCCTCCTTGCAGATGCGGATCATGGCCCGCGCGTACGGGCCGTACGAGGTGCGGCACAGCGGCACCTGGTTGCAGATCGCGGCGCCGTCGACCAGCCAGCCGATCACACCCATGTCCGCGAACGTCAGGGTCGGGTAGTTGAAGATCGAGGAGTACTTCTGCTTGCCGTCGACCAGCTTCTCGGTCAGCTCGCCCCGGTCCGCGCCCAGCGTCTCGGTCGCGGCGTAGAGGTAGAGCCCGTGGCCCGCCTCGTCCTGCACCTTCGCCAGCAGGATCGCCTTGCGCCGCAACGAGGGCGCGCGGCTGATCCAGTTGCCCTCCGGCTGCATCCCGATGATCTCGGAGTGCGCGTGCTGGGCGATCTGCCGGATCAGCGTCCTGCGGTAGCCGTCCGGCATCCAGTCGCGGGGTTCGATCCGCGCCTCGGAGGCCACCGTGTGCTCGAAGCGCGCCGCCAGGTCATCCACCATGCAGTGGATGTTACACCTGAACGACGATTTCGGGAGAAACTGTCACAAACGGCTGGAGCCGCCACCCGGACGCCTGCGCACGAACAGGATCAGCGGGATCAGCACGGCCCACACGACCAGCAGGAACGTCGACACCGGCAGCAGGCCGAGCGAGGCGGTGCGACCCGCGATCCTGGCCAGTTCGGGGTTCGCGGTGTCGTACTCGACCCGCACCAGCAGCCCGGCCTCCAGCCCCTCGGGGTAGAGCACGCCCTGCGACGGGCTGTAGACCTTGCCGTCGGGCGTGCCGAACCTGATCACCGTCCGGTTGAACGCGACCGACACCACCTCGGCGGTCGCGTTGCCCAGCCGGGACTCGATGGCCCGGTCGTCGCGCCAGGCGGCGGCCAGCAGCAGCACCCCCACGAGCGTCACCACCGCCCCGACCACCAGCAACGCACGGGCGACGCCCCGCCGGACGCGGACACCGACCGGTGACCGCGGACTGGTCTGCACTGCGTCGTCCACCACAGCTGAGGAGTCTAGGGCTGGTCGGAGGAGGAATCTCAGCGGTGAGTCCATACCCTCGAAGGGTGACCTCTGCACCTGCGTCGCGGACCCGACAACGTCTGCGCGTCCACACCGGGCGTGCGCGGAACGAGGACCTGCTCGGCCGACTGCCGAGCCCGGACAGCGCGCTCGCCTGGGTCCGGGACGGATCGGGCCTGGTCGGCTGGGGTGAGGCAGCGCGGTTCGAGGCGTCCGGTCCGAACCGCTTCGCCGACACCGAGCGGTGGTGGGAGGAGTTCACCGCCTCGCTCGACGTCCAGGACGACGTCGACGCCCCCGGCACCGGCCCGGTCGCGTTCGTGAGCATGGCGTTCTCCGACGAGCCCGGCCACTCCGTGCTGGTGGTGCCCGAGGTCGTGCTCGGCAGGCGCGGTGGGCAGAGCTGGGTCACCACGGTCGGCGGCGCGGGCGAGGAGGCCGAGATCACCCCGATCCGCCGCCCGTCCACGGTCCGCTACGCCGACGGGCAGCTGTCGGTGACGGACTTCCGCGGCGCGGTGGCGGCGGCCGTGGCGCGGATGCGCGAGGGGAAGCTGGACAAGGTGGTGCTCGCCCACGACCTGCTGGCGGTCGCCGACGTGCCGATCGACCAGCGGTTCGTGCTGGAGGGGCTGGCCAGGCGGTACCCGGACTGCTGGGTGTACGCGGTCGACGGGCTGCTCGGCGCCACCCCGGAGCTGCTGCTGCGGCGGACCGGCCAGGTCGTGGACTCGCGGGTGCTCGCGGGGACGACGTGGCCGCACGACGGGATGTCGGACGAGGAGCTGGAGGCGGCGCTGCTGTCGTCGCCGAAGAACCTCGAGGAGCACGACTACGCGATCCGGTCGCTGGCCGACACGTTGAAGCCGTTCTGCACCACGATGTCCGTGGACGGTCCGTCGGTGCTGCGGCTGCCCAACGTGTCGCACCTGTCGAGCGACGTGATCGGGACGCTGCGGGGGTCGCCGTCGCTGCTGCGGCTCGGCGAGGCGCTGCACCCGACGGCCGCGGTCGGGGGGACGCCCCGCGCCGAGGCCATCGCGGTCATCGACGAGCTGGAGGGCATGGACCGCGGGCGCTACGCCGGGCCGGTCGGGTGGATCGACGGGAACGGGGACGGGGAGCTGGGGATCGCGCTGCGGTGCGCGCAGCTGGACGGGCGCGCGGCGCGGCTGTTCGCGGGCTGCGGGCTGGTGGCGGAGTCGGATCCGGACAGCGAGGTCTGCGAGGCGCACGCGAAGATGCGGCCGATGCGGGACGCGCTGGAAGGGCGCTAGTCCCGGTCACAGGTCGAACGCGTCGGCCAGCCGCGCGAAGGCCTCGCGCGAGCGGTCCTCGTCCCACGCCAGTCGCGCCAGCACCGCGTGCTTGGCCTCGTGCGCCCGGACCACCCGCTCGTCGTCCAGGAAGACCGTGACCAGGTCGGTGGACGTGTGGACCAGCGGACCGGCGCCCTGGCCGTAGGTGAGCACGGTGGACCCGTGGTCCAGCTCGGCCGGGGTGCCCGCGGACGAGGGCACCAGCCGGACGGTCACGTGCGGCCACCAGCTCAGGAACACCAGGCCCATCAGCTGGTCCCGCATGGTCGACGGGCCGCCGACCTGGCGGCGCAACGCCTCCTCGCGCACGTAGAACACCGAGTCGGGCGCGCGGTCGCCGTGCAGCACGGCCTGCCGCTCGGCCAGGCGGTCCACCCCCGTCGACGACGCCCGCGCGTAGTCCTCGGTCTGGAGCAGCACGGGAACGGCCATCGGCTCGTAGCAGGAGATGGTCAGCGCGGACCGCTCGTGCAGGACGACGCTGCTGTGCGGCCGGACGAACCACCCCGCGTGCTGCTCGCCCGCCAGGACCATCACGCGGTCGCGCGTCGGGCGGTCCGCACCGCACCGGCCGAGCAGCGCCCCGATGTCCCACGCGCTCGCCCCGCGCCACCCCTGCTCCAGCTTGCTGACCTTGCCGGGGGACCAGCCCAGCTCCGCCGCCATCTCGGCGGCGCCCAGCCCGGCGCTCACCCGGATCGCCCTCAGCTCGGCCCCGAGCTCCCGGCTCTGCGCCGTCGTCGTCCGCCTGCTCTCGCTGGTCACCGGCACCACCACATCCCACTAAGTCGTGTTTGATCAACGAACTTGACGATAAGGTGTCACGTGACACTTGCCTAGCTACCTGATCGGGTGACCCGCTGCCACCCGCCCCGTCCGGCAGACTTCGCGTGATCAAGAGGGGTGTGATCAAGAGGGATGTGGATGAGCCAGCAGGAGCAGAGCCCGAGCGACTACAAGCTGCTACTCGGGGAGGAGCTGACCACTCGACGCAAGGACGCGGACAAGACCCGCGTGGAAGCCGCGGAGGCGCTGGGCTGTTCCGAGGCGAAGATCGGCACCATCGAGCGCGGCAGGTCGGCGATCTCCCTGCTGGAGCTGCGCGGCCTGCTCGCGCTCTACGACGTCCCGGCGCCGCAGCGCGCCGAGATCGAGGCACTGGCGCTGAACGCCCGGAAACGACGTCCGCCCACCCCATGGGGCTCCACCGTGCCGCCTCGGCTGAAGCAGTACTTCCACGTGGAGGAGACGGCGCGGGAAATCAGGCACCACCACACGTTCCTGCTGCACGGCCTTGTCCAGACCGAGGACTACGCGCGAGCCGTGATCGGGCACAACCGGGCGTTGCGCCCCGCGGAGGTCGAACGACTCGTCGAAGCCCGGATGGCCCGCCAGGCATGGCTGAAGAACGGACGACCGACCCGGTTGACCGAAGTCGTCCCGGAAGCCGTACTGCGCTCGCGGCTCGGTGGCGGTGATGTGATGCGCGGTCAACTGGCGCACCTGACCGACCTCGTGAGCCGCGAGGTGATCGACCTGCGGGTCGTGCCGATCGGCGCGGGGATGTACTCCTGCGGCGGCTACTGCTTCACCATCCTGACCCGCGCCGCTGAGCAGCGGTCCGCGGTGGTCTACCTGGAGAACCTCACCGACGGCGTGTTCGTCGACGACGAGACGCGGGTCGAACAGTACGAAACCGCCTTCGCCGAGATGCTCGATCTCGCTCTCTCCCCTGAGGTCACGCTGGAACTGCTGACTAAGGTCGCAGCGGAACTGTGACGTAACCGGAGGAGCGCGACGATGGACCCTCGTCTGCACGGAGCGAGTTGGCGCAAGGCAAGCCGAAGCGGCCAGAGCGGTGGCGAGTGCGTGGAGATCGCGTTGTGCGCCGACGCGGACGGCGTCCGGGACTCGAAGAACGCCACCGGTCCCGCGCTGGTCTTCCCCAAGGGGCGCCTCACCGCCTTCCTGGCGCGGGCCGGGGCGGGCCGCCTCGACGGGTGACCTGACGAAGGTCGGGTCGAAGACCTCCCGGACGGCAGCAGTGGACCGGTGGTCATCGACGCCACTGTCGTGTCATGCAGAAGACCTTGACCGCAGTGCTCGTCACGGCGTTGCTGGCGGTGCCCGCCGTCGCCCACGCCGCTCCGAAGGTGACCTTCGAGCTGCCCGCTCCCACCGGCCCGCACGACGTCGGCACCCGCCAGGTCCGGCTGGTCGACCCCTCCCGCGACCGGGAGCTGATGATCACCGTCTGGTACCCGGCACGGGCGGGCGGCGAGCCGTTCGCGCCGTACGTCTCGGCCGCCGAGGCGCCCTACTTCGACCAGGGCTCGCCCGCCATGGGCATGGCGCCGGGCCAGGTCGACTGGGCCGGGGTGAGCACGCACTCGCGGGTGGGCGCGCGGGCGGAGGGGCGGTGGCCGGTGGTGCTGTACTCGCCCGGCTGGGGGTCGCTGCGGACGTTGGCGACCGCGGCGGCCGAGGACCTGGCCAGCCGGGGGTACGTGGTGGTGGCGGTGGACCACACGGACGAGGCGCCGTACGTGGTGTTCCCGGACGGGCACGTGCGGCTCGCGCAGCCCAAGACCGGCGACGTGCTGCCCGCCGGGTTGGAGACGCGGGTGCGGGACATGCGGTTCGTGCTCGACAGCGCGGCCTCGCTGGACGGGCTCGGCGGGGCGGTGGACCTCTCGCGGGTCGGGATGTTCGGCCACTCGTTCGGCGGGGACACCGCGGCCGAGGTGGTGGTCACCGACCAGCGGGTGGACGCGGCGGCGGACCTCGACGGGTGGCTCGCCTACGACGTCGACGGGACGCGGCCGACGCGGGCCGCGACGGAGGGCACCGCGCGGCCGTTCCTGCTGATGGGGTCGGCGGGCAGCACGCGCGACGGGACCCCGCGCACGCACCTGACCTCACCCTCGTGGGGGCGGTTCTGGGACAACGGCCGGGGCTTCAAGCGCGACCTGCTGATGGCCGGGGCGATGCACTACAGCTACACCGACGTGCAGGCGTTCCTGCCGGAGCTCGACGAGCGGCTGGACGTCGACCCGGCGGTCCGCGCGCTGCGCATCGGGACCGTGGACCCGGTGCGCAGCGTGGCGGCGCAGCGGGCCTACCTCGGGGCGTTCTTCGACCAGTCGCTCAAGTGCGCGCCGCAACCGCTGCTGCGGCACGAGTCCCCCGCGCACCCGGACGTGGAGTTCGTGCGCTGACCGAGCGGGTGCCCGTCTCGCGACGGGCACCCGCCCTTCTTCGTCAGCGCTCGCTCTTGGCGAGCAGCTCGTGCGTCTCCGCGATCTTCTGCCGCGACTTGGGCTCGGCCACCGCGGTCTTCGCCGACGCCGAGTCGGCGGACACCGAGAACGTGCCGGGAGCCTGGGCGGGCTTGCCCTTGGTGAACAGCCAGGTCGTGAACAGGTCGTCCAGCTGCTGGCCGGACACCTGCTCGGCGAGCGCGATGAACTGGTCGATGGACGCGTCGCTGTACTGGTGCTGCGCCACCCACGTCTGGAGCGTGGTGAAGAACGCCTCGTCACCCACGGCCGAGCGCAGCGCGTGCAGGGTCAGGGCGCCGCGGTCGTACACCGCGCCGTCGAACTGGTTGGCCGCGCCGGGGTCGCCGGGCAGGACGTCCCAGAACGGGTCGTCGGCGGGGTAGAGCGAGTACACGTAGTCGGAGTTCTCCTGCGCCGTGCCCTCACCGACGTGCTCGGACCACAGCCACTCCGCGTAGCTCGCGAAGCCCTCGTTCAGCCAGATGTCCTTCCAGCCGTGCACGGACACCGAGTCGCCGAACCACTGGTGCGCAAGCTCGTGCGCGACCACGTAGGTGTTGCCGCCACGACGCCAGAACGCGGTGTCGTAGTTGGGGCGGGTCTGGTTCTCCAGCGCGAAGCCGATGCCGCCGGTGACCACACCGCCCTGCGCCTCGAACGGGTACGGGCCGAAGAAGCCCGACTCGAACTCCAGGATCTCCGGCGTGCGCTCGACGCTCGCCTTGGCCGCGCCCTCGAACTCGCCGAGGCCCTCCGCGTAGGCGTTGACCACCGGGAGACCGCTGGGCGAGGTCGACTGGCGGATCTCGAACTGGCCGATCGACACGAACGTCGAGTAGGTGTTCTGCGGCTTGGTGCTGCGCCAGTTCCAGCGCGTCCAGCCGTTGATCTGCTTGGTCGTGCCGGTCAACCGGCCGTTGGAGATGACCTCCACGCCGTCCGGCACCGCCACCGACACGTCGAACGTGGCCTTGTCCGTCGGGTGGTTGTTGCTCGGGTACCACCACGGCGCGATGTCCGGCTCGTCGATCGCCAGCGCACCGGTCGGCGTCTTCTTCCACGCCGTGTAGCCGTCGACCGACTTCGTCGACGGGGAGTCGGAGTAGGTGACGACGACGGTGAGGTCGCTGCCCTTCGCGAGGGTCGCCTTCGGGTCGACGACCAGTTCACCGCCCTGCTGGGTGAAGGAGGCGACCTTGTTGTTCACCCGCACGGACTGGACGTTCAGCAGGAAGTCGAGGTTGAACCGCGAGAGGTCCTGGGTCGCTTTCGCCAGGATCGTCGTGGTGCCGGACAGGTTGTCGTTCGACGGCTGGTAGTTGAGGCGGATGTCGTAATGGAGGGCGTCGTAACCCCCGTTGCCCGAATTGGGGTAGTACGGATCACCGATTCCGGGTGCACCTGGTGCCGCGGCGGCGCCGGCCGGGCCCGCGAGCAGCGCGAGGGTGCACGCCGTCGCCGCCCCGACCGTGATCTTCCTTCTCATGGACATGGAGGCAAGCTAGCCACCCCACCATGCCCCGAATACCCCCGTACGTAGGCTCCTACGAAGTGGAACGGGTTGAGACGGCGGCCTTCAACCTGGCGTGCAAATCGCGCAATCCGGACCGATCCGCCCGAATCTCCACGACTTTCGTTCCCTTTGGCGTTGTGAGTGCGGCGTGGAATTCCGCGGCCGATTCCACCAGTTCGTGCGGCACCCGGTAACCGGCGCACAGCGCGGCCAGGTCCATTCCGTGCGGCGTGCCGAAAACCCGCTCGAACGACGCCGCGTGCTCCGGCGCGCCCTGCTCCAGCAGCGAGAAGATGCCGCCCCCGTCGTCGTTGAGCACCACGATCGTCAGGTCCGGCCGCCGCTCGCCCGGTCCGATCAGCAGCCCGTTGAGGTCGTGCAGGAACGTCAGGTCGCCGACGAGCGCGAACCCAGGCCCCTCGACGAGCGCGAGGCCCACCGCGGTCGACAGGCTGCCGTCGATGCCCGCGCCACCGCGGTTGGCGTGCACGACGAGGTCCGGGCGCGGGGTCGCCACGAGGTCGACGTCGCGCACCGGGTTGGACGACCCGAGGAACAGCAGCGAGCCCGGCGGCAGCGCGGCGACCAGGTCCCGCGCCACGTGCATCCCGGTCGGCCACGGCTCGTCCGCCAGCACCTCGTCCACGACCGCCGCGGCCGCGGCGTCCGCGTCCTGCCACGCGGCCATCCAGCTCGCGTCCACCTCGACCTCGCCGACCGCGAGGTCGGTGGAGGTGTGCGTCGCCGCGAACGCCGGGTCGGGCCACTCCGGGTCGGCCGACAGGACGTGCACCACGGGGGTCCGCCCGATCAGCTTCAGCACCCCGCGCGACAGCGTCGCCCGGCCCACGACCAGCACGGCGTCCGGGCACAGCTCCTTGGGCAGCTCGCCGGAGTTCAGCAGCAGCGTGCCGTGCCGCAGCACCGGCCCGTCCGCCCCGGCGGTCGGCTCGGCCACGACCGGCCACCCGGCGTGCCACGCCAGCTCGGCCGTCTCCCCCGTCGTCGCGTCGCCCACGACCACCAGCGTGCGCGGCCCGAGGTGCTCGGTGGTCGACGTGGCCGCGGTGGCGCGGGTGAGCGCCCTGGTCCACGGCACGTCGAAGTCCCGGCCGTCCAGCGGCTCCGGCCAGTCCTCGTCGACGTCGGGCACGAGCGGGTCGCGCAGCGGCACGTTGACGTGCAGCGGCCTGCCCGACCGCGCGGTCGCCACCGCCCGGCACACCAGCGACCGCCACACCGCGTTCTGCCCCGGCCGCCGCTCGGCCACCGGGAAGTGCAGCGTGTCGGTGGCCGCCGCGAAGATCCCGTGCTGGTCGACGGTCTGGCTCGCGCCGGTCCGGTACAGCTCGACCGGGCGGTCCGCGGTCACGACCAGCAGCGGGGTGCCCGAGTGCCGGGCCTCCAGCACGGCCGGGTGCAGGTTCGCGACCGCCGTGCCCGACGTGCAGACCACCGCGGTCACCCCACCGGCCTTGGCCAGCCCCAAGGCCAGGAACCCGGCGCTGCGCTCGTCGATCCGCACGTGCAGCACCAGCCGCCCCGCCACCGCGGCGTCGTGCAGGGCGAACGACAGCGGCGCGTTGCGCGATCCAGGGCTCAGCACGACGTGCCGCACGTCGTTGCGGACGAGCTCGTCGACGAGCACCCTGGCCTGCGCGGTGGACGGGTTCACCCGGCCATTCTCCCCCTACGCCCCCGCGGGCCGGATTCCCCTTCGCGCGGTGTTCGGCCCGATTGCCGACCTGTGCCCCGCGACCCGCGGAGCGGCCCCTTATTGTCGCCTGCGTGGCTGATCACGAAATCTCCGAGCTGTTCGACGCGTCGCGGTGGAAGCCGATCCCCGGCTTCGAGGACCTGACCGACATCACCTACCACCGCGCGGTGGACCAGGGGACCGTGCGGATCGCGTTCAACCGGCCCGAGGTGCGCAACGCCTTCCGCCCGCACACGGTGGACGAGCTGCACCGGGCGCTGGACCACGCGCGGATGTCGTCGGACGTGGGCTGCGTGCTGCTGACCGGCAACGGGCCGTCCGCGCGCGACGGCGGGTGGGCCTTCTGCTCGGGTGGCGACCAGCGGATCCGGGGGCGTTCGGGGTACCAGTACACCCTGCCGGAGGCAGGAACGGGCAGAGCCGGGGAGACCTCCGATTCTGTTGACCCGGCGCGCGCGGGGCGGCTGCACATCCTGGAGTGCCAGCGGCTGATCCGGTTCATGCCGAAGGTCGTCATCGCGGTCGTGCCCGGCTGGGCCGCGGGTGGCGGGCACAGCCTGCACGTGGTGTGCGACCTCACGATCGCGAGCGCCGAGCACGCGAGGTTCAAGCAGACCGACGCCGACGTCGGCAGCTTCGACGGCGGGTACGGGTCGGCGTACCTGGCGCGGCAGGTCGGGCAGAAGTTCGCGCGGGAGATCTTCTTCCTCGGGCGCGCGTACAGCGCGGCCGACATGCAGCGGATGGGCGCGGTGAACGAGGTCGTGCCGCACGCCGAGCTGGAGACCACGGCGCTGCAGTGGGCGCGGGAGATCAACGGCAAGTCGCCGACGGCGCAGCGGATGCTGAAGTACTCGTTCAACCTGATCGACGACGGGCTGGTCGGGCAGCAGATCTTCGCGGGCGAGACGACCCGGCTGGCGTACATGACCGACGAGGCCGTCGAGGGGCGCGACGCGTTCCTGGAGAAGCGCACGCCGGACTGGTCCGACTTCCCGTACTACTTCTGATGGCCGACGTCGTCGAGGCGGTCCCGGTCTCGTTGGGCGCGCTGGAGCTGCTCGAACCGCTGCGGGCCGCTCTCGACGGCACCGGGCCCGCGGTGTTGCCGGTGCCGTTCGGGCAGGTCGCGGCCCCGTTCCCGCTGGAGGGCTGGGAGCGCGGCGCGGCGCTGGTGATCACCACCTCCGGGTCGACCGGCGAGCCCAAGTCCGTGCTGCTGTCGGCCCCGGCGCTCCGCGCGTCCGCCACGGCGACGCACGACCGGCTCGGCGGGCCCGGCCGGTGGCTGCTGGCGCTGCCCGCCACTCACATCGCGGGCGTGCAGGTGCTGGTCCGGTCGCTGGTAGCGGGCCACGAGCCCGCCGTGCTCGACCTGGCGCCGGGGTTCCGGGCGGACGCGTTCGCCGACGCCGCCGGGCCGCTGCTGGCGTCGCCGGGACGGCACTACACGGCGCTGGTGCCGACCCAGCTGGCCCGGCTGCTGGCCGAGGACGTCGAGGTGCTGCGCGGGTTCGACGGCGTGCTGCTCGGCGGCGCGGCCACCCCGCCGACGCTGCTGGCCGCGGCGCGGGACGCGGGCGTGCGGGTGGTGACGACGTACGGGATGAGCGAGACCGCGGGCGGGTGCGTCTACGACGGCGTGCCGCTGGACGGCGTGCGCGTGCGGCTTTCCCAAGGCGGACTCCCGGCGGGCCGGATCGAGCTGGCCGGGCCGACGCTCGCGCTCGGCTACCGGGGGCAGCGCTTCGCCGACGGCTGGTTCCGCACCGGTGACCTGGGGCGGCTGGGCGACGACGGGGTGCTGGAGGTGCTCGGGCGGGCGGACGACGTGATCATCACCGGCGGCGAGAACGTGCCGCCGGCGCTGGTCGAGCGGGTCATCTCGGCGCTGCCGGGCGTGCGCGAGGTGTGCGTCGTGGGGCTGCCGGACGCCGAGTGGGGGCAGGTCGTCGCGGCGGCCGTCGTGCCCGCGGGGCCACCGCCGTCCGCGGAGGACGTGCGGTCGGCGGTGCGGACCGGCGTCGGACGGGCCGCCGTGCCCAAGCGGGTGGTCTTCGTGCCGGAGCTGCCGACCCGCGGGCCCGGCAAGGTCGACCGCACGGCCGTGGCGCGCTCGTTCGGGTGACACCGGCGGCGCGCTCCGCCGCCGCCCGCTTGGCTCTGCCGAATGACGAGACGCGTGCTGGTGACCGCCGTGGTGGCGGCGCTCACCCTGATCCAGGTCGTCGTTCCGGCGCGGGCCGACCCGACCGCCCGCCAGTTCCGCGTCTACGCCACCAGGGAAGGGCTCGTCGGCGGCACCACCGCCAACGGGCACGTCATCCGCGACCGCGACCACTTCGCCGCCCTCCCCTCCCGCCGCGGCCTGTCCGGCCGCGACAACGGCGACCTCACCGTCCGCGTGTGCGCCACCAACGGCCGCTGCGAATGGGCGCCGGTGTGGGACGTCGGGCCGTGGAACACCAAGGACGACTACTGGAACGACGACCGCGAGATGTGGGGCGACCTGCCCACCGGCACCCCGCAGGCGCAGGCCGCCTACGAGAACGGCTACAACGGCGGCACCGACCAGTTCGGCCGCCACGTCGGCAACCCGGCCGCCGTCGACCTCGCCGACGGCACCTTCTGGGACGGCCTGCACCTCGACGACAACTCGTGGGTCACCGTGCTGTTCGTGTGGACCGGCACCGCCCCCACCGGCACCGTCGCCGCCCTCTCCACCGTCCACAACGGCCCCCGCACCACCGCCGCCGAAGTCGGCCTCGCCGCCCCGCACGCCCGCGTCCCCATCGCGTGCCGGACCGACGGCGAGCAGACCACCGGCACCGAAGGCACCTCCACCACCTGGTACCGCCTCTCCACCGGCAAGTACCTCGCCGCCGCCCACGTCGCGGGCGCACCGGAGGTGGGGTACTGCTGAGCCACGTCAGAGGAACGGGCTTCACAACGCGACGAGGACCTCGGCAGGCACGAACGGGGACATGCCGACGATCACTGGCCAGTCCGGCGGCCTCGCCCAGTTCCAGCCCGTGCATCTGCACAAGTCCGCATACCAGGGCCCGTCTGCGGTGGTCAGGGGGTGATGCCCGAAGATGGGCGGCATGGCCACAGTCACCCAGTGGGTCGAGGGCACGCGTCCTCGTACGCTGCCCAACTCGATCGCCCCCGTGCTGGTGGGCGCGGGCGCGGCGCAGAACATCGACGGGTTCTCGCTGCCGATGGCGTTGCTCGCGCTGCTGGTGTCGGTCGCGTTGCAGGTGGGGGTGAACTTCGCGAACGACTACTCCGACGGGATCCGGGGGACGGACGACAACCGGGTCGGGCCGTTCCGGCTGGTGGGGTCGGGGGCGGCTGATCCGACGGCGGTGCGGAACGCGGCGTTCGCGGCGTTCGGCGTGGCGGCGGTGGCCGGGCTGGTGCTGATCGCGATGTCGGGGTACTGGTGGCTGCTGGCGTTCGGGGTGCTGTGCATCGCGGGCGCGTGGTTCTACACCGGTGGGTCGAAGCCGTACGGGTACTCGGGGTTCGGCGAGGTCGCCGTGTTCCTGTTCTTCGGGCCCATGGGGGTGCTGGGGACGCTGTTCGTGCAGACCGGCGAGGTGACCGGCATCGGCATCGGGGCGGCGGTGGCGGTCGGGTGCTTCTCGACGGCGGTGCTGGTGGCGAACAACCTGCGGGACATCCCCACGGACACGCAGGCGGGCAAGCGGACGCTCGCGGTGCTGCTCGGCGACAAGGACACCCGCAGGCTGTACCTGGCGCTGGTGGTGGCGCCGTTCCTGATCACGCTGGTGATCGGCGTCCGGGTGCCGCTGGCGCTGCTGGGTCTGCTCGCGCTGCCGCTGGCGGCGCTGGGCGCGCGGCGGGTCGTGCAGGGCAAGACGGGGTTGCAGCTGATCCCGGTGCTGCGCGACACCGGCCTGGCGATGCTGCTGTGGGCGGTCGCCGTCGGCGGCACCCTGATGCTGAGCTGACCTACCAGGCGTCCTCGGTGATGGCGACCTGGTTGTCCTCGTCGTCGTCACGGCGGCGCACGGGCTTCGGCGGCGCGGGGGCCTCGCCCCGGCACAGCGCGGCCAGGTTCTCGCGGTCGGCGTCGAGCGCGGCCCGCACGCCGGGGTCGTGCCCGGCCTCGCCGCCGAGGACCTGCCGCCAGCTGAGGTGACCTCCGGCGATCCGCCGCTGCAACGCCTGCAGCGCCATCGACGCCGCCGGTGACTTGGCGAACGCGATGACCCGGCGGATGTCGTCGGCGGACGGCTCGCGACCACCCCCGCGCAGCTTCTCGGCGGCCCGCATGGACTTCTCGGCGTCCGCGATCGACCTGGCCAGGACGTCCTCAGCCGCCAGCACCTCCGCGGTCCGCCACGAACTCACCGAGCCACTCCCTCCGCCTGGACACCTGCTGCGACGCAGCAGGTGTCCGTCCCGTTCCCTACGACCAGGAGCCGGTGGTGCGGAACCTCGTCAGCCGTTCCAGGTGCGGCACGAGGTCCATGTCCTGGGCCCGCACCCAGTCGTCGTCGTAGTAGGTGTTCGCGTACCGCTCGCCGCCGTCGCAGAGCAGCGTCACGACGCTGCCGCGCACCCGCGACGCCCGCATCTCGGCGATGATCTGGAACGCGCCCCACAGGTTCGTGCCGGTCGACCCGCCGACGCGGCGGCCGAGGACGCCCTCGACGTGGCGGATGACGGCGATCGACGCGGCGTCGGGCACCTTGAACATCCGGTCGATGACCTGCCCGACGAACGACGGCTCCACGCGCGGCCGCCCGATGCCCTCGATGCGGGACCCGCGGGTGCCGGTCATCGTCGGGTCGCTGTCGCGCCACGCGTCGAAGAACACCGAGTGCTCCGGGTCCACCACGGCCAGGCGGGTCCTCAGCCTGCGGTAGTGGATGTACCGGCCGATCGTGGCGCTGGTGCCGCCGGTGCCCGCGCCGACCACGACCCAGTCCGGTTCCGGCGTCGCCTCCAGCTCCATCTGCTGGAAGATCGACTCGGCGATGTTGTTGTTGCCCCGCCAGTCCGTGGCGCGCTCGGCGTGCGTGAACTGGTCCATGTAGTGGCCGTCCAGCTCGGCGGCGAGGCGGCGCGACTCGTCGTAGATGGCGCCCGGCTCGTCCACGAAGTGGCAGCGGCCGTCCTGGCGCTCGATCAGCGCGATCTTCTCGGGGCTGGTGGAGCGGGGCATGACCGCGATGAACGGCAGGCCGAGCAGGCGGGCGAAGTACGCCTCGGACACGGCCGTGGAGCCCGACGAGGCCTCGATGACCGGCGTGCCGCCGACGACCCACCCGTTGCAGATGGCGTAGAGGAACAGCGACCGCGCGAGGCGGTGCTTGAGCGACCCGGTCGGGTGGGTGGACTCGTCCTTCAGGTACAGGTCGATCCCCCACTCCAGGGGGAGCGGGAAGTGCAGGAGGTGGGTGTCGGCACTGCGGTTCGCGTCGGCCTCGATGATCCTGACCGCCTCACGGACCCAGTCCCTGGTGCGGCCGCAACATCGGTCAAGGGAAATGGTCACGGCGCACGATAACTTCGAGGACACTGTTCTGCCGTGGACAAGTTTCGCGGGTCACTACTGGCGGGCGCGATCGGCGACGCCCTGGGTGGCGCCATCGAGTTCGAGCACATGGACGCCATCCGCGCCCGCTTCGGCCCGGACGGCCTCACCGACTTCGCCCACGCCTACGGCAAGGTCGGCGCCATCACCGACGACACCCAGATGACGCTGTTCACCCTCGAAGGCCTCGTGCTGGCCCGCAAGCACGGCACCGACCCCCTCTGGGACGTCCGCGCCGCCTACGCCCGCTGGCTGCACACCCAGGGCGGACCGGCCGTCAAGCCGGAGGGGTGGCTGCTCGACGAGCCGGGCATGTACTCCCAGCGCGCGCCCGGCACCACGTGCCTGAGCGCCCTGTACGACGGCCACTTCGGCACCACGAGCGACCACATCAACAACTCCAAGGGCTGCGGCGGCGTCATGCGCGCCGCCCCCGCCGCCCTGTGGTCCGAGGACATCGACGAGGTGTTCGCCCTGGCCGCGGGCACCGCCGCCATCACCCACGGCCACCCCAGCGGCTTCCTGTCCGCCGGGGTGCTCGCCGTGATCGTGCAGCAGCTGCTGGCGGGCGCGTCCCTGCTCGACGCCACCGCCGAGGCGCGCGGCGAGCTCATCCGGTGGGACGAGCACGAGGAGCAGCTGGAACTGCTCGACCTGGCCGTGCAGCTCAGCAGCCGCGGCAAACGACCCACCCCGGAGCTGATCGAGACGCTGTTCGGCGGCGGCTGGGTCGGCGAGGAGGCCATGGGCATCGGCCTGTACGCGGCGCTGGCCGCCGAGTCGCTGGCCGACGGGCTGCTGCTGGCGGTCAACATCTCCGGCGACAGCGACTCGACCGGGTCCATCTGCGGGAACATCCTGGGCGCCTACCACGGCGTCGAGGCGATCCCCGAGCACTGGCTGGAAGGCGTGGAGATGGCCCACGTGCTGCACCGGTCGGCGGACGAGGTGTCGGCGACGTTCGGCTAGGAGTCCGCTGACCCGGCCCCCGCCTCGCGGCGGGGGCCTTCGGCTACTGGCTGGAGAACGAGTCGAACATGAGCTGCACTCTGCGGTCGAGCGGGTTGACTCCCGTTCCCGGCTCGACCACGTCGTCGTAGCCCACACCCGTCACCAGCAGTTCCCCGTGGTCCTCCATCAGGACGACCAGCCGATCACGGACGAACTCGGCGCGCCGGAGGCTCAACAGGTACGCACCCTGCCGCCCACCACTCCGGGCCGTGTGCCCCACGATGGAGATCTCCGACCCTGGACTGGCCTCGCGCGCGACCTCGGCCAGCACCTCGTCGATCCCCTCGACCGGTACGACTGAATCTGCTGTGAAGTTGACGGTGTGGACGATTCTCCGGGGGGTCTTCAGCGGTGTGGGCGTCATCTCCGTCCCGTCGGCCCTCGCCAGGCGCGGGATGGCCACCGGCGGCGCGCCGTTCACCGGGGCCAGGCTCCGGGTGGCGCTCGACGGCGTCGACACCACCAGGCTGGACGTGGAGGACACCGGGCAGCGGGGGGCGACGCAGTCGATCGACCGCTCGGCGAGCGGCACCAGGGAAACCTGGGAGAGCAGCACGACGACCAGCGCGGGCACGAGCCCGGCGAGCGCGGCCGCTGTCTTGAACCGTGCGCGGGCCTGCCGACCAGCAACGACCTTCGTGCGCGCTCGGGGGATCACGTCGTGTTCAGCCGAACGGGCAGCGGGGACGGCCACTGGGTCGAACGGAGCCCGAATGGCCACGTCCAGGTCCGAAACGAAGTTGCGATGACGTTTCTTCACGACCTCGTCGAATTCATCCTCGGTCATTTTCCCTCCTCATTCTTGAGCGACTCCTCGACCCAGGCGCGCAGCATCTTCCGAGCTACGCGCAAACGCTCGTACGCAGTCCTCTCCGGAATTCCCTCCACCTCAGCGATCTCCCGGACGGAGAAGTCGTCGACGTGCAGGATGAACACGGACCTGCACTGGACCGGAAGCCGCCTGATGGCGTCCACGAGATCGCTGTCCAGATCGAGGATGCGGCTGAGGACGACATCCTCAGCCAGGACGTCGGGAGGGCGGTGGTACTTGAACCTGTCCAGCAGGCTCCGCCGGTCGGCCTTCGCCTTCCTCACGGCGACCCTCCTCGCCACCGTGCGAATCCAGGCGCGCGGGGATTTCACGTCGAGCCAATTGGCGTACACCTCGAGCATGGCGTCGTTCACCGATTCTTCCGCGATGTGCTGCGCGAACCCCTGGTAGAGCAGGTAGGCCAGCAGCGCAGCGCGTTCGGCACGATCGAATTTCTCGTACTCGCGCTCGGTACGACGATCGTATTCCGCAATCGTGCGTCGCCTCCGCGGCTCGGGATCACGACTGCCCGCGGTACTGACACCGACCGACAGCACCATCGCGTCACAGCTCCTTTCCGCGCTGCACCATCGCCACCACGGCCAAGCACACTGCGAGCAGGGTGACGATGATGGTCAGCACAAGGGAACCGGTGAGGACGTACAGCGTGCCCGCACCGACAAGAACCGCATTCACCAGCGTGGGGACACCTTCACGTCCGCCGGCCTTGTCACCGCTTCTCAAACTCATGCCCCTTAGGGGCGACGCGGCGGTCGATTCCGCGAAAGCGGGGCGAAGTTCACCCGGAAAGAGGAATGAGGGTGGCCAGCAAACCGCAAAAAATGGATTCCGAAGAGTTGTCGCGAGGAAGTGGCAAGAACAATGTTCTCGCAAGGGCGCACTAATCGACGCAGTGCGACGAACTCGGCGAGCCCTGGCACCCAGGCAAGGGTGTCCGGGCGCGGGACCCGCAAGTGTCAGACGGCGGGAGATTCGCCGCGGAGTTGGGCGCGGAGGCGGTCGCGTTCGGTGCGGCGGAGAGCGGCGCGGTGGTTGAGGCCTTCGGCCACGCGGGTGCGCATCCCCTTGAACACGAACAGCGACAGGGGTAGGGCGACGACGATGCCGACGGCGAGTGCGACGAGCAGGGGGACGTGGACGAGCATGAGGAGGGCCGTGGTGGCGGCCACCATGCCGAGTCGTGCCAGTACGTAGAGCGTCACATCGCGTCCCAGGTGCACGATTGCTCAGGCTACGCGGTGGGGTCGGGCTGTTCGAACGCCGCGTCCGAGGTGTTGGGCCGGCCCTCGAACCTGGTGGACAGGACGACGGTGGTGCGGGTGCGGGCGACGCCGTGGATGCGGCGAAGCCTGCCGAGGGCGCGTTCGAGGTCGTCGACGGTCGCCACGCGCACCTTGACGATGAACGACTCGTCGCCCGCGACGCGGTAGCAGGACTCGACCTCGATGAGCTGGGCGAGCGCGAGCGCCACGTCGTCGTCGTCCGCGGTGTCGGTCGGGTGGATGCCGATCAGGGCGGTGACGCCGAGGCCGACGGCGCTGGGGTCGACGACGGCGTGGTAGCCGACGATCACCCCGGTGGTCTCCAGCTTGCCGACGCGCTCGTGCACGGCCGAGGCGGAGAGGCCGACCTTGCGGCCTAGGTCGGCGTAGGTGGCCCGGCCGTTCTCGCGCAGCGCGGCGATGATTTGTCGATCTAGGGCGTCCACCTCGTGAAGCCTAAGCCCAACCCGCGCGATGTCCGAACCGCGAACTTCGTCCCTTACTCCCTCTTTACCATCAGCCAAGTGTTCGAGTACCTGACGGGTGAGATGCCAGGATGCGACCGGTAAGTCTGATCCGAGGAGGACGATCGTGACCGCGTCCATGCAGGTAAGTCGTCAAAACGGCCCGGAGCGGCTGCTCACCCCTGGTGAAGTCGCCAACCTGTTCCGCGTCGACCCGAAGACGGTGACCCGCTGGGCCACCGCCGGTCGGATCGGTTCGATCCGCACCCCCGGCGGTCACCGCCGGTTCCGGGAATCCGAAGTCCAGGCGCTGCTCTCCGAGCTCACCACCGAAGCTACCGAACCGGTGCGCCACTGAACGGGTCCCGTACGTACTCCTAGTCACGGGTAATGTCGTGACAAAGGAGGTGGCGACCATGCTGTACGTGCTCGCGGCGATCGGTGCGCTCACCGTGTTCATGCTGCTCTGGAAGGCTTTCGGGCCGGGCAGGCTCGAAACCGCTCCACGTGGTCGGGTCATCGCGCCCGACGACGACCCGGACTTCCTCCGGAAGCTCGGCGAGCAGACGAAACGCCGCCCTGAAGAGGGCAAAGACTCCTGAACACGAGCGTGGGCCCGTGGCGAGATCTCGCCACGGGCCCACGCTCGTACAGGAGGTGGCTAGCTGGGGAAGTCGTCCGCCACGGTGGCGGCGAGCTCCAGCAGCGCGAGCCGGGTGGCCGGCTCCAGTTTGTCGAGCTCGATTTCGGCCCCCTCCTCCAGGTGGGGGTCGAACGGGATCATGACGACGGACCGGCAGCGGGACGCGAAGTGCGCCGCGAGCCGGTCGAGGTCGACCTTCCCGGAGCCCGGCCGGACCGAGTTGATGACCGCGATCGACCTGGCCACCAGTTCGCGGTAGCCGTGCGCGTCCAACCAGTCGAGGGTGGCCGCCGAGGTCTGCGCGCCGTCGACCGAACCGGACGACACGAGCACCAGCGAGTCCGCCTGGTCGAGCACGCCCTTCATGGCCGAGTGCATGAGGCCGGTGCCGCAGTCGGTGAGCAGGATGTTGTAGAAGTGCTCCAGCAGCGCCACCGTGCGCAGGTAGTCCTGGTCGCTGAACGCCTCGGACACGGCCGGGTCCTGCTCGCTGGCGAGGACCTCCAGCCTGCTGGGGCTCTGCGACGTGTAGGCCCGCACATCGCTGTACTTGGTGATCCTCGACACATCGCGGAGCAGGTGTCGCACGGTCGCGGTCGTCTCGCGGGGCACCTTCAGCGCCAGCGTGCCGCGGTCGGGGTTCGCGTCGACCGCGATGACCCGGTCGCCGCGCAGCGACGAGAACGTGGACCCGAGCGACGCCGTGGTCGTGGTCTTGCCGACGCCGCCCTTGAGGCTGAGCATCGCGATCTTGTAGCACCCGCGCAGCGGCTGGTTGATCCGCGTGATCAGCTCGCGGCGGCGGACGTCGGCCGGGCTCTCGCCCATGTTGACCAGGCCGCCGGTCATGGTGTGCAGGGTCTTGCGCCACCCGGTGGCCGGGGGCCGCTTCTCCTGCTTGATGAGCCGCTGCGACGACATGTCGTGCGCGGTCATCGGCTGCTGCTGCACCTGCTGCTGCGGCAGCGACTGGGGGAAGTTGTTCGGGAACGCGCCCTGCCCCTGATACTGCGGCTGCTGCTGGCCCTGGTCCACGTAGTGCGCGCCGGACGGCCCGCCGCCGACGTTGTACGGACCGGAGGGGGCGCCGCTGACCTGGTACGGGCCGGACGGGTTGCCGCTCACGGGGTAGCGGCCGGACTGCGCGCCGGGCACCGGGTGCTGGCCGGACTGACCGCCGCCGACGTGGTGCTGGCCGGACTGACCGCCTCCCACGCTGTGCTGCCCCGACTGCCCGCCACCGACCTGGTGCGAACCGGAGGGCCCGCCCCCGACCTGGTAGGCGCCCGAGGGACCGCCGCCGACGGGGTAGGAGCCGGACTGGCCGCCGCCCGCCTGCTGCGAGGCAGCCGGGTCGACCGGGTGCTGCCCGGACTGCGACGGGTTGGGTTGGTTCTTGTGGCCTTCCGCGCCGGTGGACGGCTGCCATGACACGCTGTGCCGCGGCTCAGGCTCCTCGTAACGACCAGTCACCGCTGGGGTCCTCCCCTGAGCAAGCGGATCGAGACCTCCCCGACCCCCACCTTGGGACGGTAGTCGGCGACCAGCGGTTCCACGAATGGGGGTGGGCATCCCACCTGGGGGAATGCCGGAACTCAGCCCACTCCCGCATAGGAATGCAACCCGGCCGTCACCAAGTTGATGAAGAAGAGGTTGAACACGGTCAGCAAGAAGCCGAGCGCGTTGACCCACGCGGCACGGGCGCCGCGCCAGCCCGCGGTGGCGCGGGCGTGCAGGTAGGCCGCGTAGACGACCCACGAGACGAAGGCGACGGTCTCCTTGGGGTCCCAGCCCCAGAACCGGCCCCACGCGGCCTCGGCCCAGATGGCGCCGAACATGATCCCGATCGTGAACAGCGGGAACGCCAGCACGGTGCTGCGGTAGGCGAGCCGGTCGAGGGTGTCCGCGGCGGGCAGCCTGCCCGCGAACCGGGCGAAGCGCTCGGGCTTGGCGTCGTTGGTCGACTTCACCAGGTAGAGCAGGCTCGCGACGCCCGGCACCAGCAGCATGCCGGTGGAGATCGAGATGACCGAGACGTGGATGACCAGCCAGTACGACTGGAGCGCGGGCTGCACGGGCGCGGCGGGCGCGTAGAGGGCGGTGCCGCCGAGGAACATCAGGATGACGACCGGCGTGAGCACGAACCCGCCGAGCCTGCGGACCGGGAACGACCGCATCAGCACGAGGAACGTCGCCACGGCCGCCAGCGTGAGCAGCGCGCCGTACTCGTACATGTTGCCCCACGGCGCGCGCCCGGTCGCGACCCCGCGCAGGACCAGCGCGCTCACGTGGAACAGCACGCCCAGCAGCGTCAGCGCCACGGCCATGCGGCCGAACCGCTCCGCGCGCGGGCGTTCTGGCTTCTTCGGCACGACCAGGCCGGGCTTCCACTGCTCGCCCGTCCCGCCCGCGACGACCAGCTCGCGTTCCTTCGCCTTGGCGGGCGCGCGCCCGAAGGCCTGCTCGTAGAGGTAGAGGAACGTGGCGAGGATGTAGACGCCGACCGCGCTGTTGTACAGCCAGTCGCCGTAGGTCGCCAGCGTCGCGTTGACCGGCATCAGCTCTCCTTGTCCTGGCCACCCGTGAGCAGGTCGCGGGACAGCCCGGTGAACTCCCCGCCGTAGCCCGCCTGGTCGGTGCGCGCGAGCCCGCCGACCTCGATGAAAGTACGCCCGTCCTGTCGGGGGACCGCCCGCACCCACACCCGACGCCGCCTGATGGCCAGCGAGGCGCCGAGACCGGCCACGATCAGCATCGAGAACACCAGCACGTACACCTGGGTCGGGTCGTGCGACACCTGCAGCGACACCCAGTCGGTGACCCCGTCGAAGCGGATCACCGTGCCGTCGTCGAGGGTCACGGACTGGCCGACCTCGAGGTTCTCCCTGGCGACCTTCTTGAGCCGCCCGTTGTCCACCATGGACCGGTCGATCGAGAAGATCGACTGGCCGCGCCCGGAGTCGGTGCCCAGGTCGCCGCGGAACACGTCCACGGCCACGGCGGGCTTGCGCGCCTCCGGGAAGTTCGAGCTCATCAGCGTGCCGTCGAACACCGCGCTCGGCGCCAGCAGCCCGGTGATCGCGAGCTGGTTCTTGCGCCGCTCCTCGGAGTCGGTGACCTGCGGCGGGTCGAACTTCGTCGCGCCCTCGGACAGCAGCGTGATCGGGTCGACCGGGCGCCACTGCACCTCGGCGGAGCGGGTGGCGCCGTTGGGGAACGTCACGGTGAACTTGGGCGTGTAGCCGTGGCCGAGCAGGTAGAGCCGGTCGCCCTCGGTGCGCAGCGGGTGGTTGACCTCCAGCGAGTACGGCCGCCACGTGCCCGTGTCGAGGTCCGCGCCCGACTGGTAGTCGATGCCCGCCTGGAAGCTCTGCGCCTGCCCGTTGTGCAGGTAGGACGCGTGGAAGTCGTTGACCCGCACGCAGAACGGGGTGAGCCGGGTGCCGTCCACCCGCAGGCCCGGCCGGAACGAGTCGAAGTTGAAGACGCCGGAGTTGCAGTACTGCTTGCCGGTGGCCTGCACGATGACCTGGCCCTCGTAGCCGAACATCTTGCCCAGCGCGAACGCCACCAGCAGGCCGAGCAGCGCGAAGTGGAAGACGAGGTTGCCGGTCTCGCGGAGGAACCCGCGCTCGGCGCTGATCGTGCGGGCACCGCCCGGCTCCTCGCGCTCGACCAGCCGCCAGCCGCGCAGCCTCGTGCGGGCCGCCGCCATGACCTCGGCGACGTCCCGGTCGACGTGCGCGTCGGCGTGGTGCGGCATCCGGGACAGGTTGCGCGGGGTCAGCACGGGCTTCGCCCGCATCTGCGTGAAGTACTCCCACAGCCGCGGCAGCAGGCAGCCGACCAGCGACACGAACAGCAGCACGTAGATCGCCGAGAACCAGAAGCTGCCGTAGACGGCGAAGAACTGGCCCTTGTCGAGCAGCCGCCCCCACCAGCCGTGCTCGGCGATGTACTCGTCGACCTTCGCCGCGTTCAGGGCCCGCTGCGGCAGCAGGGCTCCGGGCAGCGCGCCGAGCGCCAGCAGGAACAGCAGCGTCAGCGCCGTGCGCATGGCCGTGAGGCCGCGCCAGGTGTTGCGCAGGAAGGCGAGTGCGTCGCGCATCTAGAGCGGCAGCTTCAGGTCGTTGACCACGGCGATGCGCAGCCAGCCCACGAAGTCGCCCCACAGGCCCGTGACGAGCGCGAGCCCGACCACGATCAGCAGCGCGCCGCCGAAGATCTGGACGCCGCGCACGTGGGTGCGCAGCCAGCCGGTGACCCGGACCGCCCAACGGGCGCCGACCGCGATCAGCACGAACGGCAGGCCGAGGCCGAGGCAGTAGGCCAGCACCAGCACCGCGCCGCGGGCCGTGGACGAGCCGACCTCCGTGCCGCGGGCCAGCGCGAGCACCCCGGCCAGCGTCGGGCCGATGCACGGGGTCCAGCCGAGCGCGAACACGCCGCCGAGGAGCGGTGCGCCGATCAGACCGGCACGCGGGCGCCTGTGCAGCCGGACGTCGCGCTGCAGCGCGGGCACCAGCCCGATGAACACCAGGCCCATCGCGATCGTGATGACACCGCCGACGCGCTGGAACACGTCCTCGTTGAGCCAGAGCGTGTCGACCAGGCCGAGCACGGCGAACGACGTCAGCGAGAACACGACGGTGAACCCGAGGACGAACAGCATCGCCGCACCGGTCACCCGCCAGCGCCCCGCCTTCGGCGACTCCCCGTCCTGCACGGCCGGGGCCTCCGCACCGACCAGTCCGGCGAGGTAGGCGAGGTAGCCGGGGACGAGCGGGACCACGCACGGCGAGGCGAACGAGATCGCCCCCGCAAGAACGGCGACACCGGTGGCCAGCAGCAGCGGGCCAGAGGTGGCCAGCTCCGTCCAGTGGTTCACGCCGACCAGAGTAGGTACCCCTCTTGACACGGCGGCCACCGGAGCCCATTAGCAGCGGCCTGGGTCACACCCGTTCGCGACATGGAGGTATGACAAACCGTGATCGCAAATGTGAAATAGACGCTAAAGCACCCTTGTGGGTGACAACTGGGGTACCTAACGTTCCTCCATGCGCTCAACTCGGCTGATCTTGCCCGCACTCGCGGTGGGCTTCGTGGTTGTCGTCGCGCCGCTGCCGACCACCGCCGCACCGGCATCGGTCGCGGTCCCCGCGCCGACCTCCTCCACCGTCGTCCGCGAGGTCTTCTCCCCCGACGGCACGATCTCCAAGATCGTCGCACCCGCCCCCACCGCCACGGTCCAGCCGCGCAGCAAGACCTCCGCCCGCGCCCGCACGACCGTGGTCACCATCCAGAACACCGGCCCCACCGACCAGCGCTTCGACCTGGTCTTCGTCGGCGACGGGTACACCAGGACCGAGCAGGACCTGTTCCACCAGCACGTCCTGAGCAAGTGGGCCGAGCTGTCGTCCATCGAGCCGTTCGCGTCCTACAAGGACTACTTCAACGTCTGGCAGGTCAACGCCGTCTCCGTCGACTCCGGCGTGGACGACAACCCCCAGGGCAACGACGACAAGCGCACCGCCCTCGACATGGGCTTCTGGTGCAAGGGCACCACCCCGACCACCGAACGCCTGCTCTGCGTCAACGAGGAGGAGGCCTACAACTTCGCCGCCCTCGCCCCCGCCGCCGACCAGGTCATCGCCCTCGGCAACACCACCAAGTACGGCGGCGCGGGCGGCGGCGTCGCCACCGCCGCGGGCGGCAACGCCCAAGCCGGCCAAATCGTCGTCCACGAACTCGGCCACTCCATCGGCGGCCTCGCCGACGAGTACTTCTCCCCCGGCACCTACACCGGCACCGAACCCGCCGAAATCAACGCCTCCAAGCTCTCCGACGGCTCCAAGTGGTCCAAGTACCTCGGCCAACCCACCCCCGACGGCGGCGTCGTCGGCGTCTACGAAGGCTCGAAGTACTACGGCACCGGCCTCTACCGCCCCACCGAGAACTCGATCATGCGCACCCTCGGCAAGCAGTACAGCCTCGTAGGCCGCGACGCCATGATCGAAGCCTTCAAGCGAAAGATCCCAGAACTGCAGAACTAAGAGGAAAAGAAGCAGCAAGCAAGAGGGAGACAAGGAACTCCGACGCGCAGCGAGCACAACACGCAGTTGAGCGAAGCTCGCCAGCGCGCATCCGGCGCGGAGCGCCTGGGGCCTTGTCGGCGCCAGCCGATGCCTGGTCCGACGGCGAAGCCGAGGATGCTTTGTCGGACGGAGTCCGATGCCTGGTCCGACGCGCAGCGAGGATGCTTGAGTCGAGCGGAGCTCGATGCTGGCGAAGCCAGACTTCCCCTCTGCCCCCGATCCACAGCGCCCTCCTGCTTGATCTTGCTTGTCAAGACAGCTTCACCGTCTTGACAAGCAAGATCAAGCATTGAGACAATCGCGCGCCGGGGGCCGGGCTTCGCCAGAGGGTGGGAGGGCCGAGAGCCAGACTCGCAGGGTGAGAGGGCCGGGGGCCAGGGCTCACCAGGGATGAGAGAGCCGGGCTCTACACCAACGCCCCCTACCCCTCCCCCACCAACTCCTTCACCACCGGCAACAAATCCGACGCCAGCACCCCCTCCAAGAAGATCGCCGCCACCCGATGCCCCTTGTCCAGCACGATCGTCGACGGCACAGCGTTCGGCGGGTATCCCTTGAACGCCAGCAACGTCCTCCCCGAGTCGTCGAAGATCGACGGGTACGTCAGCTCGCGGTCCACCGCGAAGTCCCGTGCCGGTTCCGGTGAGTGCTCCTTCACGTCGATCCCCAGCACCTGCACCCCGCTGGGTCCCGTCTCGTCCTGGACCTTCTGCATCTCCGGTGCCTCGGTGCGGCAGGGCGGGCACCAGGAGCCCCAGATGTTGACGACCACGACCTTCCCCGCGAAGTCGTCCAGCGCCACCGTCTTGCCGTCCTCCAGGAGGCTGGGGCCGGACAGGCCTTTCACGACCTTGCGCTCGTCGCCGGAGTACCGCAGCCGGACCTGCCCGCCGGGCGCGACGAACTGGAACTCGCCGCCGACGGCGACCGCGTCCTTCCCGGCCGAGCAGCCGCCCGCCACGAGCGCGAGCGCCAGCAGGAGAACGGCTCTCATGCCCCGGTCATCCTCGGGTTCGTCGCTCCCACCGGCTCGCTGTAGGAGACCCGCACGAGCTTCTCGTCCTCGAAGATCAACGACGTCAGGGACGCCAGTGAGCACTCGCGCTTGCGCGGGTCGTGCCACATGCGCTTGCCCTCCAGGAACCGCCGCAGCGTCCAGATCGGCAGCTGGTGGGACACGCACACCGCCTCGTGCCCTTCGGCCAGCGCACGGGCGCGCTGGGCGGCTCCGAGCATGCGGTGGGCGATGACGAGGTACGGCTCGCCCCAGGACGGCGTGAACGGGTTGACGAGCTTGGGCCAGTGGGCGGGTGAGCGCAGGGCGCCGTCGCCGACCGCGACCCGGAGGCCTTCGAACTTGTTGTCCGCCTCGATGAGCCGGTCGTCGGTGGCGAGCTCCAGCCGGTGCGAGTCCGCGATCGGCGCGGCGGTCTGCTGCGCGCGGGTCAGCGGGGACGCGACGACGTGCGCGATGTCGTGGTCGGCGAGGTGCTCGGCGACGGTCAGCGCCTGGCGCTGGCCGGTGTCCGACAGCCGGAAGCCGGGCAGCCGCCCGTAGAGGATGCCGTCGGGGTTGTGCACCTCGCCGTGCCTGAGGAAGTGCACCACGGTCCGAGTCACTTCTTGGCCTCCTTGGCGGCCGCTGCCGCGTGCGGCAGGGCGTCGGCGATGATCGAGAACTCGTCGTCGCCCATGGCGGCGTTGACGAACCACGCCTCGAAGGCGCTCGGCGGCGCGTAGACGCCGCGTTCCAGCAGGGCGTGGAAGAACGGCGGGAAGCGCCAGGTCTGCGCGGCCTGGGCGCCCGCGTAGTCGACGACCTCGTCAGCGGTGAAGAACACGCTGACCAGGTTGCCCGCGAACTGCACGCGGTGCTCGACGCCCGCCGCGGTGAGGGCGTCGGCGAACAGGGCGCCGAGGCGGGTGGCGTTCGCGTCGAGCGCGCGGTAGACGGCGTCGTCGGCCGCGCGCAGGGTGGCCAGGCCGGAGGCGACCGCGACCGGGTTCCCGGAGAGCGTGCCCGCCTGGTAGACCGGGCCGGACGGGGCCAGCCGCGCCATCACGTCGGCGCGGCCGCCGAACGCCGCGGCGGGCAGGCCGCCGGACATGACCTTGCCGAACGTGTAGAGGTCGCCCGCGACGCCCTCCAGGCCGTACCACCCGGCGCCGGAGACCCGGAAGCCGGTCATGACCTCGTCCACGACCAGCAGCGCGCCGTCGGCGTGGCACAGGTCGCGCAGCGCGGCGTTGAAGCCGGGGCGGGGCGCGACGGCGCCCATGTTGCCCGCGGCGGCCTCGGTGATCACGCAGGCGATCTCGCCCGCGTTCTCCGCGAACGCGGCCCGCACGGCCTCGACGTCGTTGTAGGGCAGCACGATGGTGTCCGCGGCCTGCGCGCCGGTCACGCCCGGCGACGTGGGCAGGCCGAGGGTCGCGACGCCGGAGCCCGCCTGGGCGAGCAGCGCGTCGACGTGGCCGTGGTAGCAGCCCGCGAACTTGACGACCTTGCGGCGCTCGGTGAACCCGCGGGCGAGCCGGATGGCGCTCATCGTGGCCTCGGTGCCGGAGTTGACCAGGCGCACCTGCTCCACCGGCGCGACCCGGCCGATGATCTCCTCGGCCAGCTCGATCTCACCCTCGGTCGGGGTGCCGAACGAGAGGCCGTGGGTGGCGGCCGAGCGGACCGCGTCGACCACCTCGGGGTGCGCGTGGCCCAGGATCATCGGGCCCCAGGAGGACACCAGGTCGACGTAGCGGTTGCCGTCGGCGTCCCACAGGTGCGGGCCCTCGCCGCGGACCATGAACCTCGGTGTGCCGCCGACCGAGTGGAAGGCCCGCACCGGGGAGTTGACCCCGCCGGGTGTCACGGTGGCCGCTCGCGCGAACAGCTCCTGCGATCGGGTGGTGTCCGTTGCCGTGTTCCTCGCTGTCACGCGCTCCAGTCTCACACGTGCTCGTCAGTGGCCTGCGCCACGTCCTGCACGGGCTTCGGCGCCCGCGTGCGGACGGCCAGGACGGTCTGCCGGACGGCGTCGAGCAGCAGGATGCCGCCCGCGGTGACCAGAGCGATCGCGAACGCGACCCAGTTGCCGTGGTAGCGCGTGGACACCAGCGGCGGGCGGCCGTCGAGCGGGTAGGAGAACTCCTGGATGCCGCGCGACCAGCACCAGGTCGCGGCCAGGCCGAGCAGCACGGCGACCACGACCTCGGCCGCGGCGACCAGCCCCCGCCTCGGCTGGTGCAGCCTCGGTGCCGGGACGGCCTCGGAGTCCAACGCTGGTGCGGTCACGGTCCCAGTTTCTCACGCGAGGACGGCAGCAGCCCGTGCAGCGCCCGGCGCAGGGCGTCGGCGTCGCGGGCCCAGCCGAGCACGACCCTGCCGTCGGCCAGCCTGATCGGGACGCCGCCGGTGCCCTTCGGGATGTCCCACCCGCCGCCCAGGACGGTCGCGCCCGCGCGGGGCTCGACGCCCTCGACCTCGGCGATGTCGGTGAGCCGCAGCTCCTCGCGGCCCTCGCGGAGCACGGAGGGGGTCAGCCGGACCGAGTACAGCCGCTGCCTGCCCTGCACCCACAGCGCGGTCGGGATCAGCAGCCCGAAGGCGACCAGCGACCAGAACAGCACGCTGACGGGACCGGTGAGCAGCTCCACGCCGACGCCGAGCACGGCGAACACCGGCCCCCACAGCAGCGGCCACCAGGAGGCGCCCGCCTCCGCGTACAGCACCGGACCGGAGTCGTTGTCCACTACCCGAGGTTAGCGGCGAAGTACTGGCGCGTTCCCGGCAGCAGGCTCACCACGACCGCCGCGGGCGGCAGCACCAGCCGCGCCACCGCGACCACCGCGGCGACGACCGCCGCGGCCCCGGTCATCCCGCTGCCCTCGCGCAGCAGCGACACGAACCCGACCACCGCCATGACCTCGACCAGCAGCGACGTCCCGCACAGCGCGAGCCGGGCGTGGTAGCTGCCGCGCAGGAACATGACCGCGCCGACCACGCCCGCGATGCCGACGCAGGCGAAGAAGAACAGCCCCATGACCACCCTGAACCCGCCGATGGCCGAGCCCGCCACGAGCTCGCGCAGCAGCGTGCCCAGCGGCCAGGACAACGCGGCCAGCAGCCACAGCACGAACCCGAGGAGCACGATCGGCGGCCGGACGTAGCCGCTGGTGGTCTGGTCGACCTGCCGCATCCCGACGGGGTAGCCCGGCCGGGGCGCACCGGGAACCGGGTAGACCGGGTGCTGCTGCGGGCCGACGACCGGGTAGGGCGGCTGCTGACCGGCGGCCGGGTAGTCCACCGGCTGGTAGGGCGAGGCGTACGGGTCCGGTGGTTGGGTCATGACTGGCTCGTCCCCCGCACGTAGGTGTTCGAAGCAGGCAGGTACATCAGGACGAGCGCGAGCGCCGTCGTGACCACGAACGCCACGGCCCAGGTGACGCCGTAGGTCCACTTCAGGTAGGGGACGCCGTGCACGGACACGGCGAGCCCGATCAGGCCGAGCACCAGGCCGAACCCGCCGAGCGAGGTCAGCAGGACCCTCGCCCACTCCTTGCCGCCGCGCAGGTTGACGAACCCGACCACGAACGGGATGGCGGGCAGCGCGAACGCGATCGCGAACACCCCCGAGGTCGCGATGGCGCCGAACACCGCCTCGGCCCGGCTGACCGGTTCCTCACCGGCCGCACGGGCGTCGTCCACGAGCGACTGGGCGAACACGTCGTGGTCAAGCGCGAAGATCCCCGGCAGGCCGAGCACCACCAGGACGGTCGCCCCGAGCCAGCACCAGAAGGAGGCGGTCAACGTCGCGGGGCGGCGCCACTCCAGCGCGTCCGCCGCGGCCACGGGCATCGGGGTGACCAGCGGCGACACCCAGCCCGGCGGGTGCTCCTGCTCCTGGCCGGGCAGCACCACCAGGTGGTACGGCGACGCGAACGGTTCCTGCTCGGCCATGCTGGGACCCCCTGGCTACTGCTCCTTCAACCAGTGTGCCGTGGAGCGGCGCCACGTGAGTACCGCCGCGATGCCGATCATCAGCACGGTGATGAACCCGGCGACGCTGACCCCTGGCAGCATCACCCACAGCAGGTGCAGGAACGCGGTGACCGTCAGCGCGACCCTGGCCCACCGCCGCCCGCGCAGCAGCAACGGGGCGAAGACCGCGTAGGCGCCGCCGAAGAGCAGCGCGGCGACCGTGAGCGGGCCGAGCACCTCCGCGACCGAGCCGCCGGGGCGCAGGACCTCGCGCACCGCGTCGGGGCGGATCCAGAGGTACCCGACGGTGAACACGCCGAAGACCGCGGTGGCGAGCCACACCCCCACCGCACCGCGCAGCGCGGTGGGCGGGGGCGTGGTGGTCTCGGTCATCCGACCCGTCGGGGTGCGAAGTAGGCGTTCGCGTTCGGGCGGAACATGAAGTACACGGCGCCGACGACGAGCGCGATCTGGATGACGTCGAGCACGATGCCGATGCCGCCCGCGCCCCCGATGCCCAGCAGCGTCGTGACCAGCCACAGGCCGCTCAGCACGGCCAGCAGGATCCGGGCCCAGTTCTTGCCCGAGCGCATGAAGAGCACGAACATCAGCCACAGGCCGTAGACGACCACCAGGAGCCCGGCACCGACGAACTTGACGGTGTTGAGCGTGGCGTCGTACTGCTCGGCCGTGATGCTCGGGTTTTCGGCCAGCGCCTTGGTCCTGACCTCGTCGAGGGCGGCCTGGTCGATCACCAGGAAGCTCAGCACGACGGAGAACAGCCCCAGGACGATCGCGCCGACCCAGAACAGGACCGAGGTGTCGATCTCCTTGGGACGGGTGGCGGAGGCCGGGGAGAGCTCGTGCGCGGCCAGCGGCGGCGCCGCGAAGGTGTTCGGCCGGACCTCGCCCTGGTGGGGCGTCATCGGCGCCTGCTCGGGCGGAGGCGGTGGAGCGGAGGGGAACGGTGCGGGCTGCTCCCGGTCCCCCGGGTCCTGTGGAGTAGTCACAGCGGAACGCTAGAACCGACCGGGGTCGCTGTCCACCGCGACAGGCGGTGACGACGACCCCGGGGTCCGGATCAACTCGCCTTGAAGTAGTGGTTGGACTCGGGCTTGAACATGAACACGATGCCGCCGATGATCGCGGCGTAGCTGACCAGCGCCAGCAGGCCCTGGAGCAGGCCGAGGAAGCCGAGGCCGAAGTACACCCACACGCCGATGAGGCCGAACAGCAGGCCGAGGCCGCCGAGGACGGTCAGCAGGATGCGGGCCCAGTTCTGGCCCTTGCGCATCTGCATCACGACGACGACCCACACCGCCGACAGGACCAGCGAGAAGATGATCCCGCCGTAGCTCGGGGTGGCCGACTGGTCGAGGGCGGCCTCGAACTCGGGGCCGAGGTTGCTGGTGCCGAGGATGTCGGCCGCGACCTCCCGCGCCAGCGCCTTGGCCGTGAAGAAGCCGAGGATGCTGGACAGGATGGACACGCCCGCCGCCACCAGCCAGAGCAGGTAGGCGGTCTCGACGGCCTTCGGCTTCACGGGCGCGCCCGTCTCGCCGTGGCTCAGGGGCGGGGGCGGCGGGAAGCCACCCTGGCCCTGGGGGTACCCGCCCTGCGGGGTCTGCGGGTACCCGCCCTGCTGCGGCTGCCCCTGGGGGTAGCCGGCTTGCTGTGCGTAAGGGTCGTTCGGATTCGTCATGCGCGCACGGTAGGTACCTGCGGATGTGTTTTTCAGGTGAAATCACAATCCGTTAGCTACCGGGGGTGGCCGCCCGTTGACCCACCGCAGCACGGCGGAAGTGACCTGCGGCGGAAGGCAGGAACATGAGGACGATCGCGGCGCAGTCGAGCGACATCGTGACCAAACCGAGCACCAGGTCACGGGGGTCGACGGCGAAGCCGAACGCCGCCGCGAGGCCCGTCCCGACGGCCACCAGCCGGGTGAGGCCGAACAGCACGCCCGCCCCGCCGAGCACCGCCAGCACGATCCGGGCCCAGTTGCGGCCGCGGGCCATCCGGTTGGCCAGCGACGTGTAGACCAGCACCAGCACGATGCCCGCCAGCAGGCTGAACGTGACGCTCGCGTTCAGCGCGGCGTCGATCTCGTCCTGCCCAAGGTTCGGCTGCTGCCTGCGCAGCTCGTCGATCAGCACGTCGCTGTCGGTGAGCTGGAGCAGGAAGCGGACGGTGCCCAGCACCGCGCTGCCGATCCACAGCCAGCGCGAGATGTCGACCGGCCTCGGCGGCGCGGGCCGGTCGGCGGTCGGGGTCGTCCCGGTGGTCATTCCCGGTCCAGCCAGCCCGCGGCCTCGACGGCCCAGTAGGTGAGCACGACGTCGGCGCCGGCGCGGCGGATCGAGGTCAGCGTCTCCAGGACGGTGCGCTCGCGGTCGATCCACCCGTTCGCGGCGGCGGCCTCGACCATCGCGTACTCGCCGGAGATCTGGTAGGCCGCGACCGGCACGTCCGAGATCTCCTTCACCGAGCGCACCACGTCGAGGTACGGCCCGGCGGGCTTCACCATGACCATGTCCGCGCCCTCGGCGAGGTCGAGGGCGACCTCGCGCAGCGCCTCGCGGCCGTTGCCGGGGTCCTGCTGGTAGGTCTTGCGGTCGCCCTTGAGCTGCGAGTCCACGGCCTCCCGGAACGGGCCGTAGAGCGCGGAGGCGTACTTCGCCGAGTACGCGAGGATGCCCGTGTCGAGGAACCCGGCCTCGTCCAGGGCGGTGCGGATGAAGCCGATCTGGCCGTCCATCATCCCGCTCGGGCCGACCAGGTGGGCGCCCGCGGTGGCCTGGGCGACGGCCATCTCGCCGTAGACCTCCAGCGTGGCGTCGTTGTCGACCGTGCCGTCGACCGCGAGCACACCGCAGTGGCCGTGGTCGGTGAACTCGTCCAGGCAGCAGTCCGACATGAGCACCGTGCTGTCGCCGAGCTCGGCGCGCAGGTCGTTCAGGGCGGCGTTGAGGATGCCGTCGGGGTCGGTCGCGCCGGAGCCGACCGCGTCCCGCTCGGCGGGCACACCGAAGATCATCAGCCCGCCGACACCGGCCTGCACGGCCTCCACGGCGGCCTTGAGCAGCGACTCGCGGGTGTGCTGGAAGACGCCCGGCATGCTGGAGATCGCGACCGGCTGGGTCGCGCCCTCCTTGACGAACATCGGCAACACGAGCTGGCGCGGCCGGACGGTGGTCTCGCCGACCAGGCGGCGCATCGCGGCGGTGGTCCGCAGGCGGCGGGGGCGGTGTGCTGGGAACACTGGCGGTACTCCCTGGAAGAGGGTTCAGGCGTTCAGGAAACCACCAAGGCCATGCTCGGGGAGGGAAATCCCTGAACATGGCCTTGGCGGGTACATCAGGTTCGAATCAGGAACGGCGCAGGCGCTTCGTCTTGCGCGGCGGCGGCAGCGCACCCTCGGCGCGCAGGCGCGCGGCGTGCTGGGCCAGCGCGTCGACGAGCGCCGGGACGTTCGCCTCCTCCGGCTGCACGTCGACCCGGAGGCCGAACTCCCGCGCGGTCTCGGCGGTCTGCGGGCCGATGCAGGCGACCAGCGTCCTGGCGTGCGGCTTGCCCGCGATGCCGACCAGGTTCCGGACGGTGGACGACGAGGTGAAGCACACCGCGTCGAACCCACCGGACTTGATCATCTCGCGGGTGTCGGCGGGCGGCGGGGCCGCCCGGACCGTGCGGTACGCGGTGACGTCGTCGATCTCCCAGCCGCGGTCGCGCAGACCCGCGGCCAGCGTCTCGGTGGCGATGTCGGCGCGCGGCAGCAGCACCCGGTCGACCGGGTCCAGGATGTCGTCGTAGGGCGGGAAGTCGTTCAGCAGGCCCTCGCTGGACTGCTCGCCCGACGGCACGAGCTCGGGGATGATCCCGAACGAGCGCACCTTCGCGGCCGTGCTCTCGCCGACGCAGGCGATCTTCACGCCGGAGAACGCGCGGGCGTCCAGACCGAACTCGCGGAACTTCTCCCACACCGCGCGGACCGCGTTGGTCGAGGTGAAGACGACCCACTGGTAGCGGCCGTCGACCAGGCCCTTGACCGACCGCTCCATCTGCGCGGGGCTGCGGGGCGGCTCGACCGAGATGGTCGGGACCTCCACCGGGATGGCGCCGTGCGAGTGCAGCCGGTCGCTCATCGCGCCCGCCTGCTCCTTGGTGCGCGGCACCAGCACGCGCCAGCCGTACAGGGCGCGCGACTCCCACCAGGAGAGCCGGGCGCGACCCGCGACGGCCGCGCCGACCGTGACGACGAGCGGACCGGAGAGGTCACCCGCGTCCGAGGCCAGCGAGGCGAGCGTGGTGTCGATGGTGCGTTGGCCGAAGCCGGTGCCGTCGACGGTCACCGCGACCGGGGTCTGCGGCGCGACGCCGTGTTCCACCAGCGAGGAGGCCGCCTCGGCGAGGTGGCTGCCGCTGGCGTGCAGCACGAGCGTGCCGGGCGCGGCCGCGAGGCCCGCCCAGTCCACCGTGCCGCGGACGTCGACCTCGGTGTGCACGGCGCCGAGCGCGACACCCGCGTAAGCGGGCACCGCGGTACCGGCGGGCACGCCCGGCACCACGTCGAACGCGATGCTGGTGCGGGAGACGGCCTGCGCCTCCTTCACCACCGAGTCGAGGGTGAGCGGGTCGCCCGCGACGAGCCGGACGACGGTGTGGCCGTTCTTCGCCTCGGCCACGAGGTCCTTCGCGACGTCGGCGGGCTCGCCGACGGCGGGCCGGACCTCGACGCCCTCTGGCACCAGCGCGACGATGTCGCTTGGCACATCGGGGTCCGCGACCACGAGCTCAGCCCTCGCGAGCAGGTCGTGGGCCCGGACGGTGAGCAGCCCGGTGTCGCCGGGGCCGGAGCCCACGAATGCGACTCGGCCGGGGGTCTTGCGTGCGCGGGTCATCAGGGCACTCCCCATCTACGCCTCCGGGCCGCTGAGCACCGCGGCCCCGAGGTCGAGCAACTCGGCGGCCAGCGCGCGGCCGAGTTCCTCTGCTGCGGTCAAGTCACCGGTGGCGGAAGCCCGGAGCATGTCGTTCTCCGGAGTCGCCGCGACCCCACGCAAAGACAGGCGGAGGACGACGCGTGTCGTGCCTTCGACCGGGTCTTCGATGAGGTCTTCCACCACATCGGCCAGTGCGCCGACCGGCGCGCTGCAACCAGCTTCGAGCGCGGCCAACATGGCGCGCTCCGCGGTTACCGCGGCCCTACTGGACGAGTCGTCCAAAGTGGACTGGAGGAGGTGCTCGGTGTCGACGTCGTCGACCCGGCATTCCACTGCTAGAGCGCCCTGGGCGGGCGCGGGGAGCATCTGGATCGGCTCCAAGGTCTCGGTGATCTCGGCGGAGCGGCCGAGGCGCGCGATCCCCGCACGGGCCAGCACGACGGCGTCGAGCTCCCCGTCGGCGACCTTGCGGATGCGGGTGTCGACGTTGCCGCGCAGCGGGACGATGGTGAGCCCCAGGCCGAGCGCTTCGAGCTGGGCGGCCCGCCGCGGCGAGCCGGTGCCGACGGTCGACCCCGGCGGCAGCTCCCCGAGGGTGAGGCCGTCACGGGCGACGAGCGCGTCCCGCGGGTCTTCGCGGGGCGGCACGGCGGCGAGCACCAGACGCGGGTCCGGTGCGGTGGGCAGGTCCTTGTACGAGTGCACGGCGACGTCGATCTCGCCCGCCGCGAGCGCGTCGCGCAGCGCGGAGGTGAAGACCCCGACGCCGATCTCCGCGATGGGCGCGGCCGAGCGGTCGCCGGGCGTCGAGACCACGATGATCTCGACCTTGGCACCCGCCTTTTCGAGGACTTCGGCCACGTGGCCGGTCTGCGCGAGTGCCAGGGCACTCCCGCGGGTGCCGATCCTGAGGATGCGGTTCACCGCTTCTCACCTGTATTCGTGCTCGGCCCGGCGAGCGGGGCCTCGGTGGCCTGCTGCGCGCGGGTCTGGCTGACGGCGGTAGGTAGGTGGGGGTCGAGCCCGAACAGCTCGCGCAGCGCCTCCGCGTAACCGGCGCCGCCGGGAGCCGACGCCAGCTCCTTCACGCGCACGGTCGGGGTGTGCAGGAGCTTGTCGACGACCCTGCGGACGGTCTTGGCGAGCTCGCCGCGCACGGCGGCGTCCAGCTCCGGCAGCCGCGTGTCCAGGCGCAGCAGCTCGGCGTCGACCACCTCGGCGGCGCGCTTGCGCAGCGCCGTGACCGTGGGGGTCACCTCGGCCGAGCGCTGGCCCGCGAGGTAGCCGCGGACCTCCTCGCCGATGATCTCGTTGGCGCGGTGCGCGTCCTGCCCCGTCGGGGCGTCGGTGAGCCTGCGCTGCAACGTCTCGAGGTCGACCACGGTCACGCCCGCCAGGTCGGCGGCGGCCGGGTCGACGTCCTTCGGGAGCCCGAGGTCGCAGACGACCAGCGGGCGGCTCGGGTCGCGGTCCAGCAGCGCGCCCGCGAGCAGCTCGACGCCGACGACGGTCTCCATCGAGCCGGTGCAGGCGAACACCACGTCCGCGTCGGTCAGCTCGGAGCGCAGCTCGACGAGGTCGACCGAGGTGGCGGGCACGCCCTCGGCGCGCAGCGCGCCTGCCAGCCGGGCGCCGTTGGCGGCCGTGCGGTTGGCGATCACGACCTCGCCGATGCCCGCCCGGCGCAGGTGCGCGGTGGCCAGGCCGCCCATCGACCCGGCGCCGACGACCAATGCGCGACGGCCCCGGAGCCCACCCAGCTCGGTTTCGGCGTCGGACAGGGCCTCGGAGACGACCGAGGCGCCCGCGTGGTCGATGCCGGTGTCGGTGTGCACCCGCTTGCCGACGCGCAGGGCGTTCTGGGCCAGCTCGTGCAGCGAGCGGCCGACCGTGCCCGCGGTGTCCGCGGTGGTGTAGGAGGAGCGCAGCTGGCCGAGGATCTGGGCCTCGCCGACGACCATGGAGTCCAGGCCGCCCGCGACCCGGAACACGTGCTCGACGGCGGCGGCCGCGTAGTGCACGTAGAGGTGCTCGAACAGCTCGGCGGGCTCGGCGCCCGCCTGGGCGGCGAGGACGTTGACGACGTCGTTCATGCCGCCGTGGAAGGTCTCGACGACGGCGTAGACCTCGACCCGGTTGCAGGTCGAGAGCAGCATCGCCTCGGAGACGCTCGGGCTGCGCAGCAGCTCGTCGAGGACTTTGCCCAGGTCAGGCTCGGCGACGGTGACCCGTTCGAGCACGGGGACGGGGGCGGTGCGGTGCGAAAGACCGACGACAAGCACACTCATGCCGTCACCACGTCTCCGCGAGCCGTCCGGCTCGCGGTCGAGCCGATTCGCGCACTCACGGGCGAATCACCACCCTGTCCACGCCCACTCCGTTGATCAAGTCGTTCGCCGCCTGCTCGGCCGAGGCCTCGTCGGCCCGCCGCGCCACGTGGAACGACAGGATCTGCATCTCGACCGCCAAGTCGACCTTGCGCACCTCGACGTCGTCCGGGACCTGGAGGACGACGGGTGCGAAGTTCAGGATGCACTGGACGCCTGCGGATACCAAACGGTCGCAGACCGCCTGCGCGGCCTGCGGCGGTGTCGCGATGACGCCGATCGACACCTCGCGCTCGACGCAGACGGTGGTGATGTCGTCGATGTGGTTGACCGGTATGCCGCCCACCGGCACCCCGGTGAGGTCCTCGTCGACGTCGAAGAGCGCGGCGACGGGGAAGCCGCGGCTCTGGAAGCCGCCGTAGTTGGCGAGCGCGTGACCAAGATTACCGATCCCGACCACCGCGACGCTGTGCTTCCGGGTGAGTCCGAGGATGCGCTCTATGTGGCTGACGAGCACCTCGACGTCGTAGCCGACGCCCCTCGTGCCGTACGAGCCGACGTAGGAGAGGTCCTTGCGGAGCTTCGCCGAGTTGACCCCGGCGGCCGCGGACAGCTCCTCGCTGGAGATCGTGGTCACGCCCTGGTCGACCATGCCGGACAGCACGCGCAGGTACACCGCGAGGCGGGCGACGGCGGCCTCCGGGATGGCGCGGGCCCGTTCGCGAACGACGACCTCGTCCTGCTCCGGGACGACCGGCGCCGCTTGGGCGGCGGACGTCCCCGGGGTGGTGGTCACGACCTCGTCACCCTCGCCCCGCTGAGCCACCACGCTGGAACTCCTCACCACACACGAAAGTCGACGCACGGACCCGTCGGCATCGGGCGGTGAAACCGCTCCGGCATCTGACGGTGTGACTTCACCACCGTACCGCTTGTGAAGGTATGCACAAAGTCGGCGATCATCACCGTGTCGCGGCTCGCCCGCTGGTCACAGCCCGTGACCTGCGGCGCGGACCACGGATCGGGTGACTTCCGCCGCTCTTCCCGCGGGGGTCGGAGGACCTCTACCGATTCAGTTCGGGAGCATTCGTCCAGTGCCCCGCCGAAATCGCCGATTTCGCGTTGTACGCATTACCACCGTTATCGGGTCGGTGCACGACGAACGCCCGACCGCGGAATTGCCGCGATCGGGCGGAAACACGGCGAAGCGGTACCGGGGGGCGCATTGTCGACGCCCTCCGGTACCGCTTCGCGGAAAAGCCGGGGAATTACGCGGCCGGCGGGGTGAGCACCTGGCCGATGACGAACACGGTGGCGTTCTTGGTGGGGATGTTGCCGCACAGCACCGGCGCGCCGTTCACGGTCATCGTGTCACCGGAACCGGCGATGGTCAGCTTCTGACCGGTGAGGGAGTCGACGGTCTTGGCGGCCTCGAGGCCCTTGGCGTCGTAGCGCTTGCCGACGACGTGGTACTGCAGGATCTTGCCGAGGGTCGCCGGGTCGGCGGCCAGCTCGGCGAACTTCGCGTCGCCCAGCGCGGCGAACGCCGGGTCGGCGGGCGCGAAGACCGTGATGGCGGGCTGGGAGTTCAGCGTGTCACCCAGGTTCGCGGCGGTGACGGCGGCCACGAGCTTGGTGAGCAGCGGGTTGTTGCTGGCGGCGGTGGCGACCGGGTCGGACACCATGCCCTGCAGCGAGCCCTTGTTGGACGGGTCCTGCGGCACCGAGGCGCAGCCGGGGCCGAACACGTCGGTCGTCTGGGTCACGCCGTCGCTCGCCCCGGCGGCCGCGGCGGAGGACGAGGTGGCGGCGGCGGCACTGGTGGTGGTCGCGGCACCGGCGGTGGACGAGCTACCGGAGGAGGCGGTGTCGCTGCTGCCACAGGCCGCGATCGACAGGGTGGCGGCGGCGATCGCACCGACGATGGCGAGCTGGGTCTTCCTCACGCGGATCACTCCTTGTTGATTTTCTGATTCGCTAGTCATGAGGACGTTCGACCCGGTTCGCGATCCGGTTCGACTTTCACCCGGACGAGTTATTTTTCTACCGTGAAGAAGGCGGAATGCCATCCCGTGGCACCGTCCGGGATGGGTGCCACCCGCGCCTGGGGCTGCACGAATCCCGATTTGTCGGTGGCCCGGCACTCGACCGTGTGACCGCCCGCCGCCAGGTCCAGCTCGACCTTCCACATCCGCCACGTGCTGTTGCCGACGTCCGCGGCCAGCGTCGCGTCCTGCCACGGCCCGCCGTCGGTCCGGACCTCGACCTTCGCGATGCCGGTCGGTTGGGCCCACGCGACCCCCGACACGGTCGTCTTCCCACTGCTGCGGACCCGGCTCAGGCCCTTCGGGGAGTCGATCCGGGACATGGTCTTGATCGGGCCGAGCCTGCCCCAGCCGCGGTCGATCCAGTACGACTGCTTGGCGTCGAACGTGGTCAGCTCCAGGTCGACGAGCCACTTGGTGGCCGAGATGTACCCGTACAGACCGGGCACGACCATCCGCACCGGGAACCCGTGCTCCACCGGCAGCGGCTCGCCGTTCATGCCGAGCGCGAGCAGCGCGCCCCGCTCGGCCTCCATCACCACGTCCACCGGGCTGCCCGCGGTCCACCCGTCGGAGCTGGTGCCGAACAGCTGGTCCGCGCCGGACTTCACACCCGCCTCCATCAGCACGTCGCGCAGCAGCACACCGGTGAAGTTCGACGTCGACACGTACGGCCCGCCGACCTCGTTGGAGACGCAGGTCATGGTGATCGTGCGCTCCACCAGGTCGCGCGAGCGCAGGTCGTCGTAGCTCAGGGTCATCTCGCGGTCGACCATGCCGTGGATCCGCAGCTTCCAGTCCTCCGCGCGCAGCCGCGGCACGCTCAGCGCGGTGTCGACGCGGTAGAAGTCGGCGTTCGGCGTGATGAAGCTCGGCGTCCCCTGGTTCGCGAAGTCCGCGCCCGCCGGGATCGGCGCCGCCGGGGTGGTCGGCTTGATCTCCCCGATCGCGCTGCGCGACCCCTCGACGTCGATCCGGTTGCCCAGGACCTGGCCGAGCACACCGGCCACACCGGCGCCGACGGCCGTCGCGCCGAGCGCGACCAGGAACGTCCGCCTGCCCTCGGGCGAGGCGTCACCGCGCCGGACCAGCGCCCTGCTGTGCAGCCAGCGGAACACCGCGATCCCGGCCACCAGGCTGGCGATCGGCGCCAGCACGCTCAGCTGCCCGGAGTCCGGCCGCGCGAGCACGGCGGCCACCCCCAGCAGCCCCAGCGCCCCGGCCATGATCGACCCCGGCAGCGGGCTGCGCCGCGACAGCAGCCCCGCCACCACCGCGGCCCCGAGCAGCACCAGGCCCATGCCGCCGAGCAGCACGAGCTTGTCGTAGGTGCCGAACGTCCGGACCGCGAAGTCCTTCAGCTGGAGCGGGGTGAGGTCGATGGCGGTGTTGCCGACGGCCAGGAACGGGGAGGCCGACGGGCCGACGAACCCGGCGACGAGGTGCCCGGCGGCGAGGGCGATGGCCACCGCCAGCACACCGATGAGCGCCGCGACCGGCGCGGCGAGGCGAGGCGGCTTCGGTGCGGACTGAGCGGAGGGATCCATGCTGCACATTCGACGCCCACGGGCCGCCGGTTCGCCCACCGGGCCCGGAGAGGTAAGCAGACGGTAATCATCCGGGTGCGGCGGGGGTGGGCGGTGATCAGGTCGGGAGCACCCGCCCGTGCCCCGCGGAGGCGCCCAGCGCCGGTCGTCCGGCCCGGATCCCCGGTCCGGTTCAGGCCAACGCGGCCCGGAGGCGGGCCTCCTCGACCTCCCAGTACCCGTGCTCCTCGCCGTCGACCAGGATCACCGGCACCCGGTCGCCGTACTCCGCCCGCAGCTCCCGGTCCGCGTCGACGTCCTCGGTGGACCAGGGCACGCCGAGGTCGCCGCAGATCCGCTCGACGTCGGCCTTGGCCCGGTCGCAGGCGTGGCAGTTCACACGGGTCATCAGCGTCACGTGGTGGCTCACCCACCCATCGTCCCCGACCCGGCCCGCGCGGGGTCCGGCCGGTCAGGCCAGCGGGATCCGCAGCCGGGAGCGGGCGAGCTTGCCGGTGGCGGAGTGCGGCAGCTCGTCGGCGAACTCGACCGCGGTCGGCACCTTGAACTTCGCGAGCCTGGCCGCGCAGTGCTGCTTGACCGTGTCGGCGTCGAGCTCGGCGCCGTCCTTCAGCACGACGACGGCCTTGACGGACTCCCCGGTGCGGTCGTCGGGGACGCCGACGGCGGCGGCCTCGGCGACCTGGTCGAGCTCGCCGAGCACCTTCTCGACCTCGTGCGGGTAGACGTTGAACCCGTTGACGATGATCAGGTCGCCCGCGCGGTCGACCAGGTGGAGGTCGCCGTCGGCGTCCAGGTAGCCGACGTCGCCGGTGCGGAACCAGCCGTCGGCGCCGGGGCCGTGGTTCCCGTCGGGCCAGTAGCCGCTGAAGAGGTTCGCGCCCTTGACGGAGACCAGGCCGGTGCCGGGCTCGTCCTCGTCCTGGTCGAGGACCCGGCCGTCGGTGTCGACGAGGCGGAGCTCGACGCCGGGCAGCGGACGACCGACCGAACCCGGCTTCGGGAAGCCGCCGACCAGCGTGGACGTCAGCACGGGGCCGGTCTCGGTGAGGCCGTAGCCCTCGTAGACGGGGAGGCCGACCGCGTCGCGCATGGCGTCCAGGACGCCCTTGGCGAGCGGGGCCGCGCCGGAGGTGAAGAGGCGGACGGTGGAGAGGCTGTCGCCGAGCCGGTCGGCGGGCAGGGCGAGGATCGCCTGGTACATGGGCGGCACGCCGACGACGGTGGTGATCCGGTGCTCGCGCACGGCCGCGACGGCACCCTCGGCGTCGAAGCGCTCCAGCAGCACGGCGGTCGCGCCCGCCCCCGCGACCTGGAACAGGCCGGGGCCGAGGCCGTAGACGTGGAAGAGCGGCAGCGCCAGCAGCACGCGGTCGCCCGCGGTCACCGGGGCGGGCCGCAGGGCGGCGCACTGGCCGACGTTGGCGATGAGGGCGCGGTGGGTGAGCATCGCGCCGCGCGGCACCCCGGACGTGCCGGAGGTGTAACCGAGCACGGCGAGGTCCTCGTCGCCGCCGACCGGGGTGAACTCCGGCTCGTCGGAGGCGGTCAGGGCGGGCGGGCCCATCGCGGTTATGTCGGCGCCACCGGCGTCGCCGACGAGCAGGCGGGCGCCGCTGTCGGCGACCAGGCGTTCGAGCTCCCGCAGCGGCTGGCCGGGCCCGGCGGGCACGACGACACCGCCCGCGCGCAGGACGCCGAAGACGGCGACGCAGAACTCCGGCCCGGTGGGCAGCCGCACGACGACCCGGTCACCAGGGGCGACCCCGGCGTCGACCAGCACGCGGGCCTGCGCGCTCACCGCGGCGTCGACCTGCCGCCAGGTGAGCTTCGCCCCGCTCGCCGCGTCGATCAGCGCGACGTGCTGCGGACCGCGCAGCGCGGAGGCGCTGACCAGGTCGGCGACGTTGCGGGCAGACTCGGTCAAGGTGACCTCCTGATGAACACTCCCGGACCTCGCAGCAGTCTGTCACGCGTGGCCCGCGTCATGTAGGCATGGCTCACACGTCGCGGAACCGTGACTGCGCATCGCTACCTACTAAGGAGTAACCAGACGTATGCTCTCGCCACGGCGAACCTGTGGAGGAGCCGCTACCCGATGATCGCCAGGGGACGCGCGAACGACGTCCGGACGTTGCGGACGTCGGGTTCGACGCGGAGCGCAGGAGGGCAGTCCACCACGGCCGAGGAGACCGACATCGACACGGCGCAGTCGCCGTGGGACCTGGTCCGCGCCGCCCAGGAGGGCGACACGGCCTCGTTCGGTGTGCTCTACGACCGGTACGTGGACGTCGTCTTCCGGTACGTGCTGTTCCGCGTCGGCGACCGGAACCTCGCCGAGGACGTCACGAGCGAGACCTTCCTCCGGGCGCTGCGCAGCATCGGCTCGGTCAGCTACCAGGGCCGCGACGTGGGTGCGTGGTTCGTCACGATCGCGCGCAACATCGTCTACGACCACGTGAAGTCCAGCCGCTACCGGTTGGAGATCACCACCGCGGAGCTGGCGGACAACCGCGAGGTCGCGAGCGGTCCCGAGCAGGAGGTCCTGACCGACGCGACCAACGCGGAGCTCCTCAAGTGCGTCGGCCAGCTCGGCGAGGACCAGCGCGAGTGCATCACGCTGAGGTTCATCCAGGGCTTGTCGGTGGCCGAGACGGCCGCCAGGATGGGGCGCAACGAAGGCGCGATCAAGGCCCTGCAGCACCGCGCCGTGCGGCGGCTGGCGCAGCTGCTGCCGTCCTGGCTGCGGTGATCACGATCGCAAAGCGCCGGTACGCGTAACCCCCGCACACCTCCTTTCGTTGTTCGGGTCAGGTCGTCGTCCAAGTCGAGATGGTGCGGGATGGTGGGCAGAGGTATCACGCCGTTGGGGCGTCGCAGGCAGCACGAGCGGTTCGCCCGTGCCGTCGACGCGCGCCCGGACGACGTCGACGCCGAGCTCGCCGACGAGCTGGCCGTCGTCGACCTGCTGCGCGCCGCCGCCGGGAGCAGCGGCCCGGACGCCGAGGCGCGGGAGCGGATGCGGCAGCGGATCCTCGGCGCCGAACGGCCGGCCGCTTCGGTGGTGCTCCTGCCCAGGCAGCGGCGGTCGAGCGCGCGGGGCCGGTTAGCGGTCGCCGCGGCGGCGGCGCTGTGCCTGGTGCTGTCGCTGGCCGGGATGAGCCTGCTGCTCAGCCGGGACGCGCTGCCCGGCGACGCCCTGTACGGGATGAAGCGGACCGCCGAGTCCGCCTCGCTCGGCTTCACCTTCGGCGACGAGTCGAAGGCGCTCAAGCGGCTGGAGTTCGCCGCCGCGCGGCTGGCCGAGATGGGGACGCTGGCGGACAAGTACGCCGACCAGGCCCCGCTGGGCGGGTACCTGGGCGCGTTGGCGGACTTCGACGCCGACGCGGCCGCCGGTGCCCGCGAGCTGGCGACGGTCGGCGCGAACTCCGACGAGCGCGTGCTGGCGACGCTGGACGAGTGGGCCAGGTCCCAGTCCGAGCGGCTGGCCGCGCTGAAGGGCAGGCTTCCCGCCCCCGCCGTGACCCGATCGGCTACTTCCCTGGACCTGCTGTCCAGGATCAGCCAGCGGGCCGCGGAGCTGCGGGCCAGGACGAACTGCTCGCCTGTCACGACCGGGGCGTCCGACGAGGTCGGTCCGCTGCCCGCGGCCACCCCCTGCGCGCCGGCACCGACCACGCAGGGTTCCGCACCGCCGCAGCAGCCGTCGATCCTGGTCAGCGAACCGCGGGTGACCGTTCCGTCAGCACCGGTCCCGCCCGCGTCGGCCGCCGTGCCCGGTACCGCGACGACCACGCCGCAGGCGAGCACACCCCAGATCCTGCCCGACCTGCCCATCACGTCGGTGCTGCCGAGCGTCCCCGACGGCGGGCTGCCGACGATCGTGATCCCGTTGCCCCTGCCGCTCCCGGACCTGCCCGGCGTTCGGTTCGGAACCTGATCGCTACCCTGATGAGGGAGCTCGCAGGTTGACCAGGAGGCGCTGGCTGTGTCGTGGAGGCGGGTAGAGAGCTCGGCGGACCGTGAACAGGCGGCCGCCGAGGCCGGAGAGGCCTCCGCGGAAGCGGCGCTGGCCTTCGCACTGCCGATGGACGATCCGGCGGAACCGTCGACGGACCTCACCGCCGCCGCGTTCTTCGACGTCGACAACACCATGATGATGGGCGCGTCGATGTTCCACTTCGCCCGTGGACTCGCCGCCCGCGACTACTTCAACACCTCGGACCTCGCGGGGTTCGTGTGGCAGCAGCTGAAGTTCCGCGTGGGTGGGCGGGAGGACCCGCAGAGCGTGAAGGCGATGCGGGAGCAGGCGCTGTCGTTCGTGGCCGGGCGGAGCGTGGCCGAGCTGGTCTCGCTCGGCGAGGAGATCTACGACGAGCTGATGGTCGACCGGATCTGGACCGGCACGCAGGCGCTCGCGCAGAAGCACCTGGACGCCGGGCAGCGGGTGTGGCTGGTGACCGCCACGCCGGTGGAGCTGGCGCAGATCATCGCCCGGCGGCTCGGGCTGACCGGGGCGCTGGGGACCGTGGCCGAGTCGGAGAACTCGATCTACACCGGCAGGCTCGTCGGGGACCTGCTGCACGGGAAGGCCAAGGCGCAGGCCGTCCGGGCGCTGGCCGCCAAGGAGGGCCTGAACCTGCGGCGGTGCACCGCGTACTCGGACTCCGCCAACGACGTGCCCATGCTGTCGGTGGTGGGCAACGCGGTGGCCGTGAACCCGGACTCCGGGCTGCGCGAGACCGCCCGCCGTCGCGGGTGGGAGGTGCGGGACTTCCGGACCGGGCGCAAGGCGGCGAAGATCGGCGTGCCGTCGGTGCTGGGCGCGGGTGTCCTGGCCGGTGCGGTGGCCGTCGGGATGGCCTACCGGCGTCGGCACGCCTGACCCTCGCGACGGGCGCCGCCCGAGGTGGGCGGCGCCCGTTCGCCCGAGGTGGGGTCAGAGGCCGACGGTGAGCACGATCTTGCCGAACTGCGCGCCCGACTCCAGGTAGCGGTGGGCCTCGGCGAACTCGCCGAGGTCGAAGGTGCGGTCCACGACCGGCGTGAACGTCCCCGCGTCGAGCCCGGCCTCCACGAACTCGACCGCGCGGCGACGGCGCTCGGGGTCGTAGGTGACCGGGAAGAGCGTGTACAGGCCCAGCTCGATGCCGGGGACCGTCGGCAGCCCCTTGGACAGGTCGTTGCGGGGGTCGAGCAGGCCGTAGGCCAGCAGCCGCCCGCCTGGGGCGACGGTGCCGACGACCTCGGCGAGCCCCGGCCCGCCGACCGGGTCCATCGCCGTGCTGACGCCCTGGCCGTCGGTGATCTCGCGCACCCGTGCGACGAGGTCCTCCTCGCTGGTCACGACGACGTGCGCGGCACCCGCGTCGAGCAGCCGCTGCCTCTTCTCGGGCGTGCGGGTGGTCGCGATGGGAACGGCGCCGATGCTGTTCGCCACCTGGATCGCGGCCAGGCCGACCCCGCCGGAGGCGGCGGTCAGCAGCACGTGGTCGCCCTTCGCGACGGGGTCGCCCTCCACGAGCGCGCCGTACGCGGTGACGTAGGCCATCCACGTGGCCGCGGCGGTGACGGGGTCCGCCGTGCGCGGCACGAGGGAGGTCGCGGGCACGACCACGTGGTCGCCGTAGGTGCCGTGCTCGGTGAGCTTGAACGCGGGCAGGACCGCCACGCTGTCGCCCACGGCCGCCCCGGCGACGTCCGGGCCGACGGCCTCCACGACGCCCGCGGCCTCGTAGCCGAGCCCGGAGGGCAGGGCGGGCGGGTAGAAGTAGCGGCCTTCGCGGAACATCGCGTCCGCCCGGTTGACGCCGATCGCGTCCACCCTGATGACGACCTCCCCGGCGCCGGGGTCGCGCACCGGCGTCTCGTGCAGGCGCAGCACCTCGGGGCCGCCGGTGGTGTCGAAGCGGATCTGTCTGGCCATGGTCTCTTCCGATCTCGGTCTGGGACGGGGGTGACGGTGGTGGCGGGTCAGCCGAGGAACCGGTTGACCTCGTGCGCGAACTCCGCCGGGTACTGGTTGAGGAAGCCGTGGCCCGCGTCGGGGTAGATCCGCAGCGTCGCGTCGGGCAGGTGCCCGGCGAGCAGGTAGCTGTTCTCGGTCGGCGTCATCACGTCGTGGTCGCCGTTGGCGACGAGCACCGGCTGGGTGATGGCCGCCAGGCGGCCGAGCCTGGTGAGGTCCGGGACGCCCCACCCGCTGATGGCGAGCATCTGCGCCTCCCTGGTGGCCAGGTCGGTGGGCTCGTCGCGGTCCTCCTGCCGGGTGAAGACGCGGCCCAGGGACTCCATGCCCCTGGTCCGGCTCTCCTCGCTGTCGGTGTAGAAGAGGGTGAGGAACTCCTCGGCCGTGGGCTGGTCGGTCATCACCGCCTCCAGCACCGTCCCGGTGAAGCGGTGGAAGCCGCGACCGCCCTGCGGCGCGGTGCCCGCCAGCACGATCCGGCGGACCTGGTGGGAGCGCAGCAGCGCGATCTCCTGCGCGACGAAACCGCCGAGCGAGAAGCCGAAGAGGTCGTAGGTCCCCAGCCCGGCGGCGTCGGCGAACGCGAGGGCGCCGACGGCCATCTCGTGGACGGTGGTGGGCACCGCGCCGGTCGACCCGCCGACGCCGGCGTTGTCGAGCAGGACGACCTCGCGCTCGGCGGCGACGGCGTCGACGAGGGCGGGGTCCCAGTTGTCGAGGTTCCCGCGGAGGTGCTGGAGGAACAGCACCGGCGGTGCCGACGCGCCCGCGTCGCCGAAGCGGCGGTAGGCGTAGGTCACGCCGTTGGGGGCGGCCAGCGCGCGGTTCGGGGCGGTCAGCTGCGTGTGGGTCATCGGCACTCCGTGCGGTCGTCCGGGCGTGGCGAAGTACCGCGTCGGCGCACGTCGAACCGGTGCGCCGCGCGGTCCGAGGGTTCGGGTTCGCGCCGGGAAACAGATCTGTTTCCTGCGGCGCGGTCACTATACACAGATCTGTTTCCTGACCGACCAGGCCGGACACAGATCTGTTTCCGAGAGCGGGACCAGCGGGTTAGGGTGATCGCATGACGACCGAGGCGCAGGCACTGGACGGCGTGCGCGAGCGCGTGCTCGAGGCCGCCTGCGAGCTGTTCGCCAACCGGGGCATCAACAGCACGGGGGTCGACCTCGTGTCGGAGGTGGCGGGCGTCTCCAAGCGCAGCCTCTACCAGCGCTTCCCCAGCAAGGACCACCTGATCGCGGCCTACCTGCCGCGCGCCACCGACCGCTTCCTGGACGGGCTCGTCCCCGCCGAGGACAGCGGCCTGTCAGCCGCCGGGAGGATCCTGGAGGTCTTCGCGGCCACCCAGCGCAAGTCGCACCAGCCCGACTTCCGCGGCTGCCCGGTGCTCAACGCCACCGCCGAGATCCCCGACGTCGGGCACCCGATGCGCGGCATCGCCGTGTCGTACAAGGACCGGCTCCAGGGCTACTTCCGGGCGCAGGCCGAGGCCGCGGGCGCGGCGGACCCCGAGCTGCTCGCCGAGCAGCTCGCCATGGTCTTCGACGGCGCGATGTCCTACGGCTCGGTCCGCGACCAGCCGCTGCCCGACAGCGTCCACGCCACCGCCCGCACCCTGCTGGCGGCCCAGGGCGTCGAGCTGCCCCAGTAGCCCCGGCTAGCCCAGGAAGACGTTCCGGCGCTGGGTCAGCAGGCGGTAGAGCGTCTGCTGGATCGTCTCCCGCACCTGGTCGGTGAGGTTGAACACCAGCATCGGGTCGTCGGCCGCGTGCTCGCCGAAGCCGTCGGTGTGGATGGGCTCGCCGAACTCGATGTACCACTTCGAGGGCAGCGGGATGGCGCCCAGCGGGCCCAGCAGCGGGAACAGCGGCGTGACCGGGAAGTAGGGGAAGCCGAAGAGGCGGGCCAGCGCCTTGATGTCGCCGATCATCGGGTAGATCTCCTCGGCTCCGACGATCGAGACCGGGATGATCGGGACGCCGGTGTTCAGCGCCGCCGAGACGAACCCGCCCCGGCCGAAGCGCTGGAGCTTGTAGCGGTCCTTGAACGGCTTGCCGATGCCCTTGAAGCCCTCCGGCCACACGCCGACCAGCTCGCCCGAGCGCAGCAGGCGCTCGGCGTCGGGGTTGCAGGCGAGGGTCTGGCCGGACTTCCTGGCCAGCGCGCCCAGGACCGGGGTCTTGAAGACCAGGTCGGCGCCGAGCATCCGAAGGTGGCGCTTGCCGGGGTGCTCGGAGCGGACCGCGAACGCGGTCATGGTCGCGTCGAGCGGGAGGGTGCCGGAGTGGTTGGCGACCAGCAGCGCGCCGCCCTCGGTCGGGATGTTGTGGACGCCGATCGTCTCGACGCGGAACCACTTCTCGTACAGCGGCTTCAACGGGGGCATCAGCACGTTGTCGGTGAGGTCGGCGTCGAAGCCGAACTCGTCGACGTGGTAGTCGCCCGCCATCCGCCTGCGGACGAAGTCCAGGAGCCCGCCTAGGCGCTCCTCCCACTCGGTGGGCTCCGGGGCGGCGGGTTCGGGGGCGACGGCGAGCGGTGGGTCCTCCTGCGCCGGTGGCTGCGGGACCGGACGCGGTCTGCGCGGCCTGGTCGGGGACTGGCCGTTCCGGTCAGCACCGTGCAACGGAATCACGCGTGCTCCTGCCACGGGGTCCATCTCCTCACTCAGCGGAACTAGCGGAGCCTGGCGGCGGCGTCGAGGAGCCCCCGCTCGACCGCCTCCACCCGCTCCGGGGCGATGAGGGGACGCAGACCGCGTCCGCTCACGTAGTCGTCGAACGCCTGCCGCGTGGTCCAGCGCGGCGTGAAGCCGAACTCGCTCCTGAGCAGGGTGGTGTCGACCACCCGGCCCCAGTTGAGGAACCTCATCTGGTCCGGCGAGAAGTCGACCAGCCGGGCGCTGCGGAAGAACCGCCCGACGCTCGGCACGGCGCCGCTGGGCACCGGCAGGGTCAGCCTGCCCGCACGGCGGATCGCCTGCGAGAGCAGCAGCACGCCCTCGCCACCGGCGTTGAACACGCCGGGCAGGTCGTGCATGGTGGCGCGCTCCAGGATCGCCAGCGCGTCCTCGGAGTGCAGCAGCTGCACGCGGGCGTCGTAGCCCATCACCGTCGGGACGACGGGCAGCGCGAAGTACCTGGTGAGCACCGTGTCGATGCGCGGGCCGATGAAGTTGGTGAACCGGAGCGTGGTGACGTCCACGTCCGGCCTGCGGCGCGAGAAGCCGCGGACGTAGCCCTCGACCTCCACGGCGTCCTTGGCGTACCCGCTGGAGGGCAGCTCCTTGGGGCTCATGCCCTCCGCGAAGACCGCGGGGTCGCGGGCGCTCGACCCGTAGACGGCGCTGGTCGACTTCACGACCAGCTTGCGCAGGTGCGGCGACTTCTGGCAGGCCGCCAGCAGCTGCATCGTGCCGATGACGTTCATTTCCTTCATGACCGTCCGGCCCGTCGGACCGGCCGGGTTGGCCGTGACCGACGCGTGCACGACGGTGTCCACGCCCGCCGTGGCGATCACCTTGGCGATCAGCGGGTTGCGGATGTCGGCGCGCACGAACTCCGCGCGGCCCATCCGGCGCAGCAGGTCGCGGGGTGGCGGCTCGGTGTCGACACCGAGCACGCGCTCGATGTCGGGGTTGGCGGCGAACCGCGCGGCGAGGTTGCCGCCGAGGAAGCGGCTCACTCCGGTGACGAGAACGACCTTGGGCGCCATGCGACTCCATGTCCAGGTGCTGCGACTGGTCGATGCTACAAGCCCCAAGAGGTGACGGCGCCATCTCGCTACGCCCTCTTGACGCAGGTCACGCAGGCTTTACCGGCTAATCACCCGTTCGGACCGGGGCCATCCCGCCAGTACTGCGCCCGCGCCCACCGACTGGGACGACGGGTCGTCCAAACACAACTGCCGCCGACCCCGGAGACCGGGATCGGCGGCAGTCGAGCGCTGATGAAGAACCCGCGCGTGGGCTACTTGCCGCGCTTGCGACGCTGAACGCGAGTCTTGCGAAGCAACTTGCGGTGCTTCTTCTTCGACATGCGCTTGCGGCGCTTCTTGATGACCGAGCCCATGCGGGTTCCTTAGCTACTAGACGTTGGTGGTTCTCCATGCTCCGGTGCTACCTACGGACGCGCGCCCGTCAAGCGGGCACGCCGACACCAGGCACGAACGGCTGCCCAGTTTACCCCGCGCCCCGCACCGGCCCGACCCCGAGGTCACCCGGCGTCGAAATAGGCGTTCTCGAGGTAGGCGTGCACCGCCTTCTCGGGCACCCGGAACGACTTGCCCACGCGTACCGCGGGCAGCTCTCCCGAGTGCACCAACCGGTACACCGTCATCTTCGAGACACGCATCATGGAGGCCACCTCGGCCACGGTCAGGAACTGCACCTGAACGAGGCTCGACCGATCGTTCTCCTTCGCAGGCATGCAATCACCGCGTCCTTCGACACGTGTCGTGCCGTCGGCTTCCCCACCGACGGTTCGACACGCACGTGCTGCTCCCGAGAGTAGCGGGACAGGTGGGGCTACTGCGACGTCCAAAGGCGCCCATCCCGGCCGGTCGGCCCAGCGGGCCCCTGCTCAGCCGTCCTGGTGGGCCTGCCCCAGCTCGGCCGAACGGTCGCGCGCGGCCTCGATCGCGGCCAGGAACGCGGCGCGCACGCCGTGCTTCTCGAGCTCGCGGATCGCCATGATCGTGGTGCCCGCCGGCGACGTGACGGCCTCGCGCAGGATCACCGGGTGCTGGTCGCCCTGCGCCAGCATCGTCGCCGCGCCGACCGCCGACTGGATGATCAGCTGCCCGGCCAGGTCGCGCGGGATGCCGAGCAGGATGCCCGCGTCGATCATCGCCTCGACGAGGTAGAAGAAGTACGCCGGGCCGGACCCCGACAGCGCCGTCACGGCGTCCTGCTGCGACTCCGGCACCCGCGCCACCCTGCCCACCGTGGACAGCAGCTCCTCGACCAGGTCCAGGTGCTCCGGGCCCGCGTGCCTCCCCGCCGAGATGGCGCTCATCGCCTCGCCCACGAGCATCGGCGTGTTCGGCATGACCCGCACCACCGCCGTGCCCTCCGGCAGCCTGCGTTCGAACAGGGCCGTCGGAAGGCCCGCGCACAGCGACACGACCAGCGCCCCCGGCCGGATCACCGGCGCCAGCTCGTCCAGCAGCGGCTCGATGTCCTGCGGCTTGACCGCCACCACCAGCACTTCGGCGCGCGCCGCGGCCACCGCGACGTCGACCGCCTCGGTCCCGTACTGCTTGGCCAGCTCCTCCGCGCGCTGCGGGTGCTTCTCGGTGAACAGCAGCTCATGTGCCTTGCGGCCACCCTGGAGCAGCCCCGACAGCAGGGCCTCCCCGATCTTGCCCGCGCCCAGCACGGCGATAGTCGTCATGCGGACAAGGGTGCCACTGGGCCACCACCGCACCGGCTCCAGTGGCGGCCACCGCTCATCCCGCCGGCGTCAGCGCCAGCTGCCGCGACTGGCAGATGAGCCTGCCCGCCGAGTCGACCACGACGGCGTCCTCGTCGAACCACTGCCCGTGCACGGCGCTGCACGACACCTGCACGCGCAGCCACCCCGGCGCCGGGTTGGCGCGCAGGAGGGCCGTGAGCTGGACGGTGGGCGACCAGCCGAACCGGCCGAGGTTGAACGTGACGGGCATGGAGATGTCGCCCGCGACGAGCGCGAAGTAGGGGTCGGGGCGTTCGCCCTTGGGGCGGACCCACAGCCGCAGCACGAGCGGGTCGCCGGTGCGGCCGGTGAGGAAGCCCGCGCCCTGCTGGTCGAGGCGGACGTCGCAGACGGCACCGAGCTTGTAGACGCCGCCGGACTCCATCGTGCTCAGGTCGATGGAGTCGGCGGGCGGTTCGGCCGGGATGGACGGCAGGTCCGCGTAGTCCGGGGTCTGGTCCGGGAGGTGCCCGACGGTGACGACCGACTCGACGCAGCTGCGGCCGCGCTGCTCGATCGTGGCCGACACGACCGTCGCGGTGCGGCCGGACTTGCGGATCTCGGTGCGGAGCAGCACCGGACCCACTTCGGGAGCCCGCAGGAACTGGGAGCTGACGGCGAGGGGGGCCAGGCCCTCGGTACCGGGAACGGCGTCGGTCGCCGTCCTCGTCGCGGCGCGGGCGGCGAGCACGAGCAGGAAACCGCCGTGCGGCTTTGGACCGACGGTCCACTCCGCGGGCAGGCTGGCCGTGTAGGTCCCGTCACCGAGCGAACGCACTGCACTGGCGGCCGTGAACGTGGGCACCGAGCTCCTCGTACGAGTTGTCATGAGCGGCTGACCAGCGACCGCAGGAAGAAGGTGACGTTGGCCGGGCGCTCCGCCAGCCTCCGCATCAGGTACCCGTACCACTGCTCGCCGTAAGGCACGTACACGCGGACCACGTTCCCCTCCGAGGCTAGCCGTCGCTGCTCGGCGGGGCGGATCCCGTAAAGCATCTGGTACTCGAAGCTACCGGGCTTCCGGTCGTGCCAGCGCGCCCGTTCGCCGATCACGTCGACCAGCCTCGGGTCGTGCGTGGCGAACATCGGGAACCCGTCGCCCGCGAGGAGCGCGTTGGCGCAGCGGACGTAGTTCAGGTCGACCTCGTGCGGGTCGTCGTAGGCGACGCCGTCGGGTTCGGCGTAGGCGCCCTTGCACAGCCGCACGCGGGAGCCCGCGAGCTCGCGGCAGTCGTCCAGGGTGCGGCGCAGGTAGGCCTGGAGCACGGCGCCCACCCACGGCCAGCTGCGGCGGAGCTCGGCGAGCACGCGCAGCGTGGAGTCCGTGGTGGTGTGGTCCTCCATGTCCAGCGTGACCGTGGTGCCGCACTGCTCGGCGGCCGCGCAGATCCGGGACGCGTTGGTGAGCGCGAGGTTCTCCCCGAGGGCCTGGCCGACGGCGGACAGCTTCACGCTGACCTCGGCCCTGCCCGCCAGCCCGACGGCGTGCAGCCGGTCGAGCAGCTCCAGGTAGCTGCGCACGGTGCTCTCGGCCCGCGCGCGGTCGGTGGTGTCCTCGCCGAGGTAGTCCAGCGTGACGGTGAGGCCGTCGGCGACCAGCGACTTCGTCACGTCGACGGCCTCGGCGGTCGACTCGCCCGCGACGAACCGGCGCACGACGTCGCGGCTGACAGGGGCCGACGCCACGAGTCCGCGGACGGCGTCGTTGCCCGCCGCCGCGAGGATCAAGGAGCGCAACGGGTTCACGCGGCTGACCTTACGTGGTCAGGGGCACTCAGCGCGCGGCTTGCCAGTCCAGGTGGAGTCGCGCGAACACCAGCGACTCGGCGAGCATCCGCGACCGGTCGGCGGCGCCGCGGGCGCGCCTGGTGTTGATCTCCAGGACGACCTGGCCGGTGAACCCGGACCGGGCGAGGCCCTCGCACACCGCGGCGCACGGCTGGGTGCCGCGGCCGGGGACCATGTGCTCGTCCTTGGCCGCGCCGCTGCCGTCGGCGAGGTGGACGTGGGTGAGCCCGTCGCCCATGCGCTTGGCCAGCTCGACGGCGTCCACGCCCGCGGCCGCGGTGTGCGACAGGTCGAGCGTGTAGTGCCGGTGGCCGACGTCGGTGGGGTCGATGGACGGGGCGAACGCGGTCACCTGCACGGAGCGGCCGCGGCCGAGCGCGCGCCGGACCGGGAACATGTTCTCCACGGCGATGTCGACGCCGCTCGCGTCCTCCAGCGACTCGACGAGCTCGGCGAACCCGTCGGCGTAGCGGCGCTGCCAGCGGAACGGCGGGTGCACGACGACCGTGGGCGCGCCCAGGTCGGCCGCGGCCTCGACGCTGCGGCGCAGCCGTTCGACCGGGTCCGGGGACCACACCCGCTGGGTGATCAGCAGGCACGGGGCGTGCACGGCCAGCACCGGGACGCCGGTGCGGCCGCTGAGCCGTTCCAGGGCGCGGACGTCCTGGCTGGTGGGGTCGGCCCACACCATGACCTCGACGCCGTCGTAGCCGAGCTCGGCCGCCAGCTCGAACGCGGCGCCCGCAGGCTGCGGCCAGACCGATGCGGTGGACAGCCCGACCGGGATGTTCCCGGTCAAGACTTCACCAGCAGCATCGCCGCTGGTGAGACCGTCACGATCAGCCCGACGAGCACGGCGAGCAGGGTGGTCTGCAGGTCGTCGGCCTTGCGGATCTTGCGGACCAGCAGCACCAGGCCGACGGTGACGCCGAGCGCCAGCACCAGCGCGGCCGCCGGGAGCGCGCGCCACAGGAAGTTGAAGCCGAGCCAGAGGACCGCGCCGCCGAGCACGCCGACCGCGAGCTGGCCGATCATGACCAGCCACTCCTTGACCGGGGAGCGCTCGACCTCCTCGAAGTCCTCGTCGTCCTCGTCCACGTCCGCGAGGCCCGCCGGGCCCTCGGTGGGGTCGAAGCCGTCGACGGAGTAGTTGTCCGAGTAGTCGTCGACGTACGGGCCGGGGTGGGCGGCGGTGTTCTCCTGCTCGGCGAACTCGTCGTCGTCGCCGAACCACTCCTCCGGCCGCGCGTCCGGCAGCGGTTCGGGCAGCTTCGCCGGTGCCGGGGGCAGCAGGGGCACGGACTGGGTGACCTGGGTGTCGTCCAGACCGGGCTGGGCCGGGACGCGCGGGATGAGGTCGGTCATCGCCTCGCGCACCGGCGGCTGCGGCGGCGGGCCCATGGGCGGGCGCGCCAGGTTCGGCCGGGACGGGTCGGGCTTGGGCGGGTTGCCCCGCGACAGGTCCGGCTTCGGCAGGTTGTTGCGCGACGGCGGGTCGGTCTTGAGCAGGTTGGCCCGCGACGACTCCGGCTTGGGGATGGCGGTCCGCGACGGGTCCGACTTCGGCAACGAGTACTCGTCGACGATCGGCGGGACCTGCCTGGTCTCCTCGGCCGGGTCGACCGGCGGCACCCCCGGACGGCGCGCCTCGGGGCGGCGCGGCTCGGACCTCGGCTGGTCGGCCTTGTGCGGGTCGAGGCGCGACAGGTCCGGGCGCGAGAGGTCGGACCTGGACGGGTCGAGCCGGGACAGGTCGGGTCGCGACAGGTCCGGCCGGGACAGGTCGGCGCGCGCGGGCTCCGGACGGCTGGGGCGCGGCGGCTCCGCCCTCGGCGGCGCGGCCTTGGGCGGCTCGACGCGCGGCGGGGCGGCCTTGGGCGGCGTCACCCTCGGCGGCGGCTCGGTCCGGCGCAGGTCGGTCTGGGACGGCTCCGGCCGCACCGGGGCCGCGTACTGCGTGCGGTCCGGGTCGGTGTCCGGCTTGGCCCGGCGCCCCGAACGGGTCGGCGGCGGCTCGACGGCGGGGTCGACGGCCTTCATCTGGCCGCTGTCGGAGTTGACCCGCTCGATGATCGCCTGCGGGCCGGTGTCGGTCGTGTCCTCCGCGCGCCGTCGTCGTCGGCGCGGCGGCGCGTCGCCCGCGCTGGCGCCGTACTGGGCCAGCAGCTCAGCGACCGTGCGCTGGGTCTGCTCGGACTCGCTCTCTCGACTCATCAACTCCACCGTGCTCCGTGCTGGCCTGAACGTCCAGTGTCACCCGGCTGCCGGCCTGGAGCCGTCGGCGCGGTCTGTTCCGAGCCGTTAGTGTGGTCCAACCTCCGAAGGATGACACCTTCCCGCAGGGCCCAGGGGCAAATCTCGAGCTGCGTGAGTGACAGTGCTCGCATGGTGGCGTCGGCCACCAGCGCGCCCGCGACCAGCTGGTGGGCGCGGCTGGAGCTCACGCCCTCCAGCCCGGCGAGGTCGCCCGCGGACATCCGGGAGATGAACGCGATCAGCTGCCGCAGCCCGGCGTCGGTGAGGACGCGCTTGGCCCTCGGCCCGGCCGAGGACGGCGCGGCACCCGTCAGCCGGGCGAGCGTTCGGAAGGTCTTCGACGTGGCGACCACACGATCAGGTGTACCCGAACGGCGTAGCTCCTTCGCCACCGAGGCCAGTTGATCATCGAGCCATTCGGTGGTATCGCGGATCTCCGCGCGGCTCGGCGGGTCCTTGCGGAACCGGGTCCTGGTGAGCCTGCCCGCGCCCAGCGGCACCGAGAACGCCTGCTCGGCGTCCTCGTCCACGCCGACCGCGAGTTCCAGCGAGCCACCGCCGATGTCCAGGCACAGCAGCCTGCCCGCCGACCAGCCGTACCAGCGGCGCACCGCGAGGAACGTGTAGCGGGCCTCGTCGTCACCGGTGAGGACCTTCAGGTCCACGCCGGTCTCGTTGCGCACCCGCTCCAGCACCTCGGCCGAGTTCCCCGCGTCGCGCACCGCGGACGTGGCGAAGGCCATCAGGTCCTCGCACTCCATCCGCAGGGCCGCCGCCTTGGACGCGGCGACGGTCCGGATCAGGTGGTCGGCACCGGCCCTGGTGAGCTGGCCGTCGGCGTCGAGCTGCTCGGCCAGCCGGAGCACGGACTTCTCCGAGCTCATCGGCGTCGGGTGGGCACCCCTGTGGGCGTCCACCACGAGCAGGTGGACGGTGTTCGACCCCACATCGAGGACCCCGAGGCGCACGCGGTGCACCGTACCCGGTCGGCCGGGTCAGGACTCGAACTTGTATCCGAGACCCCGGACCGTCACGAGGTGCTTGGGAGCCGACGGATCGGGTTCGATCTTGGACCGCAGGCGTTTGACGTGCACGTCCAGCGTCTTCGTGTCGCCGACGTAGTCCGCGCCCCACACCCGGTCGATCAGCTGGCCCCTGGTGAGGACGCGGCCGACGTTGCGCAGCAGGTACTCCAGGAGGTCGAACTCCTTGAGCGGCAGCGCGACCTCGACGCCCTCGACCGTGACGACGTGCCGCTCGACGTCCATCCGGACCGGCCCCGCCTCCAGCACCTGCGGCAACAGCTCCTCGGACTCGCCGCCGCGGCGGAGCACCGCGCGGATGCGGGCGATCAGCTCGCGGGCCGAGTAGGGCTTGGTCACGTAGTCGTCGGCACCCAGCTCCAGCCCCACGACCTTGTCGATCTCGCTGTCCCGCGCAGTGACCATGATCACCGGGACGGCGGAGCGCTGGCGGAGCTGCTTGCACACGTCGGTGCCGCTCATGCCCGGCAGCATCAGGTCGAGCAGCACGATGTCGGCGCCGTTGCGGTCGAACTCCTCGAGCGCCTCCTGCCCGGTCGCGGCGAGGGCGGCGGTGAAGCCCTCCTTGCGGAGCAGGAAGGCGAGCGGATCGGCGAAGGACTCCTCGTCCTCCACGATGAGCACCCTGGTCACAGCTCTCCTCCATGCGTTGTTGCGAGTTCCTGCTCCGGCAGGGGCGGGACCCGTGGCTCCACCTGGTCGAGGTGGACGGGAATGCGGAGGGTGAACGTGGAGCCGGTACCGGGCAGGCTCCACAGCTTCACGTCGCCGCCGTGGTTGAGCGCGACGTGCTTCACGATGGCCAGGCCGAGCCCGGTGCCGCCGGTGGCGCGCGACCGGGCCCGGTCGACGCGGTAGAAGCGCTCGAACACGCGGGTCTGCTGGTCCTCGGCGATGCCGATGCCGCGGTCGGTCACGGCGATCTCCACGAACCCCGCGACGAGCCTGCGGCTGATCGACACCGGACTGCCCGGCGGCGAGTAGGCGACAGCGTTGTCAAGGAGGTTGCTCAGGGCCGTGACCAGCAGCATCCGGTCGCCCTCGACGACGAGGCCGCCGGGTTCGTCGCTGCTGATCTCGATGCCGGAGGACTCGGCGGCCAGCCGCGACCGGCCCAGCGCCTCGGACACCACGGTGTCGACCTCGACGGGCGTCAGCTCGGGCAGCTTCTCGGCGCCCTGCAGCCGCGACAGCGCGATCAGCTCGGTCACCAGCGTGCCCAGCCTGGTGGCCTCCTGCATGATCTTCGCGCTGAACCTGCGGACCTGCTCCTCGTCGTCCACGGCGTCCAGGACGGCCTCGGCCAGCAGTGCGAGCGCCCCCACGGGCGTCTTCAGCTCGTGGCTGACGTTGGCCACGAAGTCGCGCCGGGTCGCCTCCAGCCGGACGGACTCCGACTCGTCGGAGGCGTCCACGACGGTGAAGCTCTCGACCAGCACCTTGACCCGCGCGTGCACGGCCTCCGGCTGGCGGCCCTTGACCTCCAGCGGCGACAGGTCGACGTGCACCTCCTCGCCGTCGCGCCGGACCAGCTCGGCGGCGCGGCGGGCCCGGTCGTCGGCGCGGTTGTTGCGCACCACCCCGAGCTCCTCGGCGCGGGCGTTGTGCAGCACCACGTCGCCGAAGCCGTTGAGGACGGCGATGCCGTCGTGGGAGGACTGGACGACCATCGCCATGAGGTCCGCGACCGTCAGTCCAGGGGCGGTCGACACCTGCTTCCGAGCGGTGGCGCGGCCGATGAGGAAGGCCGCGCCACCGATCAGCACGAGGCCGACCACCAGCGCGAGGTAACCCGTTGCGGTCACGTCCGAATGGTAAGCAGGTCAGGGCGGTCGCGGCCTAGGGCGCAGGGGCCAACCGTGACTCCCGCGACACCCCCCGGAGCGCTTGTTCTTCGCCCGTCCAGCCGGTGTTCACCCAGTCGTGTCCATCCGGCGTTCAGAACGCGGCGAGGTCCTCTTCGGACAGCTGCAACCCACCGGCCGCGAGGTTCTCCTCCAGGTGCCCGACCGAGGACGTGCCGGGGATCAGCAGGATGTTCGGCGACCGGTGCAGCAGCCACGCCAGCGCGACCTGGCGCGAGGTCGCGCCGTGCCGCCGGGCGACCACCTCCAGGTGCTCCAGGTCGAGCGGCTGGAACCCGCCGAGCGGGAAGAACGGCACGAAGGCGATGTCCTGCTCGGCGGTGGAGTCGACCAGCGCGTCGTCGTCGCGGTGGGCCAGGTTGTACTGGTTCTGGACGCACACCACGGGCGCCACGGTCTGCGCCTCGGCCAGCTGCGCGGCGGTGACGTTGCTGACGCCGATGTGCTTGATCAGGCCCTGCTCGCGCAGCTCGGCGAGGGCGGTCATGCCTGCCGTGACGTCGTCGTCGGACATGATGCGCAGGTTCACCACGTCGATCACGTCGACCGCGAGCCGCTTGAGGTTGTCGTGCACCGCCGAGCGCAGCTCGTCGGGGCTGTTCGCGGGCAGCCACGCCCCCGTGTCGTCGCGCCGGGCGCCGACCTTGGTGACCAGCACCAGGTCGTCCGGGTACGGGTGCAGCGCCTCGCGGATGAGGTCGTTCACGACGTAGGGGCCGTAGTAGTCGCTGGTGTCGATGTGGTCCACGCCCAGCTCGACCGCGCGGCGCAGCACGGCGCGCGCCTGGTCGGCGTCGGCGGGCGGGCCGAACACGCCGGGCCCCGCGAGCTGCATGGCGCCGTAGCCGATCCGCTTCACGTTGAGTTCCATGCGCCAAGGGTGACCGCAACCTGCCACGCCCCGCACGTCGTGGCCACAAGCTGCCATGCTCGTGGCATGGACCTGATCGAGGTGGTGCACGGCGAACGCGAGCTGTTCGAGCGCGCCGGACACCTGTTCGACGTCGACGAGATGGCGTGCGCGGCGAACACGCTCTTCACGTGGTGGAGCACGAACGCGGAGGCGCCGAAGAACCCGAGGCGGCTCAAGCGGCTGCGCAAGATGTTCCGGCTCAGCGCGATGCTCGACCCGTCGTGGTCGCAACGGGCCCACGTGATGGCCGAGCAGGGGGCGGAGGTCCGGGTGTCCCCGGACGACCTCAACGAGACGCTGCTGCTCGGCGACCGGTTCGTGATCATGGCGGGCGACATGTCGCACGGCGAGAGGTCCTACAGCGTCATCTCGGCCCCGCAGGCCGTGCAGGGCATCCACGCCCTCTACGAGGCCGCGTGGCGGGCCGCCAGCCCCCTGGAGGTGCACGACGCGTCCATGGTGGAGCTGCGGCCGTTGACGCCCGGCATCCTCACGGCGCTGAACGACGGCCTGACCGACGAGGCGGCGGCACGGGCGCTGGGGCTGTCCCTGCGCACGTACCGCCGCCGCGTGGCCGAGCTGATGGCCGCCATGGGCGCCACGTCCCGCTTCCAGGCGGGGTCGCGGGCCCGTGAGCTGGGCCTGGTCTAGCGGCCCTGGTTGGCGACGGCCTTGATGGCGTCGGCGGCCGCGTCGGGGTCGAGGTAGGTGCCGCCGACCTTGAGGGGCTGGAGGGCCTCGTCGAGGTCGTAGCGCAGCGGGATGCCGGTCGGGATGTTCAGGCCCGCGATGTCGTCGTCGGAGATCCCGTCGAGGTGCTTCACCAGCGCGCGCAGCGAGTTGCCGTGCGCCGTGACCAGCACGGTCTTGCCCGCGCGCAGGTCCGGCACGATGGAGGACTCCCAGTACGGGATCATCCGCTTCACCACGTCGAGCAGGCACTCGGTCAGCGGCAGGTCGGGGCCGAGGTCCGCGTAGCGCGGGTCTGCGTCCTGGCTGAACTCGGTGCCGGGCTCGATGGGCGGCGGCGGGGTGTCGTAGGAGCGGCGCCAGAGCATGAACTGCTCCTCGCCGAACTCCTCGAGGGTCTGCTTCTTGTTCTTGCCCTGCAAGGCGCCGTAGTGCCGCTCGTTGAGCCGCCAGTCGCGCTTGACCGGGATCCAGTGCCGGTCGGCGGCGTCGAGGGCGAGGTTCGCCGTCATGATCGCCCGGCGCAGCAGCGAGGTGTGCAGGACCTCGGGCAGCACACCGGCCGCCTTCAGCAGCTCTCCGCCGCGCTTGGCCTCGGCCACCCCCTTCTCCGACAGGGGCACGTCCACCCAGCCGGTGAACAGGTTCTCGGCGTTCCACACGCTCTCGCCGTGGCGGAGCAGGACCAGGGTTCCCACAGACATGCGCCCAACCCTAAGGGGTGGCGCCGCACCCGCGAGCGGAGCGAGTGCGGCGCCACACCGGTCAGACCTCGGCGACCACGACCTCCTCGGCCGTGGCCCGGCCGCGCAGGGGCACCTGCTTGATGAACAGCGCCACCACGATGCCCACCGCGGCCACGCAGCCCGCGACCGTGAACAGGGTCGTGACGCCGTCGGTCACGGCCGTCTGGAAGACGTGCTGCGCCTGCGGGGGCAGGGCCTTGAGGACGGCGGGCGTCATCTGGTTGGCCTCGCCGGGCAGTGCCGCGCCGCCGCCGGACAGTGAGTCGGTGAGCGAGCTGGTGTAGAGCGCGCCCAGCAGGGACACGCCGAGCGAGCTGCCCATGTTGCGCAGGAACGTCGACGCGCCGGTGCCCGCGCCGATGTCGCGCAGCTCGATGCTGTTCTGCGCGATCAGCGTGGAGGTCTGCATCAGGCAGCCCATGCCCGCACCGAGCAGGACCATGTAGAACGCCGTGGTGGTCTTGGTGGTGTCGACGTCGATGGTGGCGAACAGGCCGAGCGACAGGGCGATCAGCGTGCTGCCGACGATGGGGAAAACCTTGTAGTGGCCGGTCTTGCCGATGATCGTGCCGCTGGCGAGCGACACCGCCATGGCGGCGATCATCATCGGCATCAGCAGCAGGCCGCTGTTGGTGGCCGACGAGCCCTGGACGAACTGCTGGAACTGCGGCAGGAACGTCACGGCGCCGAACATCGCGAAGCCCGAGATGAACGCGAGGCCGCCGGAGAGGTTGAAGTTGAGGTTGGTGAACACGCGCAGCGGCATGATCGGCTCGGCGACCCGGCGCTGCACGACCACGAACGCGACGAACGCGGCCAGCGTCAGCACGACCAGACCGATGATCGTCGGCGAGGACCAGTCGTACTCCGTGCCGCCCCAGCTCGTGATCAGCACCAGCGACGTGATCCACACGGTCAGCAGGCCCGCGCCCAGCCAGTCGATCTTCGCCCTGCCGGTGCCGCGCGGCAGCTTGGCCAGGGTGAACCAGCAGACGACCAGCGCGATCGCACCCAGCGGCAGGTTGACGTAGAACGCCCACCGCCACGAGAAGTTGTCCGTGATGAAGCCGCCCGCGAGCGGTCCGCCGATCATCGCGACCGGCATGACGGCCATCATCAGGCCCATGTACTTGCTGCGCTCGCGCGGCGGGATCATCTCGCCGACGATCGACAGCACGCCCACCATCAGGCCGCCCGCGCCGAGGCCCTGCATGGCGCGGAACGCGATCAGCTCGCCCATGTTCTGCGACATCCCGGCCAGCGCCGAGCCCGCCAGGAACACCACCACGGACGAGATGAACGTGATCCGGCGGCCGAACAGGTCGCCGAGCTTGCCCCAGATCGGGGTGGACGCCGTGGACGCCAGCACGTAGCCCGTCGTCACCCACGCGAGGTGGCTCAGGCCGCCGAGGTCTCCGACGATCGTGGGCAGCGCGGGCGCCACGATCATGTTGTCGAGCATGGCCAGCAGCATCGCGATGACCAGACCGCTCATCGTGACCATGATCTGCCGGTGGGTGAACTGGGCCGGGGATCCGGTCCCGGCCACCGGGGTGGCTTCTGTCGTCATCGTGCGGTCCTTCACGGGATGCTCAACTTACTTACCGGTCGGTCAGAGAGTACTTACTGACCGGCAGGTAAGCAACCGCTATGCTCGACATGGGCAAAACGGACGGACCGAAGGCAGGCGCATGACCCAGCGACGAAAGACGGGCGACGACCGCCGTGCGGAGATCCGCCGCGTGGCACTGGAGCTCTTCACCGTCCACGGCTACGAGGCAACCTCGATGCGCGAGATCGCCGAACGGCTCGACATCACCAAGGCCGCGCTCTACTACCACTTCGACAGCAAGGAAGCGATCGTCCGCAGCCTGTTCGAGGAACGGCTGGCGACGCTCGACGCGCTCATCGAGTGGGCCGAGGCCCGGCCGCACAGCCCCGAGCGCACCGCGCGCATCGCCGCGGGCTGGTTCTCCCTCGTCGTCGAGGGCGGTCTCGGCTTCGCCCGCTTCGCCCTCGCCAACCAGGCCGCCCTGCGCGACCTCATGCCGCACAAGGGCGGCGGCGGCGGTCTCGACCGCATGCAGAAGGTCTCCGCCCTCATGGCGGGCCCGGACACGCCACCGCTGGAGCTGCTGAAGATCCGCATGGCCCTGATGAGCGCCAACCTGGCCGTCATGGGCTCGCACAACCTCGACCTCACCGACGAGGAGATCATCCGCGCCGCCGCCGAGACCGCGGGCCTGCTCGCCCCCGGCCTGGCCGCCGCGATCACGCCCTCCTGACGTCCACTTCGGACGGTGCGGAGGCGTCAGCGCTCCCCTTGCGGGACAAGGGGTTCCACACCTCGGCGCGGACCTACGGGCTCCGGGTGAGGTTGTCGACGATCAGACCGAGCGTGAAGTCGAAGCGCTCGTGGCCGGTGCCGGAGGTCAGCTCGGCGGCGTAGCGCCTGGTCTGCGGGAAGCGGTCGGCGGGCAGCGCGGCGAACCGGCTGACGAGCTCCTCGCGGCCGACCACCCAGTCGTCCTCCACCTGGCGGCGCCGCTGCGCCACCAGGGAGATCTCCAGCGCGTAGGCGCTGACGTAGAGCGAGAGGGCGTCGATCGCCCAGGCCGCCTTCCGGGGCTCGACGCCGCCCGCGAGCAGGATGGCCAGCATCCCCTCGTTGACGCGCAGCACGTCGAGGTTGGTGGAGAACATCGCCAGCGCTGCCTGGGAGACGCCGGGGTACTCCAGGTACTGGTCGCGGATCTGGGCGCAGACGTCGAAGATCTGCTCGCGCCACGTCGCGGGGTCGGGTTCGGGCAGCACCAGCCGGGTGCAGAGCCTGCCGATGACCAGCTCGTCGACGTCGGCCTTGTTGACCACGTGCGCGTACAGCGAGGCGGGGCCCGTGTCGAGCACGGCGGCGACGCTGCGCATCGTCAGGGCGTCGTAGCCCTGGGTGGCGACGACCTCCAGCGCGGCGTCGGTGATCCGGTCGACGGTGATCGGCTCCTTCCGGCGCGGCTGCCGCGCCGGGGTGGCGACCGGCTGGGCGTGCCGGGCAGCGCGGCGCTGTCTCGGGTCGGCTGGCATGCGGATGAGCGTACCTTGACACGAACGTCATTCGATGCGTAGAACTTTGTTCGTGAGTATCGAACATAGTTCGCTGACTGCTCCTCCCCTCCGAAGCGCCTGGCTCGTGCTCCTGGTGGTCGTCGTCGCCGACGTCATGGACGTGGTCGACTCGACCATCGCCACCCTCGCGGGCCCGTCGATCCGGGCCGACCTCGGCGGCGCGGACAGCACCGTGCAGTGGGTGCTCACCGCCTACACCGCGGCGTTCGCCATCGGCCTGGTCACGTCCGGACGGCTGGGCGACCTGTTCGGCCGGCGCAGGCTGTTCCTGCTGGGCATGACCGGTTTCACGCTCGCCTCGCTGGCCTGCGGCCTGGCGCCCGGCGTCGGTTTCCTGATCGCCGCCCGCGTCCTGCAAGGGCTGTTCGGGTCCGTGATGATCCCGCAGGGCTTCGCGATGGTCGCCTTCGTCTTCCCGCCCCAGGAGCTGCGCAAGGCCCTCATCCCGTTTGGCCCCGTCATGGGCCTCGCGACGGTGGCGGGTCCGATCGCCGCGGGCTGGCTGCTGCACCTCGACCTGTTCGGCGCCCAGTGGCGCTCGATCTTCCTGGTCAACGTGCCGATCGGCCTCGCGGCCCTGCCCCTCGGCCTGCGCTACCTGCCGCACCGCACCGGCGAGGACAGGACGACCCGCCTCGACCTGCGCGGCGTCGCCCTGCTCACGCTCGCCTCAGCCCTGCTGATCATCCCCCTGGTCCAGGGCCGCGAGCTCGGCTGGCCGCCGTGGACCCACCTGTCCATCGCGGGCGCGGTCGCCACCCTGGCCCTGTTCGTCTCCTCCGAACGCCGCAGCCCCCACCCGGTGATCGCCCCCACCCTGTTCACCAGGCGCGGCTTCGTCGTCGGCCTGGCCGTCGTCGCGTGCTTCTACGCCTCGTCGAGCGGTTTCCAGCTGGCCCTCACCCTGCTCCTGCAACTGGGCCTGCACTGGACCCCGCTGCACACCAGCCTCACCCTCATCCCCTGGGCGCTCGGCAGCGCCGTGGCCGTCGTCCTGGCAGGTGCCGTGCTCACCCGCAAGCTCGGCCGCACCACCCTCCACCTCGGCCTCGGCCTGACCGTCCTCGGCCTGCTCGCCCTCTGGTGGACCATCTCCGCCCCGCCCACCACCTCCACCACCCTCGCCCCGGCCCTGCTGGTCACCGGCTTCGGCACCGGCCTGGTCTTCGTCCCCCTCTTCGACTTCGTCCTCGGCGACGCCACCACCGACGAGATCGGCACCGGCTCGGGCATGCTCAACGCCGTCCAGCAGTTCTCCGCCGCCATCGGCGTGGCCGCACTCGGCACCGTCTTCTTCACCAGCGCCGACCACGCCACCACCACCTACGCGACCGAGCTGGTCATCGCCCTCGCCGCCACCCTGTGCCTGCTCACCTTCGCCCTGGTCTGGCTGCTGCCGAAACACGCCCAGCGCGCGGAAGCGTGACCTCGGGGGGATCTACTTCCCGGTCGGGTGAAAGCCCAGGTCACCCTGTCAGCCAATTGAGCATCGGTTTCTGACGAAAAAGCTACTCAGAGCAACACGGCGGGGGAAGCGCGGGGCGGTCCGGGAGAGAGGGGGAGTCACAACTCGGACCACCCCGCGTTGGTTCCCCGCTAGAGCGGACATCGGGCGGGGGGAGCCCGGAAGTCCAGCGGGCCGCGGTTCGACGGGGGGTTTGCGAACCGCGAGGTTCCCTGCGGGGCTCGTGGAGTGCGTGGGAGCCGAGCCGCGCAGGCCCTGTCAACTTCGCAGATCCGGCCCGGCGTCCACAAGGTCAACCACTACTCCATTCGAGTGCTATTGGTCTCCGTCGGTAACGTCTTGCTACGCCTTGACCTGTGGTGTGGGGTGACACACGATGACGCGATCACGGTGCAACGACCGACCGAATGAGGCCGCCGCATGATCTTCCGCAGTCCGTTCCCCGACGTAGTGGTCCCGGACGTCTCCTTGCACGAGCTGTTGTTCGCGGACGTCGCCGAGCGCGCCGACCGCGTGGCGCTCATCGACGGCACCTCCGGCGCCGAGATGACCTACGGGCAGCTCGCGGGCGCGATCGACAGGCTCGCCGCCGCTCTCGCCGAGAGGGGGATCGGCAAGGGCGACGTGGTGGGCATCCTCAGCCCCAACACGCCGTACTACGCGGTCGTCTTCCACGGCATCCTGCGCGCGGGCGCCACCGCCACCACGATCAACGCGCTCTACACCGCGAACGAGGTGGCCAGCCAGCTCGCCGACGCGGGCGCCAAGATGCTCTTCACCGTCTCGGTGCTGCTGCCCAACGGCCTGCCCGCGGCCCAGCAGGTGGGTCTCACCGACGACGACGTCGTCGTGCTCGACGGCGCCGAGGGCCACCCGTCCCTCACGACGCTGCTCGCGAGCACCGGCCCCGTGCCGGAGGTGGTGATCGACCCGGCCGAGGACGTCGCCGTGCTGCCCTACTCCTCGGGCACCACCGGCAAGGCCAAGGGCGTGATGCTCACCCACCGCAACCTCGTGGCGAACATCGTCCAGTCCACGCCGATCATCAACATCGGCGGCGACACCCGCATCCTGGCCGTCCTGCCGTTCTTCCACATCTACGGCATGCAGGTCCTGATGAACAACGGCCTCTCCGTCGGCGCCACCGTCGTCACCATGCCCCGCTTCGACCTCCCCGAGTTCCTGCGGGTCATCGCCGAGCACCGCACCGACCGCGTCTACATCGCCCCGCCGGTCGCCGTCGCACTGGCCAAGCACCCCCTGGTCGACCAGTTCGACCTCTCCGCCATCGACACCATCTTCTCCGGCGCCGCCCCCCTCGACGTCGACCTCGCGGCCGCGGTCCGCAAACGCCTGGGCTGCAAGGTCCTCCAGGGCTACGGCATGACCGAGATGAGCCCTGTCAGCCACGCCATCCCCGAGGGCCGCGACGACATCTCCGTCGGCACCGTCGGCGTCATCTACCCCAACATGGAGAACCGCTTCGTCGACCCCGCCACCGGCGAGGACGTCGGCGTCGGCGAACGCGGCGAGCTGTGGTGCCGCGGCCCCAACGTCATGAAGGGCTACCTCAACAACGAGGAAGCCACCTCCGCCACCCTCGACGCCGACGGCTTCCTGCACACCGGCGACGTCGCCGTCATCGACGCCGACGGTGTCGTCAGCATCGTCGACAGGGTCAAGGAGCTCATCAAGTACAAGGGCTACCAGGTCCCACCGGCCGAACTCGAAGCCGTCCTCCTGACCCACCCCCAGATCGCCGACGCCGCCGTCGTCGGCGTCCTCGACGCCGACGGCGAAGAAGTCCCGAAAGCCTTCGTCGTCCGCCAAGCCAACGCCGACGACCTCGACGCCGCCGGCGTGATGACCTTCGTCGCCGACCGCGTCGCCCCGCACAAGAAGGTGCGCGTCGTCGAGTTCATCGAAGCCATCCCTAAGTCCGCCGCCGGCAAGATCCTGCGCAAGGACCTCCGGGCGCGGGAGAAGGCGGACTCGTAGCTATTGGGCGGTGCTGGTCGAGGCCCCGTTGAGGGTCTGACCAAGCAGAACAAGCCAACGGCGGTCGGACCGCCAATGCCACCGTCTGCCCCTGACTGCGGCACTTCGCCACCAGGGCCCCCGGCAAGATCATCGCCGGGGGCCCTTTCATGCGCTCTACCGGGCGAAGCCGAGGCTGTGGTGTGCAGCGCAACCGGTCAAGTGAGGTCAAGGTGTTGGAGCGCCTACCTCCAGTTCGGCGCTGAACGTGTCCCCTCACGTCCGCAGTGGTTGCACCTGCACCGTCACGTTCCCCGACAACACGACGACCACCAGGACCACAGCGCAAACCGCTGTCACCGCGGCCGACAACGCCGTCATGACCCGCAAGGAATTCGACATGTGCCCTCTGTAGCCGATGCTGCGGAACGCCATGGGCGTCTTGGTCGAGATTGGTGCAACCGTGCTCACAAGCGACTGCGTGTTTCCCAATACTCCTGCCCTGATCACCACGGAAAGGCCCCCGACAAGATCCCCCGCCGGGGGCCTTTCCCGTGCGGTCACTCAGACGACGGAACGGCGGCCGGCGTCTTCGTGGTGCGGCGGCGCTTGCGGAGGGCCCAGAGGGCGGCGCCGAGCAGGCCGAGGACGGCGGCGAAGGGGAGGACGGCGCCGATGACGACGACGATGACGCGGAACGCCTTGACGAGGGCGGACCAGCCGGAGGCTAGGGCGCTGAGGAAGCCGATGTCCTCCTCGGCGGGCTTGGCGGTGGTTTCCTTGCGGATGGTCACGGAGATGGTGGACAGCGCTACCTGGCCCTTGAGCGTGTCGTGCCTGCGCTGCAACGACTCCAGCTCGCTCTGCCGCCTGGTCAGCTCGCCCTCGATCTGGGTGATCTCCGACGTGGTGGCGGCCCGGTCCAGCAGGGCGCGCACGCGGTCGACGCTGGCGCGTTGGGTGGCGAGGCGGGATTCGACGTCGACGACCTGTTCGGTCACGTCCTCGGACTTCACGGACCGGTTGACCAGCGTGGTGCCGTCGATCTCGCCGATGCCCTTGAGCAGCGCGTCCATCCGGTCGGCAGGCACGCGCAGCGTGACCGATCCGCTGGAGGAGTTGGAGTTCTCGACGCTGACGAAGCCGCTTTCGCGCTGGGCGAGCTCCTTGACCTTCGCCAGCACCGCCTCGACGTCCTCGCCGCGGAGGCTGACGTCGGCGGTGCGGACGAGCTGGCGGTCGGGTGATGGTGTGCCCGCTGGTTGGGCCTCGTTCTGCCGCTGGTCGGGTGCGGCCTCCTTGGCGCCGGGTGTGCTGTTGCCCTGCGCGGGAGCGGGGACGGGGGCGATGGCCGGTGCGGCCACGTCCGCGCCCCCGCTGGAGCTCTTGCTCTCGGTGCCGGAGCACCCGGCCAGCGCCATGACCGCCAGCGCGGTCACCACGAGCGTGCGTCTACCCATGTCAGATCCCCTCCAGTCGCCCCGCGTTCAGGGGGTAGACGGAAGGGCGCGGGCACCCAGTTGCGCCCGCCTGGTCACGATCAGGCCTCGTTCACCAGGTGCCTGAACGCCTGGAGGTTGGCCAGCGACTCGCCGCGCGAGACCCGCCAGTCCCACTCGCGCTGGATGGCGCCCGCGAACCCGATCTCCAGCAGCGTGTTGAAGTCGCCGTCGGCGGCCTCGACGACCTGGCCGAGCACGCGGTCCAGCTCGTCGGCCGTCACGGCGGCCAGGCCGATCCGGCCGACCAGGTAGATGTCGCCCTCGGTGTCGACGGTGTAGTGCACGCCGTAGAGCTTCGCGTTGCGGCGCAGCAGGAACCGGTACACGGCCTCGTGCGCCTCGTCGGGCTTGCGGCAGACGAACGCCTCCACGAGCAGCGCGTGGCGGCCCGCGACCAGCCAGCAGTTGGTCTGGAGCTTCTTGGTCCCCGGCAGGGTCACGAAGAACTTGCCGGGCTCCTTGTGCTCGTAGGCGAGCTCCCGTTCGTCCAACGTGGACTGGATGACCTCGTCGATCACCGGTGGACCTCCCGCTGGAACGCCTTGCGCGCGTCGGAGTACGCGGCCAACAGGGTGTCGGTCGTGCGTTCCCAGGAGAATCCTCGCGCGTGGCCGACCGCGTTGCCCGCCAGGCGGGCGCGCAGCTCCGGGTCCAGCGCCACGTGGGCCAGCGCCCGCGCCCACTCCGCGGGGTCGTGCCCGTCGACCAGGAAGCCGGAGAAGCCGTGCCGCACGGCCACCGGGAGGCCGCCGACGGAGGCCGCGACGACGGGGGTGCCGCACGCCTGCGCCTCCAGGGCCACCAGTCCGAACGACTCGTTGTAGCTGGGCACCGCGACCACGTCGGCCGCCCGGTACACCTCGGCCAGGTCGCCGCCGGCCAGCGGCAGCAGGAACCGCACCACGTCGGTGATGCCCAGCTCGTCGGCGAGCCGCTGCAACGCCCTCGGCTCCTCGAGCCCGGTGCCCGACGGTCCGCCGACCACGAGCACCACCAGCCGCGAGCGCAGCGACGGGTCGCGCGCCAGCAGCTCGGCGGCGGCGCGCAGCAGCACGTCGGGCGCCTTCAACGGCTGGATGCGGCCGACGAACGCGAGCACGACCTGGTCCGGCCGCAGGTCCAGCGAGGCGCGGGCGGCGGTGCGGTCGCCGGGGGTGAACGTCTCCAGGTCGACGCCCGGCGGGATGGTCAGCACCTTCTCCGGGGCCGCGTCGTAGAGCCCGACCAGCTCGACGGCCTCGACGTCGGTGTTCGCGACGAGCCGGTCGGCCTCCTCGACCACCTGCTCCTCGCCGATCACCCGCATCCGCGGCTCCGGGGTGTCGCCGTCGGCCAGCGCGGCGTTCTTGACCTTGGCCAGGGTGTGCGCGGTGTGCACCAGCGGCACGCCCCAGCGTTCACGGGCGAGCCAGCCGACCTGGCCGGACAGCCAGTAGTGCGAGTGGATCGCGTCGTAGTAGCCGGGCTCGTGGCGGGCCTCCGCGCGCAGCACGCCCGCAGTGAACGCGCACAGCTGGCCGGGCAGCTCCTCCTTGCCGAGGCCTTCGAACGGGCCCGCGACGACGTGCCGGACCTTGATGCCGGGCGCCATCTCGACCACCGGCGGCAGCCCGGAGCTGGTGGCCCTGGTGAAGATCTCCACGTCCACGCCGAGCGCGGCCATCCGGGTGGCGGTCTGCACGATGTAGACGTTCATGCCGCCCGCGTCGCCGGTGCCGGGCTGCTCCAGCGGCGAGGTGTGCACCGAGAGCACCGCGATCCGCTTCACCCGGCCACCTCCGCGAGCCGGGCGACCGTCGAGAGGGCGGCGGCGAACTCCGCCGGGCGCTCCAGGAACGGCAGGTGCGCGGTGTCGGGCAGCAGCACCAGGCGGGCGCCGGGGATCGCGGCCGCGTTGTGCTCGGCGGCCGACGGCGCGACCACGCCGTCGTCGAGGCCGTGCAGCACCACCGCGGGCACGTCCACGGCGGCCAGCACGTCGGTGTTGTCGACGTCCCGGTCGAACAGGGCGGCGCGCACCGCGGGCGACACCCGCAGCGCGGCCCCGGTCAGCCGCTCAATGGTTTCCGCGGGCAGCGAGGGGGCCATGGCGGCGCAGAACACGGCCAGCGCGGCGTCGTCGGCGAGGGCGGCGGGCACGGCCGCGCGCATCACCGGCCCGATCCGGCCGCCCGCCCGGCCACGGCCGATCCCGGTGATCGCGCCGACAAGGACGAGCCCTCGGACCCGGGACGTCCCGTGCACCCGCAGGTAGTCCGTGACCACGAGGCCGCCGTAGGACCAGCCGACCAGCACCGCGGGACGGCCCACGTGGGCCAGCACCGCCGCCAGGTCGTCCGCCCACGCCGTCGGGTCGCCGTAGCCGTCCGCGGGCTCCTCGGAGTCGCCGTGACCGCGGAGGTCGACCGCGAACGTCCGGAACCCGTCGACCGCGGCCCACGCCGCACCGGACTGGGCCCAGCCGTGCACCAGCACCACCGCGGGCCCGTCGGCCGGACCCGCCTCGTGGACCGCCAGCCGGACACCGCGCGCGGTGTGGATAGTTTTCTGCACGACGGGATCAACACCGGATCCCGTCGAAGACTTCCCGCTCAGGCGGCCGACATGGTCTGCCACTGGGCCCACGGGATCTGCCAGTCGTACCAGTCGTACTTCGCGGGCAGCGTGGTGATGGAGCCCACGACCTCGACCGGGTCGCCGATCATCGCGGTGTCGTAGTAGGCCTTCGCGTCCGCCTCGGTGAGGTTCGCGCAGCCGTGCGAGGTGTTGTTCTTGCCGATGTTCGCGGCGTTGTCGTTGTTCTCGTGGATGAACTCACCGTGGTTGGAGAACCGCACGGCCCACTTCTTCAGCACGTTGGTGTAGCCGTACTGCGGGTTGTCGAAGCTCCACTGGTCGTCCTTCTGCATGACGATGAAGGTGCCGTTGGGAGTGGTCAGCTCGGGGTCCTCGTCGCGGCCGAAGCTCGCCGGGTAGCTGGCGACGGTCTGGCCGTCGCGCTGCACCACGAGCTGGTGCGACGGGGTGTCGATCTTCACGACCTGGTTGCGGCCGATGGTGAAGTCGCTGGTCACGTCGGACGCGCCGTACGCGCCGCCGCCGTAGGCGACCCCGTAGAGCTTGGCCTCGACGTGCACCTTGGCGCCCGCGGGCCAGTAGGCCTCGGGGCGGTAGTGCACCTCCTGGTCGCCCAGCCAGGCCCAGGAGCCCTTCACGTTGGCGCTGTTCGTCACGGTCAGCGCCTTCTGCACGGTGGCGCGGTCGGTCACCGGGGCGTCGAACTTGACCATGATGGGGATGGCCACGCCCATCGTCTGGTCGTCGGTCGGGAACAGCGTGCCGCGGATCTGCGAGGCGGGCGCGACCGTGGAGAAACCGCCCTTGAGCTCGGCGGTCTTGCCGTCCGTGCCGGTCGCCTTGCCGCTGTAGGTGTACGACTTCCCGTAGCCCAGCGGCTCGGTGGTCGACCACGACTTCTTGTCGTCGGCCAGCTTGCCCGCGACGGGCTTGCCCTCCGGGTTGCTGACCGCGACCTCGTCGATCGTGCCGTCGGAGACCGTGACGTTGACCGGCACGTTCACCGGGGCGTCCTTGGCGTCCGCGGCGGGGACGGCGGTGAACTTCGCGATGGAGGCCTGCTCCTGCGGCGAACCCCCGGCACCCTCGGGGCTCGCCTTGCCCGCCTCGGTGCTGGAGCACCCGGCGAGCAGTGCCGCACCCAGCAGGAACGCGGTCACGGCCCGAAGCTTCGTCCGCACGATCGACCTCCAAAGCCTCGCTGAAATGTCCCCCACGAACGAAAGACGTCCCGGCACGGCCGAAGTGCCCACCGGGTGGTGGTGATGCTCGTCATAGCCGGTGCGCCGATCGGACCAGCACGGCAAGATCGTCGCGTGACAAACGACCGTCGAACCGCCGTTGTGACCGGAGCGAGCGCGGGAATCGGGGAAGCGACCGCCCGCAAGCTCGCCGCCGAGGGATTCCACGTTGTGCTGGCAGCCCGTCGACTCGACCGCCTCCAGGGTATCGCGGATGACGTCCAGGGGACCGCTGTCGAGCTGGACGTGACCGACGCCGACTCCGTCGCCGCCTTCCTGGAGCGCGTGCCCGAGGTCGACGTGCTGGTCAACAACGCGGGCGGCGCCCGCGGGATGGCGCCCGTCGCCGAGTACGACGAGGACGACTACCGCTGGATGTGGGAGACGAACGTCCTCGGCACGCTCCGGGTGACCAAGGGGCTGCTGCCGAAGCTGATCGCCTCGGGCGACGGCCACGTGGTGACCGTGACGTCCATCGCGGCCTTCGAGGTCTACGACAACGGCTCCGGCTACACCTCCGCCAAGCACGCGCAGGCCGCCCTGCACCGCAGCCTGCGCGGCGAGCTGCTCGGGCAGCCCGTCCGGTTCACCGAGATCCTGCCGGGCATGGTCGAGACCGACTTCTCGCTGCTGCGCTTCGGCGGCGACGCCGAGCGGGCCGCGGGCGTGTACAAGGGCATGACGCCGCTGACCGCCGACGACGTGGCCGACGTGATCTCGTTCGCGGTCACCAGGCCCTCGCACGTGAACCTGGACCAGATCGTCCTCCGCCCCCGCGACCAGGCCTCGGCCACCAGGGTCAGCCGTACCTGAATCTGATTGTCGCTCCTCCGGAGACTCCGGCGAGGCCGCCTGGACGCGGCCTCGCGGTTAGGTTTCGACGAGCAGGTCAACGTCCAGTTGTTCCAGTACGGGTTCGATCGGGTTCGCGAACCCGATCGAGCCGGAGGGGTTGCCCGCGCAGTACAGGCCGACGACGCGGTTGGCGTCGTCGAGCAGGACGGCGCCGGAGTCGCCGTGGTCGCCGAACCGGCCACCCGGCCCGGCCTGCAGCCGGACCTGGTTGTGCAGGGTGCGGACGCCGAGGTCGTTGCCGAAGTCGAGCACGACCGAGGCGTCGGTGGACGCCACCGCGGCCTCGGTGACCCCGGTGGTGCGGCCGCGCTTGCGCACCGCGGACCCGACCACGGCCCGCGCGTGGCCCCGCACCGGCCCGAGGCCGACCACCTCCGCGCGGCAGTCCAGGTGCGTGGTCAGCAGCAGCACGGCGCCGTCGACGGAACCGGACAGGGCGGCGCGCGCCAGGGTGCCGATCCGGTCCTCCAGCGGGTGGCCGCCGTCGACCACGGACGGGTGGGCCATCGGGTCCCCGACGCACCAGGCGTCGTCCACGCAGGCCACGTGGAACGAGGTCAGCGCCATCAGCCTCGGCAGGGCCGCGCGGGGCGTGACGAGGGCGCCCAGGGTGCCGACCACGGGGTAGTCGCCGGGCACGGCCACGTCCGGCGGCACCAGCCGGACCGACCGGCACGGGCCGAAGCCGATGCCGCCGACCAGGCACGAGTGCCGCTCGGCGCCGTGCACGCCGCCGGACCAGGCCAGGGCGCGGTGCGGCTGGAACGACTCCTGCACCACGTCGGTGGGCACGCCGCCGTACTGCACCGGGATGGCGTAGCGCTGGCTGTGCCTCTTCACCTCGACGTAGACCACGATCGCGGCCCGACCCGTCGGCCGTCCGCCGGTGACCTTCTCGCCGATGTCGACGCCGATCACGCCGGGTCGGGCGAAGAGCTCGTCCTCCACCCGTCGTTTGATCGGTCTGATCGCCGCACGTGCGTGCTCGTCCAGGTAGGCCATGTCGACCTCCGCGAAGTCCTCACCTCAATGAAACACGCATGGTGAGGATCTGGTCACGCAAAGTCACCCGTTCGGCCGTTTCAGAACCGGCAGCCCACCAGCACCGGCTCCGGGTGCAGCTCCACGCCGAACGCCGCGCGCACGCCGTCGCGCACCTCGCGGGCGAGCTCCAGCAGGTCCTCCGTGGTCGCGCCGCCGCGGTTGGTGAGGGCGAGCGTGTGCTTGGTGGACAGCCCCACCCGGCCGCCCGGACCGAGGTGGCCCTTGCCGAACCCGGCGCGCTCGATCAGCCACGCGGCCGACAGCTTCGAGTAGCCCGACCCCGCCGGGTAGACCGGCACGTCCACGTCGACGCCCATCCGCTCCGCGACCCTGATCAGCACCCCGGCCAGCGTCGGGTCGTCCACCAGCGGGTTGGTGAAGAACGAGCCCGCGCTCCACGTGTCGTGGTCGGCGGCGTCCAGCACCATGCCCTTGCCGCGGCGCAGCTCCAGGACGGCCTTGCGGGCGGTGTCGACCGGCACCCTGGCGCCCTGCTCCACCCCGAGCATCCGGGCCAGCTCCGCGTACTTGATCGGCGCGGACAGGCCGCCCGCGGTGAGCGCGAACCGGGCGCGCAGCACGACCGCGTGGTCGGTGCCCTTCAGCACGCTGGTCCGGTAGGCGAGGCCGAGCGAGTCGGCGTGCCGCTGGTGCACCCGGCCGCTCGCGCGGTCCATCAGGTCGACCGAGGTCAGCACCTGGGAGATCTCGACGCCGTACGCGCCGACGTTCTGCACCGGGGTGGCGCCGACCAGACCCGGGATTCCGGACAGGCACTCCAGCCCGCCGAGGCCCTGCGCGACGGCCTCCGCGACGACCGAGTCCCAGTCCTCGCCCGCCTCGACGGTGAACTGCACGAGCCCGTCGCCCAGCGGGTCGGCCCGGCGGCCGGTGGTGGCCACCTGGACCACCGTCCCGGCGAAGCCGGAGTCCGCGACGACCAGGTTCGACCCGCCGCCCAGCAGCAGCAGCGGCTCGCCGTTCGCGTCGACGACCCGCACCGCCTCGACGAGCTCGGCGGCCGTGGTGGCGCGCAGGAGGGTAGTGGCCGGGCCACCGAGCCGTAGCGTGGTGCGCTCGGCGAGCGGCACAGAGGCGCGCGCCTGGGCACTGGACAGCGGGGTGGTCACAACCGTCAACGGTAACCTCCGCGCCATGGCACGCCGCATCGAGCACCTGACCACGTCCACGTGGCCCGTGCAGGACGTCTACCGAGCGCTGGTCGACGAAACGTATCTGAGGGACCGGCTGGCCGTCCTGGGCGGCAACGACGCGCAGCTGGTGTCGTTCACCCAGGCCGACAGCAGGACGTCCTACCAGCTCAAGCAGGGGGTGTCCGCCGAGCACCTGCCTTCGGTCGCCAAGGGCCTGCTGGGCGGCGACCTGGTGATCCACCGGGTCGAGACGTGGACCGAGGCGGGCACGACCGGCACCGTCGAGGTCACGCTCAACGGCGTCCCCGGCAGGCTGGACGGCACCACCGTGCTGTCCGGGCACCAGGGCGGCAGCCGGATGGTGCTCACCGGCCAGGTGAAGGTCGGCATCCCGCTGATGGGCGGCAAGCTGGAGGCGTTGATCGCCGAACAGGTCGCCAAGCTGCTCGACAAGGAGAACGAGTTCACCACCGAATGGCTCGCGAACCGCGGCTAGCCGCAGGCCGGGCCCGCGCGCTCGGCCTGCCCACCAGGGGTACCACCAACCCGAACCGGCTGCGGCGGGTCGACCGCTGGGCGGTCGGCACGCCGCTGGTCGTCGACGCCCTGCGCGCCGCGGCCGACCCGCTGGTCGTCGACCTCGGCTACGGCGCCACCCCGGTCACCACCGTCGAGATGGCCGCCCGGCTGCGGGCGGTCCGCGCCGACGTGCGCGTGCTCGGCCTGGAGCTGGACGCCGACCGGGTCGCCGCCGGGAAGGCCGCCGCCGACCCGCCGCGGCTCGAGTTCCGGCGCGGCGGGTTCGAGCTGGCGGGCGCCCGCCCGGTGCTGCTGCGCGCGTTCAACGTCCTGCGCCAGTACACCGAGGAGCAGGCGCTGGAGGCGTGGACGACGATGCTCGGCCGGTTGGCCCCCGGTGGCGTGCTGGTCGAGGGCACCTGCGACGAGATCGGCCGCCGGTGCTCGTGGGTCGCGCTGTCGGCCGACGGGCCGCTCACATTCACCCTGGCCTGCCTGCCAGCCGACCTGGAGAGCCCCGGCGACCTCGCCGAGCGGCTGCCCAAGGCGCTGATCCACCGCAACGTCGACGGCGAGCGCGTGCACGCCCTGCTCGGCGAGCTGGACGCGTGCTGGGCGACCGCCGCGCCGTACGCCCCGTTCGGTCCGCGCGCCCGCTGGGTGGAGGCCGTCCGGCTGCTCGCCGCGCGGGGCTGGCCGGTGCTCGACACCCGCAGGCGGTGGCGACTGGGGGAATTGACGGTGCCGTGGACGTCCGTGAGCCCCTAGGCTGATCGAGATGATGGACCACTCGGACTACATCGACCAGATCGAGCTCCAGGCACGCGCGCTGCGCGCGGCGGCCGTCGACGCCGGACCGGAGGCGAAGGTCGGCACGTGTCCTGAATGGACGGTCCACGACCTGGTGCGGCACATCGCCCGCGTGCACGCGTGGGCGCTCGCCGGGGTGCGCGCCGGTGCCACCACCCAGGCCCCGCCGCGGGTCGCCGTCCCGGAGGACTGGGACGAACTGTTGCCGTGGTGGGACGACAAGGTCGCCGAGCTGGCGGAGCAGCTGCGGACCACCGCGCCGGACTCGCCGACCTGGATGCTCGGCGGCGGGCCTGGAACGGTCGCGCAGTGGGCCCGCAGGCAGGCGCACGAGACCGCCATCCACCGGCTGGACGCCGAGCACGCCAGGTCGGCGACCGTGCCGTCGCTGCTGTTCGGGACGGACCTCGCGGCCGACGGCGTCGACGAGTTCCTCACCCTGTTCCTGCCGCTCGCCAGCCGCCGCAAGCCCGTGGAGCACACCGGGCGGGTGCTGCTGCACGCCGCCGACGCGGGTCGGGCCTGGGAGGTCCGGCTGACGCCGGGCGAGGTGCCCGAGGTCGGGCCGGTCACCGACTCCGGCACCGACGAGGACGGCGTCGTGGCGGGGACGGCCGACGCCGTGTTCCGCGCGGTGTGGGGCAGGCCGAGCGGCGCGATCGTGTCCGGCAACTCCGCACTCCTGGACGCGCTGCCCAAGGTGTGATCCTGGATACTCACCACCCGTGCCCAAGCCTGAACGCCGCTACGTCATCACCTTCGGCTGCCCCGACCGGACGGGCATCGTCGCCCGGATCGCCTCGTTCCTCGCCGACAACGGCGGCTGGATCGTCGAGGCGGCCTACCACACCGATCCGGCGACGGGCTGGTTCTTCACGCGCCAGGAGGTGCGGGCGGACTCCCTGCCGTTCGGCGTGTCCGAGCTGCGCGCGCGGTTCACCGAGATCGCCGCGGAGTTCGGCGGCCACTCCAGCTGGCGGGTCACCGACACCGGCGAGCGCAAGCGCGTGGTCATCCTGGTGTCCAAGGAGGGGCACTGCCTCTACGACCTGCTCGGCCGGGTGGCGGCGGGCGAGCTGGACGCGGACGTGTCCGCGGTGATCGGCAACCACGCCGACCTCGCGGGCATCACCAGGGCGCACGGGATCCCGTTCCACCACGTGCCCTTCCCCGCCGACGACCCCGGCGGCAAGCAGGCCGCGTTCGCCGAGGTGCGGCAGCTCGTGGACACCAACGAGCCGCACGCCGTGGTGCTGGCCAGGTTCATGCAGATCCTGCCGCCGGAGGTGTGCGCGGACTGGGCGGGCAAGGCCGTCAACATCCACCACAGCTTCCTGCCGTCGTTCGTCGGCGCGCGCCCGTACCACCAGGCGCACCGCCGCGGCGTGAAGCTGGTCGGCGCCACCTGCCACTACGTGACGGCGGACCTGGACGCGGGGCCGATCATCGAGCAGGACGTGATCAGGGTCGACCACGGCGACTCGGTGGCGGACATGGTCCGAAAAGGACGGGACGTGGAGAAGGCCGTGCTGGCACGGGGTCTGCGGTGGCACCTGGAGGACCGGGTGCTGGTGCACGGGAACCAGACCGTCATCTTCTAGCTCCGGAAGGGCGGCCCACCAGGGGTTCCGCTGTCGTCGGGAGAACGCTGAACCGGTGGGCGCCGGGCCACGTGTACAAGGCGCACACCGAAGTCCACGCGCCGCCCACACCTCCCGGAGAACCCCATGCCGCGCAAGCACGCCTGGCCCCTAGCCGTCCTCCTCGCGGTCGGCGCCATCGCGTTGTCGGCCTGCGGGACGACAGCGGGGACGGCGCAGCCCGCGTCCCAGCCGGCCCCGAGCAGCAGCGACTCCGGCGCGCGGGGCCCGGCGCCGCAGTCCGGCACGGCCCGCACCAACAAGGCCGACGAGAAGGCGGGCGACACGGCCGCGGCGGACGCCTCCGCGGACACCAAGGAGAAGTGGGTGTCGCTGCGGGCGGGCACCGCGGGCGACCTGGACCCGGTGGTGATCAACGGCGCCGGGCTGACGCTGTACCGGTTCGACAAGGACTCCGCGAACCCGCCCAAGGCCACCTGCAACGGCGACTGCGCGGTCACCTGGCCGCCGGTCACCGTCGCGCCGGGCGGGAAGATCTTCTTCGCGGGCGTCAAGAAGGACGACATCGGCACGGTCAAGCGCGACGACGGCAAGCTCCAGGTGACGATCAAGGGTTGGCCGGTCTACCGCTACACCAAGGACACCAAGCCCGGCGACACCCTGGGCCAGGGCGTCGGCGGCACCTGGTTCGGCGTCACCCCCACCGGGGAGAAGGCGGGCTCCGGGAAGCCCGCGCCGCAGCCCGCCTCGGGCGCGGGCGCGCAGCCCTCGACCTCGGTGACCCTGTACACCGGCAAGAACTTCGACGACTTCACCGGCGCCAACTTCGCCACCGTCGTCGCCAACGCGGGCTGCAACGACCTGCGCGGCGCGTTCTTCGCCCTGACCACGGCGGGCTCCACCAAGATCTGGTCCGAGCCCGGCTGCAAGGGCAAGTCCGCGGTCGTGGCGGAGGACGTCTCCGACGTGACCCCGCTGGGCTTCCCCAACGGCGTCAAGTCCGTCTTCCTCGGCTGAGGCTGATCCCCCGATGAGGTTCCTGCTGGTCGCGGTGGTCTCCGCCGCGCTGCTGGCCGGGTGCGCGCAGAGCGTGCCCGGCAAGCCCTCGGACTCGCCGAAGGCCGATCCGCTCAAGGTGGCCGGCCTTGAGATCACCACCGGCGACAGCGGCCCGAAGCCGGGTGCGCCCGCCTCCGGCCGCACGGCCGCCAACTCCGACGGCGGTGCGGTCGACCAGCTGGCCACCAGCGCCGTCGCCGACGTCGAGGCCTACTGGGAGGAGCAGTTCCCGGTCGCGTTCGACGCGGAGTTCACGCCGGTGCGGCGGCTGGTGTCCTACGACTCGCGCGGCGCGAACCTGCGGCTGTGCGGCACCGACACCAAGGGGCTGGTGAACGCGTTCTACTGCTCGGCCGACGACGTCGTGGCGTGGGACCGCGGGCAGCTGCTGCCCTCGTTCGACGCGATCTCCTCGGTCGCCGTGCTGGCGCACGAGATGGGCCACGCGGTGCAGTTCCGGCTGGGCGGCGGCGGGAACGCGCCGTCGATCGTCAAGGAGCAGCAGGCCGACTGCTACGCGGGCAACTACTTCCGCTGGGTCGCCGAGGGGAGGTCGACGCGGTTCCGGGTCTCCACCGGCACCGGTCTCAACCAGATCCTGGCCACCCTCTTCGCCATCCGGGACTCCGCGGGCGGCGAGTTCGACGCCAAGGGCGCGCACGGCACCGCGTTCGACCGGGTGACCGCGTTCCAGTTCGGCTTCGCCGAGGACCCGCGGCGGTGCGCGGCGATCGACCTGGCCGAGATCACCAGGCGCAGCACGCAGGAGGCTTTCGGCGCGGAGGACCGGGACATCGGGTTCGGGCAGGGCAACCTGCGGGTGGACGACGAGGCCGAGCTGCTGAACCTCAAGGCCACGCTGCGCGCTGCCTTCCCCGGCGTACAGGTCCGGTGGGACGGCGGGTGCGCGGACACGACCCCGGCGAGCTACTGCTCCGGCGGCGTCGTGGGGATCGACCTGGCGGGACTGGCGGAGCTCGGCACCATCGGCGACTTCGCCGCGTTCGGGTCGGTGGCCTCCCGCTACGCCGTGGCCGTGCAGGACTCGATGGGCCTGCCGGTGACCGGCGTGGTCGCGGGTCAGCGCACGGCGTGCCTGACCGGTCTGTGGGCGTCGACGATCGTGCGGTCGCGCGGCGCCGAGCTGGCGATCTCGCCCGGCGACCTGGACGAGGCCGTGGTGGAGCTGCTGTCCCGCGACAGCCTCATCGCGGGTGACGCCAAGGGCGTGACGATCCCGTCCGGCTTCGCGCGCGTCGAGGCGTTCCGCGACGGGTTCCTCACCGGCTCCGCCGACACCTGCACCACGCGCTACCGGTAGCGGACTTCGCCGTAGGGGCCTCTTGCGGCCCCCGCGGCGTCGTACCATTCCGCCCGTGCGAACCGAGATCAGCGACCTGGACCAGCTGCGCGCGACCGCCGACCTGCGCGGCGCCGTGCTCACCGGGCTGGACCTGACCACCGAGGACCTGCGCGGACCGCTGGACGGCGCGCTGTTCCTCGGCTGCCTGCTCTCCCCCGCGCTGGCCCGGCGGGCGCAGGCGGCGGGGGCGCTGATCTTCCCGGCCATCCCGGACGTGCCCTACGACGTGTACCGGTCGCGGCTCTACACGCCCGCCGAGCTGTTCGCGGGCTTCGACCCGGCGAACCCGGCGTCCTACGCCGACACCATGGACGCGCGGGTCTACAAGCACAGCAAGGGCGAGGGCCACCGCCCCGACCCGCTGCACGCGCTGGCCGAACGGCTGCACGACCACGCCATCACCGAGGCGCTCGACGAGGTGCTGACCGGCAAGCCCGTCGCCGTCATGGGCGGTCACGCACTGGCCCGCGACTCCGCCGGGTACCGCGCCGCCGTCGACCTCGGGGTCGCGCTCGGCAAGGCCGACCTGACCGTGCTGACCGGCGGCGGACCGGGCGCGATGGAGGCCGTGCCGCTGGGTGTCCGGCTGGCGGACGGCGGCGTGGACGAGGTGCTCGCGCAGATCGCCCGCGCGCCGAAGTTCGGCGGTGACGACGTGAGCATCGGCGAGTGGCTGGCCGCGTTCCCGACCGACCTGCCGACCGGTCCGGTGCCGCGCACGATCGGCATCCCCACCTGGTTCTACGGCCACGAGCCGCCCAACCCGGCGTGCGAGCTGCACGCCAAGTACTTCGCGAACTCCGTGCGCGAGGAGGGCCTGCTCACCGTCGCCACCGGCGGCATCGTCTACACGCCGGGCAAGGCGGGCACCGTGCAGGAGGTGTTCCAGGACTTCTGCCAGAACTACTACGGCAGCGTCGGCCCGGCCGCCCCCATGGTGTTCCTGGGCAAGGCCTTCTGGCTCGACGAGGTCCCCGCCGCACCGCTCGTGCAGCAGCTCGCCCGCGGCCGCGAGGCCGAGAAGTGGATCCTCGTCACCGACGACGTCGACGAGGCGCTGGAGCTGCTGCGGACCTACCAGGACCAGTGAGCCCGTACCGGATGCGGTGAACTCCCGCGGGTCGTCGGTGGGCCGGACCGGTCGGACGTGCTTGTCTGACCGCACCACCGCCGTTCCCCGACGACCCACCGCAGGTGACACCGTGACCGAGCTCGTGCTCCTCTCCAACCCGAGAGTCGCCGACCTGCCCGCGCACGAGTGCGGCGAACCGCTGGTCGACCTGCGCGAGTTCTCGGAGCTCGCGCTCGACGACCGGCAGGCCGACCCGGCCGGTGCCTACCTGCACCTGCGGGCCGGGGTGGTCGAACGGCTGCTCGTCGCGCAGGGCCTGCTGCCCGACGGGCTCCGGCTGCTGGTCGTCGAGGCCTACCGGCCGCTGTGGCTGCAGGAGCGCTACTTCGCCGAGTACGCCAACGCCCTGCGCGAGGCCAACCCCCACTGGACCGACACTTTCATCCACGTCCAGGCCAGCCGCTACATCTCCCCACCCGAGATCGCCCCGCACGTCAGCGGCGCCGCCGTCGACCTCACCCTGTGCACCGACTCGGGCGAGGAACTCGACATGGGCACCGAGGTCAACGCCAGCCCCGAGGAAAGCCACGACGCCTGCTACACCGATGCCGACGTACCAGCACACGCCGGGGAGAACCGCCGCACGCTCATCCGCGCGCTGAGCGCGGCAGGCCTGGTGAACTACCCGACGGAGTGGTGGCACTGGTCCTACGGCGACCGCTACTGGGCGATGGTGACCGGAGCCGACGCCGCGAAGTACGGGCCGCAGGACATGCGGTTCTGAAGCTGGCCCTTCCGGAATCCACTGACGGGGTCGAGCGCTTCCGGAATCCACTGACGGGGTCGAGTGCCGTTGTGGTGTGGCCGATTTGACTTGGGGCCCCTTTTTTGGGCTTCGTCGGGCGAAAAAGGGCAGGTGGTAGAGCCTGCCCGCCGACTCATTGTAAGCCCAAAAACCCCAAGTCAAATCGGCCACGGTTGCGTGCTTCCCCCTGCGTACCAGCGGGTTTCGTCAGTCGGCTGTTGCTTTTCAGTACTTAGGTTCGTGTGTTCGTGTGTTCCCTACTTCGGCTCCATGACGACGGGGCGGGCAAGGTCGGTGAGGACTTCGGCGCCGGGGAGCTTGGCGAGCACGTCGCCGGGGACCAGGATCTTGCTGTGCCGGACGCCGCTGCCGACCACGAGTTCTGGGGCGGCGGCGACCTCGGGGGACAGGAGCACGGGCCAGTCGGTGGGTAGGCCGATGGGGGTGATGCCGCCGTAGGCCATGCCGCTGAGCGACACCGCGTCGTCCATCGGCGCGAACGACGCGCGCCGGGCGTCCAGCCTGCGGCGGACGACGCCGTTCACGTCGGCGCGGGTGGTGGCGAGCACGACGCAGGCCGCGTAGCGGACGACGTCGCCGCGCTTGCCCGCCACGACGACGCAGTTGGCCGACGCGGTGAGCGGCGACCCGTAGAAGTCGCAGAACTCGGCGGTGTCGGCGAGCGTCGGGTCGATCTCGGCGACGGCGCAGCGGGCGGCGTCGGACGGGTCGAGCGAGCGCAGGGCGGCGACGACCGGGTCGGCCAGCAGGTCGGGCCGATCCAGGGCGGGTACGGGGTTCAGGGTTCCGGCGATGGTCCACACGTCCCCCATCCTGCCGGAACGGGCGCGGAAGTCGGCTTGACCTTGACGCTGCGTCAACATCTACCGTTGTCCGGGTCAGGGAGGAACACGGTCATGGCCTGGTCGATCGCCGAGGTCGCGCGGATGTCGAAGGTGACTTCGCGGACGTTGCGGCACTACGACGCCATCGGTCTGCTCGAGCCCGCCTGGGTCGGGGGCAACGGCTACCGGTACTACGAGCGCGAGCAGGTGCTCCGGTTGCAGCAGATCCTGCTGCTGCGGGAGCTGGGGCTCGGGCTGGACACCGTCGGGGAGGTCCTCGACGGGCGGCACCGGGCGGTCGACGTGCTGCGCAACCACGAGCGGTGGCTGCGGGCCGAGCAGGAACGGCTGGCGCTGCTGGCCACGACCGTGTCCAAGACGATCAAGGAACTGGAAGGAGGTGACGACGTGAGGATGGAAGAGCTGTTCGACGGCTTCGACGCCGACCGGCAGGCCCGGTACGAGGCGGAGCTCGTGGACCGCTTCGGCGACGGCGCCAAGGAGCACATCGCCGAGAGCAAGGCGAGGATGCGGGGCTGGACCAAGCCCGACGTGGACCGGTTCATGGCGGAGTGGAAGGAGATCGCCGAGGCGTACGCGGCGCTGTTCGACACGGGGGTGGCGGTCGACGCGCCCGAGGCGCTGGAGCTGACCGACCGCCACTACCGCTGGATCTGCCTGAGCTGGACGCCCAACCGGGAGTCCTACACCGGGCTGGGGCAGCTGTACGTGGACTCGCCCGAGTTCAAGGCGCAGTTCGACGCCCACGCCGAGGGGTTCGCGGAGTACGTGCGCGACGCCATGGCGGCCTACGCGCGAGCACGGCTGTAACCGATCACCGGGAGCTGCAGATCCCGGTGGTCACCCCAGGCCGAAGGCCTTGAGCGCCTCGCGGTTGAACGCCTCCAGGTCGTCGGGCGTGCGGCTGGTGACGAGCGTCCAGCCGTTCATCACGCACACTTGGACCTCCAGGTCCTCCCACGAGCCGCCCGCGTTGCGGATGTCGGTGGCCAGGCTCGGGAACGAGGTCAGCATCTTGCCGCGCACGACGTCGGCCTCCACCAGCAGCCACGGGGCGTGGCAGATGGCCGCGATCGGCTTGCCCGCCGCGACGTGCTCCTGCACGATCCGGACGGCGTCGGCGTCCAGCCGGACCGCGTCGGCGTTGGCGACCCCGCCGGGCAGCACCAGCGCGTCGTAGTCGGTGTCGACGGCCTCCGAGAACGGCACGTCCACCTCGAAGGTGTCCGCGGGCGTCAGGTGGTTGAAGCCCTGGACGGAACCGAGCTTCGGCGCCAACAGCCTCGGCACGCCACCCGCCTTCTCCACGTGCTGCCACGGGTCGGTGAGCTCGACCTGCTCGATGCCCTCTTGGGCCACCAGGAACGCGATCCTCAGTTGTTCAGCCATGTGGACCGGTTACCCGGTCCACCTGGCCTCACACACCCGCGAAGTCGACGAGCAGCGACCGGATCTCCCGGCGGTGCGTGACGAGCGGGGTCCGCGAGGGGAACACCTCGAGCCTGCCGTTCGGGAACGCGACCGCGGTGTCCTTCGCCACCTGCTCGGGGTGCAGCGGGTCGTCGGTCGCGGCCACGACCAGCACCGGAGCCGTCACGGCCGCCAGCACGGACGGGTCGGGCACGGCGGTCTGACCGGGCAGCGCGGCCACGGCGGCGTCGAGGCGCCGGAACGCCAGCGCGCGGGCCTTGAGGTAGTCGCCCGCCTCGCTGCCGTCGGGCAGCTCGACCGCGCTGACCAGGTCTTCCACGGTCTGCGGCTCGCGGGGGCGGTCCAGGGTCGCGGGCAGCAGCAGCGCCACCCGTTCGAACGCGTCGGGGTGGGCCGCGAGCAGCGCCACCAGCGCGCCCGCGCCGAGCGACACCCCGATGGCACGGGTGGCGCCGACCTCGAGCGCGACGGTCCGGACGTCCTCGGCGATGCGGGAGTAGGTCCAGTAGCCGTGGGGCGCGTCGGCCGCGCCGCTGTGCGAGGGGAGGGTGAGGACGACGCGGGTGCCGGGCAGGCCGGAGGCCGGGATGCGCGCCTCACCGGCGGTGGCACCCAGGCCGTGGACGACCAGGGTCGTCGGCTCGCCGCCGCCGTACACCTGCCAGCGCAGTCCGCTGGGCAGCGGGTTCGTCACCAGCGGGGACCGCGCTGGATCTCGATCAGCTTGGGCCGCACGTCGACCACGTAGACCGTCACCGCGACGACACCGGCCAGCCAGAACATGCCGCCGGGGCTGCTGAGCTGGAAGACCATCAGCACGAACGCGCCACCGCCGGTGATGCCGAGCCAGGCGGGCTTGGTCAGCCGCTCGGCGGCCGTGAAGGCGTCGGCCCGCTGCGTGACGGCGTGCGCGAAGGCGTACACGCCCATGACCAACGCGGCCCAGCCCACCGCGTACAGGATCCAGTCATCCAGGTACAGCGGGTTGAACGGAGGCACCCTCGAGAACAACACGGCTCCAGACTACGTGCGTAGCGCAAGCCGGGTAAGCCGGAGCGGGGCGCCCCTTCCGGGACGCCCCGCTCGGGGGAACGGCTCAGCTCACTTGGTGGTGCTGGTCGACTTCCGCGGCGCGCGGGTCGTCGTGGTCGCCGTGGTGGTCGCGGCGGGCTTGCGCGGCGCCGTGCGGTTGGCGGCCTTGCGGGCCGTGCTGCGGACCTCGTGGGCCACCTCGCCGCCGACCTCCTCGACCGCCTCGGCGAGCGACTCGCTGGCGTCGTCGATGGCGACGGCGGCCTTCTCGCCGACCGAACGGGTGCGGCGGGTGACCTTGCCCAGGACGTCGTCCGCGAGCTCGCGGGCGTCCTCGGCGGCGGACTCGGCGCGCTTCTGCGCGGCGGCCACGGTCGCGTCGACCTGGTCGATGGCCTTCTTGACCTGCGGCTGCGCGCGCAGCTTCTCCAGCGTGGCCTCGCCCTGCTCGGCCAGGTAGGTGTACAGGTTCATCGCGGACTGCGTGTAGGCGTCGACGATCTTGCGCAGCTCCGCCGGGTCCAGCTTCTCGCGCAGACCGGTCAGCTCGGAGGGCAGCTCGTCGACCGCGGTCTTCGCGGCCTCGGCGCGCTCGTCGAACGTGGTCTTGGCCTTGTTCAGGGCCTCGATGACGGCCTTGGTGGCCAGGTCACCGGCGCCGAGCGCGGCGAGCAGCGGGGTGCGGGCGGCCGTGGCGGCCTGCTCGCCCGCCTTGCGCAGCTCTTCTTGGGTGGGAAGGTTCGGCATGGAGATCACTCCTCGGGTTCGTTACCGTCCACATCGGACTTCGACTGCTTGGCGGCGTTCTCCCGCCGGAAAGACTCGTAAACGTCGAGCAGCACCTGCTTCTGCCGCTCGGTGAGCTCTGGTGCGACGGCGATCGCGTCGGCCAACGCGCCGCCCTCTCGCTGCTGGAGGATCCCGGCCTCGACGTAGAGCGCCTCGGCCGAGATCCGCAGCCCCTTGGCGATCTGCTGCAGGATCTCCGCGCTGGGTTTGCGCAGGCCCCGCTCGATCTGGCTGAGGTAGGGGTTCGAGACACCGGCCAGCTTCGACAGCTCCCGCAACGAGATCTTCGCGTTGCTGCGCTGCTGCTTGATGTAGTCACCGATGTCCCGGCCGAGGTCGGCGACCGCCTTGTCGATGGACTTGTCCACGTCCCGGTCTCCTTCCGTTCGGCTCGACAACGACGTTACGCGCGGGTGCTAGCAACTGCAAGCGGACTGCTAGCAACTGGGACGTGTGCTCCACCACAGCGTTTTCGGCCCCTCCTCCGGAGATGGCGGCGAGGCCGCCGGGGAGTCGGCGGTTCGGCCCCGACTCGTCAGCGTCGGGGGACTTCGTCGCCCGGCGCCGAGAAATCGTGACCGACCTACCGACGCGGCCTCGCATAGATTGGTCCTGGGAGCCGCCATGCACGAACCGCTCGATCTCCAAGCCGCAGCACTGCGGCACGCGCTGACCGACACCCTGCTGACCGAAGGCGCGCTGCGCGACGCGCGCTGGTCGCAGGCGTTCCGCGACGTCGACCGGCACGCCTTCCTGCCGCGGTTCTTCCGCCAGCTGACCGACGGCACGTGGGGCCCGGTGGACTCCGACGACCCGGACTGGCTGTCGATGGTCTACCGCGACCGCGTCTGCGTGACCCAGCTCGACGGCGACGACGACGCGTGGCGGCGAGCACTCGGCGACGGTGCCGTGCACGGGGTACCCACCTGCTCGTCGAGCATGCCCACGATCATGGCGATCATGCTGGAGGCGCTGGACGTCCGGCGCGGCCAGTCGGTGCTGGAGATCGGCGCGGGCACCGGGTACAACGCGGCCCTGCTCTGCCACGTGCTCGGCGACGAGCACGTGACCACGGTCGACGTGGATCCCGGTGTGCTCGAACGGGCCCGCGGGCACCTGGCCGCGGTGGGGTGCCACCCGACGTGCGCGGTCGGCGACGGCGAGCTGGGGTGGCCCGAACGGGCGCCCTACGACCGGGTGCTGTGCACCTGCGCGGTGTCGCGGGTCCCGACCGCGTGGTTCGCCCAGACGAAACCGGGCGGCGTGGTCGTGACCACGCTCAACCGGTCGATCGGCGCCGGACTGGTGCGGTTCGTGTCCGACGGCCAGGGCCGCGGCGAGGGGCGGGTGCTGGCCGAGGACGGGCGGTTCATGCCGTTGCGGGCGCACGCCCAGAGCTGGGCGAACGACCTGCTGGCGCTTGCCAGGACCGCGCGGTCCGAGGAACGCGCCCGCACGGCGCTGGACCCGACGCTGGTGGTGGACCCGCGCAGCCCGTTCGAGTTCTTCGCGGGCCTGGTGCTGCCGGACGTCGTGGTGGGGCACGGGGAACGCGACCGCGTGCACCTCGCGCACCCGGACGGGTCGTGGGTCCGGGTGCGGCGGCGCGACAAGGGCTCACGGGTCGACCAAGGCGGCCCGCGACGGCTGTGGTGGGAGGTCGAGGAGGGGTACCGGCAGTGGCTGCGGCTGGGCCGCCCGCGACGTGACCGGTTTTCCGTGACCGCGGGCCCGGAGGGGCAGCGGTTCCACCTCGGCGACCTGGACTGGCCGGTCTAGTCGAGCAGCTCCTCGAGGAAGCTGCGCCTGCGCGGAGGCGGGTACCCGTAGCCGTGACCCGGCGGCGGGTAGCCCGGCGCGACGTGGCCCGGCGCGGGGTAGCCGGGTGCCGGGTAGCCGGCGGGCTGGGTGCCGGGCGGCGGCTGGTAGGGCGGCGGCACACCGGCGGGCTGGGTCGAGTGGCCGGGTGGCGCGGTGTGCGCCGGCGGCGGTGGAACCGCTGTGGGGTCGGGGTTCTCGTGCGGCAACGGCAGCGGGATGTGCGCGGGCGGGGGCGCGTCGGCGTAGTGCTCGCGCTCGGCGGCGACGATCTGCTCCAGCTCGCCGCCGTCGAGGAAGACGCCGCGGCAGCGTTCGCACTGCTCGATGTGGACGCCACCCCGGTTGATGGTCCGCATGAGGTCCTGGCACTTGGGACAGATCACACCTCGAGCCTACGCAGGCACGACACAGATGACACCCGCGTGCCCGTGTCGACACCTGGCGTGACGAGTGGGACATGATGCCGGGGTGTCCAGAATTCGCCAACGAGCCGTGCACACGGGGTGCTTGCTGGCCGCGCTCCTCGCCGTGGTCGGCCTGTTCATCACCAACGCCGGCGTCGACCCCCACCTCTGGCTGGGCGGGTTGGCGGTCGCGTTCCTGGTCTTCCTCGCCGTGCTCGACCCGTGGCTGCACCGCCGCCGGGCGGCGGGACTGGCGACCGAGCAGCACCTCGACGCCGCGTCGAAGGCGCTGGCGACGGCGTTGCACCTGCAGTGGACCGAGGAGTGCGCGGCCCGCGGGCTCGCCGAGCGGGCGGACCTGCTGGACCTGCACTGGACCGCGACCGAGCTGGACGTGAGCGACCGGCCGGAGGCGCCCGCCGGGCGCAGCGACGCGGTGGTGGGGGCGTTCGAACGCCAGCCGAACCACCGGATGGTGCTGATCGGCGAACCCGGCTCCGGCAAGAGCACGACGGCGATGATGCTCACGATCGGCCTGCTGGACCGGTACCTCGACGGCGCCGTGCCGGTGCTGCTCCCCTTGTCCACCTGGGACCCCGACCGCGAGGACGTGCGGACCTGGATGACGCGCAGGCTCTACGAGGACCACCCGGCGCTGCGCAACACCGAGCTGTACGGGAGCTTCACCGCGGACCTGCTGGTCGAGCAGCGGCGGGTGTTCCCGATCCTGGACGGCCTCGACGAGATCCCGGCGGCGCGGCGGCCGGACGCGCTGGAGCGGATCTTCCGGGCGTTCCCGCCGAAGTCGCCGCTGGTGCTGACGAGCCGGATCGACGAGTTCATCGACGTCGTGTCGCGGGTCGGGCCGGTGCCGAAGGCGGACGTGCTGGAGCTGCACCCGTTGGACCACGAGGAGATCACCGCCTACCTGCGCGCGGGCGCCGACCCCGTGATGGCCGCCGGGTGGGAGCCGATCTTCCTGCACCTGCGCACCGAGCCGGACAGCACGCTGGCCGAGGTGCTGTCGATCCCGCTGATGGTGTGGCTGGCCAGCACCGTCTACGGGCTGGGCGGCAACACCGAGCCGTCCGAGCTGCTGGACCGGACCCGGTTCCCGGACCAGAAGTCGATCCAGGACCACCTGGCCGACAGCCTCGTCGACCGGATGTTCGGCAACATCGAGGCGGCCTACCAGAAGCGCGCGAGCCAGGCGTGGCCGCGGGACAAGGCCCGCAAGTGGCTGGCGTTCCTGGCGCACCAGATGCGCGAGCACGGTTTCCGCGAGCTGGCGTGGTGGGAGCTGCGGCGGTCGGTCGGCAACGCGTGGCTCGCGCTGCTCGGCGCGCTGGTGGTCGGCTCGATCGGCGGGTTCGGCGTCGGCTGGCTGATGGCCTACGCGAGCACCCCGAAGCTCGCGCCGGTCACCGGGCTCGTCGCGGGTGGTGTGGTCGCCACCGCGGCGCTGACCGCCTCGAGCCGGACGTTCCGCGAACGGACCGCCCGGCCGAGGCTCGGGGTGTGGCGCAGCCTGCTGGTGACCAGCGCGGTCATCGGCACCGCGACCGGGCTCGCGTTCGGCGCCCTGTACGGGGTGTCCGCGGGACTGGTCGTCGGGCTCGGCCTGGCGGTGGCGACCGCGCTGCGGTTCTCGACGGCCAGCTCCGCCGAGCTGACCCAGCCGTCCAGTCCGCAGTGGACGATGGCGCGCGACCGGATCGCGGTGTGGACCGGGTCCCTGGTGCTGGGCGTCGTCTTCGGCGCCGCGGCCGCCATGGTGTTCGGCGTGAACCGGACGGGCATGGTCGGCCTCGGCCTGTCCTCCGGGCTGCTGCTGGGTTTCGCCCTGTCCGTGCTGCACCTGCGGTGGTGGTGGTTCACCGTCGCCAGGGTCTGGCTGGCCACCCGGCAGAAGCTGCCGTGGGAGCTGGTCGTGTTCCTCGACGACGCCCGCAAGCTCGGCGTCCTGCGCCAGGCGGGCGCGTGCTACCAGTTCCGCCACGCGCTGGTGCAGGACCGCCTCGCCGAGAAACCCGTGCCCCGCAGGGCGAAGCTCCCCCTGCGCCAGGTGCTCATTCCACGCGCAGCCCCGTCGCGCCAGTAGCCCGGCGCACCGCGGGCAGCGTGCAGAGCGTCACCAGCAGCACCATCACCACCGCACCCGCCGACAGCACGCCCATGCCCGCGTAGTCGAGCACCAGCGGGCGGGCCGACGAGCGCAGGAGCAGCAACCCCAGGCCCGCGCCGGTGACGACGGCCACGACGACCGCGAGCAGCAGCGGCACCGCGTTGCGCCACAACAGGGACCGCACCACCGTGCCGCGCGGCACCCCTCCCGCGGCGAGCACCGCGAGCGGACGCCGTCGGGCCCGCACCTCCTCCAGCGCGAGCACCAGCAGGCTCACCCCCGCCAGCAGCACCGTCACCAGCGTGCCGCCGAGCAGCAACCGCCGGAAGGTCCGGTACTCGGCGGTCGGGTCCCCCGGATCCTGGTCGAACGCCAGACCCGTCGCCTGCCAGCCCAGGTCCCCCAGGGCGGCGCGGGCGTTCCTGGCCGCGGTGGGCACCGCCGGGTCGACCAGCACCCGCAGACCACCGATCTGGGACTCGACGCCCACGCCCCGCACCGCGCCGGGGGTGAGCACCACCGGGTGGTACCCCAGCTGGCCGTCGGGCCGGTCCGCCGCGGTCAGCGCGGGCACGGTCCACTCCGCGCCCGTGCTCATCCTGCCCAGCTGCGTGTAGCGCTGCTGGAGCACGACCTCACCCGGCTCCGGGATGACCGAGTCGTCGGGGGAGCCCCGGAAGACGAAGGCGTCCCCGTCGCGGCAGCTGGTGATCCCGGTGCCGCGCAGGAGGACGTCGCAGGATTCCACGCCCACTTCCACCGGCCGGTCGCCGCCCTTCCTGAGCAGCCCGAACGACCGCTGCCACGACACGGACACGACGCCGTCCACCCCGCGGACCCTGTCGGCGAGCTCGTCGACGCGGGTGACGGCGTCGCCGAGCACCGTGATGTCCACCTGGTTGGTCACCGGGGCGAAGGGGGGCCAGGACTTCACCTCGGTCTCCGTGCCCAGCAGGACGGTCTGCAACGCGATGCCGCCGGCGAGGACGACCGCCACACCGCCGACGACCCTGGCGGCCGAGCCGCTGTCCATCTGGAGGCCGCGCACCGCGAGCTGCCAGGACGGCGGACCACCACGGACCCGGCCGACCGACCGCTCGACCACCCACGGCAGCAGCAGCGGGATCCCCAGCAGCAGCAAGGCGATCCCGCCGAGCAGGAGCGCCCTGCCCTGGCTCCCGTGCCAGTCTGCGAGCGACCGCTCCCTGGTGGCGAGCACGGCCACGCCCACCAGCACCGGCACCACCCGCCACCACAGGCGCCGCGCCGGGGGCTTGGCCCGGCGGGCGACGCCCAGCGGGTCGACCGTCGTGCCGCGCATGGTGGCCAGTGCGGCCAGCACCGACAGCACCGGGACCAGCACCGCGACGAGGGCCACGTACCCGACCGACGGGGTCAGGTCGCTGCTGAAGATCCGCAGCTCGAACAGCTCGACGTGCTCGACGAACGCCCGCACCAGCAGGAAGAAGCCCGCTCCGAGCACCAGCCCGACCACCGAGCTCGCGAGCGCGTCGCCCGTCGCGATCCGGCGGACCTGCCACGGGCCCGCGCCGATCAGCCGCAGCGCGGCCAGCCTGCGCTCGCGTTCCGGACCTCCCAGGCGGGTGCTGACGACCGTGAACAACAGCACCGGGAACAGCAGCACGACGACGCCGAGCGCCAGCAGGAGCAGGTTGGCGGACGTGAGCGACGACAGCGGGACGCCGTTGTACCTGCCGAAGCGGTAGTACGCGGTGTCGGCCATCCGCGGGATCGACGAGTCCCCCGCGATGTAGAGCAGGTGGTTCGGGCCTACCAGCCCGTCCTTCCCGATGGTGCCGACGACCCGTTGCGGGAACAGCCGCCGCAGCAGCTCCCCCTCCGGCGAGGCCATCAGCTCCGCCAGCGCGGGCGACAGGACGATCTCGCCGTCACCGGGGATCCGCTGGAGTCCGGGCGGCACCGGCGCGTTCGGCCCGCCCGCCACGACGTAGCTGCCCATCACCTGGTTGCCGCGGTACTGCTCCGGCCGGTAGACGCGGTAGAGCGGGTCGACGCCGGGGATCGGGTCCTCCCCGGCGCGCACGGCGGAGAGGTCGGCGCGGATCTGCCGTTCGGTCACCACCGTCGGGGCGGAGGCGCCGACCAGCAGCACCGCCACCCCCAGCCCGACCCCGACGCCGGTCAGGACCAGCCGCCGCCACGAGGCGCGCCCGCCGCCGAGCGCGATGCGGACGCCGATCCCCAGGTCGTTGAGCCAGAGCCTCACCCGGCACGCTCGACTTCGCGCGACCGGCCGTCGCGGACGACGACCTCGCGGTCGGCGTACGCGGCCACCCGCGGCTCGTGCGTCACCAGGACCACGGCGGTCCCGCTCGCCCGGACCGCGCCGAGGAACAGGGTCATCACGCGTTCGCCGTTGAGCGAGTCGAGCGCCCCCGTCGGCTCGTCGGCGAAGATCACCTTCGGTGAGGTGACCAGCGCCCGCGCGACCGCGACCCGCTGCCCCTGCCCGCCGGACGTCTCACCGGGCCGCTTGCCCGCCACGTCCGCCACCTCGAGCCGCGCCAACCCCTCGACGGCACGGCTCTCGGCGTCCCTGCGCTTCAGGCCCGCGAGCCGCAGCGGCAGGGCGACGTTCTCCAGGCAGGTCAGCTCCGGCACGAGCTGGCCGAACTGGAACACGAACCCGAACTCGGTGCGCCGCAGCTCGCTGCGCTTGCCGTCGGACAGCGACCCGAGGTCGACGTCCTGGTACCGCACGGTCCCCCGGTCCGGCCGCAGGATGCCCGCCAGGCAGTGCAGCAACGTGGACTTGCCCGACCCGGACGGCCCCATGATCGCGACGATCTCCCCGGCCCCGATCGACAGCCCCGCCCCCACCAGCGCGGGGGTCGGACCGAACGCCTTGTGCAGGTCCTCGGCCACGAGCAGCGTCATCGTCCGATCCTCTCCGCGAGCTGGTCGAGCCGGTCGGCGGTGAGCTCCAGCCAGCGCAGGTCGGCTTCCAGGTGGAACAGCGCGTAGTCGCAGATCAGCTGGTCCGCCAGGTCGCCGTCGGTCTTGCGCCGGGTCAGCACCCGCATCGCGTCCAGGTGCGCGGCCCGCTGGCTGTCCAGCACCCCCGCCGCCGCCCGACCGGACAGCAGCGCCAGCACGACCTTCGTGTACAGCGTGTTCTGCAGGTACGGCTCCGGCTTCTCCGGCGTGGCCAGCCACGTCTCCACGTCCGTGACACCCGCGTCCGTGATCGCGTACCGCTTGCGCTCCGGCCCGGCCCCCGCCTCCACCCCCGCTTCCTGCACCAGTCCGTTGCGCAGCAACCGCGACAACGTCGTGTAGACCTGCCCGTAGTGCAACGGCCGGTCCTGCCCGAACCGGTCGTCGTAGGCCTTCTTCAGGTCGTATCCGTGGCCGGGCCCGCGTTCCAGCAGCCCCAGCAGTGCGTGTCCGAGTGACATGCCAAGAACTATACACAGGAGGTATACACACGGTTCATACCTCGGTCGGCGGTCAGATATCCCGTTGAGATCACCCCCTCGCGGCCGGTTGGCCGGCTACAGTGGTGTGGTGACTGGTCTGGCAGCCGGCTGGGATCACGCGACCTTCGCGCACGGTCGAGCCGGCGATGCGGAACACGATGTGGAACTGCTGCTCGCCTTCCTCAACACCCGAGACCTAGAACTCGGCACCGACGTGTTGGACAGCGCGGCCTCGTGGAGGGCCTGGGTCACCGAACGCGGACTAGGCCCCGTCTCCGACCTCCCCAAACTCCGCACCGCCCGCACCGCCCTCCGCTCCTCACTCGGCGAAGGCACCAAGGCCGTGCCCTTCTCCGGCACCGTCCAGATCGAGCTGAGCCAGGGCATCCCCACCATCGCCACCACCGACGCCCTGCAAGCAGTACTCGCCGCCGCCGCCCGAGTCGCCCTGCTCGGCTCCTGGGACCGCTTCAAGATCTGCCAGGCCGAAACCTGCCAATCCGCCTTCTTCGACCGCTCCCGCAACCGCTCCCGCACCTGGTGCTCCATGCAGATCTGCGGCAACCGCGAAAAAGCCCGCCTATGGCGCGAACGCACCCGCGCCCTAAGCGCCTCCTAACGACAACCACACGAAACAACCCAACCCCCAGACCCACAGCGAGCAGCAGCCACCCCACCCACGACGGGCGCAGCCCGCCAGCGCGCATCCGGCGCGAAGCGCCTGGGGCCTCGTCGGCGCCAGCCGATGCCCTGTCCGCCGCGAAGCACGGATGCCCCGTCCAACGGCGCAGCCGAGGATGCCCGGTCAGGCGCAGCCTGATGCAGTGTCGGGCGCAGCCCGATGTCTGGCGAAGCCAGATCCCCTCCCGCCCCCGATAAACAGCGCCCTCCTGCTCTGCCCTAGTTTGTCAAGACAGCTTCACCGTCTTGACAAACTAGGGCAGAGCATTGAGACAATCGCGCGCCGGGGGCAGGGCTTCGCGCGGGTGGGGACCCCGAAACGAACGCAGGGACGGAGCTTCACACGGGCGGGAACAAGGCCCGGACTCCACACAACCCCAACCCCCTAAACCACCCACTGCCCCACCGCATAAATAACCAACCCCGCCAAAGCCCCCACCACGGTCCCGTTGATCCGAATGAACTGCAGGTCCCTCCCCACCTGCAGCTCGATCTTCCGCGAAGTCTCCTCCGCGTCCCACCTCTCCACCGTGTCCGTGATCAACGTCGTGATCTCCCCCCGGTAGTTCGACACCACGTACCCCGCGGCCCCTTCCAGCCACCCGTCCACCTTCGCCCGCAGCGCGTCGTCGGTCGACATCCGCTCCCCGAACGACAGCAGCCCTTCCCGCACCCTCTTCCTCAACTCCGACGAGGGGTCCTCGGCCGCGTCCAGGAGCATCTTCTTGGCCGTCCCCCAGGCCGACCCGATGAAGTGCTGCACGTCCGGGTGTTCGACGAGCTGCGTCTTCACCAGCTCCGCCCGTTCCATCGTCGCCGGGTCGTGCTGCAGGTCGTGCGAGAACTCGATCATGAACTGGTCCAGCGCCACCCTCATCGGGTGGTTCAGATCCGTCTTCACCGCCCACGCGAAGTTCAGCAGCTCCGTGTAGGCCTTGTCCCCCAGCAGCGTGTCCACGAACTTCGGCGACCACGTGGGCGCCCGCTCCGACACCACCTGCACGACCTTGTCGTGGTTGTCGTTGACCCAGTCGTAGGTCCGGTCGATCACCAGGTCGACGAACTTGTGGTGCGCCCCGTCCGTCAGCACCTGCCCCAGCAGCTTCCCCAGCGGCGGCCCCCACGGCTTGTCCACCAGCCTCCGCACGATCCCCTGGTCGATCACCGCCTGCACGTCCTCGTCGCGCAGCACCGTCACGGCGCCCTTGACGATGTTCGCCACCTCCGAGGTGACCCGCTCGGCGTTCACCGGCTCGGCCAGCCAGGCCCCCACCCGGCGGCTGATGTCCACCCGGCGCAGCTTGTCGCGCACGACGTCCTCGGCGAGGAAGTTCGTGCCCACGAAGTCACCGAGGGCGTCGCCGAAGCTGTCCTTGCGGTTCGGGATGATCGCCGTGTGCGGGATCGGCAGCCCCAGCGGCCTGCGGAACAGGGCCGTCACGGCGAACCAGTCGGCCAGCGCGCCGACCATGCCCGCCTCGGCCGCGGCCCGCACGTAGCCCACCCAGGCGGGCCCGCCCGACTCCTGCGTCAGCGCGATGAGGAAGATCACCGTCGCCGCCGCGAAGAAGCCCGTCGCCACGAGTTTCATCCTGCGCAGGTCCCGGCGATTGACCTGGTCGGCTGCCGTCAGTTGCTCCACGACACCATTGTCCGTGAAGATTCGGAGTTGTGCGGGTACCAGCGCTAGTCCCCAGATTGCGGCCGTTCACCTCGACGATCTTCGCGGAGATGACGGCGCTCGCCCAGCGCACCGGCGCGGTGAACCTCGGGCAGGGCTTCCCGGACACCGACGGCCCCGCCGGGATGCTCGCCGCGGCCAAGGACGCCATCGACGGCGGTCTCAACCAGTACCCGCCCGGCCCCGGCATGCCGGTGCTGCGCCAGGCGGTCGCCGAGCACCGCACCCGGTACGGCACCCAGTACGACCCGGACACGGAAGTGCTGGTCACGGTGGGTGCGACCGAGGCGATCGCGGCCGCGCTGCTCGCGCTCGTGGAGCCCGGTGACGAGGTCGTGCTGTTCGAGCCGTACTACGACTCCTACGCCGCGTCGGTCGCGATGGCGGGTGCCGCCCGCCGCACCGTGAGCCTGGTCGAGGACCCGGTCAGCGGCCGGTTCGGCCTCGACGTCGAGGCGCTGCGGGCGGCCATCGGGCCGAAGACCCGCGCGCTGCTGATCAACACCCCGCACAACCCGACCGGCACCGTGCTGACCCGCGCGGAGCTGGAGGCGGTGGCCGCGCTGTGCGTCGAGCACGACCTGGTCGCCATCACCGACGAGGTCTACGAGCACCTGGTGTTCGACGCCAACGAGCACGTGCCGCTGGCGACGCTGCCCGGCATGGCCGAGCGGACCGTGACGATCTCCAGCGCCGGGAAGACGTTCAACTGCACCGGCTGGAAGATCGGCTGGGTGTGCGCGACCCCGGAGCTGGTGTCCGCGATCAAGGCGGCCAAGCAGTTCATCACCTTCGTCGGCGGCGCCCCGTTCCAGCCCGCCGTGGCCTACGCGCTGCGCAACGAGCTGGCCTGGGTCGAGGACCTGCGGACCTCGTTGGCGACCAAGCGATCCCGGCTGTCGGAGGGCCTGGCGGAGGCGGGCTTCGCGGTCCGGCCGAGCGAGGGCACCTACTTCATCACCGCCGACGTCCGCCCGCTCGGCTTCACCGACGGCGCCGAGCTGTGCCGGGCGCTGCCGGAGCGGATCGGGGTCGCGGCGGTGCCCGTGCAGGTGTTCACCGACCACCCCGACCAGTGGCGGCACCTGGTGCGGTTCGCGTTCTGCAAGAAGGACGAGGTGCTCGACGACGCGCTGCGCAGGCTGCACAAGCTCACCGGGTGACACGATCGGGCTAGTGGCGGATCCGAACCGGACCCGACCGCTTCCAAGCGGGCATGCGAGAACTCACGAACGCCCACCTGGTGGCCATGGCGCGGCTCGGCGACGAGGGCGCGTGGCGGGAGATCGTCCAACGGCACCTGCCGCTGATCTGGTCGGTGGCCAGGGCGGCCCGGCTGCGCGAGGCCGACGCGGCCGACGTCTGCCAGTGCACCTGGCTGGCGCTGGCCGAGCACCTCCACCGGATCCGCGAGCCCGCGAGGCTTTCCGGCTGGCTGGTCACCACCGCGCGGCACGAGGCCTCGCGGGTCCGCAAGATCCGCGGCCGCGAGCTGCCCGTCGACCTGTGGGGCCCGCCCGAGCCCGCCCTCCCCGGCCCGGAGGAGGGCGTCCTCGCCGACGACCGGGCGGTCCGGCTGTGGCGGGCGTTCGCGGGCCTGACCGACCAGTGCCGCGACATCCTGCGGATGGTCGCCCACGCGCCGGAGCTCAGCTACCAGGAGGTCGCGCGGGTGCTGGGCATGCCGGTCGGCAGCCTCGGCTCCACCCGCAGCCGCTGCCTCGCCGTGCTGCGCCGCCGGATGGACGCGGAGGTGCGGGTGTGACCGCCGACCGCGACCTCCTCGACGCCCTCGCCGCCGTGCTGGACCTCGTCGACCCCGTCCCGCCCCACCTGGCCGAGGCAGCCGGGTTCCACCCGCCGACCGACGCCGCCCCGATGGACCTGCTCACCGACTCCGCCCTCACCGCACCCGCCGGGGTCCGCGGCGACGGCGGTACGCGCACCCTGCGCTTCACCGGCCCCGGCACGACCGTCGACCTCCGGCTGGACACCGCCACCCGCCTCGGCGTCCGCGCCATCGGCCTCGTCCACCCCGCCGTCGACGGCAGCACGATCCGCGCGACCTGGCCGGACGGCGTGCGGAGCGCTCCCGTCGACCCGATCGGCCGCTTCCACCTCGACCCGCTGCCCACCGGCCCGCTCCGCTTCGTCCTGCGCCGACCGACCCTCCCCGACCTCAGCACCGGGTGGTTCGTCCAGTGAGGGCGGTGGAGCAGCGCCTGCTCGCCCGGCACGCCGCCTGCCTGGAGCAGGTCGAGCTGGGCAGGCTCCCCGAGGCCGGGCGGATGGCCGGGCGGGCGCTGGCGGCGGCCCGGCGGGCGGGCGCGGTGGAGGTGGCGGCGAAGCTCCACCTGACCCTGGCCTGGGTGGAGCTCGACCGCGGTCGCCCGGACAGCAGCACCCGGCACCTCGACGCCGCGCTGCCCGGCCTGACCGGCAACGACCTCGCCAGGGCGAACTGCCTGCGCGGCCTGCACCTGTGCCTGCACGCGGAGCCGCGGGCGGCGGTCACCCGGCTCACCGCGGCGATCCGGGAGCTGCGCCGGTGCGGCGACCAGTGGTGGCTGGCCAACGCGCTGGTCGGCCGGGGCATCGCCCGCGCGTACGCGCTCCGGCCCGCCGCCGCGGACGCCGACTTCCGCGCCGCGCGGACCGTGCTGCTCGCCATCGGCGAACGGGACCGGGCCGCGATGTGCTTGCACAACAGGGGTTTCGTCGCCATGGTCGCCGGTGACCTGCCGACCGCCCTGCGCCACTACGAGGACGCGGCGCGGGAAGGTCTGGCCGCTGTCCGACGACCGGAGGCGCTCATCGACCGCGCCGAGGCGCTGCTCGCCGCGGGACTGGTCGGCGAGGCGCGGGAGGTGCTGGCGCCCGCGATCACCCTGCTCGACCGGTGCGACCGGGGGTCGCGGATGCCGGACGCGGTGCTGCTCGCCGCGCGGTGCGCGTTGGCGGACAACGACTTCCCGGCCGCCCGCGCGCTGGCCGAGCGGGCCGCGAGGATCTTCCGCGCGCAGCGCCGCGACCCGTGGCCGTCGAACGCGGTGGCGCTGCGCGCCCGGTGGGCGACGGGCGAGCGGCCGCGGGCCGGGCGGGCCGCGGCCGAGTGCGACCGCGCGGGCCGCCCCGAGGACGCCGCCGAGCTGCGGTTGGCCGCCGGTCTCCCGGTGCCCCGCCGAGGTGGCACGGCACGGCTGCGGGCGCTGTCCTTGCTGGACCGGGCGCGGCGCGCGCCGGACCGCCGACGGGCGGCCGCCGCCTGCCGGGCGGGTCTGGCGCTGGTCGACCCGCACACCTGGCCCGGCACCGAGCTGCGGTCGATCGCACTGGGACACGCGCTGGCCCACGGCGACGCGCGGGCCGTGCTGCGCTGGTCGCGGGTCGAGGCACCCGCCGCCGCGCCGGTGTCCGGTCGGCTCGCCGAGCGGCTCCGGTCGGCCAGGGGGAGGGGTGACCAGGACCGGGTCGTCCAGCTGGAGCGGGAGATCCGCAGGCTGTCCCTCGCGGCGCCGCGCACCGCACCACCCGCGGCCGTGCCGTCGGGCACGACGCTGCTCGCCTTCACCATCCACAACGGACATCTCATCGCAGTGTCCGTTGTGGACGGACGCTGTCGCCTGCACCGCCTGCCGCCGGTCGACCACCACGTCCACGCCCTCCGGCTGGCCGTCGAGACCGGTCACGAGGACGCCGTGCGGGCGTCGGCCGACGCGCTCGACGCTCTCCTCCCGCCGACCGGGGACGGTCCGGTCACCATCACGGGCGGCCCGCCGGGCCTGCCGTGGGCGGCGCTGCCGTCCTACCGCGGCCGACCGGTCTCGCTCGGCGCAGCTCCGCCCGACGCGGACCCGCCGCGCACCCACGCGTGGATCGCGGGCCCGGACCTGGTGCACGCCGACCGCGAGGTCGCCGACCTGCGCCGCGCGCACGGCGGAACGGTGCTGGCGGGCCGGGCGGCGACCGTCGAGGCGGCCCTGCGGGCGATGGACGGCGTGGACGTCGCGCACCTGGCCGCGCACGGGCACCTGCGCGGCGACCAGCCGCTGTTCTCGTCCCTGCAACTGGCCGGCGGTCCGCTGCACGGCCACGACCTCGACCGGCTGGCCCGGCCCCCGCGGATCGTGGTGCTGTCCGCGTGCGACTCCGGGCTGGCCCCGGCGTTCCTGCGGCGCGGTGCGAAGGCCGTCGTCGCCAGCACGCTGACCGTGCCCGACGACCGCGCGCCCGCGCTGATGGCCGCGTTCCACGACGGCCTGCGCTCCGGCCTCGGACCGGCCGCGGCCCTCGCGGACGCCCAGGTGCGGCACGGCGACCGGCGGTTCAGCTGCTTCGGGCCGGGCTGACCCCCGCGGGCGCGAACTCCGCCACCGCCTGGGCGCGCGCCTCCCGCGCACCGCGGCCTTGGCGCACCAGCTCGGCGACGCGGGCCGCGACCCGCGGGGCGGCGAACGACGTGCCGCTCCACCGCGCGTACCCGTAGTCCCTGGTCACAGGGCCCAACCGGACGTGGCTGCTGACCACGTCCACGCCGGGCGCGACGGCGTCGACCCACGAGCCGCGGTTGGAGAACGCGGCGTCGGCGCCGACGGCGAGCACGTCGGGCAGCGCGGCGGGCCAGGACGGGCGGGAGGTGGCCCCGTTGCCCGCGGCGGCCACCACCACCGCGTCCGGGAAGGCGCTGACCTCGCTGCGCAGGACCGGCGGGCACCGGTCGTCGGCGGTGTGGCAGCCCGCGGTGAGCAGCACGACGTCGAGCCGCTCGCCGTGCTCGGCGGCCTCGCGCCGGGCGCGGTGCAGGCCCGCGGCGACGGTGAGGTCGTCGGTCAGGCCCAGCGACGACAGCACCCGGTGCTGACGGATGACGACGCCCGGCGCGTGCTGGAGCAGGACGCCCGCGACGAACGTGCCGTGGCCCGCGTGCCGGTCCTGGCCCGTGCGGCCGTCGAGGACCTCGGGGGTCTGCTCCCGCTCGGTGAACCAGCGCCTGCCCGCGAACCACGGGTGCGGGTCGAGGCCGGTGTCGAGCACGGCCGCGGTCACGTCCCAGCGCTCGTGGCGGGGCGGGTCGGAGGGTGCGGCCTCTGGCGGCACCGGGCAGGCCGTGCCGAACATGATCGGGCTGCCGACGTGGACGTGGTTGGGCGCGTACCCGTGGTCCACGGCGATCTGGACGCACCGGACGCGCTCGGCGGGCCGCAGCCGGACGCGCGCCACCCGCCGGTCCGCGGGGTGCTCGACGTGATCGATCCAGCGGCCCAACCGGTCCACCGCGCGTGGCAGTTCGTCCGGAAAGACCAGCAGTTCGCCCGAACGGACCAAGGTCTCGGCAGGGCCACCGGGTCGTGCAGGACCAGGTCCGGCACCTCGGCCCGCCAGCCGCCGACCAGTTCCGCGAGGGAGGTGACCTGCGCGCTTCCCGCCAGTTCGTCGTCCACGACGGACACCATCGCCGACCGGGACGACCGTCCACAGCGGACTCCGGCGCGCATCACCCGAAGTCGTGAACAGCGACGGAAAGTGTTCACCCGGCGGGGCGACTACCCGGACAGCCGCACCACGCAGCCCTTCCGAGTGGTTCCGGCCGATAGCGTTCGAAAACGCGGTCACCAGTGCTAGACATGACACATCGTCAGCCCCGAGCAGCCGACTGCGTTCGCGGTGACCTGGAACGGTGGTGATTTCCGTGGCAGGAGCAGATGCGGTGCGCAGCACCGGATCTCTGCTGGTGCGGGCGCTCACCATCGGCGGGCTCGCGGCGGCGGCGTGGCTGGTCGGCGGCGCGGTCGCGTCCGCCGACACGGTCGACCACGGTGTCGGTGACACCAGGGCGGTCGACATCGTCCACTCCGTCCTGGCCGAGCACCGCGTGTCCGTCGAGGACACTCAGGTCGACGTCACGGGCATCAGCGAGCAGTGGACCACCGCGATGGCCGCGGCGCCCGTCGACCTCGGTTTCCTCGAACCGGCCGATGAGCCGGAGCAGGACGCCGAGCCCGAGGAGACCACCCCCGCCGAGGACGACTCCTCCACAGAGGAGCTCTCCTTCTCCGGCGGGATCATCAGCAACGCCACCGAGCGCTCGGGCACGATCTCGAACGCGATGCCCGCCGAGCTGTACGCGGCGAAGGTCGAGGCCAAGGTGGCCGCGAAGCTCGCCGCGCAACCGGCACCGGACCCCGTCGTCGAGGCACCCGCCCCGGTCGTGGCCGAGGCGGAGGTCGTCGTCGCCCCGGTCGCCGTGCAGCAGTGGACGATCCCGGCGATCCACGTGAGCGCCCCGGTCGTCGACGTGGAGCCCGCCGCGCCGTCGAGCGGTCCGGAGTGGGAGACGCCGCGGCCCGCCGCGCCCGCCCCCGCGCCCCAGCCCGCCTCGGCCCCGACGGCCCCCACCGCGTCCTCCAGCGGCCACGACACCTCGGGCGGCGCCCGCGGTGGGGCGTCGGCCGTGACGACCGCACAGGCCGCACCGCGAGCACCGTCCACGTGGACGGTCGAGCGGCGCGACGAGGCGCGCACCCCCGGCAGCGTGCAAGGCCTGCCGAGCTCGTCGCCCGACTGACCCTGGCACGACTGCGCCCTGAGCACGCCCGCGGACCCCTGACCCCCGGTCCCGCCTGCTCGTGATCCTCCTCAGCACCACCTCGGCTGTGCCCGTCCTCGGCGTTTCGCGCCGCGGTTCCGAGCACGCCCACCCAGCTTCCCGACCTGCCGACCGCGCCCCAGCAGGTCGGGGCCGGCCCAGGTGCCTGCACTGCCCCGCAGCACCAGGGCCTCACCCCGGAACCTGCGGCAGGGACGTTCCGCCCCGAACGTCCCCGCCGCAGGTCCACGGGAACTGCCACCGACACACCGGCACATCGAGGGGCTGTGCCGGAAGTCCGGTTGGTAGGCGCAGAGCGGTCCCCGCCGCCGCCAGACCGCGGCGGGGACCTGAACCCCGAGGTCAGGCGACCGGAACCGCCAGGTCGCCGTCGATCGCCGTCGTGGACCCCGCGACCAGCGCGGCCACGGAGCCCAGCCGCCGCGCCGCGTCCCGCAGGACGTCCGACGGCAGCGCGTACGGCAGCCGCAACCACCGTTCGAGCCCGCCCTGCGCCGCGAACCGCGCGCCGGGAGCCAGCCGGACCCCGTGGCTCTGCGCCATCACCGCGATCCGCGTGCTGATCGGCGCGTCGAGCCCGCACCACAGCACGAGCCCGCCCGACGGCCGCCGGACCGCCCAGCCGGGGCAGTGCTCGCGCAGGCTGTCGATCAGCACGTCCCGTTGCAGCGCCAGCTCCACCCGGCGGCCGCGCAGCGCGGAGTCCGAACCGGCCAGCAGCTCGGCCGTCAGCAGCTGCTCGAACACCGGGGTGCCCAAGTCGACCGACGTGCGGGTGGACACCAGCCGGTGCGCGACGTCGGGCGTGGCGCGGATCCAGCCGATCCGCATACCGCCCCAGTGCGACTTGCTGGCCGAGCCGATCGTCACGACCAGCTCGTCGGCGAACGCGGCCATCGGCGGCGGCGCGTCCTCCGGGTCGCCGTCGAGGTCCAGGTCCACCAGGGACTCGTCGATGATCGCCGGTGTGCGGGCGCGGCGCAGCAGCTCGCCGAGCCGGGCCCTGCCCGGTGCGTCGAGCCGGTGCCCGGTCGGGTTGTGGAAGTCCAGCACCAGGTAGGCGACCCGCGGCGCGGCCTGGCGCAGCGCGGCGGCGATGCCGGGGAGGTCCCAGCCCTCCGACGTGAGCGGCACCGGCACCGGGATGGCCGACATCGACCGGATGGCGTCGAGCGCGTTCGGGTAGCTGGGCTGCTCGACCAGCACCCGGTCGCCGGGGCCGGTGAACAGCCGCAACGCCAGCCCGATCGCGTGCTGCGCACCGCTGGTGACGACGATCTGGTCGGGCGAGGTGGGCAGGCCGCGCGCGGAGTAGCGGTCGGCGATCAGCTTCCGCAGCTCCAGCACGCCGTGCTCGTGGTAGCCGTGCCCGGCCAGGTGCTCGGGCATCCGCAGCCGCACGGCGTCCATCGCCGCGGCCAGGTTCGGGAGCGCGGGCGGCGCGGCGCGGGCCAGGTCGATCAGCCCGCGCTCGGCGGGCACCAGGTCGGTGACCGGGCGGAACACCCCGCTCGGCACGGTGATCCACGACCCCGCGCCGCGGCGGCTGGCCACCAGGCCGTCCTCGCGGAGCTGGTCCAGCGCGGCGGAGACCAGCGTGCGGCTCACCGGCAGCGCGTCGGCGATCTCCCGTTCCGCGGGCAGCCGGGTGCCCGCGGGGAGCTGGCCCTCCACCACGAGCATCCGGATTCCCGCCGCCAGGTCGGTGGTGCCCTGCCGGGCTCCGCGACGACGCCAATCGCCCAGCAACCGGGCCAACCGGTGGCCTGATACCCGTCCACCTACTGGGATGTCGTGGTCCATGAGGCCAATTATTGGCGATTGGCACTGGATTACAAGGCCAATCGGCCCGCACGATGGCCGCATGGCCTCTCCACGTCTCGCCGCGCTCACGTCCGCCCCGGTCACCGTCGCCCCCGCCCGGCGGCTGACCCAGTTGGCGATCGGCCTGTGGCTCTACGGCGCGAGCATGGCGCTGCAGATCCGCGGCACCCTCGGCCTGGCGCCGTGGGACGTGCTGCACGAGGGCCTGACCAAGCGCACCGGCCTGAGCTTCGGCACGATCACCGTGATCGTCGGCGCACTGGTCCTGCTCTGCTGGATCCCGCTCAGACAACGCCCCGGCGTGGGCACGGTGTCCAACGTCGTGCTGATCGGCGTGGCCGTGGACGCGACCCTGGCGATGGTCCCCGAGCCCACCGCCCTGCTGCTCCGGATCGCCCTGCTGACCTCGGGCATCGTCCTCAACGCCCTGGCGGCCGCCGTGTACATCGGCGCCCGGCTGGGCCCCGGCCCCCGCGACGGCCTGACCACGGGTCTCTGCGCCCGCACCGGCATCTCGCTGCGGCTGGTGCGCACCGTCATCGAGGTGACCGTGCTCCTGGGCGGCTGGCTGCTCGGCGGCACCCTGGGCATCGGCACCGTCCTGTACGCCCTGGCCATCGGTCCGCTCACCCAGGCGTTCCTGCCCAGGCTGACCTGGGCCGGGGTCACGCCCCCTGCGCGACCCGCTTCCTGACCTCGACGTAGTTCACGCCGCGCGCCTCCAGCACCTCGGTGACGAGCCCTCCGCCCGCCAGCAGCGCGAGCACGAGGTGCTCGTTGCCGAGGTAGTTGTGCCCGAGGTCCCTGGCCTCGTGCAGGCTGCGCTCCAGCGTCTTCTTCAGCTCGGGCTCGAACGACTTGTGCTCGCCGAAGAGCCACCGCTTCCTGCTGGTCCCCATCGACGCCAGCGCGCCCTCGCCCAGCGACTGCTCGACGCTGTCGACGATCCGGTCGAGGTCGATCCCGAGCTCCTTGAGCGCCTCGGTGTCCGCCTCGCTCAGCCCGCCCTTGCGCCGGGCCTCCCGCAGCGCGCCCTCGACCTCCTCGCGGGACAGGTCGAACCCCGCCAGCGCCGGGGACTCCAGCAGTGCCAACAACATGTGCCGCCTGCCGATGCGCGGCGCCGACTCGCGCTCGGCCTCCTTGACCGCGTCGCGCACCGCTTGGCGGGCCTCGCGCGTGAACCGTTCGCCGATCATCCCCGTCCTCCGTGCTTCTTGTGGACGGCCTGCCGGGTGACCCCCAGCTCGGCCGCGATCTCCTGCCATGACCAGCCCCGGACACGGGCGTTGCGGACCTGGACGGACTCCAGCTGCTCCAGCAGCCTGCGCAGCGCGCTCACCGCGCGCAGCCCCACCTTCGGGTCCTGGTCCCCAGCCGCCGAGGCCAACTCGGTCGCCTTAGTCATGACGTCAACGTAGGTTGACACTCGGCGTTTGTCAACCGAAGTTGACGCTACGGTGAGGCCATGGCGAAGATCGAAACCGCGGAACGCCCCGCTCCCGGCCGCCCGACCGAGGACCGGGTCTTCGTCCTCCCCAACGCGGTCGTCGTGCTCGACGGCGTCACCTCGCGCCGCCCGCCCGACCGCAACGGCGGCTGGTACGCCCAGGTCCTCGGCACCGAGCTCACCGGGCTGCTCACCTCCGACGGCGACCTGGCCGACCTCCTCGCCACCGCCATCACCCGCGTCACCACCCGCTACGACCTGGTTCCCGGCGACGCCCCGTCCAGCACCATCGCCATCGCCCGCTGGACCGACGAGGAGATCGACACCCTGGTCCTGGCGGACAGCCCGATCGTGGCGTTCGGCCCCACCACCACTGTGATTGCCGACACACGCCTGGCGGAACTGCGCGGAGTCGCCTCCCCCATCACCGACTGGAAGAACCGCGAAGGCGGTTACTGGGTCGCCGAGGCGGACCCCGAAGCCGCCCACCGAGCGGTCCGGACCACCCTGCCCAGAGCCGGGATCGGGACTGTGATCATGGCCACCGACGGGGTCTCCTGCGGCGTCGACGACTACCGGATCTTCCCCGACTGGGAGACCGTCCTGGAGATCATCACCACCCGCGGCCCGGAGGCCGTCCTCGACGACGTCCGAACCGCCGAGCTCTCCGATCCGGAACGCACTCGCTGGCCCCGGTACAAAACCCACGACGACCAGGCTCTGGCGATAATCCACCTGGACAATTAGCCGAAACAATCGACAGGAAATCCCACCGACAAACCGCAGGAAACCACCCCTGCACCCACCGGGGGGTGCAGGGGGGCGAAGCCCGCCCTGCCTTGGGGTCTGGGGCGAGAGCCCCGGAATCGCACAGAATGAGACAGCCCCGTCTGCGATTTCCGCAGACGGGGCTGTCCCGATGTCGAATGGCCAGGGGCGGGGTCGAACCGCCGACCTACCGCTTTTCAGGCGGTCGCTCGTACCAACTGAGCTACCTGGCCATGTAGCGGCCGGGATGTGACCGAACGCTATAGCGACCCAGACGGGACTCGAACCCGCGACCTTCGCCGTGACAGGGCGACGCGCTAACCAACTGCGCCACTGGGCCTTGCTGTACTGCTGTCTTGCATTCTAGCGTGTCACTTTGCCTAGCCTAACACGTGCCCCCAACGGGATTCGAACCCGTGCTACCGCCTTGAAAGGGCGGGGTCCTAGGCCGCTAGACGATGGGGACCCTTGCAACTTCCGGCAGCCCTTGTGTGGGCCACCCTCTGTCTCGGGCCCTCCAACCGCTGTCCGTTGGAAGCTCCGTAAGCATAAGGCACGAGTGCCCACTACTCCAAAACGGGGGTCCCGTTTATCGACTGAGCTGGGATTTCACCTCCTGAATCGGCTCCGACGGGTGCCCGCGCACCCGTCGGAGCACCGGCACGCCTACCGCTGGACGGGTGTGGGGCCGCCGTCCTCTCCTGGGGACAGCCCGAGCATGTCCAGCAGCAGCCGGCAGTCCTCGGCGTCCAACGCGCCTCGGGCCACCGCGAGCCGTGCCCGGTGCACTTGATCATCGGAGATCCGCGATGGCTCGCCGGTCCGCTGAGCGGGTACGCCACCCGCGCCCTGGCGTGACAAACCGTCGTCCTGGGTCCACAGGAACTGACGGACTTCTAGGGATCCACTCATGACACCCTCCCCGACTTGAGGTTGGCGCGAGGCTAAGCGACCCCGGTCGGGCGCCGCAGCCCCCCGGAGAGTGATTCCTTCACGACTCAGTGTCACTCCCCGTAGGTGCCTCACCGGAACGACTGGAGGAGGATGGGCGCATGTCAGAGGTGGAACCCGAACCCAAGCCCCCGTTCACGCCCGCCGAGATCCCCGCCGACCTCGACGTCGCGGCGATCACCCAGGACGCGCAAGCGATCTTGGGAGGGCTGACGATCACGGACCTGGAGTCCGACATCGGGGCGTTGCTGGACGACCGGATGGGCAAGCTGGAGGAGATGCTCGACGGGCTGGACGCGCTGGTCGCGCGGATCGAGGGCGAGATGGACCAGCACGAGGGGAAGACCGACCCTCCACAGTAGACTCGACGGTCACACCCAGCTCCCAGTCGGACACGGTGCGCGTCCCGTGATCAGCCGCACTGTGTCCGACCACTACCCCCTGGGGGTATGTTGGGCTTCAGCGTCACCCCCGTCGAGAGGACCACGGCCCATGTCCGTCACCGCCACCTTCACCGTCTCCGGAATGACCTGCGGCCACTGCGTCAGCTCGGTCACCGAGGAGATCAGCGAGCTCGACGGCGTCACCGACGTCTCGGTCGTGCTCGACAGCGGCGCGGTCACCGTGACCAGCAGCCGCGAACTGGGCCAGGACGAGGTGAAGGCCGCCGTGACGGAGGCCGGCTACCAGCTGGTGGGCTGACCGCGCCATGACCACCACGGAGTCCAGGCCCCACGAGCGCGTCGAGCTGGCCATCGGCGGCATGACGTGCGCGTCGTGCGCCAACCGGATCGAGCGCAAGCTCAACAAGCTCGACGGCGTGACCGCGTCGGTCAACTACGCCACCGAGAAGGCGAGCGTCGAGTTCCCGGTCGGCCTGCGGGTGCAGGACCTGGTCTCCGCGGTCGAGGCGGCGGGGTACGAGGCCACGCCGCCGAGCACCGACGACTCGCCGCCCGCCGGGACCGAGCACGGCGGCGACCTCGGCCTCCGGCTGTCGATCGCGGTCGCCCTGGGGCTGCCGGTGGTCGTGCTGTCGATGGTCCCGGTGCTCCAGTTCCCGGCGTGGCAGTGGTTCTCGCTCGCGCTGGCGAGCACCGTGGTGTGGGTCTGCGGCTGGCCGTTCCACCGGGTCGCCGCGGTCAACCTGCGCCACGGCGCGAGCACCATGGACACGCTGGTGTCGATGGGCGTGGTCGTCTCCTACCTGTGGTCGTTGTACGCCTTGGTGTTCGGCGGCGCGGGCATGATCGGCATGACGCACGAGTTCAGCTTCGTGCCGCGGCCCTCGGCGACCACCGACGTCTACCTGGAGGTCGCGGTCGGCGTGACCGCGTTCCTGCTGCTCGGCCGCTGGCTCGAGGCCCGGTCGAAGCGCAGTGCCGGTGCCGCGCTGCGGGCGCTGCTCGCGTTGGGGGCCAAGGACGTCGCGGTCCTGCGCGACGGCCGCGAGGCGCGGGTGCCGGTGGCGTCGCTGCGGGTGGACGAGCTGTTCGTCGTGCGCCCCGGTGAGCGGATCGCCACCGACGGGGTCGTGGTCGAGGGCGGTTCGGCGGTCGACAGCTCGATGGTCACCGGCGAGTCCGTGCCGGTGGAGGTCGGTGTCGGCGACGCCGTCGTCGGCGGCACGGTCAACGTCGGCGGCAGGCTCGTCGTGCGGGCCGCGAAGATCGGCGCGGACACCCAGCTCGCCAGGATGGCCTCGCTCGTCGAGCAGGCGCAGGCGGGCAAGGCGGAGGTGCAGCGGCTGGCCGACCGGGTGTCGGCGGTGTTCGTGCCGGTGGTGCTGGGCCTCGCGGTGCTGACCCTCGGGACCTGGCTGCTGCTCGGCCGTCCGGTCGAGTTCGCGGTCACGGCCGCGGTGGCCGTGCTGGTCATCGCCTGCCCGTGCGCGCTCGGCCTGGCCACGCCGACGGCGCTGCTGGTCGGCACCGGTCGCGGCGCGCAGCTGGGCATCCTGGTCAAGGGCCCCGAGGTGCTGGAGTCGACCCGCCGCGTCGACACCGTCGTCCTGGACAAGACCGGCACGGTCACCGAGGGCCGCCTGGCGCTGGTCGACGTGGTCACCGCGGACGGCGTGGAGCGGGCGGACCTGCTGCGGGTCGCGGGCGCGGCGGAGGACGGCTCGGAGCACCCCATCGCCGCCGCGATCGTGCGCGGCGCCGGCGCCGAGGTCGGCGAGCTGCCCGGTGTCACCGACTTCCGCAACCGGGAAGGCCTTGGTGTCACGGCGGAGCTGGACGGCCGCGCGGTCGTGGTCGGCAGGCCGCGGCTGCTCGCCGAGCACGGCGTGGAGCTGCCGGACGGGCTGCGCGCGGCGCTCGCCGAGTCGGAGCGGGCGGGTCGCACGGTCGTCGCGGTCGCCGTGGACGGCAAGGCGCACGGCCTGCTCGCGGTGACCGACGTGGTCAAGCCGACCAGTGCCGCCGCGGTGCGGCAGCTGCGCGCGCTCGGCCTGCGACCGGTGCTGCTCACCGGTGACAACGCCGTGGTGGCGCGGGCGGTGGCCGCGCAGGTGGGCATCGACGCGGCGGACGTGGTCGCCGAGGTGCTGCCCGCGGAGAAGGTCGACGCCGTGCGGGACCTGCAGGCGCGCGGACGGGTCGTCGCGATGGTGGGCGACGGCGTGAACGACGCGCCCGCGCTGGCCGCCGCGGACCTCGGTCTGGCGATGGGCACCGGCAGCGACGCGGCCATCGAGGCGGGCGACCTGACGCTGGTGCGCGGTGACCTCCTGGTCGCCGCGGACGCCATCCGCCTGTCCCGCAGGACCCTCGCCGTCATCAGGGGAAATCTTTTCTGGGCGTTCGCCTACAACGTTGCCGGTTTGCCGTTGGCGGCACTGGGATTGTTGAACCCCATGCTCGCGGGCGCGGCGATGGCCTTCTCCAGCGTTTTCGTGGTCACGAACAGCTTGCGCCTGAAGCGATTCCGCCCGACCGCGACCTGAAGATTTCCCGGCAACCCCCTCCCCGGCCGAGCGTGCGCGTGCAACAATCCGAACTGCTGACACACCCCCGGTCAGCACCTGTGGAGATCCCCTCCGGCCCCCGCGTTCCTCCCCCTGGCGCGGGGGCCTCTCCATGCCGGTACACCGTGACCGGGGTCACACATTGACGGTCGCCGCAATCCAACCGTTACCCTTGTCGGCGTGCCCCTACCGTCCCTTGGTCGTTCGAAGTCCGGCCGCCATCGTCCGCCCCAGATCGACGTGGCGGAGGACGAGCTGGCGCCCGCGGGCGACACCGATGATGAGCTGACCTCGTACCTCGCGGCGCTGGCCCCGGAGACCGACACCGAGACCACCGCCTCCGGCACGAGCTTCGGCAGCGCGCAGGTCTACCAGCTGCGCCTGACGCTGATGGACAACGAGCAGCTGAAGGAGCTCGCGGGCGAGCGCCAGACGTCCCCGCAGGCACTCGCGACCGAGTGGGTCATGCAGCGCCTGCAGTGGGAAGCCCGCCAGCGCGGCTACTGACTCCGCCAACCCCACCACGACGAGAAGCGCCCCCGCCGGGAAATCCCGACGGGGGCGCTTCTCGGTACGACCTGACTCAGATGGCCCGGACGTTCTGGGCCTGCGGGCCCTTCTGCCCCTGACCGACCTCGAACTCGACGCGCTGGTTCTCGTCCAGGGAGCGGAAGCCGTTGCCCTGGATCTCCGAGTAGTGGACGAAGACGTCAGCGCCGCCGTTGTCCTGGGCGATGAAGCCGAAGCCCTTTTCGGAGTTGAACCACTTGACAGTGCCCTGTGCCATGTACCTGCCTCCATCGCAGGAAAGCTTGGGGTTGCACCATGCAACCCCCGGCCGTCCCGGGGGCGCTCCCCCCGCCGACCTCAGCGAGGAGAAGTACGCCCGCGTGCTGTTCCGCGAGCGTGAGACACGAACACAGAAACCACGGCCTGCGAGGTCAGCGTATCGCTTGAGGGTGCCGAAGACTACAGGTCGAACCCACCAAACCGGGCCATGCCGGGCGGCCCGGCCGACGCCCCCGTGATGGCTGGTGGCGGCCGGTTCCGGTGCTCCGGAGCGGATCTTCCGGAGATCGACATCCTCCCCCGAGGCGCAGTGACCGACGTCACATCGGCGTAATGACAACGGCCGAGCCCCACGACACGTCGATGTACACATCAGGCAAGGGGCTGAGGGGGAAGAGTGGGCGTGGGCAAGGGGTTGGCGGCAGCGGTGGCACTGGCCATCGGCGTGGTCGTCGCGGGGTGCGGCACCGGTGGGGACGCCGCGAACCCGTCGGCGACGAGCGGGCAGCAGGCGTCCAACGTCGCCGTGAAGGCGCCGATGGCGGTCAGCACGACGCCCGCCAACGGCACCGAGGACGTGAGCCCGGCGGGCCCGTTCAAGGTCGACGTCACCGAGGGCAAGCTGGTGTCGGTCGCGCTGACCAACGACGAGGGCAAGCAGGTCGCGGGGGCGCCTGCCGCCGACGGGACCAGCTGGGTGGCGAGCGAACCGCTCGGCTACGGCAAGTCCTACACCTGGTCCGGCACCGCCAAGGACGCCGACGGCAAGGAGTCGCCCATCACCGGCGCGTTCAGGACGGTGACGCCCGCGCGGCAGATCATCGGCAGCCTGAACCTCGGCGACGACCAGACCTACGGCGTCGCGATGCCGGTCGCCGTCGAGTTCACCGCCCCGGTCACGGACAAGGCCAGCGTGCAGAAGGCGCTCAAGGTCGAGACGTCCGTGCCCACCGAGGGCGCGTGGGCGTGGCTGAGCGACACCGAGGTGCACTGGCGACCGAAGGCCTACTGGACGCCCGGCACGACGGTGAAGGTCTTCGCGAACCTCTACGGGGTCCCGCACGGCGACGGCGCGTACGGCGGCCAGGACGTGAGCGTGCACTTCACCATCGGCCGCGCGCTGGTGGCGACCGCCGACACCCAGTCGCACCGGTTCGTCGTCACCAAGGACGGCCAGCAGCTGTTCGACTTCCCCTCCAGCTACGGCCTCGAGTCCGACCCCGGCCGGGTGACCCACAGCGGCATCCACGTGGTCATCTCGAAGTCGGAGGAGGTGTCGATGACGAACATCAAGTACGACTACGAGAACGTCAAGGTCCCGTGGGGCGTGCAGATCTCCTACAACGGCGAGTACGTGCACGGGTACGAGGGCTCGCGGTGGGCGCAGGGCAGCGAGAACGTGTCGCACGGCTGCGCGAACCTGGCCCCGGAGAACGCGAAGCTGTACTTCGACGAGGTCATCCCCGGTGACCCGGTGAACGTGACCGGGTCGAGCATCGCGCTCTCCGAGGAGGACCGCACCTACTACGACTGGGCGCTCGACTGGAACGCCTGGCTCGCCAAGTCCGCCGTCTAAGCGCGGGAACCGGGTGGGTCGGACACCTCCGACCCACCCGGTCCGGTCACGACCCGTCGAGCCGCGGCGGCTCGGGGATCTTGATGCCGGACTCGCCGACGTTGCGCAGCAACGACTTCTCCCACTCGCCCGAGCTGATCATCTTCCGGATCGCGGAGTTCACGTCCGCCAGGCCCTTGGTGTCGGTCTTGGCGAGGCCCACGCCGTACTTCTCGGTGCTGAAGGTCCTGCCCACCAGCTTGAGCAGCTCCGGGTTCTCCGCAGCGAAGCCCGCGAGGATCACCTCGTCGGTGGTGACCGCGTCCACGTTGCCCGCGAGCAGCGCGGTCACGCAGTCCGAGTACTGGCCGTACTCCACCAGCCGCACGCCCTGCGCGAAGTCGTTCTCGACCTTCTGCGCCGACGTGGACCCGGTGACGGAGCACAGGTTCTTGCCGTTGAGGCTCTCCGGCCCGGTGATGCCGTTCTCGGTGAAGCGGACGAGGAGGCCTTGGCCGGTCTGGAAGTACGGGCCCGCGAAGGCGACCTGCTCCTTGCGCTTGTCGGTGATCGAGTAGGTCGCGACGACGAAGTCGACCGCGCCGGAGGTGATCAGCTTCTCGCGGTCGGCGGAGCGGGCCTCCTTCCAGGTGATGTTCTTCTCGTCCACGTTCAGCTCGGTGGCGATGTACTTCGCCACGTCCACGTCGAACCCGACGACCTTGCCGTCGATCCGGCGTTCGGCGAGTCCTGGCTGGTCGAAGCGGATGCCGACGGTGAGCGAGCCGCGGTCGGCACTGCCCTCGATCGTGTTCTGGTCCGCGCTGCCGCACGCGGCGAGCAGGACCACCGAGACGGCCACGGGCAGTGTTCGACGCAAGAGGGTGCGCAACGGGGAACCTTCCGATCATCGAAGCCTTGTGGGCAGGGCGCGCCCGAGGCGGCTGCGGGAGCGGTCGCCATCGACCCGACCTCGGGGGTTCGCCAGTCCGATGTTACGTACGCAATCGCTTTCATCGATGCGACGCACGTCGCATCACGCCGTTTTACTAGGCCGTTCGGGTGACTTAGGGCTGTGACTTAGCACAAATCCCTATGGCAACAGGGCCCGACGGGGGTATGCAGACCAACCGATCCGGCGGATCGCCCGGTTCACGTGACCGGTCGGCACCCGCCACCGCAGGAGCCCCGGAACGAGCAGCGCGGTGCCGCGCAACGTCCGCAGGACCGCCGTCGCCACCGCCGCCGGGTACGGCCGGTGTCCGTAGGCCTCCAACGCCCACTCGGGCAGCAGCGAGTACGCCAGGTGGCCCAGTACCGGCTCGTACAGGCCGAGGCCCCAGCGCAGCGCGCCGCGCACCGGCGGCCGGTGCAGGAACCGGTAGACCACGTCCGCGTCGGCCGACCGGCGCAGGGCGGGACGCGTCTCCGCCAGGTACGCGGCCATCTCCGCCACCGACCCCGGCACCTCGTCGGCGTGCAGCCCGACCAGCGTCGCGGGCTGCCGCTGCTCGGCGAGGTAGCGGTCGGCCTGCGCGTCGGTGAGCCGGTACCCGGCCCGGCGCACCACGGTCAGGAACGAGTGCACCTCGGCGCAGTGCACCCAGCGCAGCAGCTCCGGGTCGTCGATCCGGAACGACGACCCGGTGTCGGGGTCCGTGCCGCGCAACGACCGGTGCACCGACCGGACCTTCGCCGCGGCGGCGTCGACCTCCTCGGCCGTGCCGTAGGTGCAGACGCCCACGAAGGTCGCCGTGCGCGACAGCCTGCCCAGCGGGTCGCGCTGGAAGTTCGAGTTCTGCACGACACCGGCGGCGGCGAGCGGGTGCAGCGCCTGCAGGTACAGGCTGGAGATGCCCGCCACCCACATCGCGGGATCGGCGTGCAGCTGCCAGGTCACCGAGTCGGGTGTCGCCACGATTTCATCGTGTCACAGGCGTGCGGCGCTGCGTCACGACATGATGTGCGCATGGATCTCGATGAGGCGCGGGAGTTCATCCGCGGCCACCACCGCGCGGTGCTCGCGGCGACCCGTTCCGACGGCAGCCCCCAGATGTCACCGGTGCTCGTCGCCGTCGACGACCGGGGCGACCTGCTGCTCAGCACCCGCGAGACGGCGTACAAGGTGCGCCAGCTGCGCAACGACCCCCGCGTCTGGCTGTGCGTGCTGCCCGACCAGTTCTTCGGCCAGTGGATCCAGATCGAGGGCACCGCGGAGGTCGTGCCGCTGCCGGAGGCCATGGACGGCCTCGTGGAGTACTACCGCCTGGTGTCGGGCGAGCACCCGGACTGGGACGAGTACCGGGCGGCGATGGAGTCCGAGCGGCGCGTCCTGCTGCGCGTGACCCCGCACCGCGCGGGCCCGGACCGGAGCGGCTGACGATGCTGCTCCCCCGGTTCCTGCTGGTCCTCACCCTCGCGATCCACCTGCTCTACGCCGCGCTCCCGTTGCCGCTGCTGGCCACGGAGAAGTCGGACATGCTCGTCCCGGCCGTGCTCGCCGTCGCCCCGCTGTTCGCGCTGGCGTGGTTCGGCGCGCGCAACCGCTACAGGTCCCACCGCTGGCCCGCGGTGTCGCTGTTCACCGCCGCGGTCCAGGCGATGGGCGCGACGGCGGCGATCGTCGTCCACCTGCGGCCGCTCGGGCTCAACCCGGCCCTGAACATCCTGGTCTACGTCCTCCTGCCGCTGCCGCCCGCGTTCTGCGCGTGGCTCGCCCACCGCGCGGTGACGTCCGCGGCGCCCGCCACCCTCGGCGGCACGCCGCACCACGTGAGCTTCCCGACGCGGGCGGTGCGGAAGTCGTTCTGGAGCAACGACTCCGTCGTCGTGACGGACGAGGCGCTGGAGGTCTGGTTGCAGCGGGGCGCCACCGAGCCGAAGGAGCTCCCGCCGGGGGCGAAGCTCGGCAGCGTGCCGTGGAAGGCCATCCGGCTCGACGACATCACGTCCGTCGGGGTGCGCGCCGCCGTCCCGGACGAGGCGCCGTGGGCCGTGCTGCGCAACGGTCCGAGCGAGTCGGTGCCCTCGGGCGAGGTGGTCGTCGTGCGCATCGGCGCGGAGGACCAGGTGCTGCCGGTCGTGAAGGCGGAGGCGTTCGCCGAGCTGGTCCGCGCCCGGACCGGCCGGGCGCTGCCGTCGCGGGTCGACCGGCCCGAGGTGGTGCTCGACACCCACGTCGCCGAGGTGCTGCCCGCACCGGACCCGGTCGGACCGAAGGTCTACGCGGTCCGCGGGCCGGACGAGCCGCTGCCGACCGGTCCGGGACTCACCGCCCGCTGGCTCATCGCCGCACCGCCGGCGCTGGTCGGGGTGGCGGGGCTTCCGCTCGCGCTGCTGCTGGCCACCTCGGCGACAGCCGGTTTCCTGGCGTGGATCGGTGTGGCCATCGTGGCCTGGCTGTGCAACCTGCGGGTGCCGCGGGTGTGGGGCAGGGTGGCGTTCCTGCCGGTGCCGGTGACGCTGATGTGGCTGGTGGTCCAGCGGCAGTGGCTGTTCGCACTGGCACTCGTGCTGTGCCCGGTGCTCGGGCGGCTCGCGGGCGCGGTGTTCACGAACTGGCGCGGCACCGACCTGGGCGGCAGCGGTGTCGAGGTGCCGTTCAAGCTCCAGAGCGGTGAGCGGCTGTTCGTCCAGGAGGACCGCCTGGTGCGCAAGACCCACGGCGTGCCGCAGTTCGCTCTGTGGCTGACCGACCTCGGCCTGGTGCAGTGCGGCGTGCGAACGGCACCCGAGGCGGGGAGGTGGCAGTCGCCCGGCGGCCTCGGGCACGCGGTCTTCGACTCCACCTGGCTGCGGGTCGTGGCCGGGCCCCAGCAGTGGCTCCTGCCGACACCCGAGCTGAGGCTCATCGCGGAACTGGTCAAGGCACGAGCGGCCAACGCGGCCCCCGCACCGCCGGACGACCTGGACCTCGACGGCTGGCACCGGCTGCGCGCGTGGGCGGTGACCAGGACGAGCGGCGGCGGGGTGCAGGCCAGGATCCCCGGCTGGCGGCTGTTCGTCGCGGCCGTGGCGGGCGGTTTCGCGTTCCTGCTGCTCCCCGCGGCCCCGATGCTCGTGCCCGGACTCGTGGCGGCGGTGATCGCGGTGATCGCGCTGGTCGATTGGGCGCGCATCCGGCCGCGCATGCGCGAGGCCGAGCACCACTCGTTGCCACCCGGAAGCCCGGACTGGGGCGAGGTCCGTCCGGACCACGCCCCGGTCCTGGGCTATCAGCCCTGGGTGTAGCTACCGCCTCGGCGGGTCGGGCAGGTCGAGGTCGCCGACCATCCGCGGCGGGTTCGCGGAGGTCTTGACCTCGTAGTCGTCGTCGTGCGCGTCGTTGACGTTGTTCGGCCCGCCGTCACCGGGGATGTGCTGGGCGTTGCCCGAGCCCCAGCCGCCGTTGTACGGGTTGCCGGGCACGTTCGCCCGCACGGTCGCACCGTCGGGCGTCTGGTAGGTGTGGCCCTGGGTGTTGGCACCCGCGGTCGTCGTCCCGTCGGGCGACGTGCCGGTGCCCCAGGTGTCGGTCAGCCCGCCGTGCCGGTTGGACATGCCGCCCACGGCACCGCCGACGCTGCCCGAGGACGCCCCGGACACCACGGCGCCGAGCGTGTCCTCCAGGCCGAACTTGCCGTGCGCGAAGTTGTTCAGGACGTTGCCGCCCGCACCGCCGATCGCGCCTTCGACCGCGCCGCGACCGGCGGCCTGGACGAAGCTGCTGGTGGTGGTGCCGATCCCCTTCGACAGGGCCCCGACCGTGCCGCCCGCGACACCCGCGGCCACACCGGCGATGCCCGCGTCGAGGGTCTTGCCCGCGTCCCAGCTCTTGCGGTTGCCCGCAAGCGCTTGCCCACCCTGGATCGCCAGGTCGACGCCGACGTTGATGGCCACGTTGATGGCGATCTGCTTGATCAGCTCGCGGAAGAACATCTGCACGGTGATCCGGGTCGCGGCCTGCGCGATCGGGACACCGGCTGTGCTCGCGCCGAACGTGGCCACCGCGGACGCGATCATGGCCGCGATCTGGGCCGCCAGGATGATCAGCGCCGCGATGATGCTGAGCTTGGTGTACTCGATGTTCAGCGCGGCGTCGTCGCAGCCCGACGCCAGGTCGGTGCAGAGCTGCTGGAGGTTGACGAGGTAGGCGTCACCCTCGACGAACTGCTTCCAGTACTTGTCGAACGCCTCCGAGGTCGCGCCGGTCATGCAGCCGAGCACGGCCGTGGACGCGCCGTTGCCCTCCTGCACGACCTCGCCGACCGCCGTGCCCGCGGCCGTCCACGCCTCGCTCAGCCTGCGCAGCGCCGTCTCGTCGCCCTCGGGCCAGTCGGCGCCGACCACGATCGGGACCAGCCACTCGACCGCTCCGGGAATCTCGATGCCCATGCGCGCCCCCTCAGCCCTGCGCGCCGAACGACCGCGCGTTGCCCAGGTCGGACTGCTCCCAGGTCGTGGCGGTGTCGTCGAGCTCGGTCCGGATGTTCTGGATGGCCTCCGCGATACCGGGGAACGCCTGGCGCGCGGTGTCCGCGGCGGGCGTGTAGCCCTGGGCGAACTTCTGGCCCACCTCGTCGTTGCCCCAGCAGGTGCCCTCGGCGTCCATGACCGAACGCAGCGCGTCCCACGCGTCGGCGAGCTTGTCGCCGGTGGAGGAGAACTTCGGCGAAGCCGAACGCAGGGCCGTGGGGTCTACCTCGAAACCTGTCACCAGTCGTTCCTGTCCATCAGGGAGTCACGGGGCTCGTCGTCGTCCGGGCGCTTCGGCGGGGCCACCGGCACGGCGGGCGGGGTGGGCACCAGGTCCTTCAGCGACGGCGCGCCGGGGAACAGGTCGGGCAGGTCCGGCACGTTCTGCTGGAACGGCGCCATCGCCGCGTCGGCCTGCCGCCGCGCGTCCGCCGCCGCGGCCTGGACGACCCGCACCACGGACTGGGCGAGCTTGTCGGGCGTGCTGCGCTCGAAGGCCGCGGGGGCGAACTTCACATCGGTCACGATGCCCGCCGCGTTCACGACCACCTGCACGAGCCCGTCCTGCGACGTCGCGCTGCCGGTCTTCGACACGGCCTCCGCCTGGGCGTCGCGCAAAGCGGACGTCTGGCGTTCGAGGTTGGCCAGCATCGAGTCGACCTGGGTGCGCAGAGCCGCGTTGCGGGCTTCGAGCGCCGCTCGCTGGGCGGGATCGTTCATGGAGACCTCTCATCACGGGATCGGGTCGGCGTTCGTCCGATTGTCACGCAAAGCCCATCCCCCCACACTCCGATTGGCCCAATCGGTAACGCCTTCACCGTTCGCGGCGATTCCACGTGGCGCCGTGGGCGTGGAATCGGTGAGCGGGTGCATCTGGGATGATCTTTGGCAGACGCCGGGTCCTCGCCATCGCGGGGGCCGTGCTGATCGGCGGGTCGATGATCGGTGCCCTCGTGCTCTCCGGCGGCCCGATGCCGGTCGACGTCCGCCAGGTCCAGGGGAGCTTCGGGCCCGAACCGATGCTGAGCGCGACGTTCACGACCGGGGTGGTGGGGGTGGGGCCTACTACTGTTCCGCCTCCTCCGCCGCCTCCCCCTGTGGAGACCACTGAGGTTCGGACGGCGGATCCCAAGCCGGATCCGAAGCCGCCGGTGAAGCCCGGGGGTCGGGTGCCGCCTTGGCTGGAGGAGTTGGGGGGGTGCGATGAGGACTACCAGAGCGATGGGCTGTGCGTGCCGTGGTTGTTCCCGATGCTGGTGGACGAGTGCGACTGGTTGAGGGGGCACGGGGTTCGGAGGGTTGAGGTGGTGGGGGAGGACCGGCATGAGCTGGACTTCAACCGGGATGGGATTGGTTGTGGGGTGGGGGATCGGTGATGGGGGTTCGCGTTGGGGGCGCGGGGTCTGGGGAACGTGGGGCACCCCGGTCGCCGAGTGTTCTATGCCCACTCCTGCTTGTCAAGACGGTGAAGCTGTCTTGACAAGCAGGAGTGGGCATAGAGATGGTTTTTCGGCGGGGTGCGTGGGGGAAGGGTGGGTTTCGGGGGCATCAGGCTGCGCCTGACAGGGCATCCTCGGCTGCGCCGTCGGACCAGGCATCCTTGCTGCGCTGCGGACAAGGCCCCAGGCGCTCCGCGCCGGATGCGCGGAGCCGGGCTGCGCCCAGTGGGGTGTTGTGCTCGGCTGCGCCATCGGAGGGAAGGCATCCTCGCTGCGCGTCGGACAGGGAAGGCATCCTTGCTGCGCGTCGGACAAAGCTGGTTGGTGGGGTTGGGTTATTGGTTTGCGAGGCGGTCGATTGCGGTGCCCACGCGGTCTGCCAGTAGGCCTACGGCGCCTACTGCGCGGCTCATCGGGTCGTCTGAGGAGCCGCCTAGGGCTTGGGAGCGGAGGTAGGCGGTTTTCACCTCGGTCCAGCGTTCCTTTTGCTGCTTGGTGAGGGTGCCGCGCAGTTCTGCCAGTTTCAGCAGGTTTGCCTCAGCGCCCGAGGTGAGGGTTTGGGCTTCGCCCGCGTAGTGGTCGTCGATGATGGCGGAGAGTTCGGCGTCGTTCATGACGGGGACGATGCGTTCGGCGAGTTTGTTCATGTTGCGGTAGGAGCCCTGCAGGCGGAACGGGGGTTCGGTGCGGGAGGCGTCGGACTGGGCGGCGGAGGTGATGTAGGCCTGGTTGTTGGCGAGCACGACCTCCTGGGCGCGGATGAGTTTGCGCAGTACCGAGAGGACCTGGTCCAGTTCGACCGAGGAGTACGGGTGGGTGAGCTGGTCGGGGCGGACGGTGTCGTCGTCGTGGGCGAGTCGGACCAGGAGCTCGACATCCCGTCTGTCCCTTGTGGAGAGTTGGGCCAGGACGGGGTTGGACGTCAGGGCGTTTTCGACGTAGCTGAGCGCGAAGAGGTCTTCGCGGCCGGAGAGGACGTCGCCCAGGTTCCAGACGTCGGCGCGGTTGGCGAGCATGTCGGGGATGCGGAAGCGGTGGCCGGACTCGGTGTAGGGGTTGCCCGCCATGCAGACGGCGAAGCGCTTGCCGCGCAGGTCGTAGGTGCGGGTGCCGCCGTTCCAGACGCCTTCCATGCGGCGCTGGGCGTCGCACAACGAGATGAACTTCTGCAGCAGCTCCGGTGAGGTGTGCTGGATGTCGTCCAGGTACAGCAGGACGTTGTTGCCCATCTCCAGGGCGAACGAGATCTTCTCGATCTCCTGGCGGGCGGTGGCGTTGGGCGCCTCGGCGGGGTCGACGGAGGTGACGTCGTGGCCGAGTGACGGGCCGTTGACCTTGACGAAGATCAGGCCGAGGCGGTTGGCGACGTACTCCATGAGCGTCGTCTTGCCGTAGCCGGGCGGGGAGATGAGCAGGAGCAGGCCCATCTGGTCGGTGCGCTTGGCGTCACCGGCGGCGCCGAGCTGCTTGGCGAGGTTGTCGCCGATCAGGGGCAGGTAGACCTCGTCGAGCAGTCTGTTGCGGACGAACGCGCTCATGACCTTCGGTTGGAACTCCTCCAGCCGGAGCTCCTTCTTCTTGCGGGCCACCAACTCGTTGCGCTGCCGCAGGTACGCGCGGAACGCGGGCACCCGTTCCAGCCGGAACGCCCTGGTCCTGGCCAGCAGCTCGTCGACGCGGAACTCCAGCCTCCGGTCCACGATCCGCGGGTGCGTGCCGAGCAGGCCGTCGACGACGCCGGTCAGCTCGGCCGACGAGTCGTAGCGCGGCAGGTCGTGGCACAGCTCCAGGGCGACCGCCTCCGGCAGGTCCGGCGAGCCCTGGTCGCCGAGGAACACGCCCAGCCAGGCCTCGACGAGCTGGCGGCGGGCGGGCAGGTCGACCGAGCGGAGGTCCTCGTCGTACTCGTGGCGGCTGCCCAGCGCGCGGTGGAAGCCTTCGAGCAGCGACCGCGCGGCGGCGCTGGTCGCGAACCCCTGCTGCCCGGTGGCCAGCTCCTCGAACAGGTACTCGCCCGCGAGCGCGTCCCCGATGGCGGCGCCCATCTCCTCGGCCAGCGCGTCGATGGCCCGCGACCGCCCGAACACCGTGCGGGCGCGGGCCAACGAGGTCGCGCGGCGGGTCCACGCGTGCTTCAGGTCGTCGTCCGCCTCGAACGCCCAGAACAGCTGGGCGTTGGCGCGGGCCGTCGGCGGGTAGCGCAGGACACCGGCGCCGGCGTGCAGGCGGAGCAGGACCTCCAGGACGCGAGCGGCGTCGTGGTCGTGGACGCCGCGTTCGTAGCCCTCGTCGTACCGGGACTCCGCGGCCCGCCGCACGACGTCGAGCAGATCGGCCTCGACCAGCGCCTTCGGGTCGTCGTGACCGGCGAGGATCGCCGCCGCCAGGTGTTCGGCGCGGTAGACCCCGGTCGACTCCGACACCAGCAGCTGGTCCCAGAACGGCTTGGTGGCGGCGAAGTCGGGGTCGGTGACGGGCTCGCGGAAGTCGGTCCCGGTGATGGCGAACGACATCGCGCCGTCCTGCGGCACCAGCGTGAGGTCCACGGTCTGGGTGTTCACCGCGAACCGGTGCCTGCCCAGCCTGATCGTCTCGCCGCCGTCGGTGAACAGGTCGAGCCGGTCGCGCAACGACCGCCCGGCCTCCTGCCGCGCCGCGAGGAGCCTGCCCTCCAGCTCCTCGGCGCGCACCTGGTCGCCGAGCTCCCGCAGGTCGGCCACGACGCTGCGGAGCTTCGCGACCATCGGGTCGGAGACGAAGTAGGTGTTCACGTCGTCCAGCGACGCGAGCGTGGCGACCCGACGGGTGACGCTGGCCAGGATGCGGTCCGCGGAGTCGACCAGCCGGTCCGACCGGCGGGCGCGCTCGTCCAGCAGCGCCTGCTTGCGCGAGGAGAACGCCTCGTAGACGTCCGTGCGCTTCGCGCCCAGCTCGGCCAGGAAGTCGTCGAAGTCGCTGAACCGCGACTCCAGGTTCTCCAGCTGGAGCAGCAACCTGCCCAGCTGCTCGTCGCAGCGCTGCGGCGAGTCCGCCACGGCCAGCGCGCCGGTGACGGCCTGGCCCAGCAGCGCGAACTCGGCGGCGAACTCCGCGCGCCCCTCGCTGTCGAGCAGCCGCTTGCGGCGACCGTCCACAGTGGCCCGTGCCCGGTTGATGCCGCCGAGCACCTCGCCGATGCGCTCCAGGATGCCGGTCCGCACGGTGGCGTCGGCGATGTCGAGCGAGCTGACGACCTCGGTCAGCACCTCCAGCCCCTGGGACTGCTCGAGCAGCCGTTCGGTGACCGGCTTGGCCTCGGCGACCGTCGCGATGGCGTCCGCCTTCACGACCAGCTCGTCGATCTCGGCGTGGTAGCCGGTGAACGCGTCCTCCCGCTGGAGGTGCGCGACCGCGCGCTGCGCCGACGTGCCCAGCTCCTCGTCGAGGTCCGCGACCAGCGCGTCGATCCGCGCCAGGTCGACGTAGCGCAGCTCCCGCAGCGTGACGAGCCTGCCCTGCGCCTTGCGCAGGTCGGCGAGCCTGCGCACCCACGCGTCGGCGGTGCTCGGCGTGTCACCGCGCTGCTGCCGGACCAGGGAGGCGATCCGGGTGTTCGCCTCCTCCAGCGCCGCGGCGGCCTGGTCGGTCAACGCCTGCACGGTCTCGAACTCGTCGAGCACCTGCTCGGCCGTCGCGCGCACCTGCGACAACGGGGTGCCCAGGTCGCCGAGGTCGGCCTCGCCGAGCCAGTGGTAGTGGTCGAACGCCCGCGTGCAGGCCGCGATCAGGGCCTCGAACACCGGGGCGGACGGCGCCATCTCGCCGACCATCCGCGACACCGACAGGCAGTCGGAGATGCCGCGCACCAGGTCGGCGTTGCCGACCCGGTCCAGCGGCCCGGTCCCGATCGGCTGGGCGGCGGCGTAGGTGTCGGACAGGTACGGCGTCTGCCACACCTGCATCGGGTGCACCCGCGTGGGCTCGTCCGACGCGGCGCGGAACACGACCAGCGTGCCGTCGTCGAACAGCGAGTAGCCGTGGCACGGGATCGGCGTCGCCACCTCCTTGCGGATCACGTTGTAGGGCAGCAGCAGCGAACGGCCGTCGCCGCGGGCGTGGAAGACGTAGAGCACGTCCTCGCCGTTGGTGGAGCGGATCACCCGCTCGAACTCGAGGTCGTCCACCTCGGTGTCGAAGGTCTTGCCGACCCCGGTCTCCAGGTGGTACCCGCCGGGGAAGATCAGCCCCTGGTCCTCGGGCAGCCGCTGGCACGCCTGGCCGATGCCGTCGAGCCGCACGACGGCCTTGGTGCGGGTGTTGAAGACCAGGTGCCGCCACGCGGTCTCGTTGTACGGCCGGACCCGCAGCAGGATCAGCGAGCCGACCCGCGCGTACGCGACGTCCGCGTCGGCGAGGCTCTGCAACGGCTCGTCCACCGGTTCCCGGTAGACGCCCTCGCCGGTCTCGGTGTTGTTCTCCACCTTGACCGTGAGGTCGCCGCCGACCGTCTCGACGAACACCTCGTCCTCGATCGAGATGTGCGGGTGGCGGCCCAGCACGTGGTTCTCGCGGACCGTGGTGGTCCACTCGAAGTCGTGCGACGGCGGGAAGACGTGGTCGCGCTCGCCCCGGTTGTCCACGTAGGACACCGAGCCGTCGGTGCCGACCTGCCAGCGCAGCACCCGGATGTCCTCGGTGCGGGCACCGGTCTGGAACACCGCCAGCACCTTGCCCTCGACCCGCCGCAGCTGGAGCAGCCGGGTGTCGCGGTAGTACCGGTACAGCTCGGCGAAGTCGCGCAGGAACGCCGGGTCGCGCAGCAGGCCGGGCAGCTCGTCGGGGCCCGCGTCCTCGAACCGGAACGCCTCGCCGTCGCGGGTGAACCGGTGCAGCGAGAACACGTCGTCCACGGTCGTCTCGGGCTTGAGCCCGATGAACACGTTGTACCCGAACAGCATCAGGCCACCGACCTGAATGCAGTCCCTGGGAACGCAGTTGTTCGCGGTCCGGATGCGTTCGGTGCCGATGAGCCGCAGCTCGGCCCCGCCGAACACCCGGAGGCGTTCGGCGTTCAGCTCCTCGGCGCGGCGGGCGAGCCCGGCGGCCTGTTCGGCGAGCCGGGCCCGCAGCACCTCGTAGGTGCCCGCGTCGAGCCCGGGGGAAGCGGGTGCGGTGCCCTCCTGCGTGGCGGTCACCGGCGGGTCACTTCGCCGCGAGGGCGGCGACCGGGCGCTCGGCCAGTCCGAGCTTCTTCGCGGTGTCCAGCAGCTCCGTCAGCTTTCCCGAGTCCGGGCCACCGGTGGAGATCAGCCGCATCAGCAGCGCGGACACGGTCAGGTTCTGCACGTCGTTCGTGCCGAACGACCCGAGCACCCTGGTGATGTCCTGGGTGAAGTCCGCGGAGCCGTTGAGCCACGGGCCCGCCAGGCTCTGCGCGACGTCGGAGTGCTCGACGAACCCGTCGACGCTCTTGCCCATCGTGATCGCGCCGACCACCCGGTCGAAGAACATGCTCTCGCCGCCGACGATGTCGATGTCGGCCTTCTCCAGCCCCGCGGCCAGCACGAAGGCCTGCGACTCCGCGACCTTCTGCTGCACGCCGAGCCCGGCGAGGCGGATCTCCTTCTCGGCCTCCAGCCGCAGCCGGTACTCCTCGTGGCCGCGGGTCGCGTCGTCCAGCGCGTTCATCGCGGAGGCCTTGTCGGACAGGCCCTCCGCCTCGCCCTTGAGCTTCTCGCGGATCGCGGCGGCGGCGACCATCGCCTTCTCCCGCTCGACCACGGCCTCCGCCATGCCCACCTTCTCGGCGCCCTCGGCGTTGGCGAGCTGCTTCTCGCGCGACACGGCCGCCTCGGCCATGCCGACCTTCTCGGCGCCCTCGGCCTGCGCGAGCTGCTTCTCCCGCGCCACCACGGCCTCCGCCCGGCCGACCTTCTCGATCGCCTCGGCGTCGCGCTCCCTGACCTGCACCTTGGCCAGCCCCTCGGCGGCGGCGGTGGCCTGCGTGCCCTCGGCCAGCCGGATCTTCGCGCGGGTCTCCAGCTCGGCGGTCTGCTGGCGGGCCTCGGCGAGCGTCAGCTCCTCGCGCGCCTTGTGCTTCGCGGTCTGCTCGGCGGCCTCCGCGGCCTTGATGTCCTTGACCAGGCCCTCCTGGGCCTCGGCCTCGGCGTGGATCACGGTCGTCTGGCGGAAGCGCTCGGCCTCCTCGACCGTGCGGAGGCGCTTGATGCTCTCCTCCTGCTCGGCCACGGTCTTCTCGACCGCGATGCGCTCCCGGATCACCTCGGCGATGTTGCGCTTCTCACCCTCGAGCTCCTTGTCCTTGGAGATGCTCGCCAGCTGCGTCTCGCGCTCGCGGCCGATGACCTCCAGCTGGCGGTCCTTCTCGATCCGCTCGGTCTCGATCGCGATCACGCGCTCGCGGTTCTTCTCCGCCACGGCGATCTCGCGGAACTTGTTCTGGTCCTGGATCCCGAGCTGCTCCTCGGTGCGCAGGTGCGCGCTGCTGGCCTTGAACCGCTCCTCGGCCTGCACCTTCGCGGTCTCGGCCTCCTCGCGGGCGCGCATCGTCTCGATCTCGCGCTTCTGCTTGGTCTCCGCGTCCGCCTGCCTGCGCTGGAGCTCGAGGATCGCCTCCCGCGCGTCGACGTTCTGGCGGGTGATCTCCTTCTCCTCGCTGCGCTGGAACTCGTTGGTGCGCACGTGCTCGATCGCGGTCAGCTCGGTGATCTTGCGGATGCCCTGCGCGTCCAGGATGTTCGCCGGGTCGAGCTGCGACATCGGCGTCTGCTCGAGGAAGTCGATCGCCGCGTCCTCCAGGCTGTACCCGTTGAGGTCGGTGCCGATGACGCGGATGATCTGGTCGCGGAACTCGTCGCGCTTGGTGTAGAGGTCCACGAAGTCGAGCTGCTTGCCGACGGTCTTGAGCGCCTCGGAGAACTTGGCGTTGAACAGCTCCTGGAGGGTGTGCTCGTCGCTGGCGCGGGCGGTGCCGATCGCCTGGGCGACCTTGATGACGTCCTCGACGGTCTTGTTGACCCGCACGAAGAACGTGATCCGGATGTCGGCGCGGATGTTGTCCTGGCAGATCAGGCCCTCGTTGCCCGCGCGCTTGATCTCGATCGTCTTCACCGAGATGTCCATGATCTCGGCCCGGTGCAGCACCGGCAGGACCACGGCACCGGTGAACGTCACGTCCACCTTGCGCACCTTGGAGACGATCAGCGCCTTGCCCTGCTCGATCTTGCGGAACAGCCTGCTGACCATGAACAGGAAGACGAGGACGACGAACACGACAACGGCGATCAGGATGCCGAAACCCGTGGTGATCACACCCATGGCAGAAACCCCCTAGAGGTTCGGGTCGAGCGGCGCGACCCAGAAGAACTCGCCGTCGCCGTCGTAGTCGAAGATCAGTGCGGTGCTCCCCGCGACCAGGGGGTCCTGGCCGGGTTGGCGCACCTGGACGACGGCGGACGACCCGTCGGACGCCGTCACCTCGGCTTGGCCGAAGGTCTGCGTCACGGTGCCGGTGCGGATCACGCACGGGCGTCCGATGAAGTCGTTGCGGGAGGCTTGCGGCGGGTTCGGGAACAGCTTGCGCACCGGCCACGCCAGCAGCCTGGTGAGCAGCACGCCGACGACGAGCGCGACCAGCAGCACGACCAGGCCGACCACGATCGTGAGCGGCGACGACAGGTCGAACCCGTTGAGCAGCACGGAGCCCCCGAGGCAGGCGAACCAGGAGAAGGCGGTCACCAGCGACAGCACGACGGTCACGGGCACGCCGTCGACACCGAGCCCGGCGAGCACGCCCTCCAGGCCACCCACCTCGCCCCCGTCGCCGTCGAGCACGCCGACCGCGGCCAGCAGCCAGTAGAGGACGACGACGAGGAGGAGCACGCTGAGGAACGCCGTCGGGTAGCCGAACGCCGTTGCGATGAACTCCCCCAACACCCCTCCGCAGCTCGAGCCGTCTTGATTGGACTCTAAACGCCTGACCTCGCGGTTCGCCGGGTTTTCGGCGAAGTAGTCAGCCGGTCACCCTGCGCGGGCGCCGCGGATAGCATGGGTGGATGGCCAAGCAGATCCCGGTGGTCGTCGTCGCGGGCTTCCTCGGCTCCGGCAAGACGACGTTGCTCAACCACCTGCTCGCCACCGCGGGCGGCACCAGGATCGGGGTCCTGGTCAACGACTTCGGCAGCGTGAACGTCGACGCCATGGCCGTCGCGGGGCAGGTCGACTCCACCATCTCGCTGAGCAACGGCTGCCTGTGCTGCGCCGTGGACGCCTCGGACCTGGACGAGATGCTCGCCCGCCTCGCCAGGCCCGCGACGGGCATCGACGTCATCGTGATCGAGGCCAGCGGCCTCGCCGAGCCGGAGGCCATGGTCAAGATGGTGCTGGCCACCGAGAACCCGCGGCTGGCCTACGGGGGTCTCGTGCTGGTGGTCGACGCCGCCGAGTTCGCCGCCACCAGCTCCCGCCACCCGGAGCTGCTCAAGCACCTGCGCCTCGCCGACCTGGTCGTGCTGAACAAGGTCGACCGCGCCGAGGACCTGGCAGCCCTGCGCCGCGAGGTGGGGACGCACACCCCCGGCACCCCCGTGGTCGAGGCGGACCACGCCCGCGTCGACCCGGCACTGCTGTTCGACACCCGGCCCCGTGAGCGGAAGTTCGGCCAACTGTCCTTCGAGGACCTGGCGGAACCGCACGACGACCACGTGCACGCGCTCTACGGGAGCGTCGAGTTCACCACCGGCACCCCGGTGCACCCGCGGCGGTTCATGGACTTCCTCGACGACCGCCCGGCGGGCCTGTACCGGATGAAGGGCCGCGTCCACTTCGGAGCGCCGGACCACCACCAGCGCTACACCCTGCAGACCGTGGGCGACTACCTCCGCTTCGAACCGACCACGGGCGGGTCCACGACCCAGCTCGTCATGATCGGCACCGACCTGGACGCCGAGTCCATCACCGCCCGCCTGGAGGCCTGCACCACCGAGGTGCCCGCGGAGCCCCAGAGCATGCTCGACGTCCTGCGCTACCTGCGGGCTCAGCCCGCCTGACGCCGGACGGCGCCGACGTAGGTGCCGGGGTGCGTCGCACCGTCCTGGAGGACGACCTTGCCCAGCGTCCACTCGAAGGCCTGGGTGTCGGCGGTGTTCGGGGGCGTGACCAGCAGCGAGGCGACCTCCCAGCCGGACGCGTCGGCCGTGGGCAGGTAGGTCAGGTCACTGGTGGCGACCCCGCCGGGCGGCAGCGTCAGCGGCACCACCGGGTCGTTCGTGCGCCCCAGGTCCCAGGCCAGGCCGTCCTTGCCGCCCAGCCGCACGCCGGGGAAGCCGCGCAGCACGCAGGTGGTCGACCCGGAGTTCGCCAGCGTGAGCTCCACCTTCGACTGCGTCTTGTCCGACGGCAGCGGCTCCCCGACCGACACCGTCACCTGCTTGCAGTCGTCCGTCGCGGCCGCGCTCGACTCCGTCGCCCCGCCCGACTTGCCGGTCAGCGACTCCGCACCGCTGCTGGGGGTCGACGACGTCGTGGCGGCGGGCCCGTGCGTCTGCGTCTGCCCCGCACCCCCCGAACCGGCCGTCCCGCAGGCCGACACGGCGGCGACGGCCGCCACGGCCACGATCGCGGCGGAACCCCTGAGAACCATGTTGCTGCGCATTGCTTCTCCCCTTTGGCATCACTTCGAACTTGTGCTTAGAGGATGTCCAAGACCCCCGCCAGGATGCCTGGAAGTGATGTGGACCACACCGCACAACCTCTTGGGGTGTAATTCGTCGTTCAGACGTTTACGCAGCTCAACGACCCGCAAGTGCATAAGCAAAACCGCTCGGGCGTCTCGAATGCCCGTACCGCTTGCACAAATCTGCTCTGCCCTTTTACCCACCACCGAAATCCGGCAAACCAAAAAGGGGCGGAAACCGTCATCCGGTTTCCGCCCCCGTGGGGTGGCACTGCCACAACTCCGGTGGGCCGCCGGGGGATCGAACCCCGAACCCGCGGATTAAAAGTGCCCGTGGTTTCCCGTCGGAAACCGACGGAAAGGATCAGAGCTAACCGTTTGCGCTGGTAGAGGCGTTAACAGGCTGTCGTAACCTGTCGCCCGCCGATCCCCTCAAGTGGAACCGGCGGGCTCCCCTCGGTCCCCCATCCCGAACATGAGCGCCCCCCAGCCAACCCGGCCGGGGGGCGCTCGCATTGGTGAGGTGGCGGCGCTACGTAAGCCGCCGTTCGAGTTCGCGCAGCAGCGCCCCGTGGCCAACCGCCGTGAGGTCGACTGGCAGAGGCGCGGGCACCTCGAGGTCTGCCGCGGTGAGCAAGCCCGCGGCGACGTAGGCCGTCACCACGGGCACCTCGAAGGCGTCGGCGGTTGTCCGGATCAGGTCGAGAGTCGGTGCCGCGCCGTCCTCCCAGCTGACAAGGCGCGATCGGCTGATGCCACTGGCGCGCTGGAAGTCGGCGCCGTTCCAGTTCTTCTGGTCGAGCTGGTCGCGTACGAAGGGCCACCAGCCGGATACCGGGGTCGCGCTCACTCCTGGGGGGCCGGCGCGTCCTGTGGAGCAGCGGCAAGGGCGGCCTGGGCTCGCTCGAACCATTCGGGGCTGACGACGTGGGCGACCGGCTTGCCGTGCTTGGTGACCTCGATGTGGGCGTCGGCGTACTGAACCTGGGCGATGTTGTCGGCGAGTTTCGTCCGGAAGTCTTGGATGCTGAGGCTGGAGTGGGGTCCCGTCATGTTTGTAAGGTTCTTACAGACTGTCCATTGCGTCAAGTCTGTAAGTTCTGTAAGGTTCTCCACATGGACACCGACACCGCAGCCCCCGCCGCCACCGCCACCGCCAAGTGCACCCGCTGCGGCCGCAAGCTCACCTCGGCGAAGTCCATCACCGACGGCTACGGCCGCACCTGCAAGGCCAAGATCGCCGCCGCCGCGAAGACCGCCGCGGTCGCCACCTTCAAGCCCGCCCAAGTCGCGAAGGCCGAGGAGCTGATCGCCGACGGCGGCATCGTCGCCATCCGCGCCCGCAGGGTCTTCCGGGTGGTGTCCACCGACGGTGCCAGCACCTACCTGACCGCCCCGCAGGCCTGCAACTGCGCCGCTGGCCTCAAGGCCAAGCACGCCTGCTACCACCGCATCGCCGCGACGATCCTCGCCGCTGCCTGACCTTCCCCCAACCGCAAAGCGGCCCCCGAACGGTGTCCTACCACCGCCGAGGGCCTAGACCAACCACCCTCAAGGAGGTGTTGGCCGTGAGGTCCAGCGTACCGCCGCACGCACGTCGCCAGCCGATTTGGTCCACGGCTCTCAACAGCCGAGAGTCCATCACGATCATCGTCGACCGCAACCTGAACGACGTCCCCGCCTACGTCGACCTGGAGCGCGGCTCCGTGGTCGTCGCCGAGAGTCAGCTCGACGACGAGGGCGGCCTGCTCGACATCATCGCGCAGGGCATGGCCGCGCTCAGCCCCCAGCGCCCGCAGCTCGCCGTGGTCCGCAGCGAGGTCGCCGAGGTCCGCCCGGCGCCCGCACCCGTGACCGTGCCGAACAAGCCGCACGAGACCCCGCGGGCGAACCTACGCCTCGTGCAGCCGAGCGCCGGCACCGCCGCGTGCCTGCCCGGTTGCGAGTACAGCCACAGCCACAGCGCCGTCGGCGACGTGTGCCGCACCACCGTGGGCGCTGTCGACCTGCACGGCATCGTGGGCCGCGACGAGAGGCTGAGCGTGTCCGTGGACCGCTTCCAAGACGCGCTCGGCACCACCCCCGCGGTCGTCGCGGTCGGCCACCTGATCGGCGGTCGCGCCCAGGACCCGCAGGAACTGACCCCCGCGGGCGCCCGCGCGCTGGCCGCGCAGCTGCTCGCCGCGGCCGACCTCGCCGAGCAGGCGAACAAGAACGGGTCGCGCCAGACGGCGTGACCGGCACCAGGAGACGGCTCCACCTAGGGGAACTGCGACCGGCCCCCGCCCTAACCAAGCGGGGGCCGGTCTAGCCGTGCTCAGCTGAGGTTGATCCTCACGTCCTCGCCAGCGCTGATGGACGCGGTGACCTGTTCCACGGCATCCTCGCCGGACACACCCGCACCAGCGAGAGCCGCAGCGACCGCGGGCCTCACCTCGTCGATCGGCTTGCCGGCATAGTCGCGAGCAACAGGCTCAAGCGCGGACCTGATCTGCTGTGCGATCTGATCAAAGACGTCGTCGAGGCCGCTCGTGTCAACAGTGATCTTGAACATGCGGTTACTCCTGTGGGATGACCAGCACCGCGGGGTGGCGCTAGTTGGTCCCAAGAGCAAAGCATGCACCCCCGACGTTCCCGGTCACGCTCAGCGCTGGCGACCCTGTCGTCGGTAGTACCGGTGGTTGGTGTCCGCGTAGGTTCAGGCGCAGCGCAGGCTAGCGGCGGCGCCCAGCACGCCGACGTGTCCGGCGCCGGTACGTGTTCAGGTCAAGCCCGATGCTGAGAGCCTGCTCGGGCGGGTCTGCGACCACGAGCAGCGCGGCACCGCGCCGCGCTCGGGAACTGGCGCGGCGCTCGGCCTCGTACAGGGCGTGCGCGGCCTTGCAGTCGACGCACACGCACCCCCACTTCACCCGGCGCGAGTTCGTGCCGTGCTCGGGCGGGTCACCGGGCCGCGGGAAGCCGAACGCCGCGGCGACGTCCTTGCGATCGGCGTAGTCCAGGCCGCCCCAGATGCCCCAGCGCTCGCCGCGCTCTAGGGCGCCGATCGCGCAGGCCAGCCGGACCGGACAGCCCGCGCAGATGACGCGCGCGGCGAGGTCAGCAGCAGTGCCTGGTCTGGCGTCGTGCCAGGCGTTGAACGCGGGCTGGAGCACTCGACCGGACGCGTCGATGACCTCGCGCCGGTCCAGTTCGGGGAACGCCCGGCAGGCACCGCGTTCGTGCCAGTCGGGGACTTCGCGCGGGATGCGTTCGGCACTGCCCGCGTCGAGGTAGTGCACGGAGCGCGGGGGGTCGACGAGGGCGGTCAACGGCTCCTCCAGTTCGGCGGGAGTCAGGGCAGGGCTACTAGCTGGCCGGACCGTCAGCCGTACATCATCTCCAAGTCCCGGAGCACGTTCCTCAACTCCTGCGGAGACGGCAGCGTTCTCATCGAGTTCAAGGTGATGTTGTAGACCCTCGGCTGCACCGGGGTCGTGGCGTTGTTGCTGCTACGCGAAGACGTCGAGTCCACCGGCATGCGAGTAGCTGGCACCTGAGCCCCGAACAGGGCGAGAGCAGCCGCGTCCGGCAGACCCGAGTCCGGCATCTTCACGTCGCCGCCGTTCGCCGAGTTGATCTGCTCTAGGAACGGCCCCCACTTCGCCGCGGCGCGCCGGTTGACCACGAACTCACGAGACGTCAGCGGCACCATCCGGTCGTCCTTGTCGGGGCCGTTGCCTGGAACCCAACCGCCGTCGTTCATGCCGCCGACGCCGTTGCTCGCGGCGATCTTCGAGGACGCCCGGTCCACCGCGTTGATGTAGAGCGTCTTGTCGAAGACCGCCTTGTCGTTGACCTCCTGGATGGCGCGCATCGCCGCGGCGTTGTCGCCGTCGATCTTGATCTGCTTGCCGTCGGGCATCGTGAGGATCGCCTGGCCGGTCTCGTCGACCTTCACCGTCACGCCCATCGCCGCCAGCGCAGCGCCGTCCATGCTGCTGATCATCTTCTGGAGCGCGGCCGGGGCGTTGTCCCCCGCGGCCCCGGCCAGTCGCAGGATCTCGGCGTACTCGGCCTGGGTCACGAGGGTGGTGATCTCGGCCGCGGACTTGTGAGCGTTCTCGGCCGCGACCTTCTCGCCGATCGCGTCCACCGTCGCCAAGAGCTGCTGTTGGTAGGCGTTGTCCGCCGTGCGGGCCTCCAGCGACGTCGGGCCGTGCTGGGCGACCGCGTCGTTCAGGTTCTTCTGCGCCGTCTCCAGGCCGAGCAGCGCGGCGTCGTAGTCCAGGCTCGCGCCTGCGGCCTGCCGCGTCATGGCCAGGTTCTCGGCCATGCGGTCGGTGTGCGTCTTCACCGCGTCTGCGGCGTCACGGGACGCAGCCTCCTGCTTGGCCACCGCCCCCCGGTAGGCCTCGGCGGCAGCAGTCGCTTGCGGACTGTCCTTGCCGTACTGGGCGATCGCGAGGTTCAGTCGGCCCTGTGCGGCTTCCACAGGGCCTACGGACGCGAGGTAGTCGTCCCACGCCTTCTTCGCGGCGTCGACGTTCTCCTGCATCGCATGGATCTCGTCGTTCATGCGGCCGCCGATGGCGTCGTCGCCGCCGAGCTGCTTCGCCTCGTCGGTGGCGTTCCACGCGTCCCGCTTCGCCGTCAGGTCCGCGATGCTGGCCGACAAGTTCTTGTACTTGTCCATCACGTTCTGCGCGGCTTCACCACCCTTGGTGATGCCCATCACGAACTCGTCCGCGAACTGGTCGACCTTCTGCTGCTCGAACAGGTACGCGCCCATGATCAGGCCCGTCGCGGCCAGGCTGATGCCCAGCGCCGACGTCGCGCCCGCGAGCGCACCCGTGCCCGCAGCCGCCGCGCCCGCGCCCAGCCCAAGCCGGGACAGGATCCCGCCCGCTGGAGCCGCGGCCGCCGCCGATGTGGTCAGCGCGCTCGTGAGCGGGATCTTCGACACCAGCGCGATCGCGGCCGTGTACACCTTCCACGCGGCCGCCGCCGACAACACCACCCCGGTCAGCGTGCCGAGCTCGTCCGCGATCGGCTCGACCACGCCGAGCACCGCGCCCAGCACGTCCAGCGCCACCCCGAGCGACGACATCAGCGGCGGGAGCGCACCAGAGGTGAACTTCGTGACGACGCTAATGATCTTCTCCCAGACGCGGGCGAAGTCGTCCGCGTACGGGGCGAAATTCGAGCTGATCGTCTGGAGCAGGGTGCCGACCCCACCCAGGGTGGAGCGCAGGATGTCGCCGAACGCCGCCAGGTTCCGGCCCGTCGACTCCGTGTCCGTGGAGACGTTGCGGAAGAAGTCGCCGAAGCCCTGGCCGGTATCGGACAGGAACTTGCGCCAGCCGACCATCACCGGCTCGGAACGGGACACCGCGGTGGCCATGCCCGGCACGGCGTTCTCCGCGAACTCGGTCACCCCGCGGGTGAGCTCGCGCACCGCAGGCTGGGAGTCCTTGAAGATCGAGGACATCTCCGGGCGAAGTCGCTTCCACGACGCCGCCAGATCGTCCGAGGCCCGCACCAAGTCGTCCTCGAGCGGGGCCGCCATCGCCCGCGCCTCGGTCACCACCCCGTCAGCGAGGTCTGCGTAGGAGTCGCGGACCTTCGCGTTCGACGACAGCAGCACCGCCGCCGCGGCGACCGCCACCACCGGCAACACCCCGACCGCAGCGCCGGCGGCAACCGCACCCACCAGCATCGCCGCGTTGGCGCCCAGCATCGCGCCCGCGACCTTCGCGATCGTCTTCGCGTGGTCACCGGCCGACTTGGCGGCCTTGTCGTGGGAGTCGGCGGCCTTCTTGTTGACCTCGACCGATTCCTCGGTGGCGTCGGCGGCCGCGGCAGTAGCGGCCGCGAGCTTGTCGTTCGCGTCGGCGTGGCGCTGGGTGACCGTGATGGTGCGCTGCTGCGCCTGCGCGAGAGCGCGCTGGGCCGCGGCGAGGCGCTCGTCGGCGGCGGCCAGCCGCTCGGCCGGGGCGTTGGCCTGGTCCCGGACCGCGTCGAGTTGGGCCTGGGCGACCCTGACCCGGCCGAGCGCGTTGGCTTCGGCGTCACCGGCCTTCGAGACCTGGACCTGGAGGTCGGCGACGGTCTTCTTCAGCTTGTCGGTCAGCCCGGCCTGGGCGGCTTCGGCGCGGGCGATCGCGGCGACGAACGGCTTCTCGTCCGCGTCGATCTTCGGCTTCTGCCGCTCGACGTCGGCCTTGAGGGTCTTGGCGTCGGTCCGGGTCTCCCGGCTCTTGGCCATGTACTGCGCGTTGTCCGCAGTGATGATGGCCTTGATGTGGCCGGTCGTGGTCGACACGGGCTAACGATCAGCGGCGCGTGTCACTCGCAAGGGCAAACCTTCTGATATCGCAACAGATTCCAGGGCATTGACCAGCGCGTGACGCGCCTGTGGTCGCGAAGTGAGCGCGCCGCGTCAGCCGTCGTTCTGCCCTGTGGTCGGCGGCTGCGGACCCAAGAGGCTCGCAGCGGCCTGGTGGACCTGCTCGTGCACGTAGATCGGGTTCATCGCGTTGAGCTGGTCGATGGTCTGGGGAATGACGAGGTCGGGCTCCTCGCCCGCCTGGGTCGCCTCGATGGAGAGGTTGCGGAGCGCGCCGACGGCGTTGAAGAGGATCGTGCTCACCTGAATGTCCACAGGGGACATGGCGTGGACGGCGTCGAGGCTGACACCAGCCCTTCGCGCGGCCTCGACCTTGAAGTGCGCCTCGCGTTCGGGGCCGTCCGGTAGCTCAGTGCTGTTCACGTCCGCAACGGTGCGTCCCCCGTGTCACGTCGAGAGCAGCAGAACGGCCCCGACGCAGTGCGCGCCGGGGCCGCCTCGAGCTGCGGTCAGCCGTTGAGCTGGCCAGCCTTCACCGCGGCGAGGAACCGCCGAGCGGTGTCGTCGTCGAACGTCAGCTCACCGGAGGCAGGGTTCTTCGAGTCCCTGAACGCCCGGCCCTGACCGTTCCACGCCACCTCGACGCAGCTACCCGAAGCCCCGCCTGACCGGCTGGACTTTCTCCATCTCGCCCCCTCGCGATCGATCATGGTTCGCTCCTTGGTTGCAGTCACAATGCCGCTGCAACCGTATCCACCAGCAGGAGCGAGTCCGCCTCCGAGAGCGCGAGCGCCTGCATCTCGACCATGACCGTCTCGTACCGGGCAAGCCTCTCCTGCTCATCCACGAACAGGCCGTCGGTGAGCGTCTCGACGTAGACGATGTTCGGTCGGCTCGGCGGCGAGAGCACCATGAACGAAGGGCTCGATGTGCCGGGGTGAACGCCGACCCCGGTCGGGATGACGCGCACCCGCACCTCTCCGCGGCGTGCCAGCGCGGCCAGATGACGGAGCTGTTCGCGCATCACCTTCGCTCCGCCGACCGGCGCCCGGAGCACATGCTCGTCGACCACCAGGTGAAGTTCCGGCGGGCGCTCCGAGGTGAGCCGGGCCTGACGAGCCAGACGGGCCTGCACCAACCGGTCGACGTCGCCACGCGGCACGGACGAGTTGGTCTCGATCACCGCCCGCGCGTAGCCCTCGGTCTGCACCAGGCCATGCAAGAGGTTCGGCTGGTAGGCGCGGATGACGGCCGCCGTCTCCTCGGCGTTGAAGAACCGTCGTAGGCGGTCCGGCACGGCGGAACCCCACGGCGTACGCGGGCGGCGGCGCCGGGACTGCTCGGCCAGGTGCTCCAGGTCGGCGCGCTCGGCGGGACCCACCCGGTACTCGTCGAGCAGGGGGCGCAGCTCGGTCGGCCTCACCGACACTTGTCCGCGCTCGATGGTCCTGATCTTGGAGACCGAGCAGCCCAGCACGCGAGCGGCGTCCTCGAAGTCGAGCCCGGCAGCCTCACGGAGCCGCTTCAACTCCATGCCCAACTGGCCCTTGTAGCTGGACGGGCTCTGCTCCTCCACCATGCTCCCGCTCTCCTCGGTGATCGCTGGCGCCCAGTGTGCATTACCTGACGTGCTCGATGAGTTCGCCCAATCGGGCGCCTATGCAAATGTTGCGTGCAACATTTACGGTGGTGAGGCTGAACCGGCAAGCCGCCAAGCGGCCGACGGGGAGGCGCCCGTCCCGCGCCGAGGGTTGCAGTCACAACGTCCGGCGCGGGCCGGGTCCCCACCTCAGGACCGGAGATGTCCCGATGTCTGTGCCCGCGGTGATAGGCGTATTAGCCCTGGCGGTCGTGCTGTGGACCAGCGTGCTGGTCGTCCGCGAACAGCAGGCGAGACGCGCGCGGTTCCGACCGATCGCCGAGCGGGTGGCCGTCATCAACGGCGGCCAGCAGGCTCGAGCGTTCCGCCGTGCTCACCCTGAAGCTGCCGCTGTCGTGCAGGCGGGCGCGCTCCCAGTGCCTGTGCGGCGGCGGCGTGTGGTGTGCCCGGATCCGTCGGTCTCCCCGACGTTCGACGGGTCCGGGCACACCACTTCCACCGGTCGCCACGCGAGGGCGTCGTGACCGGCGAACCGGCCGCGAAGGCTGGCTACCGCTGGCTGTTCGTCGAAGGCCTCGGCCAAGAGAAGGCGCACCAGTTCCCCGAGCCGGTCGAGCCGGACGACGAGGGCGTACTCACCGCGTTGTGCGGGCGCGAGGCGATGGCGTTCCGGACGCTGGACGGATACCGGCTCCCCGCGTGCTTCGACTGCCTGGTCGCGCACGGCGCGGGCGAGGCCGACCGGCTAGAGGATTGGGCCGCACGGATGGCCGCGGCCACACGGGTGACGCCGGACTCAGCCGCGTCACGAATGGGCGATGCGACCGTTACCTCCCGTGTGCGCGGACATGTCGATTTACCTGGGCTTACTGGGCGGTGTCGCGGCTGATGGCTGGTGACGTCGTCTGGTGGGTCGATCCCAGCGACGGCGCAGCGCACGCGATCCCCTGCCATCAGACCGGCCACGGCCACGCCGTGCTCATTGCAAAGTGCCAACGTGCGCTGTTCGCCTATCAGGTAGAGCGGCATGACCAAGGCCCGAAGTGCCTGGCGTGCCTACTGCTGGTCGGGCCGCGCTAGGAAGACCGGTTGCGACGACGGGCCTCGTGACTCTTGAGCGCCATCTTCAGGAAGTGGGCCTTTCTCGCCGACTCCGCACGCCGTGCCCGCTCGTGCGGGGCCATCGTGCCGTCCGGATCGACCTGCTTCTCGAACCGGTCCAAGGCCGCCTGCCTGGCGGGCGCGGTGCGGGCGGCTGGGTCCACGGTGTTGGCCCACGAAGTGTGCGCGGCAATCCGAGCGCGAAGAGAGCGCTCGGCTGGCGTCATTTTCTCGTCATCGCTTGAAGCCACACGCCGAGCGTCCCAGGTTACGGAACGTCCAACCAGAGGGGATGTCGGCAAGCGGCCAGTCAGCCGCCGTCGGCGGCAGGTGCACCGACCTCAGGCCGCTTCGGCATCCTTGCGCCCGGCTCACGCACGTACCAGCGAATGAAGTCTCGGAGCAGCGCCGAGCGGTCGCCGCCCGATCGCATCGCTTGCGCACCGAACTGCTCCCACAAGACCTCGTCAACACGGATGGTCTGCCGCGCTGTTCCCCTACCGCTTTTGCCGGTCACGGTCACGAGGGTGTCACGACGCGGATCAGGCGTCGAGGTTGCGTGTGTCATGACACCACTGTAGCTTTGTGTCATGACACAGGGAAGCCATACACAGTGGAAACCCTGATCAACTAAAGCGACCCCCGGCGGTGTTGGAGCACCGACCGAGGGCCTTGATCCACAACCTGACGCAACAGGAGCGGACCCATGACGCAGTTTGCCACGCCCATCTACGCCCGTACCGCCTGCATCAACAGCCACAACGGCAAACACCTTCAGCCACCCCAGTTCGACCCCGGCAAGCGCATGACCTTCGCGCTGCGCGGCACGTCCGGGACAGGGGCCGCCTGATGGCCACGAAGTCCAGCGACGGCGGACAGACCTTCCCCGACACCGAGGCCGAGGCTGTCGACTACCTCAGGGTGAAGTTCCCCAGCCGCGATGTCGCCTCCCTCATCGCCGCCGCCAAGGCCGAGCAGGTCGAGCAGGAGGAAGACCCCGCCGCTTGGTGGGACGGCATCGACCTCGACGAGCTCGTCGCCTGGATCAAGACCCTCATCTGATCCGCGGACCCGGTGGCTCCGCCCCTGCACCCCCATGACCTGGAACCACCGGGACCGCGTCACCCGCACCAGGTCGGGCGGCATGGGCACCATCCGACTCTTCCCCGACGCCGAGCCCGGCGAGGCCACCGGCGAGGTCCAGTGGGACGACAGCGCGGTCGCCGACGAACTCGACCACGTTGCCCACGATCTGACCCGCGCGAACTGACCAGGAGGACACCGCCATGAGCAGGCGCAGGTACAGCGATTTCGTCGTCACCAAGGTCAAGCAGGCCATCGCCGCAGGCGACCGCGGCGACGCCATGGCCTGCCGCCAGGCCCTCGACCACGCCGTCGCCGAGGACCCCGACGGGCTGCAGGCCATGCGCGACCTCGCCGACCAGTACCCCAGCAAGCACTGATCCACCACCTCAACCGGAAGGACGGCCGTTGTGAGCCTGCTCAACACCCTCAACGCCTACCGCGGGGCCCGGCTCATCCTGGCCGCCCTGCTGCTGATGTGCGCGGCGCTGGCCGTGGTCGTCACGACCCCGCTGGCCGTGGCCGCCGTGCTCGGCGACCGGGCGGTGACGGGGCTGAACGACGCCGCCCGCCAGGTGCCGACCGGCCCCGAACCGACGTGCCTGCGCCGCCACACCACCACCTGAAGGGAACGCCATGCCCAAGCCCCCCGGCACGCCCTCGGACCTGATCAACAACGACCCGGTGCCGTCCGGCTGCAACCACCGCGACACCGGCACGACCACCACCCCGATCGACACCGGCAGCGTCACCACCTGCAACTTCTGCGGCACGGTGCTGCTCGTCCACGAGAACGGCTGAAGAGGACATCCCGATGACCACGCTGCTCGACCCGAGCACCGATCTCCAAGGCGACGCGAGCGCCGTCCAAGAGCGAGCACGGCAGGCGTTCCGCGAGAGTGCCACCGCAGGCACCCCGCTGTCGCGGCAGGCGCTCGGCGACATGTTCGGCCGGTCGGCGAGCTGGGCCCGCGACCGCATCGCGGAGGTCCGACAGACCGACGACAGCGCCACCGACAACCCAACTGGCACCGTCGGCGACAAGTCACCGATCGAGACGACCGCCAGCGGCGCTGGGATCGACGGCACGGCGGCCGCTGTGTCGCCAGCGCCGGACGACGACACCCCCGACATGACACCCTCCGCGCCCGACATGGCGCCCACTGCCACCCCGGTGGTGAACCACCACGGGGCCCGGTTCATGGCCCGGCTCGGGTTCGCCATCGGGTCCTTGGTGTCAGTGGCTGGCAACTGGTTGGCAGCGTGGCTGCCCGCAGCTGTCATGCCACCCGGCTGGGCGCCCTCACTGCCCTCACAAATCGGTGCTGGCGTCTGGCCGGTGGTGCTGCTCGTGTCGATCGAGGTGCTCGCCCGCACATCGTGGAAGCCCGGCTGGTACTGGGTGCTGATCCGAGTCCTCGGCGGCGGCGTGGTCGCCCTCGGGTCAGGCGTCATCTCCTACGGGCACATCCACGAGGTACTCCTGTCGTGGGGCTATGACCGGCTCGGCGCCGGTGTGGGCCCGCTCGTCATCGACGGCCTCATGGTCGTGAGCGGCTTCGCCCTGCTCTCCATGAGCACCGCCACCAGGAAGGGCTGACCCGTGGGCAAGCCGGACGTGATCCACGTCGAGGGCAAACGCAACTGGTGGACCGGGAAGTCCACCACCCTCTGCAGCCTCGTGATCCCCAAGTTCAAGGCGGTGTCGAGGCTGCTCAACACCGTGAACTGCGCCGTCTGCGCCCAGCGCGACCAGCAATAGCGCCCAGGTGGGCGGCACCACGGCTGGACACCTGGCCGCCCACCTGGTCCACCTCCCGAGAGGCGATCAAGATCGTGGCACGACCAACATCCGCAGACGCCGGAACCGGCGAACTGGTACCCGTTCCGACGAACGGCCCGGTGCTCGACGGCGAGCTCGTCGACGAGGCCGAGTACCAGCGCTCCCGTGCACGGCGCCTCGCCGAGGCAGCCCGCTCCCGACTGCCCGCCCAGTGGCAGGACCCCACCACTGCCAAGCAGGCCGCCCTTGTCATGACAGGGCGCGCGGCCGTCATGCCACTGCGCTACCCCGGCGCCGTGCTGCGCGGCACGGCCGTGGTCAGCCGGGCGTGGTGGCAGTGGGTTCGGGTCGCCGACTACTACGCCGCGGCCAAGTCGACTGACACCCTGGCAGTCCGGTGGCAGGACATCGCCACCGTCCGCCGCCGGCGCACCTGGCTGTCGCTCGGCGGCACCCTAGCCGCGGTGACCGGCGAAGGCGTCTGGTGGCTGTGTCAGGGCGGGGTGGCAGTCTGGCTGACAAGCGGCATTGTCACCGCTGTGACCGCCATCGCCGGGCGGCACAAGGACGGCGCGGGCGGGCGCAAGACCGTCATGGGCGGGGCCCGCACCCTGGCGTTCACGATGGGCGGCGACAGCCTCGTCGAGGCCTTCCGAGCCGCGGGCGCGATCGGTAAGGCCGAAGGGCTGCTGTTCGTGCAGCGCCCGGCGAACGACCGGCTCGGCTGGACCGTCGTCATCGACCTGCCGCCGTCCCGGAAGGCCTCCGACGTCATCACCAAGCGCGAGGCGCTCGCGTCCGCGCTGGCGGTCGACGAGGTGCGGCTGATCCTGGAGCGCGTCCGGGGCGACGAGGGGCACGCGGGCAGGCTGTCCCTGTGGGTCGGACACTCCGACCCTTACGCCGCCGCGCCGGTCGTGTCGCCGCTGGCGACCGCCGAGTCCTGGGACCTGTGGAACCCGGCACCGTTCGGCGCGACCGCCCGCGGCGACAAGGTCGCCCTGCCGGTCGTGTGGACCGCCGTGCTGATCGGCGCCATCCCGCGCATGGGCAAGACCTTCGTGATGCGCCTACCCCTGACCGCAGCCGCGCTGGACCCGTACGTGCGGCTCATCGTCGCCGACGGCAAGGGCGGCAAGGACCACCGCCCGTTCGAGCAGGTCGCGCACCGGTTCATCCGCGACGCCCGCACCGACTCCGCCCGCCGCCTCATCGCCGTGCTCGAGGAAGCCGCCGCGGACGTCGAAGACCGGTTCTCCCGGCTCGCCGACATGGACGACGAACTGTGCCCCGAGTCGAAGGTGACCCCGCAGATCACCCGCGACCCCGCCCACGGGATGCCGCTCACCGTGATCGGCATCGACGAGATCCAGAACTACCTCGAGAACGACACCCCGCTCGACCCCGACGAGCCGAAGGGGAAGAAGGTCGGCCAGCGGATCTGCGACCTGCTCACCTACATCGCGAAGACCGGCCCCGCCGCCGGGTACTCGCTGGTCCTGGCCACGCAGAAGCCGGACGCGAAGGTCATCCCGGACAAGCTCCGCGGGCAGCTCGGCACCCGCTTCGCCCTCAAGACCATGACCTACCAGGCCTCGGAGACCATCCTCGGCGCCGGGACGTACAAGGCCGGTATGGACGCCTCGAAGCTGCTCCAGTCGCACAAGGGCGTGGGCCTGCTGCTCGGCGCCGACGGCGAGAGCGCCCTGTCCTCGGGCGAGGCGCTCACCGTGCGCACGCACCTGCTGCACATCGCCCAGATCAGGTCAGCGTGCGAGCGCGGCCGAGCAGCCCGCGACGCCGCAGGCACGCTGACCGGGGACGCCATCGGGGACACCGCGCTCGGCGTGCTGCCACCCGAGGTAGCCGCACTGATCGATGAGGCCGCAGGCGGTGAGGTCGACGAGCCTGCGGCCGAGGTGGTCGACGCGGTGCTGGTCGACGACGAACTGCCCGAAGTGCTGGGGCTGCTGGTCGACGTGATCGAGGACGACGAGCAGGGCTTGGTGGCGGTCGCCGACTTGGCGGCTCGGATCGGGTGGGAGCCCAAGCGGTTTGGCGAGGCGCTCACCATGGCCGGAGTCGCGCGGCCACAGGCTCGGCGACAGCGGGTCAACGGCTCGGCGAACGCGGTGCCGGTGGTGACGTTCGAGGCGATCCGGGCGGCCGTGGTCGCTCGCACGTCCGCTGCCTGAGGTCTGCACAGAGGTGCGGTGGGGTGTGCACAGGTTGTGTCGACCGTGTGCACACCCCACCTGGAACAGGCTGCCTGCGGGGTGAGCAGCCCGTTCAGCTTCAGAAGGCCGGATGTGTCGACCGTGCAGACCCCCTGCGGTTCAGGTCCGCACAGGCCCGCACAAGGGCCTGCTCCAGCAGTGGCGGGGTGACATCCTGCGCGCACGCTGTAGGAGGTCAGGTTGGTGGTGTCCACAGGCGAAGGCCCCGCGCATGCAGCCCATGCGCGGGGCCTTTGTGGTCTTGGCCGCGTGGTCAGCTGCCACTCCGGGGCGCCTCCTCATCGGTGGGCGGGGTCCAGCCAAGCGCGACCAGCGACGCACGGAGCGGCTCCGTCACCTGGGCCTGGATCTCGCCGTTGACGGTGACGCGCTCGACATCCAGCTCCAGCACCAACACGGGGCGGCCGGTCGACTCGCGGATGTGGGCGTGGAGCACGCGTACACCGGTGACGGGCTGGCCGTCGAGGTCGATGGTGATGCCGGGGTTGGCGATGCTGGCGGTGATCTTCGGAGCGTCCATCGCGTGGTCCTGCCTGCTCGTGCTCGGTGCCCTCGGAGTCGTGGGCGGGTTCCTCCTGGCCCCGGTGGAGTGTCCGGGCGATCCCCTCCATGCTGCTGTGCCTGGTGGAGTGCCCAGGCTTCGCGCTGCCTCCGAGGCCAGCATGGGCGCGGGTTGTCACACGGCGGGGATGGCCCATTCCCACCCGGCGCCAGCGAGCTCGACCGGCGGCCGGTAGGTGATCATCCCGGCGGCGTGCCGCGAGTCGAGGACGACCTTGCCGACGTAGTTCGAGCTGGCCGCGTACGGGCTGCCGGGCAGTTCCTCGCGGTCCGGCAGGCACCCGTTGGCCGCGCTGGTCTCCAGGTGCGCGTCGGTGATGCCGTCCGGGCCGACGACCTCGAAGTGCTGGGCCCGGATGAACCAGAACTGCGACCGGTCGAGCAGGGCGGTGGTGTTGACCGTGAATGACAGGGCGATGAGGTGGCCGTTCTCGGGCGGCGTAGTGCCAGCACAGGCCGGGTCGACCTCGATGGCATCGAGGGTGAACCAGGCGCGGGCGTCGCTGTCGGTGGTGCCGATCCCGGCGCGCTCGCCGACCTGCTTCACGAGCAGCCCGCGCGCGGACCGGACCCGCGCGCCGGGGCTCGGTGCTGCGGCGGGCTGCGCGCTGCTCGGCGTGGTGGCTGACGGGGTGCTCGTCGACGTGCTGCTCGACGGCGCGCTGGTGGTGCTGCTGCTGGCCGCGCCCAGGACCGGGCTCGCCGAGCATCCGGCGAGAGCGACAAGGGCGGCGGCGATGGCTAAGGCAGCGGTGGTGCGGGGCATGGCGAGGTCTCCTCATGGGGCGGCCCGCGGTCGGGCGCGTCATCAGCAAGTCGGCGGAGCTGGCCGCAGCGTTAGCCAGCAACTCCGGAACGTCTAAAGGAGCAGTTCAGGGCTAGTTTCTACCTAGCTAGCGAAATAAAGTCTAGTTAGGTAGAGTCGACACCATGACCGGACCACGTATGACGCCGCAGACGATCGCGGTACTGCGGGTGCTGCTGGAAGACGCCACCACCCCGCGGTACGGGCTAGACATCGCCCGACAGGCCGGACTCAAGACCGGCACCCTTCACCCGATCCTGGCTCGCCTGCAAGAGGCGGGGTGGATCGAGAGCTACTGGGAGGACCCTGCCGACCACGAGGACCAAGGTCGTCCCCGCCGCCGCTACTACCGGTTCACCGGGAGTGGCGCTACCGCTGCCTGCCAGGCCATCGCACGCGCCGAAGCCACCGCGACCACCGGCCGACCCCTCGGACTACACCCCCAGCCCGGACATTGACCGAGGAGCACACGATGAAGCCGCAAGAACAGCATGACTCGGCCAAATGCCGATTCAAACACTCGGCCAGAAGGCTGAGCGAGCGCGCGTATTTACGGGTTTCTGCCTTCATCCTTGCGATACTGGCCTCGACCTCTGGAGTATTGGCCCTCACCGGCAACTTGGATGAACCCTTCACTGCCATCTTCGCTGGTACGGCTAGCGGCGGCATAATCATCAACGTCATCGCGCTCCTTCGCGACAGGGTCGCCTCCGCCGCAATTCCGTCGGACTCAACGCGACGTAACTTCCGAGGTGCTGCGCGCCTACTGCCCACCGCAGTCAGGGACGAGTACCAGGAGGAGTGGGCCGGATGGATGCAGGACCTCCGCGAAAGCGGAGTGCCACGGCTCCAGCGGTGGCTTGAGCACCTCACGATCATCTTGATCGCCGCACCCAAGTTGGCGATCACGTTGCGACGAGCTGCTCGACGAGCTGCCGACCAGTGAGGCCGAGCGGCACTGGCAGCAGTACGGCCGCCACCCACTCAGGCAGAAGGAGAGGCGCGATCGCCCCAAACAAGAAGACGGCCCCCGCTGGCACGGGAGCCGCCTCAGTCCGTATTCCGCGCGTCAGCAGAAAGGACCTCAACATGACTGTAGAGGGTTCGGACCCCGGTCCGAAGTGTGATCATGGAAAAGAACCCGAGGAGCCGAAACCGTTCTCTCCGCGCACGCTCGGATTGATGGTCACGGCCAGCTTGGTTGCAGTCCTCATGGGCATCAGCGCTGGCGTCCCCGCCGGACTAGCGGTCATTGCCGACCACGGCCCAGGCTGGGCAGCAGTGGCAGGCTTGATCACCTTCCTGGCGATCGCGGCGATCACGTGGATCAGCGTCCTCGCCGGGCTGAACGCGCTCCTCACCCGCAAGTAGCTCAGACCGATCCAGCACCACGGTGTGGCCCCTCGCGTGATGCGAGGGGCCACACACGTATCAGCAAGACCTCATACGCAGGCGGCGAACCCGGTTCGCCTGTCGCAGCACCGCGGCCAGCTCAGCGCCGAACTGGCCGGGCAACGTGTACAGGCCCGACCGGCTTCCCTTGCGCTTCCCCCGTAACCGCTCCCCGACCAGGCCGAGGAACTCGTGGTCGAGCACCATCGGCGAGGTACCCGCTGGAGTGAGCGCCGCGGCCAACCAGGCGCACTGTTGCCGCGTCGGACGGTGCTGGCCAAGCTCCAGCCTGCCGACCGTCCGCCGGTCGCACCCAAGCAGCCCGGCCAGCTTCTCCTGCGACCACCCGCGGTCAGCCCTCAGCGCCCGTACGCGCGCGCCGAACCCTGCCGCCAGGTGATCACGCACCTCGACGGGGAGCGGACCGTTACGCACCCACTGGGACCGTACGTACGCGTCACACAACGTGCGCGACCCTCGGACGTCCGCGTCCTTCTCTGCGGGCTCAGGTTGGCAGCGGATGTCGTCGGGGGACATGGCGCGAACGGCGTCGGGGTGGACGTGGGCGATGCGGGCGGTTTCGCGGTGCTGGTGATCGGGGATGGTCACGCGGCGCTCCCGGTGGTGTGGTGTTCGAGGTGGTCGAGGAGTTCGTCGAGGGTGAGGGTGTCGGGGCAGCGGGTGCAGGGGTAGCGCCCGGCGTCTCCGTTCGAGGTGGTCAAGGCGAGGCCTCTCTACGTGGGGTGCGGGCTAGACGACGGCTAGGTGGTTGCGGCCGTTGCCGGTGATGCGCTGGTAGGGGCCGCTCCAGAACAGGTCGAGTTGGCCGGTGGGTCCGGAGCGCTGCTTGGCGACGTTGACGTGGACGTAGTCCTGCTGTTCGAGGTCGTCGATCTCGCGGTGGAGCAGGAGCACGGTGTCGGCGTCGTTCTCGATCGAGCCGGACTCGCGGAGGTCGACGAGGGTGGGGCGCCTGTCGGTACGGGCTGCGGCTCCGCGGCCGACTTGGCAGAGGGCGACGACGGCGATGCCGAACTGCTTGGCGAGGAGCTTGAGGCCGCGGGTGTTCTCGGTGACCTCGAGGTCGCGCCGGTCGTGCCGCTTGGTGTTGCCCATGAGCTGCAGGTAGTCGACGACGAGGAGGCCGATGCCGCGCTTGGTGCGGGCGAGGTCGCGCGTGGCGGCGCGGATGGTGTTCATGTTCTGGTTGGGCCGCTCGTCGATCTTGAGGGCCCACTGGGCGGCCTGGGCGCGCACGAGGTCGATGCGGCGCCGGTCGTCCTGGGTGGGCTTGCCCTCGATGAGGTTGGCTAGGTTGATCGAGCCGACCGACGCGAAGACGCGGTCCATGCAGTCCTTCTTGGACATCTCCAGGGACGCGAGGAACACGCCGTGCCCAGCTGCGGCTGCGGCGGTAGCGACGTTGACGCCGAGCACCGACTTGCCGATGCCGGGGCGGGCGCCGACGACGATGAGTTGTCCGGGGCGGAAGCCGCCGCCGAGGATGCGGTCGAGTTCGTCGACTCCGGTGGAGACCGAGGGGCGAACCGGTGCGCCGATCTGGTCGACGTAGTCCGCCATCGCGTCGTGGAACGTCTCGTCGAGGGTGCCGGTGTGCCGGTCATGGGCGAGCTGGTCGGCGGTGTCGCGGGCGCGGTCGATGACGACGTCGAGGTCGTCGCCGCCGGTCCAACCGAGCTGGGTGATGTGCTGGCCAGCCTCGATGATGCGGCGCTGCCGGTGGCGGTCGACGACGATGCCCGCGTGGTGGGCGACGGTCGTGACGGTGCGCGTGGCTGCGAACAGGGTGTGGACGTACGGGAGCCCGCCGACCCTGTGGAGCATGCCGCCGCGGTCGAGTTTGTCGCCGAGCGTGATGGGGTCGACGGGGTCGCCCTGCTCGGCGAGTTCGAGCATGGCGGCGAAGACGGCGCCGTGCTTGGGGGCGTAGAAGTTGTCGGGCACCAGGATCTCGGAGGCGGTGCGGACGGCTTCCGGGGACGTGAGCATGGCTCCGAGGACGGCCTGCTCGGCGATGAGGTCTTGCGGGGGCTGGAGGTCGTCGGGGTCGTTCACGCGATGCTCCTGGCGGTGGTCTGGGTGTGCTGGCGGAGGGCTGCTGCTTTGGTGCGGCGCTCGGCGCGGCGGGTGGCGATGGCTGCCGTCCGGAACGCTTTCCACTCGAGCGAGCCGGGGGTCAGGTTCGGCGGCGGGGCGGGCAGCGGGGCGTTGTCGTGGCCGAGGAGTTCGTCCACCTCGTCGTCGGTGAGGTCGCCGGTGGGCGGGGTGGGCATGAGGTCTGCCCAGATTTCGTCGCGGAGGAACCGCTCGGCGTCCTTCGGGTAGCCGTTGCAGGTGGCCGCGTACTTCACGACTGCGGCCAGGAGCTGCTCGGCGGTGGCGGTCTTGCGCGCCTTGGCGAACTCGCGGGTGGCGGCCTTCTTGCCGACGCGCTGCCCGTTGCGCTTGGGGTAGGCCGACCAGAACGCCTCGAACTCGGCGGCATGGCTGGCGGTGGCGGCGGTGTGCGGCGGTGTCGGGGCGACGAGCAGTCCGGGGATTGAGCCTGCGCTGAGGTCGTCGCGCCCGCCGTTGGCGGGGGAAGTAGTTGGAGACAAGAGGGAAGAGACAAGAGGGGGTCCGGAATTCCGGACGGTCTGGTCCGGGATTCCGGACTGTCCAGAGGGTTGGACAGTCCGGTTTTCCGGATGGTCAACCGTCCGGGATTCCGGACGGTCCAGCGCGGTCGGGGCGGCGTGCATCCGGTACTTGTTGGACACGCGGCTGTTGCCCTTGCGGACCTGCTCGATCCACCTGTCGGCGATGAGCCGCTTGACCCCCGCAGCGGCCTGGGAGCGACCCATGTCCGCGTCTGCGGCAATCTGTTCCAGCGTGGAGTCGACGAGGCCGGTCCGGTTGTCGGCCCGGTACGCGAGGGCGGCGTACACCCTTGCGGCCGCGGCGCCGCAGACCTGCCTCGGGTGGATGTCGAGCGGGATCATGACGCGCGGCACGTCGCCCTCCTGAATCCAGTTCCCTGCCATCGATCACCACCCCTGGAGGCGGCGTGCGGTGCTTGGCGTGCTCACGCCGTGTACCTCGCGTTTCGTTCGGCCTGCTCGGCGGCGAGGCGGTGATAGGGGGCGCAGGCGTTCCACATGGCGCGCAGGTCGCCGCGCTGAACGGGGATGTACGTGAACCCGAGCGACCGGAGCAGCGCGATCGTGGCGGCCGTGGCTTCAGGCCTCATCGCGGCTTCTGGTCGCTCAGGGTCGAACGGGTCGCGCCGTCCGTCGGGGAGTGGCGGTGTGCGGTTCGCTGCGGCGCGGCGCTCACGGAGTCCGCGGGCGTCGTTGGTGCTGGTCATGGGTCACTCCAGGGGCTTGCCAGGGGAGGCTGCTCCGGGAGACGGGCGGGGAACCGTCAGTCGGTGCGCTGAACAGGTCGGGGTCAGGCTGTGCGGCCGAGGTCCTCGCTGATGCCGAGGAGGGCGATCAGTTCCGCCGTGACGACGCGGTAGCGGTTGCCCACCCGCAGGAGTCGGACGGGGAACTGCCCGGCGCGGGCAAGTTCGCGGGTCTTGGTCTCGCCCATGCCGAGCGCTCGGCCACCGGTCACGAGGTCCACCGTGGCGGGGAGTGCGAGGACTTCGTCACGCGTCATGCTGGCCATCTGGGCGGCCTCCTTGTATAGATCCGTCTACGTTTGTCGTTTCGACAATTTCAGTAAAGATGAATCGGCGACGACTAGCGACAGATTACGTCGCGTGCTAGCGATATGCAAGGCAACGCGCTACCTTGCGAGCATGGATTCTGCACACTGGTCCGCGAGCGACGCGATCGCCGTCCAGATCAGCAAGCGAAGGAAGGCAGCAGAGCTAACGCGAGCGCAACTCGCAAAGCTGTGCTCCGACGTCGGCGGCCCCGCGCTTTCGCCGACTGTGATCGGCTACATCGAGACGGGCCGCCGCGACCCCGAAGGCCGTCGGCGTCGCGAGGTAACCGTCGATGAGTTGCTGATCTTCGCGAAGGCGTTCGAGGTCTCTCCGCTGCTGCTGATCTTTCCGGTGGACATGGACGACGATCACACCGTCGAGGTGCTGCCAGGCCGAGACCTTCCCGTGTGGATGGCTGCGAAGTGGTTCACCGGGGAGGGTCCGCTCGGCAACCGCAATCCCACCGATGGGCGCTGGTACGTCGATACCGACGAATTCGGGCCGTGGCGCAAAAACAACACCCCACTTGAGCTACGGCGTGAGCATGACGACCGGGTGAAGCAATGGAACGACGCGAGGAACGAGGCCGAGTCGTACCGGTCGGTCGCCGAGTCGGCCTCGACGGCGGCGCAGCGCGAGACCGCATTGGCGTCGGCCGACGCGATGGAGAACGAGGTACGGAACGTCGAGGAGCGGCTACGCGAGACGCGCCGGGAGATGAAGCGCTACGGCCTCACCCCACCCGAGCTGAACGACGTGCTGCGGCACGTCGACCCCGTTGACGAGGAGGCGAGACGGTGAAGGGCAGCGTCTACAAGCGGTGCAAGTGCCGCGGCGACGACGGCCGAGAGGCGGGCGCGTCGTGTCCGCGGCTCCGGCGCGCGGACGGGGCATGGAACCCGAAGCACGGCACCTGGTACTTCCGGCTGGAGCTGCCAGCGGGGGTGGGGGTTCAGCGCCAGGTGATGAAGCGCGGCGGGTTCGACAGCCGCGACGCCGCCGAGGCCGCACAGCGCGCGGTCGGTTTGCTCTTGACCATCCCCGAACCCGGTTTGGTTGGCGCGGCGGCACGCGAGGAGATCCTCGGACTCGTCGACGACGCACTGAAGCGGCGCCTGCCCCTGCCGGATTACGACGAGCTCCGCCGCCGCCAGCAGACCGGGCAGGCGCTCGGCGGGACGATGACCGTCGGCCAGTGGCTCACCGAGTGGATGGCTGGACGGCGGAAGCTGAAGAGCGGCACGGCGCGGTCGTACGAGGCACACATCCGCCTGTACTTCCTGCCCCACCTCGGCGAGCTGCCGCTGGACAAGCTGCGCGTCGGCCACGTGTCGGCGATGTTCGACGCGATCGATGCCGAGTCGGCACGCATCGTCGCGGTTCGCGCGTCCGGGACCGATGAGGAGCGCGCGGAGTTGAAGGGGCGTAAACCCGTTGGGGCGGCGACGAAGCAGCGCATTCGGGCGACGCTGCGTAAGGCGTTGAACGACGCGGTGCGACAGCAGCTCATCCTGGTGAACCCGGCGGCGTTCGTGGAGTTGGAGAGCGGGAAGCGCCCGAAGGCTCTGGTGTGGACAGACGAGCGGGTCACGGCGTGGCGAGCCAACCGGTCCCGGCGGGCTGACGCGGTCGAAGAGCTGGTGCTTGCGCACAAGGCACGGGACGAGGGCCTCGTCGCCGAGCTGCGGCAGGAGGTCGAGCGGCTTGACGCCACCGAGCGCCCGTCGCCGGTGATGGTGTGGACCGCCGAGCAGACCGGCGCGTTCCTCGACCACGCGGCCAACGAACGGCTGTACGCGCTGTTCCACCTGATCACGTTCCGCGGGCTGCGTCGCGGTGAGGCGTGCGGCGTGCGGTGGACCGACCTCGACCTCGACACCGCGTCGCTGGCGGTCGCCGAGCAGCTGGTGCAGATCGGCTGGGCGGTTGAGGCCGATACGCCGAAGAGCGACGCTGGCGAGCGCACGGTGCTACTTGACGCTGACACCGTCCTGGTGCTGCGTGCGTGGCGGCGGCGGCAGGTCGGCGAGAAACTGCTGTGGGGCGAGGGCTGGACGGACAGCGGGCGCATCTTCACCCGCGAGGACGGGACCGAACTGCACCCGGCGTCGATCACGAGCCTGTTCGCCGTGCTGGTCGAGGAAGCTGGGCTGCCGCCGATCCGGTTGCACGACCTGCGTCACGGTGCCGCGACGCTAGCGCTGCTGGCCGGCGTGGACATCAAGGTCGTGCAGGAAATGCTCGGGCACTCGTCGTCGGTCATCACCCGCGACACGTATACGAGTGTGGCGCCGCGGCTGGCGCTTGAGGCGGCCGAGAAGACGGCCGCGATGGTCCCCCGGAAGCCGGTCGCCGAGGCGGCCAGCGGGACAGATGGTCTCCCTACGGGCTCCCGAGGCTCCAGAACGCCGAAGGGAGTCCCCTCAAGGCGAGGGAACTCCCTGGTCAAACGGGGTGGGCCGCCGGGGGATCGAACCCCGAACCCGCGGATTAAAAGTCCGCTGCTCTGCCAGTTGAGCTAGCGGCCCGCGACCAAGGTTAGTGGAAGCGGGCAAGCGGGCCCGAAGCCGGTCGGTGTGCGGACCTGTGGCGCGCGCCACGCCCGCGTTAGGGTGGCGGCAAGATCGCTGGTGGGGGCGTCAGGGCGGTGTCCGGGCGCTGGGGTGCGGTCTCGCGCGGAGGTGTTCTGGGGACATGACTCTTGCCGAGCTGGTGCCGAGTGTCGGGTCGTGGACGGGCGACCGGGTGGACCCGCGGCTGTGGCCGCGGGGGACGGTGGCGGGTGCGGGCGACCTGCTCGTGGGCGGGGTCGCGCTGGGCGTGGTGGCCGCGCGCTTCGGGACGCCGAGCTACCTGCTGGACGAGGCCGACGTGCGGGCGCGGTGCCGGTGGTTCCGGGAGGTGCTGCCGGAGGCCGAGGTCGTGTACGCGGGGAAGGCGCTGAGCTGCCGGGCGGTGCTGCGGTGGGTCGGCGAGGAGGGGCTGTCGCTGGACGTGTGCTCGGCGGGCGAGATCGCCGTGGCGCGCTCCGCGGGGTTCCCCGGTGAGCGGATCCTGTTGCACGGCAACGCGAAGACGCCCGACGACCTGAAGGCGGCCATCGGCTGGGGCGTGGGGCGGATCGTGGTCGACTCGGTCGACGAGGTCGACCGGGTCGCGGCGCTGGCGCCGGCCGGGCAGCGGGTGCTGGTGCGGGTGACGCCCGACGTGGAGGCCGGCGCGCACCGGGCGATCTCGACCGGGGTCCCGTGGCAGAAGTTCGGGATGTCGGTCCAGGACGCGCTGGAGGCCGTGCGCCGGATCGCGGCGCGGCCGAACCTGCGGCTGGTCGGGCTGCACTGCCACATCGGGTCGCAGGAGCGGCGGGTGGCGTCCTACGAGCTGGCCGCGCGGCGGATGGTCGCCGTGCTGGCGCGGGTGCGCGACGAGCACGGGCTCGTGCTGGAGGAGCTGGACCTGGGCGGCGGGTTCGCGGTCCCGCACCTGCCCGATTCCGACGAGTTCGACCTGGGCGGGTACGCCGCACGGGTGCGCGGCGCCCTGCGGTACGAGTGCGGCCGCGCGCGGCTGCCCGTGCCGAGGCTGGTGGTCGAGCCGGGGCGGTCCGTCGTGGCCAACGCCGGGGTCACGCTCTACCGGGTGGTCGGCGTGAAGGGACCGTTCGTCGCGGTGGACGGCGGGATGAGCGACAACGCCCGGCCGTCCCTCTACGGGGCCCGCTACCACGCGCGGCTGGTGGGCCGGGGCTCGACGGCGCCGCGGCGGAAGGTCACCGTCGTGGGGCGGCACTGCGAGGCGGGCGACGTGCTGGCCGAGGACGTGCTGCTGCCGGAGGACGTGCACGCCGGGGACGTCTTGGCGGTGCCGTGCACAGGCGCCTACCACCACTCGCTCGCGTCGAACTACAACCAGGTGTGCCGCCCGCCGCTGATCGGGCTGCGCGACGGGGTCGCCACCGTGCTGGTGCGCGGCGAGACCGAGGAGGACCTGCTGGGCCGCGACGTCGGGTGATCACCGGACCGGGTGACGCGGCTGGCCCGGCGCCCGTCCGGGCGCTACTGATGGCCCATGCACCTCGCCGCGGCCCTCGCGCTCAGCGCAGTCCTCGCCACGCCCGTCCACGTCTCCGGCGCGCTGACGGTCTACGACATCGCGCAGGCGCCCGTCGGCTCGGAGGCGACCGTGCTGTCCTGGGAGACGCCCGGCGGGGGCACGTTCGTGCTGCTGCACACCGAGGGCCTGCTGCCCGACCACGCCTACGGTGCCCACGCCCACACCAAGCCGTGCGGCCTCGGCCCCGCCGACTCCGGCCCGCACTTCCAGCACCGGCAGGGCGGCGCCACCGACCCCGCGTTCGCCAACCCGGACAACGAGATCTGGCTCGACTTCACCACCAACGCCAAGGGCTCCGGGCTCGCCGTGGCGCGCGTGGACTGGACGTTCACCGACCGCCGCCCCGCCTCCGTCGTCGTCCACGCCGAGCACACGCACACCGGCAGCGGCACCGCCGGCACCGCGGGCGCCCGCCTGGCCTGCCTGTCGGTGCCGTTCTGAGCCTCGTCGCGGCCGGGTGACGGCCGACTCGCCGATCCGGTGCACGTCCACTCCGCCGTCGGGTGACAATGGACTGGATGTCCACCGCACTCCAGACCACCCAGTCCTTGCGGATCGGCCCGTTCGAGGTCGATCCGCCGGTCGTGCTCGCGCCGATGGCGGGCATCACGAACGTGGCGTTCCGCAGGCTGTGCAGGCAGTACGGCGCGGGGCTCTACGTGTGCGAGATGGTGACGGCGCGCGCGCTCGTGGAGCGCGACGCGACGACCCTGCACATGATCACGTTCGACCGCGACGAGCACCCCCGGTCGATGCAGCTCTACGGCGTCGACCCGGTCACCATGGGCAAGGCCGTCCGGATGATCGTGGACGAGGACCTCGCCGACCACGTCGACATGAACTTCGGCTGCCCGGTCCCGAAGGTCACCCGCAAGGGCGGCGGGGCGGCGCTGCCGTACAAGCGGCGGCTGTTCGGGGAGATCGTGCGGGCCGCGGTCGAGGCGGCCGAGCCCGCGGGCATCCCGGTGACGGTGAAGTTCCGGATCGGGATCGACGACGAGCACCTGACGTACCTGGACGCGGGCCGGATCGCGGAGGCGGAGGGGGCGAGGTCGGTCGCGCTGCACGCGCGGACGGCGGCGCAGCGGTACTCCGGGCAGGCGGACTGGTCGGCGATCGCGCGGCTCAAGGAGGCCGTGACCACGATCCCGGTGCTGGGCAACGGCGACGTCTTCAGCGCCCAGGACGCCCTGCGGATGGTCGACGAGACCGGGTGCGACGGCGTGGTCGTCGGGCGCGGGTGCCTCGGGCGGCCGTGGCTGTTCCGGGACCTGCAGGCGGCGTTCGCCGGCCTGCCGATCCCGGAGGGGCCGAGCCTGGGCGAGGTCTCGACGATCCTGCGCACGCACGCCGAGCTGCTGACCGAGCACTACGGCGAGGACAAGGGCGTGCGCGACCTGCGCAAGCACATGGCCTGGTACCTGCGGGGCTTCCCGGTGGGCGGCGACCTGCGGCGCAGCTTCGCCATGGTCGGCACGCTCGCCGAGCTCGACGACCTGATCGGGCAGCTGGACCACGACGCCCCCTACCCGTCCGAGGCGGAGGGCCCCCGCGGCCGCCAGGGCTCGCCCGCGAAGGTGGTCCTGCCGGAGGGGTGGCTGGACGACCCCGAGGACGCCACCGTGCCCATGGGGGCCGAAGTGATGCACTCGGGTGGGTGACGGCGGCCGCTCGGCGCGCGCACTGGCCGTGGCCGGGGCGCTGCTGCTGGGCGGCTGCGGATCCCAGGTGGCGGGCACGGCCCGGCCGCTGCGGATCACCGAAGTCGAACGCGGGCAGGTCCAGGAGTACTTCACCGAGCTGAACGACGCCGGCGGCAAGGGCAACTCCGAGCAGCGCAAGCTGCTCCAGGACACCCAGCACCCGGACTTCCGCAAGCAGGCGTGCGAGCTGCGCGAGGGCACGCTGCGGATGGAGCCGACGATGTCGACGCTCCGGATGGACCCGGACTGGGAACCCCCTGGTGAGCGGGTGCACCCGCGCGGGGTCGTCTACGTCGTCGCGGCCACCGTGACGCTGCTCGAGGACCGCGCGGCGGTGGGCGTGCAGATCGGGTCGCTGCACGTCGTGGTGATCGACGGCAAGGCCTACGGGTTCGCCCCCTGCGTGGGCGGCTGAGGGCGTTCCGCCACCGCGGCGCACGACAGCGCACGGAGAGCCAAGTTGATCACTGAACGTCACTAGTTCGGAGCAGTCGGCAGTCAACCAGACGGGGGAAATAACGCGTCCACGCGTCCCGCTGGCTCAAGCGCCGCCTCTCAAGGGACGACACCAGGCAAGTAGGGAGGTGAGCGCGATGACCGCACTGCGACCCGAAGTCGCCGAGTCAGACCCGAGCAGGAAGCCCGACGAACACCCGCTCGCGGTAGACGCCACCACCCCCGAGAGCACCGGGCTCGTCCAGCTCCACGAGTCCATCGCCACGCTGCTGGCGTCCCGCGGCCAGTGGCGGCAGGCCTACCAGCACCTGCGGTCGGCCCTCGACGCGGTGTACGCCGACCAGGGCGAACCGCCCAGGGTCCCGGAGCAGCTCCGCCGGGAGGTCGACCGGCTGCGCCGGGAGCATGCCGAGGCGCGCGAGCAGAGCCTGCGCGACAGCCTGACCGACAGCTACAACCGCCGGTACCTCGACCAGCGGCTGCTGGCGATCCTCGCCGAACGCGGCAGCTCGCGGCACGGGCTGGCCATAGCGCTGATGGACCTCGACTGGTTCAAGCAGGTCAACGACACCTTCGGCCACCTGCTGGGCGACCGCGTGCTGCAACGGGTGGTGGAGCTGCTGCAGACCGACCTCCCCGCGGACGCCTTCTGCGCCCGGTACGGGGGCGAGGAGTTCGTGCTCGTGCTGCCGAACGTGACCCCGACGGCGGCCGTCGACATCGTCGAGGCGGCCCGCGAACGTGTCGAGTGTCACGAATGGTCGTGCGTCGCCCCCGGCCTGCGGGTCACGGTCAGCGGCGGCATGGCCTACGAGCCGCCCGTCGAGGCCGTCCCGTCGCGCCCTCCGGTCAGCGCTGAGCAGCAGTTGCTCCGCGCGGACAGCCTCCTCTACACGGCCAAGCAGTCGGGCCGGAACGCCGTCGCCTACCGCGAGAACGGTCGGGTGAAGCTCGCCGGGCCCGCCGCGGGCCGCCGGGCGATCACCGATTCACGGGTTCTCGGTTACTACTGACGAACCCGTTTCACCTGGTCGTTCACCCATTCGGACCTTCAGGACTGCGCGCAACCGACTACTTGTCCCACCGGTATCACCGGGAGTGGTCGTCAGGAGTCGCTGTCATCCGTACTATCGAGCGCACTGACACGCCGGTGGTGCAACCAATGTGTCCTTGATGTCGTCAACTCGTGATGACGAACCTGTAGTGGACTTACCTGAAGGGAGACCGGGTGCCCGACGAGCCCCGCCGTGGCGGCCCCGAGTCCCGAGGTCCCGAGGAACCGGAAGAAGAGCAGCCCAAAGGTCGTCGACGCCGTGCCGAGGGCGGCGGCGGCCTGAGCGTGTCCGACCTGGTGGAGCGGCACAGCCGCACCAACATCCCCAGGCCGGTTCCCCCTGCTCAGACGCCCGCTCCCACGACCGGGCGCCGCGCGGCGCCCCCGCCGCCCCCGGTCCGCCAGCCCCCGCCCGCCAGGCCCACCGGCGCCCAGCCGGTCGAGTCGACGGGCCGCCGGGCCGCACCCCCGCCGCCGCCCACCGGGCGCCGGGCCGCTCCCCCCGCGGAGCCGACCGGCCGCCGGGCGGCACCCGAGACCACCGGCCGCCGCGCCGCTCCGCCCGTCGAGCCCACCGGCCGCCGGGCGGCACCACCGATCGAGACGACGGGTCGCCGCGCGGCACCCGAACCGCCCATCGGTGAACCGACCGGTCGACGGGCCGCTCCCGAACCGCCCGTCGGCGAGCCCACCGGCCGTCGCGCCGCACCCGAACCGCCGATCGAGCCCACCGGCCGCCGGGCCGCACCGGAACCCCCCGTCGAGTTCGAGTCGACGGGCCGCCGGGCCGCGCCACCGGTGGAGCCCACCGGTCGCCGGGCCGCCCCGCCCGTCGAGCAGACCGGCCGCCGGGTCGCGCCCGAGCAGCCCAGCGGGCAGCGGCCGATCCCGCCGCGTCCGCCGATGCCGCCGCGCGGCGAGGACACCGGCCGCCGCGCCATGCCCCCCGTGGACGCCACCGGCCGCAGGGCCGCGCCACCCGTGCCGCCCGTCGGTCCGCCCGGCGAGCACACCGGCGCGCGTCCCCGTCCGGTCGTTCCGCCGCCTGTGCCGCCCGCTGACGGCACGGGCCGCCGCGCCCGCCCCGTTCCGCCCACCCAGGCCCCTCCGCCGCCCCGCGGGGATGTGAGCGGCCCTCGGCCGATCCCGCCGCGCGGCGACTCGAGCGGTCCCCGCCCGATCTCGTCCCGGCTGGACCAGACCGGCCCGCGTCCGGTGCCACCCGGCGTGGACTCCGGTGCCCTCCGGCCGCCGATGCCCGAGTCGCCCCGCCAGGTGCCCGACCCCAGCGGGTCGCGCCCGATGCCCGGCGCGGACCCGAGCGGGTCGCGCCGCCTGCCGATGGCGCCCGGCACCGACCCCGGTGCCTCCCGCCGCATGCCCGTGCCCGGCGCGGGCCCGGACGAGGCCGCCCCGGAGGCGCCGCGCGGGCCCGAGCGCCGCGAGGAGATCGACCCGGCGAGCCTCACCACGGAGATGGAGGCCATCGGCGACGACGTCAAGAAGCGCCGCGAGGTCGACCACACGCTGGCCCGGTTCTCCGCGGTGCACGACGAGCTCGCCGAGCAGGAGCGCAAGCGCAAGGAGCGCAAGCAGAAGCTCATGCCGTGGAAGGTCGAGGAGGACGAGGACGCGACCGAGTACGCGGCCCCGGTCATCCTGGACCCCGACGGCGAGCCGGTCGCCGCGCCCGCGCGCGGGCGCACCCCCAAGCACAGCAAGATCGTGCGGCTGATCAAGATCGTGTCGTTCACCTCGGCCGTGCTGATCTTCGTGACCACTGGTCTCGGGTGGGGCGCGATGATCTGGGTGGACAGCAAGTTCACCGAGATCGACGCGCTCGGCACGAACACCGCCGCCGTGCACGAGGCGGAGAAGCAGCTCGGCGACGAGAACTTCCTGATCGTCGGCTCCGACACCCGCGCGGGCGCCAAGCCGTCCGACGGCGTCGGCGAGGCCGACAAGGAGCAGGGCGCCCGGTCGGACGTGCTGATGCTGGCGCACGTCCCGGCGGACCGGAAGCGCGTCGTCGTGGTGTCGCTGCCCCGCGACGTGCAGATCTCCCGTCCCGCCTGCGAGGGCTGGGACTCGGGCACCGGGCAGTACAACGGCGAGCAGATCCCCGCCGAGAAGGGCGTGCTGGCCAACACCGCCTACGCGCTCGGCGGCCCGAAGTGCGTGACCTCGATGATGAGCGAGATCACCCACCTCAACATCAACCACTTCGTCAGCATCGACTTCAACGGGTTCAAGGGCATGGTCGACGCGGTCGGCAGCGTGAACGTCTGCGTGCCCAAGCCCATGGTCGACGACGAGCTCGGCGTGCTGTTCGACAAGCCGGGCAAGTACGACATCTCCGGTGACCAGGCGCTGAACTACGTGCGCGCCAGGAAGGTCTCCGGCGAGGTGTTCGGCGACTACGACCGGATCACCCGCCAGCAGAAGTTCCTGTCCTCGTTGCTGCGCAAGGTGTTGTCCAACGAGACGCTGCTGAACCCCGGCAAGCTCAACGGGTTCATCAACGCCTTCGCCGCGTCGACGCAGGGCCAGAATGTCGGCGTCGACCAGCTCCTCACCCTGGGCCAGTCGTTGCAGGGCCTGGACGCGGGCCGGGTCAGCTTCGTGACCATGCCGCACCGCACCGACGAGGGTCCGACCACGAGCAACGACGACAACTCCGAGCTGCTGGTGCAGGACGAGACCGACGCGCTGTTCAAGGCCGTCATCGAGGGCACGCCGCTGCCGGGCGAGACGCCGGACGCCGCGCCCACCACCGGGTCGAGCCCGCCCGCGCCCCCGGCGCAGCCGGGCAAGGGCAAGGTGATCGACCCGAAGAACGTGAACATCCAGGTCCTCAACGGCGACCCGACGTCGGGTGGTGCGGCGGGCAGGCTCAAGGCGTCGCTCACCGAGGTCGGCTTCACCGTCGTGAACATCGGCGACAACCCGCCGGTGGACAAGACGATCATCAAGTACGGCGTCGGCGGCGAGGACGCGGCGGCGACGCTCGCCGCGGCCGTTCCCGGCGCGGTGCTCCAGGTGGACACCAGCATGGGCAGCGCGGTCGCACTGGTCATCGGCCCGGACTTCGACGAGACCGTCGTCACCCCGAAGGCGGGCAGCGGCGACGCCGGCCAGACCACGCCGCCCGGCGATCTGTCCATTGTGAACGGTGGCGCCGACCTCTGTAAGTGAGTCCGTTCGTTGCCACGGGTTCACCAGCGGTTCATGCGACGATGTCGCTGCCGCGACACGGCCGACGTACGCTGTCGGCATGCGTGAGGCCTACCATGACCAGCTCGGACAGCTCGCCGACCAGCTCGCCGACATGTGCGGCATGGTCGGTGACGCCATGGAGCGCGCGACCACCGCGCTGCTCGAATCGGACCTCGCACTCGCCGAGCAGGTGATCGGCGACGACGCGAAGGTCGACGACGTGCGGGCCAGCATCGAGGAGCAGTCGTACGCGCTGCTCGCCCTGCAGGCCCCCGTCGCCACCGACCTGCGGACCGTGCTCGCCGTCATCCACGCGGCGGAAAGCGTGGAGCGCATGGGAGATCTCGCGCTGCACGTCGCCAAGGCCGCCCGCAGGCGCCACCCCCAGTCCGTGCTGGGCGACGACGTGAAGCCGTACTTCGCCGAGATGGGCCGGATCGCGGTCGAGCTCGCCCGCGAGACCACCGAGGTCATCCGCACCCAGGACGTCGCACGGGCCCGCCTCATCGAGGACGCCGACGACGCCATGGACGACCTGCACCGCCACCTGTTCACGGTGATCATGGACAAGGACTGGCAGCACGGCGTCGCCTCCGCCGTCGACACCACCCTGCTGGGCCGCTTCTACGAGCGGTTCGCCGACCACGCCGTCTCCGTCGCGAAGCGCACCGTCTTCGTGGTGACCGGCCGCATGCCCGGATACGGCGACGACGCCGACCTGTGACACCCCGTCGCGCCACCAGGGCCTCGCCTCCGGGCGGGGCCCTTCTCGTTGCGGCGGTTGGGGTTCCGGCACTTCCGCGGCCGAGGTCCGACCGGCCTGCTACCGGGCGGCGTCCACCCGGCCGGTGAACTCCAGCAGCACCTCCGCCAGCTTCTCGGGCGCCTCCATCGCGGCGTAGTGCCCGACTCCGTCGAGCGACACCGACACGACCTCCCCCGCCACGGCCCGCGTCATCGTCGTGCTGGTGAACGACCCGCCACCCGCGCCGACCGCCAGCACCGGCACCGCCACACCGGGCGACTCCGCGAGCGCCTTGATCTCGTCCCCCTCCCGCAGCATCGACCGGTACAGCCCGGTCGCTCCCCGCCACCCGCCGTCGCGCGAGTAGGTCCGGACGAACTCCTCGACGTCGGCCTCGGTCACCGCCCCGGGGACGGCCGTCAGCGCCGGGAACACGAACTCCCCCAAGAACTCCCGCTCGCGGCCGGTGAGCACCAGCTCCGGAACCCCTTCCGCCGCAAGCACACCGATGTACCAGGTCCCACCGCTCGTCACGTCGGCGAGCCGTTCCACCCCGAAGCCGGGCAGCCCCGTCTCGATCGCCACGAGGCTGCGCACGTCCTCCGGGTGCTCCACCGCCAGCCGGAACACCGTCGCCCCGGCGACGTCCTGCCCGGTCACGTGCACCGGCCCGACCCCCAGGCTCCCGATCAGCTGGTGCAGGTCCTCCGCCGACGCCGCGCTGGAGTAGTCGCCGACCTCGTTGCCGGAGTCGCCGAACCCGCGCAGGTCCACCGCGAACACCCGGTGCTCCGCGGCGAGCAGGGGGATCAGGTCCCGGAAGGCCCACCACGTCTCCGGGAACCCGTGCACCAGCAGGATCGGCGACCCGCCGGTACCCGCCTCGACGTAGTGCAGCGCGGTCCCGTTGACCTCGACGTGGTGGTGCTCGACTTCCACCGACAGGCTCATCGCCGCCTCCTCAATTGGACAACCGTGTTGTCGAAACAATAGTCAACCTGGTTGTCCACGTCTACCCCTGTCGTACGCTGCCCCCATGCCACGTTCCGGCGCCGACCTCGCACTGCTCCTGCTCGCGGGCTTCCGGTCACTGGTGGACGGCGCCATGACCGAACTGGCCGCCCAGGGCCACGACGACGTGCGCCCCGTCCACGACTTCGCCATGCGGGCCATCGCCGCGGGCGCCGACAACGCCTCCGAGCTGGGCCGCAGGCTCTCCGTCTCCAAGCAGGCCGCGGCGAAGACCATCGCGGTGCTCCAGGACCGCGGCTACGTCTCGCGCGGCGCCGACCCCGTGGACGCCCGCCGCAAGCGCCTGGAGGTGACGCCGCTCGGTTTCGAGGTGCTGCGGGCGGGCGAGGCCATCTTCGACGAGCTGCGCCACCGGTGGGAGGAGCGGATCGGGACCGCGCAGCTGGAGGTGCTGGAACAGCACCTCACCGCCCTGCTCGGCGAGTCCCCCATCCGCCTGGACACCCCCGGCTGGCTCGCCCGCGACCTCGGCGAACCCGTCTGACGTGCGAAAAGGCCCGCCCTGACGAGCAGGACGGGCCTCCGGCACTCGCCGGGAACTCAGCCGAAACGGCCCGAGATGTAGTCCTCGGTCGCCTTCTGGGTCGGGTTGGAGAAGATCTTCTCAGTGTCGTCGACCTCGATCAGCTGACCGGGCTGGCCGACGCCGAGCAGGTTGAAGAACGCCGTCTGGTCGCTGACCCGCGCGGCCTGCTGCATGTTGTGGGTCACGATGACGATCGTGTACTCCTTCTTCAGCTCCGTGATCAGGTCCTCGATCGCCAGGGTCGAGATCGGGTCCAGCGCCGAGCACGGCTCGTCCATCAGCAGCACGTCCGGCTGCACGGCGATCGCCCGCGCGATGCACAGCCTCTGCTGCTGACCACCGGACAGCCCGCCACCGGGCCGGTCCATCCGGTCCTTGACCTCGTTCCAGAGGTTCGCCCCGCGCAGCGACCGCTCGGCCACCTCGTCGAGCTGCTTCTTGTTCTTGACCCCGGCCAGCTTCAGCCCGGCCACCACGTTGTCGCGGATCGACATCGTGGGGAACGGGTTGGGGCGCTGGAACACCATGCCGATGGTGCGCCGCACCTGCACCGGGTCCACAGTGGACGCGTAGATGTCCTCGCCGTCCAGCTGCACCGTGCCCTCGACCCGTGCGCCGGGGGCGACCTCGTGCATGCGGTTCAGCGACCGCAGCACGGTGGACTTGCCGCAGCCCGACGGACCGATGAACGCGGTCACGTTGCGCGGCGGCACGGAGAGCGAAACCTGCTGCACGGCGTGGAACTTGCCGTAGAAGAGGTTGAGGTCCTTGACGTCGATGCGCTTCGCCATCGCTACTTACCGCCCGCTCACTTGGTCTTCGGCGCGAGCCACCGCGAGATCACGGTCGCCAGCAGGTTGAACAGCGTGATGATCAGGACAAGGGTGATCGCCGCGCCCCAGATGCGGTCGAAGCCCGCGTCGGTGGGGTTGTTGCGCTCCGAGGTCATCAGCAACGGCAACGAGGCCATGGGGCCGTCGAAGAGGTTGTAGTTGATGTACGGGGCGTACGCGGCGAGCACGAGCACCGGCGCGGTCTCGCCCATGACGCGGGCGAGGGCCAGCATGACGCCGGTGAGGATGCCGGACAGCGCGGTCGGGATGACGATCTTCACGATCGTCTTCCACTTGGGGATGCCCAGCGCGTAGGACGCCTCGCGCAGCTCGTCCGGGACGATCTTGAGCATCTCCTCGGTGGTGCGGACGATCACCGGCACCATCAGCAGCACCAGCGCCAGCGACACCGCGAAACCGCTGCGGCCGAAGCCGAACGTGGTGATCCACAGCGAGTACACGAACAGCGCGGCGACGATCGAGGGCACACCGGTGAGGATGTCGACCATGAACGTGGTCGCCTTCGACAGCCGCGAGCGGCCGCCGTACTCCACCAGGTACACCGCGACGAACAGGCCGATCGGCACGGAGATCACGCCGCAGACCAGGCCCTGCACCAGGGTGCCGTAGATCGCGTGGTAGACACCGCCACCGGTCTGCCTGGACAGCAGGCCGGACAACGACTTCTGCCACCAGTCGGCGTTGAGGATGACCGGGAAGCCGCGCTGGAGCACGGTGTAGAGCACCCACACCAGCGGGATGACCGCGATCGCGAACGCCAGGCTGACGAGCACCGTGGCGGTGAGGTTCTTCGCCTTGCGGGCGCCGCTGACGCTCTGGAACGTCGGCGGCGTCGCCAGCCGCGTGAGGTCGGTCGTGTCGGTGCTCATTCGTACTCCTTGTGACCGGCGACGATCGTCCTGGCGGCCGCGTTGACCACGAAGGTCAGCACGAACAGCACGAGGCCCGCTGCGATGTAGGCGCCTGCCGACTTGGGGTCGTTGAACTCCGGGGCGGCCAGCGCGATCTTCGAGGCGAACGTGGCGCCGCCGTCGAAGAGGCTCCAGCCGAACGAGGAACCGGTGGCGCTCAGGATGATCGTCAGCGCGATGGTCTCGCCGAGCGCCCGGCCGAGGCCGAGCATCGAGGCGCTGACGTAACCGGCCTTGCCGAACGGGAGCACCGTGGTGCGCACGACCTCCCACTTCGTGGCGCCGAGCGCGATGGCGCCCTCGATGTGCGGTCCGGGCGTGCGGTCGAACACCTCGCGGCTGACCGCCGTGATGATCGGCAGGATCATGACCGCCAGGACGATGCCCGCGGTGAAGATCGTGCCGCCCAGCGCGATGCTGACGTTGCCCTTGGCGAACAGCGGGATGAAGCCGAGGCTGGAGATCAGCCACTCGCCGAGCGGCGTGAGCACCGGGCCGAGGACGAACAGGCCCCACAGGCCGAAGATGATCGACGGCACGGCGGCGAGCAGGTCGATGACGTAGGCGAACGGCCGGGCGAGCCTGCGCGGCGCGTACTGGGTGAGGAAGAGGGCGATGCCGAGTGCGACCGGCATCGCGATCAGCAGCGCGAACGCGGCCGACACCACGGTGACCAGGAACAGGTCGAGGATGCCGTACCGCATGTTGGTGACGTCGCCGGTCGACCACTCGCGGCTGAACAGGAAGTTGGCGTTGTCCAGGGCCAGCGACGGGATCGCCTGGACGAGCAGGAACAGCCCGATGGCCCCGATGAGGACCACGATGAAGACGCCGGATCCGGTGGCCAGGCCCCGGAAGATCCGGTCTCCCGGTCGGACGTGGGGCGACTTCGGTTCGACTTCCGTTGTCGGCGGAATCGGAGCCTCCGAGGGTGGCGCTGGGTGTTGGGTCCGAGCCCCCCGAGGGGCACCGGCGGTGCCGGTGCCCCCTGGAGGCCTGACCACGACAGGGTCGCTCATCGCGTTCGCGGCGTCGACTCGAGGTCCGGGTGACCTAGGCGATCGCCTTGATGGCGGTGAGGATCTTGTCCTGGAACGACTTGGGCAGCGGCGCGTAACCGGCGTCGGTCAGGCCGGCCTGGCCGTCGGTAGCGGCGACGGTGAGGAACGCCTTGACGGCCTTCGCGGTGTCGGCGTCGTAGCCCTTGGAGCAGACGATCTCGTAGGTCGCGAGGACCAGCGGGTAGGTGCCCGCGGCGGTGGTGGCGTAGATGGAGTTCAGGTCGAGGACGAGGTCGTTGCCCTCGCCCTTCACCTTCGCGCCGTCGATGGCCTTGCCGACGGTCTCCGGGGTCAGCTCGACCGCGCCCGCACCGTTGTCGATCTTCGCGACGGACAGCTTGTTGTCCTGGGCGAACGACCACTCGACGTAGGTCACCGCGCCGTCGACGGAGGCGACGGCCTGCGCCACACCCGCGGACTTCTCCTTGCCCTCGCCGAGGCCGCCCTTGAACGCCTTGCCGTCGCCCTGGGTCCACGCACCCTTGGAGGCGGCGGTCAGGTACTTCTGGAAGTTGTCCGTGGTGCCGGACTCGTCGGAGCGGTAGACGACGGTGATGTCCTTGTCCGGCAGCTTCGCACCGCTGTTCAGGGCGGTGATCGCAGGGTCGTTCCACTTCTTGACGGTGCCGTTGAAGATCTTGGCGGCGACCTCGCCGCTGACCGTCAGGTCGGTGACGCCGTCGAGCTTGTAGCTGATCGCCACCGGGCCGAAGACCAGCGGGATGTTCCACGCCGGGTTCGACTTGCAGCGCGTGGCGGCCGCGTCGGTCTCGCCCTTCTCCTTGGAGAGGGGGGAGTCGGAGCCGCCGAAGTCGACCTGCGCGGCGTTGAACTGCTTGACGCCCGCGCCGGAGCCGGACGCGTTGTACGCGAGGTCCGCGCCCTTGCACTTCTGCTGGTAGACCTGCACGAACGACTCGATCGCGGTCTTCTGCGCGGACGAGCCCTCGGCGTTCAGCTTGGCCTTGCCCGTGCAGTCGACCTGCTCCGCCGAGGCGGCGGGGGTGGACGCCCCGCCGGTCGAACCAGCCGGAGCGTTGTTGTCGCTGCCACAAGCGGTGAGCAGGAGCGCGCCGGCCGCGATGAGGCCGAGTGCTGCGCCGTGCCGCTGGATCTTCACCTGGGGGTCCTCCACCTACCGAAAGCTTGCGCGGTTTCGCGACGGACGTCGCCGCTCGCTACGGAAGGTAGGCAGCGAGGGTGGACACCGGCCCTAGTCGAGGTGAACGAGGGGTGAACAGGACACGGGCACTCAGCCGTCAAGCCACTTCGAGATACGTCCGTGACCTGCGCGTTCGCCCTCCGTGACAGGCCGACTACTAGCGGCCGTACTGGACGTCGGAGTCCCACAGCGTGAACCCCAACCGGGTGTACACCCGAACGGCGGCCGCGTTGTCCGACTCGACGTAGAGCATCACTTCCCGCAACCCCTGCTCCTGCAGGTACCGCAGCCCCGCGACGGTCAGCGCCTTGCCGAGCCCGCCGCCCTGCGCGTCCGGGTCGACTCCCACGACGTAGACCTCGCCGAGCGGCTCCGCCTGCTCGTGCACCTTGGTCCAGTGGAAGCCCAGCAGCGTCCCCTGGTCGTCCACCGCGAGCAGGAAGCCCTTCGGGTCGAACCAGTCCTCGGCCTCCTTGTGGTGCACGTCCTCGATGCTCATGGCGCCCTGCTCGGGGTGCCACGAGAACGCGCGGTGGTTCACGAACACCACACCGGCCTCGTCCTGGCCGGGCACGAACGCCCGCAGCCGCACGCCTTCGGGCAGCGGCGCCGACGGCAGCTCGCCGTCCAGCGACCGGCGCATCCGCCGCAGCTCGCGGACGTTGCGGAACCCGAGCTTCCCGGCCAGCGCCGCGGCACCGGGGTGGTTCCCGTGCGCCCAGACCCGCAACGGCGCGGACTTCGCCACCACCGCCGTGCCCACCTCGGTCCCCACGCCCTGCTTGCGGTGCTCGGGGTGCACCACGAGCTCGGCGACCTGGTTGCCCGCCGAGTCGCCCAGGAGGTCCAGGTGCGCGTACCCGACGACCACGCCGTCGACGCGGGCCAGCAGGTGCGCGCTGCCCCTCGCGCCGGGACGCATCCGGAGGCGGACGTGCTCCCCGACGGGGGCCACGCCGTCGACCCGCTCGGCCGCGGCCAACACCGCGCCGACCTCGTCGGCCTGCGCTTCGGACAGCTCGTTGTGCCAGCTCGACTCAGCCACACCCCGACCGTACCGGGTGGGGGCGGGTGGAGATCACCGGTGACCGGCCCGGACCCGGGGTGATCTTCGACAAGGTCCGTTCCGGGCGCGGAGGCGCGGAGCGAGGCAGGTTGCGAACAGGCCGGGCAGACGCCGAATCGCCCCCCACCCGGGGGTGGAGGGCGATTGGTGGGGCGGGGTCAGACGCGGTAGAACTCCGCGTCCTCGATGGCGCTGGTGTCGGCCGGGTCGGTCAGCTGGTCGACGCCGCGGCGGACGGCGCCCGGACGCGGCGGGCGGACGAACTTGTAGCCGACGTTGCGGACGGTGCCGATGAGCGACTCGTGCTCGGGGCCGAGCTTCGCGCGGAGGCGGCGGACGTGGACGTCCACGGTGCGGGTGCCGCCGAAGAAGTCGTAGCCCCAGACCTCCTGGAGCAGCTGGGCGCGGGTGAAGACGCGGCCCGCGTGCTGGGCGAGGTACTTGAGGAGCTCGAACTCCTTGTAGGTGAGGTCGAGGGGCCTGCCCTTGAGGCGGGCGGTGTAGGTGGCCTCGTCGATGACCAGCTCGCCGAGCTGGATCGAGCCGTCGCCACCGGACTGCGCGGTGCCGCGGCGGGACCGGACGAGGCGGAGGCGGGCGTCGACCTCGGCGGGGCCGGAGGTGGGGAGCAGGATCTCGTCGACGCTCCAGTCGGAGGTGACGGCGACGAGACCGCCTTCCGTCACGACGGCGACGACCGGGACGTCCACGCCGCTGCTGTCCAGCAGGCGGCAGAGGCTGCGCGCGCCCGCCAGGTCGGTCCTGGCGTCGACCAGGACGATGTCGTGCGGTCCCGCCTCCAGGAGTGCGGAGACCTCGGGCCGGAGCGGGCGGACCTCGTGGGGCAGCAGGGACAGCGCGGGCAGCACCGCCTCGGGGTCGGAGTCGGTGGTCAGCAGCAGCACGTCGATGCTCATCGCGGGCCCTCCTATGTGGCTGGTGACTGGTCACCGAACCAGCCCAGCAGCGTACGGTGACCGGGCCCCGTTGCCTGCGGATGACGGAGACAATACCGGTGCGATCCACGAAAGACCCAGGTCAACAGGTCAGGGTCACAGTTGTTTCCACAAGCGTCACGCCTGTTACATCCATGTCACACGACGGCGTGCTCCTGCACGGAGTGCACATAACCGCTGTACAGGGCGTTACCGATCTTGCTTTCGTGATCGGCCACGGCTTCACGAACCACGTTCGCAAGCCCGCCGTGAGCCGGGTGCTGAATCGATTTGCGCGGCACGGAGGTGTCGTCGCGCTCGACTTCCGCGGGCACGGTCGGTCGGCGGGCCGGTCCACGGTCGGCGCCGACGAGGTCCACGACCTGGCGGCGGGCGTGGGGCTGGCGCGCGCCCTCGGCTACCGGAGAATCGTCACGGTCGGGTTCTCGATGGGCGCCTCGATCGCCATCCGGCACGCCGCTCTCGCGGCGGACCGCCCGGACGCCGTCGCCGCGGTCAGCGGACCGTCGCGGTGGTGGGTGCGGGAGAGCGTCGCGATGCGCCGGGTGCACTGGCTGCTGGAGCAGCCGCACGGACGGCTGGCCGCACGTTTGCTCGGCGTGCGGTTGGGCGACCCCTGGGCCACTCCTCCGGAGAGCCCTCTGGAGGTGGTGCACCGAATCACGCCCACCCCACTGCTGGTGGTGCATGGTGAGGACGATCATTACTTCAGCCCCGACCACGGAGTCGCCCTGCACCGGGCGTCACGTGGGCACTCCGAACTGTGGTTGGAGCCCGCGACCCGGCACGCGGAATCGGCGATGACGCCGGTGCTCGTGGACCGGATCGCGGCCTGGCTCGACCACGCGTCTGCCCCAGAAGGACACGGATGACCGCCCCGACCCGCAGGACCGCCCCGAAACGACGCCCGTCACGGGGCCGCAAGTGGATCATCGCCCTGCTGGTGCTGGTCGCCCTGCTCGTCGGCGCCGACTTCGCGCTGGCCGCCGCGGGCGAGTACCAGGTCGCGCAGAAGATGCGCGCGAAGCTCGGGCTCGCCGAGGACCCGTCCGTGCGGATCAACGGGTTCCCCTTCATCACCCAGGCGCTGGGCGGTGACTACAAGGACATCGAGATCAGCGCGACCGGGGTGCCGGTGCGCGACCAGCTGCGGGACCTGGAGATCCAGGCGAACCTGCTGCACACCCGGATCGAGCTGTCGAACCTGCTCGCGGGCAACACCAAGGGCGCCAAGATCGACCGGGTCCAGGGCCGCGTCAAGATCAAGGCGAACGACCTGAACCGGCTGGTCAACCAGGTCACGCCGTTCACCGACATGGCGATCGAGCCGGACACCCGCGCCGAGGTGACGGAGGAGCAGGCCGCCGCCGCGCCGCGCACGTCCGCCGCGGTGAAGCTGAGCGGGAACACGACGCTGGCGGGCCGCAAGATCTCGCTCACCGCGTACGGCACCGTGACGCTGATCGGCGGCCAGGTCGAGCTGGCGGCGAACGAGCTGAAGATCGACGACCTGTCGCTGGAGCAGTTCATCCCGCAGCTCAAGCAGGCGCTCAGCATCAAGATCGACCCCGGTGTGCTGCCGTTCACCGTGACACCGACCGCCGTGCAGGTGGAGAGTGGTGCGTTCACGGTGGAGGGCACCGTGGACAACATCCCCCTGGACGAGGGCAACGGCTGACATGACCGGTCTGTGGGCGCTGGTGGCGGTGCTGGTCGCGGTGGGCGCGACCGGTCTGCTGCTGCGCGCCCGCGAAGGCCGGATCAGGACGTCGGCCGCCCCGGTCGCGACCGGGCCCGCGCTGCCGGGCCCGGTCCGCGCCGCCCTGCACCCGGACGACCCGGTCACGCTGGTGCAGCTGTCGACGACCTTCTGCACCCCGTGCAGGCAGACCCGCGTGCTGCTGGCCGACCTGGCGGGCCGGACCGAGGGCCTGCACCACGTCGACCTGGACGTGACGAGCATGCCCGAGGTCGCCCGCGAGCTCGGCGTGCTGCGGACCCCGACCACCCTGGCGCTGAGCAGCAGCGGAGCGGAGATCCTGCGGGTCGGTGGGGTGCCGAGGCGCGAGGCGCTGCTCGCCGCCCTCGCGGGGCACCTGCCCGCCACGAACGGGTGACGTTCGCTGGTTCCACCCAGTGGACGGCACTCCCGACAGGGGAGAACTGGGGTTACCCTCGGGGCATGTACGTGCTGCTGACCAAGCGACTCGCGGTGGACCTCTGCCGCGTGCACAGCAGCCTGTGTCGAACGATGCGCTGACCGGGCGGTTCCCGGCGGTCCCCCACGCTCGGACGTGGGTGCGCGGCCGCCCTCGAACGCCCTGACGGACACCTTCGTCCAGTCCCCTGTCAGGAGGCACATCGTGGTCAAGGACGCCCCGGTCGACCCCCGCGGTCCCCGGTTCACCGCCTGCATGACGTCCGCCGTGCTCGTCGTCGTCCTGCTCACCGGCTGGTGGCCGCTGCTGGCCGTGCAGGCACTGGTGTTCGCCGCGTCAGGCTTCGTCTCGCTGGGGCTGAACCCGTGGAGCCACGTCTACCGGCTCGCGGTCCGGCCGCGGCTCGGACCGACGTCGGAGCGCGAGGACGCGGCGCCGCTGCGGTTCGCCCAGGGCGTCGGGTTCGCGTTCGCCCTGGTGGGCACGGTCGGCTACGCGACCGGGCTCAGCGGCGTCGGAGTCGTCGCCACCTCGTTCGCGCTGGTGGCCGCGCTGCTCAACGCCGCGTTCGCCTTCTGCCTCGGGTGCGAGACCTACCTGCTCCTGCGTCGTTTCGCCCCCGCACCCGTCCGCCCGAACTAGCAGAACAAGAAATAGGAGCCAACCCGATGAGCCGTGAGAACGTCCTGGTCTCGGCCGCCTGGTCAGAGGAGAACCTCGAAGCGCCCGGCGTGGTGTTCGTCGAGGTCGACGAGGACACCACCGCGTACGAGGGCGGCCACATCCCCGGTGCCGTCCGGATCGACTGGAAGACCGAGCTCCAGGACCAGGTCCGGCGCGACTTCGTCGACCGCGCGGGCTTCGAGGCGCTGCTGTCCGCGAAGGGCATCTCCAACGACGACACCGTGATCCTCTACGGCGGCAACAACAACTGGTTCGCGGCGTACGCGTACTGGTACTTCAAGCTGTACGGCCACGACGCGGTCAAGCTGCTCGACGGCGGCCGCAAGAAGTGGGAGCTGGACGGGCGCCCGCTGGACAAGGACGTCGTCGAGCGCGCCGCGACGAGCTACTCCGCCAAGGACCAGGACCTGTCGATCCGCGCGTTCCGCGACGAGGTCGTGGCGGCGATCGGCACGAAGAACCTGGTCGACGTGCGGTCCCCCGACGAGTTCTCCGGCAAGCTGCTCGCCCCGGCGCACCTCCCGCAGGAGCAGGCGCAGCGCGGCGGCCACATCCCGTCGGCGATCAACGTGCCGTGGAGCAAGGCGGCCAACGAGGACGGCACGTTCCGCTCCGACGAGGAGCTGAAGGCGATCTACGGCGACGCGGGCCTCGACGGGTCGAAGAACACCATCGCGTACTGCCGGATCGGCGAGCGCTCCTCGCACACCTGGTTCGCCCTGCACGAGCTGCTGGGCCACGAGGACGTGAAGAACTACGACGGATCCTGGACCGAGTACGGCTCGCTGGTCGGCGTGCCGGTCGAGCTCGGCAGCGGCAAGGAAGGCTGACCATGAGCGGATGCGGTGCCCCGGACCAGTCGGTGGTCCTCGAGGGCGTGGACACGACGACGGAGACGGTGCTCAGCGGCAAGGTGTTCGCCGAGGGCGCGCCGGTCGGCGGCGCCTACGTGCGGCTGCTCGACTCGACCGGCGAGTTCACCGCCGAGGTCGTGTCGTCGCCGGAGGGCGACTTCCGGTTCTACGCGGCTCCCGGCGACTGGACGATCCGGGCGCTGCACCGCTCGGGCAACGGCCAGGCGCTCGTGAGCGCGCAGGGCCCCGGCGTGCACGCGGTCGAGGTCGCGGTCGCCTGACAGCGCACGGAGGCAGGGGCGGCGGTGGCGTTGGCCACCGCCGCCCCTGCCGTTTCGACCAGGGGAGATAAACTCCACGGGTGGAACACTTCTTCACAGGCCTCCTGGTCCTGGTCTCGCTGCTGATCACGTGGTTCGCCGCGTACGTGGTCTACCGGCTCTACTCCGACCAGCGCTGATGACGACGACCAACCCCGAGCCCGGCAGTGGTGACGCGGCGGTGCAGGCCGCGGCCGAACGCGCCGAGGTGACGCGCTCCCGCAACCTGCCGCAGTTCGACGACCTGCCGATCCCGGCGGACACCGCGAACCTGCGCCTGGGTCCGTCCCTGCACGACCGGTGCCTGTCGCTGCTGCCGCTGATCGGCGTGTGGCGCGGCGAGGGCGAGGTGGTCTACCCGACCATCGAGGGCCCGTACCGGTTCGGCCAGCAGATCACGTTCGCCCACGACGGGCGGCCGTTCCTGTTCTACGAGGCGCGGTCGTGGCTGTTGTCCGAGTCGGGCGAGGTGATCCGGCCCGCGGCGCGGGAGACCGGGTTCTGGCGCCCGCAGGAGGACGACACCATCGAGGTGCTGCTGACCCACAACACCGGGATCCTGGAGCTGTACTACGGGAAGCCGCGGAACCAGACGTCGTGGGAGTTCGCGACGGACGCCGTGGTGCGGACGGCGACGGCCAAGGACGTCACGGCCGCGCAGCGCCTGTACGGCGTGGTGAACAACGGGGACCTGGCGTACGTGGAGGAGCGGGCGATGGTGGGGCAGCCCATGCAGCCGCACACGTCCGCGCACCTGCAGCGCGTCGCGGGGTAGTTCTTCGCGGAAGGCCGCCGGGGAACACCTCGGCGGCCTTCGCCGTGACCAGTGGACACGCAGATTGTTCAACAATCCTCATCTAGCCCGTAAGGTGTACGGCATGCGGCTGCGGCGATGCGGTTCGGAGGCGGTGCTGGTCGAGGTCGACTCGCTCGGCGAGGTGGCCGCCGTGCGGGTCGCCGTCCGGGCGGCCGAGCTGCCGGAGGTGGTGGACGTCGTGCCCGCCGCGCGGACCGTGCTGGTGTCGGTCCGACCGGGTGCCGGTCTCGCGGGCGTGCGCCGGGTGCTGGACGGGGTCGACCTCGGACACGTGGTGGAGGTCGCCTCGCGCGAGGTGCGCATACCGGTGCGCTACGACGGCCCGGACCTGGACCTGGTGGCGCGGACGGCGGAGCTGAGCACCGCCGAGGTCGTGGAGCTGCACTCCGGGACCGAGTACGAGGTCGCGTTCTGCGGGTTCGCTCCGGGGTTCGGCTACCTCGTGGGGCTGCCCGAGGTGCTGCGGCAGCCGCGGCTGGACAGTCCGCGCACGAAGGTGCCCGCCGGGTCGGTGGCGATCGCCGGGGAGTTCACGGCGGCGTACCCGAGGGCCACGCCGGGCGGGTGGCGGCTGCTGGGCCGGACCGACGCCGTGCTATTCGACCCGCGGCGGGACGAGCCCGCCCTGCTCGCGCCGGGCGACCGGGTGCGGTTCGAGGTGGCCGGATGAGGCGGCTGACGGTGGTGCGGACGGGGCCGCAGGCGCTCGTGCAGGACCTGGGGCGGCCGGGGTTCGCACACCTCGGGGTGCCGCCGTCGGGCGCGCTGGACGCCCCGGCGCTGCGGCTGGCGAACCGACTGGCGGGCAACCCGGAGTCCGCTGCGGGCCTGGAGGTCCTGCTGGGCGGGCTCGCCGTGCGGGCGGGCTGCTCGTGCACGGTCGCGGTCACCGGGCCGCGGGTTCCGGTGCTGCGCAACGGGAAGGCCGTCGGGTCGCACGTGCCGGTGTACCTGGCGCGCGACGACGTGCTGGAGATCGGGACGCCCGAGGACGGCCTGCGCTGCTACGTCGCGGTGTCCGGGGGCGTCGAGGTGGCGGCCGAGCTGGGGAGCCGGTCGACCGACCTGCTGTCCGGGATCGGGCCGGAGCAGGTGTGCGCGGGCGACGAGCTGCCGCTCGGTCCGGTGACGGCGCCCGCGGTGGGCGTGGACGTGCTGGCGCCGACCCGCGTGCCCGCGGAGCTGGTGGTGCCGGTGGTGCTCGGGCCCCGCGAGGACTGGTTCGGGTCGCCGGGGCGGCAGCTCGCGGACGGGCGCTGGACGGTGTCGGACCGCAGCAACCGGGTCGGGATGCGGCTGGTCGGGACGGCGCTGGAGAGGGACCCCTGCTTCGCGGGGCGCGAGCTGGCGAGCGAGGGGATCCCGACCGGGGGTGTGCAGGTGCCCGCGGACGGGCAGCCGGTGGTGTTCCTCGCCGACCACCCGACGACCGGCGGTTACCCGGTGATCGGCGTGGTCCCGGCCGATGAACTGGCGCTGCTCGCCCAAGCGCGGCCGGGGACGGGGTTCCGGTTCCGCCCACAGGCCTAATGTGGTCTAGACCCATTGATCTGGTGATCCAGGTCACCTACCGTCGGAGTCGGGCCGCCGTGGTTCTCGAAGTCGAGGAGCACACCCCATGCGCCGACTCGCCATCGCTGCGGTGGTCCTGGCCACCGCAGCGACCGTCCTCGCCCCAACAGCACAGGCCGCCACCGGACTCACCGCCACCTTCACCAGAACCGGCACCCAGGCGAAGGTCGTCGTCGCCAACTCCACCGCCACGGCCGTCACCGGCTGGTCGATCAGGTTCGACCTGCCCGCGGGCGTGACGGTCAGCGGCGCGCAGAACGCCACGACCACGCAGACCGGCACGCGGGTCACGCTGACCCCGGCCTACTACATCAACACCATCGGCGCGGGGAGGAACACCGAGCCGTACAGCCCGACCTTCGTGCTCAGCGCGGCCGTCGACCCGACGGCGTGCACGATCAACGGCGCGAACTGCGACGGCACCGGCGACCCGGCGCCACCACCCGCGCCGACCACCGCGTCGTTCAGCCTGAGCGCCACGACCGGCAAGTTCGTGGTCAACAACAACACCGACGCCGTGCTGACGTCGTGGTCGATCGTCTTCGAGCTGCCCGCCGGGGTGACCGCGAGCGGCGCGCAGCACTCGACGCTGACCCAGAACGGCAGGCAGGTCACGCTGGTTCCGCTGTACTACAACAAGAGCGTGGCCGCGCGAGGGTCGACCGAGCCGTACAGCCCGACGTTCACGCTCAGCTCCGCGGTCGAGCCGACGAGCTGCCGGATCAACGACTCCCGCTGCGACGGGGCGGCCGACACCCCGCCCGCCGCGCCGTCGAACCTGCGGTCGCCGGTGAAGACCACGCGGACCGCCTCGCTGACCTGGGACGCGGCGACGCCGGGGTCGTTGCCGCTCAACGGGTACAACGTCTACCAGGGCACGTCGCTGGTCACCGCGGTGACCGGGACCACCGCCACCGTCACCGGACTGACCCCGAACACGGCCTACTTGTTCACGGTGAAGGCCAAGGACAGCAAAGGGAACCTCGGCCCCGCGAGCGCCGCGCTGGCCGTGACGACCAACAACCCGAGCGACGACACCCAGGCGCCGACCACCCCGACGGGCCTGCGCAGCACGGCGGTGGACTCGGCCAGCGTCTCGTTGGCGTGGAACGCCTCCACGGACAACCGGGGCGTCGCGGGGTACGACGTGTACGTCGGCGGGGTGCTCAACTCCACCGCCGCCGGGACCTCCGCGGTGGTCTCGGGCCTGTCGCCGTCGACGGCCTACTCGTTCACCGTGCGGGCGCGCGACCTCTACGACAACACCTCGGCGCCGACCGCGGCGCTCCAGGTTTCCACCGCGGACATCATCGGCAGCGGGTACGCGCGGGTCGGCTACTTCGTGCAGTGGGGCATCTACGGGCGGCAGTTCTTCGTGAAGAACCTGGACACCAACGGTTCCGCGGCGAAGATGACGCACCTGAACTACGCGTTCGGCAACATCGACCCCGTCAACCTGACCTGCCTGCAGGGCGTCACCAAGGGCACCTCGGCCAACCCGCAGGACCCGAACCAGGGTGACGGCGCCGGTGACGCCGAGGCCGACTACAGCAGGCCGTTCGCCGCCGCGCAGTCCGTCGACGGCGTGGCCGACAGCGGCTTCGAGTCGTTGCGCGGCAACTACAACCAGCTCCGCAAGCTCAAGGCGAAGTACCCGAACCTCAAGGTGCTGATCTCGCTCGGCGGCTGGACCTACTCGAAGTACTTCTCCGACGTGGCGGCCACGGACGCGTCGCGCAGGAAGTTCGTCACCTCGTGCCTGGACACCTACATCCTGGGCAACCTGCCCTCCTACGGCGGCGCGGGCGGACCCGGCAGCGCCGCCGGGATCTTCGACGGCATCGACATCGACTGGGAGTGGCCGGGGGCGGAAGGCCACGCGGGCAACCACTACAGCCCGGCCGACAAGGCCAACAACACCCTGCTGATCGCGGAGTTCCGCAGGCAGCTCGACGCGCTGTCGGCCACCACGGGCAAGCGCTACCAGATCACCGCCTTCACCCCGGCCGACCCGGCGAAGATCACCGCAGGGTGGGACGTGGCCGAGGTCGCGAAGTCCATGGACATCTTCAACGTCCAGGGCTACGACTTCCACGGCTCGGGCAGCGACAACTCGTGGGAGCCGAACCGCACGGGCCACCAGGGCAACCTGCACCAGGACCCGAACGACCCGTACGCGACGAAGTTCAGCGTCGAGACCACGGTCGACGCCTACACGTCGGCGGGCGTGCCACCGCGCAAGATCACGCTCGGGCTCGCGTTCTACGGCCGCGGCTGGCAGGGCGTGGCCGACGGCGGCCGCAAGGGCGTCTGGCAGACGGCGACCGGTGCGGCACCGGGCCAGTTCGCCGAGGAGGCGGGCACCCGCGGGTACGCGAACCTGGTGGCGAGCGTTCCGGGGTGCGCGGCTCTGCACGACGAGGTCGCGGTGGCCACCTACTGCTACACCGGCGCGGGCGGGCAGTGGTGGACGTTCGACGACACGTGGTCGATCGCGAAGAAGACCGCGTGGCTGCGGAGCAGGGGACTGCTCGGCGCGATGTTCTGGGAGATGTCCGGCGACACCGGAACGCTGATCAACGCCGTCGACGCCGGTCTCCGGTGACCGTGTTCCCGCGGGTGCCGCTCCTCCTTCGGAGCGGCACCCGCGGGAATCGACCGGGCTGTTCCTAGTGCCGCATCAGACAAGGTCCGTTCTGCTATGACATGACGCGCCGCTCGGTTCCTGGTCCGGGCGGTGGGTGTGCGTCAGGCTGGCCCGGTGGCAGAGCGAGTACGTGTCCGGGAGATCGATCAGGACGAGGGTCGGCGGCTGGTGCGGATCGTCCGTCGGGGCACCGGGTCGGTGGTGACCTGGCGGCGGGCGCAGATGGTCCTGTTGTCCGCCCAAGGCATGGCGGTGGCCAGGGTCGCCGAGGTGACGTTCACCAGTGCTGACCGGGTCCGGGACGTGATCCACAACTTCAACGCCGACGGCTTCGACTCGCTGTATCCGAAATACTCCGGCGGCCGGCCCAGGACGTTCACGCTGCCCGAACGCCGCGAGATCAAGAAGATCGTCAAGTCCAGGCCGGTCGAACACGACCTGCCGTTCTCGACCTGGAGTCT
>NZ_PVTF01000002.1 GCF_003002815.1 Umezawaea tangerina | reverse complement strand
TCGTCCTGCGACGGGCACGCCACCCGCACGATGTCGCAGCCGGACGCGGTGAGCTCCGCGATCTGCTGCAGCGTCGCGTTGACGTCCGAGGTCAGGGTCGTGGTCATGGACTGCACGGCGACCGGGCTTTCGCTGCCCACGCCCACCGTGCCGACCTTGAGCTGTCGGGTGGTGCGCCGCGGTGCGAGCACCGGCGGGGGCATCGCGGGGAGGCCGAGTGCGACCTGGGTCATCGCCGTGTCCCTTCCAAGCTGGCGGTGTGCTGTGCCGAGACGGCGCCGTACAGGGTCAGTGCGGTTCCGGCGATGGACTCCGCGGTGAGGCCGTGCTCCGCCAGGATCGCGGAGCGGTCGCCGTGGTCCAGGAACTCCTTGGGCAGCCCCAGGTTGTGCACGGGCGTGGTGACCCGCGCGTCCGTGCAGGCCTGGGCCAGCGCGGCGCCGACGCCGCCGGTGCGCACGCCGTCCTCGACGGTGAGGACCAGGCGGTGCCGCGACGCCAGGTGCACCAGGGTCTGGTTGACCGGCAGCAGCCAGCGCGGGTCGACGACCGTGACGCCGATGCCGTTGCTGGACAGCAGTTCCGCGGCCCTGATCGCCGGTGCGGCGAACACGCCGGTGGAGACGATCATGACGTCGAGCGGCTGGGACCGGCCCCGGTAGAGGATGTCCAGACCGTCCATCCGGTTGATCGCGGGGATCTCCGGACCGGCGCTCGCCTTCGGGAACCGCAGCGCGGTGGGGCCGTCCGTCGTGGCCACGGCCTCGCGCAGCAGCGCGGCGAGCTGGGTGGTGTCGCGCGGCGAGGCCACCCGCATGCCGGGCACGGTGCCGAGCAGGGCGAGGTCCCACATGCCGTGGTGGCTCGCGCCGTCGGGACCGGTGATGCCCGCGCGGTCCAGCACGAACGTCACCGGCAGGCGGTGCAGGGCCACGTCCATCAGGATCTGGTCCACCGCGCGGTTCAGGAACGTGGCGTACAGGCAGACCACCGGGTGCAGCCCGCCCATCGCGAGCCCGGCCGCACTCGTCACGGCCTGCTGCTCGGCGATCCCGACGTCGAAGACGCGGTCGGGGAACGCGGTGGCGAACTCGTGCAGCCCGACCGGGCGCAGCATCGCGGCGGTCAGCGCGACCACCTCGGGGTGCGCGGCACCGATCTCGGTCAGCTCCGCGCCGAACGACGCGGTCCACGTGGGCGATCCGCCACCGCCCGACTTGCCGGTCTCGGGGTCGATGACGCCGATGCCGTGCATGCGGTCGGCCTCGTCGGTCACCGCGTGGGCGTAGCCGCGGCCCTTCTCGGTCACGCAGTGCACGACCACCGGGCGGTTCAGCCGCACGGCCTGCCGGAACGCCTCCTCGACCGCGTCGACGTCGTGCCCGTCCACCGGGCCGAGGTAGGAGAAACCGATCTGCTCGAACAGGTTCGGCCCGGTGTGGGTGCCCCCGCGCAGCGCGGAGAGGTGCACGGCCAGGCCGCCGATGGTGGGGTCGTAGGAGCGGCCGTTGTCGTTGAGCACGACCACGACGGGGCGGTTGCCCCCGCTGATGTTGTTCAGCGCCTCCCAGGCCACGCCGCCGGTCAGCGCGCCGTCGCCGATCACCGCGACCACGTGCCGGTGGTCCTCGCCGAGGATCCGCTGCGCCTTGGCCAGGCCGTCGGCGTAGGCCAGCGACGTGGACGCGTGCGAGCTCTCCACGTGGTCGTGCGGGGACTCCTGCCGGGACGGGTAGCCGGACAGGCCGCCCGCCGCGCGCAGCGAGTCGAAGGAGTCCAGCCTGCCGGTGAGCATCTTGTGCACGTAGGCCTGGTGGCCCGTGTCGAACACGATGCGGTCGGTCGGGGAGTCGAACACCCGGTGCAGCGCGATGGTCAGCTCGACCACCCCGAGGTTCGGGCCGAGGTGACCGCCGGTGCGGCAGACCTTGTCGACCAGGAACTCCCTGATCTCGGCCGCCAGCGGGACGAGCTGGTCCGGGCTCAGCTCCTTGAGCCGATCCGGACCGGTGACGCGGGGGAGCAGGGTCATGTCCTCGCAGCCTCTCCGGTGGGAACGCCGTTAGCCGACTTCGCCGCCGCGGCCCCGCGCACGACCGGGAGGCCGAAGTGGGTCGTCTCGCGGGTGACCTCGCGCTCCTCGACGGTGACCGGGCCGAGCGCGGCAAGCGCTTCCACGACCTCGGTGACCAGTGCGGGCGGCGCGGACGCGCCCGCCGTGAGCCCGACGGTGCGCACGCCCTCCAGCCACTCCGGCCGGATGTCGGTAGCGCGGTCGATGAGCTGCGCGGGGGTGCCCTGGCGGCGGGACAGCTCCACCAGGCGGACCGAGTTGGACGAGTTCGTGGAGCCGACGACCAGCACCAGGTCGGCTTCCCCGATGATCGCGTTGAGGGCGTTCTGCCGGTTGGTGGTGGCGTAGCAGATGTCGTCCGACGACTGCTCCTGCAGCATCGGGAACTTCTGCCGCAGCGCGTCCACGGCGGCGGCGGTCTCGTCGACCGCGAGCGTGGTCTGGGTCAGGTAGGAGACCCGTTCGGGGTCGGGCAGGTCGAGGTCGCGGACGTCGTCCAGCGTGTCGACCAGGACGATCGAGTCCGGCGCCTCGCCGAGGGTGCCCTCCACCTCCTCGTGACCGGCGTGCCCGATCAGGACGACCGTGTCGCCGCGGGCGGCGAAGCGGCGGGCCTTGGCGTGGACCTTGGTGACCAGCGGGCAGGTGCCGTCGATGACGTCGAGACCGCGACCGGCGGCCTCCTCGCGCACCGCGGGGGAGACCCCGTGCGCGGAGAACACGACCGTCGCGCCGTCGGGCACCTCGTCCAGCTCCTCGACGAAGACCGCCCCCTTGCGGGCGAGGTCGTCGACCACGTAGGCGTTGTGCACGATCTGCTTGCGGACGTAGACCGGGGACGTGTGCGACCGCAGGGCCCGCTCGACGATCTCGATGGCCCGCTCGACTCCCGCGCAGAAGGACCGCGGACCGGCCAGCAGGATCCGACGCGCGCCGTCGTCCTCCGGGTGCTCGTCCGTACTCGGATTTCCCATATCGGCACGGTAGGGAGAACAACACCGTCCCCTCAACGGCCGGTTCCGCTTTCCCGAACTGTCGTGCGACTCACGCGAATTGCTTCTCGGTGAACGTTTACCGGGCATCGCGAAGGCCGATCGGCACCGCCGGGTGTCGCTAACGGGCACGAACGCGTGATTTCGCGGGACAGCGCCTTTCCTCCCCCTTGGTCCGGCCCCGGCACTCGCGTAGTCATGGACTCAGTGGTGTGCCTCGGCGACGGGAGCGCCTCAGCGACGGGAGCATCGCGGTGAACTCTGCACGCACTTACCGGGACCTGACCCAACGGACGGGTCCGGTGTCGATCGCTCGTCCCCTCGGGGTCGACAGCCTGGTCGAAGAAGGTGGGAACGGGCCAGGTGGTGGCCCGTTGCGCAAAGCGCTCGGCGTGCTCGAGGTGTTGGCGGGCGCGTCGAGGCCGCTGTCGCTGTCCGAGCTTTCGCGGATGGTGGACCTGCCGAAGTCGACGCTGCACCGGCTCATGCGCGTCCTGACCGATCTGCGCCTCGCGGTGCGGATGGAATCGAAGTCCTACGAGCTCGGCGATTACATTTTCCAGTTGGCGGCCACGCGCGATGTGGCGAAAGTCCAGAACTTCGGCCACGCCATCACCCCGTTCCTGCTGGAGCTCTTCCAGCTCACGGGAAAAATGGTGAGCGTCGCCATGCTGTCGGGCATGAAGGTGCAGCACGCGGGCACCCTCTACACCCAGGAGCACAGCAGGCTCGCGTCCGCGATGAGGAAACCGATCCCCGCCCACTGCTCGGCGGCGGGCAAGCTGCTGCTCGCGAAGACGGTGCGGCACCCGGTGAACTTCTGCGGCACCTCGCCGGTGGCCTACACCCAGTGGACCGTCACCGGGGCGGACCGGATGAAGCGCGAGTTCGAGCTGATCCGGCGCACCGGGCTGTCCTACGCCCGCAGCGAGTACATCCCGGAGCTGGTCGAGGTGGCCGCGCCGGTGCACCTGGGCAACGTCGACCCCGTGGCCGCCGTCGTGATCGGCGGCACGGTCAACCGGACCGACCTCAAGAGCGTCGGGCGGATCCTGCTGGACGCCGTCGGCTCGATCGAGGAGAAGCTCGCCGGAGCCTGCTGAGGAGGCGTCGGGTGCGCGGTCGGCCACACCTCGCCCCCCGGTACCGGCGAAGACCGGTCGTGCCCCGGACCAGCCAGGTCCGGGGCACGACCGGGTCGCTGAGCACGCCGATGGCCGTGCTCGCGCCCCGGTCGACGAACGCGATCGGCGGAAGGGAACCCCTACGCGGTCGCGGTGTCCAGCGGGCGGCCGACGAGGGAGTCGAGGATGTCCCGCGCGGCGAGACGGGCCTCGACGTCCGCGGTGATCCGGGCGCGTTCCCGCGCCAGCCCGTCGAGGAGTTCGGGGCAGCGCCCGGCGAGCACGACGGTGTCGTCGACGACGCACGGCAGGATCTCGGCGATCACCGATGTCGACAGGCCCGCCGCGAGCAGCACCCGGACGCGCCGCACGGTGACCACCGCCCGGTCGTCGTACTCGCGGTACCCGCTCGACGCGCGTCCGGGTGTCAGCAGCCCGCACTCCTCGTAGTAGCGCAGCGCCCGTGCGCTGGCGCCGGTCCGCCTGGCCAGTTCGCCGATCCTCATCCGCCGAGCCTACGACTTGACCTTCACGTCGGCGTGAAGGTTTAGCGTCCCCGCCATGACCGACCTCCCCGCTGTCACCGTCCTCGGCCTCGGCCCGATGGGGCGGGCGCTCGCCGCCGCCCTCGCCGCCTCCGGCCACCCGACCACGGTCTGGAACCGCAGTCCCGGCAAGGCCGACGGCCTCGCCGCGCGCGAGGCCGCGTCCCTCGCCGACGCCGTCCACGCCTCCCCGGTCGTGCTGGCCTGCCTGGTGGACTACGCCGCCCTCACCTCGGCGCTCGAACCGCTCCGGGCGGACTGGGGCGACCGCGTCCTCGTCAACCTCGGCAGCGGCACCCCCGCCCAGGCGCGCGCCACCACGGGCTGGGCCGCCGCCCGCGGGATCGCCTACCTGGACGGGGCGATCCTCACCCCGACCCCCACGATCGGCACCCCGGCCGCGGTGGTGCTCTGCAGCGGCGGTCCGGACGTCCACGCCGCCGCGGCGGGCACCCTCGCGTCGCTCGGCGGCACCACGACCCACCTCGGTGACGACCCCGGTCTGGCCAACGCCTACGACGTGGCGCTGCTGGACCTCTTCGCCACCGCGGTGCACGGCGTCGTCCACGCCTTCGCCCTGGCCGCCGCCGAGCACGTCCCCGCGACGGCGCTGGCCCCGTTCGCCACCGGCATCGGCGCCCTGCTCCCGGAGATGATCACCCGCTTCGCCCGGCAGCTCGACGGCGGCACCCACCCCGGTGACCGCTCGACGATCGCGTCCGCGGGATCCGCCATCCGCCACGTCACCGCCACCGCGCGGGGGCACGGCCTGGACACGGGCGCGTTGACCGCGGCCGGGGCCGTCATCGATCGCGCCATCGCCGACGGCCACGGCGCCGACGGCCTGAGCAGGCTGACCAGGACCCTGCTTGGCGCCTGATCAGGCTCACCCGTCGCCCACCGCTCCGGGATGCGCGGTAGCCGGCGAGAATCCGTTGCAACGTGGCATTCCTGCCCGTACTGGTGCCCCCTCCGCCGCCGTTAACGTCGAGCTGATCAAGAACGAGGAGGGCTGATCAGGTGATGCACGCGCAGATCGTGTTGTTCGACGGGTTCGACCCGTTGGACGTCATCGCGCCGTACGAGGTGCTCGGCGCCGGGGCGATGCTGACCGACGGGCTGCTGGAGGTGGAGCTGGTCTCGGCGGAGGGCGAGCGGGACGTGCCCAGCGGGATCGCGGCGCTGTCGTTGCGCGCGACCGGTGGGCTGGAACCGTCGCGGGCGGGCTTGGTGCTCGTGCCGGGCGCGCTGGGACGGCTGCCCGACGACGACGACGAGCCGATCGACGACGACATCCCGGTGATCCTCGGGCGCACGCTCGACACCGCGTTGCCCGCGCTGCTCAAGGAATGCCTCGACCGCGACGGCCTGACGGTGGCGACGGTGTGCGGCGGCTCGCTGGTGCTGGCGATGGCCGGTCTGATCGAGGGGCGGCCCGCGACGACCCACCACCTCGGCATGGACGTGCTGGACGCCACCGGGGCGGTGGCGGTGGACGCCCGCGTCGTGGACGACGGCGACCTGGTGACCGGCTCCAGCGTGACCTCCGGCCTGGACCTGGGGCTGTACCTGCTGGAGCGCGAGCTCGGGCCGAAGGTGGCGATCGCCGTGGAGAAGCTCATCGCGCACGAGCGGCGGGGGACCGTCTGGCGTTCCGCCGGGGCCGAGCCGACCACGGGAGCCCGCTCGTGACGGTCGCGGAGGGGACCTGGGAGCTCGTCATCGACACACCGATCGGCAAGCAGCGGGCCGAACTACTGCTGTCCACAGTGGACGGTGTGCTGCGCGGGGTGGCCCGCGACCCCAAGCACGGCGAGGAGATCACCCTCACCGACCTCGTGCTCGACGGCGACCGGCTGACCTGGGCGCAGTCCATCACCCGGCCGATGCGGCTGAACCTGACCTTCGACGTCACCCTCGAGGGCGACGCGATGGCCGGGCGCTCGAAGGCGGGGCGGCTGCCCGCGAGCAAGGTCACCGGGCGGCGCGTCGCGGCCGGGGAGTCCGGAGTGGACGGATGACGAAGCTGCTCCTCTCGATCCACGTGCTGGCCGCCATCCTCGCCGTCGGACCGGTCGCGGTGGCGGCCAGCATGTTCCCGGCGGCGGCCCGCCGCGACCCCGACCCGGACCGGCCCGCGCTCCTGGTGCTGCACCGGGTCTGCCGGGTCTACGCCGTGGTCGGGATCGTCGTCCCGGTGTTCGGTCTCGCCACGGCGAGCAGCCTCGGGGTCCTCGGTGACGCCTGGCTGCTCGTGTCGATCGGCCTGACCGCGGCGGCGGCCGCCGTGCTGGGGCTGCTCGTGCTCCCCGGCCAGCGCGACGCGTTGGCGTCCGGCGCGCCGGTCAAGCGGCTGGCCATGCACACCGGGATGTTCAACCTGCTCTGGGCGGTCGTCACCGTGCTGATGATCGTCCGCCCCGGCTCCACGACGGGGGCGTGACATGACGTCCTCCCGACAGGCGCTGCGGATCGCCGCGGCGGTCGAGCTGGTCTCGCTGGTCCTCCTGCTGACCAACCTGTTCACCGTGCACTGGCGCGGGGTGTCCTCGCTGCTCGGCCCGACCCACGGGTGCGCCTACCTGTTCGTCGTCGTGCTCGCCTTCCGCTGGGACGCGGCGACCACGCGGACGCGGCTGCTGTCGCTCGTGCCCGGTGTCGGCGGTCTGCTCGTGCTGCGGCAGCCCGCCGCCGCGCCCCCGCGCGGGGTCAGGGGCGGATGACGGTCATCGCGAACCGGCGGTTGTCCTCGGCGGCGTGCGCGACGGCCTCGTTGGCGTGGTCCAGGTCGAACTCCGCGACGTCGAACATGGCCAGGTCGAGCAGCCCGGCGCGCACCATGCGGATCAGCCGGGTGTTCGCCTCCCGCGGCCCCATCCACTGCCCGCGCACGGTCACGCTGTTGCGCATGAGCCACGGGTAGGGCAGCGCGAGGTCGTCGCCGCCGAGCATCCCGACCCCGCCCATCAGGACGACCCGGCCGTACTCGCGGACGGTCATCGCGGCGGCCCGGACCGGGGTCGTGCTCGCCGACGGCGGCAGCAGGTCCAGCACGAGGTCGACCGGGCCGGGGGCCGCGCGCTTCATCAGCTCGCGGTCGTCGGCCTCGACCCCGGTCAGCCGGACGGTCCGCACCCGCGACCCGAACCGGTGCTCCAGGTCCGCCAGCACCTTCTCGTCACGGCCGGGCGCGACCACGCACCCCGCGCCCATGGCGAGGGCGACGGCCACCCCAGCGCTGCCGAAGTTCCCGGTCGCGCCGCTGACCAGGACCGTCTCGCCGGGCCGCAGGTCGCCCGCGAGCAGGCCGCCGAACGGCACCAAGCACAGGGTGAGGGCGCTCCACCGGCCCGCGTCGGCCGGGTCGACGGGGCCGAGCGGGTGGGCGTTCTCGGTCGGGACCAGCAGCCGCTCGGCGTACGAGCCGTGCCCGTAGTGCTCCTGCAGGCGCAGGCCGCCGTCGCCGCGGGCGCTCCAGCCCTGCAACGTGATGTCCGGCGTCAGCACGTCGTCGCGCGAGCGCACGGTCGGGTCGCACAGGACCCAGTCGCCGGGGGAGAGCCGGGTCGAGTCCGGGCCGACGGCGCGCACCCGGCCCACCGCCCCGGCGCCGGGGACGACCGGCAGCGTGAGCAGGTACCGGCGCTCGCCGCTGAACACCTCGGCCGCGTAGGGCAGCACCCCGGTGGCCACGACGTCGACGACCACCTCGCCCGTGCCGAGCACGGGGTCGGGGACCTCCCGCACGGAGAGCGGCGATCCGAAGTTCTCGAGCACTGCGGCTTTCATGGTTGGTCCGTTCCTTCGTGGTGATCGGGCACGGCCATCGTGCGCGGATCGCCGGACCGCATCCAGGCCTAGTACTGTCCTAGGACTGGGCAGTGCCACCCGACGGAGGGCGAGGGCGATGACGGAGGCGATCCGCACCGGGCTGGGCGACTTCCTGCGCTCCCGGCGCGAACGGCTGACCCCGGAGGCGGTCGGGCTGCCCCCTGGCCGCAGGCGGCGCACGCCCGGCCTGCGGCGCGAGGAGGTGGCCGAGCTCGCCGACATCGGCGTGGACTGGTACGTCCGGCTGGAACAGGGCCGAACCGTGACCCCCTCGGCCACCACGGTCGACGCGCTCGCCCGCGCGCTGCGCCTGGACGAGGCGGAGAAGGCGCACCTCAGGGCGTTGGCGCGCAACGTCGCCCGACGCGGGTTCGAGCGCGAGACCGTCCCGCCGACCACCCGGCGCCTGGTCGAGAGCCTGGATCGCCCCGCCTACCTCACCGGCCGCCGCTGGGACGTGCTGGCCTGGAACACCGCGGCCGCCGAGCTGATCACGGACTTCGGGAGCCGCGCCGAGGAGGACCGCAACATCCTCGTGTACCTCCTGCTGGACCCGGCCGCGCGACGGCGCTTCGCCGAGGGGTGGGAGGGCCAGGCCAAGCACGTCGTCGCCCAGTTCCGGGCGATGTACGACCTGTGGGCGCTCGACCCGGCGTTCGTCGACCTGGCCGACCGGCTGCGCCGCGGCTGCCCCGAGTTCGAGACCTGGTGGGACCAGCACGACGTGCTCGGCGGCGGGGCGGGCCGCAAGTCGCTGCACGACCCCGTCCGGGGCGTGACGGCCTACGACTACGCCACCTTCCAGGCCAACGAGGACCCGGCGTTGAAGCTGACGATCTACACCCCGGTCGTCGACGTACCACGAACGCGGTAGCCGAAGGCCTGCGCCGGGACGATGATCTCCGGCCCGCGAACGCGGAAGCTCGACCTGTGCAACGTCGAGAGCTCGCGGAGCGGCCATGATGATCGACCTCGTCCGGCGCGACCACCCCGCGCCGAGGACGCCGCGGGTGTCGCGGGCCCTGGTCGGCCAGGCCGTCCGCTTCGGGCTGGTCGGCACCGCGTCCACGCTGGCGACCTTCGCCGCGTACGGGCTGTTCCGGTTGGTGATCCCGGCGGTGCTGGCCAACCTGCTCGCCATCGCGGCGACGACGGTCGCGAGCGCCGAGCTGCACCGCAGGGTGACGTTCTCCGGCGCGACCGCCGTGCCGGACCGGATGGCCGTGCAGAACCTGGTCAGCTGGGCCTGGTCGAGCGGGGCGACCTCGGTGGGGCTGGTGGTGCTGGGGTCGTTCGTGGTCGAGCCGACGTACGTGCAGGAGACCGCCGCCATGACCGTGATGACGGTCGTCGGCGGGGTGGCCAGGTTCGCGGCGCTGCGCTGGTGGGTGCTGGTGCCGCGGCGGTCGGTTTGACCTTCCCCCTACCGGAAGGCGGAGCGTCGGGTCCACGTCCCGACGACCGAGGGGAACCATGGACGACCGCAGCAGGACCACGATCAGCGACTCACTTGCCGGACGACGGGCACTTGTCACCGGTGGCAGCAGGGGCATGGGCGCGGCCGTCGTCGCCCGGCTCGCCGCCGCGGGGGCCACGGTGATGACCACCGCGCGCACCGCGCCCGCCGACGCCGACCCAGGGCTCTTCATCACCGCCGACGTCAGCACCGCCGAGGGCGCCGCGACCGTCGTCGAGCGGGTGACCGAGCGGTTCGGCGGGCTCGACGTCCTGGTGAACACCGTCGGCGGCTCGCACGCCGGTCCCGGCGGGTTCGCCGCGCTGTCCGACGAGCGGTGGCACGCGGAGCTGGAGACGAACCTGCTCAGCGCGGTCCGGCTCGACCGGGCGTTCCTGCCCGCGATGATCACCGCGGGCGCGGGTGCGGTGGTGCACGTGTCGTCGATCCAACGGCGGATGCCGCTGTTCGAGGCGACCCTGGGGTACGCCGCCGCGAAGGCCGCGCTCACCACGTACAGCAAGGGGCTGGCCAACGAGGTCGGTCCCAAGGGCGTGCGGGTCAACAGCGTCGCGCCGGGGTTCGTCCGGACCGACGGCGCCGACGGGTTGGTGCGGCGGATCTCCGAGGGGCGGGGGATCGACCTCGAAGCCGCGTTGCAAGAGGTGATGGACTCTCTCGGGGGTATCCCGATCGGACGTCCGGCCTCCCCCGCCGAGGCCGCGGAGCTCATCGCCTTCCTGGTGTCGGACCGGGCGGCGTCCGTCAGCGGCGCCGAGTTCGTGCTGGACGGCGGCACCCTGCCCACGGTGTAGGCGCTACAGCAGCCCGGCGTAGGTGTGCAGCAGGCGGTGCATCCGGTAGTGGCCGTTGGGGAACCGCTCCAGCAGGCCCTCGGCGTGCAGCCGGTCGAGCGCGGGCCGGACCTGCGACGGGTCGGTGCCGGTGAGCGCGGCGACCCTGGTGGCGTCGGTTTCCGCGGGACCGCGGCCGAGGTGGCGGAACACCAGCGCGGCGCTGTCCGGCAGGCGCCGGTAGGCGGTCTCGAACGCGCCGCGCACGCTGAGGTCGCCCGCGGTCAGCGTGGCCAGCGCGGTGCGCGGGGCGCGCATCTGCTCCGCCAGGTGCGCGACGGGCCAGTGCGGCCGGGTGGTCAGCCGGTTCGCCGCGATCCGCAGCGCCAGCGGCAGGCCACCGCACTGCTCGACGACCTTCTCCACCGCCTGCTCCTCGCCCACCGCCCGTGCCCGGCCGAGCACGGACTCGAACAGGCGGCGAGCGGTCGCGGGGGAGAGGCCGCCGAGGCGGATCCGGGTGACCTGGTCGAGGTCCGCCAGGTCGCGGCGGCTGGTGATCACGGTCAGGCAGCCCGGTCGGGCGGTGAGCACCCGGCGGACCTGCCCGGTGTCGACGGCGTCGTCGAGGACCAGCAGCAGCCGCTTGCCCTGCGCCAGCGAGCGGTGCAGGTCGACGCGCTCGGCGAGCGACCCCGGCAGGCCCGACTCGGGCACGCCGAGCCCGGACAGGAGCCTGCCGAGCAGGGTCTCCGGCGCGGTCGGGGTGTCGGTGGTGCCCGCCAGGTCGAGGAGGACCTGGCCGTCGGGGAAGTGCTCGGCCACGAGGTGGCCGAGGCGGATCGCGGTGGCGGACTTGCCCGTTCCCGGCGCGCCGTGCAGCAGGACGACGTGACCGGACCCGCCCGCCGCGGACCGGGCCAGACCCGCCAGCACGGACAGCTCGGCGTCGCGGCCGGTGAAGTGGCCGGTGCCCGCGGGAAGTCGCGACCACGGCGCGGACACGACCGCCCTCGGGTCGACCGGGGGCTTGGCCACCTTGTCCTTGCGGGCCACGCGCAGGAACTCGTCGCGCTCCTCCGGGCTCAGGCCCAGCGCGGCGACCAACCGGTCCAGCGTCCGCTGCTGCGGCCACCTCGCGCGGGCGCCCTCCAGGTCGCTGATCGCCCGGACGCTGACCGAGGAGAGGTCGCTCAGCTCCTCCTGCGTCAGCCCGGTCCGCTTGCGGTAGGCCGACGCCAGTGCCGCGAGCCTGGCCGGGTCGGGTTCCGTCCCGTCCGCCACGGGCCGCGCGGGTGGGCGACCGGGCGGGTTCCGGGCGGTTCCGCCGTGGGACACGGTCATCAGGACAGGGTATCGCCTGCCCGTTCGGAGCTGCGGCCGGTGAACCGCCGCGCCGGGTACAGCCGATGATCACGGCGTCCGGCGCCGTGGCAGAATCCCGCCGTCCACACGTCGACGCCCGAGGGGAGGCGATCGGCAGGCATGGTCGATCCGTCGTTCGGTGACCTGCTGAGGTTCTTCCGGCTCCGCACCGCCCTCACCCAGGACGAGCTCGCCACCCGCACCGGCGTCAGCGTCCGCTCCATCCGGGACGCCGAACGCGGCCGCGCCCGGTCGCCGCAGCGGCGGACCGTCGAGCTGCTGTCCGCCGGTCTCGGCCTGTCCGCCGACGAGGCGGCGAGCCTCGCCCGGTCGGCACGCCCCGGCCGGGAGCGGGCCGGGGAGGACGCGCCGTGCGCGGTCCCGCAGACCATCGCCGACCTCACCGGCCGTGAACCGGAGCTGGTGCTGCTCACGGCCGCGGAGCCCGCCGACTCGACGCGGGTCGTCGTCGTGCACGGGGCGCCGGGGATCGGGAAGACCACCCTGGTCGTGCACGCGGCCCACCACCTGGCCGAGCGGTTCCCCGACGGCTCGTTCTACGTCGGGATGCACGGCGTGGACGACGTGCCGCTGTCGCCCGCCGACGCGGCGCACCGGCTGATGCTCGCGCTCGGGGTGCCGCCGGAGGCCATCCCGGCCGACGCCGAGCACCGGCTGGCCCGGTACCGCTCGGTGCTCAGCGAGCGGAAGGTCCTGCTGCTGCTGGACAACCCGGCTACCGAGTCCCAGGTCCGCCCGCTGCTCGCGCACAGCCCCGGTTCGACGGTCCTGGTCAGCAGCCGCAGCACCCTGGCGGGGCTGGACGCGGACCTGCGGGTCGAGCTCGGGCTGCTGCGCCTCGACCAGGCCGTCGACCTGCTCCGCGCCATCGTCGGCGCGGACCGCGTCGCCACCGACCCCGGTGCCGCGCGGCGGGTGGCCGACCTGTGCGGCGGTGTCCCGCTGGCCGTGCGGATCGCGGGCAACCGGCTGGCCAGCAGGCCCTCGTGGCCGGTCGCCAGGCTCGCGACCGAGCTCGCCGACGAGCGGCACCGGCTCTCCGCCCTCGAGGTCGGCGACGTGCAGGTGCGCGCGGCGTTCGAGATGTCCTACCGCCAGCTCGACGCCGACGCCGCGGCGATGTTCCGCGGGCTCTCCGCGGTGCCCGGCCCGGACACCGGCGTCGAGCTCGCGGGCGTCGTCGCCGACCAGCCGCCGGAGACCGCCGAGCGGCTGCTGGAGGTCCTCGTCGACGCCAGCCTCCTCGGGGCGGGCCGGTCACCCGACCGCTACGCCTTCCACGACCTGATCCGGGTGTTCGCGATGGAACGCCTCGAACACGACGAGGGCTCCGACGAGGCCGACCGCCGCAGGCTCGCCACCGGCCGTTGGCTGCTCACCACCGCCGTCTCCGCCGCCCTGCGCTTCCACCCCACCCCACCAGCCGACGCCGTTCCCGCGCGCTTCCAGGACCTCCCGGCCGCGGCGGCCTGGCTGGCCGACGAGACCGCCAACTGGCGCGGCGCCCTCCGCACCGCGTCCCGCGCGGGCCACCACCGCCACGTCCTCGACCTGGCCACCGCCATGCACTGGTACTCCGACACCCGCGGCAGCGGCGAGCTCTGGTCGGAGGTCTTCACCGCCGGCGAGCGCGCCGCGACCGCCCTCGGCAGCGTCCGCGACCAGGCCGTCATGTTGAACTTCCTGTGCTGGACGGCCATCACCAAGCTGGGCCGCACCCGCCAGGGCCTCGCCTTCCACCACCGCGCCACCACGGCCGCCGTCGCCGCGGGCGACCTCGTCGAACAGGGCTGGGCGCAGTACTACCGCGCCGCGATCGAACGCCTGGCCGACAACCTCCCCGAGGCCCTGCGCCGGGTCGACACCGCCATCGAGCTCTTCCACCGCGCGTCCCACGAGACCGGCGAACACCTCGCGCTGTCCTACCGCGGCGTCCTGCTGCTGCGCGGCGAGCGCTACGAGGAGGCGGCCGCCGCCCAGCGCGCCGAGATCACCCACCACCGCTCCCGCACACCCCGCGGCACCGACGACCAGAACCTCGGCCTCAAGCTCTCCCGCCTAGCCGAAAGCCTGCTCCCCCTTGGCGAGCTCGACGAGGCCCTGACCGCCTTGGACGAAGCCGAACAACTCCTCCAAGACGCCAGGGCGACCACCACCCTCGCCTACGTCAGGTACCTCCGCGGCCGCGCCCTCATCCACCAGGGCAACCCCACCACCGCCCACACCTGCCTCCTCAACGCCCTCGCCGACCTCGACCACCCCTCCACCGAGGTCAAGATCCTCCTCACCCTCGCCGACCTCCACGACACCCACCCCGACACCTTCCCCGACCCCACCAACGCCAGGCACTACCGCCTCAAAGCCCTGGCTGCCGCCACCGGCGACGACACCCCAGCCATGCACCAAACCAGACACGACCTCCGCCAAACCCTCGGCCTACCCCAAACCAGCCCCGACATCGCCTGACCCAACGACGCCGGAACAAAAGGCAAGCGGCCAAGCCGGCCAGCAGCGGCAAACAAGCTGCCCAACAACGCTGGAACCAACACACAACCTGCCCAACCCCAGCTGGAAGCGAGCTGCGATCAACCCGGCCGGCAGCGGCAAACAAACCCCCAACCCCAGCTGGAAGCGAGCGGTGCTCGTCCGCTAGTGCGGTCGGCTTGACTTGGGGTTTTTGGGCTTAGACTTGCGGCGGCGGGCAGGCTCTACCACCTGCCCTTTTTCGCCCGACGAAGCCCAAAAAAGGGGCCCCAAGTCAAGCCGACCGCACCTGGGTCCGCTGCAGCGACACCCCCGGAGTCCGCTGCACCCACACCGGCCGAGACACACGACGGCAAGAACACCCCGCGAGACAACACACCCCCCACAACCCCCACCTGAGACCCACCCAAGAGCCTCACCCTCCACCGTGGACAGCGGACCCGTGCGCCAAGCCCCACCACCACACGGCGTCCCCGCTGTTGTCCCCCACCTGGAGGTCCCGATGCGCTCCCTGGCCCGCCGCCTGCTGCCGACCTTGGCCGGGGTGGTCCTTCTGACGGCGACCGGATCACCCCCCGCTTCCGCCATCCACGACGGCTACGAGGCACCGTTCCCCTTGCACCGCTTCATGGTCTCCCTCCGCTTCGCCGACGCCCCCGACGACCACTTCTGCGGCGGCACCCTCCTGGCCCCGGACATCGTGCTCACCGCGGCGCACTGCGTAGCCGAGGCGGGTGACTCCGGTGTGGTCGCCGTCGTCGGCAAGGACGTCGCGGACTGGCCCCGTGCCCGCAAGGTTCCCGTTGTCGCCCAGCGGATCCCCGCCGACTACGACCTGTCCGTGGACAACCGGGCCGACGTCGCCGTGGTCCGGCTCGCCGAACGCCAGTCCGCGCCGACCGTCCGGTTGGCCCGCGACGAGCCGTCCGCCAGGGACCGCGTGGTCACGGTCGGCTGGGGTTACACCGACGCCCCTCCCGGTTACGGGTCGCTCCCGAAGTCGTTGCGCGGCGCGGCCATGTCCGTCGACCGGGACTCGGCGTGCGGCGCGGACGTGATGTGGAACCCGCCGTCCTACGGCGCCACCTCCATCTGCGCCAAGGCGAACCGGGCCGCGGTGAACTTCGGCGACTCGGGTGGTCCGCTGCTCGTCGTCGACGGCCGGGACGGTGTCCGGCAGGTCGGGGTCGTGTCGTTGTTCTCCGACGACCCCGGCAAGCGGTACGCCTCGTTCACGTCGGTCGCGGTCGAGTCGCGGTGGATCGCCGACGCCGTGAGGTCGTTGCGGAGGAGGTGACGCGCAAGGGTATCCCGGAACCAGACCGGTTCCGGGAAGCCCTTGCGCCGTCAGGGAACCAGCAGCAGGTCCGTGCCCGCCAGGAACGGGGCGCCGTAGGGGGAGACGTCGGTGTCGAGGTCACCGGTCAGGACGGTCAGCCGCAGCGGGGTGTGGCGCGTGATCGGCGCGGTGCCCGCGGGCTGGTAGGTCACCAGCAGCGACGGGTCGGTGAGCTTGTCCAGGCGCAGCACCATGGTCGCCTCGTCGGGGTCGTCCATCGTGGTGCCGAACAGCCGCGCCGGGACCGGGGTGAAGCACAGGCCGGCCTTGAACGAGAACAGGCCGGGCCTGGTCATGTGGCCGTACAGCGCGGGATCGGTGCCCAGCGAGATGTCGGTGTGCCCCATCTCCCGAGCGGTCTGGAACGCCCGCATGTACATGGCCCGCACCAGCCGCTGCTGCCTGCTGCCCGGCGCGGTCGTGGCGAAGCGGATCAGCACCGTCGAGGTGTCCCGGCGGATCCGGCACACGCACGCGCCGACGAGGTCGTCCGCGTCGTAGGCCATCACGGCGAAGTAGTCCTCGCCCTGGGCCAGGATCTCGTCGCGCTCCATGGTTGCGTAGGGGACGCCGTGCGGCATGGCGCCGATCTGCTCCTCGTACAGCACGCCGAAGGCGTCGAACGACTGGGCGTCCAGCGGCGTCACGACCTTGGTCGCGATGCCGTGCTCCGCGACGAACCGCTGCCCGGCGCGGACGCTGCGGCGCTCCTTGCCGGAGAGCCGTTCCAGGAACGCCTCCTCCGAGGGGCCGACGGTGGCGGTCCAGGTGATCCACGACGGGTGCACCCGGAAGCCCGCCACGTGCAGCGCGTGCCAGGAGTCGGCCGGTGGGTCCACGACCCGGACCAGGTCCAGGTCGGACCTCGCCACCCAGTTCGTGTTGAGCGCCTCGTGGACGGTGACCACGCCGGTGGTCAGTCCGAGCGCGGTCGTGACGTCCATCCTTGCCTCCTCGGCAGGGAAAGGCCCCGCCGGGCGGTGGGGGTGGGCCGCCCGGCGGGACGCGAGGGGTGGATCAGGCCGCCGGGGCGCGGACGACGGCCCGCACGTCCAGCCGCTGTTCACGGGTGCCCTGGCGGGTGCGCAGCACGACGGTCGGCCGGTCGCCGTCGAGCAGGACCTGGACGGTGCGCTCGTCGGTCCACCCGGTGAACCGGAACTCGCCGTCGCCGACGTGGACGAGCCCGAACGTCGGCTTGCCGTCGACGCTGAGCACCAGCCGGTCGCCGTCGGTGGCGATGCTCGCCGGGACGTGCTGCTGCGGCTTGGTGAACTCGCCCTCGGCCTCCTCGAAGTCGGGGAAGGACAAGGGGATGTCGAACTCGCAGCCGAAGCGCTCCAGGTCGCCCTCGACCGGCACCGCGGGGCGGTTGAACAGCACGTCGTCGGCGTCGAGCGAGTCCAGGAACTCCTGCGGGAACAGCGAGAGCAGCTCGGGGGTGACCGTGGTGTCGATGACCATGTGCACGCGCTTGCGGGTGCCCGTGTTCTCCACCTGGTGCATCCGGCAGAAGTCGCCGAACCAGAACGACCCCGGCTGCCACACGTGCAGGTCGCCGTCCATCAGCAGGGTCGCGCCCGCGTTGGTGACCAGCGGGACGTGCAGGCGCAGGTTCGCCCACGGGAAGCCGATCTTGGTGTCGAAGTGCAGCTCGCTCCGCGCGCCGGGCCCGAGGGCGAGCAGCCGCACGCAGCGCAGCGGCGCCGGGATCGAGGCCAGGATCTCCGCCAGGTACGGCGCCTCGGCGACCCACTTGGTGTCGGCGAAGTCGACCAGACCGGCCCCGCCGGGGTCGGTGCGCAGCTCGCTGCCGGTGGGGCTGCGCAGCGGGAGCGCGCGCCAGTCGAAGTCGGCTTCCTCGGCCGGGCCGGTGGTCTCGAACGTCGTCTGCAACGACCACTGGTGGCGGTCGAGGACCTTCAGGTCCTCCAGCAGCTTCGCCACGTCGAACTCCGGCAGCAGCGGGACGGCGGACGGATGGCTGCCGACGTGGGCCTCGCACAGCTTGTATGGGGCGGTCATGGTGTTGGCATCTCCGGGTTCTCCTCGGTTTCCGCTTCTCCTGCCACTGTGTTGGCAGCCGGTCTCAGCGACCTCTCCGCCTCCTCTCGCCTCACCCGACGGGCTCGGGCGCGTGCGACTCCGCCCTGGTGCTCGGCAGGAGGCCCTTGGCCCGGCCCGCCGCCAGGACGAGCGCGGCGAGCAGCAGCCCGCTCAGCGCGCCCAGCACCACGAACGAGAACCGGCCGGTGATCTCGTAGAGCACGACGCCGACGATCGGGCCGATGATGTTGCCGACGTCGGAGATGAACCCGAAGAGGCCGAAGGCCTTGCCCTGGTTGGCCGACGCCGACTTCAGCTCGACGATGCCCCGCCGCGCGCTCAGGAACAGCGCCGCGTAGCCGATCATGAACACCACGAACCACGCCGCGACCGGCAGCGCGCCCGCGCTGATGGCGGTACCCGCGAGGCCCGCGGTCATGAAGCCGAGCCCGATCTGGATCATCGTGACCAGCCGCAGCCGTTCGGCGAACCGGCCGAGCAGCCACATGCCCAGGCCCGACGCCGCGAGACCGGCGACGAACACGACCGAGATCGCCGACCGGGCCGAGCTGTCCTGCGCCGAGCTGAGGTAGAGCGGCAGCACGGGTTCGAGCGCCGAGTAGATGAACGCGGTGAACATGTCCAGGCCGCCGAGCACGAGCACCCAGATCCACCACCTGGTGGCCGGGGGCGCGTCCGCGACGGGTACCGCGGTCGCGGTGTCCTCTTCGGACGGTGGCGCCGCACCGGCCGGGATGGCGGTCAGCAGGCCGAACGCGGTGGCCGCGGTGACCGCCGCGCCGATGAGGAACAGCGCCTCCAGCCCGAGCGGCGTGGCCACGCCCGCGATCAGCGGTCCGAGCAGGAACCCGGCCACCGCCGCCGAGCCGAAGTTGCCCATCATCCGGCTGGTGGAGATGTCGTAGTGCTTGCACAGCGCGGCCATCCCGGCGTAGAGCGCGGGGGAGACCAGTCCCTCGCCCACGCCCCACAGCGCGCGGCCGGCGAGCAGCGTGGCGGAGTCGCCCGCGTACGCGGTGAGCACGATGCCCGCCGTGGCGATGAGCAGGGAGATGCACGCGACCCCGTTGGCGCGCCAGCGGTCGACCCACCAGCCGCCGACCGGCTGGGCGAGCGTCTTGGTGGCCGCGAACAGCGCGAACATCAACGCGATGACCGCGGCGTTCGCGCCGACCCGCTCCTCCAGGTCGGGGACGAACGGGATGAGCACCGTGTAGGAGGCGTTGACGCTGATGACGGCGATGAGCAGCAGCGCCGCCCGGCGCTGGCCGGGGCCCATCAGGTGCCCTCGATGTAGGCCGACAGCAGGTCGTGCATGCCGTCCAGCGCCGGGACGAGGTCCGGTCGGGGTTCCGGGGCGTACACGAGCGCCCAGAGGTCGGTGCCGGTCAATCCGTGCTTCTCCTTGAACCTGTAGTTGTCGCGGCCCCACTCGATCCGGTTCATGCCGTTGTCGTAGGCCCACTTCGTGCCGCCGTACATCAGCGCCACGTACGTGCTGAGCTCCTTGAGGCCCGCGTACTCGACGCCGCCGCACATGTAGGTGACCTCGTCGCCGTGCCGGAACGCGAAGAACGCGCCCACCAGCCGGTCGTCGACCTCGGCTGCCAGCATCATCGCGCCGGGGACGCGCAGCATGGAGTCGAGCGCGTCCTCGGTGAACAGCGCGGGCCAGTCGTTCTTGTCGCTGGTGTCGACGGTCAGCGGGTAGGCGTGCCGCACCAGCTCGTGCGCGTCCGGCCCCTCGACCATCCGCACCCGCAGCCCGCGCTCCTGCGACCGGCGCAGCCGCCGCTCCACGTCGCGCTTGATCTTGTTGGGCAGCTTGGTCACGAGGTGGTCGGTGAACGTGCCGGTGACGTCGCAGCTGTAGGTCCGCTCCAGCAGCACCCTGCCCACGGGCGGTCCGACGGCGGCCAGCCAGTCCTCGACGCCCTCGCCGGTGAGGTTCGGCACGACCAGCAGCTCCGCGTCGCCGGAGGAGATCCACTCCATCGCGGTCGCGTGGGCGCCGCGGGCCAGCTCGGCGGGCACGTGCCCGCGCTTGCTGTACATCGAGTAGGTGGAGCCCGCGAAGACCACGGGCCTCCCGAACCGGCCGACCAGGTCGCACTGCACCTCGTAGCCGTGCCAGAACGGGGACATGGTCACCTCGTAGAGCGGGACCACGGACGACCCGCCCGCCACCTCCGCGCTGACGTAGGTGTGGCGGGTGCGCTGCTCGACGGGGTTGGCCTCCCACGTGCGCAACCAGCCCGCGGAGTCGTACAGGCTGCTCGCCACGACCCGGTCGGGCAGTCGATCGGACCGCAGCCAACCGGTTCCCTGGCCGATGTGTGTGACAGTCATGCCGCATACCTCCCTGGGCGAAACGTATTCAGCGCCGGTCTCAGGTCGGTCTCACGTGATTTCCGGCGTATTCCGCGCGATTGTTGAGAGTTGCGTGATAGGGAGCCCCTTTACCGTGGGGGCGTGGAGCCTACAATCGTTGTTTCGCAGGATGACCAGCCTTCTGTCGACGTGGCGACGTTCCGCCGGGCGATGGCCCAGCTGCCCGCCCCTCTGACGGTCCTGACCTGCTACGGGCCAGATGGTGAACTGATCGGGCTGACCGTCAACGCGGTCTGCTCGGTGTCGATGTCGCCGCCGCTCGTGCTGGTCTGCCTGAACCGGACCAATTTCAGCCACGACATGGTCGTGGACTCGGAACGCATTTGTCTGCACGTCCTGGAACCGGGTCAGCAGGAGCTCGCCGTGCGATTCGCCTCGCCGGTCGACCGGTTCTCCGGGCAGAACGTGCGGCACGGCGCCGTCCCCGAGTTGACCGATGTCCGGGTGCGGATCACCTGCACACCGGACGGGGTCCGCGACGGCGGTGACCACACGATCCTGCTCGGTCGGGTGGTGGAGGTCGTCAGCCCCGAGAACGGTGACGGCGGCGGTCTGGTGTGGCACCACCGCGGCCCCGCCCAGGCGATCCGCCGGGTGTCCTGAGCGGTGCGGGACACCCGGCGGGAGCCGGTCAGCTCGTGATGTCCTTGCGGGCGAACCGGCGGGCGGCCAGCACGCCGAACAGGGCCGTGTAGCCGATCGACAGCAGCACCCCGTCGGCCATGCCGGTCCAGTCGACGTCGGTGGAGAACACGTCGATCCAGGCGAACGCGTGGTGCGTCGGCAGGTAGTCGCGGGCGGCGTCCAGCGCGGTGATCGAGTCCAGGATCTGCGACAGGATCGCCGCCATCACCCCGCCGCCGACCGCGCCGAGCGGCGAGTCCAGCGACACCGACAGGAACAGCGTGAACCCGGCCATCCAGCTCAGCTGCACGACGATGTACACCGTGGCGATCACCACCGCGAGCAGGCTCTTCCCGAACGGCACCGCGTCGCCGGTGGGGCTGGTCGCGTCACCCGCGCCGTAGGCGATCACGCCCACCAGCAGCGACGTCACCGGGAACAGCACCAGCGCGAACAGCGACAGCGCCCCGGCGGCGAGCGCCTTCTGCCGCAGCAGCCGCGCTCTGGGCACCGGGATCGACAGCAGGTACTTCAGGCTCGACCAGGACGCCTCGCCGGCCACCGCGTCCCCGAAGAACACCGCCACCACCAGCGGCAGCAGGAACGAGCCCGCGACGAAGAACCCGTAGACCACGAAGTTCGGCGCGCTCACCATCGCCAGGTCGGCGAACGTGCCGCCGCGCTTGTCCGGATCCGGGTCGTCGCCCATCCCGAACGCCAGCACCAGCACCACCGGCAGCACGGCGACCAGCGCGATCAGCAGCTTGGTCCGCCTGCGCCGCAGCTGCCTGCGCAGCTCGACCCCGAGCCGGAGCGTGCGCGACGTGCGGTAGCCCGGCACCGCGTCGACGTCCTGGACCTCGCTCATGACGACCCCTCCCCGACCAGTTGCAGGAACGCGTCTTCCAGCCTCCGCCGCGGTCCGGCGCGTTCGACCGACACCCCGGCGGCCACGAGAGCCGCCACCGCGTCGCCGCACGGCACGCCGTTGAGCACCGCGTGCACCTCGTCGCCGTCGACGTCCACATCGGACACACCGGGGACGGTGTCGAGGGCGAGGGCGGCCAGGCGCGGCTGGTCGACGGTGAAGCTGGAGGCGCCGCCCGCGGAGGCGATCTCGTCGACGGTCCCGGCCGCGATCACGTGGCCGTGGTGGACGACGACCACGTGCGTCGCGGTCTGCTCGACCTCGGCGAGCAGGTGGCTCGACACCAGGACGGTGCGGCCGGTGGCCGCGTAGCGGCGCAGGACGTCGCGCATCGCGTGGATCTGCGGCGGGTCCAGGCCGTTGGCGGGCTCGTCGAGCACGAGCAGGTCCGGCAGGCCGAGCATGGCCTGGGCGATGGCCAGCCGCTGCCGCATGCCCTGGCTGTAGGTCTTCACCCTGCGGTGCACCGCGTCGCCGAGCCCGGCGATCTCCAGCGCCTCGTCGAGGTGCGCCTCGTCGTCGGGGCGGCCGGTGGCGGCCCAGTAGGTGCGCAGGTTCTCCACGCCGGACAGGTGCGGCAGGAACCCGGCGCTCTCGACGAACGACCCGATCCGCGACAGCACGGGGGCACCGGGGGAGACCAGGCTGCCGAACACCCTGATCGTGCCGCCGGTCGGGGTGATGAGGCCCATCAGCATCCGCAGCGTGGTGGTCTTGCCCGCGCCGTTGGGCCCGAGCAGGCCGAGCACCTGGCCGCGCTCGACCCGGAACGACAGCCCGTCGACCGCCGTCACGCCACCGGGGTAGGCCTTCGTGAGGCCTTCGATCACCAGCGGGGTGTCCAGCAGCTCCGGGTCGACGTCACGCCGGTGCCTGCGCCGGACGGCCGCCACCACGGCGAGCAGCGCCACGGCCGCGAGCACCGCGCCGATGCCGGCGAACTGCGCGACGGGGAGCGACGACTCGACCGGGACCGCGGGCACGACCGGCACGTCCACCGGGCCCGCCAGCGACACCCGGTAGGACGCGGGGGCGGTGGGCGTGCGGTAGGTCTGGTCCGTGGTCGCCACCGAGATCTGCAGCTCGTGGCCGTGCTCGAACGGGCGGACGATGCCCGCGAGCGCCACGTCCACCTCGACCGGCGACCCGTCCGCGGGCAGCGGCGGCAGGTGGACGGGTGCCACGGCGTTGCCCGGCAGCGTCCTGGTGCCGTTGGGGTCCTTGTCGTAGAGCTTCACGAACAACACCCCCTCGCCCGGCGGTCCGACCGCCGACACCCGCAGCCGCACGGTCGCCGCGCCCGCGGCCAGCAGCTGGGCGTCCACCGGCGGGGAGGTGAAGGTGGCCTGCTGGCCCGGCAGGTCCATGCTGAACAGCGAGGCCATCCACGGCGTCTGGCCCAGTCGCCCGTTGAGCGCGGGCATGCCGCTGATCGCGGCGGGCAGGCCGCCGGGCGGGGCGATGACGACCTGCTCGTCGCCGTCGAGCCGGAACCGCTCGCGGCGGGTGGAGCCGTGGTGCATGCCGGGGTAGGAGTCGGCGCGGACGGTGCGCACCGACGGCGTGCCCTCCGGTGTGATGCCGCCCTGCACGTCGTACTCGAAGGCGCCGAAGGGGTTCTTCCCGGTGGCCGAGAGGCGGAACCTCAGCCAGTCGACGATCCGGCCGCGCAGCTTCGCGTCGGGGTAGGCGCCGTCGTGGCCCCCGGCGAACCACACCACCTGCACGTCGCCGCCTGCCGCGCTGATCTGCCGGGCGTTGGCGTCCGCGTGGTCGAGGCCGAACAGGGTGTCCTGCTCGCCCTGGACCAGCAGCGTCGGCACCTTGATCGACGCGGTCACGGAGGAGGGGGAGAGGGTGGCCAGCAGCCGCAGCGTCCGCTCGCTCATGGTCCCGGTCGTGGCGACCTCGGTCCACGCGCGGCAGACGTCGTCGGTGAAGCGACCGCACACCGAGCCGAGGTCGGTGTCCCGCTGGGCGGCGATCGGCTCGACCCGGTCCCGCGCGGACGCCTCGGAGTCCAGGCCCATGGAGTAGAGGAAGCCGCCCCAGGAGCTCTTGAACACACCACCGGGGGCGAACGCGCCGGGAGCGGGCGTGCCGTCCGCGACGTCCTGCACCGAGGCCGCGTTGGGCAGCAGGCCCTGCGCCAGGTCGTTGTAGGTGATGACCGGGACCAGCGCGTCGATCCGCGGGTCCGTCCCGGCCAGCAGCAGCGACAGCGAACCGCCGTAGGACGCGCCGGACACCGCGATCCGCGGGTCGCCGGGCCCGTCCAGCACCACGTCCGACCGCGCGGCCAGCCGGTCGACCAGGAGCCGGGCGTCCGCGACCTCGGCGTCCGGGCCGTTCAGGCCGATCCTCCCGGAGCTGCGGCCGAACCCGCGCGCCGAGTACGACTGCACCACGAACCCGGCCTCGGCCAGCTCGCGCGCGTCGGTGTCGACGCTGTGCTTGTCGCCGCCGAACCCGTGCGCCAGCAGCACGGCGGGCGCGGGCGTGCGTTCGGGGAGGAAGAGGCTCGTCTCCAGCGACACCCGGTCCGCCGAGCCGGGTGCCGCGGGGACCTCGACGAAGCCCTCCTCGACCCGGACCGCCGACGTCGCCGGATCGCCGTGCGAGACCCACACCGCCGTCGCGCCGAGGAGCACCGCGACGACGGCACCGAGCGCGACGAGGCGGCCGCGCGACCGTGTGACCTGCCAACGGATTTTCACGCCTGCGACGCTAGGCGCGGCCCGTATCAACCGGGTCTTGCCCGGTCATCACCGGTGGCCGCCGCGGCGCGCGGCGACGCCGATGTCGACGTGGTCGCTGAACACGCCGTCGACCCCGGCGCCGAAGTAGGCCTTCAGCTCGTCGGCGAGCCTGCCGCGGTCGGCGGGGTTGGTCGACGACCGGTAGGCCGCCGGGAGGAACTCGTTCTCGGCGGCGAAGGTGTAGACGTGGACGGCGAGCCCGAGCCGGTGGGCCTGCCGCACCAGCGCGGTCGGCGCACCGAGCCTCCCGTCCTCGGTCCAGGGGATGACCATGGTCTGCTCCGCGCCCACGCCGTCGGCGTAGCGCGCGATCTCGCGCAGCCGCTCGGGCGTGACCTGGTCCGGGGTCCAGACGAGCTGGATCAGCGGCACCCGCAGCTGGGTGTCGAGCTCCTTGAGGTTGTCGACCTCGAAGGACTGCACGAACACCTTGGCGTCGCGGCGGTTCAGGCCGTTGGCGTTGAGCGTGCGCACCAGCGCGGGCTCGATCGGCAGGCCCAGGGAGGCGAAGTAGGCGGGGTGCTTGGTCTCCGGGTAGACGCCGATCGTGCGGCCGAGCTGCCGGGAGAGCCTGCGCGACAGGTCGATGACCTCCTGGAAGGTCAGGATCTGGTAGCGGCCGTCGTAGGCGGTGTTCGCGGGCCGCAGCTCGGGCAGCCCCTCCTTGGCGCGCAGGGTCTTCAGCTCGGCCAGGGTGAAGTCCTCGGTGAACCAGCCGGTCATCTCCCAGCCGTCGATGGTCTTCGTGGTCCTGCGGTCGGCGAACTCCGGGTGGTCGGCGACGTCGGTCGTCAGCCCGATCTCGTTCTCGTGCCGGGAGACCAGCACACCGTCCTTCGTGGACACCAGGTCCGGCTCGATGTAGTCCGCCCCCATCCGGGCGGCCACCTCGTAGGACGCCGCCGTGTGCTCCGGCCGGTAGCCCGCCGAGCCGCGGTGCCCGATCACCAGCGGGTTCGCCCTGCCGTCCTGGCCGTGGTGGGACGCGCCCACGACCTCGTCGGCCGCGGCCGGGACGGCGAGGCCGAAGTGGAGCAGGAGCGCGGCCGCGGTGGCCGCGGTGAGTCGCCTCGGCGACGGCATCTTCATCATGGGCTTCTCCTGGCGTGCGCTCGGATGGCGGGGATGCCGCCATCCTGTGGCGCGCACCAGGAGCGGGCAATCGGATGAGAGCCGGGCGAAGACCCGGATGATAGGACCGCTCCGTAGCGTCGCTGACGTGATCGTCCACCAGGCGGCGCGACAGTAGGGGTTCGCCACATGAAGGACTACTCCCAGCAGGTATTGGTCGGCGAAGGCGGCGACGACTACGCGAGGTACATGCGCACCGACGCCTTGCTGTCCTTGCAGCGCAAGGCCGACGAGGTCGTGCACCGCGACGAGCTGCTGTTCCAGGTCGTGCACCAGTCCACCGAGCTGTGGTTGAAGCTGGCCTGCTCCGAGGTGGCCGAGGCGGCCCACTGCGTCGGTGTGGACAACCTGGAGACCGCCATCCGCCTGCTGGGCCGGGCCTCGCTCGGCGTCGTGCTGGTCACCGACCAGCTGGAGATGATGCGGCACCTGTCCCCTTGGGACTTCCAGACCATCAGGACGGTACTGGGCCACGGTTCCGGGGCGGACTCGCCGGGGTGGCGGTCGGTGCAGCGGCACAGCCGCCACATCGGACGCGTCTTCCACGACCTGGTCCAGCGGCGCGGGATCGACCTCGCCGAGCTGTACCGCAGCAAGGTCGACAGCGCGGAGCAGCGGCTGGCCGAGGCGATGATCGACTGGGACGAGCGCATCTCGCTGTGGCGGGTGCAGCACTACAAGATGGCCACCAGGGTGATCGGCCACCAGGTCGTGGGCACCCAGGGCACGCCGGTGGACGTGCTGGCGAAGCTCATCTCGTACAAGTTCTTCCCCGAGCTGTGGGACGTCCGCACCGAGCTCACCCGGACCGGCCCGATGGCCGAACCGCCTGCGGGGCGGACATGACCGTCACCACGCGCGGCGGCGCGCTCACGGCGGCCGCCTTCCGGGCCCGGTTCCCGGTGCTGGGGCGCAAGACCCACCTGTCCAGCTGCAGCCTCGGCGCCCGGTCGGACGACCTGGACCACGCGCTGCTGCGGATGGTCGACGACATGACCGCGGGCGGCGGCGCGTGGGAGGCGTTCGAGGGCGAGTTCCGGCGGGCGCGCAAGGGTTTCGCGGACCTCATCGGTGCCCACGTCGACCAGGTCGCGCTGGTGCCCAACGCCTCCACCGGCGCCTACCAGGTCGCGTCCACTCTGGACTACACGCGGCGGTGGAAGGTCGTCAGCACCGTCGAGGAGTTCCCGTCGGTCTCGCACGTGTGGCTCGGGCAGCGCCCGCGCGGCGCGGACGTCGTGCACGCCACCGCGCCGCAGGACTACGAACGGCTGGTCGACCGGCGCACCCGGCTCGTGTCGGTGCCGCTGGTCACCTACGCGCGCGGCCACCGGATGCCGGTCGACGACGTGGTGCGCGCCGCCCGCGCGGCCGGGGCCGCGGTGTTCGTGGACGCCTACCAGGCGATCGGCGTGCACCCGGTGGACGTGGGCCTGCTGGACTGCGACTTCCTGGTCGCGGGCGCCATGAAGTACCTGCCCGGCCTGCCGGGGCTCGCCTTCCTCTACGTGCGGTCGCCCGACCTCACCGACCGCGACCCCCGGCTCACCGGCTGGTTCGGCCGGGTGGACCCGTTCGCGTTCGACCCGGCCGTCCTCGACTTTCCCAGGGCCGCGACCAGGTTCGAGACCGGCACCCCGGCGGTCCCCGCGTGCTACGCGGCGAACGCCGCCCTTGGCTTGATCGGAGCGCTCGACCTCGCGGAGGTGCGTATGCACGTGCTGCAACTGACGGAGCTGGCCGCGGACCTGCTCAGCGGCCAGGGAGAAGAGGTGCGCGCGCTGCCGTCCGAGCGGCGCGGCGCGCACATCGGCCTGGTCGACCCGGACCCCGGCGGGCTCGCCCGCCTGCTGGCCGAGCGCGACGTCTCGGTGAGCCCGCGCGGTGACGCCGTGCGGCTGTCGTTCCACTACTACAACAACACCGATGACGTGGCGGCGCTCTGCTCGGCGCTGGCCGACCTGCGCTCGTCGGCCAGAGTCGGGCGGTAGCGCCATGTCCACCGCCGAACTGAGCTCCTGGCTGCGCGCCCCGGACGTCAAGAGGTTCCCCTACGGCGCCGTGGTCCGCGAGTACCACAGCGTCGGCAAGCACTTCGTCGCACCGGAGCTGCTGGAAGTGCTCGCCGTCGTGCGCGAGCTGCTGCCCGAGCTGGGCGGCCCGTGGCCCCACGTGCAGACGCTGGCGTCGTTCCTGAGCACCGCCCTGGACAAGCCGGACAAGCGCTACGACTACCCGACCTATCTGGCGCTGCCGCTGCTGCAGCTGCCCGGCGTGGACGACCCGGTCGAGCAGGCGCCGTTCGCGCGGACCCGGTGCGACCGCCTCACCGCGCAGCTCGTCGCCGACGCGCTGGCGTTCGAGCTGTCCGCCGTGGACGGGCGGACCACGCTGCTGCCGCAGGCGCGCCCCGCGGAGGTCATGGTGGGCAAGCGCTTCCGGCACGGGCTGCGGGTGATGCTGCCCGCGCTCGCGCGGATGTCGCTGGACGCCGGGCTCACCGCCACCGAGCCCGTCGACCTCGCCCGCCAGGCGTGCGCCGCCGTGCACGGCGACATGTCCTACGCCGAGCGCCGGGCCGTGGAGCTGAGCATCCTGCCCGTCTACACGATGCACGACGAGTACCTGTTCCTGCGGGTGCTCCAGACGTTCGAGACCACGTTCGCCCTGCTGGCCACCCAGATCCGCGGCGCCGTCGCCGCACTCGGCGACGGCGAGATCGAACGGGCCGTGCACTTCATGGCGAGCTCGGAGACCGCGCTGCGCGAGTCCTCACCGCTGTTCTCGATGCTGGCGACGATGCAGGTCGAGTCGTTCCGGACGTTCCGCGACTTCACCGAGGGCGCGAGCGCCATCCAGTCGCGCAACTACAAGCTCGTCGAGTCGCTGTGCAGGCACCCCGACGCCGACCGGGTCGAGTCGGCCGCCTACCGCTCGGTGCCCGACGTGCGGGCGCGGGTGCTGGGCGACCAGCCGACGCTCGACGAGGCCTACCGGACGATGTGCGAGTCCGACGTGGTGGCCGAGGACGCCCGCAAACCGCTGGCCGACGCCATGGGCTCGTTCGCCCGCGCGATGCTGCGCTGGCGGCGGACGCACTACCGGCTGGCCGTGCGGATGCTCGGCGAGGTGCCCGGCACCGGGTACACCGAGGGCACCCCCTACCTGCGCGCTGTTCGGGACATCCCGGTCTTCCACGCGGTCGAGGCCGACGTGAAGGTCGACAACGAGACGACGGGGGCACCGTGACCACCCGATTGGACGCGCCGGTGGGGATCGTCGGCGCCGGACCCGTGGGTCTGATCACCGCGCTGCGGCTGGCCGGGCTCGGCGTGCCGAGCGTGCTGCTGGAGTCCGACCCCCACCTGGTGAAGCAGGGCTCGAAGGCGTGCCTGATCCAGGGCGACGTCCTGGAGGTGCTGGACAAGGTCGGGTGCGCGCGGACCATCGCCGAGGAGGGCGTGACGTGGACGGTCGCCCGGACCTACGTGCGCAACCAGGAGATCCGGGCCGCGGAGTACCCGCGCGGCCAGGGGTTCGGGCCGTTCGTCAACATCTCCCAGCACCGCATCGAGCAGGTGCTCGCCGAGGCGGTCGAGGCCGAGCCGCTTTGCGACCTGCGCTGGGGGCACCGGGTCACCGGCCTGGCGCAGGACGCGGACTCGGTCACCGCCAGGGTCGTCACCGAACTGGGGGAGGAGGACCTGGTCTTCACGCACCTGGTCGCCTGCGACGGTGTCCGGAGTGGACTGCGCGACCTGGTCGGCGTGGAGTGGACCGGGTACACCCACCAGGACCGGTTCCTGATCACCGACATCAAGGCCGAGCTGCCGCTGGCCAAGGAGCGGCACTTCCACTACGACCCGGTGTTCAACCCCGGCCGGCAGCTCGTGATGCACCCGCAGCCCGACGACATCTGGCGGATCGACTGGCAGCTGCCGCCCGACGCCGACATCGAGGCCGAGCGCGCCGACGGCCGGTTCGACCAGCGGGTCCGCGCGGTGATCGGCGACGTCCCGTACGAGGTCGACTGGGTCAGCACCTACCGGTTCCACCAGCGGGTCGTCGACCGGCTGCGGGTGGGGCGGGTGCTGTTCGCGGGCGACGCCGCGCACGCGCTGCCGCCCTACGGTTCGCGCGGCATGAACAGCGGCATCCAGGACGCCGACAACCTCGCGTGGAAGATCGCGCTGGTCCGCTCCGGGGTGGTCGGCGAGGAGCTGCTGGAGACCTACCACCGCGAGCGGTACGCCGCCGCGCTGGAGAACCTGCGGGTCACCGAGGCCACGATCCGGTTCATGGTGCCGCCCAACAGGCTCCGCCGGTGGACGCGGGCGGTGCTGCTGCGGCTGTCGCGGACGCTGGGGCCGGCCCGCAAGCACGTGAACAGCGGCCGGATGGCGGAGCCGTACACCTACACCGACTCGCCGCTGGTGCGGACCGGCCACCCGCTGCTGGGCGCGTTCGCCCCGGACGGGCCGGTCGTCGTCGACGGCCGGCAGACCCGGTTGCGCACGCTGCTCGGCGCCGGGTTCGTCGGCCTGGTCTTCGCCTCCGACGCCAGTGAGGCCGCGGACGTCGCGGAGGCCGCGTGGGCCAGGCCGTGGGACGTCCCCGCGCGGCTAGTGGCGGTCCTGCCGCCGGGCGCGTCGGCCGACGGGCTGAGCCCGGAGATCACCGTCGCCACCGCCGTGGACGACGCGCTGGAGGTCTACGGCACGGGGTGGTGGCTGGTCCGCCCCGACGGCCACCTCGCCGCGCGGGACGGGCTGGGCGAGTCGTTCCCGAGCGCTCTTCGAGCGTCGGCGGGCATCGTCGGGTCGGGGCTGGTCAACGAGCGCTCGGGACAGTGAAGGGACACCGGACATGGGCAACACCTACAGCAGGCGCGCGGTGATCGTGGGAGCCGGCGCCGTCGTCGCGGGGACGACGGTCGCCGCGTGCGGCGAGGTCGCCCGCACCGCCGAACCGCCGCCGTCGGGCACACCGCTCGGCTCGAAGTCGGCCATCCCGGTCGGCGGCGGCCAGATCCTCGCCGAGTCCGGCGTGGTCGTGTGCCAGCCCCAGGAGGGCGTGTTCAAGGCGTTCTCCTCGGTCTGCACGCACCGCGGCTGCGCGGTGACCAGCGTCGGCAACGGCCAGATCACCTGCGACTGCCACCACAGCACGTTCTCCATGACCGATGGTTCGGTGACCGCCGGACCCGCGAAGCAGCCGCTGCCGGAGTTCAGGCTCAAGGTCGACGGCGACGACATCCAGGCGGTGTAGCGATGAGCGTGCTCACCGAGCTCGTGGACGCCCTGCGCGGCGGAGAGGTGGAGGTCGTCGACCTCACGGCCCCGCTGTCGGAGCGGACGCCGATCATCGCCCTGCCGCCGGAGCGCGGCCAGCCGTGGCCGTTCTCCCGCGAAGTGATCAGCGACTACGACGCCGCCGGTCCGACGGTGTACTGGAACAACATCCGGCTGTCCGAGCACACCGGGACGCACTTCGACGCGCCGGTGCACTGGCTCTCCGGCAAGGGGTCGGAGGACGTCTCGGAGGTGCCGCCCGCCCGGCTGGTCGGCCCGGCCGTCGTCCTGGACCTCTCCGCGCGGGTCGCGGCCGAGCCGGACTTCCTGCTGCGCCGCGAGGACGTGGAGGCGTGGCAGGCCGAGCACGGTCCGCTGCCCGACGGCGGCTGGCTGCTCTACCGGACCGGGTGGGACGCCTACAAGGACGACCCGGAGCGGTTCCTCAACGGCGGCCACACACCCGGCGTCCACCCGGACTGCGCGCGCTGGCTGGCCGAGCGGACGCCGCTGGTCGGCATCGGCGTCGAGACGGTGGGCACCGACGCCGGGCAGGCGGGCGAGTTCGACCGGCCCTACCCGTGCCACTGGTTCTTCCACGGCGCGGGCAAGTACGGCCTCACCCAGCTGCGCAACCTGGCCCTGCTGCCGCCCACCGGCGCCGTGCTGGTGGCGGGGCCGCTGCCGATCGTGCGCGGCTCCGGCAGCCCGACCCGTGTGCTGGCCCTGGTCGAACGGCGTCGATAATGTCTCATATGGGTAGGTCCGGGCCGGACGGCCACGACATGATCGAGGTCCGCGGGGCGCGGCACAACAACCTGGCGGACGTCTCGCTGGACATCCCGAAGCGCAGGCTCACGGTGTTCACCGGCGTGTCCGGGTCGGGCAAGTCTTCGCTGGTGTTCGGCACGATCGCGGCCGAGTCGCGCAGGCTGCTCAACGAGACCTACACCGCCTACGTCCAGGGCCACCTGCCGTCGATGAGCAGGCCGGACGTCGACTCGCTGCGGAACCTGAGCGTGGCGATGGTGGTGGACCAGGAGCGGATGGGCGCGAACTCCCGCTCGACCGTCGGCACGGCCACCGACGCGCAGACCATGCTGCGGGTGGTGTTCAGCAGGCTCGGCGACCCGCACATCGGCACGTCCAGCGCGTTCAGCTTCAACACCCCCGAGGGCGCCTGCCCGGTCTGCGACGGGCACGGGTACGTCTCCGACATCGACGTGGACAAGGTCCTCGACCGGGGGAAGTCCCTCAACGAGGGCGCGATCTCGGCCCCGCACACCGGTGTCGGCTCGTGGTACTGGCAGATCATCACCGGATCGGGGTACTTCGACCCGGACAAGAAGCTGGCGGAGTTCACCGAGCAGGAGTGGGACGACCTGCTCGAACGACCGGCGACCAAGCTCAAGAAGGGCGACAGCAAGGCCACCTACGAGGGCCTGCTGGTGAAGATGCGCCGCCACTTCCTGACCAAGGACCGCGACGCGCTGCGGCCCGACCTGCGCGCGTACGTCGACAAGATCGCCACGTTCGCCCACTGCCGCGGCTGCGACGGCACCCGGCTGAACCCGGCCGCGCTGTCGTCGAGGATCGCCGGGCGCAACATCGCCGAGTGCGCGGCCATGCAGGTCGACGACCTGGCCGCGTTCGTCCGCGACCTCGACACCCCGTCGGTCGGACCGGTGCTGGCCGCGCTGTCGACCACGCTGGACTCGCTGGTCGAGATCGGGCTGGGCTACCTGAGCCTGGACCGTGAGTCGTCCACGCTGTCCGGTGGCGAGGCGCAGCGCGTGAAGACCGTGCGGCACCTGGGTTCCAGCCTCAGCGACGTGACCTACGTGTTCGACGAGCCGACCGTGGGGCTGCACCCGCACGACGTGCAGCGGATGAACGGGCTGCTGCTCCGGTTGCGGGACAACGGGAACACGGTGCTGGTGGTCGAGCACAAGCCCGAGGTCGTCGAGATCGCCGACCACGTCGTGGACCTCGGTCCCGGCGCCGGGGCGGCCGGTGGCCACGTCGGCTACACCGGCGACGTGGCCGGACTGCGGGCGTCGGACACGGTGACCGGGCGGTACCTGGACCACCGCGTGCCGCTGCGCGAGGACCCCCGCGAGCCGTCCGGGTGGCTGCCGATCACCGGCGCGTCGCTGCACAACCTCCGCGACGTGTCGGTGGACATCCCGCTGGGCGTGCTGACCGTCGTCACCGGTGTGTCCGGCGCGGGCAAGACCTCGTTGGTGCACGGCTCGTTGGGGCGTCGCGACGACGTGGTCGTGGTCGACCAGTCCGCGATCCGCGGCTCGCGGCGCAGCAACCCGGCGACCTACACCGGCATGCTCGACCCGATCCGCACGGCGTTCGCCAAGGCCAACAAGGTGAAGGCCGCGCTGTTCAGCGCCAACTCCGAGGGCGCGTGCCCGAACTGCAAGGGCCTCGGGCTCATCTACACCGACCTCGCCATGATGGCCGGGGTGTCGTCGGTGTGCGAGTACTGCGACGGCAAGCGGTACACGCCCGAGGTGCTGGCGTACACGTTGCGCGGCAAGGACATCAGCCAGGTCCTCGCCATGCCTGTCGCGCAGGCCCAGGACTTCTTCCCCTCCGGCAGGGTCCGCGCCGTCCTCGACCGCCTCGCCGACGTCGGCCTCGGCTACCTCCGCCTCGGCCAACCGCTGAACACCCTGTCCGGCGGCGAACGCCAACGCGTCAAGCTCGCCATCCACATGGCCGAGGGCGCCGCCACCTACGTCCTGGACGAACCGACCGCGGGCCTGCACCTCGCCGACGTCGACCAGCTCCTGGCCCTGCTCGACCGCCTCGTCGACGGCGGCAGCACCGTCGTCGTGGTCGAACACCACCAGGCCGTCATGGCCCACGCCGACTGGCTCGTCGACGTCGGCCCCGGCGCGGGCCACGACGGCGGCCGGATCGTGTTCACGGGCACACCCGCGGACCTGGTCGCGAACGCCGACACGCACACGGCGCAGCACCTGAAGAAGTACCTGGAGGGCTGAGCCGGTCCAATCGGCCGGAAGTGGGTTGACGCAATATTGCGGAAAACCCGCTCAGTCCAGCGGGAACGGCGCCGATGATATCTTCCGGTGATCCACGGACAACGCGAAGAAGCGCGGAGCACCCATGCCCAAGGACCACCCTCTGACTTACCGCGGCGCGTTGCGGATCCTCGGCAGTGACGACCCTTCGTGGCTCAAGGCGGTCGACCGCGCGCTGGGCGGGGTCATTCTCGCAGCTCCCGCTGTCGCCCTCTTCGGTCCGGCCGGAGTGGCCGCAGCGGTGTGGGGCGCTGTCGACCAGAAGAACCAGGCATTCACGCTGATCCAGGACACCCTCCGGGCTGTCTCCCAACGTCGCCTCAAGACCGCGGGTTACGAGCGTCGGAAGCTGGTCGCGGCCGCGCACACAGTGCTCGTGGTGACATCGTTCTTCGAGTCGCTACGGGAACGGTTGGGCAATGCTGTTTTCGACGCTCTGGCGCTCACGACTGATGAGCAGGTCGGGATGGCGTCCGGCTGGGATCGAGGGCAGGGCGAGAAGCTGGTGGACAAGCTCTACGCCGTCGACGTTCCTGCCCCGTCGGCGACTCGGGGGTTCGAGGAGAACGTCGTCGTTGTCCAGGGATGGCTGGTCGAACTTGCGGACAGAGTGGTCTCGTACTTGGAGTTGCTTGCAGCGTGGCACGGTGGTGTGGACTTCGAAGAGGTTGTGAAGACCGCCACCGTCAAGTACCGCGAGCATTACCTTCGGATGGCGTCCGACGTGCCGGAGTTCCTGATGTGGGCTTCGTTCGGAGAACATGCGGCGACCCGTGCCGAAGTGTGCGACACCCGCCACGCTCTCGCCGCCGCACTCGACCATCACGGCGCTGCCCTGATCCGGATCGAACGCCTGCTGTCCCTGGATCCACCAGCTGTCCAGTCAGTCTTACCGGACAGTCGCGTGACCATCCACCAAGCCAACACTTCCGTGCTCAACCTCTCGATCGTGCCCGATTCCCGGCCTGGCCATCGTGATGGTGCCGAGTTCCCGACCGTTGGCCAGATCTACGTAAACCCCCGTTACCGGATTTCAGGTGGGGAGATGCCCGAGGTGAAACCGTGGGACGAGAAGTGGTGGCGTGACCGTTCGGTCCGCGACGACCTGGATATGCTTCTCGCCACGCACCTCACATCAGCCGACGGCGCAGAGTGGCCACTTCTCCTGCTCGGCCATCCTGGTGCGGGTAAATCGATGCTGATGAAGGTCCTCGCCGCGCGCTTACCGGTCTCCGAGTACACGGTTGTCCGAGTGCCCTTGCGCCGTGTGGATGTCGATGCCCCGGTCTACGACCAGGTCGAACAAGCGCTGAGCGCGACCACCCACGGTCGGGTGACTTGGCCGACGCTGGTCGAGCAGAGCAAGAGCACGGTCCGGGTAGTCCTGCTCGACGGCCTTGATGAACTGCTCCAAGCGTCCTCGAACCGGCGCATGGGTTACCTCCAGGAGGTCGTCGACTTCCAGCGTCGAGAAGCGGGGATGGACCGGCCCGTTGTCGTGATCGTCACCTCGCGCACGGTCGTGGCGGACCGGGTCACCATTCCCGAGCGCTCACCGGTGGTGCGGTTGGAGGAGTTCGACGAGACCGAGGTTGCAGCGTGGCTCGACATCTGGAACGAGGTCAACCGGGCAGGTGCTCGAGCGGGTACTTTCCGACCACTGGACGTCGAGACCGCGATGACCCACCCTGACCTGGTCGAGCAGCCGCTCTTGTTGTTCATGCTGGCCCTCCATTCGGCGGATCCGAACTCGGTGAGCCTGGACGCCGACTTGTCGAAGGCCGCTCTTTACGGGCATCTGCTGGAGTCCTTCGCCCGCCGTGAGGTCACCCGCCCATTCGGAAACCGCAGCGAGGAGGACTTCGAGGAAGCGGTCGAGGACCAGATGTGGCGGCTGGGCATCGTGGCACTGGGTATGTTCAACCGGGGGCGTCACGACATCACCGAGGTTGAGCTCGAGCAGGATGCGAGGGCGTTCGCCGAGGGGGACAGCCGCGAAGCCACTGCCTCGAAGTGGACTATTGGTCAGTTTTTTTTCGTCCACTTGGCTGAGACCAACGAACACGTGCAGCGGTTGAGTGAGAAGAGCTACGAGTTCCTGCACGCCACGTTCGGCGAGTATCTCGTCGCGAGGCACCTGCTCGGCGTGGTCATCCAGCAGTTGCCGTCCGGTGGTAGGCGCCGCGACCGAAACCATGACGACCTCATGTTCGCTGCCATGTCGCACCAGCCTCTGAGCAACCGGCGAACAGTCCTCACCTTTTTGCAGGAGTTGGTAGGAGCGCTTCCGCAGGCGCAACAGGACTCCATCATTCGGATGCTTCGGGAGTTGCTACCACAACACCGGAAGCGTAATCGATCGGACAGGTTCGCTGACTACCGCCCATTGCCTACCGACCATGTGCGTGAATTGGCTGCTTACTCGGCCAACCTGGTTCTGTTGCGACTCGTGTTCGCGCCTGATGGGATGCCCCTCGATCAACTCTGGTCCAGCGACGACAACCAAGTTCAGTGGCGTTCGATGGTCGAGTTGTGGAGGGCAGGACTCGATGGTGCGAGCTGGCAGGATCTGGTGAGCTCGCTCGGCCGACACGTCGACTTGATCTTGTTAGGACTTGAGGATATCCATGAGGCGGTTGTAGCGGATGTTAGTCATGCTCGGTTGACTGGTGACATTGATTTGGTGCGTCGACTTAGATATGGCTTCGCCGTGAACGACTCTATTCTTACTTGGGCTCGATTTGATGGCCCAAAGGAGAATGTTGATCTTCTAATTAGTGGTGCACTTGACTCATCGATCCCTGGACGTATGGTAAACCTCGTACTTCCTGATGAAGTCGAAGAATCTCAAACCTGGAACAGGGCGGTAGAGATTATTGGTAGAGTACTGAAAGATCGGGGATCGCGTTTACCTTACGAGGCAATTGACCTCATAATTGGATGGGGGTTGGGGAGTGTTCCGAAAGCGCGTTTTGGGTTGCAGGTACTTCGCGAACTAGTGGTCATGCACCCGAAACTTCTGGAGAAGTATCCTGACTTGCTTGAAGATTGTCCGGCGCCTAAGGTTGCTGATAATGGGCCGGTGGGTGAACTTGGGTATGTCATTACGGTGCTGAACGAAGATCAAATTCATAGTAGTGGCCGGGGCAGTGTGATACCTGTGGAAATCGCGACTAGAGATAGTCCAGTACAACCGATCGTGCTGAGTGAGGCTCTGGAGCCTCCGCCGGGACCCGAAGGTGCTGCCGGGCGGTGACCAGGGCCGAGACCTGCTCCACGATGTGGGCCAGCGGGCTCCCGACGCCGAACACCTGGTCCACCCCCAGCGCCACCAGCTCCACCTGGTCGCGCGGCGGGATCGTGCCGCCCGCGACGACGACCACGTCGTCGAGCCCGGCGGCGCGGAAGGCGGTCATGACCTGGTCGCACTCGGCCAGGTGGTTGCCGGACAACGTGGACAGCCCCACGAGCACCGGGTCCTCCTGCTCCACGGCGGCGACGAGGTCGGCGGCGAGGGTGTGGCCGAGGTAGACGACGTCCATGCCCGCGTCGCGCAGGGCGTTGGCGACGACGATGGCGCCGCGCCAGTGGGCGTCCATGCCGAGCTTGGCGACGATCGCCTTGCGGCCCTGAAGTGCTGCTACCACAGCGGGAACTCCCATCGTCCGAGCTCGTCGCGGAACACGCGGCCGAGCTCGCCGAGCGTGACGTCGGCGTCGACGGCGGCGAGCACCGAGGGCATGGTGTTCGCGTCGGAGCGGCACGCCGACGCGACGGCGTCCAGGGCCGCGGCGGCCGCGGCCGACGACCGCCTGGACCGCACGGCCTCCAGCTGGGCGGTCTGCCGTTCCAGGGTGCCGCCGGGGAGCTCGAACAGCGCCATCTCCTCGTCGTCGCCCTCCAGGTGGGTGTTCACGCCGACCACGAGCGACTCGCCGGTCTCGATGGCCATCTGGTCGGCGTACGCGGTGCCCGCCAGCTCGGAGTGCACCCAGCCCTGCTCGGTCGCGGCCACGATCCCGCCGAGCCCGTCGACCACCCGCACCACCGAGGCCGCGCGCTCCTCCAGCGAGTCGGTGAGGTACTCGACGAGGTGGCTGCCCCCCAACGGGTCCGCGACCTTGGCCACGCCGGTCTCGTGCAGCAGCACGTACTGGGTGCGCAGCGCGGTCATGGCGGCGTGCTCGCTCGGGATGCACACGGCCTCGTCGTACCCGTTGAGGTGCAACGACTGCGTGCCACCGCACACCGCCGCGAGGCCCTGCAGCGCGCTGCGGGCGATGTTCACGTGCGCGTGCCGGGCGGCGTTGGTCACGCCCGAGGTCTGCACGTGGTAGCGGAACAGCTGGGCGCGCGGGTCGGTGACGCCGAGCTCGTCGCGGACCCAGCGGGCCCACATCCGGCGCAGCGCCCGGTACTTCGCGACCTCCTCGAAGAAGTCGTTGTGCGCGCAGAGGAAGAACGAGATCCGGGACAGCGCGGCCTCGGGCCGGTGGCCGCGCCGCACGAGCTCGCGGGCGACGGCCTGGCCGTGCGCGAGGCACAGCGCCATCTCCAGCGTCGCGTCGGCACCGGCCTCGCGGTAGTTGTACCCGCTGACGCTGACCGGGTTCCACCGCGGCAGCTCGCGCAGCGCGAAGTCCGCGAGGTCGCACGCCAGCCGGAACGACCCGGCGGGCGGCAGCGCCTCCGGGGCGATGGTGATGGCGGTCTCCATCAGGAAGTCGTTCTGGCTCGTGCCCGCCAGCCGCCGCCGGTCGAACCCCTGGCGCTCGGCGGACCGCACGAACATCGCCAGGTGGGCCACGGCGCCGATCGGCTGCGACGACACCAGCGACACGCTGACCTCGTCCAGCGGGATGGCCTTGAACAGGGCGTCGAAGTCGTCGCGCACGTCGACGGCGACCCCGCCGCGGCCGACGTCGGTGCCGGCGCGCGGCTCGTCGGAGTCGAACGCCCGCAGGCTCGGGTAGTCGAAGACGCCGTTGATGCCGGTCGATCCGCCGTCGAGCAGCATCCGGTAGCGGACGTTGGTGTCCTGCGCGGTGCCGAACCCGGCGAGCTGCCGGATCGTCCACGGCCGCTCGCGGTACATCGTGGGCCGGATCCCCCTGGTGAACGGGAAACCGCCCGGCTCGCCCAGCCGCGCGGCCAGGTCCGGGGCCACGTGGTCGGGTCCGGCGACCGGCGGGAGGGGCACGCCGCTGGCCGTGGTCATCTCCTGCGTCATGTCGTGGCACCGGTCCGTTCTCGCAGGCTGTCCAGGAGGTGGGCCACGTCGTCCGCCCGGCCCACCGGGATCCGGACGTGGTCGGCGAGCCCGACGTCGGCCAGGTCGCGCAGTCCCGGCACCGGTCCGGGCAGCCGGGCCAGCACGAAGTCCGCCGCGGACGGGAGGAACTCGATGCCCAGCTCGGTCAGGCCGCGGCACAGCAGCGCGCGGGCGGCGCGGTTGTCCGCCCTGGCCCGAGCGAGGAAGGCGGGGTTCGCCAGGGCGTCGAACGCGGCGGTCCGCGCGGGGGTGTCAGCGGTCCCGCCCCTGATCCGCCCGGCCACCGCCGGGTCGCCGATCAGGTAGCCGACCGGGACCTCGGGGAACGACCGCAGCACGCACACGTTGTGGCCGTGGGCCGCCCACCAGCGGGCGGAGGTGAAGTCGGGGCCCAGCGCGTACTCCGCGCAGGTCTCGTCGAACACGACGAGCGCGTCGTTGTACCGGGCGGCGGCGCAGATCCGGCGCACGGACTCCGCGCCGAGCACCGTCCCGGTGCGGTCGTGGGGGTTGCTCACGAACGCCAGCCCGACCCCGCGTTCGAACCGCAGGCACAGCTCCGCCGCGGGGATCCGGTAGTCGAGCAGGGGCAGCTCGTCGGCGGGGATCCCCGCGGCGGCGAGGCAGCGGGTGTGGGACGTGTGGCCGCCGACCAGGACCGGGCCGCGGGTCCTGGCCAGCCGCAGGACGAGCTCGTCGGTGCCTGCTGCCACGACGACCCGGTCCCCGTCGACGAAGTGATGGGCTGCGATGCTCTCGACTAGGCTCCTCACCAGCCGAAAGTAGCGCGGGGGCCTCTCAGCCCGGTCTCCGTGCTCAGCGGTAGCCGGTGGTGTCCGCGGGCTTGCCGGGGTCCTGCACCTCGACCATGTACCGCCACGCGTCCGGCTGGCTGCCGTCGAGGTCGGTGAACCCGTAGACCTGCGCCAGCTGCCCGCTGGACAGCGACTTCCCGTTCCACCGCGACACGTCCGGGTCGGCGGCCAGCGCGGCCACCGCGCGGCCCACGTAGGCCGGGCTCTCCGAGATCGCGAAGTGCGGCTGGAACTTCGTGGCGTCGCGCCAGTTCTCCTCGGTCACGCCGAACTCGCCGAGCATGAACTCCGAGCGCAGCCACCCCGGCGTGAGCAGCACCGCCGTGGCGCCGTGCGGGGCGACCTCGTGCGCCAGCGCGAACGCCATCCGGCTCACGGCGCCCTTGGCCAGGTCGTAGAAGAAGGAGTTGCGGTAGTTGACCGCGTTGTACTCGTCGGTCCCGTCGGTGACCTCCACGACCAGCCCGCCCGGCGACTTGATCAGCAGCGGGAGCGCGAAGTGGCTGGTGATCGCGTGCGTGTCGACCGCGAGCCGCAGCGTGTGCAGGCCGTTGTCCAGGTCGGACTCCCACACCGCCTTCTGCCACTCCATGGCGGTGGTGCCCCAGATGTCGTTCACCAGCACGTGCAGCGCGCCCTGCTCGGACCCGATCCGGTCGACGAGCTCGCGCACCTGCTCGGGCACGAGGTGGTCGACCTGCACCGGGATGCCCTCGCCGCCCGCCGCGGTGACCTGCTCGGCGGTCTCCTCGATGGTCTCCGGCCGGTTCATCTCCGACTTCTCGGAACGGGTGGTCCGGCCGGTGACGTAGACGGTCGCCCCGGCCGCGCCCAGCTGGACGGCGATGCCGCGGCCCGCGCCGCGGGTTCCGCCCGCCACCAGTGCGACTTTGCCTGCCAAAGGTCGGTTCATCGCCCGACCGTATCGGGGACCTCTCAAGTCGCGCTTGAGCCGGTCTTCGCGGGCGGGTCGCGGCTCCAGGCGTTGGCACCATCGGGTGCATGGACCAGCGGATGGTGCGCGACTACCTGGAACGCATCGGTGCGCCGATGCCCCGCGCGGCGGACCTCGAGACCCTGCGCGAACTGCACGAACGGCACCTCTACGCGGTGCCGTTCGAGAACATCTACACCCGGATGGGGACACCCGTCGAGCTCGACGAGGACGTCTACGTCGACAAGGTCGTCCGGCTGCGCCGCGGCGGTGGCTGCTACGAGCTGAACGGGGCGTTCGGCGCCCTGCTCCGCGCGCTGGGGTACCGGGTGACCCTGCTCGCCGCCGCGCCGTTCAAGCCGGACGGCGAGCCCATGTTCGCCCTCGACCACCTCGTGCTGCGGGTCGACCTGGACAGCCCGTGGATGCTCGACGTCGGGTTCGGCCAGGGCTACGTGTTCCCGCTGCGGATGGACACCGACGAGGTGCAGGCCGACCCGGCGGGGGAGTTCCGGGTGGTCGAGGCCCCCTACGGCGACGTGGACGTGCTGTTCGACGGCGCGCCGAAGTACCGGGTGGAGGCGCACCCGCGGCGGTGGTGCGACTTCCAGCCGTCCTGGGACTGGCACCACGCCTCGCCGGAGTCGTTCTGGAACACCATGGACCTGTGCTCGCTCAAGACACCCACCGGTCGGGTGACGCTGCACGGGAACCGGCTGATCACCACCGACCGGGACGGCACGACTGAGCGCCTGCTGGACGAGCGGGAGCTGCTCGACGTCTACCGCGGCACGTTCGGCATCGAGCTCGACCGCCCGCCGTCGGCGTTCCGGCGCGGACCGGACATGGCCGAGGTGATCTGACCACCGGAAAGGCCCCTGGCGGCGGTGCTCCCGCTGCCAGGGGCCTTTTCCGCGCCCGGAGGTTCACACGTTCGTGCGCACCTCTTCCTGCCGCGGCGCGGCGACGTGGGTGTCCGTCGAGCGCCGGGACCGGATGAGCAGCGCGGCCAGGATCGCGGCGACGGCGAACACGCCGCCGGTCGCGAAGCCCGCCGTCATGGACTCGCCGAACACGAACCCGTCCAGCGCCTCCGCCGGCAGGTCGGACGGCGGGTTCGCCGCGGCCGCGGCACCCGCCGTGGCGGCGACCGCCACGATGATCGCCAGCGAGAGCGACGACCCGATGTTCTGCACCGCGTTGACGACGCTGGACGCCGACCCGGAACCCTCGTCGTCGACGCCGGTGGTCGCGCGGATGGTCGCCGGGATGATCGTGAACGCCAACCCCGCCCCCACGAAGAGCAGGGGTGGCAGCACGGCGGTCCAGAAGCTGTCGCCCGCCTGCATCCTCATCAGCCACGCGTTCGAGCCCAGCAGCATCAGCGCGCCGAGCACGACCACCGTCCTGGCGCCCAGCCTCGGCTCCAGCCGCGCCGCGAGCCCGGCCGCGCCGACCATGCCGACCGACACCAGCAGGAACGCCAGCGCGACCGCCATGGCGGTGTAGCCGAGGAACATCTGCAGGTACTGGCTGAGGAAGAAGAAGATGCCGATCTGGGTGCCGGGCATGAGCAGCAGGACCAGGTAGGCGCCGACCCTCGTGCGGTCGGTGAACAGGCCGAGGTCCAGCAGCGGCTCCCTGGTGCGCTTGGTGACGAGGACGAACAGCGCGAACGCGACGACCCCGGTGGCGTAGCAGGCGATCACCGGCGCGGTGCGCCAGCCGTCACCGGTCGAGTTGGCCAGTGCGTAGACCAGCGAGACCAGGCCGACGGTCGACAGGAGCGCGCCGGGCACGTCGAAGCGCCCGGACTGGCGCGGGGTCTCCGCGACCACCGCGGGGGTGACGACCAGCAGCGCCAGGCCGATGACGCCCGCCAGCAGCATCTGCAGCTGCCACGACCCGGTGGCCCCGAGGGCTCCGGCGACGAGCAGGCCGATGGCCGCGCCCGTGCCGCCCGCGATCGTGTACACGCCGATCGCCCTGCGCCGCAGCGGTCCCTCGGAGAAGGTGTTGAGGATCAGGGCGAGCACGCACGGCGTCGCCAGCGCCGCACCGGTGCCCTGGACGGCCCGAGCGGCGATCAGCGGCCAGGCGTCGGGGGCGACGGCGCGGGACAGGCAGCCGACCGTGTAGAGCGCCATGCCCGCGATGAACACCCGGCGCTTGCCGAGGATGTCGCCGATCCGGCCGCCGAGCAGCAGCAGACCGCCGAACGGGAGGAGGTAGGCGTTGACGACCCAGCCGAGCTCGGTCTGGCTGAGCTGGAGGGCTTCGGCGATCTGGGCGAGGGAGATGTTGACGACCATCTCGTCCACCAGGATGAGTCCCCAGAAGCTCACCACGACGGCTAGGGCGACCGCCGTGCGACCCCTGATCCTGGCGGGTTGGCCCTCGGCCAACGGTTTCGCGGACATGGCGGCTCCTTCTGGGGACTCCTCGTGGCTGGGTTCAGGACGCCTCCACCCCGCTCGCCGAGTGTTCTAGCCGCACCACAGCTTGTCAAGACGATACTGCTGTCTTGACAAGCTGTGGTGCGCCCAGAGATGGCTTCGGATCGGGGTGCAGGGTGGGGACTGGCTACGCCGGCATCGGCTTCGCCGACCAGGCATCCGGCTTCGCCGGACCGGGTGCGGCGGTCACCGGGCTAGGGCGCCGGGACGATGGACATGCCGTGCTTGAACACGTTGCGCGGGTCGTAGCGCTTCTTGATGCGCTGCAGCCGCGGGTAGTTGTCCCGGTAGTACAGGGCGTGCCACGGGACGCCGGAGGTGTTCCACGCCGGGTCGAGCAGGTCGCTGTCGGCGTAGTTGATGAACGCCCCGCCGTTGATCGCGTTGGGGACGGGGACGCCGCCGGTGCTCGCGTAGACGTCGCGGTAGAGGTTGCGGACCCAGGTCATGTTGGCCTCGTCCTCCCACTCGCCGGTCCAGCCGCCCGCCGTGAAGTAGACGCGCAGGATCGAGTCGCGGTGGACGGCGGCGGTCGCGTCGGAGGGGACGCTGTTGATCTGGCCGCCGAAGCCGGTGATGTTGACCAGGGCGTTGGGGTTGGAGTAGTTCGTGTCGGTGAGGTACCGGTAGATCGTGGAGATCTGCTGGTCGGTGTAGCCCTTGCGCAGGTCGGCCGTCTTGTTCTTCTGGCGGCCCGCCGGGTCGCTGACCCAGTTGCGCGGGTCGAGCCAGGAGGTGACCTCGCCGAAGTCCGACATCGGGGGGACGCCGACGCCCGCCATGACCGCGTCGAAGTGCGCGTTCAACAGGGCCTCGCCGCCCGGTACCGTGTCCTCGACGCCCGCGAGGAGGCCGATCGTGCCCGCCGAGGCGTGGTTGGCGAAGAGGGTGCCCCACACCTTGGTGTTGGGGGAGCCCGGCGCGCTGTTCTGCTCGAACCAGGTGCAGTAGTTGCGGATCAGCTTGACGAACGCCTGCTCGGACATCGACTCCCAGGACCACATGACCATGCGGGCGCGCTGGTTGCCGGTCTTGGGCAGCAGCTTGCTCGGGTCGTTGGAGGTGACGCCGGGGGTGCGGAACCAGTAGCGGGTCGCCACGCCGAAGTTGCCGCCACCGCCGCCGGTGTGCGCCCACCACAGGTCGCGGTTCGGGTCGTTGGCCTCGCGGGTGGCGGTGACGAGCCTGGGGGTGCCGTTGGCGTCGACCGTGACGACCTCGACGGCGTGCAGGTGGTCGACGGTGATGCCGTGCCTGCGGGAGAAGAAGCCGTAGCCGCCGCCGGGGATGTGCCCGCCGACGCCGACCTCAGCGCAGCCCGTGCCGGGGATCATCAGGCCCCAGCCCTTGAACAGGGACTCGGCGACCTTGCCGATGCTGGCGCCCGGCTCCACGGCGAAGGCGCGCTTGGCCTCGTCGTAGTAGACCTCGTCCAGCTGGGACAGGTCGATGAGCGCCTTGATGTCCGGCGTGGCGGTGAAGTTCTCCATGCAGTGCCCGCCGGAGCGGACCGCGAGCCGCTTGTTGTTCGCCACGGCCTCGCCGACGGCGTCCACGACCTGCTTGGGCGTGCCGACGACCTTGGCGTAGTCGGGCGTGCCGGTGTAGCGGGTGTTGTGCGCCTGCTGGATGCTCTTGTACCGCGGGTCACCGGCCGGGATGGTGACGGGGCCGAAGGGGCCGCAGTTGCCTGCCGCGTCGGCGCTCGCGGCCGCGACCGACGTACCCGTCACCAGGCTCGCACCGCCGATCGCCGTACCTGCCAGGAATCCTCGACGGGTCAGTCCGTTCATTTCTCACCTCTGGATCACGTGGTGCCGTGGATCGATGTGCGCCGAAATGCGATCCCCTCGACCCCGGCGGCGGAATTCATTCCACTCCGCCGCCGAGATCAAGCGAGACCACCGGTTCAGCTTTTTCTCAGACCTGTTCGCTTCCCGATGGGTCAGCGCTTGAACGGCTTTCCCATGGGGAAGGGCTTGCCGCCCAGAGCGGAGTTCACGGCGCTCGCGAAGAGGTACATGCCGACGACCGGCATGACGAAGAGCGCCACGACACCGGGGTGCAGGATGAACGGGTCGCCGCCCGCGCCCGGACGGGCGATGCTGACCGCGGCGAACAGCGTGATCAGCGAGAAGTCGATGAGCACGAACAGCAGCGTGTAGACCTTCTGCAGGCGCAGCGTCGCGAAGGTCATGACGACCATCGTGACGAACCACAGCAGCAGGAAGTTGGCCTGCGCACCCCGCTGGGCGGGCTCGGGGAGCTTGCCGAACCAGTTGTTCAGCAGGCCGAGGACCAGCACGGAGAAGCTCAGCCAGAAGGTGCCGAACAGGCCGAACATCGAGGCCATGACACCTTCGTTGCGGCGGATCGCCCACGCTGCGGAGGCGAACAGCAGGCCGCTCGCGATGATCATGATCGGCAGCGGCGCGGCGAGCGTGCTGGGGATCGTGGTCTGGTTGAAGCCGGTGAGGAACAGCGCGAGCGACAGCGCCGCGATCGCGAAGGCCGGGAAGCCCAGCAGCGCGGGGCTCGCGCTGAGGGAGGTCGGCACCTCGGTCGGGGCGGGAGCGGGCGCGGTGTCGACCGCGTGCCCGTTCGTGGTCTGGGACGGGATTGCCGTTGTGGTCATGGGACTCTCCGGTTGCTCGACATCTGGCGAACCGAAAGCTAGCGCCGTCCGATATCACTTCAGTAATCTCGCGCATTCGAAAGGGTCTTGCGCGGCTCTCACGTCGGTCTTGCGGTCTTGTTCCCGTGTGCGCACCTCCAATTTACTGCCCGAGGTGGCACGCCGATAACCAGGCTGAAATGGGGGTTGTATGCGCACGCTGCTCATCGACAACCACGATTCGTACACCTACAACCTCTTCCAGTTGATGGCCGGGGTTTACGGCACGCCTCCGGTGGTGGTGACCAACGACGACGAGCGGTGGGCCACGCTCGCGGTCGACGACTTCGACGCGGTCGTCGTGTCGCCCGGCCCCGGCCACCCCGGCCGCGAGCGCGACCTCGGCGCGGTGCGGGAGCTGCTGCGGCACACGAACGTCCCGCTGCTGGGCGTGTGCCTCGGCCACCAGGCCATCGCGCTGCTCGCCGGTGCCGACGTGGTCGGTGCCCCCCAGCCGCGGCACGGGCACCTCACGCGGGTGCGGCACAACGGCGCGGGGCTGTTCGACGGGCTGCCGCAGGACTTCGTGGCGGTGCGCTACCACTCCCTGTGCGTGCCCGCGCGGGACCTGCCCCCGTCGCTGGAGCCCACGGCGTGGGCCGAGGACGGCGTCCTGATGGGGCTGCGGCACCGCGACCGGCCGATGTGGGGCGTGCAGTTCCACCCCGAGTCCATCGCCTCCGAGCACGGCGCCGCGCTGATCGAGAACTTCGGCCGGGTCGCCGCGAAGACGTTGGCGGAGCAGGGGAAGGCGCTCGGCGCGCCCCTCGTCCTGCCGACCCCCCGAACCGTCCCGGTCGCGCCTGTCGCGCCGGAACCCGCGCCCTGGCGCCTGCGGCACCGCGAGATCGGCCGCCAGGTCGACACGGCGGCGGCGTTCACCGAGCTGTTCGCCGACCTGGACCACGCGTTCTGGTTGGACAGCAGCAGGATCGAGCCCGGCCTGTCGCGGTTCTCCTTCCTCGGCGCGCCGGAGGGACCGCACGGCGAGGTGCTGACCTACCGGGTGGACGACGGCGGCGAGTCGGTGTTCGACGCGCTGCGCGCCCGGCTCGCGGAGCCCGTGGACGGCGTGCCGGACCTGCCGTTCGACCTCGCCTCCGGGTACGTCGGCTACTTCGGCTACGAGCTCAAGGGCGAGCTGGGCTCGCCGAACCGGCACCGGGCGGCCACCCCGGACGCCGTGTGGATGTCCACCACCCGACTCGTCGTCGTGGACCACGAGCTGCACCGCACCCACCTGATCGCCTTGAGCCGCACCGGCGACGACCCGTCGGCCGCCGAGTGGCTCGACGACGCCGAGCGCAGGCTCGCCGACCTGGCCCCGCTGCCGGAGCCCCGGACACCGCTGGGCCTCGGCTACGACCCCGGTCCCGGTCTGCTGCGGCACCGCCAGGAGTACCTGGACAACGTCGAGGCGTGCCAACGGCAGCTGCACGCCGGCGAGAGCTACGAGATCTGCCTGACCACCCGCACGACGCTGCCGCTGGACATGGACCCGTTGGCGCTGTACCTGGTGCAGCGCCGCACGAACCCCGCACCGCAGGCCGCCTTCCTGCGCCTGGGCGGCATCTCCGTGCTGTGCTCCTCGCCCGAGCGGTTCCTGCGGGTCACCGGCGACCGGACCGTGGAGTCCAAGCCCATCAAGGGGACCGCCGCCCGCGGCACCGACCCGGTGTCCGACGAACGGCTGCGCGCGAGCCTCACCGAGGACCCCAAGGTCCGCGCCGAGAACCTGATGATCGTCGACCTGCTGCGCAACGACCTCGGCCGGGTGTGCGAGATCGGCTCGGTGCACGTGCCGAGGTACATGGCGGTGGAGAGCTACGCGACGGTGCACCAGCTGGTGTCCACCGTGCGCGGCACGCTGCGCGAGGACGTCGACACGATCGCCTGCGTGCGGGCGTGCTTCCCCGGCGGCTCGATGACCGGGGCGCCGAAGCTGCGCACGATGGAGATCCTCGACCAGCTGGAGAGCACCCCGCGCGGCATCTTCTCCGGCTCCATCGGCTTCCTGGGCCGCAACGGGACCGCCGACCTGAACATCGTCATCCGCACGGCCGTCGCCGAGGGGAAGAGCCTGCTCATCGGCGCCGGTGGCGCCATCGTGCTCGACTCCGACCCGGCCGACGAGTTCGACGAGATGCTGCTGAAGGCGCGCGCCCCGATGCGCGGACTCGGTGTGGACCTCGGCCGGGTGGCCCCCCAACCACACCTCATGGAGACACCGCGATGACGCGCACCGGCAAGGAGTACCTCGAATCCCTGCGGGACGGCCGGGTGATCTGGCTGGACGGCGAGCAGGTCGACGACGTGACCACGCACCCCGCGTTCCGGCGGTCGCTCGGCTCGATCGCGGGCCTCTACGACCTCACCCACGACGAGCGGTACGAGGACGTGCTCACCGCGCCGCTGCCGGGGTCGACCGAGAAGATGCTGCGGGCGCACCAGATCCCGACCTCCAAGGAGGAGCTGCGGGCCAAGGGCAGGGCGTTCAAGGTGTGGTCCGAGGCGACGTTCGGCTTCTTCGGCCGCTCGCCCGACTACATGGCCTCCGCCGTCGCCGGGTTCGCCACCGTGCCGGACGTCTTCGCGGGCGGCGAGTTCGACGGGTCGGCCAACGTCGTCGCGCACTGGCGGCGGATGGCCGAGAACGACCTCTACCAGGCGCACACCCTGGTCAACCCCCAGATCGACCGCACCAAGCCGCCGTCGGAGCAGGAGGAGGACGACCTGTGCCTGCGGGTGGTGGCCGAACGCGGTGACGGGATCGTGGTGCGCGGCGCCAAGATGATCGGCACCGCGGCCGCGTTCGCCGACGAGATCCTGGTGGGCGTCACCCAGCGGATGTCGCCCGCCGAGGCCGACTACGCGCTCAGCTTCTCCGTCCAGGTCGCCACCCCCGGCGTGAAGTTCGTCAGCCGCACGTCCTACGAGGCGCGCGCGACGAGCGTGTTCGACTACCCGCTGTCCAGCCGGTTCGACGAGAACGACGCCCTGGTGGTGTTCGACAACGTCTTCGTGCCGTGGGAACGGGTCTTCGCCTACCGCGAGCCCGACAAGTGCCACCACCAGTTCTGGAAGACCCCCGCCTTCGTCAGCTTCGTGCACCACGGCGCCATCCGGCTGTGGACGAAGCTCGAGTTCCTCACCGGCGTGGCGATCCTGGTGGCGAAGGCCAACAACACCTACGACCTGCCCCCGGTGCGGATGCAGATCGGCAAGCTCATGACGTGGCTCAACACCGCGAAGGCCATCGCGGTCGCCATCGAGGACGGCGCGGAGCCGGTGCCCGGCGGCGGTGGCGCGGTGATGCCCAACCGCGAGATGTCGTGCGCGCAGCTGGCCGTCGGCCCCGACCTGTACCCGAAGGTGCTGGCCGAGATCAAGCTGCTCGCGGGCGGCGGGCTGATCCAGCTCCCGTCCTCCTTCCGCGACCTGCGCAACCCCGAGGTCGCGGGGCTGCTGGCGAAGTACGTCCGCTCGCCGGGCCACGACTCCGAGGCGCGGATCAAGCTGCTCAAGCTCGCGTGGGACGCGCTCGGCAGCGAGTTCGCCGGACGGCACGACCAGTACGAGCGCTTCTACCACGGGTCGCCGCACGTCTACCTCCCCACGATCGTCCGCGAGGGCGACCCCGACGCGTACGCGGCGCTGGCGCGCCGGTGCCTCGACGGATACGGCCTCGACGAGCTGTGACACCGCCACCACCCGAGAGGACACCGAGATGACCGCCACCGAAGTCCGGCCAGTCGCCGGCACCACCTCCACCGCCCAGTCCCGGATGCTCGCCGGGTTCCGGATCGTCATGTCGTTCCTGTTCGTCCTGCACGGCTGCATGGGCCTGTTCGGCGCCTTCGGCGGTGTCGACGGCCAGGGCGGCATGGTCTCGTTCCCGACCTGGCCGGACTTCTGGGGGTCGGCGATCCCGTTCGGCACCGGGATACTCGTGCTGCTGGGCCTGTTCACCAGACCGGCCGCCGTGCTCGCCTCCGGCGCGATGGCCTACGCCTACTTCACCGTGCACGTCCCGATGGGCGGCCTGTGGCCGCTGGCCAACGGCGGTGAGCTGGCCGCGATGTTCAGCTGGATCTTCCTGCTGATCGCCGTGTTCGGCCCCGGCTCGCTCGCACTGGACGCCGTGCTCAAGCGCCCCAAGCGGTCGTGACCGGTCCGGTACCCGGCCGCCGCGCGTGGCGGCCGGGGGCAGGTCCCGTCACCCACCGGACGCTGCTGCGCGCCTACCTCGGACCGCAGCGCGGGAGCGTCGTGGTCATGGTCGTGCTGCTGGTGGCCTCCATCCTGCTGGAGATCGCCGAGCCGCGGATCGTCGCCCACTTCATCGAGTCCGTCCAGCTCGGCCGCCCGGAGGGCGCGCTGGTCGCGATCGCGCTGCTGTTCCTGGGCGTGGCCGCGTTCCGGCAGGTCGGTAGGGTCATCGCGGCCTACGCCAGCGAGCGGGTCTCGTGGACGGCGACCAACGCCGCCCGCGAGGACCTCGCCGCGCACGTGCTCGACCTCGACCTGAGCTTCCACGAGTCGCGCTCGCCCGGCGAGCTCATCGAGCGCATCGACGGCGACGTGAACCAGGTGGCCGAGTTCTTCTCCAGCCTCATCGTGCACCTGGTCGGCAGCGTCCTGCTGGTGGTCGGCATCCTGACCGCGCTGACGTTCCTGGACTGGCGCATCGGGCTGACGTTCGCCGCGGTGACCCTGGTCGGGCTGTACGGGCTGGCCAAGGTCGCCGCGATCGCCACGGTGAAGTGGGAGGACGACCGCGAGCAGAGCGCCCGGTTCTTCGGCTACGTCAGCGAGTCCGTGCGCGCGACCGAGGACCTGCGCTCGTCCGCGGCCACCGGCCACGCGATGGCCCGGTTCCACCGGCACCTGCGGGCGTGGCTGCCGGTCAAGGTCCGCGCCGAGGGGTGGGGCAGCGCGATCTGGGTCGTGCTGTCGCTGGTGTTCACCGCCTGCATGGCGTTCGCCTTCGGCTACGGCGGGCTGTTCTACCGCAACGGCACCATCTCGTTCTCCGGCGTGTACCTCGTCGTCGCCTACGCCACCATGCTGACCACGCCCATCGAGGTGCTCCGGCTCCAGGTGCAGAACCTCCAGCAGGCGGGCGCCGCGATCCGCCGCATCGCCGAGCTGTTCGGCCACCGGTCCACCGTGCTCGACGGCACGGAGCCGTTGCCGCACGGCGCCTTGTCGGTGCGGTTCGAGCGGGTCGGCTTCGAGTACACCTCCGAGGAGACCCCGGAACCCAAGAAGATCATGCACGAGCTCTCGTTCCACGTCCCCGCAGGCGAGACGCTCGGGCTGGTCGGCCGCACCGGCGCGGGCAAGAGCACCATCGCGCACCTGCTGTCCCGCATGTACGACCCCGGCGAGGGTCGGGTGCTGCTGGGCGGCGTCGACACGCGGGAGGCCACGCTGGCCTCGCTGCGGGCCCAGGTCGGTCTCGTCACGCAGGACGTGCAGGTCTTCGACGCCTCCCTGCGCGACAACCTGACGTTCTTCGACGACACCGTGCACGACGACCGGCTGATGGCCATCCTGGACGAGCTGGAGCTGCGGCCGTGGCTGGCCACCCTGCCCGACGGGCTGTCCTCGCGGATCTCGCCGAGCACGCTGTCGGCGGGCCAGGGCCAGCTGCTCGCGCTGGCCAGGGTGTTCCTCAAGGACCCCGGCCTGATCATCCTCGACGAGCCGTCCAGCAAGCTCGACCTCGTCACCGAGGCGATGGTCGAGCGCGCGCTGGACCGGATGCTCGCCGGGCGCACCGCGATCGTCATCGCGCACCGCCTCGACACCATCCTGCGCGCCGACCGGGTCCTCGTGCTCGACGGCGGCGCGGTGGTCGAGAGCGGCGCCACCTCGGACCTGCTCGGCGACCCGGGGTCCCGGCTGGCCGAGCTCCACCGGATCGGGCAGGTGCTGCGATGAGCAAGCAGACCACCGCGGAGAAGGCGGCCGTGCCGCCGACGCTGGCGTTCCTGTGGCGGCTGATCACCTACAGCCCGTGGCGCTACCTGCTGGCGGCGTCCGGGTGGGTGGTGTTCCACCTGTGGCCGCTGCTGCCCGGTGTGCTGGGCAAGCTGCTGTTCGACGTGCTGGAGGGCCGCGCCGCGGTGGGCGTCACCGTGTGGACGGTGGTCGCGATCATCGTGGCGGGCGGGCTCGCGCGGTGCACGGCGATCATCGGGGCCACGGTGGCGTGGGCCGGGTGGTACCTGCGGGCGCGCGGGCTCGTGCAGCGCAACCTGCTGGACCGGGTGTTCAGGCTGCCGGGCGCGCAGGCGATGCCGAAGACCGTGGGCGAGAGCATCTCGACGGTCCGCGACGACAGCGACGCCATCGCGCTGATGGGCGGCTGGGGCTTCGACATGCTGGCGGGCATCATCTTCGCCGTCGGCGGGCTGGCGATCCTGCTCACCGTCGACGTGAAGATCACGATCATCGTCATGGTGCCGCTCGCGGTCGTCCTGGCGCTGGCGCAGTTCGCACGGGCACGCGCCTACCGGGTCCGCGAGCAGAGCCGCGAGGCGACGGCGAAGGTCACCGGGACGATCGGCGAGATCGTCGTGGCGGTCCGGGCGATCAAGGCCGCGGACAAGAAGAACGAGGTCGTCGACCGGCTGCGCGCCGACAACGCGGTGCGCAAGACGGCGATGATCCGCGACAAGGTGCAGAGCCTGGCGATCGACTCGGTGTTCAACAGCACCGCGAGCCTCGGCGCCGGACTCGTCCTGCTGGTGGCCGCGGGGCAGATGAGGTCCGGCGAGTTCACCACCGGCGACTTCGTGCTGTTCGCGACCTACCTCATGCAGGTGGCCGAGTACACGTACTTCATGGGCTACCTGGTCCGCACCTACCAGCAGTCCGGGGTGTCGTTCGTGCGCGCGGCCGAGCTGCTCCAGGGCGCGCCGCCGATGACGCTGGTCGACCACCACCCGCTGCACCTCAAGGCCGAACCGCCACCCGCCGACCCCGTCCCGGCGGTGGAACCGCTGCGGGAGCTGGAGATCCGGTCGCTGACGCACGTGTTCCCCGGCACCGACCGCGGGGTGCGGGACGTGTCGCTCACGATCAGACCGGGCACGGTGACCGTGGTGACCGGCGAGGTCGGGTCCGGGAAGACGACGCTGCTGCGCGGTGTGCTGGGCCTGTACGCCGCGGGGCACGGCGAGATCCGCTGGAACGGCGAGCGCGTCGAGGACCCCGGCGACTTCATGGTGCCGCCGCGGGTGGCCTACACACCGCAGAACCCGACGCTGCTCTCCGGCTCGATCAGGGAGAACGTCCTGCTCGGTCTGCCCGACGACGGCCGGGTGGAACGCGCCGTGCACACCGCCGTGCTCGGTCCGGACCTGGAGCGCTTCGACACCGGGCTGGAGACGGAGATCGGTGTGCGCGGGGTGCGCCTGTCCGGCGGCCAGGTCCAGCGCACGGCGGCCGCGCGGATGTTCGCGCGGGAGCCGTCGCTGCTGGTGATGGACGACCTGTCCAGCGCGCTCGACGTCGAGACCGAGCAGGAGCTGTGGCGGCGCATCTTCGCGACGTCGACCACGTGCCTCGCGGTCTCGCACCGGCCCGCCGTGCTGGAGCGGGCGGACCAGGTGCTGCTGCTCAAGGACGGCCGCGTGATCGCGGCGGGCCCGCTCGCCGACCTGCTGGAGTCGTCCGCGGACATGCGGATGCACTACCGGACTCCCGCCCAGACCCCACTGCCTAAGGAGTGATCACGTTGTCGCCACGGGTGATCGTCGTCGGCGCGGGGCCCACCGGCCTCGCACTGGCCGCGGAACTGGCCGAGGCCAGGATCGACTGCCACGTCCTGGAGAGGCGCGGCACGCGCGCGGAGCTGTCCCGCGCGTTCACCATGGAGCCGCGGACCATGGAGCTGCTGGACATGCGCGGGCGGGTGGAAGGGCTGCTGGAGCACGGGCGGCCGTGTCAGCACCCGCCGGTCGGCGACGAGTCCGGCTACCTGGACTACGGCCTGCTGGACACCGGCTTCCCCTACAGCCTCATCATCCCGCAGCACCGCACCGAGAGCGTGCTCCAGGACGCCGCGCAGCGGGCGGGCGCGGTGATCCGCACCGGCGTCGAGGTGCTGGCGCTGCGGCAGGACGACACCGGCGTGGAGGTCGACGTCTGCGGCCCGGACGGCACGACCACGTCCGAACGCGCCGACTACCTCGTCGGCTGCGACGGCGTGAACAGCACGATCCGGGCGGCGATCGGTGTCGACTTCGACGGCTGGAACTACGACGACTCCGTCATCATGGGCGACTGCAAGCTGCGCAACCCGCCGTCGCCACCGGACTACGCGCGGATCACCAAGCGCGGCATGGTCGCGGTGTTCCGGTTCCAGGACGACACCTACCGGGTCATCGTGTTCGACCACGAGAAGATGAAGCTGCCCGCCGACCTCCCGCTGCCGCTGGAGGACCTGCGGGAGAGCTGCACGGCCATCCTGGGGGTGGACGTCGACCCGCACGACCCCGTGTGGCTGTCCCGGTTCCGCAGCTCGCAGCGGCACGCCAAGCGCTACCGCGTCGGCCGGGTGCTGCTCGCGGGCGACGCCGCGCACACGCACATCCCGTCGGGCGGCCAAGGCCTGCAGACGGGCATCCAGGACGCGTTCAACCTCGGCTGGAAGCTGCGCGCCGAGATCGAGGGCTGGGCACCGCCGGGACTGCTCGACAGCTACGAGGCCGAGCGGTACCCGATCGCGGCGGAGACGCTGCGCAAGACCGACCTGTCGTTCCGGTTCGAGACCTCCGACGGCGTCGGCGCCCGGCTCATCCGGTGGGCGGTCATGAAGCTGGTGCGCGTCAAGGCGTTGCAGCGGATGAACCTGGAGCACCTGGCGGGCCTGACCCTGCGCTACCCCAAGGGCGAGGGCGGCCCGTGGCAGGGCAGGCGGGTGCCGGACCGGCCGACGACCCGAGGACGGCTGTTCGAGTCCTTCCGGGACGGTCGGTTCGTGCTGATCGGCGCCGGGGCGGGGGAGTGGGCCGACCGCGTGGCCGAGGTGGAGCTGACCGAGCCCCTGGCCAGGCGCTGCCCCCGTGTCGTGCTGGTGCGCCCCGACGGCTACGTCGCGTGGGCGGGCGACGAGGCGGGACCAGCCCTGGAGGCGGCGCTGCGGCGCTGGTGCGGCGAGTCCGCGCAGCGGTACGCGTCGAGAGAGGTCTGAGAGTCCCCGCGCGAAGACTCGTGGGTACGCAGAGCAACCGAAAACGTTAGGGGACGCAGCATGCAGAACTATTCCGCGGAGTCGTACGGCAACGCGATCGCTGCGGTGTTCGACATCGTCAACGACGATCCGAAGGAGGTCGCCGGCATCGTCGACTTCCTGCGCGGTTACGTCGGCGACGGTCCGGTGCTCGAACCGGGGATCGGCACCGGTCGGGTCGGCATCCCCCTGGCGGAGTCCGGCGTCGACGTCTACGGCGTCGACATCAGCAAGGAGATGGTCGAGCAGCTCAGGACCAAGCCGGGCGCGGACAAGGTCACCGTCGAGGTCGGCGACATGAACGACGTCGACTTCGGCAGGCAGTTCTCCCTGGTGTACCTCGCCCAGGGCACGTTCGGCTCGCTGCTCTACGCCGACGCGCAGCGGCAGTTCCTCCAGTCAGCGCGCAAGCAGCTCGCCCCCGGCGGCAGGCTGGTGATCGAGTCGATGGAGGTCGACGACACCCGCTTCAGCCACGACCAGTACGTCACGACGTCGCTGCTCGACGTCACGCACGTCGTGCTCAGCGCCGCGATCCGCGAGCCGGAGGCGCAGCTGCTCAGCATCCAGAACGTGCTGCTCACCCCGCACGGCATCCAGCTGTACCCGGTGAAGTTCCGCTACTACACCGCGACCGAGCTCGACGAGATGGCGGGCGAGGCGGGCCTGCGGCTGCAGGAGCGCTACTCCGACTGGGAGAAGTCCGACTACACGCCGGGCGACCTCCGGCACATCTCCGTCTACGGCACCAACTGACCTGGAAGGGAAAGCGTCGATGACCACGTCAACCACACGAGCCCGCCGCGGCCTGGCGATGATCCTCGCGGTCGGCACCGCCGCGGCGGCGATCGCCGGATGCGCGCCGAGCCGTGCCAGCACCGCGGAGAACGGGGACCAGACGGTCCTCGGCGACACCGTGGCGCTCGGGCTCGGGATGATGAAGCCCTACGTCACCACCGACAAGTCCGGCAACCCCACCGAGGTCGGCGTGCGGTTCAGCGCCGTGTCCCTGGACGGCCTGCCGCAGGGCGACACGCCCACGCACTGGATGGTCACGTTCCCCGAGGAGGCGGGCAAGACCGTCGTCAAGAACGCGATGGTCAGCTGGTACCCCAAGGGCCGCAAGCCCGCCGAGATCTTCGGCGAGCCGCAGATCGCGTTCCACTTCTACACGATCGACGGCAACGAGGCGATGACGTCCATCGACCCCAAGGGCCACCCCGACCAGGCGCGGCACCTGCTCGACCCCAAGTACGTGGCCACCGACTACATCGCCGAGCCCGGTGACCCGGTGGAGAAGACCGTGCCCGCCATGGGCCTGCACTGGCTGGACAGCAAGCGCGAGTTCGGTCCCGGCAAGTCGGAGTTCGCCGAGGTCTTCGTGCACGGGTCGTGGGACGGCAAGCAGATCTTCCTGGAGCCGCTGGCCACCCGGAAGTTCCTGCTGACCAAGCCCAACATCAACGCCCCCGTCAAGCAGCCGTCCGCGGTGCAGTCCACCGGCTACTACCCGACGGACTACACGATCCGCTACGACCAGCCCACCAACGAGTACGTCGTCGCCATCGGCAAGATGATCCCGCGGCAGGCGTCCTGACGATGGGCACCTTGTCGGACGAGGACGTGGAGCTGCTGGTCGGCATCCGGCACTTCGAGCTGGCCCTGCTGCGCGTGTTCGGAGAAGGCAAGGTGAACGGCACGACCCACACGTGCCTGGGCCAGGAGTACGTCCCGGTGGCGCTGGCGCCGCTGCTCGACGGCGACTTCGTGCTGAGCAACCACCGCGGCCACGGGCACTACCTCGCGCAGTTCCGCGACCCGGCGGGCCTGCTCGCCGAGATCACGGGGCGCGCCGGGGCGGTCTGCTCGGGCGTCGGTGGCAGCCAGCACGTCCACCGGGACGGCTTCCTGTCCACCGGCGTCCAGGGCCAGAGCCTGCCGCTCGCGGTCGGCATGGGCCTGCACTACAAGCGCACCGGGGCGAACCGGGTGGCCGCCGCCTACATCGGCGACGGCACCTGGGGCGAGGGCGCGGTGTACGAGGCGCTGAACATGGCGTCGCTGTGGCGGGTCCCGGTGCTCGTCGTGGTGGAGCACAACGGGATCGCGCAGTCCACGCCGACCACCCGGCAGCTCGCGGGCACGATCGGCGACCGGGTGCGGGCGTTCGGCGTGGACTTCACCGAGATCACCACGCACGACATCCCGGCGATCCGCTCGGAGCTCGCCCCGGTCGTCGACCGCGTCCGGCACGAGCACCGGCCCGCGGTCGTGCAGTTCACCACCCGCAGGCTCGGACCGCACAGCAAGGGCGACGACACCCGGACCGCCGAGGAGGTCGAGGCCCTGCGCGCCGCCGACTGGCACGCGGAGCTGGCGGCCGCGCTGGGCGCGCGGTTCCACGCGATCGACGAGCGGGTGCGGACCGAGGTGGACCGGGTGGTCGCCGAGGTGCAGGCGCGTCCGCCCTCGCAGTGGGCGGACCTGGTCGAGGCGGGGGTAGTCCGATGAGCGAGCTGATCAACCTGGTGGCGACCGTGCTGCGGGTGCCGGTGGACGCGGTGGACGACGACACCGGCACCGCGACCACGGCGGCGTGGAGCAGCCTGCGGCACGTGGAGATCGTCGTCGGGGTCGAGAAGACCTTCGGCGTGCGGCTGACCCCGCGCGAGGCCCGGTCGTGCCGCTCGGTGCGCGCGCTGCGCGACGTGCTGTCCGGCAAGGGGGTCACGCCGTGAGCGACCTGGCGCCCCGCGTCGTGGAGAGCCTGAACTCGGCCCTGCGGCGGCTGTTCGACGAGCGCGCGGACCTGTACCTGCTCGGCGAGGACGTCGTCGACCCGTACGGCGGCGCCTTCAAGGTGACCAAGGGCCTGTCGACGAGCCACCCGGACCGGGTGCTGTCGACGCCGTTGAGCGAGGCCGGGATCGCCGGTGTGGCGGGAGGTCTGGCGCTGTCGGGCGACCAGGTCGTGCTGGAGGCCATGTTCGGCGACTTCGCCGCGCTCATGTTCGACCAGCTCCTCAACCTCGTGTCGAAGTCCGTGACGATGTACGGCGAGCGCAAGCCGATGCGGGTGCTGGTGCGCTGCCCGGTCGGCGGCAACCGCGGGTACGGGCCGACGCACAGCCAGAGCGTGCAGAAGCACTTCATCGGCATCCCCAACCTGTCGCTGTACGAGACCACCCCGTTCCACGAGGCCTACCCGCTCGTGTCGCACGCCCTGGACCACGGGCCGTCGATGCTGTTCGAGGACAAGGTCCTCTACACCCGGCGGCTCTACCGCGACGGCGTGGTCGACGAGCACTTCCGCTTCACCCTCGTCGGCGGGGCTCCCGGCTGGGCGCACGTGACGCCGGTCGACGGCCGACCCGCCGACGTGGCACTGGTGTGCCCCGGAGGTGTGGCCCACCGCGCGGTCACGGCGGCCAACGCGCTGCGCGCGCAGGGGATCTCCGTCCACCTGCTGGTGCCGGGACGGCTGTACCCGCTGGACGTCGAGCCCGTGCTGGACCTGCTGGCCGACGCCGGTCTCGTCGTCGTCGCGGAGGAGAGCACCGCGGGTGGCACGTGGGGCTCGGACGTCGCCGCGGTCCTGCACGACCGGCTGTGGTCCAGCCTGTCCGCGCCGGTCCTGCGGCTCTCGTCGGCCGACTCGATCATCCCGACCGCCCGGCACCTGGAGGAGAGGGTCCTGCTGGGGGAGCGGCACATCGTCGACGCGGTCACCACCGCGCTGGGCACCTGCCGTCGTACCGAGGGCGCCGAGGAGGCCGTGCCCACGCCGGTGGCGTCCGGTGTCCCCGTCACGGCCCCGAAGCTCAACAACAACGACGCCACCTACCTGGTGGTGGACTGGCTGGTCGAAGACGGCGCGACCGTCGAGCCCGGCACCCCGCTGGTGGAGCTGGAGACGTCGAAGGCCATCGAGGAGATCGCGGCGGCCGACGCCGGTGTGCTGCACGTCGTCGTGCCGTCCGGGACCGAGGTCGAGGTGGGCGCGCTGCTCGCCGAGATCGGCGGCACCGGGCCGCGGGCCGCGGCGGCGCAGGAGGTCCGGGAGGTCCATGACGTCCCGGAGGTCGTCGTGCCGTCGCCGCGCAGCTACGTGCTGGACCGGGCCCAGCAGGGCACCGCCGCCGTGGTCAGCCGCGCGCACCGCGAGGTCCCGGCCGCGTTCACCGCGATCGAGGTCAGGGTGGACGCGCTGCTGGAGCGCCTGCGCAGGCTGTCCGACGAGAGCGACGCGGACGTCGGCCTGGCGGAGGCGGTGGTCAAGGCGGTCGGCACCGCGCACGCCGACTTCGGGCACCTGTTCGGCAGCCTGGTCGACGACCGCACGGTCGCGCTGACCGACACCGCCGACGTGGCCGTGACGCTGGACGCCGGGCGCGGCCTGTACACGCCGGTGGTCAGGGACTGCTCCGGCAGGTCCATTGTGGACATCTCGGACGACCTGATGGACTACCGGTTGAAGGCGTGGCGGGCGGAGTTCGCCGCGGCCGAGCTCACCGGCGCCGCGATCACGGTGTCCCTCAACACCGACGACGACGTGCTGCTGGTGCAGCCGATCGTCATGTGGCCGCAGCTGTGCATGCTGTCGGTCGGCGGGCTGCGCGAGCAGGTCGTCCTCGACGACGGCGTGCCCGTCGCCACCACCGTCGTCGTGCTCGGCCTCGCCTACGACCACCGCGTGGTCAACGGCGCCGACGCGGTGCGGTTCCTGCGTTTCGTCGCGGACGGCCTGCGCAAGCCGGACCGGCTGGAGAAGCTCGTCAGTTGACCCACGGGAGGTCTCGGTGGCTTACGGCCTGGTCGCGTTCGGCACGGCGATGGGGGAGGAGGTCGCGGTCAAGGACGTCGTGGCCGAGTACACGGAGGACGTGGAACGCGTCCTCGGCTACGGCTACGACCACGTGCACCGGGCCGCCCCCGGTGTGGGGCTGACCGACCTCGCGGTCGACGCCGGGCGCTCGGCGCTCGCCGCCGCCGGACTCGCACCCCGCGACGTGGACCTGCTGGTCCTCGCCGTCACCGACCTCACCGAGTACCTGTACTGGGACGCGGCGGCCGCGACCGCGCACGGCCTCGGCCTGCGCCGCGCCGAGGCCGTCCTGGTCGACCAGGGCTGCGTCGGCGGCGTCACCGCGTTCGACGCGGTGGCGGGCCGCTTCGCCACCCACCCCGGCTACCGGACCGCGCTGGTGATCGGCGCCAACCGCACGGTCGAGGCCTACTGGAACCGCCTGGACACGCACTCGCTGCTGTTCTCCGACGGTGCCGCCGCCACGGTCGTCACCCGCGAGTCCACGTCGTTGCGCTGGCTCGCCTCGCACGCCGAGACCGACGGCGCCTACGCCGACTTCTTCCGGATGGACATCGGCGGCGGCGCCGAGCCGTTCGCGGCCGGGTCGCCCGCACCGATGGTGCGCGACGCGTGGGACATCATGGAGCACTTCGGGTACGACTCCGAGCGGTTCGCCGCGTTCGCGGACGAGATCAACGACCGCACCGCGCGGGCCGTGCACCGCGCGTGCAAGCAGGCCCGCGTCACCGAGGAGGACCTGCGGTGGCTGGTGCTGCTCAACGACAACACGCGGGTGCTCACGGCGCAGGCCGACCTCGTCGGCGTGCCGACCGCGCGGACGAACCTGAGGTGGGCGGGCCGGAACGGGCACTTCGGCGCCGCGGACCACCTGTTCTTCCTGGCCGCGCTGCGCGAGTCCGACGAGCCCGACCCCGGTGACCTGGTGGCGCTGGCCGCGAACGGCCGCGGCATGCACTGGGCGTCGGCGATCTTCTCCTGGTAGGGCGGAACGTCGAAGAGCCCCTCCGGTCCGCGGACCGGAGGGGCTCTTCGACGTTCAGGCGCCGCCGAGGGTGCGCTGGAGGCGGGGGATGACCACCTGCTCCAGGCGTTCCGGCAGCTCCGGCAGGTGGGTCGCCAGCTCGGCCACCGTCGGGTGGTCGAACACCAGGCGCAGGTCCAGCGGCGTGCCGGTGCGGCTGGTGACCCGGCTGACCATGCGGCTGGCCAGCAGCGAGTGGCCGCCGAGGGTGAAGAAGTTGTCGTGCACGCCGACCTCGCCGCGCCCCAGCAGCTCCGCCCAGATCCCGGCGAGCAGCTTCTCGGCCGCCGTCGTGGGCGGTTCGTGCCGGGTGGGGGCGACCGGGGTCGGGTCGGGGAGCGCGTTGCGGTCCACCTTGCCGTTGGGGGTCAGCGGGAGCGCGTCGAGCTCCACCACCTGGTCGGGGACGAGGTGGTTCGGCAGCCGGGTGGCCAGCGCTTGGTTGTCGACGTTGCCCACGACGTAGGCGACGAGCCGGTCGCCCTTGACCGCCACCGCGGCGTCGCTGACGGAGTCCTGGCCCCGCAACGCGGTCTCGATCTCGCCGAGCTCGATGCGGTGGCCGCGGAGCTTGACCTGGTTGTCGGTGCGGCCCAGGTAGTCCAGGTGGCCGTCCGGCCGCCACCGCACCAGGTCGCCGGTGCGGTAGAGCCTGCCGGGACCGTGCGGGTTGGGCAGGTAGCGCTCGGCGGTGAGCGCGGGTCGGTCGTGGTAGCCGCGGGTGATCCCCAGGCCCGCCAGGTACAGCTCGCCCACGGCCCCCAGCGGGACGGGCCGCAGGGCCGCGTCGAGCACGTGGGCGCGGGTGCCGTCGACCGGGCGGCCGATGGGGGTGCGGTCGTGCGCGGGATCCGTGACGGCGTGGGTGGAGTAGGTGGTGTCCTCGCTGGGGCCGTAGAGGTTGTGCAGCGCGTGGATCACGGGGTGCGCGTGCAGCTCCCGCACCAGCTCCGGCGGGAGCGGTTCACCGGCGAGGTTCATGGTGTGCGCCCGCGGTGGGACGGCGTCGGCCGCGAGGAGTTCCCGCGCGACCGACGGGACCGTGTTCACCAGGGTGACGTGCCGGTAGTCGTCGGCGGAGTGGATGAGGTCCAGCGCGTTGTTCGGCGCCAGGGTCACCGCACCGCCGGACACCAGGGGCGCGAAGATCTCGTAGACCGACAGGTCGAAGCAGATCGACGTGGCCGCCAGCGTTTCCGCCAGGACCTCGGGTGGGAACACCCGCACGGCCCAGTCGAGCATCGCGGACGTCTGGCGGTGCTCGATCATCACGCCCTTGGGCAGTCCCGTGGAGCCGGAGGTGTAGATCGTGTACGCCAGGTCGTCCGGCCGCGCGGTCGCCACCGGTCGGGTGTCCACATCGGACAGCGCGTAGGTGTCCTCGGTGATCAGCAGAGGAGCGTTGGTGTCGTCGAGGATGAACCGGACGCGTTCGGCCGGGTAGGCGGGGTCGATCGGCACGTACGCCGCGCCCGCCTTGAGCACCCCGAGGATCGCGACGACCATCCGGCTGGTGCGCGGAAGGCGGACGCCGACCAGCGTGCCCGGCCCGATGCCCCGCTCGCGCAGGTGGTGCGCCAGGCGGTTGGCCAGCGCGTCCAGCTCGCGGTAGGTGAGCGTCGTGTCGGTCGCGCGCAACGCGATGGCGTCCGGGGTGCGGTCGACCTGGGCCTCGACCAGCTCGTGCACGCACGCGGTCGGGACGTCGGCGGGGTGGCCGGTGTCCAGCGCGGCCACCAGTTCGCGCTCGGCCGGCGTGCGGACGTCCAGTTCGGCCAACGGGGTCTGCGGGGCCGTGGCCAGGAGGTCGAGCACGAGGGTCAGCCGCTCGGCGAACAGGGCCATCGTGGAGTGGTCGAACAGGTCGGTGTTGTAGACCAGCGACCCCGTGACGGCGTCCGGCCGTTCCTCGACCTGGAGGACGAGGTCGAACTGGGTGGCGCGCACCGGCACCGGCAGCGGCCGCACGACCATCCCCGGCAGCCGGTAGGCGGGCGGCGCGCTGTTGACGGCGAGCATGACCTGGAACAGCGGGCTGCGGCTCTGGTCGCGGGCGGGCGCCAGCTCTTGGACCAGCCGTTCGAACGGCACCTCGTGCTGCTGGAGCCCCAGAACGCTCCGGTGGGTCGCCTGCAGCACCGAGGCCAGGGTGTCCCGCGGTGTCGTGCGCAGGTGCAGGGGCACGGTGTTGACCAGCAGGCCGATCAGCCCGGTCGAGTCCGGGTGGTCGCGGCCCGCGGTCGGGGTGCCGATGGTGACGCCGGGCTGGCCGGTGAGCTTGGTCAGCAGCACGCCGAGCGCGGTCGCGAGGGTGGTGAACGCGGTCGTCCCGCCGACCCCGTGCGCGGGCAGCGCCACCGGGACCGAGGCGCCGACGTGCGTCTGGTGCGGAGGTCGCGGCCGGTCGGTCGGCAGGTCGAGCGGCGTCGACCCGGCGAGGTGGTCGCGCCAGAACTCCAGGTCACCGGGATTCCGCCGCCACTGGGCGAAGTCGGTGTACTGGACGGCCGCGGGCGGTGGGGCGGGGCTCGCCGGGTCGGCGGCCAGCCTGACGTAGTGGTCGGTGACCTCGCGCAGCAGCAGGTCCACCGACCACCCGTCGGAGACCACGTGGTGCAGGCTGAGCAGCAGCACGTGCCGGTCCGGCGACGTCCGGACCACGACGGCCCGCACCAGCGGGCCGGCGGCCAGGTCGAACGGCCGCGCCGCCTCGGCCTCGACGACCGGCGCCCAGTCGGGGGTGTCGAACTCGGTCAGCCGCACCACGGGGTCCGGCGAGACGACCTGCACGACCTCCTCGTCGATCTCGCGCAACGACGTCCGCAGCGACTCGTGGCGCTCGGCGGTCGCCCGCAGGGCGGCGCGCAGGACACCGACGTCCAGCGGTCCGTCGATCTCGGCGGCGCCGGTGATGTGGTAGGCCAGGTTCGCCCGCGGGTCGAGGCGGCAGAGGAACCACAACCGCTGCTGCGCGGCCGACGCGGGCAGTACGAGCGTGCCGTCCGCCTCCGGGACCCGGTCCAGCACGGGGATCGGCTCCGGCGCGGTCGCCGTGGTCGGCAGGGCGCGGGCGAGCTCGGCGATGGTCGGGTGGTCGAAGACCAGCCGCAGCGCGACGGTGGCGCCCAGCGCCGTCGTCAGCCGGTGGGTCAGCCTGGTCGCCAGCAGCGAGTGGCCGCCGACGGTGAAGAAGTCCTCGTGCACGCCGATGCCGGGCCGGTCCAGCAGGTCCGCCCAGATCCCCGCGACCAGTTCCTCGGCCGGGGTGCTCGGCGGCGCGTGCTCGGCCGCGGCGACCGGCGTCGGGTCGGGCAGCGCCTTGCGGTCCACCTTGCCGTTGGGGGTCAACGGGAGCGCGTCGAGCACGACCACCTGGTCGGGGACGAGGTGGTTCGGCAGATGGGCGCGCAACGCCGCCGCGTCGAGGGAGCCGACCACGTAGGCGACCAGCCGGTCGTGCCGGACCGCGACGACGGCGTCGGCCACGGACTCCTGGCGGCGCAGGGCGGTCTCGACCTCGCCGAGCTCGATGCGGTGGCCGCGGATCTTGACCTGGTTGTCCGTGCGGCCCAGGTAGTCGAGCAGCCCGTCGGGCCGCCACCGCGCGAGGTCGCCCGTGCGGTAGAGCCTGCCGGGGCCGTGCGGGTTGGGGAGGTAGCGCTCGGCGGTGAGCGCGGGCCGGTCGTGGTAGCCGCGGGTGACGCCGATGCCGGACAGGTACAGCTCGCCGACCGAGCCGAGCGGCACCGGGCGCAGTTCGGAGTCCAGCACGTGGGCGCGGGTGCCGTCCACGGGGCGGCCGATGGGGGTGCGGTCGTGCGCGGGATCCGTGACGGCGTGGGTGGAGTAGGTGGTGTCCTCGCTGGGGCCGTAGAGGTTGTGCAGCGCGCGGATCACGGGGTGCGCGTGCAGGTCCCGGACGAGCTCGGGGGACAGGGCCTCACCCGCGAGGTTCATGGTGTGCGCCCGCGGTGGGATCGCGTCGGTCGCCAGGAGCTCACGGGCGACCGACGGCACGGTGTTGACGAGGGTGAGGTGCCGGTAGTCGTCGGGGGAGTGGACGAGGTCCAGCGCATCGTGCGGGGCCACCGTGATGGCACCTCCGGAGACCAGGGGCGCGAAGATCTCGTAGACCGACAGGTCGAAGCAGATCGACGTGGCCGCCAGCGTTTCCGCCAGGACCTCGGGTGGGAACACGCGGACGGCCCAGTCGAGCATGGCGGCGGTCTGGCGGTGTTCGATCATCACGCCCTTGGGGCGGCCGGTGGAGCCGGAGGTGTAGATCGTGTACGCCAGGTCGTCCGGGCTCGTGTCGACGAGCGGCCGTGCGTCCACATCGGACAGTGCGTAGGAGTCCTCGGTGATGAGGACGGGCGCGTTGGTGTCGTCGAGGATGAACCGGACGCGGTCGGCGGGGTAGGCGGGGTCGATCGGCACGTACGCCGCCCCCGCTTTGAGCACCCCGAGGATCGACGCGACCAGACGGCTGGTGCGGGGCAGGCACACGCCGACCAGGTCACCGGGTCGCACACCGAGGCCGATCAGGTGGTGCGCCAGGCGGTTGGCCAGCGCGTCCAGCTCGCGGTAGGTGAGCGTCGTGTCGGTCGCGCGCAACGCGATGGCGTTCGGGGTGCGGTCGACCTGGGCCTCGACCAGCTCGTGGACGCACGTGGTCGGGACATCGGCGGGGTGGCCGGTGTCCAGCGCGGCCACCAGTTCGCGTTCGGCGGGCGTGCGCACGTCCAGTTCGGCGAGAGTGGTGTCCGGGGCCGATGCCAGGGTCTCGACCACTCCCGCCAGGCGCTCGGCGACCAGCCGTGCGGTGGACTCGGCGAACAGGTCCGTGTTGTACGTCAGGTGCCCGGTCACCGCGCCCGGTGACTGCTCCAGGTGCAGGGACAGGTCGAACTGCGTGCCCGCGGGCGGCTCGTCGATCCGGGTGAACCGCAGGCCGGGGATGTCCAGCGACCGCGGCGGTTCGACGTTGAGCGCGAGCATGACCTGGAACAGCGGGCTGCGGCCGCGGTCGCGTTCCGGGCGCAGGTGCCGGACCAGCAGCTCGAACGGGGTGTCGCTGTGCCGGTGGGTCTCGGTGAGCTCGGCGTGCGTGTCCCGCAGCGCTTCCGCGAGCGTGGTGGCCGGCGTGGTGGTGCGGCGCAAGGGGAGGCTGTTGACCAGGAACCCGATGACGTCGGTGGTGTCGGGGTGGGTGCGGCCGGTCACCGGGATGCCGATCGTCACGTCGTGCCCGCCGGTCAGCTTGGCCAGCAGCACGGTCAGCGCGGTCGTGACGACGGCGAACGCCGTGGTGCCCGTGGTGCGCGCCAGGCTCTCGACCGTCGTGTCGGACAGCGCGATCGGGACGGCGGCGCCGTTGTGGGTCTGGTGCGGCGGTCGCGGCCGGTCGGTCGGCAGGTCGAGCGCCGCCGCCCCGGCGAGCTTCCCGGTCCAGTGCGCCAGGTCGTCGGCCGGGGTGGTCCGCTGCCAGCGCACGACGTCGCCGTACTGCATCGGCGCCGGTGCGGCGGATCCCGGTGCGCGGTAGCGGTCGGCGATCTCGCGCAGCAGCACGGTCAACGACCAGCCGTCGGCGATGGCGTGGTGCAGCGACAGTTCCAGCACGTGCTCCTCGGCGGCCTTCCGGACGATCCGCGCCCGGAACAGCGGACCCCGTTCGAGGTCGACGGCCGCGGACGTCCAGTCGGCGTCGGGGTTCCAGGTCGGGTGCACGACCTGCACGACCTCGCCGTCGACCTCCCGCAGCGTCGTGCGCAACGCCTCGTGCCGCTGGGCGGTGGCGCGCAGGGCATCCCGCAGCACCTCCACGTCCAGCGACCCGTCGATCCGGGCCGAGCCGGTGAGCTGGTAGGCGAGGTTGGCCCGCGGGTCGAGGTGGCAGAGGAACCACAGGCGCTGCTGCCCGGCGGACGCGGGCAGCGTGACCGTGCCGTCGGCGGCGGGCACGCGCGGCGCCACCGGGATGGGCGCGTAGTCCTGGAGCGCGGGCAGGTTCCTGGCCAGCTCGGCGACGGTCGGGTGGTCGAACACGAGCCGGAGCGGGACCGCGGTGCCGAGCGTCGTGGTGAGCCGGTGCGCCAGCCTGGTGGCGAGGATCGAGTGCCCGCCCGCCGCGAAGAAGTTGTCGTGCACGCCGATCGCGGGCACGTCGAGCAGCTCGCGGCAGATGTCCGCGATCAGCTGTTCGGCCGGGGTGCGGGGTGCCGTGTGGTCGTCGGAGGTGATCACGGGCGCGGGCAGCGCCTTGCGGTCGACCTTGCCGTTCGGGGTCAGCGGCAGCTCGGCCAGCGGGACGAGGTGGGTGGGGATCATGAAGTCCGGCAGGGACGCGCGGGCGTGCGCCACGAGGTCGTCCAGGTCCACCGCGCCCACGACGTGCGCGACGAGCCGTTCGCCCACCACGGTGACGACGACGTCGGTCACCAGCGGGTGTCCTCCGAGGACGGTCTCGACCTCGCCGAGCTCGACGCGGTGGCCGCGGATCTTGACCTGGTTGTCGGTGCGGCCCAGGTAGTCCAGGTTCCCGTCGGTGCGCCAGCGGACGAGGTCGCCGGTGCGGTAGAGCCTGCCGGCGCCGTGCGGGTTGGGCAGGTAGCGCTCGGCGGTGAGCGCGGGTCGGTCGTGGTAGCCGCGGGTGATCCCCAGTCCTGCCAGGTACAGCTCGCCGACCGAGCCGAGCGGCACCGGGCGCAGCTCGGAGTCCAGCACGTGGGCGCGGGTGCCGTCGACCGGCCGTCCGATCGGGGTGCGCTCGTGGGTCGGGTCGGTCACCGCGTGGGTCGAGTACGTGGTGTCCTCGCTGGGCCCGTACAGGTTGTGCAGCGCCTCGACGACCGGGTGGGCGTGCAGCTCCCGCACCAGCTCGGGGGACAGCGGTTCGCCCGCGAGGTTCATGGTGTGCGCGTGCGGTGGGACGGCGTCGGCGGCGAGCAGTTCCCGCGCCACGGAGGGGACGGTGTTGACCAGGGTGATGTGCCGGTAGTCGTCGGGGGAGTGGACGAGGTCCAGCGCGTTGTTCGGCGCCAGGGTCGCGGTGGCACCGGAGACCAGCGGCGCGAAGATCTCGTACACCGACAGGTCGAAGCAGACCGACGTGGCCGCCAGCGTTTCCGCCAGGACCTCGGGTGGGAACACGCGGACGGCCCAGTCGAGCATGGCGGCGGTCTGGCGGTGTTCGATCATCACGCCCTTGGGGCGGCCGGTGGAGCCGGAGGTGTAGATCGTGTACGCCAGGTCGTCCGGACTCGCGAGGATCGCGGGTCGGGTGTCCACATCGGACAACGCGTAGGTGTCGGACGTCAGGAGCACCGGCGCGTTCGTGTCCTCGACGATGAACCGCACGCGGTCGGCGGGGTAGGCGGGGTCGATGGGCACGTACGCCGCACCGGCCTTGAGCACCCCGAGGATCGAGACCACCAGACGGCTGGTGCGGGGCAGGCACACGCCCACCAGGTCACCGGGTCGCACACCGAGGGCGATCAGGTGGTGCGCCAGGCGGTTCGCCGCCGCGTCCAGCTCGCGGTAGGTCAGGGTCGTGTCGGTCGCGCGCAACGCCACGGCGTCCGGGGTGCGGTCGACCTGGGCCTCGACCAGCTCGTGCACGCACCGCGTCGGCACCTCGGCCGGGTGCCCGGTGTCCAGCGCGGCCACCAGTTCGCGCTCGGACGGCGTGCGCACGTCCAGTTCGGCGAGGTCGACGTCCGGGTCGTCGAGCAGTGCCGTCAGCGCCACGCCGAACCGGTCGGCCAGCAGCCGCGCGGTGGAGGCGTCGAACAGGTCGGTGTCGTAGCCGAGGAACCCGGTCAGCCCCTCGGGGGTGAGCCACAGGTACAGCTCGACGTCGTGCTGGATCGCGGCCGGGGCCATCAGCAGCGGCCGCACCGGCAGGGCGTCCATCCGGAACTCCGGCAGCCCGTCCTGGAGCACGCACATCACCCGGAACGCCGCACCGCCCACGGCCTCCAGCGGCACGTGACCGCGACCGTAGGCGCCGAGGCAGGTGTCCCGCACGGCCCGCACGAGGTCGCGCCCGGTCCGCGTCCCCGCGCTGTCGGTGCGCAGCACCAGCATGTTCACCAGCGGCCCGATCGCCCGCGGTGCCCGCTGCCGCTCGCGGGTCGTGGACGGCGACCCGATCGCGACGTCCGTCTGCCCGGACACCTTCGCCACCACCAGGTGCAGGGCGCTCAGCAGCACCATGAACGGCGTGACGCCCTCGGCCGCGGCCAGCTCCCGCACCCGCCGGACGACCGCGGGGTCCAGCGCCACGGGGACGTCGTCCGACCGGAACCGCGGCCGCGCGGGACGGGGCCGGTCGGTCGGCAGCGCGGACGGCGGCACGTCGGCCAGCCGCGCCCGCCAGTACGCCAGGTCCTGCTCCGTCACGACCGTCGAGGTCGCGGGCATCGGTTCGGCGGGTGGCAGCTCGCCGCCGGAGTAGGCGGTGGACAGCTCGGCCAGGAACACGCCCAACGACCAGCCGTCGCACACCAGGTGGTGCGCCACGACCTGGAGCACCGTCTCGTCCGCCGTCGACCACACCGCGACCCGCCACAGCGGTCCCGTCGCCAGGTCCATCGGCTCGCCCGCGCGCGCCCTGCCCGCGGCCAGCGCCGCCGTCCGGTCCTCCGCGGCGAGGACGTCGAGCGGGGAACCCTTGCCCAGCACCGGATGCCGGGCGACCACCTCGGCCAGCGCCGACCGCAGCCGGTCGAGGTCCAGCGCGCCCGGCACGGACGCCGCGAACGACAGCACGTTGACCGCCGTGCCGGGGTGGACCTGTTCGAACAGCCGCAGGCCCGCCTGCGTCGGGGTGTCGCCCGACGCGGGCGCCGGTGCCGCGCGGGTGCGCCACCGCTTGACGAGATCGCGCCCCAGGGCAGCCGGGAATTCCACGAGAAGCTCCTCCGGTGAGATCAGGCTTGTGCGGTGGCCAGCGCGCCGATCCGGTCGACGACCTCGGTGCCGGTCACGCCGTCCTCGGCCCAGCGCGCCAGCAGTCGCCCGGCCAGCTCGCGCGGTGACTGCGCTTGGAGCACGTCGCCGATGGACACCGGCAGGTCGAGCGCGTCCTCGGTGATCGCCGCGATCTCCGCGCCGCGGATCGAGTCGCCGCCGATGCCGCTCAACGTCTGGGTCGGCGCGCAGTCGTCCACGTCGCACACGGCGGCGAACACCTCGGCCAGGAACAGCTCGACCGGCTCGCGGAGGTCGGTCTCCGGTACGCGGGCCACGGTCGACACGGTCGTCCCGGTCAGCTCCCCGGCCAGGTGACGGGTGCGGGTCAGCGCCCGCTGGATCTTGCCGCTGGTGGTGCGCGGGATCGCGCCCGGCGGGCACAGCACGACGGTGTCGACCCGCGCGCCGGTGGCGGCCAGCACCCTGGCCCGGACGTCCACGGCGAGCTCGTCGAGGTCGGCGACGTCGCGCTTGGCCAGCTCCACGGCCAGCACCAGCTCCTGGTCGTCGTCGACGGTGAACGCCGCCGCCGTGGGCCGCAGCACCGGGTTGTCCAGCACCGCCGCGGCCTCGAGGTCGTGGGCGTGGTGGTTCACGCCGTGCTGGATCAGCACGTCCTTGCGGCGGCCGGTGACGAACAGGTGCCCGTCGCGCAGGTAGCCGAGGTCGCCGGTGCGCAGGTACCGCCTGCCGTCGACGTACCCGACCAGCTCGCCCTCCGGCTGCCCGGTGTCGTTGAGGTAGCCGCGGCTCACGCTCGGGCCGCTGACCCAGATCTCGCCCTCGACGCCGTCCACCGGCGTGCCCGACTCCGGGTCGGCGACCACGAGGTCGTGCCCGGCGATCACCGGGCCGCAGTCCACCCGGCCGTCGGCGTCCACGTCGTCGCCCGTCCAGTGCCCGCCGGTGACGATCAGGGTCGCCTCGGCGAGCCCGTAGCACGGCAGGAACGCCTCGGGGCTGAACCCGTTGCCCGCGAACCGGTCGGCGAACGCGGCGAGCGTGCGGGCCCGGATGGGCTCGGCCCCGTTGAACGCGAGCCGCCAGCCGCTCAGGTCGACCCCGGAGAGGTCCTTGCCCGCCGCCCGGCGCACGCACAGGTCGTAGCCGAAGTTCGGCGCACCGGTGTGCGTGACGCCCAGCTCGCCGATCTGGCGGATCCACTCCAACGGATTCTTGAGGAAATGGATCGGCGACATCAACCGCACCGGAAAACCGCCGTGCACAGGCGTGAGAATGAATCCGATCAATCCCATGTCGTGGTACGGGGGAAGCCAGGAGATCGCGCGCGTGCCCTCGTCGAGCTTGAACACCGCGCTGATCGCCTCGATATTCGCGATCAGATTCCGGTGGTCGAGCACGACCCCCTTGGGCTGGTTCGTGCTGCCCGACGTGTACTGCACGAGCGCCACGTCCTCGGGCTCCGGCAGCGCGTCCCAGGTGCCCTCCGACGGGGTGTCCTGGTCGACGGTGACGACCGGCGGCAGCGCCTCGGGCGCACCGGACGAGGTGAGCATCGCGAGCACGAACGGGTCGGCGAGCAGAGCGGTCGCCCGCGAGTCGACCAGCACCCGCTCGAACCGCTGCTTGATCCGGTCGGCCGCCCCGAACAGCGGCGGATACGTCGGAACGGCCGGTACGCCCGCCAGGAAGCAGCCGTAGACCGCGACGACGAAGTCGAGTCCCGGCGGGTACAGCAGCAGCGCCGGACCGCCACCGGACTCCTCCCGCAGCCGCCGCGCGACGCGGGTGGCGCGGTCCAGCAGCTCGCGGTAGGTCAGCGTGTCGAGCCTGCCGTCGTCGTGCAGGTACTCGAAGGCGAGGCGGTCGCCGTCGGCCGCCACGTGGTCGAGCAGGACATGCGCCAGCGTGCGTCGTGGCATCGGCGGGACTCCATTTCTCCGGGACCGCTCCGGCAAATGTAAAGACACCCCCTCTCGCCTTGTTCTCACGCACCTACCGGCGTCCTCTCACCTTTCTCTGCATGTCTTGACGCCCCCCGAGGGGTGGCTGGTAACCATTTGTCTGTGCTCGCAGCAGGAATCAATTCGGAGGTGAGTGTGGCCGACATGGGAACCCGTTGGTTGACGTCCTTCGCCGACGTGGCCGAGCCGACGTGCGAGCTGGTGTGCTTCCCCCACGCCGGGGGCGGCACGTCGGTCTTCCAGGGTTGGCAGCGGCACACCGACGCGCTGCGGGTGTCCGCGGTCCGCCTCCCCGGTCGGGAGTCCCGGCTCCGCGAACCGGCCATCGCCGACCTCGACGAGCTGGTGGCGGTGCTGGTGACCGCGCTGGCCCGGCTCACCGACCGGCCCTACGCCTTCTACGGGCACAGCATGGGCGCCCTGGTGGCCTACGAGCTCACCCGCGCCCTGCGCGCGGCCGGTCTGCCGCTGCCCGTCGGCCTGTTCGTCGCGGGCATGGACGCGCCGCAGCGGCTCGACCTCGACCGGGCCCACGACCTGCCGCGCGACGAGCTGGTGGCCTGGCTGGTCGGCGTGAACGGCCTGGACCCCGAGGTGCTGGAGTACCCGGCCCTGATCGACCTGATGCTGCCGACCATCCGCGCGGACCTCGCCGTGGTCGAGGACTACACCCACCGGCCGCAGCCCCCGCTGCCGGTGCCGCTGCACGTCCTGCGCGGCCGCGACGACGTGCAGGTCAGCGTTGAGGGCAGCGGCGGCTGGGCCGAGCTGACCTCCGCGGGCTGCGCCGTCACCGACCTCGACGGCGACCACTTCTTCGTCCAGCGGCACGAACGGCTGGTCGTCTCGCTGATCGAGGCCGACCTCGTCAAGGAAGGGGCAGGCCGATGAGCAGCTCGTCCTACGTCGGCGGCGTGAGCAGTGGGCCCGCCCGCGACTACAGCGGCTTCTTCGTCCTGCCCGCCGCGCCCGCCCAGCGGCAGCTGTGGTTCCTGTGCCAGCTCGACGCGGCGAGCAACGCCGCCTACAACGTGGTCAGCGCGGTCCGGCTGACCGGGCGGCTGGACGCCGTGCTGCTGCAACGCGCGCTCAACGAGGTCGTGGCGCGGCACGAGAGCCTGCGCACCGGCATCGGCCTGGTCGACGGCGAGCCGCGCCAGGTCGTCGTGCCGCACACGCTGGTGTCGCTGCCGGTGGTGGAGGGCGACGTGCAGGCCCACGCCCGCGAGCAGGCCGCCATCCCGTTCACCCTCGACGAGCCGCCGCTGCTGCGCGTCGTGCTGGTCCGCGAGTCCCGCGACCTGCACACGCTGGTCGTGGTCATCCACCACGTCGCCTGCGACGGCTGGTCCACCGAGATCTTCTACCGCGACCTCGCCCACGCCTACCACCGCCTGGTCGACGGCGGCACCGCGGCGCGGCCGGAACTGTCGATCCAGTACGCGGACTACGTGGCCTGGCAGGAGGAGTCGCTGACCGGCGAGCCGATGCGCGACCTCGTGGCGCACTGGCGCGGCGCGCTCTCCGGTGTCACGCCGCTCGCCCTGCCCGTCGACCGCCCGCGGGGGAGTGCGCGCCGGATGGCGGGCGGACGCCTGGAGCTGACGCTCGACGCCGCCGAGGTGGCCCGGCTCGACGCCCTGGCCGCGGACCGCTCCGCGACCCGGTTCATGGTGCTGCTGGCGGCTTTCAAGGTCGTGCTGGCCCGGATCACCGGCCAGGACGACGTCGCCGTGGGCACGCCCGTCGCGGGCAGGCACCACCCGGACGCCGAGGAGCTGATCGGCTTCTTCGCCAACACGCTCGTGCTGCGCACCCGGCTGCCGCTGGCCGAGGGGTTCGGCGAGGCCGTGGCCGCGGTCCGGCACACCTGCCTGGAGGCGTTCGCCCACCAGCGGATGCCGTTCGACCGGCTCGTGGAGGAGATGCGCCAGCCCCGCGCGCTGGACCGCAACCCGCTGTTCGACGTGATGTTCTCCTTGCAGGACAAGACGGACTTCGCCGTGGAGCTGCCCGAGCTGACCATGACGCCGGTCGAGCTGGTCACCACGTCGGCGAAGTTCGAGCTGTGGCTGACGGTCCTGCCGCACGGCGACGGCCTGTGCCTGCGCCTCGACCACGACCGCGACCTCTACGACACGGCGACCGCGCGGGCGGTGCTCGACCTCTACCGCCGGGTGCTCGCCGAGGCGGGCCGCGACCCCGACACCGCCTCCGCCACGCTGCCCAAGGTGGACGACGCCGAGCGCGCGCTCGTCGACAGCTGGTCCGCAGGTCCACAGAGGACGGTTCCCGACGGCACGGTCCTCGACCTGCTCGGCGACGTGGTGGTGCGGGACGGCGAGGCCGAGCTGTCCGCCGCCGGGCTCCGCGCCCGCGCCGCCGACCTGGCCGACCTCCTGCGCGAGGAGGGCATCGGCGGGCCCGGTGTCGTCGTGTCCACGCCGCCGGTCGCCTCCGCGGCGCTCGCGGTGGTCGCGCTGGCGGTGTTCCAGGTCGGGTCCGTGCTGTCCTACGGCGAGCGCCACACCCGTGACGGCGCCTTCGTGAAACCCCGCGGCGACGGCTGGGTGATCACCACCGGGCCGAGGTTCGACCCCGCCGACGCCACGACCCCCGGCCCGGACGACCCGGCGTGGCGGACCTCCGTCGTGTTCTCCCACCGCGCACTGGTCGCCGCGGTCACGGCGGTGGCCGACCGGCTGGGGATCACCCCCGACGACGACGTCGCGCTGCCGGCAGGCACCCGCCCGGACCCGGTGGACGTGCTGCTGGCGCTGACCTCCGCGCGGAGCCTGGTGATCGGCGACGCCCCCGAGGGCGCGGTCGTGGTGGCGGACCCGGCGACGTGGCGGAAGGCGCTCACCGAGGGCTGGACGGCCCCGGCGGGCTCCCGGCTCGTCTGCCGCGGCGCGGTCGTCGCCGACGACCTCGTGGCGATGCTCGGCCGTACCGGCCGCCCCGTCCTGGTGGGCCGCGACACCCCGTGCGCGGCCGTCCCGGTCGGGCTCGGGCCGGACAGCTCCCCGCCGGCCAACACCACCCGGCTGCTGCTCGACGACACCGGCGCCCCGGTCCCCGTCGGCACGGTCGGCGAGCTGCACCTGGCGGGCCCGGCGGTCGCGGCCACCCGCACCGGCGAGCGCTACCGCTACACCCGGCGCGGCGACCTGGAGTTCGTGGGCTACACCGACGAACGCCTGGTCGCGGGCGACCACCTCGTGGTGCCCAGCCGGATCGAGGCCGCGCTCACCGACGTGGAGGGCGTCCGGTCGGCCGCCGTCGTGGCCGGAGAGGTCGGTGGAGCCACCCGGCTCGTCGGCTGGCTCGTGCTCGACGGCGCCCTCGCCGCGGGATCGCCGCGCGAGCACGACGAGTTCGCCGCCACCGTGCGCGCCCGCGCCCTCGCGGTGCTCCCGGCCCACGAGGTGCCCGAGGCGTTCGGCGTCGTGCCCGAGCTCCCGCGACTGGCCGACGGCACCGTCGACCGGCCCGCGCTGGTGGCGCTGGCGGCGTTGCGCGGGCAGTCGCTGCTCGGCGCGGTCGACGCCACCCCGCCCCGCAACCGGGTGGAGCGCGTCGTCGTCGCGATCTTCAAGGACACGCTGCCGGTGCAGGAGTTCGGCGTCCACGCCGACTTCTTCGCGCTCGGCGGCCACTCGATGCTCGCCGCCAGGGTCATCGGCCGGGTGCGCGACCAGCTCGGCGTGCTCGTCCCGGTGCGCGACTTCTTCCGCAGGCCCACCGCGGCCGGACTCGCGGAAGCCGTGGCGGCGCTGGAGGACGACCGGGCGCGCGGCCCGGCGGACAAGGCCACCGCGCTGCGCGGCCAACTCGACGGCATGTCCGACAAGGAGGTCGAGCAGCTCCTGCGCCAGCTCGGCTGACCACCAACAGAAGGAGACGCACGCAGATGGGCATCGACGACGCCGACACGACCTTCCAGGTCGTCGTCAACGACCAGGACCAGTACTCGATCTGGTTCGCCGACCGCACTCCGCCCGCCGGGTGGTCGGCGGACGGAACCACCGGCAGCAAGCAGGAATGCCTTCAGCACATCGAGAAGGTGTGGACCGACATGCTGCCCCGCTCGGTCCGCGACCGCGTCAGCTAGTCCCCGTTCGAACCCAGACGACAGGAGTGCCCGATGAGCCAGCAGCCCGAGCTGGAATCCATGACGCCGGAGGAGAAGCGCGCGCTGCTCGCCCAGCTCCTGGACGGTTCCGCCGAGGCAACGCCCAGCAACCTCTCCCTGGAGCAGCGCAGGCTGTGGATGCTGCTCCAGCTCGACGACAGCAAGCCGTGGCAGGTCAGCACCGCGGTGCGGCTGTCCGGTGACATCGGACCCGCCGCCATGCAGCAGGCCCTGACCGCCGTCGTGCAGCGCCACGAGGTGCTGCGCACGACGTTCCGCGAGGTCGACGGCCACCCGTTGGCCACGACCGCGCCCGCGGTGACGTTGCGGCTGCCCGTCGTGGACGTCGACGCCGCCGACCTGGACGCCGAGCTGGCCCGCGTGGTCGCCTCGGACACCAAGCTGCGGTTCGACCTCGCCAAGGGCCCGCTGATCCGCGCCACGCTGCTGCGCGCGGCCGAGGACGACCACGTGCTGGTGCTGACCCTGCACCAGATGGTCGCCGACCGCCGCTCGGTCAAGCTGCTGGCCGACGAGGTGCTGACCCGCTACGCCGCGCTCGTCGACGGCACCTCCGGCGACGTGCTCGCCACCCCGGTCGACTTCCACTCGCTCGTCAGCGCCCAGCGCGACTGGGTCAACAGCGACGACGCCACCAAGGACATCGACTACTGGCGCGACCAGCTCGCCGCGCTGACCCCGCTCGGCCTGCCGACCGACCGCCCGCGTCCGCCGCTCAAGACCATCCACGGCGACGCGGTCACCGTGCCGGTACCGCGCGGCCTCACCGACGCCGTGACGGCGTACGGCACCGAGTCCGAGGTGCTGCTGTCGGCCTACCTCGCCGTGCTGTCGCGCTACTCGCAGCAGCGCGACATCGCGGTCGGCGTCGCGGTGCCCGCGTCGTGGCACTCCGACGGCGCGAGCCTGGTGGGACCGCTGGAGAACACGGTGCCGCTGCGCGTCGAGCTGGGCGACACCGACTCGCTGTCCCGCCTGGCGCCCCGCGTCGGCACGGTGCACGCCGAGGCGCTCACGCACGCCCGCCTGTCGTTCGACCGGATCGTCGAGGCCGCGCAGCCCCAGCGCGACCTCAGCCGCACCCCGCTGTTCCAGACGTTCTTCACCTTCGAGGACGAGTCCGGCTCCCGCGAGGTGCCCGGCGCCACGGCCACGCCGCTCGACCTGCCGACCACGTGGACCCCGCACGACATCGACCTGTACGCGGTGCGCCGCAACGGGGAGCTGACCCTGCGGGCGCAGTACAACACCGACCTGTTCGACCGGTCCACCGTCCTGCGGTTCCTCGGCCACGTCCTGCTGCTGCTGGAGAAGGCCGTCGCCGACCCGTCGCTGCCGCTGGCGGAGATCCCGCTGCTCACCGACCGCGAACGCGAGCAGGTCGTGGGGGAGTGGAACGGCACCCGGCTGGCGCACGACCGCGCCCGGACGCTGCACGGCCTGGTGGAGGCCGCGGCCGCCGCCAACCCGACGGGCGTCGCGCTCGCCGCGGACGGCGTCGAGCTGACCTACGCCTCGCTCGACAACCGGGCCAACGCGCTGGCCGCCGAGCTCGTCGAGGCCGGGGTGGGCACGGAGTCCCGCGTCGGTGTGCTGGTCGACCGCTCGGTGCACGCCGTCGTCGGCCTGCTGGGTGTGCTCAAGGCCGGTGGCGCGTACGTGCCGCTGGACCCGACCTACCCGGCGGACCGGCTGTCGTTCATCGTCAACGACGCGGGCATCGGCCTGTTCGTCGGTCGGCCGGAGGCGCTGGACGGCCTCCCGGCGGAGCTCGCGGGGACCGGGCGGGTCACCATCCCGACCGCCGACGGGGAGAACGTCGCGCCCACGTCCACTGTGGACAGCGGCGACCTCGCCTACGTCATCTACACCTCCGGTTCCACCGGTCGTCCCAAGGGCGTCGCCGTCGAGCACCGCTCGATCGTGCACTCCACCGCGGCCCGCGCCGCGATCGAGGGGCCCGGTCTGCCGGAGCGCTACCTCGTCCTCGCCCCGCTCACGTTCGACGCCGCCGGCGGCGGTCTGTACTGGACGCTGGGCCGCGGCGGCACGGTCGTCCTCCCGACCGACGCCGAGGTGCTCGACCCGCGGCTGCTCGGCAAGCTCATCCGCGGCCGCCGGGTGACCCACGTCGACGGCGTGCCCTCGCAGTACGCGGTGCTCCTGGAGACCGACCTCGAACCCCACGACTCGGTGGTCACCACCGTCGTCGCCGGTGAGGCGCTGCCGCCGAGCCTGGTCGCCGAGCACTACCGCCGCTCGCCGGGCACGGCCCTGTTCAACGAGTACGGCCCGACCGAGGCGTCGGTGTGGGCGTCGGTGCACCCGGTGTCCCCGGCCGACGCCAAGCTGCCGAGGGTGCCGATCGGCCGTCCGGTCCCGAACGGCCGGATCTACCTGCTGGACAAGCGGTTCAACCCGGTGCCGCCCGGCGTCCCCGGTGAGCTCTACATCGGTGGTGACGGCGTGGCCCGCGGGTACGTCAACCGCGCGGCGATGACGGCGGAGCGGTTCCTGCCGGACCCGTTCGCCACCGAGCCCGGCGCCCGGCTCTACCGCACCGGCGACCTGGCCCGCTACCAGGCCGACGGCACGATCGAGTTCCTCGGCCGCACCGACACCCAGGTCAAGATCCGCGGCTTCCGCATCGAGCTGTCCGAGATCGAGAACGTCGTCCTGCGCCACCCGCTGGTCGCCGAGGCCGTCGTCACCGTGCGGGAGGACCAGCCCGGCGTGCCGCGCCTGGTCGCCTACGTGGTGCCGGTCATCGGTCGCGTGCTCACCCAGGAGACGCTGGTCAACCACGTCATCGGCCAGGTGCCGGACTACATGGTGCCCAGCGGCTTCGTGACGCTGGAGCGGATGCCCCTCACCCGGCACGGCAAGATCGACACCGCCGCGCTGCCCGCCCCGCAGGAGATCATCGCCAGCGGGTTCGTCGAGCCCGCCAGCCAGCTGGAGGCGGGCATCGCGGAGACGTTCGCCTCCGTGCTCGGCCTCCAGCACATCAGCGCCACCGCGGACTTCTTCGCGCTGGGCGGCAACTCGCTGCTGGTGGCCAGGCTCGCCGCGCAGCTCTCCCGCGAGAACGACATCGAGCTGCCGATCGACGAGGTCTTCCGCGTCCCCACGGTGCAGGGCATCGCGCGGGTCGTCGAGACGCACCAGCGCGACCGCAACGACGTGGACAGCGCGGCGCTCTACGCGCAGCAGGTGTCCGAGCTCGTCGCCGATGTGAAGCTCGACCCGGCCATCAAGCCCGACGGGCTGCCGAGGGCGAACTGGTTCGAGCCCAAGAACGTGCTCGTCACCGGCGCCACCGGCTACCTCGGCGTGTTCATCGCGGTCGAGCTGGTCAAGCGCACCGACGCCACCGTGCACTGCCTCGTGCGCGGCGAGAGCGCCGACGCGGCGTGGGACCGGCTGGAGGAGACGTTCCGCAAGTACCGCGCGTGGGACGAGTCCTACCGCTCGCGGATCAAGGTCGTCGTCGGTGACCTCGCCAAGCCCTACCTCGGCCTGTCGAAGGAGGAGTTCGACGGCTACGCCGCCTCGCTCGACTCGATCTACCACAGCGGCGCGATCGTCAACTTCACCTACCCGTTCGAGGCGATGAAGGCCGCGAACGTGCTCGGCACCGAGGAACTGCTGCGGCTGTGCACGAACACCACCCTCAAGGTGTTCCACCTCGTGTCCAGTGTGGACGTCTTCATGGGCACCGGCGCCGCGCGGCCGTTCACCGAGGACGACCTCGGCGACCGCCCGGTCAAGGTCCCGACCGGCTACCCGCGCACGAAGTGGGTCGCCGAGAAGATCACCGTCATCGCCCGCGACCGCGGTGTCCCGGTCACGATCCAGCGCCCGTGGATGATCACCGGCCACACCAAGACCGGTGCCTCGCACGACACCGACTACCTCTACGTCTACCTCAAGGGCTTCCTCGACCTCGGGGTCCTGCCGCTCTACAACGACGTGATCAACGCCGTGCCGGTCGACTACACCGCCGAGGCGATCGTCTACACCTCGCTGCGCGAGGAGAACCTCGGCAAGAACTTCAACATCACCAACCGCGAACCCACGACGATGCAGCAGTGCTACCAGTGGCTGCGGTCGTTCGGCTACGACCTCAACGTGGTGGCCGAGGAGGAGGCCCGCAGGCAGGCGCTCGAGGTGGACGAGGACCACATCCTCTACCCGCTCACCCCGCTGCTGCGCGTGGCCTCGATGCGGCACGCGGCGCTCGACCCCGAGCTGCAGCAGCAGGTCGACCCGCTCGACGAGTGCAAGGTGCTGCTCGAGGCACTGGAGGGTTCCGGCATCGAGTGCCCGCCGGTCAACGAGCAGTGGGCGCACTCGTGCTTCCGCTTCCTCGTCGAGAACGGATACCTGCCCGCACCTCAGGACGTCGTGCGCTGAAAAGCAAGGAAGGCACGTCATGAAGGGAAATCCGACAGGAACCACCGCTCTTGAGCGGACCGTCCGCTACCTGGACCTGTCCTCCATCGACGCCAAGGACGTCGACACGCTCACCCGCAACATCGCCGCCGACCACGGGTCCAGCACCGCTCCGGCGCTGCTGGCCGCGGCGGCGGGCCTGGCCCAGCGGTTCCCGCAGAGCCTGGTCGACGAGCTGCGGGAGTTCCGGCTCACCGAGCCCGCCGCCGCACTGGTGGTGCGCGGGCTGCGCATCGACGACGCCGAGATCGGCCCGACCCCGATGGACTGGCGCGAGACGCCCGCTCCGGACCGGGCCGCGGCCCTCACGGCGCACGAGGTCTACCTGGTGCTGGTGGCCAGCCTGCTCGGCGACATCTTCGGGTGGTCGACGCTGCAGAACGGCAGGCTCCTGCACAACGTGGTGCCGATGCCGACCGAGCAGCGGGAGCAGAGCGGTCACGGCACCGTGAAACTGGAGTGGCACACCGAGGACGGGTTCCACCCGCACCGGTGCGACTACCTCCTGCTGCTCGGCGTGCGCAACCACGACGCCGTGCCGACGACCGTGTCGAGCATCGACGAGGTGGACATCGCCCCTCGGCACCGCGAGGTGCTGGCGGAGCGGCGTTTCCTCATCCGGCCCGACAACGAGCACGTCAACCGGGCCCGCGCCCTCGTGGAGGGCACGGACCAGGTGCACACCATCGAGCGGATGAAGGACAGCCCCGAACCCAGCGCGGTCCTGTTCGGCCACCCGGACTCGCCCTACCTGCGCATCGACCCGGCGTTCATGACCGCCAGGCCGGGCGACCCGGAGGCCGCGGAGGCCCTGGACGCGCTGGTGGCGGTGCTGGACGCGAACCTCACCGAGATCGCGCTGGGCGCGGGCGACCTGCTCGTCGTCGACAACTACAAGGCCGTGCACGGCCGGAGCGAGTTCCGCGCCCGGTTCGACGGCACCGACCGCTGGTTGAAGAAAGTGATCGTCACGAGGGACCTGCGCAGGTCGCGCCACTACCGGGCGGCAGCCCACGAGCGCGTCCTGCTCTGAGTCCTGACCACGGGGTGGCGCACGTGCCACCCCGTGGTCGGCTCGGCGCCGTTACGGAGGAGGAGTCCAGTGCCCGACCCTACGCACCTGACCGACCGTGCCTGGCTGGTGCTGGGCGAGCTCGACCTCACCCGCACCAGGGCCCGGCTCGCCGCGGCCCACCCGGCGCTGCGCCTTGCCGGGTACGACTTCTCCGCACCACCGCACGAGTCCACTTCGGACCTGGGCACCGACGAGCGGGCCGCGGCCTGCTGGGGTGAGCTGGTCCGGGGCGAGATGGAGGCGGCGGGGGTCGACGCCGCACCGGCTCGGCTCGCGTTGGCCCGGCTCGCCCGCGACCGGCACCTCGCCGTCGTCGTCACCAAGGGGGACCTCGATCCCGGCACCGTGCTGTCCTGGGCGCTCGACCCGGAGCAGCGGGACGTGCCCGCCCAGGCCGCGGGCGAACGCGCCCTGGCCGCGGTCCCCCCGCTCGACCTGCCCGCCGCCTTGCGGGGCGGCGGGCAGCCGTCGGGGTCGGCGAGCACCCTGCGCAGGCCGTGCGGACCGGCACCCGCCGAGTTCGCGGCCGCGCACGGGGTGTCCACCGAAGCCGTCCTGACCGCCGCGGTCGCCGTCCTGCTGGCCCGCTACCGCGGCCTGCCCGACGCGGACCTCGTGGTGTCGGCACCGGACCCGGTCCTGGTGCCGGTGCGGGTGCGGGACCACGTGCGGGCCCAGGACCTGGTCCGCACCGTCCACAACGGACTCGCGCGGGGTGTGCCCGTGGTGAGGTCGGCGGGTGCGACCGTCGCCGTCGGCCGCCACGACGACGGCAGGCCGGAGACCTTCGGGGCGTTCACCGCCACACCCGTGCACGTGTCCGACGGCCGTGCGAAGCACGAGCTGGACATCGCCCTCACCGCCGACGGCACCCTGCGCATCGACTACGACGCCGGGCTCTACGAGACGCGGGCGGTGTTCGTGGCCGCCAACCGGCTCCTCGCCGTGCTCGCCGGGATCACCGCCGACCAGCGGGTCGGCGACATCGCCGCGCTCACCCCCGAGGAGCACGACGCCGTCACGGCCTGGTCGACCGGCGAGGACCGGTCGGTCGAGGACACCTGCCTGCACACCCTGGTGGAACGGCACGCCGTCGCCACCCCGGACGCCGTCGCCGTCGTGTGCGGCGGTGTCGAGCTGACCTACGGCGAGCTGGACGCCCGCGCCAACCGGGTCGCGCACGCGCTGGGAGCCAGGGGGATCGGCACCGGTGACCTCGTCGCGGTGCTCGCCGACCGGGCCGCGGAGCCGATCGTGGCGATGCTCGGCGTGCTCAAGGCCGGTGCCGGGTACGTCCCGGTCGAGCCGTCCTACCCGGCCGAGCGGATCCGGCACGTGCTGGCCGACTCCGGCGCGCGGGTCGTGGTGGCGCACCGACCGTTCGAGGCGCCCGTCCCGGTGCTGCGGCTCGCCGACTGCGCCGGGGAGCCCGACCACGCCCCCGCGGTCGCGGTCGCGGTGGACCCCACCGACGTCGCCTACCTGATCTACACCTCCGGCTCGACCGGCGTGCCCAAGGGCGTCGCGGTGAGCCACCGGTCGATCGTCGTCTCCACGCACGCGCGGGGCGTCGGCGGAGCGCCGCCCGAGCGCGACCTGGTGACGATGCCGCTGTGCTTCGACGGCGCCGCGGGCGGGCTCTACTGGACGCTCACCGGCGGCGGCACCGTGGTGCTGCCGACCGAGGTCGAGGCGCACGACCTGCTGGCGCTGCGGGCGTTGCTGCTGCGCGCGCCGATCACCCACATCCACTCCGTGCCCTCGCACTACGGCCTCGTCCTGCAGGCCGCGGGCGGCACCGGGCTCGAACGGCTGCGGCTGGTGTCGGTCGGGGGTGAGCCGATGCCGCCGAAGCTCGTCGCGTGGCACCTGCTCGACTGCCCGGAGGCGGTGCTGCTCAACGACTACGGTCCGACCGAGTGCTCGGTGTGGGCCACCGCGCACCGGTGCGGCTTCGCCGACGCGACCGGCGGCAAGATCCCCATCGGCGGCCCGCTGCCCAACTACCGCGTCCACGTGCTCGACGGACGGCTGCGGCCCGCGCCGCCCGGCCTGCCCGGCGAGATCTACATCGGCGGCCCGGCCGTGGCCCGCGGCTACCACCGCAGGCCCGGTACGACGGCCGACCGGTTCCTGCCCGACCCGTTCGGCGCGTCGGGGGAGCGGATCTACCGCACCGGCGACCGCGGCCTGTGGTCGGCGGAGGGCGAGCTGCACATCATCGGGCGCGTCGACAACCAGGTGAAGCTGCGCGGTTTCCGGGTCGAGCTCGGCGAGATCGAGGCCGCGGTGCGTAACCACCGGTCGGTCGCGGACTGCGTCGTCACGGTGCGGACCGGCGCCAACGGCGTGGACCAGGTGATCGCGTTCGTCGCGTCGCCGGACCCCGGTCTCACCGACGGCGACCTGCGCGGCGAGGTGGCCCGGCTGCTGCCCGCCTACATGCACCCCGACCGGTTCGTGGTGCTGCCGAAGCTCCCGCGCAGCCCCAGCGGCAAGATCGACGCGCAGCTGCTGAGGACCCTCGAGGTCGAGCCGGTGCCGACGCCATGACCCTCCTCGACTCGCGGCCGCCCGGCGGCCTTGACCTCGCCGCCGTCGCCAGGGGCGACGGCCTGTACCTCGCCGACGGGGGAGACCGGCTCGACCTCACCGCCCCCGACCCGTCCTCCGAGCTGCGCACCGCCCTGGCCGCGCACCCGCTGGTCGCCCAGGTGGTCGTCCTGCGCCAGGCGGGGCGCACCGTGGCCGTGGTGGTGCCGCGCCGGGAGCCCGCCGTGGTCCCGACCCGGCCCGCGCGGATCGCCCAGCTGCTGGACCGGGTGAACCGGCTGGCGCCCCGCCGGGTGCTGCAGATCGGCATCGGCGACGTCGACCTGCCCGCCGCGCTGTCCGCGCAGTGCGAGACCTACCGGCTGGTCGACCTGTCGCTGGACCGCGTCTGCGACGTGCTCACCCGCAGGCCCGACCTGCGGCGCCGGATGCGCGTGCGGGCGATCCCGTCGGTCGGCGACCCGCTCACCACGCCGGAGGCCTACGACCTGGTGCTGGTGGACCTGGGGTCGCCGTCGCTGTCCACATTGGACTTGCCGGCGACCGTGGCAGGCTGGCTGCGGATCGTCGGCGACACCGGCGCGGTGTTCGTGGCCAACCTGCGCGACCCCAGGGTCGAGCGGCTGACCACGTGGACCCGCACCGGCCACCCGCGCACCACCCCGGACGCCGCGGGCTGGTCGCCACCGGCGCTGCTGCGCGGACTCGCGGTCGGCCACGGCATCGAGGCGCACGCGTACCCGCCGCTCGGCCCGGTCGGCGACTTCGACGTCGTGCTGCGGCACGCCGACGCCCACCCGAAGCTGCCCATGCTGCGCTGGAACCGCGAGGTGCAGTCACCGGAGCACCTGGGCAGCCTGCTCGCCGGACGCGGGGTGGAACGGGTGCGGCTGGTCGGCATCCCGCTCGCGGGCGTCGTCGACTCGGTGCTCGCCTGGCGCGCGCACGAGTCGCGCTCGGCGGCCGTCCGCTACGGCTACGGACACGGCGTGGACTGGCACGAGGTCGAGGCCATCGGCGCGGACCACGGCTACGAGGTCACCTTCGCCGCCCCGCTCACGGGCGCGGAGTACCACTTCGACGCCGTCCTCCAGCGCTCCGGCGTCGCCTCCCGCCGGGCGGCGCGCACGCACGGCGGGCTGGCGCCGAGGCTGCGGCGCTGGCTCGCCCTGCGCGCCCCCGACCTGACCGGCCCGGTCGACCTGGTCGTGCTCGACACCGGTGGGCTGGCCGGGATCGCGGGGACGACGTGACCGGGCGCACGGTCGTGGTCGGCGGCGCGGGCGCGGTCGGCGGCCTGTTCGCCCGGCTCTGCCTGCGCCGGGGTCCGGTCGTCTCGGTCGACGTCCGCCCGTGCGACGTCGAAGGGGTCGAGTCGGTGGTGGGCGACGCCCGCGTGCCGTCGGTCGCGGTGCTCGACGCGGTGAGGTCCGCCGACGTCGTGGTCCTCGCCCTGCCGGAGTCCGTCGCGCTGGTCGCGGCCGAGGCCTGCGCACAGGCCGTCGGCGCGGGCGCGCTGCTCGTGGAGACGCTGTCGGTGCAGCAGGTCGTCACCCGCGGCCTCACCGCGCTGGCGGAGGAACGCGGTGCGGAGGTGTGCGGGCTGAACCCGATGTTCGCGCCGGGCCTGGGCTTCGCGGGCAACGCGGTCGCCGCGGTCCGGGTGGTCGACGGCCCGCGCACCGCGGAGCTGCTGGACCTGGTCGCCGCCGAGGGCGCGCGGGTGGTGGGGCTGTCGGCCGAGGAGCACGACCGCACGACCGCCGTCCTCCAGGTCGCCACGCACGCCGCCGTGCTCGCCTTCGGCGCGGTCGTGGCGGACCACGGCGACCCGTCCGTCCTCATCGGACTCGCGCCGCCGCCGCACCTCACGATGCTGGCCGTGCTGGCCAGGATCACCGGCGGCAACCCGGACGTCTACTGGGACATCCAGGCCGCCAACCCGCACGCGGCCGCCGCCCGCGCCGCGCTCGGCGAGGCCGTGCTCTCGCTCGACAAGCTCGCGTCGGCCGGTGACGACACGGGCTTCCAGGACTGGGTGCGCCGGATCGAGGACGGGCTCGGCGACCACGCGCCCCGGCTGCGCGACCGGTGCGCCCGGCTGTTCGCGGACGGGCCGATCAGGGGAATGGACGGGACATGGACGAGCTGACGGTGCGCGACGCGACCAGGGACCTGCTGCGCGAGTTGGGCCTCACCACGGTGTTCGGCAACCCCGGCACCACGGAGATCGCCTTCCTCACCGACTGGCCGGACGACTTCCGCTACGTGCTGGGGCTCCAGGAGTCCGTGGTCGTCGCGATGGCCGACGGCTACGCGCACGCGGCACGCCGCCCGGTGCTGGTGAACCTGCACTCGGCGGGCGGGCTGGGGCACGGGCTGGGCCACGTGTTCACCGCCTTCCGCAACCGCACGCCGATGATCGTGGTCGCGGGCCAGCAGATGCGCACGCTGCTGCCCGACGACCCGTTCCTCGGCGCCACCGACGCGGTCGACTTCCCCAAGCCGTACGTGAAGTGGAGCTGCGAACCCGCGCGGGCGCAGGACGTCCCGGCCGCCATCGCGCGGGCCTACCACGTGGCCACGCAGGCCCCGCAGGGTCCGGTGTTCGTGTCGGTGCCGGTGGACGACTGGGACGCCGTGGCGGAGAAGCCGGTCGTGGTCCGGCCGCGCATCCCCGGCTACGCCCCGGACCCGGCCGCGCTGGACGGGCTGGTGGCCGCGCTCGACGCGAGCGCGCGGCCGGGGATCGTGGCCGGGCCCGCGGTCGACGAGGACGGCGCGGTCCCCGACCTCGTCGCGCTCGCCGAACGGCTCGGCGCGGGCGTGTGGGCGAGCGGTGTGTCCGCCCGGTGCTCGTTCCCCGAGGACCACCCGCTGTTCCGGGGATTCCTCAGCCCGGAACGCCGGGCCACGGCCGCCGCGCTGGCCGAGCACGACGTGGTCGTGGTGCTCGGCGCGCCCGCGTTCACCTACCACGTGCACCGCGGCGAGGCCGAGGTCCCGCTGCCGCCGCTGTTCCTGGTGGGCGACGACCCCGACGCGCTGGCCAGGGCGCGGGAGGGCGTCGGCGTGCGGGCCACCGCGAAGCTCGCCCTCACCGCGCTGCGCGACCGCGTGCGCGAGGCCGACCGTCCACTCCCGACCCCACCACCCCGGCCGCCGCGACCGGTCGAGACGACCCCGATCTCCGGCGGCTACGCGTACGCGACGCTCGCGGAGCTGTTGCCGGACAACGCGATCGTGGTGGAGGAGACCCCGAGCCACCGCACCCTCCTGCACGACCACCTGCCGATCACGTCCACCGACACCGGGTTCCTCACCACCGCCAGCGGCGCACTGGGCTACGGCCTGCCCGCCGCGGTCGGCGTCGCGCTCGCCCGACCGGACCGCAAGGTCGTCGCCGTCATCGGCGACGGGTCCTCGATGTACGGCATCCAGGCACTGTGGACGGCCGTGCGCGAACAGGTGCCGGTGGTGTTCGTGATCCTGGACAACGCCCAGTACTCGGCCGTGCGCACCCTCGGCGCGGCCGCGGGCGGGCGCAACATCCCCGGCGTCGACCTGGGCGGGCTCGACTTCGTCGCCCTCGCCGAGGGAATGGGCTGCCCGGCCAGGTCGGTCACCGATCCCGCCGACCTGAAGGCGGCGCTGGCCGCCGCGCTGGCCGACGACGGGCCGCACCTCGTGCACGTCCGCGTCGACCCCGACCCCCCGACGATGTACTAGCGCGTCGATTCTTTCCTGATACCGCTGCGAGAGAGCCGGAAATTACCGTGAAGAGCAGGTGGGCGCCGACAGCGCCACCGCGTGGCTCTTCGAAAACAACCCCAGCGCGACGCGGAACGGACCGTCGCCTGTCGTGTGGCGAGAGGAAGAGATATGAAGGCGGAGCTGGCGATGTTCGGCGGCAAGCCCGCGGTGCGGCCGGAGTACCGGCGGCTGGAGTGGCCGGTGGTCACGGACGCGGAGAGGGACGCCGTCCTGCGTGTGCTGGACCACCGGAAGTTCACCGTCGGCGCGAAGAACGAGCCGGAGATCCACGGCCTGGAAAGCGAATGGGCCCAGTTCTGCGGCACCCGGCACGCGGTGGCGGTGAACTCCGGCACGGTGGCGCTGGAGCTCGCCCTCACCGCACTGGGCATCCAGCCCGGTGACGAGGTGATCGTGCCCGCCCTCAGCTACGTGGCGACCGCGATGGCACCGCTCTACCAGCTGGCGATCCCGGTGTTCGTCGACATCGACCCGGTCACGTTCAACATCGACGTCACCAAGATCGAGGAGAAGATCACCAACCGGACCAGGGCCATCGTCCCGGTCCACCTCGGTGGCCTGCCCGCCGACATGGACGAGATCCGCGCGCTGGCGCGGAAGTACGACCTGCTGGTCGTCGAGGACGCCGTGCAGGCGCAGGGCGGCCAGTACCGCGGCGAGACGATCGGCTCGCTGGGCGACGTCGGCTGCTGGAGCCTCAACGTCGAGAAGAGCATCCCCACCTGCGGTGAGGGCGGCCTGATCACCACCGACAACGAGGAGGTCGCCGAACGCGTCCGCAGCCTGCGCATCCTCGGCGAGGACCTCAGCACCGAGGAGCGGCTGTACGTCTCGGCCACCCGCGGCTCCAACCTCAAGCTGAGCTCGGTGCTCGCCGCGTTCACCCGCGCGCAGCTCGACCGGTTCTGGGAGTACCAGGCCAAGCGCGACCAGAACGTCCCGGTGTTCCTCGACCGGCTCGCGCAGCTGCCCGGCATCGTCATCCCCACCGTGCCCGCGGACCGCACGCACATGTGGCACATGCTCCGCTTCCGCTTCGACCCGGAGGCCGCGGGCCTGGAGGGCGTGACGGCCGGCCGGTTCCGCCAGGCGCTGCGCCGCGCGCTGCTGGCCGAGGGCGTGCCGCTCACCCATTACCAGATCATCCCGCTGCCCGGTCAGCCCGTGTTCCAGAAGCAGGACGCCTACGGCCAGGGCTACCCGTGGTCGCTGCCGGGCACCAACCCGCAGCGCTACGACCTCGCCGACTACCCGGTGACCTGCCAGGTCATCGAGGACTCGCTGTGCCTGCGCCGGATGCACCTCAACCCCGAGGCCGGTCCCGCGCTCGCCGAGTACGCGGACGCGTTCGACCGCGTGTGGCAGCACCTCGACGTCGTCGGCAGGTTCGCCCGGTCGCTGGACTACGAGCCCCCGTGGGCCGCGGTGCCCGGCTACTCCGAGACGAAGGTGGGTGCCGCGTGACCGTGCAGACCGCGGAGGCGCCCACCGGGGCCGGTGTGGACGTCGTCGGGCTGGAACGCCGGGCGCTGGCCGTGCGGGAGCACGTGCTGGCGATCGGCGCCGGTCCGATCGGCACCCACGTCGGCGGGTCGCTGTCGGCGGCCGACATCCTGGTGGCGCTCTACTTCGACGTGCTGCGCGTGCGGCCCGACGAACCGCGGTGGAGCGGTCGCGACCACTTCCTGCTCAGCAAGGGCCACGCCAGCGCGGCGCTCTACTCGACGCTGGCCGAGCGCGGTTTCCTGCCGCGCGAGGAGCTGGCCACCTACGGGCGGTCCGAGGGCAGGCTGATGGCGCACCCCACGCTGTCCGTGCCGGGCGTGGAGTTCGCGACCGGTTCGCTGGGCCACGGGCTGTCGCTCGGCGTCGGGCTCGCGCTCGCCGCGCGCCGGGCCGTGCTGCCCAACCGGGTGTACGTCCTGCTCGGCGACGGCGAGCTCCAGGAGGGCTCGGTCTGGGAGGCGGCGATGTCCGCCGCGCACCTCGGGCTGGACAACCTCACCGCGGTCGTCGACCGCAACCGCCTGCAGATCAACGGGTCCACCGAGGACCGGATGCGGTTGGAGCCGCTGACCGACAAGTGGCGCGCGTTCGGCTGGAACGCGTCCGTCGTGGACGGTCACGACTTCGCCCGGCTGGTCCCCGCCCTGCGCTCGGCGCCGGGGTCCGGGCGGCCGACCGTGCTGGTCGCGGACACCGTGAAGGGCCGCGGCGTCCGGCACCTGGAGCACCGCAAGCAGGGGCACTTCGCGAAGCTGAGCCCCGCCGCCTACGAGCGCGCGCTCGCGGCACTGCGGGCCGCGGCATGAGCGGGGCCCTGGTCGCCGCGGCGCAGGCGCCCGCCCCGGCGCCCGCGTCCGACCGGGCCGCCTACCGGGAGACGCTGCTGGAGCTGGCCCGCGCGGACGGCCGGATCTGGTGCGTGGACTCGGACATGGGCGGGCTGGAGAAGCAGTTCGAGGCCGAGCTGCCCGACCAGTACGTGGACCTCGGCATCGCCGAGGCCAACCTGATGTCCGTCAGCGCAGCGCTGGCGAGCACCGGGATCCTGCCGTTCGTCAACACCATGGCCGCGTTCGCCTCGGCGCGGGCGCTCGAACAGGTCAAGGTCGACATCGCCTACCACGCCCTGCAGGTGCGGATCGTGGCCACGCACTCGGGCTTCTCCGCCGCGCACCTCGGGCCGACGCACCACGCCCAGCAGGACCTCGCGGTCATGCGGACCCTACCCGGCATGACCGTGATGACCCCCGCCGACGCGGGGGAGACCGCCCGCATGGTCAGGGCGGCGGCCTACCTGCCGGGACCGGTGTACATCCGGCTCGGCCGGGCCGAGACCGACCCCGTCTACCCCGACGCGGACGCGGACGCGGAGTTCACCGTCGGCCGGGCGGTGGAGCTGCGCGCCGGCGGCGACGTGACCATCGTGGCCGCCGGGTCGTACCCCGTGCTGTTCGCGCTGGAGGCCGCCGAGACCCTTGCCGCGCGGGGCGTCGAGGCCACCGTGCTGAACATGCACACCATCAAGCCCCTCGACGTGCCGGCGCTGGTCCGGGCGGCGGCCACCACCGCCGGGATCGTGACGGTCGAGGACCACTCGCTGCTCGGCGGGCTGGGGAGCGCGGTCGCCGAGGCGACCTCGCTGCACCACCCCACCCGCGTGCTGCGGGTCGGCACGGCGGACGCGTTCTGCGCCAGGCCAGGCACCCACCGCGAGCAGCTGGAGGTGGCCGGGGTCTCCCCGGACCGCGTCGTGGCCGCCGCGAGGGCCGTGGTGCGCGGCCGCCAGGAGAAGGACATCCACGCCTGACCATCCACAGTGGATGAACAGTGAGAGGAGAAGTGCGTCATGACAACCGCAACAGCGAGCACCTGCCCCGACTGCACCGAGACCGTACCGGTGCCGGACGGCCTGCGCGTCACGTCGATCGTCGTGTGCCCCGGCTGCAAGGTCGAGCTCGAGGTCATCGCCCTCGACCCGACCGAGTTCGCCCTGGCGCCGGAGATCGAGGAAGACTTCGGGGAGTAGCGGTGCTGGCCGTCCTGACGACCCGCGTCCGCCTCGAAGAGCGGATGATCTTCACCGCGCTGGAGCGGCGCGGCATCCCCTACGAGGCCGTCGACGACCGCAGCCTGGTCGTCGACCTGCAGACGGGTCCCGAGGTGCGCTACCGCGGGGTGTTCAACCGGATCATGTCGCACACGCGCAGCGTGTACGCCGCCCGCCTGTACGAGGCCGCGGGTCTTCAGGTGGTCAACTCCAGCGCGGTCATCGAGACCTGCGGGGACAAGGTCCTGACGTCGCTGGCGCTCGTCCGCGCGGGTCTGCCGACCCCGCGGACGGTGGTCGCGGTGACGCCGGACGCCGCGCTGCGCGCGATCGAGACCATCGGGTACCCGGCGGTGGTCAAACCCACCGTCGGGTCCTGGGGGCGGCTGCTGTCCAAGGTCAACGACCGGGACGCGGCCGAGACCCTCGTCGAGCACAAGCAGGCGATGCGGTCGCCCGCGCACTCGGTGTTCTACGTCCAGGAGCTCGTCGACAAGCCGGGCCGCGACATCCGGGCCATCGTGCTCGGCGACCAGGTCGTGGCGGCGGTCTACCGCCGGTCGGAGCACTGGATCACCAACACGGCGCGCGGGGCGACCACCTCGCCGTGCGAGCTGAGCCCGGACCTGGTGAAGCTCTCGCTGCGCGCCGCCGAGGCCGTCGGCGGCGGCATGCTCGCCGTCGACCTGATCGAGCGGTCGACCGGCGAGCTGCTGGTCACCGAGGTCAACCACACGATGGAGTTCCACGGCCTCGCCGAGGTGGCCGAGGTGGACGTCGCGGACCTCGTCGTGGGTCATGTCGAGGAGGTGCTGTCCGGATGAAGGCGTCGGTGATCGGCGGTGGCGGGTACATCGGCGGTGAGGTCGTCCGGTTGCTGCTCCAGCACCCGGAGGTCGAGCTGGCCCAGGTGACGTCCACCCGCCACAGCGGTCGCCCGCTGCGCGCGGTGCACCCGAACCTGCGCGACCAGAGCGACCTGACCTACGTGACCGACGACGAGGTGCGGGACTGCGACGTGGTCTTCCTCGCCATGCCGCACGGCGCGTCGATGAAGGGGGTCGACCGCTGGTCGTCGGTCGCGCCGGTCGTGGTCGACCTCAGCGCCGACTTCCGGCTGACCGACCACGCCCGCCGAGAGCGCTACTACCGGGGGCCTGCACCGGACCCGATCTGGCTCTCCCGGTTCCAGGCGGGCATCCCCGAGCTGAACCGGGAGGGCCTGCGCGGGGCGAGCCACATCGCGGTGCCCGGCTGCATGGCCAACGCCGCGATCCTCGCCCTGCACCCGCTCGCCGCGGCCGGGCTGGTCGACGGCGCGGTGCTCGTGGACGCCCGCACCGGGTCCAGCGGCGGTGGCCGCACGCCCGACGAGGGCAGCCACCACCCCGAACGCAGCGGCGCGCTGCGGATGGCCAAGCCGCACGGGCACCGGCACACCGCGGAGATCGAGCAGGCGTGCGGGGTTCCGGTGCAGATGTCGGTGACCGCGATCGAGGCCGTGCGGGGCGTGCAGGTGGCCTGCCACATCAGGCCGTCGCGGACGGTCACCGAGCGGGAGCTGTGGTCGGTCTACCGCGACGCCTACCGCGACGAGCCGTTCGTCCGGCTCGTGCGGGAGCGCTCCGCGCTGCACCGGCTGCCCGAGCCGAAGATCCTCAGCGGCACCAACTTCTGCGACATCGGGCTCGCGCTCAACTCCGCGGGCGACCACCTCGTCGTGGTCGCCGCGCTGGACAACCTGGTGAAGGGAGGTGCGGGCAATGCCGTCCACTGCCTCAACATCGCCTCCGGCTGGGACGAGACCGCTGGACTCTCCTTCGCCGGTCTCCACCCGGTCTGAGCGGTTCGTGGTCAAGGTCGGCGGCTCGCTCGGCGACGACATGTCCCGCGCGTGCGCCGACATCCGCGACCTGGTCGCGGAGGGGAGCTCCGTCGTCGTCGTGCACGGCGGCGGAGCCGAGTCCGACCGGCTCGCCGCCGAGCTGGGCCGCACCACCCGGTACCTGACCTCCGGCGGCGGCAGGCGCAGCCGGTACACCGACGCCGAGGCGCTCGACTCGCTCACGCTGGGCATGCTGGGGCGGGTCAAGCCGCCGCTGGTCGTCGAGCTGCTGCGGACGGGCGTGCGCGCGGTCGGACTGTCCGGAGTGGACGGTGGGTTGGTGACCGCGCGCCGCACCCCGCCCGCGCGGGTGGTGGTCGACGGCGTCGACCGGGTCGTGCGCGACGACCTGTCCGGGCGGATCGCCGACGTGGACCCGCACCTGCTGCGCACGCTGCTCGACGGTGGGTACGTGCCCGTGGTGTCGCCACCCGCGCTGGACCCGGAAGCGGGACCGCTCAACGTGGACGCGGACCGGTTCGCGGCGCGGCTGGCGGTCGCCCTGGGCGCGGACTGGCTGATCGTGCTGTCGAACGTGCCGGGTCTGCTGCGCGACCAGGACGACCCGGCGAGCCTGGTGGCCGAGGTCCCCTGCGACGACCTGGCCGCTCACCTCGACCTGGCCGGTGGACGGATGAAGGTGAAGCTGCGCAGCGCGGGGGAGGCGCGGCTGGCGGGTGTGCCGCACGTCGTCCTCGCGGACGGCCGGGTGCCCTCGCCGGTGCTGGCCGCCCGCGCCGGTTCCGGAACAACGTTCGTCGAAGGAGCACGATGAGCACGCGCGCCGAGACCCTGCTGCTGCGGATGGTCGGCATCCCGTCGCCGTCGGGCGAGGAGGCCGCGCTGGCCTCCTACCTGGCGGAGGTGCTGCCGGACTTCGGGTTCGAGGCCCACGTCGACGAGGTGGGCAACGTCATCGGGAGGCGCGGGGACCCGACGGCGCCGATGATCATCCTGATCGGGCACATGGACACCGTGCCGAGCCAGATCCCGGTGCGGCTGGAGGGTCCGCTGCTGCACGGGCGCGGGACGGTCGACGCGAAGGGGCCGCTGGCCGCGATGATCTGCGCGGCGGCCGAGGCCGACGTCCAGGGCGTGCAGCTGGTGGTCGCGGGTGTCGTCGAGGAGGAGACGTTCGGCCGGGGCGCCACCCACCTCGCCGAGACGTTCCGGCCGGACGCGGGGTTCGTCGGCGAGCCGAACGGCTGGGCGGGCGTGGGTATCGGCTACAAGGGCCGGGTCATGCTGCGGTTCGACGTCAGCAGGCCGTCCGTCCACACCGCCAGCCCGGAGGAGAAGGCGACCGAGGCGGGGGTGGTGTTCTGGAACAGGGTCACCGCCTACTGCGACGCCCTGTCCACCGACGACGCCAAGGCGTTCGACCGTCCGATCCCGACACTGGTGGAGATGGGCGGCTCCATCGAGGAGGCGTCGCTGACCATCTCCGTCCGGACGCCGCCGGGGTTCGACCTGGACGCGTTCGAGTCGTTCCTCGCCGAGGCCGCGGCGGACGGGGTCCTGAAGATCGAGGACCGCACGCCCGCGGTGCGCGTGGACGCCCGCGGTCTCGTCGTCCGCGCGCTGTGCGCGGGGATCCGGGCGCGCGGGGAGCGGCCGAAGCTCAAGCTCAAGACCGGCACCGCGGACCTGAACATCGTCCAACCGCGGTGGGACGTCCCGATGGCCGTCTACGGCCCCGGTGACTCCTCACTGGACCACACCGACCGCGAGCACATCGACCTCGGCGAGTACGCCACGGCGATCGACGTGCTGCGGGAGGCGTTGGAGCTGCTGGCGCAGGAGCTGACCGGGGCGGGCTGACCACTCGGGACGCGAGGACGGCGCCGGACCCCGGCGGTACGCCGGGTCCGGCGCCCTCGTGCGCCCACCAGTAGAGTCGCTTGATCGTGAGCTCCGAACACGGCCAGGCGAAGGCCATGGCCGCCGTCTTCGTCGCGATGGTCCTCTGGGGACTGGCGCCGGTGGCGACCCGGTTCCTCGTCCAGGGCTCCGACCCGATGGCGCTGATCGCCATCAGGCTCGCGATCGGGTCGGTGTGCTACGTCCCGCTCATCCCGTGGACCGGGCTCACCGAGCTCCGCTGGACCCCTCGGCAGCTCGCCGCGGTGGCGGGCTGCGCGGTGGTCGGCATCATCGCCTACAACGTCTCGATGACCTACGGCGTCCAGCACGTGGAGGCCGGTCTCGCGGGCGCGCTGCTGGCCACCGAACCCCTCTGGATCGCCCTGCTCAGCGTCGTGGTCCTCAAGCAGCCGCTGACCCGTCCCCTGCTCTGGGGCTTCGTGGTCGCGTTCGCCGGCGTGGTCACCCTGAGCGTCGGCGGAGGTGTCGCGTTCGACCCGTCGATGCTGCTCGGGGCCTCGCTCGTGCTGCTCGGGGCGTTCCTGTGGGGCGTCTACTCGGTGGCCGTCGGCCCGCTGGTGCGGCGCTTCGGCTCGTTCCGGATCAGCGCGGTCACGCTCTGGCTGGGGACGCTGCCGCTGCTCGTCGTGTTCTTCGACGAGGTGGTCGCGACGGCGCGGGAGCTGGACGCCATCGGCTGGGTGGTGCTGGCGCTCTACGGCGTGGGCGCCCACCTGGTCGGGATGCTGCTGTGGAACTACGGCCTGTCCAAGGTGCCGAGCGCGCGGGCCGGGCTGCTGCTCAACCTGTACCCCGTGGTGAGCGTGGTCGGCGGGGTGGTGCTGCTGGGCGAGGGCGTCGACCCGGTGACGCTGGTCGGGTGCGCGGTGGTGGTGTTCGGGCTGGTGCTGTCGCAGGACAACGCCGTCTCGCGAGCACTGGTGCGGCGGCGCTGATCAGGCCACGTGGTGGCCCGCGGGCAGGGCCCTGGACTGCTGGGTGGGCAGCTTGGGGCCGCGGTGGTCGCGGGCGGTGGCGAGGGTGCGCAGCCAGGGCAGGTTGGGGCGTTCCTGGGCCAGCCACAGCTCGGCGTGGTGGGTGACGTCGCGCAGCAGGCCCTGGCCGATCCGCAGCACGCCCTCCGGCGGCAACGTCGGCTGGCCGGGCGCGCCGTGCGGGTCGAGGGCGCGGTGCGCGCGGTCCTCCAGCCAGGAGAACACGTCGGCCAGGCGGTCGAGCGCGTCGATGAGCCCCGCGGCGTCCAGCTCCTGGTCGGCCCGCTGACGGGCCAGGATGCGCAGGAGCGGGTGGTACTCGTAGTGCGAGCCGCCGAGCCGGTTGCCGTCGACGACGTCGATCAGCTGGTGGTCGGCCAGCCCGTCGAGCAGGCGCTGCGCCTCGCCCTCCGACGTGCCCGCCACAGTCGCGGCGACCCACGCGGAGATGTGCGGCAGCTCCAGGATGCTCAGCGCGAGCCACAGCCGTCGTTCGGCGGGGGAGAGCCGGTCGGCGGCGGCGGTGAGGCGCGCGCCGGTGTCGAGCGAGCCGTAGGTCAGCTCGGCGACCCGCCGCTTCTCGTCGGCGAGGTGGTCGACGAACCGCTCCAGCCGGAACGTCGGCCGGGTGTGCAGGCGGGCGCCCGCGGCGCGGATGGCCAGCGGCAGGTGGCCGCACAGGCCGATGATCGCGCGCGAGCTCTCCGGCTCGCGCGACACCCGCTCGGCGCCGATGAGCCGCGACAGCAGCCGCACGGCGTCCGCGGTGTCCAGGCCGTCGACGCGCCGGGTGGTCGCCCCCGGCGTCTCGGCCATGCTCGACTGGCTCGTGCACAGCACGGCGCTGTCGCTGCCACCGGGCAGCAGGGGCTCGATCTGGGCGCTGCTCGCCGCGTCGTCGAGCAGGACCAGCAGCCGCTTGCCCGCGGTGATGCTGCGGAACAGCGTGGCCTGGTTCGCGAGGTCCGACGGGATGCTGCGCTCCGGCGTGCCCAGCGCCTGGAGGAACCCGCTCAGCACCACCTGCGGGCGCAGGGGGCTGGTGCTGCCCCTGAGGTCCGCGTGCAGCTGGCCGTCGGGGAACCGGTCCTGGGCGCGGTGCGCGGCGTGCACGGCCAGCGCGGACTTGCCGACGCCGCCGCGGCCGATCAGCGTGATGATGGGGGTGCCGCCGGTGCGGTCGCGGCGCAGCTCCTGGTCGAGCCAGTCGAGGTCGTCGGAGCGGCCGGTGAAGTCGCCGGTGTCGGCGGGCAGCTGGGCGGGGATCTTGGCGGCGTACCGGGCGCGCTGCGGCTGCGGCGAGGACACCGGGTGGCCCGCGATGATCCGCCGGTGCAGGTCCTGCAGCCGCGCGCACGGGTCGAGGCCCAGGTTGCTGACCAGGGTCGCGCGGCCCGCGCGGTAGACGGCGAGCGCGTCGGCGCGCCGGTCGGACAGGTACAGCGCGGTCATCAGCCGTCCGCGCAGCTGCTCGCGCAGCGGGTACTCGTCGACCAGCAGCCGCAGCTCGCTGACCAGCTCGCGGTGCCTGCCCATGGCCAGCTCGATGTCCAGGCACTCCTCCAGCACCGACAGCCTGCGCTCCGACCAGTACGCGGCCACGGCCTCGATGGCGGGGCTGTCCAGCTCGGCCATCGGCCGCCCCTGGAACAGCGCCAGCGCCGAGCGGTACTCCTCGACGGCACCGGCCAGGTCGCCGTCCTCGGCGCGCTCGCGGCCGCGCAGCATCGCCCGCTCGAACACCTGGGTGTCCAGGCAGCCGTCGGGCAGCCGCAGCAGGTAACCGCCGCGCGCGGTCTCGATCAGCCCGGTGCCGCCCGCCTTCTCGAAGGCGCTGCGCAGCCGCCACACGCACGTCTGGATCTGCTTGTCCGCCGTCACGGGGGGAGCGTCACCCCACACGGCGTCGATGATCCGGCCACCCGAGACGACCTTGTTCGCCTCGGTCAGCAGCAGCGCGAGAACGGTGAGTTGCCGGTTCTTCGCGAGCTGGACGACCCGGTCCGCGATGGTCACCTGCAGTGGCCCCAGAATGCGGAAAAATACGTCGTATCCGTTGTCAGGAACGTAACCCGTGCGCATGCTGCCCCCGTGTCATCGGATTGGGCACAATGGCAAGACCCGGCGGATCGGTTGCCACGGTGGACTGTTCCAGCGGTAGGTGGAGCAGAACTTGAGTCCACCTCGAGAGGCTCATCCGGTCCGGACCCCCGGACCGTCGATGATCTCGTCCTCCAGCCTGCACGCCTCGCTGATCAGCAACGACGCCAGCTCGGACATGAACTCGGGCGACACGCCGAGCGCGCGACCGCGGTCGGCGTAGGCCGCGCGCACCGCGGCGACGCGATCCGGCTGCATCATCGGAATTCCTTCGGCCTTCTTCACGAGAGCGACCTCGGAACACACGGCGAGCCGGTCGGCGATCAGGACGGCGAGCTGCTCGTCCAGGCTCTCGATCCGCTCTCGGAAAGAACGCAGAATCTCCATCGGGCGAAAGTAGGTCCCGCTACTCTCAGTGCGCTCTCCGTTCGCGACCCGTGACGACGGAGGGTGAACGGTCGGTTTCGCGGAGCTAATGCCCCGAGGGGAGGCGTGAGTGGCAAGCGTGTAGTCGGGGACCTGCGGTAATCAATCATTCCTATAGGTGTTGGGGCATTCGGCGGAGTACACTCCGCATCCGGTGCAATTTCATAGCAGGCTCGGTCGTCGGGTGTAAGACTCAAGTTCTTTAGGGCAAGACGTGCAGGAGGCTCGATGATCAGGGTGCTGCTCGCCGAGGATGTGCAAATGGTCCGCGGTGCACTGGTCGCGCTGTTGAATCTCGAGCCCGACATGGAAGTCGTCGCATCGGTCGCCAATGGTGACGAAATAATTCCCGCGGTAGGCCTGAACAAACCGGATGTAGCCGTGCTGGACATCGACCTGCCCGGAATGGACGGCCTTTCGGCGGCGGTGCAGATCCACGAGGTGGCGCCGTCCACCCGGACGCTGATCCTGACGAGCCTCGGCCGTCCGGGGACGCTGCGCAGGGCGCTGACGGCGCGGGTCAACGGGTTCATCCTGAAGGACGCCCCGATCAACCAGCTCGCGGACGCGATCCGGGGGGTGTCGGTCGGCCGGAGGGTGATCGACTCGCAGCTCGCGCTGACGGCCTGGGACGGGGACGAGTGCCCGCTGACGCCCCGTGAGCTGGAGGTCCTCCGGATGGCGGCGGACGGGGCGGACGCGATGGAGATCGCGGGGTCGCTGTACCTGTCGGTGGGGACGATCCGCAACTACCTGACGACGGTGACCATGAAGCTCGAGGCGCGCAACCGGATCGACGCGGTGCGGATCGCCCGGAAGGCCGGCTGGTTGTAGCCGGGTTCCCGCAGGTCAGTCCCGCGGTGCCAGCGGGACGGACGCGAGCAGCCGGAACACGTCGTCGTCGCGGTGGGAGCTGAAGGACCCGCCGATCTCCAGCACGCGCTCGGTCATGTTCCGCACACCGCTGCCGGTGTGGTGGTCCTGCGGGGTGTCGCGCATGCCGTCGTTGACGATGCGCAGCTCGACCGCGTCCTCCTTGCGGCACAGGGTGATCTCGCAGCGCCCGGCCTCGCTGTGCCGCAGCACGTTGGTGACGCCCTCCCGGAGCACGGTGGCCAGCACGGTCGCGGCCGGTTCCGGGATGGGGTCGGTGTGCAGCTCCATGGCTACGTCGATGCCCGCCGACCGGAGCACGGCGTCCGCCGACCGGAAGGCCTCCTCGACGGAGAGCAGGCGGTAGCCCAGGGCGACCGACCGGACGTCGACGAGGGTGCGGTGGGTGATGTCCACGATCTCCGCGAGCGACTCGCGGGCCCGGTCCGGGTGCTCGGGGAGCAGCCGGTGGGTCAGCTCGCTCTTGAGCTTGATGGCGGACAGGCCGTAGCCGAGCAGGTCGTGCAGGTCGCGGGAGACGCGGACGCGCTCCTCGGCGACGGCGGCCCGAGCCAGGTCGCCCCTGGTGGCGCTGACCTTCACGGCGACGGCCGCGAGCCAGGGCATGCCGTGCGTGACCAGCCCGGTCATCGCGGTGGCGACGGCGCAGGTGGCGGCGTCGGAGACGTCGTGCTCGGCGGCGAACCTGGCCCAGGTCGCGGCGGCGACCACGGCCGTGAACGCCGACCAGCCCGCGGCGCGCGGCAGCACGAGCAGGACGCTGCCCGCGAGCAGGCCCGGCACGCCGATCCAGGTGTGCCCCACGGCGAGCACGGGCAGGGCGACCAGAACCGCCTGGAGGGCGAGCGCGAGGTGGCCGAAGGGGAAGCCGCGGCGCGCCGAGGGGTTGCTGAAATAGCACACCTGCGCGACGGCCAATACCGCTGTGTCCGCGATGAGGAAAGCCGATCGGGTAATTCCCGGATCGAGCGAGAGCACGTGCAGGAGTTCGACGAGCGAGAGCGCGCCCACTATCGCGACAACGGACCGAATCGTTCGGCGCGCCGGTGGCACCGACACGCTGACCGCACCCGGTGGATGAGTCAATGCCGCCATGTCCACCCCCGCACACCGCCTGAGCGAATACTACGACAGGGGACGGAGGCCCCGGTCAAGGCTCTGAATCGGTCCAGCTGTGAGTAGTTTCCCATTTGTTCCGCCGATTAGTGGGCGTCGACCGGTTGTAGGGGTTCGTGATCACGCAACGCGCCGGCGCGACTACTTTCGGCAGCGGTCCTCGGGTGTGAAAGTTTCACCGTGCGGGCGGTTATCCGTTCACCGCCCGGTCGTGCCGCGGTACGTGGCGCCGACCCACCCGTCTCGGATGGACTGTCAGTGCTGGAAAAGGTGTTCCGCCGTCACACCGCTGGGGAGAGTTCCATGGAGATCAAGGTGCTGGGACCGCTGGAGGCGTCCGAGAAGGGCGCGTCCATCACGCCGAGCGCGGGCAAGCCGCGCCAGCTGCTCGCGCTGCTCGGACTGCGGGCGGGTCACGTGGTGACCGTCCCCGCCCTGATCGAGGAGCTCTGGGGCGCGACGCCCCCGCGCAGCGCGCTGACCACGCTGCAGACCTACGTGCTCCAGATCCGCAGGCGCATCGAGGCGGCGGGCACGGGCGCCGCGAAGGACGTCCTGGTGACCCGGTACGGCGGCTACCTGCTGGACGCGGGCGACGGCTACGTCGACGTGGCCCACTACGAACGGCTGGCCGGGCAGGGGCAGCGGGCCCTGGAGGAAGGCGACCTGGAGGCGGCGTCACGGCTGCTGCGCTCGGCGCTGGAGGTGTGGCGCGGCCCGGTGCTGTCCGACGTGCCGACCGGTACCCGGCTCGCCATGGAGGTGACCAGGCTCGAGGAGAGCAGGCTCGGCGCGCTGGAGGCGCAGATCGACGCGGACCTCCGGCTCGGCAGGCACCAGGCGCTGCTCGGCGACCTCTCCATGCTCACCGCGCAGCACCCGCTGCACGAGAACTTCTGCGCCCAGCACATGCTCGCGCTCTACCGCTCGGGCAGGCCGTCGCGCGCCCTGGAGGCCTACCGGACCCTGCGCGACCGGCTCGTCGACGAGCTCGGCCTCGGACCGTCGGACCGGCTCCGCGGGCTCCAGCGCGCCATCCTCCGAGCGGACCCGAACCTCACCCCGGTGCCGCAACTCGCCGGGTAGCGCGGACGTCCGGGGGTCGGTTCACCGGACGCTAGGGTGTGCGGAACGGGTGGAGGGGAACGGCCGGGATGATCAGGGTTTTGCTCGCCGAGGACATGCACATGGTCCGTGGTGCGCTGGTCGCTCTACTCGACCTCGAACCGGACATCGTCGTCGTCGCCGAGGTGGACACCGGTGATCAGATCATGCCGATGGTCCGGCGTCACGACCCCGACGTCGCGGTGATCGACGTCGACCTGCCCGTGGTGGACGGGCTGACCGTGGCGGGCACCATCCGGTCCACGATGCCGTCCGTGCGCACCCTGATGCTGACCACGCTGGCCCGCCCCGGCACGTTGCGGCGGGCGCTGGCGGCGGGGGTGGACGGGTTCATCCTCAAGGACGCGCCGCCCGCGAAGCTGGCGGCGGCGATCCGGGACGTGAACGCGGGACGGCGCGTGGTGGACAGCCAGCTGGCGCTGGCGGCGTGGGACCGCGGGGAGTGCCCGCTGACGGAGCGGGAGCTGGAAGTGCTGCGGTTGGCGGCGGACGGGACGGACGCGCCGGACATCGCGAGGCTGCTGTCGCTGTCGTCTGGGACGGTGCGGAACTACCTGACGGCTGTTGTGGCGAAGCTGGATGCGCGGAACCGGGTGGACGCGATTCGGATCGCGTTGGACGCAGGGTGGTTGTAGGGCGGGTGTTGTTGCCGAGGGTCAACCGGGTGTCGCTGTCGAGGTAGACCTGGTGTCGCTGTCGAGGGCAAACGGGGTGTCGCTACAGCGGTCTCCGGGTGCGGCCGACTTGACTTGGGGCCCCTTTTTTGGGCTTCGTCGGGCGAAAAAGGGCAGGTGGTAGAGCCTGCCCGCCGACTCATTGTAAGCCCAAAAACCCCAAGTCAAGTCGGCCGCACGGGCGGACGAGCTTGCTCGGTTTCGTTGTGGTTGGGCTGTTTGCTCGGTGGGTGCGGCCATCGGGGCGGGGGTGTGCTCGTTGTTGTGTCAGCCGGCTTACACCTGTGCCAGGGGGATTTCCGCTCTTAGGCGGTAGGTGGTGCCGTCGGGGGTGCCTGCTTGGAGGGTGCCGCCGATGTCCTTGACGCGGGCGGTGAGGTTGTGGATGCCGCTGCCGGTGCCGTCGTCCGGGTCGGTGGTGAGCAGGCCGTCGTTGGTGATCTCCATGGTGAGGCGGTCTTCGGTTACGGCGAGGGTGATTTCGCAGTTTTCGGCGTTGCTGTGGCGAAGGAGGTTGGTGACGCCTTCGCGGAGCACGGTGGCGAGGGTGGTGCGGATGGGCGGGGGGAGGTCGCAGGGGTCGAGGTGGAGGACGACGTTGACGTTGGCGGCGGCGAGGAGGGATCTGGCGGAGGTGGTTTCCTCGTCGAGGGACATCTCGCGGTAGCTGGAGGCGACGGCGCGGACGTCGGAGAGGGCCTGTCTGGAGATGGCGAGGATGCCGGACAGCTCCTGCTGGGCGCGTTCGGGGTCGCGGCAGACGACGCGGTGGGTGAGCTCGCTCTTCAGGGTGATGGCGGACAGGCTGTAGCCGAGCAGGTCGTGGAGGTCGCGGGCGAAGCGGAGGCGTTCCTTGGTGACGGCGAGGTTCGCGAGGTCGGTGCGGGCGTCGTGGAGGTCCTGGACCATGGAGCGGAGCCGGGAGAGGCCGAAGACGACGAGGCCGTGGTTGATGGTGACGAGGAAGCCGTAGCCGACGTTGATGGTGTTGCCGCCGAAGACCCAGTGGGCGCCGCCGGCGCTGACGACGGCGGCGAGGAAGACGGGGATGCCGAAGCGGGCGGGCAGGACGAGCAGGGCGGCGCCCGCGAGGAAGCCGGTGAGGCCGAGGAACGGGTTCTGGAACAGGACGATCGGCAGGTAGGTGAGCACGACCTGCAGCAGCAGCGCGAGGACGCCCAGCGGTGAGCGGACGGGGGCGGTGGGGCGGCTGAAGAAGCCGAGCATCAGGGCCAGGGAGCCGGTGACGCAGGCCCACACCACGAGCCTGCTCGGCAGGGTGAGGTGGGCGGCGAAGACGAACACGGACGTGTTGAGGGCGTAGCCGGTGAAGACCGCGGTGGTGATGAGGAAGCTGCGCCGCGGGGCCATCTCCGGGCCGCGGCGGGCCTGCTCGTGGTCGGCGGGGGGATCGTCGTCGGCGGTGTCCAGGGGGATGGAGGCGCGCAGCCGGTAGTGGTCGTCGTCCGCGTCGGCGGTGAGCGTGCCGCCGAGGGCCCGCACGCGCTGGGTGAGGTTCCCGATGCCGTTGCCGTGGTCGGTGGGCACGGCGGCGCGCACGCCGTCGTTGACGACCTCGATGTCGACCGAGCCGCCCGCGCGGGACACGGTGATGGCGCAGTGCTCGGCCTTGCTGTGCCGCAACAGGTTCGTGACGCCCTCGCGGAGCACGGTCGCGAGCACGGTGCGGACCCGCGGCGGCAGCTCGGTGTCGTCGGCCCGCACGTCCACGACGACCTCGGCGGCGGCGAGCACCGACCGGGCGGAGGACAGCTCGTCGTCCAGGGACAGCTCACGGTAGCTCGACGCGACCTCGCGGACGTCGGACAGGGCCTGCCGGGAGATCTCCAGGATCTCGCCGAGCTCCTGTTCGGCGCGCTTGGGCTGGCGCGGCACCAGGCGGTGGGTCAGCTCGCTCTTCAACGTGATCGCGGACAGGCTGAACCCGAGCAGGTCGTGCAGGTCGCGGGCGAACCGCAGCCGTTCCCGCGCCACCGCGAGGCCCGCGACCTCGCGGCGGGCCTCCTGCAGCTCGTGCACGAGCTGCCGCAGCCGGGACAGCCCGTACACGACGAGCCCGACCACGACGGTCAGGTTCACGATGTAGGCGATCTCCAGCGGGATCCCGGTCAGCCGGGCCTGGACCACCCCGGTCACGGCGGTGATCGCGGCGAACGCGACCCAGCCCGGCGTCAGCCGCAGCACCAGCAGGGCGTCGCCCGCCAGGAACCCCGGCATGCCCGTCCACGCCTCGCCGTAGAACGCCATCGGCACGAACGTCAGCAGCGCCTGCACGGTCAGCGCGGCGTAGCCGAGCCTGCCCCGGACCGCGGCGCCGGGACGGCTGAAGAAACCCAGCTGCAGCACCATCATCAGGGCGAGGCAGACACCAGCGGGGATCAGCCGGGCGGGGGTCGCGCCCTCCTCGACCACGTACTGGAAGGCGTTGACGACGAAGGCGGCGAACACGACGGCGACGACGAACAGCGCGATGCGCGGAGCGAGCCCCGTCGCTCGGTCCTCGCTGCCGCTGCTCGGCGATAACACGGTGACGAGGCGTGCTGCCACATCCGCTCCCATGCCAAGAATCCGGGACTTCGCCGCCAGGGCGGATGCTACCGGGGCCCTGTCGAAGTCCTGTCGTTTTTGCCTGTTTCCGCCACGTGCACGACACCCGCGCTCGCCAGGTACGAAACCACGTCGGAGACTACCTCACCGCGCACGCCCAGACCGCCCGTGACCTGCGCGATCGTGGTCGGACCAGCCAACAGGGCGCGAGCGATCCCGGTGGCGGGCGGCCGGTGCAGCGCCACCGTGTAGGGCAGTCCGGGGCACTCCAGCAGCTCGTCGTCGACGACGTCCCGGATCGTGGTTCCCGGCCGCACGTCGATGGTGTCCTCGACGCCGACGTGGGGGCACCGGAACACCACGTCCGGCACGACGGCGACCAGGGACAGGATCGGCCCCGCGCCGTCGTGCAGCCCCAGCGACGGCACCATGCAGCCGCCGAGGAGGTCCAGGGTCCGCCAGAGCCGCAGCCACCTCGCCCCCAACCTCCCGCTCTGCCGCCACGTGGCGAAGTCCTCGTACAGCATCGGGATGTTCTCCAGCGACACCGGACCGAGGCCCATCCGGTGCAGCGCCTCGCGCACCAGCGGACTCGAGTCCTCCAACTCGATGACACCCCATCGGCCGTGAACGGTCAGCCGCCCGTCTTCGGTGGTGCCGACGAACGTGTCCTCCAGCAGCGAGAACAGCGGTCGCCCTGAAGGGAAGTGAGATGTCACGGCGCTTCTCCATGCTCTGCCCAAGCCGCGTGGGACCGACCCCGGTCACAGGAACAGCGGGACCGGGTTGAGTTCGCCGAACGCGGCACGTCGCTCGACCCGCCCCAGGCTTACCGGTACGTCGTAGAGCCTCCCTGGAGCCAGCCTGGACCAGAAGTGCCGCATGCCCGGCACCACGACCTTGACCACGGGCAGACCGACGTCGGGGCGGGTCTGGTCGAGCACGAGCAGTTCGAGGCCCTCGGCCTCCAGGCGCGCCTGGATCGTGCGGATGTCGTCGCGCAGGTCCTCCCTCGGGGTGTAGTGGTGCTCGTCCGGGCTCACCCGCCGGCCGGGGAGCACGTGCGGCTGGTTGTCCGCGGTGGCGTCGAGCAGCCAGTTGCGCAGGTCCACGTCCATCCGGCGCCAGTCGCGGTCGGCGAGCCGGAGCACCGGCGGGACGATCTGGTTCAGCTCGGTCAACGCGCGGCGCACGGCCACCCGAGGGTCGGGATGGGCTCCGAAGCCGAACATGATGTCGTCACGCGGCCCGTCGACCCGCCGCGACACCGCGGCGGCCACCGGCACGTCCAGGTCGGCTGTCAGGTCCAGCACCCAGACCTCGCGGCCCAGCCCCGCGTACACCTCGCGGAGCCGGTCGACGAACGGGTCGGCCATGCCGTCCAGGTCGACCGACGGCATCGTGGTGCGGTTGTACCACCACAGCGCCACCGCGTCCCGCTCGACGACCTCCAGGAGTCCCTGGAGGATCGCGTCCTCGACGCTCGCGCCCGCCGCGCACCCGTTGGAGTTCGCGGTGACCGACGCCGGGGCCGGCGCGCCGTAGTAGAGGGACCCGGTGGGCAGCAGCCGGTGGCACCGGTTCGTCACCGACCACACCGGCGTCCAGTCCAGCTCGCCGCGCTCGTCGAACGGCTCGGGCACGTGCTGGAACGGGGCGTGCTCCCGGTTCCAGGTCACCCGGTTGTCGAACTGGCCGGGGTGGAAGAGCTGGAAGGTGTCCGGGTGCACGGCCTCGTCGCCCAGCGACCGGAAGCTGCCGCGCACCACGGCCTCGTCGCCGTGCCACTTCCCGCTGTAGCGCTCCAGCGCCTCGCACAGCGCGCCGACCTCGGCCTGCAACGGCGTGACGCCCTTGCCGCCGTTGTCGCACCGCAGCGTGGAGCGCAGCCCGTCGATGCCGGGAGCGTGCGCCGCGGTGTTGGTGCCGGAGCGGTAGGAGTTGAAGAACTCGTCGCCGCGCTCGTCGCGCCAGATGCCCTTCACGACCCCGGCCACCGGGCTCACCAGGTGCCGGTGCCGGTCCAGCACCTCGCGCGGCGACGCCGACCGGTGCCCGCCGCTGTCGTGCGAGGACTTGAGCCGCGACTCGATCCGCACCGGCCGCAGCGACCGCCTGCGCACGAGGTCCGCGTCGCCGCAGGCGGGGCACTGCGGCAGGGCCCGCACGTCGTGCCGGGCCACGTCCAGGTCGAGGCTGTCGAACGCCCAGATCTCCCGCTGCCCCGCGTGCCGATGGCCCGCCAGCCACTTCGCCGTCTCCAGCGCGGCGACCTCGCACGCCGCGGCGACGACCGGCGCCAACCCGACCTCGGGCCGGGCCGCCGGGCCCCGCAGACCACGCCTGGCCTGCACGTGCGCCTCGGCCGGGCGGTTCGCGACGAGCCGCGAGGCCAGGCAGTGCCAGCACGCGCCCTCGCCCGGCGTGAACACCGGACCCACCCACACCCTGGCGCCGGTCGGCTTGAGGACCAGCCACGGCGTGCCGGTCCGCCGCTGCTCCTCGTCTACCTCCGCCAGCTCCGGGGCCAGGTAGTCGTCGCAGACGACCACGGTCATCGCCGCCGGGGTCGAGGTGTCGGGGGCGACCTCGACCCCGGCGCGGCGCAGCGCGTCGACCACGCCGTCCGGTCGCGCACCGCCGACCGCGACCACCCGGACGGGGGCCGTCCGCGTGGCGGTCACGGCCGCGGCGGCGTCCAGCCCGGCGGCGTCCCAGTAGGCGAGCGCCGCCTGGTCACCCGCGTCGTCCCGGGTGCGGGTGCCGATCAGGCCGGCGGCGTCGAGGCTGGTCAGCAGCCTGCCGACCTCGTCGGCGGACACCTCGCCCGGCAGGTCCCGCAGCAGCGCGGGCAGGTCCCGCGTGCCGTCCAGCAACGCGGCCAGCAGCTCCACGTGGGGCCCCTGCAGCGCGGTCACCCCGGCCTCGGAGAACAGGTAGACCGCCTCCCCGTGGACGATCTCCGGCCGGAGGTGGCGTTTGAACCCGATGCGCTCCCGCACGGCCCCCACCGACTCAGCCGGAGACGGCGGAGAGGTCGACGGGCCCGTGGCAGTGCACGGAGAACGCGACGAAGTCGACCCCGCCGGAACCGGGCGCGCGGTCGAACTCGTAGATCACCAGCTCGGTCTCGTCGGCGGGGTCCGAGGTACCGGGGAAACGCGTGGTGGTCATTGTTCTCTCCCTCGTCAGCGGTTCAGGAAGCGCTCGCCACGATTCTTGTTCCGCCGTCGTCCCGGCCGGTAGTTACCGTCTAATGCGCGTGAATATGAACTTCTCACCCCCGCGCACAGGGTGACTTCATGCGGGGTTGGTGGTAAGCGCACTCCCATTTCCCCGCGCGGTGCGATGGACTTGTCCCAAGATCGGGGGCCGCGATCAGGAGGAGGCAAGGGCGATGCAGATCAGGATCCTGGGTCCGTTGGAGGCCGCGCGCGAGGGCCGGTCGGCGTTGCCGACAGCCGCCAAACCCCGCCAGGTGTTCGCCCTGCTCGCCCTGCGCGCGGGCCAGGTCGTCCCGGTCGCCACCCTGGCCGAGGAGCTGTGGGGCGAACGCCCGCCGCGCAGCGCCCGCACCACGTTGCAGACCTACGTCATGCAGCTGCGCAGACTGCTCGGCGACGACGCCAACGACCTCCTCGCCACCCGGTTCGGCGGCTACTTACTGGACGTCCCACCGGAGTCCGTCGACGTCCACGAGTTCGAACGCCTGGCGCGCGCCGGCAGACGCGCGGGCGACGCCGGCGACCACGAGTCCGCGGCCAGGCTGCTCCGCGGCGCGCTCGACGTCTGGCGCGGCCGCGCCCTGGTCGACGTGCCCACCGGCGAACCGCTGGCCATCGAGGTCACCCGGCTGGAGGAGAGCAGGCTCAGCGTCGTGGAGAGCCGCATCGACGCCGAGATGAGCATCGGCCGCCACCACACGCTGCTCAGCGAGCTGACCGCGCTGACCGCGAACCACCCCATGAACGAGAACCTCTGCGCCCAGTACATGATCTCGCTGTTCCACTCCGGACGGCGCTGGCAGGCGCTGGACGCGTTCACCTCCCTGCGCCAGACGCTGATCCAGGAGCTGGGCGTGGAGCCGTCGACGCGGTTGACCGATCTGCAACGGGCGATCCTGACGGCGGACATCGAGCTGGAGGGCGCGAAGGTCGTGTCGCTGCGCCAGATGCTGGCGTAGTAGTCACCACTGCTTCAGTGTCGACCGAAATAAAGCCTCGGCCGTGGTCCAGGTCGGGCCCGTCGCCGAAGCCCTCGTGCGCTGCGAACGTGGACTGTGCCGGGTGATCCCCTTCGACTGCGAAAGACTGTCCGATGTGGACGGTAAGATCGCCACGGCTACCTCGCGCCGGTCGGTGGCCTTCCCGGCGGGTGGCACGAACCTGGTGGACCGGATGAAGCTCGGCGTCGCGGAGCCGGAGCTGCCGCCGCGCGGAACCCTTTCGCTGTACCGGAAGATCTGCGACCGGGCCTCGTTCGCCTTCGCGCTCGTGTCCGTCGCTGCGGCGCTGCGGGTCGAGGACGGGGTGGTGCGGGACGTGCGGATCGCGCTCGGGGGAGTGACGCACAAACCCTGGCGGGCGCCGATCGCCGAGGCGGAGCTGCTGGGCGGTCCTGCCACGGAGGAGGCGTTCCGCCGCGCCGCCGAGCTGGAGCTGGCCGCGGCGCGTCTGTTGTCCAACAACGGGTCCAAGGTGTCGCTCGCCCGCGGCACGGCCGCCACTATCGCCAACGCCGCCCACCACACCACCGGCATCCGGGTGCGCAGGCTACCGCTGACGGTCGACCACTTCCTGACCTGACAACGGGGACAGGGCTGGTGGGAGTCGCCGCTCCCGCCAGCCCTGTCGTGTCGTGCACCGCACTGGTAGACGCCTCTCGGCGTGTGGCCACTCGTGGTGGCGTTGGGTGAGGCCCGGGGGTCCTGACCAGTGCGGCACTCGGTACAACGCCTGGGGCGTCGGGATGTTCCCGGTGCCCGGAGGAATTTCTAACGGCCGTTCGCGCGGCGGGCGGAGGTGCTGAGGAAGACGCCGGTGGGCAGGGTGGCGAGGAGGGCGCGCTTGTCGGGTTTGCCGCTGGGGGCCATCGGGACGCCGGGGACGACGGTGATGGTGGCCGGGACGGCCGCGGGGCCGAGGGCGGTGGTGACGAGGGCGCGGAGGTCGTCGGGGTCGGGGTCGCGGTCGCCCGCGCGCACCACGAACGCGTGCGCGGCCTCGCCGGTGCGTTCGTCGGGCGCGCCGACGACGTAGGCCTGGTCGACGTCCGGGTGGGCGGCGAGGGCCTGCTCGATCGGACCGGCGTAGTGGATGATCGCGTTGACTATGATCACGTCGCGGGCCCGGCCGGTGAGGTGCAGGAAGCCGCGCTCGTCGAGGGTGCCGAGGTCGCGGGTGCGGACCCAGCCGTCGCGCACGAGGTCGGCGGTCTGCTCCTCGTCGCGCCAGTAGCCCTTCAGCGCGTACGCGGTGCGGACCCAGATCTCGCCGACCACCCCGGTGGGCACCGGGTTGTCGTCGGCGTCGCGGACCTCCAGCTCGATGCCCGCCCACGGGCGTCCCACCGAGCCGAGCGCGCCGGGCCACCCGGCTACGTCGTCGGCGACGAGCATGGAGATGAGGCCGATCTCGGTCTGGCCGTAGCCCTGCCGCACGGCGGGGCCGATCCGCTCGAACGCCTCGGCCATCCGGTGCGGGGTGACGGGTGAGCCGGACACGATCAGCACGCGCAGGGTGCCCAGGTCGACGGGCCGGTCGCGCAGCACGTCGAGCACGTGGTGCAGCCGCGCGACCGTCAGCAGGCACGCGGTGACCCGCAGCTCCGGGATGACCCGAGGGAACTCGGGCAGGCCCTGGGGGATCACCGCGGTGCCACCGGACATCAGGCAGACGTGCAGGTGCTCCTGCATCACCACGCTGGTCAGCGTGCCGAACAGCAGGAACCGCCCGTACCCCGCGGCGAGCTCCTGCGCCCGCGGGTCGGTGAGCGGCCGGTGCCACCACTTCGCGCTCATGGCGGCGTAGGTGATGGCGACGCCCTTCGGGGCGCCGGTGCTGCCGCTGGTGAACGTCACCACGGCGACGTCGTCCGGGTTCCCCCGCGCCACGGGCCTTTCCGGCGTGCCTTCCAGCTCGGGGCCGAGGCGGAGCACGGTGGCGGAACCCGCCGCGGCCAGCAGGCCGGGTGTCCCGACCGCGTCGTCGACCACCAGCGCGTCCACGTCGCCCACGACGTGCGGCAGCTGGGCCGCGGTGAGGCCGGGGCGCACGCCGACGACGCGGCAGCCCATCGCGTAGGCGGCCAGGAAGACGGCGAACCCCTCCGGCGTGACGGCGGTCCCGATCGCGACCCCGCGACCGGGACCGAGACCGGCCGCCCGAAGCCCTCCGGTGTACCGGCCGACCAGGTCGAGCAGCTCGCCGCGGGTCGTCGTGCGCGAGCCGTGCTCGAACGCGATCCCTTCGGGATCCCGGTCGAGCGACTCGAGCAGCGCCCTGGGGAACACGTCATCGGTCGGGATGCCCACGTCGATCTCCGCTCGTGCCGGTGCCGTCGTCGTGGGCACTCCCTACCAGTGGGCGGTGGCCTCGGTGTGAACCGACAGGAACTCGACAGGAAATCACTCCGTTCGGTCTAGTTCCTTATCTTCTTGCCATTCTTCTTGCGTCCTCCGAATGGCTGTGATCTGGACCACACTTGCCAAATAAGGGGGTTTGCTTTAAACCTCAACCACGTCAGCTCCACGGATCGGGGATCGGAGAAACTGGTGCCAGGCGAAGAGTCGGTCGATTACCTCGTGGTGGGCGCTGGACCGGCCGGTCTGCAAGCGGCCTATTACCTCGCCCGTGCAGGCCGCAGCTACCTGGTGGTCGAATCGGGGGATTCTCCGGGCACTTTCTTCACCCGCTTCCCCCGGCACCGGAAGTTGATCTCCATCAACAAGGTGCACACCGGCTGGGACGACCCGGAGCTGCGGCTGCGCACCGACTGGAACTCGCTGCTGTCGGAGGAGGGCGCGCCGCTGTTCACCGGCTACACGCCCCGCTACTTCCCGGCGGCCGAGGACATGGTCCGCTACCTGGCCGACTTCGCGACCGCCCACGACCTGGCGGTCCGCTACGGCACGCGGATCGTCGAGATCGCCCGACCGGACGACTTCGTGGCCCGTGACCAGGACGGGAACACCTACCGGGCCAAGCGCGTGATCATGGCGACCGGCGTCTCGCTGCCGTACGTACCGGACATCGAGGGCGCCGAGCTGGCCGAGCTCTACCGCGACACCCCGGTCGACCCGGAGGACTTCACGAACCAGCGGGTGCTCATCGTCGGACGCGGCAACTCCGCGTTCGAGACCGCGGACAACCTGATCGAGACCGCGGCCGTCATCCACGTCGCCGGACCCGGCTCGCTGCGGCTGGCGTGGCAGACGCACTTCGTGGGCCACCTGCGCGCGGTCAACAACAACTTCCTGGACACCTATCAGCTCAAATCGCAGAACGCGCTGCTCGACGGGCGCATTCTCAGTATTCGATCCGATGGGGAAAGTTTCCTCGTCCGGGTGGCATTCGCCCGAGTCGACGAGGTCGTCAAGGAAATTCGCTACGACCGGGTGATCCTGGCGACCGGGTTCAGGTTCGACGCCTCCCTCTTCGCGCCTGAATGCCGACCTGAATTGACCATCAAGGACCGGTTCCCGGCTCAGACGGAGGCCTGGGAATCGGTGAACGTCCCAGGTCTGCATTTCGCGGGGACCATCACCCAGGTGCGCGACTTCAAGAAGTCGACCAGCGGTTTCATCCACGGTTTCCGCTACGGCGTGCGCGCCCTGCACCGCATCCTGGAGCAGCGCCACCACGGCGTCGCGTGGCCCACCCGCGAGCTGGCCCCGACCGCCGAGGCCGTCGCCGACGCGGTGGTCGAGCGGGTCAACCGCAGCTCCGCGCTGTGGCAGCTGTTCGGGTTCCTGTGCGACGCGGTCCTGGTCGGCGCGGACGGTTCGGTGCGCTACGCCGAGGAGGTCCCGGTGGCGCACCTCAAGGTCGCCGCCGCGAAGGGCGAGCTCGGCGACGTCGAGGCCTACCTGACGACCACCCTGGAGTACGGCGAGGACCACGACCTGGTCAACCCGTTCGACATCTCGGCCGGGCGGAACTCCCAGCAGGACACCAGCGGCCTGGACGGGCGCTACCTGCACCCGGTCGTGCGCTGGTACCGGGGCGGGGAGCTGGTGGCCGAGCACCACATCACCGAGAACCTCGAGAACGAGTGGGACAGCGAGGCCGTGCACCGCGCCCCGCTGCGCGAGTTCCTGCGCGCGCACCTGGAACGGGCCGCGGCGGGCGCACCGTGAGTCCCGGTCTGTCCGACCTGCACGACCGGGCCCGCGCCCTGCTGGACCCGGTGCACTACGACTACTTCGCGGGCGGCGCCGCCGACGAGGTCGTGCTGGGGGAGAACGAGCGCGCGTTCGGGCGGCTCGCGCTGCTGCCCCGGATCCTGCGCGGCACCCCGGTCCGCGACCTCGCGGTGGCCCTGCCCGGCGCCCGCGCGTCGATGCCGGTCGTCGTGGCGCCCACCGCGTTCCACCGCCTCGCGCATCCCGACGGCGAGCTGGCCACGGCCAGGGCGACCGCCGCCGCGGGCACGGTGCTGGTGTCCAGCATGGCCTCCACGGTCGCGGTCGGCGCCGTCGTGGCGGCGGCCAGGTCGGTCGACCCGGCCGCCGCGGTCTGGTTCCAGCTGTACCTGCAGCCCGACCCCGAGGTCACCCGGTGCCTGGTGCGCCGGGCCGAGGACGCCGGGTGCACGGCGCTCGTCGTCACCGCGGACTCGCCGGTGTTCGGCCGCCGCGAACGCGACGTCCGCAACGGCTTCGACGACCTGCCCGAGGGGTTCGCCGCGGAGAACATGCGCGACCTGCCGGGCGGACCGCCGGGCGGGACCCGCGACATCGAGATGTCGGCCGCCCTGTCCTGGGAGGACCTCGACCGCGTGCGCGCCTCGACGGCGTTGCCCGTGCTCCTCAAGGGAGTGCTCCACCCCGAGGACGCCCGGCTCGCCGTCGACCGCGGACTCGACGGGGTCGTCGTCTCCAACCACGGCGGCCGCCAGTTCGACGCCGTCCCCGCCGCCCTCGACGCGCTGCCGCGGGTGGCCGCCGCCGTCGACGGCGCGATCCCGGTGCTGCTCGACGGCGGCGTGCGGCGCGGCAGCGACGTCGCGCTCGCCCTCGCGCTCGGCGCCACGGCGGTCGGCGTCGGCCGCCCCGTGCTGTGGGGCCTGGCGGCGGACGGCGAGCAGGGCGTGCGGCAGGTGCTGGACCTGCTGCGCGACGAGTTCGACCACGCGCTGGCGCTGTGCGGCGGCCGGGACCTCGCCGACCTGACCCGCGACCTCGTCGTCACCAGGGGGACGCCGTGGTGAGCGTCGCCAAGGTGGCCGTCGCGTGCGCCGTGCTGTCCACGCCGTACTGGCTGCCGAACCGGGTGGTCGCCTTGCGCGGCAAGGTGTTCGCGCGCGTCAACGGCGACAGCGCCATGACGTTCCCCAACGACCTGGTCGGCGCCGACCGGTTCGAGGAGATCTACTCCCACCCCGCCGCGAACGGCCGCAGCCGGGGCGCGGGCCTGTCGGACCTGTTCTGGTACTGGCTCTCACCAGGACCCGAGGTCCACCAGGAGCACCTGGAGGCCGGGCCGCGCTACGACGACGTCGCGCGCTGCACGCTGCGCATCCTGTCCGGGCCCAGCGCCGAGCTGTCCGCCGCCGCGGCCCGCCGCACCGCGTCCGTGCTCGACGAGCTGGTGGCCGGGCGGGCCGCCCTGGTGCGGTTGCGGGACCTGATGATGCCGGTGTGGGCGGAGTTCCTGTACGGCCTGGTGTTCCGGGAACCGTGCCCGCCCGAGGCCCGGCGGCTCATCGTCGGTCACGCCCGCGACGTGGTGACCTCGTTGAAGTGCACCGGACCCCGGCACCTCGCCCGCCGGGCGCGGCTGACCCGCTACCTCGAACGCCGGGTGCGCGCGGGGGAGGTGGCGCACGAGCTGCCGTCGAGCCTGACGCTCCAGGAGCGGGTGCACTACCTCCAGGGCACGTTCTTCAACACCGGTGTCGTGCAGATGTCCGAGGCGATGGCGCACGTGCTGCTCGCGCTGGCGCGGCACCACGACGTGCAGGAGCGCGTCGCCGCGGACCCCGACGACGACCGGTACCTGGGCCACGTGCTGGACGAGACCTTCCGGATGTACCCGCTGTTCGGCATCGCGCACCGGATCACCACCGCCGACATCGAGGTCGACGAGCGCACCACGCTGCCGTCGGGGTCGGTGCTGTGCTTCAGCTATCCCGACTACCACGCCACCGGGTACGCCGACCCGGAGGTGTTCGACCCCTCCCGGTGGGAGCGGATGTCGGCCCGCGCGGCCCACCACATCCCGTTCGGCGTCGCGGCCAACCGGCCGTGCCCCGCGTGGCGGCTGTCCCCGCTGGTGATGCGGGCCGCCGTCCGCGAGGTGCTGGCCCGTTTCACGCTCGACTCCACCGTCTCGCACACCCGGTCCATCCCGCACGCCGCCCCGTGCCTGCTGGTCCGCCGCGACGACCCGCTGCCCGCCCACCACGTCCTGCTGGTGCGCGGGTTCCTGCGGGCGCGGGACCGGTGGGAGGACCTCTGGCGCAGCCTCCTGCAACTGGGACTGGGCACCTGGATGGTGCTCGACGCCCGGCGCGCCCGGCTCGCCGGGACCTACTTCGACGCGCAGGACGCCGAGCCGCCGCAGGTCTGCCCGGCCCACCCGACCCGAAGGGCGTGACGACCTTGTCCAACACCCAGCTGGCGCCCGCGTTCTTCCTCGCCGTCGCCGTGATCCTCGTGACGTGCCGACTCGTGGGCAGGCTGCTCCGCTCGGTCGGCCAGCCACCGGTCGTCGGCGAGATGGTCGCCGGTGTCGTCCTCGGCCCGTCGGTGCTCGGCCTGGTCGCGCCGGGCGTCGAGGCGGCGGTCTTCCCCCAGCAGCTCCGCCCGGTCCTCTACGTCGTGGGCCAGATCGGGCTGGTGGTGTTCATGTTCCAGGCCGGCTACGAGTTCCGCGTCGACCGCGTCCGCCGCGTCGCCCGGCCCGCCGCGCTGATCTCCGCCGCCGGGGTGCTCGCCCCGATGCTGCTCGGGATCGGGCTGAGCCTGCTGGCCTACAACGTGGTCGACGTGTTCGTGCCGGACGTGTCGGTGCTGGTGTCGGTGCTGTTCGTGGGCGTCACGCTGTCGATCACGGCGTTCCCCATGCTGGCCAGGATCATCACCGAGCGCGGCCTGACCGACAGCCGGTTCGGGTCGATCTCGCTGGCCTCGGGGGCGTTGGACGACGCCGTTGCGTGGGTGCTGCTCGCCGGCGTGCTGAGCATCGCCGCGGGTACCGCGGGCCCGTTCGCGATCACCGCGGGCGGCGCCGTCGTACTGGTCCTCGGCTTGGCGCTGCTGGTCCGCGGCCGCGAGCGCATCGGCGCCGTGACCGCCCGGCTCAGCCCCGACCACCTGCTGCTGATGGTCGTCGTCATGCTCTTCATGGCCTGCTGGTACACCGATGTGATCGGCCTGTACGCGGTGTTCGGCGCCTTCGCCCTCGGCGTCGTGTTCCCGCGCTCGGCCGCCGTGGACAAGGCGGTCGCCACCGTCAACCCCATCAACCTGGTGTTCCTGCCGCTGTTCTTCACCTACTCCGGCCTCAACACCGACTTCGGCCTCCTGGTCCACCCCGCCCTGCTCCTGTTCGCCCTCGCCTGCGTCCTCGCCGCCGTCCTCGGCAAGTTCGGCGCCTGCTGGCTCGCCGCCCGCCTCGCGGGGGAACCGCAGGCCGTGGCGTTGCGGGTGGGGACGCTCATGAACGCCAGGGGGTTGATGCAGCTCATCGCGATCAACGTCGGCCTGGCCGCGGGGATCGTGACCAAGGAGCTGTTCAGCGTGCTCGTCGTGGTGGCTTTGGTGACCACCGTGATGGCTACCCCGTTGCTGAGCTTCTGGGACCGCCGCGACCGCAACCGCGAGCGGGTCGTGGTGGGGGAGTCGGTGGGGGTTGCTGTGCCGGTGGAGGTGCCCGTGCTGGCGGAGGTGCCCACGCCGGTGGAGGTTTCCGTACCGGCGGAGGTTTCCGCGCCCGCGGCGGACGAGGTGCGGTGAGCGGCTTGGGGCGGTGGGTTTCTACTGACAGTGGCCGTCATGGGTGAGATGAGGGCTGGTGCCGGGTCGACGGGAGCGGGCCGGTGCCATGGCCGTCTAGTGCGCTGCGCTTCCGTCCGGGGCGGGCAGGTGCGCGCGCTGAGACTCGATCGGTCACGCGCGTTGGCACACACCGACGCCTGAGCGGATGGCAGCTTAGGTCGGCTGTGGGCGGAGGGCGTGCTGAGGTCGAAGGTGATGACGCTCAGGCCGAGTCGCCAACGGTGTGAGTCCGCCGTCCAGCCCCGGTCTGCGATGGTCTCGTTCGGGCTGGGTGGCGGGCCTCCCAGGGGTTCCTGGCCATCAGCTGCTGGAGGTGGTGAGGTGGCTGTGTCCGCCGCCGATCCGCCTTTGTGCGGGGCGTGGGCGTGCGCTGCTACTTGAGCGGTCCGGACGCGGTGGCACACACCGAGGCCTGACCGGTCAGCGGATCACGCCGGTTGCGGCCGCAGGGCGTAGTAGCCGGCGAAGGCGGTGCCGAGGCAGAGGGCGATGGCGCTGAGGCCGAGGGACCAGTGGACGCCGGTGGCGGCGCCGAGCAGGCCGACGGTGAAGCCGCTGCCTGCGCGGAGGCCGCCGGAGGACATGCCGTAGAGGCCGATGACGCGGCCGCGGTCGGCTGGTGGGGCGAGGAGTTGGACGACGGTCTGGCCGATGGACATGGAGGCCATGTTGGCGATGCCGCCCGCGAGCAGCATGAGCAGTGCGATCGGGTAGCTGGTGGTGAAGGCGAAGAAGAGGCTGGTCAGGCCGTAGACGCCGGTGCTGACGACGGCGGCGAGGACGTTGGGTTTGATGCGGCCGGTGGCCTCCAGCAGGATGCCGCCGACCACGCCGCCGACGCCGTTGGCGAACAGGAGGACGCCGTAGGTGAGGCCCGCGCCGCCGGTGCCGAGGTCGTGGGCGAAGATCGGCATGGAGGACTGGAGGGAGGCGCCGACGAAGAACGAGCCGAGGCCCGCCAGGACGATCATGCTCACCAGGGTGCGGTTGGAGCGGACGTCGCGGAACACGCGCAACGAGTCGACGACGCCGAGCCGGGCCCGTTTCACGCCCTCGTTGCGGATGTGGCCGGTGAACTTCGTGCGGAACAGGAACAGCGTCAGCGGCAGGTAGAACGCGATGTTCGCGAAGATGCCGCCGATCGGCCCCAGCCCCAGCAGCAGCGCGGAGCCGACCACGGGTCCGAAGAGGACACCGAGGCTGCGGAACGTGGCGTTGAGCCGGACCGCGCTGGGCAGCTCGTCGGGTTCGACGAAGTCGTGCAGCAGCAGCTGCTCACCGGGCCCCCAGAGCGCGCCCGCGCAGCCGTGCAGCACCAGCAGGACGCACGCGTGCCAGACCTGGAGCGTGCCGGTGAGGAACAGGACGCCCCACGCCGCGGAGACGGCCATGAACAGCACCTGCGCGGCCTGGATGAGCCTGCGGCAGTCGAAGCGGTCGGCCAGCGATCCGAAGTAGACGGAGAGGAACAGGAACGGCAGCCAGTGGCTGATCACCTGGAACCCGCTGAGCGCGGGGGAGTGGAACTTCTCCCACAGCACCCAGTACGTGATCACGTGCTCGATGTTGTCCGCCATCATCGCCAGGCCCGCGCCGAACAGGTACGGCCTGCAGTCGCGGTTCCGCAGCGCGGCGAACTTCCGCGGTCCGGTGGGCGCGGGGACGGGGTCGGCGACCACTCCCGGCTCGGGGACGTGGGCGGGAACTCCGCACGCGGCGCACATGATCGCGGTCTCCTCGGGGCTGGCGCGGGTCGGGCGGGGGCGTCACGGGACCCCCGACGACCATTCGATCACCGAGGACCCCGCGCCGGGCGGCGCTTCGCGGCCGTGTGGCCGGAAGCACAGGTCAGGACGCGCCCTTGAGGTCGACCTCCTTGGTCTCCACCGTGCCCGCCGTCCGCCCCGGCGCCGCCTGGAAGCGCCAGTACAGGTTCGTGTGCGCGATGACCTGCTCCGTGGGCGGCGCGCCCCACGCCGACTTGTCGCCCGCGGTGTGCGCGTCACCGACCAGCGTCACGTCGTAGCCCCTGGTGAACGCGCCGTGCAGGGTGGAGCGGATGCACGCGTCGGTCTCCGCGCCGACCACGACGAGCCGCCCGACCTCCAGGCCCGACAGCACCTCCTCCAGGTCGGTGGCCTCGAAGGCGTCGCCGTAGTTCTTGCCCACCAGCGGCTCGGCCTCGGCGGGCACCAGCTCGGGCACGATCCGCCACTCGTCGCTCCCGCTCACCAGCTCCTCGTCCGAGTGCTGCACCCAGACGACCGGCACGCCCTCCTGCCGCGCCCTCTCCACCAGCCCACCGATGTTCGCGACGACCGAGTCGCGCTCGTGCGCCCCCGTGACGACGCCGTTCTGCACGTCGACCACGAGCAGCGCGCTGTTCGGCCGGTTCTCGAGTGTGGTCATGACTCCCCCTGCTCGTCCTGGACTACCGCTGGTCCAAGACGGTAGACCCGGCCACCGACATTTTCCTGTCGGGGGTGGGATAAGGCCAGGTCAGGGCACCTCGATGACCACCTTGCCCACCAGGTCGCGGCCCAGCTGCGCGCGGAACGCCGCAGGCGCGTCGGAGAACGCGAACCGCCGGTGGACCACCGGGTGGACGTCGTGCCGCTCGACCGCCCCGACCACGTCCCGGTGCATCCGCGCGCTGCCGACGCCCACGCCGCGCAGCCGCACACCCCTGGACATCAGCAGCACCCCGTCCACTGCGGGGCCGTCCAGGTCGAACAGCCCGACCAGGGCGACCTCGCCCGCGGGGCGCAACGACGCCATCGACTGGTTCAGCGTGGCCGTGCCGACCACGTCGACCACCTTGTCCACCCCGCCGGACAGCTCCAGCACCGCCGCGCCCCAGTCGGGGGTCGACGTGCTGTCGACGAACCCCTTCGCCCCGAGCGCCTCCAGCTGTCGCCCCTTGTGCGCCTGGCGCATCACCGCGAACACCTCCGACCCCGCGGCGAGCGCCAGTTGCAGCGCGAACACCGACACTCCGCCGCTGCCGATGACCAGGGTCTTCGACCCGGCGCCGACCGGGTTCGCCTCGAACAGCGCGTTCCACGCGGTCACCGCCGCCACCGGCAGCGTCGCGGCCTCCGCCGAGTCCAGGTTGCGCGGCGCGCGCGCCACCTGGTCGGCGGGCAGCAGGACGTGTTCGGCCAGCACCCCGTCCTCGTCCGCCGCGCCCATGCCGAACCCCAGCGGCCCCTCCGGCACCCCGTCCTCCCAGCCCCGGAAGTGCAGGTTCGTCACGTGGTCGCCCACGGTCCAGGTGCTCACCCCCGCGCCGACCGCGTCCACCACCCCCGCGACGTCGGACAGCGGCACCAGGTCCCGGTCGGGCAGCCGGGCGAACCCGCCCGCCACGACCAGCTGGTCGCGGTAGTTCAGCGACAGCGCCTCGACCCTGACCCGCACCTCACCCGGCCCCGGCACGGGCGTCGGCACCTCCTCGAGCACGAGCCCCGAGGCGTCCGTCGCCCCTGCCGTCAGCTTCCAGCGCTTCATCGCGGTCCTCCGGAGTCGGGCGGCGCTCCGCGAGCACCGCTGCCCCGACCCTGCTGATCTTCGAGCGGGCCAACCAGATCAGGCCGGGACTGGGCACGCCATGACCAGCATCGAGGTGGGGTTTTCCGCAGGTCGTTGTGCGGTGGTCCTCATGGTGGCGCTGTCCGCCGCCCACCAGCATGGGTCGCGTGATGATCAGAAGCGCAGTGGCCGCAACGGTTCTGGCTATGTCCGGCGTGTTCCCGGTGCTGGGGGACTGGGTGGAGCAGGGGTGGGTGTCCGGTGCGCTGCTCACCGTCGAGGACCCGACGGGGGTGCGTGCGGACGCCGCGGGCGAGGCCGAGGTGGGCGGGTACTTCCGGATCGGCAGCGTGACCAAGACGTTCGTCGCGACCGTGGTCCTGCAGCTCGTGGACGAGGGGTGGGTCGGGCTGGACGACCCGGTGGGCACTTACGTGGACGGGGTGCCCAACGGTGACCGGATGACGGTCCGGCAGGTCCTCAACCACACGAGCGGGCTGTACGACTACGCGCACGAGGAGGGGATGTCGACCAACCGGTGGCGGGGCGCGGCCCGGTTCCGCGGCTACCGGCCCGAGGAGCTGCTGGCCGTGGCGGCGTCGCGGGAGCCGTACTTCGGACCGGGGCAGGGGTGGCACTACTCGAACACCAACTACGTCGTGGCCGGGATGCTGGTCGAACGGGTGACCGGGCGGACCTACGGCGACGAGGTGCGCTCACGGGTGCTGCGACCGCTGGGGCTGACCGGCACGATCGTGCCGGGCCAGTGGGCGGGACTGCCGGAACCGCACGCCCGCGGCTACACCGAGGTGGACGGCCGGGTGGTCGACGCCACGCTGATGAACCCGTCCCTGGACTGGGCGGCGGGCGAGATGATCTCCACCGCCGCCGACCTCGACCGGTTCTTCGACGCGCTCCTGGGCGGCAGGCTGACCAGCGCCGCGTCCCTCGCGGCCATGCGGCAGACCGTGCCGACCGGAACGGTCTTCGCCTACGGCCTCGGCCTGCAGCGCTTCGACCTGCCGTGCGGGCGGTCGGTGTGGGGGCACGGCGGTGAGCTGATCGGCTACCTCACCTACGCCACCCGCGCCGACGACGGACGCCGGGCCGCGCTGTCGTACAACCCGCTCGGTGACGGGCTGCCGGGGGAGGAGCTGATCGGGCTGTTCGAGTCGGTCTACTGCTGACCCGGTGCGCCGGGCACAGCCACCACACGCACGAATGTTGATCTAGCCATTCGGGGGCTGTTCCCACCGCCGTGCCGTGGTTCGCTGGAGATTCCTTGGGGTGGAGGGGAATCCATGAAGAACGTCGGGTGGTCCCGGTTGCTGGTCGTGGTCGCGGTGGTGCTCGGCATGGTGGGGGTGGTGGTGCCGGGAGCGGTGGCGGCACCCGTCCCGATCTCCGCGGCGAGCGACCCGACGGCGGAGGAGCAGGAGGCCCTGCGGCAGGTGGCTGGGGCGATCTGGACGCCGGACCTGGCGGCCGGGTGGAACATGAACACCGATGTGGCGGACGTGCTGTCCACCGCGACCGGCGAGATCCTGCGGTGCTCCGAGGCGTTCGCGCTGGTGCCCCGCCCGCCGGGCTTCCTGCCGGGGATCGTGTACCTGGTGACCTACGCCCTGCGGCTGCGGGACTACTTCCTGGTGGTGCGGGACAGCCGCACGTACCGGGCCTGCGTGGTCACGGCGGCGGCCAACTACCGGACCGCCATCGAGCTCGCGTCGATGGGCATCTGACCCCGCGGGCGGGTGTCGGCGTTACGCTCGGGGTCGTGTCCTGGACCTGACGACGCCATCCGGAGCGGTCAGCGTACTGTCCGATGTGGACGATCAAGCGTCGGAAGGGGACCTCGCCGCAGCGAGGTCCCCGATCCGCCACCGTCCTTCGTCCACGTGACCACCACGGCTTCGGTTGGTTACCACCGGTTCCGGCGAACCCTCCGCAGGGCCAGGGCCACGGCCAGCCTCATCCGCCCGTCGGGCCCCGCCACCGAGTACCCCAGGGCCTGCCCCAGCACCTCCGCCCGGTTCTGCAGCGTCGAGTGGTGCACCCCCAGCACGACCGCCGCGCTCCGCAGGCTCGGCTCGGTCACCACGGCCGTCAGGGTCGCCAGCGCCCACGGGTACATCGGCACGACCCGGTCCAACAGCGCCGTCTCGGCCACCGCCGCGGGCGAGTCGCACCCGTCGGCCAGCGCCGGGATCCCGCCCAGCGCCTCGAAGTCCACGTGCGCCGGGCCCGGTTCGTCCACGGCCGCGAACCGCAGCGCCACCCTCGCCTGCTGGTAGGACAGCGGGAGGTCCACCGGTCCCACCGCGGGGCCGGTGGCCGAGCACGTCGAGAACGGTTCGCGGTCCTGGTAGGCGGCCTCCACGACGACGTCGAAGTCGCCGATCCGCGCCCCGAGCGCCCGGCGCCCGGCGGGAACGCCGATCCCGACGGTCACCGCGAACCTGGCGTCCTCGCCCAACCCGAGGCGGCGGGCCGCGGTGGCGCGGGTGCCCTGGTCGACGGTCGGGTCCAGCAGGAGCTCCACGACGGCCGGGTCGACCGACCACGTCCGGTCCAGCGCGGCCACGACGGCGGCCGCCAGCCGGTCCACCACGACCCCGTCCAGTTCGGACCTCGCCCGGTCCACGTCGGACGTCCGCTCCAGCCACACGACGCCGTGGTGCGGCGCGGGCAGGGGCGACACGACCCCGCTGGGCTCACCGTCCACCCGGCGACCGTCCGGCAGCACCCGCACGCGCAGTCTTCGCGTCCTGTCCAGCACCCCGGCGGGACAGCCCGCGAGCACGGCCGCCGCTCTCACCGCCTTCTCCGGTCCGGCACCCGCCTCGACGAGCGCGTCGAAGTGGGCGGCGACCTGCGCCGCCGCCCCCGCGTCCGGATCCACCGACCTCGACCGCCCGGCCAGTCCACGCACTCGGGCCCCCCTTTGTCGCGACCACCCTACGACCGGGCGGCATTCGACGACCGTAGCGGCACGCGGCGGAGTTTCGGCCGGCACGTCGAAATTGTTCGGTGCCCGTTGCCGCTGCTCACCGAACTGGACCGCCACCACGCCCTCGGCCGGGAAGGCGTTGGCGTGCACGGGATTCCTCCGATGATCCCCGCACCGTGCGACTTCGGGAGCGAAAGTGGACGGAGGCCCGCCGTCGGGCGGGCCTCCGGTTCGCGCGGTCAGAGCGTGCCGGTGCGCGGGTCCCAGTCCTCCGGCAGCGCGGGCGGCACGTCCACGGTGCTCGTCACGTCCACCGTCCGCCCGGTCGCGGCCGACTCGTCGATCGACAGCATCGCGTCGAGCACGTGGTAGGCCAGCTCGCCGGACGCGCGTTCCACCGCGCCGGACCGGATCGCGCGAGCCAGCTCCAGCACGCCGGTGCCGCGGGAGGCCGAATGCCCTTGCGGCGCCAGCGTTTCCGGGTCGTCCAGGCCGGTCAGGTGCAGCGCGGTGGACCCGTCGAAAGTGTTCGGGTCCGGCAGCACGGCCGTGCCGAGCGTGCCCCCGACCTCGACGAGACCCGTGCGCGCCACCACGGCGTCGAAGCTCAGCAGCAGCTGCGCCGAACCGCCGCCGGTGAACTCCACCAACGCCATGACCGTCGTCGGCACGGTCACCGCGAACTCCGTGCCCGCGCGCGGACCCTTGGCGATCACCCTGGTGTCGCGCGCCCGGTCCGCGGTGGCGGTGACCCGCCGGACCGGACCGAACAGCTGGACCAGCGTCGTCAGGTAGTACGGCCCCATGTCCAGCAGCGGTCCGCCGCCCGCCTGGAACAGGAACTCCGGCGCCGGGTGCCACCGCTCCGGCCCCGGCGTCTGGAAGATCGCCAACGCGGTGCGCGGCTCGCCGATCCGCCCCGCCTCCACGGCCCGCCGCGCGGTCTGCAACCCCGCTCCGAGCACCGTGTCCGGCGCGCTCGCCACCCGCAGCCCCCGGTCGTGCGCGCGGTCGAGCAGCTTGCGCGCCGACTCCCGGTCCAGCGCCAGGGGTTTCTCCGTCCACACGTGCTTGCCCGCGTCCAGCGCGGCGAGGCCGACCTCGACGTGCGCGGCCGGGATCGTCAGGTTGACCACGATCTCGACCGCCGGGTCGGCCAGCAGCTCGGCCACCGCGCCCGACCCGGGCACGCCGTGCTTCGCGGCCTGGGCGGCCGCCCGCTCCACGTCCAGGTCGGCGACGGCCAGCACCCGCACGTCGGGGAAGCCGGTGAGGTTCTCCAGGTACGTGTCGCTGATGACCCCCGCGCCGATGACGCCGACGCCGACCGGACCGAGCGGCGCGCTCACCGGTCGGCCCCGTCGGAGAAGTACGCGAGGCTGGCGGCGATGCCCTCGAACACGTCGCCGTCGTAGGCGTCGAACTCGATCACGCGCAGCGCCTGGGGCGCCGCGGCGAGGACGTCGGCCACGGGCACCACGCCCCGGCCCGCCGGGAGCTGGCCGGTGCCGTCGGTCGCCAGACCGCCGTCCTTGACGTGGATCGCGTGCACCTTCGCACCGAGTCGGCGCAGCAGCGCGGGGGCGTCCTCGCCACCCGCGGTGGCCCAGTAGGTGTCGACCTCCAGCACGACGGCGGGGTCGAGCTGGTCGACGAACACCTCCAACGCGCTGCGCCCGTCGATCCGGGACTCCAGCTCCCACCAGTGGTTGTGGTAGCCGACCCGCACGCCATGCCGGGCCGCGACCGCGGCGGCCTCGTTGAGGGCGGTCGCCGTCGCGGCGACGTCGGCCGGGTCGCGCCACTTCTCGGCTCCGACGTAGGGGTCGATGACGACGCCGATGCCGCACTCGGCGGCCACCGCGAAGACCGGGTCCTGGTCGACGCCGATGAGCTGAGCGTGCGCGGTGGGCGCGGTCAGGCCGTGCTCGGGCAGGCCCTTGCGCAGGACGTCGGCGTTCTGCGTGACGCCGTACGGCTCCACCTGCGTGAAGCCGATCGCGGCGAGCCGCCGCAGGGTGTCGGTCGGGTCGGCGGCGAAGGCGTCGCGGACGGAGTACAGCTGCACGGAGAGTGTGCTCGTCATCCCCAGCTCCCTGAAGTCGAAGGTGGAGCAGCGCGTGGGAGCGCTCCCACAATTTCTACCACGCGGTAGAATTTGTCACCAGGGGTTCACCGGGAGACCGGTTCGCCGGTAACGGGGCCCTGTTGCGGGACCTGGTTCCAGTCGTGTTCCGGGATCGGTCGTCGGTGCTGTCGGGCCATCACCGGAGCAGTGGTCCAGTCGGTTTTCCCATACCGCCTACGGATGGCATCTTGTCCTTTTTCGACCCTTTGTACTCGTTGCCGGAATGGTTCACCGCGCTCGCGGTTCGCGTTGCCCCTGTTGGCGTATATCCAAAGAGGAAGAACAGGTACACGCTCGTCGGGCCGGTGTTGACCCGACGAGCCCCCAGATGGGTTCCCCCATGTCCGGGAGGGATTTGTAGGGGTTCTCCGGTGCGCCGGGGACATCCTCTGGACCAGGCATGACCGGTCGAGGCCGTCGCGGAACGGGCGGTCCGCTCCGGCATGCCTTCCCGACGTCGGGAAACTGGTCGTGAAAATTGCTGTTAATAAGTTAGGACGGACGTCTGTTGATTCGCCGGTAGCCGCGGACGGATCCTGTTTCCGTTCGTGGCAACACTTTCACCTCTAACCCGGACACGACCCTCCCTGACTGCACGGGGTCGTGTTCGCCCTGCCCGGAGGAGTTTCACCGATGGAACTGAGACGCCCACTTGTCGTGGTCGCGACCAGTGCGATGGTCGCCGCCCTGTTCACCGCGACGACCGCCGCCCAGGCGCAGCCGTCCGCCAACGCGGTCCAGACCGCCGACGTGATGGCCGTGCAGGCCGCGTCGAGCCTCGTCGCCGACCGCCCGGCCGCGCTGCACGCCAGCGAGGCGGACACCTTCGTGCAGCACGAGGTGATCTCCTCCACGAACGGCCTGAAGTACGTCCCGTACGACCGCACCTACAAGGGCCTCCCGGTCGTCGGCGGCGACTTCGTCGTCGTCACGAACTCGACCGGCCAGGTGCTCGACACCTCGGTCGCGCAGGACACCACGATCAACCTGGCCAGCACCACGCCCAAGGTGGCCAAGGCCGACGCCGAGGCCACGGCCAAGGCCCAGCTGCCCACCGTGGACAGCGTCGGCGCCGCCCAGCTCGTCACCTACGCGCTCGGCACGCCCGCGCTCGCGTGGCAGAGCACGGTCGTCGGCCGCAACGCCGAGGGCCCGAGCAAGCTCGACGTCGTCGTGGACGCCACGACCGGCAAGGTGCTCCACACGCAGGAGCACGTCATGCGCGGCACGGGTTCCAGCGCCTGGAACGGCCCGGTCACGCTGAACACCACGCACGTCGGCTCCACGTACTCCCTGAAGGACCCGACGCTGACCAACGTCAGCTGCCAGGACGCCGCGAACAACACGACGTTCAGCGGCACCGACGACGCGTGGGGCAACGGCACCGCGACCAACCGCGAGACCGGCTGCGTCGACGTCCTGTTCGCCGCGCAGACCGAGAGCAAGATGCTCACCCAGTGGTTGGGCCGCAACGGCTTCGACGGCTCGGGCGGCGGCTGGCCGATGCGCGTCGGCCTCAACGACCTGAACGCCTACTACGACGGCAGCCAGGTCCAGATCGGCCACAACCAGAACAACCAGTGGATCGGCTCCCTCGACGTCGTGGCGCACGAGCTCGGCCACGGCATCGACGACCACACCCCCGGTGGCATCTCGGGCAGCGGCACGCAGGAGTTCGTCGCGGACGTCTTCGGCGCCTCGACAGAGTCCTTCGCGAACGAGTCCGCCCCCTACGACGTGCCGGACTTCCTGGTCGGCGAGACCATCAACCTCGTCGGCAGCGGCCCGATCCGCAACATGTACAACCCCTCCGCGCTCGGGCACGCCAACTGCTACTCCAGCTCGGTCCCCGGCTCCGAGGTCCACGCGGCCGCGGGTCCCGGCAACCACTGGTACTACCTGCTGGCCAACGGCTCCAACCCGACCAACGGGCAGCCGACCAGCTCCACCTGCAACAGCTCCACGGTGACCGGTGTCGGCGTCGAGACCGCGATGAAGATCTTCTACAACGCGATGCTGATCAAGACCTCCGGCAGCTCGTACCTGAAGTACCGCACCTGGACGCTGACCGCCGCGAAGAACCTCTTCCCCGGCAGCTGCACCGAGTTCAACAAGGTCAAGGCCGCCTGGGACGCCGTCAGCGTGCCCGCCCAGTCCGCCGACCCGACCTGCTCGGCCACCGGCACCGTCACGGTGACCAGCCCCGGCAACCAGTCCACCGCCGTCGGCACCGCCGTCAGCCTGCCCCTCTCGGCCAGCGGCGGCACCGCGCCGTACACCTGGTCCGCGACCGGCCTGCCCGCCGGCCTGTCCATCAGCTCCTCCACCGGCACCATCTCCGGCACCCCGACCACCGCGGGCACCTCCAGCGTCACGGTGACCGCGAACGACTCCGCCTCGCACAGCGGCACGGCGTCGTTCAGCTGGACGGTCGGCACCACCGGCGGCTGCTCGGGCCAGAAGCTGGTCAACCCCGGCTTCGAGTCCGGCAACACCACCTGGGCCTCCTCCAGCGGTGTCATCGGCCAGTTCGGCTCCAGCGGCCAGCCGACCCACGGCGGCACCTGGAACGCCTGGATGAACGGCTACGGCTCCACCCACACCGACACGCTCTCCCAGTCGGTGGCCATCCCGGCGGGCTGCCACGCCAGCCTGACCTTCTACCTGCACATCGACTCCGCCGAGACCACCACCACGACCGCCTACGACAAGCTCACCGTCACCGGCGGCACGACCACCCTCGCCTCCTACTCCAACCTCAACAAGGCCAGCGGGTACGTCCTCAAGACCATCGACGTGTCCTCGTTCGCCGGTTCGACCCTCGCGCTGAAGTTCAGCGGCGTCGAGGACAGCTCGCTGCAGACGTCCTTCGTCGTCGACGACGGTGCGATCACGCTGAGCTGACCGACTGACAGGTGACGGAGGGGAGGCCGGGACACCCGGCCTCCCCTCCGCCGCGCCCTAGGGCGTGTGTCGAAGTCCGTGTTCGCGGTAGCCGGGCCTGAGGCGGCCCCTGGGGGCACGGCCGACTGGCCCGCATACAACAGCGGTATGCGGGCCAGTCGGCCGCACCGCCAGGAACCACCTCAGGCGCGACTCCCATCGAACGAGACTTCGACACACGCCCTAGACCCGCGGCCCTGGCGCGGAACGCGAGACCGCTCCCTCGTAGGCCCGGAAGGCCGCCGACACCTCGCTCAGGAACGCGGTGTCGCTGTCCAGGTTCCCGCCCCCGGAGATCGGCACCTCCGGTGTGCCGGGCGGGTCACCCGCGGCACGGGACCGCAGGGCGATGGCCACGGTCATCGCCTCGACGGCGACCTCAGACCGCTCCCCGGTCAGGCCGGTCAGCCGGGCGTGCTCGCGCGCCGCCTCGGCCACCTCGCGCGTCCGGTACGGCTGCAACGCCAGCAGCCCGTCGCGGATCTCGATCACCCGCCGGTACAGCCGCGGCCGCAGTCGCCGCACCACCAGCAGGTCCGGCAGGGCAGGCGGTTCGAGGGCGATCGAGGGCTCGGCCCGGTACAGCGCCGTCCACAGTGGACCGAGCCGCCGGTGCAGCCGGTAGCGGCGCGCCCACCCCGCGGCGGCGGGGATACCGGCCCCCAGCAGCACCAGCACGGTCGAGGCGGTCGGCAGCACCTTGTTCGTCACCACGGCGTGGCTGAGCGGGTAGGCGATGTCGAACCGGGAGATCGCCGTCCGCAGCACCTTGTGCACCAGGTAGAGCAGCGACCCCAGCGCGCCCGCGGCGATCAGGCGCAAGCCCAGTCGCAGCACCGGTTCCGCCGTCAACCCGGCGTAGCGCGCGCACTGCCGGGCGATCCGCACCAGTCCCGGCCCCTGCGCCACCAGGTACACGACGCAGTACTCCAGGATCCACGGCGACTGCGGCCTGAGGTCGGGCGCGAGCGCGAACATCGCGCACATCACCGCGAACCAGCCGACGACCCACCGGGCGTGCCACCGCGGACCGCGGCTCATCCCGTTCATCCGGGCCGTGAACTCCACGCCCGCCCACACCACGACCAGCATCGCCGCGTGCCCGACCAGGCGGGCCAGATCCGGAACGCCGACCGCCGCACCCGCCGCGTACACCGCCGGGGTGAGGACGGTCAGCGACACCGCGAACCCCAGCAGCACCCACCGCACCGACCGGCGCGCCCCGTCCTCGTGCCTGCGCCGGGTCAGGACCAGCGCCCACGCCAGCGCGGCGGGCCCGTACTGGCGCAGCAGCTCAGCCATGACCGTTGTCGTCCAACGCCGCCCGCAGCCGGTCGGTCAGCGAACCGGCGGGCACCTCCCGCTGCCGGATCAGCGACGCCAGCGTCTCCGCCTCCCGCTCCTCCGCGCTCGAGTACCCCGCCCGACCCAGCACCCGGCTCACCACCTCCGGGTCCAGGCCCGGCAGCAGCAGCCGGGCCTGCTCGGCGAGGCTCGTCGACACCGGGTAGTGGTCGCACAGCACGTGGCTCAGCTCGTGCAGGATGATGTGCTCCCGGTGCGGGAGCGTCGTCTCCCGCTCGTAGAACACCAGGTCCGCCGTCGTGGTGGCGACCCACATCCCGCACACGCCGGTCAGCCCCGGCATCGGGATCAACCGCATCGGCCGTCCGCGCCGCGCCGCGACCTGCTCGCACAGCGCGTGGGCGTCGAACGGCACGGGTAACGGCAGGTCGCGCAGCACCGCCGCGCACCGCTCGCGGAGGCGCCGCCCGCGCAGCGGCCTCACGGGGTGGTGTCCGGCGTGGGCTTCGGCAGTCCTTCCAGCTCCCGCACCCGGTCGACCATCTCGGTGATCGCCTCCAGGCTCTTGGGGGACAGGCCGTTGACGCGCAGGGCGATCTGCCGGATCGGCGCGTCGCGCAACGCGGTCAGCAGCGCCAGCTCGGAGTCGATGCGCTCGGTCTCGGCGTCGTCGAAGAAGTACGCGGGCGGAACGCCGAAGAAGCCCGCCAGCGCTTCGAGGTGCCGCTTGGTCGGGTTGTCGCGCAGGCCCTTGCGCAGCTGCCAGAGGTAGGTGGCCGAGATGGTCGGGCCGCCCTTGGCCCTGATCGCCTCCGCGACCTCCTCGAACGAGTACTCGCCGCCGGTGCGCGGGTGGACGGTGCGGAACAGGTGGTCCACCTTCGCGGCGAGGGTCCGCTCGCCGACGTTCTCGGGCATGCGACGAGTCTACCGCCCGCGCCAGCTCAGATGAATGTGAAAAATGCTTCTCCTCCACCCTGGTTGACGGCTGGGTTCATGTCAGCTTACGCTCGAATGGATCGCGTCAACTGAGATGAAGAGTCGACGCGGGAGGGGATGGTCAGGGGGACCAGAAGGGGATGAGGGGACCGGTGTGCCGGTCCGATCGACGCGAAGCCGGGGGGTTTCCGCGTGCGACCGGGCAGCCGTTCCCCCGCACGTGGAATTCCATTGTCACAAGGGGAGGAAAACATGTCCGTTCGAAAGCTCGGTCAAGCCGCGTTCGCGTTCGTGGGAGCCGCGATGCTGGTGATGTCCGGTACCTCCGCCGCCTCGGCGGCGGTGCGCGACGGGAACTGCCAGGCCAACGAGTTCTGCTACTACTGGTACATCGACGCCACGGAGTCGGCGTCGGACTTCACCGGCACGGTCCAGAACTACGGCACGACGCAGCCGACGTGCTACGACTTCAAGGGTCCTGGTCTGGGCAAGGGCGAGTGCATCAAGAACAACGCCATGTCGGTCTGGAACCGCACCTCCAGGACCGTGCGCGTGTACTACAACTCCTACCTGGAGGGTAGTTACCAGGACATCGGCGCGGGCTACAAGGGGAACCTGAACAGCACCCTCACGAACAACAACGCGTCCCACGAGTTCCGGTGACGCGCCGGTCCCGTTAAACGGGATTGAGTCCCGGCACCCGGTCCTCGATGACGAAGGATGCTTTGGTCGAGACCGGGGCGCCGGGTCGGGAGACGTGGTCGAGTCCGCGGAAGTCCACCCGCACCTCATCGGGTGAGAAACGGGTGCGCACATATCCGCGCCTGTTGTTGAAGTACTTGATGTGCGGGTTCTCCGCGAACCACTCCGGCGTCTCCGGGTAGACCTCGGACCCGTCGCCGCCGGACGTGATCGACGTCCCCGCGATCTCCGTGCCCGCCGTCCGCGACGCCGGGTCGTCCCAGCGCTCCTTGACCTCCGCGCCCCACGCGGCGTGCACGTCGCCGGTCAGCACGACGGCGTTGCGCACCGAGGAGAAGCCGGCGACGACCCGGTCGCGGTCGGCGGCGTAGCCGTCCCAGGCGTCCAGGTTGGTCTCCTGCACGGGGCCGGGGGTGTGGTCGTACTGGGAGAAGAACACCTGCTGGCCCAGCACGTCCCAGCGCGCCGACGAGGTCCGGAAGCCGTCCAGCAGCCACCTCTCCTGCTCGGCGCCGAGCATCGTCCTGGTGGGCTCCAGCCGTTCCGGGCAGGGTTTGATGCCGTCACCGCACGGCTGGTCGTCGCGGTACTGCCGGGTGTCGAGCATGTGGAACGTCGTGAGCCCGCCCCAGCCGACCCTCCGGTACAGCCGCAGGTCGAAGCCGCGGGGCTTGCTCCGGATCGGCATGTTCTCGTAGTAGGCCTGAGCTGCGGCCGCCCGCCGGGCCGGGAAGTCGGGCTGCGGGATCTCGGGCTTGCTGTAGTGGGAGCCCGCCCAGTTGTCGGCCACGTCGTGGTCGTCCCACACGACCGCCCACGGCGCGGCGGCGTGCGCCGCCTGGAGGTCGGCGTCGGACTTGTACTGCGCGTACCGGTGCCGGTAGTCCGCCAGCGTCACGGTCTCCGGCCCGTCCACCTCGCGGACGTTGCCGTTGGGCGCCACGTGCACGCCCTTGCGGTACTCGTACTGGTAGTCGCCGAGGTGCAGCACCAGGTCGGGCTCGTCCTCGGCGAGCCGCCGGTAGGCCGTGAAGTAGCCGTGCTCGTACTGCGCGCACGACGCGAACGCCATGGTCAGCGGCGTGGTCATCGTCCCCGGCGCCGGTGTCGTCCTGGTCCGCCCGGTCCGCGAGAGGTGGCCTCCGGTCGCGAAGCGGTAGAAGTACTCCCGGCCGGGCTCCAGGCCGCCGACCTCGACGTGCACGCTGAACCCGGACTCGGGCCGCGCCCACTGCCTGCCGCGCCGCACGACGTGGCGGAACCGCTCGTCGCGCGCCAGCTCCCAGCTCACCTCGACCACCCGCGACGGCATCCCGCCCAGCCCGTTCTCGGCCAGCGGGTAGGGCGCGAGCCGCGTCCACAGCACGACCCCGTCCGGCGTCGGGTCACCCGAGGCCACGCCGAGCGTGAACGGGTCCACCACCCGTGCCGAGCCCGCCCCCAGCGCCGTGAGCGCCACGACGCCGGTGATCAGCGCACGTCGCGTCACTGTTCCCATGTCCTCAATACGGTTCAACCGCGCCGCCGGTTCGGAAATCGGGGCTCGGGTTTCCGGGCCGCGGGTGCGCCCCCGGTGGTCCTCGGTCCGAGTGTGACGTCCCGGTTTCGCGGAGAGCGCTTTCCGATCGCCCGACCGATCATCCCGCCATTGCCGGCCGCGTTCCCGAAACCGTTCTACCGGAACGGGTTCGCCATTCCTCCTGGTAGCGCGGGCGGATTCCCCCTGCGTTCGCCCGCGTGTATCCATGGGTGTTGGATCCACTCCTGTCTGTCGTACACGAGTGGAGTCACCGTGGACCGGAGGTGCCCGGCGTGGTGGTCGGACGGACTGGTGCGGATGTCGGCGGGTGGGAGTCCGGGTGGTGGTTCGGCGGTAGGACGCTGACCGAGAGGCTGGCCTCCGGGGCCGGGACCGGGACGTCCGCCTCCGAGGACGCCGAACGCCGCGCGCGCACCCGGCTGGACCGCTGGCGGGCCGAGCACGGCGCCGGGTCGGGCGACCGCTTCACCCGGCGGCTGGCCTCGGTCGGCGTCGACGAGGACGACCTGCTGCGGCTGCTCGGGGAGCGGTCGGCGACCGGGCCGAAACCCGCCTGGGCGACCGGGGTCGAGCGCGTGGTGGACCGCGCGGTCGGGCCCGCGGCGGTGGACGGCCGGTCGTGGCGGAGCGCGTTCGCGGTCGTGGTGAAGCCGTTCGTGCAGGACGCCCGCGGCCGGGTCGCGGCCGAGGTCGCCGACCTGGGACCGGACGTCTTCGTGGACGCCGACGACGTGGTGGACCGGTTCGCCGACGCGCTGCGCCGCACCCTGGTGTGGACCTCCACCCGCGTCCTCGTGCTGGAGCTCAACGTGGCCAGGGTGACCGGCCTCCTCGACGGCGACACGCCCGAGGAGCGGTTCGCGGCGTTCGCCCGGCGCGCTGGCACCCGCGCGGGCCGCACGGCGCTGCTGACCGAGTACCCCGTGCTGGCCCGCCTGCTGTGGCAGCACTGCGACGTCACCGCCGCGGCGTTCACCGAGCTGCTGCACCGGTTCGTCGACGACCGCGCCGACATCGTCCGCGAGCTGCTCGGCGGCCGCGACCCCGGCCCGTTGGCGCGGGTGGACGTCGGCGCGGGCGACACCCACCACGACGGCAGGGCGGTCGCCGTCCTCGGTTTCGCCGACGGCACCCGCGTGGTCCACAAGCCGCGCCCCTCGGCCGTGCACCGCCACTTCAACCAGGTCCTCACGTGGCTGGGCTCGGTGCTGCCGGGCCTGGACCCGCGCACGCTCGCCGTGCTCGACCGGGGCGACTGGGCGTGGACGGAGTTCGCGGCGCACCACCAGGTGTCCGACACCGCCCAGGTCGAGCGGTTCCACCACCGGCAGGGCGCGCTGCTGGCGCTGCTGCACGTCCTGGACGTCACCGACCAGCATTTCGAGAACCTGGTGGCGTGCGGCGAGCAGCCCGTGCTGGTCGACGTGGAGACGCTGTTCCACCCCACCTGGGCGACCCGCGACCTGGCCGACGACCCCGCGGCGCGGGCGCTGGAGGCCTCGGTGCTGCGCACCGCGCTGCTGCCGCAGCCGATGACGGGCGCGAACGGCGTGCTGGACATCTCCGGCGTGGGCGGCGACAAGGGGGCGACGCTGCCCGACGACGTCGTCGGGTTCGACGGCGCGGGCACCGACCGGATGCGGCTCGTGCGCGGACCGGAGGTGCTGGGCGGAGCGGAGAACCGGCTCCGCCTCGACGGCGTGGACGTCGATCCGGGGGAGTACCTGGAGCACCTCGTCGCCGGCTTCCGCGCGGCCTACGAGGCCGTGCTGACCCACCGCGCCGACCTGCTCGCGCCCGGCGGACCGCTGGACGCGTTCGCGACCGACGTGGTCAGGGTGATCGTGCGCGACACCTCCGAGTACGTGCGCCTGCTCGACGAGTCCACCCACCCCGACGTGCTGCGCGACGCGCTCGACCGGGACCGCGTCTTCGGCCACCTGTGGTCCTCCGACGCCGACCCGGCGCGGGAGCGGCTGGTCGGCCACGAGGTCGCCGACCTCTGGGCGGGTGACGTCCCGCTGTTCACCACCACGCCCACCTCGCGCGACATCCTCACCGCGCACGGGGTCCGCGTCCCGGACGCGCTGGGGGAGACCGGCCTGGACCGGGTGCGGCGCAAGGTCGAGGCGCTGGGGGAGGCCGACCTGCGGACGCAGGAGTGGGTGATCCGCGCGTCCTTCGCCACCCGCGGCGACCGGGGCGCCCACTCGCCCCGACCGCGGCCGGGCAGGCGTCCCGCGGCGGAGCGCCCGGACCCGGACCGGTTGCTGGCCGCCGCGCGCGCGGTCGCCGGCGGCCTGCTGGCCGACGCGCACGACGACGGCGAGCGGGTCAACTGGGTCGGCCTCGAGCACGACCGGTCGTGGCGGGTCCTCCCGCTCGGCGCGAGCCCGGCTACCGGTTTCCCCGGCGTGGCCCTGTTCCTCGGGCAGCTGGCCGCGATCACGGGTGACGACCGGTGCGCGGACGTGGCACGGCGCTCGCTGCGGTCGGTGCCGTCGCTGCTGGACCGGTTCGGTTCCGCGGAGGCGGCCATGCCCACCGGGTTCGCGGGCCTGGGTGGCCTGGCCTACGCCCTCTCGCACCTCGCCGTGCTGCTGGACGACCCGGACCTGCGCGGCTGGACCGCCACGGCGGTGGAGGCGGCCGCCGCGCACGTCGGCCGCGCCGGGACGACCGACCTGATGGGCGGCACCGCCGGGTGCCTCGCCGCGATGCTCGCGGTGCACCGCACGACCGGCCTCGACTCCGCCTGGCGCACGGCGACGGCCTGCGCCGGGCTCCTGGAACGAGCGGACGAGCCGTCGACGACCGGGTTCGCCCACGGCAGCGCCGGGACGACGTGGGCGCTGTGGCGGTACGCCGTGGCCGCGAGCGGCCCGTGCCGCCGCGAGCCCGTGCTCGCCGACAGCGCGGAGGCCGACGGCGGCACGTGGTGCCGCGGGGCCTCCGGTGTCGGGCTCGCCCGCGCCGACGTCCTGGCGCTGGAACGGGACCCGCTGATGGCCGGGGCGTTCGACCGGGCCGTGGACGGCGTGCTGCGCCGCCCGGCCGCGGTCGACCACAGCCTGTGCCACGGCGAGCTGGGCACCCTGGAACTGCTCACCGCGGCGGCGGCGCGCGGGCACGAGGCCGCCGCGGCCGAGGCACCGCGCCGGATCGGCGACCTGCTGGCGGCGCTCGACCGGGACGGCCCGGTGTCGGGCACCCCGGACGCGGTGCGCACGCCGGGGCTGCTCGACGGCCTGGCCGGGATCGGGCACGGACTGCTCCGGCTCGGCTTCCCCGACCGGGTCCCGGCGGTGCTGCTCCTGGGCGCGGCCCGTCCGCCCCGCTGAAGCTCCGGGTGGGACGGCCACCCGGTCCCCGAGGCCGCGCCCGCGCGGCCGGAGAAGGAGGAAACCATGACCGCACCAGCGATCGACGTCGCCGAGACCGTCCGCCTCTGGAAGGACCCCGACGCCAGGTGGGAGCTCGACCGGGCGTCCGCACCACCCCATCCGGCGGGCGAGATCATGCTGACGCCCGCCGCCCCGGAAGGTGCGGGGCCACTGCGCATGCACGGCGTCGTGGCGGCCGACCTCCTGACGCTGACCACGTTCGGGACGCCGTCGGTGTCCGCCCCGTGCCTCGGGTACGGGCTCACCGACGACCTGGACTGACGGACCGGTGCGAGGTGGAGTGGTGGACACCCGTCGCCGCGACACCCCGCCGGATCGACGACCAGCCCGGCCGCCCCGCTGAATCCCCGGGGGTGGACGGCCACCCGGTTCGCAGGTCGCGCGTCCGCGTGACCGGAGATGGAGGAAACCATGACCGCACCGACGATCGACGTCGCCGAGACCGTCCGCCTGTGGAAGGACCCGGACGCAAGGTGGAAACTCGCCCCGGACTCCTGTCCACCCCATCCGGCGGGGGAGATGGCGCTGACGCCCGCCGGTCCGACGGGTGCCGGAGCGCTGTGCGCGTCCGGCGTCACCGCGGCCGACACCTGGACCCTGTCCACGTTCACACCGCCGTCGGTGTCCGGCCCGTGCCTCGGGTACGGGTCGTTCGCGGACGACCGGTACTGACGGACGGGTGACGGGAGCCGGGGCTCGCATGACGGCGGTAGTGGTCCCCTCGCCGCGGACGGTCGGGCGCACGGCGGAGTCGCGCGTGCTCACCACCGCGGTGGAGGACGGTTCGAGGCAGCGGGGCGGCACGGTGTTCGTGCTCGGCGAGGCGGGGATCGGGAAGTCCAGACTGGTCACCGAGGCGGCCGAGCACGCGCTGTCGCGCGGGATGCGGGTGCTGCGGGGGCGGGCGAGCGCGAGCGGCGCGCCCGCGCCGTTCCGACCGATCTCCGAGGCGCTGTTCTCGCTGACCCGCGAGAGCGGGCTGCCCACCGACCCCGAGCTGGTGCCCTACCGCCCGTCGCTGGCCCGGTTCCTGCCGGAATGGCGCGACGCCACGGCCTTCGGCGACGACGAGTCGCTGCTCGTCGTCGCCGAAGGCCTGCTGCGGCTGCTCGCCGTGCTCGGCCGGGACGTCGGGTGCCTGATCGTCCTGGAGGACCTGCACGACGCGGACGCGGAGACGCTGGCGATCGTGGACTACCTCGCCGACAACCTCGTCGGCCAGCCGGTCGTGCTGCTGACGACCGCCCGCTCCCAGGCCGGTCCGGCCTGGGAGCTGGTGCGGGGCGGCGGACGGCGGTCGGGTGTCACGGTCGTCGAGCCGGGTCGCCTCGACCCGGAGGGGGTGCGGGAGCTCGTTGCGTCCTGCCTGGGCGTGCCGTCCGACGACGTGCCCGGCGCGGCGGTGGACCGGCTGTTCCGCGACAGCGACGGCGTGCCGTTCGTCGTCGAGGAGCTGCTGGACAGCATGGTCGCCGTGGGCGGGCTCGTGCGGGACCCGGACGGCTGGTCGGTGCGCGGCGAGGGGCACACACCGGTGCCGGTGACCGTGGTCCTCAGCGTCTCGCACCGGGTCGACCGGCTCGCTCCCGAGGTCGCGGCCCTGCTGCACGTCGCGGCCGTGCTGGGCCGTCGTTTCCCGCTGTCGGTCGTGCGGGCGGTGTGCGGGCTGGAGCAGGCGGACCTGTTGCGGCACCTGCGTTCCGCGGTCGAGGCCCAGCTGGTCACCCCCGACCGCCCCGCGCCGGAGTGGTACTCGTTCCGGCACGCGCTGACCGCGGACGCGCTGCTGGCCAGGCTGGGCGCGAGCGAACGGGCCGAGCTGGCCCGGCGCGCGGCCGACGCCGTGGAGGTCGACCACCCCGGCCTGCCCGGCGAGTGGTGCACGTCGGCGGCGATCCTGCGGCTGGAGTCAGGGGACGTCGCCACCGCCGCGGGCCTGTTCGCCGAGGCGGGCCGCCGGATGCTCGCCGACGGGGCGGCGGCCACCGCCGTCGACCTGCTGCGCCGGGCGCACGACCTGCTCGCGCACGACGACGAGGAACGGGTGGCGGTGCTGGAGCTGCTGCTCAACGCCCTCGCCGAGGCGGGCCAGGTGGAGCAGGCGCTCGCCTTGGCGCCGGACCTGGACGACCCCGGCCTGAGCGTGGAGCGGCAGGCGTCGCTGCACACCGTGCTGGCGCGGGTGGCCGTGCGCGCGGGACTGTGGGCGCAGGGCGCGGAGGAGATCGCCAGCACCCGCGCGCTGCTCGGCCCGGACGTCGCGCCGCGGCTCACCGCCGAGGTCGACGTGATCGCGGCGACGTTGACCCTGGAGACGCCGGGCGCCGACCGCAGGACCGTCGCCGAACGACTGGTGCGCCGGGCCCTGCGCGACGCGGAGCAGGCGGACCTGCCGGAGGTCGCGTGCGAGGCGCTGGAGCTGCTGGGAACCCTCACCCGCCAACAGGACCTCACCGAGTCCGACGGCTACTTCACGCGCATGGCCGAGCTGGCGCACCGGCACCGGCTGCGGTCGGTGCAGCTGCGCGCGCTCGCGCGGTCCGGCGTCAACGAGAACCTGCGCTCCGGCCGCGCGGCCCGGTTGCGGCGGGCCCACCTGCAGGCGTTCCAGGTCGGCGCGATCACCGAGGGGTACCTGCTCGAGGTCAACCTGGTCATGGTCGCGGTGCTGCGCGGCGAGTTCGTCCGGGCGGCGGAGCTGGCGGACCACTGCGTGCCCGTGGTGACGAGGATGCGGCTGCGGTACTCGATCCGCTACGTCCTGATGGCGAAGGCCGCGATGTTCGCCCACCGCGGCAGGCGCTCCGGGATGACCCGCGCGCTTGCCGAGTTCGACCGGTGGGACGGCCGCGACTCGCACCAGATGCCGTTGGTGCACGGTCTTTGCGAGGCGTTCTGCGCCCTGCTGGAGGAGAACCGGCCGCAGGCGGTGCGGGCGCTCGACGACGCGATCGCGAGCGAGGCGGAGAACCCGACCAACTACGTGCTGGCGGGCCGCTACGGGCTGCGCGTCCTGCTCGGCGTCCTCGGCGGCGAGATGGGGTGGCGCGAGTACGAGGAGGCGGCAGCCGTCCCGGCCGGCGCCCTCGCCTGGAACCGCCAGTTCCTCCACCTCGCCAAAGCCGTCCTCCTCGGCCGCGCGGGCCAGTCCGCGGCCGCCGCCGCCGCGATGGTCGAACACCTCCAGATCTCCGAACCCTTCGCCATGGCCCGCCACCTCGGCCTCCGCCTTGCCGCCGAAGCCGCCATCTCCGACACCTGGGGCTCCCCCGCGAACTGGCTCCGCGAAGCCGAGACCTACTTCCACCAGGACGACGTCCCCGCCATCACCAGCGCCTGCCGGGTCCTGCTGCGCCGCGCGGGCGTCTCCGCCACCCAACACCGCAACGGCACGGCGAACCTCCCCGCCCCCATCCGCTCGATGGGCGTCACCGTCCGCGAACACGAAGTCCTCCGCCTCCTGGCCGAACGCCTCGGCAACACCGAAATCGGCAAACGCCTCTTCATCTCCCCCCGCACCGTCGAAAAACACGTAGCCAGCCTCCTGGCCAAAACCTCCCAACCCGACCGCGCCGCCCTCAACCGCTTCGCCATCGACCACGTGATCGGGGGAATGGATTGAGGGATGGGCGGAGGGGAGGACGGGGAGACGGGGGACGGAGGGGATGGGCTGAGGGAATGGATTGTGAGGGTGGGCTGAGGGGATGGGCTGTGCGGATGGACTGAGCAGACGGACCGAAGGAGAGGCCGGAGGCGAACGGCCCACGGGCGCGCCGACGACGATCGGAAGGGCTGAAAGAACAAAGTGCACTCCGATCACCAACCGAGCAAACCGCCCAACCCCAACGAAACCGAGCAAGCTCGTCCGCCCGTGCGGCCGACTTGACTTGGGGTTTTTGGGCTTACAATGAGTCGGCGGGCAGGCTCTACCACCTGCCCTTTTTCGCCCGACGAAGCCCAAAAAAGGGGCCCCAAGTCAAGTCGGCCGCACTCGAAGTCCCCCGCAGCGACACCGACCCGACCACACAGCGCACCCCGCCCCAACGAAACCATCAAGACGAACCCCCCTCCAACCACCCCACGATCAACTCCGTAGCCTCATCCGGCGCAGGCATCCCGATCCCCATCGCGTTCTCCCTCCGCCACAGCTCGAACACCGCCCGCTCCTGCGGCTCCGCGACCGTGTGCCCGTCCTCCCGCAGCGTCGTCACGTGCCGCTGCGTGGACGTCTTCTTCCACATCGTCTGGTTCATGCTCGGGAAGAACAGCGCGGGCCCGTCGCACGCCAGCAGCACCGTCTGCGCGGGTGTGCCCGCCAGGCCGAGTGCGGCCGCTGCCAGCATGTTCGCGGTGGAGGGCAGCACCACGACGCCCAGTGACCGCTTGGCGAACTCCGTCGGGTTCAGGGTCGGGTCGTCGCTGGTGTAGACCTCTTCGGCGTACCAGTCCAGCACCTCGCGCCGCAGGAACCGCTCGGCGCCGCGGGTGAGCAGCACGCGCAGGCTCAGGTCGACCTCCTGGCGCAGCCACGTCAGGTAGCCGGGCATGCCCAGGGCGGCACTCGACCCGGACACGATGATCGAAAGCGCGTCGTCTCGCATGCGCCCCACCCTGCTGCCGCGACCGGCCGCCGTGCCATGGGGGAGTGCCCCCGCATCTTCTGCGCGTCCACCCGAAGAACACGGGGGCACGGCCCCCATGGCACGGGGTCCGGTGGCCGGCAGCGTCGTCGCCGTCGCCGGCTGCTCGACCCATCCCGCCGGCCGATCAGGAGGTGAAGAACATGAAGAAGATCGCCATCCGCAAGACCGGTTCGATCAAGCTCACGTCGTCCGCGGCGGGCTACTGCTCCCCCTGTTGCTGATCCGGTGAGCGGCCGCCCCCGAGCCCCAGAACCGGGGGCGGCCTGCACCGGTACGACCTGTCACGGAGATGCGCGATGTCGGCGAGCCACCTCGAGTTCCACCCCCTGACGTTCGTCCAGGACCGGGACGGGGTCACCGTCGGCCGGTTCGACGTCGAGTCCTACGCCGTGCTGCCCGAGGACGGCGCGGCGCTGCTGCGCAGGCTGTTCGACGGGATGCCGGTCGCCGAGGCGGCCGCCTGGTACGAGGCGGAGTTCGGCGAGCCCATCGACATGGCCGACTTCGTGGAGGCGTTGCGGGAGCTGGAGTTCCTGCGCGAGGACGGTGAGGTCGTCGAGGTCGCGCCGGTGCGGTACCGGGCGTTGGGGCGGGCGGCGTTCTCACCGCCCGCCTGGCTCGGGTACGCGGCGCTGGTGACCGCGGCGGTGCTCGTCATGGTCGCCCGGCCGGAGCTGCGCCCGCACGGGTCCAGCGTGTTCTTCACGCCGTCGCTGGTCGCGGTGCAGGTGGTGCTGACGTTCACGCAGGTGCCCGCCGTGCTGTTCCACGAGTGGTTCCACGTGCTCGCGGGCAGGCGGCTCGGTGTGCCGTCGAAGCTGAACGTGAGCAGGAGGCTGTACTTCATCGTCTTCGAGACCGAGCTCAACGGCCTGCTGAGCGTCCCGAAGTCCAAGCGCTACCTGCCGTTCCTCGCCGGGGTGGTGGCCGACGTGCTGTTGTTCAGCGCGCTGACCCTCGTGGCCGCGGTCGACGACTCGGCGTGGGGCGGGCGGCTCGCGCTCGCCATCGCCTACCTGGTGCTGCTGCGGCTGGTCTGGCAGTCCTACCTGTTCCTGCGCACCGACCTGTACTACGTGCTGACCACGATGGCGGGCTGCACGAACCTGCACGAGGCGGCCTCGGCCTACCTGCGCAACCGGTTCCACCGGCTGCCCTTCGTGCGGAAGTCCACAGTGGACGACAGCGCGTTCGCCCCGCGCGACCGGCAGCTGGCGCCCTGGTTCGCGCTGACCTCCGTGGCCGGTGTCGTCTTCCTGCTGGTGACGGTGCTGCTCGCGATCGTGCCGGTGGTGCTGGAGTTCGGCGCCCGGCTGTGGACCGCCCTGTCGGGTGGCACGGCGGGCGGCGCCGGGTTCTGGGACTCCGCGGTCGCCGTGCTGCTGATCGTGGTCCAGCTCGTCCTCCTGACCCTCGTCACCGACCGTCGGACCGACCGCACGTCGACCTGACCACCCGAGAGGAATGACATGAGCGAACACCTGTGGCGGGTCGACCCACGATCCGCGCACGACGACGGTGCCGACTTCCGCGTCGACTCCCACCGGCGGCTGCGCGGCCCGTACACCGGGATGGGGACGCTGCTGCGCGAGCTGGTGCCCGACGTCCAGTCGCGGTGGCCGGACCTGGTGCGCTCGCACTCGATCGAGATCCTGTCCGCCGCCCCGGAGCTGACCGAGGCGATCGGCGCCGCGCCGGAGACGCTGACGTCGGTGGCGATCCCCAGCGAGCGGACCCGCATCTACCCGGCCAACCGCACCCGGCGGCTGGCGCACGGCGTGGTCGAGCTCCTGGAGTCCTACGCGGCACTGGCCGACCGGCACCTGGTGCTGTCGTTCACCAACGTCGACGAGGCCGACCACACCGACCAGGAGTTCCTCGCCATCGCGGTGCGCCGCGCCCGGTCGGGCCGGGTCCGGTTCGTCGTCGGCACCCGGACCGACGCCGTCGTCGAGGAGCTGGCCGAGGCCCTGCGCGCCCACGCGGACCGGGAGGACGTGGTGAACCCGCCCGCCGACGGGCCCGTGCGACCGGCCGAGGAGCTGGTGCGCGCCTTCGTCGCGGGCGACTGCACCTCCAACGACCCGCACGAGCTGGCGGCCTACGCCGAGGCCGATCCCGTTGTCGTGGCGGCACTGCACGACGCGCGGGCGGCCGAGCTGGCCGACGGCGACTGGAGCCTGCGGCTCGGCGCGCTGCTGCACCACCTCGAACACGGTGGCGACCCGACCGGCGTGGGCGGCGACGCGATGCTGGACGCGGCCAACCACTGCTTCGACATGGGCTTCTACCACTCGCTGCTGGAGTACGTGCCGCGCGGCCGGGCGATCACCGACCCGGAGGAGCAGCAGGAGCGCTACTGGCTGCTGACGACGAAGATGACCACCGGGCTGGCGTCGTTGAACCGCAGCCTGGAGAGCCTGCCGCTCTACGACGAGCTGCGCGGCCGCTACACCCTCCCGATGGTGCACATGTTCTGCTCCTACGCGATGGCGATGCTCTACACCCGCCACCACCCGCCGGAGCACAAGGACCACCACCAGGCCAAGATCCTGCTCAACAACGCCGTGGCCATCGCCTCGGTGCTGCCCGACCCCGAGCAGCGGATCTTCCAGACCGTGTTCCAGAAGAACGGGCTGGCGCTCGTCGAGACGCACCTGGACAACCTGCCGGGAGCGTTGAAGCTGGTGACCGACGGCCTGGCCCGCCTCGACCGCGAGCTGGACCCCGGCAAGCACAAGCTGCACCGCTCGGTGCTGGTGAACAACCGCTCCAAGGTCCTCGGCGCGCTGGGCCGCTACGAGGAGGCGCTGGCCGACCTCGACACCGTGATCGGGCTGGACCCCAACTACCCGGACTACTACTTCGACCGGGCCGACGTCCGGCGCAAGCTCGGCGACCCCGAGGGCGCGCTGCTCGACTACGCGACCGCGACCACCCTCACCGCGCCGTTCTACGAGCTGCACTACAACCGGGCCGACGTCCTGGTCGAGGTGGGCGACCTGGAGGGCGCGATCGCCGAGCTGGCCTACGTGGTCGACCTGGAGCCCGACCAGGTCGACGCCCGGCTCAACCTGGTGAGCCTGCTGCTGGACACCGGCGACCTCGACACCGCCGCCGTCCACCTCGCCGAGGGCCTGCGCCTGCACCCCGCCGACGCGCGGCTCGTGCACGCCAACGGCCTGCTCGCCCTCGAGACCGACGACCGGGACCTGGCCCGGAAGGAGTTCGACCGTGCGCTGGAGCTCGATCCCCACCTCGTGGCCGCGCTGGCCGACCGCGCCGGGCTCGCCCACGACGACGGTGCCCACGACGCGGCGATCCGCGACCTCACCACCGCCGTCGAGGTCGACCCCGACAACCCCGACCTGCTGTACAACAGGGGGTTCGTGCACCAGGCCGCGGGCCACCTGGCCGCCGCCGTCGACGACTACACCCGCGCGCTGGTGCTCCCCGGTGCCGACCGCGACGAGCTGCTCCGCCAGCGGTCCCTGTGCCGCGACGAGCTCGTGGACGCCCGATGACCTCCGCTGAGCTCGACCGGATCACCGGCACCGCGTTCCGCTCGTTCATGCGCGACTGGGCCACCGGCGTCGCCGTCGTCACCAGCACCCAGGGTGCGGCTCCCGTCGGCTGCACCGTGAACGCCTTCACCTCCGTCTCCCTCGACCCGCCGCTGCTGCTCGTGTCGCTGGCGCGCGGCAGCCGCACGCTGGCCGCGATCACGGCGTCGAAGGTGTTCGGGGTGAACGTGCTGGACGACCGGCAGGGGGAGCTGGCGAAGCGGTTCGCCGTGGGGACGGGGGACCGCTTCGCCGGCACGCCGCACCGGCGGGAACTGGGGGTGCCGGTGATCGAGGACGTGCTGGCCGCGGTGGTGTGCGAGGTGGAGTGGTGCGTGGTCGGGGGAGACCACGTGCTGGTGCTGGGCAGGCCGCGGTGGTGCTCGCGGGAGAGGGCGGGGGAGCCGCTGGTGTTCTTCCGCGGCGGGTGGCGGTAGGGGCCGTCCGACCAGGGCGGGTCTGGTACTCCAGGCTGATCCGGGGTGGGGGCGGAACTCGTACCATCAGCGGGTGACAGGTCTGCTGCGCTCGCTGTGGGACGAGCCCCGTCCTGCCCTGGTGCCGCCGGTGGGGTGGCGGGACCGGGTGCTGGTGGGGGTGCTGGCGGCGCTGGTGGTGGTCGAGGGGCTGTGGCGGCCGGACCTGCGGTGGCCGGTGGTCGCGACCGGTGTGGCGCTGGTGCTGGTGCCGTTGTTGTTGGTGCGGCGCAGCAGGCCGCTGCTCGCGCTGGTGGTCGCGTTCGTCGTGACGGGGCTGTCGCCGCTGCTGACCGGGGGACGGGCGGCGGAGTCGTACTCGTTGGCCTTCGTGCTGCTGCTGGTGTTCTCGGTGGCGCGCTGGGGTTCCGGGCGCGAGGTGGTGCTGGGGCTGGCGGTCGTGGTCGCGAAGGTGTCGCTGTCGGTGGTGTTCGGGCAGGTGGACGCGGGCGACGCGGGCGCGGGTTTCGTGGTGACGTTCTCGGCGGTCACGTTCGGGGCGGCGCTGCGGTACCGGGCGGGGGCGCGGGTGCGGGAGCTGGACCGGGTGAAGCTGCTCGAACGCGGGCGGCTGGCGCGGGACCTGCACGACACGGTCGCCCACCACGTCTCGGCGATCGCGATCCGGGCGCAGGCGGGCCTCGCGACCGCGCCCGCGAACCCGGACGCCGCGGTCGACGCGCTGAGGCTGATCGAGGCCGAGGCGTCGCGGGCGCTGGTCGAGATGCGCACCCTCGTGCACGTCCTGCGGCAGGACCAGGAGGCCGAGCTGGCGCCGACCCCGCGCGTGTCCGACCTCGAACGGCTCGCGACCGGCGGGTCGCGCTCCGGGCCGTCGGTCGACGTGGGGATCGACGGCGACGTCGACGACCTCCCGCCTACGGTCGGCACGGCGATCTACCGGCTCGCCCAGGAGTCGGTCACCAACGCGCGGCGGCACGCCCGGCACGCGACCCGGATCGTGGTCAGGGTCGCGGCCGACGACACGTCGGTGCGGCTGCGGGTGAGCGACGACGGCGACGCGACCACCACCCGGCCGACCGGGGAGCCGGGCTACGGGCTGATCGGCATGATCGAGCGCGCGGGCCTGCTCGGCGGCACCTGCGAGGCGGGCCCGGACCCCGACCGCGGCTGGACCGTGACCGCGGTGCTGCCCAGGGCCGGGGCGGCGGGGTGAGCGTCCGCGTGGTCGTCGCCGACGACCAGGAGATCGTCCGCACCGGGCTCACCATGATCCTGGACGCGCAGCCGGGGATCGAGGTGGTCGGCGCGGCGGGGGACGGGCTGCGGGCCGTGGAGCTGGCCGAGCGGCTGCGTCCCGACGTGTGCCTGCTCGACATCCGCATGCCCGTCCTGGACGGCATCGAGGCCACCCGGCGGCTGGCCGGGCCCACCGCGGCCGACCCGCTGGCCGTCGTCGTGATCACCACGTTCGACCTCGACGAGTACGTCTACGCGGCGCTCCGGGCGGGTGCTCGGGGCTTCCTGCTCAAGGACGCCGGTCCCGCGCTGCTGTCCCAGGCGGTGCACGCCGCGGCCGAGGGCGACGCGCTCATCGCGCCGAGCGTCACCGCCCGGCTGCTCACGGCGTTCGCCACCGGCGGCCCGGCCGCTCCGCCCGCGCAGCCGGTGGAACCCCTGACGGACCGGGAGGAGCAGGTCCTCGTGACCGTCGCGAGTGGACGGACGAACAGCGAGATCGCCGACGAGCTGTTCATCACGCTGAGCACCGTCAAGACCCACGTCGCCAGCCTCATGGCGAAGCTCGGCGCCCGCAACCGGGTCGAGATCGCCATGTGGGCCTACGAGACGAACCGCGTCCGGCGGCGCTGAGGGCACCGGCGCCGCGCCGGAAGTACTACGCCGCCCTCGGCCGTCGGTACGGCTCGGCTCCGGCCCCGCGACCGATGAGCGGGCACCACCTCCGCGGCCATGATCGGAGCTCTCCAGTCGTCGTGACCGAAGGGCCTCGCCATGACCTCCACCGGCAGACCGGGGTGGCTCGTCCCCACCGGCCTGATCCTCCTGACCGCGATCCCGGTCGGGGCAGGTGCTTTCCGCGTGTCCCAGCTGGCGGGCGGTGCCGCCGTCACACCCGACAACGCGCGGTTCTTCGCCACGCCGCTGCCCGTGGTGCTGCACATCATCGGCGCCAGCGCTTACTGCGTGCTCGGCGCCTTCCAGTTCGCCCCGGCGTTGCGGCGCGAGCACCCGCGGTGGCACCGGGTCGCCGGACGCGTGCTGGTCCCGGCCGGGCTCGTCGCGGCGCTGTCCGGGCTGTGGATGGCGCTGTTCTACCCGCTGCCCGCCTTCGACGGCGACCTCGTGAAGGTGTTCCGGCTCGTGTTCGGCACGGGCATGGTCGCGGCGCTCGTGCTGGGCTTCCGCACGGCGCGGCGGCGCGACTTCCGCGCGCACCGCGCCTGGATGATGCGCGCCTACGCCATCGGGCAGGGGGCTGGCTCGCAGGCGTTCACGCACCTGTCGTGGATGGCGGTCTTCGGTGACCCCACGGTGTTCCAGCGGGCCCTGCTGATGCTCGCGGGCTGGGTGGTCAACCTCGCGGTGGCCGAGTGGTTCATCCGCAGGCGACCCGTCCTCGTCGCCCGTCGGTCCACCGAACCCGTGACCGCCTGAGGGTTCCCGCACGCCGCCTCGACCCCGATCATGATGGCCGTGGAGCGGACGAGGAGCACGATGGAACCTGCGGCGGTCACCCAGCTGATCACCGTGGGGGCGACGCTGTGCGGCGTCGCCCTGACGCTGGCGACCAACGCCTACCTGGACCGCCGCAAGGCCCGTGACGCCCACCGGCTGGAGGCGCTGAAGGTCGCGGCGGACCACTCGAAGTGGCTGCGCGACGAGCGCGTGAAGGCCTACGCGGGGCTGTCGCTGGCCGGTGAGGAGGTCCTGCAGTTCCTGCGGGCCGAGGTGCCGGAGCTGCTCGGGTCGGGCGGTGCCGGGCAGGCGACCGCGGACGCCCGCTGGCGCGAGCTGCGGACCGCGCTGCGCAAGGCGTACAACCAGGTGTCGCTCTTCGGCGCCGAGGGGCCGCGGACCACGGCGCTGGAGATCTGGCGGGCCGCCCGCGACGGTGGGAACGCCCTGCTGCGCGACGCCGCGGCGGGCTCCGACGACCTGGGCGTCCGGACCAAGGAGGTCACGTCGCGGCTGGGCACCACGGGGGACCGGTTCCTGGACGCCTGCCGCGAGGACGTCCAGGCCGCCGTGGGGTTCGGCACGGCCCCCGCGGCGCTCCCACCCGCGTCCTGACCGGCTACCGGAACGCGGCGGCGTTGCGTTCGCACCAGGCGCGGAACGTGCCCGGTGCCCGGCCGGTGACGTTGCGGACGTCGTCGGTGAGCACGCCCGCTCGGCTCGTGCGGAACAGGGAGTACAGGTCCTCGAGCACCGGCCCCATCGCGGCGGGCGTGCCGGCGGCCACGGCGGCGTCGGCGTGCTCGCGCGGGGTGGTGTCGACGAACCGGATCGGCCTGCCGAGCACGTCGGCGAGGACGTCGACCTGCTCACGGCTGGTCAGCGCTTCGGGACCGGTCAGGATGTAGCCGCGGCCCGCGTGGCCCGGCTCGGTCAGCGCGACCGCGGCCACGGCGGCGATGTCGTCGGTGTCGACGCACGGCATCCGGCCGTCAGCGCACGGGTCGCTCACCGTGCCGGTCTCCCTGACCGAGTCCCGCCACCAGAGCGCGTTGGACATGAGGGTGTTGGGGCGCAGGAAGGTCACGTCCAGACCGGACGCGCGCAGCAGGTCCTCCTTGGCGCGGAAGAACGAGCCCATCCGCACGAGCGGTTCCAGCACGGCGCCGATCGAGGTCATCGCCACGACCCGGTCGACCCCGGCGTCGCCCATGGCGTCGATGAACGTCCCGGTCTGCTCCGGTGCGGGGTCGGCCTGCATGTGGAACACGGCCTCGACGCCCTTGGCGGCCGCGGTGATGCCCACCGGGTCGTCGAGATCCCCGACGGCGACCTCCACGCCCTCGGGGAAGCGGGCCCTGGCGGGGGCGCGGACCAGGGCGCGCACGGCGTGGCCCTGGTCGGCGAGGAGGCGGACGAGCTTGCCGCCGACGTTGCCGGTGGCGCCGATGACGAGGAACACCGGTGATCACATCCTTCGTGGTCGTGGGGAAGTGGTTCCACCGTCGCACCGCCGCGGCCCGCCGGACTGGCCCGGTCCGTCCCACCCGCCTGGCCCGGATCGGGCCAGGCAGCCCCTCGGGCGAGCGGGCATAGTCGGACGGGTGACGCAGATGAGCCTGGGCGCGGTCCTGCGGGCGTGGCGGCAACGGGTGCGGCCCGCGGACGTCGGGCTGCCCGCCGGACGAGGTGAGCGGCGGACCCCCGGCCTGCGCCGCGAGGAGCTCGCCTGGTTGGCGGGCGTCTCGCCGGACTACGTCAAGCGGCTGGAGCAGGACCGGGCGCACCCGAGCGGGGACGTCGTCCGGGCGCTGGCCCGCGCGCTGCGCGTCACCACCGAGGAGCACGACCTGATGGCCCGCCTCGCGGGCCACGCCTCCGCGCCCGGCGGCCAGGTGCCCCGGCACATCACGCCGAGCGTCCAGCGCCTCGCCGACCGGCTGGCCGACGTCCCGCTGGCCGTCTACGACGTGACGTGGACGATGCTGGCGGCCAACCGGTCGTGGGCGGCGCTGTTCGGTGACCCGGACGCGCCGAAGGGGCGTGCCCGCAACCTCGTCTGGCAGCACTTCACCGGCGCCGGGAGCCCGGTCCGCCAGGAGGACCCGGAGCTGCACGAGCGCTCGCTGGTGGCGGACCTCGGCGACGCCGTGCTGCGCTACCCCGGCGACGCGGAGCTGGTCGCGATGATCGGCGCGCTGCGCGCGACCAGCGACCGCTTCGCCGAGCTCTGGGACCAGCCCGCGGTGTCCCGGCACGGCGGGAAGCGGAAGTCGGTCGCCAACGCCGTGGTCGGCGACCTCGTCCTGGACTGCGACGTGCTGACCGTGCACGACGCCGAGCTGCGGCTCGTGGTGCTCACCGCGGCGCCGAACACCCCGGACGCCGACAAGCTCGCCGTCCTCAACGTCGTGGGGCTGCAGGACATGACCGCCCCCGACGCGTACTAGGGCGTGTGTCGAAGTCCGTGTTCGCGGTAGCCGGGCCTGAGGTGGTTCCTGGGGGCACGGCCGACTGGCCCGCATACAACAGCGGTATGCGGGCCAGTCGGCCGCACCGCCAGGAACCACCTCAGGCGCGACTCCCATCGAACGAGACTTCGACACACGCCCTAGGGTCTTCGGCGTGTCCCGTCGTGACCAGATCAGGATGAGCCAGGACGAGGTGCGCGCGTTCCTCGACGAGGAGCGCGTGGTCACCGTCGCCACCGTCAACCCGGACGGCCGGGTGCACCTCGTGCCGCTGTGGTTCGTGCGGGACGGCGACGTGGTCGAGGGGTGGACCTACGGGCGGTCGCAGAAGGTCGTCAACCTGCGCCGCAGCCCGCTGGCCACGCTCCAGGTCGAGGCGGGGGAGACCTACGACCAGCTGCGCGGCGTGTCGCTGGAGTGCGACGTCGAGCTGGTCACCGACCCGGACGAGGTCGTGCGGATCGGTCTCGCGGTGTCGACCCGCTACGGCGGCGAGCGGAGCCCCGAGCTGGAGGGGTTCGTGCGCGCCCAGGCCGCGAAGCGGGTCGGGCTGCGGTTCACCCCGACGGGCACGGCCAGCTGGGACCACCGCAAGCTCGGCGGCACCTACTGACGGGCGGCCTTCAGCGTCGCGATCGAGGCGCGGACCGTCGCCCGTAGCCGGTTCGTGCTGCCGGTCACGGTCATCTGCACGATGCCGCCGAGGATGCCGGTGACGATCGTGCCCGCCGTGGTGTCCGCGTCGAGGTCGGGGCTGATCTTGCGCGCCGACTGCATCGACCGGATCCCGGCGGCGATCGCCTGCTCCCAGGACTCCAGGAGCCCGGCCAGCACCTCCCGGATCTCCGGCGCGTCCTGGTCGAGCTGGCCCAGCAGCGCGGCCAGGCCGCAGCGCGACCCGTTCTCGTCGTAGTGCCCGAGCAGTGCCTCGGCCCACTCGTCCCACGCCCGCCAGGTCCTCGTCGTGCGCAGCCGCGCGTCCTGGTCGGCCAGGATCGTGCGCGACTCGTAGCGCGCGACGGCGATCATCATCTCCGCCTTGCCCTGCGGGAAGTAGTGGAACAGCTGGCTGTTGCTGACGTTCGCGGCGACGCGGACGCACTCCATGCGCGTGTTCGCCGCACCCCGCTCGCGCGTCACGGCCGCGGCGTACTCGACGATGCGCTCGCGGGTGGCCAAGCCCTTCGCGGTCAGTTCGCGTTCCCCTGACATGGCGCGAGACTACCACCGCTTCTGGATCGCGTGGGCCAGAACGGGATGGCAGATTCTGGACTTGACAGGCCAGAATTTCCGCGCAGACTGGACCACACAGGCCAGAATCTCTGGTCGTGCTCCAAGGAGGAGAAGCGATGTCGACAGTGGGACTCATCGGTGCGGGCAAGATCGGCTCCACCGTGGCCCGGCTCGCGGTGGCGGCGGGGCACGAGGTGGTCGTGAGCAACTCCCGCGGCCCGCACACGCTCGCCGACCTCGTCGCGGAACTCGGCCCGTCGGCTCGCGCGGGTACGCCCGCCGAGGCTGCCGCCGCCGGTGACGTCGTGGTGGTCACGGTGCCGCTGAAGGCCTACCGGGACGTCCCGGTGGAGCCGTTGGCGGGCAAGGTCGTGATCGACACCAACAACTACTACCCGCACCGCGACGGCGTGATCCCGGAGCTGGAGGACGGATCGGCGACCACCAGCGGCCTGCTCCAGGCGCACCTGGCGGGTGCGTCGGTCGTGAAGGCGTTCAACAACATCTACTACCGCCACCTCGGGTCGCTGGCCCGGCCGGCGGGCTCCGCGGACCGCAGCGCGCTGGCCATCGCCGGTGACGACGCGGAGGCCAAGAAGACGGTCACCGCCCTGTTCGACGACCTCGGCTACGACACCGTGGACGCCGGTCCGCTCGCGGAGGGGTGGCGGTACGAGCGGGACCTGCCCGCCTACTGCACGATCTACTTCGCCCCCGGCACCGCGACCGACGAGCTCGGCCTGCCCGAGGCCCAGCCGACCGACAGCGCGGCCGTGACCGCGGCGCTCGCCAAGGCCGAACGCCCGACGGGCTGACCCGTCCGTGCCGGGGTGGCCGCCCACCCCGGCACCTCAGGGCTGCGACAGCACCTCGGCGGCCTCTGCGGCACCTCGTGCACGTGCGGCACGGCGACCCCGTCCACGCCTATCGGTGTGAACCTCGCTGACGAGGTGGCACGGGGTCCGCTGCCCCCGAACCCCGCGAACACCTCCGCTTCGGAGTAGCGTTGGCCCTTCGCCCCGGACCCCGGCGTCACCGACCGAGTCGACGCACCCGCCGGGTGGGGCCGCCCTTCCGCACCGGTACCGCCGTCGGACCCGCCAGAGGATCAACGAAGCAGAGGACCGGGCAGATGTCGATGGCCGACGTGCAGCCGAGCTCACCCGAACCGGACACCACCGGTGCCGCCGAGGAGACCTGCCGGGTGTGCCCGCACCCGTGGGAGGGGCACGACAAGATCGCCAAGCGGTTCTGCACCGCCATGGGGGTCAGCGGCGACCTCCGGAAGTGCCTGTGCTCCGGCGTCTCCGCGGGCATGACCTACAGCAACTCGACCAGGGGACCGATCAGCGGCTGACCCGCCGCGCGGTATCAGGCGGGTCCACCGCACCTCCTACCTGACGTGGACCCGACCGAGGCGCACCCGGACCACCGGACGGGCGTGCTCCCGGTCCGCCCGGTCGTCCTCCCGCGCCCGCTCGACGTCGAGGTGCCGCGGCCGAGGCTGGTTCGGAGCCTCGCGGGTCGGTGGGACCGGCCGGTGACGGTCGTCGTGGCCGGGCCGGGGTTCGGGAAGACGACGGCGTTGGCGCAGGCGGTCCGGGCGAACCTGCTGGAGCCCCGCGGGGTCGACGTGTGGGTCGACTGCGCCGCGGCGCACGAGGATCCCGTGCTGCTGGCCAGGACCCTGCTCGCCGCCCTGTCCACCGAGGACCGCGTTCGGGCGGCGCCGGGGGCGCGGGACGTGGTCGGCGCACTGGTCCGGCTCGCCCCGGTCGACGTGTGCCTGGTGCTCGACGACGTGCACGAGATCCCGGCCGGGTCACCGGGGGCGCGCCTGCTCGGCGCCGTGGTCAGGGCGCTGCCCGCGACCGCGCACCTGGTGCTGTCCGGACTGGACCTGCCCGACCTCCCACTGGCCCGCCGGGAGGCGGCGGGCGAGGTGGTCCGGATCGGCGCCGACGACCTGCTGTTCACCGACGTCGAGGTCGGCGTGCTCGGGCGCAGGCTCGGCCGCGAACCGGCGCGGGCCGGTGCGGTCACGGGCTGGCCCGCGCTCGTGCGGCTGGCGTTCGCGGTCGGCCCGGCGGCGTCGTGGCGGTACGCCCGCGAGGAGGTGCTGGAGGTGCTGCCCGCCGGGCAGCGCACGGCACTGGCCGCCCTGTCCGCGCTCGGCTGCGCGGACGCCGCCGAGGTCGCCGCGGTGGCGGGCCTGCCGGTGGACCTGGCCGGGCTGGCCCGGCGCGTCCCGCTCGTCACGGCGCTCGACGACGGCAGGTACCGCGTCCACGACCTGTGGACCGAGGCGCTGACCGGCACCGCGGCCAGGACGCCGCACCTGCACCGCCGGGCCGCGGCGGTGCTGGCGGACCGCGGTGACCTGGCCCGCGCGGGCGCGGTGGCGTGCCGGGCCCAGGACTGGTCGCTGCTCGCCGAGCTGGCCGTGGAGCTGGTGAACACGACGCTGTCCGCGCTGCCCCGCGCGCTCGCCGAGCGCTGGCTGGCCGCCGTCCCGCCCGCGCTGGTGTCCGACCCCGCGTTCCTGCTGCTGCGCGCCGCCGCCGCGCACGCCACCGACTTCGCCGACCCCGGCATCGACGCCGTGCTGGACCTGGCCTGGCACGGCCTGACCGACCGGGACACCATCGCGGCGGTCGTCCTGGGCCAGGCCGTGATCACCGCGCACTCGCGGGCGGACGTCGGCCGGCTGGCCGAGCTGGCCCGTCGGGCGGACGACCTGCCCGGCGCGCCGACGGCACTGGTCCGGCTGCTGCGGCACAGCCTGGCCGCGACGCTCGCCGAAGTGGGTGGCGACCCGGAGGCCGCGCTGGCCGAGATCGTCCAGGCCCCGGTGCGGGAGGTGCCGTCGGCCGTGGCGCTGGCGACGGCGCGGTTCCACCACCACTGCCTCGACATGTGCGGGTTCGGCCGGGAGGCCGCCGAGCTGGCCGACCGGGTCGGGGCCGACTCCGACGACGAGCTGGTCCGGCTCGCCGCCCCGCTGGCGCGCTGGTTCGACGGCGACCCGTCCGGGCTGGCCCTGCTGCGCGGCGCGGCGCCTCGGACCGCCGGGACGGCGCGCGACGCGTTCGTCACGGCCGCGTTCCTGGCGGTGGTCGCCTGCTGCTGCGGGGACGCGCGGCGGCCGTGCGGGGACCAGGACGACCACGACAACCCCAGGGACGCCGCCCTCGCCTGCGCGGCGCGCGCGGCGGTCGCCGTCGCGGACGGCGACGAGTCCACCGCGGCCAAGGCCTACGCCCGGCACCTCGACCGGTGGCCGGTCGGGGACCGGTTCAACGAACGGCACCTGCGCCGGTTCCTGTCCCTGGGCCACGTCCTGGACGACCGGCTGCGGGCGTGCTGGGACGAGGCCGAGCTGGGGCCGTCGCACCGCAAGGCCAGGGACGCCGCCCGCGCCCTGCTGCGGGCGCGCGCGGACGACCTGGCCCCGGCCGCGCGGCTGCCACCGGAGCACGCGCTGTGCTTCCTGCCGCTGCCGTGGTCGGTCGAGCTGGCCGCCCGGCTCACCGCCGCGCACGACCACGCCGGTCCCCGATTGGGCCGGTGGCTGGCGGACGCCGTCGGGCCCGCCGCGCACCGGGAGTTCCGCACCGCCTGCCGCTCCACCGACAGCGCGCTCGCCACCGGCGCGGTCCGGCTGCTCGCCCTCCTGCCCACGCCACCCGAGCACCGGACCGGGGTCGACGTCGTGGGCGCGCTGCGGGTGAGGGTGGACGGCGTCGTGGTCGACGCGCCCCAACTGCGCCGGGTGCGGGTGCGGCAGCTGCTGAGCGCGCTGGTCCTGCACCCCGTGCTGACCCGCGAACGGGCGATGGACCTGCTCTGGCCGGAGCTCGCCCCGGCGGCCGCCGCCCGGAACCTGCGGGTCACCCTCACCCACCTCCGCCACCTGCTCGAACCCGGCCGCTCCGGCGGGGAGGCGAACTTCCACCTGCGCGCCGACGGCGACGCGCTCCGGCTCGTGGGGTCCGACCGGCTCTCGGTCGACCTGTGGACGTTCGACCTGCTCGACGCCCAGGCCGCCCGCGCCCGCGCCGATGGGGACCTCGACCGGGCGCGGGATCTGCTGGCGGCGGCGGTGGCGCTGTGGCGCGGCGACCCGCTACCCGACCTGCGGCCCCTACCCGACCCGGACGTGGCCATCGAGGTCGACCGGATCCGCGCGCGGCACGTGCGCCACCTGCTCGACCTCGGCGAACTCCGGCTCGTGGCGGGTGACGCGGGAGAGGCCGGCCGGTTGGCGGCGCGCGCCTTGGCGGTGGAGCCCTACGACGCCCGCGGCCACCGCTTGGCGCTCGCCGCGGCGCTCAAGGGACGTGACCCGGTGAGGCTCGCGGCGGTCCGCGACCACGTCGTGGCCGCGTTCCGGCAGCTCGGTGTGCGTCCTGATCCGGCGACCGGTCTGCTGCTCCGACAAGCGTTGTCGCCGCGTCGGTGACATCGCGGTGCTCAAGGGGTGTCTCGGCACCCGCCCAGATCCGGCGACCGGTCTGCTGCTCCGACAGGCGTCGTCCCCGCGCCGGTGACACCTCGGCGCGGGGACGGCTGCCAGAGGGCTCAGGGGCAGCTGATCCTGATCTCCGTCGTGGGGCAGGCGTCGAACCCCGGCCCGCCGTTGCCGCGGTCGCCCTCCACGTGCGGGCCGCCCGTGAGGACGTCCAGACCGTCGCCGCCGGCCATGTCGTCGTCACCGCCCTGGCCGAAGACGTGGTCGTCGCCGTCGCCGCCGCCGAGGCGGTCGTCGCCGTCCAGCCCGCAGATCACGTCGTCGCCGGCGAGGCCCCGGATGTCGTCCTCGCCCGGAGTCCCGACGATCACGTCGTCCGCGGGGACACCGCCGGGGTCGCCGAAGGTGACCATGCCGGGCGCGGCCACGACGATGGTCGCGGGCAGGCCCGCGCAGGTGGGTACCGCGGCCGGGTCGGCGGCGCCGGTCGCCACCGACCCGCCGAGGCTGAGCAGGATCGTGCCGGCGAGCACCGCCGACCGAGTGGTCAATCGCATGAGGACTCCTCCACCGATGTGCGGCGCCCCCTTGGCTGCCGCGGCACCAGCGTCCGCACCGCGCGTTAACCAGGTGCTAGCCCGGCCGCCAGCCGCGCTTGGGCTGCCTCCCCTTCGGCTGCACGGGAGCGGTCCGGGGATCGAGGTGCGGGATCGGCAGCACCACGGGGGTGCCGGGCTCGACGGTGAAGTCCGTGCCGTGGTGCGCCGCGCGCAGGGCGGCGCCGGAGATGACCCGGTAGGTCGCCTGGTCCGGCTCGACCACGACGGACAGCCTGGTGCCGCGGAAGCACATCCGGAACGCGTACCGCCGCAGCGCCGGGGGAGTCCTCGGGGCGAACGACAGCGCGCCGCGGTGGTCGCGCATCCCGCCCAGCCCGGCCACGATCGCCGTCCACGACCCGGCGAGCGAGGCGATGTGCAGGCCGTTGCGCACGTTGTCGTGCAGGTCGTGCAGGTCGGTGAACGCGGCCTCGGCCAGGTAGTCGTAGGCCAGGTCGAGGTGCCCCACCTCGGCGGCCAGCACCGCCTGCGTCCCCGCCGACAACGACGAGTCGCGGACGGTCCGCTCCTCGTAGTAGGCGAAGTTGCGCACCTTCTCCTCGGCGGTGAACGCGTCCCCGCGCAGGTGCATCGCCAGCACCAGGTCCGCCTGCTTCACGACCTGCTTGCGGTACAGGTCGAAGTACGGGTAGTGCAGCAGCAGCGGGTAGTTCTCCTCCGGCGTCGCGTCGAAGTCCCACTCCGCGTGCCGGGTGAAGTTCTCCGACTGCTGGTGCACGCCCAGGTCGGCGTCGAACGGGATCACCATCCGCTCGGCCGCGGCCCGCCACCCCGAGGCCTCCTCCTCGGTGACCCCGAGAGCCCGCGCCACGTCGGCGTGCCGGTCGGCCGCGTCCGCGGCGTCGCGCAGGTTCTGCTGCGCGATCAGGTTGGTGTAGACGTTGTTGTCCACCACCGCGGTGTACTCGTCCGGCCCGGTCACCCCGTCGACGCGGAACCCGCCGTCGCGGTCGTGGTGGCCCAGCGACGCCCACAGCCGCGCCGTCTCCACCAGCAGCTCGGTCCCGCACTCCCGCTCGAACTCGGTGTCGCCGGTCGCCGCGACGTACTGCGACGTCGCGTGCGCCACGTCGCCGGAGACGTGGAACGCCGCCGTGCCCGCGGGCCAGTACGCCGAGCACTCCGCGCCGTTGATCGACCGCCACGGGAACGCCGCGCCGCGCTGGCCGAGCACCTCGGCCCGGTCGCGGGCCTTGTCCAAAGTGGAGTGCCGCCACCGCAGGGCGTCGCGGGTCGCGTCCGGCACGGTGTAGGTCAGCACCGGCAGCACGAACGTCTCGGTGTCCCAGAACGCGTGCCCGTCGTAACCGGGCCCGGTCAGCCCCTTGCTCGGGATCGCGCGGGTCTCGCCGCGCGCCCCGGCCTGCAGGACGTGGAACAGCGCGAACCGGATCGCCTGCTGGAGCTCGTCGTCGCCCTCGACGTCGACATCCGCGACCTCCCAGAAGTCGTCGAGGAACCGGCGCTGCTCGGCCAGGAGCCCGTCCCACCCGGTCTGCCGCGCACCGGTCAGCGCCGCCTCGACCTGGGCGCGCAGCGCGGGCACCGAGCGCTGCGCCGACCACCCGTACCCGAGGTACTTGGTCAGCCGCAGCCGCCCGCCCTTCGGGACGTCGACCGCGGCGGTGAAGCGGGCGAGGTCGGCCTCGGCGCGGATGCTCGTCCGGTGGCCGTCGGAGACCTCCAGGTCGTGGTCCATCGCCGCCGCCATCCGCAGCCCCGAGCGACGGGTGTGGTGCGCCAGCACGGCGCGGGTGCCCTCGGCGGTGGCGAAGTCGCCGACCAGCGGTGACGACAGGGCCGCGGCCACCCGCGGGTCGTCGGAGCGCTGGTCGATCGGCTCGTTGGCCAGCAGGTCGGACTGCACGACCAGCTGGAGGCCGTCGTCGGGCTCGACCTCGTAGCGGATCGCGGCCACCGAGCGCCGGGTGAACGACACCAGCCGCTCGGTGCTCACCACCACCCGCCTGCCGGTCGGCGACTCCCAGCGGGTCCGCCTGCGCAGCGTGCCGGTCCGGAAGTCCAGCACCCGGTGGTGCTCCAGCGCCCGCCCGTAGCGCATGTCCAGCGGCTCGTCCTCGACCAGCAGCCGGATCACCTTGCCGTCGGTGACGTTCACGACGGTCTGGCCCGCCTCGGGGTAGCCGTAACCGGCTTCCCCGTAGGGCAGCTGGTGCTCCTCGTAGAACCCGTTGAGGTAGGTGCCCGGCAGCCCGCGCGGCTCGCCCTCCTCCAGGGTGCCGCGCATCCCGATGTGGCCGTTGGACAGCGCGAACGTGGACTCGGTGCGGACCAGCTCCGCCACGTCCAGGCCCTGCCAGGCCAGCTGCCACGGGTGGATCTCGTAGGTCACGGCTTCGGCTCCAGCAGCTCGGCGAGGTCGGCGACGACGACGTCGGCACCGTGGTCGTGCAGCGCGGCCGCCTGACCGGTCCGGTCGACGCCGACCACGTGGCCGAACCCGCCCGCGCGGCCGGCCTCGACACCGGACAGGGCGTCCTCGAACACGGCGGCCTGTGCGGGCTCGACGCCGAGCCCTCGGGCACCGGCCAGGAACGCGTCGGGGGCGGGCTTGCCGCGCAGCCCGTCTCGTTCGATCACCACGCCGTCGACCCGCACCCGGACGAACCGGCTCAGGTCCGCCGCGGCGAGCACGCGCTCGCCGTTGGCCGAGGACGTGACGACCCCGATGGCCAGCCCGGCCCGTTCCGCGGCCTCCAGGTAGCGCAGGGAACCGGGGTACGGGGTCACGCCCTGCTCGGTGATGATCTTCTCCAGCAGGTCGTTCTTGCGGGTCGCCACCGCCGTGGGGGAGTCGCCGTCCGACCCGTCCTCCGGGAGCGAGATGCCCCTGGAGTCGAGGAACCCGCGCACCCCGTCGACCCGGAGCCTGCCGTCGACGTACCGGAGGTAGTCGTCCTCGGTGAACGGCCGGAAGTCCGCGCCGTCACGGGCCCTCAGGAACTCGTCGAACGTCGCCTTCCAGGCCTTGCGGTGCAGTTCGGCGGTGTTGGTGAGCACGCCGTCCAGGTCGAACAGGCACGCCGTGATCCCGACCGGCAGTCCTACCGTCTCGCGCATTCACCCCATCATGCCCGGAGCGGACCCCGACCGCGGCTCGGGGAGATCACCGCCACGCCCTACCCCGCGACCCGGCGGATGGTCGCGATCGGGCCGATGCCGTCGATGGTGCTGACCTTCACCGGTTCCCCGGCGGTCGAGGCCTGCACGGCCATCGTGCCGTCGATCGCCATCGCGACGTGGCTCACGGTGTCGTAGTAGAGCACCAGGTCGCCCGCCCGGACCTGGCCGCGCGGGACCGGTGTGCCGACCAGCGCCTGCGCGTAGGTGGTGCGCGGGATGGACACCCCGGCGTCGGCGAACGCGGTCATCACCAGCCCGGAGCAGTCGTAGGAGTCCGGGCCGACCGCGCCCCACACGTACGGCTTGCCGACCTGGGCCAGCGCGAACCGGACGGCGTCGCCCGCCGCGCCCTCGACGAGCGGGACGTCCACGGCGGGGCCGGTGCCCGCCAGCGCCGCCCGGTCGGCGGTGGCCAACCGGTCCAGGGCGCCGCGCACGTCGTCGATCTCCCGGTCCAGGTCCGCCTTGCGCCGCTGCGCGAGGTCCGCGGCCGCCACCGCGTCGTCGGTCAGCCGTCGCGCGGTGTCGCGGTCCTCGTCGGCCTTGGCGCTGCTCGCCTCCGCGCTGGTCCTGGCGTCCACGGCCACCTGCCGCGCCGCCAGCGCGTCGTCGGCGGCCGTGCCCGCGGCGGCCACGAGCCCGCCCTGCCGCTCGGCGTAGAAGTCCATGATCATGGCGGCGTCGAGGAACTCCTCGGGGGAGTCGGCGCTGAAGATCGCGGCGAGCCCGTTGAGCCGCAGGCCCTTGAACGAGATCTCGACGATGTGGTCGACCTCGTCGCTCAGCCCGTCCGCGGTGGCGCGCGCCCGGTCGGCGGCCGAGCTCGCGAGGATCTCCGCGGCCAGCGCGTCGTCGGCGAGCCGCCGGGACCGCCCGGCCGCGGTGGTCGCCTCGTCGAGGACCGCCCGCTTGTCGACGAGGTCCTGCGCGGTGGTCAGGACGTCCTCGTTGGTCCGCGCGCTCTCCCGGCTCAGCTCCTGGTACCTGGCGCTCTCGGCGGACTGGCCGGCAGGCGGTTCGGGCTCCGCGGGCGCCGTGGGCGCGGCGGTGAGCAGGGCGACCGCGAGCGCGACGGCGATCAGCTCCACAACGGACTCGGAAATGGCATCGGCCTGCTCCTGGAAGGGGTTGTCGGAGCCCCGACGCTATTCCCGCCGCGGCCGTCGCCCCCGGTTGTCCGGATACCTTGCGGATTACTTGAGGTTCCGCGTACCTCACCCAGAGGTGTGAGCGGGAGCGTCACTCCCATGAGGACCCCGCCGGACTCCGGGATCGCCGTCGGCGCCACACCTTCGGTGGCGCGGCAGGGGAGGACGCGGACAATGGCGCCGGTGAGCGTGCCCGCGAAAGTCCTGGTGGTCGAGGACAACCCGGACGTCAGCCAGCTGATCGGGATGGCGCTCTCGGCGGCCCGGCTGGACGTGCGCTCGGTGGACGACGGCGACCGCGCGCTGGCCGCCGCGCTCGACTGGGCGCCCGACGTCGTGCTGCTCGACCTCGGCATCCCCGGACCCGACGGGATCGAGGTCTGCCGTCGGCTGCGCCGGTTCTCCAACGCCTACGTGCTGATCCTCACCGCCCGCGCCGAGGAGGTCGACAAGCTGATCGGGCTCTCGGTCGGGGCCGACGACTACCTCACCAAGCCGTTCTCGCCGCGCGAGCTGCTGGCCCGCGTGCAGGCGATGCTGCGCAGGCCGCGGGAGCTGGCGGCCCCGCCGCCGTCCGCCGCCGGGGCGCTGGAGATCGACCGGGAGGCGCGCGAGGTGCGGGTGGCGGGCGAGCCGGTGCCTCTGACGAAGATCGAGTTCGACCTGCTGGCCGCGCTGACCGAGAACGCGCGCCAGGTGCACACGCGGGACCAGCTGCGGGAACGGGTGTGGGGCGGTTCGTGGCTGGCCGACGACCACGCCGTGGACGTGCACATGTCCAACCTGCGGCGCAAGCTCGGCGCGACGGGCGAGGACGGCCTGATCACCACCGTGCGCGGCGTCGGCTACCGGTTCGTGCGGAGGGACGGGTCGTGAGGGTGCTCGTGGTTGACGACGAACCGGACACCCGCGAGGTGCTGGCGCTGAGCCTGGTCGTGTACCGCGGCTGGGACGCGCCGACCGCCGCCACGGGCGGGCTCGCGCTGGAGGTGTGCCGGTCGGGCGGGGTGGACGCGGTGCTGCTCGACGTGCACATGCCGGTCATGGACGGGCCCGCCGTGCTGGCCGCGCTGCGGGCCGACCCCCGCACCGCGCACCTGCCGGTCGTGTTCGTCACGGCGGTGGTCGACCCGGTGCTCACCGCGCGGCTGCGCGCGCTCGGGGCCGCCGCCGTGCTGGCCAAGCCGTTCGACCCGCTGCGCATCGGCGACCAGGTCGCCGCCGTGCTCGGCTGGGCGCCGCTACCACCAGGCGAGGTCGACGTCCGGCCCGGCCGCGGGCAGCGCGACCTCGAAGGCGCTGCCACCGCCGTCGGCGGGGCGGGCGCCGATGCGGCCGCCGTGCGCCTCGACGATCCCGCGGGCGATCGCGAGGCCGAGGCCCGCGCCGCCCGACCGCCGCTGACCGGGCACGTCGAACTGCACGAAGGGCTCGAAGATCTCGTCCAGCTGCCCCTGCGGGACACCGGGGCCGTCGTCGCGGACCTCGATCCGCGCCCATGACCCGACCACCCCGCAGGTCACCACCACCCGTCCGGCGGGCGGGGACACGCGCACGGCGTTGACCAGCAGGTTGGTCACCACCTGGACCAGCCGGTCGGCGTCGCCGCGCACCTCGGCGGGGTCGTCGCAGACCGCCGCCACGGCGACCCCGGCCCGTTCGGCCACGTCCCGCACGGCGTCCACGGCCTGCCGCACGACCTCGGGCAGCGCGATCGCGCCCAACCGCAGGTGCAGCTGCCCCCGGTGGGCCTGGTGCAGGTCCAGGACGTCCTGGGACAGCCGGACCAGCCGGTCGGTGTTGCGCGCCGCGATGCCCACCAGCCTGCCGACCTGCGGCGGCAGCTCGCCGAACCGGCCGGACGCGATCAGCTCCAGCGATCCGTGGATGGACGTCAGCGGCGTCCGCAGCTCGTGGCTGACCACCGACACGAAGTCGCGCCGGGCCCGTTCGGTCTCCCGCTCCCACTCGGTCGACCGCACGGCCGCGCACTCCAGCTCGACCCACGCGGCGAGCTCGCCCAGCTCCTCGCGCTGCCGCCCGGTCAGCCTGCGCGGCACCCGGTCCAGCACGCAGAGCGTGCCGACGACGTGCCCCGACGGCGCCGTGACCGGAGTACCCGCGTAGAAGCGCAGGCGCGGGCCGCCGACCACCGCCGGGTTGTCCGCGAACCGCGGGTCGACCGAGGCGTCCGGGACCTCCAGGAACCTGCCGGAGTCGACCACGCACGCGCAGAACGACAGGTCGCGCGGGGTCTCGCGGAGCGCGGTCCCGGCTTTGGACTTGGTCCACTGCCGGTCGGCGTCGACCAGCGACACCAGCGCGATCGGCACGTCGAACAGGTCCCTGGCGAGACGGGTGATCCGGTCGAAGCGGTCCTCCGGCGGCGTGTCGAGCAGGCGCAGCGCGTGCAGCGCCGCCACGCGTGCGGCCTCGTGCTCCTCCGACGACATCGCCCGCCCTTCATCGAGGTAGGTGTACCCGTGGTATCGAGCCGGTCGCGCGTTCATTACATTTTCTTCTTCCGTCGTCCACGGACGGGTGAGAAAAACTCGATCGTTCGGCCACCATCGGATCTCGGGACTGTTGGTGCAGGTAGTCGTCGTGGCTGGCATTCGGGTGGCCCTGATGTTCCTGAGGGTGAATGACGAGTTCTGGCGTGAACGGCGAATTCCGTCAAACATCGCGGTGCCTCAATTCTTCGTCAACGTTTCCCCTTTTTTGGTTCTCGATCCGCCGATTCCCGGCCGACGGGTGCGCGCCCCGACTCGTGCCGTGCCTCAATCAGGTACCGGGTATTCCTCCACGGAAGGCGTTGTCATGGACCGCGATCCTGTTCGACCCCCGAGCGGCACACCGCTCCGACGTGCGCGCTGGGGTGCGGCCGGAGGGCTGGTCACGGCGGCGGCGACGCTGTTCGCCGTCGGCCTGCTGGTGACGCCGTCCGCCTACGCCGCCACGAGCCCGGTCGGGCTGGGCACCGTCGCGAGCTACTCGGTGCTCGGCGGCCAGACGGTCACCAACACCGGGCCGAGCACCTTGCAGGGTGACCTGGGCGTCAGCCCCGGCACCGCGATCACCGGGTTCCCACCCGGCACCTCGGCCGGTGCGACGCACGCGGGCGACGCGCAGGCCGCGCAGGCCCAGTCCGACCTGGTGGTCGCCTACGACGACGCCGCCGGACGCGCGCCGACCGCGAGCATCTCCGGTGACCTGGTCGGGCAGACGCTCCCCGACGGCGTCTACAAGTCCACCGGCCCGATCGGGCTGAGCGGCACGCTGACGCTGGACGGCCAGGGCGACCCGAGCTCGGTGTTCATCTTCCAGATCGCCTCCACCCTGATCACCGCGTCGGCCAGCGCCGTCGTGCTGGTCAACGGGGCGCAGGCGTGCAACGTGTACTGGCAGGTCGGCAGCTCCGCGACGCTGGGCACCACGTCCACGTTCGTCGGCACGATCCTCGCCCTGACGTCCATCTCGGTCACCACCGGGACCGTGGTCGAGGGTCGCGCGCTGGCCCGCAACGGCCAGGTCTCCTTGGACGACAACGTCTTCACGACACCGGGCTGCGACACCACCCCGACCACCACGACCACGACGGACGTGACGACGACCGACGACACGACCACCACCACGGAACCGACCACCACGACCGACGACACGACGACGACCACCGACGGGACCACGACGACCACGGACGAGACCACCACGACGACGGACGAGACCACCACGACCACCGGCTCCAGCACCACCACCACGGACGAGACCACGACCACGACGCAGCCGACGACCACCGACGAGACCACGACCACCACAACACCGACGACGACCACCGAGCAGTCGCCGACGACCACGACGGACGAGACCACCACGACCACCGAATCCAGCACGACGACCACCGGGGCGGGCACCACCACGACCGCGCCGAGCACCACGACGAGCCGGACGAAGCCGTCGAGGACGATCCCGGAGGAGTCGACCACCTGGTCGACCACCGACACGACGACCGACGACACGACGACCACCACCGACACCGCGATCGGCTGGTACCCGCAGGACACCACCGGCGCGGGTGAGTACTGGACCGGCGGTCCCGGACCGGACGACACCTACCACACCGCGGACACGTCCGGGCTGGCGAGCACCGGGGTGAGCGGCTGGTTGCCCGCCGTGGCAGGCGTCGGCGGGCTGCTGTTCCTCACCGGTGCACTGCTGCTGGTCGTCGGCCGGGTGCGCTCACGCCGGTCGTGACCACGTCAGGGGTGGCCGACCAGCTCGACCAGGTGCCCGGAGATGGACGCGGGGTCGTTGGTCGAGAGGTTCGTCAGCACCGTGACGGACAGGTCGTCGGACGGCCGGATGGTGTTCTCGCAGCGGTAGCCCGTGACGAGACCGCCGTGGGCGTAGGTCAGGTCGGCGCCACCGCCGTGCACCTCGATGCCGTAGCCGTAGTGGACCTGGGTGCCGGGGATGTCGGCGTGCGGGCTCATCATGGCGGCCAGCGAGGTCGAGCTGATCACGCCCGGCTTGTCGGCGAGCAGGAACGCGTTCCAGCGGGCCAGGTCGCCGGTGGTGGACAGCACACCACCGGCGGCGAAGTACAGCGAGACGTCGTCCTCGCCGGGGGTGGTCCAGTCCGTGTAGCCGTTGGCGCGCGGGGACCGGACGGTGTCGTAGCCGGTGTCGCGCATGCCCAGCGGGTCGAACAGCTGCTGCCGCAGGAACGTCGCGTAGTCCACTCCGGACAGCCGCTCGACGAGCACGCCCAGCACGACGTACCCGGAGTTGCTGTACTTCCACCGGGTGCCGGGGGTGAAGTCCAGCGGCTTGCCCTTCACGTAGTCGACCAGCTCCTGGGGCACCACGTGCCGGTTCAGGAACGGCTTGGCCTCGTCCTCGCCCGCCTCGGTGTAGTTGTAGAGCCCCGAGGTGTGGGTGAGCAGCTGGTCCACGGTGATCGGCGCCCACTCCGGCGGGCAGTCCGCGAGGTGGGCGCAGACCGGGTCGGTGACCCTCAGCTTGCCCTGTTCCTGCAGCCGCAGGACGGCCGCGGCGGTGAACTGCTTGGTGAGCGACCCGATCTGGAACCGGGTGTCGGGCGTGACGGGGGTGGCCGTGCCGACGTCGGCGTTGCCGTAACCCTTGCGCAGCAGCACGTCCGCGCCTCGGCGCACCTCCACCGCGCCGCGGAACTGCTGCTCGGCGGCCATCCCGCCCAGGTACTCGTCGAGCGCCCGGCCCGCCGGGTCCACGGTCACCGGCGCGGCGGCCGGGGGAGTCGTGGACGGCGGGACCACGACCGAGGCCGACGTCGGGGGTGACGGCGTCGGTGACGACGAGGCCGACGACGGCGCGGGCGCGCTCTCCGGCGTCGAGGAGCACGCGGCCCCCGTCAACGCCACCGACAGCACCACACCGACCAGCACACCCCGGACCACGGTCACCCCTCTCGCGGAGATGACCTTATGTCACGCTCCGCACATCACGCCCTGCGGAACACCAGCAGGGCGATGTCGTCGCGCTTGCCGCCGCCGAACCGCTCCAGCAGGCCGTCGGCCAACCCGTCCAGGTCGCCGCCGTGCGACACGGCCGTGCGCAGGGACTCCATGCCCTCGTCCAGGTCGCTGTCGGACCGCTCCACGAGCCCGTCGGTGGTCAGCACGACCAGGGTGCCGTCGGGCAGCGGGAAGGACGTGGCGGGCGGGTGGGGGAGGTCGATGCCCAGCAGCGGACCGCCGACGTCGAGGAACCGAGCCCCGTCCCCGTCGACCACCAGCGGGTGGACGTGGCCCGCGTTGGCCACCTCCATCGTGCCCGCCTCGAGGTCCACGAGGACCAGGCACATCGTCGTCAGGCCGCCGCGCGGGTGGTAGCGCACGAGCATCCGGTCGAGCTTGGTCAGGATCGTCGCCGGGTTGTCGGTCTCGATCGCGTACGCCCGCAGCGCGTGGCGCACCTCGCCCATGACGGTGGCGGCCTCGATCGAGTGGCCGCACACGTCGCCGATGGCGACCAGCAGCCGCCCGTCGAGGTCGATGACCTCGTAGAAGTCGCCGCCGATCTCGGCGTTGGCCGACGCCGGGACGTAGCGGGCGACCATCGGCAGGCCCGGCAGCACCGGCAGGGCGCTGGGCAGCAGGCTGCGCTGGAGCGTCAACGCGAGCAGGTGCTCCTCGGTCAGCGCGCGCAGACCGTCGGCGGCGACCGCCGTGGCCTGGCCCAGCTGCACGAGCAGGTTGCGCTCCTCGGGCGTCTGCGCGGCGGACGCCTCGACCGCGACGCACACCGGCGGCCTGCCGAGCTTGCTGCGCGCGACCACCACCGCCGCACGCGTGCCGGGGTCCCAGGGCGGACTGTCCACGAAGGACACCTCGACGCCCTCGCCGTCGCCGAGCACCGCGGCGACCACCCCGGTGATCAGCGGGACCTCCTCGGTCCGCAGGTCCACCTCACCCGCGTCACCGGTGGTGCCCACCCGGACGTCGGAGTCGGTGACCAGCATCGCGACCGCGGCGGTGTCGAGCACGTCGGCCGCCCCGGCCGCGGCGGCGGCGACCAGCGCGTCGAACCCGTCGGCCGAGTTGATCGACAGCGTGGCCCTGGTCAGCCTGGTGAGGCGGTCGGCGAGCTGCTCGGCCAGCATCCGGGCCCGGTAGTAGCGCAGCGCGGCCTCGACCGTCGCCAGCAGCTCGCCGGGGTCGACGGGCTCGGTCAGGTAGGCGTCCGCGCCGCGGGTCAGCCCGACGGTCTTGTCCTCGGGCTCGACGTAGGTGGCGGACACGTGGATCACCGGCAGCGCGGCGGTGGCGGGGTCGGCCTTGATGATCTCGCAGACCTCGAACCCGCTCATGTCCGGCAGGTGCACGTCCAGCATGACCAGGTCGAACTCGTTCTCGCCGAGGGCGGTGAGCGCGGCGCGACCGGTGATGGCCTCGTCCACCACGTGACCGCTGCGGCGCAGCCAGCTGGCCGTGATGTACCGGCTCGCGTCGAGGTCGTCGACGACCAGGATCCTGGCCGGACCGGACCGCGAACCCCATCGGCGCCGGGGGTTGCGAGGGCTCATGACGCCGTCCTCCGTACCGCCACGTGGGCCTCCCTGATCGCCTGCCGCACCGTCCCGGCGGAGATCAGCGATCTCGTCAGCAGGGCGGCGCCCAAAGTGGACGCCGCCAGTTCCATACCCCCGATGTCACCGCCGCACACCAGGACGACGGGCACCCTCACCAGGTTGGGGTCCTGGCGCAGCACGGTCAGCACCTCGACCCCGCTCATCAGGGGCGTGTCGGCGTCGAGGAAGATCAGGTCCGGCCGGGTCCCGGTGGCCGCGCTGAGCGCCGACCGGCCGTCCTTGGCCTCCACGACGTCGTCGGCGAGCGTGTCGACCTCCGCCCGCAGCCTGCCGCGCGACTCGTCGGCGCCGTCGACCAGCAGGGCGATCCCGACGGAGGTGAGCGGGATGTCCTCGACCGTCCCGAGCGGCAGGTCCAGCACGACCTCGGTGCCCTCGCCCGGTGTGCTGCTCAGGCTCAGGTCGCCGCCGAGGATCGTGGCGAGCGTGCGGGCGTAGGACAGCCCCAGCCCGGTCCCGGCCGCCCCGGTCTGCAGGCGGTTGGGCACCTGGTGGAACTCCTCGAACACCCGGTCGTGCTGGTCGGCCGGGATGCCGATCCCGGTGTCGGCGACGACGAACCGCAGCCGGTCGCCCTCCTCGCGCACCGACAGCCGCACCTCGCCCGCCTCGGTGAACTTCAGGCCGTTGGACAGCAGGTTGCGCAGGATCCGCACCAGCATCGTCGGGTCGGTCACGAGAGCGGGCATCACCGGCAGGTCCTCGACGACCAGCTCGACCGCGTCGGTGCGGATCATGGGCCGCAGCGCGCCGCGCAGCTGGACGAACATGTAGTTGAGGTCCACCGGCGCGGGCCGGGGCCGCAGGCTGCCCGACTCGGCCTTCGCCGTGTCCAGCAGCTCGTTGACGAGCGCGAGCAGCGTCGTGCCCGAGTCGTTGATCAGGTCGACCTGCCTGCGCTGCTCGTCGGTCAGCGGGTCGGCGCCGGGCACGGCGAGCAGGCGGGTCAGGCCGACCACCGAGTTGACCGGCGTGCGCAGCTCGTGGCTGATGTTGGACCAGAACCGGGTCCTCGCCTCACCGGCCTCGCGCAGCTGGGTCGTCTTCACGTCCAGCTCGGCGTAGAGGGCGACGACACCGGTGTTGGTCTGCTCCAGCTCGTCGGACAGCTCCTTGTACAGCGCCAGGACGCCGCGGTTGGTCTCCTCGAGCTCCTCGTTGGCCCGCTCCAGCTCCCGGCGCTTCTGCTCCAGGTCCTCCAGCGTCTCCAGCAGCTCCTGGTTCTGCGCGCGCAGCTCGTCGAGCGCGTTGCCCTCGCCCGCGGCCCCCAGCTCGCGGCGGACCCCGTCGATCCCGGTCGCAGACGGGGCCAGGACGCCCGCGGGGAAGTTGCGCAGCAGCGCGACGGTGCCGGTGTGCTCGTGCTGCTCGAACCGCACGTCGTGCAGCAGCATCCGCGCGGTGTTCCAGCCGGGACCGGTCGTGGTCACCACGCCCGCCCAGCCCAGGTCGACCACGAGGGCGGGGGCGGGCTCGGTCAGCAGGGTGAACACGGCCGTGGTGACGACCGACTGCCGGACCAGCTCGCGCCCCACGTCGCTGAGCGCCGTGGCGACCCGGATCTGGTCCTGCCCGTCCAGCCCGACCGCGGCGGCCACCTGCCTGCCCTTGCCGCGGAGCTGGAACACGTCCGACTCGTCGCGGATGGTCATCCGCGTCAGGTCGGTGCGCGCTGCGTCGAGGGCCATGGTCAGCGAGTCTTCCCCACCAGGACGCAGGCGTCGTCCTTGCGCACCCCCGCGTCGCGCAGCAGGGCGCCCGCGATCACCAGCGGCGCCGCGGTCATGAGGTCGTCGTCCTGCTCCACGGTCCACCGCTCGGTGAGGCCGTCGGAGTGCATGACGACCGCGGCGCCCTCGGGCAGCGGGTAGTCGAACGCGCGGATCGTGCGCGCCTGGTACCCGGCCACACCGGGGACCGAGATCATGCCCTTCTTCTGGCCGTCGGCCAGCACGGCGCCCCCGATGTTGCCCAGTCCCGCGTACCGCACGGTCCGGCCGACCAGGTCGAGGTCGGCGACCGCGACCGCGCCGCCGCGGGTGCCGCGCAGCTCCCGGTGGATCCTCGCGACGAGGTCCTCCGGCGCGGTCGGCCCCAGCTCGCAGAACAGCCGGACGGCCGCCTGGGACGCGGTGGCGGCCAGCGGGCCGTGCCCGGAGCCGTCGCACATCATCATGACCATCCGGCCGGGGCTCCGGCGCACCGCGTAGGCGTCGCCGCAGACTTCCTCTCCGCCGATCGCGCGGGTGATCCCGGCGGCGACGTCCTCGGGGATCTCCGGCAGGTCGCCCCGGCGCGGGTGGAACCGCGCGGACAGCGCGGTGCCGCGACCGGGCCGCGAGGTGATCGCGTACCGGTCGGCCAGCCTGGCCACCGCCCCGAGCCCGACCCCGAGCGTGCCCGTGGTGGACTGCCCGTCCTGGAACGCCAGCCCCACGTCGGCGATGCCCGGACCGCTGTCCACGGCGAGCACCTCGACGGCGGCCTGGGTCGTGCCGCGCACCGACCGCACCAGCACCACGCCCTCGCGCGCGTGCTTGTGCAGGTTCGTGGCGATCTCGGTCACCGCGATGCCGACCTCGGCGATCCGCGTCGCCGGGAACGCCAACCGCTCGGCCAGCGTCGTCGCGACCCGCCGGACCCGACCGACCTCGGCGGGCTCCTCCACGCGGACCCACTCGACGTCCTCGGCCAGCGGCAGGCACGTCGCCTCGTTCAGCGCTTCCACTTGACCACCGTCACCGTGGTGCCCCGGCCGACCTCGGTGTCGAGGTCGAACTCGTCGACGAGCCGGCGCGCGCCGGACAGCCCGAGCCCCATGCCCTTGCCGCTGCTCCAGCCGTCGGCCAGCGCGAGCGTCAGGTCCGGGATGCCGGGCCCCTCGTCCTGGAACGACGCCCGGATGCCCTCGCGCCCGTTGTCGGTGACGACCTCGATGCGCGCCGAGCCCCCGCCACCGTAGACGAGCGTGTTGCGGGCCAGCTCGCTGGTCGCGGTGACCAGCTTGGTCTGGTCCACCAGCGACAGGCGCACCTGCTGGGCGTACCCGCGCACGGCTTGGCGCACCCGGACCACGTCCTCGTCCGAGACGATGGGCAGCTCTTCGGGCCCGGAGGCCGTCACGACCACTCCAGTCCGGTCGGGTCGCCCGCGGGGATCCGCCCGCTCTCCTGGCCGAGGACCCGCAGGATCCGCATGCCGCGCTCCAGGTCCAGCGCGGTGCGCACCCCGCCGAGGGTGAGCCCCAGCTCGACCAGCGTGATCGCCACGGCGGGGCGCATGCCGACGACCACGGTGTCGGCGTCGAACAGCCGCGAGATCGAGGCGATCGTGGCGAACATCCGGCCGATGAACGAGTCGACGATCTCCACCGCCGAGATGTCGATCACGACGCCGTGGGCGCCCGTGGCGCTGATCCGCTCGGCCAGGTCCTCCTGGAGCGCGAGCACGCTCTGGTCGTGGAGGTCGATCTGGATCGAGACGAGCAGCACACCACCGATCTTGAGGATCGGTACGCGTTCCATCAGCGCTTCACCCCGTCGCCGCGGCGCACCACGTCCACGCCTTCCCGGCGCAGCGCGTGCCGCAGCGCGTCGGCGAGCGTCGCCTTGGTGGCGATGTCGCCGAACTCGATGCCCAGCGCCACGATCGTCTGGGCGATCTGCGGGCGGATGCCCGAGATGGTGCACTCGGCACCCATCAGCCGGGCGGCCACGACGGTCTTGAGCAGGTGCTGCGCGACCTGGGTGTCGACCGCGAGCACCCCCGTGATGTCGATGATCGCGTGCTCGGAGCCGGTCTCGACCAGCGCCTCCAGCAGCTTCTCCATCACGACCTGCGTGCGCGCCGAGTCCAGCGTGCCGACCAGCGGCACCGCGAGCACGCCCTCCCAGAGCTTGACCACCGGCGTGGTCAGCTCCAGCAGCTGCTCGGACTGCTCCTTGATGATGCTCTCGCGGGCGCGCGAGTAGGACTCGAAGGTCCACAGGCCCAGCGCGTCCAGCAGCGAGGAGAAGCCCAGGACCTGGCGGAACAGGTCCTGGTCGTTCTGCTCGTCGACCAGCTGGAACACCGGCTCCTTCAACGCGAACACGCTCGACGCCGTCTCCGCCGGGCTGAAGTTCTGCCGCGCGCGGGTGCGCGACAGCTCCTCCAGCAGCGACCGGATCTCGGCGTAGCCGTTCCCGGACAGGTCCCGACCGTCACCGGACGCGACCGGGAGCACGGCCGTGAACAGCTCGCGGAAGTCCCGTTCGAGCTCGGCGCTGGTGGACCGCCCGCGCGTCGAGGCCGCGGCTGACTCGACCCACCTGCCGATCAGCACATCCGCGTTCTCCCGCAACAGCTCGGTCAAGCGGTGGACGTGCCCTGCTTCGCCAGCCACACAAGCCTCCTAGTAACCCTGCTTTGGGGCAGACACTAATGCCGTGCCCGGCTCGGGGTTCATGCGCCGACCGCATGGGCGCGTCCGTGCCTCGTGCGGGCGCACGAACGTGATCGCCGGTCTACGCGCAGTGACGTGCGGAGGAGGGTGCTCGCGACCGCCCGATCAGCCCAGCGGGCTCCCGTGGGTGATCGACCTGTGGGTGAAGGTCGGCCGGGTGCCGGGGCTCATCCAGTGCGCGGTCAGCTCGCTTGACGGGAAGAACTGGAGGAACCGCGAGTCGGCCTGGGACCGGTCCACGACGCACTTCTCCAGCACCAGCGAGTTGTACTGGTCGGCGGTGGTCTCCAGGGTGTTGGCGTTGAGCACGACCTCCTGCTGCCACTCGCGCGTCCACCGGCGCACGCCGGGCAGCCTGCTGTGCTCGGGCGTGAGGCATTCGGCGGCGATGGCGTTCTCGCTGCTGGCCCAGATCCCGGTGCTGGTGTTGAGCATCAGCGTCTGGTTGCCGAAAACGTGGCCGGGCGTGGGCACCACGGCCACGCCGGGGCCGAGCAGCACGCCGCCGTCGACGGCCAGGATCGCCTCGGGGCGCAGGTCCTTGAAGTGCCCCGCCTGGTACCAGGGGCGCTGCAACGGGTGCAGCTGCTGCATGGCCGCGACCTCGTCGCGCTGGACGACCAGCCGCGCGTTGGGGAAGAACGGCTCCACCCGGCGGCCCAGGTCGGCCTGCTCGGTGGTGGTGCCGACCCAGCGCCGCAGGTCCTGCGTGTGCAGGTGGTCGAACAGCAGGTAGTCGACCTCCTCCGGGCGGATGCCCAGCCGGGCCAGGTGCTCGCCGACCGACGGGTTCTCCTTCACCATCAGCTTCTCGAGCGCGTCCGGCGTCTTCTTCGCCAGCGCCTCGAAGTACGGCGTGTACCGGCCCATCTCGACGTCGCTGGGCTCGAACAGCAGCGTCCGCTTCCGGCCGTCGCTCTCGGTCCACCGGATCACCAGCATCCGGTTGGTGATCGTCAGGAACGGCGCGGGGGACAGCGCGGCCCGGAACAGCCCGAACCGCGTCGGGTACGGCAGCGTGACCAGGTCGTGCGTGGAGACGCTGTCCGGCGTGCCGCTGGAGGAGAACTCGCGGCGGAAGTCGTCGGCCCTGGTCCTGATCCACTCCAGCTTCGCGCCGGGACCACCGGTCACGGCGGACAGGTCGGCGAACGTGGTCAGCGGGATCCCGAACCCGCCCGCGTCGGCCGCGTCGGGAAGTCCGGGGAGTGCGCGGTCGGTCACTTGAGCTCCTTGCGGGCGCCGAGGAGTGCCTTGATCACGAGCAGCCAGTTCTTGGGCTTCTTGAAGTCCAGGCCGCCGATGAGCTGCTTGAGCATCGTCAGGACGTCGAAGTAGATGCGCTCGCAGACCAGCACGTCGTCCTCGAAGATGAAGTAGGCGGTCATCCGCACCTTGAACCTGCTGCCGGTCGCGGGCACCGAGCCGAACGGCCCGAGGTGCGTGCCCAGCAGGTAGAACTCGCAGATCACGGCGTCGTCGCTGTGCCGGAGCTGGATCATCTCGTGGTGCTGGTCGGGGAAGGCCGTGCGGGTGTCGGCGTAGTACCCGCGCACCGCCGCGTTGCCGTCGTGCACGACCCCGGTGGCGATCACCTCGTAGCGCGGGTGCGGGAACGTCGACAGCACGTCGTCCCACTGCTGCGCGACCTCGTCGCGGAAGTGGTCCAGCACGATCTTCTCCCGCGTCGCGCGGAGCGTATCGGTGAGCATCGTCTTGCGCTTCTCCCTGTGACTTACGCTGTAAGTAAGGAAAAACGGTCCCACTTACGCCGTAAGCTTGTCAAGGGGCCCAGTGGAGGAGGACTGATGGGGGCACGCGAACCGCTCAGCAGGGCCAGGGTCGTCACGGCCGCGCTCGCGCTGGTCGAACGGCACGGCGTGGAGGCGCTCAGCATGCGCAAGCTGGCCGCCGAGCTGGGCGTCGAGGCCATGTCGCTGTACAACCACGTGAAGAACAAGGACGACGTGCTCGACGCCATCGCCGAGGTCGTCTTCGCCGACATCGCCCTGCCCGCCCCCACCGCCGACTGGCGCACCGACGCCCTCGCCCTCGCCCACGCCTTCCGCGCCGCCGCCCTGGCCCACCCCCGGACCGCCTCGCTCAGCCTCACCAGGCAGCTCGGCTACCCCGCCCTCCCCGTCACCGAGGCCGCCCTCGCCCTCATGACCCGCGCGGGCCACGACCCGGAACAGGCCGTCCACGCCTCCCGCGCCCTGCTGGCCTACGTCATCGGCACGCTGCTGCGCGAGATCAACTCCACCACCGACCCGGACGCCCTCCGGCACACCACCCTCACCACCTCCGGCCTGCCGCACGTCACCGCGTCCGCCGCCCACCTCGCGGTCTGCCACCACGAGTCGGAGTACCGGTTCGGGCTGGAGCTGCTGCTGGACGCGGTGGCGCTGCGGGTGGCCGGGTAGGCGTTGCGGGGAGCAGCCGATTCCCGTGTGACCGCCAGGCTCCCGGCCACCTGGTGCGGACGAAGGGATCGCCGAGCAGGGCGGCGAGGTGTCTGAGGCGTTGGGGTGGACGACCGGCCGTTCACCCCTGGACTGGTCGCGGGGTCCCAGGGGATCTACTCCGGCGGCCTGCCCGGTGACCGGGGCGCTGCCACCGGCGAACGCCGTCAAGGACCTCATGTCGTCGGGATGCCGAACGCACCGGCAGGGTAGGCGCCGCGGGGACAGGGCATCATGGACGGGTGGAGTCCACTCGTGTGGATCGCTGGTTGTGGGCGGTCCGGTTGACCAAGACCCGATCGGACGCCGCCGCCGCCTGCAAGGGCGGTCACGTGCGGGTCAACGATCGGCCTGCCAAGCCTGCGACGACGGTGTCGCCGGGGGACCACGTGCGGGCCCGTGTGGGGGATACGACCCGGATCGTCGAGGTCGTCAAGGTCATCCAGAAGCGGGTCGGCGCGGCCGACGCGTCGACCTGCCTGATCGACCACACGCCGCCCCCGCCGCCGGTCACCGCGATCGCGGCTCCGGTGGCCCGGCGCGATCGCGGCGCCGGTCGTCCGACGAAGCGGGAACGCCGGGTGCTGGACAAGTTCCGCACGGGTGAGCTCTGAGCGGTCAGCCGAGGAGCGCTGCCAGCACCCGTTCGCAGCGGGCGGGGTCGATCGTGAGCCCCTGTTCCAGGCCCCACGCCCAGTAGTCGGCGCTGCGCGCGACCGTCCAGCCGAACGCCGCGCACGGGTCCAGTGCGCCGGCCTCGACGATGGTGTGCAGCAGGCGTCGGACGTCGGCGTCGGACTCCACCGAGGGGTCGTCGGCGCGGGTCCACATCAGTTCGGGCACGGAGAACTCCGGGTGGCCGCGGATCGGGCGCGGGTCGACGGCCAGCCACGGTTCGCGGGTCCCGGCCAGGACGTTGCCGTAGTGCAGGTCCGCGTGCACCAGCAGGTCGCCGCCGCCCAGTTCGGCCGCGTACCCGCGCGCGGCGTCCACCCACGCGGGTGGCACGGGGGAGTCCGGCACCAGTCGGTCGACCATGGAGGAGGCGATCTCGTCGAGACCCGGCAGCCCGGCCGGGGCGGGGACGGCGAGCCTGCGGATCAGCGCGCCAGCGACCTCGGCGGCCTCCGGCAGGGCGACGTCGTGCAGGGTGCGGTGCGAGAGCCGTTCGAGCAGCAGGGCGTCGGGCTCGGCCTCCAGCAGCCGCACGGCGCCGCGCCCGCCCCACGCGGTCAGCGCCACGGCCTCGTCGGACGCCTCGCGGCTCAGCTTGAGCACGCACGGCACGCCCGCCCGGTGCACCATGACCGCCAACCCCGAACCGCCGTGCCGGACGGCGGTGTCGTCGACCACCAGGTCCCACCGCGCGCACAACCGCTCCACCAGCTCGGGCAGCGCCGCCACCCAGCTCCGACCGGCCGCGCCGTCGACCCTGCTCCGCCACTGGGCGAACTCGGGCGGCACGACGATCACGGGCGGCCCCTCAACGGCGGCAGAAGATCGCGTCGGGCGTCCGCCCCGACCCGATCCGCCCCGTGTAGGCGACCCCGGCGACGTACTCGTCCGCCGCGCACTGCCCCTTGTAGCTGCCGTACGCGAACTCCCCGCCCGGCCCGCCGGAGGGGCGGTTGTCGCCGCGGTCGAACCACACCGTGCGGCCGGTGCGCCCCAGCGGGACCGCGGACCGGGCGCACAGCGCGGCCGAGAACGCGGCGCCGTTGACGCTGTAGCCGACCAGGTAGTGGTCGGCCGGGCACTGCGCCTTCGTGTACCCGCCCGCCCAGTCGGTGTCCACGTAGGACTCGTCGCGCACCACCACGAAGGACGTCGGTGCCGCCGCGGAACCCGTGCACAGGCCGCGGTTCCCGGTGTGGCCCAGCCCGATCACGCGCTGGCCGTCCGGGCACACCGCCTTGCGGGCGCCGGAGTTCCAGTCGCCCAGCGCGCGGGCAGCCCTGGACTGCTGGAAGTCGCCGTGGTCCAGGGTGAGCATGGACCAGCGGTCGGCGACCGGGACCTGGCCGGTCCGACCGGCCGACCCGACGAGCCGCGACCACGCCGAGGCGCGCCAGTCGTCACCGTCGTACAGGCCCATCCGGTTGCCCGCGGCGTCCCAGTGCAGCAGCGCCCACCCGTTGCCGGTGCGGTTGGTGTGGAAGCCGACCAGCGGCCAGTAGGCGAAGTCCGCGTCGGTCTCCACGAGGTAGTCCACGAACCGCTCGAACCACGCCCGCGACGCGGGGTCGGTGTTCTCCCGGCCGCCGACGCCGAACTCGCTGATCCACACGGGCGCGGTGAAGTGCGTTCCGGTCTCCGCCGAAACGTAGAACGCCTGCCGGTACAGCACGTCCCGCAGCTCGGCGGGGGAGAGGTCCTGGTAGCGCGGGTCGTGCGTCTCGCCGATGCCGGTCGCACCGGAGTGGTTGGGCCCGGTGTAGCCGTAGAAGTGCGCGGAGTAGACGAGCTTCCCGGAGTCGACCAGCGTGTGCGACAGCGTCCGGACCGGTTCCAGCGTCGGCCGCCCGTGCGGGAGGCCGTCGACCGGGATGCCCGTCCAGTTGATGCCCTCGACGATGATCAGCAGGTCCGGGTTGGCCTCCAGCTGGATCCGGTCGGCCACCAGCTGGCTCGCCCGCTCCCAGTCGTGGTCGTCGCCCCAGCCCCAGTTCGGGTCGTCCAGCACCGTGCGCCGCACCTCGTTGTACAGGTCGGCGCCGACCACCCGCTTGTTGGCGGCGTACCGGCGCGCCATGAACAGCCAGTCGTCCTGCCACCGCGCGACGGACTGGCTGGTGTTCCACCGCTCGTTGCCGTCCACGCCGCAGCACCAGCGCGAGGTGTTGGTGTGGTTGTTGAGGATCACCGCGAAGCCGCGCGCGGTCAGCCTGGCCACGACCGCGTCGTACACCTGGAGCGGGGTCTTGCCGCGCAGGTCCGGGTTGGCCGCGACGGAGGAGTCCGCCAGCGGCGTGGTGTCGTGCAGCATCTGGTTGGAGAACTGGAGCCGCACGCTGTTGAGGCCCAGCTCGGCGAAGCCGTCGATGATCGCGTCCATCGGCGCCCGGTCGAGCCCCAGCGGGATCTGGTCGGACTTCTCGCCCGCGTGGTGGTTCGCCGGGTCGTCGATGTCGCCCGACCCGTTGTAGGTGCCGCTCGCGCCGTGCCAGTTGCCGGACTTGAGCTTGAACCGGTCGCCGCGCGCGTCGACGACGTAGCGCCCGCGCGTGCTCAGCGGGCCCACCCACGACACGTCGGCGGAGGCCGTCCCGACCGCCCCGGACGGCACCGCCACGGTCCCGGCGGCCACCACGACCGCCAGCAAGACGCGAGTAAGCTTCATGTCAGGACGGTAGCCGGGTTACCCGACCGGCCGGTAGCAGCCGAACGCAGGAAGCCTCAGCCGAACACGGCCAGCGAGATCCCCGACGGGTGCTCCGGGTCGTGGAACACCTCGAACCTGGTCGGCACCGCCGCCACCGCGTCCGCGGTCGGCTGGCCGTTGCCGTGGTTGCGCGCGAACCGCGGGAACGCGCCTCCCGACACCTGCACCCTGAGCCGGTGCCCGCGCCGGAACCGGTAGGCGGTCGGGTCCAGCGCGACCTCCGCGGTGGCGATCCCGTCCCCGGTCGGCAGCCGCAGCACGCCGTCCGTGACGTTGAGCGACACGCCCTTCGCGTCCACGTCGCACAGCCGCACGAACACGTCCGCGTGCCCGGTCGAGGTGCGCACGTGCACGGTCGCCGACACCTCGCCGATTACGTCCAGGTCCCGCTCCAGCGGCATCCCGGTGTAGACGAGCACGTCCGACCGCGCCTCCACCGCCCTGTTGTCGTGCTGCTTGGCCTCGCCGGTGAGCATCGGCCCGCCGACCGTCGGCGTCGGGTCGGCCGGGTCGTAGGTGAACACGTCCGGCGTCGCCTCGCCCGGCCGCTCGTCCGCGAGCCCTCCCGCCGCCCGCAGGTGCAGGAACCGCGGCTCCGACTCCGCAGGCGGCCACTGCTCGAAGTCCAGCCAGCGGTCCGCCCGCTGCAGGAAGATCCGCACCGGTGGGCGGCGCAGCTGGACGCGGTCGTCCAGCAGGTGCGCCGCTAGCCAGGACGCCTGGTCGGCCACCATCGGCCGGAAGCTCGCGGGCTCCCCGTGCTTCCACGGCCCGACCGTCAACCGCGTCCGCGTCCCCGCGGCCTGCAACGCCTTGAAGTCGCGCAGCTGCCTGGCCAGGAACAGGTCGTACCACCCCGTGACCATGCTCGTCGGTGTCGTCAACGCGTCCAGCCCACCGCTGTGGTCCGTCTCCGCCCACGACTCCGGCGACTCGGCGTGCGTGGTCACGTCCTCCAGGAACGGCACGGGCTTGCCGATCGCCGCCACGTCCGCGTGCCGCAGCGGCAGGTGCGACATCGCCGCGCGCGTCCGCTTCGTCTGCACCGGGTTCGGCACAGCGGCGAACCGCTCCTCCTGCCGCCCGATCGTCGCCGACCAGGACAGCATGTTGTCCAACGCCAACACCCCGCCGGGGTAGAACGCCGTCGTGAACTCCGACCCCGTCACGCCGAGGCACATCGCCTCCAGCGGCGGGTCCAGGTACGGCGCCACCGCCCACTGCGTGTGCCCGAGGTAGCTGGCCCCCGCCATCGCCAACCGGCCGTCGCACCACGGCTGCTGCCGCAGCCACGCCGCGGTCGCCAGGCCGTCCTCCTTCTCCTGCCGGAACGCCCGGAACTCGCCCCCGGACCCGAACGTCCCGCGCACGCTCTGCACGACGACCTGGAAGCCCCGGCGGGCGAACACCGCCCCGAACAGCAGCCCCATCGCCCCGCGGCGCCCGTAGGGCGACCGCACCAGCACCACCGGCAGCGGCTCGGTGCCCGGCGGTCGGTACCGGTCGGCCAGCAACCGCGCCCCGTCCGGCATCGGGATCACGAGGTCCCTGGTCACCACCGGCTTCGGCACCACCGCCGCGGGCAGACCGAGGACCTTGTCAACGAGGCGATCCAGCACGGGCGCCACCTTCGCACGGTGTGACATGGGCGAACCCGAGGCTACCCGCGCCCACCACGGCTCCGCCGGGACGAGGACGGCCGGTTCACGCGAACGGGGCGGCGGCCTCGGGGGCCCGCGGCGCGACCTCCTCGCGCAGCTCCGCCGCGGCCCTGGCGACGAGCTCGGCGAGGGACGCGTCCGGGGTGACCAGCCACCGGGAGGTGGCGCGCCGGGAGATCGCGATGGCCAGGTCGATGACGAAGCGCGCCCGGCCGGGCTCGACGCCGCGGCGTTCGAGCGCGGGCGCCAGCGCGTCGGCGATGTCGGCGAGCTTGATCAGGTCGCGCTCGGCCAGCGCCGGGCTGGCGGCGATCACCGCGGCGCGGCGCAGCAGGAACTCGCGCGGGCGGTAGACCGCGTCGGCGGTGCCCAGGGCGGTGAGCAGCGCGTCGAGGGGCGTGAGGTCGGGGTCGGCGTTCTCGACCCCGGCCACGAGGTGGGCCTCGAGCTCGTCGCCCGCGTAGAGGACCTCCCGCTTGTCGGGGAAGTAGCGGTAGAAGGAGCGCTCGGTCAGGCCGGCGGTGCGCGCGATCTGGGCGACGGAGGTGCGGTCGTACCCCTGGGCCTCGAACAGGTCGAGCGCCGCCCGTTCGAGCCTGCCCCGCGCGTCGGACTCCCATCTCGGCATGCCCGACAGGATATGACAGCAGGCGCTGTCGTCGCGGTGCTAGCGTTGATGACAACATATGCTGTCATCAAAACGGAGGCCGCCGTGAAGGCACTGCAGTTCGAGCGGTTCGGATCCCCGGACGTGGTCGTGCTCCGCGAGGTCCCGGTGCCGGAGCCGGGACCCGGTCGGATCCGGGCCGCCGTGCGGGCGTGCGCCCTGAACCCGGCCGACTGGGCGCTCGTCGACGGTCTCTTCGCCGACAGCCTGGCGCCGCTGCCGCGCGGGTTCGGCCTCGACGTCGCGGGGGTCGTCGACGCGCTCGGCGAGGGCGTCACCGGGGTCGAGGTCGGCGACCGCGTGTTCGGCCCGGCCGCCTTCGACGGCCCGACCGCGGGTGCCGCCGAGTACGCGCTGCTGACGGCCTGGGCCCGCGTTCCCGACGGGCTGGCCGACGAGCAGGCCGCCGCGCTGCCGCTGGCGGCCGAGACGGCGTGGCGGGCGCTCGACGCCCTCGGCGTCCGGCCCGGCGAGCTGCTGCTCGTCCACGGCGCGGGCACCACCGTGGGGGAGGCGGCGGTGCGCCTCGCGCTGCACCGCGGTGTCCGGGTGGTCGCGACCGCCGGGTCGACGCGCGCCGCCGCGCTGGCGGAGGCGGGCGCCGCGGTCACCGGTTACGGCGACGGGATGGCCGAACGCGTCGCCGCGCTCGCCGGTGGTCGGGTCGACCGGGCGCTGGACGCGGCGCCGACCGGTGGCCGGGTGGACCGCCCCGACCAGGCGGGCCCGGCCTCCGGGGCGTTGCCGACGCTGGTCGGGCTGACCGGCGACGCCGACCACGTCGTCACCGTCTCGGACTTCGCCGCCGCGGCCGAGCTGGGCGTCCGGACCAGCACCGAGCTGCGCTTCGACGCGATGGACGAGTTCGCCCGGCTGGCGGGGGAGGGCGTGCTGGTCGTGCCGGTCGCTCGCACGTACCCGCTCGACCGGGTGCGGGAGGCGGCCGAGCTCAGCCGGTCCCGCCGGGCGGGCGGCAAGCTGGTGCTCGTGCTGTGACGCTCCGCGGGCCCGGACGTCCGGGCGCTCAGGGCGTCAGGGCCCGCCGGATCCGCTCGTACTCTGCCGCCATCGCGGGGCCGGCCAGGAAGTCGTCCAGGTCCGCGGTCTCCTGGTGGTCCACGTCCTCGATGGACCGGATCGCCAGCTCGTACAGCTCGCCCCGCCGTCCCTCCTCCAGGAAGGTCGTCCAGTGCTCGATCGCCGAGAGCACGGCGATCACCCCGCCGTCGAGGTCCTCCTCCGCGAGGATGCCCTCGTCGACCGTCGTCAGCAGCGCGCGCAGCTCGGTCGCCGTGCCCGTCAGGACGGTCGCGCGGGCCGTGGTGAGCGCCGCCCACGCCTCCTCGGTCAGCTCGTCCTCGTCGGCGTCCTCCAGCTGTTCCTCGCGCACCAGCCGGGTCACGGTGTCCTTGGCGAACGCCAGGAGGTCGTCCTCGCTCGCGGCGATGACCCGTTGCAGCACATCGTTCGCCAGCTCCGCGTAGTCCACCGGGGCACCCTAGCGCCGAGCCCGCGACGGTGAGGGGCGTTCGCCGGAATCGTCCACTCCGGACTACTCCTGTCCGGTCTCCCGGTCGGTGACCGCCAGCGTCGGCGCCGAGTCGGTGATGCCGACGACCACGTGCTGGCCGCCGCGCAGCTCCCCGGCGAGCAGGGCTCGGGACAGCCTGCGGTCCAGCTCGCGGCCGATCGTCCGGCGCAGCGGGCGGGCGCCGTGCTCGGGGGCGTAGCCGCGCGCCGCCAGCCAGTCCACCGCCTGCTCGTCGACCTCCAGCGTGATGTCCTGCTCCAGCAACCGTTCCCGCGTCTCCTCCAGCAGCAGCCCGGTGATCTGCCGCAGCTGGTCGGCGTCCAGCCCGCGGAACAGGATGATCTCGTCGAGCCGGTTGAGGAACTCGGGGCGGAAGTAGCGGCGCACGGTCGTCATCAGCGGTTCGCGCACGTCCTCCGCCGAACGGCCCGAGGACGCGGCGGCCAGCAGCTGCTCGGCGCCGATGTTGCTGGTCATGATGATCGCGGTGTTGGCGAAGTCGGCGGTGCGGCCCTGGGCGTCGGTGAGCCGTCCGGCGTCGAGCACCTGGAGCAGGGTGTTGAACACGTCGGGGTGGGCCTTCTCGATCTCGTCCAGCAGCAGCACCGAGTACGGCGTGCGGCGGACTGCGCCGGTGAGCTGGCCCGCGTCGTCGTAGCCGACGTAGCCGGGAGGGGCACCGGTCAGCCGGGTCACGGTGTGCTGTTGGGAGAACTCGCTCATGTCGAAGCGGATCAGCCGGTCGCGCGAGCCGAACAGCGCCTCGGCGAGGGCGCGCGCCACCTCGGTCTTGCCGACGCCGGTGGGACCGAGGAACAGGAACGAGCCGATCGGCCGGTTCGGGTGCTTGAGGCCCGCGCGGCCCTGCCGGACGGCGTCGGCGACCGCCTCGACGGCCTCGTCCTGGCCCACGATCCGCTGGTGCAGGTGCTCCTCCAGGTGCAGCAGGCGGTGCCGCTCGGCCTCGGTGAGCCGGGAGACCGGGATGCCGGTGCTGCGCGAGACCACCTCGGCCACGTCGTCGGCGTCCACCGTCGGCGCGTCGACCATGGCGGCGCGCGCCGTCTCCAGGTCGGCGGTCGCGCGGGCCAGCTCGTCCTCCAGGTAGAGCACGCGCCCGTCGTCGTCCTGCGCGGTGGCGGCGGCGATCTCCCGTTCGAGGTTGGCGACCCGCCGTTGCAACGGGGCCGGGTCAGGCGCCGCGGACTTCTCCCGCAGCCGCACCCGCGACCCGGCGCGGTCGACCAGGTCGACGGCCTTGTCGGGCAGGAACCGGTCGGCGATGTAGCGGGTGGACAGCTCCACGGCGGCGACGAGCGCCTCGTCGGTGACGCGCACGCCGTGGTGGCTCTCGTAGCGGCCGCGCAGTCCCCGCAGGATCTCGACGGCCTGCTCGCGCGAGGGCTCGGCGACCAGGATCGGCTGGAAGCGCCGCTCCAGCGCGGGGTCCTTCGCGATGTGGCGCCGGTAGTCCTCCACGGTGGTCGCCCCGACGACCTGGAGCCTGCCGCCGCTCAACGCGGGCTTGAGCATGTTCGCGGCGTCCATCGGCGCGCCCTCGGCACTGCCCGCGCCCACCAGCGTGTGCAGCTCGTCGATGAACAGCACCACCATCCGGTTGGCCACCGACACCTCGTCGATCACGCCCTGGAGGCGTTCCTCGAACTCGCCGCGGTACTTCGACCCGGCCACCATGCCCGCCAGGTCCAGCGAGATCAGCCGCCTGCCCTCCAGCGTGGCGGGCACCTCGCCGCCCGCCATCCGCTGCGCGATGCCCTCGACGATCGCGGTCTTGCCGACGCCGGGGTCGCCGATCAGCACCGGGTTGTTCTTGGTGCGCCGGGACAGCACCTCCAGCACCTCGTCGATCACGTCGTCGCGCCCGACCACCGGGTCCAGCAGGCCGTCGCGCGCCTCGGCGGTCAGGTCGCGGCCGAAGCTGTCGGTGCGCCTGGTCGACGACCCGGTCCGCCCCGGACCTCCCAGCCCGCCGAAGAGCCTGCCGACCAGGTCGTCCAGCGAGTCGAACCAGTCGTCAGCCATCGCGGGCCGCCTCCGCTCGTGGGGATCCGTCACCCCGATCCTCCACGGGTTCCGCACCGGCGGCCACCGTCGTGCCGCGGGGTCGGTCCCGAGCGGCGGCCAGGTGGGTGTGGGCGCACTTGCGGAACGCGGCCACGAGGCGGTCGCGGTCGTCGGCGCGGGTCGCCAGCACGACGTGGCCGGGGTCGACGCCGTGCAGCGGGACGGTGGTGAGCTCGGGCTGCAGGCGCAGCGCGCCCAGGCTCGCCGCCACGATCGCCACCGCCTGGCCCGCCGCGATGAGCTCGAGCTTGTCCTCGATGGCCTCGACGAACGGGCCGTCGGGCGCAGGCGTGCCGTCGGGGCGGGGGTCGATGCGCCAGTAGGCGTTCCACTCCGGGTCGGCCAGCCGGGGCAGCGGCTCGTCGGCGATGTCGTCCAGGGTGACCGACTCCCGGCCCGCCAGCCGGTGGTGGCGGGGGAGCAGCAGCAGCCTCGGCTCGTCGAACAGCACCTCCACGCGCAGCCGCTCGGTGCCCAGCGGCAGCCTGCACACGACGGCGTCCACCCGGTGGTCGAGCAGCGCCCCGCGCGGCTGGTCCCAGGCCAGGTGCAGGGTGTGCACGTCGGCGTCGGGGTGCGTGCGGCGCAGCTCGCGCACCGCGGGGCCCACGTCGAGGCCCGTGGTGTGGCCGATGGTGAACCGGCTGGGCCGCGCGGCGGCGCGGGTCTCGACGGCGGCCTGGGCCGCGGACCGCAGCAACGCCTTGGCGCGCGGCAGGAACACCTCGCCCGCCTCGGTGAGCAGGGTGCCCTGCGGGGTGCGGTCGAACAGGCGCGCGCCGAGCACCCGTTCGAGCTGGTGCACCTGCCTGCTCAGCGACGGCTGGGTGATGTGCAGCGCCCCGGCGGCGCGGCCGAAGTGCCGGTGCTCGGCGACGGCGGTGAAGTACCGCACCAGCCTCAGGTCGAGGTCGATCGGCGCGGGTGCTGACTCGGGCATGACGTCAGCGTAGCCGTGTGCTTTGAGCTGCGCTCATGCCTGGAACGCATTGCCGTGCGGAACAGGTATTGGACCCCGCCCCGCGGTCGGCCGCAAGGTGGGGGAGCAGCCCGCACCGCCTCCTCCGGAGGCGATGGAACCCGACACTCCACTGGAGACACCATGATCGTCATCACGACTCCCGCGGGCCAGATCGGCCGCCAGGTCCTCGACGGCGTCGTCGACCGCGGCGAGCCCGTCCGCGTGATCGCCCGCGACCCCTCCCGGCTGGCCGAGGGGGTGCGCGACCGGGTCGAGGTCGTGCGGGGGTCGCACGGCGACGCCGACGTGCTCGACCGCGCGTTCGACGGCGCCGACTCCGTGTTCTGGCTGGTCTCGGCCGACCCGCGCGCCACCAGCCCCGAGGAGGCCTACGTCGGCTTCTCCCGGCCCGCCCTCAAGGCCTTCACCCGCCACGGCGTCAGCCGGGTGGTGGGCGTCTCCGCGCTGGGCCGCGGTGTGCCCGGCAACGCCGGTCACGTGACGGCGACGCTCGCGATGGACGACGCGATCGCCGCCACGGGCGTGGCCTACCGCGCGCTCGTGCTGCCCTCGTTCATGGACAACGCCCTGCGCCAGGTCGACCGGATCCGGGACGAGGGCGTGTTCTCGCTGCCGCTGTCGGGCGACCTGAAGGCGCCGACCTGCGCCACCCGCGACATCGCCGCGGCCGCCGTCCGGCTGCTGCTCGACCACTCCTGGACCGGGACCGGCAGCGTCGCGGTGCTCGGCCCGGAGGACCTGTCCGGCGAGGACATGGCGCGGATCATGGCGGAGGTGCTCGGCAGGCCGGTGCGCTTCGAGCGGACCCCGCTCGACGTGCTGAAGCCGACGATGGTCGCTCGCGGCATGTCCGAGGCGATGGCCCAGAGCTACGTCGACATGGTGGCGGCCAAGGACAACGGCCTCGACAACGCCGAGCCGCGCACGCCGGAGTCCACCAGCCCGACCGGTTTCCGCCAGTGGTGCGAGGAGGTGCTGAAGCCCGCCGTGCTGGCGTGAGACGCGGACAGGCCGGTGGGCTGAAGCCCACCGGCCTGTCGTCGCGACCTCCGCCCGCGGCGGGATGCGGTCCACTCATCCCGCCGCGGCGGGTGTCCCGCCTGCCGTCCGAACAGGACGGTGGTGTCAGGGCCTGCCGGGCAGGCGGTAGTTGTCGCCGAGCACCTGACCGCGGTCGGGCTTGTACAGGTCGAAGCCCTTCGGGTTGCACTGCAGGCCGCCGTTGATGCAGTGGCTCACCAGCGCCGCCAGCGTGGGCACGTCCCAGGCGTTGAAGAAGTCGTAGTGCCACGAGTAGCCGCGGCCGCTCGCCAGGCGCACGGCCGACATGTCGCCGTCCACCGGGAAGGCGATCTTGAACTCGAGCATCGGCACCGGCCGGGGGTGGCTGGCCGGGCAGACCCCGTTGACCGGGTAGGCCATGTGGCTCTTGTGGTCGGCGGTGTCGAGGTCGACCCCGTTCCAGCAGCTCGGGGCCTGGTAGCGGATGTTGAGCTGGGAGCCGACCGGGCAGTTGGCCGGGAAGTCCCAGTTCTTCGAGCTGTTGCCGCACTCCCAGCCCTCGACGGCGCCGGGCGCGGTGCGGAACTGGTCCTGGGTCGCGTTCACGCTGCCGACCACGTACCGCAGCCCCTGCGGGAACGGGCGGACCGCCTGGTAGTCCAGGATGCCGGACTTGTAGTAGACGACCTGGGCGAAGTTCGGCAGGTAGGGCTGGTCGCCCTTGTAGACGGTCGGGAACCAGTACGCCGAGAGGTCGTCGGGGTTCACGCACGACGTGGCGTACGCGCCGGGCGCGAGCAGCGACGGGAGCGTCGTGCTCGCGTTGGTCGTCTTGTTGCCGATGAACGTGTGGTCGTGCGAGGCGCCGGGGAGGTTCGGCAGCACGATGGGGTCGTCGGGGGCGTGCTTGGTCACCGAGCAGTTCGTCTGGAACTCGTGGTGGGTGACGAGCGTGTCGGCCTGGGCGGTGACGCCCGAGCTGACGAGTGCGGACGCGGCCAGCATCGCGGCCACACCCGCCGAGAAGAGCGAGAGTCTGCGGATCACGGATCCTCCTGCAGGGAGAGGAGCACCGCCGGATCGCGGTGCGAACCTGGAGCGGTGGGCTTGGAGAGCGCTCTCCCACAGGATGTGACCGTCTCCTGTGCCTGTCAAGCTCGGAGAACCGCTCCTGGCGTGTTCCGGTCGTAATTTCGCAGGTAGATTGCTTGACATCTCCGACACCTCCTCGTAACACTCAGGGCTCACCGGAGAGCGCTCTCCCATCGGTCCCCGCTGCCGGGGGAACGGGTAGCTCATGCCGGCGCGGTCCCCACCCCAGGTAGGAGATGTCATGCGCACCGATCCGCCCGACGCACCCCTGCGGCGCAGGCGAACCCGTCCGCTCGCCCTGGTCGCGCTGCTGGCCGTGTTCCTCGGCTGCCTCGTGGCCACGGCGAACCCGGCCCAGGCCGCCACCCTGCTGTCCCAGGGCAAACCCGCGACGGCCTCGACGAGCGAGGGTGCGGGCACCGCTCCCGCCGCCGCCGTCGACGGCGACCTGAACACCCGCTGGAGCAGCACGTTCAGCGACCCGCAGTGGCTGCAGGTCGACCTCGGGTCCACGGCCACCATCAGCGAGGTCGTGCTGCGCTGGGAGGCGGCCTACGCCACGGCGTTCCAGATCCAGGTCTCCGACAACGCGCAGGACTGGCGCTCGGTCTACAGCACCACCACGGGCCCCGGCGGCACGCAGACCCTCGCGGTGTCCGGCAGCGGCCGGTACGTGCGGATGCTCGGCACCCAGCGCGCCAACGGCTACGGCTACTCCCTGTGGGAGTTCCAGGTCAGCGGCACGCCCGGCGGCGGGAACAACCCCGGCAACCCCGGCGGCGGACCCGGCATCACCAGGGTGACCGGCACGCAGGGCAACTGGCAGCTCTCCGTCGACGGCGCGCCCTACGTGGTCAAGGGCCTCACCTGGGGACCCCCGGTCTCCGAGGCCGCGAGCCGGATGCCCGACGTGAAGGCCATGGGCGTCAACACGATCCGCACCTGGGGCACCGACGCGGGCAGCAAGCCGCTGTTCGACGCCGCGGCCGCCAACGGCGTCAAGGTCGTCGCGGGCTTCTGGCTGCAACCGGGCGGCGGTCCCGGCAGCGGCGGCTGCGTCAACTACGTCACCGACGCCACGTACAAGGCGAACATGCTCTCCGAGATCCAGCGCTGGGTCACCGAGTACAAGGCCCACCAGGGCGTGCTGATGTGGAACGTCGGCAACGAGTCCATCCTCGGCATGCAGAACTGCTTCTCCGGCACCGAGCTGGAGAACCAGCGCAACGCCTACGCCCGCTTCGTCAACGACGCGGCCCGCGCCATCCACGCGATCGACGCGAACCACCCCGTCACCAACACCGACGCGTGGACCGGGGCGTGGCCCTACCTCAAGGCGAACGCGCCCGACCTCGACCTGTACTCGGTCAACGCCTACAACGCCGTGTGCAACGTCAGGCAGGACTGGATCAACGGCGGCTACACCAAGCCCTACATCGTCACCGAGGGCGGCCCGGCCGGTGAGTGGGAGGTCCCCAACGACGCCAACGGCGTCCCGACCGAGCCGACCGACGTGGCCAAGCGCGACGGGTACCTCCGCGCGTGGAACTGCATCACCGGCCACACCGGTGTCGCGCTGGGCGCCACGCTGTTCCACTACGGCACCGAGGGCGACTTCGGCGGCGTGTGGTTCAACCTGATCCCCAACGGCGAGAAGCGGCTGTCCTACTACGCGGTGCGGCAGATGTACGGCGGCGCGGCGGCGGCCAACACCCCGCCGGTCATCACGAACATGGCGCTGAGCCGCACCACCGACGTCCCGGCGGGCGGCACGTTCACCCTGTCCGCCAACGTGAGCGACCCCAACGGCGACCCGATCAGCTACACGATCGGGCTGAACAGCAAGTACATCAACGGCGCGGGCGGCATCATCTCCGCGGCGTTCACCGGCAACGGCCCGTTCACGGTGACCGCCCCGCAGATGCTGGGCGTGTGGAAGGTGTACCTGTACGCCAGGGACGGCAAGGGCAACATCGGCATCGAGACCAAGTCCTTCCGAGTGGTCCCGCCGCCGGTGCAGGGCACGAACATCGCGGTGGGCAAGCCGACCACGGCCTCGTCCTACCAGCAGGTCGGCGACGGCGCCCCGTACCCGCCGGAGCGGGCCACCGACGGCAACGCCACGACCCGGTGGGCCAGCGACTGGAGCGACCCGCAGTGGATCAGGGTCGACCTCGGCTCGGTCCAGACGTTCAACCACGTCCAGCTGATCTGGGAGGCGGCGTTCGGCAAGGCCTACCAGATCCAGGCCTCCGACGACGGCAACACATGGCGCGACCTGTACGCCACCACGACCGGTGACGGCGGGGCGGACGACGTCGACGTGACGGCCACGGCCCGCTACGTCCGCGTCAACGCCACCCAGCGCGGCACCGCGTGGGGCTACGCGCTCTACGAGCTCGGCGTCTACCGGCGCTGAGCGCCGGGGTGCGGCGGCTCCCGTCCCTGCGCGGGAACCGCCGCACTCCTGCCTCAGCCCAGGACGAGGAAGGTGAAGTCCTCGCGGGCCTTCGCGTCCACGGCCACCGGCAGGCGGATCCGGCCGGCGTCGACCAGGGCCCGCACCGCGGGTCGGCCGAGGCCGAACCCGGCCGTCAGCAGCTTGTCGACCCGGACGGGTGCGGGCAGCTCGAACCGGACGAGGACCTGGAGCGACACAGGTTCCCCGAGGTCGTGGAACGGCAGGTCCGTCTCCAGCTCCCACGTACCGCCCCAGTCGAGCCGGTACCCGGTCCGGCCCGCCAGCGCCGCGTCCACGGCCAGCTCCCGCACCAGCACCGGGTCGTTGGCCTCGAACCGCAGCAGCCGCTCGTGCCGCAGCGACTGGACGTGGACGCGTTCGTGGACGGGGATCTTCGACGTGCGGCCGCACCGCTCGCAGCCGATCAGCATCCAGACGTCGAGCAGCTTGCCGCTCGCGTTCACCCGGAACTTGCCCGTGGGGTGGTGGCGCGAGGTGCGGCACGACACGCAGGTCTTGACGATGGTGGGCAGGCGGAGCTCCCTGACCACCCACAGCGCTTTCCGGTCGACGGCGGTGGGCACGCGGATACCGCGTTGGTCTTCCATGGTCGTGTTCGGTCCCTCGGTGTGCGGAGGACGGCGCGGGTGTGCGTTCGACCGCGCGCCGCGGCTCCTGCGGGATCAGGTGGTGGACGGCCGCGCACGGGGGCGGGGCACGTCGGCTCGCGCGACGTCGGAGACGACGCCACGGATGTGGAGGACCGCGATGCGGACCTCGAGCGGGCACGCCGGGATCGACGAGGCGCCTAGCCCTCGTCGTCGTCCCGCACGTGCGTCACCACTCACCGGCCCATGTCGGCAGGATGCTCAACCGCGGGTCGTCGGGCAACAGGTTTTCCGGCGACGCCCACGGGCCGCACCGGTGCGGGGGTGCCATCCGGTTGTGTTCCGGCGTGGTGGCCAGGAACGCCGTCGCGACCCTCCGGTACGCAGCGGGTGGTGACATCCGTTGCGCGCCAACGGATGTCGTGCTGCCCTCACTGCTGTGCACCAAGTCCGTTGCCGGGAACGCCCCTCGGTGGAGCTGGGTCTGCTGGGCGCGGTCGACGCGAACCGGGCAGCACTGCCCGGCACGCTCGACCGCGGTGCCGGGACCCTGTTGTCCACCACGGGAGGCGCCGCCGTCGGCGCGAGCGCGCCGCGGGGCCTGACCGTCCGGCGCGGACGGTCGCGGGCGGAGCCGGGGTGAAACCGTTTGAAGCGTGGACTTTCCCGTCCGCGCGCACAACCCCTGATCCGCGGGTGGCACCCCTATATATGGGCCGGGACGTGCTTCGTCAACCCCGGAAACAACATCGGACCCCTATTCGAGATTCACCACAATGGACGCTTGTTCTCGCGCCCACCCCTGAATGTCGTCCGCCGTTGCAACATTCCAAGATCTTTCATTGACCGTGTCCGAGGCGCGGCACTAGATTCGCCGGCGATGCCTGAGCCCGCACCTGCTGACCAGCGCCGAGGGAAGTACGTGAACCCATGATCAACGAAGATCAATCCTCCAGCCGGTCGACCAGGATGACCGTGCAGCGGCTCGGCGGGCACCTGGCGAGCATCGTCATGCCGAACATCGGCGCTTTCATCGCGTGGGGATTGATCACGGCGCTGTTCATTCCCGACGGCTGGCTGCCCAATCCCACCCTGGCGCAGTTGGTCGACCCCATGGTCCGGGTCCTGCTGCCGATCCTGATCGCCTACACCGGCGGCCGGTTGGTGCACGAGCACCGCGGCGGTGTGGTCGGCGCGGTGGCCACGATCGGCATCGTGGTCGGCACCGACATCCCGATGTTCTTCGGCGCCATGATCATGGGGCCGGTCGGCGCCCTGGCGATCAAGCTGTTCGACCGCTACATCGGCCACCGGGCGTCGTCGGGCTTCAAGATGCTGGTCGACAACTTCAGCGCGGGCATCATCGGCGGCGCGCTCGCGGTGGTCAGCATGCTCAGCATCGGCCCGGCCGTCGAGGTGGCGACCAAGGCGCTGGGCAGCGGGGTGCACTGGGTGGTCGACCAGCACCTGCTGCCGCTGGTGTCGCTGATCATCGAGCCCGCGAAGGTGCTGTTCCTCAACAACGCCGTCAACCACGGCGTGCTGGCACCGCTGGGCGTCGAGGACGCGGCGGCGACCGGCAAGGCGATCCACTTCCTGCTGGAGACCAACCCCGGACCGGGTCTGGGCATCCTGCTGGCCTGCTCGCTGTTCGGCGACCGGATGACGCGGGCGACCGCCCCCGGCGCGATCATCATCCACTTCCTCGGCGGCATCCACGAGATCTACTTCCCGTACGTGCTGGCCGCGCCGCGGCTGATCCTCGCCGCGATCGCGGGCGGCGCGACGGGCGTGTTCGTGTTCAACGCCACCGGAGCCGGCCTCATCGCCACGCCGTCGCCGGGCAGCATCATCGCGCTGATGGCCGTCACCCCCAGGGGCGGCTACCTGCCGGTGATCGCCGGGGTGGCCGCCGCGGCGATCGTGTCGTTCGTCGTGGCCGCCGCGCTGCTGAAGTTCGGCCGGGGCAAGGACGACGACGTGGAGAGCGGGGGACGGGTCACCGCGCACGCCGCCCCGCAGGCGGTAAGCCGTTGACCGGCACGACCGGGGAAGACGACGGCGCGGCGACGCGATGAGCAAGCGCGCGAAGAAACCCAAGTTCCACCCGCTGGCCTTCGGCGGGTGGCCCGACTACCAGCAGTGGGCCGACAACGACTTCCGCCCCTGCCCGCAGCAGCAGTCCCGACCGGAGCCCGAGCCGGAGCCGGAACCCGAGCCGACGCCCCCGCCGACGCCGGAGCCGCCCGTCCGCCGCCCGCACCTGTTCGAGGCGTTCGCCAAGACCAAGTCGCCCGTCGACCGCCCGCCTCCCGGCCTGCCCGTCGAACCCGAACCGCCCTCCGAGTGGAACGCGTTCACCAAGACGAACCTGGAACCGGTGTGGGGCGCCTTCACCGAGGAGCCGGTCGAGCCGCCCGCCCCGGTGCTGCCGCCGCGCCCGCCCGCTGCGGAGGACTCGTGGGAGGCCTTCACCGCGGTGAACCTCGAACCGGTCGTGGACCGACCGCGCCCCGAACCCAGCAGGCCGCCGGGTGGCGCGACCGACTCGGACGCCGTGTGGGCCGACGACGACCTGGTGGTGCGGCCCTACATCCGCACGCACGGCCGGGTCAACCAGGGCCACGACCTGCGCTTGGAGACCATGCTGTCGGTCACCAGGCTGCACGAGCGCGAGCCGGGCAACCCCGGCATCACCGCGGACACAGCCCTGATCTGCAACCTGTGCGTGAACGCGCCGCAGTCGGTCGCGGAGGTGTCGGCCTACCTCAACGCCCCGCTCGGCGTCGCGCGCGTGCTCATCGCCGACGCCATCGAGGCGGGCCTGATCGTGGTCGACCAGCATCCGTCCACCGTGGACACCAGGCCGAGCCGCGAGCTGCTCGAACGGGTCCGCGAAGGCCTGCTCCGGATGGCCTGACCGCCGTTCAGCGCACGACGACCAGGTACAGGCCGTAGACGATGACCGCGGTGCAGGCCAGGAAGCACAGCGCGGACGTCGCCGTCGCCGCGCCCGCCGGACGCCGCTCGGCCACCGCGCTGCTCCGGCGGTCCAGCGCGACGATCCCCAGCGAGAACAGCACGACCATCCCGACGGCCGCGGTCAGCGCGACGAGGAAGACCCCGCCCAGTGCGCTCCAGTTCACGTGCACGGTCGGCTCCTCGCTCAGACGGTGGCGTGCGCGGGCACGTCGTTGACGTTGTGCGCGCCCACGGGGTCGCGGCGCGAGGCGGCGTAGCACCCGGCGGCGACCGCGACGGCGGCGAGCGCCACCACGATCGTGCCGACGGTGCCCTGCGCGGCCAGCTCACCGGCCAGCGCGCCCACGACGGCCGCGGCGGGGAGGGTGAGCAGCCAGGCGACCGCCATCCGCCCGGCCACGCCCCAGCGCACCTCGGCCAGCCGCTTGCCGACCCCGGCGCCGATCACGCCGCCGGAGCAGACGTGCGTCGTGGACAGCGCGAAGCCCAGCTGAGACGAGGTGAGGATGACGGCGGCGGCGCTGGTCTCGGCGGAGAACCCCTGCGGGCTCTCGATGTCGGTGATGCCCTTGCCCATCGTGCGGATGATCCGCCAGCCGCCGAGGTAGGTGCCCAGCGCGATGGCGGAGCCCGCCGAGATGATCACCCACAGCGGCGGCCGCGCGCCCGCGGGCAGCGACCCGGCGGTGATCAGCGTCAGCGTGATGACGCCCATGGTCTTCTGCGCGTCGTTGGTTCCGTGGGCCAGCGACACCAGCGACGCCGACGCGATCTGGCCGATCCGGAACCCGCGGGTGCGCGAGTCGCCGGGCGCGCGGCGGGTGATCGTGTAGGCGAAGTAGGTGGCGATCGCGGCCACCACGCCCGCGATCAGCGGCGAGGCGACCGCCGGGACCAGCACCTTCTCCACCACCGTGGTGAACCGGACCGCGTCCGCGCCGGAGGCCACCCAGGTCGCGCCGATCAGGCCGCCGAACAGGGCGTGCGACGAGCTGGACGGCAGGCCGAGCAGCCACGTCGCCAGGTTCCACACCACCGCCCCGACCAGGCCGCCGAAGATGATCGCCGGACTGATCCTGCTCTCGTCGACGATCCCGCTGGAGATCGTCTTGGCGACCTCGATCGACAGGAACGCCCCCGCCAGGTTGAGCACCGCCGACATGCCCACCGCGACCTTGGGTTTCAGCGCCCCGGTCGCGATGGAGGTGGCCATCGCGTTGGCCGTGTCGTGGAACCCGTTGGTGAAGTCGAAAGCCAGGGCGGTCACCACGACCACCAGGACGATCACCGAGACGTCCATCGCGCCCTCCTCCGTCGGCGGTGGGGTTGCCCCGAAGGTACGAGCCGAATCCGAACAACGGGTGAACTCCCGTGGGTGGGCGGATTTCAGCCGCTGTGCGGCTGCTGTTCGGCGGGACGTCGACCGCGCGGCAGCCGGACCCGACAGGCTGGCCCCCCACCTACCGCGCACCGGGAGGCACCACCACCATGGCCGACACCCCGACCGTCGGGCGCCGCACCGTCCTGCAGGCCGCGTTCACCGCACCCGCGGTCGCCGCCCTGACGGCCACGACCGCCCCCGAGGCGTCCGCCCGGACCTCGCCCCGCGACCCGGACGACCCCCGCTTCACGATCGCGGTGCTCCCGGACACCCAGTACCTCCTCGACGAGGGCGGCTCCGACCCGGAACCGGTCCGGCACACCCTGCGCGCGCTGCTCCAGCGCCCGGACGTGGTGTTCCTGGCCCACCTGGGCGACGTCACCGAGCACGGCACCGAGAGCGAGATGCGCACCGCCGACGCGGTGTTCCGCACGATCGACGGCCGGATGCCCTACAGCGTGCTGGCGGGCAACCACGACGTGCCGGGCGGCACCGACGACCAGCGCGCCGCCACCCCGTACTCGCGCACGTTCCCGCCCGGCCGGTTCTCCCGGATGGGGACCTCCGCCGGCTTCGACGCCAAGGGCTACAACAGCTTCCACGTCATCCGCGCGGGTGGGCGGCAGTGGCTGCTGCTGGCGCTGGACTGGCGCGTGTCCGACCAGGGGATCCGCTGGGCCCAGCAGGTGATCGACCGGCACCCGACCCTGCCGGTCGTGCTCACCACGCACGACCTCGTCTCCGCCGACGACGGCGACGCGGTGCTGTCCGAGCACGGCAGGCGCCTGTGGGACGGCCTGGTCCGCCGCAACGACCAGGTCTTCCTCACCCTCAACGGGCACTACTGGCCGCCGGGGCGCACCACCCTGACCAACGACCACGGCAACGCCGTGCACCTGCACATCACCAACTACCAGGACCGCTACTACGGCGGCGCGGGCATGGTCCGCTTCTACACCTTCGACCTCGCGCGCGGCGTGATCGACGTCGAGACGTGCTCGCCGTGGCTGCTGACCCGCGGTTCCACGGTGCCCGAGGTCGAGACGGCCCGGCTGACCGGGGACGCCGACCGGTTCTCCGTGCCGATCGACTTCCGCGCCCGCTTCGCGGGGTTCGCCCCGCCCGCGCTGCCCGCGGCGCGACCCGCGTCCGCGGTGCTGGTCAAGGACACCGCGGCCTACTGGCGCTTCGACGCCGACGGCCTGCGCGCCGCGGGCACCGACGGCGGCCCGGTGGCACCCGGCAGCGTCGCCCGCGACCTGACCGGCCGCGGCAACGACCTCACCGTCGAGCTCATCGGCGCGGCGGGTCCCGAGGTGCTGACCTGGTCCGCCGACCACCACGACACCGCGCCCGCGCACGCGAGCCTCCGCTTCGGCGGCGGGCACGGCCCCGACCGCGGCGCGATCCTGCGGGCGGCCCCGAAAGCCCCGGTCAACAGCGCGCGGTTCGAGTCCGGCTACACCATCGAGACGTTCCTCAAGCTGCCCGAGCCGTTCGAGGGCGACCACGCGTTCATGGGGGTGCTGAGCTGGGAGGGCCGCAGCGGCGACGCGGGCAAGTCCAGCGGCTGGTCCCCGGAGGAGCCGACGTGCAGCCTCAACGTCTCCGGTGAGCGCTTCCTCCAGTTCGTCGTCTACCCCGTCCCCACCGACGCCGACCCCACCTCGTGGAGCCACGCCGTCCCGACCGGCCGGTGGACCCACGTCGCGGTGGTCAACGACGGCAGGCGCACCACGATGTACGTGGACGGCGCGAAGATCTCCCGCAACGCCTCCGAGGAGTCCAAGGGCATCTCCACGCTGGGCAAGCCGTTCGTCATCGGTGCCACCCAGTTCGCCCTGCGGTACGGGCACGGGTTCTACGGCTGGATCGGCGACACCCGCATCGTGGCCCGCGCCCTCCGACCGGCCGAGTTCCTGACGGCGGTGCCTGGCCGGTAGCCGCCCGTCGCGGACGGGTGTCCACAAAGGACAGGGTCATGGCGGCTCCCCGGCACCGGGGGCCGCCGTGGCCCCGACCCGTCGACGGGCCTCCGCGCGGACCGGACCGCTGTAGGCTCGGACCACGTGATCACCGACTTCCTGCTGGACCACTCGGACCTGGTGCCCGTGATGGCGGTCCTGGTCGTCGCCGTCTGCTGCGCACTGGGCTACCTGCTCGTCCGCACCCGGCGTTCGGACGCCGCGCCGGTCCTGTGGATCCTCGCGGTGCTGTCCGCCATCCCGCTCGTCGCGGTCACCCTCGTCCCCACCGGCATCCGCGCGGACGACGGCGTCCTCTGCGCGGTCCAGCTGTTCCTGCCGACGTCGGGCAGCGTGGAGCTGCTGGCCAACATCGCCCTGTTCCTCCCGCTGGTCCTCTTCGCCGCGCTGGCCTCCCGCCGACCGCTGCTCGTGGTCCTGGTGGCCGTGGTCGGGTCGTTCGCGATCGAGGCCGTGCAGGCCGTGCTGCCCGTGATCGGGCGCAGGTGCGACACCGAGGACTGGGCGATGAACACCGTCGGCATCCTGGTCGCGGGCGTGCTGGCCCGCATCGTGCTCGTGTTCGCGCGCTCCGCCGAGCGGTGACGAAGCGGTCCCGGCGGCCGGCGGGCACCGGATCGCGGGTCGACCGGCGGTGGGTGATGCTGGGCGGATGTTCGAGAACTTCGAGTCCAGGCTCGTGGAGGTGGACGACGCCACCGTCTTCACCCGGTTCGGCGGCGAGGGGCCGCCGGTGCTGCTGGTGCACGGCCACCCCCGGACCTCGGCGACCTGGCACCGGGTCGCGCCGCTGCTGGTGCGGGCGGGGTTCGCGGTCGTCTGCCCGGACCTGCGCGGGTACGGGCGGTCGCGCGGACCCGCGTTCACCGCGGACCACGCGGGCTACTCGAAGCGGGTGGTGGCGGGGGACCTGGTGGCGGTGATGCGGGCGCTGGGGCACGAGCGGTTCCTGCTCGCCGGGCACGACCGCGGCGGTGCGGTGGCGCTGCGGCTGGTGCTCGACCACCCGGGGGCGGTGCGGCGGGTGGCGTTCCTGGACTGCCTGCCGGTCAGCGAGCACCTCTCGCGCATCACGGCGCGGTTCGCGACGCAGTGGTGGCACTGGTTCTTCTTCGCCCAGCCCGACGTCCCGGAGCGGGTCATCAACGCCGACCCGGACGCCTGGTACCGCGGCGACCCGGAGGTCATGGGCCGGGAGAACCACGACGAGTGGCGCGCGGCGACGCGGCGGCCGGAGGTGGTGCGGGCGATGCTGGAGGACTACCGGGCGGGCCTGTCGATCGACCGGTTCCACGAGGAGGCCGACCGCGCGGCCGGGGTGCGGATCGGGTGCCCGGCACTGGTGCTGTGGTCGTTGCGCGACGACCTGGAGGACCTCTACGGCGACCCGCTGCGGATCTGGCGGGACTGGGCGCCGGACGTGCGCGGGCACGGGATCGACTCGGGGCACCACGTGGCGGAGGAGGCGCCGGACGCACTGGCGGCCGACCTGGCGGGGTTCTTCCGGGACGGGTCCTGACGGCGGCTCACGCCGAGTCCCACCAGCGCAGGACGCGGGTGCCGTAGAAGGTCAGCCACCTCGACGGCTCGCCCGCGGGCACCTCGACGTCGAACCACACCCGGCCCGGCTGGACCTCGCCCTGCGACCAGGTGCCGTCCGCCTGGCGGGCCGCCCGCACCACGGCGATCGCGTCGGCGACGCGCGGGTCCGGCGGGGTGCCGTCGAACAGCGTCGCGCGGCGGAAGTACTCGGTGGCGTTGAGCGCGTTGTAGGCCCAGCGCATCGGGTAGGCGAAGCGGGTCACCCACGGCCCCACCAGCTCACCGGTCGACAGCCGGTGCAGCAGGTCCCGTTCGAGCAGGTACTCCTCGCCGGACCGCCGGGCGGCGCGCGACGCCTCCGTGCCGCCGGTGGTGGTCTCGTCGTCCAGCAGCGCCTTCAGCGCGTTGAGGGTGGAGTGGAACGACGACCGGGTCGAGCCCTCGACCCACTCGCAGTTCCAGCCGCCGTCGGGCAGCCGGTGCTCCACGAACCACTCGACGTTCGAGGTCACGTCGACGCCGAGCCACAGTCCGTTCGAGACCGTCCACGAGTTGATGCAGCAGTCGACCTCGCCACCCCAGTAGGGCAGGTCGTCGTACTCCCAGCGGCAGTTCTCGTCCAGCAGCTCGGCCGTGCGCCGCCCGTGCAGGACGGCGGCGTCGAGTCCCCACTCCCGCAACGAGTTGAGCGTCCACGTCGTGGCCGTCCACGGCTGCCCGTCCTCCTCGGGCTCGTCGGGGGAGGGGGCCGGGAAGAACGCGCCGCCCGCCCACTGGCCGTCCGGGTCCTGCAACGCCAGCAGCCGCGCGCCGAACCCCTCGGTCGCCACCCGCGCCCGCGTCGCCTCCCACACCTCCGGCGGCGCGCCCACCAGGTCGCGCTCGACCTGCCAGCGCAACGCGGGGTCGGAGTCGAGCAGCCACGTGGTCAGGTCGCCGGAAACCATCCGGCGACTCTAGACCGCGCGGCACCGGATCTCATCCCGAACGGACCACGTGCGGCAGTGCCGCCGGGCGTTCCCGGCCTCGGTCGAGGTGCGGGTCGACGAGGTCGCGCCGGTCGAAGATGCCACGCCCGCCTCCCGCGCTGATCCTCCGATGGAGCCCTTTACCGCTGCCTCAGGTTCGCCTAGTCTCAGTGTGACTAGCGGAGGTGCCGCCGTGACTCTCGCCGACCACGCGCCGATCGGCTCGGTCGTGCACGAGGGCGACCGGGTCCTGTGCCACGTGTGCGGACGCTGGTTCAAGTCCGTCCTGGCCCACCTGCGCGCGCACGGCACGGACGACCTCGCCTACCGCGAGGAGTTCGGGCTGGAGCGCACCGCGCCGCTGGAGGGCGTGGGCACCCGGCAACGCCGGGCCGACGCGCTGCGCAGGCGCCGGGCGAGCGACCCGCTCGTCCGCGCGTGGTGCGAGGAGGGCGAGGACCGCGCCAGGTCCGGCGTGCTGACCGAGGCCGCCGCGCAGGCCGCGCGCGGCCGCAAGCACCCCGAACAACGCCGCCGCAAGACGTTGCGGGCGCTCGCCGCGATCTCCCCGCAGGCGCGCAACGAGGGCATCCGGCGGCACGCGCTCGTCCGGCTCCGCACCGTCGCCGCGAAGGCCGCCGCCGAGCTGGGGTTCCCCGACATCGGCGCGCTGGTCGCCGACCGGGTCCTGGCCGGGCGCAGCCTGGCCGCGATCAGCCGCGAGGCCGGGCTGCACAAGGACTGGCTCTCCCGCCACCTGCGCTCCGTCGACCCCGGCACGGCGGACGCGATCGCCGAGCACGCCCGCGTCCGGCGGCTGGACGCCCCGTGGCTGCCGGTGCTGGCCGGCCTCGGGTTCGACGGCGTGCCGGAGTACCTGCGCGACCGCCACCTGCGGCACGCCCGCTCGGTGCAGGCCATCGCCGCCGAGACCGGCCTGAGCCGTTCCGCCGTGCAGACCGCGCTCGCCAGGCACGGCCTCGCCCGCGTCACCCACGCGACCACCCGCCGCCTGGTCCAGGACCGGGCGGACGGCGTGGCCGCCCGGTTCGGCTTCCCGGACGTCACCGCCTACCTCGCCGACCGCCGCGCGTCGGGCCTGAGCTGGAAGTCCATCGCCGCCGAGTGCGGCCAGTCGCAGTCCTGGGTGCGCAGGCGCGCGGGCCTGATCCGCTGATGGCCGCGAACCGCCGTCGGTTCGGCTCGATCCTCTGCGCCGCAACGGTTGCCGCACCCGCCGGTCGGTGGCCCGCGTCAGCTGATCGGGTACGTGCCCCGACTTCTCGCCTGCCGCCCCAGCACGTGGTGGTGCCCGCGTGTGCGGTGCGCACACCCGTGATCATCGACGCACCTGCGGCGGCGGGCGGAAACCGTTGGGCCACAAGCGATCCGGAAGCGACGTACGCTGCGGGGGCAAGCGACGACGATCCCGAGGAGAGCACGTGCGACTGTCCACCCGCAACCAGCTGACCGGAACCGTGGCCTCGATCAAGGACGGCGCGGTGATGGCCGTGGTGACCGTGGACCTGGACGGCGGGCAGCAGGTGACCGCGTCGATCACCATGGACGCCGTGGCGGACCTCGGCCTCCAGGTCGGCCAACCCGTGACGGCGCTGGTGAAGTCGACCGAGGTCATGATCGGCGTCGAGTAGCTAGCCCATCGGGTAGGCGCGGCCGATCCAGACCTCCGCCTCCTCGCGGGTGACGTGCTCGGGCACGTACGGGCCCGAGCCGACGACGACGCCGAGCGCGAACAGCAGCTCGGCGTGCTCCTGGGAGTGCACGCCGTACGCGCCGACCTTGATGCCCAGCTCCTCGGCCCGTTCGACCAGCTGGCGGACGTTGCGCCGGGCCCACTCCGGCGGTTCGTCGACGTCGAGCACGTCGACGATCGCGCCGACCAGCATCACTGCGGGGGCCGGGACCCCCAGCGCGGGCACCAGTTCCAGGTCGGTGAGGCCGGTGACGTTGAGGATGAACAGCACGCCGAGCCCCGCCAGGTGGCCGATCGACTCGATCAGGTCACCGCGCTCGTCCAGCAGCGACGGGCTGTCGGTGCACAGCATGAGGTGGCGCGGGTCGAGGCCGTTGCGGTCGAGCTCCGCCCGCACGATGCCGACCAGGTCGCCGTCGATCGCCATCCGCTGCGGCAGGGTCAGGCACACCATCGGCGCGTCCGAGCCGAACCTGGCCCGCCAGTCCGCCGTCGTGCGCAGCGCCTCGGCGAGCAGGTACCGGCCGAGCGGCACGGTGAGCCCGGTGGTCTCGGCCAGCGGGTAGAACACGTCCGAGCGCAGGCGGCCCAGCTCGGGGTGGTCCCAGCGCAGCGCGGCGTTGAGCGAGGTCACGATCCGGGCGTCCGGCAGGACGACGTGCGGCTGGTAGGCCACCGACATCTCGCCGCCGGCCATCGCCCCCGCGATCGCGGAGGCGAGCCGGTAGCGCTCGCGGGCCGCCTGGTCCGCGGCCGGGTCGAACAGCACCCACTGCGCCTTGCCGAGCTCCTTCGCCCGGTGCAGCGCCACTTCCGCGGACCGCATCAGGTCCGTGTGCGCGGGGCCGGGCAGGTCGGCCAGCACGATGCCGACGCTCGCGCTCACCCCGACCCCGATGCCGTCGTCCACGTGGACCGGCTTGGCCAGCTCGGCGATCGCGCGTTCGGCCAGGTCCACCACCGTCGTCGACGTGAGCTCGCCGCGCAGCGCCACGGCGAACACGTCCCCGTACAACCGCGCGAGGAACGCCCCGTGGTCGGTGAACACCGTCCGCAACGCCCCCGCGACCCCGCGCAGCACGAGCTCCGCCGCCTCCGTGCCGAGCCCGTCGCTGACGACCTTGAAACCGTCGATGTCCAGGTGCAGCAAGGCGATCTGCTCCGCGGTGCCGGTACCCGTCATGGCTTCCAGCTTGGAGCGGAAGTGCGCGGCGTTCGGCAGGCCGGTCACCGAGTCGTGCAGGCTCTGGTACTCGAACGTCTCCTGGAGCAGCCGCAGCTCGTGCATGTCCTCGAACATGAAGACCGGCGCCCCGTCCGGGAGCCTCGTGACCGACATCCGCACGCGCCTCGTCGTGTCGTCGGCACCACCGATCTCGATGTCGTCGAGCACCGGACTCCCCGCCGAGAGCTCGTCCAACGCCTCCCGCAACCCGGCCCGATCCCCTTCGGCGGCCCCGACTCCGCTGACGTGCCTCCCGAGCACCCCGCCCTCGTCCGCCTGCCCCGCCAACCTCAGGAACGCCGGGTTGACCGCCGTGACCACCCCGGCGGGGTCGGTCAGCACCACGGCCGTCGGGCAGTCCCGGTACAACGCCGTGAACCGGTCGTCGACACCGCGGACGGTCTGCTCCCCGATCTCCTTCGCGAGCCGGACGACCATCGTCTCCAGCTCGGCGCCCCCGGAGCCCCTCAGGGCCGCTGCCCACCGGCGGGCGAACTCCAGCAGATCCGGTGCCACCTCAGGCTCCGGCACGCTTCACCTCTTCGCCCGTGGCGACTGTTCCGGGCCTGCGGTCGCGCAACGACAGCACAGCGATGTTAGGCCGAACGGCGGACACCGGATTGAACCACGTCAATGAAAGGGCTGTCGATCGCCCAACAGTGTGCCTGCGGCGCCTTATTTACTTGCGGAGTCGAGATCACGTGGAATGTGACTGGTGGGCTGATGTGCGCTTTTCGCTGCCGTTAAAGGATGTCCACGTTGGACAGGTGAGGTGAATCCGCAATTTTCGTATTTGCCTGCAAATCATTATTCGCGTGACGGCGAATCCCGGTCCGCGTGCGCGGCCGCCGCGAGACGGGCGGCGGTGACGTCGCCGTCGTGGATCGCGGCGAAGATCCGCGCGTGCGCCTCGTCGCGACTGCTCGCAGGCTCGGGGTGGAGGTCGGCGTAGCGGAGGGCGGCGACGGCGCAGTGGTGCAGGTCGCCGAGCAGCGGGTTGGCGGAGGCGGCGAAGACGGTGGTGTGGAAGACGTCCAGCGAGACCTCGGTCCGGCCGGTTGCGGCGCGGTAGGCGGACGTCCAGCACGGCTGCCGCGGCGCGGCGAGGGCGGCGCGGAGGACGGCGAGGTGCTCGTCGGTGCAGTGGGCGGCGGCCAGGCCGGTGGCCTCGACCTCCAGGGCGCGGCGGAGCCCGAGGGTCTGCTCGACGGGCTGGTCGCGCAGGTGGTCGCGCAGGACGGCGTCGACGGCGCTGCGGGCCCGGACGAAGGTGCCGCGGCCGCGGGCGCTCTCCAGCACCCCGTTGGCGGACATGGTCCTGATGGCCTGGCGCACGACCGCGCGGCCGAGACCCAGGGTCTCGATCAGCTCCTCCTGGCTGGGGATCCGGGAGTCCAGCGGCCACTCACCGGACTCGACGCGCCTGGTGATCCACTCGACGGCCTCTTCGAAGCCCGCCCGTTTCGGCGGCATGTGGTCCGGTGCCCTTCGCGCCCGAGGAGTCGGTCCGGCTCGGCGCCGTCGACCTGCCACACGACTGTAGAAGACCGGGGTGTCGGCTTGTCAAGTGGCGCACCGCCGACGGGGGAGGGTCAGTCGAGCTTGCCGAGCAGGTCCCGCAGCAGCCGCTCGTCCTTCTCGCTCAACGACCCGACGAACCGGGTGAGCACGGAGGCGTGGTCCGGGTCGCTGTCGAGCAGCCTGCCCATCCGCCACGCCACGAGGGCGGACGGCTCGGCGACGGCGGAGTAGCGGTAGGCGCGCCCGTCGCGGACGCGGGTCGCCATCTCCTTGTCGTGCAACCTGGTCAGCGTGGTGACGACGGTGCTGTAGGACAGCGACCCCGACGGGTCCAGCAGGTCGCGGACCTCGGCGGGGGTCAACGCGGAGTCGCTGGCGCCGAGCACCGTGAGGACCTCGGCGGCCAGTGCGCCGGGCTGGCGCCTGGACCGCGCGCCCTCGTCGTCGGTGGTGCCGCCGTCGCTCACGGGCGGAATGGTACAGATCGACACCACCCGCACGGGACGCCCCGCGACGGAGGACACTGTTGTCCCAGACCGAAGGGAGCGGGATGTTCGACCACTTCGCCTGGTCCGTCCTGGCGACTCCGCTGCTCGTGGTGCTCGGGGCGCACCTGCTGGCCGACCGGCTCCGCCCCGAACCGGCGCTCCGGGTGGTCGCCTGGTCGGCGGTGGTCGCGGCGGCCGCGAGCACGGTGACGCTGCTGCTCTTCGCGGTGAAGGCGCTGGTGGAGGTGCCCGCCGTGGCCGCGCTGGGCGGGTGGTCCGCCGAGACGGTCGCCGCCGACACCGCGGGGGTGCCCTGGGTGTCGTGGTTCTCGCTGGCGTGGGTGCCGCCTGCCGCGCTGATGGCCGCCTGGCGGTGGCGCGGCCGTCGCGCCGCCCTGCGCGAGGCCCGGTCCGCGGTCGACCGCCTCGAACCGCGGGGCGACCTGGTGACCGTGGCCGACGACCGGGTCGCCGCGTTCGCGCTGCCCGGTCTGCCGCGGCGGATCGTGGTGACCACCGGGATGCTGTCCGTCCTGGACGAACGCCAGCGCGGCGCCCTGATCGCGCACGAGCGCGCCCACCTGCACGGCGGCCACCACCGGCTCGTCTGGCTCACCCGGCTGGCCGCCACCGTCCAGCCCCTGCTCTGGCCGGTGGCCCACCAGGTCGCCTACCTGGTCGAGCGGGTCGCCGACGAGTCCGCGGCGGCGGAGGTGGGCGACCGCCGCCACGTCGCCCGCGCCATCGGCGTCGCCGCGCTGGCCGCCAAGGCCGACCGCGGCCCGCTCGGCGCCCTGATGGCACTGGGCTCCTCGCCGGGCACCGTGCCCCGCCGCGTCTCGGCCCTGATGGCGCCGCGCCGCCGCCTCGGCTGGCCGGGCGTCCTGCTGGTGCTGCTGGCGGTGGCCACGGTGGTGTGGACGGCCGAGGGCGCCCGCGACCTCCAGGAGCTGCTGGAACTGGCCTCGACCACCGGGCGCTAGGTTGTGGTGCCGGGGGTGACCAGCCCGCTCTCGTAGGCGGCGATCACGGCCTGCGCGCGGCTGCGCAGCCCGAGCTTGCCCATCAGGTTCTTGACGTGCGTCTTCACCGTGGACTCGCTGAGCACCAGGCGGTGGGCGATCTGGGCGTTGTCGAGGCCGAGCGCGACCAGGCGCAGCACCTCGACCTCGCGGGCGGTCAGCCCGGCCAGGCCGTCGCGGTCCGGGAGCTTCGTCCGGTGGTGCAGGGCGTAGGTCTCCACGAGCCGGTGGGTGACGGCCGGGCTGATGAGCACGTCGCCCGCGGCCACCGCGCGCACGGCGGCGATGATCCGCAGCGGCGGCGTCTCCTTGAGCAGGAACCCGGCGGCGCCCGCGCCCAGCGCGCGGTAGACGTACTCGTCGAGGTCGAACGTGGTCAGGATCAGGATCCGCGGCGACGGGTCGGTGACCGCCGCGAGGATCCGCTCGGTGGCCGCGATCCCGTCGAGCACCGGCATGCGGATGTCCATGACCACCACGTCCGGGCGGGTGGCGACCGCGAGGTCCACCGCCTGCGCGCCGTGCTCGGCCTCGCCGACGACCTCCAGGCCCTCCGCGGTCCCGATCAGCGCGGTCAGCCCGGCGCGCAGCAGCGCCTGGTCGTCGGCGACCAGGACGCGCGTGGTCACGGGGTCTCCTCGCAGGGCAGGCGCAGCAGCACGGCGAAGCCGCCCTCCGGACGCGGTCCGGCGTCCAGGACCCCGCCGTACAGCTCGGTCCGCTCGCGCATCCCGGCGATGCCGCGCGGAGTGGTCGCGCCGCGGTGCGCGGACGGCCCGTGCCCGTCGTCGACGACCTCCAGCGTCAGCACCTGCTCCCTGTAGTCCAGCCGCACCCTGGCCTCGGCGGGTCCGGCGTGCTTGAGCACGTTGGTGAGCGACTCCTGCGCGACGCGGTAGGCGCACAGGTCGAGGCCCGGCGGCAACGCGCGCCGCCTGCCGGTCACCGCGAGGTCCACCCGCAGCCCGGTCTCCCGCAGCCTGGCCACGAGTCCCTCCAGTTCGGACAGTCCCGGCTGGGGGCGCAGGCCCTCGGGTGCCTCCGGGCGCAGCACGGTCAGCAGGCGGCGCATCTCCGCCAGCGCCTCGCGGCTGGTCCCGCCGACGGCGGCCATGGCCTTGCGGGCCGTCTCCTGGTCGCTGGTCAGCACGTGCTCGGCCAGACCGGACTGGAGGGAGATGACGGACATGTGGTGGGCCATGATGTCGTGCAGCTCGTGGGCGATCCGGACCCGTTCGTCCGCGACGGCGGTCGCGGCCCGCTCCGCCAGCCGCTCCACCCGCTGCGACCAGCGCTTGGTGCTCTCCCCGAGCAGGCACATGGTCACGCACTGCACGACGGCGGCGGCCAGTCCCGGCCAGCCGTCGGCGGTCCCGACCACGGTCGAGTAGACGGTGACCAGCGCCAGCAGGACGACCGCCAGCGCGACCGCGGTACTCGGCCACGGCCGGAGCTGCGCGACGGAGAACAGCCCGACCACGGCACCGACCCCGCTGTCGGGGAAGTCGCCGTAGCCCAGGAGCACGAAGGAGATCAGCGCGGCGCACATCACCAGGGTGACGGTCAGCGGGGCCCGCTGGCGCAGCGCGATCGGCGCGACGCTCAGCGCGGCCAGCGGGTAGGCCTGCCAGTCGACGGCGGAGTCCAGGGCGGCCGTGGAGACGGCCGTCAGCACCACCGCGAGCACCACGTCCGCCCGGACCGAACGGATCATCGGGAGCACCGGCCCACCGTAGCCGCGCGGTCCCGGCCCGTCGCCAACCCGTGGACTGATCCCGCCTACCCCGGCTGGGGTAGGCGGAGTTCCCACCCAGGACGATGTCGGACCGCCCGTCCGCGGCCCTAGCGTCGCCGCCGTTCGATCCACCGGAACGGGAGAAGTCATGATGAAGGCGGGAATCGCACTGCTGGCGCTGTCGGGGATGGTGGTGCCGCAGGTCGCGACGGCGGCGCCGCGGCCGCGGCCCGACCGGGCGGTGCTGCAGCAGGACGCCGACCAGCTGCTGGAGATGGGCGCGCCGGGTGTGCTGGTCGAGCTGACCACCCCCGGCGGCTCGGCGAAGGTCCGCTCCGGGTACGGGGACGTCGAGGCGCGCACGCCCGTGCCGTGGGACGCGCGCTTCCGGATCGGCAGCTCCACCAAGACGTTCACCGCGACGGTCGTGCTCCAGCTGGTCGGCGAGGGCCGACTGTCCCTGGAGGACACCGTGGACCGGTGGCTGCCCGGTGTGGTCACCGGTAACGGCAACGACGGCACCAGGATCACGGTGCGGCAGCTGCTCCAGCACACCAGCGGTGTGCCGGACTACCTGGGCTCCGCGGCGATGGCGTTCCTGGGCAGCGAGGAGGGCTTCCTGGCCAACCGCTTCCGCGACTTCGGCGAGGCCGAGCTGGTGGGCATGGCCATGACCCTCCCGCCGACCTTCGCGCCCGGCGCCGACTGGTCCTACTCCAACACCAACTACGTCCTCGCCGGGATGATCGTCAAGCGGGTCACCGGCCACGACTGGGCCACCGAGGTGCGCAGGCGGATCATCGAGCCGCTGCACCTCGACGACACCTACGCGCCGACCGCCCTGCCGCTCGTCCTCGGGCCGCACGCCAAGGGGTACACGCGCTTCGCCCCGGACGGCCCGGCGGTCGACGCCACCGCGTTCTCCCCGTCCTGGGCGGGCGCGGCCGGTGCGGTCGTCAGCGACACGGCCGACCTGTCCACGTTCCTGCGCGCACTGCTCGGCGGACGGCTGCTGCGCCCCGCGCAGCTCGCGGAGATGCAGAAGACCGTCGCGGCACCGGAGTTCCAACGGGCCTGGCCGGGCGCGCGCTACGGGCTCGGCCTGGCGTGGATCCCGACGACCTGCGGCGGCTACTGGTCGCACGGCGGCGACGTCCCCGGTTTCCGGACCCGCAACGGGGTGACCGCCGACGGCAGGACGAGCGTGGTCATCTCGATGAACGCCGACCCGATCGTGCCGCTGGAGGGGACGCCTCCGCCGCGGCACGACGAGTCGGTCGAGCTGATCGAGCACGCGTTCTGCGGCACGCCCTGACCGCGCGCCCCGGCTGGTCGCTCGCCGCGACCAGCCGGGCGGGACGCGGCGCACTGACGGGGGTGCGCGACGGCACCGTCCCATGTGGACGACCGAGCCCGCTCCACGACCCAAACCAAAAACATGCTACTTGCTACAGCGATCTGACGGTCGAGCCGCGCGGTCGTGGTGGGCGGTGGTCCACTCCGAGTGGCCGCGTGCGCTATTCGGAACCCAGGGCGAATTCCTCGCCGCCCGCGTTCCACCACCGGGAATAGAGTGCGCTGCGGTGCGTGCGGTGCAAATATCCGGTGATGAATCCGGAGTGCACCCGGTCGATCACATCGGCGAGCGCGGAGGTCTCCGGCCACACCAAAACCAGGCGCCGGTGCAGTGGATTCCCGGCGAGCGGTTTGACCACGATTCCGGCGACGTCGTGGATCGCAGGGTGGACGCCCGCGACGGTGTTCTCCGACCGGACGAGCTCCAGCGCGGTGGCGAGGTCGGCGCCGAAGTGGGCGAACCTGGGCGTGAAGCCCGCGGCCTCGCAGGTGAGCTGGAACGTCGAGCGCGGACCGCCGACCGACTCCTCCGGCATGGTCCACCACTCGCCGGACAGGTCGGTCAGGTCCAGCTCGGAGCGGTCGGCGAGCCGGTGTCCGGCGGGCAGCGCGACGAAGACGGGTTCGGTCAGCAGGGGTCTCCGGTGCACGCCGAAGGGGAGCTGCGGCGGTGTCCTGGCGAACTCCGCCATGACCGCGAGATCCAGCTTCTCGGTGCGCACGTGGTCCATCACGGCTTCTCCGGTCCGTTCCATCTGCGTCGTGATGTCCTGTTCCGGCAACACTTCCCGCACCGCGGACACCAGCTGCGGGATGAGCGCCCCGGTCACGCCGCCGAGCTGGATGGACGCGGGCTGCGACCGCTCGGCGATCTTGCGCGCGGTCGCGCACAGGTCGTCGAACTTGTCGACGACCTCCTGCGCGCGCAGCACGACGTGTTCGCCGAGGTCGGTCAGCGCCACCCCGTTGGGCGCCCGCACGAACAGCTGCCCGCCGAACGTCCGCTCGATCCTCCTCAGCTGGGCGGTGAGGCCCGGTTGCGCGATCTTCAGCGACGTGGCCGCCCTCCTGATGCTGCCCGCCGCCGCGACGGCCAGCACGACGTGGAGGTGACGAAGTTCTAATCGCACCGGATCACCCTATTGCATTCGATCCGGTCGGAGTGGACCAAATGGATTGGGGAATTGCTCCGATGGGCCGCAAAGGAGTGTCGAATGGGGGCTATAACTGCCGGGTTATCACCCCCTGATACTGCCTCGTCCTGCTTTTTTCTGGTCTCCTTGGAATTGACCGAATAAAGGAGCGGTACAGCGTGACCCACACCCGTAAAGCGCTGAGGCTGCGGCGGTTGTCGCGGCCCCGCGACGGAAAATACCTGTTCGTACCACTGGACCACAGCGTTTCGGACGGTCCGGTCGTTCCCAACCAGCGATGGGAAGGTCTGATCGGTGCGCTCGTCGCGGGCGGGGCCGACGCGATCGTCGTCCACAAGGGCCGCGTCCGGCTGATCGACCCGGTCGTGCTCGGCGACTGCGCCCTGGTCGTCCACCTCAGCGCGGGTACGGCGCACGCCGCCGACACCAACGCCAAGGTGCTGGTCGGCGACGTCGAGGAGGCGCTGCGCCTGGGCGCGGACGCGGTGAGCGTGCACGTGAACATCGGCTCGGACACCGAGGAGCGGCAGCTCGCCGACCTCGGCACCGTCGCGGCGTCCTGCGACCGGTGGAACGTGCCGCTGATCGCGATGGTCTACGCCCGCGGCCCGCGGGTGGCCGACCCGTACGACCCGGTGCTGCTGTCGCACGTGGTCAACATCGCCGCCGACCTCGGCGCGGACATCGTGAAGACCTCGATGGCCCTGCCGATCGGCCGGATGGCCGACGTCATCGCGAACTGCCCCATCCCGGTGCTCGCCGCGGGTGGTCCGGTGGACGCCGCCGACCCGGTCGGCTACGCCGCGGCGGCCATGCGGGCGGGCTGCGCCGGACTCGCCATCGGCCGCCGCGTCTTCACCGACCCCGCGCCCCGCAGCCTCGTCGCCGGGCTCGTCTCCGCAGTCCACCAGGGCGCCGTCCACCGCGGCGTCCACACCGACCACCCCATCACGACCACGACAGGTGCCGCGTGAAATTCGCTTGGATCGACGTCAGACAGGTTCCCCACGACCGGCTCGAAGGTGTCGTCGACGCCGCCGTGCACGCCCGCGTGCGCGGCGTGGTGGCGGCCGACCCGGCCGTGCTCGCGCCGTTGCCGCCCACGGTGACCCGCGTGCTGCTGCTCCCCGACGGCACACCGCCGCCCGAGGACGCGCAGGGCGCCGTGGTGGCGCAGGTCGTGCACGACGAGGACGGCTTGCACGCGCTGAGCGGCACCGGCCGGGCCGCGTTCGTGGAGGTGCGCGACGACCGCACGCTCCGCCTCGCGTGCCTGGCGGCGGTGAAGCTGCCGCACACCGTCGTCAGCTTCACCGACCCCACCAAGATCCCGCTGGAGATCGTGATCGCCGCGGCCGACCGCGCCGAGGGCGAGCTGATCTGCGTGTGCGCCGACCTCGAGGAGGTCGGGATCGTGCTCGACGTCCTGGAGCACGGCTCCGACGGCGTCATGCTGGCCCCGCGCAACGCCGACGACGTGTTCGGCGTGCAGCGGCTGATGGAGGCGACCACCCCGCCGCTGGAGCTGACCACGCTGACCGTGGAGTCGGTGGTGCACAGCGGCCTCGGCGACCGGGTGTGCGTCGACACCTGCACCCACTTCGAGGAGGACGAGGGCATCCTCGTCGGCTCCTTCTCCACCGGTTTCGTGCTGTGCTGCAGCGAGACGCACCCGTTGCCGTACATGCCGACCCGGCCGTTCCGGGTCAACGCGGGCGCCCTGCACTCCTACGTGATGGGGCCGGACAACCGCACGAACTACCTCAGCGAGCTGCGTTCCGGCGGCACCGTCCTCGCGGTCAACGCCGAGGGCAGGACGCGCCGGGTCGTCGTCGGGAGGGCCAAGCTCGAGTCCCGCCCGCTGCTCACGATCACCGCGCACTCGCCCGAGGGCGTCCAGGTGAGCCTGATCGTGCAGGACGACTGGCACGTCCGGGTGCTCGGCCCCGGCGGCAAGGTCCTCAACGTCACCGAGCTGGAGAGCGGCCACGAGCTGCTCGGCTACGTGGCGACCGACCAGCGGCACGTGGGCTACCCCATCGGCGAGTTCTGCAGGGAGAGCTGATGGGCGCCCTGATCGAGGACCTGGTCGCGGACCTGCTCGCCAAGGGCGCCGACGACGCCCCGTTCGCGACCCACCAGCACACCGTCACCCGCGGCGGGCTGCGCGTGGCCGTCGCCGCCGCGGCGGAGGCGTTCGCCGCCTCGGGCGTGCGCTCGGCCAGCACGGTGGCGCTCCAGGTGCCGTCGAGCTTCACCCAGCTCGAAGCGCTGCTCGCGCTCTGGACGCTCGGCGCCCAGGTCATGCTCGTCGACCCCCGCCTGGCCCCGGCCGAGCTGGACGCCCTGCGCGAGCGCTGCCGCCCGCAGTTCGTCGTCAGGGCGGCAGCCGTCGGCCGACCCGTCCCGCCGTTCCGCGAGCGCTACGAGCTGCTGACCGAGCCGAGCGCGGGCGGCCGCGCCGCCACGACCGACCACCGCCTGGTGCAGTTCAGCTCCGGCTCGACCGGCCTGCCCAAGGTCATCGGGCGCACCGCCGACTCGCTGCGCGCCGAGGTCGACGTCCTCAACGCCTGCCCGGACCTGCCGCGGGCGGGGGAGAAGGTCCTGCTGCTCAGCTCCACCTCGCACAGCTTCGGCCTCGCGTTCGGCCTGCTGCGCTCCCTCGACGTCGGCGTCCACCTCGTGTTCTCCGCGCAGCGCTCGGGCCGCGACATGATCGGCACGGCGGCGTCGCACGAGGTCGTGATGATCACCGGCATGCCGGTGCACCACGACGCGATGGCACGCGTCGAGGACCCGCCTCCGCTGCCCGCGCTGCGCTGCGTGCTCTCCGGCGGCGAACTGATCAAGCACGACGTCGAACAGGCCTTCACCGCCCGCTACGGCCTCCCGGTCGGACAGGGCTACGGCACCACCGAGACCGGCATCCTCACCATGGACGTCACCGGCCGCACCCGCCCCACCGTCGGCCCCGTCTGCACGGGCATCCGCCTGCGCGTCCGCGACGGCCAGGTCGAGGTCGGCCTCGACCGCTCCCCGTACCTCAGCGAACCCGAACAGGTCCGCTACGAGAGCGGCTGGTGGCGCACCGGCGACCGCGGCGAACTCCGCCCCGACGGCTCACTGCACCTGCAAGGCCGCGCCGACTCCCTCGTCATCGTCGGCGGCTACAAGGTCGACCTCCTCGAAATCGAAGCCACCCTCCGCCTCCACCCGCTCGTCGACGATGCCATCGTCATCCACGACAACACCGTCGAGGCCTACGTAGCCACCTCCTCGACCGCCCTCGACCACACAACCGTCGCCCACTGGTGCGAACAACGCCTGGCCGACTTCAAACAACCCACCGTCTTCCGCGTCCTCCCCACCCTTCCCCGCACCCCCAACGGCAAACTGGTCCGCGACCGCTCCGTACTCGCAGACACGCACTAACCCAAACAGGGCCCGCGGCAACAGACACACAAGCGGCCAACGACTCTGGAAGCAGCAGACAAGCGGCCCAGCAATGCTGGCAACGGCAGACAAGCCGCCCTACCCAGCAATGCTGGAAGCGAGCGGTGCTCGTCCGCTAGTGCGGTCGGCTTGACTTGGGGTTTTTGGGCTTAAAATTGGTCGGCGGGCAGGCTCTACCACCTGCCCTTTTTCGCCCGACGAAGCCCAAAAAAGGGGCCCCAAGTCAAGCCGACCGCACCCGGAGACAGCTGTAGCGATACCCCCCCGGATGCCACCGCAGCGACCCCCCGGAGACCACGGACAGCGACACCGAGCGACACCCCCACCATCACCCACAAGCCACCCGGTACAACCTCCCCACGTCCACCGCCCCCACAGGCACCCCGAACCCCTCCAACACCCCCGCGAAATCCTCCACCGTCCCCAACCCCACCTCTCTCTCCCCATCCGGCCCGTTCGAGTACAGCTTCGCCCCGACCACCGTCAGCACGTACCCGTCGTGCGGCCGCTGCACCACCAGCCTCCGCACGAACGACGACTCCGGGTCGGTCGACTGCCGCTGGTGGTGCGGCTCGAACCACTCCAGCGTCCGGGGTTCCTCCCGCAGCAGGTATCCCGGTAACCGCCCGAACCGGTGCAGCCCCACCCACCACTCGTCGTCGCGCGCCACCTCGAACTCGAACCCGGCGCGTTCGTACCGCCCGACGCACAGCGGCAGCGGTTCCACGAACCCCTGTCCCAGCCCCACGTCGGCGACCCACGTCCCTCCGTCGACCCGCACCAGCAGTGCCACGTGGTTGCCCCACAGCGGTTGTTCCGCGTCCCGCGGCCCGATCGCCGCGCACGCCAGCGTCACGTCGAACCCCAGCGCCTCCAGCAGCGCGCCGAACGCCGTGTTCAGCTCGTAGCAGTAGCCGCCGCGCCGCCGGGCCACCACCTTGTCCAGGATCGCCGCCCGGTCCAGCGGGACGACCGCGTCCAGGTGCACGTCGAGGTTCTCGAACGGCACGGTGGCCAGGTGCGCCCGGTGCAGTGCCCGCAGTGTCCCCGCGCTCGGTGTCAGGTCGCCGCGGTAGCCGATCCTCTCCAGGTAGGTGTCGACTTCGAGGGTCGTCGTCGCGTGGGCGTAGGCGTGGGTCGTCATGCCGGGAAGCCTAGAAGTCGATCACGTGCCGAGCCGTCCCTGGTGCCGGAACGACAGCAGCACGATGAACGCCCCGCTCAGCGCGGTGCGGCCGTAGATGAGCGTGACCGGCTCCAACGCCTCCGGCGCGCACAGCTCGGAGAGCACCAGCCCGCCGTAGCCGACCAGCAGCGCGATGCCGAACCTCCGCGCGTGGTCCCAGCGGCGCGCCATCACGATCCCCAGGAACCCGGTGCAGAAGCGCAGCAGCTTGCCGGACGTGTCGAAGGGGAACAGCGGGTAGAACACCGTCACGACGTGGAAGACCCCGATCAGGAACACCGCCCACTGGAGCCTCCCGAACCGCTCCACCAGCTTCTTCTGCTTCCGCACGCGGACCTCGGCCATGACCCCACCTCGCGGTTCGCCCGCACCTGTCCCGTTCGGACGGCCAGGCGCTCCGGCTCCTCGGTTACCCCTACCGGTCAACGACGACGCCACCCGCCAGGGCTACCACCATGGTGGCGAACCGTCCTTCCACCACGATCCGCGACGGGCACGTCCGTCCTGTTCGGACGGACCGCCAGTCTCACCCGCCGACGACGACTCCGCCGCCCGAACCGGTGCCGAGCGCCGTGCGGCCGGTCCGGTCCGGTAGGTCCTCGGGCGGCCGACGGGCGCTCGGGCCGTTCAGCATCCCGAAGTCGGGGGATCGGGATGAGTGCTCGCGTGGGTAGGTTCTCCCGGTGACCGCGGAACCGAACGTCCTCAGGGGTCTCCGGCCGCCGGTGGTGGTGGTCGCGCTGCTCGCCGTCTTGGTGGCGCTCGGCGCGTTGTCGCTGCTGGCGTTCCGCCCGCCTGCCGCCGCCCCGGCGGACGTGGCGGCGACGGAGTTCTCGGCGGCCCGCGTGGAGGATGACCTGCGGGAGATCGCCCAACGGCCGCACCCGCTGGGGACGGCCGACCACGAGCGGGTGCGCGACCACGTGGTCGGGGCGGCGCGCGCGGCCGGGGCGGAGGTGCGGGTCGAGTCCGGGGAGGTCGTGCGGACCGAGGCCGGGAAGCCCGCGAGGGTGGCGGTGGCGGAGAACGTGGTCGCGACGGTGGCGGGCCGGGAGCCGGGGCTCAGCGGGGGGAAGGCGCTGCTGCTGGTGTCGCACTACGACTCGGTGCCGACCGGGCCCGGTGCCGCCGACGACGGGGCGGCGGTGGCGTCGATGCTGGAGGCGATCCGGGTCCTCAAGGCGTCCGGCGGGGTGCGCAACGACGTCGTGTTCCTGTTCACCGACGGTGAGGAGCTGGGCTCGATCGGGGCACGACTGTTCGTGCGGCAGCACCGGGTCGCCGAGTTCGGCGCGGTGCTGAACTGGGAGGCGCGCGGCAGCAGCGGGCCGGTGGTGATGTTCGAGACGAGCACCGCCAACGCGGGGCTGGTGGACGCGTTCGCGGGCGCGAGCAGCAGGCCCATCGCGAACTCGCTGGCCTACGAGGTCTACCGGCGGATGCCGAACTACACCGACTTCACCGTGTTCCGGGACGCGGGCGCCACCGGGCTGAACGCGGCGTTCATCGAGGGCCTGCACGACTACCACTCGCCGAACGACGGCGTCGACGCGCTGGACCGCGACACCGTGCAGCACCACGGCGAGAGCATGACCGGGATGGTCCGCGCGCTGGGCGAGCAGGACCTGCGGCAGCTCGACGGCCGGACCGCCGTCTACTTCGACCTGTTCGGCCGGGTCCTCGTGCACTACCCGGTGTGGGTGGCGCTGGTGCTCGCCGCGCTGTCCGTGCTGGCACTGGTGGTGCTGGTCGTGCTGGGCGTCCGTCGTGGCCGGGCGCGGCCCGGCGGCCTGGCGGTCGTCGCGGGCACCGCCTTCGGGGCCGTGGTCGGCACGGCCGCGCTGTGCTTCGGGCTCTGGTGGCTGCTCACCCTGGTGCGCCCCGGTCTGGTGGCCCTCCCGCTGTCCGAGCCCTACGACCGGGGGTGGTTCCTCGCGGCGTTCACGGTGGTCGCCGTCGCCGTGCTCCTGCTGGTCGCGAGGCTGGTCCGCCGTCGCAGGACCGCGGAGGTGCTCGCGGGCGGCCTGCTGCTGATGGCGGTCCTGCTGGTCGCCGTCGCGGTCGTCGTGCCCGGCGCCACCTACCTGTTCCAGTGGCCGCTGCTCGCCGGACTGCCCGCGCTCCGGTGGGCCGTCCGCCACGACACCGGGAACGCGCCGCTCGCCGCCGTGGCCCCCGCCGTGACGGCCGTGCTGTTCGCGCCGGTCGTCTCGACGCTGACGGTCGCGCTGGGCGTGAAGTACGCCGGTGTCGCGATGGCCATCGCGGTGCTCGCGGGCGCGCTGGTCCTGCCGTTGTTCGCCGCACTGCCCCGACCGGGACTCCTCGCCGCGACGGCGTCGGTCGTGGCACTGGCGCTGTTCACGACCAGCGTCCTCGTCTCGGGCTTCGACCGCCGCGAGCCCCGCCCGGACGGGCTGCTCTACCTGCGCGACGCGGCCACCGGCCGGTCGGTGTGGATCACCGGCGACGCCGAGCCCGACGAGTGGACCGGGCGCGTGCTGGGCGAGGCGCCGGAGAGGCTGTCGGTGGCAAAGGACTTCCCGGTGCTCAAGGACCCCGTCCTGCGCGCCCCCGCCCCCGCGCTGGACCTGCCCGCACCCACCGCGACCGCGCTCGCCGACACCACCGCCGACGGCGTCCGCACGCTCCGGTTCCGGGTGGACTCGCCGCGCCGGGGCTGGCGCGTCCAGGTCTCCATGCCGCGCGACGTCGTGCGGGCCTGCGTCGTCGCGGGCCAGCGGGTCGAGTCCGCGGCGGCGAGCTTCCCGGTGAACCTCGTGTTCGAGTTCTACGGCGCCTCGGACGGCGCCGAGCTCACCTGCGAGGCGGACGCGGGCGCGCGGATCCCGGTCGACGTCGCCGACTTCTCCATCGGGCTCCCCGCCGAGGTCGCCGCACTGGTCGGCCCACGACCGGAGGACACGATCCAGGTGCCCTCCGGCTACCGGGTGGTCGACGCGGCCGTCGTGCACCAGGTCGTGCGGCTCTAGGTCGTGTTCTCCAGCTCGTCGGAGGACGGCGTTCGCGGAGCGGTCTCGACGGGCGCGGGGCGCCGGGTGAGCACGATGCCGCCGATCACGACCGCGCCGCCGAGGAACGTGTGCCACCCGACCGGCTCGCCCAGCAGCACCGCGCCCAGCGCGGTCGACCACAGCGGCGTCACGTAGGTGACCGAGGCGGCGAGCGTGGGGCCGGCCTCGCGGATCAGGTCGAGGTTGATCACGTACGCGTACCCCGTGCCCACCGCGCCCAGCACCACCAGCGCCAGCACGGCGTGCGCGCCCGGCCACGCGAGCGTGCCGGAGAGGACGGGTGCGGCGAGTCCCAGTTGGACGGTGGCGCAGGTCATCTGCAGCGCGGACAGCGCGCTCGCCCGGTGCGGCCCGCCGGAGAAGAACCGCCGCGTGTAGGCGAACCCGGCGCCGTAGCACGTGGTGGCGGCCAGGCAGGCCAGTCCGCCCACCAGCACGTCGCCGTCCAGGCCGCGCCACACCCCGAGCAGCACGAGCACGCCCGCGAAGCCGAGCAGCAGCCCGGCCAGCCTGGTCCGGGTCACCCGCTCACCCGGCACGACCAGCAGCGTGAACGCCAGCGTCGTCAACGGCGTCGTTGCGTTCAGCACGCCCGCCAGCACCGAGTCCACCTTCGACTCGCCGAAGGCGAGCAGCGTGAACGGCACCGTGTTGAGCAGCACCGCGACCACCGCCGCGTGCCCCCACGTGCGCCGGTCGCGCGGCACCGCCGCCCCCTGCGCCGCGCAGATCGCCCACAGCGCCAGCGCCCCGAACAGGCAGCGGGCCAACGCCACCTGCACCGGCGGCACGCCGGCGTCGACGGCCACCTTGATCAACGCGAAGCTGCTGCCCCAGATCGCGGACAGCAGCACGAACCTCCCGGTGGATCCCACGGCGCGAGCATCACCCGGCGGTGCATCATGAGTCCAACAAGTACCGACCGATCGAGCATGAGAGTCGCTCATGGCACTGAACCTCGCCCAGCTGCGCGCCTTCCTCGCCGTCGTCGACGAGGGCGGGTTCGGCGCGGCCGCCGACGCCCTCGGCCTCACCCAGTCCGCCGTCTCGCACGCGGTCGCCGCGCTCGAACGCACGCTCGGCCACCCCGTGGTGTCCCGGCGCGGACCCGCGGCGCCCACGGCGTTCGGCGACGAGGTCCTGGCGCACGCCCGCGCCGCCGTGGCCGCGTCCGCCGCGATCACCGACCTGGCCGAACGCAGGCACGGCGGCGCGCGCGGCACGGTCCGGTTCGCCGCGCCGCCGACCGTGTGCCAGGGCCTGCTGCCCGACCTCCTGGCCCGGTGGCGGGTGGAGCTGCCGAACGTGCGGGTCCGGGTGTTCGAGGGGGAGGACGACGAGGTCGCCGAGTGGCTGGCCGGTGGCACGGTCGACGCCGCGGTGCTGGTCGACCCGCCGCCCGGCGCGGGCGTCCAGGTCTGCGAGGACGCCTTCCACGCCCTGCTGCGCACCGACCACCCGCTGGCCGGGCTGCCGGAGGTGGACGTGGTGGACCTGGCCGACGACCCGTTCCTGCTGTCGCGCGGCGGCTGCGAGCGGCACGTGCGGCAGGCTCACGCGGGCCACCCGTTCACGCCCCGGCACCGGGTGCGCGAGCTGGCCACGCTGCTCGCCATGGTCGGCTCCGGCGTGGGCGTGTCGATCGTGCCCGGCCTGGTGGCCACGATGCTGCCGCCCGGCCTGGTGATGGTCCCGCTGCGCTACCGGGTGGTGCGCAGGCTCGTCCTGAGCGGCCCGGCCGGGCGCGAGTGGCACCCGGCCGTGACGGCGCTGGTGGACTCGGCCCGAGCCGCCTGACCCGGCGGGGCCGTCACTTCTCGAGCGCGACCACGTCCGCCTCGGCGACCGCGGCCGCGGCGGGCTCCTCGGCCCGCACCGCCGCGATGCCGCCGAGGATCAGCACCCCGCCCGCGAGCTGCAGCGGCGAGAGCTCCTCGCCCAGCAGGAACCACGCGAACAGCGACGCGAACACGACCTCGAGCAGCCCGACGAACGACGCGAGCCGCGACCCGAGCAGTCCGGAGGCGGTGATCCCGGTGGCGTAGGCCAGCGCCGTCCCGACCACCGCGACGACCAGCAGCGGCACCCACCACGGCGCCGAGGACCCGAACACCGGCAGCTCGCCGAACGCTGCGGTGAACGGCAGCACGCCGCTCGCGCCGACCAGGGCGAGCAGCACGCTCGCCAGCAGCAGCCCCGACCCGGCGAGCGCGACCGGTGCCAGCCCGTCGGCGGGCCGGGCGGCGATCACGAAGTACAGCGCGCACCCGACGGCCGCGCCGAACGCGAGGAGCAGGCCGAGCGGGTCCACGACCTGGATCGCGCCGGGCCCGATCACCAGCACCAGGCCGCCGACCGCGAGCACCGACCCGACCAGCACGGTCGGCCGCGGCGCCCGCCGGGTGACCGCCCAGGTGAAGCCGACCAGGATGAGGGGAGCGAGGTACTCGACGAGCAGCGCCGTCGACACCGGGATGCGCCGGATGGCGGCGAAGTAGAGGACCTGCGTGATCGCCACGCCGATCACGCCCATGCCGAGGACCCGCCACCGCGCCCGCCACAGCGCGTCCCACCGGCCGCGCAGCGAGACCAGCGTGAACGGCAGCAGCACCAGTCCCGCCGTCAGCGCGCGGGCCGTGACCGCGGCGGTGGGGGACCAGCCCGCCGCCAGCAGCGGTTTGACGAACACGCCGGACGTTCCGAAGGAGACGGCGGAGATCCCCGCCGCGACCAGACCCGCGTATCTCGACGAGAACCTCATGCGTCTCTCCAGGGCCGGACGATGTCATGGGCTAACCTGACTGATGGTCCTGACGCTAGAACCGCCCGAGTGAGGAGTCAAATTGCATTTTGCCCCTGACACGGAGGACTCGCTGGCGATCGTCGTCGTGCTCTGCAACACCGATCCCGGTGCCTCCCGCAGCGGTGCCGACGAGCTCGCCACCGTGGAGCAGCTGGCCGACCTGCTGGCCGGTTACCCCTACACCGGGCGCATCGACCACGACGAGGCCGAGCTCCAGGACGTCCGGCGCACCCGCGACCTGCTGCGGCGGGTGTGGACGCTGGAGCGCGACGAGGCCGTGGTGGCCGTCAACCGGATGCTGCGGGACGCCAAGGCGCTGCCCTACCTCACCCGGCACGACGGCCTGGACTGGCACATGCACGCGACCGCCCCCGAGGCGCCGCTCGCGGAGCGGATCCGGGTCGAGTCCGCGCTCGCGCTCATGGACGTGATCCGGATGAACGAGACCGGCAGGCTCCGGGTGTGCGAGGCCGACGACTGCACCGGCCTCCTGCTCGACCTCTCCCGCAACGCCCTCAAGCGCTTCTGCTGCGTCCGGTGCGGCAACCGGATGAACATGATCGCGTTCCGGGAGCGCAAGGCGGGCGCGAACTGAGCGGGCCGCGCGACGGCTCGGCCGCTCTTGAAGAGACCCGCGTCGCGACCGCTCGCGGTTCGTGGTGGTTGGGGGCTCGCTAAGTGGGAGTCGTACCCCTCTAATGCTCCAACGATCGCCACCATCCGTGCACGTAGACCGAAAGATCCTCAATTCCGAACGCTGTCGGTAACATTTTCGACCGGATTAGTCACTCCGCCGTGGAAGAACTAGGCGGAAGGGGGGTGATCATAGGTACTGTCCGTGTTGATTTTCGGGTGATCAGACTGGGAGGTTTCGAGGGTGAACATCGAGCAAGCGTTGCGCGACGCGATGTCGGTCGAGGGTGCGGTAGGGGTGTCGCTGGTCGACTACGACAGCGGCATGACCCTCGGCACCCAGGGCGGCAACACGCTGCTCGACCTCGAGGTCGCGGGCGCGGGCAACACCGAGGTGGTGCGCGCCAAGATGCGGACCATCGCCGCGTTGCAGCTCGACGACCAGATCGAGGACATCCTCATCACGCTCCAGCGCCAGTACCACCTCATCCGCCCGCTGGCCGCGCACGGCACCCAGATGTTCCTGTACCTGGTCCTGGACCGCTCGCGCGCCAACCTCGCACTGGCCCGCCACCATCTCCGCGCCGTCGAGCGGAACCTGGTCGTATGACCGGGGCGAGGGGGAACAGGGTCGAGATCCGGCTGAGCGACCCCGGCGCCCTGACCGAACTGCTGGGCAAGGTCCGCTCCGAGGTCGACGGCATCGACGGCGTGGTCGTCACCAGCCGCGACGGTCTCGTCTTAGCCTCCGACCTCAACGTCTCCACCGCGCGCGCCGGCGAGGTCGCCTCGCAGGTGGCCGCGATGGCCTCCGTCTCCGCGGGCGTGGGCCACCGCTTCGTCCAGTCCTCCGAACTGGGCCGCCTCCAGGGCGTCCTCATGGAGGGTGACCGCGGCTGCATCGGAGTCCACCCGCTCAGCGCCACCCTGCTGCTGGTCATCCTGGGCACGCCCGGCACCGCGATGGGCCGCTTCACCGTCGCCACCAAGCGCGCCACCGCCATCCTGCTCGCACCCGACACGGACTAGGGCACCAGCGCTCGGACGCCCTGTCCGACGGCGAAGCCGAGGATGCTTTGTCGGGCGAAGCCCGATGCCCGAGTCCGGCGAAGTCGGATGCCGGCGAAGCCGGACCTACCCTCTGGCCCCCGATCCGAAGCCCGCTCTCGCTTCGTCCTGGCTTGTCAAGATGACTTTATCGTCTTGACAAGCCAGGACGAAGTGCCAGAGACAATCGGCGAGCGGGGGGCGTTTCGCCTTGTGCTCTACCCCCTACGACACCAACCCGGACCGATAAGCCAGCACCACGGCCTGCACCCGGTCCCGGAGATCCAGCTTCGTCAGGATCCGCGACACGTACGTCTTCACCGTCTCCGGGCTCAGCACCATCGCCTCGGCGATCTCCGCGTTCGACAGCCCTTCGGCGATCAGCGTGAGCACTTCGCGCTCCCGCCGGGCAAGCGCTTCCACCGCCCCGGCCGCCGCGATTCCGGGTTTCAACCGGTCCGCGTACCGCCCGATCAGGTCCCGTGTCACGGCCGGCGCCAGCAGCGACTCGCCGCGCGCGATCGTCCGGATCCCGTTCACCAGCTCCAACGGCGGCGAGTCCTTCAGCAGGAACCCGCTCGCCCCGGCCCGCAGCGCTTCGTACACGTAGTGGTCGACGTTGAACGTCGTCACCATCAGCACCCGCAACGGCGTCGCCGCTCCGGGGCCGGCCAGCCGCCGCGTCGCCTCGATCCCGTTCAGCAACGGCATCTGGATGTCCATGACGACCACGTCCGGCCGCAACCGCTCACCGGACTCGACCGCGTCGACCCCGTTGTCGGCCTCTCCCACCACCTCCATGTCCGGCTGCGCGGAGAAGATGGCCGAGTACCCGGCCCTCACGAGTGCCTGGTCCTCGCAGATCAGCACGCGGATGGGTGCTGCGGTCACGTGTCGCTCCCCAGGGGTATGCGGGCGCGCACGCCGAACCCGCCGTCGGGCTGTCCGGCCGCCGTCAGCTCTCCGCCGAGCAGCGTCACGCGTTCGCGCAGGCCGCTGAGCCCGCGCCCACCGCTGGGCAGCCCCGGCCCCGCGGTGGCGGGACCGGCGGTGGTGACCTCGATGCCGACCCACTCGGCTCCGCGGTCGACACGCACGGCGGTCGGCTTGCCGTGGGCGTACTTCAGGGCGTTGGTGAGCGACTCCTGCACCACCCGGTACACGGCCAGCTCCACCCCGACGGCCATCGGTCGGGGGTCGCCGCTCTCGGTGAGCTCGACCGGCTGACCGGACTGCCTCGCCTGCTCGACCAGGTCCTGCGGGCTGCCGAGCGAGGCCTTGCGCGTGGTCGACTCGCCGGTCGCCTCCAGCACGCCGAGCAGGTAGCGCAGCTCGGTCATGGCGCGCCTGCCGGTGCCGCTGATCGAGACGAGGCCTTCGACGACGCGGTCCGGGGCGGTGTCGAGCTGGAACTGGGCGGCGTCGGCCTGCACGACCATCGCGGTCACGTGGTGCGTCACGACGTCGTGCAGCTCGCGGGCGATCCGGGACCGCTCGGCGGCGGTCGCGAGCTCGGCGGTGAGCCTGCGCCGTTCGGCTTCCTGCGCCCGCCACCGGCGCATCCGCCAGCCCGCCAGCCACAGGACCGCGAGCACCAGGTACAGCACGGCGAAGTCGACGAGCTCCTGCGGTGAGCCGAGGACGTGCAGCACCACCGCGAGCACGACGTAGGCCCCGGTCGCCGCCAAGGCCAGCACACCCCGCATGCGCGGCTGGTGGGCGCCGACTGCGTACAAAGCCAGGTACAGCCCCACACCCGCGATCGACGACGGGTAGCCGACGGCCTGGTACACCGAGAAGGCCACCGCCACCACGGCGAGGCACACCGCGGGCAGCCGGGTCCGCAGCACCAGCGGCAGGGTCTGCGCGAGCAGGAGCACGACCCCGAACGCGTCGAGCCGGTGGCGGGGCAGGTCGCCGAACTCCACCCCGGCCGGGTCGAAGGCGGGGACGAACGGCAGCACCGCGATCAGCAGGGCGAGCAGGCCGTCCTTCACGTCGGTGTTCCACGCGCGCCACCGGTCGGCGAGAGGGCGCAGCCGCTCCAACATCGCGTTCACGGGCCGAACCCTATCGCCGTCCACGTCCGGGGTAACTCGTACGGGTGACAAGTGCGTCGGCGGAGTGTCCACCCGGAGGGGATGACCGCCGACGCCCCGTCAGGTACCCAGCGAGAACCGTTGCGCCGCAGTGGTGTTGCAGTCCCACACCCGCAGGCGGTCGCCCTGCTTGGCGGCCCCGTCGGGGTCGTCCAGGCACCGGCCGGACCGCGGGTTCTGCAGGGTGCCGTCGGCACGGCTGACCCACGTCTGGGAGGTGGTCCCGTTGCAGTCCCACAGCTGGACCGGCGTCCCGTTGGCGGTGTCGCCGTTGGTCACGTCCAGGCACTTGCCCAACGTGCGCAGCGTCCGGTCGCCGGGGGCCGACCAGCGCTGGGCGTCGCTGGAGTTGCAGCCGTACAGCTGGACGCCCGTGCCGGACGCGGGGTCCGCGTTCGCCACGTCGACGCAGTTGCCGCCGGGACCGGTGACGGCGGTCGGCGGGAACCTCCACACCTGGCCCGCCGCACCGGAGCAGTCCTGGATCCGCAGCGCCGTGCCCGCGGCGGTACCCGCGACGTCGAGGCACCGGCCGGACGCCGGGTTCACCAGCGTGCCGTCCGAACCCAGCCGCCAGGTCTGCGCACCGGTCGAGTTGCACGTGTAGAGCTGCACGGCGGTCCCGTTCGCGGTCGCGCCACCGGCCACGTCGAGGCACTTGTCGAGCACCCGGACCGCCCCACCCGCGGGCGGCACGACCTGCTGGCCCGCGGACTGGTCGCAGGCCGCCACCTCGACCGGGGTCCCGTCGGCCGACGCCCCGCCGCGCGCGGCCAGGCAGAGCCCGCCCGCGCCGGACACCTGACCGGACTTGGGGTTGGCGGTCGCGCTGCCGGACAGCGCCACGGTGTGCGCGGCGCCGACCGGCAGGCTCGCCGTCGTCACGGTCACCGTGCGGCTGTCGGCGTTGTAGGACCACGCCGTCTCCGGCAGCCGGGTCCCGTCCACCGACACCGACGTGGGCGCGGCGGAGTTGGTGAGCCGCACCGTGTACGCCCGCGCGGAGGCGGCGCCGGGGAACGTCCCGGTGGTCGCGCCCACGGTCAGCGTGCGGTTGCCGTTGTTCCAGCCGATCGGTGTGCTGGTGGACTGGCCGGACTGGTAGCCCGCACCCTCGCCCGCGTCCTGGTACAGCGAGAACGTGCCGTCGGCGCCCGCCCCGACGGTCAGCGTGAGCTGGGTCAGCGGTTGCGCCTTCTGGTTGGCAACGTAGTCGGTGCGGGTCGGCAGGATGCCGCCCGACCTGATCAGGACCGGCATGGTGGACAGCGACTTGGTGATGGTCGTGGTGGTCGGCCCGGTGTAGCTGGTGCCGGTGAAGTAGTCGGTCCACGTGCCCGGCGGGATCCACGCGGACACCGACCCGTTGCCCGCCGAGTCGTTCGGCGTGGTGATCGGTGCGACCAGCACGTTGTCGCCGTACAGGTACTCCTGCGGGTGGGTGTAGGCGTCGTTCTGGGCCGGGTAGTCCAGGTACAGCGGCCGGGTGATGGGTACGCCGGTCGTGTTCGCCTGCCGTGCCGACGTGTAGGTGTAGGGCACCAGGGACTCGCGCAGCCGCAGGAACCGCTCCGCGCTCGCCGCGGCCGCGCCCGTGTAGTTCCAGGGCAGCCGGTCGCCGTGGTCGGAGTGCAGCCGGTCGACGGGCTGGAACGTGCCGAGCTGCACCCAGCGCGCGTACAGGTCGTCGGGCAGGTGTCCGCCGTGGAAGCTGCCGATGTCGTGGCTGATGTTGCTCAGCCCCGCCGCCGCCTCGTCCGGCGTGAACCGGGCCTCGAACGCCAGCATGGCCCAGGAGTCCGGGGTGTCACCGGTGAACTGGAGGCTGTTGCGCTTCTCCGACCACGGGCCGATGGGGTAGCTGCTGTGGATGCCGCCCTGCTCGGCGCCGCCGATCCGGGAGAACGCGAACCCGCGCAGGCCGCGCGCGGTGGCCTCGTCGGCGTAGGCCTGGTTGATCAGGTTGTCCGCGGCGACGTGCGGGTCGGACGACCGCGACCCGCCGCAGCTGGTGCAGTAGTCGAGCCACCAGGCCCGGACCCCCTGCTGGTTGAACTGCTTGTGCAGGTCCAGGTAGGACTTCAGGTGCGCCGGGTTGCTCCAGTCCCAGCGGTAGTTCCCGCCCCCGTCGGAGGGCAGGCCGCCCGCGGTCGTGTTGGTGGCGGCGAACCTCGGGTCGTTGCCCGCGATGGAGGGGTGCACGTTCAGCGACACCGACAGGCCCTGCTGGGCGGTCCAGTCCATGAACGACTGCGGGTTGGGGAACAGGTTCTGGTTCCAGTTCCAGCCGTTCCACTGGGTCGGCGACTTCCAGTCCGTGTCGACCACGAGCCAGTCGATCGGCACCTGGTGCGAGCGGAACGCGGGCAGCAGGGTGTTCTGGTAGTCGGCGGTGCTGTAGCCGAAGTAGCGGGAGTACCAGACGCCGTAGGCGGACTGGGGGAGCAGCGCGGTGGGGCCGACGAGGGTGTTGAGGTCGGACAGCCCCTGCTTGTAGTCCTGCCCGTACCCGAACAGGTAGCCGTCCTGGTAGGGCTGGGTGCCGTGCGACCGGCGGACCGTGGTCGTGCGGTCGGTGTTGAGCACCGGGGTGCGGGTGTCGTCGAGCAGGTACCAGCCGTCGCGGTCCAGGAAACCGGGGTGCTGCCCGGTCGGGACGGCCTCGGGGTTGTCCAGCGACCGGTCCCAGCCGCCCAGGGTGTTCGTCGGGCCCGCGCCGTAACCGGTGGCGAGCAGCGTCCGGTCGGCCGCGGGGTAGGCGGCGCCGGTCGGGGTGACCGCGATGCTGTCGATGTTGACGTTGCCCGAGGCCCCCGAGTCCATGCCGACCCGGACCGAGTGCGTGCCCGCGCCGAGGGTCACGGTCGCCGACGCGGTGGACCACGTGTCCCAGGAACCGGTGACGGGCAAGGAGATCGTCGGTCCGGCGGCACCGTCCACGGAGGTCGACAGCGTCCTGGTCACCGACTGGTTGTCGCCGCCGACCGCGTTGGCGTAGCGCACGGACAGCCGGTAGCTGCCCGCCGACGGCACGGCCGACACGTCGTGGACCAGGTTCGACCCGGTGGCGGTCAGCCCGGCGACGAACCCGGAGCCGGTGAAGTCGCGGTGGTCGTACGCCGTGGACGCGGACCCGGTGAGCAGGCCGGTCTCCGCCTCGCACGCCGTGCCGAACGCGCAGTACGACGGGAACGCCGGTGCCCCGGTCACCCCGGTCGCGGCGAGCTTGACCGACGTGTTGGCCGCGGTGAACGGTCCGCTGCCCTGCCGGTAGCGCAGGGTCAGGCCCGCGGTGCGGATCTCGCGGTAGCCGTCGACGACCGCGGTCGTGAACGCCGGGACCGGCGTGGACCGGTTGGTGGCGGTGAACGTCGTCGCGTCCAGGAACACGTCGTCGCCCGCGTACTCCATGCGCACCAGCGTCGGCGTGAGGACCTGGAACCGCGCGTGGCCGTCGGTGACGACGTTGGACGCCGCCTGGGCGTTCGCGTGCGCCGGGAGGGAGGCCACCACCGCCGCGGCGGTGACCGCGACCACGACGGCGATCGATTTCCAGGGATGGGATCGCGGCAAGGGACACCTCGGGGGATTCGGCGCTGAATCGATGATGGCGGGCATCACGAATCTGGCGATTGTCCGGTGGACAGCGCAGCCGCCGAACGCACCAATGTGGCGAAGTCGCAGCGTGGTGGCGGTTTGGTGTCGGTGAGCCCTTTGTCGTTTTTGTCGAGGAACCAGGTCACGCGAATGTGCGCAGGAATGCGCGCAACGCCCGCCGGTAGGGCGCCACGGTGGTCAGGTCCGCGTACTCGTCGGGACCGTGCTGGCCATTTCCGCCGATACCGAAGATGACCGCGTCGACGCCCCGCTGGAAGTAGAAGCGGCTGTCGGCGGCCCCGTGCTTGCGCAGGAGGTCACCGGAGTGGCCCTGGGCGCGGGCGGCGGCCCGCAGGGCGATGACGTCGGGGTTGTCCGGGTCGGCGCGGTGCGGGGGCTCAAGGCTGTCGACCACCGCGGTGACGCCCGGTGGGCACAGCGCGGTGAGGTGGGCGGCGACCTCGTCGGCGGTCCTGCCGGTGAAGTCCGGGTCGTCCGCGGGGAAGCGGATGTCGAGCCAGGCGGTGGCGTCGGCGGGGACCTGGTTGAGGGCCTGGTTGTCCGTCGCGACGCGGGCGAGGTTCACCGTCGTCCGCCACGCCTCCTCGGTCGCCACCGGGTACGCGGCCAGGACCGCGTCGACGGCTCGCGACAGCTTGAGCAGGGCGTTGTCGCCCAGCCACTGGTAGGCGCTGTGCCCGGCCAGCCCGGTGGCGCGCAGTCGCGCGGTGGCGATGCCCTTGGACTCGGTCACCACCCGCAGTCCGCTGTGCTCGCCGATGACGACGAACTCGCCGGTGACCCCCTGCGCCAGCTGGTGCGCGGTCCCGTCGCGGCCGCCCACCTCCTCGTCGGTGACCAGTTGCAGGGCGATCGGCAGGGTCGTGGCCAGCTCGCGGAACACCAGTGCCTGCACCAGCGCGGACAGCTTCATGTCCTGGGTGCCGCGGCCGATCAGGCGGTCGCCCTCCCGTCGCGGCCGGAACTGGTCGTCCGTGCCGGGGACCACGTCCAGGTGGGCGTTGAGGATCACCCGGAACGGCCGTCGCCCGCCCGCGTGCACCAGCGCGCTGGGCTTGCCGTTCGACTCGAACCGCTCGACCACGAGACCGGGACCGACCACGTCCAGCACGAGGTCGAGCGCCCGGTGCAGGTCGTCCGGGCGGTCCGCGGTCGAGCGGATCGCGAGCAGTTCCTCGGCCAGTGGCAGGAAGTCCATGTCCGCCATGCTGCCCGGTCCCGCGCGGATCCGGAACCGTCCTCAGTGGACGGACAGGGCGGCGAACAGCCGGGTGTCCAGGTCGGCCAGGTGGTCGTGGCCGTACGGGCCGCGCTCCAGGCCGTCCAGCAGCACCCGCGGCAGGTCCTGCGCGACCTCGGCTGAGCGGGACCCGGCGGCCAGCGCGATGGTCGCCACGGTGTCCACGTCCCCGGTGAACGCCACGCACGTCCGCAGCAGCCCGCTCATCGACGTGGCCGACGCCAGCGCCGTGACGGCCGCGCGGGCGCTCATCAGCCCCTTCGACCCGACCGGGCCGGACCACGGCGTCGCCCAGTCGCCGGAGGGGAGCAGCCCGTCGAGCCAGCGCCCGACCTCCGCGACGGGGCCGAGGGCGAAGTGGCAGTAGTGCACCGCGAGCGCGGCGGCCCGCGCGGCCTCGACGCCGTCGGGGGTGTCGTGCGTGATGCGGGCCTGCACGGCGGTGGTGCGCAGGACCTCGTCGACCGAGGGCAGCAGACCGACCGGCGCGGCGCGCATCGCGGCGCCGCTCTTGTCGCTGTCGGGCCGGATCCGGTCGAGCAGCGCGGCCCCGTCGGGCAGCTGGGGGAGCAGCGCCTGGAACCCCCTGGCGTACCCGGCGCGCGGGTCGCGGTGGAAGGCGCGGACGAACGCGTCGGCGAACCGGGCCGCCGTCCACGGCCCGTCGGACGCCAGCACCTCGGCCACCGCGATGCTCATCTGGGTGTCGTCGGTGTAGCGGCCGGGGAGCAGGTCGGGGTGCACGGGGTTGCCCACGTAGCCCCGCAAGGTGTTGTGCGCCAGCACGAACCCCGGATCCGCGTACTCGAACCCGGCTCCGTACGCGTCGCCAACGGCGAGTTCCACCAGCATCCGCCGATGCTCCCACACCACCGCGGCTAGTCGATCATGTCCTCGGTGGCCTGCCTGCCCGCCGTGGTGGCCCGGCGCAGGAAGTCGGCGATCACGTCGAGCTCGGCGGGGGCGTAGTCGGCGCAGATCCCGTCCAGCGCCGTGTTCATGCCGTCGTAGTGCCGGTACATCTCGGCGTTGCGGTCGGGCAGCATCCGCACGACGACGGCCCGGCGGTCGGCGGGGTCGCGGTCGCGGGTTACCCAGCCGCCGCGTTCGAGCCGGTCGAGGATGCCGGTCAGCGTGGCGGGGTGCAGACCCGCGCGCCTGGCGAGGGCGGTGGGGTTGAGCGGACCGTGCCGGGAGACCAGGTCGAGGCAGTCGAGGTCGACGTCCTTCAGCTCGACCTTCGCGCCCACCTGGTGGTTGAGCAGGGCGAGCTGGACGCGCAGGTCGCGCAGCGACTCCTTGATCGCGACCGTCGACCGCCCGCGGCCGATCGATCCCTCTGGTGCTTTGAAACTCATATGATATCGTCCTCGTAGAATATGGGCTGCGAAACACTAAGATACTCGACCACGGGGGACACGGATGAGGATCATCGTTTTCGGCGCCACCGGCGGCGTCGGCGGGCACGTCGTGCGGCAGGCGCTCGACGCGGGCCACCAGGTCACGGCGGTCGTGCGCGACCCGGACCGCTTCGCCCCGCGGCACCCGGCGCTGTCCGTGCTGACCGCGCCCGACCTGTCGGCGCCGCCCGCGCTCGACCCGTGCGACGCCGTCCTGTCCGGTGTCGGCCCGCGCGGCCGCAAGGAGGGGCCCGTCGCCTCCACCGCTGTCCGCGGCATCCTGCGCGCCATGGCCGCCGCCGACGTCCGACGGCTGGTCGCGGTCAGCGCCGCCCCGGTCGGACCGGTGCCGGAGGACGAGACGTTCCTGAACCGGCGTGTGCTGCTGCCGTTCATCGGCGCGGTGCTGCGGGACGTGTACACCGACCTCGCCGCCATGGAGCGGGCGATGCGGGACAGCGGCGTGGAGTGGACGGCCGTGCGGCCGCCGAAGCTGGTGGACAAGCCGGTGACCGGTCGGTACCGCAGGGTCGTCGGCGGCAACCCCCGCGGCGGCTACTCGATCTCCCGCGCCGACACCGCGCACGCGATGCTCGCCGCGCTCGACGACCCGGCGACGGTCCGGCAGGCGGTGGGCGTGGCCTACTGAGATGGGGCCGAGGAGCTTTGTCCGGTATGGGATCCGGTGCGTCGAGGGGCGGCGGCCGAGTGGCTGCGGGCCGGTTGGCGGAGTCGGGTGGCGGGATATTTACAACGTTGTACCAACGATGTAAGAACTGGTTGAACGCTCCCTGCACCGTTCTCGGCGCGGCCGCCCGCTCCTGCCGGAAAGGCCATCCCATGCCCGAATCGAATCCCCTGTCCCGCCGCACCCTGCTCGGCTGGGCGGGTGGGGCGGTCGTCGCGGCCGCCGCACCCGGCTGGCTCCCCACTTGGGCTGAGGCGGCACCCGCCGACGTCGGCGCGCTGGGCACCTACGACCCGCTGCGCCCACCCGCGACGCCGCTGTTCGTCCGCTCGCCGTACCTGAGCACGTGGCAGGCGTCGAACGAGCTGGTCGGCAGCTGGTCGTCGTTCTGGAACGGCCGCACGACCGCCCTGTGCGGGATCGCCAGGATCGACGGCACGGCGTACCTGTTCGCCGGGAACCCCGCGCTGCCGTCCGGGCCCGCGCTGACCCGGATGACCCAGGCCTCCCTGCGGGTCACGGCCACCCGGTCGATCTACACGTTCACCGGCGGCGGCGTGACGCTGACCGCCACGTTCTTCTCACCCGTCGCGCCGGAGGACCTGCGCCGCCAGTCGGTGCCGTTCGGCTACCTGACCATCACCGCGGCCAGCACCGACGGCCGCGCGCACACCGTGGACCTGCACGTCGACGCGTCGGCGGAGTGGGTGCACGGCGACAGCGCCACGCCGGTGACCTGGGCGCAGCGGCAGACCGGCTCGACGACCGCCCTGACCGCCACCCCCGCGAACCCCGGCGTGCTCGCGGAGAACAACGAGCAGGCGAGCTGGGGCACGCTCGTGGTGGCCGCCTCGTCCGGCTCTGGGCTGACCTGGCAGATCGGCCAGGACACGCTGGTGCGCGCCGCCTCCGCGGGCCAAGGCGTGCTGTCGAACAGCTCCGACACCGCGCAGCCCCGGCCGATCAACGACCGGTGGCCGGTGCTGGCGCTGAACAAGAACCTCGGCACGGTCGCCGCGGGCGCGACCTCGGCGCCGTTCACCATCGCCGTCGGGCACGTGCGGACGCCGGCCGTGAGCTACCTCGGCACGCAGCTGGCGCCGTGGTGGACGCGGCAGTGGACGACCTGGCCGGACATGGTCGACTGGTTCCTGGCCGACTACTCCTCGGCGCTCACCGCGGCGACGGCGCTCGACCAGAAGGTGCACGACGACGCGGTGCGCGTGGGCGGCGAGCACTACGCGGCGCTGTGCGCGCTCGCGCTGCGGCAGGCGTTCGGCGGCACCGAGCTGGTCGACCGCGGCGGCTCGCCGTGGGCGTTCCTGAAGGAGATCTCCTCCAACGGCAACATGTCCACGATCGACGTCACCTACCCGGCGTTCCCGGCCTACCTGCACTTCGCGCCGAACTACCTGCGGCTGCTGCTGGAACCGCACTTCGACTACGTCGAGCGCGGCGGTTGGCCGAAGGAGTTCGCGCACCACGACCTCGGGTTCCACTACCCGGTCGCCACCGGGCACAACGACGGCGACGAGGAGGACATGCCGGTCGAGGAGTCGGCGAACATGCTGATCATGTCCGCCGCGCTCGTGCAGAAGCTGCCCGCGGCCGACGCGCGCGCGTTCGCGACCGCGCACCAGGTGGTGCTGCGCCGGTGGGCCGAGTACCTGGTGGCCAACGCGCTCGACCCCGGTTTCCAGAACCAGACCGACGACTTCACCGGGTTCATCGCGCACAGCGCGAACCTGGCGCTCAAGGGGATCGTCGGCATCGGCGCGATGGGGATCGTGTCCGCCGTGCTCGGCAACACCGCCGACGTCCAGCGGTACCGGTCGATCTCGCGCAGCTACGCCAGCCAGTGGGTGACCCTCGCGCAGGACTCGTCGAACCAGCACCTCAAGCTCGCCTACGACCAGGCGGGCACGTGGAGCCTGAAGTACAACGGGTTCGCCGACAAGCTGCTCGGGCTCGACCTGGTGCCGACGGGCGTGGCCGGGCAGGAGGCTGCCTGGTACCAGGCGCGCGCCGGGCACTTCGGCGTGCTGCTCGACCCGCGCAACAACTACACCAAGGGCGACTGGGAGCTGTGGACGGCGGCCTGGCTGTCCGACCGGACCGGCGTGCGCGACGCGCTGGTCGAAGGCGTCTACGCCTTCGCGAACGAGACGCCGCAACGGGTCCCGTTCAGCGACTGGTACGTCGTCGGCGACGGCACCCAGCGCGGGTTCACCGCCAGGCCGGTCGTGGGCGGCACGTTCGCGCTCGTGGTGAGCCCCGCGACCTCGGTCGTGGTGTGGGCGCGGATCCAGAACCAGAACTCCGGCAAGGTGCTGGCCGTGTCCGGGACGTCGCTGGCCGACTCCGCCGAGGTCACCCAGTGGGCCGACAACGGCACCACCGACCACGTGTGGACGGTGGTGGACAACGGCGACGGCACCGTGCGGATCGCCAACCGCAACAGCGGCAAGGTGCTCGCCGTGCAGAACCAGAGCGTGGCCGACGGCGCGCACGTGCAGCAGTACCGCGACAACGGCACACCCGACCACCTGTGGCGGATCGTCGACGCGGGCGGCGGCTGGTCGAAGATCGTGAACGTGCGCAGCGGCAAGGTGCTGGCCGTGGACCAGGCGTCCAAGGCGGACGGTGCGCAGATCACGCAGTGGGCCGACAACGGCACGACCGACCACCTGTGGAAGTTCATCTGACCCACCACCCCGGAGCCGGGCCGCTGCCTGGCTCCGGGGGTGACGTGGAGGCGGGTCAGGCGGGGATGGTGTACCCGAGCTCGGCCAGCGCCGCCTCGGCCGCCTGCTGGTCCTGCGCGTAGGTGCCGCCGGAGACGCCGAGCCCGCCGATCACCTCGCCGTCGACCACGACGGGGTAGCCGCCGCCCACCGCCACCACCCGCGGGTGGTGCTGGAGCGGCGCGATCCGCGGGTCGGCCACGTAGTCGTTCCACACGTGGGTCGGGGTGCGGAACGCCACCGCGGTCCACGCCTTGTCCACCGCCACCTCGGCGGGCAGGAACGGCACGTCGTCGGTGCGCTCGAACGCCTTCAGGTGCCCGCCGGGGTCGGTCACGGCCACCGCGACGCCGAAGCCGATCTCCCGCGCCGCCCTCCGGACGGCCTCGACGAGCTCGACCGCCGCGGCCCGGCCGATCGAGGAGGTCGCGACGGCCCGCTGCTCGGTGCCCACGGTCAGCTCAGCCCGGACGCGGGCGTGGGGACCACGCGGGTGATGACGGACTTCTCCCGGATCAGCAGTTCCCCCACCACCGGACTGATCTCGTCCTTCCACCGGCCGCTCTCGTACACCGCGGCCGTCGCCTCCGCGAAGTGCTCCTCGTCGGCGAACCGGCGGATCCACACGTAACCGTCGGGGTCGTCGGCGTCCACGAACGAGGCGATCACCTCCATCCCGGCCGACGCCTGGAACGGGATGACCACGTCCTCCATGTAGCGCACCCACTCGTCACGGCGGCCGGGGCTGGTCTGGTAGCGGCGGATCTCGTAGAACACGGCTGGTCCTTCGAAGCCTGGAGGCGCCTTGGCACGGCTGTCCTCTTGACCCCACCGACGCTATCCGCGAGGCCCTGGTTACCCGCAAGGGCGACTGCTTCCCCGAGGGAAGTGCTCAGCCCGCCTCGGGTGCGACCGTGACGACCGCTGCGCCGCGCGCGGTGAACTCGTCGACCAGGCGGGGGTCGGCGCGGTCGTCGGTGACGAGCGTCCAGCGGGATGGCATGCGGACCCAGGAGTGGAACGGGCTGCGGCCGAGCTTCTCGGCGTGCGCGAGCACGTACACCTCGTTCGCGCGGCGCATCATCAGCTCCTTCAGCCTGGTCTGCTGCAGGTCCGCCTCGCACAGCCCGTTGTCCGGGGTGACGCCGTCCGCGCCGAGGTACACGCGGTCGAACGTCATGCGTTCCAGCGCCGCCTCGGTCAACGGCCCCACGAAACCCTGGCTCAGGTGTCGCAGGGTGCCGCCCAGGCACTCCACGTGCACCGACTCCGACCCGGCCAGCTCCGTCAACGCCGTCAGCCCGGTCGTGGCGACGGTCAGCTGAGGCACGTCGCGCAGCTCGCGGGCCAGCGCGCCCACGGTCGTGCCGGCGTCGAGCAGGATCGTCTCGCCGGAGCTGATCTCCGCCGCGGCCCACCGGGCCATGGCGGTCTTCTCCGCGAACGCCTCCTGCGTGCGCTGGCGCAGCGACGGCTCGGGGTGCGCGAGCAGCGCCATCGCGCCGCCGTAGGTCCGCGCCACCCGGCCCTCGTCGGTGAGCCGGGCGAGGTCGCGCCGGATCGTCGACGCGGTCACCTCGAACGTGTCGGCCAGTTCGTCCACACTGGCCAGACCGGTCGTGGTCGCCAGCCGGACGATCTCGTCCCGCCGGTCCCGCGTCCGCATCCCCGCCATGCGCTGCCTCCGGTGCTGTCGTGGTGTGCGAACAGTATCGTCAGGCGCCCGCGGGGCTGGGCGACATGCGCGCGGCCTGGTGCAGCGCCTCGATCATGCTGCGGATGTCCGCCACGCCCTTGCCCGCGATGTCGAACGCCGTGCCGTGGTCGACCGACGTGCGGATCACCGGCAGGCCGACGGTGATGTTGACGCCCGCCTCGATGCCCAGCACCTTCACCGGGCCGTGGCCCTGGTCGTGGTACATCGCGACGATCAGGTCGTAGTCGCCCCGGCCCGCCAGGAAGAACGCTGTGTCGGCGGGCAGCGGGCCGCGCGCGTCGATGCCGTCGGCCTGGAGCACCTCGATGGCGGGGGTGATCTTCTCGGCCTCCTCGCCCTGGCCGAACAGGCCGTTCTCGCCCGCGTGCGGGTTGATCGCGCACACGCCGATCCTCGGCTCCGGCACGCCCGCGCGGACCAGCGCCTCGTGGCCGCGCCGCACGGTCCGCTCGACCAGGCCGGGCTCGATCTTGCGCACGGCGTCGACGAGCCCGATGTGCGTGGTCACGTGGATGACCTTGACCCTCGGCGTCGACAGCATCATCGACACCTCCTCGGTCCCGGTCAGGTGCGCCAGCAGCTCGGTGTGGCCGGGGTAGACGTGGCCGCCCGCGTGCAGCGCCTCCTTGTTCAGCGGCGCCGTGCAGATGCCCTGCACCGTGCCCGCCATCGCCAGCTCGGAGGCGACCCGGATGTAGTGGAACGCCGCGTCGCCCGCGACCGCGGACAGCTCGCCCCACTGGAGGTCGGCGGGCAGCAGGCCGAGGTCGATCACGTTGACCCGGCCGGGGGTGAACACGGCGTCCTGGACGGACTCCACGGCGACCACGTCGGCGGTCACGCCCAGCGCCTCCGCGCCCAGCCGCAGCCGTGCCGCGTCGCCGATCACGACCGGGCGGCACTCGGTGGCCAGGCCCTCGTCCAGCAGCGCGCCGACGACGACCTCCGGGCCGATGCCCGCGCCGTCGCCCATGGTGACCGCGATGAACGGGCGGGTGTCGGGACTGGTGGTGCTCACGTGGGTTCCTCCGTGGAGTGCGGCCGCGATGGCGGTGAGGGAGTCGGGCGCGCCGAAGCTGCCCGGCCTGGTGACGACGCGACGGCCGTCGGGGGTGGTGCTCAGCACCGCGCCGTGGTGCCCGGCGAGGGCCCCGTGGACGGTGAGCCGGGTGACGCCGAGCCGGTCGAGCACGGCGCGGGCGGTCTCGCCGCCGGTCAGGACGAGGTCGGCGGTGCTCTGCCAGGCGGCCTCGAAGGCGGCCTCGTCGGCGAGCGCGGCCAGGTTCCCGGTCGCCGTGGTGAGGACGGTGGCGATGGTGCCCGCCGCCCGCAGGTGCTCGACCTGCGCGCCGGCCGCCGCCGTGCCGACGACGACCAGTACGGCCGCGCCGCGCTCCGGGATGGCGGTGGAGGGCCCGTCGCCCAGCGCCTCGGCGAGCCCGGCCGAGCCGACCAGCACCGCGCCCACAGCGGTTCCGGCGGCCGCGACCAGGGACAGGTCGGCGTCGGTCTCCGCGTCGCACACGGCGACGGCCCCCGTTGCGCGGATCGCGCACAACCGCGCGAGGAGGTCCGGGGCGCGCACTTCGGCCAGGGACACCACCTCGGTGGCCCGGGGCAGCACCTCGGCGATCGACCTCGGTGGCGGAGTCGGCTCCACCCGCCACGCGTCCGTCTCGTGCAGCGGCACGCCGTCCAGGTGCACGACACCGTCGCGCACGACCCGGCCGAGCCGGGGGAGCGCCGGGCACACGACGGCGAAGCCGCCCGCCCCGCGCACGGCGGCGGCCACGTGCCCGCGCAGCTGGGAGTCGACCTTCACGAACACCTGCCGGGCCGCCCCGAGCGCGGTGACGGCGCGGGTGGTGGCCGCCTCGGCGGCGTCGGCGGGTCCGGAGCGCGTGTCGAGGTCCACGACGATCACGTCCCGGTCATCGGGGGGACACGACGGGTCAATCCCGAGCAGCACCAAACTGCGCGTTGTGCGCATACCCATCGCGGCGGCCACCTCGGCCGCCCCGGACAGATCATCAGCAACAACAAGGATCTTTGTCACGTCAACCGCACCTCCTCGACCTGAAGGATTGCACAGAACGCGCCAAAATGGCCAGAGGACTTGCGCGAAACGTGCAGAACGTGTCAGTGTGGCTCGGGTAACACCGGTGCACCTCGGCAGCGTCAGGCCGCAGCGGCGCCGCACCCCCTCCCGAGCACTGTGAGAGGTCGACGATGACCCGATCCGGACGCGGCCCGGAGCTCTCCCGCCGCACCCTGCTGAGATGGGGTGCGATCGCGGGCGCCGGAGTGACGCTGGGCCCGCTGCTGAACGCCTGCGCCGGTCCGACCGGGACCCCCGGCCCCGGCACGCTGACCCTCGCGCTCAACCGCTCGCTGGTCAGCCTGGACAACAAGCTGAACCAGTTCGACGCCGCCGTCACCGTCCAGCGCGGCGTGCGGCAGGGCCTGACGAGGGTCGGCCAGGACCTCAAGCCCGAGCTCGTGCTGGCCGACCGGTTCGAGCTCACCGCTCCCACCGAATGGACGGTGCACCTCCGCGACGGGGTGCGCTACTCGGACGGCTCGCCGGTCACCGTGCAGGACGTCGCGACCGCGCTGGAGATGTACCAGCAGGTCAACGGGTCGTTCATCGCCGGCTTCTTCTCCGAGTTCCCCGAGGTCGTCCCCGGTGCCGACGGCACGTTCGTGCTGCGCACCCAGCGCCCGGTCCCCGTGCTCGACTACCTCATGGCCAACATCCTGGTCACGCCCTCGGCCGCCAACCGGCCCGAGGAGCTGCAGGACGGCGTCGGCTCCGGCCCGTACGTGGTGCGCTCGGGCAACCGGGGCACCGGCAACTACGCGCTGGCGGTGAACGAGAACTACTGGGGTCCGAAGCCGCGCGTGCCGGGCGTGCAGGTCCGGTTCGTGCCGGAGGAGTCCAGCCGGGTCGTGTCGCTGCGCAGCGGCGAGGTCGACGTGATCGACTCGATCACCCCCGACTCCGCCGACCAGCTCGCGGGCCTGCCCGGCGTGCGGATCACCCGCACCCCGAGCACCCGGATCAACCAGCTCTTCTACAACTTCCGCAAGCCGCAGGGCCATCCGTTGGCCGACCCGGAGGTGCGCGAGGCCCTGACCTACGCCATCGACGGCCGGTCGCTCGTGCAGGACGTGCTGGTCGGCTCGGTCAGCCAGGCGGACGGCGTCGTGCCGACCGGCCTGGAGGGCGCGGTCAAGACGGGGGAGTACGTCTACGACCCGAAGCAGGCCAAGCAGCGGTTGGACGCCCTGGGCGTGCGCGACCTGGAACTGAAGATCATCTGGGAGAGCGGCGAGTTCGCCAGCGACACCTCCGTCATGGAGGCCGTCCTCCAGATGCTCGGCCAGGTCGGCGTCCGCGCCACGCTCCAGCAGTTCGAGCCCGGCGGCGACATCCTGTCGTGGCGGCAGGGCAAGGCGGGCGACTGGGACGTGCTCGGCAACGGCTTCTCCAGCCCCACCGGCCTGGCCGTGAGCATCCTCCAGGGCATGTACGCGGGCACCCCGGAGAAGGAGCAGACCCGCGACACCTACCAGGGCTACGTGGTCCCCGCGATCGCCGCGCAGATCGCCGACGCCTCCGCCGAACCCGACGCCGCCCGCCGCGCGCGGTTGCTCAGCGACGCGCAGAAGGCCGTGTGGGCGACCTGGCCGTGCCTGTGGGCGTTCGTGCCGAACGCCGTCCTCGCCAGCCGCGACCGGGTCGGCGACATCTCGCTGGGCCCGACCAACTCCTACGACCTCGCGTCCGCGCGACTGGAGGGCTGACCGGTGGGGTCCTACCTGCTCAAGCGGCTCGGTCAGAGCGTCCTCACGGTGTTCCTGACGATCTCCACCGTCTTCGTGCTGATCCGCCTCGCTCCCGGCGACCCGGCCGCCGCCTACGCCGGTCCGCTCGCCACCACCGAGGACCTGGCGAGGATCCGCGCCGCCTTCGGGCTCGACCGGTCCGTGGTCGAGCAGTACCTGCTGTTCCTCAAGGGCATCCTGACCGGCGACCTCGGCACGAGCTACTCGTTCCGCTCGCCCGCGCTGGACGTGGTGCTGGAACGGCTGCCGTTCACCATCACCCTGGCGCTCGCGGCCATCCTGATCACCACGGTCGTGGCCGTGCCGCTGGGCGTGTGGATGGCCCGCCGCGCCGACACGACCCGCGAACTCGGCGCGAACGTCGTCACGATCGCCGGTCAGTCCATGCCGGACTTCTGGAGCGGCATCATGCTGCTCACGGTGTTCGCGGTGCTGGTGCCGGTGCTCCCGGCGTCCGGCTTCGCGACCTGGGGCGGCCTGGTGCTACCCGCCGTCACGGTCGCCATCCTCCAGATCGCGCTCATCTCGCGGCTCGTGCGCAGCGAGATGGCGAAGAACCTCACCGCCCCCTACCTCACGGTCGCCCGCTCGCGCGGGGTGTCGGAACGGGCGCTGGTGTGGCGGTACGCGATGACCAACTCGTCGATCCCCGTCGTCACCGCGCTGGGCACGCGGTTCGCGTCCATGCTGAACGGCGTGGTCGTCGTGGAGGTCGTGTTCGCCTGGCCGGGGGTCGGCTCGCTGGTGGTGCGCGCGCTGGAGACGCGCGACTACCCGCTGATCCAGGCCACCGTCCTGGTCACGGCGGCGCTCGCCGTCACCGTCCAACTCCTGGTCGACCTCGCCTACCCGCTGCTCGACCCGCGGGTGCGCCTCGGGAAGAAGGTGTCCGCGTGAGCACCACCCACCCCGGACCGGCCCGCGTGCGGCGGTCCGAGCCCAGACCCAGCGCCGTCACCGCGAAGCACCTCGCTCGCGCCAAGGTCACCCGGCAGCGCCGGGGTTCCCGGCTCAAGCTGTGGGCCGGACTGGTCTGCACGCTGCTCGTCGTCATCCCGGTGGCGCTGGCCCGCGTTCTGCCGCTGCCCGGCCCTGACCAGCAGGACCTGGCCAGCCGTCGCCTCGCGCCGCTGGTCGACGGCCACCTGTTCGGCACCGACCAGCTCGGCCGCGACCTGCTGTCCCGCGTCCTGCACGGCGGGCAGGTGTCGCTGCTGGTCGGCCTGCTCGCCGTCGTGGTGTCCGGCGTGATCGGCGTCGTGCTCGGCGCGTCCGCGGGCTACTTCGGCGGCTGGGTGGACACGGTCGTGTCGCGGCTGCTGGAAGCGCAGCTGTCGTTGCCCCTGCTGATGATGCTGCTGCTCGTGGTCGCCCTGTTCGGGCCGTCCATCCCGGTCATCACGTTCGTCATCGCCATCGCGCAGTGGCCCGAGGTCGCCCGGCTGACCCGCTCGCTCGTGCTGGTGGAGCGGGAGAAGCCCTACGTGGCCGCGGCCCGTGTGCTGGGGCTGCACCGGTTCGCGATCCTGCTGCGCCACGTGCTGCCCAACGTCGTGAAGCAGGCCAGCCTCGTGGTGCTCCTGCTGCTCGCGCAGGCGGTGCTGCTGGAGAGCGCGCTGTCCTACCTGGGTGCCGGTCCGCAACGGCCGTTCGCCACCTGGGGCCGGATCATCTCCGACGGGCAGGACTACATCACCACCTCGTGGTGGATGGTCACGCTGCCCGGCCTCGTCATCGTCGCCCTCGTCGTGGGCGTGAACCTGCTGGGCGACGGTCTGCGCGACCGCGCGCGCCGGCGGAAGGTGAGCACCCCGTGACCGCCGCGCTGCTGGACGTCGAGGACCTCCAGGTCGAGCTGATCACGGCGGGCGGCGTGATCCGCGCCGTGGACGGCGTCAGCTTCTCCATCGCCGAGGGCGAGACCGTGACCGTCATCGGCGAGTCCGGCTCGGGCAAGTCGACCACCGCGATGGCCGTGCTCGGCCTGCTGCCGGACGACCTGGCCGTGCTGTCGGGCTCGGTCCGCTTCGGTGGAACGGACGTGGTCGCCGATCCCCGTGCCCTGCACGAGGTGCGCGGCCGGACGGTGTCGCTCATCCCGCAGGACCCGATGACCGCGCTGAGCCCCGTGCACACGATCGGGCGGCAGCTCGGGGAAGCCGTGCGGCTGCGCAAGCCGGAGCTGACCAAGCGCGCCGCCGAGGCCCGCGCGGTGGAGCTGCTGGACCTGGTGCACGTGCCGCGCGCCGCCGAGCAGCTCGGCCGCTACCCGCACCAGCTCTCCGGCGGGATGCTGCAACGCGTGCTGATCGCCATCGCCCTGGCGGGGGAGCCGAGGCTGCTGGTCGCGGACGAGCCGACCAGCGCGCTGGACGTGACCGTGCAGGCCGGGATCCTGGCGCTGCTGCTGGAACTCCAGGAGAGCACGGGCATCGGCATCCTGATGATCACCCACGACCTGGGCGTCGCCCGGCTGGTGTCCGACCGCATCCACGTGATGCGCGACGGGCGGTTCGTCGAGTCCGGCGAGGTCGAGGCCGTCGTGGACCACCCGACCCACGAGTACACCCGCAAGCTGCTGGCCGCGGTGCCCGTGCTGGGGCCGTGGGACGAGGACGTCGCCGGAGGAGAACGATGACCGCACCGCTGCTCGACGTCCGCGACCTCGTGGTGGAGTACCACGTGCGCGGCGGCTCGTTCCGCGCGGTCGACCACGTCAGCTTCACCGTCCACAAGGGACGCACGCTGGCGATCGTCGGCGAGTCCGGCTGCGGCAAGTCCACCATCGCCTCGGCGATCGTCCGGCTGCTCAAGCCCAGCTCCGGGCAGATCCTGCTGGACGGCACGGACATCGCGGGCCTGTCGGAACGCCGGATGCGGCCGCTGCGCTCGAGGGTGCAGATGGTGTTCCAGGACCCGTATGCCTCGCTCGACCCGCACCTGAGCGCGCAGGACATCGTCGCGGAACCCCTGCGGCTGCGCGGTGTGGGTTCCGCGGCCGACCGGCGGGCCAGGGCCGCCGAGCTGATCGACCGGGTCGGTCTGCCGTCCAGCGCGCTGGAACGGCGGCCCGCGGAGTTCTCCGGCGGCCAGCGCCAGCGCATCGGCATCGCGCGGGCGTTGGCGAGCAGCCCGGAGCTGCTGGTGTGCGACGAGGCCACCAGCGCGCTGGACGTGTCGGTGCAGGCGCAGGTGCTGGCGCTGCTGGAGGACCTCCAGCGGGACACGGGCCTGACGTGCATCGTCATCTCGCACAACCTGGGCGTGGTGCGGCGGATCAGCGCGGACGTCGTGGTGATGAAGGCGGGCCGGGTCGTCGAGTCCGGCCCCACCGCCGACGTGCTGGCCGCGCCGAAGGAGCCGTACACCCGCGCGCTGCGCCGGGCCGCGCTCGACCCCACCGCGATGACCGGCCGCAAGCCGCGGTCGTTCGTCACCGCCCGAGAGGAGGTCCCCGCGTGAGCTTCGCCCTGTCCCGGCTGGTGCTGGGCACGATGACCTTCGGCGACACCGTCGACCCCGACGGCGCCCGCCGGATGGTGGACGCGGCGCTGGACGCCGGGATCACCGGGATCGACACCGCGAACGGCTACGCGGGCGGCGCGTCGGAGGAGATCCTGCGCGACCTGCTGCCCGGTCGTCGGGACCGGGTCGTGCTGGCCACCAAGGCGGGCATCCCGCACCCCGACGCCGAAGGCGACAGCCCGTTGTCCGCCGCCGGCCTCCGCAGGTCGCTCCAGGGCAGCCTCCGCCGCCTGGGCGTCGACCACGTCGACCTGTTCTACCTCCACCAGCCGGACCGGGCCGCGCCCCTCGCGGAGACGGTCGCCGAGCTGGGCAAGCTCGTGGCTGAAGGCCTGGTCTCCGCCATCGGGGTGTCCAACTTCGCCGCGTGGCGGATCGCGGACCTCAACCGCGAGTGCGACGCTCAAGGTGTGCCCCGACCCGTTGCCGCGCAACAGCTCTACAACCTGCTGGCCAGGCGGGTCGAGGACGAGTACCTGGAGTTCGCCCGCGTGACCGGGCTGCTCACGGTCGTCTACAACCCGCTCGGCGGCGGCCTGCTCACCGGCAGGCACACGTTCGCCGAACGGCCCACCGAGGGCCGGTTCGGCGACTCCCGGCTGGCCGCCATGTACACCGAGCGCTACTGGGACGACCGGCTGTTCGCCGCCGTGTCCGCGCTGTCGGACGTGGCCGCCGGCGCCGGGATCCCGTTGACCGAGCTGTCGCTGCGGTGGCTGCTCAGCCAGGAGGACGTGGGGTCGGTGCTGCTGGGCGGCTCCCGCGTCGAGCACCTGGTGGCCAACGTCGAGGCCGCCTCCGCCGGGCCGCTGCCCGCCGACGTGCTGGCCGCCTGCGACTCGGTCGGGGCCGCCCTGCGTGGTCCCATGCCCGCCTACAACCGCTGAGAACACCGGAGGAGTGGAATGTCCGCGAGCGAGTTCGCCCGCAAGATCCGCGCCCGTGAACGAGTCGTCGGCTACTGGTGCGTGCTCGACGCGCCGGTGGCGACCGAGCGGCTGGCGCGGCTGGGGTACGACTACGTGTGCCTGGACGGTCAGCACGGCCTGCTCGGCTACTCGGGTCTGCTGAGCGGGCTGACCGCGATCGACGCGGGCGGCACGGCCACCGGGCTGGTCAGGGTGGAGGCCAACGACCCCACGCCCATCGGCCGTGCCCTGGACGCCGGGGCGGGCGGCGTGATCGTGCCGCTGGTCGACACCGCCGCCGACGCGGCCGCCGCCGTGACCTCGGCGAAGTACGGGCCGGAGGGCAGGCGGTCCTACGGTCCCATGCGGTCCGCGCTGCGCATCGGCCCCGTTCCCGCCGAGGCCAACGCCGCCACGGTGGTCCTGGTGATGATCGAGACCGCGCAGGGCCTGGCCAACGTCGAGGAGATCTGCGCGACGCCCGGCCTGGACGGCGTGTACGTCGGCCCGTCCGACCTGATGCTCGCCCTCGGCGGCTCCCGGCCGGGCGACCCGGCGCTGGCCACCGAGTTCGAGGCCGCGCTGACCCGCGTCCGCGAGGCCGCCGCGGCGGCCGGGATCGCCGCGGGCATCCACACCATGGACGGAGCGAGCGCCGCGAAGCGGCTGGCCGAGGGGTACACGTTCGCCTCGATCTCCTCGGACCTGACCCACCTGGAGGACAGCGCCGCCGCCCACCTCGCCGCGTCGCGGGGCGAGTCGTGAGCGTGTCGACCGCCTTCGACGGGGTCCTGCGCACCCGCGCCGACGACCCCGAACGGCGGGACGCGATGCTGCCCGCGACCGCCGTGCAGAACCACGCCGCGAACCTCGCGACGCTGCCCGGCGGCGACCTGGGTTGCGTGTGGTTCGGCGGCACCCAGGAGGGCGTGCCGGACATCAGCGTGTGGTTCTCCCGGCTCCCGGTCGGCGGCGACACGTGGTCCGCGCCGGTCCGGCTGTCCGACGACGGCACCCGGTCCGAGCAGAACCCGGTCCTGTTCCCCGTACCCGGCGGCGGCGTCTGGCTGCTGTGGACGGCCCAGGTCGCGGGCAACCAGGACACCGCCGAGGTGCGCCGCCGGACCTCCGCGGACGGCGGCCGCACCTGGGGGCCGACCACGACGCTGTTCCCGGCCACCCCCACCGGCGGGGTGTTCGTGCGCCAGCCGGTCGTCGTCCTCGGCTCGGGGCGGTGGCTGCTGCCGGTGTTCCACTGCGTGTCGGTGCCCGGCCGCAAGTGGGTGGGGGACCGCGACACCAGCGCCGTGCTCGTGTCCGACGACGCGGGGGAGACCTGGTTCGAGGTCGCCGTGCCGGAGAGCACCGGGCTCGTGCACATGAACGTCGTGCCGCTGCCGGACGGGACGCTCGCCGCGTTCTACCGCAGCAGGTTCGCCGACTTCGTGCACCGCTCGACGTCCACCGACGACGGTGCGACGTGGACCCCGCCGCGGCCGGTGCCCGACCTGCCCAACAACAACTCCTCGATCCAGGTCGTCCGGCTGGCCGACGACCGGCTCGCGGCCGTGTTCAACGACAGCAGCGCCCGCGACGCCACCGAGCGCAGGCTCTCGCTGTACGACGAGATCGACGACGACGGGCTGGCCGACCGGGCGGCGCCCACCGAGGAGTTCGGGACGGCGTTCTGGGGAGCGCCCCGCGCGCCGATGACCCTCGCGCTGTCCTCGGACGGCGGGGTCACCTGGCCGGTGCGGCGGAACCTGGAGGTCGGCGACGGCTACTGCCTGACCAACAACTCCCGCGACGGCCTGAACCGCGAGCTCTCCTACCCCGCGGTCCACCAGGCCGCGGACGGCTCGCTCGACATCGCGTTCACCTACTTCCGGCAGACCATCGAGCACGTCCGCGTGCCGGTGTCCTGGGTCCGGTGACCCGGCACGCCCTGGTCACCGGTGTCAGCTCCGGCATCGGCCTGGCGACCGCGCGCAGGCTGCTCGACGACGGCTGGGCGGTCTCCGGGCTCAGCCGGGGCGAACCGCCGCTGGGCCACGAGCGGCTCACCTGGCGGGCGACGGACCTCGGCGACCCCGAGGTGCTGCGCGCCACCGTCCTCGACCTGCCCGCCGCCGACGCCGTCGTGCACGCTGCGGGCCTGCAGCGCACCGCCCGGCTGGGGCAGCTGTCCACACGGGACGGTGCCGACATGTGGCGGGTGCACGTGGAGGCGGCCTCGGTGCTGGTCGACGCGGCGGTGGACCGGATGCCGCGGGGAGCCCGCGTGGTGCTGGTCGGCAGCCGCACGATGACCGGCGTGCCGGGCAAGAGCCAGTACGCGGCCACCAAGGCGGCGCTGGTGGGGATGGCGCGGTCGTGGGCGGCGGAGCTGGTGGGGCGGGCGATCACCGTCAACGTGGTGGCGCCCGGCCCGACCGACACCCCGATGCTGCGCGACCCCGGCCGGGCCGCCACTCCCGTCCGGCTGCCGCCGATGGGTGCGCTGGTCGACCCGGCCGAGATCGCGGGGACGGTGTCGTTCCTGCTGGGCCCGGACGCCCGGAGCATCACCGGGCAGACCCTCGTCGTGTGCGCTGGAACGTCACTGGGGTTGTGATTGCTTCAGTGTTAACCGAAGCTAACTGATCGGTGGGCGGACGTTGGTGACGAACTTGCCGAGGGTGTTGCCGCGTTCGGCGAAGTTCAGCACGACGAACGTGCCGTTCTTGCCCTGCGACAGCCCGACGCCGACCTTCGTCGACGACTGCCAGACCAGCGCCGTGAAGTGCAGGACGGTGTAGTCGACGTTGCTCGACGTGTACTCCTTGGCGTAGTTGTAGCCGCGCGACTCGTTGTACCAGTCGTCGACCGCGGCGGTGCCGACGGTCGACGTCGGTTTGCTCTTCGCCGTTGTCTTGTACATGTTCTCGCCGTACTTGTTGTCCGGCCGGTGCTGGAACGAGTCCGTCGTCTGGAGCCGGTCCGCCCAGTCCTGGGCGGTCGCGGTGACCGCCGGGTCGAGCGTCAACGGTGCCGCGCCGTGCTTGGCGCGGTACTTGTTGACCAGCGCGACGGTCGTGGCGATCGGGTCGACCGCCGCGGCGGCGGGGGCGACGGCGGTGGTGGCGAGGACGGTCGCGGCGAGGAACGTCGTGAGTGCGGTGCGCATGGCTGGGGAGCTCTCCGTTCTGGTTGTTCGGGTGTCCGTTCCGGACGGTGGTCGCGCCCGGTCAGCAGAGGCGGCGCAGGATCGAGCCGGACGTGCCCGCCAGCGAGACGGAGTCCACCTGCTCGTTGCGCTCGTTCTCGTGCGTGGTGCCCAGGTCGATCCGGGTCTCGGCGCTGGCGGTCGGGTTCGTGTTCACCACGACCGTGCCGCAGGCGAAGTCGCGGCGCAGCAGGTTCGCGCCCACCGAGCGGTACGGACCCTGGGGAGACCCGAGGTCCCACCCGTACTCGGGGTGGACCGGGGCCGCGTCGCCGTAGTCGTCGGTGGCGTTCGCCTCCGCGATGGCCGTCTTGTCGCCCGCCACGAGGAAGTAGCTGGCCAGGGCGTAGCGGAACGCGCGGTCGTCACCGGCCGAGACGTGCGGCTGGACCCAGGTGATCTTGCCCCTGGCCTCGTCCGACACGATCTGGTCGGTCTGGCTGCTCCACCCGTCGGGTGCCTCGGGCAGCAGGTCCGAGCTGCCGAACGCGAGCCACCACTCGTCGAAACCGCCGTCGAGGTGCTCGGTGTAGGCGTCCCAGGTGCCGGGGTGCAGCCTGGCGTTGGCCAGGTTCGCCACCGTCAGCAGGCCCGCGTCGGTGAACCGGTGGCGGGTGTTCGCGAGCATCGACTTGTACGCCGACTGCATCGACTCGTCGGTCGGTCGGGCCGTCGGGCACACTCCCTCGTGGTAGGTGTCGCAGGCGAACAGCGCGTTGTCCATCAGGACCCCGTCGAACCCGCCCGCTTTCGCGTTCCGGACGACGTTGTCGGCCCAGCGGTCCTGGTAGCCGGTGTTGCCGACGTCCATCTGCCAGTGCCCGGCGTACCCGCTGTACTCGAACCGGTTGCCGTCCGGTCCTTGCAGGAACCAGTCGGGGTGGCCTTTGTCCGCGTCGCAGAACCCGACGCCCGTCGGGAGGTCCGGCTCGTCGGCGCCGTCCTTGCAGGCGTAGCTGCGCGTGGACGACAGGTCCTTGTAGACGAACACCTTGACGTCGGGGTTGGCGTTCTTGAACTTGCCCACCAGTCCGCTTTCCCACGAGTTGAGGACGATGTAGGAACGCGTCTTGGCGTGGTCGGTGATGGCCTGGTCGGTGATCTGCGTGCCGTCCAGGTGCAGCCAGAACGACTGCGCCTTGCCGGGGTCGGTGCTGATGGCGGCGGTGCCCGCCGTGGTGGCGACGGCCACCCCGGTCGCGGCGAGCACCATCGCGGTGATGGCGGCCGTCGTGCGCGGAAGTGGTGACCTCCGCGCTCGGACGGCCGTGGAGTCTGCTTTCCCTGACTCGGGATCCATGGGGAATCTCCTTGCGGGTCGGCGGAAGGGTGTTCCGACCAGCGGGTGCCCGATGGCGAGATTGGGGCAAACAGGTGATCTTGCCGAGTACCCGTGAGGGGGAATCCCGCAGGTGAAACCGCATTTCTACGGAATTGTCGGGGTCAGTTCCAAACATTTTTTTCCACGGAGTCACTCCGCGATGGTCGGCGCCTTGCGCGACCATTCGCGGGCATCGACCTCCCCGGCGATGAACCGGGCGACATCGGTGCGGCTCACCTTCCAGCCGCCTTTCGGGGTCACGCCGTCCTGGACGCGGTAGTCGCCGGTCGGCGGTTTGTCCTGGAGGTGGGAGGGGCGGACGAACGTCCAGTCCAGCCCGCTGTCCCGGAAGGTCGACTCCATCAGCCGCATGTCGGCGTACAGGTCCTCGGCGAGCGGCCGCAGGACGGTGCGGTACCAGAACCCGAAGTTCGGGTCGTCGCGGCGCACACCGCCGGACGTGATGGCGATGACCCGTCCGACACCGGCGGACCCCATGGCCGCGACCAGGGCGCGGGCACCCTCGGAGTACAGGCCGAGCGGACGGCGGCCGGACGGGCCGATCGCGCAGACCACGACGTCGTGGCCCGCGACGGCCGCGCGCACGCTGTCGGGGTCGCGCACGTCCGCTCGCACGACCGGGACTCGTGCCGGGAACTCCGTCGGGGTGCGCACGGCGGCGGTGACGTGGTGGCCCGCGGCCAGTGCCTCCGCGACGACGAGCCGTCCGGTGCGGCCCGCGGCCCCGAAGACGACGACCTCGCTCATGACGGTTCTCCTGACGGGGTGCGGGGGAGGAGGGTGACGAGCGCCGCGCTGAGCAGGCACGTCGCGGTGACGACGAGGGCTCCGACGGCGAGGCCGGAGGGGGCGGTGGCGAAGAACGCGGTGCCCAGGACGGCGACGCCCAGCGCACTGGCGAGCTGCTGGACCGCGTTGAGCGCGCCGGACGCGCTGCCGACCTCGGCGGGGTCGGCGGCGGTGAAGATCGTCTGCGTCAGCGTGCCGAACAGCAGGCCGAGACCGAGACCCACGACCAGGCTCGGTGTCAGCAGTGTCCACACCGGGAGGTCGGAGGTCGCCACCAAGGCCAGGCCGAGCGTGCCGAGGGCCTCGACGCCGAGGCCCAGGTGCAGCACCGACCGGCCGAGCCGAGCCGCGAGCCCCGGCGCGACTACCGAGCTGAGGGCGATGCCCACGGCGACCGGCGCGAGTGCCAGCGCGGCCTGGAGGGCGGAGTACCCGAGGTCGAGCTGGAGGTGCAGCGACAGCACGAGCAGCAGGCCGCCGACACCGGAGAAGAAGGCCACGGCCACGACCAGCCCGCCGACGAACGCGCGCTTGCGCAGCAGGCTCGGCACCAGGATCGGCGCGGGGCTGGTGCGCTGCCGCCCGCCGAGGGCGAGGAACGCCGCGACCCCGGCCGCCGGCGACGCGAAGGCCCACCACGGCCAGCCCGCCTCCCGGCCCTGGATCAGGGGGTACACGAGGAGGGCTGAGCCCGCGGCGACCAGGACCGCGCCGACCGGGTCGATCCGGACGGTCGCGTCGCCGGGGTCGGCGGGCATCCACCGCAGCGCGCCCGCGACGGTCAGCGCGCCGAGCGGGACGTTGACGAGGAAGACCAGCCGCCAGTCCAGGCCCGCGAGGTCGAGCGCGATGAGGCCGCCCGCGAGGATCGGCCCGCCGATCGCGGCGAGCCCCATCACCGGTCCGAACACCGCGAACGCCCGGCCGCGCTCGCGTTCGTCGAAGACCGAGGCCAGCACGCCGAAGCCCTGCGGGATCATCAGCGCGCCGAGCGCGCCCTGCGCGACCCTGGCCGAGATCAGCACGGCGGGGGTGGGGGCGAGGGCGCACACCGCCGAGGCGAGGGTGAAGCCGACGGCGCCGACCACGAAGAGCCGCCGCCTGCCCCAGCGGTCGCCGAGGCGGCCGCCGACGACCAGCAGCACGCCGAAGGCGAGCGCGTAGCCGGCGGTGAGCCACTGCAGCGCCGCCGGGCCGCCGCCCAGACCCGCGCGGACCGAGGGCGCGGCCACGTTCATCACGGTCGAGTCGAGCAGGTCGAGGACGTCGGCGAGCATCACCACGACGAGGACGCGCCACCGTCGGGGATCGGGCGGTGCCGCCGCCGGAGCGGCCTGAGGTGTGGTCATCGGTGTCTCCAGGGTCGCCGAACACCGTTCGGGCCGAACGGTGTTCGCCACGAACAGTGCACCGGGCGAATGGTGTTCGTCAAGTAGGATTCCCGGCATGCCCAGCAGCCCCCGCACCAGTCCGGCGAAAGCCCCGCTCAGCCGCGACGCCATCGTCGCGACGACCCTCGCCCTGGTCGACGAGCTGGGCTTCGGGGTGGTGAGCATGCGCAGGGTCGCCCAGGCGCTCGACACCGGACCGGCGTCGCTCTACGTCTACGTCCGCGACCGGGACGAGCTGATGGCGCTCGCGCACGACCTCGCGGTGGCCCCCGTCGAGCTGCCCGGCGAGTCCGACGGGGACTGGCGCGCCCGCCTCGAACTGCTGGTGGACCGGATCGTCGACGCGCTCGGCTCCCACGACGACATCGCGTCCGTCGGCCTGACCGACGTGCCGGTCGGGCCGCAGACGCTGCGCGTCACCGAGGAGATGCTGCGCCTGCTGAGGGTGGGCGGGATCGACGACGCGGCCTGCGCCTGGGCGGCGGACCTGCTCGGCCAGTACATCGCGTCGTCGGCGCTGGAGAAGGCGGCGCGGCTGCGCGCCCAACGGGACCTGGCGCGCGCTGACGCCACCGGGTGCGCCTCAGAGGAGGCCATGTCGGAGGCGTTCTCGGCGCGCTTGGACGTCGTGTACCGCTCGCTGCCCGCCGACCGGTACCCCACGATCGCCGTGCTGGCCCCGTTGTTGACCGGTGGTCACGGCGGTTCGCGCGCGGCGTGGAAGCTCCGCGTGATCATCGACGGGCTGCTGGCCCAGGACCCGGCGCTTCGATGACCTGGTCGCCTTGCACCTGGTAAGCCCAACGGACGACATGTGCGGTCCGGATCCCGGCGCGGTGACGCGCACCGGCGGCCGGAGGAGTCCGATGCCGTCCGTTCCGGCGGTGGATGGGCTGGCGCGATGGAGGTCGAGCGCCGGGAAAGCCCGCGCGACGAGCGGAAGAGGCTGATCCGCGCCCCGTCTGCTCGACGCGGCGGTCATGGTGTTCGCCGAGAAGTCGGTCATCACCACCACGATGGACGACATCGCGAAGGCTGCCAGGGTGACCGTGTACGCGCACTTCCCCGGCGAGGGCGACGTGGTCCGGGCGCTGTCGGAACGCGTGTACGAGGTGCCGGAGCGCACCTGCTCCGAGCCGGCCGCCCTCCCGGCGTGGACCCGCCCGGTGGTCCGGGCGTGGCTCGACGACGTCGTGGTGCTGTGGCGGGAGATCGCCCCGATCCTCCGCGTGGTGCGGGTCGCCGGTTTCGTGCAGGCGCGGATCCGCTACGTCGAGGAGCACGAGCGGTTCGCGCGCCTGCTCACCGGCGACCTCCGGCGCTGGGACGGCGAACCAGGGCCGCGCGCCCAGCAGCGCGCCCTGATGGCCCTGGTCCACGTCGAGTCGACGCTGACCGCGTGGATCGCCGCCGAACTGCCGCTGGGACCGTCGGGTCCGCCGGACCTGCCGGCCGACTCGCTCCGCCATCTGCTCGCCCCGGCGGTCCAGGACTAGCGACGCCCGTGCGCACGGCGGTCCGCCCGTTACGCCCGCGGGTTCGACCTCCCGCCGGCGGCGGGCACCACCGGCTCAGTCGCGGGCGAGGCCGCGGAGCAGCGGTAGGTAGACCTGGTCGACCAGCTCGGCGATGGTCTCGTCGGTGATGGAGCCCCCGTTGATCAGGGCCTCGTTGCGGATCAGGTCGATGGGCAGGCGGCCCGCCCGGTGGGTCAGCTCGACGGGCGGGTGCTCGCCGCGCTCGACGGCCCGTTGCAGGACCGTCCCCACGACCTTGCCGAACGGGGCGTTGACCAGCCGGTCGCGCATCAGCGCGGCGACCTCGGGGTGCCGGAAGGTCTCCGTCATGACGCCCGCGATCATCTCGTTCATCATGCCGTCGACGCGGCGGGCGATCTTGGTGAACAGGATGACGAGGTCACCGCGGAGCGACCCGGTGTCGGGGGAGGGCGGCCGCACCGGGGCCCGGCTGCCCCAGGCCGCGAGCACGAGCTCGGCGCGGTTGGGCCAGCGCCGGTAGATCACGGGTTTGCTCGTCCCGGCGCGCGCGGCGACCGACTCGATGGTGAGCCGGGCGTAGCCCACGTCGTTGAGCTCCGCCCAGGCGGCGTCCAGGATGGCCTTCTCCAGCTCCACCCCTCGGCGGCGCGTCCTCGTCTCCGGCACCCTGCCCCTTAAAGCACTTGGCGTATCTTATGGGGGTAGTCTACGGTACCGGCTGTTAGATACGGCGAGTTTCTTCTGTGGGGGCTTCGTTGCTGTACCGCCTGTTGCTGACCTACCTGCGCCCGTACCGGCGCGAACTCTCGATAGTGGTCGTGCTCCAGCTCATCGGCACGGTCGCGTCGCTGTACCTGCCCAGCCTCAACGCCGACGTCATCGACTTCGGCGTGGCCAAGGGCGACAGCGGCTACATCGTCTCCACCGGCGGGTGGATGCTCACCGTCACGCTGGTGCAGATCCTCTGCTCCTGCGGCGCGGTGTACTACGCCTCGCGCAGCGCCATGGCGTTCGGCCGCGACGTCCGGTCGGCGATCTTCCACCGGGTCGGGGAGTTCTCCGCCCGCGAGGTCGCCTCGTTCGGCCCGCCGTCGCTGATCACCCGCACCACCAACGACGTGCAGCAGGTGCAGCTGCTGGTCGTGCTCGCGTGCACGATGCTGGTGACCGCGCCGATCACGTGCGTGGCGGGCATCGTGCTGGCGCTCAACGAGGACGCGAGCCTGTCCTGGCTGCTGCTGGTCTGCGTGCCCGCGCTGCTCGTGGCCATCGGGACGATCGTGTCCCGGATGGTCCCGCAGTTCCGCAGGATGCAGGTGCGCATCGACCGCGTGAACCGCGTGCTGCGCGAGCAGCTCACCGGCATCCGGGTGGTGCGCGCGTTCGTCCGCGAGCCCGCGGAGACCCGCCGGTTCGCCGAGGCCAACACCGACCTCACCGACACCGCGCTGCGCGTCGGCAGGCTCCAGGCGCTGATCTTCCCGACCGTCGTGCTGATCCTCAACGCCTCCAGCGTTGCGGTGCTGTGGTTCGGGGCCCACCAGGTCGACGCGGGGGAGACCCGGATCGGCTCGATGACCGCGTTCCTCAACTACCTGATGCAGATCCTGATGTCGGTGATGATGGCGACGTTCATCTCCACGATGATCCCGCGCGCCTCGGTGTGCGCCGAGCGGATCAAGGAGGTGCTGGACACCGACTCGTCGGTGGTCCCGCCGACGTCCCCGGTGCGGGAGCTGACCAAGCACGCCGAGCTGGAGTTCCGCGGCGCCGGGTTCCGCTACCCCGGCGCGGCCGAGCCCGTGCTGCGCGACATCTCCTTCCGGGTGGAGGCGGGTACGACCACCGCGATCGTCGGCAGCACCGGAGCGGGCAAGACGACGCTGACGTCGCTGATCCCGCGGCTGATCGACGTGACCGACGGCAGCGTCCTGGTCGACGGCGTGGACGTGCGCGAGCTGGACCCCGAGGCGCTGTGGAGCAGGGTCGGCCTGGTGCCGCAGCGGCCGTACCTGTTCACCGGCACCGTCGCGAGCAACCTGCGCTACGGCAACCCGGACGCCACCGACGAGGACCTGTGGTGGGCGCTGGAGATCGCCCAGGCCCGCGACTTCGTCGAGGACATGCCCGACGGCCTGGAGGCGCCGATCTCGCAGGGCGGCACGAACGTCTCCGGCGGCCAGCGGCAACGGCTGTGCATCGCCCGCGCGCTGGTGCGCCGCCCGGAGATCTACCTGTTCGACGACTCGTTCTCCGCGCTCGACCTGGCCACCGACGCGCGGCTGCGCGCGGCGATGCGGCCGCACACCAGGAAGTCCGCCGTGCTCGTGGTCGCCCAGCGGGTGACCACGGTGCTCGACGCCGACCAGATCATCGTGCTGGACGCCGGTTCGGTCGTCGGCGCGGGCACCCACCACGAGCTGCTCGAGTCCTGCCTGACCTACCAGGAGATCGTGCAGTCCCAGCTGACCCCGGAGCAGGCGGCATGAGCGCCACCACGACCACCAGCCCACGCCCGCAGCCGTCCCCGATGGGCCGGGGCATGCCCGGCATGGGCATGCCCGTCGGCAAGGCGAAGACCTTCGGACCGTCGGCCAAGCGGCTGGCGGGCCGGATGCACCCGGAGCGGTTCTGGTTCGCCGTCGTCGTCCTGCTCGGCGTCACCAGCGTCGCGTTCGCCGTCGCCGGACCGAAGATCCTCGGGCACGCCACCGACATCATCTTCGACGGCGTCATCGGCCGGGCGCGCGGCGTCCCCGGCGCGGGCATCGACTTCGGCGCGCTCGCGGACGTCCTGCTGTGGGTGTTGGGGCTGTACCTGACGTCCGCGCTGTTCAGCTGGGCGCAGGGCCGCATCCTCAACGGCGTCGTGCAGCGGGTCGTGTTCAAGCTGCGCGAGGACGTGGAGGCGAAGCTGCACCGCCTGCCGCTGCGCTACTTCGACGGCCAGCCGCGCGGTGAGCTGCTGTCCAGGGCCACCAACGACATCGACAACGTCTCCACCACCGTCCAGCAGACCCTGAGCCAGCTGCTCACCTCGCTGCTGACCGTGATCGGCGTGCTGGTCATGATGGTGACGATCTCCCCGCTGCTCGCGCTCATCGCGCTCGCGGTGATCCCGCTGTCGGTGTTCGTCACCGCCCGCATCGGCAAGCGGTCGCAGAAGCTGTTCATGGAGCAGTGGAAGCAGACCGGTGTCCTCAACGCGCACATCGAGGAGTCCTTCACCGGCCACCAGGTCGTGAAGGTGTTCGGACGGCAGAAGGAGTCCGAGGAGGAGTTCCGCCGCCGCAACGACGCCCTGTTCGGCGCGGCGCTGGGCGCCCAGTTCATCTCCGGCCTGATCATGCCCGCGATGATGTTCCTGTCCAACATCAGCTACGTCGTCGTCGCGGTCGTCGGCGGCCTGCGGATCACGTCGGGCTCCATGAGCCTGGGCGAGGTGCAGGCGTTCCTGCAGTACTCGCGCCAGTTCACCCAGCCGCTCACCCAGGTCGCCTCGATGGCGAACCTGATGCAGTCCGGTGTCGCCTCGGCCGAACGCATCTTCGAGCTCCTCGACGCCGAGGAGCAGTCCCCGGACCCCGCCGACGCCTCGTTGCCCGCGCAACGCCGCGGCCGCGTCGAGTTCGAGGACGTCAGCTTCTCCTACCGCCCCGAGCAGCCGCTCATCGAACACCTGTCGCTGGTCGCCGAACCCGGCCAGACCGTCGCCATCGTCGGGCCCACCGGCGCGGGCAAGACCACCCTCGTCAACCTCGTCATGCGCTTCTACGAGCTCGACGCGGGCCGCATCACCCTCGACGGCGTGGACATCACCAGGCTCCGCCGGGAGGACCTGCGGTCCCAGATCGGCATGGTCCTCCAGGACACCTGGCTCTTCGGCGGCACCATCCGCGACAACATCGCCTACGGCAGGCCGGAGGCGACGGAGGAGCAGATCCTCGACGCCGCCAAGGCCACCTTCGTGGACCGCTTCGTCCGCACCCTGCCCGACGGCTACGACACGGTCATCGACGAGGAGGGCACCAACGTCAGCGCGGGGGAGAAGCAGCTGCTGACGATCGCCCGCGCGTTCCTGGCCAGCCCGTCGCTGCTCATCCTCGACGAGGCCACCAGCTCCGTGGACACCCGCACGGAGTCGTTGGTGCAGCACGCGATGGCCGCCCTGCGGTCCTCGCGCACCAGCTTCGTCATCGCGCACCGGCTGTCCACGATCCGCGACGCCGACCTCATCCTGGTGATGGAGTCGGGCCGGATCGTGGAACAGGGCACGCACGAGGAGCTGCTGGAGGCAGGCGGTGCCTACCACCGCCTCTACTCCGCCCAGTTCGCCGCCACCACCACCTGAGCGAGCGGGGCGGGGCCGGTCCCGCGACCGGCCCCGCCCCGCCGACAGGTGAGCTCAGGGCACCATCCACGACAACACCGGCGCCGACTGCAGGAACACCAGCACGCACATCAGCGCCAGGAACACCACGCTCCACAGCAGGACCCTGCGGAACAGGTCCCCTTCCTTCCCGGACATCCCCACCGCGGCCGCCGCGATCGCCAGGTTCTGCGGGCTGACCATCTTGCCCAGCACCCCGCCGGACGAGTTCGCCGCGGCCATCAGCACCGGGCTCAGCCCCGCCTGCTGGGCGGCCGCCACCTGGAGCGCGCCGAACAGCGAGTTGGACGACGTGTCGGACCCGGTCACCGCCACCCCGATCCACCCGAGGATCGGCGACAGCACGGCGAAGAACGCGCCCGCGCCCGCCATCCAGGTCCCCAGCGTCGCGGTCTGGCCGCTGGCGTTCATCACGTACGCGAGCGCCAGCACGGCCATCACGGTCAGGATCGCCGCCGCCAGCTGCCGGTAGGTCTCCAGGTAGGCCGACCACGCCCGCCGCGCGCTGATCCCGATCAACGGGATCGTCACCAGCCCGGCGACGATCAGCAGCGAGCCCGCCGCGCCCAGCCAGTCGAACTTGAACAGCGGCAGCGTCGACGGCTTGCCGCTCGCGGTCAGCAGGTGCAGACCGGGCCAGGCGAACGTCCCGGTGGCACTCGCGAGCGCACTCTTGACCACGGGGATCTGGGCGAGGGCGAACACCGCGATGATCACGCCGTACGGCGCGTACGCCCGGAACACCTCACGCGACGAGTCGCGCTTGTCCTCGGTGGACTCCGCGGGGTCCGACGTGGCCGGGGTGTCCGACGTACCCGCGCCACCCGCCGGCACCGCCTCGACGTAGGTGTGCGCCGGGTGCCACACCCGCAGCAGCAGCACGGTCGCCGCCGCGCTCACCAGCGCTGCCACGATGTCGGTCAGCGGCGCGCTGAAGTAGTTCGACGTCGCGAACTGGGCCAGCGCGAACGTCACCCCGCAGACCGCGGTGGCGGGCACCGTCTGCCGCACCCCGCGCGTGCCGTCGATGATGAGCACCAGCGCCATCGGCACGAACACGCCGAGCAGCGGCGTCTGCCTGCCGACCATCGCGGAGAGGTCCTGCATCGGCAGGCCGGTCACCGTCGCCAGCGTTGTGATCGGCGTGGCCAGCGCGCCGAACGCGACCGGCGCGGTGTTCGCCACGAGCGCCACGGTCGCGGCCTTCAGCGGCCGGAAACCCAGTGCTATCAACATGACGCTGGTGATCGCGACCGGCGTGCCGAACCCGGCCAGCGCCTCCAGCAGCGCTCCGAAGCAGAACGCGATGATGACGCCCTGGATCCGCTGGTCGTCGCTGACGCGCGCGAAGGACCGCCGCAGCACGTCGAAGTGCCCCGTCCGGACGGTCATGTTGTAGATCCAGATCGCGTTGATGACGATCCAGAGGATCGGGAAGAACCCGAACGCCGCGCCCTCGGAGGCCGCCAGCAGCGCCTGGCCGACGGGCATGGGGTAGACGAACACCGCGACCAGGACGGCGATCAGCAGGGACAGCAGCGCGGCGAGCCACGCTCTCATCCGGACCACGCCGAGCAGCAGGAACAGGGCGACGAGGGGCAGGGCGGCGAACAGGGCGGTCAGGCCTAGCGAACCCGATACGGCGTCGAGGACAGGCTGGTACACGTGCTCCTCCTCGCTGAGGAACCACAGGGAACCGCTTTCCCGTGACGCTAGGGGTGTGGCGCTCCGTGGTCAACAGAGCGCGCACCGCGCCGCTCCACTCCCGACGCCGGGCCCCGGACACGCGCGACGGCCCGGACCCGCCGCGGGTCGGGGCCGTCAGCACGAGGAGGTGTCACCGACCGCGCAGCCGAGGCGCCACCAGGCCGGTGACGGCGAGGGCCGCCAGCGCGACGCCGCACACGAGGGCGATCATCGGGAAGATCGCCACGCCGTTGCCCGACACCATCTGCATGGTGGTGGTGACGACGATGAGGACACCGAAGACCAGGCTGATCCAGCAGGCGGTGGCCGTGTTCGGGATGACGTGCCACCGGGTGTCGCTGCGCATGGGTACCTCCAGGCCGTGATGATCAATTGCCGACCTGGAGTAGCCCGCGGTCGCCATCGGTAAACCCGATGGCACATCCTCGCCTTCCCGCACTTCGGTGCGGAGCGCGCCGGCCCGGGCGGGTCGACGCGGGGAGGGTGTGCTCCGGCGACCGGTCGCGCCAGGACGGCGGCACGGCTTTTCCGTGCCGTGCAAGGGCATGGCACCCCCCGGTGTCCGATGTGGACTCCGGTTCGGGCGGGCGCCAGGAGCGGCGGGTCGCTCAGCCGCGTTCGGCGTACTCCGGCAGGTGGTGGGCGACCTCGTCCGGCGACGGCATCCGGGCGATCTCCCGAGCGACGGCCCGTGCCGCGTCCCGGTGGTCGGGCTCCCCGCGCGGCAGCAGGCGCGCGACGTGGTCGGCCACGGTCTCCGCGCTCACCTTGTCGGCGAGCAGCCGCAGCGCGGCCCCCGAGGCGACCAGCGCGTCGGCGTTCGCGAACTGGTCGGCCCCCTGCGGCAGGACCAGCTGCGGCGCGCCGACGGCGAGCGCGCCGAGCGTGGTGCCGCTCCCGCCGTGGTGCACGACCACGTCGACGTGCGGCAGCAGGTCGGCCTGCGGGACCCAGGGCTCCGCGGTGACGTTGTGCGGCAGGGCGCCGAGCTCTTCCGGGCGCACCCGGCCGAGGGCGACCAGGACGTGCGCGTCCAGCTTGGCCAGTCCCGCGATGGCGGTGGTGAGCAGGTCCGCCGTGCCGAAGGCGGTGCCGAGGGTGAGGTACACCAGCGGCCGCGACGAGGGCGGTGTCCACACCGCGGGCGGCGAGTACGGCACCGGACGCAGCTCGACGCGGGTCTCGGTGGCGATGAAGTCCTTGTCCTGCAACGACGGCGGGCAGATGTCCAGGTGCGCCTTGCCGGGCGCGCCGGTGTGCCCGGTCGGCAGCTCCAGGCCGATGCCCGCGGGGAACAGCCTGCCGAAACCGTGCCAGATCCCGGGGATCCCGGCCCGGTGCGCGGCGACGGCGGCACCCGGCAGGCCCCACTCGTGGACGACCAGGTCGGGCTTCAGCCTGGCCAGCTCGGGCTCCAGGTCCTCGGCGTAGATCTCGTAGAAGGAGTCGGCGGGGCGGAACGGCTTCAGGCCGTGCGTCGCGAGCGGCCCGTGCACCGCGTCCCCGGCCGCGAAGTGCACCTCGTGCCCGGCGTCCAGCGCGGCGAGGGCCAGGGGGATCAGCGGGTAGGTGTGACCGACCGAGGCGAGACTGGCGAACAACACGCGCATGCCGGCGAGCCTAGTGAGGTGACCACGACCCCTTGCCGGGGAGTTCCGTCGTCGAGGGATCGGCTGGGCCCGGAAATGCCCGCCGGGGATCGTGGTCACCGCACTGGGGCAGTCGGCTCCGGCCTCCGGTGGGAACCTGGAGGACATGGACACGATGCTCGCGTGGCACGTCGACCGGCCGGGGCCGATGGCCGGTCGTCCGCTGCACGCCCGCCGCGACCCCGTGCCGGAGCCGTCGGCGGACGAGCTGCTGGTGCGGGTGCTGGTGTGCGGGGTGTGCCGGACCGACCTGCACGTCACCGAAGGCGACCTGCCGGTGCACCGGCCGGGGGTCACGCCGGGGCACGAGGTCGTCGGCGAGGTGGTGACGAGCGGGTCGGCGGACTTCGCCGCCGGCGACCGCGTCGGCATCGCGTGGCTGCGCCGGACCTGCGGGACGTGCCGGTACTGCCTGCGCGGCGCGGAGAACCTGTGCCCGGACTCGCGGTACACCGGCTGGGACGAGCACGGCGGCTACGCCGAGTACGCCGTGGTGCCCGCGGCCTACGCCCACCACCTCCCCGGCGGCTACACCGACGGCGAGCTGGCGCCGCTGCTGTGCGCCGGGATCATCGGGTACCGGGCGCTGGAACGCGCCGAGCTGCCCGTCGGCGGGCGGCTGGGCGTCTACGGGTTCGGCGGCAGCGCGCACCTGGCCGCACAGGTCGCCATGGCCCGCGGCGCGGTCGTGCACGTGATGACCCGCAGCCCCGAGGCCGGGGAGCTGGCGCTGGACCTCGGGGTCGCGTCCGTGACCGGCGCGGGCGACCCGCCGCCGGAACCGCTCGACGCGGCGATCCTCTTCGCACCGGTGGGCACGCTCGTGCCGCCCGCGCTGGCGGCGCTGGACCGCGGCGGCACCCTCGCCATCGCGGGCATCCACCTCAGCGACATCCCGTCGCTGGACTACCAGCGGCACCTGTTCCAGGAGCGCCAGGTCCGCAGCGTCACGTCGAACACCCGCGAGGACGCGCGCGGGTTCCTCGCCTTCGCCGCGGACCACCACCTGCGCGTGAGCACCCGGCCGTACCCGCTCGACCAGGCCGACACCGCGCTCGCCGACCTGGCTGCCGACCGCGTCACCGGGGCCGCCGTGCTGGTGGTGTGAGGCTCAGCCGCTGTGCGTGCTGCCGCTGCGGTAGTCGGTGTAGGTGTAGGGGTTGTCCAGCACCTCGCGGGTCGGGATGTCCGGGTTCATCCCCTTCGCCCAGGCCTCCTCGCCCAGCGTGGACCTGAGGTGGTCGACGGTGTCCTCCACCTTCGCGCGCACGGCGCCGAGGTCGACGCCGACCAGCCTGCCGTCGGACTTCACGACGCGGCCGTTCACCACGACCGTGTGCACGTCGGCGCGCTGCGCCTGGAACGCGATGTGGCCGTAGGGGTTGAGCAGCGGGAACGACACGGGGGAGTGGTCGTTCTTGATGAGCACGAGGTCGGCCTTCTTGCCCACCTCGACGCTGCCGAGCTCCGACTCGCGGCCCAGCGCGCGGGCACCCCCGAGGGTCGCCCACTCCACCACCTGCTGGGCGCGCAGCGACGAGTGCGTGACGGTGTCGCCCTTCGCCTGCGCCTCCAGGTGCTCGCGGGAGCGGTCGGCGCCGAGCGTGGACCGCATGGCGGAGAACAGGTCGCCGCTCCACCACACCGAGGTGTCCATCGACAGCGACACGGGGATGCCGTGCGCGCGCAGGGCCCAGGTGGGCGGGTAGCCCTGGCCCGCGCTCTGCTCGCTCTCGGTCGACACCGAGACGGAGCCGCCGGTCGCGGCGATGCGGTGGTAGGAGTCGGCCGACAGGGACGCGCCGTGGACGTAGACGGTCTCCGGGGTCATGAAGCCGTGGTCGTGCATGAGCCGGATGCTGTCGTCGCCGGTGGCGCCCCAGACACCCGCGTGGGTGGTGACCGGGACGCCCAGCTCGCGGGCCACCTCGAACGCGGGCTTCTCCGGGAACGCCGGGTCGCCGGTGACGTCGAAGGCCAGCTGGAAGCCGAGCAGGCCGTCGCCGCCCATGTGCCGGGCGGCGAAGTCGCGGAACTCGGGCGTGCCGGTCCAGTTCGCCGGGGCGTCCTGGATGTTGCCGTAGGCCAGCACGAACCGGCCGGGCACGGCCCGCAGGGCCTCGACGGCGGCCTCGGCGTGCTGGGTGGTCTGGAGGCCGTGCGACCAGTCGACGGTCGTCGTGACACCCGCGTCGAGCGCCTCGGCCGCGCCGAGCAGGTTGCCCGCGTGGATGTCCTCCGGCCGGAAGACCTTGCCCCACTCCAGGTAGTACCAGACGAAGTACTGGGTCAGCGTCCAGTCGGCGCCGTAGCCGCGCATCGCCGTCTGCCACATGTGCCGGTGGGTGTCGATCATGCCGGGCATCACGACGCCGCCGGACGCGTCGATCTCGACGGTCCCCTCGGGCACCGACAGCGCGGGGCCGACGGCGGCGATCCTGTCCCCGACCACGAGCACGTCGTGGTCGGTGAGCACATCGTGCGCGGCGTTCACGGTGAGCACCGTGCCGCCCCGGAACACGACCGGTCGGCTCGACACCTCGTCGGATGGCTGCGGCATCGTCGTCGCTCCCTCACTGTCCGGACAACTGTCCGACCAACGGTCAACGGGTTGTGCCGGTCACTCTGAACCTCTGCCCGACCAGTGTCAATGACGGCCGCCGACTCGGTGGTGAACGGCTCGCGGTTCACCTCGTCCGCCTCGCGGACAGCGGGGGTTACGCTGACCCGGACCAGCAGGAGGGGAGGCGCGTGGTGCCACGTGAGGGAACGGGTCCGGACTTCATCGAGGCGCTCGCGCGCGGGCTGGAGGTCATCGCGGTCTTCCGGCCGGGCTGCCCGGTGATGACGCTCGCCGAGGTGGCCTCCGCCGCGGGCCTCGCCCGGCCGACCGCGCGCCGGATCCTGCTGACGCTGGAGGAGCTGGGCTACGTGCGGGCGGCCGACCGCGGCTACTCGCTGACCCCGCGGGTGCTCGAGCTCGGCGTGGCCTACGTGCGGTCGATGGGCCTGTGGGACGTGGCGAGGCCGCACCTGGAGAGGCTGGTCGAGCGGACCGACGAGTCGTGCTCGATCGCCCAGCTCGACGGCTCGGACATCGTCTACGTGGCCAGGGTCGCCGTGCCCAAGATCGTGTCGCTCGCGGTGCAGATCGGTACCCGGTTCCCGGCGCTGCCGACGTCGCTGGGCAAGGTGCAGCTGGCCGCGCTGCCGCCCGACGAGCTGGAACGGGTGCTCGCCGAGCCGACCCGCTCCGGCCTGGTCCCGCGCTGGCGGCCCGACCGCGCCGAGCGCGACGCCGCGCTGCGCGAGGTGCGCGCACGCGGCTGGGCGCTGACCGACGAGCAGCTCACGCTGGGCATCCGCTCGGTCGCCGCACCGGTCCGCGACGGGTCCGGTCGCGTCATCGCGGGCGTGAACGTGAACTGCCACGCCGCCGAGACCTCGGTGGAGTACCTGGTCGAGCACCACCTGCCGCTGTTGCTCCAGGCCGCGGGGGAGATCAGCGCGGACTTCGCGCGGCTGGAGACCGTCCCGCACGTGACGGTGTCCTCGGCCTGACCCGAGCCTTGACGCACCGGGGAGGCGGTGCGCACAATCCGTCCAGCGGACGTGTGTCCGCAGGACGGCGGGAATGGCTGCATGGTCGAGACCGAACTGCCGGGGAAGTCCGCGGGACCGCTGGCCGGGGTCCTGGTCGCCGACTTCTCCCGGATCCTCGCCGGGCCCTACGCCACGATGCTGCTCGCCGACATGGGCGCCTCGGTGGTCAAGGTCGAGGGCCCGAAGGGCGACGACACCCGAACGTGGACGCCACCGGTCCGCGACGGCGTGTCCACCTACTACCTGGGGATCAACCGCGGGAAGCGGTCCATCGCACTGGACCTGCGCGACGAGGCCGACGTCGAGGTGGCCCGCGAGCTGGCCCGGCGCGCGGACGTGGTGATCGAGAACCTCAAGCCCGGCGGCATGGCCAAGTACGGGCTGGACTTCGAGGCGGTCCGCGCGACCAACCCCGGCGTCGTCTACGCCTCCATCAGCGGGTTCGGCTCCGGCGCGGGCAAGGACGTGCCCGGCTACGACCTGATGGTGCAGGCCATGTCCGGGCTGATGAGCCTCACCGGCGACCCCGACGGCCCGCCGTTCCGGGCCGGGATCTCGGTGTTCGACGTGATGGCGGGCAACCATGCCACGATCGGCGTGCTGGCCGCGCTGCGGCACCGCGACGCCACTGGCGAGGGCCAGCACGTGGAGGTCAACCTGCTCTCGTCGGCGTTGACCGGGCTGGTCAACCACAGCTCCGCCTACGTCGCGGCGGGCGTGGTCCCGTTCCGGATGGGCAACGCGCACCCGAGCGTCTTCCCCTACGAGGCGCTGCCGACCGCGGACAACGACCTGATCGTCACCGCCGCCAACGACGGCCAGTTCCGCAAGCTGTGCGAGGTGCTCGGCATCCCCGAGGTCGCCGACGACCCGCGCTACGCCCGCAACGCCGACCGCACCGAACGCCGCGACGAGCTGCGCCCCGTGCTGGTCGAACGGCTCCGGACCAGGGGTGCGCTGGAGTGGTTCGACCTGCTCGTGGCGGCCGGTGTGCCGTGCGGGCCGATCAACACCATCGACGGCGGCTTCGCGATGGCCGAGCGGTTCGAGCTGGACCCGGTCGTCGTCGTGGGCGAGGGCGACCGCGCGGTGCCGACCACCCGGCACCCCATCCGGTTCTCGGCGACGCCGGTCGGCTACGAGCTGCCGCCACCGCTGCTCGACGAGCACGGCGAGGAGCTGCGGACGTGGCTGGCGAAGGGCGAGGACGCGTGACCTACCCGACGGCGCTGGGCGCCTCCAGCCTGAAGACGATCACGCTGCTCGGCCAGGACCTCGCCGACGACGTCATGGGCAGCGTCGGGTTCGGCGAGCTGGCCTTCTGGCTGGCCACCCAGCGCAGGCCGACCCCCGGCGAGACCAGGGTGTTCGAGGCCGTGCTGGCCGCACTGGCCGACCACGGGTTCACGCCCACGGCGATCGTGACCCGGCTGACCTACCTGTCCGCGCCGGACTCCGTGCAGGGCGCGCTCGCCGCGGGTCTGCTCGGCGGCGGCTCGCGCTTCCTCGGCGTGACCGAGGACTGCGGCCGGTTCCTGCACGACGTGCTGTCCGGAGTGGACGGTGGCCTGCCGACCGACGACGAGGGGTGGGACGCCCTCGCGCTGACCGCCGTGCGCGACCAGCGGGAGAAGGGGAGGTTCGTCCCCGGACTCGGCCACCACGTGCACAAGGAGGGCGACCCGCGCACACCCCGGCTGTTCGCGATCGCCGCCGAGGAAGGTGTGCGGGGTCCGCACCTCGCGCTGTTCGCCGCCATCGGCCGCGTCCACCCGCAGGTGCTCGGCAAGACGTTGCCCCTCAACGGCGCGGGCACCTGCGGCGCGGCGCTGGCCGACCTCGGGCTGCCGCTGGAGCTGCTGCGGGCGTTCGCGCTGCTGGCCCGCACGGCCGGGCTCATCGGGCAGCTCGCGGAGGAGATCCGCCACCCCGTCGGCAACGACATCTTCCTGTCGGTCGACCTCAACAACGCATCCGTCCCACCGGATCCCCAGTCACCCGAGTCGAGCACCGGAGGTCGGCATGGCTGAACTGGTCGCGGTCATCGCGTCCACGCACCACCCGTTCTACTACCGCGCCAGCACGTCGACGGGGGAGGACCGGCCGCCGTTCGCCGATGAGTGGGTGCGCAAGGTCGAGGCGTTCCGCGAGACGCTCACCAAGGCGCGGCCCGACGTGCTCGTGATGGTGGGCTCGGACCACTTCCACCAGCTGTGGCTGGACAACATGCCGCAGTTCCTGGTCGGCAAGGCGCCGTTCTACGACGCGAACTGGGCGAACGAGGAACGCGAGTTCGGGCTGCCGAGGATGGTCCTCAAGGGGCAGGAGGACCTGTCGGCGTACGTGCTGCGCGAGGGCCTGGACGCCGGGTTCGACCTGGCGTTCTCCAACGAGCTGCGGATCGACCACTCGATCACGTGCCCGATCATCACGCTGCGGCCCGAGGCCGACCTGCCGATCGTTCCCGTCTACACCAACATCTTCGCACCGCCGCTGCCGCAGCCGAAGCGGTTCGTGCAGCTCGGGCGGACCATCCGCGAGCTGATCGAGTCCTGGCCGTCGGACCAGCGGGTCGCCGTCATCGGCACCGGGCACCTGTCGCTGGAGCTGGGCGGGCCGCGGCAGTTCGGTCCGCACGGGCCGGACCCGGAGTTCGACCGCAAGGCCGTCGAGTGGATCGCGGGCGGTGACATCGAGCAGTGCCTGGCCGAGGTCAGCCTGGAGAGCCTGCACCTGCCGGGCAACGCCACCCACGGGTTCATGGACTTCATGCTGATGATGGGCGTGGCGGGCGACGGCCGGAAGGCCGACTACGTCGACACCTACGACCTGTTCCACACGATGGAGGCCTACTTCACCTGGTACCCCGAGGGCGGTGCGCGATGAGCAAGTACCTGCTGGACAAGTTCCTCTACACCGTGGACCGGGACCAGGACCTCGTGGAGCGCTACCGCGAGGACCCCGTGGGCACGGTGGAGTGGTGGGAGGCGGAGTACGCGAACCGGATCCTCAACTGCGTGGACGACGAGCGGTCCACGTGGCTCGCCTTCGAGGAGGCCGAGCGCGAGGCGCTGCGGACGCACGACTACCCGGCGCTGTTCGCGATGGGGGCGCACCCGTTCCTGACGCTGACGCTGTTCATCGCGATGTTCGAACGGGACCACGAGGGGCTCGGGTTCCAGCTGGAGTACGCGCGGAGGCTGGCGCACGTGGAGATGCCCTACCCGGACATCAGCACGTGAGCATGCGGGCGGCGGAGATCAGGCTGCCGGGGGTGGCGCCGGTGGTGGTGGACCGGGAGGTCCCCCGCGCCGGGGACGGCGAGGTTGTGGTCGAGGTCGTGGCCGCGCCGGTGACGCCGTTGGACGTGCTGTGCGCGGGCGGCAAGTCGTACTTCGGGGTGCCGCGGACGCCCTACGTGCCAGGGGTGCAAGGGGTCGGCACGGTCGACGGGCGCCTGGTGTGGTTCCCGACCTCGGCGGGGATGGAACCGGGCGACGGGAGCATGGCCGGCGCGGCGGTGGCCCGTCGGTCGGATCTCGTGGAGCTGCCCGACGGGGTGGACCCGGTGCTGGTGGCCGCCGCCGGGTTGTCCGCTGTCGCCGCGCACATGGCGATGACGTGGCGCGGGGAGCTGGTGGCGGGGGAGCAGGTCGTGGTGCTTGGCGCGGGAGGGGTCGTCGGGCAGGCGGCTGTTCAGCTGGCGAGGCTCGCGGGTGCGCGGAGGGTGGTGGCGGCTGCTCGGTCGGCGGAGGCGCGGACTCGGGCTGCGGCGGCTGGGGCGGATGCGGTGGTGGCGCTCGACACGTCGGATCACATGGAGCTGGTGGGGCGGTTCCTGGCGGCGTGTGACGGGGCGGCGGATCTGGTTTTGGATCCGTTGTTCGGGGTGCCGGCCGCTGCTGCGGCTCACACGTTGAGGGCTGGGGGGCGGATGGTGACCCTGGGGGCCAGCGCGGGGAGGACGTGTCCGTTGGACGCGGCGGTGTTGTACGGGCGGTCGTTGAGGTTGTTGGGGTATACGAACAAGGAGCTGACGGGGGCGCAGCAAGGGGAGGCCGTGGGGGTGGTGGCCGGGGCTGTGGCGCGGGGGGAGCTGGTGGTGGCGCATGAGGTGGTGGAGCTGGGGGAGGTGACGGGGGCTTGGGAGAGGCAGGAGGCGGGGGTGGTTCGGGGGAGGGTTGTGCTGGTGCCTTGAGGGGGTGGGTAGTTGGTGGAGTTCGGTTCCTGCCCTCTCACTCTTGGTGCAGGCCAGTTTCTGCCCTCTCGTCCCTGGGAAGCCCGGCCCCTGTTCCTTTCCGCCCTTGGGGAAGCCCAGTCCCCGTTCTTCCCACCGCGCGAAGCTCAGCCCCGTCCCTCCCGGCGCGAAGCCCAGCCCCCGGCGCGCGATTGTCTCAATGCCTTGCCCTAGTTTGTCAAGATGATAAAGCCATCTTGACAAACTAGGGCAAGGCAGGAGGGCGCTGTGGATCGGGGGCGGAGGGGAAGTCTGGCTTCGCCAGCATCAGGCTGCGCCTGACTCAGGCATCCTCGCTGCGCGTCGGACAAGGCCCCAGGCGCTTCGCGCCGGATGCGCGCTGGCGGGCTTCGCCCATTGGCGGTCCGTGCTCGCTGCGCATCGGGTTGGGGGGTGGCTGTGGCTGTGGAGCCTTGGAGAGGCTCCACAGCCAACTGGCCTGGTTAGGCGGGGATTACGAGGTCCTGGCCGACGCTGATGAGGTCGGGGTTGGAGATGCCGTTGGCGTCGGCGATGCGCTGGTACTGGTTGCCGTCGCCGTAGACCTTCTCGGCGATGGCCCACAGGGTGTCGCCGGGGTCGACGGTCCAGTGCTGCTCGGCCGGGGCGGCGGGGGCGGCTTCGGCGGCGGGGGCGGGGGCCTCGGTGGGGGCGGGGGCCTGGGTCTGGGTGGGGCGGGGGTTGTCGGTGTTGGTGCCCGACGCCCAGGTGCTGGAGCCGTTCGAGTTGTAGACGACCAGGTTGCGGTCGGACTGCAGCACGAGGCGGGAGCCGGGGTTGCCGCTGGAGTCGCTCGCCCAGGCGACGTTGCCGGAGGCGGTGTAGAGGACGAAGTTGCCGTCGTCCTGCAGGGTGGCGCTGGTCGCGCCGGAACCGTTGGTGCCGGTCGCCCAGACGACGTCGCTGCCGTCCTTCAGCACCAGGTTGCCGTCGTCCTGCAGAGCGAGCACGTACCCGTTCTCGGAGTCGAGCTGCTGGCCGACGGCGAGGTTCTGCCCTGCCTGCAAGGTGTCCACGTGGTAAGCCTCTTCCGGGAGTTGATCAACAACGAACCGCGGTGACCTTACCGCCATTCGGAGCACGCCGCGCGTCGACATCCGGTCGTCCGACGACCGGGTGCACGCCTGGGCTGGTTCGTCTTCGGTAGGTCGGAATTGTTGACAATCTTGTCGGGTGATGGCCTAGATTTCGTCGGTGACGACCTCGAAGCCCGTGACGGTGGCCGTGCTCGGACTCGGCGAGGCGGGCGGTGCGATCGCCCGTGACCTCGTGGCCGCTGGTGCCGCGGTCCGCGCCTACGACCCGGCCGTGTCCGCGCCGGACGGCACGACCGCGGCGGTGGACGAGGCCGACGCGGTGACCGGTGCCGATCTCGTGCTCAGCGTGAACAGCGCGCAGGCGTCCGTCGACGCGCTGCGTGCGGGTGTCGCGGCGGTCGGTGCGGGTCTGTGGGCCGACCTGAACACCGCCTCACCCGGTACGAAGGTTCGGCTCGCCGAGATCGCCGGAGAGCGTGGTGTCGCGTTCGCCGACGTCGCGATCATGGCCCCGGTGCCCGGTCGTGGGCTGCGCACACCGATGAGCGCTAGCGGTCCCGGCGCTGTCGAGGTGGCGCGGATCCTGACGGCGTTGGGCGCGTCGGTCGAGGTGCTCGACGGCCCCGCCGGGCTCGCCGCCCAGCGCAAGCTGCTGCGCAGCGTCTTCTTCAAGGGCCTCGCCGCGGCCGTCGTCGAAGCGCTCGCAGCCGGCCGCGCCGCCGGCTGCGAGAACTGGCTGCGCGACAACATCGTCGACGAGCTGACCCGCGCCGACGCGTCCACGGTCGACCGGCTCGTCACCGGCACCCACCAGCACGCCGTCCGCCGCGCCCACGAGATGGCCGCCGCCACCGAAATGCTCACCGACCTCGGCATCGACCCCACCATCTCCACCGCCACCCACACCCTGCTCACCCGCCTGTCCGTCACACCGCCCGGAACACCCAGCACCCCATGAGCACGAACCGCAGGAGCCCCACCACCGCACTCGCCACCACCAGCACCACGACCTCGTCCGCCGCACCCCCACCCACCAGCCCCACCGCGCCGGACGTCACCCCCACCCCGAGCCCGGTCACCACCAGGCTCTTGAGATGCCCCACCACCCCGACCGCCCCCACCCCGAACGTCACCCGCCCGTTCACCACCGTCCCCGTCACCGTGGTCACCCCGGTCGCCACCACGCTCGCCACCACGGCAGGCAACGCCATCCGCAACACCAGGTAGAGCACCAGGAACAACCCCGTGTTCACCACCCCGACAACCGCGAACCGCACCAGCCCCCGCGTCCACGCCCGAACCTGCGCGACGGGCACGACTCCCACTCCAGACGCGATGACGACCATGCCCCGAACCCTGCACCCCCACCCTCGCCACCCCCTGTGCGCTCCCTGTGGGTCGGCTGTGCGATCTCGGGTGTCCGAACTAGCCGGTGACGTGCCGCTGGACCGTGATGTAGTTCCAGCACTGGTTGTACTCGACGAACAGCAGCGTGACGTACTCGAGGAAAGTGCTCCGGGTCAACAGTTCCCGCGCCGCGGGCACCCTCCTGGCCAGCGCCGCCGGTGCCCTGCCGTGCAGGGCCGTCGCGAGCCACCGCGCCTTGTTCGCGTGGTCCAGCGGATCGCACCCGTCCAGCGCCGCCTCCAGCACCCGGAGCAGCGCCCAGGTGTAGTGCTCGACGTCGTCGGTCGCGTCCAGGTGGTGCAGGTTGGTCTCCCGGACGAGCGGGTGCAGGGCCAGGGCGTGGGACCTCAGCGACTTGTCGTGGTGGCTGTCGACCAGGCCGAAGTCGGCCAGGATGTGCAGCAGTTCCAGCAGTTCCTCCGGCGTGAGACCGTCGAACGCCGGGATCGACCGCATCGCCCGCGCGTCGAGCAGGTCGTAGTGGATCGAGGCCTGGGAGAAGCAGGCGAGGAACCGCAGCAGGGACCGGGCCCGCAGATGTCCTTGGCGGGCTCCGAGGGCGAGGGCGACCTCGGACATGCCGGCGTTCAGCTGCGCGGCGTCCGAGGCGGAGATCCACCAGACGAGCGTGTTGTCCCGCGCGGCGAGGCGTGCGGCTTCGAGCGCGAGCGTCGTCTTGCCGAAACCACCGCCGCCGTGCAGCACGAGCGCGTGACCGGACGGGTTCGCGAGCTCCCGTTCCAGCACGTCGAGGAGGTCACCACGCCCGTGGACCTGCTTGGTCCGGCCCGTCGGCGGTTCCGTCGAGATCAGGCCGAGCCGGTCGTCCGCGACGGGTGCCGCGACGTTGACGATGTCGCGCCCCGCCTGCTGCACGACGCTGTGTCCGACGGCGGTGGCGACCTGCCGGTCGACCTGGTCCGAGGACGGTAAGTGGTCACCTGGAGCCATCGGCGAACGCTACCGGTTGGCTCGCGGTGGCGAGGGGCGATCGCTCCGGAAGATCACCCCAACACGAACGGCAGCCTCGCGGCCAGTGCGCCGAGCTCCGCCGCCTCCGCACCACTCGCCACCCGCCGCCCCGTCCCCACCAGCAGCACATCCCGATCGGCCCAAGACGCCGGGAACGCCTCCCCGGCGATCGCCTCCAACGCCCGCCGCGACCAAGCCAGTCCCTCGACGGTCGGACCGGCGACGTCGGGGAGGTGGGTGGTCAGGTCGAGGTGGTGCAGCGTGGACTCGAGGACGTAGGCCGACAGGTAGTCGGCTGCCGTGAGCACCTGCCCGCGAGTTCCCACGTGGAGGGTGGGGTCGGCGAGGGAGGCGGCGCGGGTGGCGGCGGAGCCGAGGTCGTCGAGGTGGAACTGGAGCAGGGTGGGGTCCTGGTAGGCGGCTGCGAGCCGGACGGTGAGGGCGTCGAGGGGGTCGTCGCCGGTGGGTGGGGTGGTGCTGAGCTCCCAGTAGGTGAGCGCGTCGCGGGTCGGTGGGCTGTCGGCCGGGGTGGCGAGGGTGATGAGGACGTCCTGGGCGTCGATCACCAGGTGGCACACGAGGTCGCGGACGAGCCAGCCGGTGCAGCCGGACGGTCGGGCGAACGCGTCGGCGGGGAGGTCGGCGACGGCGGCGAGCAAAGCCTTCCAAGAACTGGAGAAGAGGTCCACGAGGGCAAGCTAGCAAGAGCGCGTGGGCAATTAGTCCGAATGCGGCGGGAAGATCAAGGTAGCCTCGGTCCGTGTCACCGGATTGGGGAGCACGCTCGGTCGGGCGCGCTGATGACGTGGATCTGCTCGAGACCCTGTGGGGGCACTGGCATGCCGTCGGACTCGCGCTGGCGGACGCCGAGTGGGCCACGGCGTCGGGGCTCGGCGACTGGACCGTGCGCGAGCTGTACGCCCACGTCGGGCGGGGCGTGACGACGACGGCGGGTCTGGTGGCGAGCGAGGCCGAGCCGGAGCTGGCGGACGCGGCGTCGTACTTCCGGGCGTTGCGCGGGCTCGGGGCGAAGGGCGCGGAGCAGGTCGCCGCGGCGGCGCGGGACTGGGCCGCCGCAAGGGACGCGGACGCGCTGGTGGGCGACTTCGACGGACCCGCGGCCAAGGTGCTGGCGGACGTGCGGGCGACCGGGACCGGTGTGGTGACGACGATCGCGGGCGCGATGCGGATGAGCGACTACGCGCTCACGCGGGTGCTGGAGGCGACGGTGCACCTGCTCGACCTCCTCGCCGTGGTGCCCGGTGCGGTGGAGGTGCCCGAGCCCGCGCTGCGGCGCGCGGTCGACGTGCTGGCCGACCTCACGCCGCCCGCCGGGTTCATCGCGCTGGCCACCGGGCGCCCGTCGGGTGCCGTGTTCCCGGTCCTGACCTGAGGGGCGTCCACATGTCACTGCTGCCGGGGGTCGGGGACCTGTCCGAACGGGCGCGCTGGCACCTGGGCGGCCTGCTCACGATCAAGGTGGCCGCCGCCGACAGCGACGGGGCGATCTCGGTGGTCGAGGAGCGCGCCCTGCGCGGGTACGCGACGCCGCCGCACGTGCACGGCCGCGAGGACGAGACGCTCTACGTCATCGAGGGCGAGGTGGAGTACGTCGTCGACGGCAGGCCCGGCGTCGTCACGTCCGGCGAAGGGGTGTTCCTGCCACGGGGTCTGGCGCACAACTTCCGGGTGGCCTCCGCCGAGGCGCACTTCCTGGTGATCATCACGCCCGGCGGGTTCGAGGAGTTCTTCCAGCAGGTCAGCCCGCCCGCGCTGGCGGAAAGGCCGCCGGGGGAACAGGACCACCCGCACACCGACCCCGCGCTGGTGGTCACCGCCGCCGGTGTGCTGGGCACGACGGTGTTCCGGGGCAGCGAGGCCGTCGTGGTCGCCGCGGCGACGGCGGTCACGACCTCGACCGACCCCGTCGAGCTGGCCCGCGCCTACCGCGTCGTCGAGAACGCCGTGGCCGGACCCGTGCCCGCACCGCTGGACACCGTCGCCGACCTCCTGCTCCAGGCCGCCCGCCGGGTGGCGCAGAACCCGTTGCACGCCAGGGCTTTGCTCCTGCTCGGCATCCTCGCCGAAGGCGAAGACCCGGCGCGCCAACGGGTGCACGACGCCGCCCCCGAGCTCGTGCGGCTGGTCCGACCGGGAGCGCCGCCCGCGGTCGCGCTCGCGTCCACCTACCTCCTGGCGCACTTCCCGGAGCACGGCCAGGCCGTCCGCGAGGCCCTGGAACCGCTGGGGCTGAACGAATCCGACTGGTTGCGGCTGCTGCGCTGCCTGGACGCGCCGGACGCGACGCGGATCGGCCGCGTGTGGCCGACACCGACGGTGTGGCGGCTCGACGACGCCGAACGCGAGCTCGACCGGACGTGGCGGGCGACGCTGCGGCTGGACGAGTCGGACGCCGCGGAGCTGTGGGAGTCCGAGACGACGGCGCTGCTGGCGTACATGGGTGCCAAGGCCGAGAACGCCGTGACGGGGAGCGACCGTGCTTGATCTGCTCGACACGAGGTTCCACGACGCCTTCGCGTGCCCGACCTGCCACGGTCCGCTGACCGCCGCGGCCGACGGCCTCGGCTGCCCGGTGTGCCAGCGCGACTACACGGCTGCCGCCGGGTACGTCGACTTCGCGCCGGAGATCAGGATGAAGCAGGGCCTCGGCCCGTTCTACATGCAGGATCCCTTGCACATCACCAGGTACGAGCCCGCGACGCGGGACGCGTTCCTCGACGTCATGGGCGAGAACTGGGGCCGCGACCTGACCCCGGAGCTGGAGGACGACTACCTGCGGGCGAACCTCGGCCCCGCCGACGGGCTCGTGCTCGACCTCGCCTGCGGTTCCGGCCGCTGGACCCGCACCCTCATGCGGCACCTCGGCGGCACGCGCGTCGTCGGGCTGGACCTCAGCATCGCCATGATCGACGTCATCCGCGCCGAGCTGCCGGACCTGTGCGTCGTGCGCGGGACGGCGCTCCAGCTGCCGTTCGCCGACGGCTCGCTCGGCGCCGTCAACTGCTCCAACGCCCTGCAACTGCTGCCGGACCCCCGTTCCGTCCTCCGCGAGGCGGCTCGTTGCCTGCGACCGGGCGGCCTGTTCACCGCCTTCACGTTCCGCCGCGCCGACCGCCCCGCCTACCGCTACTTCCAGCGCAGGCACGAGCGGACCTTCAACGTGCGCGCGTTCGCCACCACCGAGCTGGTCACCTGGCTCACCGCCGCGGGCCTGGAGCTCGTCGACCTCCGCACCCCCGCGGGCATGCTGCTGCTCACCGCGCGCCGCACGGCCTGACCGACCCCGGCAGGGTGTGGATAGGGGTCTTCGACGCGACTGATACTCGGTCCATGGACGAGATCAAGATCGGTGATGTCACGGTCACGCGGGTCGAGGAGACGCACGGGCCGGTGGGCATGACGCCGGAGCAGTTCTTCCCCGGTTCGCCGGAGCGCGCGTGGGCCGAGCACCGGGAGGTGCTGGTACCGGACCACCTCGGCGCGGACGACGGCATCGTGCGCGTCGCGATGCAGACGTGGCTGCTGCGCAGCGAGGGCAGGACCATCCTGGTCGACACCGGGGTGGGCAACGACAAGACGCGGCCCGCGGTCGAGGGCTGGGACCACCTGCGGACGGACTACCTCGGGAACCTGGAGCGGTCCGGGGTGCGGCCGGAGGACGTGGACCTGGTGGTGAACACGCACCTGCACGTCGACCACGTCGGCTGGAACACCCGGCTGCGCGACGGCGTCTGGGAGCCGACGTTCCCGAACGCCACCTACCTGGTGCCGAAGGCGGACTTCGAGTTCTGGAACCCGGCGAACAACTCCGCGATCGCGGGCGGTGTCAACGAGAACGTGTTCGAGGACAGCGTCGCGCCCGTGCACGCCAACGGGCAGGTGCTGCTGTGGGAGGACAGCCACGTGATCGACGCGAACCTCCGGTTGGAGGCGGCTCCCGGTCACACGCCGGGGTCCAGCGTGGTCAAGCTGGCGTCCGGTTCGGAGCGTGCCCTGTTCGCGGGCGACCTCGTGCACACCCCGTTGCAGGTGTTCGAACCCGGCCACAACAGCTGCTTCTGCGAGGACGCCGAAGGGGCGCGCCGCACGAGGGGCGCGCTGCTCGGCTGGGCGGCGGACCACCACGCGCTGGTGCTGCCCGCGCACTTCGGTGGACACAGCGCGCTGCACGTCGAACGCCGGGGCGCGGCGTTCGCCATCGCGGCCTGGGCGCCGTTCACCCGGTACTGAACGACCACCCACCCGCGGCCGGGGGTGGACCTGCCCGGCGGGGACACGGCGCGCGTCCGACCGGGACCGGCGGCGGCCCTGTGCGATGCTCTGCGCGATGACCGAGCCGCCCCACCTGGTCGGCACCCGGACCGCGACGTCCCTGGTGGCGGACGTGCTGGCGCGCGTACCGGAGCTGACCGACGCCCTCGTGCGGACCATCCAGGAGCAGAACCCCGGCTACCGTAGGGCGAACGTCGTGCCCCGGCACGACCTCTGGCGCTCGTGCCACGACAACCTGGTCAGGGTGCTGCAGCTGGTCTCGCGGTCGGCGGGGCCCGACGACGGGACCCCCGACGGCGAGGTGTTCGACGCCGCCCGTGCGACCGGGCGGCTGCGGGCGCGGCAGCGGATGCCGCTCGACGACGTCCTGCGGTCGTTCCGGCTGGGCGGCAGGCTCGTCTGGGAGGCGCTGATCGACGAGGCGCGCACCGACGAGCGGACCGACCCCGACGACCTGCTCGACCTCGCGTCGTGGGTGTGGGCGGTGGTGGACGAGACGTCCGCGCAGGTCGCGATCGCCTACCACGCGGCGGAACGCGAGCTGGTGCGCGTCGACGAGCAGCGCCGGGCCGCGCTGTGGGAGGGCCTGCTGCACGGTCGCGCGAAGGACCTGGCGTTCGCGCACCAGGTCGCGCACGGCATCGGCGTGCCGGTCCACGGGCCGTACGCGGTCGTGGTCCTCGACAGCGGCGACCAGCCCGCCGGTGACGAGCTGGAACGCCGGTTGGCGGGCCTCGGCGTCACGTCGGTGTGGCAGGTCCGCGCGAACACCCTCGTCGGGCTGCTCGCGGTCGGCGGGAGCGCGCTGGACGCCGTCCTGGCCCTGTTGCGGGACAACCCGACCGCGCCCGCCGGGCTGTCGATGGCCGTCCCCGGACTGGCCGAAGTGGACGTCGCCCACCGGCAGGCGGTGCTGGCCCGCGACACCGTGCCGCCCGGCCGGGTGGAGGCGGCGGCGCTCGCGGAGCGGCTGCCGGAGGCGCTGCTGCTCGGCTCGCCGGACCTGGCGCGGGCGCTGATCGACCGCCGCCTCGGCCCGCTGCTCAGGATCCCGGTGGCCGAGCGCAGGCAGCTGCTGGACACGCTGGCCGCGTGGCTGGCCACCGGCGGTTCGATCAACCGGACCGCGACCGCCGTGCACTGCCACCGCAACACGGTGATCAACCGGCTGCGCCGGGTCGAGTCCAGCACCGGGCTCGACCTGGCCGACACCAGCGCGCACCTGGAGCTGTCGCTGGCCCTCAAGGCGTCCTGGCTGCTCCCTCCCGGCCCGCTCGCCTGATCCGGTGACTGTGCACTTCGCACAGTCCGAGTAGGCCAAACGTAGGCATGGCGTTCCTTCTCGTGGCGGGTGTGACGTGACACACTCCGGGCTCGACAGCTCCGCACCGCCACCGGACAACCACCCAGAGTGCCGCCTGCGAGGACACCCATGGCAGAACAACGACGTTCGCCCCAAGCCCCACCCGAGGACCCGACCCGCCGCCGCTTCCTCGGCTACCTGCTCGCGGCCCCGACCCTCGCCGTAGGCGTGACCTGGGCGGATGCCGTCTTCGGCGCCGACGAGGCCGAGGCGGCCATCCCGTCGCCGCCGCAGCCGGAGAACCTCTTCGACCTGGGCGACCTGCAGAACCTGGCCGCGCTGCCCACGTCCGGCCTGATCGGCGTACAGGTCAACGAGGACGGCACCGCCTCGTTCGCCCTGCACCGGACGGAGGTGGGCCAGGGCATCACGACCGCGGTCGCCATGATGATCGCCGAAGAGCTCGACCTGCCGATCGACAAGGTGCACATCACCCTCGCCGACGCGCGGCCCGAACTGCTCATGAACCAGCTCACCGGCGGCTCGAACTCGGTCCGCAGCATCTTCACCCCGGTCCGCACCGCCTCCGCCCTGGCCCGCCAGCAGCTCAGGCGCACCGCCGCGGCCCAGTGGGGCGTGCCGGAGGGCGAGGTGACCACGAACGACGGCGTGCTCGCGCACCGCAGCGGCCGGACCGCGACGTACGGGTCGCTCGCGAAGGCCGCGGCCAGCGACCGGACCGTCCAGGTGTCCGTGACGCTCAAGGCCGTGACCGACTTCAAGGTCCTCGGCAAGCCGCAGAACCGGATCGACGCGCACGACATCGTCACCGGCCGCAAGCGCTTCGGCCTCGACCTCCAGGTGCCGGACGCGAAGCCGTGCATGGTGCGCAGGCCACCGACGATCAACGGCACCGTGCGGACCGTGCGCAACGCGGCCGCCGTCAAGGCGATGCCCGGCATCACCGACGTGGCCGTGGTCAAGTACGGCGTCGCGGTGCGCGGCGAGACGTTCGGCCAGTGCATCGACGGCCTGCGCGCGCTCGACGTCGACTGGAACCCCGGTACGGTCGCGGGCGAGTCGGACGCCACCGTGCTGGCGAAGCTGAAGCAGGCGCAGCTCCCGCTCGTGGCCCCCGCGCTCGGCGCGCTGTCCGTGGACGCCGAGTTCACCTTCGCCTTCGCCAGCAACGCGCCGCTGGAACCGGACAACGCGATCGCCGACGTGCGGTCCGACCGCGCCGAGATCTGGTCGACGCTGAAGGTGCCGATCGACGCCAAGCAGGACATCGCCGTCCAGCTGGGACTGCCCGCGGACAAGGTGGTCGTCCACGTCGTGCCCGGCGGCGGCTCGTTCGGCAGGCACCTGTTCCACGACGTCGCCGCCGAGGCCGCGGAGATCTCGCAGAAGATGGGCAAGCCGGTCAAGCTGTCCTGGACGCGCACCGACGACTTCCGGCAGGGCCGCACGCACCCGATGTGCGTGTCGCGGGTGCGGGCCACGCACCTGCTCGGCAACGTGCTGACCTACGAGCAGCGGCACGTCAGCTCGGAGACCAGCTTCAGCCACGGCCTCGGCGAGATGATCACGTCCACCGCGGCCTCGCTGCCGATCGCGGGCAACTACTCGTTCGCCCAGACGATCTTCCTGCTCACCCAGTCCGTGCCCTACGACTTCGGCGTCACCACGCAGCTGCTCAACGAGGTGCCGCTGAGGTTCAACACCGGCAGCATGCGCAACATCTACTCGCCCAACGTGGTCTGCGCGCGGGAGCTGGTCGTTGACCGGCTGGCCGCGAAGCTCGGCAAGGACCCGATCGCGTTCCGCCGCGAGTTCCTCAAGGACGACCGGCTGCGCGCCGTGCTGGACGAGGCGGTCGCCGTCGGCCAGTGGGGGAGGGCGCTGCCGAAGGGCGTGGCGCAGGGAATCGGTCTGCACACCGAGTACCGCGGCGCGGTGGCGGTGCTCGTGGAGGTCGACTGCCGACCGGAGACGGTGAACCGGCCGATCCGGGACGGCGTCACCGGACCGAGGGTGACCAGGGCGACCGTCGTGGTCGACGCCGGTCTGCCGCTCAACCCGCGCGGGCTGGACGCGCAGATGATCGGCGGCCTGAACGACGGCATCGCGCTCGCGCTGACGTCGAGCCTGCACATCAAGGACGGCATCCCGCTGGAAGGCAGCTGGGACAACTACTTCTACACCCGGCAGTGGAACACGCCGCCGGACGTGCGGGTGGTCGTCATGCCTCCGACGACCGGGAACCCCAGCGGTGCCGGGGAGATCGCGGTCGCCGCGGCCTTCGCCGCCGTCGCGACCGCCTACGGCAGGGCCACCGGCACGATGCCGACCAGCTTCCCGATCAACCACTCGACGCTGTCGTTCGAGCCGTTCCCCCTGCAGCCCTCCACCCCGGCCTCGCCGACCGACGGCCTCGACACCGCGTTCTGAGGAGCTTCCCTTGGCACAGCACACCTTCGTCCTCAACGGCGCGCGCGTGACCGTGGAGGTCGCGGACGACGTGCGGCTCCTCTGGGTGCTGCGCGACATCCTCGGCGTCACCGGCCCGAAGTACGGGTGCGGCCTGAACGTCTGCAAGTCCTGCACGTCCCACATCAACGGCAAGGCCTTCAACCCGTGCTCGGTCCCGGTGTCGAAGATCAAGGAGACCGACGAGATCACCACGATCGAGGGCCTGCCCGCCACCGTCGGCCGCGACCTGCACCCGATGCAGGAGGCGTGGCTGGAGGAGGACGTCTCGCAGTGCGGCTACTGCCAGCCAGGCCAGATCATGGCCGCGGTGGCGCTGGTGCGCAAGGCCAAGGCGGAGGGTCGCCAGATCACCGACGCGGACCTGGACGGTCTGCGCAACATCTGCCGCTGCGGCACGTACTCGCGCATCCGCACGGCGATCAAGAAGGGGGCCGCCCGGATGTGACCCGGCCGCGCCGGGTCACCGCGCCAGGCGTTCGAACCGGAACGGCGCCAGGACGTCGTCGTGGGGTTCGCCGAGCACCTCGGCGGCGACCAGGTCGCCCGCGTGCACGCTCAGGGTGGCACCGCTGTGCGAGACGGCGAAGTGGAAGTTGGGCAGGTCGGGCGCGCGGCCCAGCACGGGGAGGCCGTCGGAGGGGATGGGGCGTTCGCCGACCCGGACCGACTCCACGGTGACGGCGGCCAGTCCGGGGTAGAGGGCGCGACCCGCGGCCAGCACCTCCTCGACGGCCGACCGCTCCACAGTGGTCTCGCCGGTGTCGGCCACGCGCACGGCGTCGTCGCTCTCGTGCGTGTGCAACAACAGTCGACCGGCACCGTCGGGGCGGAGGTGCACGCGCGGGGCGTGGACCACCCGCGACACCCACACCGGGGCGGGTGAGGTGTAGATCAGCGCGCCGTTGACGTTGCGCATGGGCAGGTCCAGCCCGGCCAGCTCGGCGATCCGGCCCGCCTGGGGACCGGCGCAGTTCACGACGGCGTCCGCGCGCAGCTCCCTCCCGGAGGCGAGCCGCACGGCGCGGACCTCGCCCCCGGCGGTGTCCAGTGCGGTGACGGCGTCGTCGCGGACCAGCTCGGCGCCGCCGGTGGCCACCGTGGCGAGCAGGTGGGCGATCAGCCGGGTCGGCTCGATCCACCCTTCGCGGGGGAAGTGGGCGATGCCGTCGTCGGGCAGCTCGGCCGGGTCCATGTCGGGCTCCAGGCGCAGGACCTCCGCGCGGTCGAGCCAGCGCGCCTCGTACCCGTAGTCCAGGACGCCCTCGACCTTGCGGCGCAGCGCCTCCCGCTCGCCGTCGTCGTCGGCCCACTCCAGGTTGCCGCCCTCGTGGTACCAGTCGGCGCCCGGCACGCCGGCGGCGAGCGCGCGGTGCGCGTCCATGCCCGCGACGCACAGGTCGTGGTAGGTCCGGGGCTGCTTTCCGCAGGAGTTGGTCCACGAGAACGTCGCACCGGACGTGCCGCTCGCGGGCGCCGCGGCGTCCACGACGGTGACGCGGGCGCCCCGCCGGGTGAGCGAGGCCGTGACCGACGCGCCGTAGAGACCGGCTCCGATGACGACCACGTGTTCGGCCATGAGGAATCGTCACCTTTCCGTCGCTGCTCGCAACCTAGGCAACGCCGGCCCGAGGCGGCAATCCCCCGCGCGGACCTGTCGATCGGCTGTCGGCCGCGGGCGTCCTCTTCCCGTGCGCCGTATCGTCGCCGTTAGTCGACTTGATCGGTGGTGGTCGTGGCGGGTGTCCGGTCTCGCGGGCTCTGGCGGTGGGCGGTCGTCGTCTCGGCGGCCGTCCTCGTGCTTGGTGTGCCGGTGGTCGTGACGGCCGTGACGGAGCCGACCGGGACCGTGGAGGCGACCGGGCTGCGCGAGCGGGTCGTCCGGTCCGCCGACGTGCCCTACCAGGGCGTCTCGGTGGTCCAGGGGGCGCTGCCGCTGCCTGAGCTGCCGAAGCTGGAGGACGTGTCCAGGCTGCTCACCGGGGTGACGACGGTGCGCAGCTGGTACCGCTCACCGGACCGGTGGCGGTTCGACGTGGTGTCCACGGCGGGGGAGCGCGACACCTACCGGACCCCCGACGGCGAGTTCGTCTGGGACTACGGCGCCGACCAGGTCACCCGGCTGGTCGGGACGGCGCCGGTGCGGCTGCCGCGCGCCGGTGACCTCCTCCCGCCGGACCTGGCCCGCAGGCTGCTGGCGACCGCGTCGGGTGACGTCGTGACGGCGCTGGACGCCCGGTCGGTCGCCGGTCGGCGCGCTGACGGGCTGCGGCTCGTGCCCGCGGACCCGGCCACCACGATCGGCCAGGTCGACGTGTGGGCCGACAGCGGGACCGGGGTGCCCCTCCGGGTCGAGGTCACGCCCCGCGGCGCCGCGCGACCGATCCTGGTGACCGCGTTCGACCGCTTCACGCCCGGACCGCCCGACGACGGCGTGCTGGTCCCCGACGTCGGCCGGAGCTCCGGGTACGCCGTGGTCGAGGCGCCGGACATCGCGGGCGCGCTCGGCTTCCTCGGCGGTGACCCGCCGCAGACGAGCCTGGCGGGCAGGCCGCTGCGCGAGGCCGACGGGGCCGGGGTGCGCGGGGTCGGTGTGTACGGCACGGGGCTGTCGTCGTTCGTCGCGTTGCCGGTGCCGCGCGACGTGGGCGCGCAGGCCGCGGATGCCGGGGCCAAGGCCGGCGGCGGTGACGTGACGGTGCCGAACGGCCGGATCGTGTCGCTGTCGGTGTCGCCGCTGTCGGTCGTCATCGCCAGGTCCGCGGTCGCCCGCCGCTGGTACCTGCTGGTCGGCATGGTGGACACGAGCGTGCTGCGGACCGCCGCGACCGAGCTCATCGCACTGCCCCGGCGCGGCCGGTGATCAGGACCCGAGGGCTGACCAAGCGGTTCGGCCGGATCGTCGCCGTGGACTCGGTCGACCTCGACGTGGCCGAGGGCGACCGGTTCGGCTTCCTCGGCCCCAACGGCTCGGGCAAGACCACGCTCGTGCGGATGCTGCTCGGGCTCGTGCACGCGACGGCGGGCGAGATCGAGGTGCTCGGCAAGTCGATGCCCCGCAACGCGGCGAAGGTGCTGCCGCAGGTCGGTGCCATGGTCGAAGGGCCGGGCGCGTACCCGCACCTGTCGGGACGGCGCAACCTGGCGATGTTCGACGCGGCGGGCCCCGGTGGTGGTCGCCGCGGGCGTGCCGACCGGGTCGAGTCCGCGCTGGCGCAGGTCGGCCTGTCCGGTGTGGACCGCCGTCCGGTGTCGGCCTACTCGTTGGGCATGCGGCAACGGCTCGGTCTGGCCGCCGCCCTGCTGCGCGCGCCCCGGCTGCTGATCCTCGACGAGCCCACGAACGGCCTGGACCCCAAGGGCATCCGCGAGATCCGGGACCTGCTGGTCGCGCTGAACGAGGCGGGCACCACCGTGTTCCTGTCCAGCCACCTGCTCGCCGAGGTCGAGCAGCTGTGCACCCGCGTGGCCGTCGTGGACCGCGGCCGGATGGTGCTCCAGGACTCGCTGGCCGCGCTGCTCGCGCCGACCGGCCACGTCCTGGTGCGCAGCCCCGACGCCGCGCAGGTCGTGGCGCTGCTGGACGGGCAGGTGGTCGCGCGCGACGGCGACCGGCTCGTGGTGCGGCACGCCGACGTGGCCGGGCTGAACGCCGACCTGGTCGGGCGGGGGCTGCGGGTGTCGGGCATCGAGGCCGAACGGCGGACCCTGGAGCAGGTCGTGCTGGACTCGACGGGTGCCAGCGGTGACCGGATCGACGGCCCGACGGGTGGTGAGGACCGGTGATCGCGATGTCCACGGTCGACTGCGGTGACCGGATCTCCCGAGGCGGTGACGGGTGATCGGGGTCGAGCTGCGGAAGCTGGCGCTGCGGCCGCGGGTATGGTTGAGCATCGGGCTGCTGTGCCTGCTGCCCGCGCTGGTCGCGGTGCTGCTGTCGGTGTCCGACCTGGCGCCGCCGCCGGGGCAGGGCGGGGCGTTCCTGTCCGCGGTGCTGCGCAACGGGGCGCTGTACCCGGCCGCGGCGTTGGCGATGGTGCTGCCGGTGTTCCTGCCGCTGGCGGTGGCGGTGTTCGCGGGGGACGCGATCGCGGGCGAGGCCGCCACGGGGACGTTGCGGTACCTGCTGGTCCGGCCGGTCGCCCGGCCGCGCGTGCTGGTGGCGAAGCTGGTGGCGCTGGCCGTGTTCACCGTGCTGGCGGTGCTGGTCGTCGCGGTCACGTCGCTGGTCGTGGGGCTCGTGCTGTTCGGCACCGGTGCCGAGGCGGTGGGGCAGGCGAGCGCCGCCACGTCGTTGTCGGGCATCGACCTGTCACCGGGTGAGCTGGCCGTGCGGATGGCGGCCGCGATCGGCTACATCGTGGTGTCGATGGTGGGGTTCGGCAGCATCGCGCTGTTCTTCTCCACGCTGTCCGACTCGGCGATCGGCGCGGCGCTGGCGGCGCTCGCGGTGCTGATCGCCAGCTCGATCATGGAGACCCTCCAGGCCGCCGCCGCGATCAAGCCGTACCTGCCGACGAACTACTGGCTGTCCTGGATCGACTTCTTCCGCGACCCCGTGTTCTGGGACAACATCGACAAGGGCCTGCTGCTCCAGGCGGGCTACATCGTGCTGTTCTTCGGCGCGGCCTGGGCCAACTTCGCCTCCAAGGACATCACCAGCTAACGCGCGCACCCGGTCGGCGTCCGGTCCACGGGCTCGGCGTCGGTGAGGGCGCGCACCACGAGCCCGGTGACGGCCGGGTCCGTCGGCAGCTGCGAGTGCGCGACGACCGCGCCCGGGCACAGCTGCTGGAGCGCGACGTTCACCGCCCCGGTCAGCCGCGCGGAGTCCGGCGGACGCACCGTCGTGTCGTCGTCGGTCCAGATCGACAGCCACGGCAGGGCATCAGGGATCGGCCGCCGGTCGACCTCCGTCAACAGCGTGCTGCCCGGCGTGAGCTGCGTGCACGCCACCGGACACGCCCCCGGCACCAGGAGCCCGCCCTCACCGGCCAGCGCGGTGCCGTGCAGCGGCGAACCGAGCGTCACCACCCGCCGCGCGGCACGGGCGGTGTCGTGCTCGGCCAGCCACAGCCGCACCACGACCCCGCCCGCCGAGTACCCGACCAGGTCCACCGACGGCGCGCCGTCGTCGACGGCCGCCCGGACCGCGTCGTCCAGCACCGCGGCCTGCGCCCGCAGGTCCCCGGTCCCGTCACCGGGCAACGCCACCACGACCGCACTGCGCCCGGCCGCCCGCACCCGCTCGGCCAACCCGGCCAACGAGTCCCGGTTCCCGCCGTACCCCGGCACCAACAACACCGGCCCCGGCCGATCCTGCGCCGCCGTCGGAATCGCACCCCCACGGGTGAGCACCACCCCGATCCCGACGGCGCCCACCAGCACCAGCACACCGAGCCCGACCATGAGCCTGCGCCGAGGCGCACTGAGCGCCGACCACCAACCCCGCATCACCCCATCGTGCCCCGAACCGGGCCGACGGCGCCGGTTTCCACGTGGTCAACTACGAGGAGCGCGCAAGGGCGTCCCGAACACGACGGGCCCGCCACGGGTATCCGTAGTCGTCGTACAGCCTGGCGGCGTCCTGCAGGCATCGGTTCGACTCGTCTCGGTGGCCAAGGTTCTCCAGCGACACAGCGAGCGTTTCCAGCGGTCCGGCCATGATTTCCGCCAAGTTGCCGTACGTGTCTCCGGCAGAGATCGCTTCGCTGCACAGGTCGGCCGCCAGGCGGAATCGCCCCAAGCCGTTCCAGGCGCGGGCGAATTGGTGCAGTGCGGGTCCCTTACCGATCAGGTCACCTGAGCGATGGCGCAGAACAAGACTGCGGTCCCCGTGGACGAGTGCATCTTCATAGAGGTGCAGGCTGTTATGTGCGGCGGCAAGATTACATTCGACCACTGCTTCGGTTCTGCCTGTGTCGACCCCTCGGCTAAGAGGTAGAGCTTCGGTCAGGTACTCCAGTGCATCTTCAAACCTCTCCTGTTCGATGCACAAGTAGCCGAGCTCGTTCAGCGTCATCGCAGGATAGTGGTTATCGTCAAGGTCGCGAGCGAGCAGCAGGCCATGATTAAGGATAGCGAATGCCTCGGACCACCGTCGCATATTGATGAACGTCTCGCCGAGCATGATGCAAAAGCAGGTTTCGGCAACTTGGTCCCCGGTCTGACGTGCAGCCGACAACCCCACCGCTAGAGCTTCATGTTGTTCCTTCCAGGCGCCCTTTGCGACGAGAAAGCGCGCGCCTTCGGCTAAATGCGCGGACAATTTGTGCATTCTGCACTTGGCGGCTTTGCGTAATGCCGAGAGAAGTGCGGGCTCCTCTATGTTCAACCATCGCAGTGCCTGCACGCTATCAGGTGCTGGCATCGGGTTCTGCGGGACGGGTATGCGAAGAGGCAATCTGGTGTGAGCAGGGAAGACCGCTGCGTCGTATACCCAGGCGGTGTGGGTGTACCAGTTGAGTAATGATTTCACTGCGAGCTCGCGCTCGATAGTGATGTCGTAGCGATGAGCCAGATCTGCTGCGTAGGCGCGCAACAGATCGTGGAATTTGTATCTGTTCAGGGCGCATTGTTCAATCAGGTGGACGTTTGTGAGGTCCTCCAAGAGGAGGTGTGCCGTGGGCAGATCTAGTTCGGCTACCGCTGCGGCCGCGTGCACACTGATCTCCGGTCCGACGTGGAGACCCAATCGTCGGAACATTCGTGCTTGATCGGGTCGTAGCTTCTCGTACGACCGATCGAATACCGCGCGCAACGCCGCTCGTTCATCGTTGCCACGACTCAGTACTCCGAGACGTTGGTGGTCGTCCTCCAACTCGCTCACGACGTCTGCGAAGGTGTAGTGCTCGTGGACGGTCACCCGCCCAGCGGCGATCCGCAGTGCCAGTGGCAGCCGTGCACATAGCCGGACGAGGTCAGTGACAGCTTTCGGTTCTGCCTTCGTGCGTGGCTCTCCTGCGATACTTTCCACCAGTCTGCGGGCCTCGTGCTCGCTCAAGACATCGAGGGTAAGTCGGTGAGCCGACTCGGTGACCACCAGACCGGTCAGGCTGTCCCGACTGGTCACCACGACCACGCACCCTGCGACGCCGGGAAGCAGTGGGCGTACTTGGTCGGCACTGCGCGCGTTGTCCAGAACGAGGAGGAGCCGCCGACCTGCCAGCAACGACCGGAATGCACTGGCCTTGGCCTCGACTCCGACGGGCATCCGTTCCGCCTGAGTACCCAATGCGCGGAGAAAGCTCTCGAGCACTTCGTCCGATGTCGCCGGTTCACCAGGTCCGTAGCCACGTAGATTCGCGTAGAGGGTGCCGTCGGGGAAGTGGTGTTCCACCGCATGCCCCCAGTGCAAGGCGAGTGCGGTCTTCCCGATCCCCGCGGTCCCGTCGACAGCGGATATCACCACTGAGGCGGCACCACTGTTGCCAGCGCCGTTGGGAAGTAGAGCTGACAAGGCCGCAAGGTGTTCCCCGCGGCCGATGAAGTCGCGGACCGCGAGCGGCAACTGCCGTGGCGGGCGTTCCCGCTGGTGGACCGGCGCCAGCGTTACTTGGTGGATCACTCCCGCCTGCACCACTGGTCCGCCTGCGACGCCGTCGAATTCGTTAGCCACTCCCGGTGTGTCGGCCACAGTCCCAGTTTTGTGGTTTTTGCGGTGGTCGGCACCGCAATGCTGGGCTACTTCACCCTCGTAGCCCAGCATCAGCGGCGCCGGTCAAGCCCCCGCGGGCTTGCCCGATCGTGCCTCCTGAGCGCTCAGCGGTCGGATGGTCAGCGTGTACTCGTAGTCGACGTCCTGCTGCACCTGGCTGCGTTCCCGCACCGGGTTGGGCGTGTCGCCGACGCCGGTGACGGCGTGGCTGGCGTGCAGGGTGGACCAGCCGTTGTTGCGCTGGAGCTGGAACGGGTAGGCGGCGCGGTCGAGGTCGTCGTACGGGGTGACGCTCACGTCCGCGGCGCCGCCGACGAGCAGGCCGCCGGTGCGGCCGTCGGTGAGCAGGGCCCACCGGCTGTCGGTGTGGTTGCCGTAGTCCTGCGGCCGGTAGTAGTCCACGTACTGCTCGTCCACCGTGCTGGAGTGCACGCCGATCGGCGTGCCGTCCTTGCGGTCGACGTAGCTCTCCGCCTCGCGGCCGTACCAGGAGAACCGGTCGTACTGGTCCGGCACGGCCAGCGAGACGCCGATGCGCGGCAGGTAGGGCAGCGTGCGCACGGAGCCCTGCGGTGACACCTTGTGCCCCAGGCTGAGGGTGCCGGACCGGTCGACCGCGTAGGTCATGGTCTGGTCGAACCAGGCCCCGGTCACGTCGGGCGCGGCGACGCGGCTGTCCACGACCACCCGGACACCCGCGGCGCCGTCGGGTTCGACGCGGACTCCGGTGACGGTGGCCGCGAGCCGGTCGAGCCCGGCCCGCCGCCAGTCCTCGCCCTCGGCGCGGCCCCACGCCCACGTCTCGTTGCTGATCGGGGGTCGCCACGCGTCGAGCTTCGGCCCGCCCGCGAGCAGCTCCTCGCCACGCACCTTGATCGACGACAGCGAGCCGCCCGCCTTGTCCACCGTGTACACGACGTCGCCCACCGACGCGGTCACGGACGCCTCGCCGTCGTCGGTGACGACGTCGTTCGACGGGCGCTCCGAGTCCAGACCGGGCACCTTGGTCCCGCCCAGCGCGAACTGGTCGTGCGCCAGCACGTGCCCGGCGGGCACCATCGACGCGGCCCTCCTGGTCACCGCCTCGACGGTGAGGAACCGCTCGCGGTCACCGGCGTTGACCGGGATCCGCGGCGTGGTGGTGCCGGTCGAGTCGGCCGCGACCCGCAGCGGCTCCTGGCCACGCGCCACCACCCGCGACCCCTCGGTGACCTTCCACCGCAGGAGCAGGTCGTCGGTGCCGGTGAACTGCCGCTCGTTGCGCACCGACACCACGCCGTCGGCGTAGCCGAACCGCAACGGCTGCTGCACCCACGCCAGCTGCGCGGTCTCGGGCTGCGCGAAGCGGTCGGCGCCGACCAGACCGTCCAGACCGGACATGCCGGATCCGTAGGACAGGTGCGTGCCGACGGTCTCCGCCCCGTCGAGGTCCAGTGCGAGCAGCGCACCGCCGACCGGCTCGGGAGCGTTCAGCTCGGCGGGCGTGAGCGGGCGGTCGTAGATCCGGACGTCGTCGACCACCCCGTGCGACATCCGCCCGACGTTGCTCGGGTCGTTCCACGACGTCTCGAAGTCGCGGCCGATGTTCACGTCGGCCGAGGAGGCGTCGATGGTCCCGCTGAACGCCGTGCTGCCGACCTCGCGGCCGTCGATGTACATCCGCAGCGCGGCCCCGTCGTAGGTGCCGCTGACCCGGTGCCAGTTGTCGTAGAAGTCGGCGGGCACCTGGGCCTGCACCACGCGCCACGTTCCACTGTGGACGAAGAACTCCAGGGTGTTCTCCGTCTTCATCTTCAACGTGTACTGGTGGTCGCCCTTGCTGATGATCCGGAAGTCACCGGTCCACTTGGCGGGCTTCACCCAGGCGTCCAGGGTGAGCGCCTTGCCGGTGAGGTCCAGCCTGCGGTCGCGGTACACCTCGACGAAGTCGTCCAGCCCGGACAACGAGATCGCCTTGCCGCGATGGCCCTCGACGAACTCGGGCGCGCCGGTCAGGTGCGCGGAGATGTCGTTGCCGGACGTGTCCGGCGTGATCCGCACCGGCTGCCGGATGCTCTGCTCGGCCCAGTCCCAGATGAACCCGCCCTGCGTGGCCGGGTTCGCGCGGATGATGTCCCAGAACTCCCGGAAGTTGCCGAGGCTGTTGCCCATCGCGTGCGCGTACTCGCCGAAGATCAGCGGCTTGGTGGTCGACTTGGCCTGCTCGGCGAACCGCTCCGGCGACGGGTAGCGCGGCCCCCACACGTCGGCGTACGGCGCGTCGCCGTCGGGGTTGTTGGACTGGTGGTACACCGGTCGCGTCGGCTCGTTGGCCTCCAGCCACTCGGCCATCGAGAAGTGGTGCGCGCCCAGTCCGGCCTCGTTGCCGGTGTCCCACATGAAGACGCTCGGGTGGTTCTTGTCCCGTTCGACCATGCCGACGAACCGGTCGAGGAACGCGTCGCGCCACTCCGGCTGGTTCGCCTCGCACCAGCTCGCGCAGTTCTCGTGGTCGTGGGTCTCGATGTCGACCTCGTCGTCGACCCAGATCCCGTTCCGGTCGGCCAGGTCGTAGAAGTACGGGTCCGACGGGTAGTGCGAGGTGCGCACCGCGTTGACGTTGAGCTGCTTCATCAGCGCGACGTCGCGCTCCTGCGCGGGCTTCGGCACGTGCCTGCCGTGGTCGGGGTCGGTCTCGGCCCGGTTCACGCCCTTGAACAGCACCCGCTCGCCGTTGACCAGCAGCTGCTTGTCGCGGATCTCGATCTCGCGGAAACCGACCGTCTCACTGGTGATGTGCGTGGTCCGCCCGTCGGGGCCGGTGAGGGTGAGCACGACGGTGTGCAGGTTCGGCGTCTCGTCGGTCCACTTGGCCGGGTTGCGCACGGGCATGGTGAGCTGGACGTCGGTCCTGGGACCGGTCACGTCCGCCGTCCCGCTGGCCGAGGCGATCTCGTGGCCCCGCGCGTCGCGCAGGCTCGCGGTGACGCGGTGCACGCCGGTCGCGCCACCGGGCTTGTGGCCGAGCTCGACGGCCGCGGACAGCGTCGCGTCGGTGTACGCGGCGTCCAGGTCGGTCCGCAGCGTCACGTCCTCGACGTAGGTCGCCGGGGTGGAGCGCAGCGAGACCGAGCGGAAGATGCCCGCGTACCGCCACTGGTCGTAGTCCTCCAGGTACGAGCCCGCGCCCCACCGGTGCACCTGCACGGCGACCCGGTTGTGGCCGGGCCGCAGCGCCCGCGAGATGTCGAACTCGGCGGGCGTGTAGCCGCCCTGGTCGTAGCCGATGTACCGGCCGTTGACCCAGACGAAGTAGCCGGACGTGACACCCTCGAAGCGGAGCACGGACGTCCGCTGCGTCCAGCCCGCCGGGAGGTCGAAGTCCCTGGTGTAGGCGCCGGTCGGGTTGATGTCGCGGGGCACGTGCGGCGGGTCGTCCGGCTGGATCTCGGTGGCGATGTTGCGGAAGACCGGGTGGTCCAGGCCGTCGGTCTGCCACGTGTGCGGCACCGACACGGTCCGCCACGCAGAGGTGTCGTAGCTGTCGGCGTAGAACCCGGCGGGCACCTCCTCCGGCGTCTTGGCCATCGCGATCTTCCACTGCCCGTCCAGCGGCAGCGCGTACGGCGTCCGCTCCTCGCTCCGCGCGGCCGAGCCGACGTCGGCGTAGGGGAGCAGGGACGCGTGCGGCGGCTCCTGGCCCTCGGAGACCCGCGTCGGGTCCTCAAGGTAGGAGTAGACGTCGCCCGGTGACTCGGCGACCGCGGCCGCCGATCCCACCCCGCCGAGCGACCCCGTCGACAACACCAGCACCAGCAGTAGAACGCCAAGGCGCGACAACCCGAACCTCCACAGTGGACTCACGGGACCGGACGGGCCCCGTGTCCTGCCGACGTACACCTCACGGGCGCGGAAGGACGTGTCCGCGGAGGGCCCCGGCGCCCCTGCGCGTGGTCGGCGTCCACGACCGGGAGACGACCTCGGTTGAGCGGCACGGTCAGGTTCCTCCCACGCGGCATCGGCGGTGCGGCACGACGTGGCGGTGTCGGGCTCCGGTCACCTCCACCGTGGGTCAGGTGTCGGTGACGCGGGGTAGCGCCCGACCGACGTTATGAGGGCCGGCCGCTCGCGTCAACGGGCGGATGCGGACAGGATGCGCCGCGGACAGGACAAGATCCCGACCGGTGTCCGGTCAGAGCGCGTCGAACCTGCGGGGGTGCGACTTCTCGACCTCGGGCAACGCGTCGACCACGCTGCGCAGGTGCGCGCGCATGGCCGCCTCGGCGGCCACCGGGTCCGCGGCGCACACCGCGTCGACGATCGCCAGGTGCTCGGGCAGCGACACGGCGGGCCTGCCGGGGTGCATGGCGAGCCGGAACTGGCGGCGGACGTTCTGGCCGCGCAGCCGGGCGAGCACCGTGCGCGCGGTCGCCTGGCCGCTGATGGTCATGACCAGCTCGTGCAGCCGCTTGTTGAGGTCGGAGTAGCCGAACATGTCACCCGCGGCCACCGCGTCCCGCATCGACGCGGCGATCCCGCGCAGCGCGACCCGGTCCTCCTCGGTGGCGCGTTCGGCGGCCTTGGCCGCGCACAGGCCCTCGAGCGCCATCCTGACCTCGGTGATCTCGACGGCCTCGGCGAGCGACACCTCGCGGACGCGGGCGCCGCGGTTGGGGATCCGTTCGACCAGGCCCTCGCTCGCCAGCTCCAGCAGAGCGTCGCGGACGCTCGCGCGGTTGACGCCGTACCGCTCGGACAGCTCCGCCTCGACCATCCGCTGGTTGGGCGCGAACTCGCCGCCGGTGACGGCGTCGCGGATAGCGTCGACGACCCGTGGCGACCGACCCCGCCCGGTCTCGTCCGGACCCGCTGCCGTCACCTGCCCACACCCCCACCCGAGATCGTCGACAATCCTGTCCTCGATGATAGCCGCCCTGGTACCGGTGCTGATCACCCTCGCGCCGCCGCGGCTGGGTTGAGCCCGCTTCCTCGACGCGCGGCCCGTAGCAGGGGGAGTCGCCGGGGCGGACGACGACAAGCGGGTCGGGGTCCGGCGGGCCCACAGCGGCGTTCGGGTAGCGGGTCCACTGAGGACCCGCCCTCAGGCCCTCCACTCCGGGGCGAGCACCGACCAGATCTCCACGTCGTGCCGCTCGCCCCGGTACGGGTAGCTCTCCCGCAGCACGCCCTCCTTCGTCATCCCCAGCCGCTCGGCCACGGCGATGCTGGCGCTGTTCGTCGACACCACCTGCCACTCGACGCGGTGGACGCCGCGTTCCCCGACGGCCCAGTCGATGATCAGCCGGGCCGCCCTGGTGACCAGGCCGCGGCCCACCGCCGAGGGTTCGAGCCAGACGCCGACCTCGGCGTTGCCGAGCGCGACGTCCATCGTCCGGAACAGGACTCCGCCGACCAGGGTGCCGTCCGTCCAGATGCCGTAGATCCGGCCGGTGTCGGCGGCGGCCTTGTCGGCGTAGGACTGGAGGTACGCGCGGCTGGACGCGAGGTCGGTGACGCGGTCGGCGAGCGTGATGTGCCGTCCGATGAACTCCCGCCCGCGGTCCATGTGCGCCAGGAACTCCTCGGCCCGCCACGGTTCCAGCGGACGCAGCACCGCGCCGTCGTCGCCAAGGGACATGGTGAACATTCGCACCCTCCACGGTCGAAACCGGCCTCCGGCGCGATCCTCGCACGCCGATCACCGGTCGATCACCCGGATTCCCGGCGAAACGCGGGTCCACTGTGGAGGTACGCACCGAGCGGTGCACCTGTGTCCACCGGGGCGGCCGTGTGATTCCCGACGGTGGAATGCGCTCATCGGGCCTGGTGGTGCGATCATGTCGCGGTGAGCGGCGACCTCCAGCAGTCCGAGCGTTGCACGGCGGCCCGTCCGGTCGTCGTGCCCGGTGTCCGGCCCGAGCGGTGGTCGAGGTGAACAGACCGATCGAGACCTCGCCCACCGGTACCGGCCACGGTTTCCCCTACGTGCCCGGAGCGATCGGCTGGGTCGTCCACGTCGTGTCGGCCGTCCCCGGTGCCGCGTTCTGGCGCGGTGTGGACGTGGGCGACGGCAAGGTCGTCGGCCCGCTGGAGGGCGCGATGTACTGGCCCGCCCGCCGGGGCGTCTACACCGACCTCGCCACGATCTTCGGCACCCCCGCGGCCGCCGCGGCGGCGGGCTTCGTGCCGATGGAGCTCTCCCAGAACGGCTGAGCCCGACACCGGCACGGGCTCTCCCATATGTTGGGTCGCATGAGCGCACCCCACACCCGCGCGGTCGTCTTCGGCGGCGGCGGTCCGGTAGGAATCGCCTGGCAGCTGGGTCTGGCCACCGGCCTGGCCGCCCACGACGTCGCCCTGCGCGAGGCGGACGCGGTGATCGGCACCTCCGCGGGTGCCGCCACCGGAGCCGCCGTGACCGCCGGTCTCGACCTCGGCGCCATCGTCACCGCCATGGCTGCCGCACTCCCGCTGCCCCGCGACCGCCCGTTCGACCTGGCCGCCATGCAGGCGGCCTTCCTCGACGCGACGACCTCGTCCCCCGACGCCCCGCTGGCGGCGATCGGGAAGCTCGCCCTCGATGCCGACACGGTCCCCGAGGACGACTTCGTCGGCCACGAGCCGTTCGTCCGCTACCACGGCGTGGCCTGGCCGCCCGCGTTCGCGTGCACCGGCATCGACGCCACCACGGGCGAGCCCCGCGTGTGGACGGCCGCCGACAAGGCGGACCTGGACCGCGCCGTGGCCGCGAGCTGCGCCGTGCCGACCCTGTTCCCGCCGGTGACGGTCGGCGGCACCCGGTACGTCGACGGCGGCATGGCCTCGCCGCTCAACGTCCACGTCGCCGCTGGTCACGCCAGGGTGCTGGTCGTGTCGTGCATGACCCTGACCCTCGTCGGCGGTGACCTGGCGGCCGCTCTCGACGCCTCCACCTCGCGTCAGCTGGCCGAGATCGAGGCGTTGCGCGGCACCGGGGCCGAGGTCGTCGTCCTGCAGCCCGACCAGGCGTTCCTCGAGCTCAGCGGCTGGGGCCTGCACCTGCTCGACACCTCGCGGGTGGGCGCCGCCTACGAGCTCGGCCAGGCGCTCGGCGCGGCCCGCGCGTCGGACATCGCGGAGCAGTGGGCCTCGGCCTGACTCACCGCAGGACGCGGCGAGCGTGCTCGCGCACGCCAGCGACCAGGTCCACCCGGCCGTCGGAGAGCACCCACTGGAGCTGGAGGCCGTCGCTGACCGCGACGCACTCGCGGGCGAGCGCGTCGCAGTCGGTGCCGGCCGCCAGCTCACCGCGCCGGACGCACCGGGTGAAGACGGCGGCGAGGCTGTCGACGGCGGTGCGGTACCGCTCGGCGAACACGGCGTGCGCGGGGCTGGACGGGTCGGCGGCCTCGGCGGAGGCGAGCACGAACAGCTCGATCAGGCCCGGCTGCCGCAGGAAGCGCTCGGCCGTGCCCGCCATCCGGTCGAACACGGCCTCCACCGACGCGTCCTCGTCCAACTCAGCCCACCACTGCGCCGTGGTGGCGATGCGGTGTTCGGCCACGGCCAGCAGCAGGTGCTTCTTGGACGGGAAGTGGTGCAGCAGGCCGCCCTCGGTCAGATCCGCGTCGGCGGCGATCCGGGCGAGCGACGTGCGGTGGTACCCGTCCTCGGCGAACCGCGCGGCCGCCACCTCGACGATGCGGTCGCGGCGCTGCCTGCCCGCGGCGTAGCTCCCCGTCCTGCGTGGCACACGCCGACCCTATCCGAAAACCTTGTACCCTCGGTTTTCAGGTTCGCGGCTCCGAGGAGTCCCCATGACCGACCCGCCCACCCGGTTGAGGCTCGACCACCCGGCGCGCGGCTCCTGGTGGCTGCCCGCCGGGACGGTGGTCCAGCGCGCGTACGAGGTGCGGCTGCTCGACGCCGACGAGGTCGTCTGGACGTCCGGCCGCCGCGAGGGCGCCGGGTCGGTGCTGGTCGACCTGGGTGTCGAGCGGCGCGGCTGTTCGTGGCAGGTGAAGGTGTGGACCGACCTGGGGGAGAGCGCCTGGTCGGAGCCCGCCCCGTGGCCGGTCGACGCGCTGCCCGCCGTGCTCGGCACGGCGACCTGGATCGAGCCGCACGAGCCCGTCGTCCCCGCGCCCGGCGAACGGCCCGCCTACCGGCTGCGCCACGAGTTCACCCTGGACCGGCCGGTCACGGCGGCGACGGCGTGGGTCACCGCGCACGGGATCTACGAGCTGTTCGTCAACGGGACGCGCGTCGGCGACCTGGAGCTGACCCCCGGCTTCACCGCCTACCGGAGCCGGTTGCAGGTCCAGCCGCACGACGTCGCCGACCTCCTGCACGTCGGTACCAACGCCGTGGAGCTGCTGCTGTCCGACGGCTGGTTCCGCGGCAGGCACGGGTTCGAGCGGACCGCGAACGGCTTCGGCGACCGGGTCGCCGCGCTGCTGGCGCTGGAGGTCGTGCACGACGGCGGCACCACCGCGGTCACCACCGGGCCGGGCTGGCGGTCGCGACCCAGCCGGATCACCGCCGCGGACCTGATGGACGGCCAGCGCGTCGACCTCAGCGCGCCCGAGGCCGACTGGCAGCCCGCACGGCCGGTCGACGGCGGTCTCTACGCCGACCGCGACCGGCTCGTGCTCTCGATCGCGCCGCCGGTCCGGCGGATCGAGGAGCTCACCCCGACCGCCCTCACCCTGGTGGCGGGCGGCGGCGTCGTGGTCGACTTCGGCCAGAACGTCAACGGCTGGGTCCGGCTGACCGACCTCGGCCCGGCGGGCACGACGCTCACCCTCACGCACGGCGAGCACGTCGACGTCGACGGCCGGGTCACCACCGACCACCTGCGCGCGTTCGACTTCGCCACCGGGCGGCTCCTGCCCGCGGGCCAGGTCGACGAGGTCGTCTCCGCCGGGCGCCCCGGCGAGGTGTTCGAGCCCCGGCACACCACCCACGGCTTCCGGTACGTGCAGGTCGACGGACACCCCGGCCCGCTCGGCGCGACGGACGTGACCGCGGTGGTCGTGCACACCGACCTGGCCGAGACCGGGTGGTTCGGCTGCGACGACGACCGGCTCAACGCCCTGCACGACGCGGCGGTGTGGAGCCTGCGGGACAACGCCTGCGACATCCCCACCGACTGCCCGCAGCGCGAGCGGTCCGGGTTCACCGGCGACTGGCAGGTCCACGTCGCCACCGCGGCCCTCACCCACGACGTGGCCGGGTTCTCCGACAAGTGGCTGCGCGACCTCGCGGCCGACCAGTGGCCCGACGGGCGGGTCACCACCGTGACACCGAACCCGGCGGGCGCCGGACCGTCCGGCAGGGCGTTCCAGGACGCCATGGAGGGATCGGCGGGCTGGGGTGACGCGGCGGTGCTCGTGCCGTGGGAGCTGTGGCGCGCCTACGGCGACGCGACCCTGGTCGACCGGCAGTACGACTCCATGGTCCGCTGGGTCGACTACGCCGCGACGGCCGCGCACGACGGTCGCGACCCCGACCGGGTCGGCGCACCGGCACCGCACGAGCGGTACCTGTGGGACACCGGCGGCCACTTCGGCGAGTGGCTGGAACCCGGCGAGACCCCGAACCCCGACCCGCGGGTGGACCACGGCATCGTGGCCACCGCCTACCTGGCCCGCTCGGCGGAGCTGCTCGGCCGCATGTCCGTCCTGGTGGGACGGTCGCCGGACCGCTACCGCGAGCTGGCGGCCGCCGTCCGGGACGCCTGGCGGCGGGAGTACCTCGGACCCGACGGCACGATCGCGGTTCCCAGCCAGGCCAACCACGTGCGGGCCCTGGCGTTCGACCTCGTGCCCGACGACCTGCGCGCGACCGTGGCGAAGCGGCTGGCCGACTCCGCGTGCCAGGGCCTGGGCACGGGCTTCCTGTCGACGGGGCTCCTGCTGCCCGCGTTGGCGGACAACGGACACCTCGACGTGGCCTACCGCGTGCTGATGTCCACCGGCGTCCCGTCGTGGCTGGGCATGATCGCCCAAGGGGCCACCACGATCTGGGAGCGGTGGGACGGCGTGGACGCCGCGGGCGCGCGCGGCTCGCTCAACCACTGCAGCAAGGGCGCGGTGATCTCGTTCCTGCACACCCACATCGCGGGCATCCGCCTCCCGGAGGACCCCGGACCCGACGAGGCGGGCTACCGGCGGTTCGTGGTCGCACCCCAGCCGGGCGGCGGTCTGCGCGCGGCCGAGGCCGAGCACCACAGTCCGTACGGCCCGATCCGCAGCGCCTGGCGGATCGGCGCCGACGGCTTCCGGCTCGCCGTGGACGTGCCGCCCGGTACCCGCGCCGAGATCCGGCTGCCCAACGGCCGGGTCGACGAGGTCCGGGCGGGTCACCACGTCGTCGAGAGCTCCCGCGTGGCCCGGTAGTGGTCAGCGGAACCGGGTGCGCAGCTCGCCGATCCCCTCCACGCGGCTGACCAGCACGTCGTCGGCGGTCAGGTAGCGCGGCGGGGTCATCCGGTTGCCGACGCCCGCCGGGGTGCCGGTGAAGACCAGGTCACCGGGCAGCAGCGGGCACACCGCCGAGAGTCGTGCGACCAGCTCGGCCACGGTGAAGATCATGTCCTTGGTGCGCGCCCGCTGCACCACTCCGTCGTTGAGCAGGCAGGTGATCTCCAGGTCGTCGGGGTCGCCCAGCTCGTCCGGGGTCACCAGCGCCGGACCGGTGGGGCCGAAACCGGGGAACGACTTGCCCAGCGAGAACTGCGGGGGAGTGCCGAGCAGCTGCACCCGGCGCTCGGACAGGTCCTGGCCGACGGTGAGCCCGGCGACGTGGTCCCACGCGTCCGCGGCGGCGATCCGGTGGCCCGCGACCCCGACGACCACCACCAGCTCCACCTCCCAGTCGACCCGGTCGCCGGGCAGCTCGACCACCGCGTCCGGCCCCGTGACGCAGGTGGGGAACTTGGTGAACACCAACGGGTCTGCGGGCGGGCGGTAGCCGGCCTCGGCGGCGTGCGGCGGGTAGTTCAGCGCCACGGCGAACACCTGGCGCGGACGCGGGACGGGCGCGTCGAGGTCGCGGGCGTCGAACGGGGTCGGGTCCAGGTCCGCGGAGGCCGCCCACTCGCGGAACGCCGTCCACTCCGCGAGGACGTCCATCGGGTCCGGGCCGAACGGGCCCGCGGTGGCGATGTCGACGGCACCGCCTTCCACCAGGAGCACGGCGCGGCCGGCCAGCGTGGCGAGGCGCACGCGCTCAGACCCACTGGTCGGCGGTCGGCGGCTCGGTGCCGTAGGCGTCCTGCCACGAGACGACCGGGTTGCGCAGCACACCCAGCCCCTCGATCTCGGCCTCCACCACGTCACCGGGCTTGAGGTAGTTGGCGAACGGGTCCTCCGTGCTCGCCGCGACCCCGGCCACGGTGCCGGTGGTGACGATGTCGCCCGCGCTGTACACCTGCGGCGAGTGGTAGGCCACGAGCTGCGGGATCGACACGGACATGCGACCGGTGTCGGACTTCTGCCGCACCTGCCCGTTGACGCGCAGCTCCATGTCGAGGTCGTGCGGGTCGTCGACCTCGTCGGCGGTGAGGATGTACGGGCCGATCGGGCAGAACGTGTCGATGGCCTTGGAGAAGGAGAACACGCCGGACTCCATCTCGCGGCGCTGGATGTCGCGGGCGGTGATGTCGTTGAACACCAGGTACCCCGCGATGTGCTCGACCGCCTGCTCGGCGGAGAAGAACTTGCCGGGCCTGCCGATCACCACCGCCAGCTCCAGCTCGTAGTCGAGCTCCCCGGTCAGGTGCGACGGGTACACGACCGGCTCGTCGGGACCGATGATCGCGTCCACGTTCTGGAAGAACACGATCCCCTTGTTCACCGGGTGCGACCAGTTCACCCGGACCAGGTCCTCGTGGTGCTCGCGGAAGTTCCCTGCCGTGTGGAAGAACTTCTTCGGCACGATCGGGGCCCGCAGCCGCACGTCGGCCAGCGCGAACCGCCGACCGGTCTCCGGCACGTCCTGCCCGCGTTCGAAGAACTCGCGCGTCGACGCGGTGTCGAGCTCGACGACCTGGTCGTCCACGATCCGGCCGACCAGGTCGTCGTCGAAGGTCACAAGCTTCATGGGTGTCCACTCTCGGCTGGGGGGCTGACCCGGAAGACCCGCAACTGGAGTGCGAGCGTCGCGTAGTAGCCCACCAGAGCGGTCAGCTCGAAGACCATCCGGTTGCCAATGGTTGAAACGGCCTCGGCGTAGGCCGCGTCGTCCAGGTCCTCCTCCCGCAGCAGCGCGAACACCACGTCCAGGGCGCACCGCTCGGCGTCGTCGGCGAGGTCGGACGGCATGGTGAACGCGCGCAGCGCGGCGAGCTGGTCCTCGGACACGCCCGCGTCCCGCGCGATCGGCTCGTGGCCGTGCCGCTCGAACGCCGAGTCCCACTTGCCCGCCACGGCCAGGATCGCGAGCTCGCGCACCCGGACGTCCAGCGTCGTCTCGTACCGGATGGCCGCGCCGAGGCCCTGGAGGGCGTGGCCGAGCGGTGGCGCGACGAGCATGGCGTTGAACGGGCCGTTCAACCGCCCGTCGTCGTCGGTCAGCCGGAACCGCTGCGGGCCCCGCGCACGGGGGCCGCCGGTGATGGTGTCGTAGAGGGCGCGCTGGTCCGCGTCGAGGTCGGCGGGCACGGGGCGGGGGAGCCTGGTCATGCGGGCCATCCCAGCAGGACCCGACCGGAACCGCTCACCTCTGCCAACCAATGGAACGGCCGGTGCGCCCCGGACGTGGCCGGACCTACCGTCGGGGCCCAGGTGGAAGGGGAGTGCCAGGTGGACCGGTTCGGGTTGCGGGGACGGACCGCGCTGGTCGCGGGGGCCGGTGGCATCGGTGCCGCCGCCGCGACCGCGCTCGCCGAGGCGGGGGCGTCCGTGGTGGTCGCCGACGTCGACGAACAGCGGCTCGCCGCGCTGGCGGGGGTCGTCCCGCTGCACGCCGACCTGACCACCGCCGACGGCAGCCGCGAGTGCGTCGGGAAGGCGGCCGCGATCCTGGGCGGGCTGGACGTGTTCGTGCACGCCGTCGGCACCAACGACCGGCGTCCCGTCCTGGACACCCCGGACGACGTGTGGGAGCGGATCGTCGCGCTCAACCTGGGCAGCGCGTTCTGGACCGGCCGGGCCGCCGGGGAGCTGATGGTGCGGGCGGGCTACGGCCGCGTCGTGTACCTCTCGTCGGTGTCCGGGCAGCTCGCCCACGCGAACCACGCTCCCTACGCCGCCAGCAAGGGCGGCGTGAACCAGCTGCTCCGGGTCATGGCCCGCGAGTGGGCCCCCTCCGGGGTCACGGTCAACGCGGTCGCGCCCGGCTACACCGAGACCGACCTGACCCGCCACCACCTCGACCTCCCCGGCGTGCGCGAGGAGCTGACCTCCCTGGTCCCCGCGGGCCGCCTGGGCACCGTCGACGACCTCGTCGGCCCGATCCTGTTCCTCTGCTCGGCCTGGTCGTCGTTCGTCACGGGACACGTCCTGTACGCCGACGGCGGCCGCACCCTCGTCTAAGGAGTCCGTGTGACCATCCCCAGCCGCTTCGCGGGCAAGACCGTCCTGGTCACCGGCGCGGGCACCGGGTTCGGCGCGGAGATCGCCGTGCGCGCCGCCCAAGAGGGCGCCGACGTCGCGGTCCACTACCGCGGGTCGAAAGCGGGCGCGGAGCGGACCGCCGAGCGCGTGGAGAACGAGGGCCGCAAGGCGTTCCTGGTGCAGGCCGACATCGCCGACTGGGCGCAGGTCAAAAGGATGGCCGACGAGGTGTGGAGCCACTTCGGCCGGGTCGACGTGCTGGTCAACAACGTCGGCGACGTCGCCCGCGAGCAGATGTCCTGGCGCGATGTCACCGAGGAGTCGATCGACCACGTCCTGGCCGTGGACATCAAGGGCACGATGCTGTGCACGCACGAGCTCGGCTCCAGGATGGTCGAGGCGGGCGGCGGCTCGATCGTCAACATCGGGTCCACGGTGGTCGTGCGCGGCAGCGCCCGCGCGCCGCAGTACGCCGCCGCCAAGTACGGGATCATCGGCCTCACCAAGTCGTACGCGCACGCCCTCGCCCCGACCGTGCGGGTCAACGTCTTCGCGCCCGGCTTCATCGAGACCGAGGCGACGCTCGGCAGGCAGGACTGGCGGTCCGGCCGCGGCGAGCAGCTGCGGAACAGCACCCCGCTCGGCCGCGTCCCGCGGCCCGAGCAGCTGGCCGGGGCTGCGCTGTTCCTGGCCACCGAGGACGCCGACCACGTCACCGGGAGCTTCCTGGTGGCCGACGGCGGCTACAACATGGTCGGCGCGTGACCTGCCGGGCATGATCACGACGACGTGGTGGAACGGGGAACCATGAGCCAGGACAACGGGCGGGTGCTGTTCACGGGTGGTCGCGTGTTCGACGGCACGGGCTCGCCCGCCGTGCCCGCGGACGTGGTGGTGCGCGGCGACCGGGTCGAGAGCGTGCGCCCCGGCGGCGGCACCGAACCCGAGCCGGGCGACCGGGTGGTCGACTGCCGCGGTGCGACGGTCATGCCGGGGATGGTGGAGTCGCACTCGCACCTGACGTTCCCGTCGGCCGTCGGGCATCTCGACCCGTCGTTCAACCCGCCGCTGGACGTCAGCTTCTTCCACCGCATGCCGACGCCCGACGAGCACCTGGCCATCGCCGAGCGCAACGCGGCCATCCTGCTGGACCAGGGCTTCACCAGCGCGTACTCCGCGGGCTCGCTGACGCCCGTGCCCACCGAGATCGTGCTGCGCGACCGCATCGCGTCCGGTGCCACGCCCGGTCCGCGGATGCGGGCGGCGTCGTTCGAGCGGGACAACAACCCGGTGCGGATGGGGCCGGACGGCCCGAAGCCGCAGCGGACCGGGCCGGACGCGGTGCGGGAGTTCGTCCGCGAGCAGGCCGCGCTCGGGTTCGACAGCGTCAAGCTGCTGATGAGCAACGACGACGTGTTCTTCGAGGGCGGCTCGATGGTCACCCAGTACAGTCCCGAGGAGGCCGCCGCGGCGGGGGAGCAGGCCCGCGAGTCCGGCGTGTGGCTCAACTGCCACGCCCAGTCGCCGGAGTCCGTCAAGCTGGCCGCCCGCAACGGCTTCCGGTCCATCTACCACTGCTCCTACGCCGACGCCGAGGCCATCGACCTGCTGGAGGAGCGCAAGGACTCGGTCTTCCTCTCGCCCGCGGTCGGCATCATGTGGGCGAACGTCCACGAGGGAGCCGAGTTCGGCATCGACGCGGCGATGGCGGAGAGGATGGGGTCGGTGGCCTCGCTCGCCGCGATGCGGGAGCTGTACCCGGAGCTGCGCAAGCGAGGCCTGCGCGTGCTGCCCGGCGGCGACTACGGGTTCCCCAACAACCCGATCGGCCGCAACGCCCGCGACCTGGAGCTGTTCGTGGAGCTGTTCGGCTACTCGCCCGCGGAGGCGTTGCGCGCCACCACGTTCTACGGTGGTCAGGTGATGGACCTGCCGGTGGGCCTGCTGGCACCCGACTACCTCGCCGACGTGCTGGTGGTGCGCGGCGACCCGACGGAGGACGTGACCCTGGTGCAGGACAAGGACAACCTGTTGGCGATCATGCAGGGCGGCCGGTTCCACAAGCAGGCCGCGTGACCGACCGCGACGTCGTCTATCGCGAGCCGACCGGCTTCCGCCCCCTGGCGCTGGACCTGCACCTGCCGGTCGGCGAACCGGTGGCCACGATCGTGTACCTGCACGGCGGGGGCTGGCGGCGCGGCTCGCGCCGTCAGCCCCCGCCGGTGCTCGGGGAGTTCTACGAGGGCTTGGCGGACAACGGGTTCGCGGTCGCCGCGGCGGACTACCGGCTCAGCGCCGAGGCGTGCTTCCCGGCGCAGCTGGACGACGTGCGCGCGGCCGTCGAGTGGGTCCGCGGGCGGCTCGCGGGCCCGGTCCACCTGTGGGGCGAGTCCGCGGGTGGGCACCTGGCCCTGCTGGCGGCGCTCGACGGCGGCTCCGTGGACGGCGTGGTGGCCTGGTACCCGGTGACCGACCTGCTCGGGCTGCCCGCCGACCGCGCGGCGTTGGGCGTGGACGACCAGAGCGGCCCGGACTCGCGGGAGGCGCTGCTGCTCGGTGCGCCCGCGCACGACGTACCGGACCTGGCGCACGCCGCCGCCCCGTTGACGTTCGTCCGCCCGGACGCGCCGCCGATCCTGCTCCAGCACGGTGACGCCGACACCACGGTGCCCCCGGCGCAGAGCGTCCGGCTGGCGGACGCCCTGCGCGCGGTCGGCGCCCCGGTGGAGCTGGACCTCGTTCCCGGTGCGAAGCACGTGTGGAGGGGAGCGGCGGACGTGCCCGCGATCGTGCGCCGGTCGGTCGACTTCCTGCGCGGCGCCGTCACCCGGTGACCGCTTCCGCCATCAGGTCAAGGGCCCGCCCCACCGGTCCGATCGCGGACGGCAGGTTCAGGAAGCCGTGCAGCATCGACCGGACCCGCACGTACCGGACGTCCACGCCCGCCTTCGCCAGCTGCCCGACGAACACCTCGCCGGAGCCGCGCAGGTCGTCGTACTCGGCGGTGAGCAGCAGCGTCGGGCACAGGCCCTCCAACGAGGCCAGGCCCGGCATCGCGTAGCCGTCGGCGCCGCTGACGGGGCCGCCGAGGTAGTTCGCCGTGATCGCGCGGACCTCGTGCGGCGGGAAGTGCAGGATCGGCGGGACCTCGGCCATCCGCGCGGTCAGCGACGGCGCCGGGTGCGGGAGCTCGGGGTGCAGCACGGGGTAGACCAGCACCAGGCTCGCGGGCGTCCAGTCGTCCTCGTCGCGCACCCGCAGTGCCGCACCCGTGGCCAGGTTCCCGCCCGCGCTGGCCCCGCCGACGTGCACGCGATCCACGCCGAGGTCGGACGCGTGGTCGCGGACCCAGCGCACCGCGGCCACGACGTCGTCGAGCGGCACGGGGTAGGAGACGCCGCCGTTCGCCAGCCGGTAGTCCACGCCCACCACGACCGCGCCCGCCCTGGTCACCAGCTCGCGGGCCACCCAGTCGGCCTCCGGCATGTCCAGGTCGCCCATCCGGAACGCGCCGCCGTGCAGCCACACCACGCACGGCCGGTCGCCCTCGGCGTTCTCGGGCGAGTAGATCCGGACCGGCACGGGACCGTGCGGGCCGGGCACCGAGTCGGCGCGGGTGGGCACGACCGGAGGCGGACCGCCCACGGCCGGCCGGTTGAACTCGGCGAACCGGTCCCGGTAGGCGGGGTCGACCAGCAGCTGCTCGAATGAGGACGCGCCCTCGAGGAGCGGGAACTTGCCCGCCACGGCGGGGTGGATCGGCATCGGGTCAGCCTTTCTGGGGTTCGCTCGTCCGCGGGCGCCAGTCGAGCGCTTCGACGGAGTGGCCGAGCGGGAAGACCGGGTCGCGGGTACCGCCCGGCAGGTCCTCGGGATGGGCCTCGACGGCGGCCATGGACCGGGGCAGCTCGAACGGCAGCCGCCCCTCCGGCCGTGCCCGCCCGAACACCACGTCGAGCACGGCCTCGTCCGCCGCGCCGAAGTCGGCGAGCAGCGCGGCCGCGTGCCCGGCGAGCTCGGGGATGACGGCGGGGCGGTCCAGGAACAGGTCGACGACCGTCGGCACGGTGGCGGCGAGCGCGCACAGGTGCTCACGCCGGTCGTCCGGCAGGTCGAGCCTCCCCTGGTGGAAGAACGCCTCGGGCAGCCGTTGCCGCGGCTCGTAGGGTGCGTCGAGGCGGACCAGGGCGACATCGGCGTCCTCCGGGTGGTCGACCACTGTTGTGTACCGCTCGGCGGTCGCCCGGTCGACCCCCTCGACGTAGAGCCTGATCCCCTCCGCGAGCGGCAGCACTCCGTCGTTGGCGAGCAGCACCATCGACCGGCGCTGCGCCGCCTCGCCCGCCGCGACGAAGTCCGCGCGCCCCACCGTCGCGACCGCGTTCCCCTCGTCCACGTACGGGTTCTCGAACAGCCCCAACCGGAACAGCAGGGTCAGCACCCGCCGCACCGACTCGTCGACCCGCCCTTGCGCGACCCTCCCGGCCGCGACCAGGTCGGTGACCACCTCGGGGCACCACTCACCGCCGAACTGGTCGACTCCCGCGTCGAGCAGCAACGCCGCCCGGTCGACCCGATCCAGGTGCTCCACGCCCCACGCCCGCGCGGGCCACACCGTGCCGTCGGCCAGGGTCGCGTCGGTGAGCACGCCGAAGTCCGTGCACACCAGGCCGTCGTAGCCCTCGTCGCGGCGCAGCAGCCCGGCGACCACCTTCGGGTCGAACGCGAACCCGACCCCGGCGAGGCCGTCCACCCCGACCGGTCGCCCGTAGTAGGGCATCACGGCGGCGACCCCGGCGTGCAGCGACGGCCGGAACCGCGACAGGTGCAGGTCGAACCGCCCAGCCGGGTACACCTGGTCCTTGCCGGACGCGAAGTGCGCGTCCTCGCCACCCGCCTGCGGCCCCGCGCCCGGCCAGTGCTTGACCATGCTCGCGACGGCGTCCGGGCCGAGGTCGTCGCCCTGCAGGCCCGCCACGTACGCGCCCGCCAGCGCGCCGACCACGTCCGGGTCGGCGCCGAACGTGCCCGCGGTGCGGCACCAGCGCGGTTCGCTGGCCAGGTCGGCCATCGGGTGCAGCGCCATCCGGATGCCGACCGCGGTGTACTCGGCGCGGATCACCCGAGCGAAGTCGCGCACCAGGTCCGCGTCGCCGAGAGCGCCGAACCCCAGCGGCTCCGGCCACCGCGAGCAACCGCCGGAGGGCACGGACGTCAGGGGGTTCTCGTTGGCCGAGTGCCGCGGGTCCGACGACACCAGCACCGGGATGCCGAGCATGCTCCGCGCGGCCAGCGCCTGCACCTCGTTGTGCCAGCGGGCCAACGGTCCGGCCGCGACCGGTGCCATCAGGGTGAGGCAGCGCAGGTGCAGGTCGCGCACGGCGTGCGTCGTCGGCGCGGTCGGCAGCAACGTCCTCGGCTCGTCGACGAGGCCGCCGTCCGGTGCCACCGCGACCGGCGCGTGGCACAGCAGCCCGGCCTTCTCGGCCGGTGTCATCCGGCCGAGGAGGTCCGTGACGCGGTCCGCGACGGGCAGGGCGGCGTCGTGGTAGGGGAGCATCACTTCGCCTTGCGGATCGGCAGGATCAGCACCGCTCCGAGCAGACCCGCGACCGCGCCGAACGTGAACAGCGCCGCGAAGTTCTGCGGTGCCTCGGCGGTGGCGCTGACCGACAGGATCGCGGGCGCCAGCGCGGGAACGATCGAGGCGGGCAGGGTGTTCGCGATGTTCATCAGGCCGAGGTCCTTCGCCGGGTTGGCCGGGTCCGGGAGGATCTGCGTCACCAGCGCGATGTCGACCGCGAAGTACACGCCCTGACCGAGCCCGACCACGCCCATCGCCACCAGGAACACCGGGAACGAGCCCGCGAACGCCGCCAGCAGCAGACCCGCGGCGAAGATCAGCGCCGCCGTGACCACGAACGGCTTGCGCCGCCCGACCCGGTCGGACACCTTCCCGGCGGCCGGGGCGAACAGCAGCGCGGCGGCCGTGAGCACCAGCGTGGACAGGAAGACCGCTCCCGCGACCTCCGCCGGAGCGAAGTGCAGCACGATGATCAGGTAGAAGGCCTGGTACGCCTGGATCGCCGCGACCCCGAGGAAGATCAGCAGACGGCTCAGCCACGCCCAGGCGAAGTCCCTGTCGCGCAACGGGTTCACCCAGAACGTGCCCAACAGCTCCCGCGCGCCGAACGGCGGCCGCTCGGCCGCGGCCAGCCTGCGGTCGGGCAGCACCGCGGCGAGCAGCACGCAGCCGACGACGCCGACGGCGGCGGGCAGCAGGATCATCGCGGGCAGGTTCGGCGAGACCAGCTGCGCGATGAACAGCCCGACCACCGCGCCGACCGGCAGGCTCAGCCCCACGATCGCCGACGCCGGTCCCCGCCGGTGCGGCGCCAGCTGGTCCGGGATCACCGCCGTCACGGCGACGATCGCCGAGCTGAACCCCACCGCCGTCACGACCCCCGCGGCCGTCAACCCGAACGTGCCCGCGGCCAGCAGTTGCCCTACCGACCCGACCGCGACGAGCACCGCGCCCAGCAGCAGGAACGGCCTCCGCCTGCCCAGCCGCGAGGTCGTGCGGTCGCTGATCCGGCCCAGCACCGGGAACGCGACGAGCGAGAACAACGCGCCCACACCGGCCACGATGGACACGATCGTCGTCGCGCCCTCGGGGTCGATAGCGGTCGCCTTGATCGACAGGGTCAGGACGAGCGGCACCAGGTTCGCCATCGCGGCACCGATCGCCGCGAAACCCAGGAAGAACAGGAACCCCACCTGGGGCTGCGGCCAGGCCGTGTCATCGGCGGTCGTCGTGGAGGCGGCAGTCGTGGAGGCGGTCGTTGTGGAGTCGGTCGGGTCGGTGTGGTCGGGGTGGTCCGCGCCGGAGAGGAAAGTACTCATCGTTGGGCACCTTTCGCATCGCGGTCGGCGACCGGACGTGCCGTGGTTCGTCGCCTGACTTGCGGGAAGGATGGGCGGCGAGGCGGGGTACGGTCAGCGGTGATGCCAACCAATGGAAAATCCCCGCCCCAGGAGGCCGACCAACCACCTCCTGTCCGCGTCCGCGGCCGCCGCCCGGCACACGGCGAACCGGTCGTCGACCGGGCGCTGTCGTTGTTGGCCGCGTTCGACGCCGACCACCGCACGCTCACCTTGGGCGAACTGAGCCGCCGCGCCGACATGCCCCCCAGCTCCGCCCTGCGGTTGGCCACCAGGCTGGTGGGCTGGGGCGCCCTGGAACGCGACCCCGCGGGCCGCTACTGCGTCGGCCTGCGCCTGTTGGAGGTCGCCACCCTCGCCCCACGCGGCCACGGCCTCCGCCAGGTCGCCCTGCCGTTCATGCACGACCTCGCCGAGGTCACCCGCCAACACGTCCAGCTCGCCGTCCGCGACGGCATGCAGGCCATGCTCGTAGAACGCCTCTCCGCCCCCCAAGCCGCCCCCGTCGACTACCGCATCGGCGGCCGACTGCCCCTCCACTCCACCGGCGTCGGCCTCGCCCTACTCGCCTTCGCCCCACGCGAAGTACAAGAGGATTTGCTCGCCAAACCCGTCTACAGCGAACCCGACAACCACCTCATCACCCCCGACTTCCTCCGCCGAACGCTGGCCGAGGTACGACGGGAACGACTGGCCATCTTCCGCCGGGTGGAGGAAGCGGAGACCATCGTGTCGGTGGCCGCCCCGGTGTTCGGGAAGGACGACGAGGTGGTCGGAGTGCTGGGTGTGTTGGTACCCAAGCGAGTCGCGCAGCCACGACGGTTGGGCCTGGCGGTGCAGACCGCCGCACGAAGCATCTCGCGAGAACTAGGCGCACGACGCTCGTCCGACTCGCAGGCTTAAGCCCGCACAGCCTGAACGCACCGATGCCACGAACAGCACCATGCACCAGTACTACAAGACAGCGACCCCGCCGGGGGAGAGCCCGGCGGGGCGCGGTGCACGGGCCAACCGGCTCCGTGCGGAAGCCCCGTCGCGCGCGGGCCGAGACCTGGTCGGGTGGGCCATCGTGCTGCGGGCTGGGGCACTGACTCGGTCCCCCGATAGTCCGCCGATCAAACAACCACAGCAACCGATTTTCCTTCCACAGCCACCCTTCCCACCGCGCCCGACCCCTCGCCTCACCCCGCTCCTCACCGCGCCCGACCGCTCACCGCGCCCGACCGCTCACCCCGCCCCGCCCCCACTCCTCACCGCGCCCCTCACCCGTTCCCGCCGATCACCTCACCCCGCACCCGTTCCCGCCAATCACCTCACCCCGCACCCGTTCCCGCCGATCACCTCACGCCCCACCCCCTCCCGCCAATCACCTCACCCCTCAACCCCTCCTGTCGATCACCTCACCCCACACCACCACTCGCCCGTCACCCGCCCACCCGCCACTCGCCCACCCCGCCTGCCTAACCGCGCCTCACCCAGTCCCACCTCTCCCTCCGACCCCACTCCGCATCTCCCGCCCCCGACCTGCCCGCTTCGCATACCAGCCTCTTGTCACCCACCTCGCTCGTCTGCCTTCGCAGCCCGACACCGTGCCGCCCGCCCCGATCTCCACCTCACCTGCCCGGCCTCACTTACCCGGCCTCACCTGCCCGGCCTCACCTGCCCGGCCATGCGTACCCGGCTGAGGTCGCGCCGTTCACCCCCGTTCGCCTGGCTGCCTGGCCTCGTGTCCCCTGCCATGCGTGTCCGGCCTGATGTCATGCCGTTCCCCCCACCTTTCGCCGTGGCTGCCTGGCCTTGTGTCGCCTACCTAGGCGTCCGCCCTGGCAGCCCGACGCCGGGTTGCCCACCCCGATCGATCCACCTCGCCACCCCGATCTCGCCTGCCCGGCCCGACGCATGCCCCTCACCCCCCCCGTCCGCCCCAGGCTGTCTAGCCTCATGTCTCCCGCCTCGCCAGCGGCCTGGTGCCGCCCGCTCAGCTAGGCCACTCGGCTGCCCGGCTTCGTGACGCCTGGCCTTGTTTCCCCCTACTGCCCAGGTTCGTCCTGCCCTTCCCGGTTCTCCCCGCTCTCGCTGCCCGACTTCGAACTGTTCAGCCCAGTTCCGCCTGCCTCACCGCCCGCCCGTCTGCCTCACCCGCCCGACTTGCGCCACCAAGCCTGGTTCGTCCATCCCGCCCCGAACACCCCGTGGAACGGGGTGGAACAGGACTGGAACGCCTTAGAGGTGAGGCACTGCAGGAGGGGAGTGGGCATGGGGTCGTTGGTGGGCGCGAGAGCGTTGTGGGGGAGGGATCGGCGTGGATGAGGGGGTAGAGCCGCGGGGGCGGGGTGCGGTGCGGTTGATCTTCGAGTTCGCGGAGCGGGGGCTGCGGATGTTGTCGAACGAGCCGGTGGACGTGCTGGTGCCGCCGACGGACCGGCTGGACGGGTACGAGGACCACCTGGGGGTGTGGGTGGAGGTGTGCGATGTGGACGGTCGCGCACTGCACCGGCGGGTGCTGCCGTCGGACCTGGGGGAGACGGTGGAGGTGTTCGGCGACGCGTCGGGGCCGTCGTTGCGGCGGGCGCCGGTGAGCAGGGCGAGGGGGAGCTTCGCCGTGCTGGTGCCGGATCTGGAGCAGGCGGACCACCTGTCGTTCATGAGCGGGCTCGGTGCCGCCGCGGTGCGGGCAGAGGGCGCGACGGCGACCGAGCTGGCCCGGTTCCCGCTGGGACGCGGGGGTGCGTCGTGACGACCAAGGACGGCAGGGTCGTCGGGACCACCAAGGTTGTGGACGCGGGCGACCCGGCGACGCGGTGGAACCTGGTGGTGATGGGCGACGGGTACCGGGAGGCGGAGCTCACCCAGTACGCCGCGGACGTGAAGTCGTTCACGGACAAGCTCCTGACCTCCGCTCCGTTCTCCACGCTGAGGCAGGCGATCAACGTGTTCCGGGTCGACGTCGCGTCGACCGACAGCGGCGCCGACGACCCGACGCTGTGCGGTGGCACGGGGGCGACACCCGCCACGTACTTCGACTCGACGTTCTGCTCGGACAAGATCGACCGGCTGCTGGTGGTGAACAACAACACCGCGTTCGAGGTCGCCCGCGCCCAGGTGCCGCAATGGCACATGATCATCGTGGTGGTGAACTCGACGAAGTACGGCGGGTCCGGCGGGGGAGTGGCGGTGTACTCGCTGGCGACCGACGCGGAGGAGATCGCCCTGCACGAGATGGGGCACACCGCGTTCGGGCTCGCCGACGAGTACGAGTACCTCCTGGGTTGCGGCAAGGAGACCGACCACAACCAGCACCCGGCGGGGGAGCCCGCGCAGGCGAACGTGACCACCACGATCGACCGGGCGGCCCTCAAGTGGCGGGACCTCGTCGCGTCGTCGACCCCGCTGCCGACGACGTCGAACCCCGACTGCTCGAAGTGCGACCCGAGGACGAGCCCGCCCACCGGGTTGCCGGCCAACGCGGTGGGCGCGTTCGAAGGCGCGGACCACTTCCACTGCGGCGCCTTCCGCCCGCAGTTCACCTGTCGGATGCGCGAGCTGGACAAGCCGTACTGCGCGGTCTGCACCCGGCGGATCCGCCAGGTGCTCAACCCGTTCCTCCCCTTGGTGGCGGAGACCACCGGCAGGCTGTCGTTCCTGCGCGTGCACGACCGGGGCACCGGGTTCGGCCCGCCGTCGGACTTCCTCGACGTCGAGGTCGTCGTCCGGCTCGACACCGAGCCCGGCCGGGCCTTCGGGTTCCAGTTGCGCGACGACGGCAACGAGGGCGCGCGCAAGGGCATGCTCGACACCCTGCGCACCGCCTTCGCGCGCAACCACCCGGTCCGGCTGGACTACCGGCGCACCGGCATCGACAACGGCGTCCTCATCAGGGTCGCCGACCTCCCCTGAAGTGTTGAAGGAGATGGACATGGCACTGCTGCAGACCACTGGGAAGCTCACTTTCCTTCGTGTGCACGACGTCGGCGGCGGCTTCGGCCCGCCGACCGACTTCCTCGACACCGAGGCGATCCTCAAGCTCAACACGGAGCCCAACCGGGCGATGGGGTTCCAGCTCCGCAACGACGGCAACCGGCCCGTCCGGCAGGGCATGCTCGACCTGCTGCGCGACGCGTTCAACAACAACTGGACCGTCTCGGTCGACTACAACCTCGACGCCGGCAGGCAGAACGGGGTCGCGATCCGGGTGGCCCTGGTCAAGTAGCAGAGCGCCACCCACCAAGCCCGGCCGCGGCCCCCGACGCGGTCGGGCGTCCGCGTGCCTTGGGCCTGCCAAGTAGTCACCACGACCACTCGTATCGATCACACCGACCCGAACCGTGGTCGGACAGCGGACAGTCAGCCCGTCGTACGAGGGTTGCAACGACATGGTGTCCGCCGAGGCCGCACTCGACCGCGTGGCGTTGTCCGGAGGTTCGGCGGTTGAACGCGGGTGGGCGCCCATCCCGCGATCCACGCTAGGCACAGCGTCCGGCTGCGCCGCCTCCATCCGATCAGACCGACGACCCAACCATTCAGTTCCTACCCGCCACCGGATCGCACCGATGACGTGACGGCGCTCCCGACCGGGTCTTTCCCGTCGCTGCCCGGATCCGGCGATGGTTACGACGCCGCTCATCGCTGATCCCGTTGATGTCACCTCCTCGTCGTCGTGCGGGAGAGGTCGGCCGCGCCGATGACGCCCGCGAGCACACCGAGGGACGCTGGCCGGATCGGGATCCGTCTTCGGGGTGGGGTCACCGTTGCCGCGGAGGCGGCGGCGTGCACGAAAGGCTGGAACAGCGGATCGCTCCCCAGTCCGCCGCCGAGCAGCACCAAGGCGGAATCGAGGACCGCCGTCAGCACCACGATGCCGTGGACCAGATGGGTCGCCACCTCGGCGACCGCGGCGGCCGCCACCACGTCACCCGCGCTCGCTGCCCGGAGGACGTCGCGTCCGGCGGTCTCGGTGTACCAGCCCGCCACCTGCGCGGCGCGGTGCAGTGCCCGTCCGCTGGCGTACTGCTCCCAGCAGCCGCTCGACCCGCACTCGCACGCCCGGCCGCCGGGGTGCAGGGGGAGGTGGCCGACCTCGCCTCCCGCGCCGGAGACCCCGCGCACCACCCGGCCGTCGACGACCACGCCGCCACCGATCCCGGTCCCGACGGTGACGAGCACGAGCGAGTCCCCTTGCCCGTGGCCGCCGAAGCGGTGCTCGGCCCATGCGGCGGCGCTCGCGTCGTTGTCGACGTGCAGGGCGACCGACGGAGGTAGTCGAGGGCGGAGAGCGCCGAGCAGGTCCAGGTCGCGCCAGCCCAGGTTCGACGCCGCCGCGACGACCCCGGTCCGCGGGTCGACCCCACCTGGCACGACGAGACCCACGGACGTCACCGGATGCGCGGTCCGGTACTCGTCGATGATCCCGGTGATCTGGTCGACGACCGCCTGGCCCGATCCCGCGGTAGGGGTGGTGGTGACCTCGGCCGCGCTGCCGTCGAGGCCGACCAGCCCGGCCGCGATCTTGGTGCCGCCCACGTCGAGTCCCAGTGCGCTCATGATGGCCACCTTCCGGTTTTCGGTTTCGTTCGTGTTGACACGGATGCTTTCGATTTGGTTGACTAGTGGCACGAAACAGGAAACAAGCGAAGCTGTCAAGGGGGATGTTCGGATGACACCGGAAGGAGGGGACATGGCGGACACCGTTCGGGTGGCCCTGATCGGCTGCGGTCGGATCGCCCAGGTGGCGCACCTGCCCGCCCTCGAGAAGGCGGACGGCATCGACCTCGTCGCGGTCTGCGACCCGAGCGGGGGCGTGGCCCGCGCGGTGGCTCGGCGCTACGGCGTGCCGTCGGCGCACACCGACCAGCGGGAGGTGTTCACCGATCCATCGGTCGACGCGGTGATCGTCGCCGCGCCCGACCGGTTCCACCACTCGATCGCCGCTGAGGCGCTGGCGGCCGGAAAGCATGTCCTGGTGGAGAAACCGCTCGCCTCGACGGTCGCGGAGGCGGAGGCCTTGGCCGACCTCGTCGACCGGACAGGACTGGTGCTCCAGGTCGGCGCCATGAAGAGGCACGACCAGGGTGTGCGGTTCGCCGGGCGGTTCGTGGCCGAACGCCTCGGCGAGGTGCGCTCGTTCAACGCTTGGTACCGCATCGGCGACCTGCGTCCAGGCATCGAGGCGACGTTGTTCCCGCACGTCCACGCGGACTTGGCGGCCCGCCAGGTGGAGGCGGGGTTCAAGGCGGACCGCCGCCGCTACCTGCTTGCCACCCATGGCGCGCACGTCTTCGACACGGTCCGCTACCTGCTCGGCGACGTCTCCAGCGTGGTCGCCCGGCACCGCGAGGACGGCAAGGACCAGACCTGGCAGGCCCTGCTGACCACGGCGGCAGGGGCGGTCGGCACCATCAGCATCACCGTCGACGTGCCCGGCGTGCCGACCGAGGGCATCGAGGTGTTCGGCTCCGCGGGCACGGTCCGGGTCGACACCCACTTCCCGTTCTACCGTCGCGCCTCCACCGTGCACGCCTATGCCGACGGCCTCACGACGGTCCCGGAGCTCACCGACGGAGACGCCTACGAACGGCAGCTCGAGGCGTTCGCCCGCACGATCCGGGACGGCGGCTCGCCGGTCCCGGACGTGCACGACGGAGTCCGTGCGATCCGGCTCATCGAGGCCACGGCGGCGGCCGTCGAGTCCGGCGCGGAGGTGAAGCTGTGAGCGCCACCGACCTCGCTCCTCGGCTGGGGATCTTCGCCCGCACGTTCCGTCGTGAGACCCCGGCGGAGGTCGCGGCCGCCGTAGCCGGAGCCGGTTATGCCTTGGCGCATTGGAACTTCGCCGCTGTCGGACTGTCCACACTGGCCGCCGATGTCGAGGACGTCCGGTTCCCCGAGGTGCGGGCCGCCTTCGACGCGGAAGGACTGGCCATCCCCAGCGTGTCGGCGACCTTCAACGCGATTCACCCCGACACCGACCTGCGTGAGCGGCAGACCAGGCAGGCGGTTCGGCTGATCGGTCTGGTCGGTGAGCTGGGCGCGGACGTCGTCACGTTGTGCACCGGTACCCGCGATCCGGACAACATGTGGCGAGCCCACCCCGACAACGCCGCTCCGGAAGCCTGGGCCCATCTGCGACGCACACTTGACCCGTTGCTGGAGGCCGCTCGCAGCGCGGGCGTCCGGCTCGGGGTGGAGCCGGAGCGCGGCAACGTGATCCGGGACGGCCCGGCGGCCGCACGGTTGCTGGAGGAGCTGGGTGTCGACGCGCCGGTCGGCATCGTGCTCGACCCGGCGAACCTGCTCACCCCGTTGACGGTGGGGAGACAGGACGAGGTCATCGGCGAGGCGATCGATTTGTTCGGTGGGCGCGTGATCGGCGTGCAGGCCAAGGACGTCGTCGAGTCCGGCTACTCCGCGGCGGGTGCGGGGCTGATGGATTACCCGGCGCTGTTCGCCCAGTTGGCCGCGGTCGCCCCGGTTCCGGTGATCGTCCAGGACGCGTCCGAAGCCGATGCGGCCCGCGTGCACGCCGACCTGCTCCGCTGGCACTCTGAGGCGGGTGTCCGATGAAGCCGTCGATCGCGTACGAGGTCACCGGGGCCGGTCCGCCGGTGCTGCTTCTCCACGGTCTCGGCGGGGATAGGCGGCAGGCGCTGGGGTTGCTGCCGGACGGCTTTGAGGCGACCCGGATCGCGCCGGACCTGCCCGGTCACGGCGACACCGACCTGGTCGCGGGTGAGCCGGTCACGTTCGCCGGGTTCGCCGGCTTGGTGGCGGATCTCCTGGATGCCTTGCGGCCTCGGGGGAAGCTGGCGGTGGTCGGGGTTTCGATGGGGGCGGGGATCGCTGTGGCGCTGGCGGTGGCCCGGCCGGATCTGGTCGAGCGGTTGGTGCTGGTGCGACCGGCGTGGCTCGACGTGCGTCCGGCGCCGAACCTCGCTCCGTTCCGGCAGATCGCGCGGCTGCTGGAGACCCATGGTGCCGAGGCGGGGCGGGAGGCGTTCGTGCGCACGCCCGAGTACCGGGCGGTGGAAGCCGCGGCACCGGCGATGGCCATGTCGCTGGTCGGACAGTTCGGTCGTCCGGACGCGGTTGGGCGGGCTGGGGTACTCGATGCCCTGCCGAACGACTTGCCGTTGGCCGAACGGGACGCCTATGCGGGTCTAGGGGTGGACACCGTCGTGATCGCCGCCCCCGATGACCCGGTGCACCCGGAGTCGGCGGCCAGGACGCTGGCCGACTGGATTCCCGGCGCTCGGTTGGTGGGCGTTCCGCGCAAGATGCCGGATCCCGCGGAACACCAGTCGGCCGTCCAGCGGGAGGTTGCCGCGGCGTTGTGTCGTGGCCGGACAAGGGGAGGAGGGTAACTACAGTGTCGACCATGCCCAAGGAGCAGCCCGTCTTCGCCGAGGAGCGGCGGCAGCGGATCGCCGATGTCGTCGCGGCCCAAGGCCGGGTGCGGTTGGCCGAGCTCGTCGAGTCGCTCGGCGTGACGGAACCGACCATCCGCAAGGACCTCGACGAGTTGCAGCGTCGGCAGCTGCTCCGGCGTACGCACGGTGGCGCGATCGCGTACCACGGGCGGATCGAGGTGAACGTGCACGACCGGGGGCAGCGCCACCGGGATGCCAAGGAGCTGATCGCGCAGGCGTGCCGGGACGAGATCGTGCCCGGCGAGTCGGTGTTCCTCGACTCCGGGACGACGGTGGAGGGGATCGCGAGCGGGCTCGACCACCTCGACGTCAACGTCCTCACCAACGCGCTCGGCGTGGCGAACCTGGTGGCGGACCGGCCGGGTGTCCGGCACACCCTGATCGGTGGTCAGATCAGGCCGCTCGGGGGTTCGCTGGTGGGTCCGGTCGCGTTGGACAACCTGACCCGCTTCACGGTCGACATCGCGTTCGTCGGGGCGAGTGGGCTTACCGAGGACGGCATCAGCGTCGCCGACGTGTCCGAGGCGCAGATCAAGCGGACCGTCATCGACCGGGCTCGGCGGGTGGTGGTTCCGATGGACAGCAGCAAGTTCGGCACGAGCGACTTCGTGACGGTGTGCTCACTGGACCGGGTGGACATGATCGTCACCGAGCGAGCTACCGACGACGTGACGCGGTGGTGCCAGGAGCACGACGTCGACCTGCAGGTGGTGGAGGGGTGACAGCTGCGGAGTGAGGAGCGGGTGACCAGCGCTGAATGAGCGGCCGAGTGCAAGGACCTTTAGGCCTCCTATCAAAATGCGTGGAGGCGCCGGTAGCAGATCAGCACGCAGGCCAGCTCAGGGAACGCTTGGTGGATGTCGGCACGGCGTTCCCAGCGGATGCGTAGCCGTGCTTGCCGCGTACCGGCGGGATCGCGTCGACCAGGGGTAGTAGTTGCGTGATGTCGTGCCTGTTGCCAGCGGTGAGGATCACCGCCAGCGGGATGCCTTCACCGTCGGTGATCAGGTGGTGCTTGGAGCCGGCACGTCCGCGGTCGACCGGGCTCGGGCCGATACACGGCTTCTTTTTAGCGCCCTCACGTGGGAGGAGTCCACGACCGCGCGGGACCAGTCGATCCGGTCGGCCTCGCGGAGTTCGGTGAGCATGACCTCGTGCAGGCGTTGCCAGACTCCGGCCTCGCTCCAGTCCCGCAGTCGCCGCCAGCAGGTCATGTCCGATCCGAACCCCACCCCCTGGGGTAGGTGCTCCCAGGGGGTGGGGTGTGCAGGAGGAACAGGATGCCTTGCAGGCACAGACGATCCGGTAATCGCTTCCGGCCGGGGTTGCGGGTCTGGCGTGGTGGCACCGGGATCAGTGGTTCGACCAGGTCCCATAACTCGTCATCGACCAGCCACGGCTTCGGCACCTCCGCCACATCGGAGGGGTGACGTCCCCGCTCAAGGAGTTCGTCTGCCGATCACCCCATTAGGTCAGGCGGGTCAGGCTACTGCTCGGCCTAGGCGGTCGCGGACGGCCAGCCAGTCTTCGTCGTCTGGTGGGGTGAGGACGGCGATGGTGTGGACGCCGCTTTCGTCGAGGCGGTGCAGGGCGGCGTAGAGCTCGGTGCCGTAGCCGCTGGGGTCGGCGGGGAGCAGTTCGACGCGTGTGTCCTGGTTGATGGTGTCGTTCACGGGGAGGTGGGTGAGGATTCCGAGCTGAGGGCCCAGGTGGCGCAGTGCCGCGGTGTCGAGGGTGGGCACGAGGACGACGCGGGCGCGCGGTGCGTAGTGGCGTTTGCCCATGCCGGGGGACAGGACCGGTCCTGGGGCGGGGGTGCTTTCCTCGGGGACGTCGATGTCGCCCACAGCGGCGCGGATGTCCGCCACGGACAGGGCGCCGGGGCGGAGGAGGCGGGGGGTGCCGTGGCTGACGTCGACCACGGTGGACTCTAGGCCGAACTGGCAGCGGCCTCCGTCGAGGACCATGGGGACGTCGGGGAGGCTGCGGACGACGTGGTCGGCGCTGGTCGGGGAGAGGCCTTCGGAGCGGTTGGCGCTGGGCGCGGCCAAGGGCAGGCCGGATGCTTCGAGCAGTGCCAGTGCGACGGGATGCGCGGGTACGCGGATCGCGACCGTGGGCGACCCGGCGCTGACGAACCCCGGTACGTGGTCGGCGCGGTCCACGACCAGCGTGAGCGGGCCCGGCCAGAAGCGGCGGGCGAGTTCGGCGGCGGTGTCGGGCCAGGTCGCGGCGAGGGTGCGGGCCATGTCGGCGTCGGCGACGTGCACGATCAGCGGGTTCCAGGAGGGGCGGCCCTTCAGCCGGTACACCTCCGAGATCGCTGTCTCGGACAAGGCGTTCGCGCCGAGGCCGTAGACGGTCTCCGTGGGGAACGCGCACACCTGGTCGGCCTTCAGCAGCGCGACGGCCGCGTCCAGGCCGTCGGCGTCCGGTAGCACGATCTGAGCCGTTCGCATCGCCCGCACCTCTGACTGTCCCTCCGGTTCTTGCCTGACAAGCATTTACCGCCGGCACGACCCAGAGCAAATCCGGAGCCGACGAACGCCCTCTGGGGCGGTGGTCGAACGAAAGGAGGACACCGGTCCTGTTCCACCGGTCGACTACGCCCTCGGGGGCGACTACGCCTTCAAGTAGGCGAGGACCGCGAGGACTCGGCGGTGGCCGGCGTCCGTGGTGGGCAGTCCGAGCTTGGTGAAGATGTTGCCGATGTGCTTGTGGACCGCGCCGTCGCTGACGACCAGAATGGCGCCGATGGTGGTGTTCGAGTGGCCCTCGGCCATCAGTCCGAGCACCTCGCGCTCGCGCGGGGTGAGGGCTTGCAGGGGGTCGTCGGCGCGGCGGCGGACGAGCAGCTGGGCGACGACCTCGGGGTCCATCGCGGTGCCGCCCGCGGCGACGCGGTTGAGGGCTTCGAGGAAGTCGGCGACCTTGCCGACCCGTTCCTTGAGCAGGTACCCGACACCGCCGGTGCCGTCGGCCAGCAGCTCGGTCGCGTAGCTCTCCTCGACGTGCGCCGACAGCACGAGCACCGGCAGGCCGGGCTGGCGCTTGCGGGCCTCGACGGCGGCGCGCAGGCCCTCGTCGCGGAACGTCGGGGGCATCCGGACGTCGACGAGCACGACGTCCGGGCGGTCGGCCTCGATGGCGGCGAGCAGGTCGTCGGGGTTGTCGACGGCGGTGACGACCTCGATGCCCTCGGCCCGCAGCAGGTGTGTGAGGCCCTCCCGCAGGAGGGCGTCGTCCTCGGCGATCACGATGCGCACAGGTCATAATCCCGTAGGGATGTCCACCCGCATCACAGTGGGGCCACCCGGAGGGCTGTCGATCGAGGTCGTGCCGTCGAACGCGGCGACCCGGCGCCGGATTCCGACCAGTCCGCTGCCGCCCGCTTCGTCGGCACCGCCGTGGCCGTCGTCGGTGATCTCGACGACGAGCACGCCGCTTTCCTCGCGCAGGCTCACCGTGATCCGCTCGGCGCCGCTGTGCTTCACGGCGTTGGTGAGGGCCTCGGCCACCACGAAGTAGGCGGCAGCCTCCACGGCGGCGGGCATGCGGGCCAGCGGTCGCTCGTCGTAGGTGCACGGGATCGTGCAGTGCGCCGCCAGCGAGGCGACCGCGCCGGACAGGCCGCGGTCGACGAGCACTGGTGGGTAGATGTTGCGCACGACCTCGCGCAGCTCGGCCAGGGCGGTGGTGGCGGCGTTCTGCGCGGTGTGCACCATGGTCAGCGCCGACGCGGGGTCGCGGGCGATGGCGCGCTCTACCATGCCGAGGTGCATGACCACCGCGACGAGGCGGTTCTGGGTGCCGTCGTGCAGGTTGCGCTCGATGCGCCGCAGCTCGGTGCCGTGCGCCTCCAGTGCGGCCGCGCGCGTCTCGGTGACCTCGGCGAGGCGTTCGGCGAGCGACTGCCTGGACGGCGAGAGCCGGGTGGCGCTGGAGCGCGCGAACCAGCGGGCGAGCGGCGGCACGACGAGCAGACCTCCCACGCCGTAGCCGACGGCCGTGGCCACGGCGTAGAGCGAGTCGCCCCACGAGGCGATCAGGACGTCCAGCGTCGTGCGGGTCTCGGGGAAGATCCACCAGAACCCGGCGATCACGAGGTTCTGGAGCACGCCGGTCGCCGACGAGAGCGCCACGCACCCGACCAGCAGGCCGACGATGCCCTGGAACAGCAGCCACTTGAGCTCGGCGCGGGCTTCGCGGCTGGCCAGCACCGCCGCGAGGTCGTCCCCCGCGACCGGTGGTGGCGGCGGGATCTTGGTGGCTAGAAAGCGCCCGGTGCGTTCGCGCTCGCGTGCGGCGATCCGCCGGGCGATCGCGACGAGGCGGGGGAGCAGCGGCAGCGCGACGACCGTCGTCACGCACAGGAGCATGGCGATCAGCAGGAAGAAGGCTTGGAAGCCCGCGAGCGCGGTGAGCGCGAGGAACGCCCACGCCTTCGGCCACTGCCGGGCTGGAGCCGGGTCGGTCACGGTGACTGCTCCTAGGTGGAACGGGTGGAGGGCCGGAAGGGGAACATGGTGGCACGCGCGGACATCAGGCCCCCTCAAGTGCCCGCCGGTGCGGAACGTCGGCCACGGCCGCAAGCACGGGCGTGAGTGCCGACGTGGCCATGGCCACGGGCACGGGTGTGGGCACGGGTGTGGGCACGGGCACGGGTGCGGCCACAGGTGCGAGTGTGACCACGGGCGCGGGCGCGAGTACCGGCGCCGCGAGTACCGGCGCCGCGAGTACCGGCGCCGCGAGTACCGGCGCCGCGAGTACCGGCGCCGCGAGTACCGGCGCCGCGAGTACCGGCGCGGTGCCGGTTGGGGAGGCGGTGCCGGTTGGGGAGGCGGTGCCGGTTGGGGAGGCGGTGCCGGTTGGGGAGGCGGTGCCGGTTGGGGAGGCGGTGCCGGTTGGGGAGGCGGTGCCGGTTGGGGAGGCGGTGCCGGTTGGGGAGGCGGTGCCGGTTGGGGAGGCGGTGCCGGTTGGGGAGCCGGTGGGGGACGTGGTCGGCGTGCGGCCGGGCCTGCTTCTGGCGGGGGTGGTGACCCAAAGGGGTGTCGGGTTGGGGGTGGTGAAGGGCGGTGGGGGGTGGGGGGGCTTGTGGGGTGTGCGAGCGGCGAGGGGTGGCGGGGGCATGGTTCAACGGTAGGAGTCGATCTTGGGTGGGTCATTGGAGCCAAGGGCCGTCCTCGTGGTGGAGTCCGCTCCACCGCCGGTCGTGTCCAGCGTGGCCTCGCGAGTGGCGGCATGATCACTGAAAAGCTAAAAGTTTCGGTATTTGCTTCGCAACAGTTCCGCGTGGGTAGCGGTCAATCGAGACGTGGGGTGGAGATCGACAACAGCGCGGTGAGAACGTTCTCCTACGTGCGTTTTCCTGCTGTTTCCCGGTGTCGACGAAGGGCTTCCGGTGGGTTGTAGAAGGACCGGTCGATCCAACGTTCGGTGGTACTCCGCCTACGTTGGGTGTCTAGATCGGTCCGGTTGCGGGCTTGCGAGGCCTATATGTTTCGGTCGATACTCCGGCGGCACGGATCCTTCACCCCGACCCACCTGGTGAACCCCACAGGTGCTCTGCAGAAGGTGCCAAAACATGAAGCTGACAACGAGGTCAGTGTCACGGGCGTTACTCGTCTCGACCCTGGTGGTCGCCAGTGCAGGTGCGACCCTGCTGTTGGCCACGTCCGCCAGCGCGGGCACCACACTGGGTGCCTCGGCCGCGGAGAGCGGTCGGTACTTCGGTACGGCGGTCGCGGCGAACAAGCTCTCGGACTCGACCTACGTGGGAATCCTGAACCGCGAGTTCACCATGGTGACGCCCGAGAACGAGATGAAGATCGACGCGACGGAGCCGAACCAGGGGCAGTTCTCCTACGGCAACGGCGATCGGATCGTCTCGCACGCGAAGGGCCAGGGGATGCGGGTGCGTGGGCACACGCTGGCGTGGCACTCGCAGCAGCCGGGGTGGATGCAGAACATGAGCGGCAGCGCGCTGCGCTCGGCGATGCTCAACCACGTGACGCAGGTGGCCACGCACTACAAGGGCCAGCTGTACGCGTGGGACGTGGTGAACGAGGCGTTCGCCGACGGCGGCGGTGGCGGTCGGCGCGACTCGAACCTCCAGCGGACCGGCAACGACTGGATCGAGGCGGCGTTCCGGGCCGCGCGGGCGGCGGACCCGGACACGAAGCTCTGCTACAACGACTACAACACCGACGACTGGGGCCAGGCCAAGACCCAGGCGGTCTACAGCATGGTCCGCGACTTCAAGTCCCGCGGTGTGCCGATCGACTGCGTCGGCTTCCAGTCGCACTTCAACAACAACAGCCCGGTGCCGTCCAACTACCAGACCACGTTGTCCAGCTTCGCCGCGCTCGGCGTGGACGTGCAGATCACCGAGCTGGACATCGAGGGCTCCGGCTCGACGCAGGCCGCGTTGTACCAGCGCGTCGTGCAGGCGTGCATGGCTGTCGCGCGCTGCAACGGCATCACCGTGTGGGGCATCCGCGACAGCGACTCGTGGCGCTCCTCGGGCACGCCGCTGCTGTTCGACGGCTCCGGCAACAAGAAGGCCGCCTACACGTCGGCGCTGAACGCCCTCAACAGCGGTGGTGGCACCACGACGACGACCACCACCACGACCACCACGACCACGACTCCGCCGAATCCGGGTAGCGGCTGCACCGCCTCGGTGTCGCTCGACTCGTGGGCGGAGGGGTTCGTCGCCACGGTGAGGGTGACGGCCGGGTCGTCGGCCATCAGCTCGTGGACGGTGACCCTCACCCTGCCGTCGGGCGCGACGGTCACCAGTGCGTGGAACGCTAACCACAGCGGCAACACCGGCACCACGCAGTGGACGAACGTCAGCTACAACGGTCAGGTCGGGGCGGGTCAGTCCACCCAGTTCGGCTTCCAGGGGTCGGGGTCCGGTTCCGGCATCACGTCGAGCTGCTCCGCCTCCTGATCCGACGAGCCCCTTGGGGCTCATGGCGTTCCACGTCGTGGCGGCCGCCACCTGCCCGACGTGGACGGGAAAACCCGGTGGGCCGGAGCGTCGCGCTCCGGCCCACCGGGTCCGTTTATCCTTGCCGCGCCGGTGTTACGGCGTCGGGTACTTCACGATGTAGACCGGCGTACCGCTCTTCGCGGCGTCCGCCGCGTCGCCCACGCCGTTGACGACGTGGTCGATCGTGCCCGCGCTGAGGTTGACCGTCATGATGTGGTTCAGCACCACGCCGGGGGTCTTGGGCACCTCGAACCCGTTCTCCGTGTGGATGGACGGGTTGTTCTGGTTGAACACGTACGCGCCACCGCCGTAGAGGGTGTGCGTCTTGACGCGGTTGCCGACCTTGTACGCGGCGTAGCCCTCGACGTTCCCGTTCATCCAGTCGGCCTGGGTGGGCGGGTCGTAGGGGAGCTCGTTCTGGTACAGGATCGTGGTGCCCTTGTCGCCGTTCCAGATGGTGTTGTACTGCTGGAAGTGCTCGACGAACAGGCCCGTCGCGGTGACGTGGTCGCCGTTGACGACGACGCCGTTGCGGCCGGTGTTGGTGTTCCAGCGCTGGGTGTCGGTGAAGCCCTCGACGCCGTGGTCGGCCCGCCACACCCAGGTGTGGTCGATGAGCACGTTGTCGCTGTTGACCTCCAGCGCGGTGTCGACCTTGCCGACGTGCGGTCCGCCGACGCGGAAGTACACGTCCGACAGCGTGGTCGGGTTGGCCGAGGAGCTCCAGCCCCAGCCGTTCTTCTTGCCCACGCGCAGCAGGACCGGCGACTTCTGCAGGCCCGCGTCGACCGTCACGCCCGCGATGACGACACCGGGGACGTCCGCGACGTCGAGCGGGATCGAGCCCTGGGTGGCGGTCAGCGTGGCGTGCCCGAGGCCGAGCACGACGGTGTTGGGGCGCTTGACCTCGATGCTCCGCGCGATGTCGTAGACGCCGGGCGTGAGCAGCAGGTTCTTGCCGCGGTCGAGCTGGTTGTTGATGTCGCGCACCGAGTCGCCCGGCTTCGCGACGTAGAAGTCGCTCAGCGGGACCGTACGGCCCTGCGTCAGTCCGGCCGACCACGAGGTGCCGCTGGTGTTCTTCCTGGCCGCGGGCACGCGCACGTTGTACTTGCCCTTGGCGTCGACGAACAGGTACGGCTTCTCGCGGCTCACCGGGGTGGTGTCGACCGTGGTGTAGGGCGGGTCCGGGAACGCCGAGTCGTCAGGAGCGCCGACGACGCCGGAGAAGACCTGGTTCCACACGCCGTTGGACCAGCTCGCGACCTCGCTGTTGCGGGTCAGCCACTGCTGCTGCGAGCCGTTGGTGGTCGCGGGCAGCTTGGAGTCGGCGATGAAGCCGCCGCTGGCGTACTGCGGACCGGCGGTGCAGTAGTCCATCAGCGACAGGCCGCCGCCGGTGATGTTGAGCCGGCGCAGCGACACCGCCTGCGAGACGGCCCAGAAGTTCGCCGTGGACCGGCAGCCGTCCTGGCCCGCCGCGTTGACGTTGATCGTCAGGTTCGACAGCGTGCGCCAGAAGTTGACCAGTGCGAGGCAGTTGCCCGTGCCGCCGTCGGCGAGGCAGCGGTTGTAGACCTCGACCTTGCCGTTGATGACGACGTCGGTCGGGGCGGCGCCCAGGCCCGCGATCTCGGTGTAGTAGCCCACCTTGATCTGCAGCGGGTGCTCGGCCGTGCCGTAGGAGCCGGGCTTGAAGAGGTAGGCGTAGCGCTCCGTGCCCATCTCGTTGTCGACCTGCTTGGTGTAGGTCGCGTCGAGCTTCGCCTGGATCTCGGCGACCGGCGTGCTCGGGTCGAAGACGGTGACGTTCGCCCCGAGATCGGGGGTGGTCGGGCGCGCAGGCGTGTTCGGTGCGGCCGTCGCGGTGGTCGCGGCGGCGACCAGGACGACGAGGCTGAGCGAGAACAGCCTGCCGAGTCTCCGGCGGCCGGGGCGGCCACCTGCTCTGTGGCGCATGATCATCATCGACCTGCCTGTTCGAGTGGCGGAAGTGGGGAGGACCGTCAGCGGTAGGTCTGAGAGCGCTCCCATCGAGTCGGACATGTTGTACCCCGCGAACCGGTTCCGCGCCATGACCAGCGGGGTGTCCTACGGACGTTTCCTGTGGTCGGCGACCGCCGGGTGTTCGGGCGGCGCGGCGCGGCACGCGGGAGGAGGATCGGGAGGGACCCCGACACAGGAAGGCACTGCCTTGGGCAAGATCTGGTTCATCACCGGTACCTCCCGCGGTTTCGGCCGGGAGTGGGCGGAGGCGGCGCTGGAGCGCGGCGACCGCGTCACGGCCACCGCCCGCGACGTCGACACGCTCAAGCCGCTGCTCGACGAGTTCGGCGACGCGGTGCTGCCGCTGGCACTGGACGTGACGGACAAGGCCGCCGTCGACGCCGCCGTCGCCAGGGCGCACGAGCACTTCGGACGGCTGGACGTGGTGGTCAACAACGCCGGGTACGGGCTGTTCGGCACCATCGAGGAGGTGTCCGAGCAGCAGGCGCGCGACCAGATCGAGACGAACCTCTTCGGCGCGCTGTGGGTGACCAAGGCGGCCGTGCCGATCATGCGCGGGCAGGGCAGCGGCCACATCATCCAGGTCTCCTCCATCGGCGGCATCTCGGCGTTCCCGAACATCGGGCTCTACCACGCGTCCAAGTGGGGGCTGGAGGGCTTCAGCCAGGCACTGGCCGCGGAGGTGGCGCCGTTCGGCGTCAAGGTGACCGTGGTCGAGCCGACCGGGTACAGCACCGACTGGGCGGGCTCGTCGGCCGTCCACGCCGACCCCATCGACGTGTACGACGACGCCCGCGCGGCCCGCAAGGCCAGGACCAGGCCCGGCATGGTCGGCGACCCGACCGCCACCCGCGCCGCGATCCTCGCGGTCGTGGACGCCGAGGAGCCGCCGCTGCGGATCTTCTTCGGCCGCGGACTGCTGGACCGGGCGCGCGCGGAGTACGAGGGTCGGCTGTCGGTGTGGGAGGCGTGGAACGACGTCTCCGAGGCGGCCCACGGCACGCCGGAGGGCTGACCGGACGCCCGTCGATGATGTTGGATGCGTGGGGTGACCACTTTCGCGATCGTGGGTTCCGGGTGGCGTGCCGAGTACTTCTGGCGGCTCGCCGCCGCTCTGGACGGCGTCACGTGCGTCGGCGTGGTGTCCCGCCGACCACGTGACCTGCCGGTGCCGGTGTACCCGTCGCTGGACGAGTGCCTGGCGGGTGCCCGCCCCGACTTCGTGGTGACGGCCGTGCCCTGGTCGGTGACGCCCGGACTGGTCGTGGACCTGGTCGGACGCGGGGTCCCGGTGCTCGCCGAGACCCCGCCCGCGCCGGACCTGGCCGGGCTGCGGGAGCTGTGGGCGAAGGTCGGGGGCAGCGGGTTGGTGCAGGTCGCCGAGCAGTACACCCGGATGCCCGCGCACGCGGCGCGGATCGCGCTGGTGCGGTCGGGGGCCGTCGGCGACCCGACCCGCGTGGACGTGTCGTCCACGCACCAGTACCACGCGGTGTCGTTGATCCGGACGCTGCTGGGGGTGGGGCGGGGACCGGCGCGGGTGCGGGCGGTGCGGACGACCGCGCCGCTGGCGGATCCGATCCAGCGGGACGGGTGGGCGGATCCGGTCGAGGTCAAGCGGGCGACCACGACCATCGCGACGATCGAGTTCGACGGTGGCGGGTTCGGGGTCTACGACTTCACCGACAACCAGTGGCACAACCAGCTGCTGACGCGGCGGTTGCTGGTGCGCGGCACGTCGGGTGAGCTGAGGGACCACGAGGTGGTGCGGCTGGCGGGGGAGCGCACGATCGTGCGGTCGGAGGTCGTCCGGCGCCAGACCGGGTACGACCTGGACCTCGACGGGTTCGACACGGACCACATCACGTTCGGCGACGAGGTGCTGTACCGGAACCCTTACCAGGGGCAGCGGTGGAACGACGAGGAGATCGCCATCGCCACGCTGCTGGAGGACACCGCCGCCTGGGTCGCCGACTCGGGGCCCGAGCCGTACCCGCTCGCCGACGGCGTCCACGACCACCGCGTCGCGCTGGCGATCGGGGACGCCGCCGACTCGGACGCCCCGGTTGACGTAGGGGACGAACCCTGGCGCTAGTCCGCCGAACGGCCCTGGGAGAAGAAGTCGAGCAGCGCCTCCAGAAGCGCGTCCGGTGCCTCCTCGGGGACGTAGTGGCCGGAGCCGGGGATGACCAGGCCGGTGACGTCGGTGGCGACAGCTCGCATGGTCTGCTCGACGGAGGCGCCGGAGGCCCGTTCGGCGCCGATGGCGAGCACGGGCATGGGGAGCCGGGTGCGTTGGCGGTCCAGGATCTGGGGAGTGCTGTGCTGGTCGCGGTAGTACTCGAAGCTCGCGTGCCGGGCGGCGGGGTCGCGCAGGACGTCCACGTAGACGTCGACCGCCTCCCGCGGGATCGAGGTCGGGGTGGCGGCCTTGGAGGCGAACTGGTGGCCGAAGTAGACCTCCTCGCGGCCCGCGACCATGCGGTCGTTGATGTCGGCGAGCCGGTTGAACGCGAAGTGCCACAGGTACTCGTTGGCCGCGGGGTCCATCAGCAGCGGGGGTGACGGGGAGACGCCGGGGAGGATCGCCTCGGCCACGGCGAGCCGGGTGACGCGGTCCGGGTGGTCGGCGGCGAGGACGTAGGCGACCATCATGCCGACGTCGTAGCCCGCGATGGCGTAGTGCTCGTGGCCGAGGGCGGCCATCAGGCCCGCCATGTCGGAGGCGAGCGTGGCGGCGTCGTAGCCGGTGGCGGGTTTGTCGCTGGCGCCCTGGCCGCGGAGGTCGGCCGCGATCACGGTGAAGTGCTCGGCCAGGTCCGGCATGAGCAGGCGCCAGCCGTACCAGAACTGGGGCCAGCCCGGCAGCAGGAGCAGCGGTGGGCCGTCGCCGCCGACGACCGCGTGCACGGTGGTGCCGTCGACGGGCACGTACTCGCTGCGGAACCGGTCGGTGAAGCCCGCCGGGAGGTGCGGGACGCCGGTCACGTCGTGGGCCATGGGGGTTCTCCGTCTCGACTGAGCGGATAGTTCATCCGATAACGGTCGAACCGTAGCACGGGAGCGGATAGTTCATCCTTTAGGTTGGAGTATCCGCTCCCGGTACGATGGCGGCGTGCCGTCGAGCCGAGTGTCCGAACCGCCGCGCAGGGCGGACTCGCTGCGCATCAGGGCCCGCCTGCTCGACGAGGCGCGGGTGATGCTGGCCGAGGGCGGGGTTCCGCTGCAGCTCAACGACCTGGCCCGGCGGGCGGGGGTCGGGGTCGGGACGGTCTACCGGCACTTCGCGACCAGCCAGGCGCTGGTCGAGGCGTTGGCGGTGCTGCGCTTCGAGGGCCTGCTGGAGGTGGCGCGGCGCGCGGCCGACGAGCCGGACCCGTGGGTCGGGATCGAGGCGGTGCTGCGCGAGCAGGTCCGGCTGGAGATGGAGTACGCCGAGGTGCGCGAGGTGCTCGCGACGACCTACGACACCCACCCGGAGACCTCCGCGGCCAAGGCGGAGCTGATGGGGATCACCGAAGGGCTGCTGGTCGCGGCCCGTGCCGCCGGGGTCGTCCGGGCGGACCTCGGCGCGAGCGACCTGCGCAGGCTGATGTGCGGCATCGGATACGCGGTGACGATCTCCGACGGCGGCAACCCCGCACTCGGGGAGCTGTACCTGCGGGTCCTGTGCGACGGCATCAGGGTGACGCGGACCTGACCCGCTTCGCCCCGTTGACCCAGGGGCGCGCTTAGACTTCTCCGCTCCGACCTCCAGGGGGCTGCGATGGCCGTGCACAGCGACGAGTTCTTCCGGATCGTGGACGCGCTGGTCGAGGTGCGGCGTGCGCAGGGGGAGCAGTACACGTCCTTCGCGGTGCGGGGGAAGCGGTTCGGCTACCACTGGCCGCGCACGCGGACCGTCGGTCTGAAGCAGACGCTGTCCGAGCAGCAGGCGCTGGTGTCGGAGCGGCCGGACGTGTTCGAGGTGCAGTTCACCTCCGGCGGGTTCGGCTGGGTGGTGGTCTACCTGGACGGCGTCGAGGCCGACGAGCTGGCCGAGCTGGTCTTCGAGGCGTGGCGGTTGTCCGCTCCGGAGGAACTGGTCGCCGAGGTGCCCGATTGGGCGCAGGGCGGCCGGTAATCGGCGTTTGTTCGCGATTCACCGGAAATGCGGCCGTACCGGTGGATTGTTTCACGGGTGGAAACCGTAGAATTGCGGTTTCGAGAACGTGTGAACGTCCGATCCGCGACTATGGGCGAATCGGGTGGCAGAGGTGTCCTCGCTGGTGGCGCCACTAGTGGGGATGCATCCGCACGTGCGGAGCCGTATGATCAGCACGACGGGGTCCGGTTCTGGTACGAAAAAGTCATTCGCCCGCCGATGGATATTCCACGCTGACACTTGCGCGGTCCGGTTGTCGGTCGTCGCCGGTGAACTGTTCGTTAGAGTCTCCGTTTTCGCCGAATGTCGTGGAGGAGGGGTCCGTGACCGCGTTGTCGGGGGCCGCCGCCGCGTACGACGACGCGCTGGTGGCCGGTGACGCGGCCGGCGCGGTGGCGTTGGTCCAGGGGCTGGTCGCCGAGGGCGCCGACCCGCTGGCGGTGCTGGTCGAGGTCATCGGCGCGTGCCAGCGCGCGGTCGGCGACCGCTGGGAGTGCGGCCGCTGGACCGTGGGGCAGGAGCACGCCGCGACCGCCGTGGCGATCTCGGCGACCGGCGTGGTGGCCCGGCTGGCCGACCACGTGCCGGTGACCAAGGGGCGGGTCGTGGTCGCCTGCGCGCAGCGGGAGTGGCACACGCTTTCGGCGATGATCGTCAGCACCGCGATGCGGCTGCTCGGCTGGGACACGGTCACGCTCGGCGCGGGGACGGCGCCCGCGCGGCTGGCCCACTGCCTGGACAACGCCCGCGTGGACGTCACGGCGATCAGCTGCACGGTCCTCGGCGCGCTGCCCGCGGCCAGGAGGCTGATCGAGGTGAGCACCGCGGCGGGGATCCCCACCCTCGTCGGGGGTGCGGCGTTCGGCGCCGACGCCCGGCGCGCCCTCGCGCTCGGGGCGACGGCGTGGGCGTCCGACGTGTACTCGGCCGAGGCCCTGCTGGACTCGTTGGCGGGCACGGTGCCGAAGGCGGTCGTCCCCGCGGGGCGCCGGGTGGCGGAGCAGTCGGCGATCGAGCTGCGCCACCACGGCCTCGTCGAGGCGGTCAAGGGTCGGTGGTCGGCCACGGCGACGCACACCGCCTCCGACGTCGGCGACCGGGACCGGTTCTCGACCGCTTGCGACGGCGTGCTGCGCCAGGCCCTGCACTCGGTCGGGGCCACGCTGCTGACCGGGGACGTGCGGTCGATCCCGGTCACCGCGGCCTGGGTCGACCGGGTGCTGACGGCCCGCGGCGCGAAGACCCGGCAGACCGCCGAGCTGGGCGGTCTGCTCGCGGACGCGCTGCACGAGTTCCCCGCCGCGCGGGACCTCGTGGTGCGGCACTGGGCGGAGGACCTGGTCCTCAACGGGGGATGCGCGCAGTAGTCCGCGGGTCATCGTCGACCGATAGCAGCGAGGCTGTGACCTTGCGTTACGCCGAGAACATCCGTTCAGTTAAGTCAGTCGCTTGACTCAGGTCGGTGGACGCGGTTGGCTTGAGGCGTCGGAGATCGATGCTGAGGAGGCTTCGCGGTGGCACGGAACGACGCTGACCAGGTGTTGGACTACCCGATCCCGGTCTCGGAGGCGCTGGAGCCGCCCGCCGAGTGGGCCGAGCTGCGCCAAGGCTGCCCGATCGCGAAGGTGAAGCTGCCCAGCGGTGACCAGGCGTCGCTGCTCACCCGGTACGAGGACGTCAAGCAGGTGCTGGCCGACCCCCGGTTCCGCAGGCGCCTCGACGCTCCGGACGCGGCGCGCATCGCCGCCAACGAGTCCGGCGGGGTGTTCAACGGGTCGATGGGGAAGGCCATGCGCGAGGAGACCCACCAGCAGTGGCGGCGCATGGTGGGCAAGTGGTTCACCGCCAAGCGGATGACCGCCCTGCGGCCCGCCATCGAGGCGATGGTCGAGCGCCTGGTCGACGACATGGAGCGCGTCGGCGGCCCGGTCGACCTGGTCGCGAGCCTCGGTTTCCCGCTGCCCGTGTGGGTCATCTGCGACATGCTCGGCGTGCCGGAGTCCGACCGGGACAGGTTCGCCCACTGGTCGAACACGCTGCTGAGCCTCACCCGGTACACGCAGGCCGAGATCGACGAGGCGCAGGCGGACTTCGCCGCGTACATGTCGGCGCACATCGCCGCCACCCGCGCGCGGCCGGGGGACGACCTGATCAGCGAGCTGATCGCGTCGGCCGCCGAGGCCGGTGCGGTCATGCCGGACGAGGCGCTGCTGGCCACCTCGCAGGGCCTGCTGGTCGCCGGGCACGAGACGACCGCGAACATGATCGGCAAGATGGTCTCGATGCTGCTGGCCGACCGCGACCGCTGGGAACGGCTGCTGGCCGACCGCTCGCTGGTGCGCACGGCCGTCGAGGAGGCGCTGCGGCTGGACGCCAACCCCGGCTTCGGCATCCCGCGCTACATCACCGAGGACGCCGAGATCGCCGGTACGCGGGTGCCGGGCGGGACGACCGTGGTGTGCAGCCTGGCGTCGGCCAACCGCGACGAGGCCGCGTTCGACGACGCCGCCGAGATGGACCTGGGACGCAGCCCGAACACGCACCTCGCCTTCGGCGCGGGCGCGCACTCATGCCTGGGCCAGTCGTTGGCGCGCACCGAGCTGCAGGCCGTGCTCGACGTGCTGCTGCGCAGGCTGCCCGCGCTGGACCTCGCCGTCCCCGTCGAGGAGCTGCGACGGGTCGACGGGCTGGTCATCGGGGGGCTGCGCGAAGTCCCCGTGCGGTGGTGAGGGCGGGTCGCGCCGAACAGGCGGGGCACACGCAGGAGCTGATCCTGACGGCGGCGGAACGGCTCTTCGCCGAGCAGGGCGTGTCCTCGGTGTCCAACCGCCAGGTCGGCGAGGCGGCGGGGCAGGGCAACAACTTCGCCGTCGGCTACCACTTCGGCTCCAAGGCGGACCTGGTGCGCGCCATCGTGCGCAGGCACGCCGAGCCGATGGACCTGCTGCGCGCGCGGATGCTGGCCGGGATCGGCGACAGCGTCGAGGTGCGCGACTGGGTCGGCTGCCTGGTCCGCCCGTTCACCGAGCACCTGGCCGTGGTGGGCAGCCCCACCTGGTACGCGCGGTTCGGCGCCCAGGTCATGACGGACCCGGTGCTGCGCCGGATCATCATCGACGACGCGCTCGGCACGGAGCTGATGCGGCGGATCCTCGACGGGCTCGACCGCTGCCTGCCGTCGCTGCCGCCACCGGTCCGCGCCGAACGCGGCGACATGGCCCGCAACCTCATGTCCCACACCTGCGCCGAGCGCGAACGTGCCCTCGCGGAGGGGACACCCACGCCCAGGGCGAGCTGGGACGACACGGCCACCGGCCTGATCGACGCGATCGTCGGGCTGTGGCTGGCACCGGTCACCGCCACCGGGGCGTGACCGGGACGACCGAGAGCGGACGGGCACCCGCCCGTCGTGCGGAGGAGAGCGACACGTGAAGATCACTGTGGACGAGGACAAGTGCTGCGGTGCGGGGTCCTGCGTCCTGTCCGCGCCCGAGGTGTTCGACCAGCGCGACGAGGACGGCGTGGTGGTGCTGCTCGACCCCGAACCGGCCGAGGAGCTGCACGACGCCGTGCGCGAGGCGGCGCAGGTGTGCCCGGCGGCGGCCATCGTGCTGAGCGGTACGGCGTGACCGCGCCCGCCCGCGTCCTGGTCGTCGGCGCGTCCGCGGCCGGCCTCGCCACGGCGGAGGCGTTGCGCCGCAAGGGGTACGACGGCGAGCTGACCCTGCTCGGCGACGAGCCGCACGTGCCCTACGACCGCCCGCCGTTGTCCAAGCAGGTGCTCGGTGGTGCTTGGGCGCCCGAGCGCGCACACCTCCGCGCGACGGAGGTTCTCAGCGCGCTGGACGCCCGGTTCGTCCTCGGTGACGCGGCCGTGTCGCTGGACGTGCCCTCGCGCACCGTCGGCACCGCCTCCGGGGCGACCCTGCGGGCGGACGCGGTCGTGCTGGCGACCGGTGTGCGGCCGCGCACCCTGCCCGACCAGGCCGGGCTCGCCGGGGTGCACGTGCTGCGCACCCTGGACGACGCACTCGGGCTGCGCGCGGACCTCCTGGCGGGTGGACGACTCGTGGTCGTCGGCGACGGTGTGCTCGGCGCCGAGGTCGCGGCCACGGCGCGGGCGATGGGCGTCGGGGTGACGCTGGCCGGGCCGCAGCGGGCGCCGTTGGAGATGCAGCTCGGACCGCTGGTCTCGGGGCTGCTCGCCGAGCTGCACACCGGGCAGGGCGTGGACCTGCGCCTCGGCGTGGGGGTGACCGGGCTGGTCGGGACGGGCGGCCGCGTCACCGGTGTCCGCTTGGCCGACGACGAGGTGCTGCCCGCCGACGTGGTCGTCGTGGCGCTCGGCGCGGTCCCGGCCACGGAGTGGCTCGCGGGCAGCGGGCTGCGGGTGGACAACGGCGTCGTGTGCGACGCCCACTGCCGTGCGGCGGACGGGGTCTACGCCGTCGGCGACGTCGCGCGGTGGCACCACGACCGGCTGGACTCGTTGCTGCGCCTGGAGAACCGCACCAACGCGACGGAACAGGCCGTCGTCGTCGCGGACAACGTGATGGGCGCGGACCGCCGGTACGTGCCGGTGCCGTACTTCTGGACCGACCAGTTCGACGCCAAGCTCCAGATCCACGGGGTGCTGCCCGCCGACGCCGACGTGGCGGTCGTCGAGGGCTCCGTGCGGGCCCGCCGCTTCGTCGCGCTCTACCACCGCGACGGCGAGGTCACCGGGGTGCTGGGCTGGAACATGGCCAAGCAGTCCCGGCTGCACCGGCAGCGGCACCTGGTGGAGCTCAAGGACCTCGCCGGGTCGCACGTGACCGCCGCCGAGGTGGAGAAGGCGGACTTCTAGGTCCTGCGGGGTTCAACAACGCCGGGGCGGCCGTCCCGCCCAGCCGGGTCGTCGACGTCTCCGAAACCGACTTCGACCTCGTGACCACGGTCAACTACAAGGGTGTCTTCTTCGCGGTGGCCGCCGAGGTGCGGGCCATCCTCGCCACGGCGGGCGCGGGCGCGATCGTGAACAACAGCAGCACCGGCAGCCTGCACGCCAACCCCGGTCTGCCCGCCTACGGGGCGGCGAAGCGAGCGGTCAACAGCCTCACCGAGACCGCCGCGGTCGAGTACGGCCCCATGGGATCCGCGTCAACGCGATCGCGCCGGGCCTCACCCTGACGCCGATGGTGCTGGCGTGGCAGGAGGCCGTGCCCGACATCGTCGCGCAGGGCAACGCGAGGACCCCGCTGGGCCGTCCCGCCGAACCGGTCGAGATCGCCGAGGCCGCCGCCTGGCGCTCAGCGACCGCGCGTCCTACGTGACGGGCGCGGTCCTACCGTGACCGGCGGCGAGGGCGTCTAGCCGTCGATCCGGAGCACGCCGATCGGCTGGGCGGGCGGCAGGACGGCGTGGCAGGCCAGCGCGGCTGGACGCAGGTCGTCGGACAGGCGCCGGACGTCGGGGACCGTGCCGCCGGCGCGGACGATGCCGTCCCACGCCAGGCGGTCGGTGGTCTCCTCGATCCCGGAGAGCAGGCGCTTGCCGTCGTCGCTGGTGGTCAGGTCCCCGTGGAGCAGGCCGCGCTCCACCAGCCCGGCCGCCGCGGCCGACCACTCGTCGTCGCTCCACCCGCGTGCGGCCTGCAGGACCACGCGCTCCAGGTCGACCCCGGCGCGCAGCACCAGCGACTCGATGCCGGTCAGCCCGGCCGCGAGCAGGGCGGCCACGTGGCCGTCGCCGCGGTGCTCGCGCAGGATCGTGGTGGCCAGCCACAGCCGCTGGAGCGGGTCCTCGGGGCGGGGGAGCGCGTGGTTGGCGGCGGCCAGCACCCGGCCGTCGCACGGCAATGCGGACGCGAGCGACCAGAGGTCGTCCGCGAGCCGGTCGTGGGAGCCGTCGGGGAGCAGTTCTTCCAACGCCCGCGCGGACCCCTCGTGCCGGGCGGCCAGCACCGCGGCGGGGGAGGCGCGGTCCCAGACGTCGGGCAGGGCGCGTGCGGTCATCCACGTCGAGAAGCCGAAGAACGACGCGCGCACCGGGGCCTCGCCCACCGGGCCCAACGGTGCCGACCGCTGCGCGAAGTACCCGCGCCAGAACCCGCGCAGGCCCGCGTCCTCCAGTGCGGCGAGCGCCGCGGGGTGGAAGTAGACGACCGCGTGCACCGACTCGAACCGCGCCCACAGCCGACGGGCCAGCGCGGGACCTTCCTCGTCCGTCATGCGCCGATGATGCCGTACGGAGGGCGGTCGCCCGTACTGGTGCGCAGGGTGCCCGACTGGTTACGTTGGGCTCACCCCATCCCCCGACGTCGTGGGAGTCGGCACATGAGCGCGCGGAACGGCACCGCCAAGTCCCGTTGGTCGAAGGTCGTCACGGCGGTGCTGGCACTCGTCGTGGTGTCGCCGCCCGTCCCCGCGTCGGCGCACCCCGGCGGGCTCACGCCGGTGGTCTTCGTGCACGGCCAGCAGGGCTCGGCGCAGCAGTGGCAGTCCAACGCGAAGCGGTTCTCCACCAACGGGTACCCGGACCGGCTGCTGCACGCCTACGAGTACGACACCAGCGTGGCGGACAACGCCGCCGCGGTGACCGGGCTCGACGGGTTCATCGCCGACGTGCTGGCCCGCACCGGGGCGTCCTCGGTCGACGTGATCGCCCACTCCCGCGGCACGTCGGTGGTGCACGACTACCTCGCCACGCCGGAACGCGCGGCGCTGGTGCGCAGGTACGTCAACGTCGACGGGCGGTCCAGCGCCACACCGCCCGGAGGCGTGCCGACGCTCGCGCTCTGGGGGAGCCTGCAGCCCAACGGGTCCATCGGCGGCGCGACCAACGTGTACCTGACCTCGTTGGGGCACACCGAGACCACGACGTCGGCCGAGGGCTTCGCGCACATCCACCGCTTCCTGCGCGGCAGGCCCGCGGCCACCACCGCCGTGCGGCCCGAACCGCCGGGCCGCGTCGTGATCGCCGGGCGGGCGCTGTACTTCCCGCAGAACGAGCCGGTCGCGGGGACCTTGCAGGTGTGGGAGGTCGACGACCGCACCGGTGCCCGACGCGGGCCTGTCCGGCACACCGTCCAGGTCGCTCCGGACGGGGCGTTCGGACCGCTGGAGGTCAACGGCCGCAAGCACTACGAGCTGGTGCTCCGGCGCGAGGGGCAGCTGACCTACCACTACTACTTCGAGCCGTTCGAGCGCTCCGACCGGTTCCTGCGCCTCCAGGTGTCGCGCCCCGGCGGGATCGCCGACTACATCGACAAGTGCCCGACCCACAGCGCGGTCACCGTCGTGCGCAACCGGGAGTGGTGGGCCGACCAGCCGGACCAGGCCGACGACGACCGGCTGGAGCTCGACGGCGTCGACGTCCTCGGGCCCGCGATCGCGCCCCGCGCACGGCAGGTCGTGGCCGCGTTCGTCTTCGACGACAACTGCGACCTCGCGTCCACGCCGGGGGTCCCGCTGCCGCCGTTCAGCGCGCTGCCGTTCCTGACCGGTGTCGACACCTACCTGCCCGCCCAGCCCGACGCCGGCGGCACGATCCGGGTCACCGAGGTCGTGCGCGGTTCCGGTGGCCGGTCGCGCACGGTCGCCGCGCGGAACTGGCCGTCGGACGCGCACGTGGTCACGGTGCAGTTCAAGGACTACCTGGACCGCGCCTTCGGCCGGTGAGCCTCAGGCGGAGGCGGCGACCGGGAGGTCGGTGTCCCAGGCGAAGCCGGTCAGCCCGAGCACCCGCGCGGACGCCCGGCTGGGGGAGACGATCCACACCCGGTGGCCGGTCCGGCCCAGCAGCACGTTCAGCCTGGCCATGAACGCCAGCCCGGCGCAGCTGAGGAACGTCACCCCGGCGAGGTCGACCACGACGTGGGTGGGGGTGCGCCCGGAGAGCTCCGCGTAGGCGGCGTCGAACTGCGGGTCGGTGTCCATGTCGACCTCGCCGGTCATGGCGACACGGGGGAGGTCCTCGTCGAAGGAGCACCGGACCCGTCCGGTCGGTAGCACGTCCTCGGTCAGCAGCAAGGTCCCGCGCCACCTTCGGTTGTGGGTCGACGCCATCGTTGCACCACGACAAACGTCCTGTCGTCAGTATGCACGCCGGATCGGTGAATCTCCAACGGTTTCGCCTGAAGTTCACCTGAAGCTCGAACGGTTCCGACGTCGTGCCAGGTCAGGGCTCAGGACGTTTGTCGGAGGACAAACATCGTGACTCAGGCGTGTTGTTCCCACGGCTCGTCGGCGCCCGCCGACCTGACCGCGTCGTTGAACTCCGACAGGCCCGTGAGCAGTGCTTCCCGGCCGTCGGGCGACATGTCCGCCAGGATCCGGGCCAACGCCTGGTGCCGGTTGCGGCCGATCTCCGCCAGCAGCGCCCGACCGTCCCTGGTCAGCGCGAGCATCACCTCGCGCCGGTTGTGCACGCTGGCCGCGCGGGTCAGCAGCCCGGCCGCCTGGAGGCGGTCGCACAGCCTGCTCGCCGACGACGGGATGGCGTCCAGCTCCGCGGCGAGACCGTTGAGGTTGATCTGCCCGTGCCGCTCGACGATCGCCAACGCCTGCATCTGGGAAGGGGAAACCCTGGTCCTCGACGTCTGCTGGGTGCGGTCCCACAGCGCGGTCAGCACCTCCGCGGCGGACTCCACGGCCGAGGACACGTCCGCTGTGCGCGGACCTCGCCGGTGGCTGCTCGTCATTCCACTACCTTGTCACCTCGGCGCCGATCGGAACAGCCCGGTGCGGCGTGTCGACACTTGTCGTCGGTGCGGGTCCGTAGGGTCGGCCCGCCGTGCACGACGGCGACCGCGCGGACGTGCCGCGCGGCCAGGACCTGGAGGCCGATGAATGAGCGCCACCGACGATCCGCCGGTCCGTGCGGAACGGGCGCTGCGGGACAGCCCGCCGCACGCGCTGCTGGACGTGCTGCGCGCCGCCCTCCAGGCCGACTTCGGCGCGACGGACTCCGAGCTGCTGCTGGCCGACTACCGGCTCAGCGTGCTGCAACCGGTGACCAGGCTGCCGCACACCGCCGCCCCGATGCCGATCAGGACGAGCACCGCGGGCCGCGCGTTCACCGCGCAGCAGACCCTGCTGGAGCCGGTGCACGGGGACGGCGTGACGGCGTACCTGCCGGTGGCCGTGCGCGGTGACCGGCTCGGCGTGCTCGCGGTGACGCTGCCGGACGTGCCCGGCGACGGGGCCAGACGGGCGCTGGCCGACCTGGCCACGGCGCTCGGGCACGAGCTCGTCGTGGCGGAGCGCGACACCGACCTCTACCTCCAGGCGCGGCGGCGCGAGCGGCTGAGCCTGGCCGCCGAGATGCAGTGGCAGCTGCTGCCGGGGCGCGGCTGCTCGCGCGACGAGTACTCGCTGGGCGGCCAGCTCGAACCCGCGTACACGATAGGGGGCGACAACTTCGACTGGAGCGCGTCGGCAGACCACCTCACCGTGACGGTGTCCAACGGCATGGGCAGCGGCATCCGGGCCGCGCTGCTCACCAACCTCGCCATCAGCGCCCTGCGCAACGCCCGGCGGGCCGGGCTGGGCCTGGTGGACCAGGCCTGCCTGGCCGACCAGGCCGTCTACGCCCAGTACGGCGGCGCGGAGCACGTGGCGACCCTGCTGCTGCGCTTCGAGCTGTCCACCGGCCGGGTGGCCGTGGTCGACGCCGGGTCGCCGCACCTGCTGCGGCTGCGCGACGGCGAGGTCCAGCTGGTGCCGTTCGAGGAGCAGATGCCGCTCGGGATGTTCGAGAGCACCGACTACCAGGAGCAGGACTTCCAGGTGGAGCCGGGCGACCGGCTGGTCGTCGTCAGCGACGGCGTGCACACCGCGCGCTCGCCCAGCGGCGGCGAGTACGGCGCGACCAACCTGGACCGGATCATCCGCGACTCGCGCTACCTGCCCGCCCCGGAGGCGGCGCGGGCGATCATCACCGAGCTGCTGGACTACCACGAGGGCAACGACCTGCTCGACGACGCCGTGGTCGTGTGCCTGGACTGGACCGGCGCGAAGGCCTGACCGCCGCGGAGCTGGACCGGCGCGGGCGCTGTGTGTTCAACGGGTCCGCACCGGTCCAGCCGGTCCGCCGGAGCGGTCCTGCCGTGCGATGTTGCTCCAACGTGCGCGCACGGCAAGCGTGGTCTACCCAACCGGGATGGCGCGTACACGTGCGTCCGCGGATTGCTTCGGGAGTCCGGTCGCCGAGGGGTGGCCGCGTCCGCCCCATTACGATCACCCACCCCGACCGCGGGCGACGACCGTGCCCGAAGGTCATCGCGAACGCATGGGGGGAACAGTGGAGCACGACGCGCGGTGCACCGGTGAGCAGCTGGAGGCCGAGGGCGAGGTCGCGATCGCGCGGCTGCTGCTGGCCGACGGCGACCTGGAGCACTCCGCCCGGCACCTGTCCGACGCGCTGGCGCACGACCCCGGACTCGCGGACACCTACGAGGCGCTGAGCGAGCTCGCGGCGCGCGTCGGCGGCCCGCGGCGGGCGCTGGCGCTGTTCGACCTGGACACCCCCTACAGCGGGACCGTCGCGGGCTACGCGCACCTGAGCGCGGCCGCGGGGGAGTGGGACGAGGCGGTGCGGCTGCTGGTGCTGGTGGCCGCGCAGGAGCCGGACCGGGCGTGGCTCGACGTCGCCTGGCTGCGCGGGCCCGGCCTGGCCGAGCTGGTGTCGCCCGAGGTGCTGGTGGGCTCGGTGCTGCACCTGGCCTCGGTGCTGCCCGACCCCGTCCACGACGACGTCCGCGAGGCGCTGTCGCCGTTGCTGGAGCTGCTGCGCGAGTCCGTCGCGCTGCACCGGGACGAGGCGAGGCTGCTCTGGAGCGCCTCGACCTTCGCCCGTCGACTCGGCGCGGTGGACGAGGCGGTCGAGTGGGCTCGGCGGTCGTTCGAGGTCGAGCCCAGCCACGAGGCCGCGGTGATGACGGGGTACGCCCTGCGCGCCGCAGGGCGGATGGACGAGGCGCTGCGGGTGTGGCAGGACGAGGCCGAGCGGACGCCGGAGGACCTGGGCCTGCACATCGACATCTCCGACCTGCTGGTCCGCGAGGGCCAGCTGGAGCGAGCGCTGGTGTGGGCGGAACGCGCGGCGGCGGCCGACCCCGAGCACCCCAAGGCCGGGCCCGCGGCCGACGCCGTCCGGTACCGGATCGACGGGGACGTGCGGCACCTCCTGGCGCTGGCCGGGTCCGACCTGCCGTACGCCGCGGAGGAGCTGGCCGACGTGAGCTGGGACAGCCCGGTGCTGGGCCGCGCCCCCGGCCAGACCGAGGCCACCACGAACTCGCTCGTCCAGCTGCTGGAACGGGCGGAGCCGTCACCGGACCTGGAGGTCGTGCTCACGGTGTCCGCTGTGGAGCCGCCCAGCGCCGTGCTGGCGCTGCACCAGGCGTTCCCGAAGGCGACCGTCGTGTTCGAGACCGTCCCGGACCCGGACCCGCGCCTGCCCAAGTACGAGGTCGCGCACGCGGTCTGGGTCTACGACGACGCGGTCGCGCGCCCCGCGGTGCCGCCACCCCCGCCGGAGGCGGCCGAGGCGGTGCGCCGGATCGCGTCGTTCCGCTGGGAGAGCCTGCCCGCGCTGTACGACGCGACCGTCGTGCTGTCGGCGGTGGACCCCCTCGACCTGCTCGGCACCCTGGTCCACCCGCCCGCGACACCGGACACCGAGTTCGGCGCCGTGATGGCCCGGCACGCCCCGAACCTGTGGCTGAGCGCCGTGCAGGTCGCCGCGTGCCTGGGCGTCGCGCACCACGCCGTGGACGAGCCGTGGGAGACCTCGCGCAGGCGGGAGATCCTGCTGGACCTCCTGCACGGCGTGGAGGACTGGGTGAACGTCGCCGCCGGGATCGCGCTCGTCGCCACGGCGTGGGTCGTGCCGGAGACGTGGCAGGACGTCAAGCACCACGTCGTCACGCGCATGGTCGACGCCGTGCGGGCAGGCCAGGAGCGGCAGGTGTCCATCCTCGGTCCGCTGTGCGAGCTGGTCCTGGTCACGCCCGAGGCCGACGACGACTTCACCTCGCTGGCGCGGGACGTGCTGTCCACGCTGGACGGCTGACCGTCACGTCCCGGCGTCGGCGACCGCCCGCGCCACCACCGCCATGGTGGCGCGGGCCCGGACCGGGTCCTCGGTGAGGAAGTAGTGGTCCACACCGGGAGTCCGGTGGTGCACGACCGGGACTCCCGCGCGGCGCAGGCGGTCGGCGTACCGCTCGCCGTCCTCGCGCAGGGCGTCCCGTTCCGCGGTCAGCACGACCGCGGGCGGGAGCCCGGACAGGTCCGGCGCGAGCACCGGCGAGGCGTACGGGTGCGAACGCGTTGCGGCGTCGGGGAAGTAGACCCGCCGCACCATCCGCCGCAGCTCGGGGGAGATCATCCCCGGACCGGCGTCGGGCACCTCGCCCGCCAGGTCGAGAGCGGGCACGCCGAGCACCTGGAGCACCGGCCGGAACGACCCGCTGTCACGGGCCTGCAGGCACACCGACGCGGCCAGCCCGCCACCCGAGGAGAACCCGCCGACGGAGATCCTGTCCTTGTCCAGCACCAGGTCGTCACCACCCGTCGCGGCCCACGCCGCGACGTCGTGGCACTGGTGCTGCGCCACCGGGTAGGCCACGTACGGCCCGGTGCGGAAGTCGACGTTGAGCACCACGACCCGCGCGGTGGCCGCGAGGTAGCGGCACCACCAGTCGTCCATGCCGGGGTGGCGCATCAGCCACGCGCCGCCGTGGAAGTGGACGTGCGCGGGCGCCCCGGCGCCGAGCCCCGGCGGCCGGTACACGTGCACCGGCACCTTCCCGTGCCTCGTCGGCACCCGGACCACCCGCGGTCGCGGCAGATCGGTGCCCGCGAAGCGCAGGCTGTCGCCGTACCGGACGGTCCACCGCGCGGTGGCGTGCATGAGCATCGCCCGCAGCCGGTCGTCGAGTCGCACGACAGGTCTTCGTGCGGGACCGGCACATCGGATCGGTCGAAGAGGTGTTTTCCGCGCGGCTACGGGGTACCACCACCATGATCGCGTCGTGGGACGCGGACGCACACACACCAGACCGGGAGTCGACATGCCTTGGGTTCGGGCACACCGCCGTCGCGTGCCGCACAGCTGGTTCAGGACCACCAGGGTCGAGAGCCACCACCGCAGCCGTCCCGGCAGCAAGGCCATCATCGGGCTGGTGATCGCTTTCGCCGTGATCCTTCTGCTGATCGCCATCTTCTAGTGCCCGACCACCCGCCCACGTCGGCGGGGACCACGACTTCGCCGGTGCCGCGGGAACGTTCCGCGGCACCGGCTTTCGTCGTGCCGGACCCGTTCGTGACCTGTTCGTGACCCGCCGGGTGCAACGGAGGGGTCCTCGCGGGCACCTGACCGTTGTGACCAGTGAGACGACGCCGGACGTGGCGGACAGGGCGGTCGGCGCGGCCGACCCACCGGACCCCGTGCTGTGGAGCCGGGGTGACCGGGAGTCGTTCGGCGTGCTCTTCGAACGGCACGTCGAGTCCGTGTGGAACCACGCCTACCGCCTGACCGGCTCCTGGGAGCAGGCGCACGACGTCACGTCGGCGACCTTCCTGACCGCGTGGCGCACCCGCGCCGAGGTGACCCTGGTCCGGGACAGCGCGCTGCCGCTGCTGTACACGATGGCGGGCAACGTCGTGCGCACCGCGCACCGCGGTCTGGCCCGGCGTTCCCGGCTGCTGCGCAGGATCCCGGCACCACCGCCCGTCGACGACCACGCCGAGGCGGTGGTGCGCCGGATCGACAGCGAGACCAGGCTGCGCGAGGTGGTCGACGCCGTACGGCGGCTGCCGTCGGCGCAGCGCGACGTCGCCGAGCTCTGCCTGCTGGGCGATCTCCCCGTCGCCGAGGTCGCGCTGCACCTCGGGATCGCGGAGGCGACGGTCCGCTCCCACCTCTCCCGCGCCCGTGCCCGCCTGCGCAGCCTGTCGGAGGAAAGCCAGTGAACATCGACATCCCACCCCGGCGCGCGCTGCCCGCCGACTTGCGCGAGCACCTTCGCGCGGAGTTCGAGCAGGGCGTCGACGAGCGGCCGCGGCGGCCGGTGCGGGTCCCGGTCGTCGCCGCGGCGGCGGCCGTGGTCCTGTTGGCGGGCACGGTGTTCGTGCTGCGGCAGATGCCCGACGCCGAGACCCCCGCGGCCGTCCCCCCGGCGTTCGACCCGGTGACCGTGAACATCGCCCTGGACCGCTGCTGGAACGCGGTGCGCGACGGCGGCGCGGCCGACCGCTTCCCGGACCGCTCCCGGTGGACGCCCTCGTTCTCCGTCGGCGACGCCCAGCTGGGCGTGGTCGCGGCCCGAGCCGATGGCAGGCCGTTCTTCTGCCAGACCACGCCGACCACGGCGACGGTGTCCGACCCGGCCGCCGCGCCGGACACCGGTGTCGCGGCCGTCCTGGCCAGCCGCGAGGGCGTCGTGGCTGGGGTGCTGGACGCGGGCCGCGACGCGCTCTCGTTGGAGGGCAAGGGTGTGCACGGCAGCGCCGCGGTGACCGCGGTGGTCGGCGACCGCATGTTCGTCGCGCTGACCGGGATCAACCCGACCGGGACCACGTTCACCTCCGGCGACAAGGCGGTCGACCAGCCGCTCGCGGCACCGCCGCCACCCGCGGCCGCCGTCCGCGACCACCCCGACGGCCCGGCACCCGACCGCGCCTCGGAGACGGGCCGGATGCTCGGCGACTGCCTGTCCCGCTCGGCGAACCCGGTGCTGGACCCGGACTCCTACCAGCCCGTGCTCACCATCGCCCACCCCGGCGGCACCCTGGTCATCGGCCGGACGGCGAGCACCCTGGCCGCCTGCGGGCCGAAGGGCGCCGTGGTCAGGACGACCATCGCGCCGCTCGTCGAGAGCGGGGCGGTCATGCCCGACCTCCTCGTGGACGTCGGGGGCGGCAGGCAGGTCCTCGGCGGCGAGATCGGTGACAGCAGCATGGTCGTCGCCACCGCCGAGCTGGGCTTCGCCGGGGGGCAGACGCGGCAGGCCGCCGTGGCGGGCCGCATCTTCGCCGTCCTCGTCCCGGAGGGCGTTCACCTGGACCCGGAGTCCAGCGCGGTGCACGTCGTCCTGCGCGGTGCGAACGGCGGCGTGCTGCTGGAGGGCGACTGGGCGCTGCGGAGGTGACCGGGTCGCGCGCGGCGGTGTCCGGCCGCCACGCGCGACCGCGTCGTCAGGCGGACGCCCCCGCGTGGTCGGACTTGCGGGTCTTGAGGCCGAGGTCCGCGGTGGGGGTGCGGAAGGTCTCGCGGCCGGTGGCCACGGCGATGACGTTGACCAGGCAGAGCACCGCGGTGAAGACGGCGACACCGACCCAGTTGGCGCTCTTGTCACCCGCGATGGCGGCGGAGATGGTCGGGGTGAAACCCGCGACGGCGAAACCGATCTGGGTGCCGATGGCCATCCCGGACAGGCGGACCCTCGCGGTGAACATCTCGCCGTAGAACGACGGCCAGACGGCGTTGGTGGCGCTGTAGACGACGCCGAACAGCAGAATGCCGACGACGAAGACGAGCGTGTAGTCGGCCGAGGAGATGGCGCCCAGGTAGGCGAAGATCAGGACGGCGCAGCCCAGCGATCCGCCGATGAACACCGGCTTGCGGCCGACGCGGTCGGCCAGCCGCGCCCAGAGCGGGATGGCGCCCAGCGCGACGACGTTGGCGAGCACGCCGACCCACAGCATCGGGGTCCTGGCCAGCCCGGCGGAGTTGACCGCGTAGGACAGCGCGTAGACGGTGAAGATCGTGCTGACGGAGGCGATCACGGCGGCCGCGACCACCCGCAGGACGTCGGCCCAGTGGTCGCGGAACAGGATGGTGACCGGCAGCTTGGCAGGTCCTTGCCCGGCGACCTCGTGCTCGAAGACCGGTGTCTCGTCGAGCTTGCGGCGGATCACGAACCCGACCACGACGACGATCGCGCTGGCCCAGAAGGGGATCCGCCACCCCCACGACAGCAGTTGGTCCTGGGGGAGCGCGGCGATCGGCAGGAACACCGCCGTGGCCAGGATCTGACCGGCCTGGGTGCCGCTGAGGGTGAAGCTCGTGTAGTACGCGCGCCGGTCGTCGGGGGCGTGCTCCAGGCTCATCGAGTTCGCGCCCGCCTGCTCACCCGCGGCGGAGAGCCCTTGCAGCAACCGGGTCGCGACCAGCAGGACCGGCGCGGTGACGCCGATGCCGTCGTAGGTCGGCAGGCAGCCGATCAGGAACGTCGAGAAACCCATGAGCAGCAACGTGGACACCAGCACGCGCTTGCGGCCGAACCGGTCGCCGACGTGCCCGAGGAACACCGCGCCGACCGGGCGGGCGAGGTAGCCGACGCCGAACGTCGCCAGCGCCAGCAGCGTGCCCGTGGCCGGGTTCGACGACGGGAAGAAGATCTTGCCGAAGACGAGGGCCGCGGCGGTGCCGTAGATGAAGAAGTCGTAGTACTCCAGCGCGCTCCCGATCCACGCGGCGACGGCCGCCTTGCGCGGTTTGCCGGTCGGGGGCGGGGGACCGGCGGTGTGAGCGGTCACGAAGGGCTCCTCTGCTGGTGCTCCGTTGCATGAACAGGGATTCGGGTGATGACCGGCTACGTACGTACTAGATAGTTAATAGCGCAGATGGTGAGGACTCGACACGGTCGTGTCAAGGGCTCAGCGGGTGGTCAGGTAGCTCACGAGCAGGTCGCCGACCATCCGCCGGTGGTGCTCGCGGCGGGCGGGGTCCAGCATGTCCCGGCCGAAGATCGCGTGGAACGTGTGCCGGTTGGCGATGCGGAACACGCAGAACGAGCTGATCGCCATGTGCACGTCCAGCGCGTCGACGTCGTCGCGGAAGTACCCGGCCGCGCGGCCCCGGTCGAGGATGCGGGTGAGCACGTCCAGCGCGGGGTTGGCCAGCCCGGCCAGCTCGGTCGACCGCGCGATGTGCTCGGCGCGGTGGATGTTCTCGATGCTGACCAGCCGCACGAAGTCCGGGTGCGACTCGTGGTGGTCGAAGGTGAGCTCGGCGAGCTGGCGCAGCGCGTCGATCGGGTCCAGGTGCTCGACGTCGAGCTCCCGCTCGATGGCCCGGATGACCGCGTAGGCCCGTTCGAGGACCTCGACGAACAGCTGCTCCTTGCCGCCGAAGTAGTAGTAGATCATCCGCTTGGTCGTGCGAGTCTTCGCGGCGATCTCGTCCACCCGCGCGCCGTCGTAACCCTTGTCGGCGAACTCCCGCGCGGACACGGCGAGGATCTCGGCCCTGGTGCGCTCGGCGTCCCGCGAGCGGTCGACTGAGGCGGTCGACGCCTCCTCGGACGGCAGTGCGGTCACGGACTTCCTTCCTCACCGCGGGTGGTGACCCCACTCTAGGCGGCCCCTTCCGCAGGTCGCCCGTCGTGGGGTACAACTAACTCACCAGTTCGTACATTAGGTCGGGAGGCGATCCGTGGCCCACACCCCGTTCCCCGACGCGGTCCGCGAGCACGCGGGCCGGTCGCGCGGCGCACTGCTGGTCGCGCTGGTCGGGTCGGGCATCGGACCGTCGCTGAGCCCGGCGCTGCACGAGCGCGAGGCCGAACGCGCGGGCCTGCCCTACCGGTACCGCCGGATCGACCTCGACGAGTGGGGCCTGCCGCCCGAGGCCGTCGGCGACGTCGTGGCCGTCACGCGCGACGCCGGGTACCGCGGCCTGAACATCACCCACCCGTGCAAGCAGGAGGTGCTGGCGCACCTGGACGGGCTGTCCGCGGACGCCGAGGCGCTCGGGGCGGTCAACACCGTGGTGTTCACCGACGGCAGGGCCGTCGGCCACAACACCGACTGGTCCGGGTTCACCCGCGGCCTCGCCGAGGGGATGCCGGGCGTGCGCCTGGACTCGGTCGTCCTGCTGGGCGCCGGTGGTGCCGGCGCGGCGGTCGCGCACGGGCTGCTCACCCAGGGCGCCGGGACCGTGCGGATCTTCGACCTGGACCGGCACCGCGGCGAGGACCTGGAGGCGTCGCTGGCCGCCCGGTTCGGCGGCGGTCGCGCCACCGCCGGGCACGGGGACGACCAGCTCGCGCGGGCGGTGCACGCCGCCGACGGCCTCGTGCACGCCACCCCGACCGGGATGGCCGCGCACCCCGGCCTCCCGCTGCCCGCGGACCTGCTGCGGCCCGACCTCTGGGTCGCCGACGTCGTCTACCGGCCGCTCGACACCGAGCTGGTCACCACCGCGGCGGCCGCGGGCTGCCGGGTGCTCGACGGCGGCCGGATGGCCGTGTTCCAGGCCGCCGAGGCGTTCCGCCTGTTCACCGGCACCGAGCCCGACACCGGCCGGATGCTGCGCCACTTCGACGTCCTCGCGAGGGATCCGGGGCAGGAGTCCGATGTCCGCTGACCGCCGCCTCGGGATCGCGACCGTGTGCCTGTCCGGCACGCTGGAGGACAAGCTCGCCGCCGCCGCGGCCGCCGGGTTCGACGGCGTGGAGCTCTTCGAGAACGACCTGGTCGCCTCGCCGTGGTCACCGGAGCGGGTGCGCGGGGCGTGCGCGGACCTCGGCCTGACGATCGACCTCTACCAGCCGTTCCGCGACTTCGAGGCGGTGCCGCCGGACGTGCTCGCGCGCAACCTGAGGCGGGCCGAGCTGAAGTTCGACGTGATGCGCCGCCTCGGGGCCGACACCGTCCTGGTCTGCTCCTCGGTGTCGCCGGACACCGTGGACGACGACGAGCTGGCCGCCGAGCAGCTGCACGCGCTGGCCGCACGGGCCGCCGAACACGGCATCCGGGTGGCCTACGAAGCCCTGGCGTGGGGCCGGTTCGTCAACACCTACGACCGGTCGTGGCGGATCGTGCGCGCCGCCGACCACCCCGCGCTCGGCGTGTGCCTGGACAGCTTCCACGTGCTGTCCAGGGACGTCGACCCGGTCGCGATCCGGACGATCCCTGGCGAGAAGGTGTTCTTCCTGCAGCTGGCCGACGCGCCGAGGCTGCGGATGGACGTGCTCCAGTGGAGCCGCCACCACCGGCTGTTCCCCGGCCAGGGCGCGTTCGACCTCAGGGGTTTCGTCGGCCACGTGCTCGCCACCGGCTACTCGGGCCCGTTGTCGCTGGAGGTGTTCAACGACGTCTTCCGGCAGTCCGAGCCGCGCGCGGCGGCGGTCGACGCGATGCGGTCGCTGCTGCTGCTCCAGGAGGCGCCGGACACCGCGCTCCCGTTGGCGGGCCACGCTTTCACCGAGCTCGACGTGGACGACGTCACGGCGCCGCGGGTGGAGGCCGCGCTCACCGGGCTGGGGTTCGCGCCCTCCGGTCGGCACCGGACCAAGCCAGTGCGGCTGTGGCGGCAGGGCGAGGCGCGGATCGTGCTGAACCACCGCGACCCCTCCGGCGGCGGCAGGGTGGCGGTCAGCGCGGTCGCCGTGGCGGGCGCGGACCCCGCCGGATCCGCCGAGCGCGCGGAGGCGTTCCTCGCCGCGCCGGTCGGGTCGGCCGCGGTCGCCGCGCCGGACGGCACCTCGGTGATCTTCTGCCGCGACGACCTCGGCTGGCTCGCCGACTTCACCGCCGAGGAGGTGGGCGAGGACTCCGGAGCCGGGCTCCTGGACACCGACCACGTCGGCCTCACCGAGCCGTTCGACCGCTTCGACCAGGCGGCCCTGTTCTACCGCGCCGTGCTGGGGCTCGAACCCGACGACGTCGCGGAGTTCGCCGCGCCGTTCGGCCTGGTGCGCAGCCGCCCGGTCGTGGACCGCGCGCGGCACGTCCGGATCGCACTGGACTCGGCGCTCGTGCGGCGCGGGACCTGGGGGCCGGACGTGCGCGAGCCGCAGCACGTCGCCTTCCGCAGCGCGGACGCCCTGGCCAGCGCCAGGCGGATGCGCGAGCTGGGCGCGCCCCTGCTGGACATCCCGGCCAACTACTACGACGACCTCGACGCCCGCCTCGCCCTACCCCCGGAGCTGCTCGCCGACCTGCGGGAGCTGTCGGTGCTCTACGACCGCGACGAGCACGGCGAGTTCCTGCACTTCTTCACCGAGGTGCTCGGCGACCGGGTGTTCTTCGAGGTGGTGCAGCGGGTCGGCGGGTACGCGGGCTACGGCGCCGTCAACGCGCCCGTCACGATGGCCGCGCACCGGGGTCGGCGGCTGGCCGGGCGGTAGCCGCAGGGTGGCGGTCCTTCGCCGCGTTCCGCCGCCGAGCCGCTGGTACGTTCGGGCGATGGCCGAAGTGGTGACCAGCGGCGCCGTGGCACGAACGGTGGAAGACCTGTCCGGACCGCGGGGCCTGCCCGTGGTGGGCAACCTGCCCGCGCTCGTCCGGGGTGGCAGGCCGCACCGGACGCTGGAGGAGTGGTGCGACCGCTTCGGGCCCACCTTCCGGATGAGCATGGGCCGCACGCCCGCGGTGGTGACCGCCGACCCGGCGGTCATCGCCCGCATCCACCGGCAGCGGCCGGACGACTTCCAGCGCAGCGCGCACGTGTCCGGGGTGATCGACGAGCTCGGCGGGCACGGCGTGTTCACCGCCGAGGGCGACGAGTGGCGCAGGCTGCGCAAGATGGCGACGCAGGCGCTGAACATGGCGTACCTGCGGCAGTACTTCTCCACCATCACGCTGGTGACCGACCGGCTCAAGCGGCGGTGGGACGCGGCCGCCGAGTCCGGGCGCGCGGTCGACGTCCTGGACGACCTGATGCGCTACACCCTCGACGTGACCTCGGGTCTGGCGATGGGGCACGACCTCAACTCGCTGGAGCAGACCGGCGACGGGCTGCACCGCAGGCTGCCGCTGCTGTTCCCCGAGATCGGCCGCCGGATCAACGCGCCCGTGCCGTACAGGCGGCGGGTCAGGCTGCCGCGCGACCGCAGGCTCGACGCCACGGTCCGCGAGATCGACGCGCTCGTCCGGGACAGGTTCGCCGAGGCCGCCCGCAGGATGGAGGGCGGCGGCGAGCCCGCGAACTTCCTGGAGGCCCTGGTCGCGCCGCTGGAGGGCGAGTCGCCGATCACCCACGACGAGGTCTTCGGCAACGTGCTGACGATGCTCCTCGCGGGCGAGGACACCACGTCGTCGACCGCGGCCTGGGCGGTGCACTACCTGGCCGGGCACCCGGAGGCGCAGCGCCGGGTCCGCGCCGAGGCCGACGAGGTGCTGGGGGAGCACGCCTTCCCACCCGATCCCGCCGCCGTCGGCAGGATGAAGTACGCCGAGGCGGTCGTCACCGAGGCGCAGCGGCTGCGACCGGTCGCCCCCTACATCGCCACCCAGCCGCTGCACGACGTGACCTTCGAGACGGAGCAGGGTCCGCTGCTCGTCGAGAAGGGCACCCCGATCTTCTCGCTGCACGCCTACGGGGCCCGGCGGGACACCGTCCGCTTCCCCGACCCGGAGGCGTTCCGCCCCGAGCGGTGGCTGGAGGGCGCGCTGCCGCCGGAGTCCTTGCCGTTCGCGCCGTTCGGGGGCGGCCCGCGGTTCTGCCCCGGCCGCAACCTCGCCGTCGTGGAGGCGACCATCGTCGTCGCCACCGCCTGCCGGGGCTTCGACCTCGAGCCCGACCACTCCGCGGGGCCGGTGGGGGAGCGGGCGTCGTTCACCGCCTTCCCGGTGAACCTGCGGGTCCGGTTGTCCGCGCGTCGCTAGCCCGCGGCACGAGACCTGCGCGGCGGCCCAGGTCTAGGGCCGCCGCGCGCGGTGTTCGCGTTGTCGGGCAAGAGCTTCCGAACGCGCCACCGCGCACCACCAGGCGGTGCGCGGTGGCGCGTCCGTCAGTCCGGGCGCAGGCCGTGCCGTCGGTCGCCGAGCACGATCTCGCACACGCGGGCCTCGATCGAGGCGGAGAACGGGACGTCCGTCGTGGTCACGGGCGGTTCCGGTGCCATGGTCATCACCTCCGGGACCATCGTGCGGCAGTCGACCCGGTTTTGGCACGGAAGCTTGCCGGTTCGGCAAAGGGCGGCCGCCCTGTCGGACGACCGCCCTGCCGAGCAGGCTCGGGATCAGCCGCAGGTGACCGTGGCGTCGGCCCAGTCCACGTGGTCGTACCTGGCGCCGTCCGTCGTGGGCAGCGCGGCCAGCTTCACGTACTCCTGGCCGGTCACGTTGACCGAGATCCGCTTGGGCCCGTCCGTCCCGCGCACGGTCGTGGCGGCGAGCTGGCCGCTGCTCGCCCACACCTCCATCGACGCGCTGCCGCTGTCGCCGACCTCGTCGTCGACGCCGACCCACGCCTGGAAGCTCGTGCACCTGCCCGCGAGGTAGTAGCGCACCTCGCTGCGGGCGTGCGTGCCGATGCCGCGCGCGTAGGTCGTGCCGCCGATCGTGAGCGTGCGGCCGTCACCACCCGCCGCCTCGCCGTTGCTGCGGTCGATCTCCACCGGCCCCCACGCGCCCGAGGCCATGCTCGCCTTGAGCGCCGACACCTGCGTGGTGCCCGCTGGGGGAGCAGTGAACGTGCCGGTCCTGGCGACCCGGTAGACCACGGTGGCGTGCGCCGGGACCGACGCGCTGATCGAGCCGGACGTCGTGGTGACCGCCTTGGACCAGAGGTCCGTCAGCCGGTAGGACGTGGCGTTGCCGAGCCCGGCCGCGGTGGTGGTCGTGCCGATGGTCGCCGTCGAGCCGGTCTCGTTGAACAGCGCCACCGCCGCGTCGCCGTTGTCCAGCGGCTTCACCAGCACGTGCAACCCGTTGGCGTTGCTGATCTCCGCGGCCTGCACGCCGAGGGAGTCCTGGTCCAGGGCGATCACGTCGCGGTTGGTGAGGATCGAGTACGTCGCCGCGCTGGCGGTGCGCAGGTCGGAGCCGATCAGCAGCGGCGCGTTCATCATCGACCACAGGGTGAAGTGGCTGCGGTACTCGGTGTCGGTCATGCCGCCGTTGCCGACCTCCAGCATGTCCGGGTCGTTCCACGCCCCGCGCTGGGAGTCCGTCGACCGAGCCGCGTTGGACTTGAAGATGCCGAGCATGCTGCCGTAGTTGTCCTCGATGTCACCCGTGGTGCGCCAGCTGTTGCCCACGGTCTGCGCCCAGTCCCACGGCGCGTTCTGCCCCCACTCGCAGATCGAGAACAGGATGGGCCTGCCGGTGTTGCGCAGGGCGTCGCGCATGGCCGTGTACCGCTGCTGCGCGCTCTGCCCGAGGTGGTCGCCGCAGTTGTCGTACTTCAGGTAGTCCACGCCCCAGGAGGCGAACAGGTTCGCGTCCTGCTGCTCGTGCCCGATGCCGCCGGGGAACCCCTGCGAGTCGCACGTCGCCGTGCCCGCGCTGGTGTACAGCCCGAACTTCAGCCCCTTGCCGTGCACGTAGTCCGCGACCGCTTTGATCCCGTTGGGGAACCTGGTCCGGTTCGGCACCAGGTTGCCGCTCGAGTCCCGGCTCGACTCGGCCCAGCAGTCGTCGATGTTGACGTAGCTGTACCCGGCGTCCTTCAGGCCGCGGGACACGAAGATGTCGGCGATGCCGCGCACCATCTGGTCGTTGAACTCGGCGCGGCAGTGGGTGGAGTTCCAGTTGTTGAAGCCCATCGCGGGTGTCTGCGCGAGGCCGTTGTCCAGTGCCGCCGCGGGAGGGGCTGTCGCGACGGACCAGGTCATCGTGGTGAGCAGGGCGAGTACGGCCGAGCCGAGCGCTGTACGACGCTTCGTTGCGTGGTTCATGCAGCCCCAATCCTTCGGGATCGAACAACAACAATCAGAAGACGGCGGAGAATCATCGGACCTCAACATCGATCACCCGGTCAAGGGTCATCCGGATGGTTTTCCGCCGCCGGTTTCCGATCGCGGTGCCGTTGGGGCTCTTGGTGGTGAACGGAACCGGCGGGCAGGCGAACCGGAAACGCGCCAGGTCCACCGGGCCGGTGGTGTCGACCACCTCGCACGCACGGGCCGGCCGACGTCGAGGTCAGCCAGGTGGCCCGGCGTGAGGCGACCGCGTGCCGAGCGATGATCGGCATCGGGTCGTAGCCTGCCACTTGGCGGGTGCGACGCGGGAAGGTGCGGGTGCGGTCATGGGGACAGCGGCGGGAGAGCCGGTCGGAGCGCCCACCGGTGGTTCGCGCCGCACCGAGGCGCTGTTCCGGACGGCGATGCTCGTCAAGGGCGTCGACGGCGCCGCCGAGCTGTTGGGGGCGGTGTTCCTGCTCCTGGTGCCCGGTGCCGCCGTGCACCGGCTGGTCGCCGACATCCTCGCCCACGACCTGCTCGGCCCGCCCGACGGGACGCTGGCCCGGCACCTGTCGACCGCGGCCGACGAGTTCACCTCGGGGCGGCCGACGTTCGCGGTCGTCTACCTCGCCCTGCACGGGATCGTGAAGCTCGGGCTCGTCGCTGCGCTGCTGCGCAAGTGGCTGCCCGCCTACCCGATCGCCGTGGTGGTGCTGGGGCTGTTCGTGGTCTACGAGCTGTACCGGGCGGTGCGCACGGGCTCGCTGGTGCTGCCGTTCCTGGCCGCGCTCGACATCGCGGTAATCGTGGTGGTGGTGCGCGAGTACCGGTCCGCCAAGCCGCGCCGGTGACCGCCGACCACTGGGACGTCGTCGCCCGGTTCGGCCGCCACCACGGGGCCGCCGGGCTCGCGATGGTGTTGGCCCTGCTGGCCGCGGTGCTGTTCGCGGTCGCCTCGGTCGCCCAGCAGCGGGCCGCGAGCACGGTGCCGGACGACGACCTCGGCGGCCTGCGGCTGATCCGGGCGCTGGTCCGCCACCCGTCGTGGTGGGTCGGGACGCTCAGCGACGTCGGCGCCTACGCCGCCCAGGCCGCCGCGCTCGGGTTCGGCTCGCTGCTGCTCGTGCAGCCGCTGCTGGTCACCACGCTGCTGGTCGCGCTGCCGCTGGGGGCGCGGTGGGCGGGACGGCGGCTGCGCCGCGCCGACTGGTGGTGGGCGGTGCTGCTGGTCGTGGCGCTGGCGGTGTTCGTGGTCGTGGGCGAGCCGACGGCGGGCCGCGACCGCGCCTCGCCTGCGCACTGGCTGCCCGCCGGGGTGGTGGTCGGTGTCGTGCTGGTGTGCTGCCTGGTCGGTGCTTCCCGCCACCGCGGGGCCAGGGCCGCGCTGATGGCGGTGGCCACCGCGGTCGCCTACGGCTTCACCGCCGCGCTGACCAAGGGCGTGGTCGACCTGCTCGGCCACGGGCCGGTCGCCCTGGTCACCCACTGGGAGACCTACGGCCTGGTGATCGCCGCGGTGGGCGGGACCCTGTTGCAGCAGAACGCCTTCCAGGCCGGCGACCTCGCGGCGTCGCTGCCGATCGTGACCGTGGGCGAGCCCGTGGTGGCCGTCGTCCTCGGGGTGGCCGTGCTGGACGAGCACCTGCGGGTGCACGGTGCCCAGTGGCTGCTGATCGGCGTGCTCGTCACCGCCATGGTGCTCGCGACCGTGGCGCTGAGCCGGTCGGCCGTGGACGTGCCGCGGCCCCACGCCGCACCGCGGTGAGCGTGCTCAGCCCTGGCGCCACAGCTGGTTGGCGGCCCCCGCGCAGGTCCAGATGATGATCGGCGTCCCGAAGGCCGTGTCCGCGTTGAAGACGTCGAAGCACAGCCCGGACTGCGTGCCCGCGATGACGCCGTTCGCCCGGAGCGTCCACTTCTGGGCCGCCCCGCCGTTGCAGTCGAAGATCTCCAGGGGCGTCCCCGCCTGGGTGCCCGCCTCCTTGGGCTGCAGGCACTTGGTGACGTACACCCTGATCTCGCCCGCGGCGGTGAAGTCGAACCGCTGGTTCTCCCCGCCGTTGCAGTCGAAGACGGTGATCCCCGTGCCGTTGTCGGTCGCCTTGTTCGGCACGTCCAGGCACAGGTTCGACGCCTGGGAGACGAGCGGCCTGCCCGAGGCGGGCAGTGCGGGCGGGGACGGCTGACCGGTGGTGGTCTTCGGCGCGGACGTCGTGGTCTTGGCGGCGTCGGAGGTCTTGGCCGGGCTGCCGCTGGTCGAGGGGCCCGCCGCGACCGCGGAGGACTTCTGGTGGTCGAGGTAGAGGAACGTGCCGCCGCCGATCACCACCAGCACGGCCAGCGCCGCGGCGACGGTCGCGACCGTCCACCGCCGTCGACGCCTGCCCGCCTCCGGCGCGGACGGCGGCAGGGAGACCTGCGAGGTCAGCAGGTCACCGAGGCCCACCATCATGGTGGGGGCGGGGGAGGCGTGCCGGTCCAGCTGGGTGAGCTGCTCGGCGCACTCGGCCATCGTGGGTCTGACCGCCGGGTCGAGCGCCAGCATCCTGGCGAGCAGCGGGGTGAGCACGCCCGCCCGTTCCGGCGGTCGCACCGTCCCGGCGGCGGCGCGGTACATCTGGGCGATCGGGTTGTCGGTCAGGCCGAACGGCGGCATGCCCTCGACCGCGCTGTAGAGCGTGGCGCCGAGCGAGAACACGTCCGACGGGTAGCTGCCCTCGGCGCCCCTGGCGACCTCCGGGGCGAAGTACGCCGGGGTGCCCGCGTACCGGCCGGTGGCCGTGGCGTTGACGTCGTCCAGCGCGCGGGAGATGCCGAAGTCGGTGATCTTCACCGTGCCGTCGTCGCCCAGGAGCACGTTGCCGGGCTTGATGTCGCGGTGCAGCACCGACGCCCGGTGCGCGGAGGTCAGCGCGGTGGCCAGCTGGGAGCCGATGCGCACCACGTTGGCCACGGTCAGCGGCCCGCTCTCCGCGATCACCGCGGACAGGCTTTTGGACGGCAGGTACTCCATGATCAGCCACGGCTGGCCGTCGTGCTCGACGACGTCGTGGACGGTGATCGCGTTGGGGTGGTGCAGCCGCGCGGCGATCCGCGCCTCGCGCCGGGCCCGTCGCCGGGCGTCCTCGGCCTGCTTGTCGTCCAGGTGGGACGGCAGCAGCAGCTCCTTCACCGCGACCACGCGTTCCAGCTTCTGGTCGACCGCTCGCCAGACGCGCCCCATGGCACCGGCGCCGAGCTGCTCCTGCAACGCGTAGCGCCCGGCTATCCACCGGTCCTGCTGTGCCACTGAGGACTCCTGGGTACCTGCTTGCGGGTGACGGTGCAGCGATGCTAGTGGAGTCGCACCCGAATGCCCCGGACCAGGTGGTGCGGTCCTGTTGAGACGGCGACAACGCGTCGTCCCCACGGGAAGTCAGTGCGCGGCGCCCGGATGCGCCTGCAGCACGGACCACACGGTCTTGCCGGGCCCACCGTCCACAGCGGGACGGACACCCCAGGACAGGGACAGCTCCCGCACGAGCAGCAGACCGCGGCCCCGCCGCAGGTCGGACGAGTGCGGGCGCACCACCGGTACGGCGTCGCGGTCGCCGTCGGTGACCTCCACCCGCACACCGCACCCCTCGCGGCCCACCCGCAGCCTGCGCGGGGACGCCGTGTGCTGGTAGGCGTTCGCGACCAGCTCGCCCATCACCAGCAGGACGTCGGCCAGCGAGTCGGGGTGCAGGGCGGCGCCGAGGTGCCGCCGCACACCGGCCCGCGCCGACCGCAGGTCCGGGCGCGGGCCGAGGTCGCACTCCCAGGGCAGCACGACCAGCGCCAGCGCGTCCTGCGCCTCGGTGACCAGCAGCGCGACGGCCTCGTGCAGCGGACCGCTGAGCAGCGGCGGTCCGCCCGACGGCATCGGCTCGAAGGGGTTCATCACCCGGTGTTCGGGCGAACCGGCCGAACGGATCGGAATCACCCGACATCCGCCCCCGACGAGCACGACCGGTTCGTCCTCGTGCGAACGTGGGTGGGCAGCGCAGTCGACACGACAAGGGGACCCATGCCGCGCAACGGCCACCTGATCACCCGACGGACGTTGGTGCTCGGCGGTCTGGGCACCGTGCTCGCGGGGTGCGCCGCGAGTCCGGAGCCGACCGCCCCCGGCTCGTCGGGTGCTGCCGCATCGACGTCGGCGCGCCAGGCCACCGCCACGGCGGACCTCACCGCGCTGGAGGCCGGGCTCGGCGGCCGGATCGGGGTGCACGCGGTGGACACCGGCACCGGGACGACGGTGGCGCACCGGGCCGACGAGCGGTTCCTGATGTGCTCCACGCACAAGGCGCTGGTCGCCGCGGCGGTCCTGCGCACCGGCGTGGACCTGGACCGGCTGGTCCGCTACGACGAGTCGGAACTGCTGTCCTACGCCCCGGTCACCTCCCAGCACGTCGCCGACGGCATGACCGTCGCCGCGCTCTGCGAGGCCGCCATCACCCGCAGCGACAACACCGCCGACAACCTGCTGCTGGAGATCCTGGGCGGACCGCAGGCCGTGACGGCGTTCGTCCGGACCCTCGGCGACGACGTGACCCGCCTGGACCGGGTCGAGCCCGACCTCAACGTCGGCGCTCCCGGCGACGAGCGCGACACCTCCACGCCCGCGCGGATGGTCGCGGACCTGCGCGAGCTCGTCCTGGACGACGGGCTCGACCCGGCAGGCCGCGACCGGCTCACCGGCTGGCTGACGGCCAACACCACCGGGGACGACCTGATCCGCGCCGGGCTGCCCGCCGGGTGGCGGGTCGGCGACAAGACCGGCTCAGGTGCCGCGGGCGAGGTCAACGACATCGCGGTCGTGTGGCCGCCCGGCCGGGCCCCGTGGGTCGTGGCGGTCTACGCCGTGCCGACCGACCCGAAGTCCACGGCCGTGCGGGCCGCGGTCGCCTCGGCGAGCAGGATCGTGACGGCCGCCCTGACCTGATGGCTCCGCTGCGGCGTTCGTCGCCGCCGCGTTGGGCCGTGAGGACGTCCGGTCGCTTCGGGTTCCCGCCGTCGGCGTACACCGGCGGTGCGCGGGTCCCGGTACCCGCTTGGCCGAACGACCCGGCGGCCGCCGGGGACACCCGGTCCGGTGGAAGTGACCAAGCCAGGGGCCGTCCGCCGCGGGGCGGGGGACTCGTGGTCGGCCCGAGCGGTGGGACGGCGTTCTCGCTGTGCGCGACCGGAGTCGGCCGACCGGGTGCACGGGCCCGCGTCGCGGACAACGCGTCGGAGGGCACCGTCGCCGCGGCCAGGACGCCCGGATCGACGCGGTCGACACCCAGCCCGACCCGCCGTCGTGGTGCCTGGACCGGATCGACCAGCGCGGCCTGCCACTGGACGCGAGCTGCACCTACCCGACGACCGCCGCGACCGTGCACGCCTACATCGTCGACACCGGCATCCGCACCACCCACGGCACCTTCGGCGGCCGGGCCACCTGGGGCTACAACGCGGTCGAGGGCAACAACACCGACCGCAACGGACACGGCACGCACGTCGCGAGCACGGTCGGCGGCGCCCAGCACGGCGTGGCCAAGTCCGTGCGACTGGTCGCGGTGAAGGTGTTGCACTGCGCGGGATCGGGCACGTTCGCCCAGGCGATCAGCGGCGTCGACCGGGTCACCGGCAACGCCGTGAAACCCGCCGTCGCGAACATGAGCCTCGGCGCCGTGGCCTCGGCCGCGACCGCCCCGCTGGAGGCCGCGCTGGTGGACGACGCGAGCGCCGACAAGATCCCCGACACCGGAGCCGGGTCGCCGAACCGCCTGCTGCACCCGGGTTCCGGGCCGTCCGCACCGGGCACGGTGGACGTGGTGCGCCACCTCGGCGGCGACGACCACCTCACGTCGACGGCGGGCGCTCCCGCGGGGTACCAGCGCGAGGGCGGTCTCGGCCTGGCCTGCTCGACGCAGGTCGCGCTCGGCCCGCTGGGCCACTTCCTCGACGGGGCCTCGGGAACGGCGCCGAGCGGGCCGCTGTACCGGTGCGTGGTCCGCGGCACCGGCGACCACATGGAGTCGGTCGACCCGAACCGCGAGGGGCAGATCTCCGAAGGCGTACTGGGACACCCCGCGCTGACGGGGCGTCGTCGTGGGCCGGACCGGTCGGGGGACGGCCCACGGCGGCGAACCCGTCCGGATCCGGCCGGACCGCCGCCCGCGCCGCGGCTAGGGCGTGTGTCGAAGTCCGTGTTCGCGGTAGCCGGGCCTGAGGCGGCCCCTGGGGGCACGGCCGACTGGCCCGCATACAACAGCGGTATGCGGACCAGTCGGCCGCACCGCCAGGAACCACCTCAGGCGCGACTCCCATCGAACGAGACTTCGAAACACGCCCTAGCGTGGCGGGATGCTGGACAGCGATATCGACCTGCGCGCCCTGCGGTACTTCGTCGCGGTGGCCGAGGAGGGCAACTTCACCAGGGCCGCCGCGCGGCTGTCCATGTCGCAGCCGCCGCTGTCGCGGGCGATCCGCGACCTGGAGGACGTGATCGGCGGCCCGCTGTTCGTGCGCGGGTACCGCAGCGTGGACCTGACCCCGGCGGGCCGGGTGCTGCTGGAATCGGTGCACGACGTCGAGGCGGGGATGCGCCGGGCGTTGACCCTCACCCGCCGGGCGATGGCCGCGCAGCCGCTCCGCCTGGCGTGCAAGGGATGCGACGCCCCGCTGCTGGTCGACCTCGTGGCGCGGCACAACGAACGCCACCCCGAGGCACCCGCCGAGGCCGTCGTCACCGGGTCGGACTCGCACGCCCAGCGGCTGCGGGACGGGTCGCTCGACCTGGCGCTGCTCAGGGACGGCTTCGACACCACCGGCCTCGACAGCGAACCGCTGCGCGAGGAGCCCGTCGTGGTGCTGCTGCCCGCCCGGCACCCGTTGGCGCGGCGCGAGGTCCTGTGCGCGGAGGACATCGCGGACGAGCCGGTGGTGTCCTTCGTGGACGACCTGTCGCGGTTGCTCGCCGCCGTGGCGCTGGGCAAGGGGGTCGCGGTGCTGTCCACGACGATCGGCGCGGCCCTGTCCGGCAGCGGGAGCGTGGTCGCTGTGCCCGCGACCGGCCTGCCCACCAGCGTCGTGCACGTCGTGTGGGCCGAGCGGTCCACGTCCGCCGCGGTCGCCGCGTTCGTGCGGACGGCGGTCGAGTCGGTCTCGGCGTCCGCGGGGGTATAGCGCGATACCGAGTCGATCCTTCTGCCCGCGCGGAGTCGCTGGTGTGGTCAAGAGGTCGAAACCACGACCACACCAGGAGTTCCCACCATGCACGTCTTCCTCACCGGCGGCAGCGGTTACGTCGGCCGCGCGCTGCTCACCAGGCTGGTCGCCGACGGCCACCGGGTGTCGGCGCTCGCCCGCTCGGACGCCGCCGCCGCACGGGTCGCCCCGGCGGGCGCCTACGTCGTCCGGGGCGACCTCGCCGACCTGGCCGTGCTGCGCGCGGCGGCGGCCGACGCGGACGTCGTCGTGCACACCGCCGTCGACTACACCGACCCGGACATGGGACCGCTGGAGGAGAAGGCGCTCGACGCGCTGCTGGGCCACGGCCGGGTCGTCTACACCAGCAGCACGCTGGTCTACGGCGACACCGGCGACCGGCGGGCCACCGAGGACGCGCCCGTGGCGGCGGACGGCGTGCAACCGTTCAAAGTGGACGGTGAACGCCGGGTGCTCGCCGAGGGCGGTCTCGTGCTGAGGCCCGGACTCGTGTTCGGCGACGGCGGGTCGTCGATGATCGGCGGGATGCTGGCGGGCGCGCGGGAGTCCGGCACCAGCACGTACGTCGGCGACGGCGCGAACGCGTGGTCGGCCGTGCACGTGGGCGACCTCGTCGAGCTGTACGCCCTGGTGCTCGCCCGACCGCTGGAGGGCGTGGTGCTCAACGCGGTCGCCCACCCCGCCCCGACGATGCTGGAGCTCGCGACGGCCGTGGGGGAGGCGACCGGGACACCCGCGGTGTCGGTCCCGGTGGAGCGGGCCAGGGAGACGATGGGGGCGTTCGCCGACCAGCTGACCCGCTCCCTCGTCGTGGACTCCTCGCGCGCGACGGCACTGGTCGGCTGGCGGCCGCAGGGCCCCGGCCTGCTGGAGGACATCACCACCGGGTCGTACGCGGCGCTGTGACGGGGGTTCGGTGCCGGGGGGACGCACCACCCCCGGCACCGGGGCTCACAGCCGGATCGACTTCTTGTTCATGAACTCCTCGATCCCGAGCGCGCCGAGCTCGCGGCCCATCCCGGAGCGCTTGATCCCGCCGAACGGCACGTCCGCGACGGACCCGCCCGCCCGGTTCAGGTAGACCATCCCCGCCTCGATCCGGTCGGCGACCGCCCGCCCCCGCACCGGGTCGGTGCCGAACACCGAGGCGCCCAGCCCGAACGGCGAGTCGTTGGCGATCGCGATCGCCTCCTCCTCGGTCTCCGCCCGGAACACCAGCACCACCGGGCCGAAGATCTCCTCGTGGTAGGCGTCCATGTCCGGGGTCACGTCGGTCAGGACGGTGGCCTCCAGGTAGGCGCCGGGACCGATCCGGTTGCCGCCGGTGCGCAGCGTCGCGCCCTGGCGGACTGCGGTCGCGACCTGGGCGGCGACCTCGTCGGCCGCGGTCGCGGACGCCAGCGGCGGCAGCGTCGTCGCCGGGTCCGCCGGGTCGCCGGGCTGGTAGTGGGCCGAGACGTGCTTGGTCAGCCGGTCGACGAAGTCGTCGTACAGGTCGGCCAGCACGATCATCCGCTTCGGCGCGTTGCACGACTGCCCGCAGTTGCGCATCCGGGCCGTCGCGGTGGCCTTCACCGTCTCGTCCAGGTCGTGGGTGTCCAGGACGATCAGCGGGTCGGACCCGCCCAGCTCCAGCACGCACCTCTTGAGGTTGCGGCCCGCCTCCGCGGCCACCGAGACGCCCGCCTGCTCGCTGCCGGTGAGCGAGACGCCCTGGAGCCGCGGGTCCGCGAGCATCCACGGGACCTGCCTGCTCGACGCGAACACGTTCACGTAGGCGTCCTCCGGTACACCCGCGTCGTGCAGCAGCCGCTCGATCGCGGCGGCCGAGCGCGGGCAGATCGAGGCGTGCTTGAGCAGGATCGTGTTGCCCAGCACCAGGTTCGGCGCCACGAACCGGGCGACCTGGTAGCAGGGGAAGTTCCACGGCATCACGCCGAGCAGCGCGCCGATCGGCTCCTTGCGGATGACGGCGTCGCCGCTCCTGCTCCTGATCGGCACGTCCGCGAGCAGCGCGGGGCCGTTGGTGGCGTAGTACTCGAAGATGTCGACGACGATGCCGATCTCGCCGCGTCCCTCGTTGATCCGCTTGCCCATTTCCGACGTCATGATCGCGGCCAGCTCGTCCGCCCGTTCGGCGAACAGCTCCGCGGCTCGCGCGACGACCGCGACCCGTTCGGTCAGGGGGGTGCGGCGCCAGGACTCGTAACCGCGGTGGACTCGGCCGATGGCGTCGCGGACCTCCTCGTCGGTGGCGTTGGGGAGTTCCTCGAGCAGCTCACCCGTGGTCGGGTCGGTGACTGAGTACATGGGGGTGGGGGCCTCCGTTCCCTGCGGCACCGTGCCGGGGACACTGAGTGTAGTTGACAGAATACTGTATACACTAGTGCGGATACCGACTTGGGCGCAGTCGGAGTGGGTGGTGCGACCGGCCGGGGTGCGCGCGTCGGTGCTCGACGGGCGTGAGGTGTGGATCGGTCTGTCTACCTGCGGTGATGCGGTGCCGCCCGATTGGTCCGTATTTCTCTGAACCGACCGGGCGGTCCATCCGTAGTCGTGTGCAGGAGCCCCAGGAGGTTGTACATGCGCGCCCGTTTGCTCGTTGCGTTGGTCGGTTTCGCCGTGCTGGTGTCAGGTTGCTCGATCGCGAGCGGCACCGCGGCCACACAGGCGGGCGCCAACGACACAGACATCCGTTTCCTGTGGGACATGGTTCCGCACCACAAGCAGACGCTGCAGATCAGCGGCCTGGTGCGCAGCCGGTCCAAGAACCCCGAGGTGATCAAGGTCGCCGACGCGATCACCGCGGAGGGGACGTCCGAGATCGACAAGATGAACGGTTGGCTGTCCGAGTGGAAGGTGGCGGTCGCCGACTCGGGCCACCAGGCGCACGAGATGGTGGTGTCCCCCAAGGACGTCGACCAGCTCAGCGGCTACAACGGCGCCGACTTCGACAAGCAGTGGGCCGCGCTGATGGGACGGCACCTGCGCGACGGCGTGCAGATGGCGGAGGCCGTCAGCACCGGCGGCACCCACCAGGGTGTGCGCGCGCTGTCGAAGGAGATGATCACCGTGCAGAACGGGCTCATCGCCGATCTCGACAAGGCCTGACGAGACACAGCACAGCCCGACGGTGGCCGCCGAGCAGATCCCGGCGGCCACCGTTCCGCTGTCGTGGACCGGGCCCGACCCGCTCGTCGGGGCAGGAGGTCACGCCGGGGACGGAGGTGGCCGCTGCCCCGAGGGGTAGTCGCGGCTCAGCAGCCCGGACAAGGTGGACGCCCAGGTTGCCGACCACCCGACCCGGTGGCACCCTGGGGGAAGACCGCGGGCGGACCGCGGTTCCATGCCGCCCCAGACCCCGGCGCGCTGTCCGGCGCGACCCAGGAGTCTGCGGTGTCCACCTTCGAAAGCCAAGCGGTGCCCGCGAGACGGGGCAGTGACTTCGCCGAGTTGTCCCGAGCCGTCGCGGATGCGGGGTTGCTCGACCGCCGCACCGCCTACTACGTCGTCAGGATCGCCCTCAACCTGCTCGCCTTCGCCGGTGGTTGGGTCGCGTTCTTCCTCGTCGGCGACACGTGGTGGCAGCTGTTCACCGCGGCGTTCCTCGCGTTTATGTGCACCCAGCTCGCGTTCATCGGCCACGACGCGGGGCACAAGCAGATCTTCCGCACCCGGCGGCCCAACGACGTGGTCGGCTACGCGCACGCGGGTCTGGTCGGGATGAGCTACGGCTGGTGGGTCGGCAAGCACAACCGCCACCACGCCAACCCGAACCACGAGGACGAGGACCCCGACGTCGACATCCGGGCGTTGGCGTTCACGGTGGGCCAGGGTGCCGCGAAGCGCGGGTTCCTGCGGTGGACGGCGAAGCACCAGGCGTTCCTGTTCTTCCCCATGCTGCTGCTGGAGGGGTTCGACCTGCACCTGTCGGGGATCACCGCGGTGTGGAAGGGGGCGGTGAAGGCGCGGCTGGTCGAGGCCGGGTCGCTGGTGGTGCACCTGGCCGCCTACCTGACGGCGGTGTTCGTCGTGCTGTCCCCGGTGACCGGGATCGTGTTCGTGCTGGTGCACCAGGGGTTGTGGGGCTTGTACATGGGGTGCTCGTTCGCCCCGAACCACAAGGGGATGCCCACGCTGGTTGCCGGGCACACGTTGGACTTCCTGCGCAAGCAGGTGCTCACGTCGCGCAACGTGCGCGGTGGGCCCGTGGTGGACTTCGCCCTGGGAGGGCTGAACTACCAGATCGAGCACCACCTGTTCCCGAGCATGCCCCGACCGAGCCTGAGGCACGCGCAGGTGATCGTCAGGGAGTTCTGCGCGGAGCGGGGGATCGACTACGCCCAGTGCGGGTGGGTCGCTTCGTACGGGTACGTGCTGCGGCACCTGCACGCCGTCGGGGCGCCGCTCCGCGCGGCGGTACCGCCCGCCGCCGGGTAGCCGACGCCTTGGCGCGTCAGGAGGTCGTCGTCCTCCGCGTGTTCGGGCGGACGCGGTCGCGGCGGTGGGCGCCGGTCGGGCGCAGGGCGTCGATGCGGGCGGTGAGGCCGTCGGAGCGACCGCGTTGGCGGGAGACGACCTTGCCCAGCAGCAGGAGCCTGGCCGTGGTGCGGACGGAGTCGAGGCGTTCGCAGAGGTCGACCGCCTGGTGGCCCACCGCCGTGCCGTGTTCGGGGTGGCCGGACACGAGCAGCGCCGTGGACAGCGAGATCAGGCACATGGCCTTGCTGCGGACCATGTCGGGGCCGTAGCCCTTCGCCGCCGCGGAGAGCTCCGGCACGGCGAGGTCGGCGAACCTGGGGTCGACGGTCTGCGCGAGTTCGGTGTGGACGGTGCCGGTGATGGAGAGCAGGTCGGTGGTGGTGAGGAAGGCGGCCCAGCCGGGTGCCTCCTCGGGGTCGGCGCGGGCGAACTCGTCGGCCGCCTGGGCGAGCAGCGCCTGCGTCTCCTCCCGCGCACCCATGCGGGCCTGGGCCCAGGCCTGGTTCGCGCACAGGATGGCCATGGCGTGGGGCGACCCGCAGGCCGCGGCGGCCCGCGTGCCGCGCTGGAACTCGGTGGAGGCGCGGCCGATGGCACCGTGGTGCAGGTAGACGCGGCCAAGGCGGTAGCGCACGTCGGCGGTGAGCGCGTCGTCGCCGCCCGCGCCCGCCAGTTCGAGCGCGCGGCCGAACTGGCGGAGGGCGTCGTCGTGCAGGCCGGTGTCGAAGCACACCCAGCCCGCCAGGTTGTGCAGGTCGGCGACGGCCCGGCGCATGCGGGTGGCGACCTCGGCGGAGGCCGGGACGCGGAGGAGGGCGTCGGCCATGGGCAGGGCGCCCACGACCGTGTCGACGCAGTGCCCGCCGCCGTGTCTGCCGTCCACGGTCCGCAGGATCCTGGTGGCGTTCTCGACGGCGTCGACATCGGCCACGCCGACCCTCGGACGGGTGGCCGGTGAACGGGGGACAGGGCTGGGCGCCGACATGGACAAACCCCTCCGGTGCGCGGAAGCCGATCTAGCTGCTGTCCGCCGCGGACCGGGCGAACCCGCGTCCCTCATCGTGCCACGGCCTTGCCGGGCAACGGGGTTGTCGAGCCCACTACTGCAGGTGATCACCCCTGGTGTCGCCGCGCCTGGTGGTCCGGGGCCCACGAGGAGGGCCATGGCCCCGGCGACATCGGGTGATGGTCGTGTCGTCGCCGTCACCGCCGCGTCAGGAACGCGTCAACGGGTTCGGCGCGGGTGTCAAGGACGCGTCAGGGAAGCCCCGAACGGCTGATCGGGGGGCGCACGCTCCGTGTGCGGCCGCCGTCGGGGCGGCCCTGAGCCCCAGTGGGGAGAGGAGCACCGCAGATGGCCGACCTGGCCTACGCCTTGCTGCTGGTCGGGGTGTTCGCGCTGATGGCGCTGACGCTCCGCGGTCTGGAGCGGTTGTGAACGGCACCGGGGTCGTGGCGAACGTCGTGGCGGGAGTGCTCGCCCTGCTGGTGATCGTCTACCTGTTCGTCGCGCTGATCAGGCCGGAGAAGTTCTGATGTCACCCACTCTCGCCGGCCTGCTGCAGGCCGGCCTGCTGATCGCCGCGCTGGCGGCCGTGCACCGGCCGCTCGGCGACTACCTGGCCAGGGTGTTCAGCACCCCGGAGCACACCCGCGCGGAGACGGCGCTGTACCGGCTCGTCCGGGTTGACCCGGACGCCGAGCAGCGCTGGGGCACCTACGCGCAGGGCGTGCTCGGCTTCTCGTTCGTGTCGGTCGTCCTGCTCTACCTGCTGCAACGGCTGCAACCCCTGCTGCCGTTCGACTTCGGCCGCGGCGCGGTGCCGCCGGGGATGGCGTTCAACAACGCCGCGAGCTTCGTGTCCAACACGAACTGGCAGTCCTACGTGCCCGAGGTCGTGATGGGGCACGCCGTGCAGATGGTCGGCCTGACCGTGCAGAACTTCGTCTCCGCCGCGGTGGGCCTCGCGGTCGCGATGGCGCTGGTGCGCGGGTTCATCCGGTCCAGGACCGACCGGCTGGGCAACTTCTGGGTCGACCTGGTCCGCGGCACGCTGCGGGTCCTGCTGCCCATGGCGTTCGTGTCCGCGGTCGCGCTGCTCGCGCTCGGCGTGGTGATGAGCCTGCGGTCCGGGGTGACCGTGGTCGGCCCCGACGGGGTCTCGCACACCATCGCGCTGGCTCCGGCGGCGAGCCAGGAGGCGATCAAGATGCTCGGCACGAACGGCGGCGGCATCTTCAACGCGAACTCGGCGCACCCGTTCGAGAACCCCAACTCGTGGACCAACCTGCTGGAGATCTTCCTGCTGATGGCCATCCCGGTGTCGCTCACCCGCGCGTTCGGCACGCTGGTCGGCAACCGCAGGCAGGGGTACGTGCTGCTCAGCGTGATGGGCGTGCTGTGGGCGGGCATGCTCGGGGTCATCTGGTGGGCCGAGGCCCACGGCCTGCGCCCGCTGGAGGGCAAGGAGACCCGCTTCGGCGTCGCCGGGTCGGCGCTGTTCGCCGACTCGACCACCGGCACGTCCACGGGCGCGGTCAACTCCATGCACGACAGCTTCAGCGGCCTCGGCGGCGGAGGGACCCTGCTGAACATGCTGTTCGGCGAGATGACGCCCGGCGGTGTCGGCACCGGCCTCTACAGCATCCTGGTGATGGCCGTCATCGCGATGTTCCTGGCCGGGCTCATGGTCGGCCGCACGCCCGAGTACCTGGGCAAGAAGCTCGGCAAGCGCGAGGTGACCGCCGCGGCGGTGTCGATCCTGGCCATGCCCACGGTGCTGCTGCTCGGCGCGGGCATCGCGCTGGTGCTGCCCGGCGAGGTCGACAAGGCGCTGAACAACCCCGGCGCGCACGGGCTGTCGGAGGTGCTCTACGCCTACGCGTCGGCGTCGAACAACAACGGCAGCGCGTTCGCGGGCATCACCGTCACCAGCGACTGGTTCCAGTCCTCGCTCGGCGTCTGCATGCTGCTCGGCCGGTTCATCCCGATCGTGGCCGTGCTCGCGCTGGCCGGGTCGCTGGCCGCCCAGCGGAAGGTCCCGGAGTCGGCGGGCACGCTGCCCACCACCGGACCGCTGTTCGCCACGCTGCTCGGCGGCAGCGTCGTGCTGGTCGCCGCGCTCACCTTCATCCCCGCTCTCGCACTCGGTCCCATCGCGGAGGCACTGCTGTGACCACCACAACCCACCATCCACAGCGGACTCCCCAGGACGCGCCCGCCGCGGCCGCGGCGACCCGGCAGGTCGGCGGGGGAGTGTTCAGCCCCCGGCAGCTGCTGACCTCGCTCCCGGACGCGCTGCGCAAGTTCGACCCGCGCCACCAGCTCCGCAACCCGGTCATGTTCGTCGTCTGGGTCGGGTCCGTGCTGGTCACGGTGTTCGCGATCGGGGACCCCAGCGGGTTCTCCATCGGGGTCGCGGCGTGGCTGTGGTTCACGGTGCTGTTCGCGAACCTGGCCGAGGCCGTCGCCGAGGGGCGGGGCAAGGCGCAGGCGGAGTCGTTGCGGCGCACCAAGACCGACGCCGTCGCCCGCAGGCTCGTCGACGGTGTCGAGGAGCGCGTCGCGGGCACCGAACTGCGGATCGGCGACCTCGTCGTGGTCGAGGCGGGCGAGGTGATCCCCGGCGACGGCGACGTGGTCGAGGGCATCGCCACGGTCGACGAGTCGGCGATCACCGGTGAGTCCGCCCCGGTGATCCGCGAGTCCGGCGGCGACCGGTGCGCGGTGACCGGCGGCACGACCGTGCTGTCGGACCGGGTGGTCGTGCGGGTCACCACCAAGCCGGGCGAGTCGTTCGTGGACCGGATGATCGCGCTGGTCGAGGGCGCGCAACGGCAGAAGACGCCGAACGAGATCGCGTTGACGATCCTGCTGTCCACGTTGACGATCATCTTCCTGCTCGCCGTCGTGGCCCTGCAGCCGATGGCCGCCTACTCGGGCAGCGCCCAGTCGGTGATCGTGCTGACCGCGCTGCTGGTCTGCCTCATCCCGACCACGATCGGCGCGCTGCTGTCCGCGATCGGCATCGCGGGCATGGACCGGCTCGTGCAGCGCAACGTGCTGGCGACCTCGGGCAAGGCGGTCGAGGCCGCGGGGGACATCGACACGCTGCTGCTGGACAAGACCGGCACGATCACCTTCGGCAACCGCCGCGCCACCGAGCTCGTCGCGGTCGGCGGCACGACACCGGAGGAGCTCGCCGCCGCGGTCCGGCTGTCCAGCCTGGCCGACGGCACGCCCGAGGGCCGCAGCATCGTCGAGCTGTGCGCGGAGCGGTTCGGCCTGTCCGCCGAGCCGACCGACCACGAGAAGACCGGCGAGTTCGTGGAGTTCAGCGCGAACACCCGGATGAGCGGCATCGACCTCGGCGACCTGTCGGTCCGCAAGGGCGCGGCCGGCGCGGTGCGGGCCTGGGTCGCGGAGAACGGCGGCGAGGTGTCCAGCGAGGTCGGGCCCGTCGTCGACGAGATCAGCGCACAGGGCGGCACTCCGCTCGTGGTCGCCGAGATCCGCGGCGGCGTGGCGTCCGTGCGCGGTGTGGTCCGACTGTCCGATGTGGTCAAACCCGGCATGCGGGAGCGGTTCGCCGAGCTGCGGGCCATGGGCATCAGGACCGTCATGGTGACGGGCGACAACCCGTTGACCGCCAAGGCGATCGCGGACGAGGCGGGCGTGGACGACTTCCTCGCCGAGGCCAAGCCCGAGGACAAGATGGCCCTGATCCGCCAGGAGCAGGAGGGCGGCAAGCTCGTCGCGATGACCGGCGACGGCACCAACGACGCCCCCGCGCTGGCCCAGTCCGACGTCGGCGTCGCGATGAACACCGGCACGTCCGCCGCCAAGGAGGCGGGCAACATGGTCGACCTGGACTCGGACCCGACCAAGCTGATCGAGATCGTGGAGATCGGCAAGCAGCTGCTGATCACCAGGGGAGCGCTGACCACGTTCAGCGTGGCCAACGACCTCGCGAAGTACTTCGCGATCCTGCCCGCCATGTTCGCCGGGATCTACCCGCAGCTCGACAAGCTCAACATCATGCACCTGGCCACGCCGCAGTCGGCGATCCTCTCGGCGGTGATCTTCAACGCGCTGATCATCGTGGTGCTGATCCCGTTGGCGCTGCGGGGAGTCCGGTACCGGCCCTCCAGCGCCTCGGCGCTGCTGCGGCGCAACCTGCTGGTCTACGGCCTCGGCGGCGTCGTGACGCCGTTCGCCGGGATCTGGCTGGTCGACCTGCTCGTCCGTCTCGTCCCTGGAATCGGGTAGCCGTGAACAACCTCGTCAAGCAGTCCCTCGCCGGTCTGCGCGTCCTGCTGGTCCTCACCGTGGTCACCGGTGTCCTCTACCCGCTCGCGGTGTGGGGCGTCGGTCGGATCCCCGGCCTCGAGGCCAACGCCGAAGGTTCCGTCATCACCCGGAACGGCCAGGCCGTGGGCTCGTCGCTGATCGGCGTCGACCCGGTCGCGGCCGACCCGGCCAACGACCCGTGGTTCCACAACCGGCCCTCCGCGCTGGCGAAGGACCCCCTGGGCCCCGGCGACCCGTCGTCCTCGTTGGGCAGCAACAAGTCCGCGGTGAACTCCGACTACGACGCCGTGGTCGCCGAACGCCGGACCCTGGTCGCCCGGCGCGAGGGCGTCGCGCCCGACCAGGTGCCCTCGGACGCGGTCACCGCGTCGGCCTCCGGCCTCGACCCGCAGATCAGCCCGGCCTACGCCGAGCTGCAGGTGGCCCGCGTCGCACGGGTGACCGGCCTGCCGGTCGACCGGGTCCGCGCACTGGTCGCCGAGCACACCACCGGCCGGGGCCTCGGCGTCCTCGGCGACCCGGCGGTGGACGTCCTGGAGCTGAACCTCGCCGTCCAAGCGGCGGGCTGACGTCCTCCCGGCCCGCGGCGGGACCGCGGGCCGGGGTCCCGCCTCAGATCTTGACGACGATCTTGCCCTGGGTGCGCGCCTGCTCGGCCAGCGCGTGCGCCTCGGCGATGCGGTCGAGCGGGAACTCCTCGGCGATGTGCGGGGTGTAGGCACCGCGCGCGCCCAGCTCGGCGGCCTCGACCAGGATGGCGGAGTCGTTCTCTGCGTTGACGAGCCGCACGCCCAGCGCCGAGGAGTTGACGAAGTCGGCGACCGTGACGACCCGGTCGGCGCTGCCCGCGATCGCCACCAGGTCGGCGAGCGACCCGGACGCGGCCGCGTCCAGCACCACGTCCACCCCGCCGGGTGCGAGCGCCGCCACGCGCTCCGCCAGACCGTCACCGTACGTGGTCGGCAGTGCGCCCAGCTTGGTCAGGAAGCCGTGCTTCGGCTCGCTCGCGGTCCCGATCACCGTCGCCCCGCGGGCCACCGCGATCGCCACCGCGGCACTGCCCACGCCGCCCGCCGCACCCTCGACCAGCACCGTCTTCCCGCTCAGCTCACCCAGCGCGTTGAGCCCGCGGGCGGCGGTCACGTAGACCAGCGCCGCCGCACCCGCCTGCGCCATGCTCCACCCGGCGGGCACCGGCGCCCACGCCGACAGCACGGTGAACTCCGCGCTCCCGCCGAACACCCCGCCCAGCCCGAACACCTCGTCACCAGCGGAGACCCCGGTCACGCCCTCGCCGACCTCGTCGACGACCCCAGCGGCGTCCCGCCCCGGAATCGCCGGGAACTCGACCTCCAGCATGCCCTTGGCGGCACCGGAGCGGACCTTCCAGTCGATCGGGTTGACGCTGGCCACCGCCGTGCGGACACGAACCTCACCCGGCCCCGCGTGCGGTTCCGGGGCGTCCTCGACGACCAGGACGTCCGCGGTGCCGTAGTCGTGGAAGCGTGCTGCGCGCATGGGTGTTCTCCTCTGGTGCAAGTCTCGGTTGGTTTCCGCAGAAAGTAACCTAAGGTCAAACTCCTTTCCGCGTCAAACGACGCCGTGGTAGGTTCGCCCCGATGACCAGCCAGACGCCCCCGGAAGCGCTCAACCCCGCCGAGTTGAGCGCTTGGACGTCGTTGCTCGGCACCGTCATCTGGCTCCCCGCCGCCCTCGACACCCACATGCAACGCGAGACCGGCCTCAGCCACAGCGAGTACCAGGTCCTCTGGTGGCTCTCGGTCAGCGACGGCGGCACCCGTCGCATGGGCGACCTGGCCGACACCGCCAGCGTCACCGCCTCCCACCTCTCCCGCATCGCCACCCGCATGGAGAAGCGCGGGTGGATCGGCCGGAGACCGGACAGCGCGGACGGCCGCCAGACCATCGCCTACCTGACCGACAGCGGCTGGGCCAAGGTCGCCGTCTGCCAACCGCACTACACGACCGCCCTGCGCGCCCTCGTCTTCGACCGCCTTGACCCCACCCAGCTGACCCAGCTGGAAACGATCATGACCGGCATCCTGACCCCCTTGAAACCCTGCTGCACCCCCGCGAACCGGGCTGCTTCCTCGGAGGGGTAGGTCGGGTCTGGTCGGCTGGTCCTCGACACGGGTATCGCTACAGCGGACCCAGCCAGGTGCGACCACAACGGCACCGAGCTCGCTCGTCCGCCGTGCGGCCGACTTGACTTGGGGTTTTTGGGCTTAAACTTGCGTCGGCGGGCAGGCTCTACCACCTGCCCTTTTTCGCCCGACGAAGCCCAAAAAAGGGGCCCCAAGTCAAGTCGGCCGCACCCGGAGACAGCTGTAGCGACACTCCGCTTTGACCTCAGCCGCAGCAACACCCCGCTTTGACCTCAGCCGCAGCAATACCCCCGTGAATCCGGGGCCAGTACTTACCGAGATCCCACCACCGGCAGCACCGCCCACACGGTCTTCCCACCGCCGTCCACCCGCACACCCCACGACGTGGCCAGCTCCACCAGCACCTGCACGCCGCGCCCGCCCCACACCAGGTCCGACGCGGCCATCGCGGTCGGGTGGTCCGGGTCCGCGTCCTCGACCTCCAGCAACACCCCGAACCCCGTGTGCGCGATCCGCAGCTCTACCGGGCGGGTCGTGTGCTCGTAGGCGTTGCCGATCAGCTCGCCCGCCACCAGCAGCACGTCCACGAGCGTGTGCACGTCGAACCGCTCGGACAGCACTCCCCTGATCCACCGCCGCACGTCCCGGCGGTCCGGTCGTCCGGTCAGCGACATGCGGCCGAGTGGTGTACCGGTTCTGGAGTCGTTGACGAAACCGGTCACGGGGAGCCTCGAATCGGTGGTGCGTGGACGTCATCCCGAGTACACCGCAGGTTCGCCTCTGGTTCAACCACCCGTTGGCCTGACCGGGTTCCTCCCGCGTACCTCCACATGGGCCGGTCGCGGCGGCGGTTGCGATACTGGCGTTCGTGTCCTCCCTCGGTCTGCGGTTCATCGGCCACTCCACCACCCGGCTGGAGCTGGCGGGGCGGGTCGTGCTGACCGATCCCGTGCTCACCGACCGGGTGTCCGCGTTGACCCGGCAGACGGCGCCGAGCACGGCGGCGGACCGGGCGGACGTGGACCTGGTGCTGCTGTCGCACCTGCACGGCGACCACGTGCACCTGCCGTCGTTGCGCCTGCTGGGCCGGGACGTCCGGGTGGTGGTGCCGCGCGGTGCGGGGGAGTGGCTGCGGTCGAAGGGGTTCCGGCGGGTGGACGAGCTGGCGCCGGGTGAGGAGCTGGTGGACGGCGACCTGCGGGTCACGGGTGTGCCCGCGGCGCACTCGGGTCACCGCTGGGGCCCGCGGTCGACCCGCGGTCCGCAGGCGGTGGCGATGGGGCACCTCGTCGAAGGCGCCGGGGTCCGCGTGTACGCGGCGGGCGACACGGACCTGTTCCCCGCCATGGGGGAGCTCGCGGGCGTCGACATCGCGCTGCTGCCGGTGTGGGGGTGGGGTCCGACGCTCGGGCCCGGTCACCTGACGCCGTCGCGCGCGGCCGACGCGGTGGGGCTGCTCAAGCCGCGGGTGGCCGTGCCGGTGCACTGGGGCACGCTCGCGCCGGCCGGTCTGGCCCGCGCGCCGGGCAAGGCCGGTGCGCGGATGCGGCGGCTGCTGGTCGACCCGCCGGAGGAGTTCGCCGCCGCCGTGGCCGCGGCGGGCTCGCCGACCCGTGTGCTCGTCACCCCGCCGGGCTCCGACGTGGCCCTGCCCGACACCGTCCGGGACCCCAGAGGATGAGCGCGTTGGCAGTGGACTGGGCGAACCCGTCGACCATCGGCTACCCGGTCCTCTTCGGCGGTGTGCTGCTCGGCTCCGTCGTGCCGGTCGTGCCGACCGGCGCCGTCGTCGGCGCCGCCGCGGCGATCGCCGTCAGCACCGACCGGTTGGACCTGGTGCTGGTCGTGCTGCTGGCGACGGTCGGGTCGCTGATCGGCGACCTCATCACGTTCGCCGCCGCGCGGGGAGGCAGCACCGCGCTGCTGCGCTGGTTCTCCCGCAGGCAGTCGGAGGACAAGCTCGCGGCCGCGCGCGAGCGGTTCACCAGGCAGGGGTGGCTGGTGGTGGTGATCGGCCGGATGGTTCCGGCGGGCCGCATCCCCGTGCTGCTCGCGGCGGGCGCGCTCGGCTACCCGTGGCGGCGGCTGGTCCCCGCGGCCGCCGCGGCCTGCCTGCTGTGGTCGGTCGCCTACTCCGCGCTCGGCGTGGTCAGCGGCGGTCTGTTCGACCACCCCGTCGTCGCCACGCTCATCGCGACCGTCCTCGTCCTGGTCGTCACGGCGCTGACCGCGCTGGTGGCCCGGTACCGGGAACGCGGTCGTGCCAAGGCCTCCGTCGAGAAGGACGCACCATGACAGCGGTGGAGGACACCGGCGCCGGACGGCTGCTGCGCGGCGGACGACTGGTCGCCCGGCTGCTGCTGGTGTGGGTGCTGGTGGCCGTCGAGCTGCACGTGCTCGACGTGTGGCTGGCCGACTTCGCCCTGCCGCTGTGGTGGCAGCCGACGGTGTTCGCCCTGCTCTACGGCGTGTTGAGCGCCGTGGTGTGGCCGCTGGTGCTGCGGGTCGCGCTGCCCGTGGCGATCTTCACGCTCGGCATCGGCTCGTTGCTGCTGCTCGGCGCGGGGCTGCTCGCGCTGTCGTTCGTGGTGCCCGGTGTGGTGGTCGCGAACCTGCGCACGGCGGTGCTCGTGGTGGTCGCGGTGTCGGCGGTGGGCGCGCTGGTCAGCAGCTTGCTGTCGATCGACGAGGACGAGCTGTTCTTCCGCCGCGCCGCCCGCAGGTTCCGCCGGGCCGAGGACGGCGGCGAGGAGCTGCCGCCGGGTGTGCTGCTGCTGCAGATCGACGGGCTCGGCTACGACACCGTGCGCCGGGCCGTCCGCGACGGCGACCTGCCCACGTTCGCGGCCTGGCTGGCCGAGGGCAGCCACGTGCTGACCGACTGGCACTGCGACTGGAGCTCGCAGACCGGTGCGAGCGTGTGCGGGCTGCTGCACGGGTCCAACGAGGACATCCTCGGGTTCCGCTGGTACGAGAAGGACCGCGACCACGTCATGGCGTGCGCGCACCCGGCCGACGCCGCGGAGATCGAGCGGCGGCACTCCGACGGCCGCGGCCTGCTCGCTGGTGGTGGCGCCGCGCGCAGCGGCCTGTTCACCGGCGACGCCGACCACACCAGCCTCACGATGAGCGCCGTCCCGCTGCTCACCCCCGCCCGGCGCCGGGCCCGCAACGCCGACGGGTACTACACCTACTTCGCCAACCCGGTGAACCTCGTGCGGACGGTCGGCGCGGCCGTCGTCGACATCCTGCGCGAGGTGTCCGCGTCGGCCCGCCAGCGCCGCGCCGACGTGCGGCCGAGGGTGAAGCGCGGCGGCTTCTACCCGTTCGCGCGGTCGGCCACCACGGTGATCACCCGAGACCTGGTGGTGTCGGCGATCATCGGCGACATGCTGGCGGCGCGGCCGGTGGTGTACGCGGACTTCCTCGGCTACGACGAGGTAGCCCACCACACCGGCATCGAGCGGTACGACGCGCTGGCCGTGGTCCGGGCGATCGACCAGCAGATCGGCAGGCTGCACCGGGCGAGCAGGCTCGCGCCGCGCCCGTACCGGCTCGTCGTGCTGTCCGACCACGGCGTCACGCAGGGGTGGGCGTTCACCGACCGGTTCGGCGAGTCGATCGAGGCGCTGGTCGGCCGGTTGTGCGGCGCCGAACCGCGCAAGGGGGAGCGCGGGCACGCCAAGCCCACCACCCCGTGGCAGCTGGGACCCGCGCTCGCCGAGGCGTCCTCCGGCGGCGGCCCGATCGCCCGCCGCCTGCGCGCCCGCGCCGGCCGCTCACCCGACCACCTGCACCGCACCCCCGAGGGCGCACCCGGCGCCGTCGCCCGCGCCGCGCCCGGCGTGGTCGTGGTCGTGTCCGGCCACGTGGCGATGGTGTCGTTCACCGAGCACGAGGGCCGGGTCGACCTGGAGACCGTCGAACGCGAGTTCCCCGACCTCCTGCCCGCCCTCGTCGACCACCCCGGCGTCGGCTTCGTCCTCGTCCGCAGCTCCGAGTCCGGCCCCGTCGTGCTCGGCCGCGACGGCGTCCACCGCCTCGCCACCGGCTCGGTCACCGGCGACGACCCGCTCACCGACTACGGCCCCCACGCCGCCGACCTCATCCGCCGCACGGACGGCTTCGCCCACTGCCCGGACCTGCTCATCAACAGCCGCTACTCCCCGTCCACCGACGACGCCTCCCCGTTCGAACCGCACGTCGGCTCCCACGGCGGCCTCGGCGGCGGCCAGTCCCGCGGCTTCCTCGTCCACCCCGCCGACCTCCCGCCCACCGGCGAGATCATCGGCGCCGAGGCCCTGCACCACGTCATCCGCTCCTGGCTCACCCACCTCGGCCACCCCGAACCCGCGCCGGCCCAGGCGGAGGGCCGGGTGGCGGCGGACCGGTGACCGGCTGTCCCGGCAGCGGGCTCGCCAGGCCTGCGCCGGCCGTGTTGAATCGTTCCCCGGATCGGACGGAGGACACGGCGTGGCGGACGAGCGGGACTGGGACGGTGCGAAGGAGCGGTTCGTCGCGGAGGCGCGGGAGGCCGCGGTGGAGAACCCGACGCCCAGCGAGGACCACTCGCCGCCGGGAAGTCCGCTGGTCCGGCAGTTCACGACGTTGACGCGGTCGTTGCTGGACGCGTCGACGGTCGGCGAGGCGCTGGAGCGGGTCGTGGCGGCGGCGGTGGCGGTGATCCCGGCGGTCGACGTGGCGAGCGTGACGATGCGGGCGCCGGACGGGGCGTTCCACACGCCGGTGCAGACCGACGAGCTGGCGTTGGAGCTCGACCAGGTCCAGTACTCCAGCGGCGAGGGGCCGTGCGTGGACGCCGCGAGGATGCCGGGGCCCGCGCTGGCCTACAGCGACGACCTCGCGGTGGATCCGCACTGGCCGGTCTTCGGGCCCGCGGCGGCGGCGCGGGGCATGGGGTCGCTGCTGTCGACGACGGTGCTGCCGAACGTGAAGCCGCCGCAGCTGTCGGGCGCGTTGAACCTCTACTCCCGCGAGCGCCACGGCTTCACCTCCGCCGACCGCGACACCGCGCTGCTCCTCGCCACCCACGCGACGCTCGCGCTGACCGCCACGACGGCGTTGACCAACGCGGAGCTGAAGGCGGCCGAGCTGCGCAAGGCGATCGACTCGCGGGACGTCATCGGGCAGGCGAAGGGGATCCTGATGCACCGGCGCGGGATCACCGCGGACGAGGCGTTCGACATCCTGCGCCGGACCTCGCAGAACCTCAACGTGAAGCTCGCGGACCTCGCGGGAACGTTGGCGTCGCGGCACACCGAGGTCGACCTCCCCTGAGGATCTCCCCGGAAGATCGATGACGCTGGGTGATCGACTGAGGCGCCCGCGCCGCCTTGAGGACACTTTCGGGCTCATCCGGATCGTCGAGAGGTAGTGCTTCCGTATGGAGCAGACCGTGCAGCGCTGCCATGCGGGTGCACGTGCAGATGCACAGCGACAGGTGACTGTGGAGTGACCTAGACTCACCGACCGTGCGCAGCCAACAGATGGACCTCTTGCCACACCGGTCGTCGACCACGCTCCTGTCCGCCCCGGACCGCGACCCGATCGCGGTGTTGGCGCAGGCCGTCGCCGCCGCGATCACCGACCTGCGCGACGCCCCGACGTCCGGCGCCGGGGCCGGTGCGGCGGTGGACGAGATGCTGATGCGGTTCACCGCGGCCATGTCGCCGGTCCGCGCCCGGATCGCCGAGCTGACCGCCGCGGAGCCGGGAGGGCAGCTGGTGGTCGTGATCGGCTACCTGTCCAAGGCCTTCACCCAGGCCGCCGCGGGTGACGTCCGGGCTACCCGCGCGGCGCTCATCGCGGCCAGCGTCGCACTCCTGCGGCTGACCGACGCCGAGCACGACGCGGGCGGCCCCGACCTGCCGCACTGGCGGTTCTGACCCGTCCTACGGGGCCCAGCGCCGCACGAAGGCGAGCGACACGTCGCAGACCTCGCGCCAGCCGTGGTCGATGACCAGGCTGTGCCCGCGACCCGCCATCGTGACCGCCTCGGTGTGGCCGGTGTTCTTCCGCTGCTTCTCGTAGATCGCGTTGGTGATCGCCGGGGGAGCGGTGTTGTCCTTCTCGCCCGACATGACGAGCATCGGTCCGCGCTCGGGGTTGCGGTAGTCGGCCTTCGCCTCGGTCCACGGGTTGAGGTTCGCGGTCGCCGCCTGGAACAGCGGCGCCCCGGAAGCCGGCACGGCGAACTCCTCGTACAGCGCCCGCGCCTCGTCCTCGTCCACGGCGTTGGTGAACGCGAACCGGAACTGGTCGTAGGTCAGCGGCACGGCCCGGTGGTGGTTGAGCGGGTTGCCCAGCACCGGCGCGGCGGCGCGCAACGCGGACACCGGTAGCGGCAGCACACCGCGGAACGGGGCCGCGTCGATCGCGACGGTGGCCGCGGACAGCCCCCGGCCCGCGACGATCTGCGCGAGCAGACCGCCGAACGAGTGCCCGACGACCGCCGGTTTGCGGTCCAGCTTCCCGATGACCGCCGTGTAGTGGTCGGCGACCTGCCCGACGGTCTTGCCCGCGAACACCTCCGGGTTCGCGTTGGCCTCCTCGACGGTGTCCGGGTCGTCCGGCCAGCCGGGCGCGACCGGGGCGTAGCCCGCGTCGGCGAACACCGCGGCCCAGCGGTCCCAGCTGCTCGGCAGCAGCCAGAGGCCGTGGATGAACACGACGGGCGTCAGGCCGCTCGCGTTGGCCCGGTCGACCTGCTCCTCCGCGCCGGCGGGTGGCTGCGGGCTGCTGGACATGGCACTCCTCGTTGTGGTGACGATGTTGTGGTGACGACCAAAGCGGGCTCACGGCGGTACGCCGGCCCGGCCACGCGCTTCCGCTTGTGGCACAACAAGCATGGTGATCGGAACCGGCCTTCGCCATGGTGGTGGTGTCGAACTCGGCCGGTCGTGCTTTGTCATCCGTGCCAAAGTACGGTCGTGCGATGACGACGCGAGGCCGAGCCCGGCGACGGCGGCTGGTCGCCGCGCTGGCCGCCGACGCCGACCCGTTCGGCGAGCGGATCCTGACGCGGCTGCGCGCCGAGATCCCGGTGTACGGCGAACGCGGCGCGGACGACCTGCTCCCGGCGATACTCACCAGCCGGGCGTGGATCCTGGAACCACTGGAGGAGGGGCGGGCGTTCACCGCCGCCGAGCTGGAGGCGTTCAGCTCCTACGGCGAGGTGCGCGCCCGCCAGGGCATCCCGGCCGAGGACATGCTCCGCGCGTGGCGGCTGTCCATCCGCGAGTTCTTCGACGACATGGTCGACGCGGGCCGCGCGCTGCGGATGGCCGACGGCGCCCTGCTGGAGCTGACCCGCGACCTGCTCGCCACCACCGACGCCGCGATCCTCGCGTTCAGCCAGGGCCACCACCGCGCCGAGATGGAGCTGGCCCGCCAGGAGGAGCACCGCCGCACCGACTTCGTGCGCGGCGTCCTGCTCGCCGGGCTGGGCGCGACGGCGATCCGCCAGCAGGCGCCGCGGTACGGGTTGGACCCGGACCGCGAGTACTACGCGGTCCGCGCGCGCCCGGCGGCGGAGACGCCGATGACCGTGGTCGAGCGGCTGCTGGGGTTCCGGGCGCACGGCGGCCCGGCCCACGGGATGGTGGCGCTGGTCGACGGCGACGTCGCCGGGTTCGTCGACCGGATGACCGCGGACGCGACGAGCGCGGTGGTCGGCGTCGGCGCGCCCGCCCGGCTGGACCGGCTCGCGCCCGCGTTCCACCGGGCCACCCGCGCACTGGCCACCGCCACGGCGTTCGGCCTGACCGGCGTGCACGACCTCGGCGGCCTGGGGGTGCTGCCCGCCGTGCTGGCCGACGTGGACGTGAGCGACGAGCTCGCCCGCCGCTACCTGCGGCCGCTGGGGGACGGCGAGGCAGCGAGGTCGATCCTCGACACCGTCCGGCGCTACCTGTCCTCGGGCAGGCGCGCGGACGTGACCGCGCGGGAGATGTCCGTGCACCACAACACGGTGCGCTACCGGGTGCGCCGGTACGAGGAGCTCGCGGAGGTCGACCTGCGCGACCCCGACCGGGCCCTGGAGGTGTGGTGGGCGCTCCAGCACGCCCGCCTCGGCGAGCGCCCCGGACGGCGCTGAGGCCGTCCGGGGCGCGGCCGGGCTACTTGCGCCCGATCGCGACGTTGTCGAACGCCGCGGCGGTGTTGTAGACGCGGACACCCGTGGCACCGGTGGTGTACGAGGTGTCCGTGACGGTGATCTTCGGCGCGGCCAGGTCGTTGACGAACACCTTGATCGACGACCCGACCGCCTCGACCCGGAGGTGGTAGCGGGTGCCGGGCGTGATCGTCATGGGCACCGAGGCCAGCGGCGTCCAGTTGTTCGCGGCCTTGCCGAGGACGACCCGGCCCGACGCGCTGATCCCGGCGTAGTAGCCCCGGTAGCCGTCCACGCCGGTGTTCGGCTGGGACGCCCGGAACACGACCCCGCTGTCCCCGGCCGCGGACGTCGTGGTGACGTCGGCGTCGTAGGTCAGGTTCGCGAAGTTGTCGTCCAGCAACGCCTTGCCGCCGAAGGAGGAGGTGGTGGAGTACTGGCCAGCGCGCGCCGTCCAGGTGCCGCCGTAGGTCGTCCAGCCGATGGCGTTGTCGTCGCCGAAGTCGTCCTTGACCTGCATGGTCACCGGCTGGATCTTGCCGTCGGCGGAGAAGTACATCCGGTCGTAGGCCAGCTGCCGGTCGTTCGCGCCGGACTTGCTCAGCGGCCTGCGGTGGTAGAGGATGTACCAGATCTCCGTGCCGGGGATGTTGAGCACGGAGTTGTGCCCCGACCCGACCGCGACCTCGGAGTCCTGGGTCAGCACCTTGTCCACCTTGGTGAACGGTCCCGTCGCCGTGTCGGACATCGCGTAGGACACCGAGTAGTTCGGGCCGGTCCAGCCGCCCTCGGACCACATCAGGTAGTACTTGCCGTTCCGCTTGAACATCTGCGGACCCTCGGTGTAGTTCGCGGGCGTGATCTCCCTGAACGTGCTGCCGTCGGCGAACGTGCCCAGGCTGGTCATGTCGGCGTTGAGCTTGGCGATGTTCGCGTGGCCCCAGCCGCCGTAGTAGATGTAGGCCTGCCCGTCGGAGTCGATGAACACGTCCTGGTCGATGGGCTGCGCGCCGTTGACGAACTGGCCGATCAGCGGCTTGCCGATCGCGTCGACGTACGGGCCCTCCGGCCGGTCGGCGACCGCGACGCCGATGCCTCCGGTCTCGGAGTTGCTCTGGATGTCGTTGGCGCCGAAGTACAGGTAGTACCTGCCGTTGCGCTGCACGGGCGCGGGAGCCCAGACGGCCTTGTGCGCCCACGAGACGTTCGCGGTGGTCAGCACGTTCGGGTGCTTGGTCCAGTGGACGAGGTCGGTGGAGGAGAAGGCGTCCAGGTACGTCTGCTCCTCGTAGACCCGCGACGAGGTGGGGTACACCCAGTACGCGCCGCCGTAGACGGCGACGTCGGGGTCGGCGTACCACCCGTCGACGAAGGGGTTGCCCGCCTCCGAGGTCGAGTAGTCGGGCACGCCCGCCGCGGGCGCCGCGCCGGACGGGGGAGCCGCGAGTGCGCTCACGACCAGCGCGGCGGCGACGGTGGACAGCAGGGCTTTGCGGGTGAACCGACGTCGGTTCGAGGACATGGGCAGCTCCAGTGCAGGGGCCGGGCTCCGCGTCACGGAGGATTTGCAACGTTGTAAATCCTCGTCGATCAGAGCACGCCCGCGCGGGGACTGTCCAGGGGTCACCGCAAGCTCGGCTCGATCCGGACAACCGTCGGATCACCCGACGGGGCGCCATCCGAGCGCCGGGCCGAGCTTGGTGGCGATGTCGGTGAGGATCTGCACGTAGTCGTCGTGCCCGAAGGTGAACGGCAGCGCGAACGCCACCTCGTGGACCTGCCGGAACCCGGCGTGCGCGTAGAGGCGTTCGGCGATCTCGTCGGACGTGCCCACCAGGTCCTGGGCGAACATCATCCGCGCCGGACCCTGCGGCGACGCGGTGCGCGGCGTGCGCTTCTCCGCGTACGCCAGGTACTTCTCGCGCTGCTCGGCCGTGGCGCTGTCGGTCGGGATGACCACGAGGCCCTGCGACACGCGGGCGCGCTCGCCGTCGGGGTGGTGCGCGCGGAACTCCTCGACGTGCGACAGCTGGATCTCGGCGAAGTCCTCCGACTCCTCGGCCTTCACCACGCTGCTGGTCAGGAAGTTCATCCCGTTCTCACCGGCCCACCGGGCCGAGCGGAGGCTGGCGCCGCCGTACCAGAGGCGCTTGCCCAGTCCGGGGGACTGCGGCTGGACCCGGTCGGAGAACACCTCGAACCCCTGCACACCCGCGGAGTCCGCCGCCCGCTCGCCGCGCACGAAGTCCAGCAGCCGCTTCACCCGGTCGTAGCCGAAGTCCTCGACGTCGGCGGTGTCCGGGTAGAGGGCGTCCTTCACGGTCTCGTACCGCATCGGCGGGCCGACGCTGACGCCGGGGTTGAGCCGCCCGCCGGACAGGACGTCCACCGTCGCCAGGTCCTCGGCGAGCCGCAGCGGGTTCTCCCAGCCCAGCGGGATGACCGCCGTCCCCAGCTCGATGCGGCTGGTGCGCTGCGACGCCGCCGCGAGCACCGCGACCGGCGAGGAGATGCCGTACTGGAGGTGCCGGTGGCGCACCCACGCGCTGTCGAACCCGAGCTGTTCGCCCAGCGCGATGATGTCCAACGTGGACTCGTGCCCGCGTCGGGGGTCGGCCTCGTCGAACAGGCCGATGGTGAGGAAGCCCAGCTTCCGCAACGGTTCCGAGGACAGCGGCACGGGTTCCTCCAACGTCGGCGCGACTGCGATTGTGGCACCAGGACGGCCCGGCGGCCCGGCCGTCCCAGTCCGCGAACACGTGACCGCGGCCACGTTCCTCCCGCTCAGCGGAAGTTGACGAGTTTTCCGCTGAGCGGGAGAACAGCCGTCCCCAGGGTGATCGAAATCCGTAGCGTTCGTGGTGTCCGGAACACACCGGACCGACCCCCGAAGGACCCACATGAGCGAGCAGGACGTTCTCGCCGCGGTCCGCGCACTGGCCCCGGCGGTGCGCGCCCGCGCCCACGAGGCCGAGGCCCTGTGCCGCGTGCCGGACGCGACGATCAAGGAGCTGGCGACCGTCGGTCTGTTCCGGCTCGTCCAGCCCCGGCTGCACGGCGGGCTCGCCGCCGACCCCGCCGTGTTCCTCGACTGCATCCGCGAGCTGGCCCGCGCCTGCGGCTCGACCGGGTGGGTGATCGGGGTGTTCGGCTGCAACACCTGGCAGCTGTCGCTGTACGACCCGCGGGCGCAGGAGGACGTCTGGGGCGTCGACCGCGACGCCCGGATCTGCTCGTCGATCGCCCCGGTCGGTCAGGTCGCCCGCGTCGAGGGCGGCTACCGGCTCAACGGGCGGTGGGGGTTCTCCTCGGGCTCCGACCACGCCGACTGGGTGATGCTCGGCGGGATGGTGCGCGACGACGACGGGAAACCGGTGGAGATGCGGCACTTCCTGCTGCCCCGCACCGACTACGCCGTCGACCGGGTCTGGGACACCGTCGGCCTGCGCGGTACCGGCAGCAACGACGTGGTCGTCGAGAACGCGTTCGTGCCCGCCCACCGCACGATCGGCGCGGAGCAGATCGCGTCGCGGATCCGGCCCGGTCACGCCGTGAACCCGGAACCGCTCTACCGGCTGCCGATGGGCTCGGTGTTCACCTCCACCATCTCCACCCCCATCGTCGGCATGGCCGAGGCGGCCTACCAGGGCTACCTCGACGCCACCCGCGACCGCATCAAGGTCGCCGGGATGTCCAGGGCGGCCGAGGACCCGTTCACGCAGGCCCGCGTCGGCCGCGCGGCCAGCGACATCGACGCGGCCTGGCTGCAGCTCGTCCGCAACATCTCCGACCTGTACGACTGCGCCAAGCGCGGCGAGGACCCGCCGATGGGGCTGCGCACCCGGCTGCGGCGCGACCAGGTGCTCGCCACCGAACGCTCGGTCGCCGCGGTGGACCTGCTGGTGGAGAGCGCGGGCGGCGGCGCGATGCGCACCGGCGACAACGTGCTCCAGCGCGCGTGGCGCGACGTGCACAACGGCCGCGGCCACGTCGCCAACGACCCGGAACGGGCACTGGTCCTGTTCGGGCGCAACGAGTTCGGCTTCGACGTGTCGGACCTCATGCTGTGAACCCCCACCCAGGAGACGAGATGCCCAGTCGGAGGAACCGATGCGCCAGTTCGCCCGGCCACGCCGGATCGACCAGTCGGAGTTCCGCGCCACCATGGGCCGGTTCGCGTCGGGACTCACCGTCGTGGCGTCGCTCGACGAGGCGGGCCTGCCCGCCGGACTGACCTGCCAGTCGTTCTCCTCGCTGTCCGTGGACCCGCAGCTGGTCCTGGTGTGCGTGGGGGAAGGCTCCACCAGCTGGTCGCGCGTCGAGCGCACCGGCCGGTTCTCGGTCAGCATCCTCGCCGAGGACCAGCAGGACGTCTGCGTCGCGCTGAGCAGGCCGGGGCCCGCCAAGTTCGACGGGGTCGGCTGGCACGCCACCGGGCACGGGACCGTGCGCGTCGACGGCGCGCTGGCCGCGATCGACTGCCGGATCGACGCCGTGCACCGGGCCGGTGACCACCTCGTGGTCGTCGGCGAGGTGCTCGACCTGGCCGTCCGCGAGGACGGCTCACCACTGCTGTACTTCCGCGGCGGCTACGCCAAGGCGACGTGCTCTTCGAGGGCGACCGCATAACCGCGGTCGCCGCCCACAAGGTCGCCCACCGCCTCGCACAATCCGGCCTACCAACCCACCCCAAGCCCATACCCGCGTAGCACCACCAAGCGGGCAAGCAAAAGTCCTTACCCACAAAGGAAACAAGCGACCAACGACGCTGGCAGCGAACACAAATCTCCCAACGACGCGAGAACAAAGGACAAGCCGCCCTACCCAGCGACGCTGGAAGCGAGCGGTGCTCGTCCGCTCGGCGGTCGCTTAACGACGCTGGAAGCGAGCATGCTCGTCCGCTTGTGCGGTCGGCTTGACTTGGGGTTTTTGGGCTTAAAATTGGTCGGCGGGCAGGCTCTACCACCTGCCCTTTTTCGCCCGACGAAGCCCAAAAAAGGGGCCCCAAGTCAAGCCGACCGCACCGCCCACGGCTGTAGCGACACCCCGCTTCGACCTCGGCACCGCCCCCCTGACAACCACCGCAGCAACACCCGCTGTCGACCACCCAGACCCGACGTCAACACACACCAGCACCCCACCCCCCGATACCCTCACCCCGCCAACTCCCGGGGGAGGGCCCATGTCAAAAGACCCGTCAACCGCTCCACCACTCCTGGTCAAGGCGACCCGCATCCTCAACGCCTTCGAGGGCCAGCGCTCCACCCTCACCCTCACCGACGTCGTCCGGCATTCGGGCCTCTCCCAGACCACCGTCCACCGCCTCATGGACCAGCTCGTCGGCGTCGGCTGGCTCGAGCGCGAGGGCCGCAAGTACCGCCTGGGCCTGCGCCTCCTCGAACTGGGTGCTTTCGCCTCCCACCACAACCGCCTGCGCCGCGCCGCCCTCCCGCAGATGATCGCGCTGCACCAGGAGACCGGTCACTGGGTCCACCTGTTCGTGCTCGACGGCCCGGAAGTCGTGTGCCTGGAGCAGATCGGCGACCCGCGCGAGTCCATCCCGCCGTTCCAGGTCGGTGGCAGGCTGCCCGCGCACTGCACGGCGTCGGGCAAGGTGCTGCTCGGGTTCGGCGGCGCTGGTGTCGAGCCGCACGTCGCGGGTGAACACGCGGCCCGGACCCGCCGCACCATCACCCGCGTCGACTCGTTGCGGACCGAGCTGGCGTCCGTGCGGGACGCGGGTGTCGCCTTCGACCGCGGTGAGTGCTTCCACGACGTGACGTGCGTGGCGGCACCGCTGCGCGGCGGTGGTCGGGCGTTGGCGGCGATCTCGGTCTCGCGGTTGGCCGGGTACGCCGACCTGAGCCGCTTGGCGCCGCGGGTCACCGCGTGCACCCGGCGGGTGTGGGCGTCGATGTTCGGCGCGGGCCGCCGGGTCGAGTCGACCCCGGCGGAACCCGTCGCGGCCGACGACTCCGAGAGCCTCCGCTCCTGGTTGCGGTTCAGCGAGTGGGGCTGAACGCGCACAGGGCCCGCCCGATCAGGCGGGCCACAGCGGCCATCCCGGCTTCGTTCGGGTGGTAGCCCACCCGGCCCGTGGGCGCGTACTTCTCGATCCACGGCCGGTCGGCGCACGCGTGGTGCCAGGCGCCGGCCGCGGCGGCGTCGACCAGCGTCGCCCCGGTCTGGGCGGCGGCCTGCCGGGTGGCGGCGGCGAGCCTGCTCGCCAGACCGCGTTCGAACGCCAGGTCGTCGGCGTCGAGCGGGACGCCGGTGCACGCGTCGCCCGTGCCGGGGACGATGGTGAGGTAGTCCACCACCAGCACGCGGGCGTCCGGCGCCCGGTCGTGGACGGCATTCACGACGTTCTTGATCCGCTCGCCGACGACGTCGAGCTTGCGGTCGATGTCGTCGCGGTCCACGGTGCCGCAGTTCTCCGGTGTGGCGCCGTGGCGGCAGGACAGGGCGCCGATGCTGCCCAGGTAGTTCACGTCGTTGCCGCCGATCGTGACGGAGACCAGGTCGGCGTCGGCGGTGACCGCCTCGACCTGCGGCGGCAGCCCGTTCTGCCGGTTGGTCAGGACGTCGGCGGTGGTGGCGCCGCCGCAGGTGACGTCGGTCAGCTCCATCGCGTGCTCGCGGGCGACCAGGCTCGCGTAGTTGTTCGTCGACCGGCCGCAGGCGGCCGGTGTGCCGGGCTGGGGTGACGGGATGCCGGGTCCGGCGGCGAACGAGCTGCCCAGCGCCACGTACTTGAGCCCGGCGGGGATCGAGGCCTCCGCCGCGTGGGCGGGCTGGGCCGAGAGCACCAGCGCGGCCGCGGCCACCGCGACACCCCAGCGACGACCTGTTGGCAGGACACCCATGTCCACACTCCGTTCGAGCGACCGGTTGGCGGCGGCGGCTCAACAGGAGTCAACGGCAGATCTGTTCGCTCTTACGCGGTTCCGTTGATTCCTGTTGGCAACAGTGGCACGGCCGTCGAGGTGGATCAAGGGTGTGCCGGTGCGGTGGCGGTTCGCGCGCCGCCACCGCACCAGCGGGCCACGGGCACCGGCGCGGGTGCCCCTGGTCCGTCAGGGGGTCATGCGTTCGGGTCGAACGGGATCGCGGCGGGCTTCGCCTTCGCGAGCGCCCCCTTGAACGAGCCCTCGCGCAGGTCGAGCTGGGCGGAGCCGAAGTCGGCCGACGTGAGCTTGTCGCGCAGGCCCGCCGGGTAGTTGTCCCAGCCCACCAGCGGCGGGAACTGCCACGTGCCCTTGTGGTTCTCCGGCTGCTCGGTGAAGCTCGCGAGCCGGAAGCAGTGCGTCGACGCCCCGTCCTTGTGGTAGATGACCTTGGGGTGCGTCCCCGTCTCGTCCCAGGCGACCTGGGAGCGCGAGTAGGTGTTGTACTTGCCGTGCGCGGAGGTCGACACGTACTGCGCGGTGCCGTTCTGCACCCACACCACCACGTGCTCCCAGTCGTGCCGGTGCCCGCCGAGCCCGGACCCCGCCACCGCCTGGTCCTTCTCGAAGTACAGCCCGTAGAGGTAGCCGCACCACCCGTTGTTGCACTTCACCCGCGAGTACGCGTTGGTGTTGTCCAGGTCCCACGAGTCGTGGCAGCTGCCGTTGACCGCCCCGGTCGTCTTCAGCCCCGGCGCGATCGTCCCGTCGCGGCCGATGGCCGGGGTGGGGTAGCAGCCGTCGCCGTCGTAGTCGAAGGCGGGCTCGAAGGTCCGGTCCTCCCACGGTGCGCTCCAGTCCAGCGCCTGCGGCGGGTCGGCCAGCGCGATGCCGGGGATCGCCGCCATCATCGCGACCGTCGTGCCGATCACGGCCGCCACCTTGCCGAACCGCCCGCGCCCTGCGGCGGAGGGCGTGCGCTCCACCCGTGCCCTGGTTGTCACTGCGTGCACGTGCTCTCCTCGGGGATCTCTCGCGCGGTCACCGGGCGGCGTCGGTGGGCTGTGGACACCTCAGTACCAATGTGAGGCCCGTCACCGGAACAAACATGAAGAAGTGTCGCGAAAATGAGATCAAACGCAGGTGACGGCCCGACGGCCTCCCCGTGAACGCGCGCACCCCGGCGGATCAACGTTCTCATCGGAAAAGTGCTCATCAGGTGAGCACTTCACCGGTCACGCTGGTGCCATGACGACGAACCCCCTCCTCGTGACCTCCACCTCCGACTGGCGCCGGTGGCTGTCGGCCCACCACGACTCCGACCGCGAGGTGTGGCTGGTCATCCCGCACAAGACGAGCACGAAGACCGGCCCCCGCTACGCCGAGGCGATCGAGCACGCCCTGTGCTTCGGCTGGATCGACAGCCACGCCCGCAAGCACGACGACGACAGCTCCCTGCTCCGCTTCACCCCGCGCAGCCCGCGCGGCACCTGGAGCGCCGTCAACCGCGAACGCGCCACCCGCATGGAATCCCTCGGCCTCATGACCACCCACGGCCGCGCCCTGGTCGACCTGGCCAAGTCCACCGGCACCTGGCAGGTCCTCCCCGACGACGACACCACCGTCCCCACCGACCTCCAGGAACAGCTCGCCCGGAACACCACCGCCACCACCAACTTCCACGCCTTCCCACCGTCGTCCAAGCGCCTGATCCTGCAGTGGGTGGCCACCGCCAAGAAGCCGGAGACGCGGCGCCGCCGGATCGACCGGACGGTCGAACTGGCCGCGCTCGGCATCCGCGCCAACCACCCCGGTGTGCGTCTGCGCGACATCGCGGGTGGCGCCTCTGCCGCGACTTGTCAGTGAGGTGGGCCGAGGTTCCGGGTCTTGTTCGGCATACCCGGCTACGCCAAGTGCTGGCGGGGCCGGGTGCTGACCTTCCGGTGGGGGCGGTTACCGGGGCGATGCGGGTGTGAGTGCTACGGGTGGGCTGTGCCGGACATGCGCAGGGGGTCGACCGACCCGGACGGCGGGTGCGCCGCGGTAGAAACGCCTAGGTGAGCCGGTGTGTTCACGTGCGGCGGAAGTGTCGCGATCTTCAGCTCCTTCAACGCTCTGGGACAAGGTGTTCTCCGGGCCAGTTCGACGGCGTGCTCGAAGCACTGCATGTAAGTGCGCTCGCCTCGAATCTTGCGTTCGGCCTCGATGTACGGCCTCAGGGCAACCCATGCGCGTCGTGTCCGGTAGTTGTAAAAGGCGGTCACTGCCGTATCGTCCACGGCTTTGATCAATATCAGGAAACCGAGTGACTCGAAGAACTCGCACACTGCTATCACGTGGCGCCTGGACTCGGGTGGGAGCAAGAAGGTGCCGACTTCCGGGCTGTCGCGGCTGTTCAACTGGTGGACGACGTAGTGCTCGCTGTCTTGGTATCCGGTGTCCGACAGGTGCTTGAGCATCATGTCGACGACCGCCGTCGAGTTGTTCGCCGCCCGTAGGGTTCGTACTTGGCTCAACGTGAGGAGAACTGTTGCGAGCAGTGATCCAACGGATATGGATACCGCGATCAGGTTGAGGATGGTGGTCAGGTTTCCGGCTCCCACGGGACTCTCCCAGGCGTGCGCGACTCAAGATCCTGACATCGTCCTGCATGCATTGGAGCTCACGGGTTTCGTCACCTCGTTGCCTCCGGCCTTTCGCCTGCCCGGAGGTAGCGGTGATGGTGAGTGACCCTGTTGACGACGCCGAACGGGCGCGTGGTTCCTCCCGGCGTGGACGGTCGAGCTGGCGGCGCTCGGCATCCGCGCCAACCACCCCGGCACGACGATGGCGACTTCTTGCCGTTCGGCGACCTCGTCCTAGATCGACGGGCCGGTTTTGTCGGACCGCACCTCTAGCGTCGGGCGTTCCCGATCGACAACGGAGATCCGCGCATGCGCAAGCTGGTGTTGCCCGACGAGGACAGGTTCGAGATTCCGGAGGTGTGGCGGGTGACGTTGCATCCGCGTCGTGGTGGGCTGCCCGGACCTGATCGCCCCGTCCCGTCGGATGCCGCCGGGCGGTTCCGGGAGTGGTTGACGTCGGAGCACGTGGTCGACGTGCGGGCGGCGGCGGTGCCGCCGGGGCGTGGTGTGGTGCTTGATCCGGAGCTGTTCGCGGAGGGCACGCGGTACCTGGAGGGGTGGCTGGGGTCGGGTTCTGAAGGGGACGAGCCGACGCCGAGGGCTGCCGCCGTTGGGGTGCTGATGACCTTGGCGTACGCCAGGCCGGGGAGTGATGTGGCCTTCCCGGCGGTGGACGCCTGGATCGCCCGGTACGGCGTGGTGTTCGCGGCGCGGGTGGTGGCGGAGCTGGCAGGTTTGGTCAAGGAGGGGAGCAGCGGGTTCTGGACCCACGACCCCGCCCACCCCGACTACAGCATCTCCTGGCTGTCGGAGGACCTGGCCTCCCTCTACGCCACCGCCAACGCCGTCCGCACCCGCCTGGCCGCGGCGACCGACGACGAGTACGAGCAGGCGGTCCGGGCACTGGCCGGGTACCGAACCTCGCCCGAGCAGCGGATCGTCATCTCCTACCTGGTGCCGACCGAGGTGGCCTGGGTCGACGAGGACTGCGCCGCCGACAGGCCGGACACCCGTGCGCTGCGCGGGTTGCTCGTGCTCGCCGCGAGCACACTGCGGCACCTGGAGCGCCTCCACCGGCGGGTCGGGGACCGGCTCCTCGGCTACCACCGCACCGACGTCGTGGGCACCGTGCTGGAGGGTGTCGGTCCCGCCGCCGCACCGATCCTGGTCGAGCCGTTCTACCGCGACCTGCTCAAGCTGGGCGACGAGTGGCGGTCGGGCAGCAGGCTGGGCCCCGACGGTGCCCGGCTGCTCGCGGCGACCCCGACCGACGAGGCGTTCCGACTGCTCTGCCGGGCGGCCATCGGCGCGGAGCGGGCCAGGCCGGGGATGCTGCTGAAGTCCGGTGCGCTGACCCGCTTCCCCGTGCGGGCGCTGAGGGTCCTGCACGAGCTGGAGTCGGCACCGCCGTCGACGCACGAGAACAAGCACTGGAAACGGCGGGACGTGTCCAACCCGGACGAACCGGCGATCTACGCCGACCTGCTGGCCAGGCAGGTGCTGGCCGATCCGCGCCTGCCCGCCGCCGCGGCCGACCTGCTGCCCGCCGAGGTGCGCCAACGGGTTGAGGGGATCGTGGCGACCGGGGGAGCGGGCTCGGGCGCCGGCCTCGCCGGGTTGCTGGACCGCCACCACGGGATGGGCTACCTCAAGCACCTCGACTGCGCCGACGACGAGAAGCGCGCGATCGGCGCGTTGGCCACGATCCGGGCCGACGACGCGTTCGCCCTCCTGGTGGACCGGGTCGACCGCGACCACGTCCGCCCCGCCCTGCTGACCGCCGCCAAGCGCGACCCCGCCCGCGCCCTGCGGGTGCTGCTCGCCAAGGACGACGGGGGAACGGTCGCGGAACTGCTGCACAACCACGTGCTCGCCTACCCGGACGCGGTCGCGGAGGTCGAGCCGGCGCTCGACGAGCGGGCACGCGCCAGGCTCGCGGCGATCACGCCCGCGTCCGACGTGGCGGCTGCCGGGGGCGCGACCCCCGACGTCCTCGCCGGACCGCCGCGGGGCAGCGGCGGCAAGGCGATGCGGGTCCCCGAGCTGCCCGACTGGCTCGTGCTGCCCTCCCTGCCCGCCGTGGCCTTGCGGGACGGCGGCGAACCGCTGTCCCCGGACGCGGTGCGCGCGTTGTGCGTGCTGCTCGCGGTGTCGAAGGTCGCGGAGCCCCACGCCGCGGTCGCGCGGGTGCGTGCGCTGTGCGAGCCGCACGACCTCGCCGCGTTCGCCTGGGCGGTCTTCCGCCAGTGGCGGGCGGCGCACTACCCGCCGAAGAGCGCGCTGGCCATGGTCGCGCTGGCGCTGCTGGGCGACGACAGCGTCGTGGCCGGGCTGGCGGAGCTGTTCCCGTCGTGGGCGAAGGGCAGCAGCGGTCGGGTGCGAACGGGGATGGACGTGCTCGCCGCCATCGGGACCGAAGGGGCGCTGCGGGAGCTGCACCGGTTGGCGCGCAAGGCGAAGACCAAGGGGTTCCGGCGGCTGGCCGAGCAGCGCCTCGCCGACGTCGCGCGCGCCCGCGGGCTGAGCCCGGAGGAGCTGGCCGACCGGCTCGTGCCGACCCTGGGCCTCGACGCCGACGGCCGGACGACCCTCGACTACGGACCGCGGCACGTCGTCGTCGGCTTCGACCCGCAGTTCGCCCCGTTCCTGGCCGACCAGCACGGCAAGCGGCTCACCCGGATGCCCCGCCCGGCGGCCACCGACGACGCGGAGCTGGCGGCCGCGGCCGTCAAGCGGTACGCGGCGCTGAAGAAGGAGGTGCTGACCGTCGTCAAGGAGCGGACCGCCGCCATCGAGGTGGCGATGGTCGCGGGACGGCGGTGGAGCGAACCGGACTTCCGGCGGCTGTTCGTGGAGCACCCCCTGGTGTGGCGGCTGGCGCACCGGCTGCTCTGGGCCGCCTTCGACGAGCACGGCGCCGTGGTGACGACCTTCCGCCCGGCCGAGGACCGCACGTTCGCCGACCTCGACGACAAGACCGTGGAGATCCCCCCGACCGCGACCGTCGGGGTGGCGCACCCGTGGCACTTCGCCGCGGACCGCGACGAGTGGGCGACGGTGTTCACCGACTACGAGATCATCCAGCCGTTCCCCCAGGTGGGCCGCGAACTGCTCACCCTGCCCGAGTCCGATGTGGACCAGACCGAGCTGACCCGGTTCGCGGGCGGGAAGGTGGAGAGCCGCAAGATGTGGGTGCTGGCCGCGCGGGGTTGGGAGTTCAGCGACGACCACACCTCGCTGGCGCGGGACTGGCCCGGCGGCCGGGTCGTCGAGCTCGGGTTCCGCGGGTACTCGTTCCACGACCCCGACGCGTCGGACCAGCTGACCAGGGTCCGGGTGGTCACGGCGCACGGCCAGGGTATCGGCCGGTCGACCTTCGGCGACCTCGACCCGATCGCGGCCTCGGAGGTCCTCCGCGACGTGGAGTACCTGGTGTCCTGACCCGACCGGACCGCCGGTCCACGGGCACCCGTGGACCGGCGGACCGGGTCAGAACGCGCGCCTGTCCCCGCTGCGCGCGTCGTCGTGGGCGAGGTGCGGGGTGTAGACGCCCGAACGCGCCGTGCGCCGCCACGGCCGGGCCGGGTCGTCCGGGTCCTTGCGCAGGTCCGCGACCACGAGTGCCCGCTCCCCGTCACGGGGACCGCGGGCGACCCACTGCCCGTCCGGGGAGATCACGCCGGACGGGGCGTTGGCCGAGTCCTGCGCGGGCCCGGAGTAGCCCACCCAGAAGCTGTTGGTCGCCGCGTGCGCCCGCGCCTCCAGCGCGAAGACGTCCCCGACGTCCGCCTTGCCCGGTCCCGCCGTGGAGAACAGGACGCAGTCGACGTCGAGCCGCTCGTACTCGAGGAACACCTCGGGGAAGTGGACCTCCATGCCCAGCGCCAGCCCGAACCGCATGCCGTCGGCCTCGAACGTGACCGGCGCCGACCCCGGCGTGTACATGTGCGTGATCTTGGTGTTCGACAGCAGCCGCTCGTCGTAGCGCGTGGCCACCCGGCCGCGGTCGGAGATCACGTACAGGCTGTTGTGCGGACGTCGCGGCTCCGTCAGCCGGTGCACCGCGCCGAGGACGACCCAGAGCCCCAGCTCCCCGGCCAGCTCCGCCGTGGCGGCCAGCTCCCGCCGGTGCACGTCCCAGTCGAACCGGTCCCAGCGGGCGGGGCCGACCCGGTCGGGGCCGTCGGCGGACATGACGTGCTTGTGGGGTGAGCACATCGCGCCCTCGGGGAAGTGCACGACCCGCGCGCCCGCGTCGTGCGCCTCGCGCAGCAGCGCCCGCACGTCACCGCCGCTCGCGCGCAGCTCGTCGCCGTCACCGGGGTTCTGGCGCAGGCGGGTCTGCGCGACCGCCAGCCGCAGGGTCTTCGTCTCCGACATGTCGTCTCCTGGTGGAGTCGGTCGGAAGTGCCGGAGCGCGGCGGTGTAGGACTCGCCGGTTCTGGCCGCGCGGGCACGCACCCTGCGCTTGAGGTTCCTGTTCGCCGTCACTTCTGGCCTTCCGCGCCTCGAACGGCGTCCCCCAGCGACCACCACGTCCGAGACCGGACAGGCCAGGACAGCGACCCGAGACGAGAAGTCCCTTTGCCTCCGCGGTGGACCGCGCTGGGGGCGGTCGGTGGAGGTTCGGCGTGGGCCCCGCCGTGCGACCGACGATAACACGGTCGCACGGCGGGACGTCGGTGTCAGCGGGTCGTGCAGAGGGTGCCGTTGAGCCGGAACGAGGTCGGCGGCACGTTCGGCCCCTGGTAGGCGCCGACGAACCCGGTGCTCGTCGTGGCGCCGGGGGCGATGACCCGGTTGTCGCTGTTGCTCGCGCCCTGCACGGTGGTGCCGGTCTGGGTCCACGTGCCGCTCCAGCCGCTGCTGACCTGCTGCCACGTGGTGGGCCAGTCGAACGCCAGCGTCCACGTGTCCACCGGGGTGGTGCCGGTGTTGGTGATGTCGACGCTGCCCACGTAGCCGTTGCCCCAGTCGTTGGTGTCCGCGAACGCCACCGCGCAGGTCGACGTGGCCGGGGTGGCGGTGGTGAAGGCGACCGGGGGAGAGGACCACGAGACGCGGCCCGCGCTGTCGCGGGCTACCACGTTCACCGTGTACCGCGTGCCGGGAGTGAGGTTGTGGACGGTGAAGGACGAGCCCGTGGTCTCGCCCCACTGCTGGGTCGTGGTGCCGACCTGGCGGTGGACCTCGTACTTCACCCCCGCGGCGGTCGGCGTCCACGAGATCGTGGCCTCGCGGTCGGTGACCGCGGACGCCGTGGGCCGGGAGGGCGTGGCGGGCAGGGCGGTGGAGGTCTTGGGGCGCAGGACGAGCGTGGTCAACGAGTAGGGCGGGAGCGTCGCCGACCCGCTGACGCCCGTGGTGGTCGTGATGGCGGTGGCGCCGTTGGTGTAGCTCAGGACCTGGGCGCCCGCGGCCGGGGTGAAGCCCGCGTAGTCCAGGGCGACCGTCTTCGCGGCGTCGGGATCCTGGTTGAGCAGCAGGACCGCAAGCCCGCCGTCGCGCTTGCGGGTGGCGTGCACCTTGACCAGCGGGTCGGACGCGGAGGCGTGGACGAACTGGTCGCCGGGTCCGGCGAACCTCGACGTCATCGTCAGCGCGTGGTACGGCGCGAACGGGGTGTTGAGCGGGGGTTCGCAGGTCGTCCCGTCGGCCAGGCACTGCGCGCTCGACAGCAGGCCGAAGTCGGCGTAGTCGGGCTGCCCCGCGACGGTGGAGAAGCTGGTCGGTCCGTTGTGGACGTTCCACCAGTCGACGGTGAACACGCCGTTCTCCAGCAGGGTCGCGTAGGCGTCCGCCGCGAACAGCGCGCCCGGCTGGGTGTTCATCCCGTAGGAGGTGTTGACCTCGGTCAGCGAGAGGGGCAGGTCCTTGTGCGCGTACCGGGCCGCCTGCTCGCGGGCCAGCCGCACGAAGTCGGCGACCCGGTCGGTCTTGGACAGCGACTCGGGACCGGTCGACCCGGTCGGGTACCAGTGCAGGATCCCGAAGTCGACGACCGGGCCCGCGATCGACAGCACGACCTGGTTCCACGAGCCCGCGTCACCGCTCGCCGTGATCCCGTCCGGCCAGTCGCCCGGCGTGGTCAGCACCGCGCCGATCCTGATCGTCGGGTCCACGGCCTTCATCGCCTCTGCGTACTGCTTGACGAGGGTCGCGTACTCGGCCGGGGTCTTCTCGGGGTGGTTGTCGGCTTCCCAGGACGAGCCGTAGTGGCCGTTGCCGTAGATCTCGTTGCCGATCTCCCAGTACTTCACGCCGTAGTGCTTCTCGACGTTGGCGTAGCGGACCCAGTCGGCGGCCTCCTGCGGTGTGCCGGTGCCGTAGTTGGCGGTGACGATCGGCTTGGCCCCGGCGCGCTGGGCGCCCGCCATGAAGTGGTCGAAGTCGGTGTTCGGGGCGACGTAGCCACCGGGCGCCGTGTGGTCACGCCAGTGGTAGATGTCGGAGTAGGAGCCGCCGGGGTAGCGCAGTGCCTGCACCCCCGCGCCCTTCATCAGGTCGGCGACCTCGGGGGTGCCGAGGGTCGTGTCCCAGATGGCGTGGTTGGCGCCGACAGCGGTGTCGCCGACGGTCTCCAGCCCGGCACGGGCGTTGACGGTGACGCTCACGCCGGGGTCGGCGCTCGCCCCCGTCGTCGGTACCAGGAGTTGCGCCGTGACCAGTGCCAGGGCGGGCAGAACCGCGAGACGTGTGCGCATCGTCGAATGTCCTCGTTGACAGGAGCGGCGTCTGGGAGCGCTCCCAGACTGGGGTTCGGCGAGGTGGCTGTCAATCGCCACGACGGGCTAGTGGGACTGGAATCGGGGCCGTGACCTGCGCGGACACGGCCCCGATCCCGGTCGGCGTCACTTCTGGGTGATGTCGGACGCCTGGTAGAGGCAGTTGACGCCGTCCGCGCCGGAGCCGATCTTCGTCGGCTCCTCGCCCTTCGGCGCGCCCTTGTACTTGTCGCAGATCGACGTGGTGCCGTAGACGGTGATCCGGGAGAACCGGGCGGTGTCGCCCCAGTTGGTGTTGATGCCCGCGAGCACCTTCGTGGACCGCGCGGTCACGCCGTCCATGACCACGTTGCGCTTGTAGGAGGTCGTGCAGTTGCCGCACGCCCGGTAGAGCTTGCCGGAGCTGTGCACCTGGAAGTTGCGGATGGTCACGGTGCCCGCGCCGTTGTGCTGGAACACCTTGTCGGCGGCCGACTTCGCGCCGCCGCCGTCCACCAGGTAGGTGGCCGACGAGCTGGGGCTCAGGAACGTGGCGGCGTCCTCGCCGACGTCGTTCCACCACACGTTGCGGATCGTGCACGAGCCCAGGCAGTGGATGCCGTCGCCCGCCGGCGCGTCCAGGAACACGTTCTGGATGGTGCCGCCGTTGGCGACCTCGAACATCGGGTCCTGGCTCTCGCCCTGGCCGCCGTCGCCGATGCCGTAGTAGCGCTTCATGCCGCCGTCGAAGAACGTGCCCGCGTTGACGGTGGTCGTCTGGTGCACGCTGCCGGTGTCGGACGGCCACGCCCCGCTGCCGTCACCGCTGCCGCCGCCCGGCTGGGTCGTCGTGGTCGTCGTCGTGGTGGTCGTGGTCGGCCCGCTCCCGCCACCCGCGACGGTGAACGCCCACTGCTTGGTGGCCGCGCTGTCGCAGGAGTTGGTCTGCACGAGCGCGCCCGCCGAGGTGGAGTTGTCCTTGAGGTTCAGGCACTTGCCGCCGTTGGTGTCGACGACGCGGTAGCCGCTCCCGCTCTCGGTCAGCGACCAGACCTGGCCCGCGGCACCGGTGCACGACTCCTGCTCGACCGCCTTGCCCGCGGAGGTCGAGGCGTCCCGGACGCCGACGCACAGGCCGCTGGCCACCGACGTGATCCGGAACCCGCCACCGACCGCCGTCAGCGCCCACTTCTGGCCAGCGCCGCTGCCGCACGCCGCCTGCTGGAGCTGCACGCCGGCGGCGGTGCTCGCCCCCGGCACGTCGAGGCAGAGTCCGCTGCCCGAGTTCGAGACCGCGTACGTCCCGGCGCCGACGGCCGCCTCGGCGGGCGAGGCGACCGGCAGGGCGGCGAGGGTGGCCGCCAGCGCGGTGGCGCTCGCGGCCGCCGCGGCGGCCAGTCGCCACCGCGTGCCGCGCGGCCTCCGGGTGCCTGGTGGTCGATCGGACGTGCCCATGGCGTCTCCACTTCCCGACGTCCCGCGATTCCGAGACTGGCGTTCGGCCCATTGTGAGAAATGTTCCGGCGAATCCCGTGAGCGCACCGCGGGACGATCGTGGAAATGCCGTCGGAGGTGACGCCTCGTGCCCGTCCGCGCCGGAAACCGCTTTCCGGTCGGACTGTAGATGTCGCGTAACCGGCTGGTCAACGGCCGTTTTCGCGCCTGTTCGACATCATCGGTGTCGAATTCGATCGAACGCACAGGTAGAGCGACGAGGCCATTGGTCGACGTCCGGATTCTTTCGGGGAAAGGCGATTGCGAGCGGTCATGTCCGTGAACAGGGATGGCGGGTTGCGGTCACATTCGTGAACGACCGAGGGGCCCGAGCGTCTTTGCGCCGTCTGATACCTAGCGCTACTATGCATCGCAGAGCTAGGTACAACACGGGTGGAGGTCGCGTGAAAGTCGCGAAGGATCTGGTGGCCGCCTCGGCGACGCCGATGGTGCTGGGCATCCTGGCCGAGGCGGACAGCTACGGCTACGCCATCCTCAGGAGGATCAACGAGCTGTCGGGGGGAGAGCTCGACTGGACCGAGGGGTTGCTGTACCCGCTGCTGCACCGGCTCGAACGGCTCGGCCACGTGGAGTCCAGCTGGCAGTCGGTCGCGGGGGAGCGGCGCCGCAAGTACTACAGCGTCACCCGCAGCGGCCTGGCCGAGCTGGCCGAGCAGCGGCGCCAGTGGGCCACGGTCGTGGACGCGCTGAAGGAGATCTGGAACGGCGCGGGCGGCAGCCCGTCCGTCGCGTTGGGGGGATTCGCATGAGCGAGGACCGGCAGGACGGGCTGGAGGCGCAGTTCTCCCAGTGGCGCCACTACGTCCAGCGCCGCAAGGAGCTCCGGACGTCCGACGCGGACGAGCTCGAGGACCACCTGCGCGGGTCCGTCGACGAGCTGGTCGGCGTCGGCCTGCACGCCGACGAGGCGTTCCTGGTCGCGGTGAAGCGCATGGGGAGCCTGGACGACCTGTCCCGAGAGTTCGCCAGGGAGCACTCGGAACGGCTGTGGAAGCAGCTCGTGCTGTCCGGTGACACCGACGGCCCGGCACGGGACACCCCGCGTTCGCGGCGCGACCTGTTCGCGATGATCGCCTGCGCCGCGGGGGCGGCGCTGACCGTCAAGATGCCGGAGATCCTCGGCAAGAGCTTCGAGGACGACCCCGCGTTCTACGGGACCAACGTCGCCCTGCTCGTGCTGCCCTGGCTGGCGGGCTTCCTCGCGTGGCGCCGTCGGGCGAGCCGGGCGGTGGTCGCGGTGCTGGTGGGGCTGTTCGCGGTCGGTGCCGTGGCGGCCAACGCCTACCCGCTGGCGGACGAGTCCCAGTCGCTGGTGCTGACCGGGATCCACCTCGCCATCGCGCTGTGGTTCGTGGTCGGCATCGCCTACGTCTCCGACGACCTGCGCGCGCCACGCCGTCGGATGGACTTCGTCCGCTTCACCGGCGAGTGCTTCATCTACTACGTCCTCATCGCCCTCGGCGGGGGAGTGCTGGTCGCGTTCCTCTTCGGGACCTTCGCGGCCATCGGGATCACGCCGGACACCTTCGTCGGCCAGTGGCTCGTCCCCTGCGGCGCCGCGGCCGCGTCCGTGGTGGCGGGCTGGCTCGTCGAGGCCAAGCAGAGCGTCGTGGAGAACATCGCCCCGGTGCTCACCCGGCTGTTCACGCCGCTGTTCACCGCGGTGCTGCTCGCCTTCCTCGTCGCGCTCGCCGTGACCAGCGGCGCCATCGACGTCGAGCGGGAGGCGCTGATCCTGTTCGACCTGCTGCTCGTCGTGGTGCTGGCGCTGCTGCTCTACTCGATCTCGGCCCGCGACCCGCAGGCCCCGCCCGGCCTGTTCGACAAGCTCCAGCTCGCCCTCGTGGTGAGCGCGCTCGTCATCGACGTGCTGGTGCTGCTGGAGATCACCGGGCGGATCACCGAGTTCGGCACCACGCCGAACAAGGCCGCGGCGCTCGGGGAGAACGTCATCCTGCTGGCCAACCTCGCCTGGTCGGCCTGGCTGGTGTTGGGCATGGTCCGCCGCCGCACGCCGTTCGCGGCGGTCGAGCGCTGGCAGACCGCGTACCTCCCGGTGTTCGCCGGGTGGGCCTGGGTCGTGGCCCTGGTGTTCCCCCCGCTGTTCGGCTACGTCTGATCGGAGGCGGTCGCCCCCGGCGCGGAGGAGTCCGGCGCGGAGGAGTCCGATGTGGACGAGTCCGGTGTGGACGGAGCCGGGTCGGGGGCGGTCGCCGGGGTCTGCTGCAGGGTCGCCAGCGCGTCGAGGGTGTCGGCGAAGGCCGCCGGGTCCGGCGCCGGGGTGCGCGCCCAGGCGACCAGCTTGGGGAGGTCCTTCGCCGACTTCGGGTCGAGCATGACCTTCTGCAGTCCGTTGCGGACGACGGTGATCACGCCGGTGACCGCACTGGCGAGCTCGGCGTCGCCGACGAGCCGGGCGGACTCGCGCAGCCTGCGCAGGCGGGGGACGGCGAGCGGCGGGTCCTGCTTCATCTCCGCCGCGGTCCAGGTGGCGACGAGCCTGCGGTGCACGGTCCTCGGCATCGCGGGCGCGCCGTCGAGCTCCAGGGAGCCGAGCACGTCGACGAGGGCGACGGTCTTGTCGCTGTCCGGTGTGCTGTAGGCGCTCCACGGTCCCAGCGGACCCGCGAGGCGGTGGCGGCGGTCGTCGTGACCGGTGAGGGTGAGCACGACCGTGCTCACCTCCGCGGGCAGGTACGGGGCCACCACGCCGATCGCCGTCACCACCTTCGCGTCACGGGGCAGCGCCGCCTCGACGGTCAGCACGGCGCCGTCGACCGCGGCGGAGTCGACCCGCCAGCCCCAGAGGCGGAGCCCGACCTCGGTCGTCGCCTCGACGTCCAGGCCGAGCAGGTCGAGGCCGCGCGGGTCGGACAGGTCGGCCCTGTCCTGCGCCACCGCGGCGATCAGGCCGGTGTACCCGGCGTGCACGGCCTCGACGGCCGCGATGAGCTGGTCGACGGTGTCCGCGGAGCCTTCGGTGTCGGCCGCGGCGGTGTCCTCGGCGCGGAGGGTGCCGTAGGCGGTGTCCGACCGGACCGCCTCGAGCACGGTCGCCAGCCGCCTGCCGAGGCTGTCCGCCAAGCCGCGGGCCAGGTCCGGCAGCGCGGGGTCGTCCGGTGCGGAGACGGCCCGCAGGGCGGCGGTGATCACCTTGCCGGACATCAGGTGGTCGTGCGCCTCGGCCAGGTCCGCCCGGACGTTCGGGTCGGCCAGCAGCGCGCCCAGGCGTTCGGGGGAGGAGCGGAACGCGGTGTAGGCCGTCCGCACGGCCTCGTCGAAGGACACCTCGTCGAACACGACCCGTGCGGGCAGTCCCAGCGCCAGCAGCTGGACGCCGATCCCGGTCAGCCGCGGCATCGGCTCGCCGACGGCGGCCTCGACGGCGGCCCACCCGCGGTCGTCCCAGACCAGCGGGTCCGTGCTGCCGGTCATCCGGCTCGCCAACGCCGTGAACCCCGTCAGCGCGGCCAGGTCCGAGGTGGGGTCGGCGTCGAGGAGCGCCTGCGCGGCCTCCAGCTCGGCGATGCGCGGCGCGAGCCGGTCGACGTCCCCGGCCGGGTCCTCGGCGGGGTCGAGCAGGTCCCGCACGGCCGCGAGGACCTCGTCCGCCGTCTCGCCGACCGCGCGCACGACCCCCGTCCACGGCCTGCGCCGCGGCAGGTCGCGCACGGCGGCCGCCAGCTCGTCGAGCTCGGCGGTCAACCGCCGCGCCGCCTCGTCGTCGACGGGCTTGCGGAGGTCGTCCGACACCCCGCGCGCGACCGCGGTGACCCGCCGCAGCAGCCCGCCCAGCTCGTCCTTCGACCCGACGACTACCGCACTCCCAGAGCTGTGTTCCACGCGGACATCATGCTGCACCGGCTCATCGGGCCCGCGCGTCGGTCGCCGCGGCGGCGGCGTAGCGGCGGGCCAGCAGGGCGAAGGCCTCCTTGAGCTCGGGCGGCCCGACGACCTCGACGTCGGCGTCGAACCGGCCGAGGGAGGCGGCCAGCGCGGGCCACGACCAGGAGCCCACGGCCAGCCGGCAGCGGTCGGGGCCGAGCGCTTCCACGACGCCGTCGCGGGTGTGGTCGGACACCGCGGCGGCGGGCAGGTCGAGGATCACCTCACCCCGGCACGGCCAGTCGGCGGAGCTGTCGGAGCCGCGGAACCTGGCCGCCACGAAGGTGGCCACGTCGCCACCGGGCAGCTCGCGCGGCGTGAAGCGGGGGCCGGTCGGGACGCGCGGGGCGACCCGGTCGGCGCGGAACGTGCGCCAGTCGTCGCGCTCGAGGTCCCAGGCCACGAGGTACCAGCGCCCGCCCCAGGTTACGACGTGGTGCGGCTCCACCCGGCGCGGTGGCCGCGGCTCGCCGTCGTCCGGTCCGGGGTAGTCGAAGCGCAGCACCTCCCGCGCGTGGACGGCGGCGCTGAGCGCCATCAGCACGCCGCTGTCGACCTTCGGTTCCGGCCGGGACGACGGCCGCTCGACGGTGGTGAACCGGAGGGAGTCGATGCGGCGGCGCAGCCGGTCGGGCATGACCTGCCGCACCGTGTTCAACGCCCGCGCCGCGGCCTCCTCGATGCCCGCGCCGCTGGTGGTGGCGATCTGCAGCGCGATGGCCAGCGCGACGGCCTGGTCGTCGTCGAACAGCAGCGGGGGCAGTTCCGTGCCCGCTTCGAGCCGGTACCCGCCGTCCGGCCCCTTGAACGCCGCGATGGGGTAGCCGAGCTCGCGCAGCCGGTCGACGTCGCGGCGCACCGTGCGCGGGCTGATGTCCAGCCGCTCGGCCAGCACCGCCCCCGGCCAGTCGCGGCGCGTCTGGAGCAGCGAGAGCAACGAGAGCAGTCGCGCTGAGGTCTTCGGCATGTCCGCCATTGTGCATCGGAGTCGCGGACACTACCTGTCCTCTACGTCTGCGACTGTGGTCACGTACCAGCCGACGACACCACCACGAGGGGTTCGACCACCATGACCACCAGCACGCCCACCACCGTCCTCGACGCCGAGCTGACCGACCTGCTCGCCGCCCTGGCCACCGCCCGCGCGGGCCTCGTCCGGGCCGTCGACGGCCTCAGCGACGAGCAGGCGGGGCTGACCCCCACGGCCAGCGCGCTCTGCCTCGGCGGCCTGGTCAAGCACGTCGCCTCCATGGAGCAGGCCTGGCTGCGCTTCGCGGTCGAGGGGCCGTCCGCGATGAGCTTCGACCTGCCCGAGGGCGTCACGTGGGCCGACTTCACCGCGGGCACCGCGCGCGAGTTCCCGCAGTGGGCGATCGACCACCAGGCGGAGTTCCGGATGCTGCCCGACGACACCCTGGACGGCATCCTCGCGCGCTACCGGGACGTCGCCGCCCGCACCGAGGAGGTCGCCGCCACCCTCACCGACCTGTCGGCGACCCACCCGTTGCCGGAGGTGCCCTGGAACGAGCCGGGCGCGGTCCGCAGCGTGCGCGGAGTGTTCGCACACCTGATCATCGAGACGGCCCGGCACGCCGGGCACGCGGACATCCTGCGCGAGTCGATCGACGGCCGGACGTCCTTCTGACCGGGTCCACCACGAACAGGGGAACGAGCACACCGTGAAGATGCGCGAACTGGGGCGGACCGGGATCAAGGTCAGCCCCTACTGCCTGGGCACCATGATGCTCGGCCAAGCGGGCAACGCCGACCGCGACGACTGCGCCCGGATCGTCCACCGGGCGCTGGACGCGGGGATCAACTTCGTCGACACCGCCGACGTGTACTCCGGCAGCGAGTCGGAGGAGATCCTGGGCGCGGCGCTGAAGGGCCGGCGCGACGACGTCGTGCTGGCGACCAAGGTCAACGGTTCGATGGGGGACGACCCCAACCGCGGCGGCAGCTCGCGGCGGTGGATCACCACCGCGGTCGAGGACTCGCTGCGGCGGCTGGGGACCGACCGCATCGACCTCTACCAGGTCCACCACCCCGACCCGAGCACCGACATCGAGGAGACCCTCTCGGCGCTGACCGACCTCGTGCGCGCGGGCAAGGTGCGGGCCATCGGGTCGTCGAACCTGCCGGTGTCGGAGATCGTCGAGGCCCAGTGGGTCGCTGACCGGCGCGGGCTGCAGCGCTTCCGCACCGAACAGCCCACCTACTCCGTCCTCAACCGCGGCATCGAACGCGAGATCCTGCCGACGTGCCGCAGGTACGGCATGGGCGTGCTGGTGTGGAGCCCGCTGGCGTCGGGCATGCTCACCGGCCGCTACCGCAAGGGGCAGGAACGGCCGCGGAACCCCCGGATGCACTGGGTCTCCCGGCACCTGACCGACGAGCGCAAGCTCGACGCCGTCGAGCAGCTCATCCCGCTGGCGCGGGAGGCGGGCCTGTCGCTGACGCACCTGGCGATGGCGTTCACCATCGCCCACCCCGGTGTCACCTCGGCCATCATCGGGCCGCGGACCGCCGAGCAGCTGGAGGACATCCTGGCGGGTGCCGGGACCGTCCTCGACGACGAGGTCCTCGACGCGATCGACCGGATCGTGGAGCCGGGGACCGACCTCGGCCCGATCGACGTGTCCTACACCCCGCCCGAGATCACCCGCACGGAGCTGCGCCGCCGTCCGGCCGGGGAGCGCGTCGCGGCATGACCGTTCTCGGCACCCGTGCCCTCAACCGCGCCACGCTGGCCAGGCAGCTGCTGCTCGACCGCTCCGACCTGCCGGTGCTCGACGCCGTCGCGCACGTCGGCGGGCTGCAGGCCCAGGAACCGCAGGAACCGTTCGCCGGGCTGTGGTCGCGGCTGCGCGCCTTCGACCCGGCGGTGCTCTCGGACCTGCTGGTCGGGCGGAGCGTCGTGCGGACGCACCTCATGCGCCGCACCGTGCACCTGCTCACCGCCGCCGACGCCCTGGCCTGGCGGTCCCGCCACGACGCGATGCTGCTGCAACGGGTGCTGGGCGTCTACCGCCGCGAGCTCGACGGGGTCGACCTCGCCGAGCTCGCGGCGGCGGCACGGGCCGTGCTCGCCGACGGTGAACCGCGCACCATGTCGGAGATCGCGCGGGCGCTGGCCGAGCGGTGGCCCGCGCCGGGGACGCGGGCGTTGGGGGAGGTGGTGGTCGCGGCCCTCGTCCCGGTGGCGCAGCTGCCACCGCGAGGGCTGTGGCGGACGAAGGCGGGCGCGCGCTACCTCCCGTTCCCGGCATGGCTGGGGCGTGAGGTCGACCCCTTGCCCCCGGACGCCTCCGACCCCGTCGGCCAGGTGCTGGTCCGGCGGTACCTGGCCGCTTTCGGGCCCGCCGCCTCGGCCGACCTGCGGGCGTGGTGCGGTCTCGCCGGACTGCCCGCCGCGGTGGCCGCGGTGCGCGGCGAGCTCGTCGCCTTCCGCGACGAGCGCGGCCGTGAGCTGCTCGACCTCCCCGACGCGCCCCGCCCCGACCCGGACACCCCGGCGCCGGTGCGGTTCCTGCCCGCGTTCGACAACGCGGTCCTCGGTTACCAGGACCGCGGCCGGATCATCGACGACGCCCACCGCGGCCTGTCGGTCGCGGCTACCCGCTTCGTCCTGGTCGACGGCCGCGTCTCGGCGACGTGGACGGTCACCGACGACACAGTGGCCGTCACGCCACTGCGCCCGCTGTCCCGAGCCGAACGCGCCGCCGTCACCGAGGAAGGCGCGGGCTTGGCGTCGTTCCTGTCCGAAGGGGACGGCGACCGGGTGCGGATCGACGCGTTGTCGGGCTGACCGGGGGTATGTCCATTGAGGACATGCGGGCGAGATCATCGCCGGGTGGGTGGCCGACCACGGTGGTCGACCACCCACTCCGCTGTCAGGTCCTCCTACCGCGGCGCTTGGTGACCATGAACAGGCCCGCGCCCGCGCCGAGGAGCAGGACACCCACGGCGACGATCGTGCCGAGGCCTCCCAGCCCGGTGAACGCCAGGCCTCCGGGACTCGGTGGCTCCTGTGCCGACGGCGCCTCCGGTGGGGACGACTCCGTCGACGGCGTCGACGGTTCCGTCGAGGAGTCCGGCGGAGCGCTGGTGGTCGTCGTGGTGGGTGAAGCGCGTTCGGGGAACTGCAGCGACTCCAGCGGTCGGACGTCGATGCCCACGACGGCCTCGGACGAGCGACCGCGGCTGTCGGTCACCACCAGGCGGACCTCGACCGGCCCTGGTGCCGTGTAGGTGTGGGTGGAGGTTCCTTCTTCTCCTGACTGGTCGACGGTGCCGTCGTTGTCGGCGTCGAAGGCGTACGTGGCCCCGGTCCCGCTGTAGGTCGACGCGAGACCGGACAGGACCGTCTTGTTGCCGACGACGACGGTGTCCGCGGCCCTCAGCCGTGCGACGGGCGCGGTCGTCGCGTCCTCCACGGTCTGGACGATGCTCTTCGAGACCTCGTCGGGTGAGCCGATCGGGAACGTGGCCCCGCCCGTCGCCGCCGAGATCGGTGCCATCTGGGCGCTGAGACCGGAGTCGGCGGACAACGCGTAGACCGCCACCGCCGGGATCTTGTCGCCCGGTGCCGCGGCGACGCGTGCTTCCGCCTCCGGTGCCGCGGGAGCCTCGGAGGGCGGCGACTGCTGCTGGCCGGGAGCGTCCGGAGCTGCCGCGGCCGCGCGTGCCGCGGCGCCCACGGTCGGGGGCAGCGCGGGCATCGGCGCGATGCCCTTCGCGATGTCGGCGACCCCGGAGGCGGTCAGCCCGGTCACCGGCTCCGGGTCGTGCGCCGGTGCGTCGCCGAGCACGATGAGCGCGCGCGAAGCCGACCGGTCCCAGTCCGCGCCGAGTGCGGTGACCAGGCCGCTGTACACCGCTTCCGGCGTGTCGCCGCCTCCGTCCGCCACGAGCCCGCGCAGGCCGGTCTCGAACGAGGCGAAGTCGTCGGTCAACGGGACCACCGTGCGGGCGACGTAGCCGTCGCCGTGGTCGCGGTACTCGACCAGCCCCACCCGTGCGTGCGGCGTCGCGGCGCGCAGGGCGTCCGCGGTGGCCTTGGCGCTGTTCACGGCCGCGGTGAGGTAGGGCGTCATCGACCCGGTCGTGTCGATGGCGAACATCAGGTCGGCGGGCCCCGTGCCGGAGCTGTCCGGCGGTGGGGGTGTGGTGGTGGCGGTCTCGGCCATGTCGCGAAGCGCGCCTGCGAGCTGCGTGAGCTCCTCGTCCGTGCCGCCGTAGTTCGTGTGCGGCCCGAAATCGCCCACCGGGGGCCAGTTGAGCTCGTAGTCGCAGACCGGGTCGTCCTCGTGGCAGAACAGGTGCAGCGGGACGGGCAGGTCGTAGAACGGGTCGCTGCTCGCCTTCCCGTCCTGCTTGATCAGCTGCCGGTACATCCCGTCGCCGTTCGCGCCGGATCCCGTGACTCCGCGGGCATCGGGCTTCTGGGCCGGGTCGCCGACGCCGAACACCCCGGCGATCCAGCCCGGTGGGAGGTCTTCGGCCACCTCACGAGCCGCGATCACGCCCTGCGAGTACCCGGCGAGGACGAACCGCGTCCCCGTCTCGGCGCATTCCGCGCGGCGCTTGTGGATGTAGCCGCTGCCGAACAGGCGTCCGTACTCGACCGAGTCGAACAGGTCCTGGTCCTCGTCCGCGTACTCCGCGGCGGGAATGGCGGGGTAGGGGACGCCGTACACCGGAACGTCGGCCAGGGTGTAGCCGCTGGACGAAGCGAGTCCGCGCGCCTTCTCGATGATTCTCTGCAACGTCGGCCCGGACAGACCGTTCGAGCGGTCCCCGTCGTCAGCGCTGTCCTCGCCGCTTCCGCGAAAGCTCACGACCTCGACCTTCGCGCACGCGGCCGGCTGGGCGTGACCTGCTGGTGCGGTCAACGCCCCGGACGCCAGCGCGAAAAGCCCTGCCGTGAGAAGCGCGACGGTCCGCTGTGGACCCCTCACCGATAACGATCTTCTTCCGGGCGGCGTTTCCATGTCTGGCACATAGGCGCCGGGTGCCGCTTCGTTACACGGCGGGCATTCGCGTCCGCGTTTATCGCCTGGGGTGGTGCGCGGTGCATGTCCTTAACAAATTCACCCGATAGTGGTGTTAACCGTCGGTTGGTGACGGGCGATAGGGGGAGTGCGGTGTGGTCGAATACCGGCGGTCGCGGGTCTTCGGTGCCTTGCTGGGCAGGGGAGGGTTTTATGTTCATCTCCGCCGTCTACGTCCGCTTCTTCCGCTCCTTCAACTACGACTACCTGAGAAAAACTCACGAAGGGTTCAGTCCGTACCCGTGGGACGTGCTCCCAGGCGATCTGAAGTACCCGTTCGTCAAAGTCGACCTCGAAAAGTCGGTCACGACAGTAGTGGGCGCCAACGAGTCCGGGAAGAGCCAGTTGCTGCACGCGATCAAGTGCGCCCTCACCGGAAACGACATCGGACTTGGCGACTTCTGCCGGTACTCGCAGTTCTTCGCCGTGGACGACAACATGTCCCCGCCGGACTTCGGTCTGGAACTGTCCGGGCTCGATGCCGAGGAGAGGTCGGCGGTGAGCAAGGCGCTCAAGGCGAAGCTCCCGGCGATGAGCGAGCGGTTCTGCCTGTTCCGGTTCGGAGGTCGGCCACCTGTTGTTTTCATCCCGGACCAGGAAGACTGGCGACAGGTTGAGGTGAAGAGTCGGGAGGTGTTGGACGCACTCCTGCCCAAGTCGTTCGAGATCGACTCCAACGTGGCACTTCCGGACAGCGTCCCACTCCACTACCTGGCTGAAGATGAACACTCCTTCCGCACTGCACCTCGCAGACTTCGGCGAGGCTTCATCCGGAAAGTGATGGACAACGCGGCTGAGTGGTTCGGTCAGCAACCCGAGGCCCAACAGGCTCGGCATCCGGCTGAGGGTGCGTTCAACGAAGCGAACAAGTCCTCGGAGGAACACGAGAAGCAACTGCGGCTGGCCGACAAACTGCTGCTCGAAGTGGCCGGTGTGAGTCGGACGGCGTTCGCGCAGCTCTTGGCGGCGGTGGACGACGATGACGACGGCTACGCCAACGGAGTGGTCGCGCAGATCAACAAGAGGCTCGCCGCGAAGCTCAACCTCACCAAGTGGTGGTCACAGGACCACCACTTCCAACTACTGCTTACCTTGCGCGACCAAGACCTCGTCTTCACGATCCGGGACCGCACCGGCACCGAGTACTCCGCAGGGGAGCGCAGCATGGGGCTGCGGTACTTCCTGAGCTACTTCATCCAGTACCAGTCGCACGACAAGCCCGAAGCGGGTAAGTGCGAGATCCTGCTCATGGACGAGCCCGATGCCTACCTGTCCAGCGCGGGCCAGCAGGACCTCCTGCGCATCTTCGAGGACTTCGCCAACCCCGAGGACCCGCAACGCACTCCGTGTCAGGTCGTCTACGTCACCCACTCACCGTTCTTGATCGACAAGAACCACGGTGAGCGCATCCGGGTGCTCGAGAAGGGCGAAGGAGACGAAGGTACCCGAGTCGTGCGCAACGCGGTCCAGAACCACTACGAGCCGCTGCGGTCCGCCTTCGGCAGCTTCGTCGCCGAGACCACCTTCATCAGCAACTGCAACCTCATGCTGGAAGGACAGGCCGACCAGGTGCTGATCGCCGGGATGTCCGCGCGGCTGCGGCGTATCGACCCGGATCCGCTGACCAACATCGACCTCAACGCCGTCACCCTCGTACCCGCGGGCGGTGCGGGCAATGTTCCCTATCTCGTCTACCTCGCTCGTGGCCGCGATGTCGAGAAGCCCGCCGTGATCGTCCTGCTCGACAGCGACGAGGCGGGCGATGCAGCGGTTGGTGACCTAGAGCAAGGCCACCGGGGCAAGCGGTTGATCGACAAGAAGTTCGTTCTCCAACTAGGAGATCTCCACTCCGGCGAGATCCCCACAGGCAACCCCGCAGGCCTCGCCGCGATCGAGGACCTGGTTCCCCTTGAGGTGGCTGTCCAGGCTGTGAGGAAGTACGGTGCGGCCTTCCTGTCGCCGGACAAGGCCGCGCAACTCAAGGCACTCACAGTCGATGACGTGGTGTACGAACCCCAGGCCGATACCCATCAGGCTCTGCAGAAGGCTGCCAGGGGCAAGGTGCCCGACCTCGGCCTGGCCAAGGTCGGCTTCGCCCGATGCGTGCTGGACGTTGTCAACAACGAACTTCCCGTTGAGGAAGCTCACACGGTTGACGCCAACTTTCGGGCGTTGTTCACCGAGTTGGGCAGGCTCCAACGCGAGGCCATGCGTGAGTTCACCGCTGACAAGACCGGTACCAAGGTCAAGCGACTCAAGGACTCCTTCCTGCTCGACCACCCCGACACCGCTACCAAGGCCCAGGCGGCGATGTTGTTGGAAGAGGTCACCGCAAGCCTGGACAATTCCGCTGACGCGGATGACCTCCGCAACCACATGCTGCGCATCAAGCGGAACCACCAACTCGACGGCAGGACAAGCGACTCGATCGCCAACTACCCGGGGTTCAAAGAGGATCTGGCGAAGCTCGCCTACGCGCTTGTGAACGACGTCCAGGTCGACTCGAAGACATAGGTCTCGCCAGCTGACGAAGGTCGGAGATGCCAGTCGAGGAGTTCGGCGCGGCTTGCGTATTGGACCACCATGCGCCGCATCTACGCGAAGGCATCGCCTTGCGCCGCAGTGCCAGTGTTCTTCGCAGCCCGGTGAAGGGTGTCGAGGTATGCGGCGGCATTCGGGTGCGGGTGGTCCTGGGCGCCGTGGCGGTGCAGGTCGAGCACGCCGCCGGGGTGCAGGCGCACGGTCGTGGTCGCCTGTCGGGGTACGTCGGTCGTGTGGTCGGGGAGGAAGGTGGTGTCGAGGACGGGGGTGGTCGGGGCGAACATGGTGGTGGCCTCGGCGGTCGTGGCGGCGGGCGGGTGGCCGGTGGTGTTGGCGCTGCTGACGTACAGCAGGGGGAACCGGTCCAGCAGCGGGCGCAGCGGGGACCACCGGGCGCCGAACAGGAGTGCCCAGCCGTCCTTGCTCGCCGGGGCCAGCCACGCGGGGACGTCGGGGCGGAGGGGGAGCAGGAGGGTGAGGAGGTCGTCGGTGAGCAGGCGGCGGGCGAACGCGACGAGGTCACCGTCGAGGTCGAGCGAGGGGACGAGGGTGTCCCAGGTGTCGTCGTGGTGCGCCCACAGGGCGACCGGCTGGTCGGCCGGGCGGGCCTTGGCGGTGTTCACTGTGTCGGGACGGGTGCCTGTCACCACGCGGGTCAGCGGTGCTGGGTTGGGCAGGACCACCGCGCGGCCCGCGTCGAGTGCGCGGCAGGCGCCGTCCAGGTCGACCGCGCCGCCGTCGGTCACGGCGCGTCCCGCCCGGCGGTGAGCACGTCGAGGTGGTCGGCGAAGGCCTGGTCCTCGACGACGGCCCGGCCGGTGCGGTAGGCGCGCTCCTTCACCCAGTGCATCGCGGACCTGGCCTGCTCGCGGTCCAGGTCGTGGCCCAGGCGCGCGGCCACGGCCGTGACGACGCGGGCGCTGGCCAGGTGGGTGAGCACCACGCTCGGCTCGATCCCCAGCAGCGCCGACGGGTCGAAGGGCTGGAACAGCTCCGGGTGCACGAACGGGGTGCCGGTCGAGATCGTGCCCACCCCGGTGCCGACGATCGGCGTGGTCACCGTGAGCGGCACGCCGGTGTGCGCCGAGACCGCGCGGGTGATCGCGGGCAGCCGCGTGAGGTCCGGCACCGACCACCACAGCGACGGGCCGTCGGGCGACCCGAGCACGTCGGCGGCCCGCGCGGGGTCCCCGCCCAGCAGGAACAGCAGCTGCTCGGTGGCCACCATGCCCGAGCGCTCCGCGACGCCCAGCCACGAGCTGGACAGGACCCGCACCCCCGTGGCCGCGGCCTGCAACGTGTTGGCCAGGCCGAGGCCCAGGTCGTTGTGCAGGTGCGAGCCGAGCACCACCCCGTCGTCGGCCTGGTCCGCGACGTCGGTGAACATGGCCGTGGTCTCCGCGGGCAGCTGGCACCCGACCGTGTCGGCGAGGACGACGGTGCCCGCGCCCGCGCTCGTCACGATGTTGGCGTAGTCGGCCATCAGCGCGTGGTCGGCTCGCGAGGCGTCTGCCAGGCACACGTCGACGGCCACCGCGTCGTCGGTGTCGCGGGCCAGCGCGACCAGGCCGACGCCGTCGTCGAGCGCCTCGCGGGCCGTGCGGTGGACCATCACCCGCGCCATCGCCTCCGAGGCGGGCACCACCACCATGATCCGGGCGTGCGCGCTGCCCTTGACCGAGGCGAGCGCCTGCCGCACGTCAGCCTCCGTGCCCCGGCACACCGCGGCGACGCTGACCGCGCCCTCCGCCTCGGCCGCGACGCGGCGCACCGCCTCGAACTCCTGCTCGCACACCGCGGGGAACCCGGCCGCGAACACCACGTGCCGCGGACCGTCGTCACCGAAGATCCGCCCCTGCGCACGGGCCAGCTCGACCCGGAACCCCGCGTCCATCAGCGTCTTGCCCTGGGCACCGTCGCGCGCAGACTCCTCCCACAGCACGACCCGACCCGCCAGGGCCGACTCACGGACCACGTCCACGCGCAACTCCGAATCCATTGTCGTCAACCTTCAGCGGCAATGTTCACCATAAAGAGTGACGCGTTTATTGCCTGATTCATTTGCCGGACGGAACCCTACCCGACGGGATGCGGAGGTCATCGATTGTTCGACATGTCCGATGTCGCTCGTGAATGCGCGCTGTGGTCCCGGTGAATTCTTCGTGATCACCACCGATTCGACGTTCCCGCCACCTGGAGGCCAAGGAAGTCGAGGTCGTGTCGTCCCAGCCGGACGACGGCCTAGTCGGTGAAGTAGGTCCCGTCCCGCAGGTCGTCCAGCAGCGACCGGTGGGTGGGCTCCCACCCCAGTCGCGCCCTGGTGGCCGCGCCGGAGGTCGGGTTGTCCGCACCGATGAACGGGGCGAGGAAGCCGTAGCGGGCCTTGACCTCGCTCGGCGGCAGGGCCACGGCGGGCAGGTGCAGTCGCCTGCCGATCGCGGTGGCGATGTCGACGACCGGGACGCCCTCCTCGGCGATCGCGTGGTGGCGCGACCCCGCGTCGCCCTTCTCCAACGCCTGCACGAACAGGCGGGCGGCGTCGAGGCGGTGCACGGCGGGCCAGCGGTTGGTGCCGTCGCCGGCGTAGCCGACGCCTCCGTGCTTGCGGGCGGCGCCGATCATCTGCGGCAGGAAGCCCGCGCGGTCGCCGTCGCCGTGGACGACCGGCGGCAGGCGCACCACGGACGTGCGGACGCCGCGTGCCGCGAGGTCGCGCATGGTGCGTTCGGCGGCGCCGCGCGGGCCGCCGACGGACGCGGGGTCGACCTCGTCGTCCTCGGTGCCGAGGCGGCCCGCCGCGAGGGCCATGGTGCCGAACGCCGCCACGAACGGCCGGTCGGGCCCTCTGAGCGAGGTCGCGGTCGCGTTGATGGCACCGAGGTCCGCGGCCAGCGCGGCGGCGAGGAACCTGCCGCCGATGTCGCGCGGGCTGCCGCCGAGCAGCACGCGGAACCGGGTACCGAGGCCGGCGTGCGAGAACGCGTGGAAGAACGCGGTGTGGACGGCCCCGTCGGCCTGGGCGGCGCCCGAGCGCAGGCTGTCCAGGTCCTCGGTCGAGCCGCGGTGCGGTGTCGCGCCCGCGGCGGTGAGCGACTCGGCTGCCGCGTCGGAACGGGCGAGGCCCAGCACCTCGTGGCCGTTCGCGACCAGCTCCGCGACGACCGCCGAACCGATGAACCCGGTGGCGCCGGTGACGAAAACGCGCATGATCCTGACCTCCGTCGGACCGGGTCCTCCTCCGCGAGCCGCGGAGGTGATGACACCCGGTGTCCTCATGAACGTAGCAGTGATGACACCCGGTGTCGACACGACTAGGATGGGTCGCATGCCGCGATGGGGTCCCGACGCCGACAACAGGCTCTACCTGTCCGCGATGGAGCTGATCTTCGAACGGGGGTACGACGCGGTCACCGTCGCGGAGATCGCCGAGCACGCCGGGCTGAAGAAGCGCTCGTTCTTCCGGCACTTCGCGGACAAGCGCGAGGTGATGTTCGCGGGCGCGGCCGACTTCGAGAAGGCCGTCGTCGACGCCGTGCGCGCGGCGCCGCGGGCGGTGCGGCCGGTCGACGCCGTGATGACCGCGCTGGCCGACGCGGGCGCCGGGCTGACTAAGTGGGGCGAGCCCGTGCGTCAGCGCCAGCGCGTCGTGGCGACCTCGATCGAGCTGCGGGAGCGCGAGCTGATCAAGTTCGACTCGCTGGCGTCCGCCGTCGCCGAGGCGCTGGGGGAGCGCGAGGTCGACGACTTGACCGCGATCCTCGTGGCCAAGGCGGGTGTCGCCGCGCTCGCGACCGCGTTCCAGCAGTGGGTGGACGCGGGTGGTCCCGCCGACTTCCCGGAGCTCATGGCCGAGGCGCACCGACGGCTGCGGGCGGCTCTGTGCGACGGTCCCTGACCGCTCGCCGACGGCGCAGCAGGGCCGGAACCCACGGCACCGCACCGAGAACGGCCAGCAGCGCCAGCAACGGCGCCCGCCACCACGACGACACGCCCGGTGCGGGCGCCGCCGCCTGCGACACCCACGGCCGCGCCGTCTTCGACCACGCCAGGAACGCGTCGCCGATCGGCAGCAGCCCGAACGCGTACCGCTTCGTCCACGGCGTGTCGACCGGCAGGGCCAGCAGTTCGGCGTAGTTCGCCAGCGCCCCGGCCAGCCGGTCGTCGCCGTGCACCTGCGCCGCGCCGATCGCCACCGCCGAGGCCGACAGGCTCACGCCGAGGGGGAGCGGCCCGGAGTCCACGTCGGCCGGACCGTCCACACCGACCGGGTACTCCCGGACGGCCGGGCCGAGGCCCAGCGGCGAGATGACGTACAGGTCGCGGAAGCGCTGGTACTGCTCGCGCGCGAAGTCCGGGTCGATCTCCGGCAGGAACCGCTGCACCAGGCTCTGCGAACTGCCCCTGGCCATCTCGGCGGGCATACCGGTGCCGGGGTCGACCCGGTGGGGGAGCAGCCCGGTGCGCGGGTCGAGCCGCTCGCCCACCTCGCGGACCCAGCGCTGGACCGTCGGGCCGAACCGCGCGGGCAGGAGGGAGTCGTGCAGCCGCAACGACGCCATCGCCACCGTCGAGTCCACCGGCCACGCCTGACCGGGGTACGCCTCCAGGTAGGGCGAGGTCGAGCCGTCGAACGCCGCACCGAGCGCCGCCGAGTCCTCGACGAACCGCGCCAGCTCACCCGGATCACGCCGCTCGGCCGGTTGCAGCCCCAACACCCCGCCGCGCACCCAGTTCGTCCACCCGCGCTGGAAGACCCCGTACGGCGGAACGAGATCCGCGTTGAACGGCGCCCGCCCGGCCGGGGACTCCAGGTGCCCCAACGCGAACCGGGCCTCCCGCAACGCCGAGTCCCGCTCGTCCGCGGGCCGCCGCATCCCGATCTCGACCCAGCTCAGCCCGTACAGCGCGTTCAGGAAGAAGTACCCCTCCGGGAACAGCCCCTGCGCCTCCTCGCCCGCCCCGCCGTCCAGCGCCGCCCGCAGGAACTCCAGCTGTCGCCGAACCCCGATCGGCTCGTCGGACGTCCCCGCGGTGGCCGGCACCACCAGCCGCACCGCGCCGAGCAGCGCGCACGCGCTGACCAGGACGGCCAGCAGCCGCCGTGACCAGCGCACGACCTGGCGGGCGGTCGGTGCTCGTCCGGGCATCGGGTGATCTTAGGAGGGGCCGGTGGGGATCCAGTGATGACACGCGATGTCATGCGCGTGTAGCCTCATGACATCGCGTGTCGTCACTGGGGCGGCACCGGTCTGGTCGAGTGGAGCCGAGTGATGAGCACCGAGGTCTGGATTCTGGGCGGCACCGGCCGCAGCGGCAGGGCTGTCGCGGGGGAGCTGGTGCGAAGAGGTGTCACTCCGGTGCTGGTCGGCCGCGACGCCGCCCGCCTCACCGCCACCGCCGCCGAGTACGGCGCCGCCCGCACGGTGGTCGCGGGCACCGTCGCCGAGATGGCCACCGAGATCCGCCGCCGACAGCCCGCCGTCGTCATCAACACCATTGGCCCGTTCACCACCACGGCGGCCCCGATCATCCAGGCCTGCCTGCCGGGCAGCCACTACATCGACCTCGCCAACGACCTGGCCGCCCTGACCGTCGTCTTCGGCTTCGACACCGCCGCCACCGCCGCGGGCCGCACCCTCGTCACGGGTGCGGGCTTCGGCGTCACCGCAACCGAAAGCGTCGTCGTCAAGCTCTGCGAGAACCGCCCCGCACCGGACTCGGTGCGCGTCAACATGGTGCCCTCACTGGGCATGGAGGCCGGCACCGTGGGCGAGGCCCTCGCCGCCACCCTCCTGGACGGCCTGCCCGGCGTCCCCGGCGGCGGCCGCTACGACGGTCGCCGCTACCTCAACGGCCGCCTCGTGAAATCCCGAATCGGCTCCGACCGGGAGAACCTGCGACTCCCCGACGGCACCCACGTCACCACCGCCAGCATCCCCCTGGGCGAACTCATGGCCGCCCACCACGCCAGCGGCGCCCCCACCGTCACCTCCGCCTCCAGCGAATTCCCCAGCTCCCCCTTGATCCGAGCCGTCCTCCCCATCGCCACCGCACTTCTCACGATCACCCCGATCCGCACCTACGCCAAACGCAAACTCGCCACCACCAAAACCCCCGCCCGCCCCCGCCCCCGTCCCCACTCCTGGGGCCACGCCCGCCTCCACTGGAACGACGGCACCACCCTCGAAGGCTGGCTCAAACTGGGCGACGCCCAAACCTTCACCGGCGCCATCCCCGCCGAACTGGCCCACCGCCTACTGACCACCCCGGCAAAACCCGGCTCCCACACCCCAGCCGCCCTCTACGGCCCCACCCTGGCCGAAGCCTGCGGCGCCGAGTACCTCATCACCACCTAGCAAACACAACGGCAAGACTGCAACCAGTCCAACGCGTAGCGAGCACGCCACCCCACCACGATGGGCGCAGCCCGCCAGCGCGCATCCGGCGCGGAGCGCCTGGGGCCTCGTCGGCGCCAGCCGATGCCCTGTCCGCCGCGAAGCGCGGATGCCTGGTCCGACGGCGCAGCCGAGGATGCTTGAGTCAGGCGCAGCCTGATGCTGGCGAAGCCAGACTTCCCCTCTGCCCCCGATCCACAGCGCCCTCCTGCCCGATCTTCGTTGTCAAGATGGCTTTATCGTCTTGACAACGAAGATCGGGCATTGAGACAATCGCGCGCCGGGGGCCGGGCTTCGCATCAACGTGCACGCACCAACGCATGCACATCACCCTTCGGCCTCCACCTCCCTGACCTCCACAACATCCACCCCTTCCCCACCCGACTCATCCGCGTACACCATCAACGTCGACCCCCCGAGCGCCAACACGATCCCCACCACCCCGTACACCGTCGGCAGCGTCTGATAAGCGATCAACGACAGCACGATCGTCAGCACCGGCGCCAACGCGTTCGTCACCGGCGCCACGATCGTCGCCTTGCCCCTAGACAGCGCCATCACCAGGAACAGCGCCCCCACCGCGTTCAGCAGCTGCGTCCCCAGTGTCAACGCCGGGGCCTGCCAGGGCGCCCCGCTGGGAAATCCGCCCATCATCACCCACGCCACCGGTACCAGCAGCAACCCGCTGATGGTCATCCACGCGAACGTGGTGGCGTCGTTGACCCCCACGTTCGCCGCCTTCTTCATGAAGTACGCCTGCACTCCCCAGGCCACCATCACGATCAACGCCAACACCAGCCATGAGCCCCCGGCGACGTCCCCCGACCCGCTGGTGACGCTGAACAGCACGATGGAGACCAGCGCGGCGACCAGTCCGACGGTGGCCAGCCGGCTGATCCTCTCCCGCAGGATCACCACGGCCATCAGCACCGTGATGGCGGGCGAGATCGAGATCAACGGGAAGATCAGGTACGCGGGCCCCGAGCTCAACGCCTTGAAGAGCACCAGCTGCCCGCCGGCTCCGGTGAGCCCCACGACCAACCCGTACACCGCCGCCACCGGCCGCCGGTCCAGCCGCTGCCCCCGCAGTGCGAAGTACGCGGGGATCAGCATCGTGAACGCCCAGAGGATGTACACCATCTCGTTGGGGTATCCGTACAACGAGGTGGGCGCTCCCGAGAACGCCCCCCAGACACCCCAGAACAGCACCAGCAGCCCCGCGTAGGGGATCCAGCGTGCGGTCGACACCGGCGTGCGGTCACTCATCACTGCCTCCAAGGGCCACGGTCGTAGCGTGCGCTTGCAGCGAGTCGACGATCTCCGCGCTCAGCGGGCTGCCCGCCAGGCGCGCGGCGTGGAGCGCGGCCCCGAGGACCGGGGGGAGCAGCGGGTCGCGCAGGTCGACGCCCGCGTCGGCGAGGTGGTCGCGGAACGAGGCGCGGACCTCGGCGGAGGCGAAGACGCCGCCGGACCAGGAGACCGGGACGACGTCACCCGCCGCGTAGCCGAGCTGGGCGGTGGTGGCCTTCACCAGGCCCGCCAACGCCTTCCCGGCGTCGCGGAGGATTCCGGCGCACACCTCGTCGCCGTCCGCGGCGGCCTCGGTGACCACCCGTGCGAGCGCCGCGATCCTGGCCCGGTCGCCCTGCCAGCGGTTGAGCACCACGTCCACGAGGTCGAGGTCGGCGGCGAGTCCCAAGTGGACGGACAGCTTCCCGCGCAGCGGGCCGACGGGCAGCCTGCCGTCGGACATCTTCGCGAACGCGGCCAGCCCGCGGATGGCGATCCAGTAGGCCGACCCCTCGTCGTCGAACAGCTCGCCCCAGCCGCCGACGCGCAGCCCGCGGCCGTCGTGCTCGCCGTAGGTCATGGACCCGGTGCCCGCGATGACGTTGACGCCGTCGACGGCGCCCAGCGACCCGGCCCAGCCCGCGACCATGTCGTTGTCGCAGCCGTACCGCCGGTGCCCGAGGACGCGTTCCGGGATCCCGTCGAGGGTCTCGACGTCGGCGCTGACCTCGCCGTAGCCCGGCAGCGCGAAGAACGCGTGGGTGATCCGGTCGGGGGCGATCCCGGCCTGCCCGCACACGGTGTCGATGCCGTTGCGCAGCACCTGCTCGACGAGGTCGATGCTCTGCCCGAGGTAGTAGCAGCTGGCGGCCAGCCCGCTGGCCAGCAGCGTCCCGTCGTCGGTCAGCAGCGCGAACGCGGTCTTGGTGCCACCGCCGTCGACCCCGAGGAACACCTTGGCGTCGGTTCCCGGCGAGGTCGGTTCACTGGTCGAGCCCATGGATGGTGACTCCCTTCACGACGCGGTTGACCTCGTTGGCCGGGAACGGGTTGTCCGGGTCGAGGCCCAGCGCGAGCGACTGCGCCAAGGCGATGTGCTGCGCCACCAGCAGGAGCACGGGCGCGACGGCGGCGTCGGGCAGGTGGCCCAGCGCGGGGAACGACCAGCTCTCCTCGTCGGCGTCGCCGAGGCAGCCGACCGACAGCACCCGCTCGGCGGGCAGCGTCCCGCGCAGCTCGCGGACGATGTCGAGGTCGTAGCGGCGGGTGTACGGGTCGTTGGACAGGTACACGACGACCAGCGTGGTGTCGGTGAGCACGGACTTGGGGCCGTGCCGGAACCCTAGCGGCGAGTCGAAGTAGCTCACGACCCGGCCCGCCGTCAGCTCGATGAGCTTGAGCGCCGACTCGCGGGCCACCCCGCCGAGCGGTCCGCTGCCGAGGTACACGACCCGGTCCGTGCCGTCCTCCGCCAGCGCGCGGGCCCGCTTCTCCAGGTCCGGCAACGCATCCGCGGCCGCGTCGGCCAGCAGACCGGTGTCGCCCTCCCCGTCGAGGATCGTCCACGCGGCCACGAGCATGCACGTGACGCTGGAGGTCATCGCGAACCCGCGGTCGTTGGTGCCCGCGGGCATCAGCAGCGCCAGGCTGCGCTCACGCCCCGCCTCGCCGCCGAAGCTCCGGTACAGCCCGCCGTCGGGGTTGCACGTCAGCACCAGGTGGTGGCAGTCGGTCAGCAGCTCGTCGGCGAGCCGGACCGCCGCCAGCGACTCCGGGCTGTCCCCGGAGCGGGCGAAGGAGACCAGCAGCGTCGGCACGTCCTCGGCCAGGTACTCGCGCGGGTTGCCGACCAGGTCCGTGGTCGCCACCGCGTCCACCCGCAGGCGCAGCGTCCGCGCCAGTCCGGGCGCCAGGATCTGCCCCGCGAACGCCGACGTGCCCGCGCCCGTGAGCACGATCCTCAGGTCGTCGCGAGCCAGCAGCGGCTCCAGGAACCCGTCGACCCGCGACCGGTGGGCGTCCAGGTAGGAGGCGAGCTCGCGCCAGACATCGGGCTGCTGCGCGATTTCCCGCGCTGTCCACAGCGCGGCCGCGTCGGCGTCAGGGGGAGGAGAGGCGACAACGGCGCGGGGATCCGACATGTCGCGAGACGGTAGGGAGGCGCAGTCCGGTCTGCAATGGGAATGCTACTGGTATCATACCGGTATGCCCGGCCCCGAGCGGAGTCTGCGACCGTTGGAGCTCCCGCGCGGAGCCCTGGACCCGGACTCGGTCCCGCTCTACGAACGCGCGGCGCTCTGGCTGTGGGACGACCTCCGCGTCAGCGGCGCCCGCATCGGCGACCGCCTTCCGTCCGAGCGGATCCTGTCCGACCGCTACGACGTCTCCCGCGTCACCTTGCGCTCCGCCCTCGCCCTGCTAGCCGAACACGGCGCCGTCCAAGCGGCCCCTTCGCGCGGCTGGTTCATCGCGGGCGACGTCACCAGTCCGACTTCCGCCGCCCGTGTCGAGGGCTTCGCCGACCACGCCCAGAAGCACCGCATCCCCACCAGCACCAAGATGCTCCTGTCCCGCGTCCGCCCCTGCACCGTCCGCGAGGCGCAGCGGCTGCGGATCGCCCCCGGCGAGGACCTGTTCGAGATGCGAAGACTCCGCTACGCCAACGGACTCGTCGTCGTCCTCGAACACAACCGCCTACCGCTCGCCCTGTGCCCCGTCCTCGCCGACACCGACTTCACCCACGCCTCGCTGTACGCCACCCTGCTCACCGCCGACCCACCCCAGATCCCCCGCCGCGCCGAGTACGCCGTCGAGGCCCGCCCGCCGAACCGCGAGGAACGCCGCGCCCTCGAACTCGAAGGCACCTCCGTCCCCGTCCTCATGGCCCGCCAGTTCACCTACAGCCAGCACGGCTACCCACTCGAACTCACCGACCAGGCCTACCGCGGCGACCGCTACCAGTTCCGCGCCACCATCACCTGACTACGGCACAGCGGGCGTCGCCTGGCACTCCGGCGGAATGCACGTCCCGAACGACGTCAACACCCAGAACAACAACCACATCGCACACCCGAGGATGAACGGCAACAACACCACCACCAACGGATACCCCACCACCGGCACCGCGACCGCCACCACCCGCCGCCCAGCAGCAGACACCCCCCGAAACCCCTTGCTCACCAACGCAAGGACGACCAACACCCCCACAACCCCCACAAACCCCCAGGCAAAGACCAAGAAAACAAGGGTCTCAGACACCCACGCCACCCCAGCGAACATCCACCCAAGATCCCAGAACACCCCACCCCCAAACCCGATCCGCACCCCACGCAACCCCGACCCGAACAACACCAACAACCCGAACACACCCGCCGCAACCACAGCCAAGACCAACGTCATCCACCCATCGGCCCGCTCCCACGTTCCCTGCTGCCGCACCATAAAACCGCCCCACCACCTACCCGCCCACCCCAACCCCCAACTCATACCCCCCAACCCCTCACCCGACAAGCCACCGCCCCCACCCGGCAAAGCCGCCACCCACCTCCGACGCGCAGCGAGAACCCCACCCCGTCGGGCGCAGCCCGCCAGCGCGCATCCGGCGCGAAGCGCCTGGGGCCTTGTCGGCGTCAGCCGATGCCTTGTCGAGCGAAGCTCGATGCCTGGTCCAACGGCGAAGCCGAGGATGCTTGAGTCGAGCGGAGCTCGATGCTGGCGAAGCCAGACTTCCCCTCTGCCCCCGATCCACAGCGCCCTCCTGCTTGATCTTGCTTGTCAAGACAGCTCTATCGTCTTGACAAGCAAGATCAAGCATTGAGACAATCGCGCGCCGGGGGCTGGGCTTCCCCAGGGGTGGGAGGGCAGGGCCGGGCCTCCCCAGAGGGTGGGAGGATCAAAAACCGGACCTGCGGGGGCCGGAACCGAGCCTCACCAAAACCCCCTACCTCCCCACCCCCAACGCCCGAGCCATCCCCTCCAACTCCCCCCTCAACTCCTCCACATCCCCAACCCCCACACACCCCGTGAACACCTCCACGTACAACGACTCCACCAAAGGCACATCCACCGCCACCCCCGACCTCGGCAGATCCACCATCTTCAAATAGTCACCCTCACCCATCCCCGCATTCCTCCGCACCCGGCTCTCCACCCCATCCGCCACCTGCTCCGACACCCCACTCCCCACGATCTTCAGATGCAGGTCCACCACATCCGGCGACGGCCCCAGCAGGTAGTTGTTCCGATCGCACCGCCACGTCACGTACTCCGCCCGCACCCCCGGCAGCGCCTCGTACCCCGTCATCTTCTTCGTCAACGTCCGCAACGCCTCCACCGTCGCCGCCGTCGAGTTCTCCTTCTGCACCGTCGACTGGTCCGTCAGCTGGATCCCGGACCACCCCGCCACCAGCACCCACAACGCCAGCCCGGCGGCGAGCAACCCACCTCCGACTCCCATCCGGGGGGAGAAGTCCCGCGCCCGGCTGTCCCCCGTGAGCCCGTACCGGGGTTCGAGGTCCGGTCGTGCCGTCCGCAACGCCCGCACCACCTGGTCGTGCCCGGTGGACTCGCGCCACCGCAGCCGGGCCCGCCCGTTCTCGGTGTCGATCTCCAGGACCTCCCGGTCGAACGACCCGGCGGGCATCACGGCCACGACCAGCCCGACCACCAGCGACGTGGGGAGCCAGAAGGCCAACCAGAACGGCTTCGCCGACACGTCCCCGAGCCGGATCCCCGTCACGGCCTCGAACCGGATCCGCTGCCGCAGCAGCACGATCCCGCCCTCCTCGACGTCCGCGTACCTCGGCCACTGCTTCCCGAGCCAGACCGCCACCACCACGACCAGCACGTCCGCCGCGGTCATGAACCAGAAGAACGACCGCTCGGGCGTGATCAGGATCCCCCACCCGTGCCACAGCGCCAGCACCGCGGCGACACCCGCGACTCCCCACACCCGCAACGCCGCGTTGGACAACCGGATCCTCGTCGTCTGGCTCACGCCTGTACGACGCGGGCGCCGAGCACCCAGTTCCGACCGAACCCGGTACCCGGCACCGGGTTCGCCCGGAAGGACGAGTCGCCGACGACCGGAGCCGCGAGGTGCCGGTGCCCGCGCGGCAGGGCGAGGTCCCGTCGTCGGTTCCGCAAGGCCTGGACCCCCGACACCGTCGGTTATGCTGGTCCCGGCGTCGCGCCGATCGAGCTTCAGGCTCTCGGCTTCCCGCGACCGGGCGAACGACACGGCCCCGCCGAATCCCCACCTCCACCGCCAGGGCGGTGCGAGCCGTCCTGCCCACCCGACGCAGGAGACCGCCATGCCCAAGTACGTCCTCACCGGCACCCCCGGAGCCGGGAAGACCTCCGTCCTCCGCCTGCTGGAGACCACGGGGCACACCGTCGTCGAGGAGGCCGCGACGGACGCCATCGCACTCGCCCACGCGCTGGGCCGCGAGGACCCGTGGCAGGACCGCACCTTCATCGACGCGGTGCTCGCCCTGCAACGACGGCGGCAGGACGCCGTCCCCGCGACCACACCCCACACCGTGTTCTTCGACCGCTCACCGGTCTGCACCCTGGCGCTGAGCCGCTACCTGGGCTTCCCGACCTCACCCCTGCTCGCCCGCGAGGTCGACCGGGTCGTCGCCGAGGGCGTGTACGAGCAGACGGCGTTCCTGGTCCGCAACCAGGGGTTCGTGCGGCGCACCGCGGCCCGGCGGATCAGCATGGAGGACTCGCTCGTCTTCGAGCGGGTGCACGAGCGGACCTACCGCGAGCTGGGCTTCGACCTCGTCGAGGTGCCCGCGGGTCCGCTGGCCGACCGCGCCGCGCTGGTGTGCCGGACCGTCGAGCGGCTACGCCGGTGACCCGAGCGCCGTGCGGATCGCGGCGAAGATCCGGTCCACGTCCTCGGCGCCGGTGCGCCAGTTGCTGACCGCGGCGCGCAGCGCGGGCTGTCCCTTGTAGACGGTGGGTGTCAGGAACACCTCCCCGGTGTCGCGGACCGCCTCCACCGCGGCCGTCGCGTCGCCGGGTACGGCGAAGCAGACCACGTTGAGCCGCACCGGTGCCAGCAGGCGGACGCCGGGGATCGTCTCCAGCAGCCCGCCGAGCCGTCGGGCCGCGGCGATGTCGCGTTCCACGATGTCGCGGTGGCCGTCGGCGCCGTAGGCGGTCAGCGAGAACCACGCCGCCAACGCCCGCAGCCGCCGGGAGTTCTCCGGGGTCAGGTGGAACAGGTCCGGGTCGTCGGTGGGGACGCCGAGGTAGGCGGCGGAGTTCTGGAACACGGCCACCTGGAGGTCGCGGCGACGGGTGAACTGGACGGCCGCGTCGTAGGGCACGTTGAGCCACTTGTGCAGGTCCAGGCACACCGAGTCGGCGAGGTCCAGACCGTCGACGAGGTGGGCGTGCTCCGGCGACAGCGCGGCGAACCCGCCGAACGCGGCGTCGACGTGCAGCCAGAACGGGAACTCGTCGCGCAGGGCCGCGACCGCCCGCAGGTCGTCGAAGTCCACCGTGTTCACCGTGCCCGCGTTCGCCACCACGATCGCCGGTCGCCCTCCCAACCCGGCCAGCGCCTCGCGCAGCCGCGCCACGTCGACCGCCTCGCGGTCGGGGACGACGTCCACCAGCCTCATGCGGGACCGGCCGATCCCCAGCATCGACAACGCCTTGTACACGCTCGAATGCGGCGCCCCGGACAGGACGACGACGTCGCCGAGCGCCCCGACCCCGTCGTCCGCGACGGACACCCCGAGCCGCTCGCCCAGCCACTCCCGCGCGATCGCGAGACCGACGAAGCTGGACATCGTCGCGCCGGTGACGAAAGTGCCGCTGTGCGCCTCGGACAGGCCGACCAGCTCGCGCAGCCAGCGGACCGTCTCACGCTCCAGATCCACCGCGCTGGACTCACCCGAGGTCGCGTTCTGGTCGAACGTGCTGGTCAACCAGTCCCCGGCGATCGAGGCGGGCGTGGCGCCGCCGGTGACGAAACCGAGGTAGCGCGGTCCCGCGCTGCCGGAGAAGCCGGGCTCCCAGCGCTGCGCGAACCTGGCCAGCGCGCCGTCGAAGCCGACACCGTCCACGGGCAGCGGGTCCGGGGCGGAGGTGGTGGGGCCGTGGGCCACCGGGCGCTCGTCGAGCCCGGCCAGCGCCCGCACGGCGAAGGACCGGGTCGACTCCAGCACCGCGGGCAGCGACGCGAGGTCGTGACTGAGTCGGGGGTGCACGGCGTCGACCGTAGGTGGCCGCGTTCCCCGGCGTCTCGGTCCAATCCGCCGAAACTGGCCCTGGAACGCGGCACCCGTGCCTCCCGTCAGGAGCCGTCGCGCAGGTCGGACAGCCGCTCGCCGGTGAAGCGGATCCGGTCGAAGGTCACCGGGCAGCCCTCGCCGGTGGGGGACTGGACCTCGAAGCCGACGCGGTGGTCGGCCACCGCGTCGCCGAGGGTGAACACCCGCACCAGCTGCCACGTCTTGCCGTCGGTGGAGGCGTGGTAGGCGTAGACGCGGTCGAGGCGCGAGACCCGGAGCCACACGGTGTTCTCGGGCACGACGAAGGCGTTGGCGTCGTCGGACACGCCCTTGGTGACCACGGACACGACCATCGGCTCCGACGCGGGGGAGAACTCGAAGCAGAACTTGGCCCAGGTGAGCTCGTCCTGCCACAGCACCAGCACCCCGGCGTCGTACTGCGACCGGAAGTCCACCGCGACCCGCGCGCTGAGCTGGAAGTCGCCCTCGGGCGGCACGCCGACCAGCATCGCCGCGTTGAGCAACGACTCGGCGTCGGGGGAGTCGTCGCCCGCCGGGTTGACGTAGAGGTCGGTGTGCGCGGGGGCGGTGGCGAGCACCGCGCCGGTCGGCTCGTCGTACCGCCAGACCCCCTCGTGCGAAGGGCTGGTGGGGAAGGGCAGTCCTGGTACGTCCAGGGTGTCGCTCATCGGTGGGTCTCCTCGTGGTTCCGGGTCTCCCGCCACGCTCCCACGACCGGGCGCACCGGGCACACGGCCGTCCCGGTCGGCGTCGCACCGCCGACCGGGACGCCCGCGGTCAGCCCGGCGCCACCGCCCGGCCGGTCTGCGGCGAGATCATGCCCGCGCACAGCCCGCGGCTCGCCAGCCCCTGGGCGATCCGCGGGATCGCGGCGCGCGTGTTGGCGGGCCAGTCGTGCATGAGGATGACCTGGCCGTTGGTGAGCCGCGCGTTGGCCGCCACGATCGCGTCGGTGCTCGCCCCGTTCCAGTCCTGCGAGTCGACGTCCCAGATGATCTGGGTCAGGCCGTACTTGGCCAGCACGGTCCGCAGCGTCGCGTTGGTCTCGCCGTAGGGCGGGCGGAACAGCCTCGGCGTGCCACCGCCCGCGTTCGCGATCGCCTGCTGGGTCCGGGAGACCTCCGAGTCGATCTGCGCCTGGCTCTGCTGCACCAGGTGCGGGTGGGTGTAGCTGTGGTTGCCGACCCACATGCCCGCCTGGACCTGGGCGCGGACCTGGGACGGGTTGGAGGCGGCGTACTGGCCCTCGTTGAACATCGTGGCCCGCAGCCCGCTCTGCCGCAGAGCGGTGAGCAGGGCGGGGGTGCTGCCCGACGGGCCGTCGTCGAACGTCAGCCCGACGTAGCCGTTGCACGCGGCGGCGTGCGCCGGTGCGGCCGTGACGGCGCTCGCCACGACCATCGCCGCGGCGGCCAGTCCGGTGAGCAGTGGACGGGTGGATCGCATGCGGGTTCGCTCCTTCAGCCTCGCTGGTGGGTCGGCGGTCTCCCGCGGACGGGAGACCGCCGTTCAGGGTCGAGTGCCGTCGCGGAGGGCGACGACCGTCCCGGCAGGCGGGAGGGTCACTTCACCGTGATGTTGGAGTTGCCGCTGCTCTGGTAGCCCTCGGTCGCGAGGATCATGTAGTAGTTGAAGCTGCCGAGCCGCATCCCGACCCGCGACCAGGCGTCGAAGTGGTTGCCGGTGGTGATGGTGCCGCCGGTCTTCTTCTGCTGCCGGACGCTCCAGAACTGGGGGAACGTCTTGTTGTTCCCCTCGATCGACGGGGCGTTGTACCGCATCGTCTGGTAGATGTCGTAGGTGCCGCCGTCGGTGGTCACCGTGCCCTTGTAGGTGCCGGTGGGCCGGTAGGTGCCCCAGTTGTCGACGACGTAGTACTCGACGAGCGGGTTGGACGTCCAGCCGTAGAGCGCCAGGTAGCCGTTGCCGGACGGGTTGAAGCTGCCCGAGTACGTCACGGTCCGCCGCGAGCCGTTGCTCCAGCCCTTGCCGCCGACGAAGTTCCCGGTGTTGGTCCACTGGGTGCTGTAGTTGCCGCCCGACCCGAGGGTGATGCAGGCGGACCCGCCGCCGTCGCTCCACCACGAGTAGTAGTAGCCGTTGTGGGTCCCGGTCGAGTTCGAGCAGGTGGCGGTGGCGCCCACGTCGGCGGCACCGGCCGCGCCCGGCAGCAGCGCCATCACCAGTGCGGCGCACGCACCGCCGGCCAACATCCTGATGCGGCCGCGCCTGCGGCCCTTGGGCAGGGCAAGGACGTCGGTCATCGTGTTCCTCCTCGTTGAGGGTTGACGCGGCGGCGGGGCAGCGTGGGACGACCCGGAGGGGTTGTGGTGGGTGGCCGATGACGGCCTCCGCGCGTCGGCGTCGCACGACGCTGCGGGGTCGCCGGTCGTCGTGCGCTCGACGACCGGACGGCCGGGCCTCCTCGGGTGGCCCGGATCGACGTGGCTGAACCTGTCGACACCGACAGTGTTGGCGCGACTCCGCGCGGTTGTCAATATGTTTCGGGAATGTTTCGGAAACTATCCGCCGTGGGTAGTCCGGTAAAAGTGTTGAGCCTGAACGGATGTCGTGGTCAGGACGCTCCAGTCGGTCTGCGCTGCTGAATCGATCGATCAGATTCGGGGATCGACACTGTCGAAAGTTTCGAGACGATCATGTCGGAATGGGGTCCACAATGGACTACTCGCCGTCACGGCCGCCGGGGGCGGTGCCGGGCCTCGGCGTCGTCGAGCAGGGCGTCCAGGGCCGCCTTCGCCTCCACGGCGGTGGTTCCGGTCGCGGCGCGCCACGTCCTGATCGCCCCGAGCCGGTCGCCCGCACGGGCCTGGGCCACGGCGGTCCTGGCGTGCGGCGGTTGACCGGGCAGCCGCGCCGGGACGGGGCGGCCGCGCGGCTCGCCCGCGCGGCCCGTGGGGTCGTGCTCGTCGACCGCGGCGTGCAGGTCGCCCATCGGACGGCGGTCCGGCGGCGCGGAGCGGACCGCCGTCAGCTCCCACCCGATCCCGGCCCGGTCCTCGTCCGGGGCGACACCCAGCAGCGCCGGGTCGTCGAGCAGCAGGCAGACGTTGCCCACGACCTCGTGCTGCATCGCCCGCACCACGTCGGTGAGGTCGTCCGGGTCCACCCCGCGGGCCAGGATCCGGTGCAGGGCGGCGGCCGTCGGGTGCTCCGGGACGGCGCCGGGCGGCGTGCCGCGCGACCACGACTCGACCCACGCCGGGGTGCCGTCCACCTCGTCGTCCTCGTCGACGACCAGGCGCCACAGCTCGGCCAGGAACCGGGACCGCGCGTGCCGCGGCCAGTCGTCGTCGGTCATCGGCCGATCCTGGCACGGGTCAGCGGGCGAACGCCCCTCCGGCCCCGAAGGCCAGCTTCGCGAAGCGCTCGCCCATGCGCTGGTGCGTGGCGGCGTCGGGGTGCAGCCGGTCGGGCAGCGGCAGCTCGGCGTGGTCCGCCTCGCCGTAGAGCGCCAGCCCGTCGAGGTGGTGCAGGTGCGGGTCGTCGGCGGCCCGCTGCGCCGTGATCCGGGCGAGCTCCTGGCGGATCGCGGTGAGCGTGAGCTTCCCGGCCGCGCGCTCCGCGGGGTCGCCGGTGGCCCGGAACCGCACCGTCCCGGCCCGGACGGCCTCCAGGTCGAACGCGCCGGGACCGGGCGTGTCCTCGTGGATGGGGCACAGGACGGGGGAGATGACCAGCAGCGGCGTGGTCGGGTGCCCGTCGCGGATGGTGTCGAGGAACCCGTGCACCGCGGGGCCGAAGGCGCGCAGCCGCATGAGGTCGGCGTTGACCACGTTGATGCCGATCTTGACGCTGATCAGGTCGGCCGGGGTGTCCCGCATGGCGCGGGCGGTGAACGGGTCGAGCAGCGCGCTCCCGCCCAGTCCGAGGTTGACCAGCTCGACACCGCCGAGCGAGGCGGCCAGCGCGGGCCAGGTCGTGCTGGGGCTCGCGGCGTTGGAACCGTGGCTGATCGAGCTGCCGTGGTGCAGCCACACCCGGCGGCCCCGGTCCGGCACGGGCTCGACCGGCGCGTCCGTGCGCAGCCCGACCAGCTCGGTGCGCTCGTTGTGCGGCAACCAGATCGCGACGTCCTTGGCGTCGGGGGAGAGGCCGGTGAACCGCAGCGTGTCCACGGGCCCCGACCGGGTCTCGACGGCTCCGGTCGCCATGTCCACGGTCCGCGCGTCACCACCCGTCGCACTGGCCTGGGCGACCAGTCGGCCGTCGACGAGCAGGTCGTAGACCCCGGCCGGGCGCGGCGGGAAACCGAGGAGGTCCACCGTGGTCCGGAACACGTCCAGCTCGATCGCGGTCGCGCTGGTGCGGAAGGAGAGCCGCACACCCGAGGGCTGGGACTCCGCGGAGGCCAGCTGCGGGTCGGCGCACTGCGCGCGGGCGCGGGCGGGCAGCCGGTGCGGCAGCAGGCCGTGCTCGGTGCGCTCCAGGTCGGCGGCGCCGCGCAGGACGTCCTCGGTGATGGGCGTGGTGGTCCAGTGGTTCATGTGGACAGCTTGTCAACCGCGTTCCGGGCGCGCACGTCCATTTCCGCCACGTCGCGGGGCCGCGCTCCGGTGGCGCGACGGGAAAGGGCGGCCACCCCGTCACCGGGATGGCCGCCCTCGCCGATCAGTCCTCTGTGGTCACTCGCGGCAGGTCTTGCCCCGGTTGATGCAGTTGACCAGGCGGTTCATGATGCTCTGCGACATCACGTTCGCGAAGTCGTCGTGGTCGCTGACCGGGTTGTGGCTCTCGGTCGGGAACGAGTCGACCTTGTACTGGCCCTTGCGCTGGATGTCCCTGGGGATGTTGTAGGTCAGGGTGATGCGCAGCTGCGGGACGGCCTTGAAGCCCTGGCCGCACTTGCCGGTGTTGGGGTCGGGGAACACGATGTGCGTCCGGTGGTTCGCGGAGTCGGTGTTCTTGCCGTCCCAGCAGCTCGGGAAGTCGTGGATGCGCTTGACCTTCGCGCCCCGCGGGCAGATCGGGTACTGCTTGATCTGCACCTTGTCCTCGAAGCCGGAGCAGGTCCACGAGTCGCGGGCGTTCTTGGTGCCGTTGATGGAGATCTTCGCGTCGCCGTAGAGCACGCGGAGGAACTTCGGCATCGCGGTGACCTTGCCGACCGGGCTGCCGCGGAAGGTGATCTCCGCCTTCTCCGGGCGCTGGATCACACCGTCGTTGCCGGGGAGCTCGTTGTTCTCGTTCTCCTCCTCCTGCGCGGGAGGAGTCTGCGCGGGCGGGGTCTCGCTGTTCTCGGAACCGTCCGGGATCGGGGCGGGGTTGTTGCCGTCCTTGATGCCGCACTGGTCAAGGCCCTTGAGCGCGTCGATCTGCTTCTGCAGGTCGGCGATCTGGTCCTGGAGCTTCTTCAGCTCTTCGATGATCTTGTCGAGGGCCGCCTTGCGCTGGTCCTCCAGCGGGTCGAGCACCTCGGCGGCCTTGGCGGGCGCCACCACGGCCTTGTCGTTCACCTTGGGGGCGTCCACGGTCTCCGCGGCGAGCTTCTTGTCCGCGTCGTCGGCGACCTTGTCCACCTTGTCGAGCTGCTTGGACACCTCGGGAACGGCCGCGTCGGGCACGTCCTCCAGCTTGCTGGCGATGTCGGGGCAGGCGACCCGCGGCGCCGCCTGGTCCTTCTTGTCCTCGGCGGCCTGCGCCTTGCGCTCCTCCACCTTGGCGGGCGGGTTCGCGGTCTGCGTCGCGGTCTCCGGGAGCGCGGCCGCGGAGTCGTCGTTGGCCGCCACGTCCTTGTCGATCGCGGCCTTGTCGTCGACCTTGGGCGCGTTCTGGTCGACCTTGTTCTCGGCCTCCTCGTCGGCCGTGTCGATCCTGATCACCGGCCAGAAGTAGGCCGACTTGTCGCCGTTGCGGCACGTCGTGCCCGCGGCGAGGAGGCTCTTGTCGTTCGACTTCGCGTTCGTCGACAGGTTGCCGACGTAGTCGTGCAGGTGCTGCGCGCCGTTCTCGACGCCGGGAGCGGCGATGAAGTTGTCACCGTTGAAGTGACCGTTCCTGTTGGTGCCGCAGTTGACGGTGAACGTGCCCTTGGAGGCGTTGCCCTGCTTGTTCACCGCCTTGACGTTCGGCTTCACCTTCGTGATGTCGACGAACAGCGACTTGTCCACACCGTCGGCGTAAGCCTCGTCGTCGCCGGTGGTCGTCACGACGACCACCGCACCGGCGGCGATCGCCACGGCTGCTCCCAGCGTGGCCAGCTTCGTTCTGCGCGAGATGTGGTGACGTCCACCTGTCCGGGTCATGCGATGCCCACCTCTGTCGTCGTGGTACTGCCGAGGACGGCGTTCGAGGCCGGCTCAACCGGGCATACGCACGAGCGACGCGACGACCCTCAAACGAGTTCAGGGCGTTATCGATTCGTTACCTTAGGGTTGGCTGAAAACCGACCTGGGCGGACGTCCCGGTGCGACCGTGCGGTCTGCGTTCGGGCACGTCATCCCTTGTGCGCCAACAGAGGGAGCAGCACTTCGTCGACGAGCCGGTGTCGAGCCGCGGTGTCGGGAGCGGTGCCGTCGAGCACGATGGACAGGAACACCTGCGCCACGGCCAGTCCGAGCACGGCGGGCGCGCTCGCGGACCTCACCTCCTCGCCGCGGGCGGCGGCCCGTCGGCAGATCTCGGCGGCGGTCCGGTCGGAGGCGCCGAGGATCTGCGCGCGGACGAGCTCGCGCAGCGCCGGGTCCACGCGGATCGCGCCCAGCAGTCCCAGCAGCGAGGGGCCGCGCTCGCCGACGAGCGCGCGGGCGATCCCCTCGACGGAGACGAGGAGGTCGCCGCGCAGCGTGCCCGTGTCGGCGATGTGCAGGGCGTCGCCCTCGGCGTGGCGGCGCAGCGCCTCGGCGACCAGCTCGGTCTTGCCGGGCCACTTGCGGTAGATCGTCATCTTCGACGCCTTGGCCCGCGCCGCGATGCCGTCCATGGTGACGCGCTCGTACCCGATGTCGGCGATCAGCTCGATCGCGGCGGCCAGGATCGCGTCCTCGCGCGCCTTGCCGCGCAGGGGTGATGGTGCTTGGTCGCTGCCCACTGCTGCTCTCCTCGACTTGTGTACTGTACGGTATCGTACAGTACGAGGCGTTCGACGCCCTCCCGGTTCGTTGAGGAGAAGCATCCATGACCGACCAGATCCACCCCTTCACGCTCTCGATCCCCGAAGACCGGCTCGCCGACCTGCGGGAACGCCTGCGGCTCACGCGCTGGCCCGATCGGGAGACGGTCGACGACACCGGGCAGGGGCCGCGGCTGGAGAAGATCCAGGCCCTGAGCCGGTACTGGGGGAGCGACTACGACTGGCGGCGGTGCGAGGACCTGCTGAACGGCTTCGGCCAGTTCCGCACGGTCGTCGACGGCGTCGACGTCCACTTCCTGCACGTCCGCTCGCCCGAGCCGGACGCGTTCCCGCTGCTCATGACCCACGGCTGGCCGGGGTCGGTGCTCGAGTTCCGCAAGGTGGTCGGCCCGCTCACCGACCCCGCCGCGCACGGCGGCGACCCGCGCACGGCGTTCCACCTCGTCATCCCGACGATGCCGGGCTTCGGGTTCTCCGGGAAGCCGACCGGGCCGGGCTGGACGCTCGCGCGCACCGCCGACGCGTGGATCGAGCTGATGGACCGCCTCGGCTACGACCGCTGGGGCGCCCAGGGCGGTGACCTCGGTGCCGGGGTCACCGACGAGATCGGCCGGAAAGCGCCTCCCGGATGCGTCGGCCTGCACCTGAACTTCGCGATGTTCTTCCCCACGCCGCGGGAACGGGCCGAGGCCACGCCGGACGAGCAGGCGATGCTCGACAGCGCCGACTACTTCTGGGACAACCTCTCCGGCTACGCCAAGGAGCAGTCCACCCGACCGCAGACCATCGGCTACTCCCTGGCGGACTCGCCGGTGGGCCAGGCGGCGTGGATCTACGCGATGTTCCAGGACACGTGCGGCACCCCCGGCGACGCCGAGGCGTCGTTCACGCACGACGAGCTCCTGGACGACATCATGCTGTACTGGCTGCCGAACACCGGCGCGTCCTCCGCCAGGACCTACTGGGAGATGGCCCGCGCCCGCGCGGCGGGTCCGCCCGCGGGCCCGATCGCGCTGCCCACCGCGTTCACCATGGCGCCGCGGGAGCACGTGCGGAAGTCCCGGCGCTGGGTCGAACGCCGCTACTCCGACGTCGTCCGCTTCACCGAGCCGGACGTGGGCGGCCACTTCCTCGCCCTCGAACAGCCCGACCTCTTCACGGCCGAGGTGCGAGCCGCCTTCGCCGCCTTGCGCTGACCACGTCCAGGACGTCCACCACGGAAAGCGACCCGACATGACCAACCTGCCAGACGGACTGCTCGCCCTGCTGCACCGGCCGAGCCCCTGCTTCATCTCCACGACCATGCCCGACGGCTCGCCGCACCTCACCCAGACGTGGGTCGACACCGACGGCGACCACATCCTCGTCAACTCCGTGCAGGGCTACCGGAAGGTGCGCAACATCGAGCGCGACCCCCGCGTGGCCGTCAGCGTGTGCGACCCCGACGACACGTCGAGCTACTACGGCGTGCGCGGACGGGTCGTCTCCGCCACCACCGAGGGCGCGGCCGAGAACATCGAGAAGCTGGCCATGAAGTACATCGGCGCCCCCTACCCGTGGTTCGGCGGGCGGGACCAGGTGCGGGTGCTCCTCGCGATCGCCGTGGACAAGGTCGTGCACGCACCGCGGGAGCTGTCGTGACCGTGCTGCCCTCCGGTGCCGCCGCGAGCGTCCCGTACGTCTCCGGTCCGGCGGACTCCCCGGCCTACTGGCACGTGGGCACCTACTGGCGCGTGCTCGCCGACAGCGCGCAGACCGACGGCAGGTCGTGCACCTTCGACGAGCTGTGCCCGCACGGGCTCGTCGCCCCGCCGCACGTCCACGACCACGAGGAGGAGGCGTTCTTCGTGCTGGAGGGCGACTTCGTGTTCACCGTGGGGGAGAAGGAGGTCGAGGCCGGGCCGGGGAGCTACGTCTACCTGCCGCCGGGCGTCCGGCACGGGTTCCGCGTCGAGTCCGAGATGGGCAGGCTCTACAACACGCTCACGCCGGGCGGGTTCGAACGGGAGATCATCGACCACGGCGTCGCGGCCGAACGGGTCGCCATGCCGCCACCGGGAACCAGTGCCGTGCCGTTGTGGCTGCGGCTGCGGCCGGCCCGTCCACCCGCGCCCTGGGATCCGGAGTGGACGGACGTGTGACCGGATCCGCCTGTCGCGCCTAGAGGTCGGGACGGCGGCCGTGGACGGGGCTGACCGACTCCAGGGCCGCGCCGACGCGCAGGACGGTGGGCTCGTGGTACCAGCGTGAGACGACCTGCACACCGATCGGCAGGTTCCCGGCGGAGGTGCCGAACGGCAGGGCCATCGCGGGGAGGCCGGTGAGGTTGAACGGGACCGTGGCGCGCATGATGCCGTGCGCGGGCACGGTCACCCCGTCGACCTCGAACCTCGACAGGGCGTGCGGCGGGGCCGGGATCGGGCACACCGGGCACAGCAGCACGTCGTAGCGCTCGAAGAACGCGGCGAACGCGGAACCGAGCAGCTCGACCCGGTGCCGCGCCTCGAGGAGGTCGGCCGGCGACACCTCGGGTGCGTCGACCGCCCGCCGGACCGCCTTGTGCAGCCCGGCCTCGCGACCGGCGACGACCCGCCGGAAGTACGGCCCGACCTCGGCGGCGAACAGCACCGCGCTCAACGCCGTTCCGTCCACGTCCTCCAGGCCGACCGGCGCGGCGGCCTCGACGACGCATCCCAGGTGCCGCAGGGCATCGGCGGCGGCCTCCACGGTCGCGGCCACCTCCCGGTCGACCGGTCCGAACGCGGGCGAGGTCGCCCAGGCCACCCGCAGCCCGGCCAGGTCGGTCGGCGCGTCGGCGGTCGACGGCGAGTGCCGCACCTCGCCGTCGACACCGTCGGGCCCGGCGAGGATCGGGAACACGGCCGCGATGTCCCGCACGCCACGGGCCATCGGACCCACGTGCCAGTACCGGTGCGGCACCTCGGGCCAGTGCCCGGTGATCGGTATCCGGCCCCGTGTCGCCTTCAGCGCCACGATCCCGGTGTCGTGGGCGGGGCCGCGCACCGAGATGGCCACGTCGCTGCCCAGTCCCAGCGGCGACATCCCGGCCGCGATCGCGGCCGACTCGCCACCGCTGGAGCCGCCGGGCGTCCGCTCGGCGTCCCACGGGTTCAGGGTCCTGCCGACGAGCGGGTTGTCCGTCTCGGTCCAGTAGGAGAACTCCGGCAGGTTGGTCTTGGCCAACGGGATCCCGCCCGCCGCCCGCAGGCGTGCGACCGCCGTCGCGTCCACCTCGGCGACGTTGTCCCGGAACAGCGCCGACCCGCGCGTGCTCACCACCCCGGCCACGTCCAGCGAGTCCTTGACCGTGAACGGCACCCCGTGCAACGGCCCCAAGTCCGCTCCCGCCGCCACGGCCTCGTCCGCCGCGGCCGCCGCGGCGAGCGCCTCGTCGGCGAGCACCGCCACGAAGGCGTTCAGCCTCGGGTTGACGCTCTCGATGCGGTCCAGGTGCGCCCGCACCACCCGCACCGCGGACACCTCGCGGGTGCGGACCAGCCGGGTCAGCTCGACCGCGTCGAGGTGGTGGAGCTCGTTCTCGTCCATCGCCGGACATCCTTCCACCGCAAGCGATCAGTCCACCCGGCGCAGCCCCGCGACCAGGACCCGGACCATCCGCCGCACGTCGTAGCGCTCGCTCTTGCCCGCACCCGCGCAGAGCCCGCCGACCCCCAGCATCAGATCGGAGGCGTCCTGGTCGGGCTCGATCTCCCCGGCACGGGTGGCGGCCTCGACCAGGTCGGTGCACACCGGCACCAGGCGTTCGAGGAAGTACGAGTGCAGCGGGTCGAAGCACGGGTCCTCGGACTGCAGCGCGGTCGCGAGGCCCTGCTTGGTGACCACGAAGTCCACGAACAGGTCGATCCACCGCCCCAGCGCCTCGTACGGACTGGCGCTCCCGGCCGACAGCACCGGACCGGCCTCCACCAGGTTCTCCACCTGGTGCCGGTACACCGCCACGATCAGGTCCGCCCGCGTCGGGAAGTGCCGGTAGATCGTCGCCGTCCCCACACCTGCCTTCGCCGCGATCGTCCGCAACGGCGCCTCCACACCCGCCGTCACGAACACCGCCGCCGCCGCGTCCAGCAGCGTCTTCTCGTTGCGCCGGGCGTCCGCGCGCTTCGGCACCGCCTGCTTCCCGCCGTCGTCCACCGCAACCACCCTCCCGCACCCGACCTTGCCAACCGGGACAGTGTCCCATATGTTAATCGGGACAGTGTCCCGTTTCTCCGCTAAGGCGGTCCGGGGCGTTCTACATGGACGGAGTGAAGATCATTTCCACATACCTGCTGGTACACGGCGCCTGGCACAGCGGCCGGGCCTGGGACCGGGTCGTGCCCTTGCTGGAGCGGGCCGGTCACCAGGTGTTCGCACCTTCGCTCACCGGCTACGGCGACAAGGCGCACCTGCTCAGCCCCGACGTCGGCCTCGACACCCACGCCGCCGACGTCGTCGACCTCATCACCGAACACGACCTGACCGACGTCGTCCTCGTCGGCCACAGCTACGCGGGCCTGGTCATCTCCTCCGCCGCGAACCGCGTCCCCGACCGGATCGCGGAGCTCGTCTACCTCGACGCCATGGTCCCCGAGCACGGCGAAACCGCCGCCGACATCATGCCCATCACCCACACCCTCATCGACCAGGCGTTGAAGTCGGACAGCGGCTGGCGCGTCCCCCCGCTCCCGGAACTACCACCACCAGCAGGTCACTTCGGCGTCACCGACCCCGCAGACCTCGCCTGGCTCCACACCATGCTCTCGGACCAGTCGGTCCTCAGCCTCCAACAACCGGTCCACCTGGACAACCCGGCAACCACCAGGATCCCCCGCACCCACATCCACTGCACCGTCGGCAAAGTCGACGGCATCAACCGCCGCCCAGTCCCCACAACCCAACCGAACGGCACCCCAGCCCAAATCTGGGAACTCCACACCGGCCACGACTGCATGATCACCACACCAACCGAACTGGCAGACCTACTGCTCAAGCTCGGCTAGTCAACTAGTCAAACGGCCGGCAGCGCCGGCACCTCCAGTCCGACGCGCAGCGAGGACGCTCTGTCCGACGCGCAGCGAGCACGCCCTGTCCGACGTACAGCGAGCGCGCCAACCCCCTCCCCGTCGGGCGCAGCCCGCCGGCGCGCATCCGGCGCGAAGCGCCTGGGGCCTTGTCCGCAGCGGAGCAAGGATGCCTGAGTCAGGCGAAGCCTGATGCCTGAGTCGGACGGAGTCCGATGCTGGCGAAGCCAGACTTCCCCTCTGCCCCCGATAAACAGCGCCCTCCTGCCTTGCCCCCCTTTGTCAAGACAGCTTCACCGTCTTGACAAAGGGGGGCAAGGCATTGAGACAATCGCGCACCGGGGGCCGGGCTTCGCTCTTCCCCTAAACCCCCACACCCACAAAGATCAGAGCGTCCGCTCCAACCTCTGCGCCATCAACTTGATGAACCGAGCCGGATCCCCCAGCTCCCCGCCCTCAGCCAACAACGCCATCCCGTACAACAGCTCCGCCGTCTCCGACAGCCCTTCGTCCCCGGCCCGTTCCCCGAACGCCGCCCTCAACCCGCTCACCAGCGGATGCGTCGGGTTCAGCTCCAGGATCCTCTTCACCTTGGGCATCTCCTGCCCGGACGCCCGGTACATCTTCTCCAACGTGGGCGTGATGTCGTGCGCGTCGCCCACGATGCACGCGGGGGAGGTCGTCAACCGGGTCGACAGCCGCACCTCCTTCACGTCCTCCGCCAGCGCCGTCGTCATCCACGCCAGCAGGTCCGCGAAGTCCTTCTTCGCCTCGGCGGCCTTCTCGTCGTCCTTCTCGTCGAGGTCCACCTCGCCCTTGGCGATCGACTGGAACTGCTTCCCGTCGAACCCCGACACCGCTTCAACCCACATCTCGTCGATGGGGTCGGTGAGCACCAGGACCTCGTACCCCTTGGCCTGGAAGGCCTCCATGTGCGGCGAGTTCTCGATGATCGTGCGCGACTCGCCGGTCAGGTAGTAGATGTCGGTCTGGCCGTCCTTCATCCGCGCCACGTAGTCCTTCAACGTGGTGGGCGCCTCGGCGTCGTGGGTCGAGGCGAAGGAGGAGATCTCCAGGATCGACTCGCGGTTGTCGACGTCGTCGAGCAGGCCTTCCTTGACGGCGGCGCCGAACGCGCTCCAGAACGTCGTGTACCGCTCGCCACCCTCCTCGGCCATCATCGACTTGACCGTGGTCAGCACCTTCTTCACCAGGCGCTTGCGGATCATCCGGATCTGCCGGTCCTGCTGGAGGATCTCGCGCGACACGTTGAGCGACAGGTCCTGCGCGTCGACGACGCCCTTGATGAACCGCAGGTACTCCGGCATCAGGGCTTCGCAGTCGTCCATGATGAACACGCGCTTGACGTAGAGCTGGACGCCGCGCTTGCGCTCGCGCATGAACAGGTCCAGGGGTGCCTGGGCCGGGATGAACAGCAGCGCCTGGTACTCGAAGGTGCCTTCCGCCTGCATGCGGAAGGTCTCGAGCGGGTCGTTCCAGTCGTGGCTGATGTGCTTGTAGAACTCGTTGTACTCGGACTGCTCGACCTCGCTCTGCGAGCGGGCCCAGAGCGCCTTCATCGAGTTCACGGTCTCGAGCTCGTCGCCGTCCTCCGACGAGGCCATCTTGACCGGCCAGGTGATGAAGTCGGAGTAGCGCTTGACGATCTCGCGGACCTTGCGGGCCGAGGTGTAGTCGAACAGGTGGTCGTCGGTGTCCGCGGGCTTGAGGTGCAGCGTCACCGAGGTGCCCTGGGGCGCGTCCTCGGCGGGCTCGATGGTGTAGGTGCCCTCGCCGTCGGACTCCCAGCGCACGCCCTCGGTCGAGCCCGCGCGCCGGGTGACCAGGGTGACCCGGTCGGCGACCATGAAGCTCGAGTAGAAGCCGACGCCGAACTGGCCGATCAGGTCCTGCGAGCCCGCGGCGTCCTTGGACTCCTTCAGCTTGCGCAGGAACTCCGCCGTGCCGGACTTCGCGATCGTGCCGATGAGGCTCACGACGTCGTTGCGGCTCATCCCGATGCCGTTGTCGCGCACGGTCAGCGTGCGCGCGTCCTGGTCGATGGCGATCTCGACGTGGAGGTCGTCGGTGTCCGCTTCCAGGTCCTTGTCCCGGAAGGCCTCGAGGCGCAGCTTGTCCAGCGCGTCGGAGGCGTTCGAGACGAGTTCCCGCAGGAAGACGTCCTTGTTCGAGTAGATCGAGTGGATCATCAGCTGGAGGAGCTGGCGCGCCTCGGACTGGAACTCGAATGTCTGGGTCGACGTGGTCACGTTCGGCGATGTTACCGAAGGCCCCGCGCGCGGGTGGGGAGTCCCCGCCACTACGCGCCCGTGTCACCCGGTGGGTGGAAGTCGTCCGGTCGGCAAGGCAACCGAGGGGTGCTCACGAGCGTGGGTGGGGGTGATCGACATCGTCGGTCGACTGGGGGCGGACCACCGTGGTCCGGCCGGAAGGAGACGAGAATGAGGATCGCCAAGACCGCCATCGCCGTCGGGCTCGCCACGGGCGTGCTGCTCGGTGGTGCGGCCCAGGCGCAGGCGCAGGACGAGGTGGCGGCGAAGAGCTGGTTCTACCGCGTCACGACGTGGCACGACGCGACCGTCCGGTCCTGCCCGGCGACGGCGTGCGCGGTGGACCAGGAGTTCCCGCTGATGGCCGCGGGCAAGACCAACACCGCGTCGTGCTGGCTGCACGGCGAGACGGTCACCGACCTCGGCTACACCAACGACGTGTGGGTGAAGCTGGAGCGCGGCGACAACGTGGCCAAGTACGTCAGCGCCGTCTACCTCGTGGGCGACGAGTACGGCAACATCCCGGCCGACTCGGTCTGCGCGCCCTGATGGGCCGCGGCCCCCGGTCCCCCACGGACCGGGGGCCGCACCACGGTTCCGGTGGAATACGCGGTGTCCACTGTGGACGTCCACTGCGCGCCGCTCTGGTCGGGCCGGGTGAAGTTCCCGATTCGCCCCTCGGGGCCGCGACGGGATGGGTAAGCTGGGCAACGGGTTCAACAGTGAGCTCTCCGCAGACCCAGTGTCCCAGGAGTACCGCCATGACCGGACCTTCGCTCCCGCTCGCCCCCGTGGGGCACGCGCTGACCATCCGGGTCGTGCGCGGCCGCCGCAGTGCGATCGTCCGCGTCGACGGCGAGTTCGGCATCGACTCCGCGCAGCGCCTCGGCCGTGAGCTGTGGGACCTGTGCGAGCGCTTCCCCTTCGTCGTCGTCGACTGCGAGGGCCTCACGTTCCTCGGCTCCGCCGGGTTGACGGTCCTGCTCAAGGTCGGCATCGACGCCCGCGAACGCAGGCACGAGCTGCGCTTCGTCATCACCAAGCCCGCGGTTCTCGCGGTGCTGCGCGTCTCGAAGGCCGACACGGTGCTGTCGGTGTTCTCGTCGATGAACGACGCACTGGCCGACTAGTGCGCGCATTCGGTGCAGTGCGGGCCGCCAAGTGGTCCAACTCCGGGATATAACGCGGATTTCGGGATTATTGGGCGCTCGAACGGGTACTAGGTGATCAAGTTGTACCCCCACCTGGAGGACCCGATGAACCGGCGTACCACGGCCGTCGTGGCCGCACTGGCCTTCCTGCTCGGCGGGTGCGCCGAGCTGAACGACCTCGGCGGTGCCCTGCCCTCCGGTTCCGGCACGGGAGCCTCGGTGGCGGTGGACCGGGTTCCGGAAGGGACACCGGATGCCCCGACCGCCCGCACGCAGCTCACCCAGCTCCCGGCCGGTGGTCTCGGCAAGATGGACGGCTACGAGCGCGACTGCGACGGTGGCGCCGCCTGCGTGTTCGGCCGCCCGTGGCAGGACGTCGACGGCGACGGCTGCGACCAGCGCAGCCAGGTGCTCGCCAGGGACATGACCGACGTGGTGCGCAAGAACGACCGCTGCGCGGTCACCTCCGGCACGCTGCAGGACCCCTACACGGGGGAGACGATCACCAGCACGTCGAAGATCCAGATCGACCACGTGGTGCCGTTGGCCGACATGTGGCGCAGCGGGGCCGCGGCCTGGCCCGCGGAGCGCCGCACGGCCGCCGCGAACGACCTGCGCAACCTGCTTGCGGTGCAGGGCAAGGCGAACCAGTCCAAGAGCGACAAGACGCCCGACGAGTGGATGCCGCCGAACGCGGCCTACGCGTGCCAGTACGCGCGGATCTACGTCGGGGTGAAGACGGTCTACGCGATGTCCGTCACCGACGCGGAGCGCGCGGCGCTGGACAAGTCGCTGGCGACCTGCGGCTGAGCCGCGGTCAGCTGCCCGACCGGGTCGCGCCCAGCTGGGTCAGGAGCTCGATGTTCGTGCGGGTCTTGCGCAGGCCGTCGAGCAGGGTCTCGACCGACTGGAGGTTGTCGCGGCCGTCCAGCGCCCGGCGCAGGGTGCGGGTGACTGCCAGCTCCTCGGGTGACATCAGCAGCTCCTCCTTGCGGGTGCCGGACTGCTCGACGTCCACGGCCGGGAAGACGCGCTTGCCCGCGATCCTGCGGTCGAGCTTCAGCTCGGCGTTGCCGGTGCCCTTGTACTCCTCGAAGATCAGGGTGTCGCCCGCCGACCCGGTCTCCACCAGCGCGGTGGCGAAGATGGTCAGCGAGCCGCCGTCCTCGATGTTGCGCGCCGCGCCGAGGAAGCGCTTGGGCGGCAGCAGGGAACCGGAGTCCACGCCGCCGGACAGGGTGCGGCCGGACGCGGGGGCGGCGAGGTTGTAGGCGCGGCCGAGCCGGGTGAGGGAGTCGAGCAGCACCACGACGTCCTCACCGGCCTCCACGAGCCGCTTGGCGCGCTCGATGGCCAGTTCGGCGATGGCGACGTGGTCGGTGGGGGACTGGTCGAACGTGGACGCGATCACCTCGCCGGGCGCCGAGCGCCGCATGTCGGTGACCTCCTCCGGCCGTTCGCCGACCAGCACGACCATCAGGTGGCACTCGGGGTTGTTCTTGCCGATCGCGTGCGCGATCGCTTGCAGCACAGAGGTCTTGCCCGCCTTGGGCGGCGCGACGATCAGCGCGCGCTGGCCCTTGCCGACCGGCATGACCAGGTCGATCACGCGGGTGGTGAGCGAGCCGGGCCCCGTCTCCAGGCGCAGCCGCTCGGTCGGGTGCACGGGCACCAGGTCGGCGAAGGCCTTGCGGGACAACGCCCGCGCGGCCTCGACGCCGTTGACGGTGTCGACCCGCGCCAGCTGGGCGGACCTGCGCCGCTTCTCGTCGGAACGCGGACGGGCCGCGCCGGTCACGTGGTCGCCGCGGCGCAGGCCGTGCTTCTTGGCGATCTGGGTGGACACGACGGCGTCCGCCGGGCCGGGCAGGTAGCCCGACGTGCGGATGAACGTGGAGTCGCCGCGCACGTCGACGATGCCGCTGACGGGGGTGAGCTCCTCGACCACGACGGTGGTCGGCTTCTCGAGCAGGGTGGTGTTGTTCACGGGAAGTCCTTTCGGGGCAACGATGTCGTTGCGCGGCCGCTTCGTCGAGCGGCGGGGTGGTGTGGTCTTTCGCAGGAGGGAGGCGGGCCGCGGACAGGGGCGGCACACCGGGTCCGTTCGGCACGCGGACGTCGTGGACGACGAGTGCGGCCGGGAGGACCTTCGGAAATCCTCGCGGGAGGCTGGGCCATCATCCGCTGGGATTGCGGCTCAGTGTAGAGGTTTCCGCGCCGGTTGGCAACAAGGACTTTCCAGGCGGTCGGAGATTCCACGTCCGTTGGCACATTCCCGGTTCTCGGGTGGAATTCCGCGCAGGCGGCCGAAGTTGTGCGGCCGTTCGGCCCCATACCGGTTTCGGGTGGGAAGCCACGGGTACCGCTGGGTTGGCCAAGACCACCGCCGAACGGGGCCATCCGACCGGGACTCACCGTCGGGCCTTCGGTGGAAATCCCCTCAGCAGGAGGTACTTCGTGACGTCCGCATCGACCACCGCTCGTTCCGCACTGCTCGGTTCGCTCGCCGCCGGCGCCCTGGCGCTCGCGATGAGCGCACCCGCCACCGCGGCACCGCAGCAGGCGGACTCGGCGGGCACCCTCGCCGCACCGTGCGTCGAGAAGGTCGCCGTCGTGAACAACGGCGGCTTCACGATCAAGTTCGCGGTCAGCACCCGCGAGGGCTCGCTGACCCCCGGTACCGACGTGTACCCGATCAACCAGTCGCGGACGATCGACCTGACCGCGACCGACCTCACCGAGGGCGTCGACGTGCGCCCGATCGTCGAGGCGACCGCCGGCGACACCGTGCCGGGCAACACCTTCGTGTCGTACTGCGCGAACGGGCAGACGGCGACCTACACCGCGAGCGGCACCACGCTGGACTACACCGTGACGCTCATCGGGTGACCTGAACCGACCGGTCGAACCGGGGTCGGATCCACCACGGGTGGGTCCGACCCCGGACCCGTTGGGGCACAACGGGTCTCAACCGCACAGTCCGCTTCGGACAGTCCTACGCGGACTCGGTCCGGTCCACCAGGACGCGGCTGAGCAGCACGGTGACCAGGCCCGCGAACACCACGCTGAGCAGCCCGACCCGCAGTCCGGCGAGGTCGGCGACCAGGCCCACGATCGGCGGGGACAGCAGGAACCCGACGCGCAGCAGCCAGCTCACGACGGTCAGCCCGACCCCGCTTGGCAGGCCCGGCACCTCGTCGGCGCTGTGCATGGCGGCGGGCACGAGGGTGGCGACACCCAGGCCCGCCAACGCGAACCCGGCCAGCGCGGTCCCGACCGTGGGCACCGCCAGCGCCAGCCCCATGCCGACGGCGGCGAAGGCGCCGCCCGCGCGGACCACGGTCCGCTGGCCGAACCGGTCGACGGCGCGGTCGCCGGTGAGCCGTCCGATGGTCATCGCCACCTGGAGGGCGACGAACGCGAGACCCGCGGTGGCGGCGCTGGTGCGCAGGTCGCCGCTCAGGTAGATCGCGCCCCACGAGGAGCCCGCGTCCTCCACCAACGCCCCGCAGGCCGCCAGGATTCCCAACGCGGCCAGCACCTTCACGGCGGGCCCGGTGAACGCCCGCAGACCGGCCGGGGTGACCACGTCGGCCTCCTCGGTCCGCTCGGCGTCGTCGTGGCCGGGCAGCAGGAACCGGTAGGCGACCGCGGCGACCAGGCTGAACAGCCCGGCTGACACGCCGAGGTGCAGCGCGAGCGGCACGTGCAGCCCGGCGGCCGCGGAGCCCATGAGCCCGCCCAGCACCGCCCCGATGCTCCACACGCCGTGGTAGGAGTTCACGATCGACCGGCCGTAGAGCCGCTGCACGCGCAGCCCGTGCACGTTCTGGGCCACGTCGACGACCGCGTCCAGCGCGCCCACCACGAACAGGGCCGCGGCCAGCACGACCCAGTTCGGCGCCAGCGGGATGAGCAGCGTGCTCGCGGCGAGCAGCACGATGCCGGGCGCGGCCACCCGCGCGGACCGGAACCGCCGGATCGCGGTGGCCGCGAGCAGCCCCGCGACCAGCGCGCCGAGCGGGAACCCGGCGAGCGCGGTGCCGAGGACGGCGTTGCTGAGCCCGAGGCTCGCCTTGACCTCGGGGTAGCGCGGGACCACGTTGGCGAACAGCGCGCCGTTGGTCAGGAACAGGGCGGCGACCGCGGCCCGCGCGAGGCGCAGGCGGCGGTCGGGTGCGGTCCCCGTGGGGGCGGCGGTGGACATGGCGGATCCCGTCGTGGCAGTGGCAGGGTCGGTCAGCGGAGGAAGCGGTGCAGCGCGGCGCGGATCTGCTCGGCCGTCATCGGGTCGGTCGACAGGGCGCTGTGCAGGACCAGCCCCTCGACCAGGGCGTCCAGCTCGCGGGCCGTCGTGGGGTCGAAGTGCCGTTCCAGCGCCTGGCGACTGCGGCGCATCCACGTCTGGGTGACGGCCCGCAACGCGGGGATCCTCACCGCCGCCACGTACAGCTCGACGCTGAGCACGATGTCGGTGCCCGCGCCGAGCAGATCGGCGGACACGTGCCGCACGACGGACTCGATGGCCGCCACCCGGTCGGGCGCCTCGCGCATCCGCTCCTCGAAGACGAGGGCGACCGAGTCGGCGTGCCGGGTGAACGCCTCGGCCAGCAGCTCGTCCAGCGACGTGAAGTGGTAGGTCGTCGACCCGAGCGGCACGTCGGCCACCCGTGCGACCTCGCGGTGCGACACACCCGCCACGCCCTTCTCCGCGATCACCGCGAGGGCGGCGTCGATCAGCCGGTCGCGCCGGTCCGGATCGTGCCGCCGCGCCCGCCTGGGCGTCGCCGCGGTGCTGGTAGGGGGCATGCGCACGAGCGTACGCATGGTTGCGTACGGCTGTACGCATGACGTGGCGCGGGGGACAATGGCCGTAACGCGGGCGGTCCGGTCGACGACAGCACGTTGCCGGCGTCGTGGACCGCCCGGCCCGCGCGGGCGGCGTTTCCGGGGGTGGGGCACGGGTGGTGTCGGTGCGGGGGGAGCTGGCCGCGTACCTGCGGCGTACCGAGGGCAGGCTGGTGCTCGTCGCGGCGTCCTCCGCGGTCGCCGCGCTGCTGGTGGGAGTGGTCGGGGTGACGGCCGTGCACGGCCGCCAGGACCAGCTCGACGAGGCCGTGGACCGCAGGGTCGCGCTGGCCGCGGCGGCGCTCGACGTCTACCGCGACCTCGCCGACGCCGACGCGTACTCGCTCAACGCGGTCCTCGTCGGCCCGCAGCAGGCGCCCGACCTGCAGAAGCGGTTCCGGCAGGACGTCTTCGACGCGGCCGACGCGCTGCGCGTCGCCTCGGCTCGGGATCCCGAAGGCACGTCGTCGGCGAAGGTGCGGGAGCTGACCGACCTGCTGCCCGAGTACGTCCGCCTGGTCGAGGTCGGGTGGAGCAACGCCCGGACCAACCAGCCGGTGGGCACCTCCTACCTGTCGCAGGCCTCCTTCCTGGTCCGCGGTCGCATCCTCGTGGTCGCCGACGACCTGCAGCGCGAGCAGACCGAGGCGCTCAAGGCCGCCCAGGTGTCCGCGGGGTCGCCGACCTGGGCGGTGTTCGCGGTGGGCGTGCTCGCGCTCGGGGTCCTGCTGCTGGCCCACCGGTTCGTGGCGCGCCGCACCCGGCGGCGGTTCAACGTCGGCCTCGCCGCCTCCGCCGCGCTGGTCCTGGTCGCCATGGTCTGGCTCGCCACCGCCTCGGCGTTCACGGCGGGCCACGCGAGCGACAGCGTCCGCGAGCTCGACGAGCTGGTCGCCCCGCTGGCGAAGGCCCGCAACGAGGGCAGGCTGGCCGACGGCGACGAGGCGCGGATGCTCATCTTCCCGAAGGCGGACGACGTCAGGAGGCTCCGGGGCGCGCTCGAGTCCGCCGCGTCGGGGATCGACGGAGCCGCGGAGCAGGCGCCGCCGGGGGAGGAGCGCGACCAGGTCAGGAGGGCGGGCGACGCGCTGCGCTCCTGGCGCGCCCACGACGACCTGCTGCTCGAACCCCGGCTGTCGCCACCGACCTACGAGGAGACCGCGGTGTTGATCACCCGACCGGCGGACGACCAGACCACGACCTACGCCCAGCAGGTCGACGAGCACCTCAGCGCGGCGATCCGCTTGCACACCAAGCACTCCGTGGCCTCCGCGGTGTCCGCGCGGGGATCGATGGCCGGGGTGGACGTGGTGCTCGCCGTCCTGCTGACGGCCGCCGCCGCGGCCGCCGTGGCCGGGCTGTGGCCCAGGATCGCGGAGTACTACCGATGAGGGCCGCCACCAGGGCGTCGACGGCCGTCGTGGCGGTGCTCGCCTGCCTCGCCGCGTGCGCCGCGCCGACGCCGCCGCTACGCGAGGACCGGCCCGCGCCCGTGATCCTGCCCCAGGGCTACGCGAGCGAGGCCGTCCACCCGCCGGAGCCCGCCAAGTGCGTCAGCAACGCCGACGCCGGGCTGAGCCTCAACCCCGCGGCGCTGCTGCACGCCCCCGACGGCACGCCGACCGGGCCGAAGCTGGCCGAGATCAGGGAGCGCGGGCGGCTGACCGTGGGGGTCAGCCAGACGACCCCGCTGAGCAGCAGGCGCGACCTGGCCACCGGCGAGATGGAGGGGTTCGAGGTCGACATCGCCAAGGGGATCGCGCGCGGGCTCTTCGGCGTCGACGACGCGTCCAGGCTCTCGCTGGTCACCGTGCCGACCGACCGCCGCCTGTTCACCTTGGACACCACCGAGAACCGGGCGGCGCGCGCCGATGACGAGAACCTGCGCGACATCCCCTCGGTCGACATGGTGATCGCGGACGTGAGCGTCACCTGCGGCCGCGTGGACACCTACGGGCTGAAGTACTCCGCGCCCTACCTGGCCACCAACACCGGCCTCATGGTGCGGGACAAGGGGGAGCGGATCGACGAGCCGAAGGACCTCGTGGGCCGGAAGGTGTGCTCGGGCGCCGGGACGACGAACATCGACGAGATCCTCGACATCCGCGACGACCAGCGCGCGCACGGCCTGCCCGAGGTCATTCCGGTGTCCACTTCGGACACCAGTGACTGCCTGATGCTGCTGCAGCAGGGACTGGTCGACGCCATCTACACCGACGTGCTGATCCTGGAGGGCTTCCACACCCAGGACCCCGGCACGGTCGTGCTCGGCTACCGCAACAAGGAGAGCAGGGTCGGCGTCGCCATGGCCAAGCAGGACGACGACCTCATCAGGTTCGTCAACGAGGTGCTGGAGGGCATGCGCGCGAACGGGAGCATGGAGCGCTCGCGGGACAGGTGGTACCCCGACCCCGCCACCCGGCCGAAGCTCCTCGCCGCCACCTACGTCGACTGACCGCGCTCACTCCTCCACGACGTCCTCCTCCACGGGCACGTCGTCGCGGCGCCACTTGAGCTTGACCTCGAACTGGCCCTGCACCCCGGTGCGGGCGATGACCGCGCCCACCTCCGCGTCGAGCTTGATGCCGAACTTCAGCTCGACCTCGTCGGGCGCGCGGGTCATGGAGGTGAACTCGGCGAGCGCGGCGGCCGCGGCGTCGCGGACCTGGCCGACCGCGTTCTCGAAGGTCACCCTGGCCTCCTCGAGCAGCTTGCCCGGCCGGTTGGCCCTGGCGACACCCGCGGACCCGTCGACCTCCACCAGCACGGTTCCGCCGCCCGCGAGGGCGAACTTGGCGAGTTCCAGGTCGGTCCGTCCGGTCATGGCGTGCTCCTCGTCGAAGGTCGGGGGTGTGTCCCGGTCACGGTGCGGACAGCCGGTGGCCGCAGGCGCCGCAGAACGCCGAGCCCGCGGGCCACGTCCGGTGGCAGTCCGGGCACACCACGTCCGGCGCGGACGGCGTGGCGGCGGGGGAGCGCACCGGCGGGGTCGACGACAGGCCGTCCGGGCTCATGCTCGACACCACCGACCCCACCGCCGCCGACAGCAGGTCGCCCGCGAGCGGCCTCTCCTTGACCCGCACCACACCGCCCGACGGGTCGCCGACGACGTCGACCAGCCGCAGCAGCCGGACGAGCACCTTCTCGTTGCCCAGCTGGGTGGCCAGCGCCACCGCCCTGCCCCACTCGGCCGCCGCCGTGGCGACGTCGCCCGCGTCGTGGGCGTCGCAGCCGTTGCGCACGGCCTCTCCCAGCTCGATCTGGTCGGTGTAGTGCGCCACCTTCGGGTCGAGCACGCTGGAGAGCTTCAGGTCGTCGGTCCAGTGCGCGAACACCACCTGCGGGTCGCACGCCTGCTCGAACCCGGTCGCCCCCGGCCTGCGCAGCTCGAGGTCCACCCGGCCGACCCGGATGTCGCGGTCCGGCTCGACGTCGGAGGAGTCGACGGTGAGCCGGAGGTGGTACTCGCGGCTCTCTGCGCCCCACGACCCGGTGGTGAACGCCGTCGTGCGCGCCTGCACCTGTTCGCCCGCCAGGTCGGCCTCGGTGGGGAAGGTCTGGCGGAGGAAGTCCAAGCGGGACAACGAGGTCGTCCGCACGACCACCCGCACCTCGGGCACGAGCTTGCCCATGGCCGACATCGTCATCGCCTCGAAGTCGCCCGCCAGGTCCGCGGGCCTGCGCACCGCGTCGGCCGTCCCGTGCAGCGCCTCGGCGATGCGCAGCAGCTGGCGCGGCTGCCAGTCCTCGCCGATGCCGCGCGAGTCGCAGGTGAACACCGGGGCGCACCGGGCCAGCTCGGCGTCGAGCACCTCGTCGGACTCGCCGTTCTGGCCATCGGTCAGCATGATCACGTGCCGCACGGCCGTCGGGTGCCCGGCCAGCAGCCGCCGGGCCAGCCCGAGCCACACGCCCATGCTCGTCCCGCCGTCGGCGGTCAGTCCGCCCACGGCCCGCTTCGCGGCGTCACGGGTCGCCCTGTCCGCCGCGACCAGCCCCGGCCTGGCCGGGTAGACCATCCGCGCGGCGTGGGTGCCCTCCACCACGGCGAACAGCGCGCCGTCGCGCAGCGCGTCGATCGCCACCCGCGTCGCCCGCTGCGCGGCGGTGATCTTCGTCGGCGGGTTGGCCATCGAGCCCGAGCAGTCGATGGCGATCACCTGCGCCACCTCGGGCGCGGCGGCGGCCCCGACCGCGCCGGTCGCCGTCACGGTGAGCACGGCGTGCATCTCGTCGTCCTCCGTGGACAGGTAGCGGTTCTGGCTCACCGCGAGGCTGAAACCGGGCAGGTCGTCCACGTCGTCGCCTCCACTCGGGCTCATCGGAACGTCACCGGGCGGAACTGGTTGGCCAGGTCCACGAGGTCGGAGCGGTAGGCGCGCGAGTCGGCCTGCCTGGCCAGGGCCCGGTAGGAGCGTTCGAGGCGGCCCCGCAGCTCCGCCTCGTCCGCGTCGCCGCCCTCGACCAGCCGCACGCCCAGCGCGGCCTCCTGCACGACCGCCTCCAACCGGGTGCGCGACTCGCCGGTCGGCGCCCCGCCGTCGAGGTACAGCTCCGCCAGCCCGTGTTCGGCGGCCCGCAGGTCCTCCGCCGACGGCCGGTCACCGCCGTCGAGGATCCCGCTGAGCACCCGCACGGTCGCGATCCGCGCGGCGTCGTAGTGCCGCGACTCCGCGGGCGTCTCCTCCAGCAGCGCCACGGCTCCCGCCCGGTCACCGCGTGCGAGCCGGACGCGCGCCAGGCCGAAGGCCGCGCTGACCACCGTCCGGTCCCGGCGCCACACCGCCGTGTAGAGGGCTTCGGCGCGGGGCAGGTCGCGGTCGTGCTCGGCGCAGAACGCCAGCGCCAGCTTCGGCGCCTCCTCGCCGGGCAGGGCGGCGTACACGTCGTCGAAGGCCTTCTTGGCCACCGCCGACTCCTCCGCCGCCAGCGCCAGCAGGCCCTCGTGCCACCGCAGCCGCCAGTCGGTGTCGTTCCCGACCAGGTCACGCGCCCGCGCCAGGCTCTCGGCGGCGGTGTCGCGGTCGGCCAGGGCCAGAGCCACCCGGCACCGGGCCAGCGACACCTCGGCCGTCCGGGGATCCGCCTTCTCCAGCTTGTCCAGCAACCGGTGCGCGTCGTCCGCGGCCGTCGCGGTCAGGAAGTCGGCCGCCTCGTCGTCCGGCGACACCACGGGCACCGGCAGGCCGACCGCCACCGCGCCCGGCGCGGGACGCCCGTCGTCGAGGTCCGCGTCCGTCAGCGGCACCCCGCTGGGCCGGTCGATCCACCGCCGCAGCGGCGGCACCGCCCCGAGCCCGGCGTCCAGCAGGGTCGCGGTGTGGGTGAACAGGGTCGACCGGTCCGGGCGGGCCACGCCGTCGCGCAACGACGCGATCTCGCGCAGCACCCCGCGCAGCTGCTCGGCCATGTCCGCCGCCGAGGCGAACCGGCGCTCCGGGTCGACGTGCTTGGCACGCGCGCAGGCCCGGCGGAACGACTCGATCCCCACCTCCACCCGGCGCTGCCCGGCGAGGTCGTGCTGGCCGGTCCGGTCGGCGGTGGCCAGGTACAGCTGGTGCAGGGTCTCGCCGAGGGTGTGCAGGTCCGATCCCACGGTCAGCCCGCGCTGGGCGATCTCGGCCTCGGGGACCTGGAACCCGCGGGTGCCGACCACCTTGCCCGCCCGGTCGCCGATCCGGCGCACCGCGCCCAGGTCGATCAGCTTGACCCGGTTGCCGCGCTCGCCGTGCCGACCGGACCGGATGATCACGTTGTCCGGCTTGAGGTCGCAGTAGAGCAGGCCGCGCTCGTGCAGGTACTCGAACGCCGACAGCAGCTGCAGGCCGCAGGTGATCACGTGCTCGGTCCGCAGCGGCGCGCCCAGCGGCAGCAGGCCGTGCCGCGACTGCTCGGCCACCTCGCTGAGCACCAGGCCGTCGACGTACTCCATCACGATGTAGGCGCGCGGCGTGCCGGTGCGCGCGTCGGGGTGCATGACGAAGTTGAAGATCCGCACGATGTTCGGGTGGTCGATCGTGGTGAGCGCCTGCCGCTCGGCGGTGGCCAGGTCGGCGTCGCCGACGTCGATCAGCCCCTTGAGCACCACCGGGTTGTCGTCGAGCCGGGTGTCCAGCGCGAGGTAGATCCAGCCCAGGCCGCCGCGGGCGATGCAGCCCACGACCCTGTACTGGTCGCCGACCACGTCGTCGGGCTCCAGGCTGGGCAGGAACGAGAACGCGGTGCCGCACGCCAGGCAGAACCCCGACCCCAGCGACGGCAGCGCCACCAGGTTCGGGCAGTCCGGGTTGGCGCAGCGGCGCACCCGGTCGGGCACCTGGGGGTCGTGCAGGATGCGGCTGGACGGGTCGGGGAAGTCGAACACCGGCAGCGACAGCGGGTCGCCGGTGCGGGACCGCCTGCTGCTCGCGGCCGACAGCGCCGCCCCGGCGGCCGTGGAGGAGGGCCGGGCAGGCGGCGCGGTCTCCGGCGCGCGCCCGCAGTAGTCGCAGAACCCCGTCTCGTCGATCGTGCCGGTGCAGCGCGGTCTCGCGCACGCCGTCGTCATCGGCGGTCTCCCTTCGCCAGCGCCTCGCGCACGGCGTCCTGGTAGGCGCGCAGCGCGGCGTGCGCGGCGGCCTGGTCGACGGTCTCGGCGGTCAGCAGTCCGTGCGCCCTGCGGTAGGCCGCCGCGAGGCCGATGTCCTCGACCAGACCCGCGTCGAACGCCTTCGCCTTCCACGCCTCCAGCAGGCCGCGGTCGGCGGCCACGGCGGCGGAGCGCCGAGCCGTCCGCCCGACCTCGCGTTCGGCGCTGGCGACGGCCCGTTCGAACGCGGTCAACCGGTTCGCGACCAGCGCGGAGTGCGCGGCCGCCGCCTTGCGCAGCGCGGTCAGCCGCAGCCGCAGCACGGTCGAGTGGGTGTCCGACGACCCGAGCGGGCGCGGTCCCTCCCGCCGGGCGACCGCGGTGATCCGGTCGGCCAGCCGGTCCAGCCTGCCTGCGATGGTGTCGTCGGCCAGCGACTTGGCCGCGGCCAGGCCCGCCGACCCGTCCTGGCGGAACCCGAGCACCAGCCGGGCCCCGCTGTCCACCAGCGGCTTGAGCACGTCGTCGACCAGCGCCTCCGGCTCGTCGGCCTCGTCCACGCCGTCCACCACGATCGTCATCGGCGGCGTGCCCTCGCGCACCCGTTCACCGGGCGTGCTCGACGCGCCGACCGCCAGCCCGGCGCGGTCCACGATGCGCCGCGACACCTCGTCGACGGTCCGCCCGGCCACGTCCAGCGCCAGGTCGACACCCCGCACGCCTGCCTCGGTGGCAGTCCGGCGGGTGGACTCGGCGACCGCGCGCCGCACCACGTCGAGGTCCGGCCCGACCAGGATCAGCACGGCCGCGGCGGCGTCCCGGCCGAGCAGCCAGTCGACCAGCTCCCGCGTCGGCCCGTTGCCGTCGCCGTGCCCCGCGGGCGCGGTGAAGATCGGGTCGATCCCGCTGTCGCCCACGGCCCACTCGGACGCGAACGGCAGGTGCGCGGTGATCGCGTCGACCGGCAGCATCCACGACAGCCCCGCGGTGTCGTCGGTGTACTCGCTGACGACGATGCCGAGCACCTCCCCGGTGGCGTCGTCGGCGACCCCCGAGCCGCTGAACCCGGCCCGCACCCGCTGCTCGCCCTCGGAGCGCCGGTTCATCTGCCACCACTCGACACCCGCGCGGCCCGCCAGCGTCATCCGGGCCCAGACGCCGATCTCCAGCCCGCGGCCCTGCGGGTAGCCCAGCGCGTGCACCGGCCGGTCCCAGGTCGGCATCGCCCGGCGCAGGGTCGCGCCCAGGCCCGCCCGCTGCGGGGTGGCCAGCCGCAGCACGGCCACGTCACCGCGCTCGTCCTCGCCGGGCGGCACGCACATCCCGTCCACGACGGCGGCGTCCGAGCTCGGCACGCCGTCGAGCCCCACGAGGTCGACCGCCAGCTCCTCGGCGGCCAGGGCGACGTGCGCGCAGGTGAGCACGTGCAGGCGGTCGAGCAGCACCCCCGCGCCGAGCACCGGTCCGTGCGGCGACCGGTCCCGCACCCGGACCCGCCACGGTTCGTCGCCGTAGGCGAACGGACCGGACCGGCCTCGACCAACGATCATCCACGGACGATAGGGGAACCCGTCGGGCCTTCGACCGCCTTCGTCGACCCGACGCCCGTTCGGACTAGCCCGACCATCGGGGCGCATTCCGGCACCGTTCTTCGGCGATCCCGGTCACCTGCGCCGATAGCATTTCCCCGTGTCCTCGTGCGGATTCCTGAATCGGTCGGCAGGAGAAGTCCGCAGCTATGCGGGAGCGCTATCGGGAAATGGTGGTTCAGACGCCGATCGCGAGCACGACCACGTCGTCGTCCGCCTGGCCCGCGGCGTTCAACCGGGCGATGAGGCTGTCGACCACGTCCCGCGGCGGCTTGCCCGCCAGGGCCGCCAGCTGCTCGCACAACGCCTCGACGGAGTCGTCGTAGTCGACGTCGCGGCGTTCCACGAGGCCGTCGGTGTGCAGCACCACCGTGCTGCCCGGTTCGAGGACCACGTGGTGGTCGGCGCGCGGACCGGTGCCGAACTCGGGGAAGCCGAACAGCATGCCGTGGCCGCCGAGCAGCGAGACCGAGCCGTCCGGCGCCACCAGGATCGGCTCGGGGTGCCCGGCGTTGGTGTAGGTCAGGTCCCAGCGGCCGGAACCGTCGTCGTGCGGGGTGAGGCGCAGGTGCACGAGGGTGCCGTGGGCGGGGACCGGGATGCCGGCGAGCGCGGACTCCAGCGAGTCCACGGCCGCGCCCGGCCCGGTGCCCGGCAGGCACCACGCCGCCTGGCGCAGCATGCTGCGGACCTGCCCCATCAGGGTGGACGCGTGCACGTCGTGGCCGGTGATGTCGCCGACGGTCACGGCCAGCGTGCCGCTCGGGAGCCGGATGGCGTCGTACCAGTCGCCGCCGACGGCCTCGTCGATCGCCGAGGGCAGGTAGTGCGCCGCCATCGCCAGACCGGGCACCTCCGGCAGCTCGGTGAGCATCGCCTCCTGAAGCTCGCGGGCGACCCCGGCGCGGTGCTCCAGCAGGCGGATCCGCTCCAGCGCCTGCGCCGTGTACGCGGCGATCGTCGTGATCACCTCGCGCTCGCCGGTCTCCAGCAGGTGCGCGGAGTCCCAGCCGAACAACAGCACCCCGAGGATCTCCCGCATGCCGACCAGGGGAGCGCACACCACCGCGTGCAGCCCCATCCGGTGGTACAGCTCGACCGTCCACGGCGTGAAGTCCTCGGCGATCGACTCCGGGTCGGGGTACCAGAGCAGCCTGCGCTCGCGGACCGCCTTCGCCGTGGCCAGCGGCGCGTCGACGGTGTAGCGCTGCACGCCGTCCTCGCCGTCCACCGGCCACCGCTGGTCGACGACCCGGCGCATTCCGCCGTCCTTCTCCAGCACGACGAGGCCGACGTAGGTCGGGGCGTCGTCACCGGACACCAGGTCGCTGACCTGGTGCCGGACGTGTTCGAGGTTCCGGGCGCTGGCCAGCGCCTGCGCGGCGGTGAGCAGGATCCGGGTGCGCTCGTGCGACAGCTCCAACTGCGTGGACAGCTCGTGGGCGCGGACGCGCTCCCTGCCGCGGTGGCGGGTCGCGAGCCGCAGCCGCAGCTCCGTCGTGCACATCGCGGCCAGGTCGGCCAGCGTGGCCAGCTCGTCCTCGGTCCACTGCCGGGGCACGGTGTCGATCGCGCACAGCGACCCGAGCACCTGCCCGTCACCGGTGGTCAGCGGCATCCCGGCGTAGGCGACGACACCCAGCTCGGAGATGGCCAGGTTGCCCCGCACCCGCTCGGACTCCCGCGCGTCCTCGAGCACCAGCGACTCACCGCTGGTCACCACGTGCTGGCAGAAGGAGTGCGACAGCGGCGTCCGCCGCCGGGACGCCCACGGCTCGGGCAGCCCCACCATGCCGGGGAACACCTGCCGGTCGGGCTCGACCAGCGACACCAGCGCCACCGGGACCCGCAGCTGCACCCGGACCATGGCGACGAACCGCTCCATCACCGAGTCCGACGCCATGCCCAGGCCGGTGTCCCGCAGCGCCCGCACCCGCGCCGGGTCGCACAGGACCGAGGACGCCGTGTCGACCACCGGACGAGCGGACTGGTCCCGCACTCGAGGTCTCCGCTCGGGTTCCGGCGCCGGGAGGTCCGGCGCGGACACCCACGATAGATCGCCCGCGTGACGGTCCGGACACGACACGGGCGGGGAGGCCCCCGCCCGCGCCCGCCGGGTCAGAGCTTGACCGGGTAGACCGGCGCCGGGACGTCGACCTTGATCCGGTTCTCGATGAAGATGCCGTGCCAGAGCATGAACACCAGCACCGCCCAGAGCTGGCGGCTGCGGTCCATCGGACCCGTCCGGTGCTCCTCCAGCAGCGCGTACACGGCGCTCTTGCTCAGCAGCGACTCGGTCCGCGAGTCGGCGATGATGCCGCGCGCCCAGTCGTACATCTCGTCCTGGAGCCAGTGCCTGATCGGCACCGGGAACCCGAGCTTGGGCCGGTTCAGCACGTGCGGCGGGATGATCTTGGCCAGGGCCCGGCGCAGCGCGTACTTCGTGGTGCCCTCGGTGAGCTTCTGGTCGGTCGGGATGTCGGCGGCGACCTTGAACACCTCGGCGTCCAGGAACGGCACCCGCAGCTCCAGCGAGTTCGCCATGGTCACCTTGTCGGCCTTGGCGAGGATGTCGCCGCGCAGCCAGGTGAACAGGTCGACGTGCTGCATCCTGGCCACCGGGTCCCAGTCGCGCGAGACCTCGTACCAGGGCGCGGTCACGTCCTTGAAGCCGACGTGCTCCTCGTAGTCCCGCAGCACCGCGCGCAGCTGGTCGTTGCTGAAGTTGCGGGCGTTGCCGTAGTAGCGGTCCTCCAGCCGCAGCGCGCCGCGCCGCAGCAGGTCCTTGCCGCGGGTGCCCTCGGGGATCTTGGTCGACACCCTGCCCATGAGCTTGCGCACGCCGCCGGGGACCTTCTCGAACGGCGCCAGCGAGATCGGCTCGTGGTAGATCGTGTACCCGCCGAACAGCTCGTCCGCGCCCTCACCGGACAGCACCGCCTTGACGTGCTTGCGGGCCTCCCGCGCGATGAACCACAGCGGCACCAGCGCCGGGTCGGCCACCGGGTCGTCGAGGTACCAGATGATCAGCGGCAGCGCGTCCATCATCTCCTGCGGCGACACGACCCTGACCACGTGCCGCACGCCGATCGCCGCCGCCGTCTCGGCCGCGACGTCCACCTCCGAGTAGCCCTCGCGCTCGAACCCGGAGGTGAACGCGATCAGGTTCGGGTTGTGCTGCTTGGCCAGCGTCGCCGTCGCGGTGGAGTCGATGCCGCCGGACAGGAACGCGCCGACCGTGACGTCCGGGTCGGAGATCATGTGCTTGGCCACCGAGTCGCGCATCACGTCGGCGATGCGCTCGTAGAGCGCCTCCGCCTGCGCCGGGCCGTGGACCGGGGTCGTGGTGAACACCGGGTTGAAGTACCGCCTGAACTCGACCTTCCCGCCGGGCCGCACGAAGAACGACGTGCCCGACTCCACCCGGCGGATGCCCGCGTGCATCGACTCCGGCTCCGGCACGTACTGCAGCACCATGTAGTGCTGCAACGCCTTGCGGTCCAGCTCCTCGCGCACGCCCAGCGTGCGCGCCAGCTCCAGCAGGCTCTTCTTCTCGCTGGAGAACGCCACCCCGCCGAGACCGGCCGAGTAGTACAGCGGCTTGATGCCGAACGGGTCGCGCGCGCCGAACACGACCTTCTCCTGCGCGTCCCAGATCATGAACGCGAACATCCCGCGCAGCTTCTCCACCGCGGCGGGCCCGTAGTGGTGGTAGGCGGCGACGATCGCCTCGCCGTCACCCTCGGTGCGGAAGCTCGTGCCGAACACGCGGGCCAGCTCCAGGCGCAGCTCGCGGTAGTTGTAGATCTCGCCGTTGAAGTTCATCGTGTAGCGCGTCGGCGCCTCCGGCGGCCCCCACACCAGCGGCTGGTGCGAGTGCTCCAGGTCGATGAACGCGAGCCGGTTGAAGCCGTACACGACCTCCGCGTCGGCCCACGTGTCCGACTCGTCCGGACCGCGGTGCCGCTGGCAGCGCAGCGCTTCCGCGACGGCGTCCCGCGCGGCTACCGCGTCGGCTTCGGTCGCGCAGATCAGTCCAAGCAGGCCGCACACGTGTCGTTCACACCTCTGGTTCGGGAAGGTCCGGGTTTCGCCCAACACCCAACCATGTCCGGTCGCGGTGCAGGCACCGACCCGCACTACGGTCAGCGGGGTGACCGGATCCGTTGACGAGGACTTCCTGCGCGCGTTCCACGACAGCAGGCCCGGCGAGCAGTCGGCGAGCGTCGAGGCGAGCCGCACCACCACCGGGCGGACCAGCTACGAGGAGTTCGCCGACCTGGTGCCCGACGCCCGGCGGGTGCTCGACCTGGGCTGCGCCGACGGCGGTCTGCTGGAGGTCCTGGCCCGGCGCGGCGCCGACGTGCTGGCGGGCGTCGACCTGTCGGAGGCCGAGCTCGGGCTCGCCCGCCGACGTCCCGCGCTGGCGGGCGCCGACCTGCGCCTTGGCCGGGCCCAGGAGCTCCCGTTCGCCGACGCGAGCTTCGACGCGGTGTTCTCGCACATGGCGTTCATGCTGATGACCGACGTGGAACAGGTGGTCGCCGAGGTGGCGCGGGTCCTGGAGCCCGGCGGCGCGTTCTCGGTCGCCGTCGGCGGCGGCGCGGTGGAAGGGGAGGCGATGGAGCTCTTCCTCTCGCTGGCCGTGCCGTTCTTCCGGGCCGCGGGCACCATGCCGCGGTTGGGCGACCGCCGGTCCCGCACCCGCGAGGGCCTGGACGGACTGCTGGGACCGGCGGGGTTCGCGCCGGTGACGTGGGAGCCCGTCGTGATCGACATGGGCGGCCCGCCCGAGCACGTGTGGGACCGGATGACCGGGTCGTTCTACGACATGGTCGTGCTGGGTGCCGACCAGGTGGCCGACCTGCGTGCCTCGTTCCTGGACTCGGTGCGGGCGCAGGCGTCCGGCGGACGGGTGCCGTGCGGCATGCGGGTCGTCCACGCGACCACTCGACTAGCCACCTGACCTGCGCCGACGAGAAATTGTCGGACCTCTGGGCGACAATCGGCGGATGGAGAAACCAGAGGTCGTGTCCGCGCCGGACTGGCAGCGGGCGCGCGACGAGCTGCTCACGGCTGAAAAGGAAGTCACCCGCGCCCAGGACGCGCTGGCCGCGCGACGGCGGCGGTTGCCGATGGTCGAGTTCGACGGCGGTTACGAGTTCGAGGCGCCCGAGGGCAAGCGGACGCTGCTCGACCTGTTCGACGGGCGCGACCAGCTGGTCGTCTACCAGTTCATGGACATCGGCCCGGACGCCTTCTGCGGCGGCTGCACGGCGTTGACCGACAACGTCCCGGTGACCGCGCTGCCCGCGCTGGCCGACCTGGGGGTGACCTGGGTGACGGTGTCGAACATGCCGCTTGCCCAGATCCGGGAGTACAAGGAGCGTAGGGGCTGGACGCTGCCGTTCGTGTCGTCCCGCGGCTCGACCTTCGCCGACGACTGCGGGGCGGGCGGCGGTTTCATGCTCACCGTCTTCCTGCGCGACGGCGACCGTGTCTACCGCACCTACAACACCACGCAACGCGGTGTCGACCGCCTGCTGTTCGGCAACAGCGTCCTCGACCTCACGCCCTACGGGCGGCAGCAGGACTGGGAGGACTCGCCCGCGGGCTGGCCGCAGCACCCGACCTACGGCTGAACGCCGGTCAGGGCGGGATCGTCCGTTCGGTGGTCCTGGACGCGGTCAGGATGGGAGGCTTGATCCACACTCGACGACAGGACCACTCGTGCTCGACCACGTGATCATCCGCAAGACGCTGCGCGTTCCCCGGTCGGAGGCCCCCGCGGGCGACGGCGCGGCCGTCGCGCGGCAGCTGGACGCCGTGCTGGCCGGTGTCGGCTTCACCGCCACCCGCGAACTGCTGGACCACGTGTCCGGCCTGGAACCGGGCGCGGCGATGGACCTCGCCGTGCGGGCGATCGGTGCCGTGCGCGGCCTGGTCGGCGACCACGTGGAGCACAACGCGTACTTCCTGGACTTCCCGAACGGCGTCCCGGACACCGTCGAGTTCTGGGTGAGCTGCCTGCGCGAGCTGGTCGGGCGCCCCGTCGACGTGTTGCCGGGCGTGGTGAACCTGCTCGACCTGCCGACCTACGGCCGCTACCGGCACACCTTCGCCGAGCTGCTGGCCGCGCACGACGAGCTGGTCGCGTCGGCGGAGGACCGGGTCACCGTCCTGCACCTGGGCGACACCCTGGCCGAGGAGACGAGTGCGCTCTACCTGCGGCTGGCCGGGAGCCCGACGCCGCTGGGCGAGGGGGACCTCGACCTGCTGGCCGAGCTGGCGCGGACGTGCCTGGACGGCGCCCAGCCGAAGGCGGTGCCCGTGCGGGAGAACCGCGCGGTCGTCAACGCCGCACGGATGGCCGGGGGCCGCGAACCCGTCGCGGTGGACACCGTGACGGACGTGCTGCGCCTGGCCTGCCGGCTCAGCGGCGGCGACGTCAGCCTGGCCACCCCCACCCGCTTCCGCAGCTTCCGCCGCCGCGAACGGCGCGTCCTGCTCGGCGCGCTGGACCGGGTCGTCGACGGCGGCGAGGCCAAGCTTGGTGACGTCGCCCGGCACGCTGGCCCGTGGAAGCGCCTCGGCGAGGGCCTGCACCCGCACGAGTACCCGCGCTTCCCGCACGCCGCTGAGGTGTTCGCCGTCGCCCGCGGTGAGCGGACCGCCCGGTCGCTGGCGGGCCGTGCCGAGGAGGCGTTCTACGCGGGCGACGTGGGCAGGGCCGCGGAGATCCTCGCCGTCGCGCCCGGCATGCTCTTGCGCTCGCTGGACCGCTTGCTGCGCCGGTCGACGGAACCGTCCGAAGTGGACTCGGTGCTCGCCGCGGTGGAGTCCGTCATCGGCTCGGTCTCCGGCCGGGTGCTGTGCTCGGTGCGCGAACACCTCGCCAACCGCACGACGCCGGACCTCGCCCGCGTCTTCGCCACCCGCGGCCGCCGGGCCTGGGTCGCCGACGACAACCGCGACCCGCTACCACCCGAGGTGGTCGCCCGCGCGGCCGCGCTCATCGACGGCGAGCTCACCACCAGGCTGCCCACCTACGCCCATCTCGTCGTCGACCCGGCCATGCTGGACGTCGCGCTCCCGTTGTCCGGCAAGGCCTCCGAGGACGGCTTCGCCGTGCTGCCCCGCGGCTCCCGCTCCCGGATCGACCCCGAAGCGGGCGAGGTGCTGCGCTTCTTCACCTACTGGCGCGAGACCGCGCGCCGCACCGACTTCGACCTCTCGGCCCTCCTGCTGGACGAGGACTTCGGCTACGTCGGCCACGTCGCCTGGACCAACCTCGCCCACGACGGCGCCGTGCACTCCGGCGACATCACCGAGTCCGCCGACGGCGCCACCGAGTTCATCGACATCCCGCTGTCCACCATCGACGCGCATTGCCTGGTACCGCAGGTCAACGTCTACTCGGGCGAGGGCTTCGACGACGTCGCCGAGTCCACGTTCGGCTGGATGACCCGCGGTCCCGCCCAGGCGGGCGCACCCTTCGACCCCCGCACCGTCCGCGCCCGCTCGACCCTCCGCGGCCCCGGCCGAGTGGCGCTCCCCATCGCCTTCACCCGCGACCCCGACGGCTCCTGGTCCGCCACCTGGCTGCACCTCCACCTGCCCGGCGACCCCGCGTTCAACCAGGTGGAGGGCAACCACCTCAACACCACCCTCCTCGCCAAGGCCATCCTCGCCCGCCGCTACCTCACCACCACCCACCTGCTCGACCTGCTGCGCGCGAAAGGCGTCCCCACGACCACCTGGACGCCGACCCTCCACCTCGACGTCCCGGTCACCTACCTGGGCCTCCACCCACCGGACGACCTCCCCGAGGGGTCGACCACCCTCACCCCCGACCAGCTGATCCCCGACTAGCGCGGGGCTCGACCCGTGCCGAGCGGACTTCGCCTCGGGGGTGCGGTGCGGTCGACGTGCACGTCGTGGCCGATCGGCGTCCGCTACCAGCGTTCGACGGGGTACCCGCGGTCGGCGGGCGGTTCGTAGGAGGTCGGCCAGTAGTCGGTGACGCGGGTGATCAGCCCGTCCTCGGACAGGTCCAGCCACACGCAGGCGTCCATGGCCTCGTCGCCGACCCGCGCGTCGACCCACAGCGCCGCGTGCCTGCCGTCGGCGACGACGCGACGTGCGCGCAGGTGCCAGTCGCCGGGGTACTCCTGGTTGAACCGGAGGAACGTCGGCCTCCCGTGGAAGCGTTCCCTGGTCTGGGGCATCTCGTACACCACGTGCTCGTCGAGGAGGGCGCTCAGGCCGTCCCAGTCGCGCCGCTCGGTGCGGTCCACGTACTCCTGAGCGATCCGGCGGGTTCGCGAGGTCTCGTCCATGGCGGCACGGTAGCGCCCGGCACCGACAGTTCCGGTCGGGTGGGTGGAACGACTGGTGGGGACCGAGTCCGCGGTCGGTCCGGGTCGGCTGGAAACCCTTCGACGACGTTCGAAGGACACTCCCCGGTCGTGGTGGTCCCGAAATACTCCCCGCCTTGCACACCAATCTCCGAGGGGGAGACATGAGGAAATCGTTGTGCGTGCTGTTCGCCGCGGCCCTGGCGCTGTTGTCGTTCATGGGGACCGCGTCGGCGGCGGGCGGGAAGACCGAGATCGAGGTCGGCGCGGTGGTGCAGCACGACGTCTCGGCGCAGGCCCTGTCGTGCGGGGCGGGCAACATGTGCGCGTGGCCGGTCGCTGACGGCAGCAGCAGCCGCTGCAGCTGGAGAGACGCCGACACGGACTGGCAGAGCGGGTCCGTCACGTGTTCCTGGTCGGGGTCCAACGCGGTGCGGGCCGTCGAGAACGCGGGGACCAGCACGTCCTACGCCAGGGTGTGCCTGTACCCCGGCGCGAACTACTCCGGCGACATCGCCTACTACGTCGTCCGGGGCGCGGAAGCGCCGAACTTCCCGAACGTGCTGATCCGCTCCCACAAGTGGGTCACGGGCAACACGTGCTGGTAACCACCTGACGCCCGAGGGCCATCCGACGGAGTCCGGAACGGACGCCCGCCGCGGTGGCCCTCGGGCCCAGCGGACGGGCGCACGGTCGAGCACCCCGACACCTGCCCCTGCCCGACCCCTGGGTACGCTCGTCCCACGAGGCAATGCGGGAGCTTCCTTCTTCCTTTCCAGGCATCTAGCCCCCGCCCTCTCCTCACCCGAGGCCCGCTCCGGCGGGCCTTTCGGCTGTCACCCCTTCGCCAGCACCGCTTCGGCCTGATACCCCGACTCCGCGCCGAACGCGGCCGTCCCCAACGTCAACCGCACCACCGGCTCGGGGCCGCTGAGGTCGAACGTGCCGCCGATGCGCGACGACGCCGCCAGAGTCCCCTCACCGGACGTCCTGCCGCCCGCCAGCACGAACACCGGCGCCGCGCCCGTCACGGTGCCCGTGACGGGGAACAGGTCGTCCCGCGACCCCGGCGGGTCGTAGACGAACCGCCCTCCGTCACGGGCCTCGACCACGAACACCGCCTGGGCGAACCGCTCGCGCGCCGAGCCCCGCAGATCCGGCGCGCCGGTCGTCGCCGTGAACGACACGACCGTCCGCACCGTGTACCGCACGCCCGGCACGTCCGGCCGGGTCGGTCGTCCGCTGTCGCCCGCGGGGTCCAGTGGTGAGGACACCAGCGCGTCCGGGTCGTCGGAGACGAGCGCGGCGGTGAACGTGGCGGTGACGGTGCCGCGCGTGCTGAGCCCGACGACCACCTCCAGCCCCTGCAGGCTCACCGTGCCCTCCAGCCGGGCCGCCGAGGCCCGGAAGCGCACGTCGCCGCCGGTGGGGCGGTACGCGCCGGACAGCTCGCCGGACGTCGCGGTGAACGCGTTGAGCTGGTCCTCCGGTGTCGGCGGGTCCACCGGGACCAGCACGTGCTCGCCGTCGGTCTCGCGCACCTCGGCCACGGACTGGTCCGTCCGCTTGCCGAAGCACCTGCCGCTGGTGCCGAACCAGATCGCGCCCGGCTTGGGCGAACCCCACGGGTCGCCCACCTTCAGGCACCACTGGTAGGGCAGGCCGTCGGTGGCGGCGCGCACCCGGAGCTCTCCCTGGAGCTCGAACGGGTCTCCGCCGATCGCGCTGCCGCGCACGGTCACCGTGTACGCACCGAGCCGGACCCGTTCCACGGGCGCCGGGCCGTCCGAGCGCAACGCGACGACGACCGAGGCCACCGATGCCGCCGCCGCGACCGCGACCACCAGCCCCACGACCCACGTGGCGCGCGGCGACCAGCCGGTGATCGTGGTGTGGTCGCCGGTGACCACGTGCCCGCCGACGCTGCCCCGCACGCTCACCGCCCGGTCCCCGGAGACCGGTGTGCCGTCGTCCGGTTCGGCCCGGCGCAGCGCGGCGAGCCCGATCGCCACGCCCGCGACGCCGAACACCACCGCGGCGAACCCGCCGAGCACGCTCGACGCGCTGTCGGCGTCGGCCAACGACCGCCCGGACAGGTACCACGCCCAGACGCCCAGGCCCGCGCAGAGGAGCACGAGCACCAGCGCGGCCGCGAGCCTTCGTCGTCGGGTCACCCGGTGCCTCCTCGTGTCGACGGCACCCTGGACGTCGCACGCGGCCGGTGATCGTTACGGCCGCCGACCGGCCGCCTCGAAGACCTCCTCCGTCACGGTGCCGTCGTCGTCGGAGTCGTAGTCCGCGACGATCCGCCACCGACCTCCGGACTTGCGGCTGAACGTGTGGAAACGGCCGTGCAGCAGCTTGTCCTCGGCGCCGGGCCGGGTCGCGGTGATCCGGAAGACCCCGCGCTCACTGGCCGGCCCGCCCGCCGCGATCCGCTCGGTGAACCGGAGCTCGATCCCCAGCCCGCCACCGCTCCCGGCGACCGCCGCGAACCACTCGCGCGTCCCCCGCGCGTACTCGTCGAATCGAACCCCGTCACCGCCTTCGCCGGTCCACCCGCCCGGATCAGGTCGGGGTCGTACACCGCCAGGAACGCCTCCGCGTCCAATGCCCGGTAGGCCTCGCGGAACGGCCCCCACACCTCGCGGTCGATCTCGTCCTCGTCCATGCCCGCACTCCCAAGACGTGTGGTGCCGCAGCCGCACCACGCTATCGGCGCAGCGCGAACAGGTGGACACATCGACCGAACGGGTCGACTATTCGTCGTCGCCTTGACTGCCCGGTGGCGGCCGCGATCTCTTGACCGCATGGCCGACCAGCGAACCAGCGACGCCGACGGCGGCGTCGACCCGAGGGGCGTGCGGTTCTCGGCCGCGATGACGAGCGCCGTCCTGACCCTCGGCCTGCTCACCGCCAGCCCGCGCGTGCTGCTCGCCCAGGCCGCCCTGTTCGCCTTGTGCGCCGCCTTCGGCCTCCGGGTGAACCCCTACGGCGCCGCCTACCGCCGCACCGTCCGCCCCCACCTCACCGCCCCGCCCGTGCTCGCCGCCGAGGCCCCGCTCCGCTTCGCCCAGGCCGTCGGCTGCGCCTTCGCCCTGATCGGCGCCCTCGGGTACGCCTCGGGCGTCACCGCCATCGGCGTCGCGGCCACCGCCTGCGCACTGGCCGCCGCCCTCCTCAACGCCGTGTTCGGCGTCTGCGTCGGCTGCCACTGCTATCCCGTGGTGGCACGGATCCGCGGCACGCTGACCAGGGCCTAGGTCGTCGGCGCGCAGCAGGTCTCGTGGTGGCGGACGGTGCTGCTGGTCGCGGGTGTCGCGATCGCCTGGTGATCCTGCCGCTGGTCCTGGTCGCGGTGTTCACCGCCGTGGGTCTGCTGGTCAACCTCGCCGCGCGCTTCTGGCCCGTGGCGGTCTACCACGCGCTCGTCGTCCCGCCGCTCGTGCTGCTCCGGGGGCCGCAGCCGGACCGTTCGCCGCGCGTGCTGGGGATCCTGCTCGTGGTGGTGGGCTTCGTGTTCGACCTCCTCGCCACGTGACCCCGCCGTCCACCGGGCGGACGGCGGGGTCACGTGGGTCAGGGGCGCCAGGTGTCGTTGAGGGTGGTGGGTGCGGTGGCGGTGCGGTTGGCGCCGCTCTCCCAGGTCACGGAGCCGTTGGACTCCTTGCGGATGTACTTGTACTGGAACGCGGTACCGCTGGGCAGTGGCACGGACGCCCGCCACACCGGGTAGGTCGCCGAGGACAGCGGGATCGCCGACGCGGGGTTCCAGGAGCCGAGTGCGGGGTTGTCGCCGACGACGAAGACGTTCTGGCCCAACGAGGTCGTGGCGTTGACGGCGAACGCGGCCGCGCTCGTGCCGGGGTCGGTGCCACCGCCGCCGGTGGCGCCCACGTGCAGGGCGATGGCGTCGCCCGCGCCGACGGTGGCGGTGAACTGGCCGTTGGAGCCGACGGCGTAGGACACCGCGCAGCCGTCGCGCTGCACGTCGCAGTAGTTCCCGGCGGGCAGGGAGGTCTGGAACGCGCGGGTGAGCGCGGTGGTCTCCTTGTTGATGGCCACGAACCCCTTGGCGCCGCGGCCGAACGCGATCGCGTTGTTGCCGTTGTCCCACCAGTTCGTCACCGCCGTGCCCGCCACCGCGTTGCGGAAGCCGACCATGTTCGCGATCTGCGGCCACTTGTGCTGGCACTTCCAGCCGTTGGAGTAGCACGCCGCCGCGGCGGGAGCGCCCGCGTCGTTGTCGGAGAACTCGTAGCCCGAGTACACCTGCGGTGCGCCGTAGGGCCACGCCAGCATGAACACGTTGGCCAGCGTGTAGGTCGAACCGTCCTTGTAGGACAGCGTCGACCCGTTGCGCTCGGTGTCCCAGTTGTCCACGAACGACCGCGCCTGGTTACCGGGCAGGTACCCCCAGGACTGGCCGAAGTTGCTGAGGTAGGAGAGCTTCTCGCTGCCGAAGACGCGTTTGACGTCGGTGGCGTAGCGGAACTCGTCCACGTCGCCGGTCCCGGTGTACTCGCCGGGCTGCACGGCCTCGCCGGCGCCGTAGATGACCTCCTGGACCCAGAACACGCCGGTGTTGCCGAGCTTGGACTTGATGGCGGACAGGTCGGCGGCGGCGATGTGCTTGGCGGCGTCGACGCGGAATCCGTCCACGCCCATGGAGACGAGGTTGTTGAGGTAGGCGGCGATCGTGCTGCGGACGTAGTCGCTGCCGGTGTTCAGGTCCGACAGGCCGACCAGTTCGCAGTTCTGCACGTTGTCGCGGTTGCGGTAGTCGCTGATGCTGGTGCGGCAGGAGTGGAAGTCCTGGTCGGCGTAGTAGCCGGGGTAGCTGTACTTCGAGTAGTTCGTGCCGCCGGTCCCGGTGCCGGAGCCCGCGGCCATGTGGTTGACCACGGCGTCGGCGATCACCTTCACCCCGGCGGCGTGGCAGGTGCTCACCATGGTGCGGAACTGCGACTCGGTGCCGAGCCGTCCGGCGATGCGGTAGCTAACGGGCTGGTAGGAGGTCCACCACTGGGAGCCCTGGATGTGCTCGGTCGCGGGGGAGACCTCGACGAAGCCGTAGCCCTTCGGGCCCAGGACGGTGGTGCACTCGGTCGCGACCCGGTCGAACGACCACTGGAACAGGGTGGCGGTGACGTCCTTGGAGCCGGGCGGGGTGGCGGTGGCGGGGACCGGTGAGGACAGGGGGCTCACCAGGAGGGTTGTCAGCAGCGCTGTGATGGCCGACAGCGCCCGGCGTTTGGCGGGGACCACGGTGTCTCCTCTGTGCAGGGTGTGCTCCACGTCATACCAGCTGCCGTGGTTGCTGAAAACGTCTGCAACACCTTTCACGCACTTCGGTCGCACCGGTTCGGCGAAGCGGACCAACGGACGGCCGTTCGGTGACCGAAGGCATCCGGGGCGCCGGTGCGGGACGTGACGACCGAAGGGCTCACCCGCCCGTAGAGTCACCCGGTGTGACAGCTCGGCTCAGTGACATCGCGACCCAGGCAGGCGTCAGCGAGGCGACCGTCAGCCGGGTGGTCAACGGCAAGGCGGGCGTCTCGCCGTCGACCAGGCAGGCCGTCGTCGCCGCGATGGACATCCTCGGCTACGAACGACCCCCCAAGCTGCGGCAACGCAGCCAGGGGCTGATCGGACTGATCATCCCCGAGCTGACCAACCCGATCTTCCCGGTGTTCGCCCAGGTGATCGAACGGGTGCTGACCAGGGAGGGGTTCACCCCCGTGCTGTGCACCCAGACCCCCGGCGGCTCGTCGGAGGACCAGTTGACCGAACTGCTCGTCGACCGCGGTGTCACGGGCATCGTGTTCGTCGCCGGGCTGCACGCCGACACCACCGCGGACATGGACCGCTACGTGAAGCTGGCCGGTCGCGGGGTGCCGTTCGTCATGGTCAACGGCTACACCGACCGGGTGTCCGCGCCGTTCGTGTCGGTCGACCACCGCACCGCCGCCCGGCTCGCCGTCTCGCACCTCGTGGAGCTCGGCCACGAGCGGATCGGCCTCGCCGTCGGCCCCCGCCGGTACGTGCCGACCCAGCGCATGGTCGAGGGCTTCCTGCTGGCCAGACCGGAGTCCGCCGACCTGGTCGAGCACTCCCTGTTCACCGTCGAAGGCGGCCAGGCCGCGGGCACGGCGCTGCTCGCCAAGGACTGCACGGCGATCGTGTGCGGCAGCGACCTGATGGCCTTCGGCGCCATCCGCGCCGCCCGCCACCGCGACCTCCGCGTGCCGCGCGACGTGTCGGTCGTCGGTTTCGACGACTCACCGCTGATCGTCTTCACCGACCCACCCCTCACCACCCTGCGCCAGCCCGTCGACGCCATGGGCCAGGCCGCCGTGCACGCGCTGCTGGAGGAGATCGGCGGCACCCCCGCCCCGCACGCCGAGTTCGTGTTCCAACCGGAGCTCGTCGTCCGCGGCTCCACAGGCGCCCGGCCGAGGTAGCCCTGGGCAAGGCGGCACCAAGTCCACGGCCGGTGGCGGGCGTGGGGGTGGGTGGTGTCGTAGCGTCGTGGTGGCGACGGCGGGCGGGGGAGGACATGCGGCAGCGGATCGACCACGCGCTCACGCTGGTCCTGGCGGTGGCGTGCGGGCTGACCGTGGCGAACCTGTACTACTCGCAGCCGCTGCTCGACCTGATCGCGGGCTCGTTCGGCGTCAGCCAGGGGGCGGCCACGGTCGTGGTGACGGTGACCCAGGCCGGGTACGCGGTCGGGTTGCTGTTCCTGCTGCCGCTCGGCGACCTGGTCGAGAGCCGCACGCTGGCGACCCGAACCCTGGTCGCGACGGCCGTCGCGCTGCTGCTCACGGCGGTGTCGCCGGTGTTCGGGATGTTCCTCGCGGTGTCCGTGCTGGTCGGGATCACCTCGGTCGTGGCGCAGGTGCTCGTGCCGCTCGCGGCCGACCTCGCCCCGCCCGAGCTGCGCGGGCGGTCGGTCGGGAGGGTCATGGGTGGGCTGCTGGTGGGCATCCTGCTGGCCCGCACGGTGTCGAGCCTGGTCGCCGACCTGCTCGGCTGGCGGGCGATCTACCTCATCTCCGCGGCCTTCATGCTCGTGCTGGCCGTCGTGCTGAGCCGGATGGTGCCGCGACGCCGACCCGGCCACACCGCGGGCTACCGGTCGCTGCTCGCGAGCATGGCCGCGCTCGTCCGCGAGGAACCCGTCCTGCGGCGCCGCGCGCTGTGCCAGGCGACGATGTTCGGTGCGTTCACCGCGTTCTGGACGGCCATCGCCTACGAGCTCATCGACGAGCACGGTTTCAGCCAGGGGCAGATCGCGGTCTTCGCCCTCATCGGCGCGGGCGGGGCGATCGCGGCGCCGCTGGGCGGCCGGTTCGCCGACCGGGGGCACGGCCGCGCGCTCAGCGGCGTGGCGCTGCTGCTCGGCGCGCTCACGCTGCTCGCCGCCGGGATCGGGCACCGCAGCGTGGTGCTGCTCGCGGTGGCCGGGGTGCTGCTCGACTTCGCCGTGCAGTGCCACCAGGTGCTCAGCCAGCACGAGGTGTTCGCCCTGCGCGCCGACGCGCGCGCCCGCGTCAACACCGTCTACATGACCACGATCTTCGTCGGCGGCGCGGTGTCCTCGGCCGCCACCGGCGTCGTGCACGAGGCCTACGGCTGGACCGGGGTCTGCGTGTTCGGCGCCGCCCTGCCGCTCCTCGGCCTGGCGCTGTGGGCGCACGGCGTGCGCGCGGCCAAGCGCGCCGGTCAAGGCACGGTGAGCACGATCTTGCCGCGGGCGTGACCGGACGCGCTCAGCTCGTGGGCCTCGGCGCCCGCCGCCAACGGCAGCACCGCGTGCAGCGGCACGGTGAACCGGCCTTCGGTGGCCAACGCGGCCGCCACGGCCAGTCCCTCGTACGCCGGGGCGTCGCCACCGGGGCCGGTGTGCGAGAGCGCGACGCCGTGCCGCGCCGCGGCGAAGTCGGAGATCGTGACGACGTGGTCCGGGGTCCCGGCGATCGCGACCAGGTCCGGCACCGACCCCGAGCCCGCGATGTCGAGCACCGCGTCCACACCACCGGGCGCGAGCGCGGCGACCCGCTCGACCAGCCCCGGCCCGTACGTCGTCGGCACGGCGCCCAGCCCCGCGAGGAACCCGTGGTTGCGATCGCTCGCCGTGCCGATCACGGTGGCGCCGCGCGCGACCGCGAGCTGCACGGCGACCGTGCCCACACCACCCGCGGCGCCCTCGACCAGCAGCGTCGTGCCCGCCGCGACCCCGAGCCGGTCCAGGGTCCTGGTCGCGGTCTCCACACTGGTGGCCGCGCCGCCCGCCTCCTCCCAGCTCAACGCGTCGGGCTTGGCCGCCCACGCCTTGAGCACGGCGAACTCCGCGGCCGCTCCGCCCAGCCGGGCGATGTCGACCAGCCCGAACACCGCGTCGCCGACCGCGACTCCCGTGACGCCCTCGCCGACCTCGTCCACCACACCGGAGGCGTCCACACCGGGGATGTGCGGCCACGCGAGCGGCGGACGCCCCTCCGGCAGGCCCGAGCGGACCTTCGCGTCGACCGGCGTGACTCCGGTCGCGCGGACCGCGATCCGGACCTCGCCGGGGCCCGCGTGCGGCTCGACCGCCTCGCCCACCGAGAGCACACCGGGCGGACCGAACTCCGAGTACTGCAGTGCGAACACGCCGACACCTCACCGACAACGGGAATGGAAGGGAATGACCCGACGCTAACATCGGAAGTGAACGGTCCGGCGGGGTCAGCGGGAAGTGAGGAAGATGAGCGTCGATTCTTCTCGGATGTCGACCGGGGCTGGTGATCCGGAATTGCGCGTGGACGCCAGGAACAACCGGGACCGCATCCTGGAGGTCGCCCGCACGACGTTCGCCGAATCGGGGCTCGACGTGCCCATGAAGGTGATCGCCCGACGTTCCGGGGTCGCCGTCGCCACCCTCTACCGCCGGTTCCCGACCAAGGAAGCCCTGATGGCGGCCGCGTTCGAGGAACAGGTGGCCGCCTGCGCCGCGGTCGTCGACGAGGCGCTCGCCGAACCGGACGCCTGGCGCGCGTTCGCGTTGGTGGTCGAGAAGGCGTGCGCCATGCACGTCCTGTTCGGCGGGTTCACCGCCGAGTTCCTCTCGGTGTTCCCGCGCGCGGTCGATTTCCGGGGAGAACGCGAGCACAACGCGCGGGGTTTCGCCGAAATCGTCCGGAGGGCGAAGGAAAGCGGCCGACTGCGCGCCGACTTCACCACCGACGACCTCAAGCTGCTGCTCATGGCCAACGGCGGCATCGCCGCGGCCACCCCCGAGGCGGTGCGGGCGTCGTCACGCCGACTGGTCGCCCTGCTGCTGCGCTCGCTGCGCGCCGACCCCGGCGACCCACCTGCGCGGTTGCCGTCCGCGAGCCCGCTCGAGCTGTACCCCACCGCCTGACCCCACCACGCGCCCGCGCAGCACGGCGGGCCCGACCCGGCGCAGCAGGTCCACCTTCGGCAACCGCACGCCGTGCCGCAGCGCACCGGCGCCCAGCCGGTCGACCTCGTCGAAGTAGGCCTCGTGCACCGCGATGCCCGCGGTCACGAACGGCCGGGCGCGCGCCGGGAGGTCGTCCACCACGACCGCGGCCTCCCGTTGCAGCTCCCGGACCCGGTCGACCTGGAACCGCACCAGGTCGTCGAGCGCGGCACCCGACCCGCCACCGGTCAGCTCGGCGCGGGTCACCCCGAACCGCTCCAGGTCCTCCAGCGGCAGGTACACCCGCCCCGCGGGCAGGTCGACGGCGAGGTCGCGCAGGACGTCGACGAACTGGAACACCTCACCCAGCTGCGAGACCAGCCGGTCGCGCTCGGCGTCGGCCCGCATGAGCAGCCGCATCCCCAGCACCGCGGGCACCCCGCCGACCCCCGCGGTGAACCGCCGCAGGTCCGCGAAGGTCGCGAACTCGGCCGCACCGGTGTTGTCGTCGCGGGTCGCGGCCAGGAACCGCTCGAACAGCCCGATCTCCAGCCCGTGCACGCCCGCGCTGTGCACCAGGGCCGCCCGCAACGGGTGCGCGCTGCGCCCGGAGCGCAGCTCGGCCAGGCTCGCGGCGGACCACCGCGCGAACGCCCGCTCGCGCAGCACCGGGTCGCCGTCGTCGGCCACGGTGTCGCTGACGGTGAAGAACGCGTAGAGCGCGTGCGCGTGCGGCCGGGCCGACGGCGGCAGGAACAGCCGCGTCGCCAGGTAGGTCGGGCGGTCGGCCATCGCGTGCACCCGGCGGCACAGCGCGTAGGACCCGCTCAGCCCGCCCTCGGCGCCGGTCACCGGGCGGCCGTCGCGGCGCGGCGGGCCATCGCCCGGTCGAACGCGGCCGCCGCGGCGGCCAGCGCGACGAACAGGACCGCGACGACGACGCAGTTGAGCAGCACCGCCGGGTAGCCGAGCACCCGCACGTCCAGGAACGGGTACGGGTAGAAGTCGGAGATCGGCCCCCGCACGAGCGTGAACACCAGCCACGCCAACGGGTACAGCAGCGACAGCCCCACCACGCGGACGCCGGTGTCCACGTGCGGCCCGAACAGCAGCCAGCCCACGACGCACAGCAGCGGCGAGGCGGTGTGCAGCAGGAAGTCGGCCAGCGCGGCGTACCCCTCCAGCTCCTGGAGGTCCGCCAGCGCGAGGTGGAAGACGACACCGGTCACCGCGATGCCGACCAGCCCGGCGAGCCGGAAGACCCGGAACACCGTGGACGGCCGGTCCGGGTCCACGGCGAGCTGCGCGGAGGTGACGCCCACGATCACGTTGGACAGCACCGTGAAGAAGCAGAAGATGTTGAGCACCCGGCCGGCTGGCGTGTCGAAGTGACCGCCGGTGCCGGTGGCCGAGACGACCACCTGGACGGCGAGGCCGACCAGGACGACCGCCGCGCCCACGCCGAACCAGATCCGGGAGATCGTGCGCTTGTCCACGGCCGCAACCTAATCCGGATCCGCGCGGCGGCAACCCGACGCGCGCGCGGCGACCGGAGAACCAGCCGTTGGTGGAGCTCAGCGCACCCCGTCGAGCAGCGCGATGCCGGGGTTGCAGTCGGCCGCCACCACCCGCCTGCCGTCGGCGGTCGGTTCCACCAGCAGGAAGGCCGTCACCGGCAGCTCCTGCAGGGACTTCGGCTCCACCGCGTACTCGTAGACCCGCGAGGTGGTCTCGCTGCGGCTGGTGGACTCCGACTCGGACCTGCTCATCGTGTCCGACGAGGACGTGAGCGTCGTGGTCGCGTTCCACCGGTCGATGGCGCCGGGCCCCGCACCCGGCCACGCCGGGCGGACGGGCCACTCGGTCTCGCCCTCGGTGTGCGCCACCCCGCGGGTGATCGTCCGGCCGACCTGGTCGGTGAGCCGGTCGCGCACGAACCGGTGCTCGCGGCCGATGAGGTCGGCCGCGCGGATCGCGTCCGCCGCCGTGCCCGGCCGCATGACGATCGTGGCGTCGGCGGAGTCGCCCAGCAGCGACTCCGAGTCCGCGTCCAGCCGCCGCGACAGCAGCACCAGGGTCATCCCGGACCGCTGCGCCTGCCGGGTGACCGAGCGCAGCGACCGCGCGTCGAACGCCTCCACCCCGGCCAGCACCAGCAGGGCGGGCCGCCGGTGGCGCAGGTCCCGCAGCAACCGGTGGAACACGACGGCGTCGAGCAGCTCCTTGCGGTCCTCGTTCCCGCCGCCCGTCGACAGCACGCTCAACCCGCTGTCGCGCCACAGCACCTCCGCGGCCGCGGCCTCCGGCGAGTCGACCACCGAGAGCAGGTCCAGCAGCCCGGCCAGGTGCGCGAGCCGCGTCCGCGACTGCTCGCCCGCGCCCACCACGGCGACCGCGGCGGTGAGCCGGTCGACCTCGTGCGCCGCCAGCGCGCCGCCGCCGGGCTCGCCCGCCAGCACCCGCAGCCCGGCCGCGATCCGGCCGAACGACCAGGGCCCGTCCACCGCCTCCAGCACGACGGTGAGCAGCCGCAGGTGCAGCACCCGCCGCTCCAGCCGGTCGGCCGACCGGTCCGGTTCGGACACCGCCAGCAGCTCGGCCGTCTCGTCGACCGGGAGCCCACCCAGGACGTCGGGCCGCGTCCCGTGCGGGATCCCCGCGTCCAGCACCGGGATCCCGCGCTGCCCGGCCAGGTGCGCCAGCTCCGCGGCCACGCCCTCCTCGGTGAAGTCGGCCACCGCGACGACCCCTCCGCGCCCGAGGTAGGAGCTGCCGACGGTGGTGAGCAGGCCCGCCCAGCAGTCCCGCGGCGTCCCGCCGAACACGAAGACCCGCCGGGGGTCGCCCAGCGTCAGGGTCCGCCACGACCCCGCCGCCTCCAGCGCCCTGCGCTCGGCCCGGTCGTGCTCGGCGACCCGGACCTCCCAGGCGCGGTACTCCGCGTCGTACCGGTCGCGCGCCACCCGCCGCCGCCACCACGCCCGCAGCTCCGGCGACCACCCCAGCACACCGACGAACCCCAGCAGCACCAGGAAGAACAGGCCGAACGCGACCAGCACGGACGGGTAGGCGTGGCCTACCACCAGCAGGCCGAGCACCGCGGCCGCGAGGCCGAGCACGACCTTCGCGAGGCAGCCCGCGGCCTTGCGCGCCCCCGTGCCCAGCGGCTCCGACGGCTCCTCCCACTCCGGCGGGGAGTCCGCCTCGGGGTGCGGCCGCGGGTCCTGGGACAACGGCTCCCAGCCCCACCGCTCCACCGGGACGAACAGGGAGTCGGCCAACCGTCGATCCACAACGCCTCCACCGGAATCCGACGTGACTGGGTCCCCGTCACGACAGCCCCGGCAATCTACTGAACACCGCCGCCTCGGCACCGGGAATCGGCCGAAGGCGGTGTGGACCGGAGCCCAGCCGCACCCGCTGCCCCCAGCGCGGGGGTAGAGCCAGCTACACCCCCAAGTGGGCAGCGGAGTGGATCGTCCACGACGCCGTCCGTCCATAGCGTTCTCCCCGTACCCGACGACCGAGGACGTGACCGATGCACACCGACACCCGCGACCCAGTGATCGCACCACCCGACATCGCCGTGCGCCTGGAAGGCGTGTCGAAGGTGTACGACGCCGGGGCGGCACCCGTGACCGCGCTGCGAGACGTCTCGCTGGCCATCCCCAAGCGGTCCTTCACCGCCGTCATGGGCCCGTCCGGCTCCGGCAAGAGCACGCTGCTGCAGTGCGCGGCCGGTCTCGACCGGCCGAGCGCGGGCCGGGTCACCCTGGGCGGCACGGACATCTCCGCGCTGAAGGCCAAGCAGCTCACCGTGTTCCGGCGCGACCACATCGGGTTCGTGTTCCAGGCCTACAACCTGCTGCCGCACCTCACGGTCGCGCGCAACATCACGCTGCCGCTGCTGCTCGGCGGGCACGCCGTGGACAAGGCGTGGTTCGACCACGTCGTCTCCGCCGTCGGGCTGGCCGACCTGACCGGGCGCAGCCCGCTGGAGCTCTCCGGCGGCCAGCAGCAGCGCGCCGCCATCGCCAGGGCCCTGATCACCAAGCCGGACGCGGTATTCGGTGACGAGCCGACCGGCGCGCTCGACTCGCGCACCGGCCGCCAGGTGCTGGAGCTGTTGCGGCACACCGCGACCCACCTCCGGCAGACCGTGGTGATGGTGACGCACGACCCGGTCGCCGCGTCCTACGCCGACCGCGTGCTGTTCCTCGCCGACGGGCAGCTCGTCGGCTCGCTGGAGCGCCCCACCGCGCAGGCCGTCGTCGACCGCATGTCGAGCCTGGGGGAGTGGTGACCATGTGGGGCCTCGCCTTCGCCGCCATCCGGCACAACCGCGGCGGGTTCGCCGGGGTCTTCGTCGCCGTGTTCTTCGCCGCCGCCCTGATCACCGGGCTCGGCGTGCTGCTGGAGTCCGGGTTCCGCGGCGGCGTCGCACCGCAGCGCTACCTCGCCGCCGAGGTCGTCGTCGGAGGGCAGCAGGCGCTGCCCGTCCCCGGCGACGTGGCGCAGCCGTTCACCGAACGCGTCATGCTCCCCGCCGACGCGGTCGGCAAGGTCGGTGCCGTCGCCGGTGTGCGGCAGGCCGTCGGGGACATCACCGTGCCCATGACGACCGAGACCCACACCCCCGTGGAGGTGCACGGCTGGAGCTCGGCCGCGCTCACCCCGTACTCGCTCACCGCGGGCGCGCTGCCCGCCCGTGACGGCGAGGTCGTGGTGGACGGGTCGTTCGGCGTGGCACCCGGCGCGGAGGTGCGCCTGTCCTACGGCGGCGTGCCGAGCGCCTACAAGGTCGTGGGTGTCGCCTCGTCCGGGGGCAGCCGGGTCGCGACCGCGTTCCTCAGCGACCAGGCCGCCACGGCGCTGTGGTCGCACCCCGACCGCGTCGGCGCGGTGGGCGTGCTCCCGCAGCCGGGGACCGACCCGGCGACCCTGGCGGCCGCGATCAGCCGCGCGGTGCCGGGCGTGGAGGTCTACACCGGTGCCGACCGCGGCGAGGTCGAGTCGCTCGACTCCTTCGGCGCCCGCACCCAGCTGATGGCGCTCAGCGCCTCGTTCGCCGGTGTCGCGCTGCTCATCGCCGTGTTCGTGGTGGCCAGCACGCTGTCGCTGTCGGTCGGGCAGCGCCGCCGCGAGTTCGCCCTGCTCCGCGCCGTGGGCACGCTGCCGCGGCAGATCCACGGGATGATCGGCCGCGAGGTGCGGGTGGTCGCCGGGCTCGCCGCCCTGCTCGGCGTCGCCCCCGGCTACCTGCTCGCCGGGGTGCTCGGCTCCCAGTTCTCCGGAGCGGGCGTGATGCCCGCGGACTTCGCCCTCGCCTACAGCCCGCTGCCGGGGCTCGCCGCCGTCGTGCTGAGCGTGGCCACGGCCGCGGGTGCCGCCGCGGTCGCCGCCCGCCGCCCGGCCCGCATCGACCCGATCGACGCCATCCGCGAGTCCGGCGTGGAGACCCCCAAGCTGGGCAAGGGGCGGGTCGTGACCGGCGTCGTGCTGGCAGGCATCGGCCTGGTGGCCTCGCTCGCCCCACTGCTGCTGCCCGGACTGGTCGGCCTGACCGCCGTCGGCGCCGCGGCATTGCTGCTGATCATCGCCGTCGGCCTGGTCGGGCCCCGGCTCGTGGAGCTGTTCCTCGGCTTGCTCGGTCCGCTGCTGCGCGTCGGCACCTCACCCGCGGGCGTCCTGGCCGAGGCCAGCATCCGCGGCTACACCCGCAGGCTGTCCGCGGCCGTCGTGCCGCTGGCGCTGGCCATCACCTTCGGCAGCGTCCAGCTGTTCATGCCCACGACCATCGCCGCCGAGGCCGCGACCCAGTCGCGCGACGGCATCACCGCCGACTACCTCGTCGCCGCACCGGGTTCGGGGTTGTCCCAGGACCTCGCGGCCAAGGTCGCCGCCGTGCCCGGTGTGACGGCCGCGGACCCGGTCATCCGCTCCAGCGCCGTGGTGACCACACCGATGTTCGAGGACGAGGTGCTGGTCGAGCAGTACGCCCTCCAGGGCGTCGACCCGAAGTCCCGCACGCTCGACCTGCGGGTGCAGGAGGGATCGTTGGAACGGCTGTCCGAACCGGACACCGTGGCGCTCAGCACGACCGTCGCGTCCTCCATGGACGCCAAGGTGGGCAAGGAGGTCACGTTCCACCTCGGTGACGGCACCGAGCTGACGGCCACCGTCGTCGCCGTCTACGGCCGCGGGCTCGGGTTCGGCGACCTCACGCTGTCGGCCGAGGCGCTGCGCCCGCACACCACCACCGGCCTGGCGGACTACCTGCTGGTGTCGTCCACTCCGGACGCCCGCGCCGGAGTCGAGCAGCTGGGGCTGGCTGTCCAGGACACCAGCGTGCCCGCGGGCAGCGGCGAGCGCGACACCCAGTCGTGGGTGAACCTGATCGCCCTGCTGGTGATCCTCGGGTACGTCGCCCTGTCCGTGGTCAACACGCTGGTCATGGCCACCGTCGGTCGGCGGCGCGAGTTCACCCTCCTGCGGCTCATCGGCACCACCGACCGGCAGATCCGCCGGATGACGCTCATCGAGTCGCTGGTGGCCGTGGTGATCGCGGTGGTGGTCGGGACCGTCACCGCCATCCCGCCCCTGGTCGGGTTCGCGCTCGGCGTGTCCGGCCAGCCCGTCCCGACCATCTCCCCGCTGGCCTACCTCGTGATCGTCGGAGCCACCGCCGTCCTGGGCGTCGTGTCCATCCGGGTCCCGACCCGAACGGCCCTGCGCGTGCCCCTGGCCCCGTGATGTGCGACGGGATCCCGGTGGCGGGCTGCCCGGCATGCGCCTGGCGGCCCGCCACCGAGCCCGGCCACGAGGCGGCCGCGCCGGCCGACGGGCACCGGGCGGGCAAGGAGTCGAGGCGCATGTCGTTACCGGATCCCGGCCGTGAGGTCCTCGGGGCCGAGGTCGGGCGCTGCGGTGAGTCGTGATCTTGTGGTTGAACGGGACGTTCGGGGCTGGCAAGACCACCACCGCCCGTGAGCTGGTCCGGGTGGTGCCGGGGGCGCGGATCTTCTACTCGGAGCACGTGGGGGAGCTGCCGGGCCACGTGCTGACGGAGCCGGTGGAGGACCTCACGACGGGCGTGCCCGTGGAGAAGGTCGCGCAGGGGATCGTGGACCGGTTCGAGGTGGGCTGGTCCGACGGGCGAAGCCGGTGCGGGGTGGGCACCGGCCTCGCCCAAGGCAGCGTCCCGGTCACCGCGCCAGGCGCACCGGGAAGCGCTGGACGTCCTGTTCGGAGCCGACCCAGCCGGTGGCCCGCAACCACTCCTCGAACCCCAGGAGGCCGGGGTGCAGGGCTCGCAGGGACGGCAGGTCGCGGTCGAGGGCGACGAGGTCGCGGGTCTGGAAGAACTCGAACATGGCGGCGAGGTCGTGTCCGAAGTCGGGGACGGACGAGCGGAGCACGTCGAGGGGGACCGGGACGTAGGCGGCGGGGGTGCCGGTGACGCGTTCGAACGCGGCGGCGATCTCGGGGCCGGTCAGGCTGTCGGCGGCGATGGCGAGGTCGCGGGACTCCCCGGTGTGCCAGTGGTCGAAGGTGTGGGCGGCGAACCAGGCGATGTCGTCCAGGCCGATCAACGGGTACCGGCCCTCGCCCAGCGGGATTCCGAACAACAGCCCGTCGCGGCCGTCGGGCAGGGTGCCGGGCTGAGGAGCCAGTCGCAGCTGGAAGTTCTCGAAGTAGGGCGCGGTCGTGAGCACGGAGACGTGGTGGGTGTACCAGCCGTCGGACTCCTTGCGCATCATCTCGTCGGACCGCCGCAGCCCGATGTAGGACGCGACGGCGCCCTTGCTGTCGTAGTGCGGCACCGGCACCGCGCCGCCGGTGAGCTGCGCGGCGAAGTCGAGGGACGACCAGATGAAGCGGTCGACCCCCGCGGCGCGGGCGGCTTCGAGCAGCGCCACGCCCTGGTCGTACTCGCCGGTGACGGCGCCGGTGGAGAAGAAGTCGGTGTTGCAGAAGACGCGGTCGGTCGACTCCATGGCCGTCCGCACGCCCGCGATGTCGTTCACGTCGCCGCGGACCATCCGCACCCGGCCGCCGCCGACGTCGAGCAGCCCGAGGGCCTGCGGGGAGCCGGGGTCGCGGGTGAGGACGTGGACGGCGTCGGAGGTGGACTCCAGCAGGCGGAGCACGACCCGGCCGCCCATAGCGCCGGTGCCGCCGATGACAAGGACGTCGCTCATGGTGAAGTGGTGTTCCCTTCGTGGTGCCGCGTGGTCGCGAGCACGTGCTCGGCGACCCGTTGGTGGGTGGTGACCCAGACGTCGTCGCCCGCGAGGCGGATCGACGCGAGGATCCGGTCGAACATGGCGGCCTGCGCGGGCCTTCCCCCGACGTGCGCGTGCACGGTGAGGTTCAGGATCCCGGTACCGGGGGCGTCGAGCAGGTGCTCCAGGAGGTCCAGGTGGACGTCGCGGTAGGTCCGCGGGCCGGCCGCCGCGCCGCGGACGTCGCTGAAGTCGCTGTGCATGATCGCGACGAGTGGTCCGTGCGCGGTGCGCAGCACGTGGGGCAGCTCGCGGTCGTTGTGGTCGCCCGACCACGTGAAACCGTGCTCCGCCAACAGGTCCGCGGTCCGCGGCGAGGCCGTCGCACGAGGACTCAGCCAGCCGGTGGGGCGGTGCCCGGTGACCCCGTGCAGGACGTCGACGGACCGGACGAGGTTCGCCCGCTCCTCGTCGGCGTCCAGGCACGCGGGCACGACGTCCTGCGCGTACGAGTGCGCCGCGACCTCGTGCCCGGCGTCGGCGACCGCGCGCACCGCGTCCGGGAAGCGCTCGGCGACCAGGCCGTTCACGCCGAAGGTCGCCGTGACGCCCCGCCGGTCCAGCAGGTCGAGCAGCCGCCACACGCCGGTGGTGGCGCCGTACTCCGACCACGACGCGCTGTGCGAGTCGGGGACACCGGGCAACGGCCACGCGGCCGCCATCGGCGCGTACGACGGCCAGTGGCCCTCGGACCACAGCTCGACCGCCGCGGTGATCATGACCGCGACCTTCCGGCCGCCGGGCCACGTCAGTTCGGGTGGATCCACGAGGTGTCTCCTGTCGGTGTGCGGGTCAGAGGTAGACGGACTTGAGCTGCTGGTAGCCGGCGAGACCCTCGGGTCCCAGCTCACGGCCGAGGCCGCTGGCCTTCACCCCGCCGAACGGGGCGACCGGGTCGGTCATGTAGTGGTTGACGCCGAAGGACCCCGTGCGCACCCGGCGCGCGATCTCCAGGCCGTGCTCGGCGTCGCGGGTCCACACCGACCCGCCGAGGCCGTAGTCGGAGTCGTTGGCCAGCCGGACCGCGTCCCGCTCGTCCTCGTAGGGGATGACGACCAGGACCGGGCCGAAGATCTCCTCCTGCGCGATGACCTGCTTGTTGTCGACGTCGGCGAACACCGTGGGCTCCACGTACCACCCGCGGTCCAGGTGGGCGGGGCGACCGCCGCCCGCCGTCAGCCGGGAGCCCTCGGCCCTGCCCTTGGCGATGTAGCCCTCCACGCGCTCGCGCTGCCGTTCGCTCGCGAGTGGACCGACGTGCGTGCCGGGGTCCAGCGGGTCCCCGACGGTCAACGACGAGGCGAGCGCCGACATCGCGTCCACGACGTCGTCGTACCGACTGCGTGGCGCGAGGATCCGGGTGCTCGCGAAGCAGGCCTGGCCGTTGTTCAGCAGCGTCGCGGCGACGAGCTCCTGCCTGATCGCCTCGGAGTCCAGGTCGGCGTCCTCCAGCACGATCGCCGCCGACTTCCCGCCCAGCTCTAGGGAAACGGGCCGCAGCAGCCGTCCGCACACCTCCGCGATCGACCGGCCCGCCGCGCTGGAGCCGGTGAACGACACCTTGTCGACGCCCGGATGGCCGACGAGGTAAGCGCCTGCCTCGCGACCCGCCGGGACGACGTTGACGACGCCCGCGGGCACACCGGCCTCGACGACCGCCTCCGCGAACAGCACCGCGTCGAGCGCGGTCTCGGGGGAGGGCTTGATGACCAGCGTCGCCCCCGCGGCGAGCGCGGGGGCGTACTTGCCCGCGGCCAGCGTCTGCGGGGCGTTCCACGGCGTGATCGCCGCGACGACGCCGACCGGCTCGCGCCGCACCAGCACCGGGCGGCCGAGCAGGCCGTCGCGGTGCTCCTCGACCGGGGCCTCGGTGACGAGGTCCGCGTAGTAGCGCAACAACGTGCTCGGCACGGTGCCTTCGAGACCCAGCGAGAGCGTGATGGGCATGCCGTTCTCGCTGCTGACCAGCCGGGTGATCTCCTCGCGGCGGGCGTCGAGCGCGTCGGCGAGGCGGCGCATCACCGCGGCGCGGTCCCGCGGGGCCCAGCCCGACCAGCCGTCGGGGTCGTCGAACGCGCGCCGGGCGGCCGCGACGGCGGCGTCGACGTCGGCCTCCATCCCCTCGGGTGAGGTGCCGAGCACCTCCCCGGTGCTCGCGCCGATGACGGTGGAGCGGTGCGCCGAACTCGCCGGAACCCACTCGCCGCCGATGAGGAACGTGTCGTGATCCAGTGCCATGAGGACACTCTCGCGGGCTCCGGCCGCCCGCGTAATTGACCTGAAAGACAACATTGGTGACAATCGGGCCATGCCCCACCGCGTAGCCGTCCTCGCCCTGGACGGGGTCAAACCGTTCGACCTCGGCATCCCGGCCCAGGTGCTCGGGCACGCCTTCGACGCGGCGGACAAGCCCCTCTACGAGGTCGTGACCTGCTCGTTGGGCGGCCGACCGGTGCGGACCAACCAGGACTTCACCATCGACATCCGCAACGACGAGTCGGTGCTGCGCACCGCGGACACCGTCGTCATCGCCACCCAGGACCGCGACGCCGACCTGCCCGGACCCGGCGGGCTGGGGGAGGAGCTGGCCGCCGCGCTCGCGGGCATCGCCCCGACCGCCCGCGTGGTCAGCCTGTGCACGTCGGCGTTCGTCCTCGCGGCCTCCGGGATGCTCGACGGGCAGAGCGCCACGACCCACTGGGCGATGTGCGACGAGTTCGCCCGCCGCTTCCCGCTGGTCGACGTGAACCCGAACGTCCTGTTCGTCGACAACGGCCGCGTTCTCACCTCGGCGGGCGCGGCGGCGGGCATCGACCTGTGCCTGCACCTCGTGCGCCGCGACCACGGGGCCGCCGCGGCCAACGCCACGGCACGCCGGTGCGTGGTCGCGCCGTGGCGGGAGGGCGGGCAGGCGCAGTTCATCGACCGGCCGCTGCCCGACCACGGCGACGCCTCGACCTCGGCCACCCGCCAGTGGGCGCTGCAACGGCTGTCCGAGCCGCTGACCCTCGCCGACCTGGCCCGGCACGCGAGCATGAGCGTCCGCACCCTGACCCGGCGGTTCCGCGACGAGGTGGGGCAGAGCCCGCAGCAGTGGGTGGTCCAGCGGCGGGTGGACCGCGCCCGTCAGCTGCTGGAGTCGACCGGGCTCAGCATCGGCGAGGTCGCCCGCGAGGCCGGGTTCGGCGACCCCCTGCTGCTGCGCAGGCACCTGCGCACCCACGTCGGACTCACGCCGAACGCCTACCGGCAGGCGTACTCGGCCACCTCACCCGGTGTCGGCGAACCGGTGCACGAATGACGGCGGCGGCGCAGGCCGGGTCGCGACCGCCAGGTAGCGGTCGACGTAGTACATCGAGAGCACCGCACCGCTGTTCGTCCACGCCACCGCGAGGGTCGGCGTGGCGAACACCGCGGCGAGGAGCAACCACCCGAACGGAGTCGCGTCCAGCGGAAAGGGCCCGACGCGGAGCCAGGTCAGCGGTACGGCCGAGGAGATGGCGAGGGTGGACAGCCGCACGGGCGCCAGGACCCTGAACGTCCGCCCCCCTTCCCCGTGCAGGAGGTCGCGGGACCGGACGACCGCCTGGCGGATGCCCAGCCGCTCCAGCACGAGCGCCGGGACCGCCAGCACACCAGGGGGCGCCACACCCCCGACCAGGCTGACCGGCAGCAGCCAACCGCACAGGGCGGACAGCCCCAGCAGCCGCCAGGCCACCGGCTTGAGCTCCGCGCGCAGGTCCGCGAACCGGACGTCGTGGCCCACGACCACGCGCGCGAACACCAGGGACGTGCAGCCCACGGTGAACCAGCGGCCCACCGACCACACCACGACCGTCAGCGCGAGCCCCGCGAAGACACCGGGCGTCGAGCCGAACACCGGCCACAGGACCGTCCAGAGGACGAGCAGCAGCACGTGGACCACCGCCGAGGTGGTGGAGGAGATCGCCAGGAACGAGCCGCGCGCCCAGCCGAGGACCCGCGCGGCGCGCATCCCCACCTCGCGTTCGGTCAGGGGGCGCACCACCGCCCCGGCGGGTGGCGGCGCCGGGAACACCGGTCTGGACCCGGCAGGCACGACGACCGACGCCATCGGCCGCACCCGCTGGGGCTCCGGCGGGGTCCAGCCCCGCGTGCCCCCGGATAAGTCGTGGTCGTCCACCCGCATGTACCGCCCCCCCGGTTCGACCTGCGCCCAGCGTAGCGGTCAAGCCCTCCTTCCGGGTGACTTCGCGGCGGAAGTCCAGCGGTACCAACGGGATGGGAGTGGTCCTAGGGTCGGGTGGATGACGCTGGAGCAGTACGTGGCGGGGTTGAACCGCAAGCGGGTCGTGGCCGGTGTGCTGTTCCGGGACGCCACCGGTCGGGTGCTGCTGGTGGAGCCGTCCTACAAGCCGGACTGGGAGATCCCCGGCGGCGCCGGCGAGGAGGGGGAGCCGCCGTGGGTGACGGCGACCCGCGAGGTCCGGGAGGAGATGGACCTGGTGTGGACCACGGGGGCGCTGCTGGTGGTCGACCACGTGCCCGCGCGGCAGGGGTGGGACGAGGGGGTGGCGTTCGTCTTCGACGGCGGCCTGCTGACGGAGGCGGACGTGGCCGCGCTCTCGTTCCCCGACGGGGAGATCGTCTCCGCCAGGCTGTGCGACGACACCGAGGTCCGGTCGCTGGTGAGACCCCTGCTGGCAGACCGGATCGCCGCCGCGCTGCACGCGGTCGACGCGGGCGCGCCGTCGTTGTGCGAGCAGGGCCGCCGGGTCGGCTGACCTCAGCCGACGTCGAACCGGTCCGCGAAGCGCTCGGCGAACAGGGTCAGGCCCTTGCGCTCGGACACCGTCTTCGCGGTCACCGCGACGATCGCGCCCTCGTGCGGGATCTGGCCCGCGCCGCCGTGCGGGCCGAGCGGCAGCAGGATCCGGCGGACCGGGTCCGGCGCGTACACCGCGGTCGGCTCCTCGCCTGCGAGCTGGGCCCTGATGTTCGCCGCCACGACCTCCGCGTGCTGCATCGCGTAGCTCGCCATCTTCGGCTCCGGGACGTCGGTGACGTCGCCGAGCGCGTAGACGTGCTCGTAGCCCACGACGTTCAGCCGCTCGGTGACGGGGACCGCGCCCCGTCCGGTGAGCGGGGTGAGCCCGCCGTCGGCGAGGTGGTCGCTGTTGGTGCGGACCCCGAACGCGCGGAACCAGATGTCCGCCACGACCTCCTCACCGGTGTCGGTGGTGACCGCGAAGCGCCCGGCCCTGCCCGGTTCCGTCGGCGGCGGCGCGACCAGACCGGTGCCCAGCCGCAGGTCGACGCCGAGCCCGTCGAGCTGGCGGAGCAGGTCGGCGCGCACCTCGGGCAGCAGACCGGGCACCATCCGCTCGTCCCGGTCGACGACGACCACGTGCTTGTCCGGCCAGACGTCCTTGATCTCCCCGGCCAGCTCCAGACCGACCGGGCCCGCGCCGAGGACCAGCACGCGGTCGGCGCCCGCCAGCTCCTCGTGCGTCTTGCGCAGGTCCTCCACCGCCTCGGCGGTGCTCAGGGCCGCGGGCCTGGGCTTGGCCGGGTAGGGGTAGCCGGACCCGGTGGCCAGCACCAGGTAGTCGGCGTCGACGCGCCCGCCCGACGCGAGCACGACGCCCTTCGGGTCCACCGAGACGGCCAGGTCGCGGACGAACCGCCCCCGGCGCAGCAGCGCGTCGAACGGGAAGAAGACGTTGGCCGCCCATTCGGGCCTGGTCAGCGCCCGCAGCGACCCGGCGGCGTTGACGAACGCCTCCCGCGGGTCGATCAGGACGACGTCGGTCTCGTCGTCCAGCGCCTTGGCGATCATCGAGCCGCCGTAGCCGCCACCGACCACTACCACCGTGTGGTTCATCGAAGTGCTCCCCGGACATGGAAAGTTCGCAACACGAACCAGACTGGTTCGTACTGCGAACCGTAGTAGTTCGTGCCACGAACTACAAGTGCGCGGGTGCTACCTCGGGGAGTCGTCGGCCTCCATGAAGATCGCCGACACGTCGTGGTCGTCCACGACCCGTGCGAGCAGGTCGGTGAGCGTCTCCAGCTCGGCGGCGCTCAGCGAGCCCGGCAGCTGCTCGATCCGCCGGTGGGTCTCGGTGTAGAACCGCTCGGCGAGCTCGCCGCCGTGCGGGGTGAGCGCCACCCGCACGGCGCGGGAGTCGTCCGGGTCCGGCTCGCGCCGGACCAGGCCGCCGCGCTCGGTCCGGTCGACCAGGCCGGTGACGCTCGACTTGGCCAGGCCCAGCACCGTGCCCAGCTCCGTCATCCCGTACGGCCGCCCGCGCAGGATGCTCAGCAGCTGGCCCTGCTGGGGGGTGACGCCGAACTCGCGCCCCGACCGCGCGTAGGCCGCGTTCACCAGGAAAGCGGACCTGATCAGAGCGGTCGTGAAGCCCATCCGGCCGTTTTGTCTGCCCACCGGGGGAGCATACCGCCGGGCCCGGCTCAGCCCCGGTCGGTGACGATGGCGGTCAGGCGCGCCACGGACGCCGCGGTGGACGCCGTCCCGTCGAGCACGACCTCGGCCGCGGTCGGCGGTTCGTAGTCCTGCCCGATCCCGGTCATCGTCGCCAGCACGCCCGCGTTCGCCTTGGCGTACAAGCCCTTCGGGTCGCGCCGCACGCACTCGGCCAGCGGCGTGTCCACCCACACCTCGACGAAGTCCTCCGGTGCGAACAGCGCCCGCGCCGCCGCCCGGTCGGCCCGGAACGGGGAGACGAGGGCGACGACGACCACGAGGCCCGCGTCCAGCATGAGGCGCGCCACCTCGGCGACCCTGCGGACGTTCTCCGCGCGGTCCCCGGGGGCGAACCCGAGGTCGGCGTTGAGCCCGCCGCGCACGTTGTCGCCGTCCAGCACGTAGGTGTGCACGCCGAGCGCCCGCAGCCTGCGCTCCACCGCGTCGGCGATCGTGGACTTGCCCGCACCGGACAACCCGGTGAGCCACAACACCTTCGCGCGCTGGCCCTTGAGCCGCTCACGGGACGCGCGGTCGACGGCGTAGTCCTGCGGCACGACGTCGCCGGGGTGCTGCGGCGCCACCACCATCCCGGCGGCGACGGTGTCCTTGGTGAGCCGGTCCACCAGCAGGAAGCACCCGGTGTCGCGGCTGTCGGCGTAGGAGTCGACGAACACCGGGGACGCGGTCGTCACGGTGACCGTGCCGATGTCGTTGACGGACAACGTCTCCGCGCTCGTCGTCCGTCCATTGCGGACGTCCAGCAGGCCGTGCGGTCCGGTCACCGTCGCGGACACCACGCGCGGCCCCGCCAGCATGAGGTAGTCGCCACCGGAGTCGAACGGCCGCGCGCCGGTCCACACCACGGTCGCGAGCAGCTCCGTGCTCGGCGGCGGGGCCTGGCGGCCGGTGAGCAGGTCGCCGCGCCGCACGTCCACGTCGTCGGCCAGCTCCACGGTGACCGGTGTGCCTGGCTCGGCGCGGTCGAGGTCGCCGTCCGGTCCGACGACCCGGCGGATGGTCGTGACCACTCCGGACCCGGCCACCGACACCTCGTCGCCGCGGCTCAGCGCCGCGCCCACGACCGTGCCCGCCGGTCCGCGGAACCGGTCGCCGCGGATGACGTACTGCACCGGGAGCCGGGTCTCGACGGACCGCCGCCGTGCGCCCGGCCGCCACCGGACCAGCACGTCGAGCAGCGTCGGCCCGTCGTGCCACGGCATGTTCGGCGACGCGAAGGCCACGTTGTCCCCGCCCACCGCGCTGACCGGCACGACGTGGACCTCCTCGGCCCCCAGGTCGCGCGCCACCGTCCGCACCTGCTCCGCGAGCCGGTCGAACACCGCCTGGTCGTAGCCGACGGCGTCGAGCTTGTTGACCGCCACCACGACGGACCGCACGCCCATCGTGACGCAGACCGCGAGGTGCCGGTAGGTCCCCGGCCGCACGCCCAGCTCCGCGTCGACGAGCAGCACGGCCAGGTCGGCCGTCGACGCGGCGACCGCCATGTTCGCGCCGTACTGGTCGTGCCCCGGCGCGTCCGCGATCACCAGCCTGCGGCCGCCGGGCAGGTCCGAGTAGCGGTAGGCCACGTCGATCGTGATGCCCTGCTCGTGCTCGGCGGCCAGCCCGTCGGTGATCAGCGAGTAGTCGATCTCGCCCGCGGGCACCACCGACCCGCCCCGCCGCAGGTGCCTCGCCTGTTCGAGGTGGTCGAGCGGGACGCTGTCGGTGTCGGCCAGCAGCCTGCCGATCAGCGTGGACTTGCCGTCGTCCACCGAACCGCACGCCACGATCCGCAGCACCGCGCCCATCAGAAGTACCCCTCCGACTTCTTGCTCTCCATGGACGAACCGCCCTCGCCGTCGATCAGCCGCCCCGCCCGTTCCGAGCGCCGGTCCACCCGCATCTCGTCGATCAGCTCGTCGAGCGTCGTGGCCTTGGACTCGACGGCCGCGGTGAGCGGGTAGCAGCCCAGTGTGCGGAACCGGACCCAGCGGTGGTCGGGCTCCTCGCCCGGCCGCAACGGGAACCGGTCGTCGTCGACCATCAGCAGCGCGCCGTCGCGCTCGACCACCGGCCGGGGCTCGGCCAGGTAGAGCGGGACGACGGGGATCTCCTCGCGGCGGATGTAGCGCCACACGTCCATCTCGGTCCAGTTCGACAACGGGAACACCCGCACCGACTGGCCCTCGTTGAGCTCGGTGTTGCTCCACCGCCAGAACTCCGGGCGCTGCCTGCGCGGGTCCCACTGGTGACCGGGCTCGCGCAGCGAGAAGATCCGCTCCTTCGCCCGCGACCGCTCCTCGTCGCGCCGCGCCCCGCCGATCGCGGCGTCGAAGCCGTGCTCGTCGAGCGCCGCGCGCAGCGCCACGGTCTTCATCAGGCGGGTGTACTCGTGCGTGCCGTGGGTGAACGGCGTTACACCCGCCTCGTGCGCCTGGGTGTTGGTGCGCACGATCAGGTCGAGCCCGAGCCGACGCGCGGTGGCGTCGCGGAACTCGATCATCTCGTGGAACTTCCAGCGGGTGTCCACGTGCAGCAGCGGGAACGGCAGGCGTCCCGGCCGGAACGCCTTCCTGGCCAGGTGCAGCAGCACGGAGGAGTCCTTGCCCACCGAGTAGAGCAGCACCGGTCGGCGGAACGCCCCCGCGGTCTCGCGCAGCACGTGGATCGCCTCGGCCTCGAGTGCGTCGAGCACGGCAGTCTCGGTGTCGGTCGACTTGGGATTCATGCCCCCGCCCCGCTAACTTGGGTTTGTCGGTCAACTTTGTGCGAGATTAGGCATGGCCGCGGGAGCCGTCCACGGTGTGGCAGGCACACCCGTCGAAGCCTGTCGCCCTTGTGGCACAACGTGTTCACGTGCCGTGGACGGAAGTTGACGTCCTCACCGGGGACGCGTACCGGGGGACCTGGATAATCGGTCGCATGCGCATCTCCGCCAAGGTCGACTACGCCGTGCGCGCCATGGCGGAGCTGGCCGCCGTGCCGCCGGGGGAGCTGGCGCGGGCGGAGGACGTCGCGGGCGCGCAGGACATCCCGGTGGCGTTCCTGCTCACGATCCTCAACGACCTCAAGGCCGCGCACCTGGTCCGCGGTCACCGCGGCCGAGGGGGCGGCTACTCGCTGGCCCGTCCCGCCGCCGAGATCACCGTGGCCGACGTGGCCCGCGCGATCGACGGTCCGCTGGCCCGCGTCCGCGACGGTGGGCTGAAGGACCTGGGGTACACCGGTCCGGCCACCGCGCTGCTGGACGTCTGGATGGCCGTCCGCACGAGCCTGCGCTCGGTCCTGGAGAACGTCACCCTCGCCGACCTCGTCGCCGAACGCCTGCCGCCCGCGATCACCGCCATGGCGGCGGAGTACCGCACCGACGAGCAACGCCGGGGGCGATGACAGCAGGTCTTCGTGCAACCGCTCGCCACGAGCGGTTGCACGAGGGCGGTCAGCCCAGGCTCGCGGGCGGTTTGATGTTGCCCAGCAGGTTCACGTCGTGGCTCCGGCCGTCGAAGCCCAGGGGAGCGGCCGGGGCGAAGACCATGCCCGCCCCGCGCAGCGCCTTGACCCGCTGGAGCGCCATCAGCCGACCCGCGTCCCGCAGCCCGACGAGGGCGTCCGACCGGGTCGTCTGGCCCGCGTGCTGGCGGTAGAGCCAGGTGACGGCCTGCTCGTTCCAGCCGTCACCCAGCTCGGACAGCGCCGCGAAGGCGACCAGGTCGTCGTCCACCGGTGAGGAAGCCCAACCCCCGACGGCCCGCAGCGAGTCGGTCCGCACCAGCAGACCCGCGCAGTGCACGGGCCAGTTGCCGCCGTGGGCCTCGGCCCACGCGTTGGCCTCGCCCGCCTTCACCAGCCCGAAGGGGAGCGCGGAGTCCCAGGCCTTGCGGGTGCCGTCGGGCAGCAGGTCGTCCGCCGCGCCGACGGCCCAGTGGATCTCGTGGCGCTCGAACGCGGCCAGCAGCGTCGCCAGCGCGCCGGGGAGCAGCACGTCGTCGTGGTCGAGGACCTGCACCAGCCGGCCCCTCGCCCGCGTTAGCGCGAGGTTGCGGGTGGCGCTGATCCCGAGTTGGACCCCGTTGGCGCCGTACCGGGCGTTCGGGACGTCGTGGAAGAACGCCTCCAGGGACGGGTCCGCCCCGTCCTCCTGGACGACCCACTCGACGTCCCAGCCCGCGGGCAGGACCTGCGCCCGCACGCCGTCCGCGGTGGCGGGCAGGAAGTCCGACTTGGGGGCGTACGCGGCGGTGATGATCGAGATCGTCGGCAACGCTCACCCTCCACGGCGTACAGGACCGACGGGAAGCCTTACCGGCCACCACGTCCCGGCCAGCCTGGCACAGCCCGTGCGGGCGCGCTAACCGGCCTGGTCGGCCGCCGTGGCGAGCTTCGACTCGATCCTGATCACCAGCTCCGCGATCGACGCGGTGGCGAACATGTCCATGACGGTGAGCTGCACCGGGTAGCGCGCCTTGAGCCTGCTGACCGCCTTCATGGCCAGCAGCGAGTCGCCGCCGATGTCGAAGAAGTTCTCCTCCAGGTCCGGGTCGTCGTAGCCCAGCAGCGCGCCGACCACCTCCGCCACACCGGACTCGACCGGCGACCGGCGGCGGGCCACCGGCGCGTTCTCCGGCAGCGCGGGCAGGGCGTTGCGGTCGACCTTGCCGCTCGGGGTGTGCGGCAGCGCCGCGAGCGGCGCCCACCTGGCCGGGACCAGGTGCGCGGGCAGCCGCCGCGCCACCGACTCGCGCACGGCCGCCACGTCCACGTCCTGCGGTGCCAGGTACGCGACGAGCATGCCGTCGCGCACCACCACGACCGCATCCGCCACGGCCGGGTGCGCGGTCACCGCCGCCGCCACCTCGGCCGGTTCGACGCGGTAGCCGCGCACCTTCACCTGGTCGTCCGACCGGCCCGCGTACTCCAGCACGCCGTCCGCGCGGAACCGGGCCAGGTCGCCGGTCCGGTACATCCGCGCGCCCGGCACCGCCGCGTACGGGTCGGGGACGAACCGCTCCGCCGTCTGCCGGGGCGCGTCGCGGTAGCCGCGGGTGACCTGCGCGCCGCCGACCCACAGGTCGCCGTGCACGCCCACCGGGACCGGCCGCAGGGCCGCGTCGAGCACCCGTGCCGTCGTGTTGGCCACCGGGGTGCCGATCGGCACGACCCCGTCGGCGAGGTCACCGGCCCGCGTCGCGAACCACGTGCACCCGACCGTCGTCTCGGTCGGGCCGTACTCGTTGACGACGATCGTGTCCGGCGCGTGCTCCCTCCAGGTGGCCAGCACCGGGCCGTGCAGCTGCTCGCCGCCGACCACGAGGTGGTCCGCGGCCGTCGCGACCTGGTCCGGGCTGAGCGCCTGGTCGAGCACCGCCAGGTGCGACGGCGTCAGCTTGACCAGCCCGAACCCGCCCCGGCCCGCGAGCCCCACCAGGTTCTCCGCGCTGCGCCCGTCCCCGCCGCAGACGACCGGCTCACCCGCCGCCCACACCGGGAACACCGAGGTGACCGGCAGGTCGAACGCCATCGAGGAGTACAGCGGGGCGCCCGCACCGCGCGTGGACCGGTAGGCCTCCCGCGCCCAGGTCGTGTAGTTCACGATGTTGCGGTGCTCGACCTGCACGCCCTTGGGGGTGCCGGTCGACCCGGACGTGAAGACCACGTAGGCCAGCGCGCCCGCGGGGAGCCGAAGCCCGAGGTCGTGGTCGGAGTGCACCGCGATGGTCGGGTCGCCCGTCAGCACCTGCGGTACGTCCACATCGGACAGTCGGCTGCCGGTCACCACGAGCCGCGCGGACGCGGCGGCCAGCAGCGCGGACCGCCGCAGCGGTGGGTCGTCCGGGTCGAGCGGCAGGTACGCGGCACCGGCCTTGAGGACCGCGAGCAGCGCGGTCAGCAGGGCGGGACCGTCGCGCAGCACCACGCCGACGACGTCCTCCGCCTCGACCCCGCGCATGACCAGCTGCCGGGCCAGCCGGTTCGCGGAGGCGTTCAGCTCGCGGAACGTCGTGCTCCGCCCGTCCGCGGCGACGACCGCCACCGCGTCGGGGCTGGTGCGGGCGACCCGTTCGACGATCTCGTGCAGCAGCAGGGTTCCGGGGTCGGTGTGCGGCCCGGTGGCGAAGGCGCTCAGCTCCCGCCGCTCGTCGTCGGTGAGCACGGGGAGTTCGGCGACGGGGCGGTCGGTGGTCGTGACGGCGGCCAGCAGGGTCCGGAACCCGCGGGCGACCCGGTCTGCGGTCGCCCGGTCGTACAGCGCGGTGGCGTACTCGACCTCGCCGATCACGGTGCCGTCCGGCTGCCGCACCAGGTCCAGCAGCAGGTCGAACTTGGCGGTGCGGCGGGGGACCGGCAGCCGCCGCGCCGCGGCGCCCGCGACGTCGGGCACGGGCGGGTCCGCGACGGTGTAGCTGAACGACACGTCGAACAGCGGGTTGTCGCCGAGCGACCGGCCCGGCGCGACCCGGTCCACGACCCGGTCGAACGGCACGTCCTGGTGCTCCAGCGCGTCGAGCACGGCCACCCGCGTCCGGTCCAGGAGCTCGGCGAACGTCGGGTTCCCGCCGGTGTCCGTGCGGACCACCACGACGTTCGCGAAGTACCCGACCAGCCCGGCGAGCCCGGCGTGCGGCCTGCCCGAGGTCGGGGTGCCGACCACGACGTCGTGGCCGCCCGAGTACCGGGCGAGCACCGCCTGGAACGCCGCCAGGTGCAGCACGAAGCCCGTCACGCCGTGCGCCGACCCCAGCTCGTCCAGCCGTGCCACCACGTCGGCGGGCACGGTGAAGGAGACCGCGGCGCCGTCGTGGTCGCGGACCTCGGGGCGGGGGCGGTCGGTGGGCAGCCGCGCCCGGTCCTGGTCGGCGAGCGCGTGCTGCCAGTGGTCGAGCTGCGCGGCGGCCTCGGGCGAGCCGAGCCAGGTCCGCTGCCACGCCGCGAAGTCCCGGTACCGGGCCGTGAGCGCGGTGTCCGGTGTGGACGCCAGCTCGGCCGCGAACACGTCGAGGGACAGGCCGTCGCAGGCGATGTGGTGGATGGACACGACCAGCACGTGGTCGTCGTCGGCGAGCCGGAGCAGGTGCGCGCGGAACGGCGGCTCGTCGGCGAGGTCGAAGGGCCGCTTCGGCTCCGCGGCGAGGAGGTCGGCCACCGCGTCCGGCGAGTCCGCGGTGGACAGCGTGAACGGCTCGTCCGGCACCGGGTCGAGCACGGGCGCGGGTTCCCCGTCCACCACGGGGAACCGGGTCCGCAGCGGCTCGTGCCGCTCCAGCACCGCGCGCAGCCGCTCCCGCAGCACGGCCGGGTCGAGCGGGCCGCGCAGGCGCACCGCCCACGGCTCCACGTACGGGTCGTCCCCAGGAGCGAGCTGGTGCAGGAACCACAGCGCGCGCTGGCCGGACGTCGTCAGCGGCGGACCGGCGTCCGCGCCGACGAGACCGGTCGCACCGCGCCGGGGGAGCGCGGCGACCGCGCCGACCGTCCGGGCCCGCAGCACGTCCGCCACCGACGGCGCCGCCCCGGTCGCCTCGCGCAGCGCCGACACCAGCCGGACGGCGGCGAGCGAGTCGACGCCGAGCGCGACGAGGTCGTCGGCCGTCCCGAGACCGGCGAGGCCGAGCACGTCCTCGCAGACCCGTGCCACCAGCGCCTCGTCCTCGGTCGTCGGCGGCGCATAGGGCGCCCGCCGGGACGGGTCGGGCAGCGCGCCGCGGTCGACCTTCCCGTTGCTGTTGAGCGGGAACTCGCTCAACCAGGCGAAGTCCGAGGGCACCATGTAGTCCGGCAGCACCGCGCGCAGGTGCGCGACCAGGTCGTCGGCCGCGACCGCGGCACCGGTCAGGTATCCGACCAGCCGGGTCCCGCCGGCGGGCGTCGCCCTCGGGTGGACGACCGCCGCCCGCACCCGCGGGTGCGCGGCCAGCCGGGCCTCGATCTCGCCGAGCTCGACCCGGTGCCCGTTGATCTTCACCTGGTGGTCGGCCCGGCCGAGGAGCTCCACCCGGCCGTCCGCCAGCACCCGGCCCAGGTCACCGGTCCGGTACCAGCGCGCACCACCCGGCGCGGGCACGAACCGGGTGGCCGTCAGCGCAGCCCGACCGGGGTAGCCGTCGGCGAGCCCGGAACCCGCGATGCAGACCTCGCCCACCCTGCCGGGCTCGGCCGGGGCGAAGGTGTCGTCGAGGACCACGACCCGTTCGCCCGCGAGGTCCGCCCAGTCGGTGAGCACGCCGTCCGGACCCAGCCGGGAGACCGCGGACCAGATCGTCGTCTCGGTCGGGCCGTACAGGTCCCACACCGGGGACCCGATGCGCGCCAACCGGTCCGCGAGGTCGGCGGGCATCGCCTCGCCACCGCACCACACCCGGAACCCCGGCGGCGGCGACCACCCGTCGTCCAGCAGCAGCCGCCACGTCGCGGGCGTCGCCTGCAGCACCGTCGCGCCGTCGGCCAGCAACCCGGCCAGCCGGGTCGGGTCCACCGCGTCCTCGCGGCCCGCCACCACGACCGCGCCGCCCACCAGCAGCGGCAGGAACAGCTCGACGACCGAGATGTCGAACGCCGCCGTCGTCACCGCCACCAGCACGTCGTCCGCGCCGAAGCCGGGGCGCTCCACCAGCGCCGCCAGCGTCGCCGACACCGCGGCGTGCCGGACCGCGACGCCCTTCGGCCGCCCGGTGGAGCCCGAGGTGTACATCAGGTAGGCCAGCCCGGCGGCCGACGCCCGTGACGGCAGCGGTTCGGCGGACGGCAGGGCGTCGAGCAGCGCTTTGTCCACAGTGGACGAAGCGGTCGCGGTCGCGCTGGGCGCGTCGGTCACCACCAGCGAGGCGCCGGAGTCCCCGAGCACGTGGGCGATCCGCTCGGCCGGGTGGCCGGGGTCGACCGGAAGGTAAGCCGCACCCGCCCGCCACACCGCGAGCAGGACGACGACCAGGTCCACGCCGCGCTCCAGGCACACGCCGACCACATGACCGGGACCGACCCCGCGCGCGGCCAGTCCGCCGGCCACCCGCGAGACCCGGTCGTCCAGCTCGGCGTAGGTCAGCGCGCGGATGCGGTCGCGCACGGCGACGGAGTCCGGCCGCCGGGCGGCGACCTCGGCGAGCCGGTCGGGCACGGGACTGGCGTTCGTCATCGGGATCCGTTCGGGTTCGGCGGTGTGCACAGCGGTCGTGGGCCGCTCACGCCGTCGTGGCGTCCGCCGCCCACGCGGGCGGGTCGACCACCTCGAGCACGGCGCAGCCGTAGCTGAAGCCGACTCCGCTGGCGCACAGCGCGATCAGGTCGCCGGGGCGCACGGCCCCGGTCTCGGTGAGGTGGGTCAGGCCGCCGAACTGGTTGGTGGAACCGAGGTGTCCCACCGTGCGGCCCCAGTCCCAGGTCGTCCGCGACTCGTCGACGCCGAGGCTCTCGTGCACCTCGTGGTCGACCATGTTCGCGCCGATGTTCGGGAACACCCAGCGCGCCACGTCCTCCGCCTTGGCGTCGGCGTCGGCGAGCGCCTGCGCCACGCACTCCTGTTCGAGCGCGGACATCGACCGCAGCATCGGCAACAGCCGCTTGCGGTGGGCCATCAGGAACGCGCGCCGGTCGGGGAAGTCCGCCGGGTCCAGCGGTGTCGTGGTCGTGAACCTGCCGTCACCCAGCACCGAGGTCGACAGCAGCCGCAGCGGGCCGGGGCCGTTGCGCAGCACGACGGCCGACGCGCCGTCGCCGTCCACGCCGCCGGGGTCGAGGCGGTACCGGTTCACGCCGGGGCCGCCGTGCCGGTCCGAGGTCGTCACGAGCGCCGCCGTGCCGGGACCGGTCGCGGTCAGATACGCCGCCGAGAGCTGGAGCGCGGCCAAGGCGCCGTTGCACATCTGCCGCACGTCGACGGTGAACACGGGGTGGGGGAGCGTCTTGCCCTGCACGTAGGCGGCCGGGACCACGTCGTCCGGTCCTTGCGGCGTGCTGCCGGTGTGGGCGTGCAGGACGACGGACATCGGATCCACAGTGGACCGTTCGAGGGCGAGGGTGCCCGCCCGCACGGCCATCTCCACCGGGTGCGCGTCCTCCGCCGAGGACACCGACGCGTAGTCGTGCGCCGCGGCGAGCTCGTCGTCGTAGCGCCCGTCGGCCACCGCCAGCGAGACGTTCTCGATGTCGCCCACCGCCAACGCGCTGGACATCACGTGGATACCGGTCCACCGCAACCCGAACCCCCTTTGCCCCCAAAGGTTGTGGAGAGTGGCGCCGACCCTACCCGACGTGCGGGCGTTCCGGGTCCGGGCGGACCGCGCGGCCCGTGCCGCGCGCTCGCCTTGACAGGCAAGGGAAGCGGTCCTACGTTCCTGGGTGAACCGAACCGTGCCGACCGCGACCACGGACGGCGCCGGTTCACTCCTAGCAAAGGGAAGTCGCATGGTTCTCTCGCAGCTGGTGGACGCCGACGAACTCAAGGCCATGTCGCCCGAGGAGCTGCGCGACATGCTCGCCAACCTCGACGACGACGTCATCTACGCCGAGGACGAGGACGGCGGCGAGGGCACGGAGCTGACGGCGGCCAAGCCGGAGGCGTGACGCGCCCCGCGACCGCACCCCCGAGGGCGTTCCCGAGCGGTGTGCAACTGCCCTGACCGGGCAGTTGCACACCGCTCGTCGTGTTCCACGGCCCCGCCCGCGACGACTCCGGCCCGGACCCCGCCACCACGTGCACGCGTTGCCGCGTGGGAGCGGCCGCCGCTACGGTCCGCGGTGATCCACGCCGCCGCGGTCGGCCGCGTGCGCGGAAGTCCTCCCACAGCCACGACCGGCCGACGTGCGCGACGACGAGTACCGAGTGCGGGGAGCATGTGATGGAAGACCGGCCCGAGGCCCGGTCCGGCGCACGGCGGGCACTGGCGCGGACGTTGTCGCCGTTCTCGCTGCGGGCGTTCCGGATCCTGTGGACCGGGCACGCCGTCTCCGCCGCGGGTGGCGGGATGACCCGGATCGCGCTCGTGTTCTCCGTGCTGGCGGTCGGCGGCACGGTCACCGACATCGGCCTGGTGATGGCAGGCCAGGTGGGCGCGCAGGTCGTCTTCACGCTGGTCGGCGGGGTCTGGGGCGACCGGCTGCGCCGCGAGCTGGTGATGCTGACCTCCGACGTGATCCGCGCGGCCGTGCAGGCCGTCCTCGCGGTGCTCCTGCTGACCGGGCAGGCGCACGTCTGGCACCTGGCCGCGGGCGCCGTCGTCTTCGGCTCCGCGCAGGCGTTCTTCGGGCCCGCCTCCAGCGGCCTGATGGCCGAGATCGTGCCCCCGGACCAGCTCCAGCGCGCCAACGCGCTGATGTCGTCCTGCTACAGCTTCTTCAACGTGGTCAGCCCCGCCCTCGCCGGGCTCGCCATCGCGCTCGTCGGTCCCGGCCTGGTGCTGGCGATCGACGCGGTCACCTTCGTGGTGAGCGCCGTCTTCCTCGGGATGCTGCGGCTGGCCCCGCGCACGGTCGAGGTCACCGGGTCGTTCTGGGCCGACCTGCGCGAGGGCTGGTCGGAGCTGGCCGCGCGCAAGTGGCTCTGCCTCAACCTGGTCGCGCACATGTTCCAGAACCTGGCCGTGGTGGCCTACTTCGTGCTCGGCCCGGTCATCGCCGACCAGTCGCTGGGCGGCCCGTCGGCGTGGGGCTTCATCGCCGCGAGCATGGCTGTGGGCGCGATCACCGGCGGTGTCGTGGCACTGCGGGTGGAGCCGTCCCGGCCGCTGCTCGCGGGCAACCTGGCGTTCGCGCTGACCGCACTGCCGCTGCTGGCCCTCGCGGTTCCGATGCCGCTGGTGGTGGTCGCGGTGGCCGCGTTCGTCAGCGGCGTGGGCGGCATGTTCCTCGACGCCCTCTGGCGGGCCTCGATGCAGCAGCTGATCCCCGGACCGGTGCTGTCCAGGGTCGAGTCCTATGACTGGCTGATCTCCACGGTTGCGGCGCCGATCGGACTGGCACTGGTGGGTCCGCTGGCCATCCGGACCGGCAACACGTCCACCCTGGTGCTCGCCGCCGCGCTCATCATCGTCCCGCTCGGCCTCACCGCGCTCGTGCCGGGCATCCGCGCGGTGCGCAGGCTGTCCGATGGCCGGATCGTCGGACCGGGGCAGGAGACCAGGCCCGCTCTCGAACCGCAGCCCGTGGCCGACTGAGGACCCCAGCGGTGACCGACGGAGGACGAGGAACCATGACCGACGACCAGCGCAAGTGGGTGCGCCGCTACCGGTCCGCGCCGGACGCGGCGGTCCGGCTGGTGTGCCTGCCGCACGCCGGCGGGGGAGCCAGCTACTACCGGCCGATGGCGATGGCGCTGTCCCCCGCGGTCGAGGTGCTGGCCGTGCAGTACCCCGGCAGGCAGGACCGCGCGGGCGAGCCGTTCGTCGCCGACTTCGCCGAGCTGGTCGAGCGCACGTTCGCCGCCGTGCTGCCCGCGCTGGGCCGGCCGGTGGCGCTGTTCGGGCACAGCATGGGCTCGCTGGTGGCGTTCGAGGTGGCCAAGCGCATGGAGGCCGAGGGGATCGCGCCGCGGGTGCTGTTCGCGTCGAGCAAGCGACCGCCGGGGCAGGCCGACCCCGAGCTCCCGCACACCGCGACCGACCGGGAGCTGATCGCGGACATCGCCGCGCTCAACGGCACCGAGGAGCGGTTGCTGGACAACGCCGACATCCGCGAGCTGTTCCTGCCCGTGCTGCGCGCCGACCTCAAGGCGCTGGAGGGCTACCGGCCCGACGGCCGACCGGTGGCGTGCCCGGTCGTGGCCCTCACGGGTGACGACGACGACCGGGTCCCGGTCGCCGACGCGGCGGGCTGGGAACGGCACACCACCGGCCGGTTCGACCTGGAGGTCTTCCCCGGCGGGCACTTCTACCTCACCGGCCAGTGGGACGGCGTCGGCTCGGTGATCACCGAGCACCTGCGCGCGGCCGTGCCGACGGGGTGAGGGTCAGGACCCCGCCTTGGAGGTCCGCTCGCCCTCACGGGCACGGGCGGTCAGGGCGAGCGCCAGCTCGTCCCACGCGCTTGCGCACTGGCGCGCGACCTTGGCCAGGATGTGCGCGGTGTGCGGTGGGAGGGCGTCGATGACGTTCTCGCCCTCGCCCGGCCGCACGACCTTGGAGAAGAACCAGCGGGCCGCAGAGCGCCCCGCCACGGTCTGCCGCACCGACGGGTCCTGGCTCAGCCAGCGCAGCGCGGTGTCCACCGTGGGCGTGGGCACGTCTTTCGAGGAGCCCAGTTCGGGCAGCACCGGCGGCTCCACGGCCTCGGGTGGCGGCTCCGACTCCAGCTGCTGGCGGACCCGGCGGACGGTGTTCGGCGAGACGCCCGCCTCCTTGGCCAGCTGGCGCAACGAGGCCGACGGCGACCTGCGGATCATCTGCCGCACCCGCTCGCGCCCCGCGCCGGGGTCCACCGGTCTGAGCCTGCCGTCCAGCCCGGTGCGCTTGGCCTCCGGCGGTTCCCGGCCCGCCGTCCTGCGCCGGATGTCCGCCACCGTCGCGGCGCTGAGCCCCGCGACCGACGCGACGGCCCGGTCCGACCAGTTCGGGTAGGACCGGGCGATCTCGGTGGCCGCGGCGACCCGGTCGGCGTGCGTCAACGGCATGCCGTGCGCGATGTTGGCCCGCACGGCCATCGCGAACGCCTCGCGCTCGTCACCGTCGAAGAACCGCGAGCGGATCGTCCGGTCGCCGCGGAGCCTGGCCGCCGCCACCCGGTGCGTGCCGTCGATGATCCGCATCGACTGGCGGTGCACCAGGATCGGCGGCAGCGGCTCCTGCGCCTGCGCCAGCACCCGGACGTGGTCGGGGCTGTGGCCCTCCAGCCGCGGCGACCGCGAGGTGCGCAACGAGTCGAGGGGCAGGTCGTGGACTTCCCCCTGTTGCGTCACGGGGTCGCCGTTCTGCGAGGCCACGGAAGACTTCCAATCACCGGCTCACCACCGGACTCGACATCGGTTCGACGGGCATCGGGCTCACCCGGCCCGTTCGAGCACCACGCGCGTGGACTCCGCGAGGATCTCGAGCCCCTCGGCCAGCTCCGCGTCGGAGACCGTCAGCGGCGGCAGCAGCTTCACGACCTCGTCGTGCGGACCGGAGGTCTCCACCAGCAGGCCCCGTGCGAACGCCTCGGCGGACACCTCGTCGGCCAGCCCCGCGCCGACCACGAGCCCCTGGACGAGGCCGCGGCCGCGGGCGGACAGGTCCGCTCCCGCGTTGGCGTCGACGATGCCCTGCAGCGCGTCCCCGACCCGTTCGCCCTTGGCGCGCGTGGACTTCTCCAGCGCGTCGTCGGTCCAGTAGGTGCGCAGCGCCTCGGTCGCGGTGACGAACGCGGTGTTCACGCCGCGGAACGTGCCGCTGTGCGCGCCCGGCCGCCACACGTCCAGCTCCGGCCGCACCAGGGTCAGCGCGAGCGGCAGCCCGTACCCGCTGATCGACTTCGACAGGCACACCAGGTCCGGCACGATCCCCGCGTCCTCGAAGCTGAAGAACGGACCCGTGCGGCCGCAGCCCATCTGCACGTCGTCGACGATCAGCAGGATCTCGTGGCGCTTGCACAGGTCCGCGACCGCGCGCAGCCACTCCGGGCTCGCCACGTTCACCCCGCCCTCGCCCTGCACCGTCTCCACGATCACCGCGGCCGGGCGGTCCAGCCCGCTGCCGGGGTCGGCCAGCAGCCGGGCCAGGTAGTCCGGCGCGTGCCGCCCGTCGTAGCCGTCGAACGGCATCGGGGTCGCGCCGGTGAGCGGCAGGCCCGCGGCGCGGCGGTGCTGGGAGTTGCCGGTGACCGACAGCGTGCCGAGCGTCGCGCCGTGGAAGGAGTTGGTGAAGTGCACGACCCCGCTGCGGCCGGTGACCGTGCGGGCCAGCTTCAGCGCGGCCTCGACCGCGTTGGCGCCGCCGGGGCCGGGGAACACGACCTTGTGGTCCATGCCCCGCGGCCTGAGCACCACCTCGGCCAGCGCCTCCAGCAGGTCGCGCCGGGCCGTGGTGAACATGTCCAGGGCGTGGGTGACGCCGTCGTTCCCGACGTAGTCGAGCAGGACCTTCTTCAGGGTCGGGTTGTTGTGCCCGTAGTTCAGCGCGCCCGCTCCGGCGAAGAAGTCGAGGTAGCGCCCGCCGTCCTCGGTGTGCAGGTGGCTGCCGGTGGCACGGGAGAAGACGACCGGCCAGCGCCTGCTGTAGGACCGCACGTTCGACTCGTGCTGTTCGAAGATGCTCAACGGAGACCGATTTCGCTAGGAGATGTAGGAGTAGTAGGAGCGCAGACCCGGCAGCACCACGCCCCGCGGCAGACCGGCGACCACGCCGAGCGCGAACAGCAGGTTGTAGCGCAGGTTGCGCAGCGGCATGCCCTGGCGCACGGCGGTGATGCCCCGCAGCGCGCTCGCGCGGTCGTGCCAGTCGATGTTGAACGACACCGACGCGCTCAACGAGGTGACCTTGTGCAGCGTGCCGGGCGGCATGTAGAAGATGTCGCCCGCCTCGACGTCGCAGGTCAGCACCGTCGCGTCGGCGAAGGCCGGATGGCGTTCGAGGTCCGGCGCCTCCGGGTCGACCGAGGCCCACCGCCAGCTGTGCGTGTAGCACTTGTCGCGCTCGGCGTCGGCCACCATGACGAACCGCTTCGACCCGTGCACCTGGAAGAACAGGTTGTGGGTGAGCAGCGTGTCGAAGTGCAGCGGCGTCAGCGCGCGCGAGGGCCCGACGAAGAACTGCGTGAACTTCCACCACTCCTGGCGGAAGAACGGCGGGAAGTACTCGACCGGGAACGGTTCCAGGTCGCGGCGCAGCTCCGGCAGCATCGTCAGCAGCGGCACGTCGTGCAGGTAGCCGGGCGGGTCGCCGGGGTCGTCGACCGCGGCGGCCTTGGCCTCCCACTCCGAGAGCTCGCGGGCGTAGTCGGCGAGCCGGACCACGCCGGTGCGGCCCTCGGAGACCGTGCCGACCTTGATGCGCACCTCCTGGTCGGGTGCCACCGCGCCGAGGTGGTCCGCCGACCAGGTGGACACCGCCGGCATGTCGGCGACCGCGCCGCGCATCACCACCGGCTTGCGCCCGGCGTACTCGGCGCGGAACTCCTCCGGGCTGAGCTCGGTCCGCACGTCCACGGGAACCGGAGTCGGGCGGGCCGTCGACGTCACTGACTTCTCCTCACGTCGTCCGCGTCGACCTGGCGCACGCGGGCAGGGGCGACCGGCACCGCCCGTCCTCGCGGCACGGGACGTGCTCGCTCGGGACGGGTCGGTCGCGGTGGTTGGCCACTCGGGCCGGTGCGGTCGGCAGCCGCGGCGCGGAGCCGACCGGCGCCCGCGACGTGCTGTGCGGTGTCCACTTCGGACACCGCGGTCGTACCCGTTCGGGTTGTGCCCGTGCGCGGCATCTCGAGGACGTGGATGCACGGCAGGCAGGAACTCGTCGTCAAGCTGGACCCCCAAGTCTCCGCTCCGACATCGGCGACCGTACACGCTCCCCGACGGATAGGGGAATGGTGATCTTGTTGCGACCACAGGGAGTTGGGTGCGCGGGACCGTCCGACTGCGACCGTCCCGAGGCGAGCCGCGCGCTGGTCGGTGGGCGTCCGCCCACCCGTGCGCGCGGTGCGCCGCGACGGCGCTGCGGGAAGCCGTAGCCTTGACAGTTCCGCGGCTCGCGAACTAGCTTGGGATGCATTGAGCCATGGGCAAACTGGGTTCGACCGGCCGTCTGGGGAGGCTGCGGTTGAAATCCGCCGGCGGACCCTGCCCGTGGCACGTCCTCAATCGCTGCGGGGTCGGAAACGGCCGTATGGAGGATCTCGGAACTGATGTTCGACGACGAGAGCGCCGAATACCTGGTCGTGGTCAACGGCGAGGAGCAGTACTCGATCTGGCCCGCCGGGCGCGAGCTGCCCGTCGGCTGGACGGCCGAAGGCGGGTCGCGCTCGCGCGAGGAGTGCCTCGACCACATCGAGCGGGTCTGGACGGACATGCGGCCCAAGAGCGTGCGCGAGGCGCTGGAGAACGCCGGAACCGTTGCCGCGCAAGGAAGTCGTATGGTCCTGTCGCAGCTGGTGGACGCCGACGAGCTGAAGGCGATGTCGCCCGAGGAGCTGCGCGACATGCTCGCCAACCTCGACGACGACGTCATCTACAGCGAGGACGAGGAAGCCGTCGAACCCACGCCGGGCACCGACAAGGCCTAGTGCGGCGACCGCGATCCCACCGGGTTCCCCTCCGCCCAGGCCCCTTACCACCGGCCGGGCGCGGGCGCGACCCGTGGACCGCCCGTGCGGCGGATTTCCGCGAAGAGTGGTAGTGGTCGTCCCGGAAACGGGTCGGACCGGTCCGGCACCGCGTCGACCGCGCATCCCGCGGTCGACCCGTGCGCGCCGTTGATCTCGTAGTTGTGGAGCATCCCCTTTTGTCGTCCCACCTGAGCGGCACGGCGCAGAGCGGTACGACGGGCGCAGGCCCGGACCCCGTCTCCGCCGTGGTCGACCACGTCTTCGAGCGGTACCCGCAGGTCGGCAGGCGGGCGGGCCGCCACGACCTCGACGCCCGGCTGCCGGACGTCGTCCCCGACTCACCGTCCGATGTGGATGGTCTGCTGGCGAGGCTGTCCGCTCGCCTCGACGCGCTCCCCGAGGACGCGGACCCCGAGGTGCGCGCGGACCTCGCCACCGCGGCGGGCGTGCTCGCCGACGAGCGGTTCCGCGTGGTCGAGCGCGGCAGGCCCCACCGCGGGCCCGGCGACTGGCTCGCCGAGACCGGCGTGCACGTCTACCTGCGCGGCGACTACGCGCCCTTGGAGGAGCGCGTCGCGGCGCTGACGAGCCACCTCGCGCAGCTCCCGGACTTCCTCGCCGCCGCGGCGGGCACCCTTGGTGCCGAACTGCCCGCGGGCGAGCGGATCAGCGGCGTGGAGAACGCCAAGGCGCAGGCGGTGTCCATTCCGGACCTCGTCGCCCGGCTCGTCGCGGACCGACCGGAGCTGGCCGGCGGTCCGCTCCCGGACCTGGCGGGCGCGGCGGGTGCCGCGTGCGCCGACTTCGCCGCCGCGGTCGCGGCCACCAAGCCGGTGCGCGCCGTCCTCGGCCCCGAGCTGCTGGCCGCCCACCTGGCGGCCGCCGAGGGGATCGACGTCCCGGTGGACGAGCTGCTCGCCGAGGTGGAGGCCGAGGTCGTCGGCCTGGTCGCCCGCCTGGACGCGCTGGCCACCCGGTTGGGCGCGCGGAACCGGCCGGAGCTGCACGAGCTGCTGAGCGCCAGGGTCCCGGAGGGTTCCGTGGTCGCCGCGCTGACCGGGATAGTCGAGCGGCTGCGCGGGTTCTGGACCGAGCAGGACGTCGTCACCGTCACCAGCGCGCAGGGGCTCGACATCCGCCCCGCGCGCGACCGGTCGACCTCCGCGGCGGTCGGCTTCGACATCGGCGGCCCGCTGGAGGCGGTGCCGCAGCCGCACGTGCTGCACGTGCCGGAGCCCCGCGACCCGGCGGCGCTGCGCGACTACCTCAACGAGCCGATGCTCGAGATGATCGCCGTGCACGAGGTCTTCCCCGGCCACTACCTGCACCACGAGGCCACCGCCGGTGCCGCGGGCCTGATCCGCCGGTGCGTGCCGTGGTTCCCCGGCACCACCGAGGGGTGGGCGCACTACACCGAGGAGCTGGCGATCGAGCGCGGGCTGGCCGAAGGGCGCCCGCTCGTCGAGGTCGCCGCCCTGCGGTTCGCGCTGGAGGCGGCCACCCGCGCCCTAGCCTTCCTGTCCGTCCACTCCGGACGGAGCGGGTTCGGCCCCGCCGTGCTGCGCGCGGTCGAGCTGTGCGGCTGGTCGCCGGAACGCGCGACCCGCGAGGTGCTCGCCGTGGTCGCCGACCCGCACAACGCCATGTACACCATCGGCAAGCTGCACATCCGCCGGTGGCGCGAGCTGTCCGGCGCCGGCGCTTCGACCGCCGACCTGAAGGCCTTCCACGACAGGGTGACGCGCTGCGGCAGCGCGCCGCTGTCCGCAGTGCGGCGCTACTACCTCGACGGCCAGCCCGTCGCGGCCGCATCCGCAACCGAGTAAGGAGAACCCGTGACCAAGACGACGGCCGACGTGATGTCCCCTGTCGAGTTCCCCGCGGACTACTGGGTGACCGTCCCAGGTGGACCTTTCACGATGGGCTCCGATGACTCGCGCGAGGACGGCAAGCTCAGCGCCTCCGGACCCGCGCACACCGTCGACGTGCCGGAGTTCCACATCGCCCGCCGCCTGGTGACCGTGCGCGAGTGGGCCCGGTTCGCCGCCGAGACCGGCTACGAGACCACCGCCGAGAAGGCGGGCAAGAGCTGGGTGTGGATCGGTGACCCGGCCGTCGTCGTCCCCGACCAGGACCACCTGTGGAAGGTGGTCGACGGCGCTTCCTGGCGTACCCCGCGCGGCCCGGAGTCCTCGGTGGAGGGCAAGGAGGACCACCCGGTGACGCACGTCAGCTACCAGGACTGCCTCGCCTACTGCGAGTGGTCCGGCACCCGGCTGCCCAACGAGGCCGAGTGGGAGAAGACCGCCCGCGGCACCGACGGCCGCATCTACCCGTGGGGCGACGAGGACCCGACCGCCGAGCACTGCAACCACACCATGAACGTCGGCGACACCACCCCGGTCGGCGCCTACCCGAAGTCGTCGGGCCCCTACGGCGTCGACGACCTCGCGGGCAACGTGTGGGAGCTGATGTCCAACGGCTACCACAAGTACCCGTTCGACGAGAACAAGCCCGCCAAGGTCATCAAGACCAGGGAGGGCAAGATCGCGCTCGGCGTGATCCGCGGCGGTTCCTTCTACAACAACTGCGACCCCCGCGGCTGCGCGGCGTGGGTGCGGATCTACAACCTGCCCGACTACAGCTGCCACGACATGGGCTTCCGCGTCTGCTCCCGCTGAGGACGACGACAGGAGGACGCCGAGGACCTGGGGGGCGGATGGCACGGATCGACGCAACGCTGCTGGACCGGGCGGACGCGCTGCTGCGCGAGCTGCCCGTCACCCGTGTCGTCCGCCTGCCCCACCCCGGCATCCGGCTCCACGCCAAGATGGAGTCGGAGAACCGCACCGGCAGCTCCAAGGACCGCGCGGCGATCTGGATCCTGCGCGAGGCCGTGCGGCGCGGGGAGATCACCAGGGACACCACCGTGGTCGAGTCCTCGTCCGGCAACTTCGCGCTCTCCCTCGCGTCCTTCCTCGACGCGCTGGGCGTGCCGTTCGTGCCGGTGCTGGACCCGAACGTCAACGCGGCCACCGAGCGGACGCTGCGGCGGCTGTGCGCGCGGGTGGAGAAGGTCACCGAGCCCGACGGCACGGGCGGCTACCTGCTGAGCAGGCTCGCGCGGGTGGCCCGGCTGCGGGCCGAGCTGCCGGACGTGTACTGGCCCGACCAGTACGCCAACCCCGACGGCGCGCGCGGCCACTACGAGCTGACGGCGGGGGAGCTGCTCGCCGACCTCGGGCGGATCGACTACCTGTTCGTCGGTGTCGGCACGGGTGCGACGATCAACGGGCTGTCGCGCAGGCTCGGCGTGGCGCGCCCGGACGCCAAGGTGGTGGCCGTCGACGTCGACGGGTCGGCGATCTTCGGCGCCCCACCGGCCAGGCGGCTCATCCCCGGCATCGGGTCGAGCATCCGGCCGCCGCTGGTCGACACCGCCCGCATCGGCGAGGTCCTCGTGCTGTCCGAAGTGGACGAGGTGGCCGGGTGCCGGGCCCTGCTGCGCGAGCACGGGATCTACGCGGGCGGCTCGACGGGCTGCGTCTACGCCGCCATCACCCAGTACTTCGCCGGGCGCACCGGCCCGGAACCGGTCGTGGCGTTCCTGTGCGCCGACGGCGGCGAACCGTACGCCGACACGGTCTACGCCGACGGCTGGGTCGCCGAACACCTCACACCGGTCGTGACCAAGGGAGCAAACGCGTGACGACAAGCGTGTGGACGCCGCCGCCCGCCGACGAGGCCGGGCTGACCCAGTGGCTGCACGGCCGCGACCCCGTCCAGCGGGACGCGGGCGGGGGCTGGCACGTCTTCGGCTACCCCGAGGTCAAGGAGGTGCTCGGCAACCACGGCGCGTTCTCCAACAACGTCGTGCGCCCGGTGCCCGACGACTCGCCGATGCGGCTCTACCGCACCGGGAACCTGACCTGGATGGACCCGCCGCGGCACCGGCAGCTGCGGGCGCTGGTGAACCAGGCGTTCACCGCGCGCTACGTGGCCGGGCTCGAACCGATGGTCCGCGAGACCGTCGGGACGTTCATGTCGGTGATCCGCGGCCGCTCCGAGGTCGCCTACGTCGACGAGTTCGCCTCGCCGATCGTCGCCACGGCCATCGCGCGCATGCTCGGCATCCCCGACAAGGGGCACCAGCTCTTCCGGGAGTGGTCCAAGAACCTCCTCGCGCTGGCCGACCCGAGCGTGGAGCAGAACGGCCTGCAGAAGGTGCTGACCCAGACCCAGATCGCGGAGGCGTACCTGCACCGCTTCATCGCCAGGCGGCGCGCCGCGCCGACCGACGACCTGACGAGCGGGCTCATCGCGTCCGAAGTGGACGGTGAACGCCTCGGCGACGACGAGATCGCCGGACTGGTCGCGCTGCTGATGTCCACCGGGCAGGCCACGACCATGACGCTGACCAACGCGGTCATCGTCCTGTCCCAGCACCCGCGGGCGCTCGCCGAGCTGCGGGAGCGGCCCGAGCTGCTCGACAGCGCGACCGAGGAGATCATGCGGTTCCGCAACCAGACCACCAGGGTGGACCGGAAGACCACGCGGGAGGTCGTCGTCGGCGGCCACGTGATCCCGGCGGGCCAGCAGGTCGCCGTCTGGTTCGCGGCGGCCAACCGCGACCCGCGGGTCTTCGCCGACCCGGACGTGTTCGACATCGCGCGCTCGCCCAACCCGCACATCGCGTTCGGGCACGGCATCCACTTCTGCCTCGGCGCTCCGCTGGCCCGGATGGAGATCCGGATCGCGCTGCGGATGCTGCTCGACTCCACCACCGGCTTCTCGGTCGACCCGGCGGGCACCCGCCTGCTCGACCCGCGGCTGATGTTCGGCGCCAGCGAGGCGGCCGTCCGGTTCGACTGGCGGGAGGCGGCATGACCGGGTTCACGAGGGGCGGGCTGTTCGGCAGGCTCACCGAGCACGCCGGGAACACCCCCGACAAGGTGGCGCTGTCGATCGCGCCCGTCGGCGGCGGCGACCGCGTCGACCTGACCTACGCGGGCCTGCGCGCGCGGTCGCTCGCCGTGGCCCGCGCGCTGACCGACAAGGTGCGCGCGGGCGACCGGGTGCTGCTGCTGTTCCCCACGGCCCCCGAGTTCGCGCCCGCGTTCCTCGGCTGCCTCGCCGCGGGCGTGATCGCCGTGCCCGTGCCGCTGCCCCTGGACGAGGGCGCGCGGCGGCGGGTGCTCAACGTCGCGCGGGACTGCGACATCTCCCTGGTCGTCTCCCTGTCCTTCCTGCACGACCTGCTGCTGGCAGGTGACGAGGAGCTGCGCGGGTTCGCCTCGGCGCAGGACTGGCTGCTCGTCGACCAGCTCGGGGTCGGTGACGACGACGGCGCCGGGCTGCCCGTCGCGGCGGCCGAGGACGTCGCGTTCCTCCAGTACACCTCGGGTTCCACCAGCACCCCGCGCGGTGTGGTCGTGACCCACGGCGCGCTCATGCACAACGAGGCCGCGATCCAGCGCTCGTTCGGCGTCACGCCGGACTCCACGATCGTCAGCTGGCTGCCGCTGCACCACGACATGGGTCTGATCGGCGCCATGCTCCAGCCCGTGCACACCGGCGGCAAGGGCGTGATCCTCGACCCGCTGTCGTTCGTGCGCCGCCCGGCGAGCTGGCTGGAGACGATCAGCGCCGAGCGCGCGGACATCAGCGGCGGCCCGAACTTCGCCTACGACCTGTGCGTGCGCAAGATGGGCGAGCAGGAGAAGGCCGGGCTCGACCTGTCGTCGTGGCGGGTCGCGTTCAACGGCGCCGCCCAGGTCTACCCGCGCACCCTGCGCGCGTTCACCGAGGCCTTCCAGGGCAACGGCTTCCGCTCCGAGGCGCACCTGCCCTGCTACGGCCTCGCCGAGGCGACGCTGCTCGTGACCACGGTCGCGCCCACCGTCTCGCGCACCTTCGACGAGGGCCGCGAGCTGGTGGCCTACCGGATGCCCGAGCACGCCGACGTGCGGGTGTTCGACCGCGAGACCGACACCGAGGTCGACGCCGGGCAGGTCGGCGAGATCGTCGTGTCGGGCGGGAGCAACGGCGCCGGTTACTGGGGAGGGGCGGCGTTCGGGCCGTTCCTGCGCACCGGCGACCTCGGCTTCCGCGACGGCGACGAGCTGTTCGTCGTCGGCCGCGGCAAGGACCTGGTCGTCCAGCGGGGCCGCAACATCTACCCCGAGGACCTGGAGGCCGACGCGGGTACCTGCGACCCCGACGTCCGGCCCGGTCGGACCGCCGTGTTCGGCGTCGAGGACGACGGCGACGAAGCGGTCGTGGTGTGCCAGGAGCTGCGCGCGGGAGCACCGCCCGAGCGGTACCGCGAGATCGCCGGGCGGGTGCGGGCCACGCTGTCCCGCGTCCACGGCGTCACCGCGCGGACGGTGCTGCTGGTGCCGCCGAGCACCATCACCAAGACCTCCAGCGGCAAGGTCCAGCGGTACGCCGCCCGGCAGCGCCACCTCGACGGCGCGTTGCCGGTCCTGCTCGACGACACCCTCACCGGCCGCACGTCCTCGCTCACCGAACGCCTGGCCACCGACTCGCTGACGGCCGCGCTGTGCGCGCACCTCGGGGACGTGCTCGGCCTGTCCGAACCGCCGTCACCCGACACGTCGTTGGCCGAGCTGGGTGCCGACTCGCTCACCGCCGCGCGGCTGCGCCACGACCTGGAGGACGCGCTCGGCGTCGAGCTGGCACCCACGGTGGCGCTGCGGGCCGACTCGATCGCCGACCTCGCCGCCGTGGCGGCCGCCGCTTCCCCGAGCACCCGCACCGGCGGCGCGGTCGACGGCTACGAGCTCAACCCCGCCCAGCTCGCGCTGTGGTTCCTGCACCGCGCGGTCCCCGACAGCGGCGACTACAACGTCACCCGCGCGTTCCGGGTCACCGGCACCGTCGACCCCGCCGCGTTCCGCGTCGCGCTGTCCGCGGTCGTCGCCCGGCACCCGAGCCTGCGGCTCGCGGTGACCACTGTGGACGGTTCCCCGCGTGCCGCGCTCCGCGATGAGTCCGATGTGGACGTCGAGGAGGTCGACGCCCGGTCGTGGGACGAGGTCCGCCGGGCCGAGTGGTACCAGGACTTCGCGACCCGCCCGTTCGACCTCGCCGGGGGCACGCCGCTGCGGGCCGCCCTGCTCCGCGGCACCGACGACTGGGTGTTCGCCCTGTCGCTGCACCACATCGTGTGCGACGTGTCGTCGTTCGCGATCGTCGTGGCCGACCTCGCGGCCGAGCTGTCCGGCGAACCGCCCGCACCGCGACCCGCGCTGTCCCCGGTGCGGCGGACGGTGGGCCGGGAGGCCGGGCTCGCCGACTTCTGGCGGGCCGAGCTGGACGGCGAGCTGCCCGCGTTGCGGCTGCCCGACCTCGGCGAACCGGAGCCCGACGCGGCCCGCGAGTCGCTGTCGTTCCGGGTGGACGGCACCCGGCTGGCCGAGTTCGCCCGCGAGCGCGGGCTGACCCTGCACAACGTGCTGCTGGCCGCCTACCAGGTGCTGCTGCACCGGCTGACCGGCCAGGCCGACCTCATCGTCGGCGTGCCGACCGCCGGGCGCACCGACCGCGCCCTGGCCGAGTGGGTGGGCTACCTGGTCAACGTCGTGCCCGTCCGCTCCACCTACCGGTCGGACCGGCCGTTCGCCGAGTTCGCCGCGGGCACCCACGTCCACCTCTTGGACGTGCTCGACCACGCGGACCTGCCGCTGGCCGACATCGTCCGGCTGCGCAACCCCGACCGCGAGCACGCGAAGGCCTCGCTGTTCCAGGCCATGTTCACCTGCTACACCACCGCGCTGCCCGGCGGACCGGACGCGGCGGGCGTGGTGATGGGCGACGAGGACGCCGCGCTGCCCGCCGGCGCCGCGACCCTGCACGGCCACCCGGTGCCCGACCACACCACGCAGTCCGACCTCGGCCTGAACGCGGCCGTGCGCGGGGACGTGCTGGACCTCCAGCTGCAGTACGACCCCGCCGTGGTCTCCCGCGCGCAGGTCGAGCAGGTGGCGGGCACGCTCGCGACGCTGCTGGCCGGGATCGGCGACCGCCCTGGTGCCCTGGTGCGGGAACTGCCCCTGCTCACCGCCGACGTGGCCGCCGTCCTCGTCGACCGCGGCATCGGCCCCGACGTGCTGCGGCCCGGCAACTACCTGGACTCCTTCGAGGAGTGGGTGGACCGCACGCCCGACGCCGTGGCCGCCGACGACGGCCGGGTGCGGCTGACCTACGCGGAGCTGGACGCGCGCGCCAACCACGTGGCGCACCGGCTGCTGGCCGCGGGCGTCGGCGTCGACCGCGCCGTCGTGATGAGCGCGGACCGGTCGGTCGACTACCTGGTCGCCGTCATCGGACTGCACAAGGCCGACGGCGCCTACGTGCCGATCAGCCCGCGCGAGGCACCCCGCCGCGCCGAGGCGATGGTGGACGCGGTCGACCCGGCGGCGGTCATCGCCACCCCGTCCGGCCGCGGCCTGTTCGGCGACCGCGAGGTGTTCGACCTCGCCGAGCTGGCCTCCGGGACGAGCACCGAACGCCCGTCGCGGATCTGCCCGGACCACGCCGCGTCGACGATCATCCACACCTCCGGCTCGACCGGTGTCCCGAAGGCCGCCGTCTCCACGAACTACGGCGTCACCAACCACATGTGGCAGATGGCCGAGCACTTCGGCCTCACCGACGCCGACTGCGTGGCGCAGACCGCGCCCGTGTCCTTCGACATCTCGGTGTGGCAGCTGCTGACCCCGATCATGGTCGGCGGCCGGGTGCGGATCGTGCCCGAGCCGGACTCCCAGTCACCCGCGAGCCTGCTGCGCGCGACGGTCGACGGCGGCGTGACGATGCTGGAGCTGGTGCCGTCCAACATCATGGCGCTGCTGGACGCGGGCCTGGGCGAGGACCACGGGGCGCTGCGGGTGATGCTGTCCACGGGCGAGACGCTGACCCACGACGTGCTGCGGCGCTGGGTCCGCGAGCTGCCCGCGATCCCCGTGCACAACGCCTACGGGCCCGCCGAGTGCACCGACGACGTCACCGCCGGGCTGTGCGCGGCCGGGCCGGACGGCCCGATGACCACGTCGGTCGGCAAGCCGCTGGCCAACACCACCGTGCACGTCCTGGACGAGACCCTCGTGCCGGTGCCGCCCGGTGTGGTCGGTCTGCTGCACGTCGGCGGCGGCGCGGTAGGCCGCGGCTACCGCGGCAACCCCCGGCGCACGGCCCAGATGTTCGTGCCCGACCCGTACGCGACCACGCCCGGCGGACGGCTCTACCGCACCGGCGACCTCGGCCGCGTCAACGCCGACGAGGACGTGGAGTTCCTCGGGCGGGCCGACACCCAGATCAAGATCCGCGGCCAGCGCATCGAGGCCGGTGAGGTCGAGTCCGCACTGCGCGAGTGCCCCGACGTTGTCGAGGCGGCGGTGAAGGTCCACCACGGACCCGCGGGCGCGTCGCTGGTCGGCTACGTGGCCCGGCCGGGCACCCCGGCGGGGGAGCGGGCGCAGGTCCTCGGGATCGACGATGACGAGCGGTTCCGCGCCCTGCTGGCCGAGCTGCTGCCGCGGCACATGATCCCCACGATCATCGCCGCGGTCCCCGTGCTGCCCCGGTCGAAGAACGGCAAGGTCGACTACCGGTCGCTCGACTTCGCGGCACCCGAGGCGTCCGCGACCACTGGGAACGACCTGGACGACCCGCTCGCCGCGACGGTCCGGTCGCTCTGGGCCGGACTGCTGGAGCGGGACGCCGTCGGCTGGGACGACAGCTTCTTCCAGCTGGGCGGGCACTCGCTGCTCGCGCTCGCCCTGATCGACCGGGTCAACCAGCTGCTCGACGTGCGGCTGGTGGTCGACGCGGTGTTCGCCAACCCGCGGCTGCGCGACTTCGTCGCGGCCGTGCGCAGGGCCGACCCGGCGACGGCGGGTCGTGCGTCCACCGCGGACCACGCGCCCGTGGACCCGACCCGGCCGGTGCCCGCGAGTGCCGCGCAGCAGCGGTTCTGGTTCCTGCACGAGATCGACCCCGGCAGGCCGACCTACAACATGCCCGGTGTGCTGCGGCTGCGCGGCGCGCTGGACGAGGAGGCGCTGGAGACCGCGCTGCGGGCCGCGCTCGCCGCGCATCCCGTGCTGCTGGCCAGGTTCACCACCGACGGGGGCGAGCTCACCTGGACCGCGCGGCCCGCCGAGGAGTTCGAGCTGGACCGCGTGGACCTGCGCGGCCCGGTCGCGGAGTTCGGCGAGGAGGTCTTCGACCAGCTGGTCGCCGACGAGGCGGACGTGGTCGCGGACCTGCGCCAGGAGCTGCCCTTCCGCGCCCTGCTGGCCAGGCTGGGCGACCGCGACTGGGGCCTGTTCGTGACGATCGACCACATCGTCTGCGACGGCTGGTCGCTCACGGTGTTCCTCACCGACATGGCCGACCGGTACGACCGGCTCACCTCCGGCCGACCGCTCCCGGCGGCCGTGCCCGCCTACGGGTTCGCCGACTACTGCCACGACGAGCGGTCCTGGTGGGCCGGTCGCGACCGCGGCGAGCTGGCCGCGCTCTGGCGGGACGTCACCGGTCGCCCGGCCGCGCGGTCCCCGCTGCCGGACCGGGCGGTGCCGCCGACCCCCGGTGGGGCCGAGGCCGCCAAGCACGTCGACCTGCTCGACGCCGAGCCTGCCGCCGCGGTGCGCGACCTGGCGGGCCGCACCGGTGCCACGCCGTACATGGTGTTCGCGACCGCGCTGGCGGCGCTGACCCACAGCGGCGGCTCCGAGCGCGAGCTGGTCATGCTCGGCACGCTGATCGCCCAGCGCGACCGGCCGGAGTGGCGGCAGGTCGTCGGGCCGCTGCTCAACGTCTCGGTGCTCGCCGTGGACGTGGCGCCCGCGGAACCGGTCGCCACGGCACTGGCGGGCGTCCGCGACGCCGCGCTGCGCGCCTACCGCTCGGCGAACGTGCCGTTCCAGGACCTCGTGCCGCTGCTCACGCCCGCGCCGGGCGGTGACGGCGCCCCGTTCGACGTGATGCTCGTGATGCAGCCACCCGGCCGACCCGTCGAGCTGGCGGGCCTCGACCTGGAGCTGACCGACCTGGACACCGGCGCGGCCCCGTACCCGCTGCTGGTCGACATCGAGGCCCGCGACGACGGCTACCAGGTCTCCTACCGCTACCGCACGGAGCGGTTCGACGCGGAGGGGGTCGCGGACCTGGCCCGCCGGGTGCGCACCACCCTGCGCGCCCTGACCACCGCGGCCGACGTCCCGCTGGCCGACCTGCTGCCGACCGCCGACGTGCTGCCCGCCGAGAGGAGCTGACCATGCCGGATCCGGTCGTCGGCGACGTGCTGTCCCAGTTCGGCGCCTGCCTGGCCGCGACGCCGGACGCGCCCGCGGTGGTGGCTGACGGTGTGAGCAGCAGCTACGCCGAGCTGGACGCGGCGGCGCGGGGGCACGCGGCGGCGTTGCGCGCCGCGGGTGCCGGGCCGGAGTCCGTGGTGGCGCTGGTCGCCGACCGCGGCCCCGGCTACGTCGGCATGGTGCTCGGCGTCCTGTTCGCGGGCGCCGCCTTCGTGCCGCTGGAGCCGAGCGTGCCGGTCCGCCGGGCGCACCGGATGTGCCGGACCGCGGGCGTGCGGCACCTGCTCGTCGCACCGGGGCACGACGAGCACGCCGGGCAGGTCGCCGCCGGGCTCGACGCGGCGGAGGTCGTCCACGGCGGGGAGCCGGGCCACCTGGTCCCCGTGCCGGACCGGCCGAGGACCGGGCTGGCGTACGTGATCTTCACGTCCGGCTCGACCGGGACGCCCAAGGGCGCGATGGTCGCCGACGGCGGCATGGACAACCACATCGCGGCCAAGGTGGCGGACCTCCACCTCGGTGCCGCCGACGTCGTCGGGCTCACCGCGCCGCTGTCGTTCGACATCTCGGTGTGGCAGGCGCTGACCGCGCTCACCGTCGGCGGGCGGGTCGCGGTGGCCTCGCCGCTCACCATCTCCGAGCCCGCCGAGCTGGTGGCGTGGGTGCGCGCGCACGGCGTCACGATCCTGGAGATCGTCCCGTCGTTCCTCGCCGTGCTCACCGCCCAGCTCGCCCGCGACGAGGACCTGCGCGCCGGGCTCGCGTCGCTGCGCTACCTCGTGGCCACCGGCGAGGCGCTGCCCGGTCGGGTCGCACAGCGCTGGTACGAGCACAACCCGGACATCCCGATCGTCAACGCCTACGGCCCCACCGAGTGCTCCGACGACGTGACGCACCACGTGGTGACGGCTCAGGAGAGCGCGGCCCGCCCGTGGCCGTCGATCGGCCGGGAGGTGCTGAACACCACCTTGCACGTGGTCGGCGAGGACGGTCGGGTGGTGCCGGACGGCACCGAGGGCGAGCTGTTCGTCGGCGGTCACGGCGTGGGCCGCGGCTACATCGGCGACCCGGTCCGCACCGCGCTCGCGTTCGTGCCCGACTGGTTCTCCGGCACGCCGGGTGCGCGCCTGTACCGCACCGGCGACCGCGCGAGCCGCGCCGCCGACGGGACCGTCGACTTCCACGGCAGGCGCGACCGGCAGGTCAAGATCCGCGGCCACCGCGTCGAGCTGGGCGACGTGGAGGCGGAGCTGCTGCGCGTGCCCGGTGTCGGGGCGGCCGCGTGCGTGTACACGGCGGGCAGGCTGCGCGCGTTCGTGACACTGGACGCCGGGTCCGCGTCGGGCGCGGACGTGCTGGTGGCCGTGCAGGAGTCCGCGCCGCGCTACCTCGTGCCGCACGAGGTCTCGGTGCTGGACCGGATGCCCACCAACACCTCTGGCAAGATCGACTACCGCGCGCTCGACACCGGGACCACGACGGCCGGGGTGCCGGTGTCCACATCGGACACGGCCGCCGCCACGCTCGACGAGGTGCGCGCCGTCGTCGCCGAAGCCCTGGGCGTCGCCTCGATCGGCCCCGACGACGACTTCTTCACCGCGGGCGGCGACTCGTTGACCGCGATGACCATGGTCTCCGCCGCCCGCCACCGGTTCGCCGCCGCGGGCACGTCGCTGCGGGCGTTCCTGGCCACGCCGACACCGCGCGGCCTGCTCGCCGCGGTCGAGGCCGCCGTCCACGCCCCGGTGGAGCCCGAGCACCCCAGGTCGGTCGGCGCGCTGTCCTCCGGCCAGGAGCGGCTGTGGTTCTTCGAGCAGCTGCACCGCAAGAAGGCGCCGAACCTGCTCATCCTGTCGCTCGACCTGCACGGGCGGCTCGACCTCGACGCGCTGCGCCACGCGCTCGCCGCGGTCGTCGCCCGGCACGAACCGCTGCGCACCGTCTTCACCCAGGAGCGCGGTGTCCCGAAGGCGGCCGTGTGGCCGAAGGCCGAGATCGCGCTGGAGGTCGTGGACGACACGGCCGACGGCTTCGGGATCTCCGCCCGCACCGCCGAGCCACCGCTGATGAGCGTCCGCCTCGGCAGGGTCGCCGACGACCACCACGTCCTCACGCTGGCCATGCACCACCTGGTCGCCGACGGGTGGTCGCTGGAGGTGCTCAAGCAGGACATCGCCGAGCACTACCGGCGGTGGCTCGCGGGCGACACCGACGTCGAGCTGCCCGGCACCTCGTTCTCCCGGTACGTCGACGCCGAACGCGAGTGGCTCGCCGGACCGGATGCCGAGGACTGCACGCGCTACTGGACCGACCAGCTCGACGGCGCCCCGCCGTCGATCGACCTTCCGTTGGACCGGCCGCGGCCCGCGAAGCCCGCGTTCGTCACCGACCACGTGGTGGCCCACCTGACCGAGGCCGAGACCAAGGCGGTCGCCGAGGCCGCCCGCGCCCGCGGCGCGACCCCGTTCATGGCGGTGCTCGCCTCGTCCTACGTGGTGCTGCGCGACGCCGCGTCCACAACGGACCTGGTGCTGGGCATCGACTCGGTGAACCGGTCGTGGCCGGGCAGCGAGGAGCTGGTCGGCACGTTCGTCAACCAGCTGCCGGTCCGGCTCGCGCCGGGCGACGCGCCGACGTTCGGCGAACTGCTCGACCTGGCGCGGCGGCAGGTGCTCGGCGCTCAGGAGCATGACCGGCTGCCGTTCCACAAGCTCGTCGCGGCGGTGAACCCGCCCCGCCAGGCGGGCCGGTTCCCGCTGTTCCAGGTCAAGGTCACCCACCAGGGCGCGTGGCGCACGGGCACGTCCTTGCCGGACCTGGAGGTCGTGCCGCGCGAGCTGGCCGACCCGGTGATGGACCTAGACCTGACCGTCGACGTCTCCGGCGAGAACGACCGGTTGCGCCTGGAGGTCCTGTTCTGGCCCGAGGTCCTGGACGCGACGACCGTCGACGGCTGGGCGCGGGCGCTGGCCGACGTGCTGCGCGCGGGCGCGGCGAACCCCGATGTGGCGCTGCCCGCTCACGGCAGCGGTGAGAGGTGAGTGGAATGGACACCCGGAGCGCGACCGAGCAGGTCACCGGACCGACCACGGCTACCGAGGAGCAGGTGGCCGAGGTCTGGCGGGACCTGCTCGGGCTGGACGCGGTCGCCGTCGACGAGGACTTCTTCGAGCTGGGCGGCCACTCGATGCTCGCCGTTCAGGTGATCTTCCGACTGGCCGAGCTGACCGGTGTCGAGCTGGAGCTGGAGGACTTCTTCGAGCTCGGCACGGTCACCGAGGTCGCGGCCGAGCTGGACCGGCTGCGCGCGGACGGTCGACCGGCAGGCGAGCCGGTTTTCGAGGGGGAGCTGTGAGCGCAGCTTGCGGAGCGAACCATCAGATACAGCGCGGAGTTCGCCTTACGACCGTGGCGAGCCATCAGATTCAGCGCGGAGTTCGCCTGGTGACCGTGGCGAACCATCAGGTGCAGCGCGGAGTTCGCCTGGTGACCGTGGCGGATCATCAAGCACAGCCTGGGAAAGCAGCGGACCATCGGGTGCTGGTCGGAAGTGGGAGGCGGTCGTGACCGCTCAGGACCTGTTGCGGCGCTTGGACGACCTCGGTGTCGCGCTCACCCTGGCCGACGACCGCATCCGCTACCGCGGCCGGGGTGACGCGTTGCCCGCGGACCTGCTCGCGGAGATGAAGTCCCACCGCGACGAGCTGGTCGACCTGCTCGCCCGGCGGGAGCGGCTGGCCTGGCCGCCCGCGCCGGGCGACGAGCCCGTCGGCCCGTTGACGGCCGCGCAGCGGTCGCTGTGGGCGACCACGTACTTCGCCGAGGACGGCACCTACAACCTGTCCGGCGGGCTGCGGTTGCGCGGCGCGCTCGACCTCGCCGCGTTCACCGCCGCGCTGCGCGACGTCCACGACCGGCACCCGTCGTTGCGCACGGTCTTCCCGGTGGCGCAGGGCGAACCGCGGCAGCGGGTGCTCGCCTCGGTCGAGCCGCCGCTGGAGGTCGTCGACACACCGGACCTGGCCTCGTGCCTGGCCGAGTGCGCCCGTGTCGCGGACCTGCCGCTGCCGCTGGACTCCGCGCCGCCGGTGGCGATGCGCCTGTTCCGGCTCGCACCCGACGACCACGTGTTCTTCTTCGTGCTGCACCACGTCATCGCCGACGGCTCGTCGTTCGGCCCGCTGCTCGACGACCTCGCCCGCTGCTACGGCAGCCGGGTCACGGGGTCCGAGCCGGACGTCGGCGCGCCGCCGGTGGACATGGTCGACCACGCCCGCTGGGAGAACGACCGGCTCGCCTACGCCGACCTCGCGCCCGTGCGCCGGTACTGGCGGGAACGCCTCGACGACGCCTCGCTCGGCGCGCTGCCGCTTCCCCCGCCGCTGACCGCCGCCGACGGCGCCCGTGCCGCGGCGCACCGCGTGGTCGTGCCCGCCGACACCACCGCCGCCGTGCGCGGCCTCGCCGAGAGCGGCCGGTCGAGCGTCTTCACCGTCGTCGCCACCGCGATCGCCGTCGCGCTGTCCCGCTACGCGGGCCGCACCGACCTGGTGGTGGGCATGCCGGTGTCCCGTCGCGACCGCCCCGGCCTGGAACGCGTCGTCGGCCTGCTGCTGGACATGGCGCCCGTGCGGCTCGACGTCGGCGACGCCCCGTTCGCCGACCTCGTCCGGCGCACCAGGACCTCCGTGCTGGGCGCTGTCCGCAACGCGCCCGTGCCGTCCGACGTGGCGGGCTCGCGCGCGACGTTCAACGTCCTGCTCACCGACATCGGCACCGAGCTGCCCGCGCCCGTGTTCGCCGGACTCGCGGTCGAGCACGTCGAGGTGCCGCAGGTCGGTGCCAAGTACGACCTGAACTTCCTGGTCCGCGACGACGGCGACACGCTCACCGTGGACGTCGAGGCCGACCGGAAGGCCGTGGCCGACGCGGATGTCGCGGCCATCACCGCCACCGCCCTCGCCGTGCTGACGGCCGCCGTCGCTGACCCGACCGCCCCGGTCACCCGGCTCGCCGTCGGCGCGTTCGGCGTGGCCGCGCCCGGTGCGGTCGCCGAGCCCGACCGGGTGCCGCGCGCCGACGAGTCGTTGACCGGCCGCCTCGCGGAGGTCGCCCGCACGCGCGGGGACGCCGTGGCCGTCACCGGCCCCGACGGCGTGCTGTCCTACGCGGACCTCCAGACCGGGGTCGAGGCGACGGCGGGCGGTCTGCGCGCCCGCGGTGTCGAGGCGGGCGACGTCGTCGCGGTGTCGTTGCCGCGCGGCCTGGACCTCGTCGTCGCCATCCTCGGCGTGATGGCCTCCGGCGCGGCCTCCCTCGTGCTGCACGAGTCGTGGCCGACGGCGCGGGTGACCGACGTGCTGACCGACTCGGGCGCCAAGCTCACCGTCACCGAGGACGCCGCCGTGCCGGGGGAGCGGGCCACGCTCGCCGAGCTGGCCGCGGACACGGCGCCGCTCGCCCACGTGCCCGCGCACGCCGCCGCCTACGTGATCTACACCTCCGGTTCCACCGGCCGCCCCAAGGGCGTGCGGGTCACCCACCGCAACGTGCTCAGCCTGCTCGACGCCACCGCGGACGGGTACGGCCTCGGCCCGGACGACGTGTGGACCCTGTTCCACGCCTGCTCGTTCGACGTGTCCATGTACGAGATGTTCGGGTGCCTGCTGCACGGCGGGAAGCTCGTCGTGGTCCCGCGGCTGACCACCTGGGAGCCGGAGGAGTTCGCCGAGCTGTGCGCCCGCGAGCGGGTGACCGTGCTCAGCCAGACGCCGTCCGCGCTGACCGTCATGCTGCCCGCCCTCGCCGCGCGCCCCGACGCCACCGAGCACATCCGGTACGTGCTGTTCGCGGGCGAGGCATTGGACCGGAGCCTGGTCGAGCGCTGGTACTCCGCCGTCGGGGACCGCACCCAGCTGGTGAACATGTACGGCATCACCGAGACCACGGTGCACGCCTCGTGGCGGTTGCTGCGCGCCGACGACGTGCGGACCGCGGAGTCGGACATCGGCACACCGCTGCCCGGCACCGCGCTGCACGTGCTGCACGACGACGGGACGCCGGTGGCCGACCGGTGCGTCGGGGAGATCTACGTCGGCGGCCCGCAGGTCAGCGACGGCTACCTGGGCAGGCCGCGGGAGACCGCGCTGCGGTTCCTGCCGGACCCGTTCGGCGACGTGCCCGGCGCCCGCCTGTACCGCTCGGGCGACCTCGCCCGGCGCAACGGCACCACGCTGGCCTACCTCGGCCGCCGCGACCGGCAGGTGCAGGTCAACGGGTTCCGGGTGGAGCTGGCCGAGATCGAGGCCGCGTTCTCCGCCCGGCCCGGTGTCGCCGCGGCCGGGGCCGCCGTCACGGGCGACGACAGCGGCGCCCACCTGGTGGTCGTCGTCGTCCCGTCCGCCGGTGCCGAGCCCGACCCCGCGGAACTGCTCGCCGCCGTGCGCACGACGCTGCCCCGCTACATGGTGCCGCGCACGGTCGTCGTGGTGGACGAGCTCCCCTTGACCACCAACGGGAAGCTCGACCGCGCGGCCGTGGTCGCCGCCACCGCGGGCACGACCACGGCGGCGCCCGCGGGTGCCGCCGTCCCGACCGGTGCGCGGGAGTCCGTGCTGCTGGAGGTGTTCCGCGAGGTGCTGGCCGACCCCGCAGTCACCACCGGCACCGACTTCTTCGACGGCGGCGGCGACTCGATGCGGGCCATCCGCCTGGTCGGCCTCGCCAAGGACCGCGGTCTCGGCCTGACCGTGCAGGACGTCTACGCCGCGCCGACGGTCGCCGGGCTCGCGCCGCTGGCCACCGAGGAGGGCGGCACCACGACCTCCCGCGAGCCGTTCTCGTTGCTGCCCAGGGGGACCGCGTTCCCACCGGACGTCGTCGACGCCTACCCGATGACCGCCATGCAGTCCGGGATGATCTACCACCAGGAGATCGCCCCCGGCGCCCGCGTCTACCACATCATGCTGAGCTACCGGGTCCGCGGCGTGATGGACCCGGTCGCGTTCCGCGCCGCCGCGCAGGCCGTGACCGACGCGCATCCCGTGCTGCGCACCAGCTTCGACCTCGCCAACGACCTCGGGCCGGTGCAGCGCGTGCACACCGGGGTCACCGTGCCGGTCGAGGTCGAGGACCTCACCCGGCTCGGCGCCGACGAGCAGCGGGAGCGGATCCGGCAGGTCGTGGCGCGCGAGACCGCCACGGACTTCGACCTGTCCGCGCCGCCGCTGCTGCGGCTCGTCGTGCTCACCACGTCCGACGAGGACTACCAGCTGATCTTCACCCACCACCACGCCATCCTCGACGGCTGGTCGGTGAACGTCTTCTTCGAGGACCTCCAGGCCCAGTACCGCGCACTGCTCGCCGAGGGCACGGTCACGGGCGTCCCCCGGCCGCGCACCGCGTTCGGCGACTACGTGGCGCTGGAGCTGGAGGCCGTGCGCGACGAGGGGCACCGGGAGTTCTGGGCGGCCCGCACGGCCACGCGGGCCCGGCTGATCGCGCCGGACCGGTCCGGCGCTCCGATCATGCGCAGGCACCACGTGTCGTTCACCGGGCAGCTCGAACCGCTGCGCGCCACCGCCGCCCGGCTGGGCGTGTCGGTGAAGGCGCTGCTGTGCGCGTCGCACCTGCGCGTCGTGTCCTGGCTGACCGGCTCCGACGACGTGGCCACCAGCACGGTGTTCTCGTGCAGGCCGGAGGACCGCGACTCCGACCGCATCCTGGGCCTGTTCCTCAACCAGCTGCCGCTGCGCGTCGCGCTCGCCGACCAGACGTGGGCGGAGCTGGCGGTGCGGGTGCACGAGGAGGAGCAGGAGATGATGCGGCACCGCTGGTACCCGAACGCGGCGATGCAGACCGCGCACGGCACCGCGCCGATGTTCGACTCCGGCTTCAACTTCACCGACTACCACAACACGCGGCAGCTGGTCCGCGACGGCAGCCTGGAGCTCCTGGACGCCGAGGAGCTGGAGTCCACGCACTACGCGTTCAGCTCCGCGTTCACCATCGACGTCCGCGACCACGAGCTGCGGCTGCTGATGGAGTACGACTCGGCGGCGCTGCCGGAGAGCACGCTGGTGCTGGCGGCGGAGGTGCACCGCAGGGTGGTCGCCGCGATCGTCGCGGACGCCGGACGTCACTTCCGCGAGACCCCGCTGCCCGGCATCGCCGACCTGGCCCGGCTGCTGGCCTCCGGCCAGGCCCCGGCCCCGGTCGGTCCGGCGCCGGTCCCGGTCGCGCCCGAGCCCGTCATCCCCGCGGTGCCGTCCGGTTCCCGGCTGGAGGCGAGCGTCCGGGAGGTGTGGACCGAGGTCCTCGGGGTCGCCGACATCGACGCCACGACACCGTTCTTCGACGCGGGCGGCGACTCGCTCACCGCCATGCAGGTGGTCAGCAGGCTGCGCGCCCGGCACGGCGCCCTGTCGATGCGCGCCTTCATGGCCCAACCCACGATCGCGGGCCTGGCGAACGCCCTGGACGGCGCCGCGGAGTCGGCACCGGCGGCAGCGGTGCCGACCGCGCCCGACACGGCGGCGCGCTACCCGCTTTCCCTGGCGCAGCGCCAGATGTGGGACATCGCCTCCCAGCTGCCCGGCGTCGGGCTGTTCGGCATGGCGGGCGCCCTGCGCGCGGACGGGCCGCTCGACCTCGACGTGCTGCGGCGGACCTTCGCCGAGCTGGTGACCCGGCACGAGGCCCTGCGCACCCGGTTCGAGGACACCGGCGAAGGACCGGTCCAGGTGGTCGAGCCGCGCGCCACGATCACCGTGGACGTGCGGGACCACACAGCCGACGAGCACCCCGTCCGCGGCTGCGAGAAGCTCATGGCCGCCGCCGCGCGGGAGGAGCTGCCGCTGGACCGGGCACCGCTCGTGCGCGTGGTCGTGCACCGGCTCGCCGCCGACCGGCACGTGGTCTTCCTGAACATCCACCACATCGTGTGCGACGGCTGGTCGCTCACGCTGCTGCTGTCCGACGCGGCCCGGATCTACCGGGAGATCGCCGCCGACGGCGCTCCCGCTCTCCGGCCGGTTCCACGCGGCAGCGGCTGGCTCGCACAGGACCGGACCGACTGGCTCGCCACCGACGAGGCGGCCCGGCAGCGGGCGTTCTGGCTCGACCGGCTCAGCCCGCCGTGGTCGGCGCTCGCCGACGCGCCCGGCAGCCGGTTCGCCGAGCTGGGCACCGCGTCGTTCGTGCAACGACTGAGGTCGGCGTCGACCGGCGCGACGCTCCCGGCCGACGACGTGCGCGCGGTCCGCGACGCCGCCCGCGGGCACGGCATGACGGTGTTCATGCTCGTGCTCGGCGCCTACGCGGCGACGCTGCGGGCGTGGAGCGGGCAGGAGGACATCCGGGTCGCCACCATGCTCGCCAACCGCGTCGAACCAGGCCTGGAGGAGGTCGTGGGGCTCGTCGCGAACACGGTCGTGCTGCGCCTGCGGCTGGACGACACCGACCCGGTCGCGGTCAGCGCGCAGGCCCGCGAGGTGTGCGTCGCGGCGTTCGAGAACCAGGAGCTGCCGTTCGAGGACGTGCTCGCCGAGATCCGCGACCGGCACCCGGCCTCGGGACCGGTGTTCGAGGCGATGCTCGTCGCGCAGGAGGAGACCGCCACCGTCGTCCCCGACGACGGGCTCGTGTTCGCGCCCTACCAGTCCGAGCGCAACGTGCTGGGCGCGCGGATCGCGGCCACCGCGTCGGACTTCGTCCTCGGCATCGCGCCGATCGACGGCGAGCTGCTCTTCGAGCTGCGCTACAAGCCGGCGACCACGTCCAAGGAGCTCGCCACCGAGCTGCTCACCGCGGTCACCGCCACCGTGCGGGCCACCGCGGCGGCCCTGCTGGAAGCCCGGTGACGGCTTGTCCGGCCCACCGGCCGCGGGTGCGCAGGCTGTGGCTGCTGCCCACGGCGCGGGTGGCGGGCGCCGCGGGCGTGGCCGCGGTGGCGCTCGCGGGAGGTCTGCTCGCCTGGCCGTGGGCCTCGGCCGCCGCGGTGGCCGTGGGCGCGGCGGGGATCGGCGGCTACGTGCACCGCCACCGCGGCCGGGTCGCGGTCGAACGGCGGATGCTGCGCGCCCTCACCTCCTCGGTGCCGGGCTGCCCCGGTGACGTCGAGGTGCCCGGCCTGAGCGCGCCGGTGACCGTCGGCACCACCGGCCAGGGCGTCACCCGGATCACCGCGGGGTCCTACCTCGACGCGGTCCGCGCGCTCGGCCACGCGATGGGCCGGGACCGCGGTTTCCAGCTGGACCTCATGCGCCGCACCGGGAGCGGCAGGCTCGCCGAGGTGTGGGGCCGCACCGCACTGCCGTCGGACACCACGTTCCGCGGGCTCGGCCTCGCCGCCGCCGCCCGCACCGCCGCGGAACGGCTCGCCGAGCCGGAACGCGAGCTGCTGACCGCGTTCGCCGACGGCGTCAACGCCGCCTTCGCCAAGGCGACCCCGTTCGAGTGCCGGTTCCTGGCCTACCGGCCGCGGCCGTGGCGGGTGGAGGACAGCGTGCTGGTCGCGCTCGTGCTGTTCCACTCGCTGTCCTGGAACGAGCAGGCCAAACGGGCCGAGGCGGTCGTGCGCCGCGCGCTGCCCGCACCCGTGGCCGACTTCCTCCTGGCGGGCGGCGGGGACGAGCTCCCGGCCGACCTGGCCCGGCACCGCGGCGACTCCGGCGATCCCGACCTCGTCGCGCTCGACCGGGCGGTCGCGGGCTCCAACAGCTGGGTCACCACGGGGGAGGAGCCGCTGCTCGCCTGCGACCTGCACCTGTCGCTCGGCCTGCCGAACCTGCTCTACGAGGTCGACCTGGCGTGGCCCGGCACCCGGCTGCGCGGACTGGCAGGCACAGGCTTGCCGGTCGTGCTCACCGGCACCAACGGGCGCATCGCCTGGGGCGTCACGAACCTCACCGCCGACGTGCTCGACCTCGTCCCCGCCGGGCAGGACGGCCTGCGCACCCGCACCGAGACCATCCGCGTCCGCGGGCAACGTCCGACCGCGGTGGACATCACCACCGACGGGACGATGCCCGTCCCGGAAACCCCGCTGTGCGGCGAGAAGATCGCCGTCCGCTGGGCGGGCCACGACCCCCGTGCCGCCGACCTCCGGTTCCACCGCCTCGCCCACGCCGCGGACGTCGGCGAGGCCGTCGCGGTCCTCGACGACGCGCACGGCGTCGCCCTCAACGTCCTGGTCGTCGACCGGGAGCGGATGGCGCACCTGGCGACCGGCCTGCTGCCGCGCCGCCCGGCGGGCACACCGCGCACCGACCCCGCCGACGGCCACCTGACCGGGCCGCAACGCCCGCGGGTCGTCGACCCGGCGGACGGGATCCTGGTGTCCGCCAACGACGCAGCCCTGCCCGAGGACGAGTTCCGGATCGGGCTCGACCTCGACCCCGGCCACCGCGCCCGCCGCATCCGCGCCGTCCTCACCGCGACCGGACACCCGGACGCGGCGGCCATGACCGCGTTGCAGCACGACATCAGCGCCGAGCTGCACCTGGCCTACCGCGACCTCGCCGTCGCCGCGCTCCCGCCCGCCGACCCGACCCGGACCCTGCTGGAGGGCTGGGACGGCACCGCGTCGACCGACTCCCGCGCCTTCGGCGTCCTCGTGCGCCTGCGCGGTCTGCTCGCGCAGCGCGTGCTCGCGCCCTACCTCGCCGTCTGCCGCGAGCACGACCCGGCGTTCCGCTTCACCCTCCGCGACCTCGACCGGCCGCTGCTCGCGATCCTGCGCGCCCGCGACACCGCGCTGCTGCCCGCCGGGACCACCGACGTGGACGCCTTCGTCGCCGACTGCGTGACGGCCGTGCTGCGCGACCGGCAGGAGAAGTGGGGGAAGCTGAACCGGGTCGGGCTCCGGCACCCGCTCGTCGCGCTCGCGCCGTGGGCGGACGCCCTGCTCGGCATCCGGCCCCGGCCGCAGGCGGGGATGCTGCACAGCGTCCGCACCGCCGTCGCCGGGTTCGGCGCGGCCGGGCGGGTGGTGCTCACCCCGGACGACCTCGTCACCACCGAGCTGCCCGCCGGCCAGTCCGGCCACCCGCTGAGCCCGCACTACGCCGACCGCCACGCCCGCTGGGCGAGCCTGCCCCCGTTCCGGGAACGGACCCGCCGCGCGGGCTGCGACCACGTGCTCCGCCCACCGGACGGGGGCTCGGCTCAGCCTTGACCCGGTTCCGCGGGCTCCTCGGCCCACTCGCCGAAGTCCCGGCGGATCTCGGCCAGCAGCGCCTCCGGCGCGGAGAGGAACTCGAAGTGCCCGCCCTCCAGCTCGACGGACCGGCAGTCGGCCGAGGTGTCCTGCCAGCCGCCCATGAGCTTCGTGGGGATCTCGACGTCGTCGGTCCAGCCGATCGCCGTGATCCCCGCGGGGATCGTGACGTGACCGGGGGAGTAGCGCTTGTTCGCCTCGACGTCGTTGACGAGCACCTCCAGCCCCATCTCGACGAGCGACCCGGTCGGCTTGCCGCCGAGGTTGGTGATGATGTGGCCGAGCTCGGTGCGCAGCCCGTCGCGGTCCAGCTCCAGCAGCCTGCCGTACGGGCCGTCGTGCGGGGCCACCTGCCCCGAGACGAAAACCCTGGTGGGCAGCGGGAGTCCGGCCGCGGCGAGCTGCCGGGTCACCTCCACGCCGGGGAGCGCCCCGCTGCAGTGCCCGAAGAACGCGAACGGCTTGTCGAGATGCGGCCGGAGGTGTTCGATGAGCCCTTCGGCCATGGTCTCGTAGGTCCCGTAGTGCGGCTCGGCGATCCTGTTCTGCCGGGCCGGTGGCTGGACCAGGCAGACGTCGACCGCACCGATGCGCCGCGGCCACGCCTGGTACATCGAGGCGCCGCACCCCGAGTAGGGGAACAGGAAGAGGCGCGCACGGGCGTCCGGGTCGGGACGGCGCAGGAGCCATCGCGGCGGCTTCTTCCGGCGGGGCGGCGGAGTGCTCATGCGGACGACCGTAGAGGACGGTGGTCGGGCACATCAAGGCCGTGGTTTCCCTTGTCCCACAGCGAGAACGGACGTGTCCATGCCTGACTCCACCGCCCCGCTGCGCTACCTCGACGGCGCCACCGTCGCGTCGCTGTGCGCGCGGATCGACCCGCTCGACGTGGTCACCGAGGCGTTCCTCGCCGTCCGCGCGGGCCGCTCGGGTGTGGCGGCCGAGGCGGCGCTGCGCTGGACCGCGCCGGACGGGACGGCCGCCCGCAGCCTGATCCTGCCCGCGCGGCACGAGGACGTCTACGGCTGCAAGATCATCAACGCCTGCCTGGGCAACGCGGAGCGCGGCCTGCCCCGTGCCGCCGGGCTGATCCTGTTGTACGACCGGGAGACCGCCGCACCGGTGTGCGTCATGGAGGGCGCGCACATCAGCGCGCTGCGCACCGCCGCGGTCTCGGTGGCGGCGCTGCGGGCGATCCGCCCGCTGTCCACCGTGGACCGGGTGGCGCTGCTGGGCTGCGGCCGCCAGGCGCGCACCCACCTGGAGCTGTTGGCCGCCAACGGCGCGGTGGAGTCCGTGGTCGCCTACGACCTGCTGCCCGACCGGGCCGCGGCGTTCGCCGAGGAGCTGCGCGAGTCGCTGCCGGAGGTCAAGGTCGAGGTCGTCACCGACCCGGAACCTGCCGTCCGGTCGGCGCCGGTGAGCATCGCCACCACGACCACCACGACCTCCTACGTGCCGCTGGACTGGCTACCCCAGGGGTCGGTCTTCCTCAACGTGTCGCTGGACGACGCCGCCGAGGACGTGCTCCTGGGTGCGGAGCACCTGTTCGTCGACGACTGGCTGCTGGTCAGCGAGGACGACACCCGCCTGCTCGGACGGCTGGCCAAGGCGGGCCGCGTGAGCGCGCCCGGTGCCACGGCGCCCGGCGCCCGCCAGGTCGACGCCGACCTGGCCGCGTTGCTGTCCGGCGGGTACTCCCGTCCGATCGCCGCCACCGACCGGACGGTCGTCAACCCGTTCGGGATGGGCGTCCACGACGTGGCCCTGGCGTCCCGCGTGCTCACCGCCGCGAGCGACACCGACACGGGTACGCTCCTGCCCCGCTGACCGGCCCGCGGCGGACGTCGAGGTGTGCAACTGCTCGCGCCGAGCGGCTGCACACCTCCCCGCCATGCCCCGGACAACGCCGTCGCACGCCCCCGCGCGGGTGTGCCGGGCGAGGGCTGAGCAGGCTGGTGCGCCGAGGAATCGCGGTGCTACAACTGGCCTTGTGTCCACTCGCGCCGCGCACAGCACCGGTCCACAGCGTCGCCGGGACGGGGAGGAACCACTCGTTCGCACGGGGACGACCGAGGTGGAGGAAGGTTCGCGGTGGTGACGGACGCGAGGTTCGCGACCCTGGCCATCCGCGGGTCCTACGACCACGCGGAGTCGGCGAACCACCGCGGCTCCCTGAGCGAGCCCGCCTACCTGACGACGGCCCAGCACTTCGAGTCCACGGAGGCGATGTTCGCCGCCGCGGGCGACGAACGCGACGACTGGGTCTACGCCCGCCGGGGCAACCCGACGGTGCGGTACCTGGAGAGCACCGTCGCCGCGCTGGAGGGCTACCAGGTCGACGCGGGGGTGAGCGCCACCACCACCGGGACGGGGATGGCCGCGATAACCCTTGCCACGTCCGCCTTCCTGTCCAGGTCCGTCGGCGCGCACCCGAACTTCGTCTCCTCGTCGGCGTGCTACGGGTCGACCACGATGGTCTTCAACAACCGCTACGGCGACGAACGCGGTGTGGACGTCCGCTGGGTCGACGACCCCCTGTCCATCGAGGACTGGGCGCGGCGCATCGACGACGACACCCGGTTCCTCTACGCCGAGTCCCCGTCGAACCCCACCGTGCAGCTCGTGGACATCCCCGCTCTCGGCGCGCTCGCGCGGGAGGCGGGTGTCCCGCTCATCATCGACTCGACCCTGGCGACACCCGCGCTGGTGCGCCCGCTCGGGCTCGGCGCCGACGTGGTGGTGCACTCGCTCACCAAGGCCGCCGGGGCCAGCGGCCGCAGCATGGGCGGCGTCGTGGTCGCCCGGCACGACCTCCGGCTGCGGGCGCAGCCCGAGGAGCTGACCGCCGACTTCGCGGGCTACCTGCGCAGCGGTCCGTTGCGGGACATGGGATCCGTGCTGAGCCCGTTCAACGCGTGGACCATCCTCGCCGACATCCGCGAGCTGCGCGGGAGGGTGGACGCAATGTCCGCCGGCGCACTGCGCGTCGCCCGGCACCTCGAGGCGTCCGACAAGGTGGCCGAGGTCTTCTACCCCGGACTGGAGACCCACCGCTCGCACGGCATCGCCAAGCGGGACATGTGGTTGGTCGACAGCGACGCGGACGGCGGGCCCGCGGAGAACAGGTTCGGGTTCCTGCTGTGCTTCCGGCCCAAGGGCGGTGTCGAGGCGGCGTACGGGATCCTGGACCACTTCGACCTGATCTGGCGGGCGAACAACCTCGGCCAGGTGAAGAGCACGGCGACGATCCCCGCGACCACGACCCACAAGCAGGTCGGGGACGCGAAGCCCGGCAAGGCGCCGGTGCCCCCGGACATGATCAGGGTGAGCATCGGCCTCGAACACCTCGACGACCTCGTCGAGGATCTGGACCAGGCCCTGGAGAAGTCGTGAGCGCGACCGGACCGGTCCGCGCCCGACAGCTCCGATGAACCGGGGCGGCGGCCGTGACCGAGCTGAGTCCGAAGGGGGAGCAGCGCAGGATGGAAGCTGAGCTGGCCAACGCGTACCGCACGCGGGTGGTCCTGGTGTCGCCACCGCGCACCGGGTCGACCGCGGTGGCGCGGCTGCTGTGGCAGCACTCGATGATCACGCACCACTGCCACGAGCCCTTCGAGGCGTGCTACTGGGGCGACGGGGGCACCGCGTCGGTCGAGAGCTGCCTGCGGCAGCCCATGGTCGTCGACACGGGGGAGCGGGTCGCGCTCGCCGACGTGGCACCGGGAAGCGGCCTGCTGGTGAAGGAGATGAGCTTCCAGCTCAGCGCCGCCCAGTTCGAGCAGCTGACCAGGATCGCCACCGCGCCGCCGGTCTTCGTGATGTCGGACCCCCGGCTGTCGACGACGTCGCGGCTGCGCATCGTGCGCGAGCTGTCCGGGACGAGCACCTTCCCGCCGTTCGAGAGCGGCTGGCAGTCGTTGCACGAGCAGCTGGAGTTCTGCCGCCGACGGGACATCCCCTACGTGCTCGTCGACTCCGACGACCTGCGGGCCGACCCGACCGGCATGACGACCGCGCTCACCGCCGCCGTCGGGCTCCCGCCCGCGGACGGCCTGGAGGAGTGGGTGCCGCGTCCCGGCCTGCAGCTGTGCTCGCCCGAGGTCGGCGCGCTGATGAGCGAGGTGCGGCGGTCCGACGACCCGTTCTACCGGAAGGTCCTGGGCAGCACCGGGATCCAGCCGCGGGGAGACGTCGACTGGGACCGGGAGGACGCGGCGATCTCCGCCGCGGGACTGGCCGACGACGTGGCGAAGTGGCTCGACCGCTACCAGGAGATGCGGGCGGACCCGGCACTGGTCGCCGGTCCCCGCGGGAAACAGGAGAACAATGCGCACGCGGTATGACGAACGCCGGGTGACGGCGCGACCGACCGGTACGGGCGCGGCCCCGACGTGCGTCGGGCAGGGCTCATGACGGCACGGACCACCGGCCAGGCACCCGAGCGCGTCGACCTGCTCGGCATCGGCTTCGGCCCCGCCAACCTGTCGCTCGCCATCGCGCTGCAGGAGGACTCGCCGCGCACGACCGCCTTCTTCCTGGAGGCCGAGAGCGACCCGGTGTGGCAGGGAGGTCTGCTGCTGGACGGGTCCAACATGCAGAACCACCCCAACCGCGACCTCGTGACGCTGCGGAACCCGAGGAGCCACTACAGCTTCCTCAACTACCTCTTCGAGGAGGGCAGGCTGGTCGAGCACCTCAACCTGCCCATGGAGTTCCCGCTGCGCAAGGAGTACGCGCACTACATCAAGTGGGCCACCAACCAGTTCCACGCGCAGGCCGAGTTCGGCGCGCGGGTGACCGGCATCGAGATCGCCGAGGTCGACGGCACGCCCGAGTACGTGGCGACCTGCTCGGACGGCACCCGGTACCGCGGCCTCGCACTGGTGCTGGGCACCGGGCGCACGCCGTTCGTGCCGCGCCCGTTCGACGCCCTGGACTCGCCGCGGGTCTGCCACCTCACCCGGTACCTGCACACCGTGCGCCCGCTGGAGCAGGACCCGCCGGAGTCGATCGCCGTCATCGGCGGCAGCCAGAGCGCCGTCGAGATCGTGCTGGACCTCGCGAAGCGGTTCCCGAGGGCGCGGATCGTCAACTACGTCCGCAAGTTCGGCCTGCCGATCAAGGACACCAGCCCGTTCAGCGAGGAGGGGTTCTTCCCCTCGTTCACGGACTACTACTTCAAGGCGAGCCGGTCGAGCAAGAACGTGCTCGACGCCTACATGCGGCCCACCAACTACTCGTCGAGCGACCCCGACGTGCTGCACGAGCTCTACGCGCTCATCTACGAGCAGCGCCTCGACCGGGAGCAGCGGATCTTCGTGCAGGGCAACAGCGAGGTCGTCGCGGCCGAGGTCGACGGCGACGGCGTGCGGTTCGAGGTCGAGGAGGTCCACACCAAGGACGTCGTGACCGACCGGGCCGACCTGGTGGTGCTGGCGACCGGCTTCCGCGACCTGGGCCCGAACCCGAACCAGGAGCCGTACCCCGCGCTGCTGGAGGGCGTCGTCGACCGGTTCCGGTTCGACGGCGACGGCTACCTGGACGTGGAGGCGGACTACAGCCTGCGGCCGCACGACGACAGCACACCACCGCTGTTCCTCAACGGCCTGTGCGAGTCCAGCCACGGCATCGGGGACGCCGGGTCGTTCAGCCTGCTCTCGCTGCGCGCCGCGACGATCCGGGACGGGCTGCACAAGCGGGGGATCTCATGACCACGACGAGCCGGGACACCGGAGCGGCGACCGACAGACGGGGGCACCTGATGACTGCTGGGGAGTGGCGGAACGCGACCATCACCGACCTGTTCGACGAGCAGGTCCGGCGTCGCCCCGACGCGGTCGCCCTGCGGTTCGACGGCGTCGACATGACCTACGCCGAGCTCGACCGGCGGGCCGACCTGCTCGGCAGGCACCTGCGTTCGCTCGGCGTCGTCACCGAGAGCCCCGTCGGGGTGTTCATCGAGCGCTCGTTCGAGATGGTGGTCGCGCTCGTGGCCATCCTCAAGGCCGGCGGCGCGTACCTGCCGCTGCACCCGACCGAGGCGCCGGACCGGTTCCGCGACATGCTCCAGCAGGCGGGCACCCGCGTGCTGCTCACCCACGGCAGGCTGGCCGACCGGGTCCCCGAGATCGACGCGACCGTGGTGAACCTCGACGGCGGCATCGAGGAGGTCGTCCTGGACGGGCCGCTCGAGCCCGGCACGGGACCGGACAACCTGGCTTACGTCTGCTACACCTCGGGCTCGACCGGCAGGCCCAAGGGCGTGGCCGTGCGGCACCGCGGCGTCGTGCGCCTGGTCCAGTCCGACGACTACGCCTCGCTCACCTCCGACGAGACGTTCCTGCAGCTGTGCTGGCTGACCTTCGACCCGTCCGCGTTCGAGATCTGGGGGTCCCTGCTCAACGGCGCCCGACTGGTCGTCTACCGGCCCGGTCCGCTGTCGCTGGACGACCTCGCCGAGACCATCGTCCGCGAGCGGATCACCACCCTCTGGATGACGACCGGCCTGTTCCACCGCATGGTCGACACCCAGCTGGAGAGCTTCCGCGGCCTGCGCCAGATGCTCGCGGGCGGCGACGCGCTCTCGCCGACGCACATCAACAACCTCCTCACCGCCTACCCGGACCTGTTGGTGGTCAACGGGTACGGGCCCACCGAGGACACCTGCTTCACCAGCTGCCACGCCATGACCGACCTCGTGGGCGACACCGTCCCCATCGGCAGGGCGGTCACCGACACGCGCCTCTACGTCCTCGACGAGAACCTCCAGCCGGTGCCCGACGGCGAGTGGGGTCTGCTCTACACCAGCGGCAGCGGTCTGGCCCGCGGCTACATCGGCCGCCCGCGGATCACCGCCGAGCGGTTCCTGCCCGACCCGTTCCACGCGGGCGAGCGGATGTACAGCATCGGCGACGTCGTCCGGCTCAACGACAAGGGCGTGCTGGAGTTCCGCGGCCGGATCGACGACCAGGTGAAGATCAACGGCTACCGGGTGGAGCTCGGCGAGGTCGCGGCCGTGCTGACCGGTCTGCCGGAGCTCAAGGAGGCGGTGGTCCTCGCCCGCGAGGACGTGATGCCGGGCCGCAAGGTGCTGGTCGCCTACGTCATGCCCGTCGGCGAGAACGAGCGGCTCGTCCAGGAGCTGCGGGTGGCGCTGCACGACAAGCTGCCGAGGTACATGCACCCGTCGGTGATCATCGAGCTGGACGCGTTCCCGCTCACCCGCGGCTCCAAGATCGACCGCCGCGCGCTGCCCGCCCCCGACCGGCAGCCCCGGCTCGTGGACAACGACTACGAGGCGCCGCGCACGCCGCTGGAAGGGCTGCTCGCGGACCTGCTGGCCGACGCGCTCGCGCTCCAGGAGGTCGGCGTCCACGACGACTTCTTCGAGCTCGGCGGCGACTCCCTGGTCGCCACCGACCTGCTCGCCCAGATCCGCGCCGTGCTGGGCGTCGAGCTGCGGGCGGTGCTGTTCTTCGAGGACGCCACGGTCGCCGGGCTGGCCGAGATGGTCGAGAGCACCTCGCCCGGACTGGTCGGCGCGGGCACCGAGTAGCGCCCGGTCCCGCGGTGGGCCGTTGAGGAACGATCGTTCTTGACTGATCGTTCCTCAACGGCCTACTGTCATGCCCATGGGCAGACCGAGGGCGTTCGACGAGGACGAGGCGGTGCGCGCCGCCGTGGGGCTGTTCGGCGGGCGCGCCTACGACGGGGTGTCGGTCGACGACCTCGTCAACCACCTCGGCGTGCACCGCAACAGCCTGTACAAGACGTTCGGCAGCAAGCGCGGCCTCTACCTGGTCGCGCTGCGCCGCCACCTGGCCGACGACGTCGGCCCCCTGGTCGACGCGCTCGCCGCGGCTCCGGACGTCGCGACCGCGCTGCGCCTCATGGCGGACGCCGACCTCGGCCTGCTGCTGCTCGCGGCGGTCGACCGCGCCCCGGCCGACGACGAGGTCGCCACCGAGGTGACCTCGGCGCTGGCCGCCCTCGACCAGGCGGTCGCCGCCGCGCTCGGCGTCCCCGCCGACCTGGCGTCCGCCATCACCGCCGCCGCACTGGGCCTGCGCCTGCGCGGCGACCCCGAGGAGGCGGGTGCCGCACTGGCCCGACGCCTCGATCCCACCACCTGACAAGGAAGACCGACATGGCACTGGTCCGCATCGAGGGCGACGACCTCGTCGTCGTCATCGAGGGTCTCGACAAGCTCTGGGCGCTCAAGAGCAGCCTCACCATCCCGTTGGCCAACGTCCGCGGCGCCACCGCGGACCCCGGTATCGCCAGTGAGCCCAAGGGGCTGCGCGCCCCCGGCACCCACGCTCCCGGCGTGATCACCGCGGGCACCTTCCACCTCGACGGCGAGCGCGTCTTCTGGGACGTCAAGGACCCGTCGAAGGCCGTCGTGGTCGAGCTCGCCGACGAGCGCTACGCCCGCCTGGTCGTGCAGGTCGACGACCCGCGCGCCACCGTGGCGCTGGTCGAGAACGCCCTGCGCTGAGAGGACTGCACCGATGATCCCCCACCCCGCCGCCCTCGCGCTGGCACTGGTCGTCACGGCCGCGGCCCCGGCGGAGGCGACACCCGACCCGGTTCCCGCCGCCGACCGCGAGGTCGTCTTCACCGTCGACGGGACCACGACGTACGGCACCCTGCACGTCCCCGCGCACCGGGCGGGGCAGCGGCTGTCCGCCGCCTTGCTGCTGCCGGGCAGCGGCCCCACCGACCGCGACGGCGACCAGCCGCCCGCGCTCACGCCGAACACCCTGGCGCACCTGGCCGAGGCGTTCGACCGCGACCGGGTCGCCACGCTGCGGTTCGACAAGTACGGCACCGGCCGCACCGGGCTCGGCGCCTACCAGGACCACCCGGAGGCGATCGACTACCCGGCGTTCGTCCGCCAGGCCGCGGCCGCCTACGAGGTGCTGCGCGACCAGCCGGAGACCGACCCGCGGGCGCTGCTCGTCGTCGGGCACAGCGAGGGCGCGATGACCGCCCTGCTGCTCGGCGGCACCGTCCACCCGCGTCCGGCGGGCCTGGGACTGCTGCAACCGCAGGCGATCCGCCTGCTCGACCTGGTCGCGCTGCAGCTGCACGCCCAGATCGCCGAAGCGGCCCGACAGGGCCTGCTCACCCCCGAGCAGCAGCACGCGATCGACACCGCGGTCGACGCCGCCGTCGCCGCGGTGCGCGACCACCGCCCGGTCGACCCGTCCGGGCTGCCACCCGCCGTCGCCCAGCTGTTCCAGGCGTTCCAGGGCACGAGCGCCCGGTTCGTGGACAGCGACGACGCCGTGTACCCGCCGGACACCGCCGCGGCACTGCGGCCGCGCACGAGGGTGCTGCTGACCTGCGGCACGAACGACGTCCAGGTTCCTTGCGCCACAACGGACGCCCTCACCGACGCCCTGCGCCGCGCGCACGTCGGCGGACCGGGCCGGGTGCCGCTGTCCGGAGTGGACCACCTGCTGCACGACGCCGACCACCAGGACGCCCTGGCACCGGCCGTGCTCGACGCCCTGCACCGGTTCGCGGGGCGCTGAGGTCAGCCCGCGCCGGACCCCGCGGAAGTCGAGTTTCCAGCTCCGGCAAGGCATCGAGACCGTCGAACGGCCGCCGCGGTCACCCACCGAGGCTCGCTGTGCAGGTGTCGGGCTCCGGAGGGCGAACACCGCGGAGTCGGTCGCGACCACCAGCGCGCCGGATCGCCCGGTCCGACCGCGACGGCACACCGCACGGGGCGGTGGGCACCGGAGGAGGAGGTGGTGTCGACCCGACCCGCGCGGCGGGCGGGTCCGGTGGCCGCCGGAGGCGGGCGGGAACTCGCTTGGTGGACAGGGCTTGTGGCTGTCGGAGCCGGGTGGGGACTTGCTCGGCGGGCAAGGCCCGTGGTCGCCGGAGCCGCAGCGGGACCCGCGCGACGGGCCGGGCGCCGTGGTGCCGGGCGCCCGCTGCCTGACCGAGCCGCCTTGTGGGCGCGCGGTCCGCGGGAACCCGGCAGCGGGCATCCGCCGGCCGTCAGCGGCAGGTCGCCGGGGGCGCGGTCACCCGCCGGTGTCGCGCCGAGGCTCGCTGCGCAGGGCGTTGAGGCCACCGCGGGCGTCCTCCAGGACGATCTGCTCGGCGGCCGTCGAGTCGCCCGCGCGCAGGGCGTGGACGAGGGCGCGGTGGCTGGCGTAGCGGTCCTGGCCGAACTCCTTGTCGGCGGCGACGTGCTCCAGCAGCCGCGTCCGGCGTTCGGCGGGGGAGAAGACCCTGGTCTGGTCGAGCAGGCGGACCAGGACGGCGTTGGCGGCGCAGGCGTTCACGCCGTCGTTGAACCGCTGCATGGTGTCGAACAGCGCGTCGAGGTGCTTCTCGATCGGCTTGCCGTCGTCGTGCCGCCTGCGGATGACGATGTGCAGGTCGTCGGCCTCGTCGAGGATCGCGTCGAGCCGGTCGAGCTGGTCGGGGGTGGCGTGCCGGGCGGCGAACCTGGCGACCAGGCCGCGCAGGCCGATCTCGACCTCGGCCAGGTCCTGGCGCGCGGTGTCGCCGATGGTGGCGACGACGACCGTGCGCGGGCCGGTGCGTTCGATGAGCCCGTCCTGCTCCAGCCGCCGGATGGCCTCGCGCACGGGGGTGGGGCTGACGGACAGGCGCTCGGCGAGCCCGCGTTCGGTGATCTTCTCGCCGGGACGGAGCTCGCCCGACCCGATCGCGTCGCGGACCGCGCGGTAGGAGCGGTCGGCCAGCGTGTCGTTGGTGAGCGTGCTCAGGGTGTCCCGTGACATGCCGCCCAGAGTAGACCACGTGCGATTGTTTGGGTCATAAGAAACTTTTGACAATCTTGCTATAGCATCTTACGGTGTGCCGCACGCCACTCCAGGCGTCACCCTGACTCATCCGACTCCACCGAAGGATCACGCATGACGTCGGTAACCACACCCGTGAACCGCGCGGCGGCGCGCGGGATCACGTTCTACTGCGCCCTCGCGGTGTTCGCGCAGGAGTCGATGTGGACCTTCTACGACACGCAGGTCCCGCCGCTGCTGCGCGAACACGTCGGCAGCGCCGCGGTCGTCGGTCTCCTGATGGGCATGGACAACCTGTTCGGCATCTTCATCCAGCCGTGGATGGGGAACCGGTCGGACAACACCCGGACCAGGTGGGGGCGGCGCATGCCCTACATCGCCGTGGTGATGCCCCTGTCGGCCCTGCTCTTCCTGCTCATCCCGCTCGCCTGGTCGTTCGCGTCGCTGGTCGCGGTGATGTTCCTGTTCGCCTTGGTGGGCAACAGCTTCAAGCCCGTCGTAGAGTCCCTGATGCCCGACTTCATCGAGCCCGAACGCCGCAGCCGCGGCAACGCGGCCGTCAAGATCGCCTCCGGGCTCACGACCATCACGTCGGCGGTCATCAGCGTCCTGCTGGTCGACAGCCACCCCACGCTCGCCTTCACCGTCCCCTCCGGGATCGCCTTCATCGCGGTGGCCGTGCTGGTGTGGCGGGTGCGCGACAACCGGTCCAGGGCCTACCAGGCCGCGCTCGTCGAGGACGCCGCCGACGTCCGGCACGCCGCCGACAACCCCGAGGCGCCCGTCGCCACCGGGGTCCGCATGCGCCAGATCGTGCTCGGCATCCTCCGCGACGTCGACCGCAGCAGGCTGTTCCTGCTGGCCTCCGTGCTGCTCTTCGGCGGCGCCTACGCGGCCTCGCGCGCGCTCATCACGCCCTATGGCATGGAGACCATCGGCATGTCCCGCGGCGACGCCGGCGGGCTCACGCTGCCCGCCGGGGTCGCGTTCCTGGTCGCCGCCTACCCCGCCGCGCTGCTGGCGGAGCGGATCGGGCGGCTGCGCACGATGGCGATCGGCATGGCGGTCTTCGCCGCGGCGATGGTCCTGGCGACCGCGGTGCCGACGGCGACCGCGACGATGGTCGCGCTGGGCATGGCCGGCCTGGGCGCCTCCGGGTTCGTGATCAACGCCGCCGTGGTGCTGTGGAACCTGGCCCCCTCGATGCGCGTGATCGGCACCTACACCGGGCTGTACACGGTGACCTGGCAGCTGGGCGGGCTGGTCGGTCCCGCGGCCGTCGGCGGCATGGTCGACATCACCGGCTGGCGCTTCATGCTGCTCGACGCCGGTCTGCTCGCCGCACTCGCGGTGGCCGCGGTCCTGCGGATCCAGGCGTTGGCGCGCCGTCGCACCGACGGCGTCGGAAAGGTGCTGTGACGATGTCCCTGGTCCTGATCACCACCGACCACCTGCTGCACGACGAGGAGGTCGAGTCCCTGCTCACCGCGGCCGGACACCGGATCCGCCACCTCCCCCACACCGGCGCGCGCGACGTCGACGAGCTCGTCGCGGCGCTGGACGACGTGGAGGGCGCGATCATCGCCAACGAGCCCATGACGGCCGACGTCCTCGGCCGGGCTTACTCGTTGCGGGCACTGGTCCGCTCGGGGGTCGGCTACGACTCGGTCGACGTCGACGCCGCCACCCGGCTGGGCATCTCGGTCAGCAACCTGCCCGGCGTCAACAGCAACGCGGTCGCCGAGTACACCCTGGCCCTGCTGCTCGCCGCCGCCCGCGGCCTGGTGCCGGGCGCGCTCGGCGTCGCCGGGGGCCGTTGGCCGCGGGAGGGCGGTCGCGAACTGCGCGGCTCGACCCTGGGACTGGTCGGCTACGGCGCCTCGGCACGCGTGGTCGCCGGGCTGGCGCGCGCCTTCGGGATGACGGTGCTGTGCACGACGTCCGTGCCCGAGGCGGAGCGGACGGACCCGTCCGTGCGGTTCGTCGACCTGGGGACGCTGCTGCGCGAGTCGGACCACGTCTCGCTGCACACCGCCCTCACCCCGCGCACCCGGCACCTGGTCGACGCCGAGGCGTTCGCGCTGATGAAGCCGACCGCCGTGCTGGTCAACACCGCGCGCGGTGGGCTCGTGGACGAGGCGGCGCTGGTCGAGGCCGTGACCACCGGGCGGATCGCGGGCGCCCAGCTCGACGTCGTGGACGTCGAGCCGCTGCCCGCCGGCAGCCCGCTGCGCGGGGTGGACGGCATCACCGTGTACTCGCACATGGCGGGCCAGACCGCGGACTCGCGGCGGGCCGCGGCGGTCGGTGCCGCTCGTGAGCTCGTCGCCGCGCTCGACGGGGAGCCGCGGTCGTCGCTCAACGCCGACCTGATCGCGGCCCAGCTGAGGTCGCGCGGATGGGGCGCGGCCCTCGACGGCACCCTGGGAGCGACGTAGGCCACCCGTCGGGAGGACCAGGTGTCCCTTCCGCGTGTTATGCTATAGCAAAAGTCAAAACTGACTCATCTAGTACTCGGGGAGCATGAATGAGCAAGTCGGACGAGGCGGTCGACGAAGTCCGGATCCTGGTGCCCTCGGGCATGCTGGGGGCGGGCTTCGACGTGGCCGCCATCGAGCGGGGACTGGCCCTCGGGGCCCACGTCATCGCGGTCGACGGCGGGTCCACCGACTCCGGGCCCTACTACCTGGGCACGGGGACGCCCAAGACGGCGACCGCGGCGGTGGCCCGCGACCTGCGGATCCTGCTCGGCGCGGCCGCGAAGGCCCACATCCCGCTCATCGTCGGGTCCTGCGGCACGAGCGGCACCGACTCGGGCGTGGACTGGGTCGCGAAGGTGGTGGAGAACATCCTCGCCGAGGACGGGCTCGACCTCACCGTCGCGACGATCTACAGCGAGCAGACGGCCGAGGACCTCGTGCGGCACCTCGACGCGGGCCGCGTCCACCCGCTCGCGCCGATGGGGGAGCTGCGGGCGGAGACGCTGGAGAGCTGCACCCACATCGTCGGGATGATGGGCCACGAGCCGATCGTCGCCGCGCTCCAAGCGGGCGCGGATGTCGTCCTGGCCGGGCGCGCGACCGACACCGCCGTCGCCGCCGCCTACCCGTTGATGATGGGCATGCCCGCCGGGCCCACCTGGCACGCGTCGAAGGTCGTCGAGTGCGGTGGCCAGTGCACCACCAACCCGCGCTCCGGCAGCGTGTTCGCCACGATCGACCGCACCGGGTTCATCATCGAGTCGCTCGACGAGTCCGTGTCCTGCACGCCGCACTCGGTGGCCGCGCACATGCTCTACGAGACCGCGAACCCGTTCCGGATGCGCGAACCGGCGGGCACGCTCGACGTCACCGACGCCGTGTACACCGCGCTGGACGACCGGAGGGTCCGCGTGGAGGGCTCGCGGTTCGAGGTGGCCGACCAGTACACGGTGAAGCTGGAGGGTTCCCGGATCACCGGCTTCGAGACCATGTCGTTCACCGCGATCCGCGACCCGCTGATCCTCAAGGACATCGAGGGCTGGGCCGTGTTCCTCCGGCAGGTCCTCACCGGCCGGGTGACCCAGACCCTCGGCCTGGAGCCCGCCGACTACGCCTTCGACATCCGCCTGTACGGCCACAACGCCGTCCTCGGGCACCTCGACCCGGCCACCACGCCGCCGCGCGAGGTCGGCGTGATGCTGCTCGTCCAGGCGGCCGACCAGGCGACCGCGACCGCGGTGGCCAAGGTCGCCAACCCGCTGATGCTCCACCTGCCCGCGATGGACATGGACTACCTGCCCAGCCTGGCGTTCGCCACCTCGCCCGCGGAGGTCGAGCGCGGCGCCGCCTACGAGTTCGTCCTGAACCACGTGGTCGACAGCGACGTCCCCACCAGCATGTTCCGCACCAGCATCCGGAAGGCCGCCGCCCATGTCTGACACCCGACCCACCCTCGGCGACCTGGCCCTCGAGGTCCGCTCGAAGAACGCGGGCCCGTTCTGGGTCACCATCGAGCTGTTCATGCGCGACGAGGCGGGCTACGCGGCCGCCGCCGACGAGGACCTGATCAACGAGGACGTCGTCGCCAGGCTCTACGACGTGCCCGCCGACGGCGTGCAGATCTTCCGCATCCCGTCGCTGAAGGTCGTGAAGATCTCCTACCCGCGCCCGATCAGCCAGGGCAGCCTGTTCGACCGCGACATCCACGCGGGCCAGCACCACGTGCCGCTGGCCGTCCTCGTTCCCTGACGCACCACGGGTGGTGTTCCCGGCCGGTCCGGGAACACCACCCCGACGAGGAGGATCGTGTTCTCCCGCTCCAAGGCCGTCCTGTCCTGGGCGCTCGTCGTCCTCACCACGGCCGGGTCCGCCCTCCTGCTCACCTGGCTGCGGGTGCCCGCGGCGCTGCTGTTCGCGGGAGTCCTGGGCGGACTGGCGGCGTCGCTCACCGGCCGCCGCGAACCGCGGCCCACCCGGTTCGCGGGCGCGGTGGCCCAAGGCGTGCTCGGCGCCTCGATCGGCGCGATGGCCAACCGGACGATGCTGGCCGAGGTGGCGGGGCACTGGCTCCCGATCCTCGTCGTGGTGACCACCACGCTGGTCGTCAGCATCGGCGTCGGCCAGGTCCTGCGCCTCCTGCCGACGGTCTCCGGCCGCACCGCGGTGTTCTCGTCGGTGGCCGGGGGAGCGGTCGGGTTCATCACCGGCGCGCGCGAGGCGGGCGCCGACGAGCACGTCGTGATGGTCGTCCAGTACCTGCGCGTGCTGCTCATCCTCGTGTCCATGCCCGCCGTGGTGCTGTGGCTCGACCCCGGCACGCGGGCGGTCGGCGACCAGGTGTCCGCGAGCCCGGCGAAGACCGCGCTGTTCGGCGTCCTCGCCGTGGCCGCCGGTCTGCTGCTGACCCGGCTGCTGCCCTTCGCCGGGGCGGGGCTGGTCTGGCCCATGCTCGCGGCGTTCGGGCTGGCGTCGAGCGGCCTGTTCGAGCACCCCTCGGTACCCGCCCCGGCGCTCGGCGTCGTGTTCCTGGTGATCGGCCTCCAGGTCGGGTTCTCCCTGTCGGTGGCCAAGATCCGCGCCGTGGTGAAGGTGCTCCCGCTGGCCGGGGTGCAGATCGTGGCGACCGTCGCGGGCTGCGCGCTGATCGGGTACGCCGTCAGCCGCGTCACGACCATGAGCGCCTACGACGCCTACCTGGCGTCCACGCCGGGCGGCCTGTCGGCGGTGCTCGGGCTGTCGCTGGCGACCGACTCCAACACGCCGCTGGTGATGGCCTTCCAGGTCACCCGGCTGATGGTCTCGCTGCTCCTGCTGCCGCTGTTCGCCTCGGTCGGCCGCCGCGACACCTGACCGCCTCCCCGGTGGCGCGAGGACGACGGCCCGGCGGCGGGATTCCGCCACCGGGCCGTCCACGTCGATCCGCGAGGGTGGTGCGGTCAGTCGAACAGATCGGGCTCGGTGCGGGAGATCTGGTCGAACAGCGGCTGGAACTGGAACCAGCCCGCCAGCTCGTACCCGACCTGCCCGTGGGTCAGCTTCGCGCTCTCCGGGCTGATCAGCCCGGTGTTCCCCGCGGCCTTCGCGACCAGCTGCGCCTGCGCCGAGCGCTCCATGGTGATGAACCACCACGCCGCCGAGTCCACGGTGGACCCGACCGTGAGCAGCCCGTGGTTGCGCAGGATCACCGCCTTGTTCGAGCCGAGCGCGGCGGCCAGCTTGCGGCCCTCCTCCGTGTCGTTGACCACGCCCGTGTAGTCCTCGAACACCGAGTGGTCGTCGTAGAACGCGCACGCGTCCTGGGTCAGCGGCTCCAGGACCTGGTCGGTGGACGACAGGGCCTTGCCGTAGAGGGAGTGGCTGTGCGCCGCGCCCACCGCGTCCGGACGGGCCTTGTGCACCTCGGAGTGGATGGCGAACGCGGCCCGGTTGACGTGGTACCGGCCCCGCACCACGTTGCCGTCGTGGTCGACCAGCAGCAGGTCGCTCACCTTGACGTGCTTGAACGACATGCCGAACGGGTTGACCCAGAAGTGGTCGGGGAACTCGGGGTCGCGCGCGGTGATGTGCCCCGCCACGCCCTCCTCGAACCCGAACCGGCCGAACAGCCGCAACGCGCCCGCCAGCCGTTCCTTGCGGTGGCGGCGCTCCCGCGCCGGGTCGTCGAACTCCGGGGGACGGCGCAGGACCAGCTCCTCCGGTGGGATCGGCTTGAGGTCGTCGAGGGTCAGCGGCTCCCGGTCAGTGCTCATCGGGTCGTGTCCTTCCGAGGTGCGGAGGTGTCCGGTGTGGACGGTGGGGTCGGTGGGTCACCAGTGGCCGATCGCGTCGAGCACGAGATCGGTGAACTCCTTGGTGGAGGCCGTGCCGCCCAGGTCGCGGGTGCGGACCGGCGTCGTGGCGAGGACGTGGGTGAAGGACCCGTACACCTCGGCGGCGGCCTCGGGGTGGCCCAGGTGGTCGAGCATCATCGAGGCGCACCAGATCGCGCCGAGCGGGTTGGCCACGCCCTGCCCCGCGATGTCCGGCGCGGAGCCGTGCACCGGCTCGAACATCGACGGGAAGTCCCGCTCCGGGTTCAGGTTCGCCGCGGGCGCGATGCCGATGCCGCCCGCCACGGCCGCCGCGAGGTCGCTGAGGATGTCGCCGAACAGGTTCGACGCCACGATCACGTCGAAGCGGCCGGGATCCAGCACGATCTTCGCGACGAGCGCGTCGATGTGCTCCTGCCGCCACGCCACACCGGGGTGGCGGGTGGCCCGCTCGGCGACGAGCTCGTCCCAGAACGGCATGGTGTGCACGATGCCGTTGGACTTGGTGGCCGAGACCAGGTCCTTGCCGCGGCGGCCCGCGAGGGTGAACGCGTACTCCAGGACGCGCTCGACGCCCGGCCGGGTGAACACCGCCTCCTGGATCGCCATCTCGTCCGGGAAGCCCCGGTTGAGCCGCCCGCCGACCTCGGAGTACTCGCCCTCCACGTTCTCCCGGACGACCACGAAGTCCACGTCCGGCGCGTTGGCCAGCGGTCCGGGCACACCGTCGAGGATCCTGATCGGGCGGAGGTTGACGTACTGGCGGAACCGCCTGCGGACGGGGATCAGCAGCCCCCACAGCGACACGTGGTCGGGGGTGCCCGGCCAGCCGACGGCGCCGAGCAGGATCGCGTCGTGGTGCCGGATCCGGTCCAGGCCGTCGGCGGGCATCATCGCGCCCTCGGCGGCGTACCGCTCGCAGGACCAGTCGAACGGGTCGTAGTCGAAGCCGATCCCGTGCCGGGCGCCGACGGCGTCGAGCACCGCGCACGCCGGGGGCAGCACCTCCCGGCCGATGCCGTCTCCGGGGACGAGGGCGATCCGGTAGCGCTTGGTCATGCCCACCATTGAACGACCGAGGACGGGTGGGCGTCCAAGACCGAACCGTGGGCCGATCGATAGGCTCAGCCTCTCAGTCCCGTGCGACCTCCAGGAACGCCGCGGCCGCCGGGGTGGGCCGCGTCCCGGGCACCACCAGGGCCACGTGCAGGCTCTCGTCGACCGCCAGCGGCCGCACCACCAGCCCCGCCGCCTCGGCCAGCGGCCGCCACGAGTCCGCCACCACCGCCACCCCGACCCCCGCCAGCACCAGCGGCAGCAGCGCCTCCCGCTGCTCCACCCGCACCACGACCCGGCAGTCGGTCGCGGCCAGCACCGCGTCCGCCGCCCGCCGCATCCCCGTCCCCGGCTGCCCCACCACCAGCCCGAGCCCCCGCAGCTCCTCCGGCCGCACCGGCTCGGTGCCCGCGGGAAGGTCGTCCGGGGTCCGCGCGACCAGCACGAACCGCTGCACCTCCAGCGGCACCACCCGCAGCCCGGTCTCCCGCAACGGCCCGTTCGGCACCGCGACCACCCCGACCTCGGCCACCCCGTCCCGGACCGCCCCGCACACGTCCTCCGGCCGCGCGGCCGTCGTCACCCCGACCTCCACACCGGGGTGGCGGCTCAGGAACCCGCCGATCAGCCCCGCCAACGGGCTCACCGCCTGCGACGGCATCGACGAGATCGACAACCGCCCGCCCCGCAGCCCGTCCACGGCCCGCACGGTCGCCTTCGCCACGTCCAACGACCGCACGAGCTCCCGCGCGGGCCCCACCAACGCCTGCCCCGCCGCGTTCAGCACCAACCGGCGGCCGGTCCGGTGGAACAGCTCGCACCCCAGCTCCCGCTCCAGCTTCCGCAAGGCCTGCGACACCGACGGCTGCGCCACGTGCAGCCGCACCGCCGCCTGGTGCACGCTGTCCGCGTCGACCACCGCGAGGAAGTACCGCATCTGCCGGACGTCCATCCACGCTCCCGTGAGGCACCAGGGTCTATAACCAAAAACTATCAGCAGCCGATCGCCGTCGGCGGAGCGTGAGCGGGCCGGTACCGCCCGTGCGCGCTCCTGACCTCGAACGGGTGCGCCGCGGCGCAGGTGAGGCGGACTGTCGGTGGGCGCGGGTAGCGTCTCGCGCCGTGAACGCTCGGGAACGCATCCAGGAACTCGCCGACCGGATCGTCGTGCTGCGCGACGCCTACTACCGCGGCTCGCCGTTGGTGGCCGACGCCGAGTACGACGTGGTCGAGGACGAGCTGCGCGGGCTCGTCGAGGCGAACCCGGAGCTGGCGCCGGATCCGAACCCGTTGGAGCAGGTGGGGGCGCCGGGGGTGCTGCACGCGCCGGTCCGGCACTCGCGGCCGATGCTGTCGCTGGAGAAGGCGACCAGGCCGGAGCAGGTGACGGCGTTCTTCGACCGGTTCCCCGGCCAGCCGGTGGTGGTGATGCCGAAGCTGGACGGGCTGTCGCTGGCGCTGGTGTACGAGAACGGGCGTCTGTCCCGTGCGGTGACGCGCGGGGACGGGACGACCGGGGACGACGTGACCCCGCTGGTCAAGGCCCTGACCGACGGGGTGCCCGCGCGGGTGGACGCGCCCGGCCGGGTGGAGGTGCGCGGCGAGGCGGTGATGCTGCGGTCGACGTTCGCCGCCTACAACGCCGCGCACCCGGACAAGCCGCTGATCAACCCGCGCAACGCGGCCGCGGGCACGCTGCGCGCCAAGGACCCGGCCACGGTGGCGGAGCGGCGGCTGCAGTTCTTCGCCTTCGACCTGGACACCGACCCCGACGCCGCCGAGACCGACCTGGACGGCGCGCTGCGCACGCTCGGGTTCGCCGCGGCGGACATGCGGCACTGCGCCACCGCGGAGGCCGCGCAGGAGGTGATCGGGACGATCGAGGGGCAGCGCAACGACCTCGACTACGACCTGGACGGCGCCGTGCTCCGGCTGGCCGACCGCAGCGCGTACGCCGCCGCGGGCACCCGTTCCAGCTCGCCGCGCGGGGCGTTGGCGTTCAAGTTCGCGGCCGAGGAGAAGACCACGGTGCTGGCCGACGTGGTCTGGGACGTGGGCAAGACCGGCAAGATCGCCCCGGTCGCGTGGCTGGAGCCGGTGTTCGTGGGCGGCACGACGGTCACCCGCGCCACCCTGGCCAACCAGGAGGTCATCCGCGCCCGCGGCATCCGGATCGGCGACACGGTGCTGGTGCGCCGCGCGGGTGACGTGATCCCGTTCGTGGCGGGTGTGCTGGACGCCTCCAAGCGCACGGGGGAGGAGCGGGAGATCGTGCCGCCCAGCGAGTGCCCGTCGTGCGCGCAGCCGCTGACCGAGCAGGGCAACAGCCGGGAGCTGTTCTGCACCAACGTGGCCTGCCCCGCGCAGACCGTGCGCAGGCTCATCCACTGGGCCTCCCGCGCGGCGGCGGACATCGACGCGATCGGCGGGGTGTGGATCGAGCGGCTGGCCGAGGCCGGGATCCTGGAGCACCCCTCGGACTTCTACTCGCTGACCAAGGACCAGCTGCTGGAGTTCGACCGCATCGGCGAGGTCTCGGCCGCGCGGATGGTCGAGTCGATCGACACCAGCCGCCGGGTCGGTCTGCGCCGCGCGCTGATCGGCCTGGCGATCCCGATGGCCTCGGAGGGCACGGCGACCCGGCTGTGCCGCGCGGGCTTCGGCTCGCTGGAGCAGGTGGCCGACTCCGCCGTGGACGACCTGGTGGCCGTCGAGGACATCGGCCCGAAGGTCGCCGCCTCGCTGGTCGAGCACCTCACCCGGCTGCGCCCCGAGCTGGAACGGCTGCGCGAGCGCGGTGTGTCGCTGGACGTGCGCGAGGAGGACCTCCCGCCGGTCGTCGCGGCGGGTGCCCCGCTGGCGGGCAAGACGGTGGTGGTCACCGGCGCGATCAGCGACCCGCGCTCCGGCGAGAAGGTCGCCCGGCCGACGTTCCAACGCCTGTGCGAGAAAGCGGGCGCGACCACGGCGTCGTCGGTGTCGGCGAACACGGACCTGCTCATCACCGGGGCGGACGTCGGCGCGAGCAAGCTGACCAAGGCGGAGAAGCTCGGCGTCGAGGTCGTCGACCAGGGCGTGGTCTGGCAGCAGCTGATCGCGGCGGGCATCGCCTAGACCGGCGCGGACGCCCGTCCGAGAGAACTCCCGACCGTCCTGTCGAATCCGGGGCCTCCCGTTCGACGCGCTGGTGGGAACACCCCGACACCGGATCCAAGGAGACCCCAGATGCGCTCGCTCATCGTCACCGAGTTCCTGTCCCTCGACGGCGTCGTCGACTCGCCGGGTGGTGGCGCCCACCCGCACGCGGGCTGGACGTTCAAGGACGTCGAGTTCGACATGGCGGCGTACGAGATCAAGGGCCGGGAGCAGCAGGAGGCCTCCGCGATGCTGATCGGCCGGGTCAGCTACGACGAGTTCGCCCCCGTCTGGCCGAAGATGGAGGAGTTCGCCGAGTACAACGCGATGCCGAAGTACGTCGTGTCCTCCACCCTCACCGACCCGGAGTGGAACAACACCACCGTCCTGCGCTCGCTCGACGAGGTCGCCGAGCTGAAGAAGGCCGACGGCGGCCCGATCCTCGTGCACGGCAGCCCTACCCTCGCCAGGGGCCTGGCCGCCGCGGGCCTGGTCGACCGCTACCACCTGCTGACCTTCCCCGTCGTGCTGGGCGGCGGCAAGCGGCTGTTCGCCACGGACGGCGCGGAGAAGCAGAAGCTGAAGCTGGTCGAGCACGCCGCGTTCGGCAACGGCGTCCAGCTCTCGGTCTTCGACGTCGAGGGCTGAGGACCCGGCCGGTCGCCCAGCTCCGGCTGGACGACCGGCCGGGCGGTCACCGGGCTACGACCAGTCGCCGGTGAGCACCGGCGACGTGTAGGTCTTGACGACGGTGTTGGTGTCGGTGTCGGTCAAGGTGAGGACGGCGACGACCTCGTCCGGGCCCTCGTCCTCGTTGAGCCAGGCACCGGGCACGGCGCGGTCGAAGTCGCCGCCGAGCCCGAACTCGTCGCTCGCCACCAGCAGGGTCGTCGGGAGGGCGAAGAGGAACTCGCCGGGCCGCCCGTTGTCCCACCCGCGGATCCACACGGTGAACGGGTCGCCCACGTCGTCGATGAACTCCTGGGCCTCCGCCCCGCTCATGTAGGCGTCGATGCCGACGTGGATGGCGAAGGTGTTGTTGCCGAGCCCGTTGATCGCCAGGCACACGTTGGCGTCCTTCGCGCCCGAGCACACCTGGGCGGCCGAGGCCGTGCCCGCCGTCGCGCCGATGGCGCCGACGATCATCGCGATGGCCAGCAGGGCCCGCAGCACTCGGCGCTTGGCGCTGCCTCGCCGGGTCCGCTCCACCCCGGTCATCAGGTCGATGGTCATGCCGTCTCCTCCTGTACGCGCACTCCGGAACCGTCCCCGACGCGAAGCTCGTGACCTGTTCGGGAGACGGGCACCACGGCGGCGCGGCGTCGTGGGACACCCACCGTCGCAGGAGCCGTCGACAACCCGTCGACAGTCGACCGACACCTCCACGACCGCCGGCCGTCCCGCTGCGGGGGGACGACCGGCGGTCGTGTCGTCGGCTTACGGCCAGTTGCCGACGAGCTGGTTCGACACGAAGTTCTTCGTGACGGTGTTGGTGTCGGTGTCGGTCAGCGTGACCACCGCGACGATCTCGTCCGTCCCGCTGTCCTCGTTGAGCGACGTGGCGGGCACGACGAGCTCGAAGTCGCCGCTGAGGCCGGACTCGTCGCTCGCGCCGATGGCGGTCATCGGGAGGCTGAACAGGAACTCGTTGGGACCGTTGTCGTTGCCGCGGATCCAGACGGTGAACGGGTCGCCCGCGTCGTCGATGTACTCCTGGGCGTCCGCCCGGCTGATGTGCACGTCGATGCCCACGTGCACGCGGAAGTTGCCGTTGCCGACCCCGTCGATCCACAGGCACAGGTTGGCGTCGGTCGCGCCGGTGCAGGTCTGCGCCGCCGACGCGGTGCCCGCCGTCGTGCCGACGGCGCCGACGACCATCGAGAGGGCGACCAGGGACTGGAGCAGGCGGTGCTTGGCGCGACGGCGCGGGGGCTCGGCGACGACGGTCGGATCGGTGGTCATGTCGATCTCCTCCTGGACGTGCACTCCGTTGCGTCCCCCGTGGCGGGCTCACCACCCGCCAGGGCGACAGGCGCCGCGGCCGTGCGGCGCCGTGGGATTCACCGTGGCAGGGGCCGTCGACAACCCGTCGACAGTTGATCGACACCGCTGACCAGGGCCGCGGCGACATGTCCGGTCCGTCCTCGTGGACAGACGTATCTGGAGATCATGAGGCTTGCTCATGTCAGTGACGGGCTAGGTCGACGGCGGTGCGGGCGGTGGTGGGTTTTGGTGGAGCCGGAACGCGGACGGTGGACCCTCGGGGTCCTCGGGCCCCTGCAGGCCGCTGTGGACGGTCGGGTGGTCGCGGAGCTGGGCGGGCCGCGGCTGCGGGTGGTGCTGGCACTGCTGGGGGCCAACACCGGTCGCCCGGTGAGCGTGGTGGCGCTGGTGGAGGCGTTGTGGGGTGAGCACGCCCCGTCGGACGCGGCTCGCACGACGCGCACGTACGTGTCCCGGCTGCGCCGCACGCTGCTGCGCGCCGACGAGGGCGCCGACGACCTGATCGAGACGCGCCCGCCGGGGTACGCGCTGCGGTGGGACCCGGACACCGTGGACTCGGTGCGGTTCGAACGGCTGGCCGTCGCCGGACGACAGGCCCTCGACGCCGGGCTGCCCACGGTCGCCACCGACCGGCTGACCGCCGCGCTGGGGATGTGGCGCGGCGAGGCCTACGGCGAGTTCGCCCACGTCACCGCTCTTCAGGCCGAGGGCGAACGGCTCGAACGGCTGCGGCTGACCGCCGTGCAGGACCGGATCGACGCGGACCTGGCGACCGGGATGGGCGAGGCGCTGATCGCCGAGCTGGAGGGCCTGATCGGTCGGCACCCCGCCCACGAGAGGCTGTGGGGCCAGCTGATGACGGCGCTCTACCGGGCCGGGCGGCAGGCCGACGCGCTGAAGGCGTTCCGCCGGGCCCGCGAGGTCCTGGCCGAGGAGGCGGGCCTGGAGCCGTCGCCGGGACTGATCGAGATCCAGCGGCGGGTGCTGGCCCAGGACGCCCGGCTGCTGCCCGACCACACGCCAGCGCCCGCCGTCGCTCCGGCCACCCGGCCCGCGCAGCTCCCGCCCGCCGTGCGCACGTTCGCGGGCCGCGACCGCGAGCTGGCCGACCTGGACGCCGTCCTGCCGGCGGCGTCCGGGCCCGCGGGCGTGGTGGTGGTGTCCGGGACCGCCGGTGTCGGCAAGACCGCGCTGGCCGTGCACTGGGCGCACCGGGTGGCGGACCGGTTCCCGGACGGGCAGTTCTACGTGGACCTGCGCGGCTTCGACCCGGCCGGTGCGTCGGCGCTGCACCCGTCGGACGCGTTGCGCGGGTTCCTGGAAGCGCTCGGCGTCCCGGTGGCCGGCCTCCCGGTCGAGCAGGACGGGCTGTCCGGCCGGTACCGCAGCGCGCTGGCGGGCAAGCGGGTGCTGGTGGTGCTGGACAACGCGGGCGACGTCGGACAGGTCCGCCCGCTGCTGCCGGGGTCGCCCGGCTGCCTGGTGGTCGTGACCAGCCGCCACGAGCTCACCCCGCTGGTCGCCGTCGAGGGCGCGCACCCGCTCTTCCTGGACCTGCTGCCCGCGGCGGAGGCGCGGGACCTGCTGGCCCGCAGGCTCGGCCGGGACCGGGTGGTGGGGGAGCCCGCCGCGGTCGAGGCGATCATCGCGGGCTGTGCGCGGCTGCCGCTGGCGCTGGCCGTCGTCGCCGCCAGGGCCGCGTCACGTCCGGCGTTCCGGCTCGCCGCCGTGGCCGCCCAGCTGCGCGACGCCGCGGGCGTGCTGGACGCCCTGCGCGGCGGTGACCGCACCACCGACGTCCGGGCCGTGTTCTCCTGGTCCTACCGCGCGTTGAGCCCGTCGGCCGCCCGGCTGTTCCGCCTGCTGGGCCTGCACCCCGGCCCCGACGTCGGGACCGCGGCCGCGGCCAGCCTCGCGGGCGTCGCGGAACGGCGGGCGCGCGAGCAGCTGGACGAGCTGGCCACGGCCAACCTGCTCACCGAGCACGCGCCGGGCCGGTACACCTCGCACGACCTGCTGCGCGCCTACGCCACCGAGCTCGTCGACGCCGACGACCGGCCGACCGCGGCCCTGCACCGGCTGCTGGAGCACTACCTGCACACCGCCCGCACCGCGGCCCTGCTGCTGCACCCGCACCGCGTCCGCCCGCTCACCCAGGGCCCGCCGGGCCCCGGTGTCACCACGGTCCGCCTCACCGACGTCGGACGGGCGCTGGCCTGGTTCACCGCCGAGCACCCCGTGCTGCTGACCGCCGTCGACCAGGCCGTGGCGGGCGGATCCGACACCCACGCCTACCAGCTGGCGTGGTCCCTCGCGACGTACCTGGAACGGCAGGGCCACTGGCACGACCTCGCCGCCACCCAGCACACCGCCGTGGGCGCGGCGCGCAGGCTGGGCGACCGGGCGGCCGAGGCGCACGCCCGCGGCAGCCTCGCGGGCGCCGACGTGCGGCTCGGCCGGTTCCCCGACGCCCACACCCACCTGCGGTACGCGCTCGACCTGTTCGCCCTCCTCGGCGACCGCGCGGGCCAGGCCCACACCCACCTCGACCTCGGCTGGACGTTCGAACGCCAAGCCCGCCACACCCACGCCCTCCACCACGCCGAACACGCCCTGGAGTTGTTCCGGGCGACCGGCGACCGCGACGGCGAGGCCAGGGCGCTCAACCAGGTCGGCTGGTGCCACGCCCAGCTCGACGACCACCAGCAAGCCCTCACCCGCTGCCGCCAAGCCCTCGCCCTGCACCAGGAGCTCGGCGACCGCGCGGGCGAGGCCCACACCTGGGACAGCCTCGGCTACGCCTACCACCACCTCGGCTCCCACACCCGCGCCACCCACTGCTACCACCGCGCCCTCGACCTGTTCCGCGTCCTGGGTGACCGCTACAACGAGGCGGGCACCCTCACCCACCTCGGCGACATCCACGCCGACGCGGGCGACCACGCCACCGCCCACACCACCTGGCACCTCGCCCTGTCCATCCTCGGCGAACTGGACCGCCCCACCACCACCCCCGTCACCCAGCTCCCCATCCGTCACACCGCAACGCCCCAACCCGCGTTCGTCGACCCACCGGCGTGCTGAGGGGGCGTCAGGGCCGGGTCGACACGGAGTCGACGGAGAAGCAGGTGTCCGCCGCGATCGCGGCGATGACGACCTCGGTGGCCGGATCGCCACCGCTCGACGCACGCAGCAGCTCCCACTGGCCCTGCTTGCCGCTGCTGCCCCGGAGCGAGGTGGAGCCGCCGTCGCCGATGCCGACCCCGACCCGTCCGCGTTCGACGTACACCCAGACCTCGACCACCGCTTCGGTCGGCCCGACACCGACCTTGGTGGCGAAGTACTGGAAGACCTCGTTGGAGGGCTGCGTCGTGCACAGGCGGAGCATCTGGCCACCACCGGGCCCGGTACTGGGAACCAGTTCGGTGGTCGTGGTGCCGCCGTTGGAGTTGTTGTAGACCGCCCAGTCGGCCGCCGCCGACTTGCCACCCGCGGGCTTGCCCGGCGCACCACCGGTCACCGAGGTGGGCCCGGTACCGGACGGCTCGTCGAACCCGGCGTTCCTGACCAGACCCGTCCCTCCATCGGGGACGGTCTGCCCGGCGGTGGGGTCGGCGCCGGACGCGACCGTGTCCGGTGCCGGGACGCCGACTTCGGCGGACGGCACGTCGGACGGAGCCTGTGCGCCACTGGAGGCGGTGGCACTCGCCGAACCCGTCGAGCTGGACGGGATCGCCGCTCCGGGGAGGAGCGGGAGCGACGCGTTCCTGGTTCCCGTCACGGCGTTCGTCGTCGGGGCCGCGTCGGTCTGGGAGTCGGCGGACTGCGACCCGAGCACGGCCGCGCCGCAGACCGCGAGCGCGGCCGTCCCGAGCGCGGCGGCGCGGACCAGTACCGGCGTGCCCTGGACGACGCTGGTGATGTTCACCATCGCGGGTGATCCCGAGAAGCGCGCCGCGGCGTTGGCCATCAGGTGGCGCAGGTGCTCGCCCGCGCCGCCGGAACCGGCCTCGGCGACATCGGTGACGCCCTGCGCCTCGGGAACGGCGGACGGGTCGCGTGCACCGTCCACGACGGTGCCGACACCGTTCTCGGCGCTCATGGCGGCGGCGGAGGTGAGCCTGAGCGCCTCTTCCAGCTGCCGGTCGGCGGCCCTCCGAATGGCCAGCGCTTTCCGGAAGTACAGCTCGTCCGCGCTGGAACCGCCTTGCCGGGCCGCGAGGAGCCCCAGCCTGAGCACGCGGTCACCGCGGTCCCACCACAGCGACGGCAGCAGCCTGGCCGACGTGATGCGCGCGAGGTGGACCGCGCTCCGGTGCTCGTGCTCCTCCAGCATCCGGCGCAGCACGCCCTCGACCACGGCCAGCTCCGCGACGACCTGCCCTGACGTCGCCTCCTCGGCGATCCACCCGGTGATCTGGTCGAACAGGACCGTCACGTCCTCGTCTTCCAACGGGGACACCACGCCCGCCACGTTGTGCGCCACCCGGTAGCGCCCGGCTTCGTGCAGGACCAGCCTGCGGTCCACGAGCTCGGTCGCGCCGTCGAGTGCCGGTTCCGCGGTCGTGCGGAGCAGTTCCTCGCCCCAGGACAGCTCCGGGAAGACCAGCAGGGTGCGCAACAGGGCTGAGGCGGGTTCTCCCGCCGTGGCCAGCAATCGGGGGACGATGAAATGCGCTCCGTCGGCGCCGTGGTGCTCGGACAACGCGTTTCGAGGTGCTGCGCGGACGGCGGCACCGATCTGCACGAGTTCGGTGGGGTTGCCGTCGCAGCGGACCCGTATCCGCTCCACCTGCAGCTGTTCCTCGTCCGTGAGGCGCCTTCCCAGCTCGTTCTTCATCAGTTTCCCGGCAGCTTTCGCCGAAAGGCCGCCAAGCGGCAACGGCCTCGACAAAGGGGAGAGCACGGCAGTGCGGGAGGAGATGACGAAGACGCTCTCCGGCATCGCGTCGAGCAGGACGCCCAGCTGGGTGGGTGACCAGTCGACGCCGTCGAGCACCACCAGGGCGTGGAGCGTGCCGAGGAAGCGCAGGGCGGCGGCGCTCTTGGCGTTGGTGCACCGCAAGGCCAGGTCCCGGAGGACTTCTTTCGGGTTCGCGCCCTGCACGGTGGGCCACAGCAGACCGGCGCAGTCCGGGACCGCGTCGGCCGACAGCACCCGTTCGACAGCCGCGTGCTGGAGGAAGGACGTCTTGCCGATTCCGGCTGGTCCGCAGATCAGCACGTGGTGCCGGGAAGCCAGCCTCTCCCGCAGCTCGGCGAGCTGACCACGCCTGCCCACCAGGGTCCCGCGCTGGGCCCATCGCGCGGTCCGGGGCAGAGGACGGATCTCCAGCGGTTCGCGGGACGTCAACAGCCTGTGCACGTTGTCGGCCAGCGCGCGGAGAACACCCTGGTTGCTGACTTTGACGTTCATGACCGCTGCCTGGATGGCGGTGCCCGTGATGTGCTCGATGTGGTTGGACACCGAACCCGAGGTGTGCTTTTCGTCGAACGGCGTTTCCGACACCGTGTCTCTCCTGTGAGAAGCGGAGGAACGTGGAGATCTCCCCTTGGTGGTCCCCGACATCGGCGGAAGAATACCCACAGGACAAGTGCGGATGTGTGCTTTGTGCGATAACCATATTTTTGCGGAAATGGTGACGCCGGTTGTGCGTCTCGGTGTCGAAAATGGTGCTTTGCGGCGTTTTGTTGCTGTTGTGCGTGAGGAAGACCAGGGGGTACCGGTTTCCTCCGGGCGCGTGACTTCTGTTGGTCGACGTCGAGGCCCTGGGCGCGGCGGTGCCGCGCGAGGTCCCTGGCGTGTGGTGGCAGCGCGTCCACCGGGATCCCGAGCTGGAGCGGATCGAGCCCGGTCAGATGATCACCGTGCACCACTCCGGCGGGCGGTGGTGGAACCGCGACCCGGAGTCCGGATCCGGCCCGCGGGAAGGTTGCGGCGCAAGGGTTCCAGGGGTCTGCGGTACACGGTGCAGCCCCACCGGGAACGCCCGCGCCACACCCGGCCGGTCAAGCCACCGCCCGCTGTCTGGTGGGTTCACGTGGTCGGCGGGCTGCTCAGCGCCGCCCGCGGCCACTTCATCGTCGACGCGCCGCTGGTCATCGTCGGCATGTTCGTCCTCGTCACGTTCGTGTGGGCCTGGACCGCGCCCGCACCGGAGGACTACTGAGCCAGCGCGACGGCCCGCATCCCGCTGTCACCGACCATGGCGAGCATGTCCGGGTGGACGGGGCGCCAGCCCAGCTCGGCCCGCGCACGTGGCGCGCGGACGCGGCTGGACGCGGAGAGGATCAGTGCGCCGAACTCGCCCCACACCCCGACGGCCTCCTCCGCGGTGAGCCCGCGGGTGGGGCGGTCCAGGTCGGCGGCGACGGCCTGCGCGATCCACCGGGTGGGCGTCTCACCGGCCACCGCGTGGTAGAGCGCCCCGGCGGTCCCCTTCTCCAGCGCGAGCCCGAATAGCCTTGCCACGTCGTCGATGTGCACGTGCGAGTAGGTGTTCAGGCCCTGGCCGACGTAGCACGCGGCACCGGTCGCGGCGACCGACCGGTAGATCATCGACACGTGCCCGTGCTCGCCCGGACCCCAGACCATCCCCGGCCGCACGACCACCGCCCGCACCCGCCGACCGGCCGCCGCCCGGACCAGGTCCTCGACGGCGAGCCGTTCCGCGGCCAGCGGCTCCACCGTGAACGGGTCGTCCTCGGCGAAGCTGTCCTCGCTCCAGGCGCCTCCGGTGCGCTGGAGGAGGACGCCGCTGCCGGAGGTGAACACGAACGCCTTCCCGGTGCCCGCCACCGCGTCGAGCAGCTCGGCGACGACGAGCCCTTCCCGCGGTGCGTCGAGCTGGGCGGCGAACACCACCGCGTCCGACCGTCCGGCGGCCCGCGCCACGTCGGCCAGCCCCTCGTCCAGGTCGCCGCGCAACGCCGTGACTCCCCACCGCCGCAAGGTTTCCGCCGCGCTGTCGGTGCGGGCCAGGCCGGTGACCCGGTGGCCGGACGCGGCGAGGTGCCGCGCGACACCACCGCCGACGAACCCGGTGGCGCCGACGACGAGGACGTTCACGAGGTACCCGCGAGGAACGAGCGCAGGACGTCCAGGAACCACTCGGGCGCCTCCTCGGCCACGAAGTGGCCGGTGGGCGCGACGAGACCGGTGAGGTCGTCGACGTGGGGCCGCAGCGCCTTGCTGGTCTGGTCGCCCACGGAGTCGCGCCCGCCGATGGACAGCACCGGCATGGTCAACCGGCGGGTCGCCAGCGCGGCCCGGTTCTCCCGGCCGTCGTCCAGCAGCGTGCGGTAGTGCCCGAAGCCGCCGCGCAGCCGGTCACGGCCCTGGTAGACGCGGGCGTAGAAGGCAAGCTCTTCCTCGGTGAACGTCGACGGCGCGCTGCGGGCGCCGAACGTCGCCTTGACGAACTCCAGCTCGTGGCCGTCCATCAGCATCTCGGGGACGACCGGGGCCATGAAGAACCCGAAGTGCCACGAGCCGCCGGTGACGACGTTCATCGACTCCTCCAGGTCCACCCCCGGCAGGAAGGCGTCGAGCAGTACCAGGGCCGCGACGTCCTCGGGGCGGTAGAGCGCCCAGGCGAACGCGACCATGCTGCCGATGTCGTGCCCGACGACGACCGCGGGACCCGACAGGCCCAGGGCGTCGAGCAGGCCGTGCAGGTCGTTCGCCTGGTCGCTCTTGGCGTAGCCGTCCTCGGGCAGGTCGCTGGCCCCGGTGCCGCGCAGGTCCGGGACGACGACGGTGTGGTGCTCGGCGAGGGCGGGCATGACCTTCGCCCACGCGCGGCCGGTCTGCGGCCAGCCGTGCAGCAGGACCATCAACGGCCCCTGTCCGCCGACGGCCGCGGAGAACCGGACACCCCCGACCTCGGCCGTGCGGACGTCGAAACCGGAGGGGAGCCAGGCGTAGAGGGCGGTGTCCTGCACCGTGTCGGTCATGGTCGAACTCCTTGTGGTCGCAGGGGGTGGCACGGGTCAGGCGGGCAGCGCGCTGAGCTCGCCGCCGCTGGCGACGACGACGGTGCCGTTGACGTAGGCGCTGGCGTCGTCGACGAGGAACCGGACGACCGCCGCGATCTCCTCGGGCTCCCCGATCCGGCCGCGCAGGTTGGCGCGGCCCAGCATCCCGACGTTCTCGCCGAGCATGGCCGTGGTCCCCGCCGTCCGGACCGGACCGGGGGAGACGGCGTTGACCCGGACACCGCTGGGGCCGAACTCCGTGGCCCACGCGCGGGTCAGCAGCTCGACCGCGGCCTTGGACGCGCCGTACGCGCCGCCGATCGGCGCCGGGGACGTCGCCGCCGTCGAGGTGACCGTGACGATGGACCCGTGGCCGCGGCGGGCCATGGCGGGGGCGAGCGCCTGGACGAGCAGGAAGGGCGCGCGGCTGTTGACGGCGAACTGGAGGTCGAAGCTCTCCGCGGTCGTGTCCGGGGTGCTGGTGAGCGCGTAGACGCCCGCGTTGTTGACCAGGACGTCGACCTCGCCCGCCGTACGGGCCAGTGCCAGCACCTCGTCGGTGTCCGCGAGGTCGGCGGTGACGAAGCGGGCGGATCCGCCCAGCGCCTGGATCTCCTTGACGAGCAGCGCGCCCCGTTCCGGGTCGCGGCCGTGGGCGACCACGTCGATGCCGTCGGCCGCCAGCTGGAGCGCGACGGCGCGGCCGATACCGGCGGTCGCGCCGGTGACGAGGGCGGTGCGGGTGGTGGTCATGGTGGGTCGGCCTCACTTTCTGGGTTGTTCTGTCCAGAAACGTAGCCACGAATTCTGGATTGCGCAACCCAGTCTCAGGTAGGCTGGTGACCGTGACCGAGGAGCCGAAGCCGCGTCGCCTGACCCCCAAGGGGCGGGCCACCAGGGACCGCATCGTCGAGGCCGCGACCGAGCTGATCGCCCGCAACGGCGTGGCGGGCACGGGCATCGAGGACGTGCGGGCGGCGGCCGGGGTGAGCGGGTCGCAGCTGTACCACTACTTCGACAGCAAGCAGGCGCTGATCAGGGCGGTCATCACCAGGCAGGCGGACTCGGTGCTCCAGCCCGGTGAGCCGCGGGTGACGGCGCTGGACAGCTTCGAGGCGCTGCGCGCGTGGGCCGACGCGGCCATCGAACGGCAGGTGGAGACCGGCTGCCGAGGCGACTGCAACCTCGGCTCGCTCGCGGGTGAGCTGAGCGTGCGGGACGAGGAGTCCCGCAGCGACATCGCGAACGGCTTCCTGCGCTGGAAGGACCTCGTCCTCGACGGGCTGCGGGCCATGCGCGACCGCGGGGAGCTGCGCGCCGACGCCGACCTCGAAGAGCTGGCGCTGTCGCTGCTCTCGGCGTTGCAGGGCGGCGTCCTGCTCTCGCAGACGATGCTCCAGGTCCGTCCACTGGAGGCGTCGATGAACGCCGCCCTCGCCTACATCCACTCGTTCGCGGTGGACGCCGTCGGCTAGCCTTCGGCGGTGGTCCCGGTGGACATCGCCCGCGCGCCCGTCGCTCGGGGCAACGGCCGGTGGCCCTGCTTGGCCCGCTGCACCAGCTCGTAGACCCGGTTGCGGGCCGCGGCGAACGCGGGGGAGGAGCGGGTGCGCAGCTGGTCGCGCGCGGTCGGCAGGTCGACGCGGACGTCCTCCAGCACGACCGTCGGCCGGTTGGACAGCACCAGCACGCGCTGTCCCAGGTAGACGGCCTCGTCGATGTCGTGGGTGACGAACAGGACGGTGACGCCGAGGTCCTGCCACAGGTCGCGCACCAGGTCCTCGAGCTCGGCCCGCGTCTGCGCGTCCACCGACGCGAACGGCTCGTCCATCAGCAGCACGCTGGGCTCGTAGGCGACCGCGCGGGCGATGGCCACCCGCTGCTGCATGCCGCCCGACAGCTGCCACGGGTGGGCGTCGGCGCTGTCGCACAGCCCGACGGCGGCCAGCGCGGCGTCGACCTTGGCGGCGCGGGTGGGGCGGTCGAGCCCCTTCTCCTTCAACGGCAGCCCGACGTTCCCGCGGACCGTGAGCCAGGGGAACAGGCTGCGCCCGTACTCCTGGAACACCACGGCCATGCCCGCGGGTGGCCCGGTGACCGGCACGCCGTCGAGGTGGACGGTGCCGCCGGAGCTGTCCAGGAGTCCGGCGACGCACCGCAGCAGGGTGGTCTTGCCCGCGCCGGACGGGCCGACGACGCAGACGAGCTCACCCCGGTCGACGCGGAAGGTGAGGTCCCGCACGGCTTCCACGTCGCGGCCGTGGCCGTCGTAGGTCTTGGCCAGGTTCCGGACGTCCAGGGCGGTGGTGCTCACGTCGTCACACTTCCCGTTCGGCCTGGCGCAGACCGCGGTACCAGGCCAGGGTTCGGTGCTCGACGAGCCGGAAGAGGCCCGAGAGGGCGACTCCGAGCAGGCCGAGCAGGATGATGCCGGTCCACATCTGGGGGATGGCGAAACCGCGCTGGAACCGCACGACGGCCGCGCCGAGCCCGCGGTCGGCGCCGAACAGCTCGCTGATGACCATGAGGATCACGCCGACGGACAGGGCTTGGCGGGCACCGGCGGCGATGCGCGGGCTGGACCCGCGCAGCACCACCTGGCGCAGGGTGGTCAGGCGGCCGAGGCGGTAGGAGCGGGCGGTGTCGCGCAGCACCTCGTCCAGCGACCGCACGCCTTCGACGGTGTTGAGCAGGATCGGCCACAGGCAGCCGAGCGCGATGGTGACGACCTTGGTGGTCGACCCGGTGTAGCCCGCGAACAGCGCGATCACGGGGACCAGCACCGGCGGCGGGATGGCCCGGAGGAACTCCAGCACGGGCTCGCAGAGCGCGCGCAGCACGCGGTCGGAGCCGATCGCGACCCCCGCGGCCACGCCGACGACCAGCGCGACCAGGTACCCGGCGGTGAGCCGGGCGAGGCTGGGCAGCACGTCGTGCGCGATGGGGTCGGCCGTCCACGTCGTCGGGAAGGCCGCGACGATCGCGGACAGCGGTGGCCAGAAGAAGCTCGTGCTGCCCGCCGACAGCACCCACCACGTCGCCACCAGCACGACGGGCAGGCCGAGCGCGACCAGTGCGCGGCGGGTCACAGGTCCCTCCGGACCGAGGTGTGCCACCGCAGCGCGCGCCGTTCGACGAAGCGGGCGGAGGTGTTGACGGCGACGCCGAGGAGTCCGACGACGATGACGAGCGCGTAGGTCTGGGTGACGGCGCCCGAGCTCTGGGCCACGCCGATCGAACGGCCGAGGCCGGGCACGCCGATGATCAGCTCGGCGGTGACCTCCAGGATGAGCGCCACCGACGCGGCCAGCCGGAACCCCGTGACCACGTAGGGCAGGGCGGTCGGCCAGACGACCGCGCGGACGACGGTCCACCGGGAGAACCGGTAGGAGCGCGCCGTGTCGCGCACGACCGGGTCGACGTCCGCGACGCCGTAGAGCACCTGCACGAGCACCTGCCAGAACGCCGCGTACACCACCAGGACCAGCGCCGACTCCGGCCTGCTGCCGTGGACCAGCACCACCAGCGGGATCAGGGCGACCGACGGGATGGGGCGCAGGAACTCGATGGTGGACGCGGTGACGGCCCGCAGGAACCCGACGCCGCCGATCACCACCCCGACCACGACCCCGGCGACCACCGCGAGCGCCAAGCCCAGTGCCCAGCCGCCGAGCGTCTGCCCGGCGGCCACCCAGAACTCCGCGAGCCGGAGCTGGTGGCCGAGCTCCCCGAGCATGGCGGTGGCGGGCGGCAGGAACCGGCCGTCGACCAGGCCCAGCCGCGGCAGCGCCTCCACCACGGCGACCAGCAGCGCCAGGCCGAGCACCCCGAGGGCGGGTTCGGGGATCCGCCCGCGGGAGGCGCGGGGCGCGGTGACCGCTCCCGTCACGGCAGCAGGGTGCCGAGGTCGGGCTGCTTGGTGATCAGCCCGTCCCGCAGGGCGAGGTCGGCCAGGCGCTGCACCGGCCCGCGGTCGATCGTGGCGGGCCACTTCGGCAGCACGAGGTCCTTCTGCACCGCGAAGTCAATCTTCGTGTAGGTGGGGAGGATCGCGCGGGCCTCGTCCGGGTGCGCCGTGGCGTACTCCATGGACCTGTTCATCGCCGCGGTGAACGAGGCGACCGCCTTGGGGTTCTGCGCGGCGTAGGTCCGCGAGGTGAAGTACATCCCGACGGTCAGTCCGGGGTCGGTGGCCGCGTAGTTGGAGACGACCTGGCGGTCGGCCTGGCCTGCGGCGATGGTCAGGAACGGCTCGACCACCTGGCCCGCGTCCACGTCGCCCCTGGCCACGGCCGCCACGATGTCCGGGAACGCGAGCTCGACGTACCGGATGGTGGACGGGTCGCCGCCCGCGTCGCGGACGACCTGGTTGACCGTGGTGGTGTTGATGTTCTTCAGGGTGTTCACGGCCACCCGCTTGCCCGCGAGGTCCGCCGCGCTCTTGATCGGGCTGTCGGCCTTGACCACCACACCGCCGAAGTCCTTGCCCTGCTCGCCGGTGGAGGCCACGCCGGAGGTGACCACCTTCAGCGGCAGGCCCTGCGAGGAGGCCAGCAGCAGCGACGTGGTGTTGCTGAAGCCGAACTGGTACTGCCCGCTGACGACGCCGGGGACGATGGCCGCGCCGCCCTGCGCGGTCTCGAGGCTCACGTCGAGCCCTTCGGCGGCGAAGAAGCCCTGCTTGATGCCCAGGTGGACGGGGGCGACGTCGACGATCGGGATCACGCCGACCTTCACCGCGGTCGTCCCGGACGCCGACTCGCCGCCGGGCGCGGCCGAGCCGCAGGCGCTCGTGACCAGGACCGCCGACGCGACCAGGAGGGCGGCCAGGCCGCGCCGTCGCGCCGGTCGGACGGGGGGAACGGGTGGGAACACGGTGGTCCTCCTTGGACGGAGCGCGCGCCGACGAGCGCTGGTGAGGCCGTCGGAGGCGACCGTACCCAGATTGTCAACAATTGTGAAGACAATCTTGACCGCAATGTGCGTGCGGCGTAGACAGTGACCGGAGAGCCGCCCACCCCGAGTGAGGAAGACCGATGACCACCGCCGTCCCGACCACGCCGCTGCCGAGCTGAGGCGCGCATGGCACCCCACTACGTCGTCCGGCACGTCGACCGGGCCGACCCGGAGACCGTCGCCGCACTCCGCGAGGCCGGTGTCGCCGCGGTCCACGAGGCCGCGGGCCGCACCGGCCTGCTCGGCCCCGCCGTCCGGGCGCGCCAGAGCGGCACCGCGATCGCGGGCTCGGCCATCACGGTGTCCTGCCATCCGGGGGACAACCTGATGATCCACGCCGCCGTCGAGGTGTGCCGACCCGGTGACGTGCTGGTCGTGACCACGACCTCGCGGTCGACCGACGGCATGTTCGGCGACCTGCTGGCGACCTCGCTGGTGGCCCGCGGCGTCGTCGGCCTCGTCATCGACGCGGGGGTCCGCGACCTGGCGGCGTTGCGGGGGATGGGCTTCCCGGTGTGGTCGCGGGCCGTGCACGCGCAGGGCACGGTGAAGGCCAGCCCCGGTTCGGTCAACGTCCCCGTCGTCGCCGACGGCCGGGTCGTGCGGCCGGGTGACGTCGTCGTCGCCGACGACGACGGTGTCCTGGCCCTGCCGGTGGCCGCCGCGCCCGACGTGGCGGCCGCGGCGGCGAAGCGGCTGGCCGGGGAGGCCGCCAAGCGCGCCGAGCTGGCGGGCGGCACCCTCGGGATCGACCTGTACGGCCTGCGCCCGCTGCTCGCCGACCTCGGCGTGACCTACGTCGACCGGCTGCCGACGTGAGCGCCGACGGGATCCGCTGCATGCAGATGCGCGGCGGCAGCTCGAAGGGCGCGTACTTCCTGGCCGCCGACCTGCCCGCGGACCCGGCCGAGCGCGACGACCTCCTGCTGCGGGTCATGGGCTCGCCGGACGCGCGCCAGGTCGACGGGATCGGCGGCGGGCACCCGTTGACCAGCAAGGTGGCGGTGGTCTCGCCGTCCGCGGACGCCGACGTCGACTACCTGTTCCTCCAGGTCGTGCCCGACCGGGCGGTCGTGACCGACGCCCAGACCTGCGGGAACCTGCTCGCGGGCGTCGGGCCGTTCGCGATCGAGCGGGGCCTGGTCCCGGTCTCCGGCGGGACCACCGACGTCCGGATCCGCATCGTGAACCCCGTGCCGAGCCTCGTCGTCGCGACGGTGTCGACCCCCGGCGGCCGCGTGGCCTACGACGGCGACACCGCCGTGGCGGGCACGCCGTTCCCCGCCGCGCCGGTCCACCTGGAGTTCCCCGGCGGCGACGCGCCCGTCTTCCCCACGGGCGGCCTCGTCGACCGGTTCGCGGGTGTCGACGTCACCTGCGTGCACGCGGGCATGCCCGTGGTGCTGGTCCGGGCGGCCGACCTCGGCGTCGAGGGCACCGAGCCGCCGGACGTGCTCGAAGCCGACGACCGGCTCCGCGCCGCGGTGGAGGCCATCCGACTGGAGGCCGGTCCGGCGATGGGGCTCGGCGACGTCCGGGACACCACCGTCCCCAAGATCACCATCGTGTCGGAGTCCCGCCGCGGCGGCACCGTGACCACCCGGACGTTCATCCCGCACCGCGTGCACACCGCGATCGGCGTCCTCGGCGCCGTGTCGGTCGCAGCGGGGGTGCTCACGCCCGGCACCGTCGCGAACCCGGTCACCGCGGTCGACCCGGTGCGGGTCGAGCACCCGACCGGGTACTTCGACGTGTCCGTCGACCTCGACGGCGACGGCGCGGACACCCGTCTGCTCCGCAGCGCCGTCGTCCGCACGGCCCGCAAGCTGTCCGACGGCCTCGTGTGGCCGCGACCGGGAAAGGCGACCGGATGACCCCCGCGCACGACCCCGACCGCAGGCGCGACATCGCCCACGTCGGACCGGTCGAACTGCTCACCCCCGTCCTGGAGGAGTCCCGCGACTGCTTCGTGGACGTGCTGGGGCTGCGGGAGGTGCACCGCGACGACACCTCGGTCTACCTGCACACCTGGGACGACTACCAGTCGTGGACCGTCCGCCTCGTGCAGCGCGACACCGCGGGTGTCGGCCGCACCTACCTGCGCGCCGCCAGCCCGCAGGCCGTCGACCGGCTGCGCGCGGGGATCGACGCCGCGGGCCTCGGTCGAGGCGTGACCTCGGACGTGCGCGGTCTGGGCGAGGTGTACCTGTTCGCCGATCCCGACGGCCACGAGATGGGGCTGTACTGGGACGTCGACTGGTACCGGGCCGACGACACCGACCGGCCCGCGCTCAAGAACCAGGCGGCGGCCTACCCCGGCCGGGGCGCGAACCTGCGCCGCCTCGACCACGTCAACCACCTGACCGCCGACGTGCCGTCGACCTCGGCGTTCCTGCGGGACGTGCTGGGCGCGCGCTGCACCGAGCAGATCGTGAAGGACGACGGCAGCCCGCAGGCCGTCTGGTACTCCGTGGGAGACAAGACCTACGACCTCGTGCACACCGAGGACTGGACCGGCCACTCCGGACGGCTGCACCACCTCGCGTTCGCCACCGACACCCGCGAGGAGATCCTCCGGGCCGCGGACGTGTGCCTCGACGCGGGCGTGCACATCGAGACCGGGCCGCACAAGCACGCCATCCAGCAGACGTTCTTCCTCTACGTCTGGGAACCGGGCGGCAACCGGATCGAGATCTGCAACGCGGGCGCCCGGCTGGTCCTGGCGCCCGACTGGAAGACGATCAGCTGGAACCGCGAGGAGCGGGCGAAGGGGCAGGCGTGGGGGCTCAAGACCATCGACACGTTCCACACCCACGGCACGCCGGTCGTGCCGCCGCCGGAGTCGTGACAGCGGTGGGGTACGGGGGAACGCCCGACGGAGTACGGGACCGGGGGACCGCGTCGTGATCATCGACTGCCACGGCCACTACACGACCGCGCCCGCCGCGCACACGGCCTGGCGCACGGCCCAGCAGGAGGCCTTCGACGCCGGTCGACGGCCTCCGGCCTACCCCGCGATCCCCGACGACGAGATCCGCGAGTCGGTCGAGGGCGGCCAGGTCCGCCTCATGGCCGAGCGCGGTGTGGACCTCACCTTGTTCTCGCCGCGGGCCTCGGCGATGGGCCACCACTTCGGCGACGAGGAGGTCAGCACCGCGTGGGCGCGCGCCTGCAACGACCTCATCGCCCGCGTGGTCGGGCTCTACACGGACAAGTTCGTCGGCGTGTGCCAGCTCCCGCAGTCGCCCGGCGTGCCGATCGCGCACGCCGTGGCCGAGCTGCGGCGCTGCGTCGAGGAGCTGGGGTTCGTGGGCTGCAACCTCAACCCCGACCCGAGCGGCGGGCACTGGACGTCGGCACCGCTGACCGACACGGGCTGGTACCCGTTCTACGAGGCCATGGTGGAGCTGGACGTGCCCGCGATGGTGCACGTGTCCGCCGTGACCAACCCCAACTTCCACGCCACCGGCTCGCACTACCTCAACGCAGGCACCACGGCGTTCATGCAGCTGCTGCAGGCCGACCTGTTCCGCGACCTCCCCGACCTCCGGCTGGTCATCCCGCACGGCGGGGGAGCGGTGCCCTACCACTGGGGCCGGTTCCGGGGGCTGGCCGACATGCTCGGCAGGCCGCCGCTGGCGGAGTCGGTGCTGGGCAACGTCTTCTTCGACACCTGCGTCTACCACCAGCCGGGGATCGACCTCCTGTTCGACGTCATCGGCGCGGACAACGTCCTGTTCGGGTCCGAGGTGATCGGTGCCGTGCGCGGGGTCGACCCGGAGACCGGCCACCACTTCGACGACACCCGCCGCTACGTCGAGGCGACCGGGCTGGGACCGCGGGACCTGCGGAAGGTCTTCGAAGGCAACGCCCGCCGCGTCTACCCGCGACTGGGCGCCCTGCTCGACGCCCGCGGGTGACCGCCGCAACCCCCTGTGATCACGGGACTGGACCCCGGTGCCCGTCGTCCGACGGACGCCGCCGCGCGAAGAGGCTCACCCCCACCTCCGCGGCACGTTCCCGCCACCCTGGTGTCACGTGGTGACATCAGGTGCTAGCGTGATGTCGCGGCGAGACATCAAAGTGGTGCCGCGCCGCGGCGCAGGGAGGCGTGCACAGGATGAGCAGGGAACAACGCGCGAAGGTCGACGCCGTCTTGAGGGAGCCGCGACCGGCACCCCGCACGGTGCAGGAGATGCGCGCGGGCTTCGCCGCCAGGCAGGCGCGGAGCGCCGTCCCCGAGGCGATCACCACGTCCGCGACGACGCTCGGCGATCGCCGAGCCCTCGTGGTCGAGCCCGCGCGGGGGCGGCGTCCGGGGACGATCCTGTACTTCCACGGGGGTGCCTGGACGCTCGGCTCGCCGGAGACGTCGCTGTCGCTGACCGGCAACCTCGTGACCCGCTCGGGTGCGCGGGCGCTGTCGCTCGACTACCGCCTGGCCCCGGAGCACCCGTTCCCGGCGGCGGTCGACGACTGCCTGGAGGCCTACCGGGCGCTGCTCGACAGCGGTGAGGACCCCGCGCGGATCGCACTCGCGGGCGACTCGGCCGGGGGCAGCCTCGCCGTCACGACCCTGCTCCGGGCCAGGGAGCGCGGTCTACCGACCCCGGCGGCCGTCGCCGCCTTCTCGCCGGGCCTCGACCTCACGTTGAGCGGCGGGAGCATGGACGCCAAGCACGGGGTCGACCCGCTCTTCACCCGTGAGGCCCTCGCGGCCGTCTTCGCCGGGTACTGCCCCGGCCAGGACCCGCTGGACCCGCTGCTGAGCCCCGCCCTGACCGCCGACCTCACCGGGTTCCCGCCCACGTTGCTCCAGGTGGGCGGCAACGAGGTCCTGCTGGACGACTCGACCCGGATGGCGGCCCGCGCGGTCGCCGCGGGCGTTGACGTGGTCCTCGACGTCACCGCCGACGTGCCCCACGTCTTCCAGTTCTTCGCGGGAGTCCTCGACGAGGCCGACCAGGCGCTCGACCGCGCGGCGCTCTTCCTCCGCCAGCACCTCGACGGCTGAGCCGACCCGACCGCTGGCACGCACCCGAACGACAACGGAAAGCAGGACTGACATGGCACGGCTGTCGATCGTCGGACCGGACCAGGGCGAGGTCATCGAGCTCGGGGGCTCGCGGCTGCGCGTCCTCGAGGACGGCTCCACCACCGACCACCGCCTCGGGGTGATCGAGCTGACCCTCGCGCCGCACAGCGAGGGGCCACCGCAACACCGGCACTCCCAGCACGACGAGGGCTTCTACGTCATCTCGGGCACCGTCCGGTTCACCGTCGGCGACGAGGTCCACGACGCGACCGCCGGGGCGATGGCGATGGTGCCCCCAGGGGTGCCGCACACCTTCGGCAACCCCGGCGACGAGCCCGCGGTCATGGTCTCGACCGTCACCCCGGACTTCTACATCCGCTACTTCGAGGAGATCCGCGACTGGATCGCCTCCGGCAGGCCGATGACCCACGAGGCCCAGATCGGGATGATGGCGGGCTACGCCACCGTGCCGTCGACCGAACACGGCCCCGAGGCCGGGTGACGCGGAGTACCCGGCGGCCGTCCTGACCAGCCAGGGGTCGGCTAGGCGAGCGCCCCGGCCACGGTGGCGAGGCGCAGCTTGGTCTCGTCCGGGCTGTCCGGGGCGGTGGTCATGATGACGATCTTGTGGTGGGAGTCGCCGTCGGTCAGCATGTCGCAGTCGATCGCGACCGGGCCGACGGACGGGTGGTGGATGGTCTTGTGGTCCTCGCGGTGGGAGGACACCCTGCCCGCCGCCCACAGCTCGGCGAACCGCTCGTTGCCCGTGGTGAGGTCGTGCACCAGCGCGGCCAGCCTGGGGTCGCGGGGGAAGCGGCCGGTGGCCCGGCGCAGGTCGGACACCACGGCGGCGTCGGTGGTGGTGCGGTCGGACTCGGTCACCGGCCACCGCGCGAGCTGGGGTGGGCCGCTGTCGACCGGGAAGCGGTCGCGGGCGAAGTTGCGCCGTCGCGGCGGTGTCGACGACGGGTCGCCGAGCAGGGCGGCCCAGGCGCGGTTCCACCAGATCAGCTGCCAGTCGGCCGCGAACACGGCGACCGCGACGTCGCCGAGCCTGCCGAGCACGCGGTGCACACCGGGCGTGATGTGGTCGGAGATCACGTCGTCGGCGGGCGGGACGAGACGGGCGAGGCGGTACAGGTGGTCGCGTTCGTCGCCGGTCAGCTGCAGGGCGCGCGCCAGGGACGCGACGACCTGAGCGGAGGGGGAGGTGGCGCGGCCCTGCTCCAGGCGGACGACGTAGTCGACCGACAGGCCCGCGAGGTCGGCCAGCTCCTCGCGGCGCAGCCCGGTCGTGCGGCGCGACCGGCCGACCGGCAGCGCGGCGGCGGACGGGGGCAGCCGGTCCCGCCAGGTGCGGATGGTCGCGCCCAGCCCGGCCGACGGTGTCGTGGTCACGGCCCCATTCTCCCCGCCCGGCCCGCGCGCCGGGTGGTACCGCCATTCCTACCGTCGAGCCGTCCCTGGCCGGGGGACGCGGGCGGGACGAGCATCGGTCCCATGACGACCACCTTCATCACCGGAGCGAACAAGGGGCTCGGCCGCGAGACCGCCCGCCGTCTCGTCGGGCTCGGCCACACCGTGCTGCTCGGAGCCCGCGACCCCGAACAGGGCGCGAAGGCCGCCGCGGAGCTCGGCGCGCGCTTCGTCCCCATCGACGTGACCGACGACGCGTCCGTCGCCGCGGCGGCCGCGGACGTCGCCGCGCACGAGGGCTCGATCGACGTCCTGGTCAACAACGCGGGCGTCCACGGCCCGTTCGGCGACGCGGGCGCCCTGACCGGGGCCGACGCCCTGGGCGTGTTCGACGTCAACGTCGCGGGCGTGGTCCGGACGACCACCGCGTTCCTGCCGCTGCTGCGCCGGTCGGCGGACCCGGTCATCGTCAACGTCAGCAGCGGCATGGGCTCGCTCGCCCACACCCACGACCCCGAGCGCTCCGAGTCCACGGTGGTCGTACCGCTCTACACCGCGTCGAAGGCGGCGCTCACGATGCTGACCACCCAGTACGCCAAGGCTCTGCCCGACATCCGGGTCAACGCCGCCGACCCCGGCTACACCGCGACCGACATCAACGGCAACAGCGGTCCGCAGACCGTCACCGAGGGCACCGACGCCATCGTCGGCCTGGCCACCGAGGGACCCGGCGCCGGCTCCGGCCGGTTCGTCGACCGGACCGGCGAGATCAGCTGGTCCTGAGCCCCGTCAGGCGGTCCCCTTCACGGTGAAGCCCGCCCGCAGCAGGCCCGCGTCGCGGGAGGAGGGGCCGACCAGCAGCGTGAAGTCGCCCGGCTCCACCACCCGGCGACCGGTCGCGTCCACGATGGAGCAGTCGGCGACCGGGACGTCGAGGGGCACCACCGCGGACTCGCCCGGCGCCAGGTCGACCTGGTGGAACGCCTTGAGCTCCTTCCCGGTCCAGCTGGCGGACGTGACGTTGTCGCTGACGTACACCTGCACGGTCTCCCGGACGGGCCGCCCACCGGCGTTGCGCACGGTCACGGTCGCCCGGACGTGGTCGCCCGCACCCAGGACGGAGCTGTCCACGGCCAGGTCGGAGTACTCGACCTCGGTGTAGGACAGACCCTCGCCGAAGGCGAACGCCGGGTCCTGAGTGTGGTCGGCGTAGCGGACGCCGTGCTGGCCGCGCACCTGGTTGTAGTAGGTGGGCTGCTGGCCGACGTGCCGGGCGAAGGAGATGGGCAGCCGCCCGCTGGGCTCGACCAGGCCGAGCAGCACCTCGGCGACCGCCCGGCCGCCCTGCATGCCGGGGTTGGCCACCCAGAGCAGCGCGGCGGCGTCCAGCGCCGAGGACGGCAGCACCAGCGGCTTGGAGGCCAGCAGCACCACGACCAGCGGAGTTCCGGTCGCGGCGAGGGCGTCGAGCAGGGCGTTCTGGCCGCCGACCAGGTCGAGCGTGGCGGTGGAACGGCCCTCGCCGACCAGCTCGATCCGGTCGCCGACGACGGCGACCACGAAGTCCGCGTCGCGCGCCGCGGCCACGGCCTCGGCGATCAGCGCCTCGTCCGGCGCCCGCGGCACGACCACCTGAGGTCGCGGCTGGCCGTCGGGGAACGTGTCGCCCTCGGGGTCGGGGACCAGGTCGAGGATGCCCGCGCCGGGCGCGTGGACCACCTCCCACCCGTCCGGCACGAGGCCGCGCAGGCCGTCGAGCACGGTGGTGATCATGTCGCGCGGGTGGCCGTCGGGCAGCCAGTCGACCTGCCCCGAGGAGCCCGCCCAGTCGCCGAGCTGCGTCTGGGCGTCGTCGGCCAGCGGGCCGACCACCGCGACCCGGCGGCCGCCACCGGTCTCCGGCCGCCACGGGAGCAGGCCGTCGTTGCGCAGCAGCACGAGGGAGCGGCGCGCGACTTCCAGGTTGAGCGCGGCGTGGTCCGGGTGGTTGACGACGGCCCGCTGCCGCTCCGGGTCGGGCTGCCTCGGGTTCTCGAACAGGCCCAGCTCGAACTTCAGCGTCAGGACGCGACCCACCGCCTGGTCCACGTCGGCCTCGTCGAGCAGGCCGAGCTCGACGGCGTCCAGCGCGCCCTCGAAGAACCGGGGCGTCGTCATGATCATGTCGTTGCCCGCCTTGACCGCGGCCGCGGCGGCGTGCGTCAGGTCCGGCTGCACCCGCTGCTCCCAGACCATGCGGCCGACGTTGTCCCAGTCGGTCACCAGCGTGCCGGTGTATCCCCACTCGCCGCGCAGCACCTCGTCCAGCAGCCACGAGTTCACCGTGATCGGGACGCCGTCGGTGGTCTGGTAGCCGAGCATGAACGTGCGGCAGCCCTCGCGGGCGACCCGCTCGAACGGCGGCAGGAACCACGAGCGCAGCTTGCGGCGCGACAGGTCGGCCTCGCTGGCGTCGCGGCCGCCCTGCGTCTCGGAGTACCCGGCGAAGTGCTTGGCGGTGGCCAGGATCGCCGTCGGGTCGGCGAGGCCGTCGCCCTGGTAGCCGCGCACCATCGCCGAGGCGAGCTCGCCGATGAGCACCGGGTCCTCGCCGAACGTCTCGTTGATCCGACCCCACCGCAGGTCGCGCGCGATGCACAGCACGGGGGAGAACGTCCAGTGCACGCCCGTCGCGGCGACCTCGACCGCGGTGGTCCGCGCCACCCGTTCGACCAGCTCGGGGTTCCACGTCGCGGCCATGCCCAGCTGGGTGGGGAAGATCGTCGCGCCCTCGTGGAAGGAGTGGCCGTGGATGCAGTCCTCGGCGACCAGCAGCGGGATGCGCAGGCGGGTGCGGGCGGTCAGCTCGTGGGCGCGCAGCACGCGCTCCGGCGAGGTGTGCAGGATCGAGCCCGCGTGCTTGTCCAGCACGTGGGCCTCGAGGTCCTCCCGCGAGTCCAGCTGCGTCATCTGCCCGACCTTCTCCGGCAGGGTCATGCGCCCCAGCAGGTCGGCGACGCGCTCCCCGACCGGTCGGGTGGCGTCGCGGAACGGCAGGTCGTGGTCCATGTGTTCTCCGGGGATGTCGGGGCCGCGGTGGCGGTGTCGCCGCGGGTCGTGCGTACGGGGTCGGGGGCGGGCGGGGTCACGGCATCCCGACCAGTGTGGACGTGCCTGCGGGCGGCGCCCACCTCGGACGGGGTCCGCGGGCGCGGGTCGAGGACGGCGGGAAGGTCCCGAGCACGAGCGACCCGACGGCGATGCCGACGACCCCGAGGGGCGTCGTCACGAAGCGATCCGCACTGCGGCTCCAGGTCGTCGGCCGGGGACTGAATCACCTTGAGAGCGCTCCCACGATAACGTGAGAGCGCTCCCATAAGCTAGCGGAAACCTGGGGACAACGTACCCAAGGCCGGGCCGGCGTGTTCACGCCGCACGCCCGGCGGCCTGCTTCACCGGGTGGCGGAACTGGCCCACTCCGGACGGCTTCCGCCGCGTAAATTGGCCTCATGACCGATGATCACGCGCCACCGCGCCCACGGGAGGGCGACGGCGCGCCCGGCCCGCCGGGGGAGTTCCGCGGTCGCCGGTCGCCCGAGGGCGGGTGGACCGGTCGGCGGACCGCGGCCCTGGTCGGCGCGCTGCTGCTGGTCGTCGGATCGCTCCTCACGGCCGCCGGGTCGTTGGGGTTCTGGGTCGACGCGACCCAGCGCGACGCCGACGGTTTCCTCGGCGCGGGCTCGAAGTCGTTCCGCACCAGTGGTTACGCGCTCTCGTTCGGCCCGGTCGACATGCGCTGGACCGACGTCGGGGTCCCCATCGGGCAGGACTGGCTCGGGGTCGTCGAGCTGCGGGTCGACCACGACGTGTTCGTCGGCATCGGGACGGCCGACGACGTGGCCGACTACCTCACCGGCGTGGACTACGACGAGCTGCGGCTGGACGGGACCGCGATCGGCCGCCAGCACCAGGACGGCGGTCCGGCGCCCAGCGAGCCCGCCGCGCGGCCGATCTGGGTCGCCTACGGCACGGGAACGGCGTCGTGGCAGGCGGAGGAGGGGAAGTGGGCCGTGGCGGTGCTGAACGCGGACGGCTCGCGCGTGGTCGACACCCGGCTGTCCGCGCGGGCGTCGGTGCCCGCCCTGCGCCCGGCCTCGGCGGTGCTCGTGCTCGGCGGGATCCTCGCCCTGGCACTGGGCGGCGCCGTTCTGCTGCTGACCGCGGTGCACCCGACGCGCCGGGTTCCGGTTGTCGCGTCTGGGCATCCGCCACGACCGGAACCGGACGGCGTGGCCGCGGACGGTGACGCGGTGCCTGCCCCCACCGGCTGGGAGAGACCCGGTCCGGCCGACGACGATCGCATGTGGAGGGACGAGGCGTAGGCCGCGCGCGTTGGGGTGCAAGGACTCCCGACGCGCGTCCCCTCGCCACCCGGCGGGCGGCGAGGGGACGCGGGGTTCAGCGCAGGTAGGACGCGCCGTTGAGGTCGAGCACCGTGCCGCTGGCCCACTGAGCCTCCGGCGAGGCGAGCCAGGCGATCGCGGCACCGATCTCCGCGGCGCTCGCCACGCGGCCGAACGGGTGCTGGGCGAGGATCGCGCCGCGCTCCGGGCCGTCGAGCAGCTCCTCGGTGAGGTCGGTGATCGTGAAACCGGGCGCCACGGCGGCGACGCCGATGCCGTGCGGCGCCAGCGCGACCGCCATGGACTGGGCGAACGCGTGCATCCCCGCCTTGCTCGCGCCGTACGCGGAGACCACGGGCTCACCGCGGTAGGCGCCGCGCGAGCCGACCATGACGATCGACGCGCCCGCCGGGCCCTCCGGCCGGTGCAGCAGGTGGTCCACCACGCACCAGGTGGCGTTGGCCGTGCCGACCAGGTTGACGTCCAGCGTGCGCCGCCACACGGCCTGCCAGTCGGCGTAGGACGTCTCCGCGACGGGGTGCTCGACGTGCAGGGCCGCGTTGTTGACCAGCACGTCGACCCCGCCGAGCACGGCGACCGCCTGGTCGACCATCTTGGCCACCTGCTCGGGGTCGGCCAGGTCGGCCACGACCACGGTGTGGCCGTCGCCGGACAGGCTCGCCACCACGGCCTCGGCGGCCTCCACGTCGGCGCGGGCGTGCACGGCGACCGCGGCACCACGGGCGGCCAGCGCCGCGGCGGCCGCGGCGCCGATGCCGGCGGGGCGCGACGCCCCGGTGACCAGGACCCGTCGACGGCTCACAGGCCGCTCCTCTCCAGTACCCCGCGGATGCGCTCCGCGGCCGTCGCCACGTCGGCGAAGCGGGTGGACAGCGGTGCCGGCGTCAGCCGCAGCCGGTCGGGCACCGAGTAGTCGACGAAGACCCCGTTCTCCGCCAGCAGCGGCACGAGCTGCGCCGAACGCGGGTGCCCGTAGGTGACGTGGGCGCCGCGCCGGGCGGGGTCGACCGGGCTCGCCAGCCGCAGCCCGGTCGGCTCCAGCAGCTCCTGGAGGTAGCCGGTCAGCGCGACGCTCTTGGCGCGCAACGCCTCCAGCCCGGCCTCGGCGATCACCGCCAGGCCCGCCTCGATCGCCACCGCGGACAGGATCGGCGGGCTGCCGGTCAGGAACCGCCGGATCGTCGGGTCCGCCTCGTAGTCGCCGCGCATCGCCAGCTGCTCGCGGTGCCCGTACCAGCCGTGGATCGGCTGGGCCAGCACCGTGTGCAGGTCGCGCCGCACGTAGAGGAACGCGGGCGCGCCGGGACCGGCGAACAGGTGCTTGTAGGTGGAGCCGACCGCGAGGTCCGCGCCGTTCGCGGCCAGGTCGACCGGGACGGCCCCGGCCGCGTGGCTCAGGTCCCACAGCACCAGCGCGCCCGCCGCGTGCGCGATCTCCTGCACCTCGGCGATGTCGAACAGGGCCCCGCTGCGGCAGGACACGAGCGACAGCGACACCAGCGCGACGTCGTCGTCCACCGCCTCGCGCAGCAGGTCCAGGTCCAGACCCCGGTCCGGGTCGGTGTGCAGCCTGCGCAGGGTGCCGCCGCGCTCGGCCGCGACCCCGGCCAGCACGTACTGGTCGGTGGGGAAGTTGTCGTCGTCGGTGACGATCGCGCGGCGGCCCGGATCCGCGTCCAGCACCGCGGCCGCCAGCTTGTACAGGTTCACGCTGGTGCAGTCGCCGACGACCACCTCGCCGGGGTGCGCGCCGAGCGCGACCTCCGCGACCCGGTCGCCCATCCGCTCGCACATGTCGAACCACGTGGTGCGCGCCCCGGCCAGGCCGTCGCCCCACTCGGCGCGGACCACGTGGTCCACGATCCCGGCGGTGGCGGTGGGCAGCCTGCCCAGGGAGCCGCCGTTGAGGTACACCGCGTCCCCCGGCGTGGGGTGGAACCGGTCGCGCAGGTGCGCGAGCGGATCCGCGGCGTCCCGCAGCGCGGCGTCGTTCCCGATCACGGTCACAGCGACCCCCTCGCGGTCCACAGCTCCGGGAAGAACCGGTGCTCGTTGATCCGGCGCAGCCAGGCGACACCGGTGGTGCCGCCCGTGCCCGGCTTCGTGCCGATGATCCGCTCGACGACCAGCAGGTGCACCGACCGCCAGCGGCAGACGGCCTCCGCGACGTCCATCAGCCCCTCGGCGAGCAGGAACAGCTCGTCGGCCGGGCCGCCGTCGCGGTACACCTCCGCCCAGGCCCGCTCGACCTCCGGGCAGTGCGCCTCCGGCTGGGAGAAGTCGCGCTCCAGCACCTCGCGCGGGACGCGGGCCCCGCGCCTGGCGAGCAGCGCGACCGCCGCGTCGTAGACGCCGGGCTCGCGCAGCGCCCGCTCCACCTGCTCGCGCACGTGCGGGACGTTGCGGTGCGGGCGCGAGAGCGACCCGACCTTGTTGCCCAGCACGTACTCGACCATCCGGTACATGTACGACTGGAACCCCGACGCCTGGCCGAGGTGGTCGCGGAAGCCGTTGAACTCCGTCGGCGCCAGGGTGCCCAGCACGTCCCAGCTGCCCACCAGCAGCTCGACGACCCGGCGGACCCGGCGCAGCGCCCACACCGCGCCGGGCACGTCGTCGGCGTCGAGCAGGCCGCGCACCCGGACCAGCTCCTCGTACACGAGCTTGAACAGCAGCTCCTTGACCTGGCCGAGGACGTAGAAGGTCAGCTCGGCGGGCTCGCCGGACCTCGGGTGCTGCAACGAGAGCAGCACGTCGATGCTCTGGTAGTCGATGTAGGGCGTGCTGGTGCCGGGGAAGTCGAGCACCGGGTCGCCCCGCGTGGCGGCCGCGAGCTCCTCCCGCTGCGCGTTGCTCCCGGTACCCAGGTCCGGCGGTGTGTGCGTCACTCGGCTCCCCAGCGTCGACAGGCCCGTGCGAACAACGCGGCGAACAACGGCTCGGGCACGGCGCCTTTCGCATAGCGCTTGCCGTACCGGCGCGCGTAATGCGCGAACCACCCCGGATCGGAGTCCAGGAATAGGACGTCGTGAAATGCGACGTGCCGCAGCGCGAACAGCGGGACCGGTGATTTCGACACCGGGAAATCCGGGTTGCGCGCCGACGGCTCGTCGCATTCGGCGTGGAACTGGCCGAGCATCAGGCCGCGGCGGACGAGATCGGGTTTGGTGATCCGGTGCGCCTCGTCGAGCAGGTGCGCCCGATCACCCGCCAGGTCCGGCAGCACCACCACGAGCGCGTGCAGGATCTTGTTGGCGGAAGCCCATGCGATCCCGTCGAAGTGCTCCACCATGCGTCCGATCAGCGCGACCACGTCGTCGACGTCCGCGTCGTCGTCCATCCGCCATTCTTCCACCCGCAAGCAGTCGGCTCTCTGCGACGGTTCGACGAATGGGCACACCGCGCCCGTCCTGCCGATTGCGTCGTGTGGTTGCGTGAGATAGTCCCTAAACCACTTCTGAGCAGCATCGAGAGCCCACGAGGAAACTCCCTGAACCATTTTTCCTCCCCCAGGAAACGGTCTTTCACCTCCACCATAGCGCGGCAAGAAGTCGTTGACAGGTCCGATCAGGTGAAGCTCGCTCATCCCCCGAGGGGTATACCGCGAGTGCGATACCACCGATGACCCGACCGTTCGGAGGTGGAATATAGGGGTCAGCCGACGCGGTAGCCGACCCCGCGGACGGTGTGCACCACGGGCGGCTCGTGGAGCTTGCGGCGCAGCTGGCCGACCAGCACGTCCAGCACGTTGGACGACGGGTCCAGGTGCTCGTCCCACGCGTGCCGGATGAGGTCGTCGCGCGGTACCACCCGACCGGCGTTGGCCAGCAGCAGCTCCAGCACCAGGAACTGCTTGTGCGTCACGGTCAGCAGCACGCCGCCGCGCCGCACCTCCCGCCTGCCCTGGTCCAGCTCCACGTCGCCGTGCCGCAGCACCGCGGGGCTGCCGATCGGCCCGCGCCTGCACAGGCCGCGCACCCGCGCCACCAGCTCGTCGATCTCGAACGGCTTCACCAGGTAGTCGTCGCCGACCGCCAGCCCCTCCACCCGCTGCCCCAAGCCGCCGAGCGCGGTCAGGAACAGCACCGGCAGGTCGAACCCCGTGCGGCGCCGGGCCGCCACGTACCCCAGGGCGTCACCGCCGGGGACCATCCGGTCGAACACCGCGCAGTCGTAGGAGTTGACCGCCAGCGTCTCGTCCGCGCCCGCCAGGTCCCGAGCCACGTCGACCGCGAACCCGTTGCCCCGCAGGGACACCGCCACCGCGAGCCGCAGGTCCTCGTCGTCCTCGGTCACCAGGATCCGCACGGGGCCCACCGTAGTGCGCCACGACGGCCACCCGCCCGCTAGGTTCCGGTGCCATGCGGGTGATGGTGGTCGAGGACGACGAGGACATCCGGGTCGCGGTCGCGGGGGAGCTGCGCGGCGCGGGCCTGGAGGTCGACACCGCGGGCGACCTCGCGGGCGCGGGCGAGGCGTTGGCGCACAACGGTTACGACTGCGTCGTGTTCGACCGCGTGCTCCCCGACGGCGATGCGATCGACCACGTGCGGACCCGGCGCCGCGACGGCTGGGCGGTCCCCGTCCTGTTCCTCACCGCCCGCGACTCGGTCGCCGACCGGCTGGCGGGCTTCGCGCACGGCGGCGACGACTACCTGGTGAAGCCGTTCGCCAACGCCGAGCTGGCCGCGCGGGTGCTGGCGCTGTGCCGCCGCTCGGGCAGCGGCAGACCGCCGGTGCTGCGCCACGCCGACCTGGAGGTGGACTGCGCCCGCCGCGAGGTGCGCCGTGCCGGGGTGCTGCTCACGCTGAGCGGCAAGGAGTTCGCCGTCCTGGAGTACCTCGCCGCGCACGCCGGGCGCGCGGTCGCCAGGGGGGATCTGATCGAGCACTGCTGGGACACCGAGTCCGACCCGATGGCCAACGTCGTCGACGTGGTCGTGGTGCGGTTGCGGCGCAAGCTGCGGGAGCCAGGGCTCATCCACACCGTCGTCGGCTACGGCTACCGGCTGGGCACGACGTGAGCGCCGCCCGGCTGCGCGGGCTGCGCTGGCTGCTCACCGTGCTGTTCACCACCATGAACACCGCGGGCCTGCTGGTGCTGGCGGTCCTCGTCGTCCGCGAGGACGCCGAGCAGGGCGCCGAACGGCTCGACGCCGACCTGCACCGCGTCACCGCCGTGGCCAGCAGGCTGGTCGACTACCGGCAGTCGCTGGTCACCACGGACCTCGTCGCCGACCCGGTGAACCGGGAGTGCCCGCAGTTCGTGATCCTTCCCGGCGGCGCGCCCGGCGAGTTCCGCGGCCACGTCAGCGAGCGGACCTGCGTGGTCGCCGACCTCGGCGTCCTGAGCGCGCTGGCGACCAGGGCCGTCCAGGAGGGCACGACCATCGCGGGCACCAAGGACGACCTGCGGGTGCGCGCGGAACCCCTGCGCACCAACGACGGCGCCGTCGTCGGCGCGATCGTCGCCGTCTCCGACCTCGGCCCGGAGCGGTCCCGCCACCTCGGCGTGCTGTGGACCGTCGTCGCCGGGTGCGCGGTGCTCGTGCTGGCGCTCGGCGTCGCCGGGCACGTGCTGTCCGGCCGCGCCATCCGCCCGGCCGCGGCGGCGCTGGAGCAGCAGGAGGTGCTGCTCGCCGAGACCGCGCACGACCTGAGGACCCCGGTCGCGGCGCTGCGCGCACTGGCCGAGACCGCGTTGCGACATCCCGACCAGCACGCCGAACTGCTGCCGCGCACGGTCCGGCTCGCCGGGCGGATGGGCGGCATCATCGACGGGCTGCTGGTGCGGGCCAGGCTCGCCGCCGGTGTCGAGCAGCTCGCGATCCAACCGGTGTGGCTGGACCAGCTGGTGGCGGGCGTGGTCGAGGAGACACCCGCGCACGGCGCCCAGGTCACCGTCACCACCTCGCCGACCAAGGTCGACGTCGACCCGAACCTGGTGCAGCGCGCGGTCGGCAACCTGCTGGCCAACGCCCTGCGCCACGGCCGAAGGCCCGACGGCGAGGCGATCGTGCACATCACCGTCGCCGACGGCCGCGTCACGGTGGCCGACCACGGCCTCGGCATCGACGCCGCCGCGGCGGAGGAGGCGTTCGACCGGTTCACCGGCAGCGGCGGGTCCTCCGGGCTCGGCCTGTCGATCGTGCGGTGGGTCGCGCTGGCCCACGGCGGCTCGCTGCGCGTGTTCAACGCCGAGGAGGGCGGCGCGATCTTCGAGCTGAGCCTGCCGGTCAGCGGACGGTGACCGTCTCCCACGGCCGCAGGGTCACCCAGTCGCCGTCCAACCGGTAGGCGAGGTAGTAGGTGTAGACGCCCGGAGCGGGGAAAGCCCGCCGCAGCGTGATGTCCCGCGCCGTGGTGTCGAGCGCTTGCCCCGCCAGCTCGGGGAAGTCGTAGGACGTGCCGCCCGCGTCCTGCGCCCGCACGGTCAGCGCGCGCGGGGTGATCGGCCGGTCGGCGACCAGGTCCAGGTGCACGACGACGTCCTGGCCCGCCTTGGGCAACGGGGGGTCCAAGCGCAGCGAGCCCGCGATCGCGGGGCGTGGCGGGAGCGCGCCGACGGTGACGTCGGGGTCGTCGGCGAGCACCACGACGGCGGCGACGACCGCGACCAACACCGCGGCGCACAACAGGAATCGGCGTCGTACCAAAGCTGGACCGTTTCTGTATCGGGTGTCCTACGCTACGGGGCCGAACACCAGGGGGTCGAGTCCGATGCACATCTCCGCCAAGTGGCGTGGTCGTGCGCCGGTCGCCGTGCTGACCGCGCTCTGCGTCGTCGCGGTCGGCGTCGCGGTCAGCGGCTCCGCGGGCGTGCCCGGCCTCGACTTCCTCGAATCGGGGCACTGGGTGCTCAACGGGCCGCTCGCCACGGTGTTCCACGTCGACGGTGCCACCAAGCAGGTCGACGCCGAGGTGCCGGTGCCCGGCGCCGAACCCGGAAGCGCGGTGGTGCAGGGCGGTACCAGCGGGTACGTCATCGGCGGCGGCAAGATCACCGAGTTCGGCGAGTCGACGCTGCGGGTCGAGGGCACCACCGACGCGCCGGGCGACGAGATGCCGGTGGACGTGGAGGCCGACGGCGGCCCGTACCTGGTGTTCCGGGACATGGGCGTCGTCGTACGGCTCGGCGAGGAGCACGTCCGGGTGCCGCTCGGCGGCAAGCTCGGCAACCCCGTCGCCACCGCCGACGGCACGCTGTGGCTGCACCGCCTCGACACCGGCGACCTGTGCCAGCTGCCGAAGGGCACGACCGTCCCGTCCTGCGCCGCCTCGGCCCCGGCGGGCCACGCGGGCGGGCTGACCGTCGTGGGCGGCAAGCCGCTGTTCGTGGACACGACGGCGGACACCATGCAGCTGCTGGAGGGCGGCGGACTCGGCCGCGCGCAGCCGCTGGGCACCGACGTGCCGGAGGCGACCAGGGTGGCCTCCGCCGACGTCGACGGCCGCGTGTCGATCCTCGACCCGGCGGGCACGCTCTACCTGGTGGACACCGCACCGCTGGTCGGTGACCGGCCCGCCACCAAGAACGTCGTGGTGCGGCTGGACGAGGGGCAGTACACCGGCCCGGAGACCACCGGGTCGACGGTGGCGCTGCTCGACCACAAGACCGGGACGCTGGTGACCTACGACAGCGCGGGCACCAAGCGGGAGAGCAAGGCCGTGCCGCAGGAGGGCGGCACGCCCCGGCTGACCAAGGCCGAGGACTCGCGGGTCTACGTCGAGGGCGGCGAAGGCCGCAACGTCCTGGTCGTGGACCCCGGCGGCGAGGTGAGCGAGGTGCCCGTCGTCGGGACGCCGACCACCACCCCGTCGACCGAGCCGACCACCACCGAACAGCCGGTGCCGACGTCGGAGACCCGGACGCAGGAGCAGGAACCGCCCGCCCCACCGGACCCGACCACCGGGGTGACGACCGGGCGCACCACCCAGGAGCAGCCTCCGCCGGTCGTGGCCGCGGGTCCGCCGGGCGCGCCCGGCGGGGTCGGCGCGACGGCCGGGAACGGCTCGGTGGTGGTCAGCTGGGGCACCGCCGTCGACAACGGCGCGGCGGTAACCGCTTACCACGTGACCTGGAACGGCGGGAGCCTCGACGTGGCGGCGGGCGACCGCTCCGCCGAGGTCACCGGGCTGGCCAACGGCACCGGCTACACCTTCACCGTCGTCGCGGAGAACCGGGTCGGCCGCGGTCCCGGCGCCTCCGCCTCGGCGACGCCGAAGTCGGTGCCCACCATCACCGTCTCGCGCGGCGCGTCCACGACCACCGACACCTGCCACGCGCCGGACTGCGCGTTCCCCTACATCGAGCTGCGCGGTTTCGCGCCGAACACCGCGTACAAGATCGACCCCTTCGCCAGCGACTGGGGCCGGACCAACATCGGCGCCGAGCTGACCACCGACGGGTCGGGCACGCTGATCGTGGACGACCGGTTCCCGTTCAGCGGCCACGACCAGACGTTCTGGGTGACCGCGGGCGGCGTCGAGTCGAACCACTACTTCTGGGAGAAGCGTTGACCCCGCCCAAGTCGACCCTGGTGTACCAGGCGATCGCCGACAACGTGCAGCGCGTCGTGCGCGGCAAGCCCGACGTGGTCCGCCTGGCGGTGGCCGCCCTGCTGGCCGAGGGGCACCTGCTGCTCGAGGACGTGCCGGGGCTGGGCAAGACGACGCTGGCGCGGTGCGTGGCCCGCAGCGTCGGCGGCTCGTGGAACCGCATCCAGTTCACCCCCGACCTGCTGCCCGGTGACGTCACCGGCGTGATGGTCTACCACCAGAACGCCGAGCGGTTCGAGTTCCACCCCGGCGGGATCTTCGCCAACGTGGTGCTGGCCGACGAGATCAACCGCGGCACGCCGAAGACGCAGTCGGCGCTGCTGGAGGTGATGTCCGAGCGCCGGGCCACGGTCGACTCGGTGGTGCACGAGGTGCCGCGCCCGTTCCTGGTGGTGGCGACGCAGAACCCGATCGAGATGGAGGGCACCTACCGGCTGCCGGAGGCCCAGCTCGACCGGTTCCTCATGCGGCTGTCCGTCGGCTACCCCGACCTGTCGTCGGAGGTGCTCGTGGTGATGAGCGACTGCGCGCAGGTGAGCCCGGACGACCTGTCCCCGGTCGTCGGCATCCCCGAGCTGGAGGCGGCCATCGCCGAGGTGCGGGCGTCGCACATCGACCTGGCGGTGTGCGAGTACGCCGTCCGGATCGCGGCGGGCACCCGCGAGCACTCGGCCGTCCGGTGGGGCGCGAGCCCGCGCGGCAGCATCGCGCTGGTGCGCGCCGCGCAGGCCATCGCCGCGACCGACGGCAGGCTGTTCGTGACCCCGGACGACATCAAGGCCGTGGCCGAACCCGTGCTCGCGCACCGGCTCGTGCTCACCCCGGACGCCGAGCTCGGCCGACGGCAGCCCGCCTCCGTGGTGGCGGAGGTGCTCGCCGCGGTCGCCGTGCCGGCCACCGCCGGATGAGGCCGCCGCGGCCGACCCCGCGCGGCGTCGCCGTGCTCGTCGTCGCGGTGCTGTGCGGCGGCGCGGGCCTGCGGTGGGGCTACCCGGTCTTCCTCGCCCTGGCCGGTCTCCTGGCAGGCGCGCTCGTCGCGGCACTGGCCACCGCCGCCCGTCGCCCCGACGTGGACGTCCGCCGGGCCGTCCACCCCGACCGGGTGGAACGCGGCAGGCCCGCGCTCGCCCGGCTCGACGTCCGCCGCGCCGGCGGCGGGTTCACCGCCCGCGACCGGTGCGGGCCGCACGTGCGGCGGATCGTCGTGCGCTCCGACGCCGTGCACCGCTACGAGCTGCCGACCACCGAACGCGGCCGGATGACCGTGGGGCCGCTGGTGGTGGAGAAGTCCGACCCGCTGGGGCTGGCGCGCTGCCTGGTCGACACCGGTGGCACGGCCACGCTGTGGGTGCACCCGCGTCGACACCCGGCGCGCCCGTTCTCCTTGGGGCACCGGAGGTTCCACCACGAGGGCGCCACTTCGGACCGGTCGCCGCACGGGTCGCTGGACCTGCGCGAGGTGCGCGAGTACGTGCCCGGCGACGAGGTCCGGCTCGTGCACTGGAAGGCGACCGCGCGCACCGGCCGGATGATGGTGCGCGACTACGCCGACCCCGACCGGCCCCGGTTCGCGCTGCTGCTGGACACCCGCAACGCCCGCGCGTTCGAGGAGGCCGTCGAGGTGGCCGCGTCCCTGCTGCACGCCGGTGCCGTCGCGGGCCACGACTGCAGGCTGCTCACCACGTGCGGGGTGGACGTGACCGCGCGCGGCGGCGAGTCCGCGGCGCGGCGGCTGCTCGACGAGCTGTGCGTGCTCGTGGTGCGCCCCGGCTCGGTGCCGCCCCGACCGCGCGGAGGACTGGTCGTCGTCACGGCGGGCCCGCTCGACTCGATCGCGCCGCTGCGACCGGATGTCGTGTTCTCCCTTGGTTCACCGGGTGACGTCGTCGGCGCGCGGGTGGTCCGGGAGTCCGAGGCCGCGGACGCGGTGTCGCGGTGGAACGAGGTGACCACGTGACACGGGTCGCGGCCGTCTTCCTGGCCGCCGCGGTGGCGGGGCTGCTGTTCGTGCCGGTGTTCGGGCTCTGGCCGTTGGCGCTGGTGCTCGCCGCCTGCGCGGTGCCCGCCCTCGTGGTCGCGGTGTGGTGTCCGTGGGCGGCGTGGCGGCCGGTCCTGGTCGCGCTCGCCGGGCTGGTGGGGCTGCTCGCCGCGGTCCGCCCGGCCGACCCGGTCGGGGCGCTCGTCGCGGGCGCGACGCAGGCGTGGCGGGAGGTGCTGCAGTCGACCTGGCCCGTGCGCCCGGACCCGGAGGTCGTGGTCTTCGTGCCGCTGCTGGTACTGGCCGCGTCGGTGTTCGGCGTCGAGCTGCTGCACCGGGTGCGCGCCCCGCTCGTGGCGCTGCTGCCCGCGTTGGCAGTGGTGGGGCTGAGCCAGACCTACGCGGCCGCGGACGGCGCGACCGCGATCGTCGCGGCCGTGGCGTTCGCCGCGTGCGGTGCCGTCCTGGTCGCCGACGGGGTCCCGTGGGCGGCGGTGGCGCTGGGCGTGGTCGGCGCCGTCCTGCTGGGACTCGTCCCGGCCGGACCGGCGTTCTCCTTGCGCGACAACGAGTCCGCGCCACTGGCGTCGGCCAGGGTGGCCAGTCCGCTCAGCGAGGTCGCCGCACGGCTGGGCTCCCCGGACACCCCGCTGTTCGAGTACACCTCGGAGCGGCCGGTCGACCGCTGGCCCATCGCAGTCCTCGACGAGTTCGACGGTGTCGAGTGGACGCCCGGCGGGAACCTGCGCCGGATGGGCGCCGGACTGCCGCCCGGCGACGGCGTGACCGTCCCGACCGGCACGCGGTCGGCCTCGGTCCGCCTGCGCGGACTGGGCCCGCCGTGGCTGCCCAGCCAGGACTGGCCCGCCACCGTGACCGGCGTCGACCCGCTGGTCGCGCCTGGACGCGGCACCCTGCTCGCCGAACAGCCGGTCGACTCCTACGAGCTGACCTGGTGGGAGCCCGCCGTCGACGCCTCGACCCTGGCGGGCGCGGCGATCGACCCGGATGCCGCGGGCGGGCTCGGCGGGGTGGGCGAGGTGCCGCCGGACGTGACGGTGCTGGCGGACCAGGCGGTCGGCGGCATGCGGTCGTCGTTCCGGGCGGCCCTGGTGCTGGAGCGGTTCCTGCGCGACAACTACCGGCTCGTGGACTCGGGGACGTTGCCGGTCGGGCACGGCTGGCCGCAGCTGGGTCGGTTCCTGCTCCGGGACAAGCAGGGGACCAGCGAGCAGTTCGCGGCCGCCTACGTCGCGCTGGCCCGCCTGCGCGGCATCCCGGCCCGGCTCGTGGTCGGCTTCTCCGGCAGGAACTCCCTGGTGCGCAACGGGGACGCGCTGGCCTGGCCGGAGGTCGCCGTGGCGGGCGTCGGCTGGGTGGCGCTGGACCCGACCGGTTCGGTGCGGACCTCCGCCTCCGGAGGGCTCACCGAGGCCACCGGCGAGGCCCGCGAGCAGCTGCCGCCCGCGGCCCGGCTGGCCGAGCCGCTGCTGCCGCCGGACCCGCCGCCCGCTGGGACGGGTGCGGGGGTGCCGTGGTCGCTGGTGCTGTGGGTGGTCGTCGTTGCCGTGCTCGGCTGGCTGGTCGCGGTGCCGTCGTGGGTGGTGCTGCGCACGTGGCGGCGCAGGCGGTCCGGGACGGTGGCGGACGCCGTCGCCGAGGTCCGGGACCGCCTGCGCGCCGTCGGTGTGCCGGTGACGTCCGCGATGACCGTGCGGGACATGGCACTGCTCGCGCCCGGACCTCCGACCGCGGAGGCGTTGGCGCGCTTGGCGACGGCGGTCGACACCACGCTGTGGTCCGGCTCGGGCGTCGACGCGCGGGAGGAGGCCTGGCAGGCGGTGCGGGCACTGCGCGCGGAGCTCGCGCGGCGGGCGGTGCCGGACCGGCTGCGCGCCGCGGTCCGGTACGGCTACCGCGCGCAGGTCGCGCCGCGGATGCCCGTCGGCGCGCTGACGTAGACCTGCTTGCCGTCGGTGCCCTGGACCTCGAAGCAGTACCGGAGACCGGGCTCGACCGGGATGTCGAGCGCGGGCTCGCTCAGCTCCGCGGACTTGGTGAGGGGCCTGCCCTCCGGCGCGGTGACCACGAGGTACACCAGGCCTGCCGGGGTGCCGCGCCAGGTGAGCCGCACGTGGTCGGTGCCGTCGCTGACCTCCACCCTGTCGATCCCCGCGGCGCCCATCGTCGGCGCGGCGGGGGAGGGCGGAGGCGGGGTGTCGCGCAGCAGCAGGAACGGGGCGGCGGCGAACAGGCCCAACGCCGTCGCGATCCCGACCACCAGCCCCAGCCTGCCGTGCTCCGCCTTGGGTTCCGGCTTCGCCTCGGCGACCGGGACCCGCGCCCGGTGGTCCGCGAGCACCCGGTCGCCGGGGTCCTTCGCCAACAGCGTGCGCACCATCTCCCGCACGCTCGCCGGCACGTCGGGCCGGTCCACCTCGGGCACCGGCTCGGCCAGCACCCGCAGCACGTGCTCGTCCGGCCGTTCGCCCAGCCGGGCCGGGTAGGGGGCGCGGCCGGTGCAGGCGAAGAACAGCACCGCCCCCAGCCCGTAGAGGTCGGTGCGGGCGTCGCGGACGGCGTCGCCCACGGTCTCCGGCGCGGCGAACCCCGCCGACGGCTCGGCCGGGAAAGCCCCGCGCAGCACCAGACCACCATCGGCCAGCACCGGCTCGCCGCTCGCCCGGAACAGCACGTTGCCCGGCGTCACCCCGCCGTGCACCAGCCCGGCCGCGTGCGCCGCCGCCAACGCCCGGCCCAGCCGTCCGGCGACGTCGACCACGTCGTCGGCCTCCAGCACGCCTTCCCGGCGCACCCGACCGACCAGCGAGTCCGGGCACAGCTCCGCCCGCACCACCACCCGCCCGTCCCGCATCTCCTCCACGCCGTCGACCGCGGCCGTGGCCGGAACCCCTTGCCACGCCGCGATCTCCTGCTCCAGCCGCGCGCGGGTGCGGCGGTCGAGCGGGCCGGGGAACACCTTGAGCACCCGCGTGCCCGACGCGTACACCTCCGCCACCGGGCCGGTGGCGAGCGGCACCGGGTCTTCGTCCGAGGTCACCATCGCGGTGCCCATTCTGGCGCACCCGGCCCGGATCGGGGCACGGCTACCTCCTCGTGGCGGCCGTGCCCCGCAGGGCGGACGTCATCCCTCGCCCAGCCGGGTCGACACCTCGTCGAGCTGGGCCCACAGTGCCTTGACGAAGTCCTTCTCCACGCCGAACCGGGTGGAGAACTCCCAGTCCTCCACGGCGTCGACGGCCTCGTTGATCGAGTTCATGAGCGCGTGCACCTCGTCCAGCCCGAGCGAGACGACGGCCCGGTCGTGCTGCACCTCGACGACATCCATTGAGCATCCTCACTTCAGGTTCAGGAAGTACTGCCTGCCCTGGGTCGGCGCGAAGGCCGAACCCCCGTCGGGCGCGCGGGGGTTCCTGATCACCACCACACCGTCGTGCCAGTATGCGGTCCTGCCGTTGGACAACGGTCGCGACTCACCCTGGACGATCGTGTTCTCGACGACCTTGGCGAAGTCGTCGCGCGAGTGGACACCCCGGAACTCGCCCCGCTCGACCACGTGCTTGGGGTACGCGTGGCCGCCCGCGATCTCCTGCCCCGCCAGCCTGGCCCGCAGCCGCACCCCGTCGACGACGTTGCCGTTCGGCCGGTCCGGCTGCTGCCTGCTCTGGTTCGGCCCCGCCGCGGGCGGAGGGCCCTGCGGCGGCGTGGTGTTCGCCCTGGCGGCCGGTGCTCCGACCTTCGCGCCCGTTCCCGGCTGGGTCTGCGGACGCGGCGCGACGGCCGGGCGGGGCTCCGGTACCGGTGGGGGCGGAGGACTTCCCTTGGGGAGGAGCCCGGTCGGCGGGCCCTTCAGGCTCGGGATCGGTGCCGCCAGCCCCTGCACGACGAGCTGCCGCTGGGCGTCCTCCGCGTCGGCGGGTTGGATGCCGCTGTTGGCCACGGCGGCGGCGACCTCGAGGGAGAAGTCGTCACCGCACTCCACGGCGGAGTGAACGCACAGGTCCGCGATGTTCTCCGCGGTCTTCCAGCCCAGGTAACCGGGTCGTGCGGCGTCGCACTCGCCGGTCGGGCAGGACTTGGCGTCGGACTGGGCCTTCTCGCTCAGCAGCGGGATCAGCTGCTCCTGCGCGGGCGCGTCCTGGCCGATCCGGAAGTTGTTGAGGCTGACCTCGCCGGTCCTGGGGTTGGTCACCCGGCTGACGGCCGGGGCCACGAGCTCGACCACCAGCCCGGTCCGCTCGCCGACGGGCCTGCCCGCCTGCGAGTCGTTGTAGTCCACCTGCGCCTGCGCGGCACGGGCCAGCTCCCGCTGCCGCGCCTGACGGGCCTTCTCCTGCCGTTGGCCGTTGGCCTGCTGCTGCCCCTCCAACCGCACCACCTCGGCCCGCGCGTCCTCGGCGCGCTTCTGCGTCGCCTCGAACGCCCGCGCCGACCCCTTGGGCCCGCTGTCCCGCACCGCACCCAGCTGGTCTGCCTTCTGCTTCGCGGTGGCGATCTGCCGGTCCAACCCGCTTCCGGGCGCTCCACCACGCTGGCTCTCCGCGTAGGCCGCCCGCGCGGACGCCGTCCGCTTCAGGTCCTGCGTTGCCTTCTCGGTCTGTTGCTGCTTCTGCTTGCGCTGGGCTGTACCGGGCGGACCACCGCGCTGGGACTCCGCGTAGGCGGCTCGTGCGGGTGCGGTCTTCTGGAGCTCGGCGGTCTTGCGCTTCTTGTCCTGGTACTGCCGCTCGGTCTTGGCCTGCCGCTCGGCGTCCGCCTCGGCCCGGCGCAGGGACTGGGGGAGTGGTGTCGTGGTGGCCTTGGGAGTGGTCTTCTTCGGTTTGGTGGTGGCCTTTTTGGCTGTGGTGCCGGGTGGGCCGCCGCGTTGGGATTCGGTGTAGGCGGTTCGTGCTGGTGCGGTTTTCTGGAGTTCGGCGGTTGTGCGTTTCTTGTCCTGGTACTGCTGGTCGGTCTTGGCTTGGCGTTGGGCGTCGGCTTCGGCGCGCTTGACGGGCTGGGGGAGTGGCTTGGGGGCCGTTTTGGGGCGTGTTGTGGTGGTTTTGGGTTTGGTGGTGGCTTTTTTGGCTGTGGTGCCGGGTGGGCCGCCGCGTTGGGATTCGGTGTAGGCGGTTCGTGCTGGTGCGGTTTTCTGGAGTTCGGCGGTTGTGCGTTTCTTGTCCTGGTACTGCTGGTCGGTCTTGGCCTGCCGTTGGGCGTCCGCTTCGGCGCGCTTGACGGACTGGGGGACCTTGGCGGGTGCGGGTCTGGGCGCTGGCTTGGGCTTGGCGATGGTGCTGGTCTTGGGGGTGGCCTTCGGCTTGCGCTTGGCCTGGGTGGCCGGTTTCGCTGTGACGGGTGGCTGTATGAGAGCGGCCCGTTTCAGCGGGGCGGCGGGCGCCTTCTTGGTGACGGGCTTCGGCTTGGCGGCGGTCTTCTTGACCACCGGTTTCGGTTTGGCCGCGGTGGTCTTCTTCGCCACGGGCTTCGGTTTGGTGGTCTTCTTGGCCACCGGCTTGGGTTTGACCGCGATCTTGGGCTTCACCACCCGCTTCGCCGCGGGTTTCGGGGCCGCCTTGGGGACCACCGCGGGCGGCTTCACCGCCGGTGGTTTCGCCGCCGCGTCGGCGTCCTGGGCGCCCAGCACCCCGAACGCCACGGTCAGGAAGCCGCCGGACGCCGCGTACAGCGCCGCCCGGCGCATCCACGCCTTTCGTGTCGTCACCTGCTCCTACCCCTCTTCCTCGCCATGCCCGCGGTGGTGGAACCCGATACCGAGCGACCTCCCCATCAGCCCGCCGAACACCCCCGCGGCCAGTCCGGCCACGAGTGCGGCGGGCAGGTCCAGCACCAGCGCGGGGATCACGCCCGCCACGAGCGCGGTGGCGATCCCGGCGACGTCGCCCACCGCACGCCTTGTCGGCCGGTCCTCGTCGTCGGGCTCCGGTTCGGCCGGGGCGGGCTCCCGCGCTTCCGGTTCCCACGAGCCCTCGGGGAGCACCACGTAGTAGGAGCCGTAGGGGTCGGCTTCGAGGTCGTCGGTCGGCTCGTACTCGTCCAACGGCCGCAGCTGTCGCGCACCCATGGCCGGGTCAGCCGTGCGAGCCCTGGATGGTCAGCTTCTTGCCGGACTTGTGCTTGTCCTGGTGCTTGCTCTCGTGGTGCTGCTCGATCCGCTTCGCCATGTCCGGCGACGTCTTCCTCGTCAGCACCGGCGCCACCGCGGGCTTCGGCCTCGCGGGCGGCTTGGGCTTCTCGACCTCCTTCTTGATCTTCTGCACCTCGGCCTTCTTCACGGCCAGGTCCTTCTTCGCCGAGGCCAGCTCGGCCTCCTCGCGCTTGACCTTCTTCCTCGCCTCGTCCTCCGCGCCCATCGCCTTCTTCAGCGCCGGGTCGGTGTGGGTCTTCGCGGGCTTGGGAGCAGGCTTGGGCGCGGACTTCGGAGCGTGCTTGACGGCCTTCGGCTTCGCCGGTGTCCGGTGGACGACCTTCTGCACCTTCGGCTTCACCGCGTGACCCACGACATCGGCCACAGGTGGGGTCGCGACGGGCTCCACCTCGGGGGCCGCGGCGGGCATGTCGTCGGGGACCTCGACCGACTGCGCCACAGGCCGAACCGCGACCTCGGCGACGGGTTCCGCCACGGGCGCGGGCTCGACGGCCACGGGTGCGGGCTCGACGACCGGTGCCGGTTCGGGAACCTGAACCTCCGGCTGCGGAGCGGGCGGCACCTCCTTCGGAGACGACGTCAGCGGAGGCGACGACAGCGGCGGCGTCGTCGCGGTTGTCGTGGGTTTGACCGACGCCGCCTGCGCGGGTTTGTCGGCCTCGTCGCCCGCCAGGACGTTCACGGCGGTAGCCCCGATCGCCGCGGTCATCAGCCCTGCGACGCCGTAGAGCGCCGCCCGGCGCAGGTTGCCCGGTTGTTCCATCGTCCCCACCTCGGTAGTCGCGCCTTCGGGACGACGACGGTCGCGCGACCGCGTCCAGCGCCCGTACAACGGCGGTGTACCGACGCCCCGCGCGGCTGGATCGCGGCTGCACCGGCCGTGCGTACGGTGGCCGCCATGCTGTTCCGCGTACTCGGCCCGCTGGAGGTCCGCCACGTCGACGGCCGCGCGGCCGACGTGCCCGCGGGCGTCGCGCGGCGGGTGCTGTCCGCGCTCCTGGTGCGCCCCAACACCTGGGTCGGCGTCGACAGCCTGGCCGAGGCCGTCTGGCCGGACCGGGACGTGGCGTCACCGGCCGACGTGCTCTGGGAGTGCGTCCACCGCCTGCGCAGGCTCACCCCGCTCTACGACGGCACGTCGGCGCGCATCGACAGCCAACGCGGCAAGCACAGGCTCAACATCGGCGAGGGCGAGCTGGACAGCGTCGTCTTCGAGCAGCTGGTCGACGACGGCCGCGCCGTGCTGGACGCCGACCCGCACGTGGCCGCGCGCTGCTTCCGCGCCGCCGCGGGACTCTGGCGCGGCACGCCGTTCACGCAGCTGCGCACCTACCACAGCAGGTTCGAGGCGGCCCGGCTCGCGCGGCTGCGCTGGGAGGCGCTGGACGAGCTGGTCGACGCCCTGGAGCTGCTCGGCGAGGTCGCCGACGCGGTGGTGCTCCTCCAGTCGCTGCTCGTGGAGGAGCCGACGCGGGAACGCACCTGGCTCCGGCTGGTCGAGGTGCTCACCCGCGCGGACCGCCCCGTCGAGGCCGAGGCGGCGTTCCGCAAGGCGGTGCGCGTGGCCGGGACGGCGCTGAGCCCGGCATGACCGGCGAGGACTTCGACCTGATCGGCACCGGACCGGTGGCGACCGTCTACGGCGGCCTGTACCTGGCGCTGAAGGTGTTCCCCTCGGCGGCGCCACCGGACGCGCTCGACGCGGCCGAGCGGGAACGGGCGGCGCTGGACGCCATCCGCGACACCGCCCCGATCCTGCCGGTGGACGACGTGCTGGAGCTGCCCGACGGCAGGACCGCGCTGCAGATGGAGCTGTGCTCGCTCTCGCTCGCGGAACTGGTGGCAGGCAGCGGTGAGCTCTTGGTCGCCGACGCCGTCGCGGTGGGCCTAGCCGTGGCCACGGCGGTGGCGGCCGCGCACCGGGCGGGGGTCGTGCACGGCGGCCTGTCCCCGTACAACGTGCTGTTCCACCCGTCGGGCGCGCCGGTGGTGGCGGACTTCGGCGTGGCGCTGCGCCGCGCGTTCCCCGTCGAACAGCCGACCCCGTACACCGCGCCGGAGACCGCGCGGGACGGGACGATGGACGAGCGGTCGGACCTGTACGGGCTCGGCGGCGTGCTGCACCTCGCGCTGACCGGGCACCCGCCGTCCGAGGGCGGCGAGCCACCGCCCGAGCTGGCCAGGCTCGTGACCCGCCTGCTGGCGCCGGATCCGGCCGACCGTCCGTCCACATCGGACGTCGTGGTCCGGCAGCTGACCGCGCTCGGGGAACAGGATCCGCCAAAGCCGCCCCGCGTCGAGCCCCCGCCCGTCACCTCCGGACCCGTCGCGCGACCGCGGTCGCGGGTCGGCTCCGGCGTGGTCACGGGTCTGCTGGCCGGAGGTGCCGTGCTGGTCGCGCTGCCGTTCCTCCTGCGCGCCACCCTCGCCACCCCCTCCTCGGCCGCCCCGGCACCCACTCCCACCGTTGCGTCCTCCGCCCGGTCGATCCCGCTCACCCTGGACGACCCCGTCGACCACGGCACCTACGTCGACCTGTCCTGGCAGGGGGAGGACGGGCTCGCGTTCGCCGTCGTCGTCGCCGCCGACGACCGGAAACCGGAGGTGCGCGTGGCCCAGCGCAACCGCACGATGCGCGTCGAGGTCGAGGAGGGCCGCGAGTACTGCTTCCAGGTGCAGGCCACCGACGGCACCCTGGTGGTCGAGAGCGCGCCGAAGGCCATCCGGGGCGCCGCCTGCAAGTCCTGACCGGCCTGTCATCGGATCCTCATGTACCGGGTGTGACGGTGGTGGCGTGCTGTCGACGACCACGGACACCGGAGGTGGGGACGTGCTGTTCCGCGTGCTCGGCCCGCTCGAGACGGGCGCCGAGCCCCGGCGGTGGGGTGCCCGCAAGCCCGCCGCGCTGCTGGCCGCCCTGCTGCTCGACGCGGGCGAGTGGGTGAGCTGCGACCGGCTGGTCGACGTGGTCTGGTCCGACCGGACACCACCCGCGTCTGCGGAGTCGAACGTCAAGACCTACGTCTGGCAGATCCGCAAGTCGTTGTGCGACAGCGGAACCCGGATCGAGGGCAGACCGGGTGCCTACCGCGTGCGGGTCGCCGCGGGCGAGCTGGACGTGGACTGCTTCAAGGAACGCGCCCGGCTCGCGCGCCGGGCCATGGCCGACGGCGACCCGGCACGAGCGGTCGACCACCTGACCGCGGCGCTGGAGTTGTGGCGCGGCAGGCCGTTCGCCGAGCTGACCGGCGCGGTGGCGGCGCCCGTCGTGGCCGAGCTCGACGAGCTGCGGTGGGAGGTGCGCGAGACGCTCGCGGACGGGTTGACGGCACTGGGCCGCCTCCGCGAGGCCGTCGCGCTGCTGCGCGAGCTCACCGCGGCCGACCCGCTGCGCGAGGGGCCGTGGACGCGGCTGGTCCGGGTGCTGCTCCACGACGGGCGGCGCGGCGAGGCGCTGGCCGCCTACGAGCGCGCGCGGACGGCCATCGCCGAGGAGCTGGGCGTCGACCCCGGACGTGACCTGGTCCAGGCGCACCGGCTGGCGTTGGGCGAGGACCAGCCGCGCCGGGCCGCGCGCCGCGACCTGCCGCGCGCCGTCCCGGACTTCACCGGTCGCGCGGACGAGGTGGCCAGGGTGGTGCGGCTGAGCCGCACCAGCGCGACCTGCGTGCCGGTCGTGGTGGTCGAGGGCCCGGCAGGCATCGGCAAGACCGCGTTCGCCGTGCACGCCGCGCACCGGATCGCCGAGGCGTTCCCCGACGGCCAGCTCTACGTCGACCTGCGCGGTGCCGACCTCCTGGTCCGCCTGCTGCACCGGCTCGGCGTCCACGACGTCCCTGCCGACCCGGAGGACCGGGCGGCGGCGTGGCGCGCCGAGCTGGCCGGTCGGCGCCTGCTGCTGGTGCTCGACGGCGCCACGAGCGCCGAGCAGGTGGAGCCGCTGCTGCCGGGCAGCCCCGGCTGCATGGTGCTCGTCACGGCCGAGTCCCGCCTGCACCTCGACGCCGTCGAGACCGTCACCCTGGCACCGTTGTCCGCGGCGGAGTCCGCCACCCTGTTCCGGACCGGAGCGCCGGACGCGCCCGACGACGTCGTGCGCGAGGTGACCCGGTTCGCCCACGGCGTGCCCGCCGCCGTCCGCAAGGCGCTCGAAGACGGTCCACAAAGGACTGGTGTTGCCCCGTTGTCGCAGGCCCTCCGGCTCAGCCGCCCAGCTTGAGCGCGCGGCGCACGTCGTCGACGTAGGCCTCGGGCTGCTCCCAGGCCGCGAAGTGCCCGCCCGCCGGGTGTTCCACGTACTCGCGCACGTTCAGGAACACCTCGGCGTAGCTCCGCGGCTCCGGCTTGAGGTCGCGCGGGAACACCGAGAGCACGGTCGGCGTGTCGATCCGGCCCGCGGGGGTGGCGGGTTCGACGTAGGTGGCGAACGAGGTGCCGATCGCGCCGGAGACCCAGTACGCGGTGACCCAGGTGAGGAGCTCGTCGGTGGTGAACGCCGAGTCGTCGGACCAGGACTCCAGCTTCTCCACGATCCACGCCGCGAGACCCGCGGGCGAGTCGCCGAGGCCGACGGCGAGCGTGTTCGGCCGCGTCGACTGCACCGCGATGTACCCGCCCTCCGACCGGAACCACTGCGCCGACCTGGCCAGGTAGGCCGCCGCGTCGGGCGCGAGCGCCGCCGGGTCCGCGGTGAAAGCCCGCCACGGCGCGACGTTCGTGAGGTGCAGGGCGGCGACCCGATCCGGGTGCTCGGCCGCGATGATCTCCGCGACGGCGCCGCCCACGTCACCGCCGGACAGCGTGTAGCGCGGGTGGCCCAGCTCCTCCAGGGCGTCCGCGACGATCCCGGCCATCCGGTTGACCGACATGCCGGGACCGGTGGACGGGGCCGCGAACGGGAAGCCCGGCAGCGCGGGTACCACCACGTGCGCGTCCGCGAGCAACGGCAGGACGCGCTCGAACCGCAGCACCGAGTCCGGCCAGCCGTGCAGGAGCACGACGACCGGGGCGTCGGGGTCGGCGGCCCGCTGGTGGACCACCCGCAGGTCGGTGTCGCCCGCCCGCACCACCACCCAGGGGAGAGTGTCGATGCGGCGCGTGTGCACGCCCCAGTCGTACCCGTCCGCCCAGCGGTCGAGCAGGTCGTCCAGGCGTCGGCCGCCGATGCCGCGCGTCGCGTCGTCGTCCCACGGGATCGTGACGCGCCGCGTCCGCCGGAGTCGTTCCTTCAGATCGTCCATGTGCATCACCGTACACATGATGTGTATGCTCGTACACATGACTTCCCGCAACGCGGCCGCCACCCGGCAACGGATCCTGGAGCACGCGCGGACCCAGTTCGCCCAGCACGGGTTCGCGGCGGTCGCGGTCAAGGGCGTGGCCGACGCGGCGGGCGTGTCGCCCAACCTCATCACCCGCTACTTCGGCGGCAAGGACGGCCTCTTCCTGGCCGCGACCAAGGTGGAGATCCCGGTCACCGACTCCTTCGACGGCGCCCCCTCCGCGCTGGGCGAACGCCTCGCGGCGAGCATCGTCCAACGCTGGTTCGGTGCACCTGGCGAGGACCCGCTGCTCGTGCTGCAACGCGCGTCCGGCGAACGCCCGGAGGCCGCGGAGGCACTGGCCGCCTTCCTCGACGCGAACTCGTTGGAGCCGCTGCACCACTACCTGCGCGACAACGGCCTGGCCGACGCCGAGGCCTACCGACGAGCCGCCGCCATCGACGCCTTCGTCCTCGGCGTCTCCACCCGCCGCCGCGTACTGCGCTCCGAACTCGGCACCCCCACCGACCTCCAAGCTTGGCTGGCGACCACCATCCAGCGCCTCGCCGACGGGTGAGGTGTCCATGGACCTGATCGGGTGTTGGGCGACAAGGCCTGTTCCCCTCGCCGCGATGACTTCTCAAACAAGCCCTGAACTTGTTGTTTGAGGAACCAGGCGGGTCAGTGGCGTGAAGGCGATCCGGAGATCCTTGTGGTGCTGGACACCGGGTACGACACGCCGCGCATTGCCTATCTGCTCGGTGATCTGCCGGTGCTCGTTCTGGGCCGGATGCGGGCGCATCGTGTGCTGCGCTGTCCGGCGCCACGACGACTGGCCGGCATCAATGGACGGCCGCCCGAACGCGGTGGCGAGTTCGTATTCGGTGACCCTGCCATCTGGGGTGACGAACATGTGGTGACCAGCACGGATACCCGTTTCTACGGGATGGCGACCGTCCGGGCCCGGAATCGGTCGCCATCCGGCTGACCAGCCGTTGCACTTGAGCTGACCACGACGGGCCGTTGCCGATTGTCGAGGGCACCGTGATCCGGTTGCGGGTGGAGCACCTAGCGGCGGGGTTGCCAAACCGGCCTGGTTGTTGTGCTCCGGCGTTGACGCCCAACCGAGGACATCGACCGTCGGGCCCGAGAAATCGTGTTGTTGCGCAACGCTTCGACGTCGGATTCATCCTGGCCACCGGGCAGGCCTCTGCATGACCGGCGCAACACAAGGAGGGTGCCAGACCACGCTGAACTGCTTGAACGACAAGCTAACCGCGATCGGCGACTCGTCGCAGGACGTCGGCGATGGCGGCGGGGTGGGTGAGGTGCGGGTGTTCTCCGGCGCCGGGGACGATCGTCACCTTCGCCAGGCCCACGTCGCCGGTGGGCGGGTTCCCGGTGACGATGTGGACGCGCTCGGTCGTGGTGAGCAGGTCGCGGAGGGTGGTGAGTTCGGTGGGGTGGTGGGCCGCGCGGAGCCATCGGGCGGTGCGGCGGGCGACGCCGGGTCTGGGGGAGGTGCGCTTGAGCGTGAACGCGTGCGGTGGCCGTGGGTGTTCGGTTCGGAGGAAGTGCGGGGAGATCAGGACGAGTGCGGAGAAGTGGTCGGGATGTGTTGCGGCGCAACGGAGTGCGATGGTCGCGGACGTCGAGTGGGTGACGAGCACGGGGCGGGTTCGCGCGGGTGCCAGCAGGTCGGTGAGCCAGGCGGACGGGGTGGTCGTCGTGGGGCTCGACCGGCCGAGACCCGGTAGGTCGGGGACGAGTGCGGGACGGTCGTCCAGCTCGCGCAGCAGTGCCTGCCAGGACTCGCCGTCGAAGGGAGGTCCGGGCAGCAGCACGAAGTCCGGGGTGGCGCGGTCGCCTGCGAGGTAGGTGCGGGAACCGGCCACCTCGTGGAAACCGCCCGGCAGCACCGGTGCCGCGGCGCCGAAGTCGTTGGCCACCAAGCGATCCGCCCAACGGCGCAGCGCCGTCTCGACGGGCGGTGGTCGCAGTCCGGCGGCCGCGGCGACCTTGTCGGCGGAGGTCGTGTCGTAGCGGTCCTCGGTGAGGAAGGCCAGCGTCTCGGGGTTGGCTCCGGTCACCGCGGCGGGGAGGCGGCGGACCAGGGCGACCGGTACCTGTCGACGGGGTGCGGGCACACCGAGGTGCGCGGCGAGCAGGCGGACCAGGTCGGGGAGCTCCGGGGTGTCCTGGTCCAGCACCCAGTGCAGGCCGCCCGGCTCGGGGTCGTGCTCGGGGATCGCGGCCAGGAACGCCGCGAAGTGGTCGACGGCCACCACGGGCACGAACGTGCGCGGCGTCCCCGGCAGCACGGGGAGCCTCCCGTTCCACAGGTCGCGGACCAGCTCGGCCAGACCGATGTACTGGCCGGTCTCGCCCGTGGTCGAGTGGCCGATCACGCTGCTCGGGTTCACCACGGTCAACGGGACGCCCGCCTCCGCCGCCACGACCCGCACGGCCGCGTCCGACTCCACCTTGGACCCCTCGTAGGCCCCCTTGTCCCGGTACAGCCGCGCCAGCTCGGCCTCCGGGAGCGGGTAGCGCGCCGGACCGAGGCCGACCCGGTAGCCCGACACGTGCACCAGCCGGTTCAACGACCTCCGGGTCGCGGCCCAGCGCAGGACGTCGAGGGCACCCTCGACGTTGACCGCCCTCGCCTCCTCGCGGCGCAGCCCGAACCGGTAGAAGCCCGCGACGTCGAACACGTCCCGCACGTCGGCGAGCAGCCGGTCGTCGGCCGCGCCCAGCCCCACGGCCGCGCCCGCCGTGACGTCACCGGTCACCACCCGGAACCGCTCGGCCGCCGCCCCGTGGTCGCGCAGCCAGGCACGCAGCTCGTCACCCCGGCCGCCCCGGACGACCGCGGCGACCGCACGGCCCTGGTCCAGCAGTCGCAGTACCGTCCACCGGCCGAGGAAACCGGTCGCGCCGAACACCACGGCGTCCGGCGAGTGGGTCGTGGGGGCTTCCATCCAAGTCCTCTCTAGACCGATCTACATATTCTGAGCACAGCGCACAACGGCGGCGACTTCCGGACCGATCAGGCGTCGAGCAGCCGCGCGATGCGGCGGCCGACCTGCTCCACCGGGACCCGGCTGCGCCCGGCGCGCGCCAGCACCAGCGCGCCCTCGACCAGGGCGAGCACCGTCGCCGCGAGGTCGTCCGCCTCGGCGGACCCGTGGCCGTCGACCCGTAGGGCGTCGGCCAGCGCCCGCTGCCAGCCCGCGTAGACGCCGCCGCACAGCGCCTGGAGGTCGTCGTTGGTCGCGGCGACCTCCAGCGCCACCGTCGCCACCGGGCACCCCTTGGTGAAGTCCGCGGCCACCATCCGGTCGGCCAGCGCGTCCAGCAGTCCCAGCACGAGGTCCTTCGACGTGGGTGTCCCGGCGACCAGGTCGGCCACGACGTCGTCGACCTCCCGGCCCGCCGCGGTGATCGCCGCGCCGACCAGCTGGTCCTTGCCGCCGGGGAAGTGGTGGTACAGCGAGCCCCGCGGGGCGTCGGCCAGCGCCAGCACCTCGTTCAGCCCGGTGCCGTGGTAGCCCTTCGCCTCCACCAGCGTCCGGGCCGCGCCGACCAGTCGGGCCCGTGTCTCGTCACCCTTCACCGCCATGCGGAGAAAGTAGACCGGTCTGCATAATCCTGTCCAGTCGAGGTCACTCCCGAGCGAGCACGGACTCCACGTCCTCGGCGACGGCCAGCAGCCGCGCGTCGTCGAAGACCGGCCCTTCCAGGCACATCCCCACCGGCAGCCCGTCCGCCGTCGTGCCCGCGGGCAGCGACACCATCGGCACCCCGGCCACCGTGCCCGGCCCGGTGTTGCGGGTGACCGTCGCGAACGTCGGCACCGCCCGGCCGCCCAGGACGATCGCGGCGTCCTCGCCGATCAACGGCGCCGCCACCGGCACGGTCGGTCCGACCAGGACGTCGACGCCGCCGAACACCTCGGCGTACCCGCGGCGCAGCCGCAGCCCGGCCGCCCGTGCGGCCCGGTAGCGCTCGGCGGGGATGGGGGAGGTGAGCATGAGCTCCAGCAGGCCGCGCACGTCCGGCGACGCCGTCCCCGCCACGATCTCCTCGAACGCCCGCCCGAGCCGCGCCACCAGCAGGCGCGGCGCCTCGTACAGCACCAGCTCGATACCGGGACCGGCACCCACCGCGAGGTCGTCGGGCACGTCCACCTCGACGAGCACCGCACCGGCCTCCGCCAACCGCGACAGCGCCCGGCGGGAGACCTCGTCGACCTCCGGGTCCACGTCCTCGTACCGGCTGCGCGGCACCCCGACCCGCAGCCCCTCGACCCCGCCGCCCGCCGGACCGGGCACGCTGGTGACCAGCTCGTCGAGGAACCGGACGTCCGCGACGGTCCGCGCGTGCAGACCGGCGGTGTCGCGGCTGGAGGAGATGGCCACCAGCCCGTCACCCGGATACCGGCCGGTCGACGGGCGGAACCCGACGACACCGCAGAACGACGCCGGGATCGTGACCGAGCCGCCGGTGTCGGTGCCCAGTCCGAACGGGACGACCCCGAGCGCGACCCCGACCGCGCTGCCACCGCTGGACCCGCCCGCGGACCGCGCCGGGTCGGCCGGGTTGCGCACCGGCCCGTAGGCGGTGTTGTTGCCGGTGATGCCCAACGCGAGCTCGTGCATGTTCGTCTTGCCGACCACGACACCGCCCGCGTCCCGCAGCACGGCCACCACCCCGGCGTCCACCTCGGCCGGGGCCTCGGGCACCAGTGGGCTCCCCGCGGTCGTGGTGAACCCCGCCGCGTCGATGTTGTCCTTGACCGAGAACGGGATCCCGGCGAGCGGACCGTCCCCTGTGGACGGCGACACGGCCACGCGGACCCAGTCGCCGTGGGCGGACTCCTCGGCCATGGCGACGCACTCGTCGACCCGTTCCGCGCGCTCGACCGGGTCGAGGCCGCGCCACTGCCGCAAGGAGAGCGCCCGCGGATCGCCGTCCATGTCCGTCCTCCTGCTCGTCGCCGTGCCGGTGAACGTAGGCAGGGGCGGACGGGGTGGTCAACGACGTCGTGGTGATGTCCGGATTTACCCCCGCGCAACCGCTCGGGTCCCGGCGTCGCCCAGCGCGCGCAGGACCGTCGACGTCAGGGCGCGCAGCCAGGCGTGCGCGTGGTCGCCGTCGTAGCGCTGGTGCCACGCCAGGTACAGCGGCACCGCGGGCATCTCGACCGGGATCGGCGACGTCGTCAGCCCGAGGTCCGCCAGCAGTCCACCGCACGCGCGCTCGGCCACCACCGTCAGGAAGTCCCCGCGCCGCACCAGCTGCATCGCGGCCAGCGCGGTGGGCGCGGCCGCGACGACCGTCCGGCGCAGGCCGTGCCGCTCCAGCACGTCGTCCACGGGGTCGCGCAGCCTGCCGCGCCGCGACACCGTGATGTGCTCGGCCTCGGCGTAGCCCTGCGCGGTCAACGGCCTGTCCGCCAACGGGTGGTCCGCGCGCAGGACCACGACGAGGCGGTCGAGGCCGACGAGCTCGCGGCTGATCTCGGGCAGCTGGGGCTCGCCCGCGCTCGCCTCCAGGTCGACGTGGCCGCGCCGCAGGTCGTCGGTGTCGAAGCTGGGCTCGACCAGGAACCGCAGCCGCACGCCCGGCGCCTGCGCGCGCACCAGGGCGAGCAGCTCCGCGCCGACGGCGGTGGTGATCGAGTCGTGCCACCGCAGGGTGAACACGCGGTCGAGCGAGCCCAGGTCGACCTCGCGCTCGGGGGAGAGCACCGCCTGCGCCTGGTGCACGAGCGCGTGCACCTGCTCGCGGATCGCCGTCGCGTGCGGGGTCGGGGTCATCGTGCGGCCGGTGCGCACCAGGATCTGGTCGCCGGTCGCCCGCCGGATGCGGCCCAGCGTGCGGCTCATCGCGGGCGCCGACAGGTGCAGCCGGTCCGCCGCGCCCGTGACGCTGCCCTCCTCCAGCAGTGCGTCCAGCGCTGTGAGCAGGTTCAAATCCAGTTGCATGGCGGTAAACCTAGCATGAGCAAGCATGCACTTGCCGTTATGTCCCACGGTCCATACGTTTGTCGTACGGGCAGCGCCGAGCCGCCCGGCACGACACCGAGTGGAACGAGGAAACCCATGTCCGACAACGAGAACACGACCGCCGCCGACACCGCTCTGCTCAAGGAGGTCGTGGCCGTCGTCGAAGCCGCCGGGGCGCTGCTGAAGGAGCGGTTCACCACCGAGCCGCCGAACCTGGACACCCTCGACGAGGTCGTCGCCGCGATCCACGCCAACGACGACGCCGTCCTGGAGCTGCTCAAGGCCCCGCTGCTCGCCGTCCGCCCCGGCTCCGGCTGGGTGGAGGACGAGCTCGGCGGCGGCGAGCTGCCGCCCGGCGAGTGGTGGGTCACCGACCCCGCCGAGGGCAACATCAACCACATCCACGGCCTGACCGACTGGGGCGTCACGGCCACCCTGGTCCGCGACAACCGCCCCGTGCTCACCGTCGTGCACCTCCCGCTGGCGGACACCACCTACACCGCCGTCGCGGGCGGCGGCGCACACCAGGACGGCGTGCCGCTGCGCCCGTCGGCGAAGAAGTCCCTGGACGCCTCCATGGCGGGCACCGGCCAGGCCCGGCCGGGGGAGAGCGCCGAGACGTTCCGCCGCATCGGCGAGTCGGTGACCACGATGCTGAACACCGGCCTGGTCGTGCGGGTGTCGGTGCCCGCCACCCTCCAGCTCATCCACGTCGCCGCGGGCCGGATGGACGTGTTCTGGCAGTTCAGCGACGTCCGGTCCGGCCTGGTCGCGGGCGTGCTGCTGGTGTCGGAGGCGGGCGGCTCGGTGACCGACGTGCACGGCAGGCCGTGGGACCTGGCCAGCTCGGACGTGCTGGCCACCGCGCCCGGCCTGCACGACGCCGCGGTGCGGGCCCTCTCGACCATCCGCTGACCGCCCGCCCTCAGCACGATCCCCACCCCTCACCCCAGGAGCAGAAGTGAAGCTGACCATCCTCGCCGCGTCCGGTGCCACCGGCCTCGAGCTCACCCGCCAGGCGCTGGAGCGCGGGCACGACGTCACCACGATCTCGCGCGACCCGAACCGCGTCGCCGTCCCGGACCACGCCAGGCTCACCAAGGTCGCCGCCGACATCCGGGACCCGGACTCGCTGGCGCGGGCTCTGCTCGACAGCACCACCGTCCTGTCCGGACTCGGCATCGCGAAGGGCGAGCGGCCGGGTGTGCTCACCGAGGGCGCCAACGGGCTCGTGCGGGCCAGGCTGGAGCGGATCATCTGGCTGGGCGCGTTCGGCACGGGCGCCACGGCGGACGCGGCGGGCGCGTTCACCAGGACCCTGCTCAAGGTGTTCCTCAAGGCGGACCTGGAGGACAAGATCGCCTCCGACACGGCCGTGCTGGCCGCCGGTGGCACCGTCTTCCACGCCGGTCCGCTGTCCAACGGCCCGGTGAGCCCCGACCGCCGCACCCTCACTCCGGAGCAGACCCCGCGCCGCTTCTTCCCCGCCGGTGTCAGCCGCGCGACCGTGGCCGCGGCGATGCTCGACGAGGCCGAGTCCGCCCGGTTCCCCGGCCGGACGGTCGTCCCCGTCGAGCGGTGACCCCCGCGGTCAGCCGGGGGTGACGGGGGTCCGGATCCCGGACCGGGCCTCGATCACCTCCCCGGCCAGGAACACCGCGTGCTCGTCGAAGGCGCGCCCGATGACCTGCACCCCCATCGGCGCACCGGCACCGCGCACCACCGGCACCCCGAGCGCCGGAAGGCCCAGCACCGGCACCGCCATGCTGGGCCATTGGTGCGCCATCAGCTCGGCGGTGCGGTCGGCGGACAGCACGTCCGCGCCCACCGGGAACGGCGGCTCGCCCGACATGGGCGTCACGATGAGCGGGTAGTCGGCCATCAGCGTCGAGACCTCGCGGCGCAGCATCCCGCGGCGCGCGTACCCGGCCACGAAGCGCGCGAGGTCCACCGAGCCGAACTCCTGCCGGTACACCTCGTACATCAGCTCGAAGAACCGCCCGATGCCCGGCTCCCCGACCCGGCGCACCTCGTCGGTGAACCCGATGTCGAACTCGGTGAGCGCGAGCTCCCACCACAGCCGCGCCGCCTCGCCGAGCTGCGGCACGGCCACCTCCTCCACCCGGTAGCCCGCGTCGGTGAGCCACCGGCACGCCTGCTCCGCCACCCGCACCGACTCGGGTGTGCTGGTGCCCGCCAGCCCGGCCCCGCCCACCCCGGTGACCAGCGCGACCCGCACCGGCCCGGTCAAGGGCGGCAGGCGGGTGCCGGGCGGGACGGCCGTGGCGTCACGGGGGTCGGGGGAGCGCATCGCCTCCAGCCCCAGGCGCAGGTCGTCCACGGTGCGGGCCAGCGGGCCCTGCGCCACGAACGCCTGCGCGGCCATCGCCGGGTCGTGGGTCACCGACCCGGCCCAGCCCGGTACGACCCCCTTCGTGGGTCGGATGCCGACGACACCGCAGCACACCGCCGGGTACCGGATGGACCCGCCGATGTCGTTGCCCTGCGCCAGGGCCGACATGCCCGTCGCCACCGCGGCCGCGGCACCACCGCTGGACCCGCCCGCCGTGACACCGGGGTCCCACGGGTTGGCGGTGGCGCCGTAGAACTCGCTCTCGGTGGCCCAGCGCGTGGCGAACGGCGGGCAGTTGGTGCGCCCCAACGGGATCGCGCCCGCCCGCAGCCAGCTCGTCACCTGCGGGTCGGACTCGGTGGCCACGCGGTCGGTGTAGGCGCCCACGCCCTCGGTCGTGGGCAGACCGGCCACGTTCGTGTTGACCTTGAACGTCACCGGCACGCCGTGCAGCGGCCCGACCGGCTCCCCGGCGCGCACCCGGTCGTCGGCCACCTTCGCGGCGGCCAGCGCCCCGTCCTCGTGCAGCTCCACCAGCGCGTTGACCGCCGGGTCGACCTCGGCGACGCGCCCGAGCACCGACTCGGCGGCCTGCACCGCGGTGAACTCGCCGGTGCGGACGCCGTGCGCTACCGCGCGGGCGGACAGCTCCCAGATCTCCATGGTCGTGCTCCTCCTGCCTGTAGAAGACTTGTGCTCACCTGCGGACCCGGCCCCACGGCTTGAAGACCGACAGCACCATGGCGAAGGTCAGCAGCACCATGGCGGTCGTGGCGAGGAACGAGACGAACCAGATGTCCTGCAACGGCTGCTCGCCGGTGGAGAGCTCGGTGATCGGGCCGAGGAACGCCAGCAGCAGCACGCAAGCGACGACGTTCAGCACCAGCTTCACCGCGACCCACCGGTAGCGGACCAGACCCCACTTCGTCGCCAGGCCCAGCAGCACACCGGTGACCAGGCAGACGATGCCGGCCACGAGCCCGGCGAGCAGCAGGGGGACGACGAAGTAGTCCGCGAGCGCCTGGTACACGGCGGTCCGGTCGTCGCCGGAGCGCGCCCAGCCGATCGCCACCAGCACGGTGGAGATCACGTCGACGCCGATCCACGCGCCCGAGGACACGACGTGCGCGACCAGGACGGTCTTGCGCAGCTTGGTCGGGAGCGGCCAGAACACCCGGTTCGGCTGGGCGGTCCTGGGGCGGGCAGTGGTGGTGGTGCTCATGGAAGTCCTTGTCTGCTAAGGGGAACGGGTCAGGAACGGACAAGTCCGGTCTGGTAGGCCACGACTACGAGCTGGGCGCGGTCGCGGGCCTGGAGCTTGGTCATCGCCCGGTTGACGTGGGTCTTGACGGTCAGCGGCGAGACGAAGAGCTTGAGGGCGATCTCGTCGTTGGACATGCCGTGCGCGGCCAGCGCGACCACCTCGCGTTCGCGCTGGGTCAACGGGTCCAGGCGTTCCGGGGCGATCGGGCCGGTGGTGCGCTGGGCCAGGAACCGGCCGATCAGGGCCCGCGTCGCCTTGGGGGACAACAGCGCGTCGCCCTGCGCGACGGTGCGGATCGCGGCCTGCAGCTCGGCGGGGTCGACCCCCTTGCCGAGGAAGCCGCTGGCCCCCGCGTGCAGGGCCTGCGCCACGTACTCGTCGATCTCGAACGTGGTCACCACCAGCACCTTCACGCCCGCGAGGCCCTCGTCCGCGGTGATCCGGCGGGTCGCCTCCAGACCGTCGAGCCCCGGCATCCGGATGTCCATCAGCACGACGTCCGCGCGGGTCGTGCGCAGCAGGTGGAGCGCCTCCAGCCCGTCGGCCGCCTCGCCCACCACCTCCAGGTCGGGCTCGGAGTCGACGAGCACGCGGAACCCGGCGCGGATGAGCGCCTGGTCGTCGGCGAGCAGGACGCGGATGGTCATGGTTGCTTCCCCAGTGGCAGGGTGACGTGGACGTGGAACAGGTCGTCGCGGTCGAGCCCGGCGCACATCGAGCCGCCGACGGCGCCCGCCCGCTCCCGCATGCCGACCAGGCCGAGCCCGGTCCCGACCGCGCGCGGACGGGTGCCGAGCGCGTTCACGACCTCCAGGGAGAGGTCGGTCGGCGTGTAGGCCACCGACAGGTGCGCGACGTCGGTGCCGTACCGGTGGGCGTTGGTCAGCGCCTCCTGCACGACCCGGTAGGCGACCAGGTCGACCGTGGCGGGCAGCTCGCGGACCTCGCCGCTGGAGGTCCACCGCAGCCGCAGCCCCGACGCGCGGAACGTCTCGACCAGCGAGCCCAGCCGCGCGAGACCGGGGACGGGCTCGGTGGGCGTGTCTGACTCCTCCGGCCTGCGCAGCACGCCGAGCAGTCCGCGCAGCTCGTCCAGCACGGCCCGGCTGGACCGGCGGACGTGGGCCAGCGCGTCCGCCGCCTCGGTGGGCCGCGAGCCGATCAGGTGCTCGGCGACCCCGGCCTGTACGTTGATCACCGAGATGTGGTGCGCCACCACGTCGTGCAGCTCGCGGGCGATGTGCAGCCGCTCCTCGACCACCTGCCGCCGGGCTTCTTCCTCGCGGGACCGCTCGGCCCGCACGGCCCGTTCCTCGATGGCCGCGATGAACGCCCGGCGGCTGCGGATCGCCTCGCCCACCGCGGCCGCCATGCCGACCAGCGCGAACCGGCCCAGGTTCTCCCAGGTGAGGCCGGGAGGCGCGGCCAGCAGCGCGGCGGCGTCGACCACCAGCAGCACACCGGGCAGCACGGCCCGGCGGGCCGTCCACCGGTCGGTGTGGACCGCCACCGTGTACGCGGCCGCCGCCAGCGGGACCAGGAACGGCTCCAGGTCCGCGCCGAGCAGGATCGCCGGGAGCACCCCGAGCGCGGTGACCGCCACCGTGACCAGCGGCCACCGACGGCGCACCGCCAGCGAGCCGACGACCAGCGCCAGCAGGCCGAGCACCGCCGGGGTCCGCACGTCCAGCGCCGTCTCCGGGCCGTCGGCGGCGCTCACCGCGTAGAGCACCGCCGCACCGAGGGCGTCCACGGCGGTCGGACGCCTCCGCGCCAACGCCCGGACCTTCCCCACCGCGGACACCCCGGTTACGCGTCGCGGCGGTGCAGCAGCACCGCGGCGAGGATCAGCGGGACGACGACCCAGACGGCGAACACCGCGACACCCGTGGAGGCCGTGAGCAGCCCCGGAGCGGGGACTACGGTGGTGAACGCCTCGGCCGCCCTGGAAGGCAGGTACTTCAACGCGTCGTCCCGCCAGGACGCGGGGAGCAGCAGGCCGCCGAGTCCCGGCGCGAGGAACACCAGGACGACCAGCGTGGAGATCGCGCCCGCCGTGTTGCGCATGACCGCGCCCAGCGCGACCCCGATGACGGTGACCCCGGTCATCGTCGCGGCCGACCCGAACAACGCCGCCAGGACGCCGGGATCGCCGAGCCGAGCGGTGGGCAGGCCCGCGTTGCCCATGACCAGCTGACCGCTGAGGAACACCGCGAACGCGCTCGCCAGCATGGTCGGGAACACCGCGCCGACCACCACGGCCACCTTGCCTGCGAGCACCGGGAGCCGTGACGGCACACCGGTCAGCGTGGACCTGATCATGCCGGTCGAGTACTCACCGGACACCACCAGCACACCCAGCACGCCGATCACCAGCTGCGCGAACATGACACCGCTCAACGTGATGCCGGTCGGGTCGGTCACCCCGTTCGCGCCGTCGGAGTCGCTGCCGACCGTGGAGGCGAAGATCAGGCCGGTCACCAGCATCATCAGCGCCGCGCCCAGCACCGTCAGGCCGCTGGAGCGCACCGAGCGCAGCTTCACCCACTCGCTGCGCAGCACACCGCCGAAACCCAGCCGGTGCACGGGTTTCGTGGCCGCGGGGGAGCCGAGGGCGGTTGTCGTGGTGCCCATCAGGCCACCTCCCCGAGCGAGGCGGTCGTGCCCTGGTACTCGACGGCGTCGCGGGTCAGCTCCGTGTAGGCCTCCTCCAACGAGGCCTGCTGGGGAGTGAGCTCGTACAACGGGATCCCCGCCTCCAGGGCGCGCGTCCCGATGTCCTCCGAGGACAGTCCAACCACGTCGACCACCCCGCCGCCGACGGACGTGATCCGCACGCCGTCACCGCGCAGCGCGGCGACCAGCTCGGTCGTGCGCGGCGAGCGGACGTGCACCCCGCGCTTGGCCGACGCGATCAGGTCCGCCACCGGGATGTCCGCGATCAGCCGCCCCCGGCCGACCACGACCAGGTGTTCGGCGGTCAACGCCATCTCGCTCATCAGGTGCGAGGACACGAACACCGTCCGCCCCTCGGCGGCGAGGTCCTTGAGCAGGTGCCGGATCCACTTGATGCCGTCGGGGTCCAGGCCGTTGACCGGCTCGTCCAGCACCACCGTGTGCGGGTCGCCCAGCAGCGCGACCGCGATGCCCAGCCGCTGGCCCATGCCGAGCGAGAAGTTGCCCACCCGCTTCCTCGCCACCTCCGTGAGACCAACGGTGTCCAGGACCTCGTCCACCCGCCTGGCGCCGATCCCGTGCGTCGCGCCGAGGGCCAGCAGGTGGTCGCGCGCCGACCGGCCGGGGTGCACGGCGCGTGCCTCCAGCAGCACGCCGATCTCCTGCAACGGGGCCCGGTGCTCGCGGTACGGCCTGCCGTTGACCTTCGCGGTGCCCCACGAGGGCGTGTCCAGGCCGACGAGCATCCGCATGGTCGTCGACTTGCCCGCCCCGTTCGGGCCGAGGAACCCGGTCACCGCGCCGGGCTCGACGGTGAACGTGAGCCCGTCGACCGCGGTCTTCGGCCCGTACCGCTTGGTGAGGTTCTCCACCTCGATCATCATTTCTCCTCAAGGGCTCGTGGTGTCCCTCAAGAATGGCCATTTCGAGGTTCGGGATCGTCATACCGGCGCAGGTGTCCGCACTACCACGATCGCAGTATAGGCAGGAAAGTGCTGGTAGAGGCACTGCATGTCGTTGCGTTGCGGTAATCCGAGGATTAGCTCGGACGCACTTGCGGTATTTCTCGCACGTCCCTAAATTCGGTGAATTTCGCGATGGGTCGGCCGTGGGTGCAATGCGAATTCGCGACCTGCGGAAACGCGGCTCAGTTCTCCGGGGGTGCGCCGAGCGCGGTGTCGAGCAGGCGGACCAGGGCGGCGAGCTGCTCGTGGTCCAGGTTCGCGAACGGCGTCCGCTCCAGCGTCTCCCGCATCACCTCGGCCCGCACGCGGACCCCGTCCTCGGTCAGGACGAGCACGCGCGAACGGCGGTCGGCCGGGTCCACGGCCCGTTCCGCGAGTCCCTTCGCGACGAGCTGGCCCGCCACGAAAGTGAGGTTCGGCGCGTTGCAGTAGAGCCGCTCGGCCATCACCTTCATCGACGGCGGGGGCTCGGCGGGGTCGATGGCCCACAGCGCGTGCGCGGTCGCGTGCGTGAGGCCGTGCCGGGCGAGGACGTCGAGGACCAGGTCGCCGGTGCGCAGGAAGACCTCGTGGTTGAGGCGCACCGCGCGCTCGACGTCCGACCCGTCCATGCCGGTCAGTCTACCCACGTGCTTCGAGACTTGAAGCTGTTACAGTCGCCAGGTGCTTCGAGGCTCGAAGTATCAGTCGAGGGGAGACACCGATGGTGGCGTTGCACGACCCGCTGGCGCTGCGCAGCGGCTCGGTCCTGCCGAACCGGATCGCCAAGGCGGCGATGGAGGAGAACCTGGCGGGCGCGGGCCAGGTCCCCGACGACGACCTCGTCGCGCTGTACCGGCGCTGGGGGAGCGGCGGGGGCGGTCTGCTGATCACCGGCCACGTCATGGTCGACGCGCGCGCCGCGGCCCAGCCCGCCGACGTCGTCCTGGAGGCCACGACGGACCTGGAGCCGTTCCGCCGCTGGGCCGCGGCGGCCAAGGCGGGCGGCGCGCGGGTGTGGATGCAGGTCAACCACCCCGGCCGGGTCGTCCAGAAGGACATGGCGACCCTCACCTGGTCCGCCTCCGACGTGCCGATCGGCGCCGGGGCGCTGTCGTCGATGTTCCCGCGCCCCAGGGCGATGGGGGAGCGGGAGATCGCCGAGGCGGTCGCCCGGTTCGCGACGACGGCCGCGCGCGCCGAGGCCGCCGGGTTCGACGGCGTCGAGGTGCACGCCGCCCACGGCTACCTCATCTCGCAGTTCCTCTCGCCCAACACCAACCTGCGCACGGACGACTGGGGTGGACCGCTGGCCAACCGGGCGCGCTTCCTGCTGGCCGTGGTCGACGCCGTCCGCGCGGCCGTGTCACCGGGCTTCGCCGTCGCGGTCAAGCTCAACTCCGCGGACTTCCAGCGCGGCGGCTTCGACGTCGACGACGCCCGCGAGGTCATCGGCCTGCTCGGCGACCACGCCGTCGACCTGGTCGAGCTCTCCGGCGGCAGCATCGAGAGCCTGGCCACCTCCGGCACCCCCTCCGACGGCAGCACCCTCGCCCGCGAGGCCTTCTTCCTGGAGTTCGCCGACCGCCTCCTGGGCACGGCCCCGATGCCGCTCATGCTCACCGGCGGCATCCGGCGGCGCGCGGTCGCCCAGCGCGTCCTCGACAGCGGAGTCGCCCTCGTCGGCGTGGCGACCGCACTGGCCATGGCACCTGACCTGCCCGCCCGCTGGCTCGCGGGCCACGAGGACGCCGCACCGCACCCGCGGTCCAGGATCCGGCACAAGGCCATCGCCGCGGCGGGCACCCAGGCCCTCGCCCTCCGGCAGCTCACCCGCCTCGCCGCGGGCCGCGACGGCGTCACCCGCCTGCCCGCGACGGCGGCACTGCTGCTGAGCCGCCTGCTCCGCGCGCGGGCCCGCCGTCGCTACCACGCCTGGCTGGCCGCGCACCCGGCCGCGGTTCCGGCGCAGGCGGGTGAGGGGCGTCGGTGACCCGGTGCGGTGACCACGATCCCCGGCGGGCGCGGTCGCCTCGCTAGCGGAGGGTGGCGATGCCGGCCAGGAAGATGTCGACGCCCGCCAGGAACTGCTCGCGGTCGTCGTGCTCGCGCAGGTGCGCCGCCGCCTTGTGCACGAACGGGTACCGGTCCGGGTCGAGTCGCGACCACCGCGCGGCGACGTCGCCGAGGAACGCCGACCGGGCCGCCTCGCCGCCGTCGCGGGCCGCGGCGTTCGCGGCGTTCTGCCCGGCGACGCCGAGGACGTAGTTCACCAGCGCGCCCGCCGCGTCGAAGAGCGACCGCTCGGGGACCCCGAGCGCGTCCAACAGCCCGCCGACGCTCTCGTAGACCTCCAGCAGCGCGGGCATCGACGGCTCGCGCGAGAGCTGGGCGCCGACCCACGGGTGCGCGTCGATCGCGTCGAACAGCCCCGACGCCACGGCGCGCAGGGCCTCCCGCGGGTCGGCGTCGACGACCACGCCGGTCATCACCCGCGAGACGACGTCGTCGGTGGCCGCCGCGAGCAGGTCGCCCTTGTTCTCGACGTGGTGGTAGATCGCCCCGTACCCGGTGCTCAGCCGGGTGGTGAGGGCGCGCAGGGTCAGCGCGGACTCGCCGCGCTCGTCGAGGAGGTCGGCCGCGGCCTTGACGATCAGCTCCTTGGACAGCCCGTCCGAGCGTCGCGGGGTCCGCTGGGTCTTCTTCGCCATGGCGCCATCATGACACGTGTGGATCGGCGATCCAAAAAGGGTGCTAGCGTGTTGGAGCGACGATCCAACAACGTCCCGGAGGACCACCATGACGACACCGGTCACGATCATCGGAGCAGGCCTCGGCGGCCTCGTGCTGGCCCGCGTCCTGCACCTGCACGGCATCCCGGTCGAGGTCCACGAGGCGGACCCCGCGCCGAGCACGCGCCGCCAGGGCGGACTGCTCGACATCCACCCGTGGAACGGCCAACGGGCGCTGGAGGCCGCGGGCCTGCTCGACGGGTTCCGCGGGCTCGTCCTGGAGGGCCGGGAGTCCTACCGGGTCCTCGACCGGGAGGGGACCGTCCTGCTCGACCGCCCCGACGACGGCACGGGCGTGCGCCCCGAGGTGCAGCGCGGCGAGCTGCGGCAGCTGCTGCTCGACTCGCTCCCGCCGGGCACCGTCCGCTGGGGGCGCAAGGCCATCGGCGCGCGGACCCTCGGCGAGGGCCGTCACGAGGTGCGCTTCGCCGACGGCACCACGGCCGCCACGAGCCTGCTCGTCGGCGCGGACGGCGCGTGGTCGCGGGTCCGCCCGCTGCTCTCCGTCGCCACCCCCGACTACATCGGCGTCACGGCCGTCGAGACCTTCCTGCTCGACGCCGACACCCGTCACCCCGCGACCGCCAAGGCGGTCGGCGCCGGGTCGCTCTTCGCGCTCGCGCCGGGCAGGGGACTGCTGGCCCACCGGGAGACCGGCGGGACCCTGCACAGCTACGCGCAACTGCTGGCACCACCGGACTGGCTCGCCGACGTCGACCCCGCCGACGCCGCGACCGTGACCGCGCGGGTCGCCGCGGAGTTCGACGGCTGGGCGCCCGAGCTCACCGCGCTGGTCACCGCGAGCGACACGCCGCCGGTCCTGCGCCGCCTCCACACGCTCCCCGCCGGCCACCGCTGGGACCGCGTGCCGGGCGTGACCCTGCTCGGCGACGCCGCCCACCTCATGCCGCCCAACGGCGAGGGCGCCAACCTGGCCATGCTCGACGGCGCCGAGCTCGGGCAGGCCGTCGCCGCCCACCCCGACGACGTGGAGACCGCGCTCGGCGGGTACGAGCAGGCCATGCTCGCCCGCGCGGCCGCCGAGGCGGCGGACGAGGACGTCTATGCGATCATGCTCGGCGACGACGCTCCCCGCGGCATGGTCGCCATGATGACCGCGGGCTCATGACCCGGAGCAGGTCGTCGGCCACCGCGGACCTTTTCCGCCGCACTGGCCAATACCTGCCACACGGGTGAGGTCCGGTGCAACCGGACAGGTGCGCCGGGCGTCTTCACCGGCAACAGGAGCCCTACCGGGCAGGATCGTCAGAAGGTTTCCCAGTGAGCAAGATCATGCCGTTGATCGCGGTGGTGCTGTCCGTGGTGCTCGTGGCCTGCACCCGTGCCCCCTCCCACCCGACGGCGCGGCCCGCCGACCAGCCGCAGGCGGGCTCGCCGACGACCACCACGACCCAGCCGACGGCCCTTCCCGGCCCCGGTGGCGTGGTGGTCCCGGTGTTCGCCCAGCCCTACCCGTTCGGCACGCCCCAGGCGACCGTCCCCCCGACCACCGACGGGCTCGCCCCCGTGGTCCGCCACGTCGAGACCGACAAGCCGTACGTGTTCATCACCATGGACGACGGCGCTGTGCGCCACCCGCAGGCCCTCGAGCTCATCCGCCTGTCCGGCGTCCGCCCCACCCTGTTCCTCAACACCCGCTACGCCGAGGGCCACAACGACTACTTCAAGCCCTTCCAGACCCAGGTCAACGCCTCCGTGCAGGCGCACACCGCCACCCACCCCAACCTCTCCGGCAAGCCGTACGCCGCGCAGAAGCAGGAGATCTGCGGCAACGCCGACTTCCTCGGCCACGAGTTCGGCACCCGCCCGACCCTGTTCCGCCCGCCGTTCGGGAACTTCGACCTCAACACCCGCAAGGCCGCCGCCGACTGCGGCATGAGCGCCGTGGTCCTGTGGACCGCCACCGTCAACGACGGCGTCGTGCAGTTCCAGGCCGGAGCCAAGCTCAACGCGGGCGACATCGTGCTCATGCACTTCCGCGAGACCTTCCCCGCCGACTACCTGGCGTTCCTCAACCGCGCCCGCCAGGACGGCCTCACCCCGGTCGTCCTCGACGACTTCCTGTCCAGCACGCCGCCCCAGCACTGACCGGCGCCTTGACCTCGATCTAGGTCGAGGTCATAGCGTCGCCCGCATGACACGCCCACCGATGCAACCTCCTGCCAGTCAGCCGATCGGGTTCTGGTCGATCCGCGCGGGTGAGGCCATCCGCACCCGCATCCGCGCCGCACTCCAGGAGATCGACGTCACCCAGTCCGAGTGGTGGGTGCTCCACCAGCTGTCGCGCGGTCCCGACGGCGTCGACCGCACCACCGTCGTCGACACCGTCGGCCCGAACGACACCCCGGCCGTCATCGAGTCGACGATCGAGACGGCCATCGCCAAGGGGTGGATCCACGCCGAGGGCGGCCGGCTGCGGCTGTCGGCCGTGGGGACCGAACGGTTCGAGGCCGCCGTGGAAGTGCAGAAGGTGCTGCAGGACGAACGGATGCAGGGCATCAGCGTCGAGGACTACGAGACCACCATCACCGTGCTGCAGCGCACCATCGTCAACGTCGGCGGCGACGCCTGGCACTGGTGATCCCAGCCACGGTCCACTGTGGACCGTTCGGTCCTACTTCTTCGGCTTGACGGTGACCGGCACCTCGATGAGCAGCGGGTTCACCGAGTCCGTGGTGGCGGTGATCGTCCCGTTCCCCGCCTTGGGGCCCGCGAGCAGGCGGAAGACGAACGTCACGGAGTCGCCCGGCGCGAGCTCCTGCGGTGCCGTGCAGACCACCGTGCCCTTGCCCGCGGGGCAGCCGACGGTGCGGGTCGCCCCGTCGAGCCCGACCAGGCTCCCGCGCCGCAGGTTGTTGCCCGGTCCCACGACGTGGATGTCGTCGGGCAGCGACATCGTCATCGTCGGCGGCGGCGCGGGCGCCGTGCCGGTGTTGCGGATGGTCAACGGGAAGTCGGTGGGCGGACCGCCGGTGGACATCGTGAACCCGTCGGGCCCGGTCGAGGTGAGCACGGGGGTGGCGGCGGCCGTGCCCGAGGGTGCCGCGGAAGTCGGTTCGGTCGTGGACGTGGTGGGCTGCGTGGTGGTCGTCGCGGCGGGAGCGGACGAAGTGGTCTGCCCGGTCGGTGAAGTGGTCTGGACGGTGGTGGTGGTCGACACCGGTGGCTGGGCGACGGTCGCGGGTGCGTCCGGGACGTCCACTCCCGCTCCGATGGCGACCGCGAGCAGTGCCGCCGACGCCGCCGCGCCAAGCCATTGGGGCGTCGAGACACCGAGCGACACCACCGCACCCGCCTTGCCCGAGCCCGCGGCCAGGTAACCGGCCGTGCCGACACCGAGGACCAGAGGTGCGACGACACCGCGCAACGCCCCGTTGACGTCGGCCAGCTCGGCGGTCAGCGCCCGACAGGCGGCGCACCCGTCCAGGTGCGCCTCGACCTGAGCCGTGTCGCGCTTGGGCAGCCCGCCACGCGTCCAGGCACCCAGCTTGGCGGCCGTGGCGGTGCAGCGCTCCGACGGGTTCCGTTCCACGTGCGCTTGCAGGTACGCCTTCCGCAGCCCTTCACGGGCCCGGTAGGCCAACGCCGACACGCCGTTCGCGGTCAGCCCCAGCAGCGGGGCGACCTGCGCGGGCGTCTGACCCTCGATCTCGGTGTGCCACAACACCGTCTGCCAGTTCTCCGGGAGGCTCGCGAACGCCCGCGCGGCCAACGACTGGTCGAGCCGCGCCACCGCCGTGTCGTGGAACGGCAGGCTCGTGCTCGCCGCGACGCTCGGCAGCGCCTCCACGTCCTCGACCAGGTCGAGCCTGCGCTCCCGCCGCGTCCTGTCGTAAGCGGTGTGGCGCAACGCGGTCAACAGGTACGCGCGGAACGCCGAATCGGGGCCACCGCCCGTCCGCAGCACCGAGAGGACCTTGGCGAAGGCCTCCGACACCAGGTCGTCCGCCTCCATCGGGGACCTGGCCAGCTGACGGGCCAGGTTGCGGGCCGCGGCGACGTGCCGCGCGTACAGCTCCCCGTACGCGCCGGTCGTCCCGCCCCGCACCGCGGCGACCAGGTCCGCGTCCGACGGCGGGTGGTCGGTGGTCCCGGCGCCAGGCGCGCCGACCAGAGCGCGGTCGAGCTCGGCCCGCGCCGCCGTCGCGTCGCCGGTCCGCAACCGCCGTAAGTCACCTTCACCCAGACGCCCGATCACCGGTCGCCCCCTTCCGGATGTCGTGTGGGTCGCGACCTTATCCAGTCCGCCGCTCGTGCTTCCGGCGCCCACCTCGTACCGGACGGCCTCGTCGGGCGGCGAGGTCGTCCCGCGGGTGTCGACGCGCGGTGCACCACCTGTTCGACCGGCGTTGAACAGTCTGATCGCGTTCGGTACACAGGACCCGTGACGAGGGAAGTCGTGGTCGGGGTGCTGGGAAACCTGGAAGTCCGCGTGGGCGACGTGCCGGTGCCGGTCGGGCACGCCCGGCAGAGGTCGGTGCTGGCGGTGCTGTCGACCGAGGTCGACCGGGTGGTGGGGCTGGACCTGTTGATCGACCGGATCTGGGGCGGGCGGTCGCCGGGGCGGTCGCGGTCGGTGGTGCGGACCTACGTGTCCAACCTGCGTCGGGCCCTGGACTCGACCGGCATCACGATCACGTGGCAGGGCAACGGTTACCGGTTGACCACGGACCTCGACGCCGTGGACCTGCACCGCTTTCGCAGCCTGCTCGGCAGTGCCCGCGCAAGTGACGACCCGCGGCGCGCGCTGGAGCTGGCGGACGAGGCGCTGGCGTTGTGGCGGGGTGAGCCGCTGGCCGAGCTGGACACCCCGTGGGCGCGCACCGTGCGGGAGCAGCTGCACCTGGAACTGACCGCCGCCAGGGTCGACCGCGCCGACTGGGCGCTGGAGTGCGGCCGGCACGGCGACCTGCTGCCCGAGCTGACCACGCGGGCCGCCGAGCAACCGTTGGACGAACGCACCGCCGGGCAGGTGATGCTGGCGCTGTACCGGACCGGCAGGCAGGCCAACGCGCTGGAGCACTACCAGCACACCCGGCGGCTGCTGGCCGAGGAGCTGGGCGTCGATCCGGGACCCGCGCTCCAGCGACTGCACCAGCGCATCCTCACCGCCGACCCGACGCTCACCCCCGCGGCACCTCCCCGACGGACCGTCCGCACCGTGGCGCCCCGCCAGTTGCCCGCTCCGCCCGCGCTGTTCGTCGGCCGCCGTGACGAGCTGGACCGGCTCGACTCCGCGCTGGACGCGTCGGACACCCCGTCCACGGTCGTGATCTCCGCGCTGGCGGGCGCGGGCGGGATCGGCAAGACCTGGCTGGCGCTGCACTGGGCGCACCGCAACGTGGACCGGTTCCCCGACGGGCAGCTGTTCGTCGACCTGCGCGGCTTCAGCCCCGACGGCGAACCCCTCGACCCCGGCGCCGCGGTGCGCGGCTTCCTCGACGCGCTCGGCGTCGACCCCGGCGGCCTGCCCACGGACCTCGACGCGCAGGCCGCGCTGTACCGCAGCCTGGTCGCGGACAAGCGGATGCTCGTGGTGCTGGACAACGCCGCCACCGTCGACCAGGTGGTCCCGCTGCTGCCGGGCACCCCGACCTGCACGGTGCTGGTCACCGGCCGCACCAGGCTGGCGTCGTTGGTGGACCGCCACGGCGCCGCCCACGTGCAACTGGACGTCCTCACCGACGCCGAGGCCCGCCAACTGCTGACCAGGCGGCTGGGCGCGGCCCGGATCGACGCCGAGCCCGAGGCCGTCGACGAGCTGGTCGAGCTGTGCGGCCGCTACCCGCTGGCGTTGGCGATCACGGCCCGCCACGCCTCCTTCCGACCACAGGGCCCGCTGGCCGAGTTCGCCGCCGAACTGCGCGACCTGGGGCTGGACGTGCTCGACAACGACGACCCCGCCGCCAGCCTGCCCGCGGTGCTGTCGTGGTCCCTGCACGGCTTGACCACCGAGCTGCGGGAGGCGTTCGCGCTGCTGGCCGTCGCCCCCGGACCGGACATCGACCTGCCCGCCGCCACGTCCCTCACCGGCTTGTCCGCGGTGCGGACCCGCAAAGCCCTGCACGCCTTGGAGGACCGCTCCTTGCTCGACCGGCGCCCGCACGGTCGTCACGCGATGCACGACCTCGTCCGCGCCTACGCCGCCACTCTCGTCCAGGACCTGCCCGAGCCCGTGCGGCGCGCGGCGCTGGAGCGGGTGGTGGACTTCTACCTGCACACCGCCCACACCGCCGACCGCCACCTGAACCCCCACCGCGCCCCGATCCGGCTCGACCCACCGGCCACCGGCACCCACCCCCACCCGTTGCCCGACTACCCGGCGGCGCTGGCGTGGCTGGGCTCCCACCACCCGCACCTGCTGGCCGCCCAGCACACCGCCGCCACCCACGCCCGCCACCAGACCGTGTGGCACCTCGCCTGGTCCCTGAACACGTTCCACCAGTTGCGCGGGCTCCACCACGACGACCTGGAGGTGTGGCAGGCGGCCGCCGACGCCGCCGCCCACCTGCCCGACTCCACCACCCACCCCCACATCCTCCGGCTCCTCGGCCGCGCCCACTCCGAACTGGGACAGCAAGAGCAGGCCGTCACCCACCTCCACCACGCCCTGGACCTGGCCGCACACCAGGAGAACCCCGCCCAGCAGGCCTTCACCCACCTCGCCCTCGCCCAGGTCTGGGAGCGGCGGCGGGACGACCGCCAAGCCCTCGACCACGCCCACCACGCCCTGGACCTCTTCCGCTCCTGCGGCCAGCCGGTGGGGGAGGCCATCGCCCTCAACACCATGGGCTGGACCGCCGCCCGCATGGGCGACCACGACACCGCCCGCGACCACTGCCGGGCCGCCCTCGCCCTGCACCGCCACCACGACGACCCCGGCGGCGAGGCGCACACCCTGGACAGCCTGGGCTTCATCGACCACCACACCGGCCGCCACCACGACGCCATCGCCCACTACCAGCAGGCCCTCACCCTGTTCCGCACCCTCGACAACACCACCGAGGCCGCCGACACCCTCAGCCACCTGGGCCACCCCCACGCCGCCCTCGGCAACCACGAGCAGGCCCGAGCGGTGTGGACCGAAGCCCTTGAGCTGTACCGCGAACAGGGCCGCGACACCGACGCCGACCAAGTGCGGCAACAACTTGACGACCTGGACAAGGCCGCCGCCGGTCGGGACGTCACCTGAGCCGGCGGCCGCTCCGGGTCACGCCCAGGCCGTGGTGGGCGAGGTGGACGTCCAGCAGCCGCGCGAGGACAACGGCCTCGTCGGACCGCATCAGGTGCCCACCGGAAGCGCTTTCCCCGTTACCTCCAGCACCCCGCTTGGCCACCAGCGACGTCCAGTCGTGCCTGCCTGGTCCGGCGGACGTGCGCAGCAGCTGCCGGCAGCGGCCCGGCACATGACCCCTGTGTGCCGGACCGTTGCCGTCAGCGCTGGTCCGCCGCGCCGAGTTCCCGAGCGCTCGGATCGCTCATCAGCCCTGGTGCAGGGAAGCCTCGATGAGCTTGCCGTTCCTCGGCGGTGAGCTGAAGGTGTCCTTGTTGCCCTTGGGGCAAGCCCGGTTGCTCTCCCACGTGCTGCCGTCGGCGTACAGGGCGGTGACCCACCCGCACTTGCCGTCGGCCACGGTGTCCTTGACCCACCCCTCGATCCAGATCTGGCTGGAGTTGCAGCGGACCGTCCACTTGGCCTCCGCGCCGCCGGTGTTCCCGCTACCGCTGGAACCGCACGTGGCCATGATCGTCACCGGGCTGCCGGCACCGACCGGCCCGCTGGTCGACGCGGGCGTGAAGCTGGCCGCCGCGCTCACCAGCGCCGCCGTGAGGTACACCTTCTCGAGCATCGAGTACATGTCAGTTGCCTCCGTTGTGTTCGCCGTGACCACCAGGTGCGGGGGTCGACTACGGCGTGTCCCCACTGTGTGCCGCCGTCCTCGTGAATCTGCCGCGTTTCCCAACAATCGCCTGCTCAGTGCTGGTATCACCGTTCGCGGGAACGTCGCGCGCGGGAACTCGTGACTGGGGAACCGACAGGTGGAATTCGTTCTTCTGGGTGGGATAGAGGTGCTGGTCGAGGGCTGTGCCCTGGATCTGGGGCCTGCTCGGCAGCGTTGCGTGCTGGCCGCGCTGGCGGTGGACGCGGGCCGGGTGGTTCCGGTGGATCGGTTGGTACAACGGGTTTGGGGAGACCGCCCGCCACAGCGGGCCAGGGCGACGTTGCTGAACTACTTGTCGCGCTTGCGCTTCCTGCTCGTGGACCCGAACACCGACGCCCGGAAGACGGTCATCGCCAGGCGTTCCGGTGGCTACGCGCTGGACGTCGAGCGCTCCGCGGTCGACCTGTTCCGGTTCCGCGAGCTGTGCGTCCGCGCCCGCGCCGGTGACGACCGGCAGGCGGTGCGGTTGCTCCAGCAGGCGCTGGAACTGTGGCGTGGAGAGGCGCTGACCGGAATCGCGGGGGACTGGGCCGCGGTCGAACGAGACCGGTTGCACGACCAGCACCTGGCCGCCGAGTGCGACCTGACCGACGTCCGGTTGCGCCTCGGGCACGGTGAGGACCTGGTGGCCCCGCTGTCCGCCCGCACCGCGCAACGGCCTCTGGACGAGCACGTGGCGGCTCAGCTCATGCTGGCCCTGCACCGCGCCGGACGCACCTCCGACGCCTTGGCCCACTACCGGCGGCTGCGCGACCGGCTGGTCGACGAACTGGGCACCGAACCCGGCACCGCACTGCGGGACCTGCATCGGCGCATCCTCGACGCCGACCCCTCCCTGCTGCCGCACCCGGTCACGACCGGGGACAGCTCGGCGGTGGTGGTGCCGGTGCCCCGGCAGCTTCCCGCGCCGCCACCGTCCTTCACCGGTCGCGGTACCGAACTGGCACGCCTGGACGAGGTGCTGGGGGCTCAGCCGGACAAGGACGCGCCACCGCCTGGGACCGGCACGACGGTGATGATCTCCGCGATCGGCGGTGCAGGTGGGATCGGCAAGACCTGCCTGGCCCTGGCGTGGGCGCACCGGAACACCGAGCGGTTCCCCGACGGGCAGCTGTTCACCGACCTGCGCGGCTTCGACCCCACCGAGCAGCCGGTCACCCCCGACGCCGCCCTGTTCGGGTTCCTCACCGCACTGGGCGTCGTCCCGGACCGGATTCCCACCGACCCGCACGCCAGATCAGCTCTGTACCGGAGCCTGGTCGCCGGCAGGCGGATGCTGGTGGTGCTGGACAACGCCGCCACCGCCGACCAGGTCGTCCCGCTCCTGCCGGGCAGCCCGACCTGCGGCGTGCTGGTCACCGGCCGCACCGGACTCGCCTCCCTGATCGACCGGCACGGCGCCCACCACCTGAAACTGGACGTGCTCACCCGACACGAGGCCACCGCGCTGCTGTCCGCGCGCCTGGGCACGAGCCGCACGACGGCGGAGCCCGACGCGGTCGACGAGCTGGTCGAACTGGGCGGCGGCTACCCGCTGGCCTTGTCGATCACCGCCCGCAACGCCGTCACCCGCCCCGGCATCCCGCTCGCCGAAGTCGCCGCCGAGCTGCGCGAGCTCGGCCTGGAGACGCTCGACCACAACACCGACCCCACGGCCAGCCTGCCCACCGTGCTGTCCTGGTCCCTGCGCCGCCTCACCGACGAACAGCGCGCCGTGTTCGCCCTCCTGGGCATCGCCCCCGGCCCCGACACCACCCTGCCCGCCGTGGCCGCCCTCACTGACCTGCCTCCGGCCCGCGCACGCAAAGCGTTGACAGCACTGGAAGAGGCGTCCCTGCTCGAACGACGACCAGGCGGCCGGTACGCGATGCACGACCTGGTCCGCGCCTACGCCGCCACCACAGGCCACGAACTGCCCGAGGACATGCGGAAGGCGGCGTTGGTGCGGGTGGTGGACTTCCACCTGCACACCGCCTTCGCCGCCGACCGCCTCCTGAACCCCCACGGTCCACTCCTGCGGCCCAACCCGCCCGCGCCCGGCGTCCACCCACACCCCCTGCCCGACGCCGGGGTCGCACTCGCCTGGCTGGAGACCGAGCACGCCACCCTTCTCGCCACCCAGCGTGCCGCCGCCGCCCTCGGCCGCCACGACGTGGTCTGGCACTTCACCTGGGCGCTGGACACCTTCCACCTCAGACGAGGGCACCTGCGCGACGCGCTCGCCGGATGGAGAGCCGCCCTGGATGCCGCTGTCCACCTCCCCGACCCCACCATCCGCAGCCGCACCCACCGCAGCCTCGGCAACATCTGCTCTGTGTCGGACCTGCACGAAGAGGCGACGAAGCACCTGGAACAGGCGCTCGACCTCGCCACGCGCGACCACAACACCGCCGAACAAGCGCACACCCACGAGGCGCTCGCGGCTGCCTGGGCGCGACAGGGTGACGACCGGCAGGCCCTGGACAACGCCCGGCACGCCCTCGACCTCTACCGCGCTCTCGGCCAGCCATCGTGGGAGGCCGACGCCCTCAACCAAGTGGGCTGGTACGCCGCCCGCCTGGGTGCCCTCGACATCGCCCGAGACCATTGCCAGGCCGCACTCACCCTGCACCGGCAGCACGACAACCCGGACGGCGAGGCAGCGACCCTGGACAGCCTCGGGTTCATCGCCCACCGCACCGGCGAACACCTGGGGGCCATCGATCGCTACCACCAGTCCCTCGCGTTGTACCGCACCCTCGGCAACACCTACGAGATCGCCGACACCCTCGACAACCTCGGCCACCCCCACGCAGCACTGGGAGAACACACCCAGGCTCGCGAGACATGGCAGGAAGCACTGGACCTGTACCGCGAACAGGGTCGCGACGAAGACGTCGAGCGCGTCCGCAGGCAACTCGGCGACCTCGTCAAGGCCACCGGCGTCGAACGGTCAGACTGATTCCTCGCTATTGCAACTAATTGGCAGTAGGTTCGGTGTGCCGCACAGCAGGAGGGACCGGACATGGCCGAACCCGAGGTGGACCGGATCGTCGCGCGGACGTGGGTCGAGAGGTGGGATCGTCAGCAGGAGCGGTACATCGCGGATCGCGAGGAGCGGTTCCGGGTGATCGGAGACGTCGTCGCGCACGTCTGCCGGGACGTCGCGGCGCCGGTCGTGGCGGATCTCGGGTGCGGACCCGGATCGTTGACGACCCGGCTGCACGAGCGGTTGCCGTCGGCGCGGGTGGTGGGGGTGGACGTGGATCCGCTGCTGCTCGCGCTCGCCCGCGCGACCCGGCCTGACGGGGCGGCGGTGGAGTACGTGCGCGCGGAGCTGGGGTCGCCGGGTTGGGTGGACGCGCTGGGTGTCGGGGCCAAGTGGGACGCGGCGGTGTCGACCACGGCGCTGCACTGGCTCGACCCCGAACGCCTGGCGGGTGTCTACGCGGACCTCGCCACGGTCCTGCGCCCCGGCGGGGTCTTCGTCAACGGTGACCACCTGCCCGACGAGCAGCCCGCGGTGCGCGAGCTGGCCGTGGTCGTCCGGGACCGGCGGGCCGAACGGGCCGGGGTGGTGGACAACGAGGAGTGGGCGGCCTGGTGGACCGGCGTCCGAGCCGACCCGGACCTGGCGGAGGTGCTGACCCCGGACGAGCTGCGCGGCACGAGCAGTGGTCACGGGAACGGCCTGAGCGCGCGCTGGCACCGGGAAGCGCTGCTGCGCGCCGGTTTCGGCGAGGTGGGGGTGCTCTGGCAGGCCGGTGACGACCACGTGCTGGTCGCCGTGCGCTGACCCGGATGGAGTGGCCGGAACTCGCCGGGAACCAAACGGGGACCGCGGACGACTACTGGGTCACGTTCACTCCGCTCCCTGCATGAGGTGCTCCATGTCCGCTCCCGCACTCGAGGTCGACAGAACCGACGAGTCGACCCGTCCGGACCGACTGTCGGTGGTGCCCCTGCTGCGCAGGCTCCACTTCTACGCCGGTCTGCTCGTCGGCCCCTTCCTGCTGGTGGCCGCGATCTCCGGCATGCTGTTCTCGCTGGCGCCGCAGATCGACTCCGTGCTCTACGGCGACGTCCTGGCGGTGTCCTCGGCCGAGGGGACGCCGCGCCCGCTGGCCGAGCAGGTCGCGGCGGCCAGGGCCGACCTGCCGGACGGGACCGTCACCAGCGTGCTGGTCGCCGAGGACCCCGACGCCACGACCCGCGTGGTGTTCGCGGTGCCGGGCATGGCCGAGGAGTACAGCAAGACCGTCTACGTGGACCCCTACACCGCGCGGGTGCGGGGGCAGCTCACCACCTGGTTCGGCTCCACGCCCGCGACCACCTGGCTGGACAACCTGCACAGCAACCTGAACCTGGGGGTGCCGGGCACGCTGTACTCGGAGCTGGCGGCGAGCTGGCTGTGGGTGATCTCGTTGGGAGGACTGGTCTTGTGGCTGGGCCGCCGGCGGAACGCGCGACGGCGGGTGAGGGCGCTGCTGGTGCCGGAGAAGGGCGCCAAGGGCGTGCGCCGGACCCGGTCGTGGCACGCGAGCATCGGCGTGTGGGTGCTGCTCGGCGCTTTGTTCCTGTCGGCCACCGGGCTGACCTGGTCGACGTACGCGGGGGAGAACTTCACCGCGGCGCTGACGGCGCTGGACGCGAAGGCGCCGGTGCTCGACACCGCGCTGCCGGGCGGTGGGGCGGCGGCCAGCGGGTCCGGTGAGCACGCCGAGCACGGCGGCACCACGGGGTCGACCGGTCCGGTCGACCCGCTGGCGTTCGACCGGGTGCTCGACACCGCGCGGGGCGCGGGACTGGACGGGCCGCTGGAGATCACCACGCCCGCGGAGCCGGGGACCGCGTGGTCGGCCGCCCAGGTCGACAACACCTGGCCGATCCGGCTCGACAAGGTCGCGGTCGACCCGGCGGGTTCGACGATCACCGCCCGGTCGGACTGGTCGGACCGCCCGTTCCTGGCGAAGCTGTCGTCGTTGGGCATCCAGGCGCACATGGGTGTGCTGTTCGGCGTGGCCAACCAGGCCGTGCTCTTCCTGCTGGCCGCGTCGATCCTGACGATGATCGTGCTCGGCTACCGGATGTGGTGGCAGCGCCGCCCCACCCGCGCCGACCGCCGGGCGCCGTTCGGCTCGGCGCCCAAGCGGGGGACGTGGTCGCGGCTGCCGCTGTGGTTCGTGATCCCGGCCCCGCTGGTGCTGATCGCGATCGGCCTGGCGATCCCGCTGCTGGGGATCAGCCTGCTCGCGTTCCTGGCTCTCGACGGCGTGATCGGCCTGGTCCGCTCGCGCGCCAAGCCGTCGGCGGAGGAGGTCACGGCCAGCTGAGCAGGACCTTGCTCGACGCGGCGGGGTCGGCGGCCCCGGCGAGCGCCGCCTCCGCGTCGGCGGGGGAGTACTCGGCCGAGACGATCGGCGCGAACAGCGACCGGTGGGCGGCGATGGTCGACAACGCGTCGGCCATCCCGCCCGCGAACCGGCTGGACCCGGTGACGGTGAGTTCGCGCGTCACGGCCAGGTGGAACGGCGCGGTGACACCGGACGAGGGCAGCTGGCCGGTCTGCACCAGCGTGCCGCCGGGCCGCAGCGCCCGCAGCGCGCCTGCCAGTGCGGCGGGGGAGCCCGCGGACTCGAACGCCACGTCCACGGGCGGGAGGTCTTCTCCGGCGGGCACGGCACGCGTGGCCCCGACCCGCAGGGCGAGGTCGAGCGGGCGGGGGAACAGGTCCGTCACGACGACCTCGGCGGCTCCGCCCAGGTGCGCCAGCGCCACCGTCAGCAGCCCGATCGGACCCGCGCCGGTGACCAGCACGCTCAGCCCGTCGAGTCCGCCGGTGAGCCGGGTCAGGGCGTGCCGGGCCACTGAGGCGGGCTCGGCCAGCGCGGCCGTGCGCAGGTCGAGACCGTCCGGCACGGGCGTGAGCCGGGCGGTGGGGACGACGAGCCGTTCGGCGAACCCGCCCTGGGTGTGCGGGCGGCGGGCGGCGCTGCCCAGGTAGCGCAGCTCCGGGCACAGGTTCGCCCGGCCGTTCGCGCAGTGCGGGCACACGCCGCACGTCTGCGCCGGGTGGACCGCCACGGGCGTGCCCACCGGTGGCCCTGACCCGTCGGCGGCGGCGTGCCGGACGGTGCCGACGACCTCGTGGCCGAGCACCATCGGGTCGCGCAGCACCGACTCGCCGACCTCGCCGCGCTGCCAGTAGTGCACGTCCGAGCCGCAGATCCCGCCGTGGGCGACGTCGACCACGGCGTCGCCGGGACCGGGCTCGACCTCCGGCCACTCGCGCGGGTCCAGCCGTCCGGGGCCGAGCACGGTCAGGGCGCGGCCCACCGGGATGACCGCCACTCAGATCACCGCCGTCAGGCCGCCGTCGACGTACACGACCTGGCCGTTCACGAAGTCCGACGCGGCCGAGGCCAGCCACACGGCGGGGCCCGTGACGTCCTCGACCTCGCCCCAGCGACCGGCGGGCGTGCGGGAGGTGATCCACGCGGAGAACTCCGCGTCCCCGACGAGGCTCGCGTTGAGGTCGGTGTCGAGGTAGCCCGGCGCCAGCCCGTTGACCTGCACGCCGCTGCGCGCCCACTCCGCGCACATGGACCGGGTGAGCCCGCCTAGGCCGCTCTTGGCCGCCGCGTACGGCGCGGTGGTGGGCCGGACCAGGTGGTTCTGCACCGAGCAGACGTTGATGATCTTGCCGCTGCCCCTGGCGACCATGCCGCGCGCGACCGTGCGCCCGACGATGAACGCGCTGGTCAGGTCGACGTCCACGACCTTGCGCCAGTCGGCGACGGGGATCTCGGTCAGCGGCCCGCGGATCTGGATGCCCGCGTTGTTGACCAGGATGTCCGGGCACCCGTGCTCGGCGGTCAGCTCGGCGACGGCGGCTTCGACGGCCGCCTCGTCGGTCACGTCGAACGCGCTGGTCAGCACGTTGCCCGGCGCCGAGAGCGTGCGCAGCTCGGCCGCGGCGGGCTCCAACCGGTCGGCGTCCGGGCAGTTCAGGACGACGCGGGCGCCCGCGATCAGGTAGGCGCGCGCGATGGCGTGGCCGATGCCGCGCCGCGAGCCGGTGACCAGCGCGAGCTTGCCGGTCAGGTCGAAGGACGTCATGTCAGTGCTTCCCCTTGTCGTCGCCCAGGACCTCGACCCGCGCCGCCCGCACGAGCGCCCGCGACACGGTTTCGGCCCGTGCCGCGTCGCCGCTCGCGACGGCGTCGACCAGGTCGTGGTGCCGCTCCAGCGAGGCGGCGGTGTCGTCGCTGAACAACCGGTGGCCCGAGTACCGGGCGTGCAGCGTGGCCAGCACGGTCTGCACGAGCTGGCTGAGCACGTCGTTGCGGGCCCCGCGCAGCAGGGCCTCGTGGAACGCGGTGTCGGCCGCGGCGAACCCGCGCGGGTCGGTCGCCCGGAACGCCGCCTCCATCCGGGTCAGGTGCTCGCGCAGGGCCGCGGCCGTGGACCCGTCGTCGTTCGCCGCCGCGCGCTGGGCGGCCACCGGCTCCAGCGCCTCCCGCAGCGTGATCAGCTCGTCGAGCTGGCGCAGGGCGTCGGGACCCTCGTCGCGCCAGGCGATCACCCTCGGGTCCAGCAGGTCCCACGACGACACCGGCAGCACCGTCGTGCCCACCCGCTGCCGCGCCTCCACCATGCCCAGCCCGGTGAGGGTGCGCACGACCTCGCGGACGACCGACCTGGACACGCCGTGGTCGCGCTCGATCGCCTCGGTGGACAGCACCGAGCCGGGCGGGATCCCGCCGTCGGCGATGCGGCTGCCCAGGGCGTCGACGACTCGGGCGTGCAGGCCGGAGCCTGCGCGGTCACGCAGAGGGTTCACAGAGCCTCCAGTTTAAGTATGATTAATCATACTCTAGCGAAGGGGCTGGTATGCGCATCACGGAGGTCGAGTCGTTCCAGGTGGCTCCCCGCTGGATGTTCGTGAAGGTGTCGACCGACGCCGGGGTGTGCGGGTGGGGCGAGGGAGGCCTGGAGGGGTACGCCGACGTGACCGGGGCGGCGGTCGCGGCGCTGGCCGAGCAGCTCGTGGGCACCGACCCCCGCCGGATCGAGGACCACTGGCAGCGGCTCACCAAGAGCGGGTTCTACCGCGGCGGCCCGGTCCTGTCCTCCGCCGTCGCCGCCCTGGACCAGGCGTTGTGGGACGTCGTCGGACGGCTGCACGGCGTGCCGGTGCACGAGCTGCTCGGCGGCCACGTGCGCGACCGCGTCCGGGTCTACGGCTGGATCGGCGGCGACTCCCCGGACGACGTGGCCGCCGCCGCGGGCGCGCAGCGCGCAGCCGGGATGACCGCCGTGAAGATGAACGCCACCGCCGTGTTCCCGCCGATCCCGACCGCGGCGGACGTCGCCGCCGTCGTCGAGCGGGCCGGGCAGGTCAGGGCGGCGCTCGGCGACGACCGCGACTTCGCCGTCGACTTCCACGGCCGGGTCGGATCCGCCGCCGCGCCCCGGCTGGTGGAGGCGCTCGAACCGCTGGCGCCGCTGTTCGTCGAGGAACCGGTGCTGCCCGGCCACAACCACACCAACCTGCGCCGGATCGTGGAGGCCACGACGACCCCGATCGCCACCGGCGAGCGGCTGTTCTCCCGCACGGACTTCCTGCCCGTGCTCCAGGCCGGGGTGCGCGTCGTGCAGCCCGACCTCGCCCACGCCGGCGGGATCTCCGAGGTCAGGCGCATCGCCGCGCTCGCCGAGGCGTTCGACGCGGTCCTGGCACCGCACTGCCCCCTGGGGCCGCTCGCGCTGGCGGCGTGCCTGCAGGTCGACTTCGCGACGCCCAACTTCCTCATCCAGGAGCAGTCGCTGGGCATCCACTACAACCGCACGGCCGAGCTGCTCGACCACGTGGCAAACCCGGAGGTCTTCACCTTCACCGACGGGTACGTGGCCCGGCCGACGGGGCCGGGGCTGGGCGTGGAGATCGACGAGGGCTCGGTGCGGCGTGCCCACGAGCGCGGCGGGCAGTGGCGGACGCCGACCTGGAACCACCCCGACGAGTCTTTCGCGGAATGGTGATGTGCACAGGGCGCAACAAAGGAGGCGAATACCGGTGGAAATCTTGACTGCCATCGGGGTCCCGCGCACTGTTCGCTCCAGCGTGCTCAATTCGCACAAGGGTGTGCGCGTGGTGCAACAAAGGAGTTCGACATGATCTGGAGTCGCGTCCGCACAACCGCCACGGCCATCGGCGCCGTGACGATCCTCCTGCTCGCGGGGTGCACGTCGGCAGCCGACGACGCGACCCGCGACGCCGGGGCCGCCACCGCGGACCTGGAGGGCACCACCGAGTTCAACGACGCGAAGCTCGGGGAGCTGGCCGGGGCGGTCGAGACCGCGCTCAAGGGCAAGGACGTCGGCGCCGTCCGGGTCGCCATGGTGATCAACAGCCCGTCGGCCTACTGGGCCGAAGGGCGCACCGGGATGGAGAACGCGGCCAGGAAGTTGGGTGTCAAGGCCGACTTCCAGGCTCCGGCGGGTGGTGACCTCAACACCCAGCTGTCCATTCTGGACACCCTGCGGGCCGACAAGGTCGACGGCTACACCGTCTCGGCGGTCGACCCGGCGGCGGTGCGCGGACCGGTCGGCGCGGCGCAGGACGCGGGCATCGGCGTGGTCGCGATCGACTCGCCGCTGACCGGCACGCCCAAGCCGACGGTGTACCTCGGGACGCCGAACACCGAGGCCGGTCGGCAGGCCGGGGAGGCGATGAGGAAATTGCTCGGCGGATCCGGGAAGGTCGCCATTCTGACCGGTTCCCTGACCGCCGCGAATGCGACCCAGCGCATCGCCGGATTCACCAAGGCACTGCAGGGGAGTGGAATCGAAATCGTCGACACGCTCAACGACGACGCCGATCCCTCGAAAGCGCTCTCGAATGCGCAGACCGCGCTCCAGGCGAATCCCGACCTCACCGGGATCTACACCGTCTGGTCCTACGACGGCCCCGCCGCGGGCCAGGCCGTGAAGGCCGCGGGCAAGTCCGGGAAGGTGAAGGTCGTCGCCGACGACGCCGAGCCCAAGACCGTGGGGTTCGTCCGCGACGGCACCGTCCAGGCGATGGTCCTGCAACGCCCTTACCAGCAGGGATACCTCGGCGTGTACCTGCTCGCGGCGATGAAGGTGCTCGGCGAGGAGGCCACGGCGGCGCTGCTGAAGCCCTACCTGGAGGACCAGGACGGTGCCACGACGCTCAGCTCCGGCATCGGCCTGGTGACCGCCAAGAACCTGTCCACCTACCTCGACGACCTGAAGAAGCTGGGCGTGACCTCGTGAGGGGGCTGGTCGAGGCCACCGGGCTGCGCAAGACCTACGGCACCGTCGAGGTGCTGCACGTCGACCGGCTGTCCCTGGCCGCCGGGCAGGTGGTCGCGCTGCTCGGTGAGAACGGGGCGGGCAAGTCCACCCTGGTCCGCGTCCTCACCGGTGCCACGGCGGCCGACGCCGGGCACGTCGAGCTGGGCGGCCGGGAGCTGCGCAACGGCGACCCGGCGCACGCCCAGGAGCTGGGCGTCGCGACGGTGTCGCAGGAGTTCCCGCTGGTCGGTGAGATGTCGGCGGCCGAGAACCTGATGCTCGGCCGCCGGGCGGGCTCCGGGCGGGTGGTCTTCGACCGCCGGGCGACCGAACGCGCCGCGCGCGAGGTGCTGGGCCTGATCGGCGCGGACGTGCCGCTCGACCAGCCGGTCTCTCGGCTGTCGGTCGCGCAGCAGCAGCTCGTGGAGATCGCCAAGGCGCTCGGCCGCGACCCGAAGGTGCTGGTGCTGGACGAGCCCACGTCCGCGCTCGGACCGGTCGAGTCGCGCCGGGTGCTGCGGGTGGCCAGGGACCTCGCCGCTCAGGGCCGGGCGGTGATCTTCATCGGGCACCGGCTCGACGAGGTCCGCGAGATCGCCGACCGGGTGCTGGTGATGCGCAACGGGCGGCTGGTCGCCGACCTCACGCCCGAGCGGGCCACCACCGAGGCGATGATCCGCGCGATGGCGGGCGACGAGGCCGACGTCCTCGTGGAGGGCGACCCGCCACCGCCGGGCGACGGACCCGTGCTCACCGTGCGCGGGCTGGAGGCGGCCGGGATCGGTCCGCTCGACCTCGACGTCGGCCGCGGCGAGATCGTCGGTGTCGCCGGGCTCATGGGGTCCGGGCGCAGCAGGCTGGTCCACGCGCTGATGGGCGCGGTGCGCACCACCGGCGGCACGATGACCCTGGCCGGGAAGCCCTACGCGCCACGACATCCCGCCGATGCCGTGCGCGCGGGTGTCGGCCTGGTGCCCGAGGACCGCAAGCGGCAGTCGTTGCTGCCCTTCGCCCCGGTCCGCTGGAACATCTCGCTGGCCGCCCTCCCGCGCATCGCCCGCCGCTCGTGGCTCGACCCGCGCGCGGAACGCTCGTTCACCGACGGGGTGCGCCGGTCGGTGAAGGTCCGCTGCGCCACGCAGGAACAGCCCATCGGCACGCTGTCCGGCGGCAACCAGCAGCGGGCGGTGTTCGGCCGCTGGTTCGCGACCGAGCCGAGGCTGCTGCTGCTCGACGAGCCCACCCGCGGCGTGGACGTGGGCGCGAAGGCCGAGATCTACCACCTCGTCGAGTCGTTCGCCGCCCGCGGCACGGCCGTCGTCATCGCCTCCTCCGAGCTGGAGGAGCTGATGCGGCTGGCCCACCGCACCGCCGTGCTCGCGGGCGGGCGGCTCGTCACCACGATCCCGCGGTCCGGCTACAGCAAGCACGCGCTGATGACGGCGGCGAACTCGGAAGGGGTGGCATCGTGACCCCGCTGCGGACCGAGGTCCCGCCGGTGGAGGTCGCGCTCGGCGGCACTTTCCTGCGCGGCAAGGAGATCGGCGTCGTCGGTGCCGTGGTGGTGGTCTTCGCCGTCTTCGCGCTGGCCAACGGCAACTTCGCCGGCGTGTCGAACCTGCAGACGATGGGCGTGGACCTGGCCCAGTACGGGCTGCTCGCGCTCGGCGTCAGCTTCGTCATCATCACCGGCGGCATCGACCTGTCCGTCGGGTCCGTGGTGGCGCTGTCCGGCGTGTGGTCGGCCTGGCTCAACGTCCACGCGGGCCTGCCCGACGTGCTCGCCATCGCACTGGCCCTGGTCACCGGTGCGGTGATCGGCGTCCTGCACGGCCTGTCGGTCACGGTGCTCGGCGTGCCGCCGTTCGTGACGACCCTGGTCACGCTCGTGGCGGCCCGCGGCGCGGCGCTCGCGCTCACCGAGGGCTTCCCGATCGACGGCGTCGGCTCGGTCTTCACCAGCATCGCGCAGTACCGGCTCGCGGGCGTCCCCGTGCCCACGCTGCTGTTCGTCGGCGCGTGCGTGGTGGCGTGGCTGTTCCTCGAACGCACCTACCAGGGCCGCCAGCTCTACGCGGTCGGCGGCAACGCCGAGGCCGCCCGGCTCGCGGGCATCCGCACCCGGCGCCGGGTGGTCCTCGCCTACGTCGTGAGCAGCACGTGCGCCGCCGCCGTCGGCGTGCTGGTGACGGCCAGGCTGACGGTCGGGCAGCCCAGCATCGCCACCGGGTGGGAGCTCAACGCCATCGCCGCGGCGGTCATCGGCGGGGTCGGCCTCGCGGGTGGCGTCGGCCGGGTCCTCGGGGTCGCGTTCGGCGCGATCCTGCTGGTCTGCATCAACAACGGCCTGGTGATCCTGCACGTCTCGCCCTACTACCAGCAGATCGTGCTCGGCGCGGTGCTCGCGGTCGCCGTCGTGACCGACCGGCTGCGCTCCCGCGGGTCCGAACGGGACCGGCGATGATCCTGGGGAGGAAGCCCGTGAAGCGATACCTGGTCGCCGCGCTCGTGGCGGCACTGGCCGCGGCCGCGGTCTCCGCCACGACCGCGACCGCCGCGGCGGAGACCACCTACACCCTCGTCGAGGCCACGAGCGGGAACGTCCTGGGTGCCACCAGGTCCGGGAACGACCCCGCGATGACCGTCGACCCGTACACGGGCGACCGCCGCCAGCTGTGGCGCGTGGTCGACCTCGGCGACGGCTTCCGCCGGATCGTCAACGACGGCAACGGGAAGTCGCTGTCGACGGTGGACGGCGGCTCCGGGGACGGCGCGGTCGTGCACCTGTGGGACTACCTCGGGAGCTACCCGGACCAGCAGTGGCGGATCGACGACGCGGGCGGCGGCACCGTCACGGTCGCCAACCGGGGTACCGGTGGGCGGCTGCTGTCCACAAAGGACGGCAGTACGGCGGCGGGGACCGAGGCGCGGCTGTGGAGCCGGACCACCGGACGCGCCGGGCAGACGTGGAAGCTGGTGCCCACGGCACTGGTCCGCGAGGTGGTCGTGCACGCCGACGACGTCGTGGGCCAGGTCCCGCGCACCCACGTCGCCGCGGGGCTGGAGGACGTCAACCACGAGGTCTACGGCGGCATCTACAGCCAGCTGGTGTTCGGCGAGGCGTTCGCGGAACCGGCCTACGACGCCGGGGTGAGCGGGATGTGGCGGGCGACCTCGACCGGCGGCGCCCGCGGCGAGTACGCGCTGGACACCACGAGCCCGTTCAAGGGCGGGCAGTCCCAGCGGATCCGGTTCGCCACCGGAACCGGCACCGTCGGCGTGGAGAACCGGGGCCTCAACCGCCAGGGGATCGGCTTGGTGGCCGGGAAGCCGTACGAGGGGACGATCGCGCTGCGCACCGACCGGCCGGTGGGCGTCGCACTGCAGAACGGCGACGGCAGCCGGACCTACGCCCGTACCGCGATCAGCCCGTCGGGCAACGGGTGGCGCACCTCGACGTTCACCCTGACCCCGACCACGACCGACGCGCACGCGCGGCTCGTGGTCGAGCTGGCCGGGCCCGGCACGGCCGACGTCGGCTACGTGTTCCTCGAACCCGGTGCGTGGGGCCGCTTCCAGGGCCAGCACGTGCGCAAGGACGTGGCCGACGCGATGGTGCGGCAGGGCCTCAAGGCCATCCGGTTCGGCGGCTGCGCCAACAGCGGCTGCGGCGACGTCTCCGAGTACCGCTGGAAGGCGATGATCGGCGACCCCGTGCGGCGGCCGGTGACCAAGGGCTTCTGGTACCCCTACGAGTCCAACGGCTGGGGCGTCTTCGAGTTCCTCCGGCTCGGTGAGGCGATGGGGATCGAGGCCGTGCCGTCGCTGAACATCGACGAGACGCCGCAGGACGTCGCCGACCTGCTCCAGTACCTCTACGGCCCGGCGGGCTCGATCTGGGGCGCGCGCCGCGTCGCCGACGGGCACCCGGCGCCGTACGCGGTGCGGCGGCTCCAGCTGGGCAACGAGAATGCCGTCGACGAGGCGTACTGGCGGAAGTTCAAGGCGCTCGCGGACGTGGTGTGGTCCTACGACCCGACGATCCGGCTCGTCGTGGGCGACTTCTCCTACAGCGACGTGATCACCGACCCGTTCCACTTCACCGGCGGCGGCAAGGTGGACACCCTGGCCGCGCACCAGAAGATCCTCGACCTGTCCAAGGCCTACGGCGCGGTGGTCGACTTCGACATCCACCTCTGGACGCAGCAGACCGACGGCGTCGAGTCGCAGATCCGCGCGCTGGACAGCTACGTCGACCAGCTCGGCCGGATCAGCCCCGGCGCGGACTACCACGTGGTGGTGTTCGAGCTGAACGCCGACCGGCACGACCTGGCCCGCGCGCTGGCCAACGCCTACGCCATCAACGCGTTGCAGCGCAGGCCGAAGGTGGACGTGGTGTCCTCGGCCAACGCCCTGCAGGTCGACGGGCAGAACGACAACGGGTGGAACCAGGGGCTGGTGTTCCTGAACCAGAACCAGGTGTGGGGCCAGCCGCCCTACTACGTGCACCGGATGAAGGCGGCCTCCTGGCAGCCCGGTGTGGCGCGGACCGACGTCACGGGCGGCGACGGGCTGTTCAACGTGACCGCGCTGGTCTCCGCCGACGGGAACGGGCTGTCGGTCGACGTCGTCAACGCTACGGCCGAGCCGCTGACCTACACCCTGCGCCTGGACGGGTTCCGCGCCGACACCGCCGCGGTGTCCACATTGGATGGTCGGCCGAACGCCGTGAACACCGCGGGCAACCCGGAGAACGTGGTGCCGCACGACTCCACCGCCCAGCTCACCGGCGGGACCGCGCTGACCTACACGTTCCCGGCCAACTCGTACACGTCGCTGCGCTTGCGCGGCTAGGAACCCCAGGGGAGGAACGAGATGCGGACCCACCAGGCCGACGTGGTCCTCGACGCCCGCGCCGAGCACGCCGAGGGACCCCTGTGGGACGACGTGCGCCAGGAGCTGCTGTGGGTGGACCTGTACGCGGGGCTCGTGCACCGCGCCGGGTGGCTGCCCGACGCGCTCGGCCCCGTGACCACCCACGCCGTCGGGCAGCCGGTCGGCGCGGTCGTGCCGTGCGCCGAACCCGAGGACGGGTGGGTCGTCGCGAGCGAGCTGGGGTTCGCCCGGCTCGGCGTCGACGGCTCCGTGCGGACGGTGGCCGAACCCGAGCGGGTGCACGGCGGCCGCACCCGGATGAACGACGGGTGCTGCGACCCGCGCGGCCGGATGTGGGCGGGCAGCATGGCCCACGACCGCGCACCGGGCGCCGGGTCGCTCTACCGACTGGACGGCGAGCGCGCCCACCACGTGCTCGGCGGCGTGACCATCTCCAACGGGATCGCCTGGCGCGGCCCGGACGCGTTCCACTACGTCGACACGCCCACCCAGCGCGTCGACCTGGTCCGGGTCGACCCGGACGGGCGGCTGGCCGGCCGGGAGACGGCGTTCGGGGTCGACCCGGCGCTCGGCGCTCCCGACGGCATGACCGCCGACGCCGAGGGCTGCCTGTGGGTGGCCCTGTGGGGCGGGTCGGCGGTGGTGCGGTTCAGCCCGACCGGTGAGGTGCTGGCACGGGTCGACGTGCCCGCCACGCAGGTCAGCAGCTGCTGCTTCGGCGGCCCCGACCTGTCGGTGCTGTTCGTCACGACCTCGCAGGAGGGCTTCACACCGGAGCGGTCGGCCGCGGAACCGCACGCGGGCAAGGTCTTCGCGGTCCGCACGGACGTCACCGGGCTGCCCGCCGACAGGTTCCGACCGGAAGGGAGCGGCTCGTGACCCGGATCGCCCTGGTGGGGTGCGGGGCCATGGGCGCGATCGTGGCCGGGTCCGTCTACTCCGGACCGGACGCGCCGAGGCTCGTTGCGGCCGTGGACCCCGACCCGGCGCGGGCCGGTCGGGTCGCGGAGGTGACCGGGGCGGCGGCGTTCACGTCGTTGGCCGAGGCCCGCCGGGCCACGGGCGCCACCGCCGTGGACGTCCGCGTGCCGCACCACCTGCACGCGGAGGTCGTCCTGGAGGCGCTGGAGGCCGGGTGCCACGTGCTGGTCGAGAAGCCGCTCGCCACCACGCTGCCGGACGCCCGGCGGATGGTGGCGGTCGCGGCGGAGGGCGGGCTCGTCCTCGCGGTGGCCGAGAACTACCCGCACTTGCGGGCAGTGCTCGACGCGCGGGCGGCGCTCGACGCCGGGGAGGTCGGCGACGTGCTCGCCGTCCTGGCCACCCGCGCCTACCGCGTGGACGGCGTGTGGGTGCGCGACGGCTGGCGCCGGGGCACGGGACCGTCCAGCGGCATCCTGCTCGACCAGGGGACGCACCAGGCCAGCCTGGTCCGCATGCTGGGCGGCCCGGTGGAGGCCGTGTCGGCGCACCCGGCCGGGGGGAAGGCCGCCGACGCCGTGGCGCTGACCCTGCGGCTGGCGAGCGGTGTCGTCGCGCAGTCGCTGCTGACCTGGGCCAGTCCCGGACCCGCCGCGCAGGTCGAGGCGACCGTGGTGGGCACCGGCGGGCGGCTCGACGTCGTGGTCGACTACGACGGCGACGCGGGAGGGTGCGGGCTCTGGACGCCCGACGGCGCCGCGAGCCGGGGCGCCGAGAACTACTACGACAGCCACCGGCTGATCGTGGACGACTGGCTCCGCGCGATCGACGCGGGCGGCGAGGCGGTCGTGCCGGGTCGGGAGGGGTTCGCCGACCTCGCGGTCGTCCTGGCCGCGACCGAGTCGCTGCGCCGGGACGGCGTCCTCGTCGCGGTGGCGCGGGCATGAGCGGGCCGGACGCCGTGTGCCTCGGCGAGAGCATGGCGCAGCTCTTGCCCGCCGACGGCCGGTCGCTGCGGGCCGCGGGGAGCTTCGTGCTCACCACGGCGGGCGCGGAGTCGAACGTGGCGCAGGGGCTCGCGCTGCTGGGCAGCACGGTCGCGTGGGTCAGCCTGGTCGGCGACGACGCGCTGGGCTCGCGGGTGCTCGACGACGTCTCAGCCGCCGGGGTCGACGTGTCGCTGACCCACCGCCTCGACCGGGGGCGCACCGGGTTCTTCCTCAAGGACCCGGCCGCGGACGGCTCGCGGGTCACCTACTACCGCGACGGCTCGGCCGCGTCGCAGCTGTCCCGCGCCGACGTGGACCGCGCGCTCGCCGCCCGCCCGCGGCACCTGCACCTGTCGGGTGTCACGCCCGCGCTGTCGGCGTCGTGCCGGGACGCCGTCGGGTACGCGCTCGCCGGAGACCACAGGGTGTCGACCAGCTTCGACGTCAACCACCGCCCGGTGCTCTGGGCGGACCGCGCCGAGGCCGCCCGGACCCTGCGCGACCTGGCACGGCGGGCCGACGTGGTGTTCGTCGGGCTCGACGAGGCCGCCGCGCTGTGGGGCACCACGACCCCGGAGCAGGTGCGCGACCTGCTGGCCGACCCGGCGGCCGTGGTCGTCAAGGACGGCGCGGTCGACGCGACCGCGTTCACCGCGGACGGCCGGTTCACCGAGCCCGCGCTGCCGGTCGACGTCGTGGAACCGGTCGGCGCGGGCGACGCGTTCGCCGCGGGCTGGCTGCACGGGATGCTGGTCGGCCTGCCGCACCCGGCCCGGCTGCGCCTCGGGCACCTGATGGCCCAGAGCGCCCTCACGTCGTTGTCCGACCACGTCACGACCACCCGACCGCCAGCCGACCTGGTCCGCGAGGCGGACCGGGCCACGGCAGCAGGGAGCTGACATGTCCCAGTCCGTCGACCGGGCCGCCGCGATCCTCGACGCCTGCGCGCCCGGCCCGCAGCGCCTCACCCACCTCGCCGAGCTGCTCGGCGTGCACCGCTCCACGGTGCTGCGGCTGCTCCAGACCCTCGAACGGCACCGGCTCGTCCGCAGGCTCGACGACCTCACCTGGACCATCGGCTACGGGCTGATCGGCCTGGCCGTGGAGACCCTCGACCGGATGGACCTGCGCACCGCCGCGCGGCCCCGGCTGGAGCGGCTGGGGCAGGAGATCGGGCACACCATCCACCTCGCCCAGCTCGACGGGCACGACATCGTCTACGTCGACAAGGTGGAGGGGCGCGGTGCCGTGCGGATGGCGTCCCGCATCGGCGCCCCCGTCCAGGTGCACACCGCGGGCGTGGCCAAGGCGATCCTCGCCGGACTGCCGCCCGACCGGTGCGAGGCGGTGCTGGCCTCGGCGACGTTCGAGCGGTTCACCGACTCGACCATCACCGGCCGCGCCGAGTTCGCCGCCGAGCTGGCCAAGGTCCGCAAGCAGGGGTACGCCGTCGACGACGGCGAGTACGAGAGCTACCTCGCGTGCGTGGCGGTCCCGGTGCGCGACGGCGGCGGTGCCATCCGCGCGGGCGTGTCGATCACGGCGCTGTGCGCGATCGAACGGCTGGAGAAGCTGCGCCGCCACCTGCCGCGGCTGTGGACGGTGGCGTCGGAGATCTCCCAGGAGTTGGGCTGGACCGGGCCCGCGGGGGTGGGGCGCAGTGCGGGCTGACCCGTTCACCACCCACCTGGACCGCCTGCCCGTGCTGGTGATCCTGCGCGGCCACGACCCCACGACGACCGTGCGGCTGTGCGAGCACGCGGCGTCGCTCGGCGTCGGGCTGGTCGAGGTCCCGTGGCACGGCGAGGAGTCCCGGGCGTCCCTGACCGCCGCGCTGGACTGGGCGCGCGACCGGCCGGGGGTGCTGGTGGGCGCGGGCACCGTGACGGGTGTGGACGTGCTGCGCGCGGTGCACGCGCTCGGCGTCGCGTTCACCGTCGCCCCCGGCTTCGACGCGGGCGTGGTCGAGGCCGCCGCCGTGCTGGGCGTCGCGCACCTGCCCGGTGTCGCCACCGGCACCGAGGTGTCCGCCGCACTGGCCGCCGGGTGCGTGTGGCAGAAGGCGTTCCCGGCCTCGGTGCTCACGCCCGCGTGGTTCACCGCGCTGCGCGGCCCGTTCCCCGGGGTGCGCTTCGTCGCGACCGGCGGCGTGGACGCCGGCAACGCCGCCGACTTCCTGCGCGCGGGTGCCAGTGCCGTCGCGCTGGGCAGCGCTTTCAGCACCGCCGACCCGGCGGTCATCAGATCCCTCGCCGACTGACCCACCAGAGAACCGGAGACGACGATGTCCCACCCCTCCCGCCGAGCCTTCCTCGGCGCGGGCGCCGCCACCGTGGCGGGCCTGCACCTCGGCCTCCCGACCGCCACCGCGACCGCCGCTCCCACCGCCAGGGCCGGGCAGGAGGTGCTGCGCGACGACTTCGGCCCCGTCGCGGGCTGGCAGCGGCAGGGCGTGGTGCTCCAGCAGTCCCTGCCCTGGGAGACCTCGCTGCTGCAGGACCCGTGCCTGGTGTACAACCAGGGCGGCGGTCCGCGGTTCAAGATGTGGTACGGCTCCCTGTACTACGTCGGCTACGCGACCAGCGAGGACGGCCGCACGTGGACCAAGGCCGCGGACCCGGTGCTGGTGCGCTCGCTGGACTCCGACCGCAACAACCTGAACCAGCCCAGCGTCGTGTACCTCGACGGCACGTGGCACATGACGTACTTCGGCATCGACGGCGCGGGCAAGGGCCGGGTGCACTACGCGACGGCGTCCGCGCCCGGCGGCCCCTGGACCAAGCGCGGTGTCGTGCTGGAGTCGACGATGCCGTGGGAGGACGACTACGTCTACAACTCCTCGCTGCTCTACGACGCGGCCGAGCGGACGTGGAAGATCTGGTACACGGCGGGCAAGATCGCCTCGGCGGGCGGCGAGCCCGAGTACATCTGCTACGCCACCGCGAAGAACCCCGCGGGTCCGTGGACCAAGCACCCGGCCAACCCCGTCGTGCGGCCCATGCGCGACGGCGGCTGGGCGTCGCTGGGCATCGGCGGGCCGAACGTCCGGCGCACCGCCGACGGCGGGTACGAGATGCGCGTGGTCGGCTGGCAGGCCGACTACCCGTCACGCGGCGGCAAGCTGCTCTCGCGCGACGGGGTGAAGTGGGAGCTGACCCGTGCCGCCCACGAGCTCGACCTCGGCGTGGCAGGCGGGCCGGAGGACTCGATGGTCTACCGGCAGTTCGTGGTCCGGCACGCGGGCGCCGACCACGTGTTCTACAACGCCAAGAACAACAGGCCGGGGTGGAACGAGACGATCGAGCTGGCGATCTGGCGGGACGCCCAGCAGATCGTGGACCCGGCGAAGTGGACCATGACGCAGGGGTGGGCGATCCCCAGCGGCGCGTCGTTCACCGTGGCGGGCAACCGGGCCACGACGCTGGGCAACGGTGTCGCGGGGTCGCCGCAGACGTTGCAGGGCAACGTGGTGGTCCCGGCGCTGGACTACGAGGTGTCCGCCGACGTGACGCCCACCAGCACCGCCGTCGCCGACCGCGACACCGTCCTGCTGGCCCGCTGCACCGGCCGGGACAGCTACTACTACGCGGGCATCGCCTCGTGGGGCAACGAGTACGCGATCGGCGTCGTCGCCGACGGGGTGAACACCAGGATCGCCGGGGTCGGCAGCGCCTCCTCCATCACCCCCGGCACCACGCACCGGCTCCGCTTCGCGTTGACCGGTTCGGCGCTGGCGCTCTACGACGGCGACCGGCTGGTGCTGTCGGCGGTGGACCCGACCCTGATCCCGCCGACCAGCTACGTGGGCCTGCAGTGCTCGACGCCCACGGGCCGCTCGTCCTTCGGCGCCGTGTCGGTGCGGCTGGCGGGTGGTCGGCGGCGGTGACCGGCCGACTGCTCCGATCGTGGCCAGTATTGGACTGGACCACGTCGGGGTGACCATGATGTCGGGGGCGGTCGTCGACACCAGGGGAGAGAACGTGCGCAAGCTCGTCGCGGCAGTGGGAGTACCGGTGGCGGCCCTGGCCCTGTGCGTCGCGGTGGCGCCGGGGCCCGCGACCGCGCGGCCGGAGGTCGGCGGGCACTCCCGCGGCGGCGAGTGCCGGACCCCGTCGATCGACCTGCTCCAGCAGTGGCTGGCCAGCGGGGAGGGCGCCACCGTGCCCGCGACCGGCAGCCTGCTCACGCCCGTGGGCCGGGAGCACGGGCACGGGGTCGAGTACGCGGCGAAGGTGTCGTTCCTCGGCGCCGAGTGGCACGTCGCCGTCGTCTGGCTGGGCAACCGGTTCGAGGCCCAGGCAGACCTGTCGCGCTCGGCCGGGTTCTGGCTGACCTACAGCGCCACCGACGACCTGTACGTGCAGCTGCGCCCGGCGTCGCACTGGAGCGGCGGGGACAAGTGGCTCGCCAGGGTGCCCGCCACCGGCGGCCGGACGGTGACCAGGTTCTACAGCTTCCGGCCGGACGCGTGGACGACGCTGCCGGAGCTCGGCACGCCCGCCTACTCCTTCGACTCGGCGCTGCGGGAGGCGCGCGGGCTCGTCTTCGTCGGCAAGACCGCCAACGACGTCGAGTTCCGCGGCCTGCGCGTGCACGGCTACCGCCCGCCCTGCCTGTGACCGCTCCCGGCGGAAGCCGGCGTGCGGACGGCGGGACATGGCGCCGGCGACCAAGTCGCGGTCGTCGAGTTGTCGCCGACGACGAACACAGCCGTCCGGTTCGTTCCTAGCATCATCCCGCATGAGCGACCTGCACGATGTTCACGGCTGGCTCGACGAGCGGCTTCCGTCGCTGTTGCGCGAGCACGACGTTCCGGGTGCGGCGTGGGCCGTGCTGCAGGGCGGCCAGGTGGTCGACGGTGCCGCGGGCCTGCTGAGCAAAGCGACCGGCGTGGAGGCGACCGCCGACTCGGTGTTCCAGATCGGGTCCGTCACGAAGCTGTGGACCAGCACCCTGGTGCTGCAGCTCGTCGACGAGGGCGTGGTCGGGCTGGACGAGCCGGTCCGGACCCACCTGCCGGAGTTCCGGGTGGCGGACGAGGACGCGGCCGGGCGGATCACCGTGCGGCACCTGCTGAGCCACACGGCCGGGTTCGAGGGCGACATCTTCACCGACACCGGGATCGGCGACGACTGCCTCGAGAAGTACGTCGCGACGCTGCACGAGGTGCCGCAGCTGTTCCCGCCCGGCGAGCGGTTCTCCTACAACAACGCGGGCTTCTGCGTCCTCGGCAGGCTCGTGGAGGTGCTGCGCGGCAAGCCGTACGACGTGTGCCTGCGCGAGCACCTGATCGCCCGGCTGGGGCTCACCCACGCGGCGACCGGCCCGTACGAGGCGATCATGTTCCGGGCCGCGGTCGGTCACATCCAGGAGGAGCAGGGCGGCGCGTACGTGCCCGCCCCGATCTGGGCCATGGCGCGGTCGAACGCCCCCGCGGGCTCGATGCTCGCGATGCGGCCGCGCGACCTGGTCGCGTTCGCCCGCATGCACCTGGAGGACGGCCTGGCCGCCGACGGCACCCAGGTGCTCGCGCCCGGCACCGCGGCCAGGATGCACGGCCGCGAGGTGGACCTGCCGGACCTCGGCCTCATGGGGACGTCGTGGGGGCTCGGGTTCGAGCGGTTCGACACCCCGGACGGGACGATCATCGGGCACGACGGCACCACCATCGGGCAGAACGCGTTCCTGCGGATCGTGCCCGAGGCCGGGCTGGCCATCGCCCTGCTGACCAATGGCGGCGACACCGTCTCGCTCTACCACGACGTCGTCGGCCACGTGCTCGCCGAGCTCACCGACGTCGCGCTGCCCGCGCTGCCCAAGCCGCCGTCCGAACCGGAGCCGATCGACGCCGAGCGCTTCCTCGGCACCTACTCGGCGGAGGTCTTCGACCTGACCGTCAGCCAGGACGCCGACCGCCGGATCTGGATCGAGCAGATCCCCAAGGGCGCCCTCGTCGAGATGGGCGGCAAGGTCGAGCGGTCCGAGCTCGTCCACTACCGCGACGACATGCTGATCCCGCTCGAGGCCGACCGCGGGATGCACATGCCGCACGCCTTCCTCGGCGACGACGGCACCGGTCACGCGCTCTACCTGCACCTCGGTCGCGCCGTGCGGCGCGCCGGTGCCTGACACACCCACCACCTGCACAAACCCGCTCAACGCACGGAACGGAACCGCCATGAAGCGGACCACAACGGGCATCCACGCCCTGTCCCTCTGCCTCGCCGCCGCCGTGCTCGCCGGCTGCGGGGGCACCTCGACCGGCGGCGGCAAGGCCGAGTTCGTCGACGGCGGCACGTTCACGCTGGCGACGTCGTCGGACCCCGGCAACCTCGACCCCCAGATGGGGGCGGGCACCACGCTGTTCACCGTCTCCCAGTTCGCCTACGACCCGCTGGTCAGCGTCGACGGCAAGACGGGCGAGATCAAGTCCGGGCTCGCGAAGTCCTGGGACGTCAAGGGCACGACGATCACGCTCACGCTGAACGCCGACATCACGTGCTCCGACGGCGCGAAGCTGACCGCCACCGACGTGGCCCGCAACCTCGACTTCGTCGCGGACCCGGCCAGCAAGAGCCCGTTCACGGGCACGTTCTTCCCCGCGGGCGCCAAGTCGGTGGCCGACGACGCGGCGGCCACGGTGACGGTCACGCTCGCCGCGCCCGCGCCGTTCGTCCTCAACGGACTGGCGAACCTGCCGATGGTCTGCCCGGCCGGGATGGCCGACCGCACCACGCTCAAGACCGCCACCGCGGGCACCGGTCCGTACAAGCTGACCGAGGCGGCGCCGGGCGACCACTACACCTACACGGTCCGCGACGGCTACAAGTGGGGCCCCGACGGCGCCACCACGGCGACCAAGGGCCTGCCGAAGACGGTCGTGGTCAAGGTCGTGCAGAACGAGACGACGGCGGCGAACCTGCTGCTGTCCGGCGGCCTGAACGCCGCGCAGGTGTCCGGACCCGACGCCGACCGGCTGGCGAAGTCCGGGCTGTACTCCACCGAGACCCCGGCCCTGGTGGGGGAGCAGTGGTACAACCACGGCGAGGGCCGGGTCACCAGCGACCCGAAGGTCCGCAAGGCGCTGACCCAGGCGCTCGACCTCGCCCAGCTGCGCAAGGTCCTCACCTCCGACCAGGGCGGCCCGGCGACGACGCTGGCCGCGAACGAGCCGGTCGCCTGCACCGGGGACTCGGTGTCGAAGGCGCTGCCCGCGTTCGACGCGAAGGCGGCGGCCGCGCTGCTCGACGAGGCCGGGTGGAAGGCGGGTGCCGATGGCAAGCGCACCAAGGACGGCAAGCCGCTGTCGCTGGTCTTCCTGTACCAGAACAACAACGGCAGCGCGGGTGACGCGGCGGCCGAGCTCGCGGTGCAGCAGTGGAAGGCGGTCGGCGTCGACGCCACCGCGCGCAGCCAGGACGAGACCACGTTGACCAGCACCATCTTCGGTGCGGGCGACTGGGACGTCACCTGGGTCTCGCTCAACGTCAGCAGCCCCGACCAGCTCGTGCCGTTCCTGTCCGGTCCGGCGGCCCCCGCGGGGACGAACTTCTCCGCGATCTCCGACCCGGAGTACGACAAGGCGGTCACCGCGGCCATGGCCGTCCCCGGTGTCGAGGGGTGCTCCGGGTGGCTCGCCGCTGAGTCCGGCCTGATCGCCAAGTCGGAGATCGTGCCGTTCGCCAGCAAGTCCGTGCGGACGTTCGGCAAGGGCGCGGAGTTCCAGACACCGGGCCTGCTCATCCCGACGAGCATCCGCGTGCTCGCGAAGTAGCGGAGGGAGGTGGACATGGCGATGAGCCTGACAGCCGAGAGCCCGACCGCGGGCCCAGCGGTGCCGGGGGAACGTCCGTGGGCGCGGTTCGCGCTCCGGCGCCTGGGGCGGCTGCTGGTCTCGCTCTGGGTACTGGTGACGGCGTCCTTCGCCATGATCCACCTCATCCCCGGCGACCCGGTCCGCGGCGCGCTCGGCCCCACCGCCCCGGTGGAGCTGGTCGAGGCGCGCAGGCACGCGCTGGGACTGGACGACCCGCTGGCCACCCAGTACCTGCACTACCTGAAGGGCCTGTTCACGGGAGACCTCGGCACGTCGATCTCCTCCCAGCTGCCGGTGTCCGACGTGGTCGCGCAGCGGCTGCCCGCCACGCTGTCGCTGGCCGTGCTCGCGTTCCTGGGCGCGGTGCTCGTGGCGATCCCGCTGGGCGTGGTCATGGGCGTGCTGACCCGGCGCGGCCACGGCAGGCGCACCGAGCTCGCGTTCACCACGACCAGCGTGTTCGTCGCGACCGTGCCGGACTTCCTGATCGGGGTCGCGCTGATCTACGTGTTCGGCATCCGGCTCGGGTGGTTCCCGGTGGCGGGCGACGAGACGGCGTCGGCCTACGTGCTCCCGGTGTTCTCGCTGGCGATCGGGCCCGCGGCGATCCTGGCCAGGATCGTCCGGGTCGAGATGGTCGGCGTGCTGGAGGCGGACTTCGTCCGCACCGCCCGCGCCAAGCGGCTCCCGGCCAGGACCGTCTACCTGGGACACGCGCTGCCCAACGCCGTCACCGCGGCGCTGACGCTGGGCGGTCTCCTGCTGGGGGCGATGGTGGCGGGCACCGTGCTGGTGGAGAACGTCTTCGCCTGGCCGGGCCTCGGCAGCACGATCGTGCAGTCCATCCTCACCAAGGACTACCCGGTCGTGCAGGCGATCGTCCTCGTGTACGGCGTGGGCGTGCTGGTCACGAACCTCGTCGTGGACGTCGCGCTCGCCGTGCTCGACCCCCGTTCGAAGATCCGGGAGGACTGAGGAGATGCAAGGACGCTGGTCACGGGTCGTCCGCACCCCGCTGGGCCTCACCGCGACCGTGTTCGTGGTCGCGCTGCTCGCACTGGCCTGCCTCGGCCCGGTCCTCTGGGGCGCCGACGCGGACGTCGTCGACACCGACAACATCCTGGCGGCGCCGTCGGGTGAGCACTGGGCCGGGACGGACAACCTCGGCCGGGACATCCTGCTGCGGGTCCTCGTGGCCTGCCGGCTGTCGATGCTGCTCGCCCTGATGGCGATCGTGCTCGCGGTGGTGGTCGGCCTGCTGCTCGGCGCGGCGCCGTTCGTGCTCGGCAGGCGCACCGGGAGGCTGGTGACGGCCGCGGTCAACATCGCCGTCGCCTTCCCCGGAATCCTGCTGGCGCTGTTCTTCGCGGTCGTGTTCGGCGCGGGCGCGACCGGCGCGGTGATGGCCATCGGCCTGGCGGGCGCCCCCGCGTTCGCCAGGCTCACCCAGACCCTGGTGGCCGGGATCGCGGCGCGCGACTACATCGCGGCGGCCAGGATGGCCGGGGTCGGCCGGGTCCGGATCCTGTTCCGCCACGTGCTGCCGAACATCGCCGAACCGCTCGTGGTCAACGCGACCATCGGCGCGGGCAACGCGCTGCTGTCCTTCGCCGGCCTGTCCTTCCTCGGCCTCGGCGTCCAGTCGCCCTCCTACGACTGGGGCCGCCTGCTCTACGACGGCATCGCCGCCATCTACGTGAACGCGGCCGCCGCGCTCACCCCCGGCGCGGCCGTCCTGGTGGCAGGACTGGCGTTCAACCTCTTCGGCGAGTCCGTCGCGAAAGGACTCGGCGTCTCCGTCGGCGTCGGCCTGCGCACGGTCGCGACGACGCGCGCCGTCGTGGCGGCCGAACCGGAGGCCGCGGCGCACGACGACGAGGACGTCCCCGAGCCGTCGTCGGACGTGGTGCTCGACGTCCGCGACCTGGAGGTCACCTTCCCCGGCCCGGCGGGTCCGGTCCGGCTGGTCCGCGGCGTCTCCTTCGAGGTGCGCCGCGGCGAGGCGGTCGGCATCGTCGGCGAGTCGGGGTCGGGCAAGTCCATGACGGCGCTGGCGATCACCCGGCTCGTCGCCGACCACGGCCGGGTCGACGCCACCCGGCTCGACCTGCTGGGCACCGACCTGCTGGCACCGGACACCGCGGTGCGCCGCCGGATGCTGGGCACCTCGCTGGCCATGGTGTTCCAGGACCCGATGACCTCGTTCAACCCCACCCGCCGCATCGGCGCCCAGCTGGCGGAGGTCGCCACCCACCACCAGGGCATGACGCGCCGCGAGGCGACCGCCCGCGCGGTGGACCGGCTGACCGCCGTGCGCATCCCGGACGCGGCCACCCGCGTGAGGCAGTACCCGCACGAGTTCTCCGGCGGGATGCGCCAGCGGGCGATGATCGGCATGGGCCTGATGGGCAAGCCGTCGCTGATCGTCGCGGACGAGCCCACCACCGCGCTCGACGTGACCGTGCAGCAGCAGGTGCTCGACCTGCTCACCGCGATCCGCGAGGCCGACGACGTGGCGCTGGTGCTGATCAGCCACGACGTCACGGTGGTCGGCGAGGTCTGCGACCGGGTGATGGTGATGTACGCGGGCCGGGTCGTCGAGGACCTGCCCGCCGCCGACCTGGCCACCGCGGCCCGGCACCCCTACACACGGGCGCTGGTCGAGGCCGTGCCCGACATGGCGACCGACCTGACCCGGCCGCTCGCGACCATCCCCGGCCGCCCGGTCAGCCCCGCCGACGCCCCGGTCGGCTGCGCCTACGCCGACCGGTGCCCGCTCGCCGACGCCCGCTGCCGCGCGGAGGACCCGCCGCTGGTGGCCGACTCGGGTCGGCACCGGGTGGCGTGCTGGCACGCGGGCGAACCGCTGCCGCCCGTCCGGATGACCGACGACCTGGTGGAGACGGTGGAGTCCCTGTGAGCGAGCTGCGGTTCGACGACGTGACGGTCCGCTACGGCAAGGCCACCGCCGTGGACGGGGTGAGCCTGACCGTGCCGGAGGGGGAGGTGGTCGGCCTCGTCGGCGAGTCCGGCTCCGGCAAGTCCACGCTCGCGCGGGCCGCCGTCGGCCTGGCCCCGTTGAGCGGCGGCCGGATCACCCTCGGCGGCGCGCCGGTGCCGACCCGCGGCAGGCCGCGCCCGTTGCAGATGGTGTTCCAGGACCCGTACTCCTCGCTCGACCCGCGGATGACCGTCGGCGAGAGCGTGACCGAGGCGATGCCGCCGGGCGGTACCCGCGCCGAACGGCGGGCGGAGGTCGAGCGGCTGCTGGAGCTGGTGCACCTCGACCCGGCGTGCGCGGGCAACGTCCCGTCGCGGCTCTCCGGCGGGCAGCGGCAGCGGGTCGCGTTCGCGCGCGCCCTGGCCGCCCGCCCGCGGGTGGTCATCGCCGACGAGATCACCTCCGCGCTGGACGTCTCGGTCCAGGGCGCGGTGCTCAACCTGGTCCGCGAGCTCCAGCGCGACCTCGGCCTCACGATCCTGTTCATCTCCCACAACCTCGCGGTGGTCCGCTACGTCGCCTCGCACGTCGCCGTGATGCGCGACGGCCGGATCGTCGAGCAGGGACCCGCCGAGCGGGTGCTCACCGAGCCCGCCCACGACTACACCCGCGAGCTGCTCGCCGCCGTGCCAGGACGATCCACGCCAAGGAGCCAGCGATGACCCGTCGGATGCGCGTCGAGGACCTCACCGACCTCGTGGTCCCCTCGCAGCCCGCGCTGTCGCCCGACGGGAGCCGGATCGCCTACGCCCTGCGGACCCCGGACGTCGAAGGGGACCGCTACACCGACGAGCTGTGGCTGGTCGGCACCGACGGCGACGCGCCCCGCAGGCTGACCTCCGGTCCGGCCGACGCGGCGCCCGCCTGGTCCCCGGACGGCACCCGGCTCGCCTTCCTCCGCGACGGCCAGGTCGCCGTCGTCGGCGTGCCGGGCGGCGAGCCCGAGCAGGTGACGGACCTGCCGCTCGGGGCGGGTGCGCCGCGCTGGAGCCCGGACGGGCGCAGGCTCGCGTTCACCGCGCCGGTCGACCCGACCGGTGGCGCGAAGGGGCCGATGGTCTCCGACGGCATCGACTACCAGACCGACTCCCTCGGTATGTTCGGGCAGGTCCGCACGCAGGTGCACGTCCTCGACCCCGGCAGCCGCGAGCTCCGGCAGCTCACCGACGGGCCGCACGGCGCGGGCGCCCCGGCCTGGTCGCCGGACGGCACGACGCTGGCGTTCACCCGGCCGTCCGGACCCGACAGCGACCTGCGCCACCGCGTCCCGGTGCACCTCCTGGAGGTCGACGATCCGCACGCCCGGCCGAAGGTGCTCGCCTTCGCCGACGGGGTGGCGTCCACGGTCGGCTGGGTGGAGGACGGGTCCGCGCTGCTCGTGGTCGGCTGGGCGGGCGACCCGGTCGCCCACGCCCACCTCCACCGCGTCGCCGTGGTCGGCGGTGAGGTCACCGACCTGTCGGCCGCGGTGGACCGCAACGTGATGCCGGGAGCCACGGCGTACCCCGGCGGCCTGCCGCACGAGCACGGCGGCCGGGTCTGGTTCTGCCTGCGCGACCACGGCTGCACGCACCTCTGGTCGGTCGCCGCCGACGGCACCGACGCCCGCCCGGTCCTCGACGGCGCGGGCCGGGTCGTGTCCGGGCTGTCGGTGGCAGGCACCCTCGGCGCGGTCGCGCTCACCACGCCCACCTCGTTCGGCGAGATCGCGGTCGTCGACCTGGGGACCGGCGCGGAGAGGGTGCTCACCGACCACGGTGCCGCGCTGTCCGGAGTGGACACCTACCCCCGCGAGGAGCGGTGGTTCACCATCTCCGACGGCACCGAGGTGCAGGCGTGGCTCATACACGACCCCGCCCGCCGCGGCCCCCGCCCGGTCCTGCTCGACGTGCACGGCGGCCCGCACAACGCGTGGAACGGCGCGGCCGACGAGATCCACCTCTACCACCAGGAGCTGGTCGCCCGCGGCTGGGCCGTGCTGCTGGTCAACCCGCGCGGCAGCGACGGGTACGGGGAGGCCTTCTACGACGGCGTCCGCGGCGCGTGGGGTGTCGCGGACGCCGCCGACTTCCTGGAGCCGCTGGACCGGCTGGTCGCCGACGGGTTCGCCGACCCGGAGCGGCTCGCGGTCGCCGGGTACAGCTACGGCGGGTTCATGACGTGCTGGCTGACCGGCCACGACGACCGGTTCGCCGCGGCCGTGGCGGGCGGCACGGTCAGCGACCTGGTGAGCATGGGCGGCTCCAGCGACGACAGCCACTTCCTCAGCGCCTACGAGCTCGAGGGCACGCCGTGGCAGCAGCCGGAGCGCTACGCCGCCATGTCACCGCTCACCCGCGTCGCCGACGTCCGCACGCCGACCCTCCTGCTGCACGGCGCGGACGACCTGACGTGCCCGCTCGGCCAGGCCCAGCAGTGGCACACCGCGCTGCGCGAGCAGGGCGTCCCGACCCGGCTGGTCGTCTACCCGGACGCCTCGCACGCGTTCATCCTGCTCGGCCCGCCGTCGCAGCGGCTCGACTTCAACCACCGGGTGCTCGACTGGCTGGAGCGCCACACCGAGCGCGGCGGACGGGCCCGGATCGACGCCGCGCACTGGCGGCGCCGGCTGGCCCGGCTCGCCGAGCGGCACCGGGTGCCCGGCGCGCAGCTCGGCATCCTGCGGCTCGGCTCGGGGGAGTCCGACGACGAGCTGGTCGAGGCCGCGCACGGCGTGCTGAACGTCCGCACCGGCGCCCCGGTCGGCACCGACTCGCTGTTCCAGATCGGCTCGATCACCAAGGTGTGGACGGCGACCGTCGTGATGGCGCTGGTCGACGAGGGGAAGCTCGACCTCGACACGCCGGTCGTCGACGTGCTGCCGGAGCTGCGGCTCGCCGACGCGGAGATCACGAAGTCGGTCACCCTCCGGCACCTGCTCAACCACACCAGCGGCATCGACGGCGACGTGTTCACCGACACCGGCCGCGGCGACGACTGCCTGGAGCGCTACGTCGACGTGCTCGGCGAGGCCGGGCAGAACCACCCGGTGGGCGCGACCTGGTCCTACTGCAACTCCGGCTACGCGCTGCTGGGCCGGGTGGTCGAGAAGGTCACCGGGCAGACCTGGGACCAGGCCATGCGCGAGCGGCTGTTCACGCCGCTCGGGCTCGCGCACACCGTGACGCTCCCCGAGGAGGCGCTGCTGTTCGCCGCCGCGGTCGGCCACGACGAGCGCGACGGCGAACCGGTCCCGGCACCGGCGTGGGGGCTGCCCCGCTCGATCGGACCGGCCGGGCTGGTCACCTCCACCGTCGCCGACGTGCTCGCGTTCGCGCGCATGCACCTGCTCGGTGGCGTCGCGGCCGACGGCACCGAGGTGCTGAGCGCCCAGAGCGTCGCGGCGATGACGTCGCACCAGGCCGACCTGCCGGACAAGCTGTCGCTCGGCGACTCGTGGGGACTCGGCTGGATCCGGTTCGGCTGGGACGGCCAGCGGCTGTTCGGCCACGACGGCAACACGCTCGGCCAGGCGGCGTTCCTGCGGGTGCTGCCCGAGCAGGGCCTGGCCGTGGTGCTGCTGACCAACGGCGGCCACACCCGCGACCTGTACGAGGACCTCTACCGCGAGATCTTCGCCGAGGTCGCCGACGTCGCGGTGCCCCGGCCGTTCGCGCCGCCGGAGGAGCCGGTGGAGGTCGACGCGACCCCGTTCGTCGGGGTCTACGAGCGGGCCGCCGTGCGGATGGACGTCGAGAACGGCCCCGACGGCCCGCGGCTGCGGACCACGGTCACCGGCCCGATCGCGGCCCTGCTGCCCGACCCGGTCGAGGAGCACCCGCTGGTCCCGGTCGGCCCGGCGCTGTTCGCGGTCAAGCCGCCGGAGGCCGAGACGTGGGCGCCGGTCACCTTCTACGAGCTGCCGACCGGCGAGCGGTACGTGCACTTCGGGGTGCGGGCGACACCGCGGGTGTCCTGACACCGGTGCCCCGACCACCACTTCGACGAACTGAGGAGCGATGAACCTCGTGACCGACATGAACGCGGCGGTGCGGCCGGAGCTGGACCAGGCCGTGCACACCGCCGCCGTCGCGGCGCGGGCCGCCGGTGTCTCGGTCCGCGACCTCGCGCACCTCGCGGAGCTGAACCAGGTGGTGGGCCTGTTCGCCACCATCTGGGGACGGGTCGCGAACCCGCCGGTGACGATCGAGCTGCTGCGCGCGTTCACCAAGGCGGGCAACTACGTGGCGGGCGCGTTCTCCGGCGACCTGCTGGTCGGGGCCTGCGTGGGCTTCGTCCACGCCCCGGCGGGCGACGCGCTGCACAGCCACATCGCGGGGGTGTCCGGGGCCGCCGCCGGGCGCAGCGTCGGGTTCGCGCTCAAGCTGCACCAGCGGGCGTGGGCGTTGGAGCGCGGCCTGTCCGAGATCGCCTGGACGTTCGACCCGCTGGTGGCGCGCAACGCCTACTTCAACCTGGTCAAGCTGGGCGCGCGGCCCGCGGAGTACCTGACGAACTTCTACGGCCCGATGGTCGACGCCATCAACGGCGACCAGGACTCCGACCGGCTCCTGGTGCGCTGGCCGCTGCGCGACCGGGCGGTCGTCCTGGCCAGCACCGGCGACGCCGTGGGCACCGTCGCCGCGGACGAGCTGGCGGCTGGGGCGGTGGTGGCGGTCGGCGTGGGCGAGGACGGCGGTCCGGTGCCCGGCGTGCTCGACGGCGAGACCTCGTTGGTGGCCGTGCCCCCGGACGTCGAGGGGCTGCGGTCGGCCGACCCCGTGCTGGCGGGCCGCTGGCGGCTCGCCGTGCGCGAGGCGCTGACCGGGCTGGTCGAGCGCGGCGGCCGGATCGACGGGTTCGACCGGGCGGGCTGGTACGTCGTGCGCAGGCAGCCGTGACAGGTGCTTCGTCGGATCCCACGAACCGCGCGCCGGGATCCGGTGGGATCCGACTAGCGGGCTGATCGACTCCGCCCTAACGTGGATCCATGCAGCACTCCGGCACCGCGCACGCCCGCGGGAGTCTGGGCCGGGTGGTCGAGCACCTGGGCGCGACCCTGCTCGACCTGGTGCACGGCGACCTCGACCGGCCGGGGGACATCAGCGGCGTCGTCATCCACGACCCGCTCGACCAGCCCGTGCTCTCGCCCCACGCGCTCGTGCTCGGCGTCGGGGTCGAGGACCCCGGCCAGGTCGCCGCGCTGCTGCGCTCGCTCGGGCGCCAGCGCGCCGCCGCGCTCGTCCTGCGGGCACCGGTCCCGCTCACCGACGAGGTGCGCGCCGCGGCCGACGAGTCGGGGGTGGCCGTGCTCGGGCTGAGCCGGGGCGCGCCGTGGAGCCACCTCAGCGAGATGCTGCGCTCCGTGCTCGCCGACGGCGACGTCCGCGTGGACCAGGCGGAGTCACTGGGCGGCCTGCCCGCGGGCGACCTGTTCGCGGTCGCCAACGCGATCGCGTCGCTGCTCGACGCGCCGATCACCATCGAGGACCGCAACTCCCGGATACTGGCCTTCTCCGGCCGCCAGGACGAGGCCGACCCGTCGCGGGTCGAGACCATCCTGGGCCGCCAGGTGCCCGAACGGCTCTCCCGGATCCTCCGCGAGCGCGGGGTCTTCCGGGAGCTCTTCCGCGGCGACCGGCCCGTGACCATCGGGCCTATCCCCGACGGCAAGGGCGGCTTCACGCTGCCGCGCGTCGCCATCGCCGTGCGCGCCGGGGACGAGGTGCTCGGCTCGATCTGGGCGGCCGTGCCCGGTCGGCTCAGCGCCGAGCGCACCGAGGCCCTGCGCGAGTCGGCCAAGCTCGTGGCGCTGCACCTGCTCCGCTTCCGCGCGGGCGCCGACGTGCAGCGGCGGGTGCGGGCGGACCTGCTCAGCTCGGCCCTGGAGGGCGGCGCGGGCGCGGGGGAGGCGTTGGAACGGCTCGGACTGGCGGGCCGGTCGCTGCTGGTGCTCGGCGTGGCGCTGGACGACCGCGACCGCGACGACTCCGACAGCGCGGCCGTCGTGCACGACCGGCAGCGGCTCGGCGACGCGTTCGCCCTGCACCTGGCCGCGATCCACCCGAGGTCGGCGGCCGCGGCGATCGGCGACGTCGTCTACGGCCTGCTGCCGCTGACCGGTGCCGCCGACAAGGCGGGGAGCCGCGCGGAGCGGACCCTCCAGGACTTCCTCGACCGGGTCGGCGACCGGCTGCCCGCGGTCGCCGCCGTCGGACCGGTCGCGCTCAGCCTCTCCGGTGTCGCCCACAGCCGCTCGTGCGTCGACCGCGTGCTGCGGGTGCTGCGCGAGGGGCCCGCGCACCGGCGGATCGGCAGCCTGGACGAGCTGCAGGGCGAGGCGCTGGTCGTGGAGCTGCGGGACCTCGCCGCCGCCCGCGGCGACGAGCCGACCGGGGCGCTGGCGCGGCTGATCGACTACGACCGCAGGCACCACGGCTGCCTGGTCGAGACCCTGCGGGCCTGGCTGGACTCCTTCGGCGACGTCGTCGCGGCCGCCGAGTCCGTCTTCGTGCACCAGAACACCTTCCGCTACCGGCTGCGCCGGGTCGCCGAGGTGGGCGGCGTCGACCTGGGTGACCCCGACCAGCGCTTCGCCGCGATGCTGCAGCTGCGCGTGGTCCGCGTCGGGTCGACCCTCGAACCGCCGATCGACGGCTGAGGCCCGCGTCGATACGTTCGGCTGATGCGACAGTCGATCCTCGCCATGGCCGACCTGGCCACCCCGATGGCCATCCGGGTGGCCGCGACCCTGGGTCTCGTAGAACGCGCCGGCAGCGAGGGCGCGACCGCGCGGCGGCTCGCCGCCGACACCGGCGCGTCCGGGCCCGCGCTGCGCCGCCTGCTCGACCACCTCGTCGCCGTCGGCGTCTTCACCCTGGAGGCCGACCTCTACCGGCCGACGGACCTCGGCGCCCAGATGGCGCAGGACTCCCCGGAGGGCGTCAAGCCGCTGCTCGACATCACCAGCGCGGGTGGGCGCGCGGACCTGGCGTTCGTCGACCTGCTCGAAACCGTCACCACGGGCGCGCCCGCCTACCCGCACCGCTACGGCCGCGACTTCTGGGCCGACCTCGACGCCCGGCCGGAGCTGCGCCGCTCGTTCGACGCGCAGATGGAGTGGCGGTTCCGCGCGCACGTGCCGCACATCGCCGAGCGCTTCGACTGGGGCCGCTTCACCGACGTGCTGGACCTCGGCGGCGGCGACGGCAACCTGCTCACCGCGATCCTGCTCGCCCACCCCGGCGTCCGGGGCCGCGTCCTGGACCTGCCCCCGACCACCGGCGCCACCGCCAGGTTCGCCGCGGGCGGGATCGCCGACCGCGCGGGCACCGTCACCGGCAGCTTCTTCGACCCGCTGCCCACCGGCGCCGACGCCTACGTCCTGTCCGACATCCTGCACGACTGGGACGACGACCACGTCCGCGCCATCCTGACCCGCTGCCGGGAGGCCGCCGCGCCGGACGCCACCGTGGTGGTGATCGAGCCGGTGCGCGGGCGGGGCGCCGACACGGGGATCGACCTGTTCATGCTGATGTGCTTCAACGGCCGCGAACGGACCGTCGACGAGCTGGCCGCGCTGGCCGCGGAGTGCGGGCTCGCGCTCCAGGGCTCGGGTCCGGTCTCGGAGGGGCGGACGGCGTTGGAGCTCCGCGCGGGCTGACACCCGGCGCCCCGGTGTGCGGGGCGCCGGGCGGCTGTCAGAACTCCACCGGCAGCGTGTCCAGGCGGTGGTTGAGCGGCACCACGTTGCGCCACGGCGGCCGCTCGTAGGCCGCGCGCAGGTTCGGCAGCCGGTCGAGCAGCAGCCGGAAGCACTCGTCCGCCTCGACCCGCGCCAGCGCGGCGCCGAGGCAGTAGAACGAGCCCATGCCGAACGCCGTGTGCCGGTTGGGCTTGCGGGTCACATCGAAGCGATCGGGGTCCGGGAACACCTCAGGGTCGCGGTTGCCCGCGTTCATGGCGAGGTAGAAGCGGTCGCCCGCGCGGAACCGGTGGCCCGCCAGGTCGACCTCCTCGGTCGCCACCCTGGAGATCACGCCTGCCGGGCCGTCCATGCGCAGCATCTCCTCCACCGCGGTCGGCGTGAGGTCGGGCTGTTCGCGCAGCAGGGCCAGCTGGTCGGGGTTCTCCAGCAGCAGCACCAGGCCGTTCGAGATGAGGCCCGCGGTGGTCTCGTGGCCCGCGAACAGCAGCAGCACGCAGTTCGCGACCGCCTCGTCCTCCGTCACGACCCCGCGGGCCTCGGCGGCGGCGAACATGCTGAGCAGGTCGTCACGGGGCTCGGTCCGGCGCTCGGCGAGCATCGGTCGCAGGTACTCCTGCATCTCCAGCACGCTGCGCTGGCCCGCCCGCAGGTCGTCCACGTCGGCGATGGTGAACACCGCGGTGATGTCGCGCGACCACGCCTGCAGCTGCTCGCGGTCGCTGGTCGGCATCCCGAGCATCTCGGCGATCACGTTGGCGGGCAACGGGTACGCGAGGTCGGTGACCACGTCCATCCGGCCGTTCGGCTCGACGGCGTCGAGCAGCTCGGTGGTCAGCTCCCGCACGCGCGGCCGCAGGCCGTCGACCATCGCGGGCGTGAAGTACCGCTTGAGCAGTTGCTGGAAGCGGACGTGGTCGTTCTCGTCCGTGTGCCCCATCCAGCGTTCGAGCGACTCGCGCAGCGGCCGCAGCTCGGCGACCTCGTCGGGGCTGAGCCGGTCGACGCCCTGGGTCAGGTTGCCGCCGATCAGCTTCGGGTCCCGCAACGCCGCCACGACGTCGGCGTTGCGGGTCAACAGGTAGGAGTCGAGTCCCGGCAGCCAGCTGACCGGGCTCTCGGTGCGGGTTCGGCGCAGCAGTGCCACGGGATCGGCCATGGCCTCCGCGGAGAACACGTCGCAGGTGGGTACCGGTACTGCGGGAGCGGACATGCGCTCGGTCCTCCAGGTGTTCGGGAAGGTGCCTTCCTCCCCATCCAGTACCCGTCCGCCCGCTCCTGTCGACCACCGAAAGGGTCAACCGGTGATCAGCGCCCCCGCCACCGCGGTGACCGTTCGGCGGCGAACGCGATCGCGGGATCGGTCTCCAAGCGGTCCGGTGCCGCACCGACCCCGGTGGTGGACGCGGCCCGGCCACCACGGATGAGCAGCGCGACGAGGAACGCCAGTGCCAGCCACACGTAGGTGTTGCCGACCACGTGCTGCCACCACGTCCAGTCGAGCTCGCGGTCGCGGCTCTTGGGCAGCAGCCAGTGCGGGCCGACGGCGAAGACGAGCGCGGCGACCACCCTGGTCCGGCCGCGCAGCACGAGCAGCGCGGGCGCGACCCACACCCAGTGGTGCGACCAGGACACGGGCGACACCAGCAGTCCGGCGGCGGCGACCGCGACCACCGCCGTGAGGTCGTCGCGGACCCGCGGCAGCAGCACCGCGGTCGCCACGAGCACCACCACGCACAGCACGGGCCACAAAAGGTCCGGTGCGCCGAGGCGGAACAGCAGGCCGTGCAACGACTGGTTGCCGCTGTAGGCCAGTCCGCCGACCCGTTGAGGATCCAGCACGGCGTGGAACCAGAAGCTCTCCGAGTCCCGCGGCGCCAGCGCCCAGCCGAGTCCGCCGCAGGCCGCGAACGCCGCCGCGGCCGTCAGCGCCGGACGCCACCGGCGGCGGGACAGGAAGAACAGCACGAACACCGCGGGCGTGAGCTTGACGGCCGCCGCGATCCCGACCAGCAGACCGCGCGGCCACGGCGTGCGGGGCAGCAGGCAGTCGGCGGCGACCAGGCCGATCAGGAGCAGGTTGACCTGGCCGAGCTCCAGGGTGCCGCGCACCGGTTCCAGCAGCAGGCTCGCCGCCGCCAGACCGAGCCCGGTGCGCGGGAGGGCGTCGTGCCGCGCGGCCACCTGGCAGGCGACCGTGAACAGGGCGAGCCCGGCCGCCGTCCACAGGGCCATCACGACCGGCCACGGCGGCAGGGCCAGCGCGCTGAACAGCACGGCGGCGAACGGCGGGTAGGTGAAGGGCAGCACGCCGGGGAAGTCGTCGTAGAGCCTGCCGCCGGTGAGCCAGACCTCGCCGCCGGTGCGGTAGACGTGCAGGTCCACCAGCCCGGACCCGAGACCGCGCACGACCGCGTAGGCCAAGGCCACCACCACGAACACCCACCACACACCGCGGACGTCCAGGCGGGTCACGAGCGCCGACCCGGTCATCGCGACGCCACCCGACCCAGCGCCAGCACGGCCGCTCCCGCGGCGGCCGCGACGAGGGATCCCGCGCTGTTGTTCAGGAAGTCCTGCGTCTCGCACAGGCCGCGGTGCGTGAGCGGCTGGAGCAGTTCGACCACCGCGCTGAGCGCGACCGCCGCACCGGCCACGACCAGGACGCGGCGGACGGCGAGCACCGCGAAGAACACCAGCGGCACGAACAGCAGCACGTTGATCATCTCGTTGCCGCCGACCGCGGAGAACCCGTTGACGTAGCAGAACGGCCTTTCCCGCGGCACCACACCCGGCATGGACGCGTAGTCGGGGAGCGTGCGCGAGAACGTCGCGCCGAGCACCACCCCCAACGAGATCCCCGCCGCCACCGACGGCCCGCGGCGCCAGCCGAACCGCTTGGCCGCCTGCCACCCGCCGATCCCCAGCAGCACCCCTCCGAGCACCACACCACCCGCGATGAGCGGGTTCTCGAGCGTGTACAGGATCGTCGGGATCGTTCCCCACACACTGCCGACCATCGGTTCCGCACCTCTCGTCCACTGTTCTGAGTGGACGATCGTGGCGGTGCGGAGAGGGTGCGCGGATCAGCCGCGGAGCCCGTCCGGCCGGCTTCCGGGACGATCACCGGTCGGCCGATCGGCCGACCCGCTCGGATCGCGCCCGCGCGACGGGGTCACGGGTCGACGAGCCGGGTGCGGAAGGCCCAGGAGACGACCTCCACGCGGTTGCGGGCACCGATCTTCCCCTGCACCGCGGCCAGGTGGGTCTTCACCGTCGACAGCGACAGGTGCAGGACGGCGCCGATCTCGTGGTTGCCGAGCCCGCGCGCGACGTGCCGCACGACGTCCTGCTCCCGCGCGGTCAGCGGTTCGGTGTCGGGCTCCGGGGTCCGCCGGGAGTACCGGCCGAGCACGCGCAGCACGACCTGCGGGGACACCAGGACGTCACCGCGCGCTGCCGCCCGGACGGACTCCACGAGCAGGCCGGGACCCGCGTCCTTGGTGAGGAAGCCGCTCGCGCCGTTGTCCAGCGCGGTGTGCAGGTACTCGTCGGTGTCGAAGGTGGTGACCACGACGACGTTGGTGTGCGGGGCCAGCCGCCGGGTGACCTGGAGCCCGTCGAGGCCCGGCATCCGGATGTCCACCAGGCACACCAGGGGTTTGAGCTCCTTGGCCAGGGCCACCGCGCCGACCCCGTCGGCGACGTCCGCGACCACCTCGATGTCCGGCTGCGCCTGGAGGATCAGCCGGAACCCGGCCCGGACCATGTCCTGGTCCTCCGCGATGAGCACCGTGATCACCGGTGCACCGCCAGCGGCAGCTCCGCCGTCACCAGCCAGCCGGTGCGCGCGGCGCCCGCGTGGAACCGCCCGCGGAGCAGCTCGACCCGTTCCCGCATCCCCACCAGCCCGAACCCGCCGGAGTGCGCGGGCCGCCCGGTGCCGTCGTCCGCGACGGACACCCGCACGGCCGTGGGCGTGAGCTCCACGTCGACCTCCACCAGCGTCGCGCCGCGGGCGTGCTTGGCCGCGTTGGTCAGCGACTCCTGCACCAGCCGCAGCACCGACCGGCCCAGCTCCGGCGGCACCGGCGCGGGCAGCTCGATCCGGGCGCGCACGGGAACCCCCGCGGCGCGGGCTCCGTCGACGAGCACGGCCAGGTCCGCGGCGAGGTCGTCGGTGGCCGTCCCCGCCGCGCTGTCGCGCAGCGTGCCCACCAGCCTGCGCATGGCCCCCACCGCGTCGGTGCCGCTGGTGATGATGCCGGGCAGCGCGTGCCGAGCGGCCTCCCGGTCCCGGTCGGACACCACGAACGCCGCCTGCGCCTGCACCAGCATCCCCGTCACGTAGTGCGCGACCACGTCGTGCAGCTCGCGCGCGAGGTCGAGCCGTTCGTCCTGCCGCACCCGCTCCACGGCCGAGGTGGCGGCGGCCGCCCGTTCCCCGTCGCGCGTCCGCAGGAGCACCCCGTAGCCGACGGAGAGGACCCAGAGCAGCACCACGACCCGCGTGCCCCCTTCCGTGAACCACGAATGGAGGCCGACGCGCAACAGGGTGGCGTGCGCGCAGACCAGGGCGACAGCGCCGACGACACCCACCACCACCGGCGGCCGAGCCGTCCGGACCACCATCGCGACCAGCACGAGCACGGCCACCGACTCGGCGATCCCCAACCGCCCCGGCGCGAGGTCGAACCCGTCGATCCCGTTCACCCCGGCGGTGTCGAGGAAGACCGCCCGACCCGGCCCGCAGATCAACGTCGTGGTGACGAGCACCGACGCGCAGACGCACACCGTGGCCACGACCGGCCGGTGTGCGCACAGCGCGGCCACGCAGGCGAGCGCCGCGAGCCCCAACGCCACCAGTTGCCTGCCGTACAACGGTTCGGCCTCCAGGACCAGGACCTGCGCACCGAGCGCCAGGACCAGCACGATCGCGATCGGCCATGATCGCCGCAGTTCCCGCATCCCCGCGACCCTAGGGATCCGGGCGGTGCCGACACCTCGTCCATCCGGCCGACCCGGATGACCGTTCGGCCGGCGGTAGCCCTGGCGATCGATATGCTCTCCGCAAACCGATCAAACGAACAACGGGGCCGAGCATGAGAGAACCCTCCGACGTGCGGCGCCAGCGGATCCTCGGCGTCGTGGGGTCGCGCGGCGCGGTCCGGGTGACCGACCTGGCCGTCGAGCTGGAGGTCTCCGTCGTGACGGTGCGCCGCGACGTCGAGGAGCTGGCCCGGTCGGGCCAGGTCCGCCGGGGGCACGGCGTCGTGCGGCCGATCGCGCCGGTCCGGAGCGAGGAGGCGCCGGCGTCCGCGGGCGACGGCGCCGTGGCACTGGTGGTGCCCGAGCGGCACACCTACCTCTACGAGGCGGTGCACGGCGCGCGGGCGGTGCTGGAGGAGGCCGGGCTGCGGGTGGCGCTGCACATCGCACCGCAGGTCCCCGGTGCCGAGCGCCCCATCGTGGAGCGGGTGCTCGCCGACGGCGCGCGGGGCCTGCTCATCGCCCCGCGCTGGCGGTCGGCCGACGCCGAGGAGGCCGACTACGCCTGGCTCGCACGGGCGGACGTCCCGACGGTGCTGGTGGAGCGGCGGCCGCCGCGGGGGAGCGCGCTGCACGCCGTCGACTCGGTCAGCTCGGACCACTGGTACGGCGCCCACCTGGCCGTAGACCACCTGCTCTCCCTCGGCCACCGGCGGATCCTGCTGGCCGCGCGGGACGACAGCCCGACCGCGCGGGCGGTGCGGGCGGCGTTCGCGGAGATCGCCGGGTCCCGGCCGGAGGTCGAGGACTGGGGAGTGGTGCTCAGCGCGCCGGACGCCGGTCCCGGCCCCGGCGCGGAGCCGGTGGCCGACTTCGCCGGGCAGGTGCGCGAGCGCGGGACCACCGGTGTGGTGCTGCACGGCGACGTGGAGGCGCTGATGCTGGTCGGGCACCTCGTCGAGCAGGGGGTGCGGGTGCCCGAGGACTGCTCGGTCGTGGCGTACGACGACGTGGTGGCGGGGCTGGGCAGCCCGCCGCTGACCGCGGTCGCCCCGCCGAAGGCCGAGGTGGGCAAGGTGGCGGCCGAACTGCTGCTCCGACGGCTGGCGGGCGATACGGGCACCCGGCGGGTGGAGCTGCTGCCGGGGCTGACAGTGCGCGGGTCGACCATGAGCGTTTGACCGCTTTGGTTTCTTTTGAGCGAAGTATTGACCCGCTAGTGCTCAAGCGATCAGGATTTCGGTATCCCGCCCTGACCCCAGGAGGCCACCGATGCCCGGTCGACCCCGTGCGGCCCTCGCCATGTGGACCGACTCGGCCGACGCCGTGTTCGACGTGGACACCCTGCGCCTGCTCGGCGAGGTGTGCGACCTCGAACCGGCGGTGCTGGACGACCTCGCCACCGACCACGCCCGCTCCGTGCTGGCCGAGGTCGAGCTGCTGGTCACCGGCTGGGGCTGCCCCCGGCTCACCGAGGCCGTGCTGGCCGGGGCGCCCCGGCTGCGCGCGGTCGTGCACACCGGCGGGTCGGTGCGCGCCCAGGTGACGCGGGCCTGCTGGGACCGCGGCATCGAGGTCACGTCCGCCGCCGCGGCCAACGCCCTCCCGGTCGCGGAGTACACCGTCGCGATGATCCTGCTGACCGGCAAGCACGTCCTGGAACGCGCGCGCCACCACCGCGTCCTGCGCAGCCCGGACGACTGGCTGCGCACCCCCAAGACCATCGGCAACTTCGGCCGCACGATCGGCGTCCTGTCCGCGTCGACGATCGGCCGCCGGGTCGTGGAACTGCTGCGCCCCTTCGACTTCCACGTCCTGCTGCACGACCCGTACGTCACCCCGGACGAGGCCGCCGCGCTCGGTGTCGAGCAGGTCGACCTGCCCGGCCTGTTCGCCCGCAGCGACCTCGTGAGCGTCCACACCCCGTTGCTCCCGCGGACGCGCGGCCTGGTGAGCCGCGACCTGATCGACGCCATGCGGCCGGGCGCGGTGCTGCTCAACACCGCCCGTGGCGCCGTGGTCGACCAGGACGCGCTCACCGACGCCGTCGGCGAGAACCGGATCCGGGCCGTGCTGGACGTGACCGACCCCGAGGTGCTGCCACCCCGGCACCCGTTGTGGGACAGCCACAACGTCCTCATCACCCCGCACCTGGCCGGTTCGCAGGGCAACGAGTGGCGGCGCCTGGCGGACGTCGCCGTCGCCGAGGTCGGTCGCTGGGTGGGCGGCGAGGGGTTCGCCCACCCGGTGCGCCGCGAGCTGTTCGGGCAGCTCGCGTGATCACCCTGCCGCCCGAGGACCGGGGCCTCAGCCCGCACACCGGGTACACCCGCGCGCACTGGGAGGCCACCGCCGACGGGCTGCTGGCCGCCGCGTGGCGCTGGGCGAGCCCGCGCGGCGCCCGGCTCGACCTGCCGGGACGACCGTCGGCCAACGGGGCGGTGTCCGACGGTCTGGAGGGCTACGCCCGCACGTTCCTGGCCGCCGCGTTCCGGGTCGCCGGCGGTGGTGACCCCCACGACTGGCTGGGGCGCTACGCCGGCGGGCTGGTCGCGGGCACGGACGGGGGCGACGAGCAGTGGCCGCCGATCCTCGACGGCGGCCAGCCGATGGTGGAGGCGGCGTCGGTCGCGCTCGGCCTGCGGCTGACCCGGCCGTGGCTCTGGGACCGGCTCGACGACGGTGTCCGCGACCGCGTGGAGGAATGGCTGCGCGGCGCCCTGCGGCACGTGCCGTGGCCGAACAACTGGTACCTGTTCCCGTTCACGGTGGCGGGTTTCCTGGAGTCGGTCGGTCGCGGTGACGCCGGGACGGCACGTGCCAGGACGCGCGCGCTGGAGCTGCTGGACACCTGGTACCGCGGCGAGGGCTGGTACTCCGACGGCGACGGCCGGGCCTTCGACCACTACAACGGCTGGGCCCTGCACCTGTACCCGGTGCTGGACAACCACCTCGCGGGCGTGGGCACACCGCACGACCAGCGGCTCCGCGACCACCTGGGCACCTTCTCCCGGCTGTTCGGCGGCGACGGCGCCCCGCTCCACTTCGGACGGTCGCTGACCTACCGGTTCGCCGCCGCCTCGGCCGTGGCGTTGGGCGCTGTCACCGGTCACACCCCGCTCGCGCCCGGCGTGTCCCGCCGCCTGCTCAGCGGCTCGCTGCGCTACTTCCTCGACCGGGGCGCGCTCGACGGGAACGGGCTGCTCACGCTCGGCTGGCACGGCCCGCACGAGCCGACGCTGCAGCCCTACTCCGGCCCGGCCTCGCCGTACTGGGCCGGCAAGGCGTTCGTCTGCCTGCTCGCCCCCGGCGACCATCCACTGTGGACCGCGACCGAGGCTGCCGCACCGAGCGAGGGACCCGATCGGGTGTTCTCCTCGTCCGCGCCCGGATTCCTGGTCCAGTCGGCGAACGGCGTGGTCCGGCTGCACAACCACGGCAGCGACCACGTCGGACCGCACGACGGGGAGTCGGCGACCGACGACGACCCCCTCTACGGGCGGCTGGCCTACTCGACGCACACCGGCCCCGGCACCGAGGTGGCCGACAACCACTTCGCCGTGGTGGTCGGCGGCGACCGCAGCGCCCGCCGCCGCATCCACCCCCTCGGCGCGGCCCACGGCGACGGCTGGGGCTGGGCTGCGTCCTGGCACCGGCCCGCCTTCACCCCCGGCCGTCCCGCCCCGCCGGGGCTGGTGGTGCAGAGCGCCACCGTGGCCGTCGGGACGCACGAGCTCCGCGTCCACCGCGTGGTCGGCGCGCCCGACGGCGCGACGGCGGAGCAGACCGGCTGGGCCGCCCGGACCTCCACCCTGCACCCGCTGCTCGGCTGGACCGACCAGGACGACCTCACCACCTCGACGGCGTTCACCCCGACCGCGCACGTGCCCCGCTTGACCGGACCGGCGCACGGCACGGCGGTCTACGCGGCCCTGGCGTCCCTCACCCCGACCACCGCCCGCCCGACGGCGCGCGCGGTCGGGACCGGGGTCGAGGTGACCTGGGCGGACGGCTCCCGCACGACCGTCACCTTCGACCCGCTCGCCGTCGACCACGTCGGACCGGTCCGGGCATGACCACGGGCAGTGGGAACCCGCCGAGGCGGGCAGGGTCGGTCGTGCGCCGGCCCGGCCGGTCCGGTCCCCGAAACCTCAGGCCGAGTCGCGGATGACCAGTTCGGTGGGCAGGATCAGCGGGGTGGGCCGCTCACCGTTGATGAGGCGGACCAGCATCCGGGTCATCTCACGGCCGAGGGCCTCTATCGGCTGGTGCACCGTGGTGAGGCGGGGCTGGGTGTGCTGGGCGGTCACGACGTCGTTGAACCCCACCACGGCGATGTCCTCCGGCACGGCCCTGCCGCGCTCGTGCAGCACCCGCAGCGCCCCGGCCGCCATCGCGTCGGACGCCACGAACACGGCGTCCAGGTCGGGGTGCTCGTCGAGCAGGCGGGTCATGCCCGCGGCGCCGCTGGCCTCGCCGAAGTCGCCGTGCGCGACCCGCGCGTCGCTCAGCCCGGCCAGCGCCAGCGCCTCGCGGTAGCCGAGGTAGCGGTTCACGCCCACGTGCAGGTCGAGCTGGCCGGTGATGGTGGCGATCCGCTGCCTGCCGACGCCGATCAGGTGTTCCACGGCCTGCCGCGCGCCGCCGCGGTTGTCCGCGTCCACGTACCACTGCGGCGTCCGGTCGAGCGACCGCCCGCCGTGCACGACCGGCACGCCGCTCTCGTCGGCCAGCTTGGACAGCGGGTCGTTCTCCCGCAGGGCCAGCAGCATCACGCCGTCCGCGCTGCGCGACTGCAGGATCCGGGCGAGCCGGTCGCGGCCGCGTTCGGAGGCGGCCAGCACCAGCATGAGCTGGAGGTCCGTCTCCTCGATCACCGCGTTGACCCCGGTGATCACCTCGGCGAAGAACAGGTTGGCGAACAGCGCGGGGTCGTCGCTGGAGATCGCGAGCACGACCGCGCCCCGCCGCTGGCTGGCCAGCGAGCGGCCCGCCACGTTCGGGACGTAGCCGAGCTCCTCGACGGCCCGTTCCACGGCCTGCCGGGCCTTCTTGCTCACGTGCTGGGCGTTGTTGATGACGCGCGAGGCTGTCCCGGTGGACACACCAGCACGCTGCGCCACCTCGTCCAGGGTCGGCGGCCGGTTGCTCATCTTCAGGACCGCTCCCACGTGTGGTCGTCTACCCGCTGGAGACTACCAAGCGGCCCGCCGCGCGCGATGACGTCGGCGTACCAGCGGGCGCTGTCCTTGGGCGTGCGGCGCTGCGTGGCGCAGTCGACGTGCACGAGGCCGAAGCGCTGGGCGTAGCCGTAGGACCACTCGAAGTTGTCCAGCAGCGACCAGGCGAAATAGCCCTGGAGCGGGACACCGAGGTCGATCGCCTCCGCGCACGCCCGCAGGTGGTCGGCGAGGTAGGCGATCCTGGCCGTGTCGTGCGGCGCGTCGTCGAACGCGGCCCCGTTCTCGGTCACGTACAGCGGCACGGGTGGGTAGTCGTCGCGCAGCCGGAGCAGGAGGCGGAGCAGCCCGTCCGCGTCGATCTCCCACCCGATCGACGTCCGCGGCCGCCCGCCGTCGGGGAACTCCACGCGCGGCGAGCCGACGTAGGCCGACGGCCGGTCCTCGGCACCGGCCGCGACCAGCGCGGGGGAGTAGTAGTTGAGGCCGAGGAAGGCGAGCGGAGCGGCGACGGTCTCCAGGTCGCCCGGCCGGACGTGGTCGAACGCCGTGGTGCCCGCCAGGTCGGCGAGGACGTCGACGGGGTAGGAGCCGCGCAGCAGCGGGTCCAGGAACAGCCGGTTCTGCATCCCGTCGATCCGGCGCGCCGCGTCCAGGTCGGCCCCGGTGTCCGCGCGCGGCGACACGTGGGTGAGGTTGAGCGCGACGCCCACCTCCGCTGGACCCATCGCCCGCGCGGCCAGGCCGTGGCCCAGCAGCAGGTGGTGGGCGGCGCGGACGGCCGCGGCGGGCTCGCGGCGGCCGGGGGCGTGCCGTCCGGTGGCGTAGCCGAGGAACGCCGAGCACCACGGCTCGTTGAGCGTGGTCCACCGGGTGACCCGGTCGGCCAGGGCGTCGTGCACGACGGCCGCGTAGTCGGCGAACCGCAGCGCGGTGTCGCGTTCCGGCCAGCCGCCCGCGTCCTCCAGCGGCTGCGGCAGGTCCCAGTGGTAGAGCGTCGGCCACGGCTCGATCCCCTTGTCCAGCAGCGAGTCCACGAGCCGCCGGTAGAAGTCGAGGCCCCGCTGGTTCACCGCGCCGCGGCCGTGCGGCTGCACACGGGGCCAGGTGACGGAGAACCGGTAAGCGCCGAGCCCGAGGTCGGCCATCAGCGCGACGTCCTCGCGGTAGCGGTGGTAGTGGTCGGCGGCGACCTCGCCCGTGTCGCCGTTGTCCACCTTGCCCGGTGTGGCGGCGAAGGTGTCCCAGATGGACGGTCCGCGCCCGTCCTCCGCCACCGCGCCCTCGATCTGGTAGCTCGACGTGGCCGCTCCCCAGAGGAATCCCGGCCTCACGCCTTGACCGCGCCTTCCATGATGCCGCCGATGATCTGCCTGCCGAACGCGACGAACACGAGCAGCAGCGGCACCGTGGCGACCAGCGCCCCGGCGAACATCAGCGTGTAGTCGGTGTAGTAGGTCGTCGACAGCTGGCTCAGCGAGAACTGCACCGTCGGGTTGTCCGCCTCCAGCACGGCCAGCGGCCACAGGAACTCGTTCCAGGTGCCCATGAACGTGAACAGGCCGAGCACCGCCGCGCCGGGCCGCAGCGCGGGCAGCACGACGGTCCAGAAGATCCGGAACGTCGAGCACCCGTCGACCTTCGCCGCCTCGATCAGCTCGTCCGGGATGGCCCGCTCGGCGTACTGGCGCATCAGGAACACGCCGAACGCGGACACCAGCGACGGCACGATGACCGCCTGCATCCTGTTCTGCCAGGCCAGCTCCACCATGATCATGTACAGCGGGATGATGCCCATCTGCACCGGGATCATCATCGTGCCCAGGATGACCAGCAGCAGACCGTCGCGGCCGCGGAACCTGAGCTTGGCGAACGCGAAACCGGCCAACGAGCTGAAGAACACCACCGCGACCGTCACGGTGACCGACGCGAACGCCGAGTTCGCCATGCCCAGCAGGAAGTGCGCGTCCTCGGTGGAGAACAGCCGGGACACGTTGTCCCCGAGGTTCCCGCCGGGCACCAGCGGCGGCGGCCAGTCGCCGACGACGTCGTTCGTCCTCGTGGCCACGACGAACAGCCAGTACAGCGGGAACGCCGACAGCGCGATCCCCGCGAGCAGGGTGAGGTACACCAGCGGTTGCGACCCGCGCACGGTCAGTTCCCCCTTCGCGCGACGAGGAAGTTGACGACCGCGAGCAGCGTGATCAGCAGGAAGATCATCCACGCCACCGCGGAGCCGTACCCGTAGTCGAACTCCCGGAACGCCTTCTCGAACATGTACATCGACAGCGTCTGGAACTGCCGCAGGCTGCCGCCGGAGATGGCGAAGCCGCCCTGGCCGAAGATCAGCGGCTCGGTGAACAGCTGCATGCCCGCGATCGTGGACACGATCACCGTGAAGACGACCGCGGGCCGGATCATCGGCACCGTGATGCTGCGGAACTGCCGGACCTTCGACGCCCCGTCGACCGTCGCCGCCTCGTACAGCTCGCGCGGGACCGACTGCATCGCGGCCAGGTAGATCAGCGCGTTGTAGCCGGTCCACCGCCAGTTGACCATGGTGGCGATCGCGGTCCACGACGACCACTTGTCCGCCCGCCAGTCGACCGGGGCCACGTCGAACAGCCCGAGTATCCCGTTCACCATGCCCGCGTCGCGGTCGAAGATCTGGCTGAACACGATGCCCACTGCGGCCACCGACGTGACGATCGGCAGCACCACGCCCATCCGCAGGAACGTCAGCCCGCGCAGCTTCTGGTTGAGCAGGCTCGCCAGCACCATCGCGAGCAGCAGCTGCGGCACCGTGGCGAGCACGAGCATGCCGAGGGTGTTGACGACCGCGTTCCAGAAGTCTGGGTCGCCGAACAGGTCCGCGTAGTTGTCCAGCCCGATGAACGCGCCCGCGCCGCCGAGGTCCCACTCGTGCAGCGAGACCCATCCGGTGTAGGCCAACGGGAACAGCCCGAAGATCGCGAAGATCACGAAGAACGGCGCGATGAACAGGTAGGGCGACCACTTCGCGTCGACGTGGGCGAGGAACCCCCGCCGGGGCGGCGGAACCGGGGAGGGACGGGGTGCGGCGGCCGGTCGCGGCCGCACGTCGGTGACCGCCATCGTCACTTCACCAGGCGCTTGGCGTCGTCGACGGCCTTGGCCCACGCCTCGTCCGGCGAGAGCTTGCCCTGCTCCACGGCGGTCAGCGCGTTGGCGACCCGGTCACCGATGGGGGTGTTGTCCGGCCCCAGGTACACCGGTTTGAGCGCCTTGGCGCTGTCGCCGAAGATCCTGCCGACCGGCGCGTCGTTGAAGTAGGCGTTGGTGAAGTCGCGCACGGCGGGGTCGTCGATCGCCTGGGGCGAGGACGGGAAGTTGTTCTTCGCCTTGAACGCCGCGGTCTGGCCCTTGGCGCTGGTGAGGAACTCGACGAGCTCGGCGGCTTCGGCCTGGTGGGTGCTCTGCCCTGGCACGGCCAGGAAGGAGCCGCCGCGCACGGCGCCGTCGCCGGGAACCCTGGCCACGTCCCACTTGCCCTTGTTCTCCGGGCCGGACTGCTTCTCGATCGTGCCGAGCATCCACGACGGGCAGGGGATCGTCGCGAAGGCCCCGTTCTTGAACCCGGCGTTCCACTGCGGGCTGTACTGGTCGATGTTGGCCGACAGCCCCGCCCCGACGAGCGCGACGGTCTGGTCCCAGGCCTTCCTGACGCCGGGGTTGCTGTCGATGACCAGCTTGTTCGAGGTGTCGTAGTAGGTGTGGTCGCCCTGCTGCATCAGGATGTTCTGGTAGACGCCACCGGAGGTGTCGAAGAACTTTGCGCCGGTGCCCGCGTCGGTGAACCGGCGACCGGTGGCCAGGTAGTCGTCCCACGTGGTCCACAGCGCGCCGACGGCCTCGCGGTCGGTGGGCAGCCCGGCCTTGGCGAACAGGTCGGTGCGGTAGCACATGCCCTGCGCGCCGACGTCCGTGCCGAGCCCGATGACCTTCGACCCGTCCGGTGTGGACGCCTGCTTCCACTTCCACTCCAGGAAGTTCGGCTTCAGCTCGCCCGCGCCGTGGTCGAGCAGGTTGACGAACTGGTCCGGCTTGGCCGTGAACTGGGAGAGGATGCCCTCCTCCAGGGCGACCACGTCACCCGCGCCCTTCCCGGCGGCCATCCACTGCTGGAGCTTGGGCAGGTAGTCGCCCAGCTTCCCGATGTTCTCCTCCTTGATGGTGATGCCGGGGTGCGCGGCCTCGTACTCCTGGTAGAGCCCGTCGTAGCCGAACTGGCTGAAGGTCTTGACGACCAGCGTCGTCTTCCCGGACGCGGAGTCGGTGCCGCCACCGCACGCGGCGGTGGCCGCCAGTGCCGTGGCGACGAGCGCCGCGAGCACGGTCCGTCTGGGTCGTACAGCCATGGGATCCTCCGATTGAACCGAGCATTCTGGAAGCGTTAACGGTGGGTTGGATGTCTTCCAGGCCGGATATCTGCACCTGTGAGCTGCGGTGACGCCGTGGCTGTGCGGGTGCTGGTGACTCGGGTGTGAGGCGAAATTGGAAGCGCTTACAGGACTGTAACCAGGAAGTCACACGTCTGGGAAGAGGCAAAATCGAGGAGGGGAGACCGTTGACACACGGCGTCTCCGGGGTGACCATTCCGCCTTGACGCCGTGGAGTGCCGGGAGTCCCACGACCCGAAAGGGCCCGGTATGTCCGCCAGATCGAGGCTGTTCGCGGCCTGCCTCCCCCTCGTGCTCCTGGTCGGTCTCGCGACCCCGGCGCACGCCGAGACCTACGAACGGGTGCTCAACGGCACCTTCGCCACCGGGAAGTCGCCCTGGTGGAGCAGCGGCAGCACACCGTCCGCGGTGGACTCCGGGCGGCTCTGCGCCGACGTGCCCGCGGGCACGGTCAACCCGTGGGAGTCGATGATCGGCCAGAACGACGTCCCCCTGGAGGCCGGTCAGCCCTACACGCTGCGGTTCACCGCGTCGGCCACCAGACCGGTCACCGTCCGCGCCGTCGTCGCGCTCGCCGACCCGCCCAGCACCGGCACGCTGAACAAGCCGGTCCCGCTGACCGCCGAGCCCAAGGCGTTCGAGTTCACCGGGACCTCGACGAAGACCACCACCCGCGGCCAGGTCGCCCTCCAGGCGGGCGGCGCCAAGGAGGCGTACCGGCTCTGCCTGGACGACGTGTCGCTGACCGGCGGCGTGGTCCGGCCCGGTGGCGGCTGGGACTACGGCTCGCCGGTGCGGGTCAACCAGCTCGGCTACGCCGCCTCGGGCGACAAGCGGGCGTCCGTCGTCAACGCCGCCACCACGCCGGTCGCGTGGCAGCTGCGCGACGCCGCGGGCGCGGTCGTGGCCACGGGGACCACCACCGTCAAAGGCGACGACGCCATGTCCGGCGACCACGTGCACATCGCGGACTTCTCCAAGGTCAAGACCGTCGGGACCGGGTACACGTTGGCGGTCGGCTCGGACGTCAGCGAGCCGTTCGACATCGCCAGGAGCCCCTACGACTCGCTGCGCCGGGACTCGTTGGCGTACTTCTACCACAACCGCAGCGGCACCCCGATCGACGCGGAGCACGTCGGCGCGGCCTACGCCAGGCCCGCCGGGCACGTCGGCGTCGCGCCCAACAAGGGCGACACGTCGGTGCCGTGCCTGCCCGGCACGTGCGACTACTCGCTCGACGTCAGCGGCGGCTGGTACGACGCGGGCGACCACGGCAAGTACGTCGTCAACGGCGCGCTGGCGGCGTGGCAGCTCATGGACACCTACGAGCGCTCCCTGCGCACGCTGGACTTCGAGGGCCTGCGCGACGGGCTGCTGGCGATCCCCGAGCAGGCCAACCACGTCCCGGACGTGCTGGACGAGGCCCGCTGGGAGGTCGAGTTCCTGCTGAAGATGCAGGTCCCGGCCGACAAGCCGCTGGCGGGCATGGCGCACCACAAGATCCACGACCTGGCGTGGACCGGGCACCCGATGCTGCCGTCCAACGACCCGCAGCCCCGCTACCTGCACGCCCCGTCGACCGCCGCCACGCTGAACCTGGCCGCCGCGGGCGCCCAGTGCGCGCGGATCTGGGCGCTCTGGGATCGGGCGTTCTCGCAGAAGTGCCTGGCGGCGGCGGAAACCGCGTGGCAGGCCGCGAACGCGCACCCGGACCTCTACGCGCCGGACGAGGACAGCGTCGGCGGTGGCGCGTACGACGACACCGACGTCAGCGACGAGTTCTCCTGGGCCGCGGCGGAGCTGTACGCGACCACCGGCAAGCGGGTGTACCTGTCCCGGATCACCACGAAGCTCACCCCGGCCGGGTTCTCCTGGAAGGACACCGGCGCGCTGGCCGACCTGACCATCGCCCGGCTGCCCGAGCGGTTCCCGGTCGACCGCGTCCTCCCGGCCCGCAAGCGGATCCTGTCCGTCGCCGACGGCTACCTGCGCGATCTGCGGAAGCAGGGCTACCCCAACCCCTCGTTGCCGACCGACGGCGCCTACGCGTGGGGCTCCACCAGCGCCACCACCAACGCGGCGATGGTCATGGGCGTGGCCTACGACCTGAGCTTCCGGCGCGAGTACCGCGACGGCGTGCTGGAGTCGATGGACTACCTGCTCGGCCGCAACGGGCTGAACCAGTCGTTCGTCAGCGGGTACGGCGAGCGCGCCAGCCACAACCAGCACCACCGGCACTGGTCGCACCAGATCGACCCGGCGCTGCCCAGCCCGCCACCCGGCTCGTTGGCCGGTGGCCCGAACTCCGGGCTCCAGGACCCCGTGGCGCAGCAGAACCTGCCCGGCTGCCAGCCCGCCAAGTGCTACATCGACGACATCGGATCGTGGTCCACCAACGAGGTCGCGATCAACTGGAACTCGTCCCTCGCCTGGGTGGCGGCGTTCGTCGACGCCCGCTGACCCGACCGCCGCGGCGCCGCTCCCGAGGGACGAGCGGAGCGGCGCGCGCCACGGGCCCGGCGGCAGCCCACTCCCTGTAGAGAGGATCCACAATGTCGTGGAGAGCCCGCCTCGCGGCGGCCCTCGTCACCCTGCCCCTGCTGACGGTCGTGCCCACCGCGCACGCCGCCAGCCCCATCGACATGACCAGCGGTTTCTACGTCAACCCCAACTCCTCGCCCGCGGTGTGGGCGCGGAACAACCCCGGTGACGCGCGGGCGGCGCGCGTCCAGTCGTCGATCGGCTCCAAGCCCATCGCCCGCTGGTTCGGCAACGAGAGCGGGATCGGGGGGCTGGTCGCGAGCTACGTGGGCGCGGCCGACGCCAACGACAAGCTCCCGGTGCTGGTGGCCTACAACATCCCCGGCCGGGACGCCTGCGGTGGGCACTCGGGTGGAGGCGCGGGGAGCGTGTCGGCCTACCGGACGTGGATCTCCAGCTTCGCGGCGGGCGTCGGGACCAAACCCGCCGTCGTCGTCATCGAGCCGGACTCGTTGGGGGACTTCTCCTGCATGAGTTCCGCGGCGATCCAGGACCGGCTGGGAATGCTCACGTACGCGACCCAGATGTTCCAGCAGAAGGCCCCCAACGCCTACGTGTACCTCGACGGCGGCAACGCGGGCTGGGTCGCCCCGGCGACCATGGCGAGCAGGCTGCTGTCGGCGGGCGTGCGCAACGTCCGCGGGTTCTCGGTCAACGTGTCGAACTACTACACCACCGGCGCGTCGACCGGCTACGGCAACCAGGTCGTCTCGTCGCTGGGCTACGCCGCAAAGTTCGTCGTGGACACCAGCCGCAACGGCAACGGCTCCAACGGGGTGTGGTGCAACCCGGCGGGGCGCAAGCTCGGCGTGACCGCGCAGGTCGGCGGCGGCGCGGAGATGCTGCTGTGGATCAAGACGCCCGGCAACTCGGACGGTCTGTGCGGCATCGCGCCGACCACCCCGGCCGGGCAGTTCGACCCCGCGATCGCCATCCGGCTGATCGACGGCACGTGATCGGCACGGGTCGGGGTGCCCGCGGGCACCCCGACCCGGTCTGGAGGGACGAGTGGTGCGGTGGTTCGCGGTGAGCACGCTGGGGATGCCGGGAACACCGATCGGGCGGGCCGCCGGGCTCGCCGCCGACCACGGCTGCGCGGGGCTGGAGATCCGGACGCACCCGGACGAGCAGGTCCACACAGGACTTTCCCGGCGCGAGGTGAGTGAGGTGCGCGCGGCGGTCGCCGACCACGGCCTGGAGATCGCCTGCCTCGCCGGGTACGCGCGGGTCTGCGCCCCCGGACCGGACGGGCCCGTCGTCGCCGAGCTGAGGGCCCTGGTCGACCTGGCCCACCGGCTCGGCGCGCCGTCGGTCCGGGTGTTCCCCGGCGGTGACGTGGAGTCGCGCGACCGGATCGGCGAGGTGCTCGACGACCTCCGCTCGTCCGGAGTGCGGCTGCTGGTGGAGACGCACGACTCGCACCCCACGGGCGAGGAGGCGGTGCGGCTCGTGCGGCCGTTCGGCGCACCGGAGCTGGTCTCGGTGCTGTGGGACGCGCTGCACCCGTGGCGGCACGGCGAGGCGCCCGCGCGGACGCGGGAGGTGCTGGGGGAGTACCTGGCCTACTTCCAGGTGAAGGACGCCGTCGGCGCCACGCCGGTCGTACCCGGTCTGGGCGCGGTCCCGCTGGCCGAGTGCGGCGAGGTGCTGCGCGGGTGGTCGGGCTGGGTGTCGTTGGAGTGGGAGAAGGCCTGGTACCCGGACATCCCGCCAGTCGACGCGCCGCTGCGGGCGGCCGCGAAGTGGTTCGCGGAGTACCGCACCGGCTAGCGGACAAGTGTTGTACGGTAATTTGGAAAGCGCTTTCCACAGGAGGACGAATGGCCACGCGGACCCTGGGCGTCGTGATGAACGGCGTGACCGGAAGGATGGGATACCGGCAGCACCTGGTGCGCTCGGTGCTCGCGATCGGGGAGCAGGGGGGTGTCGAGCTGTCCGACGGCTCACGGGTCCGGCTGGAGCCGCTGCTGGTCGGCCGCGACGCCGCGAAGCTCGAGGAGATGGCGCGGCGGCACGGCCTGACCCGCTGGACGACCGACCTCGACGCGGCGCTGGGCGACGACTCGTGCCCGCTGTACTTCGACGCGCAGCTCACCGCCGTGCGCGAGAAGTCCATCCTGAAGGCCGTCGACGCCGGTCGGCACGTCTACACCGAGAAGCCCGTCGCGGAGTCCGTGGAGGGCGCGCTGACGCTGGCCCGTCGCGCCGCCGAGGCGGGCGTGAAGAACGGCGTGGTGCACGACAAGCTGTACCTGCCCGGCCTGCTCAAGCTCAAGCGCCTGGTGGACAGCGGGTTCTTCGGCCGGGTGCTCAGCGTGCGCGGCGAGTTCGGCTACTGGGTGTTCGAGGGCGACTGGCAGCCCGCGCAGCGGCCGAGCTGGAACTACCGCGCCGAGGACGGCGGCGGCATCACCGTGGACATGTTCTGCCACTGGAACTACGTGCTGGAGAACCTGTTCGGCGCGGTGACCTCGGTGATCGCCAAGACCGCCACCCACATCCCGACCAGGGTCGACGAGGCGGGCGAGTCCTACGACGCCACGGCCGACGACGCCGCGTACGCCATCTTCGAGCTGGAGGGCGGTGTGGTCGCGCAGCTCAACTCCTCGTGGTGCGTCCGCGTGCACCGCGACGAGCTGGTGGAGTTCCAGGTCGACGGCACCCGCGGCAGCGCCGTGGCGGGTCTGCGCAAGTGCGTCGTGCAGCCCCGCGAGGCCACGCCGCGCCCGGTGTGGAACCCGGACCTGGAGGAGACCCGTTCCTACCGCGCGCAGTGGCAGGAGGTCCCCGACAACACCGACTTCGACAACGGTTTCAAGACCCAGTGGGAGCAGTTCGTCCTGCACGTCGTCGAGGACGCCCCGCACCCCTACGACTTCCTCGCGGGCGTCCGCGGCATCCGGCTCGCCCAGGCGGGTCTGGAGTCGTCCCGCACGAACCGGCGGGTCGAGCTGTGATCACCCTGCCCGCCGCCGACGGCACCTTCTACGACCACGTGCCGCGCGACCCCGTGACGTGGGCCAAGCCGTCCGGGCCGCCGACCTCGCGGGTCGCGTTCGCCGCCGCCCACGTCGTCGCGGACCCGTTGGGGGACAACAGCCCCGGAGCCCCCGCCGTCGTCGACTGGGACAGCACGCTCGCGTTCCGCAGGCACCTCTGGTCCTACGGCCTCGGCGTGGCCGAGGCGATGGACACCGCCCAGCGCGGCATGGGCCTGGACTGGGCCACCACTCGTGAGCTCGTCCGCCGCAGCGCCGCCGAGGCCGCACACCTCGGCACCCGCATCGCCGCGGGCGCGGGCACCGACCACACCGACGCCACGACGCTCGACGACGTGGTGCGCGCCTACACCGAGCAGCTGGACGTGGTGCAGGACGCGGGTGCCCAGGCCATCGTCATGGCCAGCAGGGACCTCGCCCGGCTGGCCACCACCCCGGCCGACTACCGGCACGTCTACGACCGGATCCTGCCCCGCACCGACGCCCCGGTGATCCTGCACTGGCTGGGCCCCGTGTTCGACCCGGCCCTCACGGGCTACTGGGGCTCGACCGACGTCGACGAGGCCACGACCGCGTTCCTGGACCTCGTCCACCACCACGCCGACCGCGTCGACGGCGTCAAGGTCTCGCTGCTGGACGCCGACCACGAGAAGTCCTTGCGCGCCGACCTCCCGACCGGTGTCCGCCTCTACACCGGTGACGACTTCGCCTACCCCGACCTCGTCAAGGGCGACGGCGCCCACCACAGCGACGCCCTGCTCGGCATCTTCGCCGCCATCGCCCCCGCGGCCTCGGCGGCTCTGCAGGCCCTCGACCGCGGGGACGAGGCGGCTTACGACGCCGCCTTCGCGCCCACGCTCCCGTTGGCCCGCCACGTCTTCGGGCCGCCGACCTACTACTACAAGACCGGCATCGCCTTCGTGTCCTGGCTCTCCGGCCTCCAGCCCGGCTTCTCCATGGTCGCCGGCCTGCAGAGCGCCCGCGCCCTGCCCCACCTCGTCAAGACCTACGTCCTCGCCGACGCCGCGGGCCTCCTGCCGGACCCGGACCTGGCCGCCCACCGCGTCTCGACCCTGCTGGACGTGTACGGAGTCGCCCGGTGAACACGCTGTCGCTCAACCAGAAGACCATCAACGGCAGCACCCTCGCCGAAGCCGTCTCGGCCTGCGTCCGCGCGGGCATCACCTCCATCGGCGTCTGGCGCGAACCCCTGCACGACCACGGCGTGCAGGCGGGTGCGGCCCTCATCGCCGACGCGGGCCTGCACGTCTCCTCGCTGTGCCGCGGCGGGTTCTTCACCGCCCCCGACCGCACGGCCGTGCTGGTCGAGAACCGCCGGGCCATCGAGGAGACCGCCGCCCTCGGTGCCGACTGCCTCGTCCTGGTCGTGGGCGGCCTGCCCCCTGGCAGCCGCGACCTCCCCGCCGCGCGCGCGAGGGTCGCCGACGTCCTGGCGGACCTGGTGCCGTGCGCCGCGGACCACGGGGTCCGCCTCGCACTCGAACCCATGAACCCGCTCTACTGCGCCGACCGCGGCGTCCTGTCCACCCTCTCCCAGGCGCTCGACCTCGCCGAGGAGCACGACCCGGCCGCGGTCGGCGTCGTGGTCGACACCTTCCACGTCTGGTGGGACCCCGACCTGGAGACCCAGATCGCCAGGGCCGCCGACCGCATCGCCTCGTTCCAGGTCTGCGACTGGATCACCCCGCTGCCCGCCGACGCGCTGCTGGCCCGCGGCGTGATGGGCGACGGCCACATCGACTTCCACCACATCGCGGACCTCGTCGCCAAGGCCGGGTACACCGGCGCCGTCGAGGTCGAGATCTTCAACGCCGACCTGTGGCGGGAGGACCCCGACACCGTGCTGGCGACGGTCGTGCGCCGGTTCGCCGAGCACGTGCTGCTGTGAGGCCGGTCGGTTCCTACGACTCGTCGGGCAGACCGCCGACCCACTCGACCACGGTGCGCGCGAAGAGCTCGGGGTCGGCGTCGTGCATCGCGTGCGGCATGCCGGGGAACGACAGGTAGGTGAAGGGCTGCCCCGCCGCCTCGACGAGGGCGCGGACGCGTCCGGCCTGGAGGTCGGAGATCGCGCCGAGCAGGTGGCCGGTCTCGTCATCGACCTGGCGGAAGTGGTGGGTGAACAGCACCGGCACCTTGACGGCCGACAGCATGGTCGCGTGGTCGCAGCCGACGGTGACCGTGCCGGAGACGAACGCGCGGGCCCACTCCGGGTCGTACTCGCGGAGGTTCTGCGGCGGCTTGGCGAGGTCGGCGTCCTCGCCGTCGCCGAACATCGTGGCGATCGCTCGCAGCAGGACCGGGGGGAGCTCCGCGGGCATCGCCCGCGAGGCGCCCGCCCAGTCGCCGATCGACCACTGGTCGCCCAACCACTTGTGCAGCAGGGCGAAGAACGGGCCCATGCCCTGCCGGATGGACTGGCCGTGGGCGGGGTCGACCTGCGACGAGAACAGCGGCGGGTCCTCGTAGACGGCCGCGCGGACCTGTCCGGGTTTCGCGTAGGCCGACAGCCAGGCGGACAGCACACCGCCCGACGACAGTCCGCTCACGTACGTCGGGCGCCCGATGACGAGGTCGATGAAGCGCACGAGGTCGTTGCCGAGGGTGTCGAGGGTGTACCGGCCGGGCGTCCACGTCGAGCGGCCCTGGCCGCGCAGGTCCACGGCGTGGACCTGGAAGTGCTCGGCCAGCAGCGGGATCGCCTGTTCGTAGCCCCACCAGGACTCGGTCTGGCCGGGGATGAGGAGCAGGGCGGGCAGGCTCGCGTCACCCACCACGACGTGGTTCATCCGGATCTCGCCGAGGTCGGCGGTCCGCTCGGTGAACGCGTGCGGGACGAAGGTGTCGGCCCTGTCCTCGGCTTCGAGGATTCCCATTGTCGTCCCTTTCCGGAGGCGGACGGGTGTCGCGGCACCGGAGTCTGGCGCGCGCGGTCGAGGGCGTCCCACCGGGATTTCATCCATCGAAACGGTCAGGGCTCGGTCCGGTCCGCGCGCCGTCGCGCTGGAGGGCGCGCGACGCGGCCCGCGCGACGGCGACGACGGCGGGCGCCAGGGCGGCGGCGCGCACCGACGCCGTCGGTGCCACCACCGACAGCGCGGCGACCACCGCCCGCCTGCTGTCGTGGATCGGCGCCGCGACCGACGACATGGCCTCCGGTCTGCGCAGGGACGCCACCGCGACACCGTCCCGCCGCACCCGCGCGAGCGTCCGGCGGAGCTCGTCGGCGGTGAGGTCCTGCGGTTCGTCGGGCAGGGACAGCTCCCCGTCCAGCACGGCCTCCTGGAGGTCCGCGGGCGCGTGCGCGAGCAGGACCAGGCCGACACCGGTGGCGTGCAACGGGATCCGGCCGCCGACCCGGTACAGCACGGTGCCCGCCCGGTGCGCGGACAGCCGTTCGACGAGGACGGCCTCCCGGTCCTCGCGGACCGCGAGCAGCACGTGCTGCCCGGTCGCGTGGTGGAGGTCCTCCATGAACGGGAGGACCGCCTCCCGCAGCCCGTGCCCGCGCGGGGACAGGGACGCGACCTCCAGCAGCCGCAGGCCGATCACGAAGTCGCCGTCGTCGGTGCGTTCGAGCGCGCCCCACTCCGCCAGCCGCCGGGCCAGCCTCAGCGTCGTCGCCTTCGGCAGTCCGGCCCGCTCGCTCAGCCTGCCCAGCGACAGCGCGTCGCCCTTCTCCCGGAACGCGGCCAGCAGGCGCAGCGCCCGGTCCACGACCGGTTCGCCGCGAGCGGGCTTCCGGCCGCGCGGGGCGGGCGGATCCTCGGGCATGCGCACCACCTGTTCCTCGAACCTGGGACCAGGATGCCGGTTCATTGGGTGGAACGCGGCTGTGGGCCCGCCGTCCGCCCGACCAGACTCGCCGCCATGACGACCTCCCGCACGACCGACGCGCTGGTGGAGACCGACGTCGTCGTCGTGGGAGGTGGTCCGGTCGGCCTGACCCTGGCCCACGAGCTCGGCAGCCGCGGTGTGGACGTCGTCCTGGTCGAGCCGCGACTCGAACCCGACACCTCGACCCCCAGGTGCAAGCAGGTCAACCCGCGCTCGATGGAGCACTTCCGCAGGCTCGGCGTGGCCGACGCGGTCCGCGCCGCCTCCGGGCTGCCGTTCGGCTGGTCGGACTCGGTCGTGTTCTGCACCGGTCTGGCCGGGCGCCGGATCGAGGTCTTCGACGGTGTGTTCGCCCTGTCCGACGTCCCGAGCTCGGAGTTCCCCGAACCGGCCCAGTGGACGGCCCAGTACAGCCTCGAGACCGCGTTGCGGACCGCGCTGTCGACCCGTCCGACCGTCCGCGCGAGGTTCGGCTCCCGCCTGCGTTCCGCGGAGCAGGACGGCACCTCGGTCGTGGCGACGATCGAGGAGCCGGACGGCACCACCTCGCGGATCCGCGGGAGGTACCTGGCCGCGGCGGACGGGGCGGGCAGCACCGTCCGCCGCGCCCTGGGCATCGGCCTGGCCGGCCGCAGCCACGAGATCACGAACCTCCAGGTCGTCTTCGACGCGCCCGGCCTGGGGGACCGGCACGGGCTGGGGCGCGCGGTGCAGTACTGGGTGCTCGGCGCGACGGCGAGCGGACTGCTGGGACGGCTGGACACCCGTGACGCCTGGTGGGCGATCCTCCTGGACGCACCCGACGACGCGGACTGGACCGAACGGGCGCTGCGCGCGGTGGTCGGCGACGACGTCCCGCTGCGGATCCGCGGGCAGGACACGTGGACGGCCCGGATGCTGGTGGCCGACCGGTACCGGGAGGGGCGCTGCTTCCTGCTCGGCGACGCCGCCCACCTCAACCCGCCGTGGGGCGGGTTCGGGGCCAACACCGGCATCGGGGACGCCGTGGACCTGGGCTGGAAGCTGGCGGCCGACATCGCCGGGTGGGGCGGCGGGGCGATCCTCGACTCCTACGAGGCCGACCGCAGGCCCGTCGCCGTCGCGGCGATCGCGGAGGCCGAGCGCAACATGGCCGTGCTGACGCCGCAGCTCGGCAGGCCCGACCTCGACGGGGACGGGGCCGCGGGGGACGCCGCCCGTGCCGCGGTCGCGGAGGAGATCCGCGCGGCGAAGACGTCGGAGACCTACACGCTGGGCTTCGTCCTCGGCACCGGCAGCCCCGGCTCGCCGCTCGTCGTGCCGGACGACGGCCCCGCGCCCGTGTCGGAGACGTCGGTCTACCGGCCGTCGGCGCTGCCGGGGATGCGGCTGCCGCACCTCTGGCTCGCGCCCGGAGTCTCGCTCTACGACCGGCTGGGGCCGGGGTTCACGTTGCTGGAGGTGGGAGCGCCCCCGGTGCCGGGCTCCTGGCGTTCGGCGGCCGAGGAGCGCGGGATGCCGCTGACCACGACCCGGCTCGCCAGGCCCGACGCGCGGGCCCTGTTCGGCGCCCGCTACCTCCTCGTCCGCCCCGACCACCTCGTGGCGTGGCGGGGCGACGAGCCGGTCGCCGATCCGGGGCGGTTGCTCGACCACGTCCGCGGCGTGGACGTCCGGCGCGCGGCGCGTGCCGAGGACCGCTGATGTCGGCTTCTCACAGCCCGGCTTCGGCCGCGTACCTCAGCAACATGTCCGTGGTCCCCTGGATGTGCGCCGCCAACGCCGCCACCAACCCGTCGGCGTCCCGCGCGATCGCCAGCTCCAGCAGCCGCGCGTGCTCGGCGGGCACGTCCCTCTTCGTGTCGTGCGTCAACGACGTGGACCAGATCCGGTACAGCTCCGCCGCGTCCCTCAACCCGGTGGCGAGCCCCTGCAACCGCGGGCTCCCGCACCCGGCCACCAGCGCGTGGTGGAACGCCCGGTGCGCGTCGATCCACCCCTCGTTGACCTCCCCCTCGCCCGCCATCAGCGAGGTGCCCGCCAACGTGTGGTGCGCCGCCACCAGCGCCGTCTCCCAGGCCAGGTCGCCGTGCTCCACCGACCGCCGCGCCGCCAGCGTCTCCAGGTCGATCCGCGTGTTCGTCAGGTCCGTCAGGTCCTCCGGGCTCAACGCCATCACGCTGAAGCCCCGCTGCGGATGGGCCACCACGAGCCCTTGTTCCGCCAGCCTGCTCAACGCCTCCCGCACGACCGACAGGCTCACCTCGTAGCGGGCTCCGAGCATCGCCAGCTTGAGCTTCGACCCCGGCGCGAGCCGTCCGCCCAGGACGTCGGCACGCAGCCGGTCGAACACAGCGTTGCTCCGGGTGCCAGTTTCGGGGGCCATGGCTCGGGACGATAACACAGAGTGTCGAAATTCCGGTGGGCAACATCGAGACGGAAGAAATTTCGAAATAATGTTGCATTGACGACGATCCGGTGCCAACCTCGGAGTCACCACCCACACCGAGGAGAGCGCATGCGCATCGGCAACCTCGACAGCAGGCTCGTCCTGGTCACCGACCGCGGGGCCGTGGACGTCGCCACCGCCAGCGGGGGCGAGTTCGGCCCGGACCCGCAGGAGGTCTACGTCCGCTGGGAGGCGTTCGTCGACTGGGCGGCGGCCCTCGACCTCGACTCCGCCGCGGCGGTGCCGTTCGACCCCGAGCGGCTCGGTGCCCCGGTCCCGCGCCCCGGCCAGCTGTTCGCGATCGGCATGAACTACCGCGACCACGCCGCCGAGGCCGGGTTCGACCTCCCGGAGTCACCGCCGGTCTTCACCAAGTTCCGCGGTTCGATCACCGGTCCGAGCGGTCGGGTCGTGCTGCCGGGGGAGACCGTGGACTGGGAGGTCGAACTGGTCGTCGTCATCGGCCGCACCGCCAGCCGGGTCAGCGCGGAGGACGCCTGGAGCCACGTCGCCGGGATCACCGCCGGGCAGGACCTGTCCGAGCGGACGACGCAGCTCGCCGGCCCGGCCCCGCAGTTCAGCCTCGGCAAGTCCTTCCCCGGTTTCACGCCGATGGGCCCCTGGCTGGTCACCCTGGACGAGCTGGTCGTGGCGGGCCTGGACCGGGACGCCCTGGACCTGGGGTGCTCGGTCAACGGCGAGTCCGTCCAGAAGGGCAACACCGCCGACCTCGTGTTCTCCGTGCCCGAGCTGATCGCCAGGCTGTCCGCCGTGCTGCCGCTGGAGCCCGGTGACGTGATCTTCACCGGGACTCCCGCCGGCGTCGGCGCGGCACGGGACCCCCGCTGGTTCCTCAAGCCGGGGGACCGGCTCGTCAGCACGATCGCCGGCATCGGTGAGCTCGACCAGCAGTTCGTCGCCGCGTCGAAGGAGATGTGACATGCCCCTGCACCGCCTGACCTCCATCACCATGGGCGTCCCGAACGTGGCCGAGACCGCCGCGTACTACGCCGAGTTCGGCCTCCAGCCCACGACCGGGGGCACCACCTTCTCCACCGTGGACGGTGGCGAGCAGCTGCGCGTGGCGGACTCGGCCCGGCGGCGCCTGCTGGAGCTCGGGGTCGGTGCCGACGACCCGGACGACCTCGACCGGGTCGCGACCGACCTCGAACGCCTCGGTTTCCCGGTCACCCGCACCGCCATGTCGGTCTCGACCCTGGATCCGGGCACCGGCACCAGGGTCGAGGTGGCCATCGCCTCCCGGCTGGTCCAGCCCGAGGTCCCGGCGCCGCGGTACAACGGTCCGGGCCGCCACGACCGGGTCGGTGCCCGCGCCGACGGCGTGCTGCGCACCGACCGGGTCCGGCCGCGCAAGCTCGGCCACGTCGTGCTCGGCTCCACCGACGTCGAGACCAGCCAGCGCCTGTTCACCGAGGGCCTCGGCTTCAAGGTCAGCGACACGGTGCGCGGGCTCGCGGCGTTCCTGCGCTGCTCGACCGACCACCACAACGTCCTGGTGCAGCAGGCTCCTTTGCAGTTCCTGCACCACACCTCGTGGCAGGTCGACGACGTCGACGAGGTCGGCCGCGGCGCCAGCTCGATGCTCGCCGCCGACCCCGGCCGCCACGTCTGGGGGCTGGGCCGCCACCACGTCGGGTCCAACTTCTTCTGGTACCTGCGCGACCCGGCGGGCAACTTCTCCGAGTACTACTCGGACCTCGACTGCATCGTCGACGACGCGCTCTGGAAGCCGGGCGTCTGGGAGGGCGTGCACGGCCTCTACAACTGGGGCCCGCCTCCGCCGCCGTCGTTCCTGGCTCCCGAGGACCTCGCCGCGCTGATGACCGGCGCCCACAGTGACTGACGTCGAGTGCGACGTGGCGGTCGTCGGCGCGGGCCCGGTGGGCCTCGCGCTGGCGTCCCTGCTGGGCCGCCGCGGCCACCGGGTCGTCGTGCTGGAGCGCAGGCCCCGGCCGTACCCGCTGCCGCGCGCGGTGCACTTCGACGACGAGACCGCGCGGGTCCTGGCCGAGGCGGGCGTCGGCGAGGCCGTCCGCGCCCACGGCGAGCCCGCCTCCGTGTACGAGTGGCGCAACGCCGACGGGCGGTGCCTGCTCAGGTTCGACTGGTCCGGCACCGGGCCGTCGGGCTGGCCGACCGCCACGATGTTCCACCAGCCCGACCTGGAACGGGCGTTGCTCGCCGCGGCCGGAGCCCACGAGTCGGTGACCGTGCTGACCGGCCACACCGTGACCGACCTCGACGCGGGCGAGGACGGGGTCATCCTGCTCGTCGACGCACCGGACGGGCCGACCCGCGTGCGGGCCGCCTGGGTGGTCGGGTGCGACGGCGCCAACAGCCTGGTCCGCGACCGCATGGGCACCCCGGTCACCGACCTCGGCTACTTCTACGACTGGCTGGTCGTCGACGTGGTCCCGCACGTGCACCGCCCGTGGGACCCGACGAACGTCCAGGTCTGCGACCCGGCGCGACCGACCACCGCGGTCTCCGGCGGCCCCGGCAGGCGCCGCTGGGAGTTCATGCGGCTGCCCGGCGAGTCCGCCGCCGAACTGGGCGACGAGGCCACCGCGTGGCGGCTGCTCGCACCCTGGGACGTCACGCCGGAGACGGCCGTCCTGGAGCGGCACGCCGTCTACACGTTCCAGGCCCGGCTGGCCGACCGGTGGCGGGAGGGCAGGCTGCTGATCGCGGGGGACGCCGCCCACCTCATGCCGCCGTTCGCGGGGCAGGGCATGTGCTCGGGCATCCGCGACGCCGCCAACCTGGCGTGGAAGCTCGACCTCGTGCTCGGCGGGGTGGTCGACCCCGCCCTGCTGGACACCTACCAGGTCGAGCGGCGGGCCCACGTCCAGCACGCGATCGCCATGTCGGTGGAGCTGGGGAAGGTCATCTGCGTGGCAGACGCCGAGGCGGCGGCGCAGCGCGACGCCTTCATGCTGGCCCACGACGCCGACCCGGCGCGGGTCCTGCCGCCGATCCCGCCCTCCACGCTGACCGGTGGTGTCGTGGGCCGGGACGCGGCGGGCGCGGGCGTGCTGAGCCCCCAGCCGCTGCTGACGCTCGACGGGCGCACCGGGCCGCTCGACGACCTGGTCGGGCAGGCCGTCGTGGTCGCCGCCACGGTCGACCCGCGGGAGGTGCTGTCCGACGACCAGGCGGCTCGGCTGGAAGCGCTCGGCGCGGTGCTGCTGTACGTGGCCGACGGGGTGCTGGTGCCGCCCGGTCACGTCGGCGTCGTCATCCGGCCCGACCACTACGCGTTCGGCGCGGCGGAGACGCGGGTCGCCCTCGTGGAAGTCGTCGCCGACCTGCTCGCCCGGCTGCCGCGGCCGGTCGCGCTGGAGACCCGGTGAGCGCGGGACCGGTCTGGCGGCCGGACCCCGACCCCGACGCGTCGATCATCCGGTTCACCTGCCGGGCGGAGGCCGTGACCGGCCGGTCGATGGCGGACTACCGCGAGCTGTGGAAGTGGTCGGTCGAGGACCTCGAAGGCTTCTGGGGCGAGGTCTGGGAGTACTTCGACGTCCGGTCGGACAACGGGTTCGACCGGGTGCTGGACGACGAGCCGATGCCCGGCGCCCGCTGGTTCCCCGGCGCCCGGCTCAACTACGCCGAGCACGTCCTGCGCGGCGGCGGCGACGGGCCCGCCCTGATCGCGGTCACCGAGGACGGCACGACCACGTCGGTGGACTGGCCGGAGCTGCGCTCCAGGGTGGCCGCGTTCGCCGGATGGCTGCGCGGGCAGGGCGTCGGTCCCGGCGACCGGGTGGTCGGCTACCTGCCCAACGCGGCACCGGCCGTGGTCGCGTTCCTCGCCACCGCGAGCCTCGGCGCGGTCTGGTCGGTGTGCGGGCAGGACTACGGCGCGGACGGTGCCGCGGCGCGGTTCGGCCAGCTCGCACCGACCGTGCTCGTGGCGGCCGACGGGTACCGGTTCAACGGCCGCGTCCACGACCGGCGGGCCGCCGCGGCCCGGCTGCGCGACCTGCTGCCGACCCTTCGGGCGACGGTGCTGGTCGACCACGTGGGCACGTCCGGCGACCCGACGATGGTGCCCTGGGCGGAGGCCGTCGCCACCCCGGCGCCGCCGGCGTTCGAGCGGGTGGACTTCGACGCGCCGCTGTGGGTGCTGTTCTCCTCCGGCACCACCGGGGCGCCGAAGGGGATCGTGCACGGCCACGGCGGCGTCCTGCTGGAGCACCTCAAGCTCATGGGGCTGCACAACGACCTCCGCCCCGGCGAGCGGTTCTTCTGGTACACGACGACGAACTGGATGATGTGGAACCTCGTCGTCTCCGGGCTGCTGGTCGACGCCACCGTCGTCCTCTACGACGGCAGCCCGGTGTTCCCCGGCCCGGACCGGCTCTGGCGGCTCGCGGAGGAGCACCGCGTCTCGGTGCTCGGCGTGAGCCCCGGCTACCTGCTGGCGTGCGCCAAGGCCGGCGTCGAACCGTCGGCGCTCGACCTCGGCGCGCTGCGGGTGGTGGGGAGCACCGGCGCGCCGCTGCCCGTGTCCTGCTACTCCTGGGTCTCCGAGCACGTCGGCCCGTCGGTGCAGCTCGTCTCCACCAGCGGTGGCACCGACGTGGTCAGCGGCTTCGCCGGCAGTGCCCCGACCACACCGGTGTGGCCGGGGGAGATCTCCGCGCCGATGCTGGGCGTCGCGCTGGAGGCCTGGGACGCCGACGGGAAGCCGGTGGTGGACGAGGTGGGCGAGCTCGTCGTCACCAGGCCGATGCCGTCGATGCCGGTGGCGTTCTGGGACGACCCGGACGGCACCCGGTACCGGGAGGCGTACTTCGCGACCTACCCCGGCGTGTGGCGGCACGGCGACTGGATGACCGTGACCGGGCGCGGTGGCGTCGTCATCAGCGGGCGGTCGGACTCCACGCTCAACCGGCACGGCGTCCGGCTCGGCAGCGCGGACGTGTACGCCGTGGTGGAGAAGCTGCCCGGCATCCGCGAGGCGCTGGTGATCGGAGCGGAGCTGGCCGACGGCGGGTACTGGATGCCGCTGTTCGTCGTGCTGGAGGACGGCGTCGTGCTCGACGGGCCGTTGCGGGACCGGATCACCGCCGCCATCCGCGCCGAGGCGTCGCCGCGGCACGTGCCCGACGACGTGATCGCGGTGCCGGGCATCCCGCACACCCGCACCGGCAAGAAGCTCGAAGTGCCGGTCAAGCGCCTGCTTCAGGGCGTGCCGGTCGAGCGGGCGCTCGACCGCGGCGCCGTGGACGACCCCGCGCTGCTCGACTTCTACGCCCGGCTCGCCCGGAACCCGGCGTCCGGCGCCGCGGAGTCCTGACCCGCCCGGAGCACGACCACCGCGCGGGCCCCGATGCCGAGGCCCGTGACCACGGGACCGACGCGGTCCCGCCATCCACGAAGGAGCAAGGGAACACCCATGTCCGCACTGCTTTTGGGCGCCACCGGGAACATCGGGCCCCACGTCGTGTCGTCGTTGCTGGAGGGCGGGACGGAGGTCCGGGTGCTGGCCCGCGACGCCGACCGCGCGCGGTCGGTGCTGCCGGACGCGGTCGAGGTCGTCGGGTGGGACCCGCTCGACGAGAAGGGCCTGCTCGCCGCCGCCGAAGGGGTGGAGTCGCTTCTCCTGCTCTCCCCGCACGGACTGGACATGGCCGACACGCAGCAGAGGGTCCTGCGGACCCTGCGGGGCGCGCCGCTGCGCGTCGTGAAGCTGTCCGCGACGAGCACGTCGGTCGTGCCGGACGGACCGCTCGTCGGACGGCAGCACTGGGAGGTCGAGCAGGTCCTGCGCGCCGGGGGACAGCCGTTCGTCGTGCTGCGCCCCAACGGGTTCGGCCAGGTGATCGTGAACCAGGCGGTCGCGGGCGCGTTGCGCACCACCGGTGTGCTGCCGAACCCGCTCGGCACCGCGGCGATCAGCCTGGTGGACGCGCGGGACGTCGGCGCGGTGGCCGCGCGGGCGCTCACGAGCGACGCGTGGGACGGGAGGACGCTGGTGCTGACCGGTCCTCGGGCCGTCACCTACCAGGAGCTGGCCGACCTGGTATCGGCCGGGACCGGCACGCCGGTGACCGTCGTGGACGTCGGCCTCGACGCGGTCCGGGACTCGTTGGTGGGGCGCGGTCTGCCGGAGTGGGAGGTCCGGCACGTCGGCGAGATGTACGAGCTGTTCCGCGGCGGTGCGTCGGCGTTCGTGACGGACGACATCCGGCAGGTTCTCGGGGTGGAGCCTCGGGGTGTCGAGGTGTGCGTCGCGGAGGCCGTGACGGCGGGCGCGTTCACCCACGGGTCCATGGTGAGCTGATCCGGGGCGGCTTGCTAAGTGGCGGGGGCCGCCGTATTGTTCGGCAACAAGCGGCGGACCCCGCCGTTTGTTGCCGAACCCCCCGAGGAGCAGCATGTCCACCGATTCCGCGCCCGTCCTGGTCACCGGTGCCACCGGCAGGCAGGGCGGTGCCACGGCCCGCGCCCTGATCGCGGCGGGGATCCCCGTCCGGGCCCTCGTGCGCGACCCGGCCTCCGACCGGGCCGAGGCGGTCCGGGCGCTGGGCGCCGAGCTGGTCGTGGGCGACCTGGGCGACCGCGACTCCGTGGCGCTGGCGGCCAAGGGCGCCCGCGCGGTCTTCTCCGTGCAGATGCCCCCCTTCACCGGGGAGGGCTTCGACTTCGACGGCGAGGTCGCCCAGGGCACCAACCTCGTCGAGGGCGCGAAGGCCGCCGGTGTGCCGCAGTTCGTGCACACCTCGGTGACCGGTGCGGGCCGGCACCGCGAAGGTCCTCAGTGGACGGAGAGTCGCTGGTCCTCGATGACGCGGTCGATGGACGCCAAGGCCGCGGTCCAGGACCGGGTCCGCGAGGCCGGGTTCGAGCACTGGACGATCCTGAAGCCGGGCTTCTTCATGGAGAACTTCCTGCCCTCCATGGGTTTCCTGTTCCCGCGCGGGGTCGAGGGAGGGCTGGTCAGCGTGCTGAAGCCGGGCACCCGGCTGTCGCTGGCCGCGGTCGAGGACATCGGCAGGGCGGCGGCCGCGGCCATCGCCGACCCCGTGCGGTTCGACGGCGTCGAGCTGGAGTTCGCCAGCGACCACCTGTCGATGGCGGAGATCGCCGAGGTCCTCTCCCGCGTGCTGGGCACGCCGCTGGCGGCGCCCGACATGACCGAGGAGCAGGCGCTCGCCGCCGGGATGCCCCCGATGGGCGCGTCGCACGAGCGGTTGAACACCACCGGACAGCCCGCGAGGCCCGAGTACGGCAGGGAGCTGGGCATCCCGCTCACCGGTTTCGAGACGTGGGCGCGGGAGAACTGGCGGGCCGACGCCTGAGGTTCACCTCCCCTTCGCGCCGCGGTCGAGCCAGGTGCGCAGCGCCCACCACGTGTGCACCGTGGTGAGCACGTGGGAGCGGTGGGGGTGCGCGACGCCGTTGAGGTCGACGTCGGTGAGCTCCGCCAACCGGTCGAGGCGGTAGCGCACGGTGTTGGGGTGGATGTGCAGCACGGCGGCCGCGGTACCGATCCGGCGGCCGTGGTCGAGGTAGCACAACGCGGTCGTGACGAGCTCGTGGTGGAAGCCGCTCTTCGGGTCGAGCGGCCGCAGGAGGTCGTCGGTCAGGGTGGCAGCCAGGGCGGGGTGGGCGGCCAGCGCCGTCTCGGCCGCCAGGTCGGTGAGCGGGTGGGTGCCGCGGGCCCGGCGGGCCGAGGCGACGGCCAGGGCCTGCACGCACAGGGGGTACATCCCGCGCAGCGACGTCAACGGCGCGGCGGGGGACGTGACGAGCAGCGGCGCGTCGTCGTCCGGACCGCACGGCGGGTGCGGGCCGACACCCGTGAGCCGCCCCTCGACCAGTCCGTACACGCCGCCGGAGCGCTGCCACCGCTGCTCGAGCGACCTGGCGCGGCTCGGATCGGTGACGTCGGAGACCACGCAGTGGTAGCGGCTTTCCGGTCGCAGCCCCACCCGGCCCAGCTCGGCCGCGTCGGGGAAAGCGCCGTCCGGCACCAGGAGTCCGCGCAGCACCTGGGTGTTGAGGTCGCGGGCCGTGCGGGACAGTTGAAGCTCGGCGGTGTGGTAGCTGCTGATGATGTGCCGCTCGACCGCGGCGACGTAGGAGTCCACGTCCACGATGAAGTCGAGGATCGTGGAGTCGTCCACCCCCGTCGCGCGGGCGAACTCCACCCCGGCGCGGATCACCTCCGCGCGGCCCGCGTGCACCCCGCGCAGCAGACCGGCGATCGAGACGCCCTGCGCCGCGCGGTCGGCGCCCAGCGCCTCGGCGGCGGAGAAGTCGCCGTCGCCGCCCCGCAGGTGGGCGGCCCCGGCGGTGAGCAGGGTGGCGATGTGCCTGCGGTTCTCCGCCTCCGGCAGGCGGGCGACCTCGGGGGAGTTCTCGCGTGCGGCCCCGACCACCCTGGTCACGACTTGGTCGTCGGCGGCCATCGCGGCCATCACCCGCAGCGCGACCGCGGTCATCCGGTGGTCCCGCACAGCACCTCCGACGCATCGTTGTGGCTGGTGCACAACGAGATCGACGGCGTTTGGTGACGCGACCCTATCCGCCGCCCATCCCACCCTGGTTACGTGGGTTGACCCGACAGTAACCAGGAAGCCGCCGCCGCCGACAAGCCGTTCCACCCGTTCCCCTGAAGGGCTCAACGATGAGTTCACCTGGCAGCAGGAACATCAGCCGACGACACCTCCTCGCGGCCGGAGGCGCCCTCGCCGCGTCCACGACCATGGGCACCCTGGGACTCGGGCAGGCGTCCGCGGCACCCAGGGTCGACGCCGACGTGATCGTCGTCGGATCGGGGCTGGCCGGGCTCGTCGCGACCTCGGAGCTGGCCGCCGCGGGCCGCAAGGTCCTGCTGCTGGACCAGGAACCCGAGGCGAGCCTGGGCGGTCAGGCCTTCTGGTCGTTGGGCGGGCTGTTCTTCGTCGACTCCGCCGAACAGCGGCTGGCGGGCATCAAGGACTCGCTCGACCTGGCCCGCGGCGACTGGTTCAACACCGCGGGCTTCGACCGCGGCGTCGACACCCCGCTGGGCGAGGACTACTGGGCGGCCAAGTGGGCCGAGAAGTACCTGGAGTTCGCCGCGGGGGAGAAGCGGTCGTGGCTGTCGGGCCTCGGCGTGAGCTGGGTGCCGATCGTCGGCTGGGCCGAACGAGGCGGGCAGCACGCCGACGGGCCGGGCAACTCCGTGCCCCGCTTCCACCTGACGCTGGGCACCGGACCCGGTGTCGTGGAGCCGTTCGAGAAGCTCGTGCGCGCCGCGGCGGCACGGGGAACGGTGACCTTCCGCTTCCGCCACCAGGTGGACGGGCTCATCACCACCAACGGCGCCGTGACGGGGGTGCGCGGCAGCGTGCTGCAGCCCAGCAGCGCCGCCCGTGGCACACCCAGCTCCCGCACCAAGGTCGGCGACTTCGAGCTGTACGCCCCGATGGTCGTCGTCACCTCGGGCGGCATCGGCGGCAACCAGGACCTCGTCCGCCGCAACTGGCCCGCCCGCCTGGGCACCCCGCCCGCGCGCATGGTCACCGGTGTGCCCGCGCACGTCGACGGCCGGATGCTGGCGATCAGCGAGCTGGCGGGAGCGCGACTGGTCAACCGCGACCGGATGTGGCACTACACCGAGGGGCTGACCAACCACACCCCCATCTGGTCCGGCCACGGGATCCGCGTGCTCGCCGCGCCGTCGTCGATGTGGTTCGACGCCGAGGGCCGCCGCCTGGCCAACCCCGGTGTCCCCAGCTACGACACGCTCGGCACGTTGGAGCTGATCCAGCGCTCGGGCCACGGGTACTCGTGGTTCGTGCTGAACAAGAAGATCATCGACAAGGAGTTCGTGCTCTCCGGCTCTGAGCAGAACCCCGAGCTCACCAGGAAGGACCTCCTCGGCTACCTGGCGAGCCGCCTGCTCAACAGCACCCCGCCGCCGGTGAAGGCGTTCATGGACAGGGGAGAGGACTTCGTCGTCGCCAACTCGCTGGCAGACCTCGTCGCGGGCATGAACCGGATCGCGGGCGGCAACCTCGTCGACCTCGACGCCCTGCGCAGGCAGATCACCTTGCGCGACCAGCAGGTCGACAACCCCTTCACCAAGGACACCCAGATCATGGGCATCCGCAACTCCCTGGCCTACAGCGGCGACCAGCTCGCCCGCACGGCCCCGCTGCACAAGATCCTGGACTCGTCGGCCGGTCCGCTCGTCGCCATCCGGATGAACATCCTCACCCGCAAGACCCTCGGCGGCCTGCAGACCGACCTGTCCGGCCGCGTCCTCGGCTCCACCGGCCAACCGATCCCCGGTCTCTACGCCGCGGGCGAGGTCGCGGGCTTCGGCGGTGGTGGCGTGCACGGCTACCGCGCGCTGGAAGGGACCTTCCTCGGCGGCTGCCTGTTCACCGGCAGGCAGACCGGACGCGCCGCCGCGGCGGAAAGCGCCTGACGCTTCCGTGTCGGTGTGGCCGGATCTCGGCCACACCGACACAGGTGTTCGGTTCGGTGTTGTCGGGTCAGGACGGGGTCCGGTAGCGCGGGCTGGTGGAGTGCCACTCGAAGCCGCCGCCCATCCACGCGCGCAGTCCGCGCATGAACCGCCGCAGCTGCGGCGACGGCACGAACCGCGTTTTCCGGTACACGTCCTGGAAGTCGCGCACGAGTCCGTTGTGGAGCTCGACGACGGCCTCGACCGCCTCCGGCACCGAGCACTCCCGGTCCGCCGCGACCTGCAGCACCATGTTGCACGGCGGGTTCTCGTCGGCCAGGTCCTTGGTCACCGAGAACAGGTCGTTCACCAACACCGAGGCCGTGCCCGCGAGGATCGCCGCGCCGCGCACCTCCGGTTCGTAGAACAGGTTCGAGTCCAGCTCGTACCCGCCGAGCACGTCGATGAGCGTCATCGACGTGTAGAAGCTGTCGTGCTGCCTGGCCGCGAGGTACTCCCACGCGGGCGGGGTGCGGTCGTTGTGCTTCCACGCCCCGTAGGCCGTCCAGCTCACGAACATCGCGAACGTCGAGTAGCAGACCCGTTGGAACTGGGCCGGGGTCCCGTAGCCCGCCAGGTGCTCCATGCCCGAGCGCAGCGCGACGAGCACCTTGTCCCCGCCCAGCGCCTCGTCGAGCTCGTCGGAGAACGAGCCCGCGGTGGGCAGCGGGTCCATGGCGGCCATCGCCAGAGCCAGTCGTTGCGGGAGCTCGGCCGGCACGGCCCCCAGTGCGGTGTCGTCCGCGTAGAGGTCGTCCGCGGCCCACCACGCGGCGTTGAGCCTGGCCGAGATGAGCAGCCGGTCCGGGTCGTCGCAGTCCGGGTGCGCGAGCACGACGAGCCGTCCGAACTCCGCCTGGCCCAGCTGTTCGGCCTCCTCGGCGGAGAACCCGCAGTCCCGCGCCCAGAGCGCCAGCCGCCGGTCGACCTCCTGCGCCAGGGTGTCGTCGATCCGCTCGGGGAGCGGGCAGTACAGCGGCGACGCCGACCCGTCGCCCCACGGCCGGTGCGCGTACGCGGGGTCGTTCCCGTTCTCGGGGTCCGGAGACCCCTGCTCGCGGCCGCTGCCCAGCCGGGCCGCGAACCGCGCGGCCGAGGTCCCCAGACCGGTGAAGGTGGACGTGGTGTGCTGCAGGTCCGGCATCGCTTCGCTTTCTCCGGGGGTACTCGGCCGCGGCGGCTCGGGTCAGATGCGGTCGGCGGCGATGAGCAGGTAGTGGAAGCTGCCCTCGCGGTACGCGGTGAGGAACGGGTCCTCGATGCCGGTCGCCACCGACGACTTGGCCCGAAGCTCCCAGTACGGGATCGTCTGCGCGGTCAGGTCGACGACCGAGATGGGCACCAGGCCGTTGGCCGTCATGGCCTTGAAGTACGCGCTGCGCGGGTGGATGTTGCACGTGTAGTGCTGGTCGATCTGGGCCACCGCCTTGGACCGGCCGCCGGTGACGTCGTTGTAGCACCCGGTGATCGTCACGTACCGGCCGCCGAACTCGAGCTGGCGCGCGTGTTCGGCGAACAGCTCGAACAGATCGACGTACATCGTGCTCTCGTTGTTCCAGATGGCCCGCCGCGACCCGCTCTCGAACCCGGTGTCGAGCATGTTGCGGAAGTGGTAGCGGACCTTGCCCTCCGCGCCCCGCACCGCGGCCTGGCGGTTGGCGAAGTCCACCTGCTTCTGCGAGATGGACACGCCGTCGACCTCGCAGCCGAACCGCTCGTGGGCCATGATGCTCGTGCCGCCGCGCCCGCACCCGGCGTCCAGGAGCCTGTCCTGCGGACGGATGTCGCCGAGGTGGTCGAGCAACACGTCCGCCTGCGCCGTCTCCAGCCGGTGCATCTCGGCGATGATCTGGGCGTCGCGGGTGTCCTGCGGCCCCTCCAGCACCGACAGGTCGACCTCGCCGATCCCGTAGTGGTGGTGGTAGAGCCCGTCGACGTCGCCCAGCCGCAGGTTGACCGGGTCCTGCTCGGCGTTCCAGTACGACGCTACGGACTTCTGGTACGCGGTGCGGAGGACGTCGGCGGGAGCGGTGCTGACTGCGGTCACAGGAGGGGTTCCTTTCCTAGGGGTGCGGGAGAACGGGCGAGGACCGCCTGGTGGGCTAGCCCTCGCGGCTGACCTCCGCGCCTTCGAGCACGGCCAGCGCGTCGGGCACCAGCACGGCGGCGGAGTAGTAGGTGCTGACCAGGTAGGAGGTGATCGCGCGGTCGGAGACGCCCATGCGGCGGACGCTCAGCCCCGGCTCGTACTCGTCGGGCAGTCCGACCTGGCGCAGCCCGAGCACACCGCGGTTGTCCTCGCCGGTGCGCATCAGGAGCACGGAGCTCGTGCGGCCCGCGCTGACGGGGATCTTGCCGCACGGGTAGATCGGCACGCCCCGCCACGAGATCCGGTCGCCGCCGTCGGGGCCGGGGTCGCTGGGGTAGACGCCCGCTTTGGTGCACTCGCGGAAGAACGCGGCGATCGTGCGCGGGTGCGCCAGGAAGAAGCCGGGTTCCTTGCTCACCAACGACAGCAGCTCGTCGAAGTCGGCCGGGGTCGGCGGGCCGGTGCGGGTGGCGACGCGCTGGGCGAAGTCGGCGTTGTGCAGCAGGCCGAAGTCCGGGTTGTTGACCAGCTCGTGCTCCTGGCGCTCGCGCAGGGCCTCGATGGTCAGCCGCAGCTGCTGCTCGACCTGGTCCATCGGCTGGTTGTAGAGGTCGGCCACGCGGGTGTGCACCCGCAGCACGGTCTGCGCCACGCTGAGCCCGTACTCGCGCGGCGAGCCCTCGTAGTCGACGAAGGTGGTGGGCAGCGGCGGTTCCCCGCCGTGCCCGGACGCGATGTCGATCTCGGACTCGCCGTGCTCGTTCGCCGCGGCGCGCACCTCGGACGCGCGGTCCAGCTGGGCGCGCAACGACCCGGACCGGCGCAGCACGGCCTCGAAGTCGTCGCGCGACAACGTCAACGCCGTCCCGGCCGTGATCGCCTTCGCGGTGAACTCCGAGATCCCGTCGGCGGACAGCAGCGCCTGCGCGCCGAAGTGGTCGCCGTCCTTGAGCACTCCCAACGACGTCTCGTCGCCGTACGCGCCGGGACCGGACTTGGCGATCTTGCCGTGCGCGACGAGCACGACCCGGTCGGCCCGGTGGCCGAACCCGGCGAGCACGTCGCCCGGCGCGAACTCGACCCGCGCGAAGCGCCGCGCCAGCTCGGCCAGCACCGCGGTGTCGGCGTAGCCCCGCAGCGGCGCGAGCTCGGCCAGCTCCGCCGGGACGACCCGCACCGCGGAACCCGTCTGCTCGAACGTCACCCGCCCGTCGCCGACGGCGTGGCTCAGCCGCCGGTTGACCCGGTAGGTGCCGCCGTCGACCTGCTTCCACTCCAACAGCTTCAGCAGCCACCGCGAGGAGATCCCCTGCATCTGCGGGACGGACTTCGTCGTGGTGGCCAGGTTGCGCGCGGCGGCCCGGCTCAGGCTCGACAGCAGTGACGCGGCACCGGGGGAGGTGGTGTCCGATTCGGTCGCGGTCACAGCGGGAGCCACCAATCGGTAGACGTGCGGGGAAAAACCGGGAATCGCGGAGGTCGAATTCCCGGTGCCGTTGTGCTGTTCGAACATAGCAAGGCGGTTCGGGAGTGCAATGACACTTTCGGGGCATTGCCGTCGTCCCTCGAATGCGGCACCGAAGCGGAATTGGCGTCCGAGGAATTGCGGCGGTGCGAATACCTGAACGGCCCAGTGTTCGTCACCGCTCGGTGGATGCCGGAACCCGCGGTGATCGCTTCGGTACCGCTTCGATCGCGTCGGTACCGCTTTCGGTGCGCGCCGCGCCCACGTTCGTGGAACGCGCGAAACCGCGCGGCGCCAATGCGCCGCGCGGAGTCGCGGACCCGTCGTCCGGAAGGGGCTAGGAACGTGAGTGCGGCAGCGGCAGCACCTTCACGAGGACGGGCACGGTGATGGCGGCCACGACGAGGTGCATCGTGACGAGCGCCAGGGAGTTGAGCAGGTGCACTCCGGCCGCGAGGATGCCGAAGTCGGGGACGAGGGACACGAGGACGGCCGCGGGCACGAGCACCCGCAGGACGGCGCGGGGGTCGCGGGCGCTGCGCCGGACGAGGTACCACGCCAGGGTGCCGAGCAGGATCCCCACGACGGTCAGCGGCGCGTACTCCTTCAGCGTCAGCCCCTTCCGCACGCCCTCGGCGGGCAGCGCGGCGTTCGCGAGCACGGCGATCACGGTGTTCAGCGCGACGGAGGCGATCGCGGCGAGGGCGACGCCGACGGCGGCGCGGCCGCTCGCGATGGCGGGCTGGCGGGCGTGGGACGGGAGGTCGCTGGTGTCGGTCATCGTGAGGTCCCTCCGGTGCCGGGAAACGGCGCGCGTGACAAGTCCACTGTGGATTCGGTGGGCGTCCTGCCAGCGTAGGACGGGGTCGACGGGCTCGGCACCGACCATTTCGGGATGGGCTCCATCGACCGGTTCGATAGGTCGCGGGAGCTGCGCGGATGATCGCGGTGCCGTCTCAACGGGCGCGTTGTTGCCAGTCGGGACGGCGGGGAGGAGGATCCCGGCGGTGGCCACGGACTGGGGCAGGCTCGACCTGAACCTGCTGATTCCGCTGAACGCGCTCCTGCTGGAGCGCAACGTGACGAAGGCGGCCGACCGGCTCGTGATGGGCCAGCCCGCGATGAGCGCCGCGCTGGCCAAGCTCCGCCGCCACTTCGACGACCCGCTGCTCGTCCGCGAGGGCCGCGCGATGGTCCTCACCCCGTTCGCGGAGTCGCTGGTAGGCCCGGTCCAGACGGCATTGGTCGCCGCCCGCGAAGTGCTCAGCTCCGGCCGGTCCTTCACCCCCGCCACCGACCGCCGCACGTTCACCCTCATGGCCAGCGACTACGTCGCGGGCGTCCTCGTCCTGCCCGCCCTGCGCGGCCTCGCCACCGACGCGCCGGGCGTGCGCGTCACCGTCGCCTCCCTGCGCGCGGACCTCGTCGAGCTGCTCCGGACCGGCTGGTGCGACGTCCTGTTCTGGCCCTTGCAGCTCCAGACACCGGAACTGCTCAACTTCCCCCACGTCCCCGTGTTCACCGACGAGTTCGTCGCCGCGGCCGACCGGGACAACCACGGGCTGCCCGAACCCCTCACCGCCGAAGCCCTGACCACCACCCGCGCCGTCCAGGTCAACGGCATCGCGGGCCAACGCGTCGTCTCGGCCGTCAAGCTCGCCGAACTCGGCGTGACCACACCCAGCCCCGTCACCGTCGAGTCGTTCACGCTGGCCCTGCAAGCGGTCGCGGGCTCCGACCTCGTCACCCTCACACCCCGCCGCCTGTTCGACCACCTCGGGCCCGCGTTGGGGCTGCGGGAGGTCCCACTGGCCGTGGAGCGGCCGCGGATGACGATCGGCATGTTCTGGCACCCCCGCAACATGCTCGTGCCCGCGCACCAGTGGATGAGGGAGCGGTTGGCGGCGGCGGGGGAGGGGTTGTGAGCGGGGGCTGGTCGGTCGGACGGGTGGCTAGGTCGGGATGAGCTCGACCACCACGGTCACCGAGGTGTCCTCCCGCGAGAGCTTGACCTCCGCCACGTCCCGCCAGCCGTCCTCGTACCGCTTGTTCACGACGCGGTACTCGATCTCCTGGTCGGGGAACAGCGTGTTGGACTCGACCAGGCGGACGTGCAGGTCGATCGACTGGCCGTCGCGGGTGGTGACCTCCAGCGGCTCCTGGACACCCGGCTCCCACGGGTGCTCGTGCTCGACCGTGACCTTGTGGCCGTCCTTGCAGTCCCGGTCGAACAACGAGACCCGCGTGGTGCCGTGCCACGCGGAGATCGAGCCGCACAGGTCGACGTCGTCCTCCGAGTCGACCTTGACCTGCTTGAGCTTCACGGCGACGCGACCGCGGATCCGCTCGCACCTGCGGACCGGGTAGTCGACCGTCCGCCCGGCGCCCGCCATGGCGTTGTCGCCGAGGTTCGAGAGGCTGTAGGCGATCGGCGCCCCTGGGGACTCGGCCGAGTAGTTCCCGCCACCTGTGATGTAGGCCTGCACGTCGTCCAGCCCCCGCGAGGCGCGGACCGCGTCAGGACCCGAGCCGCCCAGGACGTACCCGGTGAAGCTGCTCTTGCCCAGCGTGTCGGCGCTCCACCACTTCGGCTCGACACCCGCGCCCACCGGGATCGGACCCAACCGCGCCGTCGCCGAGACCCGCAACGCGGCCTCGACCTCCTGGCTGGAGTACTCCGACTCGTAGACGATGAAGGCCGTGCGACCGTAGGACACGGACGCGTCCAGACCGAGGGCAGGCCGACGGTGCCCGCCTCGGTGACGTCCACGCGGTCCCAAGATCACGTCGACCTTGGTCGCGCGGTGACGCGGGGTTTCAGGAGACCTCCCAGCGCGTCCCGGTACGCCGAGAGGGTGGGTTGCTCGACCGTGGTCGAGTGCGGGCCGTTGAGCTGGACCTGGTTGCCGACGGAGATGGTCATCGTCGCGCGGGCCGGGTCGCTCACCGGCACGAACCGGTTGCCAGCAGGAATCTTGCGCGGTATCCGCGTCGGCTGTTCGCGGCGACCACGACTCGGGCTGTCCACGCCGGTTCTTCCTCATCCGCTCGTTCCGCGGATGCTGTTCTCCGGGATCGCTCGTCATGAGTCGTCAATTCCGCACCGCGAACGTCCGCAACGGACGTCGGGAGCGTCATATGACATGCGGCCGCCGTATTTCTCCGGTTTCGACCACGGAAAGTCGAGTGTCGTTCACGAATTGCCGCGGTCATGTCATTGCCGGGGAATTGCGCCTCACAGCAACAGCCCGTCGATCCGCCCCCTGTGGTCCTCGATGACCTTCCCCGGATCGGTGTCGAGCACGTCCTGGAGCACGGTGGCGTAGATGTCGCGGAAGTCGGTGGTCTGCTTGAGGTCGCCGTTGTCCAGGTCGGTGAGGCTCGGCTGGTCGCCGAAGAAGCCGCCCTTGACCGGTGCGCCGAGCAGGAAGACCGGGCCCGCGGTGCCGTGGTCGGTGCCGTCGCTGGCGTTCGCGTGGACGCGGCGGCCGAACTCGGAGTAGACGAGGACGACCGCCTGGCGGCCGCGGTCGGTGCCCTTGAGGCGTTTGGCGAACGCGGTCAACGCGGTGTCGAGCTCGGTGAGCAGGCGTTGCTGGGTGTCGCGTTCGTCGGCGTGGGTGTCGAAGCCGCCCAGGGACACCGAGTAGGCGCGGGTGGGCACCTCGGCCTCGATGAGCGCGGCGACGGCGTCCAGTTGCGCGCCGAGGGCGGACGCGCCGCCGGCCGAGGCGCCCTTGTCGCGCTTCTCGTCGGGGTCGTCCTCCGCCGCGTCGTGGACGGCGCCGCCGAGGATCCTGGCCGCGCTGTGCAGGTCGGTGATGGACTTGGCGGCACGCGCCTGCCACGGCTCCTCACCGGCTGACGGCGTCCCGAGCGCCTGGAAGGCTTCGCCGAGCTTGCCGGTGGGCAGCTTCAGCCCTCCCAACGGCAGCGACGCGGCGGCCGTCTTCGCCCCGGCGAGCATGGGCGGCAGCACGGGTTCGACGGAGAGGGCGCGCAACGGGTCGGCGCCGGTGGTGTCGAGCCAGCGGCCGAGCCAGCCGGTGGGCACGGAGGTGCGCGGGGAGGCGGTCTGCCAGATCGCCATGGAGCGGAAGTGGCTGTGGTCGGGGGTGGGGTAGCCGACCCCGCGCACGACCGCGAGGCCCTTCTCGTCCCACAGGCCCTTGAGGCCCTTCAGACCGGGGTTGAGGCCGAGGCCGTCACCGAGGTCCAGCACCTCCTCCGGCCGGTAGGCGAGGTCGGGTCGGGCGTCTTGGTAAGCGCTGTCCGCGGCCGGTACCACGGTGTTGAGGCCGTCGTTGCCGCCGTAGAGCGTGACGACGACCAGCACGCCCGCACCGGAGGCCAGCGGCGAGTCGGCCGCCGCGGACAGCAGGTCGTCCCAGTCGACGCGGGTGGCGCCGTAGGCGAGCGCGCCCGCGGCGGTCACGCCGGACAGGGTCAGGAAGTGGCGTCTGGTCAGCTTGGCGGTCATCGGCTCACCACGTACTCGGGGGCGCAGGCGGCCACGGCGATCACGTCCTCCGGCTTGTCCACCTTCGCCAGTGCGTCACGGGTCCGGTCGGACCACGCGTCCACCGACAGCAGCACGCGCGCGGCTTCCGCGTCGGCGGGCTTGCTCGCGGTGCGGGCGGCGAGCAGTCGCGCGACGGTCAGCCGCGCGACGCCCGCCGCCGTCGTGAGCCACGCGCCGCCCGCGGCCCAGCCCCCGACGCTGGGCGGCCGCAACGGCACCTGGCCCATGCCCCGCAGCCCGGTCCCGAGCTGCTTGACGGCCTTGTCGTCAAGGGACTCCCAGCGCACGTCGAGCGCGCGCATGAGCCCCACGACCCACTCCACGGGCTGTTTGACCAGCGTCGTGTCGGCCGACCGGAACGCCGGTTCGGCCGCGATCGCGCGCAGCACGGCCGTGACGTCCCGCTTCGCGCCGTAGGCGGCGACGAGCCGGTCCACCGCGTCCGGTGCGGGCGGGGTGGCCGACACCAGCCGGAACCACAGGCGCCCCACCACGAACGCGGCCGACTCCGGCTTCGCCAGCACGGTGTCCACGAAGGACGCCGCGGTGAACGAGGACGTCACCCCGAGCACGGTCTGCGGCTTGTCGTCGTGGCGCTTGGCGGTCAGCACCGCCTGCGCGGAGTCGCGCTTCACCGTCCACCCGGTGAGCGCCCGCGCGGCTTCGCGCACGTCGGTCTCGCTGTAGTGCCCGATCCCGAGCGTGAACAGCTCCATGAACTCCCGCGCCAGGTTCTCGTTCGGCGCACCCGAGCGGTTGTCGTTGCCGTCCAGCCACAGGATCAGCGCCGGGTCGACCACGAGCGCCTTGGCCAGCTCGCCGAAGTCGCCCGCGCCGAGCCGTCGGAACGCCTCGTTCTGCCCGAGCATGTGGAACGGGCTGCGCACCTTCTGCTCGCTGGTCGCGAAGTGCCCGTGCCAGAACCAGGTCAGCCGCTCCTGGGCGGTGTCGGTGGCGACCATCCGGCCGAGCCACCACGACAGCAGCTTCTTCTCGTCGGCCGCGCGCGCCGCGTTGGCGTCCTGCTTGGCCTGCTTGTCCTTCGTCGGCGCGGCCGGGGGAGCGAGCTGGAGCGCGGGGGTGGCGGCGGGCGCCGCGGTGAGCAGGCGCCCCAGCGCGTCGTCCGCGCCGCGGTCGAGGTCACCGGGCCGCGGTCCGAACCCGAACCGGTCGTGCAGCCTGCGCGCCAGTGCGCGGTCGTCGAGATCGGCCATGACGTGAGCATCGTGCGCGGAACGGTCCGTCCGCTACCCGTGCGGGGCTCTTTCAGCAGACGCTCAGGCGCGCGGGAGGTGCCGCGCCCGTCAGTCGAGCAGGTCCTCGTAGGTGATGGGGCGGCTGGGCAGCGGGGTGCCGGGGTGGGCGCGCAGGCCGTCGAGCATGAGGGTCATGCACCGCTCGCTCGCGCCCTCGATCTCGTCCAGCTTGGCGGGCAGCGGCCGCATGAGCAGCACGAACAGCATCGCCACGTCGCCGGTGCCGATGTCGGTCCTGACCTTGCCCTCCGCCTGCGCCCCCTTGACCATGTGGTCGAGGTCGGTCAGCAGGACCCGGCGGAACTCGTCGGTGGCCGGGTCGTCGCGGATGACCGCACCCGCCTGGGCCGAGATCATCGCGAGGTGCAGGCTGAGCCGGAGCTCCTGCGAGAACCCGATGAACCGGACCAGGGCGTCCCAGCAGGTCGGCTCCTCCTCGATGGAGGCCCGTGCCTCGGTGAGCGCCCGGCCGAAGCTGTCGACGGCGACCTCGCGGATGAGCGTCCCGCGGTCGGGGAAACGCCGGTAGAGCGTGCCCACGCCGACTCCCGCGGCGCGCGCGATGTCCTCCATGGGAGCGTCGGGACCCTGGTCGACGAAGATCGTCCGGGCGGCCGCGATGATCTGGTCGCGGTTCCGCCGGGCGTCGGCACGCAGGGGCATGGCGGGGTCCACTGCCATCGGGCTGCGCCTCTCCACTCGAACGGGCGCCGATTGTCGCACGGGGGCCGCGCAACCGGGCGTAAGGGAAAACGAGGAGCTACACCCCGAAGTAGGTGGACGGTTTTCTTCCGCTTCGCTACCTTGGAGAGAAGCGGAAGGTAATCCTCCGCATACTCACGGTCCTCGGACGGGGTGGACGCGGCCGAACCGGCTCCGCTCCGTCCGACGACCAGGACGTTCCCGCCGCCCCACCCGGTGACCGGCAAGATGAGGAGATCACGATGACGGAAGCGGTCCAGATCCGTCCCGAACAGTTCCCGCTGACCAGGGAGTGCCCCTTCTCCCCGCCCAAGGAGTACCGCGACCTGCGCGAGGAGGCGCCGATCGCGAGGGTCAACCTGCTCGACGGCAAGTGGGCGTGGGCGCTCACCCGGCACGAGGACGTGCGGACGATGCTGTCCGACCCCCGTTTCAGCGCCGACCGCTCGAACCCGGACTTCCCCCAGATGGTCATGGGCAGGGTGCAGGACGACGACGCCGAGAAGTCCCTGATCTCCATGGACGCGCCCGAGCACGGGCCTGCCCGGCGCGCTGTCCTGGGGGAGTTCACCGTGCGCAGGATGGAGGCGCTGCGCCCGCGCATCCAGGAGATCGTCGACGAGCGGATCGACGCGATGCTGGCCGGACCGCGCCCCGTCGACCTGGTGCGCGAGCTCTCGCTGCCGGTGCCGTCGCTGGTGATCTGCGAGCTGCTCGGCGTCCCCTACAGCGACCACGAGTTCTTCCAGGCGCACACCGCGACCATGGTCAGCAGGCAGTCGTCCGTCCCCGACCGGCGCGCCGCCTTCCAGGCCGTCCAGACCTACCTGGGCGACCTGATCCTGCTCAAGGAGAAGGACCCCAGCGAGGACGACCTGCTCGGCAGGCAGATCATCAAGGGCCGCGAGGAGGGCACCTACCGGCACCGGGCGCTGGTGGCGATGGCGTTCCTGCTGCTGCTCGCGGGCCACGAGACCACCGCGAACATGATCTCGCTGAGCACGGTCGCCCTGCTGGAGAACCCCGACCAGCTGGCACTGGTCAAGGCGGACCCCGCGCGGACGCTGCCCGCGGTGGAGGAGCTGCTGCGCTACTTCACCATCGTCGACACCGTCACCGCGCGGGTGGCGACCGAGGACGTCCCGCTGGGCGGGGTCACCATCCGCGCGGGGGAGGGCGTGCTGGGGCTTGGCTTCGCGGCCAACCGCGACCCGGAGGCCTTCGCGGACCCCGACGACCTGGACATCGAGCGCGGGGCGCGGCACCACGTCGCGTTCGGGTTCGGCCCGCACCAGTGCCTCGGCCAGAACCTGGCGCGGATGGAGCTGCAGATCGTCATCGACACGCTGTTCCGGCGCATCCCGGACCTCGCGCTCGCCGAGCCGGTGGGCAAACTGGCGTTCAAGGACGAGGCGGCGATCTACGGGATGTACTCGCTGCCGGTCACCTGGTGAGGAGGAGGTCGGGATGAAGCTCATCGCCGATGTCGGGCGCTGCGTGGGCGCGGGTCAGTGCGTGCTCACCGAGCCCGACGTGTTCGACCAGAGCGAGGACGACGGCACGGTGGTCGTGCTCGTGGACGAACCGGAGGGCGACCAGCTGGAGCACGTGCGCGAGGCCGTGCGCGTCTGCCCCAGCCAGGCGATCTCGCTGTCCGGTTGAGCCGTCCGCGCGGGCCGCCCCGGTGCACTCGGGGCGGCCCGCGCGGTCACGGGCCCGTCCGTCCGTTGTGGACGTCGGACCCGGCGAGCTCGTGCGCGGCCGCGCGGGTCTCGTCGTCCACCGGGAAGAAGCACTCGATGCGCAGCTCCTGCAGCGTCACGTCCTGAGGTGTGCCCAGCGTCGTGACCGTGGAGAAGTAGTCGAACCGCCGCTCGCCCAGCGCGTACCGGATCGGCACGATCGGCAGCAGCGGCGCGCTGGTGTCGAGCGACCGCAGCGACGCGGGCACACCGGGGTAGGAGAGCACCTCCTCCAGGATCCGCTGCGCCCGTTCGTCGGTGACCCCGCCGATCGCCTCCCGGCGGACCCGACGCACCAGCGCCTCGGCGACCTCCTGCCAGTTCGCCACGTGCGGCCGCACGCCGTCCGGGTGGAACATCCGGCGCAGCACGTTCGCCGGGCCGGGTGGCGCGGTCGTCCGGCCGCCGCGCAGCAGGTCGAAGAACCGCACGGCCGCGGCGTTGGTGTGCCGGATGTCCCAGCTCCGGTCCACCACCAGCGCCGGGAACGGCTCCTGCTGCCGGAGGATGGTCTCCAGCGCGCCGCGGACGGCGGCCAGTTCCGGGGCGTCCAGTTCGGACTCCTGGTAGACCGGGGCGAACCCGGCGCTGAGCAGCAGCGCGTTGCGCTCCCGCAGGGGCACGTCGAGCACCTCGGCGAGCCGCAGCACCATGGCCCGGCTCGGGTTCGCCCTGCCGGTCTCGACGAAGCACAGGTGCCGCAACGACACGGCCGCCTCGGTGGACAGCGCGAGCTGGCTCAGCCGCCGCGCGTTGCGCCAGTGCTTCAACAACGGGCCGACGTCCGACACGGCGTCAGTATCCGCCGGTCCAGGCGTGCCCGCCGATCTGGGGCTCCAGCGGGGGCCGGGCGACGTTGGCGGCGTGGTTGGTCATGGTCGAGATCGCCACGCCGGTGATCACCTCGAGCACCTGGGACCCGCTGAAGCCCGCCTCGGTGAACGCCTTCACGTCGCCCTCGCCGAGGTGGCCGCGGTTGTCGATCAGCGCGCGGGTGAGGGTGGACAGCGCCGCCAGCCGCGGGTCGTCGGGCAGCTCGCGCCTGCGCAGCGCCTCCACCGCGTCCGGGTCGACGCCGTCCAGCAGCGCCTCCAGCGAGTGGAACGCCACGGCCCACGCGCAGTCGTTGGCGACTGCGTTGGACAGCAGCAGGACCTGGCGTTCGGCGGGGGAGAAGGTGCCCGCGCCGCGGAACTGGCCGAACGCCGAGAAGAACGAGTTCACCAGCGGCGGTGACCCGGCCATGACGCCCGCGACGTTCGGGACGAAGCCGAACGCGCCCTGCAGTGCCTCCAACGGCCCGCGGGCGCTGTCGGGGGCGGACTCGGTGGTGTGGACGGGAAAAGTGGTCATGGCCGGAATCCTTCGCCCGCCGTCGCGCCCCGCCAATTCCCTCCGGGGTAAACGCCGTCGGTCACCTCGACGGCGCCGGTGTCCACGCGCACCCCTCGACCGGGAACGAGCGGCCGCTGTTCGGTGCGGTGGGGCCGCCGGCGACACGCGGTGACGGGAGGGCGGTTACCGTGACCGGGTGCGACTGGGGCGGGGCATCGAGTGGGTGAGGGCGCACGAGGCCAGGTCGACGTACCTGGTGGCCGCGCTCTGCGTGCTCCTCGCGATCTGGCCGACCGCCCTGTACCGCGAGGACGGCCTGCACGGGGTGAACCTGTTCTGCGGGGCGCTGACGGCGGTGCCGGTGCTGCTGGTGACGCGCAACCCGCCGGTCGCGTGGTCGGTGTCCGTGCTGCTGGTGCTCTTCCTGCCCCGCGCCTACGGCGGGCGGACCGGCCCCGAGCAGACGTGGGGCTGGTCGTGGACGCTCGGGCTCACCCTGGCGGTCGGGTACGTCCTGTACCGGGTGGCGCTGGGTTACCGCCCGCGCGTGGTGGCGGTCGCGCTGGTGGTCACCTTCGTGGCGACCTGGCCGCACCTGTCGGACTGGGGCGACGCGCCGCTGCCCGGATTCCTCCTGGTCGGCGCGGTCGTGCTGGGCAACGCGGTGCGGCAGCGGCGGCAGGTCGACGACCAGCGGCGGGCCGAGCGGACCCGTGCCATCGCCGCGGAGGAGCGCACCCGCATCGCGCGGGAGCTGCACGACGTCGTCAGCCACCACATGTCGGCGCTGGTCCTGCGCACCGACGCGGTGTCCTACCGGCTGCCGGACCTGGCACCCGAGGTGCGCGCGGAGCTGGACGTGATCCAGGGCATGGCCCGCGACGGGCTCACCGAGATGCGCCGGATGCTGCTGGTGCTGCGGGCCGAAGACGGTGAGGACGGCGCGCCGCAGCCCGGACTGGCCGACGTCGAGGGGATGGTGGACCGGTTCCGCGCCACCGGCACCGAGGTCGCGCTCCGGGTCGACGTCGGCTCGGTGCCGGTGCCCGCGGGCGTCGGGCTGTCGGCGTACCGGATCGTCCAGGAGGCGTTGAGCAACAGCGGGAGGCACGCGCCCGGCGGCGCGGTCTCCGTCAAGATCTTGCTGGACGGTGGTGTGCTGGGCATCGAGGTGCGCAACGCGGCCGCGACCCGACGCGCGGTCGACGGCGACCCGGCGCGGGCGCGCCACGGACTGGTGGGGATGGCGGAACGGGTGCGGGTGCTCGGAGGCGAGCTCACCGCGGAACCGACCGCGGACGGCGGGTTCGTCGTGGTCGCGGAGCTGCCGCTGGGAGAGGAAGGGGTTTCGTGACGATCAGGGTGCTGGTGGTCGACGACCAGGCGATGATCCGGGAGAGCTTCCGGGTGGCGCTGGACAGCCAGTCCGATGTGGAGGTCGTCGGCGAGGCGGGCACCGGCGCGGACGCCGTGGCGCTGGCCCGCGACCTCGTGCCGGACGTGGTGCTGATGGACGTGCGGATGCCCGTGATGGACGGGCTGGAGGCGACCCGCCGCATCGTCGACTCCGGCGACGAGCCGCCGAAGGTGTTGGTGCTGACCACGTTCGACCTCGACGAGCACGTCTACGGCGCGCTGCGCGCGGGTGCCAGCGGGTTCATGGTCAAGGACGCCCCGCTGGCCGACCTCGTCAACGCCGTCCGCGTGGTGGCCGCCGGGCACGCGCTGTTCGCCCCGTCGGTCACCCGGCGGCTGGTGGCCGCCTTCGCGAGCCGCACGGCGCGACGGCAGGACGACTCGGCGTTGCGCTACCTCACACCCCGCGAGGTCGAGGTGCTGCGGCTGGTCGCGCGCGGCCTGTCCAACGCCGAGATCGCGGGCGCGCTCACCATCGCCGAGCAGACCGCCAAGAGCCACGTGAGCCGGGTGCTGACCAAGCTCGGCCTGCGCGACCGCGCCCAGGCCGTCGTGCTGGCCTACGAGTGCGGTCTGGTGGTGCCCGCGGAGTAGTACCGGGGTACGGGTCGGATCCGACCCGTACCCAGGGGGCGGGTCAGGACACCACCGCGGCGGGACGACTGCCGTGGCCGCTGTTCCTAGCGTCGGACGGGTGGCCAAAACACCCGCTGTGCCCCTTGTCCCAGCCCGGTTCCCACTGGTCCTGGCCGCGCTGCTCGCCGCGGTGGCGGTGGTGTGGTGGGCGCTCGGCTGGCCGTTGGGCGTGGACAGCGCCGTGTACCGGTCGGGCGCGTTGGCCGTGCTGCACGGTGAACCGCTCTACGGCCCGCTGACGGCGACCCCGGACTGGTCGCCCGAGCTCCCGTTCGCCTACCCGCCGATCGCCGCCGTGGCGTTCCTGCCCCTGGCAGGGCTGCCGGTGCAGTTCGCCTGGGGACTGCTGGCGGTCGTGACCGTGCTGGCGCTGCACTCTTCTGTGCGACTGGTGGGCGGGGCGTGGTGGGTGCTGCCGCTCGTGCTGGTGCTGGAACCGGTGTGGCGGACGGTCGGGCTGGGGCAGGTCAACGCGGTGCTGATGGCGCTGGTGCTGCTGGACGTGCTGGTGCTGCGCGGTTCCCGGTGGTCCGGGGTGCTGGTCGGCGTCGCGGCCGCGGTGAAGCTGACACCGCTGGTGTTCGTGGCGCACCTGCTGCTGACCGGACGCCGTGCGGACGCGCTGCGCGCGCTGGGGGTGTTCGCGGGCCTGGGCGTGACGGGATTCGTGCTGCTGCCTGGTGACAGCGTGCGGTACTGGACGTCCACGATGCTGTCCGCCAACAGCGCGGGCTCCAACGGGTGGTGGGGCAACCAGTCGGTCAGCGGCCTGGTCCGCCGCGTGCTGGGCGACTCCGGTCCGGTCACCGCCGCGGTGGTGCTGCTGGTGCTGTGCGCCGCCGCGTACCTGGTCCGCGACCTGCACCGCCGCGGCGACGCGGTGGGCGCACTGCTGGTGACGGCCTTCTGCGGCGTGCTGGTCAGCCCGATCTCGTGGACGCACCACTGGGTCTGGGCGGCCCCGCTGTGCGCCCTCCTCCAGGCCCGGCGTCGGCACGGCGGTCTGGTGGCGGTGGTCGTGCTGTTCACCGGGTGGGTGTTCGCGCTGGTGCCGCGGGCGGAGGGGCGCGAGTCGTCGTGGACGGCGCTGGAGTCCCTGGCAGGCAACGCCTACGTGCTCGTCGCCCTGGCCGTCCTCGGCGGGCTGGTCCTTCGCCGGTGGCGGAGTTCCCGCGGTGTCGCGGTGGTCCGATCCCATTCATTCCGCATTAATGCGGTTCTCAGGATGGGAAAAAGAACTGGGTGACTTCTTTCCCGGTCCCCGATGAACGGGGTGGCGAATCGCGTAAAGTGCCCAGGGCTCGTCGGGGAACGCGTTCGAGGGAAAGGTGGACCGTGCTCGACGCCCGCAACCACCAGGGCAAATTCGGCGCCGACTACGTGAGGGCACTCGCTTCCGGAGCCGGGCTGCTCTGGGCTGAGGACGATGTCGACCTCGACGGGATAGACCTGTGCATCAAGATGCCGGGCCGCACTCCGCGCGGTTTCTCGCCGAGGATCGACGTGCAGATCAAAACGGTCTCCACCGCGGTGCCCCGGCACGGGATGATCGACTTCGACGGGCTCGACCAGGCCCAGTTCAACAAGCTGGCCGGGGACGACTTCGTCGTTCCCCGCTACCTCTTCGTGGTCCACGTCCCGCCCAAGGCGGACCGCTACACCGACCTCAGTCCCGCGGGACTGCTGCTGCGGCACATCGGCTACCACCACTCGCTGCGCGACCGCGTCCCGTTCCCCGCCCCCGACCGCCGCAGCCGCACCAGGGTCAAGATCCCGCTGGGCAACGTGCTGACGACCGCCAGCCTGCGCGCCCTGATCGCCGACGGCGCCCCGGCGCCGGCGAGCACATGACCCCTGCCGTCCGGGTGGACCAGGTCGTCGGGTACCTCGCCGCGAGGGGGTGGGAGGTCACCGGGCACTGGCGGGGAGCCGACGTCCGGTCCCTCGGCGACTTCGACGTCCTGGTACCGCCCGGTGACGACCGGGGGGACGTGTCGCCGCGGCTGCGCGAACTGCTGGCGTGCGTCGCCGACGCCGAGGGGCGCACGCCGCGAGAAGTGGTGCGGGACATGGTCGCGCCGTCCGCGGACGTGCTGTCCTACCGGTTGCGATTACCCCGCGCGGGCACCGTGCCCCTCGCCGCGGGGTTCCGCGCGGTGCGCGCCGTCCGGGACCTGGTAGCCACCTGCGCCCACGACGTGGCCCCGGACACGGGCGACCTGCTGGACCGGACCGCGCTGGCGACCGCGGAGGACGGGTTCGGACTCGACGTCCTGGTGCCGGTCCGGCACGACGGTGTGGGCCGGAGGGCGACCCTCCGGGTGCTGCGCACCTCGGCCACCGTCCTCGCCGCCGCCGACTCGCCGGACCCCACCGCTTGGCGCGACCTGCCCCGGCACGGTCTGGTCGACGACGTGTGCGGGTGCCTGGCCGACCTGGCGGGCGAGCACCGCGCGTCGGCCTTCGAGCTGGCGTTCCACTGGGCCCTCGCCCTGCCCTCCGCCGAACCCGACGCCGTCCTGAGCTTCCCCGCCGACTTCGGTGTGCGCGCCCGCGCCCGGCGCAAGCGGGTCGAGCCGGTCACCGCCGAGCGGGCGCTCGTGCGGGGACGCGTGACCAGGCTCGCCCAGGACAGCGGGGGTCGGCGGGTGGTCACCGTCCGGGGAACGCTGGTCGTCGACGGCGCCCCCGTGGGCCGCGAACGGGCGGTCCGGGTCCGGGTGGACGACCACGAGACCTACCTGCTGGCCATCGAGGCGCATCGCGCGGAGGACGAGGTCCAGGCCGAGGGCGCTGTCGAGAGCACGGGGACCAGGTACGGAATCGCGGTGGAGCCGAGCGGTTTCACCGTGGCCGAGCGAGGAGAACGGGACCGGAATGGTTGAGGGACGGCTGACCACGCGCGAGCGCGCCGCACTGCTGGTGCTGATGGCCGAGGCGCGTGAGCTGACCAACGCGGAACTCCGCGAGCTGGCGGGGTTCACCGTCGACGGGGAGTGCCGCAAGAAGCTGAACGAGCTCGGGCTGGTCACCAGCGAGAAGGTGGGCCGGGCCTTCGTGCACGCGCTCACCGACGAGGGCGGTGTGCGGTGCCAGGCCGAGCTCACCGCGCCCCTGCCGCCCAGGGCGGGCTACCTGGGCGGGGCGCTGCACGTGGTGATGGCCGGTCTGCACCGCCACTTCGAGCTGACCGGCACGTCGCTGACCGACATCTTCGTCCTCGATCCCGAGCACCGGGTCGAGACCGCGTACCGGGTTCTGGCGGCGAAGCCGGGCGAGGCCGTCGGGCTCCGGGCGCTCCGGGAACGCCTGGACGACCTAGCGCGGCCCGTGGTGGACCGGGCGTTGACGTCGCTGGCCGACCGCCCGGACGTCCACCTCCGCGCGGAGGCAGACCAGAAGTCCCTGACCGACGAGGACCGCGAGGCCGCGCTCGTCCTGGGCGGCACCCCGCGGCACACCCTGATGGTCGAGGCGGCCAGGTGAACGAGGACGAGCGGCAGGCGCTGTCCTCGATCCAGTTCAGCTGGGCCGTGACCCCGGACGACATCTGGAGCCCGGCCGACCACCACGTCGACGGCCTGCACCCGCGGGCCGTCGAGACGATCACCCACGCCCTGGGGGCCGCCCGCCGACGCCCCGGCACCTCGCCCATGGGGCTGGTCCTGCGCGGCGAGCGCGGTGTCGGCAAGACGCACATGCTGGGGTGGCTCCGGCGGCAGGTGCAGGACGACGGCTCGTTCTTCCTGCTGAAGCTGCTCGACCGGGAGTCGTTCTGGGCGGGCGCCGTCCACGGGGTGCTCAGGGGGCTGCTCGGCCCCGACGGCGGTCAGCTGGGCACGATGCTGGGCAGGCTGGCGGATCTCACCGGTCACGACGCCGAGTCCCGGATGCGGCTGAGCGGCCCGCTGCCGGTGCGGAAGCAGGACGTCGACGGCCTGCTGGAGCGGCTGCACGCCGTCGACCCGAGAGTGGCGACCGAGTGCCAGGACACCCTGCGCGCCCTGGTGCTCTACCGGAAGACGGGCAAGGACTGGGAGGTCGGCAACGCCTACCTCGTGCTGGAGCACGGCATCGACGAGGCCGACCGGGTGAAGTGGGGCTTCCAGACGACCGACAGGTCCCGGCAGCTGCTGCTGGGCGACCTGTCCAGGATCTTCGCGCTCACCGGGCCCGTGGTCATGGCCGTGGACCAGGTCGACAGCGTCATCACCGAGGCCGCGGACGGGCCGGGGGAGCAGGCGCTGGTCGACCGCCTCGCCGACGGGCTGATGCGACTGCGGGAGGAGGCCACCCGCACGATCGTCGTGGTGGCTTGCATCCCGCGCTCGTGGGAGCTGATCGAGCACAAGGCGGTCAACTCCGCGGCCGACCGGTTCCGGGTCGTCGACCTGCGCACGGCCATGCCCAGCGCCTCCGTGGCGGCCGCCATCGTCGAACGGCACCTCGGCGGCCTCTACGGCGAGATCGGGTTCGAGCCCCGGTACCCCTCGTGGCCGGTCCTGCCCTCGGCGTTCGAGGGCAAGGAGGTGGCGCACTCGACGCCGCGCCAGCTGCTCCAGCGCGTCGACGAGCACGTCCGCCGGTGCGTCGCGCTGGACGAGGTCGTGGAGCTCGCGGACTTCGCGGACCGCGAGGTGGAGGTCTCGGGCGCGCCGCCGTCGGTGCCCGCGGAGTCCGAGGAGCTGGACGCGTTGTTCGCGCGGTTGTGCGCCGAGGCGGACATCGTGTCGCCGCTGGACCCGAAGCACGAGGACCGGCTCATGTCGGCCCTGCTCGGCGCGGCGCTGCGCTGCTTCGTGCTGGAACAGGACGTCAACGGCGGGCTGTTGGGCATCGACCCGCCGCCCGGTGTCAACCCGGCGCTGCACGCCCGGCTCCGGCTGACCGTCGACGAGGCCCGCGAGGACGAGGTCCACTGGAGCTTCCGGGCCATCTCGCACACCCACCACAGCGCGGTGCTGGCCCGGTTGAAGTCCGCCCACCTGGAGGCGGAGCTGCGCCGGGGTGACGGGCGCAAGCACCTGGTGGTGCTGCGCAACACCCCCTTCTCGTCCGGGCGGGCGACGGCCCAGGCGCTGGCCGTCCTCGAGGAGGAGGGTGGCGTGACCAGGACGATCGAGTCGCACGACCTGCGCGTGTTCACGGCGCTGGACGGGATGCTGCGCCAGTCGCCGCCGGGCTTCCTGCCCTGGCTGCTGGAGCGGCGTCCGGCGACGACCTCCCACCTGCTGGCCGGGGTCCTCGCCGACCTGGACGTCGTGGTCGGCGAGGCCGCGACCGCGGTACCCGAGGAGGCTGTGCCCACGGAGGCTGTGCCCGCGGAGGTGATGCCGGACGACCCGGCACCGGAGTGGCCGGGTGTCAGCGGCACGCTGGGTGCCGGTCCGGTGCTGGAGGAACCGCAGGCCGCGCCGGAGCCCGGTGAGTCCTCGATCCGACTCGGAACGGGTGTCAACAACGGGAAGCCGTTCACCCTGGAGCTCGCGCAGCTGCGCAAGCACACGGTCGTGTTCGCGGGCAGCGGGTCGGGCAAGACAGTCCTGTTGCGACGGTTGGTCGAGGAGGTCGCGCTGCACGGGGTGTCGTCCATCCTGATCGACACCAACAACGACCTGTCCCGGCTCGGCGACCGGTGGCCCGCGCCGCCGAACGGCTGGGAGCCGGGCGACGCCGAGCGCGCGGACCGCTACCTGCGCGAGACCGACGTGGTGGTGTGGACACCGCGCCGCGAGGCGGGCCGGGCACTCGCGCTCGACCCGTTGCCGGGGTTCGACCGCGAACCGGAGGACCCCGACGAGTTCCGGATGGCGATCGACGCGGCCGTGGCGGGCCTGCTGCCGCGCACTGGGCTGACCGGCCGCAAGGTCAACGCGGGCCGGGCGGTGCTGACCCAGGCGCTGACCCGGTTCGTCCGCGGCTCCGGCGGTGACCTCGGGGACTTCCTCGCCTACCTGGAGAACATCCCGTCCGGGGTGAGCACGGTGCGCGACGCGGTGCGGCTGGCGGGCGACATCGCCGACGGCCTGAACACGGCGATGATCAACGACCCGGTGTTCGGCGGCGCGGGGGAGCGGCTGGACCCCGGCGTGCTGCTGACCCCGCCGCCGGGCAAGCGCGCCAGGGTGTCCGTGGTCAGCTGCATCGGGCTGCCCAACGAGGAGCAGCGGCAGACGTTCGTCAACCAGCTGCAGCTCGCCCTGTTCTCCTGGGTCAAGCGCAACCCGGCCAGGGACCGGCCGCTCGGCGGTCTGCTGGTGCTGGACGAGGCGCAGACGTTCGTGTCCTCCCGCACCACGACCGCGTCCACGCAGAGCACGCTGACGCTGGCGTCGCAGGCCCGCAAGTACGGGCTGGGCATGGTGTACGCGACGCAGGCGCCCAAGGCGCTGCACAACGTGGTCACCGGCAACGCCGCGACCCAGTTCTTCGGACTGCTCAACGCCGGTGTCCAGATCCAGGCGGCGGTGGACCTGGCCAGGGCGAAGGGCGGTCGCATCGAGGACGTGTCCCGGTTGCCCGCCGGGCAGTTCTACGGCGCGACCGAGGGCACCGGGATGTCCAAGGTGCGCGTGCCGATGTGCCTGAGCCACCACCCGCCCACGGCGCTGACGGAGGAGGAGGTCATCGCGCGGGCCCGGCGCGGCTGATCAGAACGTGTAGTTCACGACGAACGCGGGGTGGTCGGTGCGGCGCATGGTGTAGGTCTGGGTGGAGACGAAGGCGAGGGTGCGGGCGACGACGTGCTGGACGTCGCCGTCGCCCTTGCGGAACCAGCCCGACGGGACGCAGTTCTGGGCGTTGGTGGTGGAACCGGGGCTGTACTTGAGGTTCAGGTCGCCGACGACGACGTGCCGGGTGGACGGCGAGGCGGTCGGGTCGTAGGACAGGACGGTGGCGGGCACCAGTTCGCGGCACTGGGCGAGTGCGGTGGTGCCGGTGGTGCTGAGGTGGGTGGTGCAGGCGGTGAAGCCGCGCACGGCGCTCAGCGCGCACGCCCAGGCCCGCATCTCGGTGCCGCCGTCCTGCGCGGCGTACACGCCGGTCCCGCTGGTGGCGATGCCCTCCTTGACGATGATCCCGCTGCCGTACGCGCCGCGGCCCGCCGTGCACTGGTAGTCCGAGCCCGTGGACCGGTTGCGCACGAAGGCGAACTGGTAGCGCGCGCTCGTGCCGACGGCCGCGGTGAGGGCGGGCAGGTCGGAGAGGCACACCTCGTTCACCGAGACGACGTCGGGCTGGCGGTTCTGGATCATCGTGACGGCCTCGCCCACGGCGAGCCCGTTCTGGTAGCAGCCCGCGATGCCGCTGTTGCAGAGGTTCATCTGCAGCACCTTGAACGCGGTGGCCGCGTGCGCGGGGACCACCGCCGACGCGGACAGGAGCAGCGCGGCCAGCAGGAGGCCGGTCGTTCGGCGCGGTGAGCCCATGGCGCCCATGCTCTGCCCTGGCCGGTGTCCGGTCGTACCGCCGACCGGACGCGCGGGCCCCCGTCGCTTCGGGAAACCGCCGGAACTGTCGGTGCTCCGGGTTACGGTGCGGCGGACATCGATCCACAGTGGTGGGAGGGGCCGTGCGGCGGCTGGAGTACGTCGGGGGAAGCTCCGAGAAGTTCTGGGAGGCGTCCCGGCAGGACACCGCCGTGACGGTGCGCTGGGGGCGCCTGGGCACGACCGGGCAGAGCAAGCGCAAGGAGTTCGCCGACGAGGCCGCCGCGGAGGCGTTCCTGTCCACGCAGGCCGCGGGCAAGCTCCGCAAGGGCTACCGCGAGATCGGGGGAGACCCGGCCGAGGCCGCGCCGGTGGTCGTGGCGGACCGGACCGCCGAACCGGTGCCGGAAGCGGAGCCGGTGGTCGTGGCCGATCCGACTGGCGACCCGGTGGCGGAGGCCGCGTCGGTGGTCGCGGACTGGCCGGACGAGGACGTGTTCGCGCCCGGCGGGCCGGTGCGGGCGGCGTACCCGCGTCGCGACCAGGGGCGTGGGCGGTACCAGGCCGACCCGGCGGTCGACGGCACGGCGGCGGAGTTCGCGCAGCGGTACCGCCGCAAGCTGGACGCGGTGTTGCAGGCGACGGACCGGGAGATCGGCCAGGCGGTGGCGCGCTACCTCGACGGTGCGGCCGACCCGTTGGGTGCCGCCGCCACGGCTGTCGCCCTCGCCGGGATCGTGGGCTACCGGGAGCGGCGCGACCTGGCGAAGCTGGCCCCCGAGTGGGTCCGGCGGAACGGCGTGGGGTTCGCCGCCACCGCGACGGTGCTCGCGGCCGAGGTGGTGAGCGACACCGGAGGCCCGGCGAACCGCACGCCGATGGTCCTGCGCCGGGCGAAGGGCGACGAGCGGCTTCCGTGGGGCTCGGTCGTCGACGAGGTGCGCGGTGACGTGCGGCGCGCGCTCGCCGCGGCCGACGACGAGCAGTACGCGGCGGCGGTCGCCGAGGTCACCGCGCTGTCCACCGGTGGTCCCGGTGCCTGCGTCGCGGCGTTCCTGCTGCCGACCGAGACCGCGCTGGTGGACCGGGCGCTCGCCGTCGTCGCGGACATCACGGGCGGGATCACGGCGGCCTGCGCGGTAGCCGCGGTGGGCACGCCGGAGCAGCTCGCGGAGGTCTCGCGGTTCACCGCGCACCGGGCCGCCGAGCGGGACGGCAGGGTCGTGCCGACCCTGCTGCGGGCCCTCGGACCGGCCGCCGCGGCCGCGTTCGCCGACTGGCTGGAGGGCGCCGACGCCGACCTGGGCCGCAGGCTGCTGGCCGGGCTGGTCGAGATGCCCACCGACGACGCGTTCACCCGGCTGCTGGTCCGGGTCGACGGTCCGCACGTCCGGCCCGCGCTCCAGGAGGCGGTGCGGCGCTACCCGCGGCGGGCGGCTCGGCTGCTCGCCGCGGCGGTCGTGGGCGGCGAGCCGTGGGCGCCCGCCGCGCGCGACCTGCTGCGCAGCCACCTCGTCGCGTTCCCCGCCCTGCTGGACGACGTCGTGCCCGGCTTGGCGGCCGCGCAGCGGGAAGCCGCGCTGGCGCTGCTCGACGGCGTCGACCGGCTCCCCGACGCACCCGCCGAGCTGCTGCCGGACGTCCTGCGCACCCCGCCGTGGACACGCCCCCGTCCCGCGCCGCCGGTCGTGCTGCCCGGACTGCCCGTCACCGCCGCGGCGCGGATCGCGTGGCTGCCGGGGGAGGAGCGGGCCGCTGCCGCCGAACGGGACGGGAACCTCCTCTACCACCGCCGCACGACCGACTGGGCGGCCGAGGTGGCGCACCGGGTCGAGAACGGCGGCATCGCCTACCCGACGCTCCTGCACGCGCCGCTGGAGCTGGTGGGGCCGCTGGTCGGCGTGTACCGGCCGCGCAGCGCCTGGCGCGTCGAGTCGTGGGGCACGGCGCTGCTGGAGCGCTTCGGCCTCGCCGCGCTGCCCGCCCTGCTCAGCCTCGGCGGAACGGCGGACGTCCTGCGCGTGCTCCACCCCGTGCTGGACGAGCGGGTCGCACGGGCGGTGGTGGCCGCGCTGGACAAGAAGTCCGCGCGGTCGCAGGCCACGGCCTGGCTCACCCGGCACGGTGCCGCCGCCCTGCCGTTCCTGCTGCCCACCGCCCTCGGCGCGCCGGGCCGGGAGCGGACCGCGGCGGAGGGCGCGGTCCGGCTGGTCGCCGCCGACGTCGGCGAGACCGCGGTGCTGGCCGCCGCGTCCGCTCTCGGCGCCGACGCCGTGGGCGCCACGCGCACCGTCCTCGCGACGGACCCGTTGTCCCTGCTGCCCAAGAAGCTCCCGGTGCCCGGCGCGTGGGTGGACCTGGCGTCGTTGCCGCAGGTCCGGTTGCGCGACCGGTGGTTCGCGCTGCCCGCCGACGCGCTGCGCGACCTGCTCACGATGTTGGCGCTGGGCCGCCCCGGCGAGCACTACGGCGGCGTCGACCCGGTCGTGCGGGCCTGCGAGCCCGCGTCCCTCGCCGCGTTCGGCTGGGGCCTGTTCGAGCAGTGGCGGGCGGCCGGGATGCCGCCCAAGGACGGGTGGGCGCTGACGGCGCTCGGCGTGCTCGGCGACGACGGCACCGTGCGCGCCCTCGCCCCGGTGATCCGCGCCTGGCCGGGCGAGGGCGGCCACGCCCGCGCCGTCACCGGCCTCGACGTGCTCGCCGACATCGGCACCGACGTGGCCCTCATGCACCTCGACGGCATCGCGCGGAAGGTGAAGTTCGCCGGTCTGCGCGAGCGGGCGGGGGAGAAGATCGCCCACGTGGCCGCGAGGCTCGGCCTGTCGCCGGAACGGCTGGCCGACCGCCTCGTCCCGGACCTCGGCCTGTCCCCGGACGGCTCGCTGGTGCTCGACTACGGTCCGCGCCGGTTCGTCGTCGGGTTCGACGAGCGGCTGCGGCCGGTCGTGTCCGATGAGGACGGCAAGCCCCGCAAGTCCTTGCCGAAGCCCGGTGTCAAGGACGACGAGGAGCTGGCGACCGCGGCGTACCAGCGCTTCGCCGGGCTGAAGAAGGACGTGCGCACCCTGGCCGCCGACCAGATCACCCGGCTGGAACGGGCGATGGTGGGCGGGCGGACGTGGACCGGCGCGGAGTTCGCCGAGTTCCTCGTCGGTCACCCGCTGCTGGTGCACGTGGTGCGGCGGCTGGTGTGGGTGGTGCTGAGCGGTTCGGGCGCGGTGACCGGCTCGTTCCGGGTGGCGGAGGACCGGTCGCTGTCCGATGTGGACGACGAGGTGCACGCGCTGTCCGCGGACGCCGTGGTGGCGGTGGCGCATCCCGTGCGGCTGGGCGACTCCACGACCGCGTGGGCCGAGGTGTTCGCCGACTACGAGATCCTGCAACCCTTCCCCCAGCTCGGCCGCCCGGTGCACGTGCTCACCGAGGCGGAGCGGGCGGGCAGCAGGCTGACGCGGTTCGAGGGTGTCGTCCTGCCCACCACGCGGGTGCTGTCCCTGGTGCGCCTGGGCTGGCAGCGCGGCGCGCCCATGGACGGCGGCGTGGAACCGGGTCTCTACAAGGAGCTCCCCGGCGGTCTGCACGCGATCGTCGAGCTCGACCCCGGCTTGGTGGTGGGCGACCTCGACGCCCTCGGCGACCAGACCGTGCGGCGCGTCTTCGTCGACCGCGACACCGCGGGCCACCGCTGGCACACCAACCCGGCCGACACCACGCTCGCCGGGCTCGACCCCGTGTCGGCCAGCGAGGTGGTGGGTGACCTGGCGGAGCTGACCGGGAGGTGATCAGGCGGTGAGGCGGCGGTGTTCGAGGAGGGCGGCGACCGCGTAGCCGCCGCCGCCCGCGATGGCGAGGACGGCGAAGAGGGCGGAGGTGTCGAGCAGGAGGGCGGCGGAGGAGGTGAGGGCGAGCCAGGCACCGAGGCAGTAGTGCAGGACGTTGCGGCGGACGGCGCCCTCGCCGAGGTAGAGCAGGCCGACGACGAGGCCGGAACCGGTGGGCCACAGGACGGTCTGCAGGTCCGGGGTGTCCACCATGGACGTGAGGCCGGTGATGACCAGGAAGAGCGCGGTGAACCCGCCCGCCCAGGAGAGGCCGAGGAGCTGGCCGGAGAGGGCGTCGGGGCGGCTGGCGCCGCGTTGGGCGGTGAGCGCGGCGATGGTGCTGTGGACCGTGCCCGCCGCGAGGCCGATGCCGAGCAGGGTCATGGGGAGCCAGCCGGGTAGTGGGAGCAGGGGGTCCGCGCCCTTGGACAGGGCTGCGGCGCCGTGGCCGAGCACGTAGGCGAGGCCGAAGCTGACGTAGGTGGCGCGGTTGTCGACCCGGCCGGTGCGGACGGCGGCGGGGGCGGTCGGTGCGGTGAGGGTCGCGGTGCTCATGGCTGGTGCCTCCGGTGGCGGGTGGTCGTCAGGCGACGAGGTGGGACAACGGGACGGCGAGCCGTTCGGTGATGTCGGCGGGCCAGGGGAACGAGGTGGCGATGGCGCGCTGGTGGGCGAGGCCGTGCAGCCCGACCCACAGCGCGACCGCGTCGGCGTCCGGGTCCTCGCTGGTGCAGCAGCCGGCGTCGACGCAGGCGGTCATGGCGTCGGCGACGAGCCGCAGCGTTCCCGCGCCGAGCTCGGCGAGCTGGTCGGGGGTGATGCCGCTGTCGGCGGCGGGCATCCAGGCGCCGCCGAACATCAGGCGGTAGCGCTCGGGATGGGTGCGGGCGAAGTCCAGGTAGGCCCGGCACAGGGCGTGCAGCCGGGTCCTCGGGTCCTCGCCCGCCGCGTCGACGGCGGACCGGAGCCACTCGCACAGCTCGGCGAACGCCTGCTGCACGACGGCGAGCACGATGGCCGACTGGTCCAGGAAGTGCGGGTAGATCGACGGAGCGGCGATCCCGACGCCGCGGGCGACCGCCCGCAGCGTCACGGCCCTCGGGTCGCCGCCCGCGTCGAGCAGGGCGGTCGCGACCGCCAGGATCTCGGCGCGGAGCAAACCGCCCTCTCCACGCCGGTTGCGCGCGCGGGGCCGTGGCGAACCGGCCGCGGTGCTCATGGCCTGGGCACGTCGGGGACGATGACGATCTTGCCCGCGACCGTGCGCGACTCGGCCAGCGCCAGCGCCTCCCCGGCCTTGGCCAGCGGGAACTCCGCGGCGATCTGCGGGGTCAGGACGCCGTCGGCCACCAGCGCCAGCACCCGGGTGAGGTCGTCGCGCAGCCTGCCGCGGAAGGTCTCCAGGCGGCGCTTGCCCGCCCAGAAGTTGTAGAAGCTCGCGCCCTTGCCGTTGGGCAGGTAGTTCCACGCCAGCAGCCGGAAGAACGACTTCAGCACCGGCAGCTGCGAGTTGCCCTCGTCGTCCTTCGTCGCCGCGGTGCCGTAGGACACCAGCGTCCCGCCCTTGCGCACCAGTTCCCACGACTTGTGCAGACCGGCACCGCCGACGTGGTCGAACACCGCGTCCACGCCGTCCGGCGCGATCTCCCGGATGCGCTCGTACATGGCCGGGTCGCGGTAGTCGACCGGGACCACACCCAGCTCGCGCAGCGTGTCGTGGTGCCGCGGCGACGCCGTGCCGATCACCTTGATCCCCGCGTGCCGGGCCAGCTGCGCCAGCGTCGACCCGACGCCGCCGTTGGCGCCCAGCACCACGATCGTCCCGCCCGACCGCACCTTCGCCGACCGGTGCAGCATCTGCCACGCCGTGACGCCGTTGACCGCCACCGTCTCCGCGGCGGCCGCCGACACGCCCTCCGGCACGGCCACCAGGTCACCCGCGTCGAGCAGCAGCGAGCTGGCCCAGCCGCCGATCTTCGTGGCCGCCGCGAACCGGCGGCCGACCAGCCCTGGGTCCACGCCCGCCCCGACCGCGGTCACCGTGCCGACGACGTCGTAACCGGGCACGAAGGGGAAGGCGGGCTGGTCGTAGTACTTGCCGCGCCGCATCTGCTGCTCCGCGAACGACACGCCGCTCGCCTCCATCCGCAGCACGACCTGCCCCGCGGCGGGCGCGGCCAGCTCACGGGTGCGGACCTCGAGCCCGTCCGTCCCGACCTTGCCCGGCAGGACGACCTCGGTGGCGCGAGTGCTGACAGTGCTGCTGTTCATGGCGTTCTCCCTGTGCGGTCGTTGTGCTTACGGCGATAAGGTTACGCACGTTCGCTTAGCGAGCACAAGAGGTAACGCAAGTAAGTTTCTTCGCGTAAGGTAACGGCATGGCAGACACCACGGAGTCAGACGCGCCAGCCCCCACCCGCGCCCGCAACCGCCGGGGGGAGGGCGCTCGCCTGCGTGACGACATCGTCGCCGCCGCCGTGGAACTGCTCGACGAGACCGGCGACGAGAAGGCCGTCACCCTGCGCGCGGTCGCCCGCCGCGTGGGCATCGCCGCCCCCTCGATCTACCGCCACTTCCCCGACCAGCCGATGATCATGCTCGCGGTCGTCCGCCAGGCCTTCACCGAACTCGAGGACCGCCTCCAGTCCGCGATGACCACCGCACCCCCCGACCCCCGCTCCCGCCTACTGGCCCTGGGCCACGCCTACCTCGACTTCGCCCAAAGCCACCCCGGCCGCTACCGCACCATGTTCGGCGGCCTCTGGATGCCCGACCTCGACCAGACCACCCTGACCGAAGCCGACCTCGCCGCCCTCGGCGACACCAGCATGCAACTCCTGGTCGACGCCCTGACCGGCTGCGTCGAGGCCGACCTCGCCACCAGCGACAACCTCCCCGCCGACGCCGTCGCCCTCTGGCTAGGCCTACACGGCCTCGCCCACCAACGCGCCGTCACAGTCGCCTACCCCTGGCCCCCCGACATCGCCGACCGCATCATCACCACCCTGGCCCACCTGAAGTAGCCCAACGACGCTGGAAGCAGGGGTGGGGTGGGAAAGAAGGTGGCGGTGGGATGGGCTGGGGTAGTGGTGGGGCAAGTGCTCGTCCGCTTGCGCGGACGAGGCAACGACGCTGGAAGCGGGCGTTGGGCGGGGTGATGGGACGCAAGTGCTTGCCCGCTTGTGCGGAGCGGCCCATCGACGCTGGAAGCAGAGGCGGGGTGGGAAAGAAAGTGGTGGTGGGATGGGCTGGGGTGGTGGTGGACAAGTGCTTGCCCGCTTGTGCGGAAACGCCCAGCGACGCTGCAAGCGACCACGCTTACCCGCTTAACCACGCCGGAAGCGAGCAACCGGCCAGTGACGCTGCAAGCGACCGCGCTCGCCCGCTCGTGCGCCCGCTTGACGATGCTGGAAGCGAGCAACCGACCTGCGCACGCTGGAAGCGAGCGTGCTCGTCCGCTCGTGCGGTCGGCTTGACTTGGGGTTTTTGGGCTTAAACTTGCGGCGGCGGGCAGGCTCTACCACCTGCCCTTTTTCGCCCGACGAAGCCCAAAAAAGGGGCCCCAAGTCAAGCCGACCGCACCCGGAGACGGCTGTAGCGATACCCGGTGTCGAGGAACCAGCCACCCATACCGGGCAACACCCACAGACCGACCAGACCTCGCCCTCCTCTAGATACGCCTCCTCCTGCCCCGCTTAGATAAAACCCCCGCCGCGGGCGCAACCACCGAGGAGACCACGTGCCGAAGATCGTCTGGGGCTTGACCCTCGCGCTGGCCGCCACCTGCACGGCGGCGACCCCCGCCGGTGCCACCATCTCCACCCCGTCGGTGACCAGCACCGCCACCACCGTCACCTACCAGGTCGCCTACACCGGCACCCCCGCGTTCGCGCGGGTCTACGTCGACGTGGACCGCGACGCCACCACCGGATTCCCCCAAACGGGCACCGGGGCCGACTACCTCGTCGAGAACGGTTCCCTGTACCGCCACACCGGCACCGGCTGGTCCTGGACGCTCCTGAAAACGGTCTCGTTCACCTCGTCCAACGGCTCGGCCCGGTGGACCGTCGACCGGGCCGATCTCGGCGAGCAGGCGTCCCCGAACGACGCCGACGCCGTGTTCCAGGTCGAGTCGCCCTTGGAGACCTCCGCCAAGACCACGTACTCCTACACCGGCGGCAGCGGCGGTGGCACCACCTACGAACCGTCGTCGGCCACCATCGCCAACCCGGAACGCGGCCTCTACCACCACACCCAGGACTGCGACAAGGCCGACTTCTCCGCCGACACCCTCCGCCAGTACCGCGAGTCGCAGTCCATCACGCTGGTGATGTGCGTCTTCTACTTGGCGGAGTTCAAGTCCGCTCCCATCGCCCAGTCCGCTTTGGACCGTCTCCAACGCCAGTTCGCCGCGGCCCGCGCGGCGGGTGTGAAACTGGTGCTGCGCTTCGCCTACACGGCGTCGGACGCCGGTGACGACGCGCCCAAGGACCGGGTGTTGGCCCACCTCGACCAGCTCGCTCCTTACCTCTCGGGCAACTCGGACGTGGTCGGCGTGGTGCAGGCGGGCTTCATCGGCGCGTGGGGGGAGTGGTACTACACCCGCAACTTCGGCAACGCCGGCTCGGTGTCCTCAGCCGACTGGGCGAACCGCAAAGCGGTGGTGGACAAGCTGTTGAGCGTGCTGCCCGCGACCAGGGCCGTGCAGCTGCGCACGCCGAAGTTCAAGCGGACCCTGTACGCGGGCGGCGCGACGCGGTTGGGCCACCACAACGACTGCTTCCTGGCGAGCCCGGACGACTTCGGCACCTACGAGAACACCGCGGTGGAGTACCCGTACCTGGAGACCGAGACCCGCACGGTGCCGATGGGCGGCGAGACCTGCGCCCAGAACGCGCCCCGCTCGGACTGCCCGACCGCCACGGCCGAGCTGTCCCGGTTCCACTGGTCGTACCTGAACACCGACTACCAGCAGGGTGTGCTCCAGTCGTGGGCGGCGCAGGGCTGCCTGGCGGACGTGACCAACCGGCTCGGGTACCGGTTCACGCTGCGCGACGGCTCGTTCCCGGCGACCGCGGCGCGCGGCGGTGGTCTCGCCGTCCGGATCAGCCTCACGAACGACGGTTACGCCGCCGCGGTCAACCCGCGTTCGGTGGCACTGGTGCTGCGCAACACCTCCAGCGGCGCGGTGACCCGGCTCCCGCTCAACGCCGACCCGCGCACGTGGCTGCCCGGCACGACCACGGTGGCTCAGACCCTGACGGTGCCGTCGTCACTGGCACCCGGCACGTACGCGCTGCTGCTGGAGCTTGCGGACCCGGCGCTCCCCGGCCGTCCGGAGTACTCCGCGCGGACGGCCAACAACGGCCTGTGGGAGGCGTCGACCGGGTTCAACGACCTCCGGCACGCGGTGGTCGTCTCGTGAACCCGAGGTGATCGGGCGGGGGAGGGGGCGGCCGCTGGACTACGTTGACCCCATGGCCGTCACCTTCCCCGCACCGCTCGTACCGGGTGACCGGATCGGCGTCACGGCGCCCTCCAGCGGTGTCCCCGATGACATGAAGGGGCGTCTGGACCACGCGATCCGCGTCGTGGAGTCCCACGGCTACGAGGTGGTCGTGGGAACGTGCATGGACGGCTCCGGGCACGTGAGCGCGCCCGCCGCCGAGCGCGCGGCGGAGCTCGTGGCGATGCTGACCGACCCGGCGATCAAGGCCGTCGTGCCGCCGTGGGGCGGGGAGACGGCGATCGACCTGCTGCCGCTGCTCGACTGGGACGCGCTGCGCGGGGCCGAGCCGACTTGGGTGGTCGGGTACTCCGACATCTCGACGGTGATCACGCCGCTGACCCTGGTGACCGGGGTCGCGACCGTGCACGGCAACAACCTGATGGACACGCCCTACCGCACGCCGGAAGGGTTGTCGTCCTGGCTGGACGTCGTCGCGGCTCCGGCCGGGTCGACGCTCGTGCAGACGCCGCCGGGCCTGCACCGCACGGCGGGGTTCGACGACTACCGGCTGCACCCCGAGGTCGACCGGTTCGTCCTGGACGCGCCCGGCCGGTGGACGAGGCTCGACGGCGAAGGTGACGTGGACGTCGTGGGGAGGCTGGTCGGGGGCTGCGTCGAGACCCTGTGCAACCTGACCGGCACCCCCTTCGGTGACGTCGCCGGGTTCCGCCGGAGGTCGGCCCCGGAAGGGCTGATCGTCTACGTCGAGGCGTCGGACTCCGACGCCGCGGCGATCTGCCGCCACCTCCACGGCATGAGGCTGGCCGGGTTCTTCGACGGCGCCGAAGCCGTCCTCGTCGGTCGAACCGCTGCCCCCGCGTGGGGTGCGCTGACGCAGCACGCCGCCGTGCTCGACGCGCTCGGCGGACTGGGGGTGCCGATCATCGCCGACGTCGAGTGCGGCCACGTCGCGCCGTTCATGCCGCTGGTCAACGGCGCGTTGGGTCGGGTCGTGCACACGGCCGGGCACGACCGCCTGGAACAGACCCTGGCGTGACGGGCCCGCGGTCCCGGAGTTCGCGGTCCGCCGCACCACCGGGAGAGTCGCCGGGTTCGGCCTTGGAGTGACCTATGTGGACACCGCGGTGCCGTCATCCGGTCGTAGGACGAGCCGATGGTCCACAGTGGAGAGACGGTGGTCGGGACCGCCGGACGCGTGGTGGGGGATCCCGCGTCCGGCGGTCCCGCGGTCACCCGGAGACCAGGCCGGGGTAGCGCGACCCCGTGCTGGGCGAGGGGATCCGGGGGACGATGCCGCCGTGCGGGCCGCGGTCCGGGCGGTGCCACTCGCCCGCGACCCGGTCGAGCTGGGCGTCCAGCGCGGTCAGCAGGCGGGACTCCTCCCAGTTCTCGCCCCACAGCGCGTAGCTGCTGACGGTCACCGGCGAGGCCCAGCACAGTTCGACCAGCTCACCGGCCAGCAGCTGGTCGGTCACGGCGACCTTCGGCAGCAGGGCCACCCCCTGGCCCGATCTCGCCGCGATCTTCACGGCCTCGATGGTGCCGAACTGGAACGGCGCGACCGTGCGGTCCGCGGGCAGCGCGGTCCGCAGCGCGACGTCGTACACGCAGGTCGCCTGCACGATCAGGGTTCTCGTGCCGCACAGGTCCGCCGAGGTGACGACGTCCCGCTCGGCGAGCGGGTGCTCCGGCGTGGCGACGAGGGTCAGCGGCTCGGTCGCCAACCGCTTGGACTGCGCCCCCTCCGGGCCCGGATCCACGCAGTGGGTGACGGCGACGTCGATGTCGCCGCGCGCCAGCGCTTCCGCCATGTGCGCCGGTCCCTCGTGGAAGGTTCTCAGCGTCAGCCGGACGTCGGGGTGCGCCGAGTGGAAGTGCCGGATGACGTCGGGGAGGCGGTAGGTCGTGATCGACTCGCTCGCGCCGATGGTCATCCGGCCCACTAACGACGCTTTGGGCGCCAGGACCGACATGGCCTCGTCGGACAGTCTGAGGAGCCTGGTGACGTACGGCAGGAAGCGCTCCCCGCCCGGAGTCAGCCTTACCCCTTCCCGTCTGCGCTCGAAGAGCGGCGCGCGCACGACCGCCTCCAGTTTCTTGATCTGCGAGGTGACGGCGGACTGCGAGTACCCCAGGATCGCCGCCGCCTTCGTGATGCTCCCCGTCTGAGATACGACCCGAAAGGCGTTCAATTGCCGGATGTCCAATTTGAGTCCCCAGAAACTGCTCCGTGCCCCGAATGCTTCATCGCTTTGCAGTGGCGCGACCGGTCGATCATATCGGCGATCCAAGTTTCGGGGGCGTCGTTCGGATGGGCTGGAGAAAGTGATTGCGGTAACCCGAATCAACATCGGTTCTCGCAATTGTGGGCGTACTGAGGTTTCGCCCGATCCGTTCCGAATGGTGGGACGGCGGCGCGGATCCCGCGGGCCGCCGCGGCCGCGGCCACCTCCGGGTCGTCGCACGCGAACACCGTCACGGCCGCGCCGAGGCTGAGCGCCGTGGCGAGGTGGACGGCCTGGCTCTCCTCCATGCCGCCGTCGGTGAGCGAGTCGGCGGACTCCCGCATCAGGTCCGACACCTCGACGGTGACGACCGCGGGCGAGTCGAGGACCGCCCGCGCGCGCCGGAGGACCGCGGAGGGCAACGGGGGAGAGGTGAGTTCGACCTTGCTCAGCTCGCTGGACACCGCGATGCCGTCCTCCGTCTCCGACAGCAGGGCCGGCAGCGGATCGTCGTCGAGTCCGGCGACGCGGACGAGCGCCGAAGTGTGCAGGTAGATCATGGGCGGTCCTTGTCGTGTCAGGGTTGGGCGGCACGGCCCCTGTGCGCGGCAACCCGTGCCCGGTTCCCGCAGGTCGCGGAGGAGCACCAGCGGCGGGAGCCCGCCCGCGAGGTGTCGACGAAGAACGTTCCGCACACGTCGGCCTCGCACTGGTGCAGGCGGACCAGGTCCGGGCCGCCGACCAGGTCGACGAGGTCGCGCGCGACCACCGCCAACGCCTGCTCCGGGGTGGGTACCGCGACCTCGCGCCGGAGCCCACCGCCGGGGGTGTCGACCAGGGAGACGGCGGGCGCGGGGTGGGCGGCCCGGCGGTTGACCAGCGCCACGTCGTCCGGGCGGGGCGCCCCGCCGCCCGTGACGGCCACCAGCAGCCGGTAGGACGCCTCGCGCAGGGCGCGGAACCCGGTCACGTGCGCGGCGTCGGGCTCCTCGGTGGGGCGCAGTCCGCGCCGCGCCAGCCAGCCCGCCAGCGACACCGGATCCGCCAGGTCGTCGCTGGGCTCGCCCAGCCTGCCGCGCACCGTGCCCACCAGTTCGAGGCACACCCGCTCGTGCCGCACCGGATCGTTCAGGACGTCCGCCTCCTCCGCACCGGTGGCGCGCGGACCGGTCGCCGCGCGCCGTCGAACCGGCTCAGCCCACAGGGAGCTCCCTGGGCATCAGCAACGCCGAGGCTACCGCCGGCAGCGCGCCGACCAGGAGCATCACCACGGGCCACGACGACGCCGCGAGCACCAGCGGGATGATCAGCGGCGTCACGAACGCGCCGCCGAACACCATCGTGTTCTCCAGTCCGAGCGCGGTGCCCGAGCGCTCCGCGCCCGCCATGGTCGCGATCTCGGCGTAGTGCACGCCGTGCCAGCCGCAGGCCAGGAACCCGGCGGCGACGAACAGGCCGACCACGATCCACGTCGGCGCGAACGAGTAGAGCGACACCCCGACGAACGCCGCCGCGATGGCCCAGCTGTACACGCGCACCAGCGTCCGGCGGTAGCGGCCGCCCCGCTGGTCGGTCCACCGGCCGCCCACCACGCGAGAGGCGGCGGCGAGGAGCTGCACCACGACGAGCGCCACCACGACGCCCTCGATCGGCAGGCCGATCTCGGAGGTGAGGAACACCGTGCCGAAGGTGAGGACGGTGAACTGCGGGAGGTCGAGCAGGAACGCGGTGATCGCCACCCGCCAGATGTCCCAGCGCTTGAGCGGGCTGACCACGGTGGTGGCGGCCATGCCGTCGGTGGCCTTGGTGCGCGCGATGGGCGGCTCGTCCAGCCACAGGACCACGGCGACGGTCGCGGCGAGCATGAACGCGGTGAGGAACCCGAACACCCAGCGGAACCCGGCGCCGAGGGCGAGCGACGGCATGATCGCCGCGCCCAGCGCGCCGCCCAGCGGCACGGCGGCGACCCGCAGGCTGATGGCGAAGCCGCGCTTCTCGGGCGGGAACCAGCCCATCACGGCACGTCCGGAGGCGCCGTTGACGCAGCCGCCGAGCGCGCCGGACAGGAACAGGACCGCCGCCAACGCCCAGGCGGCCGGTGCCGTGCCCCCGCCGGGGACCAGGAACGCGGTCACGTAGGCGAGGGTCGCCGTCGTGCCGCCGAGGCCGATGATCAGGACGGTCCGCTCGCCGATGCGGTCGGACAGCACGCCCCAGAACACGTCGGTGATGAAGATGCCCGCGGTCACGGCCGCGAGCACGAGACCCAGCTCGGCCAGCGAGAAGCCGTAGGCGGCGGCGAGGATCGAGCCCGAGGTGGGGATGCCCTGGAAGGTGGCGCTGAACGCGGCCTGGGCGAAGATCCCGATGCCCAGGATGCCCCAGCGGTAGCGGGGGGAGTGCTTCTTGCCGGTGCGGCCGACGACCACGTCGTCGCCGCGCGGTGGCGGTGTGAGGTCCGGTCGGTCCTGCGTCTGCTGGGACATCGAGTGCTCTCCTGGTTCGTTGCGCGGAAACCGGTGGATCCGCAGGACACGACCGTCATGTAATGGCTTCAACCCATTACATGATGGTCGTAGAGGGGCCGCGGGGGCAAGCGCCACCCGCGGCCGGGGTGGCGGGGCCCGGTCGGGCCCCGCCACGGGGGAGGACTACTCGGCCTTGGCGCCCGCGGTCTGGAGGGCGGCCGCCTCCTCGGCGGTCACGCGGCGGGTGCCCTTCTCCCGCACGACGAGCGCGTAGCAGCCGGTGGGGGAGGAGACCTGGTGGATGCTCTCGGGCTTCTCGATGAACAGCGTGCCCGCCGGGTAGCGGTCGCCGTTGTCGTTGTGCAGCTCGCCGTCGAGGATCAGCAGCATCTCGTAGCCGAGGTGCTCGTGCAGGTCGCCGTGCGAGCCGGGCTTGAAGTGCGCGATGTACGCCTCCGCGCCCGCCGGGCCGGTCTCGGCCTGGGTGTAGAGCCACTCGACGTCCACCGCGTTGCGACCGGGCTGGACGTACTCCTCCCACTTGATCTGGCCGTTGTGCAGACCGCCGGTGAACAGGGACGAGTAGACCTTGATGTCGCGCATGGCAGTTCTCTCTCCTTCGGGGTTGCGGTGCGGGGTGGGCGTGCGGTCAGCCGATGCCGGGGGCCGCGGGCAGCGCGGCCTCCAGCAGCACATCGGCCAGGTGCTCGACGGTGCCGGGGAACTCCACGCCCCTGGCCCGCTCGACGTCGCGGGCCCGCAGCTCGTTGCGGCGGATCTTCCCGGACGTGGTCTTCGGCAGCGCCGCGAACTCCAGGCGGCGGATCCACTGGTGCGGCGCCAGGTTCGCCCTGGCGTGGTCGAGGATGCGGCGCGCCGTGTCGACGTCGGGCTGCTCGCCCGCGGCCAGCGACACGTACGCCTTGGGCACCACCAGGCCCACCGGGTCCGGCGCGGGCACCACCGCGGCCTCCGCCACGGCCTCGTGCTCCAGCAGGACGCTCTCCAGCTCGAACGGCGAGATGCGGTGGTCGTAGGACTTGAACACGTCGTCGGTGCGCCCGACGTAGTGCAGGTAGCCGTCCGAGTCCCGCTGCGCGATGTCGCCGGTGTGGTAGTAGCCGTCGGCGAACGTCCTGGCGTTCTTCTCCTCGTCGTCCACGTAGCCGGGCATCACGCCCAGCGGGCGGCGGGAGAGGTCGACGCACACCTCGCCCTCGTCGCCCACCGCGCCCGTGGTGGGGTCGACCAGCACGATGTCGTAGCCGGGCAGCGGCTTGCCCATCGACCCCGGCCGCACCGGCAGGGACGGGCTGTTGCCGATCTGGGCCGTCGTCTCGGTCTGCCCGTAGCCGTCGCGCACGGTCAGCCCCCACGCGGCGCGGACCTGGTCGATCACCTCGGGGTTGAGCGGCTCGCCGACGCTGCCCGCCTCGCGCAGCGCCACCGGCCACCGGCCGAGGTCGTCCTGGATGAGCATCCGCCAGACCGTCGGCGGCGCGCAGAACGTCGTCACCCGGTGCTCGACCATGCGGTCCAGCAGGTCCTTCGCGTTGCCGGTGGTGACGCTCAGGACGGTCGCCTCGGCGTTGAGCGGCACGAAGAACGAGCTCCACGCGTGCTTCGCCCAGCCCGGCGCGGACACGTTCAGGTGCACGTCGCCGGGGCGCACGCCGTTCCAGTACATGCCCGACAGGTGCCCCACCGGGTAGCTGACGTGGGTGTGGCGGACCAGCTTCGGACGCGAGGTCGTCCCCGACGTGAAGTACAGGAACAGCGTCTCGTCGGCGCGGGTCGGCGCGTCCGGGGTGAAGCCCGCGGGCGCCGACCGCAGGTCGTCCAGGGCGAGCCAGCCGGGCACGCGGCCCGCGCAGATCCGGGTGACGTGCTCGGGCAGCCACCCGAACTCCCCGGCCAGCTCCGGCGTGGTGAGCACGTGCCGCACGTCGGCCCGGCGCACCCGGTCGGCCAGGTCGGCGCCGGACACCGTGGTGAACGTGGGCACGACCACCGCGCCCAGCTTCATCGCGGCCAGCTGCGACTCCCACACGGCGAGCTGGTTGTCGAGCATCATCAGCAGCCGGTCGCCGCGCCGCACGCCTGCGGCGCGCAGGCCGTTGGCCAGCCGGTCGGACCGCTCCGACAGCTCGGCGTAGGACACCCGCTCGTCGTGCCCACCGCCCACGACGTGCAGCGCGGTGCGGTCGTTGCCCCTGGCCACGGCGTCGAACCAGTCCAGGGCCCAGTTGAACTCGTCGAACTCCGGCCAGGTGAACTCGGCGTGGGCGCGGTCGTGGTCGTCGCGCAGCTCCAGCAGGAGGTCGCGGGCCGCCCGGAACCTCTCGGTGGCGGATTTCGGTGACATGGCGCTCTCCCCTCAGATCGCGACGGTCGTGCGGGAGCGGGCGGACAGGACGACGGGCGGCCGGGTCGAGCCCCGGCGGCGCAGGACGTCCTCGGCGATGCCGTCGGCGTCGGTGTGGAAGCCGGTCATCGGGCCGGGCCTGCCGTTGCCGATCTGGGTGAACCAGCGGGTGTTCTCGGTCGGCACGCCCAGCGCGTACAGGTCCGGGTCGGGGTTGCCGAGCGCGTCGACGACGTGGAACGGCCTGCGGGTGACCGCGATGCTGCCGGTCGGGAACCGCTCGCCGGTCGCCGCGTCGGTGTTGACCAGCTCGGTGATCAGCCCGTCCGCCAGCAGCCCGGCGATGAGCGGGTCGGCGTCGGAGGACAGCAGCGGCCGTGGGATGCGGGCGTCCACCAGCGTCGTGACGGCCCGTCGGGATCCCTCCACCCGCGGCGAGGTCAGCACGAACGCGCCGCCCACGTGGTCGGCCTCGACCCGCGTCGCGGGGCCGACCACGGTCAGCAGCCCGGCCCTGATCAGGGCGCACGCCTGCGCCACCCGCATCGCGGGAGGTCCGGCCGACACCATCGTGTTGATCGGGTTGAACCAGGACAGGAACGCCCGGTGCGACTCGGGCCGCAGACCCGCGAAGTCCACGGCCTGCCGCACCACCCCGCGGGTGTCGCGCAGGATGTCCAGGGACGCCTTGAGCGGGTTGTCGACGTTGCCCTGGCGCGCCTCGGCGATGTCGTGGCCCAGCAGGTCGAGCAGCTCGTCGTGGAACGCCTCCGGGCTGTCGAACAGCCGGTCCCCGAACGGGCGGGCCAGGCGTTCCAGCGCGGGCGGCGCCACGTCCGCGAGACCCCACTGCGCGAGCAGGCCCTCGCGGTCGGTGCAGGACAGGTGCAGCTCGGCGAACCGCTCGGCCGCCTCGTCGCCCAGCCGCTGCCGCACGTGCGCGGTGCGGTAGACGTGCTCGATCTCCAGCCGCAGCAGCGGCAGCACGTCCCGCACGAAGTCCAGCTGCGCGGAGCCGGTGGTGCGCTGGGCGTCGCGCCTGGCCCGCAGGATCGCGTCCTCGGTGACGAACTTCGGCTGGTAGCGGTAGGTGGGAGCCTTCTGGTTGCGGCCCCGCGCCAGCATCACCAGTCCGCTGCGGGACCCGGCCACCAGGTGCGGCTCCCGCCCGCTGGGCAGGTACTCGGTGCGCCCGTCCCGTTCGACGAACCGGCCGCCGCGGCCGACCGTCAGCTCCGCCATCACGTCGAAGAACGTCAGCCCGAGCCCGATCACCCCGACCTGCTCGCCCGCCTCGACGACGTCCAGCGGCAGGTCGGCGGCCGAGTCGCCGCGCAGGTAGGTCAGCCCCGGCCGTTGCCGGGCGAACGTGAGCAGCGCCTTCTCCGCGTCGTCCGGGGTGACCCTCGGGTGCCCGGTGGTCAGCACGACCTTGTCGACCGCGACCGACGTACCGCCGGAGCCGGTCACCGTGGTCAGCCCGTGCTCTCGGGTCAGCGCCGCGCACGCCTCGGGCACGTGCCGGACCTTCACCCCGGACGGGGCGTTGGCGACCATCGCCTCGAACGCCGTCCGGAGGTACTCGCCGTACACCGACCGCGGCCCGTAGTCGTCCGGGCCGATGGCCGACCAGCGCGGGTGCGTCGCCAGCCACTCGGCGAACGACGGGCCCGACCCGGCCCGCACCGGTCCGCCGTCCGGACCGGCCGAGAACACGCTCACCTCGCCCGCCGGGGTGTTCATCAGGAACCAGTCGGGCTGCGAGGTCCGCCAGACCCGCCCGGCACCGGGTTCGCCCGGATCGAAGAGGTGGATGCGCACCTCACCCGCGATCGGCCCGTCCTGCAACCGCACCAGGAGCCTTTCCAGGACCGAGAGTCCACGCGGGCCGGCGCCGACGATCGCCACGTCCAGGTCCGCTCGTAGGACAACGTCAGTCACGGCTTTCCTTTCCAGGAATCGGATTGATTGATTTCCCCGCCTATTTCGGCGGGGCGGAGGAAACGTTCTGAGACGAACCTACGATCAGGTTTCGCGGTCGACAAGATCTTGCGCGGGTCGGAACTTCGATTCCTCCATCGAGGAAACAGATGGCCCAGTTCGCCGTGCATTTCCCGGAGTGGAGAGCTGCGGTCGGCGGGTGGATAGTGCGTTTTGTCGCTTTGTCGTACGACGTCTGATTCGTCTGCCCGGCCGGGACCTCGTCGCGGCGGACGGCCGGACGGGACGGCGACCGCGTCACCAGCCGCTCGGCGTCGAAACCGCTGGTGTGCAACGGGTACGCGGACCTCGGGCCGGGGTACCGGCCGTGGTCCGTCCCGACGGTGCCCACCGCCGGTGAGGTCGACCCCGTGTGAGATGCGGTGGGCCGCCTGGTGGAAAGCGATTTCCTTGATCGGTGGGCGGTGTGGTGTGCCGACCAGGCCGGCGTCGGACACCGTCGCCGAGTGCGGTGCACCCTCCTCGGCCGGGGCGTGCTCGGACCGGACGTCGCGGTACCCACGCCGCGCCGGCCGCCGCCCGCGGCCGTGAGGTGTGCTCCGCACCTCGGGTCGGCCCGAGGCGTACGGGGCGCGGTCGCCGGACGATCCGCCGGCCGACTCCGTCACCGGGGGCTGTGCGGCATCGGTCGGCTCCACCTGACGGCCGCCGGGTGGAGCGGTGTCCTGGGCGTCGGATACGTCCGACCGGCGTTGTCAAGGTCACCTTTCGCGACCCTGAGGTCTTTCGCGATCGAGCTATTCGCCACTTCTATCGGAAGTCCGAAATGGGAACGCCGTCCGTCCGCTTTCTTACGCTCCGTGAACGCGTAGCCACCCAGTCGTAGGAGTTCGGGTCCGAATCTCCCGGACTTCGGGATGTAGAGGCATTTGGCGGATGGAAAGACGCTTGACCCGTAACATAGCGTGGGCAACGGAAATAAAGCCGCTGACTGGACGTCAACGGTCAAGACACGAACGACGCAAGCCCGATGGACCGAACGGACCCGACCCACTGGGGCACCACTTCTCGCACGACACCACGGGTTCCACGGAACGAGCACCGCGGAAACAAGCCGGATGTTTCCCGGCATGTCGCCATGCGCTCGACGGGCGGGCGCCTGATGTGAAAAGCGAATAATTCTATTCAACGCGCCTATATCGCGGACCAACCTGGAGCACTCCGAATGAAGACGTCGTCCCAAGTGCGCGCGCCCGGCCACCCGGCCGAGGCGCGGGCGGACCTGCTGGTCTCCCCGGCCGCCACCCCGCCCGGCTCGTGGCCGGTGCTGGCGGCGCAGCTGTTCACCGAGCGCATGCTCGACAGCGCGAACCCGTTCCCGTGCGTCTTCGGGGTCGACGCGGTGCGCAAGGAGACGCTGCGCTACGCGTTCATCCCCAACGGCGGCCAGCGCGTCCCCGTGCTCGCCGAGGCGTTGCGGCAGTTCACGGACGTCGCGGAGAGCCTCGGTCGCCGCACGTCGCTGGTCTGCTTCTTCGAGTTCGACCCGCGGCTGGACTCGCTGGACAAGCACCGCGAGCACTTCTGGTCGCTGCTGCGCGAGGTGAGCGCGACGGACTCGGCGCCGTGGCCGGAGGACATCTCGCAGGACTTCGACGACCCCACGTGGGAGTACTCCTACAACTCGACGCCGATGTTCGTGGTGGCGAACACGCCCTACCACGTCGAGCGGCGCAGCAGGTACTTCGAATACTTCGCGATCACCTTCCAGCCGCGGTTCGTCTTCGACGACCTCAAGGGCGGCACGGCGACCGGCGACAACGCCCGCAAGGTGATCCGCGAACGCCTGGCCAAATACGACACGGCGGAGCGCACCCCCTTGCTGGGCAGTTTCGGCGAGGCCGGCAACAAGGAGTGGGAGCAGTACTTCCTCTCCGACGACAACGAGCCGAACCCGCCGGGGGCGAGGTGCCCGATCGCCCGCGGAAAGATTTCCGAGCCAACCTCATAATTCCCGTTCCCGGCACCGAGGAGACAGGCATGTCACCCACCATCACCATCGAGCCAGAAGCCCCGCTCACCGACCGGATCAACGCATTCCTGCCCGCGCAGGGCAGTTTCGAGGTGCAGCACGACCAGGAGGGCAAGACCCACGACTGGCACCGGCACAGCATCGACGAGACGTTGTTCGTGGTCGACGGGGTGCTCAACGTCTTCTGGCTGCAGGACGGGGAGGTGCACCGGCACGCGTGCGGCCCCAACTCGAAGCTCCAGCTGCCCGCGAACACCGTCCACGGCTCGACCGCGGGCGAGGGCGGCTGCGTCTACCTGATCGCGCCGGAAGCGGGCCGGACCGCCGAGACCACCTTCCTGCCCGAAGCGGAGCACCCGGCGACGTGACGAACAAGCGCTTGGTCCTGATCGGCAGCGGGGGCGCCGCGTTCCGCGAGTACGCGCTGCGCGCCATCTCCCGCAAGGCCGACGTCGTCCTGGTGTCGGACGCGCCACCCCGGTGGGAGGCCGCCTACTGCGCGGACTCGCTGCTGGTGGACCTCTCCGACCACGAGTCCGTGCTGGCGGCGGTGCGCGGCGTCCCGGCCGACGGGCTGCTCACCTACGACGAGCGCTACGTGGAGCTGACCGCCCGGCTGACCGCGGAGCTCGGCTTCCGCGGTCCCGGCGTCGACGCCGTGCGCGCCGTCAAGGACAAGAGCGCTTTCCGCGCCCTGCAACAGGAGTCCGGGCTCGCGCCGATCCGCTTCGGCGTGGCGGAGACGCCCGAGCAGGCGCGCGAGGTGCTCAGGTCGGTGGGGCTGCCCGCGGTGTTCAAGCCGAGGGCGCTCGGCGGCAGCGCGGGCGTCGCGATGGTCACCACCGACGACGAGGTCGACGCGGCGTTCGAGGTCGCCACCTCGGCCAGGGTGGGGGTCGTCAGGTCCCGCTACGACGGGGTGCTGATCGAGGAGTACGTGGACGGCCCCGAGATCAGCGTGGACTCGGTGACCTTCGGCGGCGTGACCACGCCGCTGGTGGTGGCCGAGAAGCAGACGGGACTCGCCCCGTACTTCGAGGAGATCGGCCACGTCGTGCCCGCGCCGGACGCCCTGGCACCGCCGGAGGTGCACGACCTGGTCCGCCGGGCGCACGCCTTGGCGGGCCTGGACGACGTCGTCACGCACACCGAGGTCAGGCTCGGCCCGGACGGGCCGAGGATCATCGAGCTGAACGCCCGGCTCGGCGGCGACCTGATCCCCTACCTCGGCCTGCTGGCGCACGGGGTGGACCTGGCGTCCGCGGCGGCCGACATCGCGCTGGGCGTCGTGCCCGCGGTCGACCGCCGGGACCTGGGGTCCGCCGCGGTGCGGTTCCTCTACCCGGCGACCGACGTCCGGCTCAACGGCGTCGCGCTGCCCGCCGCGCTGGCGGAGCGCCCGGAGCTGGACTCGTTCGCGGTGCTGGGCACCGCGGGTGCCGAGCTGCTGCTCCCGCCGCGCGGGTACCTGTCGCGGCTGGCCGTCGTGGTCGTGACCGGGGGCAGCCGGGAGGCCGCGCTCGACGCCGCGCTGGAGATCTCCTCGGGCGTCGAGGTCGACGCCGACGAGCTGGCCGTGGCGGGGACCGCCCGATGACGCTTCCGGTCACCAAGCCGCGGTCCGTGCTCGCAGTGGTCATGGGGGCGCCCGCCCCGGTGTGGATCCTGATCGTCGGGGTCTTCGTCAACCGGGTCGGGTCGTTCTTCTCCACGTTCGCCACGCTGTTCCTCGTCGACCGCGGGTTCACCGCCGCCGAGCTGCCCCTCGTGCTCGTCGCCATCGGCGCCGCGGGCATGGCGGGCTCGCTCGGCGGCGGGTGGCTGGCCGACCGGGTGGGCCACCGCGGGTCGCTGGTGACGTCGATGACCGGCTCCGCCGCGTCGTTGGCGCTGCTGGCGGTGGCACCGAGCAGCGCGCTCGTCGTGGTGGCGGTGTGCCTGGTCGGGTTCTTCGGCCAGTCCTACGTCCCGGCCGCGTCGGCGCTGCTGGTGCGCAACAGCGACCCGGTCGACCGGGTGCCGGTCTTCGCGTTCTTCCGGCTGGCGCTCAACGTCGGCGCCGCGCTCGGACCGTTGATCGCCGGTCTGGTCGCGACCCGCTCCTACACCGCGCTGTTCCTGGTCGACGCCGCCACCTGCGCGGCGTGCGGGCTGGTCATCCTGCTCGGCCTGCGCGGGCGCGGGACGGCACCGGAACCCGTTGCCGCGCAACCGGAACCGGGCGCCCCCGACGTCCCGATCCGGGGCCACCGGGGCGTGGTGCTGCTGTGCCTGCTGCTGTTCGTGGTCGCCTCGATCTACGCGCAGCACATGTCGACCATGCCGCTGCAGCTGACCGAGGCGGGCAGCCCGGCCAGCTTCTACGGGCTCCTGCTGGCGCTCAACGGGTTCCTGGTGATCGTCGGCGAGCTGCCGATCAGCTCGGTGACGCGCAAGCTGCCGTGGCGGGTGCCGGTGGTCGCGGGCATCGTGCTGATGTCGGCCGGTCTGGTGGTCGCCGGGCTCGGCGGGGTCGCGATCCTCGTGGTGCCCGCGTTCGTCGTGTTCACCATCGGCGAGATGGTGTTCGCCCCGGTGGCCAACGCCGCCGTGGCCGAGCTCTCGCCGCCGGGGGCCACCGGGCGCTACCAGGGCATGCTCGCCACCTGCCAGAGCCTCGGCTTCACCCTCGGGCCCGCGCTCGGCACCGCCGTCTACGCGCTGAGCCCGTCGGGCCTGTGGTGGGGCATCGCCGTCGTCACCGTCGTCGTGTGCGCCGGAATCCTCATGATCTGGAAGGTGTGGAGATGACGTCTCTGGTCGACCGCCACGTGGTGCTGGCCATGCGGACCGGGTTGCAGATCAGGTACGACCACGTGGACACGATGTTCCGGCTGGGGCTGACCATCCACCTGGTGACCGAGGACAAGGCGGCGCGCGAGGACCCGCGGTACGCGACCGTGCGGCTCATCGGCACCGGGCTGTCCACCGACGCGTTCGCCGACCACGTGGTGGCCGCGCTGCGGGAGACCGGGTCCGAGCTCGCGGTCACGTTCCAGGAGACCGACATCGTCGCCGTCGGCCTGGCCAACGCCGCGCACGGCGTGGCGTGGAGCCGTCCCGAGGCCGACGCGACCGCGCGGGACAAGACGCTGCAACGCGCGCACCTGGCCGCCCACGGGCTGCCGTCGCCCGCGTTCGTCGAGGTCGGCGACCGCGACGTCGACCCGGCCCTGGTCGCGCCGCTCGGGCTGCCGTGCATCGTGAAGCCCAGCCGCGGCGCAAGCAGCACCCACGTCGAGCTCGTGCGGGACCCCGCCCGGATCCCCGAGGTGCTCGACGGGATCGCCGCGCTGGCGGCCTCCGGCGACGGCAACTTCTACGACTCCGTGCCGGAGAAGTGGGCGCTGGTCGAGGAGTACCTGCCCGGCCGCGAGGTCACCTGCGACGGCGTCGTGGTCGACGGCAGGTTCCACCTCGGCGGCGTGAACACCAAGCAGCTGCCGCACCCGCCGTGGTTCGAGGAGGACCTCTACGTCCTCCCGCACGGCGACCCCGCGGTGGAGGCCGAGATCACCGCCGTCATGGAGGACCTGGCCCGCTCGCTCGACGTGCGGGTCGCGCTGCTCAACGCCGAGTTCCGCCAGGCCGCCGACGGCGGTTACCGGATCGTGGAGTTCAGCACCCGCATCAGCGGCGGCCACGTCTACCGCCACGTGCGCGACGTCCACGCCGTCGACCTCGTGGAGCTGTTCCTGCTCGCGGCGTTCGGCGAGGCCGCCACCGCCACGGCGCTGGCCGAGCAGCGCCACCCCGGCAGGCTGGCGACGTGCATCAAGTTCGTCTACCGCGACGGTGTGGTGGAGGAGAACTGGGCGGGCGACGCCCGGTACTCGCCGTCGTTCCGGGAGTACTACGCGCTCGCCAAGCGCGGTGACACCGTCCGCTCGGCCCCGCACGGTTTCGACATCTGCGGCCTGCTGTCGGTCTGGGGCCCGTACGACCCGGAGAACCACCCGGCGGGCATCCAGCACATCGCCGACGAGGTGCTCTCCCAGCTCCACCTCGAGGTCCGGCCCCTCGACCAGGCCTGACCCCGAGTCGGGGGTGGTGGTCGCCGCCACCACCCCCGGACCTCAGGCCGGGCGGTCCAGGCCGAAGCGGCCGCGGTGGAACACCAGCGGCCGGGAGCGGTCGGTGTGGGCGGCGGTGTGCAGGCGCAGCAGGACGATGGTGTGGTCGCCCGCCTCGACGTGGTGGTGGATCGTGGTGTCGAACCAGGCGACGCCGTCGGACAGGGTGACCGCGCCGCTGTCGCCGACGGCCAGGTCGAGGCCGTGGAAGCGGACGTCGGCGCGGCCCGCGAGCCGGCGGGCCACGGTGTCGTGGTGGTCGGCCAGGACGGTCACGCCCAGGTGGTCGGCGCGGCGCAGGACGGGCCACGTCCGGGACGTGGTGGCGATGGAGAAGGACACCAGCGGCGGGTCCAGCGACACCGAGGTGAACGAGCTGGCCGCCAGTCCCACCACCTCGCCGTCGACGCGCGCCGCGACGGCGACGACACCGCTGGGGAAGGCGCCGAAGGCGGCGCGCAGCCCGGTGGGGTCGAGACCACCCCCGATCGCGGGGACCAGGTCGGCGTGACGGCTCATCTCGCACTCCTTCCGAGCAGCGGTCCGATCCCGGCCGCGACGGGTCGTGGTCGAGGTGTCCAGCCTCGCCCGCTCCGCGCGGGCCCGTCCAAGTGCCATTCCCGATGGCTTCCCATGCGGGAGTGTGATGGGTTGGCAAGGGGGCGGGCGGGGTTCCCACATGGCGGTCGGGCTCCTCGGACACCCCTCCGGTCGGCTCTAATCGGTCCATGACCACCTCGTTGGACCTCGAACACCTGCGCACGCTGATCGCGATCGCCGAGTGCGGCGGGTTCAGCAAGGCCGCCGCCGTGCGGCACATCAGCCAGCCCGCGCTGAGCCAGCACGTCCGGCTGCTCGAACGCGGCCTCAAGCGCAAGCTGTTCGAGCGGGACGGCCGGAACATGCGCTTCACCCACGAGGGCGAGCGGGTGCTGGCCGAGGCGCGCCGGATCATCGGCGTGCACGACGCGTCGCTGCACCGGCTGGAGGCGGAGCGGGACCGGACGATCGTGGTCGGCTCGACCGAGCACAGCGCCCAGCAGATCCTGCCGGAGATGATCCGCGCGTTGCAGGCGGCGTTCCCCGACTGCTCCACCCGCTTCGAGATCGGCCGGTCCACCCAGCTCGCCGAGGCCGTGACCAAGGGCGTGGTGGACTTCGCGTTCGTCCTCGACCCCAGCGGCCACGGCGCGGGCCACCTCGTCGGACGGCTGCCGCTGGTCTGGTACGCCGCACGGGGATGGCGGCCGCCCGAGCCCGCCCGGACGTGGCCGCTGGTCGCGTTCGAGGAGCCGTGCGGCCTGCGCGAGCGGGCGCTGTCGATTCTCACCGGCGAGGGCCACCACGTGGAGGTCACCGCGCAGTCCACGACGCTGGAGGGCGTGCTCGCCGGGGTCCGGGCGGGGCTGGGCGTGGCGCTGCTGCCGAGCGCGGGCGGCCGCCCGCCGGGGCTGGCCGTGTGCGGCGACCTGCCCGAGGCGGGCACGACCCACCTGCGGATGGTGGCCCGGCGAGGCCTGTCGGCCGACGTCGAGCGGACCGCGCTCACGGCGGGCGTGGACTTCTTCGAGCAGCGCCCGCACCTGCAGCTCGTCCCGGCCCAGGGCGCCTGACCCCGTCCACAACGCGGACCTATCGGAATCCATCACACACTTGTCTTGGACGCCCCTCGGACCGCCGACCTACGTTCGGTGCGTGACCAGCGCACCCGAGTTCGACCAGAAGATCCCCGAGACGGCCTCGCGGAAGGTGGAGTTCATCAGCCTGTCGCACCTGAACCCGTCGACCGAGCTGAACCCGATCCCGACCTGCGGCATCGACCTCGGGTACTTCCGCGAGTACGTCCGCTCCCTCGAGGACGGGGGCTACGACTACACGCTGCTGCCCTACGGCTCCGGTACCGCCGACTCGTTCGTCGTCGCCTCCGCCGTCGGCCAGCTCACCGAGCGGATCAAGCCGATCGTCGCCCTGCGCCCGAACACGACGTTCCCGTTGGTGGGCGCACAGAAGCTGGCCACCCTCGACCAGCTGACCGAGGGCCGGGCGGTCGTCCACCTGATCTCCGGCGGCAGCGACGCCGAGCAGGCCCGCCAGGGCGACTACCTCCCCAAGGACCGCCGCTACGCCCGCACGTCGGAGTACATCGACCTGCTGCGGCGCGCCTGGACCGAGCCCGCGCCGTTCAGCCACGAGGGCGAGTTCTACAGGTTCGACGACTTCGGCCCCGGCTTCGCGCCCCACGGCTCGCCCATCCCGATCTCCATCGGCGGCCAGTCCGACGAGGCGTTCCGGGTCGGCGGCGAGAAGGCCGACGTCTTCAGCTTCTGGGGCGAGCCGCTGGACGACCTGCGCGGCGAGATCGACCGCGTCCACGCGATCGCCCGTGCCGCGGGCCGCACGACGCTGCCCCGGATCTGGGTGACGTTCCGGCCGATCATCGCGGCGACCGACGAGCTGGCGTGGCGCAAGGCGCACGAGTACGTCGAGAAGATCGCCGACACGTTCGGCAAGGCCGCCTACGGCAAGCAGCGCCTCCAGCAGCCGGGAACGCCGCAGAACGTCGGCTCGCAGCGTGCGTTGTCGTTCGCCGAGAAGTCCGATCTCTACGACCGGGCGCTGTGGACGAGGACCGCCGCCGTCACCAACGCCGGCGGCGCGTCGACGGCGCTGGTGGGCTCGCCGGAGACCGTGGCGGCCGCGATCCTCGACTACGTCGACCACGGCGCGGACCTGGTGAGCATCCGGGGCTACGACACGCTCGCGGACGCCGTCGACTACGGCAGGCACGTGCTTCCGCTGGTGCGCCAGGAGATCGCGCACCGCGAGGCGACCGGCAGGCGCGGCACGCTCCAGGCCGAGCACCTCGGCAACTACGCCGAGGACTACCGGCGGCACGCGACGGCGGGCCGGTCGTGACGAGCACCGCGGTGCACGCCCTCCCGGTGCCGGACCTCTCGGACGACGCCCTCGCGGCGGTCACGGCCGAGGTGGCCGCGACCGCCGCGGAGTACGACCTGAGCGGCGCGGTTCCCCTGCGCGGGCTGGCGGCGGTGCACCGGGCGGGCCTGTTCACGGCCACGGTCGGGCAGCGCTACGGCGGTCCGGGCGCGGGTCCCCGCGAGACGACCCGCATCCTGACCGCGCTGGGCGAGGGCGACCCGTCCGTCGCGCTGATCGTGGCGAACACCCTGATGGCGCACGCCTCCCAGGCCGCGAACGCGCACTGGCCGACCGCGTACTACGACGACGTGCTGGCCCGCTCGGTGCGCGGCCCGGCGCCGGTCAACGCGATCAGGGCGGAACCGGAACTCGGCGCGCCGGCCCGTGGAGGCCTGCCGAGGACGACGGTCCGGCGCACCCCGTCGGGCTGGATCCTCAACGGCCACAAGGCCTACGCCACCGGTGGCACGGCCCTGGCCTACCACGTCGTGTGGGCCGTGGCCGACGAACCGGACGGCGACCCGGACGCCCCGCGCGTCGGGCACGTCGTCGTCCCCGGCGACCTGCCCGGCATCACCTGGGTCGACACCTGGGACCACCTCGGGCTGCGCGCCTCCAACACCCACGACGTCGTGTACGAGGACGTCGTGCTGCCCGCGGACGCGTTCGTGGAGATCCCGCGCGGAGCCGACGGCGTCTACCGCGACCCGGCGGCCGCGGCCGGACCGGGCAGCTTCGGCCATCCGGCGCTCTACCTCGGCGTGGCCAAGGCGGCGCGCCGCGCGTTCGCGGATTTCGCCCGGTCGCGGGTGCCCGCCGCGCTCGGCAGGCCGATCGCGACGACCGAGCGGATCCAGGCGGTCGCGGGGGAGGTCGACCTCCAGATCGCCCAGGCCGAGACCCTGCTGCACGGCGCCCTGCTGCGCCTGGAGACGGGCGACCCGGCGGTCGCGCCCCAGCTCTCCGTGCTCAAGGTGGCGATCGCGCGCTCGGTCGTGTCGGCAGTGCAGACGGCGGTCGCGGCGCTGGGCAACCCGGCGCTGTCCCGGCGCAACTCCCTGGAAAGGCACCTGCGCGACGTGCTGTGCGTCCGCGTCCACCCGCCGCAGGAGGACACCGCACTGGTCGCCGCGGGCAGGCGAGTGCTCACCGGCTGAACGGCGGAGGCTCGTACGCCCGCACCGGCGGCACGGGACCGTCGTAGCGGGTCACGGCCACCAGCACGTGCGCTCCGCTGGTGGCCTGGGTCAGCGTCGACGTGCCGACGTCGCGGGTGAGCACGTTGACGTTGCCGTTCACGCAGTCCGCGACCTCCGGCGCGCTCGGGTCGTACCAGGCGCCGGTGTGCATCTGGGCGACGCCGGGCAGTAGCGCGTCGGTGACTACGACCCCGGCGAGCAGGCTCCCCTGTGGACTGCGGACCAGCGCGACATCGCCGTCGGCCAGCCCGCGGGCGGCCGCGTCGGCGGGGTTCAGGCGCACGGGCTCGCGGCCCGCGACCTTGGTCGACCGGCTGGCCGCGCCCATGTCCAGCTGGCTGTGCAGGCGGTGGGTCGGCTGGTTGCACAGCAGGTGCAGGTCGAACTCCGCTGCCGCCGGCGCGCCCCACCACTGCGTCGGCTCCCGCCACCGGGCGTGCCCGGCGACGTCGGCCAGGCCGAAACCGGCCAGCGTCGCGGAGAACAGCTCGATCCGACCGCTCGGCGTGTCCAACGGGTTCGCCACCGGATCCGCGCGGAACGCGGTGAACACCGCGTCGTCGTAGGACTTGCGCGGCAGCTCGACGCCGCCGTCGCGCCAGAACTCGGCGAACGGCGGCGCGGGCGGTGACGCCGGAGCGGCCCGCCACCGTTCGTAGATCCGCTCCAGCCACTGCCGCGAGTCCAGGCCCTCGGCGAAGTCCGCGCCCAGCCGCTCGGCCAGCCGGGTGTAGATCCACAGCTCCTCGCGCGCCTCACCGCGCGGCGGGACGACCCTGGGCACCGCGCGCAGCCTGCTGTCACCGGCCCCCGCCGCCACGTCGTCGCGCTCCAGCGTGCCCGCGACGGGCAGCACGACGTCGGCGTGCCGGGCGGTCGGCGTCCAGTGCGTCTCGTGCACCACGAACGTGTCCAGTGTGGACAGTGCGCGGCGCAGCCGTCGGAGGTCCTGGTGGTGGTGGAACGGGTTGCCGCCCGCCCAGTAGGCGAGCCGCGTCCGCGGGAACCGCACCGTCGTACCGTCGTAGGGGATCTCCTCGCCGGGGTGCAGGAGCAGGTCGCTGATCCGGGCGCACGGGATGAAGTCCGGCACGGGGTTGGTGCCCTGGGGGAACGTCGGCAGCGGCGCGCCCGCCACCCCGACGCCGTAGTCGCCCATCGACCCGAAGCCGTGCGCGAAACCGCCGCCGGGCAGGCCGATCTGGCCGAGGAACGCGGCCAGCGTGAGCCCGGCGAAGATCGCCTGCTCGCCGCCTTCCCCGCGCTGCAACGAGTACACGACGTTGACCATCGTGCGCCCGGCGGCCATCCGGTGCGCGAGCGCGCGGATCGCGGCCGCGGGCGTCCGGCTGATCCGCTCGGCCCACTCGGGTGTCTTCGGCACCCCGTCGGTCTCGCCGAGGACGTACCGCCGGACCTCGTCGGCCCCCACCGTGAACGCCGAGAGGAACTCCTCGTCGGCGAGGCGGTCGACGACGAGCACGTGGACCAGCGCCAGCATGACGGCGGTGTCGGTGCCCGGCATGACACCCACCCACTCGGCGCCGAGGTCGGCGAAGGCGTCGTCGCGCTGGGCGGTCAGCGCCACGACCTCCGTGCGGCGGCCCACCGCCCTGGCCAGGTCGGAGCCGACGTGGCGGGCGTGTCCACCCGGCACCACCCAGGTGTTGGAGCGGCGCACGCCGCCGAAGCTGACGAGGAGGTCGGTGTGCTCGGCGAGGTCGGCCCAGGAGGCCGGCTTGTACCGCAGGTCGAGCGTGCCGCGCGCGCCGATGAGGTGGGGGAGCAGCACCGTGCTGGCGCCGCGGCTGTAGTCGCCGACCGAGCGGGTGCAGCCGCCGATCGTGTTGAGGAACCGGTGCAGCTGGCTCTGCGCGTGGTGCAGCCTGCCCGCGCTGCCCCAGCCGTAGGAGCCGCCGAAGATCGCGCTGTTGCCGAACTCCGACCGGACCCGCCCCAGCTCGCGGGCGAGCAGGTCGAGCGCGGTGTCCCAGTCGACCTCGACGTACTCCTCCGCCGGGTCGCCGCGCCGGGCGTCCGGGCGGGGGCCGTCCTCGAGCCAGCGGCGGCGCACGCTCGGCCGCGCCACCCGCGAACGGTGGCGGTGGGCGTCCGCGACGTTGCCGATCGCGGGCGCGGCGTCGGGGTCGTCGGCGTGCGCGCGGGCCGCCACGACGTCGCGGCCGTCGGCGGACACCTCGACGAGGTAGGTGCCCCAGTGCGCGCTGGTCTCCCGGATCCGGCTCACCGCACCGATGCTAACCACGACCCCGACGGGCTGGTGGACGTCGTCGATCAGAGTCCTCGATGGGTTCCGATCCCCATTTCGTCTTGGACCCCGCGCACGGGCCGCTCCTAGGTTCGGGACGAGCCTTCGCCCCTCCACCGTCCCGAGGAGAAAGCCCCGTGAACACCTCCAGCGCGGCACGCCGCGTCAGACCGCCCGGCCGCGCGCTGCGGATGATCGTCGGCCTCGCCACCGCCGTCGCCCTGGCCGCCTGCGGTCCCGGTGTCGCGGCGAACCGGGGCGGTTCGGGCGAACCCCGGCAGGGCGGTGACGTCACCTTCCTCATCGACTCGCTCGGCGACACCTGGATCCCCAACAACAGCGCCATCTCCAGCTTCCAGGGGCACATCTGGGGCCACTTGACCGACAAGCTCGTCTACGTCGACGAGAAGGGCGTGGTGAGCCCCTGGATCGCGAAGAGCTGGGAGCAGAACCCCGACGCCACCGAGTTCACGCTCCACCTGCGCACCGGCGTCACGTTCTCCGACAAGACACCGCTGGACGCCACCGCCGTGCAGGCCAACCTGGACATCTGGGCCAGGGGCGACGCGACGAGGGGCATCAACCCGATCGGGCTGTTCCCCAAGACCTACGACCACGCCGAGGTCGTGGACGCGGCCACCGTCAAGGTGTTCTTCAAGGCACCGACGCTGGGCTTCATCCCGACCCTGGGCTACCACGGCTCGATCCTGGTGTCCCCGAAGACCATCGCGCTGCCCGCCGCCCAGCAGGCCGACCTCTCCAACGACCTCGGCAGCGGCCCGTTCGTCCTGTCGTCGTGGAAGGAGGGCGACAGCGTCGTGCTCAAGAAGCGCGCCGACTACGACTGGGCCCCCGAGGTGCTCGGCCACCAGGGGCCCGCCTACCTCGACTCGATCACCTACAAGCTGGTGGCCCAGCCGTCGGTGCGCACCTCGGCCGTCCAGTCCGGACAGGCCGACGTCGCCTACAACCCGTCCCCGCAGGAGCTGAAGTCGTTCGCGGACCAGGGTTTCACCACCGCGACCCCGCGCTACCTCGGCTTCGTCAACGGCTTCGCGGTCAACACCAAGGTCGCGCCGTTCGACGACGTGAGGGTCCGGCAGGCGCTCCAGCACGGGATCGACCGCAAGGAGATCATCTCCACGGTCTACACACCGGACTGGCAGCCCGCCCAGTCGTTGTTCCAGAGCAACGTCCCCGGCGCGACCGACCACAGCGCCGACTTCGCGTTCGACGCCGCCAAGGCGGGCGCCCTGCTCGACGAGGCGGGCTGGGCCAAGGGTGCCGACGGCGTCCGCGCCAAGGACGGCGAACCGCTCGCGCTGACCCTCTACGCCAACCCGTACCTGGCGACGTCGAAGTCGGTCGACGAGCTGGTCTCCCAGCAGCTCGGGAAGCTCGGCTTCAAGGTGGACGTCCAGGCGTTCGACGTCGTGACCTACGGCGAGCGCGTCAAGGTCAACAGCCCGTCGGTGGCCGCCTACGAGGTCACCAGGAGCTTCATCGACGCGGGCATCGTGGCCGGGATCCTCACCGACGCCAACAAGGGCGAGAACTGGTTCGGGCTCGGCCAGAGCGACCAGAAGCTCGTCCGGCTCGCCACCGGCGTGGCCGGTTCCGGCAGCGTCGAGGCCCGCGCCCCGCTGCTCGACGAGCTGCAGGGGTACGTGCTCCGGCAGGGCTACTTCGTGCCGCTCACGCAGATCGTCCAGCGGATCTACCTGCAGTCGCCGCGGCTGCACGGCGTGGTCTACAACGGCCTCGCCTACGCGAACTACTACACCGCCTGGCTCGGCTGAGGTGACGACGTGAACCGCGACTACGCGAAGTACGCGCTGCGCCGCGTCCTCCAGGCGATCGTCGTCGTCCTGCTGGCCTACGTGTTCACCTTCGTCGTGATCAGCGTGCTGCCCGGCGACCCCGTCACGAACACGCTGCGCAACCCGCAGAACGGGTTCACCGAGGAGGAGATCACCAGGATCGTCTCCTACTACGGCCTCGACCGCCCGGTGCACGAGCAGCTGTGGGACTCGTTGTCCCGCCTGGTGGTCGGCGACCTCGGTGTCTCGCTGCGGTCGGGACTGCCGGTGACCAGGCTGATCGGCGAGGTGGTCGGCTCGACGCTCGTCCTCGCCCTGTCGGCACTGGCGGTGGCGCTGGTGCTGGCGTTCGCCATCGGGTTCGGCACCCGGTACCTGCCCAAGCGCGGCGGACAGGGCCTGCTGCGGGCGTTCCCCGCGCTGTTCCTGTCCGTGCCGAACTTCGTGGTCGGCCTGGTGCTGATCAGCGTGTTCGCCTTCCAGCTCGGGCTGTTCCGGGTGATCGACTCCGAGGGCGGCGCGGCCACCTCCTTCGCCGCGATCGCCCTCGGCATCCCGGTCTCCGCCCAGGTCGCCGAGGTGCTCATCGCCAACCTCGACCACGAGGCGGGCCAGGAGTACGCGGCGGTCGCCCGCTCGCGCGGTCTCGGCCGGACCCGGCTGTTCCTGCGGCACCTGCTCAAGCCGTCCTCGCTGCCGGTCGTCACGGTCATCGCGCTGACCGTCGGCGAGCTGCTCGGCGGCGCCGTGATCACCGAGCAGATCTTCGGGCGCACCGGCGTCGGCAGCCTCGTCGAGCGGTCCGTGACGACCCAGGACCTCCCGGTGCTGCAAGCCGTCGTCACTTTGGCGGCGGTCACGTTCGTGGTGGTCAACCTCGTCGCCGACCTGCTGTACCCGCTGCTCGACCCGCGGGTGCGCCTGGCAGGCGGCCGGTCGAGGGGGAAGGCGGAGGTGGCCGCGCCATGACCGTCGCCGCAGTCCCGTCCGCGCTGCCCGCGGTGCGCCGCGGGCAGGCCGCCAAGGTCCCGCCCACCGTCGCCGTCTCCTTCGCCGTCCTGGCGGTCGTGCTGTCGTGGTCGGTCGTCCCCGGCCTGTTCACCGCGCAGGACCCGGTCAACGGCGTCCCGGCGGACAAGTTCCTCCGGCCGAGCACCGCCCACCTGTTCGGCACCGACCACCTCGGCCGCGACCTGTTCACCCGTGTCGTCCACGGCACCGCGTCCTCTGTGACCAGCGCGCTGATCGCGGTGGGCATCGGCGTCGTGGTCGGCGGTCTGATCGGGCTCGTCGCGGGGTTCGCGGGCGGCTGGGTGGACAGCGTGCTGGCCCGGCTGGTCGACGTGCTGCTGGCGATCCCGTCGTTCCTGCTCGCGGTCGTCGTGGTCAGCTCGCTCGGGTTCCAGACGGTCAACGCGGCCATCGCCACGGGTGTCTCGGCGGTGGGCGTGTTCGCCAGGGTGATGCGGTCGGAGGTGCTCAAGACCCGCCAGGCCGTCTTCGTCGAGGCCTCCTACCTCCAGGGCGGGTCGCGGTGGCACATCCTGGTCCGCCACGTGCTGCCCAACGCCTCCCGCTCGGTGCTGATGCTCGCCGTGCTCCAGTTCGGGCTGTCGATCCTGGTGATCGCCGGCCTCGCGTTCCTCGGGTACGGGGACCCGCCGCCCGCCTCCGACTGGGGGCTGCTCATCGCGACGGGCAAGGACTACCCGCTGGCCGCGTGGCTGGTCTACGCGCCCGCGTTCGTCACGATCGCCACCGTCCTCTCCGTGAACAGGATCAGCCGATGGCTCCGCAAGACCGACTGACCCTCGACCGGGTCGAGGCACCAGGGCAGGCGTCCGCGGGCGCGCTGCTGCGCGTCGAAGGACTGTCCGTGTCCTACGGCGACCACCAGGTCGTCTCCGACGTGGGCTTCGCCCTGCGGCGCGGCGAGAGCCTAGCGCTCATCGGCGAGTCCGGCTCGGGCAAGTCCACCATCGCCCGCGCGCTGCTCCGCCTGCTGCCCCAGGGGATCGGCCGCGCGAGCGGGTCGGTCGAGTTCGACGGCCACGACGTCCTGTCGCTGCCCGAGCGGCGGTTCCGGCCGTTGCGCGGCAAGAGGATCGGGTTCGTGCCGCAGGACCCCGGCACCTCCCTCAACCCGGTGCGCACGGTCGGCTCCCAGGCCCGCGAGGCCGCCGCCCTGCTCGGCGGACCCGGCGGGCACGAGGAGCTGGTGCTGGACACCTTCGCCCAGGTGGGGCTGGACAACCCCCGCCGCGTCTACGACTCCTACCCCCACCAGCTGTCCGGCGGCATGCTCCAGCGCGTCCTGATCGGGCTCACGGTGCTGCCGCGACCCGCGCTGATCGTCGCCGACGAGCCGACCTCGGCGCTCGACGTCACCATCCAGAAGCGCATCCTCGACCTGCTGTCGGACCTGCGGCGGGACCTGGACATCAGCCTGCTGCTGATCACCCACGACCTCGCGGTCGCCGCCGAGCGCGCGGACTCGCTGGTGGTGCTCAAGGACGGCGTCGTGCGGGAGGCGGGCCGCACGGCGGCGGTGTTCTCCGCACCCTCGTCGGACTACACGCGGCGGCTGCACGCCGACGTCCCCGCGCTCAACCCCGACCGCTACCGGCACCTGCGCGACCGCGAGCCCGCGGGTGGTCCCCCCAAGATCGAGGTCACCGGCGTGACCAAGTCGTTCACCGTCGACGGCCGCAGGCTGACCGCCGTGGACGACGTGTCGTTCAGCGTGCCCACGGGCACCACGCACGCGTTGGTCGGCGAGTCCGGCTCGGGGAAGACGACCACCATCCGCCTGCTGCTCGGGCTGGAGGAGCCCGACCGCGGCGCCATCTCCGTGGCGGGGGAGGAGGTCGCGGGCCGGTCGCACGCGTCGCTGCGCTCGATCCGGCGGCACCTGCAGCTGGTGTACCAGAACCCCTTCACGTCGCTGGATCCCCTGTGGACGGTCGAGCGGCTGGTGGGGGAGTCGCTGGACCGGTTCCGCGTCGGGACCCGCCGGGAGCGCGCCGACCGGGTCCGCGAGGCGCTGCACTCCGTCGGGCTGGGCGAGGACCTGTTGTCCCGCAAGCCCTCCGCCCTGTCGGGTGGTCAGCGGCAACGGGTCGCGCTCGCCAGGGCCCTGGTGCTGCGGCCGGACGTGATCGTGCTCGACGAGCCGACCTCGGCGCTCGACGTGAGCGTGCAGGCCGGGATCGTCGAGGTGCTGCTGTCGTTGCAGGCCGAGCTGGGGCTGACCTACGTGTTCGTGTCGCACGACCTGGCACTGGTTCGCCAGCTGGCGCACACCGTGTCGGTGATGCACCGGGGGCGGATCGTCGAGAGCGGGGAGGTCGGCGCCATCTTCGACCACCCGCGGGAGTCCTGCACCCGTGCCCTTGTGGACTCGATCCCCGTGGGTGCCGGTGCCGTCGCGGAAGGGGTGTCATGACCGCCACGCGGTCCGCTGCCGAGCCCGTCGGGTCGTCGTTCCGGCCCAAGGCCCGGCTCGGCTTCAACACCCGCGTTTCGTTCAGCGACGACCGCGGTCCGGCACAGGGGCTGCGGGACGGCGTCGAGCTGTTCACGGCGGCCGAGGCGCTGGGCTACCAGTCCGGCTGGGTCTACCAGCGGCACTTCGACCACTACCTGTCCTCGCCGCTGCCGTTCCTGGCCGCTGTCGGCCAGCACGCGCACCGCATCGCGCTGGGCACGGCCGTCCTCCCCATGCGCTACCAGGACCCGATCCTGCTCGCCGAGGCGGCGGGCACCACGGACCTGCTGGTGGGCGGGGACCGGCTGGAGCTGGCCGTCGCCACCGGTGCCGGCGCCGCGTTCGACGCGGTGTTCGGCGCCGTGGACACCGACACCAGGACGGAGGCGCGGCGCCGCCAGCTCCGGTTCCTCGCGGCGGTCGGCGGCGCGACGCTGCACACCGTCGACGGACCCGGTCAGGGCGCTCCGGTGGGGACCGAGCTGAAGGTCACCCCGCACAGCCCCGGACTGCTGTCGCGGATCAGGCAGGGGGCGGCGAGCATCGACTCGGCCGTGCGGGCCGCCGAGCTGGGGATCGGGCTGATCACCGGGACCGTGCTGCACGACCTGGCCGAGGGCGAGACGTTCGGGCAGCACCAGGCGCGGGTGGTCGAGGCCTACCGGAGCACGTGGCGGGAGAGGTACGCGACGGAGCCGCCGCCGGTGGCCGTCGCGGCCTCCATCCTGCCCGGCGGGACCGCCGAGCTGCGGGAGACCTACGCCGCCTACGACGCGCAGCGCCGCTCCGAGGGCATGCACGCCTCCCGGCCCAAGGGGGCGCTGGAGCCCGTGGTGACCGGCAACCTCCCCGCCGGGGTGCGGATCAGCCCGGTGTTCCACGGTGACCCGGACGCGGTCGCCGAGGCGGTGCTGGCCGATCCGGGGATCGCCGCGGCCGACGAGGTCGTGCTCTTCCTCCCGCCCGCGTTCGGGCTCGAGGAGAACGTGCGGCTGCTGACCGACCTGGCCGCCACGGCGTCCGCCTTCGGGTGGGTCCCGGCTACCTGAGCCGCGCCACGACGTGGCTCGCGGCGTCGCGCAGCGCCTCGGCGACGGCCCGCGGGCCCTCGGCGGAGGAGCTGCGGGCGATGCCGTGGGCCATCGTGGCGAACACGATGTCGTGCAGCGGTTTCTGCACCTGCCAGTAGAGCCTGCCCGCCTGGCCGTCCGGGGTGAACGTGATGGTCTGGCGGTAGCGGGTCCGCCCGCCGTGGACCTCGACGCCCATCCTCAGGACGGTGTCGCCGGGCATCCGCATGTCCGCCCGCAGGACGAGCGTGCGCGCGGTGTCGTCGCGGTGCAGCACGGTCCAGGAGTCGACGACGTCGCCGTCGGTGATCTCCGGGGCCCGGCCGCGGTAGAGGCCGACGCCGCCCGCGAGGTGGTCGAGCGCGCCGCGGAAGGTCCACACGAGCGGGATGGTGTGCCAGCCGTTGGGGCCGCCGAGGCCGGTGACGGTGCGCCACACCTCGTCCGGTCCGGCGGTGGAGGTCACCACGACCTCGTCGACGAACGGGGTGTCCGACGTCGTCGGGACCTCCGCGGGCGGGCAGGCGGCGCGGATGGCGTTGTCGACGGTGGTCGGACCGCCGGGCGGTGGCGGCAGCACGGTGGTGACGTCGCTGTCGGTGGGCTGGAGGTCGTGGTCCAGCGACTCGAACAGCGGGCCCGCGACGGAGGAGGGGATCGGCGTCACCAGGCCGGCCAGCCTGGCGGCCAGCCGGTGCGACCAGACGGGCGCCGGGACCGGGAGGCGGACGCGCAGGCCGGTCACCCGTGCGTACCGCTGGATGAGCTCCAGGTAGCTCAGCGCCTCGGGGCCGGACACGTCGAACGCGCCGCGGACCGGGTGCTCCAGGTCGGCCGCGGCGAGGAGGTAGTGCACGACGTCGGCGGCGGCGACCGGCCTGCTGGTGTTGCGCGTCCAGCGCGGGACGGGCACCCACGGGACGAGGCGGGCGGTGCGCAGCAGGTCGAAGCTCGCCGAGCCCCGGCCGATGATCATGGACGCCTGCAGCGCCAGCGCGGGCACCCGGCCGTGGGTGAGGATGTCGCCGACCTCGGCGCGGGACGCCAGGTGCTCCGACACGTCGTCGCAGGTCGGGCGGGGGCCGCCGACGTAGACGACCTGCCGGACGCCCGCGGCCGCGGCCTCGGTGGCGAGGACGGTGGCGGCGCGGCGGTCGACGTCGGCGAAGTCGTCGCGGTCCAGCGAGTGCACGAGGAAGTAGACGACCGCGACACCCGCCAGCGCGGCGCGGACGGCCTCCGGGTCGGTGGCGTCGCCGGTGTGGACGGCGACCGGCAGCGGGTCGGCCGACTCGGGGGAGCGGACCAGCGCGCCCACCTCGTGACCGGCCTCGACCAGTGCGGGGACCAGCAGGGAGCCGAGGTAGCCCGTCGCCCCCATGACCAGGCACCGGGTCATGGCGCGGTCCGGCGGGCAGCGGGGGCGGGGCTCGTCCTGGGGAGTCGCATCGGTCCCACGCTAGGGCCAAGTGGGCGTCTCCGCTGGACCGGAGAGCGGTAGCGTCGGTCCACGTGCTCCCCACGATCGCCGTCCTGGTCGCGCTCGGTTGCCTGAGCGGGGTCACGACCGTCCTGTTCGGCTTCGGCGGCGGCTTCGTCACCGTCCCGGTCGTGTACTCGGTGGCCGCGGGCGGTCCGGACGCGATGCACGTGGCGGTCGGGACCTCGGCGGCGGTGATGGTGGTCAACTCGTTGGGTGCCACCCTCGCGCTGCACCGCTCCGGCAGGCTGCGCCGGGAGTACCTGTGGCCGCTCGCGGCGTACGTGTCCCTCGGCGCTGTCGTCGGCACCCTGGCGGCCACGCTGGCCCCGGACTCCCTGCTGCACCTGCTGTTCGCGGCCTACCTCGTCGTGACGATCCTCGACGGCGTGCTGCGCCGGGGGTTCCTGCACGGCGGCGCACCCCGCCCGCTGGGGCGGCTCACGACCACGGCGGGCGGGGTGGGGATCGGCGTCGTGGCGAGCTTCCTCGGCGTCGGCGGCAGCGTGCTGACGGTCCCGCTGCTGCGCCGCCGCGGGCTGCCGATGGTCGACGCGGCGGCCATGGCGAACCCGCTGAGCCTGCCGGTGGCCGTCGTCGCGACGACCCTCTACCTGCTCGGACCCGGCGGACCGACGGGCGCGGTCGACGTGGTGGCCGCGGCCGCCCTGCTCGCCGGGTCGCTGCCCACCATCGCGTTCGCCCGCGGGCTGCTTCCCCCGATCCCCGACCGCGCGCACGCCGTGGCCTACCTGTGCCTGCTGGTCGCGGCACTGGTCGCCGTGCTGGTGTGAGTCGGGTCAGCCGCCCGCCAGGATCCGGTCGGTGGCGGTACTGGCCTCGGCCAGCGCGTCGGCGGGGTCGGTCTGGCCCAGCAGGACGCCCTGCACGGCGGTGCCCAGGACCTTGGAGATCTCCGGGTACTGCGCGATGTTGGGCCTGGCCTTGCCCACGTTGTCGGACAGGTTGTCCACGAACAGCCGCGCGGCCGGGTACTTCTGCTGGTAGGCCGGGTAGCCGGGCAGGGTCTGCTCGGACTTGCGCAGCGGCAGGTGCCCGGTCTGGGTGGCGTACTCCAGGTGGATCTCGGGGGACAGCAGCCACTGCAGGAACGGCCACGCCCGCTGCTGCGCGGACTTGTCGAACAGCATGAAGTTGTCCGGACCGGCGATGGTGGAGTGGTTGAGCTTGCCGGGCAGGATCTGCACGCCGTAGTTGACGTCGTCGTTGATCCCGCTCAGGTCCCACGGGCCCGTCCACATCATACCGAGCCTGCCCGAGTTGAACAGGTTCAGGTACTGCTGGTCACCCTGGTCGAGGTACACCGACTTGTCGGTGACGGCCATGTCGCGCAGCAGCTTCGCGGCCTGCAGCCCGGCGGGCGAGTCGAACGCGGCCTTGGTGTTGTCGGGGGTGAGCAGGTCGCCGCCCGCCTGCCAGAGCAGCGCGAGGTAGCGCCACACGGTGTCCTCGGAGCCGTCGTTGACGTAGGCCCACCCGTACCGCGTGCCCTCCCGGTCGGTGAGCCGCTTGGCGGCCGACCGGAAGTCGTCCCAGGTCCACTGCGCCGTCGGCGCGTCCAGGCCCGCCTCGGCGAACAGCTTCTTGTTGTAGACCAGCGCCAGGTTGTCCACCAGCGCCGGGAGGCCGTAGATGTGGCCGTTCACGGTGGCCGCGTCCCGCACGGCGGGGAAGAAGTCGTCCCAGGCGAAGTCGGGGTTCTCCTTGACCAGCTCGGTCAGGTCGGCGGTCTGCGGCCGGGCCGAGAGCGGGGTGATCGAGGAGCCGAACTCGTAGGCGACGGTGGGCGGGTCACCGGAGACGAACGAGGCGAGCGTCTTCTGCAGCGCGGTGTCGTTCCCGCCGTCGAAGACCAGCTCCACCTTCTGGTCGGGGTGCTCGCCGTTCCACCGCTCGGCGAGCTTCACCAGCGCGTCGGCCTCCTGCTCGGTGTAGCCGTGCCACAGCGTCAGGGCGGTGCCGCCCGCGGCCGGGTGTGCTGAGCAGGCGGTTGAGGCGAGAACGATGCCCGTGGTCATGAGTGCCAGCAGGCGTCTGAGTACGCGCCTCGTCATGGAATCTCCAGAAAGCTGCTCGTTTTCGATCGATGAACGGGACGTTAGATCAGCATCGATCACAAAAACAAGGTCTATGTCGACGTCAACTTCAAGTGATCCATGGTCAAGTGCGCAGCACACGCGCCTGGCTGTCGAAGATCGCCATGAGGGCGGTGAGCGATTCGCTCAAACTCGAGCACCGTTCGGTTATCGCTTCGGAGGGCGCGGGCGTTACCGCCCCGGTTGACGCAACCGCAAGGTTGCCATAGTGTCGCAACCGACAAGTTGCTACTCATGCAGGAGGCAGTCGTGGCTTTCCCGGACCGCATCGAACGAGTCGTCGAGATCGCGCACCCGCCCGTCGAGGTGTGGGCGGCCCTCACCACGGCCGAGGGGTTGGGCACGTGGTTCGGCAACAGCGCGACCATCGACCTGCGCCCCGGTGGCGCCGCCGAGCTGACGTGGACCGGTGGTCACCGCGCCGAGCTCCGGATCGAACGCGTCGAGGAGCCCGCCGTGTTCGGCTACACCTGGCACGTCGACGGCCTGCCCGACGACGACCCGCGCCGCACCTACGTCGAGTTCACCCTGGAGCCGGTCGGTGCGGGCACCCGGCTGACCGTGGTCGAGACCGGGTTCGCCCAGGTGCCGGAGGACGTGCGCCGCAAGGCCTTCGACGGCAACACCAACGGGTGGGCGAGCGAGCTGGGCGAGCTGGTCGACTACCTCGATGCAGCCTGAGATCGAGGCGATCGCCGAACAGGTCTTCGTCGCACTGGCCGACCCGAGCCGCCGAGCCGTCCTGGCCGCGCTGGCCTCGGGCGGCCCGGCCACCGCCACCGACCTCGCCGGGCGGCTGCCCATCACGAGGCAGGCGATCGCCAAGCACCTGGCCCTGCTCGCCGAGGCGGGCCTGGTGACGGCCGAGCCGGGGGAGCGGCGCCGGGTGCGCTACCGGCTCCGCTCGGCCCCGATGCAGGTGGCGCAGCAGTTCCTGGCCGCGCTGGCCCGTGACTGGGACGGTCCGCTCGACGCGTTGAGCGACTACCTCGGTCGGTGAGCCCGAGCACGGCACTTCGAGGAGGGAACACCATGGGAGAGCGCGGTTTCACCACCGGCTTCACCGCGGACCGCGGTCCGCGGGAGGTCTTCGACGCGGTTCTGGACGTCCGCGGGTGGTGGTCGGAGGACGTCGAGGGTCGCACGGCCGAGGTCGGTGACGAGTTCACCTGCCGGGCGGGCGAGCCGCACCGCCGCAGGATCAGGGTCACCGAGGTCGTCCCCGACCGCCGGGTCGTGTGGTCCGTGCTGGACGACCACGTCGGCTCCACCGAGGACCGGACCGGGTGGACCGGCACGACCATCGCGTTCGACATCGCCGAACGGGACGGCCGGACCGAGGTCCGCTTCGCCCACGAGGGCCTGCCTGCCGAGCACGAGTGCCACGGGACGTGTTGCGCGGCCTGGGGTTTCCACATCGGGACCAGCCTGCGGGAGCTGGTCGAGACCGGCGTGGGCAGGCCCGACGAGGTCGACCGGCGGCCCGCCGGGGAAGGCGTGCCCCAGGTCGTCGGGGAGCGGGAGTGGCAGGAGGCCCGCGACGAGCTGCTCCGCGCCGAGAAGGAGGCCACCGCCCTGCTCGACGCCCTCGCCGCCCGCCGCCGGCGCCTGCCGATGGTCCCGGTCGCGACCGACTACCGGTTCGACACCCCGGACGGGGTGAGGTCGCTGCCCGACCTGTTCGACGGCCGCGCGCAGCTGGTGGTCTACCAGTTCATGGACAACGGGCCGGACCACTACTGCCCCGGCTGCACCTGGTTCACCGACAACATCCCCTCCACGGCGCCCGCGCTGCTGGCCGAGCAGGGGATCACCTGGATGACCGTGACGAACATGCCCCTCGCGCAGGCCGAGGAGTACAAGGCGCGCAAGGGCTGGACACTGCCGTTCGCGTCCTCGCGCGGCACGACGTTCGCCGACGACTGCGGGGCGGGCGACGGCTTCCGGCTCACGATGTTCCTGCGCGACGGCGACCGGGTCCACCGGACCTACGCCACCACCGGCCGCGGCATCGACCGGCTCGCGTTCGTCACCAGCCTGCTCGACCTGTCGGTGTTCGGGCGGCGGGAGGAGTGGGAGGACTCGCCCGCGGGCTGGCCGCGGCAGCCCACGGCCCGCCACCCGAACACCATGACGGCCGACGGCCGGGCGCTGAGCTTCGGGCGGTTCCGCTGAGCGGCGAGCCGGGTGCCCGGTGGCGGGCGGGCGTCGTTACGGTGGACCGATGGCGTCGGTGAGGCAGGTCCAGGTCACGTTCGACTGCGCGCGCCCCGAGCGCGTCGCCCGGTTCTGGTGCGAGGTGCTCGGCTACGTGGTCCCGGCTCCTCCCACGGGGTTCGACTCGTGGGACGACCACGACCGCTCCCTGCCGCCGGAGAGCCGGGACTCGTGGTTCGCCTGCGTCGACCCCACGGGTGCGGGCCCTCGGCTGTTCTTCCAGCGCGTCCCAGAGGGCAAGGTCGTCAAGAACCGGGTGCACCTCGACGTGCGGGTGGGCACCGGGCTCGTGGGTGCCGAGCGCCTGGCCGTCCTCAAGGCGGAGTCCGACCGGCTGGTCGCGCTCGGCGCGACCGTCGTGCGGGTGCTGGAGGCCGACGAGGAGAACGAGTCCTGCATCGTGATGCAGGACGTCGAGGGCAACGAGTTCGACCTCGACTGAGGGTGCTCACGGCGTGAGCAGCCGGTCCTGTTCGGTGGGCGGCGTCCCGCCGTGCCAGGGCAGCGGCTCGCCGAACCGGACCAGCTCGCCGTGCAGCGCCGGGTCGACGCCGTCGGCGGACACCAGGTCCAGGACCGCCCGCGCGGCCCGCGCCGGGGAGCGGGCCGCGCTGAAGTCGGCGAACCACGGCCGCGAGGTCGCGGTGTCGACCATGCCGGGGCAGACCGAGGCGACCAGCGTCCCGGTGGCCAGGTCGCGCTCCCGGCGTTCGGCCGCGACCGCCCGCACGGCGGCGACCTGGGCCACCTTGGACGGCACGTTCAGCCACCGCGGCCACCCCTCGTCCCGCGCGGTCCCCGACCGGACGGCCTCGCGCCAGGACTCGACGGCGCGCTCGACCCCGTCGAGGGACGCGCCGTCGAACAGCGGCCGGAGCCGGGCGGGCAGGTGACCGAGGGAGCCCAGCGTGCTCGCCACCACGAGCAGCCGTCCGCCGTCGCGCAGCACCGGGCCGAACGACCGGAGCACCGCGTGGGTGGCGCTGTTGGACACGTCGATGAACTCGTCGGCCTGCGCGGCCTGGGACACCTCGGGGAGCAGCCGCATGATCGCGTTGGAGATCATGACGTCGACCCCGCCGTGCCGCTCGGCCAGTTCGGCGGCCAGCGCGGCCACCGAGCTGGCGTGGACGACGTCCAGCACCCGGCCCTCGACCCGTGCTCGGGTGGCCGGTGCCCGTGCGACCTCACCGGCGGCGTCCGCGACGCGGCGGGCGTCGCGGCCGGTGAGCAGGACGAGGTCGTCCGGACCAAGCCGGGCGGCCAGGCCCTCGACGAGGGCGCGGCCGAGACCCTGGTTGGCCCCGGTGACCAGTGCGATGCGCGGAATGCCCATGAGGGTCACGCCAGGAACGGCCCGGCCATGAGTCCGACGACGGTCGGGCACACCTGGTACGCGTGGACGTCATGGACTTCGGGGACGTCACGCTGACCGCCCTGCGGGTCTTCCGCGCGGTCGCCGAGCAGGGCCGGTTCACCGCCGCCGCGGTCTCGCTGGGCTACACGCAGTCCGCGGTGTCGCGGCAGATCGCCTCCCTGGAACGGGCGGCGGGCGTGGAGCTGTGGGAACAGCGCTGGGAGGGGGTGCGGCTGACCGCTGCCGGGCGGGTCGTCCTGCGGCGGGCCGTCCGGGTGCTGGACGAGGTCGACGCGACCGCGCGCGAGCTGTCCGGTGCCCGGACCGCGACCGTGCACGTCGGCTGGTTCACCAGCGCGGGTGCGGCCCTGCTGCCGGCGGCGCTGACCGCGTTGCGCGGCACGGACCCCGCGATCACCGTCGTGACCAGGGAGGGCAGCACCCCGGCACTCGTCCGCGCGCTGCGGGCGGGCAGCGTGGACCTCGCCCTGCTCAGCTCCGCGCCGCCGTTCCGACCACCGGACGCCGAGTCGCCCGCGCTGGAGCTGCGCACCCTCACCGAGCGCGGCCTGCGCCTGGCCGTCCCCGCGGGCCACCCGCTCGCCAGGGGCGAGTTCGTCGACGTCGCCGACCTGGACGGGCAGCGCTGGATCGCGGGACCGGCCACCGGCGAGGACCACCTGATGGGTGTGTGGCCGGGGCCGGGCGGGCGGCCGGAGGTCGCGCACACCGCCAGGGACTGGCCGGCCAAGCTCCGGCTCGTCGCCGCGGGCTGCGGGCTGACCACGGTCCCCGCGCTGCTCGCCACCGCTGTGCCGGAGGGCGTGCGCGTCCTGCCGGTCCGCGGCGGTCCGCAGGAGGTGCGGCGCCTGGTCCTGGCCAGGCTCCCGCACCCGCCGACCGAGGCCGAGGCCCGCGTCGCCGAGGCCCTGCGCACCGCGGCGACGACCCTGGGCCCCGCACGGTAGGGGGCGGGTCGAACAGGGGGAGGACTGGGGTCGGAACGCGTTAAGCAGCAACGATTCCGGTGCTGGACCGTCTCCTTTGGACGGATGCCGACCTCCCCGCCGCCTGCGTCTTGTGGAGGTTCGGGACCTTCCGAGATGATCGCCGGACCGACGACCCACCCGACCCCGGTGACCACGAGGTTCCGCGTCCCCTCCCCGGCGCGTGGACCCGTGGTCGGGCGGAAGGAAGAAACCCATGCCACGGACCGGATCCACGTCACCACCCCACGGGCGCCCGCGGCCCACCGCCGCCCGCCTCGCCGCGCTCCTCCTGTCGACGGCCCTGGTCGTCGCGGGCCTCACCTCCCCCGCCGAGGCCGGGACCGGACGAGCGGGCGGCGGTGGGCCGATCAGGGTGATGGTGGTCGGCGACTCGATGACCCACGGCGCCGAGGGCGACTGGACCTGGCGCTACCGCCTCTGGCAGTGGTTCCGCGACGAGGGCGTCGCCGTCGACTTCGTCGGCCCGTACACCGGCACCCAGGACGCCGCCGTCGCCGCGCCCCCGGCCCCGCCCGCGCTGCAGGACGACCCGCCCGCCCCCGCGTCGCCGCCCCGCACCTCGGGCGCGTACGCCGCGGGCGCTGAGTCGTTCGACAGCGACCACTTCGCGGTCTGGGGCCGCCAGGCGGCCCAGGACAAGTCCCGGATCCGCGAGCAGGTGGCCCGCTACCAGCCCGACTACCTGCTGGTGGGGCTCGGCTTCAACGACCTCGGCTGGTTCGTCAGCGGCCCCGAGGGCACCCTCGACAGCATGAGGACGCTGGTCGACGAGGCCCGCGCCGCGAAGCCGGACGTCAAGCTGGCCCTGGCCAACGTCCCCCAGCGCACCAGGATGGACGGCCGCGAGGACCTGCCCCGCAACACCGACGCCTACAACGGGATGCTGGCCGCCGCGATCCCGTCGTGGAGCACGCCGGAGTCGCCCGCGGCGCTGGTGGACTGGCGCGGCAACTACGCCTGCGAGCTGGACGGCTGCCCCGACGGCTACGACGGCCTGCACCCCAACGCCTCCGGCGAGTACAAGATCGCTCAGGCTTTCGAGCGCACCCTGCACGACAGCTACGGCCTCGGCGCCGACGTGCCCGCGGTCCCCGGCACCATCCCGGCGCGGCCGACGCCCGTGCCGGGCAACGTCGTCGCGAGCCCCAGCCTTGGCGGCGTCACGGTCACCTGGGACGCCGTCTTCGGCGCCTACGGCTACACCGTCCGCAGCAGGCTCAAGGGTGCCACGACGTGGAACGAGTCCAGGGTGGGCGCGAACCGCCACGACACCGGGTGGACGTCGGACGGCCAGGAGTACGAGTACCAGGTCCGCACCGAGAACGGCGACCAGGTGCACTCCGACTGGTCGGCGGTCGTCGGCGCGGTCGCCCACCCGCGGACCGCGCGCGGTCCGGGCGACATCGTCACGCACGCCACCGCCACCGGGGTCGACGTGTCGTGGGGCGAGCCGACCGGCGACCACACCGACACGATCGACCGCTACCAGATCATCACCCTGGACAAGGACGTCCCCGGCGCGTGGATCGGCGGCACCGCCGTGAAGGGGAGGTCGGTGCACATCGACGGGCTCGTGCCCGGCCACCACTACTCCGTGGCCGTCGCGACCTGGAACGCCGCGGGCGGTGGCATCCCCGCGGGAGCCCGGCCCGTGGTGGTCGGTGCGGGCACCCCGCCCGTGCCGACCGACCTGCGGGTCACCTCCACCGACGCCGTGACCGTGCGGCTGTCGTGGACCGGGTCGAGCCAGGCCGCCGGGTACCGGGTGTGGGTGCGCGACGTGAACAGCGGCGCACCGTCCACGGCGGACGAGAACGTCGTGGAGTCCACCACCCACGGCGTCACCTACCTGTTCCCCGGCGTGTGGAACTACGAGTTCTGCGTCACGGCGGTCAACGGCGCGGCCGAGTCGGGCAAGTCCGAGTGCGTCGTGGCACCCCGCCCCGAGGGCAGCTGACCCCGGCCGTCCCGCGACCACGGGAGCCCCGGAAACCGAGAACACCGGTTTCCGGGGCTCCTCCGCGTTTACCGCCGCGCATTTCCCGTCGACCGATCGGTCTGCCCTCCACGCCCGGTCGGGCAGACGTCCGAATGGTCGTGCCCGTTCTTCCCCCGGCGGTGCCCGATTAGACCGACGCACGCCCGGCCGCCCTTGTCCACCGGAAGGCACCGCAGGTTCGAAAGTCTGTGGAGAAAAAAGTGTTATCCGCCGGGATCGCGTCCACCGGGGGTCTCAAAGACTTTGCAGATGCATTCCCGATGTTTGCACGGGCACACTTCTTGTTTGCACCGGCACACATTTTCGCTGCTGATCCGTGATCGAATCGTGCTGGTCACACCCCTAAAGCGGGCCGTTCGGCGGTACGTATTGCGCCGTTCGCGGCATTGCGCGCCGAGGAGCGGTCGACTCTGATGGGGCCGCACAACCGAAAGGGAAATCGCCAACCGCATTCTGCGACCGGCGGATTGATTTCCCGACTTGTCCAAACCTGCGACACACAGCACGCGGCATGTCGGTCACGTCATGCCCGCGTACTCCGCGACACCCTGCGGGCGACTCCCTGCACGCCCATCACGCGGATGAACAGCAAGGAGATCCGAACACCATGTTGAGCAGAAGGTCCTTCCTCGGCGGCATGTCCGCCGCTGTCGTGGGCGCACCGCTGATGGGTGCCGCGTTCGGCGGCCTCGCGACGGCGGCCCCCCGTCACGCCGTCGCCAAGGCCGCCGGTGGTTCGCTGCCCCTCACGATCGTGAACCACACGTACCGGTACACGAACCAGCAGATCTTCGCGTACATCGTCGGAACGGACCTCAAGACCGGCCAGCAGATCTTCGTCACCCGCGACGGCGCCGCGACCCCGGTCTCGGCCGCCAACAACGGGTCCGAGGGCTTCGCGGACCTGTCGATCCCGATGGTGCAGGACGGCGACACGCACCTCGCCATCCCGGCCAACATGTCGGGCCGCGTCTACTTCTCCATCGTGGACAAGGTGAAGTTCAAGGTCGTCGCGGACGGCAACGGCAACGCCGCGCTCCAGCACCCCGCGGGCTGGGTGTCGGGCGACCCGAGCTTCTCGGTGCTGCACGACTGGATCGAGTTCACGCACAACGACGGCGGCATGTTCTGCAACACCACGATGGTCGACATGTTCAGCATCCCGCTGGCCATCCGGCTCGTCGGCTCGACCACGCAGGACACCGGCCGCCTGGTCGACGGCGGCCGTGACAAGATCTTCGACCACGTCTCGGCCGACCCGACCTACGCCAAGCTGGTCGTCAAGGACAAGCTGCGGATCATCGCGCCCGGCCACGGCATCGACAGCGGCATCTTCCCGGCGAACTACTTCGACTCCTACATCGACGCGGTGTGGAACAAGTACTCGTCGGAGACCCTGACCGTGAACACCGGCGCGGGCAGCTTCACCGGCCGGGTCGTCGACGGCAGGTTCACCTTCTCCGACGGCATCGCGTCCTTCGCCAAGCCGACGACGCTGGACCTGCTCTACTGCAACGGCGCGCTCGGCGCGCCCAACGACGGTCGGACCGGACCGGTCGCCGCGATCCTCGGTGCCGCGTTCAACCGGTCGACGCTGCTGACCAGCACGACCCAGCCCACCACCGACCGCGGGTCGTTCTACAAGGACCGGATCAGCAACCGCTTCTCCGAGGCTATGCACCTCAACACCGTCGACGGCAACGCCTACGGCTTCGCGTTCGACGACGTGGCCAGCTTCGCCTCCTACGTGCAGGACGGTGCCCCCACCTCCATCACGGTGAGCCTGACCAACTTCTGATGAGCTGGACGGTGATCTCCACGTTCCCCTGCAGTACGTGGAGGTCACCGTCCTTTGTGGAAGTTCCACCACCGGGGCCGGGCGAGGAGGGGGCAGTGGTCAAGACCAGCGGAGCGGACCGGGAGTCGCGGTGCTACCCCGTCCAGGGCAAGGCACTGCGGATCCAGACCGACAACCCGCCGCGCGGGCACGGTTTCCTCCTCGGCCCGCGAAGCCGGACCGTGCCACCGCCCCGCGACCCGAGGTCCGCCGAGGGCCTGTCGTGGCTCGTCAAGACGCCCTTCCAGCCCTGAAGCCCTAGGGCGTGTATTCGAAGTCCGTGTTCGCGGTAGCCGGGCCTGAGGCGGCCCCTGGGGGCACGGCCTGGTGGTCCGCATACAACAGCGGTATGCGGACCACCAGGCCGCACCGCCAGGAACCACCTCAGGCGCGACTCCCATCGAACGAGACTTCGACACACGCCCTAGCCCCGGCCGCGCCAGGGCAGCAACCGGCCGGTCCCGGCGGGCGGCCGGGCCCCGTCCGCGGCGATCGCCTTGCGGGCCACCCGCAGGAACTCCCTGCGCGCCGACTCGACGCCCTTCCCGGCCCCGAGCAGCGCCTGGGTGAACGTCGTCGCGTCCCACGTCACGTGCACCCCGTGCCTGCCGAGGTACAGCCCCACCGCGTGCACCCGGTACCGGTCTGCCGTGTCCAGCCACGTGTACGCCGCCAGCCGCCACAACCAGCGCGCCACCACTTCCGGGTCGTCGGCGTGCACGGTCGTCGTCACGTCCAGCAGCCGGTCGCCGACCAGCAGGTCCGCGTCGGCCCAGTGGTCGACCAGCACCGGCGCCGACACGCCCCACACCCCGGCGGGCAGCCCGCTGCCCGCCTGCCCGGTGTCCGCCCGCTTGAGCGCCGCCGGACCGGCGGGCTCGGCGTAGTCGTGGCCCCACCCGCGCCACAGCTCCAACGGCCGTTCCCGCTGGTCGCCCTGGTTCTGGCGCAGCCGCTCGGCCAGCTCGGCCAGCTCGACGACCAGCGCCTCCTCGGGCAGGTCCCACAGGTCGTCCACCGTGTAGCCCTCCCGCGCGTGCAGCCCGGCCAGCCACTCCGGCAGGTCGTCGGACGCCCAGCCCGCGAGCAGCACGCACATCCTCGCGAACCCGGCCTCCACGTTCGGCGTGCCCAGGACGCCGGGCCCGGCGTGCCCGTCGAGGTAGCGGACCAAGCGGCCGAAGAGCTCCGTGAGCACCGGCTCGTGCCGGGTCGGCGGCGGACCGTCGTCCGGCCCGGCCAGGTCGACCCACCCGCCGGGCGCGGGCCGCAGCTCCAGCCCGCGGGCGGCCCGGCCGGGGGCGAGGCCGCGGTGCGACGGGAACCCCGCCGCGGTCCGGTCCGCCCACTCGCGGGACGCGAGCCCGGCGCGGACGAGCCCGTGCAGGGCGCGGTACGGGGGAGCGCCGTCGACCAGCAGGGCCAGCCGGGCGCCGAACGCGCCCTCGACCAGCGCCCAGTGCTCCGGCCCGACCGGCCCGGCGGGCCGCACCGGCTCCACCCTGAGCGCGGTGGCGGTGATCGACTGCGCCAGGCGCCCGGTGCCGGGGAAGCGGCCCGCGAACCACGCGCCGAGCGCTCCGCCGTCGAGCTGGCTGGTCAGACTCACCGGAGCATCATCCCCTCAGCCGTCCACACCGGCCTGTCCAGGTCCACACCGGACGGCCGGGAGAAAAGTCCGACGGTCCTGTCCGATCCGGCGCGTCCCGTTCGAGGCACAGGTGAGGCCACTCGAACGAAGGAGACAGCGACATGACTCCGACGCTCACCCGCACCACCCGACCGCTGCTCGTCTGCGGCGTCCTCGCGGGCCCGCTCTACGTCGGCACCTCCCTCGCGCAGGCGTTCACGCGCGAGGGCTTCGACCTGGGCGAGCACGCCTGGAGCCTGCTCGCCACCGGCGACCTCGGCTGGATCCAGACCGCGAACTTCGTGGTCACCGGCCTGCTCACGATGGCGGCCGCGGTCGGCCTGCGGTGGGCGTCCGTGCGCGGCGCGGCGCTGGTCGGCGGTTACGGCCTGAGCCTGGTCGCGGCGGGCGCGTTCCGCGCCGACCCGGTGCCGGGCTTCCCCGTCGGCGCGCCCGCCACGACGACGCCGACCTGGCACGGCATGCTGCACCTCGTGGTCGGCGGGATCGGGTTCGCGTGCCTCGTCGCCGCCTGCCTCGTGCTGGCGGCGGGCTTCGCCCGTGCCGGGAACACCGGGCTGACCTGGTTCTCCCGCGTCACCGGTGTGGTGTTCGCCGCCGCGTTCGTCGGCATCGCGAGCGGGTCGCGCGGCCTCGCCGTGCTCGCGTTCTGCGCCGCCGTCGTCCTCGCCTGGGCGTGGCTGGGCACCGTGTGCGCCCGGTTCGCCCGTGTCGCGGCCTGACCCCACCGACCCGTCCACCGAAAGGACCACGACCATGCGCTACCTCGTCCTGCTGAAGGCCGCCCAGCCCACCACCCCGCCGCCTCCCGGTCTGCTGGAGGCGATCATGAAGCTCGGCGCGGACGCCACCGCCGCGGGCGCGCTGCTGGACACCGCGGGCCTCGCCCCGAGCGCGGCCGGGGCCAGGGTGACCCTGGAGGGCGGCGGGCTGAGCGTCACCGACGGCCCGTTCGCCGAGGCGAAGGAGACCATCAGCTACGCCCTCTACGAGGTCCGGTCCAAAGAGGAGGCCGTGGAGTGGACGTCCCGCTTCATGAAGCTCCACCGCGACCTCTGGGAGGGCTGGGACGGCGTGGCCGAGGTGCTGAAGGTGTTCGGCCCCGAGGACTTCGGCGGCCAGGGCTGAACCCCGCGTGCGAGGATCGGTGGCCATGACGTCCACCGATCCCCGCCGCGTGGTGGAGGCGGTCTGGCGGATCGAGTCCGCCCGGATCGTCGCGGGTCTCGCGCGCCTGGTCGGCGACGTCGGCCTCGCCGAGGAGCTGGCCCAGGACACGCTGGTCATCGCGTTGGAGCGGTGGCCGACGGACGGGGTGCCGGACCACCCCGGCTCCTGGCTGATGGCGACGGCCAAGCACCGCGCCGTCGACCTGCTGCGCAGGCGCACCCGCTACCGGGAGAAGCTCGCCGAGATCGGCCGGGCGACCACGGATGTCGACGACCCTGACCTGGCCGCGGCGCTCGACGACTACGTGGGCGACGACCTGCTGCGTCTCGTCTTCACCACCTGCCACCCGGTGCTGCCGACGGAGTCGCGGGTGGCGCTCACCCTCCGGCTGCTCGGCGGGCTGACCGTCCCCGAGATCGCCCGTGCGTACCTGGTGTCGGAGGCGGCGGCCGCCCGGCGCATCACCCGCGCGAAGCGGACGCTCGCCTCCGAGCGGATTCCCATCGAGCTGCCGCCACCGGCCGAGGCCGCCCAACGCCTGGCCTCCGTGCTGGAGGTCGTCTACCTGGTCTTCAACGAGGGGTACGCGGCGACCGCGGGCGACGACTGGACCCGGCCGTCGCTGTGCCAGGAGGCGCTGCGGCTCGGCCGCGTCCTGGCCACGTTGGCGCCGCACGAGCCCGAGGTGCACGGGCTGGCGGCGCTGATGGAGCTGCAGGCGTCGCGGCTGCCCGCGCGGACCGATGCCACCGGGGCACCGGTGCTGCTGCAGGACCAGGACCGGTCGCGGTGGGACCGGCTGCTCGTCCGCCGCGGCCTGGACGCGCTCGCGCTGGCGGAGGGCACGTTCGGGCCGTACGCGTTGCAGGCGTCGATCGCGGCCTGCCACGCACGGGCGGCGCGGGCCGAGGACACCGACTGGGACCGCATCGCGACGCTGTACCAGGTGCTCGCCCACGTGTCGCCGTCCCCGGTGGTCGAGCTCAACCGCGCGGTGGCGGTCGGCCACGCCCACGGCGCCCAGCACGGGCTGGCCGTCGTCGACGCGCTGGAGCTGCCGAACTACGCGCTGGTGCCCGCGGTGCGCGGTGACCTGCTGGCCAGGTTGGGCCGCTCGGCCGAGGCCCGCGAGGAGTTCCTCCGCGCCGCCGCGATGACGCGGAACACGCGTGAGCGGGAGCTGTTCGAGGGGCGCGCGGCGGGGCTCGAAGGGTGAGGATCCCGGCTTGGGGCCGAACGAGTGGTCCTGGGGTTGAACGAGTGGACCGGGTGTTCCGTAGTCCTCGGTGTGAGGCTGCTGCGATGTGATGACGCCGAGGTCACCGGGCTGGCGCTGCGGGCGCGGGCGGGGGATCCGGGGGCCGTGGAGGGGTTCGTGCGCGCCACCCAGGGGGACGTGTGGCGGTTCGTGGCACACCTGGCCGGGGACGTGCAGCTGGCCGACGACCTGGCGCAGGAGACCTACCTGCGCGCGCTGCCGAGCCTGGCGCGGTTCCAGGGGAGGTCGTCGGCGCGGACGTGGCTGCTGTCCATCGCGCGGCGGGTGGTGGCCGACCACATCCGGTCGGTGCGGGTCCGGCCGCGGGTGGACGGGCGGGACGACTGGGTGAGCGTGGCGGAGAGGGCGCAGCCGGGGCAGCCGGGAGTGGCCGAGGGGGTTGTGCTGAACGCGGTCGTGGCGTCGTTGGAGGGGGAGCGGGGGACGGCGTTCGTGCTGACGCAGGTGCTGGGGCTGTCGTACGCGGACGCGGCTGAGGTCTGCGATTGTCCGGTGGGGACGATTCGGTCGAGGGTGGCGAGGGCGCGGGAGGATCTGGTGGGGTTGTTGGGGGAGGGGAGGAGGTCGGTGGGGTAGGGGTGTTGTGTGTCGTCCAGTATGGGTGAGCTGGTGAGTTGAAACCGGGTGTCGCTACAGCCGTCTCCGGGTGCGGTCGGCTTGACTTGGGGCCCCTTTTTTGGGCTTCGTCGGGCGAAAAAGGGCAGTTGGTAGAGCCTGCCCGCCGCCGCAAGTTTAAGCCCAAAAACCCCAAGTCAAGCCGACCCCACGGCGGACGAGCCCCGCTCGCTTCCAGCGTCGTTGGGTGACTTGTGTTTCGGTTCCAGCGTCGTTGGGTGGGCGCCTTGTCGCTTCCAGCGTTGTTGAGCCGTCGGCGTTCGCTCACCGCTTGTGGTCAGGCGGCGTGTTTGCGGCTTACCGGGCGTAGGTGGCGCCAGCGGCTGGGGCCGTTGTCGTTGTGGGGGTTGGGGGTGGGGGTGTTGTCGGTGTCGATGTCGAGCGGGGAGTCCGTGTTTGTGGTGGTGCGGGCGCCGTCTTCCGGGGTGTGGCGGGTGCGGTGGACGATCAGGAGGACGACGAGGCCGAGGACGAGGAAGAGGTGGGTGGTGATGCGGGCGAGCGTGGCTGTGCCGGTGATGAGGTCGTGGGTGGAGAAGAGGGTGAGGACGGTGACGAAGCCGGCCATGACGGGGAGGAGGCCGGTGCTGGCTTTGGGGCGGAGGGCGGTCCAGAGCATGCCGAGGCCGAGGGCGAGGTTCCAGGCGGTGCTCTCGTTGAAGAGGTGCGGGGAGCCGTGGGCGGCGTGGACGTCGGTGCCGCCCGTGCTGAACACCTGAGCCAGCCCGAGCGTGAGCTGGGCGACGCCGATGCCCGCCAGGACCATGCGGGGGTACCAGCCGCGCGTCGTCCGAGGTCGGGGGAGTGGCGGTGGGGTGGCGGCGAGGATCTGGGCGGTGAGGTCGGGGACCTCGACCGCCGGGCGGATGCGCAGGCCGCGGGTGATGGTGGCGACATCTTGTTGCCACTTGCGGCAGGCGGCGCAGGACGCGAGGTGGGCATCGGTCACCTCGGTGGGCACGGGTTCGGGCTCACCGTCGGCTCGCGCCGACACGGCTTCCCGGCAGATGTCGCAGTCCACGTGGAGATTGTCGCTCCAAGAGGAGCAGAAGTTCCCGCGGGTTTCTGGGTTAGCCTCATCCACCGTGCCCACTACACGTGACGACGACGCGGTGACGGAATGCGCTCTCGCCGCCGGTGCAGGTGACCGGGCGGCGTTGGAGCGGTTCATCCGCGCCACGCAGCGCGACGTGTGGCGGTTGGTGGCCCACCTCGCCGACGTCCGCGTGGCCGACGACCTCACCCAGGAGGTCTACCTGCGCGCGCTGCGCAGCCTCCCCGGCTTCGAGGGGCGGTCGTCCGCGCGGACGTGGCTGCTGTCGATCGCGCGGCGGACGGTGGTCGACCACGTGCGGGCCGCGGTGGCCCGGCCGTCGATCGCGTGGGCGGCCGACTACGTGCAGGCCTCCGACGCCGACACGTGGAAGAACACGCGCACCGGGTTCGAGGACGTCGTCGAGCTCAACGTCATGCTGGCCGCCCTGACCCCGGACCGCCGGGAGGCGCTGCTGCTGACCCAGGTGTTCGGGCTGTCCTACGCCGAGGCCGCCGAGGTGTGCGGCTGCCCGATCGGCACGGTCCGCTCCCGCGTCGCACGAGCCCGCGACGACCTGCTGAGGGCGGGGGACCAGGAGGACTCGGGCGCGGTCTGATCCCGCCGCGGACCTGCCCGCACGGCAACGTTCCGCGCCGACGGCCGCCCGCGTCCACACCGGACCGCGATGCGCGGGAACCAGGACGGGGCGGGAGCCGACTACTGGGTGTTGGGCCGGCAGGGGATCGGGCCCGGACAGGAGTCGGGACGTGCGTTGTCGGGTGCTGTGCGGTGTGCTGGTCACCGCGGCCTTTTTGCTCTCGGCGTGCGCGGGCGGGGTGTCCGCCTCCGCGCCGCAGGCACCCGCCGGAGCCGGGTTCCCGGTGGAACTGGAGAACTGCAAGGGATCCGCGGTCACCTTCGACGCCCCGCCGTCGAAGATCGTGACGAGCAACGCCTCCAGCCTGGAGATGCTGTTCTGGCTCGGCGCGCAGGACCGGGTGCTGGGCACCGGGTTCCCACCAGCCGAGGGCACCATGCCCGAGCGGTTCGCCCGGGACGCGGCGAAGATCCAGGTGTTGGGCGACAAGGTGATCGCCAAGGAGAAGCTGCTCGGCTCCGGTGCCGACCTGTACATCGACACGTTCAGCAACATGGGCATGATGGGCGGTGCCGCTGGTGTCGCCCCCACCGAGGAGGAGTTCGCCGCGGTCGGCATCAAGCACCTCTTCCTCCAGTCCACCGCCTGCCCGGCCCAGTCCGGTGGTCCGGTGGTGGACCTGTCGGCGGTCGAGGGCGATCTCAAGCGCCTCGGCGCGATGACCGGCACGTCGCCCAGGGCCGGGGAGCTGGTGGCGGAGATGGAGCGCAAGACCGGCGAGGTCCGCGACGCGCTCGCGAAGGTGCCGCAGGACCAGCGGCCGACGTACTACTTCTTCGACGTGGGCGCGACTCCCGGCCAGCCGGTCGCGGCGTGCAACCAGCAGGTCGCCAACGCCGTGATCACCCTCGCCGGAGCCCGCAACGTCTACGGCGACTGCTCGGGCGGGTTCAAGCCGGTGGGCTGGGAGGACGTCGTCGCCCGCGACCCGGACTGGATCCAGCTCGGCGTCCGCAACCGCGGCGACGCGCGGGCCAACCAGGCCGGGTTCGACGAGGCCGTGAAGTTCCTCAAGGAGTTCCCCGCCACCGCCGGGCTCAAGGCGGTCCGCGAGGACAGGTTCCTCCGGATCCCCTCGGAGCGCACGACCATCGCGAGCGTCCGCAACGCCGACACCGTCCGCGAGATCGCCACGACGCTGTACCCGGACCTCGTCAAGGCGGGCTGACCGTGGCCGTGTTGTCGTTGCGCCGCAAGCAGGATAGGGACACATCGGCGGCGCGGGCCGGTCTCGTCGCGGCGGTGCTGGTGGTGGCGCTGGTGGTGCTGCTGACGGTGGCGGTGTCGCTGGGGTCGAGCAGCATCCCGGTCGGCCAGGTCTGGGCGGCGGTCGGCCGCAAGCTGACCGGTGCCGCGCCGGCGGCCGGGACGTCCGACGTGATCGTGTGGCAGCTGCGCGTCCCCCGCGCCCTGCTGGCCGCGATCGTGGGCGCCGGGCTGGGACTGGTCGGCACGGCCGTGCAGGCGTTGGTGCGCAACCCGTTGGCCGACCCCTACCTGCTCGGCATCTCCTCCGGTGCCTCGCTCGGCGCCGTCGCGGCCATCGTGCTCGGCGCGGGCGCGGGTGGGCTGTTGGGGCTCGGCCTGTCCGGCGCCGCGTTCGTCGGCGCGCTGGTGTCGTTCAGCCTCGTGTGGACGATGGCGCGCCGGGGCGGCGGCTTCTCCCCGTTGCGCCTGGTGCTGGCGGGCGTCGGCATCGGGCAGTTCCTGTCCGGCATCACCAGCTACCTCGTCCTGCAGACCGCCGACGAGCAGCAGACCCGCGGCGTGCTGTTCTGGCTGATGGGCAACCTCGGCGGTGCGAAGTGGAGCCTGCTCGCCGTGCCCGCGGCAACCGTGGTGCTCGTCGGTCTGCTGCTGCAGTCCCGCGCCCGAGGTCTCAACGCGCTGCTGATGGGCGACGAGACCGCCGCCGGGCTGGGCGTCGACGTGGCGAGGCTGCGCCGGGAGCTGTTCGTCGCCACCAGCGTGCTCACCGGGGTGCTGGTCGCGGTGTCCGGCGCGATCGGATTCGTCGGCCTGATGGTGCCGCACGTGTGCCGCCTCGTCGTCGGCGGCGACCACCGGCGCCTGCTGCCCGTCGCCGCGCTCACCGGCGCGGTCCTGCTGGTCGCGGTCGACGTCGTCGCCCGCACCGCGCTGGACACCCAGGAGCTCCCCGTCGGCGTGGTCACCGCGTTCATCGGCGCGCCCACCCTGCTCTACCTGCTCGACCGCAGGCTGGAGGCGTAGATGAGGCTGGAGATCGAGGACCTGCGCGTCGCGCTGTCCGGCCGCGAGGTGGTCTCCGGCGTCCACCTGCTGGCCGGGGACGGCGAGATCGTCGGGCTCGTGGGCCCCAACGGCAGCGGCAAGTCCACCGTGCTGCGCACCGTCTACCGGCACCTGCGCCCCACCGCCGGGAAGGTGCTGCTCGACGGCGACGACATCCGCGACCTCACCGCCCGGCAGGCCGCCCGCCACGTCGCCGCGCTGCCCCAGGAGCGCGGCACCGACTTCGAGCTGTCGGTCCGCGAGGTCGTCGCGATGGGCCGCACCCCCTACAAGCGCGCGTTCGCGGGCGAGGACCCCGAGGACCGGGAGATCATCACCACCGCGCTGGAGCAGGTCGGCATGGCGGCCGACGCCGGGCGCGGGTTCTCCACGCTGTCCGGCGGCGAGCGCCAACGCGTCCTGCTCGCCCGCGCGTTCACCCAGCGGCCTGACGTCCTGGTCCTCGATGAGCCGACCAACCACCTCGACGTGCGGCACCAGGTCGAACTGCTGGCCCTGCTGCGCGAGCACCGCCGCACCACGGTCGTCGCCCTGCACGACCTCAACGCCGCCGCGTCGGTCTGCGACCGCCTGCACGTCCTGCACGACGGCGCCGTCGTCGCCTCCGGCACCCCGCGCGAGGTGCTGACGAGCGAGCTGATGGCCGGGGTGTTCGGCGTGCGGGCCGCGGTCGTGGACCACCCCCTCACCGGCGACCCGCTCATCGCCTTCGACCACCGCGCGCCCGCGGACGTACCGGTGGTCGCTTGAGGGGGAACCGCGCCCGGTGCCAGGCCGACCCGTGCGATGACACCAGGGGAGGTGGGACATGACCGCACCACCGAGGGAAGGCGCTCGCGCGCGGGTCTTGGTCCCGGCGGTGCTGAAGGCGGCGATGGCGTTCTCGATGCTGCCGCTGTTCCTCCTCGGCACCCTGGCCCCCGCGCTGGTCGCCGAGTTCGCCATCCCGCGCCCGCTGCTGGGGGCGCTGGTCACCGCGGGATTCGACGTGGTCGCGGTGCTGTCGCTGGTGATCGGCCCGGTGGTGGACGCGGTCGGGGCGCGGCGGTCGGCGGTCGCGCTGTTCGCCGTCAGCGGGACGGCGCTGGCCGCGTTCGCCACGGCGTCGCACCACCTGGTGCTGGTGGCGGCGGTGGGGCTGGCGGGAGTGCCGCAGGCGCCGGCCGACCGGTCCACCAACAAGATCGTCGCCACCGCCGTCGAGCCCGCCCGCCGTGGCGTGCTCATCGGGGTCAAGTAGTCCGGCGTTCAGCTGGGCGCGTTCGTCGCGGGCCTGCCGCTGGCGTGGCTGGCCGACGGCGTCGACTGGAGGGCGGCGGTCGGGACGGCGGCCTGCCTGGCGCTGCTGTTCGCGGCGGCCGGGTTCCTGCTGCCCGCCGACCCGGCACCCGCGCGGTGTCCGGTGTTCGCGGTGTCACTGTCCGCGGGCCCGACGGTGTGGTGGCTGCTGGGGTTCCACGACCCCGGCCCGCACCGCGTGCAACCCCAGCACAGCCCGCACCAACGTCGTCTTCCCCGACCCGTTGGTGCCGGTCAGGGCGACCCGCTCACCGGCCTCCACCACCAGGTCCACACCCCGCACGGATGTCCCGCCGCCCATGCGCGCACGTCACCCCGCGCAGGCACACCCGAAACGCCACCGCCACCACATTCGTCGCCCACCTGGTTCGCCCAGTAGTCGCGACACGAGGGGTGTTGGTTCCCCGTCACCTAGGCTTGATCACCGGGCGGTCAGATCGTCCGTCGGCACGGGCTGCCTGAGGTAGCCCATGATCGCGTTGTCGATCACCTTGGCCTCACCGGTGGCCATGAACCCACCCCGGTCCACGGCTTGGGCGATGGGTTCACGGCACCGCCGACCGATCTCGGCGAACCGCGGCAACCACTCGCCGAACGCGACCCGGTCGTTCGGAACCGCCTTCTGGCCGGTGAAGAAGGTGAACGTGTACTGGCGGTCGATCGGCGGCACGAGGTCGGGCAACAGGTGGTGCAGGAACTTGCTCCCCGCGACGATCTGCGTGCCGGACGTGCTGACCTTCATGCCGGCGTACACGTACTCGAGGAAGCGTTCGTCGTCGAGCAACGACGTCACCCTGGTGTGCAGGCGTCTGCGCTCGATGGCACGTTCGTGGAAGTACAGGCTCGGCCCAGGGAATGCCTGGCTCCGTTCGAAGGCCTCGACCCACCCGGCGAAGTTCGCGATCAGCGACTCCACGTTGCGCGTCTTGTCGCGACGTGGAGTCCGCCGGACCTGAACGGAGGAAGGGGCCTCTGCCGGAGTGGCCGGGGTGTCGGTCGTGATGAGGGCGTTGACCAGTTTGCCGTCGGCGCCGCGGTAGCGGGTGATGACCCGATCGGCGGCGAGCTGCCTGCAGATCGTGTTGACGTGGTGCCGGTCCATCGACGCGATGCGGGCGATCTGGTCGTCGTCGACGGGGAGACGGCTGGTGTGCAGGGCGGACAGGACCTGCGCTCGTCGGCTTGTCCCTTTTGGTGTCACACCGGCATTGTGCCGCTCCCGCGGCATCACGCGCGGCAGGCCGCCTTCGGTGGTGGGGCGAGGTCGTCCCACCACCGAAGGCGATGGCTCAGCCCACGTACCGGGCCAGCCAGGTGCGGGTGGCGGTGCGGTAGTCGGGGGAGTTGAGGGCGAGGGCGATGGAGTGGCCGGAGCCGGGGAGGACGTAGACGGACAGGTGGGCGGAGGGGCTGAAGTAGGGGGCCTCCTGGGCGCGCAGGGCGTCGGCTGTGGAGCAGTCGCGGATGAGGCCGCAGAAGCCGGTGTCGGCGGTGCCGTTGGCGAGCAGGACGGGCACGTCGATGCCGGTGGACATCGGGCTGACGAGGCCGAGGGAGATGATGTCGACGAGGCTGGTGGCGGAGACCTGGTCTTTCGCGTACTGCTCGTCGGCCTGCACGGCGAGCGGGTCCAGGTCGGTGGGGCCGTGGTACATGGTGCCGCGGGCGCCGGGCCTGGAGGTGAGGTAGCCGGGGTCGCCGCCGCGGGGCGACAGCTGGGGGTCGAGGGTGACCGGTTGCAGGCCGAGGCCGACGTCGCCGACGACGACGGGCACGTTGGGCAGGTGGGTGACGCCGGTCAGCACGACGCCGTCCACGTCGTGGTAGGTCGCGGCCTCGATCACGGAGATGGCGGACCCGGCCGAGTGGCCGACGAGGACGACCTTGCCGTAGGCGGTGCCGCCGATCTGGCCCGCGCGCAGCCTGCCCACGACCTGGTGCACGGCCGATGCCTGGCTCAGGCCGGTCAGCAGGGTGCTGAGCGGGCGGGTGCTCTCGCCGACGCCGAGCTCGTCGACCGCGAACGTCGCGAGCCCGTGCGCGGCCATGTCCCGCTGGTAGGAGAAGCGCTCCGGCTGGTAGGGCAGGTCCCAGTAGACGCGGTTGTACGTGGCGCCGTGCAGCAGGAGCTGGATCGTCGTCGGGGTGCTGTCACCGGGCAGGCACAGCTGCCCGCGCACGGTCATCGGCAGCAGCACCACGGCCGTGACGGGCACGGAGACGGTGGAGCACCGCGGCGCCGCGGGGGCGGCGGCGGCCGGGACGACGGGCTGCGCGGAGAGCGCGACGGCACCGGTGATCAGGGACGTTACGAGTGTCCGTAGAAATCGCATTCTTGCAGACCTGCTCAAGGTCGGGGATGGGGAAGGTGGCACAGTACTGCCATCGAGTCGACCGCCACGATCACCTGATCGGTTATCTCCGCGCGACGATTCCCACAATATTTTTCGCGGATCGAACGTCCCACCTATGGCGCAACTTCCGGATTTCTCCGCGGATCCCGTCGGAGGTGTTCGGATTGTTCGCTAAGCTCCTCCCTTCGAACGCCTTCGATCGCCTTCGGACGACTGGTCGAGATGGGGTTTCCGCGGTGGCTGTCAGCGAAGCCGACTGGGGCATGCCGGGTGTGGACCTGAGCCGGGCGAGCCCTTCGCGGGTCTACGACTACCTCATCGGCGGCGGGTACAACTTCGCGGTCGACCGGGAGTGGGCCGCCGAGGCGATCCGGCGGATGCCCTGGATCCGGGCGGCCGCCCGGTCGAACCGGGCGTTCCTCGGCCGGGCGGTGCGCATGTGCGCGGAGGAGGGCGTGCGCCAGTTCCTGGACCTCGGGTCCGGGATCCCCACGGTGCAGAGCGTGCACGAGATGGCCCGCGCCGTCGCGCCGGACTGCAACGTCGTCTACGTCGACAACGAGGCGGTCGCGGTCGCGCACAGCCAGCTGACGCTGGAGGGCGCGGACGGCACGGCGATCATCGAGTCGGACATGTGCGACGTCGACCACGTCCTGGGGCACCCGGACACGCGGCGGCTGCTCGACCTCGACCAGCCGGTCGCCCTGCTGATGACGGCGTCCCTCTACTACATCCCCGACCCCGACCTGGCGGCCCGCACGGTCGCCCGGTACCTCGACGCCGTCCCGTCCGGCAGCTACCTGGTGCTGTCGCACGCCACGCTGGGCCAGGACCAGCGCGACGCGATGAAGCTGGGCGGCGTGCTGGAGATGACGAAGACCCTCACCAGCTCCGCCACGGCCAGGACGCCGGAGTGGATCAGCGCGCTGCTGGCCGACCTGGACGTGGTCGAGCCGGGCCTGGTCTACACCTCCTTCTGGCGTCCCGGCGGGCTGCGGGTGCTGGACGAGACCCCTTGGCACGACTCGGTTCTCGCGGCCGTGGGGCGCAAACCGTGACCAACGGGCCACGCACGACCTGGTGACCGTCGCGGCCACCATGGCATCGGAAGGTGGATGTGGTGGAAGCGATGCAGAGCACAGGAGACCCCGCGAGAGTCCCGGCGCCGCTGGCGACCGACCTCGACGGCGGGTGCCCGGTGGACGTCGGGGAGACCAACGGGGTCGGTCCCGCTCGCCGGGGGCGGCTGACCAGCGGCATCGAGGCGTGGCTGGTGACCAGGTACGACGAGGTCGACGCGGCGCTGGTCGACCCGCGGCTGGTGTTGTCGGCACCGGACGTGGAGGCGGAGCTGGTGGCCCGCGGGGAGCTGCCGCGGCGCTTCGCCGGGCAGCTCCAGCGGGCGCGCCGGAGCCTGCTGAGCACGGACCCGCCGGAGCACACCCGGCTGCGCAGGCTGGTCGCGAGCAGCTTCACGGCCCGGCGCGTGGACGCCCTGCGCCCGCGCGCCGAGCAGGTCTGCGAGGACCTGGCGCTCGCCCTGGGCAAGGAGTCCGCGTCGGGGGACGCCGTGGACCTGGTCGACTCCTACGCGTTGCCGCTGCCGGTCGTGATGATCTGCGAGCTGCTCGGCGTGCCGACCGAGGACCGCGAGGACTTCCGGAAGTGGACCAACGCCATCGTCTTCGACCAGGGCGACGGTCCCGCGGTGGCCCGCTACCAGGCCGCGTCGGCGAGCCTGGACGACTACTTCGGCGCGCTGGTCGAGCGCAAGCGCGACCACCCGGCCGACGACCTGACCAGCGCGCTGGTCGCGGCGCACGACGGCGGGTCCTCGCTGGACGCGGCCGAGCTGCGGACCATGCTGGCCCTGCTGCTGGTCGCGGGGCACGAGACCACGGTGAACCTGATCGGCAGCAGCGTCCTGACGCTGCTGCGCAGTCCGCGGCAGTTCGCGGCCCTGCGTGCCCACCCGGAGCTGATGGCGGACGCGGTGGAGGAGTGCCTGCGCCACGTCGGCCCGGTCGGGTTCAGCTCGCTGCGGTTCACCACGGCGGACCTGGAGCTGGGGGAGGTGACGATCCCGGCGGGCCAGGCGGTGGCGCTGGGGCTGTGGGCCGCCGACCACGACCGGGGGCGGTTCCCCGACCCCGCGGAGTTCGACATCGGACGCCCGGACAACCGGCACCTGGCCTTCGGTCGCGGCGCCCACTTCTGCGTCGGCGCGAATCTCGCGCGAATGGAGGCGCAGGTGGCCGTGCACACGCTGTTGCGGCACTTCGACGATGTGTCACTCGCGGTGCCGGAGAACGAATTGCGTTGGCGGATGGCCAACACCCGCGGATTGGTGGAACTGCCCGTCCGGCTCACCGCCACCATTCCGTAAGCGGGCCTTTTCCGCATTTTTCGTGAATTCGGTCGACCGTGGAATCACGTCCGACCGCCGTCCGGGAACCGGTCGTTCCCGGACGGCGAATCCGGTGTCCGACCTCCCCGGACGGAGCTCGCGGACCTACGATGGCGCACGGGGTTGCGAGGCGGGAGTCCACGTGGTGCACCGCGGTCGTACCGGGTCCGTGCTGGCCCGCGCACTGCGCCTGCTCGGCGCGTTCAGCGACCGGCGCACCACGATGACGCTCAGCGACCTGGCCCGGCACTCCGGCCTCCCGCTGTCGACCACCCACCGGCTGCTCGCCGACCTGCTGGAGTGGGGCGCGGTCGAGCGCGACGACGCGGGCCACTACCGAGTCGGGCTGCGGCTGTGGGAGCTGGGCTCGCTGGCGCCGCGCTCGCAGGGGCTGCGCGAGCGGGCGCTGCCGTTCCTGGAGGACCTGTCCCGGATCACCGGCGAGAACGTCCAGCTGGCCGTGCGCGAAGGCCGGGAACTCGTGTTCGTGGAACGGATCGCGGGCACCGGGGCCGTGCCGGTGCTGACCAGGGTCGGCGGCCGGTTCGCGCTCACCGCCACCGGCGTCGGGCTCGTGCTGCTCGCCCACGCGCCCGCCGACGTGTGCGACGAGGTGCTGGCCGGGCCCGTGCGGCGGTTCACCGCGCACACCATGACCGACCCGGACGTGCTGCGCGCGGTGCTCGCCGACGTGCGCGCCTGCGGTTTCGCCATCAGCGACCGGCAGGTCACCGACGACGCGCTGTCCGTCGCCGCGCCGGTGCACGGCCGCACCGGCCGGGTGATCGCCGCGGTGTCGGTGGTCGTCCGGTACGGCACCGCCCCGCCGCACGCGCTGGTCCCGTTGGTGCGCAACAGCTCCCGCTCGATCTCGCACGCGCTCCTCTGAGCCTTCCGACATCCGGAAGGGCTCTTGGCCCGCACACCCCGCTGCTCCCAGGATGCCCGGCATGACGAGTATTCCGCGCGACCAGTGGTACGTCGCCGCCTACGGCCGGGAGATCGGCCCGGCGCTGTTCTCCCGCACCGTCTGCGGCGAGTCGATCCTGTTCTGGCGCACGGCTTCCGGCCGCGTCACCGCCGTGGCCGACCGCTGCGTGCACCGCCGCTTCCCGCTGTCGGAGCTGCCCACCCGGCTGGTGGACGACCAGGTGGTGTGCGGCTACCACGGCTTCACCTACGGCGCCGACGGCCGCTGCGTCGCCGTGCCCGGCCAGACCCGCGTGCCCCGCACCGCGCGGCTGAGCACGTACCCGGTGGTGGAGCAGGACTCCTTCGTGTGGGTGTGGATCGGCGACCCCGTGCTCGCCGACGGGACCACCATCCCGCGCGCGCCGTGGTTGACGGCACCGGACTACACGACGGTGAGCGGCATGGAGCCGTTGGCCGCGCGGTTCGGGCTGCTGGTGGACAACCTGCTCGACCTGTCGCACGAGACCTACCTGCACGGCGGGTACATCGGCACGCCGGAGGTCGCCTCCACCCCGATCACGACCGAGGTCGACGAGGCCGCGGGGATCGTCTACGTGAGCAGGCGCATGGCCGACGCCGCCTGCCCGCCGTTCTACTCCCGCTCCACCGGGCTGACCGGGCGGATCACCCGTTGGCAGGACATCGAGTACGCGCCGCCGTGCCTGTACAAGCTGCACAGCCGCATCGCGCCGGTCGGCTGCCTGCCGGACCCCGACGGCACCGACCTGGACGCGTTCCACGTCGAGGTCGTCTACGCGATCACGCCGGAGACCGAGCACACGACGCACGACTTCTGGGCGGTGGCAAGGGACTTCGCGCTGGACGACGAGGAGGTGTCGGCGTTCCTCGCGGAGAGCAACCGGACCGTCGTGCTCCAGGACGTGGCCGCGCTGGACGTGCTGGAACGGGTGGTCGCGAGCGAGGAGGACGGCTACCAGGAGCTGTCGATCAACATCGACACCGGTGGCCTGGCCGCGCGGCGCATCCTGGCGCGGCTGGCCGGTGGGCGGGTCCACCAGGTCACCTCGTGAGGTACCGCGTGCACTGGGTGCCGGGGTCCGACCGGCTGCGCGCGGTGTGCCACTGCTCGGCCGCGCGCGACTTCGAGGACCCGGTGGCGCTGTGGGACTGGCTGCTCGCCCACCCGAGCGGCCACCGACCCGCCGTCCCCGAGCCCACGCCCGTGCCCGCCGCTGCCGGGGTGTCCTAGTGGACCTGGTGCTGGTGGACCGGCAGTCCATCGCGGACGACGTCGTGCTGCTGTCCCTGCGCCGCGAGGACGGCGGCGCGCTGCCGCCGTGGGAACCGGGCGCGCACGTGGACGTGGTCCTCGGCGACCTGGTCCGCCAGTACTCGCTCTGCTCCGATCCCGCGGACCGCACGACGTGGCGGATCGCCGTGCGGCGCGCGGAGGACGGGCGCGGCGGGTCGTCGCGGGCGCACGCCCTGGCCGTCGGCGACGCGGTCTGGGTCCACGGCCCCCGCAACACCTTCCCGCTCGTGCCCGCCGCCCGCTACCTGTTCGTCGCGGGCGGCATCGGCATCACGCCGATCCTGCCGATGGTCCGCCGCGCCGCCGCGGACGGGATCCCGTGGCGGCTCGTGTACGTCGGTCGCCGCCGGTCCGCCATGGCGTTCCGCGACGAGCTGCCCGACGGCGTCGAGCTGCACCCGCGCGACGAGGTGGGCCCGCCCGACCTGGCCGCGTTGCTGTCCGGCACCGACGACGGCACAGCGGTGTACTGCTGCGGCCCCGAGAGGATGCTCGCCGCGGTGTCCTCCCGTCCACGCGGGCCGTCCCCGCACGTGGAGCGGTTCTCGGCGCTCCCGGTCGGCGAACCGGGAGCGTTCGAGGTGGAGCTGGCGAGCAGCGGACTGGTCCTGCCCGTCCCCGCGGACCGCTCGGTCCTCGACGTCCTGGAGGCGGCCGGTGTCGCGGTGCTCTGGTCGTGCCGCGAGGGGACGTGCGGCACGTGCGAGACCGGTGTGCTCGCCGGGGCGCCGGAGCACCACGACACCGTGCTGACCGAGGACGAGCGGCGGGTGGGCGACGTGCTGATGGTGTGCGTGTCGAGGTCGTCCGGCCGCCTGGTCCTCGACCTCTGACCACGCCGGGAGGCCGAAGTGCCCGCGCGGCCCGTCCCGCGGTCGGACGTGCGGCGGCGGTCCTGCTGGACGGCAGACCCGGCGGTACTGTACTGGTGAGTCCACTCCGGGAGGCGCTGTGCTGACGAAGAAGGGTGCGGCGACCCGTTTGCGGATCGTCGACGCCGCCGCGACCGAGATCCGCGAGCGCGGCGTCACCGCGGTGACCCTGGAGGACGTCGGCAGGCGCAGCGCCACCGGGAAGAGCCAGCTGTTCCACTACTTCCCCGACGGCAAGGAGCAGCTGCTGCTGGCCGTGGCCCAGCGGGAGGCCGACCGGGTGCTGGAGGACCAGCAGCCGCACCTCGGCGAGCTGACCTCGTGGGACGCCTGGGACCGGTGGCGCGACGCGGTGGTCGAGCGCTACCGGCGGCAGGGTGTGCACTGCCCGCTGGGCGTCCTGATCACCGAGGTCGGCAGGCACACCCCGGCGGCGCAGGCGGTGACCGGCCTGCTGCTGGAGCGGTGGCAGCGCGAGGTCCGCGCGGGCATCGGGCACATGCGCTCCGAGGGGCTGGTCGGCGAGCACGTCGACCCGGACCGCGCGGCGGGCGCGGTGATCGCCGCCATCCAGGGCGGGGTGGCGATCCTGATGTCGACGGGGTCGTCGCGGCACCTGGAGTCGGCGCTGGACCTCTGCCTGGACTACCTGCGGACCAGCGCCTCCGCGCGGCCCTGACCCGACCATCCGGAGTGGACTGTCCGATCAGGACTGCCCGGTGGTGACCCAGTTCCGCACGTCGGGGTGGTACCCGGCGGGCTTGTCGCCGAGCCGCACGCCCGCGTTGACCAGCCACCCCTGGTAGTCCGGCGTGAACATCCGGTACAGCGACCGCGGCGGCTCGGCACTCGCCTCGTCCAGGGCGGCGCGCAGCTCGGCGGGCAGCTCGAAGTCCAACGCCACCAGGCTGGAGTCGAGCTGGGCCGCGCTGCTCGCCCCGACGATCGCCGAGGCGACCCCCGGCCGCGTGACGACCCAGTTGAGCGCGACCTGGGCCGTGCTCACCCCGAGCTCGCCCGCCACGTCCTCCAGCACCCGCAGCACCCGCCACTGCCGGTCCGTCCACGCGGGACTCGCCGTGCCGTCGCCGGTGAGCCTGCCCTCGCCGGTCACGCCCGCGCCGGTGTCGCGGTACTTGCCGGTGAGGAAACCGCCCGCGAGCGGGCTCCACGCCGTGATGCCGATGCCGAGCTGCCGCCCCGCGTCGACGTGCTCCGCCTCGATCGTCCGGTCGACCAGCGAGTACGGCAGCTGCAGGGCGACCATCGGCGCGAGCGAGTTCGCCTCGGCGACGCCCTGGGCGTGCGCGGCGTACCAGGCGGGCACGTCCGACAGGCCCGCGTAGCGGATCTTGCCCGCCCGCGTGAGGTCGTCGAACGTGCGCACCACCTCCTCGACCGGCGTGATCCGGTCCCACGTGTGCAGCAGGAACAGGTCGAGGTAGTCGGTGCGCAGCCTGCGCAGCGACGCCTCGACCGCCCTGATCACGTGCTTGCGGCCGTTCCCGCCCGCGTTCGGGTCGCCGGGGTCGACGCTGTTGGTGACCTTCGTGGTGAGCACGATCCGGTCGCGGGCCCCGGTCTCGGCGATCAGCCCGCCGAGGATGCTCTCGCTCTCGCCCGCGGTGTAGAAGTCGGCCGTGTCGACGAAGTTGCCGCCCGCGTCGAGGTAGCGGCGCAGGATCGGCCGGACCTCGTCCTCGGTCCGGCCGTAGGCGGCGTGGAAGCCGCCGGTGCCGAAGTTCATCGTGCCCAACGACAGCCTGCTGACGCGCAGCCCCGACCGGCCCAGCAGGTAGTACTCGTCCAGGGACATGGATCCGCTCGCTTCCCGAAGTGGTTGGTCACCTCATCGTGGACACGAAAAAATGGACCCGCAAGTACAGAAACGCTCAGTCCGCGGACGGTCCGCCGGCCTCCAGGAGCTTGCCGTCCTCGAGTCGCAGCCTGCGGTCGATCCCGATCCCGGCCAGGAAGCGCTCGTCGTGGCTGACGACGAGGAACGCGCCCCGGTAAGCGTTGAGAGCGCTTTCCAGCTGGGCGGCGCTGTCCAGGTCGAGGTTGTTCGTCGGCTCGTCGAGCAGCAGCAGCTGGGGCGCGGGCTCGGCGTGCAGGACGCAGGCCAGCGTGGCCCGCAGCCGCTCGCCTCCGGACAGCACGCCGACCGGCAGGTGCGCCCGCGGACCGCGGAACAGGAAGCGCGCCAACAGGTTCATCCGCTGCGCGGGCGGCATCTCCGGCGCGAACGCCGCCAGGTTCTCGGCCACTGTCCGCTCGTCGTCGAGCAGGTCGAGCCGCTGCGACAGGTAGGCGATCCGGCCGTCGACCCGGCTGGTGCTGCCCGCGTCGGCCTCCAGCCCGCCCTGCACGATCCGCAGCAGCGTGGACTTCCCGGTGCCGTTCGGGCCGGTCAGCGCGATGCGCTCCGGACCGCGGACGACCAGGTCGACACCGTCGCCCACGAACAGCTCCCGCCCGCCGTGGGCCATCCGCAGCCCCTCGCCGACGAACAGCGTCCGCCCCGCGGGGACGGCCGTGCCCGGCAGTTCCAGGGTGATCGTCCGGTCGTCGCGCACCGCCCGTTCGGCCCGGTCGAGCTTCTCCTTGGCCGCGCCGACCCTGGCCGCGTGCGTCCCGTCCGCCCTGCCCGCGGACTCCTGCGCGTCGCGCTTCATGGTCCCGGCGAAGATCCTGGGCAGGCCCGCGTTCCCGAGGTTGCGCTTGGCGTTGCTCGCCCGGCGGGCGGCGCGTTCACGGGCCTGCTGCATCTCGCGCTTCTCCCGCTTGACGTCCTGCTCGGCGTTGCGGACGTTCTTCTCCGCCACCTCGCGCTCGGCCCGCACGGTCCGTTCGTAGTCGGTGAAGTTCCCGCCGTGGAACCGGATCCCGCCCCCGTCGAGCTCGGCGACGCGGTCCACCCGGTCCAGCAGGGCCCGGTCGTGGCTGACCACGAGCAGGCACCCCTGCCAGTCGTCGAGCACGGCGTGCAGCCGGTGCCGCGCGTCCAGGTCGAGGTTGTTGGTGGGCTCGTCGAGCAGCAGCACGTCGGGACGCCTGAGCAGCTGCGCGGCCAGGCCCAGGGACACGGTCTGGCCACCGCTGAGCGTGCGCAGGCGGCGGTCGAGGTCGATCCCGCCGAGGCCCAGCCGGTCGAGCTGGGCGCGGGTGCGCTCCTCGACGTCCCAGTCGGTGCCGATGGTGGTGAAGTGCTCCTCGGCGACGTCGCCCGACTCGACCGCCCGCAACGCGCGCAGCACCGGCTCGACGCCCAGGACCTCGGCGGCGGTCAGGTCGGCGGTCAGCGGCAGGTCCTGGGGGAGGTACCCCACCACGCCCTCCGCGGACACGCTGCCGGAGGACGGCCGGAGCTCACCCGCGATGAGCTTGAGCAGGGTGGACTTGCCCGCGCCGTTCGGCGCGACGAGCCCGGTCCGGCCGCCGGGGACAGTGAACGACAGCCCGTCGAAGACGGGGGTGTCGTCGGGCCAGGAGAAGGACAGGGCGGAGCAGACGACGTGGGCGTCGGACATCGGTTGGTACCCCAAGGCGTGGGAGCGGGGCGCACGGCTCCGCTGGTTGTGCTGGTGGACGACGAGACGGCCGTCGCGGCGCCGCTGCGATCAGCGCGCCGTGGGCCTGCACCTACCGGGTCTCACCCGGAGATGTCGTCTTCACCTGCCACGTCGGGTCTCCCTGTCATCGGGTCTGCCGGGCCGACGATACCAACGACCTCCCGCGCGCGCCTCCCGCTTTCGGCCACGGGCCCCCGGAGGGCCAGGGCACGGGGGTGCACCAGGGACTCCCACTGGGGCGACGACCGGGTGCGCGGACGGATGCTGGGGTCGGCCGTCGAGCGGCGGCCGACACGAGGAGGAGCAACCGATGGTGGACCTGAAGGTCGAGATCGTCGTTCTGCCGGTCGCGGACGTGGACCGGTCCAAGGAGTTCTACGCGGGCCTCGGCTTCCGCGAGGACGTCGACTACACCGGCGAGGACGGCTTCCGGGTCGTGCACTTCACCCCGCCCGGCTCGGCGACGTCGATCATCATCGGCGCCGGGGTCACCGACGCCGCCCCCGGCTCGGTGCGCGGGATCCACCTGGTCGTGGACGACGTCCTCGCCGCGCGGGACGAGCTCGTGGCCCAGGGCGTCGAGGTGAGCGACGTCTTCCACGACGCGGGCGGCGTGTTCCACCACGCGGGCGAGCGCGACCGCGTTGCCGGACCGGACCCGGACCGGCGGTCCTACGGCTCGTTCCTGTCCTTCGAGGACCCCGACGGCAACGGGTTCGTGCTCCAGGAGGTCACCGAACGCCTCCCCGGCCGCGTCGACCGGGTCGTCTACGGCTCGGTGGCCGAGCTGGAGCAGGCGTTGCGCGACGCGGCGGCCGCGCACGGCGCGCACGAGCAGGAGCTCGGCCACGCGGACGTGGACTGGCCCGCCTGGTACGCCGGGCACATGGCCCGGCAGGCGGGTCTCGTCGCCTGACCGCGACGCCGTCGCGCCCGGCGTGCCGAAGATCCGCTTCGGGGTAGCCTCCGCCGGGGAGGCTGACGTGGACGGCGACAACGGGGGACCGGCGCTGCGCGGCAGGCGGGTCGAGCAGGACGCGCTCGACGGCCTGCTGCGGGACGTCCGGGCCGGGCGGAGCCGGGTCCTGGTGCTGCGCGGCGAGGCGGGCGCGGGCAAGACCGCCCTGCTGGACCACCTCGTCGGGCACGCGCGGGCGGTCCGGGTGAGCAGGGCGGCGGGCGTCGAGCCGGAGACCGAGATCGCGTACTCCGCCCTCCAGCAGCTCTGCGCGCCGCTGCTGGACCACCTGCCCGCGTTGCCCGCACCGCAGCGGGACGCGCTCGGCACCGCGTTCGGCCTCGGCGCGGGCGACCCGCCGCAGGCACTGGTCGTCGGTCTCGCCGTGCTCGGCCTGTTCGCCGAGGCCGCGGCGGAGCGGCCGCTGGTGTGCGTGGTGGACGACGTGCAGTGGCTGGACCGGATGTCCGAGGTGATCCTCACATTCGTCGCGCGCAGGCTGGACGCCGAGTCCGTCGCGCTGGTCTGCGCCGTCCGCGGCCCCGGCGACGAGTCGATCCTCGCCGGCCTGCCCGAGCTGCGCGTGGCCGGGCTGCCCGCGGCGGACGCGCGGGCCCTGCTCGACTCCGTGCTGCCCGGACCGGTCGACGACCGCGTGCGCGACCGCGTCGTCGCCGAGACCCGCGGCAACCCGCTCGCGCTGCTCGAACTGCCGCACGGCCTCACCCCGGCCGAGCTGGCCTTCGGGTTCGGCGCGCCGAGCGCGACCGCGTTGGTGGGCAAGGTGGAGGAGGGGTTCCTGCGCCGCGTCACGGCGCTCCCGGCCGACACCCGCACGCTGCTGCTCACCGCCGCCGTCGAGCCGACCGGTGACGTGACGCTGCTGTGGCGCGCGCTCGACCGGCTGGGCGTGGGACCGGACGCGGCGGCAGCGGCGGAGGCCGCGGGGCTGGTCGAGCTCGGCGCCAGGGTCCGCTTCCGCCACCCGCTGGTGCGCTCGGCGTGCCGCCGGTCCGCCGACGCCGCCGCGCTGCGCGAGGTGCACCGGGCACTGGCCCAGGTGACGGACCCGGAGCAAGACCCCGACCGCCGCGCCTGGCACCGGGCGCACGCCGCGGTCGGCCCCGACGAGGAGGTCGCGCGCGAGCTGGAGCGGTCGGCGGGCCGGGCACTGGCCCGTGGTGGACGGGCGGCGGCCGCGGCGTTCCTGGAACGCGCCGCCGAGCTCACCCCCGATCCCAAGGCACGGGCCGCACGTGCGCTGTCCGCGGCGCACGCCCGGTTCGACTCGGGCGCGTTCCCCGAGGCGTCGGAGCTGCTGGCCGCCGCCGAGCTGGGGCCGCTCGACCCAGTGCGGAAGGCCGGGGTGGAACGGCTGCGCGCCCGGATCGCGTTCACCCTCGACCGCGGCCGCGCCTCCGGTCCACCGCTGCTCGCGGCCGCGCGCAGGCTGGCGGGGCTGGACCTGGCCGCGGCGCGGGACACCTACCTCACGGCGCTCGGCGCCGCCGTGCACGCCGGTCGCCTCGGCGGGGACCGGCGTCGGGTGGCCGAGGCCACCCACGAGGTGCCGCCGGGTGACGAGCCCGCGGGCGCGCTGCTGACCGGGCTCGCGGCGTGGACCCTGGACGGGTACGCGCCCGCGGTCCCGTTGCTGCGGCGGGCGTTGGCGGGACTGACGGCGGAGGCGGACCTCGGGCTGCTGTGGCTGACCGGGCCGGTCAGCCACGAGCTGTGGGACGACGTGACCTGGCACCGGCTCACCGCCCCCGCGGTCGGCTTCGCCCGCACGACGGGCGCGTTGTCGGCGCTCCCCACGGCGTTGGCGTCGCGCGCCGGTGCCCTGGTCGTCGCGGGCCGGTTCGGGGAGGCGTCCGACCTGCTCGACGAGGCCGCCGCCCTCGCCCAGGCCACCGGGCAGGCGGCGCACCCGTTCGCCGCGCTCACCCTGGCCGCCCACCAGGGCCGGGAGCTGCCTGCTGCCGAGCTGGTCGACGCCGCGGTCCGGGACGCCGAGGCGCTGGGCGAGGGGTGGCTGCTCGGCATGGCCGAGTACGCCGAGGCGGTGCTGGCGAACGGGCTCGGCCACTACCCGGCCGCCGTGGACGCCGCCCGCCGTGCGGCCGGGCACGACGACCTGGCGGTGGTGAACGGCGCGCTCGCCGAGCTGGTCGAGGCGGCTGACCGTGCCGGGGACACCACGTCGGCGACCTGGGCGAGGGAACGGCTCGCCGAGCGGACCGGTGCGGCGGGCACGGACTGGGCACTGGGCGTGCAGGCCGTGGCCGACGCCCTCGCGGGACCTCCGGGGCAGGCCGAGGACCGGTTCCGCGAGGCCGTCGGACGACTGGGCGGCGACCGGCTCGGCCTGCCGCTGGCCCGTGCGCGGCTGCTGTTCGGCGAGTGGCTGCGCCGGGAGAACCGCCGCGCCGACGCCAGGGCGGAGCTGCGCGCGGCGCACGAGGCGTTCACCGCGATGGGGGCGGCGGGGTTCGCGGAACGGGCGGGGCGGGAGCTGGCGGCGACCGGTGAGACGGTCCGCAAGCGCACCGGGGCCGGGCTCGACGAGCTCACCCCGCAGGAGGCGCGGATCGCGCGGATGGCCGCGGCCGGGCACACCAACCCGGAGATCGGCGCGGTGCTGTTCCTCAGTCCCCGCACCGTCGAATGGCACCTGCGGAAGGTGTTCACCAAGCTGGGCGTCACCTCGCGCCGTGAGCTGGCGACGGCGCTGCGCGACCGGTGAGCGCGGCGACCACCGCCGCGACCGCATCCCGCTGGGCCCGGCGCACGGCGTGACCGACGCGTTCGGGACCGTCGGGCAGCGCGAGCGCGTGGGAGAACACCGCCTCGCCCAGGCGTCTGGAGAGACGCAGGAGACCGCCGCCCAGGTCGTCCGGCGCGGTCGGCCACAGTCCGCACAACGCGTCGCGCGCGGCGATGGCGCCCGCACGGGTGGTCGCGGTGGAGATCCCGCGTTCGTCCACAGTGGACTTCCGCGGAGGTCTCCTGCTGGGAGGCGGTTGCGCGCGCAGCCAGTCGGCGGCGTCCCGGCGGCCCAGCGCGTCGCAGAAGGCGGGCCAGGCGCACCGGCCGAGGACGTCGGCCACCAGCGACCGGGTCCGTGCCGGGTCGGGCAGGGTGGCGTCCCCCGCGACCACCGCGCGCAGCACGTCGCCGATCGGGTCGTCGTCGATGCCGGGCACCAGGAGCACGCGGCGGACGTGGTGCAGCACCCTCAGCCCGTCACCCGCGCGAGGCCGCGCTGCCGCAGGCAGGTCGTCGAGGTCGCGGGGCATCCGCAGACCGGGGATCGGCGCGGGCTCGTTAGTGCCGCCGACGACCAGGTCCGACGGGGCCTCCAGCAGCGCGCGGTACCGGTCGCCTCCCGGCGGCAGGTGGTCCACGGCCCGGTGGTGGCCGCGGTGCGCGGCGCACATGGCGACCCCGCAGCACCGCTCCCCGGTGCGGGCGCCGCAGTGGACGCAGCACAGCGCCACGATCCTGGCCCGACCGCGCAGCAGTCCCGGCGCGCCGACCCACCGCGCCCATGCGGTGTGCGGGCTGTCGCGCCGCTGGACGAGGAAGTCGACGGCCTCCCCGAACCCGTGCTCGTCGGGCGGTGAGGCGGTGATGTCGTAGCCGTCGACCAGCACGGAGGTGTCGGGGGTGAAGGGGGGAGGCGGTCCTGCCACGCCCCCATGGTGCCCTGCCGTCTAGTTGCGGCAAGACGGTGCAATAAAGCGACTGACTAGTGCAAACGCTGGTCAATCTGATGAAACTGGCCGACAACTTCTTGTGGGTGGCCGCACGGCATCTTAGAGTCGCCTCACCCCGAAGCCGGGCGGCCCGCGGGTGGCCCGTCGAGAAGTCCGGAAGAAATGAGTCCCCCGATGTCACGGAGCACCACCGGAGTTGCTGCGAGGCGTTCCACCGGGCGGTCGCGCTGGGTCGCGGCCGCGGCGACGGCGGTGGTCACCGCCGGCCTGGTCACGACCGCGGGCACGGCCGCCGCGAGCGCGCCGTCGGCCCCGGTCGTCACCCGCGCCGCCCTCGCGCCGTCGCTGGTCGCCGGTCGCGGCGCCAAGGTCGACTTCGTCGAGCAGGAGGCGGAGAACGCGGCCACGAACGGCGTCGTCATCGGACCGGACCGCTCGGCGTACACGCTGCCCGCGGAGGCGTCCGGCCGCAAGGCGGTGAAGCTGGCGCCGGGCCAGTACGTGGAGTTCACGCTGCCCGGCGCGGCCGACGCGGTCACCGTCCGGTACAGCATCCCGGACGCCCCCGCCGGCGGCGGCATCACCGCGCCGCTCGACGTGGCCGTGAACGGCCGCCACGCCAGGACCGCGACGCTCACGTCGCAGTACTCCTGGCTGTACAACCAGTACCCGTTCTCCAACGACCCCGGCGCGGGACTGCTGCACCCGGACTGGTGGATCACCGAGTGCTCGTGCGTGCCCGCGGCGACCACCCCGGCCCCGGTGATCACGACCCCGTTCCGGCCGAGCCACTTCTACGACGAGCAGCGGGTCAGGCTCGACCGCGTGTACGCCGCGGGCGCCAAGGTCCGGCTCACCGCCCCGGCCGGGTCGAACGCCGCCTGGACCGTCATCGACCTGCTGGACTCGCAGCTGGTCGGCCTGCCGCACGTCGAGCTCACCGCCGTGAACGTGCTGCTGTTCGGCGCCGACCCGACCGGCGGGCGTGAGTCCGCCGACGCGTTCGACAAGGCCATCGCGCTCGCGAAGCGCCTGCACCGCAAGGTCTACCTGCCGCCGGGCACCTACCAGGTCAACCGCCACGTCGTCGTCGACGACGTGACGATCGTGGGCGCCGGCAGCTGGTACACCACGGTGAAGGGGCACGAGGTCGCGCTGGGCGCACCCGCGCCGGACGGCTCGGTGCACACCGGCGTCGGCTTCTACGGCAAGGACGCCGCCTCGGGCGGCAGCCGCAACGTGCACCTGTCCGGGTTCGCGGTCGAAGGCGACGTGCGCGAGCGCGTCGACACCGACCAGGTCAACGCGGTCGGGGGAGCGATGAGCGACTCGACGATCAAGGGCCTGTACCTGCACCACACCAAGGTGGGCCTGTGGTTCGACGGGCCGATGACCAACACGCGGGTCGAGGGCAACGTGATCGCCGACCAGATCGCCGACGGCCTCAACTTCCACACCGGCGTGACGAACTCGGTGGTGTCCAACAACTTCGTGCGCAACACCGGTGACGACGGGCTGGCCATGTGGTCGGAGGAGGTCGGGAACGCGGGCAACGCGTTCGACCACAACACCGTGCAGACCCCGACCCTCGCCAACGGCATCGCGATCTACGGCGGCACCGACACCACCGTGTCGGACAACCTCGTCGCGGACCCGATCCGCGAGGGCAGCGCCATCCACGTCGGGTCGAGGTTCGGCGCGGAGGCGTTCACCGGGTACGTCCGGGTCACCGACAACACCACCGTGCGCTCCGGCACGTTCGAGCTGAACTGGAAGATCGGCCTCGGCGCGATCTGGCTCTACGCGCTGGACAAGGACATCAGCGCCGACGTGCAGGTCGTCGGTGACCACTTCCTCGACAACACCTACAACGCGATCATGCTCGTCAGCGACTTCCCGGTGAAGGACCGGGTCTCGATCACGAACGTCCACTTCAAGGACATCCGCGTCGACGGCACCGGCACCTCCGTCGTCAGCGCCCGCTCAGCCGGCTCGGCGACCTTCCAGAACGTCGACGCCCGGAACGTCGGCGCGGTCGGCGTCAACAACTGCGGCTCCTTCAACTTCACCCCGGCCGGGTCCGAGTTCTCGCTGACCGACGCGGGCGGCAACGACGGCGGCTGGCTCGCCCCGTGGCAACTGCCCAACACCATCACGTGCGACGACCGCCCCGCGGTCGCCCCACCACCGGCGCCGTCCGCCTGGTAGCGCGTCCTCGGACTCCCCGCCGTTCCGGTACTCGTCCGTGCCGTCGGCCGCGTGCGCGCGCCATGGGTCACACTGGCCTCGACCAGTTCACCCGGACCGCGGCAGCGCACGCGGTCGCACCAGGTTGGAGCGAGAACACCTTGTCCAGCAACGACGTTGTTCCCGATGACGAGCCCATGGAGTTACCGCCCTACCGCGCGGTGCTCATCGTCGACACCAAGGACTTCGGCAGCAACTCCAGCCGGGTCCAGGCGGAGATGGCCGACACCATCTACGACGTGCTGAGCCGCGCGTTCGAACGGGCCGGGCTCGCGCAGGTGTTGGCCGAAGCCCTGTTCCCGCACAACACCGGCGACGGCTACGGGCTCGGCTTCGACCCCCGCCACCTGCCCGCCGTCGTCACCCGGCTGTTCGACGCCCTCCAGGACGAGCTCGCCGACCGCGACAAGCGGATGCGCGCCACCGGTCGCCCCGGCACCCTCCGCATGCGCGCCAGCCTCAACGTCGGCCCGGTCCGCCCCGAACCCGACCGCCGGGCCGCCGTCGTCGGCAGCACCGTCATCACCGCCTACCGCCTCCTCGACTCCGCCCCGGTCCGCGACGTCCTCACCCAGTCCGACCCCACGCAGACCTTCGTCTCCGTGGTGCTGTCCCAACGCGTCTTCGAGGACGTCCTCGCCACCGAGTACGCCACCCTGCCCGCGACCAGCGTCGTGCCCACCACCGTGCAGGTGAAGGAGTTCACCGGCACCGTCTACCTCTACGTCCCCAAACCCAGCGGCGACCTGCTCCGCACCGGCATCGGCACCGCCGCCGACTACCGCTCCGACCTCGCCGACGCGAAACCCACCCGCGAGCAGCCGACCTACGGCAACACCACCAACATCATGACCGGCACCCACTCCGGCACCGCCATCCAGGTCGGCCACGTCCACGGCAACATCCGCCACCACGACCGCTGACACCCAGTTCCCCGCTTCGACCCCGGTCCGGGATCGCGGGGGTGCGCGCGGTAGCTCAGTCCCGCCACGTCCCGACGCTGTCCAGCAGGTGGCTGATCAGCATGTCCGACACCGTCCCCGCCTCCATCGCCGTCCGGTACAGCATCGGCCCGATGAGCAGGGCCGCGGCGTCCTCCGAAGGCAGCACCGTGGTCAGTTCGCCGGTCTCCTGAGCGAGGTCGAGGGCGGTGGTGATGCGGGTGGTGACGGCGGCTGAGGAGTGGTTGCGGCGGGTGGCGGCGTCGGGGTCCCAGAGGGCGGTTTGCATGAGGGTGAGGGTGACCGCGGCGACGGCCGGGAGGGTCAGTTCGTCGGCCAGCTTGCGGAGCTCCTGGTGCAGCCACGGCCGGACGGGGCTGGTGGGGGAGCGGAAGAACGGCAGGTCGGAGCCGGACATGGCGGCGAGCAGGAGGTGGTCGGCGCGTTGCCAGTGGCGGTAGACGGTGGCGCGGCCGACGCCCGCCTCGTGGGCGACGCGTTGGTGGGTGACCGAAGCCGGTCCCTCGCGGACGAGCAGGGTGTGGGCGGCGGCGAGGATGGCGTCCCTGCTTCGCGCGGTCCTGGGGTCCACGGGGGTGTCCATCCGCGAAGTCTACGAGACAAGTTGACTCATAGTTTGCCGGACTGCCATGATGGCACTTGTGAGGCAAATTGTCTCAAAGATGGAGGGCTGATGAACGTCGTCGTCTTCGGTGCCACCGGCGGAACGGGCCGGGCGACCGTGCAGCGGGCCCTGGAGGCCGGGCACCGGGTGACCGCGGTCGTCCGGCGTGGTGGTGCGCTCGCGGCCGCACCCGGCTTGCGACCGGTCGTCGTCCCGGACCTCGGCCGGGTGGGTGAGGTGGTCGACGCGGTGCGCGGACAGGACGTGGTGATCAGCGCGTTGGGCACCAACGAGAAGGGGCCGGTCAGCGTGTGCGCGGACGGGATCCGGTCGATCCTGGGGGCGATGGCGGAGACCGGGGTGCGGCGGCTGATCGCGGTGAGCGCGCACGGTGCCGCGGAGACGCACGACCGCTCGCTCTACTCGCTCGCGCTGTGGGCGGCGCTGGCGGACAAGATGCGGGACAAGGAGGCCATGGAGGAGTTGATCCGGGCGTCCGATGTGGACTGGACGATCGTCCGCCCGCCCGCGCTCAAGGACAGGCCGCGCACCGGTTCCTACCGCACGGGCCCGCGGCTGCCGATCCGGCTGACCTCGGCGATCTCCCGCGCGGACCTGGCGGACTTCCTGCTGCGCGAGGCGACCACCCCCGTCTACGTCCACGCCTTCCCGCGGATCGCGGCATGAGCGGCGCGACCGGCGCGACCGGCCGGGTCGCGCTCGTCACGGGTGCCACGGGCGGGATGGGGCGGGTGATCACCACCGAGCTGGCCAGGCTCGGGTTCACGGTGGTGGTCGTGTGCCGCACGGCCGCGCGGGGCGACGACGTCGTGCGGCACGTCGCGGAACGCGTGCCGGACGCCGTGGTCGAGGTGCTGACCGGGGATCTCGCCGAGCGCGCGGACCTGCACCGCGTCGCCGCCGGGTTCGCCGAACGCCATCCCGCGCTGAACGTGCTGGTCAACAACGCCGGCGCGCACTTCCGCGACCGCGTCCTCAACTCCGACGGCGTCGAGATGCACGTGGCCGTCAACCACCTGGCCGGATTCACCCTCACCGCGCTGCTGCTCGACCAGCTGCGCGCGGGCGCGCCGGCCAGGGTGGTCAACGTCGTCTCGGCGTCGATGTCGGACACCCGCCAGGTGCCGATCCGCGACGCGCCCCGGCCCGTGCGCCTGGACAACCTCGACGACCTGCGCCTGGTCAACCCGGCCGAGGGCTTCGAGCCGTTCGAGGCCTACGCCCGCTCGAAGCTCCTCACCACCATGTGCGGCTACGTCCTCGCCGACCGGTTGCGCGACTCCGGTGTCACGGTGAACGCGGTCCACCCCGGCCTGGTCGCGACCGACATCATCGCCGACATCGCCCCGCGCGTCGCGAAACCGTTCCTGGGCCTCGTCCGGCGTGGCCTGCTCACGCCGGAGGAAGGCGCGCGGGCCGCGTTGCGGCTGGCCACCGACCCGGCGCTGGACGGCGTGACGGGCCGGTACTTCGTCCGCGACGAGGAGCGGCGGTCACCGGAGGTGTCCTACGACCCGGAGCTGCGGGAGCGGGTCTGGACGGCCAGCCGCGAGCACGCGATCTGACCTCCACCGGTCCCGGCCACCGCGGCGGCCGGAACCGGTGGGGCGTCAGCGGTAGAGCCGGATGTCGGCGACGCTCCACCAGTTGCCCGCCGCGCCGGTGGACGTGACGCGCAGGTAGCGGGCCGTCGTGGGGCGGACGTCGACGGTGGTCAGCTGGCCCGTCCCGGTGCCCGTGGCGAGGGTGCGCCAGGTGGTGCCGTCGGTGCTCGACGACAGCTGCCACGAGCGCGCGTAGTCGCCCTCGTACCCGCCGCTGTCGATGGCGACCCTGGTGAAGTGCTTGCGGGACTTGAGGTCCAGCTGCACGTACTGGCCCGCGGCCTGGCCGGTGCCGCTGGACCAGCGGGTCGACGCGTCGTCGTCCGCGACCAGCGCCACGCCCTCACCGGCGGGGGAGGCCGTCGCGGTGGCACCGGTCAGCGGCACCGCGTCGAACCGGGAGCGCAGGGCGTCGTCGCGCGGCCAGGTGAACGTCGCCAGCGCGCCGCCGGGCAGCGTGTACTCGAACTGCCTGTCGCCGACGCTCACGGCGAACGTGCGCGGCTCGTCGTTCTCGTTGTGCACGACCAGTGCGGTGGACCCGTCGGGGTTGTGGAAGGCCGTGTCGACGACTTGGCCGTTCCACCCGGTGGTGCCGAACGACGTGCTGGCGATCCGCGTCGCGCCGGGCTTCACGAACTTCGACAGGTGGCCGATCGTGTAGTACTCGGCGTCGGTGGTCACGCTGCCGTCCGGTTGCGCGGTCACCAGGCCGGTGCAGGTGTCGCAGCCGCCGAGGTGCGGGCCGCCGGTGCTGTCCAGCGCGATGTTCCAGTTGACCGCGGACCTCGCCCAGTTGCGGGTCGTGCCCATGACGACGTTGCGCGCGTGCCACCGCAGGGTGTCGTTGAAGACCTTGGCGGGCGGGTCGCCGGGGCCGTGCGAGCCGGAGCACTCGGTGAACCAGATCCCCTTGTCGGGGAAGGCGTCGTGCAGCTCCGTCTGGTCCGAGGGGTCGCCGGAGTAGCAGTGGTAGGCGGTGCCCGCGATCCACCGCGCGGCCGGACCGCGCAGCACCTGGTAGGGGTAGTCGGTCTCCGGTGAGGAGCCGGGGGGAGTGCCCTCGACGTCGCCGGGGTGGGTGGACCAGTTGTGGTCGTAGGCCAGGATCTTCGTGCGCGGGCTCGCGACCCGCAGCTTCGGCCCCAGCGCCTCGATCACCTTCAGCTGCTGCGCGACCGGCATGTCCGTGCCGGGGTACCGCGACGGCGTGCGGTTCTGCGGCTCGTTCTGCACCGACAGGAAGTCGATCGGCACCCCGGCCCGCTCGTAGGCCTTCACGTACTTCACCAGGTACCGCGCGTAGGCGTCGTACACGGCGGGGTCGTCCTTGAGGCGGCCGCCGACCAGCGAGTCGCCGGTCTTCATCCACGCGGGCGGACTCCAGGGCGTGCCCATGACCGACAGCGCCGGGTTGAGCCGCTTGGCCTGGCGCAGCAGCGGCAGGACCCGCTCCTCGTCGCGGGAGATGCTGAAGTGCCGCAACGGGAAGTCGGTCTGCCCCGCCGGCACGTCGTCGTAGGTGTAGTGCTCGGCGGCCGCGGTGAAGTCCGACGACCCGACCGGCTGCCGCAGGAAGCTCACGCCGATGCCGCGCACCGGGTCGAACAGCGCGCGCATCGTCTCGTCGCGCACGGCGGGCGCCAGCCCGCGCAGCACGGCGGCCGACGAGTCGGTGATCGACGCCCCGAACCCGTCCACCCGCTGGTAGGACCGGTCCGGGTCGACCACGATCGTGGGGTGCGTCGAGGTCCCGGACCCGAAGACGACCGGCGCGCGCTCGGCCATCAGCTCGGCCCGGTCGGGCGTCGTGACCCACACCCGCGCGCGGGGCGCGTCGTGGTGCGGGGCCATCGCCTGCACGGACGCCGTGCCCGCGAGGGTCAGTGCTACTGCCGCCGCGACGCCGTACGCGGTTCTTCCCATGGCCACCCGTCCCGATGTGTAACAGGGCATCACTCAGGATGTAACAAGTTGTTCCGACATGGAACACGCACGCCTGGTTCAACGTCAAGAGGCAGGTCAGGGGCCGCCGGTTATAGTGATCGAGTGGAGCGGCGAACGAGGGTGCGGGACATCGCCGCGGAAACCGGGGTCTCCATCGCCACGGTGTCCCGCGTGCTCAACGACCACGTCAACGTCTCCGCGAGAACCCGCGAGCTCGTGCTCCAGGCCGTCGAGCGGCACCGCCGCGACGACACCCCGCCCGGCGCGGTCCACGTCCGGTGCCCCTACCTGCTGACCGACTACTTCGGACTGATCGTCTCCTCGATCGCCGAAACCCTTCGCCTGCACGGGATGCGCATGGTGCTCGACGCGGGCGAGGCCTCCCAGCGCGACGACGCGCTGAGCACCCTGCCCGACCAGCCGGGCATCGGCTCCGCCATCCTCATCCTCCCGCCCGAGGAGGGCGCTCAGCTCCTCGCCCTGTCCCGCACCGGTTTCCCGTTCGTGGTCGTCGACCCGCGCACACCCCCGCCCCCGGACGTCGCCGCGGTCTCCGCCGCCCACTTCGCGGGCGCCCGCGCCGTGGCCACCCACCTCGTCGAGCTCGGCCACCGCCGCGTGGGCGTCATCGCGGGACCAGAGGAGTGGCTGGCCAGCGACGCCAGGGCCGCGGGCCACCACGCCGCGTTCGCCGCGGCGGGCGTGCTCCCCGCCCGCCAACGCATCCGCCACGTCGAGCCCACAACCGACGCGGGCCTGCGCGCGGGCGGCGAGCTGCTGGACGCCGCCGACCCGCCGACCGCCCTCGTCTGCTTCAACGACAAGCTCGCCGTCGGCGCACTGCGGGCCGCCCGCGCCCGCGGCCTGCGCGTCCCCGAGGACGTGTCGATCACCGGCTTCGACGACATCGACCTGAGCCGGGCCACCACCCCCGCGCTGACCACCGTCCGCCAACCGCTGGCCGAGATGGGCCGCATCGCCGTCACCCAGCTCATGCGGGTCCTGGACGGCCACCGCCCGGAAGCCCTGCACCTGGAACTGTCGACCACGCTCGTCGTCCGCGACTCCACCGGCCCGGCCAGGACCTGACCGCATCCCCTCGGGGAACCTCCGCCGGTGCGCCTCCGTGTTACCGGTGTGGGCATGCGAAGAAAAGATCCCGAAGACGAGGCCTTCCGGCGGTTCGCCGAGTCGGCGATCCCGGCCATGGGGCGGCTCGCCTACCTGCTCTGCGGGGACGGCCACACGGCGGACGACCTGGTGCAGGCGTCGCTGATCAAGCTGCACCGGGCCTGGCGGCGGATCGACCCACCGGTCGGCGTCGACGCCTACGTGCGCACGGTGCTGCTGCGGTGCTGGCTGGACGAGCAGCGCAAGCCGTGGCGGCGGCGGGAGTCGCGCGACGGCGTGGTGCCGGACCTGCCCGACGACCTCGCCGACCCGGCGCTGGTCGACTGGACGTCCGGCGACACCGAGGCGCTGCGCAAGGCGTTGGCGACGCTGCCCGCCCTGCAACGGGCGGCGGTCGTGCTGCGGTTCTACTCGCAGCTGTCGATCGCCGAGACCGCGGCCGCGCTGCGCTGCACCGAGGGGACCGTGAAGAGCCGGACGGCCAGGGGGTTGGCGGCCCTGCGCGCCGCCCTCTCCGGGACATCGGAAGACCTGATCACCATGGAAAGGCGGACTGACCGGTGAACGACCAGAAGCTGGTGGAAGCGTTGGCGACGTTGGCGGACACCTCGCGGACCCCCGACGTCGACGTCGACGTGGTGATCCACAAGTCCCGCACGCGGGCTCGACGGCGGACCGCGGTGGTCGCCACCGCGCTGGGCACGACCGTGGTGCTCGGCGGGCTGCTCGCCTTCGGCGGGCCGCTCGCGGGCAGTTCGCCCCCGGCACCCGACGCGGCGACGACGGACGCGGCGACGTCCAGCGCGGCGACGTCGGACCCGGCGGCGCCCGACGGGTCGGCGTCCGGGAGGGTGCGGCCCTACCCGCAGCTGCCGAAGGGGCCGGTGCCCGTGCCGAACGCGGACGCGCGCCCCAAGCTCCCCGTGTTCGCCGACGTGCTCAAGGCCAAGGTGCCCGTCGTGGTGCCGGGCGCGGTGACCCACGAGCAGACCTTCGGGATCCCGGTGCCGCGCTGGGACCTCACGACCAACTTCACCATCGTCGGGGATGCCGTCAACGGCGAGCTGCTGGTCCGGGTGTTCGGCAAGTCGGCGGCGCGGGTCGTGCGGCAGCTCCCACCCGGCGAGTGCACGCTCGTCGAGCCGGCGGCGGTCGAGCCGGACCACGGGACGGGGGCGCTGTGCTACCGGCAGGCCGACGGCAGCTACGTCCGGGTCGACGAGGAGTCCGACGGGTCCATGGCGCTGCCCGACCCGCTCGTCGTCGCGTCCCGGACGAACGACGACAGGTCGGGGACGGGGAGCTCCTTCCAGCAGCGGCACCGGGTCGCCAAGCACTACCGCGCCGACGGGACGGTCGTGGAGGTCTGGGGCAGCTCGGGGGTCGACGGCGCGCCTCCGACGGTGTTCACCGACCAGCAGCTGGTCACCCTGGCGACCGACCCGGCGTTCGTGATCTGACACCCGCGCCGCGAACCCCTTGCCGCACAGGGGGTTCGCGGTCGTCCGGTACGGCGGGGGATTCCCCTCCGGGTGGAACGCGCGCCGCGTCTCGACTGGCGGCCCGCTGAGCTGCGCGCACGCCCGAGCGGACCGACCGGTGGCGGAAAGCGCTAGCCTGGGGCGAGCCAGATAGCGTTCGCCTCCGGTGCCGGGCGGCGGGCCACGTGTCGACCGGCGGTGGTGGTGAAGTCCGTGCGGATCCAGGTGCTGGGTCCGTCGCGGGCGTGGGGCGACGACGGGGAGATCGAGCTCGGACCACCGGGCAGGCGCGCGGTCCTGGGGCTGCTGGTGCTCGCCGAGGGCGATGTGGTGACCAAGCGCGAGCTGGTCGACTCGCTGTGGGGCGACAGCCCGCCGCGCAGCGCGGTGAACGTGCTGCAGACGCACGTGAAGCACCTGCGCCGACTGCTGGAGCCCGACCGCGTGCGCCGGACCAGCAGCGCGGTCCTGCCGCACGTGAGCGGTGGCTACGCGGTGAACCAGGACGCCGTGGACGTCGACCTGGTGCGCTTCCGCGGCCTGGTCGCGCGGGCCGGTGCCGCGCAGCGCGACGACGACACGGCCAGCGTCGCGGCGCTGCTCGGGGAGGCGCTGCGGCTGTGGCAGGGCAGACCGCTGGCCGACGTGCCGTTCCTGGCCTCGCACCCGAAGGTCGTGGCGCTGGTGTCGAAGCGCTGGGAGGTGCTCGGCCGGTACGGCGACGCCATGATCGAGATCGGGGCGGCGGCCGACATCCTCCCCGATGTCACCGCGGCGGCGGCCGAGCAGCCGCTGGACGAGCCCGCGCAGGCCAGGTTGATCCGCGCCCACCACGCCGTGGGCCGGCGGGCCATGGCCTTCCGGATCTACCACGAGGTCCGCGACCGGTTGGTGGACGAGCTCGGCATCGATCCCGGCCCGGAGCTGCGCGAGGCCCACGCGGCGCTGCTCCAGGACATCGGCGGCACGACCCGTGCGGCCGCACGCCCGCAGTCCGGGTTGCGGGTGCCGAAGCAGCTGCCCGCCGAGCCCGGCGGGTTCACCGGCCGCACCGCGCAGTTGTCCACATTGGACGCCATGGTGGCGGGTGGCGACCGGTCCGGCGGCGCGGTGGCGATCGCCGCGATCTCCGGTACCGCGGGGGTCGGCAAGACGGCGCTGGCCGTGCACTGGGCGCACCGCGTCCGGGACCGGTTCCCCGACGGGCAGCTCTACGCCAACCTGCGCGGCCACACGCCGGGTCCGGCGGCGACGCCGATCGAGGTGCTCGCCCAGTTCCTGTCGGCACTGGGTGTGCCGGCCGAGCGCGTGCCCGTCGACCTGGACTCGGCGTCGGCGATGTACCGGACGCTGATGACCGACCGCAGGACGTTGGTGCTGCTGGACAACGTCGCCGGTCCGGACCAGATCCGGCCGCTGCTGCCCGCCGGTCCCGGCTGCCTGGTGGTGGTGACCGGCCGCGACCGGATGACCGGGCTGGTCGCCATGCACGGCGCCCGCCAGCTCACGCTCGACGTGCTGGACCCCGCCGACGCGCTGGAGCTGCTGGCGTCCGTACTCGGACCCGGCCACGCCGCGGCCGCCGAGCTGGCCCAGCTGTGCGCCTACCTGCCGCTGGCGCTGCGGATCGCGGCGGCCAACCTCGCCGAGCACCCCGGCAGCGGGGTCGACGACTACGTCGTCCGGCTGCGCGAGGGCAACCTGCTGGCGGCGCTCTCCGTGCGGGGCGACGAGCACGCCGCCGTGCGGACGGCGTTCGACCTCTCCTACGCGGCGCTGCCCGCCGCGGCGCAACGGCTGTTCCGGCTGCTGAGCCTGGTGCCGGGCACCGACTTCAGCACCGAGGCGGTCGCCGCGCTCGCGGGGACCGACACCGGGCGGGTCGGTCCGCTGCTGGACCGGCTCGCGGCCGCGCACCTGGTCGAGCGGCACGGGCCCGACCGCCACCGCTTCCACGACCTGCTCCGCCGCTACGCCGCCGAGCAGGTGGACCGGGAGGACCCGGAGCAGGACCGGGACTCGGCCAGGCGCGCGTTGTACGAGTGGTACCTGCACGCGGTCGACGGTGCCGCCCGGCTGCTGTACCCGCACATGCTGCGGCTGCCCGTCCCGCCGCTGGAGGCGCCGATGCCCGCGGGTGTCACCGACCTCGCCACGGCGTCGAACTGGCTGGACGCCGAGCGCGGCAACCTCGTCGCGGCCGTCCGGGAGGCGGCGCGGGTCGGGCCGCGGCGGATGGCCTGGCTGCTCGCCGACGCGCTGCGGGGCTACTTCTGGAAGAGCATGCGCCGGGTGGAGTGGTCGGCCACCGCCGAGGCCGGGCTCGCCGCGGCCGAACGGGAACACGAACCGCGCGCGGGCGCCGCGGCCCGGCTCAGCCTGGCGGACCTGAACTTCCGCCAGGGCCGCTACCGGCAGGCCGTCCGGCACTACGCGCACGGGTTCGTGCTCGCCCGGCAGGTCGGCTGGGTCGAGGCGCAGGCCGCCGTCCTCGGCAACCTCGGCTGCGCGTACTGGCAGGCGGGCAAGCTCGCCGTCGCCGCCGCCAGGTTCAGCCGGGGGCTCGCGCTCAGCCGCACGATCGGCCAGACCGCGGGCGAGGCCGTCGCACTGGGCAACCTCGGCCTGGTGCACTGGGAGATGGGCGGGCTGGCGCAGGCGGCCGAGCACTACGAGCAGGCGCTGACCCGGTACCGGCGGATCGGGTCCCGCTACGGCGAGGCGATCAACCTGAGCAACCTCGGCCAGGCGCAACGCGCCAGGGGAGCGCCCGACGAGGCGTCCGAACTGCTCGTCCGCGCGCTCGCGCTGCACCGCGAGGCGGGCGACCGCGGCGGCGAGGCCGAGGTGCACAGCCGGTTGGCGGGCGCGTACGGCGACCTCGGCCGGCGCGCCGAGGCCTTCGACCACGCCCGCGCGGGCGTCACCCTGGCCCAGGAGACCGGCGACCCGCGGACCGAGGCCGAGGCGCTGGCCGCGCTCGCGGCCCTGCACCACCGGTCCGGCCGCGGGCAGGACGCCGTCGACCGCTACCAGCAGGCGCTGGACCTGAGCCGCGAGACCGGCGACCGCTACCCCGAGGTCGAGATCCTCATCGGCCTGGCCGCGGCCACCGGGGACGGCGACCACGCCCGGCACGCGCTCGCCCTCGCCGAGCAGGCGGGCTACCTCGCGCTGCGCGGACAGGCGCTCACCGTGCTCGCCGAGATCCTGCTCGACGCGGACGAGGCCCGTGCCGCGCTCCACCACGCCCGCCGCGCGCTCGACGTGCACCGCGAGACCGGTCACCGCCAAGGTGCCGCCCGGACCGCCGCGGTTCTCAAGCGGGCCGGGGACCGGACCGCGGTCTAGTCCTCCACCCCGTGGCTCACCTCGTAGGTCCCGTTCGGGTGGACGGTGACCACCACCCACGGGTTCACGCCCTGGACGCCGCCGTCGCCGCGCACGCACGTGTACTCGCTCATGTCGAAGGCCACCCACGACTCGGTGCCCCTGGTCACCGACTCCTCCATCCGCCCCGCCCAGGCGCACGCGGTGCTGTGCTCCACGTGGCTCACGTCCGGCAGCACCCAGACGATGCTGCCCGCCTCCACGCACCAGGACAGGGTGTAGGTGTAGGTCCACAGGCCGTTGTACCCGATCTCCACCGGGGTGACGGACTTCGGCTCCGACGAGCACGTCGGCGGTGCGGTGTCGGCCCCGCGCGCCGTGGCGGGCGCGCTCCACCCCAGGAGTGCCGCCGCGCACACGGCGAGCGCCGCCACCGCACGTCTGATCGTCATCGTTGGTCCCCTTCTCGTTCGCGTTCCTCCAATCTGCTGCCTCCCCTTGTCGTGCACAAGACGCCGAAGCGAGCAGCGGCGCCGACGTCCAACGGATGTCCAGTGCCGCCGAATAGCTTGGGGCGCAAGGGCTCCAAGAGGGGAGAGAGCTGATGAGGACGCACTTCACACGAGGGTTCAGGAAAGGGATGGCAGCGGCCGCCGTCGTCGTTTCCGTCGCCGCGGCGGTGGTCGTCGGGAACACGGCCAGCAGTTCGGCCGCCACCCCCAGCCTGCGGGCGTTCGGCATCTCGGCCGACGGCACGCTGATGGCCACGTTCACCACCGACCGGCCCCAGGTGTTCGACTGGTTCCGGCTCATCACCGGGTTCGTCGGCGACACCTCGGCGATCGGCCTCGACTTCCGCGTCCAGGACGGGCTGATGTACCTGGTCGGCAACAAGGGCGGCATCTACACCGTCAAGACACCGCCCGCGGTACCGGACGTGGTCGTCACCAAGGTGTCGCAGCTCCAGGTCCCGTTGTACGGCACCAACTTCGGCGTCGACTTCAACCCGGCGGCCGACCGGCTGCGGGTGATCAGCGACAACGGCCAGAACCTGCGGCACAACCTCAACGACCACACCACGATCGAGGACGCGGTGCTGACCACCCCGCCGACGCAGTCGCCGACCAAGGGCGTCACGGCCGCCGCTTACACCAACAACGACCTCAACCCGGACACCGCCACCACGCTGTTCGACATCGGGACGATCACCGACCAGGTGCTGATCCAGTCGCCCGCCAACAACGGCACCCTGGCCGCCACCGGCTCCCTGACCGTGGACGCCGGGACCAACGCCGGGTTCGACATCTTCAGCGTCCTGACCAACGGCAAGACCACGTCCGTCCTCGGCTTCGCCACGCTCGTCGCCCCGAACGGCACGGCTTCGCTCTACAGCGTGAACCTGCTCTCCGGTGACGTGTCCGCCATCGGCCAGTTCCCGCTCCCGTTCACCGACCTGGCCATCTCCCTCACCGGGAGCTGACCAGCACCGACCGCCGCCGCCGGTGAGCCCGTCCCTGGTTCGGGGGACGGGCTCACCACCGCGCTAGTGCACGTAGGGCCACCCCGCCGAGTCCCAGCCCAGCCAGTTGATGCCGAGCAACGACGTCCCGTTGTCGTTGTAGTAGTGGTAGGTGAGGATGTCGCTGTCGGTGTCGGTGAACACGTCCTGGTGGCCGGGCCCGTGCACGCTGCCCTCCGAGGCGAGGATCTGGGTGCCGCCGCCGGAGGTCATGGCCACGCCGCCGCGGTCGGTGTAGGGGCCGGTGACGCCGGAGGAGCGGCCGACCATGACGCGGTAGGTGCTCGACGCGCCGCGGCAGCAGTAGTCGAAGGAGACGAACAGGTAGTAGTAGCCGCCGTGCTTGACGATGTTCGGCGCCTCGATCGGGCCACCGTTGCGCCCGGCGACGGAGCGCATCGCGGAGTCGGAGCGCAGCCCGGTGGACGGGTTCAGCGCGATCATCCTGATCCCGGACCAGAACGACCCGAAGCTGAGCCACCAGCGGCCCTGGTCGTCGACCACGAGGTCGGGGTCGATGGCGTTGAAGTCGTCACCGGAGCGCGACTCGACGACCAGGCCGCGGTGGGTCCACGTCCCCGACGCGCCGCTGGTGCTGGTGGCGAGGAAGATCGCGGACTTGTTCACCCCGAACGTCGAGGCGGAGTAGTACATGTAGTACTGACCGTTCCGATAGGACAGATCGGGCGCCCACAGGTTCCGGCTCCCGTTGGTGTACGCCGTGGTCCACGGGGCGCCGCCGGGGAACGCCGACCCCGCGTTGCGGAACGCGGTCCGGTCGGCCGAGGTCTTCAGCGCGATGTTGTCCCCGGTGTGCGCGACGAGGTAGCCGCCGGCGGGCTGCTTGACCATGCTCGGGTCGTGCACGCCGATGTCGCCGGTCACCCGGCCGGGAGCCGCGTGGGCGGGGGTGTAGGACGCCATCGCCGTGACGGCGGCCGTCGCGGCCACCAGTGCCAGTGCGCGCTTCTTCCATGCGGACAAGGGATCTCCTTTGATCCTTGTGCGGAAAGTGCATGGCGGCGGCGGAATTCCGGGAACGTTCCCGGAATTGCAGGGTAGCCAGTGCAGGCGGAATTGCCAATGTTCACCCGCGGGGCTGGAGGTCGTCGAATGTTCGACGATTTCCTCGAATTGTCGCGCTGTTCGTTCGACGCGCATTCCGGATCCGCACCACCAAGAGCTGCACCGCCACCGCCACCGCCGCGCCGATCAGGAACGCGGCGCCGCCCAGCGGGCGCACGAGAGCGGCGACGCACAGGCAGAACAGCGCGAAGCCGAACAGACCGGTGAGCACGCCCGCCATGGTCCGGGTGGTGGCCGCGCGGCCGAGCTGCGCGTGCACGAACGCGGCGACCACGCTGGTGGCGACGGGGAAGGGCGCCAGCAGGCCGGTCCACCGCGGCCCGAGCGCGGCGGAGGCGGTGGTCACGGTGAGCACCAGGAGGGCGGTCGCGACGGCGCGGCCGGGGAGGTCCCACGCCGGTGGCGTCGGGCGTCCGGCGTCGACGGCCTCGGAGTTCGGCATGAGCGCCATCGCCACGCCGGTGGCCGTCAGCGTCAGCACGAGCGCCACGAGTGCCGTGACGTGCGCGAACGACAGCAGGACGTCCATCGCGAGGACGGCGGCACAGCTCACGGCCACGGCGGTGGGCCAGCGGAAGCGGTGCGCGGTGCGGGCGAACACCACCGCGAACGCGGCCAGCGAGACCAGTCCGAGCAGCGACGACCCGGCGGCCGCGGCGGCGAAGTCCGGCCCGTGCAGCCGGTAGGAGATGAACAGGATCGGCCCGGCGACGATCGGGAGTGCGACGAGGATCCCGGTGAGGTGGGCTCCCCAGCGGCGACCCGCCAGGGTGGAACCCACGACCAGCAGCGGAGCGAGCAGCAGTTTCAGCGCGAGGACGTCCACTTGCCGTCAGTCTGCCAGACCGGGCCGGTAGTCGGGGCGTGCACCGCTGCTGTCCCGGCGTGCAACGGCGCTTCCGCCGCGGGCGCGGTGACCGCAGGGTGGCGGCATGAGCACGTTGAGCCCGGAGCGGATCGCCCGGTACGCACAGGACGCGGGGTTCCGCGGGCAGGACCTGACGATCGCCGTCGCGGTAGCGCTGGCCGAGTCGGGTGGCGACCCCCGAGCGCACAACGCCACGCCGCCGGACGACTCGTACGGCCTGTGGCAGGTCAACATGCTCGGGGCCATGGGGCCCGAACGACGGCGCGAGCTCGGGCTGAGGTCGGACTCCGAGCTGTTCGACCCCGCGGAGAACGCCAAGGCCGCCAACAGGATCTCCGGCGACGGGCGGTCGTGGACGCCGTGGTCGACCTACACCAGCGGCGCGTACAAGAAGCACCTGGAGGCGGCCCGGCGTGGCGTCGAGGCGATGCGGCGCAAGGGGAGCGGCGGCGGCGACAGCGGCGGCAAGGGCGGCGGCGCCAACGGGTCGGGCGGGTTCTCCGTCGACACCGGTGTGCTGGCCGACTACGCGAAGCGGACCCGGCACACCGCCGACGAGGTGACCGCGCTCGGCAGGAAGCACGTCCGCGAGGTCCGCGAGGTCGCGGAGGACAGCTTCGGCCGCATCGGGAAGCAGTCCGGGTTCGCCGAGGCGCTGGACAACTTCGGCGCAGCGCTGCGCAAGCAGGTCAAGGCGGTGGCGCACAACAGCGACACCCTGGCCTCCTCGGCGGCCGGCGCGGCCCGGTCCTACCGGGAGCAGGACGACGACGCGGCGCGGTCGCTGCGCGGAGGGGGACGGTAGTGGACACGCGGGCGCTGGCGCGGCACTTCGCCGAGAGCATGATCGGCCACCGGAACTCGTTGGCGGGCAAGGCGGAGGACGCGGTGAAGGTGCAGTACGCGCTGAACCGGACCGCTTCCGGCCTGACCGACGGGCGGGAGGAGCAGGCCAAGGCCGCCAAGACCGTGCTGGAGCACTGGAAGGGCGACAACTCGCACGGCTTCGAGAAGCGCGCGAACCGCCTCGGCGGGCAGCTGCGGACCACCGCGGACGCCGCTCGCGAGGCCGAGGAGGTGGTCGAGGGCGTCACGAGCGCGTTGACCACCGGTCACGCGCGGGCGCGGCAGGCCGTCGAGGAGTACCTGGGCCTGGCGGAGGGGTTGCTCGACACGGGGCAGGCCGTCGGCACGCAGGCCGCGCTGCTCAAGGCCGTCGCCGGCGCGGCGGACCTGGAACCCCGGTACACCAAGGAGACCGCCGAGACCGTCCGGCACGTGCGGGGCGAGCTGGAGGACGCCGCGCGCAGGCTGCGGGCGCTGGAGAAGGAGGTCGGGCACGACGGCGTCGCCGACCAGCGCGCCTCGCCCACGCGCGGGAGCACCCGCCCGTCGGCCGTGCGCGCTCGTGGCCGGTCCCGCACGATCGTCTCGGCTGCCAGGCGCGAGCTGGGCACCCGCGAGAGCCCTCCCGGCAGCAACCGGAACCCCTACGGGCCCACCGCCGCGTGGTGCTCGTCGTTCGCCACGGCCATGTGGCGCAAGGCGGGCGTGGACATCCCGCTGCTGCCGTTCACCGGCGACGTGTTCAAGTGGGGGCAGCGCAACGGCAAGGCCTACACCTCACTCCGCGCGGCGCGGCCGGGGGACGTGCTGCTGTTCGGCACCGGCCCGAGCAGTCCCGCGACCAGCAAGCACATCGGGATCGTGGAGCGGGTCTCCGGCGACACCGTGACGCTGATCGAGGGCAACTCCGGCGACTCGGTGCGGCGCAACACCCACAAGCTCAGCTCGGCCACGTTCTACGGAGGGGTGCACCCGTGATCACCGCGAACGCGCACGACCCGGACACCGGCATCTCCGTGGAGGTGGGACCCGGTGGTGGCCTGCTGGACCTGGCGCTGGACGCCCGGTCGCTGCGGCTGGGCCCGTCGGGGCTGGCGAAGGCCGTGCTGGGACTGGTGGACACCGCCACGGCGCGGGCGAACGCGCGTGTCGGGCGGGCGGTCGGGGACGTGAGCGCGCTCGGCCTGGGCGTGGCGGAGCGGATGGCCGAGTCGGTCGAGGACACGACTCCCGAGACGTGGCGGGTGTGATGGGGGTCGGGGAACGGCTCGACGCCGTCCGGTGCGCGGCGGAGGACCACGGGGTCGTCGTGGTCGTGGACCTGCACGGGAAGCCGGTGGACCTGACCTTCACCCGCGAGGCGCTGCGGATGGGGCCCGCCGACCTGGCCGCGGTGGTCCGACGGCTGACGGCGGAGGCCGCGGCGGCGGCACTGGCCGAGGGGATGGCCGTGATCGGGGAGCTGGTGCCCGAGGCGCTGGTCACCGGGTGACCGGCGCGGGGTCAGCCGGAGACCGCGGCGAGCAGGGTGCTCAGGTGGCGAGCCAGCCAGGCGGTGTCGGCCGGGCTGATCCGGACCCACTCGGTGCCGCCGGTCCGCTCAGTCGCCATCGCGTAGCGACCCGCGGCGGTGTCCGTCCAGCTCAGCACGCCGGAACGACCCGCGGGACCGGTGGCGGCGAGCTGGCCGGTGGCCCGGCGCGGCGAGTCGACCAGGGTGGTGATGGCCCTGGTGCCGCGACCGGTGAGGTCCGCCTTGGCGAGCGCGCGTTCGAGGCCGTGGTGGCCGGACTCGGTGTAGGCGTCCACGGCGGCGGTGAACACCGGCTTCGGCAGCTGGAGCTGGTCGCCGGGGCCCGCGTGGGCGTCGCCGACGACCCTGGTGACCGCGGCCGCGAGGTCGGTCACGGGTTCCAGGACGACCTCGCGGTCGTTCAGCACGGCCAGCACACCGCGCCCGCCGCGAGCCGTGGCGAGGACGCGCCACGGCGTGGGCCGGAACACCAGCGCGTCCACGGACAGCACGCCGTGGGCGAGCAGGCCGAACAGGTCCTCCAGGTCGGGGCCGACGTCCACGCCGTCGGCCAGCCCGGCCTCGGTCAGCGTGCGCAGGACGTCCGCGCCCAGCGCGTCGCGCTCCTGCTCGGTCGCGCCGTGCGACGGCACCTCCAGCGGGTAGGGCGGAGTGCCCGAGCCGAGGTCCTCCCACAGCAGGTCGAACTCGAGGTGGGAGAGGACCACACCGGTCGCCGTACGTCGTGCCATGGGCCGAACGTAGTGGTCCGGGCGCCGTCGTGCGTCCTGGTTGGACAACTCCGGTGATTAGGCTGCACACCGTGGACGTAGCGGGTGGGTTCCTGACCGTCCGCGCTTCCGGCGCGGCGGCGGCGAAAGCCGCGCTCTCCGGGGGCGCGGCCACACCGGAGCACATCCAGCTGCTGCTGCGCTGCGCGGTGCCCAAAGGGCTGCCGGGGGTGGGCACCGAGCTTCGGTTTCCCGATTGCTCGTTGCACGTGCTGCCGGTGGGCGTGGTGATGCTGACCGTCGCCCGCGCCCGGCTCACGACGGCGTTCGCGGACCTGAAGCCGCTGATGTTCCAGCCGGTGCCGGTCGACTCGGCGCTGCGCACGCTGTTCTCCGACGCGGTGGCCCACGTGCTGGCCGCCGCGCGCGGGCTCGACCCGCACGGCCTGGCGCACCACCTGCTGGGGCTGGCTGAGCTCGTGCTGCGCAGCGCCCTGCGGGCGGAGCTCGACCGGGTCGACGCGGTGGTCACCCGGCGCCGCGAGGCCGTGGAGTACATGCGCGAGCACTTGGCCGACCCGACCCTGGGCGCCGACCGGGTCGCCGAGGCCATGTTCATCTCGCGGCGGCGCCTCTACCAGCTCTTCGACGACGGCCAGGGCGTGTCCGAGCGGATCCGCGGCCTGCGGATCGACCGGGCCAAGGCGCTGCTCGCCGACCCGGCCGCGGCCGCGCGCGGGATCGGCGAGATCGCGCGCGAGTGCGGGTTCGTCAGCGCCGCGCACTTCTCCCGGACGTTCCGCCAGGTGGTGGGGCGGACTCCCACGGAGTTCCGGGCGGGCTGAACTCCAGCCCGGACATGAACCGCCCCGCGACGCCGGCCACGTCCAGCCAGCCGCGCCCGGTCGTGGAGTGCAGGGTGAACACCGCGATCCGCGGGTGCTCCGGGTCGGTCACCACGACCTGGAGCTGCGCGCCCTGCCCGGTCGCCGCGATCCGCTCGACGATCACGACGGGGTATCCGGTCGCGGTCTCGCCCTTGGTGACCTCGCGGATCGTCGGACCGTCGAGGTGCAGGCCCAGCTCGCCGGGGTCCATGGGCCGGTCGACGGGCACCACGCCCGCCATGAGCAGCGCGGGGTCGGCGTCCGGGTGGCCGACGACGGCCAGCAGCCCCACGCCGTGCCGGTGCGCGAGCTCCGCGGCCTGGGTGGCGGACACCTCCAGACCGGGGTCGCGGGTGCCCTTGAGCCGGTGCAGCACCGCGAGCAGGTCCGCCGCGGTGCGGTCGACGGTGTCGAGCACCACCGGGGTCACCCCCGGAACCGGAGCGAGTCTCACCCCAGGCCCGCCCGGAACGCCGCGCCCGCACCACGGGTGACCGCCGGGCGGGGCGGGCCGAGCAGCACGGACGCCAGCTCGGCGGTGAGCGCCGAGAACCCGGTCAACGCGTCCGCGACCGCCGTCGACGGCTCCTCGGCGCGCAGCCGCGCGGCGACCCGGCGGGCCTCCGCGTGGTGGTCGCGCTCCAGCCGCCGCGCCTCGTCGAGCACCTCGTCCAGCTGCCGGGTGAGCTCGTCGTGCCGGGCCACGGCCTCGTCGTGCGCCGACCCGTGCGCCGCGGTGAACCGGGCCAGCGCGCCGGTCCGGTCGACCTCGTCGGCGACGTCGGCCAGGTCCCGGCGCAGCCGCAGCGCACGCCGGTCCAGCTCCTCGGCCCGCCGCTGGTTGCCCAGCAGCGTGCCCGCCCAGCCGTCGAGCACCTCGGCCGCCGCCCGCATCGCGCGCCGCACCGCCGTCAGCTCCGACACCACCGCCTCCAACCGGGTCCTGAACCCGTCCGCCGCCGCACCGCTCCACCCCCGCGGTGAGGCACTGGGATCGGCGAACGCGGCGGCGCACCGCTCGCTCGCCGCCGCCACCGCGCCCGCGTTGCCCGGCGTCGGGTCGAACCTGAGGCCCCGGTACTCAGCCACGGGGCAGCTCGTCCGCCCGCCGGTAGGTCTCGCCCACCGCGCGCAGCCCGTCCGCCACCGCGTCCAGCCCGACGTCGCGCAGCACCGCGGCCCACTCCGCCACCAGCAGCTCCACCGCCCGTGTCACGCCTTCGGGGCCGAGGTCGCCCAGCGGCTCCTCCAGGGCGGCGGCCGCGGCGCGCACCTCCTCGGCGGACTCGTCGAGCCGCCCGGCGAACGCGGTCAGCTCGTCCGGGTCGACGCGGTAGCCGCCGGTCATTCGCCGAGCACCGGCGGGAACGCGGGCGGCAGGTCGTCGAGCAGGTCCAAGCCCAGGTCGTAGCGGTTGCGGTGCTCGCCGTCCTCCTCGCGGCCGCCGGGTGCCGTCGGCGGGTACATGCCGTAGCCCTGCGAGCCCGCCGCACCGGGGACGAGGCCACCGCGTGCCGCGGCCGCCGCGGGACCGGCTCCGATCACGCCGGACGCGCCGCCGTACCCGGCGCTGCCACCGGTGCCCGTTCCGACGCCGGTCCCGGTCCCGAAACCGGTGCCGACGCCCGTGCCGGTCCCGGACGACCCGCCGGGGAGGTGGCCGGACTGCGCGCCGGGAGTCCCATAGGCCGTGCCCGCCACCGACGCCACGCCGGTCGTGCCGTCGGGACGCCCGTCCGGTGTGGTCGTGGGCGGGCCCGCGTCCGGAGGCGTGGTGGTGGGCGGAGGAGTGGGGGTGGCGGTGGTCGGCGGGTAGGGCGGTGGGACCGGGACGGTGGGGGTCACGGGATCCGGGGTGATCGTGGTCCCCACCGGGGCCTCCTCGAACACCGGCAGCTTCACGCCGACCTCGTAGCTCGCGGCCTCGTACTGGTCCATGACCCGCACGGCCCGGTCCATGGCCTCCTGCTGCTCCTGCTTCGACGGCTTGTGGTCGTCCAGCAGCTGCTTGAGCATGTACGCGCCCTCGGGACCGTCGAGGGTGGTCACGTCGTAGCCCTCGCGGAACCACTTCTCGGCGGTCGGGTGCACCGGCTCCGGCATCGCCCTGGCCGCCTCGTCGACCGCCGCGGTGTAGGTGTCGAGCCCCGTGCCCACCTGGTAGGCGCGCTGCGAGGCGTCCGATGCCCACTCGGTGAGCCGCGACGCCGAAGCGGCACCGGCCACGGCGGACGGTCCGCGCCAGGACAGGACGAGGTTCTGCACGACCTTGTGGACGTCGGCGGTCGCCTGGTCGACGTCGGCGGCCAGCTGCTGCCACTGGTAGGTGCGGGTCGCCATCTGGCCGGTGTCGGCGGACTTCACCATCTCCCAGAGCCTGCGGTGCTCGTAGGCCCGCCAGTTGATCTTGCCGAAGTTCTCCGGCTCGCGGTTGGCCCGGCGTTGGCGGACACGCCTGGCGTTCTTCTTCCGCTCGGCCTTCGACGGCTGGTGCAGCTCGGAGTGGTAACCGCCCCTGCGCTCGTTCACAGCTGTCCCATCGCTCGGGCCGTGTGCTCGTCCTCGGCCTGGTGAGTGGTGCTGACCTGCTGCAAGGCCTCGCGCAGGGCGCCCAGTTCGGCGAGATAGGAGCGGAGGGCGGAACGAACGCCACCACCCACGTCGCCACTGCGGACCCCGAAGGCGTGCCGCATGTTGAGCGACACCGGGCCCTTGCCGTCACCGAGCGGCTGCTCGGACTCCCGCGCGGCCCGGCCGAGGAGGTCGGTGACGACGCCGTGGAGGCGGTCGAGGTCGGCGACAGCGGTGGTGAAGGCGGCGAGGTCCAGTTCGATGCGGTCACCGCCGTCGGCGATCACGTCGGCGGTGCCCGCGCCGGTGGGTGGGGCGATGACCGGGGTGGCGACCGTTGTGGTGGGCCGGTCGGTTTGCAGTTGTTCGCGCATCCGTTCGGCGTCTGCCACGCCGCGCACCCTGACGACCATGGCGACATCTTGAGCGGTGGAGGTGGGGGGAGGCCAGCGGGGTGCACGGTGGAGCATCGGCTGTGCACGGTGGGACAAGGGTGGGGGTTTTGGGTGTTTGGGTGGTTACTGGGTGTGGGGGTGGGTTCTCGGCGTTGGGTACTCGAGCTGTCGTGTGTCGCCCTGTATGGGAGCCGCGTGTTGTCTCGCCCGGTGTCGCTGCAGCGGACCTAGGTGCGGTCGGCTTGACTTGGGGCCCCTTTTTTGGGCTTCGTCGGGCGAAAAAGGGCAGGTGGTAGAGCCTGCCCGCCGACTCATTGTAAGCCCAAAAACCCCAAGTCAAGCCGATCGCACTAGCGGACGAGCGTGCTCGTTTTCAGCTGGGTTGGTCATTTGACTTGGGGTTTACAGCGTCGTTGGGCAAGCCGGTTTTTCGGCGTCATTGGGTCGTTTGTCTTTTGTTTTGGACGAACACTGGACGTGGGGTGACCGGTTGGATGGGTGGGGTCCGCAGGGCGGTGTGGTGCGGTGGTTTTGTGCGCGCCGACGGTCCGGGTGGTGGTGGGACGGGGCGGTGTGTGGTGCTAGCCGGACGATATCCGTGCTGGTTAGCTTTTGCCGGGTTCGGCGTCCGCGCTCGTGGACAGACCGCCTCCGGTTCGGCCGGGACTCGTCCGGTTCGGTAGTTCTTCCTGTGGTTCGTCCTGTTCGGCGAGCAGTCGCCCCATCGATCGAGCAGGAGACGACGTGTTGGTTCTGGGATTGAGCGGGAACTTCTCGGCCGAGGCGTCGGATCTGGTGCCGTCGTTGCCGGACCAGTGGTTCCACGACTCGGCGGCGTGCCTGGTGCGGGACGGGGTGGTGGTCGCCGCGGTGGAGGAGGAGCGGCTCAACCGGGTCAAGAAGACGACCAAGTTCCCGGTGAACGCGATCCGCGCGTGCCTCGACGTCGCCGGGGTGTCGATCGGTGAGGTCGACAGCGTGGCCTACTACTTCCGCGAGGACTACGTCGACACGACGTTGAACTTCTTCTACACCATCCACCCGCAGGTCCCGACGGTGTACTCGCGGGAACTGATCAAGCGGTGGTTCGCCGACTCGTTCGGGTGGGACCTCGCCGACGACAGGCTGCTGTTCACGCCGCACCACGACGCGCACGCGATGTCGACGGTGACGGGCTCCGGGATGGCGGAGTCGCTGGTGCTCGTCCTGGACGGCCGGGGTGAGGAGAACTCCGGCACCGTCTACCGGGCGGGCGATGGGCAACTGGAGAAGCTCGCCGACTACCCGGTCTTCAAGTCCCTCGGCATGCTCTACCTCAACGCCACCCAGCTGCTCGGGTACGGGTTCGGCGACGAGTACAAGGTGATGGGCCTCGCCCCGTACGGGGACCCGGAGACCTACCGGGAGGCTTTCGGCTCGCTGTACGCGTTGCGGGACAACGGGGAGTACGACCTCATGGCGGGCATGGTGGTGCCCGACCTCGTCGGACCGTCGATGGTGGCCAGGGGGTTCACCCCGCGTCGCAAGGGCGAGGAGTTCACTCAGGCGCACCGGGACTTCGCCGCCGCCGCGCAGGCGGGACTGGAGGAGATCGTCCTGCACGTGTTGGCGCACTGGGCGGAGACGACCGGGCTGCCGGGGCTGTGCTTCGGCGGCGGCGTCGCCCACAACTCCAGCCTCAACGGCGCGATCCTGCGGTCCGGCCTCTTCGAGGAGGTGTTCGTGCACCCGGCGTCGCACGACGCGGGCGCGGGCGAGGGCGCCGCACTCCTGGTGTCCCGGAAGCTGGGCGCGGACAGCGCCCCGGTGCGGCGGATGCGGACGGCCGACGCCGGACCCGCGCTGGGCACCGCGGACCAGGTGCGCGACGGGTTGGCCGCGTGGCACTCGGTGGTGGACGTCGAACGGCACGAGGACGTCGTGGAGGTCGCGGCCGGGCTGCTCGCCGGCGGCGCGGTGCTCGGCTGGGCGCAGGGGCGTTCGGAGTTCGGGCCGCGCGCGCTGGGCAACCGCAGCATCGTCGCCGACCCGCGACCCCAGGAGAACCAGACCAGGATCAACGCCATGGTCAAGAAGCGCGAGAGCTTCCGGCCCTTCGCGCCCGTGGTCGCCGCCGAGGACGCCACCACCTACTTCGACCTGCCCGTCACGAGGGCGAACTACGACTTCATGTCGTTCGTGGTGCCGGTGCGCGAGGAGCGCAGGCAGGAGCTCGGCGCGGTCACCCACGTCGACGGCACCGCCCGCGTGCAGGTCGTGGAGCAGGCCTCGAACGAGCGCTTCCACCACCTGGTCAAGGCTTTCGGCGAGCGCACCGGGACCCCGGTCCTGCTCAACACCTCGTTCAACAACAACGCCGAGCCCATCGTGCAGACCGTCGACGACGTGGTGGCCTGCTTCCTGACCACCGACCTCGACCACCTGGTGGTCGACGACTTCCTGGTGCGGCGGCGGTCGGCCGACCGGACCGTCGACCTGACCGCCCTCGTCCCGCGCTTCCGCCCGGTCACCAGGCTGGTCGAGCGGGCGGGCACCGGCAAGCCCGCCGCCGGTCCGGCCGTGCACGAGATCGCGCTCGATTACAGCGGCGGCCCGACCGCCCCGGTGTCCCCGGAGCTGTACGCGCTGCTGGGCTCGGTCGACGGCGTCAGCACCGTCGGCGACCTGGTGAAGGTCGCGGGTGGTGTGCCGGACGGCGTGCTCGGCGAGCTGCACGAGCTGTGGCGCCTGCGGTTCATCACGCTGACGCCCTGCTGAGGACGGCCGTCTGCGACGATCCGGTGGCCCGCCCGCACCCCGCGGGCAGACCCCGGAAGGCGAGCCGATCACGTGACGACCCAGGTCATCGTCCTCAACGGAGGTTCCAGCTCCGGCAAGTCCGGGATCGCGCGGTGCCTGCAGACCGTCCTGCCGGACCCGTGGCTCCGCCTCGGCGTGGACGACCTGGTCGACCGGCTGCCACCGTCCCTGGTGGACTCCGACGGCGGGGTCGAGTTCGGGCGGTGCGGCGAGGTCGTCGTGGGCGCGGCGTTCCGAGCGGTCGAGGACGCCTGGCTGGCCGGTGTCGCCGCGATGGCGCGGGCCGGGGCGCGGGTGGTCTTCGACGACGTGTTCCTGGGCGGCGCCGCCTCGCAGGAACGGCTCCGGGTGCGGCTGGCGGGTCTCGAGGTGCTGTGGGTCGGGGTCCGCTGCGACCCGGAGGTGGTGGCGGCGCGCGAGGTCGCCAGGGGTGACCGGGTGGTGGGGATGGCGGTGTCGCAGGCCGAGGTGGTGCACCGGGGTGTCGAGTACGACGTGGTCGTGGACACCGGACGGGCCGAGGCACTGGACTGCGCCCGAGCCATCGCCGCGCACGTGGTCTGATGCCGGGTGGGCCTGCGCCGTTAGGTGTGCGTGCTCCGAGCGCACCGGCACGCCGCCGGACCGCGGCAAACGGGATGCGGGACCGGAACCGCGGCCCTCGCGGTCGAGGAGAGGGCTCGGTCGGTTGCGTGGTGGACTGGGCACGAAGATCCTCCTCGTGGTCGATGGGGCGGGTCGTGCTCACGCCGGGCCGGAGCGGCGACACCTCGTGGTCGGTATCGGTGTTCGTCGTGGTGGTGGGCTGAGGCGCCTGCGGTCACGGTCGGACGCGCTGGTCGCGGGCAAGGTCTGGCCGCACCTCTCGCCCGTCGGGCGTGGGGCCACTGTGGGAACGTGGGCCTGGGGTGTCGTGACCGGATCATCGGCTTCCCGTCGCGGACCTGAGCGCGTCCACCGTGGACTGGTCCGGTCGGTCGAGGGCGGCGTGGGACTCGTCGACGAGGGTGGTGAGGCGGGTGATCTCGGTGTCGGTCAGGTGGTCGGCGACCTCGGACGCGCCCATGTTGGCGCGCAGGTGGTCGGGGTTCGACGTGCCGGGGATGACGACCACGGCGGGGGAGCGGCGCAGCAGCCAGGCGAGTGCGACCTGCGCGGGTGTGGTGTCGAGGCGGCGGGCGGGGGTGGTGAGCGCGTCGTGGTCGGTGAGCCTGCCCGCGGCGAGCGGGTAGTAGGGCACGAACAGGATCCCGTGCGCCTCGCAGTCGGCGAGGACCTGGACACCGCTGCGGTCGAGCAGGTTGAAGCGGTTCTGCACGGCCGCGATCGGGGTGATCCGTCGCGCCCGCTCCAGCACCTCCGGCGACGCTCCGGACAGCCCGATGCGCCGGACGAGCCCTTGGTCGCGCAGGTCGACGAGCGCGCCGAGCGAGTCCTCCAGCGGCACGTCGCTCGGCGGCACCGGTGCGTCGCCGCTCAGCCGCAGGTAAGTCAGGTCGCTGGCCTCCGCGCCCAGGTCGGCCAGGGCCTCGTGGACCTGGGCGCGGATGGTGTCCGGGTGGTCGGTGATGATCCAGGACCGGTCGGGGCCGCGGCCCGCGCCGACCTTGTTGCCGACGACCACGTCTTCGGAGAACGGTCGCAGCGCCTCCCCGATGAGCCGGTTGACCACCCGCGGCCCGTAGGCGTTCGCGGTGTCGAAGAACGTGACGCCCAGCTCGACCGCCAGGCGCAGCACGCGGCGCGCGGACTCCGGGTCGTCCGGCGGGCCCCACACGTTCGGCCCGGCGAGCTGCATGGCGCCGTACCCGACTCGGTTCACTGGCTTCTCCCTCGCTGTATCACCGCCACGCGGATTCGCGTAGCACTGCCCGTTTCAGTGATACGCCTTTTGCCGTAACATCGCAACCGTGGACGACGCGAAGACCCGGACCCGGAGGCAGATCCTCGAGGTGGCGGCGGAAATCCTGGAGCGTGAAGGTGCCGGCGCGGTCTCGACCCGCTCGGTGGCCGCGGCGGCGGGCATCCGCGCGGCCTCGCTCTACCAGCTGTTCGACGACAAGGACGGGCTCCTCGCGGCGCTGGCCATCCACGGCTTCGACCTCTACCTGGCCGAGAAGAACGCGCTGGCGTCCACCGACGACCCGGTCGCCGACATGCGCCGCGGCTGGGACGCCCACGTCGACTTCGGCCTGCGCCACCCGGCCTTCTACCTGCTGATGTACGGCACCGACCGGCCCGGCCGCCGACCGCCCGCCGCGGAGCAGGCGAGCGGCCTGCTGCGCGGGTTCCTCGACCGCGCGGCCGCCGCGGGCCGCCTCCGCATCCCGTCCGCGCTCGCCGCCCAGCTGACCCTGGCCGCCGTCACGGGTGTCGTGCAGACGCTGATCGGCCTGCCCGCGGAGCAGCGCGACCTCGCGCTCTCCACGAGGATGCGCGACACCCTGGTCGACTCCCTCGTCACCGACCCGCCCCCGGTCGCCGACGCGGGCCTCGCCTCGCGGGCCCTCGCCCTCGACGCCGCCCTGACCACCTCCGCCGGTGCCGCCCTGCCGCTGCGCCCCGCCGAGACCGCCCTGCTCCGCGACTGGCTCCACCGGCTCGCCCGGTGACCGTCCTCAGAGGACCGGAGCGACACGGCGCCATCGGCCTCGACGGGTGGCGCGGCGCGCTGTGGGAGACTGCGGTCATGTCGTACGCCGGGCGCTCGTGATGTCCTCCGTCCCCGAACGGATCGCCGCAGACCTCGAGCAGGAGATCCTGGAGCAGCGGCTGGACTCGGGCGCGCGCTTCGCCCTCCGCACGGAGCTGATCGAGCGGTTCGGTGTGAGCGCGAACGCGATGAACGAGGCGCTGCGCATCCTGCGGGAACGCGACGTCGTGCACGTCAAGCCGGGCGCCCAGGGCGGTGTGTTCATCTCGCAGCCGCCCCCGCAGGTGCGGCTCGGCGTGATCGACCTGTGGTTCCGCGGGCTGCTCGTGGACGCCGTCGACCTGTTCGAGGCCCGCTCCCTGCTGGAGGACGGCTTCGCCTCGGTCGCGGCGGAACGGGCCACGCCCGAGGACGCGCGGGACCTCGCGTGGGCGTTGGAGGAGCTGCGGAACGCGCGCGAGGACGCGCGGTCCTACCTCGAGGCGAACATGCGGTTCCACAGCGCGATCGCCCGCGCCGCACGGGTTCCGGTGCTCGCGGGCATGTACGAGTCGGTCGTGACGCTGCTGCGCGGCACGCTGGTGCGGGCCGAGTTCGCCGGGGCGAACGCGCGCGAGGCCATCGACCACAACGTCGAGGTGCACGCCCGGCTGGCGAGGGCGATCACGGCCCGCGACCACGGCGCGGTGGCGAAGGTCCTGGTGGAGCACCGTTCCGACCTCGTGCGGATCTCCGAGCCGTCGCGGTCACCGGGTCGCAGCGCCTGACCCCTCCCGCAGGAAGTCCCCGACGAGCCGGGTGAAGCGCGGCCCCTGCTCGATCTGCACCCAGTGCCCGCACCGCGCGAACACGTGCAGCTGCGAGCGGTCGATCAGCTCCAGCAGCCGCAGCGACGTGGCCAGCGGGATGACCCGGTCGTCGCGGCCGTGCACCACCAGCGTCTCGTGCGGGATCCCCGCGATCACCTCGTCCGGCAACGCCAGCCCGTCCACGCCGCGCTGCCTCGGCGCGGGGAACATCGTCGCGTACGCCTCGTGAACGCCCGGCCTGGTGGCGGCGGCCAGTCGGAGCCGCGCGAGGTCGTCGCCCACGCTCGCCGCGTCGTGGGTGAAGACGGCCATGAGGTCGCGCATCGCCTCCAGCGACGGCTGGAACCCCCACACGGCGTCGAGTCCCGGTGTGATCTCGAACGGCACGCCCACGCTGCCCATGAGCACGAGCCGGTCGACCCGCTCCGGGGCCTTCGCCGCCAGGCGCAGCGCCAGCGCGCCGCCGAAGCTGTTGCCCACCACGGAGACGCGCGCCAGGCCGAGCGCGTCGAGGAACCCCAGCAGGTGGTCCAGCCACACGTCAGGGCCGTAGGCGACGTCCCGAGGTCGTTGCGTGTAGCCGAACCCGAGGACGTCGGGAGCCAGCGCGCGGTGGTGGCGCGACAGCTCGGGCAGGACCGTGCGCCAGTTCGCCCACGCGGACACACCGGGGCCCGATCCGTGGACCAGCAGGACCGGCGGGCCGTCGCCGCGGTCGTGGTAGTTGGTCGCCACGCCGCCCACGTCGACGGTGAGGCCGATCTCCTCGTTGCTCTGAGTCACGATCCGATAGTTGCACAAGTATCTGGAAGAATCTAGGAAGTTCAGACTTGAACGATCTGAGGAACTGCGCTTATGCTTCCGGAACTAGCGGAACATTGCGGAACATTCGGTCCGAGAGGGAGCACGATGCCAAGGGTCACGGTGGTGCCGCACGACGTCCGCGTCCAGGCGCGACCCGGTGAGTCGGTCGTCGACGCGCTGCGCCGGGCCGGGTGGCGGAGCAGGTACCGGTGCCGCCGGGGCGGCTGCGGGGTGTGCAAGGTCCCCCTGGTCGAAGGGCGGGTGGACTACCCGCAGCCGGTCGCCGAGTCCGTGCTCGCCGCCGCCGAACGGGACTCGGGGCTGTGCCTGCCGTGCCGGGCCGTGCCCGTCACGGACGTCGTGGTCGACCTCGGCGCCGAACCGCTGCGCGCGGTGCTGGCCAGCACCGCTCTCCCCCGCACGGGTTTCTCCCGCACCACCGAACAGGAAGGACGGTGACCATGGCGGTCATCAGGCTGGGGTACGTGCACGTGCGCGTCACGGACCTCGCACAGGCTCGGCAGCACTACCAGGAGACGCTGGGCATGGACCCGGTGCACGAGGAGGACGGCCGGGTCTACCTCAAGTCGTGGGACGAGGACGACCACCACTCCGTCGTGCTGGAGGAGGGCGGGGTCGGCCTGGTCAAGTTCGGCTACAAGGTCACCGGCGACGGCACGCTCGACGCGATCGAGACCAGGGCGCGCTCGTTCGGCGCCTCCTGCGAGCGGATGTCCAAGGGGGACAACGCGGGCGTGGGCGACGGGCTGCGCGTGACGCTGCCGTCCGACCACGTGCTGGAGCTCTACTCCGACGTCGAGTACCTCGGCACCAACGTCGGCAAGCTCAACCCGGCGCCGTGGCCCCGCGGGCTGCGCGGCATCGGCGTGCCCCGGATCAACCACGCGCTGATCACCACCGAGGACCCGGCGCTGCTGGAGCGGTTCTTCCAGGACGTGCTGGCGTTCCGCCCGGCCGAACGGCTGGTCGCGGGCGACGAGGACTCCGACCTGGTCGGGTCGTGGATGTACTGCGGGGACCAGCCGCACGACATCGCGTTCGTCAAGGGCGCCAACGGGAAGCTGCACCACTTCGCCTACGAGGTCGACGACTGGAGCGCGCTGCTGCGGGCGGGCGACGTCATGTCGATGGACGACGTCCCGATCGACTTCGGCCCCGCCCGGCACGGCATCACCCGCGGCGGCACCATCTACTTCTTCGACCCCTCCGGCAACCGCAACGAGGTCTTCTCCGGCGGCTACCGCACCGGGCCGGACTTCCGGCCGATCACCTGGACGATGGACCAGGCCGCGCGCGGCATCAACTACACCCACCGCGAGATCGACCAGGCGTTCCTCGAGGTCGTCACGTGACGGTCGAGGCGGCCGCCGACCGGTTGCTGGGCGCGTACCGGGACCGCAGGCCGTGCGCCCCGGTGCGCGACCTGATCGGCGGTGACGACGTCGAGGCTGCGTACGCGGTGCAGCAGCGGGTGAACGAGGCCCGGATCGCCGCCGGGGCCGCGGTGGTCGGCCGGAAGATCGGGCTCACGTCCGCGGCCGTGCGGGCCCAGCTCGGGGTGGACAGCCCCGACTTCGGCGTCCTGTTCGACGACATGGCGATGCGCGAGGACCACCCGGTGCCGGTCGACCTCCTGCTGCAGCCCAAGGTCGAGGCCGAGATCGCGTTCGTGCTGGCGGAGGACGTCGACGACCCGGACGGCGACCTCGCCGGGCGGGTCGCCTACGCGGCACCGGCGCTGGAGGTCGTGGACAGCCGGATCGCCGACTGGGACATCACCCTCGGCGACACGGTCGCGGACAACGCGTCGAGCGGGCTCTTCGTGCTGGGCGAGGCGCGGGTCCCGTTGGGGCGCCTGGATCCCGTGGCCACCCGGATGGTGATGACCCGCGGCGGGGAGGTCGTCGCGCGGGGCACCGGCGCCGACTGCCTCGGCGACCCGCTGGAGGCCTTGCGGTGGCTCGCGCGGACGGCGTGCGCGACGGGGTCGCCGCTGCTCGCCGGACAGGTCGTGCTGTCCGGCGCGCTGGGGCCCATGGTCGTCGTCCGGGGCGGGGACACCGTGCGGGCGCGTCTGTCCGGGCTGGGGGACGTCACCGCGACGTTCACGACGGGGGAGGAGCGGACGTGAAGGTGGCCGTGATCGGTTCCGGGAACATCGGCACGGACCTGATGGTGAAGGTCATCCGGGTGTCGGACGTGCTGGAGATGGGCGCGATGGTCGGCATCGACCCGGCGTCCGACGGCCTGGCCCGCGCGGCCCGGCTGGGCGTCGCCACCACGCACCGCGGCGTGGAGGGCCTCATCGCGATGGACGGGTTCGCCGACATCGGGATCGTGTTCGACGCGACCTCCGCCGACGCCCACCACGTCAACGCCCGCCTGCTCGCGCCGCACGGCAAACGGCTGGTGGACCTCACGCCCGCGGCCATCGGTCCGTTCGTGGTGCCGTCGGTCAACCTGGACGAGCACGTCGGCGCGGTGGACGTGAACATGGTGACGTGCGGAGGGCAGGCCACCATCCCGGTGGTCGCGGCCGTCTCGCGGCTGGTTCCCGTCCCCTACGCGGAGATCGTCGCCTCGATCGCCTCGCGGTCGGCCGGTCCCGGCACCCGCGCGAACATCGACGAGTTCACCGAGACCACGGCACGGGCCATCGAGGCTGTCGGCGGGGCGGCCAGGGGCAAGGCGGTCATCGTCCTCACCCCGGCCCAGCCGCCGCCGATGATGAGGGACACGGTGCTGTGCCTGGTGGACGCCGAGGATCCCGCCGTGCACGACGCGATCCGCGCGGCGGTCGCGGACATGGTCGACCGGGTCGCGGCGTACGTGCCGGGGTACCGGCTCAAGCAGCCGGTGCAGGTCGTCCCGGTGCCCGACGGGCAGCCCGTGCGCACACTGACCGGCGGCGCGCGGGCGACCCACCAGGTGTCGGTCTTCCTGGAGGTCGAGGGCGCCGCGCACCACCTCCCGGCGTACGCGGGGAACCTGGACATCATGACGTCGGCGGCGCTGCGCGTCGCGGAGCGGATGGCGGCCTCGTGACCGGGCTGTTCGTGCAGGACGTGACCCTGCGGGACGGCATGCACGCCGTGCGGCACCGGATGGCCGTCGAGGACGTGGGTCGGATCGCGGCCGCGCTGGACGCCGCGGGCGTGGACGCCATCGAGGTGTCGCACGGCGACGGACTCGGTGGGAGCAGCCTCACCTACGGGCCGGGCAGCCACACCGACCAGGAGTGGATCGAGGCGGCCGCGGCGGCCGTCTCGCGCGCCCGGCTGACCACGTTGCTGCTGCCGGGGATCGGCACCGTCGCGGACCTGCGGGCGGCCCACCGCCTCGGCGTCCGATCGCTGCGGGTGGCCACGCACTGCACGGAGGCGGACGTCTCCGCCCAGCACATCGCCACCGCGCGGGAGCTCGGCATGGACGTGTCGGGCTTCCTGATGATGAGCCACCTCGCCCCACCACGGGAGCTGGCGGCGCAGGCCGCGCTCATGGAGTCCTACGGCGCCCACTGCGTCTACGTCACCGACTCGGGCGGGCGGCTGACCACGGACGGAGTGCGCGACCGGGTGCGCGCCTACCGCGACGTGCTCGACCCGGCGACGGAGATCGGCGTCCACGCGCACGAGAACCTGTCGCTCTCGGTCGCGAACTCCGTTGCGGCCGTTGAGGAAGGCGCGACCCGCGTCGACGCTTCCCTTGCCGGACAAGGGGCGGGCGCGGGCAACTGCCCGGTCGAGGCGTTCGTCGCCGTCGCCGACCTGCTCGGCTGGCGGCACGGCTGCGACCTGTTCGCGTTGCAGGACGCCGCCGAGAACCTGGTGCGCCCCTTGCAGGACCGCCCGGTCCGGGTCGACCGCGAGACCCTCACCCTCGGGTACGCAGGGGTCTACGGCTCGTTCCTGCGCCACGCGGAGGCGGCCGCCGAGCGCTACGGCGTGGACACCCGTGCGATCCTGGTCGAGGTGGGCGCGCGCGGGCTGGTGGGAGGCCAGGAGGACATGATCGTGGACATCGCCCTCGACCTGTCCGCCCGGTCACGGGAGCCGGACGGGCGCTGAGGGGATGGGGCAGGATGTGCGCATGTCCGCCCCCTCCCCGCACGGCGCGCTGTCCTTGCCCGAGGAGCTGCTGCTGCTCTCGCACCTGGAGAACGGCAAGGTGCGCAGCGCGCGCCAGACGGCGATCGGGTGCGCGGTCGCCGAGCTCGGCGAGCTCGCGCTGCGCCGCCGGATCACCGTGCGGTCGCGGAAGTTCACCAGGTTCGGCGTCGAGGTCCACCAGCTCGGCGGCGACATCCACGTGCTCGACCACCGGCCCACCGGCGTGGCCTGGGCGGACGAGCTGCTCGACGAGCTGCGGTACCGGTCGGTCGCCGAGCGCAAGCCGCTCCCGCTGGCCAAGTGGCTCGACTTCCGCGGCGCGACCCCGCTCGCAGTGCACCGGGCCTCCCTCATCCGCGCGGGTGTGCTGCGGCGCAAGCCCGGCGGGGTGTTCCGGCGCGAGCGCCACTTCCCCGACCCGGCGGCGCGCGAGGCGCTGATCAGCGCGATCCGGACCGTCCACGACGAGGACCGGGCGTTCGACGAGCGCGCTCTGCTGCTGTCCGACCTGCTCGACGGCGTGGAGCTGGTGAAGGACCTGGGCCTCGCGCTCACCTGGCGCGAGCGGCTGGACCGCGCCCGCGGTGCCGGGTCGGTCGCGGACGTGCCGGAGGACCTGCGGGACACCAGCACGGTGCTCGGCGCGGCGGTGCCGTCCCGGCAGGACTGAGCAGGACCTGGCAGGACCGGCGCAGGACCGACCGGTCAGGTGCCGCAGAACGTCCGGTAGGCGTCGGCGAAGTCCCGCGGCGCGGGGGTGGCGAAGCGCTCCAGGCCGGGCCGTTCGACGAAGGGCGAGCGCACCGCGTCCAGGAGCCGGTCCAGCGGGCCCAGGTCGCCGTCCGTGGCCGCCGCCAGAGCCTCCTCGACGAGGTGGTTGCGCGGGATGTACACCGGGTTGACCCGGTCCATCGCGTCGGCGTCCGGGCCCAGCCCGTGCCACCGCGCCAGCCAGGCGTCGACCGCCGCGAGGTCGAGGAACAGCCCGCGCACGGGCTCGTCGTCACCGCGGGCGGCGTGGGAAAGGGCGCGGTAGAACGACGTGTGGTCCACGTGGTCGCCCTGGAGCAGGACGAGCAGGTCGTCGACGAGCGGCCCGGCGTCGGCGGACAGGCCGAGCTTGGCCCGCATCCCGGTCGACCACGCCGCGTCGTACTCGGCCCGGAAGGCCGTGAGGGCCTCCACCGCGAGCGCGATCGCCTCGTCCTGGTCGTCGGCGAGCAGCGGCAGCAGCGCCTCGGCGAGCCGCGCGAGGTTCCACTGAGCCACGGCGGGCTGGTTGCCGTAGGCGTAGCGGCCGCCGTGGTCGATGGAGCTGTACACGGTCGCCGGGTCGAACGCCTCCAGGAACGCGCACGGTCCGTAGTCGATGGTCTCACCGGAGATCGTCGTGTTGTCGGTGTTCATCACGCCGTGGATGAAGCCCACCAGCATCCACCGGGCCACCAGCGACGCCTGGGCGGCCACCACCGCCTCGAACAGCGCGAGGTACGGGCGCTCGGCGGTCGCGGCCGCGGGGTGGTGCCGGGCGATGGCGTGGTCGGCCAGCCTGCGCAGCAGGTCCACGTCGTCGGTGGCGCGCGCGTACTGGAAGCCGCCCACCCGCAGGTGGCTGCTCGCGACCCGTGCCAGCACGGCCCCCGGCAGCACGGTCTCGCGGTGCACCGGGGTGCCGGTCGCGACGACGGCCAGCGACCGGGTGGTGGGGATCCCGAGCGCGTGCATCGCCTCGCTCACGACGTACTCGCGCAGCATCGGGCCCACCGCGGCCAGACCGTCGCCGCCGCGGGCGAACGGGGTCCGGCCGGAGCCCTTGAGATGCAGGTCGCGCGGCCTGCCGTCGGCGTGCGGGAGCTCGCCGAGCAGCAGGGCCCTGCCGTCGCCGAGGCGGGGCGAGTAGTTGCCGAACTGGTGGCCCGCGTAGGCCTGCGCGACCGGGGTAGCGCCCTCGGGGACGTGGTTGCCGACCAGCAGCCGCAGGCCGTCCGGGGTGCGCAGCCATTCGGGGGCCAGGCCCAGGTCCGCGGCCAGCGGCTCGTTGAGCACGAGCAGGCGCGGGTCGGGTGCCTCGTCGGCCCGCCACGGCAGCGCCAGCTCGGGGACCGCCTCGGCGAAGTGGTGGGTCAGCGGGACGACGGGTGCCGGTGCGGTGCTCACGTCCTCCACGGTACGGGGTGCGCGCCGGTTCTCCCGAGGGCTAGGACCGGCGGCGGGGCTTGCCGCGCTTGCCCGCCTTCGGGGCAGCGGTCCGCCGCTGCGGCGTGCGGCCCGCGGGCTTGCCGGCCGTCGCCTTGCGGTTGTCGGCCTCCGGCTTGGCCTGCACGGGCGCGCGGCCGCGGGTGCTGTTGACGGTGCGGCCGCGGACGATGCCGATGAGCTGGTCGATGAGGTCCGTGGTCTCGTCCTCGGTCCACGACAGCGCGACCCGCGACTCCGGGGCGTCGACGAGCGGGCGGTAGGTGAGGTCGCGGCGGTGGTGCAGGCGGGCGAGGGACTGGGGGACCACGAGCAGCCCGATGCCCGCCGCGACCAGTTCGACGGCGGCGGCGGTCGTGGCGGGGCGCTGCAACGCGGGTCGGCCGGGAGGGCCCGCCCAGTCGAGGGCGTCGTCCAGCGGGTGCAGGACGATCTCGTCGGCCAGGTCCTCGGGGGACAGTTCCCCGGCCGCCGCGGCGACGTGGTCCTTGGGCACCACGACGACGGTGGTCTCGGTGTAGAGCGGGATCGCGTGCAGGCCGGTCCTGTCGATCGGCAGTCGCAGCAGGACCGCGTCGGCGGTGCGCTCGCGGACGGCGTCGGCGGCCTGGGCGGCGGTGACCTGGAGCAGCGTCAGCGAGACCTGCGGCAGCCGCTCGGCCCAGAGCCGCACCCACTTGGTGGGCGTCACTCCCGGCACGTACGCGAGGGTGAATGTCGTGGGTACGTCCGGGCCGGTCACGAGGTCAGATTACCGGGCGTGACCGGAGGCGGCGGACGCGCCCGATACCCTGCACGTCATGAAGTCGCAGAAGACCCCCCAGACGATGAAGCCCGCGACAGCGGCGAAGAAGCTGGGTGTGTACCTCGAAGCCACCCCCGCGGAGTTCCAGGAGGGTGTCGTTTCGCGCGACGAGCTCAACGCCCTGCAGGCCGACCCGCCCGAGTGGCTGCGGGACCTGCGCCGCAACGGCCCGCACCCCCGACCGGTCGTCGCGACGAAGCTCGGCATCTCCATCGGCGGTCTCGTGCGGGGTGGCATCACCGAGTCCCTGACCACGGAGCAGATCGAGGCGTTGAAGACCGAGAACCCGACGTGGCTGCGCCAGGAGCGCTCCACCCAGGCGGAGGTCCGGCGGGAAGCCGCGCGCCTGAAGGAGAAGGCCAAGGCGGAGCCGCCGCGCCGCCCGCGTTCCTGACCACCCTCCTCAGTGGACGGACGCCGTCCCGCCGGGTCCGCGGCGGGGCGTGTGCTCCGCCCGGAACCGCGACGGCGGCAGGCCGAACCGGGGCGTGAACGCCTGGCGCAGCGCCTCCGCGGAGGCGAAGCCGCACTGCCTGGCGACGTCCGTCAGCGGCTCGCGCGTGGCCACCAGCAGCCGGGAGGCCGCCTCCAGCCGGGCGTCGCGGACGAAGCGCGCGGGTGTGCGGCCGACGTGCTCGGCGAACAGCCTGCTCAGGTGCCGCTCGCTCACGCCGGCGGACGCCGCGAGCCCCGCCGTGCCGAGGTCGGCGTCCAGGTGGGCGACCACGTGGTCGACGACGCGGCGGACGAGGACCTGCTCGGGGCGCGGGACGCGGGTGAACAGGCTCACCTGCGCCTGGTCGCCGGGGCGGTGCAGGTAGGTCACCATGCCCATCGCCACCCGGCGGGCGACCTCGGGACCGTGGTCCTCCTCGACGAAGGCCAGGGTCAGGTCGAGGGCGGCGGTGACCCCGCCCGAGGTCGACACGACCCCGTCGCGGAGGTAGATCGGCGCGGGGTCGACGTCCACCCGCGGGTACCGCCGCGCCAGCTCGGTCGCGTAGTGCCAGTGCGTGGTGACCCGGCGGCCGTCGAGCAGGCCCGCCGCGGCCAGGACCGTCGCGCCGGTGCACACCGAGGCCACCCGCCGCGACAGCGCCGCGACGCGCCGGACCTGGCCGACCAGCCGGGCGTTCGCCGACGCGGCCTCGTGGCCGAGTCCGCCGGACACGACGAGCGTGTCCACCCGCCCCTCGATCCCGTCCAGCCTGCCCTGGCCGCGCACCTCCAGACCCGTGTCGCTGCGGACCGGCCTGCCCACGGGCGTCGCGAACACCACGCGGTACGGGGGCACGGCGCCCTGGCGGTTCGCGTGCTCGAAGCCGCTCGTCACGCAGGCGACGTCGATCAGCTCGATCCCGTCGAACCCGACCATGACGACCAGGCGGCTCTCCACCCCGCCACCCTACGACCGCGCAGGGGGCCGGAACGGCCAGGAATCCCAGCAAACCGGACGGGGCGGGCACGGGTGGCACGTCCTGCCGTCCACCGCCGCCGACGATCGGGACGTCCTGGTGGCACGGCGGAAGGTGGACGTCATCGACGAGAGCAGCGACGGGTACCGCCGAGGGCGGCGGCTCGTCGACCCAGCGGGAAGTGCCCTCACGCCGACCGGTCGGCCCCGCGCAGACCGCGGGAGCCGAGCTGCCGCAGCACCCGGTCGACCTGCCGGTCGCGTCCCTGGTCGCGGTACAGCCCCAGCGCCTCCTGCCACGCCTCGCGCGCCCGGTCGTCCTGGTCGAGCGCGGTGTGCAGGTGGCCGAGCCGGTCGAGGGTGTCGGCGGCCTCGTAGGTGTTGCCCTGGTGGTGGAACAGGGCGAGCGCCCGGCGGTAGTGCCCGATCGCCTCCCGGTGGCGGCCGGTCCGGTGGTCGATCCAGCCCAGGCTGTCCTGGGTGTGCGCCTCGCCGCCGGGGTCGTCGTGGCGGCGGTGCAGGTCCAGCGCCGCCAGGCAGTGGGCGCGGGCGGTGTCGTGGTCGCCGAGGTGCGCGGTGAACCAGCCCACCATGTTGAGCGCGCTGGCCTCCCACACCGGCAGGTCGAGCGCGCGGTAGAGGTCGAGCGCGTGCCCGGCGTGCTCCAGCGCGCCGCGGAGGTCGTCGCGCAGCTCGCCGACCAGCGCGTGCTGGCGGTGGGTGTGCGCCTGCTCGGCGAGGTCCCGGTGCTCCCGCGCGAGTGCCAGCGCCCGGTCCAGGTGCGCGGTGGCGTCGTCGTGGCGGCCCAGCAGCGAGCAGACGTAGCCGAGGAACCGGCGGGCGCGGGTCCGGGTGGTCGCGTCCGGCAGGTGCTCGGCGGCGGCCAGCGCGGCCCGCCACGCGGTGAGGGCGCTGTGCAGGTGGCCCCGCAGCAGGTGGAACGTGTTCAGCGACCAGGCGAGGTTCCACGCGGTGGCATGCCACCCGTTGGCCACCGCCGTGTGCTGGGCGGCCAGCAGGTTCGGGTGCTCGCGCTCCAGCCACGCGAGCGCCGCCGGGACGTCGGTCAGCGGATGCGGGACGACACCGGGCGCCTCCTCCAGCCGCACGGGCTGGCGGTGGGGCTCCAGCAGGTGGTCGGCGGCGTGCGCGGTGTGCAGGTAGAAGTCGACCACCCGGCGCACGGCCTCGTGCTGCCGGTCATCGGGGGCGGTGCCCGCGGCGCAGCCGCGGACCAGGTCGTGCATGGCGCTCCGGTCGTCGTCGGTCCGGTCCAGCAGCGAGGCCTCCTCCAACGCCCGCAGCGCCCGGCGGGTCCGAGCGGGGGACAGGCCGGTGAGGGCGACGGCGGCGGGCAGACCGATGTCCGGGCCCGGTGCGGCGCCCAGCAGGCCGAAGACCGCGCGCTGCTCGGCGCTCAGGTCGCGCAGCGACCAGGACAGCACGGCGGGCAGGCTCGCGGCCGGGTCGCGGTCGTCCAGCGCCTCCACACCCAGCTCGCGCAGCTCGTCGGCCAAGGCGGCCAGCGGCGCGCCGGAACGGGTCTGCGCGCGACCGGCGATGACGGCCAGCACCAGCGGGAACCCGCGGCACAGCCCGACCAGCTCGGCCACCGCGGCGGGCTCGGCCTCGACCCGACAGGCGCCGAGGCGGCCCACGAGCAGGGCGCGCGCCTCGGTATCGGTCAGCACGTCCAGCGGAACGTGCTGGGCCCCGTGCCCGGTGACCAGGCCCGTCTGCCGGGCGCGACTGGTCACCACGGCGACGCAGGTCGGTGTGCCCGGCAGCAGCGGGGCGACGTGCGCCGAGTCGACGGCGTTGTCCAGCACCACCAGCATCCGCCGCCCGGCGACCAGGCTGCGGAACAGGGCGACGCGGGCGTGCGGGTCGGCGGGCACCCGGTCCGGTTTCACGCCGAGGGCGTCGAGGAACCCGCGCACGGCCACGGCGGGGTCCATCGGCTCGCCGTCGGGACCGAAGCCGTGCAGGTCGACGAACAGCTGCCCGTCGGGGAACCGGTCGACGTTGCGGTGGGCCCAGTGCAGCGCGAGCCAGGTCTTGCCGACGCCGCCCACCCCGGCGATGGCCGAGACGGCCACCGAGCCCGCCGGGCTCCCGGCGTCCCGCAGGGCGGTGTCGAGCCGGTCCAGCTCCGCGCGGCGGCCGACGAACGGGCCGGGCGCGGCGGGCAGCTGCCGCGGCACCACGGAGGGAGCCGACGTGGTCGTGGCGGTGCCGAGCTCCGGGTCGGCGGCCAGGATCCGGTGGTGCAGGTCCTGCAACGCGGCGCCGGGGTCGGTGCCGAGCTCGTCGACCAGCCGCCGCCGGACCTCCCGGTAGTGCGCCAAGGCGTCGGCCGTGCGCCCGGCGCGGTGCAGGGCCAGCAGGTACTGGCCCGCGACCCGCTCGTCCAGCGGGCGGTGCGCCACGCGGGCGGACAGGTCGGCCACCAGGTCCTCGCCGTGCCCCAGTCGCAGCAGGACGTCGGTGAGGTCGTGCTCCGCGCCCCAGCGCTCGTGCCGGAGCCGGTCGCGTTCGATCTCGGCCCACTCGCCCCCGACCCCGGTCAGCGCCTCACCGCGCCACAGCGCCAGCGCCTCGGTCAGCAGCCCGGCGGCCCGCTGGTCGTCGGCGGCGCGGGCACGGGCGCACAGGTCGCGGAACCGGTGCAGGTCCACGGCGTCGGGCGGCACCCGCAGCACGTAGCCGCCCGCCTGCCTGCGCACGGTCGCGCCCGAGTCCGCCAGCACCCGCCGCAGCCGCGACGCGTACGAGCCCAGGGTCTCGCGGCTCCGCTGCGGCGGCCGCCCGCCCCAGACGCGGTCGACCAGCACGTCGGTCGACACCACCCGGCCCGCGTCGACCAGCAGCGCGGCGAGCACGCACCGCTGCCTCGCCGGGCCGGCGTCGACCGCCCGCCCGTCCCGCCACACCCCGACGTCACCCAGCAGACGAAGCTCCACGCCCCCCAGACCTCCCCGGTGCCCGGTGGTTCCACCCCGCGGCCAGCCTAACGACGACGTGGACCGGGGGACACGGGTTTCGGCACAGGGGTCCGCACCTGCGGATTTCGGGGATCCGCAACGGTTTCCACCGGTCGGCGCGACACCATCGCCGTGCCCGGTACCGGCTCCGCAGGGGTGTTGTGCGACGCGGACCGGTCAGCGCGGTCCGGCCCCCGGCGTCGGGCCGAGGTCGATCCGGTACCGCGCGGCGCCGGTGCCGGGCACGCCCTCCAGGACGCCGCCGTTGCGCTCGATCGTCCTGGCCGACGCGGTGTTGTCGGCCGCGCACACGAGCCGCACCCGGTCCAGGCCGGCCGCCCGTGCCTCGTCGAGCATCCGCCCGAGCGCCCACGTGCCCAGCCCGCGCCCGCGCGCCGACGGCCGGACGCCGTAGCCGATGTGCCCGGCCCGCCGGACGAGGTCGGCGTCCCCGAGGCGCAGCGCGATCCCGCCGAGCACCCGGCCGTCCTCGACGATCCACCGGTACACCGCTCCGCCCGCCCGTTCGGCGTCCAGCCTGGCGACCCAGGCCGCGAACCCGGCCGGGGAGCGGACCTCGTCGGACGGGTGGATCCCGAAGCCGTCCTCGTGGATGCCGGGGCCCCAGTCGTCGTGCGCCTCGAGCCAGGCGGAATGGGCGCGGACGGTGGGCCCGATGAGCTCGGGCATACCCCCGACCCTAGCGATCTTCGCCCGCGCGGGCCGTTGACCAGCGGTGCGGCGCGATCTCCGGGGTGTGGGCGTCGTGCCGGTCGTACGCCGTGTCCTCCCGTGGTCGTACGCGGCCATGCGACCGCGGTGTGATGCGTGATGATCGATTCGCCGGCCAGCATCGTCGCAAGCGGTGGCGGCGGGATCACCCGTCGTCGCCGATCGGGGCTCGGACGGTTCACTCGGAGGACAGATGGCACTCCCGGCGACGGATCGACGTCCGCTCACGACGGCCGCCGCGGCGCCCGCGGTGACCGGGCCGGGGGAGCGGACGCCGGACCTGCTGCGTTGGACCGGGTTCGGCGGTGTCGTCCTGCTCACCGCCGCCGCCTGGACCGGGGTGGTGTCCACGTCAGGGGGATGGGCCACGGCGTCCCTGGCCGCCGGTGTCGCCGGGGTGGGCCTGGTGGTGCTGTCGTGGGTGCTGCTGGGGCGTCCTGTCCTCGCGGGCAGGCCGAGGCCGAGCTCGCGGTGGCTCAAGCGGACGCTGGTGCTCTGGTGCGGCCCGCTGCTGGTCGCCCCGCCGCTGTTCAGCCGGGACGTGTTCAGCTACCTCGCCCAGGGCGAGGTGGCCGCGCGCGGTCTCGACCCCAACACCACCGGGCCCGCGCAGGGCCTCGGGGCGGCCTCGGAGGTGGTGGAGCGCGTCGGCGTCTACTGGCGCGAGACGCCCTCGCCGTACGGCCCGCTGTTCGGCGCCGTCGAGCGGACGGTCGCGCAGGTGTCGACCGGCGACCCGGTCGTCGGCATCGCGCTGCACCGCCTGGTCGAGGTGCTGGGGCTGGTCCTGGTCGTGTGGGCGGTGCCCCGGCTGGCCGCGACCGTGGGGACGTCGGCGCGCGCCGCGCTCTGGCTGGGCGTGCTCAACCCGCTGGTGCTGTGGCACCTGGTGGCCGGGGTGCACAACGACTCCCTGATGCTGGGCCTCATGCTCGCCGGGACGGCCGTCGCGCTCGGCGCGCTGGGGGAGCGGGTGGAGTGGTGGCCGCTGGCGTTCGGGGTCGTGCTGATCGCGCTGGCCGCCGAGGTGAAGATGCCCGCGCTGGTCGCGCTCGCGGTGGTCGGGACCGCGCTGGCCCGCCGTCGGGGCGGCCGGGTCGGCGACTTCGCCCTGGCCGGGGTCGGCATGGTCGCGGTCTTCGTCGTGGTGTCGGTGCTCGTCTCGCTGCTCACCGGGCTCGGCTTCGGCTGGTTGCGGGCGCTGGGCACTTCGGGGCGGGTCAACAGCTGGATGGCACCCACGAACTGGGTCGGTTTCCTGACCGGGGGTGCGGGCGCACTGGTGGGTGCCGACATCATGCAGACCATGATCGGTGTCGGGAAGGTCGTCGGGTACGCGCTGACGGTGGTCGGGATCGCGCTCGTGCTGCGCGCGCAGCTGCGGGGTCGGATCGGTGAGGTCACCTCGTTGGGGGTGGTGCTCGGCCTGGTCGTCGTCTTCGGTCCGGTGGTGCAGCCCTGGTACCTCCTGTGGGCGGTGGTGCCCCTCGCGCTGTGCCTGCCGGTGGGCCGGGCGTGGACGTGGCTGACAGGGGTGGTGGCCGTGTTCGCCGTGCTGGTCCCGCCGCTGGCGGGGAACTTCTCCGGTCGGGTCGGCCACCTCGTGGCGGGCTACGCGATCGGGGTCCTCCTGGTGGCGGCGGCGTTCGTGGTGCTGCGGGGTGCCGGTCGCACGGCGGTCCGGGAAAGGGCGACGGCACGTGTCTGACCTCGCTGTCGCCGTCCACGACCCCGCTCAGGCCAAGCGCGCGTGGGTCACCGGGACGGCCTTGCGGTACGCCGCCGCCGCGCTGGCGGGCGGGCTGCTGCACGCCGCGTTCCCGCCCCGCACGATCTGGTGGACGGCGGTCCTCGCCTTCGCGGTGCTGTGGTCCGCCCTCGACGGGGCCCACGTCCGCCGGGCCGCGCTGCTGGGCTTCGTGTTCGGCCTGGCCTTCTTCCTGCCCCACCTGCTGTGGATCGACGACTTCCTGGGCCGCGACTTCGGACCCGCGCCGTGGCTGGTGCTGTCCGCGCTGATGGCCCTGTTCACCGCCGCCGCGTGCGCGCTGGTGCCGCTCGTGGCGCGGCTGCCCGCCGCACCGGTGTGGGCGGCGCTGCTGTTCGTGCTCCAGGAGACCGCCCGCGGACGGCTGCCCTTCAACGGCTTCCCCTGGGGGCGGGTGGCCTTCGGCCAGGTCGAGGGGCCGTACCTGCCGCTCGCGGCGGTCGGCGGGGCGCCGCTGGTGTCGTTCGCGGTCGTGGCGACGGGGTTCGGCCTGGCTGCCTGGGCGGCGCGGCCGCGGGACGTCCGGCGGGCGTGGCCGGTGCTGCCGCTGGTCGCGGCGCTCGCCGTGGCACCGGCCGTCGGGGTGGACGCGCAGGACGGCGTGCGCACGGTGGCCGTGGTGCAGGGCAACGCGCCGGACGTGGGCCTGGGGCTGCTCGGCGAGCGGGACGTGTTGCGCCGCAACCACCTGCGCGCCACGACCGGGCTGGCGGACGCGATCCGGGCGGGCCGGGTGCCGAGGCCGGACCTCGTGGTGTGGCCGGAGAGCGCGACCGGTACCGGCGACCGCGACCCGGTCCTGGACGGAGCCGTGGCGGACCTCGGCGTGCCCACGCTGGTCGGCGCGCTGCGCAAGGTCGACGGGGACGAGGAGAACGCCGTCATCGCGTGGGACCCGCGCACCGGCGCGGGGGAGTCCTACACCAAGCAGGAGCTCGTGCCGTTCGCCGAGCACATCCCGCTGCGGTCCCTGGCCCGCCTGGTCACCCCGTTCGCCGACTCGCCGGACCTGCGCGCGGGCACCGAACCGGGAGTCCTGGACGTCGCCGGAACCCGTGTGGGCGTGGGGATCTGCTACGAGGTGGCCTACGACGCGGTGCTGCGCGAGAGCGCCGCCGCGGGCGCCCGGCTGCTCGTGGTGCCGACGAACAACGCCTGGTACGGGCGCGGCGAGATGACCTACCAGCAGCTCGCCATGTCCCGGCTGCGCGCGGTCGAGCACGGGCGGGCGGTGGTCGTGGCGGCGATCAGCGGCGTGAGCGCGGTGGTGCGGCCCGACGGCAGCGTGGCGCGGTCGTCCGGGATGTTCACCGAGGACCTGCTCGTGGACACCGTGCCGCTGAGGTCGGACACCACGGTCGCCACGAGGTGGGGCGGTGTCCTGGAGGCCCTGTTCACCCTCGCCGCGCTCGCCGCGTGCGCGGTCGGTCTGCGCGGCCGCCGTCGAGCGTGATGCCGGGCGTCCGGGTCGGCGGGCGCGCCGCCGACCCGGACACCGGTATCACGCGATGTCGAACCGGTCGAGGTCCATGACCTTGACCCAGGCCGCCACGAAGTCGCGCACGAGCTTCTCCTTGGAGTCGTCGCTCGCGTACACCTCGGCGACGGCGCGCAGCTCGGAGTTCGAGCCGAACACGAGGTCGGCGCGGCTACCGGTCCACTTGACCTCGCCCGTGCTGCGGTCGCGGCCCTCGAAGGTCTCCGCGTCCTCGGACGTCGCCGTCCACTCCGTGTCCATGTCGAGCAGGTTCACGAAGAAGTCGTTGGTCAGCGACCCCGGGGTCGAGGTCAGGACGCCCACGGTGGACTCCTGGTGGTTCGCGCCGAGCACGCGCAGGCCGCCCACGAGGACGGTCGTCTCGGGCGCGGTCAGGGTGAGCAGGTTCGCGCGGTCGACCAGCAGGTACTCCGACGGCAGCCGGTTGCCCTTGCCCCGGTAGTTGCGGAACCCGTCGGCGGTCGGCTCCAGCGCGGCGAAGGACTCCGCGTCGGTCTGCTCCGCGGACGCGTCCCCGCGGCCGGGCGTGAAGGGGACCGCGACGGGGAAGCCCGCGGTCTCGGCGGCCTTCTCCACGGCGGCGGACCCGCCGAGCACGATGAGGTCGGCCAGCGAGACCTTCTTGCCGCCGGTCTGGGCGGAGTTGAAGGACTCCTGGATCCCCTCGAGGGTGCGCAGCACCTGGGCGAGGGTGTCGGGGTTGTTGACCTCCCAGCCGCGCTGCGGCTCGAGGCGGATGCGGGCGCCGTTCGCGCCACCGCGCTTGTCGCTGCCGCGGAACGTCGAGGCCGACGCCCACGCGGTGGAGACGAGCTGGGAGACGGTCAGGCCGGAGTCGAGGATCTTCGCCTTGAGGTCCGCGATGTCGGCGTCGTCGACGAGTTCGTGGTCGACGGCCGGGATCGGGTCCTGCCAGATCAGCGTCTCCTGCGGGACCAGCGGCCCGAGGTAGCGCTGGATCGGGCCCATGTCGCGGTGGGTCAGCTTGAACCAGGCCCGTGCGAACGCGTCCGCGAACTGGTCGGGGTTCTCGTGGAAGCGGCGGGCGATCGGCTCGTAGACCGGGTCGAACCGCAGCGCGAGGTCGGTCGTCAGCATCGTCGGCGGGCGGACCAGCGAGCCGTCCTCGGGGTCCGGCACGGTGTTCGCGCCCGCGCCGTCCTTGGGCTGCCACTGGTGGGCGCCCGCGGGGCTCTTGGTCAGCTCCCACTCGTAGCCGAACAGGTTGTCGAAGAAGCTGTTGCTCCACGTCGTGGGCGTGGCGGTCCAGGTGACCTCCAGGCCACTGGTGATCGCGTCGCGGCCCTTGCCGCTGCCGAACGCGTTCTTCCAGCCGAGGCCCTGCTCCTCGATGGACGCGCCCTCGGGCTCGGGACCGACGTACTGGTCCGGGTCGGCCGCGCCGTGGGTCTTGCCGAACGTGTGGCCGCCCGCGATCAGCGCGACGGTCTCCTCGTCGTTCATCGCCATGCGGCCGAACGTGTCGCGGATGTCGCGCGCCGAGGCGAGCGGGTCCGGGTTCGCGTTGGGGCCCTCGGGGTTGACGTAGATGAGTCCCATCTGGACGGCGGCGAGCGGGTTCTCCAGCTCGCGGTCGCCGGTGTAGCGCTCGTCGCCCAGCCAGGTGCGCTCGGGGCCCCAGTAGACGTCCTCGTCGGGCTCCCACACGTCGGCGCGGCCACCGGCGAAGCCGAAGGTCTTGAAGCCCATCGTCTCCAGGGCGCGGTTGCCCGCGAAGATCATCAGGTCGGCCCACGAGATCGAGCTGCCGTACTTCTTCTTGACCGGCCACAGCAGCCTGCGCGCCTTGTCCAGGTTGCCGTTGTCCGGCCAGCTGTTCAGCGGTGCGAAGCGCTGCATGCCCGCGCCCGCGCCACCGCGGCCGTCCTGGACGCGGTAGGTGCCCGCGCTGTGCCACGCCATGCGGATCATGAACGGGCCGTAGTGGCCGAAGTCGGCGGGCCACCACTCCTGCGAGGTCGTCATCACCGCGTCGACGTCGCGGGTCAGGGCGTCGAGGTCCAGCGTGGCGAACGCGGCCGCGTAGTCGAACTCGCCACCCATCGGGTTGGCCGCGACGGCGTGCTTGCGGAGGATCGCGAGGTTGAGCTGGTTCGGCCACCAGCCGCGGTTGCCCCCGCCCTCGGTCGGGTGGTTCAGGCGCCCGGTCGAGACCGGGCACCCGCCGGCGCTCTCCTCGTTCATCTCTCCAACGACGGCGTCAGGACTGTCAGACACGGGAATCCTTCCGAGATGTGCTCAGGAGCTACTTGTTGTGGTGGAGCAGGCGGGGCACAGGCCGTGGTAGACGACCTCGGCCTCGTCGATCGTGAAGCCGTGGTCGTCGGACGCGGTCAGGCAGGGCGCGACGCCGACGGCGCAGTCGACGTCGGCGATGGCACCGCACGACCGGCACACGACGTGGTGGTGGTTGTCCCCGACCCGTGCCTCGTAGCGCGCGGCGGAGCCCGGAGGCTCGATGCGACGGAGCAGCCCCGCGGTGGTCAGCGCGCGCAGCACGTCGTAAACGGCCTGGTGGGACACTCCGCCGAGCCCCTGACGAACGATACCGATGATCGAATCGGTGTCGGCGTGCGGGTGGTCGTGGACCGCGGACAGCACCGCGACCCGCGGTCGCGTCACGCGCAGGGACACCCCGCGCAGCATGCTCTCGAAGTCCGACGGCGTTGGCACGCCCAGGAGTGTGCCCTCCTTTCTGGACTCAATCAAGAACAGGTTTCGGTGCCGTGTCGGATCAGCCCGCGGCCTTCGGCAGTTCGGCCACGGCGGCCAGGAACCGGTCGACGTCCTCGCGGTCGTTGTAGTGCGCCAGCCCGGCGCGCACCGCACCGCCGGTGTCCCGCAGGCCGAGCACACCGGTCAGCTCCCACGCGTAGCTGTGCCCGTGCCACACGTTCACCCCGTTCATCGCCAGGTGCTCGGCGACCTCCGCGGGCGTGTGGCCCGCGACCCGGAAGTACGCGATGGCCGTGCGCCGGGCGGGCTTGCCGTACAGCGTCACGTCGGGCAGCCCGCCGAGACCGCCCAGCAGCACGTCGAACAGCTCCTGCTCGTGTGCGCCGACGGCCTCCATCGAGACGCGCAGCCGTTCGCGGCGGGGGAGTGACGGCAGCGGTAGCGCGAGCCCGGCCAGGTGCTCGATCGCCGCGGTGACACCGGCGAGGTCGGCGAACGGCGAGGTGCCGGTCTCGAACCGCTCCGGCACCCGGTCCGGCGACGGCGTCAGCTTCTCGGCGGGCAGGGACTCCAGCAGTGCGGGGTCCGCCACCAGCGCGCCGATGTGCGGACCGGCCCACTTGTACGCGCTGGTCACGAAGAAGTCCGCGCCGAACGCCCGTACGTCGGGCAGGTCGTGCGGGGTGGAGTGGACGCCGTCGACGAACGTGAGCGCGCCCGCCGCGTGCGCCTTCGCGGTGATCGCGGCGACGTCCGGCCGGGTGCCGAGGATGTTGCTCGCCGCCGTGACGGCCACCAGCCGGGTGCGGTCGGTCAGCAGGTCGTCGTACTGCTCCACGGGCAGCTCGCCGGTGTCGACGTCCACCTCGGCCCAGCGGACCACGACGCCCGCGCGGGCCGCCGCCTGCACCCAGGGGCGGACGTTGGCGTCGTGGTCGAGCCGGGACAGCACGATCTCGTCGCCCTCCCGCCAGCCCTCGGCCAGCGCGTGCGCGAAGCGGTACACCAGCGTCGTGCTGTTCGGTCCGAGCACCACCCCGGCCGGTTGGCCGCCGGTCAGGTCCGCGACGGCCTGCCGGGCCTCGGCGACGATCGCCATCGACCGCGCGCTGGCCGGGAACGGGCCGCCGACGTTGCCGATGCCGAGCCGGTAGGCCGACGAGATGGCGTCGATCACGGAGATCGGCGTCTGGGTGCCCGCGGCGCCGTCGAGGTAGGCGTACCCGTCGCCCAGCGCGGGGAACGAGGAGCGGATGGCGGCGATGTCGAAGGTCATGCCCCCAGCCTCACCCAGTACGGCTCGCGGCGAAAGCGGAAGATCCGGCTACAGGTCAGGTTAGGCTAACCTTTCTGTTCGTTTGCACTGGTCAGAAGGATGAGCCATGGGTGACGACCCTTTCACAGTCCGTGTCCTCACGCCCCGCGACGTGGTGTCGCTGCGCCGCGTGCTGGCGAGCGCGTTCCTCACCGAGCTCGACGACGGGCGGCCGGAGCGCGTGGAGCACGTGATCGAGTTCGACCGGACGGTCGGCGTCTTCCAGGACGACGACCTGGTCGGTGTGAGCGCGGTCCTCTCCCGTGAGATCACCCTCCCCGGCGGGGCCGTCGCTCCGACCGCCGCCCTGACGACCGCGGGCGTGCGGCCCGGCTACCAGCGCAAGGGTGTGCTGAACCGGCTGGTCTCGACCCTGGTCGACGGCATCGACGAGGCGTTCGCGATCCTCTGGGCCTCCGAGGGGGCGATCTACAGCCGCTTCGGGTGCGGTTCGCTCGCCTCCGACCTGCTGCACCTGGAGCTGCCGCACGGCGCCCCGTTCCACGCGGGCGTCGACATCGGCGAAGCCCTCGTCCGCGAGGTCTCCCGCGCCGAGGCGCTGCCGGTGCTCGAGGAGCTCTACGACCGGGTCCGGACCTCGCGCGTAGGCTGGCTCGGCCGCACCGGGCGCTCGTGGGAGTTCCACCTCGCCGACGACGACCGCTACCGCGACGGCCTCTCCGCGTTCCGCTTCGCCCTGCACCCGCGCGGGTACGTCGTCTACCGGGTCCGGACGGCATGGGACGCGCGTGGCCCGAAGGACGAGCTGCACGTCCACGAGCTCGTCGCGGAGACCGACGTGGCCCACGCCGCCCTCTACCGGCACCTGCTCGACCTCGGTCTCGGCGGCGAGGTCAAGCACTACACCTCCGCCGACGACCCGGTCGTCCACATGCTCGCCGACCCCCGCTCCGCCATCCGCCACCGCAACGACGCCCTGTGGGTCCGGCTCGTCCACGTCGACCGCGCCCTTGAGCTGCGCCACTACCTGTCCGACGTGGACGCCGTGGTCGAGGTCCTCGACCCGCTCGTGCCGCGCAACGCGGGCCGTTGGCACCTCACCGTCGAGAAGGGCCGCGCCACCGTCCGCCGCACCGACGCGGCACCGGACGCCACCGCGGACGTCGCCGCACTCGGCTCCGCCTTCCTCGGCGGCACCCGCCTCACCGTCCTGGCCCGCGCGGGCCGCGTCCGCGAACACACCCCCGGCACCGTCGCCGCCCTGTCCACCGCCTTCCTCGGCGACCACGCCCCGCACTGCCCGGAGCTGTTCTGACGCCGGTCTAGAGGAGCCCGGCGGCGTGGGCGAGCAGGGCGAGGCGGACGCGGTTGTCGGTGCCGGTCTTGGCGAGCAGCGAGCCGACGTGCGTCTTGACCGTGGTGACGCCGAGGTGCAGGAGGTGGGCGATGTCGGCGTTGCCGTGGCCCTGGGCGAGCAGGACGAGGACGTCGCGTTCCCGCGGGGTGAGCGGTGGGAGGGTGGTGGGGACGGTGGCGCGGTGGCGTTCGGTGGCACGGCCGACCACCCGGCGCAGCACGGTCGGGCTGAACGGGGGCTCGCCCGCGGCGGCCCGGCGGACGGCGTCGAGCAGGTCCTCCGGAGCGGAGTCCTTGAGCAGGAACCCGTACGCGCCCGCGGACAGGGCGCCGTAGAGGTGCTCGTCGTCGTCGAAGGTGGTGACGACGACGATCCGCGCGTTCCGGTGCCGGGCGAGGATGCGCCCGGTGGCGGTGGTGCCGTCCATGCCGGGCATCCGCAGGTCCATCAGGACGACGTCGGGGCGGTGCTCGTCGACCGCGCGGACGGCCTCGTGGCCGTTGGAGGCCTCGCCGACGGTCTCCACGTCCGGCGCGGAGTCGCACAGCATCCGCAGCCCGGCGCGGACCAGGCGCTGGTCGTCGACCAGCAGGACCCGGATCACCGGAGGTCCGCGGGGTTCGTGCGGGGGAACCTGGCGGTGACGTGCCAGCCCGCCGGGGTGGGGCCCGCGCGGAACGTGCCGCCGAACACGGTGACGCGCTCGGACATCCCGATCAGCCCGTGCCCCGACGCGCCGCCGGGCCGCTGCCGGGGGACCCCGTCGTTGAGGACGGTGATCTCCACGTGGTCCGCGGTCCCGCGCACCTCGACCTCCACGTTCGCCCCAGGGCGCGCGTGGCGCATCACGTTGGTCAGCGACTCCTGCACGATCCGCAGCACGGCCAGCCGCCGCACCGAGTCGAGGTCGCCGCCGAGCTCGGTGATGGAGCAGGTGACGCCGAACCCGGCCCGCCCGCACCGCTCGGCGGCCTGCCGGATCGCCGGGCCGAGGCCGTCCGGGCTGAGCACGGCGGCGTCGGACGCGCTGGGCGCCCGCAGCACGGCCACGAGGTCGCGCAGGTCCTTGAGCGCGTCGGACCCGGTCGTGTGCACGTCGTCGAGCGCCGCCCGGAGCGTGGCGGCGTCCGGCGCGACGTGCCGGGCCACGCCCACCCGGAGCACGATCGACGAGACGTGGTGCGCCACCAGGTCGTGCAGCTCGCGGGCGATGGAGGTGCGTTCGGCCTCGCGCGCCGCGCGGACCTCGGCGTCGCGCAGCCGTTCGGCGTCGAGCCCGCGCCCCCGGTAGTACCGGGTCAGCTCGCGCGTCGACCGCAGGTGCCGCCCGGCCAGCACCGGAACACCCACGACGATGAGCAGCCGCAGCGCCGTGGGCACCGGCTCGACCTCCGGTTGGGACAGCAGGTAGCACGCCCCCACGCCGGTCGCCGCCGCGCACCCCGCGGCCAGCTGCGGGAACCACGGCCGTCGCATCGCGAGCTCGCCCAGCGCGAACGCGGCCAGCAGCTGCACGACCGCGAGGCTCGCGGGGCTCAGCAGCAGGGCTGCGAGCAGCAGCGACGACTGGGCGAGGCTGACCGCCAGCGGCGCCCGGTGGCCCAGCAGCACCAGCGCGCACCCGAGCAGCGACAGCGCCCAGACCCGCGGCGTCACCGCGTCCCGCGGCTCGAACAGGAAGACCAGCGCGGCGGGCACCAGCACCAGCGGTGCCAGCCGGAGGGTCCACCGCGCCGGGGTCGGCCAGGTAGTCACAACCCCCGAGCCTATGGATCCCGGAGGGGCGCCGCCTCCTTCGATGGGAGGAGGCGCTTCCTCCCGCGGGCCGGGAGGTCGGGCCGCCAGGACGGTCCGCGCCGCCCGCGGACTCGCGAGCATGGTCACCGCAAGTCGAGCCGACCCACCCCTGGAGCCCCCGTGATCTGGTCGAAGCCGCCGTCCAGGACGATCCTGTGCGTCCGCCTCCTGCTGTCCGCGATCTTCCTGTTCTACGGGAGCGTCAAGCTGCTGGGCGGCCAGTACTACTACGGCGACTGGACGATCTCGAAGTCCACGGCCGACGGCACCTCGCTGGTGTGGGCCTTCTACGGGTACTCGCCGTTCTACGGCCGCGTCACCGGGCTGTTCGAGTTCGTCCCGGCCGTCATGCTCCTGTTCCGCCGCAGTGCGTTCGCGGGTGCCGCCGCCCTGTTCGCGGTGAGCCTCAACATCACGCTCATGGACTTCGGGTTCGACTACCCGATGGTCAAGTACTTCGCCGCCGCCTACACCGCCCTGTGCGCGTTCCTGCTCGTCCGGGACCGGGCCAAGCTGACCGCGGTGTTCCGCGACCCCGCCGTGGAGGAGTCGCCGACCGCGGACCGGAGGGGGTGAGATCTTCATGCCCACCCACGTTATGGCGTAACTACCGGCCCCTTTCCCGGTGTCAGCAGAATGCGGAGGAACAACCGGTGCGACACCAACGGGGAGAACGACAGATGAGCATCGACACCCGAACCGACACACCCACCACCGCCGACGAGGCCGAGCTCGTGATCTACGAGTTCGACGGGCCGCGGGCCGGTGTCCTGGACGACCTCGGGTTCTGCGTCCACACCGACAGCAGCTGGGTCGCGGAGCGCCCGGCGCCCGCCGTCCAGCCGCCCTTCGGCTACCTCGTGGGGTAACGCCCCGACCGGTGACGCGGGCCGCCCACGGTGCGGTGGGCGGCCCGTCGTCGCGGTCTACCCGCGGGCGCGCTCAGCCGAGCGCGGCCCGCAGGACCTCCCGCAGCGGCACCGGAGGACGGCCGAGCAGGGTGGCGAGGGTCGGGTCCACCTCGGCGAAGTCGCCTCGCGCGCTCGCGGTGAACAGGCCGACGAGCAGGTCCGCGGCCTCCTCGGGGACACCGTGGGAGAGCAGGCCCGCCCGGTACTCCTCGTCCGTCACGACCACCCGGCGGATCGGCCGTCCGGTGAGCTCCGAGGCGATCGCGGCGACGCCCGCCATGTCGATCGCCTCCGCCCCGCTGAGGGCCGGGGTCACGCCCTCCAGCACGTCCTGCGTCAGGGCGATCGCCGCCGCCTCGGCCAGGTCGGCGTGCGCCGTCCACGAGACGGGACCGTCCTGCGGCAGGGCCAGCTCGCCGGTCTGGACGGCCGCACCGAGCAGCATGACCGCCGAGGACGCGTAGAAACCGTTGCGCAGGACCGTGTAGGGCACCCCGGACGCGCGCAGCGCAACCTCGCTCGCGGCGTGGTCGGGCATGGGCGGAAAGGCCGAGACCGGCCGCGCGCCCAGGTGGCTGGTGTACACGAGGCGCTCGGCGCCGGACTTCGCCGCGACGTCGATCGCCGTGCCGATGAGGCGCACCGCCTGGTCCCCGGTGGTGTCCGTCGACATCAGCAGGATCCGAGACGCTCCCTCGAACGCGTGCTCCAGGCTGCCGGCGTCGGCGAAGTCGCCCCGCCGGACCCGCACGCCCCGAGCCGCCAGCCCCTTCGCCTTCTCCGGGTCGCGCACGCTGACGCCGACCTGCTCCGGTGCGACCCGGTCGAGCAGCCGTTCGACGACCGCGCCGCCGAGTGCCCCGTTTGCACCGCTGACAATGATCATGAGAACCCGTTGTCCCGCTTCCCGTTCGACATCCGCCCACGTGCTGGGCGTGGTGACGACGATGCCCCGCGGAGCGCCGAAGAGGAATGATCGTCGAGGTCGGGACCGTTACCCGTGGGGTCATACCGGGAGGTGGTCGTTCATCCAGGAGAGTTGGCGGACCACGTGGTGGGCGTCGCCGCCCTCGTGGTGGTTGTAGGGGTACACGGCGATCTCCTTGCGGTGCAAGGGGGTGCCCAGCGCGTTGAACGCGGCGAAGACACCGGACGGCGGGCAGATCGTGTCGCGCAGCCCGGTGGCGAACAGCGCCGGTGCCGTGGTGCGGCCCGCGAAGTGCACACCGTCGAAGTAGGACAGCGAGTTGAGCACCCGCTCGGCGGACCTCCGGTGCACGGACAGGTACCGCACGATCTCGTTGTAGGGCTCGGCGTCGGTGATGCCGATCGCGCGTTCCACCTGGCACAGCAGGGGAGCGCTGGCGAGCAGGGCGTCCACCCGGTTGTTGAGACCGGCGGCGGCGATGGCCAGTCCGCCGCCCTGGCTGTTGCCCACCACGGCCGCGCTCTCCACGTCGGGCAGCGCGAGCGCCGCGTCCACGGCACGGGCGGCGTCGGTCAGGAGCCTGCGCAGGTAGGCGGTTCCGGGGTCGCCGATGCCGCGGGTGAGGAAACCGGGGGCCGACGGGGCCGAGCCGACCGGGTCCGGGGTGTCGCCGCCGTTGCCGTACTGGCCGCCCTGGCCCCTGGTGTCCACGAGCAGGTGGGCGTACCCGGCACTGGGCCACAGCAGGCGTTCGACGGGCAGGCCCCGGCCGCGGCCGTAGCCCGGGTACTCGACGACGACGGGCAGCGGGTGGCCCTGGGTACCCGCGGGCCGCGAGTACCAGGCGCGGATGGGGTGGCCCGCGTAGCCCGCGAACGCGATGTCCCAGGTGTGGATCAGCGCCAGGCCGGTGGTGATCGGGTCGACGGCGATCAGCGGCTCGAACCGGGCCGCGTCGTCGAGCGTCGAGGTCCAGAAGTGGTCGAAGTCCGCCGGTTTCCGCACGGTGGGGCGGTACTTCTCCAGTTCGGCGAGGGGCAGGTCGAAGAGGGCCATGGTCAGTCCTTGTGGGCTGGTGGCGGGGCGGTGCTCTGGCGGACGACCAGTTCGATCGCCAGGTCTATGCGCTCGTTGCGCGGGCGTTCGCCGCGGGCGAGGGTGAAGACCATCTCCGCGGCGGTCGTGGCCATCTCGCGCAGGGGCTGGCGCACGGTGGTCAGCGGCGGCCCGATCCACTCGGTGACGTCCAGGTCGTCGTAGCCGACGATCGACAGGTCGTCCGGAATGGACAGTCCGAGCTCGCGGGCCGCGCGCATCACGCCCAGCGCCTGGAAGTCCGAGCCCGCGAAGATCGCCGTGGGGCGGTCCGGGCGGTCGAGCAGCGCCATGCCGTGGTCGTAGCCGCCGTGCACGTAGAAGTCGCCCCACCGCACCAGGTCCGGCTCGACCGCCAGTCCTGCCTCGTCCAGCGCGCTGCGGTAGCCGTCCACCCTGGCGCGGCTGCACATCACGGTGGTGGGGCCGGAGACGACCGCGATGCGGCGGTGGCCGAGCCCGATCAGGTGGCGGGTGGCCGCGAGGCCTCCGGACCAGTTCGCCGAGCCGACCGTGGGGACACCGGGCTCCGGCTCGCCCGCCGTGTCCACGACGACGAACGGGATGTTGCGCGTCGTCAGCTGGTTGCGCTGGTCCTCGTCCAGGTCGGCGAGCACGAGGATCACGCCCAGCGGCCGCCGGGTGAGCAGGTCGTCGAACCACTCCCGGCGCGGCCGGTGCTCGCCGCCCAGCTCCGACAGCACGACGGCGGCGCGCTCGTTCGCGGCCGCCTGCTCGACACCGCGGATGATCTCCGTGGCCCACGCCGAGTGCATCTCGTGGAACACCAGGTCGATGAGCGCGGGGCGGGACGACTCGCGGGCCCGTCTGCGCCGGTACCGGCGCTGCTCGATCACGCTCTCGACCCGCGCACGGGTGTGGGCGGCGACGTCGGGCCTGCCGTTGAGGACCTTCGAGACGGTCGGGATCGAGACACCCGCCTCCGCGGCGATGGAGGCGATGGACGCGGGCGGCGGGGTGTCGCCGTCCGACGGGTCCGCACCTGTTCCGAGCGGAGTGCTCATGCTGACCCCTTGTCCTGCGTCGATCCCGGCACCTCGGCGACGTCCTAAAGTTTCGGAGCAGGAGCCTAAACGTTAAATGCGGCAAGGGCTAGTGATCATCGTTCGACCTTCTGGTCACATATATGAACAGAGCTGGGCTGATCGGTGTCCGGATGAGGCCGTAGTTATGTCCGATGAGTGGTTGACGCTCCTCGTTGATGCCCCTACCGTCTCCTCACCGGACCAAAGTATCGGGCTTGATTTCGATACTTTCGGCCTTTCACGACGACGTGATCGGAGGTGCCTGGTCGATGGTGGACAGGGCGGCCGAGGGCACCTGCGACGCGGTCCCGCCGCCGCCGGGCGGCACGACCGCCGGGACGGCGACCGGAGGCGGTCACGCCCCGTCGGTGAGCACCTCCCGCGGTGAGGTGGACGGCGTCCCGGTCGTCGCCGGGGCCGGTCGGGAGGCGGTGGGCGGATGAGCGTCGACACGCGCGAACCCGAGGCCCTGCCCAAGCCGCCGTCCGCGAAGACCCCGCGGGACCGGCGGGTGGGGCGGACCTGGCGCAAGGCGCTGCGGCGCGACTGGCAGCTCTACTCGCTGGCGCTGGTGCCGCTGCTGTTCTTCCTGGTGTTCCGGTACCTGCCGATGCTCGGCAACGTCATCGCGTTCCGCCGGTTCGTCCCCGGCGGCAGCCTGTTCGGCGAGACGTGGGTCGGCCTGCGGTACGTCACGATCTTCCTCGACGACCCGACGTTCTGGCAGGTCTTCGGCAACACCTTCGTCCTGGGCGCGCTGACCCTGCTGTTCTGCTTCCCGCTGCCGGTCGTGCTCGCGCTGCTGCTCAACGAGGTCCGGTCGCGGCTGTTCAAGCGGTTCGTGCAGACGGTGTCCTACCTGCCGCACTTCCTGTCGCTGGTGATCGTCGCCGGGATGGTGCTGCAGCTGACCTCGATCGAGGGCACGGTGAACCAGGTCGTCGAAGCGTTCGGCGGCAGCCCGATCGCGTTCATGCAGGGCCCGCAGTGGTTCCGCACCATCTACGTGTCCTCCGAGGTGTGGCAGACCGTCGGCTGGGGCACGATCCTCTACCTCGCCGCGCTGACCACCATCGACGACCAGCTCTACGAGGCCGCCAGGATCGACGGCGCCAACCGGTGGCGGCAGACCTGGCACATCACGCTGCCGGGGATCCGGCCGACGATGGTGACCCTGCTGATCCTCAACACCGGCACGTTCATGGCGATCGGCTTCGAGAAGATCCTGCTGCTCTACAACCCGCTGACCTACCCCACGGCGGACGTGATCTCGACCTACCTGTTCCGGGTCGGCCTGGTGTCCAACAACTTCAGCTACGCCGCCGCGATCGGGCTGTTCGAGTCCGCCATCGGGCTGGCGCTCGTCCTGTCCGCCAACGCGATCTCGCGCCGCACAGTGGGGACGAGCCTGTGGTGACCACCGACCCGGCCGAGCTGGCCGAGCGCATGGGCAAGCCCGCCGCCGCACGGCCGACGCGCGTCGGCGACACCCGCGGCTACCGGGTCTTCCGCGTGGTCAACGTGGTCCTGCTGCTGGTGGTCGCCGCGGTCACGCTGTACCCGTTCGTCAACATCGTGGCGCAGTCCTTCAGCGACGAGCAGTACATCCGCACGGGCCGGGTGAACCTGGTGCCCCGCGGGTTCAACCTGAAGACCTACGGGATCATCGTGTCCGACCCGACCTTCTGGAACAGCTACCTGAACACCGTCGTGTACACGGTGACGGCCACGCTGATCTCGCTGGTGCTCACGACGACGTACGCGTACGTGCTGTCCAAGCACCACCTCAAGGGGCGCGGCCTGCTCGTCGGCGTCGCGGTGTTCACGATGTTCTTCAACGGCGGCCTGATCCCGAACTACGTGCTGATCTCCGAGCTGGGCATGAAGAACACGCTGTGGGCGGTCGTGCTGCCCAACGCGATCAGCGTGTTCAACCTGCTGGTGATGAAGGCGTTCTTCGAGAGCCTGCCCAAGGAGCTGGAGGAGGCGGCGACGGTCGACGGCCTCAACACCTACGGCGTGCTGCTGCGGATCGTGCTCCCGTTGTCCAAGGCGGTGATCGCGACGATGGTCCTGTTCTACGCCGTGGCCAACTGGAACTCGTGGTTCTCGGCGTTCCTCTACTTCGACCGCGCCGACCTGTTCCCGGTCACGGTGTACCTGCGCAACATGGTCTCCGGTGCCACCACCGCGACCTCCATGGGCAGCACCGACAGCGACGTCGGCCAGGTCAACTCCAACATCAAGTCGGTGACGATGGTGCTCACGGTCCTGCCCGTCGTCGTGATCTACCCCTTCATCCAGCGGTACTTCGTGTCGGGCGTGATGCTCGGCGCGGTCAAGCAGTAGGGCGCACCACCTCCCGGGTCGACGACGGAGTCACACCTCTTGAGGAGAGCACGATGCGAACGAAGTGGAACCGCGTACTCGCGGCGTTGACCGCCGCCGGGCTGGTGGCAGGCCTGGCGGCGTGCAGCGGGGAGGAGGGGGCCGCGGGGGGAGCGGACCTCGACGGCAAGCGCGTCGCCGCGATGACCGACTACAAGGCGGGCGACCGGTTCAAGGCCACCGAGCCGGTCGAGCTCCGGGTGCTCTACAGCGACCACCCGAACTACCCGGTGAAGGACGACTGGTTGCTCTGGTCGGAGATCACCGGCCGGACGAACGTCAAGGTCAAGCCGACGATCGTGCCGATGAGCGACTACGAGCAGAAGCGCAGCCTGGTCGTGGGCGCGGGCGACGCGCCGGAGATCATCGCCAAGACCTACCCCAACCAGGAGGACGCGTTCGTCGCGTCGGGCGCGATCCTCCCGGTGAGCGACTACCTCGACCTGATGCCGAACCTGAAGGCGAAGATCGAGAAGTGGAAGCTCCAGCCGGAGCTCGACACGCTGCGCCAGGACGACGGCAAGTTCTACCTGCTGCCCGGCGTGCACGAGGCGCCGTGGCCGGACTACACGCTGGCCTTCCGCACCGACGAGCTGACCAGGCTGGGCCTGGCCGCGCCGAAGACGTGGGACGAGGTCTACACCGTCCTCAAGGCGATCAAGGCGGCGCACCCGGACAGCTACCAGCTGTCGGACCGGTTCGAGGGCAACAGCATCCTCAACGTCGCCGCGCAGACGTTCGGCACCACCGCGGGGTGGGGCTACGAGCAGTCGCAGTTCGACGAGGGCGGCAAGAAGTTCGCCTACACCGGGGCGACCCCGGAGTACCGCAAGCTGGTGGAGTACTTCCACAAGCTGGTGGCCGAGGGGCTGATGGACCCGGAGAGCTTCACGCAGAAGGACGAGCCCGCGATCCAGAAGTTCGCCACCGGCAAGTCCTACGCGATCAGCAGCAACGCCCAGACCATCGTCAACGACTACCGCCCCGGCCTCAAGAACATCCCCGGCGCCACGGTCGCGAAGATCCCGCTCCCGGCCGGTCCCCAGGGCGACGTCATGCGGGTCACCAGGCTGGAGAACGGCCTGATGATCTCCGCCAAGGCGCTGCAGAGCGACAAGTTCGTGGCGATGATGCAGTTCGTCGACTGGCTCTGGTACTCCGACGAGGGCGCCGAGTTCGTCAAGTGGGGCGTCGTCGGGACCACCTACGACAAGGACGCGACCGGCAAGCGGGCGCTCAAGTCCGACATCGGGTTCGGCGGCATGAACCCCGACGCCCCGAAGAAGCTGCAGAAGGACTTCGGCTTCCAGGGCGGCGTCTTCGCCTACGGCGGCAGCACCGAGCTGCTCCAGTCAATGTTCACCGAGGAGGAGGTCGCCTTCCAGAAGGCCATGTCCGCCAAGAGGAACCTGCCGCTCGCCCCGCCCAGCCCGTTCACCGACGCCGAGCGCGAGCAGGCCACGCTCTGGGAGACCCCGCTCAAGGACCTCACCAAGCAGGCGACCCTCCAGTTCATCCTCGGCGACCGCGACCTGTCCACCTGGGACGCCTACGTCAAGGAGCTGGACGGCAAGGGCATGGGCCAGTACGTGCAGCTCGTCAACACCGCCTACGAGCGGTACAAGCAGAAGAACGGCTGACCACCGCGGGCCGGTCCTCCCGCGACCGGCCCGCCCATCCGCACGCACGCAGGGGAGGGCCACCGTGGAACCCACCACCGCACGCCTGTCCGACTCGTGGCGCCACTGCGTCGGCACGGGACGGCTCAACCTGGCGCTGAGATCGGACTACCGGGAGTCGCTCGCGCTCGTGCAGCGCGACATCGGCTTCCGCCACATCCGCGGCCACGGGCTGCTGTCCGACGACATGGGCGTGCACCGGAAGTCCGCTGTGGACGGTGGCACGCGGTACTCGTTCACCTACCTGGACCAGGTGTTCGACACCTACCTGGAGCTGGGTGTGCGGCCGTTCGTGGAGCTGGGGTTCATGCCGTCCTCGCTGGCCTCCGGCGACGACACGGTGTTCTGGTGGAAGGGCAACATCACCCCGCCGCGCTACCCCAGCGAGTGGGCGGCACTGGTGCGCGCGGTGGTCCTGCACCTGGTCGACCGCTACGGCGTCGACGAGGTGCGCACCTGGCCCATCGAGGTGTGGAACGAGCCGAACCTGGTGGAGTTCTGGAAGGACGCCGACCAGGAGGCGTACTTCCGGCTCTACGAGACCACCGCGCGGGCGGTGAAGGACGTCGACGCTGGCCTCCAGGTCGGCGGGCCCGCCCTGTCGCCCGGCTCCGACGACTGGTGGGCGCCGTTCGCCGACTTCGCCACCCGCCGGGACGTGCCGGTCGACTTCGTCAGCAGGCACGCCTACTCCTCCGGTCCCGCGCAGCACATCCCGTTCGGCACCTACCAGACGCTGGAGCCGCCCAGCTCGCTGCTCGACCAGTTCGACGCGCCGCGCAAGCACCTGGCGGGCACGGCGCTGGCCGGGCTCCCGGTGCACATCACCGAGTTCAACTCCTCCTACCGGCCGGACAACCCGATCCACGACACGGCCTACCACGCCGCGTACCTGGCACCGGTCCTGGTCGGCGGCCTCGACCTCGTGGACTCCTACTCCTACTGGACGTTCTGCGACGTGTTCGAGGAGGTCGACGTGCCGACCTCGGTGTTCCACGGCGGTTTCGGCCTGCTCACCCACCGGCAGGTCCCGAAGCCGACCTACCACCTCTACGCCTTCCTGGCCCGCATGGGCCCGCTCGTCCTCGCCTGCGGCGAGGACCACCTGGTCTGCGCGGACGACGACGGGCGGGTCACGGTGCTGGCGTGGCAGCCCGTCGGCGGGACGGCCGCGCCGGACGTGCCGGACCGGCACGAGGTCCGGGTCTCGGTCCCGGTGGTCGGGACCCGCGCGTTCGTCCGCCGGGAACGGGTGAACGAGCACGACGGCAACGCGTTCGCGGCCTGGCGCGAGCTCGGCAGGCCGGACTCGCCGGACACCAGGACGTTCGACCTGCTGCGCGACTGCGCCCGTCCGGCGGTGGAGCACCGGTCGCTCGCGGTCGACGGCGGACGGGTGGAGCTGGTGCTCCCGTTGGCGCGGCACGAGATCACCTTCGTCGAGGTGCGCCCGGTGCGCCCGCAGGAGCACACCGGGCTGGACGACCGGCGGCTGCTCGGCGGCTCCGACGACCGGCTCGTCGCGGAGCACGAGCGGTGACGGCCACCTCGGACCCGGCCGCCGAGATCGGCGGCGACCTCCTGTCGCGCGTGTCGGCCGTCGTGTACTGGTTCCTGGTCGTCGAGGTGCTGCTGGTGCTGACGACCGCGCCCGCGCTGGTCGCGGTCGTGCTCCTGGCGGGCGGCGAGGGGAACGCGCCGCTGATCGGCCTGTGCTTCGTACCGGTGGCCCCCGCGCTGTCGGCCGCGGTCTTCGCCTGGCGGGTGTTCCGCACCGACCGGGACCTGGCGCCCGCCCGGCACTTCCGGCGCGGCTACCGGCTCAACTGGCTCGACGTGCTGCGCTGGTGGGTGCCGACGCTCGCGGTGCTCACCCTGATCGGCTTCACCCTGGCCAACCTGGACGCGGCGGGCGTGCCCGCGGGGTACGGCCCGGTGCTGGTCCTGGTCGCGCTGGGTGTGCTGGTGTGGGCCGCGCAGGCCCTCGTGCTGTCCTCCGCGCTGTCGCTGCGGACGCGCGACCTCGTGCGGCTGGCGGGCTACTACCTCGGCGCCCGCCCGGCGGTCGCGCTCGGCACGCTGTCGCTGGTCGTCGCCGCCGTCGGCATCGTGGCCCTGACCTCCGACTGGGTGCTCGTCCTGCTGGCCTCGCCCGGCACGTTCGTCCTGCTGCGCAACGCCGACCCGGTGCTGCGCGACGCCACCGGGAGGTTCACCGCATGACGCGGATCGGCTACGGCGGCGACTACAACCCGGAGCAGTGGCCGCGGGAGGTGTGGGACGCCGACTACCGGGCGTTCGCACTGGCGGGCATCGACACCCTGACCGTCGGCGTCTTCGCCTGGGCGCACCTGCAACCGGCGGAGGACCGCTACGACTTCGCCGTGATGGACGCGATCGTCGGGCGCGCCACCGCGGAGGGCAAGAGGATCGTGCTCGCCACGCCCACCGGTGCGATGCCGCCCTGGCTCGCTCACGCCTACCCGGACGCGTGCCGGGTGGACTTCGAGGGGCGCAGGCACGTCTACGGGCAGCGGCACAACGCGTGTCCGTCCTCTTCGGACTTCCGCAGGCTGTCGTCGGCGTTGGCCGGGCGGCTCGCCGACCGCTACGGCGCCAACAAGGCCGTCGTGGCCTGGCACGTCGGCAACGAGTACGGCGGCGCGTGCTGGTGCCCGGCGTGCGGCGCGGCTTTCCGGGACTGGCTGCGGAAGTCCTACGGCGACCTCGACCGGCTGAACCACGCGTGGAACACGGTGTTCTGGTCGCACACGTTCACCGACTGGGAGCAGATCCCGCCGCCGAACGCGCTGTCGGAGCACTGGCGCGGACCGGACCACACGGCGTTCCAGGGGATCACCCTGGACTACCGGCGGTTCATGTCCGACGCGCTGCTCGGCGGGTTCCTCGCGGAGAAGGCCGCGATCCGCGAGCACGTGCCGACCACACCCGTCACGACGAACCTGATGGGCCTCTACCAGCCCGTCGACTACCACCGGTGGGCACCGCACCTGGACTTCGCGTCCTGGGACAACTACCCGCCCGCGGACCCGTCACCGGTGCGCACGGCCGCGCGGATGGCGTTGGCGCACGGGCTCGTCCGCGGGCTCAAGGGCGGGAAGCCGTTCTGGGTCATGGAGCAGACCCCGTCGACGACCGCGAGCCGGGACGTCAACCCCGTCAAACGGCCGGGTGTGCTGCGGTTGTGGTCGTGGCAGTCGGTGGCGCACGGCGCGGACGCCGTCCTGTACTTCCAGATGCGCAACTCGCGGGGTGCCTGCGAGAAGTACCACGGGGCGGTGCTCGACCACGCGGGCAGGACCGACACGCGGGTCTTCCGCGAGGTCGCCGAGCTCGGTGCCGAGCTGGCACGGGTCGGCGACGCGGTGCTGGGCGCCCGGACACCCGCGCGCGTGGCGCTGCTGGTCGACTGGGACAGCTGGTGGGCGGTCGAGATGTCCGACGGGCCGAACCGCCACGTGCGCTACCTCGACGTGGTCACCGCCTACCACCGCGCGCTGTGGCAGGCGGGCGTCCCGCTCGACGTGCTGCCGGTGACGGCCGACCTCACCCGCTACGACGTGGTCGTGGCACCGTTGCTGCACATGGTGAAGGGCGACCTCCCCGAGCGGGTGTGGGACCTGGTGGACCGCGGCGGGTCGTTCCTGACCACGGCGCTGTCCGGCCGGGTGGACGAGGACGACAACGCGTTCCTGGCCGACGTGCCGGGGTCGTTCGCGGGCCTGCTCGGGGTGCGGGTGGAGGAGACCGACGCGCAGCCGCCGGACGTGGTGAACCCGGTGTCGTTCGGCGGTGCCGCGCACGACGCCCGGCACGTGTTCGAGGTGGTCGTGCCGGAGTCGGCGGAGGTGCTCGGCACCTACGGCGCCGACTTCTACGCCGGGACTCCGGCGGTCACCCGCGCCGCGCGGGGGCGGGGGAGTGCCTGGTACGTCGGCACCTTCCTCGACGACTCGGGTGTCGCGGCCGTGGTGCGGTCCGTGCTGGCCGAGCACCGGCTGGTCGGGCCGCTGGCCGACGTGCCGGGCGTCGAGGTCGCCGAGCGCGTCACGGTGGCGGGGGAGCGGTACGTGTTCGTGTTGAACCACAGCGGTTCCGCGGTCACCGTGCCGTGTCCGGCGGGTGGTGTCGACCTGCTCGGCGGGCGAGCGTTCACCGCCGGGGACGACCTGGCGCTGGCCCCGACGGCCGTGGTCCTGCTGCGCTGTCAGTAGATCCGACGGCCGCGAGCGTCGGGCACGCCGGACTTGCGGTGGAAGTAGGTGTTCACCTGGTCGCGCCACTCGGTGGCGGACCGGAGCTGCTCGCCGAGCAGCTCGGTGACCCGCCGGAACGTCGACGCTGGCACCCGGCCCTCCAGCTCCGCCCAGGTGGCGGCCATCCGGACCACCTCCTCGCGGCCGTCGAAGTGGGTGTCGTAGATGTGCTGGACGACCGTGGTGCCCGAGTGCAGGACGTGGCCGTACGGGACGTGGTGGAAGAACAGCAGCAGCTCGTCCGGGCAGGTCTCCGGCGACTCGTAGAGGTTCCGCCAGGGCGGTGGGAACTGCCCGGTGAACCCGGTCCCGGTCGCGCGGGTGCGGTCGACGCCGACGCCGTCGCGGTCGGCGAAGTGGTAGGTGCCCCAGGGGGAGTACTCGTACCCGTCCACGTCGGGCCCGTAGTGGCCGCCGGGGCGGACCATGAAGCCGACGCCCAGCGGCGCGGTGTACTTCTCGTAGGTGCGCCAGGAGTCGTCCACGAGCCGGTGCAGCGGTCCGCGGACGTCCGGGTCGGCGAACGTCAGGCCGATCCACTCGTCCAGGACCTCCGCGGAGGTCAGCCGGTCGTCCCACGCGAGCCTGCCGAACCCGTAGAGGTTGGCCTGCGCCAACGGGTGCCCGGTCCAGAACGGGTCGTCGCCCGCGTTGGACACGGCCACCACGCCGCCCGCGGGCCCGCTCGCCCGCCCGGCCGCGATGTCCGCGACCGTGCCCTCCTCCTCGCCCCACGGCCGGAACGAGAGCATCTCCCGCCACAGCGGCACGAGGTGGCACACGTGCTTCTGGTGCCCGGTGTACTCCTGCGTCACCTGCAGCTCCACGGCCAGCCGCGTCGAGGGCATCGCCGCGATCACCGGTGACACCGGCTCGCGCGTCTGGAAGTCGATCGGCCCCGCCTTCACCTGCACGACGACGTTGTCGTCGAACCTGCCGTCCAGCGGCGCGAAGTGGTCGTGGGCGGCCCGCGCCCGATCCGTCGTCCGGTCCCGCCAGTCCTGGCGGTGGTTGTAGACGAACGCGCGCCAGAACACCGTGCCGCCGAAGGGCTTCAGCGCCCGCGCGAGCGCGTTCGCCCCGTCCGCGTGGTCGCGGCCGTACCCGAACGGCCCCGGCTGCCCCTCCGAGTCGGCCTTCACCACGTAGCCCGCGAAGTCGGGGATCGCCGCGTAGACGTCGGCGGTGGTCCGCGCCCACCAGTCCCGCACCTCGGGGTCGAGCGGGTCCGCGGTGGCCAGTCCGCCGAGCGTGACCGGCGCGGCGAAGCTCACCGACAGGCACACCTTGATGCCCTGCGGGCGGAACACCGCGGCCAGCCGGACCACGTCGGGCAGCAGGTCAGTCAGCAGCCGCGCCTCCGTGCGGTGCACGTTCACGTTGTTCAGGCCCACCCGGTTGATCCCGATGGAGGCGAGCAGCCGCGCGTAGGCGGCGACCCGGCCCAGGTCGGCGCGCACCACCCCGTTGTCGTAGAACAGGGAACCGCCCGCGTAGCCGCGTTCGACCTGCCCCATCACCGGGTGGACGTCCACGTTGTCCCAGTGGTCCAGCATCCGGATCGCCTGCCGGGGCGCGACCCGTTCCGTCCAGGTCCCGTCGAACGCCGCTTCGCCGCGCCGCACCACGTGGTGGAACCCGTAGAGCAGTCCGGGGCCGCCGTTCGCGTGGACTGTGGTGGTCCTGTCCTCTCGTGTCACGGTGAACGCTTCTGTTCCGCCGTTCCCGCATATCAGGTCCAGGTCCACGGGTTCTTGGCTGTCGACCAGTACGCCGCCGTGCTCTGCCACCGCTGCCGCAACCTCGCCGCGCACTGTGTCGACGAGTGGTCCGCTCCCGGCGATCCGGATCCGCCGGGAACCCAGTGGCCGCAACGCGAACGAGGGAAGCCAGGCCGGGTCCACGCCGTGGGGGAGGGGGGCGGTGGATTGGTTCATGCATTGAACTTAAGGAGGGATGGCTTGGTGGGGCAAGGCTTCTTGTTGGTCGGTGTCCACCGTGGTTTCAGTGTTGGTCGAAATTGGTGGGGTCTAGACCGGTATCGCGTAGCCGAGTTCTTCCGCGGCGGTGGACCAGAGGCTCTCCGGGTCGGTTACCGCGGGTGCGTCGATGCTGCGGAGTTCTGCCATCAGGGCCTCGGTGAAGGCGTCCGCGCGGGCCATGACGTCCTCGTCGTCATCGTCGTCGTCCGGGTAGTCGTCGCGGTCTTCCATGGCGTCGACCTCGGCGCTGGCGCGTTCGTAGACCAGGGAGCAGGCGATCAGGGAGGGGATGTCGGAGTTGACGAGGTGGGGTTCGGTGTCGTCGTCCATGTAGAGGTGCACGTGGCCGGTTTGCCGGTCTACGGCGAGGGTGCTGATGCCGTCGTCGCGGGCGATGACGGTGCAGTTGTGGTGGGGGAGGAGGGGGAGTGGGGCGGTCGACCAGGTGCCGGGGTAGGGCACGGTGCCGCGTTGGGAGAGGAGGGCGAGGAGTTGGGCGTCGTCCACGGTGGGAGTTTATCGGGGGTGGGGTGGGTGGGGGTCGCCTGGTGTTCTAGCCGCGGTGGGGCTCGCCCGGTGTCGCTTCCACGGTCTACGGGGTGTCGCTACAGCTGTCTCCGGGTGCGGTCGGCTTGACTTGGGGCCCCTTTTTTGGGCTTCGTCGGGCGAAAAAGGGCAGGTGGTAGAGCCTGCCCGCCGACTCATTTTAAGCCCAAAAACCCCAAGTCAAGCCGACCGCACGAGCGGACGAGCGTGCTCGCTTCCAGCGTCGTTGGGGGCTTGTGTGTTGGTTCCAGCGTCGTCAGGCGACTTGTGTTTTGGTTCCAGCGTCGTTGGGCCGCTTGTGTGTTTGTTCCAGCGTTGTTGGGCGGCTGGTGTTCTGGGTTTTACTCCGGTGCGTTGGGGCGGGTTAGGCCTAGGTCGTAGGTGAGGATTACGGCTTGGACGCGGTCGCGGGCGCCGATTTTGGCCAGGACACGGCCTACGTGGGTTTTGACGGTGGATTCGGAGAGGAAGAGGCGTGCGGCGATTTCGCCGTTGGTCCAGCCTTGGCCGATGGCCAGCAGGATCTGGTGTTCGCGGGTGGTGAGGGTGGAGAGGCGGGGGTCGTCGGTTGGTGGGGTGGTGGGTGGTTCGAGGTGTTGGGTGAAGGTGTCGAGGAGGCGGCGGGTGAGGGCGGGGGCGATGACGGCGTCGCCTGCGGCGACGGCGCGGATGCCTGCGAGGAGTTCTTCGGGGTGGGCGTCCTTGAGGAGGAAGCCGCTGGCGCCCGCGCGCAGGGCGGCGTGGGCGTACTCGTCGAGGTCGAAGGTGGTGAGGATGAGGACGCGGGACCGGCCGCCGGTGTCGACGATGCGGCGGGTGGCCTCGATGCCGTCCATGCCGGGCATGCGGACGTCCATGAGGATGACGTCCGGGTGCAGTTCGGAGGCCATGCGGACGGCCTCGGTGCCGCGGGAGGCCTCGCCGAGGACCTCGGTGTCGGGGTTGCTGTCGAGGAGCATGCGGAAGCCGAAGCGCTGCAACGGGTGGTCGTCGACGATGAGGACGGTGGTCATGCGGCCCCCGTGGTCGCGCGGGGTGCGGACAGGGCGAGGGTGGCGTGGACCGTCCAGCCGCCCCGCGGGGTGGGGCCCGCGCCGAAGGTGCCGTCGTAGAGCGCGGCGCGTTCGCGCATTCCGGTGAGGCCATGGCCTTCGTCCTGGCCGGCGGCGGGGCGGTGGGTGCCGGGACCGGTGTCGGTGACGTCGATGCTCACGCGGGTGTCCTCGACGGTGATGGCCAGGGTGATCGTGGTGTTGCCGCCCGCGTGCTTGAGCGCGTTGGTCAGGGACTCCTGGGCGATGCGGTACACGGCGAGCTGCACGCTGCGGTCGAGGGAGGCCAGGTCGCCGTCGGTGTGCTGCACGACGTGCGGACCGGCGGCGCGGATCCGGGCGCACAGGTCGTCGACGTCGATGCCGCCGGGGTGCAGGGCGAGGTCGGTGGGGTCGGTGTGCTCGCGCAGCACGCCGAGGCTGCGGCGCAGCTCCCGCAGTGCCTGGCGGCCGGTGTCGCCGATGAGCAGCAGCGCCTGGCGGCCGCGGTCGGGTGACAGCGCGGCGGCGTAGCCGCCGCCGTCGGCGAGGGTGATCATGACGGAGACGTGGTGGCCGACGATGTCGTGCATCTCGCGGGCGACGCGGGTGCGTTCGGTGGCGGCGGCGAGCCTGCTGCGCTGGTCACGTTCGACCTCCAGACGGGCGGCGCGGTCGCGGAGTCCGGCGAGCTGGACGCGGCGGATCCGCAGGGCGAGTCCGACCGAGACCGCCGCGATGATGTTGGTCAGGATGTAGAAGAACGCGTCCAGGAACGACACGTCGTTGCGGACCCGCAGGATCATCAGGGTCAGGACGGCCATCGTGACGGCGACGGCGGCGGGCAGCCGCCGCGGCACCCCGTGCAGAGCCAGGCTGCACAGGGCGATCAGCACCGCGGCGTCGGCGCGCAGCCAGGCGCCCAGCGACCACTGGACGAGGAACACCGCGATCACGACGCCCAGCACCGGTCCCGGCCACCGTCTGCGCCAGTACAGCGGCAGTACCAGCCCGGCCTGGAGCGCGACGGTCCCCTGCCACGACAGGTGGTTCACGGTCGGGAGGATGGTGTGGTCGGCGTAGTCCGCCGAGCAGCCGCACGGGACCAGGTCGGGCACGCAGAACACCAGCACGACACCCACGACCAGGGCGAGGTCGGTCAGCCACGGCCGGGCGGCGTCGTGCCGCTGGAGCCGCCGCCACAGGCGGGAAGCGCGCTCGTACAGGGGATGGCTCCACAGCGCGTCCGCCTCATCCGGTCCGGACGTGGTGCTTACGGGGGTCACCCGCCCATCGTGGTCGACCGGGCGCGGGCAGGTCGGCGCACCCCCGTGGTCACGCGGTCACGACGAATCCGTCGACGACCCGCACGGGGATGCGGACCAGCGGGGCGTTGGCCGGGCCTCCGGTGACCCCGCCGTCGCGGTCGAAGGTCGATCCGTGGCAGGCGCAGCGGAACCCGTCCTCGACCGGCGCGACCGGGCAGCCCTGGTGCGTGCACGCGGCGTTGACCGCCAGGAAGGTGTCGGCGACCGGCCGCAGCAGGTAGGCGGGTGTGCCGTCGGGCGCGGTGAACCTCGTGGACGACCCGACCGCGACGCTGTCGACGGCGGCGATCCTGGTGCCGGCCTCGGCGGGCGGCGGGGCCGCGGGTTGCTCGGACGGGCGTCGCGCGAGGGCGAGTGCGCTGCCCGCGGCGATCCCGAGCGCCGCCGCCACGGCCGCGGTCGCACCGCCGAGCACGACCACGCGGCGGTCGACCTCCTCGGCGGTGCCGAACCGCCCGGAGCCGGCTCGCACGCGTCGGCGCAGCGGGGTGGTCACCGTGAGCACACCCGCGTCGCCCGCGAGGACCAGCGGGGTCCAGGCGAAGGCGAAGACGATGTCGGAGCCGAAGTAGTACGGGCTGGTGGTCCAGCTGACCACCAGGAAGAAGCCGACCGCCAGCAGGAGACCGCCGAGCGCGGCCAGGCGGGTGAACAGCCCCAGCAGGGTGCCGAGCCCGACGGCGACCTCGGCGAACGCGATGGCCGGACCGGCTACCGCGGAGTGGTCGGCCAGCGGCGACACCAGCGCCCCGATGGGCGAGGTCGTCGCGGCGTGCAGCATCTGGGCGTGGACGCCGAGAGGGGACGAGTCGTCGAGGTAGACAGGGTCGAGGAGCTTGGACAGCCCGGCGTAGGCGAACGTGCCGCCGAGGAAGGCGCGCAGGGGCAGCAGGACCCAGCCCGGCGAGGCCAGCCGGGGATCGGCCCGCAGCCTGCCGGACAGGGTTCGCGGCCGGGTGGTGGGGGAGGCCATGGACGAGGTGTTCCTTCGTGGTCGGGGACGCCACGTGGTCGGGGAGCCCGGGGGGAGCTCCCGGACCACGTGGCGCGCGCGGAGCCCGGACGGGCTCGGGTCATGCGGTGGCGGGGCTGTAGAGCAGCAGGCCGATGCACATCTCGTCGCTGGTGCCGTCGCCCCAGACCACGTACCGCGGCGGCAGCGTCTTGAGCTGGGGCAGCTGCTTGCGCAGGGACGCGTCGTGGGTGCAGGTGACCCGGATCCGGTCGCCCGCCTTGACGTCGACGGGCGCGGGGGTGGGCCGCATCTTCTGGGCGTCGAAGTCGAACACCGGCACGTCGAGCAGGGTCTGCGCGGTGGGGGTGCCGGGGTTGAGCTCCACCTTGATGGAGCGCCCGAGCAGGTGCATGTGGCCCAGTGCCGCGTAGATCGTGAGGGCCTGCGGCGCCTCCACGTCGCAGGTCTGGGTGTTGCCGGGCTTCGGCACACCGCCGCCGCACCGCTCGACCAGCCTGGCCTCCGTGCCGCCGACGTCCTCGCCGAACCGCTTCGCGACGTCCGCGACCGCCGTCGCGCGGTCGCACAGCGGGCCGGACTCGCCCTCGGCGCAGGGCAGCTCGATCGGCACGTCCAGCGGGGCCGTGTCCAGCGGCTTGGTGGCGGCCGTCCCCGCCTTCATCCGCAGCCGGACGCTGGACTTGTCCGTCTCGCCGGACTTCCCGTCGGTGGCGAGCAGGTTGTAGTGGATCTGCAGGACGACCAGGCTGCCGGGGGTGACCGGGAACCCGACGTCCTGCTGGAGCAGCGTCTCGGTGCCGTTGGGCGTCCAGGTGTCCACCCACACCGGGGGCTTGGCGCCGCCCCGCAGCCCACTGTCGCCGAAGCAGGTCCAGCCGTCGCCGGGGGAGCCCGCGTCCTTGGCCTTCGCCTCCTCCGCGATCTCGGGCGGCACGACGAACACCAGGGCGTGGTGCACGATCGGCGCGTTCTGGGGCTGGAACCGCGTGCCCGTGAGGAATCCGGGCTCGGTGATCTTCGGGTCGAGCAGCAGGCAGCGGTACTCGTCGGTGCCGCCGTTGGGCGCGGAGGGCTGGTAGGGGTTCGACATCGACAGGTCGACGAACCGCTCGCCCTCCCGCAGCGGCGCGGTCGGCACCGGCGCGCCGGTGGCGGTGTGCCCGGCGTGACCGGAGGCGGCCGACGACGTCGCGGAGGCCTCACCGGACTTGGCGTCCGTGGTCGCCGACGAGCAGCCCGCCAGCACGATCGCCAGCGCGGCGCCCGCCGCCGCGAGTGCCCGCGTCCGCGGTGCTCTGGTGCGGTTGGTCATGACACCCTCTCGTCCGAGCCGCGCCTGGTAAGCGGCTTCCTCTTGGCACGCTAGGAGGTGCGGCGGCGGTGGTTCGTCATCCCGTGGTGCGATCGGCGGCATGCGGCGTAGTACCGCGGTACCACCCGCGACGACGGGGAGTGAGGCGCCGGAGTCGCCCATTAGGGCGCTGCGGCTGCGCGGTTCGGGTGCCATGTTGGAGTCCGGCGTACCGACGGGACCTGTGGGCGGGGGATCGCGGATGGGACGGACAACGGCGTTCGTGCTGGTGGCGGTGGGTGTTCTGGTCACCGGGTGCCTGGGCGGGACGACGGTCGAGGACCCGGCGCGCAACGCCGACGCCAAGGACGTGACGTTGACGATCGTCGCGAACGCGGTGTCGGGCGGGAAGAACGCGCGCGGAGCGGACTGGATCGCGAACTGGGTGATCCCGAGGTTCACCGAGGCCCAGAAGGCCAAGGGCGTGACGATGGCGGTGAGGTTCGAGCAGAGCGGCACGGCCGACGAGGCGTTCAAGACCAAGGTCGCGCTGGACTTCAAGACCGGTGGCGGCGGCGACGTGGTCGAGCTGGACGGCATCTGGCTGGGAGAATTCGCCCAGGCGGGACAGGTCAAGCCGCTCGACGACGTCGTGGGGAAGGCCGATGTCGACGCGTGGGACGGCTGGAAGCAGATCCCGGAGGCGGTGCAGGGGCTCGGCCGGTTCGAGGGCAAGCGGTACGGCGTCCCGATGGGCACCGACGGGCGGGTGCTGTACTACAACAAGAAGCTGTTCGCGCAGGCCGGGCTGCCCGCCGACTGGCAGCCGAGGAGCTGGGACGAGCTGCTGTCCGCCGCCGCGGCGTTGAAGGCGCTGCCCGGTGTCACGCCCCTCCAGCTCAACGCGGGCACCGCGATGGGCGAGGCGACCTCGATGCAGGGTGTGCTGCCCGCGCTGGTCGGTACCGGGAAGCCGGTGCACGAGGACGGCAAGTGGCAGGGCGCGACCTCCGGGGTCAAGGACGTCCTGGGTCTCTACCAGCGGATCTACCGCGACGGGCTGGGCGATCCGGTGCTGCAGCAGGAGGCGAACGGGCGGGACCGGTCCTTCCGGCTGTTCGCCGAGGACAAGATCGGCATCCTGCTGGAGGGCGACTACTTCTGGCGTTCGGTGGTGGAGCCCAAGAACGGCGTGGCGAAGATGGCCGACCGGGACGCCGCCGTCGGCTGGGCCCTGATGCCCGCCCAGCGGCCCGGTGCCGGTGTCGGCGGGCAGGACTTCGTCAGCATGTCCGGTGGCGGCGTGCGGGTGGTCAACCCGAACTCGCGGTTCCCCAAGCAGGCCTGGGAGTTCATGCGGTTCCTCAACTCCGCGGAGGCGGTCAAGGCCTCGCTGGCGGGCACCGCCCAGATCACCCAACGGGGCGACGTGAACGACGAGGTGCTGGCGGGCGACCCGATGCTGTCCTTCGTCGCGGACAAGGTCCTGCCGATCACCCGGTACCGGCCGGGGCTCGCGGACTACCCGAAGGTGTCGGCGGCGCTCCAGCAGGCCACCGCCGACGTCGTCGCGGGCAAGAGCCCGGACGACGCGGCGAAGGCCTACCAGGACGCGCTGGTCAAGGCCGTCGGCGAGGGATCCGTTGCCACGGGCTGACCTCCGCGCGAGCGGGCCCCGCGACGTGGCCGGGCTCGGTGTCGCGCGGGCGGTCGGGTTCGTGGCGCCCGCGCTGCTGCTGGTCGGCGTGTTCCTGGTCTTCCCCGCCCTGTGGACGCTCTACATCGGCGTCACCGACTACCAGCTCACCGGGCCGGCGGCCGCGGCGCCGAGCGCGGTCGGACTGGACAACTTCGCCGCGGTGCTGGACGACGCGCTGTTCACGAACTCGTTGTGGCTGACGGCGCTGTTCGTCCTCGGGTCCGCGGTGGTGGGCCAGAACGCCCTCGGCTTCGCGCTGGCGTGGCTGCTGCGCCGGGTGCGGCCGTGGCTGCGCCGCACCACCGAGGGACTGGTGCTGCTGGCCTGGATCCTGCCCGGCCCGGTGGTGGCCTACCTCTGGTTCGCGGTGCTCAGCCGCGACGGCGGCACCCTGGGCCTGCTGCTGGACGACCCGACGACGGCCTGGCTCGTCCAGTACCCCATGGTCAGCCTCGTCGTGTTCAACGTCTGGCGCGGCACCGCGTTCTCCATGCTGCTCTACACCTCCGCGCTGGCCGCCGTGCCGCCGTCGCAGCTGGAGACCGCGCGGCTGGTCGGCGCGAACGGGTGGCAGGCGGTCCGCGACGTGGTGTTCCCGCACATCCGCGGGCACGTGCTGACCAACACGCTGCTCATCAGCCTGTGGACCGCCAACGACTTCACGCCGTTCCTGCTCACCGCGGGCGGCCCGAACCACGAGTCGGAGGTGCTGCCCGTGCTGATCTACCGGCAGGCCCTGGAGGGCGGGCGGCTGGGGTACGCGTCGGCCATGTCATCGCTGCTGCTGGTCGGCAACCTGGTGGTCGCGCTGGTGTACCTCAGGCTGCTGCGGAGGCGGGCGTGACCCCGGCGTGGGTGGTGCGGCGGATCGGGCTGTACGTCCTGGTCGCCGTGGTGCTGGCGTTCTTCGCGGTGCCGGTGCTGTGGCTGGCCTCGGCGCCGTTCGACGCGCGGCCGGGGCTGGGACTGCGGTGGCCGGACTGGACGTTCGCCAACGTGGCGACCACCTTCCGCCACCCGTACGCGGTGACGTCGCTGGTCAACTCGGTCCTGCTGTGCGTGGTCGCGACCGCGGTGACGACGGTGTCCGCCGCGCTGGCCGCGTACTCGCTCTCGCGCGTGCGGATCCCCGGCCGCGACGCGCTGCTGTACCTGCTGCTGTTGCTGTCCAGCGTGGTGACCGGCACCGCGGCGATGGTGCCGATCTTCGTGCTGATGCTCCAGCTCGGTCTGATCGACTCCCGGTTCGGGACGGCCCTGGTGATCGCGGGCGGCATGCTGCCCGCCGCGATCTTCATCCTCAAGGACTTCGTGGACTCGGTCCCGCGCTCCTACGAGGAGTCCGCGCGGGTGTTCGGCGCCTCGCCGGGGCAGGTGCTGGGCCACGTGGTCCTGCCGGTCGCGCGGCCGGGGGTCGCGACGATCCTGGTGTGGTCGTTCGTCAACGCGTGGGGCAACTTCCTGCTGCCGTTCCTGCTGCTGCGCGACGTCGGCAAGCAACCGGCGGCGGTGCTGCTGCGCACCTTGCAGGACGAGGGCGGCAGCGCCGACCTTGCGGTCATCCCGGTGTTCTCGCTGCTGTACTCGATCCCGGTGGTCGTGCTGTACCTGTTCGTCAGCAAGCGGTACGGGTTCCGCTTCCACGGAGGGATCAAGAGCTGATGGCGGGCGTCGAGATCGGTGGTCTGTCCACTGTGTACCCGAACGGGGTGCGCGCGGTGGACGGTCTGGACCTGGGTGTCGTCGACGGCGAGCTGTTCGCGTTGCTCGGCCCGTCCGGGTGCGGCAAGACCACGCTGCTGCGCACGATCGCGGGACTGGAGCAGGCCACCGACGGGAAGGTCCTGATCGGCGGGCGCGACGTGACGCGGGAGCAGCCCGGCTCGCGCGGGGTCGCGATGGTGTTCCAGGACTACGCCCTGTTCCCGCACATGACCGTGGCGGAGAACATCGCCTACCCGCTGCGGGTCCGCCGCGCCCCCAAGGCGAGGCAGCGCGAGGTGGCCGAGCGGACCGCGGCGGGACTGAGCCTGTCCGGGCTGCTCGACCGCAGGCCGGGTCAGCTCTCCGGCGGCCAGCAGCAGCGCACCGCGCTCGCCAGGGCGGTGGCGGTGGAGGCCGACGTGCTGCTGCTCGACGAGCCGCTGTCCAACCTGGACGCCCGGCTTCGGTTGGAGGCGCGGACGTTCCTCAAGCGCCTGCAACGGGAGCTGGCGCTCACGACGGTGTTCGTGACGCACGACCAGGCGGAGGCGTTGGCGCTGGCCGACCGGATCGCGGTCATGGAGTCGGGCCGGATCCGGCAGCTCGGCACGCCGCGTGAGGTGTTCCAGCGGCCCGCCGACACGTTCGTCGCGAACTTCATCGGCTCCACGCCGATGAACCTGCTCGACGGCGTGGTCCGCGGCGACGGGGTCGAGTGCGTCGGCGCGCTGCTGCCGCTGCCCGCCGACCTCGCCGACGGCACGCCCGTCGTGGTGGGCGTGCGGCCGGAGTACCTGACCGTCGCGGCGGAGGGGATCGCCGGTCGGGTGTCCATCGTGGAGAACCTGGGTGTGACCTCGTTGGTGACGCTGGAGTGCGCCGGCGGCACGCTGGTCGGCCTGACCGTCCCGGAGCAGGAGGAGCCCGCCGTCGGTGACGCGCTGCACGCCTGCCCGGCACCCGGTCGGCTGCTCTGCTACGGCGAGGACGGCCTGCTGCTCGGGGCCGTCTGAGGATCGGCGAGACCGGTGACGAGCCGGTCGAACAGGCGGGTGAACGTCGCCGACTCCTCGGCGGTCCAGTCGGCCATGGCGTCGACGAACACGTCCCGCAGCCGCTCGCGCATCGCCCCCACGGTCCGTTCGCCGAGCTCGGTGAGCACCAGTGTGGTGGCACGCGCGTCGGTGGGGTGGGGCTGTCGGGCGAGCAGCCCCGCCTGTTCGAGGCGGGTGGCGTAGCGGGTGGTCACGGTGCGTTCGAGGCCGATCCGCGCGGCGAGCTCGCTGGTGGTCGCCGGGCCGAGGCGGGCGAGCCCGGACAGCACCGGGTAGGTCGTCCCGTCCACGCCCTCGGTGTCGGCGATCAGCACCCGGTACAGGTGGGCGCGGCTGCTGCGCAGCAGGAGGTCGCCGAAGGCGGCGGCGACCCGCGCCCCGTCGTCGCGTCTGGACATGTGACCCAGGGTACGTGCAATCCACACGCACCTCCTGCTACCGTCAAGGTGCGTGTAGATTACACGCACTTGGTGAGGAGGCAGCCATGACCGAGCCCGTTCGTCCCGAGGACGTCCTGCCCGACGGCGTGGACTTCGGTGTCCTGAACGGCGTCGAGGTCCGCAAGGGCAGCGTCGCGGCGTTCGTCGCCAACGCCAAGCGCCTCGACGACCTCCGGCCCGGCTCGCCCGAGCACGACGGCGTCCTGGCCGAGCTGCGCCGCCTGGTCCCGGCGCTGCGGGCCGTCGGCGTCCTCGACGTCTTCGCGCCCCGGTCGGCGGCGCTCGCGGACGTGATCGCGGGGGAGTGAGGCCACCGGGGTCGGGGAGGACCAGCGGGGTCCTCCCCGGAGCGGTCAGTAGTCGCTGTTGCCCCTCTTGTCGTAGGCCGAGTCCGGCACGGTGAACCGCGGCTTCCCGCCCGGCGGGTTCGCCATCTGGACGAGGTCCTTGGGGCCGAAGTCGCCCAGCTCGTGCAGTTCGATGCCGCATTCCGGGAAGACGGCCGCGACCCAGGCGGTGGGGACGTTCCACGCGATCCCGAACGACTCGTAGTGGGCCGCGTTCTCGTGCACGGGCTCGGCGGGAGCGTCCTCCTGGGGTTTCGCGGGGCCGCCCTGGAAGTCCTCGCCGTACACGACGGACCTCATCACCTTCTCCAGTTCGAGCAGCGCGGTGTCGTCGGTCCCGAGCGCGGTCGAGCGGTCGAAGGTGAGGTCGTTCAGGAGCGGGAACCCGCGCTTTGTCGAGGTGCCGTGCGCCGGCACGAGGGTGGCCCTGCCCTCCGTCACGAACCCGTGCGCGTCGAGGAAGAGGTGGACGTGCGGGTACTCGACGGCGCCGTTCGGGCCCCACGCGAAGTGCTCGGACTTGGTGGCCCCGCTCTTCCCCGCCTTGGTGCGCACGCCGCCGGGGAGCTTCGCGGGCCACTGGAAGCCCAGTTCCTTCGAGGCCTTCGCCTTGCGCATCGACTCGACGCGCAGGAGGGCCTTGTCGAAGTCCTTCGTCCGCTTCCCGGCCGGGATCCCGACGTCGTCGTTGAGGAAGGAGACCAGGGTCTGGATGTCCGGACCGCTCAACGCCACCGCGTTGCCGCCGTCGGACGGGAAGATCTCGTTGCCCTTCCTGGTCCACTCGATCCCGCCGAACGTGAAGTCCGCCTTCTTCGCCGCGGCCGCGGCGGCGGCCAGTCCGTTCCAGTCGCGGAACTCGTCGAGCAGCACCACGTGCGGTGCGGTGGAGGTGTGGATCGTGCCGGCGTTGACGTTCCGGTACAGGTGGATGAAGTGGTAGTCGTTGAGGTGCAGAACGAGGTCATCGGCGCGGATCTTCACCCGTCGAGGCTATTCGGCGCCCGATCCCCCGTCAGGGTGGAGTTCTCCCCGCGGCATCGCGAAAACGAATCGGATCTGGGCCGTCCACGAATCGCGAGCGACCCTCGGAACAGCGGACACCTTCAGGTGAAGCGGCCGGTCCGGGACGCCCGCGGGTCCACCACGCGCGCTATTCCTCTGAGGCGGCGCGCGGACGAGCCCGCCCGGTGAGGAGACGCCGATGCACGGGCCTGTCGACCTGGTCGTCGTCGGCGGTGGCGCGGCTGGTGCTCGCCTCCCTCCCGCTGTGGGCCCGGTTGCAGGCCGGGACCGACGAGGAGCTCAACACCCGCACGGGCTGCCTGTGGTTCGGCGACCCGCGCGCGCCCGGCGCGGAAGGGCGGATCGACGCGGTGCAACGGATCATGGCCCAGCTGGACGTGCCGTTCGAACGCCTCACCGCCCACGAGGTGACCCGGCGGTTCGGCTTCACGGGCATCCGGCGTGGTGGACGGGGTTCCTGCAGCCCGACGGCGCCGCCACCGACGTGAAGGCGACCCTGCGCGCGTTGCACCGGTCGGCCCGCGACTCGCCGCACGTCGAGCTGCGGCAGGGGGAGCGGGTCACCGCGATCCGCGCCGGTGCCGACGGCGTCCGCGTCGAGACCGACGCCGGGACCACCGTCCACGCGGCCAAGCTCGTGATCGCCGCCGGTCCGGAGACCAACTCGGTGCTGCGGCTGCTGGGTCTGGAGCTGGACACCAGGACGTGGACCATGGTCTCGGCCTACTTCCGCACCACCTCGCCGGCCGCGGACCTGCCGACGTGGATCGACTTCCAGGCCTCGACCGGCACCGATCCCGGTCTCTACTACGGGTTCCCCGAGCTGTCCTGGGAACGCCCCGGCTTCGCGCGGGTCGGCGCGAACTACCCGAGCGCTGTCCGGCGCGAACCGGACGACCGGCCTGGACCGCCCGACCAGGGGGTCGTCGCCCTGATCGGGGACTGGGTGCGCGGGCACATGCCGTGGCTGGACCCGACCCCCGTCGACGCCTCCGCGTGCGTCTGCTCACTGTTCACCCGTCCCGACGCGCCCGGTCTGCTGGCGCGCGAGACCCTGGTCGACCTCGTGCCGGGACACCCCGACGTCGTCGTCTGCGTCACCGGCTGGGTGTTCAAGATCGCCCCGCTGCTCGGTGCGATCTGCGTCGACCTCGCCCTGGAGGGCCGCACCGGCCACGACGTCACCACGGCGGCGTCGAGCCCGGACCTGTGGCGCCCCACCGCGGTCGGGTCGTGGCGGTGACCGGGCGGCACCTGGTCGAGCGCGTCCGGACCGACGAGGGGGTGGTGCTCTTCGTGGTGCGCGACCGCGCCCTGGACGCCGGTCCGGCCAACGGCGGGCTGCGGCTGCTGGCCTACGGCAGCGAGCACCGCGCGCTCGGCGACGGCGTGCGGCTGGCCCGCCGGATGACGCTCAAGCACACCCTCTACGCCACCGGGTTCTCCGGGGCGAAGCTGACCGCGAGCGCGGACCCCACGACGGTCGACCGGGGCGCGCTGCCGCGTGCGGTGGGGGACGTCCTCAACAGCCAAGGCGGCAGGCTGTACACGGGCTGCGACATGAACACCACCGACGCCGACATGCGGGTGCTGGCCGGGTTCTCGCCGTACGTGCTGGCCGCCGTGGACGCCGGTCTGGCCACCACCCACGGCGTGGTCGCCGCCGTCCGCCAGGCCGTGGGCGGACCGGTCGCGGGGAGGGCGTTCCTGGTGCACGGCGTCGGGAAGACCGGCGCGTCGGTGGCCGCGATGCTCGCCGGGGACGGCGGCCGGGGCACCACCTACGACCACGACCCGTCGGCACGGCCGGTGCCCGGCTGCACCGCGCTGCCGCCCGCGGCGGCCTGGTGGGACCGGCCGGTGGACGTGCTGGTGCTCTGCTCGGCCTCCGGCGTGGTCGACGAGCGCGTCGCGGACCGGCTGCGCTGCCGGGTCGTGGTGAGCGGCGCGAACTGCCCGTTCACCAGCCGTGCGGTCGAACGGCGGCTGGTCGCGCGCGGCGTGCTGTGCGTGCCGGACGTGGTGGCGAACGCGGGCGCGGTCATCTGCGACTCGGTCGAGCACCACCGGCCCGCGGAGTTCCGGTCGTGCCCGCCGCAGGAGGTCTACCGGTTCGTCGCCGCGACGGTCGCCGACCGGACCGCCGAGCTGCCGCGGTTGGCCGGAGGTGACGCCCTGCGGGTCGACGTGGCGTTGCGCCTGCTGCTCGACAGGTCACCGGACGCGGTGTGCGGGCGCCGCTTCGCGGTGCCGGAGCGCGCGTGCCCGGCGCCCGCGTGACCTCCGGGGTCCCGAAGGTGTGGTCGGAGATCACCCGGTATGGGTCGTGTGACGCGGAAAGGTCGGCCGGGGCGGCGCAAGCTCACGATCATGAACTGGGTCGTGGTGTTGAGTTGGGTCCTGCCGATCGTGGGTGGCTGCGGCACCTACCTGGCGCGCGACCACCGCGTGGGGTGGGTGATCGGGCTGGGCACCCAGGTGATGTGGATCATGCTGGGGATCGTGACCGGGCTGACCGGGCTCGCCGCGTCCGCGCTCTGGTTCGGGGCCATCCAGTTCCGCAACTGGCGCACGTTCACCCCGCGGGTGGTGCACCAGCCCGCGTGCACCGGGTGCCCGTGCGCGGCGACCGCGACCGCGCCGCGACGACGCCGGGCCGCCGTCGGGGCGCCCGCGAGGTGATGATGTGATCTGCCCCTGCTGAACGGACGACCGTCCACGAGGGAACCGGAGTGCCGTCCGGGGCGTCTTGGACGTGGAGCGGGGAGGTCCGCTCGATGAAAGGGGCACTGCCTTGACTGATCGAGGCGATCGCATCGTCGCCGTCCTCGAGGACGCGTTCGAGGACCTGATGTCGGCCGACCCGGCCGCTTTCCGGGCCAAGTTCCGGAAGATGGCGGCCGAGCCGTGGGCGTTCTACCGCGGGAGCGCGTGCCTGTTCTACGCGGACATGGCTCAGGAACCCGACAAATGGGCCGACGAGCGGACAAGTCGGGTGTGGATCCAGGGCGACCTGCACGCCGAGAACTTCGGGACCTACATGGACGCCGAGGGCACCCTGGTGTTCGACGTCAACGACTTCGACGAGGCCTACCTCGGGTCGTTCACGTGGGACGTGCGGCGGTTCGCGGCGAGCATGGCGCTGCTCGGCTGGCGCAAGGCGTTGTCGGACCGGATCATCGAGGAGCTCGTCCGCACCTACGTCACCGCCTACGTCAACCAGGTCCGGTCCTTCGCGGAGAACCCGAACGACGAGCTGTTCAGCCTCCGGCTCGACAGCACGGAGGGCGCGCTGCACCAGGTCCTGCTGCAGGCGCGGCTGGCCACCAGGGTCGAGCTGCTGGACGACACCACGGTCATCGTCGACTACGAGCGGCGGTTCCGCCGCGACCGCGCGGGCGTGCGGGAGCTGGGCGACGAGGAGCGCGCGGCCGTCGAGCGGGCGTTCGCCGGCTACCTGGACACCATCCCCTCCGGCAAGAAGGCGAGCAGCAGCCTCACCTACGCCGTCAAGGACGTGGTGGGGCGCAGCGGTTTCGGCATCGGCTCGGCCGGGCTGCCCGCGTACAACGTCCTGGTCGAGGGTCGCACCCAGGCGTTGGAGAACGACGTCGTCCTGTCGATGAAGCAGGCGAACGTGGCCGCCCCCAGCCGGATCGTGCGCGACGAGCACATCCGCGAGTACTTCACCGACCACGGCCACCGCACCGCCGTGTCGCAGCGGGCGTTGCAGGCGCACGCCGACCCGTGGCTCGGGCACACCGAGATCGACGGCGTGGGGTACGTGGTGTCCGAATTGTCCCCGTACGTCTCGGATCTGGACTGGTCGGACCTCACCGAGCCCGCGGACATGCTGCCGGTGCTGGGTTATCTCGGCCGGGCGACCGCGAAGATGCACTGCGTCGCCGACTCCGACTCCGAGCAGACGCTGGTCGACTTCCAGTGCGAGGAGGCCATCGCCGCCGCGATCGGCGACCGCGACACCGAGTTCGCCGACTCGGTCGTCGAGTTCGCCCTGCGCTACGCCGCGCAGACCCGCGAGGACCACCGGCTGTTCGTGGACGCGTTCCGCGAGGGGCGGATCAAGGGGATCGAGTCGACCGAGGCGCGCTGACGGCTCGGGGTGGGTCCGCCGCCCGATCGGCGGACCCGCTGCCGTCGTCGGGGTCCGGTAAACCCCGCGCACCCGGAAGTCGTTGGCATCCAAGGTGTGCCGATGAGGCCGACCTTGGAAGACGTCGCCAGGGCCGCGGCCGTGTCCCGTGCCACCGTGTCGCGAGTGGTGAACAACCAGCCGGGGGTGGCGCCACCGGTGCGCGAGTGGGTGCGGGGGATCATCGCGGAGACCGGGTACCAGCCGCACCTGGGCGCGCGGGCGCTGGTGTCCGGGCAGGCGGACGTGGTGGACCTGGTGATCGTGGACGACGACCCGCGGGCGCTGAGCGCGAACCCGCACTACTCGCGGGTCATCTCCGGGGGGGGTGGAAGTGCTGGCGCGCAACGAGGTCCAGCTGCGCGTGAAGCTGGTGACGCGCGCCGGGACGGCGCGGCTGCTGACCGCCGACACCCGTCCACTCGGGACGCTGCTGGTCAACGTCCACGCCGACCTGGCGGCGCGGTTGCGGCGCGACGGCCGGGTGGTGTCGATGGGGCGGTCGGCCCCGCGCGTGCCGTTCTTCGAGCCGGACAACGCGGCCGGGGTGCGGATGGCGGTGCGGCACCTGCTCGACAGCGGCCGCCGGAGGATCGCGGCCGTGCACGGCCCGGTGGACAACCCGTGCGCGGTGGACCGGCGGACCGGGTACCTGGAGGCGATGGCGGAGGTCGGGCTGGAGCCGGTGTCGCTGGAGGGCGACTTCACCCGTCCGACGGCGCTGCGGGCGGCCCGTGAGCTGTTCGCCGGGCACCCGGACGTGGACGCGGTCTTCGCCGCCTGCGACCTGACCGCCTCGGCGGTGCTCCAGGCGGCGGCCGAGTCCGGTCGTCGGGTACCCGACGACGTGGCCGTGGTGGGGTTCGACGACAGCGTGCTCGCCTCGTCGGCCAGCGTCCCGCTGACGTCGGTGGCGAGCCCGGTGGAGCGGCTGGCGGCGTCGGCGACGATGGTGCTGCTGGAACCCGCGTCCCGCGGTGTCGGCCGCGCCCGCGTCCCGGTCGGGCTCACGGTGCGCCGCAGCAGCGTGGCGGTCTGAGAACGCGGTAGCCCCTGGTAGGTCTTCCACGGCGGGTCCTCGGTGGCCTCGCCGGCTTTGGCGACCCTTGACGGTGACGCGGCTGTCCTTTTAAGGTCCGGCGTACCGAAACATTTCACCTGTACGGTCGAAAGTTTCGGAATCAAGCCGTCGCAAAGGAGCGAGAGCCTGATGAAGCCGACCCGCCTGGCCACCGCGGTGCTCGCCGCCGTGGCACTGACGGTCCCGCTGACGCCCGCGACCTCGGCCGCGCCCGGTGTCGACGACCGGTCGCCCGGCCACGCCGGGAAGAACACCCTGCGCCGCGCCGCCCCGAAGGGGTTCCACATCGGGACCGCCGTCGCGGGCGGCGGGCACCACGAGAGCCAGCCCTACCCCGACCCGTTCACCTCGGACCTGCCCTACCGCAAGGTGCTCGGCGCCGAGTTCGGCTCGGTGTCCGCCGAGAACCAGATGAAGTGGGAGTACGTCCACCCGGAGCAGGGCCGCTACAACTTCGGCATGGCCGACGCCATCGTCAGGTTCGCCCGGCAGCACGACCAGGTCGTGCGCGGGCACACCCTGTTGTGGCACAGCCAGAACCCGGCGTGGCTGGAGCAGGGCGACTTCACGCCCGACCAGCTGCGCTCGATCCTGCGCGACCACATCAAGACGGTCGTCGGCCGCTACAAGGGCCGCATCCTGCAGTGGGACGTGGCCAACGAGATCTTCACCGACACCGGCGAGCTGCGCACCGCGGACAACATCTGGCTCCGCGAGCTGGGACCCGGCGTCATCGCCGACGCGTTCCGCTGGGCGCACGAGGCCGACCCGAAGGCCAAGCTGTTCTTCAACGACTACGGCGTCGAGAGCGTGAACGCCAAGAGCGACGCCTACCTGGCGCTGATCAAGCGGCTGCGCGCCGAGCACGTGCCCGTGGACGGCTTCTCCGCGCAGGCGCACCTGAGCATCCGCTACGGGTTCCCCGGTGACCTGGAGACCAACCTGAAGCGGTTCTCCGCGCTGGGGCTCGGCACCGCGATCACCGAGCTGGACGTGCGGATGGACCTGCCCGAGGGCGGTGTGCCGACCGTGGCGCAGCTCGCGCAGCAGGCCGACTACTACACCCGCACGCTCACCGCGTGCCTGAACGTCAAGGGCTGCGACTCGTTCACGATCTGGGGCTTCACCGACAAGTACTCCTGGGTGCCGGTGTTCTTCCAGGGCGAGGGCGCGGCGACGGTGATGTGGGACGACTTCTCCCGCAAGCCCGCCTACTACGCGCTGCGGTCCACTTTGGACAAGGCGCGCCGGTGAAGCGGGGGTTGGCCGCCGTCGCGGCGGCGGCGCTGCTGCTGTGCGCGCCGCAGGCGTCCGCGACCCCGCACCGGTCGTGGGTCGGTGCGTGGGGGACCTCGCCCACGACCGTGCCCGCCTCGGACACGACGGCGTTCGAGGACCAGACGCTGCGGCAGGTCGTCCACCTCTCGGTGGGCGGTGGCGGCCTGCGGGTGCGGCTGTCCAACGAGTTCGGCACCCAGCCGCTGGTGATCGGCGAGGCGCACGTGGCCCGCCGCGCCGGGACGACGTCGTCGGTCGACCCGCGCACCGACCGGCGGCTCACGTTCGGCGGGCGCGCGTCGGCCACCGTGCCACCGGGGGCGCCGCTGCTCAGCGACCCCGTGGCGCTGTCCGTCGCCGCCGACTCCGACCTGGTGGTCAGCGTCCACCTGCCGCGCCGGACCCCGGCGACCACCGTGCACGCCTTCCCCTACCAGGACGGCTACGCGGCGGCGGGCAACGTCACCGGCAGCGCGGACATCACGCCCACCGAGGTGCTGGGCAAGTGGTACTTCCTCACCGGCGTCAGCGTCACGGGCGGTCGGGACTCCACCGTGGTGGCGTTCGGCGACTCGATCACCGACGGCGCCGAGACGACCCGCGGCGCCGACCGCCGCTGGCCCGACGTGCTGGCCCGCCGGTTCCAGGCCGACCGCGACCTGCGCCACCTCGGCGTCGTCAACTCCGGCATCAGCGGCAACCGCCTGCTGCACGACCCGAACCCGCCCGCGGGCAGCCCGGCGGAGGGGTACGCGAACTACTTCGGCCAGGCCGCCCTGCGCCGCTTCGACCGGGACGTCCTGGCCCGGCCCGGCGCGTCCCACGTCATCGTGCTGCTGGGCGTGAACGACCTCGGCCACCCCGGCACCAGCGCACCCGAGTCGGAGAGGGTGAGCGCCCAGGACGTCATCGACGGCCACCGCAGGCTGATCGCCCGTGCGCACGCACACGGCCTGCTCGTCCACGGCGGCACCATCACGCCGTTCAAGGACGACACGTTCGGCTTCTACAGCCCGGAGAACGAGGCCGCCCGCCAGACCGTGAACCGCTGGATCCGGACGAGCGGCGAGTACGACGGCTACGTCGACTTCGACCGCGCGGTCCGCGACCCGGCCGAACCCGACCGCCTGCTGGCGGGCTACGACAGCGGCGACCACCTGCACCCGAACGACGCGGGCATGGCGGCACTGGCGGCGGCGGTCCCGTTGCGCCTGTTCCGCTGAGGACCGGTGCGGGGTGACCTCCCGACGCCCAAGGTCACCTCGCACCGCCCGCACCTACTCCACGGGCTCCGCGAGCACGGTCCGCAGCGCGTCGAGCGTGTCCCGCACGATCTCGGCCAGCGACCCGTCGTCCTGGTCGAGCCACCGGGTGATCCCCACGCCGAACGCCGTCACCCCGGCCTGCGCGGCCAGGGTCGCCGTCAGGTCGTCCACCCCGCGCTCCAGGAAGCCCTCGCGGATCGCCTTCGACAGCGCGGAGAGCTTCCACAGCTCCCGCTCCCGCAGCCCCGCGTCGGTCTGGATCACCGAACGCCGGGTGCGCATGTACTCGCGCTGCCCCTCGAACACGCCCTCGGCGATCGTCCGCAACCCGTGCAGGATCACCGCCATCGGTCCCAGCGACGGCGGCGCGTCGGCCATCATCTTCGCGACCAGCGCCGGGAACTCCTCCTCGCCGACGAACAGCACCTCGCGCTTGTCCGCGAAGTGCCGGAAGAACGTGCGGGTGGTGAGCCCGGCACGGGCGGTGATCTGCGGGACCGTCGTCTCGGCGAACCCCTGCTCGACGAACAGGTCCACGGCGGCGCGCTTGAGCCGGTCACGCGCGTCCGGTTCCCATCTGCCCACCCGGCCATCCTAACCGACGACACCGGATGTCATCCGGGGCGAACCGCGCCGTCACCACCGGACCGGCAGCTCGGCCAGGCGCGCGGTGAGCAGCTCGGAGATCACCCGGTGGTCGGCGAGCGACGGGTGCCAGTCGCAGCCGAGGTGGTCGAGGCGGGGGTCGTCGTAGTACCAGTAGTGCACCCGGCCGTCGCCCCGCCGGTTGTGCTCCTCGACGACCCGGCGGGCCGAGTCGGCGAACGTCGTGGTCCCGCCCGCGGCGGTGGCGCTGACGACGATCGTGGTGTCGGCGCCGTACCGGGCGCGGAGGTGGTCCAGGAACCCGTGGTAGGCCTCCTCGTACGCCGACACCAGGCTTTCCGGCGTCCACCGCTCGCCGGGGCCCACCGGCGTGGAGAAGTCGTTGATGCCCAGGCCCACGACGACGACCTGCGGATGCCACGTGCGGGGGACGGGCCAGGTGCCGCCGTTCTGGGACGCGCGGTCGTAGGAGGTGCGGAAGTCGACGTCGGGACTGCCGCCGCCGTAGTTGCGCACCATGCCCAGGCCGGACTGGGCGGTGATCTGGTAGTCGGCGCCGAGCCCGCGCGCGGTGAGCGCGCCGAAGGACAGGTCCGCGTCGGTGTTGCGGTCCACGCCGCCGGTGGTCGAGCAGTCGCGGGTCGTGGACGCGTTGCCGTAGCCCGCGGTGGCGGGAGCAGGGCACCGCCCGGTGCGGCGACGAACCCGTCGAACTCCCCTTCCGCCCACGGGCTTTCGGTGCGCTTCACCAGGCGGACGTCGTGCACGGCGGGGGAGAGGCCGCCCACCCAGTACGTGGTGCGGCCGGGCGTGACGAGGGTGGCGACGGTGGTCCCGTCGACCTGGACGTCGTAGTCGTTCACGCCGTCCGCCAGCGCGATCCCGACGCCGGTGCCGCGGAACCGGCCCTCGAACGAGATCCCCGGCCACGTGTACCGGACGGCGTGGCCGGTCGGGGTCACCCGGCCCACCGTGTGCGCGGTGGTGAGCGGGCCCGCCTCGGCGACGGGAGCGGTGGCCGTCGTGCCGAGCAGGACGAGGACGGCCAGGGGCAGCACGAGCTTCATCGGGGTCTCCTGTCCGGGCACGGGGGCGCCGCGGTGGACACCCCCGTGCCCACCGGTCACTTGAGGTGGCTCGCGAGGTCGATCCGCTGGTTCCGCAGGGCGGTGGCGACGACGACGGCGATCTGCCTCGCGCCCGCCGCCTCGAAGTGCGTGTGGTCGGCGCAGAAGAACGCCCCCACCGGACCGCTGCCGTAGTCCCCGTTGTTGGGGCAGAGCTTGAGGTTGTTGTAGAGAGCCAGGCTCAGCTTGTGCAGGTCGATCAGGGGGACCCCTGCGGCGGTGGCCGCCGCGGAGGTCTCGGTGAGGAACCCGCGGTTGCCGACTGCCGTGCTGCCGCTGCACGTGATCGCCGCGACCGGTGTCACGAAGATCGCCCGGACACCGCGGTCCGCGGCCGCCTTCGCGATGACGGCCAGCAGCTGCTGGTAGCGCGCGGAGCCGACGTGCCGCGGACAGCCGGGGTCGCCGTCGTTGATGCCGAACTGGACGACCAGGTAGTCGCCGGACTTCATGCCGGTGGACGGGTCGAGCATGCCCGACCAGCGCTGGGAGTAGGTCTGCGAGCTCAGGACGCACTCGCCCGCGGCGTCCTTGGCGCCCGTCACGGCGGACTCGTGGAGCCAGGTCTGGACGCTGCGGCCCGCGACCGCGTTGTTGACCACGGTGACGCCGTCGTCGAACAGCGCGTCGAACTGGTTGCCCCAGCCGACCGGGCAGCTCGTCCTGGGATCGGCCATGGTGGCGTCACCGGCCAGTGCCGCCAGTGCGAACAGCTTGTGGCTCAAGGGGATCCTCGTCGATTCTCCGGCAGGGTGTCGTTGGTGGACGGTGGGTCAGGAGCCCAGCGTCGCGGAGATGAGCGGGGTCGACCGGCGCTCATGCCGATGCAGCCGTCGGCGGCCGGCACGAGGCAGGCGCCGCCCACGGCGATCTGCGTGTGCGCGGTGCCCAGGCGTTCGCCGACCAGCCGTCCGTGCCCCGGAGTCGAGCTCCAGGCCCTGGAGTGCGGGTGGGGTCGAGTTGGTGAGCACCGTTGCCCCTGTCTTGAGGTTCTGGGAGCGTTCCCAGGAATACTCAGGGTAACGGAGTGATCATGGTGGGTCGATGTTGTGGAGTGGTGCGGGTGGTGCTTTGGGTAGCGGCTTGGCGTCGGGTGTCGGTGCCGCGGTCTCCGGGGGTGTCGCTACAGCTGTCTCCGGGTGCGGTCGGCTTGACTTGGGGCCCCTTTTTTGGGCTTCGTCGGGCGAAAAAGGGCAGGTGGTGGAGCCTGCCCGCCGACCGATTTTAAGCCCAAAAACCCCAAGTCAAGCCGACCGCACTAGCGGACGAGCGCCGCTCGCTTCCAGCGCCGCCGGGGAGGTTGCTCGCTTCCAGCGTCGCTGGACCGTTGGCTTTTGGTGCCAGCGTTGTCGGGCAGCTTGGTCGCTGCTTCCAGCGTCGTTGGGCTGCTTGCTGGCTGGTCAGGTGGTTAGTCCCACCAGAAGGTCCAGGAGTGGTCGTTGATGAGGCGTTCGGCGTAGGCGGAGAGGGTTTCGGTGCCTTGCCAGATGTTGTCGGGGCAGAAGGCGAAGTGTTCGGCGGCTACGGCCAGTGCCTCGGCCTGGGTGGTGGGTGGGGAGGAGATGCTGAGGACGAGGGTGGCGAAGCCGAGGCCGATGATCCTGGCGCCGAAGCGGTCTTCCCAGTTGCGCAGGACCGCGGAGATCTCGGCGGTGTCGTTGGTGTGGTTGACCGGGCCGGTCCAGCCCGCTGTGGTGAGTGCGTCGGAGCCGCGGGTGGCGGCGACCAGGCCGAGGCGCATGGAGTTGTGGCCTGCGAGGAGCTGTTCGGCGAGGCCGTCGGCGGCGCGGTCGGGGTCGATGCGGGCGGGTGGTGGTTGGGAGAGGCCGGGCCAGGTGTGGCCGTAGGGGGCGGTGACGGCGAGGCGTTCGGCGGGGGTGAGGGTGTCGTCGGGGTTCTCGGAGGTGTAGTCGTCCCACCAGGTCGCGAGCAGCTTGGCCGGGTCGTGGTCGGCGGGGGAGGACATGTCGCCGGGCACGACCTCGCCGTTGCCCCAGGGGCGGTATTCCTCGTCGTCGTCGTCCAGGGCGTCGAGCAGCAGCGGCCACAGGCCGGACCTGGCGTGCTCGGCGCGCAGCCGTGCCCACAGGCCCTCGGGGGCGGGCTTGTCGCTGAGCCAGAACGCGGGCCGGTCGCCTTCCTCCTCCTCGGAGACCACGGGACGGCCCGGCGGGAGGCCGACCGCCAGCGATCGTCCGTCGGTGCCGTCGGTGAACAGGGCCCGCAGCTCGGCGGGGAGCGGTGGTTCGGAGGTCACGGGCGAAGCGTAGGGCGTCGGTCCGACAGCGGGCGGAGGGAACGTCGGCGCGTCGCCAGTACGCGCGGGCGCGGACGGCGAAGACCGATCGGTTCCCTGCGGACTCCCGCCGGGTACCGCATCCGGCGACGCCCTGGTCGCCTCGTAAGCCGAGGCGCGACCCCACCACCGCGCGGACGATGGTCGCCGTGAACCGTGACCTCGCCTGATAACCGTTGGACGTCGTCGCCCGGCCGCGGCCAGGATCGGGGCATGCGACAGGACGAGATCTGGGACGTGGAAGCGGCCGAGGGCTACGACACGCCGGGGACCGGGATGTTCGCGCCGGAGGTGCTGACGCCGACCGTCGACCGGCTCGTGGAGCTGGCCGGTGGCGGGCGGGTGCTGGAGTTCGCGGTCGGGACGGGGCGGGTGGCGGTGCCGCTGCTGGAGCGCGGGGTTCCGGTGAGCGGGGTCGAGCTGTCCCGGCCGATGCTCGCCCGGTTGCGCGAGAAGGTCGACGAGGCGGCGCTGCCGGTGGTCGTGGGGGACATGGCGACCGCGGTCGTGCCGGGGGAGTTCACGCTGGTGTACCTCGTCTACAACACGATCTCCAACCTGCTCACCCAGGACGGGCAGGTGCGGTGCTTCGTCAACGCGGCCCGCCACCTCGTTCCGGGCGGGCGGTTCGTGGTCGAGCTGGGCGTGCCGGACCTGCGCGTGCTCCCACCCGGCCAGGACGCCGCGGTGTTCGGCACCGCGCCCGGCTACATCGGCCTGGACACCTACGACCTCGTGCCGCAGCACCTGGTCTCCCACCACTTCCGCTTCCACGAGGACGGGAAGCGGGAGGCGCGGCTGTCCCGCAGCACCCATCGGTTCGTGTGGCCCGCCGAGCTGGACCTGATGGCGCGGATCGCCGGGTTCACCCTGGAGACCAGGCACGCCGACTGGCGGGGCGCGCCGTTCACGGGCGAGTCCACCTCGCACGTGTCGGTCTACCGGCTGGGTGGCTGACGCGTCGGCGGGGCGGGCGTGAGATGGTGCGGGAAGGCACCGTCCCGAACCGCTGGAGGCCGCCATGGCGTCAACGATCCTGTCCCGCCGGGATCTCGAGTTCCTCCTCTACGAGTGGCTCGACGTCACGGCGCTGACCTCGCGGGAGCGGTTCCGCGAGCACTCGCGGGAGACGTTCGACGCGGTGCTGGAGCTCAGCGCGGAGATCGCGACGGAGCACTTCGCGCCGCACAACAAGAAGGCCGACGCGAACGAGCCGGTGATGCTGCCCGACGGCACGGTCGAGGTGGTCGACGAGGTGGCGCGGGCGCTCAAGGTGTTCGCGGACGCGGGCCTGACGGCGGCGCAGTTCGACGAGGAGATCGGCGGGATGCAGCTGCCCGCGGTGCTGGCGCGGGCGTCGATGTGCTGGTTCCAGGCGGCGAACGCGGGCACGTCGAGCTACCCGCTGCTGACGGTGGGCAACGCGAACCTGCTGGTCGAGTACGGCACGCCGGAGCAGGTCGACCAGTGGGTCCGGCCGATGCTGGAGGGTCGGTTCTTCGGCACGATGTGCCTGTCGGAGACCGGTGCGGGCTCCTCGCTGGCCGACATCACCACCAGGGCGCTGCCGCGGGACGACGGCACGTACCGGGTGAGCGGCACGAAGATGTGGATCTCCGGCGGTGACCACGGGCTGTCCGAGAACATCGTGCACCTGGTGCTGGCGAAGGTCCCCGGCGGCGGGCCGGGCGTGAAGGGGATCTCCCTGCTGGTCGTGCCGAAGTTCCTGGCCGACGGCACCCGCAACGACGTGACCCTGGTCGGCCTCAACCACAAGATGGGCAACCGCGGCACGACGAACACCGTGCTCGCCTTCGGCGACGGCACCCACCCGGTGGACGGCGAGCCCGGCGCGGTCGGCTACCTCGTCGGCGAACGCCACCGCGGGCTGGCCTACATGTTCCACATGATGAACGAGGCGCGGGTGGGCGTCGGGTTCCTGGCCACCGCGCTCGGCTACACCGGGTACCTGAAGGCCGTCGAGTACGCCAAGTCCCGCACGCAGGGCCGTCCGCCCGCGGCCAAGGACCCCGCCGCGCGACCGGTGCGGCTCATCGAGCACGCCGACGTCCGGCGGATGCTGCTGGCGCAGAAGTCCTACGTGGAGGGTGCGCTGGCGCTGGGCCTGTACTGCTCGCTGCTGATCGACGAGCAGGAGACCGCGGCGACCGACGACGACCGGGAGCGCGCCGGGGTGCTGCTCGACGTGCTGACGCCCATCGCGAAGAGCTGGCCCGCGCAGTGGTGCCTGGAGGCGAACAGCCTGGCGATCCAGGTGCACGGCGGCTACGGCTACACCCGCGACTACGACGTGGAGCAGCTCTACCGGGACAACCGGCTCAACCAGATCCACGAGGGCACGCACGGCATCCAGGGCCTGGACCTGCTGGGGCGCAAGGTCGTGGCGGACGGCGGCGCGGGGCTGCGGCTGCTCGTCGACACCATCGGCGCGACGGTGGCCCGTGCCGAGACCGGTGGCCCCGACCTGGTCGAGTACGCGACCGCGGTCGCGGCGGCGACCCGGCGGCTGGTCGACGTCACGAAGATCCTGTGGTCGGCGGGCGACCCCACGACCACGCTGGCCAACTCCTCGGTCTACCTGGAGGCCACCGGGCACGTGGTGGTCGCCTGGATGTGGCTGGAGCAGCTGCTGGCCGTCGGTGCCAAGGAAGGCGCGTTCTACGACGGCAAGCGCCAGGCCGCCCGGTACTTCCTGCGCTACGAGCTGCCCAGGACCACCGCGCAGTTCGACCTGCTCGCCTCGCTGGACCGGACGACGCTCGACACCGAGCCCGACTGGTTCTGACCGCTCAGGGCGTGGTCGCGCGGACTCCCGCGAGCACCACGTCGGTGATCCGCTCCGCGTCCGCGCGGGTGAACGGCCGCTGGTCGCGGCCGACCTGCAGGTGCACCGGGCCGGACAGCAGGTCGGCGAGCAGCTGCGCGTCGACCGGGGGCAGCTGACCGAGCCCGACCGCGCTGTCGAGCCTGCGCCGGAGCAGGTCCACCCGCCTGTCGATGACGGTGTCGACCGTGCGGCGCACCTCGGCGCTCTCGGGCGAGGACTGGATGGCGTGCATGAGGGCGCGTCCCCACGGGTCGGCCAGGCTGGTGGCCATCGCGACCAGGAAGTCCACCAGGTCCTGGCGCAGGTCGCCGGTGTCCGCCAGCGGCGCCATCTCCTCGGCGACCCCCATCAGCGCCTCGCCGACCAGCACGTCCCGGTCGGGCCAGTTCCGGTACACGCTCATCTTGTGCACGCCCGCCAGCTCGGCGACCTCCTCGTAGCGGAAGCCCGCGATGCCGTGCCGCGCGACCAGGCGCACCGTCGCGTCGAGGATCTGCGCTCGCACGCGGGCCGTGCGCCCACCGGGGCGCTGCGCCACCTGCCTCGGGCTGTCCGTCATCCGTCGTCCGCTTCCGTAGTGCGTTCCGCGTGCCCGTGGATCTTCCCAGACGCCGGCTCCGACGATGGGGTACCTTAAAGTGACAGATAGAAACTTTAAGGGAGGACCATGACGGACTACCCCTCCGCGCCCGCCGGCCCGCTGGCCGTCGGGAACGACCCCGCCACCGGCCGGGTGGACGCGGGCGACATCGGGATCGCCTACACGGAGTCCGGCTCCGGCGAACCCCTGGTGCTGCTCCACGGCGGTGAGAGCGGCCGCATCCAGTACGACGTGTTCCGACCGCTGCTCGGCGACGGGATCCGCGCCATCGCCTACGACCAGCGCGACACCGGCGACTCCACCAACCCCGACGCGCCCTACGACCTGGAGGACCTCGCGCGGGACTGCGCGGCGCTCATCCGGGGGCTCGGCTACGAGCGGGCGCACGTGTTCGGCGCGTCGTTCGGCGGGCTGGTCGCGCTCCAGCTCGCGATCAGCGTCCCCGAGGTCGTGCGGACGCTGTCCGTCGGCGCGACCGTCGCCCGCGTCGCGTTCGTGCCGGGATCGGTCACCGGCGACATCGTCGACCTCCCGCCCGACCGGCGCGCCCGGAAGATGCTCGACTTCGTCCTCACGCCCGAGGGGCGGGCGTCCGAACAGCTCGTCGCCGAGACCATGGCCGTGCTGGTGCACCGGCCCGCCGCCCAGGACGCCCGGCGGCTCGACGCCGTCCGCGGTGTCGACCTCACCGACCGGCTGTCCGCGATCACCGCACCGACCCTGCTGGTCTACGGCGGCGACGACCCGGCGGCACGACCGGACGTCGGCCGCGGGATCGCCGACGCCATCCCCGGCGCACGGCTCGAGGTGATCCCGCGGGTCCGCCACGGGATCACGTTGGAAGGCAAGGACATCACCGCCCGGCTGGTGCGCGAGCACGTCCTCGCCCACCCGCACGACGACGTCCGCACGACGACAGGGAGCAAGTGACCATGGACATCCTCATCTCCGGCGCGGGCATGGCGGGCCTCGCCACCGCGCTCGACCTCTCCGCGCGCGGCCACCGCGTCACCGTCGTGGAACGCGCGTCGCACTTCCGCGTCAACGGGTCGCCGATCGACGTCCGCGGCGACGCCCTCGGGATCCTGGAGAAGATGGGCCTGCTGGACCGCGTCCGCGAGCAGCGGGTCCTGACCACCGAGCTGGTCCAGTTCGTCGACGACGACGGCGAGCCCGTCGGGCGTCCGAGGAGCGCCGACATCGGCGACTCCCCGGACGACCTGGAGATCGCCAGGGAGGACCTCGCGAACATCCTCGTCGACGCGCTCCCGCCGGACGTGGAGATCCTCTTCCGCGACTCCGTCCGCTCGCTCGACGACGACGGCACGGGGGTCGACGTCGCCTTCGCGTCCGGTCACCGGCAGCGCTTCGACATCGTGGTCGGCGCCGACGGCCAGCACTCGCGGGTGCGCGGGCTGGTCTTCGGGCCGGAGGGCGACTTCGCCCGCCACCTGGGGTACTACGTCGCGCTCGCCGACCTGCCCGACGAGGTCCGGCCGCACCGGATGAACCCGATGTACAACGCCCCCGGCAGGCTGGCGGGGATCGCGCGGTACAAGGACAGGGCGCTGGCGGTGCTGATGTTCCGCTCGGACCCGATCGACTACGACTACCACGACCTCGACGAGCAGCGGCGGATCATCGTCGACGCCTTCGCGGGCACCACGGGGTGGAAGGTGCCGCAGCTCATCGAGGCCGTCCGCGTCGACCCCGAGCTGTACTTCGACTCGTCGAGCCAGATCCACATGCGGACGTGGCACCGCGGCCGGGTCGTCCTCGTCGGCGACGCCGCGCACTGCGCCACCAGCCTGTCCGGCCGCGGCACCTCGCTCGCGTTCACCGGCGCTTACTTCCTCGCCGAGGAGCTGGACCGGGCGGACGGCGACCACGTCGTCGCGTTCGAGCGCTACGAGACCCGCCAGCGCCCGTACGCGGAGTTCGCGCAGAAGAGCGTGGACGCCGGGGCGGACCTGATCATCCCGCCGACCTGGGAGGCCATCGCCGCGCGCAACGAGCGCCTGGACGGGGTCGCTCCGGCGCGCTGACGCATGTGGTGGGGGACGCGTGGCACTCGTCCGTCCAACTTGCCCATGTCAGTATTCTGACATACGATCCATGTCAGTTACCTGACATGGATCGGAAGGTGTCATGACCCGCCACGAGCTGACCGTGGACGTGCTGGGGCCGTGGTCGCTGGCCACGAGCAAGCGGTTCTGGGAGGGCTTCGCGCCCGCCGCGCTGCCCTCCCAGGACGGCGCCCCGCCCGCCGAGGTGCGGACGGTGTTCCGCGTCGAGGGTGACTGGAGCCGCGCCGAGGCCCGCGTCACCCAGGAGGACGGCAAGGCGCGCGTCGTCGTGACCGGTGACGGCGACCTCGACCGGGCCGCCGCGCAGGTCGGGCGGTTCCTCTCCCTCGACGTCGACGCCCGCGACTGGCCCGAGGTCGGCCGCCGCGACCCGGTCATCGCCGAAGCCCAGCGCCACCTGCCCGGCCTTCGACCGTGCGGCTTCCACTCGCCGTACGAGGCCGCGGCGTGGGCGGTGCTGTCGCAACGGCTGCGGATCGTGCAGGCCGCCCGACTGCGCGACGGCCTCCTCGGCCCCGACGGCGCGTTCCCCGCACCGGCCGAGCTCCGCACCCTCGCCCTGGACCTGCCCGGCCGCAAGACCGAGTACCTGCACGCGGTCGCCGACGCCGCCCTCGACGGCCTCCTCGACACCACCCACCTCCGCACCCTCGACCCCACCGAGGCCGTTCACGCCGTCCGCCAGGTTAAGGGCCTCGGCCCGTTCGCCGCCGAGTTGGTCGTCCTCCGCGGCGCCAACGCCCCCGACGCCATCCCCCACCACGAACCCAGGCTGGAGGACGAGGTCACCCACCGCTACGGCACAGGCCGCACCCTCGCCGACGTGTCGGCGTCTTGGCGCCCGTTCCGAACTTGGGCGGCGGTTCACCTGCGGATCCTGCGGGAGGAGCGGACGCACGAGATCGGGGGGTGAGAGGACGGCTGCCCGGCCTGCGACCTAGGTTCGCGACGTGTGATCGGTCGTCGAGTGGTCGGCCTTCTTGGAGTACACGTCGTCCAGCGTGTCGAGAGCGGCGAAGAGGTCGCGCACGGAGGTCTGGGAGGAGCCGGATGTCGCGGTCCAGGTGTGCACCGGTACGTAGTAGCCGGAGTAGGTGTCTCCGGTGTCGTCGTCCTGTGCGGCCCCGCCGAACAATCCGGAAATCCCCATCGCCATCTCTCCTCAGTGGTGTGAGCTGTCCTCGGATTTACGCTCTAGCGCCTTCGAAGATCATGTCAACCTCGCGCGTCGATCTGGCCGTTCGGCTTTGACGGTAGCAGTCGACGCCTGTCCCGGGTACGGCTCATTCGACTTTTTTCGCTAGAAGGTGTGAATAGTTCCACGTTCTCACCAAACATTGGTATCCGATCCTCATCGCGTTCACCAGTGCCAGTCCCACCACTACAGCCCACCAGGCGTCGGTCACGCCGAGAAAGGCGCGACCGTCGGGGAGTTTCGGCCATTCGAAGTTGTCCGGATAGCTCTCGTGGAGCAGGAACAAGGCGCTGCCCGCCAGTGACAGGACGGCTGTCAAGATCAGGCAGAATCGCGCGGACATCGTTCCTTCGAGCAGTTTCCTGGATGGGGCGTCGAAACCCAGCCACGTCGCCGCGAGTGCGGGAAAGGCAAGGAGGAATGCCGGTGCGTCGGTATCCGACTCCCCGAATCGTGAACTGACGAAACCGATGAGCCACAGGATGGCGAACGCGGCGATCGCGGTGATGGTGGCCCGCAGGACCGTGCCCGGTGGCACCTCGAAGAACTTGAAGACCAGGGTGGGTCTCTCCCGTTCCTGGAGGGTGGGCATGTACCGGCAGTAGAAGTGGGCGTGCGGTTGTCCGAGACGTCGGCGGAAACGGCAGTGCGGAGTGGTGGGTGCGAGTTCCGCGGTCCGCTGCAGGATCGAGGAGAAGCCGACGGCCTCCTGGCCCGCCAGGTAGAGGTCGTTCGGCGCGTGGACGTGGAGGTGGTAGCTCTCGGCGGTGGAGGCGTTCGCGATGTCCACGGTGAGCCGCACCGGTCGCGTGCCGAACACCAGTCGCACGTAACCGCCGAGGGACCACCGGCGGCTGGATCGCGGCGAGGTGAACTTGACGTCCGGCGTCTGCGTCAGGTGGTACTTGAAGCGGTGTCGCGGTTCCGTGCCGACGTTGCCGATGGACGCGACGATCGCGTAGTGGCTCGTGAGCTGCTCGACGAACTTCACGGCCAGTTTGAGGGCCACCGGGTTGGCGACCTCCAACGTCCTTATCGCGTCCACTCCGGTCGGGTCCACGGAATCGGACGCCCGGCCGTCGCGCCGCTCGACGATCCCGCGCAGGGCGAGCATTTCGGCTTTGTCGGTCTCGCGTGGCAGCGGGTCGTTGAAGCCGAGTCCTTCCGCTCCCAGGAGCAGGACGTGGAGGACCTTCGCCGCGAGGCTGAGGTACTGGCGGTAGGACAGCCACTGGGTCTCGTCGTTGTTCGCGTGGAGGATGTGGAAATCGTCCAGCAGTTCGCCCTTCTTGTTGAGGACGACCGGGATGTGGATGTGCTTGGACCCGTTCCCCACCATCAGCTTGCCGGGGATCTCCACGTCGATCGTGCAGGCCTTGGTGAGCGTTCGGCGATCGGGCGTGTACTCCTCGACCACGCGGCGGCGGAACTGCTGGGGCATCGTGATGGCGGCGGCGAAGATCTTGGCCTCGACCAGGGTGACGTCGCGAGCCAGCCTCGCCTCGTGCTGGAGGGCGAGTACGGGACCGTCCGGGACCTGGTGGAACGGGAACGGTTTGGCCGGTGGGGCGAGGAAGAAGCGGGTGTGGAAGAACCACGTGTGCACAGCGGCGAAGGCGAGTCCGAGCAACATGGTCAGGACGAGCGACTGCCAGCCCGAGCCGGAACTGCGGTAAACGCCGGTCGCGATCATGATGTTGAGCACCGACAGGGCCACGAGGATCATCACGGAAACTAATTTGAGGAAGCCTCGCAACATTCGTTCGCCCTATCTCGCAATTCGCAGGTCGAACGCGTTATCGAGAAGTCGCTACCAATCGTTACCGATCTGCCGACCCGTCACTCGATCGGGCTGGCGGTTGTCCTGCGCAATCGAATCGAATGTCCGGTATCACGACTATTGCGGGCCGGTCCGCGAATATTCGGGCGAAGTCGTCCCTGTTCGCTTGGAATAGGTGCGCCACGGCCAGGGCGTCACCTCAGAACAACGCCCTGCGCAGTGCCGTCGCCTGCGCCTCCCAGAACCCCCGCGCGACCCGCGTCCCGCGGAACATCCCGTCGAACCCGTGGAACGCCCCCGGCACGGTGACGACCTCGCAGGGGACGCCTGCGGACTGGAGGCGGGAGGCGTAGGTGAGGTCTTCGTCGTGGAAGAGGTCGAGGGTGCCGACGCCGATCCAGGTCGGGGGGAGGCCGGTGAGGTCGTCGCGGCGGGCGGGGGCGGCGTAGGGGGGAGGTGGTGGGGGAGCCGGGGGTGGTGGCGAGGTAGGAGGTCCAGGCGTAGCGGTTGCTCTTGGGGGTCCAGAGGCGGACGTGGCGGGTGTCGTGGTCGGTGCGGAGCACGGTGCGGTCGTCGAGCATGGGGTAGACCAGCAGTTGGAACGCGGGGCAGACGTCGTCGTGGTCGTGGGCGTACAGGGCGAGTCCGGCAGCGAGGCCGCCGCCCGCGCTGGCGCCGCCGAGGGCGATCCGCGACGGGTCGACGCCGCGGGCGTCGGCGTTCGCGACGAGCCACAGCAGTGCGGCGTAGGCGTCTTCGACGGCGGCGGGCGCGGGGTGGGTGGGGGCGAAGCGGTAGCGCGCGGCGACCACGGTGATGCCGAGGTCGCGGGCGAAGCCGATGCTGGAGGGCTCGTCCTGCTCGGGTGAGCCCATGAGGTAGCCGCCGCCGTGCAGCCACAGCAGGGCGGGGGCGGTGCCCTCCAGGGCCTTCGGCCGGTAGACGCGGACCGAGACGCCGGGTGCGACGACGTCCTCGATGAGCATGTCGTCCGGTGTGGCCGGTGTCCTGGGCTTCACGCGCTGGGCGAGGCGGGTCGCGCGGGGGCCCATCGAGAACTTCGGGAGGAACCGCGCGAGCGCAAGTTCGGGGTGGAACGCGGACATGGGGCCTCCGGTGGCTCAGGGGCGGGGGCGGCCGCGCCAGCGCGCGACCTCCAGGGCGACGCCGACCTCGAGCGCGTTGTCGGCCAGCGGGCGGGGGAGCAGGCGGTCGGCGCGCGCCAGCCTGCGCAGCAGCGTGTTGCGGTGCGTGTACAGGCGTTGGGCGGCACGGGAGGCGTTGCACTGCTCGGCCAGGAACGCGCGCACGGCCTCGGTGAGGTCGGGCGGCGCGGTCTCCAGGCGGCCCAGGACGCGCTGGACGAACTGGTCGGCGCCCTCGCGGTCACCGGTGACGAGCGCGACCAGCTCGACGTCGTCGTGCGTGGCGACCTGCTGCGGCGAGGACAGCCGGGCGAGCATCCGCTGCGTGGCGAGCGCCTGGAGGTGGCTGCGCCGGAAGCCGTCGACACCGGGCGCGGGGGAGCCGAGGGCGATGTGCACGCCCGGCGTCGCGGCGCAGGCCGCGCGGGCGCGGTCGACGTCCGGCGCGGTGTGCAGCCACACCCACCGGGTCGCGGCGCTCGCGAGCACGACAAGCGGGCGGTCCGCCCCGGTGGCGAGGTCGTCGGCCGCCCGGTCCAGCGCGGACAGGTCGGCGTCGGGGTCGTCGCTCCAGATGACGGCGGCGGTGTGGGTCGGGGTGAGCGCGTAGCCGAGGCGCGCCTCGGCGTGGGCCCGGCCGATCGGCGCGCCCTCGACGAGCAGGGTGGTGATCTCGCGGCGCTCGGCGTGCGTGCCACGGGTGAGCTCTTCGCGTTCGCGTTCCATCCGGGCGGCGATCGCGGCCACGGTGTCGTCGACGAACGTGGAGATCGACCGGCAGGTCACGTCCAGGAGCTGGCGCAGCTCCTCGGTGTCGGACGTCAGCGTGAACGCGATCCGGATCCACAGCCGCAGCGCGACGCCCTGGCCGACCCGGTAGGAGTCGAGGGTGGCCTCGTCCAGGCCGCGGCGCACCAGGTCGCGGGCCGTGGCGAGGGTGGCCGCACCGACGTTGGCGGGCACCGGCGCGCCGGGGTCGCCCACGTTGGCGGCGGCCCAGAACAGCAGGTTCGAGCGGTTGGTCTGCCGGGTGGCCGCGTTCAGCACCGGGTCCGCCGCCACGGCCCGCCGGGACTCGCCCGCCAGGGTGGCCTCGTCGAGCTCGTCGAGCCATTCCCGCGGCGGGTTGAGCGCGATCTCGGCACCCCGGCGGATCAGCTCCCGGATGTGCGCGGGCGGCCGCGGCCAAGGCATGGGGCCACCTTAGCTCCGCTGGTGCACTGTGCACTCCTGTCGACGGCACGAGGTGCAGTCCGCTCTTGCCCGTGGGAACGTGGGATCCGCAAGATCGGGAGTGTTCGGCCACGCCAGCAGCGAGGAGCCGTCGATGGACACCTCCCCCGACCCGGACGCCGTCGAGGACCTCGACGTCCTCGTCATCGGCGCCGGGATCTCCGGCATCGGAGCGGCGCGCTACCTCAAGCGGGCGCACCCGCGGCGCACGTTCGCCGTCTTGGAGGCGCGCGGCGCGATCGGCGGCACGTGGGACCTGTTCCGGTTTCCCGGCATCCGGTCGGACTCCGACCTGCACACCTTCGGCTACGAGTTCAAGCCGTGGCTCGACGAGCACGCGATCGCCGACGGCGACGCCATCCTGCGCTACGTCCGCGAGACCGCCGCCGAGAACGGCATCGACGGCCGGATCCGGTTCCACCACCGGGTGCTCACGGCGGCCTGGTCGAGCGCGACGGCGCGGTGGCGGGTCGAGGTCGAGCGCACCGACACCGGCGAGCGGACGGCGCTGACGTGCAACTGGCTGTTCTGCGCGGGCGGCTACTACCGCTACGACGAGGGCTACACGCCGCACTTCGAGGGGCGGGAGCGCTTCGCGGGCCCGGTCGTGCACCCGCAGCACTGGCCGGAGGACCTGGACACGACGGGCAGGCGCGTCCTGGTGATCGGCAGCGGCGCCACGGCGGTCACGCTGGTCCCGGCGCTGGCGAGGACGGCCGCGCACGTCACGATGCTCCAGCGCACGCCGAGCTACATCATGCCCGTGCCGTCCAAGGACGGGTTCGCGAACCTCGCGCTCAAGGTGCTCGGCCAGGAGCGCGGCTACCGGCTGGCGCGGCGCAAGAACATCGCCCAGCAGCTCGCGATCTGGCGGTTCTGCCGCAGGTTCCCCCGCGCGGCGCGCAGGCTGATCCGCGCGATCACCGTCAAGCAGCTCCCGGCGGGCTATCCGGTCGACGAGCACTTCAACCCGCCCTACAGCCCGTGGGACCAGCGGTTGTGCGTGGTGCCCGACGGCGACCTGTTCCGGTCGATCGGCTCCGGGGCGGCGTCGGTCGTGACCGACCGGATCACCACGTTCACCGAGCGCGGGGTGCTGCTGCTGTCGGGGCGCGAGCTGGAGGCCGACGTCATCGTGACGGCCACGGGCCTGAACGTGCAGGCGTTCGGCGGGGTCGAGCTGTCCGTCGACGGCGAGCCCGTCCGGCTGCCCGACACCGTGACCTACAAGGGGATGATGCTGTCCGGCGTGCCGAACCTCGCCTACGCGGTCGGCTACACCAACTCCTCGTGGACGCTGAAGATCGGGCTGCTCTGCGAGCACTTCTGCCGCCTGCTCGCGGTGATGGACGCGGGCGGCCACGACACCTGCGTGCCGGTGGTCGGCGACCCGGCCATGCCGACCCGGCCGTTCCTCGACTTCGGCGCCGGGTACGTCCGCCGCGTGGTCGACCGGCTGCCCAGGCAGGGCGACCGGGCGCCGTGGTCGACCTCGACGGACTACCACGCCGACGTCGAGCTGCTGCGCAGGCTGCCCGTGCGGGACGACGGCCTGCGCATGTCCGCCAGCACCGCCGCGTCCTCCGCCGTGGACGCGCCCCGCTGACTACCGCGTCGCCGCCGCGGTCAGGGTCCGGGCGGTGCGCACGAGGCTCTCTACCGCCGCGTCGGCGGACAGGTCGCACAGGTCGACCAGCGTGAACACGGCCTCGGCGCTGATCACGACGGCCAGGTCGCGGGTGAGCCGCCGCACCGCGTCGGGGTTGGCGGTCGCGCTCCACGGCGCGAGGGCCCGCTCGATGAGCGCGAACCTGTTCCCCGGCCGCACCACGGGACGCGGTTGGACGATGGTCGCGGCGATGATCGCCCGGAGCGCCGTCTGGCGCCGCAACGCGCTGCGCGCCAGCACCTCGGCGGCGTGGCCGATCCGCTCGACCGGGTCGACCGACCCGGCGACGGGCTCCATCACCGCGTCGGGGTCCATCCGGTTCGTCACCTCGCCGAGCAGCGTGACCAGGTCGGGGAAGTACCGGTAGGCCGTCGCCTCGGAGACCTTCGCGGCCGCCGCGACCGCGGGCATCGTCAGGTCGCTGTCGGTGTCCACCAGCTCCTGCGCGGCGGCCACGATGGCCGCGCGGGTGCGCTCCTTCTGGTTGCTGCGCTGGCTGGGCCTCGTCGTGCCGGTCATCGCTTCCTCCTCGTCGGGTCGCGACTGTAGCGGACTCTCGCGATGAGAGGAGGCTTGCACGAGTTATTCGTGAGAGCGTACTGTTTTCATGACAGTCCACTCTCATGGAGGAGTACCAGTGGTTCCCATCTCGATCGTCGGTCCCGGTGAAGGGGAGGTCGTCCTCTCCTCCGACACGGTGCGGATGCGCGTCCTGGAGGACGGCAGCACGACCGCCCACCGGCTCGGGATCGCCGAGATCACGCTGGCGCCGCACGCGCCGGGCCCGCCCCAGCACCGGCACGCCGAGCACGACGAGGGGTTCTACGTGGTCTCCGGGACCGTGCGCTTCACCATCGGCGACGAGGACCACGACGCGGGTCCCGGCACGCTCGTCATGGTCCCCACGGGTGCCCCGCACACCTTCGCCAACCCCGGCGACGAGCCCGCGGTGGTGGTCAACACCTTCACCCCGGACACCTACGTGCAGTACTTCCGGGACCTGCGCGACATGATCGAGCGTGGCCGGCCGCTCAGCGTCGACGACGTCGCGCCGGTGATGGCCCGCTACGCCACCGAGCCCTCGACCGAGTACGCGGCCTCGTGATCGTCCTGCTCGTCCTCAACGCGCTGGTCGCGACGGCGGGCACCGGGTTCGCCGTGGCGGCGGCGGTGCGCCCGGAGTCGTTGAGCTACAGCGACGCGCCGACGGCGGGGGAGCGGTTCTACGCCTGGATGTACACCGCGCGGGGCGTCCCGCTCGGGGTGCTCACGGCGGTGGTGCCCTTCGTCGCCACGGGCACCGCCGCCGTGCTCTGCCTCGTCGCGGCCGCGGTGGCGCAGGCCGCGGACGCGGGGATCGGCCTCTCGCGGGGCGAGCGGCGGATGGTGGTCGGCGCGGGCGTCGCGACGCTGGTCCACGTCGTCACCGCGGTCGCGGTCGGGTGATGTCCACAGTGGACCGGTGAACCCGGACGGGGTGGATCCGCTTGCGGCCGCGGGGAACGGGTACCCGGCGTCGGTACCGGCAGCCGTTCCCGGCCGCCGTCCTCCGAAGGAGTCCCAGATGCCCCCCAAGCGCCAGCGCGACCAGGCAGCGCCCAAGTCGACGAGCCCGACGGGCAAGGCGGAGGTCGCCGCCAACGTCGGGGACGACCGGCGGGCGCAGGCCGGGCGGTACCTGACCACGTCGCAGGGGGTCCGGCTGAACGACACGGACCACTCCCTGAAGGCCGGTCCGCGCGGCCCCACGCTGCTGGAGGACTTCCACCTCCGCGAGAAGATCACGCACTTCGACCACGAGCGCATCCCCGAACGGGTGGTGCACGCCCGCGGTGCCGCCGCGCACGGGACGTTCCGCGCCTACGGCAACGCCGAGTCCGTCACCAAGGCCGGGTTCCTCGCCAAGGGCCGGGAGACGCCGGTCTTCACCCGCTTCTCCACGGTCCTGGGCTCGCGCGGGTCGGCGGACACCGTCCGCGACGTGCGCGGGTTCGCGGTGAAGTTCTACACCGAGGAGGGGAACTTCGACCTGGTCGGCAACAACATGCCGGTGTTCTTCATCCAGGACGGCATCAAGTTCCCCGACGTCATCCACGCGGGCAAGCCGCAGCCCGACCGGGAGATCCCGCAGGCGCAGTCCGCGCACGACACCTTCTGGGACTTCGTCTCGCTGCACACCGAGGCGACCCACCACGTGATCTGGGCGATGTCCGACCGCGGCATCCCGCGTTCCTACCGGACCATGGAGGGCTTCGGCGTCCACACGTTCCGGCTGGTCAACGCGGCGGGGGAGACCTCGCTGGTGAAGTTCCACTGGAAGCCGGTCGCGGGCGTGCACTCGCTGGTCTGGGAGGAGGCCCAGATCGCGGCGGGCGCCGACCCGGACTTCCACCGCCGCGACATGGCCGACGGCATCGAGGCGGGCGCGCCGCTGGAGTTCGAGCTGGGGCTGCAGGTGCTGCCCGACTCCGAGGACGAGACGTTCGAGGGCATCGACCTGCTCGACCCGACGAAGCTCGTGCCCGAGGAGCTGGCCGAGGTGGTCCTCGTCGGCAAGCTGACCCTGGACCGCAACCCGACCGACTACTTCGCCGAGACCGAGCAGGTCGCCTTCCACACCGGCCACCTCGTGCCCGGCATCGAGATCACGAACGACCCGCTGATGCAGGCGCGGATGTTCTCCTACCTCGACACCCAGCTGACCCGGCTGGGCGGGCCGAACTTCGCCCAGCTGCCGATCAACTGCCCGCACGCGGCGGTCAACGACAACCTGCGCGACGGCATGCACCAGACCGCGATCCACCAGGGCATGGCGCCGTACAAGCCGAACACCGTGGACGACGACCAGCCCGAGCTGGCCACGGAGGCCGAGGGGGCCTACGTCCACCTGCCCCGCGAGGTCTCCGGGCCGAAGGTCAGGGCGAACCCGGTGTCCTTCGACGACCACTTCTCGCAGGCGACCCTGTTCTGGCGCAGCATGAGCCAGGTCGAGCAGGCGCACATCGTCGAGGCCTACACGTTCGAGCTGTCCAAGCTCTTCGAGAAGCCGATCCGCGAACGCGTCCTGGGCGTGCTGGCGAACGTGGACGCCGAGCTGTGCGCCAGGGTCGCGGCCGGGCTCGGCCTGCCCGCGCCCGAGGGCGACCCGGCCCGCGGCGTGGTGCCCTCGCCCGCGCTCTCGCAGGTGACGACCGAGGTCGGCCCCGTGGCGGGCCGGGTGGTCGGCGTCGTCGCGGGACCCGGTGCCGACCTGGCCGGGATCGGCAGGCTGCGCAAGGCCGTCGAGGCGAAGGGCGCCGTGCTGCACGTGGTGGCCCAGGTCGGCGGAGAGCTGACCAAGGGGCGCGCCAAGGAGACCGTCGAGCGGACGTTCCTGGCGACCCGGTCGATCGAGTACGACGCCGTCGTGGTCGCCGCGGGCACCGTGGCGAACGACCCCCGGTTGGTCGTGCTGCTCCAGGAGGTGTTCCGGCACTGCAAGGCGCTCGGCGCCTGGGGTGACGGCGCGGCCGTGCTGGAGGCCGCCGGGATCGACACCTCCGCACCCGGCGTCGTGCTGGGCGACAGCGTCGCCAAGCCGTTCACCGCCGACCTGCTCACGGCGCTGGGCAGGCACCGGGCGTGGGACCGCGCCGTGCCCGCCGGAACGGCCTGACCCCGCACCCCGCCGCCGCCCACCGGGTCCATCCCGGTGGGCGGCGGCGTGTGCGGTGGGCCGGGTCGACGCCCATGTCGTAGGCTTCCTGATCGGATCGACGTCCCAGGGCCCGGCGATCCCGCACCCGCACGGCACCCCGCCCGCGTTCGGTGGTGGAGCCGCCCGGTGAGGAGGCGGACATGGAGACGGCCCGCGGTGACTCGGGAGTCGAGGACGACGTCCTCACCGCCCTCCGCAGGTCCGAGGCGACCTACCGGGCCCTGTTCGAGCGGCTCGACGAGGGGTTCTGCATCCTCGAACGCGCGACCACGGACGTGCCGGGGCAGCTGGACTTCCGCTACACCGCCGCCAACGCCGCCCTGGAGACGCAGTCCGGGGTCGCGGGCGTGGTCGGGCGCACGATGCGCCAGGTGCTCCCCGGCGAGCCCGAGGACTGGTACCTGGTCTTCGACGAGGTGCTGCGCACCGGCGAGCCCATTCGGTTCCAGCAGAGCCTCGGGACCTACGGCCGGGAGCTGGAGCTCTACGCGTTCTGCGTCGACCCGGACACCCGTGCCGAGGTGGCCGTGGTGTTCGCCGACATCACCGAGCGGGTGCGGGCCGAGGCGCGGGAGCGCGAGCTGCTGGCGGAGCGGTCGCAGGTCGCGCTGACCCTGCAACGGGCGATCCTGGGACCGGTGTCGCTGCCCGACTCGTTCGCGGTGCGCTACGAACCGGCGATCTCGCAGGTGGGCGGCGACTGGTACGACGTGGTGCCGCTGCCGGAAGGTCGCTGCGGCGTCGTCGTCGGCGACGTGGTGGGGCACGGCCTCGACGCCGCGGCGGTGATGGGGCAGCTGCGCAGTGCCGCGCGAGCGCTGTTGTTGCAGGACCACGGACCCGCCAGCGTGCTGTCGTCGTTGGACACCTTCGCGGCCATGCTGCCGGGGGCGCGCTGCACGACCGTCTTCTGCGCGGTCATCGACCCCGGCGACCAGGTCGTCGTGTACTGCAGCGCGGGACACCTCCCCGCACTCGTGGTCGACCCGGACGGCGGCCACCGGTGGCTCGACGGGGCGCTCTCGGTGCCGTTGGCGGTCATCGCGGGGGTCGAGCGCGTGGAGGCCAGTGCCGCCCTGCCCGCCGACGCCACGCTGCTCCTCTACACCGACGGCCTGGTCGAGCGCCGCGACGACGTGCTCGACGCCGGGCTGCTCCGCACGGCCGAGGTGGTGGTGCGGCACCGCGCGTCGTCGTTGGACGCCCTCGCCGACCTGCTCGTCCGCGACCTGATGGACCCCGGCCACGACGACGACGTCGCCCTGCTGCTCTACCGGAGGTCCGGCGGGACGGGCTAGCGCGGCCTCACGCCGGGTCCGCGGGGAGGAAGGCGTCGATCATGCTCGCCATCCGCTTGGCCGAGTCGAAGATCGCGGCCCCGCGGGACCGGTCGCCGTCGAGGTGCGCCAGCATCTCCAGGCCGAGGTAGAAGGCCAGGACGGTCATGGCGACCTCCTGCTTCGGGATGAACGCGGCCAGCGGGGTGCCGTCGAGGAAGCGGCCGATGAGCGAGCCGGTGAACTCCTCCCACCGGTCGATCTCGGCGCGCACCCCCAGCGCCAGCCCGCTGGACCGCGCCGCGCCCGCGACCAGCTGCTGCACGGCGGCGATGTGCCCGGTGGAGATGTCCTCCTCGTACAGCTCGCGCAGCGTCCGCAACATCTCCTGCGCGCGGTCGAGGTGGTCGGTCCGCTCGGTGTAGCGGGCCATCCGGAGGTCGCTGCTGTGCCGCATGGCGGCCAGGAACAGGTCGTCCAGGTCGTCGAAGTGGTAGTAGATGACGCCGGGGGTGAAGCCGCCCGTCGTCGCGATCGCCCGTGCGGTGGTGGCGGGGAAGCCCTGTGCGGCGAGGGTGTCGATGGTGGCGCGCAGGATGCGGTCGCGCGCCTCGGCTTTGCGGGTCATCGCCGCCAACCTTAAAGGTGCTCAGGGCACCCGGTGCGGTCGGACTCCCTCGCCGGCGAGGAACGGGTCCAGTCGGCGGCCCAGCTCCGCGAGGTGGTGGCTCGGGACGCTCGGGTACAGGTGGTGCTCGAGGTGGTAGGTCAGCTCCAGGAACATCGCCGGGATGATCCGGCCCCGCAGGGTGCGGGTCTGGGTGAGCGGCGTGTCGCCGTAGTCGTGGTGCGGGAGGTACACCGTGAGCAGCGGGTACACCCAGCTGCCGACGACGGCCATGACGGCGTAGACGAGCAGCGCGGGCGTCCTGGACCACAGCAGCGCGCCGCCGCCGAGCGCGAGGAACGGCGCGCAGGCCTCTACGAGGAGCCAGGTGCGCTGGACCCGGTCGCCCGCGGCCCGCCTGAACGCCCACCGCCACAGGCCGACCAGGAACACCGGCCCGTACAGCACCGCGCCGACCAGCGACAGGTTCGCCGGGTAGCCCTCCGGGTCGTCCTCGTGCGGGAAGATCCGGTGGTGCTGCTCGTGCGTGGCCCGGTAGGCGTGACCGCTCTCCAGCAGCACGAGACCGCACAGGAACAGCGCCCACTCGGTGCCCTTGCGGCCGAGGCCGATGGACCGGTGCACGACGTCGTGGGTCACGGTCACCACCGCGACGAAGATGCCGAACACCACGACCGGTGTGAGCCACCACGCCCACGGCGTCGAGTCCGCCCACCACGCCGTGAGGGCGAACACCGCGACCCCGACCGGGGGACGCGCCAACGCGATCAGCCGCCTGCGCCGGTCCGTCGCGAGCAGGTCGGTGCCGAGCTCGGCCAAGGAGGGTTTCACGCTGTCCTCACCTTCGATCGACGTGCCGTCCGCAGGACCCCTTCGGCGACGATCCGGCTGCCCAGGACGCACGCCACCGTGCCGAGCCCCGGCCAGGTGGAGTCGCCGACCAGCCGGAAACCGGGAACGCCCAGGTCGTGCGGCACGGCGTGCTGGTTGCTGTTCGCGGGGCTCTGCCGGACCCCGCCGACCGCGCCGCGCGGGCGCGAGGTGAACCGCTCGTAGGTGCGCGGTGTGCCGACCTCGCGCACGACCGCGGCCTCGGCGAGCTCCGGGTACACCCGGCGCGCCTGCTCGACCAGCAGGTCGCCGAGCGCGTCCCGCCGCCGGGCGTGCCCGACGTCGTCGAGCCCCTCCCAGTCGGCCAGCTCGGTGTGGGTCGACAGCATGACCGCGCGGAACCCCGCCGGCGCGCTGTCGGTGTCGCCGGGGGCGGAGACGGACACGAACATGTTGTTCCCGTCGCCCAGCCGGGTGCCGTAGGAGCGCAGGATCTGGTGGTGCGTCAGGGTCCGCCCGGCGACCTCGTGCTCCGGCACGCCGAGGCAGACCACGACGGCGCCGCCGAGGTCGCCCGCGTCGCGGCGCAGGAACGGCGCGAGCGCGGCCCGCACCCCTGGCACGTCGCTGATCCCGGCGGTCGCGGCCGCCGTCACCGAGCTGACCACCTGGCCCGCGTGCACGGTGCCGCGTCCGCTGTGGACGACGAAGTCGTCGCGCGAGCCAATGATCCGCTCGACCCGCCAGCCAGTGCCCAGGACGCCGCCCAGCGAGCGGTAGTGCGCGACCAGCGCCCGCCAGAAGCCGCGCATCCCGCCGGTCGCCCTGGTCAGCCCGGCGCCCCGGATGGTGATGCCCAGCGCGGCGTTGACCAGCGGCGCCCGGTCCACGGTGCTGTGCACGGTGTCCTCGACCAGCATCGCCAGCAGCCCGACCAGCGCCGCGTCGTCGCGCAGGCCGTGGTGGGCCAGCGCCCCGCCGAGCGTCCCGCCGATGTGCCGGGCCAGCGGCAGGTCCCGCGGCCGCATCGCGCGGGCGTTGTGCAGGACGTCGGCCGGGGTCCGCATCGGCATCCGGACCCCGGCGCGGCTGGCCCGCCAGAACCCGTCGGCCAGCCGGTCGAGCAGTGCCCAGAACGCCCGGTGGTCCGGCGTGTCCCCGAACGCCCGCAGCCGCTCCCGGTGCCACGCAGCCTTCTCCCGGTGCAGCACGACCGTGCGGTCCGGCAGCCAGGCGGCGTAACCGGGCAGGCACTCCCCGGCGGGCGGGGGCATGCCGACGGAGTCGAGCAGTTCGGCACCCACGCCGCCGGGCTCGAAGTCCACCAGCGTGGTCGCGCCCACGTCGAAGCTGAACCCCCGCCTGCGGTAGTACCCGGCACAGCCCCCGGCGTGGCCGTGCGCCTCCAGCACGACCGTGGACAGACCCCCGGCCTGCAACCGCAGCGCCGTCGCCATCCCGGCCAGCCCGCCGCCGACGACCGCCACGTCGTATCCGCGGTCCGCGAGCGACGACCTTGGTTGAACGCTCGTTCTGAACATGCGTTCAAAGTAGCGGGCGGCCTGAAGGCGGGCAAGGGTCTGTCGTTGTTCTGCCTGCCGACGGCGGGTGGGATCAGAGCAGCTTCGGGCTGGTCAGGTCATCGGGCGGGTGGGCCCACCTCGTCGGAGGTGGGCAGGAGGGTGCCGAGGCCGGTGACCCTGAGCACGCGGGCGAGGAAGTCGGGGACGTGGGAGAGGGTGGCGGTGGTGCCGTGGCGGACGCCGGCCTTGTACGCGGCGATGAACACGGTGAGCCCGCTGGAGTCGACGAAGGCCAGCTCGGTCAGGTCCAGCGTCACGTCGGCGTCGGCCAGCAGGGGGACGAGGGCGTCCTGGAGCTTGGGGGCGGTGCTGACGGTCAGTGCGCCCGCGACCGACACGACGACTCGTCCGGGTGTGCGTTCGAGTGTCCACGACAACTCGTTCACCTTGCGTGTTCTCCTTGGGGGACAAGGCCTTCGGTCCAGTGGCGTCGGACGAGGCCGTGTGCGGCGGGGTAGTCGCGCAGCGCGGTGGCGAGCTCGTCGCCCAGCTCGGCGGACAGCCGGGGGTCGGCGCCGCGGACGGTCAGCAGGTGGTCGATCCACCTGGCGGTCTCGGCCAGCGGGCGCGGGTCGCCGGTGAGCAGTGCGGCGGAGACCGCGTGCACGGCCTGGTGCGGGACCTCGCGGGCGACCTCGGTCGCCGGGCCGTCGGTGGTGGTGGCCGACCAGCGGTCGCGCAGGGTCTGCACGAGGCGCTGGTGGCCGACCTCGATGGCGGCCTGCTCGGCCATCGGCGCCTTGGGCAGCGGGGCCGCCCGGCGCACGACCGGCGGCAGGTGGTGCAGCGCGTCCACGGCACCCTGTGCGTGCGGTGCCCACGCGGTCGCGCCGAGCGCCCGTGCGCGCACGTCGTCCGAGCCGAACGCGGAGCCGCCGACCATGATCGGGACGCCCGCGGTGGTGCTGGCCTCGATGAACCGCCGGGTCGTCGGCAGCGCGCCCAGCACCGAGCAGCTGACCGCCGTCGCGTCCGGGCCGACGTCGTGCAGGCACTGGCTGAGCCGGGCGGGGGAGGTGCTCGCGCCGAGCAGCACGGTGTCCCAGCCGTCCAGCCGGATCGCGGTGCCGATGATCATCGCGGGCAGCGCGTGCCACTCGCGCTCGGCGCAGGCGACGACGACCTTGCCCCTGGTCACCGGGACGCGGTCGGCGAAGCGGGTGACCACCTCGGTGGCCGACACGGCGACGGCGGTCGCGGCGTGCTCCTTGGCGACCGTCCACTCGCCGCGCTGCCAGCGGTCGCCGACCGCCCGCTGGCCGTGCGCGATCACGTCCACCAGCACGGCCAACGGGTCCACGCCGTCGTCCAGGAGCCCTTGCACGAGGGCGATCGCGGCGGGCGCGTCCACTGTGGACAGCGCGTGGTCGAAGGCCTCGGTCGGCAGCCCGTCGGGCGTCGTCACCGCTCGGTCACCGCTCGCAGGACACCGCGAGCAGGGCGATGTCGTCGTGGGCGCGGCCGTCGAGGTACTCCACGACGCTCTGCTCCACGGCCTCGCACACGGCCACCGGACCCGCGCCCGCGTAGGCGGGCAGCAGGGCCAGGAGCCGGTCCATGCCGTAGAAGCCGTCGGACCCCCTGGCCTCGTCGACGCCGTCGGTGAACATCAGCATCGTGTCGCCGGAGGTGAGGGTGAACCGGACCTCGGTGTAGTCGATGTCGCGCACCACGCCCGCGGCGATGCCCGCGACGTCGAGCTGGTCCACCACGCCGTCGGCGTGCACCACGATCGGCGCCGGGTGCCCGGCCACCGCCACGTCCACCTCGGCGGACGTGCCGTCGGGGGAGGGGCGGAAGCGGGCGCAGACCACCGTGACGAAGCGGGTGGAGTCGTTGTCGCACAGCACGTTGTTCAACGCGCCCAGCACGGCGGAGGGCCGCCGGTCGAAGTGCGCGGCGGTGCGGACGCCCTGCCGGGCGCGGCCGGTGAGCACGGCGGCCTCGACGCCCTTGCCGCACACGTCGCCGAGCACCAGCAGCCAGTCGTCGTCCGAGCCGTGCACGTCGTAGAAGTCGCCGCTGATCTCCAGGTGCTCGGCCGCGGGCCGGAACCGGGCCGACACGCGGGCACCGGGGATGGCGGGCAGTGCCGGCGGGCGCAGGCTGGCCTGCAACACGGACGTGATCCGGCCGCGCTCCTCGTAGAGCCGCGCGGAGTCCAGCGCCAGCGACGCCTGGTCGGCGATCAGCCCGGCGAACTCCACCTCCTGCTCGGGGAACCCCCGACCGGCGCCGCGGATCATCACCAGCGCGCCGATCGTGCTGCCGCGGGCGCTCAGCGCCAGGCACAGCACGTCCGCCGGGCGCAGCCCGATCGCCTCGTCCCGCAGCCGGGGGTCGGGGATCATCGTCCCCAGCGCGCCCGTGCTGTCCAGCTCCATGGCCACGTGCAGCAGCTCGTGCTGACCGGACCGCAGCACGCGGTCCAGCCCGCTGCCCTCGACGAGCGCGCGCGGCACGCCCGAGGTGTAGGTCGGGTCGGAGCCGCCGTGCAGGTCGAGCCCGCCCGCGTCGTCGACGAGGACCAGCATCGCCCAGTCGGCCATCCGCGGCGTGATGAGGTCGAGCAGGCGGAGCACGGTGCGGCGGAGGTTGAGCGACCCGGTCAACGCGCTGGTCACGTCGATCGCGAGGTCGACGCGCAGCTGGGCCTGCGCCAGCAGCTCGTGGTCCGTGGCGGCGGTCTCGTCACCCAGCACGGACCGGTCCACCGGGTCCACACGCAGCGCTCTCTGACCACTGGCGGTCATGTCTTCCTCCTCCCCGACGAGGATCGGGCTGGGAGGAGTTTACCTACCGGGTGGTCGGCATCCCGTGAGTCCACGCCCGAGCGCCCCGAACTACCGCGCGAGCAGGCCGCGGACGACCAGCCCGAGGACCCCGTCGAACTCCGCCCCGATCCCCGGCCGCGCCCACTCCGAGGCGAGCAGGGGGTGCTGGAACCGGGCCACCGCGTCGAAGACGGCCCGCGCCGCCACGTCGGGCGGTGTGGGGGCGAAGTCGCCGGACGCGAGGCCCGCCTCGACGATCGCCCTGAGCTGGGCGAGCAGCTCGGTGACGTGCTCCTCGACCACGTCGGTGTGCTCGACCGCCAGCGTCCGGTAGGTCTCGAACAACTCGGGGTCGTCCAGCGCCTTCGCGCGCTTGCTCTCGAACGCGGCGGTGAGCCAGCGGCTCAGCCGTTCGGGCGCGGGGTCGTCGCTCGCGGCGATGGTCGCGAGGACGGCTCGTGCGCGGGTGAGCCAGCGCCTGGTCACGGCCCCGCGCAGCGCCGCCTTCGACGGGAAGTGCCGGTAGACGCTGCCGTGGCTCACCCCGAGCGCGCGCGCCACGTCCAGCACGGTCGCCTTGGCGAGCCCGTGGCGGCGCAGGACGTCCTCGGTGGTCGTGAGGATCGTCTCCACCCGCAGCACGTCCTTGGTCATCGCCAAACGATACAGGTGACTGACAGAATCTGGATTCTGTCAGTCAGATCCCCTAGGGTCGGCCGCATGGAAGACCTGATCGACATCACCGAGCTGGACAACCGGGGGCGCTGGGGTGCCGAAGACGAGCGCGGCACGCTGAACCTGATCACCGACGAGGTCCGCGCGAGAGCCGCCGCCGAGGTCCGCACCGGGCGTTCGGTGTCGCTGGCGCTGCCCATCCGGCCGACCCCGATCCTCAGCGGCCCGTTCGTGCCCGAGACGTCCGAGTCCTCCGCGGTCCAGCACGTGATGGTGCTGGCGGAAGCGCCCCCGCCCGTGACGGCGGCGGCGGACCTGGTCGTGGTCACCAACCACCACGCGAGGTCGACGCACGTCGACGCGCTCTGCCACATCGCCGTCGACGGGCTGGTCTACCCCGGACGGCCGCGGTCGGAGAGCGTCGGCGCGTCCGGCGCGGTCCACGGCTCCACGACGGCGTTCGCCGAGGGCTTCGTCACGCGGGGAGTGCTCCTGGACCTCGCCGCGGGCGGACCGCTGCCCGCGGGCCACCCGGTCACCTCGGTCGACCTCGACGCCGCCGAGGAGCGCCAGGGCGTGCGGCTCGAACCCGGCGACGCCCTCGTCGTGCGCTGCGGCTGGGGGTCGGCGCCCGACCCGTCCGGGCCCCTGCCGGGGATGAGCGTCGACGCCGTGCGGTGGATGCACCGCCGCGGCGTCTCGCTGTTCATCGCCGACGTGGGGGAGGCCCTGCCCCCGCTCGACCCCGCGCGGCCGCTGCCCCTGCACGCGATCGGCCTGGCCATGATGGGCATGCCGCTCGTCGACGCCGCGGCGGTCGACGACCTCGCCGCCGTGTCCGCGGAACTGGGGCGGAGCAGCTTCCTGCTGTCCTTCGCACCGCCCAGGTTCCTCGGGCTGACCGGGGTTCCGGTGAACCCGCTCGCCATCTTCTGACGGCGTGGCGCGAGTCCGGTGTGGACCGCGGTCCGGCGGTCCACACCGGACTCACGATCGGGGGACACCGGGGACGTCCGGCGGTCGCGCGTCATCGGCACGGGGCGCCTGCCTTTACCATTCCGCGGGTGACCGCCTACGACGATCTCGACCTCGACACCTCGACCCTGCCGGTGCGCCAGCAGCGGATCCTCGTCGCCATCCGGGACTGGTCGACGCGGTACGGGTACTCGCCGAGCACGCGCGAGATCGGCGAGGCGGTCGGGCTGCGGTCGCCGTCGTCGGTGTCCAAGCACCTGGCGAGCCTGGAGGACAAGGGTTTCCTGCGCAGGGGCGCGTCGATGTCGCGGCCGATCGACGTGCGGATGTTCCTGCGCGAGCCGTCCTCGGGGGAGCGGGCCGACGACTCGGTGCGCGTCCCGGTGGTCGGCGACATCGCGGCGGGCAGCCCGATCCTGGCCGAGCAGCACGTGGACGACGTGCTGCGGCTGCCGCGCGAGCTGGCCGGTCGCGGTCGGGTGTTCGGGCTGCGCGTGCGCGGCGACTCGATGGTCGACGCCGCGATCTGCGACGGTGACATCGTCGTGGTGCGGCAGGAGTCCGAGGCCCACTCCGGGCAGATCGTGGCCGCGATGATCGACGACGAGGCGACCGTCAAGGTGTACCGGCGGCGCGGCGGCCACGTGTACCTGGAGCCGCGCAACCCCGCCTACGGCGTCATCGACGGCGACCGGGCGGTCGTGCTCGGCACGGTGGTCTCCGTGCTGCGCAGCATCTGACCGGGGGTCGTGACAGCGTGATTAAATCAGTTGCTTGACTCAGGTCGCTCTGTCCGGTTTGACTGGGTCCGTCATACCGCCGAACGCGCAGGAGGTCGCCCGTGACGCAGGTCGATGACGGGACGACGATCGGCGCGGCGCCGCGCCGCCTGCCTGTACGGTTGTGACCGTGGTGGTGGATGTCGGCAGAACCCCGCGGGCGGCCCAGGTCGGCGCCACCCGTCACCAGATCCTGACCACGGCCGAGCGGCTGTTCGCCGAGCAGGGCCTCTACGCGGTGTCCAACCGCCAGATCAGCGCGGCGGCCGGGCAGGGCAACAACGCGGCCGTCGGCTACCACTTCGGCACCAAGGCCGACCTCGTCCGCGCGATCGTGCACGCGCACTCCCGGCGGATCGAGGCCCTGCGCGTGGACGCCGTGGCGGCCGTCGCCGGGTCGAGCGAGGTCCGCGACTGGGTGGGCTGCCTGGTGCGGCCGCTCGCCGGGCACCTGGCCTCGCTCGGGCAGCCCACGTGGTTCGCCCGGTTCAGCGCGCAGGTCATGACCGACCCGGCGTTCCAGGGGATCGTGTCCGACGACGCGCTGGCCGAGGCATCGCTGCGCGAGGTGCTCGAGAACCTTGGGCGCTGCCTGCCGGACATGCCCGCCGACGTGCGCGTCGAGCGCGCCCACATGGTCCGCCACCTCCTCGTGCACGTCTTCGCCGAGCGCGAGCGCGCCCTCGCCGACGGGGGAGCGACGCCGCGGCCCACGTGGGACGCGGCGGCGACCGGGCTCGTCGACGCGATCACGGGGCTGTGGACCGCCCCGTTCACGGTGGACGAGCCGTCCGGGGTGCTCGCCTCCGACTGACCGCGGGCCGACCGCTCCGCAGTCGTCCCATCACGTTGCGTCGTCCTCTGTCTTCGGACATGATTAAGTCAGTCGATTGACTCAATCGATCTGCTTGACGAGGGGCGAAGGAGTGCGACGGATGAAGGTCTTCGTGGACGAGGACAAGTGCTGCGGCGCGGGGTCCTGCGTGCTGTCCGCGCCGGAGGTGTTCGACCAGCGCGACGACGACGGCGTCGTGGTGCTGCTGGACGCCGAGCCCGCCGAGCACCTGCACGCGGCGGTGCGCGAGGCCGTCCAGGTGTGCCCCGCGGCGGCCATCACCCTCGCGTGACGGGCATCGCCCCCGACCGGGGCGCGCACCCCACGGCCCCGACGAACTGACGCCCTCCGCCGTGCCCGAGACGGCGGCGGTCCCACCGGAAGGACAGGCGATGACGAGCACGATGGACCCCGCGGGCCACAGCCCGGCCGAGGTTCCCGAGTACCCGATGCCCAGGGCGGAGGGCTGTCCGTTCGACCCGCCGCCCGCCCTGCGCGAGCTGCAGGAGCAGGCGCGCGTGACCCGCGTGAAGCTGTGGGACGGCACCACCCCGTGGCTGGTCACCCGGCACGCCGACCAGCGCGCCGTGCTCACCGACCGGCGGGTCAGCGCCGACATGACCCACCCGACCTACCCGCGGCAGGCGGCGGGCGGCGGCGGCACGCTGAGCTTCATCGGCATGGACGACCCCGAGCACGCGCGGCTGCGCCGCATGGTGGGCCCGGCGTTCATGGTGAAGCGGGTCGAGGAGATGCGGCCGATGGTCCAGGCCATCGTCGACGACGCGATCGACGCGATGCTGGCCGGGCCGAACCCGACGGACCTGGTGGAGGCGTTCGCGCTGCCGGTGCCGTCGCTGGTGATCTGCAAGCTGCTCGACGTCCCCTACGGCGACCACGACTTCTTCCAGGCCAACAGCAGGACCATGATCAACCGGAACTCCACCCCGGACGAGCGGACGTCCGCCTCCGCCCGGCTCGCGGAGTACCTCGGCGCCCTGGTCGCCCGGAAGCTGGAGAAGCCCGGCGACGACCTGCTGTCCCGGCTGGGCGAGAAGATCAAGGCGGGCGACCTGACGGTCCGCCAGGCCACCGAGATGGCCGTGCTGCTGCTCATCGCCGGTCACGAGACCACCGCGAACATGATCGCGCTGAGCACGGCGTTGCTGCTGCGCAACCCCGACCAGCTGGCGATGCTGCGCGAGTCCGACGACCCGGCGCTGGCGCGGAGCGCGGTCGAGGAGATGCTGCGCTACCTCAACATCACCCACGGCGGACGCCGCCGCGTGGCGCTGGAGGACCTGGAGGTCGCGGGCTGCCCGGTGAAGGCGGGGGAGGGCCTGGTGATCCCGAACGACATCGCCAACCGCGACCCCGAGGCGTTCCCGGACCCCGACCGGCTCGACATCACCCGCTCGGCCCGCCACCACGTGGCCTTCGGGTTCGGGGTGCACCAGTGCCTGGGGCAGCCGCTGGCCAGGCTGGAGCTGGAGATCGTCTACCGCAGCCTGTACCGGCGGGTGCCGAACCTGGCGCTGGCCACCGACTTCGAGAAGGTGCCGTTCAAGCACGACGGGTTCGTCTACGGCGTCTACGAGCTGCCGGTGAGCTGGTAGTCCGGTCCCCGCGTCCGTCCACTCCGCACCGTGCGGAGTGGACGGACGCGCGCGGTCAGACCGCCGACCACCCGTTGTCCACGGGCAGCACCACGCCGTTGCGGTCGCTCGCCGCGTCCGAGGCGAGGAACACGACCGCGAGCGACCTCGTCAGGCCCACGACGCCGTGCTTGGACGCGGTGTTGACGACCGCGCCCTTGCCCTTGGCGGGCATGTGCGGCATGACCACTCTGTCGCCCCGGAGGCTCACGTCCGGATCTTCCGCGGGATGAAGACCGCCACGGCGGCCGCGACGAGGGCCGCGCCCGCGCCGATCGCGATGATCACCCGGAACCCGGCCAGGGACGGCACGACCGCGGGTCCGAACGGGACGGTCAGCTGCGACAGGACCACGCCCGCGACGGCGCTGGACACCGAGGTGCCGATGGACCGCATGAGCGTGTTGAGGCTGTTGGCGGCCGCGGTCTCCGACACCGGCACGTTGGCCATGATCAGCGACGGCATCGCGCCGTAGGCCAGCCCGATGCCCGCGCCGATCAGGCACGAGACGAGCACCAGCTGCCAGATCTGGCTCATCAGCAGCAGGTTGAGCGCGTACCCGGCGGCGACCACGAGGGTGCCCGCGATCAGCGTCGTGCGCGGCCCGCTGGTGCGGGTGATCCGGGCGGAGACCGGGGCCATCGCCATCATCACCAGCCCGGACGGGGCGAGGACCAGGCCGACGACGAACATCGGCTGGCCGAGGCCGTGACCGGTGGCGGCCGGGAGCAGCAGGAGCTGCGGCAGGACCAGCGACATCGCGAACATCGAGAAGCCGAACACGGCGGAGGCGAGGTTGGTCAGCGCCACCGGCCTGCGCCCGCTGGTGCGCAGGTCGACCAGCGGCTCCCTCGTGCGCATCTCCCATCGGCCCCACGCGAGCAGGACGACGACCGCGACGGCGATCAGGCTGAGCGTGAGGCCGCTCGTCCAGCCCCACGAGGTGCCCTTGGACACGGCCAGCAGGAAGCACACCAGGACGATCGTGAGACCGATCGCGCCGACGAAGTCGAAGCGCCCGCCGGTGCGGACCGACGACTCCGGCACCAGCGCCACCACCAGTGCCGTGGCCACCACGCCGAGCCCGGCGGCACCCCAGAACAGCACGTGCCAGTCGAAGCTGTCGGCGACCAGCGTCGCCACCGGCAGGCCGAGCGCGCCGCCGACGCCGAGCGAGGCGCTCATCAGCGCGGTCGCCGAGCCGAGCCGTTCGGTGGGCAGTTCGTCGCGCATGATGCTGATGCCCAGCGGGATCACGCCGGAGGCGAGGCCTTGGAGGACCCGCGCCACGACCAGCGGTGCCAGGCTCGTGCTCAGCGCGGCCAGCACCGAGCCCGCGACCAGCAGGCCGAGGCTGACCAGCAGCATGCGGCGCTTGCCGTACATGTCGCCGAGCCGTCCGACGGTCGGGGTCGCGACGGCGGCGGCCAGCAGCGTGGCCGTGATCGCCCAGGCGGTGTCGGCGGCCGTGGAGCCCAGCAGCGCGGGCAGCCGGGGGACCAGCGGGATGACGACGGTCTGCATCAGCGCCACCGTGACGCCCGCGAACGCGAGCACGGAGACGACGACGTTGGGCCGCCTCACCTCGATGGCCGGTGCGCCGGGCGGTTCGGCCCGCGCGATGGATGGTGTGGACGGCACGAGCGGCCTCCGGTCGTGTGTGCGACTTGGTTCGCCATGATTAAAGCAGCCGCTTGACTTAGCGCGACGGGGCCGTGGCGCAGGTCATCCGCCGTGACGCGCCGGGGTCGGTCGATGACGGAACGCCACCACCTGCGCTTTTAAGTCAGTCATTTGACTCAAACTCGGGAACTCGGTTAGCTGGATCCATCGAGGCCGAAGATCGTCCGCCCGATCCCGTTCGCGGCGCCGCGAACACCCTCGTGCCATCCAGCGCAGCAGAGAGGTGTGCATGTCCACGCCACAGACCTCGCCCGTCGTCCCCGCCGAGCTCGGCTTCGACCCGGAGGAGCTCCGCGCCCGGTACCGCGCCGAGCGCGACCGCCGGATCCGCCCGGACGGCAGCGCGCAGTACCGGCGTGTCGACGGCGGGCTCAGCTCGTACGCCGACGACCCGCACGCCGACCGGGAGCTCACCAGGGCACCCCTGGAGGACCGGGTCGAGGTGGTCGTGGTCGGAGCCGGGTTCGGCGGACTGCTCGCGGGCGCGCGTCTGCGCCAGGCCGGTGTCGAGGACATCCGGGTGGTCGACGAGGCCGCCGACTTCGGCGGGACCTGGTACTGGAACCGCTACCCCGGCATCCACTGCGACATCGAGTCCTACGTCTACCTCCCGCTGCTCGAGGAGGTCGGCTACGTCCCGAAGTGGAAGTACGCGCCTGGGGAGGAGATCCGGCAGCACTCGCGGGCGGTCGCCCGGCACTTCGACCTCTACCGCGACACCTGCTTCCAGACCCGCGTGACCGGACTCCGCTGGGACGACGACACCTCGGAGTGGATCGTCACCACCGACCGCGGCGACCGGATGAGGGCGCGCTACGCGGTGGTGTCCAGCGGCACCCTGAGCCGCGCCAAGCTGCCCGGCATCCCCGGCCTGGAGACGTTCGCGGGCAAGGCGTTCCACACCAGCCGCTGGGACTACGACTACACCGGCGGCTCCGCGGACGGCGGGCTGGACAAGCTGGGGGACAAGCGCGTCGCCGTCATCGGGACCGGCGCGACCGCGATCCAGGTCGTGCCGCACCTCGGTCGCGACGCCGAGCACCTCTACGTGTTCCAGCGCACGCCGTCCTCGGTCGACGTCCGCGGCAACCGCCCCACCGACCCGGAGTGGGCGCGGTCGCTCACCCCCGGCTGGCAGCGCCGCCGGATGGACAACTTCCTCGGGATCGTCACCGGCGGGCACGCCGAGGAGGACCTGGTGGCCGACGGCTGGACCGGCAGCGCCCGGCTGCTGCAGAACCTCATCCCCAGCAACGCCTACGCGGATCTCTCCCGCGAGCAGCGCGAGCAGGTGGACGAGATCGTGGACTTCCAGAAGATGAACGAGGTCCGCGACCGGGTGGACGCCGTGGTCGCCGACCCGGCCACCGCCGAGCTCCTCAAGCCCTGGTACCGGTACATGTGCAAGCGGCCCACGTTCAGCGACCACTACCTGGAGACGTTCAACCGTCCGAACGTCACCCTGGTCGACACCGCCGACCACGGCGGGGTGGAGCGCATCACCGGGAACGCCGTGGTGGTCGGCGGCCGCGAGTACGAGGTCGACTGCATCGTCTTCGCGACCGGGTTCGAGGTCGGCGTCTCCGGTGTCCTGGCCGGACTGCTGCCCGTGCACGGCCGCGGCGGCGTCGCGCTCACCGAGTACTGGGGGCAGGGCCCGAAGACGCTGCACGGGTTCTACAGCCACAACTTCCCGAACCTCTTCCACCTCGGCCCGCTGCAGAACGCGAGCTCGGTGAACTTCGTGCACATCCTCGACGAGCAGGCGTCCCACGTCGCCGCGGTGATCGAGGAGGCCCGTGAGCGCAAGGCCAGGTACGTCGAGCCGAGCCCGGAGGCCGAGGGCGCCTGGGTCGCCGGTATCCGCGCCAACGCCCCGGACCTGCACAGGTTCCAGGCCGAGTGCACCCCCGGCTACTACAACAACGAGGGCAAGCCCCGGCAGCGCCGCGAGTCCTTCGTCGACGGGCCCGTCGCGTTCCACGAGGAGCTCAGGCGCTGGCGCGCCGACGGCGGCATGGACGACGTCATGGTCGTGGCCGAATGAGCAACCGCTACGGGCACGTCGAGCCCACGAGCGCCTCGCGGACCGTGCGCAGGCTCACCCCGCCGAACCCGCTGTGGGGCTCCAACGGCGTCGCGTTCGGGCCGGACGGGCGGCTGCACGTCGCCCAGTTCCTCGCCGGGCAGATCAGCGCCGTCGACCTCGCCTCCGGCGACGTCGAGGTGGTCGTCCCACTGGACGGCCCCGTCCAGGCACCCGACGACCTCGCGTTCGGCGCGGACGGGTCCATGTACATCACCGACCTGGTCCCCGGCCGGGTCTGGCGGCGCGATCCGCGGGGCGGGTTCACCCTGGTGACCGACCAGGTCGCCGTGCCGAACGGGATCACCTGCGTCGGCGACCGGCTGTTCGTCAACGAGATGCGGCCGGGCGGCCGCCTGCTGGAGCTGTTCCCGGACGGCGGCGACCCGCTCGTGCTCGCCGACGACCTGGCCATGGGCAACGCCATGCAGCTCGGCCCTGACGGCTGCCTCTACTACCCGCACATGTCGACCGGCGAGGTCTTCCGCGTCCCGCTCGACGGCGGCCCACCCGAGCTGGTCGCCGAGGACGTGCACGAACCGGTCGCCGTCCGCTTCTCCCTCGACGGCACCCTGGTGGTGCTGTCCCGCGGCGCCACCGGCATCGTCACCCGCCTCGACCTCTTCGGCTCCGGCGACCGGACCGTCGTCGCCAGCGGCGTGGTCGGCCTGGACAACGCCGCGTTCGACGACGACAACCGCATGTTCGTCTCCAGCTTCGCCGGCGGCGGCATCACCGAACTGCACCCCGACGGCCGCACCAGACCCGTCGTCCCCCACGGCCTGGACGGCCCCTACGGCGTCACCGTCGACCTCGCGGGCACCGTCCGCGCCGCCGACCACTACCGCATGGTCGACCCCACCGACGGCACCACCCACGAGCTCACGACCTTCGTCCACGGCATCACCGCCGACGGCCCCCTGTTCCACCTGACCTCCCAGTACGGCGACGTCCGCACCTACGACCCGACCACCGGCACCTTCCGCACCCGCGCCAGGAACCTCAACCGCCCCACCGGCATCACCACCCGCGAGGACGGCACCCTCGTGATCGCCGAGTCCGGCACGGGCCGCGTCCTCACCATCGACGAACACGACACCGTCGAAGTACTGGCCGACGGCCTCGACCGCCCCGTCGACGTCGCACTCGACTCCGCCCAACGCTGCTACGTCACCGACGACCTCCGCGGCACCGTCTCCCGCCTCGAACACGGCAAACCAACCCCCGTGGCCGAAGACCTCGACACCCCACAGGGCCTCGTCGTGCACGGCCACGAACTGCTCACCGTGGAAGTCGGAAAACGACGGCTGACCGCCATCGACATCACCACCGGCCAAACGAGGATCGAGGCCGAAAACCTCCCTGTCGGCCAACCCCCAGGCCCCACCCGCCCAGACCCCGAACCCGCCCTCTTCACCCACGGCATCCCAGGCATCCCACGCCAATTCGCCGGCCTGGCAACCGCACCGGACGGCTCGCTCTACCTATCAGCCAACGGCGAAGGCACAGTCATCCACCTATCCCCACCCGTGCAATAGGCAACCACCACAAACGGCGAGCAAACGGCCCACCAACGCTGGAACAAACACACAAGCGGCCCACCAACGCCGGAACAAACACATAAGTCCCCAACGAAGCTGGAAGCGAGCATGCTCGTCCGCTGGTGCGGTCGGCTTGACTTGGGGTTTTTGGGCTTAAACTTGCGGCGGCGGGCAGGCTCTACCACCTGCCCTTTTTCGCCCGACGAAGCCCAAAAAAGGGGCCCCAAGTCAAGCCGACCGCACCCGGAGACAGCTGTAGCGACACCCCCCCCAAGAAACCACCGCACCGATACCCCGTCCATGACCCCCGCCACCGACTCCCCGAACCACCCCCTACCCCCCAACCTCCACCGCCGTAGCCACAAACCTCACCGCCAACTCCCTCACCTTCACGTTCTCCCTCTGCGACTGCTCCACCAGCAACCGGAACGCCACCTCCGCGTCCACCCTCCGCACCGCCATCAGGATCCCCTTGGCCTGGTCGATCACCGCCCTGGAGCCCAGCGCCTCCTTCAGCTGCCCGATGTGCTCCAGGCTCTGCCGGTACCTCCGGGCCGCCCGCAGCGCCGCTTCGGCCGCCGCCGTGTACAGCTCCAGCAGCGCCGCGTCGAGCGCGTGGAACCCGTGTTCCTTCTCCCCGTACAGGTTCAGCGACCCGTGGTACTCCTCGTCGATGAACAGGGGCGCGGACAGGAAGCTCGCGACTCCCGACCCGGCGGCCGAGGAGGCGAACGCGGGCCACCGCTGGTGGGCTTCGGTCACCGACACCCGAACCACCTTCTTGGTGCGCGCCGACTCCAGGCACGGTCCCTGCCCCGACCGGTACTGGTGGCCGTCCAGGTGGACGGCGTGGTCGTGGCTCACCGCGGCGGTCTTCGGCGTGCCGTCGCCGACCATGGTCACCGTCGCCAGGTCGGCCTCGGGGATCGCGTGGATGGCCTGGAGGCACACCCTGCGCAGGATGACGTCGAGGTCCTCGTCCTGGTCGAGGGTCCGCGACAGCCGTTCCACCGCGCCGGTCACGTCGTCGAGCTGCCGGACGAGCTGTTCGGTCACCGGGTCTCCCGACCCGTTCTGCTCCGCCATCCCGCCTGCCCTCCTCGTCGTGTGCCCCACGGTGTACCCGGTGGGGCGGGCGGCGACACGGGCCGAAGGCCCTGTCGACTACCTCGTTGCCGCAGGTGAGAAGGCCTGAGTCACCCGATCGAGCAAATCTGTGCCGGCGAGGGTAGACATTCGCGGATGGTGGTGGGTAGTGTCCTCCTCGTTGGACGACAGGATCAGGCCCGCGGGCCTGATCACCAGAGGAGAAGGGGAGGGTTGCACACCATCGGATCGCCTGCCTTCGGCCGATAGCGCCGGGCGGGTACCGCAGTCCCGTCGGATAGGGCTTTCCCATCGGATTGGAAGGTGGTCTTCGGTTACGCACAAGCGATCCCCGCTGTTCCCGCCACTCGGGCGGACGAAGCGGAAAGAGGAGATCGGCCTGCTGGCCGATCGATGGCAGTGAAACCCACAATCCTGGAGCCCCGGTGCCACGGCACCGGGGCTCCTCGTGGCGCGGAGGCTCGATGACAGCAGAGGACGACCGGCAGCACCCGCCGAACGCGGTACCCCCACCGCAGACGGCGGCGGAGAAGTTCGACGACGACCACTACCCCGCCTACACGATGGGCCGGGCGGCGGAGATGCTCAACACCACGGCGGGTTTCCTGCGCAGCCTGGACGAGGCGAAGCTGATCGAGCCGCAGCGCTCCAGCGGCGGCCACCGGCGCTACTCCCGCCACCAGCTGCGGCTGGCCGCGCGCGTGCGCGAGCTGGTCGACCGGGGCACCGGGCTGGACGCGGCCTGCCGCATCGTGACCCTGGAGGACCAGCTCCAGGAAGCCAGGGACGCCAACAAGCCCGCGCACCGGCCGGGCGACCCCTACCCACCGCTGCGGGGCGTCTGACCGGGAACCGGTCCCCCCTGACAACGCACGACAAGAGGACGAAGGGCCTGGCGGGCGCCGGGCCCAGCGGCACGCGGAAGCACACGACAGAGAGGACGTTCCGTGCTGATGACGTCGAAGGACGACCTGGTCGTCGGGGTCGACCGCACCCCTGGCGCCACGGTCGTCACCGCCACGGGCGAGCTGGACGCGAACACCGCGCGGGCGCTCGACGAACGCCTGTCCCGGCTCGACGCCACGTCCGGCGTCGTGGTGCTGGACCTGACGGGCATCACGTTCTGCGACTCGGTGGGGCTCGCCTGCGTCCTGGCGGCACCCCACCGCGGCGTCGACCTCCGGGTCGTCGGCTCCCGGCAGGTGGCCAGGGTGGTGGCGCTCGCCGGGACGGACACCGAGCTGCCGCTCTTCCCGACGGTGGCGGCCGCGACCGGTCGTCAGTAGCCGATCGCGGTGGCGGCCACCTCCCGCAGGGACGTCGCCGTCGCCGGGGCGAGGTAGAGCGGGCCGAGGGCGCGCGGCGACTCGCGGAACAGGATCCCGTACAGCGTAGCGGCGTCCAGGTAGATCGCGGTGTCGTTGGGGTGCTTGCCGTCGGCGACGATCAGGTACGACGTGCCCTTCGCGGCGACCAGCGCCTCGAACTCCTCGCTGATCGGCGCGAGCGCGTTCGGCGTCGGCAGTCCGGTCGACAGCGCGGCGTAGTTGGTGTCGATCGCGGCGACGTTGGCGGCCCGGCTGGGGAACGGCGCCGGGTCCACGAGCGCCCAGTTCTTGAACAGCACCACCTTGCCTCCCGGTTTGAGCGCCCGGCCGAAGGTGGGGGAGTAGGTGTCCACCAGGGTGCGGGCCGCAGCGGCCGGGTCGGTGGCGACCAGGGTGCTGTACTCCTGCAGCACGACGTAGTCGTACTTCGTCGACCCGCTCAGCGCGGCCGCGACCTCGCCGCCGTCCCACGTCTGCTGGAGCGTGTTGCCGAAGTGGACCACCTCGGTGAACCGCAGCGTGCGGCCCGCCGCGGTCGCCAGCTGCTGCACCACCTTCGGCGTGTCCGCGCCGGTCGCGGTGGTCGCCGTGCCGATCAGGCTGTTGCCGACGAACAGGACGTCCACCGGGGCGGGGGCCACGGCCGTCGCCGAGACGCTGAACCGCACCGTGAACGGCGCCCCCAGCGGCCCCGACGCGTTGGCGCCCGAGTAGGCCTGGACGGTCAGCGCGTACGAGTCGGCGGTGGCCAGCAGCGGGCAGTCGACGTAGTCGTTGCACAGGAAGTAGGGCGCGGTGTTCTCGGTGCGCGTGTACGTCGATCCCTTGGCGCCCACCAGGGTGAAGCCGACGCTGCCCGCGGTGACGCCGTTGGCGAGCGTCGCCCGCAGGCTCAGGCCGCGGTTGGCCAGGCGGGTCAGGTCGACCACCGAGCCGTCGACCAGCGGGCTCAGCCCGAGCACCGGTTTGCGCGACGCGTTGTTGACCAGCGCCACGTCGGCGACCGCGCGGGTGGCGGTGGCCGTGCCGCGGACCTGGAACTCCCACATCGAGTAGCCGTAGGACGGCAGCGCCCGCCCGGTGAGGTCGATCCGCACGTACCGCGCGGTGCCGCTCACCGCGATGTCCTGCCTGCCGCCGGTCCCGGTCGTCGTCGAGTACGCCGGGGTGAAGGTGCTCCCGTCGGTCGACAGCCGGATCGTGAACGCCTTCGCGTACGCGCTCTCCCAGTTCACCGCGACCTGGCTGACCGTCGTCGCGGCGCCGAGGTCGACCTGGAACCACTGCTCCGCCGAGAACGCGCTCGACCACCGCGTGCCGTCGTTCCCGTCGACCGCCGCTGCCGCCGCCGTGCCCGCCGACTCGGTCGACGACGCCGTCACCGGCTTGCCCTGCGACACCACCGCGTCCGCCGCCGCGGCCCGCGGCACCGCGCCGGTGAGGAATCCGGCGAACAGGCCGAGGAGCACCGCGCCGAGCACGAGCCGGTGCCGGTTCCGCGATGTGTCCAGGACGGTCATGGGGGCGCCTCCCGAGTGGTCCGCAACGGCAAGCCTCCCAACGCGCCCGGCAGTCCGGGAAGACCCCTGACGACCGGTCTCCGTTGACGCTTCACAGCCGCGGGGGAGGTGGTCATCCACCTGGGACGCCCGCGCGCTCCGGTTAAACGGGAGCGTCGACTGTAACGATCGGCGGCGGCTCTCTTGACACGCCTGGTCCGCAGCGAGCAAATGGATCGGGTTTTGCCCATAAGACGGACCTGCCTGACCCTCTGCATCGAGGAGGACACCGGTGAGCGACGAAGTCGACAGTCCGGCCGCACCACAGTCCGCTGACGAGAAGCGGTTGCACGAGCTCGGTTACGCCCAAGAGCTGTCCCGCACCATGTCCGGGTTCTCGAACTTCGCGGTGTCCTTCACGATCATCTCGATCCTGTCCGGGTGCCTGACCCTGTACGGGTTCGGGATGAACACCGGCGGGCCCGCGCTGATCGTGTGGGGCTGGCCGTTCGTGGGGCTGATGACGCTGGTCGTCGGCCTGGCGATGGCCGAGGTGTGCTCCAGCTTCCCGACGGCGGGCGGGCTGTACTACTGGGCGGCGAAGCTGGCGCCGAGCAACGGCGCGGCGTGGTCGTGGTTCACCGGGTGGTTCAACTTCCTCGGCCAGGTCGCGGTGACGGCGGGCATCGACTTCGGCGCTGCGTTCTTCATCAACGCGTTCCTGGACCTGCAGTTCGGGTTCGCCGCGACGCCGGCCCACACGATCCTGATCTTCGGCCTGGTGCTGGTGCTGCACGGCCTGCTGAACACCTTCGGCGTGAAGCTGGTGTCGCTGCTCAACGACATCAGCGTGTGGTGGCACATCGTCGGCGTGCTGGTGATCGTCGGCGCGCTGGTGTTCATCCCGTCCGAGCACCAGTCGGCGAGCTACGTGTTCACAACGTTCGTCAACAACACCGGGTGGACCTCGCCGCTGTACGTCGGTCTGCTGGGCTTGTTGTTGGCGCAGTACACCTTCACCGGCTACGACGCCTCGGCGCACATGACCGAGGAGACGCACGACGCGGCCCGCAGCGGTCCGCGCGGCATCGTGATGTCCATCGTGGTCTCGCTGGTCGCGGGCTGGGTCCTGCTGGTGGGCATCACCTTCGCCATCCAGGACTACGACGGCGCGATCGGCAGCTCGACCGGCGTGCCGCCCGCGCAGATCTTCATCGACGCGCTCGGCGCGACGGGTGGCAAGCTGCTGCTGCTGATCGCGATCGGCGCGCAGCTGTTCTGCGGCATGTCGTCGGTGACGGCGAACTCGCGGATGATCTACGCGTTCTCCCGCGACGGCGCGCTGCCCGCGTCGAAGTTCTGGCACAAGATCAACAAGCGCACCCGGACGCCCACGAACGCCATCTGGCTGGCCGCGGGCGGCGCGTTCGTGCTCGGCCTGCCGTACCTGTGGAACCCCACCGCCTACGCGGCGGTCACGTCGATCGCGGTGATCGGCCTCTACATCGCCTACGTCATGCCGACGCTGCTCCGGCTGCTGCAGGGCGACCGGTTCCAGCGCGGACCGTGGCACCTCGGCCGGTGGAGCAAGCCGATCGGCGTCGTCGCCGTGGTCTGGGTCGTCTTCATCAGCGTGCTGTTCATGCTGCCGCAGGCGAGCCCGGTGACCGCGAAGTCGTTCAACTACACGCCGATCGCGGTGCTCGTGGTGCTCGGCTTCGCGGGCGTGTGGTGGCTGGTCTCCGCCCGGAAGTGGTTCACCGGCCCCAAGGTCCAGGGCACGCCGGAGGAGCTGGCGGCGATCGAACGGGACCTGGACTCGGTCTGACCGGCGGCCCGCGGACGTGGCCACCGGGAGGCGGTGGCCACGTCCGCGTCACGGCACGTAGTAGGTCAGCAGGTCGGCGCGGACCGGCGGGAACAGCGCGGCCATGAGCTCGCGCGCCGGTCCGGGGTAGACGTCCGGGTGCCGTTCGGCGAGGCCTTCGATGCCCAGCGGACCGAACAGCAGGGCGGGCACGAGGTCGGGGGCCACGCCCGCGCCGCCGACGGACGCCGGTCCGGCCAGCACACCGCCGGCGGTCATCGGCCCGGCCTGCCCGTCGGTGCAGCGGAAGCGCACGTGCGAGCGGAAGAACGAGACCACGACGTCGCCGTCGTAGCCGTCCGCGCGTCGGGACAGCAGCGGACGCAGGTGTTCCAGGAGCTTGGCGGGATCGGCCACCCGCGAGCAGTACATCTCCGCGTTCCGCGGCGGCGGCCCGAGGAACGGCGCCAGCCGGTTGCCGGGCCGGTCGGTGACCTCGACCTCGACCTCGTCCTCCGGACCGAGGCCGAGGACGTGGTGCAGCAGCGCCTGCTCGGCGGCGGCGTCCACGGCGGCGACCTCGGTGAGCTGGGAGTCGGCGGACCTGCCGGTGCCGACCGGGACGCCGTCGCGCTCGACGACCCAGAGCGTGCTGCCCTCGCGCGCCACCAGCCAGCGCCAGCACGCCGCCGAGTGCGGCATCCGCAGGTCGAGATCGGCCTGGAGGCCGTCCTGCAACGCCGCCATGACCTTGATGTCGTCGACCTCCGCCCGCCGCACCACGTGCCCCGCGACCGCGGGCGGCGGCGTGGCGACCGGGCGGGTCGGCGGGATCGGGATGGCGTAGGTGTAGCCGAACTGGCGGTAGAAGTACGGGATCCCGACCATCACCTGGGCCAGGTGCCCGCGGGCGGCGGAGCGCTCGTGCGCCCACGCCATCAGCCGCCGCACCAGGCCGCGGCCCTCGTACTCGCGGTCGGTGGCGACCAGCTCGACCTGGCCCGCCGGGATCTCCACCCCGCCCAGCACCAGGGTCTCGTCGAGCAGCGTCAGCGTGGAGACGACCCGGTCGCCGTCGACCACCACCGCGCAGGACTCCCAGCCCTGGTCGGGGTCGTCCACGACGAGCCGGTGGTCCAGCGCGTCCTCCTGCTCGCCCCGTTCCGCCAGCAGGGCGGCGATCTGCTCCAGGTCACCAGGTCCGGCCGTGCGCAGCTCCATCCCCCGAGTGTCCCGACCCCGGCCCCCGGAGTGCCAGCGGTTTTCCGCTACCCCCGAGCGCGCATGACGATCAGGTCGCCGTGACCGCCGTAGCCGAGCACGGGCTCGGCGAACTGGGTCCCGTCGAAGGTGACCAACCACCAGTCCCGGCCGACCGGCAGCAGCACCGGGTGCGGGATGTTGGTGCCGTACGGGGCGTCGAGCTCGCCGAGCTTGGCCATCGAGGAGAGGTCGTAGACCGGGTACTCGCGGGCGTCGCCGTCGCTGGCGAACAGGTACCACCTGCCGCCGACGCGCTGGATGATCGTGCCCTCGGTCTGGTCGACGGTCCGGTCGGCGCCGACCAGGGTCAGCGACTCGGCGTAGTCGGCGCCCGGCGGCCCGGTCGCCAGCGCGGGGTGGAACACGAACGCGGGCTGCTGGGCCTCGCTCTCCACGAACGCCAGCCGCCAGCGGCCGTCCACGAGCGTCAGCGCCGGGTCCCACGAGCTGACGGAGGTGGGCAGCGCGAGCTGTTCGGTGGGGATGACGTGCACCCCGGACAGCACGTCCGCCCGCGTGGTGGCGTGCCGGACGTGCACGCCCTTGAAGTCGAAGTCGCCCCAGGAGCTCATCAGCAGGATGAACCGGCGGGTGCGGTCGTCGTAGACGATCTGGCCCGCGTGGTCGCCGAGGACGACCCCGTCGCGGGCGAAGAACAGGGCCGCGACCTGCTCCACGCGGGTCGGGTCGGCCAGGTCCAGCGTCCACACCGCCCAGTGCGCCTGCTGGAAGAACCCGAGCCCGGCGTTGGTCATCGTCAGGTACAGCTTGCCGTCGCGGATGAACGGCCTGCCGTCGGCGTGCTGCACCACGTGCGGGTCGCGCACCCCGGCCTGCCCGTAGTACCCGGCCCGCACCCGGCCGAGCCGCACCTGGCCGCGACCGCCGTAGGCGTAGTCGAGCCCGCCCAGCACCGCGGGCACGCGCAGGTCGACCAGCGCCCGCACGCCGTCGCGCTCGGTCAGCACCGGCTGACCGTCCACGAGCACGGTCACCGCGTTCTCGTTCACCACGACGGCCAGCCCGTAGGACCCGGACACGGTGACCGCGGCCGACTTCACCACCGTGGTCGTCCCGCCTGCGGTGACCTCGATGGTGGCCCGGCCCGCGACCGGGTCGACGGTGCCCAGCACGGACGTGCCGCCACCCGCGAGGCCCGCGACCGCGGCACCGGAGCGCACCTCGACCAGCACCGTCCCGAACGGCGCCCGCGGCCGCACCCCGGTCCTGACCAGCTTGTCCGACGCCGGGGCGGCCCGCTTGTCGTACTGCTGGAACCGAGGGGCGATGAGGTCGAACGGGCGGAACTGGTGGGCGATCTCGAAGTGCAGGTCGAACGGCGTCGGCGCGCGGTCGGCCGTCGCCGTCGCCTGGCTGAGCAGTGCGGGGACCGCGACGGCCCCCGCGACACCCCGCAGCAGCGTGCGGCGGTCGATCCCGTTGGCCATCGCGTGCCCTCCCTTGATCGGCACACCGACATGTACCCGGAGCGGCTGGGACGCGCCAGGGATTGATCGGAAGTGGCACCCCGAACGCTCCGCGGCGGTCGACTTCGGTCGGAACCGGTCATAGCGTGGGACCGTGTTCGCCGCCGAACGTCGCCAGGTCATCCTCGAGCTGGTCCGCGCCAACGGGGCCGTGTCGCTGCGGGAGCTGGCCAGGATCGTCCGGGCGAGCGAGGTGACCGTCCGGCGCGACCTGCGTTTCCTCGACGCGGAGGGTCTGCTCTCGCGCAGGCGCGGCGGCGCGGTCGCCTCGGACGGACCCGCCTACGAGCCGAGCCACTCCGAGAAGACCGGGGTGGCCGGAGCCGCCAAGGAGGCCATCGCCGAGCTCGCCGCGGGCCTGGTCTCGCCCGGCGACGCGATCGTCGTCGGCGCGGGCACGACCACCCAGGCGCTCGCCCGGCACCTCGCCCGCCTGCCGCGGCTGACGGTAGTGACGAACTCGCTGCTGGTCGCCCAGGCGCTCGCCCGCAGCCCCGGCGTCGAGGTGCTGCTGCCCGGCGGCGTCCTGCGCGGCCCCATCTTCGCGCTCGTCGGCAGCACCGCCGAGCAGGGGATCGGCGGCCTGCGCGTGCAGCGCGCCTTCCTGTCCGGCAACGGCCTGTCGGCCGCCCGCGGTCTGTCCACCCCGAACACCGAGGTCGCCGGGGTCGACCGGGCGATGGCCGCGATCGCCGACGACGTGACCGTGCTGGCCGACCACACCAAGATCGGCGTCGACACGATGGTCCGCACCGTGTTCCCGGACCGCATCACCCACGTCGTCACCGACAGCCACGCCCCGAGCGACGAGCTCGACGGGCTGCGCGCCGCCGGTGTCACCGTCCACGTCGCCGAGGTGTGATCCCGGCCGGCGTCCGGTGACGTTCCCCTCGGGCCGCTCGCTGTCGTGAGTAAATGTCCGTACACTCCGACGAGAAATGTACGGACATTGAGACGAGGTTTCTGGTGACCGCTGTACTCCCACGGCCGTCGTCCGGCTCCGAGCGCCGGACCGGGTGGTCCGCGCGGGTGGTGCCGGGGCTGGGGGTGGCGGTGGTCGTGGCCGGGATCGCCTCCGGGTTGGGCAGGCTGGTGCCGGTGGTCGGTGGGCCGGTGTTCGGCATCGTGCTGGGCGTGCTCGCGGCGGCTGTGGTGCCGGGTCTGCGGGACGGCCGGTTGGTGCCCGGTTACGAGGTGGCCGCCAAGGCGGTGCTCCAGCTGTCGATCGTGGTGCTCGGGGCGGGGCTGTCGTTGCGGCAGGTGCTGGAGGTCGGCGGGGAGTCGTTGCCGGTCATGCTCGGCACCCTCGCGGTCGCGCTCGGCGGTGCGTGGCTGCTCGGCCGGTGGCTCGGCGTGCGGGGTGACGCGCAGATCCTGATCGGGGTGGGCACCGGCATCTGCGGGGCGTCGGCGATCGCGGCGACGACCGGGGTGATCAAGGCGAAGCAGGAGCAGGTCGCCTACGCGGTCGGCACGATCTTCGTGTTCAACATCGCGGCCGTCCTGCTGTTCCCGCCGATCGGCCACCTGCTCGACCTGAGCCCGCACGCGTTCGGCCTGTGGGCCGGGACCGCCGTGAACGACACGTCCTCGGTGGCCGCGGCGGCCTACTCCTACGGTGGCGACGCCGGGTCGTACGGCATCGTCGTCAAGCTGACCCGCTCGCTGATGCTGGTCCCCGTGGTGGTCGTGCTCGCGGTGCTGACCGCCCGCAAGGAGGCCCGGTCCGGGGTCGGGTTCAGGAGCATGCCGTGGCGCCGGATCGTCCCGGTGTTCCTGGTCGGCTTCCTCGTCGCCGCGGCGCTCGGCACCCTGGGTGTCGTCCCCGCCACCTGGCACCCCGCGCTCACGGCGCTGGGCGCGTTCCTGATCACCACCGCGCTCGCCGGGATCGGGCTGTCGCTGCGGCTGTCCGCGATGCGCCGGGCGGGCACCCGCCCGCTGCTGCTCGGCGGCCTCCTGTGGCTCACGGTCGCGGCGAGCAGCCTCGGTCTGCAGGCGCTCACCGGCCACCTCTGACCGACCCCCACCTGAGACGCGGGCCGTTTCGGCGCTCCGGCTTCTGGAAAGGCTGCCGGGATGGCCGAAGGGGAGACCGTGGTCCTGCGCCGCTACGCGCAGTACGTGCTGGACCAGCTGCTGGTCATGGTGGCGACGGTCTCGGCGACGCTGTGGGGAGCGGCCGCCGCCTACTCGTTGGTCCGGATCGGTGTGCCCGGCAAGGTGCTGTACCTCCCGCTGGTGCTGCTCGCCGCGGTCCCGTTGCTGGGCACGATGTGGGCCGAGGTGTGGGTGCCGCACCGGCAGGGCGGTGCCACGCCGGGCATGCGGCGGCTGGGGCTGCGGATCGTCCGGACCGACGGCGGGGAGCCGAGCCTGCGCGACTACCTCGTGCGCTGGCTGCTGTTCGCGGTCGACGGGCTGTTCCTGTGCCTGGTCGGGGTGGTGCTGATCGCGGTCACGCCGCGGCACCAGCGGTTCGGCGACCTCGTGGCGCGCACGGTCGTGGTGCGCGAGCGGAAGACCCGCCTAGTCCCGGAGGACTAGCCGCCGGCCCGACTCCGTACTCCCGGCCGAAGTCGCCGGGCACCCGGCCCCGCCAGGATCGCGGTCCCGTACCTCGATCCGAAAGGCCATCATGCGACGAAAGGCGAAGGTCGCGGCGGCGGTGGTGCTGGCCGCCGTCACGGCGGTCGCACCCGCCCACGCCGACCCGCTCGACCCCTACACCGGGCAGCAGGTCACCTGGGGGCCGTGTGCGTTCACCCCCGCGGAAGGAGCGCCCGCCGTCGAGTGCGCGCTGGTGAAGGTGCCGCGCGACTGGGCGGCCCCGGCGTCCGGTGTGGACCTCGACGTCTCGCTGAGCCGGTCGAAGGCGACCGGCGAGCGCAAGGGCGTGCTGCTGCTCAACCCCGGCGGACCCGGAGGCCAGGGCACGGGGTTCGCCAACTCCCTGGCGGGCCTCGCGCCGGAGGTCAACGGGCAGTACGACTTCATCGGCATGGACCCCCGCGGCACCGGCACGTCGCCGCAGGACCGCGGGTTCCAGTGCCACGTGCCCACCGGCCGCCTGCCGCAGGGGCTCCTGGACGCGCGGGACAGGTCGGCGCAGAGCATCGCGGCGCACCAGCAGCTCCCGCGCGCGATCGCCGAGGCGTGCCAGAGCGACGCCATCGCGCCGTACATCACCACCTGGCAGACCGTCCACGACATGGACCTGGTGCGCGGCCTGCTGGGGGAGGCGAAGCTCAACTACCTCGGCTACTCCTACGGCACGTGGCTCGGCGCGAAGTACGCGTCGCTGTTCCCGGCGCACACCGGGAAGGTCGTGCTGGACTCCAGCGTGAACTGGCAGGGCAGGCTCCAGGCCGCGTTCGAGGCGTTCCCGGAGATCGACCAGCGGCAGTTCGACGTCCAGTACCTGCCGTGGATGACCCGGCACTACCCGGACGTCGTCGGCTCGACGCCGGCGGAGGCGAAGGAGACCTGGGAGCGGGCGCGCGGGTACTTCGCCGCGCACCAGCTGCCGCCGGACAACTTCGACCGCGCGTTCGTCGGCATGGGCAGCCCGCTGGGCTGGCTGCTGGCCACGCTGGTGTTCGTCGTCTCCGCGAACAGCGCCGACGGCGGCGCGGCGGTGGACCCGGAGTCGTTGCGGGACCTGGACGAGGTGTCGCGCGCCGAGTTCGGCGTGCCCGCCGCCGACCTGACGCCCGAGCGGATCACCGCCGCGGGCCCGGACTACACCGACGTGCCCGGCACCCGGTTCGCGGTGGCCTGCGGTGACCAGCAGACCCGTTCCGCGTCCTGGTACCGCGCGCTGAGCGACCGCCAGGGCCCGCTGAACCCGGTGTACGGCTGGGCCTACGGGCTCTCGGAGCCGTGCGGCTTCTGGTCGGACGCGCCGCGGCAGCAGCTGCCGACGCTGCCCCCGCAGGTCGCGGCGAACGTGCTCGTGGTGCAGGGCGAGATGGACCCGCAGACGGGGTACGAGCAGGCGCGTGCCGCCGTGCGCGCCGCACCCGGCGTCGGGTTCGTCTCGGTGGACGACGCCCCGTACCACGGCCAGTACGCCACCAGCGGCAACCCGTGCGTCGACGGCATGGTGAACGTGTTCCTGCTGGACAACTCCCGGCCCGGCGCCGTGGTGTGCCCCGGCGTGCCGCTCCTGCAGGAGGACACCGTGTTCCCCGTCGCCGGACCCGTGACGGCGCCGGTCGCCGTCCAGGCGGCGCAGGAGCCGAAGCCCGCGACCCCGTTGCGGGACAACGTCCAGCGCTACCTCAGCCGGGTCAACTCCGTGCTCGGGTGACACCCGGCCGATCCCCTAGTGCCCGCGCACTAGGGGATCGGCCGAAAGAACTAGGCGGAACGTCCTTGTCCGGCAAGGCATCCGGGAAAGGCCATAGCTTCACCACCATGGTTACCACCAAGAACGGCCTCACCCCTCCGTCCACGATCATCACGGCCTTCTTCGGCTTCCTGGCCTCCACCGTCGTGAGCCTGGCGGCCATCGTCCTGCTGGCGGGATCGCACGGGCAGCTCGTCGACTCGCTGCGCCAGTCCAACCCCTCCATGACCGACGAGCAGCTCCAGAGCACGGCCACGCTGGGCCTCGGCTTCGCCATCGGGGTCGCGGCGGTGATCGCGCTGGTGCACCTGTGGCTCGCGTTCAAGCTCAAGGCGGGCCGCAACTGGGCCCGCGTCGTGCTGACCGTGATCACGCTGCTCCAGCTCGCCTCGATCGTCGCCACCCAGGGCAACACCGCGGTCGGCTACGCCAGCTGCGCGATCGCCGTCGTCGCCGTGGTCCTGAGCTACCTGCCCGCGTCCAACGCCTACATCGCGGACGTCAAGCGCTCGGCGTGATCCGGGTGCTCGTCGCCGACGACCAGACGTTGGTGCGCACGGGTTTCCGGCTCATCCTCGACGCCGAACCCGGCATCCGGGTCGTCGGCGAGGCGGCCGACGGGGACTCGGCCGTGCGGCTGGCGCGGCGGCTGCGCCCGGACGTGACCGTCGTGGAGGCGCGGCTGCCGAGGATCGACGGCATCCGGGTCACCGAGCTCCTCGCGGGCGTCCCGGACCCGTTGCGGGTCCTCGTGGTCGCCCTCCACGACGTCGACGACACCTTCCGGGCCGCCTCGGCGGCGGGCGCGTCCGGGTTCCTGTTCAAGGACTCCCGGCCGCGGCTGCTCGTCGAGGCCGTGCGCGCCGCGGCCCGCGGCGAGGCGGTGGTGTCACCGCCGATCGCCACGAGGTTGTTGCGGCACTTCACCCGCACCGGCCGCCGGACCCCGCGGCGGGATGACGCCCGGCTGACCGCGCGGGAGTCCGCCGTGGTGCTGGCGGTGGCCCGCGGACGCACGGACGTCGAGATCGCCGCGGACCTGTCGATCTCGACGTCCACCGTCAAGACCCACCTCGCGGGCGCCCGGACCAAGCTGGACGCCCGCAACCGCACCGAGATCGCCATCTGGGCGTGGGAAGGGGGACTCGTCCCCGAATGACCCGACACCGCGGAGCGACCACGACCCTCCTACCGGGACCGCTGCGCGCGGGCGGTCCGGAGGCGGACCGCCGAAGACCCCGCCCACCCGCCCGGCGGGCGGCACCGGGCACGGAGTGGGCATGATCGTGCCCATGACCCCAGTCGGACCGCGGCCACGTCGCGGCGTGCTCGTCGCGGAGGTCGTCGCGCTGGTGGTGGCGACGATCGCGGACACCGTGCTGGGGGTCGGGAAGGGCAGCGCGCCGGGCGTGCTGGGACCCCTGCTGACGACCCTCGTGCCGTACCTGGGGACCGCGGTGGCGGTGCTGGCCGTCCTGCGCCGCCGCTTCCCGGACCGCGTCGCCGTCCTCGGCTGGTCGGTGATCGGGTTCTCGCTGGCCAGCACGGGAGCCGCCTGGCTGATCGGCGGGGGAGCGGCCGCCCAGCCCGCGGCCACCGAGGTCCTGGGCATCGCGCTGCTCGCGGGCGCGGCGTGCAGGCGCCTGCGGCCGGTGGCGGCCGGGGTGCTCGCGACGGCCGCGGGCGTGGCGGTCGTCGCCGCGCCCGTCGTGCGCTACGGGGTCGACTCGCCCGTGGCGCTGGCCGCCGTGCCCGCCGCGCTGCTGTGGGGCACCGCGCTGGCGTTCGGCCTGGTGCTGCGCGACGCCGACGCCCGGCACGTGGCCACGCTGGAGCGCGTGCGCGAGGGTGAACGCCTCCAGCTGGCCAGGGAGCTGCACGACCTGGTGGCCCACCACGTCAGCGGCATCGTCGTCCTGGCGCAGGCCGCGCACGCGCTGGCGGAGAACCCGGCGGTGCCCGACCAGGACCCGGTCGAGGTGTACCGGGAGGTCGAGCAGGCGGGCGCGGAGGCCCTCACGTCGATGCGCAGGCTCGTCGGGATGCTGCGCAGCGACCCCATGCCGTCGCTGCCCGGCGGCACCCTCGGCGACGCCGTGCGGGCCGCCACCGCGGGGCAGGCCGACGTCGACATCCCGGACGAGCTGGACGTCATGGCGGTGCCGTCGGACCTGTCCGGGACCGTGCACCGGATCGTGCTGGAGTCCATGACCAACGTGCGGCGGCACGCCCCCGAGGCCACCGCCGTGGAGGTCGGGGTCAGCCTGGAGGAGGACGACCTGGTGCTGGACATCCGCAACGACGGGGTGAGCGGCGACCGGTCCGGGAGCGGCTACGGTCTGGTGGGCATGGCCGAACGGGCCGCCGCGCTGGGCGGCGCGTTGAGCGCCGGACCGGAACCCGGCCGTCGCTGGCGCACCACCGCGCGGCTCCCGCTGCGCACCGAGGAAGGGGCCTGATGCCGATCCGGGTGCTGATCGCCGACGACCAGACGCTGGTGCGCACCGGTTTCCGGCTCATCCTCAACGCCGACCCGGAGATCGAGGTCATCAGCGAGGCCGCGGACGGCGAGTCGGCGGTGCGGCTGGCCCAGCGCTTCCGGCCCGACGTGACCCTGATGGACATCCGGATGCCCAAGCTCGACGGCATCCGCGCCACCGAGCTGCTCGCGGGTCCCACCGTCGCCGACCCGTTGCGGGTGGTCGTGGTGACGACCTACGACGTGGACGAGAACGTCTACGCCGCCCTCCTCGCGGGCGCGTGCGGGTTCCTGCTCAAGGACGCGGGTCCCCGGCTGCTGGTGGAGGCGGTGCACGCGGCGGCCAAGGGCGAGTCGATGGTGTCGCCGTCGGTCACCGTCCGGCTGCTGGCGCACTTCACCAGCGACCCGAACAGGTCCCTCGTGCGGCCGGACGTCCCGTTGACGTCCAGGGAGCTGGACGTCGTGCTGGCCGTCGCGAGAGGACGGACGAACGCGGAGATCAGCGCGGAGCTGCGGATCTCCCTGTCCACGGTCAAGACGCACCTGGCGAGCGTGCAGGGCAAGCTGGAGGCGCGCAACCGCACCGAGATCGCCATCTGGGCGTGGCGCAACCGGCTGCTCACCTGAGGTCGAGCCCGACGGGGTGGACGGTGCCGGTGGCTACGGCGCGGAGCTTGTCCGGGTTGGCGACGTTGTGCACGGCGGCGATCAGCCCGCGGTCGTCGAGGTCGAGGGTGAGCGTGCCGATCACCCGGCCCGCGCCGGTGAACACGACGCCGGGGCTCCCGTTGAGCTCGACCACCTCGGCGGAGATGTCGGCGATGGCGACGCCCTCGTAGGGCCGGGTGGCGACGCCCGCGAACCACGCGGCGACCCTGGCCGCGCCGACCACCGGGCGCATGGCCTGCCGCACCTTGCCCCCGCCGTCGGTCCACAGCGCCACGTCCGGCGCGAGCAGGTCCATCAACGCGTTGATGTCACCCCCGGTGGCGGCGGCGAAGAACCGCTCGGTCACCTGCCGCTGCCGCGCCCGGTCGGCGGGGAAGCGCGGCCGCCGCGCGCGCACGTGACCGCGGGCCCGGTGCGCGGCCTGGCGCACGGTGTCCTCGGAGCGCGCGACGGCGTCGGCGATCTCGGCGTAGCCGAACCCGAACGCCTCCTTGAGCACGAACACCGCGCGCTCCAACGGGGTCAGCGCCTCCAGCACCACGAGCAGCGCCACCGACACCGACTCCGCGGCCTCCGGGTCGTCGACGCCGGTGAGGATCGGCTCCGGCAGCCACGGTCCCGCGTAGACCTCCCGGCGGGCGCTCGCCGACCGCAGCCGGTCCACGGCCACGTTGGACACGATCCGCGCGAGGTAGGCCTTCGGGTCGGCCACCCGCGAGCGGTCGGCGGCCGTCCACCTGAGCCAGGTGTCCTGCACCGCGTCCTCGGCGTCGGCCGCGGAGCCGAGGATCCGGTAGGCCACCGAGAACAGCAGGTCGCGGTGGTCGGCGAAGGCGTCGTCGGTCATCGGGTGTACCGGCCGCCGCGCGGCCAGACCGACCCCATGCCGGGGAAGGTCCTCAGCCGCCGGTAGGTCGGCCACGGCGATCCGCTCACGGTCTCCTTGTACCAGACCGCGATCCGCCCGGTCAGCGCCGACCTCCGCGGCTCGCCGTCGGGTCTGGTGAACTGCACGACGGCGTCGTGGCGGCCCAGGCTCACCGGCGCGTGGTAGTAGCCGAACCGGAAGTCCTCGAGCCGCTTGCCAGTCAGCTCGCGCACGATGGACCCGGCGGCGTGCACGCCGGTCGGCATGCCGCTCTGGCAGGTGCCGTGCAGGACGCCGAACGCCTGCCGGACCGCCGCCGCGTCCCCGACGGCGTAGACCTCCGGGTGCGACACCGACCGCAGCGCGGCGTCCGTGACGATCCGGCCGCGTCCGTCGACCTCCAGCCCGGCGGCCGCCGCCAGCGGCGACACCCGCACCCCGCTGGTCCACAGCACCACGTCCGCCCGCACGTCGCCGCCGTCGGCCAGCTCGACCGAGTCCGGCAGCACCTTGACGACCTCGACGCCGCTGAGCACCCGCACGCCGAGCCGGTCCAGCGCTGCGGCCACGTGCGCCTTCGCCTTGCGCCCCAACGAGGATCCCGGCTCGTCCCGGCCGAGGAGCACGACGTCCGCCTCCGGGTGCCGCTCGGCGATCTCGGCCGCCGCCTCCACCCCGGTCAGCCCGCTGCCGCACACCACGACCGTCCCCGCGCCCAGCCGGTCCGCCAGCAGCTCGGCGTCCCGCGCGCTGTCCAGGGTGTGCGCGTGGTCCTCGACGCCGGGCACGCCCGCCGGGTCGGCGACCGCGCCGAGCGCGTAGACCAGCGTGTCGTAGGGCAGCACCCGCTCGCCGTCCACGCGCACGGTGCGCGCCGCCGCGTCGATCCCGGTGACCCGGCCGCGCACGAACTCGACACCGGTGCCCTCCAGCAGGTCCGGCACGCGCAGCCGCGCGGTCTGCTGCCCGGTGGCGGTCTGGTGCAGCCGCAGCCGTTCGGTGAACCGCCCGGTCGCGTTGACGAGCGTGATCCGCACGTCCGCGCGCCGCCTCGTGCGCGCCGCCAGCACCACCGCCGTCATCAAGCCCGCGTACCCCGCTCCGAGAACCACGATCCGGCGCATCGCCCCGTCCTTCCCTCGCGTCCTGCCGACGAACACGGGACGAGGCAGCTGGGGGAGACGTGAAGCCAGGTGACCGGCGTCACAGGAGCGAGGCGAGCAGGGCGATGGCGGGCACGACCGCGTTGTCGGCGAGGTCGCCGTAGCCCAGGACGAGCGTCGGCTCCTCCGGCGGGGTGTCGAGGTAGGTCGCGAGGTCCACCAGGTGCAGGCCCCGTGCCTCGGCACGGCGGACCAGCGCCGCGGTGTCCACCGCACCGGCGAGGTGCAGCAGCAGGTGCAGACCCGCGGCCACCCCGGTGGTCCGCGAGTCCGGCAGGTGCTCGGCCAGCGCCGCCACCACCGCGTCCCGCCGGGCCCGGTAGCGCAGCCGGGCCGCCCGCAGGTGGCGGTCGTACCCGCCCTGCTCGACGAACGCGGCGAGCGCGAGCTGGTCGACCACCGGCGGCGTCGCCGCGGCCGGGTTCGCCGCGCGGCAGGCCTCCGCCCAGGCGGGCGGCAGCACGTGCCAGCCGATCCCCAGCGCGGGGCTCAGCGTCTTGCTCACCGACCCGAACAGCGCCACGTGGCCGGGCGCCATGCCCTGCACCGCGCCGACCGGACGCCGGTCGTAGCGGAACTCCGCGTCGTAGTCGTCCTCCAGCACCAGCCCGTCCACGTCCCGCGCCCACGCCACGAGAGCCGCCCGCCGGGCGGGGGCGAGCACCGTGCCGGTCGGGAACTGGTGCGCGGGCGTCACGACCACCGCGCGCACCCCGCCCAGCAGGTCGACCCGCACCCCGTCCTCGTCCACGGGCACCGGCACCACCGCCAACCCGGCCGCCGCGACCGCGTCGCGGGTGCGCCCCCAGCACGGGTCCTCGACGGCCACGGCGGTGACGCCCCTGGCCTCCAACGCCCGGCACACCTGCGTCACACCCGCCGTGACACCCGCGGTGACGGTGACGTCCCGCGGCGCGGCCGACGCGCCCCGGCACCGCCGCAGGTACTCGGCCAGCACCGCCCGCAACCGGGGATGCCCGGCGCGCGGCGGCACCCCGAGGTCGGTGTGCGGCATCGTGGTCAGCGCGTGCCGCAGCGCCTCGGCCCACCTCCGCCGCGGGAACGCGCGCAGGTCGGGCACACCGGGGGCCAGGTCGTAGCGCGGCGCCGACGCGGCGACCCGTGCCGCGCGAGGCTCCCGCTCGTGCCCCTCCGGCGACCACGACACCCGCGTCGCCGCCCCGGTCCGCGCCTCCAGGTAGCCCTCCGCGACCAGCTGCGCGTACGCCTGCGTCACCAGCCACCGCGAACACCCCAGGTCGGCCGCCAGCTTCCGGCTGGGCGGCAGCGCCGTCCCGACCGGCAGCACCCCGTCCCGGATCACCGCCCGCAACGCCCTGGCCAGCCGCTCGTGCCGGGCGCCGCCACCCGGACCGGACAGGTCCAGCAGCACGTCCCAACCCAGATTGGTCTGCGATTCCGGCACGGAAACGGACCGTAGCACCGGACCGATCCGCCCTACCGTGGAACCCGTGATGAAGCGAACCGAACTCGGGCGCACCGGCACGACCGTCGGCCAGGTCGCGCTGGGCTGCATGCTGATGGGCACCTACACCGACGAGCCCACCTCGTACCGGATGCTCGACTCGTTCCTGGACGCCGGCGGCGACTTCCTCGACACCGCCAACTGCTACTGCTGGTGGCACTCCGGCGGCGCGGGCGGCGACAGCGAGGAGCTGCTCGGCCGCTGGCTCGCCCGCACCGGCCACCGCGACCGCGTCTTCCTGGCCACCAAGGTCGGCGGCATCGTCACCGACGTCCCCGCCGCGCTCGTCGACGGCAAGGCCGACTGGGACGTCGCGGCGCGGCACTTCGAGGGCACCGGCGCCGACGTCGTCCGCCACGGCATCGACGCGAGCCTGCGCAGGCTCGGCACCGACCACGTCGACCTCTACTACGTCCACGTCGACGACCTGACCACACCGCTGGAGGAGACCCTGGAGGCGTTGGACGGGATCGTGCGCGCGGGCAAGGTCCGCTACATCGGCTGGAGCAACGTGCGGACCTGGCGGCTGGAACGGATCCGGCAGCTCGCCGACCGCCACGGCTGGGCGGCCCCCGTCGCGGTCCAGCAGCAGCACTCCTACCTCCGCCCCGCTCCGGGCGTCGACCGCACGGGCATCGCTGGCCCGGAACTGCTGGACTACCTGACCCACCACGACGACCTGTCCCTGGTCGCCTACTCCCCGATCCTCCAGGGCATCTACGACGACCCGGCCAGGCGTGCACGCCACGGCATGTGGACCACCTACACAGGCCCCGACTCCGAGGCCCGCCTCGCCGCCGTCGGGAAGGTCGCCGCCGACCTCGGGGTGACCGGCAACCAGGTCGCCTTGGCGTGGCTGCTGCACCAGCGGTCACCGCGGGTGATCCCGATCGCCGGGACGCGGACTTGGGGGCAGTTCGAGGCGTTCCTGCCCGCGTTGGGGGTGGAGTTGGGGGTGGAGCACCTGGAGCTGTTGGCGGGGGCGGGGGCTTAGGGTGGCCTGATGCCGATCGTATTGTCGTTCACCATTCGGAAGACCGCACGATTGCGGCTTTAGATCATCGTTCAATTCACCCATTGGTGTAAATGAGAAATCTTGTCTGCATTCGTCCTCAAATGGTTCCATGTCGTTTCCCATCCAGAGAACGACACCGCACAAATGCGGTACTACCAATACCGCGGATCTTTCGTCCGCGTTGAGGCGATGGTGGACAGTTGACCGAACAAGATGTGGACGAGATCGGCTCGCTGGTCGAGCCACTGGCGGACTTGATCAAGGAGATCGGGGTCCTGACCACGCGGTGGCGCGGTGACCGCGGCCAACCGATTGTGTCCCTGACGGGCGCGGTCGGCGCGTCACCGGCTTTGGGCACACTGCTCGACGGCCTGCGCACCCCCAAGTCGCGCCAGGTCCCGCACGCCAGGGTCGACGCGGCCGGGGGCGACGGCCTCCGGGAGTTGTTGTCGAGCGCGGCCGAGGACCTGGTGATCGGACCGTTCGGCCGTGGCCATCCGTTGAGGTTCCGGCGTTTCTGGTTCCTCGACTGGTTGATGAACCAGTCGGAGCTCGAAGGGACCGAACGGGAACGACGGGCCGAGCTGGTGAGGCGGGTGCGCAGGGCGTCGGGGCCGAGGTCGGAGCTGCCCAAGCTGGGGGCGTCGGTGTTGACCGGCTGGTCCGGGCTGGTGCTGCTGGTCGTGTCCGCGTTCGTTCCCGCGATCGTGTTCCGGGTGCTGGTGAGCGGGCGTGTGCCCGGACCCGGTCGGGTGTTCCGCTGGTTGATGCGGCAGAGGTACGCGTCCCGGCAGTCGTCGGACTTCTGGGCGTTCGCGTTGCGGCTGACCGACAACGCGAAGGGACACCGCGACCCCGACCAGGTGCGACGGCTGCTGGTGCACGCGTTCCTGCAAGACCTGCGCGACCAGTACCGGCGGGTGCCGTGGAGGATCCGGCCGTGGCGGCGCACCGCCTACCCGGTGCTGCTGGTCGACAACGTGCGCGGCGACGGACCCGGCGCTGACCTGCTGCGCCTCATCGCCGTGGTGCGGAAGCACTCCGACTCCGCGGACCCGCTTCTGGTCGTCACGGCCGAGGACGGAACTTGCCCTGTCGAGCTCCCGCCGGGTGACGTCGTGCCGCTGGCCTTGGCCGACGACGCCCTGCGCCGGTGGCGCGAGCTCCCGCGAGGTGAGCGCGGGTCCGGCCGCTTCCTGGTGAGGATCCCCGCGTTGAGCGGGTTGGAGCGCTTCCCCGCGCTGATCCCGGAGATCGAACCGCGACGTCCGCCGTGGCTCGTGCACCGCGCGGCCCTTGTCCTGGTCCCGTTGCTGCCTGTCCTGGCGAGTTGCGCCTGGCTCTTGCAAGGGCTGCGTTCCGACTGTTCGCCGGTGCACTTCGGTGGGCGGGTCGACGTCTCGATGGAGGACGGGCAGTGCGTCGGCTACAGCGACGACGCGCGCCAGTTCTTCGGCTCCGACGAGGGCCTCCGCAAGATCCAGGGGAAGATCTTCGAGCAGAACCAGGAGGCGAAGGACATCGCCGAGGGCAACGTCGGGCGGCCGCAGGTCACCGTCGTCTACCTGGGCACGCTGACCAAACCGGGGGTCAACCCCGACGAGGAGACCTTCGCCGCCGAACGCGAAGAGCTCGAAGGCATCGCCGTGGCGCAGCACCAGGCCAAGCTGGACGCGGCGGTCGACCCGAACGCGCCGGTGCTGCGCGTGGTCGTCGCCAACGCCGGGCTGGAGATGCGGTCGGCCGAGAAGGTCGCGCGGTCGCTGACGTCGTTGCAGCGGGACGACCCGACCGTGGTCGGGGTCGTCGGGCTGGTGGAGAGCCGCACGTGGACGAGGGACGCGCTGAAGAGCCTGAGGCAGACGGGTCTGCCGGTCATCGCGCCGACGCTGTCGGCCGACGGCGTCGGATCGGTGTCGACCCAGTACCTCCAGATCGCCCCGCCCAACCTCGACCAGGCCGCGATGGTGCGCCAGTACACCGTCGACGTGGTCAGGAAGAAGTCCCTTGTCAACTACTACAGCTTCGGCGCCGGGGGCAAGGAAGCCGACGAGACCGACCTGTACGTCAACACGCTCCGCCAGGACCTGAAAGCGGCTTTTCCGGGTGGGGACTACCAGGAGCACTACTGGAACGGCCAGTCGCTGGGCGAGGTCTGCCCGAAGGACGGGCAGTTGGACGGCGTGGTCTTCTTCGGTGGCCGCTACTCCGAGTTCGGCGGGTTCGCCAAGCAGCTCGCCAAGGACTGCAGCGGGAACATGCCGGTGGTCATCGGCGACGACTCCGTCAACCGCTACATGGCCAACGCCTCCCTGCGGGAGCTCGCACCCGAGAACCTGCGGTTGGCCTACGTGTCCAAGGGGTCGTTGGCGTTCTGCGACCGGCTGAGGTCGACGGATGACCCGGTCCGCAGGGACTTCCGCGCTGCCGTCCGCGCCGTCCTGGGCAAGTGCGACGACGAGGGGAAGCTGCCGGTCGGTGAACGGGTCGGCCTCGCCTACGACGGTGTCCAACTGCTGCTGCTCGGCGTCCGGGACAAGGCCTCGCAGCGGCTGGAGGACGGGGGCGAGCGGGCCTGGGACCCCGGACTTGTCGTTCCCGGCCAGCTCCACTCCACGATCCGGGAGGTGGCCGGGGAGAATCACCAGGGAGTGACGGGCGTGATCACCTTCGACGGCGACGGGGTCGTCAAGGGCAAGCCGCTGTCCCTGTTGTGCGCCACCGACATCAGGAAGGCGTTCCGGTCGGAGGACGACGTGCCGAAGGAGATCTACCGGACGGGTGTGGCGGACAGCGCCGCACCGCCGACCCCCGCCAGGTGCGAGTAGGACGGCAGAGCCGGGTCGGTCGTGGGGCCGACCCGGCTCGGCGCGCCCCACCCCCGGCCGCAGGGAGCCGCGGTCGGGGGAGTGGGTCCTAGTAGGGCTTCGTTAGGTGCTGTCGACCTGGGGTTTCTGTGGGTTGGTTGTGGCCTGGGCGGGTTGTCGACAGGTGTGGCAGACGCCGG
>NZ_PVTF01000001.1 GCF_003002815.1 Umezawaea tangerina | reverse complement strand
TCCAGTTCAATCTCAAAGGAAACCCATTGACTGGGTTCATATAAGTTACTGGCTATTCGGCACGCTGTTGAGTTCTCAAAGAACACGCGCACACCGTTTCGAACCGCTCATTTCGAGTGATTCAAGCGAGGGCGCTTGTTTTGTTTCGGCATTTCGTTTGTGTCTGAAGCTTAGCAACTCCGTTTTCGCCTTGTCAAATCGGCCGGTTCGGGCCGTTTCGCTCAGCAGAAACTCGCTTCGCATTCAGTTTTCTATGTTCCAGACGCTATCCGAACCGCATTTCCCTTGTCAAATCGGCCTCTTGGAGGAAACCGGCCCAGCAAGGAACTGGAGTTCATTTAGTTCTGGGAAGTTCTATCCGATCCGCCACTTCCACGTCACATTGGCGCACAGCGCATATGGCTTGAAAGTTTTAGTTCGGGGGCGGCCACAGATGCTACTCGGTTCGGAACGCGGGGTCAACCCCCGCTCGACCCGGTGTGGCTCGTGCGACTTGGAGAAAGTTACGCATGGCGCGTGCAGAAGTCAAATCGGCTGGTCAGCGGCCTGCCGCACGGGTACGGCGACCTCCGGACCGGGCTTCTTCGCCTGCACGGGCCTCGGCCGCAACCACAACGTGATCGACCGGAGACCTTCCATCGCCGACACGATCTGCTCCGGGAGCGCGGGCTGCCTGGTCGCCACCGGCACCAGGTCGTACCCCCACATGCGGAACTCCTTGAGCACCGTCACCGGGTCGTCGCCGAATCCCGCGGTCGCCGACGCGGAGAACTCCAGGAACACGTGCGGCCGGTCCTTGCGCAGCAACCGCACGAGGCCGGCGAGAGCGCGATGCCCACGGCCGGGGGCGTCCACCCGCACCACGGACAGCTTCATGCCGTGGAGCTGCGGCATCTCCTCGAGCTCCTTGTCCAGCCGGACCGCTCGCACGCGGGTCACCTCGGCGGGCGCGTCCTCCTCCAGCGGCGCGACCGAGATGCCCCCGGTCAACGCGGGGTCGCCGCGCAGCTCGCCCGCGCTCTCCCACGCCGCGGCCTGCACGACGACGAGCCGCTCGCCGATGCGGTCCGGCAGGTTCACCTCGACGTTGTGCCGCAGCAGCTCCATCGCGGCCGACGACGGCTCGACCGCGACCACCGCGCCGCTGGTGCCGAGCCTGCCGAGCATCCGGATCGTCTGGTAGCCGATGTACGCGCCGACGTCGAGGAAGACGCCGTCCGGCTCGACCAGGGAGTCGACCAGCTCGGACAGCTCCGGCTCCCACACCCCGTTGCTCGACAGCAGCGGCAGCATGAACGCGTCGTCGGCGGGCAGCCGCAGCAGGCCCACGTCGGAGAGCACCAGGGAGCTGCGCACGTCGGGCTCGCTCTCGCTGTGCCGTTCGTGCTCGCGCACGACGACCCGGCGCAGCGCGTCCGCGGTCGACTGGGCCTGGCTGGCCGCGCGCACCCCGGCGTCGAGCCGGTGGTCGCGGTCGCGCAGCACCTCCACGACCTTCGACTCCAGCGTGTCGATCCGGTCCAGGGTGCGGTCGAGCGCGTGGGTGAGCTTGTCCAGCCGCTGGCCCAGCGCCTCGTTCTGCTTCGCGCGCTTGGTGGCCTCGCCGACCAGCGCGTCCTCGATCTCGCGCTGCCGCCGCGCCTGGGCCGCCATGTCGGCGCGGTTGCGCACGACGGCGTCGTCGGTCCCCACGAGCTGGTCGCCGAGGTGCGCCTGGCGCTCGGCCACGCGGTCGATCTCGGCGCGCACCATCTCCAGCTCGCCGATGCCGACCCCGGCGTCGATGTCGTCCTGCCTGCGGACGAGCTCGCTCGCGGTGCGCTCCACCCCGTCGACCAGGGTGGTCAGCACCTCGCGCATGTGGTTGTCGTAGTGGTCCAGCACGCGCAGCACGACCTTGCGCAGCGCGGGGGCCATCGGGATGCGGCTGGCGGAGCTGGTGTCCGGCTGCCGCAGCAGCGCGTGCTTGGCCGAGTGCAGCGCCCGCAGCGGGTCGACGACCTGCGCGGGGTTGGCCGCCGAGCGGCGCGCGCGCCAGCCCCGGTAAGCGTGTTCGACGCGTTCGCGCAGCTGGTCGGCCACGCGGGCGAGCGAGCGGGTGTGCAGGAGGTGCTCGCGCCCGGCCAGGCCGATCGCGACGGCGGTGGGCAGGTCGCCCGCGACGCTGCGGATCAGCTTGGCGGCCGCCTGGACGTCCGGTTCGACGCCGCCCTGGTGGCACGGGACGAACACGGCGGAGTCCTTGTCGAACAGCTCGGCGACGGCGCCGTGCTCGCTGAGCAGCACCGGGACGCCGCGCACCGCGAGCTCGGCCACGTGGCCGGCGATCCGGTCGCAGGCGCCGCCGCGGTGCAGCGAGACGAGGCAGTCGACGGTCTCCGGGACGGGCTCGTCCTCGACGAGCACGATCCGCGGGTCGGCGGCGGTGGCCAGGCGGAGCCGTTCGGCGGCCTCGGGGTGCTCGGCCGCGCCGGTCACCGAGATCAGCAGCCGCACGTCGGTGCGGTCGGGGAACGCGCCGAGGAACGCCGACACGGCGCCCAGCACGTTGCCCGCGCGGTCCTCGCCGTGGTCGGCGAGCGCGCCGAACACGACCTCGTCCCGTTCCTCCGGGACCTCGCGCGCGCCGGTGTCCACGACCGGGAGCGGCACCACCCGCACGGTGGGCCCGCCGATGCGCTCGGCGGCCGCCCTCGTGCTCTCCGAGGGCACCCACAGCTCGTGCGCGGTCGGCCGGTCCTGGTGGGCTCCGGCGTCGAGGCCGTAGTCGACGACGAACCGGTCGCCGGGGACGGGCTCGTCGCCGCCCGCGCGCAGCACCACGGGGTACCCGGCGGTGGTCGACGTCGGCAGTCCGGACGCGCGCGCCACGGTCTCCACCAGCCGTGCCACCGGGCCGTCGCCGAGCACGGACACGCCGAGCTGGTCGAGCAGCGCGGGCGCCACGGGTTGCGGTCCCGGCACGGCGGGCACGGGCATCCGCCCGCTGGCCACCCCGGCACCCGCGCACCACTCGCGGAACTCGGCGCTGTCGTCGCCGAACGGGTCGGGGAACTGGCCGCGCAGCGTTTCGTCAGCCCGCCACACCGCCGCCGACCAGCGCGTGCTGCCGGGCAGGTCGGGCACCGGCTCGCACGCCCACGCCAGGAACGCTGCCCCGCCGTCGGGGCCGAACGCGGGCGGCGGCGCCTTGCGGCGGGAGGCCTCGCGGTAGTCCACGCGCAGCTCGTCGGGCAGCACCGAGCCGTCGACGAGCGCGCCGAAGCCGTACTGCACCGGCTGCACCGTGTACCCGCGGGTGACCAGCTCGGCGCGGTAGGTCGTGCACAGGTCCGCGATCAGCGGGTGCTCGGACAGCAGCACGCGCGGCCGTTCGGCGAAGTCGGCCGACAGCAGCCACGGGCGCCTGGGGTCGAAGCCGGCGAAGTGCACCGTGCGCAGCGGGTTGCCGAGGATGGTCATCACGCCGTCCTCGCCGCGGGACAGCTCGCGGTGGTTGGCGTTCCACACCGACAGGCCGATGGTGGAGTCGCGCAGCACGTGGTGGTTGACCAGCGCGGGAGCCGTGTCGAGCACGGCCTTCGTCGCGTCCGGCGTGCGGCGCAGCTGGCCCGCGAGGTTGTGCAGGAACGGCTCGGCGCCGGGCGCGACCACCAGGAAGCCGGGGTCGAACACGCCGGTCTCGAGCAGCTCGGCCGGGTCGGGGCGCAGGCCGTCGTCGGGCAGCGGCCGCAGCGCGCGCGGCACCAGCACCAGCGGTCCGCGCTTGACCGCGGCCAGCACGACGTCGCTGACCGAGTCGAGCACCTGGACCCACGGGTCGAGGTAGAGCACCGGCAGCTTGGACGCGAGCAGCGTCTCCAGCAGCCGGGGCCGCAGCACCGCGCACAGCTGCGCGGCCGTGCACGCGGTCGCCAGCTCGGCCAGCTCCGCGGCCTCCACGCCCAGGTCGGACGGCGTGATCAGGCCCGGCCCGGTGCTGGTGGCCGGGGCGTCCACCACGAGCGCGATGAACTTCGCGTCCGGGTGCTTGGCCAGGAAGGAGTTCGAGAGCACCTTCACGGCGGGCAGCTCGGCGGCGGTGGCCACCGTGCACGCCAGGAGGACGGTCTCGGGTTCCGGCTCGATCAGGACACCTGTGGACGGCACTTCTGTCACGGTGTGCAAACCTAGCTTTTCCGGACGCGCGCTGTGGACCACCCACACGGGTTTTTCGCTCACAAGACCGGCAACAGGGAGCGGAGCTCGTAGGGCGTCACGCTGCGTCGGTAGGCGTCCCACTCGGTGCGCTTGTTCCGCAGGAAGAAGTCGTAGACGTGCTCGCCGAGCGCCTCGGGGAGCAGCTCCGAGCTCTCCATCTCGGCCAGCGCCTCGCCCAGGTTCTGCGGCAGGTTCGCGTACCCGGCGGCCCGGCGCTCGCGGTCGGTGAGCGACCACACGTCGTCCTCGGCGGGCGGCGGCAGCTCGTAGCCCTCCTGGATGCCCTTCAGGCCCGCGGCCAGGATCACCGAGTACGCCAGGTACGGGTTGCACGCCGAGTCGAGCGACCGGATCTCCACCCGGCGCGAGGCCGACTTGCCGGGCGAGTACATCGGCACCCGCACCAGCGCGGAGCGGTTCGCGTGGCCCCAGCAGACCGCAGTGGGGGCCTCACCGCCGACGATCAGCCGCTTGTAGGAGTTCACCCACTGGTTCGTCACGCCGGAGATCTCGCGGGCGTGCTTGAGCAGGCCCGCGACGAACGCCTTGCCGGTGTCCGACAGCTGGTAGGGGTCCTCGGCGTCGTAGAACGCGTTGCGGTCGCCCTCGAACAGGCTGACGTGCGTGTGCATCCCCGAGCCGGGCTGGTTCGTGAACGGCTTGGGCATGAACGAGGCGCGCACCCCCTGGGTGATCGCGACCTCCTTCACCAGGTAGCGGAACGTCATCACGTTGTCCGCCATGGTCAGCGCGTCCGCGTACCGCAGGTCGATCTCCTGCTGGCCGGGCGCGCCCTCGTGGTGGCTGAACTCGACCGAGATGCCCATGGCCTCCAGCGCCTCGATGGCGTGGCGGCGGAAGTGCGTCGCGGTCTCGTGGCTGGTCTGGTCGAAGAAGCCGCCGTTGTCCGCGGGCTCGGGCTCGCTGCCGTCGGCCGGGAGGTTCTTCAGCAGGAAGAACTCGATCTCCGGGTGGACGTAGCAGGTGAAGCCCATCTCGCTGGCCTTCGACAGGGTGCGCCGCAGCACGTGCCTCGGGTCGGCCCACGACGGCTTGCCGTCGGGCATCGTGATGTCGCAGAACATCCGCGCCGAGTAGTTGGTGCCCTCCGGCGTCTGCCACGGCAGCACCTGGAACGTGCTCGGGTCGGGCTTGGCCACCATGTCCGACTCGAAGACCCGCGCGAAGCCCTCGATCGCGGAGCCGTCGAACCCGATGCCCTCGCTGAAGGCCCCCTCGAGCTCGGCGGGGGCCACTGCCACGGACTTCAGGAAGCCGAGGACGTCGGTGAACCAGAGCCGGACGAACCGGATGTCGCGTTCCTCGAGGGTGCGGAGCACGAACTCCTGCTGGCGGTCCATGTGCGCAGCCTATGTAAGGGCCGTTAAGGCCGCGTGTCGGGGCACTACGATCCCCCCATGTCCGCACGTCGTGCCCTGGTTGGGCCCCTGGTCGCACTCGTCACGCTGGTCTCCGCGTGCACGTCGACACCGTCACCGGCCTCGTTGCCGGACGCCAAGGAGGTGCTCACCAGGTCCGCCGACGCGATGGCCGGGGTGAAGAGCACCCACTTCGCCATCAAGGTCGACGGCGAGCTCCCCCAGCTCGGTGTCCAGGGCGCCGACGGCGACCTCAACGCCGCGGGCGACGCGAAGGGCAAGGCGAAGACGAACCAGTTCGGGCAGCTGCTCGAGGTCGACTTCGTGCTGGCCAAGGGCGACCTGTACATCAAGGGCCCGACCGGCGGGTTCCAGAAGCTGCCCGCCGTGCTGAAGGGCCAGGTGTACGACCCCACCGCGATCCTGAACCCCGACCGCGGCGTGTCGAAGGTGCTGCGCAGCGTGCGCGACCCGAAGACCGAGAGCTCCGAGGGCGGCACGACCGTCGTGAGCGGGACCGTCCCCAAGGACGTCGCGGCCTCGCTGGTGCCCGGCATCGCCACCGACGTGGCCTCGCGGTTCACCATGGACAAGGACAGCCTCCGGCTCAAGACCGCCCGGTTCGAGCTGACCGGCGGCTCCGTCGAGGTCACCCTGTCCGAGCTGGACAAGGCCGTCGAAGTCACCCCGCCGGCGTGAGCGGTCGACGCCTGGCGATCGGCGCGGGCGCCGTCGCCGTACTGCTCGGCGCGCTGGACGCCTACGTCGTCGTCGGTGTGCTGATCGACATGGTCCGCGACCTCGGCATCCCGGTGAACCACCTGGAGCAGGCCACGCCCGTGGTCACCGGGTACCTGCTCGGGTACGTCGCCGGGATGCCGCTGCTCGGGCAGCTGTCCGACCGGTTCGGGCGCCGGGTCGTGCTGCACCTGTGCCTGGCCGGGTTCGCCCTCGGCTCCGTCGTGACGGCGTTGGCCGACGACCTGCCGCTGCTGGTCGCGGGCCGGGTGGTCCAGGGCCTGGCCGGTGGAGCGCTGCTGCCGGTCACGATGGCCCTGGTGGCCGACCTGTGGTCGTCGTCGCGGCGGTCCTCGGCGTTGGGGGTCGTCGGGGCGGCGCAGGAGCTGGGGTCCGTGCTCGGGACGCTCTACGGCGTCGGGCTGGCGTCGCTGTTCAACGCGTGGACGTTCTTCGAGTCGCTGGAGCCGCAGAGCTGGCGGTGGGTGTTCTGGGTCAACGTCCCGCTGGCGCTCATCGCGATGGCCGTCGTTCAGCTCTCCGTCCCCGCCGGTCGGCGCACGTCCGTGCGGATCGACGTGGTCGGCGGCGGGCTGCTGGCGCTGGCGCTCGGACTGCTGGTCGTGGGCCTGTACAACCCCGACCCCGAGCACTCGGTGCTGCCGTCGTGGGGGCTGCCCGCGATCGGCGGCGGCGTGGTCGTGTTCGCGGCGTTCCTGTGGTGGGAGCGGCGCGCGTCCGTCCGGCTGCTGGACCCCGCGGGCGTGCGGATGGGCCCGTTCCTGGCGTGCCTCGGGGTGAGCCTGTTCGCCGGGGCGGCGCTGATGGTGACGCTGGTGGACGTGGAGCTGTTCGCGCAGACCCTGCTCGGCCGCGACTCCGCCTCGGCCGCGTCCCTGCTCGCCCGCTTCCTGGTCGCGCTGCCCGTGGGCGCGGTGCTGGGCGGCTTCCTGGCCTCGCGGCTGGGTGACCGCTGGGTGTCGTTCGGCGGCCTCGTCGTGGCGGCCGTCGGGTACGTGCTGATCGCCCAGTGGCCCGCCTCCGTGTCCGCTCCCGTGCTCACCCGCGACCTGGCCGTGGCCGGGCTCGGGCTGGGCGTCGTGATCGCACCGGTGTCCGCCGCGGTGCTCCGCGTGGTGCCGTCGTCGCAGCACGGGGTGGCGTCGGCCGCGGTGGTCGTGGCGCGGATGACCGGGATGCTCGTGGGGGTCGCCGCGCTCACGGCCTGGGGGCTGCACCGGTTCCGCGAGCTCACGGCCACCCTGGACACACCGCTGCCGTTCGGCGTGCCGCCGGAGGAGTACAAGGGGCAGTTGGAGGCGTACCAGCGGGGGCTCACCGACGCGCTGCTGACGGAGTACCACGAGATCTTCCTGATCACCGCGGTGCTGTGCGCGGTGGGGGCGGGCCTGTCGTTGTTGATGCCGCGACGTGCCACTACGAGCACGTCGTCCCCGTCGGGGGCAGTTTCAGGTTGATCAGGTAGTCGTCGCCCGCGCTGTCGACGCACTTGTTGCCCTGGAGGAACACCGTGTGCTGGTTGCCCTGGAAAGCGTCGACGAGTACGCGGAACGCTCGGGCGAGTACGCGTTGGTGATCGCCGACGAACCCGGTCAACACGACCACCAGGACCAGTACCGAGCGGATCTGACGAGGTACCGCCAGCAGGGAACTTGGAGCCACCGGGGGCGTGTCATCAAAGGGATCGTCGACACCCTGCACTTCGCCCCGTCCAAGGCCGGCCGACTGGTGCAGGCGGTCGACCTGATCGCCTTCGTGCACCACCGCATCCACAGCACCACGGTGACTGCGGACAATCGAGTGGTGCCGGTCGACAACGCGCTGTGGCGTCGGATCGAGCACCAGTACTGCTGGAAACCCTAGATGCACGAAGGCCCCGCACGGGGCGGGGCCCAAGGCGGGACGGGAGTTTCCTCCTGCGCCGTCAAACTAGCAGCTCAACCGCGCCACGATCGGGTGGTCACGAGCACGTCGTCCCCGTCGGGGGCAGTTTCAGGTTGATCAGGTAGTCGTCGCCCGCGCTGTCGACGCACTTGTTGCCCTGGAGGAACACCGTGTGCTGGTTGCCCTGGAACGTGACCAGTCCGCCGCCGAGTGCCTTCGCGAGGTTCACGCCGGCCTCGTAGGGGGTGGCGGGGTCGCCGGTGGTGGAGACCACGAGGATCGGGGGGAGGCCGTCGGCTTTCGGGACGTGCGGGGTGGCGGTGGGTGGGACGGGCCAGAAGGCGCAGGCGTCGAGGGCGGCGGCGGGTGGGTTGCCGTCGTCGAGGAAGGGGGCGGCTTCCTTGTACTTGCGGGCGGTGTCGGCGAGCACGGCGCGGTCGGTCTGGCGGGGGTCGTCAACGCACTTGATCGCGGTGAACGCGTCCGTGATGGAGGAGTAGACGCCCTGGTCGTCGCGGTCGTAGTAGGCGTCCGCGAGGAGCAGCAGGGTGCTGCCGCGGTTGTTCTTCAGCTCGGTGAGGGCGGCGTTCAACGCGGTCCAGTACTCCTGCGAGTACATGGCCTGGATGGCTCCGGTGATGGCGTCGGTGTAGGACAGCTTGCGGCCGGAGACGTCGACGGGGCGCTGGATGAGCGGCAGCGTGAGGTCGCGGAACGCGGTGTTGGCCTTGGCGGGGTCGGTGCCGAGGGCGCAGTCCTTGCGGGCGGCGCACCAGGTCGAGAACGCGGTGAACGCCTTCTGGAAACCGGCGCCCTGGGCGACCAGCGAGTCCGCGTCGCTCTGGGTGGGGTCGACGGCGCCGTCGAGGACGAGGGCGCGGACGTTGCCGGGGAACGCCTCGGCGTACTCCGAGCCGATGCGGGTGCCGTAGGAGTAGCCGATGAAGCTCAGCTTCGCGTCGCCGAGCGCCGAGCGCATGACGTCCATGTCCTTCACGACGTCGCGGGTGCCGACGTGCTCCAGGAAGTCCGCGCCGTTGCGCTGGGCGCACTTGTCGGCGTAGTCCTTGTTCTCCGCCTCGGTCTGCGCGATGCCCGCGGCCGAGGTGTCCACGTCCAGGTCGAGCCGGTCGGCGTCGCGCTCGGCGTCGGTGAGGCAGCGGACGCTGGGCTCGCTGGCGCCGACGCCGCGCGGGTCGAAGCCGACCAGGTCGAAGCGGTCGCCCAGGTCGCCGAGGTTCTTCGTCAACGACGCCGCGGCCGCCATGCCGGAGCCGCCGGGACCGCCGGGGTTGACCAGGAGCGAGCCGACGCGCTGGTCGGGCTTGGCCGCGCGCTGCCGGAGCAGGCCGATCTTGATGGTGCGGTCGGTCGGCTTCGCGTAGTCCAGCGGCACCTCGACGCGGGCGCACTCGATGTTCGCCTTGTTCTTGAACTCGGCCTTGGTCGTGCCGGTCGTGGCGTAGGGCGCGCAGTCCTCCCAGCCGAGCTGCTGGCCGTAGAACCTCTCCAGACCCGCGGGGACGACACCGGCCGGGCCGCGCTGTTCGAGGGCGGTTCCGGGGGTGGCTCTGCCCGGCACCGCGGTCGAGCAGGCGGCCAGGACCGGGAGGGCGAGGAACAGCAGCAGGTGGCGTCGCACCACCCGATCGTAGGTGTGACGCGTCGGCCACAACGCGCACCAAGGTGTGACGGCGTGGGAGAGGATGTGCGCATGCCGCAGCTGCGCCTCGCCCTCGCCCAGGTCAACGCCACCGTCGGCGACCTCGCGGGCAACGCCGACCTCGTCGTCGCGTGGACCCGCAAGGCCGCCGAGTCCGGAGCCCACCTCGTGGTCTTCCCCGAGATGGTGCTCACCGGCTACCCGGTGGAGGACCTCGCGCTGCGCGAGTCGTTCGCCATCGCCTCCAAGCAGGCGCTCGACGCGCTCGCGGTCCGGCTCGACGAGGCCGGGCTCGGCGGGGTGGCGGCGTTCGTCGGCTACCTCGACCGCGACGAGCACGGCAAGCGCAACGCGGCCGCGGTGCTGCACGGCGGCGAGGTCGTCGCCTCGCAGGACAAGCACCACCTGCCCAACTACGGCGTGTTCGACGAGCGCCGCTACTTCACCCCCGGCGACCGCCTGGAGATCGTCCGCCTGCACGGGCTGGAGATCGGGCTGGTCATCTGCGAGGACCTCTGGCAGGACGGCGGCCCCATCGCCGCGCTCGGCCAGGCGGGCGTCGACCTCGTCGTCTCCCCCAACGCCTCCCCGTACGAGCGCAACAAGGACGACCTGCGCCTCCCGCTGGTCGCCCGCCGCGCAGCCGAGGCGGGCGCGCCGCTGGCGTACGTGAACCTCGTCGGCGGGCAGGACGAGCTGGTGTTCGACGGCGACACGATGGTCGTCGCCGCGGACGGCACGCTGATCACCCGCGCCCAGCAGTTCACCGAGCACCTGACCGTGCTCGACCTCGACCTCCCCGGCGGCGCGGCGCGCACCGACGGCCTCGTCGGCGGTTTCACCGTGACCCGCCGCACCCTGTCCGACGAGCCCGTGCCCGGCTACGAGCCGCTGCCCGTGCCGAAGACCGCCGAGCCGCTGTCCAACGAGGCCGAGGTCTGGCACGCCCTCGTCACCGGCCTGCGCGACTACGTGCTGAAGAACGGCTTCCGTTCCGTCGTGCTCGGCCTGTCCGGCGGCATCGACTCCGCCGTGGTCGCCGCGCTGGCCGTCGACGCCCTCGGCCCCGACGCCGTCCACGCCGTCTCCATGCCGTCGGTCTACTCCTCCGACCACTCCAGGTCCGACGCCTTCGAGATGGCCCGGCGCACCGGTCTGCGGTACACCGAGCAGCCGATCGCCGACATGGTCAAGGTGTTCGTCGACCAACTCGGCCTGACCGGCCTGTCCGAGGAGAACGTCCAGGCCCGCTGCCGCGGCGTCACCCTCATGGGCCTGTCCAACCAGCACGGCCACCTGGTGCTCGCGACCGGCAACAAGACCGAGCTGGCGGTGGGCTACTCCACCATCTACGGCGACGCGGTCGGCGGCTTCGCCCCCATCAAGGACGTCCTGAAGACCCTCGTCTGGGACCTCGCCCGCTGGCGCAACGACGAGGCCGAGAAACTCGGCGAACACCCACCCATCCCCGAGAACTCCATCACCAAGCCCCCCTCGGCCGAACTCCGACCAGGCCAGGTCGACAGCGACTCCCTCCCCGACTACGAACTCCTCGACTCCGTCCTGGACGAGTACGTCGACGGCGACAAGGGCTACCACGACCTCCTCGCGGCCGGCTTCGACCACGACCTCATCGACCGCGTACTGCGCATGGTCGACAAGGCCGAGTACAAGCGCCGCCAGTACCCACCGGGCACCAAGATCAGCGAAAAGGCCTTCGGCCGCGACCGCCGCCTACCGGTCACGAACGGCTGGCGCGAGGGCTAAAGACAAACACGCAACACGCTCCGTACGCCCAGCCCTGCCCTGCCGCAAACAAGCGCCGCCCGCCCAACCACGCTAAGAGCAAACGGCGCGCACCCATCGACGCTGGAAGCGAGCACGCTCGTCCGCCAGCGGCCGGCTTGACTTGGGGTTTTTGGGCTTAAAATTGGTCGGCGGGCAGGCTCTACCACCTGCCCTTTTTCGCCCGACGAAGCCCAAAAAAGGGGCCCCAAGTCAAGCCGGCCGCACCGCCCACGGCCGCAGCGATACCCGGTGTCGAGGGACCAGCCAATCGGACCCGGCGGAAGCACCCACGCCGACCGACCCCACAACCGACCCCAGCCGACCGACCACAACCCCCTACTGCGGCCGCACGAACGGAAACAGCACGCTCTGCCGAATCGTCGTCCCCGTCAACATCATCAACACCCGGTCCACCCCCATCCCCAGCCCCCCGGTCGGCGGCATCCCGTGCTCCAACGCCCTCAAGAAGTCCTCATCCAGCTCCATGGCCTCCACATCCCCGCTGGCCGCCTTCAACGACTGCGCTTCCAACCTCCGCCGCTGCTCCAGCGGATCGGTCAGCTCGGAGTACGCCGTCCCGATCTCCGCCCCGAACGCCACCAGGTCCCACCGTTCGGCCAGTCGGGGGTCGTCGCGGTGTTGGCGGGTCAGCGGGGACACCGAGGTGGGGAAGTCGGTGTAGAAGGTGGGTTCCACGGTGACGGCTTCGACGAGCTTGTCGTAGGCCTCCTGGACGAGGGTGCCGTGGTCGGCTTCCTCGGCCACCGCGATGCCGCGCGCCACCAGCAGTGACCGGAGGTGGTCGACGGGCGTGCCGGGGGTGATGTCCTCGCCCAGCGCCTCGGAGACGGCGGTGTGGACGGGGATGATCGGCCAGTCGCCGGAGATGTCGAACTCGGTGCCGTCGGGGCGCAGGGCGATCTGCTTGCCGTGCGCGGCGAACGCGCAGTGCTGCACCAGTTCCCGCACGAGGTGCAGCATGGTGGTGTAGTCGGCGTAGGCCTGGTAGGCCTCCAGCATCGTGAACTCGGGGTTGTGGGTGGCGTCGGCGCCCTCGTTGCGGAAGTTGCGGTTCAGCTCGAACACCCGGTCCACGCCCGCGACGCACAGCCGCTTGAGGTACAGCTCGGGCGCGATGCGCAGGTACATCCGCATGTCGTAGGCGTTGATGTGGGTGACGAACGGCCGGGCGTTGGCGCCGCCGTGGACGGCCTGGAGCATCGGGGTCTCGACCTCCAGGTAGGTGCGCTCGTGCAGGAACTCGCGGATGCCGCGCACGACGGCGCTGCGCACCCGCAGCAGCTGCGCGGAGTCCTGGTTGACCATCAGGTCGAGGTAGCGCTGGCGGACCCTGGTCTCCGGGTCGGCGAGGCCCTTCCGCTTGTCCGGCAACGGGTGCAGGCACTTCGCGGTGATCGTCCACTCGTCCACGAGCACGGACAGCTCACCGCGTCGGGACGTGATCACCTCGCCGTGCACGCCGACGTGGTCACCCAGGTCCACAGTGGACTTCCAGGAGCGGAGCTCCTTGTCCCCCAACCGGTCCAGCGACAGCATGACCTGGAGCTCGCCGCTGAAGTCGCGCAGCCGGGCGAAGCACAGGCCGCCGACCTCGCGGGCGGCGACCACCCGGCCGGTCACGGTCACCGACGTCCCGGTGCGCGTGTCCGGCGCGAGCTCGCCGAACCGGTCGCGCACACCGGAGAGCTGGCCGTCGCGGGCGAAGCCGACCGGGTAGGGGTCGACGCCCTCGGCGCGCAGCCGGTCGACCTTGGCGATGCGCACCCGCACCTGCTCGGGCCTGCGGCTGGGCTTGAGCACGACCTGGGCTGCGCTCGCCTCGATCTCGGCGACGTAGGTGGCGAACCGGACGGCCTCCGGGTCGTTGAGGTCGTCGAGCAGCGCCCGGTCGGAGCCGCGTTTGAGCAGGGACCGCAGGCTGGGCACGAAACCCTCGGCGATGCCCGCCGCGACGCTGACCCTGGTGAGCTGCCTCGCCTTGGAGTAGCAGAGGAAGCGCGGCAGCCAGTCCGGGCCGTACTTGGCGTTGGAGCGGTAGAGCGACTCCAGCTGGAAGAACCGCGAGGCGACGCCGAGGATCCGCCGCCACGCCTTGAGGACCGGCCCGGCGCCGATCTTCTCGCCCTCCTCGAACACCGCGCGGAACATCGCGAAGTTCAACGAGATCCGCTGCACGCCGAGGCGTCCGCTGGCCTCGACCAGCTGCGCCACCATGTACTCGTTGAGCCCGTTCTCGGCCTCGCGGTCGCGTCGCATCAGGTCGAGCGACACCCCGCGCCGCCCCCACGGCACGAACGACAGCAGCCCGCGCAGCGCACCGGCCGCGTCGTAGGCCTCGACCATCACGCACCGGCCGTCGGCCGGGTCGCCCAGCCTGCCCAGCGCCATCGAGAACCCGCGCTCGGTCTCCGCGCCGCGCCACCGCTCGGCCAGCGCCAGGATCGAGCCCATCTCGAGCGCCGGGATCTCCGAGTGCCGCCGCACCCTGGCCGTGTACCCGGCGCGCTCGATCCGGCTCACCGCCTGCCGCACGGCCCGCCGCTCCGGACCGGCCAGGGTGAACTCGCGGACGTCGAGGATGGCCTCGTCGCCGATCTCCAGCGCCTTGAGCCCGGCCTCGGTGTACACCCGCGCGCCGCGTTCGCTGGCGCCGAGCACGCCGGGGTGCCAGCCGAACTCGCGGGCCTCGGTCAGCCACGCCGCCACGGCCTGCGGCCACGCCTCCTCGTCGCCGATCGGGTCGCCGCTGGCCAGGGTCGTGCCGCCGAGCACGCGGTAGGTCAGCGCGGCGCGGCCGTTCGGGGCGAACACCACGCTCTTGTCGCGGCGGGTCGCGAAGTAGCCCAGCGAGTCCGGTTCCCCGTGCGCCGCGAGCAGCCTGCGGACGCCCAGCTCCTCGGTGTCGTTGATCAGCCTGCTCGTGCGCTCCCCGCGGAAGAACACGTACATGGCGTGGATCGCGACCAGCGTGCCGCCGACGCCGAGCACGACGCTCAGCCACTGCGGGCCCTCGCCGACGTCGAGCCTGCGCAGCGGCAGCACCTCGCCGGTGACCTGGTTCGCCGCCCAGATGAACTTCTCGCCGGTGTCGACCAGGCTGCCGGGGAAGATCTCGGTCAGCCCCCAGCCGAGCACGCACAGGACCGCCATGCCGATGATGAACGTGCCGATCGCGCGCAGCCACGCGCCGGGCACCAGCCGGGCCGGGAACGCGGGCCGCGCGAGCCACAGCAGCGCGATGATCACCACCGAGGCGGCGACCCCGCCGCCGAAGAACACCCCCACCTCCGACCAGGTCACCCCCTCGTCGTCGAGCGCGCCGGGCACGAAGGCGAACAGGGCGAGTACGAAGGACACCAGCACCAGGCCCAGCGCCTCGAACACCAGGAGCGTCCAGAGGGCGGCGCGCTTGCGCCTGCGCAACGCCGCGCCGAGCACGACGAAGACCAGGACGATGAACAGGTTGGCGTCCACCGGGAGGCCGAGCCAGTACCCCGCGGTGCGGATGACGTCGGCGACCGCGCTGTCGTCGGGGATGACCAGCAGGACGAGGGAGCCCAATGCTGCGAGTTGGACGACGGTGGCGACCGTTCCGGCGATGCGCCACTTCCACTTCGGCACGGGCACAACTTCTCCACAGGTTCGCAGGGCACTCTGACGTCGTGCGAACCACGATCACCACCGGAGCAGGCGGAGTGCACGTCACGTCGGCGGGTCTGGCCACCGACCCCGTGGTCGTGCTCAGCTCCGGCCTCGGCGGGGCCTGGTTCGACTGGTCTGCCACGGTAGCCCTGCTGGCCGGGCACGCGCGGGTCGTGGTCTTCGATCGACCCGGAACGGGCGACAGCGACCCGACCTCGGCCGACCCGACGCTGGCCCGCGAGGTGGAGGTGCTGGAGGCGGTGCTCGGCGACGCGCCGGACGCCGTCCTCGTCGGGCACTCGATGGCGACCATGCACGTGGAGGCGTTCGCCCGGCTGCACCCCGACCGGGTGCGCGCGCTGGTGCTGCTCGACCCCGACCCGGAGTCGCCGGGCGCGGGGCGGCCGTTCGACCTGTCCGCGGTCGTCGCCCGGTGGCTGCAGCGGCTCGTGCCGCGCGGGGCCGGGGCGGCGTTCGTGCGCAGGCACGGGCACCTGGTGCGGCGCTGGGCGGTCGAGGGGGCGACGCTGGCCAGGTTCGACCCGGCACCGGAGGCGCTGGTCAAGGACGTGTACCGGCGCCCGCACGTGGCCAGGGCCGTGCTCGCCGAGCTGGCCGCCTACCCCGACCAGGTCGCCGACCTGGACGACCTGCGAGCGACGCACCCGCTGCCGGAGGTGCCGTTCGACGTGCTGACCGCGGGCCGCAGGCTGTGGCCGGAGCACGCGGCGCTCGCCCGGTTGGCGCCGTGGGGCCGCAACGTGCTCGTGCCGGGGAGCAGGCACATGATCCCGGTGGACCGCCCGGACGCCGTGGCGATGGCGGTCCGCGACGCGCTCAGGGCGTCACGCGCCGCCTGAGCAGGCAGAACTCGTTGCCCTCCGGGTCGGCGAGGACGATCCAGCGGACCCCGCCCTGGCCGATGTCGACGCGCTTGGCGCCCAGCGCGAGCAGCCGCTCCAGCTCGGCGGCCTGGTCGCGGTCGGTGGAGTTGACGTCGACGTGCATCCGGAGCTTCTGCTTCTTCGGCTCCTTGACGCGGTTGAGCACGAGCGTGATCCGGTCCTCCGGCGCCTGGTCGGCCCGGCCGATCTCGATGCCGTCCGGGTCCCGGTCCAGGACCTGGTAGCCGAGCACGCCGCACCAGAAGTCGGCCAGCTTGTCCGGGTCCGCGCAGTCGAGGACGAGTTCGGTGATGCGGCAGGCCATGGCACCCCCTCGAGTGGTGTGAGGCTACTCGCACACCCTGCCAAGAGGCCCCCTTCGGTGTCACGCTTGTGACGTAACCGTGCAAACAGACCCGGGGACCCGCGACGAAGCGGGCGTCGAGGGAAGGACGGTCCACCATGACCTCTGCGGCCGAAGTAGCGGCGCCGTACGGAAACGGCCCCGCCCAGCAGTCCGGCCCACCCGCCAAGCGGGTGCGCATCCCCCACCTTCGCGAGATGAAGGAACGGGGTGAGCCGTGGCCCATGCTCACGGCCTACGACATGTACACCGCCGAGCTGTTCGACGAGGCGGGCATCCCCGTGCTGCTGGTCGGCGACTCGGCGTCGAACAACGTCTACGGGTACGAGACCTCGTTGCCGGTGACGGTCGACGAGCTGATCCCCCTGGTGCGCAGCGTCACCAAGTCGGTGAAGAAGGCGCTCGTCGTGGCAGACCTTCCGTTCGGCAGCTACCAGGTGTCGGTCGAGCAGGCCGTCGCCACCGCAGTCCGGTTCATGAAGGAGGGCCAGGCGCACGCGGTCAAGCTGGAGGGCGGCAAGCACTTCGCGCCGCACGTCCAGGCGATCGTGCGCGCGGGCATCCCGGTCATGGGCCACATCGGGTTCACGCCGCAGAGCGAGCACCAGCTCGGCGGGTACCGGGTGCAGGGCCGCCGGGAGTCGTTCGACGCCGTGGTCGAGGACGCCAAGGCCCTGGAGGAGGCGGGCGCGTTCGCGGTCGTGCTGGAGATGGTGACCTCCGAGGTCGCCAAGCAGATCACGCACGACCTGCACATCCCCACCGTCGGCATCGGCGCGGGACCGGACACCGACGCCCAGGTGCTGGTGTGGCAGGACATGATGGGGCTGCGCCGCGGCCGGGCGCCGAAGTTCGTCAAGCGCTACGCCGACATGGCGGGGCTGATGAGCGGTGCCGCGCAGGCGTTCGCCGCCGAGGTCCGCGGCCACCAGTTCCCCGGCCCGGAGCACACGTTCCACTGACCGCGTCAACGACGCAGTCGCAGCACCTCGCGCGCTTCCAGCAGTGAGGGCCCGTACCAGGTGAGGTGGCGCCCCGACACGAGCTCGCACCTCGTGCCGGGGAACGCCTCCGGTCCGTCGTCGGCGCTGAACGCGTACGGCTCGTCGGGCAGCACGACCAGCTCGGCGCCCTTCGCGCGGATGTCCTCCAGGGACGTTCGCGGGTAGCGCTCGGGGTCGTCGGCGTAGGCGTTCGCCACACCGAGCCTGCGCAGGACGTCACCCGCGAACGTGTCGCGGCCCAGCACGACCCACGGCCGCCGCCACACCGGGACCACCGCGGTCGTCCACACGGGCTCGACGTGCCGCCAGAGCTCCTCGGACCGGACGAGCCAGTCAGGTTCGACGTCCCACGCCGTCGCCAGCAGCCTGCGGATCGACGCGAGCGCCTGCGGGACGGTGGCGGGCGCGGCCGTGACCCACACCGCGATCCCGTTGGCGCGCAGGCGTTGCACGTCCTCGGCGCGGTTCTCCTCGACGTTGGCCAGGACGAGGTCCGGCTCCAGCGCGAGCACCCGGTCGACGTCCGGGTACTTCGAGCCGCCGACCCTGGCGGTGTCCACCGGGCAGTAGTCCGTCACACCGACCAGCGAGTCCTCGGGCACGGACTCGGTCAACGACGGCACCAGGCTGACGACCCGGCGGGGCCGGTCCGGGATGGGGACCGGCTCGCCGAGGTCGTCGACCGGGAGCATCAGATGTCGGTGATCTTCAGGCCCGCGTGGGCCTTGTAGCGGCGGTTGATGGCGATCAGGTTGGCCGTGAACGCCTCGACCTGGTGGGCGTTGCGCAACCGTCCACCGAAGACACCGCGGAAACCGGGCACGGTCTCGGCCAGTTCGCGCACGACGTCGGTCGCCTCGCGGTCGTCGCCGAGCACCAGGACGTCCATGTCGACCGACTCGATCGACAGGTCGGCCAGGGACACCGCGGAGACGTGGTGGAACGCCGCCGTGACGCGGGACTCCGGCAGCAGGGCGGCCGTCTGCTGCGCGGCGCTGCCCTCCTCCACGGCCAGCGCGAACGGGCCCTGCTTGTCGAAGCCGAGCGGGTTCACGCAGTCGATGACGATCTTGCCGACGAGCGCCTCGCGCAGCGACGCCACCAGCTCCGCGTGCCCGTCCCAGGGCACCGCGACGAGCACGACGTCCGCCTGCTCGGCGCAGCCGAGGTTGTCCGCCCCGGTGACGTGGTCCACACCGGCCAGGTCGCGCAGCTCCTCGGCGGTCTTCTCGGCCCGTTCGGCCGCGCGGGAGCCGATCACGACCTTCAGCCCCGCCTTGGCCCACCGCAGCGCGAGTCCCTTGCCCTGCGCGCCGGTACCACCCAGGACACCCACGGTCAGCTCACGAGTTGTAGTCACCGCACCATCTTCACACGCGTTCGAACGCGACCTTGCGACGAGCGGCGTCGGCCTGCACGAGCCGCACCCTGACCCGCTCGCCCTCGGGCAGGTCCTCGCCGGAGCAGCGGCCCATGACCGGCGGCTCCGGCACGAACACGTCCGCGCCGTTGCCCTCGGAGCGCAGCACGACCGCGTCGAACTCACTCCCGACCCGGTCCTCCATGACCCACGCCTCGACCTGGTCGAGGCAGGCCCGGTCGACCTTGCTCGCGAGCGAGTCCGACCCGCCCATCAGGCTCGGCAGCTCCGGCAGCGCCTTGAGCAGCCACTCCGGCACCTCGCGGCCCTCGGTCACGGCCAGGCAGACCTCGGTGGCGAACCGGTCGACCAGCCTGCGCAGCGGGGCCGTGACGTGGGCGTAGGAGGACGCGATGCCCGCGTGGGTGGCGATCTCCGGCACGGTGCCGTTGAAGGCGGTGTACCCGGCGCCGCGCAGCAGGCGGGTCGCGTCGACGAACAGCGCCAGCGACTCCGGTCGGGACGGGTCCAGCCCGGCCAGGAGCTTCGCGGGGCTGACACCGTCGGCCCACGGGACGTGCAGGGCCAGCGCGGAGCGCTTGAGGGCCTCGACGGCGCCCTCGTCGGCGTCGGGGAGCGTGCGGAGGATGCCGACGCGGGCGTCGAGCATGACCTTGGCGGCGGACATGCCGGTGAGCAGCGAGATCTCGGCGTTCCACGCGTCCACCTCGACCCGCGGCCGCAGCACCAGCTTCCAGCCCTCGCCGTCCGGGGCGATCTCCTGCTCCGGCAGCTGGAGCTCCACCGCGCCGCGGTCGAGCGCCCGTTCCCGGCGGAGACGGCCGAAGTCGGGCAGGGCCTCGATCGACGGGTGCATGGTGCCCGCGTCGATGGTGGCCTGCACGCCCTCGTAGTCGAACTGGGCGGTGGACCGGACCATCGCCCGGCGCACCCGCACGGACTCCGGCTCGCCGTCCGCGCCGCAGTCGAACGTCCACAGGACAGCGGGACGCGTCTGGGTCGGCAGGAGGCTGGCCGCGCCCTCGGAGAGCACGGTGGGGTGCAAGGGCACGTTGCCGTCGGGCAGGTACAGGGTCTGGCCGCGCTTGCGGACCTCGGCGTCCAGAGCACCACCGGGAACGACGAACGCGCCCACGTCCGCGATGGCGTAGTGCACCCGGAACCTCCCACCAGGACGGCGCTCGACCGCCAACGCCTGGTCGAGGTCCTTGGCACCAGGAGGGTCGATCGTGACCAGCGGAAGGTCAGTCGCGTCCTCCCGATCACCCGGCGCGCGGGAAACGGCTTGCTCTGCCTCGGCCAACGCGGCGGGCGGGAACTCCAGCGGCAACCCGAACTCGGTGCGGATCCCGCTGAAGTCCAGCTCGGCGCGACCGGTCCTGATCACCAAGGAGGCCACACCTGCACCTTAGCCGCGATCGATCAGTCGCCGTCCCATTTACGCGCCGCCTCATCGGCGGCGGCGGTCTTCTCACGGGCGATGTCGAGGGCACGGGAAGCAGTGGCCTCGTCGGGGTAGGGGCCCATGCGGTCACCGCCTCGACAGCCGACGCCGCGTTCGACGGTCTTGTGGGTGAGGCAGTAGTACCAGGCGTTCTCGTCGTCAGCCATGGGGTAAGGGTTTCATGCGCGGGGGTGCATGTCGATTTGGGAGAGGACCCCGCGGGGCCCGGCTGCCGGGTCGTTGTGTCACGGCCCTGGTGAAGCCCGGCCCCCGGTGCGCGATTGTCTCAATGCCCCACCCCTTCTTGTCAAGACGGTGAAGCTGTCTTGACAAGAAGGGGTGGGGCAGGAGGGCGCTGTTTATCGGGGGCGGAGGGGGATCTGGCTTCGCCAGCATCGGGCTCCGCCCGACTCGGGCATCGAGCTGCGCTCGACAGGGCATCCTCGGCTGCGCCGTTGGACAAGGCATCCGCGCTTCGCGGCGGACAGGGCATCGGCTGGCGCCGACGAGGCCCCAGGCGCTCCGCGCCGGATGCGCGGTGGCGGGCTGCGCCCAACGGGGTGGGGTGGGTGGGGTGGGTGGGGTGTCCGGCTCGCCGCCCTCGCTGTGTGTCGGCCTGGTCAGGTCACCATTGCGGGGCTTGTAAAGGGGCTTGGGTTTGTTGTTGGGGGGCTTGGAGTGGGAGGGGGCCGGAGGTGGGGTAGGGGGCTGGGAAGCCGCGGGGTGGGGTGTTCTGGTTGGCGTTCGCGTAAGAGGCGGGGATGGGGTCGGTGCAGGAGACCATGACGTTGCGGGACTCGGGGTTGGGGATGCGGCCGCCGTTGCGTTCGCGGTAGACGAGTTCGCCGTCGGAGTCGATCTCCATGATGGCGCCGACCTCGGCCAGCTGTTCCTCGTCCAGGTCGACGAGCTTCTCCAGCTTGGACGGGACCACGCGGTAGACGGGCCAGTTGAGGTGGGCGGCGTGGTGGTGCAGCTCCGCCAGGAGGTGGGCCATGTGCTGCTGCCAGGGCAGCGGCATGGACTCGACCAGGGAGCGCGGCAGGACCACGTAGGACTTGTCGACACCCGGTCTGGGGGTGGCCAGGTAGTCGCGCACCGGTGTCGTGGACGCGGGTGGCCCCACGGGACGCTGGATCGGATCAGGGGTGAACATTCGGCGCTCCCTCCTTGCCGGCTCGGCTTCGCCAGTCGCCGTGCCTGCCCTGCGACGGACCTAAACACCCGGCCTGACGGCCATGGGCATCAACTCGTAGTAGTCCCAGTTGATCTTGCTGATCTTCACCACGTCCCCGGTCTGCGGCGCGTGGATGTACTCGTCGTTGCCCAGGTACAGCGCGACGTGGTGCACGGTGACCGGGTCGGCCGGGTTGGTCGCCCAGAAGATCAGGTCGCCGGGCTGCGCCTCCTTGACCGGGAGGAAGGCGCCGCCGTGCATGTACTGGTCGTTGGCCACGCGCGGGAGCTGGATGTCGGCGGTCGCGAACGCCTTGACGAGGATGCCGGAGCAGTCCCACGCGTCCGGACCGTTGCCGCCCCACAGGTAGGGCTCGCCCAGCTGCTCCTTGGTGAACGCGATCGCCTTGGCCGCCGCCGAGGAGGCGGCCAGGATGTTGCCGTTGCTGGCCCCGCAGCCCGCCGGGTCGGCGACCTGGCCGAGGTCGCCGATCAGGAAGGCCGCCATGGCCTCCCAGGCGTGGTAGCGGTCGGGGAACGCCGACCGCTCGACGGCCTGCGCCGAGTCGCCGGGGCGCTTGGACGCCCAGTCCGGCACGGTGAGCAGCACGTCGTAGAACTTGTTGATCGCGTACACCGGGTCGATGACCTGGGCGGGCGAGCCCCAGCCCATGGACGGGCGCATCTGGAAGATGCCGAGGGAGTCGGCGTCGCCGTAGTTCAACGGGCGCAGACCGGACTCGGTCATGCCCGCCTGGATCGCGACCTGCCACGCGAGCGGCGGCAGCTGGCGCTCCTGACCGATGGAGATGATCTTGGCGACGACGCCGCGCTGCTCCTCGTTGAGGTTGCTGGCGTCGTTCTTGCCCTTGTCCGCGCCGCCCGCGTCCCACGGTCCGATGGCGGCGTTGCAGCTGACGTTGACGAGCCCGATGCCGCCCGCGGCGTTGTTGTTGTTCCCGACGACGGTGGTGATCCCGCTGGTGAGGACGATCGTGATCAGCACGGCCACGACCGCGGTCACCACCACGCCGAGCTTCACCATGCGGTCACTTCCTGTCGTACTTGTGCACGCGCCAGCCCTCCGGCAGCTTCACCACCGTCATGACGAGCGTGCCGCCACCCTTCAAGCCGACTTCGAAGACGACCGAGTCCTCGTGCGACTCGGTAGGACTGACCGCGCCCACCAGGGCCTCGGGGATGTTGGCCGGATCGACGGTCGCCATCCGGGGCAGCAGCTCGTCGCTGGTACTGGTCTTGAGCTTGTCAAGCCACTGCGCGTTCGTGATGCCCGCCGGATGGGTGACCCACGCGTCGGCCCAGTTCTCCGCCACGATCTGCGCGTCCGGCGCGACCGGGGCCGACGGCACCGTGGACGACGGGGGCGTCACCTTGGTGGGCAGCGAGATGGTCGGGACGCCCGTGGGCACCGTGCCGACCTGGCCGGGCAGCTGGGACGTGCTGGCCGCCGCGCCGTTCGTGGTGCCGCCGCCCTTGGCCCCCTTGGTGATCGCCGGGATGACGCTGCTGAACAGCATGATCACCACGGCCACGCCGACGATCGTCGCGATCAGGTGGTTGGGCGAGCGCAGCGGCCAGCCCCACAGGCGTCGGTAGACCGCCGCGCGGCCACGGTTGGTCCGGATCGGCATCTCAGTTGTCCCTGACTTCGAGCCCGCGCGACGGGCGGTAGATCACGTGCACCTGTCGTCCCGCGACGACCTCGGTCTCCGCCCGGCGCGGGCCGGGCACGACCGGGTTGTCCGCGATGCGGGCGAAGTTGTTGTTGTAGGCCGGGGTCCGCGACGGGACGAAGACCGCGTCCTCCTGCCGGTCCCACCCGCGGTCGGACGCCGGTGCCGTGTCCACGACCCGGCTGGACCGCCCGGACGGCAGCGCCGCGGCCGGTCCGCCGTAGCCGCGGGTCGGCAACGCGGGCGCTCCCGCACCGCCGGATCCCGACGACGACGGCAGCTGGGCGGGCCCGGAGCCGCGGTCGAGCCGGGTGGACGTGGCCATGACCGGGTTGTTCGCCTCGGGCCGGACGCGAGTGCGGTCGCGCTGCGGCGTGGGGTCGCCGTCCGGGTCGGTGTCGCGGACGGTGTCCCAGAACTCGTCCTGCGGGGTCGGCCCGGTGTCGGCCTTCTTGCCGCGCATCCGGGACAGCAGGCCGCCGCCCATCGGCAGCGCCCGGCTCGCCGACCCGACCGACATCTCCACCATCTGCCACATCCGGCGCAGCGGTTTGCCGATCATGAAGCAGACGACCGTGAGCATCAGCCCGAGCAGCGTCCTGGTCAGCAGCGACAGCCCGGTCGCGTTGAGGATCGCCTGCAGCAGGAGGGCGTGGGTGCCCGCCAGCACCGCGAGGATCAGCACGTTGAACACGGTGACCGCGGCGGCCCGACCGACCTGGCGCAGCAGGTCGTGGTGGATCAGCGCGACCAGGCCGATCAGCGGACCGGCCAGCGTCAGCACCCGCAGCAGCAGCTGGGCGAGCAGCACGGCGGCCTTCGCGAACAGCTGGAACAGCGAGAACGCGACGGCCTGGAGCATCGCGAGGAACCCCGCGCCCATCCGGCTGCCGTCGTCGCCGGTGAAGTAGCCCTTCACCGGTGCCATCGCCGGGTCCTTGGAGATGGCGATGTAGTCGGCCTTCTTCGCGTCCAGCGCCGCCTGGTCGCCGTCCTTGTGCTGGGCCAGCTCGTCGGTCGTCCACGCCTGCGCGTTGAGCAGGCGGGTGCCGAAGTCCTTCGCCTGCGGCGCGTCCGGCGTGCCGAACTCGCCGCGCAGCCAGCTCTGGTAGACGACGACGTCGTGCAGCTTGGAGGGCAGGACGTGCAGCGTGCCCTGGTCCTCCGGCGAGTCGATGAACCCCGCCTGGATCTCGGAGGTCTTGGTGACCAGCGTGCTGTCGAGCAGGCTGTAGAACTGGGGTAACGCGAGCGTCGAGGTCGCCAGCCACATCGCGGCCAGCGCCCACATGCCGCGTTTGCTGATCGTGGCGAGGTCGCCCTGCCAGATCTGCCGGAACATCAGGATCGCCAGCAGCAGCGCCACCAGGCCGAACCAGCGCAGGTAGACGTTGTCGTAGACCTTCTGGACGCCGGACTTCACCGCGTCGTCCAGCGGCACCAGCAGGCCGCGGCCCATGACGGTGTAGTGCAGGGCGTTCGTGGCGCCGACGATGTTCTTGCCGACGTTGAACATCTCGTTGCCGACCCAGGTCTCGATGACGCCGTTCGCGTTCGGCACCACCGTGCACTTCTCCTGGAACGTGTGCCACACCATGCCGGCGTAGCCGAAGTTCAGGTACGGCGTGTCCTTGAGGCCGTTGCCGATCGGCGGGTCGATCGCGCCGACCATGCCGGAGCCCGGCCGCTCGGGGTTGGGCGCCTCGCCGCACGCGGCCGCGTTCGCGACCGGCGCGCCGATGACGACCTGGAGCCCGACGATCGCCACGACCACGGCGAGCGAGCGCCACCGCCGCGGTCCCGGTTCGCGCTTGAAGAACCGCCGCGCTCGGAGCGCGGCGGCCAGGGCGAGGAGCACCAGGAGGAGCGTCATGCGGCGCCCTCCCTGCCCTTGCGGCGGTTGCCCCCTTCGCCATGTGTCGAGTCGACCAGGTCGTCGTCCACCAGCCCGACCTCCAGGTCGGCCGCCAGCTCGTCGTCGTAGTCGTCGGTGTGGTTGCGCTCGTTGTAGGTGAGCCGCTCCTCCAGCGGTGCGGACACCTCCACCGGGTCGCCCTCGGTGTGCCGCAGCGCGTCCGGCGTCGTGTCCAGGCCCTCGCGCAGGTGCGCCAGGTGGGGGCCGCTGAAGTCGATGCGGATCCGCTCCACGCCGCCCGCGCCGTCGCCGAAGATGAACTGGCGGGGCGCGCGGTCGCGCTCGGCGGCGTTGCGCACGCCACCGGGACGGCGGCCCAGGCTCGCCACGACCTGCTCGTACCCGGACCCGATCGGCACCTTGAGCAGCCGCAACGCGTCCGACTGCGCCTGGTCGTCGTCGAGCCTGCCGACGAACACCGAGTCGAGCAGGGTGACGAAGCCCTGGATCTTCAGGAAGTCGGCCGGGACCTGCGAGGACAGCAGCACGCGGACGTTCCACTTGCGCGAGTCGCGGGCGAAGCGGTTCATCAGCACGCGGCCGGTCGGCACCTCGGACAGGAAGAACGCCTCGTCGATCCAGACGCCCTTGCGGAGGTCCTTGGGGCGCTCGTAGATCGACCGCTGGGTGAGCCAGGCGGCCAGGTTCAGCATCTCGACGCCGAGGGACTCCGCGTCGGTCCAGTGCTCGCGGCCCACGTTGTCCTTGGGCAGGTTGAGGCCCGCCATGGTCAGCACCGTGAGCCGGTCGTCGCGCTGCTCGTCGTACGGGTCGGCGTTGCGCTCCGGGATGAGCAGCGACATGCGCTCGCGCATCTCGTCGAGGAAGTCCGCCACGACGACCGCGTGCTCGTGGTGCTCGCTGGCGTCGCGGCGCAGCGCCTCGAACACCTGGCCGGGGTGCGCGTCGAACCGGCCGCCGACCGTCCTGACCGCGCGCAGCAGCACGATCCGGGTCTGCGGCAGCTTCGCGACCTCGTAGGGCAGCAGGCCGCTGAGCACGTCCAGCACCAGCCGTCGGCGGGTCGCCGCGGCCAGCGCCTTCTCCCGGCGCCAGGCCCGCTCGGGGTCCTCGTCGTCGATGAAGTGCTCCAGCATCGGCTCGGCGACCACCCGGTAGGGGTTGAGGATGCCGGGCTGGGCGTTGAGCAGGTTGATCGGCCGCGCGTACGGCTTGAGCTCGGGCAGCTCGCACAGCGCCGCCAGCGGGCCGGACGGGTCGAGCAGCGTCCAGTGCGCCCCGGCGCGCAGCGTCTTGTAGACGATGCCGCCGCCGAGGAACGACTTGCCCGCGCCCAGGCCCGCGACCATGGCCGTCAGGCCCGAGGCGTCGCGCAGCTCCTGCGCCATCCACGGGTCCCAGGCGACCGGGCGGCGGGTGGCCGTGCAGGTCTCGCCCAGCAGGATGCCCCGCCGGTCGCCGACCTCGGCCGTGGCCGTCGGGACGGCCGAGGCCGCCCACAGCACCGAGCCGCGGCGCAGGTACGCGCCGCTCGACAGGGCCTCGCCGGGGATGAACTCCCTGGCGATGGCGTACTGCGCCTCGGGGTGCTCGATGGCCACCTTCGGTTTGTAGAGGTCCAGCAGCGACTGGGCCAGTCGGAGCGCGTCGCGCTCGGTCGGCCCGGACACCGCCAGGCGCCACCACGAGCGCACGCGGGTGCCCAGCGCGGTGAAGCCGGAGGTCATCTCGTCGTCGATGTCGAGCACGCGGGATGCCTGGCGCGCAAGGGACTGCGGCGGTTCCAGCTCGTGCTCGTCGGTGTAGTGCCGGACCTGCGACCGGACCTTGTTCATCTGGCGCTGAAGTTCACCCGAAACTTCCTCGGGTTTGCGCACGTAGATGCGGGCGGACCACTCCACGCTCGCGGGCAGGCGGTCGGCGCGCTGGACCCACGGGTCGTCGACCTCGGGGATCTGCAGGCCGTGCATCAGGCCCACGGTGAGCACCACGACGTGCCGCCGGATGCCCGCGTTCGACCCCGTGCGACCGCGGACGGTCACGGTGGGTGAGTACGGCTCCTGGTGGAAGTCCGCGGCGTCGGTGAAGCTGGCCAGGTCCTCCGGCTCCCACGGCGCGCCCGGCACGGCAGGCAGGTTGCGCGGGGCGGGCAGGCCCAGCGAGCACGACCGGTGCATCAGCCAGGACATCTCCTCGGCCGTGGCCGGGCGGCCCTCCAGACCGGCGGACCCGATCACCTGGTCGAGGTGGTCGACCTCGCTGTCCAACGCGACCAGCTCGGCGTCCACGGCGTCCGGGAAGACCTTGCGCAGCACCGGGGCGGCGCGCTCGACGGCGCGGTCCATCATGTTGCGGGTCTGCACCTGGACGCCCAGGTAGACCTCCTTCTCCGCCATCGAGCGGCCCATCAGCTGCTGCTGCTCGCCGACCATGTAGTCGTCGAACGACAGCGTGCCGGGGGTGTCCGGGAGGCGGCGCACCGCGTTGTGGACGTGCGCCTCGGCCCACATCCGGATCGGGTACGGGCGCGTGGTCACGCGCAGGTGCATCCAGCGGCCCTGGAGCTCCGCGTACTGGCCCGCGATGGCCGCGATGAGGTCCTGGCGCTGCGAGTCCGAGCGGAACGACCAGCGCTGCGGCGCGAGCTTGTACCAGGCGTACACCTCCTGGCCGGTGCGCAGCAGGTGGCCGTCGATGCTGCGGGCGGCGATCGACGGGGTGTAGCTCGGTATTACCTGCTCACCGGTCAGCCGTCGACCGCGCTTGCTGTACACCTTGCGGTCCGAGTGGTCCGCGGCGGCCGCGTGTTGGGCCACGTGAGCCGCGGAGCGTCGGTCACGGTCTCGCCGGCGTCCGAACACCGCGTACCTCCTTCTTACGGCCGCCTGACCGCCGTCGATTCTTCTGGGTCGTTGTCGAGACCTGGACGGTGGAAGCTGTGGAGCGTCTCGAACCCTTGCCCCGCTTCTTCTTCTCACGCCTGCGGGGGCGTTGGGGGTTGACCCGAATCCGGGCGGCGCTGGCCGCTCCTCCCACGCCGCTGGTGCGTTCGCGGGGGGCGATCAGTTCGCGGACCCACATGGCCATGGCGGCCGACAGGGGGCGCTCGTGGCTGATGCGCGCGCAGATGAAGCGCGTCAGCACGACCGTGATGATGAGGGCCCACGCGGTGGTGAAGAAGCTGAACCCGTACCCGAGCTGCCGTTCCACGGTCAGCACGAGCAGGAACACCGCGATGCCCACACCCCAGGCCACGTAGCGCGCACGCCAGGGGAAGGTCGCCTTGGGCGGGCCGAGCCAGACGGCGTCGACCCGGTAGACCTCGTCGTCAGTGCGTACCCGCACCCGTCAGCCTCCGGTGAACAGGCCAGCGATCCACGTGCCGATGTTCGCGCCGGCGTTCGTGGTCACGGCCAATCCGATGATCGCCAGCGCGACGATGACGCCACCGAGACGGCGCATGACGCCTGCGTTGTCGCCCTTGCCGCCACCGAGCCAGAGCAGGAGGACTGCGACGGTGAGGAGGAGCAGCGGTACCAGGTTGTTCAGGATCCAGTCGCGGATGCCTGTTGTGCCCAGGCCGCCGCCAGGCTGCTGCTGCTGCGCGAGTGTTACCAGGGCCATGGCGGTCATCTCGTACTCCTGAGTACGCCGAGCGACTCCGGGCGGGTCCGAGGGGTCCCGTCCGGGGCTTGCGCTAACGAGTAGAACACGTCTGCGACATGAGGTGTATCAGTCGCCGAGCGGTGCGTAGATCAAAAGCCGTTCCCCTCGTACTCGATTACGTCTAATCTGAACACGCACATCATGGGTGAGGGGATGTCGAAGATGAACCACCCAGGCCCGATTCTCCCGGTTGCCGGCATAGTTCACCCGAAAGCGAACTTGCGGGTCACGCACAGTGTGCACGACCACGGCCCCCTCGCTCGGTTGATCAGCTGATTGACCTGTTCGGCCGGACCACTCGCCCGAACGGGGGTGCGGTCCGAAGTCACGACTCGAGGAGGCTCGCCCATGACCCTGCCGCCCGAAACCGCGCCCGACACGGCCGCGGAGGTGAAGGAAATCACCGTCTCCACTGCCGAGCTGGGTACCGCAGAGGCTACCGGTGGGGACCGGCAAACCGGGCGGCGGGTGCAGCGGACGATCAACTTCGACAGCGAGGTCCTGGAACGCGCCCGAGCGGCCGCGACCTACCTGTCGGCCTACGAGCCCTCAGCCGGCGTCCGCAGCCTCGCCGACATCGTCAACCCCGCCGTCGAGGAGTACGTCGGCGAACTGGAACGCAAGTTCAACGACGGCACCCCGTTCCGCCCCGTATACCGAATGCCACCCGGCCGCCCGTCAAGGCGGGGCTAGCCCCACGCTCCAGTCGTCACGCGGGCCGGTGGCTGAGATACAGACAAGACCGGCTGGACTGGGCCGGAACCAGATCCAGGGGCGAGCACGAACTAGGACCGGATCGAACGAGGGCCAGAGCCGGGTCGAAGGCCGGGGCCAAACCAGAACTGGCCTTGAGCTAGACCTCGCACTGAAACCACCCGGAAATCACCTCACCGACCACAACCAAGCGGCCGACATTCCCAACCCACCACACCCAAAAAGCAGCCTTCATTTCCCCCGGAAGCACGCACCCGCCACGGAAGCACGCAACCGTGGTCGATTTTACTTGGGGTTTTTGGGCTTAGACTTGCGTCGGCGGGCAGGCTCTACCACCTGCCCTTTTTCGCCCGACGAAGCCCAAAAAGAGGGGCCCCAAGTCAAATCGACCACACCCACCCACGCAACCACCCAACACCCACCCAGCAACACCAAGCCAACACCGAACCAGCAACACCAAGCCAACACCGAACCAGCAACACCAAGCCAACACCAAGAAGAAGCGCGGACGAGCCGGCATATAAGCCGGATCCTGTTCACGGGCACCTCACGGCGCTCCGCTTGGCGGCCATCCATCTCGGCCTGCCGTTGCCGACAGGCTCTTGCGGCCTACCCGCAGGCATCGGGCGGGCAGCCCTCGATCGCCTGCGCAGGTGCCGAGGCACCCTCTTGGCCTTGCTCCGGGTGGGGTTTACCTAGCCGCCCCTGTCGCCAGGGGCGCTGGTGGTCTCTTACACCACCGTTTCACCCTTACCCCGGCTCACACCGGGGCGGTCTGTTTTCTGTGGCACTGTCCCGAGGGTCGCCCCTGGTTGCCGTTAACAACCACCCTGCCCTGTGGAGTCCGGACTTTCCTCGGCGACAGACGTGAATCCGTCGACGCGGCCGCCCTGCCGACTCATCCGCGGCACCAGCTTAGTGGGCGCGTCCCAGGCTGTGGAATCCGGGCCCGCGGCCTTGTTGCGGCAGGGCGTGGCTGGTCTACTCGATCCATGGCCGGAACCGGGGTGTTGACCCGTCGCCGCCACGTCGACTTCGGTCGGGTGGCCGCTTCCTTCTGTCGCACCTGATGACCTTCCCTTTCGCCGCACGGCTTTTCCCGTGCGTTGCCGCGGGTCTTCGCGGAGTCGGGTTCCGTCACGCGATTCGCGAGATCCGGACCGACGTCCCACGGGTTCCCCGACGGTTTCCACCAGCCGCACGGGCGGCCCCCGCCACCCCTGACACCGGTGGTGCCCGACGCACTTCGCGAGCGCCGGGCGCCGCCGGCCTCGCACGAACCGAGGTGCCACACCATGTCCACGATCCTCACCATCTCCGGCAGCCCCTCGGCGTCGGCACGGACCGGCGTCCTCGTCTCCTACGTCAACGCGAGACTGGTCGAGGCGGGCCATGAGGTGCACACGGTGCAGGTGCGGCAGCTGCCGACGTTGCCGCTGCTCACCGAGGACCTCAACGACCCGCGGATCGCCGACGCCGTCACCCGCGTCCTGAACGCCGACGGCATCGTCGTCGCGAGCCCGGTGTACCGCGCGGCCTACAGCGGGCTGGTCAAGGCGCTGCTCGACCTGCTGCCCAAGCGCGCCCTGCGCGGCCGCGCCGTCCTCCCGCTCGCCACCGGCGGCAGCCAGGGGTTCCTCGTCGCGATGGACTACGCCCTCAACCCGCTGCTCGCGAGCAAGGGCGCGGACCACGTCGTCCGCGGCGAGTTCGTCCTCGACAACCGCATCCGCCCCGAGCTCGGCGACGCCGCCCTGGATCCGGAGGCGGCACTGGCGGTGCTCGCGGCCACCGACCGGTTCACCTCTGCGCTGGCCGACGTGGGCTACCGGCGGCGCCGCGCCGCGACTCACCTGCGGCCCGCGGTGTGAGCGTGCCGGGGCGGGGGTCGCCCGGTCGGGATGGCCCCCCGAGTTCCAGGGTAGTGGCGGGGTCCGACAAAACGCGGTGACCAGGGGTTTTGCCGGTGTGGGGCGGCGTCGAGGTGGGGTGTGCGGGAGCGCTCGCAGGCCGGTTACCGCCGCTTTGCGGCGGTGCTTTGACTGGGTGGCTTAACGCAGTGCCCTGCCGCGGCGTCTTACCGGGTCTTGTCGAGGACGCCGTTGACGTAGAGCACGTCGCCCATGCGGAGTTCGTCGTCGCCGAGGGGGTGGAGGCCCGCGGCGGTGTAGAGGTCGCGGATGGTGGCGCTGGTGAGGGTCCAGCCGAGGGCGGTGAGGTAGGGGGCGGCCTCGTTGCGGGGGCCGAAGTAGCGCAGCTCGGCCATGTCGGTGTCGAAGCCGTGCTCGCGCCAGAGGGCGGAGATGCGGTCGAGGCCCTTCCTGGTCCGCTCCTCGTCGCCCGGTCGCGGGTTGGGCCTGCTTTCGGTGGCCACGCGGCTGCCCGGTGCGCTGAGCCGGGTGATGGTGTCGAGCAGGCGGTCCTGGGCGTCGGGCGGCAGGTAGCCGAGCAGGCCTTCGGCGCTCCACGCGGTGGGGATGGCCGGGTCGAAGCCCGCGGTGCGCAGGGTGGTGGGCCAGTCGTCGCGCAGGTCGACCGCGGCGACCCGGTGGTCGGCGGTCGGGGTTGCGCCGAGGTCGGCCAGGGTGCGGGTCTTGAACTCGACGACCGGGGGCTGGTCGACCTCGTACACGACGGTGCCCGCGGGCCAGGGCAGCCGGTACGCGCGCGAGTCCAGGCCCGAGGCCAGGATCACGGCCTGGGTGGTGCCCGCGGCCGTCGCTTCGAGGAAGAAGCGGTCGTAGAACGCGGTGCGCACCCTCGCCCCGTCGACCGCCACCCGCCCGACCAGCTCGTCGGGCGGCAGCTCACCGGACGCGAGCCGGGTCAGCAGGTCGATGCCTACGGCGCGGACGAGGGGTTCGGCGAACGGGTCGATGGGGGAACGGTCTTCACGGGTGGCGATCGCCCTGGTCGTCGCGGCCATGGTGGCGGTCGCGCCGACGCTGGACGCCAGGTCCCAGGTGTCGCCGTCCTGCCTGGTGGAAGCCATGTCCTGTCCCGTCGTGCTGCGGCTTGGTGGGCGTTGTTGAAGCGGGGTCCCCTGGTTGGGTGGGCCCCCGGATTCCATCTTGCCGGCGGGGTACGACAGTTGATCTTGGGGTGGGTTGGGGGTGGTGCTGTGGGAGGTGCTGGGGGTGGGGTTGTGCGGGGTTTCGATGCGCAGCGAGTCCCGTGCGTGGGGTGGCTCGGTGGGGGGTTGCGTGGTTCCGAGGCGTAGCGAGTCCCGTGCGTGGGGTGGCTCGGTGGGGGTTGCGTGGTTCCGAGGCGTAGCGAGTTCGCCTGGTGCGTGGCTGGGTGGGGGTTACGACCTGCGGTGGTGTGGTCGATTTGACTTGGGGCCCCTCTTTTTGGCCTCGTCGGGCGAAAAAGGGCAGGTGGTAGAGCCTGCCCGCCGACCAATTGTAGGCCCAAAAACCCCAAGTAAAATCGACCACGGTTGCGTGCTTTCGTTGCGTACCAGCGGCTTGCGCGGGTCGGGCGTTGAAAGCTGCGGGTTGCCTGCTTAGGTCCTCGCTGGCTTGCCTGGCTTGCGTGGCTTGCCCGGCTTGGTGCTCGCTGGCTTTGTCTGGCTTGTTGCTGGTTTGCTTGCCTTGCCTTGCCTTTCCTTGCCCGCCTCCCCCACCTGTCTCAGGTGAGGTGGGAGGTGTCGTTGACCAGGCGGACTGAGGCGTGGCCATCTGGGTAGAACTCGGTTACCGAGAGTGAGGCCAAGTCCAGGTGGAGGCGGAAAAGCAGTGATGGGCCTACGTCCAGGGCCATGCGCAGCAGCGTCTTGATTGGGGTGACGTGGCTGACGAGGACGAGGGTTTTGCCCTGGTGTTCGGTGATGAGGTTGTTGCGGGCGCGGCGGACGCGGTGGTGGACCTGGTCGAAGCTTTCGCCGTCGGGTGGGGCGACGGAGGTGTCGGAGAGCCACTTGCGGTGGGTGTCGGGGTCGCGGGTGGCGGCTTCGGTGAAGGTTAGGCCTTCCCAGGAGCCGAAGTCGGTTTCGATGAGGTCGTCCACGACGACGACGGTGGTGCCGAGGGCGGTGGCGACGGCTTCGGCGGTTTCGCGGGCGCGGTCGAGGGGGGAGCTGACGACGGCGGCGATGTCGTCGAGCTTGCCGAGGCGCTGGGCGGCGGCTGCGGCTTGGCGGCGGCCGGTCTCGGTGAGCGGTGGGTTGCCGCGGCCGGAGTAGCGGCGGGCCACCGACAGTTCGGTCTGGCCGTGGCGGAGCAGGTGGAAGCGGGTGGGGGTGCCGCTGGCGCCGGACCAGGAGGCGGGGGGCTGCTGTTGGGGGGACGTGTCGGGCTTGGGGGTGCCCGCCTGCTCGTCCATGGCCTGGTTGGCGAGGCGGTCGGCGTGCTTGTTGCGCTCGCGCGGGATCCACGTGTAGCTGATGCGGGCGAAGCCCCGCGCGAGTGAGCGGGCCTCCGCCGCCAGCGGCTGCATGGACGGGTGCTTGACCTGCCAGCGGCCGGACATCTGCTCGACGACGAGCTTCGAGTCCATCCTGGCCTCGACGTCGTCGGCCCCCAGCTCGGCGGCGGCGCGCAGGCCCGCGATGAGGCCCTGGTACTCGGCGACGTTGTTGGTCACGTGGCCGAGCCCGGCGAAGCGCTCGGCGAGCACCTCGCCGGTGAGCGCGTCGCGGACGACGGCGCCGTACCCGGCCGGGCCGGGGTTGCCGCGGGAGCCGCCGTCCGCCTCGATGACGACCTTGCGGGTCACAGGCCGGATTCCGCCGTGCGCACCATGATCGCGCCGCACTCCTCGCAGCGGACGACCTCGTCCGGCGCGGCCTCCTTGACCATCGAGAACGCGCTGCGGTCGAGCTCGATGCGGCACGCGCCGCACCGGCGGGAGCGCAGCAGCGCGGCGCCGATGCCCTTGTGCGCGCGGACCTTCTCGTACAGGGCGAGCAGGTCGGCCGGGAAGCCCGCGCCCGCCTTCTCGCGGTCGGCCTTGCGCTTGGCCTCGATGGAGTCGAGGTCGGCCAGCGTCGCGTCGCGGCGGCTGGCCGCGTCGGCCAGCGCGGCCTGCGACTTCTCCAGCTCGACGCGGGAGTGCTGCACGTCGGCCTCGACGGCCTCGCGGCGCTCCATCAGCTCCAGCAGGTCGTCCTCCAACGCGGACTGCCTGCGCTCCAGGGTCGCCAGCTCGTGCTCCAGCTCGGTGAGCTGCTTCGCGCCGACGGTGCCGCCCTGCATGAGCTTGCGGTCGCGCTCCTCGCGGGCGCGGACCTGGTCGATCTCGGTCTCCTGCCGCTTCACGTCGCGGTTGAGGTCGCCCAGGGTGGTCTCGATCGTGGTGAGCGCGTCCGTCTTCAGCCGCAGCTGCTTCTCCGCTTCGGCGATCTCGACGATCTCCGGCAGCGTGCGCCTGCGGTGGTCGACGCGCGAGAGTTCGGCATCGACCTCGGCGAGCGGGAGCAGCCTGCGCTGCACAGCGGGATCGGCCTTCATCTTTGGTTGGTCCTCCTGGTTCGGCTCGTCGCACCGACGGTCCACGGATCGGTTCGGCGGGTGGAGACGAGTACATCGACCGTACCGTCGAACGCGGCGCGCACGACGCCCGCCGCCTGCTCGCACCACGGCCACTCGCTGGCCCAGTGCGCGACGTCGACGAGCGCGGGCACGGCGTCGCCGCCCGCGGCGTGGTCGGACGCGGGGTGGTGGCGCAGGTCGGCGGTCACGAACGCGTCGACGCCCGCGGCGGTCGCGGTCTTGAGCAGGCTGTCGCCGGAGCCGCCGCTGACGGCGACCCGGTGGATCATGCGATCAGGATCACCCGACGCGCGCACGCCCTGCACCGTCTCGGGCAGGGCGTCGGCGACGCGCTGGGCGAACACGTGCAGCGGTTCGGGTTCGGGCAGGACGCCGACGCGGCCGAGTCCGGTGCGGGAGGGCAGGTCCGCCATCTCGTGGAGGTTCAGCGCGACCTCCTCGTACGGGTGGGCGGCGCGCAGCGCGTCGACGATCCTGGTGCGCAGCCGCCGTTCCAGCACGACCTCGACGCGGGTCTCGTCGACGTGCTCCAGCTCGCCGAGGGTGCCGACCGCGGGGTTCGCGCCGTCGACCGGGCGGAACTGGCCGGTGCCCGCCACGGTGAACGCGGCGTCGCGGTAGTCGCCGATCCGGCCCGCGCCCGCGGCGTGCAGGGCGGCGAGGACGTCGACGGCGTCGGCGTGCGGGACGAACGTGGTGAGCACGTCCAGCTCCGGCGCGGGGTTCGCGCTCAGCGGACCGGTCACGGTCAGGCCGATGGCCGCCGCGAGGGCGTCCGAGACACCGGGGTCGGCGACGTCGGCGTTGGTGTGCGCGCAGTACAGGGCGATGCCCGCGCGGATCAGCCGGTGCACCACGTGGCCCTTGGGGTCGTCCGCGGGCACGCCGGTGACGCCGCGCAGCAGCAGCGGGTGGTGCACGACGACGGCCTGGGCCCCGGTCTCGACCGCCTCGTCCACGACGGACTCGGTCGGGTCGACCGCGAACAGCACGCGGGTGACCTCCTCGGCCGGGTCCCCGCAGACGAGACCGACCGCGTCCCACGACTCGGCGGTGCGGGGCGGGTAGGCGGCCTCCAGGGCCGCGATCACCTGCCCGAGAGTGGTGGTCACCGTTCCTCCAGCGCGAGTCGTAGTGCGTCGACCAGGTGGTCGAACTCCCCCGGTGGCCGGGTGGCGACCCGGAGGTGGTCGGTGGTCAGGCCGGGGAACGTGTCGCCGCGGCGCACGGCGATCCCCTTGTCCCGCAACACCTCCCGCACCCGTTCGCCGCCCGGTACGCGGAGCAGGAGGAACGGCGCCCTCGGCGGCACGACGACGAGGTCGGCCAGCGCGGCGGCGGCGTGCGCGGTGTGCGGCAGGGTCCGCTCGGCGACCGCGCGGGCCTCGGCGACGGCGGCGGGCTCGCAGCACGCGGTCACGGCCTCCAGCACCAGGCTGCCGACCGGCCACTGTGGACGGTGGCGGGCGATCCGGGCCAGCAGCGCGGGATCGCCGAGCAGGTAGCCCGCGCGCAGCCCCGCCAGGCCCCACGTCTTGGTCAGGCTGCGCAGCACCAGCAGCCCCGGCAGCCGCTCCCCCGCCAGCGACTCCGGTTCGCCCGGCGCGGTGTCGGCGAACGCCTCGTCCACCACCAGCACCCGCCCCGGCCGGACGAGCTCGCGCAGCGCGGAGGCGTTGTGCAGCACGGAGGTCGGGTTCGTCGGGTTGCCGACCACCACCAGGTCCGCGGCCTCCGGCACCAGCTCGGGCCGCAGCGCGTACCCGTCCTCGGGCCGCAGCAGCACCCGGTGCACCGGGACGCCCGCGTCGACCAGCGCGACCTCGGGCTCGGTGAACGACGGGTGCACCACGGCGGCGAGCCGCGGCTCCAGCACGGGCAGCAGCGCGAACCCCTCGGCGGCGCCGGCGAGCACGAGCACCTCGTCCGGCGTGCGCCCGTGGCGCTCGGCCACCGTCCGGCGCGCGGTGAGGTCCGCGAGGTCCGTGGGGTACCGGCCGAGGTCGTCCAAGGCGGCGACCAGCCGGTCGCGCAGCCACGCGGGCGGGCGCGGCACGCGCACGTTCACGGCGAAGTCGACGAGGCCGGGAGCGGCGTCGACGTCCCCGTGGTGGCGCAGGAGGGCGCGCTCGGTGTCCAGGCTGGTCATCACCTGGAATTCTAGTGCGCCGGGCACGCCGCCCCGACCACGTCAGGCGATGAGGGTGGCCGCCCAGTCCAGGTAGGCCCCCGGCAGTTCGCGCAGGATGTCGGCCGTCTCCGACGAGGGCAGCACGGGCAGCGCCGCGACGGTCTGCCGGGCCAGGTTGCGGCAGTAGCCCAGGGTGTCCTCGACCAGCGACCCGCGCCGCAGCACCGCCAGCACCTCGGCCACCCGGTCGTCGTCCGGGTCGCGGACCAGCAGCGCGCGCAGCTCCGGGTCCATCGCCCTGAGCAGCGGGAACGTGTAGACGCCCTGCCGCAGGTCGGTGCCGACCGGCTTGCCCAGCCGCAACCGGGTCGACGCCAGGTCCAGCAGGTCGTCGAGGATCTGGAACAGCAGCCCGAAGCTCGCGCCGTACTCCGCCATCCGCGTCGTCGTCACCTCGTCGGCGTCCGCGCAGTGCGCCGCCAGCACGCAGCCGACCCGGAACAGGGCCCCGGTCTTGAGCGCGATCGAGCGCAGCGCGTCGTCCGGCGACCGGTCCGGGTTGTGCAGGTCGAGCACCTCCAGCACCTGGCCCTCGACCAGGTCGGCGACCGCCGCCGCCAGCTGCTCCGCGGCGAACGGGGAGATCTCCCGCAGCGCGACCTGGCTGGCGCGGGCCAGCATGAAGTCGCCGACCAGCACCGCCGGACCGGGACCCCAGTCCGCGTTCACGGTCCTGACCCCGCGCCGCTCGGTGGCGTTGTCCATCAGGTCGTCGTGCACCAGCGACCCGGCGTGCAGCACCTCCACGCACGCGGCGGACGTGACGGCCTTGTCGGTGACGCTGCCCCGCATGGCCAGCGCGCCGGCGAGGATCAGGACGGACCGCAAGCGCTTGCCGCCCGCCGCGGTGATGCGGCCGGAGAACTCGTTCACGATCGGGAGGGAGGACGAGGTCGCCATCCGGCGGATCTCGTCCTCCACGCGCGGCAGTGCCCGCGCCAGGGCCGGGATCGACAAGCCGGTGGTCGGAGCGGTCGTGGTGGACACGTCGCGATCGTCTCGCGGGCGAGCTTAGAGGCCGCTGAGATTAGGGTCGGGGCATGCATGTGACCTTCGTCTGCACGGGCAACATCTGCCGTTCTCCGGTGGCCGCGATCGTGTTCCGGGAGCACCTTCGGCGGGCCGGGCTGGAGGACGTGGTGGAGGTGTCCAGCGCGGGGACCGGCGGGTGGCACGTCGGGGACGCGGCCGACCACCGGGCGGCCCGGTCGCTGGTGGAGGCGGGGTACCCGGCCGAGCACGTGGCGGCGCAGGTCGGGGAGCTGCACCTGGGGGCGGACCTGCTGGTGGCGCTGGACTCGGGGCACGCGAGGGAGCTGCGGAGGCTGTCGGGGGATCCGGACCGGGTGCGGTTGTTGAGGTCGTTCGACCCGGAGGCGGACGGGGTGGACGTGCCGGATCCGTACTACGGGGGGAAGGAGGGGTTCGACGAGGTGTTGGGGATGACGGAGGCGGCCGTGCCGGGGTTGATGGATTGGGTCAGGGAGCGGTTGTGAGGGTGGGGGTTTGAGCCTCCGCGCTTGGCAAGTGATGGGCTTGTTCCTCGACGTCGGGTCTGATTGGCAGCTGCTCGAAACCGGGTGTCGCTGCGGTGGATTCCGGGGGTGTCGCTAGCCGCGGACTCCGGGGGTGTCGCTACAGCGGACCTAGGTGCGGTCGGCTTGACTTGGGGCCCCTTTTTTGGGCTTCGTCGGGCGAAAAAGGGCAGGTGGTAGAGCCTGCCCGCCGACTCATTGTAAGCCCAAAAACCCCAAGTCAAGCCGACCGCACGAGCGGACGAGCATGCTCGCTTCCAGCTGGGTTGGGTCTTTGTGTTTGTGTTTGTCTTTGTCTTTTTCTTTGTCTTTGTCTTTGTCTTTTGCTTTTACGTGGCGTCGGCTGAGTTGGTTAGGCGTTTGGCTAGGGCGTGTATGTGGGTGCGTAGGGATTGTGGCTGTTCGATGACGAAGGGGCGGTCGATTCTGGCTAGTAGGGCGGGGAGCCAGTCGAGGCGTTCTGTATGTAATTGGACGCGGGACCAAGTTGGGGTGGTGGGGAGGGGGGTGATGGTGGCGACGCTGGGGGGTAGGTGGGTGCGGAGGTGGTCGGGGGTGGCTTCTACGCGCAGGGAGACCTGGTGGGGGCGGGGGACTTCGGCCAAGCCGGTGAGGACGTGGGTGGTGGGGTCGAAGTCGGTGGGGACGGTGAAGGTGCCCGTGGACTCGGTGGCGGAGTCGACGCGGTCCAGGCGGAAGGTGCGGATCTGGCCGCTGGTGGAGTCGGCGCCGGTGACGTACCAGCGGCCGGAGTGGGCGACGAGGCCGTAGGGGTGCAGGGTGCGGTTGCTCTGGCGGCCGTTCCAGGCGGTGTAGGTCAGGGCCACGGGGGTGCGGTGGCGGGCGGCCTCGGCGAGCAGGAGCAGGGTGCTGGTCTCCGGAGTGGTCGTGGGGCGGGGGCGGGTGGTGAACTCGGTGGTGTCGAGCAGGGCGTCGAGGCGGCGGCTCAGGGTGTCGGGGAGGACGCGGCGGACCTTGGCGGCGGCGCTTTCCATGGCGGCGACCGAGGTGGACACGAGGCCGGCGCGGCGGCCGGCGACGAGACCGAGCAGGACCGCGAGGGCTTCCTCGTCGGTGAGCATGAGCGGGGGCATGCGGAAGCCGGGGGCCAGCCGGTAGCCGCCGTAGCGGCCGCGGATGGAGCGGACGGGGATGTCCAGGGCGGTCAGGTGCTCGGCGTAGCGGCGGACCGTCCGCTCGTCGACGCCCAGTCTGGCCGCGAGGTCGGCGACGGTGCGGGTGCCGCCCGCCTGGAGGATCTCCAGCAACGCCAGCACTCGTGCGGTCGGTCTGGTCACGTCGGAAAGACAACCACGGATACCGGGCGGATCCTGCCCGGTATCGCTCCTAGCGTCCTCGGCATGTCGACTTACGTACTTCTACCGGGGTTCTGGCTCGGCGCGTGGGCGTGGCGGTCGGTGGCCGCCGACCTGCGCGGACGCGGCCACGACGTGCACGCGCTGAGCCTTACCGGGCTGGGTGAGCGGGTGCACCTGGCGCGGCCGGACACCGACCTCGAAACGCACGTCACCGACGTGCTGAACCTGATCCGCTACGAGGACCTGCACGACGTGGTGCTGGTCGGGCACAGCTACGCCGGGTCCGTCGTGGTGCCGAGCGTGGCCGACCGGATGCCGGACCGGATCGACCGGCTGGTGTTCGTCGACAGCGGGCCGCTGCCCGACGGGATGTCGCAGAGCGGGTTCGTGCCGCCGGAGGAGCAGGCGCGCAACGCCGCGCTGGTGGGTGACGGCTGGCGGTTGCCGCCACCGCCGTGGGCGGAGCTGGCCGCGGACGTGCCCGGCGTGACCGAGGAGGCGGTGCGGCGGCTGGTGGAGCTCTCCGCGCCGCAGCCGTGGGCCACCGCCACGGCACCGGTCCGCTTGACCGGGGCGTGGGAGGAGCTGCCGCGCCTGCACGTGCTGTGCAGCTTCGGCCTGGAGCAGCTCAAGGCGCGGGCCGAGACCTCCCCCGCGTTCCGGCACATGACCGACGACGGGCTCGTCTTCCGGGAGCTGCCCAGCTGGCACTGGCCGATGGTCAACCGGGCCGCCGAGCTGGCCGCGATCCTGGACGAGGTGGTCTGACGTGGCACCCGAGCACAACGACCTGGCCGGGTCCACGGCGCTGGTCACCGGTGCCACGAGCGGCATCGGGCGGGCGACGGCGGTGCTGCTGGCGGCGCGCGGCGCGCACGTGGTCGTCGCGGGCCGGGACGCCGGGCGCGGGGACGAGGTCGTCGCGGCGATCCGCGCGGCGGGCGGCAAGGCGGACTTCGCCGCGAGCGACCTCGGGGACGCCGAGGCGGTGCGGGCGCTGGCCCGGCGGGCCGTGGACCTCGGTGGCGGGCGCGTGGACGTGCTGGTCAACAACGCGGGCGTCTTCCCGGCGGGGCCGACCGCCGCGACCACCGCCGAGCAGGTCGACGCGGTGTTCGCGGTCAACGTGCGGGCACCGTTCCTGCTGACCGCGGAGCTCGCCCCGGCGATGGCGGCGCGCGGGCACGGGGCCGTCGTGAACGTGCTGACGATGGTCGCCCGGTTCGGCGTGGCGGGGATGGCGCTGTACGGGTCGAGCAAGGCGGCGCTGCTGCTGCTCACGAAGTCGTGGGCGGCGGAGTTCGGGCCGAGCGGGGTGCGGGTCAACGCGGTCAGCCCCGGCCCGACCCGCACCGAGGGCACCGCGGTGTTCGGCGACCAGCTCGACCACCTCGCCTCGCTCGCCCCCGCCGGGCGGCCCGCGGCACCGGAGGAGATCGCCGCCGCCATCGCCTACCTCGCGGGCGACCAGGCGTCGTTCGTGCAGGGCGCGGTCCTCGACGTCGACGGGGGCCGCAACGCGGCGTGAGGCGCCGTGGTCCCCCGGTGGTCACCAGGGCCGCCGGGGGACCACGATGGCGGCATGGACGAGTGGTTCAACGAGCCCGCGAAGTGGTCGACCGGTCCGGACGGCGAGCTGTTCGTCACAGCCGACCCGGACACCGACCTCTGGCGCACCACCCACTACGGCTTCGTCCGCGACACCGGGCACGTCCGCGGCCGGTGGGTCGACGGCGACTGCGCGGTGACCACGACGTTCGGCGCCGACTACACCGACCTGTACGACCAGGCCGGTGTCGCGCTGCGGATCGACGCGGAGAACTGGATCAAGGCCGGGGTCGAGCTGGTGGACGGCGAGTTCCAGGTCAGCGCGGTCGTGACCAGGGGCGTCTCCGACTGGTCGGTCGTCCCGGTGGCGACCGCGGACCGGGTGACGATCTCCGCCGAGAGGACCGGCGACACCGTCACCGTCCGGTACGGCCTCGGCGACGCCGAGCCGGTGACGATGCTGCGGTTGGCCTACTTCCCGCCGGGCGTGCCCGCGCTGGTGGGCGTGATGTGCGCGGCGCCCACCGGCAAGGGGTTCGAGGCGAGGTTCGAACGGACCCTGGTCCGCTCCTGATCCGCGCAGCGCTTACCGTGGAGGGGTGCGGTTCCGGTTCTTGTTGCGGCCAGGCTGGCTGGCGTTGACGCTGGCCGTCTGGGTGTTCGCGGGCGCCTGCTTCACGATGCTGATGCCCTGGCAGTTCGGGCGCAACGACGAGCGCGTGGCGCAGAACAACGCGCTGTCGACGGCGATGAAGTCGGACCCGGTGCCGGTGGGCACCGTGCTGGACCGGCCGAACGCCGAGGTCGAGTGGCACAAGGTGGCGCTGACCGGGAAGTTCCTCCCCGAGGGCGAGGCCGTGGCCAGGTTGCGGACCGTGCAGGGCGAGGCCGCCTTCGAGGTGCTGACGCCGTTCCGGCTGGACAGCGGGCAGACCGTGCTCGTGGACCGCGGCTACCTGCGGCCCGCCAGCGGGGTGAGCGTGCCCGACTTCGCCGCCGCGCCGACCGGCGAGGTGACGACGGTGGCGTGGGTGCGGGCGGGCGAGAACGACGACCGCGACGCGTTCACCGAGGACGGCCGCAGGCAGGTGTACGCGATCAACTCGGCGGTCGTCGGCCGGGCCGCGGGGCTCGACATCCGGCCCGGCTACTTCCAGCTCTCCGAGGGCCAGCCCGGTGTGCTCGACTCGCTGCCGCTGCCCCGGATGGAGTCCGGGCCGTTCTTCTCCTACGCGTTGCAGTGGATCGCGTTCGGCGTGATGGCGATCGGCGGCTGGGCGTACTTCAGCTGGCGCGAGATCCAGCCCGGCGGCGCCCTCGCCGAGCCGAGGCCGAAGCGGAAGTCGGTCGCCGAGATGCTGGCCGAGGACGAGGCCGGAACCGGGTCCGGGGCCGGGTCCGGGTCAGTGCTGGCGGCGTCGGGCGAACAGCGCCAGGGCGGCCGCTAGCAGCGCGGACAGCGCCCCGACCACCCTCGACAGCTCCACGGCCCTGGTCACGTGGCCCGCGTCCGGGTTGCGGCCGTGGCCGAGCACAGCGCGGTCCTCGGCGCCGTAGGAGTACACCGTGCGACCGCCGAGGCGGATCTCCAGCGCGCCCGCGAACGCGGCCTCGACCTGGCCCGCGTTGGGACTCGGGTGGGCCGAGGCGTCGCGCCGCCAGACCTCCCACGCCTCCGCGGCCGAGCCGCCGACGACCGGCGCGGCGACGACGGTGAGCAGCGCGGCGGCGCGCGCGGGGACCAGGTTGGCGAGGTCGTCGAGGCGGGCGGCGGCCCAGCCGAAGCGCAGGTAGCGCTCCGACTTGTGGCCGATCATGGCGTCCAGGGTGTTCACCGCGCGGTAGGCCAGCAGGCCGGGCACCCCGGCCACCGCACCCCACAGCAGCGGGGCGACGACGGCGTCGGACGTGTTCTCCGCCACGGACTCCACGGTGGCCCTGGCCAGCGCGAGCGTGTCCAGGGCGGCGGGCTCGCGGCCGCACAGGTTGGGCAGCCGGGCGCGGGCGGCCTCCAGGTCGCCGCCGTCGAGCTCGCGGCCCATGGCCGTGCCCTCCTTGGCCAGCGACGACCCGCCGAGCACGACCCAGGTCGCGGCGGCCGTGGTCGCCGCCTTGACCAGCTCGCTGCGCCCGCCGACCCGCTCCACGGCCACGCCGAGCGCGAGCACTCCCCCGGTGAGCAGGGCGGTGTGCCGGGCGCCCGCCGCGCGGCTGTCGCGGTAGGTGGTCCGTTCGGTCGCTCCCGCGGCGCGGCCGAAGACCGCCACCGGGTGGTGCCGCCGGGGGTCGCCGAAGACCGCGTCGGCGGCCACTCCCAGCAACAACCCCGCCGCTCGTCCCACGCCCAAGGCAGACCTCCCCGAAGTCGACACGGCACCGTATAGCGTCCACGTTCACTCGATCGAGGTAGGGCCGGAGTTCCCGGTGGCCAGGACTGTCGGTGCCCGGCATTAGGGTGGCCGATCGTGGAACCCGCCGGCCGCCTGAAGCTCTACGCGTACCTCGACGCACGCGACTACCAGCGCACCTACCTGGCGATCATGCGGTTGTTCACCTCCACGCTGCTGGCCGACCTGTCCGCGGGCGAGGTCGCGGGGGCGCTCGCGGGCGCCGAACGGCTGGGCACCGTCGACGCGGGCGAGTCCCGCATCGAGAACGTCATCAACAGGCTCAGGCAGCTCGTGGAGTGGGGCAACCTGGTCCAGGGGCGGCGCGAGGTCGTGGCGACGAGCATCGCGGAGTTCCAGCACGGCAGCGTCCGCTACCAGGTGAGCAAGCTCGCGGTGCGGGTGCAGCGGGACGTCGACCAGCTGCTGCGGGTGCCCGAGGGCGCCCGCGAGGTGTCGCGCGAGCTGCTGCCCGCGATCGAGCGCGGCCTGGGCGAGCTGGGCGGCGCGCTGTCCGAGGCGCTGGTCACCGGCGAGGGCAGGCGGTCGCGCGAGGTGCTGGCCGAGCGGGTCACGACGGTGTTCCTCCAGCACGCCGAGCTGGCGGCCACGGTCCGCGACTTCTACGCCTACCTCGGGCAGGTCGTGACGCGGCACCACCTGGCGCCCGAGGAGATCTCCGGGTTCCGCAACCTGCTGGTCGAGTACATCCAGATGGTGGTGGAGGACGTGCTGCGGCACACCCCGGCCATCGCGGACGCCCTCGCGGGCCTGGCCAAGGCGCGCGGCGAGCTGCTGAGGCTGCTCGGCGGCACGGACGGGCTCGGCGGCGAGGTCGAACGGGCGCGCGGCCGGTCCGCGGCGGACTGGCAGGAGCTGGCGGGCTGGTTCGTCGACCGCCCCGGCCACCCGAGCCAGGTGACGGCGCTGCGCGAGGCGACGGCCCGTGCCATCGGGTCGCTGCTGGCGTCGGTGAAGCGGGCGACCTCCGGTGGCGGGCTGCTGCCCGGTCGGCGGGCGGAGCTGCTGAAGCTGGCGGCGTGGTTCGACTCCGGCACCCGCGAGCAGGGGCACGAGCTGTACGCGGCGGCGTTCGGGCTCTACTCGGCGCGGCACCTGCTGCCCGCCCCGGAGCACGACAGCGACAACGAGCGCACGCCGTGGCGCGACGGGCCGGTGCGGGACGTGGCGGTGAGCGTCCGCAGCCGCGGCGACCGGGGCGCGCGAGGCCGGACGTCGCGGATCCTGGACGACCCGATCACCGAGCAGTCGCTGCTGGCGCAGGCCCGCGAGGCCGACGAGCAGCGCGCGGCGTCGGTGGCCGAGCTGGCCGCCGCCGCGCCCCGGCTGGCCTCGACGACGCTGTCCGGTGACGCGCTGGGCGTGCTGTGCGAGCTGCTGACGCTGGCGATGGCGCAGCGGGAGAGCGCGGCGGACTCCGGGTCGGCCGCGGACCCGGTGCGCGGGCTGCGGGTCACCGTCGACCACGCGCTGGGCGAGACCACCAGGATCACCTCGGAGGCCGGGACCCTGACCCTGCACGACGCACGACTGGCGCTGAGCGAATGAGCGGCACGGCGCTGGACGACCTCCCCGACATCGACGCCGCGAACGCGGTGCGGTGCGCGCGCACGCTGCTGCGCAGGCCGCTGCTGCGCGGCGACGGCCCGGACGGCGAGCTGCTGGCACTGGTGTACCGGCACCGGTTCGTGCTCCAGGACCTGTTCGCGGGCCTGCTCGGCTACCGGCTGGTGGTGGAGCGGCGGTTCGCGCGGCTCTACAAGTCCGGGCCGGGCGTGGACGACACCCGAGGGGTGCCGGGGATGTCGCCGCGCGCGTACGCCTACCTCGCGTTGACGCTGGCCGTGCTGACCGGGGTCGGCAGGCAGACCCTGCTGTCCCGCCTGGTGTCCGACGTCCGGTCGGCCGCCGTGGAGGCGGGCATCGAGGTCGTGGACGACGTGGTGGACCGGCGCGCGTTGACGGCGGCGCTGCGGCACCTGGTGTCGCTGGGCGTGCTGCACGAGACCGAGGGCCAGGTGGGCGCGGACGTGCAGACCGAGGCGCTGATCACGATCGACACCGACCTGCTCGGCCAGCTGCTGACCGGCCCGGTGGCCGAGGCGGACTCGCCGTCGCGACTGGTGGAGCTGGCCGCCAGGCCGGGGCCGCGCGGGGTCGAGCACGCGGTGCGGCGCAGGCTGGTCGAGACGCCGCTGGTGCTCTACGCGGACCTGCCGCCCGAGCAGGCGGACTGGTTGCGGCGCAACCAGCGCAAGGAGTCCGTGCTGCTGGAGAAGTGCTTCGGGCTCTACACCGAGTCGCGGCTGGAGGGCGTGCTCGCGGCGGACCCCGAGGACTACCTGACGGACATGTACTTCCCCGGTTCCTCGACGGTCGCGCGCCTGGCGCTGCTCGCGCTGCCGTCGTTGCTGGAGCTGGAGTACGACGAGCACGACGAGCCGATCACCCGTCCGGACGGGCGGCACCCGGTGTCCCCGGCCCGGTTGCGCGAGGTGTGCGACCAGCTGGTCGACGACTACCCGGCCGCGTGGTCGAAGCAGATCGTGGAGGACCCGGACAAGCTCGTCGTCCAGGTGACGAAGCTGTTGCGGCGCATGGGCCTGGCGGTCCCGTGCGACGAGGGCTGGCTGCTCGCCCCGGCCGCCCACCGGTGGATACCCGAACCCGACGGCGACCCCGAGCGCGAGGTCGCCGCCCCCGCCCCGATCGAGCCGGAAGTGCCGAGCTGGTCGCTGTTCGACGAGGAGAACGTGTCGTGACGCAGGAGCGGGACAGGTGGCGGCTGCACCGCGGCGGCATCGTCAACGTGTGGCAGTACACCGAGCAGACGTTCGACTTCTCCGGCGGGCGGGCGATCTTCCAGGGCACCAACGGGTCCGGCAAGTCGCGGACGCTGGAGCTGCTGCTGCCGCTGTGCCTGGACGGCGACCTGCGGCAGGTCGGGTCCAAGGGCTTCGACACGGTCAGCCTGCGGCGGCTCATGCTGGACGACTACAACGGCGGCCCGAACCGGATCGGCTACGCGTGGATCGAGCTGCGCCGGGTGGTCGACGGCGTCGAGGAGTTCCTGACCTGCGGGCTCGGCGTGAAGGCGTCCAAGACCTCGCAGGCGATCACCGACTCGTGGCGGTTCATCACCCCGGCCCGCGTCGGCCGCGACCTCCAGCTGGCGGGCCACGAGCGGATCCCGCTCGGCCCGGCGCACCTGCGCGAGGCCATCGGCGCCGACTGCGTGCTGGAGGACGCCGCGTTCCGGGCGAAGATCGCCGAGACGGTGTACGGCGTGCCCGCCGCCCGGTACGGCGACCTGCTGCACCTCCAGCGGACGCTGCGCAACCCCGACGTCGGCCTGAAGGTGCTGGAGGGGCAGCTGGAGCAGATCCTGTCCGACGCGCTGCCGCCGCTGGACCAGACGATGGTCGAGCAGCTGGCGACCTCGTTCGACGACCTGGAGTCCATCCGGGAGAACATCACCCGGCTGTCGTCGGCGGACGCCGCGCTCGGCACGTTCCTCAAGACCTACTCCGACTACGCGTTCGGCGGCCTGCGCACGTCCTGCGAGCGGCTGCGCACGGCCGAGGAGGCGGTGCGCAAGCTGGCCCGCGAGTGCACGAGGCTGGAGGGGAACCTGGAGCGGACGCGGGCCGCGCGCGCCGAGGCGGAGAGCGCGCAGACGGCGCTGGAGACCGGTGAGGGCCAGGCCGAGGAGACCATCGCGGCGCTCAAGGAGCTGCCCGCGTTCCGCGACCTCCAGGACCTCCAGACCCGCGAGAAGCTGGTGGCGGAGAAGCGGTCCTCGGCGATCGCGGCCTTGGAGATGGCGAACAAGCAGCGGCTCCAGGAAGACGGCGCGGTCGAGGCCGTGCTGAGGTCGTTGCGGCGCCTGCAGGAGGACCTGGGGTCGGCCGACGAGCTGACCGAGCCCCTGCGCAGGCAGCTGCGCGCGGCCGGGCTGGACGCGGCGCTGGCACCGGTCGTGCCGAAGGTCCCGCACGCCGAGGCCACGACGGTGACCCAGCAGGTCCGGATGAAGCCCGACCCGGAGGCCGGGCCGCTCCCGGTGGAACGGCGGGTGCCGCCGACGGCCGCGACCGAGACCGTGCTGACCGGTCTGGCGGACGCCGCCGACGCCACCGCGCGGATCGCGTCGACCGCCCGGCAGCGCGGGGCGCTGGCGCTCGCGCTGCACCAGCAGGCGGGCGAGCTGGACCAGCGGCAGCAGCGGGTGGAGGTGTTGCGGCAGAAGGCGAAGGACGCGCTGGTCGGCGCCACCGAGGCCACCTCGTTGTGCGAGCGGGAGGGCCAGGAGCTGGCCGTCGTCGGCCGGACGTGGCTGGACCACGTCGAGCGCTGGTGCGGCACCGGGCCGCTGGCCGACGGGCTGCCGGACCGGTCGTTCGAGCTGCCAGGGGCGGTGGACCCGGAGACCGCCCGCGCGGTGACCGCCGCGGCGCGGGAGTGGACCGCTCCCCTGGTCCGGGCGGCCCGCGACGCGGCGCACGCGTTCACCCGGCAGCGCACCGACCTGCGCGGCCGGATCGACGGGCTGGACGCCGAGCTGGCCGGGCTGCGCTCCGGCGAGGAGCGGGTGCCCGAGCCCGGCCGGTACGTGGCCGCGGACCGCGACCCGCTGACCGGCTCCCCGTTCTACCGGCTGGTCGACTTCCGGCCGGACCTGGACGAGGCCGGGCGCGCGGGCCTGGAGTCCGCGTTGCAGGCCAGCGGCCTGCTGGACGCCTGGGTGACCGGTGACGGGTCCGTGGTGGCCGACGACATCATGGCCACCGCCCGCCCTGCGGTCGACGGCCCGTCGCTCGGGTCGGTGCTGGTCCCGGCCGTGGAGCCCGGTTCGGCGGTGGCCGCGGACGTGGTCGCCGCGCTGCTGGCCGCGGTGTCGCTGGACTCGGGCGACTCGCTGGCGCTGTCCACCGACGGCCGCTGGCGGGCCGGGGTGCTCGGCGGCGCGTGGCGCAAGCCCGCCGCGGAGTTCATCGGCGCGGGCGCGCGCGAGTCGGCCCGGCGGCGCCGGATCGGCGAGCTGGAGGACGAGCTGGCCGGGCTGCGCGGCGAGCTGGGCGTGGCCGAGGACGAGCTGGCCGCCGCGGGTGACCTGGTCGCGCGGTGGGAGGCGCACCTGGACGGGTTCCCGTCCGAGGGCGAGCTGATCGCCAAGCACAGCCGTGAGCAGGCCGCGCGCGAGTCGGCCGACCGGGCGCAGGCGCGGGCGCGGGAGCTGCGGGCCGAGCTGGAGGAGGCCCAGGCCCGCGGTGAGGCCGCGCGCGGCGAGCTGGTGCGGCAGGCGGGCGAGGCGGGGCTGCCCGCGGAGACCGAAGGGCTGCGGCAGTCCCAGCAGGCCGCGGGTGACGCGCAGCGGACCGCCGACCGGCTCGGCGACCTGCTGCGCAGGCAGTGCCAGGGCGCCGTGACGGACCTGACCGACGCGACCCACCGCTACCACGCGGCGGGCGAGGACCGGGTGGCCGCCGAGGCCGACGCCGAGGCCAGGTGCGTCGACTACACGACCCAGGCGGCGACGCTGGCCGAGCTGACCGAGGCGATCGGCGGCGAGGCGCGGGAGATCGCGGACCAGCTGGGGTCGCTGGAGTCGTCGCGGCGCAAGCTCCGCGAGGACCTCAAGGGCATGCGCGAGCAGGTCGCGTCCTCACGTGAGCAGGCCGCGAAGCTGGAGGCGCAGCTCGACGGCGCGCGCGAGCAGCTCGGGTCGGCCGAGGCGCACCGCACGCGGGTGGCCGACCAGTTCCGGGCCACCGTCGCCGCGCCGGGTGTCCTGGTCGCGGCGCTGCCCGACGTGGAGGACGACCTGGACGCGGTCCAGGAGGCCATCGCGGCGGCGGGCGACCGCCGGGGCGCGGGCGAGGCGACCGTGATCACCAAGCTCCAGGCGTTGCAGACGTCGCTAGCGAGCAGCCACGACATCGCCGCCGAGCAGCACGCCGGGCTGCTGACCGTGACGGTGACCGGCGAGGAGGGCACCCGGCCGGTGGCCGTGGCGGCCCGGCAGGTGACCGTGAAGCTCGGCGAGCAGCGCGGGTTCCTCGACGAGCGCTACCAGGGCATCTTCGCCGACTACCTGATCCGCGACCTGGCCGAGTGGCTGCGCGGGCAGATCGCGGTCGCCGAGGACCTGTGCAAGCGGATGAACGACGTGCTCGGCAGGGCCCGCTCCAGCCAGGGCGTGCACGTGAAGCTGTCGTGGAAGTCGTCCTCCGCGCTGGACGAGGAGACGCGGCAGGCGTTGGCGCTGGTCAGGCTGCCGTACGCGGAGCGGACGCCGGAGCAGGACGCGACGCTGCGGCGGGTGTTCACCGAGCGGATCGAGGCCGAGCGGGACAGCGACACCGGCGGCTACGCGGAGATCCTGTCGCGGGCCCTGGACTACCGGACGTGGCACCAGTTCACGGTGACCGTGGGCGACACCGGCCCCGACGGGAACCCGCGCGAACGGCGGCTCAAGCAGCTGTCCTCGGGGGAGACCCGGCTGATCTCGTACGTGACGCTGTTCGCGGCCGCCGCCTCGTTCTACGACGCGGTGAGCAGCGGCTCGGAGTCCTTCGACCCGCTGCGGCTGGTCCTGCTGGACGAGGCGTTCGAGCGGCTGGACGACCCGACGATCGCCCGGATGCTCGGGCTCCTGGTCGACCTGGACATGGACTGGGTCATCACCTGGCCCAGCGGGTGGGGGGTGTCCGACCGGATTCCCCGCATGCACATCTACGACGTCCTGCGTCCCCGCAACGGACGTGGTGTGGCCTGCACCCAGACGACCTGGGACGGCGCCGCATTGGACCGGGTGGATCCGTAGAGGTAGCCGACGTGCTTGACCGGGGCGCCATTCGCGAAGTGCGGCGAAATCGGCCCGCGAAATCTCTCGGGCCTCCGCGGACCCTCGAAAACGTCACACATGGGAATGTCCCGTCGCCGTACCGGAATCGGGCAACCAGCACATGGGACCACCCGCGCCTTCCACCGCCATCGGGACGGCACCCAGCGCGAACAGCCGGAGCCTTAACCTGCGCATAACCTTCGACAACGACTTGACCAGACCGCGGGACGCGGGTCAACAATGATCAACAAAGGCTGCCCGAACCCACTGCGCCCGCTTCCCGGATGTGCGGTAATCGTTTAGCGCTCTACAACACCGCCAGATGGCGGTACGGGAGTTGTGGAGGTTCGGTTCAACGGATCTTCCACATATTCGGACTTGATCGCGGAAGATTTCGCGACCAGGGGTATTCGAGTGGTCACAGGAGGTGCGTTCGTGGATCAGGAGTTGCGGGCGGTGTACAGGGGGCCCGGACTGGCGGAGCTGTGGCGGCTCGCGGTGGAGACCATGGAAGCCGGGAAGTCGGCGTTCAGCATGCGGGTGGCCGACGAGGAGACCGCGTCGGCGTTGAGCGTGGTGCTGCACAAACCGGTGGAGGTGGCGGCGCGGCGGCAGGTGTCGCTCGTGCGGCTGGACGAGCACCTGCGGCAGGAGGGGACGTCGCTGGTGGAGGTGCTGCGGATCGTGCACGGGAGGGCCGTCGAGGAGCCCGCGGGGCAGATGGCGTGGAGGTCGCGGTGGTTGGCGCAGGTGCGGAGGTACGAGGGGATCCCGGAGGAGAGGTTCGCCGAGGTGATCGGGGTGGCGGATCGGGTGTTGAAGGTGGTGTTGGCGGGGCCGGAGTGGGAGTGGCCTGGGGAGTTGGAGGATGAGGTGGTGAGGAGGGTTGTGGTTCGGGGGGTGGCGTTGGCGTTCGGGGTGGGGGTGCCGGGGGGCGTTTTGGAGGAGGGGGAGGTGTGGAGGGTGGCTGGGTTTGGGGGGTGAGGGGCACCCCGGTCGCCTAGTGTTCTATGCCCACCGCCGCTTGTCAAGACGGTGGAGCTGTCTTGACAAGCGGCGGTGGGCATAGAGGGGCTTTCTCGTCGGGGTGCGTGGGGGGAGTGTGGGTGGGGAGGGCATCCGACGCTCCGCGACGGACAGGGCATCCTTGGCTTCGCCGTCGGACAGGGCATCCTTGCTGCGCGGCGGACAAGGCCCCAGGCGCTCCGCGCCGGATGGGCGCTGGCGGGCTGCGCCCAACGTGGTGTTGGCGTGCTCGCTGCGCTTCGGGGGGTTGGTTAGGCAGCTAGGCGGTTAGGCGGTTGGGCGCATGAGGGCGGGGTTGCGGACGCCGCCGGCGTTGAGGAATTCGGTGACGGGGAGGGTGGCGGCGCCCATGGCTACGGATTCGGTGCCGAGTTCGCAGAGTTTGATCTTCGCCTGTTGGTAGGGGTGGTGGAGGGCGTGTTTGGCGGCTACCTCGCGGATGGCGGGGAGGAGTTGGCTGCCGAGCAGGAGGCCGGCCCAGCCGCCGAGGATCACGCGTTCGGGGTTGAACAGGTTGATGAGGTTGCCGATGCCCGCGCCCGCGTAGCGGGCGGTTTCGTTGAGGACTTCGCGGGCGGCGGGTGAGTCTTCGGCGAGGAGGTCGCGGAGGGCGATTTCCTCGTCGGTGACGACGCCGGGGAGGCCTGCGAGTTCGCGGTGGCGGGCGAGGACGCCCTTGGCGCCGATGTAGGCCTCCAGACAGCCGTTGGCGCCGCATCTGCATGGCCTGCCATCAAGAGCGAGGGTGGTGTGGCCCCATTCGCCCGCGCCGCCGGAAGCGCCGCGGTAGGGGACGCCGTCGGCGATGACGCTGGCGCCCACGCCGGAGCCGACGAGGGCGATGACGGCGTTGCGGGCGCCGCGGCCGGCGCCGAACCACATCTCGGCCTGGCCGAGGGTGTTGGCGCCGTTGTCGATGAAGAGGGGCAGGTCGGTGCCCGCGCGGAGCATGCGTTCCAGGGGGACGCCGTTCCAGCCGACGGTCTGGGCGTGGACGAGGAGCTCGGAGCCGCGTTCGACCAGGCCGGGGACGCCGACACCGACACCGAGGAGTCGGCTGGGGTCGACGCCGCTGTCCTCGATGCACTGGCTGAGACCGGCGAGGACGCGTTCGACGACGGCCTCGCCGCGGTTGGCGATGGATTCCATCTGGAAGGTGCTCATCGCGAGCCTGCGGAGGGTGAGGTCGAAGACCTCGACGAGCACGTGGGTCTCGCCGACGTCGACACCCACGACGCACGCGTGGTCGGGGTTGACGCGGAGCAGGACGCGGGGCCTGCCGCCGTCCGAGCCGACCAGGCCCGCCTCGACGACGACCTGGTCGTCGACCAGCTCACCGACGACGTTGCTGACCGACGCCTGGCTCAGACCGGTCGCGCCCGCGAGCTCGTGGCGGCTGAACTGGCCGTCGAAGTACAGCCGTCGCAACACGCGGGCGCGGTTGCTCGTCCTCAGATCGCGCATCGTCCGCTTGCTCCGCTGCACTGTCACTCCCCTTTGCCAAGCCTTGACGCCCCGAGGTCGCATGGGTTAAATCACATCTTGAAATAAGGCGTGATGCCGGACACCCCGACTATGCCAGCCGGCACGAGAACCCGGTAACGCGAGGTCGACGCCACGCCCAGCTGACCCTGACCAGCTGTCTGCTCGCACGGAACGAGGAACCCTGCCATGCCGAAGTCCTCGCCTCGAAGGTCACTACTCTCCGCGCTCGGCGCGGCACTGCTGGCAACCGCCGCGGTCGCCGCGCCCAACGCCCCCGCCCAGGCCGCGGGCGAACAGGTGAACGTCTGGCTCACGACCACCACCGGCGCCAACCGCGGGACGGAGGTCACGCGGGGGCTCCAGCAGCAGACGCCGGTGACCTTCGCGGCGGGCACCGGGACCGGTGGCCAGACGATCAACGTCAACGAGAACACCCGGTACCAGACGTTCGAGGGCGGTGGCGCGTCGTTCACCGACTCCGCCGCCTGGCTCATGAACAGCAGCGGCATCCTCAGCGCGGCCACCCGCGAGGACACCATGAAGAAGCTGTTCGACCCGGTCAACGGGATCGGCCTGTCGATGACCCGCAACCCGATGGCGTCCACGGACCTCGCGCGGTTCGACTACTCCTACGACGACACCTGCTGCGACGTCAACGACTTCAAGATCGACCACGACCTCGCCGACGTGCTGCCGCTGACCAAGCGGGCCAAGGAGCTGAACCCGGCGCTGCGCGTGGTGGCGTCGCCGTGGAGCGCGCCCGCGTGGATGAAGGACAACAACTCGATGCGGCAGGGCTGGCTGAAGGCCGAGTACTACGGCACCTACGGCCAGTACTTCGCCAAGTACGTGCAGGCCTACCAGTCGCGGGGCATCCCGATCGACTACGTGACGCCGCAGAACGAGCCCGGCTGCTGCCCCGGCTACCCGTCGATGCAGTGGAACACCGCGGGCCTGATCAACTTCACCAAGAACGGCATCTACCCCGCGTTCCGCGCGGCCGGGATCAACACCAAGGTGCTGGTCTACGACTGGAACTGGGACGGCTACAACACCTGGGTCAAGCCGCAGCTGCAGGACCCGGCGATCGTGAACGACCCGCTGTTCGGCGGCATCGCGTGGCACGGCTACGTCGGCGACGTCTCCGCGCAGACCACGGCGCACAACGAGTTCCCGAACGTCAAGGCGTTCGACACCGAGCACTCCGGCGGCACCTGGATCTCCGACCAGCACGGCGAGGACATGGCCAACATCATCGACTACACCCGCAACTGGGGCAGCTCGGTGGTCAAGTGGAGCCTGGCGCTCGACGAGACGATGAACCCGCACAACGGTGGCTGCGGCACGTGCACCGGCTTCATCACCGTGCACAACAACGACTCCCGCCGCGGCCAGGTCGACTACACCGTCGAGTACTACACGATGGGCCACCTGACCAAGTTCGTGAAGCCGGGCGCGCAGCGCATCGAGTCCTCGGACAACGGGGCGGTGAAGAACGTCGCGTGGCGCAACACCGACGGCTCCAAGGCGCTGATCGCGTACAACACGACGGGCAGCACGCAGAACGTGAAGGTGAACTGGGGCAACTCGTCGTTCACCTACAGCCTGCCCGCCCGCACGTCGGCCACCTTCACCTGGAACGGCACGCAGGGCGGCACGACGCCGCCCGCGGGCGGCACCATCACCGGTCTCGGCGGCAAGTGCCTCGACATCGCGGGTGCCAACAGCGCCAACGGCACCGCGGTCCAGCTCTACGACTGCAACGGCAGCACCGCGCAGAAGTGGACCGCAGGCTCCGACGGCACGATCCGCGCGCTGGGCAAGTGCCTGGACATCAAGGACAACGGCACCGCCGACGGCACGAAGCTGCAGATCTGGGACTGCGCGGGCGGCAACAACCAGAGGTGGACGGTCACGGCCGGGCGCGACATCGTCAACCCGACGCTGAACAAGTGCCTGGACGCGACCGGCAACAGCTCCGCCAACGGCACGCCCGTCCAGGTCTGGGCCTGCACCGGTGCGGCCAACCAGAAGTGGACGGTCACCGCGTGAAGCGCGCACTCGCGGTCGTCGCGGCGGTCGTCGCGCCGCTGTTCCTGATCACGGTCCCGGCGGCCGACGCCGCCGGGCCGGTCGGCCCGATCACCGGGCTCGCGGGCAAGTGCCTGGACGTCGCGGCGGCCAACAGCGCCAACGGGACGGCCGTGCAGCTCTACGACTGCAACGGTTCCGCGGCGCAGCAGTGGACCGTCGAGAGCGACGGCACGCTGCGCGCGCTCGGCAAGTGCCTGGACATCAAGGACAACGGCACCGCCGACGGGTCCAAGCTCCAGATCTGGGACTGCTCGGCCAGTGCCAACAAGCAGTGGAAACCCAACAGCGCCAAGGACGTCGTCAACCCGGCCACGGGCAAGTGCCTGGACGTCACCGACAACAGCTCCGCCAACGGCGCCCCGATCCAGATCTGGGCGTGCGGCGGTGGCGCGAACCAGAAGTGGACCGTGCCGACCGGAGGCACGACCCCGCCGGCGCCAGGGGACCCGACGATGGCCGTGGCGCCCTACGTCTACAACGGGTGGGGCAACCCGCCGAACGCCCAGGCGGTCATGTCCGCGACCGGCGTCAAGTGGTTCACCATGGCGTTCATGCTGTCCAACGGGTACTGCAACCCCCAGTGGGACAGCAGCAGGCCGCTGACCGGCGGCCCCGACCAGACGATGGTCAACTCGATCCGCGCGGCCGGCGGCGACGTCGTCGTGTCCTTCGGCGGCGCCAACGGGAACAAGCTGGAGTCGTCGTGCGGGTCGGCCGCCGAACTGGCGGCGGCCTACCAGAAGGTGATCAACGCCTACGGGCTGAAGGCGATCGACATCGACCTGGAGGCCGCCGCCTACGACAACCCGGCGGTGCAGCAGCGGACGGTGGACGCGCTGAAGGTCGTGAAGGCGAACAACGCGGGCATCGCGGTGTACGTGACGATCGGGACGAACATCAGCGGACCGGACAGCGGTCTCATCCGGCGGGCGGCGTCGTCCGGGTTGGGCATCACCGCGTGGACGATCATGCCGTTCGACTTCGGCGGCAACGGGCAGAACATGGGGACCCTGACGCGGCAGGCCGCGGAAGGGCTGAAGAACGCGGTCAAGAGCGCGTACGGGTACAGCGACGACCAGGCCTACCGGAACACGGGGATCTCGTCGATGAACGGGATCACGGACGTCGGCGAGACGGTCACCGTGGCCGACTTCCGGACGATCCTGGCGTACGCGCAGGAGAAGCACATCGCGCGGCTGACGTTCTGGTCGAGCAACCGGGACCGGCCGTGTCCAGGGGCCTACCCGAACGACGACACCTGTTCCGGGGTGTCGCAGCAGGCGTGGGAGTTCACGCGGACGTTGGCGGCCTACCGGGGGTAGGGCCCGGCGGACCGAAGGGGGTGGGAGGCCGGCGGGCCTCCCACCCGCTTCACCCCTCTTCGCCCCGGAGATCCGCCACGGCGTCGAGGATCGCCCGCGGTTCGCTGCGCGTGGTGTAGTCGGGGTGGACGTCGACCCAGCGGATCACACCGTCCGCGTCCACGACGACCACCGTCGGCATCGGCAGCGCGTCGGTGCCGTCGGCGTTGCCCGCGGCCACGTCCACGCCGAGCGAGAGCGCCGCGTCCCGGACGGCGGGGTCGCGGTCCGGGCTGAGGACGCCGAGCGCGGCCGCGATCCCGTTGCCGGGGTCGGTCAGCACCGTGAAGGTGAGGTCGTTGGCCTCGGCCATCGACAGCGATCCGTCGGGCTTCTGCGGGGAGACTGCGATCAGCCCCACCCCGCGTTCCGCCAGTTCGGGCACGAGCTGGTCCTGGTAGGCGCGCAGGGCCAGGTTGCAGTACGGGCACCACGCGCCGCGGTAGAAGACCACGACCGCGGGCCTGCCTCCCCTGGCGCGGGCGAGCGTGGTCGGTTCACCGTGGACGTCGAGCAGGGCTCCGTCCGGCATCGCGACACCCGGTCCGACGGCTTCGGCGGGCGTCCCCAACGTGGCGAAAGCCGCCCGTTCGGCGGCGAAGGCGGTCGCGACCCCGGCCGGGAGCCGGGTGGACAGGGTCGCCTGGAAGGCGCCGACCTGATCGGCGATCGTGGGTTTGGTGCTCGTCACGGGCTGACCCCTCATCGTTTTGGAGTGATTACTCCACTCTGCCGGCGGACTTTTGGAGTGTCAACTCCAGAAATGGGCGTAGGGTCTTCGGCATGACCGAGGTGCGGCTGACGCGGAAGGGGCAGGCGACCCGCGACCGGATCGTCGCCGCGGCGTCGGAGCTGATGTTCGAACGCGGGGTCGCGGGGACCAGCACCGACGACGTGCGCGCCGCGGCGGGCGTCAGCACCTCGCAGATCTACCACTACTTCAGCGACAAGCGGACGCTCGTGCTGGCGGTCATCGCGCACCAGACCGAGGCCGTGCTGACCACCCAGGAACCCCTGCTGTCCACCCTGGACAGCCTGGAGGCGCTGCGGGCGTGGCGGGACTTCCTGGTCGCGCTCCAGCAGGGCTACGGCTGCCGCGGCGGATGTCCCATCGGATCGCTCGGCAGCGAACTGGCCGACGTGGACGACGAGGCGAGGCAGGCCGTCGCGACCGGGTACACCCGGTGGGAGACGAGCATCCGCGCCGGGCTGCACGCCATGCGCGACCGGGGCGACCTGCGTCCCGACGCCGACCCGGACCGACTGGCACTCGCCACGCTGACCGCGTTGCAGGGCGGACTGCTGCTGACCCAGGTCCGCCGCGACACGGTCGCACTGGAAGCGGCACTGGACTCGATGATCGACCACATCGGGTCGTTCGCGCCCCCGCGCTAGTCGGCGACCACGATCCTCACCGGGCATCTCCGGGCCCGGCCACACCTCCCCGACGGGGGTCGGCGGTCGCCGCGCTAGTCGGTGGCGAAGCGCTGGGCGTCCCACCGGCCGTGGGCTTCGAGGAGCTTGCGGCCGATCCGCTTCAGGTCGGCCACGTCGCGGTCGCTCAGGTGGTCGGAGAACGACACGGCGACGGTGTCGCGGTAGGCGGGGGCGGTGGTTCTCTCCAGAACGCGCCTCCCCTCGGCGGTCAGCACGGCGTGCACCAGCCTGCGGTTGTCCTCCGGCTGCTCGCGGGCGACCCAGCCGCGTTTTACGAGGCGCTCGACCAGCCTGGTCCCCCCGCTGGGGCTTACCGACAGGTAGTCGGACAGGTCGAGCATGCGGAGCCTGCCGCCGTTCATCTTCAGCCGGTACAGCGCCGAGTGCTCCAGCAGCGAGCAGCCCGCGACGGACTCCATGCGCTCGCTCATCGCCGCCTGCGCGGCTTCCACACCCTGGTGCGCGTACAACCAGGCCAGCAGGGCGTCGCTCGGTTCGGTCACGGCGCGATCGTAGCAATTCGTTTGACGTCGGGATGTTTTTACGGTCAATCTTTGCGCATGACAACGTTGGTCACCGGCGCCACGGGTGCTCAGGGTGGGGCGGTTGCCCGGTTGCTTCTCGCGCACGGCGAGAAGGTCCGTGCGCTTACTCGACGTCCCGATAGTCCTGCTGCCGAGCGGCTGCGGGTGGCGGGGGCGGAGGTGGTCGGGGGTGACTTCGACGATCCGGTGTCGCTGAAGGCCGCTGTGGACGGTGCGACGGCCGTGTTCGCGGTGTCGACGCCGTTCGGGACGGACGTGGACACCGAGGTGCGCCAAGGGATCGCGCTCGTCGACGCGGTGCGCGGGGTGGAGCACGTGGTGTTCACGTCGGCGGCGAACGCCGACCGGGGTACGGGGGTCCCGCACTTCGACAGCAAGCAGCGGATCGAGGAGCACCTGCGGGGCAGCGGGGTGCGGTGGACGGTGCTGGGTCCGGCCGCGTTCGTGGACGACAAGTTCGGGGAGTGGTCGTTGAGCGGGCTGCGCGACGGGGTGCTGGGGTTGCCGTTGCCGTCGGAACGGGCGCTGCACCTGGTCGCGGTGGCCGACATCGCGGCGGTCGCGGTGCTCGTGCTGGAGCAGCCGGAGCGGTTCGCGGGAGTGCGGCTCGACCTGGCGGGTGAGGCGTTGACGCCGGTGGGGATGGCGGAGGCGCTGAGCGCGGCGATCGGGAAGCCGATCAGGCACCGCAGGCCGCCGGTGGACGTGGTGGAGCGGTACTCGCCCGATCTGGCGGCGATGTTCCGCTACTTCACCGACCCCGGCATGGACGTCGACGTGCCCGCGCTGCGGGCCGCTCTGCCGGAGATCAGCTGGCACACCTACGCCGAGTTCGTGCGCGGGCTGCCCTGGGACGCGATGCTGCGAGCGGCGGTGCGGTGACCACGGGCGTGGTCACCGCACCCGTGCTCAGGAAGCCTCGGCCCAGGAGGAGATCATCCGGTACGCGATGGATGCGCCGGGAGCGAGCAGCAGGTCGTCCACGCTGCCCGGCTCGGCCAGGGCCTGGCGGACCAGGGCGCGGCTGACCCACTTGGCCTGGGCGACCTCGCCGTCGGCGGGCACCAGCGGCTCGGTGGGGTCGGCGACGGCGGTGAAGCCGACCATCAGCGAGCGCGGGAACGGCCAGGGCTGGCTGCCGAGGTAGCGGATGGCGGTGGCGGTGACGCCGACCTCCTCCGCGATCTCGCGCGCGACGCAGGACTCCAGCGACTCCCCCGCCTCGACGAAACCGGCGAGGACCGAGTAGCGGCCTTCCGGCCAGCCCGCTCCCCTGGCCAGCAGCACGTTCTCGCCGTTGGTGCCGACACCGTCGTGGACCAGGCAGATGACGGCGGCGTCGGTGCGCGGGTACTCCTCGTGGGAGCACTTCGCGCAGACGCGGGCCCAGCCGGACTTGACCGACTCGGTCGGCGAGCCGCAGCGGGCGCAGAAGCGCGCGTTGCGGTGCCAGGCGAAGGCCGCCACCGCCGAGGTGAGCAGGCCCGCGCCGGTGTCGTCCAGCAGTGCGCCGACAGCCCGCAGGTCCAGCAGCTGCGGTTCGTCGGTCAGCTCCGGGAACTGCCAGGCCCGCGCCGGGCTGACCTGGGCCTCGGTCCCGTCGTCGACCGACGGCACGCCCCAGTACGCCACGCCGTCCTGCTCGCCGAGCAGGACGGCGTCGGACGGCGGGTTGTCGCCGAACTCGAGGGCGGGCTGGTCGACCAGCCGGGTCCCCTTGTCCGCCACCAGGGTGCGGCCGCGCTTGTCGACGACCAGCACGCGGGACTTCGGCCACAGCGCGGCCAGTCGCTCGACATCCGTTCGCAGCGGCTCCCGCCGGTCCACGGTGAACCGGGAGAGCGCGGGCAGGTCGAGCAGTTCGAACGGGTGGGTCACGGCAGCTTCACACCGCCCAGCGCCTTCAGCTGCGGGGCCAGCTTGTCCGCGTCGCCGACGAGCACGCCGGTGAACGCGGTGGGGGCGAAGAACTCCAGCGCGGCGGCGGCGACCTCCTCGACGGTGACCTTCTCCAACCGCTCGGGGTGGGCGACGAACCAGTCGAGGTCGAGCCCCAGACCGGCCAGGCTCACCAGGAACGAGGCCAGACCGCCCTGCGACGAGGTGGCGGTCAGCAGCGAGCCGATGGCGTACCGGCGGGCGACCTCCACCTCCTCCTCGCTCGGCGGGACCAGGCCGAGGCGGGCCAGCTCGTAGCGGGTCTCCAGCAGCGCGGCGGCCGTGACGTCGCTCGCGGTGTCCGCGTCGACCATCAGGGTGGCGCCGTGCGGGGTGAACTCCGGGTGCGAGCGGGCGCTGTAGGTGTAGCCCTTGTCCTCGCGGATGTTCTCCACCAGGCGGGAGGAGAAGAAGCCGCCGTAGACCAGGTTCGCCAGCTGGAGCGCCGGGTACTTCGGGTCGGTGCGCTCCAGCGCGCGGGCCGCCAGCCTGATCTGCGACTGCACGGCGCCGGGGCGGTGCACCAGCAGGACGTCACCGGGCGTGACCTGCGGCAACGGGCTGATCGTGACCGCGGTGCCCTCGCCGGTCCACGAGCCGAGAACGGACTCGACCGTGCCGACGATGGTGTCCGGGTCGATGTCGCCGACCAGCACGAGCACCGAGCCCTTGGGCAGCACGGCCCTGGCGTGCAGCGCGGCGACCTCGTCGCGGGTCACCCGCGCGACCTCGTCGGCCTCCGGCATCTCCTTGGCGAACGGGTGGTCGCCGTAGAGGTGCTTCTGCAGCGCCTCGCGCGCGATCACGTTCGGCTGCGACCTGGCCAGCGCGATCCGCTCGACCAGGCGGTCGCGTTCGCGGTCCACCTCGTCGGCCGGGTAGGTGGCGCCGGTCAGCACGTCGCGGACGACGTCGAGCACGGTGCCCAGGCCCGCGGCCAGGACGCTGCCGGAGATGCTCAGGCGCTCCGGGTCCACGACCGCGTCCAGCTCGGAGCCGACCAGCGCCAGCTCGGTGTCGATCGCGACGCGGTCGCGGGTCGCGGTGCCGGTGAGGATGGTGTTCGCCAGCACCTCCCCCCACGCCGAGTGCTGCGAGCCGACGCTGGAGGGGGCCGGGTCGGCGAACGGGACGCGCAGCCGGACCTCGACCATCGGCACGGACGCGCGGCGGACCGCGACCACCCGCAGGCCGTTGGCGATCGTGGTGTCGACAGTGGACAGGTCGGCGGGCGCGCGCTGCTCGCTCAGCTCGGGCAGCGGACGGGGCCCCTGCTCGGTGCGACCGATGTCCTCGGCGCTGCGGTGCGCGGACCTGCCTGCAGAGTCGAGCGTCGGAGACTGCGTGGTCACTCGGTACCTCCGGCGTTCGCGGGGTTGACGATGAGGATGGCGCGCGAGTCGGGGCGCAGCGCCTTCGCGGCGGCGGCGACCTCGTCGACGGTCACCGCGGCGATCCGCTCGGGCAGCTCGTGGATGAGCTCGGCGCGACCGAACAGCAGCTCGGCGGAGCCGAGGCCCAGCGTCCGGTTGGTCAGCCGGTCGTGCTCGCGGTGCATGGTGGACGCCCAGCGCGCGGTGACCTTGGCCAGCTCCTCGGCCGTCGGCGGCTGCTCGGCCAGCAGCTGGAGCTCCTCGTCCAGCGCCGCGACGACCCGCTCGACCGGCACGTCGGGCGCGTGGATCGCGGTGATCGTGAAGCTGTCGGGGTCGCGCGCCTCGAGCGGTCCGAAGAGGCCGCAGCCCGCGTTGATGTCGGTGACGATCGCGTCGCGGTGCACCAGCCGCTGCTGAAGGCGCGAGCCGTCGCCGTCGGTCAGCACGCCCGCGAGCACCAGGTAGGCGAGGTAGGCGTCCAGCTCGGCCACCGGGTCCGGGACGCGGTAGCCGATGGCGACCGCGGGGAACGGCGCGTGCGGGTCGGTGTGCTCCGAGCGGACCTCGCCCTTGGGGGGCTCCTCGGCGAACGACGGCCGCGGCGGCACGGTGCGGGCGGGCACGTCGCCGAAGTGCTTCTCGACCAGCGCGGTCGCGCCCTCGACGGTGAAGTCGCCCGCCACGGTCAGCACGGCGTTGCCCGGCGCGTAGTAGGTGTCGAAGAAGGCGGCGCAGTCCTCGACGGTCGCGTTCTCCAGGTCGGTGAAGTCGCCGTAGCCGTTGTGGGCGTTCGGGAACGTCTTGAACAGCACCGGCGGCAGCAGGATCCAGGGGAACCCGCCGTACGGCCGGTTCAGCACGTTGAGGCGGATCTCCTCCTTGACCACGTCGATCTGGTTGTTGAGGTTCTCCTGGGTGATCTTCGGGGCGCGCATCCGGTCCGCCTCGAGGAACAGGGCGCGCTCCAGGGCCGCCGACGGCAGCACCTCGTAGTAGTCGGTGTAGTCGGGGTGGGTCGACCCGTTGAACGTGCCGCCCGAGGACTGCACGTGCCGGAAGTGGGCGAGCTTCTCGAGGCTCTCGCTGCCCTGGAACATCAGGTGTTCGAACAGGTGCGCGAAACCGGTGCGCCCTTCGGGCTCGGACCGGAAGCCGACGTCGTAGTGCACGCTCACGCCGACCACCGGGGCACTCGTATCGGGGGCGAGCACCACCCGCAGTCCGTTGGGAAGCGTGAACCTGTGCAGTTCGGGTAGCGCCATGAAAGCAGCCTACGGCTTCTGCCCCCGGAGCGATCGGAGGTGCCCCGCCTGGGCGAGCACGCCGTCGAGCGCGCCCAGAAACGCCGGGAAGTGCCGGGCGAACCGGCCGAGGTCCGCGCTGCCCTCGGACTCGCCGAACCAGTACAGCCCCGGCGTGCCGCCCGCCCCCGACTTCAGGGGCGCGAACGTGCCGAGCCAGCGTTCGGTGGCGCCGAGGACCACCGCGTAGGGCAGGGACCGGGAGAAGACCATCTCGCGGTCGGCCTCGGGGATGTCGCCGGGCGCGACCGAGTGCAGGTAGCCGCGCAGGCCGCGGACGTGCTCCAGCAGCGCGCTACCCCGCTTGGTGCGGGCGGGCATCGACCGGGCGCCGAAGGTGAGGGCGAGGCCCGCGACCACGACGACCAGGCCGAGCAGCGCCGCCCCGCCGCTGAGCGCGAGCCCGACGGTGAGCGCGGCGCCGAGGACCGCCAGGACGACGCCGTAGAGGGACCAGCGGCCGCGGACGGAGTCGGGGCGGCGGGTGAACCAGTTCTTGTCGACCACGTCGGTGTAGAGGCGGTCGCGCACCTCGGCCAGGTCGATCCGGCGGGAGCGCAGCTCCGACAGCAGCACCGCGTCGGTGCCCTCGGGCAGCAGCACCTCGCACACGGCCCGCTCGTAGCCCGACAGCGAGTCGTCGACCGGGTTGCGCCGGACCAGCCGCCAGTCCATGACCCCGCCGTCGGAGCCGACCTCGGAGATCCACAGGTAGTTGCGCACGGCGAGGTCGATCACGGTCGCCGTCACGTCCACCACGTCGACGTGCTCGTCGACCACCGTGCCGACCTGGCCGGGCAGCACGCCGTCCGGCGAGGCGAACGCGACCCCGCCGCCGGGGCTGGTGACCAGGACGTCGACCGGGCCGACGTCGGCGGCCAGCGCGCGGGCGTCGCGGCCGCGCAGGAACCAGAGCAGGACGAACCCGCCGACCAGCGCGACCACCAGCACCGCGAGGCCGAGCGCGCTGGCCGGGGTGAGCGCGAACGCGGCCGCCAGACCCCCGCTCTCCACGACCACGGCGTTCGCCGGCGCGGCGCCGTCCTGCAGGCCGATCGCGATGTCGACCCGGTCGCCCGCGGCCAGCGAGATCTCCTTCGCGCGCACGCCCCGGCCGTCGCCGAGCTCGGCCGTCGTGCATGGCGAAGAAGTGCCAGGAGGACCGGCCAGGCAGGTCACCGAACGCGGCGCGTCGGGGGCGATCACCGAGATGGAGACCGAGTCCAGGGTGGTGTCCCACCCGCTCGCGGGCTGCCACCTCAGCTCCAAAGCGTCGCCGATTTGAGCGACCGCGCCCGTCAGCACGTAGTGCACAGTGGAGGTGCCGGAGTTCAACGAGACGGTGAACTCCTCGGCGTTCGCGGACGCCGAGCCAGAGCCCTCGACGGAGGCGTCATTGATCTCGAACACCCGGTCGCGGTTGTCGCCGACGGCGATCCGCAGAGGCACGGAACGGTGGACCGCCTTGCCCTCGGGCACGGTCACCACCTCGGTGACGGTCACCTTGCCGTCGCGTTCCAGCTTGAGCCGCACGTCGGTGCCCACGGCACCGGGCAGCGGCTGCTGGCTGGGCTGGGCGAAAGCCGGTCCCGCGAAACCGCACAGCGCGACCGCGCCGATGATCGCCATTCCCCAGTTTTTCAACACGGCCGCGGACAATAGCGGAGTCCGCCTATGCTCTTGTGCTGATTCGGGTAGAAGCGATAATGGGGGAACCTCGACCAATGACGCAACCACCACCGCCGGGTGGCTGGCCGCCACCGCGACCGGTCGGGCCTCCGCCCGTGCCTGCGCCATTGCACCCCCAGCAGCAGCCCCACAACCAGGCGCCGCCGCCCCCTCCCTGGTACGGCGGGCCGCAGCCCCCGCAGGGCCAGCCGCCGCTGCCGCCGCCCCGCCCGGTGATGCCGCCGCCGATGGCCGCGCCGCCGCCCGCGCCCTGGGGCCGGCAGCCGTTCCAGCAGTCCCCGCCGCAGCTCCCCCCGCAGCAGTGGGGTCCTCCCCAGTACGCGCCCTACCCGCCGCCCCGCAAGAACAACGGTCCGCTCGTCGCGGGCGTCCTGTTCGCGGTGGCCATCCTCGGCATCGCGATCATCGGGGTCGTCGCGGCCACCGGCACGCCGAAGCGGGCCAGCGACTCGGCCTACTCCGGGTACTCGACCTACAGCTACACGGCCCCCACGACGACCACGACCAGCGCCACGACGACGACCAGCGCGCGGACCCCCACCAGCCGTTCCGCCACGTCGGCCACCTCGTCCAAGCCCGCCGGGCCCAAGGCGGTCATCAAGCTCGGTGACAACCCCATCCACGGCGCCGGGCTCGGCGCGTTCGACATCGACGGCTGCCCGCTGCCCGGCATGGACTACTCGCCCTCCGGCCAGGAGGTCTTCCTGCGCGCCGCGCTGCCGTGCATCGAGGCAATGTGGAAGCCGTCGTTCACCAAGGCCAACCTGCCCTACCAGCCGGTCGAGCTGGTCATCGTGACCACGACCATCACCAACCCGTGCGGCTCGATGGGCCCGGACCGGACCGCCATGTACTGCGACGGGACGATCTACTGGACCGCGAACTACTACGCCGGTGAGCAGGGCACGAACAACCCGAACCACCCCGGCAAGTACCTCGGCCAGCTCGCCCACGAGTACGGCCACCACATCCAGTGGCTGTCCGGCGTCCTGCGCGCGTCGAGCGAGGCCCAGTACGACAAGGGCGGCTGGGACACCCCGGCCGGGCTCGACCTCAACCGCCGCAAGGAGCTGCAGGCCACCTGCTTCGGCGGCATGTCCCTCGCGCCCCTCTCGCACGGCGCCATCCCCGGCGACGTGATCGACGTCGCGCTGCGCGACGCGAGCACCCGCGGCGACTACCCGATCTACCCCAACCGCGACCACGGCGCGCCCGAGCGCAACGCCGCCTGGGTCAACCGCGGGTTCACCACGAACCAGACCAGCGCCTGCAACACGTGGGTGTCGGACGCGGAGAGCGTCAGCTGAGCCGGGCTCACGGGGGCGTGTCCGCACCGGACTCGCGGCCGGGGACGTACGGTGTCGGGGCTGTTGGTCGCGGTGATGTGACGGGGGCGGATCTTGGTCGCTGAGGAGCCGGTGGACGCCGCGGGTGCGGTGTCGGGGGATTCGGCGGCTGGTGAGGACGGTCCCGTGTCCGAAGTCGACACCGGTCGGGTACCGGACGGGGGTGTCGGGACGGCTTCGGGCGGAGCGGACGCGACGGTGGTCGTGAGGCCGGTCCGGGTGTTCGAGGCGAGCGCCGACGCCACCGTCGTCGTGCGCCCCGTGCGGGTGTTCGAGGCGAGCGCCGACGCCACCGTGGTCGTGCGGCCGGTCGGGGACGTTCCCGCCACCGAGGCCGTGGTCGTCGACGCGGTGGTGAAGGAGCAGGCGGAGGACGCCGAGTCCGGTCCGACCACGCCGGCTGACGGCACCGCGATCATGCGACCGGTCGAGGCCGCTCCGACTGCCGCCGAGACCGCACCCGACAGGACCGCGATCATGCGACCCGTCAGCACCGCCCCGGCCGCCGCCGAGACCCCGGCCGCCGCCGAGACCGCGCGGACGGAGTACGTCGAGCCCGACGGCACCGCGATCATGCGGCCGGTCGGGGACGTCCCGGCGGCGGACGTGTCCGACGGCACCGTCGTCGTGCGGCCCGTCGAGGTGGTCGAGGCCGCCGACGTGGTCGACTGGCCCGAGGAGGCGCCCGACGCGGACGCACCCGACGCCTCCGACGCCCTCGATGCCGTGGACGAGCCCGCGGACGAGTCGGCGCGCCCGTTCGACGACGCCGAGACGGTCGTGTTCGCCGGTGTCCTGGACACCTCGGACCTCGACACCCCGGACGCCGACACCCCCGACTCCGACATCCCCGACTCCGACACCTCGGACCCCGACAGCGAGGCCTCCGACAGCGCGCACTCCGACGACGCGGACGCCGACCCGGTCATCCCGGCCCAGGCCACCCGCACCACCCGCGCCACCCGTCAGAAGAACAGCCCGGCGATGCTGGTCGGCGTGCTGACCATGGTCGTGTGCTCGGTGCTCGGCCTGGCCGTGGTCAGCCGCATGGACAAGTCCACCACCGTCACCGGCAGGCCCGTGGCCGCCCCGCTCGCGCTGGCCAAGCCGTCCAGCACCGAGCCCGTCCGCCCGCGCGCCATCCAGCGCCTGGAAGACCACCCGCTGCTCGTCAAGCCCACCTCCCTGCCCGAGATCACCTGCGACCTCCCGAAGTTCGGCACCTCCGACGACCAGCTCGCCGCCTACTACACGGCGGGCGTCCTCTGCCTCAACGACGCCTGGGGTCCCGTCCTCAAGGCCGAGAACCTCCCCTTCGACCCGCCCCAGCTCGACGCCTCGCCGGAGTTGTCGGACGGCCCCTGCGGCGCCGCCCCCGCCTCCGAGGACGCCGTCGCCTACTACTGCGGCCGCAACCGCATGATCTACATGCCCACCGGCAGGCTGCGCGAGAACGGCGGCGGCGACCGCCCCGCCACCCACCTCGCGACCCTCGCGCACGAGTACGGCCACCACGTCCAGGCCCTGACCGGCATCCTCCGGGCCGCCGACCAGAAGATCGTCAACGCGGGCGAGAAGACCCCCGCGGGCCTGGAGATGTCCCGCCGCATCGAGCTCCAGGCCAACTGCTTCGCGGGCATGTTCCTCAGCGCCACCGGCGGCAAGGGGTCCATCAGCTCGGAGCTCGCCAACCGCGCCGAGGAGGACTTCCAGTACGCCATGGAGGAAGCCCCCGACAAGAACGCCCACGGCAGCCCCGCCAACCAGGGCAACTGGGCCCAGAGCGGCTACGAGTCCAACAGCACCGCCTCGTGCAACACCTACGCGGCCCCCGCCGACCAGGTCGGCTGACCCGGTGTCGCGCCCGGACTAGGAGATCGCCGGGAACACCGACCTCAGCCGCGGCACCGGCCTGCTGACCAGGTACGCGTAGAACCCGCCCGCCAACCCGCTCAGGCACAGCATCAACGTCTCCAGCCGCGCCCTCAGCGGCGGCGCGTCCGACGCGGCACCGGCCGTCTGCACGGTCAGCTCCCCCGACCGGTCCTCCGGCAGCAGCACCTCGACGACCTCGGCCTGCCGGTGCCCGCACCCGTCGAGCTTCGCCTTGCGGACCTGCCCGTCCACCTTCACCTCGACCTCGTCGAGCGCGCTCCCCCCGGCCCCGCAGGACGCGGGTCGGGTCACGGTCGCCGAGGCGCGTTGCAGGGCGGCGGTGCCCGCGCCGGTGAGCGGCCACCACAAGGCGACCGCTGTGCCCAGGCCCACCAGTGCGATGACCAGCAGGACCAGACCCCACGTCACCGGGCTCCTTCTGACCGCCACGCCGAGGATCGTTGCAGACCGGCCGGTGCCTGGTAACCCCGCCCGGCAGTTGATGATCACCTGAGCGGATGCTGAAGGTGGTGGGCCGGTCGCGCCGCGCGGCCCCAGAATGAGCGGGTGTCTACTGCTGCCAGGGTGCTGGTCATCGAGGACAACGAGGCCATCGGCGCGGCCGTGGGGTCGGCGTTGCGCGACGCGGGCTACCAGGTGCAGGTGCGCCCGGACGGGCGGGAGCTGGAGAACGACCTCGGGCGGTTCCGGCCGGACCTCGTGGTGCTGGACGTGATGCTGCCGGGGCGGGACGGGTTCGCGCTGCTGGAGGTCGTGCGGCGGTCGAGCGGGGCCGGTGTGGTGATGCTGACGGCCCGCGACGGCGTGGCGGACCGGCTGCGCGGGCTGGACCGGGGCGCGGACGACTACCTGGTGAAGCCGTTCGTGCTGGCCGAGCTGGTGGCCAGGGTGAGCGCGGTGCTGCGTAGGCTGGGTCGTACGCCGTCGACCGTGCAGATCGGCGACCTCGTGGTGGACGCCGACTCCGGTGTGGTGCTGCGCGGTTCCGAACCGGTCGACCTGACGGCGACGGAGTTGAGGCTGCTCCGCTACCTGGCGGCGCAGCGCGGCCGCGTCGTCGGCAAGACCCAGATCCTCACGGCCGTGTGGGGCTACGAGGACTACGACCCGAACCTGGTCGAGGTGCACGTGAGCGCGTTGCGTCGCAAGCTCGAGGAGAACGGCCCCCGCCTGCTGCACACCGTGCGCGGCCTGGGGTACGTGTTGCGGGCCGACGAGCCGTGAACAGGCTCAAGACGGTCTCCCTGCGGCGGCGGGTCACCCTGTCGGTGATGATCGTGCTGTTCGCGGTGATGGTGACGCTGGTGTTCGTCGTCGACGCGCTGTTCGCCTCGCAGTCGAGCCGCGACATCGAGACCGTCCTGCTGGACCGGGCGCGCACCGCGCAGCAGCTGGTGAAGACGCAGAAGGTGTCGGGCAACGAGCTGGTGCACAAGGTCGACGGCCGCGGCGTCCAGGTGGAGCTGGTGCTGCAGAGCGGCGCGACCTACGGCGGCCGACCCGACGACAACGAGCGGTTCAAGACCATCACCCGCACGTTGCCGGACGGGTCGACGATGACGTTCTACGGCGACACGTCGGTGCTGTCCGCGGCGCAGATCCGGTTGCGGAACCTGCTGGTGGCCGTCGGGCTCAGCGCGCTGGCGGTCACGGCGGGCGCGCTGGTGTTCGTGGTGCAGCGGGCGTTGGCACCGCTGGACGCGATGACCACGCTCGCCCGCTCGATCAGCGGCGGCGACCGCGGCCACCGGCTGAACCCGTTGCGCACCAACAACGAGCTGGGTCGGACCGCCGCCGCGTTCGACGACATGCTGGACTCGCTGGAAGGCGCCGAGACGACCGCGCGGGCGTCGGAGGAGCGGACCAAGCGGTTCGTCGCGGACGCCGCGCACGAGCTGCGCACCCCGCTCGCGGGCGTTCAGGCCGTCGCCGAGGCGCTCATGCAGACCGGCCTCGACGAGGCGGGCGCCGAGGAACGCGACCGGATGAACCTGCTGCTCGTCCGCGAGTCCCGCCGCGCCGGACGGCTCGTCGACGACCTCCTCGCCCTCGCCCGCATCGACGCGGGCCTGGAGCTCCAGTTGGAACGCGTCGACCTGCTCGCCCTCGCCGAAGCCGAGGTGTCGCGCAGCAGGCTCCTCGCCGCCGACCTCGACATCGAAGCCGACGGCATCCCGGTCGTCGTCCTCGGCGACCCCCAACGCCTCGCCCAGATCCTCGTCAACCTCTCCGACAACGCCCGCCAGGCCACCGGCCCCCAGGGCAAGGTGCGGCTGGACGTCGGCGTGTTCGCCGGCCGCGCCGTGCTCACCGTCAAGGACAACGGCCCCGGCGTCGCCAACCCCGACCGCGAACGCATCTTCGACCGCCTGACCCGCCTCGACGAAGCCCGCGACCGCCGCCACGGCGGCTCCGGCCTCGGCCTCGCCATCGCCCGCGGCGTCGCCCGCGCCCACGGCGGCGACCTCACCTGCACCACCCCCCAACCCGGCGAACCAGGCGCCACCTTCGCCCTGACCCTGCCCCTGACACCGGGCTTGACCAGCCGCAGCCTGCCGCCGGGCTGACCGGGCCACCGACTGGAGGACCTAACCCAAACCACCGACTCAAGCCGCCGCATCCCGGACATCCCCCGCCACTCCCAGGGGGGCTGGCCCTTCGGCCAGTTTACCGGTGGTGGGGGTCTGAGGGGGTGATGTGGATCTTGCCTGTGGATGGGTGGGGTGGGTGTGGACAACTTCGGATCTTGAGCAAGCGGTCACCAGGCGCGCTGCACGGGGTTCGAGGTCCGGGGCGGGGTCCGAACCCGAGGTCCGGAGGCGGAGTCCGGGGGCCGGGGCATACGGGCACCCGACCACGCTGCGCGGGAGTCCGAGGTGGGGGTCTGAGGCACGCTGCGCGTGTCGGGGACCCGAGATCCGGGGCGGAGTCGGGGGTCGAGTCCGGGGTCTGGGACACGCCGACATCCGGCCACGCCGCATGGGAGTCCGAGGTCGGGGGTTCGAGGCACGCTGCGCGGGGTCCGGGTTCGGGGATTCGCAACCACGCTGCACGGGGCCGGGGGCCGGGACACGCGGACATCCAGCCACGCTGCACGGGAGTCCGAGGCCCATGGGCCGGGGCGCGCTGCGCGGGGTCGAGGGTCGGAAGTCGAAGGCCACGCTGCACGGGTTCGGAGTCCAGGCGGTGCGCGGTGCGCGGTGCGCGGTGACAGGCAAACGCATAGACAGGGGTGCAGGTTGGGGGCGGGAGAGGTGTGACGCCAGAGACACCCGGCACCGGGATGGGCGTGACTGCCGCCGAAAGCCACAGGACCTCAGCACCATCCGAAGCCAGACTCAGGCGACACTCCAAACCGGACAAACCCAGCACCGGGACACCGCACCAAGCTCCTGGCGGTGAGGGATGAGCGTGCATGGTGTCGGCCACGAACCGAGGCCGACACCCAAGGCACGAAGAACCGGACAAGAGACAAAGCAGGACCCAACGCACCACAAGACCAGAAGTCACCATCGAAAACGGGGCCACCTCGACCAAGATGACCCCGTACCCCCGTCAGTCCTCGTCCGGCGGGGTGACCTTCTTGATGTACAGCAGCCGGTCCCCCGACTCGATCGCGTCCGCCTCCGCCGCGTCCACCCGGAACAGCCTCCCGCCGCGCACGACGCCCAGCACGATGTCCGGCAGGTGTCGGGGTGATCCGCCGATCTCCGACGGTTCGACGTCGCGTTCCGCGATGGCCAATCCGGCGTCCGGGGTGAGCAGGTCTTCGACCATGTCGACCACGGACGGGGTGGAGGTGGCCATGCCGAGCAGGCGGCCCGCGGTCTCGCTGGACACGACGACGGAGTCCGCGCCGGACTGGCGGAGCAGGTGTTCGTTCTCGCGTTCGCGCACCGAGGCCACGATCTGGGCCTTGGGGGCGAGTTCGCGGGCGGTCAGGGTGACCAGCACGGCCGTGTCGTCGCGGTTCGCGGCCACGACGACGGCGCGCGCGTTGGGCACCCCGGCGACGCGGAGGACGTCGTTGCGCGTTCCCGAGCCGTGCACGGTGACCAGCCCGATGGACGACGCGGAGTCGAGGGACTCCTGGTTGGTGTCGACCACCACGATGTGGCTGGGCGGCACGTCGTCGCCGAGCAGTGCGCTGACCGCGGAACGGCCCTTGGTCCCGTACCCGACCACGACCACGTGGTTGCGCACCTTGGTCCTCCACTTCTGAATGCGAAAGGCCTGCCGAGAGCGCTCGGTGAGGACCTCGAGGGTCGTGCCGACCAGGACGATGAGGAACAGCACCCGCAGCGGGGTGATGACCAGGACGTTGACCAGGCGGGCGGAGGAGCTGGCGGGGGCGATGTCGCCGTAGCCGGTGGTCGAGAGGGAGACCGTGGCGTAGTAGACGGCGTCCAGGAAGGACAGGCCGTCGCCGTTGACGTCGCGGTAGCCGTCGCGGTCGAGGTAGACGATGAGCACGGCCACGAACAGGGCCGCGGTGGCGCCGACGACGCGCTTGATGATGGCGCGGGCCGGGCTTTCCGGGCGGTCGGGCATCCGGATGACGCCGACCAGGGAGTGGTCGGGCCGGTCGGTCAGCCGGTCGGCCGGGTTGAGCCGCCGAATCATGACAGCCTCTCGGGGAGTAGACGCCACAAGCGGGCGGCGGCTTCGGCGCCCCGTAGCAGCACGGGCAGGACCACGCGTTCGTTGGGCGCGTGGATCCGATCATCCGGCAAGGTCGCGCCGAAGTAGACGACGGGCACGCCGAGCCGGTCGTGCAGGACACCGGCGGGTCCGGAGCCGCCGGTGCGGCTGTACCGGACGGGCTGGTCGAACGAGGCGCTCATGGCCTCGTGCACGGCCAGCGTGGCCGGGTGGGTCACGTCGGCCGCGTACGCCGGCACGCCGTCGCCGCGCACCACCACCTCGGCCTCGACGCCCTCCGGGGTGTTCGCCGCGACGAACTCGCGGAGCGCGGCCATGACCTTCGCGGGTTGCTGGTCGGGCACGAGCCGAAAGGACAGCTTCACCGACGCGGACGCGGGCACGATCGTCTTCAGGCCCGGCCCGGTGTACCCGCCCTGGATCCCGTTGACCTCGGCGGTCGGCCGCACCCACACCCGTTCCAGGGTCGACCAGCCCGCCTCCCCGGTCCCGGCGCGCGCCCCGCCCGCGTTGGCGGAGAGCCACTCGGCCTCGTCGAACGGGAGCGCGGCGTAGTCGGCGCGCTCCAGCGGGGTCGGCTCGACCACGTCGGCGTAGAAGCCGGGCAGCAGGACCCGCCCGTCGGCGTCGTGCAGGGCCGCGACCAGCCGCGCGATGGCCGTCGCCGGGTTGGGCACGCCGCCACCGGCCCGGCCGGAGTGCACGTCGGAGGTGCCGCCGGTGAAGAACACCTCGGCGCCGAGCACCCCGCGCTGCCCGGTGTTCACGGTCGGCGCGTCGCGCGAGTACATCGGGGTGTCGGTGAACACGACGAGGTCGCACGCCAGGTCGTCCGCGTGCCGGTCCAGCAGCTCGCCGAGGTGCGGCGACCCGGACTCCTCCTCGCCCTCGACGAACAGCTTGAGCGTCACCGCCGGTGCCGTCGCGCCGGTGGCCCGCAGGTGCGCCTGGACGGCGAGCAGGTGCATCGCGACCTGCCCCTTGTCGTCGCTGGCGCCCCGGCCGAACAGCTCCTCGCCCACGACCACGCCCTCGAACGGCGGGTGCTCCCACTGCTCCAGCGGGTCGACCGGCTGCACGTCGTGGTGGGCGTAGACCAGGACGGTCGGCGCGGCCGGGTCCGCCGACGGCCAGCACGCGTGCACGGCGGGCAGCGCGGGCCCCTCGTCCCAGACCGCGACCTCCGGCCAGCCGTCCGCGCGCAGCGCGTCGGCGAGCCAGTGCGCCGATCCGGCCACGTCCCCGTGGTGCGCCGGGTCGGCCCCGATGGAGGGGATGGCGATCCATTCCCGCAGCCGGGTCAGGAAGTCGTCCGCGAGGGCGGCGACCGCCGCGCGCTCGGGATGTTCGGGATTCGCGGGATCAGCGGTCACGAGCGGGAAGAATAAACCCCCTGGGTGCGGCCCGAACCGGCTCGTGACAGTGTTGCCCCATGGCTTCCACTCGTTCCCGGTCCCGGTCGGCCCTCGCGCTGGCCGGGCTGCTCGGCGTGGCCGGTGTGACGCATTTCGCCAAGCCGCGGCCGTACGACTCGATCGTGCCCCGCGTGCTGCCCGGCGAGCCCCGCACCTGGACCTACGCGTCGGGTGTGGCGGAGATCGCGGTCGCGGCGGCGGTGGCCGTGCCGAGGACGCGCAGGCTCGGCGGACTGCTGGCGGCGGGCCTGTTCGCGGCGGTGTTCCCGGCCAACGTGAAGATGGCGATCGACTACCGGGACAGGGGACCGCGCGCGAAGGCGATCGCGTGGGGACGGCTGCCGGGCCAGATCCCGTTGATCATCTGGGCGCTGCGGGTACGCCGTTCGGCCGCATGAGACCACTGCCACTCGGCACCGCCGCGAGCGCCGTCGATGTGATCTGATCACGCTCAGCGGCCGGGTAGGCACCCAACGCCGGCGACCACTGTCCTTGACCCCGCAACGACCCATAGGATGCCCGAGTGCAACCGCTCCTCCACCAAGCCGCGTCGGCACTTGGTTGGCGCGGCATCGTCGTCCCCGACGTGGCCGTGCTCGGCCACCAGGTGTCCGCCGTAGTCCGGGTTCGCGACGACGTGCACGCGTGGCGGACCGCCAACGGCTGGCCTCCCCAGGCCGACCCGTCGTGGTTCCGGTCCTGGTTCGAGCCGACCGTCCACGACCAGCTCCCGGTGTCCGCGGTGGAGCTCGTCGGTGTCCTGGTGGGCGAGTCCACCGTGGACCGCGCGCTGCAGTCCTGCGGCACGCTCATGACGCTGGCGCCGTGCGCGGTGGTCCTCCCCGGACCGCAGGGCCGCGAGTCCTGGCCGCTGATCGAGCTCGACTACTACGGCATCGGTGTCGTGGCCGTCCAGGAGTCCGGTGTGGCCGAACTGCTGGTGCCGCCGGAGGACCGGTCGACCGAGTTCGGGCCGTCGCTGTTCGGCCGGTGGCTGCTGGAAGTGCTCTACGACCGGGTGCTCAAGGACGTCCCGGCCAGCTCCCGCGTCACCTCCTAGCCGTTCGGTCGGGCACCGAGCGGATGAGGGCCCTCAGGCCCTCCGCGTCCAGCAGGTCGGTCGGTCGCAGCGTGTGGTCGTGCTGCACGTAGTGGAACGCCGCCCGCACGCTCTGCACCTCGGCGCCCGCGAGCGCCGCCCAGGCCAGCCGGTAGGCCGCCAGCTGCACGGACAGCGCCGGGAGCTTGTCCGCGTCCGGCACCGCACCGGTCTTCCAGTCCACGACCGTCCAGCCGCCGTCCGGGTCCGCGAACACCGCGTCCATCCGGCCGCGCACGGACATCCCGTCGACCTCCGCCTCGAACGGCACCTCGACGTCGTGCGGCATCCGGTCGGCCCACTCGCTGGCCAGGAACGCCCGCTGGAGCCGTTCCAGCTCGGTGTCCGGGGCCGCGCCGTCGTCGGCGGCACCGGGCAGCTCGTCGAGGTCCAGCAGCCTGCTCGCGCCGAACCGCTTCTCCAGCCACGTGTGGAACGCGGTGCCGCGGCGGGCCATCGGGTTGGGCGGGAACGGCAGCGGGCGGCGCAGCCTGCGGGCCAGCTGGTCGGGGTCGGCGGCGAGCTCGACGAGCTGGCTGACCGACAGGTGCCCCGGCATGGTGACCTGCTCGCGCCGGTTCGCCGCCGCCGCGCGTTCGGCGAGCAGCACGTCCACGTCTCGCGACCAGCCCTCGGGGTCGAGGTCGTCCTCGTCCTCCGGGGGCACCTCCTCGTCGACAAGCGACTCCACGGCCTGCCCCACGACCGGCTCCACCAGCGGTTCGGCGACCGGCTCGACCACCGGCTCCGGGACCGGCTCGATGACGGAGGCGGGCTCGTCCCACTCGTCCTCCGGCGGCTCCTCCAGCCCAGCCAGGTCGTCGTGCGGTTCCGGCTCGTCCTCCGGCGGCTCGTAGTCCGGTTCGTCCTCGGGCGGCTCCACCAGCCCCGCCAAGTCCTCGGGCAGCTCCTCGGGGACCTCGACGGGCCGGGCCGACGCCCGCGCCCGCAGGTCCAGCGCGGCCAGCACCATCTCCGCGCCGTCGACGACCGCCTGCCGCCGCCTCCCCAGCGGGTCGGCGGGCCACTGGGCCGTCTTGACCTCGCTGGACAGCGGGTTGGCCTCGTCGTCGGTCGGCGGGCCCGACCACGTGACGATCTCGCCGGGCGGGTCCTCGGCGGTCTTGAACAGCTCGTGGATCTCGACCAGGAACGGCGACGGGCCCTTCACCTTCTCGCCCGTCTCGCCCCACCAGTGCCCGGAGACCAGCAGGCTGTGCTCGGACCTGGTCAGCGCCACGTAGAGCAGCCGCCGCTCCTCGATCAGCCGCCGCTCCTCGAACTCCTCGGCGTGCAGGTCGAGCGCGACCTCGACCTCCTTGCGGTCGCTGCCCCGCGGGATCCGCAGCGTCGGCAGGTCGGCGGCGTCGCCGCGCAGGTCGGCGGGCAGCTCGGCGACGGCCTTGAGCCAGCACGACGTCTTGCGGCGGCCGGGGAACACGTCCTTCACGACGTGCGGCACGGCGACGATGTGCCACTCCAGGCCCTTGGCGGAGTGCATGGTCAGGATCTGCACCCGGTTCTCGGCGACCTCGACCTCGCCGGGCTCCAGGCCGTCCTCGGCGTGCTCGGCGGTGTAGAGGTAGTCCAGCAGCGACGGCAGCGTCGCGGACGGGCTCGCGGCGGCGAAGTCCGAGACGACGTCGGCGAACGCGTCCAGGTGCGCGCGGCCGACCCCGCCGGGCCTGGCCATCGACTCGATGTCCAGCAGCAGCGTCCGCTCGACGTCGGCGACCAGCTCCGACAGCGGCTGGTCCAGCCTGCGCCGCAACGCCGCCAGCTCGCCGCCGAGCCTGCGGATCCGCCGGTAGCCCTCGGGCGAGTACGCCGCCGGGTCACCGGGGTCGTCCAAGGCGTCGGCCAGCCCGGCCTGTTCGGCGTGCTCGCCCGGCAGCGCGTCCGCCAGCACCGACAGCGGGTCGTCCACCACGGACTGGCGGCTCGGCGCGCCCGCCAGCTCGCGGGCCCGCTGCCACAGGGCGGCGAGGTCGAACGCCGCCACCCGCCACCGGGACCCGGTCAGCAGCCGGGCCGCGGCCGTGCCCGCCAGCGGGTTCACCAGCACGCGCAGCGCGGACGTCAGGTCGCGCACCTCGGGCTCGTCCAGCAGGCCGCCGAGCCCGACGACCTCGACCGGCAGCCCGCGTTCGCGCAGCGCGGCCGCGATGGCCCCCATGTCCGCCCGGCGGCGCACCAGCACCGCGGCCGTGGGCGGGGTGTCGTTCTCGTCCAGGTGCTCCTGCCACTGCCGCGCGACGGAGTCGGCCAGCCAGTCCAGCTCCTGGCGCACGTCCGGCAGCAGCGCCAGCCGCACGTCACCGGGCCCGGCGCCGTCGCGCGCCCGCAGTTCGTCGACCTCCAGGCCGGCGTCGCGCAGCGGCCCGGACACGGCGTTGGCCAGGGTCAGCACCTCGGGCGGGTTGCGGAAGCTGGTCAGCAGCCCGTACCGGGTGGCCGGTCTGCCCTCCGGGCCGGGGAAGTCCGTGGTGAACCGGGGCAGGTTCGCCGCGCTCGCCCCGCGCCACCCGTAGATGGCCTGCGCCGGGTCGCCGACCGAGGTGACCGGCATCGGCTCGCCCCGCCCGAACAGCGACCGCAGCAGCACGCGCTGCGCGTGCCCGGTGTCCTGGTACTCGTCGAGCAGCACCGCCCCGTACCGCTCGCGCTCGCCCTGCGCGACCTCCGGGTGCTCGCTGGCGAGCCGGGCGGCGAGGCTCATCTGGTCGGCGAAGTCCATCGCCGCCTCACGCCGCTTGCGCTGCTGGTAGGCCTCCAGCAGGGGCAGCAGGTTCACCCGCAGGCGTTGCGCCGCGATGATGTCGCGCAGCTTCTCCGGCAGGCCGTCCTTCTGCCGCTTGGTCTTCGGCGCGTTCTCGATGACCGCGACCAGCCGGTCGGCGTGCTCCCGCAGCGCCTCCGGCCTCACCAGGTGCTCCCCCAGCTCGCCTGCGAGCGCCAGCAGGTACCCGGTGACGGTCGCGGGGATCTTGTCGGTGTCCAGGTCCTCGGTCCACGTCGACACCACCCGGTGCGCGAGCTGCCACGACGACGTCTCGGTCAGCAGCCGCACGCCCGGTTCGACCGGCAGCCGCAGCCCGTGCTCGGTCACCAGCCTGCCCGCGTACGCGTGGTAGGTCAGCACGACCGGCTCGGCCGTCAGCACCGCCGCCCGCCGCTCGCCGCTGGGGTCCAGCTCGTCGAGCAGCCCCGACCCGGCGAGCCTGCGCAGCCGCAGCCGGATGCGCTCGGCGAGCTGCCGGGCGGCCTTGCGGGTGAACGTCAGCCCGAGCACCTGGTCCGGGGTCACGATGCCGTTCGCGACCAGCCACACCACGCGGGCGGCCATCGTCTCGGTCTTGCCCGCGCCCGCGCCCGCCACGACCAGCGCGGGCTCGATCGGCGCCGCCACGACCGCCGCCTGCTCGGCCGTCGGCTTGGGCAGCCCCAGCGCGGTGGCGACCTCGAACGGGCTGGCGAAGCTCATGCCAGAACCCGGCGGTCGACGTCCACGGACGTCACTGTCCCACCTGTCTGCCCGACGAGTGCACCGGGCAGGTCGTGCGCGCGGGGCAGCGGTCGCAGTCGGAGTTCTCCCGTGCCTGGTAGCGCGGGCCGACGCTGGAGCCGGCGGCGTCCTGCACGGCCTCCAGCCAGACGCGGACGCCCTGCTCGTCGAGCGGGGCCTGGGCCCGTTCGACGGCTCCGGTCTTCTTGTCCTCCTTCGCCACGTACAGCAGCCGGGCGCCGCCCGGCTCGGTGGCGAGGCCGAGGTGGGTGAAGCCGCCGAGCGCGGTCGCGAGCTGGTAGACGGCGAGCTGCGGGTGGGCCTCGGCGTCGTCGCGCGACACGGGCTGCTTGCCGGTCTTGAGGTCCACCACGACGGGGCGGCCGTCGGCGTCGGTCTCCAGCCGGTCCACCCGGCCGCGGACCTTCAGCGACGGGCCGCCCTCCAGCTTGGGGACGTCGACGAGCATCTCCTCCTCGACGGCGACCTGGGTGAGCTGCCCGCGGCTGCCGACCAGCCAGTCCAGGAACGTGTCGAGCATCTTCTCGACCCGGATGCGCTCGCGCCGGGAGAACCAGGGCGCGCCCGCGTCGACGGCCGTCCACGCCTCGTCCAGCCTGACCCGCAGCTCCTTCTCGTCCGCGCCGCTGGCCGCGGCCTGCGCCAGCGCGTGCACGAGCGTGCCGGTGACCGAGGCCAGCTCGGCCGGGTCCTGGCCGCCGTGGCGTTCGACGACCCAGCGCAGCGGGCACTTGGCGAGCACCTCGATGGTCGACGGGGACACGCTGACCGTGTGCTCCTCGGTCCACAGCGGGACGCCCGTGGACACCTCCGGCAGGCCGTACCAGGAGTCCGGGTGCGCGCCGGGCACACCGGCCTCGGCGAGCCGGGCCAGCTGCACGGCGGCGCGCTGCCGCCGGTCCGGTTCGGTGTCGTCGTCGCACAGCACCCGGCGCAGCTCGCCGACCAGCTCGGCCAGCACGAGCCCGCGTTCGGGGGTGAACGTCGGCCGCTCCACGGCGTCCGTGGTCAGGTCGTCCAGCTCGTCCAGGAACCGCGAGGGCTGCTCGTCCTCGCCGCGCACCGCGCTCACCATCAGCGTCCGGCGGGCCCGGCTGGCCGCGACCAGCAGCAGCCTGCGCTCCTCGGCCAGCAGCGGCGCCACCGCGGACACCTTGTCCGCCGGGTCCATCCCGCCGACCAGGTCGACCATCCGCTCGACGCCGAGCAGCGACCCGCGCAGCCTCAGGTCCGGCCAGCTGCCCTCCTGCACGCCGGGGATCGCCACGACCGTCCACTCGCGACCGGCGGCGGCGTGCGCGGTCAGCACCGCGACGGCCTCGCCGACCGGGGCGGACGCGGCCAGCGAGTCGCCCGCGATCCGTTGCGCCGCAAGGTAGTCCGCGAAGCCCTCCACGGTGGAGCCGGGCAGCCGGTCGACGTACTTCGCGGCCGCCTCGAACAGGCCGACGACGGCGTCCAGGTCCCGGTCGGCCTGCATGCCGACCGTGCCGCGCCGCGACGACTGGTTCACCCAGCGGTTCTCCAGCCCGCAGCCCTGCCACAGGTTCCACAGCACGACCTCGACGCTGCGCGCGGCCGCGATGTCCTTGCGGGCACCGCTGATCAGGTTCGCGACCCGGCGCGCGGGCATCGCCTCGGCGTCCTCCAGCGCGGCCAGCCGGTCGTTCGACTCGATCACCTCGACCAGCAGCTGCCCGCTGGGCCGGTCGCCGCCCGCGGCCATCTCCAGCCTGCGCAGACCGCGCCGCAACCGGCGCAGCGCCAACGGGTCCGCGCCGCCCAGCGCGGACGACAGCAGCATCGCCGCCGTGTCCTCGTCCAGGCTGCCCGGCACCGCGGCGCAGCGCAGCACGGCCAGCAGCGGCCGCACGGCGGGCTGCTGGGCCAGCGGCAGCTCGTCCCCCGGCACCGCCACCGGCACCCCGGCCGCGAGCAGCGCCCGTTGCAGCACCGGCAGCGCCCTGGTCGCCGACCGCGCGATCACCGCCATCTCCGACCAGGGCACCTCGTCGATGAGGTGCGCGCGGCGCAGCTGGTCGGCGACCCAGCTCGCCTCCTGCGCGGCCGACGCCAGCAGCCGCACCTGCACGGTGCCCTCACCACCCGCGCCCAGCACCTCGCGGGCGGGCGAGTGCCCCGGCAGCCGGGCCGCGAGCCCGTGCACGGCCGCGCGCACCTCCGGCGTCATCCGGTGGCCCTGGCTCAGCACGACCGTGGCCCGCTCGTGCGGGTCGGCCTCCGCCAGCAGCGCGGGATCGGCGCCGCGGAAGGAGAAGATCGCCTGGTCCGGGTCACCCGCGAGCAGGAACTCCTCCGCCGTCGAGCCGATCCGCTCCAGCAGCGCGTACTGCTGCGGGTCGAGGTGCTGGGCGTCGTCGACGAACAGGTGCCGCACCCGCCGCCGTTCGGCCTCCAGCAGCTCCGGGTCCTCGTCGAACGCCAGCAGCGCGCTGTCGACCAGCTCGGCGGCGTCCAGCGCGGGCGCCATCGACGGCGAGGAGTCGCCGCCCATCAGCAGCAGCACCTCCTCGTACTGCCGCCCGAACAGCCCCGCCGCCACCCACTCCTCCCGCCCCTGCTGGCGCCCCAGCTCGACCAGGTCCTCCGGCCCCAGCCCCCGCTCGGTCGCCCGCAGCAGCAAGTCCCTCAGCTCCGCCGTGAACCCCGGCAGCCCGATCGCGGGCCGCAACCGCTCCGGCCAGTTCCACGCCCCGTCCTCCACGTCACCGGCCAGCAGCTCCCGCACCAGCGCGTCCTGCTCCGGCCCGGACAGCAGCCGCGGCGGCGGGTCCCCCGCCAGCACCGCCCGCGCGCGCAGCACCGCGAACGCGTACGAGTGCACCGTGCGCACCAGCGGCTCGCGCACCGTGCGCAACACCGCCTCACCCGACTCGGCCTCACGGGTCAGCAACCGGGTCACCCGCGCCCGCATCGCCTCCGCCGCCTGCCGGTTCGCCGTCAGCACCAGCACGCTCTCCGGATCCGCCCCACCCCGCAGCACCCGCTCAGCCGCCACCTCGGCCAACAACGTGGTCTTCCCCGTCCCCGGCCCACCCAACACCCGCAGGAACCCCGCCCCGTGCCCGAACACCCGCCGAGCCGACTCGTCCCACTGCGGACGGGGCCGGTCCTCCGGCGACCGGCGCACCAGCAGGGGTGAGGAGTTGGAAACCACGGGTGTGATGGAACCACGTTGCACCGACAAGACGAGGGAGCACCCGCCGGGTGGCCCAGCGTCGCCCCCACCTCACTCCCGGTGACAAAGAAGAAGGAAAAGGACGGAGAAAGCCCGAACACCCCACAACCACCGGACCAGCGACGACAGAAACCCCCGAAGATCTTGACACCCACAGTGGTCTAGGCCATTTTGATCCCACACACCCCGTCTCCTCCGGTGGCCGGGCAGTGACCCCGACCCCGCCCGGTCACCGGAGTTCCAACTGCCAGACTTGTCCCGTGGACGAGCTGCTGCACGAGATGATCCGCGACACCATCAGAAAAATCCCCGCCGGCCGCGTAGCCACCTACGGCGACATAGCCGACCTCTCCCACGCCCCCACCGCAAAACTGGTCGGCCACCTCCTCAACACCGACCACACCTCCCTCCCCTGGCACCGAGTCCTCCGCGCCAACGGCACCTGCGCCCCCCACATCGCCGAAGAACAACTACGCCTGCTCGAAGAAGAAGGCGTCCCCTCCACCAACGGCAAAATCAACCTCCACACCTACCGCTGGGAAGAAGCAGTAAAACCCCAAGAAGAAGACAACACCCCCACCCTCTTCTAACGGGACGCCTCTAGGCCCAACGCACAACGAGCACCCCACACACATTGGGCGCAGCCCGCCAGCGCGCATCCGGCGCGAAGCGCCTGGGGCCTTGTCCGACGCGCAGCGAGGATGCTTGAGTCGGCGAAGCCGATGCTGGCGAAGCCAGACTTCCCCTCTGCCCCCGATCCACAGCGCCCTCCTGCCCGATCTTCGTTGTCAAGATGGCTTTATCGTCTTGACAACGAAGATCGGGCATTGAGACAATCGCGCGCCGGGGGCCGGGCTTCCCAGGGGTGGGAGGGTCGAGAGCCAGACTCGCGGGGTGGGACGGCCGGGAGCCGGACTTCACCAAAGGTAGGGCCTCCGAAACAAGACTCCGCCACAGGCGAGAAGACCAAACTTCACCACAGACAAAAAACCCAAAACAAAACCCACACACACACACACACACACACCAACAAAACCCACACCCTCAAGCCACCTGCAAAAAACACCGAGCCTCGTAATACCTCAACAGCACCGCCTCCACCACCCGCGAATGCGCCCCTATAGGCCCCGCCACCACATCCGCCCCCACCCCTTCCAACCTCCCCTGGAACACCCCCGGCGCCAACAACCACGACGCCACCGCCACCCTCCGCCCCAACGCCTTCAACCCCGCCACCACGTCCCCCACCGACGGCGCAGCGGTGGCCACGTACCCCACCTCGGCCCCCAACGCCCTCCCCACCGTCTCCACGTCCCCCAACGCCCTCGCGTCCGACGACCCCGCGGCACCCAGCACCACCGCGTCCCCCGGCCGCCACCCCGCCTCCTTCAGCCTCTCCCGCAGCACCGGCACCAACGCCGCCCCGATCGGCTCCGTGACCACCACGTCCGGATGTCCGCTGGCGACCACCTGCCCCGGCACGTCCACCCTCACGTGGTACCCGGCCGCCAAAAAGGCCGGCACCACCACCGCACCACCCGCGATCCCCCGCAGGACCGAGGCCACGTCCGGCCCCCGCACGTCCGCGTAGGCGACCTCGACCCCCACGTCCCCCAACCGCGCCCGCACCAGCGCCGCGATCTCCTCCACCACTTCCGCCCCGCGCGGATCCCGCGTCCCGTGGGCCACCAGCACCAGCGTCACACCGCCACCCCCGACGGTTCCATCGCCATCCGGTACCCGCGCTTCACCACGGTGCACACCAGCCGCGGTTCGCCCAGCGCCGTCCGCAGCCGCCCGATCGCCGTCTCCACCGCGTGCTCCTCACCGCCGCCGGGCAGCACGGCCAGCAGTTCCTTGCGCGACACCACCCGTCCCCGCGCGTCCACCAGCGCGCGCAGCACCGCCATCGGGGCGGGTGCGACCGGTCGGAGCTCGCCGTCCACCACGACCGCCTGTCCGCGCACCTCGACCTCCCGCGCGGCGATCCTCAGCCGCACCGCGCGTTCGGGCAGCACCAGCGCCAGCTCCCGCGCCATGGCCCCGATCCGGGACCGCGCGGGCTGCACGACCGGGACGCCCATCTCGACCAGCGGACCGGCCGTGATCGACCCGACGCCCACCACCAGCACGTCCCGCCGCAGCATCGCCAGCAGCGCGGAGAGCCGGTCGGTGTCGCGGGCCACCCGCAGCACGCTCGCGGCCGCCGGCGCGCTGGTGAACATCAGCGCGTCCACCTGCCGGGCCAGCACCGCGTCCAGCAGCCGGTGCAGCGGCGCGGGGTCGACCGGCAGGGTCCAGCGGTAGACCGGGACCTCGACGACCTCCGCCCCGGCCTCGAGCAGCGTGCGGACGAAGTGCGGCAGCGGTTCCCCGTGCAGCTGCACGGCGATCCGCCGACCCTCCACACCGGACCGCAGCAGGTACTCCAGCAGCTCGGCGTTGCTCTCCGAGTCGGGCGACCACGCCTCGGTCAGCCCGGCGGCGCGCACCGCGCCCTTCGCCTTGGGGCCGCGGGAGAGCACCTTCGTGCGGCCGAGGCAGTCGAGCAGCCGCGCGCCGAGCCCCCACCCCTCGGCGGCCTCGACCCAGCCGCGGAACCCGATGCCGGTGGTCGCGACCACGACGTCGACCGGCTCGGTCACCAGCCGCCGGGTCGCGGCGAGCAGCTCGGTGTCGTCGGACAGCGGCACGATCCGGATCGCGGGCGCCTGGAGCACGGTCGCGCCCTTGCGCTCCAGCAGCGCCGACAGCTCGTCGGCACGACGGGCGGCCGTGACGCCGACGGTGTACCCGGCCAGCGGGGCGACGTCCAGGGAGATCACGGACACCTCACCTGGACGACGTCGTCGAGCACCCGGACCTCGTGGACCGCGATCGACACGGCCGGGTCGTCCAGGCAGGCGCCGGTGGTGAGGTCGAACGCCTGCTTGTAGATCGGCGACGCCACCACGGCCACCCCGCCCCGGTCGCCGACGATCCCGCGCGACAGCACCGCGGCCCCGCTGAACGGGTCGATGTTGTCGACGGCGTGCAGCGCCCCGTCGAAGGTGCGGAACAGGGCCACCTGCGACGCGTCGGGCAGGAGCACGGCGACCCCGGCCTCGGGCTGGAGCGCGGACAGCGCGCAGACCGATGTCCACGTCAGTTCGACCACTGCGGTCATCTGGCAGCCACCTCCGGTAGGCCCAGCGGCACCGGGACCCGCTGCCCGCGCTCCTCCCGGAAGGAGATCGTCGGGTCGGGGGTGCCCGGTGCGTTGACGAACGAGCTGAAGCGGGACAGCTTCTCGGGGTCGTCGAGCACGCCGCGCCACTCGTCGGCGTAGCTCTCGACGTGCACGGCCATCGCGGCCTCCAGGTCGGCGCAGATGCCGAGGCTGTCGTCGACGATGACGGAGCGCAGGCGCTCGAGGCCGCCGTCCATGGCCTCGATCCACGAAGCCGTGCGCTGCAACCGGTCCGCGGTGCGCACGTAGAACATCAGGAACCGGTCGACGACCCGGACCAGCGTCTCGGTGTCCACATCGGACACCAGGAGCTCGGCGTGCCGGGGCGTGAAGCCGCCGTTGCCGCCGACGTAGAGGTTCCAGCCGTTCTCGGTGGCGATGATGCCGAAGTCCTTGCCGCGGGCCTCGGCGCACTCGCGGGCACAGCCGGACACCGCAGACTTGATCTTGTGCGGGGCGCGCAGGCCCCGGTAGCGCAGCTCCAGCTCGATGGCCAGGCCGACCGAGTCCTGCACGCCGAAGCGGCACCACGTGGTGCCCACGCAGGACTTCACCGTGCGCAGCGCCTTGCCGTAGGCGTGCCCGGACTCGAACCCGGCGTCCACCAGGCGCCTCCAGATCCGCGGGAGCTGGTCGACGGTCGCGCCGAACAGGTCGATCCGCTGCCCGCCGGTGATCTTGGTGTACAGGCCGTAGTCCCTGGCGACCTCGCCGATGACGATCAGCTTCTCCGGGGTGATCTCGCCGCCGGGGATGCGCGGGACGACCGAGTACGTGCCGTTGCGCTGGATGTTGGCCAGGAACCGGTCGTTGGTGTCCTGCAACGTCGCCTGCTCGCCGTCGAGCACGTGGCCGGTGTCCAGCGACGCCAGGATCGACGCCACGGCGGGCTTGCAGATGTCGCAGCCGCGACCGCGGCCGTGCTTGGCGATGAGCGCGCTGAACGTGGTCACACCGGTGGAGCGGACGATCTCGAACAGGTCCGCGCGCGAGTGGTCGAAGTGCTCGCACAGCGCGCGGGACTGCTCGACCCCGCACTCCGCGAGGAGCTTCTTCAGCATCGGCACGCACGACCCGCAGCCCGTCCCGGCCTTGGTGCACGCCTTGATGCCCGGCACGTCCGCGCACTCGCCCGCGTGGATCGCGTCGGTGATGTCCTGCTTGGTGACCGCGTGGCACGAGCAGACCTGCGCGTCGGCGGGCAGCGCCAGCTCGACGCCGCCGCCGGAGGGCGCGATCAGCTGCACCGGGTCGCCGGGGATGTCGCGGCCGACCAGCGGGCGCAGCGACGGGTACGCCGCCGCGTCGCCGACCAGCACACCGCCCAGCAGCGTCTTCGCGTCGTCGGACACGACGACCTTCGCGTACGTGCCCGCGACGGCGTCGTTGACCACGACCTCCAGCGCGCCCTCGGTGGTCGCGTGCGCGTCGCCGAAGCTGGCCACGTCCACACCGAGGAGCTTGAGCTTGGTGGACAGGTCGGCGCCGGGGAACACCGCGCCACCACCGAGGAGGCGGTCCGCGACGACCTCGGCCATCGAGTAGCCGGGACCGACGAGCCCGTAGACCATCCCGCCCAGCGCGGCGCACTCGCCGATCGCGTACACGTCCGCGTCGGCGGTGCGGCAGGCGTCGTCCACCACGACGCCGCCGCGCGCGCCGACCTCGAGACCGGACCGGCGGGCCAGGTCGTCGCGCGGCCGGATGCCCGCGGAGAACACGACCACGTCCAGGTCGAGCTCGAGCCCGTTGGACAGCCTGGCGAACAGCCGCTCGCCGTCGCGTTCGATCGACGACGCCGACGTTCCGGTGTGGACGGTCAGGTCCAGCTTCTCCACCAGCCGCTTGAGCAGGGCGGCACCGCCCTCGTCGACCTGCAGCGGCATCAGCCGCGGGCCGAGCTCGACCACGTGCGGCGACAACCCCATGCCGCGCAACGCGTTCGCGGCCTCCAGGCCGAGCAGCCCGCCGCCGAGCACCATGCCCGCCCGCCTGCCGACACCCCGCGCCGCCGCCACGGTGGCGCGGATGCCGTCCAGGTCTTCGATGGTGCGGTAGACGTGGCAGCCGGGCAGGTCGCGGCCGGGCACCGGTGGCACGAACGGGAACGAGCCCGTCGCGAGCACCAGCGCGTCGTAGTGCTGCTCGACCCCGGAGGCCGTGGTCACGGTCTTGCGCACCCGGTCGACCTCGGTGACCGGGTCGCCGAGGCGCAGCTCCACCTCGGGGCCGTGCGGTGCGAGCGCCAGGTCGTCGGGCACCCAGCTGTCCACGTAGGACGACAGCGCGACCCGGTCGTAGGCGGGCCGGTTCTCCTCGGCGAACACGACGACCCGCCACCGGCCGGTGGTGTCCCGGTCGCGCAGTGCCTGGACCAGGCGGTGTCCGACCATCCCGTGGCCGACCACGACGAGCGTTCGCGCCATGTGAACCAGTCCTCCCTCCGCCCGGCCCATGCTCACCGGGAACCGTGTCGTACCAGGTGCCCGCGTGTTTCACGGGCGTTAACGCGGGCTCACACCGCACGTCAGGGCGTGTGCGTCAGACCCCCGCGTGGGCGAGGCTGGGCACCCGCGCGAACACCCGGCTGCGCAGGTAGAACCACCACGTGGTCGCCACGCACAGGCCGTAGAACACGAGGATCGCGATCAGCGCCGGGGTGAGCGTGCCGCCGCCCTCCAGGGAGAACTTGAAGACCAGGTTCACCAGCACGCCGCCGAGCGCGCCGATCGCGCCCGCGATGCCGACCACCGCGGCCGCCTGCCGCTTGGCCGACGTGGTGTCCTCGTGCTGGGTGGCGAAGATCGCCGGGATCATCCGGTAGGTCGACCCGTTCCCGACGCCCGCCAGCACGAACAGCGCCATGAAGGAGCAGAAGAACAGCGGGAAGTTCCGGGTGTCCACGCTGACCATCACACCGACCGAGCCCAGTGCCAGGCCGAGGAACGTCCACAGCGTGATCCGGGCGCCGCCGAACCGGTCCGACAGCCAGCCGCCCAGCGGCCGGGCGACCGACCCGATCAGCGCGCCGAGGAACGCCAGCGCCACGAACCCCTTGTAGTCCACGAAACTGATCTTGATCAGCGACGGGAAGGCGAACGAGAACCCGATGAACGAGCCGAACGTCCCGATGTAGAGGAACGACATGACCCACGTGTGCTTGTTGGCCAGCGCGCGCTGGTAGGACACGCCGTCGGGCTTGGCCTGGGTGAGGCTGTCCATGAAGAACCACGCGCACGCGGTGGCCAGCACGATGAACGGCATCCAGATCAGCGCCGAGTAGACCAGGTTGATCCCGGTGCCGATGGTGATCACGACCGGCACGACCAGCTGCGTCACCGCGACGCCGAGGTTGCCGCCCGCCGCGTTCAGCCCGAGCGCCAGCCCCTTCTTGCCCTCGGGGTAGAAGAACGAGATGTTCGCCATCGACGAGGAGAAGTTCCCGCCGCCCAACCCGGTCGCGGCCGCGGTGAGGAGGAAGAACCAGTACGGCGTCCCGTCGTTGAGCACGGCGAACGCCAGCATCGTGCACGGGATCAGCAGCAGCCCCGCGCTGAACGTCGTCCACGCCCGCCCGCCGAACCGGGGCACCGCGAACGTGTACGGGACGCGCAGCGCGGCACCGACCAGGTTGGGCACGATGAGCAGCCAGAACGTCTGGCCGACGCTGAAGGAGTAGCCCACCGAGCCGAGGCTGACGACCACGATGCTCATCAGCACCCAGACGCTGAAGCCCAGGTTCTCCGCGAGGATCGAGAACCCGAGGTTCTTGCGGGCGATCCGCTTGCCACCGCCCTCCCAGAACTCCGGGTCCTCCGGTTCCCACCGGTCGATCCACCGACCGCCACGGGGCGCGGTGTCGGTTACCACGGTCTCCACGGCTGAGCTCATGCGCTGACCTCCTGGAACGGTTGGGACGAACGTAGGAAGGGCCCGTTACCCCGGTGTGCGGGCGCGTGTCGGCGACGGCAACTCCGCCGCACTCGTGGGATTTCGGGCTGTGAGGTGTCCGATCGGGGGACTCGCGGGTCAGGCGGTGTTGTTGAGCCAGTCGAGCAGGCCGCAGACGGTGTCCTTGCACCCGCCGCAGCCCGTCGTCGCACGAGTGGCTGCGGTCAAGGCGGCCACGGTGGAAGCACCACCGCGGTAAGCCGTGACGAGCTGGCCCTTGCTCACGGTGTTGCACTTGCAGATCACCGCCGCGGCGGGCAGGTCCGCCGGGCTGCTCGCCACCTCCGGTGTCAGCGCGCGACCGAGCAGCAGCGCGAGGCGGTCGGTCGGTGCCCGCAGGCCGCGGTCGAACAGGTGCGCGATCGCGGCGGCGGCGTCCGGTGCGCCGATGAGGATCGCGCCGACGACGAGGTCGTCGCGCAGCACCAGTTTCGCGTACCGGCCGCGCACCGGGTCCTGGAAGGACAGGACCTCGTGGTCCGGGCTGTCCAGGTCGACGTGCACGTCGCCGAGCGCGGCCAGGTCGACGTCGCGGGCCTTCAGCCTGGTCACCACGGCCGTGCCGCGGTAGCGGGCGGCGGGTGCGACGCCAGTCAACCGGTCGGCGAGCACGGCGGCCTGCTCCCACGCGGGCTGCACCAGCCCGGACACCGTGCCCGCGTGCCGGGCGCAGTCGCCGATGGCGTGCACGCGGGGGTCGTTGGTGCGCAAGGCGTCGTCGACGAGGATGCCGCGGTCGACGGTGATGCCCGCCCGCTCGGCGACCTCGGTGGCGGCCTGGACCCCGGCCGACACGACCACCAGCTCGGCGGGCACGCGGCTGCCGTCGTCCAGCACGAGCCCGTCGCCCGGCAGGTACTTCGCGGCCGACGTGCCGAGCCGGAACTCGATGCCGAACTCCCCGAGCACGCGGGCCAGCACCCGGCCCGCGCCCACGTCCAGCTGCCGGTTCATCAGGTGTCCCAACGGGTGCACGACCGTCACCAGGCAGCCGCGCCCGGCCAGGCCGCGGGCGGCCTCCAGGCCGAGCAGCCCGCCGCCCAGCACCGCGACCGGGGTGCCGGGGCGGGCCGCGGCGACGATCCGCTCGCAGTCCTCCAGCGTCCGGAACGGCACGACGCCGGGCGCGAGGGCGCCGTCCGGGTCCTGGAGCCCTTCGGTGGGCGGGATCCACGGCCGCGCGCCGGTGGCCAGCACCAGCGCGTCGTAGGGGATCTCGTCGCCGTCGGCCAGCACGACCCGGCGGGCCCGGTCGACGCCGGTGACCTCCACCCCCAGCCGCAGGTCGACGCCGTGCCGCGCCGCCCAGTCGGATCCGTGCAGCCGCACGGAGTCAGGGGTCATCGACCCGGCGACCACGCTCGACAGCAGCACCCGGTTGTAGGCCGCGTGCTCCTCCTCGCCCAGCACGGTCAGCCGCACGCCCGAGTCGCGCCGCAGCACCTCGTCGGCGAACCTGGCTCCCGCCATGCCGTACCCGACCACCACGACGCGTCTCACACGGGCTCCACTCGGACGGCGCACACCTTGAACTCGGGCATCCGGCTGGTCGGGTCCAGCACCGGGTTGGTCAGCAGGTTCGCCCGCCCCGCGCCACCGAAGTGGAACGGCAGGAACAGCAGGTCGATCCGGATCGAGGCCGTGCACCGGATCCTGGCCTCCATCCGGCCGCGCCGGGAGACCACCGCGGCCAGGTCGCCGTCCGCCAGACCGGCCCGTTCGGCGGTGTCCGGGTGCACCTCGACGAAGGCCTCCGGGACGGCGGCCAGCAGCTCGGGCACGTTCCGCGTCTGCGCGCCGGACTGGTAGTGCTGGAGCACCCGGCCGGTGGTGAGCTGCAACGGGTACTCGGCGTCGGGCGGCTCGGCCGGGCCGCGGTGGTCGACGGGGTGGAAGCGCGCCAGCCCGTCGGGGTGGGCGAACCGGTCCAGGAACACCCGCGGTGAGCTGCCGTCGCGGATCACCGGCCAGTACAGGGCTTCTCCGCTGGCCAACCGGTCGTAGGTGGCGCCGGAGTAGTCGGCCGCGCCGCCCTCGGACGCGCGGCGGAGCTCGGTGAACACCTCCTCGGGCTCGACCGGGAACCGCCCGGCGGGCTGCCCGAGCCGGATCGCCAGTCCCCGCAGCACGTCCAGGTCGCTCCGCACCCCCTCCGGTGGCACGACGGCCCGCCGCCGCAGCAGGATCCGGCCTTCGAGGTTGGTCATCGTGCCCTCCTCCTCGGCCCACTGGGTCACCGGGAAGACCACGTCGGCGAGCGCGGCCGTCTCGGACAGCACGAGGTCGGCCACCACCAGCAGGTCCAGGTCCGCCAACCGGTCGGCGACGTGGTCGGAGCGCGGCGCGGACACCACGACGTTGCTGCCGAACACCAGCAGCGCCTTGGGACCGGTGGGCGTGCCGAGCGCGTCGAGCAGCTCGTAGGCCGACCGGCCGGGGCCGGGCAACGAGTCCGGGTCGACCCCCCACACGCCGCCGACGTGCGCGCGGGCCGCCGGGTCGTCGATCTTGCGGTAGCCGGGCAGCTGGTCGGCCTTCTGGCCGTGCTCCCGGCCGCCCTGGCCGTTGCCCTGCCCGGTCAGGCAGCCGTAGCCGGATCCGCGGGTGCCCGGCAGCCCGAGGGCGAGCGCCAGGTTGATCCACGCCGACACCGCGTCCGACCCGCTGGAGTGCTGCTCGGTGCCGCGACCGGTGAGGACGTAGGCGTTGTCGGCCTCCGCGAGCAGCCGCACGGCCGCGCGCTGGTCGGCCACCGACACCCCGGTGACCCGCTCGACCCGTTCCGGCCACCAGCCCGCGGCGACCAGCCACGCCTGCTCGAACCCGGTCGTGCGCTGGGCCAGGTAGTCCTTGTCCAGGTACCCGTCGGCGACGACCACGTGCAGCAACCCCAGTGCCAGGGCCAGATCCGTGCCCGGCGCGGGTTGCAGGTGCAGCGTCGCCAGCTCGGCGGTGGCCGTGCGGCGGGGGTCGACCACGACGAGGTCCGCGCCGCGCAGGTGCTGGACGAACGGCGGCATCGTCTCGGCCGGGTTGGACCCCACCAGCAGGATCGCGCCCGCGCCACCCAGGTCCTCCACCGGGAACGGCATCCCCCGGTCGAGCCCGAACGCCCGCATCCCGCCCGCCGCGGCGCTCGACATGCAGAACCGGCCGTTGTAGTCGACCTGGGAGGTGGCCAGCGCGACCCGCGCGAACTTCCCCAGCGCGTAGGCCTTCTCGTTGGTCAGCCCGCCACCGCCGAACACGCCGACCGCGTCCGGCCCGTGCTCGGCCCGCAGCTCGCGCAGCCGCCCGGCCACCAGGTCCAGCGCCTCGTCCCACGACGCGGGCTCCAGCACCCCGCACCGGCGGACCAGCGGCGTCGTCAGCCTCGCGGGCGAGGTCAGCAGCTCGGCGGACGTCCAGCCCTTCTGGCACAGGCCGCCGCGGTTGGTCGGGAACTCCCGCGGCGACACCCCGCCGTCCGTCAACGTCATGGCGCATTGCAGGGCGCAGTACGGACAGTGCGTATCGGTCACCGGACCGACGCTAGGAACGACCCGTTAACAACGGAAGACCGCGTGTTTCGGGAAGACGAACTTGCCTGCTCCACACGGGTGGAACAGCGGTGAGGCGTCGGAGGCTAGAGGACCTCGGTGACCACGTGGACCGCCCGGTCCAGCCCGCCCAGCGACTGGCGGCTGGACTTGGGGTGCAGGGCGTGCACGGCGAGCCGGAACAGCGTGGCGCGCAGCAGCACCTGCGGCCAGTCGCCCAGGTGCGCCCACCGCTCCACGATGCCCTTGTCGGCCCCGCCCCAGGCCAGCGCGTCGACCACCACCACGGCCGCGGCCCACTGCGGGGGCCGCCAGTAGGCCGTGAAGTCGATGATCGCGGGCGGCAGCGTGCCGGAGAACAGGACGTTGCCGAACAGGTCGCCGTGCACGACCTGCGGCTTGGCCGCCACGGGCTTGCGCGACACCGCCAGCACCTCGAACATCCGCCCGCCGAGGTCGACGTCCAGGTCGGCCTTCTCCTCGCCCCACGCGCACCGGTCCGCGGTCGCGAACAGGTCCGTGCGCGCGCTCAGGAACCTCGGCTTGGGCAGCTCGGCGGTCGCCTGGTGCAGCCGTTCGGCCACCGCCACGACCTCGTCGTGCCGCGGCTCGGCCCGACCGGACAGGAACTTCGTCGCCGCCCACCCGCCGACCACGTAGCGCCCGTCGGTCGAGCGCAGCGGGCGCCCGATGCGCAGGTTCGGCACCATCAGCCCGTCGAGCGTCTTGGCCACCCAGGTCGCCTCGGCCGGGTTGCCCGCGGGCCGGATGGCCGCCTCGCCGCACCGCCACACCGGACCGCCGTCGATCAACTCCGGCTCGGCGTCACGTGCGCCGAAAGCCGCACGGACGTGCGAAGGAGGCGGCTCCAGAGTGGGGGTCACGGTCCGGCACGCTACCTGCCCCCACCGTCCAGGTGGTGGAGGCGGGCCCCCGAAACCCGGCCCCTCGACCGGCCGCCGGGGGAATGCCTACCGTCGAGTACCCCTAGCGGGTGAAGAACACCGCGAGGGCGACCAACCCGAACCCCATCACCGCGCACCACATCACGACCGCCATCGGCGAGAGCCCGTCGACCTCCCGCGCCCTCGCGCGCACGTCCAGGCGGTCGTTGAAACGTTCGAGGGGGTAGATCGTCCAGTTCGCCAGCCGGTCGAGCAGCCGTTCGTACCTCGACCGGACCGATGCCCGCATCGACGCGAATCCCGGTGCCACACCAGGACCGTAACCCCCGCGACACGCCGGGCGGCGCGGAGCAGGGCGGAGGGTCCGAATGGCCCAACCACCCGACGTGCGAAGGCCACCCCCGGTGTTCTCCAGGGGTGGCCTTCGGCGTCTTCGCGGGTCTAGTAGGTCGGCAGGCTCGGGTCCACCTCGCGGGCCCACGCCAGCACGCCGCCGCCGACGTGCACGGCGTCGGAGAACCCGGCCTTGTGCAGCGCCGCCAGCGCCTCCGCCGAGCGCGCCCCGGACTTGCAGTGCAGCACGATCTGCTTGTCCTGCGGCAGCTCCGCGAAGGCCTCGCCGGACAGGATCCGGTCCTTCGGGATCAGCACCGAGCCGGGGATCCTCACGATCTCGTACTCGTGCGGCTCGCGGACGTCGACCAGCAGGAAGTCGTCACCGGCCTCCTGCTTGTGCCGCAGCTCCAGCGGGGTGATCGTGTTGCCGGCCGCCGCCTCCTGGGCGTCGGTGGACACGACGCCGCAGAACGCGTCGTAGTCGATCAGCTCGGTGATCTTCGGGCTCTCCGGGTCCTTCCGGATCTTGATGGTCCGGTAGGTCATGTCGAGCGCGTCGTAGACCATGAGCCGACCCAGCAGCGGGTCGCCGATGCCGGTGAGCAGCTTGATCGCCTCGGTCACCATGATCGACCCGATGGACGCGCACAGCACGCCCAGCACGCCGCCCTCGGCGCACGACGGGACCATGCCGGGCGGCGGCGGCTCGGGGTAGAGGTCGCGGTAGTTCAGGCCCTGGCCGCCGGGGGCGTCGTCCCAGAAGACGCTGACCTGGCCCTCGAACCGGAAGATCGAGCCCCACACGTAGGGCTTGCCCAGCAGCACCGCCGCGTCGTTGACCAGGTACCTGGTGGCGAAGTTGTCCGTGCCGTCCAGGATCAGGTCGTAGTCGCGGAAGATGTCGAGCGCGTTCTCCGAGTTCAGGTGCACCTGGTGCAGGTTGACCTTCACGAACGGGTTGATCTCGGCGATCGAGTCGCGCGCGGACTCGGCCTTCGGCTTGCCCACGTCGGACTGGCCGTGGATGACCTGGCGCTGCAGGTTCGACTCGTCGACGGTGTCGAAGTCGACCACGCCCAACGTGCCGACCCCGGCCGCGGCCAGGTAGAGCAGAGCGGGACTGCCAAGGCCACCCGCGCCGACGACCAGCACCTTCGCGTTCTTGAGGCGCTTCTGCCCGTCCACCCCGACGTCCGGGATGATCAGGTGCCGGCTGTACCGCGCGACTTCTTCCTTGGTCAGCTCCGCTGCGGGCTCCACGAGCGGCGGAAGCGCCATCTGTCCTCCTCGACGAAACATGTCCTCGTAAATCGGACAACACCAGACTGCCTGCTCGTCTTCCCGCGTGGGAAGTCGTCCCAACCGGTGGACGCCGCTACTTGGGGGCCACGGGGAAGGCGTTCGTCGTGCAGGTCTTGCCGTCGGCGGGCACGACGCCCTTGTTGCTGGCGTCGACCTCGTTGAGCTGCGCGACGTAGTCGTTGGAGACGCCGAACGTCTGCTGCATCATCACCGGGGCCGGGGCGTTGTTCTCCTGGCACGCCTCGTGGCCGTGGCCGAGCGCGTGGCCCACCTCGTGGTTCACCGCGTACTGGCGGTAGGACGAGATGTCGTTGCTGAACGCCTTGGCGCCGCGCAGCCAGCGGGCGGTGTTGATGACGACGCGCTTGGTCGGCGGGTCCCAGCAGGACGACTCGTACTGGATCTGGAAGCCGCAGATCTGGTGCGTGGTACCGGTGGTGGTGAGGCTGATCACGAAGTCGGCCTTGGTGTTGCCGTCGACGCGCTGCATGCCGACCTCGCCGGTGCCGACCCAGCTGCGGTTGTCCGCCAGGAACGACTGGACCGTCCGCGCGAACGCGTCCTTGTCGCCGCCGTAGTCGCCGCCCTCGACGCCGTCCTCGATGGCGATGGCGTACTTGTAGATCCGGCCCGAGCCGACGGGGTCGGACGTGCCGGGGATGACCTGCCACGTGCCCGCGCCGTTCTCGGAGAACTTGGGGCCGTCGGGCAGTTCCGCGGTCGGGATGTTGAGGTCCAGCTTCGGCGGCGGCCTCTCGGACGCGGCGGGCGGCGTGGTGAGGTTCGTGGACGTCTGGTCGGCGCGCGGCTCGGTGCCGGAGCTGTCGCCGCCGTTGCCCGCCGCACCGATCTGGAACGACGCGGGCACCGTGCTGTCCAGCACCACCAGCAGGGTCAGCACCAGCAGCACCGGGACCGCGTAGATGCGCCAGCCGTAGTTCGAGACCAGGCCCGCGACCCCCGTGCGGCGCCTGCGCGGCCGGTACTCCTCGACCTCGGTCGGGTCCGGTTCCCACGAGGCCGCCAGCGGCTCGGCGGACGTCCGGCGCGCACCGCGCCGGTAGCGCTCCTCGGACGGCTGTGCGGCAGACGGCCGAACCCCCGCGGAGGGTTGGCGGCGGCCGGAACCGCCACGGCCTTCCTCTGTCGTCCGGTTCACCGCGTCAGGGTCCCACACCGCCATCCGGGTGGCCGGCACACCGTCACCACTCGCCCCTCCCGACGGCCTCCCACATGCCGAGCACACCCCGCGCCACCGACACGGGACGTTCCATCTGGGCCACGTGACCGGTCCCCGGCAGCACCAGGAGGCGGCCGCGCGGCAGCAGCCGGGCGATCCGCGGCGCCTTGCGCACGCTGATCAACCGGTCCTGCGCGCCCCACACGACCAGCGACGGGGCCCGCACGAGCGCGGCGAGCCGCCACATCGACCGGCCGCCGGAGGCGACCCAGGTGCGGAACAGCGACAGCGTGCTGCCGTTGAGGGCCAGGTTCGCCCACGCGTGGCGGCCGAGCTCCGCGGCCTCCTCCATGCTCTCCACGATCCGGTGCTCGGGCACCGACGCCGGGTCGGCGAAGCACAGCCGCATGACCTGCTCGGTGCGCACGCGGGCCCCCAGCGCGTCCAGCCGCCGCTGGAAGGCGCGGCCCACGACGGGCAGCACCGTGAACGGCAGCCGCGGGTCCGACACCCGGCGGAAGCTCGGCCGCAGGTCCGGCACGGCGGGCGAGACGAGCGCCAGCGTGCGCACCAGGTCGGGGCGGACCGCGGCCACGATCATCGCGACCGTGCCGCCCATCGAGTTGCCGAGCAGGTGCACCGGGCCGCGGTCGAGGTGCTCCAGGTAGGCGATGACCGTGCGGGCGTGCTCGACCATGGTGAAGCCGTAGCCCGCCACCGGCTCCGAACGGCCGAACCCCGGCAGGTCCGGCGCGTACCCGTCGGCCTGGCCCGCGAGCTGCGTGGACAGGTCCGTCCAGTTCGTGGACGACCCGCCGAGCCCGTGCACGTAGACCGCCGTCGCGGCCGGGTCGCCGGGGGTGTGCCGCACGTGCAGCCGGTGCTTGCCGACCTGGACGTGCTCACCCGGCAGCGGGCGCACGGTCCAGTCGAGCGGGGGCAGCGGCGTGGCGGACAGCGGCACGTGCGTCAGCGCGGGCCGGACCGCCTCCAGGATGTCGGTCATGACTCCAGGATGCCTGGTCAACGGGCCGCAGGACGAGATCGGGGGAAGCGCCCTTCACGAAAGGGTGCTACCAGCGAGTAAGGTTGCCCCCGGACGGACGAGGCGGACCCCTTGTCGGCTCCGTGCGATGACCTGGCTGGAGGCACCATGACGGAGACGGCCCAGACTGCGGTCGGGCACCAGAGCACCCCGGCCGGACGCGGGGTGCGGCTCCCGCGCACCGCCCGCCGGGCGCAGCTCCTGGCCGCGGCGCAGGACGTGTTCGTGACCAACGGCTACCACGCCGCGGCGATGGACGAGATCGCCGAGCGCGCCGGGGTGAGCAAACCCGTGCTGTACCAGCACTTCCCCGGCAAGCTCGAGCTGTACATGGCGCTGCTGGAGTCCCATGTGGACGAGCTGGTCGCCAGGGTCCGCGGCGCCATCGAGTCCAGTTCGGACAACAAGCTGCGCGTGCACGCCGCCGTGGCCGCCTTCTACGACTTCGTCGACGGCGAGGGCCAGGCGTTCCGCATGGTCTTCGAGTCCGACCTGCGGGGCGAACCCGCGGTGGCGCAGGCGGTCGAACGGGCGACGACGGACAGCGTGGACGCGATCACGGACACGATCACGGCGGACGCGGGGCTGGACGAGGATCGCGCGAGGCTGCTGGCCACTGGACTGGTCGGTCTGAGTCAGGTCACGGCTCGTGCGTGGTTGGCGGATGAGCGGAAGGTGCCGAAGGACGAGGCGGTCACGCTGATCTCGAATCTGGCGTGGCGCGGTATCGGTGGCGGGTTCCCGTTGCAGCACTAGCTTTGTTGTTGGGGAGAGGGTGAAGCTCGGCCCCTGTGCGCGTTGTGCCCACCAACTGGGGAAGCCCGGCCCCCGGCGCGCGATTGTCTCAATGCTTGATCTTGCTTGTCAAGACGATAGGGCTGTCTTGACAAGCAAGATCAAGCAGGAGGGCGCTGTGGATCGGGGGCAGAGGGGAAGTCTGGCTTCGCCAGCATCGAGCTGCGCTCGACTCAAGCATCGGACTCCGTCCGACAGGGCATCCTCGCCGCGCGTCGGACCAGGCATCCTCGGCTTCGCCGTCGGACAAGGCATCCGCGCTTCGCGGCGGACAAGGCATCGGCTGGCGCCGATGAGGCCTGGCTCTGGGTTTGGCAGCGGGCTTGCTGAACGGCATCCGACTGCGTCGGACAGGGCATCCTGGTTTCGCTTCGGACACTGCACCTGGCTGCGCTTCGGCTGGGCATCGGGTTGGAGCGTCACATCAGGCGGGCGATGCGGGCGGCGACCTCGTCGGCCCTTTCCATCGGCAGCATGTGCCCGGCACCGGGGAAGATCACCAACTCCGCACTCGCCAACTCCTCCGCGATCGCCCGCGAATGCCGCACCGGCGTCAACAGGTCCGCACCGCCTGCTAACACGACGGATGGCGTGGAAGCCAGTTCCACCAAGGCTTTCCGGCGGTCGTGAGCCGCCACCTCGTACCGGAAGTCCACGAAGGCAGATCCCGAGCACCGCGAGACCATCCCGGAACTGGCGACCACGTCCGCCCAGGCCGCCCGCCGTCCGAACAACATGAACCGCAGGCCCACCGGCATCACACGCGCGAACCCGACGAGCGCCCGTCGCCCCACCACCCCGCCGAGCACCTTCTCCGCCGCCCGAACCGGTGGCAGGGCTCCGCACGACGTGGCCACGAAAGCCACCCCGACCACCCTGGCCAACAGCTCCGGGTGCCGCTCGGCCAACGCCATGATCGTCATCCCGCCCATGGAGTGCCCGGCCAGCACGATCCGTCCGCTGGGCACCTCCGCCGCGATCACCTCGGCCAGGTCGTCGGCCAGCCGGTCGATCGTGCGCGCGCCGACGTTCCCGGACCGCCCGTGCCCGCGGTGGTCGTAGCGGACCACCCGGCCGGGCAGAGCGGCGGCGACCCGGTCCCACGACGTCGAGTCCAACGTCCAGCCGTGCAGCAGCACGGCGGTCACCGGCGCGTCCGCGGGCCCGGAGTCGACGACGTGCAGCGGAGTTCCGTCGGACGTCCTCATGCGATCAGGAACGAACGGCGCCACGCCCGCATGCCGGGCTTGCCGACCAGGCCGGTCTCGTCGAGGAACTTCATGATGCGCTCGCCGGACCACCGGATCGTCTCCTGCCAGGCCGGGTTGGCCAGGGCGGCGCGGTGGGCCTCGGCGGCGTCGAGGCCGACGGCCGCGTAGACCTCGGGGTTGACGATGCTGCGGGTGATGAACATGGCGACGGTCGCGAGCAGCCACCGCTGGTAGGGCAGCTCGGCCTTGGAGACCGACTCCATGCCGCGCACGACCTCCTCGCGGGCGAACCGCACGTGGCGCGCCTCCTCCAGCACGTGGATGCGGTTGACCATCCGGACCAGCGGTTGCACGGTCTCGTCGGCCATGGTCTCGCGCTGCAACCGGTCCAGCACCTCCTCCGCCACCAGGATCGACCCGTACAGCGCGGGGCCGTAGCCGATCGTGGGCAGCAGCCTGCCGAGGCGGTGGACGTGGGCGGGCGGGCCGTAGGGCGGGCAGCCGATGCGGTCGACCATGCGCGCGAACATCGTGGAGTGCCTGCACTCGTCGGCGATCTCGGTCAGCGCGTACTGGACGTGCATGGTCGTCGGGTCCGAGCGGTAGACCTCCTTGAGCAGCATCTGCATCAGGAGGATCTCGAACCACAGGCCCACGCTGGCGATGCTGGCGATCTCGTGCCTGCTCAGCTCGATCCGCTGCTCCTCGCCCATCCGGTCCCACAGCGCGGTGCCGTAGAGCGAGCAGCGGTGCTCCGGGGTGAACCGCAGGCCGTCGACCAGCGGAGCCTTCCAGTCGATGTCCACCTCGGGGTCGTAAAACCTGTCCGCCGACGAGTTGAGCAGCCGTTCCGCGGTCTTCTCCCGCCCGGCGACCTTCAAGGGCCTCGTCATCAGGTCCTCCCCGAGGAATAAGTGTTACTTAAGGTAACGGTTACTTCTGGTAGCGTGCGTCACATGGCTCGCACTGTCAAGGGTGGTTCGGACGCACGCCGCGAACGGTGGAAGGGACACCGCGAGGCCCGCCGCGCCGAGTTCGTCGAGGCGACGATCAGAGCCGTCGCCAAGCACGGCCCCGACGTCGGAATGGACGAGATCGCCCTGGAGGCCGGCGTCAGCAAGCCCGTCCTGTACCGCCACTTCGCCGACAAGTCGGACCTCTACCTGGCTGTCGGCCGCCGCGGCACCGACATGCTCATGGACCGCCTCGGTCCCGCGATCGAGCAGGACGGCCCGATCCGCGACCGCATCCGCGGCATCGTCGACGCCTACCTCCGCGTCATCGAGGAGAACCCCAACCTCTACCGCTTCGTCGTCCGCGGCTCCTTCACCGACCGCCCCGTCGAACAGGACGTCGTCACCGAGGACAAGGCCCTCATCGCCGCCACCCTCGCCCGCCTGCTCGGCGACTACCTGCGCGCCTTCGACATGGACTCCGGCGGCGCCGAACCCTGGGCCCACGCCCTCGTCGGCATGGTGCAGAACGCCGGCGACTGGTGGCTCGACCGCCAGTCCATGAGCAGGCAGAGCCTCAGCGAGTACCTCGCCACCATCATCTGGCACGCCATCGACGGCCTCCTCAGATCAGCCGACGTCCACGTGGACCCCGACCAACCCCTCCCCGGCGGCCTGTTCACCGAACCGACCCTGCGACTGATCAACTCGGAGGAAGCGTGACCGCCACCGAAGAGGGCTACACCGGCCCCGCCGACCTCGTCTTCCCCACCGAGACCATCCCGGTCGAAGTCGACCTCCGCGGCTTCTTCCAACCCATCGACGGCCGCTACCACTGGTACGGACGGGTGGCGGCGAACGAACAGGTGTCCACTTTGGTCGAGGCCGGCACCCGCGGCGCCGTACTGCGAACACCGACCGGCGAAGCAAAAGCAACCCTGACAGACCCCGACCCCTGGCAGCGCTACCGAGTCGACGGCGTCAGCACACCACCATTCACAACCACCTAAGTCCACACGACACAAACCAGACCGAGGGTCCCCCATTCGTGAAGACCCCCCGATTCACAACTTACTCAGGGGGTCTGACATTTTTCGCGGGCAAGTCGACTTCGGACACAAAACCCGACTGGCCCCCATCGAGCAAGCCTCCTACCAGGACACACAGCCACAACAGGCACGGCCCGCCACCCAGACCACAACACCCCGACGGGCGCAGCCCGCCAGCACGCATCCGGCGCGGAGCGCCTGGGGCCTTGTCCGCCGCGAAGCAAGGATGCCCTGTCCGCCGCGAAGCGCGGATGCCTGGTCCGATGCGCAGCAAGGATGCCCTGTCCGACGCGCAGCGAGGATCCCCACATCGGGCGAAGCCCGCCAGCGCGCATCCGGCGCGAAGCGCCTGGGGCCCTGTCGGCGCCAGCCGATGCCCTGTGTCAGGCGCAGCCTGATGTCTGGCGAAGCCAGACCCCCTCCCGCCCCCGATACACAGCGCCCTCCTGCCCCACCCCAGTTTGTCAAGACAGCTTTATCGTCTTGACAAACTGGGGTGGGGCATTGAGACAATCGCGCACCGGGGGCCGGGCTTCGCCAGTTGGTGACCACAACGCAACCAGAACCCAGCCCCACCAGCGAAAACGCCAAAACAGCCAGGCTCCACCAGAAACCGAAGCCAAGCCCTCCCCAACAAAGCAAAAGGGACCACCCACCCGGGTGATCCCTCCCTGCCCCGCCCCATCCAAGAGCGGCCCTACCGAACCCCAGCCCTAGTCCCCCGAAGCGAACCCGACCCGCCGCGCGTCGCTCGGCCCGATCTCCACGTACGAGATCCGCGTCGTCGGCACCACGAACCGGGCGCCCTTCTGGTCCACCAGCACGAGCTGGCCGCTCTGCTCCTTGAACGCGACGGCTACCAGCGACTCAACCTCGTCAGGGGTGAGACCGCTGGACACGACGAGCTCCCGCGGGCTGTCCGCGATGCCGACCCTGACCTCCACGCTGACCTCCGTGCACAAAGTATTTCGACGCGCGACCGGCCCCAACCTGCGGACCTGCCGGCGATTACCGATCTCAACCCTAGCCGAGCCCGAGGTTGCCCATGCGCCGCGTGTGGCTCTGCTGGAGGCGTCGGAAGAGGCCCGCGATGCCCGCGAGGTCACCGGAGCCGCGGATGATGAGCTCGGCGAGCCCGTCGCGTTCGGCGACCACGTACTGGGCCTGCGTCAATGCCTCGCCGAGCAGCCTGCGGCCCCAGAGGGTGAGCCGGTCGCGCAGTTTGGGGTCGGCTTTGCAGGCCGCTTGGACTTCGCGCTCGGCGAACGCGGAGTGGCCCGTGTCGGCGAGCACGGCGAGGACGAGCTCCTTGGTGCCCGCGTCGAGCCATTCGGCGATCTCGCGGTAGAAGTCGGCCGCCAGGCCGTCGCCGACGTAAGCCTTGACCAGTGACTCGTGCCACGACCGGGGGGCCGTGGAGGCGTGGAAGTTGTCGAACCCGGCGACGAAGGGGCGCATCGCGTCCTCGATCACCAGGCCGCGGTCGGCGAGGTGGCGTTCGAGCTGCGAGTAGTGCCCGATCTCGGCCGCGGCCATCGCCGACAGGTCGGCCCGGCCCGCCAGGGTCGGTGCTGTGCGGGCATCTTCCGCCAGCCGGTCGAACGCCGACAGCTCGCCGTACGCCAGGGCGCCGAGCAGGTCGACGACGCCTTCCTCGATCTCCTGACCCTCGACCACGGGGGCCGCCTCCGCCTCGCTCATGGTCCCGAGCCTAGTGGGCGGGCCGCTCGGGCGAGGGAGCCCGCAGGTCTCGGTCCACGCTCGAACTCCGCGAGAAACCCCCATCCGCGCACTTGGCGGGTAGACTCGCTCTTTGACGCCCGGCGGTCGACGCTGCGCGGCCCAGGTCGGCATGGCTGCCGACGGGCTCGCGGCAGTGACGGAGCCGCGGTTGCAGATCACGGCGGCACGGTGCCGCCACGTGAGGGTGCGCGCACAAACCTCGCCGGCCCTCCCGCTCCACGCCCGGCCACTCCCGACCCGGCCCGCTGGCGGTGGTGCGGTCGAGAGGCCCGTCCAGGGCCCGTGCGCGCTGGTATGAGAGAGGCGATCACCCTGACCGCTAGCAACGACGACCTGACCAATCTCGACCCGGTGGCACTGGAGCACAGCGAGGCCGGTGTGCCCGACGAGGACACTTCGCACCCGCTCGTGGCCAACGCACCCGTCGAGAACACCGCCCCGACCTTCGCCGAGCTGGGCGTTCGCGAGGAGATCGTGCGCGCGCTCGCCGAGGCGGGCATCGAGCGCACGTTCGCGATCCAGGAGCTGACCCTGCCGCTCGCCCTCGCGGGCGACGACGTGATCGGCCAGGCCCGCACCGGCACCGGCAAGACCCTGGGCTTCGGCATCCCGCTGCTGCAGCGCATCGTCTCCCCCGGCGACGGCACGCCGCAGGCGCTCGTCGTGGTGCCCACGCGCGAGCTGTGCCTGCAGGTGACGCGCGACCTCACCGACGCCGCCAAGCACCTCGACGTGAACGTGCTGGCCATCTACGGCGGTCGCCCGTACGAGCCGCAGATCGCCGCGCTCCGCAAGGGCGTCGACGTGGTCGTGGGCACGCCCGGCCGCCTGCTGGACCTCGCCGAGCAGCGCCACCTGGTGCTGGGCAAGATCCGCAACCTCGTGCTGGACGAGGCGGACGAGATGCTCGACCTCGGCTTCCTGCCCGACATCGAGCGCATCCTGCGCATGGTCCCGGACGAGCGGCAGACGATGCTGTTCTCGGCGACCATGCCGGGTCCGATCATCACGCTCGCGCGCACGTTCCTGAACCAGCCCACGCACATCCGGGCCGAGGAGAACGACGCCAGCGCGATCCACGAGCGCACCGAGCAGTTCGTCTACCGGGCGCACGCGCTGGACAAGGTGGAGCTGCTGGCCCGCCTGCTCCAGGCGAAGGACCGCGGCCTGTCGATGATCTTCACGCGCACCAAGCGGACCGCGCAGAAGATCTCCGACGACCTCGTCGAGCGCGGCTTCGCGGCCGCGGCGGTGCACGGCGACCTCGGCCAGGGCGCCCGCGAGCAGGCGCTGCGCGCGTTCCGCGCGGGCAAGGTGGACGTGCTCGTGGCCACCGACGTCGCCGCGCGCGGCATCGACGTGGCGGGCGTGACGCACGTCGTCAACTACCAGTGCCCCGAGGACGAGAAGACCTACGTCCACCGCATCGGCCGCACGGGCCGCGCCGGGCGCACCGGTGTCGCGGTCACGTTCGTCGACTGGGACGAGGAGCCGCGCTGGAAGGGCATCAGCGACGCGCTGAACCTGGGCAAGCCGGAGCCGGTCGAGACCTACTCCACCTCCGACCACCTGTTCACGGACCTCGACATCCCGACGAGCTCCACGGGCAGGCTGCCGCTGGGCCAGCGCACCCGCTCCGGGCTGGACTCCGAGCCCGAGGAAGACCTCAAGGGCGACAAGAAGGGCGGCCCGCGCAAGCGCAGCCGCGGCCGCGCCACCCGCGGCGGCACGTCGGCGGGCACCGAGCAGGCCCAGCCCGCGTCGACGAGCACCCCCGCGACGAAGACCCCGGAACCGGGCGAGGAGGACGGCACCCGCCGTCCGCGCAGGCGGCGCAGCCGCGGCGGCGCACCCGTGACGAGCGAAACCGCAGGTCAGACCCCCGAGGCCTCGGCCGAGGGCGCGCCGGGCGAGAGCGGTGAGCGCCCCGCGAGGCGGCGCAGGCGCCGTCGTTCGGGTGGCGAGTCGGGCGGAAACGCGGAGGCGGCTGCGAACGACACCGTTTCCTCGGCAGACTGACACCTGACGCGAGCGGTGCACGAACGAACGATCGGGAGCCAGGCAGTGGGACAGTCGGAGCAGGTCGAGGATTCCGCACTCCTGGCTCCCGAGGTGAACGGGCACGCGACTCCGCAGGCCAACGGGCACGAGCCCCCTCCGGAGGACGTGCTCGCACCACCTCCGGCGGACTCCGGGGAACCGCCCGCGCACGTGCCGTCCCGGTCGTTCCGCACCCGCGGCGACTTCATCGCGGTCGCGCTGCTGGTGGTCGTGACCCTGGTGGCGGCGCTGCTCGTGTGGGTGTTCTCCGACGCCCGCGCGACCACGTCGCAGACCACCTCCGCCCCGGCCCCCGAACTGCCGCAGGTCACCACGCTGCCGCCGACGCTCGCCGAGGTGTGGCGGGCGCCCAGCGGCGGCACCCCCTCGCCGGTGTGGCTGGGGTCGGTCGTGGTGACCGGCGACGGCGGCGAGGTCGTCGGCCGCGACCCGCTCAACGGCGAGGTCCGCTGGCGCTACAGCCGCGACCTGCCGCTGTGCACGATCACCGCGGCGTGGGACAAGGCGCTGGTGGCCTACAGCAAGGGCACCGGCTGCTCGGAGATCACCTCGCTCAACCCCGTGACCGGCGCGCGCGGCCCCCAGCGCAACGGCGACGCCGAGCTCGGCACCAGGCTGCTCAGCGAGGGCTCGCACGTGGTGACGACGGGGAAGAAGTTCATCGAGGCCTACCGCAAGGACGACCTCGTGCGGTCCATGGAGTACGGGCAGCTGCGCGCGATCGTGAACCCGAACAAGCAGCCGCGCACCGGGTGCGAGTACAGCTCGTTCGCGGTCACCACCGGCAAGGTCGCCGTGCTCGAACGCTGCTACCGCGACGATCCGGGCGACCGCGTCACGATCCTCAAGCCCAACCCCGACCCGGCGGACACCCCCCAGGTCATCAGCACCGTCGTGCTCGGCGCCAAGAACGCCCGCATCGTGGCCGTGACGTCGAACCGGGTCGCGGTGGCCGTGCCCGGCAGCCCGGCGAAGCTCAGCGTGTTCGACGCGGACACCGGCGGCCTGGTCGCCGACTACCCGTTGGACATCCCGGAGTCCGACCTCGCGGGCGACCCGCCCAACGGCGTCGTGCCGATCACGATCAGCACCGCGAACGTCTACTGGTACACCGGTTCCCGCACCATCGCCCTGTCGCTGGAGGACCTCAGTCCGAAGTGGACGGCGACGGACACGATCGGCTCCGGCAGCACCCTCGCGGGCCAGATCCTCATCCCGGTCAAGGACGGACTGCGCGTGCTGGACCAGCTCACCGGCGCCCAGATCGGGACGATCCCGGTGAACCGCCAGGGCTACCAGGGGTCCATCCAGTCCAGCACGATCGGCCCGGTGGTCCTGGAGCAGCGCGGCCAGGAGCTCGTCGCCCTGCGGTAGGGGTCACACTTCAGGGGCGGGCGGCAGACCCGACCGGGTCCGGTGGGGCAGACTGCTGGGCGTGTACTCGCAGATCAGCCCCCACCGCGCCGACCGGATCGACCTACCCGGCCGCTACGGTCCCGTAGCCGCGCTCCGCGCCCCCGCCGCGGGGACGGACCTGGGCGCGACGGCACTGCTGGTGCCCGGCTTCACCGGCTCCAAAGAGGACTTCGCCCCGCTCATCGACCCGCTGTCCGACTCCGGCCTGGAAGTCGTCGCGATCGACCTGCCCGGCCAGTACGAGTCCGCGGGGCCGATCGCCGAATCGGACTACCGGCCCGCCGTGCTCGGCGAGGCGCTGGCCGAACTGGTGGCGAAGCTGTCCGCCGAAGGACGGCGCGTGCTGCTGCTCGGGCACTCGTTCGGCGGACTGGTGGCGCGCGGCGCGGTGTTCGCGGGCGCCCCGATCGCCGGGCTGACGCTGATGTCGTCCGGACCGGGCGAGCTGCCGGTGGGCGAACGGCGGGCGGCGCTGGACCAGGGCGAGCGGTTGATGCGGGAACACGGGGTCGAAGCAGCGCACCGGGTGGTGGAACAACGGGCGCTGGCGAACCCGAACTGGCCGGTGCTGCCCGACGAGCTGCGGGCACTGCTGCGGGAGAGGTTCGTGAAGTCCACGCCGTCCAGCCTGCTGGGCATGGGGACGGCGATCCGGGTGGAACCCGACCTGGTGGCGAAGCTGGCGCGGACGCTGAGGACGGCGCAGGTGCCGTGCCTGGTGGTGTGCGGGGAAGCGGACGACGCCTGGTCGCCTGCCGGGCAGAGGGACATGGCGGAGAGGCTGGACGCGGACTTCGCGGTGCTGGCGGGGGCGGTGCACTCGCCGAACACGGAGACGCCGGAGGCGCTGCTGACGACGCTTCTGCCTACTTGGAGGGCTTGGCTGACTTCTTGAGGGTGTGGCCCGGTGTCGGTGCCGCGGACTACGGGGGTGTCGGTGGCACGGACTAAGGGGTATCGCTACAGCTGTCTCCGGGTGCGGTCGGCTTGACTTGGGGCCCCTTTTTTGGGCTTCGTCGGGCGAAAAAGGGCAGGTGGTAGAGCCTGCCCGCCGACCAATTTTAAGCCCAAAAACCCCAAGTCAAGCCGACCGCACTAGCGGACGAGCATGCTCGCTTCCAGCGTCGTTGGGTGGGCGGCTTGTGTGCTGCTTCCAGCGTCGTTGAGCGGCTTGCGTGCTGCTTCCAGCGTCGCTGGTCGTTGGCTTTCGCTTCCAACGTCGTTGGGTAGGGCGGCTTGTCGCTTCCAGCGTTGCCGGCTTGGGCTGCTAGGCCCACCAGTAGATCCAGAGGGTGGCCAGGCCGATGAGGAGGATGGTCAGGGAGAGGGTGGCGGATGGCCAGCCGCGTTTGCGGTCGGCGAAGATCTGGGCGGTGGTGGTGAGGGCGGCGGCGGCCCAGTGGCCGGCTACGACGTCCCAGCCGGGGCCGGGGAGGTCGCGGCCCTGGGCGTAGAGCTGGATGACGACGAGGGCGATGGCGAGCAGGGCGAGGCCGACGGCGAAGGCGCCGCTGATGCCGCGCCAGGTCCTGGCCACCAGCGGTTCGCGTTTGGGAGGCTGGTCCGGCGTGGGGAGTTCTACCGTGATCGGGTCGCTCATGGTGCTCCTTACGGCGCGAGCATGGCCCACGGGTCGAGGGAGGGTGCTGCCTGTTGCCCGTCGGGGCAGCTGCGGCGGAAGTCGCACCAGGTGCACTGCCTGCCGGTGCGGGGTGGGAAGAGGATCTCGGGGTCGCCGCCCGCGGTGAGGGTGTCGGTGGCGAGACTGAGCTCGTCAGCGGCCTCCTCGGCCCTGGAGACGTGCCTGCCGAGGCTTTCGTCGGTGTGGTCCCAGGCCGAGACGGTGCCGGTCGGGAGGTGGTGCAGCTCGACCCGCGTGCACGGCTTGCGGAGAGTGCGGCGGGCGGCGAGGGCGTAGAGGGCGAGCGCTTGCGAACCGCGGGCGTCGTCGACCGTCAGAGCGTGCCGACCGGTCTTGTAGTCCACGATGACGAGCTCGCCGTCGCGGAGGTCGATGCGGTCCACCCGGCCCTCGGCGACGATCTTGGACGTCGGGGTCGACACCCAGCGCTCGACACCGACCGGCTCGATCGAGGTGTCGAGGTCGGAGACGTAGTCGCGAACCCAGCCATCAGCCCGCTCGCGGTAGACGGCGGCCTGCTCCTGGTCGCGGAACCCGTCGTTCTTCCACTGCCGGTGCACGAGCGCGACCGCCTGCTCCGGCGAACGCTTGTCCGCGGGCAGGTCGAAGAGGGCCTTCAACGCGTTGTGCACCACAGCACCCAAGGTGTTGTGGGCCCACGCGCCACCACGCGGCGGACTCGGCCGGTCTAGGTACGCCATTCGATACCGGCGAGGGCAATCAGCCCAGTTCGCCAGTTTCGACGGCGTCACCCGGACGAGTTTGCGCGGCATCGCGCCGAAGTCGAACCCGAGCTGCTCCTGCACCCGACCAAGGCTACGCAAGGACACCGACAGTGCCGACAAGCGCACCCAGAGGTAGGTGGTGGGGGGGTGGGTTGGGGGGTCCGGTCTCTGGGGGGGGGGGGGGGGGGGGGGGCGGAGTTCGGTGGGCGGTCCCGAGTCGGGCGTCACCGCGGTGGGTGGTCCCGAGTCGGGCGTCACCGCGGTGGGTGGTCCCGAGCCGGGCGTCACCGCGGTGGAACAAGCCGAACCGGCCTCCATAGCGGCGGGACGCCCGAACTGGGCCTCACCACAGCTGCACGCACAAGCCCACCGAAGCCCTGGGTTCCGCCCGGCCCAGCGCAACTCGCCGCCCAAGCACCAGGCCTTACCGCGGTGAAGCCGGTTCCGGCTGTTCCACCGCGTGGAGTCCGGACCCGACCCCCTCACTCCTGGGGAAGCTCGGTTTCGACTGTCCCTCCGCGTGAAGTCCGGACCCGGTCCCTCCCACCCTGGGGAAGTTCGGTTCCGGCTGCCCCTCCGCGTGAAGTCCGGACCCGGTCCCTCCCACCCTGGGGAAGTTCGGTTCCGGCTGCCCCTCCGCGTGAAGTCCGGACCCGGTCCCTCCCACCCTGGGGAAGTTCGGTTCCGGCTGCCCCTCCGCGTGAAGTCCGGACCCGGTCCCTCCCACCCTGGGGAAGTTCGGTTCCGGCTGCCCCCCTGGTGGGCCTGGCTTCCGGCCCTCCCAACGTGCGAAGCCCGGCCCCCGGCGCGCGATTGTCTCAATGCCTCACCCCTGTTTGTCAAGACGATAAAGCTGTCTTGACAAACAGGGGTGAGGCAGGAGGGCGCTGTGTATCGGGGGCGGGAGGGGATCTGGCTTCGCCAGACATCGAGCTGCGCTCGACAAGGCATCCTCGGCTCCGCCGTCGGACAAGGCATCGGCTGGCGCCGATAAGGCCCCAGGCGCTCCGCGCCGGATGCGCGCTGGCGGGCTGCGCCCAACGGGGCGGGGGTTGGTTGGTGGGTGGCTGTCGTGCTCGCTGTGTGTCGGGGGGCTTGTTAGCCGACGAGGATTTTGCTGCCTGTGGCGCGGTCGGCGAGGGCGTCGAGCATGTCCGGGGCGGTGGTTTCGGCGCCTAGGCGGACGGTTTTGTTGGTGCCGTGGTAGTCGCTGGAGCCGGTGATCAGGAGGCCCAGGTCGGTGGCCAGCGAGCGGAGGCGGGTGCGGGTGGGGTGGTCGTGGTCGGGGTGGTCGACCTCGACGCCGGTGAGACCCTTGGCGGCCAGGTCGGCCACCACCTGGTCGGTGACGATGGGGCCGCGGGATACCGCGAAGGGGTGGGCCAGGACGGTGACGCCGCCTGCGTCGGCGATCATCTCGATGGCCCGTTCGACCGGGGTGTCGGTCTTCGGGACGTAGTAGCGGCCGCCGGTCAGGTACTTGGCGAAGGCCTCGTTGACGCTGGTGACCACGCCCGCCCGCATGAGGGCCATGGCGAGGTGGGGGCGGCCGGCGGGGGCGTCGTCGGGGAGGGCGGCCATGAGCTCGTCGGGGTCGATGGGGAAGCCGTCCTCGACCATGCGGACCGCCATGACGCGGACGCGGTGCCTGCGTTCGGCGCGGAGCCGGAGCTGCTCCTCGACGATGGCGTGCGACGTCGGGTCGTAGAGGTAGGCGAGCATGTGGACGGTGACGAGCCTGCCGAGGCCGTCGGTGGACGCGCACGACAGCTCCGCGCCGCGGACCAGCCGCAGGCCGGGCGGCAGTGCGGCGGCGGCCTCCTGCCACCCCGCCGACGTGTCGTGGTCGGTGATCGCGACCGCGTCGAGGCCGGTGGCCGCCGCGGCGGCCACCAGTTCCGCGGGCGAGTCGGTGCCGTCGGACTGACTTGAGTGGGCGTGCAGGTCGATGCGCACCCGTGCAGTGTGGCCGACGGCCTCGACCACCGTTCCTACGGCACCATCTTCTTGCCCCGCGCGACCCGTTGGGCCTTGATCATCGAGAAGCGGTCGGCCTGGGCCTTCTTGTCGCCGAAGGTCAGTTCCGAGATGGCGTCGTACACCTGCTCGGGGTTCGGCAGGAACTCGATCCGGTTCAACGCCTGGATCTGCCCCGCCGACTCCACGACCAGCGTGCCGTAGCCGAACATCCGGCCCAGCACGGTGCGCTCGTAGGTGAGGTCGGTGACCTTGGTGATCGGCATCATCGCCACCTTGGTCTCGAACACCCCGGAGGAGATCATGAACCGCTTGTCGGTCACCACGATCCGCTCGACCCACCACTCCATGACGAAGTAGGCCAGCCTGAGCAGCACGAGCAGCGCGGCGTACCAGAGGATGTTCTGGACTATCCCCGCGTTGTCCGGCAGCAGGTACGAGATCATCATCGCGCCGGCCAGGAGCGCGCCGGCCTCGAGGATGTCCCAGATCAGGCTGCTCCAGTGCCTGCGCACCCTGATGACCCGACGCTCGGTACCGAGCAGGTACTCGTCGGGGTCACGTGGAGCGAACACGGCCTACCGCCTCTCGCCGTCGGAGGGAGCCGGGCGACTCAGAACAATTGTTTCACGAAAGTGATGAGCGCCTCAGCTGCTCCCCGGAGCGTGGCCAGGATGTTCTGCACCAGCTGAGCCGCTTGCTGTGGCTCGGCGATGAGGAAGAACAGCAGCAAGCCGACCCCTGCGAAGGTGAGAATCTTCTTCAGATTCACAATGATCAACCCCGTCCGCTACCCGCACCCTGTTGGCGCCAGATGAAAACCGTTGTACCGCACTCCGCGGCACGTTGGAGGATTTGTACCGCACATGGGTCAGTGCGGTGCACCACCGATCCGGTACGATTACTCTGCGTGAGAGTAGCGGAGGGCGCTCGGCCGGTGATCCGGTGCGTTGGTGGCATCGTGTTTGACCCCAACGGGCGACTACTACTCGTGCGACGACTCAATCCCCCAGGTGAGGGACTGTGGTCGATCCCAGGTGGCCGAGTCGAGCCAGGTGAGACGGACCACGAGGCCGTGAAGAGGGAACTCTCCGAGGAGACGGGACTCTCCGTCACCGCGGGCGAGCTGGTCGGCAGCGTCACCCGTCCGGCCGCCGACCGCACGTACGAGATCCACGACTACCTCTGCCAGGTCGAATCGGGCGTGCTCCTAGCGGGGGACGACGCATCGGATGTCCGGTGGGCCTCGGCTGCGATCTTGACCACACTTCGGACGTCCGATCTGCTCGCCGAAGGGCTCTACACCGCCCTTGACGAGTGGGGACAGCTGCCGCGGAGCTGATCAAGCGCACCCGATCGGGGGCACCGCCGTTCCACGATGCGGGACGCCATCACCCCGCCCACACGGCACCTCAGGGCAGCCAGACGAGCCGCTGGCCGTGCAGGCCGGTCTTCGCCAGCGCGCGGACGACCGGGGCGGCGCCGGTGCCGTCCCAGTGGGCCGTGCCGAGGACGCCGAACGCGGGCTCGCCCTCCCCCGGCCGGAGGTCGTCGCGGCCCGGCAGGACGTGCTCCAGGCCCCCCGCGTAGGCCTCGTGGCCCACCCACCACACCGGCCGCCCCAGTGCGCCCAGCGCCGCCACGAACTCCGCCCGCCGTGGCTCGGCGAGGCGGGGCATCAGCGTGCTGGTGATCACGACGAGCGGGTGCTCCTCGGGCACGAGGTCCGCGGCCTTGGCGAGGTCGTCGACGGCGTCGCCGGTGACGAACACCGGCGGCTTCTTGCGCTGGACGGTGGCGGCGACGCCGAAGTACCGCAGCCGCTCGGGCTGGTCGGCCCAGATGCAGGCCTCCAGCCACGCGTAGGCGTCCTCGTCGGTCAGGTCGGCGGGTGCGCGGTCGAGGCCGACCTTCGCGGCCACCTTGACCGTCTTGGGCAGCTTCGGCAGCTCGGCGCCGGGCGCGAGCTCCAGCGCGCAGTGCAGCCCGAGCAGCGCCTTGGGCGGCCCGCTGACGAGCTGCCCCGCCTGCTGCGTCTGGTAGCGGTAGCCGTACAGGTCGAGGCCGAGCAGCAGCCCGGCGCTCGTGCCGACCTCCAGCAGCCCGATCGGCGCCCCGGCCTGCTTGGCCACGGCGGCGACGGCCGGGAACAGCAGCGCGGCCCGGCGTACCTCGTTGGTCTGCGTGGTGCGGCCGGCGACCAGGGCGCGCATCCGGTCCGACCGCTGGAGCACGAAGTCCCGGAACAGCGGCCACGTGCGCTCGTCGGCGCCGTACGTGCCGCCCAGCGACGGGTAGTAGTTCGACAGCTCGTGGAACGGCTCGGCCTGCAGCAGCCGGTGCGCCGCCGCGAGGAGGAGCGTCGGGTGGGCGGACCCCTCCTCGGCAGCGGTCAGCAGACCGGCGACCTCCGGATCGTCGGCGGCCTTGAGCGCCAGGTGCTCGTAGAGCGGGGAGACACCCGCGGCCTCCACCTCCGCGAACCGCAGCAGGCTGCTCCGCACCAGGTCCAGAGAGGTCACGTCACTCCTTCGGTTCGGGCCTACCGGGCTGTTCGCCACCACGGCTCTCGCCGTAGGACACCTTCGGCACCATGACCTTGCGCCGGAACACGCAGACGACCGTGCCGTCCTGCTTGTACCCGCGGGTCTCGACGTACACCACACCCCGGTCGTCCTTGGACTTCGACGGGGTCTTGTCGAGCACCTCGGTCTCACCGTAGATGGTGTCGCCGTGGAAGGTGGGCTTGATGTGCCGGAGCGACTCGACCTCCAGGTTGGCGATCGCCTTGCCCGAGACGTCCGGCACCGACATGCCCAGCAGCAGCGAGTAGACGTAGTTGCCCACGACGACGTTGCGGCCGAACTCGGTGGTCTCCCCGGCGAAGTGCGCGTCCAGGTGCAGCGGGTGGTGGTTCATCGTGATCAGGCAGAACAGGTGGTCGTCGTACTCGGTCACCGTCTTGCCAGGCCAGTGCTTGTAGACCGCGCCGACCTCGAACTCCTCGTAGTACCGACCGAACTGCACCGCACGCCTCCATTGGTGTGACCGGGAACCGGAAGACCGGGAGGACAGTAGAAACACCAAGGGAGTACCCTCGGCAACTGGTCTGTGAGCGAATCCACCGCTCGTGGCCGCCGACCCGAGGAGGTGAGGACGAGCTCATGAAGAACGAACCCCATCCTGCGAGTACCACCCGCGTCCTCACCGGTTGGGTCCACCTCTAGCTCTAGCGGTCGGCCCTGCGGTACCGGTCGGGACGCTCCGGTGTCGGAGTCCCCACTGCAGACCCTCGTGAGGCTCCGGCGCGTCGTCAGCACTTCCACGACGTGTACCTGGAGGACCAATGCGCAACCTGCCTTCGCTGGGCGGCCTGCGGGGCCGCGCACCACGGCGCGTCACCGCGACGCCGATCCCCATCCCGGTACCGCTCTCGGCGTACGTGGTGGACTGCGCGGTCTACGTCGACGGCAAGCGCCTGCCCGGCCGCTGGACCCACACCGACGCGGTGAACGAGGTCCGCGAGCGCGGTGACGGCTTCGTGTGGATCGGCCTGCACGAGCCGGACGAGGAGCAGATCCAGGGCGTCGCGGAGACCTTCGGCCTGCACGAGCTGGCCGTCGAGGACGCCGTGCACGCCCACCAGCGGCCGAAGCTGGAGCGCTACGACAACACGCTGTTCATGGTCCTCAAGACCGTGAAGTACGTGCAGAACGCGTCGCCGGACACCGCCAACGAGATCGTCGAGAGCGGCGAGATCATGGTGTTCCTCGGCCGCGACTTCGTGGTCACGGTGCGGCACGGCAACCACTCCGGCCTCGGCGTCGTGCGGCAGGTGCTGGAGGACGACCCGGAGAAGCTGAAGGTCGGCCCGGCCGCGGTGCTGTACTCGATCTCCGACCACGTGGTGGACAACTACCTGGAGGTGACGCGGCGCATCGAGGACGACATCGACCAGATGGAGGCGATCGTCTTCGCGCCGCGCAGCCGGGTCAGCGCCGACCAGATCTACCTGATGAAGCGGGAGGTGCTGGAGCTGCGCCGGGCGGTCATGCCGCTCGCGGTCCCGCTGCGCCGCCTGGCCGAGGGGTACACGCCGCTGATCCCGGAGCAGGTGCGGTCCTACTTCCGCGACGTGGACGACCACCTCATCGAGGTGTCGGACCGGGTCACGAACTTCGACGAGCTGCTCACGACGCTCGTGGACGCGACGTTGGCGAAGATCACGCTCCAGCAGAACTCCGACATGCGGAAGATCTCCGCGTGGGTCGCGATCATCTCGGTGCCGACGATGGTGGTCGGCGTCTACGGGATGAACTTCGAGAACATGCCCGAGCTGAAGTGGAAGTACGGGTACCCGCTGGTGATCTCCGCGGTCATCGTGGCCTGCCTGATCCTGTACCGAATATTCCGTCGGAACCGCTGGCTCTAGTCCACCAGTCCCCACCCGATCCGACGGGATGTCCCCACCATGACCAGGTTCCTCACCAACCCCCGCTTCTGGGTCCTCGCCTTCCTCATGGCGTGGCTGACCATGATCACGGCGATCATCGCGCAGCAGCCCTGAGTTCTTCGTCGTGTCGACGCCCCGAGGGCGTCGACACGACGAAGGAGCCCGTCCACCCAGGAATGACTCAGTCCCAGGCCTGCTGCTCCCAGGTGAACGGGATGCCGTGCCCGCCGCCGCTGCCCAGCCGCAGCGAGACGCCAGCGGGCCAGGTCTTCAGCAGCAGGCTGAACTCGTAGCCGGTGTGCGTGCGCCGGGGTTCGTACACCAGCAGTGCCAACGGGGCCCCTGGGGTCGCGCGCGACACGGCGTCGGCCAGGATCGCGCGGCCCTCGGCCCGGTCGGCGGGCGAGACGTACTGCCACACCACGGAGTGCCAGACCACGGTCAGCACACCGGGTGTCGGCTCGGCCAGGCGCTCGGCGAGCCAGTCCGGGCCGGTGGCCCGCCGCACGGGTGCCGGGTCGAGCGCGGCCAGTTCCAGTGCGGACTGGAGGCGGTCCCAGCGGTCGAGCTGGTCGGCCCACACGAACGACGACAGCGCGAGCCGCCCGTCCTGCTCCGACACGTCGATCGGGTTGAGGTCGCAGCCCTCCCGGTCGACGATCCGCAATGGCGCGGACAGGTCGACGAGGGGGCGGCCGGTCCACCGCGGGTCGAGCTCGAACGGGCTGTCCGGGTCGCCGAGGACCTCGTCGGCGGAGAGCCGGTAGGCGATGCGGTCGGGGTGCAGGTTGAGGCCCGCGCTGGCGCCGATCTCGAGCAGCCGCACCGGGAACGGCTCGGGTCGGCCCGCTGCGACGGCGGCGTGGTGGGCGGCGACCTGGAGGCCGCCGAAGAGCGGGGCGCTGCGCCCCGGCTCGTTGGTCTGCACGACGGTCGCGCCGATGCGGGCGCGCAGCTCGTCGGTGTGCTCGTGCAGCACGGGCAGGACGTCGTCCCACAGCGCGTCCAGGTGCGGGCTGCCGCCGACCGACGGGTAGTGCTTGGCCAAACCGGGCGCGCGGCCCTCCAGCACGAGGCGGTGCAGGGCGCCCGCGAACCGGAGGCCGGGCACGGTGCCCTTGCGGTCGCGTTCGTACCCGGCCATGACGCGGGTGGTGGCACCACCGGCGCGCAGGTCGTCGGCGGCCTCCAGGAGCAGGGTCGCGGTGAGGGGGCTGAAGCCGTCGCAGGCCCCGGCGGCGTCGGTGAAGAGCTGGGCGAGCACCCGATGACGCTAACCCGTCCCCACCGGCGCGGAGAGCCGGGAACGGCTATTTCACCCGTCCCGGCGCAACGGCGCCAGCAGCCTGCGCACGGCGTCGCGCACGTCCTCGCGCGGCAACGGGTTCGCGCTGACCCACTCGCCCTCCTGGGACACCTTGTAGCGCCCGCGCGGGGTGTCCAGCCACGACAGCTCGCCGCCGAAGCGGACGTCCTCGCGGTCGTCTCCTTCCAGCCCGTTGGGCCTGCTGGCGCCGAGCTGGCCCTGGCCGAGCACGGGTTGCAGGTGGGCGAGCATCCGGCGCAGCACGCGCTCGTCGACGCCGTTGTGCTCGAGCAGGTCGGGCAGCTCGGCCTCGCGGAACGAGCCGCCGTCCTCGATGCGCCTCGCCATCTCCGCCTCGGCCGCGCGCAGCGCCCGCAGGGGCACGCTGATCGGGCTCGACCCGGCCTGCTCCACGTCGGGGATCAGCCGGACCAGGGCGTCGACCGCGCGGTCGATCGTGAGCGAGCGCAGGTGGACGACCTCGTCCTCCTCGTCGCTGCGCTGCACGGCCAGCAGCGCGGTGCGGCCGTCGACCATGGCGACGGCCCGGACGGTCGACTTCTCGTCGACCACCACCACGTCGAGCGCGCCGGTGCGGTCGCGCAGCAGCCGGACGAACTCCTCGGCGTCGCCGATCGGGCCGCCCTCGGTCGCCAGGCCGCGGGCCTGGAGGGTCTGCAGGGCGGCCTGGAACACGACGGAGCGCTCGAGGTCGGTCGTGCCGCTGGACGGGACCTCCAGCGGGAACGGCGGTTCGACCTCGGCGTAGGTGCAGAGGAGGTCGACCTCGTAGGGGTGCAGCTGGGTCACGTCGTGCGCAGCGAGTGTGCGGCGTTGGCGTCGTCCGCGCGGTAGCGGGCGGCCGTCTGCTCGGCGCTCGTGACGAACTCGCCCATCCGGTCGAGCGCGACCCCGAGCTGGTCGAGCAGCCCGTCCGCGCCCGCGAGCCGGTCGGTGAACTTGTCCGACAGCGCGCTGCCCACCGGGCTGGTGCCCATGTGCGGGGTGTTCGCCGGGTGCATCAGCTCCTCGGCGTCACGGCGCATGGCCTCGAAGTGGCCGCGCACCTCCGCGACGGCCAGGGCGAAGTCCTTGACCTGGTCGGGCTCGACCTGCCATCCGCCCGCGGAACTCGACTCCTGCGTGTACACGTTCGTCCTTCCCTACAGGCCGATGACCGGCGGTGCGGCTTTCTGGTCACTGCTGAACAGGTCTTCCTCGAGCGGGAAGCGCCGGTCGTACTCGCGGTCGTCGTCGCCGTTCGCGCCCCGGCCGGCCATCGGACCACCGGCCATGCCCGCGCCGCCACCGGCGCCGAACCGGCCTGCCGCGCCGAACCGGTTGCCCGCGCGCAGCATGTCGCGCGCGCCCGCGCCGACACCGCCGCCGCGTCCGGGCGGCAGCGCGCCGAGCAGGCCGCCGGGACCGCCGAACGGGCCGAAGCCGAGACCGCCCTTGCCCGCGCCTGCGCCGAACCCGCCCGCACCGGCACCCGAGCCGCTTCCGAAACCGCCGCCGAGACCACCCGAGCCGGGACCACCGGTCAACGCGGACCACCGGGGGTCCTGGCCGCCGCCGACGAAGCTGGGCACCGTGACGCCGCGGCCGTCGGTCGGGTCGGGGAGACCGCCGGGGGGCGTGGTGCCGCCGCTGCCGGGCAGGGGGCGCTGGTCGGGGGGAAGCGTGCCGACGCCACCGCCACCGCTGCCAGGCGGCAGGGAGCCGTCGCCGCCCGCGCCGCCGGTCGCCGGGCCGCCGAACGCCGGGGTGGTGCCGTCGACGTCGATCGCGGCGTTCTCGAAGCGCTCCATGGTCTGCACCGCGCGCTTCTTGAGCTTGCGCTTCTTGCTGGCGCCGCCGAACATCGAGCCGATGCCGCCGATCATGGCGCCGATGCCCGCGCCGATCGGGCCGCCGACCGCGAACCCGGCCGCGGCGCCGCCGCCGAGCGAGGACCAGCTGAAGCCCTCGGGGGGAGCGGGCATCTGCTGCTGGGCGGAGCGCAGGGCGCCCGCCGCGTGGTCGATCGGGCCCGCCATCCTGCTGGCGGTGCCGCCGAGCTCGGCCAGCCAGTCCACGTTGCGCCGCACGGTGGAGGTGGCCTCCTCGGCGGCGGCACCGGACCAGTACTGCATGAGCTTGTCGAGCGAGCGCTGGAGCTCTTCGGAGCGGTTCGCGATGCTGTCGCCCTGGCGGGTCCAGGTGTCGGCCAGCCGTTCGACGTTGACCGGGTCGGCGTTCTCCCAGACCATCTTGAACAGGCTCTTGTGGCTGAACCCGTCCCAGTGCGTGCCGCCGACGACGTACCGGTCGTCCTCGCGGCCCTTCGCACGGGACTCGGCGAATTGCTTCGCCGCCTGCGTCACGAACGCGAACAGGCCCTGGAACAGTCCTCCGCTTTCCACCACGTCCGTCTCCCCCGGCATCCAGATGTCGAACTAGCAAGCTAGCCGATCCGACGCCGCCCACGACAGGTCAGTTCCACCCAATCCGAACTACCCTCGCGGGATGCCGAAGGTTCTGGCGGTCGCGGACGAGGTCGTCGAACGGCTCTGGACCGACCAGGTGCGCGACCACGACGTGGACCTCGTCGTCGCAGCCGGCGACCTGCCGTTCGACTACCTGGAGTACCTGTCGTCCGCGCTGGACAAGCCGTGCGTGTTCGTGCCCGGCAACCACGACACCGACCTGTCCGGGTACGCCAACGTGCGCGGGCTGTGGACCAAGGCGGGCATCCCGTCGACGTGGCCGGGTCCGGTCGGCGGGATGAACGCCGACCAGCGGGTCGTCGACGTCGCGGGCCTGCGGATCGCCGGTCTCGGCGGGTCCATCCGGTACAACGAGGGCCCGAACCAGTGGACCGAGCGGCAGCAGGCGCGGCGGGCGAGGCGGATGGTGCGGCAGGCGGGCTGGCGGCGGCTGCGCGACGGCCGCGGCGTGGACGTGCTGCTCACCCACTCGCCGCCGCGCGACTGCGGTGACGAGCAGGACGCCCCGCACCGCGGGTTCACCTGCCTGCGCACCACCGTCGAACGGCTCCGGCCGCCGCTGATGCTGCACGGCCACATCCACCCCCACGGCGAGCGCAGACCCGACCGGTACCTCGGTGGCACCCGCGTGGTGAACGTGGTGGGGTACAAGGTGTTGGACATCCCCTCGACGACGGAGGTCCGCCGTGCGCCGTGACACCGGCTTCCCCGTCGCCGACGCCGAGAACGACTTCACCCGGATGCGGCGGCAGCAGGTCCTGTCGAGGCTGTCGACGTGGCTGCGCCGCGAACCCGACGACGTCAACATCATGCTGCCGTTCGACGAGGTCGTCGCGGCGCTGGGCTGGGTCGGCGAGCGCCGGGTCGGCACCCAGACCATCCGGCTCGACTCGATCGTCGGCAGCGTCGACCGCACCCGCGACTTCGACCGCCGGTTCCGCCCCACGTCGGCGCGGATGCGCCAGCGGTGGCAGCGGCTGGCGCTCGCGCAGCGGCGCGGCGAGTCCGTGCCGCCCATCGACGTGTACCGGGTGGGGGACCTGCACTTCGTCGTCGACGGGCACCACCGGGTGTCCGTCGCGCACGCGCTGGGCCTGGACGTGATCGACGCCGTGGTGACCGAGGTCCTCACCCGGATCAACGCCCACGGCATCCGGCACCGCGGCGACCTGATCGTGAAGGACTACCGGCGGCTGTTCCTCGAACGCGTCCCGCTGACCGGCGAGGCCCGCGCCGCCGTCGTCCTGGCCGACCCGTGGGAGTACGCCCGGCTCGGCGAGCACGTCGAGGCGTGGGGTTTCCGGCTCATGCAGGACGAGGGCACCTTCCTCGACCGCGCCGCGATCGCCCGCCGCTGGTTCGCCGAGGAGTACGAGCCGGTCGTCCGGATGCTGCGCCAGGCCGACATGGTCGGCGCCCGTCCCGAGACCGAGGCGTACATGTGGGTCGCTGGCGAGCGCTACCGGCTCATCCGCAACCACCGCTGGGACGACGACGTGATCGACACCCTGCGCGCCACTACCGAGGTGCCTCGGTAGCGGGCATCGGCCGCGCCTGGTCCATCACCCGGTCCGCGTAGCTGTCCAGCAGCCTCGTGGCGAGCTGCTGCGAGTACCCCAGGATCACCGCCCAGAGCAGCAGGGCCGCCTGCGACGCGATCCCGATCAGCCCCGTCGTCACCCCGGCGCCCAACGCCAGGATCCCCACCACCGCCAGCGCGGAGCCGAGCAGGATCTTGATGATCGCCTGGTACCCGATCATCACGTACGGCGACAGGCTCGGCCGCCTGCGCAGCAGCAGCACCACCGCCGCCAGCACCGCGCCGAACGCCCCCAGCAGCTGCACCAGCCACACGTCCGCCGCCGACGAGCTCTTCCCGCCGGGGCACACCGACGGCAGGCGCTCCGAGCTCACGCACATCGGCAGCAGCCCCGGCTTCGCCAGCCCCACGACCCCCAGCACCGTGTTGATCACGAACAGCACCACCGACGCCGCGATCAGCTTGTTCCGCAACGCCCTCGACCCCGCGTGCGCGAAGTCCGAGTTGTCGAACGCCGCCCGCAACGCGTCCACCACGATCGCCCGCTCGATCGCCGGCGTGAACTCACCGGGCCGCAGCTCCTCCAACGCCTTCCGCCGCGGGTCGTCCTCCACCAGGTTCGCCGCCACCCGCGCCTTCAACCCCGGCACCCTCCCCAGGAACCCCTTCTCCGCCGCCACGGTCGCGATCTCCGCCTCGTGCAACGACCGCCACGCCCGCTCGATGTGCCAGCCCGACCACCACGACGCCACCGCTTTCCACCGCGACTCCTTGCGCGCCAACATGTCATCCACCACGGCCGCCTCCCGCACCGCCGTCTCCCGCCACACCGTGCCCTCCGGATCCAGCGGATCAGGCGCCCCCAACGCCGCAAGATCCGCCCTCACCCGATCCAGCCGCGACTGCACCACAAGCCGCCAGTCCGTCACCTTCGGTGTGCGCTCGACCATGCCCTTGATCGTCGCACCGCCCACCGACAACCAGACCATCGCCCAACCGGGTATCGCGGGACGACAAGCAGAAACCCCACCTGATCAGCCGAACCAGCGCGCGCAGGGGCCGGTGTGGAGGGAAGGGGGAGGTGGGTGCGGCTGGACAGGAAAACAGGGAGGGGACAGAAGGAGAGACGGGTGAGGGGGAAGCGCGGGAAAGCGACGGGATGGGTAGGGGTGGCGGAGAGGCGGAGCACGGAACCCGAGAAGGCGGACAGGGCGGAACAGCGGTGCGGCGGGGAAAGGCGGACCTGATCGGGAGAAGGCGGTCAGGAGCCAGCAGTCCGGAGCCAGCGGGCAGGCGACAGCGGGCAGGCGACAGCGGCCGGGCCAGCAGCCAGGAGAAGGCCGGATGGGAAAGCGGCAAAAGAAGGGAGAAGGTGGGAAGCGGCAGGAGAAGAGAGAAGGCGAGGAAAGGGGCACCAGGAACAGGAAGGGAGGACTACTCACCTGGGCGAAGCCCGCCAGCGCGCATCCGGCGCGGAGCGCCTGGGGCCTTGTCGGCGCCAGCCGATGCCTTGTCCGACGGCAAAGCCGAGGATGCCCTGTCGAGCACAGCTCGACGTCTGGCGAAGCCAGATCCCCTCCCGCCCCCGATAAACAGCGCCCTCCTGCCTTACCCATGGTTGTCAAGACAGCTTTATCGTTTTGACAACCATGGGTAAGGCATTGAGACAATCGCGCACCGGGGGCCGGGCTTCCCCCTCTTCCCCAAACCCAAAACCCCCACCCCCTCAAGCCGTCTGCGAAGGCTCCACCAACTCCCTCAACCGCGGCGGCATCCTCTTCTCCAACCCGAACGGCTCCAGGTGCGCCTGAAGCACCCCCGTGAAAGCCCTCTCCACGCTGGCCGTGTCCCAGGTGTCGCTCTCCAGGATCGGCTGCTTGAAGTACGGGTGCCCCACCAGGTGCAGCTGTCGCCCGTTGCACCGGATGATCTGCCCCGTGATCCCCGCCGACGAGTCCCCCAGCAGGAACAGCACCAGGGGCGCCACCTTGCCCGGCAGCCGGTCCGCCGGGATCGCCCGCAGCGACCGCTCGGACTTCCACACCATCCGGGTGTGCGCCACCGGGCAGACGGCGTTGACCCGGATCCCCTCCCCTTCCAGGTCCAGCGCCCAGGACGAGCTCAGCGACGCGACGGCGCCCTTGGTCGCCGAGTAGGTGGCGAGTTTCCGCTGGCCGAGGAACGCCCCGGAGGAGATGTTCACGATCGACCCGCCGCGCCCGTGCTCCCGCATCGCGCGCATGCCCGCCATCCCGGTGTAGATGACGCCGAGCAGGTTCACCTCGACGACCTTGCGGATCGTGTCGGGGTCGTCCTCCCAGGGCAGGGTCTCGTAGTTCAGGCCCGCGTTGTTCACCAGGCCGTCCAGCCTGCCGAACTCGGAGAGCGCGAGGCCGATGATCTTCTCGGCCTCGCTCGGGTCGGAGACGGTGTGCGTGCTGGCCACGGCGGTCCCGCCGTAGCTCCTGATGTGCGCGGCGACCTGTTCGGCCAGGTCACCGTCGTTGTCGTTGACGACGACGGAAGCTCCGGCCAGTGCGGCGTGCATCGCGTAGGCCTCGCCGAGGCCGCGTCCGGCACCCGTGATGACCACTGCTTTTCCGTCCAGAATCCCCATTACGCGCCCACTCTCGTCCCGGTTCCCCGACAGAAACCCAGCCGGGCTGTTTCCGCCTTCGACCAGCGTGGGCCGCTTCCGAAGGTGCCCCGGCGTCGTTTCGATGAGATGTCGTCGAGCTGCGCTGAATGGCCGTACGAAGTTCGTCCGGGCTAATGCTCCGGGCTAGTCAGTAACTGATAGTGACACCGGGTTCAGCAGATCGACACCCAAAGGGCTGACGGTGTGCATAACAGTGTTGCGGTGCCTGCGGCTCGTGGTCAGCCCGGCTTCGCGCAGGACGGTCGCGTGCACGCTGGCGGAGGCGGGCGAGACGCCCAGCCTGCGGGCCAGCTCGCCGGTGGTGCAGCCGCCGCCGATCGCCTCCAGCGCGGCCGCGCGGGTCTGGCCGAGCAGCGCGCTCAGCTTGCCGGAGTGCCGCCGGTCGGTGGTCCGCCGGTTGACCGGGTACACCAGCACCGGCTGGCGCTCGTGGTCGCGCAGCATGATCGGCCGGTCGACGCAGAAGTACGACGGCACCAGGCGCAGCCCGCGCCCGCCGAGGTGCAGGTCGCGCTCGCCGAACCGGTAGTGCACCTGCAACGTCGGCGCCTCCCACCGCAGCGTCGGGTGCAGGTCGCGCAGCAGCTCCTCGTAGCCGCCGCTGAGCAGCCCGCGGACCCGCCCCAGCCGGTCGGCCTCCACCGCGGACCTGATGTGCGTCCAGTGCGGCTCCAGCACCCTCCGGTGGTACTCCGCCAGCGCGGCACCCAGCGCCCGCAGCGGACCGGGCTCGCCGTCGGCCAGCGGCCGGGCCCACGTCGGGGGCGCGGCGAGCAGTTCGAGGTCCGCGCGCAGGAACCGCTTCGGCGTGCGCAGGACGGCCTCGACGCCCTCCTCCAGACTGCGGGACGAGGGCGTGAGGAAGTCCGGCGAGTAGCCGATCGGCGGCGCGAGGGCGAGCAGGGAGCGGACCACCCCCGGCAGCACGGGCGCCACCCGTCTTCGCCAGCGCGCCAGCGGTTCCGCCACTTCGCGGTAGCGCAGCACGTGCAGGCTCAGCAGGATCTCCCACATCGGATCTGGTTCGTCCGCGATCCGCACGCGCGCCAGATCGTCCACACCGAAGTGAATCCGCAGCACCGCCACCCCCTGGGACCTCCCCAAGTCCCAGTACCAGGAATACCCCAAACCCCCCGTCCGCGCAGCCGTTTCGGCCAGAACCGAAAGTCCTGGCCCGACCGGTGGTGCGCGGGTCACCCTTGACCGGCCACAGGGGGCGACATGCGGAAGACCGGGGGGACGACCGCGGCCGTGGTGGTGGGATCGCCGGCCGCGGCGTGCGGAGGGGCCGCCGCGGCCGGCGAGCCGAACGAGGAGCAGGTCCGCGAGCACGACGTCGCGGTGCACGGCGGCGGCCGGGTTCGCCCACGAGGCGGTGCGCCCGGCGAGTACGCGTTCGGGACACCGGGACAGCGCGAGGGCCGCCCCGGTGGACACCGGGGCGGCCCTCGTCGCTGTCGCCGCTAGTCCTCGGTGTAGGTGAGGTTGCGGCCGCTCTGCGGGTCGAACAGCTGCACCTTGTCGGCGTTGAACCAGATCTCGGCCTGCTCGCCCTCCTTGGCCGTGGAGGCCGCGTCGATGCGGGTGACCAGGGAGACGCCGCCGCCACCGGAGGCCTCGGCCGTGCCGGAGTCGGCGGCCAGCTCGGCCAGCTCCGCGGACGTCGCCTGCTCACCGGACAGCGTGAAGTAGGCGAACTTGTCGGAGCCCATGGACTCCAGGACGTCCACGTTGCTGGTGAACGTGTGCCCGCCGCCGCGCTGGTGCTCCTCGACGAGGCTGGAGTCCTCGAAGTGCTCGGGGCGGATGCCCACGATCACCTCGCTGGGCGCGTCCGCGGCCTCGACGAGCCTGCGGATCCGGTCGGTGAGCTGGATGTCGCCCAACGGGGACCGCAGGAGGCCGTTCTCCAGGCCTGCGGGCACGAAGTTCATCGACGGGGAGCCGATGAAGCCCGCGACGAACAGGTTGGCAGGGTGGTCGTAGAGGTACTGCGGGGCGCCGATCTGCTGCACGGCACCGCCCCTCATCACGACCACGCGGTCGCCCAGGGTCATCGCCTCGGTCTGGTCGTGCGTCACGTAGACCATGGTCGTGCCGAGCTGCTTCTGCAGCCGCGACACCGAGGTCCGCATCTGGACGCGCAGCTTCGCGTCCAGGTTGGACAGCGGCTCGTCCATGAGGAACGCCTTGGGGCTGCGCACGATCGCGCGCCCCATCGCGACGCGCTGCCGCTGGCCGCCCGAGAGGTTGGACGGCTTGCGGTCGAGGTGCTGACCGAGGTCGAGGATGTCCGCGGCGTCGTTGACCTTCTTCTCGACGGTCGCGTTGTCCACCTTCGCCAAGCGCAGCGGGAACGCCATGTTCTCCCGCACGGTCATGTGCGGGTACAGGGCGTAGGACTGGAACACCATCGCGATGTCCCGGTCCTTCGGCGCGCGCTCGTTGACGCGCTCGCCGCCGATGCGCAGCTCGCCGGTGGTGATGTCCTCCAGCCCGGCGATCATGTTGAGGGTGGTGGACTTCCCGCAGCCGGACGGGCCGACGAGGATGATGAACTCGCCGTCGGCGATCTCGATGTCCACTTCCTGGACGGCCAAGGCGCCGTCCGGGTACTTCTTGGTCACCTTGTCCAGAACGATTTCGGCCATGTGCAACTCACCCCTTGACGGCGCCGGAGGTCAGCCCCGCGACGATTCGGCGCTGGAAGAACAACACGAACAGGATGATCGGGATCGTGATCACCACGGCGGCCGCGGCGATCGACCCGGTCGGGTCCTCGAACTGCGAGCTGCCCGTGAAGAACGACAGCGCGACCGGCACCGTCCTCGACCGCTCGGTCGAGGTCAGCGAGATCGCGAACAGGAAGTCGTTCCAGCAGAAGATGAACACCAGGATCGCGGTGGTGAACACACCGGGGGCCGCCAGCGGGGCGATGACCCTGCGGAAGGCCTGGCCCGGCGTGGCGCCGTCCATCTTGGCCGCCTTCTCCAGCTCCCACGGGATCTCCCGGAAGAACGCCGACAGCGTGTAGATCGCCAACGGCAGCGCGAACGTGATGTAGGGCAGGATCAGGCCGGGCCACGTGTCGAAGAGGCCGAGCGAGCGCTCGATCTCGAACAGCGGGGACACCAGCGACACCTGCGGGAACATCGCGATCAGCAGGGAGACGCCGACCAGCAGCGACTTGCCGGGGAAGTCGAGCCGGGCGATGGCGTAGGCCGCCATCGTGCCGAACACGACCGCCACGGCGGTGGCGATCAGCGCGATGCCGATCGAGTTCGCCAGCGCCCGCACGAACTCCGTGGTCTTGAAGATCTCCGAGTAGTTGTCGAACGTCCACGACCTGGGGATGAAGTTGCCGTCCGCCAGGGTGTCCTTGGACTTGAACGACAGGGACACGATCCACAGCACCGGGAACAGCGCGTAGATCACCACCACCGCGTTCAGGATGCCCCAGCGGGTCTTCTTGGCCGTCGTCTCGGCTCCACCGATGCCCGCCATCAGCGCTTCCCCCCGTCGTCGCTACCAGGGGCAGCCGTGCCGAACAGCTTGATGAAGACGAACGCGATGATCGCCACGGCGATGAAGATGAGCACCGACATGGTCGACCCGATGCCGAGGTTCAACCCCTTGATGAGGTTGTTGTAGGTCAGCATCGACACCGACGACGTCCCCTGGGAGCCGCCGGTCAGCACGAACAGGTTGTCGAAGATGCGGAACGCGTCGAGCGTGCGGAACAGCAGCGCGACGAGGATCGCGGGCTTCATCAGCGGCAGGATCACCTTGGTGAACCGCTGCCAGCCGCTCGCGCCGTCCAGCGCGGCGGCCTTGAGCAGGTCGTCCGGCACGAGCGCCAGACCCGCCATCAGCAGCAGCGCCATGAACGGCGTCGTCTTCCACACCTCGGCCAGGATGACCACGGCCAGCGCCGGGATCTTCTCGGTCAGCACGGGGTCGCCGCCCATGAGCTCCGCGAGGTAGCCGGTGCCCGGCGTCCACGCGTAGCGCCACGAGAACGCGGCCACGACGGTCACGATGCCGTACGGGATCAGCGTCGACGTGCGGACGATGCCGCGGCCGACCAGCGTGCGGTGCATGATCAGCGCGAGCGCCATGCCGAGCACCAGCTCGATCACGACGGACACGACCGTCATCACGGTCGTCACCCACACGGCGTTCCACCAGTAGGGGCTGGACAGGACCGTGGCGTAGTTGTCGAGCCCGACGAACTCCTGCCGGTCGGGGAACTTCAGGTCGTAGCGCTGCAACGACAGGTAGACGGAGTAGATGATCGGCCACGCCGTGACGGCGAGCATGATGATCGCGGCGGGCGCGCAGAGCAGCCAGCCGAGCCTGCGCTCGGCCTTCTTGCCCTCGCTCAGCGCGACCTTCTTCTTCGGCTCGGCGGCTTTCACCGCCCCGCCGGACCGCTCAGTGGTCGTCTGGCTCACGGCAGCACCCCCTTGGAGTCGAGCGCGTCCTGGAGTTCGGACTTCAGTCGCTTCGCCGTGGCCTGCGGGTCGATGCTCGCGGGCGGCGAGAGGATGGTCGAGATGACCGTCGAGACGTTCTGGTAGGCCGGGGTCCGCGGGCGCACGCTCGCGGTCTTCAGCGTCTCCAGGATGGCGTCCTTCATCGGGTACGGCTTGGCCATGTCCGGGTCGTCGTAGACCGACTCGATGGTCGGCGGGACGCCGTCGTTGATGGCCGCGTACTTCTGGCTTTCCGCGCTGCGCAAGCACAACACCGCGTCGAACGACTCGTCCGGGTGCGTCGTGTAGCTGCTCACCGCGTAGTTGATGCCGCCTACGGTGACCTTGGAGTCGCCGCCGCCGACCGACGGGTAGGGCGCCCACTTCAGGTTCTTGATGTAGTCGGCGTTCTTCGCGCCCGCGGCGTAGACGTAGGGCCAGTTGAGCATGAAGGCCGCCTTGCCCGCCTCCATGGCCAGCCGCGCGTCGTCCTCGGCCGCGTTGGAGAAGGACGGGTCGACCACGTCCGAGGTGGCGAACTTCTTCAGCGTCTCCAACGCCTTCACGGCGCCGTCGTCCACGACGGCCTGGGTGCCGTTCTCGTCGAGGATCTTGCCCCCGGCGGAGTTGACCAGGGTGTTGTAGAGGACGACCAGGCCCTCGTACTGCTTGCCCTGGCCCTCGATGAGCCCCGGCTTGCCCTGGGACTTGAGGTCCTCCGCCATCTGGATCATCTCGTCCCAGGTCGTCGGCGGACTCGGGACGAGGTCGCCCCGGTACCAGAGGAGCTGGACGTTGGTGTTGTCCGGCGCGCCGTAGAGCTTGCCCTCGTAGCTCGCGGTGTCCAACGGGGTCTTGAGGGTCCCCTTCTCCACCTCGGACTTCGCGGAACCCGTGAACTCCTTGATCCAGCCCGCTTTCGCGAGCTCCGCCGTCCACGTGACGTCGAGCCCCAGCACGTCCATGCTGGTGTCCTCGGCGGCCAGCCGCCTGACCATCTGCTCACGCTGGCCGTCGGCCTCGCGCGGCAGCTTGTGGTAGACGATGTCGTAGCGACCGCCGGACTTCGAGTTGCACTGGTCGACGATCTTCTGAAAGCTCTCCTGCGGGTACTTGTAGACGTTGATGGTGATTCCGCCATCGCTGGACCCGCACGCCACCAGCACCGGGGCCGCGACGATCGCGGCCCCCAGAGCCGCGGCGATCCGATGACGTGGTTTTCGGCTACGACCTGACCGGTCGACGTCCTTCATCGGCCTTGCCTCCTTCCGACAAACCACGGAGGAGCCAGACGCGCAGTGGTCCGGCACCCCGTCGTGCCTGCCCGGCACCGGCTGCTGACGCAGACCGTGAACCGGTGGGAGAAACCTAGGCCTGGTGATCAGGTGCCGCAACCAATAGACGCAACGATTGGGCTGCGGCCCGCCGCTACCCGGTCGCGGGTGCCGCTAAACCCCTAATCTTTCGAGTCTTTCGGGCCCACCGGACGCATGGCGAGCTTCGCCAGGAGGTCCCGGCCCAGCTCAGCGGACCGCGGCTGGCACAGGACGTCGTAGCGCCCCGCGACGAGCTGGCTCGCCGACTGGAAGTCGCGCTTGCCGCGCGCGGAGCCGTAGCCGACGGCGGCGAACACGAGCCCGAAGACCACACCTATGGTCAGCCCGACCAGGATCGGTCCGGCGCTCGCGCCGGCGGAGCTGTTGAACAGGCTGAGCAGGACGCCGACGAACAGGCCGAACCAGGCGCCCGACGCGGCGCCCGTCCCGAGGACGCGCCCCCACGTGAGGCGACCCGTCACCCGTTCGACGAGCATGAGGTCGACGCCCACGATCGTGACGTCCTGGACGGTGAAGTCGGAGTCGGCCAGGAAGTCGACCGCGCGCTGCGCCTCCTCGTAGGTGCCGTAGGAACCGATCGGCCAGCCGGTGGGCGGCGTGGGCAACCGGGGCGGGACCCCTGGCCGGTTCTGACCGGAGAACTGACTCGTCACGGTGACCACCTCTTCGCGGTGCTGATCACACCATCCTGCCAACAGGGGTCAAACCACGCGAAACGGGTCCACCCGATCAGCCCCGCGAGGCGCCCCGGATGACTTCGGTCGGTGACTTCGGGATGATCGACTCCGGCGGCCGTCCCCCGGTCAGCCGCGGGTGCGGTAGTCGCGCAGCAGACCGCGGCTGATGATCGTCTTCTGGATCTCGCTCGTGCCCTCGCCGATCAGCAGGAACGGCGCCTCGCGCATGAGCCGCTCGATCTCGTACTCCTTCGAGTACCCGTAGCCGCCGTGGATGCGGAACGCCTCCTGGGTGACCTCCGCGCAGAACTCCGACGCGATCAGCTTGGCCATGCCCGCCTCGACGTCGTTGCGCGCGCCGGAGTCCTTGAGCCGGGCGGCGTTGACCATCATCAGGTGCGCGGCCTCGACCTTGGTCGCCATCTCGGCGAGCTTGAACGCGATCGCCTGGTGCTCGACGATCGGCTTGCCGAACGTCCTGCGCTGCTGCGCGTACTCGATCGCCAGCTCGAACGCCCGGATCGCGATGCCGCACGCGCGCGCCGCCACGTTGACCCGGCCGACCTCGACGCCGTCCATCATCTGGCCGAAGCCCTGCCCCGTCCGCCCGCCGAGCACCTGCCCGGCGCCGATCCGGAAGCCGTCGAACACCATCTCGGTGGTGTCGACGCCCTTGTAGCCCATCTTGTCGATCTTGCCGGGGATGGTCAGCCCCGGCGCGACCTCGCCGTAGCCCTCGGGCTTCTCCACGAGGAACGCGGTCAGGTTCCTGTGCGCCTTCTCGGCGCCCTCGTCGGTCTTCACCAGCACGGCGGTCAGGTTCGAGCTGCCACCGTTGGTCAGCCACATCTTCTGCCCGTCGACCACGAAGTCGTCGCCGTCGCGGACGGCCTTCGTCCGGATCGCCGCCACGTCCGACCCGAGCTCCGGCTCGGACATCGAGAACGACCCGCGCACCTCGCCCGCCGCCATCCGCGGCAGGTACCGGGCCTTCTGCTCGTCGGTGCCGTGCTGCTTGAGCATGTGCGCCACGATGAAGTGCGTGTTGATCACACCGGACACGCTCATCCACCCGCGGGCGATCTGCTCCACCACGAGCGCGTAGGTCAGCAGCGACTCGCCGAGCCCGCCGAACTCCTCGGGGATCGTGAGCCCGAAGAGCCCCATCTCCTTCATGCCCTCGACGATGTCCGCCGGGTAGGTGTCGCCGTGCTCCAGGGCCTGGGCGTGCGGGATGATCTCCTTGTCGACGAAGGTGCGCACCGTCGACAGGATCTCCTCCTGGATCTCGGTGAGACCAGCGGTCTGTGCCAGGCGCGCCATCGCACTTCCCCTTCGTAGCCTTGAGGTTACCGGCGAGTATGGCCCGGTTAACGCTCGTTCGCGCCGCGAAGGTGGCTCACACCACGCCCCTGAACCGATCAGGCGGCGAAGATCTTCAACTCGCCCCCGCAGTGGCGGCACACGTCGGCGAAGACGTGGACCTCGGCGTCGCAACCGGGACAGCTGCGGATGCTGCGCTCCAACAGGTCGTCCTTCCGCCTGCGGAACAGGCGCAGCCCCTGCCGGGCTTGGGCGTGACGTGCTCGTGACATACCGGCAGCATGCGCAGCACCCACCCCGAGATCGCCAATCCACGGCCCGGTTCGTGAGCATCCTCACCGCCCCCGCACGCAACCCGTGACACATCCGTGCCTGCGCGTAGCGACCACGATGACCCGCGCCACACGTGTTAACACCCGTTCCGGGCCCGTGCGCCGGACCCGGAACGGGGAGCCTCACGCCTCCGGCGGGCTCCACGGGGAGGTGCGGGTCATGCCCGCGGCGCGGCCCTTGGCGGAGATGACGAGGGCCATCTTGCGGGACGCCTCGTCGATCATCTCGTCGCCGAGCATCACGGCGCCGCGGCGGCCGCCCGCCTCTGAGGTGTAGTACTCGTACGCGTCGAGGATGTTCTCGGCGTGCTCGTAGTCCTCCTGCAGCGGGCTGTAGGTCTCGTTGGCGGCGTCGATCTGGCCGGGGTGCAGGACCCACTTGCCGTCGAAGCCGAGGGCGGCCGAGCGGCCGGCGACCCGCTTGAACCCGTCGACGTCGCGGATCTGGAGGTACGGCCCGTCGATGGCCAGCAGGTCGTTGGCGCGGGCGGCCATCAGGATCTGCATGAGGATGTAGTGGTAGGCGTCGCCGACGTCGTAGCCGGGCGGCTGCTCCCCCACCACCAGCGACTTCATGTTGATGCTCGCCATGAAGTCCGCGGGCCCGAAGATGATCGTCTCGACGCGCGGGGAGGCGGTGGCGATGGCGTTCACGTTCACCAGCCCGAGCGCGTTCTCGATCTGCGCCTCGATGCCGATCCGGCCGACCTCGTACCCCATGGTCTTCTCGATCTGCGTCAGCAGCAGGTCGAGCGCGTGGACCTGCTCGGCGGTCTGCACCTTGGGCAGCATGATGCAGTCGAGATTGGCGCCGGCGCCTTCGACGACCTCGGTCACGTCGCGGTAGGTCCACTCGGTGGTCCAGTCGTTGACCCGCACGACGCGGACCCGCTCCCCCCAGCCGCCCTCGTTGAGCGAGGCGACGATGGTCTTGCGGGCGTCCGGCTTGGCCAGCGGGGCGCAGGCGTCCTCCAGGTCCAGGAACACCTGGTCCGCGGGCAGCGTGCGCGCCTTGTCGATCATCTTCTGGCTCGACCCCGGAACCGCAAGGCAGGAACGTCGGGGGCGCTGCTGGTCGACCACTGGGTACCTCCTCGTACCAGCCGGTAGCACTTGTCCGGCCCACCGTGGCACGCGCGAAGTTCACGCGCTCACCACTGAGTCCCGATTCACAGGTCCGTGCGACCCTTGACCGGTGGAGATCGCACAGGCAATCGACGCGGCACTGCGCAAGGCGGCCGCGGTGTGGGTTTCGGTGCCCCGGCGCCGCGGCCGGTTGGTGTGGGCGCTGTGGCGCGACGGGGCGGTGTGGGTCGCGGTCGGCGGCGACCAGGAGGTGCCGGGCATGGTCGACGGCGCCGAGGTCGTGGTGACGCTGCGCTCGCCGACGACGCACTCGCACCTGCTGGACACCCCGGCCGTGGCCAGGCTCGTCGAACCGGACGAGGAGACGGTGGCCGCGCTGCGGGCCGCGCACCTGAACGGACCGGCGGAGTGGACCGAGGTGTACCGGCTGGACCTGGTGTGATCACCGTCCCGCCGGGCTTCGGCGCCGGGCTGGGCGACGGTGCTCCCGCGTGGGTGGCGACGCTGCCCGCCCTCGCCGAGGAGCTCTGCGTGCGCTGGGACCTGGTGCCCGACGGCGGGGTGCTGCACGGGTTCGTGGCGGTCGTGCTCCCGGTGCGGCGCGCGGACGGCACACGGGCCGTGCTCAAGCTGACCTGGCGGGACGTGGAGACCGAGCACGAGGCGCTGGCGCTGCGGCTGTGGGACGGCCGCGGTGTCGTGCGGCTGCTCGACCACGACGACGAGCGCGGCGCCCTGCTGCTGGAACGCCTCGACCACACCAGGTCCCTGACCGACGCCCCGATCGGGGTCGCGCTGGACGTGGTCGGCGGGCTGCTGCGCGACCTCCGCGTCCCGGCACCGCCCGAGGTCCACCGGGCGGGCGTCGGCGACCTCGCGGCCAAGGCCGTGAGCGGCACCGTGCCCGTGCCCCTGCTGGACGCGGCCGTCGCGATCGCCCGCGACCTGGCGGCGGACGTCGGCGACACCCTCGTCAACGGCGACCTGCACTACGACAACGTGCTGGCCGGCGAACGGGCACCGTGGCTGATGATCGACCCGAAGCCGAGCGCGGGCGACCCCGAGTTCTGCCTGATCCCCTTGCTGTGGAACAGGTTCGACGAGCTGGCCGGGCCCGCGGACATGTGGCGCCGGTTCGACGCCCTGGTCGACGTCGCCGGGTTGGACGCGGACAAGGCGCGCGGCTGGGCGCTGGCGCGCGCGGTGGAAGCCGCGTTCTGGGCGCGGCGCGCGGGCGTGCCCGGCTTCGGCACCGCGAGCTCGACGGTCGCCGGGTGGCTCTTCGCGGGCCGCGGCGGACCGCGTGGTGCGGCGGCGGGTGCCGCCGCCGACTAACCTGGCGGCGTGGTCGCCGTGAACAGGGTTTTCGCCGCTCAGCTCGCCGGTCTGCCCGTGTTCGGGCCGGACGGCGAGTCCATCGGCAAGGCCCGTGACATCGTCATCGGGCTGCGCCTGGACCGCCAGCCGCCGCGCGTGCTCGGCATGGTGCTGGAGCTGGCGACCCGGCGGCGGATCTTCGTGCCCATGCTGCGGGTCAACGCCATCGAGCCGAACGCCGTGACGCTCGCGACGGGATCGGTGAACCTGCGGCAGTTCCACCAGCGCGCCAACGAGGTCCTCGTCGTCGGGCAGCTGCTCGACGCGCGGGTGCGGCTGGACTCCGGCAGCGCGGCGGTGCTCGTCGACGCGGCCATGGAACCCACCCGCACCAAGGACTGGCGGGTGGTGAAGGTCGCCGTGCGCGAGCGCACCGGGCGGCTGTCGCGCCGCGGCCCGGTGCAGGTGCTGCGGTGGGAGGAGATCAGCGGGCTCAGCGACGCCGAGCTGTCCGGCAGGCCGCAGGGCGCGCAGGAGCTGCTGACCGTCTTCGAGACCATGCGCGCGGTGGACGTGGCGACGGCGCTGCACGACCTGCCGCCCAAGCGCCGCTACGAGGTCGCCGACGCGATGGACGACGAGCGGCTCGCGGACGTGATCGAGGAGCTGCCGGAGGAGGACCAGAAGGACCTGCTGGCCTACCTCGACGACGAGCGCGCGGCGGACATCCTGGAGGCGATGGACCCCGACGACGCGGCCGACCTGCTCGCCGAGCTGTCCGAGATCGACAAGGACCGGCTGCTGGAGCTGATGGAGCCGGAGGAGTCGGCGCCGGTGAAGCGGTTGCTGGCCTACAGCTTCGACACCGCGGGCGGCCTGATGACACCGGAGCCGGTGGTGCTCGCGCCGGACGCGACCGTCGCCGAGGCGCTGGCGCGGGTGCGCAACCCGGACCTGACGCCCGCGCTGGCCAGCATGGTGTTCGTCTGCCGCGCGCCGACCGCGACGCCGACCGGCCGCTACCTCGGCTGCGTGCACATCCAGCGGCTGCTGCGCGAACCGCCGTTCGACCTCGTCGCCGGCCTGCTGGACTCCGACCTCGCGCGGTTGTCGCCGACGGCCCCGCTGGCCGACGTCACGCGCTACTTCGCCGCCTACAACCTGGTCTGCGCACCGGTCGTGGACGACACCGACCACCTGCTGGGCGCGGTGACCGTCGACGACGTGCTGGACCACCTGCTGCCGGACAACTGGCGGGAAACGGGGATGACCCATGCCTGAGCTGCCACCAGGCCGCAGACTCGACCAGCCCAAGAGGACCGGCAGGCTGCGGCTGGCCATCGACCCGGAGGCCTTCGGGCGCGTGTCCGAACGGCTCGCCCGGTTCCTCGGCACCGGGAAGTTCCTGTTCTGGCAGTCGGTGCTGGTGATGGCGTGGATCGGGCTGAACCTGTTCGCCGTGTCGCTGCGCTGGGACCCGTACCCGTTCATCCTGCTCAACCTGGCGTTCTCCACCCAGGCCGCCTACGCCGCGCCGCTCATCCTGCTGGCGCAGAACCGGCAGGACGACCGCGACCGCGTGTCGCTGGAGGAGGACCGGGCGCGGGCCGCGCAGACCAAGGCGGACACCGAGTTCCTGGCGCGCGAGCTGGCCGCGGTGCGGTTGGCGCTCGGCGAGGTCGCCACCCGCGACTTCCTGCGCGGCGAGCTCGACCGCGTGTTCCGCGAGAACCCCAAGCGCCGCAAGAACACCGCGGAGATGGTCAGGGACTGGGACGACGTGCCGTCATGACACCAGCCGCTCGTCGACCAGGTCGGCGAGCAGGCGGTGGATCGCGGGGGCGGTCTCCGGGTGGGCGGCGTACTCGGCGGCCGTGACGAACCGCAGCTCCGCGATCTCGCCGCTGGGCGACGGCGTGCCCGCCAGGTCGCCGGTGAAGCAGGCCATGTCCACCAACGTGTCCGGGCCCTCGCCGTAGGCGGGCTCCAGGTACCGCTTGTGCTCCGCGACGTCGCGGAGCCCGACGCCGAGCTCCTCCATGACCTCGCGGTGCAGCGCCTGCACCGGGGTCTCGCCCGGCTCGAGTTTCCCTCCGGGCAAGTAGAACGCGCCCTTGGCGTGCGAGCGCACGACCAGGAGCCGGTGCTCCCGCACGTGCACCAGGCCGACGACGGGGATGACCGGCGCGGTCACGCGTTCTCGTCCGCGAGTCGTTGGCACGTCACGCCGAACGCGTCCAGCTCGGGCGCGGTGAAGCCCTCCGCGAAGTGCCGCGCGACCCCGGCGAGGTGCGTGCCCGCGGCGACGCGGAGGCGTTCGACACCGGCCGGCGTGAGCACCGCGACGATGCCGCGGCCGTCGCCGTCCGCCCGCTCCCTCCCGACCAGGCCCGCGCGCTCCAACCGGTCGACCAGCCGGGTGACCCCGGACCGGGACAGCAGGACGGCGTCGGCCAGCTCCGTCATGCGCAACCGGTGCTGCGGCGCTTCGGCCAACTGGACGAGCACGTCGTAAGCCGCTAGTGAGAGGCGCTGCTCGGCGATCAACTCGGCCTCGAGAGTCCGGGTGATCCGGGCATGCGCGCGGAGGAACGATTGCCACACCACGAGCTCGACGTGGTTGGGCAACCGGGCACTACCCGATTCCGGCACGGAGCCGGATGTTACGGAAAGCACTGGACCACCTCGTCGGTGACCCCGCGCTGGTGCCGACCGGCCGGTAGCTTGGAGCTGTCCCCCGCCGCCGTAGCATGGCCGTCGGGGCGTTGTCCCGCAATACCGTTTCCCAGTCCACGAAGGTCGGTGCTCGATCCCGTGACCACCACGCACACCATCCCGTCGGTCGACGAAGTCCAGCAGGCGCTCGCCGGTGTCCAGGACCCCGAGATCAGGCGCCCCATCACCGAGCTCGGCATGGTGAAGGACGTCGTCGTGTCGCCCGGCGGTTCGGTGGCCGTAGCGGTGTACCTGACCGTCGCCGGGTGCCCGATGCGCGACAAGATCACCAAGGACGTCACCGCCGCCGTCGCGGCGCTGCCCGGCGTCACCTCCGTCGCGGTCGAGCTGGACGTGATGAGCGACCAGCAGCGGACCGACCTGCGCAAGTCGCTGCGCGGCGGCACCGAGGAACCCGTCATCCCCTTCGCCCAGCCCGGCTCGCTGACCCGCGTCTACTGCGTGGCCTCCGGCAAGGGCGGCGTCGGCAAGTCCAGCGTCACCGTCAACCTCGCCGTCGCCATGGCCGCCCGCGGCCTGTCCGTCGGCGTCGTCGACGCCGACATCTACGGCCACTCCATCCCCCGCATGCTCGGCACCGACGCCCGCCCCACCCAGGTCGAGAAGATGATCATGCCGCCGCAGTCCCACGGCGTGAAGCTCATCTCCATCGGCATGTTCACCCCCGGCAACACCCCCGTCGTCTGGCGCGGCCCCATGCTCCACCGCGCCCTGCAGCAGTTCCTCGCCGACGTCTTCTGGGGCGACCTCGACGTCCTCCTCCTCGACCTCCCGCCCGGCACCGGCGACGTCGCCATCTCCGTGGCCCAACTCGTCCCCAACGGCGAGATCCTCGTGGTCACCACCCCCCAGCAGGCAGCCGCCGAGGTCGCGGAACGCGCCGGCTCGATCGCCCTGCAGACCAGGCAGCGCATCGCGGGCGTCGTCGAGAACATGTCCTGGCTGGAAATGCCCGACGGCACCCGCATGGACGTCTTCGGCTCCGGCGGCGGCCAGGCAGTCGCCGACTCCCTCACCAAGGCCGTCGGCTCCACCGTGCCCCTGCTGGGCCAGGTCCCCCTGGACCCACGACTGCGCGAACAGGGCGACGAAGGCACCCCCATCGTCCTGGCCCACCCGGAGTCGGCGGCGGCACAGGTGCTGACGGACGTGGCCACGAAGCTTTCGGTGCGGTCGCGGGGATTGGCAGGACGGCTGTTGAACGTGACGCCGGCGGGTAGGTAGGCCGGGGAGCGAGCGGCAGGTTTTGCTTTTGCCTTTGGCTTTTGCTTTAAAACGGCCGACCCGCTCAAGCCGCTGGAAAGCAGCACGAACACGGACCGTGGTCGATTTTACTTGGGGTTTTCGGCCCTACACTTTCGGCGGCGGGCAGGATCTTCACCACCTGCCCTTTTTGGCCCGCCAGGGCCGAAAAGAGGGGCCCAAGTCAAATCGACCACACCACCACCGGTCTTAACCCCTCACCAGCCAATCAAACTGCTTTTCCGCCCTGCCCGCGGTCAAGGGCGAGGTAGAGCGTAGGCACGTGGGGGTCGGGTCGTCCCGTGCGTGGGTGTGGTCGATTTGACTTGGGGCCCCTTTTTTGGGCTTCGTCGGGCGAAAAAGGGCAGGTGGTAGAGCCTGCCCGCCGACGCAAGTCTAAGCCCAAAAACCCCAAGTAAAATCGACCACGGTGGTTGTTCGTCCTGCTTTCCAGCCGGGCTGGGGTTGCATTCCGATGCCGTTGGGGCTTCCAGCCGGGCTGCGGGGAATGCTTGAGGAGTCCAGCGACAAGAACCTTGAGGAAGTTCGAACTCCCTCAGGTCGCGTCCGGGTCGTAAGGTGCCCGCTCACCCGGATTCAACGGCCTCTCCGCAGGCGGCGTAGGTGGTGCCGGGTACCCGTTGGGCTTCGACGGTTCCGGGTCGTCGAAGAGGTGTTTGGTCACGGCGCGCTTCGGGTCGAAGTTGCGGAGTTCCTTGAGGTCTTCGAGGGGTTTGCGCAGCTGTTCGAACTCCGGGCCCATTTCCTGCTTGAGCTGTTCGCGGGCGCCGGTGGCGTAGTCCCTCACCTGGCGGATGGTGCGGCCGACCCAGGCCGCGGCGTCCGGTAGTCGTTCGGGGCCCAGGATGAACAGGCCTGCGACGACGATGATGAGGATCTCCACCCAGCCGATGCTGTCGAACACGTTGGCTCCTCCATCGTTGCGCTGAAGCCAGGTTAGCCGGTGGTCAGTCGGACTTGAGCGTGACCTGGACGGTCAGTTCGCGTCCTTGCCTGGCGAGGACCACGGGGACGGTTTCGCCGATGTCGTGTTCGCGGACCGCGACGGTCAGTTCGGCGGCGTTGCGGACCATGCGGCCGCCGACCTTGGTGATCACGTCGCCCTCGACGATGCCCGCCGCGGCGGCCGCGCCGCCGGCGGGGACGTTCTGGACCTGGGCGCCCTCGGCGGTCTCGGCGGAGGCCGAGCGGGCGTTGACGTTCATGTCGGCGTGCTTGACCTCGCCGGTGCGGATCAGCGACTCGGAGATCTTGCGGGCGTAGTTGCCGGAGATCGCGAAGCCGAGGCCGACCGAGTTGCCGGTCTGGGTCTGGATCGAGGAGTTGATGCCGACCAGGGCGCCCGAGCTGTCGACCAGCGCGCCGCCGGAGTTGCCGGGGTTGATGGCCGCGTCGGTCTGGATGGCGTCGTAGGTGACCTGGGGGCCGCCGTTCTCACCAGCGGCGGTGACGGGGCGGTTCAGGGCGCTGACGATGCCCTCGGTGACGGTGTTCGACAGCGACAGCGGCGAGCCGATGGCGATGACGGTGTCGCCGACCTGGAGGTCGTCGGAGTTGCCGAACTGGATGACGGTCGGGTTGGTCACCTCGACCTTGACCACCGCGAGGTCGGTCTTGGAGTCGCGGCCGACGATGCGGGCGATGGCGCGCTTGCCGTCGGTGAACACGACGGTCAGCTTGGCGGTGGCGTCCTGCACGGCGGGGGCGACCACGTGGTCGTTGGTGAGGACGTAGCCCTCGCCGTCGATGACCACGCCGGAGCCGACGCCGGAGATGTTGGCGCCCTTGAACTCGATCGAGACGACGCTGGGCGTGGTGCGCTTGGCGATGTCCGACACCGAGCCGACCGGGCGTTCCTTGGCGGGTTTGACCTCGGCCAGCGTGACACCGCTGTCGGTGAGCGGGTTGCCCGCACGGCCGAACAGCCAGCCGACCAGGCCACCGGCCGTGCCGACGAGCAGTGCGGCGACCAGCAGCAGGACCAGGCCCATCGGCTTGACGCGCCTGCCGAACAGCAGTTCGGGCACGCTCAGCTGCGGGCCGGGGGCGGCTTTCGCGCTCGACGGGGCGGAGGACTTCTCGCCCACGGCGGGCGGGCCGATCACGGCGCCCGAGCCGGGGTCGCGCCACGGGTCGCCCGCGGGTTTGCCGTCCCAGAACACCGGGTCGATGTCCTGCTCGACGACGTGGTCGGCGCCGGGCGGGCGCTGGAGCTTGAGGTCGGCACCGCCGACCGGGCGGCCGAACGCGGTGGCCAGCGCCTCGGGGGGCGGCGGGGCCATCGTCCCGGCGGAGCCGTTCGCGCCGTTCGTGCCGTAGGACTGGGGGCGCTGACCGTCGAACGCGCTGTCCACCCCGGCGGGGCGGCCGAACGCGGCGGTGAGCGAGGGGTCGACCGGCGGGCGGTCGAGGGGGCGCGGGGCGAGCCTGCGGTGCTCCCCGTCGTCCACACCCGACACGGGGGTCGCGGGCAGTTGACCGTTGCCCTGTTCTGGCTGGCTCATCGCTCCCCGAATGGTTCCGCTGACTACCTCAAGATGGGGGCAAGCCTGCCTGGTCGTCGGTGAAGTCCGCGTACGCGGGTCCTCAACGGCCGTGCGAGACCGATCGCAGCAGGTCGAGGCGGTCGTTCTCGTCGTGCTGGAGGGGGCCGACGGCGCTCGCGGGCTCGACCGTGACGGTCGGCGACCCGATGTCGCGCGGCGGGGTGGGACGGGCCTGGGGCGAGGGTTCACCCGACGGTGTGACCAACACGAGGGCACCGAGCACGAGGCCGGAGACGACCGCGCCCGCGCTGTTGCGGGCACGACGGGTGCCGACGAACCGGCCGAGCACCGACGACCCGGTGCCGAGCGGGCGGGACGCCCCGAGCACGGGACCGGAGCCGAACGCGCCCGCGGCCTGGGCGCGGTCCGGGCGCAGGACCGTGACGAGCTGGCCGTCCTCGGTCATCGCCAGGTTGTCCGGCATCTCGGGCAGGTCGGCTTCCTGGGGGATGGCGCGCAGCTTGTCGAGGAACCCCGACGCGCAGTTGGGCATGCCGGCGGTGCGGACCGCGAGGCGGACCTGCTGCTGGTAGGCGGCCTCGGCGGCGCAGAGCGGGCAGCGCGCGAGGTGCGCGGTGGCCCGGCCGTGCGCCGTGGTCGACAGCTCGTTGTCGACGTAGGCGACCACCACGTCGGGCAGCAGGTGTTGCTCCGACACTCCCCAACCTCGCAGGTCGGTCATGCAGAGTCCTCCAGCACTTGCTCCCGACGGCGTTCGAGCGCGGCCCGCAGGGCCTGGCGGCCCCGGTGGATCCGACTCCTCACGGTACCCAGTTTCACCCCGAGGGTCGCCCCGATCTCCTCGTAGGAGAGGCCTTCGACGTCGCAGAGCACCACGGCGGCCCGGAACTCCGGCGGCAGCTCGTCGAGGGCGGCCTGCAGGTCGGGGTCCAGGTGCGTGTCGGAGTAGACCTGCTCCGGGCTCGGGTCGTCGCCCGCGAGCCGGTCGGTGTCCTCGGGCAGCCCCTCCATGCGCAGCCGCGAGCGGCGGCGCGCCATGTCGAGGAAGAGGTTGGTCGTGATGCGGTGCAGCCAACCCTCGAAGGTGCCCGGCTTGTAGGAGGCGAGAGAGCGGAACACCCGGATGAACGTCTCCTGGGTGAGGTCCTCGGCGTCGTGCTGGTTACCGGTCAACCGGTAGGCCAGCCGGTACACCCGGTCGGCGTGCTCACGGACGACCTCGTCCCATGAGGGCGGCGTCCAGTCCGCCGACTCGATGGGGGCGACGGTCGGCGTGGGGGCGGCGGGGGACAACGCCACCGGCGAAGTCGGCTGCGTGCGCATCGGGCGGTGAAGCACCTCCAGTGGGCTGGCTCAGCCCTGTGCACAGGTCAACGTGGGATCGGTTCCCGGTGTTCCCGTGTTCTGACTCTGACTATCAGCGTGCCTGGCTTGCTTATAACGATGGTGAGAGACGGCTGAGAGCACGCTGAGAATCCGGATGTACCCGTCCGGGTACCCGCGGACACCCGGATGGATGCCCGCCGACGCGCAACGACGTCGCCCTTCACGGCGGGTTCACCCGATTTCACCCCTTGCGGCGCTAACCTCCTGGCTTGTGACACCGGATTCGCCGCTTCGGGACTACGTGGAGCACTTCCTCCCCGAGGACGACGTGCTGACGGCCGCCCGGAGCAGGGGTGTCGACCTGGGCTGCGCACCGATCGGCAGCGGCGGCGGCTCGGCCCTCCGGTTCCTCGCCGCCGCCCTCCAGGCCAAGGCCGTCGTCGAGGTCGGCACCGGCGCCGGCGTCAGCGGCCTCTACCTGCTCGGCGGCATGCCCGTGGCGGGCGTGCTGACGTCCATCGACGTCGAACCCGAACACCAGCGCGCCGCCCGCAAGGCCTTCGCCGAGGCGAAGATCCAGGTCAGCCGCACCAGACTCATCATGGGCCACGCCCTCGACGTCCTGCCAAGGCTCACCGACGCCGCCTACGACCTCGTCTTCGTCGACGGCGCCAAGTCCGAGTACCCCCGCTACCTGGACGAGGGCGTCCGCCTCCTCCGCCCCGGCGGCGTCATCGCCTTCGACAACGTCCTGTGGAACGGCCGCGTGGTCGACCCGTCCAACCGCGACCAGGACACGACCGCCATGCGCGAAGTCGCCAGATCCGTCCGCGAGGACGACCGCCTGGTCCCAGTCCTGCTCCCCCTGAGCGACGGCCTCCTGGTCGCCGCCAAGAAGCAGAAATAAGGACTTCGCAACCCCGAACCAGAACACCCACCAAAGCGGAGCAAGCACCCACCCCCAACCACCCCAACCACGATGGGCGCAGCCCGCCAGCGCCCATCCGGCGCGGAGCGCCTGGGGCCTCGTCGGCGCCAGCCGATGCCCTGTCCGCCGCGAAGCGCGGATGCCCCGTCCAACGGCGCAGCCGAGGATGCCTTGTCCGACGCGGAGCGAGGATGCCCGAGTCGGGCGGAGCCCGATGCTGGCGAAGCCAGACCTACCCCTGCCCCCGATACACAGCGCCCTCCTGCCCTACCCCCGCTTGTCAAGACAGCTTCACCGTCTTGACAAGCGGGGGTAGGGCATTGAGACAATCGCGCGCCGGGGGCCGGGCTACGCCACGGGTGGGAACAACGGAACCGGCAGCCGAACCACACAGGCGCAACAACGGAACCGGCAGCCGAACCACACGGATGAGAAACCCAGGCCCACCGAGCGCAGACTCACCCCAGAGCCCGGGCTCCGCACCGCCGTTAAGCCCCCTACTCCGCCCTCACGTTCTTCCCCAGCACAGTCACCCCACCGGCACTGATCGTGTACCTCTGCCGATCCATCGCCTGGTCGACCCCGATCAACGCCCCGTCCGGCACCACGACGTTCTTGTCCAGGATCGCCCGCCGCACCACCGCCCCCTTGCCGATCCGCACTCCCGGCAGCAGCACGCTCCCCTGCACGACCGACCCGACCTCCACCACCACGTCCGAGCTGATCACGGATCCGTGGATCGTCCCGGAGATGATCGACCCCGGTCCCACCATCGAGTCCTCCGCGCTTCCGCCCGCGATGAACTTCGCAGGCGGCAGGGGCGGTGTGGCGGTCCGGATCGGCCAGGCCTGGTTGTAGAGGTTGAACACGGGGCGCACGGACACCAGGTCCATGTGGGCCTCGTAGTAGGCGTCGATCGTCCCGACGTCCCGCCAGTACCCGCGGTCGCGTTCGCTCTCGCCCGGCACGACGTTGTCCGCGAAGTCGTACACGTGGGCGCGGCCCTGGTCCACGAGCATGGGGATGATGTCGCCGCCCATGTCGTGGTCGGAGTCGGGGTTCGCCGCGTCCGACCGCAGCGCGTCCAGCAGCGCCTCGGTCGTGAAGATGTAGTTGCCCATCGAGGCGAAGGTGACCTCGGGGTCGTCGGGCACGTGCGGCGGGTCGGACGGCTTCTCCAGGAACTGGGTGATCAGCCCGGTCGAGTCCGAGTCGATGCAGCCGAACGCCTTGGCCTCGGCCCGCGGCACGCGCATGCCCGCCACGGTGACGCCCGCGCCGCTGTCGACGTGCTGCTCCAGCATCTGGCCCGGATCCATCCGGTACACGTTGTCCGCGCCGAAGACGGCGATGTGCTCCGGCTTCTCGTCGTGGACCAGGTTCAGCGACTGGAAGATCGCGTCGGCGCTGCCGGTGTACCAGCGCGGCCCGAGGCGCTGCTGCGCCGGGACCGGGGTCACGTACTGGCCGAGCACGTTCGACAGCCTCCACGTGGTGGAGATGTGCTTGTCGAGCGAGTGCGACTTGTACTGGGTCAGGACGCAGAGCTTGACCATGCCCGCGTTGACCAGGTTGGACAGGACGAAGTCCACGAGCCGGTAGTTGCCCGCGAACGGCACCGCCGGTTTGGCCCGGTCGGCTGTCAGCGGCCAGAGCCGCTTCCCTTCCCCACCGGCCAGGACAATTCCGAGTACGTGCGGTTGCCCTTTCACGCCATGACCCTAACCGGGCGGAAGCGGCGCCACCAATGGCGAGCAGGGGCGGATCCGACGTTTTCCGGGTTCGTTCACCCGGCTGCCCCACTTCCGGGGTTACGGTGAGCCCCGTGCGAGTAGGACTGCTGACACGGGAGTACCCCCCGGAGGTGTACGGCGGAGCCGGAGTCCACGTTGGATTCCTGGTGCCGCGCCTCCGCGAGCTGATCGACGTCGACGTGCACTGCTTCGGCGGGCCCAGACCCGACGCGCAGTCGCACGAGGCGGCGCCCGGACTCGACAGCGCGAACGCCGCGCTGCGGACGCTGTCGGTGGACCTGGAGATGGCCGCGGCGGTGGCGGGCACCGAGCTGGTCCACTCGCACACCTGGTACGCGAACATGGCGGGCCACCTGGCGAAACTGCTGCACGGGGTGCCGCACGTGGTGACCGCGCACTCGCTGGAGCCGCGGCGGCCGTGGAAGGCCGAGCAGCTCGGCGGCGGCTACCGGATCTCCTCGTGGGTGGAGCAGACCGCGTACGAGGCCGCGGACGCGGTCATCGCGGTCAGCGAGGGCATGCGGGCCGACGTGCTGGCCTGCTACCCGTCGCTGGACCCGGAGCGGGTGCACGTCGTGCGCAACGGTATCGACACCGAGGCCTACCACCCGGTGAAGGAGACCGACGCGCTCGTGCACCACGGGATCGACCCGGAACGCCCGATCGTGGCGTTCGTGGGGCGGATCACCCGGCAGAAGGGCGTCGGGCACCTGGTCGCGGCCGCCCACCACATCGCCCCGGACGCGCAGGTCGTGCTGTGCGCGGGCGCGCCGGACACCCCGGAGATCGCCGAGGAGACCCGGCAGGCGGTGGCCGAGCTGGCCGCGGTCCGCGAGGGCGTGTTCTGGATCCAGAAGATGCTCCAGCCCGCCGAGGTGCGGCAGATCCTCAGCCACGCGACGGTGTTCGCCTGCCCGTCGGTGTACGAGCCGCTGGGCATCGTGAACCTGGAGGCGATGGCCTGCGGGACCGCGGTCGTGGCCTCCGACGTGGGCGGCATCCCCGAGGTGGTCGACGACGGCCGCACCGGGCTGCTGGTGCACTACGACGAGGCGGACACCTCGACGTACCGGATGGAGCTCGCGGACGCGATCAACGAGCTGCTGGCCGACCCGGCCAAGGCGGCGGAGTTCGGCAAGGCGGGTCGGCGCAGGGCCGTCGAGGAGTTCTCGTGGTCGACCGTGGCCGAGCAGACGGTGGACGTCTACCGGAAGGCTCTTCACACTTAGACCTCTCACCTGCACGGATGAACGCGTGTCCTGCGTCACACTCCAAACCGTGCAACCGCGACGTTCAGTAATCGCCTTTAACCCGGTAGTAGGACTTTCACCCATCCACCGGGGGTACAGGCAGTGCGTTTCGGACGCGTCTCATGGGGCCTGGTCGCCTTGGCCCTCACCGCGGGGTGCGCGGCGGCTCCGGCCAAGGGCGCACCCGAGCCCGTCCGCCTGACGATCGGCGGCAAGACCGTGCTCGACGGGCAGCTCCTGCAGGCGCGGGCCGAGGAGGAGCTGAGCTTCACGCTCAACTTCGGCTACGTCGCCCGCACCGGCACCACGCCGGTCGACTGCTGGTTCGCCCGCGTCGACCAGCAGACCGAGGTCGACACCCGGCTGTGGTGCGGTCCGGTGCAGGTGCCCGGCACCGCCACCACGGCGGACTGGGTGCCGGTGCCGCTCAAGGAGACCGGCCAGGAGGAGGCCGGTGTCCGGTTCGAGGTGCAGCCGCCGCAGGTCCCGGAGAACGGCACCCGCAGCGAGCCGGTCGGCAAGCTGGTCCGCGCCGACGGCCGCGAGACCGACCCGGACAAGAAGACCGCCGAGACCAGCGAGGCGGGTCCGGACTTCCTGGCCGTGCTGCCCGACGACGGCAAGGTGGGCAACGAGCAGCTCGTGCTCTCCGCCGCGCCCGACCTGAAGGTCCGCGACGACATGCTCGGCGCGACCGCGACCGGCTGGGGCAGCCCGGACAGCTTCCCCAACGGGGACAACCTGCTCAAGCCCGGTCCCGGCCTGCGGCTGCGGGTGCTGCGGATGAAGGTCGAGCGGCTGCTGTCCACCGACCCGGCGTTCGACCGGATGCCCTGGCAGGGCTACACCCCGCAGCCCTCCGAGCTGGCGCTGGAGCTGCCCGGCAGGCGGCAGCAGCTCCCCGCCGACCGGCTCCCGGAGGAGGGCGGCGTGTACGTCGTCTACACCGTCCCGGTCGACTCGCAGGGCCCGGAGGCGCTGGCGCTGAACACGATCGGCACGAAGTCGTTGGAGCAGCGCGTCGAGCTGCCGTCGGGCAAGCCCGCCACCGACATCCCGGCCGTGCTGCGCCGCGGGGGCACCCCCGCGAGCACCCCCGACCTCAAGCAGGGCATCGAGGTCGGCGGCCGGTCCGGTGAGCTGAAGGTGCTCGGTGTTCGGCTCGGCCGCCAGCGGCCGGTGAAGGTGAGCGGCGAGTACCAGGTGGCGACCGCGTCCGCGCCGGACAAGGCGCTGCTGGAGCTGCGGATCAGCGCGAAGGGCGACGGGTTCCCCGAGACCATCGGCGGCGACAAGACCAAGGACCTGCTCAAGGTCACGCTGCCCGACGGGTCCACGGCGCCGCAGGTGGGCATCCGCTACGACGGCGGCCCGTTCCCGGTCGCGGTCGTCGTCGAGGTGCCCGCCGACGTGAAGTCGGCCGTCCTCACCACGATCTCCGGCGACGTGACGCTGCCGATCGTCGGCCGCACGTCGGTCAAGCCCACCGGCGCCCCGGTCACCGTGCCCCTGGACTTCTGAGCGACCAGCACGGCCACCCCGGCGAGCGCGAGCCAGCCGAGGACGGCGGCCACCAGCGCGCCCCACCCCCAGGTGCCGAACACCGTGCTGCCCGCCGTGCCGCCGACGCTGCTGCCGACGTAGAAGGCGAACAGGTACACGCCCGACGCCTGCCCCTTCGCGTCGGCGGGCGCCCGCGCGCCGACCCAGCCGCTGGCCACCGAGTGCGCGGCGAAGAAGCCGCCGGTGAACAGCGCGAGCCCGACCGCGACCAGGACCAGCGAGTCCGGCAGCGTCAGCAGGGCGCCGAGTCCGGCGACGCCGAGCGAGGCCAGCGCCACCGGGCCTCGGCCCAGCCGGTCGGCCAGCCGTCCGGCGACCGCCGAGCACACACCGCCCGCGGCGTAGGCGAGGAAGACCAGCGCGGCGAACCTGGCGGGCAGCTCCAGCGGCGGCGCGGCCAGCCGGAAGCCGATGGCGTTGTAGAGCGAGATGAACGCGCTGACCGCCAGCGCGGCGATCGCGTACTGGCAGAGCAGGACCCGGTCGCGCAGGGCGTTGCGCAGTCCCCGCGGTGCCCTGGACGGCGGTCCGCTGTCCGGCGGCAGGCTCACCGCGACCACGACCGCGCACGCCACGCCCAGCACCGCCACGGCGGCCAGCGCCCCGCGCCAGGCCAGCCAGTCGACGCCGATGCCCGCGACCAGCCTGCCGATCATGCCGCCCGCGCTGTTGCCCGCGATGAGCGTCCCGATCGCGGCGCCCACGCCCGCCGGGCCGACCTCGTTGGCGAGGTAGGACATCGCGACGGCCGGGACGCCCGCCACCGCGACGCCCTGGAGGAGGCGCAGGGCGATCAGCGCGGGGTAGGTGGGAGCCAGCGGGAGCAGCAGGGCCGTGAGCGCGGCGGCGGCCACGGCGAAGACGATCACCCGTCGGCGGCCGACGCGTTCGGAGAGCACGGCGATGGGGACCACCACCACGGCCAGTGCGCCGGTGGCCGCGCTGACGGCCAGGGAGGCGCTGCCGGGGGTGAGGTGGAACTCCGCGGCCAGCTGCGGGAGGACCGGCTGGGGCGCGTAGAGCAGCGCGAAGGACCCCAGGCCCGCTGCTGCCACGGCGACCGTGATTCGCCTTCTGCGTGTCACGTCTTCGACGCTAACCCATACGTCCAATACGGGATTTCGCCTAGATTCATACCGTGGTGGATGAGATGGCGTTGGCTCCGAAGCTGGCCGTGCTGCGGGCGCTGGCGCAGGAGGAGCACGTGACGAAGGTGGCCGACGTGGTGGGGCTGCCGCAGCCGACCGTGAGCCGGTGGATCGCGGGGATCGGGGAGGAGCTGGGGGCGCCGATCGTCGAGAAGGCGGGGCGAGGGGTGCGGTTGACCAGGGCCGGGAGGTTGGTGGCGGCGGCGGCCGAGCGGGCGATGGCCGTGCTGGAGGCGGGGTGGCGGGAAGCCGAGGAGGAGGTGGACCCGGAGCGGGGGATGGTCGCGCTGGGGTTCCTGCACATGCTGGGGCGGTCGGTGGTGCCGGAGCTGGTGCGGGGGTTCCGGGAGGCGCATCCGGGGGTGAGGTTCCGGTTGGTGCAGGACTCGCGGCAGGTGGTGCTGGAAAAGCTGGTCCTGGGGGAGATCGACCTGGCGTTGGTGGCGCCGTTGCCGGAGTCCGGTTCTGGTTTGGCGGTTGAGGTGTTGCTGGAGCAGGAGTTGGTGTTGGTGGTGCCCGCTGGGCATGCGTTGGCGGGGCGGGAAGGGGTGGGGTTGGGGGAGCTGGCGGAGGAGGAGTTCGTGCTGCTGGAGCACGGGTACGGGTTGAGGCAGATCACGGACGGGTTGTTCGCGGGAGCGGGGTTCGTGCCGAAGGTGGCGTTCGAGGGGCAGGAGATCGAGACGGTTCGGGGGTTGGTGGCGGCGGGGTTGGGGGTGGCTTTGTTGACACGGGCGGAGGTGGTGGGGGTGGAGGTGGTGGAGGTGGGGATTGAGCCTCGGGCCAGTCGGACGTTCGGGTTGGTGTGGAGGGAGGGGGTGGGGTTGCCGGGGGTGGTGCGGGAGTTTCGGGAGCATGCGTTGAGGGGGAGGTGAGGGTGGCGACAAACAGGGGAAGCCCGGCCCCCGGTGCGCGATTGTCTCAATGCCTTGCCCCCATTTGTCAAGACGGTAAAGCTGTCTTGACAAATGGGGGCAAGGCAGGAGGGCGCTGTTTATCGGGGGCGGGAGGGGATCTGGCTTCGCCAGCATCGAGCTGCGCTCGACAGGGCATCCTCGGCTCCGCCGTCGGACAAAGCATCCTTGGCTTCGCCGTTGGACAGGGCATCGGCTGACGCCGACAAAGCGGTGGGGCGCTCCGCGCCGGATGCGCGGGGCCGGGCTGCGCCCATCGGGGGATCCTCGGCTGCGCCGTTGGACAAGGCATGCTGGCGCCGACAAGGCGGTGGGGCGCTCCGCGCCGGATGCGCGCTGGCGGGCTGCGCCCAACGACGGATCCTCGCTGCGCGTCGGACAGGGCATCCTCGCTGCGCGTCGGACTAAGCGGGCGGGGTGGGGTGGGGTGGGGTTTGAGGGTTAGTGGGTGTAGGACTCGATTAGTTCGATGAGGGTTCTGGTGGCGAAGCCGGTGGCGCCGGGGACTACCTCGTCGAGGTTTTTTTCGGATCTTGCCGGGCCTGCGATGTCGAGGTGGGCCCAGGGGAGGTTGGCGGTGAAGTTGCGGAGGAAGAGGGCCGCGGTGATGCCGCCTGGGCCGGGTGGGCATTGGCGGAGGTCGGCGATGTCGCTTTTGACCGCGTCCGCGTGGTCTTCGAGTAGGGGCATGCGCCACCAGGTTTCCCAGGCGCGGGTGCCCGCGGTGGTGATGCGGGTGGCGAGTTCGTCGGTGCTGGCGAAGAGGCCGCCGGTGCGGAGGCCGAGGCTGACCTTCATGGCGCCGGTGAGGGTGGCGACGTCGACGAGGACGTCGGGGTTGAGGGTGTGGGTGGCGTAGGCGAGGGCGTCGGCGAGGACGATCCGGCCCTCGGCGTCGGTGTTGGTGATCTCGGTGGTGGTGCCGCCGTAGTGGCGGACGACGTCACCGGGGCGGTAGGCGGAGCCGGAGACGTGGTTCTCGGCGCACGGGACCAGGCCGGTGACGCGGACGGGGAGGTCGCGGGTGGCGATGGTGAGCATGGCGGCGATCACGGCGGCGCCGCCGGACATGTCGGTGCGCATGAGGTGCATGCCGTCGGCGGGCTTGATGGAGATGCCGCCGGTGTCGAACGTGATGCCCTTGCCGACCAGCACGACGTGGGGGGCGTGACCGGCGACCGAGCGGGGGCTCCAGGACAGCTCCAGGAGCCGCGGCGGGCGCGCGGAGCCGCCGCCGACGGCGAGGACGCCGCCGAAGCCGTGGTCGGCGAGCCACTTCTCGTCGTGGACGACGGCGTGCAGGCCGGGCACCTTGGCCGCGTGCTTCGCGGCGGTGCTCGCGAGCCACTGCGGGTCCTTGATGTTGGACGGGGTGTTGGCCAGGTCGCGGCTGAACGCGGTGGCGGTGGCGAGCTCGTGGGCGCGGCGGGCCTCGGCGGCGAGGACGTCGACGTAGCCGAGATCCCCGACCACGAGCCGGAGGGACCTGATCCGGGTGGGCGTCCGTTCGGCGGAGAGCTTGAAGCGGTAGCCGCCGAGAGCGGCGCCGAGCACGAGGGCGCGGACGCGGTCGGCGTCGGCGGACTCGGGCAGCAGGACGTCGTAGGAGCGGGGGCCGCCGGCGTCGGCCGCCTCGTCCAGGGCGCGGACGAGGCTCGCGCCCGCGGTGCGCCAGGTCGAGGGGGCGCCGGTGCCGACGCCGAGCGACCAGCCGTCACCGGCGCGGGTGGTCTCGCCCAGCTCGGCGGTGGTCAGGACCACCGACGGCACACCACGACGAGGCGCGTCCGCGACCTCTACCTCCACCAGCGCGGTGGGCACGGGGCTGCGCACGGCGGTCCTCCTCGGTTGTCAGCTGGATCACACGGTCTACCGCACACGAAGTGAGGCCCCGGTTCCACAGTGGAAACCGGGGCTTCGAGGCTTCTCGAGGCTGGATCAGCCAACGGCCGCCTTCAAGGCATCGCCCAGGGCGCTGGCCTCCTCCGCCGACATCTCGACGACGAGGCGCCCACCACCCTCGAGCGGAACGCGCATCACGATGCCGCGCCCCTCCTTGGTGACCTCGAGGGGACCGTCGCCGGTCCGGGGCTTCATGGCCGCCATAGCGTGCTCCCTCCGTCAAAACCCTTCCCCGTCCGAGCGTGGTCGGTGAAAACCACGGCCGGATCCGCAGCCATTCTCCCCTATCCGGACTCAGCCGCGAAACCGAACCGATCTTTCGGCGGGCCCGAACGCCTTTTGTCGATCTTGACTCGTCCCTGATCAGAAGCCGCATCGCCGTCCTGCAAAGGGATTCAGGGCCCCCGGTCACCGTCACCGGTTCGTGATGCGTCCCCCGTGCGCGTGACGCCCCTCCCGGCGCGTCACGTCCGCGGGCCCGCCCTGGTCGCCGCTGGTGGGGCCTGCCAGACTCGACCGTCGTGCGAGCCCGATCCGCGTTGTTCGACGTGTACGGCGGCCATCTGCGTGAACGCGGTGGTGCCGCGACCATCGCCGCCCTGGTGCGGTTGCTGGAACCGCTGGACTTCGCCGCGCCCGCCGTGCGCACCGCGGTCTCCCGGACCGTCCGGCAGGGATGGCTGCACCCGGTCCGGTTGGCAGATGGTCCTGGCTACGCCATGACCCCCAGGGCCGAACGGCGGCTTGACGAAGCGGCGGCGAGGATCTACCGCACCCGGCCGTCCACGTGGGACGGTCGCTGGCACGTGCTGGTCCTGGAGGAGCTCCCCGGCCGCGAGTCGCGCGAGCGGTTGGCCTCCTCGCTGCAACTGCTCGGCTACGGGGCGTTGGGTCCCGTGACGTGGATCGCACCCCGCCCCTCCCCCGAGCTGGCCGACGTCCTGGCGGCCGAGGGCGTGGCGGCGAGCACGTTCCACGGCGGACACGAGGGCGACGACGGCGAGCTGGCCGCGCGCGCCTGGGACCTCGCCGCGCTCGGCCGCGACTACGCCGGGTTCGTCGCGGAGTGGGCGCCGGTGATGTCCGGAGTGGACGGTACGGCCGCGCCGGAGTCGTTCGCGGCGTCGCAGCGGCTGCTGCACGCGTGGCGGAAGTTCCTGTTCCGCGACCCCGGCCTGCCGCTGGAGCTGCTGCCCGCCGACTGGCCCGGCACCGCCGCGGCGGCGTTCTTCGACCGGCACACCGGCAGGCTCGCACCGGCCGTGGAGCGGTTCGTCGACGACTGCCTGGACAAGTCGGCGCGGAACGAGTCCACTGCATAGGCAGCTCCGCCGCCCCACCCGGCGCAACACCCAGGAGGTCCCCACCGTGCCCGAGCTCCTCATCGACGACGCCGACGGTGTGCGGACGTTCACGCTGAACCGCCCGGAGGCGTTCAACTCGTTCACGGTGGCGCTCAAGGAGGCGTTCCTCGACGCCGTCCTGGAGGCCGCGAAGGACGAGTCGGTGCGCGCCGTGGTCATCACCGGAGCGGGCAAGGCGTTCTGCGCGGGTCAGGACCTCAAGGAGCACATCGCGCTGCTGGAGGCGGGCGACCCGGCGCCGCTGAACACCGTCGAGCTGCACTACAACCCGCTGGTCAAGGCCATCATCGGCATGCCGAAGCCGGTGATCGCCGCGGTCAACGGGATGGCGGCGGGCGCGGGCGCGTCGATCGCCTACGCCAGCGACCTGCGGGTGGCCGCGGAGTCGGCGAGGTTCCTGATGGCCTTCGCGAACGTCGGCCTCACCGCCGACTCCGGGGCGTCGTGGACGCTGCCCAGGCTGATCGGCCACGGCCGGGCCATGGAGATGATGCTGCTCGCCCAGCCGGTCGACGCCCAGGACGCGCTGCGCACCGGCATGGTCGGCCAGGTCGTGCCGGACGGCGAGGCGCTGAGCACCGCGCAGGCGTTGGCGCGCAGGCTCGCGGCCGGGCCCACGACGGCCTACGCGAAGATCAAGGAGGCGCTCGCGGTCGGCTCCGGCGGCAGCCTGGACGACGCGCTGGACGCCGAGGCGCGCACCCAGGCCGAGGCGGGCGCGACCGCCGACCACCGCGAGGCCGTGGCGGCGTTCGTGGCGAAGCGGACGCCGAGGTTCACCGGTCGGTAGCGGTCGCGCGGAAGCAGGTCGCCACGTGGTCGTCGACCATGCCGGTGGCCTGCATCAGCGCGTAGGCGGTCGTCGGCCCGAAGAACGAGAAGCCGCGGCGCTTGAGCTCCATGGCCATGGCCGTGGACTCCGGCGTCACGGCGGGCACGTCCGCCATCGTCGCGGGGCGCACCCGACCCTCCTTGGCGGGCGCGAACGACCAGAGCAGGTCGTCGAGCGGCACGTCGAGCCCGCCGACCGCGTTCGCGTTGCGGATCACCGCGTTGATCTTGGCCCGGTTCCGCACGATGGACGCGTCGGCCATCAGCCGCTCGACGTCCGCCTCGTCGTAGCCCGCCACCTCGGCGGGCTCGAACCCGTCGAACGCGCGGCGGAACGCCTCGCGCTTGCGCAGGATCGTGATCCACGACAGCCCGGACTGGAACGACTCCAGGCACAGCCGTTCGAACATCGCGGCCTCGCCGCGCAGCTCCACGCCCCACTCGGTGTCGTGGTACTCGACGTAGTCGGGGGTGCTGTCGCCCCACGCGCAGCGCTTCACCGGCCGTAGCCCTCCGCGAACCGGGCGAACCGGGCCAGCGACCGCCGCACGCCCCAGGCGAACGCGGGCCGGACCACCGGCCACCCGATCCTGCCGACGACCCCGAACGGCAGGTCGAGGCGTTCGATCCAGACGAACACCGACGCCCGGTCGTTGACGGCCTCGACGACGAACTCGCCGGTGCCCTTCACGACGGCGCCGGTGTGCAGCACGACGCACCGCCGCGGCGGGTCCCACGTCGTGACGCGCATGGTGTCGGTGAAGCCCAGCGGTCCGACGCCGGTGAACGCGGCCAGCTCCGAGCCGACGCCCGCGCCGTCACCGGCGGTCAGCCGCACGTCGGTGCCGAGCATCCACTCGCCCTGCCGGGTCCAGTCCGTCATCGCGGCCCACGTCCGGTCGGCGGGCGCGGCCACGGGGACCCGGAGCTCGAGCACGGTCACGTGGCGCTGCCGTTCTCCGCCGCGTGCTCGGGGACGTGCTCGGCGACCGGCTCGGGCTCGCGGCCCTCCTCCAGCACGGCGATGCGGGCCTTCAGCTCGTCGACCTCGGTGGCGAGCCGGTCCAGCGCCCAGTCCACCTCGGTCATCTTGTAGCCGCGCAGCACCTGCTGGAAGCGCAGGTTGCGCACGTCGTTCGAGGTCACGTCGGCGGGTGGGAGCCTGGTCGGCGACGCGCCGGGCGGCAGGGGGGCCAGCTCCTCGCCGCGGCCGAACACGAGCGCGGACAACAGGAACACCACGGCGGCCACGAGAACCATGACGACGAGGTAGATGAGCGCGGTGGTCACGACGACGATCGTGGCACATCCCGCGCCGTCAGACCGCCGACAACGCCAGACAGCGCTTCGCGAGCAGGCCGACGCGGAAGAAGACGACGTAGAACAGCAGGGTCGCGGCCATGACCGGCGCGGGCATCAGCAGCCTCGGCGCGTCCAGGACGGCGGTGCCCGTGATCACGGCGAGGTTGAGCACGATCGCGAACCCGACGCAGGTCACGGCGACCGCGGCCGCGAGCCTGCCGAGCGCCATCCCGCCGACCCCGCGCCGGGACAGCAGCCTGCCCACGAGCAGCGAACCGGCCGCGCCCGCGGTGATGACCCACGGGACGTAGCCGTTGGCCTGGGAGACGACCTTGTACCAGGCCGGGGTGGGCGTGCCGGGGAAGCTCGGCCAGGGGCCGATCCAGAACATCCGGTTGAGCTCCCAGACCACGTTGGTCAGCGGGATCAGCACCATCAGGGTCCGCAGCATGGTCGCGGCGTGCGCGGCGGCCAGCTCGCCCTGGTAGCCGGGGACGACGGCGGTGAGCGGGCCGAACTCCTCGACCGCGCGCCGCTCGGCCTCCTCCGCGGACAGGCCGTGGTCGCGGTGGCGCTCGGCCGCGTCGTCGAGGCTGTCGCGGGCCTCGGCCAGCAGGTCCGCCTTCGCGGCCGCGGGTCCGCGCAGCCGCCCGTCCAGCTCGCCGACGTAGCTGTCGATCACGCTTGCTCCGGCCACGGGCCGCCTCCCAGGACGCCTTCGATCGCGACGGTGAACTCGCGCCACGCGGCGCGTTCGTCCGACAGGGCCCGCTGCCCCGCGCCGGTGAGCCGGTAGGTGCGCCGCCTGCGCCCGGCGACGGTGCTCCACTCGCTGGCGACGTGCCCGGCCCGTTCGAGCCTGCGCAGGGCCGGGTAGACGGTGCCGGTCGGCAGGTCGAGCGCGCCGCCGCTGCGCCGCTGGAGCGCCTCGATGATCGCGTACCCGTGCAGCGCGCCGCCGTCCAAGGTGGCCAGCAGCAGAGCGTCCAGGTGGCCGCGCAGCGCGTCGGACTTCATGAGTAGCGAGTCTACGGGTCCGTGCTGGGGGACACCTCCGGGAAGTCCCCGATGTTAGGTAGCGAGCCTACGTATAGCGTGTCGACCTATGGACCCCCTCGACCTGGCGCGGGCGCAGTTCGCCACGACCACCTCGTTCCACTTCCTCTTCGTGCTGCTGACCCTCGGGCTCGTCACCCTCGTGGCCGTCATGCAGACCGGGTTCACGCTGACCGGGACCCCGGTCCTGCGGCGGATGACCCGGTTCTGGGGCCGGATCTACGTGGTGAACTACGCGCTCGGGATCGCCACCGGCATCGTCATGGAGTTCCAGTTCGGGCTGAACTGGTCCGGGCTGTCGACCTACGCGGGCGACGTCTTCGGCGCGCCGCTGGCGATCGAGACGCTGGTGGCGTTCTTCCTGGAGTCGACGTTCCTCGGCCTGTGGATCTTCGGCTGGGACCGGCTCGGCCGGTGGGCGCACCTGGCGCTGATCTGGGCCGTCACCGTCACCGCGTACGCGTCGGCGTTCTGGGTCATGGTCGCCAACGGCTTCCTCCAGCACCCGGTCGGCTACCGGGAGCAGGGCGGGGTCCTGCGGCTGACCGACCTCGGCGCGCTGGTGGCCAACCCGACGGTCACCGCCGCCTTCGTGCACGTCGTCGCGGCCGCGCTGACCGTCGGCGGCGTGTTCGTGGTCGGCGTCAGCGCCCACCACTTCATCCGGCGCACCGCGGAGGTCGACTTCTTCCGCAGGTCGCTGCGGATCGGCGTCGTGACCACGGCGATCGCCACGCCGTTCCTGGTCGCCGCGGGCGTCGCCCAGTTCAAGGTGATCAAGACCTACCAGCCGGACAAGCTGTCGGTCATGGGCGGGCTCGGGGCGCCGCTGTCGTCCATGATGCTGATCGGCGTCGCGCTGGTGCTGGCGAGCTGGGTCACCCTGCCGCTGCTGGCCCGCGACGCGGTGGTCCGGATGCGCTTCCCGCTCCACCTGATGGTGCTCGGCATCCCGCTGCCGTTCGTCGCCTCCATCGGCGGCTGGGTGGTCCGCGAGGTCGGCAGGCAGCCCTGGCTCGTCTACGGCCTGATGACGACCGAGGACGCCGTGTCGCCGGTGGGCGCCACCGGCATGCTCGTCTCGTTCCTCGCGTTCACCGGCGTCTTCGCCGTGCTCGGCGTCGCCGACTGGGTGCTGGTCTCGCGGATCGCCCGCCGCGGCCCGGAGCCCGAGTCGGCGCCGCAGCCCGTGTCCGCGCTCGCGACGGCTCTGTGAAAGGGGATCGACCGTGGAGTCGTTCTGGATCGTCCTGCTCGGCCTCCTGGCCGCGGGCTACTTCGCCTTGGCGGGCTTCGACTACGGCACCGCGCTGCTGTTCCGGTTCGTCGGCCGCGACGAGCGGGAGCGCGGCCGGGCGCTCGGCGCGATGACGCCGTTCGTGCTCGGCGACGAGGTGTGGCTGGTCGCCGCCGTCGGCGTGCTGTTCGGCGCGTTCCCCCGGCTGGAGGGTGAACTGCTCTCCGGCCACCACGGCGCGTTCGTCACGATCGTCACCGGCCTGGTGGCGTTCACCGCGGCCGTGCAGCTGCGCGGCGCCGCTCCGGTCTGGGACGTGCCGCTGGTCGGCGGCGCGCTGGCGGTCGCGGTCGGCTGGGGCGTGCTGGCGGCCGACGTCACCGGGGCGCCCGCGCCGCTGTGGATCGTCGGTGTGGTGGGGCTTTTCTCGTTGCACGGCGGCACGTTCCTGGCCTGGCGGCTGCCCGGCCGGGCCGGGGTGAGGGCCCGCGCGCTGGCCAGGTCGCTGGTGCTGCCGTGCCTGCTGTTCGTGCCCGCCGCCGTGCTGCTTGCCGGACCGGTCGCACGCCCGGAGGTCGGCGTCGGCGTCGCGGTCGCGGTGGTGGTGCTGCTGCTCGGCGCGTGGGTCACCTCCGGCCGGGTCGCCTTCTGCTGCACGGCGATCGCCTGCGCGCTGCCCGTTCCGGCCGTGTTCGCGGCGCAGGACGTCGTGACGGCGGAGACCATGGCGGGCACCGGCACCCTCGCGGTGCTGGTGCCCGCCGCGGTAGTGGTGCTGCCGCTGGTGCTGCTGTTCCAGTGGGCGACCTGGTGGATGGTCCGGGTGCGCCATGCGTGACCCGGCGGTGCCGCGCTCCTACGGCGTCCTGCTCGCGGTGGTCGCCGTCGCGACCGCCGTGCTCGTGCTGGCGCAGGCGGAGCTGCTGGCCCGGTTGGCGAGCGGTGGCGACGGGATCGCGCTCCTGGCCGGTGTGGTCGGCGCCCGCGCGGCCGTGCTGTGGGGGCAGCGGGTGCTCACCCAGCGCACCGCGGCGACCGTGAAGGCCCGGCTGCGGGAACGGGTGCTGCGCGACGCGGTGGCCCGGCGCGGCGACCGCGCGGGTGCGGTCAGCACCCTGGTGACCAGGGGTGTGGACGCGGTGGAGCCGTACCTCGCCGGGTACCTGCCGCAGCTCGCGGTCGCCGCCGTCGTCCCGCTCGCCGTGCTGCTGCGGCTGGCGTTCGCGGACCTCACCGCGGCGCTGACGATCCTGGTGACGCTGCCGCTGATCCCGGTGTTCGCGGCGCTGGTCGGCGCGCACACCAGGGACCGGACCCGGCGGCAGTGGGCCGAGCTGTCCGCCGTGGGCGGCCACTTCCTGGACGTGGTCGCCGGGCTGGGCACGCTGAAGCTGTTCGGCAGGGCCGCGGCCCAGGCCGACACCGTCCGCCGGATGGCCACCGCGCACGCGGACACGACGATGCGCACGCTGCGCGTGGCCTTCCTCTCCGCGCTGGTGCTGGAGCTGGTCGCCACGCTGTCCGTGGCGCTGGTCGCGGTGCCGGTCGGGCTGCGGCTGCTCGGCGGCGGGGTCGACCTGCGGGTCGCCCTGCTGGTCCTGCTGCTGGCCCCGGAGGCGTACCTGCCGCTGCGGGCCGCCGGAGCCCAGTTCCACGCCGGCGCGGAAGGTCTGGCCGTGCTGGAGCAGGCGGCCGTCGTGCCCGCGCCGCCGGCGACCGCGACCCGGCGGCCGCCGGACCTGGGCCGGGCGGAGATCGTGCTGGAGGACGTCGGCGTGCGGTCGTTGCGGGGCTTCCACCTGAGGATCGCGCCGGGTGAGCGGATCGCGCTGGTCGGGCCGAGCGGCGCGGGCAAGAGCACCCTGCTCGCCCTGCTGCTGGGCGAGGTCGTGCCCGACACCGGCCGGGTCCTGGTGGGCGGGGTCGACCTGCGCGAGATCGACCGCACCGCGTGGCTGCGCGGGCTCGCCTGGGTGCCGCAGGCGCCGACCGCCTTCGAGGGCACCGTCGCCGACAACATCCGCCTCGGCGGGCCCGACGCGACCGCCGCCGCCGTGGCCGTCGGTCTCGGCGACCTCCTGGAGGCCCGACACCCCCTGTCCTCCGGTGAACGGCAACGGGTCGCCCTCGCCCGCGCGCTGGCGCGGGCCGACGCGGGCCTGCTGCTGCTCGACGAACCGACCGCGCGCCTGGACAGCGGCACCGAGGCGACCGTGCTCGCCGCCGCCCGCGCGCTGTCCCGCGGCCGCACCGCCGTCCTGGTCGCCCACCGACCGGCGCTGCTGGCCGAGGTGGACCGGGTGGTGGAGCTGCGATGAGGCGACTGCTCCTGGCGGCACTGGCCGCCACGCTGGCCGAGCTGTCCGGTGTCGCCCTGATGACGACCGCGGTGTGGCTCGTCGTGCGGGCGGCCGACCACCCGCCGATGGCCGCGCTCACGGTGGCGATCGTGGCCGTGCGGGCGTTGGCGCTCTCGCGCGGCGCGCTGCGGTACGCCGAACGGCTGGCCGGGCACGACGCCGTGCTGCGGTACCTGGCCGACCTGCGCGGCCGGGTCTACGAATCGCTGCTGCGGCAACCGGTCCGGCGGCACAGCGGCGACCTGGTCACCCGGCTGGTGTCCGATGTGGACGCCGTGCAGGACGCGGTGCTGCGCTGCCTGCTGCCCGCGTGCGCGGCCGGGCTGGTCGGCGCGGTCGCCGTCGCGGTCGTCCCCGTGCTCGCGATCCCGGTGCTGCTGCTGGGGATCGTGCTGCCTGCGGCCGCGTTCGCCGTGGCGGACCGGCACCTGCGGGCGTTGGCACCGCTGCGGTCCCGGCTCGCCGAGCGCACCGTCGGCCTGGTGCACGGCGCGGCGGAGCTGACCGCGTTCGGCGCGCTGGAGGACGAGCTGGCCCGCACCGGCGAGGTGGTCGCCGACATCGGGGGGCGTGAACGCCGGGTCGCCCTGCTCACCGGGGCGCTGTCGGCGGTGGGCGTGCTGACCCAGTCCGGTGCGGCGCTGGCACTGCTGGCCTCCGGCGCGTCGGTACCGGTCGTGCTCGGCACCCTCGCGGCGCTGGAGGTGTTCCTGCCGCTGACCTCGGCGGCGCAGCGCTGGGCCGAGGTGCGCGGATCCCTTGCGCGCGTGCGGGAACTGCTGACCGCGCGGCCCGTCCCGTCGGCGGGCGAGGAGCTGCCCCCGGGACGGCGGATCGCCCTGGTCGGTCCCAGCGGCGCGGGCAAGACCACGCTGCTGGCCCGGTTCGTGACGCCCGAGGCGCGCGGCGCGCTGGCCGACGCGCATGTCTTCCACACCACCGTGCGCGCCAACGTCCTGTTCGCCAAACCCGGTGCCACGCAGGACGAGCTCGACCACGCCGCCCGCGTCGCCGACCTCGACCTGGACTGGGACACCGTGGTCGGCGAGCGAGGAACGGCGATCTCCGGCGGCCAGCGCCAACGCCTCGTGCTGGCCCGCGCGGTGCTCGCCGCTCCCCCGGTGCTGCTGCTGGACGAACCCGTGGAGGGCCTCGACCCCGACCACGCGGACCGGGTGCTCGCCGCCGTCCTGGCCGCCGCCCCCGGCGCGGTCGTCCTGGTCACCCACCGGCTGAGCCCGTTGGCGCACCAGCACTTCGACGAGGTCCTGGTGCTGGAGGCCGGGGTGATCACCCAGCGCGGCAGCCACGCCGAGCTGGTCGCGGTCCCCGGCTACTACCGCGACCGCTGGGAGGACGAGGGCATCACGCGAGGGCTCTCAGCACCCGCGTAGGCGTCCGCGTCCCGGCGATCGAGGCCACCATCTCCAGCGCCCGCCTGGTCCGCCCGACCTCGTGGGCGCGGAACACCCGCGCGCCCGCCCACGCCGCCACCGCCGTCGCGGCCAGCGTGCCGTCGACCCGGTCGCCGACGTCCGCGCCGAGCGTCTCGCCGATGAAGTCCTTGTTGGACAGCGCCATCAGCACCGGCCAGCCCGTGCCGACCAGCTCGTCCAGGCGCCGCAACAGCTCCAGCCCGTGCCAGGTGTTCTTGCCGAAGTCGTGCGTCGGGTCGATCAGCACACCCGCCGCGGGCACGCCCAGCGCCACCACGCGTTCGGCGCGCTCGACCAGCTCGGCGACCACGGAGGCGACGACGTCGGTGTAGTGCGGGCGGTGCGGGTCGGTGCGCGGGGCCAGGCCGCCGGTGTGCGAGCAGACGATGCCGACGCCGAACTCCGCGGCGACCTCGGCGAGCTCCGGGTCCGCGCCCGCCCAGGTGTCGTTGAGCAGGTCCGCGCCCGCCCGGCACACCTCGCGGCCCACCTCGTGCCGCCAGGTGTCGACGCTGATCACCAGGTCCGGGTGCCGCTCGCGGACCAGCGCGACGAACGGCACGACCCGGCGGGCCTCCTCGGCGGCGTCGACCACCTCGCCCTTGGACCCCGCGCGCACACCGCCGATGTCGACGATGTCCGCGCCCTCGGCCACGGCCCGGTCGACCGCGGCCAGCGCCGTGTCGTCGGCGAACGTGGCGCCGCCGTCGTAGAACGAGTCCCTGGTCCGGTTGACGATCGCCATCACCAGCGCGCGGTCGTCCGGAACCCCGCGCTCGCCGAATCGCACACGTTTCACAAGGTCCGATGGTGCCACGGGCGGTTAAAAGTGAACTGGATCACAACCATTGCTACTTAGCGGTAGGTTCTGTTTACTCACGAGTAACCCACACGTGATCCAGGTCACGGTTCACCGGGAGGACCTCGTGCGCCGATCACTCGTCCTGTTCCTGACCACCCTGCTCGCCGTAGGCCTGCTCACCCCTGTCGCGCAGGCCGCCGGCTTCAGCACCTCCTACCGGACCATCCCCGGCCAGGGCGGAACCCCCATCCGCGCCTTCGTCGTCGAGCCGACCGGTCGCGGCAGCGGCCCGTTCCCCCTGCTGGTGCTGCCGTCGAGCTGGGGCGTCAACAACATCGAGTACGTCGGCGCGGCCGCGAAGTTCGCCTACGAGTCCGGGTACGTGGTGGTCAGCTACACCAGCCGGGGCTTCTACGACTCCGGCGGCGAGATCGACGTCTCGGGGCCGGACACGGTCGCCGACGTCAGCCGGGTGATCGACTGGGCGATCGGCAACGCCAGGGGCGACGCGGCGAGGATCGGCGTCGCGGGCATCTCCTACGGCGCCGGGCAGGCCCTGCTGGCGGCGGCCGCCGACCCGCGGATCAAGGCCGTCGCGGCGCTGAGCACGTGGACCGACCTGGCCCGCTCGCTCTACCCGAACGAGACCGTGAACAGCCAGGCCGTCGAGGTCCTGCTGGCCGCGGGCAACCTCGTCGGACGCCCCGGCCCGGTGCTGCGGCAGGCCGAGGACGCCTACCGCGACGGTCGGTTCCAGGAGGTCGTGCCGATCTCGGAGTCCCGGTCGGCCGCCAACAAGATCGCCGCGATCAACGCCAACCGCACCGCCGTGATGATCGGCAACGCCTGGAACGACGGGATCTTCGCGCCGGGCCAGGTCACCGACCTGTTCGCGAAGCTCACCGGCCCGAAGCGGCTGATGCTCTCGCCCGGCGACCACGCGACCGCCGAGCTGTTCGGCGCGGCGGGGCTGCCCAACGAGATCTGGGACTCCGCCGGCCGCTGGTTCGACAAGCACGTGCGCGGCGTGGACAACGGGATCGACCGGGAGAACCCGGTCAACCTCAAGCCGAACAACGGGGGTGGCTGGCGGACGTTCCCCAGTTGGGCCGCGGCGTCGGCCGCGCAGGACACGCTCTACCTGGCGGGCCCGTCCTGGGGCACCGGCGCGATGGGCACGACGGCCGCCACGGGCTGGCAGAACCGGATCGCCGCGGGCTGGCCGACCGTGGCCGACAGCGGGACGATCCTGCTCAGCGGGGCCCTGCAGGGCTTCTTCGGCATCCCGACCGGGGTGTCGATGCCGCTGGTCGACCGCAACGCCGCCGCCGTGTGGTGGGGGCCGACCTACACCCGCACCACGGCCGTGAGCGGGGCGCCGAAGCTGCACGTCACGGTCACGCCGAGCGCGCCGACCACGACGCTGTACGCGTACCTGTACGACGTGGGGTCGGTCGGGCTCGGCTCGCTGGTGACGCACAAGCCGTTCACCCTGCGCGACGTCTCCCCCGGCGTGGCGAGGACGCTGGACTTCGAGCTCGAACCGGTCCTGTGGGACGTTCCCGCCGGTCACCAGCTGGTGCTCGTCGTCGACACCGTCGACCCGCGCTACCTGAGCGAGAGCGCGCTGGGCCAGAGCGCCACCTTCAGCTCCCCGGCGGCGGACCCGTCCTGGCTGCGGGTCCCTCGCGGGTGAGCCTCTCGTCGGACGGCAGGGCGACCTCGCCCCTGCCGTCCGGCGGGCTCGTCCGCGCCAGCTCCAGCGCCACGTCGACCTGGTCGGAGTGCCGCAGCCCGGCCACGTCGGCCAGGTCGAACCACTCCGCGCGGTCGGACGAGCCGCCGACCTCGAACCGCAGCTCACCGCCGACGACCTCGGCCTCGTAGATGATCCGCAGCCCGTGGAAGTCGACCTCGGCGTCGGGCCCGCGCTCGAAGGTGCGGCGGATCGTGTGGACGCCGAGCAGCCGCCGCACCTCGATGGCGTACCCGGTCTCCTCGTCGACCTCGCGGATCACCGCCTCGTACGGGTCCTCGCCGTGGTCGATGCCACCACCGGGCAGCGTCCAGCGCTTGTTGTTCCCGCCCGGCCCGACCCAACGGGACAGCAGGATCCGACCGTCCCTCACGCACAGCGCGTAGGCCGCGACCCTGAGCTGCTTGGTGATCTCCACGGACACCATCCTGACAGCAGATGGCAGCTCCGGGTGCCAGGATCAGGGCATGACCACCCAGGTGAAGGCCGCTTTCACGATCACCCGCTGGGACGAGTCCGCCGCCGAGGCGGGTGAGCCGAAGCTCGCGCGGGTCGACGTCGGCAAGACGTTCACGGGTCCGCTGGAGGGCACGAGCACCGCGCAGCTGCTCACCTGCGCGGCCGCCGACGGGTCCGCGGGGTACGTCGCGTCCGAGCAGTTCAGCGGCACCCTCGACGGGCGCGCGGGGACGTTCGTGATCCAGCACGGGGCCACGATGTCCCCCGACGGCCCCTCGTTCTTCGGCCACGTCGTGCCCGGTTCGGGCACCGGCGCCCTCGTGGGCCTCAAGGGCACCGCCCGCGTGGAGCACGAGCTGATCACCCTGGAGTACGACCTTGGCTGAGGAAGTCGACCGCGACCGGGTGCTCGCCTACCGGGTCGCCTCCCACCAGTTCGACCGCGGGTCCACCGACCTGCGCGTGTTCGACCTCGGCGTGCAGGACTCCGAGCGCTCCGCGGCCGCCGCGCTCGCCGCCCGGCTGGCCGACGACCCCGACACCGGCGGCTACCCGACCACGTGGACCGTCCGCGGCGCTCCGCACCTGCACCGGACCGCCGACCTCCCGGCGTTGGCCGCACGCCTGTGGCCGCTGGACGACGCCGACGCGATGACCCGCATGTCGCGGCCGCGCGGCGTCGAGTCGGGGCTGGCGGCGTTGACGGCCGTCGCGTCGGCGTTGCGGGAGGTCGTCACGTCGCCGATGACCAAGGGCGAGGCGAGCGGGCTGGTCACGCCGCTCGTGCCGCCGGAGGTGACGGCGTGGTGCCGCGGCTGCGACGCCACCCACGTGCAGGACCCGGTCTTCCGGCTGGCCGTGCTGCCCGCCGGGCTGGTGTTCGACCCGGCGGAGAAGACCGTCACGTTCGTCCCCACCTCCCCGTGGCCCGGCGTGCCGACGGCGACCGCCGGGTTCGAGGACCTGGTCCTCGCCTACCTGCGCCTGCACGGACCCGCGGGCCCGTCCGAGGTCGCGGGCTACTTCGGCACCACGGCCACCGCGGTGAAGCAGGTGTGGCCGTCCGACGACCTGGTGGAGGTCCGCGTCGCGGGCAAGAAGGCCTGGCTGCCCGCCGACCGGGTGTCCGCCCTGCTCGACGCGCCGGACCCCGACGTGGTCCGCCTGCTGCCCCCGCTCGACCCGTACCTCCAGGCCCGCGACCGCGACCTGCTGGTGCCCGACAAGGCCCACCAGAAGGAGGTGTGGCGGATCCTCGGACGGCGCGGCGCGATCATGGTCGACGGCGAGATCACCGGCACGTGGCAGGCGAAGGCCTCGGGCAAGCGCCTCGACGTCACCCTGCGCCCGTTCGGCGAACCACCGCCGCCCGCCGTCGAGGACGAGGCCCAGCGCCTCGCGGCCGTGCGCGGGCTGGCGTCGGCGAAGGTCGTCACGGCCTGATCGCGGCGTAGAGCAGCATGTCCCGCCGCGTGCACCCGATCTCCTGGTGACTGCGCAGCAGCCCCTCGCGCTCGTACCCGGCCGCCTCCGCCACCCGCGTCGACCCGACGTTCCACGGCTCGATGTGCAGCTCGACCCGGTGCAGCGCCGGGATCGTCCAGGCGAACGCCGTGAGCGCCCGCAACCCGCTGCTCGCCACCCCGCGCCCCCGGTGCTTCGGCGCCACCGAGTACCCCGCCGACGCCCTGCCCGCGGCCAGGCTGTGCAACCCCAGCCCGACCGCCCCCAACGCCGTCCCGGAGCCGACGTCCGCGATCGCGAACGAGAACCCCTTCCCCTCCGCGAACCGCGCCTGCTGCCGCTCGATCCACTCCAGGGCCTGGTGGGGGTTGGGGTGGGCGGGCAGGCTGCCGATCAACGGGATGTACGGGTCCTCCCCCATCTCCAACGCCAGGTGCACGTCCCCCTCACCGAACGCCCGCAGCACCACCGCCCCGTGGGCCGGGGGCGTCGACGGCCAAGGCGGCAGGTGCTCGCTCACGCACAGATCGTGCCACCGCGGACGGGGGAGTGGGGCTCGTGTCGCGCGGGCCGCGCGTAGCGGTGGGCATTCCAGCTGTGCTCTACTCGCCGGAGACCTCTCCGATCACCGAGGAGGTACCGATGACCCAGCGGCACGAACCCCTGCGGGCCGACGCGCAGCAGAACCGGAACCGGATCCTGGAGGTCGCGCGGGACGCGTTGCTCGAGTCGAGCGACGCCTCGTTGAACTCCATCGCGAAGAAGGCGGGCGTGGGGCCGGGGACGTTGTACCGGCACTTCCCGAACCGGGAGGCGCTGGTGCTGGCGGTCTACCGGCACGACGTGCAGCAGCTCCTGGACTACGCGCCCGCGCTGCTGGAGGCCCACCCGCCGCTGGAGGCGCTGCGGCTGTGGTTCGAGCGGCTCGCCCACTACGTGGAGACCAAGCACGGCCTGTCGCACGTGCTGCACGCGGCCACCAGCGAGGACCTGGTCGGGCAGAGCTACGGGCCGATCATGGGGGCGGTGGCGGTGCTGCTGCGCGCGGGCGAGGAGGACGGGACGATCCGGGCGGGCCTCGTACCGGACGACGTCGTGCTGCTGATGGGTTTCCTGTGGCGCATCGACCCCGGCCCCGACCAGGCCGCACGGGCCTCCCGGATCCTCGACCTGGCCATGGCGGGACTGCGCCCATAGGGGATGTCTCGTACGAGACTTCGATGCACGCCCTAGCCGAGCGTGCGGATCGGGGCGCCGTCGAGGAACGCCAGGATGTCCTCGACGGCTTCGCGGAAGTAGACCTGGTAGTTCCCGTCGGTCACGTACCCGATGTGCGGTGTGGCCAGGACGTTCGGCAGCCTGCGGAACGGGTGCCCGTGCGGCAGGGGCTCCTGCTCGAACACGTCGAGCCCCGCGCCCGCCAGCCGTCCCTCGCGCAGCGCGTCGACCAGCGCCTCCTGGTCGACGATCGCCGCGCGCGAGGTGTTGACGAGCAAAGCGCCGGGCCGCAACGACTTCAGGGCGCCTGCGTCGACCAGGCCCCTGGTCCGCTCCCCCAGCACCAGGTGCACCGACAGCACGTCGCTGGCCGACAACAGGTCTTCCAGGGAAGCCGCCAGCCGCACCCCCTCGGGCTCGGTCCGGTCGGCGGTGAGGTTGGCGCTCCAGGCGACGACGTCCATCCCGAACGCCCGGCCGATCCGGGCGACCCGCACCCCGATCTTGCCGAAACCGAGCAGCCCCAACGTCCTGCCCGCGAGCCCGGTGCCGACGGTGCTCTGCCACGGCCCGTCCGACCGCAGGGAAGCGCTTTCCGCGACCAGGTGCCGGGCGAGCCCGAGGATGAGGGCCCAGGTCAGCTCGACCGGTGGACCGGACGTGCTGCCCGTGCCGCACACGACGACACCGGCCGCGGCGGCGGCCTCCAGGTCGATCGAGGCGTTGCGCATCCCGCTGGTCACCAGCAGCCGCAACGAGGGCAGGCGCGCGACCAGCCCGGCGTCGAACGGGGTGCGCTCGCGCATGACGACGACGATCTCGTGGTCCCGCAACGCCTCCACGAGCCGGTCGCGGGAGTCGAAGTGCTCGCGGTGGACGGTCACGTCCACCCGGTCGGCCAGGACCGACCAGTCCGCCAGGACCAGCGCCACACCCTGGTAGTCGTCCAGCACCGCGCAGCGAATCCTCATGCCCCCATGGTGCCGGTCGGGGTCGACCGGCACCCGGCGGGACGGCTAGTTGTCCACGATCCCGACCGCGCCCAGCACGGCCTGGAGGCCGTCCTCGGCGATGTCGTGGTCGGTCTCCAGCACCGCGGTCACGGTGGGCACGTCGGCCGACAGCCCGGCCGCCTTCGCCCACTCGACCACGGCCACGGCGAGGGCCGCGGCGCGTTCCGGGAGGGTCTCGGCGAGCTCCTCGGGGTCGGGTGCGGGCAGGCCCTCGGCCGCCGCCGCCTCCGCGTAGGCGACCTCGCCGAACACCCACTCCCACTGCTCCTGGCCGCCGTCCCAGCCGGTCACGACGCACATGTCGCTGTCGGCGACGGTGGCGGAGATGGCGGCGCCGGTGCCGACGAGCTGCACCAGCGGCTCCTCGTCCAGCACCGGGAACTCCCACCACTGCCAGCCCTCGACGGCGTCCAGCCGGTAGCCGTCGTCGAGCTCCTCGTCATCCCCGCGTCGCACGACGTAGGACGCCCACTTGCCCATCTGTTGCTTCTCCTCAGCTCGCGCAGGCGTCCAACGCCGTCGCCACGTCTCCGGTGATGGTCAACGAGTCCAGCGCGTGCCGCGAGACGAAACCGCGACCGCCCAGTTCGCGGACCCAGTCGAACAGACCCCGGTAGTGGTTGTCGACATCCAGCACCACGACCGGTTTGGTGTGCATGGACAACACCCGTGAAGTCCACATCTCGAAAAGCTCCTCGCACGTGCCGATGCCGCCCGGCAGGGCGAGGAACGCGTCCCCGTGCTCCTCCATGAGCGCCTTGCGCTCGCGCATGGTGTCGACCACCAGCAGCTCGTCCGCGTGGTCGTCGGCGAGCTCGGTGCCCACCAGCCCCCGCGGGATGACGCCGACGGTGCGGGCACCTCCCTCGCGGGCGGTGCGGGCCACCTCGCCCATCATCGACACGCTGCTGCCGCCCCAGGTCAGCGACCAGCCGCGGGCGGCGATGGCCGTGCCGACCTCGGCCGCCAGCTCCAGGTAGCCCGCCGGGACGGTGCGCTGCGATCCGCAGTAGACGGTGACCCTGGTCGTCACGAGTGCGCCTCGTCCCACGCCTTGTGGGCCTCCTGCACGACCCGCACCGCGTCGTCGATGTCGTCGGTGAGGTGCAGCAGCGCCAGGTCCTTCTCGCCGACCTTGCCGCCCGCCAGCACCGAGTTCTGGATCCAGTCGTACAGGCCCTGCCAGTAGGACCGTCCGAAGAGGACGACCGGGAACTTGGTGACCTTCTTGGTCTGCACCAGGGTCAGCGCCTCGAACAGCTCGTCGAGCGTGCCGAAACCGCCGGGCAGGCAGATGAACGCCTGCGAGTACTTGATGAACATCGTCTTGCGGACGAAGAAGTACCGGAAGTTCACGCCGAGGTCGACGAACGGGTTGAGGCCCTGTTCGAACGGCAGCTCGATGCCGAGCCCGACGGAGAACCCGCCCGCCTCGGAGCACCCGCGGTTGACCGCCTCCATCACGCCGGGGCCACCACCGGTGATGGCCGCGAACCCGGCCCTGGCCAGCGCGCCGCCGAGGTCGCGGCCGATCTGGTACTCGGCGTGGTCGCGCGGGGTGCGCGCCGACCCGAACACCGTCACGGCGCTGGGCACCGCGGCGAGCGCGCCGAAACCCTCGACGAACTCGGCCTGGATGCGCAGGACCCGCCACGGGTCGGTGTGCACCCAGTCCGACGGCCCGCGCGAGTCCAGGAGCCGCTGGTCGGTGGTGGTCAGCTCGACGCGCTGGGAACGGCGCAGCGTCACGGGGCCGCGCTGCCGTTCCGGCGGGTTCTCGTCGACGGAGTTGTTGTCAGTCATCGGCGGGATTCTAGGTCAGGAAACCGGATTCCCTCATCGGGTGACGGTCTCACGCGAGGAATCTGCGCAGGACGTCGACGCAGCCGGTGATCTGGCTGACGGGGACGTTCTCCTGCTGGGTGTGCGCCAGGGTCGGGTCGCCCGGTCCGAAGTTGACCGCGGGGATGCCGAGCGCGGCGAACCGGGCGACGTCGGTCCACCCGAGCTTGCCCACCGGGGTGCCGCCCGTGGCGGCGACGAGCTCCTTCGCGACGGGCGCGGACAGACCGGGCAGTGCGCCGGCGGCGAAGTCGGTGACCACGAGGTCGAAGCCCGCGAACACCTCGCGCAGGTGCGCCTCCGCCTCGGCGGGCGAGCGGTCCGGCGCGAACCGGTGGTTGACGGTGAGGACGCACTCGTCGGGCACCACGTTGCCCGCCACCCCGCCGGTGATCTTCACGGCCTGCAGGCCCTCGCGGTAGGTGCAGCCGTCGATCTCGACGACCCGCGTCTCGTGCGCCTGCAGCCTGCGCAGCACCTCGCCCATGGCGTGCACGGCGTTCTCGCCCATCCAGCCGCGCGCGGTGTGCGCCCGCCTCCCGGTCGTGCGCACCTCGACCCGGATCGTGCCCTGGCAGCCCGCCTCCACGACGCCGTCGGACGGCTCGCACACGATCGCGAGCCCGCCGCGCAGCCACTCCGGCAGGTCGCGCTCGACGCGCCCCAGCCCGTTGCGGCTCGCCTCGATCTCCTCGCAGTCGTAGAACACGAAGGTCAGGTCGTGCCGGGGCTCCCGGAGGGTCGCGGCGAGGTGCAGCATCACCGCGTCGCCGCCCTTCATGTCGACGGTCCCGCACCCGTGCAGGACGTCGCCCTCGCGGCGGCTCGGCATGTTGTCGTTGATCGGCACGGTGTCCAGGTGGCCCGCGAACACCACCCGCTCCGCGCGCCCCAGGTTCGTGCGGGCCAGCACCGAGTTGCCCGACCGGACGACCTCCAGGTGCGGCGCCTGCTCTCGCAGGGAGCGTTCGACCAGGTCGGCCAGCTCGGCCTCGTCGCCGGAGACGCTGGGTACGTCCACCAGCGCCGCGGTCAGGTCGACGGGATCAGCGGAGAGGTGCAGGGTGTCGGCCACGGCGCACAGGTTACCGTTGCGAGCCGTGAGCACCGCAAACGTGACCGGCGCGTACGGCGTCGGACTGGCAACCGTCACGCCCGAGGGCACCGTCCTGGACACCTGGTTCCCGGCGCCCCAGCTGGGGGAGCCGCCGTCGGTCGGCACGCAGCTCCTGTCGTCCGTCGACGTCGCGGGCGCCCTCGGCGAGGAGGCCGCGCACCTGCTGGGCGAGGACAAGGAGCGCGGGGTCGAGGTCATCGGCGTCCAGGTCTCCATCGCCTCGCTCGCCGACGCCCCCGCCGACACCTACGACGTCTACCTGCGCCTGCACCTGCTGTCGACCAGGCTCGTGCGGCCGCACGGCCTCAGCCTCGACGGCCAGTTCGGCCTGCTGAACAACGTCGTGTGGACCAACTTCGGCCCGTGCGCGGTGGAGGGCTTCGAGCAGACCCGGCTGCGCCTGCGCACCCGCGGCGCCGTGACCGTGTACGGCGTCGACAAGTTCCCCCGGCTCGTCGACTACGTCGTCCCGAGCGGTGTCCGCATCGCCGACGCCGACCGCGTCCGCCTCGGCGCGCACCTCGCGTCCGGCACCACCGTGATGCACGAGGGCTTCGTCAACTTCAACGCGGGCACGCTCGGCGCGTCGATGGTCGAGGGCCGGATCTCCGCGGGTGTCGTCGTCGGCGACGGCTCCGACGTGGGCGGCGGCGCGTCCATCATGGGCACGCTCTCCGGTGGCGGCAAGGAGGTCGTCTCCATCGGGGAGCGCTGCCTGATCGGCGCCAACGGCGGCATCGGCATCTCGCTGGGCGACGACTGCGTCGTCGAGGCGGGCCTGTACGTCACCGCGGGCACCAAGGTCACCACCGACGACGGCGAGGTCGTGAAGGCCGGTCAGCTGTCCGGTGTGTCCGGTCTGCTGTTCATCCGCGACTCGGTCACCGGCGCCGTGAAGGTCCGGCCCCGCAAGGGCACCGGCGTCGAGCTGAACGCGGCGCTGCACGCGAACGACTGACCCCGCTCACGGCGAAGGGGCCGTCCCGGTGCCGGGACGGCCCCTTCGCCGTGGTCAGGGGGTGCTAGCCCAGGCGTTCCACCGCGGCGGCGATCCGCTCGTCCGACGCCGTCAAAGCGATCCGCACGTGCCGGTCCCCACCGGGCCCGTAGAACGTGCCCGGCGCGGCGAGGATGCCGCGTTCGGCGAGTCGGCCGACGGTCTCCCAGGCGTCCTCACCGCGGGTGGCCCACAGGTACAGGCCAGCCTCGGAGTGGTCGACGGTGAAGCCCGCGGCGAGCAGCGCGGGCAGCAGCAGCGCCCGGCGGGTGGCGTACCGGTGGCGCTGCGCGGTGACGTGGGCGTCGTCCGACAGCGCGGCGGTCATGGCGGCCTGCACCGGGCGGGGGACGATCATGCCCGCGTGCTTGCGCAGTTCGAGCAGACCGGAGACCAGGCCGGGGTCGCCCGCGACGAACCCGGCGCGGTACCCGGCGAGGCTGGAGGACTTGGAGAGCGAGTGCACGGCCAGCAGTCCGTCCAGCGAGCCGCCGTGCACCGCGGGGTCCAGCACGGACACCGGTGCGGCGTCCCAGGACAGCGCGAGGTAGCACTCGTCGGAGGCGACCACCGCGCCCACGTCCCGCGCGGCCCCCACGGCCGCGGCCATCGCCGCGGCGGACAGCACGCGCCCGGTCGGGTTCGACGGCGAGTTCAGCCACACCAGGGCGGTGCCCGGCGGCGGGGGCTCGTCGTCGCGCAGGCGCACGACGGTCGCCCCGGCCAGCAGGGCGCCGACCTCGTACGTCGGGTAGGACAGCGCGGGGATCGCCACCACGTCACCGGCACCGAGGCCGAGCAGCGTGGGCAGCCACCCGACCAGCTCCTTGGACCCCATCGTCGGCAGGACCGCTGTCGGGTCCAGGCCGTCGATGCCGTAGCGGCGCGCCATGGAGGCGACGGCCGCTTCGCGGAGCTCCGGTGTCCCGTGGGTCGTCGGGTAGCCGGGTTGGTCGGCCACCGAGGTGAGCGCGGTCTGGATCAACGACGACACGGGGTCCACCGGGGTGCCGATGGAGAGGTCGACCACACCGCCGGGGTGCGTTCGCGCCTTGGCGGCGTGGTCGGCCAGCGAGTCCCAGGGGAAGTCCGGCAGCGCCGGTCCCCTGCGCCTGCCCGTCACTCGGAGGCTTGCGGGGGCAGTGCCTTGATCCAGTCGGGGTCGGCACTGGTCTTGCCGACCTTGGAGGCACCACCGGGCGAGCCGAGGTCGTCGAAGAAGTCCACGTTGGCCTTGGTGTAGTCCTTCCACTCATCGGGGACGTCGTCCTCGTAGTAGATGGCCTCCACCGGGCACACCGGCTCGCAAGCGCCGCAGTCGACGCACTCATCCGGGTGGATGTAGAGCATCCGGTCGCCTTCGTAGATGCAGTCGACCGGGCACTCTTCGATGCACGCCTTGTCGAACACGTCCACGCACGGCTGGGCGATCACATAGGTCACTGCGGTTCTCCTGCTCTTCCTGGTACACCGCGCAAGCCGCAGAGTACGCGGCGAACCCGGACATCCACTGGTGAGGCTTGCCTTATCGACACACGCGGAAATCCATTTTCCCGCACCGGGCACGATGATGTCGTGGATCCGGTCTACGAGGTGGAACAGAGGTGTGCGGACGCGTGGCCCGCACAGGTCGACGAACGGCTCGGCGCCTGGCGCCTCCGCGCCGCAGGCGGCTTCACCGGCCGCGCCAACAGCGCCCTGACCTGCGGCGACCCCGGCATACCCGTGCCGGACGCCCTGGACCGCGTCAAGTCCTTCGCCCACCGCCACGGCATCCCACCGACCGCCCACGTGGTACGTGACGCAGAGCACGAAACCGCCATCGCCGCCGCTGGCTGGACCGTCAACCAGGACCACCCCGGCGGCGCCGAGTCCGGCGTCCTCACGGGTTCCCTGAACGGCTTCAACTCGCCACCCGTGGACGGCGTCGCCATCTCCGACGTGCCCACTCCCGGATGGTGGGAGCTCACCGCCCAGCCGAACCCCACCCCCGCCCAACGCCACGTCCTGGCTTCGGGCACTGGTTCGGGATTCGGCACCATCACCCACTCCGGCAAGGTCGTCGCCGCCGTCCGCGGCGCCATCTCAGGTGATCTCCTGCACATCGCCCGCCTCGCCGTCCACCCAACCCACCGCCGCCACGGCCTGGCCCGCGCCCTACTCGCCAACCTCGCCACCTGGGCCACCAAGAACGGCGCCACCCGCTGCGCCCTCCAGGTAGCCGAACACAACACAGCAGCCTGGCACCTCTACACATCCCTGGGCTGCACCGAACACCACCGCTACCGCTACTGGATCCCCAAGTAGGACACAGGCCCATCGGCGACACGGCCCCCACGATGGGCGCAGCCCGCCAGCGCGCATCCGGCGCGAAGCGCCTGGGGCCTTGTCCGCAGCGAAGCAAGGATGCTTTGTCCGACGGCGAAGCCGAGGATGCAGTGTCGGACGGAGTCCGATGCTGGCGAAGCCAGACTTCCCCTCTGCCCCCGATCCACAGCGCCCTCCTGCCCGATCTTGATTGTCAAGACAGTTCTATCGTCTTGACAATCAAGATCGGGCATTGAGACAATCGCGCGCCGGGGGCTGGGCTTCGCGCGGGGTGAGAGGGCACAACCGGACTCCGCCCAACCCCCTACCGCGTCCCCTTCGGCACGTAGTTCCTCCCCATGGACGCCCCCACAGCAATCGCCCCTGGCAACGCCCCACCCGCCAACAACGCCAAACTCCTCCAGTCGTTCGGCAACATCACGTCCCCCCCAGGACCGAACAACCCCAACACCACCAACGCCGTCAACCACACCAGCAACGGCGAGCTCGACACCAGCAGCCCCCGTTGCAGGTCCGACGCCCACAGCACCAACAGCGGTGTGGTCAGCACCGCGACCACCACGGCGATCGGGAACGGCCAGTCGGCGCCCACCTGCGGCAGGAGTGTGCCGTCGAACCGGAGCGGGAGGTAGAACAGCTCCAGCACGGCCAGCACCAGCGCCTCGACCAGGAGCATGGGCAGCACCCACGGGCCTGGTTTGCCGTCACCGCTCACCACTCACCCCAGTCCCCCGAACAGGTCGGTCTCCGCTCCCGCGCCCGTCCCCTTGGCGAGCACGTAGAACTCTTCGCGCACGACGGGCTGGGCGATGCCGTTGGACAGCGCGTAGCTGGCCCCGCCCGCGCCGTCCTGCCACACGCTCACCTGGGTCGAGTGCGCCCGCAGTGCGCGCAGCTTCGCCGACAGGTGGTCGGAGATGTCGACGGTCGTGGTGATGTCGGCGTCGTCGGTGACCGGCAGCTCGCCGGGCCGCGGGAGCCGGAAGGGCAGGTCGGCCATCCCGGCGAGCGCGGCGGCGCCCTGTTCGGTGGCGTCGCGGGAGGTGACCGCGTAGTAGACGCGGTCGATGTCGGAGACCTCGGCGGTGGCCGCCGTGGTGATCTCGTGGGCCCGGATGTGGTCGGGGTGGCCGTAGCCGCCGAACGCGTCGTAGGTGACGACGACCTGGGGCCGCACCTCGCGGAGCACGTCGGCCAGCATCGCGGCCTGTTCGTCGACGGAGCCGCGGACGAACGCCCTGGGGTGCTCGTTGGCCTGGACGCCGACCATGCCGGAGTCGCGCCAGCGGCCGATGCCGCCGAGGAAGCGGTGGGCCGTCACGCCCAGCGCGGCGCACGCGGACCGCAGCTCGCCGACCCGGTACCCGCCGAGCTGGTCGGCGGCGTCGGCGGCGAGCTCGCGGAGTCCGGCCGGGATGATCTCGCCCTCCTCGCCGAGGGTGCAGGTGACCACCGTGACGTGGACGCCGTGCGCGGAGTAGCGGGCGATCGTGCCGCCGGTCCACAGGCTTTCGTCGTCCGGGTGCGCGTGCACCAGCAGCAACCGGGGTGGAGAGGTGAGCGTCACCGGATCAGAGTAGAGGCAGATCCGCAGCGTCACATGACGGCCTCGCCCGAGATGCCGTCAAGGCCACCATAGCGCTGTCGCGGTGGCCTTGACGGCGGACGGGTTGGAGATCACCCGAGCAGCGAGCGCTCCTCGGCGAAGTGGCACGCGGACAGCGTGCCGTCGCCCGCGCCGCGGCGTTCCAGCTTCGGCTCCTCGGTGGCGCAGATGTCCTGCGCCTTCCAGCAGCGGGTGCGGAACCGGCAGCCCGAGGGCGGGTTGACCGGGCTGGGCACGTCGCCGGTGAGCACGATCCGCTGGCGGCTGCGCTCCAGCTTGGGGTCTGGCACCGGCACCGCGGACAGCAGCGCCTGGGTGTAGGGGTGCATCGGCCGGGCGTAGATGTCCTCGCGGTCGCCGAGCTCGATGATCTTGCCGAGGTACATCACCGCCACCCGGTCGGAGATGTGCCGGACCACCGACAGGTCGTGCGCCACGAACAGGTAGGCCAGGCCCAGCCGTTCCTGGAGCTCCTCCAGCAGGTTGACGACACCGGCCTGCACCGACACGTCGAGCGCGGAGACCGGCTCGTCCAGCACGACCAGCTTCGGGTTGAGCGCGAGCGCCCGCGCGATGCCGATGCGCTGCCGCTGGCCGCCCGAGAACTCGTGGGCGTAGCGGTTGCGGTGCTCCGGGTTGAGGCCGACCAGCTCCATCAGCTCGTTGACCCGGTGCTGCACGTCCTGGCCCTCGGCGCCGTGGATCTTGAACGGCTCCGAGATGATGTTGTTGATCTGCCAGCGCGGGTTCAGCGACGCGTAGGGGTCCTGGAACACGATCTGCATGTCCCGGCGGACGCCCTGCAGCTCCTTGCCCTTGAGCTTGGTCAGCTCCTTGCCCTCGAACTTCACCGAGCCGGAGGTCGGCTTGTGCAGCTGGAGGATCGCGCGGCCGGACGTGGACTTGCCGCAGCCGGACTCGCCGACCAGACCCAGCGTCTCGCCGGGGTAGAGGTCGAAGGAGATGCCGGACACCGCCTGCACCTGGCCCACGGTGCGCGGGATGATCCCGCCGCCGCGGACCGGGAAGGACTTGACCAGGTCGTTGACCTCGAGCAGTGGGGTCTTGCCCGCGTTCTTGTCCGCGGAGGAGGGCTTCACCGCGGTCAGGACGCTGGGCCCGTCGTTCGGGGTCGTCATGAGGTCGGGTTCTCCTCTTCTTCCTGCATCCGGGCTTCCACGACCTCGACGTCCTCGACGATCGGCATGTCCGGGTCGGCGACGAGCAGCGAGGCCGGGTTCTCCACCACGCCGATCTCGTCGGTCGCGAACAGCTTCTGCGGTTCCGCGATCGTGGCCAGGTGCGCGGACCGGTGGCAGCGGGAGAAGTGGCCGTGGCGGTCGGTCTCCAGCAGCTCCGGCTCGACCTCGCGGCACTCGTCGATCGCCAGCGGGCAGCGCGGCGAGAAGGCGCACCCCTCGGGCAGGTTCATCAACGAGGGCGGCGCGCCCTTGATGGGCGTGAGCCGCTTGCCGAGCAGGCTCGGGTTCGGGATGGAGCCCAGCAGGCCGACGGTGTAGGGCATCCGCTGGGTCTCGAAGACCTCGTCCACGGTGCCCTGCTCGACGACCGTGCCGCCGTACATCACCTGGACGCGGTCCACCATGCCCGCCACGACGCCGAGGTCGTGGGTGATCACGATGATGCCCGCGTTCGTCTCGTCGCGGATGCGCAGCAGCGTGTCCAGGATCTGCGCCTGCACGGTGACGTCCAGCGCGGTCGTCGGCTCGTCGGCCACGATCACGTCGGGGTCGTTGATGATCGCCATCGCGATCATCACGCGCTGCCGCATGCCGCCGGAGAACTCGTGCGGGTACTGCGCCGCGCGCCGGTCGGGCTGCGGGATGCCCACGAGCTCCAGGGACTCGACGGCCTTGGCCCACGCGGCCTTCTTCGACACGTCGTGGTGGGCCTTGTAGGCCTCGGCGAGCTGCCACCCGACGGTGTAGACCGGGTTCAGCGACGTCATCGGGTCCTGGAAGATCATCGAGATGTTGTTGCCGCGCACCGGCATCATCTGCTTGTAGTTCAGGCCCACGAGCTCGCGGTCCTTGAACTTGATCGACCCGGTGACGTTGGCCGTCTTCGGCAGCAGGCCCATGATCGCCATGGACGACACCGACTTGCCGGAGCCGGACTCGCCGACGACGCCCAGCACCTCGCCCGGGGCGAGGGTGAACGTCACGTTGCGCACGGCGTGCACGACGCCGTCGTCGGTCGGGAAGTCGACCGACAGGTCCTTGACCGTGAGCAGCTTCTCGCCCGACGAGGAGTTGCTCGCGGACTCGGGAGCATCCATAACGTCCAGCTCACTCATGCCTTCACCCTCTTCTGCCTTGGGTCGAAAGCATCCCGGAGCCCGTCACCGATGAAGTTCACCGACAACGAGATCAGCACGATGAACACGAAGGGGATCAGGAACAGCCATGGGTGCAGGTTCAACTCGTTCTTGTTCAGCGAGATCATCAGCCCGAGCGAGGTGTCCGGGCTGTGCACGCCGAGTCCGATGAAGGACAGGGCCGCCTCCAGCAGCACCGCCTGCGCGACCGCCAGGGTCGCGTTCACGATGATGACGTCCACCGTGTTCGGCAGGATGTGCCGGAAGATGATCCGCGAGGTCGACGCGCCCAGCGCGCGGGCGGCCTCCACGAACTCCTTCTCGCGCAGCGACAGCACCATGCCGCGGATGACGCGGGCGATGGAGAGCCAGCCGATCAGGCCGAGGTAGAGGGCCACGACGAGCCAGTTGCTGCCGCCGTTGCTGCCCGTGGCCGAGGCCACGAAGCTGTTGCGCACCAGCACGGCCGCGATGATGAACGACGGGATCACCAGCAGCAGGTCGATGAACCGGCTGATCGCCGTGTCCACCCAGCCGCCCTTGTACCCGGCGAGCGCGCCCAGCATGACGCCGATGAACGTGGACAGGAAGGCCACGACCAGGGCGATCTGCAACGAGAACTGGGTGCCGCGGATCGTCTGGGACACCATGTCGGCGCCCAGCCGGTCCGTGCCGAACGGGTGGTCGGCGGTCGGGTTCTGGTACCTCGGGAAGCCGAGGTCGGTGAACGAGTACTGCCAGAAGGCGCTGCCCAGGAAGGCGAACAGCACCAGCAGGATGAAGATCACGACGCCGACGACCGCGGCGCGGTGCCGCAGGAAGCGTCGTGCGATGACCTGCCACTGCTTGCGCGCCGACGACGAGTCGAACTGGCTCTTGTCGGCCGTGGTGGGAGCCGCGGGTGGCACCGCGGGCGTAGTCAGGTCAGTCAAGGCGGATCCTCGGGTCCATGAACGCGTAAAGGACGTCCGCGACAAGGTTGAACACGATGATGAACACGGCGGTCACCATCATGAAGCCCAGCACCTGGAAGGGCTCGAGCTTGGTGATGGCGTCGACCAGGAACTTGCCCATCCCCGACCAGCCGAACACCGTCTCGGTGATCACGGCGCCGCCGACGGTGGCGCCGAAGTTCAGCGACGACACGGTGACGATGGGGATCAGGGCGTTGCGGAAGGCGTGGCGGAAGATCGAGCGGGCCTCGGAGATGCCCTTGGCCTGCGCGGTGCGCACGTAGTCGGCGTTCAGGGTGTCCAGCATGGACGCCCGCTGGAACCGGCTGTACAGGGCGAACTGGATGACCACGAGCGAGATCGTCGGCAGGATGTAGGCGCCGGTGTACTGGAAGAACTGCTCGCCGAAGCCGCCCTTGAAGCCGTCACCCGGTGGTCCGGCCGTGATGATCCACCTGTCCGCGCCGATGGACTCCAGCCAGTTGTTGAGCGAGATGCCGCCGGTCTTGAGGATGAGGGCGACGCAGAACAGCGGCATCGAGAACATCGCGAACGATATTCCGGTGGCCGTGTAGTCGAAGAGCGAATACTGTCTCACCGCGCCGATCACGCCGACGACCATGCCCAGCAGCAGGGCGATGATCTCGGCGACGATCACGAGCCTGAAGGTGACGACGAACGCCTTGCCGATGTCCTCCTTGACGGAGCGGCCCGCGTTGCCGGGGACGACGGACTCGCCCCAGTCGCCGGTGACGAAGTCGCCCGCCCAGTTCGTGTAGCGCTCGAGGAACGGGTCGTTGTACCCCGTCCGCTCGTAGGCGGCGGCGATCTCGGCCGGGGTGCGCGGCTTCTGCAGCTTCCACTCGCCCAGGGGGTCGCCCATGGCGGTGGTGAGTCCGAAGCAGAGGAACGACGCGAGGATCAACAGCGGGATGGAAATCATCAACCGCCGGATTATGTATCGCAGCATGAGAGGTCTCCCTAGACACCCCCGCAGGCGCGGGGAAGTCTACCGGACGGTGACACCGGCCAGGGGGCTGGTGCTCGTGGCACCAGCCCCCCGGCCCGGTTCGGTTGGTTCAGAACAGCTCGGTGACTACTTCTTCTGCCACGCGAAGATGTTCCAGGTGACACCGCCGCCGACGCCCACGTAGCTGATCGGGCCGATGTCGGCGCTCGAAGCCGCGAAGTCGGGCAGCTGGAAGAGCGGGACGCTGTGGAGGTCGGTCCGCATCTGCTTGTCGACCTCGTTCATCAGGGTCACGCGCTTCTGGTAGTCCAGCTCGGAGTTGGCGGCCTTCCACTTCTCGTCCACGACGGAGGAGGAGTAGTTGTTGTAGTTGCCCGAGCCGCCCTTGTCCTTGCTGGCGTAGTTGCCGAACGCGCCGGCCTTGAGGGGCTGGCCGACCCACGCGAACAGGGCCGCGTCGAACTCGCTGGCCGGGAGTCGCTTGTCGTTGAAGTCGACGTCCTGGTCGTCCACGATCTCGATGCCGGCCTGCTTGCACTTGTCCTGGAGGATGCGGACGGTGTCGGCGCGGCGCTGCACGACCTTGTGGCCGAGCTTGAAGGAGGCGCGGTAGGTGCCCTTGGCGTAGATGCCGTCCGTGCCCTGCTTCCAGCCGCCACCCTCGAGGGTCTTCTTGGCGGCCTCGACGTCACCCTTGCCGATGTCGCCGAAGTGCTCCTCGTAGCCGACCTCGTTGGGCATGAAGGTGAGGCTGTTCAGCGGCTTGGCGTTCGGGTCGACGTCCTTGACCAGCTTGTCGACCAGCTGCTGGCGGTCGAAGCACTGGGCGATCGCCAGGCGCAGGTCCGGGTTCTCCTTGAACAACGGGCGCGCCATGTTGAGGTCGACGTGCTCGAAGGTCTGGCCACCGGCGGCGAACACGTTGAACGCGCTGTCGCCGCGGAGCTGCTGCGCGACGGCCGGGTCGGCCTGCGGAGCGATGACCTGGACTTCCTTGTTCTGCAGCTGCTGCGCCGCGGACTGGGAGTCGGTGTTGGTCTTCAGGACGATCTTGGAAGCCGAGGGCTTCTCGCCCCACCACTTCGGGTTGCGCTCGAGGACCGTCTGGTCCTTGAGGTCCGTCGAGGTGATCATGTAGGGCCCACCGGAGAGCGCGACGGAGGCGTCGAAGCCCAGCCAGCCCTTGGTGTAGAACTCGGCGGCCTTCTTGACGTTCTCGTCGTTCTGGGTCGGCAGCACCTTGGTGATGTCCGCGATGCCGGTCTTCTCCTCCAGGATGTGCGCGGGGAGGAGCCCGTCGCTGCCCGGCGAGGAGAAGATGCCGCGGTAGTCCGCGTACTGCTTGCCCGCGAAGAACGTGGTGGTGATGGTCTTGTTGTCGTCGGAGCAGTCGAGCTTCTCGATGTCCTCGTAGCCCGTGGGGGTCGAGTCGAAGATCGAGGCCTCGGCGCCGTCCTCACCCTTGACGGTGGCCTTGCTCGCGCCGGCCAGCCACTTCAGGTGGAAGTCCTTGCAGTCGATCGGCTTGCCGTCGGACCAGACGGCTTCCTTGCGGACCTTCCACACGATGGTCTGCGGGTCGTTCTTGGTGACCTCGACGGAGTCCATGAGGTCGCCGTCGACCTTGATGACGAGCTTGCCGTCGACCAGGTCGGAGAAGAACGGCGAGGGCTCGACGTTGGACAACGCGATGGTGCTGGAGAAGTTGTTCGTCGCACCGATGTTGTTGTTGTAGTTGTGGAAGCCCTCTTCCACGGCCACGGCGATCTCGCCGATGTCGTCCACCTTCGGACGCTTGAACACCTGGTCGGCACCGCCGATGTCACCAGGGTTGGAATCCTGCTGCCCGGCATCGCCCGAACCACCCGAACCGCCCGAGCCGCAAGCACTCAGCACGAGTGCTGCGCCGGTCAGCAGCGCGAGCGCCGAGACAGCCTTTGATTTCCTCATCGACACGTGCCCTCCTAGCACCGGGTTGGAGCGGCCGTTTGAGCCGTCTTCCACCCATAACCGTGATGTGCCAAACGCGCCCCGAACCGACACACCGTGGCAGCAGGTTAGGAACCGGCCGGCGGCACGGTCACTGCCCATGGGCCGATCGTGACCAAAGGGTGACACGCTGGTAGCAGCACGCTACTCCCTGGTTACCGGGCGGGAGCGTTCGTTAACCGGACGGAGGGAATACTGTCAAAATTAACATCCGGCTGCCACTCGGGGAAGACTTCTCGGAAAAGGCGTCTTTCAGCCGCGCTCGCGCCGCCACGTCGCCGCGTCGCTGAGCGGACCCGCGAACGGGGCACCCACCGCCGCCCCCTGTGCCTCCGGAAGGACTACCAGGAAGTCGGCCACCTGGAACAACGGGAGCGCAATCGCTTGCTGCCAGAGCACCGGTTCGATCTTGGTCAGCGCGTCGCCCAGCAACGTCCGGCCCGTCAGGGCGTCGTCGATCACGGGCTGCAGGGTTTGATCGCAAAAACCGGAGAGATTCGCCGGAATGGGTGTCGACCCGTCCCCGATCGAGGGACGACAACCAAATGCCGAGGCCAGCGTGGCGGCCGAATCACCGGTGTCCACCTGGGGGACGACGGTTATGTCGATCGAGGTGCCTTCCTCACCATTGGGTGAACCGGGCAGATCTTGTCCGAACAACTGATTCGCGGGCGGCGAGATCACCTTCGCTTGGATTCCGGCCAAAACGAGTTGGCGTTGCACCTGGTTGGCGACCGTGTTGTACGGCTCGGCCCCCTCGACCGCCGCGATCGTGATGCCCAGCGGTTTCCCGTCCCGCGACCACACCCCGCCCTCCGGCCGGACGTACCCGGCCTCGCCCAGCAGCCGCGCCGTCGCCGCCGGGTCCGGCACCACGCCCGCCGGGATCGTCGGCGCGTACCCGGCCTTCGACGGCGGCACCACCTGCGAGTCGGCCCTGAACTGGTTGGACGGCCCGTTGCCCGTCCCGATCGCGATCAGCGCCTCCCGGTCCAGCGCGGCCAGGAGCGCCTGGCGGACCTTCAGGTCGGCCAGCTGCGCCGAGGCCGGGCGCAGGAGCACCTGGACCACCTCGGACCTCGGGACGACCGAGCTGACGAGCGGCGTGCCCTTCGCCAGCTCGGTCACCGCGTTCAGCGCGATCGCGTCGGCCCGGATCAGCGCCGCCTGGTCGTCCTTGTCCCGCAGCGCCGTCAGGGTGCCGTCGTGGCTGGCCCGCCGCAGGACCACCCGGTCCAGCGCCGTCGGCTGCTCCCAGTACCGGTCGTTGCGCTCCAGGACGATCTCGCCCCTGGGCACGTCCAGCGTCTTCACGGCGAAGGGCCCGCCGGTCGCCGGGAAGCTGTCGGTCAGCGCGCTCGCCCAGCCACCGGGCTGGTCCTTGAGCAGGTGGGCCGGGAGGAGGTTGGAGAACAGCGACCGCCAACCGGGGTAGGGCTTGCTGAACGTGACCTCGACCGTCTTCCCGCCCTCGCGGGAGGCGATGTCCGAGATCAGCCGGTACCCGGCCGGGTCGACCACACCAGGCTCGCTGCGCATCCGCTGCCACAGGTAGACGAAGTCCTCCGCCGCCATCGGCGCGGTGTCCGTCCACGAGGCGTCCTTGCGCAGCGTGTAGCTGACCGTGTACGGCTCGGTCTTCGTCACCTGCGCGGACACCATCAGGTTCGTGTCCAACCTCGGCGTCCCGTCCGGCGCCGCCCGGAACACGCTCGGCAGCAACAGGCTCGTCAACGCCGTCGTGATCGTCGACTGCCCCGCGATCGTGTGCGGGTTGTAGCTGCCCTTCACGTCGTCCACCCCGACCACGACCTCGTTGAGGGTCTGCTCGGGCACGACCGACATGCCGGGCGTCGACGACACGATGGGCAGCGGACCGGAGTTCGTGCAGGCCGTCACGGCGCACAGCACCACCACCGCCAGCGCCGCCGCACGTGGGATTCGGGTCCCCCCAGACCGAGTCATGCCCCGCAGCCTGCCAGAGCGCGTTGACAGTTGCCCGAGAGGCCTGGAGTTCATGTTCTGAGGACGCCCGAGGCGGTGGTGGGGTTCCAACCGGCACCGGATGCGAGAGGCCGAACCCGCACCTCAAGCACCCCGAAGCACCCGAACCCGCTGGTAGGCAAGGGAAGCACGCAAGCGTGGTCGATTTTACTTGGGGTTTTTGGGCCTACAATTAGTCGGCGGGCAGGCTCTACCACCTGCCCTTTTTCGCCCGACGAGGCCCAAAAAGAGGGGCCCCAAGTCAAATCGACCACACCCACCCACGCAACCACCCGCACCACCCACGCAACCGAGCAGCACCCCCAATCGAGCACAGCAAGCAGGGCCACCCCCGACACCGGAAGTGGCCCTGCCGTCGTGCTGGTGCTCCTAGCCGCGGAGCTTGTTGCGCGAGCGCTCGCGGCCGCGGAGGTTCGCGTCCAGGATGAGCTTGCGCACGCGGATGACGTTGGGCGCGACCTCGACGCACTCGTCGGAGGCGCAGAACTCGAGGGCCTCTTCGAGCGAGAGCTTGCGGGGGCGGGCCAGGGTCTCCATGACGTCGGCGGAGGACTGGCGCATGTTCGTGAGCTTCTTCTCACGGCACACGTTGATGTCGAGGTCCTCGGCGCGCGGGTTCTCGCCGACGACCATGCCCTCGTAGGCGTCCGCGCCGGGCTCGACGAAGAACGTGCCGCGGTCGGCCAGCTGGATCATGGCGTAGGCGGTGATCATGCCGGAGCGGTCGGCGACCAGGGAGCCGTTGTGGCGGGTGCGGATCTCGCCCGCCCACGGGCCGTAGCCCTCGGAGACGGCGTTGGCGATGCCGGTGCCGCGGGTCTCGGTCAGGAACTCCGTGCGGAAGCCGATGAGGCCGCGCGACGGGATGACGTAGTCGAGCTTGACGCGGCCCGTGCCGTGGCCGGACATGTTCTCCATGCGGCCCTTGCGGTTCGCCAGGAGCTGCGTCACGGCGCCCAGGTGCTCCTCGGGGGCGTCGATGGTGACGCGCTCGAAGGGCTCGTGGAGCTTGCCGTCGACGGTGCGGGTGACCACCTGCGGCTTGCCGACGGTGAGCTCGAAGCCCTCGCGGCGGATCTGCTCGACCAGGATGGCGAGGGCCAGCTCGCCGCGGCCCTGCACCTCCCAGGTGTCGGGGCGCTCGGTCGGGAGCACGCGGATCGACACGTTGCCGACCAGCTCCGAGTCGAGGCGGGCCTTGAGGACGCGGGCCGTCAGCTTGGTGCCGCCGCCGCGACCGGCCAGCGGCGAGGTGTTCACGCCGATGGTCATCGAGATGGCGGGCAGGTCGACGGTGATGCGCTCGAGCGGCACCGGGTTGTCGGCGTCGGCGAGCGTGTCGCCGATCGTGATGTCCGGGATGCCCGCGATGGCGACCAGGTCGCCCGCGTGCGCCTCCTCGGTGGGGACGCGGTCGAGCGCCTCGGTGATCAGCAGCTCGGTGATGCGGACGCGCTGGGTCGTGCCGTCCTCGCGGCACCAGGCCACGTAGTCGCCCTTGCGCATGTGGCCCGAGTGGATGCGGCACAGCGCGATGCGGCCGAGGAACGACGACGCGTCGAGGTTCGTGACCAGCGCCTGGAGGGGCGCGTTCACGTCGCCGCGCGGGGCGGGGATGTGGTTGAGCAGCACCTCGAACAGGGTGTCGAGGTTCTCCTCGTCCGGGAGGCCGCCGTCGGCGGGCTGGATCATGCTGGCGCGACCGGCGCGGGCCGACGCGTACACGACCGGGAGGTCGAGCACGGAGTCGTCGGCGCCGACCTCGGCGGCCAGTTCGAGCAGCAGGTCGTGGGCCTCTTCGACGACCTCGCTGATGCGGGCGTCGGGGCGGTCGACCTTGTTGACGACCAGGATCACGGGCAGGCCCGCGGCCAGGGTCTTGCGCAGCACGAAGCGGGTCTGCGGGAGCGGGCCCTCGCTGGCGTCGATGAGCAGGACGACGCCGTCGACCATGGAGAGGCCGCGTTCGACCTCGCCGCCGAAGTCGGCGTGGCCGGGGGTGTCGACGACGTTGATCGTCACCGGGCCATCGGGGGTCTCCCTGCGGACCGCGGTGTTCTTCGCGAGGATGGTGATGCCCTTCTCGCGCTCGAGGTCACCGGAGTCCATGACTCGGTCGACGAGCTCGGCGCGGGCCGAGAACGCTCCGGACTGCCGGAGCATGGCGTCGACGAGGGTGGTCTTGCCGTGGTCAACGTGCGCGACGATCGCGACGTTGCGCAGGTCAGCACGCACCTGAGCGGGCGAATCGTTGATCGACGCGGTGGCCGTGGGCACGCGGAACTCCTAGAGCTGGAAGTCGAGGAAGGGGGCCAGCGCCGGGACGGAGATCGCGCACAGCCTTCACAAGAGTACCGGCTCCGTCGCCAATACCACACATCGTCGGGGGTGAGGTCAGCCTCACCTAGTCTGGGAAGCACCTCTACCAGGGAGTGTACTGAGCGTGGGCAAGGTGAAGAAGAAGTGCTGCCGGTCGACACCGCGGTGCCGCAAGTGCCCGGTGGTGGCCCTGCTCAAGGCCAGGGACGAGGCCCGCGCGAAGGCGCTCAGGAAGCTCGCCAAGCAGGAGCGCAAGAAGGCAGGGAAGAAGGCCGGGAAGAAGGCGGACAAGAAGTCCGGGAGGAAGTCCGCGAAGACGGCGGCCTGACCAGGTGGTGTACCGCCGCATAGAACAAATGTAGACGCTCCAGACAGCGCCCGGACACGATAGGATCGCGGCCATGCGCAGTCTTCACACGTCCTGGTGGCCCGCCTCTCGGCGGCCCTAGAACTGTGCGCTAGACGAACCACAGGCCGCCCGCTCGGGCGGCCTTCGCTGTGTTCGGGGTCCCGCGCCGACGGGTGGCACACCTGTCGAAGGGACCCACCATGATCAGGCTCTCCGCCATCACCCCGTCCGGTCACGTCCAGCTGGGCAACTACCTCGGCGCCATCCGCCGGTGGGCCGCCGAGGGGACCGAGCAGGACGTCTACTTCATCAGCGACCTGCACGCGATGACGTCCTCCCACAACCCGTCGAAACTCAGGTCCCTGACCAGGGAGCAGCTCGCGCTGCTGATCGCGGCGGGGGTCGACCCGCACAGCGTCTCGGTGCAGTCCGACCTGGTCAGGGAGCTGGGCGCGCTCACCTGGATCCTGGAGTGCACCTGCACCTACGGCGAGGCCGCGCGGATGATCCAGTTCAAGGAGAAGTCCGCGGGCCGCGACTCGGTGCGGCTGAGCCTGCTCACCTACCCGGTGCTGATGGCCGCCGACATCCTGCTCCAGGGCGCCCACGAGGTCCCCGTCGGCGACGACCAGGCCCAGCACGTCGAGCTCGCCAGGGCGTTGGCCAAGCGCTTCAACGGCACCTACGGCGAGGTCTTCGCCATGCCCCGCGGCGTCGTCCCGCCCACCGCCTCCCGCGTCCGCGACCTGGCCGACCCGACCAAGAAGATGGCCAAGTCCGCCACCGACGCCGCGGGCACCGTCTTCGTGCTCGACCCGCCCGACCTGATCCAGCGCAAGATCAAGCGCGCCGTCACGGACAACCTCAACGAGGTCCGCTACGCCCCGGTGGAGCAGCCGGGCGTCGCGAACCTGCTGGAGATCATCTCCGCGTGCACGACCAAGGCGCCGGACGAGATCGCGGCGTCGCTGGGGAGCTACTCCGAGCTGAAGGACCTGGCGGCCGAGGCGGTCGTGGAGGAGCTGCGGGGTGTGCGCGAGCGCACCCTGGCCCTGCTCGACGACGCCGCCGAGCTGGACCGGGTCCGCCAGGCCGGCGCCGAACGCGCCCGCGGCCGGGCCCAGCACCGGCTGGACGCGGCGCTGCGGATGGCCGGGTTGGGGTGAGGCTCAGGTGGGCGCGGACCCCCCGCGCCCACCCACCTTCTTGCGCACCACCGCACCGCCGCCGAGCGCGGTCACCAGCACTCCGGCACCGACCGGCGAGACCACCGCGACCGCGGCCACCAGGCCCACGACCAGCAGGAACGCCGGGACGACCCAGCGCAGCAGGCGCACGGCGTTGCGGGTGCGGCGGTCGTCGCGGACGATCTCGCCCAGCAACACCCACCCGGCGCCCGGCCGGTCGAGGAGCCGGCCGCTCACCCCGCACCCCCGGCCAGCCCCGGCCGCAGGCGACCCAGTGCGGCCACCGAGGCCTCCGCGCGGTGCAGAGCGGCCTTGACCTGCGCGATCCCGTCCGGGTGCAGTCGGTAGTACCGGCGCTTCGGCCGTCCTTCCGCCGCCGGGTCCACCTCCTCCCAGCGGCTCTCCAGCCAGCCGACCTTCTCCAGTCGCGCGAGGATCGGGTGGATCGTGCCGCTGGGCAGGCCCGCCGCCGCGCAGATCTCCAGCCCGTACATCTCGCGGGTCGGGTCCTGCATCAACTGGCGCAGCACGAGCTGCGTCGGCAACGTCATCCTGGGTCCCGCCATACCCAGAACTCTACCTAGCCCCTAAATAGAGGACAAGAGTCCCTGCAGCCCCGGTACCAGCACGCGGTCCGCGGGCAGCCAGTCGAGGCCCTCCAGCGCCGAGACCGGGACCCAGCGCACGGCCCGGTGCTCACGGGCCTCGGGTTCGCCCGACACCAGACCAGCCGAGAACACCCGGAGCAGGAGCGAGGCGGTCAGCGGCACGTCGGGCCCGACCTGGTCGCCGACCTCGATCTCCACGCCCAGCTCCTCGACGCACTCCCGCGCCAGCGCCACCGCCTCGGTCTCCCCGGCGTCGACCCGGCCGCCGGGCAGCTCCCACTTCCCCGCGGCCTCGGCGGGGAAGGAGCGCTGCTGGACCAGGAGCAGCCCGTCGCGGGTGATGGCGGCGCCGACCACGACGGCGGCCTCCACCAGCTGCAACGCCCGCCGGGACACGGCGCCCGCGCGGGCTTCGAGGATCTTGAGGGCGAGGCCGCGGCCGACCATCACGTCGGCCAGCCGTCCGAACGGGCCGCCGGGGCTGTTCCACTCGACGCAGTCGACGACCAGCGTGCCCCCGCCGGTCTCGACGAGGTCGGTGGACAGCTCGAACGAGGGCAGCGGGCCGTCGACGAGGGACGCGGACACACCGGTCACGTCCGCGCGGGTGACCACGAGCCTGCCGCGGACCGGGCCGACGGAGCCCTGGAGCTCGGCGCCGACGTGCAGGACGCCCGAGCCGCCGGAGATGCGCACGCCCAGCCCGCGCACGGACGCGGTGAGCAGACGCGCGTCGAGCAGTGCGCCCGCGACGGTGCGGACGGGCGCGGCTACGAGCGTGGTCGCACGGAGATCGGGCACGGCCGCATACTGCCATTCACCTGTGCGATCACCGGTAAGCGGGCCAGCGGACCTCGAGGCGGGCACCGCGCTGCGGCGACTCGGCGACCCGGACGGTCCCCTTGCGCTGCCGGACCAGGTGGGCGACCAGCGCGAGGCCGAGGCCGAAGCCGCCGGAGGCCCGGCCGCGGTGCTCCTCGACGCGGTAGAACCGGTCGAAGATCCGCGACCAGTGCTCGGACGGGATGCCGGGGCCGTCGTCGTCCACGATCAGCCGGATCTCCCGCGCGGCGGGCAGCACCGAGATGCGGATCAGGCCGTTGGCGTAGCGGACGGCGTTGCGGACGAGGTTGTCGACGACCAGCTCGACCTCGGCGCGGGTCGCGGACACCATGCACGCGCTCAGCGGAGCCGCGACCTGCACGATCAGGTCGGTCGACGGCATCCGGTCGACGATCGCCTGCACCTGGAGCACCAGGTCCACCGGCTCGGCGCGGGGCAGCTCGCCGCTGTCGGCGCGGGCCAGGATGAGCAGGGCGTCGACCAGGGCGGAGAGGCGTTCGGACTCCTCGACGACGGACTCCAGCACCTCCAGCGAGAACTCCGGGTCCGGGTGGGCGACGGCGACCTCGGCCTGGGCGCGCACCGACGTGACGGGCGAGCGCAGCTCGTGGGCGGCGTCGCCGGTGAACCGGCGCAGCCGCTCGGTGGCCTCGTCGCGCCGGGCGAGCAGGCCGTTCAACGCCTCCGCGAGCGCTTGCAGCTCGTCGCGCGACTCGGGCACCGGCAGCCGTTCGCCGCGGGGCAGCTCGGCGGCGGCGACGCGCATCCGCTCGACCGGGCGCAGCGAGGACCGGACGGACAGCCAGGTCGCGATGCCGACCAGCAGCGCGACCAGCGCCGTGGCCACGGCGAGCCAGCGGGTGCCGAGCTCGTTCGCGCCGGTGTAGCCGATGAGGGTGTTGCCCGCGACGACGAGCCGGGGCGTGCCGTCGGCGGTGGTCTCGACGCGGCCGAGCCAGCGCATGGCGCTCACGCCGTTCTCGCGCAGCACCGGCTGCCCGGCCTTCAGGGTGCGCAGCTCGGCGGGCGTCAGGTCGGGCGCGGGCAGCCCGTCGAACGGGGCCCCCGCGGTGTCCAGCACCCGCACCTCGGGGCCGCTGCCGAGCGCGACCGCCCTGGTCAGCTGCGAGTCGACGGCGCTGATCTGCACGCGCGCGATGAGGCTCGGCGCCAGGCTGGTCAACGCCATCAGGCACAGCCACGCGACGCCGGTGGCCACCACGGTGATCCGGAACCGCAACGTGCGCCGGAACCACCACCGACGCGGGTTCACCTACGGGCCGCCCGCTGCACGGTCGCGCCGAGCGCCGCGTCGAGGTCGGCGGTGGAGGCGAGGTAGCCGTGCCCGCGGACGGTGCGGACGACCTCGCCGGCGCCCATCGCGTCGAGCTTGCGCCGCAGGTAGCCGACGTAGACCTCCACGGCGTTGCGGGTCGCGGCCTGCTCGTCGCCCCACACCGTGCGCAGCAGCTCGTCCTTGGTCACGACCGAGCCCGCGCGGCCCGCCAGCACGTCGAGCACCGCGTACTCGCGGGGGCTCAGCGACACCGGCGCGCCCGCCCAGGTGACCTCGCGCAGCCCCCGGTCGACGACGAGCTCGCCCAGCTTGAGCCTGCGCCGGGAGTTGCCGCCGGAGTTGCGCCGCAGCAGCGCGCGGACCTGCGCGACCAGCACCACGAACGAGAACGGCTTGACCAGGTACCCGTCGGCGCCCAGGTCGAGCCCGTCGGCCTGGTCGACCTCGCCGTCCTTGGCCGACACCATCAGCACGGGGGTGCGCACGCCCTCGGCGCGCATCCGCTGCAGGACGCGGTAGCCGGACAGGCCGGGCAGCATGATGTCGAGCAGCACGACGTCGAACGCGCCGGTCAGCGCCACGCGCAGGGCGTTCGGGCCGTCGGCGGCCGTGACGACCTCCATGCCCTCCGCCGACAGGCCCCGCTCCAGGGCACGGCGCACACCGATCTCGTCGTCGACAACCAGCACCCGTGGTCTCACGTGGCCCAGCATGCCGGTTCAGGAGGACAATCGGCGCGGGATCTCAGCGGTCTCTCAGGCTCTCAGCACCATCTCAGTTCCATCCGGGCAGTGTCTGGGGTGTCGGACGGCACCAGGCCGACCGGCACGTGGAGGAGGGGACATGAACAGGAGAAAGGTGACCGTGGCCGTGGCGGCGGCCGGAGTGGTCGCCGGGGTGGCCGGTCTGGGGGTGCTGGCGATGCCCGCCGGTGCCGGGCCCGCTCCCGCGCTGCCGCAGGTCGACGCGCAGTCCCTGGTCGAATCCGTCCTGACCGCGAAGCCCGCCGCGTTCGGCGGCACGGTCGACGTGAACAACAGCCTCGGCATCCCGACGATCGCGGGCATCCCGCAGCTCTCCGACGGCGCCAGCCAGATCCGGATGTGGACCGACGGCGAGGGCCGGGCGCGGGTGTCGATGCCGAGCGGCAGCTCGGAGCGGACCATCGTGGACGACGGCGAGACGCTCTGGACGTGGAACTCGGAGACGCAGACCGTCACCAAGGCCCCGCACGGCGACGCCGAGCCGGACGCGAAGCCCGAGCTCGGGCTGGGCCTCGGCCAGGACGGCAAACCGCTCGACCCGCTGTCGCTGGCCCGCGACGTCGTCGGCGAGGTCGAGAAGACCAGCACCGTGACCGTGGACGGGACGGCCCGCGTGGCCAACCGGTCGGCCTACGAGCTGGTGCTCACGCCCAAGCCCACCGAGCGGACGGTGCTGCGCGAGGTGCGCATCGCGGTCGACTCGGAGCTGCGCATCCCGCTGCGGGTGGCGGTGCTGACCAACGGCACCGACGAGGCGGCCGTGCAGGTCGGGTTCTCCGAGATCACCGTCGGCGCCCAGGACGCGGGGCTGTTCCGGTTCACGCCGTCCGCCAGCGCCAAGGTGGAGGAGAAGAAGGCCGAGGAGCCGTCCGAGCAGGACAAGGCCGAGGCCGAGAAGGTGTTCGGCCAGGTCGCGCCCCAGGTCGTCGGTGACGGCTGGGACAGCGTGATCGTCGCCAAGCTGCCCGCCGACCAGCTCACCGGCCTCCAGGCCCCGGCCGACGAGCCCGGCAGGTCCGACCGGCCCCGTCGCGGCGGCGCCGACCAGACCGACCCGCAGGCCCTGCTCAAGCAGCTGGGCAAGCAGGTCAGCGGTTCGTGGGGCAACGGGACGCTGATCAGCAGCAAGATCGGCAACGTGCTGCTGGCCGACGACGGCCGCATCGCGTTGGGCGCGGTCCCGGAGCAGGTGCTCACCGAGGCGATCGGTCAGCTGAAGTGACCACTTCGACCAGCGCGCGGGTGGAGCCGGCCTCGGCCGGCTCCACCCCGGTCCTCGCCGCTCGGACGCGGGGGCTGCGCAAGACGTACGGGAACACGGTCGCGGTCGACCGGGTGGACCTGGACCTGCCCGAGGGTGCCGTGATGGGCATGCTGGGGCCGAACGGGTCCGGGAAGACCACGACCATCCGGATGCTGCTGGGGCTGGTGCGGCCGACGGAGGGCGAGGTCGAGCTGCTCGGCAGGCCGTTGCCCGACGGGGCCGCGGAGTCGTTGCCGCACGTCGGCGCGCTGGTCGAGGGTCCGGGGTTCCACCCGTTCCTGTCGGGGCGGGAGAACCTGCGGCGCGCCGCGGCGTTCGAGCCGCTGCTGGCGACCGGGTCGGTCAAGCAGGCGGTGGAGGACGCGCTGGAGCGCGTCGGCCTCGCGCAGGCCGCGCACCGGCGGTACCGGGGGTACTCGCTGGGCATGAAGCAGCGGCTGGGGCTGGCCGCGGCGCTGCTGGTGCCGCGCAAGCTGATCGTGCTCGACGAGCCGACCAACGGCCTCGACCCGGCGGGCACCCGCGAGGTGCGCAAGGTCGTGCACGACCTGCACACCGCGGGCAGCACGGTGCTGGTGTCGTCGCACCTGCTCAGCGAGATCGAGGCGATCTGCACGCACGTCGCCGTGCTGCACCGCGGGACCGTGGTGGCGCAAGGGGAGCTGGCCGAGCTGCTGCAGGCCGACAGCTCCGCGCTCCAGGTCACCACGTCCGATGTGGACAGTGCGCTGAACGCGCTGCGCGCCGCCCGGATCTCGGCCCGCCCCGCCGAGGACGGCGTGCGGGTCGAGCTGATCGGCACGACCGCGCCCGCCGTGTTCCGGACCCTGGTGCAGGCGGACGTCGAGATCCAGGAGGCGACCCGCACGCGCACCGGGCTGGAGGACCTGTTCGCCCGGCTCACCGAGGCCGGGGAGTCCGACCACCTGTCCACTGTGGACACCATCGAGCAGGGGGCACGATGACCACCGCAGTCGCCACCCGCGCACCCCTGGCCAGGCAGCTGCGCTCGGAGCTGCGCTGGATCCTGCGCCGCCCGCGCACCGTGATCGGCCTCGGGCTGCTGTGCGTCGTCCCGGTCCTCGCGGGCGTAGGGCTCTGGTTCGCCGTCGACAACGCGGGCGGCCCGGCCGGTCCGGGGCTCGCCGCGATCATCGCGGGCAACGGCCTGGTGCTGCCGATCTTCACGCTGTTCCTGTCGCTGCCGCTGCTGCTGCCGCTGGTCGGCGCGATCTGGGCGGCCGACGGGCTAGCGGGCGAGGCGAACAGCGGCACGTTGCGCGGTCTCATGGTCGCGCCGGTGGGCCGCATCCGGCTGCTCGGCGTGAAGGCGTTCGGCATCGCCACGATGTCGCTGTTCGCGGTGACGCTGATGGCGTTCGTCGGCACGATCACCGGCATCGCGCTGTTCGGCATGGACGGGATGCTCACGATCTCCGGCACCACGCTGTCGGTCGGCGCGGCCGTCGGCCGGATCGTGCTCACCATCCTGCTGGTGACGTTCCAGATGTGGGCCGTGGCCGCCGTGGCGCTGGCGATCTCGGCGTGCACCGAGCACCCGCTGGTCGTGATGGCCGCGACCATGGCCGGGCTCATCGTGTTCGCCGTGCTGGGCGCGTTCAGCTCGCTGGACTGGCTCCAGCCCTACCTGATCACCTCGGCGTGGGACGGCCTGGCCGACGTGATGCGCGACCCGCTGCCGACCGAGGGCCTGTGGAACAGCACCGCGCTGGCCGCCTGCTACCTGGTGATCGGCCTGTCGCTGGCCGCCATCCGACTGGTCACCAAGGACGGCTAGGGCGTGTGTCGAAGTCCGTGTTCGCGGTAGCCGGGCCTGACGCGGCCCCTGGGGGCACGGCCGACTGGCCCGCATACAACAGCGGTATGCGGACCAGTCGGCCGCACCGCCAGGAACCACCTCAGGCGCGACTCCCATCGAACGAGACTCCGACACACGCCCTAGGGCCGGTCGGTCAGCCGGGCAGCACGGCCAGCCCGTCGGGGTCCACCGACAGCCGCACCCGATCGCCGAGCGCTGGGGGCTCGGCGATCGGGGCGACGGCCTCCAGCTCCTCGTCCCGCACCGCCACCAGCAGCCGCACGTGGTCGCGGCGGTGCACCCGTTCCAGCACCACGCCCTCCAGCGGCCCCGCGGCGTCCACGCGCAGCGCGGTCGAGCGGAGCCCGACCCGGCCGGGCACGGTGACGCCGAGCAGGTCGAGCGCCGCGTCCGCGGGCAGGATCCGGTTGCAGCCCAGGAACTTCGCCGTGTCCACGTCGACCGGCGACCGCCACACGTCGGTGGGCGGCCCGACCTGGCGGATCCGCCCGGCGCGCATCACCGCGACCCGGTCGGCCAGCGTGAAGGCCTCGTCGTGGTCGTGCGTGACGACCAGCGCCGTGGCGCCCGCCTCGCGCAGCAGCCGGGCGAGGTCGACCGCGAGCTGCTCGCGCAGGGCCCGGTCCAGCGCGGACAGCGGCTCGTCCAGCAGCAGCAACCGGGGCCGCGGGGCCAGCGCCCGCGCCAGCGCGACCCGCTGCTGCTCACCGCCGGACAGCTCGGTGACCTTGCGCTTCTGGTACCCGCCGAGGCCGACCAGCTCCAGCAGCTCGGCCACGCGCTTGTGCCGCGCCTCGGCCTCCACGCCGTGCATCCGCATCCCGAACGCCACGTTGCCCGCCACGTCGCGGTGCGGGAACAGCTGGCCGTCCTGGAACACCAGCCCGAACCCCCTGCGGTGCACCGGGACACCGGCCAGGTCCTCGTCGTCCCAGCGCACCGAGCCCGCGCTGGGCCGTTCCAGACCCGCGACCGCGCGCAGCATCGTCGACTTGCCGCAACCGGACGGGCCGAGCAGGGCGACGACCTCCCCGTCGGCCACGGTCAGGTCGACCCCGGACACGGCGGCCACGTCGCCGTAGCGGACGTCGACCCCGTCGAGCAGCAACGACATCAGAACTCCCCACCACTGGGCACGCGCAGCCGTTCGATCAGCAGCACCGCGGCGACCGTCGCGACCATCAGCAGCGCGCACGCCGCGTAGGCCATCTGGCTGTTGAGCTGCCCCGGCCGCGACATCAGCCGGGCGATCACGATCGGCAGCGTCGGCGAGTCCGGGCGGGCCAGGAAGCTGGTCGCCCCGAACTCCCCCAGCGCCACCACGTACCCGAACCCGGCGGCGGCCAGCAGCGACCGGCCCGCCAGCGGCAGGTCGACCTCGCGCCACACCCGCCACGGGCTCGCGCCCAGCGTCGCCGCGGCCTGCCTCAGCCGTTCGTCGACCGCGCGCAGCACCGGCAGCACGATCCGGACGACCAGCGGCGTGACCACGAGGGCCTGCGCCAGCGGCACCAGGGCGGGTGACGTGCGCAGGTCGCCGGGCAGGGCGTCCATGGTGACCAGGTAGCCGAAGCCGACCGTCACCGCGGACACCCCGAGCGGCAGCATCAGCGCGGTGTCCAGCACCTCGCCGACCCCGCGGGGCGTCCGGCCGCGGCGCAGGCCGACCAGCACGACCGCGGAGAACACCCCGATCGACAGCGCAAGCAGGGTCGCGTCGGTGGCCGCGCGCACCGAGTTCAGCGCCGCGTCGACCCCCGACACGGCGAGCGTGCCGCGCTCCCCCGTGCCCGCCAGCGCCCGGTAGCCCGCCAGGCTCCAGCCGTCCACAGTGGACAGCGAGCGCACGAGCAGGCCGACGACCGGGACGAGCAGCGTGAGCACCACGGCGAACGCGACGCCGACCACGCCCCACTCGCCGCCGGTCGGCCTGCGCACCACCTCGGCGTTGCCGCGCAACGACAACGCGGTCTCCCGCCTGCGCCGGGCCAGCCCGCCGAGCAGCAGCACCGCGAGCACCGCGGCGAACTGGAGCAGTGACAGCGCGGCCGCGCCGGACAGGTCGAACAGCTCGACCGTGCGCAGGTAGATCTCGGTCTCCAACGTCCGGTAGCGCGCGCCGCCGAGCACCAGCACGACGCCGAAGCTGGTGGCGCAGAACAGGAACACCACCGACGCCGCCGACCCGATCGCGGGCAGCAGCGCGGGCAGGACGACCGACCGGAACGCCCGCGGCCGGGACGCGCCCAGCGCGCGGGCGGCGTCCTCGGCCCGGCGGTCGGTGTGCGCCCACAGCCCGCCCACGGTCCGCGCGACCACGGCGACGTTGAAGAACGCGTTGGCCAGCACGATCGGCAGCACCCCGCCGTCGGGCCACAGCGCCCGGAAGGCCAGGCCCACCACCACGGTCGGCAGCACGAACGGGACCATCACCGCCGCCCGCACGAACCCCGTGCCCACGACCTCGCAGCGGGCCAGCAGGAACGCGACGGGCAGCCCCGCGAGCAGGGCGAGCACCGTGGACGCGGCGGCCTGGCCGAGGGTGAACCCGACCAGCTCCCACGTCCCGGCGGCGGCCAGCACCCCGCCGACCCCGCCGTCGCGCACCCCGAGCCGCACGATCGCGAGCACCGGCCAGGCGAAGAAGACGCCGAGGAAGGCCAGCGGCACCAACGCCGCCAACGCCCACCCCGTGCCCCGGAGTCTCAGCCCACTACGAGCGCGCGCCACTGCTGCACCCACTGCTCGCGGTTGGCGCTGACCTGGTCCGCGGGCAGCGCCTGCGAGGACGCGGGCAGCGGCGCCGCCTTGGTCCACGCCTCGGGCAGCTTCACGCCCTCGCGCGAGGGGTACACGTACATCTGCTCCGGCACGTCGGCCTGGAACTGCTCGGACAGCAGGAAGTCCAGCACCTTCTTGGCGTCCTCGGCGTTCTTCGCGCCGGTCAGCACACCGGCGTACTCCACCTGCCGGTAGCAGGTGTCGAGCACGGCCTTGGTGCGCGGCACGCCGTCGTCGCCGATCTCGGCGGACGGCGAGGACGCGTAGGACACCACGACCGGCCGCGGACCCTTGCCCGCGGACCCGGAGAAGTCCTGGTTGTAGGCCTCCTCCCAGCCGCTGACGACCTTGACGCCGTTGGCCTTGAGCTTGGTCCAGTACTCGCCCCAGCCCGTGGGGCCGTACTTGCCGATCGTGCCGAGCAGGAACGCGAGCCCCGGCGAGGAGGTCGCCGGGTCCTCGACCACCAGCATGTCCTTGTACTTCGGGTCGACCAGGTCGTCGTAGGTCTTCGGCTCCGGGACGCCCTTCGCGGCCAGCCCGGCGACGTCGACGTTGAGGCACACGTCCCCGACGTCGACGGCGTGCAGCCTGGTGCCGCCGTCGACCTGGTAGCGCTGCGCGCCCTTGTCCGCCTCGGGGCTCTTGTACTCGGCGAACACGCCCTCGGCCAGCGCCCGCGACGCGAACGTCGAGTCGACGCCGAACGCGATGTCCCCGATCGGGTTGGACTTGGTGAGCACCAGCTTGTTCGTCAGCGCCCCGGCGTCCCCGCTGGCGAGCGGCTTGACGGTGATCCCGGTGGCGGTCTTGAACGCGTCCAGCGTCTCCTGCTTGGCGACGAACGAGTCGTGCGTCACCAGCGTGACGACGTGGTCGCCTCCACCGGACGCGGACGACCCGGACCCACCGCTCAGCGAACAGCCCGCCACCAGCGAAAGGCATGCGGACGCGACCAGAACTCGGCGGAGCATCATCTCTCCCTACACCGGCATGACCCGGATCAGGTGTGGACGGTCGAAGGCTCGCGCGCCTTCCTCTCAGCCCGGCGCAGTACCGGACTCCCGTGGTAAGCGGCAGCGTACGCGACCTGGTGGCACCATCGGGGTCATGGCCGAACTGCTGACCGACGACCAGGTGACCGAAGCCCTGCGCTCGCTGCCGAGCTGGAGCGCGCAGGAGAACGCGCTCATGCGCATCGTGGAGCTCAAGAGCTTCCCGGAGGCGATCCAGGTGGTGAACCGGGTGGCCGAGATCGCCGAGAACAACGACCACCACCCGGACGTCGACATCCGGTGGCGGACGCTCACGTTCCGGGTCAGCACGCACTCGAAGGGCGGCGTGACGGCGCTGGACCTGGGTCTCGCGGCCGAGATCGACGGCGTCCTCGACGCGCTCGGGTAACCGGTCGACGGCGTCGTCCGCGGGGAGCGACCGGAAACGCCGCCGCCCTTGTGCGGCCGGCTCGCGCTCGGTTCGATGGGACCACCGCCGCCTCCGCTCCAGGAGGCACCCGTGCTGAAGTCACTTCGGAGGACCGCGCTCGTCGCGGTGGGCCTGCTCGCCACCGGCCTGGCCGTCGCCCCTCCGTCGGTCGCCGACCCCGCACCCGCCGCGGACTGCGGGGTCACCGACCTGATGGTCCGCTCGTCCGCGTACTGGGTCGACCACGACACCGACCAGGCCGCGAACACCTGGTCCAACGCGCTGTTCCACGTCGGCAACCTCGCCCAGGTCCGCACGACCGGGGTCAGCAACCACAAGACGTGGCCGTGGACCGAGGCCAACGGGTGGCTGCTGCCGCTCGACCCGGCGCACCCGTTCGCCGCCGACCCGCAGGCCTCCGGCGAGGCCTACCTGGACGTGTGGTTCTTCCACCAGGAGGACCGCGTGCTCGACCCGCTGCGCGCGAACCTGGCCGCCGAGGCCGCGAGCGTCGCGCGGGGCGACACCCGGTACTGGACGACGCCGGACGCGCTGGACATGTCGCTGCCGTCGTTCACCCGCCTCGGCGTGATGGACGCGGACCCGGCCCTGCTGGACGCGGCGCGGACGCTGTTCCGCGATGCCAGGCGGCGGCTGTTCGACGACGTCACCGGACTCTGGCGCGGCAACGCGCAGGCGAACGGCTTCGCGATGTCCGGGCTGGCCAAGGCCGTGCTCGCGCTGCCCGCCGACAGCCCGGACCGCGCCGAGTACGCGCGGACGCTGCGGCGGTCGGCCGAGACGATGCGGTGGCTCCAGCGGCCGGACGGGTTCTTCGACGCCGAACTGCTGTTCGGCGGCAAGGAGTCCAGCTCGACCGCGCTGGTCACCCATGCCCTCGCCGCCGGGATCAACGCCGGTGTGCTCGACGAGGACACCTACCTGCCCGTCGTGCGGCGCGGCTGGACCGCGTTGACCACCTCGGCGTTGCGGGACAGCGGGAGGTTCGGCTACGTGCAGGCCCGCGGGTCGCACCGACCGGCGGGTGCGGACGACAGCGCGGCGTTCGCCGTCGGGGCGTTCCTCAGCGCCGGTCAGCAGGTTGCGGCTCTGACACCGGGCTGCTGATCTCCGCCTCGGTCCGCGGGCCCGGTTCGAGGGCCCGCAGGCCGACGGCGACCGCAACCAGCGTGAGCAGGCCCGCGGCCGGGTAGACCCAGCCGAGCAGCGACTCCCACCAGGGGCGCGGGATGGTCCAGATGGAGTCCTGCCAGATCAGCAGGAACGAGATCAGGAAGCTGCCGATCGACAGCACCCAGACGACCGCGGTGGTGTTGACCAGCCGGTGCCGGTTCGCCGGGCCGTAGAGCAGCCACATCAGGGCGGGCATCGCCCACACCCAGTGGTGGCTCCAGGAGATCGGCGACACCAGCAGCCCGAACACCTGCACCACGACGATCGCGGCCAGGGTCTGCTTGGCCCGCAACGCCTCGCGCAGCGCCCACACCATCAGCACCACCGCGACGGCGCAGCCCGCCAGGTAGATCGGCCCGCTCTGCACGTCGTAGCCGACCGTCCGGGACAGCGCCCCGCGCAGCGACTGGTTGATCGACGAGCCCACCGGACCGATGCGGCTCGCGTCGCCGAGCAGGTGGAACCAGTACTCGCCCGACAGCTGCGGCGCGACCAGGAACCCGAGCCCGACCGTGAGCCCGAACGCCACCACCGACCAGACCGCCGCCGCGAACCGCTTGGTGCCCAGGAAGTACACGCCGGACACCGCGGGCGTCAGCTTGATCCCCGCGGTCACGCCGACGCCGAACCCGGCGACCCACGGGCGGGTGCTCGCCATCGTGGCGAGCAGCACGGCGGCCAGCAGCAGGTTGATCTGGCCGTAGTTCAACGTCGTGCGCACCGGCTCGACCCAGATCGCCAGCGCCGTCCACAGCATCGCGCGCCGGGACAGGTGCTCGGCGTCGATCATCCTCAACGCGGTGCGGATCAACCAGTACAGGCAGGCAAGGCAGAGGATCTGCCAGAACCAGCGCGCGACGCCCCACGGGATCCACGACAGCGGCACGAACACCAGCGCCGAGAACGGCGGGTAGGTGAACGGCAGCGCGAACTTGTCCGAGAACTCGCTGAGCCGCCAGTCGTACAGGAACCCCGTGAACAACTCGGGTGAGCCGTTCCGGTAGACCATCAGGTCGATCATGGTCATCTGCGTCTGGAACGCCACCATCGTCAACTGCCCCACCAGGGACAGCGCCAGCAGCCACGGCGCGATTGCGAGCACGCGGGCTTCCACGGCACGCGGGTTCACGCGAGGCCTCCTCCGTCGACGGTAGTTCCAGTGTGAAGTAGGTGACTGGAGGAGTGAAAACGGGGTACCCGAACGTCACTACTAGTGGGAGTCATCAACCACGAGGAGAACCATGACCGCGGACATCGTGGTGGCAGTCGTCGCCGCAGTAGGAATGCTCTTCACCGCCGGAGGCGTGCTGGCGCTCGCCGCCCGAGGCCGCCGCCAGCTCCACTGACCGGCGGCACGTACGAAGGGTCGTCCCGGACCGGGGCGGCCCTTCTTCCCTTTTTCAGGCGTCCGCCACGAGTTTGCCCCAACGCGCGGGGAGGACCGTCGCGGGCCCGAAGCGCTCGCGGAGGTACTCCCGGCGCTCCAGCACGTCGACGTTCTCCTGCCACCGCCGCACCACCCACGTGCCCAGCGAGGCGATCAGCTCGGCCTCGGCCGTCTCCGGCCCACCGGCCACCACGATCCGCGCCCGCCGCCGCAGCTGCTCGGCCGTGGTCGGCAACGGCTCCGGCAACGCCACCAGCCACCGCAGGTCCCGCGACTCCCGGTGCCCCGCCTGGTGCTCCGCCACCACCTCCGCGTACGCCGCCCGCGCCTCCGCGATCTCGGCCAGCACCTCGGGGATCTCCACCACGACCCGCTCCGCGGACGTGACGCCCGCCACTTCTTCCAGCTGCCGCACCACGTCCAGCACCCGGTCCGACTCCCACGCCAACAACGCCCGCCCCGCGCACTCCGCCAACGCCCTGCGCGCCGTCTCCCCGCTCAGCACCGCGTCCCACGCCGCGGTCCGCTCCCCCAGCACGTCGACCACCCGCACCGCCACCACGTCACCACAACGGCACACCACCACGTGCCCACTCGCCGACCGCTCGTCGGCGGCTCGGTCGGACAACGGGGCAGGCGAACTATCGATGACCATGCCTGTCCATCGTCCTGGTGATCGTTTCGTTTCACCGCGCGGCTCCACCCGGTGTAACGCGAGTGGTACCCGTGACCGATGGGGCGGATAACCACGCACCCTGGATGGGGGAACAGTGAGCGCTGAATGGGTGGCGATCGACTTCGAGAACGCCAACTGGTCGCGGGAGAGCGCCTGCTCAGCGGCCATGGCGCTGGTGCGGGACGGCCGGGTCGTCGACAGGTTCAGCACCTTCGTCAAACCGCCCGGCGTCGGCGGGTTCCACCCGTTCAACACGTCCATCCACGGGATCACCGAGGACGTGGTCGCCGACGCCCCCGAGTGGCCCGAGGCCCTCGCGCTGATGCTCGAGTTCGCGGGCGGCAGGCCGCTGGTCGCCCACAACGCCGGGTTCGACATGAGCGTCATCCGCCACGCCTGCACCGCCACCCGCGTCCCGTGGCCCGAGCTCCGCTGGGCCTGCACCCTCATGATCGCCCGCCGCACCTGGGAACTGCTCGCCTACCGCCTCCCGCACGTCGCCGAGGCCGCGGGCGTGGACATGGGCGCAGGCGACACCCAGGCCCACGCCGACACCGCCGCCGGGATCCTGCTGGCCGCCATGCGCCTGCACGGCGTCGACACCGTCGACGACCTCCACGACACCCTGCGCCTGCGCACCGGCCACCAGACCGCCACCACCTGGACCGGCACCCGCCCGACCCGCCGCGGCCTCTTCTACGGGCTCAACGTCTGCCTCACCGGCACGCTCACCACGATGCCCCGCATCGAGGCCCACTACCGCCTCGCCGAAGCAGGCGCCCAACCCGTCCCCGCCGTCACCCCCAGAACCGACGTGCTCGTCGTCGGCACACCCGAACCCGACCTGTTCGTGCCGGGGAGGGTGGAGAGCGGGGAACAGCGCGAGGCGCGGGAACTGCTCGACCGGGGGCACCGGATCGAGGTCATCGACGAGGTGGACTTCCTCCGCAGGCTGTGCGGCTGAGGCTCGGGGCCTGCACGGCGGACGGTCAGTCGACCTGCCACTCCCAGAACCCCTGGGCGTTGACGACCTTGACCGCGTCGAGGGGGAGGTAGACCTCGATCGCACCGCCGTACTTCTTGCCCGGCAACCAGTTCTCGTCACCGGCACCCATGCGACTGCCCTCCGGAGCGCACGTCCAATAGCTGGAGGGGTTTATCCGACCGCTGGTGAACCCGCGCGCGTTGATCGCCGTGAACTGCGTGAACGCACCGGACGGCAGGTCGGTGGTGCTGAACCGGCTCCCGGTTTCCACCTCGACCCACAGGAGCTTGCGGACAGAGCCCTCCGGAGGTGGACTCCCCGCGTACTCACCGGTGCAGTCGGTGATCTTGGTCAGGGTGAACGACAGGTCGCACTTGGTCCCCGCACACCCCGCGGTGGCCGTCTCACCCTGCCGGAACGCGATCGGCTGGGGTCGGGTCGTCGTCGTGGGCGCGGTTGTCGTCCTGGTCGTCGCCGTGGTGGTCGCGGACGTGGACGTCACCGGGTGCTCGCCACCCTGGGACGACTGCGAGCACCCGGTGAGCACCAGTGCGAGCAAACAGACTGGAACGAAACGGTTTTCCATTGTTCGGCAGACCTCCGATCAGTAGACGATTTCGCTACTGACCGACCGATCGTTAGCCACCGCGACCTGCTCGATCGAGTGAACCGCGGAAAACCGAAAGGAAAACCGGAAACCTCAGACGTTGAAGCGGAACTCCACCACGTCGCCGTCGACCATGACGTAGTCCTTGCCCTCCATGCGCACCTTGCCCGCCGCCTTCGCGGCCGCCTTCGAGCCCGACTCCACGAGGTCGTCGAAGGAGACGACTTCGGCTTTGATGAAGCCGCGTTCGAAGTCGGTGTGGATCACGCCGGCGGCCTGCGGGGCGGTCGCGCCCTGCGGGATGGTCCAGGCCCTGGACTCCTTGGGGCCGGCGGTGAGGTAGGTCTGGAGGCCGAGGGTGTGGAAGCCGGCGCGGGCGAGGGCGTAGAGGCCGGGTTCGTGTTGGCCGATGGATTCGAGGAGCTCGCGGGCGGACTCCTCGTCGAGCTCCAGGAGCTCCGACTCGACCTTGGCGTCCAGGAAGACGGCGTCGGCGGGGGCGACGAGCTCGCGCAGCTCCTTCATCTTCGCCTCGTCGGTGAGGATGCCCTCGTCGGCGTTGAAGACGTACAGGAACGGCTTGGTGGTGAGCAGGCTGAGCTCGCGCAGCAGGTCGTTGTCCACTTCGGACTGCGCGCTGAACATGGTGCGGCCGCTGTCGAGGATGGCCTTGGCCTGCTGGGCGGCTTCGAGGGCGGGGCGGCGGTCCTTCTGGGTGCGCGCCTCCTTCTCGAGCCTGGGGATGGCCTTCTCCAACGTCTGGAGGTCGGCGAGGATCAGCTCGGTGTTGATCGTCTCCATGTCGCTGCCCGCGTCGATGCGGCCGTCGACGTGCACGACGTCGGGGTCGTCGAAGACGCGGACGACCTGGCAGATCGCGTTGGCCTCGCGGATGTTGGCCAGGAACTTGTTCCCCAGACCCTCACCCTCGGACGCGCCCTTCACGATGCCCGCGATGTCGACGAACGACACTACAGCGGGCACCTGCTTCTCGGAGCCGAAGATCTCGGCGAGCTTCGCCAGCCTCGCGTCCGGGAGCGGAACCACGCCGACGTTGGGCTCGATGGTCGCGAACGGGTAGTTCGCGGCGAGCACGTCGTTGCGGGTCAGCGCGTTGAAAAGGGTGGACTTGCCGACGTTGGGCAGGCCGACGATGCCGAGGGTCAAACTCACGAGCGGTGAGTCTACGCGCCCGCGAACAGCTGCAACGTCGAGCCGGTGCGGGCCTTGCGCACCCGGAGCCTGGTGGGGATGCGCTGGCGCAGCTCCTCGACGTGCGACACCAGCCCGACCACGCGCCCGCCCGCGCGCAGCTCGTCGAGGGTGTTCATGACGAGGTCGAGGGTGTCGGCGTCGAGCGTGCCGAAGCCCTCGTCGACGAACAGCGTGTCCAGCAGCGCCCCGCCGGTCTCGGCGGCCACGACGTCCGCGAGCCCCAGCGCGAGCGACAGCGACGCCAGGAACGACTCGCCGCCGGACAGGGTCTTCGCGGGCCGCTGCTGCCCGGAGTAGTCGTCCAGCACGTCCAGCCCGAGCCCACCGGCCTTCCCGTGGGACCCGGCCTCCAGCGAGTGCACGAACCGGTACCGGCCCTGGCTCATCCGCTCCAGCCGCATGCTCGCGGCCAGCGCGACCTCCTCCAGCCGCGACGCCAGCACGTAGGTGCGCAGCGTCATCCGCCGGTGGTTCTGCCCGCGCCCGTTGATCACGTCCGTCAACGCGTCCAGCTCGGCGAACGCCATCTCGACCGGCTCGAACTCGACCCACTTGGCGCGCAGCACCCCGGCCAGCTCGGCGACCCGCCGCACCCGCGTGCGCGCGGTCGTGAACGCCGACGCGGTCCGCTGCGCCTCCTCGCGCCGGGCCTGCGACTCCGCCGCCGCGCCGGGCACGTCGACCTCCGTCGCCGGGTCCACGTCGGCCAGCTCCTCCAGCACGGCCGCCGCCGCGGCCCGCCGGTCGGCCAGCGACGAGATCCGCTGCTCCAGCAACGCGAGCGCCGCGTCCGTCCGCGCCGCCGACAGGGCTTCCCCGACGTCGGCGAACCCGGCTTTCGCGGCCAGCTCGGACGTCTCGACCCGCTGCTCCTCCAGCCGCGCGGTGCGGTCGGCGACGGCGGCGCGCCGGTCGGCCGCCTGCACCAGGGCGTCGGCCAGGTCGAGCAGGTGCGCCCGGCGGGCCCGCACGTCCGGGAAGTCGCCGCGGGCGTCGTCGAGCCGCCGGGCGCGTTCGCGCACGGTCTCCTCCAGCGCCGCGCGCCGGGTGGCCGCGCCGACCAGCTCCTCCTTCGCGGCCGCGTGGGCCGCCGTGGTCTCCTCCAGCCGCCGTTCGAGCGCGCCGAGCGCGGACGCCCGCTGGGACCGCGAGCGGGCCAACCGGGCCGTCTCCTCGTGTTCGCGCAGCAGCTCGGCCGGGTCCCGCCCGTCGACGACCTTGGTCAGCGACTCCAGCCGGTGCTCGGCCGCGGACCTGGTCTGCTCGGCGGCCGCGCGGTCCTTGGCCGCGGCCTGCTCGCGGGCCGCCGCCGCGTCCTCGTCCGCCGCGCCGACCGCGTCGAGCATCGGCTGCGCGGGGGCCGGGTGCGCCTCGGACCCGCACACCAGGCACGGCCGCCCCGGTGTCAGGGCTCCGGCCAGTTCGACGGCCATCCCGTCCAGCCGCTGCCTGCGCACGTCGAGCAGCGTCCCCTGGGCCTTCTGGTGCGCGTCGATCGCCGCGCGCAGCCCGTCCGACGCCCCGGTCAGCGCGGCCAGGGCGGCGGGCAGCCGCCGGGCCGCGTCCGCCGCCGCCTCGACCTCGGCGAGCCTGGCCGACGCGACCGTGGCCCGCTCCAGTTCGGCCCGCGCGTCCGCGACCCGCGCGGGCAGGGTCGGGTCGACCTCCGCCACCTGCCGTTCCAGCCGCGCCTGCCGCTCGACCAGCGCGGCGACCTGCGCCACGTCCTGCTTCTGCCGCTCGGCCTCCTCGGCGAGGCGGGTCAGCCCGCCCGCCTCCTCCCGCAGCCGCTCGGAGTCGCCGCGCAGGTCGGTGCCCCGGTAGCCGCCGAGCGCCGTGAACGCCGCCGCCTCGGCGGACTTCGCCGCGGCCAGCGACCGCTCCAGCCGTGCCGACGTCTCGTGCGCGGGCACGACCACCGCGGCCCGCCGCGCCGCGTCCCGCTCCGCCACCCACGCCAGCCGCCGCGGCTCGGCCTCGTCGCACGACGCCCTCGTCCGCCACGCCTCGCGCACCCGCCGGACCCGCTCGACCTCCTCGCGCGCCGCCGCCAACGCCGCGTCGGCCGCGTCACGGGCCGCCGCGGCCCGCCGCCCCACGGTCTCCGCCTCGTCGGCCGACTCGCCGAGCAGCTTCAGCACGGAGCTGAGCCACTCGTCGTCGCCGTCCTCCGGCACGTCCTCGGCGGCGGCCTCGGAGATCCGCTCGACCAGCCCCTTGGTGGCCTGCCGGTGCGCCTCCAGCTCCCGGCCCGCCGCGGTCCGGCGTTCGCGGAACCAGTTCTCCACGTCCAGGAACCGCTGGGTGCCGAACAGCTTCTCCAGCAGCTTCTCGCGCTCGCCGGTGTCCGCCCGCAGGAACTTCGCGAACTCGCCCTGCGGCAGCAGCACGACCTGGAAGAACTGCTCGGCGGTCATCCCCAGCAGGTTCTCGACCTCCTGCGCCACTTCCTCGATGCGGGTGTGCCCGTCGCCGTGCCACCCGCTGACCCAGGTCAGCGACGCCTTGGCCTGCTCCTTGGTGAATCCGTCGCCGCGCTTCTTCGGCCGCAGGTACTCCGGGCTGCGCTCGATCCGGAACCTCCTGCCCTGCACGGTCAGCTCCAGCGTCACCACGGTCCGCACGTCCGGGTCCGCGTAGTCGCAGCGCAGCCGCTTCACGTCGCCGCGCGCGCCGGGGACCTTGCCGAACAGCGCGAACGCCACCGCGTCGAGGAGCGTCGTCTTGCCCGCGCCGGTGTCGCCGTGCAGCAGGAACAGCCCGTCCGCGCCGAGCAGGTCGAAGTCGACCGACTCGCGCTTCGGGTACGGGCCGAACGCGACCAGCTCGAGGCCGTGCAGCCTCACAGGGCCTCCCTCGCCGCGGCGGCGAACGCCTCGCGCAGCAGCGCCAGCTCCCGCCGGTTCGGCCGCTTGCCGCGGCAGTCGTCGACGAAGCAGCAGGCGATCTCGTCGTCGTCCTTGCCGCGCACCGCGAACCGCACCGCCGCGTCCCGACCGCCCGCGGGCTGCCACTCGACGTGCACCGCGTGCGGGTAGCGCTTCTGCAGGCGCCGCAACGCGTCCAGCGGCCGCACCCGGTCGGTGAGGGCCACCGACAGGAAGCTGTCGAGCACCTCGTCGTGCTCCGGGTCGACCAGCAGGTCGTCCAGCTCCCCCGTCAACGTCGCCAGCGGGCGCGGCACCGGCAGCTCGCGCCTCTCCACGCCGACCAGCCCGCCGGCGTCCAGCTCCACCAGCCAGACGGACTTCTCCTGGCCCGCCTCGGAGAACGAGTACGCCATCGGGCTGCCCGAGTACCGCAGCCGCTCGGAGAGCACCTGCGGCCCGTGCAGGTGGCCGAGGGCCACGTAGTCCACACCGTCGAACACGTCCGCGGGCACGTCCTGCACGCCGCCGACGGCGATGGTCCGCTCCGAGTCGCTGCTCGCCCCGCCGGACACGAACGCGTGCGCCAGCACCACCGACCGGGTGCCCGCGCGCCCGTCGAGGTCCGCGCGGACCCGGCGCATCGCCTCGGTCAGCACACCGGCGTGCCCGCGGGCGTCCGGCACCTCCAGCGCCTGCCGCGCGGGTTCGGGCTCCAGGAACGGGATGCCGTAGAGCGCCACCGGCCCGTGCGCGTCCGGCAGCAGCACCGGCTCGTCCAGCTCGCCGATCCGGGTGCGCAGGTGCAGCCCGCCCGCGGCGGCGAACGCGCCGAACACGCCGATCCGCGCCGCCGAGTCGTGGTTGCCCGGCGTGATCACGATCCTCGCGCCCGCCGCGCCGATCCTGGTCAGCACCCGCGCGCAGGTGTGCACGGCCTCCGGGCTCGGCACCGCCCGGTCGTACAGGTCGCCCGAGACGACCACCACGTCCACCCGCTCGGTCGTGACCAGGTCGGCCAGGCCCCCGAGCACCGCCTCCTGCTCGGCCAGCAGGTCCCGGCCGTGGAACGTGCGGCCCACGTGCCAGTCCGAGGTGTGCAGCAGACGCATGGGGCAACGCTATGACCAAGCACCGACAGTCCCGAACACCACCGGGTCGGCGTGTCGCCCGACCGGGTGCTGCACCGCCGGGTCGCGCCGGTCGTCGACCCGGCTGGAGATCGGACCGGTCCGGGTGCATCCTTGGAGGCCCGCGGAGCGTGGAGGAAGCTGGGGACGTTTCACGGCCGTAGCGTGCGCTGACACCGCACCGACTACCGTGTGCCCCTTCCGTGACGATGCCGAGCAAGGAGTGTGCGTGACGGTGACGCGCGAGCGGCTTGACGAGCAGGACGAGGACGAGGACTACTCGGACGAAGTCGCCTGGAACGACCGCGCCCTGTTCGGCAGCTTCAAGGGTCTGCCCTGGTGGGCGGCGGTGCTGATCGCGTTCGTGCTGGCGATCGTCGGCACGTTCATCGACGTCAGCTCGTCGAAGACGGTCGGCACGGTGTTCGCCATCCTGTTCTTCCTGGGGTGCGGCGGCGCGATCGTGTTCGTGGAGCGGCGGTCGATGTTCGGGCCGATCGTCCAGCCACCGCTGATCCTCGCGATCGTGGTGCCGCTGGTGGTCGTGGTGTCCGACGGGATGCCGAGCGGTGGTCTCAGCGGCGCGGCCCTGTCCCTGGGCAAGCCGCTGATCAACGGGTTCCCGACGATGGCGATCACCACGATCTTCACCGTGGTCGTCGGCATCCTGCGGGTGACCAGGCAGCGCGACCCGAACCGAGTGACCCGAGAAGAGGCGCGCGAGGCCAAGGCCGACCGCAAGGCCGACCGGGCCGACCACCCGTCCAGGCCGGTCGCCAAGCCCAAGCCGCCGGTCGAGAAGGCCCGCGCCGAACGGCCGCGCGAACGCGACGCCGACTCCGGCCCCCGCCGCAGGCCCGCGCCCGCCGAGGGCAAGCGCCCGGCCCCCGCGACCGACGACGACCGCCGCTCCCGCCCCCGCCCGGCCGCCCAGCAGGGCGAACGCCGCAGGTCCACCCCGCCCACCGACCGCGGCTCGGGTCCCCGGCAGCGCCCGGAGCCCCGCGACCGCCCCGTCCCCCCGCGCAGGCCCCGCCCGCGCGACGACGACTAGGCCCCACCACGAAGGGCCCCCGACCGGGGGCCCTTCGTCCGTTCAGGCCTGGGATTCCTCCACGGGGAACAGGATCGGGCTGAGCAGGTGCCGCCTGCGTCCCGGCGCGGGCTCGTGGCGCATCCTCGGCACGATCACCGCCCGCAGCTCCGCGATCAGCTCGGCGACCTCCTCCGGGCTCAGCCACACCGAGTGCTGCCGGTACCCCACCGCGTCGGCCGCCGGGTCGGCGCCGTCCAGGTCCAGGTAGCCGTTGAACTCGGCGATCAGCGTCGCCATCGCCACCGCGAACACCCGCCGGTGGTCCTCCACCGTCGCCGACGCCGCCGTCTCCGCGTCGACCACCGCCCGCTCCCGCCGCAGCCGGTAGGTCCGCTCCACGGCCCCGTGCACCCGCTGCTCGCCCTCCACCTCCAGCACGCCGCCGTCGGTGAGCAGCCCCACGTGCCGGTACACGGTCGCCTTCGACACGTCGGGCATCCGCGCGCACAGCTGCGACGTCGTCAGCCTCCGGTCACCGGCCATCGCGTGCACGATGCGCAGCCGCACCGGGTGCAGGAGCAGTTCGACGGTTTCCACGACAGCACGATCTCACGTTTGATACCGTTCTCAAACTCAAGAATGGAGAGTGCCAATGCACAAACCCCCTCTCGGCCGCCTCGTCCCCGTCGCCGACCACCACCTGTTCCTGCACACCTCCGGCACCGGCGGCCCCACGGTCGTGTTCCTGCCCGGCGCCGGCCTGGTCGGCCTCGACTTCCTCAACGTCCAGCAGCTGGCCGCCGACCTCGCCACCAGCGCCGTCTACGACCGCGCGGGCACCGGCTGGAGCACCCCCGCCGACCTGCCCCGCACCGCCACCGAGGTCGCCACCGAGCTCCGGGCGCTGCTGCACACCGCGTCACTCCCCGGCCCGTTCGTCCTGGTGGGCCACTCCCTGGGCGCCTTCTACGCCCGCCGCTACGCCCAGCTGTTCCCCACCGAGGTAGCGGGTCTCCTCCTGCTGGACCCCGGCCACGAGGACATGCTCACCTACCTGCCCCCGCAGGCCGCCGAGCTGAACAACCGCATGAAACAGGCCGCACAGGACATGCCGGACCTGACCGACGACCAGCTGACCGCCTCCCGCACCGCCCTCACGACCCTCTACGCGACCTGGCCCGCGGAGGTCCTACCGCCCCTGGTCGAACACCACCTCACGGCCTGGCGAACCGGCCTGGCGGAAGCCGCCAACATGGACACCACCGTCTACGACGAACTCCGCCACGGCACCCCGCTCCCGGACGTCCCCCTGACCGTCCTCACCGCCACGGGCCGCAACGCCTACTGGTCCCAGTTCGCCGACGAACACCTCGTGCAAGCCGCCCAAACCGGCCTCCACGCCATGCACGCGGCCATCGCGAGCTCAGTACCAAGAGGCCAACACCGAACCGTCGACAACGCCTCACACCAGTACCTGACCATCGAACAACCAGACGCCGTCATCACAGCACTAGCCGACCTGCTCAAGAACTGCTGACAGGAAGACGAAGAAAAGACGCAAAAGAAACACACAAGCGTACGACTAACGAAACCCGCTGGTACGCAAGGGAAGCACGCAACCGTGGTCGATTTTACTTGGGGTTTTTGGGCCTACAATGAGTCGGCGGGCAGGCTCTACCACCTGCCCTTTTTCGCCCGACGAGGCCCAAAAAGAGGGGCCCCAAGTCAAATCGACCACACCACCGCGGGTCGTAACCCCCACCCAGCCACGCACCCCAGCGAACTCGCTACGCCTCGACAACCACGCACAACCCCACCGAGCCACACACCAAACGCACTCGCTACGCCTCGGAACCACCTGGCAGCCCCAGGCCACCAAACCGATCACACAGCGAACCCGCTACGCACCAAACCCGGCCCCAGGGACCCTCAACGCACCCGGCTCTGCCGAACTTCCTTCGGCAGCGCGAAAGCGATGGTCTCGTTCGCCGTGGTGATCTCCTCCACGTCCCCGTACCCCCGCTCCCCCAACCACTTCAGCAGTTCCATCACCAGGATGTCCGGCACCGAGGCCCCACTGGTCACGCCGACGGTCGTAACCCCCTCAAGCCAGGCCTCGTCCACCTCCTTGGCGTAGTCCACCAGGTAGGAGGCGCGGGCACCGGCCTGCAGCGCCACCTCCACCAGCCGCACCGAGTTGGAGGAGTTCTTCGACCCGACGACCAGCACGAGGTCGCAGGACGGGGCCATGGTCTTCACGGCGGTCTGCCGGTTGGACGTGGCGTAGCAGATGTCGTCGCTGGGCGGGTCCTGGAGGTCGGGGTACTTCTCCTTGAGCTGGTTGACCCGGACCATCGTCTCGTCCACGGACAGGGTGGTCTGGGACAGCCAGATGACCTTGGAGGGGTCGCGGACGACGACCTTGTCGACGTCCTCGGCGGTGTCCACGAGCTGGATGTGCTCGGGTGCCTCGCCCGCGGTGCCCTCCACCTCCTCGTGGCCCTCGTGGCCGATCAGGAGGATGTCGTAGTCGTCGCGGGCGAAGCGCTTCGCCTCCATGTGCACCTTCGTGACCAGCGGGCACGTGGCGTCGATGGTGCGCAGCGACCGCGCGGCGGCCTCCTCGTGCACGGCGGGCGAGACGCCGTGGGCCGAGAACACGACGAGCGCGCCCTCGGGGACCTGCTCGGTCTGGTCGACGAAGATCGCGCCGCGGTCGCTCAGGGTCTCGACGACGTGCTTGTTGTGCACGATCTCCTTGCGCACGTACACGGGGGCGCCGTACTTCTCGAGCGCCTTCTCCACCGCGACGACCGCACGGTCGACACCCGCGCAGTAGCCGCGCGGCTTGGCCAGCAGCACGCGCTTGGGGGCGGCGGTCTCAGTCTGTGCGGTCATGCCTCCCAGGGTACGGGGGTACCGCTGAGAGGCCGAAATGCGCAGCGTCACGGTCGCGGAGGTAGGCACGGGGGGATGGTTTGCGGCAGGCTGGACCCATGAAGCAACTGCCGCTGCCGGTCCGCATCGCGGCAGGCCTCGCGGTCACCGCCGTGGAGCGGGCCCGCCTTCTCCCGCAGCAGCTCGCGGGCCTGCCCGTGACGGTGGTCAGCGAGGCCCTGCAGCTGTCCATGCGCCTCCAGCAACAGGTGACCGAGCTCGCCATCAAGGGCGACGACGTCCTGGCCGGGATGCGACCGCCGCAAGAAGAACCCGAATGGGCGACCTTCGACGAGGACGACAGCGCCCCCGCGGCGCCCGTCGTGGTGCGCGAAACGCCGGACGAAACGCCGACGGACGCCGACTCCGACGACGATGACGACGACCCGTGGACCGAGGAGGAGCGGGCGATACTCGCCGAGCCCCCGGCCGCGCTGCCCGCCTACGACGAGCTGTCGCTGCCCCAGCTGCGCGCCCGGCTGCGCGTGCTGTCGGCCGAGGACCTCGAGGAGCTGCTCGCCTACGAGCGCGCCCACGACGACCGGCCGCAGTTCACCGGGATGCTGAACCGGCGCATCGCCACCGTTCGCGCGCAGACGTGACCGCGTCGGACGCGCCGTCGACCGCCGAGCAGCCGTGGCCGGTCCGCACGGTGGCGCGCAAGCTCACCGAGTGGATCAACCGGCTCGGCGCCGTGTGGGTCGAGGGCCAGGTCACCCAGGTCTCCGCGCGACCGGGGACGTCGACGGCGTTCCTGACGCTGCGCGACCCGTCGGTGGACATGTCGATGTCGCTGACCAGCCCGATCGCGCTGGTCCGGAACATGGAGCCGCCGCTGACCGACGGCAGCCGCGTGGTCGTGCACGGGAAGCCGACGTTCTTCGCCGGCCGCGGCACGCTGAGCCTGCGGGTGGACGAGATCCGCGCGGTCGGCATCGGCGAGCTGCTGGCCAGGATCGAGCGGCTGCGCAAGCTGCTCGGCGCGGAAGGCCTGTTCGACCCCCGCCGCAAGCGCAGGCCGCCGTTCCTGCCCAACAAGATCGGCCTGATCACCGGTCGGGCGTCGGCGGCCGAGCGGGACGTGCTGACGAACGCGCGCAACCGGTGGCCGGGCGCCCGCTTCCGGGTCGTGAACGTCGCCGTGCAGGGGCCGACGGCGGTGCCGCAGATCCTCACCGCACTGTCCACTTTGGAGCGCGACGTCGAGGTGGACGTCATCGTGCTGGCCCGCGGCGGCGGCAGCGTCGAGGACCTGCTGCCGTTCTCCGACGAGGCGCTGTGCCGCGCGGTGGCGTCGTGCCGGACGCCCGTCATGTCCGCGATCGGACACGAACCGGACAGCCCGCTGGTCGACTACGTCGCCGACGTCCGCTGCTCCACGCCGACCGACGCGGGCAAACGGGTGGTTCCGGATGTGGCGGAAGAAGCACAGCGGGTACTCCAAATGCGCGACCGGGCCCGCCGGGCGCTGCACGGCTGGGTCGACCGCGAGCGCAAGCTGCTGCACTCGGTGCGCACCCGACCTGCGCTTTCCGACCCGTACGGCCCGCTGGACCGGCGCGCCGAGGAGGTCGACCGGCTCCGGGAACGCGCCCGCCGCGCGGTGCTCGCCCGGCTCTCCGCCGAGCAGAGCGGCCTGGCCTCGACGAAAGCGCGCTTGACGACCCTCGGACCGGCGGCCACGCTTGCCCGCGGATACGCGGTAGTGCAACGCGTCACACCCGAGGGTGTCGACGGCGTGCTGAGGTCGACCACACAGGCCCCGGCCGGGACGCGGTTGCGCGTGCGCGTGGCCGACGGGGCCGTGCACGCGGTCGTGACCGAGGACGGAGGCAGTGGTGCCCAAGCCGGCGCGTGAACCGACGTTCCTCCCGTTGACGATGGCCGCCGCGGGGTCGGCGGCGGACGGCTCGGCCGATCCGCTCGCCCGCGACAGCGCGCAGGCCGTCCGGCACCGGGCGGAGACAGCCAACTCCGCGGCCGCGGACTGCTGGACCGCGCTGGTCGCGGGCTGCACGTCCGGCCGCCAGACCCTGGTCGACGAGCTGCACCACCTGTCGATGGCGACCTCGCAGTACGCGGGCACCCGCTGGTGGCTCAGCCACGGCTCGGTGCACCGCAGGCGCGTCGTGGAGGCCGAGGGCCGCATCGACGAGGCCGTGCGGGATGGTGACGGCGCCGAGTTCGCGGAGGCGTTCGTCGGGTACGACCAGGCCGTCGCCACGGTCGTGGTGCACGTCCAGAGCAGAATGGGGAGCTTGACCCAGTGAGTCCTACCGAGACCGAGCTCGGGTACGAGGCGGCGCGCGACGAGCTGGTGGAGGTGGTCCGCAAGCTGGAGGCGGGCGGACTGTCCCTGGAGGACTCGATCGCCCTGTGGGAACGCGGGGAGGCCCTCGCGAAGACGTGCGAACGGCACCTCGACGGCGCCAAGGAACGCATCGACGCGGCGCTCGCCGTGGTCGAGGAGGACGTCGAGGGCTGACATTGGGACCCTGGTCACGGGGTCCCGCGTGCGAGGATTGGTCTACCGGCCGATCATCCCAGGAGGCGCACAATGGTGAGCTCGACCCCTTCCGAACGCCGCCAAGAGGCACCTGACCGCAACCTGGCGCTGGAATTGGTCCGGGTCACCGAGGCCGCCGCCATGGCCGCCGGCAGATGGGTCGGCCGGGGTGACAAGAACGGCGGCGACGGCGCGGCCGTGGACGCCATGCGCAAGCTCATCCACACCGTGTCCATGCGCGGTGTCGTCGTGATCGGCGAGGGCGAGAAGGACGAGGCGCCCATGCTCTACAACGGCGAGGAGGTCGGCGACGGCAACGGCCCCGACTGCGACGTCGCCGTGGACCCGATCGACGGCACCACCCTGATGGCCAAGGGCATGCCCAACGCCCTCGCCGTGCTCGCCGTCGCCGAACGCGGCGCCATGTTCGACCCGTCGGCCGTGTTCTACATGGAGAAGCTCGCGGTCGGACCGGAGGCCGCGGACGTCATCGACATCACCGCCCCCATCGCGGAGAACATCCGCCGGGTCGCGAAGGCCAAGCACATCGAGGTCTCCGACGTCACCGTCTGCATCCTGGACCGCCCCCGCCACGAGCACCTGGTGCACGAGGTCCGCCAGGCCGGTGCCCGCATCCACTTCATCTCCGACGGCGACGTCGCGGGCGCCATCTCCGCCGCCCGCCCGGACACCGGCGTGGACCTGCTGGTCGGCATCGGCGGCACCCCCGAGGGCATCATCGCCGCAGCCGCGCTGAAGTGCATCGGCGGCGAGATCCAGGCGAAGCTGTGGCCGAAGGACGACGAGGAGCGGCAGAAGGCGATCGACGCGGGCCACGACCTCGACCGCGTGCTGACGACGCGGGAGCTCGTCCGCGGCGACAACGTGTTCTTCTGCGCCACCGGCGTGACGGACGGCGACCTGCTGCGCGGAGTGCACTACCGGACCGGCGGGTGCACCACGCAGTCCATCGTGATGCGGTCCAAGTCGGGGACCGTGCGCATGATCGACGGCTTCCACCGGCTGACGAAGCTGCGCGAGTACTCCTCGGTCGACTTCGACCGACTGGCCGAGTCCGAGGCCTCCCAACTGATCCCGCCGCTGCCGTAGGGCCGTTTTACGGGGCTTTCCAGCGGTCTGACGGGGTCGAGTGCCGTGGGGGTGTGGTCGATTTGACTTGGGGCCCCTCTTTTTGGGCCTCGTCGGGCGAAAAAGGGCAGGTGGTAGAGCCTGCCCGCCGACTCATTGTAGGCCCAAAAACCCCAAGTAAAATCGACCACGCTTGCGTGCTTCCCTTGCGTACCAGCGGGTTGTCTTGGTCGGGCGTTCGGCCCGTCGCCTTCCAGCGACCCGGGTAGGCCTTCCCTCGCTTCGCGTCGGTGGGTCTCGGCTGCGTCAACGGTCAATGAACCGGTACCGGTCGGATGGACGTGGTGGGACTGCCGGACATGTCCTTAGTTTCCGTTTCGTCCCCGGCAACCCTGCGCCGGGGACGGGAAGGAACGGAAACGATGAGGGCACGTTCCCTGTTCACGGCGGTGGCCGTGGCGCTCGGCATGGCTTTCGCGTCGACGGGTGCCGCTTCGGCGCAGCCGATGACGCCCGACGGTGTCACGCCGATGATCGTCGGCGGTGGCAACGCCACCCAGGTCTACTCGTTCATGGTGTCCCTGCAGAGCACGTCGGGCGGGCACTTCTGCGGTGGTTCGCTGATCAAGGCCAACTGGGTCGTGACCGCGAAGCACTGCGTCCAGGGCCGCACGCCTGCTTCGACGCGGGCGCGGATCGGGACGACCAACCGGACCAGTGGCGGCACGCTGGCGACGGCGAGCCGGATCGTCCTGAACCCGAGCGAGGACCTGGCGCTGGTCCAGCTGTCGACCTCGGTGACCCAGGCGCCGGTGGCGATCTCCTCGTCGTCGGGCGCGACCGGCACGGCCACCCGGATCATCGGGTGGGGGCAGACCTGCCCGTCCTCCAGCGGGTGCGGGGCGGCGCCGGTGACGTTGCAGCAGCTCGACACGTCGATCGTGGCGGACAGCCGGTGCTCGGGCATCCGGGGGTCCACGGAGATCTGCACGAACAACACGGACGGCAACAAGGGCGCCTGCTACGGCGACTCGGGCGGGCCGCAGATCAAGTCGGTGGGCGGGACCTGGCAGCTGATCGGGGCCACCAGCCGCAGCGGTGGCGGCTCGACCTGCGCGACGGCGCCCTCGATCTACGTCGACGTGCCGTCGCTGCGCTCGTGGATCAGCGCGAACGCGGGCACTGTCTAGTCGGACACAGCTCCTCCTCCGCACGCATGGCTGACCGCCCTCCGGGTACCTGGGAGGGCGGTCAACCTTTTGCGAGGGTCACTCGTCTTGATCTGCGACGGACGACGGAGGAGTAGAGGATGCGCGTTCTGCTGGTGCTGGCCACGGTGCTGCTCGCCTCGGCGTGCGGCCAGACCCGTGCGGCGACACCACCAGCGGTCGGGGTGACCGGGACGCCGTCGGTGGCGCCCTCGGCCGAGGTACCCCTGCCCCAGCCCGCGCCGCCCCGCGCACCGGTCAACCCGTGCGGGATCACCAACGGCGCGTGCGTGCGGATGTCCACGTCGGAGAGCTGGCTGATCACCGACGGCGCGGTGAGCTACGGGCCGGTGCCCTCGGCGTTCGGCATGGCGGGCTACGAGACGCCGACCGGCAGGTTCCAGGTGCTGCGCAAGGTCCGCGACGAGATCAGCTTCGACTTCGACAACACCCCGATGCCCTACGCCGTCTACTTCACCGACTACGGCATCGCCTTCCACCAAGGCGACCTCGCGCCCGGCTCGTCGCACGGCTGCGTGCACCTGGCCCCGGACGCCGCGGCGCGGTTCTTCGACACCCTCCAGCCCGGCGCCGAGGTGCAGGTCCTGGCGTAGCCGTCCCCCATTCGTTACGCGGGCGGGGCAACCGGGGTGGCGCCCCTCACGTCTCTCCTCCCAGACACGACGATCAGGGGGTCGGGAGATGCGCGTACTCGTCTTGGTGGCAACGGCACTGCTCGCAACGGCGTGCGCGCAGGGCGGGACCACGGAAGCGGCGGCACCGCCCGCGCTGTCCACATCGGCAGGCCCGTCGTCCTCCGCCCAGCCCTCGTCCTCGGCCGCGCCGGCGAGCTCGTCGGCGTCCTCGTCCTCCGAGGCGCCCGCGCCCGCCCCGGAACCGGCGCCGGCCCCGTCCACGTCGTCGGAGGCCCCGCCGCCCCCGCAGCCCGCGCCACCGCCTCCGCCGGTCACCGTCGCGGGCACGCCGTGCGACATCACCAACGGCGCGTGCGTGGAGCTGTCGAGTCAGCAGACGTGGCTCATCAGCAACGGCGCGGTGACCTACGGCCCGGTGCCGATCACCTCCGGCAGGCCCGGCTACGAGACGCCGACGGGCTACTTCCCGGTGCTGCACAAGGTGTTGCACGAGATCAGCCGCCCGTACAACAACGCGCCGATGCCGTACTCGGTCTACTTCACCAACTACGGCATCGCGTTCCACGAGGGCAGCCTGGAAGTGCCCTCGCACGGCTGCGTCCACCTGTCCCAGGAAGCGGCCGCGACCTACTTCGACTTCCTCCAGTCCGGCCAGCAGGTCCAGGTCACGCCGTAGGCGTCCCACCGGCCGGTCCTCTTGGGACAGTCACCCGGACTCCCGACCGCGAAGCACTTTCACCGGGCGGTCGGGTCCGGGTGGTTGGATGATCCGAATCCTGGGTACCCGACGGGATGAGGGGTGATTCGAGATGACGACTCTCGGCACTAGGACACTCGGAACAGTGTTCGCAGCAACGGCCTTGGCTCTCGGCTTCGCGCTACCCGCGTCGGCGGCCACGGACACGCCCTGCTCCATCACCGAAGGCGCGTGCCTGCGGCTGTCCACCAACGAGGCCTGGCTCGTCCACAACGGATCCAACAGCTACGGCCCCGTCCCGGTCACCACGGGCAGGCCGGGCTACGAGACACCGGTAGGCACGTTCTCCGTGCTGCGCAAGGTGCAGAACGAGTGGAGCGTGCCCTACAACGGCCCGATGCCGTACTCGACGTACTTCACGTCGACCGGCATCGCGTTCCACGAGGGCAGCCTGGACGTGCCCTCGCACGGCTGCGTGCACCTGTCGCACGAGGCCGCGGTCACGTTCTTCGACAACCTGCTCATCGGCGAAGAAGTCCAGGTGGTCCCGTAACCGAACGACCCGACCAGCGGACCGCCGGGACGGGCGGTCCGTTGTCGGCCGCGGCGCGCTCGGGCACAGTGATCCGGTGCCACCGCCCGACTTCACCCAGCTGACCGGCGCGGGCCAGACCCGTCGCCTCCTCACCCTGGCCCGCACCGCCCTGGCCGAGTACGACGTGCCGGCGAGGTCCTTGGTGCCGCTGGCCAAGGGCTGGAACACGAACGTGCGCGTCGACGACCGGTACATGCTGCGGATCCGCAGCACCGACGCCGCTTTCGCCGAGGCCGAGACCACCTGGCTCACCGCACTCGCGCGCGACACCGACCTGGCCGTCCCCGAACCGGTCCCCACCCGGTCCGGCGCCACCGTCGTCACCGCCACCACGCCGACCGTCCCCGGCCCGCGCACCTGCGTCCTCTACCGCTGGGTCGACGGCAGGTTCCGCGACAGGTCCCTGACCCCCGCTCACCTGCACGAGGTCGGCGTCTTCACCGCGTTGCTGCAACAGCACGGCACCACCATGCCCGCGCTCGCCCGCAACCGCGTCGACGCCGTCCCCGCCGACACCGCGAAGCTCGTCACCGACCTGCACTCCCCCGCGGCCGGTGCCCTCGTCGCCAGGACCCTCGCCCGCGTCGACACCACCCTGGCGGGCCTCCCCGCGACCGGCCTCATCCACGCAGACCTGCACCAGGACAACTTCCTGTTCCACCAGGGGCGGGTCCGCGCGATCGACTTCGACGACTGCGGCTACGGCCCCCACCTCTACGACCTCGCCACCACCATCAGCGAACTGGGCCCCGACCGCCCAGCCCTGCACCGGGCCCTGCTCACCGGCTACCGCACCACCAGCCCGCTCGACGACGAGGACGCCCTCCCCGACCTGCTCCTCCTGCGCCGCCTGCAGCTCACCATGTGGGCCGTCACCCAGCGCCACGACCCGATGTTCCGCACCACCTGGCGCACCCAACTCGACGCCACCCTCAGGCACCTGGCCGAGGTCCAACGGCCGAAGGGCTAGACCCCGACGACCTCGACCAGCCCGTCGAGGCCCTTGAAGTCCGCGGAGTCGCGCGTGTGCAACGGCGGCCACGGGCAGCCTGCGGTGCCGGGCCACCGGCTCGTCCGCGGTGAGGCGGCGCCGCTGGTTCAGCGGGCGCAGCCCGGCGACCTCGGTGCCGTTGCGGGTGATGTGGAAGGTCTCGCCGGTCTCCACGGCGTCCATCACCGCCGCGGAGTTGTCGCGGGACTCGCGCTGGGAGATCGCCTTCACCACTAGGACGCAGCACCGCGTGTCCCGCGGTGCTACGCCATTCCCGCCCGCCTACCCCTCGTTGCTCGAATGCCCTGGGAACAGGTGCGCCGCCGGGTTCAGCGCGACCGCGATGTTGTTCACCGCCGTGGCCGCCTCCCCGAACCCCGTGGCGATCAGCTTCACCTTCCCCTGGTACGCCGCCACGTCCCCAGCCGCGTAGATCATCTCCCGTTGCGTCCGCATGGTCGTGTCCACCATCACCGCCCGGTGGTCCAGCTCCAGCCCCCAGGACTCGATGGGGCCCAGGTCGGCGGTGAACCCGAGCGCGGCGACGACCGAGTGCGCGGGCAGGGTCTTCACGTCGCCGGACTTCAGCCTGACCTCCACCTCGGCCAGTTCCGGTTCGCCGCGCAGCGCGGTGACCTCGGCGTCGGTGATGATCTCCACGCCCAGCTCGCGGACGGCGCGGACGGTGGGCGGGTGGGCGCGGAAGTTCGCGCGGCGGTGCACGAGGGTGACGCTCGCGGCGATCGGGTGCAGGGCCAGCGCCCAGTCGAACGCCGAGTCGCCGCCGCCGACGATCACGACGTGCTGGGCGGTGTGCACGGCCAACGACGGCACGAAGTGCACCATCCCGCGGTCCAGCCAGCCGTCGCCCGCGGGCAGCGGCCGGGGCCTGAACTCGCCCATGCCCGCGGTGATCAGCACCGCGCCCGCGTTCACGACCGTGCCGTCGGCGAGGCCGACGTGCAACCGGGAGTCCACTGTGGACAGCGTGCGGGCCTGGTGGCCCAGCAGGTACTGCGGCTTCCACTGCGCGGCCTGCTCGACCAGCGCGTTGACGAGGTCGCGGCCCCGGACGGCCGGGAAGCCCGCGACGTCGAAGATCATCTTTTCCGGGTACATCGCCGTGATCTGGCCGCCCGCCTCGGGCAGCGCGTCGACCAGGGCGACGGACAGGTCGCGGAACCCCGCGTAGTAGGCCGCGAACAGCCCCGTGGGTCCTGCTCCCACGATCAACAGGTCGACATCCATCGATGAACCCCTCTGCCAGTGGTGGGTGGCAGTGCAGGAGACCGACCTTAGGTGCTCAACGCCACCGTGCCCAGATCCCCCTACGGGGACAAACTGGGGACTATGGGCGAACAGGGGTACCGCGTCGAGCACGACACCATGGGCGAGGTCCGGGTGCCGGTCGACGCGTTGTGGCGGGCGCAGACCCAGCGGGCGGTCGAGAACTTCCCGATCTCGGGGCGCGGGCTGGAACGGTCGCAGATCCGGGCTCTCGGCCTGCTCAAGGGGGCCGCGGCGCGGGTGAACGAACGGCTCGGCGTGCTGCCGTCCGACGTCGCGAAGGCCATCGCGGACGCGGCCGACGAGGTCGCCGGGGGCGCGCACGACGAGCACTTCCCGGTGGACGTGTTCCAGACCGGGTCGGGCACGTCGTCGAACATGAACGCGAACGAGGTGATCGCGACCCTCGCGACCAGGAGCCTCGGCCGGGACGTGCACCCGAACGACCACGTCAACGCGTCGCAGTCGTCGAACGACACGTTCCCGACCACGCTGCGGGTCGCGGCGACCGAGGCCGTGGTCACCGACGTCGTCCCGGCGCTGGAGCACCTGGCCACGACCCTGGAGGGCCGCGCGGCCGAGTGGGCCGACCTGGTCAAGTCCGGGCGCACGCACCTGATGGACGCCGTGCCGATCACGCTCGGCCAGGAGGTCGGCGCGTGGGCCGCGCAGGTCCGCTACGGTGTCGAGCGGCTCACGTCGTCGGTCCCGCGGCTGGCCGAGCTGCCGATCGGCGGCACGGCCGTGGGCAGCGGGCTGAACGCGCCGGAGGGCTTCGGCGCGGCGGTGTCCGCGGAGCTCGCGCGGGTGACCGGGCTGCCGTTGACCGAGGCGCGCGACCACTTCGAGGCGCAGGCGACCCAGGACGGCGTGGTCGAGATCTCCGGCCAGCTCAGGGCGACCGCCGTGGGGCTCTACAAGATCGCGAACGACCTGCGCTGGCTCGGGTCCGGCCCGCGCACCGGGCTCGGCGAGCTGGCCCTTCCCGACCTGCAACCCGGCTCGTCCATCATGCCCGGCAAGGTCAACCCGGTGATCTCCGAGGCGACCATGATGGTCGTCGCGCAGGTGATCGGGAACGACGCCGCCGTCGCGTTCGCGGGCAGCCAGGGCAACTTCCAGCTCAACGTCATGCTGCCGGTGATCGCGCGCAACGTGCTGGAGTCCGCCCGGCTGATCGCCGCGGTGGCCCGGCTGCTGGCGGACAAGGTGCTCGTGGGCACCGAGCCGCAGGTGGACCGGCTGCGCGAGCTGGCCGAGTCGTCGCCGTCGATCGTGACGCCGCTCAACCGCTACCTCGGCTACGAGGAGGCGGCGGCGATCGCGAAGCAGTCCCTCAAGGAGCGCAAGACGATCCGCGAGGTCGTGCTGGAGCGCGGCCACGTGCCCGGCAAGCTCACCGAGGAGCAGCTCGACGCGGCGCTGGACGTGCTGCACATGGCCCGCGGCGGCCGCTGACCCACGGCGCGGGCACGGTCTCCACCGTGCCCGCGCGGGGTCGGGCGCGGGCGGTCGACAGCCCGACCACGCAGCCGACCGCGACCACGGCCGCGCCGACCAGGTCGAGCGCGCTGGACTCCTGCACGCCCAGCAGCACCGACACCAGCAGCCCGGAGATCGGCATCAGTCCGATGAGGACTCCCGCCCGGTCCGCGCCCAGCCGTCCGACGGCGAAGTACCAGAGCCCGAACGCCAACGCGGTGACCACGACCGCCAGCGCGACCAGGGCGAGGCCCTGCCTGGCGTCCGGCACCCGCCAGCCGCCAAAGACCGTGCCCAGCACCGCCCCGGACACCGCCGCGAGCAGGCAGCACCACGTCGCCACGGCCACCCCGCCCAGCCGCCGCACCACCCCCACCGCGAACAGCGTGAACGACGCCTCCCCCACCAGCGCCAACGCGGCGAGCAGCAGTCCCGGCCCGTGCCACGCGCCACCGCCGGACAGCACGACCACGCCGAGCGCCACGATCCCCGCGCCCACCACCGTCACCGCCGACCGCCGCCTGCTCGCCAGCGCCAGCACGACCGGTGTCCCGCCGAGCATCGCCGCGACGAAACCGGGCTCGGCGTAGCGCTGGGCGTACAGGAGGGCGCCGGTGAACCCGAGCATCCCGAGCCCGACGAGCGCCAGCAACGACGGCACGTCCGCCGGCCTCGGCAGCGGCAGGCGCCGGCCGCGGGCGAACGTCCACCCGAGCAGCACGACGGCGCTGAGCCCGTACCGCAGGGCCTGGCCGGTGAGCAGCGGGTAGTCCTGGAGCATGCCGGTGACCGGCACGGACGCTCCGACGATCACGGCGGCGGTCGCCCCCGCGGCGACGGCGGTTCTGCTGGTCATGCGGACAGCGTGCCCGCCGAGTGGCTCATGATTAAGCTCCAATTCCATGACCGCCGACTGGTCCACTTATCGGGAGCTGCTGCTCCCGGCGGTGAGCGGGCGCCGTCGCGCCGTGGAGACCGAGCTGCGCCGGGCCGTGCGCGACGGCAGGCTCACCACCGGCACCCGGCTGCCGTCCAGCCGCGACCTGGCCGAGCAGCTCGGCGTCGCCAGGGGCACCGTGACGGCCGCGTACGCGCAGCTCGTGGGCGAGGGCTACCTGACGGCCAAGCGCGGGTCGGGCACCACCGTGACGGCGGCGGGCACGTGGCCGTCGGACAGCCGCCCCGAGCCCGACCCGACGCCGCACTGGCGCTACGACCTGCGACCGGGACTGCCCGCGCTGAACGCGTTCCCGCGCGCCGAGTGGGTCGCCGCCTACCGCGCCGGGCTCGCGGGGCTCTCCGACGAGGAGCTCGGCTACCCGCACGCCGCCGGGTTCCCGCCGCTGCGCGCGGAGCTGGCCGACTACCTCGGCCGGGTGCGCGCCGCGGTCACCGAACCCGAGGCCGTCGTGGTCACCAACGGCTCGGCCGAGGGCCTGTCGCTGCTGTGCCGGGTGCTGCGCGCCCAGGGCCACCGCAGCATCGCCGTCGAGGAGCCCAGCCACTTCGGCGCCGCGGAGATGCTGGCCTCGCACGGGCTGCGCGTCGTCGGCGTGCCGGTGGACGACCACGGCATCCGGGTCGACGCGCTGTCCACAACGGACTGCCGGGTCGTGCTCGTCACGGCGGCGCACCAGTTCCCGCTCGGCGTCGTGCTGCACCCGGAACGGCGGCACGCGCTGATCGCGTGGGCGCGGGCGTGCGACGGGATCGTCATCGAGGACGACTACGACGCCGAGCACCGCTACGACCGGCCCGCCGTCGGCGCCGTGCAGGCCCTCGACCCGAGCCGCGTGGTCCACCAGGGCAGCACGAGCAAGGTGCTCGCCCCCGCGCTGCGGCTGGGTTGGCTCGTGCTGCCGGAGTCGTTGCGGGAACCGGTGGTCGAGCGCAAGCGGCACGACGACCTCGGCACGGAGACGTTGCGGCAGGCCGCTTTCGCGCAGCTGCTGCGCGGCGGCGGCTACGACCGGCACCTGCGGCGGACCAGGGCCCTGTACCGCAAGCGCCGCGACGCGCTCATCGACGCGCTGGCCCGCGAGCAGCCGTCCTGGGAGCCGATCGGGGTCGCGGCCGGCTTGCACGTCGTGGTCCGCTTGCCGCCGGGCACGGACGACCTCGCGTTGCAGCGCAAGTACGCCGCCCGCGGTGTCAACGCGGTGGCCCTGGCGCACTACGTGCGCACCCCGCTGTGGCCGGGGCTCGTGCTCGGCTACGCGTCGCTGTCACCCGACCGGTTGCGGGAAGCCGTCCGGGAGCTCCGCTGATCTGCCCTTGTCGGTGCTCGGGTGCACCATGGACGACGTGCTGTTCACCGAGGTGGTCGAGACGTCCGAGACCGTGGCCGGAACCCGGTCGCGGCTGGCCAAGGTCGCCGCGCTGGCGGCGCTGCTGAAGCGGCTGGACACGCCCGCGGTCGTGTCGTTCCTCGTCGGCGTGCCCAGCCAGGGGCGCATCGGCGCGGGCTGGCGCACCGTGCAGGACCTCGACGTCCCGCCCGCGGGCGGCGAGTCGCTGACCGTCGTCGAGGTCGACGAGGCCCTGGGGGCGTACGGCGAGTTCAGCGGCAAGGGCTCGGCGCAGCGCCGGTCCGACCTGCTCGCCGCCCTGTTCGGCCGGGCCACCGCGGCGGAACAGGGGTTCCTGCGGCGCCTGCTCACCGGCGAACTGCGCCAAGGCGCGCTGGAGGGCGTGATGCTCGACGCCATCGCCTCCGCCGCCGACGTCCCCGCCCCCTCCGTCCGCCGCGCCTTCATGCTCTCCGGCAGCCTCACCGACACCGCGGTCGCCGCCCTGCACGGCGGCGAGGAGGAGCTGTCCGCCTTCCGCCTCGTGGTCGGCCGCCCCGTCCGCCCGATGCTCGCCTCCCCCGCCGAGTCGCTGCCGGAGGCGTTGGCGGAGCTGGGCAGCGTCGTCGTCGAGCACAAGCTCGACGGCGCCCGCATCCAGGTGCACCGCCAGGGCTCGGACGTGCACGTCTTCACCCGCACCCTGCGCGAGATCACCGCCACCGTCCCCGAGCTCGTCGACCTCGTCCGCGCCATGCCCTGCACCAGCGTCGTCCTCGACGGCGAGACCCTCGCCCTCACCGACGACGGCAAACCCCGCCCGTTCCAGGAGACCATGAGCCGCTTCGGCGCCCAGGACGTCCGCGAGCTGCTGCTGTCCCCGTTCTTCTTCGACTGCCTCCACCTCGACGGCCACGACCTCCTGGACACCCCGCTGCGGGACCGCCTGACCGCCCTGCGCACCGTCGCGGGCGTCCACGTCATCCCCGGCGTCGTCGAGGCCACAGAGGAACAGGCGGCCTCGGTCGTCGACCAGGCCCTCGCCGCCGGACACGAGGGCGTGATGGTGAAGGCCCTCGACTCCCCCTACGCCGCCGGCCGCCGCGGCCGCGCCTGGCAGAAGGTCAAACCGGTCCACACCCTCGACCTCGTCGTGCTCGGCGTCGAATGGGGCAGCGGCCGCCGCTCCGGCAAGCTCTCCAACCTCCACCTGGGCGCCCGCGACCCCGACGGCGGCCCGCCCATCATGGTGGGCAAGACCTTCAAGGGCATGACCGACGAACTCCTCGACTGGCAAACCCGCGAACTCGCCACCATCGCCGTCGAGGAACACCGCTGGGGAATCCTGGTGCGCCCGACCATGGTGATCGAGATCGAACTGGACGGCGCCCAGGTGAGCCCCCGCTACGCGGGCGGCGTCGCCCTGCGCTTCGCCCGCGTCCTCCGCTACCGCCCGGACAAAGACCCAACCGACGCCGACACCATCGACGCCGTCCGCGCCCTACTACCCACACCCACACCCCCACCACAGAGCCAAAACCAAAACCCAAGCCAAAACCCAAACCAACCCACCGATTGAGCACCCCGCCAACCAAACACCCCACCGAGCAAGCACCCCCACCACAACGAAACCGAGCACGCCCGTCCGCCGTGCGGCCGACTTGACTTGGGGTTTTTGGGCTTAAACTTGCGGCGGCGGGCAGGCTCCACCACCTGCCCTTTTTCGCCCGACGAAGCCCAAAAAAGGGGCCCCAAGTCAAGTCGGCCGCACCCGAAGACCTCTGCAGCGATACCCCGCTCCACACCCAGCAACGCCCCCCCCAGCAACCACCGCAACAAACCCCAGCAACACCCGGCAACCGACCCCCACGACCACCCCAGCACCACCCCCCGACCAAACCCCCAGCACCAACCCCCCACAACGCGTACTTTCGAGTCTCGTGCGGTTCATCGAAGGGCATCGCCCCAGTTACGACCTGACCTACGACGACGTCTTCCTGGTCCCCGGCCGTTCAGCCGTGGAGTCCAGGTTCGGCGTCGACCTCTCCACCTCCGACGGCACCGGGGCGACCATCCCCGTCGTGGTCGCCAACATGACCGCTGTGGCGGGCAGGCGGATGGCCGAGACCATGGCCCGCCGCGGTGGCTTGGTGGTGTTGCCGCAGGACGTGGCGCCGGACGTGGTCGCCGAGATCGTGTCCTGGGTGAAGGCGCGGCACGCGGTGTGGGACACGCCGCTGGTGCTGGGTCCCGGTGACTCCGTCGCCGATGCCGTGAACCTGCTGCCCAAGCGCGCGCACGGTGCTGTCGTGGTCGTCGACGGCGACCGCCGTCCGGTCGGCGTGGTCGACGAGGCCGCGTGTTCAGGTGTCGACCGGTTCACGAGGCTGTCCGACGTCGCCGACCCGAACGTGTTGACGCTGCCGCTGGACACGGCCCCGCGCGAGGTGTTCGACCAGCTCCAGGGGCGGACGCAGAAGGTGGCGCTGGGTGTCGACGGCGACGGGCGGCTGGCCGGTGTGCTGACGGCGCTGGGGGCGCTGCGGGCCGAGGTGTACGTGCCCGCGGTGGACGGTGACGGGCGGTTGCGGGTGGCCGCGGCGGTCGGTGTGAACGGGGACGTGGCCGACAAGGCCGCCGAGCTGCTCAAGGCCGGGGTGGACACGCTGGTGGTAGACACCGCGCACGGGCACCAGGAGAAGATGCTGACGGCGCTGCGGGCGATCCGGCGGGTCGGGCCGACCGTGCCGGTGGTGGCGGGCAACGTCGTGACCGCCGAGGGCGTGCGCGACCTGGTCGAGGCCGGTGCGGACATCGTCAAGGTCGGTGTCGGGCCCGGTGCGATGTGCACGACGCGGATGATGACCGGGGTCGGGCGGCCGCAGTTCTCGGCCGTCGCCGAGTGCGCGGCGGAGGCGCGGCGGCTCGGTAAGCACGTGTGGGCCGACGGCGGGGTGCGGCACCCGCGCGACGTGGCGCTGGCGCTGGCGGCGGGCGCGTCGAGCGTGATGGTCGGGTCGTGGTTCGCGGGCACCTACGAGTCGCCCGGCGACCTGCGCAGCGACGAGTCCGGGCGGCTGTACAAGGAGTCGTTCGGGATGGCGTCCAAGCGCGCGGTGAGTGCGCGGACGCGGACCGACAGCGCGTTCGACCGGGCCCGCAAGGGGCTGTTCGAGGAGGGCATCTCGACCTCGCGGATGTGGCTGGACCCCGTCCGCCCCAGCGTCGAGGACCTGCTGGACGCCATCACGGCCGGTGTCCGGTCGTCCTGCACGTACGCGGGCGCGGAGAACCTGGAGGCGTTCCACGAGCGCGCGGTGCTGGGCGTCCAGTCCGCGGCGGGCTTCGCCGAGGGGCGGCCGCTGCCGGGCGGCTGGTAGCGAAACGGACATTCCTCAGATCCTGAAATGTGGGCTGCCCCCATGTTTTAGGCTGTGCGCGTGGACGATGCCGTGGAGGTCGTGGACCTCGTGAAGGTCTACAAGGCGGGCGGGAAACCGGCCGTCGACGGGTTGGGCTTCACCGTGCCGCCCGGTGAGGTGTTCGGCCTGCTCGGCCCCAACGGTGCCGGCAAGACGACCACGGTCGGCGTGCTCACGACCAGGGTGCGGCCCACGTCGGGCCGTGCCCTGGTGTGCGGGGTGGACGTCGTCGCCGACTCGCAGCGGGCCCGGCAGCTGCTGGCCGTCGTGCCGCAGCGCAACAACCTCGACCGGACGTTGAACGCCCGGCAGAACCTGCTGTTCCACGCCGCCTACCACGGCATCGGCCGGGCTGAGCGGACCGCGCTCGCCGACGGGATCCTGGCCAAGATGGGCTTGGAGGACCACGCGAAGGCGCTGGTCGACACGCTGTCCGGCGGTCAGGCGCAGCGCCTGATGATCGCGCGGGCGCTGATGCACCGCCCGAAGGTGCTGTTCCTCGACGAGCCGTCCACCGGCCTCGACCCGCAGGCGCGGCTGTTCGTCCACGACCGCGTGGCCGCGTTGCGGGCGGAGGGCGTGACGATCGTGCTGACCACGCACGACATGGACGAGGCCGCGAAGCTGTGCGACCGGGTCGGCATCGTCGACCACGGCAAGCTGCTCGCCCTGGACAGCCCGGACAAGCTCACCTCCTCCCTGCCCGGCAGCACCACCATCAGCGTCACCGTCTCCCCCGACGGCGACAGGCCGGTCAACGCGGCCCTGACCGACCTCGACGGGGTCGTGCGGGTCGAGGAGGTGTCCGGCGGCAGCGTGTTCCGCGTCTACACCGACGCCACCGCCGCCATCGCGCTGCCCGCCGTGCTGCGCACCCTTGAGGCCCTCGACGTGCAGGTCAGCGACCTGGCGATCGGCAAACCGAGCCTCGAGGACGTGTTCATCCAGATGACCGGCAGGGAGCTCCGATGAGCGCGACACCGACGTCGGTCTCCGTGCGCACGTTCCGCGCGATCCTGTGGCGCGACGTGTTCGTCACCGGCAGCGAACTGCCCAGCTTCCTCGCCCAGGTGCTCATCCAGCCGTTCTTCACCCTGTTCATCTTCGGCAAGGTGCTCGGCGACATCGGCTTCGTGCAGGGCGACTTCGCCGCCGTGCTGCTGCCCGGCATCGTCGCGATGAACGGCTTCCTCGGCGCCCTGCAGAACACCACGCTGCCCCTCGTCCTCGACTTCTCCTGGACCCGCGAGATCGAGGACCGCCTGCTCGCCCCCATCCCCATCCCCCTGGTCGCCGTCGAGAAAATGGTCTTCGGCGCCCTCCGCGGCCTCCTCGCCGCCGTGCTGATGGTCCCCATCGGCTTCCTCCTGCTCGACGTCACCTGGCCCACCTCCGGCCTCCCCGCCGCCCTCCTGGTCGTCTGCCTCGGCTCCCTCGCCGGCGCCTCCGTCGGCATGGTCATCGGCACCTCGGTCCCACCCCGCCGCATCAACATCATGTTCGCCGTCATCCTCACCCCCCTCCTCTTCACCGGCTCCGCCCAATTCCCCTGGTCCGCCCTAGACCACACCCGCTGGTTCCAACTCCTCTGCGCCCTCAACCCCCTCACCTACGTCAGCGAAGGCATGCGCGCCGTCCTCGCCCCAACCGTCCCCCACATCCCCCTCGGCACCTGCCTGCTGGTACTCACCATCTCCATCACCGCCTTCGGCACCCTGGGCATGAAGGGCTTCATGCGGCGCGCACTGGACTGAGCACAAAAACCAACGGCCCAACAACGCTGAAACAGCAACACAAGCGGCCCAACGAAGCTGGAAGCGAGCAGTGCTCGTCCGCTAGTGCGGTCGGCTTGACTTGGGGTTTTTGGGCTTAAACTTGCGGCGGCGGGCAGGCTCTACCACCTGCCCTTTTTCGCCCGACGAAGCCCAAAAAAGGGGCCCCAAGTCAAGCCGACCGCACCCGGAGTCCGTGGTAGCGACACCGGGCGACACACACCACGGCTCCCATACCGCGCAACACCCACCCCAAACAGAGGTCCCCCCGCAGCGAGAACCCCCCGACGCACACACTACGACCGGGGTACGACATTTCCCGACGCCGCGAACCCCTCCCCAACGCCGCCACACACAACCCCCACAAACGAGAAAAAGGCGCCCACCTCCCGGTGAGCGCCCCTCCCCACAACCACCCCTAACTCGAATAGTCCTCCAGCATCTCCGTCACCAGCGCCGCGATCGGCGACCGCTCAGACCGCGTCAGCGTCACGTGCGCGAACAGCGGATGCCCCTTCAGCTTCTCGATCACCGCCGCCACCCCGTCGTGCCGTCCGACCCGCAGGTTGTCCCGCTGCGCCACGTCGTGGGTGAGGACCACCCGCGAGTTCGTGCCCAGCCTGGACAGCACCGTCAGCAGCACGTTGCGCTCCAGCGACTGCGCCTCGTCGACGATCACGAACGAGTCGTGCAGCGACCGGCCGCGGATGTGGGTGAGGGGCAGGACTTCGAGCATGCCGCGGTCCATGACCTCCTCGACCACGTCCTGGCTGACCAGTGCGCCGAGGGTGTCGAACACCGCCTGCGCCCAGGGCTGCATCTTCTCGCTCTCGGAGCCCGGCAGGTAGCCCAGCTCCTGGCCGCCGACCGCGTACAGCGGGCGGAAGACGACGACCTTGCGGTGGTGCTGGCGTTCCATGACGGCTTCGAGGCCCGCGCACAGCGCGAGCGCCGACTTCCCCGTCCCGGCTCGTCCGCCCAGCGAGACGATGCCGACGTCGGGGTCGAGCAGCAGGTCGAGCGCGATGCGCTGCTCGGCGGACCGGCCGTGCACGCCGAAGGCCTCGCGGTCGCCCCTGACCAGCCTGATCTGCTTGTCCGGTGTGACCCGCGCGAGCGCGCTCGACGACCCCGCGAGCAGGCGCAGCCCGCTGTGGCAGGGCAGTTCGGCCAGGTCGGCGAGGTCGTGCAGCGCCGGGTCGATGGTGCTGTCCCGGAAGAGCGCGTCCACCACGTCCTGGTCGACGTCCACGTCCGACATGCCGTTGTAGCCGGACAGGGTGACGTCGTGGGCTCGGTACTCGTCCGCGGCGAGGCCGCAGGCACCCGCTTTCACGCGCAGCGGCATGTCCTTGGTGACGAGGGTGACGGAGCGGCCCTCGGCGGCCAGGTTCAGTGCGCAGGCGAGGATGCGCGCGTCGTTCGAGTCGGTGCGGAAACCGGCGGGCAACACCTCCGGATCGGTGTGGTTGAGCTCGACGTGCAGGGTTCCACCGACATCGCCGATCGGCACCGGGGAGTCCAGCCGACCATGCCGCAGACGCAGGTCGTCGAGCAGTCGCAGCGCCTCCCTGGCGAACCAGCCCAGCTCGGGGTGGTTCCGCTTGCCCTCCAGCTCGCTGATCACCACGAGCGGCAGCACGACCTCGTGCTCCGCGAACCTCGTGGTCGCCATCGGGTCGGAGAGGAGAACGGACGTGTCCACCACGTAGGTGTGGATGGCCGGACCGTCGCCGTCCTGGGAAGTACTGCGCGATGAGCCTGAGGAACGGCTCGCGGGTCGTCGTGCGTTCACGGCAACTCCCTCACGAACGCGGCACCCGCGTCCGTTCCTCGCTGGGCCAGGCACCAACCCCGATCGGTCGGAGCGCCTACGTTCAGGCGAACCGACCACGGAGGCCGGGTGCCGGCCCCCTCGCGTCAACCACCACGATCAGGGCCTCCCTGCGCGGTCCGCAGTGGTCGCGTCCCGCCAGTTCGAAAGTTACCTGCGAAAGTGCCCCGTGTGCAGGGAGCCACACAGGTGATTCGCAAATTCCTCTTGCCGCCCCCGAACGGCCCGAGTCCGCCGCGCTGGGTGATCGGAGGCCCGAACCGGACTCCAACCGGCCCAGTGGAAGTGGCGTTCGCGCAGCTCACCGCACGTTGTGTCACCCGAATGCCGATGATCACGCAGAGTCGCGGGGGAGCCAGGACACCCCGGACTCGACTTCTTCCCGCAACGTGGCCGGAACGAGAGGTTCATCGAGGACGGTCAGGTATCTGTCCGCAAGGGACACCCCCGGTGGTCTCGAGTCCAGCCAGGCACGCACCAGGCGCACCCCTTCGACGTAGGTCGTCGTGTAGGCGCGCCACAGCGGGTCGGCCAGGAACCGGACCATCTGCCGCGCCCGGCGCTCCGGGACGAGCAGCCAGCGGCACAGGTAGGCGACGACGTCGGCCTCGTCGGCGCCGCGGTCGTGCAGCATCAGCGCGGCGTCCTGGCGCACGGCCGCGAGGCCGGAGGTGGCCAGCTCGACGCGTTCGGCCAGGTCGCCCTCCATCCGCAGGCCCAGGTCGCGCAGGATGTCCTCGGTCCACCTGCCCCAGCCGCGGCCGACGAGCGCGTGCAGGCCCAGGTCGGCCAGGCCCTCGGCCATCAGGCACTGCGGGGTGTTGATCAGGAAGAGGGACTGCTCGGCGAAGCCGCGGCCCGCGACCAGCCCGGCGTCCTTGCGGCAGTGCTCGGTGTGGTGGCCGGGGTAGGACTCGTGCGCGACCAGGTGCGGGAGGTTCGACATCCGGTGCCCGAGGTCGGCGTTGACCGCCACCAGCGAGCGGAAGCCGCCCAGGTAGTAGTTGAAGCCGCTCCACGGCTTGTCCCGCACTATCCGGTACTCGACGGTCTCGCTCTCGGGCAGCCCGAACCGCTCGCGCGCCAGGTCGCGCAGGGCGCTCGACAGCGCGTGCACGCAGCGCTCCAGGCGCTTGGCCGGGATCTCGTCCAGGGCGCGGAACTCGCCCAGCCGGTAGGCCAGCGACCCCGGCCCCGGCAGCAGGTCGTCCAGCCGGGCGTGCGCGTGCCGGTAGCCTTCGACGTTGCCCGGCCGGATCGTCACCTGGAAGTACGCGCGCACCTCGTCGACGTAGCCGACGCGCACGCCCGCGAGCTTGCGGGCGGTGCACTCCAGCGCGACCAGGTGCGCGTCGAGGAAGCGGCGGCGCTGCTCGGACAGCTCGCACCCGACCAGCTCGCGGCGCAGCAGCCCGGCCAGCGCGGCCAGCGCCGTGGGGTGCGGCACCGGCTCGTTGTCCACCTGGCGGCGGACGCCGTGGTCGCCGGTGAACGAGTCCACGAGACCCGGCACGAGGCGGCCGAGCCTGAGCCCGAGCACCTGGTACTCGCGCACCAGCTGGTTGACGTCCATGAGCACGGCAGCATACGAGGCGAATGCGGCTACCACAGCGCACGACGCGGCAACGAATCGGAAAAGAAAGTGCACCGGAACAGGCGACAGAACGTGCACCCGGCGTCACACAATGGTGTCAGCGGTGAGCGGACCCCCGTTGTCGTTCGGTAACTTCCACAGTCGAGGGCCCCACCATCCGGAGATCCCCGAAGACTCCGGAAAACACGGGGAAATCCCGAATTAGAAGGAGACTTAACGTGCTGAAGAAGGCAGGCGCTGTCGCCGCCATTGCGGCCGGCCTCATGATGATCGGCGCCCCGGCGTTCGCCACCACCGGTGTGGGCCACGACGACGAGGGCCACGGCCACGGCCACAGCCACGGCTACCACTGGAACAACGGCCCGCTGCTGTCCGTGCTGAACGGCAACAACGTGAACGGCACCATCGGTGCCTGCGGGAACAACGTGGGCGTGCTCGGCGCGGCTGTGCCGATCAACTCCCCGTCCATCACGGACAACTGCGCCGCGGGCGGCATCGTCGACGGTGACGACGTGAACTTCGAGGGCTGATTTTCCCCTCGCTGGTCGAGTGAGCTCAGGAGCGTCACCGGATCCCATTCCGGTGACGCTCCTGACGCATGTCCGGACACCGTCCGACATCGCGACGGGCCATATTCACACAATATGATTAGCCAGCGCGCATTCCCGGATCGGAACCGGTACTTTTTCCACCAGGGAAATCCCTACCTGATCTGAAGGAGATTCACAGTGCTGAAGAAGGCAGGCGTTGTCGCGGCCGTTGCGGCAGGCCTCATGATGATCGGTTCCCCCGCGTTCGCCGAGGGCCACGCCACCTGGAACAACGGCGGCCTGCTCTCCGCGCTCAACGGCAACAACGCCAACGTGACGGCCGGCGTGTGCGGCAACAACGTCGGCGTGCTCGGTGCCGCGGTGCCGATCAACTCCCCGTCCATCACGGGCAACTGCGCCGCCGGCGCCATCGTCGACGGCGACGACGTGAACTTCGAGGGCTGAGTCCAGCTCTGACGGGGAAGGGGTGCCGCGCTCAGCGCGGCACCCCTTCCCCGCGTTCAAGGCCTGTCGTGCGGGGCCCTCAGGAGCCGAAGCGGCGGTGCCGGATCGCGTAGTCGCGCAGGGCGCGCAGGAAGTCCGTGCGGCGGAACGCGGGCCAGTACGCCTCGCAGAACCAGAACTCCGAGTGCGCCGACTGCCACAGCATGAACCCGGACAGCCGCTGCTCCCCCGACGTCCTGATCAGCAGGTCGGGGTCGGGCTGGCCGGAGGTGTAGAGGTGCTCGGCGATGTGGTCCACGTCGAGGACCTCCGCCAGCTCCTCGATCGTGCCGCCGCTCTCCGCGTGCTGCTGGAGCAGCTTGCGGACCGCGTCCGCGATCTCCTGCCTGCCGCCGTAGCCGACCGCGACGTTGACCTCGAGTCCGGTTCGGCCGGTCGTGCGCAGCGCGGCGGCGGACAACCTCGCCGCGGTCTCCGTGGGCAGCATGTCCAGCGCGCCCACGTGCCTGACGCGCCAGGGGTTCTCCGGACCGGCCAGTTCGTCCACGATGTCCGCGATGATGTCCAGCAGCGGACCCAGTTCCTCGGCGGGACGGTCCAGGTTGTCCGTCGACAACAGCCAGAGGGTCACCACCTCGACGTCGGCGTCCCGGCACCACCGCAGCAGGTCGAGGATCTTGCGGGCCCCCTCGCGGTGCCCGTGCGCGACGTCGGTGAACCCGGCTTCCTTGGCCCATCTGCGGTTGCCGTCCAACACGACCCCGACGTGGCGCGGCCGCTGCTTGCCGTCGAGCCACCGGTTCAACCGGTACTCGTAGACCCGGAAAAAGACGTCCCTGACGCGCTTGCGAAGCCCCACGACCGAAGAGCCTACGCCGGGTGAGCGGCGTCACGGGCGGCTGCCGCGAGCGCGTGAAGTTCACCGCACGACCACTGCGCCGGAACCTACGGTGCCGTAACCTCGGACGGGTGACGACCTCAGCGACGCACCCGCGGAAACCCGAGCCCGCACTGCGGCCCCGGATGCGCGGGTGGCTGCACGTGTGGTCGTTCTTCACCTCGTTGGCCACCGGGGCGGTGCTGATCTCGTTGGCGGCCGCGACCGTGTCGGGGAAGGCCGCGCTGGCGACGTCGGTGTACGGGGCGACCGTGCTCGGGCTGTTCGGGATCAGCGCGCTCTACCACCGGGTGAACTGGGTGAGCGTCAGCGCGCGGACGTGGATGAAGCGGCTCGACCACTCGATGATCTTCGTGTTCATCGCGGGGACGTACACGCCGTTCGCGTTGCTCGCCATGCCCGCGAGCACCGGGAACGTCGTGCTGGCGGTGGTGTGGATCGGTGCCGTCAGCGGTGTGGTGCTGAAGCTGGCCTGGCCGCACGCGCCCAAGTGGATCGGCGTCCCGATGTACATCGCGCTGGGGTGGGTGGCGGTGTTCGTGCTGCCGGACATCCTGCACCAGGCCGGGGTGGCCGCGCTGGTGCTCGTGATCGCCGGCGGTCTGCTGTACACGGTGGGGGCCGTGTTCTACGCGGTGCGGTGGCCCAACCCGTGGCCCGGTGTCTTCGGGTTCCACGAGGTGTTCCACGCGACGACCGTGGTGGCGGCGATCTGCCACTACATCGCGATCTTCCTGGCCGTGTACTCGGGCTGAGGCCCTGTGCACCGCCCGACCCGCCGTTCCGGGGTTTGCCGCTGACCGGCCCCCAGACCGATCAGCGGCTTCCCCTGGCACCCCCTGGCCACGGATCGAGTGTGGCCCACACCACTGCGATCCGGACCGGCGCTTAAGAAGGCCTTGAGGTCCCAGGAGCCGGGTTCACCCTGGTGGACGACTGCCCGGTGGACGTGTCATCCCAGGTCCGGGCCCTGCGCCCGGAGGTCGTCCACCTTGGACATGGCCTCGCGCAGCTCGCCCAGCCACGTGTCGGCGTGCTCGCCGACGAGCCGGACCGCCCAGGCCAGCGCCTCGGAGCGGGACCGGGCCACGCCCGCGGCCACGAGCGTGTCGAGGACCTTGCGCTCCGGCTGCCTGAGCCTGGTCATGACCGGCACCGACAGCGTGGTGAACAGCTCCTCCGTCCCGCCGAGGCGGGCACCCCAGGCGACCTTGCGGCCGTAGCGGTGCTCGGCCTGCCTGGCGATCTCGATGCGCTCGTCCCTGGTCTGCTCGCGGTACCGGCTGATCCGGCCCGACTCGGCGGCCGACTTCGCGGCCTCGTCGGCGAACTCGCCCTCCAGGTCCGGCAGCGTGCCGACGACGAGGATCTCCTCGCGGTCGACCACGACCTCCGGCGCGCCGGTGAACCAGCCGTCCGGCAGGCGGCCGCTGAACCACGCGGCCGCGTCGTCCGCCGACGGCAGGTCCGCCTGCTGCCAGCCGCCCTTGCCCCGTCCGGGGCCCCATCCGCGTCCCATGTCAGCTCCAACCCGTAGCGTTGATTACTTGATTACGACGCTACGCTTGCAACGCGGCTGACAAGCTTACGTTCGCTGTGGGCGGAGGGCGGCGGCCAGCTCCTCGGGCGAGGTGACCGGGCGGTCGCAGACGTAGCCGCGGCAGACGTAAGCCGCCGGGGCGCCGTCGACGAGGGGGCGTTCGGCCAGCAGCGGGGCCGAGTCGGGAGCGCCCGCGACCACGACGCCACCGCCGTGGACACCAGCTCGGGCGGCGGCGACCAGCTCGGGCGCGTCGCCGACCAGGGCGACCTGCACGGGGCCCGCGTGCAGGGCCTCCGCGACGGAGAGCCAGTGGCCCGCGAACCGGGGCGCGCGGGCGGCCAGCAGGCCGGTGCGGGCGACGGCGTGCTCGGCGGCGGTCCGGTACAGGGCGGCGCGGTCCGGGCCGAGCGCCGAGGCCGTGAGGAGGGCGGACGCGAGCGAGGACGCACCGGACGGACTGGCGTTGTCGGTCGGGTCCGAGGGGCGGCGGACCAGGGTCTCGGCGTCGTCGGCGGTGTCGAAGAACGCGCCCTCGGCGCCGAGGACGGGGAAGCGGGCCAGCGCGGTGTCCAGCAGGCCGCAGGCCGCGTCGAGCCAGCGGGTGGCACCGGTGACCTGGTGCAGGACCAGCAGGCCGTCGGCGAGGCAGCCGTAGTCCTCCAGCACGCCCGCGGCGGTGCCCGCGACGCCGTCGCGGGAGGTGCGGAGCAGTCGGCCGTCGGACAGGTGCACGTCGAGCAGCAGGGTGGCCGCGCGGACGGCCGCGTCGACCCAGCGCTGTTCGGAGAACAGGGCGCCCGCCTCGGCCAGCGCCGAGATGGCGAGCCCGTTCCAGGCGGTGACGACCTTGTCGTCCCGGCCCGGCCGCGGACGCAGGTCGCGGGCCTTGAGCAGGGCCTCGCGGACGCGGTCCCAGCGGTCGCGGTCGGTCGCCGGCGCGGGCAGGCGCAGCGTGGAGGTGCCGTGCTCGAAGGTGCCCTCGGCGGTCACGGCGAACAGCTCGGCGGCCCACTCGCCGTCCTCCCGGCCGAGCACCTCGACCAGCTGGGCGGGCGTCCACACGTAGGTCAGCCCCTCCTCGCCGTCGGTGTCGGCGTCCAGCGAGGAGGCGAACGCGCCCTGCGGCGTGCCGAGGTCGCGCAGCAGGAACTCGGCGGTGTCGCGGACGACCTCGCGGTAGCGCGGGTTGTCGTCGCGGCGGCTCAGGTGGGTGTACGCGCGGAGCAGCAGACCGTTGTCGTACAGCATCTTCTCGAAGTGCGGCACCACCCAGGACGCGTCGACCGAGTACCGCGCGAACCCGCCCGCCAGCTGGTCGTAGATGCCGCCGGCCGCCATCGCGTCGCAGGTCGCGCGGGCCATCGACAGCGCCTGCACCGACCCCGTGCGCTCGCCGTGCCGCACCAGGAACTCGACCACCATGGCGGGCGGGAACTTCGGCGCGTTGCCGAACCCGCCGCGCTTGCGGTCGTACTCGCCGAGCAGCGACACCACCGCACCCGACAGCGCCTCCTCGTCCACTGTGGACGGTTGCAGCGGCGCGCCGCGCTGGGACAGCTCGGCGACCACCGCCGCCGCGGACTCCAGCAGCTCGTCGCGCTGGTCCGCCCACGCCGCCGCGATCGACTCCAGCACCTGCCCGAACGACGGCATGCCGGGCCGCGGCTGCGGCGGGTAGTACGTGCCCGCGTAGAACGGCTCCGCCGCGGGCGTCAGGAAGCACGTCATCGGCCACCCGCCGTGCCCCGTCAAGGCCTGCGTGACCTCCATGTAGACCGCGTCCACGTCCGGGCGCTCCTCGCGGTCCACCTTGACGTTCACGAAGTGCTCGTTCAGGTACGCCGCCGTCGCCTCGTCCTCGAACGACTCGTGCGCCATCACGTGGCACCAGTGGCACGCCGCGTACCCGATCGACAACAACACCGGCACGTCCCGCCGCCGCGCCTCCTCGAACGCCTCCTCCGACCACGGCCACCAGTGCACCGGGTTGTCCGCGTGCTGGAGGAGGTACGGGCTGGTCGAGGACGCGAGCCGGTTCGTCATGGCGTCCACAGTAATTCTCGACGGCCGTGTCGCGCCCGACGGCGGCGCCGCCGTGGCCGCGCAGTTGCCCGCTCGAACCAGCGTCGAGCAGTACGCTCCTCGGTCCGAGGAGCAGTGCACCGGTATCGGGATCGCGGACGGAATGGTCGTCGTGGGCACGGACAAGCGGTACATCATGCCTGCCGGGGACGCCTTGTGACCGAGCACAAGGGGAAGCGGGTCTTCCGGGAACGCCTGGACGCCCTGCTCGTCGCGTCCGGCTCTCCCAAACCGGCTTCCATCTGCTCCGCGAGCAAGAACTCCCTCGGACGAACCTCCCTGTCAGTGCAGCGCATCAGCGACTGGCGGAGCGGAAAGCACGTACCGACCCTCAAGCTCTTCCTCCACTTCCTCCGCGCGGTCACCATCTGCGCCCAGCAGCGGAAAAAGGTCCTCCCTCCCGAACTCGCCGACCCGGCGAGGTGGGATCGCCTACTGCGGGCGGCGCGCACCAAGGCTCTGACTCCAGCGCGGGACAGGTCGAACCCCACGGCCGGCGAAGTCCGGATCCCGATCCGCGCAGTGGCCGACGCCGACCCCTTGGAACTGGGCGTGCACCGCACGAGCCGCGTCGAAGGTGCTCCACCTCTGCCGACCTACGTGCCGAGGGACGCGGACAGCACGATCTCAGCCCGACTGGCGGACGCCAGGGATAACGGCGGCTTCGTCCTGCTGGTCGGCGAGTCCACGGCCGGGAAGTCACGGTGCGCGTTCGAGGCCGTGCGACGTGAGCTCCCGGACCACTGGATCATCGCACCACCCGCGGCCGGCGATCTGAGTCCTGTGCTGTCGCGGGTATCGCTACCGGAACCCGACCCCCGGAAGTGGGTGCTGTGGCTGGACGACCTCGACCGCTTCCTCCTGCCCGGCGGTCTCGACCAGGGCATGCTGTCCGCGCTCCTGGAACAACACGTCGTGGTCGTCGCCACCATGCGTTCCGAGGTCTACGGGAACTACAGCGAGCGCGCACTCAGAGGCGTGGACGCCGGTGCGAGGTCCGCGCACCGCCTCGGGTCCCGAATCCTGAACCTCGTCGAACCGCTTGTCCTGGACCGACAGTGGTCCGAGGCGGAGATGAGCAGGCTCGGCGCGCACCTCGCGGGCCCGAACGGCGACGTGCGCCTGGAGGACGCGGCACGCCACCACGGCGTTCACGGCGTCGCGGAACACCTCGCCGCCGGCCCGAAGCTGCTCGCGGAGTTCCTGACCACCAGACGCAGGCCCGGCGGTCATCCCCGCGGCGCGGCATTGGTCCAAGCGGCCATCGACCTCGCACGGGCGGGCATCTCCACCCCTCTGCCCGCCAAGACCCTGCTGGCGTTGACTCCGTGCTACCTCACCGTCGAGGATGCCCACCGCCTCCGAGCGGAGAGCCCCGAGCAGGCACTGGTGTGGGCGACGGAGACCCAGTTCGGGGTGGCGGGGATGTTGGTCGCCACGGATACCGCGGCAGCCTGGCGACCGTTCGACTACCTCGTGGACACCGTCGGATCGGCGGACATCCCCGACAAGACGTGGGAGGCCGCGGTCGCGCACGCGAACGGCGGCAGCGAACTGCTGCCCGTCGGGCGGTCCGCTTCCCGCTGCGGTCGCTTGGCGCTCGCCGAGCGCTGCTTCTCCCCGTTGGCGTCCCGAGGTGACCGTGCCGCCATGCACCACCTGGGATTCGTGCAGCGCGAGCGACGCCCGGAACACACCTGGCCCTCGTGGTACCGGACGGTCGCCGAAGCGGGGACTCCACTGCAGGCCCGCACCCTTGGTGTCCTGCACGAGGTCGAAGGACGACGGGAGGAGGCGGCGGCCTGCTATGAAAGGGCCGCAGCGCAGGGGGACGCACTCGCCATGCGACTCCGGGGTGTGATCGCTCAGCGGAACGGACGGGACGACGAATCCCATGAGTGGTACGTCCGCGCGGCAAAAGGCGGAGATGCCGTGGCGATCACCTCCTTCGACGAACCGGGAATACACCTGCCGAGAAGTGGTCGCGAACCAGGTTCGACAACCCGCGACTCGGATGTCGACCGGGATGAGGAAGAAGAAGAGCCGTGGCGGATGACACCCCGCACCGCGCGCGTCCTCGGCTGCAACCTGGAGATCCTCGCCGACATGGCTCACGACGAGTTGGAGGAGCTGGGTGACCAGCCGATCTCCCCGGACCACTTCGGGATCTTCTTCACACGCCTGCCCGCGGCCACCTGGGGCCAACCTAGGTCGTGGCGGCGCAGGATGCTGCGGGCACTGGACGACCTCAACGAGGACATCACCCTCGGTCATTCCCCTGAACCTCGCTGCGCGGCGGAGGAGCTGGCGCTCCACTTCGCCCTGCAGAGCGCTTCCGCGATGACATGTGATCAACCGGATCTGGTGGCCGAGTTCACCGGGGGACTCCCCGGACTACCGGACGACTTCGACTGGCGCACCTGCTCGACCCTGCTCTTCCAGGACCACGACGTGCTTTTCCTCTACTCCCCGGTGATGCAAGGCGTGGAGCACCCCGACGACCCGCTCAACCAGAGCATGGACATCGGAGACCTGCGCCCGGAAGGGTGGTTCAAGGAGTTCGGGAAAGCACCGCCTCGCGATCCCACCCGTGGGTTCGTGCATTGACGCGACCCCGCCCGACCACTTCGCCGCGCTCTCGTCCTGAGCGGTGGGATCGCGGTCTTGCGCCATGCCGGCGGAGCGGAAATCCGGACCGGAAGTCCGGACGTACCACCTCCGACCAGGCACTTCGAGGGCCACAGCGCACAAGGCGCCTCGGAGTCCGGTTACCGCGCGGCTTGGATCAGCGTCAGCGCACCGAGTGGTGCGCAGTCACTCCGAAAGGACTCCCATCGTGACCGCGGCATTGCTGTCCACCTTGATCGGCGCCGGCGCACTCGCCCTTCAGCGGGCCATCCGCCCGTTGGCCCTCCTGGTCGGCTTCTTGTCGGCGCTGCGCGGCCTGAGCGCGCGCGAGCGGGTTCTGACCTTCCGCGCTTTCGCCCGAGCGGTCGCGGAAGTGGGCGATCACCCCACTCGCGGCACCGCACGCTCAGCCCTGCGTTCTCCTTGACGTCACGGATGCCGCGCCGCCGGTAATTCGGGCGCGTCGGGCGGGGGTGGTCGGTCAGACTCGGTTGGTGCTGTTGACGATCACGACCACCCACCGGCCCGCGTCCGACCTCGGCTTCCTGCTGCACAAGCATCCGGGGCGGGCGCAGGTGTTCGCGGTGGCGGGCGGGGTGGCGCACGTGTTCTACCCGCGCGCGGACGAGGACGTGTGCACGGTGGCGCTGCTGCTGGAGGTCGATCCGGTCGCGCTGGTGCGGCGCGGGCGGGCGGGAGGCCTGGCGCAGTACGTGAACGACCGGCCGTACGCGGCGGGGTCGTTGGTGGCGGTGGCGATGGGGGCGGTGTTCCGGACGGCGTTGAACGGGCGGTGCGACGCGCGGCCCGAGCTGGTCGGGCAGGTGATCCCGCTGCGGGTCGAGGTGCCCGCGGTCGGGACGCCCGACGCGGGGCTGCCCGCCGCGCTGTTCGGGCCGCTGGGGTGGGCGGTCGAGGCGACGCCGGTGCCGCTGGACCCGGAGGTGCCCGCGTGGGGCGACTCGCGGTACGTGGACCTGGTGCTCACCGCCGAGCTGCGGCTGGCCGACGCGTTGCGGCAGCTCTACGTGCTGCTGCCGGTGCTGGACGGCTCGAAGCACTACTGGGTCGACCGGCAGGAGGTGGACAAGCTGCTGCGGGCGGGTGCGGGCTGGCTGGCCGGGCACCCGGAGCGGGAGCTGGTGACCCGCCGGTACCTGGGGCGCGGTGGCGGGTTCGTGCCGTCGGCGCTGGAACGGCTGGCCGAGGCCGACGACGTGCCGGAGGAGGCGCTGGACAACGCGCTCGACGAGCCCGTCGACGTGCCGCTGCCGCCGGCCGTGCAGCGCCGGGAGGCGGTGCTGGCCGTCCTGCGGTCGGCCGGGGCGCGACGGGTCGTCGACCTGGGCTGCGGTGAGGGCGCGTTGTTGCGCGCGCTGGTGGAGGACCCGCTGTTCACCGAGGTCCTGGGCGTGGACGTGTCGTCGAAGGCGCTGCGCACGGCCGAGCGGCGGCTGCACCTGGACCGGCTGTCGGACCGGGCGCGCGGGCGGATCTCGGTGCGGCAGTCCTCGCTCACCTACGCCGACGAGGGCCTGGCGGGGTACGACGCGGCGGTGCTGATGGAGGTCGTCGAGCACGTCGAGGAGGACCGGCTGCCCGTGGTGGAGCACAACGTCTTCGGTGTCGCGCGCCCCGGCACGGTGGTCGTGACGACGCCGAACGTCGAGTACAACGCGCTGTTCGAGTCGTTGCGCCCCAACGCCTTCCGGCACGCCGACCACCGTTTCGAGTGGACGAGGGCGCGGTTCCGGGCCTGGGCCGACGCCGTCGGGCGGCGGTACGGCTACACCGCCGCGCACCTGCCCGTCGGGCCCGAGGACCCCGCGCTCGGCTCCCCCACCCAGCTCGCCGTGTTCACGAGGAGGCAGGAGTCCTGATGGAGCTGACCATCCCCGACCTGTCGCTGGTCGTGCTGATCGGCGCGTCCGGGTCCGGCAAGTCCACGTTCGCCGCCCGGCACTTCGCGCCCACGCAGGTGCTGTCCAGCGACTACTTCCGCGGCCTGGTCTCCGACGACGAGAACGACCAGTCCGCGACCGCCGACGCGTTCGACGTGCTGCACCACGTGGCGGGCAAGAGGCTCGCCGCGGGCCGGGTCACCGTGGTCGACGCGACCAACGTGCAGCGGCGCGCCCGTGCCGCGCTGGTCGCGTTGGCGCGCGAGCACGACGTGCTGCCGGTCGCGGTCGTGCTCGACCTGCCGGAGGACGTCTGCGTCGCGCGCAACGCGGCGCGGCCGGACCGGGACTTCGGCGCGCGGGTCGTGCGCAGGCACGTGGCCGACCTGCGGAAGTCGTTGCGGCACCTGGGGAAGGAGGGCTTCCGCAAGGTGCACGTGCTGCACGGTCAGTCCGAAGTGGACAGCGCGTCCTTCGCCTACGAGCGGATGCTGAACGACCTGCGGCACGAGACCGGGCCCTTCGACGTGGTCGGCGACGTGCACGGCTGCCGCGCCGAGCTGGAGGAGCTGCTCGGCGCGCTGGGGTACGTGCTGAGCCGCGACGACGCCGGGCGCGCGGTCGACGCCGCGCATCCGGAGGGCAGGCGGGCGGCGTTCGTCGGAGACCTCGTGGACCGCGGTCCGGACACGCCGGGCGTGCTGCGGCTGGTGATGGGCATGGTGCGGTCGGGGCACGCGTTCGCGGTGAGCGGCAACCACGAGCACAAGCTGGTCCGGGCGCTGCGCGGCCGCGACGTGAAGGTCGCGCACGGGCTGGGCGAGTCGCTGGCGCAGCTGGCCGAGGAGCCCGCGGGGTTCCGCGAGGAGGTCGAGGCGTTCTGCCACGGCCTGGTGTCGCACCACGTGCTCGACGGCGGTGCGCTGGTGCTGGCGCACGCCGGTCTGCCGGAGCGCTTCCACGGCCGCGCCTCCAGTCGGGTGCGGAGCTTCGCGCTCTACGGCGACACCACCGGCGAGACCGACGAGTTCGGGCTGCCGGTGCGCTACCCGTGGGCCGACGACTACCGCGGCGAGGCGGTGGTCCTCTACGGGCACACGCCGGTGCCCGACGTCGAGTGGGTCAACCGGACCCTGTGCCTGGACACCGGTGTGGTGTTCGGCGGCAGGCTGACCGCGTTGCGCTACCCCGAGAAGGAGGTCGTCTCGGTCGCGGCCCACCGGGTCTGGTACGAGCCGGTGCGCCCGCTCGGCACCGCGCCCGACCGCGGGCCGCGGCCGCTGAAGCTGGGCGACGTCACCGGGAACCGCGCGGTCGGGACCGCGCACCACGGCCGGGTCGCCATCAGCGCGGAGCACTCCGCGGCGGCGCTGGAGGTGATGAGCCGGTTCGCCGTCGACCCCCGTTGGCTGGCCTACCTGCCGCCGACGATGGCGCCGACCGCGACCTCCGCGCGGCAGGACGTGCTGGAGCACCCCGCCGAGGCGTTCGCCGGGTTCCGCGGCGCCGGGGTGGCGCACGTGCTGTGCGAGGAGAAGCACATGGGCTCGCGGGCCGTCGTGCTGGTCTGCCGCGACGCCGCGACCGCGCCGCGGCGGTTCGACGTCGAGGGCACCGGTGCCGTGCACACCCGCACCGGGCGGGCGTTCTTCCCCACCGACCTCAACGAGGCGCTGCTGGACCGGGTGCGCGCGGCGGTGGCGTCGGCCGGGCTGTGGGAGGAGCTGGCGACGGACTGGCTGCTGCTGGACGCCGAGCTGCTGCCGTGGAGCGCCAAGGCGGATGGGCTGGTCCGCGAGCAGTACGCGTCCGTCGGCGCGGCGGCGTGCGCCGCGCTGCCGAGGGCCGTCGACGCGCTGACGGCGGCGCGGGAGCGCGGGGTCGACGTCGGGGACCTGCTGGCGCGCACCGCGTCGCGGGCCGCGAACGCCTCCGCCTACCGCGCGGCCTACCGCCGGTACGTGTGGGACACCGACGGGCTGGACGGCGTCCGGCTGGCGCCGTTCCAGGTGCTCGCGAGCCAGGGCCGCACCTACGAGGGCAAGCCGCACCCATGGCACCTGGCGGTGGCCGGACGGCTGCGCGCGGCCGACCCGGACCTGTTCACCGCGACCAGGAACCTGGTCGTCGACACCACCGACGAGCGGTCCCTCGCGGCGGGTGCGGCCTGGTGGGAGGAGCTGACCGCGGCCGGTGGCGAAGGCATGGTGGTCAAGCCGCTGGCGAACCTCGTGCGCGGGCGGCGCGGGCTCGTGCAGCCCGGTGTGAAGGTCCGCGGCCGGGAATACCTGCGGATCATCTACGGTCCGGACTACACGGAGACCGCGAACCTCGACCGGCTGCGCGAGCGCTCGCTGGGCGGGAAGCGTTCGCTGGCGCTCCGCGAGTACGCGCTCGGCCTGGAAGGGCTGCGGCGCGTCGCGGCGGGCGAACCGCTGTGGCGCGTGCACGAGTGCGTCTTCGCCGTCCTGGCCCTCGAATCGGAACCGGTGGACCCGCGCCTGTGAACCTGTCGATCCCCGACCTGTCCCTCGTCGTGCTGCTCGGTGCGCGGATGGCGGGCGCGCTGCCCGCGGACCGGCACGACGAGATCGACCGCCGGTTGCGCGCGGGCGGGATCACCGTCGTCGACGCCACCGGGGCGACCCGCCAGGCGCGGGCGGAGCTGGTCGTGCTGGCCAAGCGGCGCAGCGCCACCCCGGTGGCCGTCGCCGTCGGCGCGACCGAGTGGTCGTTGCGCGAACAGGGTTTCCGGCGCGTGCACGTGCTGGCCGACCAGGCCGCGGTGGACGCCGTGCGGTTCGAGGTCGAGCGGCTGCCGAACGACCTGCGGGAGCTGACCGGGCCGTTCGACGCGATCGGGGACGTGCACGGGTGCCGGGTGGAGCTGGAGGAGCTGCTGCGGGACCTGGGGTACGGGATCGTGCACGACGACCGGTTGCGCGCGGTGGACGCGGTGCACCCGGACGGGCGCACGGTGCTGTTCGTGGGCGACCTGGTGGACCGCGGTCCGGACACGCCCGGCGTGCTGCGGCTCGCCATGGGGATGGTGGCGGCCGGGCGGGCGCTCGTGGTGCGGGGGAACCACGAGGACAAGCTGGTGAAGGCGTTGCGGGGCAACGACGTGCGGATGACCCACGGGCTGGCCGAGTCGATGGCGCAGCTGGGGCGGGAGTCGGCGGGGTTCCGCGGGCGGGTGCTGGAGTTCTGCTCCGGGCTGGTGCCGCACTACGTGCTCGACGGCGGCGCGCTGGTGGTCGCGCACGCCGGGCTGCCGGAGAAGTACCACGGCCGGGAGTCCTCGCGGACGCGCAGCCTGGCCATCTGGGGCGAGAACACGGGCGAGGTCGACGAGGCCGGGAACCCGGTGCGGTACCCGTGGGCCGAGGAGTACTCCGGGGCGGCGACCGTCCTCTACGGACACACGCCGGTGGCGGAGGCGCGCTGGGTGAACGGGACCATGTGCCTGGACACGGGGTGCGTGTTCGGCGGACGGCTGTCGGCGCTGAGGTACCCGGAGCGCGAGGTCGTGTGGGTGCCCGCGCGGAGGCGCTGGTTCGAGCGGGCGGGGAAGCTGGTCTAGGGCGCTCCACCCGGACGGCGCTAGTCGGCCAGTGCCAGCCAGGGGTGGTCGGGGTCGAGCCTGCGGAGCTCGGTGAACAGCCGCTCGCGGGCTTCGGCGCGCAGCCACGGGAGGGTGCGGTCCAGGTCCGCGGTGGTGCGGGTGCGGGCCGAGCGGAAGAGCAGCACCAGCTCCGGGTTGAGGTAGCGCAGGCCGTCCTCGACCCAGGTCGCCTCGTCCAGCGGGTAGGTGACCGAGGGGTCGCGGGCGAACACCCACCGACCCCGCCACCGCCTCGTCGGGCGGACGTCGAGCTGCCACGGGCTGTCCGGGCCCGCGCGGACCCACAGGCGGGTGGCGGTCGCGGGGACCTCGGCGGGCAGCGGGACCGCGAAGCCGTCGACGACCGCCCGCACGTCCGCCCCCGCGAAGTGGGCGCGCAGCGCGGGCAGGTCGTCGTGGAACAGGCCGACGACCAGGCGGTCGTGGGCGCCGCGGACGGCCGTGTACCGCTCCAGCGCCCAGCCGCCGCAGACCCACCACGGGGCGCCGAGGCCGTCCAGGGCCAGGGCGCCCGCGCGGGGGTCGAGCACGTCCCAGTCGATCATGTCCACGGCAGGGCAGGTCAACCCTGCGAGGGGTCGTCCTTCTTGTCGGAAGGTGGCGGTTCGTCGAAGCTCGCGGGCAGGTTGCGCAGGTGCTTGTTCATCGAGCGGACGAGGAAGAAGACCGCGATGAAGAACAGCACCAGCAGCAGCAGGCCCAGCGGGGAGGACTTGCCGAAGTCCTCCCGCTGACCGCCGGGGTCGTTCGACGTGGGCGGTTGGGCCACGACGAGCGCGACGGTGTCCTGCAGCGGGACGCGGGCGAGCATCACGCGGACACCCGCTCGCGCAGACCGGCGAACAGGTCGTCCTCGGGGACGGTGCTGTCGACCAGCGAGCGCGCGAGCTCGTACTCCTCGGTCGACCAGAGCTTCTGCTGCATCTCCAGCGGCATGAAGAACCAGCGGCTCTCCGGGTCGATCTGGGTGGCGTGCGCCTTCAGCGCGGCGTCGCGCTGCGGGAAGAACTCGGCGCACTCGACCCTGGTCGTCACCCGCTCCAGCACGTCGGGGGTGTTGAGGTCCCACTTCGCGATCCACTCGGTGTACGGCGACTCCTGGCCGGACTCGATGATCGCGTTGTGGAAGGCCGTCATCTTCGCGCGGGAGAAGCCGTGCGAGTAGTACAGCTTCAACGGCTGCCACGGCTCGCCCGCCTCGGGGAACCGCTCCGGGTCACCCGCCGCGTCGAACGCGGCGACGGACACCTCGTGCGTGCGGATGTGGTCCGGGTGCGGGTAGCCGCCGTTCTCGTCGTAGGTGACGACGACGTGCGGGCGGAACTCGCGGATGACCTCGACCAGCTTCTCCGCCGACTCCTCCAGCGGGACCAGCGCGAAGCAGCCCTCCGGGAGCGGGGGCAGCGGGTCGCCCTCGGGCAGCCCGGAGTCGACGAACCCCAGCCAGCGGTGCTGGATGCCGAGGATCTCGGCCGCCTTCGCCATCTCGTCACGACGGATCTCCGCCATGTTCTCCAGCACCTCGGGCCGGTCCATCGCCGGGTTCAGGATGCTGCCCGCCTCACCCCCGGTGCAGGTCACGACCATCACCTCGTGACCCTCCGAGACGTAGCGGGCCATCGTGGCCGCGCCCTTGCTCGACTCGTCGTCGGGGTGCGCGTGGACCGCCATCAGGCGCAGCTTCTCGACCATGACCGACCCGGTCCTCCTCGTAGTTTCCGTCCAGCCCCACCGGGCAGGGCCCCACAGGACCCTGCGACACTCAACGCGGACGTCGACGCCCATTGTTCCCGCTGGTCCGCAGCAGGCGAACGGGCGGGGTCGGGAGGTGGTGACCGCGGTGGTGCAGCGCACGCTGCCCGAGGGCCGTTACGGCAAGCGGGCGAAGGGCCCGCTGCCGAGGTGGCTCCGCTGGTCACTGCCCGTGGTGGGCGTGCTCGTGGGCGTCGTGATCGCCCTCGTCGCCTACCGGAACCTCGGCAACCAGCCCATCGAGGCCAAGCAGAGCGGCTTCGAGGTGCTCGGCGACAGCACCGTCGAGGTCACGTTCGAGGTGGTCAGGGACGATCCGGCCCGCGCCGCCGTGTGCATCATCCGGGCCCGTTCCGACGACGGCGACGAGGCCGGGCGCCGCGAGGTGCTCGTCCCACCAGGTAGGACGACGGTGATCGAGAAGACCACCTTGCGCACGTCGAAACCACCGGTCACCGGCGAGGTGTTCGGCTGCTCCTACCAGGTACCCGCCTACCTGTCCACGAACTAGCGGCCAAGCGGGTGATCTGCGGGTTTAGCGGCGGTGTCGGGAACAAAACACCGTAGTCGAACGTTGTAAACGTGTTACTCTTGCAGCTCAGCACGGCCCCGGTGTGGGCCGTGTTTTTCCGTTCCGGGCGCGGTGCTGCCCGGAAACTGCCAGTCCACAAGGTGGGCCTGGAGCAAGACGAGGAGTTGGTGACCGTGAGCGACACCCAGGTGACCTGGCTTACCCAGGAGGCCTACGACCGGCTCAAGGCTGAGCTGGACGAGCTGATCCAGAATCGCCCGGTCATTGCCACTGAGATCAACGCGCGCCGCGAGGAGGGCGACCTCCGTGAGAACGGCGGTTACCACGCGGCCCGCGAGGAGCAGGGCAAGCAGGAAGCCCGGATCCGGCAGCTGCAGGAGCTCCTCCAGGCGGCCAAGGTCGGCGAGGCCCCGACCACGAAGGGCGTCGCCGCCCCCGGCACCGTGCTGACCATCCGCTACGACGGCGACGACGAGACCGAGGAGTTCCTGCTCGCCACCCGCGAGGAGGGCGCCCACGGCGCGATGGAGGTCTACTCCCCCGCCTCCCCGCTCGGCAAGGCCCTGCTCGGCGCCAAGGACGGCGAGACCGTCGAGTACGAACTGCCCAACGGCAAGAGCCAGAAGGTCACCCTGATCAAGGCAGTCCCCTACTCCGCCTGACCAGCACAGCACCACGCACAGAGGCGATCACCACCCGGTGATCGCCTCTTCTGCGTGTCCAGAAGCCCAACAAAACCCCCAACAACAAGAACAAAGCAACGAACCCCACCAGAAGCCCAAAAAACAAAAAGTCCGACCCGAGAAAGCCGCTGGTACGCGACGAAAGCACGCAACCGTGGTCGATTTGACTTGGGGTTTTTGGGCTTACAATCAGTCGGCGGGCACGCTCTACCACCTGCCCTTTTACGCCGACAAAGCCCAAAAAAGGGGCCCCAAGTCAAATCGACCACACCACCGCGGGTCGTAACCCCCACCCAGCCACGCACCCGACGAACTCGCTACGCCTCGACAACCACGCACGACCACCCAGCCACCCCCGACCGACCCCACCCGACCACCCAACAATCACCCGATCCGCTCCAACAACGGCCGCACCCTCGGCGGCACCGGCGTGGACAAAGCGATCGACGTCGACAGCCTCTCCACCCCCGGCACGTCCACCATCTCGTCGATCACCCTCTGCAGGTCCGCGTTCGACCGGGCCACCATCCTCACGAACAGGTCCCCCTGCCCCGTCGTCGCGTGCACCTCGCACACCTCGTTGATCGCCGCCAGCCCGTCGGACACCTCCTGCCTGCGCCCCTGCGCGATCTCCAGCACCGCGAACGCCGTGAGCCCGTACCCCATCGCCGCGAGGTCCAGCGCGGGCGGGAACCCGGTGAGCACGCCCTTGCCCACCAGCCGGTCCAGCCGTGCCTGCACGGTGCCCCGCGCGACTCCCAACCGCCGTGAGCACTCCAGCACCCCGAGGCGGGGTTCGTCGGTGAGGAGCAGGAGGAGTCGTGCGTCGAGTACGTCCAGTGTCTGGTCAGAGTGTTCTAGTTGCTCGCCCGAAGTCATGGTGCACTGTACAAAATGACCAGGAATTTCACTGAGTGTTGCTCAGGATGCCTGGTGCGGCACATCCTCTGGGTACCGAACTGGACAACGGAGGGAACGCCATGACCGGGACTCTGGGTCGCACCGACCAGCAGCTCGACGACGTGAGCTACGACCAGCTCAGGCAGCTCGTCGGCCTGGTGGACTACGACGCCACCAAGGACCCGTTCCCGGTGCGGGCGATGGACGCCGTGGTGTTCGTCGCGGGCAACGCCACCCAGACCGCGTGGTTCTACCAGGTCGCCTTCGGCATGCAGCTCGTCGCGTACGCCGGTCCGGAGACGGGCCAGCGCGACCACAAGGCGTTCGTGCTGAAGTCCGGCTCGGCCCGGTTCGTGATCAAGGGCGGGGTGCTGCCGGGCAGCGACCTGCTGGAGCACCACCGCAGGCACGGCGACGGCGTGGTCGACCTGGCGCTGGAGGTCGACGACGTCGACCGCTGCGTCGAGCACGCCCGGTCCCAGGGCGCGACCGTGCTGGTCGAGCCGCACGACGTGAGCGACGACAACGGCACCGTGCGCACCGCGGCCATCGCGACCTACGGCGAGACCCGCCACACGCTGGTCGACCGGTCCCGCTACACCGGCCCCTACCTGCCCGGCTACGTCGTCAAGGAGAGCACCGTCGTCCGCCCCGCGGGCGCGCCGAAGCGGCTGTTCCAGGCGATCGACCACTGCGTCGGCAACGTCGAGCTCGGCAAGATGGACTACTGGGTCGAGTGGTACAACCGCGTCATGGGCTTCGTGAACATGGCGGAGTTCATCGGCGACGACATCGCCACGGACTACTCGGCCCTGATGAGCAAGGTCGTCTCCAACGGCAACCACCGGGTCAAGTTCCCGCTCAACGAGCCCGCGATCGCGCAGCGCAAGTCGCAGATCGACGAGTACCTGGAGTTCTACGAGGGCGCGGGCGTGCAGCACATCGCGCTGGCGACCAACGACATCATCGGCACCGTGACCGCGATGCGCGCGGCGGGCGTGGAGTTCCTGGAGACCCCGGACTCCTACTACGACGACCCGGAGCTGCGGGCCCGCATCGGCGAGGTGCGGGTGCCGATCGAGGTGCTCAAGGAGCACCGCATCCTGGTCGACCGCGACGAGGACGGCTACCTGCTGCAGATCTTCACCGCCCCCATCGGCGACCGGCCCACGGTGTTCTACGAGCTGATCGAGCGGCACGGCTCGCTCGGCTTCGGCAAGGGCAACTTCAAGGCGCTGTTCGAGGCCATCGAGCGCGAGCAGGAGCGCCGGGGCAACCTCTGACCTCCGGCGGGCGTCCTGGTTGCGGGACAACGACACCGCAACCAGGGGGCACGTCGTGGGGATCGCCAGGGGGACGGGGCTGGTGGGCGTCGGCGCGGCGCTCCTGCTGCTCAGCGCGTGCGCGGGCATCGGGAAGCACAGCGCGCCGTCGGTCGAGCCGAGCGCGCGGGGCGTGCTGGACGCGCCCACCGGGACCGCGGTGCCGTCGAACCAGCCGAAGCCGCTGGCGGACGTGCCGGTGTCGATCGTGACCGCCATGACCGCCGACGGCGAGGTCAGGTGGCTGACCGCCCGGTTCGTGACGGCCAGGACGAACAACCGCACGGTCGAGGCCGTCGACCAGGTCGAGCACATCTCGCGGCTCGCACCCGACGCGGTGCTGCTGTCGCCCGAGGGCTGCACGCCCGGCAAGGGCTCCGCGGAGCTGGTGCTGGACGACAACGGTCTCGGCACGGTGCTGTGCTCGGTCGCCGAGTACGCCGCCCTGACCCCCACGTGGACCGAGTACGCGCCCGCGATCTCGTTCAACGCGGCGGGTGAGATCACGAAGATGGCGAACCACTACCATCCGTGATGAACCGACGGCGGATAGCAGCCAACTCCGGGCGACGAGCTTGGAGGGCACTGCCCGGAGACGGGTACGCTCTGTCGTGGGGGACCTCACAGGGCATTCACACCAGGGAGGCGGCATGGCACACGTGGGACGCGCAGCCGCCGTGATTCCGCTCGTCGGAGCGGTGGCCACGGCCGTGGCCCTGACCGGCGCGGCCTTCTTCACCGTCGCCCAGACGGGCTGTCACGAGGCTGGGCACTTCGAGCAGCACGGCGGTGTGCTCCAGTTCGTCGGCGGGTGCGTCAGCGGGCAGGAGCTGCCCGCGGTGCCCAAGGTCGAGAACACCCAGTACCCGCAGCAGGGCGACAACCTGCTCAAGCCCTAGGGCCACGACGTCGAAGGGGCCCCGCCGAACCTCGGGCGGGCCCCTTCGTCGTGGTCGGGGAGGCTCAGCCCAGCGCCGCGAGCAGGTCGGCGACCAGGTCGTCACCGGACTCGATGCCGACCGAGAGGCGGATGAGGTCCGACGGCACCTCCAGCAGCGAGCCCTCGGTGCTGGCGTGCGTCATCTTGCCGGGGTGCTCGATCAGCGACTCCACGCCGCCCAGCGACTCTGCCAGCGTGAACAGCCTGGTGCGCGCGCACACCTCCAGCGCGGCCTGCTCGCCGCCGTGGACGGTGAACGAGATCATCCCGCCGAAGCGGCGCATCTGCTTGGCCGCCAGCTCGTGACCGGGGTGGTCGGGCAGCCCGGGGTAGAGCACGGTCTTGACCTTGGGGTGGTTGAGCAGCGCCTGCACGACCAGCTCGGCGTTGTCGGAGTGCTTCTCCATGCGCAGCTCAAGGGTCTTGATGCCGCGCAGCGTGAGCCACGAGTCGAACGGGCTGGCGACCGCGCCCGCGCCGTTCTGCAGGAAGCCGAACTGGGCGTCCAGCTCGTCGTCGGAGGTGACGAGCGCGCCGCCGACAACGTCGGAGTGGCCGCCGATGTACTTGGTCGTGGAGTGCATCACCACGTCGGCGCCGAGGCCGAGCGGGCTCTGCAGGTACGGCGAGGCGAACGTGTTGTCCACCACGAGCAGCGCGCCGCCGGAGTGCGCGATCTGGGACAGGCCCGCGATGTCCGCGATGTTGAGCAGCGGGTTGGTGGGCGTCTCGATCCAGACGACCTTGGTGTTGGGGCGCATCGCCGTGCGGACCGCGTCCACGTCCGACAGGTCGACGGGGCTGTGCTCGATGCCCCAGTGGCCCAGCACCTTGTCGATGAGCCGGAACGTGCCGCCGTAGGCGTCGTTCGGGATGAGGATGTGGTCGCCGGGGCGCAGCATCGACCGCAGCGCCGCGTCCGTCGCGCCCATGCCGGAGGCGAACGCGCGGGCGTGCCTGCCGCCCTCCAGCGAGGCCAGGCACTCCTGCAACGCGGTCCTCGTCGGGTTGCCGGTGCGGGAGTACTCGTAGCCGTCGCGGAGCCCGCCCACGCCGTCCTGGGCGTAGGTGGAGGTCGCGTGGATGGGTGGGATCACCGAGCCGGTGGTCGGGTCGGGGTCCTGGCCCGCGTGGATCGCCCTGGTCGCGAAGCCGTGGTGAGCGGAGCTGTCGGTCATGACTAGAGCCTACGGCGTGGAATGGGACCGTCCCGGATGCCGGACCGGCCCCCGACCGGGTGGTCGGGGGCCGGTGTGCGACCTCTGGGTCAGCGGGTCACCACTGCGCGGGCGGCTGCTGCTGGCCGTAGCCCTGCTGGGGCTGCTGGCCGTAGGGCTGCTGCGGCTGGCCGTACTGGCCCGGCTGCGGCTGCTGGCCGTAGGGCTGGGCCGCCTGGGCGCCGGTGCCGGGGAAGTTCCCGCCGCCGATGGCGCCGGGGCCGCCGCTCTCGTTGACCACGACGGTGCCCATGATCTTGTCGGCCCAGGTCTGCTTCTTGACCTCCCACAGCGGGGCGAAGAACCCGACGTAGCAGGGCAGCGCGTCCACGACGTGGCACAGGTGCCGGACGAAGGCGTTCGCGAAGCCGACCGGCTGCCCGGTCTCCTCCTTGATCAGCCTGATCTTGGCGACCTTCTTGCCGAAGGACTGGCCGGTGGTGCCCTGCAGGTACCAGGAGTTGTAGCCCATGTAGCCCAGCAGCGCGATGTAGCCGATGCCGCTGATGGCCAGCGAGGCCGAGAGGTTGCGCGACGTGCCGCCGATGGCGAACACCAGCACGTAGAACACCACGGCGGGGGCCGCGAAGTCGATCAGACCGCCGATGAGCCGCTGGCCCCACTCGGCGTAGTTGCCCGCGGGGGCCGCGCCGTAGCCCGCCTGCGCCGGGTAACCGGGCTGCGCCCCGCCCCACGCCTGCTGCTGCGGCTGGCCGTAGGCCGGTGCCTGCGCGCCCCACGGCTGCTGGGGCTGCTGCGGCTGGCCGTACGGCTGCTGGCCGTAGGGCTGCTGCGGGGGCTGGCCGTAGGGCTGCTGGGGCTGGCCGTACGGCTGTTGCGGCTGGCCGTAGCCCTGCTGGGGCTGCTGGCCGTAGGGCTGCTGCGGCGCGGGCGGCTGCTGGGACGGGAACCCGCCCGAGGGCGGCTGCGCCGGGAACCCGCCGGAGGGGGCGCCGGGCTGCTGGCCGAAGGGCTGCTGCTGGTGCTGCTGGCCGGAGACGACCTGGGTCGCCTCCGAGCTCGGCTGCTGCTGGGCCTGGCCGGACGGGACGACCTGGGTGGCTTCGGCGGGCGGGAACGCCGGGGGCTGTCCGCCGCTCGGCACCACCTGCGTCGCTTCGGCGCTGGGGGACGGGGGCTCGTTGCCCTGTCCCTCCTGTGGTTGGCCGCCGTATTGGTTTCCTGGCGGCTGCGGAGCGTTCATCGGAGTTTCCCATCCCCTTGGCGTGGGTCGCGATTGCCGGTAAGTGCTGGCCACGCTAGCGGATGGCGCGGGTCGCGCCACCGGCAACCGCTGAACGTGTCGTCGATCGCCCCGCTCACCTGCCCGCGAGGAAACCCAGGATGTCCTGGCGGGTAACGACGCCCGCCGGCTTGCCGTCGTCGAGCACCAGGGCGCCGTCGGCGTGCGACAGCGCCTTCATCGCGACGCCGACCGACTCGCCCGCGCCGATCGTCGGCAGCGGGGCCGACATGTGCTTCTCCAGCGTGTCGGCGAGCTGCGCCTTGCCGGTGAACAGCGCCTCCAGCAGGTCGCGCTCGTTGACCGCGCCCGCGACCTCCGCCGCCATGATCGGCGGCTCGGCGTTCACGACGGGCATCTGGGACACGCCGAACTCGCGCAGGATCGCCACGGCCTCGGCCACGGTCTCCTTGGGGTGGCCGTGCACCAGGTCCGGGATGTGGCCGTCCTTGCGCCGCAGCACGTCGCCGACGGTGGCGCCGGAGGAGTCGGGCGGCAGGAAGCCGTAGGAGGACATCCACTGGTCGTTGAAGACCTTCGACAGGTAGCCGCGGCCGCCGTCGGGCAGCAGCACGACCACGACGTCGTCCGGGCCGCAGCTCTTGGCGATCTTCATCGCGGCCGCGGCGGCCATGCCGCACGAGCCGCCGACGAGCAGGCCCTCCTCGCGGGCGAGGCGGCGGGTGACGGCGAAGGAGTCAGCGTCCGACACCGCGACGATCTCGTCGCAGATGTCGCGGTCGTAGGCGTCCGGCCAGAAGTCCTCGCCGACGCCCTCGACGAGGTACGGACGTCCGGTGCCACCGGAGTACACGGAGCCCTCGGGGTCCGCGCCGATGATCTTCACCTTGCCGCCGGACACCTCCTTGAGGTAGCGCCCGGTGCCCGAGATCGTGCCGCCGGTGCCGACGCCCGCGACGAAGTGCGTGATCCGCCCCTCCGTCTGCCGCCAGATCTCCGGGCCGGTCGAGTGGTAGTGGCTCAGCGGGTTCTGCGGGTTCGAGTACTGGTCCGGCTTCCACGCGTCCGGGATCTCGCGCACCAGCCGGTCCGACACGTTGTAGTAGGAGTCCGGGTGCTCCGGGGCGACCGCCGTCGGGCACACCACGACCTCGGCGCCGTACGCCTTCAGCACGTTGCGCTTGTCCTCGCTGACCTTGTCCGGGCAGACGAACACGCACTTGTAGCCCCGCCGCTGCGCGACCAGCGCCAGCCCCACCCCGGTGTTGCCCGACGTCGGCTCCACGATCGTCCCGCCCGGCTTCAGCTCACCGGAGGCCTCGGCCGCCTCCACCATGCGCAGCGCGATGCGGTCCTTCACGCTCCCGCCGGGGTTCAGGTACTCGACCTTGGCGAGCACCAGCGGCGCCGCGCCCTCGGTCACCGAGTTCAGCTTCACCAGCGGCGTGTTGCCAACCAGGTCGACGACGTGCTCGACGTACTCCACCGGGAGAGTCCCTTCCCACTTTGCGAGATGACGCGGGCAGCGTAACTCCGACGGCGGGGTGCCCCCACCCGGTCCGGCTGTTGGTGGACGATTCACCGGGGCGAAAGGGGTGGTCACGTGGTGGGTGCACGACGATTACGGGTGGCCGCGGTCGCGCTGGGGGCGGTCGGCGGCGGGTTCAGCGCCCTGTACGCGCTGCTCAGCGAGCAGGGCAGGCGGGCGAGGCTGGCGATCGGCGTGCCCGAGGCGCCCCCGCCGCGGGCCGACGGCGTCTACACCCCCGCCCACCTGCACGGCATCCGACCGTCACTGCGGTTCGCCGTGGTCGGCGACTCCATGGCCGCGGGCCTGGGCGTCGACCGCGAGGACGAGCTGCCCGGCGTGCTCATGGCCAGGGGCCTCGCCGAGGAGGCCGACCGCCCCGTGCGACTCACCACCTACGCCATCAGCGGCTCCACCACCAACGACCTCCCCGCCCAGGTAGACCGGGTCCTGCAAGACCCGCCGGACGTCGCCCTGGTGATCATCGGCGCCAACGACGTCACCACACGCGTCTCCATCGGCACAGCCGTCACGGTCCTCGCCACCGAAGTCCGCAGGCTTCGCCTCGCCGGCATCGGCGTCGTCGTCGGCACCTGCCCCGACCTCGGCGCGATCCGCCCCATCGCCCAACCCCTGCGCTCCGTGGCCCGGTCCTGGAGCCTCCGCCTGGCCAAGGAGCAGAAGACCGCCGTGGAACAGGCAGGCGGCGTAGCCGTCCCCCTCGCCGACCTCCTCTCCCCCGAGTTCCTCGCCCGACCGGGCGACCTCTTCAGCGCCGACCGCTTCCACCCCAACGCCGCCGGCTACGACGCCGCAGCCGCCATCCTGCTCGCCCCGCTGTGCAGCGTGGCCGGCGTGTGGCACGGCGGCCCACTACCGGAATGGCCACAGCGCTCAGCACTCGCAGAAGCCAGAAGACCCACGACAAGGATCGTCGCCTGGCTCAACCGCAAACACCGCCAACAGAAGTGACAGCACCCAAGCACCAGCAACCCAAGCCCGAAGCCACCAAGCCCTGAACCCAACACGCCCAAGCCCCAAGCCCAAGCCGCTGGAACCAACACGCCAAGGCCGACCCGCGCAAGCCGCTGGTACGCAACGAAAGCACGCAACCGTGGTCGATTTTACTTGGGGTTTTTGGGCCTACAATTAGTCGGCGGGCAGGCTCTACCACCTGCCCTTTTTCGCCCGACGAGGCCCAAAAAGAGGGGCCCCAAGTCAAATCGACCACACCACCGCGGGTCGTAACCCCCACCCAGCCACGCACCCCGGCGAACTCGCTACGCCTCGACAACCACACACAACCCACCGAGCCACCCAGGTACGGGACTCGCTACGCCTCGACAACCACGCACAACCCCAACGAGCCATCCACCCTCGGGACTCGCTACGCCTCGGAACCACCTGGCAGCCCCAGACCACCAAGCCACCCACACACGGGACTCGCTGCGCATCGGAACCACGCAACCCCCACCGAGCCGCCCCACAAACAGCACTCACCACGCCTCGACACCACCCCACCCCCAACAGGCGATCACACGGATGGCCCACCCGACGACCTTTCGGCATCGTGAAAGCAGGCGGCGTGCGTCACGAGTGGTGGCCTGGCTGAACAGGCGTTAACTAGGGTAGGTCGACACGCTGCGGTGAACAAAGGAGTTCCGTAATGCCTGAGGCCGTCATCGTTTCCGCCGCCCGGTCCCCCATCGGCCGCGCGGGCAAGGGCTCCCTGAAGGACATCCGCGGCGACGACCTGACCGTGCAGATGGTCAAGGCCGCGCTCGCGAAGGTGCCGGAGCTGGACCCGAACACCATCGACGACCTGATGCTGGGCTGCGGGCTGCCCGGTGGTGAGCAGGGCTTCAACATGGGGCGGGTGGTGTCCGTGCTGGCGGGCTACGACCGGATCCCCGGCACGACGGTGACGCGGTACTGCGCGTCGAGCGTGCAGACGACCCGGATGGCGCTGCACGCCATCAAGGCGGGCGAGGGCGACGTGTTCATCAGCGCGGGCGTCGAGACGGTGTCGAGCTTCGCGCGCGGCAACTCCGACGGCTGGCCGGACACGCACAACCCGCTGTTCGCCGACGCCGAGGCGCGGACCGCGTCGACGGCGGAGGCGGGTGCCGAGTCGTGGACGGACCCGCGCGAGGCCGGGCAGGTGCCGGACGTCTACATCGCGATGGGCCAGACCGCCGAGAACCTGGCGTGGGCCAAGGGCATCTCGCGCGAGGAGATGGACCAGTTCGGCGTGCGCTCGCAGAACCTGGCCGAGAAGGCCATCGCGAACGGGTTCTGGGCGCGCGAGATCACGCCGGTGACGCTGCCGGACGGCACCGTCGTGTCGGCCGACGACGGCCCGCGGCCGGGGGTGACGCTGGAGGGCGTGTCCGGCCTGAAGCCGGTGTTCCGGCCGAACGGCAAGGTCACCGCGGGCAACTGCTGCCCGCTCAACGACGGCGCCGCGGCGCTGGTGGTCATGAGTGACGTGAAGGCCCGCGAGCTGAGCATCACGCCGCTGGCGCGGATCGTGTCGACCGGCGTGTCCGGCCTGTCGCCGGAGATCATGGGGCTCGGCCCCGTGGAGGCGTCGCGGCGCGCGCTGGCGCTGGCCGGGATGAGCATCGGCGACATCGACCTGGTGGAGATCAACGAGGCGTTCGCCGCCCAGGTGATCCCCTCCTACCAGGACCTCGGCATCGACATCGACCGGCTGAACGTCAACGGCGGCGCGATCGCCGTCGGCCACCCGTTCGGCATGACCGGCGCGCGGATCACCACGACCCTGATCAACTCGCTGCAGTTCCACGACAAGCAGTTCGGTCTGGAGACCATGTGCGTCGGCGGCGGCCAGGGCATGGCGATGGTGCTGGAGCGCCTGAGCTAGTCGCCGCGCGTAACGAACCACCCCGACGAGGACGATCACTGGGCCATCCCGGTGGTCGTCCTCGTCGCGCGTCATCCGGGCCCCGCGAACTCGTCTCCACCTCGGAGCAGGGAGGCCCCGCATGACGTACACCTGGTGGCACAGCGGTTACGACCGGAGGTGCCACGCGTTCGAGTCCGCGCAGACCGCCGTGGCGGACCGCGTCTTCTACGAGGCGGTGTGCGAGCACAGCGTCCCGGTGGAGCGGCTGGAGCGCGAGCAGCACGGCCACCTGTGCGTGCCCTGCCTGGTCAAGGTGGGCGCGGCGCTGCCCGACGACGGGCCGGGCGGCTGGCGGGGCTGACGGACCCCGGACGCGCCGAAGGCGCCCGACCTGGTGGCCGGACGCCTTCGGTGTCGTTCGAGGGGTGTTCCCGCGATCAGTCCGAGTTGAAGTAGGACAGCAGTCGCAGGATCTCCAGGTACAGCCAGACCAGCGTCACGGTCAGGCCGAACGCGATCCGCCACGCGAACACCGCGGGCACACCGGCCCGGATGGCCTCGTCGGCGGCGTCGAAGTCCAGCAGGAAGCTGAACGCGGCGATGCCGATGCAGACCAGGCTGAAGATGATGGCGATGGTGCCGCCGTCGCGCAGGCCGAGACCGCCGGGCGTGATGAAGCTCGCGACCAGGTTGGCCAGCATGAGCACCGCGACGCCGATGACGGCGCCGGTGATCCACTTGGTCAGCTTGGGCGTGACCTTCACGGCGCCGGTCTTGTAGACGACCAGCATGCCGATGAACACGCCGATGGTGCCGATGATCGCCTGCACGACGATGGCGTTGCCGTTGTCGAACATGCGGCCGATGACACCGCTGACCGCGCCGAGGAAGACGCCCTCGGCGACGGCGTAGGCGAGCACGAGCGCCGGGCTCGGCTTCTTCTTGAAGATGTTGACCAGGGCCAACACGAAACCGATGATCATCGCCGGCAGTGCCAGCGCGTAGAGCTCCATCGCGAACGTGATGGTGCCCGCGACGAGGAGAACGGCCAGCGTGACGCCGGTCTTGGTCACCACGTCGTCGATGGTCATCGGGCGGTTGGCCGCCGATGGGGGCGCAGGGTCGTAGCCGGTGCCCGCTTGCTGCGGCGGCTGACCGAAGCCTGCGTAGTTGTTCCCGTAACCGCCGGTCGGCAGGTTGCGGAAAGCGGGGTTGCTGGTGGTGCGCACCTCGTCCTCCTGTGGCGTGCTGACGCCGTCACGGGGTTCAACGACCACACGAGTCGATCGGTTCCCGTCGGGTAAAAGTGACTTTACCTGGAGCGTCCAACCCGGACCTCGGCAACACCGGTCGCGGTACGTAACGATCGACACAACCGGGTGAACCTGATCGTGATCTCCACGCAACCTCCGGCCCGTACCGGCCGTCATTACCTTTCGTGGCAAGGAATGAGAAGCGGTTGCGCTGGGTGACGACCGGAGTGGCCCTCGGGGTCACGATGGCCGTGTTGATCACCATCGGGCGCACTCCCGAGCAGGGCGCGACCGCACCGGAGAACGTCGCCGCAGGCCTCCCGGCCCCACCCCGCACCCCCGTCGACACCAGCGACGTGCCCGTCGTGCCCCCGCCCGCCGAGCCGCGCGCCGAGTGGATGCACAAGCTCGGCCCGAACGAGAAGCCCCCGCAGTTCGTGATGTTCTCCTTCGACGGCGCCGCCTCCAAGGAGCACTGGGACCGCGTCCTGCCCATCGCCCGCGACGCCAAGGCCCACGTGACCGGCCTGCTGTCCGGCGTCTACATGCTCACCGAGAGCGAGGGCGCCACCGGCTACACCGGTCCCGGCCACGACCGCGGCGAGTCCGCCATCGACTTCGGCGGCAGCAGGCAGGACGTCGACCTGCGCATCGGCTACCTCAACGACGCCATCGCGGCCGGCCACGAGATCGGCACCCACTACAACGGCCACTTCTGCAAGGGCACCGAACCCAGCGTCGGCACCTGGAACACCGACCAGTGGAACAACGAGCTCGACCAGTTCTTCGCCATCATCGACAAGTCCCGCGCCCGCGGCTTCGCACTCGACCCGGCCAACATCCGCGGCGGCCGCACCCCTTGCCTGGAAGCCGACTGGAAAGCCGCCTTCCCCGCCATGAAGTCCCACGGCCTCGTCTACGACACCAGCCACGTCAGCCTCGGCGTCACCTGGCCCACCGTCATCGACGGCGTCTACGAGTTCCCCCTGCCCGAGGTCAAGGTCCCCGCCCTCAACAAGCAGGCCGTCATGATGGACTTCAACCTCTGGTCGGTCCTCAACGGCGCCAAAGAACAACCAGAACGCGCCGCCGAGTTCAGCTCCGTCGTCGTCGACACCTACCGCGACGTCTACCGCACCGTCTTCAACGGCAACCGCGCCCCGCTCACCATCGGCAACCACTTCAACGAATGGGCGGGCGGCGCCTTCGCCGACGCCGTCGAGAAGTTCATGGGCGAGGTCTGCGTCCTGAAGGACACGGTCTGCGCCACCTACACCGAAGTCATCCAGTGGATGCAACTACAAGACCCCTCCATCCTCGCCCAACTGCGCAGCTTCCCCGCCGCCCGCAACTAGACAGGCGAAGAGGAAGAGGCGACACCAACCAACCAACCAACCGACCCCACCCCCGTCGGGCGCAGCCCGCCAGCGCGCATCCGGCGCGAAGCGCCTGGGGCCTTGTCCGACGCGCAGCGAGGATGCAGTGTCGGACGGAGTCCGATGCTTGAGTCAGGCGGAGCCTGATGCTGGCGAAGCCAGACTTCCCCTCTGCCCCCGATCCACAGCGCCCTCCTGCCCGATCTTGCTTGTCAAGATGGCTTTATCGTCTTGACAAGCAAGATCGGGCATTGAGACAATCGCGCGCCGGGGGCCGGGCTTCGCACGGTGGGGAGGGCAGGGCCGGGCTTCCCACAGGTGGGAGGGCAGGGCCGGGCTTCCCACAGGTGGGAGGGCAGGGCCGGGCTTCCCACAGGTGAGAGGGCAGGGCCGGGCTTCCCACAGGTGAGAGGGCAGGGCCAGGCTTCCCACAGGTGAGAGGGCAGGCCCAGGCTTCCCACAGGTGAGAGGGCAGGCCCAGGCTTCACGCGCTGAGAGGGCAGGCCCAGACTCCGCCCAGCACCCCCACCACCAAACAGGGGGGTTAAACCCACCGCGCCCACCCCCCACCACCCCCCACACTCGACACCATGACGGACATGGACCTGCTGCGCGGTTTCCGCGACCGGCTCCGCCTCCAGTTCTGGGCTTTCGCACGGGTTCCCCTGGCCTTGGTCGGCCTCCCCCTCATCCCCCTCCAGCTCGTCCCCTACCCCCTCGTCCTCGTCACCATCGGCGTCCCCCTGCTCATCGGCACCAACGCCCTCACCCGCAGGTACATGGACGTCCACCGCACCTGGGCGGGCCGCGCCCTCGGCGAGGCCATCCCCCGCCCCTACCGCGTCCCCACCGGCGGCCCCATCGCCAAGGTCCGTGCGATCGCCACCGATCCCGCGACCTGGCGAGAACTCGCCTGGCTCCCCGTCAACGCGGTGTTGAGCGTCGTCCTGGGCGCGCTGCCGCTGATGTTCTGGTCCGGCGGTCTCCTCGGTTTCGCCGCACCCGCCCTGTGGGTGTTCGGCGCGGAGGACCTCGACTTCTCCGGTATCGGGCCGGACACGCCGTTCGGCTACGCGCTGGCGCCGATCCTCGGTGGCCTGTACCTCGTGGTGGCGTGGCGGCTCACGCCGTGGGCCACCAGGGTGCACGCGAGGGCGACCCGGTGGGCGCTCGCGCCGTCCGCGCGGTCCACGCTGTCGTCGCGGGTGCAGGAGCTGGCCGAGTCGCGGGCGGACACGGTGGACGCGCAGGCCGCCGAGCTGCGCCGCATCGAGCGGGACCTGCACGACGGCGCGCAGGCCAGGCTGGTGGCGCTGGGAATGAGCCTGGGGATGGCGGAGGACCTGCTGTCGCGCGACCCGGAGGCCGCGCGGGCGCTGCTGACCGAGGCCCGCGAGTCGTCCACGCTGGCCCTGTCGGAGCTGCGGGACCTGGTGCGCGGCATCCACCCGCCGGTGCTGGCCGACCGCGGGCTCGACGGCGCGGTGCGCGCGCTGGGGCTGGCGCTGCCGCTGCCGGTGGAGGTGGACGTCGAGCTGGCGGGCAGGCCGCAGGCGCCGGTCGAGTCCGCCGTGTACTTCGCCGTGGCCGAGACGCTGGCGAACGTGGCCAAGCACAGCGGCGCGACGTCGGCGTGGGTGCGGATCCGGCACGCCGACGACCGGCTGTCGGTGATGGTCGGCGACGACGGCCGCGGCGGGGCGGAGGTCGTGCCGGGTGGAGGATTGCGCGGGACCGAGCGCAGGCTCGCCGCGTTCGACGGCGCGCTCGGCCTGGCCAGTCCGGTCGGCGGACCGACCATCGTGACCTTGGAGCTGCCGTGCGTGTTGTCCTCGGTGAAGACCTCGTCCTCCTCCGGGACGGCCTGATCCGACTGCTGGGGGCGTACGGCTTCGAGGTGGTGGAGGCCGTGGACAACGGGCCGTCGCTGCTGGCCGCCATGGTGCGGCACCGGCCGGACGTCGCGGTGGTGGACGTCCGGCTGCCGCCGACGTTCACCGACGAGGGCCTGCGCGCCGCCATCGCGGCCCGCAAGCGGGTGCCGGGGCTGCCGGTTCTGGTGCTCTCCCAGTACGTGGAGCAGCTCTACGCGCGTGAGCTGCTGTCCGACCGGGCGGGCGGGGTCGGGTACCTGCTCAAGGACCGGGTGTCGGACGTGACCCAGTTCGTCGAGGCGATCCGCCGGGTCGCCGCGGGCGGCACCGCGATGGACCCCGAGGTGATCACGCAGCTGCTCGACAGCCACGTGCGCGACGAGCCGCTGGGGTCGTTGACGCCGCGCGAGCGGGAGGTGCTCGCGCTGATGGCCGAGGGCCGGTCGAACGTGGCCATCGCGACCCGGTTGTTCGTCGGGGAGAAGGCCGTCGGCAAGCACACCGCGAACATCTTCGCCAAGCTCGGGCTGCCGCAGTGCGACGACGACAACCGCCGCGTGCTGGCCGTGCTCGCCTACCTGAACAGCGGCTGACCGTCGTGACCGGTCAGTAGCATCGTCGCCATGACGGAGACGACGGAGCTGGCGGACGAGCTGTTCGCGCTGATGATGGCGGCCGACCCACTGGACGCGAGCCTCTACGGCATCAGCGGGTACGACGACCGGCTGCCCGACCTCAGCGAGGAGGGCGAGGTGGCCCTGCGCGCCGCCGCCGCGGACGTCGCGGCCCGCGCGCGGGCCCTCGCGACCGGCGACCCGGTCACCCGCGCGGTCGTCGCGCAGCAGGCGGAGGCGATCGTCGACCGGCTGGACGCGCGCTCCGCCGAGTACACGATCACCGCGTCGTTCTTCGCCCCCGCGGGCGCGCTGCTGACGATCCTGCCGATGGTCGCCGTGACCACCCCCGAGCAGGGCCGCGACTACCTGCTCCGGCTCGCCGCCGTGCCCGGTGTCCTCGACGTGCTGGCCGAACGGCACCGGGCAGGCCTGCTGGCGGGCCGCCTGCCGGTGGCGCACCTGGTCCGCGACGCCATCGCGTTCGTCGACCGCTACCTGGCCACCTCCGCCGACGAGGACCCGCTGGCCCGCCAGGAGCACGCCGAGCCCGGCTTCACCGCCGAGCGCGACCGGCTGCTCGCCGAGGCCGTGCGGCCCGCCTACCGGCGCTACCGGGACGTGTTGGAGGAGGAGGTCCTGCCCGCGGGCCGCCCCGAGGGCCGTCCTGGGCTGTGCTGGCTGCCCGACGGCGCCGCGATCTACAGCGCGCTGGCTCGGGTGCACACCACGACCTCCCGCACGCCCGACGAGCTGCACGAGACCGGGCTGGCGCTGATGGCCGAGCTCGCCGAGGAGTACGCCGTGCTCGGGCAGCGGGTGTTCGGCACGTCCGACCAGGCCGAGATCTTCGACCGGATGCGCACCGACCCGGAGCTGCGCTGGCGGGACGCCGAGGAGATGCTCGGCGCCGCGCGCGACACCGTGACGCGGGCCGAGGCCGCCGCGCCGGAGTGGTTCGGCACCCTGCCCGACTCGGCGTGCGTGGTCGCGGCCGTGCCGGAGACGGAGGCGCCCGGCGCCCCGACCGCCTACTACTCGCCGGGCGCGATGGACGGCTCGCGTCCCGGCACGTACTACGCGAACACCTCGCGGGCCCGGGAGCGGCACCGCTACCAGTCCGAGGCCATCGCGTTCCACGAGGCCGTTCCCGGCCACCACTTCCAGATCACCCTGGCCCAGGGCCTGACCGGGCTGCCGATGCTGCGCAGGCTGGCCGCGGTGACCGCCTACCTGGAGGGCTGGGGCCTGTACTGCGAGCGGCTGGCCGACGAGATGGGCCTGTACTCCGACGACACCTCGCGGCTGGGGATGCTGTCGCTGGACTCGATGCGCGCGGGCAGGCTCGTCGTGGACACCGGCCTGCACGCGCTCGGCTGGAGCCGCGCCCAGGCCGTCGACTACCTGCGCGGGAACACGCCGCTGCCGCTCGTGGAGATCGAGTCGGAGGTGGACCGCTACATCGCCGCGCCCGGACAGGCGCTGGCCTACATGGTCGGTCGGCTGGAGATCCAGCGGATCCGCGCCGAGGCCGAGCGGGCGCTGGGCGACGACTTCGACATCCGCGCCTTCCACGACCTGGTGCTCGCGGGCGGGCCGCTGCCGCTGGCCGTGCTGGACGAGGTCGTCACCGCGTGGAGCGCGTCCGCCGTCGTCGTCTGACCGGACCGCGCGACTTCGCCCGGTGAATGCGGATGGTCACTTCGCGATCGTCCACATTCACCCGTTCGGCGGGTCCCCCGAGTCGTGCCGATCACCGGGATCGAACACGTTCCGGCAGGTGGCGCGAGTAGTGCCCGCACCCCACTCCCGGCATGTGTTCCGCGACTCGCGGGCGATTACCGGAAAGACCTGCGGGGATCGGCACGACAAGCGGGAAGCGCGTCCGGTCGACACCGATGACCGGGTGCGGAATGCGATGCCGGACGCGGTGCGGAGAAGTTGTGCCACAACCTTGTCGTCCGGGTCGCGCACGGCACTCCGCCGACGTGCGACCAGTTCGGTTCCACGCCGCGGCCGCTACCAGCGGTCATTTCCTCGAATCGTTGTTACGAAACCGCGGCACCCCGGCCCATAAGAGTTCCGCACGTCGCGGACCACTCGTTTTCCGCAACCTCGCGGGGCCGCCCGTCGACCCTGGTCACCCGGCCGCACAGCAGGTGTCACCCCCGCTGGGCGCACCTGTCCCACTTCGTTTTCACCACTACGCCCAGTCACCTGGAATTCACTCCAAAGGAGTAATCGCTAAGTGGGAGTGAGAACGCGCGCCGACGACCGGATCCGTGACCGACCCGGAGTCGTAGGATGATTCCAAGTCAGGTTTGCACAGGCCAGAACGTTGTCTATGCTTAACAGCAGTAGTGCCCCCGACGGGAGTCGAACCCGTACCTGTGACCCTTTTAAGGGGCCTGCCTCTGCCGGTTGGGCTACGGGGGCAGCGGGCAGCTTAAGGGGAGTGCGCGGGTTCTCGTATCGGAATCGACTCAAGACACCCGCACGGCTCAACGCGTTCCGCTATTCCGGTCATTTGCGTAATGGACCGACGACCGTCATCCCCAATACCACTTCGTGATAGGCGTCACAGCCGATTGCCCGTTCCACCAGTTCGTCCCGGAGAGCCGCCGTGTAGCCGACTCCCAATCCCATCGCCGTGGCCACCAGGTACGCGGTCTGCGACAGGTGGCCGACATCCATCTGCACGACCCGGTAGGCGCGAGAGGTGTCGTAGCGCCAGCGGGTGCGTTCGAGCACGGCAGTGTAGGCCAGGACCAGTGGGGCCTCTCCGACCCACTCCTGGTCGCCGGCCGCCTCGGCGATCCGCTCGGCGGGCCACTCCGGTCCGAGGGGCTCCAGCGCGTGCCGGAGACCGTCGTAGTGGTACCAGCCCGCGGGCAGGCCCTCGACGTCGCGGACGTGGGCGTACAGCTCCACCGGGTGGCGGCCGCCGCCGGACGGGCTGGTCTTGAACACGGTCCCGGAACGGCCGATGCGCGACCTCATCGGCGACGGCCCGGCGAGCACGGCCAGCAGCTCGCCGACCTGCTCCAGCGCGAGGCCGTCGGTGCCGAACTCGCGGGTGGTGCGGCGGGCCAGCAGGACGTCGAGGACACCGGTCTCGCCCCAGCTCGGCCGGGCAGGCAGCACCGGCAAGGCGACCGCGTCGCCGCCGAGGGTGCGGAACGGGGCGGGCGGCGGCTCCTCGTCGAGCTTGGCCTCCAGCACCGCGTCGTGCTCGTCGGCGGCCAGGTACTCGGCGCCCGCCAGCGTGCGGCTGGCGAAGTGGAAGTGCCGGGCGGAAGCGCCCCAGCTGGACCACCCGTCGAGCATCGCCAGCTCGGCCTCGTGCTCGGGCGAGCCCTCCACGATGAGCACGCCCGCGGCCACGAGCTCGTCGAGCACCCGGCGCAGCACGGCGCGGTCCTCCTCGCCCAGCGGGGCGAGGAGGTCGTCGACCTCGGTGAAGGTGGTGAACTTGCGGCAGAGCAGCTCGGCGGTCTCGCTGATGGCGAACTGCCGGTGGTGCAGGTAGTCGTCCCAGACCACGGCGCCGTTCTCGTAGAACAGCGTCGAGTGTTCAGCGACCTTTGCCCGCACCTATCAGCTCCTTGAAGCGCGACGCCACCCAGTCGTGCACCGCGTCCGACACCAGGGTGTCCTCAGCGCGGTGTTCGAACCATCGCCAGTCGCAGTTGACGTTCACTTCCAGGAAGACGTGGTCCTTGCCCGTCACCAGGAGGTCGAACGCCGCGACCTGCACCTTCCAGTAACGGGCTAACGCCAGCAGCTTGTCCGTCACCGCCGCGGGCACGGTCGTGGGTGTCACCCGGACGGCGTCCGGGTCGACCCACAGCTGGGCGGGGTCGAGCTTGTCGACCTGGTAGGCGACGCACCGCTCGCCCACGACGAACACCCGCAGCTCGGTCTCCGACGGCAGGTACTGCTGCACGATCACCGGGGCGGACTCGGGCGCGTCGCTGGACCTGCTGGTCTCCAGCGGGCGCGGGAACAGGCCGTGCTGCACGCCGGGGCGCGGTTCGAGCAGGTGCCGCCCGGTGGTCTTCACGATGCAGTGCCCGCCGCCGGGCCGGGTGCGGCCGGGGCGCGTGGTCACCGCCGTGCGCGGGATGGTCAGGCCGAACGAGGCCGCGTCGGACAGCTGGGTGAGCCGGTCGAGGTGGGCCGTGGAACGGGTGGGGTTGACGTGCGCCCAGTCACCGCGGGTGGCCAGCCAGTTCGACACCGCGCCCCACTGGTCGACGGCGTAGGCGCCCGCCAGCGTGCCGGGCTCGACGGGGAGGGCGGAGAGCTCGAAGTGCCTGCGCCACACCAGCAGCGGACGCAGCAGCCACCGGTCGAGCTCGACCAGGGGCGCGTCGGTGTAGACGGTCAGCGGCAGGTCGACGCAGCGGTCGGCGTCGATGCGGGCCATCCGGATGCCGCGTTCGGCCAGGGCGATGGAGAGCTCGTTCATCTCCATGTCGGCGCTGCGCGCGAGCACCAGCACGCAGGGCACCGGGCTGCCGTCGCCTTCGTCGACCATGCCCATCCGGTGCACCTGCTCCTGGAAGTCCAGGGTCTTCGGTGGCGAGCGGAAGAGGTAGTTCTGGCCTTGGAGGAGGAGCGGAGTGGGCTTCACCGGAGTGCGACTCGGTTCGGCCAGTACTCTTACGGCTTCGAGCGGGGGTCTCTCGACCCCCCGCTCGGAAGCGGTCACGCTCAGTCGTCTTTCTTGCTTCGGAAACACTTCCCGGCCGTGACGTACTCAGCGGCGTACTCGGCCAAAGCGCGGTCCTCGATCTCACCGCGGCGAAGCTGTGCGGCCAGCTCCTCAAGGGACATCGCGGTCACCTCTTTCCCCAACGCGCGCATCACGCTTTCAGGTGATGCACAAGCAGTAGTCTCGGGTTCACGTAACGCAATGTCAAGATGAGGGCCCCGATGTTGCTCTATTTGGGGGCTTAAGTTACGGCACTAAGCCAGACGGGTGTCACCGGGCTGCAACCGAACGGCGCAGTGCCGGCAACACCCGTCGGGTGGGCTCAGCTCTTCGAAGCGCGGTCGAACTCCGCCTTCGGGTCGTTGATCTGACCGAGGGCGACGACCTCGCGTCCGTTGACGAACGCGAGCAGCCAGTCCATGAGAACACGGAACTTGCGGTTGAAGGTGGGCATTTTGGCGACGTGGTAGCCGCGGTGGGCCAACCAGGCCAGCAGGCCCTTCATCTTGATGCCGTAGACGTCCGCGACACCCTTGTACAGGCCCAGACCCGCGACCGAGCCGATGTACTTGTGGAAGTAGTCCTTCTGGTCCTTGCCGCGCAGGCTGGCCACGATGTTGCCGACGAGCACCTTGCTCTGCCGCACGGCGTGCTGGGCCGAGGGGCTGCACGTCGCCGTCGGGTCCTCCTCGGTGCGCGACAGGTCCGGCACGGCCGAGCAGTCACCGGCCGACCAGACGCCCGCGAGGCCCTCGACCTGGAGCTTGGCCGTGCAGCGGACGCGACCGCGCTCGTCGAGCGGCAGGTCGGTGTTGCGCAGCACGGGGTTGGCCTTGACGCCCGCGGTCCAGATGATCGTGTCGCTGTCGAACTCGGTGCCGTCGTCCAGGACGACGTGGCCGTTCTCCATGGTCTTGACCCTCGTGTCGAGGAAGACCTTCATGCCGCGCTTCTCGAGCTGCTGGACGGTGTAGACGCCCATCTTCTCGCTCACCTCGGGCATGACCCGCTTGGTGGCCTCGACGAGCACCCAGTTCATGTCCTCGGGCTTGAGCTGCGTGTAGTAGCGCAGCGCGTACCGGGCCATGTCCTCCAGCTCGGCCAGCGTCTCGATGCCGGCGAACCCGCCGCCGATGACGACGAAGCTGAGCAGCCTGCGCCGCAGCTCCGGGTCGCGGGTGCTCGCGGCCTGGTCGAGGCGCGACAGCACGTGGTTGCGGATGTAGATGGCCTCGCCGATGGTCTTCACGCCGATGCCCTGCTCGGCCAGGCCGGGGATGGGCAGCGTGCGGGCGATCGAGCCGAGCGCGTTGACCAGCACGTCGTACTCGATCGTCTCGACGTGGCCGTCGGCGGTCTCCAGCGTGACGGACTTGTCCGCGTGCTCGATCTTCGTCACGCGGCCGGTCACGACGTGGCAGCGGTTGAGGACCTTGCGCAGCGGCACCACGACGTGGCGCGGCTCGATGGAGCCGGCCGCCGCCTCGGGGAGGAAGGGCTGGTAGGTCATGTGAGGCTGCGGGTCGACAACGGTCACCGACGCCTCACCGGAACGCAGTTTCTTCTGCAACCCCAGCGCGGTGTACATACCGACGTACCCACCGCCGACGATGACGATCCTCGTGGGTTGCGACTTCACAGCAGCCATACGCACATGGTCGCACCGGAACCCCTGTGATCGCGCGTTCCGAGGGCCCGTTGTGACCACGGTCGCCGGGTGATCGCGGACACTCCGCGCGCTGACCTGCGGGAAGCGTCTCGGATGGGCATAACGCCTGAGAGGATCGATCCAGTAGCTCAGCTGGAACTGAGTCTTCCGGCCCCGTTCCTCAGCTTCTCGGGCGCATCAGGAGGACGGCTCCGACGACCAGTCCGACGGCGCTCGCGAGACCCGCGACCTCGACCACCGGCTCGGTCCCGCCCGCGGGCAGGACGGCGACCGCGCCGGCGAGCGCGAACACGACCAGCTGGGTCGCGGCGAACCGGCGGGCGGGGGCCTTGAGGGCCCGCGGGTGCAGCCGGGCGCGCGCCGGGGTCACGGCGGCCAGGGCGCACGTGAGGTGCACGAGGTGCAGCAGCACGACCACCAGCAGGACGCCCGGCCGCAGCGGGTCGCCGCCGGTGAAGGCGAGGGTGACCGCGGCGGTCCCGATCACCAGCGCCGGGGCCGCCGAGGCCGGGACGGCGACCGCGGCCAGCGCGACCAGGGCGAACAGGCCCAGCGCGACGCCCTGGACGCCGTTCGCCGCCAGCACGAGCGCCGTCGCGGCGCACGCCAGCGCGGCCGTGGCGCGCAGGAGCCAGGCCGGGAGGCCCGCGGGGAGGTGCACGGGGGCGCTCACCGGAGCGCCCTTCCCGGTGCCTCACGGCGGCGGTGCGGGCCGGGCGGAGCCGTCCGGGCGGACGGGGCGGGCGCGGGCGGGAAAGCTGTCCACGAGCTGTCAGGGGCGTTCACCGGACCACCGGCCGTCCGGGGCGGTTCGCCCGGCGCAGGGCGGCGGCCACGCCTGCCCCGTGGCCGTCCCAGGGGACGACGGCGATGCCGTGCTGCTTCATCGCCGCGAGCCGGGTGCGCTGTTCGAGCCGGATGATCCGCAGCGCTCCCCCGCCCCACGGCGACTCGGGGTCGGGGCGGAGGTCGGCGGGCAGCACGTCCACGGCCAGCACGAGGCTGCCGCGGCGGGCCGCCTGGACGGTGACCTGCACGACGTGGTCGTCCAGGAACGGGGACAGCACGACCACGAGGGCGCCGTGGGGAACCTGGTGGGCGTTGAGCACCGGACGCGGCGACCAGCCCGCCGACCGGGCGCACACGACGAGCTGGTTGCGCAGCCGGAGCAGCTGCCGCCGCCCGACGCCGGGCCGCACGCCCAGCTGCGGGCGGCCGAGGTCGGCCAGCGCCACCCGGTCGCCCTGGTGCAGGTAGCCGGCGGCCAGCGACGCGGCGGCGCGGACGGCGGTGTCGAGGCTGCCGCCGGGCCGGGACGTGCCGCCGGGGTGGCCGGTGGACCAGTCGGCGACCGCGCGGCCGAGGTCGAGGCGGGTGTCCAGGGCCAGCACGACGTCGGCGTCGGCCTCGGCGTGGTGCTCGCGCACGTGCAGGGTCGGGCTGCGCAGCGACACCCGCCAGTCGATGCGGCGCAGCCGGTCGCCGGGCTGGAACGCGCGGATGTCGCGCAGCTCCGTGGAGTCGCCGGGGCGGCGGGTGCGGTGCACGCCGACCAGCCCGGCGGCGCGCGCGGGCAGCAGCCCGGCGGGCAGCGCGTCCACGGGCGGCAGGACGACGCGGCCGCGTTCGACGCCGACGACGGGGCCGTGCACGAGCAGCGCGTCCGGGCCCGCGAACAGGTGGTCGGCCCGCAGGTCGACGCCGTCGCCCCAGGCCTCGCGGCGCAGCTTCACCACGATCGGCGCGCTGGTGGCGGGCAGCAGGTGGATCGGCCCCAGCTCCCCCGGCGTGCCCGGCACGGGCAGCCGCACGGCCAGCAGCTCGGTGCCGACGGCCGGGTCCACCTCGACGCCCGTGGTCGCCTCGCCCGGCTCGGCCGTGCGCGGCAGCGGGCGGACCGACACCGAGGGCTCGCCGGCAACCTCCGTGCCCAGCGCGAACAGCGCCGACACCAGGAACGGGGCGCCGAACAGGACCAGCTCCACCTTGTGCAGCAGCGCGCCGAGCACGACCAGCCCGACGCCGAGCAGGACCGCGCGGGCGTAGGCGTCGGTGGCGCGCCAGCCGGGGCCGCGCCCGCCGGTGAACGCCTCGCGGATCCGGTCCGCCCTGCTCACGAGCGGGTGCTCGCCGGGCCGGGGACCTTGCCGAGCAGCTCGGTGACGACCTCCACGCCGGTCGTGCCGGACGTCCACGTCTCGGGCCGCAGGGTCAGCCGGTGCGCCAGGGCCGCGACCGCGCACTCCTTCACGTCCTCGGGCAGCACGAACTCCCGCCCGTCCAGCACCGCCAGCGCCCTGGCCACCAGCACCAGCGCCAGCGCGCCGCGCGGGGACGCGCCCACCTCCACGGCCGGGTGCGCCCTCGTGGACGAGGCCAGGTCGACGCAGTAGCGCAGCACGTCCTCGTCGACCGCCACCCGTTCGACCCCGGCCTGGAGCTCGGCCAGCCTGGTCGGCTCGAACACCGGCGGCACCTCGGTCTCCTCGCGCTGCCGGACGAGCCTGCGGCGCAGCACCTCGACCTCCTCGTCCACGGGCGGGTAGCCGATGTCCAGCCGCACCAGGAACCGGTCGAGCTGCGCCTCCGGCAGCGGGTAGGTGCCCTCGTACTCGACCGGGTTCGCGGTCGCCAGCACGTGGAACGGCCTGGGCAGCGGGAACGTCCGCCCCTCGACGGTGACCTGCCGCTCCTGCATCGCCTCCAGCAGCGCCGACTGGGTCTTCGGCGGGGTGCGGTTGATCTCGTCGGCGAGCAGCAGGCCGGTGAAGATCGGCCCCGACCGGAAGCTGAACTCGCGCTCGGTCGGGTCGTAGAGGAACGAGCCGGTGACGTCCGCGGGCAGCAGGTCGGGCGTGCACTGCAGGCGGCGGAAGTCCAGGTGCAGGGCCTGCGCCAGGCTGCGGGCCAGCAGCGTCTTGCCCAGGCCGGGGACGTCCTCCAGCAGCACGTGGCCGCCCGCGAGCACCGCGGCGAGCGCCAGCCGCAACGACCGCTGCCTGCCGACGAGCACCGTGCCGACCGCGTCCAGCACGGCCGTGCACTCGGTCGCGATGTCCGCGACCCCCGTGGTCCTGCTCGACGTCACGTGGTCTCCAAGTTCTTCCGTCACAGGGCTTCCAGCCGGTCCAGCAGGTCGGACAGGGCCTTGGGGGTCGGCATCGCCGCGGCCGGGTCGGTCAGCAGCCGGTAGGCGTCCTCACCCAGCAGGGCACGGCCCTCGGCCAGGGTCGTCACACCCCGTTGGCGCAGCCGGGCGTCGGCCAGCGCGCGCAGCCGCGGCCGGATCCGGGTGGCGAACCGGTCCCGGTCCCGCGAGGCCTCGTCGAGCCTGCTCACCAGCGTGGAGGCCTGCACGGACGTGGCGCCGGACGCGTGCGCGGGCAACGGCGACCACGCGATGTCCGCCCCGCGCGGCAGCCGCGCGACCAGCAGCACGAGCCCCGCGATCGGCACCGCCACCACCGCCGCCCACCCCACCGGCGCGCCCAGCCGGTGCAGCACGAACCCGGCCACCGCCCCCACCGCGAGCGCCAGCAGCCCCGCCCGCACCAGCCCCAGCAGCGGCGTCATCCGCGGTCCAACGAGACCACGACCCGTTCCAGCGCGTCCACGGCCCGCTCGGCGTCCTGCGCGGACACCCCACCGGCCCCTCCGAACCGCGCCCGCTGGTAGAGCCCCCGCAACGTCGCCGCCGCCTCCGCGTCCACCTCGTAGCGCACCAGCAGCGCCCCCGTGAACTCCGTCGACGTCTCGTGCCGCCTCCTCGGCGCACCGCAGCGCTCCGCAGCGTCCTCCAGGTCCAGCCACGCCGCCACCACCGCGTCCGACGCGGGCCCACCCACCCGCTCCCGCAACTGCCCCAACGCCTTCCGCGCCCCCGACAGCAGCACGACCGCCCCTCCCCCGCCGTCCGCCGCCTCCTGCGCCGTCTCCCCCACCGCGTCGTACCCGCGCCGAACCCGACGACGACGCGGCCCGACCATGAACAGCACGATCCCCAACGACGCGACCGACAGCAGCACGAAGAGCACCACCAGCACCACCACGACCGATCCCCCCACCACCCCCGCCACCCCGTCCGACGCCAACAGGTCGTCCGTCGGCGGCGAAGCACTCCGCGCGGCCACCGCGGGCGGCACCAACCGCGCCCCATACACCACCGGCGAGCTGCCACGGGCCTCGAGCGCGACAAGCACCAACGCCGCCCCCACCAGCACCGCCCCCACCCACCGCGACCTCATGCCAGCAGCATGCCTGCCTCGGGGTCCGGGGACCACGGTTTAAGAGGACTCGTGCCCGGTGGTCAGCCGACCGGCCACACCCAACCGCGGTTGCCGTCCTGCGCGGGCTGGTGGGCGGAGGCGACCGACGTCACCGACTCGGGCACCTCGATCTCCACCGCGCCCTCGTACTTCGCGTTCGGCAGGATCGTGCCGGACAGCCTGCCGTCCAGGTCCGCGCAGCTCCCCGGCTCGGCGTCGTGCACGAACCCGTCCGCACTGATCCCCTTCAGCGAGAACGGGGCGAAGAGCTCCGGCGCCACCGCCGCCCCGTCCCGGCTCAACGTGCCGGTGGTCATCGAGACGCGCAGCAGCAAAATCTTCCGCCCCGCCGCGGGCGCCCGCCCGTACTGGTGGCACTGCGGGCTCGTCTCCACCGCCGTCACCTGGAACCTGACACCGCACGAGTCGATCACCGAACCGGAACAGTCCCACCCCGCCTGCTGTCCGATCGCCTTCGGCAGGAACCCCTGCGGCGTCAGCCCCGCCTTCTGCGTGGTCACGGCCGCCGAGGTGGTCTGCGGGGTGCTCACGGCGGTCCCACCGCTCGGTGTCGGACCGGGCGCCGCGGTGCCGGTGGCGTCCTTGGCACACGTTACGGCCCGGACGTCCGGTTCGACCGGACGCGTGAACGGCCCCGGCGTTCGCTGGAACGCCGGGGCCGCTCGTGATCCTGGTGCGGTCAGAGGCTGGTGGTCAGCGGTTCGAGGCGGACTTCACGAAGTCGGCCAGGTCCTTCGACTGCTGCACCCGCGAAGGCTCGTGGACGTACATCATGTGCCCCGCCGGGTAGTACGCCGACTCGATGTTGGCGCGCAACTCCTCCGGGATGGCCAGGTGGGCGAGCACGTGTTCGGCGGCGTAGTAGGCGGTCGCGCCGTCGTGGTAGCCGAAGGCGACGTGCACCTTGAGGTGGGGGTTGGCGCGCATGGCGGCGGCCAGCTTGCGGGTGACGGTGACGTGCTTGCCCTCGAACTCCTTGTACGACCACGGGTGCACGGAGCGGGAGATGATCTCGTACGGGAGGTCGTTGGAGTACTCCAGCTCGGCGCGCACGTAGTGGTTGAGCGCGGCCGTGTACGGGCCGAGGATGGCGGAGTAGGAGGCGTCCTCGGACATGTTCTCGAGGCCGTAGTCGGTGTCCCAGCCGGAGAAGCGGCCGTCGAGCCTGCCGACGACCTTGCGCTCGGAGCGCAGCAGCTCGGTGAAGAACCGGATGTGCTCGACGCGCAGGTCGACCCGGTCCACGAAGTCCTCCGACAGCCCGGTCAGCGCGGCCAGCCTGGTGACGGTGGACGCGCGTTCGTCGGCGGTCAGCCGGTGGCCGCGGGCGAGGGCCCACGGGTAGTCGCGGGAGGCGAACTCCTCGGCCTCGGCGAGGACCTCGTCGAGCGGGCGGTCGCCGTGCAGGCCGTGGTAGTGGGCGATCGCGGCGTAGGTCGGCAGGAACAGCGCGTAGGCCACGTCGTTGTTGTCGTTGAAGTCGAGCGTGGTGAAGTCGAGCACCGACGAGATCAGCATCAGGCCGTTGAGGTACATGCCGTACCGGGACTGCAGGTGCTCGGCCAGGCCCGCCGCGCGCAGCGTGCCGTACGACTCGCCCGCGAGGAACTTCGGCGACATCCACCGGCCGTTGCGCGACGTCCACAGCCGGATCACTTCTCCGACGGAGTCGATGTCGCCCTGGAAACCGTGGTGCTGGCTCGGGTTCTCGCCCTTGACGGCGCGGGAGTAGCCGGTCGACACGGGGTCGATGAACACCAGGTCGCTGTGGGCCAGCAGGGTCTCGGCGTTGTCGACCAGCTCGTACGGCGGGGGCGCCATCTCGCCGACGTCGCCGCTGACGACGCGCCGCGGCCCGAGCAGGCCGAGGTGCAGCCACACGCTGGACGAGCCGGGCCCGCCGTTGAACGCGAACGTCACCGGCCGCGTCTTCGGGTCGGCCCCGTCGAGCGTGTAGGCGGTGACGAACACCTCGGCCTTCGGCTGGTGGCCGTCGAACTTGCCGTCGGTGGTCACCTCCTGCCGCAGCACGACGCGGCCGGTCGTGGTGGTGTAGTTCAGCTTGCGGCGCTTGACGGTGATGCTGTGCTGGGCGCTGACGAGGTCGTCGGAAGGGATGTCCTTCTCGTCCTTCGACTCGTCGGAGTTCTCGCCGGTGTCCTTGTCGGTCATGGTCGAACCCTACTTTCGGGGAGGAGTGCGGTGCTCGGACTCGCCGAACTCGACGCGGAGGTCACGTCCTGCCGGGCGTGTCCACGGCTGGTGGAGTGGCGTGAGGAGGTCGCGCGGGTGAAACGCGCCTCCTTCCGCGACCAGGACTACTGGGGCCGCCCCGTCCCCGGCTTCGGCCCCGCCGACGCCCACCTCGCCATCGTCGGCCTCGCACCGGCCGCCCACGGCGCCAACCGGACCGGCCGCATGTTCACCGGCGACCGCTCCGGCGACTTCCTCTACGCCGCCCTGCACGCCGTCGGCCTAGCCTCCCAGCCCACCGCCGACCACCTCGGCGACGGCCTCGAGCTGTACGGCACCCGCATCACCGCCCCGGTCAAGTGCGCCCCACCCGAGAACAAGCCCACCCCGCAGGAACGCGACACCTGCCGCCCCTGGCTGGTCCGCGAACTCGCCCTCCTCCGCCCGACGCTGCGCTCGATCGTCGTCCTCGGCGGCTTCGGCTGGCAGGCCCTCCTCCCCGTCCTCGCCGCCCACTGGGAACTCCCCACCCCACGCCCGAAGTTCGGCCACGGGGTGGAGGTGGTGCTGGCCGCGCGCGACGGCGGGGTGCCGTTGCACGTGTTCGGGTGCTTCCACGTGAGCCAGCAGAACACGTTCACGGGGAGGTTGACGCAGGAGATGGTGCGGGAGGTGCTGAAGCGGGCGGCGGAGGTGGGATGAGCCGTTCACGCGTCCGGTCGAACCGGACGTCCGGGCCGTAACGCGACACCCGCGCCGGTGACGTTCAACGTCACCGTCCTGGGTGTCGGCGCGTTGTTCGGGCTGGCCGGGGTGGTGTCGGGGCGCAAGGCCGGGCATCAGGGGGCGACAGCGTTGAGCGGTACGGCGTTGACGGTGGCCGTGCTGGTCGTCGTGTACTTCCTCGCGGGAGGTAGCTAGGCCACGTATGCAGGCGGGTACCGCGTGGAAACGCGGTACCCGCCTGCCCGCGGCCGTGTCGACGCCCCGCGCGGTGGTTGTCCAAAGCGGCTGCCGCGGGTCGAGATCGCCGTGTGCGCGGGTGGGCCACCGGTGACGGAGGCTCACCCGCGAGCGCTGGAGGCGGCCCGTGACAAGAAAACCCGAGCAGCCCCCGCGGGTCACACCACCGTCCGCTCCTCCGCGAAGTGACAAGCGCTGGGGTGGTCGCCCACGCGGGTGGTGAGGGCTGGTTCGTCGGTGGCGCAGATGTCCTGGGCCTTCCAGCAGCGGGTGCGGAAGTGGCAGCCGGAAGGGGGGTTGATGGGGGAGGGGACGTCGCCGGTGAGGCGGATGACGTCGCGGCGGCCGCGTTGGGTGGGGTCGGGGACGGGGACGGCGGAGAGGAGGGCCTGGGTGTAGGGGTGGGTGGGGCGTTCGTAGATCTGGTCCTCGGTGCCGATCTCGACGACCTTGCCCAGGTACATGACGGCGACGCGGTCGGACAGGTGGCGGACCACGGACAGGTCGTGGGCGATGAAGACGTAGGACAGGCCGAGGTCGGACTGGAGCTCGCCGAGGAGGTTCATGACCTGGGCCTGGATGGAGACGTCCAAAGCGGACACCGGTTCGTCGCAGACGATCACCTTGGGGCGCAGGGCGAGTGCGCGGGCGATGCCGATGCGCTGGCGCTGCCCACCGGAGAACTGGTGCGGGTAGCGGTTGATGTGCTCGGGGTTCAGGCCGACGGTGTCCAGGAGCTCCTGGACCTTCTTGCGCCGCGAGCCCTTGGGCGCCACGTCGGTGTGGATCTCGAACGGTTCGCCGACGATGTCGCCGACGGTCATCCGCGGGTTGAGCGAGGTGTACGGGTCCTGGAGCACGATCTGGATGTCGCGCCGCAGCCGCCGCAGCTCGGCGCCCCGCATGGCGAAGATGTCGCGGCCCTCGAACCTGGCGGTCCCGGAGGTGGGCGGTTCGAGGCGCATGAGCACCTGGGCCAAAGTGGACTTCCCGCAGCCGGACTCCCCCACCACGCCGAGGGTCTCGCCCTTGGCCAACGAGAAGGAGACGCCGTCGACGGCCTTGACCTGGCCGATGGTGCGCTTGAACAGCACGCCGACGCGGACCGGGAAGTGCTTGACGAGGTCGACGACCTCGAGGATCGGCTCAGCCACGGCTGACGACCTCCTCGGCGAAGTGGCACGCGCTGGTGCGGTCCAGCCCGAGGCGGTGGTCCGCGGGGACCTCGGTGGCGCAGCGGTCGACCGCGCGCGGGCACCGGGGGTGGAAGGGGCAGCCCGACGGGATGTGGGTGAGGCTCGGCGGGAGGCCCTTGATCGTCTTGAGCTCCTGGCCCTTGAGGTCGAGGCGCGGCAACGACTCCAGCAGCGACTCGGTGTAGGGGTGGCCGGGTGCGCGGAAGAGCTGGAACACGTCGGCGTGCTCGACGATGCGACCGGCGTACATCACGGCGATGCGGTCGGCCACGTCCGCGACGACACCGAGGTCGTGGGTGATCAGGATGAGCCCCATGTCCCGCTCCTGCTGGATCTCCCGCAGCAGGTCCATGATCTGGGCCTGCACGGTGACGTCCAGCGCGGTGGTGGGCTCGTCGGCGATCAGCATCTCCGGGTCGAGCGCCAGCGACATCGCGATCATCGCGCGCTGCCGCATGCCGCCGGAGAACTGGTGCGGGTACTCGCGCACCCGGTTGGCGGCGTTGGGGATCTTCACCAGGTCCAGCAGCTCGACGGCGCGGGCGCGGGCGTCCTTGCGGCTCATGCCGCGCCGCACCCGCAGCTGCTCCTCGATCTGGAACCCCACGGTGAACACGGGGTTCAGCGCGGACAGCGCGTCCTGGAAGATCATCGCGATGCCGTCGCCGCGCACCTCGCGGCGGCGTTCCTCGCTCGCGGCCAGCAGGTCCTCGCCGTGGAAGCGGATCGCGCCCCTGGTCACCACCGCGGGCGGCGTGTCCAGGATGCCCATGATCGTCTGGGCGGTCACGCTCTTGCCCGACCCCGACTCCCCGAGCACGGCGACGGTCTCGCCCGCGTCGACGTGGTAGCCGACCCCGTTGAGCACCTTCGCGACGCCGTCGCGGGTGCGGAACTCCACGTGGAGGTCCTCGACCTCCAGCAGTGCGGTCACGGTCGGAACTCCTATCGCGACTTGGGGTCGAGGGCGTCGCGCACGGCGTCGCCCAGCATGACGAAGGCCAGCACGGTGATCGTCACGAACCCGGCGGGGAACAGCAGCATGTGCGGCGCCGCCTGGAAGTAGTCGCGGGACTCGCTGATCATCACGCCCCAGGACACCACCGGCGGGCGCAGGCCGATGCCGAGGAACGCGAGCGTGGCCTCCGCGCCGATGAACGCGCCGAGCGCGATCGTCGCGTAGACCATGACCGGCGCGACCGTGTTCGGCAGCAGGTGGCGGAAGACGATCCGCAACGGGCTCGCGCCCAGGCCGCGGGCGGCCTTCACGTAGTCCTGCTGCTTGGCCACGAGCGTCGCGGACCGCATGATCCGCATCGCGACCGGCCAGGACAGCACGGCGATGGAGAACACGACCTGGGTGATGATCCGCACCGCGCTGGGGTTCTCGGTGGGGGTGTTGAACGTGGTCAGGATGACGATCGCGCCCAGCACGAACGGGACGCCCGCGAAGATGTCGCCGAACCGGGAGAGCACGCTGTCGACCCAGCTCTTGGCGTACCCGGCGAAGATCCCGACCACCGAGCCGATCAGCACGGTCAGGATCGTCGAGAACAGCCCGACGAGCAGCGATCCCCTGGCACCGTGGATTGCCCGCGCGTACACGTCGTAGCCCTGCACGTCGTAGCCGAACCACGCGTCGGCGGACGGCGTCTTCAGGTAGTTGTCCAGGTTGCCGTAGCGCGGGTCGACCGAGGTGAACAGCGTGGGGAACGCGGCCATCAGCACCACGATGAAGATGATCACCAGCGAGATGACGAACGTGGGCTTGCGGCGCAGCTCGCGCCACGCGTCGCTCCACAGGCTGCGGGGCTTGTTCTGCCCCTGCCCGGAGTCGACGTGGCTGAGGTCGCCGACGCCCGCCGCCGCGGCCTGTTCCAGTCCCGAGCCGCTCGACGCGGCACCTGGGTCACTCATAGCGGATCCTCGGGTCGAGTACGGCGTAGAGGAGGTCGACGATGAGGCTCATCAGCAGGTACACCAGCACCAGGAGCGTGACGATGCCGGTGACCATCACGCCCTCCTTCTCCTGGATGCCGCGGAAGATCAGACCGCCGATGCCGTTGATGTTGAACACGCCCTCGGTCACGATCGCGCCGCCCATCAGGCTGCCGAGGTCGGTGCCCAGGAACGTGATCACCGGGATCAGCGAGTTGCGCAGCAGGTGCACGCCGACGACGCGGCTGTTCGGCTGCCCCTTGGCGATGGCCGTGCGGACGTAGTCGGCGCGGCGGTTCTCGGCGATGCCGCCCCTGGTCAGCCGGGCCACGTAGGCCATCGACAGGCTGCCCAGGACGAAGCCGGGCAGGATCAGCTGGCCGATCGACGGGTCGGCGGTGTCCACGCCGGTGTCCATCAGGTCCAGCCCCTGCGGGCCGAGGTAGAGGCGCAGCACGAAACCGGTGACGAACACCGGGAGCGAGATCAGGAACAGCGTCGACACCAGCACGAGGTTGTCCAGGAAGCCCTGCTTGCGCAGTCCGGTCAGCACACCGGCGGTGACGCCGATGATCCCCTCGATCAGCAGGGCGATGACCGCGAGCTTCACCGTCGTCGGGTACGCGGTCGAGATCTGCTCGCCGACCGAGATGCCGGAGAACGTGTCGCCGAAGTCACCGGTGAGCAGGTTCCCCATGTACTTCAGGTACTGCAGCACCAGCGGGTCGTCGAAGTTGAACTTGTCGCTCATCGCCGAGATGTAGGAGTCCGGGCAGGGTCGCTGTCCGCACTTGCCCGCGAACGGGTCCTGCGGGATGGCCCAGACGAGCGCGTAGATGATGAACGTGGTGCCGAGGAACACCGGTATCAGCTGCAGGAGGCGTCGCAGCACGTAGCGACCCATGCGTGGAGCTCCCTTTGCGGTGGTGGGAAGGGAATGGCGAACCGGCGCGGCTCCGCGCGGCCGGTAGGGGCCGCGCGGAGCCGTCCGGTGTCGCGGTGCGGGGTCAGCCCTTGACGCGGAACGACGCCAGGTCGGCGTCGCGGGAGAACGTCAGCTTGGCGGCGGTCAGGTTCTTCGAGAACCCGCCGATGCCCTTCTCCGCCCACACCGGGATGGACGGGAGGTCCTTCGCCAGCAGCTTGTGGGCTTCCTGGTACTCCTTGATCGCCGCGCCCTTGTCCGCGGTGGAGTCCGCCTTGGCCAGCAGCGCGTCGACGGCCGGGTTGGAGTAGACGGTGTCGTTGGACGAGCCGCCGGTCCGGTACAACGGGTTCAGGAAGTTCTCGATCGACGGGTAGTCGGCGCTCCAGTCGGACCGGCTCAGACCGGTGAGCTGGTGGCCGTCCACGATCTGGCGGAACGCGCCGAAGTTGGTCGCCCCCACGAACTCGCACTCCACGCCCAGCGCCTGCTTGATGCTGTTGCAGGCCGCCTCCAGCGGCTCCTTGCGGCCACCGTCCGCGTTGGACTGGATGGTGAGCTTGCCGGTGAAGCCGGACTTCGTGAAGTACTCCTTGGCCTTGGCCGCGTCGTACTTGCAGAACTCGCCGCAGACGCCGGGCTCGTAGCCCTCGATGCCCGGCGGCACCCAGCCGTCGACCGGCGTGTAGGAGTCGGCCAGCACGGTCTTGGTGATCTGCTCGCGGTTGATCGCCAGCGAGATCGCCTTGCGCAGGTCGAGGTTGTTGTACCCCGCCACGTAGGAGGGGACGCCGATGGTGCTGATGCCGAGCAGGTTCGCGTTGAGCACCCGGTCACCGAGGTCGGCCTTGTGCTTGCCACCGATCTTGGCCGACGGCGGCAGCGCCTCCATGAAGTCCAGCTTGCCCGCGACCAGGTCCTGGTAAGCGGTCTCCTGGCTGGAGTAGATCTTGATGTCCAGGGTCTTGAAGTGGACCTTGTCCTCGCCCTTGTAGTCGTCGAAGCGCTCCAGCTTGATCGACGCGTTGGGCGTGCGGGACACGAACTTCAGCGGGCCGTTGCCGATCGGCTTCGCCTCGAACGCCTTGGGGTCGGTGAAGAACACGTCGGGCAGCGGGGAGAACGGGTGGTAGCCGAGCTGGCTGGTGAAGACCGAGAACGCGCCCTTCAGCGTCACCTTGAACTCGTAGTCGCCGACCACCTCCAGGCCGGACATCTTGTCCGTGGCGGGCTTCGCGGCCTCGTCGGCCGGGTGCACGTCGTCGTAGCCCTGGATCTGGGCGAAGAAGCTGCCCGCCTGCTGGGCGTTCGGGGAGTAGGCCGCGTAGTTCCAGGCGTCGACGAAGTTCTTCGCCTTCACCTCGGTGCCGTCGTGGAACTTCCAACCGCTCTTGATCTTGATGTCGTACACCTTGGCGTCGCTCGACGTGATCGACTCCGCCATCAGGTTCGACGTGCTGCCGTCCTCGGGCTTGAACGCGACCAGCCGCGAGTACAGGCCGTCGACGGCCTTGGAACCACCCGCCTCCGTCGTGTCACCGGGCAGCAGCGCGCTCTTCGGCTCGGTGCCGTAGATGGACACCGTGCCGTCCGGGTTCTCCCCGGCCGCGCTGTCCTTGGCGCCGCCGCCACCGCAGGCCGTGAGGGTCATGACGAGCGCCACCGGCAGCGCAAGCCATGAAACCGAGCGTGATCCTGACATCGATCCTCCCGCCTTCATCGGCGCTCCCGAGGTAGGCGGAAGCGCCGCACCCCCCGAAGGGTGGGTCCCAGAACGTGAGGGGCACGGTAACCGGACCGTGTTGCGGGGCACCGAATAGGACAGTCACGAACACGTCACGACTAATACCAGTTACCAGAGTTCACGACAGCGCGAACGCGATGCCGTCCAGGATGTCGTGCTCGCTCGCGACCAGCTCGGTGATGCCGGTGTGCGCGGCGAGGTGGTCGGCGATCGTGCGCACGACCAGCGCCCCGCCGATGATCACGTCGACCCGGCCTGGGTGCATCGCGCCGATCGCCGCGCGCTCGTCGTGGGTCGTGGTGAGCAGCCTGCCGGTGATCTCCCTGACCCGGTCGAGCGACAGCCTGGCCAGGTGGATCTCGTCCGGGTCGTACTCCTGGTGGTCCTTCGCGATGGCCACCAGGGTCGTCACGGTGCCCGCGACGCCGATCCACGTGCGGGCCTTGGCGACCGGCACGGCGTCGAACGCGTGCCCCAGCGCCTCGCCCGCGACCCGGACCGCCTCCTCGGCCTCCGCGGCGGTCGGCGGGTCGGACCGCAGGCAGCGCTCGGTCAGCCGCACGCAGCCGACGTCGACCGACCGCGCCGCCTCGACGGTGCCGCGCACGCCGTCCCACCCGCCCAGCACCAGCTCGGTCGACCCGCCGCCGACGTCGGAGACCAGGAACGGCCCGTCGTCGGGGTCGAGGTCGGCCACGGCGCCGGTGAACGACAGGCGCGCCTCCTCGTCACCGGTGATCACCTCGGCCTCGACGCCCAGCACCTCGCGGGTCATCGCGAAGAACTCGTCGCGGTTGGCCGCGTCGCGGGTCGCCGACGTCGCGACCATCCGCACCCGCTCGGTCCCCTTGCGCCGCAGCACCGCGCTGTAGTCGAGCAGCGCCGCGCGCGTGCGGGCGATGGCCTCCGGGGCCAGCACACCGGTGGCGTCCACGCCCTGGCCGAGCCGGACGACGCGCATCTCCCGGTGGACGTCGCGCAGCCACCGGCTCCCGTCGTCGCCGTTGGTCACGTCGGCCACCAGCAGGCGGATCGAGTTCGTCCCGCAGTCGATCGCGGCCACCCGTGCCATCGTCAGTCCTCCTCGTCGCGAATCCCCTCGTGAGGACGGTAGCGACCGCACTGGGCCGGACACGACTGAGGGGAACCCGGCAGGCCGGGTTCCCCTCAGTCGTGCGGAGCTCGGGCCTAGGACGGCTTCATCGACGACGAGGCGGCGACGCTGCTCGCGGCCGCCGACGACGAGCCGTTGGCCCCCACCGGCGGGGTCGTGGTCGTCGTCGTGGTGGTCGTGGTCGTCGTCGGCGTCGGGCAGCCGGGCGGCACCGTGGTCGTGGTGGCCGGCGTCGTCGTCGTGGTCGACGTGGTCGTCGTCGTGCCGCTGGTCGTGGTCGTCGTGGTGGTCGTCGTCGGCGTCGGGCAGTTCGGCAACGTCACCGTGGTGCGGGTGGTGCTGGTCGTGGAGGTCGTCGTCGTGGTCTTCGACGTGGTCGTCGTGGTGGTGCTGCTCGACGTCGGGACCGGCGGGTTGGAGCTGGAGCTGCCGGGGTTCGTCGGGTCACCGCCCGTCGGGGTGTCCTCGTACACCGGCGAGGTGTAGTCGGAGTCCGAGCCGGTGATGTCCGGCAGCGCGTCCACGCCCTGGGCGTACTGGATCGCCCACGCCATCACCGTCGCGACGTACTCGTTCGACTGGTTGTAGCGGAAGATCGCCTGGGCCCGCTGGGCCGAGTTGCTCATGTCGCCGCCCGCGGCGCACAGGTAGTTGCCCGCGCCGATCGTGGCGTCGTAGATGTTGTTCGGGTTGCTCTCGCCGTCGCCGTTGCCGTCGGCCGCGTACCCCGCCCACGTGCCGGGGATGAACTGCATCGGGCCGACCGCGCGGTCCCACGTCGTGTCGCCGTCGTACTTGCCGCCGTCGGTGTCGTGGATGGCGGCGAAGCCCTGGCCGTTGAGCACCGGGCCGAGGATGGACGGGCTGGCGTTGCCCTTCGCGTCGACCTTGCCGCCGCGGGCGTGGTTGGACTCGATGCGGCCGATGCTCGCCAGCAGCGACCACTCCATGTGGCAGCCGGGCTTGGTCTCGGCCAGCCGGTCCTCGGCCTTCATGTACGCGTCCAGCATCACGCCGGGGATGCCGAGCTGCCCCTCGGGCAGGTCGTCGAACGGGTTCAGGCCGCCGGTGAGCGACCCGAGGTCGTCCGGGTCGGCCAGGAACAGCGCGTTCAGCTCGTCGGCCTCGGGGAGCCTGCCGCCCGCGCCGAGCTCGTCGTCGGAGCCGCCGCGCGTGCGCATCGCGCTCAGCACGTCACCGGGGCCGGGGGCCTGCGCGGAGATGTCCGAACGACCGGCGACGTCGACCCAGTCGAAGCCGCCCGTCCCGGTCAGCAGCGCCGGGGTCAGCATCGCGCAGGTCACCGTGGCGGCGATCCCCCACTGGCGCGGGGTCAGCGTCCCCGAACCGGCGACGACCCTTCTCGCCTTGCGCTTGCGGCCCCGTTTTTTCGGCACTGCCACGAACACTCACTCCCTGAGCCTCATCGCACCCCACCGGAACCGGCCCGGTGAGGCACATCACGCTCTGCCCCGACGTCCACCCTGCCTCATTGACATCGCGGTGTCACGAGAAGCAGTTACCCAAGTCGCACAACTTTGTCCAACGAACCGGCGGTGAAGAGGGTGCGCGGCCGGTTTTTCACGGTTGACGGCGAGCAAGGGCATGGGTTGTCCGGCGGGCACCCGTTCGGCGCAACCCCTTGCACCCCAGGTCATCCGGCGGGACCAGCCCTCGCGGCCGCGGACTACGCGGAGGCGGGGTCCCCCGCGTCCGGTGCCCCGGCGCCGGTTCCCGCCGCAGCGCAGTCGCCGCTGGGCCACAGCTCCGCCAACCGGTCCAGCGCCTCGTCGCCGAACGGGTTCACGCCGCGGCCGACGGCCAGCGAGTGGGCGACGTGGACGTGCAGGCACTTGACCCGGTCCGGCATCCCGCCCGCGGTGACCTTCGTCCCCAGCGACTCGATCGCGTCCCGCTCGGCCAGGTACGCCTCGTGCGCCCGCAGGTAGGCCGCCGCCAGCTCGGGCTCCTCGGCCAGCCGCTCGGTCATCTCGCGCATCAGGCCGGAGCCCTCCAGCGTGCTGACCGACGAGTTCAGCCGCGAGCACGTCAGGTAGTACAGCGTGGGGAACGGCGTGCCGTCCTCCAGCCGCGGGTTCGTCTGCACGACGGAGGCGTGCCCGCTGGGGCAGCGGGCCGCGATCCGGCGCATCCCGCGCGGCGCCCGGCCGAGCTGGGAGGCGACGAAGTCGCGGTCCTCCTGGGTGATCGTCATTTCTTCGCCACCGACTGCCACAGCTGCTCGTACCAAGACGTGTCCTCGGCCGGCGCCTTGGCCGGCCTCTCCTCTTCGGGTGTGCGCTCCGCGTCGCCGGGGAGCTGGACGATGTAGGGCGTCTCGCCGGGCCGCACGTAGTGCAGCCGCTTGCGGGCCTCGGCCTCGACCTGCGCCGGGTCGTTGAGCTCGGCCTGCCGCTGCTCCAGCTTCGCGACCTCGATCGCGAGCTGGCCCTGCTGGGCGGTGACCTGGCGCAGCTCGTCGCGCTGGGCGAGGTAGGTCCGCAGCGGCACCGCGATGCTCAGCGCGAGGGCGCACAGCACCATCGCGAGCAGCGCGGCGCGGCGGGTGCCGGACATGCCGAACGCGCCGCCGGTGCCGGCACCCGCACGGGTACGGGCGCGGCTCGGCGACGCGGGACGGCGCGCGCGGTCAGGCCGGGCCGCGGGCGGACTCGCCGTCCGCCTGCGGCGCCGGTCCCGATCGGCTTCGGGCATCGGGCTCAGGCTTCCGGCGTGTACCGCGGGAAGGCCAGGTCGCCCGCGTAGCGAGCGGCGTCGCCCAGGGTCTCCTCGATGCGCAGGAGCTGGTTGTACTTCGCGGTGCGCTCGCCGCGGGCGGGGGCGCCGGTCTTGATCTGGCCGACACCGGTCGCGACCGCGAGGTCGGCGATGGTGGTGTCCTCGGTCTCGCCGGAGCGGTGGCTCATCATCGACTTGTAGCCGTAGGACTTGGCCAGCTCGACCGCGTCCAGCGTCTCCGACAGCGTGCCGATCTGGTTGACCTTCACCAGCAGCGCGTTGGCCGCGCGGCGGGAGATGCCCTCCTCCAGGCGCTCCGGGTTGGTGACGAACAGGTCGTCACCGACGATCTGGACGCGCTCGCCCAGCTCGGCGGTCATCTGCACCCAGCCGTCCCAGTCGTCCTCCGACAGCGGGTCCTCGATGGAGACCATCGGGTAGGCGTTGACCAGCTCGGTGTAGTAGCCGGTCATCTGCTCCGCGCTGCGCTTGGACTTCTCGAACTTGTACGCGCCGTCGGAGTAGAACTCCGTCGCGGCCACGTCCAGCGCGAGCGCGATGTCGCGGCCGGGCGCGAAGCCCGCCTTCTCGATCGCGACCAGGATCAGGTCGAGCGCGTCGCGGTTGCTGGACAGGTTCGGCGCGAAGCCGCCCTCGTCGCCCAGACCGGTCGCCAGGCCCTTGCCCTTGAGCACGGACTTCAGCGAGTGGTAGACCTCGACGCCCCAGCGCAGGGCCTCGCGGAACGACTCCGCGCCGATCGGCGCGATCATGAACTCCTGGATGTCGACGTCCGTGTCGGCGTGCGAGCCGCCGTTGAGGATGTTCAGCATCGGGACCGGCAGCACGTGCGCGTTCGGGCCGCCGATGTAGCGGAACAGCTCCAGGCCGCTGGAGGTCGCCGCCGCCTTGGCCACGGCGAGCGAGACGCCGAGGATGGCGTTCGCGCCGAGCCGGGACTTGTCCGGCGTGCCGTCCAGGTCGACGAGCTTCTGGTCGACCACGCGCTGCTCGACGGCCTCGATGCCGACCAGCTCCGGGCCGATCTCGTCCAGGACCGCCGTGACCGCGCGCAGGACACCCTTGCCGTTGTACCGCTTGGAGTCGCCGTCGCGCAGCTCGACCGCCTCGTGCTCACCGGTCGACGCCCCGGAGGGGACCGCGGCGCGCTCCAGCGTCCCGTCGTCCAGGGCCACCTCCACCTCGACGGTGGGGTTGCCGCGGGAGTCGAGGATCTCCCGTGCGCCGACCTGCTCGATGACCGCCACTTGCGCTCCCCTGTTCAGCTGCATGTCGTCTCGGGCCCGAGCCTACTTGTGCGGTTCCGGGGCCTGTCGGAGGCACGTGGGTTGACACGGCCGGGCGTCCCGGCGGCCGCCCCCTGGGCACGGTGCCGCCCGGACGGCAGGATCAGGGGGTGACGGTTCATGTGCGGAGAGGTGGGCCCGACGGCCCCGCGCTGGTGCTGCTGCACGGCCTGGGCGCGACCGGTGACGTGTGGCGCGCCGTCGCCGACGCCTGGCCCGGCCGGTGGGTGGTGCCGGACCTGCCGGGGCACGGCCGCTCGGCTCCCCTGCCGGAGTACACCTACGACTCGCTGGCCACCGCGCTCGCGCCCGTCGTGCCGACCGACCGCCCGGTCGTCGTCCTGGGCCACTCGCTCGGCGGCGTGCTGGCCCTGGCCCTGGGCAGCGGGAGCTACGGGCCCTCCGCCGGGGCCGTGTGCGGGCTGGGCGTGAAGGTGCGCTGGACCGGGCAGGAGCTCGCCAAGGCCGCCGAGCTGGCCGACCGACCGGTCAAGGTGTTCGCCACCCGCGACGAGGCCGCCGAGCGCGCCCTCAAGGTCGCCGGGCTCTGGCAGCTCGTCGCCGCGGACTCCCCGCTGGTCGACGACGCCCTCGTCGAGTCCGCCGACGGCTGGCGGCTCGCCCTGGACCCGCGCGCCTACGCCGTCGGCGCCCCCGACATGACCGCGCTGATCACCGCCAGCAAGGCCCGCGTCGTGCTCGCCGCCGGTGCCCGCGACCCCATGTGCCCACCGGAGCACCTGTTCGCCGTGGCCGTCGACTCCGTCGTCCTGCCCGGACTCGGCCACAACGCCCACGTCGAGAAACCCGACGCCCTCGCCCCGCTGCTGGCCCGGCTGCGCGCCTGCCTGGGCGGCTGAGCAGGTCACCGGACGTCCACAAGACACGGTGTCCTGTCATCCGGACGGCAGTCGTGGAAGAAGCGATCGGTGGGTAGCGTTGATCGAACCATGACCGACAGCACCTTCGAGGCGTTCCGCCGAGCCGAGGCGCTGCTGTCCGAACGCCGTCCGCTGGAGGCGTTGCGGGAGCTGCGCACGGTGCTCGACGCCGCGCCGGACGTACCCAGCGTGCAGCTGCTCGCCGGGCGCGCCTACCTGGGCTCCGCGCAGTTGCAGCGCGCCGAGGAGGCGTTCCGGAAAGTGCTGGACATCGACCCGAGCGACCACTACGCCCGCTTCGCACTGGGCAAGACCCTGCAACGCCAGAGCCGCATGCCCGAGGCGCTGGCCCAGCTCCGGATGGCCGTCGCGATGAACCCGTCGCCGGAGTACCAGGAGGCCATGGGCGAGGTCGCGGCCCGCATCGCCGTGGACCGGGACCGCAAGCGCGACAACTAGCGTTCTTGACCGTCGGCCACAAGCTCGGCCGAGGTGATCCCTTGGGGTGGAAAACCGCTCTGACCAGTGTTTTCCCCTCCAAGGGCCGCTAGCTTCGACCGTCATGGAAGACCTGGGCGAAGACCACCTGGCGCGGATCACGACCGCGCGGACCAGGGAGCTGGGGCACGAGCTGCACCTGGCCCGCAAGCGCGCGAACCTCAAGGCGACGACGGTCGCCGAGGAGCTGGGGTGGTCGCCGGGCAAGCTCAGCAAGCTGGAACGCGGCTGGCGCCAGACCAGCGACTGGGACTACGGAACCCTGCTGGGCAAACTCGGCGCCGACCCGCAGACCAGGGCCCGCATCCACCGAATTGCTTCCGAGCCGGACATCGGCCACTTCATCCGGACCTTCGACGGACGCCTTCCGGACAGCCTGCTGTGCCTGAGCATCCACGAGCGGTCGGCGCTGACCCTGTGCTCCTACGAGCCGATCCTCATCCACGGGCTGCTCCAGACCGAGGCTTACGCCAGGGCGGTCATCAACCCCGACGGCACCTATCCAGCCGATGAGCACGACCTCATGGTGACAGCGCGGATGCAGCGCCAAGAGGTGTTGGGCGCACCTGGCTCACCGGAGGCGGTCTTCTACATCCACGAAGCGGCCTTGGGCAACAAGATCGGCAGCAACCAGGTCATGCACGACCAGATGATGCGGCTGGCGTTCATGTGCGAGTGGGCAAGGCTGAGCCCGAGGGTGATTCCGCGGTCGGGCCGGGGTAGCGCGCACCTGGCGACCGGGTTCTGCCTGATGACCTTCGCGAAACCGGTCAGACCGGTCGCCCACAGCGACATGGACTTCGCAACCATCTTCACCGAGGAGGAGAAGTCGATCGAGCTGTACCAGCGCAAACGGATGGCCCTCGCGAGCCTCGCGCTGAATGCGGAACAATCGCGGTTGATGTTCGCTCGCTGGGCGGATGTCTACGACCGTCGAGAGGACCGCGATGACCGAGGCCCTGACCTGGCGTAAGAGCACCTACAGCGGCCAGGGTGCGACCAGTTGTGTCGAGATCGCTTGGCGCAAGAGCAGCTACAGCGGCGAAGGGGAGAGTGACTGCGTCGAGGTTGCCTTCCCCACCCAGGGTGTGGCTGTGCGGGACTCCAAGAACATCACCGGACCGGAGCTTGCTTTCCCGGTGGTCCAGTGGCAGGCGTTCCTGGCGCGGCTCTAGATCGTCACGCTCGCCCGCGCGTAGGCGTCGGCGCCGCTGAACACGTTCTGCCCGTACTCGACGGAGTTGTTGTACTCGTACACCGCGGCCCACCACCCTTCGCTGCTGCCCATGTCCCGCGACCCCGAGCACAGGTAGCGGGCGGTCGCGAGCGCGGCGTCGTCGATGTTCTGGGGGTCCGGCGGCCTGCCGTCGCCGTTGGCGCGCATGGCGTACTTGACCCACGTGGTGGGGATGAACTGCATGGGGCCGACGGCGCGGTCCCAGGTGGGGTCGCCGTCGAGGGTGCCGCCGTCGGTGTCGTTGATGGCGCGGACACCGGGCCTGCCGTCGAGGGGGATGCCGATGATGGGGACCGACGGCATGCCGTCGTCGCCGAGCTTGGCGCCGTTGATGAAACCGTGGTGGGACTCGATGCGGCCGACGCCCGCGAGGGTCGCCCAGGAGATCCGGCACGACGGCGCCTGAGCGCGCATGACCAGGTCGGCGAGGGCGTAGGCGCGCAACGCGCGGCGGGGGATGTCGGTCTTCTCGGAGACCTTGCGGGTCCACTCGTCCATCGGGTCGGGGCCGGAGGCCTCCTGGCCTGAAGGGCTGGCCTGGGGCACCTGTCCGGCGACGTCGGGGACCTGGCTGCCCGGTTGGACCGACTGGAACGGGACGGGGAACTCGGCACGGGGCTGGACGACGGGTTTGCGGTCGAGGGCGGCCAGGCCCCAGGCTCCCGCGGCGACGAAAACGATCAGGAGCAGGGCGAGCGCCAGCCGTCCGAGGAGGTTGCCCACGTGGCCGCGCGGGCGCGGCCGGGTGTCGGGCTTGGACGGCGGAGTCACAACCACACGACCCAGGCTACGTGTCCCCGGCGGCCGAAACCCGGATGTGAGAAGTGTCGAATCGGGGCAACCTCGACGCGTCTGACCGTTTTGCCCGGTTGGCCATCGCGGATTGTGATGCAACCTTGCCTGCTTCTACCTAGACGTAGAGGCCAGCCTTACCTACATTCGGACAGCCTAAGTTTACTTCTGAACGCTGTCGGGAGGTGGATGCGTGCTGGTCAACAACGGCCTGATCGGACTGCGCGAAGGTCTGGAGGCCGCCCTGGTCGTCAGCATCCTGGTCGCGTTCCTGGTGAGGACGGACCGGCGGTCCTCCCTCCCGTTCGTCTGGCTCGGGGTCGGCGTGGCCGTCCTGCTGTCGGTCGGGTTCGGCGCGCTGATCACGTTCACCACCTCGACGATGAGCTTCCAGCAGCAGGAGGCGTTCGGCGGCGGGATGTCGATCCTGGCCGTGGTGTTCGTGACCGGGATGATCTTCTGGATGCGCAAGGCGGCCCGCACGATCGCCGCGGAGCTGCGCGGGAAGATGGCCAAGGCGCTGGAGATCGGCCCGTGGGCCGTCGCCGTGGTCGCGTTCATCTCGGTCGGCCGCGAAGGCCTGGAGACCGCCGTGTTCTTCTACTCCAGCGTGCAGAGCGCGGGGGTCGGCACCACCGAGCCGCTGATCGGGTTCCTGGTCGGGATCGCGGTCGCCATCGCGCTGGCCTGGCTGCTCTACGCGGGCGCGATCCGGTTCGACCTCGGCAAGTTCTTCACCTGGACCGGCGCCCTGCTGGTGTTCGTCGCCGCGGGCGTCCTGGCCTACGGGCTGCACGACCTCCAGGAGGCCGCCATCCTGCCGGGCCTCGACACCCTGGCGTTCGACCTGAGCGAGACCGTTCCCGAGGCGTCCTGGTACGGGGCACTGCTCAAGGGGATCTTCAACTACTCCCAGCGGACGACCGTGCTCCAGGCCACCGCCTGGGTCGCCTACGTCGCCGTCGTCCTGCCCCTGTTCCTGGTCCGCCCGCGCGACCGCGCGCTCACCGCACGCTGACGTACAGGAGAAACCCGTGCTCACAACCCCTTCGCGCGCCACCCCGCTGCGCGCGGCCCTGGTCGCCGCCGCCTCGCTGTCGGTGCTCGCGGCCTGCGGTGGCGGGTCCACGCCCGCCACCGGTGCCGACGGCCCGATCGCCGTCGAGGCCGGTGACACCGCCTGCAAGGTGGCGCGCACGAGCTCGAACACCGGCAACGTGACGTTCGAGGTCACCAACAAGGGCACCAAGGTCACCGAGTTCTACCTCTACGCCGAGGGCGACCGGATCCTGGGCGAGGTGGAGAACATCGGCCCCGGCCTGACCCGGCGGCTGATCGTGGAGGTCACCGACGCGGGCAAGCTCCAGACCGCGTGCAAGCCAGGCATGGTCGGCGACGGCATCCGCGCCGACTTCACCGTCACCGGCGAGGGCCGCAAGTCCGTCGACACCGACCAGAAGCTGGCCGACGCGACCAAGGAGTACCAGCGGTACGTCAACTCCCAGGCCGACAGCCTGCTCGCGAAGACGACCGAGTTCGTCGACGCGGTCAAGGCGGACAAGGTCGAGGACGCGAAGGCCCTGTTCCCGGTCGCCCGGCTGTACTGGGAGCGCATCGAGCCCGTCGCGGAGAGCTTCGGCGACCTCGACCCGAAGATCGACGGGCGCGAGGAGGTCATCGAGGAGGGCACCGAGTTCACCGGGTTCCACCGGTTGGAGAAGGACCTGTGGACGACCGGCCTGGTCGCCGACTCGCCCGCCATCGCCGACGGTCTGCTGACGAACGTGAAGGAGATCGTCGACAAGGCGAAGACGGTCGAGCTGACCCCGCTCCAGCTGGCCAACGGCGCCAAGGAGCTGCTCGACGAGGTCGCCACCGGCAAGATCACCGGCGAGGAGGACCGCTACTCGCACACCGACCTGTGGGACTTCCGCGCCAACGTCGACGGCTCGCAGGCCGCCGTGGCCGCGCTGCGCCCGGTGATCCAGGAGAAGGACGCCGCGCTGCTGAGCACGCTGGACGAGAAGTTCAAGGCGCTGGACGACCTGCTGGAGAAGCAGCGCAAGGGCGACGGCTTCAAGCTCTACACCGAGCTGACCGAGCCCGAGGTCAAGGACCTGGCCGCCGCGGTCGACGCGCTGGGCGAGCCGATCAGCAAGGTCGCCGAGGCCGTGGCCAAGTGAGCGCGGGACTTCCCCGGCGGAGGCTGCTCGGCCTCGCCGGTGCCGGTGTGGCACTGGCGGGGGCGGGCGCCGCCGTGGGCGTCGTCGCGGGCGGCAACGACCGCCCGGCCGTGGAGAACACCTCCGGGCTCGCCTCCGCCGTGCCGTTCCACGGCGAGCACCAGGCCGGGATCACCACCGCCGCGCAGGACCGGATGCACTTCGTGGCCTTCGACGTGAAGACCACCAAGCGCGACGAGCTGGTGGCGCTGCTCAAGGAGTGGACCGAGGCCGCCGCCCGGATGACCGCGGGCCAGGAGGCCGCCGACGGCGGCGCGGTCGGCGGTTCGGCGGAGGCGCCGCCCAAGGACACCGGCGAGGCGCTGGACCTCCCGGCCTCGGCGCTGACGATCACCATCGGGTTCGGGCCGTCGCTGTTCGACGGCCGGTTCGGGCTGGCCGACCGGCGGCCCGAGGCGCTGATCGACCTGCCGCACTTCCCCGCCGACGACCTCGACCCCGCCCGCAGCGGCGGCGACCTGTGCGTGCAGGCGTGCGCGAACGACCCGCAGGTCGCCGTGCACGCCATCCGCAACCTCGCCCGCATCGGCTTCGGCCGGGTGTCCGTGCGCTGGTCGCAGCTAGGGTTCGGGCGCACCTCGTCGACCACGCGGGCCCAGGCCACGCCGCGCAACCTGTTCGGCTTCAAGGACGGCACCCGCAACGTCAAGGCCGAGGAGCCCGACGCGCTGCGCGACCAGGTCTGGGTGTCGCGGGAGGACGGCCCGGACTGGCTGGTCGGCGGCACCTACCTGGTGGCGCGGCGGATCCGGATGCACATCGAGATCTGGGACCGGACCTCCCTGCGCGAGCAGGAGGAGATCATCGGCCGCAAGAAGGGCACCGGTGCCCCGTTGGGGCAGGTCGAGGAGTTCGACGAGCCCGACCTGCACGTCAAGGGCACCGGCGGCCAACCGGTGATCGGCGTGGACGCGCACATCCGGCTCGCCTCCCACGAGTCGTTGTCCGGGGCGAGGATCCTGCGCCGCGGCTACAACTTCACCGACGGCTCCGACGGGCTCGGGCACCTCGACGCCGGGCTGTTCTTCGTCGGGTTCAACCGGGACTCGCGCAAGCAGTTCGTGCCCATGCAGACCGCGCTGTCCACGCACGACAAGATGATGGAGTACGTCGAGCACACCGGGTCCGGGCACTTCGCCGTCCCGCCGGGCGTCCGCGAGGGCGGGTTCTGGGGCGACACCCTGTTCCGCTGACCAGCCCTGTCCCGCCGGTCAGCCGTCCGCGGGCTCGACGGGCGCGGGCGGCGGCGTCGGGTCGTCGGTCGGCACGGGCTCGATGGTCGTCGGGTCGACCGGCACCGGCTGGACGGTGTCGCCGGTGCCCGGCTGCCCGGTCGGCGGCTTCGTCGGATGCCCTGTCGGGTGCCCCGTCGGCTCGCGGGTCGGCTCCTGGGTCGGCTCCTGGGTGGGGGTCGCCGTGGGCTCCTGGGGCTTCGTGGTCGGGGTGGCGCTCGGCAGCAGCGTCACGCTCCAGCCCGGCTTCGTCCGGTGCGACCGCGGCTCCCGGCGGTCCCGCCGTTCCACCGTGGACGGCTGCACCGACGGCGGGGCCTCCGGCAGCGCCTGGACGGCCTGGGCGGGCACGCGGCGGACGTTGGCGGGGACGTCCGGGAGGCGCACGACGTCCTCGTCGGCGACCGGCGGCACCGACGACGGCGTCACCGCCACCTCGGGGTGGCGGGCGCTCACCGGGGTCGGCCGCGAGGTGCCCTGGAGGGGCTGCCCGACCGCCTGGTCACCGGGCTGCTCGCCGCGCAGGACGAGCAGCGCCAGCACCCCCGCCAACCCGACCGCCGCGAGCGGCAGCGCGACCGCCAGACCGAAGCACCCTCGACCGCTGCGCGGCAATTCCCGATGACCCACTGCTACCCCTGACCACGACCGGAAAACGACCCTGCCCATTGGTCGCCTCCCGGTGGTCGAGCGCACGGGGACGCGCCCGCACGGTCGGGTGGTACCCGATCAGGGGAGCGGCGGCAGCTCCGGCGGCGTGGCCGCCGGAGCTGCCTCCAGCGCCTCAAGGGCCAGCCCCACCGCCGTGTCCAGCTGCGGGTCGCGGCCCGCCACCCGGTCCTGCGGGGTCATGACCACCTCGACGTCCGGGTCCACGCCGTGGTTCTCCACGCCCCAGCCCGGCCCGGCGAACCAGGACGCGTAGCGGGGCTGGGTGACGAGGGTGCCGTCGATGAGGGAGTACTGCATGTCGATGCCGATCACGCCGCCCCAGGTGCGGGTGCCCACGACCGGGCCGATGCCGAGCTCCTTGATGGCGACGTTGACGATGTCGCCGTCGGAGCCCGCGAACTCGTCGGTGACGGCGACGACCGGGCCGCGCGGCGCCTCGGACGGGTAGCTGTCGGCGGTGGTGTAGCCGCGGGCGACGAACCAGCCGATGACCTTGCGGCCCAGCTTCTCCACGACCAGCTCGGACGTGTGGCCGCCGCCGTTCTCGCGGACGTCGAGCACGACGCCCTCGCGGTGCAGCTCGACCCGCAGGTCGCGGTGCAGCTGGGCCCAGCCGCCGCCCATCATGTCGGGGACGTGCAGGTAGCCGACGCGGCCGCCGGACAGCTCGTGCACGTGGGCGCGGCGGTCGGCGACCCAGGCGTGGTAGCGCAGCGCGGAGTCGTCGTCCAGCGGCACGACCACGACCCGGCGGGGCTCGCCGCCGCCACCGGGGCGGACGGTCAGCTCGACCGGTTTGCCCGCCGTGCCGACCAGCAGCGGCGCGGGGCCGCGCAGCGGGTCGACCTGGCGGCCGTCGACGCCGACCAGGGCGTCACCGGGCCGGATGGCGACGCCGGGCGCGGCCAGCGGCGAGCGGGCGGCGGGGTCGGAGGTCTCGCCGGGAATGATCCGGACGACCCGCCACGCGCCGCTGTCGTCGCGTTCCAGGTCGGCGCCGAGCAGGCCCTGCGACCGGCCGCCGCCGCCCCCGCCGGACGGGAACACGTAGGCGTGCGAGGTGCCCATCTCGCCCTGGACCTCCCACAGCAGGTCCACCAGGTCCGAGTGGCTGCCCAGCCGGTCGACCAGCGGGCGGTAGCGGTCGAGCACGCCCTGCCAGTCGACGCCGCCCATGTCGGTGCGCCAGAAGTTGTCGCGCATGAGCCGACCGGCCTCGGCGTAGGACTGGCGCCACTCGGCGGCGCGGTCCACGACCACCCGGACGCGGGACAGGTCGATGTCGACGGAGTCGGTCGAGTCGTCGTCGGGGTCGACCTTGCGGTCGGTCGGCACGAGCCTCAGCGACGGCCCGTCGGTGATCACCATCCGCTGGCCGTCGCCGGTCACCGCGTAGGCGTCCACGCCCTCCGCGAGGACCTCGGCCTTGAGCTTGGTCAGGTCGAACCGCTCCAGCACCGAGCGCGGCGGCCGGGCGTCGGGGCCTGCCAGGTTGTCGCCGAGCACGCCGACGAGCGGGCTGCGCAGCCACAGCAGGTTCCCCTTGGCCGCGGTGAGGCCCGCGTACCGGGCGGCGGCGACCGGGATCGTGACGACCCGGTCCGCCAGGCCCTCCAGGTCCACGACGGTGATCGGGTTCTCGTCGTCGGAGTCCTTCGACTTGTCCGCCGCGTCGTCGTCGCCGATCGGGCGGCCCAGCCGGTAGGGGTCGAACGGCGACGGCGTGGTCGCGGCCAGCGGCAGCAGGTACGGGCGGCAGCCGGTCGGGAACGACATGTCGAACACGTGCGCGTCGTACACCGGGTCGAAGCTGCGCACCGACAGGAACGCCAGGTAGCGGCCGTCCTCGGTGAACGCGGGCGAGAAGTCGGTGAACCGCAGCGGCGTCACGTCCACAGTGGACAGGTCCGTGGTGTTGGCCATCCTGATGTTCTGCAACGGCCGCGGGCCGGGGTGCGCCCACGCGACCCAGTTCGAGTCCGGCGAGAACGCCAGGTCGCTGACCAGCGGGTTCGCCCCGTTCACGACCTCGCGGACCTCACCGGACTCGACGTCGACCAGCAGCAGCCTGCCGTCGTGGGAGGCGACCGCGACGCGGCGGCCGTCCGGCGAGACCAGCAGCTCGTGCACGCGGCCGAGCAGGCCGTGGGCGACGCGGCGGGGCGCGTTGCCCGGTTCGACGCCGCCGACCGGCGCGAACTCCAGGCAGTCCTCGCCCTCGGCGTCGGTCACCCACACGACCTGGCCGCTCTCGCCGACCACCCGCGGCAGCCGGGCGCGCACACCGGGCTCCTCGGCCAGGGCGCGGACGGGGCCGTCCTTGTGGGTGACCCAGTGGACGGTGCCGCGGACCTCGACGACGCTGGCGCGGCCCGTCTGGTCGGGGCACACGTCCTCGACGTTGCGGGCGGCCGACACGTGCTTGGGGCGGCGGGCGTTGCGCGGCCCGCCGAGGCGGATCTCCAGCCGCCGCGGCTCGGCCTCCAGGCCGTCGAGCAGCCACAGCTCGCCCGCGTGCTGGTAGACGACGCGGGTGCCGTCGGTGCTCGCGGCGCGCGCGTAGAACTCCTGCTCGGTGTGGCGGCGCAGGTCCGTGCCGTCCGGGAGGGCGGAGTAGACGCTGCCGACGCCGTCGTGGTCGGACAGGAACGCGAGCCTGCCGCCGACCCACATCGGCGACGTCAGGGAGGACGTCAGCTCGGGCAGGATCCGGTGGAACTCGCCGTCCCCGTCCAGGTCAAGCCACAGCTTCGCCGCCGCCCCGCCGCGGTAGCGCTTCCACCAGGCCGGGTCGCGGCCGTAGGAGCTGGTGACCGCGACGGCCCCGTCGGGCCCGTGCGCGACGTCGCCGACCCAGCCGAACGGCAGCCGCCGGGCCGGGCCGCCGTCCAGCGGCACGGCGTGCGCCCAGGTGCGGTCCGAGGTGGCCTCGCGGGCGGCCGTCACGGCCACCACGTCCCCGTCCGGCGTCCAGTCGCGGACGCGGGTCGTGCCGTGGCCCCAGTAGGTGAGCCGTTCGGACGGGCCGCCGTCGACCGGGGCGGCGTGCACCTCCGGTGCCCCGTCGCGGGTGCTCGCCCAGGCCAGCGTGGTGCCGTCCGGGGAGAAGCGCGGTCCGCCGACCGGGACCTGGTCGGCGGACACCCGCCACGCGCGGCCGCCGTCGAGCGGGGCCAGCCACACGTCGTCCTCGGCCACGAACGTCACGAGGTCGCCGTGCGGGTGCGGGAAGCGGAGGTACGCGGGTTCGATCACACCTCGACGTTAGCGGGCCAGAACCGGCGCCAGTCGTCGGACGTCAGAGTGGTGATTCCTTCGAGACGTGCCGCCGTCTCGGCCGCCCGGACGTGCGCCGCGAACGTGCGGGCCACCGCCCGCAGCCCGGTCTCCGGGTCCTCGCCCGCGAGCTTCGCCGAGGCCGCCACCGCGAACAGCGCGGTGCCCGAGTCGCCGCCGCCCGCCTGCGCGGTGCCCGCACCGGAGGCGGCGTCCCAGCCGGGGAGCAGGTCCGCCGGGAGGCCCGCGCGCTTGGTGCGCTGCACCAGCTTCGCCGCGAGCGCCACCGCGGGCTGGCCGAGCGCGACACCGTCCACACTGGACTCGCGCTGCTTCTCGGCCTGCTTCAGCTCCTCCCACCGCAGCTGCTGCGTCGAGGAGTCCTTCACCTTCGCGTCGCCGCCCGCGAACACGTGGGGGTGCCTGCCGACGAGCTTCGCCACCAGTTCGGCGGCCACGTCGTCCACGGTGAACGCGTCCGAGTCGTGCTCGGCGGCCACGCGGGCGTGGAACAGGACCTGGAGGAGCACGTCGCCGAGCTCCTCGCGCATGGCCGCGCGGTCGCCGTCCTCGATGGCCTCCAGCAGCTCGAAGGTCTCCTCGACCAGGTACTGCCGCAGGGTGTCGTGGTCCTGCTCGGCGTCCCACGGGCAGCCGCCGGGCGAGCGCAGCCGGTCCATCACCGCGACCGCGTCCAGCAGTCCGGCGCCCACCGGCAGCCCGACGACGGGCGCGCCCTCGGCGACCAGCGCCGCGGCCGCCGGGTCGTGCGCCGACGCCGCGACGAGCACGACGGACTCGGAGCGGGCCAGCTTCACCAGCAGCTCGGGCGCGGGGGCCTGCTCGTCCACGCCGAACACGTGCGCCGCGCCGCGCAGGTGCGGCAGCGCGGCGACCGGCAGGACGTCGGCGGCCCCGCGCAGGACGACCGCGCAGCCGTCGACGAGGGTCACGGCTTGGGCTGCTGGACGGCGACCTGGAAGCCCGCCTTCTCGCCTTCGCTCGGCGCGAGGCCCATCGCGGAGGTGTCCCACACGCCGTAGCGCGGGTTGACCTTGATCTTCAGCTCGTCGGACAGCGGCTGGAGCATCCGCAGGCCGATGCCCGCGAGCACGTCCGGGGTCAGCTCCTGCGAGCCGCCGTCGGCGGACGGCTTCGCCGTGGTGGAGCGCTCCTTGATGTGCGCGACGATCCAGTTGCCCTGCTCCGGCGACGGCGGGAACGCGATCACCGTGTTCGCCGGCACGCCGAACAGCAGCGTGGTGGCCAGCTGCGGCGACTCGGCGGAGGACACCTTGGCGTTCGTCTCGCCCGCCTGGGAGTCCTTCTGCTTGGCCTCGCGGACGAACTGCTCCATCTTCGCCGGGTCGCGGGCGATCTGCTTCGCCTTGTCGATCGCGTCCTGGGTGTTGTTCGCGTAGAAGTAGTCGAACGTCACCGACAGCTTGTCCGCGTACTTGCGGCCGATCTCGACCTGGAGGAGCTGGTCGCGGGCGCGCTCGTTGCGGAAGGTGTCCGCGTCGAAGAACGTGCCCTCGCTGAGCTGCTGGGCGCCGCCCGCCTGCTCCAGGAGCTGGCTCAGCGTGTCCTCGGAGACGCTGACGTCCTCGCGCTCGGCGGCGCGCAGGGTCAGCTCGTGCTGGATCTTGAACGTGAGGATGTCGCGCGCGGTCTTGTCCAGCTTCGCCTGCGGCGCGGCACCGCCCTCGCCCTGCACCTGCCCGCCCTCGGGCTGGCGGTCCAGGTAGCCGGCGAGCCGGTCCTGGACGAGGTTCAGCGGGATCACGGTGTCGCCCACGATCGCGGCCGCCCCCGCCTGCGACGGGCCGGAACCGCAGCCCGCGAGGAGCAGGGCGGCGGCAACGCCGAGCAGGGTGAATCGACGGTACCGGGGCCTCAGCACAGTGCTCACGAGGCTACCTTCTCACGCGCCAGTGGCCGCCCTCACAGCGCTACCCGACAACGACCGGAGGAAGTGCCCGCACCAGTCGAGAAGCTCCTGGTCGCGCAGCTGCGGGGCCCCCATCCGGCCGCCCGCGGCGCCTTCGGTGGGCCGCGGCACGGACACCGTGCGCGCGACCTCCTTGTAGACCGCCTTCGGGTGCAGCCTGCGCAGCCGGACGAGCTGGGAGTCCATCAGCTCCAGCGGCGCGAACCGGATCGTGCTGCCCTGCGCGGACACCTCGGTCACGCCGTGCTCCCGGCACAGCTGCCGGAGCACGGCCACCGCGAGCAGCCGCTCGACCGGCAGCGGCGGCGCGCCGTAGCGGTCCTTGAGCTCGTCGAGCACGGCGGTGAGCGCGTCGGCGTCGCCCGCCGCGGCGATCTTGCGGTAGGCCTCCAGGCGCAGCCGCTCCCCCGGCACGTAGTCGTGCGGGATGTGCGCGTCGACCGGCAGGTCGATCCGGACGTCGGCCAGCTCCTCGTCCAGCTCGGACTCTGCGCCCGCGTGCTTGCGGAACGCCTCCACGGCCTCGCCGACCAGCCGGATGTACAGGTCGAAGCCGACTCCGGCGATGTGGCCGGACTGCTCCGCGCCGAGGATGTTGCCCGCGCCGCGGATCTCCAGGTCCTTCATCGCGACCGCCATGCCCGCGCCCAGCTCGGTGTTCTGCGCGATCGTGGCGAGCCGGTCGTGCGCGGTCTCGGTGAGCGGCGACTCCGGCGGGTACAGGAAGTAGGCGTACCCGCGGTCGCGCCCGCGGCCGACGCGGCCGCGCAGCTGGTGCAGCTGGGAGAGGCCGAGCATGTCGCCGCGCTCGACGATCAGCGTGTTGGCGTTGGAGATGTCCAGGCCGGTCTCGACGATCGTCGTGCAGACCAGGACGTCGTACTCGTTCTCCCAGAAGCCCTCGATGATCTTCTCGAGCTTGTCCTCGTTCATCTGGCCGTGCGCCGTCACGACCCGCGCCTCCGGCACCAGCTCGCGGATCTTGCGCGCGGCCCGTTCGATGGAGGAGACCCGGTTGTGCACGTAGAACACCTGGCCGTCGCGCAGCAGCTCGCGCCGGATCGCCGCGCCGACCTGCTTGTCGTCGTAGCCGCCGACGTAGGTGAGGATCGGGTGGCGCTCCTCGGGCGGGGTCAGGATCGTGGACATCTCGCGGATGCCCGCGAGGCTCATCTCCAGCGTGCGCGGGATGGGCGTGGCGGACATGGTCAGCACGTCGACGTGCGTGCGGAGCGCCTTGATGTGCTCCTTGTGCTCGACGCCGAAGCGCTGCTCCTCGTCCACGATCACCAGGCCGAGGTCCTTGTACCGCAAGCCCTTCTGCAGCAGCCGGTGCGTGCCGATGACGACGTCGACCGAGCCGTCCTCCAGGCCCGCGACGGTCTGCTCGGCCTCCAGGGCGTCGGTGAACCGGGAGAGCCCCTTCACCGTCACGGGGAACGCGCGCATGCGCTCGGCGAAGGTGTTGAGGTGCTGCTGGGCCAGCAGGGTCGTGGGCACCAGCACCACGACCTGCTTGCCGTCCTGCACCGCCTTGAACGCCGCGCGCACCGCGATCTCGGTCTTGCCGTAGCCGACGTCGCCGCAGATCACCCGGTCCATCGGGACCGAGCGCTCCATGTCGGCCTTGACCTCGTCGATCGCCGCCATCTGGTCGACGGTCTCGGTGAACGGGAACGCGTCCTCCAGCTCGCGCTGCCACGGGGTGTCCGGGGCGAACGCGTGGCCGGGCGCGGACTGGCGGGCCGCGTAGAGCTGCACCAGCTCGGCCGCGATCTGCTTGACCGCCTTGCGCGCCTTGGTCTTCGTGTTCTTCCAGTCCGACCCGCCGAGCTTGTTCAGCGTCGGCAGCTCGCCGCCGACGTAGCGGGAGATGTCGTCGAGCTGGTCGGTGGGCACGAACAGCCGGTCGCCCGGCTGGCCCCGTTTGCTGGAGCCGTACTCCAGGACCAGGTACTCGCGGGTCGCGCCCGCCACGGTGCGCTGCACCATCTCCACGTACTTGCCGATGCCGTGCTGCTCGTGCACGACGTAGTCGCCCGCCCGCAGCGCCAGCGGGTCGACGCTGTTGCGCCGCTTCGACGGCATCCGGCGCATGTCCTTCGTGGACGTCCCGCCGCGGCCGCCGGTGAGGTCGGTCTCGGTGAGCACCACGAGCGCCAGCTCGGGGAGGGAGAACCCGCTTTCGAGCGTGCCGCGCACGACCGTGACGACACCGGCCTTCGGCGGGCCGACGAGCCCGTCCTCGGCCAGCGCGGACGCCACGTCGGCCTCGCGGAGCTGCTCGGCGGCGCGCTGCGCGGTGCCGGAGCCGGGCACGACGAGCACCGCCGTGCCGCCGGTCGCGACGTGCGCGCGCAGGTCGCCGAAGGCCCGTTCGACGTCGCCCTGGTAGGCCTCGACGTGCTTGAGGTCCAGGCGCAGCACGTCCTCGCCCTCGGTGGTGAGCTGGCTCAGCGTCCACCACGGGCGTCCCTTGGCGCGCGCGGCGTCGGCCGCCTCGGCCAGGCTCCGGTAGGCCGAGGCCCCGAGGTCGATCGGCGCCTTGCCGCCGCCCGCGGCGGCCATCCAGGACGCCTCCAGGAACTCCTGGCCGGTGCGCACCAGGTCCTGGGCGCGGGCGCGGATCTTCTCCGGATCGGCCAGCAGCACCTGGGTGCCGTCCGGGACGATGTCGGTGAGCATCTGCAGCTCGCCCTCGCACAGCGCCGGGATCAGCGCCTCCATGCCCTCCGACGGGATGCCGTCGACGATCTTGTCGAGCATCTCCACCAGGTGCGCGTCGCCCTGGTGCTCCTCCGCCAGCGCGGCCGCGCGGGCCTTCACGCCGTCGGTCAGCAGCATCTCGCGGCACGGCGGCGCGGTGAACTCCCGCACCTCGGTCGGCAGCGACCGCTGGTCGGCCACCGAGAACGGCCGGATCTCGCTGACCTCGTCGCCCCAGAACTCCACCCGCAGCGGGTGCTCGGCGGTCGGCGGGAACACGTCGAGGATGCCACCGCGCACCGCGAACTCGCCGCGCTTCTCGACCATGTCGACCCGCGCGTAGGCCACGTCCACCAGCCGCCCGACGAGCTCGGCGAAGTCCAGCTCGACGCCCACCTCCAGGTGCACCGGCTTCAGCTCGCCCAGCCCCGGCGCCATCGGCTGGATCAGCGACCGCACGGTCGTCACCACGACCTTCAGCGCCCCGGCCGGGTGCTCCTCGGGGTGCGCCAGCCTGCGCAGGATCTGCAACCGCGCGCCCACGGTGTCCGCGCGCGGCGACAGCCGTTCGTGCGGCAGCGTCTCCCACGACGGGAAGTGCACGACCGCGTCCGGCCCGATCAGGTCGCGCAGCTCCGCCGTCAGGTCGTCGGCCTCGCGCCCGGTCGCGGTCACCACCAGCACCGTGCGGTCGGCGCCCTGGTCGGAGGCGAGCGCCGCGGTGACCAGCGGCCTGGCGGCGGGCGGGCCTTCGAGCTCGAGCGACGGGTCGCCCGCGGCGTCGACCAGCGCGCGCAGCGCCTTGTCGGACAGGACGGTGGTCAGCAGGCCGGACAACGGGCCGAGCTGGGGCATTTCGGAGCTCCTGTGCGTGAAACGCGGACAGACCCCTGCCCGGGACCGATCGCTCCAGGGAGGGGTTCTCGGTGTCCAGCGTAACCCGGTTGCGCGCACCGGGAGGCTGGTGTGGTGAAGGACAAAGAGGTCAGGGCCGACTACGACGATCGGCACATCACCGTCTACCAGGCCTACTCCCCCGCGATCGCCGGGCCCGCGCTGGCGGCGGGCACGTTCGTGCCCCCGTTCCGACCTGGCCGGATGACGTGGGTCAAACCGTCGTTCCTGTGGATGATGTACCGCTGCGGCTGGGGGACGAAGGAGGGCCAGGAGCGGGTGCTGGCCGTGCGCATCACCCGATCGGGGTTCGAGTCCGCGCTGCGCGCCGCCGTCCTGAGCCACGACGCCACCGCGGTGAAGCCGGAGGTCCGCGTCCAGTGGGACCCGGAGCGCGACCTGCACCACAACCCGCTGCCGCACCGCTCGCTCCAGCTCGGGCTCGCCGGGGCGACCAGCGCCCGGTACGTCGAGGAGTGGGTCACCGGCCTGACCGACGTGACGCCGTTGGCCCACGAGGTCCGCGCACTGGTCCGCGCGGGCTCGCTGGACGCCGCCACCGCGCGGCTGCCGGTCGAGCGCCCGTACCCGCTGCCGGTCGACCTGATCACCCACCTGGGTGCCTCGGCCTGAGTAGATTCCCCGCATCCGGATCTTGGGGGGAGAACGCGTGCGGATCGCCGTGTGGGTGTCGGAGGCACCGGGGGAACTGAGGGAGCTGCTCTTCGGTCGGTCGGCCAGACCCCGCAGGCTCGTCCCGACCGAGAACGGCACGTTCCTGCTCGGGCCCTCGCCGGAGAACGCCAAGGTGCTGCTGGACGGGCTGCGCGTGGCCACCCTGGGAGCCCAGCCCGCCACCGGGTTCGCCTGGGACGGCGACACGGCGTGGCTGGTGGCCCGCACCGAGCGCGGCGTGACCGGGGTCCGCTTCGGACCGGAGGACCGGGCGCTGCCCAAGCGCTTCGCCGACGCCGACGCGGGCCTGTCGGAGCGCGCCGAGACCGACATCGCCTACGCGCTGGGCCGGGACCCGCTGAGCCTGCGCGCCGCGGTGGCGCGCACGTCCGGCACGGGTGTGGGGCGGCTGGTCGCCGTGCTGCGCGAGCTCGACCTCGGGTCCGAGGCCACCGCGCTGGCGTGGGTGCACGAGCAGGGCCCGGCCCCGGTGCCCGTGCACCGCCGCCGCTGGGTGGACGCGTGGTGCGGCGAGCTGCGCCAGGCCAGGACCGGCCTGTCCCGGCCCGACGCCGAGGAGCGCTCCGGCGCGCTCCGCGACGTCGGGCGCGTGGCCATGGTCCCGGTGGCCCTGCTGCTGGTGCTCCCGCTCGTCCCGCGGCTGGACCCGTGGTGGCTGCCGGTGGTCGGCGTCCTGGTCGGCTACGCCGCGGTGGTCGTCCAGCCGCGGGTGGTCCTGTCCGCCCTGCGCCACCGGCGCCCCGACCCGTTCCCGGTCAGCGACCCGTTCGGCCTGCTCGCGGCCGCGCCGGACCCCGACGGCGAACAGCGACCACACCTCGAGCCCGGCATTGTGGACGCATGAACCGACTCGTCGGAGTGCTGGCCGTCGCCCTGGTCGCCGGGTGTTCCACCACCACGACGGGCGCGGCCACGTCGCCCCAGCCCTCCCGGGCGCAAGCCCCGACGGGCCTCAAGGTGCAGGAGGTCGTCGGCGGCCTGAGCCACGCCTGGGACGTCGGGTTCCTGCCCGGCGGGCAGGTGCTCGTCACCCAGCGCGGCGGCAAGCTGACCCTCGTCAAGGACGGCAAGGCGACCGACGTGAAGGCCGACCTCGCCGACGTGAAACCGCGCGGCGAGGGAGGGCTGATGGGGCTGGTGGTCCACCCGGACTTCCTCACCTCCCACCGGTTCACCACCTGCCAGACCTCCCAGGACGACGTCCGCCTGGTCACCTGGCAGCTCTCCGACGACGGCACCAGCGCGCAGCGGATCAGGAACCCGCTGCTGGGCGGTCTCCCGGTCAACCAGAGCGGCAGGCACTCCGGCTGCCGCCCGACCATCGCCCAGGACGGCTCGCTGCTGGTCGGCACCGGCGACACGGCCAACGGGACCGTCGCGCAGAACCTGGACAGCCTCGGCGGCAAGGTGCTGCGGATCAGCCTGGAGACCGGCGCCGCCCAGCCGGACAACCCCATCGCCGGCAGCCGGGTCTACACCTACGGCCACCGCAACGTGCAGGGCGTCGCGGTGAACCCGAAGACCGGCCAGGTCTTCACCGCCGAGCACGGCCCCGACATCGACGACGAGCTGAACCTGCTCAAGCCCGGCGCCAACTACGGCTGGGACCCCGGCCAGGGCGGCACCAAGCCCGGCTACGACGAGAGCGTCCCGATGACCGACCTCCAGCGCTTCCCCGACGCCGTCCCGGCCGTCTGGGTCTCCGGCGACCCGACCGAGGCCATCTCCGGCGCCGCCTTCCTGGCGGGCGCGCAGTGGGGCGACCTCGACGGCACCCTCGCCGTCGCCGCCCTCAAGGGCTCGAAGCTGATGCTGTTCACGCTCACCCCCGAGGGCGGCGTGCACTCGGTGTCGGTGCCCGCGGAGCTGGACGGCAAGTACGGCAGGCTGCGGGCCGCGCGGCTGGGTCCGGACGGGGCGCTCTACGTGACCTCGTCCAACGGCACCGACGACAAGCTGCTGAAGATCACCCGCGGCTGACCGCGCAGCCCGCTAGCGGGTCCGCAGCTTCGGCTTGTGGTCCATGTGCGACAGGCCCTTCCAGGCCAGGTTGACCAGGTGCGCGGCCACCTCGTCCTTCTTCGGCTTGCGCACCTCCAGCCACCACTGCCCGGTGAGGGCGACCATCCCCACCAGCGCCTGGCTGTAGAGCGCGGCGAGCTCGCGGTCGTAGCCCTGCCGCGAGAAGTGCGTCCCCAGGATGCTCTCCACCTGCGACGCGATGTCGTTGAGCAGCGAGGAGAACGTGCCCGTCGACGAGGCCACCGGCGAGTCCCGGACCAGGATCCGGAACCCGTCCGACGACCCCTCGATGTAGTCCAGCAGCGCGCAGGCGGCCTGCTCCAGCAGCTCGCGGGGGTGACCGCCCGACAGCGCGCCCACGATCTGGTCCATCAGGGCCTCCATCTCGCGGTCCACCACGACCGCGTAGATGCCCTCCTTGCCGCCGAAGTGCTCGTACACCACGGGTTTGCTCACCCCGGCGCGGTGCGCGATCTCCTCGACGGAGGTGACCTCGTAGCCCTTCTCGGCGAACAGGGCGCGGGCGACGTCGAGCAGCTGCTCGCGCCGTTCCTTGCCGGTCATGCGGACCCTGGCGGCAGGGGCCGCCTCCGAGTCGCCCTTGCGCCGTCGCCCAGTCACCTCGATCACCCTAGGCGCACCGCTCTACCTGCCGAAACGCGCACCCCTCGCCGTGCCGCGCGCACGTCGGGCCGTCGTGGTGCGGGTTGTGCCGGGACTCGCCGAGGGACAGGACCGCGAGCGGCCAGAAGTCGGCCGAACACCTCGGGTCGTGGAGGAACCGAACCCACGCGGCCGTAACTTGCGCAAGCGCAAGTTGGGCACCCTTGCCCGGCCAGGGGTCATCCCGAATCGCGACGACCGCTCGGAAATCCCCGATCTCCCGGCGGCACACGGCGATCAAGGCCTGCATCATGTGCGGGTGGAACCACGCCAGCCCTCCCCGCGCCGCCGTCGCCGGATCGCCCTCCTGACCACCCTCGCCGTCGTGGTGGTCCTGCTGCTGGCCGCGGGCGGGGTGCTGGGCGGCGGCTGGTACTACAGCGGCCAGCTGCTGGAACCGGCGAACGCCCAACCCGGCTACGGCGACACGTCCGCGGGGCCCGCGGGCGACGAGGCCAAGCCCGCCGTGCTGCTGGAGGAGTCCGAGGACACCGTGCTGCCCGGCACCTGGGGCCTGGTCTGGCAGGGCGGCACGGCCCGCGTCGGCCCGGTCCAGGGCCGCCCCGGAGGCAAGGTCCAGCGCCCGCTGGTCGAGGGCTCCGCGCCGCCCGCGGGCACGAAGGTCCGCATGCAGGCGTCGGTGTGGACGACCGACCCGCGCGCCGCGCACGGCCTGGACTACACCGACGTGAAGATCCCCACCGAGCTCGGCGACGCCCCCGCGTGGTTCGTGCCCGGCACGTCGACCACGTGGGCCATCACCGTCCACGGCCGCGCGGGTGCCCGGACCGAGGCGCTGCGGGTCATGCCGCAGCTGCACGAGCGCGGCCTGCCGGTGCTCGCGGTGACCTACCGCAACGACGGCGCCGAGGGCGCGCCCGCCTCCCCCGACGGCCTCTACCACCTGGGCGGCACCGAGTGGCGCGACGTCGAGGCCGCGATCAGGTACGCGCAGGGCCGGGGCGCCACCCGCGTGCTGCTCTACGGCTGGTCGATGGGCGGCGCGATCGTCGGGCAGGTGCTCGCCCGGTCGCCGCTCGCCGGCGCCGTCGTCGGGGTCGTGCTGGACGCGCCCGTGACGAACTGGACCAAGACCCTCCAGCTCCAGGCGGCCAACCGGGGCGTGCCCACCGCGATCGTGCCGGTGGCCGAACTGGTGTCGGACTGGCGGGCCGACATCGGCTTCGACCGGTTCGACCTGGTCGCCAACCCGCCGCCGGTCAAGCCCCGGACGTTGATCTTCCACGGCAACGCCGACGGGACCGTCCCGGTGCAGGCCTCGCGCGACCTCGCCGCCGCCGCGGCGCGCCTGCAGTGGCCGCTGCAGTACGTCGAGGTGCCCGGCGCCGACCACACCGCGGAGTGGAATGTCGATCCGGACGCCTACGCGCGCACTCTCGGGGACTTCCTGACCACCGTAATCGGCGCCTCTTGACCTGGCACAACACGGTACGTCATGATCGAATCACTCAACGGTAGCGGCCAGTTGAGTGGTCGTGCGACCAAGCCGGCCGCCGGCATGACAACATGTGTTCGCGCGGGCGGGGCTTGCCCCGTCCGATCCGCCATGGTGTAAAGGCAGCACCTCTGATTTTGGTTCAGATGGTCCAGGTTCGAATCCTGGTGGCGGAGCGGATCGGTGGCGCCGGGACTTCCGGCGCGACCGCCGGACCACCGGCCCGACCGGTGGTCACCTGATCGCCGGCCCCGACCGGCGGTCACCCTGCGGTTGCATGGGGGTGTGGGTCGCTGCACGACGAAGCGGTCGATGAGCAGGACAACGTGTCGCCAGGGCTGCACGAGATGTCCGACGCCTGGCTGGTCGGCCGCGCGCAAGAACTCATGGCGATCGCCCAGAGCAGCCACCTCGCCGACCAGCTCGACGCCGCCGGGGAGGTCGACGAGATCCTCGCCGAGGCCCAGGGCCGGGGCGAGCCCCGCATCGTGGCGCAGCTGCTGCGCGCCGCCGCCGTCGTCCGGCTCGTGACCCCCGGCCTGGTCGACCTGTCCGACCCCGTGCTCGACGAGATGCTCGCCCACACCCAGCGGCACGGCCTGGTCGTGCTGGAGGCCGAGGCGCACGCGCTGCGCGGCCGCCGCTTCCTGCTCAGCAACATGGAGGACAAGGCCCTCACCGAGGTCGCCCGCGGCCTGGCCATGCTGGAGGAGGGCCTCACCCCGGACCCGGTGCTGGACAAGCGCACCTGGAACCGGCTGCTCGCCTCGGCGTTGCAGAGCACCGGCCTCGTGCTCACCCAGCTCGGCGTGTTCGCGCTGGCCGACGAGGTCCTGGCCCGCGCCAACGAGGCCATCCGGGAGAGCGCCGGACCGCACCAGATCTACGTCCACCTGCTCAACCGCACCCGGCTGAAGATCGGCTGGGGCCTGCGCATCGAGCGGGTCGACAACTTCGAGGAGGCCAAGGCCCACTTCGACATGGCCTCGGCCATCGCCAAGGCCGTCGAGGGCCCCTTCCGCGAGTCCCTGCACCCCGGCCGCCGCGACCGCTCGGCCGCCGAGCAGGTGCCGGTGATCGGCGCCGCGCACGCGCTGGCCACCCCCTCCAGCGAGCACCTCGAAGGCCTGTGGACGCTGCGCGAGCTGTCGATGTACGCCCGCGAGCTGATCATCGTGGCCATCGCGCTGGCCCGCTGCCTGGAGACCGAGGGCCGCACCGAGGAGGCCCTCCAGGTCCTCGGCGACGCCCGCAAGCGGCTGGAGCACGACACCTCCGAGCCGACGCTGATGCTGTGCATGGTCCGCGAGTTCGCGCGGCTGTCCGGCACCGCGGGTGAGGAGACGGTGTCCGCCCTGCAGAGCTACGCGACCGCCCTGGAGGTCGAGCTGTGGCAGATGCAGGAGGCCCGCACGTCGACGCTGATCACCCGGCGCGACCACGAACGGCTCACCAGGGCCCACGGCGCCATCGCCCAGCAGGCCATGCAGGACCCGCTCACCGGGCTGCCCAACCGGCGCGCGCTCGACGAGAAGATGGCCACCCTCATCACCGGCCAGACCTACCCGCTGTCGATCGCCCTGGTCGACCTCGACGGGTTCAAGGTGGTCAACGACCGGTACTCCCACGCCGAGGGCGACGACGTCCTGCGGGTGATTGCGAGCACACTGCGCCAGGCGCTGCGCGGGGACGACATGGTCGCGCGGTACGGAGGGGACGAGTTCGTCGTGCTCCTGCCCGGCGCGCCGCTCAGCGCGGCGCAGGCGGCGCTGGGCCGCGCCGTGGATGCCGTGGCGGGCCTGCCTTTGGACCTCTCACGTGGGGTGACGCTGTCGGTGGGGGTCATCTCGCTGCGCCCCCGCGAGACCGCCAACCAGGCCCTCTCCCGAGCCGACTCCGCGATGTACGTGGCGAAGCGCCAAGGTGGATCCCAGGTGGCCGCCGTAGCGGGGGAAGCCGAGCCGGAGGCCTAGTATCGACTCCTGGCGGGAGCCAGGTCCCTCCCGTCGCAGGCATGTCTGAGAAGAACTGCTTCTAAGGGAGAGCGCTGATGCTCCAGGGTGGTAGCACCCCCGGCTCCGCAGGCCCCGTCAGCACCATCGTCCTCGCCGCGGGTGAAGGCACCCGCATGCGGTCGGCGACCCCCAAGGTGCTGCACCGGATCGCGGGTCGTTCGTTGGTGGAGCACGCGGTGCGCGCGGCGGCCGGAACGGATCCGGACCACTTGGCCGTCGTGGTCGGCCACGGCCGCGCGGCCGTCACCGACCACTTGGACGCCCTCGGCGCGGCGCTCGACCGCAAGGTCACCGTCGCCGTGCAGGAGGAGCAGAACGGCACCGGGCACGCCGTGGGCTGCGGGCTGGCCGAGCTGCCCGCCGACCTCACCGGCACCGTCCTGGTCAGCTACGGCGACGTCCCGCTGCTGGACACCGACACCCTGCGCGGCCTGCTGGCCGAGCACGTCGGCTCCGGCAACGCGGTCACCGTGCTGACGTCCGTGCTCCCCGACCCCACCGGCTACGGCCGGATCGTCCGCTCCGCCGACGGCGCCGTGCAGGCGATCGTCGAGCAGAAGGACGCCACCGAGGAGCAGCGCGCGATCACCGAGATCAACTCGGGGGTCTACGCGTTCGCCGCGGACGTGCTGCGCGACGGGCTCTCGCGGCTGTCCACCGACAACGTGCAGGGCGAGCTGTACCTGACCGACGTGCTGGGCATCGCGCGCGGCGACGGCAAGCGGGTCGGCGCGCTCATCGCGGGCGACCCGTGGCTGGTCGAGGGCGTCAACGACAAGGTCCAGCTCGCGAAGCTGGGCGCGGAGCTCAACCGCCGCCTGGTCGAGCGCGCGATGCGCGAGGGCGCGATCATCGTCGACCCGGCCACCACGTGGCTCGACGCCGACGTGGAGCTGGGCCGCGACGTGCTGGTCGAGCCCGGCGTGCAGCTGCGCGCGGGCACGACCGTCGGCGAGGGCGCCACCATCGGCCCGGACACCACCCTGTCGGCGTGCGTGATCGGCGCGGGCGCCTCCGTCGTGCGCACCCACGGCAGCCAGGCCGAGATCGGCGAGCACGCCTCCGTCGGCCCGTTCGCCTACCTGCGCCCCGGCACCAAGCTCGGCGACACCGGCAAGATCGGCACGTTCGTCGAGGTCAAGAACTCCGACATCGGCGTCGGCAGCAAGGTGCCGCACCTGAGCTACATCGGCGACACCACCGTCGGCGAGCACAGCAACGTGGGCGCGGCCAGCGTCACCGTCAACTACGACGGCGTGAAGAAGCACCGGACCGTCATCGGCAGCCACTGCCGCACCGGCTCGGACAACATGTTCGTCGCCCCGGTGACCGTCGGCGACGGCGCGTACACCGGCGCGGGCACCGTGGTCCGGCGCGACGTGCCCCCCGGCGCGCTCGCCGTCTCGGGCGGCCCGCAGCGCAACCTGGAGGGCTGGGTGACCAGCCGCCGGGCGGGCACGGCGGCCGCTGACGCGGCGGAACGCGCGCTCGCGGCCCAAAATGGGGACACCACCGATGAAGGGCCGCGACCGTGAGCTACTCGAAGTCCGTGTCCGGGACACCGAAGAAGAACCTCATGCTCTTCGGCGGCCGCGCGTACCCCGAGCTGACCGAGGAGGTGGCCAAGCACCTCAACGTGTCGGTCACCCCCCAGTCGGCCTACGACTTCGCCAACGGCGAGATCTTCGTCCGGTTCGAGGAGTCGGTGCGGGGCTGCGACGCGTTCGTGATCCAGAGCCACTGCGCCCCCATCAACCAGTGGCTCATGGAGCAGCTGATCATGGTGGACGCGCTCAAGCGCGCCAGCTCCAAGCGCATCACGGTGATCATGCCGTTCTACCCGTACGCGCGGCAGGACAAGAAGCACCGCGGCCGCGAGCCCATCTCCGCCCGGCTCGTGGCGGACATGTTCAAGACCGCGGGCGCCGACCGCCTCGTCTCGGTCGACCTGCACACCTCCCAGATCCAGGGCTTCTTCGACGGCCCCGTCGACCACCTGTGGGCCATGCCCCTGCTGGCCGACCACGTCCGCGAGAAGTACGCCGACAACGACCTCACCGTCGTCTCCCCCGACGCGGGCCGCACCAAGCTCGCCGAGAAGTGGGCCGACACCCTCGGCGGCTGCCCCATCGCGTTCATCCACAAGACCCGCGACCCGCTGCGGCCGAACGAGGTCGTCGCGAACCGCGTCGTGGGCCAGGTGCAGGGGCGCACGTGCGTGGTGATCGACGACATGATCGACACCGGCGGCACGATCGTGAAGGCCGTCGAGCAGCTGCTCAAGGAGGGCGCGGCGGACGTGGTCATCGCCGCCACCCACGGCGTGCTGTCCGGGCCCGCCTACGAGCGGCTGGCGAACTGCGGCGCCCGTGAGGTGATCTTCACCGACACGCTGCCGATCCCGTTGGAGAAGCGGTTCCCGAGCATGACGGTGCTGTCGATCGCGCCACTGCTGGCGCGGGTGATCCAGGAGGTGTTCGAGGACGGCTCGGTCACGAGCCTCTTCGACGGCAACGCCTGACCCCTTTCCGGCGATGGGGGCGTCCCGTCGGGGCGCCCCCTTTCGCTGCCCCGGTCCTCGTGGCACCACCCGATAGTGGCGCCTGCCGGACCCGGATTAGGGCATGTCGCACAACCGGCCTACACTGCTCAGGTTGCCTCGGCGAGGGCGAGCATCACGTTCGGCGTGATCGACGCGGCGGCTTTGATGCCGCGTGTGTTGTCTTCTACCGCGCTGCTCGCCGCCGCAGGCTGCCGCCCCCGCCTAGCCCGCCCGACGTACAAGGAGAGCCCCACCGTGTCCGAGGTCCGTCTCGCTGCCGAGCAGCGCACCGAGTTCGGCAAGGGCGCTGCCCGCCGCACCCGCCGCGCAGGCAAGATCCCCGCAGTCCTCTACGGCCACGGTTCCGACCCGAAGCACCTGGCCCTGCCGGCGCTCGAGTTCGCCCGTGTGATCCGTGAAAACGGCAGCAACGCAGTTCTGACGCTGGCCATCGACAGCGAGACCGAACTGGCGCTGACCAAGACCGTCACCACGCACCCCATCAAGAACTACATCGAGCACGTGGACCTGCTCCTGGTCCGCCGCGGCGAGAAGGTCACGGTCGACCTCCCCATCGTGCTGCTCGGCGAGGGCGCCCCCGGCACCCTGATCACGCAGGACATCACCTCGGTGTCCATCGAGGCCGACGCGCTGAACATCCCGGAGCAGGTGGAGTTCACCGTCTCCGGCATCGAAGCGGGCACCCAGATCCACGCTTCGGACCTGGTCCTGCCCGAGGGCGTCACCCTCGTCACCGACCCGGACGCACTCGTCGTGGCCATCAACGCCGCGCCGACGGCGGAGGAGAGCGACGAGGCCGCCGAGGCGACCACCGAGGAAAGCTGAGCCCCATCACGTCGGGCAGATCTCACGGCACGCCACCCCCGCCGGATCGCGAGGGTGGCGTGCCGTTCGCCTATCAAGATCAACAAGCCCTCAGCCCCGCCGAGGTGCGCACCACGAAGTTCCCCCGGCACGCCCGCACCGGACACGGCTACGACGTCGAGCAGGTCGACGGCTTCCTCCGCCGCATCGCCGACGCCCTGTCCGGCCGCATCCGCGTCCACCCCGACGAGATCCGCGCGGTCGTCTTCCGCCGTGCCGGGGCAGGCCAACGCGGCTACGACCCCCGCCCCGTCGACGACTTCCTCACCCGCGTCGAACGCCAACTGCGCGCCGGCTACGTCCCCCCGACGGGGTTGCGCAGCGGCGAGGACCTCATCGCCCTGAAGCTGCCGAAAGCGTCGAACGGCTACGATCGCATCGAGGTGGACGCCTTCCTCGGGCGCGCCGCCGCCGCGTTGGACGGTCGCACCAGGATGACCGCTAGCGAGGTCCGCAACACCCGGTTCAGCACCACGTCAGGATTGCGGCGCGGCTACCGGGTGCAGGCGGTGGACGCCCTATTGGACACCCTTGAGCAGGAGTTGCGCTTCCGTGGCCGATGAGTTGGCACTGGTGGTCGGCCTTGGCAACCCAGGGCCCAAGTACGAGGGAAACCGCCACAACGTCGGCTTCCTCGTCCTCGACGAACTGGCCGCCCGCGTCGGCGGCAAGTTCAAGGCCCACAAGGCAGGCGCCGAAATCCTCGAAGGCCGCCTCTCCGGCCACCGCCTCGTCCTCGCCAAACCCCGCACCTTCATGAACCTCTCCGGCGGCCCCGTCGCAGGCGCCGCCAACTTCTTCAAAACCCCACCCGCCGCCATCATCGTCATCCACGACGAACTGGACCTGCCCTACGGGGTCGTCAGGCTCAAACTGGGCGGCGGCGACAACGGCCACAACGGCCTGCGCTCCATCACCAAGTCCCTGGGCACCAAGGACTACCACCGCATCCGCTTCGGCGTAGACCGCCCCCCAGGCCGCATGGACCCAGCCGACTACGTCCTCCGCGACTTCTCCACCCCCGAACGCAAAACCCTCGCCTTCGAACTCGACCGCACCGCCGACGCCGTCGAGTCACTGCTCACCGATGGTCTGGAAGCCGCCCAGAACAAGTTCCACTGACTATCACCCGAAAGTGGGACGCGGGGTGGTTTTGGTGGCGTTTTACCAGGTCACGCCTAGTATCGAATCCGTGCCCCCTGCCTTCTACTGCCCCCGCGACCGCCGCGCTCGACGGTGGAGGCGATCCGTGGAAGCGCTCTCAACGTTGTGGAAAACAAGTCAGTCACACTCCACCACCCCCTCACGTCCCCCCTCCCACACCCACTCCCCAACCAAGCCACCAGCCCTGCCCAGTCCGACGGCCATCACCCAAGCCCCCACCCCAGGACACCCGCCAAGCCAAGCCCCATCCCCTGGCCCCATGTTCAGCCAGGACCCTCCTGCGGTCACTAGGCGAGCCGGTGGTCACTAGGCGAGCCCGTGGTCACTAAGCAAGGTCTCCTCAGGCGGGCATGAGACGGAGCCCTCCGGGAAACCGGACCAGGCCCCGGCGCCGTAGGCACGCACCAGCCAGACCACCGGGCCAGCGAGCACCGGTATGGCGGGCTCAGCGAGGCCGCCTCACCACGACCGCAAAAGGCCGCAGGCCGACCACGTCGATGCCAGCACCCATCGCGCGGCTCCAGCGACGCCGTCGGCCGAGCAATCACCCGAGCCCGAGCGCCGAGCGAGCCCAGCGGCCACGAGCGGCCATCGGTGATGAGGGCAGCGCCGAGCCGCGGAGTTCGCTGCCAGCCAGTCAGCCATTGCCAGCCACGCAGCTGACAGACGCAGGCGAGGCAGCAGCTGGGTAGGCCGGGATCACCGATGGGCGGCCAGGGTCGAGATCTCGGCCGAGCCACCAGGCCCCCGATCGGGCCGCCAATCGCAACCCGGCCACCCACCCGGCGATCCCGGCCACCCACCCGGCGATCCCCGCCACACGCACCAGCCAGTGGCCGTTCGAGGTGGGCCCGGAGGCCGCCGGACGGCTGCGCCCGCTGGTGCTCGCGGGCGCAACGCTCGTCCAGTTCGCGCTGCGCTGGATCGTCGACGAGCCAGCGGCCACCGTGACCAGCCAGCCGCCACCGTGCCGCTTGACCCCGACCCCCTCAGCCCACAGGCACCAGCGAAGTCGCCGCAGACCGACGCAGCTTCCCCGAAGGCGTCTTCGGCAAGCTGCCGGGCTTCAGCACAACGACCGCGAAAGGCCGCAGGCCCACCGCGTCGACAACCCGTGCGGTGATCTCCTTGCGCATGGTCTTCTCGACGTCGTCATCCCCCGCGGACTTGGACTCGACGACGACGGCGAAGCGTTCGCGGCGGGTGCCGGCGTCGAGGCGGACGGCGACGGCGTTGCCGGGGCGGACGCCGTCGACGGAGCAGGCCGCGCGTTCGATGTCGGTGGGGTAGATGTTGCGGCCGCCCATGATGATCACGTCCTTGCGGCGGCCGCAGACGACGACCTGCCCGTCGACCACGTACCCCTCGTCCCCGGTCTCCAGCCAGCCTTCGGCGTTCTGGGTGGCGAGCGGGCCGTCGACGGTGAGGTAGCCGGGGGTGACGGCTTCGCCGCGGACGCGGAGCTGGCCGACCTGGCGTTCGCCGAGGACGTTGCGCTCCTCGTCGATCACCTCGATCTCCAGCCCCGGCACGGGCGGGCCGAGGAGGGGGAACGTGCGGGCGTTGGGCGTGCCCTCGGGGACGGGGACGGCGCGGTGTGAGGCTTCGAGTTGGTCGGGGTCGATGACGTCGACGGACAGGCCCGTGAAGACGGGGGCGAAGGCGACGGCGAGGGTGGCTTCGGCCATGCCGTAGGCGCACATGATCGACTCGGGGCGGAGGCCGAAGCGGGCGCCCGCCTCGGTGAAGGCGTGGACGGCGGCGGGGTCGATGGGTTCGGCGCCGTTGAGGGCGAGGCGCATCTTGGAGAGGTCGAACGCGTTGTCGTCCTCGACGGTGGACATGCGGCGGGCGGCGATGGAGTAGGCGAAGTTGGGGGCGGCAGTGATGGTGCCGCCGTAGCGGCTCATCAGGTCCGGCCACAGGGTGGGGCGGGCGAGGAAGTCGACGGGGGTGACCTTGACGAGCTCGATGCCGAAGAGCATGGGGATGGTCAGGAAGCCGACCATGCCCATGTCGTGGAACAGCGGCAGCCACGAGATCATCGTGTCGGACGTGGTGTCGAGCGCGGCGGCGATGCGCATCGCCTCGGCGTTGGACATCAGGTTGCCGTGGGTGATCCGCACGGCCTTGGGGTCGGCGGTCGAGCCGCTGGTGAGCTGGAGCAGCGCGGTCGACTCCTCGTCCACCGGCACGGGCGTGGTGAGCGGTTCGCCGCCTGCCAGGTCGTCCATCTTGCGGTAGCCGATGCCGTGCTCGTCGAGCACGCCGGACAGCGCGTCGAACGGGCTGCCGAGCAGCACCAGCTTGGAGTCGATCATGGACAGGACCTTGATGGTGTCCTCGGCCCATTCGGCGAGGTCGGTGCGCGCGGTGGGCTGGTGCAGCATCGTCGTGCTGCCGCCCGCCATCCACACGGCCTGCACGGCCGGTGCGATCTCCGCGGGGTCGGCGGCGAGGACGGCGATGGCCGCGCCCGGTTCGGCGCCGCCTTCGACGAGGGCGCCCGCCATGCGGCTCGCCTGGTCGTGGACCTCCGCCCACGTCCTGCGCCGGGGGTTGTTCGGTTCCCCGGTCGTCATCCCCTTGGCCTGACCACCGGCTCCGGTGGCGGTGCTCAGCATGGTGTCCACGAACGCGCTCATGGTGGTCAGCGTAGATCGGGCGGCCCGTGCGCGTGCGTCGCCGATCCCCGTTGGGGCGCTTGGGGTCCGTCGGGGTCGCGGGTGTGGGCGCAGACCGTTCGCATTAGGCCGATCGGACGAACGTTTTCGGCTGCGATCCGGCGATACTCCCAGAACAGGATTCGAGGGAGGCACGGGTGGATCGGGCTGGCCACGACACGAAACACCACCAGCCTGCGCATCCCGCGCCGCTGTTGAGCGCGGACGACGTCAGCCAGGTGGTGTTCCACCGCCCTCCGGCGGGTGAGCTGGGTTATGACGAGGACCAGGTCGACGCGTTCATCGACCGCGTCGAGGACACGCTGCGCAGCAAGGACCAGCTGGTCGCGGCGGACATCCGCGCGATGAGGTTCCCGTTCGCGGTGCCCGGCAGGCTGGGGTACTACGCGGCCGAGGTCGACATGTTCCTGGAGCTCGTCGCGGAGACCTTGGAGTCGACGCCGCAACGCCGCCAGGCCGCCGCCCCCGCCCTTGGTGCGCACGCGACGTCCACCAAGATGCAACCGCCGCCCCGGTTGAAGCCGGAGGACGTGCGCGGTGTCCGGTTCCACAAGCCGCGCGGCAACACGCCCGGGTACCACGAGGGTGAGATCGACGCGTTCCTGGCGCGGATCGAGGCGACGCTGCGCGGTGAGGACGACCTGACCGCGCTGGAGGTCCAGGAGATCGAGTTCGGCGAGGCCACGGCAGACCAGTTCGGGTACGACGAGGACGACGTCGACACGTTCCTGGACCTGGTCGTGGTGACGTTGGAGGCGTCTCCGCCGCTGCCGGTGAAGCAGCGGACCGTCGAGGCGCCGTTGACGGCTCGGGACGTGCGGACGGCGTCGTTCGGGAAGCCGCCGCGGGGTAGACGCGGGTACCAGGAGTCGCAGGTGGACAAGTTCCTCGACCGGATCGAGGACACGTTGCTCGGGCAGGACACGTTGAGCGCGCAGGACGTGCGCGAGATGAAGTTCAGCAGGCCGCTGATCGGGCGGCGCGGGTACAACGAGGACGAGGTGGACGCGTTCCTGGCGCGGGTGGAGCGGCAGTTGGCCGACTCGCCGGGGTCGCCGGGGCGGATTCCGCCGATCACCAGCTGGAAGCAGCTTCGCCAGGTGCGACTGCCACCGGCCGCGGCTGACCAGCGCGGGTACCGGTCGGCGCAGGTGGATCGGATGTTGGAGGAGATCGGGATCGCGTTGGACGGGATGCTCGGGGCGACGTCCGGGGACATCTTGAAGGTGCGGTTCGCGCACGCGCTGATGAACGGCCAGGGGTACGACTGCGCGTTCGTCGACGAGCTCATGCCCCGGTTGGCGGCCGAGTTGCAGCGCCGGGGGCGTTGAGGCGGTTCTGGTGGGTTGACCGGTCGTGGTGGGCGATCGGTCGTGGTGAGCCGATCCCAGGCCCAGGTGGTGTTGATCTTGTCTGGAGAGGGCTTTCACCGTCGTGGTGAAGGCCCTTTTCGGATGATCTCGCTGGCGCCGTTCGAGCTCGCCCACGTTCGAGTGATGCCGCGTGCATCATGACCGCCGACGGCACCGGCGCCCCCTGTTCTGCACGACCCACAGACCGCACCGCCCGCAGGTGACTGCGTCTGCGGACGGCGAGCACGCCATGCCCTCACCGGGCAGGGCAGGCGGTGGGGCCACGCCGAGCCGCCAGGCCCCGGCGGCGGCCGAGCCAGGCCTGGCTCGGCCGCTCCAGGTCCGGTGCGGGCGGGCCTCGGAGGCGGCGAGCGGCGTCGGGGTCGGGGTCGAAGTCCGGTGTCGGGTGGGTCCGGAGGTAGTGGGTGGGGTCGCCGGCGGGTCGGGTTCGGGGTGGGTGGGGGTGGTGTGTGGCGACCTTCTATTTACCACAACGCTGGGAGCGGTTCCATGGGTTGTCGCAGGTCGGACGACTCATGGAACCACTCGGATCAGCCCTCCGCGAGTTCGGCGGCGGCCATCCACTGCTCCTCCACGGTAGCGACTTCGGCCAGGACGGTGCGGAGTTCGGCGTCTAGGGCGAGCAGGCGGTCGGGTTCGGTGGCGGCGGCGGCGAGGGCGGCGTGGAGGTCGGCTTCCTTTTTCTGGAGGGTGGTCATGCGGCGTTCGAGTTTGGAGAGTTCCTTGCGGGCGGCGCGTTGGTCGGCGGCGCTGGAGACGGTGACCGGGGTGGGGGCGGGGTCGCGGGATTCGGCGAGTTCGCGTTGGGTGTCGCGGCGGAGGAGGTATTCCTCGATGCCGCCGGGGAGGTCGGTGAGGCCGCCGTCGCCGAAGAGGGCGACGACCTGGTCGCAGACGCGTTCGACGAGGTAGCGGTCGTGGGAGATGACGACGAGGGTGCCGGGCCAGGAGTCGAGGAGGTCTTCGAGCTGCTGGAGGGTGTCGATGTCGAGGTCGTTGGTCGGTTCGTCGAGGAGCAGGACGTTCGGTTCGGCCATCAGGAGCCTGCACAGCTGCAGGCGGCGGCGTTCGCCACCGGAGAGGTCGGAGACGGGGGTCCACTGCTTCTGGGAGGAGAAGCCGAAGCGTTCGCCGAGTTGGGAGGCGGACATCTCCTGCTTGCCCAGGACGACGCGGCGGGCGACTTCTTCGATGGCTTCGAGGACGCGCATGGAGCCGCGCAGGTCGTGGAGCTCCTGGGTGAGGTGGGCGAGCTTGACCGTCTGGCCCTGGATCCGCTTGCCGGTCTCGGTGTCGCGTTCGCCCGCGAGCAGGCGGAGCAGGGTGGTCTTGCCGGAGCCGTTGACGCCGACGAGGCCGATGCGGTCGCCGGGGCCGATGCGCCAGGTCAGGTCTTTGACGAGGGTGCGGTTGCCGACGGTGAGGGTGGCGTCCTCGATCTCGATGACGGTGCGGCCGAGCCTGCGCTTGGCGAAGGCGAGGAGCTCCACCTTGTCGCGGGGTGCGGGGACGTCGGAGATGAGGGCTTCGGCGGCGTCGATGCGGTAGCGCGGTTTGGACGTGCGGGCGGGGGCGCCGCGGCGGAGCCAGGCGAGCTCTTTGCGGGCGAGGTTGCGGCGCTTCTCCTCGAGGGTGTCGGCGAGCCTGCCGCGTTCGGCGCGGGCGAAGATCCAGTCGGCGTAGCCGCCTTCGTACTGCTCGACCTGGCCGCCGACGACTTCCCAGGTGCGGGTGCAGACGGTGTCGAGGAACCAGCGGTCGTGGGTGACGACGACGAGTGCGGACTTGCGTTCCAGGAGGTGCTTGGCGAGCCAGCGGACGCCTTCGACGTCGAGGTGGTTGGTGGGTTCGTCGAGGACGAGGAGGTCGAGGTCCTGGACGAGGGCGGCGGCGAGGGCGACGCGGCGGCGTTCGCCTCCGGACATGGTGCCGACCGGGGAGTCGAGGCCGAGGGCGGTGATGCCGAGGCCGTCGAGGATGGAGCGGACGCGGGCGTCGGCGGCCCATTCGTGTTCGGCGTCGAAGCCGAGGGGGTCGATGACCGAGTGCCGGACGGTGGAGCCTTCGGGGAGTTCGGTGCGTTGGGTGACGACGGCCATGGAGAGGCCGCGGTTCTGGCTGACCCGGCCTTCGTCGGGTTCTTCGAGGCCCGCGAGCACTTCCAGGAGCGTGGTCTTCCCGCCGCCGTTGAGGCCGACCACCCCGATCCGGTCGCCGTCACCGACGCCCAGCGACACCCCGTCCAGGAGCGGGCGGATGCCGAACGACTTCGACACGGACTCGAGGTTGACCAGGTTGGCCATGGTGGAAGCGCACCTTCAGGGTTGTAGACGGGTGTGGGGGTGGAGCGGGGTGGGTTAGGCGTGGACTTCGGGGGGCACCGGGCGGGGTGCTTCCTCGGTGGCGATGACGCGTGCGCCGGGCATCGGGCCTTGAGCGACGCGGACCGTGCGGCACACGCCCGCGCCCGCCAGTTCGGCGGCGACGCGGACGGCGGAGTCGGCGTCGGAGCACAGGAACGCGCAGGTGGGGCCGGAGCCGGAGACCATGCCCGCGAGCGCGCCCGCGTTGACGCCCGCGCGGAGGGTGCGGCGCAGGTTCGGTCGCAGCGAGACGGCGGCGGCTTGGAGGTCGTTGCCCAGCAGCAGGGCGAGTTGGCGGGGGTCGCCGGAGGAGAGGCCTTCGAGGACGGCTTCCGCGGCGCCGACGCGTGGTGGGTTGCCGTCCGCGCGGAGCCGGTCGAGCTCGGTGAACACCTCGGGTGTGGACAGGCCGCCCTTGTCGAACGCGATGACCCAGTGGAAGGGGTGGCGGGCGAGGACGGGGACGATCTGGTCGCCGCGGTCGGTGCCCAGCGCGGTTCCGCCGTAGAGGGCGAACGGGACGTCCGCGCCGATCTTGCGGGCCAGCAGGGCGAGCTCGTCGCGGCCGATCTCCAGCCGCCACAACGAGGCGAGGCCGACCAGTGCCGCGGCGGCGTCGGCGCTGCCGCCCGCCATGCCGCCCGCGACCGGGATGTTCTTGCGGATCACGACGCGGACCTTCGGTTCCTCCGGGTCGCGGCCGACGTGCTCGGCCAGTGCCCGCACCGCCTTCCAGGCGAGGTTCGACGGGCCGGTCGGCACGGAGTCCGCCCCTTCGCCGAGCACCTCGATGCCGGGGTCGTCGGCGATCGCCACCGTGACGTCGTCGTGCAGCGACAGCGCCTGGAACACGGTGACCATGTCGTGATAGCCGTCCGCGCGCAGGTTTCCCACGGCCAGGTGGAGGTTGACCTTGGCCGGGACGCGGACGGTGACCGGGGGTGGAACTACGGCAAGCACGCCTTGCAGCCTACGGGCGTGGGGGAGGTCCGCGCTCCTACCCGACCCGGCTGGCGCTCGGGGGTGGCCTTCCCGCACCGGTGCGGGGTGGTGATCGGGCTGGTGGGGGCCGGGATTTGTCGGTGCGCGTTCGTAGTGTGGATGTCGGGGGGCCCATTTTCCGGTGTGGTGCTCGGTACCGGGTCCGCCGGACTCGAAGCTGGTCTTCGCGGTCGGCTTGTGACGTGCGGAACAGGCCGGCCGCCCACGACGGGCGGCCGGCCTGTGCTGCGTTTCTAGGCGGCGACGCCCTGCGGGCCCTTGAGGGTGCGCTGGACGGACGCGCCCGCGTCGGAGATCCATTCGAGGGCGGAGTCGGAGCGTTCGCCGGTGAGGCCGACGCGGAAGCGGGCGACCGGGGTCTCGGCGAGGCGGGTGAGGCCGCCGCCGAGGAGGTTCAGCTCGACGCCGAAGCGGCTGGTGGCCTCGGGGAGGAGTGCGCCGACGGCGGCGAAGCCGACGAGGACGATGTCGGCGACGCGGTCGAACCTGCTTTCCGCCAACGGGTTCTGGTCGACGGCGGGCAGCAGCGACGAGGCGGTGCGGCTGGTGCCGTCGGACACCAGGTCCAGGACGCGACCGTGTTCGACGACGCGGCCGTTCTCCAGGACGGCGACGTCGTCGCAGATCCGGCGGACGACGGCCATGTCGTGGGTGACGACGAGCACCGTGATGCCCAGTTCGGCGCGGGCGCGGTCGAGCACCGTGAGCACGGAGCCGGTGGTGTCCGGGTCGAGGGTCGAGGTGGGCTCGTCGGCCAGCAGGACCGACGGGCCCGCGGCGAGTGCGCGGGCGACGGCGATGCGCTGGCGTTGCCCGCCGGAGAGCTGGTCGGGGTAGCTGCCCGCCTTGTCGGTGAGGCCGACGAGGTCGAGGAGCTCGGCGACGCGGTTGCGGCGCTGCGGTCCGGGGACGCCCGCGGACTCCAGCGGCAGTGCCACGTTGCCCGCGGCGGTGCGCTGGCGCAGCAGCGAATCCCCTTGCGGCACAACGCCGATCTGCCTGCGGGCGGCGCGCAGCGCGGTGCCGTCCAGGGAGACGAGGTCGGTTCCGTCGACGCGGATCGCGCCGCTGTCGGGGCGTTCCAGCAGTGCGACGCACCGGGCGAGGGTGGACTTGCCCGCCCCGGTGGGGCCCACCACGCCGAGCACGGTGCCCGCGGGGACTTCGAGGTTGACCCCGTCCAGTGCGACGACGGGGCCGTTGCGTCCGGCGAAGGACTTGCTGAGGTTTTCGACTGTGATCACGTTTTCGCTCCACGGCTACGCGCGGCGTCGCCCGCTTGTGGCATGCGACGGCCGTCCTCAATGGACCGTCCGATGAGGACGGCGAGGAATTCGGGTAGAGGCTAGGGGGTGAGAGAGATGCCTGAACGAATTAGCGTCGACAGCCCGTGCTGGTACGACGACCCTGGTCGACCGTTCGCCGCCGCGTGAGCATTCGCTGCGTGGGCACGTAATCCTCCATCGAGCCTGGCGGAAGCACCTGCCCGCGTCCAGCGGGTGGTTGCTGCGGCGTCAAAGAGCCAGGTCTCTCGGCCGCTCGGGATGGCACCACGAGTACACCCGACGCGACACCGCAAACGCAAGCCCGAACGGCCCACAATCTGGGATCGTCCGAGAAGTCACACTTACGGACCAGCATCGACGCCCGGACGCGGTACCGGACCGCTCGATCCCCGGTAGATCGTTTCGCCGGCCGGACATTGGTCGGTTCGGGCGCGGCCGAACAGACGAATCCCCCACGCCTGTTCGCCCAAGCGGTGGACATCACACCGCACCCCCAGCCCCGGAAAATGTCGTACCCCATCCGTAGCGTGTACATCGGGGGTCCCACTCGACAGGCGACCCCTGCGTGGCCACGCCCACCCTCTGGACACCAGCTCGACCAGGCGGAACCTGCACCGAACCGGGCACCACTCCCCCGCGAACCGGCCCGGCACCCCACCGGAACAGACCCGGCACCCTCACCGGAACGGGCTCCGAAAAATGTCGTACCCCACCCGTAGCCTGTGAATTCGGGGGCCCTCACCACCAGGGGACCCCGACCAAGCCGCGCCCGCACCCCCGCACTCGCGCCCACCACCCCGAACCCGGCAGACCGCCCCCGACAGCCCCAACCCCGCAGGCCCGACCCGGCCGACCGAACCCGGCCGACCCTCACACCGTCGCGGCGATCCGCGCGAAGTCCCCCACGCTCAACTGCTCCCCCCGGATCCCCGGATCCACACCCGCGAGCACCAACCGCCGCTCGGCCTCCGCCGCCGACCCAGCCCACCCCGACAGCGCCGCCCTCATCGTCTTGCGGCGTTGCGCGAATGCCGCGTCCACCAACGTGAACAGCGCTTTCCGGTCCACAGTGGACAGCAGGTCGGGTCGGCGCCTGAACGCCACCAGGGCGGAGTCCACGTTGGGCACGGGCCAGAAGACGGAGCGGGGTACGGGGCCCGCGCGGCGGGCGTCGGCGTACCAGGCGAGCTTCACGCTGGGGACGCCGTAGACCTTGCTGCCGGGGCCGGCGGCCATCCGGTCGGCCACCTCGGCCTGGACCATGACGAGGCCCTTGGTCAGCGACGGCAGCTCGGCCATCAGGTGCAGCACGACGGGGACGGCCACGTTGTACGGCAGGTTGGCCACGAGCGCGGTGGGTGCGGCGGGCAGGTCGGCGGCGTGGACGCGCATGGCGTCGGCGAGGACGACGTGGAGGCGGTCGGCGAGCCCAGGGGCGCGTTGCGCGGCCGTGTGGGGCAGCTGGGCGGCCAGGACGGGGTCGATCTCGACGGCGACCAGGGTCTTGCAGGCGGGCAGGAGGGCGAGGGTCAGGGAGCCGAGGCCGGGGCCGACCTCGAGGACCACGTCGTCGTCGGTCAGCTCCGCCACCGTCACGATGCGTCGGACCGTGTTCGGGTCGTGCACGAAGTTCTGGCCGAGCTTCTTGGTGGGGCGGATGTCCAGTTCGGCCGCGAGGCGCCGAACATCGGCCGGGCCGAGGAGCATGCTCCCCGGCCCGGTCGACGACGCTTGTTCAGTCACGTGGCAATTGTTACGGCAGGCCCAGCTTGGCGCGGCAACCGGGCCACGCGCTGTAGGCGCCGCCCGCGGCGTCGCGGACCTTGGTGGCCGTGGCGATCTGCTGTTCGCGGGTGGCCTGGTGGGGCAGCGGGGCGTACTGGGTGCCGCCGTAGGCCGCCCAGGTGGAGGCGCTGAACTGGACGCCGCCGTAGTAGCCGTTGCCGGTGTTGATGGCCCAGTTGCCGCCCGCCTCGCACTGCGCGAGCCGGTCCCAGTCGCTGCCGTCGGAGATGACGGGCTGGGGGGCGGCCTTGGTGCCCTTGCGGACCTTCTTGGCGACCGGTTCCTTGGTGACCTTGACGCCCAGCTTCTCGCGGGCGGTCTCCTGGCCGTTCTTGAGGGTGACGCGGTAGGTGGCGACCTGCTCGCCCGCGACGCCCTCCTGCTCGACCTTGGTCTCGCCCTTGGGCATCTCGGCGTCGAGGATCTCCTCGACGGGGGCGTCGATGCTCTCGGTCGCGTTGATCACGGAGACGCCGGTGCGGCTGATGTGGATCTCGGCGCCGTTGGTGATGCGGAGGTCCGCGCCGCCTTCGACGCTGTCCTCGGCGCCCAGCGCGTTCAGCTTCTCGACCTGCATGAGCTCGCCGACGGTGAGCGCGGTGGTCTTGAGCTGGCGGGGGGCTTCGCCGCCGTCGTAGAGGGTGATGGTCTTGAGGCGCTTGACCTGCAGGGCCATGCCGCCGAGGGGCACGTCCTTGCCGCGGTCGTCGGAGACCCAGGCGCCGTCGTCGTCGATGCCGAGCTGGTCGAGGGCCTCGCCGACGCTGACGGAGCGGACCCAGCCCTCCTTCTGCTCGCCGTCGACGGTCGCCTTGACCAGTCGGCCGCGGTCGAGGGTGATCTTGCCGCCGTCGCCGACCTTGGCGCTGGGGGACGGGCTCAGGGCGTCGTGCTCGTTTACCGCGATGCCCTCTTCGGCGAGGATGTCGCCGACGGTGGAGTCGAACGTGCGGACCGAGTGCTCCTGGCCGTCGATGTCGACGGTGACGGACTTGTCCATCGCGATGGCGGTCGCGCCGCCGCCGGTGATGGTCACCAGCAGGGCGAGCACGGTCGCCTTGAGGAACTTGCGCTTCCAGGTGCTGACGGCCTCCACGAGGCCCGCGGGCTGCCCGTCGGGCAGTTCCTGTGCGTAGGCCGTCGCGACGCGGTCCTCGGGCACCTCGTCCGGGATGACGATGACCGGGAGGAGGGTGGTCTCGGCGTTGATGAGCCGGATGAGCTCGTCGACGTCCACGTTGGCCGTGGCGAGGAGGGAGTCGGCGTCAGGGCCGAGTGCCTCGAACACGTCGGCGGGCGTGACGCCCAGGCCGTTGACGCCGATGGCGGGGGAGCTGGGGTGGTCGGTGAAGCCCGACGGCCGCTCCATCACACCGGTCGAGGTGGCCGGTCCGCCCACCGGGGTGAACCAGTCGGTGTCGTCGTTGAACGAGTACACCGGGCCGTCCTCGCGCGATCTTCCGCGTCCTGTCACTGGGTCGATACCTCCTGAAGGCGGGAGCCATGCTCCGCGCACCGTGGGTGCTACCTGACGTGCAGTGGAGTAACTCGACTGCTCCTCGGCAACTCCCGTGCGTCCGCTCGACTGCTCGCTTCTGGCATTGGTACCCGCCCCGACAACGGGTGTGCTCCCCCTCGGCAGCCTTCGCCGTTCGGGGGCACGGTCACGGGACCGTAACGGAGGTCGGGAAGTTCCGCAAACACCCAGTTCCGAGTTGTGATGTGAGACACGCGAATGGCGGAGTAAAGGGCTCCGCCATTCGTCGTAAAACCCATTACGACCACACCGCGTCACGAAGTCCGAACACGCGCTCGGCATTCCGGGTGACGGCGACTGCCAGACCCCCGAGATCGACACCACGGAGCGTAGCGATTGCCCGAAGGGTGTAATTCGCGCCGTACGGCTCGTTCGGGCGACCCCGGAACGGGTGCGGGGTCAGGAACGGGGCGTCGGTCTCGACCAGGATCCGGTCCTCCGGCACCCACGCCGCGGCCTCGCGCAGCGCCGCGGAGTTCTTGAACGTCACCGGCCCCGCGAACGACAGGACGAACCCGCGTTCCACGCACGCGCGCGCGAAGTCGAGGTCGCCGGAGAAGCAGTGGAAGACCACTGTGGACGGTGCGCCCTCGGCGTCGAGGACGCGGAGGATGTCGTCGTGCGCGTCCCGGTCGTGGATCATCAGCGCCTTGCCGGTGCGCTTGGAAAGCTCGATGTGCCAACGGAAGGCGTCCTGCTGGGCCGCCGGCGGCGAGTAGTCCCAGTAGTAGTCCAGGCCGGTCTCGCCGATCGCGACCACGCGCGGGTGCTCGGCCAGCTTCGCCAGCTCGTCGCGTTCGGCGTCGCCGAAGGACGCCGTGCGGGTGGGGTGCAGCGCGACCGCGCCGAACACCCTCGGATCCCACGTGGACGCTTCGGCGACCCACCGGGCGGAGGGCAGGTCGTCGGCGACCGTGACGACCCGGTCGACGCCCGCGGCGGTCGCGCGGTCGAGGATCGCGACCACCTCGTCGCGGGTGCGGGCGCCGCAGGCGTCCAGGTGCGTGTGCGAGTCGACCACCGGTGCCGGGAGGATCTCGGGCACCGGTGGTCGCTCACCGTGTCGGGTGGGGCTCACTTGACGATCGGGGCCCACTCCGGTCCGGTCTCGCCCAGTTCGGGGTCGAGCTTCTGGAACAGCGGGACCGGCTTCTGCAGGGGCCTGCCGACCTCGATCGGGGTCGACTTCCAGGTCGCCTGCTCGCCCGCGTAGTCGCCGGTCAGGATCGGGTACTTGCGGTCGGTCTCGTCCAGGTCGGTGACCTCGACCATCTCCGGCTGCGCCGCCCACACGCCCGTGCCGCCCAGCGCCTCGTGCACCTTCTGCGCCGAGTGCGGCAGGAACGGCGTGAGCAGGGTGTTCGCGTCCTGCACGACCTGCAGCGCGGTGTGCAGGATCGTGTCGCGGCGCTCCGGGTCGTCCTTGACCTTCCACGGCTCCTGCTCGGACAGGTACCGGTTCGCGGCCGTGACGACGCGCATGGCCTCCGAGGAGGCCAGCTTGAACCGGGAGCGGCGCAGGTTCGCGCCGACCGTCTCGAACGCGGCGCGCGAGAGGGCCTTCAGCTCCTCGTCCGCCGCCGTGGGGGCGGTCGGGCGGGGGACGGAGCCGACGTTCTTGTGCGCCATGGAGACCGACCGGTTGACCAGGTTGCCCCACTCGTTGGCCAGCTCGAAGTTGGTGCGCCGGACGAACTCGTCCCAGGTGAAGTCGGTGTCCTGGTTCTCCGGGCCCGCGACCGAGATGAAGTAGCGCAGCGCGTCCGGGCCGAAGTCGCGGAGGAAGTCGCGCACGTAGATCACGGTGCCGCGGGAGGTGGAGAACTTGGAGCCGCTCATCGTGAGGAACTCGCTGGAGACGACCTCGGTCGGCAGGTTCAGGGTCCCGAAGGAGCCGGGCTGGCCGCCCTTGTCGCCGGTGCCGTTCTGGCCCATCAGCAGCGACGGCCAGATCAGCGAGTGGAAGACGATGTTGTCCTTGCCCATGAAGTAGTAGCCCTGGGCCGCGGGGTCGGTCCAGAACTCCTTCCAGGCGTCGTCGTTCCCGCTGCGGCGGGCCCACTCGACGCTGGCCGACAGGTAGCCGATCACCGCGTCGAACCACACGTAGAAGCGCTTCATGGGCTGTTCGCGCCAGCCGTCGAGGGGAACCGGGATGCCCCAGTCCAGGTCTCGGGTGATGGCGCGCGGGCGCAGGTCGCCGAGCAGGTTCTGGCTGAACTTGAGGACGTTGGGCCGCCAGTCGGTGCGGCCGGACAGGTAGGTGCCGAGGGACTCGGAGAACGCGGGCAGGTCGAGGAACAGGTGCTCGGTCTCGATGAACTTCGGGACCTCGCCGTTGATCCGCGAGCGGGGGTTCTTGAGGTCGGCGGGGTCGAGCTGGTTGCCGCAGTTGTCGCACTGGTCGCCGCGGGCGCCGTCGTAGCCGCAGATCGGGCAGGTGCCCTCGATGTAGCGGTCGGGCAGGGTGCGGCCGGTGGACGGGCTGATCGCGCCCATCTGGGTCTTCGGCACCACGTAGCCGTTGCGCCACAGGCCGAGGAAGAGCTCCTGGACGACCTTGTAGTGGTTGCCGGTGGTGGTGCGGGTGAACAGGTCGTAGGAGAGGCCGAGGCCCTGGAGGTCCTCGGCGATCACGCGGTTGTACTTGTCGGCGAGCTCGCGGGTGGTCAGCCCCTCCTGGTCGGCCTGCACCGAGATCGGGGTGCCGTGCTCGTCGGTGCCGCTGACCATGAGCACCCGGTTGCCCGACATTCGCATGTAGCGGGAGAACACGTCGGAGGGGACACCGAAACCGGAAACGTGGCCGATGTGGCGGGGGCCGTTGGCGTATGGCCAGGCCACCGCCGTCAACACGGGGGCACTCATGCGGGTAAGCCTACGGATGACCACCGACAGCCCGCGCGCCGGTCGTCCGACACAGCCCCGCCGCGAGTGATCTGCGTCACATAATGTCGGTCGCTACGCGCTGACCTCGCGAAAGGTTGCAGTGGAATACGGTCAACTTCCGGGACCGGTCGATCCATCGGTCCTGGTATGGGCGGAAAACGGTGGTGGCTCGGCGCCGCGGCGGTCGGCGGCGCGGCGGTGGCGATGACCGCGACCCTGCTCGGCACGGGCGACGTGCCGCGGACGCCCGTGGAGGCCACGGCGACCAGGGTCGTGCGCGAGGACCCTCCCCCACCGGCCGTCGAACCCCCATCGGCCGTCGAACCCGTGCCACCCGTCGAGCCCGCTCGGTCGCCGGGTGGTCTCGACGAGCTGGCCGAGGGGATCGGGCTCGGCGTGGTCGTGCGGGACCTGACGACGGGCGAGGACGTGGTCTCGGTCAACCCGGACCAGGAGTTCGACTCCGCGTCGCTGGTCAAGATCCTGATCGCGCTCGACGCGCTGGCCGACCACCGGGAGTCCGATCCGACGGTCGCGCACATGCTCGCGACCAGTGACGACGACGAGGCGAGCCGGATGTGGTCGGAGGGCGGCGGGCCGCGGATCGTGACCACGTGGGCGACCGCGATCGGGCTGGTGGGCACCCGGCCGCCGGAGGACCCCGACCAGTGGGGCGCCACGACGGTCACCGCGGCGGACCTGGTGCGGATCTACCGGTTCCTGCTCGACGACCCCCTCGGCGCCGTGGTGCTCAAGGGGCTGCACGGGATGACCGACCGCGGCGCGGACGGCTTCGACCAGGTCTTCGGCGTCCCGGCCGTGGCGGGCGACCGGGGGTGGGCGGCGAAGCAGGGCTGGTCGTGCTGCTCGGACCACCGGACCACGCACTCCACCGGCCTGGTCGGGCCGGACAACCGGTACGCGGTCGTCGTCCTGACCGCGCAGCCGGTGGAGGTCTCCGCGGCCCGTGCGCGGACCAGGGTGACCCAGGTCGTGGAGTTCGTGCTCAGCGACCGCTGACGGCCGCGTCGTACAACGCCTTCTTGCTCACGCCCGCGGCCTCGGCGACCTCGGCGGCGGCGGACTTCATCCGTTCGCCGTCGGCGACCCGCTGCCGCACCTCGGCGACCAGCGACGCCAGGTCGGTGGGGGCCTGCGACGGCTCGGCGCCGGACAGCACGACGGTGATCTCGCCGCGCACGCCGTCGACGGCCCACTCGGCCAGCTCGCCGAGGCCGCCGCGCCGGACCTCCTCGTAGGTCTTGGTCAGCTCGCGGCACACCGCGGCCGCCCGGTCGGCCCCCAGCACGAACGCGGCGTCGGCCAGCGTGTCGGCGATCCGGTGCGGCGACTCGAAGAACACGACGGTCCGCGGCTCGGTCTTGAGCGCCGCGAACCACTTGCGCCGCTCCCCCTGCTTGCGCGGCGGGAACCCGTCGAAGGCGAACCGGTCGCACGGCAGCCCCGACACGGCCAGCGCCGTCGTCACCGCCGACGGGCCCGGCAGGCACGTGACGGGCAGGTCCTCGGCCACGCACGCGGCCACCAGCGAGTAGCCAGGGTCGGACACGCTCGGCATGCCCGCGTCGGTCACCAGCAGCACCGTGGAGCCCGCGCGCATCGCCTCCACCAGCCCCGGAAGCCTGCTCACCTCGACCTGGTCGTAGAAGCTGACCACCCGGCCGGTGGGCTTCACGTCCAGCGCGGACGCCAGCCAGTGCAGCCTGCGGGTGTCCTCGGCCGCCACGACGTCGGCGGTCCGCAACGCCTCCACGAGCCGCGGGGAGGCGTCGCGGACGTCGCCGAGCGGGGTGGCTGCCAGAACCAAACGGCCTGATCCAGATACGGGACTCACAACCTTCACCCTACGATCGCACCCGTGAGCCTCCTCGCCCCGCAGTCACCAGACGACGTGGTCGACGTCGGCGACGTCCCGCCCACGTCGCGTCCGGAAGGCGCCGACCGCGAGGAGCGGGCCGCGGCACTGATGCCGCGCGTGCCGGCGAACCGGTGGCGCGGCTGGTTGATGACCCTGTCCGTCGCGTTCGTCGGCGGCCTGGTCCGGTTCTGGAACCTCGGGTTCCCGACGGACAAGGGCACGCCGATCTTCGACGAGAAGCACTACGTGCCGCAGGCCGCGCAGGTCGTGCGCAACGGCGGCTACGAGGACAACCCCGGCTACGAGCTCGTCGTGCACCCGCCGCTGGCCAAGCAGCTCATCGGGCTGGGCGAGTGGATGTTCGGCTACGACGGGTTCGGGTGGCGGTTCGCCTCCGCGGTCGCGGGCACGGTCAGCATCCTGCTCGTCATCCGGATCGCCCGGCGGCTGACGGGGTCCGACCTGCTCGGCGCCATCGCCGGTGTGCTGCTGATCTGCGACGGGGTGTCGCACGTGCAGTCGCGGATGGGGATGCTCGACATCTTCCTGGCCGTGTTCGTGGTGATCGCGTTCGGCTGCCTGCTGGTCGACCGCGACCAGATGAGGACCCGGCTGGCGGAGGCCGTGCGCGAGGGGTGGATCGACAACTCGCCGTACGGGCCGTGGCTCGGGTTCCGGTGGTGGCGGTTCGGGGCGGGCGTCGCGGTCGGGCTCGCGTGCGGCGTGAAGTGGTCCGGTCTCTGGTACGTGGCCGCGTTCGGCGTGCTGTCGGTGGTGTGGAGCGCGTTGGCCCGGCGGCAGGCGGGGGTGCGCAGCCCGTGGCTCGGCACGGTCGTGCGGGACCTGCTGCCGTCGCTGGTGGCGCTGCTGGTCATCCCGATCCTGGTGTACCTGGGCACGTGGTGGGCGTGGTTCGCCAGCGAGACCGGTGTCGACCGGCACGTGGCGGGCGTGAAGATCGGCAAGGACTCGTTCGTGCCGGAGGCGCTGCGGGCGCTCTGGTACTACAGCGGCAACGTGCTCGACTTCCACAGCCACCTGGTGACCTCGGACAAGAACCGGCACCCGTGGGAGTCGAAGCCGTGGACGTGGCCGATGGGGCTGCGGCCGATGCTCTACTACTTCGAGGGCTCCGTGCAGGGCTGCGGCCAGGCGGGCTGCGTCGGCGCGATCATGCTGATCGGCACGCCCGCGATGTGGTGGCTGGCGTTCCCGGCGATCGGGTGGGCGCTGTGGCGGTCCATCGCGCGCCTGGACTGGCGGTACGCGGGCGTCCTGGTGGCCTACATGGCCGGGTTGCTGCCGTGGTTCCTGAACCTGGACCGGCAGATGTACTTCTTCTACGTCACGCCGATGGCGCCGTTCCTGGTCCTGCTGATCACGTTGGCGCTCGGGCACGTGCTCGGGCCGGTGGTGGCGGGCAAGGAGAGGCGCGGCACCGGGATGCTCGCCGTGGCCCTGTACGTGGGGCTGGTGGTGGCGAACTTCGTGTGGCTGTGGCCGATCCTGAACGGCAACCCGATCACGCCGGAGATGTGGGAAGCGCAGCGCTGGCTGCCGTCCTGGAGCTGACTCCACCTGATCGGGTGACAACCCGGAGGCCCGTTCTTGTCGGTGGTCGTCGGTTCACTGGGTGCTGTGAACCGACTACAGCAGGCTGCCGCTCATCCGGATCGTGTCCACCCCGTCCTGCGAGGAGGGGGCGGTCGAGACGAGCGCCACGGGGACGTCCGCCGGTGGCGCGAAGTCCTCTTCGGGCCGGATCCTCGGCGGCGTGGCGGACCACGGCTTGAGGGTCTGCACGACCTCCTCGTAGAACGCCGTCACGCACCCGAGCACCGAGTCGATGAAGGAGCCCCGCCCGGTGCCGCGCTTCGCGCCCATCGGGCCGGACTGCTCGATCCGGAAGCCGCGGATCTCCTTCTGCGGCTCGACGAGCAGCACACCGGGGTTGTCCCGCACGAACGCGAGCAGCTCCGAGGCCCCCGCGCCGCGCCCGTGCAGCGCGAACGCCTCCAGCCGCAACGAGCCGGGCGCGTCCTTGAGCTGCCGGACGAGCCAGTTGATCCTGGTGGTGGGCCGCCCCTCCTTCGGGGCGTCCAGGTCCACGTGGCACAGCACCCGGCCCGCGCGCAGGTCGGCGGTGACGTGCAGCGTGCCGACCGTGCCGGGGATCTGGATGCCGCCGGCGAGCCGCCCGTCGTCCACCAGCTGCGCGACCTGCTTCGCCACGCGGCTCTGCGGGTCCGCCAGTTCCTTGCGCGTCAACGCGGGCGTCACCTCCGTGCCCAGCCTGCGCCCGAGCTGCAAGGAGGCGAACCGGAGCAGCGCGTCGAACCGCATGGCGATCTCCGACGCGCTCTTGTCCGTCGGTCGCAGCGTGCCCGCCGCGACCGCTTCGCGCACCGGCACCCAGGACGCCCCCATGTCCTCGAACGCCATCGCCCCGGACCGCGGGTGCTCCAGGTACCTGATCAGCTCCCCCAGGATCCACGCCTGGTCCGGGTCCGCCACCCCGCGGTGCTCCTTCTGCATCACCGCCTCGCCGAGCACCTCCGTCCACGACAGGTGGTGCAGCGCGACCTTCCGCAGCTTGCGCCGGTCCACCTGCGTCGGGTGCTGACCGGGCACCGCCGGGATCTCGTTCGAGATCGTCACCACCGCGTCGAACCCGTTCTCCCTGGCCACGTCCAGGTAGTTCTCGAGCTGCTCCCGCCGCAGGTCGTTGGTCCCCGTCTTCACCTCGACCAGCGCCGTCCACGACCGCTGCCCCCGCACCACCCTGACCAACCCGTCCGGTACGACCTTCCGCCCCTCCAGGTCGAACGGCACCTCGATGAACGTCCGCACCGCCGCCGCGGGCGCCCCCAACGGCTGCGTCAACGCCCTCCCGAACTCCCGCACCGCCGACATCACCGCCAACAACGCCGACGTCGCCCGCCGCTCCTGCTCCTCCGCCCCGTTGATGCCCGAGGTGGGAATCAACCGAGCAGCATGCCAACTCTCCTCAGCCGACACCGTCCACCTCGCTCACCTCGCGGTTCCGGGAATCACCGCTTTGGTCGAGAACGATCAGACGTTCGTTACCACACCACCCCACCCAACCCGACACGCGCAACAACCCAGCTCAGCCACCTTGCCGGACACAGACCGGCTGCCTGGTCGGGCACAGCCCGATGCTTGACCAGGCGCAGCCCGACACCCGGCCGGGCGCAGCCCGCCACCACGCATCCGGCGCGGAGCGCCCCACCGCTTCGTCCGCAGCGCAGCACGGATGCCCTGTCCGATGGCAAAGCCAAGGACGCCTTGTCCGACGGCGAAGCCGAGGATGCTTGGTCAGGCGCAGCCTGATGCCTTGTCGGACGCAGTCCGATGCTGGCGTAGCCAGACTTACCCCGGCACCCCGATCCGAAGCCATCTCTATGGTCACCCAAGCTTGTCAAGATAGCTTCATCGTCTTGACAAGCTTGGGTGACCATAGAACACTCGGCGAGCGGGGTAGAGGCACCTCACCCACAACGCAAGCCGAACAAGCGAGCCCTAAAACCCGCGGCCCCCCACAACAATCACCGAACCGGCCGAGTAGGCGGATCCGGCTTCGAGATCATCCGAGTAACCGGCCCCTCCTTACTCACCCCGGCATTCGACAACCACCCACTCAACTCCCCCCGGATCGCCGCCAACGACGGCCGGCGCTTCGGGTCCGCGTCCAGCGCCGACAGCAGCAACCGGTGGTGCACGCTGCGCGTGGGCAGCTTCACGTTGGGCTCCCCCTGCGCCGCCGCCATCAGCGACGAGATGGGGCTGTCCCTGGTGCCGCGGGGCGGGTGTCCGGTCAGCGCGTAGCTCACCGTCGCCGCCAGCTGCCAGGCGTCCGACGCCGGGCTGGCCGCGTCGCCGCGGGCGGTTTCCGGGGCCAGGAAGTCCGGTGTCCCCACCATCATCCCGGCGGCCGTGAGGGTGCTGTCGCCCTTGGACCGCGCGATGCCGAAGTCGATCAGGTGCGCCGTCCCGCCGGTGTCCACGATCACGTTGGACGGCTTCACGTCCCGGTGCAGCACCCCGCGCTCGTGGGCGGCCGCCAGCGCGTCCGCCATGTTCACCCACAACCGGGCCGCCAGCGCGTCGGCCAGCAGCCCGCTGTTCAGGACCACGTCCGACAAGGGGTCACCGTCGATGTACTCCATCACGATGGCCAACCCGTCGGGGTCCTGGATGATGTCGAACACCCGCACGCAGTTGGGGTGGCGCACAGCCGCCAACGCACGGGCCTCGCGCAGCATCCGCTGCTCGGTGTCCGAGTCCGGCGCGTGGGCGAGCTTCACCGCGACCGTGCGGTCCAGCTGCGTGTCGACGGCCAGCCACACGGTCCCGAACCCGCCGCGCCCCAGCTGGCGGACCCGCCGGAACCGGCCGCTGGCCGGGTTCCAGACCTTGTCCTCACCGGTGTTCGGACCGGGGTTCGGGGTCGCGGACGCGGCACCGGGGCCGAAGGGCAGCGGTCCCGGCGTGTCGGCGAGCTTCGACAACGGCTGCCCGCCGGAGGGCGGCCCCTGCGGGTGCTCGACCCGCGTGGGCGGCGGCCCCTGGGGCTGTTCCACCCGCGTGGGCGGCGGGCCCTTGGGCGGCTCCACCCTCGTGGGCGCGGGGCCCTTGGGAGGCTCGACCCTGGTCGGCGCGGGCCCCTGCGGCATCTCCGCGATCCGCGTGGGCGGGTACTGCCGCGGCTGCTGCGGGTTCTGCACCGGCTGCGGCTGCGACTGCGGGGGCTGGTGCGGCTGGTAGGGCGGCGGCGACCCCGCGGGCCGGTACGGCGGGACCTGCGCGGGCTGGTAGGGCGGGGGCTTCTGCGGGCCGTGGTTGGACGGCTGCGGAGGCGGGGACTGGCGGGAGGCCGCGGGCTGCGGCGCCGCGTTCCCTCGGTCACGTCCGGGGCGGTTCAACATGGCCGTAGTCAACCCGAAGATGCGCACGACGAATGAGCCGATCAGCGCAATCGGGAAGAATCCGAGGAGCAGATGGCCCACCAGGGTCACCGGCAGCAACGAGGTGGCGACCAGCAGCACCAGGAACGGCGGCCAGAACACCCGGCGCGGCCAGTTCGGGCCGAGCCGGAACGCGGACCCGGCCTGCATCATCACGAACAGCAGGCACAGCAGCGCGAGGACCGCGGTGACGCCCGCCGCGACCAGGAACACGACCCGCGTGCCACCGGGGTCGCTGATCACCCGCCCGATCGACCGGGCGCCGACCAGGTAGTCGAACTGGGTGAACACCCCGCACGGCGTCTCGTCCAACGACTGCGTGCCCGCGATCGTCCGCTTGCGCAGCACCTCGTCGGCGCCGGAGAACAGCAGCCACGGCAGCACCAGGGTGCTGCTCACGCCGAGCGCGGCGAAGATCGCCCCGGTGACCGGCCCGTAGGAGTTGCCGACGACCCGGCGGACCGTGATCGCCAGCAGTGCCGCGATGGTCGGCAACAGCCCGGCGACCGCGCCCAGCGCGGTGACGGACCAGGCCCAGTCACCGGGGCAGAGCGGCAGTGCCCAGCCGTGCAGCCATGCGAGCAAGGACTCGGCCAGCCCCACTACCTCCACCACCCCTCTCGACAGCCCCCACCCTATGCGGGTGGGGGTTCACCAGTGGCCGGTCGGGCACAAATTCACCGACGGGTCGTAATGCCACTTCCGGTACGTCCCAGGTCCTCAATGGACGCTCCGCCGCGGATCGGACCGGATATGGCCACTCCGCACGCCGTCCACCCCGGTCCGACCACCCCTTTTCCCACCCGCGAAGAGCATCGCACCCGCGCAACCAGCACGGATGTACCAAAATCCCTGGTGAGCACCAGGCCGAAAACAGGACTTTCGACCCTTTCCCGTCCTCGGTTCACCACCGGTTCCGAGGAACGCGTTTCCCCGTTCCGATCAGCCGATCCCACCCCGACATGTCGACGCCGAAAACGACGCCGCGGATGCCCTGACCTCCGGACCACCCGAGTCCACTTCGGACGCGGCACCGGGCCGGAGCCGCCGGATCGCGCGGTCCCGCCTCACCGGGCCGGGCAGGGGCGGCCGGACCGCCAGACCGCGGTGGCGCCGACGATGAGCGAGTCGAGCCGGTCCCGCGCGCTCGCCAGGTCCCTCATCTGCCGGTCGATCCGGTCCCGTTCGGCCGTGAACCACTCGAGCAGCTCCGGCGTCGCCTCCCCCGTCTCCACGCACGGCAGCACCGCGCGGATCGACCTGCTGGGCAGCCCCGCCGCGTACAGCTGCTGGATCAGCAGCACCTGGTCCACCCCGCTGTCGGGGTAGTGCCGCTGCCCGCTCGGGCTGCGCTCCGCCACGAGCAGCCCCTGCTCCTCGTAGTACCGCAGCGCCCGCACGCTCACGCCCGCCTTCGCCGCGAGCTCGCCGATCCGCATCACGCCTCCCAGGTGTGCCCTCACTCATGTTACTTGCCTCTGACGTCAACGTCAGGTCTTAGCGTGGCGACATCCCCCACAACGGAGGCGGCGAGCCCGTTTCCCCTGGTCAAGGAGCTGGATCCAGCATGTCCACGCGCGCAGCCGAGGCCCTGTCCCGCCCGGTCCGCATCGGCGGTCTCACCATCCCGAACCGCGTCGCCATGGCGCCGATGACACGGGTCGGGTCACCGGACGGCGTGCCGGGCGAGGAGGTCGCCGCGTACTTCGCCCGCCGCGCGGCGGGCGGCACCGGGCTGATCATCACCGGCGGCACCTACATCGGCCACCCGTCGGCCGGGCAGCACGACCAGGTGTCGCGCCTGGACGGCGAGGACACGCACGCCGGCTGGTCCGGGGTCGTCGAGGCCGTCCACGCGGCGGGCGGGCTGATCATGCCGCAGCTCCAGCACGTCGGCATGGTCCGCAACCCCGGCGAACCGCCCTACCCCGACGCCCCCGCCATCGGCCCCTCCGGACTGGGACTGGACGGCACCGCGGGCGCGGGCCGGGAGATGACGCTGAAGGACATCGACACCGTCGTCGAGGCGTTCGCCACCGCGGCGGCCACCGCCGAGCGCCTCGGTTTCGACGGCGTCGAGCTCCACGGCGCCCACGGCTACCTCATCGACCAGTTCCTCTGGGCGACCACCAACCGCCGCACCGACGCCTACGGCGGCGACCTCAAGTCCCGCACCCGCTTCGCCGCCGAGGTCGTCACCGCCATCCGCTCCGAGGTCTCCCCCGGCTTCCCGGTCGTGCTGCGGCTGTCCCAGTGGAAGGCCACCGACTACAACGCCCGCATCGCCGACACCCCCGACGAGCTCGCCACCATCCTGATGGCCCTCGTCGACGCCGGCACCGATGCCTTCCACGCCTCCACCCGCCGCTACTGGCTCCCGGAGTTCCCCGACTCCGACCTCACCCTCGCGGGCTGGGTCAAGGAGCTCTCCGGCAAACCCACCATCGCCGTCGGCTCCGTCGGCCTCGACACCGAGTTCATGTCCAGCCTCGCAGGCGGCACCGCCAACCCCACCGGCATCACCGCCCTCCTCGACCGCCTCGAAGCGGACGAGTTCGACATCATCGCCGTCGGCCGCTCCCTCCTCGGCGACCCCGCCTGGACCACCAAGATCCTCCACGGCCACGACACCACCATCACCCCGTTCACCCCGGCATCCCTGGCCGCCCTGCACTAAAGGCACCGGAACGCGGACGACCATCCCCACCGGCCCACCGACATGACCGAGCCGAGGTAAGGCGGAGCACCGTCACGATGGGACGGCGGAGTTGCTGCTGCTGCACCGCATTGCTGTACGCAATGACAAAGGCCCGGACACTGTGGAGTGTCCGGGCCTTTGCCGTGGAGTGGAGCTGCGGGGAATCGAACCCCGGACCTTCTCGATGCGAACTACCGGCGGGCTGGTCGACTCGGGTCTTTGTCGAGGTCAGGCGACCGATATTGGCCGCTCATGGTCACCATCGGCCGGTGTCGTTGCTGTACTTGGCTGCTGCACAGCAGCACCCTGACCAGGGCAGTCACGGGCACTGGCGGTGTGCTCTGACGCCTTACCCACTAGCCCGCGGCTCCCCATCGACGAACGTTCGTTGCGCCGTTGAGCGGCAGTTCCGGGCAAGGCAGTGAGCAGCAGAGCGCCCTTCCCGGTGTGGCTGCTGGAACGAAGTGCACGTTGGGCTCGATAGTGGTGTCATGGCGTCGCGTCAGGTGAAGATCAACGTGGTGGCGGTTGTCCTGCTGGGGGCTGCCGTCGGCCTGGTCACCAACTACGCCTCGGACGCGATCCCCGACTGGTTCAAGGACCAGACACGGGTCTGGCTGGTGTTCAGCGTACTGGTGCTGCTCAGCATCGTCGTCCAGTTCGTGGCGCCTGGAGAAAAGCCCGAACGCCCCACTGTGACCCTCAGGAGCACGGTGCAGGCCAGGGTGTGGAACGCACCCAGTCGGAACCCGCATTTCACTGGCCGTGATAACGACCTGAGTGAGCTGCACCGGTTGCTGAAAGCGCGGTCACGGGTGGCGGTGCAGGCGGTGCGAGGGATGGGTGGTGTCGGCAAGACACAGCTGGCGTTAGAGTTTTGTCATCGGCACTGTGCCCGCCTGGACGCGGTCTGGTGGATCGGGGCGGAGAACCCGACGCTGATCCCGGACCAACTGCGCGGCCTGGGACGCGCGTTGGGGTTGGATCTGCCCGCAGACGTGGCCGATGCGGCACAAGTCGTGCTGTCGCACCTGCGGGGTCTGCCGCGGTGGTTGTTGGTGTTCGACAACGCGGAGTCCGTCGCGGACCTGCACCCGTTCTTGCCGTCGTCAGGCACGGGCAAGGTGCTGGTCACGACTCGACGCGCGGGGTTCGATGCGCTCGGCGGGGTACTGGACCTGGACACGATGGCCCGTCGCGAATCCGTCGCCCTGCTAGCCAGAAGATCACCCGTGCTGACCGCCGACCAGGCTGACGAGTTAGCCGAGCTGCTGGGTGATCTGCCTCTGGGACTGGAGCAGGCGGCGGCCTATCTCGCTCAGTCCCGGATGCCACCGCACGAGTATCTGCAGTTACTGCGGACCAGTCCGGACGGTCTCGCCGACAAGGGCGAGGACGGTCAGCGGCGCACTGCTGACCGGTCGCTGCACACGCTCTGGACTCTGAGTCTTCGCCGACTTGACGAACACAACCCGCAGGCTGCACAACTGCTGGCCGTGTGTTCTTACCTCGCTCCTGAGGCTGTGCCGATGGAGCTGTTCACGACCAACAGCGCAGTCCTGCCTACCCCGTTGGACGCGGACGCGGCCAACGCCGCCACGCTCAGTCACGTCGTCGGAGTCCTGACCGACTACTCACTGGTCAAACGAGACCAGAACACCATTACCGTTCACCGCTTGGTGCAGCTTGCCGTGCGCGAACACGCAACGTCACCTACACCAGACGCTGACAGCGAGCACCACCCGTTGGCTTGGACACTCGCCCTGCTACACGCGCACCTACCTCTAGGCGTGTACAAAGACCCCACGGCCTGGCCTCGATGGCAACAACTCTTACCGCACGTACTGGCAGCCTTGCATCACCACCACGCGACTCCCGATCTCGCCCGCGAGACAACATTGTGGCTGCTCAATCAGACCAGTAGCTATCTCCAGACTATCGGCCTGGCTGGCCAGGCACGGCCGCTGGCTGAACGCGCCCTCACCATCAACGAAGCCACCCACGACCCCGACCACCCACACGTCGCCGTCAGCCTGAGCAACCTCGCGATGGTGCTGCAAGGCCTCGGCCAACCCGCCACAGCCCAGCCCTTGCTCGAACGCGCCCTCGCCATCGACGAAGCCACCCACGGCCCCGACCACCCACACGTCGCCATCGACCTGAGCAACCTCGCGATGGTGCTGCAAGGCCTCGGCCAACCCGCCACAGCCCAGCCCTTGCTCGAACGCGCCCTCGCCATCGGTGAAGCCACCCACGGCCCCGACCACCCCAAGGTCGCCATCCGCTTGGGCAACCTCGCCTTGGTGCTGCAAGACCTCGGCCAACCCGCCACAGCCCAGCCCTTGCTCGAACGCGCCCTCACCATCAACGAAGCCACCCACGACCCCGACCACCCACACGTCGCCGTCAGCCTGAGCAATCTCGCCCTGGTGCTTCGAGACCTCGGCCAACCCGCCACAGCCCAGCCCTTGCTCGAACGCGCCCTCGCCATCGGTGAAGCCACCCACGGCCCCGACCACCCCAAGGTCGCCATCCGCCTGAGCAACCTCGCGCTGGTGCTTCGAGGCCTCGGCCAACCCGCCACAGCCCAGCCCTTGCTCGAACGCGCCCTCACCATCGACGAAGCCACCCACGGCCCCGACCACCCACACGTCGCCATCCGCTTGGGCAACCTCGCGATGGTGCTGCAAGACCTCGGCCAACCCCACGATGCTGAACTCCTTCTGGAACGGGCTCGGAGAATCCGATCTACGCAGTAGAGCCGCGCGACCTCATGGTGAGATCGGCCCGATCGCCGCCGAGGCCACGGACCAGTCCGCAGAGATCGACAAGATTTTCTGGGAGACCAAGGCTGCGGCCTGATTTAGGGCCTAAAACGACGCTGACCAGCGGAAATAAATTCGTTGGTCAGCGTCGTTTTGCGTCTTCGGACACTGTCTGACGGCCTCAGGACGGCCCAGATCGGTCCACATTGGACGTATCCACCTGGCGCTCCCCTATCGCAGATAGGACCAAGCCGGGTCCTTCTCGATACAGATTCAGATGTCATGCGCGCGTACCAAACATGTCCAAGAGTCACCGTCTTGGGCGGCACTCGATCCCTCGGTCATCACTGTGAGCCGAACGAGTGAAATTCCTCGATTGGCGTAGCGCAGTTCATCAGTTAACCGATGAGTTTGACAACACACCTCATAAGAAAGGGCAGTTGCACAATGACCAAGAGAAGTTGTCACGCCAAAATGAATTATTCAGAACCGCCCACACATACTTAGACAGATGCTACCAATGCAAACCGAGCGATGGAATACTACCGATCCTGTCAACAAGAAAAGGTGACAAGTTGCTAAAAATCCATTTCCTAAACGTTGGTCACGGTGATTGCACGTTTATCGAGTTCCCGTCAGGAAACCTGATGATGATCGATATCAACAACTCGACATCACTACCAGAAGAAGACATCGCCGCTTTGGCTGAAAACAAGGGGCTATCAACATTCGCTTTCAAGCATGGGGTGGGATTCCAGTCAAGATCATGGGAAGAATACTACAAGTCGCTTCTCGTCGATCCCTTCGAGTACTACAAGGAGAATTTCAACGGAAAGTCAGTCTTTAGGTACATTCAAACACATCCAGACATGGATCACCTAAGTGGTCTGCACCGATTCTTTTGGCAAGAGAAAGTGCCTTTGATCAACTTTTGGGACGTCGATCACGAGAAAGAAATTTCCGAAGAAGATTTCAATTCTCTTAAGTACTCGTACGTCGACTGGCTCGTGTACTCCCTCCTCCGCAAAGGGAACGGTCCGGATGACACTGACCAAAAAGTCCTTAACAAATACAACGGAGACATGGGAGACTACTGGACTAGCGATGGAATATCGGTACTATCGCCAACAGATTCTCTGATCGAAAAGTGCAATCGCACTGGCTCGTATAACGACTGCTCTTACGTCCTCAGCCTTTCCTACGGTGGCAGACGGGTAATACTTCCCGGCGATGCCGAAGCTGCAGCTTGGACGTCAATTTTGGATTCAAATGATAAATCCGTTCTTCGGTGCGATATCCTGAAAGCTGCCCACCACGGGAGAAAGAGCGGCTATCACGAAGAGGCCGTTACGACCATGGACCCGAGTATCGTTGTGTGCTCTGTCGGAAAAAAGCCGAGCACTGACGCCTCGCAAGACTACGCACGTGTAGCGGATTCTGTTTTGTCCACAAGATATCAGGGATCCATCATCGCCACAATTTGGGATGATGGTGAGGTATGGGTCGACAACCATAAGGGTGAAAGGATTTCCAGCCTTCCAATCCTCTAACCACTGTTCACACTTCTTCCATACACAGAACGGAGTGAAATGACAGAGGAAGCGAAGCAACAGTTAAATCAAGGTGGCCGATTCGACACTTATGCCCGGCGGGCACGACATGCACCTGTTCTGATCGTAACGTTACCCGTGATCACAGGAACCGCACTACTGTTTCCAGCCTTCGCTAATTGGAATAGACTCTGGCTACTTGCCGTATCTGCCGGCTTGCTGACGCTCATAAATCAACTTGGCCGCGATTCCGGATATCGACTTCAAGGGAAATTATGGAAGTCGTGGGGAGGCCCTCCAACAACGTTAATGCTACGGCATGGACAAAATACAAACTCCATACTTCTCGAACACAGGCATGCAGCAATAGTACGTGTAACCGGCATCGACATGCCCAACAAGACCGACGAGAAAAGAAACCCCAAAAAAGCTGACGAAAAATACGGCGCGGCCGTATCTCGACTTATCTCACTTACTCGGAATGCGGAGCAATTTCCTCTCATCTTTAAAGAGAGTTGCCACTACGGGTTTCGCCGAAATATGCTGGGACTTCGACGCGCAGGCGTTTCAATATGCTCCGTAGCGGCCGTTGCGCCTGCATTGAGCTTTATTCCAGCGATACGTAAATTTATCTCCGCACCCGCAACCATTCTGGTGTTGATCTCTGGAATTTCGATTGTGTTCCTATCATTTTGGCTACTAGCAGTAAAGCCACAATGGGTAAAGCGTGCTGGTGATGCGTACGCTAGCCGTCTACTTGAAGCACTTGACATATTGCCCGAAAAGGCGAAATAACATACTATCGACAAAGGCTCAAATCGATAAAGCGTCTATACATAAGTGAAACCGTTGCCCTCAACAGAGATCTAATACAGCAACCGTCATTCAAAGCCTATCGCTATTCATACGATTACGGATTACGACCAGGTTTATAACCCATTTGAATAAGTGCGCGTTGAACGCGCCGAAGAGCCAAAGAAGGCCGCATAGGGGTCAAAGGGATAGCCACTCTTTGACTTCCTTTTCGGTACGTCTTGTGGTCACCCCTAATACGCATTTCCCAGCCATCATGCAGCAAGGCGTTTTCCAGTTGCCTAAAAGTATTTAGGCTCGCGACACCAGAAATCTCGCCCTCGTCATCTTCTTTGACCGGCTCAGTCTCATCTTCCTGTTCAACAGGTCCAGATTCATCGCGATCTTCAGGGGCTCCCAACTGGACAGCAGTACCGCTGTCGACCGCTTCTTGAACTATCGACTCTTGGATTGCAATGCTGTCATCGACCCTGTCCATGAATGCGGAAAGTAGCGCACGTTCAGCCAAAACCACAGGAAATAGTAGCATGGCAACACTTCCCAACTGGAGCGAAGCAGACTGCGCATACGAGTCCGAGGGAAGAAATCCTCCAAGCCCCACCAACCCGCTGCCGAACGCAAAGACAAACCATGCCCAGGCTGGTACTTTTTTCACCGTATTTCCCTTTACCGGAGGCAACCTTGGTAAACCAATAACGAAGTCGAATATATACCTAGATTTACAGAATGCAATGCTCCGTCATTTAAATCGATTCTAACGAAGAGGTCAATCGCTATCTTTCCCATCGGACCATTGACTCCAAGGAATGCCAATAACATTAGTCCAGTCCATCTCTCCATGGGTATTTAAGCTCATTTCTGCAGAAACTATTTGCTCATCTCCTATCTCCCTGAACATCCTTATAAAAGTATCGACGTCAATAAAGTAGATACATGTCCGACGCTGATGATCGGAGCTGATGAATACTCCGTCGAATAACTCAGCATCTTCGGATACAGAAATGACCCAGTTCCAACTATGGATTACTTGATTGCAAATTTTCCATATTGGAAGATCGATCGACTTGAAGTTGTCAATGTCATAAATCTCCCAGAACTCGAACCTACTTCGCATATCCGGAACTTCACCCACAAGTGCATGACTTCTGACAGAAAATACCTGACCAGCAAGTCTGTCTGATACTTTTTTGGCCTCTAACAGTTTTCTGACAGCGTATGCACCGACCATAACATCACGCTCGACAATAAAAGAGCTGCGTTCCGTCCAACGTTTTTGCACCTTCTTTTTTTCAAGCCTATTTGAAATATTCAAAAGTTCTTCTTTCCACGGAACCGAGTCGTTGATCATGGCGACTACTGTAATCTACATTAAAAATTAGTTCCATTGCCATGTCAACCACTCAGATGCATAGGATGCCAAACTGATTCAGTTACAAAACGGCAACGCAAGATGCCGCTCGCGTTGCACGATTCTCTCCGCTGAGGGGCCTCGCACCATCTCGTCGACCTGGCTCGCCCCAACCGCGCGTGTCAAGGGGGCTCATCCGTCCACACGAGACCGTGCGCTGGGTAGGCCCCCTTGACGCGTGTGGTTGCCCTCAGGGAGGTCGACGAGATGGTGCGTGCCCCGGCCCCCGCTGATACGCGAGCGTCGACGTGGCCCCACCATCTCGGAGACCTGCCGCCCGGCGAGGGCAAGTCCTAGAGCTGGGTGGGACTTCCCGTGGCTTCCTCCGGGGGACGCTGGCCGTGCCTCCTCCGACGACGGCAAGCGGCGCCCTTCCTTGCCTGCCCTGCCCGGACGCCGCCAGGCGGCCTTGGGCGGGGCAGACGGCTTGGGGCGTCGGTCTCCGTCGTCGGAACGGGCACCAACGGCCAGCGGCCCCCGGAGGGGGCCGCCTTGATGAAGAAAAGAAACTCTGAACACACCTGCTGCGGGGCGAGGCGACTAGCGGTCGAGACCTCCGGTTTTCACGGCCTGGATGAAGCTGGCGAACCCGCTGTCATCGAAGGCGAGTGCTCCTGCGGCGGGGGCCTTGCTATCGCGTAGCCCGACCCCTTGGCGAGTCCTGGCTACTTCTACGCACTCGTTGTTGCCACCGCTTCGGCTGGACTTGCGCCATACGACGCCGGACAGGTCCATCGTGGCCACATCTCCCTACCTCAATCCAGGTCTGCGAGAACCGCAGAGATCAACTCGACCGTCTCCGACGCGCTCAGAGCAGCCGACACGACTCCATCAAACACGCCTTGGAAGTCGGCTACGGCTGATGGGTCCTCGACCCACTCGCCTCCTGCCGGGTGCTCCAGGTAGACGTTGGGCGGGTCCTCCGGGTCAGGGAACTCCAGGATCAAGATCGGACCGCTCATAGTGCCCGCGGGCCCGATGTTCATCGGCATGATCTGGATCGTGACGTTGGGATAGGCGGCCAACTCCAACAGGTGTAGGAGCTGTTCACGCATCACCTCGACACCGCCGTACCTGCGCCGGATCACCGCTTCGTCCATCACGGCGTGCAGTTGCAGCGGGTCTGGGCCGATCAAGAGTCGCTGTCGACTTGTCCGGGCGGCAACCGACTTCTCAACGTTGGCAGGCAGGACGAACCTGTCCGCCTCGTGCACGACGCGGGAGTACGCCGCGGTCTGGAGCAAGCCAGGTATGAGCAGCGGCTGCCACGCCTTGCTCACCGACGCCTCGGCTTCGAGCTTGACGTACGCCCGGAACTTGCGAGGTAGGGCGTTCAGGTACTCGGGCTGCTTGCCGGTTTCCCTTGCGTCTTCCCACATCTCGAGCGCCAGGCGGCGGGTGTCGTCGTCCGCGTTGAGGAAGGCGAGCAGGATTTCGAGGTCGCTGTGTTTGATGCCGACCTTGCCGGTCTCGAACCTGCTGACCGTTGCGTCGGAGCAGTGCAAGCGTTCCATGACGGCCTCGACGGTGACCTTCTGGCTCTCGCGTAGCTCGCGGAGGAGCTGTCCGAGTCGACGCTTGCGCTTGGTTGGTCCGCTCTGCCTGGCTGCCACGGCTGAACCCTAGTAGCGGTGATCGTCCCCAGCATCCACACCTTCGGTGTATCGACAGAGTGTAATTGCACTTTGTAGTCTCAAGGGTGTCAGCAGGGCAGTGCCCTACGGGGGCACGACGTGGACAGGTCGTGTGCAACGCGCGCTGCTGCCCTGCTGGCCCAGTGCAGACAGGGGCGTGCGCTTGGACGCCTCCCGCCTGGGCCGGAGAGTCTCCGACGCTCTCCCCCGCCCCTGTCTGCCTTCCAACGCGAAGGGGAAGCGCATGACAGTTCAGGTCAAGTTCACGCCCGGACCGGCCGCCGTAGCCGAGGTGGCCAGCGATCCATCGACCGGCACCTACGCACTGAGGCTGCAACTGGACCCCGGCACTCTCGTGATCACCGCGCAGAGGGGGCCGGACGGTCCGCGGGAACTGGCGGCATTCCTCACGAGAGTGGCGAAGGAAGCTGGGCTGCTCGCCGTGGTGCTCGACCCCACAGAGTCATGCCATGCGCTCACCGATGAGCGGAACGACGAGGCACAAGCTGGTTTGGCCGATTGGTACGGCGAGTCCGGAGCCGGTCGCAGGGTTCCCGAGCTGCCCCGATGAACCGGGAGCGACCGCGCCGATCCGCTCACCGTGCCGACTACCACCAAGTGCTCGGAAGCCATCTGAGGGCACTGCGAGAAGCGCGAGGGATCACGGGTCTGGAGATGACCAAGCGGTTCCCCATGTCAACCGCGTCAGTGTCCAAGATCGAGAACGGGCAGCGAGGCCCCTCCCCCACATCGCTGGGCTACTACTGCGACGCCTTGGAGATCGGGGTAGTCGATCTGTTGGCCCAGGTGGGTGTCACCTACCGGCTGCACCGCAATCCGTTCAGCGCCCAAGAGCCGTCGCAAACCACACTGTGGCTGGATGGTCTCGCCCTGTACGCAGGTCTTCCGAGCTTGCGCACACTCGATGATCCTGTCGACCTCGTGTTGCCGGGAGAAGTGAACGGCATCCCTGAGCAATGCCTCGTCCTCCCCAACAACGAGGTCCGCCGGGTCCGAGAACAGGCGGCAGAAATCCTTGCGGTAGATGGGTTGGCCGCGCTGGAACTCGCCGCCGAGAGCCGCGCCGAACGTTGGCGGCTGGCCGCTGCGGGGGAAGGAAGTGAAGCGAGCAAGCTGCGCTCCAACATCCGATACGTCGAGTGGTCGCGGATCGCGGCGTCATGTTGGCGTTGATCATCCTGGCCGCTGTGGGCTGCGTGGCGGTGTGGACATGGATGGTTGGGGACATCTACGGCTGGTGGAGCCGCTGACGACGTCGATGCTGGTCGCGTAGCAGGCCCGTCCTGGCTCCCCTAGCCTTGCCAGCGTGGCGACCAAGGACACCAGCGGCCGGTTCGACTCGACTTCGGCGGTGGCCGTTCTCGTGTCGGCGTGCGCCGCGGCTGGGCTGGAGTCCGCGGACGCCGAGCTTCTGCGGCTGGGTGAGAACGCGATTTTCCGTCTGCCGGATTCGGCCTGCGTGGCGCGCATCGGCAGGAACATGAGCCACTGGGCGGATGCGGCGAAAGAGGTCGCGGTCTCCGGGTGGCTCACGGCGCACAGGTACCCTGCCGCGAAGGTCCTGGAGTTGCCTCAGCCGTTGGAGGTGGACGACCATCCGGTGACCTTCTGGGAGCACATCGACGGTCGGAACGGGGCTCGGCAGGACGTCGGTGTGCTTGCCGAACTGCTTCGGGACCTCCACTCGCTCAAGGCTCCCGAGGGTTTCCAGCTTCCGAAGCGGGACGTTCTCGACCGTGCCCGTCCTCGGATCGAGTCGTCGCAGGTGTCGGCGGCTGACAAGCGCCTGTTGCTCGGGACTTGCGAACGCCTGGAAGCCGAGCTGGCCGCAGTCGAGTTCCCGCTATCGCCTGCTCCGACGCACGGGGACGCGCACGTGCAGAACCTGATGATCACGGATTCCGGGCCGGTGCTCATCGACTTCGAGCGCTTCGCGTGGGGACAGCCCGAATGGGACTTGGCGACGACGGCCACGGAGTACCGGACGGCGGGCTGGTGGACGGACGCTGAGTACGCGCGGTTCGTCGAGGTCTACGGGTTCGACGTGACTGCATGGGGCGGGTTCGATGTGCTCCGGGCAGTGAACGAGATCAACATGACCACGTGGATCATGCAGAACGTCCTGGAGTCCGAGGAGATCGCAGCCGAGTACGAAACCCGGATGCGGACCATCCGAGCTGGTAAGCCTGTGGCGGCTTGGACGCCGTTCTAGGCCACCCGCGACAGCAGAACGGCTGAGCCAAGCGTGAGGTTCGGGTATTGCTGCAAGATCCTTTCGGCCAACCGGGCAGTCAGCGGGTGGCGGGCGTGGGCGCGGTTGACGCTGTCGTAGAAGTCGGTCAGGTAGCGGGTGTACCTGCTCGACTGCAACGGGCCCGCCAGGTCCACAGCGTCCATCGCCAGCGCTACGGCCTCGTCCAGGTCGCCGTTGGTCAACGCTCCTGCTGCGCTCACCATGCCGATGAACGCCCGTGTCCTCGGCGGTGTGCCAGCGGCGCTGACGGCTCGTTCGGCGAACAGGCGGGTTTCGTCGGCCATGCCGAGATCGCGGAAGCCGTGTGCGGCCTCGCCCGCGAGTTCCTCCGCGTTGAAGTAGCGGACCCATTCTGGCTCGTCGTCGGGGCTGTGGCGGTCGAAAAGCTGTTCGGCCTGCGACAGCACGCGGGTGAACTCCTTGACGTGGCCTCCGCTGGCCAGCGCACGCGCTTCCATCGCGAGGAACATCGAGGCGACCGCGGGAGTCGCCTTGCCGAGTGTGGCGGACTGGGCGGCGCGGGCGAACTGCACGGCGTCGGCGTGCTTGCCGAGGTAGTTCGCCTGGTGGCTAAGGTTGGACAGCAACCGGCCGCCGATCACCGGATCGTTGGCTTCGCGCGCCAACTTGAGGCCCTGTACGAAGTACCGCTGTGCCGCGCCGTGGCGGCCTGAGTCGTAGGCGCTCCAGCCAAGCAGCTGCGCAACCTCGGCTGCGGCGCTGAACAGCTCGCGGCGCACGTGCTCAGGGTGCGATTGGCGCAGTAGCGGTGCGATCTCGGACTTGAAGTAGAAGAGCAGCAGCTTGCGGACGTGGCCGCCGCCGTAGTGGAAGTCCAGGTCCATGAAGTGGGCGGCGGTTGAGCGGATGGCCTGTGCTGCTGGGCCACCGGACCGGAGCAGTTCTGAGCTGTCCGGAACGTGCAGCGTGTCGCTGAACAGGTAGCCGGTGATGATTCCGGGCGTCGCGGATGACGACCAGGTGGAGCCGATCAACGTGGGCTGATCTTCGAGGTCGGCGGAGGTCAGCTTGCCCAGCAGGTCTACGGCGATGCCCGAGTCCGCGGGGTACTCGGCGCCCTGTGCGGTCGTGTCGACTCCGACCGCCTGGAGGCTGCCGTTGAAGCCGATTTCCTCGGGCGCTACCGGCCGTCCCAGCTTCGAGCCCAGGGCAAGCGCTATGTAGTACTGAGTGGCCGCCTTCGGGCTCGTTCCGTCCAGCCAGCGGCGGACCGAGACGTGGTCGGCGGAGATCGTCTCGCCGTCGCGGGCCGCGAGCTCGCGCACCCTGGCGGCGAGTCCCTTGTTGCTCACTCCGGCCTGCTGCATCACCTCGGCCAGCAGTCGGTTCGGCTCCTTGCCGGTACTCATCCGGCCACCAGGTGACGCCAGGCGTGCACTCCCCTGAGCACCCCCATGCACCCCCTCCGTGTCCACATGCACCCTTTGAGCACACTGTTACACACCGGGTGACCTGGCGTTAGCTGTTCACATGACACCAGCACCGAACGAGTTGCAGATCATCCGCCAGCGGATTCGCGCCTTGCTCGACGAGATTCGCAGCATCACGGACGCTGTTGATCGTCTGGAGAGTCGGCAGCCGCTTCCAAGCGGTCGACCCGTCGTCCAAGCGCCTCTAGCGCCCGGAGCGACTGATCAAGGAGAGCCTTGATCTCGTCGAGTGACGCGGGTTCGTCGGCCACGCTGTGGTCCCGGACGAAGATCCCGACGTTCGCGACCCGCTTGACCCATCCGCCATCGGACAGGACGCCCAACGCCTTCTGCACGGTCGCGGTGGTGGTGCCGTATTCCTCGGCGAGAGCCCTTAGGGACGGCAGCCGGTCTCCCGGTTGCAACTCGCCGCTTTCGATTTTCGCCGCTACCTGGTTCGCCAGGTGCTGGTACGGGTGCGTCTGCGGCGTCCCTGTGCTCATGAGGTGAACCTACCTAGCTCGACTTAGCTCGTGCTAGATCACCCGATCGGGGCACGTGAACCGAGCTAGCTCGTGTTACCTTTGAGCTAGCTCGAACTAGCTCGTACTACTACGGAGGACGACATGGCTCTTCAGAACATCCCCGCGAACCTCGGCGGCTTCCGTCTCATGGTCACGGAAGCTCCCGCGGTGAAGATGCGGGAGGCCAAGGACGGCACGCTCACGCCGGTGGTGGACCGGGAGACGCAGGAGGAGCAGTACGTCGTGGTGCTGTTCGCCAAGCCGAAGCCGGTCGCAGGGCGTCGTGCCGGTAAGGGGGAGGAGATCCGGGTCAACCTGCCCGGTGCTCCGGCGGACGAGTTCGACGAAGGTGACTACGTCGAGCTGATCAACCTCGTGATCAACACCTATGAGATGCGCGGCGACGACGGGAAGATCAGCGCCTCGGGCATGTGGTTCAAGGCGGACGGGCTGAAGCCGGTCGTCAAGTCCGCGGCTGTCCCCGCCGCGTAACTCGCCTCTCCTCGCGTGACGTTCGTCCGCTGACCATTTCCTAAGCCGTTTCCTCGGGCTGCTTGTTCTTTGAGAATTCCACAGTGGGTAGAGCCATGCCTAAATCCGGCACATGTCATGTGTGCCGGGATATTCGGCGGCACCAGGTCACGTTCTCGTTCCCTGGTGTCTGCCGTGGATCCCGAATCGACGGAGGAAGCGCATGGAGGAGCAGAACTATCCGATCGGTATCGCCGATACCGAGACTGATCCGCGTTTCACGGCGGGTCTGATCTTCGACGTGATCGATGTTCTGGAGCGGCACGGGTATCCGCGTCCGGTGGGTGCGGATTACGCGCAGGTGCACTGCGGTGTGTTCCGGCTGCTGTACCGGTCCGTGGGGTGATCACGTGACCGAAGACCTGTTCGGCCACGACGTCCCCGACACCCCCGCACCGGCGGGTAGGCCTCGGCCGGTCACCAACGACATGGCCACGGTGATGACGGTGCTCGGTCGGGCTCAGGAGGAGTTCGGGTATGTCCTGGCCGGGCCGTCTCGCCAGGTGTTTCGGCGTCGTGACAGGGAGTCGATGCGGCCGATTCCGCAGTGGGAGGCCGGTGCGGTGCACCAGTTGATCGAGGCGGGTCAGCTCACCGTCGGCGGCACGCACTTCCTTCGATGCGGGGCGGTCCGGGGGCACGCGAACTCGATGCTGGTGCCTCGGGCGACTCGTGACCAGCTCGCCCGATGGCGGGCTCTGAAGAACCCACCCGCCTGGAACAAGGCGGGTTAGGAATCCGACTGGGAAGGGTTGATTGATGGCGGTATCGCAGAATAAGGCGCAGGAGAAGTACGGGCAGTTCGTGGCGGCGATCGATTTCGTCACGGACATGCTCGAACCGTTGGAGAAGCTGATCGAGAGAATGAAGGAGAACCGTGCTCCGGCCGGTACATGGCGGATCGCGTCGCCGGAAGACCTGAAAAAGATGCTCACCAAGTCCCGCGCTGACCTGAGCGCACTCAAGGACCAAGCGGTCAAGTACGAGACCGAACTGACCACCCGCGAATGGAAGGCGTGACCGCCATGTCGCATCAGCTCAATGCCGCTCTCGACGACCTCGGTAAGGCCATGAAGGTGCTGCGGGACTCGACGCGTCAGATCCCGTTCCGGCGGGAGGGCTTCCGGTTGGTGCATCACGAGTTCGCCCGGTCCACGGCCGCGTTGCGGGTGGCGATGTCCTACGCCCGCTCACAGCTCGAAGAGCCCTCGGTACGGCGTCGTCGCAACCGTCGCCGGTAGTCCCCGGCACCACCAACCAGGCAGCGGCCGATCAGCACGTGATCGGCCGCTGTCGTCGTCTCCAGGAAAGGAATCACCATGCGAAACAAGTCCAGGCGTGGGGTTGGTGCGGAGTTCCGGGCCGTGGTGTGGATGGTCCGACACCCCGGCTCCGTTGCTGCCCCGGCCGTGCTCACCGCGTCCTTGTCCTACCTCGGGCCAGGTCTCACCGGAACGGTTCTCGGTGGTGTCACCGCCGGTTCGGTCGGCTGGTACCGGGCCCACCCCGACACCTTCGACCATTACGCCGCCCCCGTCATCCGCTCCTGGCAGCGCCGTTGGGCCGGGGCCTACACCGGACGCCGCTGGGCCGACCTCATGGGCGCGTGCCAGTTGACCCGTGAGCACCACCGGACCGGCCGGACCCTGGTCCCGCGCGTGTTGCGGGTGCGGTCGTGGTCGGCGTCGATCGACACCGTGCGGGTCAAACTCGTTCCCGGCCAGGCGCTGCGGGCGTTCATCGCCCAAGTGGACGAACTCGCGGCCACGCTCAAAGCGGAGCGGGTCGCGGTGGAGCGTGGCAAGCCCGGTGAGGTCGTGTTGATCGTCCAGCGTGACGAGCCGTTCGACCAGGTCATCCCCGCCCCGGCGTTGCCGGAGGAGTGCTCCGCGGTAGACCTGCGGGCGTTGTGCCTCGGGGAGACCGAACTCGGTACCGACTGGTGCGAGCCGCTGTCGGGGACTCATCACCTCACGGCGGGTGCGACCGGTTCGGGTAAGAACTCCGTCGCCAACGCGAAGCTGCGGGCGGTCGCGCCGTTGATCCGGGACGGCCTGGTGCGGCCGTGGGTGTGTGACCCGAAGCTCTTCGAGTTCGTCGCTCTCAAGCCGATCCTCGACGGCCGGTACGCCGATTCGGCGGAGGACTGCGCCGAGTTGATCTCACTGTTCCGGGACAACATGGAGCGCAAGCAGCGCCGGTTGCAACGCGCCGGGGTGCGGTCCGTGCCGGTGTCCCGTGAACACCCGTTGGACTGGTTGATCATCGACGAGATCGGGTCGTTGATGGCCTACCGGCCCGACTTCGCCCACGAGATCACCGCCGCCTGCTCCGTCATCACCTCCATGGGCCGCGCCACCAACGACGTCCTCGACGCCTACGTGCAGGAGCCGTCCAAGGACGTCGTTCCGATCCGGGACCTGATCCCGAACCGAGTGTGCCTTCGGGTCACCTCGGAGCGGCACCCGGACATGGTCCTGGGTGACGGGGCCCGTGAACGCGGCGCGATCGCCGATCAGATCCCGGCGGACGAGTCCACGGCGGGCATCGGGTTCCGGGTGGACTTCCGGTCCCGTAACCCCAAGCGCGTCCGTGCGGCGTTCACCAGCGATGCCGACGTGACCGAACTTGTGGAGTTCGTCAAGGCAGGCCCGGCCGATTCCGGCTCGGCACTGCGCGCCGTCGCCTGACCGCTCTTCGTCTCACTTCTGGAGTTTTCCTATGTCTGCCAACGAATCCCCACGGTCCCTGGATCGGATCATGCGCACGGTCCGGGCCCTGATGCGGACCAAAGGACTACCGCGTCCGGACCGGTTGGTGATCTCGACGCGGTCCCGCTCGGTGCACCTGGAGTTCACCAGCGGGACCGCCCCCGACCGCTTGGCCGCACTGTTGCTGTGGTCGATCACCCTGGACGGGGTGTCGCTGGTGTGGACTCACCAACCGCGTACGTCGGTGTCGGTGGCCGCGACCGGTCGCCGCTCCGGGCTCGCGTTCAGCTTGGCGGCCTCGGTCGACGTCACGGACCTGGACGGTCATGCCGGGGTGGACCGGGGTCGGCCGGTGGTGGTGCTGGCCGGGGTGTTCCGGCTCGCGCCGTGCGTGCCCGAGTCGGTGACGCACGAGGAAGTGGCCCGGCTGGTGCGCCTGGGCCGCTCGGTGCTGGCCCGTCGCTCCGTCGCGTCGGGGGTGGCGGCGTGAACCCCAGCTACCCCGGCTACCGGGCTTTGATGCTCGTGCTCTTTGGCCGCTCTGGACAACCCCCGGCCTGGCGTTCTCAAGCCGCGTGTGCGGGGCAGGACACCGAAGAGTTCTTCGACCCGCAGCACGCCGAGGAAGTCATGGCCGTGTGCCTGGGGTGCCCGGTGCTGGCTGAGTGCCGTGCGGACCAGCTCGCCTGGGAAAGCAGTGGGCAGGCGTCCCGCCGTTACTACGCCGCCGGGACCGTGGCGGGTCTGTCCGGGCCGGATCGCAAACGCCTGCACTACCCGCGCAAGGACGTGGCCTGATGCTTCCGGTCCGTGACTGTCCACAGCGAACATGAGGTGAGGTGACCCGTGTTCGGCAAACCCAAGTCCCACAAAGGAAATCAACCGATCGAAACACGGTCGGTGCGCAAGCTGCGGGCTCGGCTGGACGAGTCGCACCAACTTCACGAGTTGACCGGGGACCCGCAACTCAACGCCGTGCGGGTCGACCGGTTCCGGGCCTCGGTGACCCGGTGCATGTGGGCCTTCCTCACCGCTGGGCTCGGGTTCACCACCACCGGTGTCCACGACTTCCTCGCCGGACACCTCGGTCCCGCTGACCCGATGTGGTGGGGTGCGTGGCTCGTGGAACCGGCCCTGGCCGGCATCTTGATCACGCTCCTGAGGTGGGAGGCGGAGATGATCTCGCGCGGCATCTCCGCTTCCCACCAGACCGTCACCCGGCTCAAACGGGTCCTGCTCGGGGCCACGCTGGTCACCAACGTGTGGTCCTCGATCCGACCACCTTCGGGGCCGATCAATCACGGGATGGTGTTCCTGCACGTGGTCATCCCGCTGGTGGTCTACCTCATCGCCGAAGTCATGCCGATCATCCAACAACGCTGCACGGCAGCGCGGGACCAAGCGCTCAAGGCCGTACCAACGCAGGTCGTTGACCAGCCGCGACCTGACGTGTCGGAACCCAAGTCCGCGGTGAGTGCCCTGATTCGGTTGCGGCTTCCGGCGCCCATGATCGAGGCCCTGCGTGTCAAGCGGGACCAGGTCGACGCGCTCGGCCGTGAGCTGACCGCCCAGGACGTGCAGGACGCCGTCAAGGTCGCCCCCGACTACGCCGCGCGCATCGTCCGGGAACTCGCCACCACCTGAACCACCCCACTTGTCAGGGGCATGACTAACGCATCGGTCATGCCCCTTTGCGTTGCATCCCAACGAAAGGAGGCCACCACATGTTCACTCTTGAAGACCGTATCCATGCTCGACTCAAAGCCCCCGACTACCGCGAATGGCGCGACAAGGTCACCGCCATCGGCGGCTGCGCGGCCCCCATCCGACTCTTCGGGGCCTGGCAGCTCCACGACAGCACCACCGGCTCCGTGATGGCGCACCTCGGCGGGGAAGTCTTCATCCCGTGCGGTAACCGCCGTCAGAGCGTCTGCCCCACGTGCTCCGACCGGTACGCCGCCGACGCCTTCCACCTCATGCACGCCGGGCTGTCCGGCGGCTCCAAAGGCGTCCCGCTGACGGTGTCCGAGAAGCCTCGGGTGTTCGCGACGCTCACCGCCCCGTCGTTCGGGCCTGTCCACAACCGGCGCACCCACGTCCGGAGCGGCAAAGTCCTCCCCTGCGCCTGCGGGGCCTTCCACCACCCTGACGACCCCCGCGTCGGCGGACCGCTAGACGCCGAGACCTACGACTACGTCGGCGCGGTCCTGTGGCAGGCACACGCGGGCAAGCTCTGGCACCGGTTCACCATCGCCCTACGCCGCGCCTTGGCCAACGCGACGGGGCTCACCGTGCGGGAGTTCAAGGACCACGCACGGGTCTCCTACGCCAAAGTCGCCGAGTACCAGCGGCGCGGCCTGGTCCACTTCCACGCCGTCATCCGCGTCGACGGACCAGACGGGCCTCACAGCTCAACACCTCGGTGGGCGACCACGGAACTGCTCGACCACTGCGTCAAGTCCGCGGCTGCCTCCGTGCTGCTCGAAACCGCGCGGCCTGACGGCCTGGTGCTGCCGCTGGCCTGGGGCGACCAGGTCGACGTCCGCCCCATTCGTCCAAGCACTGCGCACGAGGTCGAGGACAACTCCGGAGCGATCAGTGAACACAAGCTGGCCGGGTACGTCGCCAAGTACTCGACCAAGGGCACCGGCAAGGCCGAAGCAGCCGACCGCCCCATCCGTTCTCAACTGGAGATTGACCACCTGCGGGTCTCCGAGCACCACCGGGCCATGATCCAAACCGCCTGGACCCTCGGCGACCACCCGTTTTACGAGGAACTGAACCTCAAGCGGTGGACGCACATGCTCGGATTCCGCGGGCACTTCCTGACCAAGTCCAAGCACTACTCCACCTCCTTCCAGGCTATTCGAGGTGAACGCCGTGTCTTCCGCGCACAAGAGACCCTCGACCGCCTCGGCCTGGAAGCGGACTCGGTGGTGGTCGTCAACGACTGGGCCTACACCGGCTCCGGATACGCCAACGACGCCGAACGCGAACTGGCCTCCGCCGTCGCCGAACGACTCCGCGAACAACGACGCCGCAAGTATGAAAGGGAGGTAGCGACATGAGGACAACACGGCTGCAAGCCAAGTGGCACACGGTTTCCGAGGTTGCGGAGATGCTGGGGTTCGGGCTGTCCAAGACCAAGATGCTCGTTGCCTCCGGTCAGATCCGCTCGCTCAAGGACGGGCGGAACCGGCGGGTCCTTCCGGAGTGGGTTGACGAATACGTGAACCGGCGTGCTGCGGAGGCGGCCTGAGATGGCGGGCAAGTCGCGTGCCAACGGTGAGGGGTCGATCTACCCGCACCGCAACGGGTTCGCCGCGTACGTGTGGGTGCAGACGCCGACCGGTGACAAGAAGCGGAAGTACGTCTACGGCAAGACCAGGGAGGAGGTGCACGGCAAGTGGCTCAAGCTGCACCAGGCGGCCAAGAACGGGCCGGTGGCGTCCAGTGTGCCCCGGCTCGATGCCTTCCTGGCCTATTGGCTCACCGACGTGATCAAGCCGAACCGGGCACCGTTGACGTTCGTCAATTACGAGCTGTTCTGTCGGCTCTACATCATCCCCGGCATCGGTGATCGCAGGCTGGACCGGTTGCAGGTGCGGGAGGTCCAGCAGTGGATCAACAAGATTCCCTCCGTCTGTCAGTGCTGTGCGCAGGGCAAGGACGCTCGGCGCGATAAGAAGTCCCGCCGTTGCTGTGCGCTGGGCGCGTGCTGCCACGCATCGCCTTCGGCGCGGACGATCAGCGATGTTCGGGCCTGTCTGCGCTCGGCGTTGAACTACGCGATCAGGGAGGAGCTGATAACACGGAACGTGGCGGAACTGGTGAGTTTGCCGGTCGTTCGGAAGCGGAAGGGCAAAGCGTGGACGAGTGATGAGGCTCGGGCATTCCTCGAATCGGCGCGCAACGGTCGTGACCCGATGTATGCGGGGTACGTCCTGGCCGTGGTGCTCGGAATGCGGAAGGGCGAGATCCTCGGGCTCACGTGGGACGCGGTCGATTTCGACAACCTGGAGCTCGCGATCAACCACCAACTCCAGCGGGCGGGCGGGGAGCTGCTACACCGCGAGACCAAGACCGAAGCGTCCGATGACACGCTCCCGCTGCCGGTGATCGTCGTGGCGGCGCTCCGGCTGCGGAAGGCGGCGCAGGAGGCGGACAGGAAGGCGGCGGGGGCTGCTTGGCAGGCTTCCGACCTGGTGTTCACCACGGCGTTCGGGAACCCGGTCGATCCGCGGAACTTCAACCGCTCGTGGGACCGGCGGCTGGTCCGATCCGAGGTGAGGCGGATCACCATCCACGATGGGCGGCGGTCCTGCGCGACGCTGCTGGTCGACCTTGACGTGCACCCGCGGGTCATCATGCGGATCCTGCGTCACGCCCAGTTTGCGGTCACGATGGAGATCTACACGCGGGCCTCGTCAAAGGCGACCACGGACGCGCTCAAGCGGTTGGGCGAAAGCCTCGATCAGGATGGCTGACCCGCCGCTGTATCTAACGCTAGAGGTCTGGACGCCTAAAGTATTCGGCTTTCTGATGCACGTATACACAGTCCGTCCTGCCAGAATCTGCGATCGATAATTTTACCTAATAACGGAATTGACGGCGTGCGCGGTATAACCAAAACCTACAGACTGCGACTTGCAGCGCCATAAATTATAATCAAGAGGACAGATTACGTCTACATCGAAAGTTGAGAGAAAGGAACGTAACGTCATCGACGATTGCAATCCGGAGCCGACATCAAGTTAACCGGAAAGACTACCGCTAAAATAGCCATACACAATATAGGGAAAGTGTAATGGTTAGCGGATCACCAGGCTCGGCAGGCGTAAAACGATCCATGGACTGAAACGATCGATAGCGCTGCTCATTACTTGATGGACTAGAAGACTCTAATAGCCAAGGAGCGCCCAGTTGACCCAGTGTCACTAATTTGTCAAGTATCAACATATTCCTACCTAAGCATGTAATGCCAACCGAAAAGGAATATTCACCTTATTCCTACTCAAAGCCGCCCCCTGAAGCAGGGGGGCATGAAGCAGTGACTCACGTTTCCCTGTATCGGTTCACAGGGCTGATCAGGTCATACGTACCGGGAGCGTTAGTCCGGTTACCCCTGTCGCATCAACTGTAATGAGGCATCATGGTGTCGTTACATACTTTCGGTAGGCTTGCCATGACTCCGACTCACGTAACGAAGAGGGACAAGTAGACGACAGCCTCCTAGACCTGCTCAGTGACACAACGTCACAGTTGTAAGCCTGAGCGCTGTAGTGGTGATACAAAGCGAGGTTTCAAGTTGAACGACGCAGCGTCGACAACAAGAAAATGGCTGACACGCTATGCCTTTGGCTTGGCGTGCAGCATAGCTTCGCTGGTATCCATAATTCTTATCGGATTTGACGACAAGCTAACTTGGCGAGTGTTCGCGTCAAGCGCTGGCTTAAACTTATTGGCATCCATTATTTTCGCGATTATATTTACAGTTCTCAGCACAAAAGTACAAGAGCGAAACATGCTCACCTCAATTCAAGTTGAATTTTCCCATTTGACAGACAAAATGCAGAGATCGTTACAAGCAACTAGCGCACTCTACTTACCCTCCAAGGTGTACGAGTCGTCCAATGCACCCTTACAAAGCTTTAATCATGATTTGAGAAAAAGCCTACAGGGCACCAGTTTCTATGGCTTTCGCGGCGCAAGCGCAAAATTTGTTCGTGAGCGAATTGAAAAATCGAGCAGTAAACCCCAATTAGTGCGTATCGTAATAATTGATCCTAGCAAAGAATCCATTGTGCGACGCCGGGCAGCAGATCGACAACAACATCCTTTTGGGAATAGTGCGATTGATGTTGCAATGAGCGATCTACGCGATGAAATTTACATGTCATTGGTTGCCTTATTTGATATTCGCCATTTGTGTTCGATTGAGGTCGTCCTTGGTGAAGATACAGCGGTAACACGTCTTGAAATTTTTGATGACGTTGCTTACATTTCTTGGTATCAAGCTCCAGGATCAGAGCCGCAGCCATTTCCAGAAACAATGCGATTTGAGCAGGGTTCTTTTCTTTACCAAAGTGAGCGCATGCAACTTGCCCGCCGCTTTGAAGGTAATAACGTTATTAGATTCCGCGGTTCGGATACCGATGATGTCATTAGCACCTTTTTAACCGAACTATCCAAAACTACTATTGATGAAAATCGACTGGGTGAGCTACGCAAAAAGTACCAAAACTTCATTGACCCATACCGGAAAGTGATTCAGACTAGTTAGCCTGAGGAGAAAAAGTGGAAACCTATAATCTCGTCGTTGGCGCCGTTGTTGCATATAAAGACAGTGTTTTATTGTTGCAGAGAAGTTTTAAGGAAGCTTTTCTACCTGGAATGTGGGGAATTCCTGCCGGAAAAGTCAATTATGGTGAGACTCTCGAAGAGGCAGTTCTTCGTGAACTCGAAGAAGAGTCCGGATTAAAAGGCGAAATCAGCGGAATGACTGGTTCAACGTGGTTTTCAAGCAACATGAAGGGAAAATCAATACGTAGTATGCAGGTCAATTTCTTGATACTGGCAAATGACAGCCGGGTAGCACTTGACTCATCGAGTCAAGACTATCGCTGGGTAGCATGGCGGCATTTGACTGATGAGCCCATCGAGGTCGATAAATTCACTCAAGATGTGATCACTCAAGCTTTTACACATCCGCACGCTCGAAAAATGGAGACTGCAGGAATTTAGCCAGCCAAGCTGATTAAAAGCACACCAAAGGAAATGTGCTTGCGCATATCTGACGCCACGCAGGTTGTAGATATATTAGGACCAGTGACACTACACCATGTAGTGCCACCGCACGGATGCATGCTGCCGCTTGCCAAGCGCGTCACCCACCCGAAGAGTTACCCCAGTGATCTGTGCCACGTCGCCACCGCAGATCCATGGTGACTTCGTCAAGGAGGCCAAGGGTGCTCTCAACGGCTCCGTGAGAGGCCTCATCCAGGACGCTGACCCGCTGCTGCTGTACTTCTTTGCTGTACTGAACGTCGAAGGCCCGGACACTGTGGAGTGTCCGGGCCTTTGACCTGGGTGGAGCTGCGGGGAATCGAACCCCGGACCTTCTCGATGCGAACGAGACGCGCTACCAACTGCGCTACAGCCCCTCGTTGTCGTGCGGGAGAAGCATATCAGTAGCGCGGAGGTGGTTTCGCCACCCCCCTCTATTCGCCCGCGGCGCGGCGGTAGCGCTGGTAGGCGGGGCCTTCCAGCTCGACGAACACGGGATCTTCGTCGTCGGCCTCGACGACGACGGTGCCGGGGCGGGTGCGGTGCTGGAGGCGGGGGCGGGGGGCGAGGGTGGGGTGCTCGTCCTGGGGTTCGACGGGTTCGGGGGCCGGGGTGGGGGCCTCGGGCTGGTCGAGTTGTTGGGGCTGGGGTTGGGGGCGGGGGGTGGGGCGGCGGCGGGCCTGGGCGAGGCGGGACTGGCGGCGGGCGCGGATGTCCTCCTCGATGCGGACCTGGCGGCGCAGGTAGACGAGGTAGCCGACGAGGGCGAGGTCGACGGCGCCGTGGGCCCACCAGACCAGCGGGTAGAGGATGCCCGCGGCGAGGCCGGTGAGGACGGCGGCGACGAGCATGGTGGCGACGACGCGGCGGCGGAACGCGTACTTGGCCTGGGCCACGATGCGGGCGGTCTCGGCGTCGAAGCCGCCCCGGCCGGGGCGGTACGGGCGGTGCACGACGTCGTCGACGTCGACGTAGTCGTCGTACTCGTCGTCGAAGTCGGCCTCGAACTCGTCGACGAGCTCGGTGTCGTCGGCATCAGGCATGGGGTGCTCCTCTTCCATGCTGGTGCGCGTGCTCCCCGCTCGCCCGGTCCGGGCTTCCGTGTCCGCGGTTCGAGCGACTTCCTGGCGTCGGCGGGCCACCATCGGTACGAGGACGACCAGCCAGGCAACTACGAGCCCGACGATGATCAACGAACTGGGCATCCCCGTCACCTCCCCCTGCCAGCAAGCGGAACGCGTCGTGCGTTCGCAACGCTAGTCACAACAGTCACACCTGTGTCGGAGGCTCGCCGGGTGCCGTACGTACGAAGGTGTGCTTTATCACCCACTTTCGGGTGAGCCCTTTACGGCAGTCGGACGCTGTGCTCAAGGGATTTGGGCGTGACCGCGCGCGACCAAACGGCGGACTAGGCCTTCCGGGGAGGCCTCCTCGCTCGTCATCGCGTAGCAGTAGTGGTCGCGCCAGGCGTGGGCGACGTCGAGGTAGCGCTGGAACAGCCCCTCCTCGCGGAACCCGGCCTTGCCGAGAACGCGCAGGCTGGCGGTGTTCTCCGGCCGCACGGTGGCTTCCAGGCGGTGCAGGCCCGCCTCGCCGAAGCAGTGGTCGACGACCAGGGCCACCGCGGCGGTCGCGACACCGCCGCGGGCGCGGTCTGCGGCGACCCAGTAGCCGACCCACGCGGAGCGCAGCGAGCCGCGGACGATGTTGCCGACGGTGATCTGGCCCGCCAGCTCGCCGTCGACGGTGATCACGAACGGCAGTGCCTGGCCGCGGCGGGCCAGCGACCGCAGGGACGACCACTGGGCGGGCCAGGAGAGGACGGAGTTGCGGTCGTGCCAGCCGTCGGTCGCGGTGGGCTCCCAGTTCTCCAGGTACGCCCGGTCGCGGAGCCGGATGCGGCTCCACGCGCCGCCGTCCAGCAGCTTCGGCGGGCGCAGCGCGACCACGCCCGCGGGCACCCGCAGCGGGCCGAGCTTGGCCGGCCAGCCGGGGTGCCTGCTCGACTCCAGGTGGAACGAGGCGCTCATCCGCGCTGGGCGAGGAAGCTGACCAGCACTTCCTCGCCTACTGCCACGTCCGTCACGTCCTCGTCCAGCATGATCAGGCAGTTGGCCTCGGCCAGCGACGCCAGCAGGTGCGAGCCGGACGTGCCGAGGGGCTGCACCAGGTACTCGCCGTTCTCGGCGTCGCGCAGGAGCTGGCCGCGCAGGAAGCCGCGGCGGCCCTTGGTCGACGTGAGCGGCGACAGCAGCCGGGCCGCGACCGCCCGGCGGTAGGGGTTGCGCTTGCCGAGGGCGGCCCTGATCAGCGGTCGGACCAGGACCTCGAACACGACCAGCGCGCTCATCGGGTTCGCGGGCAGCAGGAACGTGGGCACGGCGTCGGGGCCGAGCCGTCCGAAGCCCTGCGCGGAGCCGGGGTGCATGGCGACGCGGGTGACGTCGAGGTCGCCGAGGTCGGCCAGCGCGGCGCGCACCTCGTCGCCGACCACGCCGCCGACGCCGCCCGCCACGACCACGATCTCCGAGAGCAGCAGCCGTCCTTCGACGACCTCGCGCAGCCGTCGCGGGTCGGCGGACTGGATGCCGACCCGGCTGACCTCGGCGCCCGCGTCGCGGGCGGCGGCGGCGAGCGCGTAGGAGTTCACGTCGTAGACCTGGCCCTGGCCGGGGGTGCGGTCGACGTCGACCAGCTCCTCGCCGACCGACACCACCGACACCCGGGGGCGCGGGTGGACGAGGACCTTGTTGCGCCCCACCGCGGCCAGCAGGCCGACCTGGGCCGAGCCGATGGACGCGCCGCGGCGGACCGCGATGTCGCCGGTCTGCACGTCCTCGCCGGTGCGGCGGACGAACGCGGCGGAGGGCACCGGGCGCTGCACGGTCACCTTGGCCTGGTGGCCGTCGGTGTAGCCGAGCGGGACGACGGCGTCGGCCAGTGTCGGCAGCGGCGCGCCGGTCGCGACCCGGACCGCCTGGCCGGGTTGCAGCCGTCTGGGCTGCCGCGACCCGGCCGGGATCTCGCCGACCACGGGCAGCTGCACGGGGTGTTCGCCCGCGCCCTGCACGTCCACGCTGCGCACCGCGTAGCCGTCGACGGCGGCCTGGTCGAAACCGGGCAACGCGCGTTCCGCGACGACTTCCTCCGCGCAGAGCAGCCCCTGCGACTCGGAGATCGCGACCCGCACCGGGGCGGGCCGCACGGCGGCCGCGATCACCCTGGCGAGCTGCTCGTCCACTGACCTCATCGTTAGACCCCGCTCAAGAGTTGTCGAGGCGTCCCCGCAACCACTCCCCGAGCTCGGGCCCGTAGTCGGGGTGCTTCAGGGCGAAGTCAACCGCAGCGCGGAGGAATCCCCCCGGATTGCCCAGGTCGTGTCGCTCGCCGCGGTGCACGACGATGTGGACCGGGTGTCCCTCGGAGATGAGCAGGGCAATGGCATCCGTGAGCTGGAGCTCCCCGCCGGCGCCCGGCGTGATGCGCTTGAGCGCGTCGAAGATCGCCCGATCGAGCAGGTACCGGCCCGCCGCGGCGAACGTCGACGGCGCCTCCTCGGAGGAGGGCTTCTCGACCATGCCGACGACCTGCTTCACGTCGTCCTGGTCGGTGTCGCGGACGTCGAACACGCCGTAGGCGGAGATCTGCTCGCGCGGGATGTCGAACGCGCAGAGCACCGTGCCGCCGTGCTTCTCGCGGACGGCGGCCATCTCGGTGAGGGCGCCGTTGGGCAGCACGAGGTCGTCGGGCAGCAGGACGGCGACGGCCTCGTCCTCGCCGGTCAGGTTGCCCTCGGCGCAGCCGACGGCGTGGCCGAGGCCGAGCGCCTGCTCCTGGATCGCGGTCTCGACGGTCTCGAAGAGGTTCTCGGCGCGGCGGACCTTGGCGGCCAGCTCGTGCTTGCCGCGGCCCTCGAGGGTCGCCTCCAGCTCGGGCTGGGGGCGGAAGTACTCGGCGACGGCGTCCTTGCCGGGGGAGGTGACGATGACCAGCTTGGTCGCGCCCGCCTCGGCGGCCTCGGCGGCGACGTACTCGATGCCGGGGGTGTCCACGACCGGCAGCAACTCCTTGGGCACCGCCTTGGTCGTAGGCAGGAAGCGGGTCCCGAGACCGGCTGCGGGCACGATTGCGGTGCGGAAGGCGCTCTTCGAGCTCATGGGTCACGAGCGTAGTGGCGCACCTAGGGTTACCTCGCATGACGTCCGATCAGCTCGAACGGAAGAACGGGGAGCGCGGGCGGTTGCTGGCCGCTCGCAGGGCCGTTCCGGCGGCCGAGCGGGCCCTCGACGCGGCCGCGCTCGCCGCCGGGGTGCTGGACGTGGTCGCCGCGTTCGGCGTACCCGCTGGTGGAACGGTGTGCGCGTACCTCGCCGTCGGGTCGGAACCGGGGTCCGTCGAGCTGCTGGACGTGCTGCGGGCGGCCGGGTTGCGGGTGCTGCTGCCGATCGTGGTCGGCGCGGCACCACTCGACTGGGCCGAGTACACGGGTGAACACGCTCTGCGACCGGGCCCGCACGGGCTGCGCGAGCCCACGGGCGCCCCGTTGGGGGCGTCGGCGCTCGCCGAGGCGGCGTTGGTGCTGGTCCCGGCGCTGGCGGTGGACGGTCGCGGCACCCGGCTCGGCAAGGGCGGCGGGCACTACGACCGGTCGCTGCCGCTGGCGAACGCACCGCTGGTCGCGGTCGTCAGGGACGCCGAAGTGGTCGACGAGCTGCCCGCGGAGCCGCACGACGTCCGGATGACGGCCGTCCTGACGCCCACCGGTCTGCGCCTGGTGTGACGTTGGACCGAGTTGTTTGCGCCCCGGACCCCTGCCGGCGCATCATGCAGTATTGGCACTCGTCATGCCCGAGTGCCAACTACCAGCTCGTGGAGGGCAAGTGCCGACCTACCAGTACGCCTGCACCGAGTGCGACCACCGGTTCGACGCGGTGCAGACGTTCACCGACTCCGCGCTGACCGAGTGCCCGGAGTGCCACGGCAGGCTCCGCAAGCTCTACGGCAACGTGGGCGTCGTGTTCAAGGGCAGCGGCTTCTACCGCACCGACAGCCGTTCCGGCTCCGGTTCGACGACCCCGGCGCCCGCCGCCGCCCCGGCCGCGAGCAGCGGTGGTGGCGAGTCGAAGGGCGAGTCCAAGTCGTCCTCGACGACGACCACCACCAGCAGCACCCCGGCGAGCACGCCCGCGAAGGCCGCCTCCTGACCTGAAGTTGTCCACAGGCCCCCGAGTTGTCCACAGCTCGGGGGTTCGTGCTGTCGACCGGCGTTGATCAGCCCTAACGTCGGGTCATGCCCTTCCGCCTCCCGCCCCGCGCTCCCAGGCCGCGCCAGGTCGTGGCCTGCCTGCTGGCCCTGCTCGCCGCCGGTCTCGCCCTCTGGCCCACCTCGACGCCGACCGCCGTCGTCGCCGCGCGCGACCTCCCGCCCGGTGTCGCGCTGACGGCGGCCGACCTGCGGGTCGTGCCGCTCGCCGACCGCCCGTCGGGGGTGCTGGAGTCCGTGGAGGCCGCCGTCGGCCAGGCGCTCACCGGCGCGGCCAGGTCCGGCGAGCCGATCACCGACGTGCGGCTGACGGGCGCCGACCCGGACGCCGCGTCGGTCGCCGTCCGCCTGGCCGACGCGGGTGTCGCGGGGCTGCTGCGCACCGGCGGGCGGGTCGACGTCATCGGTCCGGACGCCGAACTGCTGGCCGAGGGCGCGGCCGTGCTCGCCGTGCACGAGGCGAAACCCGACCGACTCGTGGTGTTGGGGCTGAGCAGGAAGAATGCGACGCGGATAGCGGCGGTGTCACTGGACCACCCGCTTGCGGTTACCCTCCGCTAACCCTGCCCGTCCCCCATATCTCGAGGAGCTTGGTGTGATCAAGGGCTTCAAGGACTTCCTGATGCGCGGCAACGTCATCGACCTGGCCGTCGCCGTGGTCATCGGCGCCGCCTTCACCGCCATCGTCACCGCGTTCACGTCGAACTTCATCAACCCGATCATCGCGTTGTTCGGCGGCAGCAACGTCGACGGGCTGGCGGTCCAGCTCAACTCCGCCAACGAGAAGACCGTGATGGACTTCGGCGCGATCATCACCGCCGTCATCAACTTCGCGATCGTCGCGGCCGTCGTCTACTTCATCCTGGTGCTGCCGATGAACAAGATCAAGGAACGGCGTGAGCGCGGCAAGGAAGCCGGTCCTTCCGAGCCCACCGACACCGAGCTCCTCAAGGAGATCCGCGACCTGCTCGCCGCCCAGTCCCAGCAGCGCCCCCGCGGCCCCCAGGACCCCATGGCCCCGATGCGCCGCGACTAGTCCCTCCCCCGTGCTCCGCCGCCGGTCAGGTCCTCCTGGCACTGGCCGGCGGCGGAGCCGGAGACCGTCCGCCCCGGCCGCGATGCCTCGATCCGGCCCGCGGCGCGCGGATGTCCTTGTCGGCACACGCCGATGCCCGGCCCCGCAGCCCCGGTCCGGCCCATGGATGCCCTGTTGGCACAAACCGATGCCCGGTCCGGGTGCCTGCCGCTGCGCAGCGCTGGATGCCTTGTCCGGTAAGGCGGTTCCCAGCTCGGAGCGCCGGCTCGATCGTCAAGCTCCGCACGTGAGTGTCACCGTGCGTCGTAGCGGAACTCGGCCGCCGCGGGCCGGCTTCCCGCTGTTCCCACGTCCCGAAGAACGCGTACCTGTCAGCGGCCCGGGTGCTCGACTGCGCCTGCCGCCGCGGGAAGGGCGTTGTCGACGAGGACGGTGGCGATGGCGGCCGCGGTGGTGAAGGCGTCGGCGTTCAGGACCCGGCTGCGCGCGGAGGCGCCGTCCAGGAGCAGGGCGAGCTGTTCGCCGAGCTGTTCGGGGTCGGTGGCGCCCGCCTCGCGGGCCGTGTCGGTGAATCGGGCGGCGAAGCCCACCTTGTAGTCGCGGGCGAGGACGCGCGCCGGGTGGCCGGGGTCGGGGATCTCGACGGCGGCCGCGATGAACGGGCACAGGGGTGAGTGCACGTCGAACGCGGCGAGCAACCGCTCGCGGGGCGTGAGGTCGGCGCGGTCGAACACCTCGGGCAGGATCTCGGGGTCGAACCGGCGCAGGCCTTCGGCGATCAGCTCGTCCTTGCCGGAGAAGTGCTGGTAGAGCGTCCGCTTCGACACCTCGGCCACCGCGCAGAGCTGGTCCATGCCGGTGCAGTTGATGCCCTGGTCGCGGAACAGCTGCTGCGACGCGCTGAGGATGCGCTCGCGCGCGCCCCTGCCCCGGCGCAGACCGCGCGGCCCCTTCTCCAACTCCGTCACACCCGCAGCCTACCCCCTTGGGTACGGGTCGGTGTGCATAGCTTGCACCCCGCACGACTGTTGGCTACGTTAGGTACTCAGATCGGTGTACATAACATCGGCACAACGGGTGGACGGAGCAGTCGTGGGAAAGCTCGATGGCAAGGTCGCGGTGATCACGGGCGCGACGAGCGGGATGGCGCTGGCAGGCGCGAAGCTGTTCGTCGACGAGGGAGCCCACGTCTTCATCTCGGGCCGTCGGAAGGACGCACTGGACGAGGCCGTGAGGCTGGTCGGCCGGAACGTGACCGGCGTGCAGGGCGACGCGGCCGACCTCGACGACCTGGACCGCCTGTTCGAGGCGGTCCGGCAGGAGAAGGGCTCGCTCGACGTGCTGTGGGCCAGTGCCGGAACGGGCGGGCAGGGCAAGCTCGGCGAGATCACCGAGGAGGAGTTCGACACCGCCTTCTCGTTGAACGCGCGCGGCACGCTGTTCACGGTCCAGAAGGCGCTGCCGCTGCTCAACGACGGGGGCTCGATCATCATGACCGGGTCGAACGCGTCGCTGAGGGGCTACCCCGCCTGGGGCGTGTACGCGGCGAGCAAGGCGGTGCTGCCCGCCTTCGCGCGGGTGTGGGTGTCCGAGCTGCGGGACCGCAGGATCCGGGTGAACGTGCTGACCCCCGGCCAGGTCGCCACCCCGGTCCTGGAGCAGGTGATGGACGCGCGGCTCAAGGCGCAGTTCGAGTCCGTGATCCCGCGGCGGGAGATGGGGCGCCCCGAGGAGATCGCGTCGGCCGCGCTGTTCCTCGCCTCGGAGGACTCGAGCTACGTCAACGGCATGGAGCTGGTCGCCGACGGCGGCTCCACCGTGATCTGACCGCGCCGCCCGATCCGGGCACCGCCGCCGTCACCAAGACCAGCCACCAGGACCAAACCGACCAAGCACGACGGAGGAACACGTCATGAGCACCATCAGCATCATCGGCTCGGGCAACATGGCCGCCACCATCGGCACCAGGGCCGCGGCGCACGGCCACACCGTCGAGCTCATGAGCCGCGACACCGCCAAGGCCAAGGCGCTCGCCGACCGGATCGGCGACGGGACCACCGTCGGCGAGTTCGGCGCGCGCCCCGTGGGTGACATCGTCGTCATCGCCGTCCTGCACGCGGGCGCGGTCGACGTGGTCGCGCACTACGGCGACGCGCTGGCGGGCAAGATCGTCGTCGACATCACCAACCCGTTCAACGCCGACCTGAGCGGGCTCGTGACCACCGCGGGCGACTCGGTGACCCAGCGGATCGCCGCCGCCGCCCCCGCGAGCGCACACGTCGTGAAGGCGTTCAACTCGATCTTCCGCGGCGTCCTCGCCGAGGACAAGCCCGTGGACGCGTTCTTCGCGGGCGACAACGCCGAGGCGAAGGCCCGTGTCGCGGAGTTCCTGGAGAGCCTGGGCATGCGGGCCCGCGACGCGGGAGGACTGGAGATGGCCCACGCCCTCGAATGGGCGGGCCTCCTGCTGGTGGGCGTGGCGCGCAACGGCGCCGGTTTCGACATCGGCCTGCGCGTCGAGCCCTCCTGACGGGCGAAGGCCCGGACACGCGGCGGTGTCCGGGCCTTCGCCGTCGGGTGCGCGGCTAGCGGCACATGGCCGCGTCCACGAACTCCTCGACGTGCCGGGCCGCCTCCAGGGTGGTGGGCAGCGACGTCACCGCCACCACCACCGACCGCCCGTCGGGCAGCAGCGCGCTGCGGGTCTCGTACCCCGGCGAGTCGCCGCCGTGGGTCCAGGCGACACCGCCGCAGCTCAGCGTGAACGTCTGCAGCCCCAGCCCGTACCGCTCCCCGCCCCGCACGCTCGCCCCCGGCGCGTCCACGGTCTTGCGCATCTCCTCCAGCTGCGCGGGCGGCAGCAGCTTCCCGCCGACCAGCGCGCGGAAGAACTCGTCCAGGTCGCGCGGGGTGGAGATCAGCTGGACCGCGGCCCACCCGAGCGACGGGTCCATCTCGGTCACGTCGGCGAGCGGTTCGCCGGGCAGTCCGAAGTAGCCCCGCGGGTGCGCCTCGCGGATCGACTGGTCGCCCTGGGCGGGCCAGTAGGTGTGCCGCAGGCCCGCCTTGTCGATCACCCGGCGGGTGATCTCCTCCCCGACGGGGCGCCCGGTCACCTTCTGCACCAGCAGACCGGTGAGCACGTAGTTCGTGTTGCTGTAGGACCACCCGCCACCGGGCGGGAACAGGGCGGGCTTGGCCAGGCCGATGTCCACGATCTCGCGGGGCTCGAAGTAGCGGTGCTGGATGGCCGCGTAGCCGTCCTGCACGATCTCGTCGTAGTCGGCCAGCCCGCTGGTGTGCTGGAGCAGCTGGCGCACGGTGATCACCCGCCCGTCGACGCCCTCGCCGCGCACGACGTTGGGCAGGTAGGTCTCGACGGGGACGTCCAGCGCGACCTTGCCCTCGGCGACGAGCTGCAGCACCACCGTGGCCACGAACGCCTTGGTGTTGCTGGCGATGCGGACCTGCCCGTTCACCGGGACGGGTGACCTCGTCGCCAGGTCGCCGACGCCCGCGGTGTAGTCGCGGACGCGCCCGTCGCGCTCGCGCACCGTCGCGAGCGCGCCGGGGAACCCGTTGTCGCGCACCAGCGCGTTCAGACCCTGCTGCACGCCGTCGCGCCCGGCCGAGGACGCGGGGTCGGCCGAGGACGGGAGTGCCGCGACGGCGACCGCCAGACCGCTGGCCACGACCGCGGACACGATCGACAGGGCACGTCGGCGACCGGGGCGGCGGTCGCGCTGGGACACGGCGGTCATGGGGAACTCCTTGTGGGGAACCGTTTCTCGGACCCCACAAGCTTCGGGGAACGCCGTCGCGCGAACGATCCCCCGCACTCCCCACCACGTGGTTCAGCTGACGCCATTGACGCCCGCCACGTGGACTGCTAAGGGCCTAGCCGCCGTGGTGGGGCGGCCGGTTCTCCCGGTACCACGACTCGCGGTCGGCGGCCCCTCCGTCGGGGTCGCGCTCGTCGCTCGTGGTGTCCGGGAGCACCTCGCCGAACACCTCGGCGAGCCGACGCCGCCGCGCCGCTTCCGCGGCGACGGCGTCGTCCTCCGGATCGGTCGTCATGCCTCGTCGAGGCCCGAGAGCTGTTCGATGACGTAGGGCACCAGCGTCGAGAGGGTCGCCATGCCGTCGCGCACCGCGGCGCGCGAACCGGCCAGGTTCACGACCAGGGTGCTGCCGGACACGCCGACGAGGCCGCGGGAGATGCCCGCGTCCACCGCGCCCGCCGCGAGGCCGGAGCCGCGCAGCGCCTCGGCGATGCCGGGGATCGGGCGGTCGAGCACGCCCTGCGTGGCGTCGGGGGTGACGTCACGCGGCGACACACCGGTGCCCCCGACCGTGACGACGAGGTCGACGCCGCCGATGACCGCGGTGTTGAGCGCGGCCCGGATGTCGACCACCTCGCCCTCGACGGCGACCGTCGCGTCGACGATGAAACCTGCCTCTTCGAGCAGTTCGGTGACCAGTGGTCCCGTGCTGTTGTCGTGCTCACCGTGCGCCACCCGGTCGTCCACGATCACGACGAGGGCGCGGCCGAGGCGCTGCGCGCTGCGTTCCATGCGGACAACCGTAGCCAATGCCCGGATCTGACGGTTCCATGACGTGTCGCTCCGGGACCGGGTGTCGCGGCCGCGCGCCCCTTAACGTCGGTCGCGTGCGAGTCCTCCTCACCGGCGGAGCCGGTTTCATCGGGTCACACGTCGCCGACGCGCTCGCCGAGGGCGGTGACGAACCGGTGCTGCTCGACGCGCTGCTGCCCCAGGCCCACAGCGGGCCGGTGCCGGAGTGGGTGCGGCGCTACGAGGTGGTGGTCGGCGACGTGAGCGACCCGGTCGCGGTCGCGGGGCTGCTGCGGGGCGTGGACGCGGTGTGCCACCAGGCCGCGGTCGTCGGTCACGGCCTCGACCCGTCGGACGCCCCGCTGTACGCGTTCAACAACGACTACGGCACGGCCGTGCTGCTGGCCGCGATGCACGAGGCGGGGGTGCGCAGGCTCGTCCTCGCGTCGTCGATGGTCGTCTACGGGGAGGGCCGGTACTGGTGCCCGGCGCACGGGGTCGTGCGGGCCGCCCCGCGCCGCCAGGAGTCGATCGACGCGGGCGAGTACGAGCCGCCGTGCCCGGAGTGCGGGACCTCGTTGGAGTCGCTGACGGTGCCGGAGGACGCGCCGCTGGACCCGCGCAGCACCTACGCGGCCAGCAAGCTCGCCCAGGAGCACTACGCCGCAGCCTGGGCCCGGCAGACCGGCGGCGGGGTGTGGGCGCTGAGGTACCACAACGTCTACGGGCCGCGGATGCCCCGCGACACCCCCTACGCGGGTGTCGCGTCGCTGTTCCGGTCGTCGTTGGAGAACGGCAAGGCGCCGACGGTCCTGGAGGACGGGCGGCAGCGGCGGGACTTCGTGCACGTCAGCGACATCGCGCGGGCCAACGTGCTGGCCCTGCGCGCCGACGCCCCGCCCGGCGCGCTGACCCCGTTGAACATCTGCTCGGGCGAGCCCCACACCGTCGGCGACCTCGCGGTCGAGCTGTCCCGCGCCTGCGGCGGCCCGGCTCCCGAGATCGTCGGCGGCGCCAGGGCGGCCGACGTCCGCCACGTCGTCGCCGACCCGTCCGAGGCCACCCGCCGACTGGGGTTCCGGGCGCTCACCAGCTTCGCCACCGGCGTCAAGGCGTTCGCCACGGACCCGCTGCGGTAGTCAGCCCGCCATCGCGGTGGCCAGCGGCAGCCGGACCTCGAACCGGCAGCCCGGCCCGTGGTTGCGCGCGTCGATGGTCCCCTTGTGCGCCTCGACCAGGCCCCGCGCGATCGCCAGGCCCAGGCCGCCGCCGACGGGCTGCCTGCTCGGGGTGCCGCGGAACGCCACCTCGAACACCCTGGGCAGGTCGGGCTCCGGGATGCCGCCGCACGAGTCGTCGACCCACAGGCGCGCCTCCTGGCCGTCCACGTCCACCCGCACCGCCACCGTCCCGTCGGGCGGGGTGTGGCGGATGGCGTTGGACAGCAGGTTGCGTACCACGCGGGCCAGCTCGGGGTCGCTGCCCAGGACGACCGGCCACGTAGCGGCGCTGGCCTCCAGGCGGACGCCCTTGCGCCGGGCGACCGGGCCCTCGGCCGCGACGACCTCGCTGACGATGTCGGCCAGCGGGACGTCGGACAGGGTCAGCCGGAGCGCGCCCGCGGTGATGCGGGAGAGCTCGAACAGGTCGTCGACCATGGCGGAGAGCTGGTCGGCCTCGGTGCTGATCCGGCCCGCGTAGTCGGACACCTCGTGGGGCTGGTGGACGACCCCGTCGGCCAGCGCCTCGGCCATCGCGCGGATGCCCGCCAGCGGGGTGCGCAGGTCGTGGCTGATCCACGCCACCAGCTCGCGCCGGGACGCCTCGGCGGCGCGTTCGCGGGCACGGGCCTCGTGCTCCCACACGCTGCGGCGGGCGATGCTACGGCCCAGCATGACCGCGGTCGGCACGGTCACCAGCGCCACCAGCGAGCACACGAGCAGCGTGGTGGTGATGATCGGGTTGAACATGAACTGGCTGACCGCGAGGACACCGCCGATGGTGGCGAGCACCGGCACGATCGCCAGCACGGACAGCGCCGTGGTGAGCGAGCGGTGGACCAGCCTGCGGAGCAGCAGCCAGGCGCCCAGCAGGACGAGCGGCAGCGAGAACATGACCGCGAACGGGGCTATGTGCGACATCTCCACCAGCATCAGCGGGCACCTCCGTCGTACCGGTAGCCGACGCCCCAGACCGTGGTGATGCGGGTCGGCCGCGCGGAGTCCTTCTCGATCTTCTCGCGCAACCGTCGCACGTGGACGGTCACGGTGGACTGGTCGCCGAACTCCCAGCCCCACACGCGTTCGAGCAGCTGGGCGCGGTCGAACGCCTGGCCGGGGTTGGACATGAGGAACGTGAGCAGGTCGAACTCCCTGGTGGTCAACGACAGGTCCGCGCCGTCCAGGCGGGCGCCGCGGGCGCCGAGGTCGACGGTCAGGCCGCCGTCGACCAGGGTCCGCGCGGGAGGCGGGGCCAGGGTCGCGCGGGAGCGGCGGAGCACGGACGTGACGCGCAGGGCGAGCTCGCGCGGGCTGAACGGCTTGGTCACGTAGTCGTCGGCGCCGAGCTGGAGACCGGCGATGCGGTCCTCCTCCTCGCCCAGCGCGGTGAGCATCACGACCGGAACGGCGCTGCGCTGCCGCAGCCGCCTGCACACCTCCAGCCCGTCGATCCCCGGCAGCATGAGGTCGAGCACGACCAGGTCGGGGGGCTGTTCGGCGAACATCCGCAGCGCCGCCTCCCCGTCACCGGCCAGCCGCACCTCGTGGCCCGCCAGCTCCAGGTACCGGCGCACCACGTCGCGGACGGTCATGTCGTCGTCCACGACGAGCACGCGCCCGACGGCCACAGCTTCGTTCGTCATCGCCTCACCAGTTCGTCAGCAGGAGGTGGTTGACCACCAGCGCCGTTCCCGCCTGCACGGCCAGCCACGGTCGGCGCGAGCCCGCGGGCAGGAACGCGGTCGCGGCGGTCAGCCACACGGTGAACGGTAGCCAGATCCGCTCCACCTCCGCCTTGCTCAGGCCGGAGAGGTCCGCGAACAGCACCGCGGCCACGGCGGCGCCCGCCAGCCACGCCGCCGGGGAGCGGCGCGCCCGCGCGAGGCCCGCGATCGGTGCCAGTCCGGCGGCCAGCACGGCGGCGGCCAGGTTCGCCCACACCCAGTAGTGGTACACGCGGGAGGACGCGATGCCCTGGTAGTACCGCTCCACGACGAGGTGGTAGCCGTCGAGCCACCAGAACCCGGCGGCCGCGAAGGCCGCCACGACGACCACGGCGCCGAGCACGGCCAGGCCGAGCGCCTTCCAGTTCCGCCAGGCCACGACCAGCGCGACCACGCCGATGAGCACGAGCCCGTAGGACAGGAAGATCCCGAGCCCGAGCAGCAGCCCGGCCAGCAGCGGGCGGCCCAGCGCCAGCAGGGCGATGCCGCACGCCGTGACGCCCGCGAACAGCCCGTCGGCCGACACCCCGACCCACACCGCGCCGGGGAACAGCGCGGCGAACGGCAGCACCGCGCGGGCCGCGGCCTCGTCGTTGCCCCGGGCGCGCAGCGCGACCGGCACCGCGACCGCCGTGAGCCCGCCGACCAGCACGCACAGCAGCGCCGCCCACGCCCCGCCGGACAGCCCGATCCGGTCGAGCCCGACGAACGCGAGCAGTGCGCCCGGCGGGTGGCCGGACACGTGGGTGGTCCACGAGTCCGGCTGGTAGTCGAGGATCCGCGCGGAGAAACCGCGCAGCATGGCGCCGATGTCGGTGACGCCCGGAACCTCGTGCAGGTACTCGTCGGACGTGGTCAGCCTGCCCGCGAACCCGCGGTCCCAGCCGTCGACCAGCGCCAGCGAGATCGTCCACGCCACCGCGGCCAGGTACCCGGCGCCCAGCGCGGTCCGCCACGGCAGCCGGTCCGCCAGCTCCGGGCCCTTGGCCACGACGAGCACGGCGACCAGCAGCGCGAGCGGCGTGCCGACGCCGACGTGGGGCAGCCAGTAGGCGAACAGCGGCGGGAAGCCGGCGAACGTCCGCTGCCCGCCGAGCAGCGCCCCGACGACGACGGCGAGGAGCACCAGGACCGAGGCCCCCAGGACCGTCCACCGGACACGCGACACGGGTTGGACCGTAGGGCACGGACGCGCTGGTCACCGGCTGGGACCGGGATCCGTCAGACACCCGTAAGAAGTCGTCACACGTCAGGATTCGGTAAGCAGCCAAAGGGTTTTCCTCCGCCCCCGACAGGCCCACTCTGTCCGTTGTGGACGAGATCGATGTGGTGTTCCCCTGCCTGGACGAAGCCGCGGCGCTGCCCGGCGTGCTGCGCGCGCTGCCTCCGGGCTTCCGCGCGCTGGTGGTCGACAACGGTTCGCGCGACGGCTCCCCCGAGGTGGCCGAGTCGCTGGGGGCGCGGGTGGTGCACGAGCCGCGCAAGGGCTACGGCGCCGCCGCGCACACCGGCGTGGAGCTGGCCCGGTCGGAGATCGTCTGCGTCCTGGACGCGGACGGCTCGCTCGACCCCCGGCAGCTGCCCGAGCTGGTGGAGCTGGTGCGCGGTGGCGCCCAGATGGCCGTCGGCAGACGGGTGCCGACGAGCTCGGGCAGCTGGCCGTGGCACGCCAGGGCCGGGAACATGGTGCTCGCGGCCCTGTTGCGGAGCAAGGGCCTGCCGGTGCGCGACATCGCCCCGATGCGCGCGTTCCGCCGCCAGGACCTGCTCGACCTCGGCATCGAGGACCGCGCGTTCGGCTACCCGCTCGAACTGCTGCTGCGCGCCGGGGCGGCGGGCTGGCGGGTCGAGGAGCGCGACGTCACCTACGGGCCGCGCACCGCGGGCACGAAGTCCAAGGTCTCCGGGTCCGTGCGCGGCACGGTGCGCGCCGTCCGCGACATGGCGGGGGTGCTGCGATGACCGCCCGCGCATCGCTGCTCGTGGTCGCCAAGGCCCCCGTGCCCGGCCAGGCCAAGACCCGGCTCAGCCCCGCCGTGCCGCCAGGGCAGGCCGCGGACATCGCGGCCGCCGCGCTGCTGGACACCCTCGACGCCGTGCTCGCCACGCCCGGCACGATCCCCGTGGTGGCGATGACCGGCGACCTGACCGCGGCCCAGCGGTCCGACGAGCTGCGGGCACTGCTGCGGCGCACGGTCGTGGTGCCGCAACGGGGTGCCGACTTCGCCACCAGGCTGGCCAACGCGCACGCCGACACGGCGCACCTGAACGGGGGCCTGCCGGTGTTCCAGATCGGCATGGACACCCCGCAGGTGACCGCCGAGCTGCTGGACGGGTGCATCGCCTCGATGCGCCACGTCGACGGGGTGCTGGGCATGGCCGCCGACGGCGGCTGGTGGGCGCTCGGCCTGCACGACGGGTACCGGGCGGCCGCGCTGCGCACCGTGCCGATGTCCCGCGACGACACCGGTTCGCTCACCGCCGCGGCGTTGCGGCGGCACGGGCTGAGGATCGGCGCGCTCCCCGAACTGTCCGATGTGGACGACATGGGCACGGCGCTGGCGGTGGCCGCGGGACTGCCCGGCAGCCGGTTCGCCGAAGCGCTGCTCGTGGACGTGCTGCGGTGACCGCGTTCGACGTCGGCCTGCGCGGTTCGCGGTGCTGGCTCGACGTGGACGGAGGGAGGCGGGTCGCCATGCCGATCACCCGGTGGCACGACGACGCCGACGACGCGGACCGGATCCTGGTGGACGCGTGCGGGGGACCGACCATCGACCTCGGCTGCGGCCCCGGCCGGTTGGTCGCGGCGCTGGTGGAACGCGGGATCGTCGCGCTGGGCGTGGACAACTCCGAGGTCGCGATCTCGCTGACGCAGTCGCGCGGCGGCCCGGCGCTGCACCGCGACCTGTTCAAGCAGCTGCCCGGCGAGGGCCGGTGGTCGCACGTGCTGCTGGCCGACGGGAACATCGGCATCGGCGGCGACCCGGCCGCCCTCCTGCGCCGGGCCAGGACGTTGTTGCACGCCAGGGGAACCGTCCTGGTCGAGGTGGAGCCGCCCGGCTGCGGGCTGCGCCGGGAACGCGCCCGCGTGGGCGGCGAGGACTCCTGGGGCTCGTGGTTCGACTGGGCCTGGCTCGACCCCGAGGCCCTCCAGGAGGCGGCCGGGTCCGCCGGGTTCCGGGTCCGCTGGCTCGTGGAGCGGTCCGGCCGCTGGTTCGCGGAACTGGAGCAGTCGTGAAACCACCCGTGCGACCACCCCAGGAGACCGACTTCACCAGCCCGACCCACGGTCCGCGCGTCTCGGCGCGGATCGGGCTGTGGCTGGGCATCGCGTTCGGGCTGTGCTTCGCCACCGGGCTCCTCAGCCACGGCATCCAGCACCCGGCCGCGTGGTTCACCTGGCCGTCGAGGCCGGTCAACCTGTACCGGATCACCCAGGGCGTGCACGTCACGTCCGGGGTCGCCGCGATCCCGCTGCTGCTGGCCAAGCTGTGGAGCGTGTACCCGAAGCTGTTCGGGCGCCCCGTGGTGCGGTCGGTGCCGCACGCGCTGGAACGCGGGTCGATCTTCGTGCTGATCGCCGCCTCGTTCTTCGAGCTGCTGACCGGCGTGTTCAACGTCGCCCAGAACTACCCGTGGGCGTTCTTCTTCCCCACCGCCCACTACGCCGTCGCCTACGTCGCCACCGGCGCGCTGCTGGTGCACATCGCGGTGAAGCTGCCGGTGATCCGGGAGGCGCTGACCAGGACGACCGAGGAGCCCAAGCCGGCCACCGGCGCGCTGAGCAGGCGCGGTTTCCTGCTCACCACCGGCGGGGCCGCGGGTGCGGCCGTGCTCGCCACGGTCGGCGGCACGGTGCCGTGGCTGCGCGACGTCTCCGTCCTCGGGTCGCGCTCGGCCACCGGGGTGCCGGTCAACCGGCGGGCCGAAGCCGCGGGTGTGTCCACTGCGGACTCGACGTGGCGGTTGCGGGTCGGTGACGCGGAGTTCACGCTCGACGAGCTGCGGGCCATGCCGCAGACCACCGCCGAGCTGCCGATCGCGTGCGTCGAAGGCTGGAGCGCGAGCGCCACCTGGACCGGGGTCCGGGTCGCGGACCTGCTGGACCGGGCGGGTGTGCCCGCCGGGAGCGCGGTCAGGGTCGACTCCCTGGAGAAGGACGGGCTCTACCGGTCGACCACGCTGCCCGGCACGCACACCGCGGACCCGTTGACGCTGCTGGCGCTGCGGATGGACGGCGCGACGCTGACGCTCGACCACGGCTACCCGTGCAGGCTCATCGCCCCGAGCAGGCCCGGTGTGCTGCAGACCAAGTGGGTCTCCCGACTGGAGGTGCTGTGATGCGGTGGGTGATCGGCGCGCTCGGGATCGGGCTGCTCGGCTGGGGCGCGGTGCTGCTGCTGCCGGTGGCGTTGGACAACCCGTTCTCGCTCGGCGGCTGGCTGGTCGGCGGCCCCGTCCTGCACGACGCCGTGCTGGCCCCTGCGGTCGGCGTCGGCGGGGTGCTCATCGCCCGCGTGCTGCCGAAGCCGTGGCGCGCACCGGTCGGCGCGGGACTGGTGGTCAGCGGGATCCTCGTCGTGCTGGCGGTCCCCTACCTGTGGCGGGCCTACTCCGGTCCCGTCACTCCGGGGCTGCACGACCGCCCGTACCTGGCGGGCCTGCTCATCGCGCTCGCCGTGGTGTGGGCCGTGGTCGTCGTCTCCGGGCTCGTGGCCGGGCGGAGGCGTGGGAACACCCCGGCCGCGTCGTGACAGGTGAGGGATCCTGTCGGACGCGGCCGGGGTGGTGGGTTCCTGTCGCCGGGAAGCTGCGCTCTCCCTGCGTCGATGTTCCCGCGCCGGGAACCCGACCGGCGCGGGGGGCGATCGCGCCGGGGTCTTCGGGACCTACTTCGTCTCCACGACCTGGCTGCCGAGGGTGACCTCGACCGTCTGGCTCTCGCCGATCGTGAGCTTGACCTTGTCGTTGGGGGCCTTGGACCGGACCGCCGCGACCAGCGCGTCGGAGGTGTCGATCTTGCGGTCGTCGAACTTGGTGATCACGTCGCCGGACTTGATGCCCGCCTTCTCGGCCGCACCGCCCGCGGTGACCTCGCTGACCAGCGCGCCGCCCTTCTCGCCGTCCTTCACCGAGACGCCGAGCACGGTCTGGGTGGCCTTGCCGCTGTCGCTGATCTCCTTGGCGGTGCGCCGGGCCTGGTCGATCGGGATGGCGAAGCCGATGCCGACCGAGCCGCCCTGCGACTGCGAGGTGGAGTTGGGGCTGTAGATGGCGGAGTTGATGCCGACGACCTGGCCCTGCATGTTCACCAGCGGACCGCCGGAGTTGCCGGGGTTGATCGCCGCGTCGGTCTGGATCGCGTCCATCACCGAGGCCTGGGTGCCCGACTCGCCACCGGCCCGGACCGGGCGGTTGAGCGAGCTGACGATGCCGGAGGTCACGGTGCCCTGGAGGTCGAACGGCGACCCGACGGCCACGACCTGCTGGCCCACCTTCAGGTCACCGGAGCTGCCCAGCTCCGCCACGGTCAGACCGCTCACGTTCGCGGCCTTCACCACGGCCAGGTCCGACGACGGGTCGCGGCCCATGATCGTGGCGGTCGTGGTCTTGCCGTCCTGGAACACGATCTGGATCTGCCCACCGGCGGCGGCGCCCTCGACGACGTGGTTGTTCGTGAGGATCTGGCCGTCCGAGCTGATCACGATGCCGGAGCCCTCACCGCCGGAGAGCTGCAGCTTGACCACCGACGGCAGCACGCTCTGCGCGACGCTCTCGATGGACCCCGCCGGGGCGTTGCTGCTCTGCTGGGCGGGCTTCGGCGCGTTGAGCGCGTTGGTGACCGGCCGCGAGTCGACGGCGGCCTGGTAGCCGATGTACCCGCCGATGCCACCGGACAGCGCGCCGACCGCGAGGACCAGCGCCGCGACACCGGCGACCACCTTGCCGCGGCCCGCCTTCCGCTGCGGCGGCGGCGCGTACGGGTAGGCGGCACCCGGCTGGGCGTAGTACGGCCCGGTCGGCGCCTGCGCACCGGGCTGCGGCACGCCGAACGCGGTGGTCCCGTGCTCGGGGGTGCCGTGCGCCGGGGTGCCGAGCCCCTGGTTGCCGTGCCCTGAGATGCTGTGCTCCGGGATGCCGTGCGCCGAGATGCCGTGTTCTGGGATGCCGTGCTCTGGGGTAGGTGTCCCCGGCTGGCCAGGCGCCCCCTGCAAAGCGCCTGGCTGGCCGGGGTCCGGCTGTCCAGCACCCTGCTGCTGGAAACCGGGGACGGCATGACCTGAGGACGCCTGCCACGCGTCCTGCCGAGGGGTGGCAGGAGCGTTGGCGGCCCACGGGCTGGGCGGCGAGCTCGGCACGGCAGTGGGGGTCTGCTGCGGCGGCTGCGGCGCCTCGGGCTGAGGCTTGTCCTCTGCGGCACCGTGGTTGTTCTCGGTCATGCCCATACTGTGCGGTGCCCGCCTGAGAGAACCCTTAAACGCAGCTGGGCATCAGGTGTGAGTAATTCCAGGCCCGAAACCCAAGGCCTGCGCACACCGTTGCGGCGAACGCGAGAACCCGTTCACCCGCGCAGCCGCTCGGCGATCTGCTCCGGCGTGACGTCGTTGATCCACACGCCCATGCCCGACTCCGACCCCGCCAGGTACTTGAGCTTGTCCTTGGTGCGCAGCACGGAGAACACCTCCAGGTGCAGCCACGCGAGGTCGCGGCCGGTGCGCACGGGCGCCTGGTGCCACGCGGCGATGTAGGGCAGCTGCCGGTCGTACAGGGCGTCCATGAGGTGCAGGACGCGCAGGTAGAGGTCGGCGAAGTCGTCGCGCTCGGCGTCGGTCAGCGCGGGCAGGTCCGGCACCTGCCGGTGCGGCACCACGTGCACCTCGACGGGCCAGCGGGCCGCGGCGGGCACGAACGCCGTCCAGTGCTCGCCCTCGGCGACGATCCGGGTGCCCACGGCGCGTTCGGCCGCCAGCACGTCGCCCATCACGTGCCTGCCGTGCTCGGCGAAGTACTCGCCCGCCACCGACAGCATCCGCTCCGTCTTGGGCGTGACGAAGGGGTACCCGTAGATCTGGCCGTGCGGGTGGTGCAGCGTGACACCGATCTCCTCGCCGCGGTTCTCGAACGGGAACACCTGCGCCACACCGGGAATCCGGCCGAACGCCTCGGTCCGGTCGGCCCACACGTCGACGACGGTGCGCACCCGGTGCGGGGTCAGCTGCCCGAACGACGTGTTGTGGTCGGAGGTGAAGCAGACCACCTCGCAGCGCCCGCGCCCGGCCGCGCGGGCGACCATGTCCATGCCGTCCACAGTGGACGGGACCTCCGGCACGTCCTCGGCGAACGAGGGGAAGCGGTTCTCGAACACGGCGACGTCGTAGCTCGACTCGGGGATCTCGGTCGGCTTGCCCGGCGACGTGGGGCACAGCGGGCACAGGTCGGCGGGCGGCTTGTAGGTGCGGGTCTGGCGGTGCGCGGCCATCGCGACCCGCTCGCCGGTCAGCGGGTCGCGGCGGACCTCCGAGTGGGGCTGCGACGCGGGCAGGTCCCTGGTGTCGACCGCCGTGCGCGGGGGCGCGTCCGGGGTGTCGTCGAAGTAGATGATCTCCCGACCGTCCGCCAGCTTCGCCGCGGTCCGCCGCAACTCCGACGCTTCCTTCACGCGAGTTCCTCTCCCCTTCCGGGCACGTGCGAGAGCACGAGTTCCCCGACCTGCTCGACCAGGACCGCCTTGACGTCGTCCGCCAGGCCCTCGTCGGTGACCAGCACATCCGCTTCGTCGAGATCCGCGATGGTGGAGATGCCGACCGTCCCCCACTTGGTGTGGTCGGCGACCACCACGACCCGGCCCGCCGCGTCCACCAGCGCGCGGTCGGTCTCGCTCTCGTTGAGGTTGGGGGTGGTGAAGCCGGAGCGCTCGGCCATGCCGTGCACGCCGAGGAACACCACGTCCAGGTGCAGCGACCGCAGCGCCTGCACGGCGACCGGCCCGACCAGCGCGTCCGACGGGGTGCGCACGCCGCCGGTGAGCACGACCGTGCGGTCGGTGCGCCCGCCCTGCTGGAGCACGTCGGCGACGCGGATGGAGTTCGTCACGACGGTGAGGTCCGGGATGTCCTCCAGGAACCTGGCCAGCGTCCACGTCGTGGTGCCCGCGGACAGGCCGATCGCGGTACCCGGCCGCACCAGGGCGGCGGCCTGCCTCGCGATGGCCTCCTTCTCGGGGAGCTGCCGCACCGACTTGGCCTCGAACCCCGGCTCGTCGGTGCTGCGGCCGACCACGGAGGTCGCCCCGCCGTACACCTTCTCGATCACGCCCCGCGCGGCCAGCACGTCCAGGTCGCGGCGGATGGTCATGTCCGAGACGCCCAGGCGCACGACCAGGTCGCTCACCCGGACCGCGCCGGTCCGGCGGATCTCCTCGAGGATCACCGCTTGTCGTTGCCGAGCCAGCACTTCACACCTCTTCCCTCAGCACGACGACCGCCCCGGCGGGCACCACCAGCGAGGAGTCGACCCGGCTGCCGGACAGCAGTTCGACCCCGGTCGCGGGCAGTGCGACGTCGTGCGCCTCGTGGTTGACCGCGACCAGCCACGATACGGCGTCGCCGTCGCGCGTACCGCGTCGGCGAACGATCTCCAGGCCGGGTCGGGCGGGCACGCCCGCGTCCTCCAGCGCCGCGTCCACGAGCCGTCGCAGCCCGTCATCGCCCAGGCCGCAGGCGAGGTACCAGGCGGTGCCCGCGCCGTGCCGGTTGCGGGTCACCGCGGGGACGCCGGGCAGCGGGCCGTCCGCGTAGGCCGACACGACCTCCGCTCCCCTGGTGTGCAGCAGCTCGGTCCAGACGGCGGCGACCCCGCCGTCGTCGAGCCGGACGACTTCGTCCTCCCGAAGCGGGAAGAACTCCTCGGTCCACACGCCGAGCAGGTCGCGGAACGCGCCGGGGTACCCGCCGAGCCGCACGTGGCCGCGCTCGTCGGTGAGGCCGGACATGTACGTGACGAGCACGTGCCCGCCGCCGTCGACGTACTCGGCGAGCCGGGCGGCGTCGGCGTCGGTCACCGAGTACAGGGCGGGCACGACGGCGAGCCGGTAGGGCGAGAGGTCACCCGAGGGCGGCACGAAGTCGACCGTCACACCGGCGGCCCAGAGCTGCCGGTAGAGCGCGAACACGGTGTCCTGGTAGGAGAAGTCCTGCGTGGGATGGGCCTCCTGGCCGGAGAGCCAGCGGGACTGCCAGTCGTAGACGATCGCGACGGAGGCGTCCACAGTGGACCCCAGCAGCTCGGTCAGCTTCGCGTACTCGGCGCCGACCTCGCACACCTCGCGGTACACCTTGGTCTCGACACCGGCGTGCGGGACCATCGCGGAGTGGTAGCGCTCGGCACCCGCCCTGGACTGGCGCCACTGGAAGAACAGCGTGCCGTCGGCGCCGCGGGCGGTGTGCGCGAACGAGTGGCGGCGCATCTCGCCGGGCAGCTTGGCGATGTTGCGCGGCTGCCAGTTCACCGCGGACGTGGAGTGCTCCATCAGCAGCCACGGCCGCCCGCCCGCGAGCCCGCGGGTCAGGTCCGCGGCCATGGCCAGCTCGACGTGCCGCTCCGCGCTCTCCGACCGGGTGTAGTGGTCGTTGGACACGAAGTCGACCTCGGCCGCCCACGCCCAGTAGTCGAGGGCGTCGAACGTCCAGCCCACCATGAAGTTCGTGGTGACCGGGACACCGGGCGTCGTCGCGTGCAGGACGTCGCGCTCGGCCTTGTACAGCTCCAGCAGCGCGTCCGAGCAGAACCGGTCGAAGTCCAGCAGGTGGCCGGGGTTGCCGAAGGTCGGGGTGAGCCGGGGCGGCAGGATCTGGTCCCACGCCGTGTAGTGCTGGCTCCAGAACGCCGTCGCCCACGCCTCGTTCAGCGCGTCGAGGTCGCCGTGCCGTCGGCGCAGCCACTCGCGGAACGCCTCCGCGCACCGGTCGCAGTAGCAGCGGGCGACGTGGCAGCCGTACTCGTTGCCGACGTGCCACGCCGCCAGCGCGGGGTGGTCGCGGTAGCGCTCGGCGAGCGCGGTCGCCAGCGCGACGGCCTTCGCGCGGTACACCGGCGAGCTCGGGCAGTACTCCTGCCGCGAGCCGTGCGAGTACCGGGTGCCGTCGGCCCGCTGGGGCAGCATCTCGGGGTGGGCGGTGGTGAGCCACGGCGGCGGCGACGCGGTGGCGGTCGCCAGGTCGACCCGGATCCCGCCCTCGTGCAGCAGGTCGAGGGCCCGGTCGAGCCAGCCGAAGTCGTACTCGCCGTCGGCCCTCTCCAGCAGCGCCCAGGAGAAGATGCCGACGCTGACGAGGTTCACCCCGGCCCGCCGCATCAGCTCCACGTCCTCGGCCCACACGTGCTCGGGCCACTGCTCCGGGTTGTAGTCCGCGCCCCAAGCGAGGCCGCGCACACCTGAGGGCCAACTCGTCATGGCCGCAAGGGTGTCTGAAACCCACCCGCAACGTCAACACAGTCCAACAAGATCGCCCGTTTGGGTCTGTTGGACCTCGTGACCGGCCCCGAAGATCTACTTTGGCCATTTTTACAACGTTGTACCAGGTAGGCGGCCGATTTTTACAACGTTGTACTGGGTTAACGGCTTTGTAACGGGCCTTGACAGCACGTGTGGTGGACGCAACATTATGCGCTACTTTGTTTGACTCCGTGTTCAGTTGGTTTGGTCGAGTGTCCTCAGGAGCAACGATGGTCCGGTACACGCCCAGTTCACAGTCCACGAACCCCCTCCTCGGCCGCAGGGCCGTGCTCCGTGGACTGCTCATGACGGCCGGCATCGCCGCCGTGCCGGGGCTGGCCGCCTGCGGCGGGTCCGACTCGGGCTCCTCGAACGGCACGGTCACCTTCGGCAACAACCTGTCCGACCAGGTCCCGAAGGACGCGATCACCGCGGCCCTCAAGGGCTTCGACAGCGACGCCCTGAAGGTCTCGATCAACACCAAGCAGCACGAGCAGTACCAGGAGCAGATCAACAACTACCTCCAGGGCAAGCCCGACGACGTGCTCGCCTGGTTCGCCGGCTACCGGATGCGCTTCTTCGCCGAGAAGGGCCTGACCGGCGACCTGACCGAGCTCTGGAGCGGACTCGGCGACAACTACGCGCCCGCGCTCAAGGAGGCGGCGACCGCCAAGGACGGCAAGCAGTACCTGGTGCCGTTCACCCAGTACCCGTGGGGCGTGTTCTACCTCAAGAGCGTGTGGACGCAGCGCGGTTACGCGGTCCCCAAGACGCTCGACGAGTTCGTGGCGCTGGCCACGAAGATGAAGGCCGACGGCCTCACCCCGATCGCCTTCGCCCAGAAGCAGGGCTGGCCGGGCATGGGCACGTTCGACCAGCTGAACTTCCGCACCAACGGCTACCAGTTCCACGTCGACCTGATGGCGGGCAAGGAGGACTGGCAGGGCAAGAAGGTGCGCGACGTGTTCGACACCTGGAAGCGCCTGCTGCCCCTGCACCAGGAGAACGCCCTCGGCCGCGAGTGGCAGGAGGCCGCGCAGAGCGTCCAGCAGGGCAAGTCGGGCATGTACCTGCTCGGCACGTTCGTCGGCCAGCAGTTCAAGGGCCAGGAGGACGACCTCGACTTCTTCCCGTTCCCCGAGATCAACCCGGAGTTCGGCCAGGACACGGTCGAGGCGCCCATCGACGGCTACATGATGGCCAAGAACCCGAAGAACGCCGAGGGCGCGAAGAAGCTCCTGCAGTACCTGGCGAAGCCCGAGACGCAGCTGGAGTACCTCAAGTCCGACCCGTCGTCGATCGCCACCAGCACCAAGGCCGACACCTCCGGCTACACGGCGCTGCAGAAGAAGGCCGCCGACGTCATCAAGAACGCCAAGCACATCACCCAGTTCCTCGACCGCGACACCGACCCGCGGTTCGCCAGCGACGCGGCGACCAACGGCCTGAACGCGTTCATCCAGAACCCGGACGACATCGACACCGTGCTCAAGGGCATGGCCGACCAGGCCAAGACGATCTTCACGGGGTGACGAGTTGACCGCGTTGACCGACAAGACCGTCCACGAGGAGCCGAAGTCCCCGGCTCCTCGTGGGCGGGCCCGCCGCAAACGGGCCACCGCGCTGGCCGGCGGCGACAAGCTGGTGCTCGGCCTGATGCTGGGCATCCCGACCCTGTTCCACGTCCTGCTGGTGTGGCTGCCGTCGCTGGGGTCGGTCGCGCTGTCGTTCAGCTCGTGGGACGGCATCGGCGGGTTCGAGGACATCAAGTGGGTCGGCGTCCAGAACTACGTCGACATCTTCACCCACTACCCGCGCTTCTGGCCCGCGTTGCAGCACAACCTGATCTGGTTGGTGTTCCTGCTCGTCGTGCCGACCACGGCCGGGCTGTTCCTGGCCGTGCTGCTGGACCGCAAGCTCCGCTTCGGCGCGGTCTACCAGAGCGCGCTGTACCTGCCGATGGTGCTCTCGCTCGCGCTGGTCGGCTTCATCTGGCAGCTGATCTACCAGCCGGAGCAGGGTCTGCTGAACAACCTGCTGGGCACCGCCGACAGCGACCCGACCAACTGGCTGGGCGACCCGAAGATCAACATCTACGCGGTGCTGGTCGCGGCGGCCTGGCGGCACACCGGCTACATCATGCTGCTGTACCTGGCCGGCCTGAAGTCGGTCGACCCGGCGCTGAAGGAGGCGGCCGCGCTCGACGGCGCGAACTCCTTCCAGACGTTCACCAAGGTCACCTTCCCGGTGCTCAAGCCGGTGAACATCGTCGTGCTCGTGGTGACCGTGATCGAGGCGCTGCGCGCGTTCGACATCGTCTACGTCATCAACAAGGGCCGCAACGGGCTGGAGCTGCTGTCGGTGCTGGTGACCGACAACATCATCGGCGAGTCGAGCCGGATCGGCTGGGGCTCCGCGCTCGCGGTGATCCTGCTGCTCATCTCCCTCGGCTTCATCATCACCTACCTGTACCAGGTGTTCAGCAAGGAGAACCGCGCGTGACCACCGCACCGACTGCACGCAGGGCTCCGCTGCGACCCGGCAGGGTCGTGCTGCACGTCTTCCTCGCGCTCACCTGCCTGACGACGCTGGCCCCGCTGCTGTGGGCGGTCTACGCGTCGTTGCGCACCTACGACGACACCGCCCGCAACGGGTACTTCTCGTTGCCGGAGAGCCTGACGCTGGAGAACTTCGGCAACGCGTGGACGACCGGCGACCTGCCGCACTACTACCTCAACACGCTGGTCATCACGCTGCCCGCGGTCCTCATGACGCTGCTGCTCAGCTCGATGGTCGCCTTCGGCGTGGCGCGGTTCAGCTTCAAGTTCAACCTCGCGCTGCTGATGCTGTTCACGGCGGGCAACCTGCTGCCGCAACAGGTCATCGTCACCCCGCTGTGGCGGCTGTACCGGCTGATCGAGCTGCCCGAGTGGCTCAGCGACAGCGGATCGCTGATCGACACCCAGATCGGTGTCGTCATGATCCACATCGCGTTCCAGATCGGGTTCTGCACGTTCGTGCTCAGCAACTACATGAAGACGATCCCGCACGAGCTGACCGAGGCCGCCCGCGTGGACGGCGCGAGCGTGTTCCGGCAGTACTGGCAGGTGATCCTGCCGCTGTGCAGGCCCGCGCTGGCCGCGCTGGCGACGCTGGAGTTCACCTGGATCTACAACGACTTCCTGTGGGCACTGGTGCTGATCCAGACCGGGGACAAGATGCCGATCACCTCGGCGCTGCAGAACCTCAAGGGGACGTTCTTCACCGACAACAACCTGGTGGCCGCGGGATCGCTGCTGGTGGCGTTGCCGACCCTCGTCGTCTTCTTCACGCTGCAGCGCCAGTTCGTCGGGGGCCTGACCCTCGGTTCCACGAAGGGCTAGCACGTGCGCACGGTTGCCGAGATCAGCGTCGACCCCGACACCGCGGAGGTCCACGAGCAGGGCTGGCAGTCCTGGTCGCCCTCGACCCGGTACCGGATCGGCGAACGCCCGCACCGCTGGATCCACGGGACGCACCGGATCGTCTGCTACCGCGGTGACGCGGACCCGACGACCGGCGTGTTCCGCGGCGAGGGCCTGCTGGCCGTCGACCCGCGCGACGGCGGCCCGGTCACCGTCATCGCGGCGGCCGACCCGACGGCGACCGTGCCCACGATCGAGGCGTCCTACGTGGACGGACGCGTGGTCGTCCGGGCGGACGGCGACGTGGTGGTCCGCCTCGACGACGGTCCCGGCGGGGTCCAGGGCTCCTACGCGCGGTGGGCGGACCAGGTCGTCGCCGACCTCGGCCTGACCGCGCCGCGACCCGCGCCCACCACGTGGTGCTCCTGGTACCAGTACTTCACCGGGGTGACCGAGGCCGACGTGGACCTCAACCTCGGGCTGATGGCGGAGCTGGAGCTGCCGGTCGACGTGGTGCAGGTCGACGACGGCTACCAGCAGGAGATCGGCGACTGGCTGGTGCCGTCCGGCCGGTTCGCCGACGTGCCGGGGCTGTTCCGGCGCATCACCGACCACGGCCGCCGCGCCGGGATCTGGACCGCGCCCTTCCTGGTGGGCAGCCGGTCGCGGACCTTCGCCGAGCACCCCGACTGGCTCGTCCGCGACGACGACGGCGGTCCCACCAGCGCGGGCGCCAACTGGGGCCAGGACCTCTTCGCCCTGGACACCACGCATCCCGGCGCCGTCGAGTACCTGCGCGAGGTCTTCACCGCGTTCCAGGGCTGGGGCATCGACTTCCACAAGATCGACTTCATCTACGCGGGCGCGCTCCCCGGCCGCAGGCACGAGGACGTCACGCCGATCGAGGCCTACCGCCGGGGCGTGGAGCTGATCCGGGACTGCGTCGGCGACTCCTACCTGCTCGGCTGCGGAGCCCCGCAGCTGCCGTCGATCGGCCTGGTCGACGCCATGCGCGTCAGCCCGGACATCGCCCCCGTCCACGCGCCCGCCGACGGCGACCTCTCCCAGCCGTCGCAACGGGGAGCGGTGCTCAACGGCGTCTCCCGCGCCTTCCAGCACGGCCGGTTCTGGGTCAACGACCCCGACTGCCTCATCACCCGGCCCGACGTGGAACGCCGCGAGGAGTGGGCCGAGCACGTCTCGCGCTTCGGCGGCCTGCGGGGCGCCTCAGACGGGCTGGACAAGCTCGACGACTGGGCCCTGGAGACCACCCGCGCCCTGCTGGGCGCGGCGGTCCCCCGGCACTTCGTCGCGAGCTGACCTACGGCCTGCCCGGCAGGCGGATCGCGAACAGCGCCCCGCCCTCGGGGGCGCGGCCCGTGTAGGCCATGCCGCCGTGCCGTTCCGCGGCCTGCTTCACGATCGCGAGCCCCAGACCCGAGCCCGGCAGGGTCCTGGCCTCCGACGAGCGGTAGAAGCGCTCGAACACGTGGGGCATGTCGGCGTCGGCGATGCCCGGCCCGGAGTCGGCGACCTCGACCACGGCGCTGCCGTCGCCGAGCTGGCGCAGCTCCAGCCGCACCACGCCGTCGTCGGGGCTGAACTTCACCGCGTTGTCGAGCAGGTTCAGCACCGCCCGCTCCAGCGAGTTCGAGTCGCCGAGCAGGGACCACGGCTGGAGCCGGACGTCGAACTTGACGTGCGTGACGGCCCGCCTGCGGGCGCGGTCCAGCGCCCGTTCGACGACCTCGACGAGGTCCACCGGTTCCTGCACGACCTGCGGGGCGTCCTCGCGGGCGAGCTCCACCAGGTCCCCGATCAGGGTGGTGAGCTCGTCGAGCTGGGCGCGCACGTCGTCGTTGATCTCGGCCTTGTCCACTTCGGACAGCGTGGGGGCGTTGGGGCGCTCGGAGGCGAGCAGCAGCTCCAGGTTGGTCCGCATGGACGTCAGCGGGGTGCGCAGCTCGTGCCCGGCGTCGGCCACCAGCCGCCGCTGCCTCTCCTGGGACTCCGCCACGGCCCCCAACATGGCGTTGAACCTCTGCGTCAGCCTCGCCAGCTCGTCGTCGCCGGTCACGGGTATCGGTCTGAGGTCACCGGTCATGGCGACCCGTTCGGTGGCCTCGGTCAGCCGCTGCACGGGGCGCAGGCCGGTGCGGGCGACGGCGGTCCCGGCGCCCGCGGCGATCAGCACGCCCAGGCCGCTGATCACGAACAGGACGACGTTGAGCTTGCCCAGGGTGCCGCGCAACGGCTTCATGGACTGGGCGATGACCATCGCCTGGCCGAGCCCGTACTTCTTCGAGATGACCCGGAACTCGGTGCGGTCGTCGGTCCAGATGTTCTCGTCCCGCTCGCCCTTGGCGACCTCCAGGTCGAGGCTGTTGGTGGGCGGCGGCGTGGCGCCCTTGGCGTACAGGATCCGGCCGGAGTCGTCGAGCAGCCCGATGCGGATGTCCCCGGCCACCAGGAAGGCGCCGGGGAACGACTGGACGTCCTGCGTGCCCTGCACGGACGGGGTGGCGATCGCGTCGGTGACCCGCTGCCGGAGCGTCTCGTCCAGCTGGGTGTACAGGTTCTGGCTCACCGTCATGTAGGCGCCCAGCGACACCATCGCCACGACCCCCGCGACGCAGAACGCCGCCAGGAGCGTCACCCTGGCCCGCAGCGAGACCCGCTGGAACCTCCCGGTCACGAGCAGGTCGTCCCGCGCTGGACGGGTGATCACGGAGGCGTCTCCCGCAGCACGTAGCCGACGCCGCGCACCGTGTGCAGGAGCCGGGACTCGCCCTCCAGCTCGGTCTTGCGCCGCAGGTAGCCGACGTAGACCTCCAGCGCGTTGCCGGAGGTCGGGAAGTCGTAGCCCCAGACGTCCTCCAGGATCCGGCCGCGGGTCAGCACCTGCTTGGGGTGCGCGAGGAACAGCTCCAGGAGGGCGAACTCGGTGCGGGTGAGGCTGATGGGGCGTTCACCGCGGCGCACGTCGCGGGTGCCGGGGTCGAGCTCCAGGTCGGCGAACTTGAGCGTCGAGCGGGCCCGTTCGGACTCCTCCTGCTCGTTGGAGGCGCGGCGGAGCAGCGCACGGAGCCGCGCCAGCAGCTCCTCCAGCGCGAACGGCTTGGGCAGGTAGTCGTCGGCGCCCGCGTCCAGCCCGGACACCCGGTCCGACACCGCGTCGCGGGCCGTCAGCACCAGGATCGGCAGGTCGTCGCCGGTGCTGCGCAGCCTGCGGCACACCTCGAGCCCGTCGAGCCTGGGCATCATCACGTCCAGGACCATCGCGTCCGGTCGGGCCGACGTCACCGACTCGAGCGCCTGCTGGCCGTCGCCGGCAGTGTCCACCTGGTAGCCGTTGAACTGCAGTGAGCGGCGTAGCGACTCACGCACGGCCCGGTCGTCGTCGACAACAAGGATGCGCATGGGGGTCAGTCTTGTCCCTCGTCCTGAGAGGCGCCTGAGAAGGGACCCAACAAAGGATGTGAACTACTCGTGAGTTAGGCGTCCAGGCCGTGGGCGACGGGGGCGTTCCACCGCCGCCACAGCGCCAGCAGCCGCACGGCCACCACCAACGCCGACCCCGCCAGCGCCACCGGCCCCTCCGGCAGGCCCAGCACGCTGCCGCCCGCGACCACCAGGCAGCCGAGCAGCGCCGCCACGGCGTAGATCTCGCGGCGCAGCACGAGCGGGATCTCCCGCAGCAGCACGTCCCGCATCGCTCCCCCGCCGATGCCCGTGGTCATGCCGATCAGGCACGCCGTGTACGGCGGGGCGCCCAACGCCAGCGCGGTGGACGTGCCGCCGGTGACGAACAGCCCGAGCCCGATCGCGTCCAGCAGCTGCACGGCCCGGCGCAGCCTCGCGACCTGCGGGTGGAACGAGAACACCAGCAGCCCGGTCAGCGCCGGGACCAGCAGGTACGGCCACTTGGTCAGGCTGGTCGGCGGGTGCACGCCGAGCAGCACGTCGCGGATCACGCCGCCGCCGAGCGCGGTCGCCAGCGCCAGCACGGTCACCCCGAACACGTCGAGCCGGGCGCGGACCGCGGCGAGGGCGCCGGAGGCCGCGAACACGGCGATGCCGACCAGTTCCAGGATGACGAGGAGCACGACCGGCCAGCGTAGGTGCGCTAGAAGAAGTCGGCCAGGCGCGGGGTGCCGGGGGCGGCCGCGAGCCGGTCCAGCAGCGGCGCGTCGCCCTCCAGCAGCCCGGCGCGGCGCAGCGCGCGGGTGCTCTGCACGCCGGAGAACCACGGCCCGAGCGCGCGGGCGTGCACCCGCACCGCGCCCGTCCCGCCCGGCTCGACCCGCACGCCGTCGTCGTCCACGACCAGGCGCCGCGGACCCGCGTGCCACGGGGCGTGCCCGTCCACGACGTCGAGGTCCACCGCGGCGGGCCGCATCCCCTCGGCGTTCGGCCAGCCGCGGGCGGCGACGGCGGCGGGCAGGTCGACGACGCGCATCATCCACTGCGAGGTCTTCACGTCGTTGTGGATGGCCTGCGCGGTGAGCAGGTCGGTGAACGCCGGGTCGGCGATCCGCAGCGACACCTTGCCCAGCACCCCCGCCCACGACGTCAGCTCGGCCAGCAGGGTGAGCTGGGCGGCCGGGTCGAGGCCGACCAGGTCGTCGACCTTGAGCCGCTCGCGTTCGCGTTCGGCGGTGAGGTAGCCGCGCAGGGCGCCCTCGTCGTCGTGCACGAGGGTCATCACGTCGAGGTCGAGCAGCTTCTCCCAGGCGAACGCGGGCGCGTGCCGGTCGAGCATGCCGTCCGCGGTGGCCGCGAACGCGGTGTAGCAGGCGTGCGCGTCGGCCAGGTCGGCCTCGGTCGCCCGGCGGGTGGCGAGCCCGCGCGGCGCCCTGGGCGACATCAGCAGCCGGTCCATCGTGAAGTCGACCCGTTCGTGGACGCCCGCGCGCTCCCAGCCGAACCCCCGGTACAGCGCGGGCACGGTCGGGTACAGCACCGAGAGCGCCTGGCCCCGCTCGCGCATCGTGCGCAGCGCGGTGTCGAGCAGGGTGGAGGCGACGCCCCGGCCGCGGGCGTGCGGGTCGACCACGACGGCGCTGACGCCGCCCATGGGCACCGCGCGGCCGCCGAAGTACTGGGCGAAGTCGTTGACCATCAGCGAGCCGAGCGGCTGCCCGTGGTCCTCGGCCAGCAGACCGGTGCGACCGGGCGTGACGAGCCGGTCCGGTGGCGGCGCCGAGCCCGCGAAGGCGAGCTTGCGCATCCGGAAGACGGTGTCGCGGTCGGCCTCGGTGTACTCCCTGATCTCCACGCGCACCTGCCTACCAGGTGAAGAACCCCTGACCGGACTTGCGCCCCAGTTCACCCCTGGCGACCTTGTCGCGCAGCAGCGCGGGCGGCTCGAAGCGCGGCCCCAGCTCCGCGGCCAGGTGCTCGGCGATGGCCAGCCGCACGTCCAGGCCCACCAGGTCGGTCAGCCTGAGCGGTCCCATCGGCCAGCCGTAGCCCAGCCGCATGCCGGTGTCGACGTCCTCGGCGGCGGCCACGCCCTCCTCCAGCATCCGGATGGCCTCCATGCCGACCGCGACGCCGAGCCGCGAGGTGGCGAAGCCGGGCGAGTCGCGGACCTCGATCACGGTCTTGCCCAGCGCCTCGGCCCAGCCGCGGACCCTGGCCACGACCTCGGGCGCCACGCCGGCGTGGTGGACCAGCTCGACGAGCTCCTGGACGGGGACGGGGTTGAAGAAGTGCATGCCGACCAGGCGGTCGCCGGGCAGGCCCTCGGCCAGCTCGGTGATCGACAGCGAGGAGGTGTTCGAGGCCAGCACAGCCGTGGGGCAAACGCTTGCGGCCTGGCCGAGGACGGTCCGCTTGAGGTCGACGCGCTCCGGCACCGCCTCGACCACCAGCTCCGCGGCGGGCGGCAGCGCGGCCAGGTCGTCGACCACGACGAGCCTGGTCAGCAGCTCCTCGGGCGGGGCGGCCAGCCTGCCGCGTCCGGCCGCCTTGCCCAACGACCTCCGCACGGCCCCCAGCGCGACCTCGGCGCGGTCGGCGCCCGCCTCGGCCACGGTCACGTCGTGCCCGCCCGCCAGCAGCAGGTGCGCGATGCCCGCGCCCATCGTGCCGCCGCCGATCACCGCCGCGATCATCCCGCGACCACCTCGGCGGTGAACATGGCGACCAGCTCCAGGCCGCCGATCTCGGACAGGTTCGCGCCCGCGGCGTGCCACTCGGGCGACTGGAACGCGGCGCTCATCACGTCGGCGGACTCGAAGTACATCTCCGCGACGAGGTGCAGGTCGGTGTCGCCCAGGAAGCCCGGCACCAGCACGCGGTCGACCTTGGCCACCTCGGCGCGCAGCAGACCAGGGGTTTTCCCCACGATCGGGAGGTGCGTCGCGAAGTACTTCTCGTCGAAGCCCGCCACGTCGGCGGGCTTCCGGTAGAGGGCGATGTACTTGATCATGTGACACTCCCTGTCGATTTCCGCATCGGACTGTAACAGCGGATTCCGGTCCGCCGGAGGCCCCACCCGGCCCTACCCCCAAGATGGTGGGGTGCGGATCATCCTCCTGCGACACGGCCAGAGCCTCGGCAACGTGGACGAGTCGGCGTACTGCCGGGTCCCCGACCACTCGCTGCCCCTCACCCCCCTCGGCGAACGGCAGGCGCAAGCCGCGGGCGCCAAGGTGAAGCGGCTGGTCGGCGACGGCCCGGTGGCGGTGTACGTCAGCCCCTACCTGCGGACCCGCCGGACGCTGGCCGGGCTGGAGCTCGGCGACGTGGTGGACCGGGTGATCGCGGAGCCGCGGCTGCGCGAGCAGGACTGGGGCAACCTCCAGGACCCGGTGCAGCAGGAGGTGCTCAAGCACCAGCGGCACGCGTTCGGGCACTTCTTCTTCCGGCTGCCCAACGGGGAGTCCGGCGCCGACGTGGACGACCGGCTGGCGGCGTTCCTCGGGGAGCTGGAGCTGCGGATGCGCGCCGAGGCCGACCACCCGCAGACCGTGCTGGTCGTCTCGCACGGGCTCACCATCCGGCTGCTGTGCCGACGGCTGTTCTCGTGGAGCGTGGAGCTGTTCGAGTCGCTGTCCAACCTGGACACCTGCGAGGCCCGCGTGCTCGACCACGACGGGACGGGGTGGACGATCGACCGGCCGTTCGCGCAGTGGCGCGACTCGCCGGACGGCGAGACACAGAGGCAGGTGGCATCCCGCCGCTGACGGGGTACCACCCGGTCCTCAGAGCAGGCCGCGCCGGTAGGCCGCGACCAACCTGCGCGGCACCCTGATCCGGCGACCGTCCACAGTGGTCACCGGGACCAGGTCGGGCGCGGTCGCCTTCCACCTCGCCCGCCGGTGCCCGGTGTTCGAACGGGAGGTCCGGCGCTTGGGGACGGCCACTACCGCACCCTCTTCCCGTAGCGCCGGGTGAACTTCTCGACCCGGCCGGTCGAGGAGTCCTGGAAGACCACGGGGTGGTAGTCGGGGTGGATGCCCGGTCTCACGATGCCTCTTCCCTGGCGAACGGGTCCTGCGCGCGCAGCGGCCCGTCGCCCTGTTCGATCTCTTCGTCGGTCAGCAGCGCCGCCCGCAGCGCGGCGGCGATCTCGTCGGGCGCGGCCTCGTGGGCGATCACGACGATCTCCTGCCCGCGGTCGCCGCAGCGCGGGTCCCAGTCCAGCGACGCCATCGTGCGGCGCTCGGGGTCGACCCCGGACCAGTCCTCGACCGCGGCCAGCCACGGGCCCGCGTCGCCGATCCGCAGCCCGCCGCCCGCGGACTCCAGCCACAGCGCCGTGTCCGGCCTGGTCGCCACCCACAGCCGCCCCCTGGTGCGCACGACGCCCTCCAGCAGCACGTCGAGCGCCTCGTGCAGCCGTTGCGGGTGGAACGGGCGGCGGTCGGTGAAGTGGACGACCGACACCCGGCCGTCCGGTTCCAGCGGGACACCGCGCAGCAACGGGCCGAACGCGTCGTGGAGCCGCCCGGCACCGGCGGCGGCCGTCAGCGCGTCGACGTCCACAGAGGACAGTTCCTGGCGCGGGACGCCGGGCGCCAGCCGGTCGAGCACCGGCAGCGTGCGGATGTCGCCGGGGTCGCCGGCCAGCACCAGCGCGTCGGCGAACTCGACGTGGCCGACGACCACCTGGGCCACGGTGCGCTCGTCACCGGCCCCGACACCGAACCCGCGCTCGGCCAGCGTGACCTCGCCGGTGGCGTCGGCGAGCCAGGTCTCCCGGTCCACCACCGAGATCACCGCCTCGACGTGCACCTCCTCCGGCGGCAGCGCGACGCAGAGCGCCTCGGGCTCGATCGCCGGGTCGAGGTGCAGCACCACCGTCCGGCCCGCGAGCTCTCGCAGCAGCGGCAGCAGGTCGTGGCGCAGCGCGCAGGAGACGCAGCCGTGCGCGAGCTCCAGCACGGTCAGCCGACCGTCCACCCAGCGCCGGACCACGCCGTCCGCGACGCGGCCCAGGTCGTGGCGGACCAGCACCGAACCCTCGCGGGCGCGCCACACCCGTTCGGCCACCCGGTGCTCGCCCAGCCCGGCCACCATGACGACAACGGTTTTCATGTGGGTTACTGTAGATGGAAATGGATGTCATTACAAAGGAGGTTCCGTGTCTTCGCGCCACTGCCAGGTGACGGGCCGCGCGCCGGGGTTCGGCAAGCAGGTCTCGCACTCGAACCACCGCACGTCCCGACGTTGGCTGCCCAACACGCAACGGCGGCGCTACTGGCTGCCCTCCGAAGGGCGCCACGTCGTCCTGACGCTGTCGGTGAAGGGCATCAGGACCGTGGACCGCCGCGGCGTCGAGTCCGTGGTCGCGTCGCTGCGCGCCCGAGGGGAGAAGGTCTGATGGCCAGGAGCACCGACGCCCGCCCGATCGTCAAGCTGCGGTCCACGGCGGGCACCGGTTACACCTACGTGACGCGCAAGAACCGCCGCAACGACCCCGATCGGCTGGTGCTGCGCAAGTTCGACCCCGTGGTGCGCGGGCACGTCGACTTCCGGGAGGAGCGCTGATGGCCAAGAAGTCGAAGATCGCCAAGGACCGGCGGCGCCGGGTCGTCGTCGCCCGCTACGCCGACCGGAGGGCGGAACTCAAGCAGGCGCAACGATCCCCTTCGTCCACCGACGAACAGCGGGCCGCCGCGGCGCTGGGGCTCCAGCGCCTGCCGCGGGACGCGAGCCCCACGCGGCTGCGCAACCGGGACGCCGTGGACGGACGGCCGCGCGCGTTCTCCCGCGCGTTCGGACTGTCCCGGATCCGACTGCGTGAGATGGCGCACCGGGGCGAGCTGCCGGGCGTGCGCAAGTCCAGCTGGTAGCCCGGTCCGCGCGGGAGTGACCACCGCCGCACCCCGTGGACGGTGGTGGTCGCGCCCGCGTGCGGCACCATCAGGCCGATGAGCATCAGCGAACGGGTGGCGGGCCTCTACGAGGTGCTGCACCGCCGCCGCGACACCAGGGGCGAGTTCACCGGTGCCCCGATCCCCGACGAGGCGCTGCACCGCGTCCTGACGGCCGCGCACGCGGCACCCAGCGTCGGCCTGTCCCAGCCGTGGGACTTCATCCTCGTCCGCGACGACACCACCAGGCGCGCCTTCCGCGACCACGTGAACGCCGAGCGCGGCACGTTCGCCGCGCGACTGGAACCAGGGCGCGCGGAGCTGTTCGACCGCATCAAGGTCGAGGGGATCCTCGAGTCCACGCTGGGGATCGTGGTCACCTACGACCCCGACCGCGGCTCGCCCGCCGTGCTGGGCAGGCACGCGATCGCCGACGCCGGGCTCTACTCCGTTTGCCTCGCCATCCAGAACCTGTGGCTCGCGGCGACCGCCGAAGACCTCGGCGTGGGCTGGGTGAGCTTCTACCGGGAGGACGTTCTGCGTCGATTGCTGCACATTCCGGCCAGATTGCGGCCGGTCGCGTGGCTCTGCGTCGGACCCGTGGCAGGGTTGCCGGGCAAGCCCGATCTGGAGCGAGTCGGATGGCGCACCCGGATACCCGTCGAAGACGTCATGCACCACGAGCGGTACAGGGAGCGTTCCTCCCGGTAGCCTGTTGGGGCCGTGCCGGCAGCGGCGGGACCAGCGTTCCCGCTCGGCAAGTCGGAATGGAGTGTCGAGCACGAGTGGAGCAGCGCGATCCGCTGACAGCGGGATACGTGACGCACATGGACCTCCGGGTCCGGGTGTTGCTGAACGCTGGGCGTTTACCCGAGGCCAACGCCTTATTCGACGAGGTCGTCAACAGGACGCCACCGGGAACAGACCGATGGGTCCACGCCGCCATCCTGGTGCACAGGGCCACCATGGCCTGGAGGCTGGGCCGCATCCCCCTCGCGCTGGAGCTCGCGGCCGAGGGCTGGCTGGACTTCGACCCCGAGACGACCGACCACCCCGCCGCCGCGCAGACCCTGAGCACGCTGGGGTACCTGCTCGAGGGCATGGGCCACCGGCACGGCGCGCTCGACATCCTGCGCAAGGCCATGAAGATCGCCCGCCGCGCCAACGGCCCGGACGCGTTGGCGCAGTGCCTGCAACGGCTGGGCGGCACGCTCAACTTCCGCGCGGCCTCCGGACCGGCCGCGGCCGCGCCCGCCATCTTCGCCGAGGCCAAGGGCTACCTGGCCGAGGGGCTGACCCTGCACACCGTGGACGACCACGTCCACCGCGGCCTGCTCGGCGCCTACAGCCGTTCGCTCGCGGGCGTCGGCGAGCTGGAGCACGCCGAGAAGGTCGCCCGGCAGGTGCTGGACCTGGCGCTGGAGGCCAAGGACCACTGGGGCAAGGCGGTCGGGAACTGGGTGCTGGCGGTGGTGTGCCGCGAACGGGGCGAGCTCGTGGCCGCCCGGACGCTGGCCAGTCGCTCCGTGGCCTCCGCCCAGGTCATCAACGACACGTCACTGGTACTGCGGTTCTCCTTGGACCTGGCGGACATCTGCACCGAGCTGGACGACTCCGTCGGCGAGGCCGCCGCGCTGCGCTACAGCGTCGCGGCGGGTACCAGGGCGAACGAGTCGCTCCAGGAAGGCCTCGGGCAGGCCCTGGAGCAGCGCCTGCTGGCCGTCCAGGCGCAGCAGGCGAAGGTCGCGGCCGAGGAGGCCGCGGCCCGAGACCCGTTGACAGGACTGGCGAACAGGCTCGGCCTGGAGCGCGCGGCCGCCCTGCTGCTGGAGAGCACGGCGTCGCGCGGCCGGGTGCCGTGGCTCGTGCTGGTGGACGTCGACTGGTTCAAGGGCGTGAACGACGACGCCGGGCACGCCGCGGGTGACGCCGCGCTGCGCGAGATCGCCCAGCTGCTGCGCCGGGAGTGCCGCACCGACGACCTGGTGGCCCGCTGGGCAGGCGACGAGTTCGTCGTCCTGCTGGGCGACAACGGCAGCGGCAGCCCGAGCACCGACCACGAGGTGGGACCGACGGTGGCGGAACGGATCCGCGCGGCCGTGGACGGGCACGACTGGTCGATGGTGCTGGGCACGGCCCGGCGCCCGACGGTCAGCATCGGCGTGGCGGCGGGACCGGCGAAGCTGGACCAGCTGTTCGCGGCGGCGGACATGGCGCTGTACCGGGCGAAGCGGCACGGGCGCAACCGCGTCGAGGTCGAGCCGCTGGTGCACGAGATCACCGAGACGATGAGCGGGAACTAGGTCGGGGGCGGCTCGCGCCCCCGACCCGGTTCCGGCTTTTCCCTTGGTGTTAGGCGATCAACCCGCCGCGGAAGGCCACCAGGGCGGCCTGGACGCGGTTGACCGCACCGATCTTCCCGAGCACCGACGAGACGTAGCCCTTGACCGTGGCCTCGGACAAGTGCAACGTGCCACCGATCTCCGCGTTGGACATCCCCTGCCCGATGAGCACGAGTACCTCGCGCTCGCGCTCGGACAGCATCGCCAGCAGACGACGAGCGGGCTCCGCGGCCCGTTCACCGTCGGCCACCGCCGCGAGAACCCGTGCCGCCACACCGGGATCCAGCACGGCGCCACCCCTGGCGAGGTCGCGCACCGCCTTCACCAACTGCTCCGGCTCGGTGTCCTTCAGCAGGAAACCGCTGGCGCCCAAGCGCAGCGCCTCGCTGACGTACTCGTCCACGTCGAACGTGGTGAGCATGGCGATCCTCGGCGGATCGGGCAGCGTGCGCAGCCTGCGCAGCGCCACCAGCCCGTCGTTGGACCGCATGCGGATGTCCAGCAGGACCACGTGCGGACGGTGCTGACGTGCCAGGTCGGCCACCAGATGCCCGTCGTCGCACTCGGCCACTACTTCGATGTCACCGGCGCTGCTCAGGATCATGCGAAGGCCGGACCGGACGAGGTCCTCGTCGTCGGCCAGCATCACCTTGATCACGACGCCTCCCCGAGTTGGCGTTTCGTGTTCATACAGGGTCAGCATCGCGCACGAATGCGCAAGCTGGCGTTAATTCGACGTTATCTCACCATGTGGTAGGACGTTTGCCCAGCGTTGCGGCTTATGGGAGGGCTCCCACCACTCCGTTCACAGTTGCCAGGAAGAAAACGCGGTCACCCCAGGACGCGCGCCACTTCCTGTCGCAGGCGCGGCAGCAGCGCGTAGAGCTTGTCGCCGGGGCACACGGTGGCGTCGTAGTGGTCGCGGTGGCCGTCGATCTCCGTCGGCGGGATGCCGTACTGCTGGCAGGTGTAGACGCAGAACGACACCAGGGTGTCCCACTGGCCCTGCGGCGGTTCCTCGGCGGTGTACAGGCCCTCGTTCTCGATGCCGACGGCGATCCGGTTCTGGCCGGGGCAGTGCGCGCCTTCGACGAGCCGGTCGCCCGCGCGCAGCGCGTCGAGGCTGCCGTGCCTGCCCTCCAACAGGAACCCGCCGCGGCTGTTGGTGAAGTGCTGCCCGGAGTCGATCCAGCCGTTGACGTCCATGTGCCGGTCCTGGATCCAGCGGGCGTGCTCGTAGGCGTGCGCCTCGGAGTAGTCGGTGACGTTCTCGGTGGCCGTGTGGTGGATCAGGATCCGCTCGGGCGTGCCGTAGACCAGGGTCGTGGGCGCGGACGGCGGTCGGGCCCGCCAGTCCGCGCAGCTCCGGATCGGCAGCGCCTTCGCGGTGGCGGGTGTCGTGCCCAGCCCCAGGAGCAGACCGGACGCGGCCACCCCACCCAGCAGCGTTCGTCGTCGCACCATGGTCACTTTTTTCCCTATACGGGGGCATTCGGTCAACTGGCAACTTCCATTACCAGCCGATCGGGGCAAATAAACGTGAAAGCCTTTCAGAAAAGTTCCGGAAAACGTAACGTGCGCCACACCAGTCCTGCATGGAAGGAGCTTCGCGTCATGCGGAGAGCCGCCCTACCCGTCGTGGTGGTCGCCCTGCTGGCCATCGCCCCCCTCTCCACCCCGGTGGCACAGGCAGCACCCGCCGCCACCGCGTTCGCCGCGAACGACTACTGCCTGGGCCAGTGCAACGACATCCTGCCGCCCGGCAACAACGGCAACGCCACGCTCGCCGACATCCTCGCCCACAAGGTGTTCGGGACGCGCCCCGCGCACGCGGCCGACCAGCTCCCGAAGTACGACGCGCTGTCCTCCGGCTACCAGGGGCTGACCAACGAGCAGCTGAGCGCGTTCTTCAACGACGCCTCGTTCGGCGTGGCCGCCGACCAGGTCGAGAGCACGACCAAGCCGCGCTCGGACGTGACCATCATCCGGGACAAGGCCATCGGGATGCCGCACATCTACGGCACCACCAGGTCGGGCACGGAGTTCGGCGCCGGTTACGCCGCCGCGCAGGACCGGCTGTGGCTGATGGACGTGTTCCGCCACCTCGGCCGCAGCCAGCTCACCGGCTTCGCGGGCGGCGCCGAGGGCAACCGCGTGCTGGAGCAGAGCTTCTACTCGCAGATCGGGTACACCGAGGCGGACCTGCAGGCCCAGATCGACCGGGTCGCCGCCAGCGGGCCCCGTGGCGCGCAGGCGTTCCAGGACGTCACCGACTACATCTCGGGCATCAACGCCTACATCACCCAGTCGGTCTCGGCGCGGAACTTCCCCGGCGAGTACGTGCTCAGCGGGCACGCGGACTCGATCACCAACTGGAACGACATCCAGCCGTTCAAGGCCACCGACATGGTCGCGATCGCCTCCGTCGTCGGCGGGCTGTTCGGCTCCGGCGGTGGCGGCGAGGTGCAGTCCGCGCTGGTCCGGTTGGCGGCGCAGAACAAGTACGGCGCCACGGTCGGCGAGCAGGTGTGGAAGTCGTTCCGGGAGCAGAACGACCCGGAGGCCGTGCTGACCGTGCACGACGGCCGGCGCTTCCCGTACTCGGCCAGCCCGGCGAACCCGCAGGGCGTCGCGATGCCGGACGCGGGCTCGGTGACCCCCGAGCCGATGGTCTACGACCAGGTCGGCAACGCCTCAGCACCGTCCACTGTGGACATCGCGGCCGGCGAGCTGGAGCCCGCGCAGGGCATCTTCGCCGACGGCGTGCTGCCCGCGGACCTGCTCAACCGCAAGCACGGCATGTCCAACGCGCTCGTCGTGTCCGGCGCGCACACCGACACCGGCAACCCGATCGCCGTGTTCGGCCCGCAGACCGGCTACTTCGCGCCGCAGCTGCTGATGCTCCAGGAGCTCAACGGGCCCGGTATCAGCGCGCGCGGCGTGTCCTTCGCCGGTGTCGGCATGTACGTGCAGCTCGGCCGCGGCCAGGACTACTCGTGGAGCGCGACCTCGGCGTCGCAGGACATCGTCGACACCTACGCCGTCGACCTGTGCGAGCCCGACGGCAAGCCGGCGACCAAGGCGTCGAACCACTACCTGCTGCGCGGCCAGTGCGTGGCGATGGAGCGGCTGGAGCGCAAGAACGCCTGGAAGCCGACCGTCGCGGACGGCACGGCGGCCGGGTCGTACACGCTGGTCGTGTACCGCACGAAGTACGGGCTGGTGCAGAGCCGCGCCACGGTCGGCGGCAAGCCGGTCGCCTACGCCGCGCTGCGGTCGACCTACCTGCACGAGGTGGACCCGATCATCGGGTTCCAGGAGTTCAACGACCCGAGCGCCATCGGGTCGGCGCAGGACTTCCAGCGCGCCGCCGAGCACATCGGGTACGCGTTCAACTGGTTCTACGTCGACTCCAAGGACACCGCGTACTTCAACTCCGGCAGCAACCCCGTGCGCAAGGCCGGGGTGGAGCCGAACCTGCCGATCAAGGCGGCCCAGCAGTACGAGTGGCAGGACTGGGACCCGGACACCAACACCGCGCGCTACACGCCCGCGGCGGAGCACCCCCAGTCGGTGAACCAGGACTACTACATCAGCTGGAACAACAAGCAGGCGCTGGACTTCACCTCCTCCGGCTTCGGCAACGGCTCCGTGCACCGCGGCGACCTGCTCGACGTCCGGCTGAAGGCGCTGATCGCCAACGGCGGCAAGGCCTCGCGGGCGTCGGTCGCCAAGGCGATGTCCGAGGCCGCGGGTGCCGACCTGCGCGCCGAGCAGGTGCTCCCCGACCTGCTGCGGGTGATCGAGAAGTCCGCGGTCACCGACCCGGCGCTGGCCGCGACCGTGCAGAAGCTCAAGGCGTGGCAGCAGTCCGGCTCGCTGCGGCGGGAGACCACCAAGGGCAGCAAGGTGTACAACCACGCCGAGGCGATCCGCGTGCTCGACGCGTGGTGGCCCCGATTGGTCCAGGCCGAGTTCCAGCCCGGTCTAGGGGCCGACCTCTACACCGAGCTCACCAAGGCCGTCCAGGTCGACGAGGCGCCCTCGGACACCCACGGCGCCGCACCGCACAAGGGCTCGTCGTTCCAGTACGGCTGGTGGAGCTACGTCGACAAGGACATCAGGCGGGTGCTCGGCGACCAGGTCGCGGGGCCGTTGACCGGCACGTACTGCGGTGGCGGCGACGTGACGGCGTGCCGGACCGTGCTGCTGGACAGCCTCAAGGCGGCAGCGGCGGTGCCCGCCAACCAGGTCTACCCCGGTGACGCGGACTGCGCGGCGGGCGACCAGTGGTGCGCCGACTCGGTGATCCACCGCGCGATGGGCGGCATCACCCAGGACAAGATCCAGTGGCAGAACCGGCCCACCTACCAGCAGGTCGTCCAGTTCCCCGCGCACCGCGGCAACACCGTCGCCAACGTCGCACAGGGCCGCACGGCCACGGCCAGCAGCTACGAGCGCGGGGTGTACAACTCGCCGCCCGCCAACGCCGTCGACGGCGACCCCACCACCCGCTGGGCCAGCGACTGGAGCGACAACCAGTGGCTCACCGTCGACCTGGGGGCGGTCCAGCAGGTCGGGCGCACGGTCCTGAGGTGGGAGAAGTCCTACGGGAAGGCGTACCGGATCGAGGTGTCCGCCGACGGCACCGGGTGGCGCCAGGTTTTCGTTACCGCGGAAGGGAACGGCGCCACGGACAACGTGTCCTTCGCACCAACTGAGGCGCGTTTCATACGAATGACGGGTACCCAACGCGGTACGGACTACGGATACTCTCTCTACGAACTCGAGGTCTACCCGCAGTAGACCACTTCCGAGGAAGACCCCGGTCCACCCCCAGGGACCGGGGTCTTCCGCCTTTTCCAGGTCAGCGCGCACTCCGGGTCAGCGCGCACTCCGGGTCAGCGCGGCACGAACAGGTAGTTGCGCACGTCGGGATCGATCCGGTCCACCCGCCGCCACCCGCCCTGCTTCCAGATCCTCATGTCGTACTCCCGGTCGCCCAGCCACGCCACCACGTCCGCGGCCCGGTACCCGAAGCGCTCGACGTGCCGCTCCTCGATCTCCAGGAGGAACTTCGGCCGAAGCTTCTCCACCACCCCGGCACCCCCTTCCAGCACGCGCAGCTCCGCCCCCTCCACGTCCGCCTTCACGAAGTCCAGCCGCGTGATCCCGTGGTCGGCGACGAACGAGTCCAACGTCTGCGTCCGCACCACCACCTCCAGGTGCTCGTCGAACTCCACGTTCGACCCCAGCCCCTTGGCACCCGCCGTCAGGAACGACCGCCCCGTCACCGGCGACCCGTGCCGCACCGGCACGCTCATCACCTCACGGCCCTCCGCGGTCCCCAGCGCCACCGAGTGCCGCACCACGTTCCGCCCCTCGCGCGGACGCAGGAGGTAGGACAGCGCGGGATGCGCGAACACCAACGGCTCCACGCTGTGGACAGTCCCTTGTGGACCCACCAGCTGCGCCAACGTCACCGTGTACAGCCCGAGCGCCGCCCCCACGTCCAAACACACGTCCCCCGGCCCCACCACCCCGCGCAACCCCACCAGCTCCGGCTCCACGAACGGCGTCACCCGCGCCAACACCCTCAGCCCAGCGGCAACAGCGGCCCCGCGCACATCAACCAAGTTCTGCGTCACCCACCCAAGACTAGGCAACCCCCAACCCCCATGAGGCCCCCCACCACATTTCCCCCCACACCCGCCGGTAAGCTACCCCCAGCACCAGCCCCGCCCTCGTAGCTCAGGGGATAGAGCATCGGTTTCCTAAACCGTGTGTCGCAGGTTCGAATCCTGCCGGGGGCACTCACCTTTCGCCGGGTGAATCAGGCCCTGAGCAGCGGCAACGCGCTCGGGGCTTGATCTTTTAGCGGGTGAGCCGTATGCCACTGTCGGCCGGAATATGCCCCGGTTTGCCACCGTTCACGGACTCCTCACGGACTGGATTCAGGGCTGCAGGGCGAGCCAAACGGCCCTGGCCACCGGGCCGTTCTACAGGACCACATCTGTTACATGCGTGATGCATCCGCTCGCTCCGGCCCACGGCCAAGATCATCAAGTCGGACGCAGCTGCGACTGATCCAGAACAAGCAGGTCCATACCAGCCGCGTCAGCCTCGACCTTAGCCACCTCCCGAACATCCTGACTTAGATCCCATACCGATGCCATGAGATGCACATCCGCGCCCAGACGCTTACTACAGCTGACATCACGCTTGATCTGCTCATCATTAAATTCGCTAGGGCTTGTTTTTACTTCTCCAGCCAAAAGTTTTCCAGAATATATCGCAACGATGTCAACCTCACTCTTGTCGCCACCAGGAAAAACTACATCTACTCCAGGCAAAAGAAATGTAATAGGGTCGGTTTTCAGAAGTGCCGCGTACGTAAGAAGATGAGGCAAGACACCTTGATCACTTGCGCGATCAAGAAAGGTATTGAGGCGATAGAATACATTCACACCACTACGCGATGAAACATACGACTGATGGTCTTTGCAACCCGGACAGACGGCTTTACCAAAGGCCGCCTCCAGCGCAATGAAGCTTGATACGCCACACCGCGAGCACCTGATTTCCAACCCTCTCTCAGCCCAACCTTTGTCGCAAAGCAATTCAAGCGCCCGTATTGCGACCTGCCCATTAGGCTTACCGATATCACCAATACTTCGATACCGACGTTCTGCTCGCCCTCCCCACCGGGCGGCAAGTTCCACAAGTTGCTCATCACCATCCCCTCTCTCCCGCATCGCTCGAAGTTGCTTAACCAATTCACTCGAACGCGGTGTCGTCAACGAAATGGCTGCCTCATATACCCCGGCATTGAGCATGAATGGCGAATCGCCAAGAAGCGGAGATCCCAACTTCCCCTTGTCCGACAGAGCGTAGCTCGAAGTCTTTTCGCGAACCATTAGATCTAACGCTACTCCAAGATCAGGAATTTTTAGATTTAACTTCGACTGTCCCACGATTTTGGTCCTGATCCGCAGAGAATCCCCATCCCAATCAGCGCCTGCCACAATAGATTCGGCGACCACGGTTCGCCGCGGAAATACGTCAAATATCGAGCTACGAAGACACAAGAGAGCCTTCCCACCAAATTTTGATTTAACAGGAGGGGCGAGCCTCAGCGCCGAAAGCCCTGACGAAGTATGGCCTTGAACCTCGACGCTCTGGCCATACCTACGCTCATATGCAAACCAATCCCGGATATCAATTGATGGATTAATAAGGTAGCTGTACGGTGCTACGCGTGGACTTCCGGACCAGAAGATGCTGGAACGAATCTTCTCCCCAGAAGGCTCCAACTGGAGAAAATTCGCCAATTCTATAATCTTCGACTCAGTGACATTTATACTCATAAAGATCACATCAGGCGAGAAATCGTCCCTCCTTAGAAGCTGAGCGGAAAATTCTCGATCGAAGCCCGCCCATCCCGAAGCCCCTTCTACAGGAAGGATCATCATCGGCCCAGCGTCGAATCGAAGGGGTCTCAAGGCTCGAAGATTCCAGAACCACAGGCAGTCCAGATAGCCATTAGGTCGCGTTACCCAGATAATCGCAGGTATAGAGCCGATTCCACCGTTCGCATAATTCTCACTGAATTGAACAGTAGTACGATCAATCATCGTAGAACGACGCAAGGCGGAACTTGCCACCTGAGCATCGGTTTCCAATCTCGCAAACTCGACTTCGCTAGATCGAAGAGAACGCTCATGCGCAGACGTGAAATCGCCAGCAGCAACAGCATGCCACAACGGAGATCCACTTCCTGCTAAAACCGGAGCAAAGTCAGCAGTATCATCATCCAACATGAGCGGATGCATGCTCCATGAAGCTGGCCCGTGCCGATCAATATCCGCAAGCGATACGAGTGGAAGATTCAATAATTTCGCCGCCGCATGTGCATCCTCTGCCAAAACGTCTACATTCACAACGGAACCCACACCACTAAATTCAACTACTTGCCGCCACCACCCATCTATACCGCCGTGTCGACGCACGGGAATAATAGGCTCGGTCATTCCAGCCCATCGAGTAGTGGCCTCTTGCATCGCGCGTCTAAATCCAGTTCTGCTTCCTGCCCGGATCAGATACGCCGTCCGGGCAGGAACCACAGAAACCTGAAACCAGGCGGGCCCATCGTTGCTCAACGGTAGGTTCATCTGATCACTTTGACATGCATGCACCGAGAACAAGGCTTGACATGCCGGTTGACTTCAAGGAGATCAATTCATAGATGATCGAATAGACTTTCGATCGTCTTGTTGACCGTCTCCCGCTGTCCATCGATGCACTTAGCGTAGACCTTCAGCAGGACGTCCACCGAGTGCCCAGCTCGCTCCGCCACCTCGGTAGCCGGCACCCCACCGTTCAACCACAACGAGACTGCCGCGTGCCGCAAGTCGTACGGCCGACCAGCCAACGGCGAGGCCGCCTGAGAAGGCACGAGCGCGTACTGACGAGCGTCATCCCAGACCCGGTAGTACGTCGAGGACGACACCACCCCGCCGTTGGGTGACCGGAACAGCCGCCCATCCGGCCCGACCCCGTACCGGTCGAGGTGATCACGCAGGATGCGCACGAGCACCGGCGGAATCGGCACGATCCGAACCTCCTTCCGAGCCCGATGCTTCAGCCCGCGCCGGTCGTGCACCTCCCCCGAGTCCGTCCACCGCTTCCCCGCCGCCGGTCGCGACTCCCCCAACGCCAACGCACCCCATCCACTCTCAGGCAGCGTGCAATCGTCCTCACGCAGCCCCAACCCCTCAGCCGGACGAGCCGCCGCGTAGTAACCGACCGCGAAGAACGCAGCCAGGTGCGCACCCCGATCCTTGTTGCGCTTCCCGACGTACGTCACGGCCGTCAGCAGCTCTCCGACCTGCTTGGGATTCGCCACCACACGCGGGTCCACCTGGTCCACGACCTTGGACACCTTGCGCTTGATCCGACTCAGCGGGTTGTCCGGGATCAGCTCCAGCTCAACGGCGTAGGACAGCAGGTTGAACAGCACCGCACGCTTCCGCTGGTACACCGAAGCAGCCGCGGACTTCCCATCCAGCTTCGCCGCCAGCGCGTCCAACACCGCCCGCGCCGCCACCGCGTCCGTCAGCTCATACAACGGACGCGAGTTCCGCCTCAACCAGTCGATGACGTCCTGATCAACATCAGACACCCCGCCATCCCGAGTAGTCGGAGGCAACAGCGTCCGCGACAGCACTCCCCGAAGCTCTGTGACCTCTGGCCGACCGACTCCATCCCGAACGAACACCGCCCCCGCAGTGGCAAGCGCCTCCACCGTGCTCCCCCGCGTGGTCGCGGCAGCGTCATCCCACTTCAAGTCCATATAGGACTGTGCGAAGTCAAGGAACGACAACGAGTTCCGCCGCCGATGCTCACCCAGCGGCAACCCGCTCTCAACGTCGAACGGCTCACCATGACGCGCCGCCTGACTCAGCTCGGACAGCCTGCTGGTCGCCAGCGCCTTCGTGGCGTACCACTCCGAATGCTCGACCCCGTCCGTCAACCACCGCACCGGATACGGCCGCTTACGCCCCTCACGCCTCTTGATCTCCCAGAACTTGACCTTGAACGTCGTAGTCATGCCGCCGCCCCGTAAAGACCGTCAAGCCAGGCGACGAAGTCCACCCGCTTGCACCGCAACTCCCCGTTGGGCAGCGAGAAGCAACGCGGCCCCTTACCGGTCTGCCGCCACTTGTAGAACGTGTCCCGCGAAACCCCGCCGAGGGCTTCCAGGATCTCCGGAACGGACATCAGTTCCGCGATCTCACGAACCTTGCCTGACATGGTTCCCCCCTCGTTTACGCAGCGTGCGAAGTTGCCGAACCGTCTGGCGGACCAGCCGACGCGAGTAACGCCGCCGTGTACTCCGCCTTCCACCGCTGCCGCTCAGCGACGGCCCGCAGCAACAGGTGTTGGCGCGGCGGAACGTTCGGGTCGCCAGGCTGGACGTTGTTCCACGCGACCCGCGAAGGCTGGCCGTCCTGCGTGATGCCGACATCCGCGAGCAGTTGCCGAACGAACGCCTTCCGGTCGTGCTTGTGGTCGGCGAGCGACTTCCCGGACCACTTCCGCGAGACCAGGACCCGCCGCCCGGCCACGCCGAGGGTGGTGCGCTTGTGCGCCTTTCCCTTGCACAGTCCCGGATTCATCGACAGCCGAGCACTCCGAGGCTGAACGCCGTAAAGCAGCCACACCGGACACTGCGGGGAGCACGGCGTCACTGCCAGCTCGTCACAGAGCCGTTCGGCGTGGCGTTCCTGCCGAGCCGTCCCCGACTGATGGCACTCAGCGATGCTCTTGGTCAGGTACTTGGTCAAGTACCCGATGTGCCGCCCAGCCTCCGGAGTGCCGCCGAGGATGCCCTTGGAGTGCACCTGCACCCCGAAGCGCGCAACATGCGCCGGAGCCTCGACCTGGTCCAGCGCCTCTTCCCAGGTAGGCAGAGCCACCCGCGTCTGCGGGTCAACGAAGCCCTTCGCCCGGACGTCCCACACCGGCAGCCGGTCACCCGAGTACTTGATCTCGTCGTGCGCAGGCCACCAGACCTGGTGATACGTCGCCTCAGCAATCGCCCGCAGCTCAGCACGCGAGATGCTGCCCCGAATAGCCGCGTGCCAATGCGGCGCCAACCTCCGCTGCGGCTCCACCGTCGAGAAGTACTGAACATCCCAGCCCACACAGCGCCGCAAGTTCTGCACGAACCGGTCCAGGAGCGCTGCGAAGTGCACCGCATCCCGAGCCGCCCGCCGATAGTCGTAGCGATCCGGGTCAACCGGGGTGCCGTCCGAGCGCACCTTGCCGTAGCTGTCGAGGGTCAGCGTGAGGAACGTCGACGGCCGATACTTCTCGCCGAATATCGCGCCCACGGTGCGTTTCTGCACCGGCCGCCGAGGCAGGTTCGCCGCATCCTGCCGCCGCTTGGTCGACCGCTTCCGAGCAGCCCGAGGACGCGGTTCCAGAGACGGAAGGTTCCCGCGGACTCCCAGTTGCCGAAGTTCCGCGTCGACGGACGCGACCTCATCCCGCAGCTCATCGGCCCCGGTTTCGTCGTCCTCCTCCATCGCTTGCTGATAGGCCTTGACCAGGTCTGCCCGGTACTCCGTGAGCCCCCGCTGATCAGGCGTCGGCTCGTTCGGCGTGAAGTCAGGTTCTTCGGTCAGGTGCCAGCCCTCGCGGCACTGCGCCATCCGCAGCCGCCGGTTCTTCTCCGCGCAGGTCGGGCACACGCTGGCCACGGTCGAACCGCACGGAATCGGGACGATCTCCACCCGCCCCGTGTCCAGGTCAATCCGTTCCTTGGCCAACGGGCGAACGCACACGCCGTGCTGCTCCGCCACCGCACGAGCCACGTCGAACGCCGCAGGCTGCTTCATCCGGTCAGCGCGGTTCAGGTACTCGCTCATGCCGCCGCGCTCCCTTCGCCCGAAGTGCGCTTGCTGGCGAAGTCGTGGACGGTGGCCGGCGTGAAGTAGAGGCCGAGCTCCACCAAGTCCGCATCCGTGACGTGGAAGGCGCGAGCTCGCTCCGGCTCCCGCTGACCATCGGTCTTCAGCCAGGCCACACCGGGGGTGTTCTCGCTGATCTCGTGAGCCGCCGCACCCCGTTGCCGAACGCCGTCGCCAAGCACCATGTCCACCTGCTGTGGCTCATCGAGCCGCAACGCCACACGGGTGCTGAACAGGTGCCGGAACGACACGACTTCCTTGCGCGGGTCCTGGACCAGGCCCACGAGGGCATAGCCGGGCGCACGCCCCTGGGAGGTGATCGTCTGGATAGCCCGCGAGGCACGCTCCCGCAGCTGCTTGTCCGGCTGGTAGGCGATCAGGTCCGCCAGCTCATCCACGATCAGGACCGTGAACGGCTCTCCCGTCGACCGCGCCCACAACCTCCGAACACCTCGGTAGCGCGAGGCCCGTTCCTTGACCTCAGCGGCAATCTCCTCCAACAGCGCCACCGCGTCAGGCCCGTTGTCATAGACGACCCGATCGAACGCCTCCGGGCACTGCCCCAGCTCCATCCCGCCCTTGGGATCGATGCCCACCAGGCGCACCAACCCGGCACGGACGGCGGGCGCGAGCTGCCACACAATCGACCACAACACCGAGCCCTTGCCCGCGCCAGGCACGCCCACGACAAGGAGCTGAGAGCCCAGCAACCTCAGCGTCCAGGCCCGCCCCGTCTCGGTAAGCCCGACCACGATCTTCTTGAGGTTCACCGCGGACTCATCCACCGAAAGCGCAGGTACAGGCACCGGACGCGACAACGGGTCGGAGTGGATGAAGTCCAGTTCCAACAGCCGAGGCCGCAGCACCCGCACTCGACAGGACCGGGCGTTGAACGAGTGCGCCAGGTTCTCCCGCCGCGCTTCCCACTGCTCCGGAGACTGCGCCGGGATCATCCGCACCCGAACCCGGTCCCGCCATCCCTCGGACCGCACACGACGCAGCCGAGGCCGGTATTCCTTACCCCGCTGGACTTTCGCGAGGTCCGATAGCCGCATCACGGTCCGCCACTGCGGCACGTAGATCGTGGCCCGCCGCCATTCGGTGAGGACTCGGTACCAGACGTGCCGCAGGAACGACGGCAGATCCAGACCAGCCCAGACGAAGCCGCCCGCTACCAGCGACAGCAGCGCCAACACCAGCGGCGACAGACCCCACGTGGCGTACATCCAGTAGGCCGACACCGAGGCCAGCACCGTCACCGGGTACCGAACGGCAACGAGCACCAGGCGCACGATCAGCCACACTGCGACCCCGACCAACGCGAACGGAGCCGCCACGACCTTGGTCCACCCAGGCAGGTACGCCCACCAGGGAACCCGAGGCCGGTACCCCTCGAACGGAGCTGGATCAACCCACCTGTTGCCCCTCATCGCACATCACCGCCCCGCCGGACGGAGCCGCCGAAGTCCAGTCCCAACACACCGGCACACGGGTCACATTCGGTCTGGCCGGGCAGCAACCGGGCGAAGCGCTTGCACGTCGCACACCGGTCCCGCGAGACCCCCTCTGGCGCTGCAACACGCCGTGGCTCTACGCTCATCTCGTTCACTCCGTTACGCGTGGTGGACAGCGCAGGAGCGGCGAGGTTGGTAGCCGTGTTCCGCTCCTGCGTCTTACGCTTCCGTTGTGCCGCAACAAGACGTGCGGCATCACCGCGTGACCCAACAAGATCACGCGTTGTGTCTAAATAGGACTCCTAGCGCCGCCTCCAGCGACACGGCCGAGGCTCAATGCCCCGCTCAGCCATCCAGGCCACACAGTCCCCGCAGTAGTCCACGGTCGCCCGAATCCACGTGCACCGCCCACACCTACCGGCACACCGCTTGTTCTCAACCCGCACCCGCAACGGCCGCAGCTCAGCCATCCGGCGCTCAACCGGGTCACACGACATGAAACGTTCAAGGAAGCTCATCACTCACCTCCCCTCAGATGGGAGATCCGGGGCAGTCACCCACCCCGGACCACACCTCAGGCCTCGTTCAGCGCCTCGACACCGACCCGCAAGGCACCCGCAGGCAAGTACCGCTCCGGCAGATCGGCGTAGAGCGCCAGGCCGTCGAGCACCCGAACCTCACCGCGGACTGCCCGATAGACGCCGGGCCGGAACGGATCGCACTGCGCCCGGTACTGCTCCGCTACATCCCGGAACAGATCCAACGGACTCACGTCGAACAAGTCGCAGTACACGCCGAGGACCTGCGGCGACAGCCCACGATGACCACACTCGACCTTGGAAATCGCCGCCTCCGACACCCCGAACGCCCGAGCCATCGGGGCAGGCTTGATCCCCGCGTCCTGCCGCAGATCCCGCAGACGAGCACCCATGAGCCGGTTGTAGTGCGCCCGCCGCGTCAACGGCCGCCCGCTCACCCCTGCACCGCCGGTTTCTCCGACAGCGCGTGCCGCCCCTCCCGGCTGTCGAGGTGATCCGCGAGCTTCCCCGCCTCCCGCGACAACTCCCGGCAGAACTTCGCCAGCACCTCCACCCCGCCGGGAAACGGCGGCAGTTGGATCGCCACGTTCACCGGGTCCAGGTAGATCACCAGCGCGGGCAACTCATCGGTAATGTGCACCATCCCGGCCGCCGCGTCCGCCCCGGCGAACACGTCACGTTGAACCCCATCAGCTCTGCCCCTTCTTCCTACGAGCGGCGTCGAGAGCTGCCTTGCCTTCAGAAATGGCCTGGGACAGGCGAGGCAAAGCGTCGCGATCAACGACCAGGACGGCGGGGAACGCGTTGCCGAGCCGAATCTCCACTCGTTCCGCGAACACAACCGGTTCGACGCGTATGGGGAGATCTGCGGTCACGTGCACCCGCACCATGTCAGCCACGGATCACGCGGCCTTTGGAGCGCTCTTGGCAACGGCGGGCTTCATCCCGGTAGCCCGCAGGCTGTACCCGAGCTTCGCCCGGCACCGGTGACGCTCCCCCGCCGCACCCGACCGGCAGCCCTTGTCATCGATCCACGGCGTGACCGTCAGCCCCTCGAACAGCACTGGCCGCACATCAGTACCGGGAATCGCCTCCGGCGGAACCGGCTGGTGAGCCGCAGCGATCTTCACCGTGACCACCGCGTCCGTCTTGCGCTCCGCCGCCTGATCGATGACCAGCACCGACCACACCGGCAACCCGTTCCCCTTGTCGGCCTCCTGCTCCACCGGCAGCCCTTTCGCCCGCTCATCAGCGGACTGGAACTTGAGCACCGGTTCCACGCCCATCACCAGCGCACCGCGCGGGAACACGAAGTCGTGACCGGCAGGGAGCCTGCTCCCACCTGTGATCGCCATCTGCTGTCTCCTGTCGTCCGGGTCGGCTGGACCTGGTGTCCGGCTTTCTCGACCCCTACGACTTTCGACCCGAAAGAGGGACGTCAGTACCGCATGGCGGGACAACTTAAGACGTCCTTGCTACTTTCAAGACGTCCCAACCAGTCTCAAGGGAGCAACCATGCCCAACCAGCGCCTACGGGATGCCTTGCTACGCAACGGTTTGAGCTTCGAGCACGTCGCCCGAGCCACCACCGTGGACCCCAAAACGGTTGAACGTTGGATCACCCGCGACCGCACCCCGTACCCACGGCACCGGCACGTCATCGCGTCCATGGTCAAGGAGTCCGAGACGTACCTGTGGCCGAACGCGCTGGCCAAGGACGCCAAGAAGGAGATCAACGAGTCCGAGGTGGTGCAGGTCTACGCACACCGACACTCGATCTCCGCGGACGTCTGGCGGCACATGCTTGACGGAGCCAAGCTCAACGTCTCGATCCTGGTCTACTCAGGAATGTTCCTGGTCGACAACCCAGCCCTGATCCGCACCCTGCGCCAGAAAGCGGAGGAGGGCGTCAAGATCCGCATCCTCCTGGGCGACCCAGCTAGCCGCGAGGTAGCCCGCCGCAGCGAGGAGGAGGGCATCGGCAAGGGCACTCTCGCCGCCAAGGTCCGCAACGCACTCGCGTTCTTCAAGCCGCTAGCCGACAGCGGGCACGCCGAGGTCAGGTGCCACAAGACCACGCTCTACAACTCGATCTACAGGTTCGATGACGAGATGCTCATCAACACCCACGTACTCGGCTTCATGGCAGGTCACGCCCCTGTGCTCCACCTGCGCCGCCTGTCCGGAGGGGACTTGTTCGAGACGTACGCGGAGAGCTTCCAGGGCGTCTGGGACGCCGCCAAGCCGCCGAAGTGGTAGGCAGGTAGACATGGCGCGCACTGATCACTACCACGACCCCAACGCCCCCAAAGCGACCAACATCGTGGTCGCGGTGACCGCGTTCGTGCAGGACGACCAGGGCCGCCTACTCATGATCAGGCGCACCGACAACGATCTCTACTCGATCCCCGGCGGCGCACAAGACGTAGGCGAGGCCATCGGTCATACAGTTGTGCGAGAAGTCAAAGAAGAAACCGGAATCACCGTTGAGCCTACGGACCTGATCGGCGTCTACTCCGATCCGGCCCACGTCATCTCATATACCGATGGCGAGGTCCGGCAACAGTTCTCAATCTGCTTCCGCGCTCACCCCATAGGTGGGGAACTGCGCACAAGCAATGAATCTAGCGAGGTTCACTGGATACATCGAAACGATCTCGAATCACTAAATATCCACCCGTCTATCAATCTCAGAATCGAACATGGGTTCACAAGAAAAGCAAGCCCTTACTTCACAATCTGATCGAGGCCAGCCTCTCCAAGTCGTCCTTCAGTCCGCTTTACGGAAGCCACAAGTTCCCCTTCAGCTTGACGAATAAAGAAAGTTACTAAGTCTTCTGGACCATACCGCTTCTGAATCTCTTCAATCCTGTCATGCACAGTCGTAAGCCCTCCATCCGGAGTGGTGGTCATGTCCGCCCACCACAATGCATCTCGAAGAGGGCTTTCTTCATCCGGCCATTCAGCCAACTCAACCGAAAGGCCGCGCAGCTCAGCTTCGCGAAACGCACAAGAATGGTGAGCAACTAACGCACACAGCCGAAGAGGAGCACCTATTCCCTTCAGATAGCGCGCACCATCGAGCGGATGAAATCCTGTAAGCGCCAGATTTGGAGCATATCCGATATCATGAAGCATGGCCGCAGCTACCAAGAGCCTACCGTCCTCCACTGGGAACAACCCCACCGCTTGGGCAGCTCGGTCAGCCACCCCTCGAACATGGCGCCACCTCCGAGGCAAGACTCTCAGCACAGACTCTGCGACACCGTGTGACCAAGTAACAATATCCATACGAGAAGGATAGCCAACTTTCGGCCACAACGTCATGCCAACGACTTTCAAGAGGCGACAGAATGGGGGCGGGGATCTAGTTCATGGATACCGCGTTAGCATTACTCCTAGCAGCCGCATCATTAGCAGTTGCCTACAAAACTATGCGCAATCAGAATAAAGGTAAGCATCGAAGACTTCACTATACGAGCACCTGGTTTAGATTTACTCTTCGCGATGAGTCTCCGAATGGAAAGGAAGTAAAAACTTATCACGACGATAGGCGTGTAATCGATCCACACTTTGTCGCAATCAGAATTGTAAACACAGGCCAAGCTCCAATCACTCCCGACGACTTCTCCGGCCCACTTGACATAAAGTTCGAGAACTCGCGTTTCGAAATAGGTACATTAGTCCAAGATCCACCCAATCTTCTTAATTTTGAAACTGATCAAATACACGCCAAAGACGGCGGCCTTTCCGTAACCCCTTTCCTCATGAACCCTGGAGACACTCTCACTTTATTCGGCCTTGTGCAAGGTAGGCCAGAAAATGCATCGGTGTCCACTCGTATCGCCGGGATACGCGAAGCGATTCATATCGAGCCACCAAATGACGGTATGTTATTAAAGGCACAGATGCGATCAATGATCTTTGAACTAAAGAAGGACTGGCCTACGATAACCAGAATAAATGCAGCAGCCGTTCTGGCACCCGTTACCATTAATCCAATGGGAGAACTGCCAGGGCAAGTTACCTCACTGATAAATGGGCACTACATAAGCAATGCGCATGAATTGAACCTAATTTTCACAAACATTACCGATCTACCCATTCAAGAAGGCAACCAAGGAGAAGAACTAAAGTTCACCTTCGAATCGACTAGGGTATACAATTTCGACATGAGCATTGGAGAAAAATGGGCTTCAAAGGACCTAAAGGATCGATGCGTGACACTCGAAAAGGCGCACATCTCGATCAAATTACCTCGACTCAAGGCTCAAGAGTACGTACTCATACGTATTTACTTGAGCGGCGACGGCACAGACATTAAACTTTCCAGCCAGCCGTCGTGGCTAGAGGATATACATATGATGAGATTTGATTATAGCGAAACCGTCGAAACCAACTTGGCCAATACGAAAAATCGAGTGCTGCTCATCGACAAAAGATTGCATCGGACATGGTACTCAAGAGTCAAGCCGAAATTTGACAAGGTCAACCGATTGGTAATCAATGTCAAAACCCAAGTAAAGAAAAAAATTGCAAACCACACGAGAAGAAGCGGATAGACACGACTCCACAAGACAGAACTCGACAACCGCGCGACGCTCGATGACTATCTACGAATCAGTTGCCGAATTTGGCTCTACAGGATCAAGGCACCGCCTGCGGCGGCGCGTGCGGGTCCTTGCGCTGGCAGCTTGGCCACATCCATCCCGGCACGCCCGGCCTCCGCTTCGCTGCGCCGGGCGACCGGGCGGCGCGGAGCGCCGTACCCAGGGCCGAGTGCCGCCGAGGAGCTGGTGACCCCATGAGGCCACGTTCGTCCAGGGTCCCTACGAGCGCCGAGGGGGCACCGCGGAATGGGGCAGGGCGCTCGGCTGCCGCGACGGCTGCGCCGCCTTGCCACTGGATCGAGTGGACGGCATCGAGGGCCAGGGCGACGGGGATGAGGGACCGGCGTCAGCCCGACTCGTGAGCATGACGACGGCCAGCAGTGCCGCGTTAAGGCCGGAGGGCTTACCTTGACCCAGCACCACCGGCCGTGTGAGCGGCTTCGGGTCGGGATGGGGGCAGGAAGCGTGGGCGCGCGGACTGCGGACTCCTGACGGACTGGCACCGTAGGCGGGAGGGTCAGAGGACCGCTCGACCGCAGGTCACGGGGTATGGAGGACCGCTTGTCTGTCGGGCCTTCCTAAACCGTGTGTCGCAGGTTCGAATCCTGCCGGGGGCACTCACCTTTCGCCGGGTGAATCAGGCCCTGAGCAGCGGCAACGCGCTCGGGGCTTGATCTTTTCCAGAGCCCCGCGTCTGCCTCCGTTTACCGCCATCGGCGAAACGGGTCCACGCTGGGACAGGCTCAGATGGCCTTGCGGAGGCTTTCGAGGGTGCCCAGGGGGAGGTCGGCTGGTGTTGGGGGGTTGAGGGGTTTGTCGAATCTGCCGCCGTCCGCGCCGATTTTGAGGAGGGCGGTGTTGAGGTGGGTGGCGGCGGATTTGTTGGCGGTGAGCAGGGCGTTCAGGTTGGTGATGTCGCGGAGGATCTGGGCGAGGGTTTCGCGGGCGGCGGTGACGGCGATGCCGACGAAGGAGACGATCGAGGCGCCGTGGGTGGAGGGGGCGAGGCCGGCGGCCAGGTGGGCGCCGGTGATGAGGTCGTCGACGACCTTGATGACCTGGGTGCGGACCAGGGCGCGGAAGGCGGTGACGGTGGTGCCCATGGTGGACATGATGTCGGCCGCGCCCTTCATGGCGAGGCCGATGGCCTGCAGTTCGTGGCCGACCTGGGACATGCTGGTCTTGAAGGCGTCGGCGGTGGTGCCGGTCCAGCCTTCGAGCTTCCTCAACGCGTCCAGGTGGGCGTTGGCGATGTCCTCGTACTTGTCGGCGTCGCCGGAGATCTTCTCCGCCTCGCTCCTGACCGCGTTGTCGTCGCCCATCAACAGGTCCAGGGGCTCGCGGAGGAAGTCGACGTGGTCGACGAGCCAGCCGACGCCGGCGCCGTGCAGGTCGCCGAGGGGGTTGGTGGCGGTGTCCGGGGCCACTGGCGCGTGGGCGGCGCCGAAGGCCGAGATGTAGGTGCTGTTGTCGTCGCCGACGGTCTTGACGACGTCGGCCACGGCGTCGGTGAGGCCCGCGCCGGAGAGGTCGTCCCAGCTGGTGGGGGCCACGCCCACGACGGGCGCGGGGGTGTAGGTGCCCGCGGCGCCGAGGATCAGCAGTCCTTGAAGGACTCCGCGATCTCCTGGTCCACCGAGCGGTACGTGTCCGCCGTCGCCTTGGTGCTTGTTCCGGCGTTGGCGATCGACCCCTGGTACCGGGCGATGCAGTCCGCTGCCTCGGCGACCCGGTCGCTGGTCGAGAGGCTGAACGACCGGCCGAGCGCCCCGAACACCAGCGGGTCGAGGTGCACGCCCTCGAGGAGGGTTCTCGACTCCGCCAGCCCGTCGACCAGCGCCCGGATGTTCTTCGTGAACGTGTCCAGGTCGTCCGGCTCTACCTCGAACCCGGCCGCCACTTGGTGTCCTTCCGGTCAGCAGGGGGGAACGGCGCTCACCACGGGTGGTTCTCGTCTTCCTCGAAGTCGGCTTGGGTACGACCTGGGCGAGGGGGCGGCGGTGGCGGTGCGGCTTGCTGTGGCGCTTGCGGCACGTAGGGCTGGTGCACGGGAGGCTGCTGGGCTGCGTGCGACGGCTCCGGATGACGCCTTTGGGGTTCTTCGTCCAGGTCGTCGACCGCCCTGAGGTCACGCTCGTCAATGTCCTCACCGTCGTCCTCGTCGGCCGGGATGAAGCTGAGCACCAGGTCCATGGACTGGGTGCCCTCGCCGAGGGGCGCGAACGCCTCGACCATCTTCTCCGACGCCGCTCGCTGTCCTCTGTGGACCGCCTCCATGATCGAGGCGGTCAACCTGCCGGGGCTCATGCCCGCGGCCCGCTGGGTGAGCTCCAGGTGCTGCAACGCACCCGTGGGCGCGATGGTGACGTTCACCGCGCCGTCCTTGGAGCTCACCGTCGCGCTGGACGAGGCGAGGTTCTCCTGGAGCTCGGTCGATTTCTGCTGCAGGTCGGCCATGCGCGCCTGCATGTCGGCCAACCACTGCTCCGGATCCACGTTCTTCATCCGGTTCGCGTCGATGGGGGCCAGCGGGTCCACGGGTACGTTCCCTCTCCTCTAACAGGCTGGTCTGGCGCCGCTCAGACGGCCGCGAGAACCGAGTCGATCCGGTTCGCGATCCGCTCGTTGTCCGTGGGCGACAGGCTGAGCCAGCCGTTCTCGCGGACCATCAGGTAACGGCCCTGGGGCGTGTCGAACCAGTTGATCGTCACCTCGGCCCGCTGCACGTTGTACCGCGAGCCGCCGCGCCGGGAGACGCCGAACTGGCCGCCCGCCACCCGGTTCTCGGCCAGCTCGCTGATCACGGCGGCGTCGGGGCCGGACACACCGGCCCGCTGGAGGGCCTGCTTCTCGTCCAGGTCCTCGTCGCCCCACGGGTCGTCGTTCTCTGGCGGGTCCTCGTGCAGCGCGACCGCGTGCACGAGGGTCTCCAACCGCAGCGACAACGCGCTGCCGGGACCGGCCTGGCCGTCGTTCAGCACGCCGACGATGGACTTCGCCAGCGACGTCGGACGGACCTCGACCAGGCCGATCTGGTCCTCGTCGACGACCGCGAGGACGGCGTTGCCGCCGTCGGACGCGACCACCGCGCGGACCGGGCGTTCCATGTGGGCCACCGCGTCGACCGCGATCTCGTGCTCGGCCAGCAGCCGCAGCATGTCCTGGAGGCGGGCGTCGTTGGCGAGCCCGCGCCGCCCCAGCGCCTCCAGGACGTCCAGCCGCAGCCTGGCCCTCTCCTCCATGGTCGTGCCGATGCTCGGCACGTCCAGGGGGTAGGGGGGCCGCCCGCCGAGCTCGAGCTCGTGCCAGAGGATGTCGAACTCGGCGGGGCTGAGCAGGAAGTCAGGAGCGATCACTACTGGTCACCGCTCTTCTTCTTCGCCGGCTTCACGCCGCCGATCACCGACGGGGGCAGGTCGTCGCCGGGCACCTCGAACAGGTCGCCGCCCATGATGTAGGAGGCGGACTTGTGCTCCTTGTCCTCCTCGGAGCGACCGCCACCGTGGCCGCCCATCGGCATGCCACCGCCCATCGCGCCCGCGGCTCCGGCCGCACCCGGCGCACCGGGGCCGAACCCGCCGGGCATGCCGGGACGGCCCGTCTGGACCACACCGGTCGAGCCACCGGCGCCCGCACCGGCCGCCGCGCCGCCGACACCGCCACCGGACGCGCCGCCGAAGCCACCCGCGCCCGCGCCGCCGCCGAAGGCACCGGCTCCCGCACCGCCGAAGCCACCCGCGCCGCCGCCCGCGCCACCCGTGCCGAAGCCGCCGAGACCGCGGCCGGGGATGCCCGTGCCGCCGCCCTCGACCGGGAGGCCGGGGATCTTGGGCATGCTGCCCGTGGGGATGCTGCCGGGGGCTCCGCCGGGGTAGCCCGCGGAACCGGGGCCGCCGGTGCGCGAAGGGGAAGAGCCGTTCCCGCCGGTGCCCGAATAGCCACCGGGCATGCCCGTTCCGCCACCGCCGGTGTAGTCGGGCAGGCCGGTGTAGCCGCCACCGGTGCCCGTGTAGCCGCCGCCGGGGTTGAACTGGCCCGGCGTGTAGGGGTTCGCGACCGGGATCGAGCCCGCGACCGCGGCCGCCGACGTCGTGCCGGGCGCCCGGTAGGCGCTCTCGCTCTCGTCGTCGTCGAAGCCGCCGCCGGGCAGGGTCGCACCGGTGTAGGAGCCGCCGCCGCCCGTGTAGGAGCCGCCACCGCCGTAGCCGCCACCCGTGGGGTAGCTGCCGCCGGTGGGGACGCCCGCGCCGCCGCCGGTGGGTCCCGCGTAGCTGGCCCCGGTGTACCCGCCGCCGCCCGCCGCGCCGCCGCCCGTGTAGGCCGCCGCGCCGCTGCCGCCGTTGTACCCGGCGGCCGCGCCGCCGGCACCGGCCGCGCCGGCACCGCCGCCGTCGAACGAGCCGCCCGCGATGGACGGCGGGGCCGCGACGGCACCCGCCGTGGAGGTCGTGCCCGCGGCCGTGCCGTCGGCCAGCGTGCGCGACTGCAGCGCGTCGGTCGTCGAGGTCCGGCCGGTCATCATCTGGAGGCCGTCGACCGCGCCGCCGGAGTTCGGCGCCGCGGAGGAGCGCGCCATGACGACCTGCGGGTCCTCGGTCTGGCCGGTGACCGGGTTGTACGGCGCCGTGAACGTCGGCGTCGTCTGGTCGATCGCCCGCGAGCTGGCCTCCATGTTGGTCATCACCATGACCGCGAGGTCGTGCGCCGCGTTGGCCTTGGCGTTGGCCTGCTGGATGCTCGCGGTGGCCGCGATCAGCCCCGGCAGACCGCCGCTGACCAGCTGGGCGGTCGCGCTGGCGTAGTCGAACTCGACCGGCTCGGGCATCGACGCGCGCGCGTCCTGCATGACGCGGCCCTGGTCGGCGACCTTGTCGCCCACCTGGCCGGCCGTCTGCGCGGTGCCCGCGATCCAGTCGGACAGCTTCTTGATGGCGGTGCGCGCGCCGTCGGCGGACTCACCGGTCCAGCCACTCTCGGACGCGGTGATCCGCTCGGTGATGACCTGCGCGGACTCGCTCAGCTCGGTGCCGAACTGCGCCCACTCCGAGCCCAGCTCGCCGGACTGGCCGGGGTCGTTGTTGACGTGCACCGAGTCGTACAGGGCGCGGTGCGACACCGAGGCCCAGTTCTGGGTGTCGGTGAGGACCGGATCTGCTTCGGGAGCCATGTTCTGTACTGCGCCTCTCGCCTCAGATGCCCTGGAGCTTGGTCAGCTCGGCACGGTGGTCCTCGTCGACCTGCTGGAACTTGGTGATGGCCGCGCTGACCGAGTCGTGGGTCTGCTGCAGCACCGACCGGTAGGCCGTCATCACGTTCACGAATGACAGCGGGTCGCCGTCGGCGCGCTCCTCGAACTTGGCCGCCATCTTGTCGCCGACCGGGTTGGTGCCCAGCGGCGCGGGACGGGCCAGTCTGCCCGCGCGCTCCAGCCAGGAGTCGACCTGGTCGATCTGCTCGCGCAGCGACCTGCGCAGCTCCTCGCCCGTGGCGGGATCCAGCGTCACCCGCCCCGAGCTGATGTTGTCGCGCAGCTCGATCGGTTGACCGTTGATGGTCGGCGGTGGGGCCAGTTTCTTGGGCTCAGCGGACTGCATCGGAAATTCCCCTATGACGCGCAGACGCGGGTGACTCGGACTCGCCCTACAGCATCAGGGCAACCGCCAACGCCCGCCCAACGTGTCCCCAACGCGCGGAGGGTCCCGTTTGTGCGAACATCCGGAGAGCACCTTCATCCATCACCGATAGGACTTCCACATGCCGGTGAACCTGCTCGGCGCGGTTGAGCTGGTTTCCCCTGGTGGTGACCGCGTGCCGGTCGGAGCGGCGAAGCGCCGAACGGTCCTCGCGGCGTTGGCGCTCGAGCTGAACCGGGTCGTCTCGGGTGATCGGCTGATGTCACTCGTATGGGACGGCTCACCCCCTCCCCAGGCGAAGGCCGCGCTGCAGGGCCACGTCGCGCAGCTGCGCAAGGTGCTCGGCCCCGGACTGGAGCTGGTCACGCGCGCGCCCGGATACCTGCTGGAAGGCGACCGCGGGGCGGTCGACGTGTTCCTCTTCGAGGACATGGTGCGCGCCGCCAGGGAGGCCTCGGACGAGGACGCCGTGGAGCAGCTGACCGGCGCGCTCAAGCTGTGGCGGGGGCCGTTCCTGGCCGACGTGCCGTGCACGCGGCTGCGTGACGCAAATTCGCCACGCCTGGACGAGCTGCGGCTGGTGGCCGTGCAGGACATGGCCGAGCGGCTGCTGCGGCTGGACCGCGCGGACGAGGCCGTGTCGACGTTGCGGCAGGCCAGGGACGAGGCGCCGCTGCGCGAGCCGCTGGTGGCGCAGCTGGTGCTGGCGCTGCACCGGTGCGGGCGGCAGGCCGAGGCGCTGGACCTGTTCCACGACACCAGGAAGCGGCTGGTCGACGAGCTGGGGGTGGACCCCGGCCCCGAGCTGCGCGCCGCCTACCAGGCCGTCCTCACCGGGGAGAGCGCGCCCGCGCCGGAGAGCTCGCGCCCGCCGGTGCCCGCGCAGCTGCCGCGGGAGCACCGCGGGTTCGTCGGCCGCGAGGAGGAGCTCGTCGACATGGACGACTCCCTGACCGGCCAGGACTCCGCGATCGGGCTGCTGGTCGGCCCGGCGGGCGTCGGCAAGACGGCGCTCGCGCTGCACTGGGCGCACCGGATGGCCGACGAGTTCCCCGACGGCCAGCTGTTCGTGGACCTGCGCGGGTTCGACGAGACCGAGCCGGTGGACTCGCGGACGGCGTTGATCGGGTTCCTGCGCGTGCTGGGCCTCACCGACGCCCAGATCTCGGCCGACCTGGACGAGCAGGCCGCCCAGTTCCGCTCGCTGCTGGCAGGCAAGCGGGTGCTGGTCGTGCTGGACAACGCCAGGACCGCCGAGCAGGTGCGCCCGCTGCTGCCCGGTTCCGCGCACTGCCTGGTGCTGGTCACCAGCAGGCACGGCCTGCACGACCTGGTGGCCACCGAGGGCGCGTCGGTCCTCCCGGTTACAACGTTGGAACGGGCCGCCGCCGCGGACCTGCTCGTCGGCATGCTGGGCAGGCGGCGCACCGACCAGGAGCCCGAGGCGACCGCCGAGCTCGTCGAGCTGTGCGACCGACTGCCGCTCGCGCTGCGCATCGCGGGCGCCCGGCTGACGTCCCGGCCCCGGTGGACGGTCCAGTCGCTGGTGGACGAGCTGCGCGACGAGCAGAGCAGGCTGGCCGCGCTGTCGCTGCCCGAGGTCGGGCGGGGTGTGCGCGCCGCGCTGGCGGTGAGCTACCGCGCCCTGCCCGAGGGCGCCGCGCGGATGTTCCGCAGGCTGGGCCTGCACCCCGGCCCCGACCTGGACTGCTACGCGGCCGCCGCGCTGCTGGACATCAACGTTGTCACGGCCAGGACGCACCTGCGCACGGCGGCGTACGCGAACCTGCTGCACGAGGCCTCGCCGGACCGGTACTCGCGGCACGACCTGGTCCGGCTGTTCACCCGGCACCTCGTGCTCAGCGAGGAGGAGGACGCCGAAGAGGACAACGTGCTCAGCACCGAACGGCTGCTGGACTACTACCTGCACGTCGCCGACACCGCGCGCGCCCACCTCGCCGACCACGTGCGGCCGTTCGGGCCGCCGGCGCACCCGCCCGCGAGCTTCCCGCTGCTCGCCTCGCACAACGCCGCCGCCGACTGGTTCGCGCTGGAGGAGACGAACCTGCGGCTGCTGCTGGACATCACCGCGCACGGCCGCCAGCACGAGCGCACGTGGAAGCTCGCGCTGTGCCTGGACGCCTTCTACTCCCGGCGCGGCAACCGGGTGGACCGGCTCAGCACCGTCCGGATCGGCCTGCACGCCGCGCGCGCGCTCGACGACGAGCACGCCGAGGCCGCGCTGCTGCTGCGCATGGGCTCCACGCTCGCCGACCTCGGGCGGCACGACGACGCGGTGCGCGAGGGCACCCGCGCGGTCCAGCTCGCGACCGGCGACCCGTACCTGGAGTGCGCGGCCCTGGACAACCTGGGCTACTGCCTGCTGGCCGCGGGCCGGTTCGTGGAGGCGCAGGAGCGGACGCGGGAGGCGTTGGAGATCGCCCGCGAGATCGGCGACGTCCGCGCGCAGGCCACCGTGCTCATCAACCTCGCCAACGTCCTGCTGGGGCAGCACGAGCCCGACGAGGCGCTGGACTGCATCAAGCAGGCGCTGTGGCTGCTCGCCTCGGTCGCGCTGTCCACCTCGCACGCGACCGCGCTCTACACCGCGGGCACGGCGCTGTGGCGGCTGGACCGGCACGCCGAGTCCCTGCAGTTCCACCTGGACGGCCTGGAGCTGGCCGAGCAGCTGGGCGACCAGTACCGGGAGGCGCTGGGCCACCGGGCGATCGGGGACGCGCTGGAGCAGCTCGGCGGGGCCCACCTGGCCACCCCGCACTGGCACTCCGCGGCCCTGCTCTACCGCGAGCTCCGGCTCGCCGACGCCGACGAGCTCGGCGCCAAGCTCACCCCGTCCGTCGGCGACGCGATGGCGTGCGAGGTCTGAGGCGGTAGCGTTCGGCAGCGACAGCCGGGGAGGTGACGTGGCCGCACGCGCGCTCGACCGCGCCGCGCCGACCCCGCTGTGGCGGCAGCTGCAGCAGGAGCTGCTGGCGCGCATGGGCTCCGGCGAGTTCACCGACCAGTTCCCCGGCGAGATGGCGCTGGTCGAGGACTACGGCGTCAGCAGGCACACCGTGCGGCAGGCGTTGAGCAGGCTGCGCGCCGACGGCGTCGTCGTCGCCGAACGCGGCCGCCAGCCCCGCGTCGCCCCGCCCCCGGAGATCCACCAGCCGATGGGCGCGCTGTACAGCCTGTTCGCGTCCGTGTCGGCGGCCGGGCTGGAGCAGCGCAGCGTCGTGCGGGCCCTGGACGTGCGTGCGGACGGCGTCGTCGCGACCAGGCTGGACCTGGAGGCCTCCTCGCCGCTGGTGTACCTGGAACGGCTGCGGCTCGCGGGCGGCGAACCGCTGGCGCTCGACCGCGTCTGGCTCCCCGCCGACCTGGCGGCCCCGCTGCTCGACGCCGACTTCACCAACACCAGCCTGTACGCCGAGCTCCTGGCCCGCACGGGGCTGCGACTGGACCACGGGCACGAGGACATCCACGCGGTGGTGCCCTCGGCGGCGGAACGGGCCCGCTTGGACTGCCCGGCGGGGGCCGCGGTGTTCTCGATCAACCGGCTGGGGCGGAGCCGGGAACGGCCGGTGGAGTGGCGGCACACGGTGGTGCGGGGGGACCGGTTCGCGTTGACGGCGGACTTCTCGGCGCACTCGGGGTACCAGCTGACGTCGTAGGGCGTCCGCGGGCTGCGAAAAGGACTCGAATTCCGGTTCGCCGATCGTATTTGTATAACGTAACTATGGAAAAACCATCGGTATCCCATCGGTTCGGCGGCGCACGTCGTTACGTTCCGGAATTTCCCGACGTTGACGGTCGAACCGTGACATTCGGGGGTTAACAAGACGGCGGCGAACCGCGACTCAGAATGTGAGGCATCCACCAGGGAGACGAAAAATGACCTATCCACAACCGCAGGCGCCGTATCCGACGCCGCCCGCGCCGCCCGCGAAGACGAAGTTCGGCGCACTCGCCTGGACCGCGCTCATCCTCGGGATCGTGGGCGTGGTCGGATCCCCGATCATCATCCTGAACAACCTCACCGCGGTCGTCGCGGGCGTCGGCATCATCCTCGGTGTGATCGCAGTCTTCGGCAGCAGGAAGGTCCTCGCGATCATCGGCGTCGCCGTGTGCGTCGCGGGGGTGGCGATCACCGTGTCCGTGCAGAAGAAGGCGGTCGAGGAGCTGGACGCCCTGTTCGACGGGACGACCAACCAGGGCCAGGTCAGCAGCAGCGGCACCGACAAGCCGGCCGCCGCCCAGGCGCCCGCCGCGGCGGAGTCGCCCACGTGGGGCAAGCGGTACACGTGGAAGGACGGCTTGGCGGTCGACGTCGCCGCGCCCGTGCCGTGCGAGCCGGGCAAGTACGCGGTGTCGCAGGGTGTCGTCCGCGCGGTGAAGTTCACGATCGTCATCACCAACGGCACGGACAAGCCGTTCGAGACGGCGATGCTGTCCATCGGCGGCGACGCGCAGTTCGACGGCCGGAAAGCCGAAAGCGTTTTCGACTCCAGCGGCGAATGCGGCGGCAGTTTCGAGTCCGGCACGGTGATGCCGGGAAAGACCTACACCTACGACAAGGCCTATTCCGTCGGCGCCCAGCCCGGTGAGATGCAGATCGTGCTGCAACCCGGTTTCTCCTCCGACAAAGCCGTTTTCACCGGCCCGGCGTGAGTCAGACGGTGAAGAGGCAGAACGGGTGGCCGGAGGGGTCCAGGTAGACGCGGACGCCTGCCTGGGGTTGGAAGTCGGCGAGGGTGGCGCCCGCGGCGGTGGCGTGGGCGCCGGCGGTGTCGAGGTCGTCGACGTGGATGTCGAGGTGGACCATCATCTGCTGGTCGCCCGGTCCGGCGGGCCAGGTGGGGCGGGTGTGGTGGGCCTCGAACTGGAACGAGAGGCCGGTGCCGCCGTCGGGCGGGCGCAGGGTGGCCCATTCCGGTTCGTCGGCACCCTGCCGCCAGCCGAGCAGGCGGCGGTAGAAGGCGGTCAGGCCCGGTACGTCGTCGGTGCCCAGGACGACTCCGGCCAGGGTCAGCTTCGGCGTCATGGGGGCAACCTACAACCGGGGCCGGACATGGCGAAGGGCGTGCGGTGGACCGCACGCCCTCGGCCGAGGAGCTCAGTACCCCTGGTAGCCGCCACCGACGTTGATGGACTTGAGGCCGGGGTGGTTCTCGAAGCCGCCGTAGCGGTCGTAGGTGTAGCGGACGCCGGCGATGATGTTGTCCACCGGGTTGAAGATGTCGTAGTGGCCGGGCAGGGCGTGGGCCATGAAGGTGGAGTCGATGGTCTGCATGAGACCCTTCGACGGCGTGCCCTTGGCGGCGTTGGAGTCCCAGTTGTTGACGGCGTTGGGATTGCCGTTCGACTCCTTCTGGATGATCGTGTAGATCTCGTCGACGCTGCTCTCGTCGATCGCGGTGCCGTTGGCCGCCAGGATGGCGATGGCCTCGCGGATCCAGCCCTCGACCTCGCGCTGGTGCGGGGACTTCCCGGCGTCGGCCTTCTCGCGGGCCAGGCGGGCCTCTTCGGCCTTGCGGTTGTTCTCGACGGTGTCCGCCGCGTGCTTCCCGGCCTGCTGGAAGTACCCGATGGCGGGGCGCTTCTCCAGCTGGAGGAGCCTGCCGACCTCGGCGGCCGGGTTGGCGATGTGCACGGTCTTCGAGGACGCGGTCTGCGCGTGGATCCCGGAGGAGCCGGACGAGAAGTCCATGGCGCCGTTCTCGGGGTTCACCGAAGCGGACTTGGTCATCGCGTTCGCGGCGGCGGCGGCTCCGGCGAGCACGCCCGCGGCGACGACGAACGCGGAGACCTTGGTGCCCAACGGGGCCCAGTCGCTCTCCACGCGGTGCGAGGCACGCCGGGGCTTCTTCTTCGCCTCTGCTGCCGCCTGCTGGACAGCGACCGTGTACACGGTGCCGCCAGTGGCCTTTCCATGCCGAGCCAAGGGTGATCCTCCTGCGTCGGGGAGCCCGGTCGAGGACGCCTGGCGGGGGATCCAGGGGGAGCCGCTTCGGGGGCGAACTCCGAGTCCATTCAGTGACCGAACCGTGACCTGCGGCCGGGAACGTAACGTGATGTCACTGCCGAAGGCAACCGGGGGACCACCTATAGGTGACGCTCATCACGTTTACCCCCGGTGCGCTCACAGAGGGTGCCAACTTCCCCGAACGGCCCAAGATCGCTGTTACCTGCGTGTTCTCCGGATCCACGACGAGTAGTACGGAGGGCGGACCACCCCGGTTCACCACCCGCCGGACCACCCCGGTGGACGCCCGCCGGAAGTGGCGGGCAACCACGCCGTCCGACACGCGTCCTGGAACACCCGGCAACGGGCCCCCACGGCGCCGTGAGCGGCCGTGGGAGCGCTTCCGTACCGTTGGCGCCAGGTGGATGTCCTACAACCGGAGGCAGCTGATGCGCCGAGGGCTCGTGCTCGTCCTGGTGTTGGCACTGCTGTTCGGGGTGCCGTGGGCGGCGCTGGTGGCGGTCGGGCCGGACTGGCCGACCGCGGTGGTCGTCGTCGGCACGGTGCTGTTCGCCGTGGCGCTGGTCGGCTTCCCGTTCCTGATGGTGCGGGGGCATGGCCGCCACCACGTGGACTGGGCGTCCAAGATCGCCGACACGACGCTGGGCGCGATCTGGGTGCTGTTCGTCTGGACGCTGATCGGCCACGTGCTGCGGCTCGTGCTGGCGCTGGCGGGTGTGCAGAACCCCGACCGGGCGCGGATCGTGGCCGCGTTCGTCCTGGTGGTCACGGTCGCGCTGCTGGTCTACGGCTACGTCGAGGCCATGCGGGTGCCGCGGGTCAGGACCACGGAGGTGGTGCTCCCCCGGCTGGGCCGCGGGCTCGACGGGCTGCGGGTCGTCGTCATCACCGACACCCACTACGGGCCGTTGGAGCGCACCCGGTGGTCCATCGGGCTCGCCGCGGCGATCAACGAGCTGGACGCCGACGTCGTGTGCCACACCGGCGACCTGGCCGACGGCATGGTCGTGCAGCGGCGCGGGCAGGTCGACCCGCTCGGCACCGTGCGCGCCACCGAGGCGAAGCTCTACATCACCGGCAACCACGAGTACTACAACGAGGCGCAGGGCTGGCTCGACCACATGGAGGGCCTGGGCTGGGACCCGATGCACAACCGGCACCGGGTCGTGGAGCGCGGCGGCGACCGGCTGGTGTTCGCCGGTATCGACGACCCGACCGGGACCGGGTCCACGTTGACCGGGCACGGGCCCGACATCGAGGCCGCGCTGGCGGGCGTCGACCCGGACGACCCGGTCGTGCTGCTGGCGCACCAGCCCAAGCAGGTCCCGGTGGCCGTGCGGGCGGGGGTGGACCTCCAGCTGTCCGGGCACACGCACGGCGGCCAGATCTGGCCGTTCCACTACCTCGTGCGGGTCGACCAGCCCGTGCTGCACGGGCTCAGCTCGCACGGCGAGCGCACCCAGCTCTACACCAGCCGCGGCTCGGGGTTCTGGGGTCCGCCGTTCCGGGTGTTCGCGCCCAGCGAGATCAGCGTCCTGGTGCTGCGCTCAGGCCGATGAGCTGGTGGACGAGCCCGTCCACCAGGCCGTCCACGAACATCCGCCCGGCGGGCGGCAGACCCAGCTCCGCCATGGCCGTCGCGACCGCGTCCGTCGGGTTCGCACACGGCCACAAACCCGCCACCAGCACGAACACCGCACCCGAGAAGTGCCGCACCTTGGCCTCGCCCAGGTCGGGCACCTCGCGGGCGACCAGGTCGGCGAGCCGGTTCGAGTTGTCGACCACGCGCCGCTTGAACACGCGGGCGAACTCGACGGAGATGTTGCGCTCCAGCACGGCCATGGTGTTGCTGATCAGCTCGCACAGCAGGGGCTGGCGGGTCAGCGAGGTCGCGATGGTCGTCGCCACCGCCGTCTCGCGGGCGTAGGCGGTGGTCGGCTCGGGTGCGGCCAGGTCGCGCAGCTCGGCGTCGATGACGTCGAGCCACTCCCGCCAGGTGTGGTCCAGGATCTCCAGGAAGATCGCCTCGCGGCTGTCGAAGTAGCGCAGCACGTTCGACTTCGCCAGGCCGACGCGGTCGCTCAGCTCGCGCAGGCTGATCTCGGCGACCGGGCGTTCGCGCAGCATGGCCGACGCGGTCTCCAGGATCGCCGTCCGCCGCGCCCGGACCTGCTCGGGGCGGCGTGCGCGCTGGAAGTCGTCGTCTGGTGGCGTCACGGGGCGAACCTAGCAACTCGGCGGTGCGGTGATCTCGGGGTGCGGTGATAGGGAACCGGCGGGCTGTTGGGGGTGAGGGCCCTGGGTGGCTGGGGTTGGGTGGGCTGCGCGGGGTGCTGAGGGCCTGGATTCGAGGGTGCGGGTGGGGTGCGACGGCTTCGGGGTCGAGCGCAGGGGTTGAGCGGTGGGTCTGGTGGTGGGGGCGGGCCAGGGTCGGGCTGCTGGTGATCGGCGCGGGGCGGGAGTGGGCGGCGGCTGCTCGGAGGCCTCGGCCCAGGCTGCGCAGGGGTACTCCGGTCGTGAAGGCCCCCCGAATCCGAGGGTACGGACGGGGTACGACAGTTTTCGGGTCCTGGTTCGACGGCCGACGTCGGAGCCGGTTCCAGCGGCTGGCCGCGAGGCTGGTTTTCAGAGCTGGGGGCGGTGGACAGCAGGTGTGCTGTGGCTTGGTCGCGCCCTGGCAGGGGTCCTCCTGTTGTGAGGCCCCCCCGAATCCGAGAGTACGGAGGGGGTACGACAGTTCTCGGAGGGTGAGTTCGGAGGGTGCGCCGGGGCTGGGTGAGCCGGGGTTGGGCGGCAGGTGGGGCGGAAGACGGTGTCGGGTGGGGGTGGCGGGTGGGATGCTGGGGGTGTGGCGTTCGAAGACCTTGCCCACCTGAGGCGGGCGCGGGACCTGATGGATCGGGAGTACGCGCGGCCGTTGGACGTGCCGGTGATGGCGCGGGAGGCGTTGATGTCGCCCGCGCACTTCTCGCGGCAGTTCCGGGCGGCGTACGGGGAGACGCCCTACAACTACCTGATGACCCGGCGGATCGAGCGGGCGAAGGCGTTGTTGCGGCGGGGGGACCTGAGTGTGACCGAGGTGTGCGTGGCGGTGGGGTGCACGTCGCTCGGGTCGTTCAGCGCGCGGTTCAGCGAGCTGGTGGGCGAGTCGCCCAGCGCGTACCGGGCGCGCGACCACCGGGACACGGCGGGGGTGCCCGCGTGCTGGGCGAAGGCCGTCACCCGACCGAGCAGGATCTGAGAAGCGCGGCCGGGGGTTCCGGTCGTAGCGTCGTCGGCATGGATCTCAAGGTTTCGCACACGTTCCTGCAAGTCCACGACCAGGACGAGGCCCTGGTCTTCTACCGCGACGTGCTCGGGCTCGAACTCCGGACCGACACGATGTTCGGCACGTTCCGCTGGCTCTCCGTCGGGCCGCCGAACCAGCCGAACGTGGAGGTGGTGCTGGAGATCGTCGGCATGGCGCGGGCGCCCCAGGACGCGGAGACGATGAAGGAGCTGCTCGCGAAGGGGTCGCTGCCCGGACTCATCTTCACCACCCCGGACCTCGACGGGACGTTCGAGAAGGTCAGGGCGTCGGGGGCGGAGGTCATGCAGGAGCCGATCGACCAGCCCTACGGGGTGCGCGACTGCGCGTTCCGCGACCCGTCCGGCAACCACATCCGGTTCTCCAGCCGCTGAGCCCCCCGGCCGGTGGCGCCCGGCGCCACCGGCCCGAATGCCCTCGAAAACAGGTGCCGGTACGTACGCTCACCCCCATGACCGGCGAAAAACTGCTCCCCGTCAACGGTGTCGAGCTGTGCGTGCAGACCTTCGGCGAGCCGACTGACCCACCGGTGCTGCTCATCGCGGGCTCGGCGAGCCCCATGACGTTCTGGGAAGAGGAGTTCTGCGAACGGCTGACCGGCCGGTTCGTCATCCGCTACGACTCGCGCGACACCGGCCGCTCGGTCACCTACCCGCCCGGCGCGCCGGAGTACGGGTTCACCGACCTCCTCGACGACGCCGTGGGTGTGCTCGACGCGCTGGGCGTCGAGTCCGCGCACGTCGTGGGCATCTCGATGGGCGGCGGGATCGCGCAGCTCATGGCGCTGGAGCACCCCGAGCGGGTGACCACGCTGACGTTGATCGCGACCAGCCCCAGCGGGCCGGGCGCGGACGACCTGCCGCCGGTCTCGGAGGGGGCGGTCGCCTTCTTCACCGGCCTGACCGAGCCCGACTGGTCGGACCGGACGTCCGTCGTCGACCACGTGGTCGGCGTGCTGCGCTGGTTCTCCCTCGGCGAGTTCGACGAGCAGGCCGCGCGGGCCGGTGTCGAGCGGGACTTCGACCGGACGTCGAGCTTCCGCTCGTCGAGCAACCACCAGATGGTCACCGGCGGCGAGCCGTGGCGGGAGCGGCTGGACGAGGTGCGCGCCCCCACGCTGGTGCTGCACGGCACCGAGGACCCGCTGTTCGACCTCGCGCACGCCCACGCGCTGGTCGCCGAGATCCCGGACGCCACGCTGGTCACGCTGCCGGGTGTCGGCCACGAGCTGCCCCGCTCGTCCTGGGACGTCGTGGTGCCCGCGATCCTGGGTCACTCCAAGACCTGAACGACCCCGCGCGGTGGCCCGGCCGCCTCGGGCCACCGCGCGGTCATCCGCTCCCGCAGGGCGGCCGCGAGCGCGCTGGTCGCGGCGAGCTCCGGCTCGGTGATCCGGGCGACCACGCCGAGCCGGTGCGCGAACCGCTGCCGCGCGCCGACGTACCCCCACTTCCAGTCCTCGACGAGCAGTCGGCCGAGGTGGTCGCGGCCGTCCCGGTGGGCGCGCTCGACCAGGGCGTCGCCGCGCAGCAGCCAGCCGACGCAGTGGTCGGCGACCGTGCCGGGCTGGTCGGGGCACAAGGCCCGGTAGGCCGCCTCCGCCTCCGCCAGCGCGGCTTCCGGCACCACGGCGGTGTCCCAGCACGTCGGGAAGCCGATCCGCAGGTAGGCCAGCTCGGTCAGCCCGTTGCCCAACGCGGCGTGCTCGAAGTCGAGGAACCACGCCCGCCCGTCGACCGGGATCGCGTTGCCGACGCACGGGTCGCCGTGGACCAGCTGGTGACCGCCGGACAGCCGCTCCGGCAGCGGGTCCAGCTCGTCGTCGGGCGCGGTCAGCCCGAACTCGGCGCACAACCGGCGGAACGCCGCCAGGTCCGCGGCCGTCGGCACGTCCGCCGCGGGCAGCACCCCGGCGTCCTCGGCCGTCGTGACCCGGTGCAGCCGCGCCAACCCCTCGGCGTAGGTCACCCAGCTGGGCGACACCCGGTGCCGGACGGGCACCCGTTCCAGCACCATGATCCGCTCGTCCGGCTGCACGCCGAGCAGGCGCGGCGCCAACTGGGGGTCGGCCCGCGCGGCGAGCCGCAGGGCGGTCACCTCGCGCTCGTACCGCTCCCCCGCGTCCGGGCCGCCGACGGCCTGCTTGACCACGGCGGGCGTGCCGTCGAACTCCGCCGACCACACCCGCGACCGCGGGCTGCTCCTGATCCCCCGAACCTTGCGCTGCCTGCCGAGCACCTCGTCGTCGATGGGGATCCTCCGCCACGGGTTCATCACCCTAGGGTGGCCGAATGGATACCGATCGCGGGGCGAAGGTGGTCGAGGGGTTCGGGGCGTTCTTCGCGGGCACCCGAGCCGAGGAGTCCGTGCTGGAGCTGTTCCACCGGGTGGCCACGACCGTGCCCGCCTACCGGAAGTTCCTGGCGGAGCACGGGATCGACCCGGCGTCCATCGTCACGATGGACGACTTCCGGACGTTGCCGCTGACCGACAAGGCCGGCTACCACCAGCGCTACCCGCTGCCGGAGCTGTGCCGCGACGGGCGGCTGGACGGGTGCGACATGATCGCCGTGTCCTCGGGGTCGAGCGGGAGCCCGACGGTGTGGCCGCGGTCGCTGACCGACGAGCTGGAGATCGCCCGCCGGTTCGAGCAGGTGTTCCGGGACGGGTTCCGCGCCCACGAGCGCAGCACCCTCGCGGTGGTCTGCTTCCCGCTCGGCACGTGGGTAGGCGGGCTGTTCACCACGGCGTGCGTGCGGCACCTGGCGGCGAAGGGCTACCCGATCACGGTCGTCGCCCCTGGCAACAACAAGGCCGAGATCCTGCGGGTCGTGCCGGAGCTGGCCGACCACTTCGACCAAGTGGTGCTGCTGGGCTACCCGCCGTTCGTCAAGGACGTGGTCGACACCGGGATGGCGCAGGGCCTGGACTGGTCGCGGCACGCGGTCAAGCTGGTGCTGGCCGGTGAGGTGTTCAGCGAGTCGTGGCGCGACCTGGTCGGGCGGCGGGCCGGGATGGCCGACCCGGTGCGGGACTCCGCGTCGCTCTACGGCACGGCGGACGCGGGCGTGCTCGGCAACGAGACGCCGCTGTCGGTGTCGATCCGCCGGTTCCTGGCCGCGCGGCCGATCCTGGCCAAGGAGCTGTTCGGCGACTCGCGGCTGCCGACGCTGGTCCAGTACGACCCCACCAGCCGGTTCTTCGAGGCGCGGGGCGGGACCCTGCTGTTCTCCGGCGACAACGGCGTGCCGCTGATCCGGTACCACATCGCCGACAACGGGGGCGTCCTCACCTCCGCCGAGATGCTGGAGTTCTGCGCCCGCCACGACTTCCACCCGGAGGTCGACAACGACCTGCCGTTCGTCTACGTGTTCGGCCGGTCGCTGTTCACCGTGTCGTTCTTCGGCGCCAACGTGTACCCGGAGAACGTGACGGTCGGCCTGGAGCAGCCGGGGATCAGCGACTGGGTGACGGGGAAGTTCGTGCTGGAGACGGTGTCCGACGCCGACGAGGACACCCGGCTGCGGGTCACCGTGGAGCTGGCTCCGGGCCGGACCGGGGACGAGGGCGTGATCGCCATCGCCATCCGCGACCAGCTGCTGCGGCTCAACAGCGAGTTCGCGAACTACGTGCCCGCCGAACGGCGGCTGCCCGAGGTGGTCCTCAAGCCCGCCGGGGACCCGACGCACTTCCCGGTCGGCGTGAAGCACCGGTACACGCGGCCGTCGTAGCACCCGGACGGACAAGGGGGCGAGGACCGCGGGCGGGGGCTCGGCGAAAGCCACACCCGCCCGCGGTCCACCGCCGCGGAGCACCCGGCAGGGTCGGGAGCTCCGCGCGGTCGCGCTCGACGTCAGCGCCTGGTCTGAGCGGAAGCGTTGCTGGGCAACGACTTCGTCACGGGTTCCCGTCGTGGCCGCACTTGACGACCTGGTTGATGCAGTCGCGCACCCGGCGTTCCATCTCCGCCGCGGGCCAGCCGTTCATGAAGTCCATGTGGTAGGTGTAGCCGGGACCGGACGACAGCTTGATCCGCGAGGCGTCCACACCGGACACCGGGAAGCTCACGACCTGGCGGATCTTGGGGATCGGCACCGGGTGCGTGGCCGGGCAGTCGCCGCCGACCGGGTAGGCCACGTGCGACCGGTGGTCGGCGGAGTCGAGGTTCTTGCCGTCCCAGCACTGCGGGAAGTCCAGGTAGGACTGGAGCTTCGAGCCCGCGGGGCAGCTCGGGAAGTCGTGCGACGGCGGCACGTTCGCGCCGTTGCAGTCCCAGCGGGTCACGGTGCCCTCCGGGCTGCTGGCCTTGGCGTTGCCCGCGATCATCCGCAGACCGACCGGGATGGGCTGGATGCGCGCGGTCACGTCGTCGCGCACGCCCTCGCCGAGGTAGTAGAACGTCGAGGTCGGCGGGTCGACCGGCTGGCCGTCGACCAGCAGGGTGGGCGTCCAGTAGGCGGTCTTGTCCTCGACGGGGTCGCACTTGGTGTCGGCCGACATCAGCGTGTCGGTGTCGGAGTGCGCGTCGGTCGAGGTGTTGCCGAAGAACGTGTGCAGGTGCGAGGCGCCCGCGAGCTTCGGGAAGACGATCGGGTCGTCGGGCAGCCGGTGGCTGAACCCGCACTCCGCGACGAACTCCGCCACGCGCACGGCGCCCGGTGGGATCGGCTTGCGGCTGGTGCTCGTCGGCTGGGCGGTGGAACTGCCCTGCGTCGGCTCCGCGCCCGTCGTCGTGGTCGTCGTCGGCGAGGCGAACGAGGTCTGCGACGTCGGCGACCCGGTTCCGTCGGACGGCGTGGTCGGGCCGGTCGCCGCGCCCGCCTTGCCGAACACCTGGAGCTCCCACAGGGACACGCCGTACTGGGTGGAGCGCTTGGTGGCGTCGAGCCGCAGGTAGCGGCCGGACCCGCTGACGTCGAGGGTCTGCACCCCGCCCTTGCCGCCGGTGACGGTGGAGATCGTGGTCCACGTCCTGGCGTCAGCGGAGGTCCGGACGGTGAAGTCCTCGGCGGACGCGCGTTCCCAGTTCAGCACGACCTTCGAGACCGTCGCGTCCGAGCCGAGGTCGACCTGGATCCACTGCGGGTCCTGGAAGGCGCTGGACCAGCGGCTGCCGGTGTCGCCGTCCACCGCGCGGTCGGCCGCGAAGACGACGCCCTCGACCGAGGACGCGGTCGCCGGCCTGCCCTGGGACAGCAGGTCAGGCGGCGGTGCCGAGGTCGCGGCGAAGATCGCGTTCACGGTCACCGCGGAGCCCGCGACCAGGACGGCCGAGAGCACCGCGATGCGGCCGCGCCACCGCTTGAACGCCGACGGGGGCATCACATGGGTCATGGCTGTGTCCTTTCGACGGCACCGGGGGATGTGCCGGGGGACGTTCTCGGGCAGGGGAAAGGGAGTCGAGGAGCGGGACGGGCAGGGCTCAGCCCGCGTCGCGGTACGCCTCGCCCGCCTGGTTCGGGATGCCGCCGGGCGCGTAGAGACCGGTGCCGGGCTTCTCGGCGGGGAGCGCGAACCAGGCGTAGCGCTCCACGTACGGGAGGCCTTCCAGCATCGCCGCGGACCCGCGGGCGAACGCCGCCAGCTCGGCCTGGCTCGGGTAGCGCGGGGTGCCGCCGGAGAAGTCGATGAGCGAGTACTCGGTCACCCACACCGGTTTGCCGTACCGGGCGTGGACGGCCTCGACGTAGTTCTTGAGGTGGCCGACGGCCGCGGCGCTGAAGTCCGAGCCGTACCAGTGGATCGGGATGAAGTCGACGCGCAGTCCGCGCTGGGCCGCGCCGGTCATGAACCGGTCGAGCCAGCCGCCTTCCTTGTCACCGCTGTGCCCGACGCTGGGCGAGCCCAGCCGCAGCCCGGTGGCCTGGAGCCTGGGCCACAGGTCGAGCGCGCGCTCCGGGGTCATGTTGGCCTGGTCGGGGAAGTCGGGCTCGTTGAACCCGAGCAGCACCTTGCCGTTGGCCTTCGCCTTGTCCAGGTTGGCCTGGTCCATGGACTTCTCGCCCCAGATCATCGGGACGAACTCGACGTCCGGCGGCGCCGCGATCCCCTCGGGGGTGGACGCCCAGTTGTAGTACCAGCCCGCGCGCACGTCGCCGAGCGCCTTGGTCACACCGTCGAAGTTCCACGTGCTGACGCCCTTCTTCGCCGACGCCACCACGGGGGCGGCCGGGGGCGGCGGGGCGGGCGCGACGGTGGTGGTGGTCGTGGTCGGCGGCACCGACGACGAGCTGGACACGGGCGAGGGCGCGAGCTCGGCGGGCAGGATGCTCGTCGGCGCGGAGCTGGAGGTGACCGGCACGGCCTGCGCCACCGGTTCCTCCGACGGCAGCACGACGGTGACGGCCACCCCGGCCGCGAGCACGGCAGCGGCGGCGGCCGCGATCGGCTTGACCAGCGCGCCCTGCATGAACAGCGCGAACTTGCCCGCGGTGACCGGGGCCATGGCGGTCTGCGACAGCGCGGCGTGCGTGCCGACCGCGCCCAGCGGCTGCCACAGCCCGAGGGCGGCGGGCAGCGGGACGAGCGGCAGCCGGGCGATCAGGCCCTCGACGGCGGCGAGGTCCGTGGTGACGCGCTCGCACCGGGCGCAGCTCCGGGTGTGCCGGGCGATCCGCTTGCGCCACAGCGCGCTCGGGTCGCCGTCCCAGTCGGCCACGACCTCGGCCAGCTCCGGGCAACGCGGGGTCTTCTCCAGCGAGCGCACGACGATCCGGGCCGCGTCGAGCTGGCCCTTGACCCGCTGCACCCGCACGGCGGTGTGCTGAGGGGTGAGGTCCAGCGCCTCGGCCACCTCGGTGCGGGTCAGCCGTCCGGCCGCCTCCAGCCACCACAGCGACAGCAGCTCGCGCTCGTCCTCGCTGAGCCACCTGGTCGCCGCTACGACCTCGCGGCGCTGCCCGGACAGCTGCAGCCGCATGATCGTCAGGTCGACGAAGTCGGCGCCGGGGTCGGCCAGGTCCTCGGGGATCTCCCCGGAGACCGGCACCCGCTGGTGGGCGCGGTGGCGTTCGCGGATCTGGTTCATCGCGATCACCACGAGCCACGACCGGAACCCGGCCGGGTCGCGCAGCGACGACAGCCCGTTCACCGCGCGCAGCATCGTCTCCTGGACGACGTCGTCGGTGTCGGCGTGACCGCCCAGCGCGTGCCCGACGATGTTGTAGACCAGGGGCAGGTACCCGGCGACCAGCTCGTCCAGAGCGCGCTGGTCACCGTCGCGCGCGGCCGTCACCGTCGCGACGCCGGGTTCCACGGGTACCGCCATGCCCACCTCACTCGCCGGGTTCCAGGTCCTCTGACCAGGAGATGTCCCTGGCGGTCGGGGATAACGGGAAAATCCGGCCGACTTTTTCCGAGGTGCCCGATGACCGGCGCGTGGATCAGAACAGGGTCGCTCCGCCGATCTTCTTCTCGAACGCCAGCAGGTGCCGCTTGCGCTCGAGGCCGCCACCGTAACCCGTGAGGTCGCCGGTGGACCCCACGACCCGGTGGCAGGGGACGATGACGCTGATCGGGTTCTTGCCGTTGGCCAGGCCCACGGCGCGGGAGGCGGAGGGGTTGCCCAGCCGTCCGGCCAGCTCGCCGTAGGAGACGGTCTCGCCGTAGGGGATCTTGGTCAGCTCGTTCCAGACGGTGAGCTGGAACGGGGTGCCGCGCATGGCCAGCGGCAGGTCGAAGTCGGTGCGGTCGCCGGAGAAGTACTCGCCGAGCTGCTCGACCACGGCCGGGAACGGGGTGTGGTCGGGGTGGCCGAAGGTCTCCTGCGCGGGGCGGTGGCGCTGCTCCACCATGTACAGACCGGTCAGTCCGTCGTCGACGGCCACCAGGGTGAGCAGGCCGATGGGACTGTCGATCGTGGTGTGCACGGGCATGGGGTTTCCTCGGTCAGACGGGCATGCGGTTGACGGCGTGGTCGCCGGTGGCCCAGAGGTGCTGGACGGCGTAGGCGCGCCAGGGCGACCACTGGGCGGCGTGGCGGACGAGCTCCGCGGGCTTGGTGGGCAGGCCCAGGTTCTCGGCGGCGAAGCGGACGCCGAGGTCGGTGGCCACGAACGCGTCGGGGTCGCCGAGGGCGCGCATGGCGATGGTCTCCACGGTCCACGGGCCGATGCCCGGCAGGGCGGCCAGCTGGGCCCTGGCGCGTTGCCAGTCGCCGCCGATGCTCAGCCCCAGGTCCGGCAGCGCCGCGACGAGGGTCGTGACGGTGGCCCGCCGGGTGCGCGGCATCGCCAGCGCCTCGGGGTCCAGGTCGGCCAGGGCCCCGGTGGTCGGGAAGAGGTGCGTGAGGCCGCCGTCGCGGTCCTCGACGGGCTCGCCGTGCGCCACGACCAGGCGGGCCGCGTGGGTGCGGGCCGCGGCGGTCGACACCTGCTGGCCGAGCACCGCGCGGAGGGCGAGCTCCTCCGGGTCGGTGGTGCGCGGCACCCGGCGGCCGGGGTCCTTGAGCACCAGCGGCGCCAGCACCGGGTCGGATGCCAGCTGGTCGTCCACTGCCACCGGGTCGGCGTCCAGGTCCAGCAGCCAGCGGCAGCGGTTGATGGCGGTGGTGAGGTCGCGCAGGTCGGTGAGCGCCAGCTTGCACTCGACGTGCTCCGGGCCCGGCCGCAGGGACGCGATGCCGTGGCCGTGGGGCAGGCGCAGCGTGCGCCGGTAGGCACCGTCGCGCCACTCCTCCACACCGGGCACGCCGGTGGCGACGAGGTGGCCGAACAGGTTGTCGGGGCACAGCGGGCGGCGGAACGGCAGGCGCAGGGAGATCACGCCCGGCGTCTGCGTGCCGGGGCCCTTGGCGCGGGAGCGCAGCTCGCTCGGCGTCAGGGCGAACACCTCGCGCACGGTCTCGTTGAACGTCCGCACGCTGGCGAAGCCGGAGGCGTGGGCCAGGTCGCCCATCGGCAGGGTGGTGGTCTCGATGAGCAGCCGCGCGGTCTGCGCCCGCTGGGCCTTCGCCAGTGCGAGCGGGCCCGCGCCCAGCTCGGCGAGCAGCTGCCGTTCGATCTGCCGCACGCTGTAGCCGAGCCGGGAGGCCAGGCCCGGCACGCCCTCGCGGTCGACCAGCCCGTCGGCGATCAGCCGCATGGCGCGGGCGACCAGGTCGGCGCGCTCGTTCCACAGCGGCGACCCCGGCGACGCGTCGGGTCGACAGCGCTTGCAGGCGCGGAAACCCGCCTGCTGCGCCGAGGCCGCGCTGGGGTGGAACACCATGTTCTCGACCTTGGGCGGTACCACGGGACAGCTCGGCCTGCAGTAGATCCCGGTGGTGAGCACGGCCGTGAAGAACCAGCCGTCGAAGCGCTCGTCCTTGGACTGGACTGCTCGGACGCAACGCTCCACATCGGTGTGCATGCGACCAGTCTGCGTGACCGCGACGCACGAGGCTCGCGGAAAAGCGACATGACGCTTCAGGGGACGACGTCCGGCAACCGCGACTCCAGGTAGGCCTTGCCGACCTTCTTCGGCACCACCATGAGCCACGCGTCCACGACCAGCTCGGTCAGCTCCCGCACCGACAGCGCGTCCATCCGGGCGTGCACCCAGTGGAAGCGCAGGTCGGACTCGCGGGGCAGCGAGAACTTGTCGGGCTCACCCGCGACCAGGGCGTCGCGCTCCTCCTTGGGGAAGCCGAAGCCCAGGGTCAGCTCGTCGGGCGAGAGCGCCGCGTAGACGATCGCGCCGACCCGGAACTTGGGCCGGTCGCGCACCAGGTGCTCGGAGCTGCGCGGCAGGGTCCGCGCGAGCCGTCGTAGGTCTTCTCCTGTCGCCACAACGCCATTGTCACCCGCGGGCGTGCCCGACCGCCCACGAGATCGCCTTGTCCGCCACCTCTTCCCAACAGGACGTCCTGTTTCTCGCGGCACGGTGGTAACCCGCCCCGGCCGCGTTCCGGCGCTGCTTCCACCGCCGGGCACCCGGACACCGCGCACCCGTCCGCGAAGTCGTCGGAGAACACCGGAAGGGGTTCATAAACGCTGTTACTGAACTCGTTGCGAGCATTGGACATCCGAGTCCGGAACGGGCACAGCGGGCGGCTGTCGTGCTTCGCGACGGCACCGCGGTCCACGGATATCCGGACTACCCGAAAGCGACGGCGAAGGACGGGCCCGCGCCGTTATCGCGAACAGGTGGTGACATGCCGAAGCCGCCACGGGAATCCGCGGCGGCTTCGGCGGTACAGCTCCGGCGTTCACTCCGCGGCGACCAGCCGGACGAGGCTCCCCAGCGGGATCTCGACCCGACCCAGCGTCTGCAGATCGAGGACCAGCCGGAGCACCGGGCACACCCCGTCACCGACGGCGGTTGGTAGGACCGCCGCCGGGACGGGTGGCCTGCGGTCAGGTCGCCGCACCGGTCCAACGACCGGGTCGCGACCACTGAGAAGACCCCCAGGACCTCTCAGCGGCGAACGCCCCGCGGTATTCGTCAGTCGACTGTGAAACCACTGGAATCAGGTCTCCTTCGCACTACCGACAGGTGAGCGGAACGTCGTGGAGCAGCTTGACAGGGGAAGTCGTTAGGGTGGACCGCGCAGACTTATGACGGCCGACAAAAGACCTGATCACACGCTCCTATCGGGTTTTCCGGTCCGGATCCACAACGGATGGCAGGCCAGCGGATGAGCAGTTCCGGTCCGGGTATGGGACCGCGCGGGGTGTTCGCCGAGAGGTTCGCCCTGCTCTACGCGGAGGCGGGCGACCCCCCGCTGAAGAAGGTCACCGAGTCGGTGACGCGGGCTCGGCGCACCGACGAGCGCGACCGCCCGGTGCGCGCGACCGCGCAGCGGGTCAGCGACTGGCGCCGTGGTCGCAACGTGCCCGCGCGCTTCGCGGCGCTGTCGGTGGTGCTCGAGATCCTCATCGGCGAGGCCCGCAAGGCGCACCCGCAGCCGGTCGTCCCCGACCTCTACGACCTGGCCGCGTGGCGGGCGCTGTGGGAGGAGGCGCAGGCGAGTCCGGCGGCCGGCGGTGAATCCTCCGAAGAGGATTCCCCCATTGGCGAGTCGGGCCTTTGTCCTTATCGCGGACTGGCCGCATTCCGCCCCGAGGATTCGGGGTGGTTCTTCGGTCGGGAACGCAGTACCGCCGCATTGGTGAACCGACTCGGAAACGCGGTCGACACCAGTGGGATCGTCATGCTGGTCGGCGCTTCCGGTGCCGGGAAATCCTCTCTGGTGCGCGCCGGAATGATTCCTTCCATCGCACGGGGCGAACTCGGCGTCGAGGGTTCCGCGCAATGGCCGGTCGTGCTGATGACGCCGGGCGCGGACCCGCTCAAGGAGCTCGCGCACCAGGTGCCCGAGCTCGCCGACGCGCTCGACCTGGCGCTCGGCCTGGACGGGATGGACCACGACCTGCTCGCGGGCGGCCAGAGCGCGGAGGCGTTCATCGGCCAGACGCTGATGGGCGTCATGCGGTTCTCCACCCAGATCCGGGCGTCGTTCTCGGCGTACGCGGCGCGGCACGGCGCGGACCGGCTCGTGCTGGTCGTGGACCAGTTCGAGGAGGCGTTCACGCTCGGCGGCGACGAGGCGCGGCTCCAGGTGTTCGTGCAGGCCCTGCACGCCGCGTGCACCCCGTCGCTGCCCGGCGGCACGCCGCCGGTGCTGGTGGTGCTGGGTGTGCGCGCCGACTTCTACGGCCGCTGCCTGGCCTACCCGGAGCTGGCCGACGCGCTGCAGGACCGGCAGATGGTGCTCGGGCCGATGACGTCGGCGGAGCTGCGCGAGGCGGTGTCCCGGCCCGCGAAGGCCGCGGGCCTGCAGCTCGAGCCCGGCCTGATCGAGCTGATGCTGCGCGACCTCGGCGTGCGCAGCGGCAGGCCGCAGGGCAGGCAGGGCGCCTACGACGCGGGCGCGCTGCCGCTGCTGTCGCACGCGCTGCTCGCGACCTGGCAGCGCAGGCAGGCAGGCAAGCTCACGATCACCGGCTACCGCGGCGCGGGCGGCATCCAGGGCGCCGTCGCGGCGACGGCCGAACGGGCGTGGGCCGACCTCGACCCGGCCGCCCAGCGGGCCGCGCGCTCGTTGCTGCTGCGCCTGGTCCGGGTCGGCGACGACACCCAGGACACCCGCAGGCGGTCCACCCGGCACGAGCTGGTGGAGCAGGCGGCCAACCGGTCGGCGGCCGAGGAGGCGCTGGAGGTGCTGGCCAGGGCCCGGCTCGTGACGCTCGACGCGGGCTCGGTCGAGATCACCCACGAGGCGCTGCTGCAGGCGTGGCCCCGGCTGCGGACCTGGGTCGACCAGGACCGCGAGGGCACGTTGCTGCGGCAGCGGCTGGAGGAGGACGCGGCCACCTGGGCGGCGCAGGAGCGCGACTCGTCGCTGCTCTACCGCGGCGCCCGGCTGGAGACGGCCCGGCAGTGGGCCGACGGCGCCGGACCCGGCTCGCTGACCGCCGCGGCGGACGACTTCCTCGCCGTGTCGAGCCAGCAGCGCACCCGGTCGACGTGGATCCGGCGGGCCGCCGTCGCCTCGGTGGTGGTGCTCGCCCTCATCGCGGGCACGGCCGCCGTGCTCGCCGTGCGGGAACGCGACGAGGCCGTGTTCCGCGGTGTCGTGGCGGAGGCGAACCGGCTCCAGGAGAGCGACCCGTCGCTGTCCGCGCAGCTCGACCTGGTCGCGCACCGGATGCGGCCCGACGACCAGGACGTCTACACCCGGCTCGTGTCGACCGAGACGTCCCCGCTGGCCATGCCGATGACCGGGCACACCGGCGCGGTGTACCTGACGACGTTCAGCCCGGACGGCAAGACTCTGGCCACCGCCAGCTACGACAACACCGTGCGGCTGTGGGACGTGACCGACCGCTCGAACCCCAAGCCGCTGGGCGAACCGCTGCTCGGGCACAAGAGCTGGGTCAGCTCCGCGGTGTTCAGCCCGGACGGCCGGACGCTGGCCACCGCGGGCGACGACAAGACCGTGATCCTCTGGGACGTCGGCGACATCGGCCACCCCCGGCGGCTCGGCGACCCGCTGGAGGGCGACAACGGCACGATCTACCTGCTGGCGTTCAGCCCGGACGGCCGGATGCTCGCCACCGCGAACGAGGACCACACCTCGCGGCTGTGGGACGTGACCGATCCGGCGGCCGCGAAACCGCTCGGCGACCCGCTGGGCGGGCACACCGCGGCGGTCAGGTCCATCGCCTTCGACCGCACCGGCAAGCTCTTCGCGGTCGGCGGCGACGACCACACCGTCGTGCTGTGGAACCTCGCCGACCCGCTCGCGCCGGTCCCGCTCGGCCAACCGCTGGACGGTCACGACAGCACCATCCACTCGGTCGCGTTCAGCCCGGACGGGCGCACGCTGGCCACCGGCAGCGACGACAAGACCATCCGGCTGTGGAACGTGACCGACCCGGCGGCCGCCGTGCCGCTGGGCCGTCCGCTCACCGACCACAAGGGCGCCGTCTGGTCGGTGGCGTTCAGCCCGGACGGGCGCCTGCTCGCCACCGGCAGCGCGGACAGCACCGCCCGGCTGTGGAACGTCACCGACCCGGCGCGCCCCCAAGCGCTCGGCAGCCCGCTGGCGGGCCGCAACAGCACGGTGTTCGCCGTCGGGTTCAGCCCGGACGGGCGCAGCCTCGCCACCGGCAGCGCGGACCAGACCGTCCGGCTGTGGTCGCTGCCGTCGTCGGTGCTGGTCGGCCACAGCGGGCAGACGTCGTCACCGGTCTACGGCGACGACGGCAAGCTGCTGATCACCGCGGGCGACGACCGCACGATCCGGCTGTGGAACCTGTCCGACCCGAACGACCCGCAACCGCTGGGACCACCGGTCCTCGCGCACGCGTCGGGGGTCTCGATGCTCGCGCTCAGCCCGGACGGCCGGACGCTGGCCTCCGCCAGCGAGGACAAGACCGTGCGGCTGTGGGACATCGGCGACCGGACCAAGCCGCGGCCGATCGGCGTCCCGCTGGTGCTGCAGACCAGGTACATGGCGCGCGTCGCGTTCAGCCCGGACGGGACCAAGCTGATCACCGGGCAGACCGACAAGTCGTTGCGGCTGTGGGACATCACCACCCCCTCCCAACCGAAACCGCTGGGGGAACCGCTCGCGGGCCCGGACGGGTACATCGAGTTCGCCGAGTTCACCCCCGACGGCCGGACCGTCGTGGTGGCCAGCGCGGACAAGACCATCCGGCTCTACGACGTGGGCGATCCCGCCGCCGCCCACCAGATCGGCCAGGCGGTCCTCGGCCACAGCGCCCCCATCAGCGGCGGCGCGATGACCCCCGACGGCCGCACGCTCGCCACGACGAGCGACGACAAGACCATCCGGCTGTGGGACATCAGCGACCGCAACACCATCCGGCAGGTCGGCCCGTCGCTCACCGGGCACGTCGAGTCGCCGGTGGACGCGACGTTCAGCCCGGACGGCAAGCGCCTCGCGACCGCCAGCGACGACAAGACGGTCCGGCTGTGGGACGTGCACGACGTCACCAAGCCGACCGCGATCGGGCAGGCCCTGTCCGGGCACGACGCCAGCGTCACCGGGATCGCGTTCAGCCCCGACGGGCGCAGCCTGACGTCCAGCAGCTTCGACGCCACGATCCGGCTGTGGGACCTGGACGAGGAGCACGCGATCAACCGGATCTGCACCAGCACCAAGGGGGTGCTCACCGAGGACCAGTGGCAGCGGCACCTGCCGCAGCTCAGCTACGACCCGCCCTGCGCCTAGGGCGTGTGTCGAAGATCAAACCCGAGGTGTCCGAACCCAGGGCGGGCACCCGTACACCCAGCGTGAGGGCCACGTTGGGCCGAACGGACGCCGAAGCCACTTCAGCAGGAATTGGGGTCGGGCTCAAGCCGTCTGCGTAGGGTCCCGGCCATGCGTCTTCTTGCCAGGGTCGGCAGCCCCCACGCGGTGGCCGCGGCCGTCACCGCGATCACCGCGCTGTACCTGCTCCTCGTCGTCCTCGGGAACACCACCGACTACGGGACGAACCGCGCGTTCGTCGAGCACGTCTTCGCGATGGACACCACGTTCAACTCGCCGAACGTGATGTGGCGGGCCATCACCAGCCCGACCCTCGTCACGATCGCCTACCTGCTGATCATCGCCTGGGAGGCGGTGACGGCGGTGGTGCTGGTCGTCGGGGTCGTGGCGTGGGTGAAGGTGCTGTTCGGGCGGGGGGACGCGGAAGGGGCGCGGCGGTGGACGACGGCGGGGCTGGTGATGCAGCTGCTGCTGTTCGGGGGCGGGTTCATCGTGATCGGCGGGGAGTGGTTCCAGATGTGGCAGTCGAAGACCTGGAACGGGTTGCAGCCCGCGTTGCAGAACTTCACGGTGGCGGGGATCAGCTTGGTGCTGGTGTGGGTGGTGGGTAGGGAGAGGGGGTAGGTCTTTCTCGCTGTTGTGGGTGTCGCCGCTGTGTCGGTGCTGTGGTCTTCGGGGGGTGTCGCTAGCCGCGGTCTCCGGAGGGGTGTCGCTAGCCGCGGTCTCCGGGGGTATCGCTACAGCTGTCTCCGGGTGCGGTCGGCTTGACTTGGGGCCCCTTTTTTGGGCTTCGTCGGGCGAAAAAGGGCAGGTGGTAGAGCCTGCCCGCCGACCAATTTTAAGCCCAAAAACCCCAAGTCAAGCCGACCGCACTAGCGGACGAGCACCGCTCGCTTCCAGCTGGGTTGGGTTGGGTTGGGCGGCTTGTCCTTTGGTTCCAGTGTCGTTGTGCCCCTTGGCTTTGGCTACCAGTCGGTGAGTGGTTTGGGTGGGGCGAAGTGAAGGCCGGTGGCGGTGTTGGCGGAGGTGGTGCGCCACCAGTCGGCTAGTTCTGGGGTGTCCACGCCGTTGACGACGACGGTGGCGCCCGCGAGGTGGGCGGCGGCGACCAGGTCGCTCAGGACGCGGGTGGTGATGGGGGTGCGGTCGGTGCACATGTGGCGGCGGGGGATGCGGACTTCGTGGACGGGTAGGGCTTCGAGTCTGGCGAACTCGTCGACGGAGCCGGTGAAGTGGTCCATGGCGGTGCGGACGCCGGCGTCCGCGAGGACGGTGAGGTTGTCGGTGGCGTCGTCGTGGTTGGCCACCAGGAGCGCGGAGGGCAGGGCCAGGCGGAGGGACGATGCCGGGAGGCCGGTGTCGGACAGGACGCGGAGGACGTTGCCGACGAGGTCCTGGTCGGTGGCCTGGCTGGTGGTGAGGGCGATCGACAGGGGGAGGGTGGTGGCGTTGGTGGTCTGCTGCCACCAGCGGAGGCGTTCGGCGGCGCCGCGGAGCAGCCAGGTGCCCAGGGGGAGCATGAGGCCGGTGGACTCGGCGAGCTCGACGCAGTGGTCGTGGTCGATGGTGCCCTGGTCCGGATGGTTCCAGCGGAGCTGGGCGGTGAGGCCGGTGATCTCGTTGTCGGCCAGGCGGTGTTCGGACTGGAAGACGATGTCGATCTCGCCGGACTCCCAGGCGCCGGGCATGACGGCCGCGAGCTCGAAGCGGGCGCGGTCGACGGCGTCGCGGCCGGCGTCGAACAGGCCCCACTGCCTGCGGCCGCTGCGCTTGGCGCGGCGCAAGGTCAGGTGGGAGGCGCGCAGCAGCTCCACCGGGTCGGTGCCCGGCGCGGGGCGGTCGACCACGCCGATGGTGGCGGAGACCGCGATCCCGTGGCCGTCGAGGTAGACCGGTTCGGCGAGCTCGGCGTTGACGCGGTCGATCGTGGTGACGACGTCCGGGGTGGACGGGCCGTTCTCGACCAGGACGGCGAACTCGGCGCCGTCGAGCCTGGCCACCATGGCCTTCTCGGCGCTGAACACGGCGCCCAACCGGTCGGCGACGACCTTGAGGAGCTGGTCGCCGACGCGGCGGCCCAGGCCGTCGGTGACGACCGAGAACGCGTCCAGGTCGAGGTGGTAGAGGGTCACGCCCGCGACGGGGTCGGCCCGGCCGAGCGTGGTCTCCAGCCTGGTGCTGAAGAACTGCCGGTTCGGCAGGCCGGTCAACGGGTCGTGCAGGGCCTGGTGGCTGAGCTGGGTGCCGAGCAGGGTCAGCTCGCTGACGTCCTCGACGACCGCGACGAACTGGCCGGGCTCGCCGTCGGCGTCGCGCAGCAGGGCGACGGCGAGCGTGCCGCCGAGGACCTCGCCGTCCTTGCGCACGAGCCGCGGCCGCAGCGGGACCCGTTGGTGCACACCGTCGAGCAGGTCGCGGAACGCGGTGAGCAGCCCCTCCGCGTCGTCCTCGTGCACGACCTCGGTCACCGGGCGGCCGGCCAGCTCCGCGGTGGTGCTGCCGATGATCTCCTCCAGCGCGGAGTTGACCCGGACGAACCGGCCCTCCAGGTCGGTGACCGCGATGCCGCTGGCGGAGGACGTGAACACCTCGTCGGCCAGCGCCTCGCTCACCCGCAGGTTCCACTGGGCGGCCTTGGTCGCCATGAGCAGCGCCTGGCTGACGCTCTCCTGCTGCCGCAGCACGAGGAGCTGGGCGGCGTCGACGTAACCGGAGGCGACCGCGCCGAGCACGGCCATGACCCGCTTCGTGAGCCCCTCGACGCGCTGCAGCTCGGCCGAGGACAGCAGCGCGGTGCCGAGCAGCGCCAACGACGTCCGCAGGCTGGCCGGGCCGGTGCAGTGCAGGTCGACCAGGCGCGCGCCGACGACGGAGGCCTGCTCCGGGGCGAACGGCTCGGTGGTCACGGCGTCGTGCAGCCGGTGCACGAGCTGGCGCAGCTGGTGCTCCAGCTCCTCGACGGGGAGCGGGATGTAGGTGGTCGAGCCGACGGCGGACATCCACTTGCGCGCGAGCTTGCGCCGCTCCCGTCTTCCTGCTCCGGGGGCTGTTCTGACGTCGTCGGGGAGGGCTGAGCTCATGCCACCTTGCCTGCTGGGGGGCGGATCCAGACGCAGGGACGGACTCGGCGTAGGTCTCTAAACAGTCCCGCGCCGACGCGGAACCCTACCTGCGGATTCGGGGCCTCGCCTATGAATGTCCCTCTTACGTGGAATCCAGCGGTTATTGGCTACTTTGCGTCTCCCCCAAGGGATCTTGATTCACTCACACGGCCTATCGACCCCTGGTTCCGCCCCTTCAGTACTGCGCACAGCGACCCGTGACCATCGGTCCTGAAGAAGTTCGGTCTCACCCGACGGAGTCCGGGTACTCGGGACGACTATGGGGTGTGAGCGAACCGCGGGTGCACCCCGATCCGGCGTTCGCGCTGCTCGAGGTCTACGACGCGGCGCTGCCCCAGGTCTACGGGTACCTGCTGGCCCGGTGCGGCGACCGGGCGCACGCCGAGGAGCTGACCTCGGAGACGTTCCTCGCCGCCGTGCAGGGGTGCCGCGACGGCGGCCCGGTCAGCCCGGCGTGGCTGATCGGGATAGCCCGGCACAAGCTCGTCGACCACTGGCGGCGCAAGGAGCGCGAGACCCGCGGCCTGCGCCTCGCCTACCAGGAGGAGCGGGTCGACGACCCGTGGGACGAGGAGGTGGACGCGCTGCACGCCCGCGAGGTGCTGGCCGCGCTGACCCCGGACCACCGCTGCGCGCTGACCCTGCGCTACCTCGACGGCCTGCCCGTCCCGGAGGTCGCCCGGCACCTCGGGCGCACCGTCCACGCCACCGAGTCGCTGCTCGCCAGGGCGCGCGCCGCGTTCCGCCGGGCGTACACCGGGGGTCCGCGATGACCGACCCGTTCGACGCACTGCACCTGCCGGTCCGCCCCGTGGACCCGGACCCGGCCTTCGCCGCCCGCCTGCGCGCCCGCCTCGCGGACGCCGTTCTCGCCCCGGATCGAGGAGACATGACCAGTACCGAGACCAAGCTCAGCACCTTGACGCCCTACCTCGCGGTCACCGACGCGCGTGCCGCGATCGAGTTCTACACGGAGGTGTTCGGCGCCGTCCGGCAGGGCGAGCCCATCGTGGTGGACGACGGCCGCGTGGGGCACGCCGAGCTGGTGTTCGGCGGGTCGGTGGTGATGCTGTCGGAGGAGTTCCCCGAGGTCGGCCACCTGGCACCGGTCGGCACGCACCCGTCCTACCGGATTGAGGTCGCGGACCTCGACGGGGTGGTGCGGCGGGCGGTGGAGCGCGGCGCGGAGCTGCTGCGCCCCGTCGCGGACTCGCCGCACGGCCGCGGCGGAACCGTGCTCGACCCGTTCGGCCACCGCTGGCTGGTGGCCGAGGCCGCCCCGCAACCGCAGTCCGGACCCGCGCCGCGGCACGGGGAACTCGGCTACCACACGTTCCAGGTGCCGGACGCGGAAGCGGCGAAGTCCTTCTACGGGGCAGTGCTGGGGTGGCGGTTCACGCCGGGCCGGGTCCAGGAGGGGTGGCGGATCGACGGCGCGGGCACGATGGCCGGGCTGTGGGGCGGGCAGGAGCAGGTCGGCTGGAAGCTGATGTACGCGGTGCGGGACCTGGACGCGGCGCTGGCGGAGGTCGTCGGGCGGGGCGGCACGGCGGGTCCGGTCGAGCGGGAGGACTACGGGCTGACCGCCGAGTGCACGGACGACCAGGGCATCGGGTTCTGGCTGTGGCAGGCCTGACCGGGCGGCGGGCGCGTCCAAGGCGTGTTCCCGGATCTCGTCCGACGGGAGTCGCACCTGAGGCGGCCCCTGCGGACACGGATCCGGGAAACCCGCCCTAGGCCAGGATCTCGCGCAGCCGAGCCAGCAGCTCGCCGCGGCTGGTGCAGCCGAGGCGCTGGCGGATGCGGGCCATGTGGTGCTCGACCGTCTTGGCCGAGATGAACAGGCGGTCGCCCACCTGCTTGTAGGTCAGGCCCGCGACGACGAGGTCGGCCACCTCGCGTTCGCGGTCGCTCAGCTTGTCGGCGTCGGTGCTCTCCGGGACGACCGCGGGCTCGACCCCGGTCTTCTTCACGGCGACCGGGCGGCCTTGCAGGAGGCGGGCGCAGTCCAGGAGGCGGACCATCGCCTGCCGGTCCGCGGTGCGGATGGCCGCCTGGCCGGCGAGCCGGGCGCCGTCCCACCACTGGCCCGCCGCGTGCAGGCCGCGGGCGGCGTCCTCGACCTGGTCGGCGTCGACCTTGCCCGCCAGGACGTCGAGCCAGCTCTCGGCCGCGCCGGAGATGATCGCGTTGTAGCGGTTGAGACCGCGGTGCTCGGCCAGCGCGGCGGCGTGCTCCTCGGCCACCCCGGTCTGCTCGGCGATGATCGCGGCGTGCAGCCCGCTCCAGTGCAGCGGCACCGCCCACAGCGGCGGGTTCCCCAGCTCCCGCAACAGGTTCCGGGCCTCGGCGAGGTGCGGGGCGAGCCGGTGCTCGTCGCGCAGCCGTGCGGCCGCGGCGGCGAACTCCCCCAGCGGCAGGAAGGTGAACAGGTCGACCGGGTGCCGCAGCACGGCCTCGCAGGCCTGCTCCCACGTCCGCTTCATCGTCGCCAGGTCGCTGTTGCGCCGGGCGACGCCGATCTCCAGCGCGACCGCGAACAGCCAGTCGCGCGGTTCGAGCCGCTTGCCCGCCTTCTTCAACGCCAGCAGGCAGTCCTTGGCCTGGGCGAGGTTGCCGCGCACCATGGCGATCCACGCCCGCAGCACGACGTGCCGCACCGTGAACAGGGTGCCGCCGACCTGCGCCCTGGCGGCCCGGTCGAGCACCGACTCGGCCACGCCGGACTCGCCGCAGTGCAGCGCCACCAGCGCGGCCAGCGCCGCCGGGCTGTCCGGGAGCAGGGCGGCCCTGCCGACGGGCTCCAGGAGACCGGAGGCGCGGACCAGCGTGGACAGCGCGGTCATCGGCTCGCCCGCGACGGACTCGCGGATACCTTGCGCCATCAGGGCCGCGGCGCCGTCCAGCGACGTGGGAGGTGCGGCGGGCAGGTCCAGCTCGCACGAGAGCCTGCCGGTGCCGATGCTGCCGACGACGGCGAACGCGGCGGCCGACGGCGTGGCCGACCACTGGTAGAGCTCGGTGCTCCTGGCCAGCTGGCCGCGGTGCGCCAGCGCGACGGCGGCCACCTCGGCGGCGGCACCGCGGTGCGCGGACTCCGGGCCGGTGATCACCTGGTCGGCCAGCCGCAGCGCGCCGTCCAGGTCACCCGCCATCGCGGACGCGGTGGCCCACCGGGCGGCGACCTCGACACCGGGCGTGCCCGCCGAGGCGCTGGCGGCGAACAGCCGGGCGGCCAGCGCGGGGTCGGCGCCGAGCGCCTCGGCGGCCGCGGCCTGGAACGCGGCGGCCACGCCGGGACCGCCGACGCCGGTGCCGATCAGCGGGCGCACCAGGTCCAGCACCGGGCCGCCCGCGTCCAGCTGCAGCCCGGCCAGCCGCTGGCGGACCGCGATCCGGCGTTCGGCGCGGCTGAGCAGGGCGACGGCCCGGCGGGCGATCGGCACGAGCGTGCCGTCCTGGGCGACCATGCCGGTGGCGCGGGCGGCCTCGATGATCTCGGCGACCCCGTCGGAGTCCTTGCCCAGCAACGACCCCAGCAGGTCCAGCCGCAGACCCGCACCGGCCTCGGCGGCGAGCAGGAACTTCTGCAGGTCGGCGTCGAGCCAGTCCAGCTCGGGCCGGAACGCGTCCACGGCCTCGGCCGGGACCTCCGCGCCGGTCACGCCCGCCAGCCGTTCCACGAACCGGGGCACGCCGCCGCTCTGCTGGTGCACGAAGTCGACCAGGGCGGGGCTCGCGGCGGCGGGCAGGAACTCCTTCACCTGCTCCTTGCCGAACGCGCCCGGCATGAGCAGGGGCCGTCCGCGCAACGACTCCGCCAGCACCCGGTGCCGGGGCCACGGGCGGTAGGCGACGACCAGTCGCGGGTCGTCGGCCTCCAGCACCTCGCGCAGCCGCGGCTCGTCGAGCAGGTGGGCGTCGTCGACGACGCGGACCGACGAGCCGGCGTCGTCGTAGAGGCGCCGGATCTCGCGCAGGATGACCGACTTGCCGTACCCACCGGGTGCCATCACGCCCAGGCGCAGCGGGGCGTCCGGGGCGGCGGCGATGTCGTCCAGCAGCCGACGGGTCGGCTCGTCCGGCAACAGCGCGGGGTGCGTGGTCGATCGGTGGCTCAACAGCCGTCCTCATCGTCGTCGGGGTCGTCGGGGCGGTCGGGGCGGTCGGTCCTCACCGGTCGTCCTCGTCGGGGGCGGGGCCGCCCCGGCGGGACCCGCCCGCGCCCGCGGGCTTCAGACCGCGGACGACGCGCTTGACCGAGCGCCGTTCCGGGAGGTCGAGCGGGGTGATGTCGACCGGTGGGCGGGGCGGTGGTGCGGTGAACTCGTCGTCGGACAGGCCGAGCTCCCCGACCGGGAAGCGCAGCGACGGGTCGTCGAAGCGGCGGAGCACGGACGTCTCGCGGGGCTCGGGCTCGGCGTCGGGTCCCTCGACCGCCTGGCGGGCCACCAGCGCCGCGCCCTTCACGACCGAGGTCTCCGGCGCGGCCTCGATGGCGAGGCGGGCCCGCACGGCACCGGACACGAGGTCCGCGACCAGCGGGATCCGGGCGCTGCCGCCCACCAGCAGCACCACGTCGGGTGCCGCGTGCGCGGCGGTGGTGCGCACCAGCGTGTCGACGGCCAGGTCGAGGGCGGGGCGGATCATGTCCTCGAACCGGGGCCTGGTCAGGCGCACCTCCCGCACCCCCTCCTCCAGGTGCACGGGGATGGTGACCTCGGGCATCGCGGACAGGGCCCGCTTGGCGGCCTCGCAGTCGAAGCGCAGCCGCGTGACGAGCTGGGCGACCCACGGGTCCGCGGGGTCGAGGTCGGCCAGGTCGCGGCCCAGCTCCGCCCGCACGTGACCGAGCACGACGTCGTCGAAGTCGACGCCCGCCCGGTGGTCGTGGCCCTCGTTCGCGCCGAGCAGCTCCGCGGCCGTGCCCAACGAGCGGCGCACCACCGAGGCCTCGACGGCGTGGCTGCCCAGGCTGAACACCGCCTGCACCTCACCCCCGCCGCCCGCCGCCAGGTGGTTCTCCACGGCCGCGATCGGCTCGGCGACCAGGGTCGGCCGCTCGATCCCGACCTGGCGCAGCGCCTGGGCGAGCAGGTCCTTGCGGTGCTGCCCCCAGTCCGCCGGGTGGGTCACGGCGACGTGCGTGGCCTGCTCCCCCTCCCGTTCGGCGACCTGGGCGGCGACGTACATGACCATCAGCGCGGTCAGGTCCTCCGGCGCGACCCAGTCCTGGCCGAGCAGGACCGGCACGTCGTCCCCGACGCGCCGGGCGAACCCGGTCGCGGTGAGCAGCGGGTCGCCGGGGTCACCGACGACGTAGTCGCCTTCCGGGGTGAGCCGCAGCGTCGACGAGACGCCGCCGCCGGGCCCGCCGAGCCCGACCACCTCGACCTCCGGCCTGCCGACGCGGGCCAGGCGGCAGATCGCGGCAGCGGTGCGGGTGGTGCCCACATCGACCCCGAGGACATAAGGCAAGTCCAGAACTCCTCACTCACCTGTTCGTACCAGTCATACGTACGTACACCGGTGATCATCGGCTCACAAGCAGGGCCCCTAACCCCCTAGGGGGTGAACGAAATCCACCCCAACGTGGATACGGCATCTACTGGGAGTGATCCCCGATGGCACCGAAACCCCCGGCTCCTAGGTTTGTGGCAGTGCCGGGCAAGCAGTACCCCGGCTCCCGACACCCCCCGCACGACCATTTTGGAGATCACCAGTGAGCTCGCACACGCTGCACGAATTCGTCCTCGGTCTGCTCAGCGACCCGACCGCGCTGGCCGACTTCCAGAACGACGCCGAGGGTGCCCTCGGCGCGGCCGGACTGGGCGACATCAGTGCGCTGGACGTGCAGGAGGTCCTCCCGCTGGTCCTCGACTACGTGCCCGCCGGGAGCCTGCCCGCTCTCGACGGGTCCGTGCTCAACGGGATGCCGGTGGACCTCGACCTCGCGGGCCCCGCGGGCGCCATCACGCAGCTGCAGGTCGTCACGCAGCTCGTGGGTGTGCCCAGCACCACCGACGTCAACCTCGCGGCCACGGGTGCCATCGCGGCCGACGAGACCGGGCTGGAGGCCTTCACCGGCCTCTCCGCCTGGGGACTGGCGGATGCCGCGGGCGCCGCCGACATCAAGATCCCTGGTGACTTCTCCGCGGTGAACGACGTCACCGGCTCCCTGGACGCGACGTTGGACACCACCACCGGCCAGGTCCACGACCTCGCCGACTCGGCGACGGGCGCTCTCCACGGCGTCACCGCCACCGCGAGTGGGGTCACCGGCACGCTCCCCGGCACGGAAGGCCTGACCAGCCACGTGTTCGGCTCGGTCGACACGCTGCACGGCGTCGTCGACGGCGTGACCGGTGGCCTCACCGACGGGCTCGACCACAGCGGCCTGGGCCTGGGCGGCGGCAACATCGTCGACTTCACCACCTCCGCGCCGCTCGGCGTGGACACCCTCGGCTCCGTCGGCGGCGACGTCCTCTCGCACAGCGCGGTGGGCGACGTTGTGAGCAACGTCACCGAGACGGTCGACCACGCGCACCTCCCCGGCTCCGACCTGCTCGGCGTCACCGACCTGCTGTTCTGATCTCTTTTCGATCTCGTCGTTCCACCGAGGGCGGGTCCTGTCTCACGACGGGACCCGCCCTCTCCACTTTCACCCATGAGGGTGAACACGGCACACTCACTCGGGTGATGGCCGTCCCCTGGCTCGACGTGCTCGACGAGACGATCGGGGCTTGCACCACGCTCAACCGGCCTGACCTGGCAGAACGGTTGCGCGAGAAGCGGGCTCGACAACTGGACCCCAAGCTCAGAGTGCTGGTGATCGGCGAGGCGAAGCAGGGCAAGAGCCAACTGGTGAACGCCCTGGTCAACGCCCCCGTCTGCGCGGTAGGTGACGACATCACCACCACCGTCCCCACCTTCGTGCAGCACGCCGAGACCCCGTCCGCCGCGCTGGTGCGCAGCTCGGCGGCCAGACGCGCGATCACCGACACCCCGACCGAGCGCGTCCCCGTGGCCATCGACCAGGTCGCGAAGGAGGTCAGCGCCGGGCATTCGGGTGAGGTGGTCCGCGCCGAGGTCGGCATCCCGCGCGCGCTGCTCACCTCCGGCCTGGTGCTGATCGACACCCCCGGTGTCGGCGACCTGCGCTCCGCCCACACCACGAGCACGTTCACCGCCCTGCTCCAGGCCGACGCGGTGCTGCTGGTGTCCGACGCGACCAACGAGCTGACCTCGACCGAGCTGGAGCTGCTCAAGCAGGTCATGACGTCCTGCCCGAACGTGACCGTGGTGCTCACCAAGACCGACATCTGCCCGCAGTGGCGCCGGGTGCTGGAGGCCAACCAGGCCCAGCTGGCCCGCGCGGGCGTGAGCGCGAAGGTGTTCGCGGTGTCGTCCGCGCTGCGGCTGCGGGCCGCGCAGACCGGCGACAAGTCCCTCAACGTCGAGTCCGGCTTCCCGGACCTGCTGGCGTGCGTGCAGCGCGACATCGTGGCCGCGGCCGACCAGCTGGCCCGCCGGGTCGTGGCGGTGTCCGCGGCGTCGGCGATCCAGCAGCTCGTCGCGCCGCTGCGCCAGGAGCTGACGGTGCAGAACACCAAGCGCACCGAGGACACGATCGGCGCGCTGCACGAGGCGCAGCGCCGGGTCGACGAGCTGCGCCGCCGGTCGGCGCGCTGGCAGACCGTGCTGGCCGACGAGATGGCGGACCTGGTGTCCGACATCGAGTTCGACCTGCGCGACCGGACCCGCAAGATCCTCCGCGAGGTCGACAAGACGTTCGACGACGCCGACCCGGCGAAGGGCTGGGACGAGTTCGAGCGGTGGCTGGAGGACAACCTCACCGAGGCGGGCACGAAGAACTTCGCCTGGCTGCTGGACCGCTCCGAGTGGGTCGCCGAGAAGGTCGCGAAGAGCTTCCCGGTCTACCGCGAGGACCTGCTGCCCGGCTCGATCTTCCCCGAGGACGTGCTGGAGCGGATCTCCACGATCGAACGGCCCAACATCGAGAAGTTCACCATCAGCCAGAAGCTCTTCACCGGTCTGCGCGGGTCCTACGGCGGTGTGCTGATGTTCGGCCTCGTCACCAGCCTCGCGGGCATGCCGCTGATCAACGTGGTGTCGCTCGGCGCGGGCGCGCTGTTCGGCGGCAAGAGCATCAAGGACGAGGGCGACGCCCGGCTCAAGCGCCGCCAGGCCGCCGCGAAGAACGCGGCGCAGCGGCACGTGGACGACTTCTTCATCAAGTTCAGCAAGGACTGCCGCGACGCCGCGCGGCACGTGCAGGTCAGCCTGCGCAACCACTTCAGCACGTTGGCCGAGGAGCTCCAGGAGACCCTGCTGGAGTCCGCCCGCAGCGCGCGCCGGGCCGTGCAGGACGACGCCACCAAACGGGAGCGGCGGACGCTGGAGGTCCGGCAGGAGCTGGACAAGCTCGTCGAGCTGTACAAGAAGGTCCAGGTGCTCGGCGGGTCTCAGGTGGCGTTGGGGATCACTGCGTGAGGCTCGACGACGTGCTCCTCCCCGCGGAGTCGACATGAGCCTAGAGGCGAAGGTGTGGGCGCTGCTCAACGAGGCGCTCATCGTCTACCGGGACAGCCCCCGCGCGACCGGGTGGCTGCGCAACCAGCTGGCGCGGTTCGGCGAGCCGGTGCGGATCGCGGTGGCGGGGTCGCAGCGGATCGGCAAGTCGACCGTGGTGAACGCGCTGATCGGCGAGGAGTTCACCGCGGGCAGCGGGTTCACCTGGTACCGCGACGGCGTCCGGGCGCGGGCGACCGCGTTCACGCCGAGCGGTCCGCAGGAGGTGCCGGTGGTGCGCCGCGAGGGCCGTCCGCACGTGGAGATCGGCATGTGGGACCAGGTCGACCGGTTGATCGTGGACTGGCCGACCCGGTCGCTGCGCGACGCCACGATCATCGACACCCCGCCCACCGCGACCAGCGACCAGGTCTACCGCGAGGCGGACGCGGTGCTGTACCTGATGCGGCACCTCCAGGACGTGGACCTGCGCTACCTCCAGGCGGCGCACGAGAACCCGATCGCGCGGGTGTCCCCGATCAACACCGTGGTGCTGCTGGCGAAGGCGGACGAGATCGGGGCGGGCCGCATCGACGCGCTGTCGTCGACCAAGCAGATCGCCCGCCGCTACCGGCGCGAGGTGCGGGTGGAACCGCTGTGCCAGAACGTGATCGCGGTCGCCGGGCTGATCGCGGTGGCCGCGCGCACGATGAAGCCGGAGGAGTTCACCGCGCTCACCGCGCTGGCCGCGCTGCCGCGCACCGAGCTGGAGGACCACCTGCTGTCGGTGGACCGGTTCGTGGGCAACGACTTCCCGGTCGCGCTGGCGCCGTCGGTGCGGCAGGGGCTGCTGGAGCGGTACGGGATCTTCGGGGTGCGGCTGACCGCGACCCTGATCCGGCAGGGCTTCGACACGCAGGTGAAGCTGGTGACGCAGCTGGTGCAGCGCAGCGGGTTGGGCGAGCTGCGCGACTCGATCGCCCAGTACTTCACCGACCGCCGCGAGGTGCTCAAGGCGCGGTCGGCACTGCTGGCGCTGGAGGTCGTGCTGCGCGCGGAGCCCAAACCGGCCGCGCGCAAGATCGTGATGGACCTGGAGCGGATCGTCTCCAGCGCGCACGACGTGCGCGAGCTGCGGCTGCTGGCCGCGTTGCAGGGCGGCCGCACGAGGCTGCCCGCCGCGCTGGAGCCCGAGGCGTCCCGGCTGGTCGGCGGGCTCGGCACGGCCACCCAGGCCAGGCTGGGCCTCGAGTACGAGGCCGACGAGACCGAGCAGCGCTACCTCATCGCGGACCTGCTGGCCCGGTGGCGCGAGCAGGCCGCGAACCCCGTGCTGGACCAGGACCAGCGCCGGGCGGCGACCGTGGTCGTCCGCTCGTGCGAGGGGATGCTGTCGGGCCTGGGCTGACGTTCCGGGGGATCATGGGCGCATGGGCACTCTCACGACGGCGCGGTTGACGTTGGTCCCGTGGCGGGACGAGCACCTCGTCGACCTGATGGTGCTCGCGAGCGACGAGCGGGTCGTGCGCATGATCAACGACGGCAAGCCGTGGAACCGCGACTACGCCACCGACCGGCACCGCTCGGTGCTCGCGCACTGGCGGCGCCACGGGTACGGGTGGCGCGCGGCGCTCGACCGGGAGACCGGGATGTTCACCGGGGTGGGGTCGATGGTCCACCGCGGCGCGGGCGAGGTCGAGCTCGGCTGGTGGATCGCGCCCGCCGCGTGGGGGCGCGGACTGGCCACCGAGCTGGCCGCCGCACTGCGCGACGAGGCGTTCCGGCTGCCCGGTGTGCGCCGGGTGCTCGCCCAGTACCAGGACGGCAACGACGCGTCCGGCCGGGTGATGGCGAAGATCGGCCTGGTGCACGACCGCAGCGTGGTCGACGAGACCCAGGCCGGTCGGCTGCTGCACGTCTACGTCGGCGGCCCCGACTCCGCCGCCTGACCCGGGGCCGCGCACACCGCCCGCACCGCCGACGAGATCCACGCCGGCTGCCGCACGTCTACGTCGCGGGCCCCGACTCCACCACGTGACCCAACGCCTCGCACACCACCCGCACCGCCGCACCCGCCGTCCGACGCGGGTCGGTGACCACGAACAGCGTCGACACCGGCAGCTCGGCCACGCTGCGCAGCGTGCCCGCCGCGAGCTGGTCGGCCACCGCGACCCTGGGCAGCACCGACAGCCCCAGTCCGGCCACCACGCACGACCGCGCCGCCTCGATGCTGCCGAACCGGGTCGGGTGGGCGCCGGACAGCCCGCGGGCGAACCGGTCCGTGTACGAGCAGCCCTCCTCCAGCAGGAAGTACCGCCCTTCGTCGGGGTGGCCCGGTGCCGCGACGAGGTCGATCCGCTCCACCCCCACCGCGACGCTGTCGAGCGACGTCACCGGTGCCTCGTCCTCCAGCACCAGCGCCACGTCCAGCACCCCGTCGCGCACTCCGTCCAGCGCGGCGGGCGTGCCGACCGGCGTCAGGTGCACCGTGATGCCGGGCCACCGGCCTGCCAGGTCGGCGACGACGCGGGGCAGCCGGTAGGCGCACATCGACTCCGGCGCCCCCAACCGGACGTCCCCGGTGACCTCGGGGGTGCTGCGGGCCGCGTCCCGGAGCCGCTGCTCGGCCGCCAAGAGCTCGTGCGCGCCCGCCAGCACCCGCACCCCCGCCTCGGTGAGCTCGGCCCCGCCGGGGAGCCGGTCGACCAGCTTCGCGCCGAGGTCGTGCTCCAGCGACTTGATCTGGGTCGTCACCGTCGACTGGACCAGGTGCAGCTCCGCCGCCGTCGCGGTGAAGCTGCCCGTGCGCGCCAGCACCCGGAACGTCCGCAGCAGCCTGGTGTCCACGGATCGAGGTTATCGATGGGGAGCATCGGTTGTCATCGTTGGACTCCATGGGCACTGGTCGGCAGGCTGGTCCCATGACCGAGATCCTGCGCTACACGGCCTTCAGCACCGACCCCGACGGCGGCAACCCGGCGGGCGTCGTCCTCGACGCACGGGGACTCGACGACGCCGCGATGCTCGCCATCGCCGCCGACCTCGGCTACTCGGAGTCCGCGTTCGTCCTCCCCGGCCCCACCGCCCGCGACTTCCACGTCCGCTACTCCAGCCCGCTCGTGGAGGTCCCCTTCTGCGGCCACGCCACCATCGCCACCGCCGTGGCGCTGGCCGACCGCATCGGCCCCGGCCCCCTCGCGTTCACCACCGCCGCCGGCCGCATCGACCTCACCACCACCCCCGGCACGGCCAGCCTCACCAGCGTCCCCACCAGCTCCGCACCCGCACCCGGCGCTCTCGTCGACCAAGCACTCCACGCCCTCCACTGGACCCCCTCCGACCTCTCGTGGCCGGTGCACATCGCCCACGGCGGAGCCGGACACCTGATCATCGGCGTCGCCAACCGCGCCCGCCTAGCCGACCTCGACTACGACTTCACCGCCCTCGCCGACACCCTCCGCTCGGCGAACCTCATCACCGCCCACCTTTTCCACGAACGATCCCCAGACGTCTACGACGTCCGCCAACCGTTCCCGGTAGGCGGCGTCGTGGAAGACGCCGCAACCGGCGCCGCAGCAGCCGCCTTCGGCGGCTACCTCCGCACCTTGGGCAAAGTCCCCACCCCACGCAGCCTGCTCATCCACCAAGGCGTCGACATGGGCCGCCCAAGCCAACTACTAGTCGACATCCACCCAACAGACCCACGAGTAACCGTGACAGGCACAGCAGTACCCATCCCCTGAACAAAACCGCCGGCACGCAACCAACCCCCGAACCCGCTGGTACGCAACGAAAGCACGCAACCGTGGTCGATTTTACTTGGGGTTTTTGGGCCTACAATGAGTCGGCGGGCAGGCTCTACCACCTGCCCTTTTTCGCCCGACGAGGCCCAAAAAGAGGGGCCCCAAGTCAAATCGACCACACCCACCCACGCAACCACCCGCACCACCCACCCAACCGAGCAGCACCCCAACACCCCGCCGCCCAGAACAGCCGCCCAGAACAGCCGCCCGGAACACCCGGCCGGAACCGCCGCCCCGGTCCGCAACGGGTCGGCGGCTCCGGCCGCTCAGGGGTGCCCTCAGCACAACGCCCGCACAAGCACAGCACTCGCACAAGCACGAAGCCCGCACAAGCACAGCGCCCGCGCAGCCGCCCACCCCGGCGCCGGTCACGTGACTCCAGGCCTCCCAGGCCCTCGCCCGCGGCCCTCCTTGCAGGGGAGGTGGGCCGGGGAACCGTTTCCGTCGCACCAGAACTATGACCCGTTAGAGGGGTAGCGGCTCATATGAAAGGGGGATACAAGGGTTTTATGCCCGACTTGGAGTTGCGCCACCTGCGCGCGGTCTGCGCGATCGCGGAAGAAGGCAGCGTCACCAAAGCCGCGACCCGGCTGGGGCTGACGCAGCCCGCGATGTCCGCTCAGCTCCGGACCGTGGAGCGGATCATCGGCGGGCGGTTGTTCGAGCGGACGTCGAACGGGAGCGTGCCCACGGATCTGGGGCGGCAGGTGGTGGGGACGGCCCGGTTGGTGCTGGACGAGGTGGGGCAGCTGCTGCGGTCGGCGCGGGAGCGGACCGGCGGGTCGCAGGGGACGCTGGTGGTGGGCGGGGTGCCGCTGTTGTTCTTCGGGCAGTTCGTGGAGGAGCTGCGCAAGGTGATCCCCTGCTCCGAGATCCGCTCGGAGATCGCGGCGGGGTCGTCGGAGCTGGTGGAGCTGCTGGCGGCGGGCCACGTGCAGTTGGGGGTGTTCGACCGCTTCGAGGGCATGGACCGGCGGGAGCTGCGCGGGATCGAGGTGCGGACGCTGGTGACGGAGCCGCAGTTCGTGGCGTTGCCGGACTGGGATCCGTTGGGGCGCCAGGAGGTGGTCGACCTCGGGCAGCTGGCGGACCGGGACTGGGTGGTGCCGCCGTCGGAGCAGATCGGGCAGCGGGTGCAGATCTTCCAGGCTTGCGCCGAGGCCGGTTTCACGCCGCGGCTGACGCACCACGTGAACGAGGCGGGCACCGCGCGCGGCCTGGTGACGGGTGGTGCGGTGTCGTTCGCGGCGGCCCCGTCGCGCAGCGGCGACGGCATCGTGATCCGACCGCTGCGCGGTGCCCCGATCAAGACCGACCTGCTGGTCGCGACCCGCCGCGAGGGTCCGGCGGCGGGGCGGGCGCACGAGGTGTTCGCGTGCGCGGCCCGCGCCTACCGGTCCGTCATCGCGCGCAACCCCGGCTACGAGCGCTGGTGGGACGAGCACCCCGAGGAGCACACCGAGCTGGACGCGGCGCTGGTGCTCAGCCCGCGCTGACCCGCACGGCCTCCTCGACGGGCGTGGCCGGGCGGCCGATCAGCTCCTCCAGGTCGGGCCGCACCTCCGCCAGCGCGCCCGCGCGGATGTTCGCCTGGATGTCCACCAGCAGCTCGGCGACGAAGTCGGGGAGACCGGTGGCCTTCAGGCCCGTGAGCAGCTCGGCGTCCGGGACGCTTTTGTGCTCCAACGGTTTCCCGGTGACCTTCCCGGCGGCCTCGGCCAGCTCGGCGAAGCTCCACGCCCGCGGCCCGGTGAGCTCGTAGGCCGCGAACTCGTGCCCGCCGGAGCTCAGCACGACCGCGGCGGCGAGCGCCAGGTCGTCGCGGGAGGCGGAGGCGATGCGGCCGTCACCGGTAGCGGTCACCAGCGCGCCGCGCTCGTACGCGCCGGCGAGCCGGCCGGTGTAGTTCTCGTGGTAGAGCGCGTTGCGGAGGAACGTGAACGGGATGCCCGTGGAGCGGATCAGCTCCTCCGTCGCCCGGTGCACGACGGCGAGGGAGAGCGGGGACGTCGGCGCGTCGGTGACGCTGCTGTAGACGATGTGCCGGACTCCGGCGTCCTGGGCCGCGCGCACCGCGGCGGACTGCTTGGCGATCCTGGCCTCGTCCGGCCCGTCGGTGGAGATCAGCATCAGCCGGTCGACGCCGGCGAAGTCCAGCGTCCCCGGCCGGTCGAAGTCACCGCGGCGGACCTCCACGCCGAGGTCCCCGGCCTTCGCGGGGTCCCGCACGGACACCACGACCTCGCTCGCGGGAACGCGCCGCAGGAGGTGGTGCAGGGTCAGCGAACCGAGGTGGCCGGTGGCTCCGGTGATCAAAGTGGTCATGGCCGCGACGCTAGGGCGGAGGCTGCGGTTTCGTAAGTACCCACCTTCTTCTCAGATACTGCCCAAACGGTTAGCATCCAGCTCATGCCCCTTGTAGCGAACGTCTACGACCGCAACTGCCCCTCCCGCACGGTGGTGAACGTGGTCGCGAGCCACTGGGGCTCCCTGGTGCTCGGCGCGCTGCTGGAGGGCACGCTCCGGTTCGGCGAGCTGCGCCGCGCGGTCGGCGGGATCAGCGAGAAGATGCTCGCGCAGACGCTCCAGGCGTTGGAGCGCAATGGGTTGGTGCACCGCGAGGTGCACCCCGTGATCCCGCCGCACGTCGACTACACGCTCACCCCGATGGGCGTCGAGGTGTCGCGGCAGGTGCGCGGGCTGTTCGGCTGGATCCAGGGCAACATGGCGGGCATCTCGGCCGCCCAGCAGGCCTACGACGAGGCCCGCGGCTAGCCCCCGCACCGAACCGCGAAAGTGCAACGCCTCACCCCAGACCTCCTACCTAAGATCGACGAAATGCCGTCCAGGACGGCAAGGTCACCCGTGCGACAGGACCAGAGATCCGATGAACAGCCTCTTCGTCAAACCAACGTGACGTGAATTCCAGATGAGGCTTGCGAGAATGGGCGCATGACGCAGCCCTTCACGGACGACCTGCATCCGGCACTGCCGTATCCGGGCACCCGGCCGGAACACTGCTTCGTGCACCTGGACGGCGAGGGCTGGCCGGTCACCCCGGACCCCGCGACCGACTCCGGCTGGCGGGTCGCACCGGACGGGCGGGACCTCGACGACTGGCTCGCCGACCACGGCGAACCGCCGCTGGCGGCCCGGATGCCGGTGCTGGCCTACGGGTCCAACGCGAACCCGGCGAAGGTGACGTGGCTGCGCGAGGAGATGGGCCTGACGGGCCCGGCGGTGGTGCTGCGGGCCCGCTGCGAGGGGATCTCGGCGGTGTGGGCGGCGGGGCTGCGCGCCCGCGACGGCGAACGGCCCGCCACGCTGGCCGCCGCGCCGGGCGTCGAGGAGGAGCACGCCGTGTGGATGGCCACGGCGGACCAGCTGCGCGTGCTGGACCGGTGCGAGGGGCGCGGGCTGCGCTACCAGCTCGCACGGGTGCACTCCGGCCGGGTCACCCTGTTCAACGGCGGCCGGGTCGACTCCGTGCTGGCCTACACCGGCGCCGGGACCCGCCGGATGCCGCTGCTCGTGCGCGGCGCCCCGGTGATGTGCTCCGAGGTCGACCAGCCGCGCGCCCGCAGGCTCGGCGGCCACCCGGCGGAGACCGACGGCCTCGACCTCACGCCCGTGCTCGGCGACCCGTCGCCCGACGACTGGCCGGACCGGCTGTTCGTCTACGGCACCCTCCAGCCCGGCGAGTCGCACTGGCGCCTGCTGGCCGAGCACGTCGCGGGCGACCCGGTGGCCGTGACCCTGTCCGGCAGCCTGCACGACACCGGCCGCGGCTACCCGGCGCTGCGCCCCGGCGGCGACCACGACGTGCCGGGCCACCTCGTGCGGCTCAAGTCGCCGGAGACGGCGTTCCCGCTGCTGGACAAGTACGAGGGCGACGAGTACCGGCGGGCCCGCGTCGTGCTGCCCGACGGCACGGTGACCTGGACCTACCTGTGGGGCGCGGGCGTGGACGGGATGTCCGTCCTGCCCGGCGGCTGGGTCCGCCGGTAGGAAAATCACCGGATGCGGCACACGATCCGGTTATTTTTCGCCGGTCCGGGCGAACCCGGCGGCGGGGATGCACGTCCTCTTGATAAGACCACCGAGCGAGCCGTCCTCTTTGGACGGCGAATCAGGAGGACTGACATGAGCCGACGTCTGATCGCCTGCGGGTTCCTCGGCACGGCGCTGCTGGTGGCGGCCTGCGGTGCCGGGCAGAAGACCTCGACCGGCGCCGCGAGCGTCCCGGTCACCAAGCAGGCGGACCTCCCTTCCGCGGCCGCGTCGTCGTCCACCCCAGCACCGCCGCCGCCCGCCGCGTCCTCGGCGGCCGAGAGCGCGGCCGCGCCGACGGGGGCCGCGCGGTGCACCGCGACGACGCTGTCCGGCAAGGTCGACCAGGGCGACGCGGGCGCGGGCAACCGGTACGCGAAGCTGGTGTTCACCAACACCGGCGACCAGCCGTGCACGCTCAACGGGTACAGCGGGTTCCAGCTGGTCGCGGGGTCCGGTGGCGACGTCGCGACCAGGACCAGCCGCACCACCGACCCCGGTCCGTCGCTCGTCACGCTGGCCCCCGGCGGGTCCGCGGCGGCGAACCTGCACTGGACGGTCGTGGCGCGCGACGGCGAGCCGGTCGACGGGCCGTGCGAGCCCGAGGCCACCAGCGCCGCGGCCATCCCGCCGGACGAGACCGCACCGGTCCAGTTCCCGTGGACCTACGGTCCGGTGTGCGGCGCCGGCACGATCGAGCTGAGCGCGTTCTACGCTGCCTAGGTGATCGAATCGAACGTCACCGGCCACGCGGGCGAACTCGCGGTCCACACCTGGCCGAACCTCGAGGCCACCTGGCTCGCCGTGCTCGTGCACGGGTACGGCGAGCACCTCGGCCGCTACGAGCACGTGGCGGCCGCCCTGCACGACGCTGGCGCCCTCGTGGTCGGCGGCGACCTGGTCGGGCACGGCGGGTCGGAGGGCGAACGGGCGCTGATCACCGACGTCGACGCGCTCGTCGCCGACGTCCACGCGGTGACCCGCTCGATCGCCACCCCGCTGCCCACCGTCCTCATCGGACACTCCGTCGGCGGGCTGGTCGCGTCCCGCTACGCGCAGGCGCACGGCGAGGAGCTGGCCGCGCTGGTGCTGTCCGCACCGGTGCTCGGCGCCTGGCAGGGCCTGGACCCGTTGGCGGACAAGGAGGTCCCGGACGCCCCGCTCGACCCGTCGTCGCTGTCGCGCGACGAGGACGTGGCGACCGCGTACGCCGCGGACCCGTTGGTGTACCACGGGAACTGGCACCGGGAGACCCTGGAGTCGTTGGAGCGGGCCCTGGACGCGGTCGCGTCCGGCGAACCGCTGGGCGACCTGCCGACGCTGTGGCTGCACGGCGACGACGACCGGGTGGTGCCGATCGCCGACACCAGGGCGGGCACCGACCGCATCCGCGGCACGGCGTTCACCGAGCGGGTGTACCCCGGCGCGCGGCACGAGGTGTTCAACGAGACCAACCGCGACGAGGTGCTCGCCGACGTGGTCGCTTTCGTCCGGGCGGCCCTGAAGCTCTAAGGTCCCGCCCATGTCGGACGACTTCGACCTCCCCTCGGCCCTCGGCCTGCCCACGACCCTGCCGCCGCTGCGCGTGCCCGGACCGGACGAGCTGGCGGCCTCGGCGCGCGCGAGCGCGCTGCTGACGCAAGCGCTTGCCCTGTCGCGCTGGGCGGACGGCCGCACCGTGTACGAGGACAGCGACTTCGACGCGTTCGACGGCGAGCTGTCCGACACGATGGAGCAGGTCTGGTACCTGGCGCACGCCGTCGGGTTCGTGGAGGTCGACGAGGACTCCAACCTGGCCTCGCTCGGGCCCAGCGCCGAGCCGTGGCTCACCGGTGGCGCCGAGGCCGTGCTGGAGCTGTTCGACGAGGCCTACACGCACCTGGTCATCGAGTCGCTGCCGATCGAGGCGGGCGAGGAGCTGGACCTGGAGGGCGTCGGCGGCGCCACGATGACCGCGCTGTTCATGGCCAGGGGCACCGGGCTGCCGCTCGCGGAGTTCAGCGGCATGGCCCGCGCCGCCGGGCTGGAGCAGAACATGCCCGACAGGTGGGCGGCCTACTCCGCGGCCCACGGCGACCCCGCGCTCGTGCTGCTGGAGCGCCTGGCGAACCTGGGCGCGGTCGAGTCCGACGGCGAGACCGCCCGGATGACCCCGCTGGGCGCGGCGGTCATGCGCGCGCAGATGGTCGACGGCGGCTTCGAGATCCCGCTGATGCCCGCCTCCGAGGACATGACCGCGGCCGACCTGGTCGCCGCCGTGCACGCCCTCACCGCCGCCGAGCTGGACGCCGACACCACCGCCTGGCTCGCCCGGCGCTCCCCCGTCGACGCCGCCCACGAGCTCCTCACGGCCGCCGTGGACGCCAACGGGAGGGTGTTCGCCACCACGACCGTCGCGGGCCTCGACGCCGACGTCACCGCGCAGTGGCAGGAGGTCCTGGACACCCCCGGTCTGCGCCCCTACGCCAAGCTCGCCCTCGACCAGCCGCCCGCGCCCGACGACGTCGCCTGGCTCCTGGTGGACACCCTGGCCGTCACCACCGACCCCGACGACCCCGCCGCCGTGGCCGCCGAGCTCGCCAAGGCGGCCCCCGCGGGCCAGGAGCCCGACCTGTTCGAGCACGTCTGGCGCCTGCCCCACCCCGACGCCGCCGAGGCCCTCACCCTCATCGGCGAGCGCCACCCGGACAAGAAGACCGCCAAGGCGGCCAGGAAGGCCGCGTTCAAGGCCGCGTCGCGCCGTTGACACCGAAGCCGTCGGGCGGCGGATGCCGAACCACCGCCGTGCACACCGTTAACCCACTCGTGCACAATTCGCCCCGATGGCTGAGGAAGACCTGGAGCTGCTGATCACCGTGGTGGTCGGGGCCGACGACGAGCAGCAGGCGAGGGATGCCTGCGCGGGCCTGGTCAGGCGGGTGGACGGGCGTGTCCTGCAGGTCGGCGACTGCTCCGACGAGGAGCCGGGGTGCTGGTCGGTGACGATCGGCGCGACGAGCGGCGAACAGGTGACGCACGGGGTCGCCGGGGCGCTGGCGCGGTCGGTGCGGGCCTTCGTGCGGCTCCTCGGGGACGACTTCCCGATGCCGCGGGTGGCCTGCGAACCGCCGACGGCGTGGACCGTCCTGGACGACCCGGACGTGCTGGACCCGGTGGTTCCGGGCGGCGAACGGCTGCTGGTGGAGTCCTGGGCCGGTGGTGACCCCGACCGGCGACCGTCCGAAGAGGTCCGACCGGAGCCCGCCGAGGTGGAAACACCCAGCCCGACGGGGGTGCGGTTGCTGCTGCGGGTGGACGTCGCGACGGAGAGGCGGGCCGGGGCGGAATGGCAGGCGCGCGCAGTAGCCAGCCGGGTCGCCAACAGCTCCAGCATCACCCATGTGGTCCCGCACGGTCACCTACTCAGCGTGCACATCGACCTCGGATCGAGTGTCGACTCGCCCACTACCGCGCTACACACCGCCGTGGAGTCGATGGGGCAGTCCGGGTGGTCCGATCTGGAACTGGTGGGCGACTCGGCGGTTATCCGCTGGTCAGCGACCCCTGAACCGGTAACGGGAATCGTCGGGTTGGAGATGACGGCCGTGGTTACGTCCACTTCGGTCTGGAAGGAACCCGAGTAAGATCAACTGCAAGGTCCGTGCGGGTGAACATCCGGGTCCACCCGGCTGGCCGATCTTGCTTGTGAATGTTCAAACTTTCGGTACTAATAGGTTGGTCGGTCTACGGCCACCCGTTGCACTTTGGAGAGGGTCGGAGAGTCGACATGGCCAGCATCGAAGAGGTCCGTGCCGCAATTGCCCAGGCGATCGAGAAGGCGGGCCAGAGCGCCGCCGCTCTGCAACAGGCAGCCGACCTGGCCGAGGACGCCCAAGCCCTCCTGAGCAGCGCGGTGCAGGGCAGCGCCCAGTCCGACGCCGAGCAGGCCAACGCCCAGTTCGCCGAGGTCGTCAACGGCGTGAGCGACCTGCAGAAGCACCTGGGCGCTGGGATCTCCCAGGCCGAGAGCATCAACTCCAGGCTATGACGTGACGTCGGTAGCGGAGGTCAAGGTCGCGCTCGAGCTGAGCTGCGAGCACTTGAGGGATGCCTACCGCAGCGTGCGCGAGGCGCAGAAGGACCTGGAGGCGGCCGTCGACCTGCTGCTCGAGGCGGGCGCGAACCACCCGGAGTCCTTGCTGCCCGCGGGGTTCGCGGCGGCCAAGGACCGGTTCCCCGACCAGTTGGCGCTGATGGTGAACAGCCTCGAACTGGTGCAACGGCTAGCTGTGGAGCTGTGACGTGAGCAGGCGCGACGAACGCCGCAAGAAGGTGGAGGACTCCTTCGAGGAGTTCCGCCTCGCCGTGGCCGCCGCACTGGGCAACGCGTCGCGCGAGCACCGCGAGCTCGCGGAGGAGCGCGCCCGCGACATGTTCGAGGTGATGGTGCGCGGCGGCGGGATAGACCGCGCCCTCGACGACCCGCTGCTGAAGAAAGCGCTTGCCAAGGAGGAGTTCTCCAGCACCGTCGCGCAGGCCATGCTGGACCACGTCAACGCCTTCCGCACGTGGTCGGAGCGCGGCCCGGACCAGCTGTCCTCGTTGGTGCGCGAGGTGTCGCCCGCCGCGGCGTCGTGGCCGCACGAGTCGTGGCTCGGCGACGCAGGCAACGCCGACGGCAGCAGCGTGCCGGAGCTGTGGCGGATCGGCAGCGGCGTGGTGCGCAGCGCGCCCGAGCAGCGGCCGTTCCCGGTGGCCGTCCCCCTGCTCGACCAGGCGCACCTGCACGTCTCGTCCACCCCGGACAGCCGCCACCTGGCCGACGGGCTCGTGGAGAACCTGCTGCTGCGGGTGCTCAGCTACTTCCAGCCGGGTCTCGTCCACGTGCACGTGTGGGACGTCAACCAGCTCACCGGCTCGCTGCCGGGGCTCTACCCGCTGACCCGCGCGGGCCTGCTGACCGTGCACGACCCGTCGCGGCTGCACGAGGTGCTCGACGAGCTGTCCGACCACATCCGCCGCGTGCACACCAGCGTCCTGGTCGACGGGCACCTGTCGGTGCGCGCGGTCAGCGGCACCGGGCGGCGCACCGAGCCGTGGCGGATCGCGGTGCTGTTCGGCAACCGCAACGCGCTCAAGGAGGAGCAGCAGCAACAGCTGCAACGCGTGGCGCGCAACGGTTTGGCCTGCGGCATCGTGCTGGTCATCGTGGACATCCCGGTGACCGTGAACTCGCCGATCGAGACCGTGACGCTGAAGGCGGACCAGACCGCCACCTGCACCATGACCGGCAAGCACGTCACCGTGGCGCTGGACCCGCCGTTCCCGCGCACGCTGGTGCCCAGGGCGTGCGCGACGATCGCGGAGAAGCGCGAGGAGCGCCGCAAGCGCTTCGGCACGTTCGGGGACCTGCTGCCCGAGCACCTGTGGATGGAGAGCTCGTCCGCGGGCGTCGTGGCGCCCGTGGGGTACCAGGACGGCGAGCCGGTGTCGCTCGGGCTGGGCGACACGTCGCCGCACGCGCTCATCGGCGGGCCGAGCGGGTCGGGCAAGACGAACTTCCTCTACGCCATGATCGGCAGCCTGGCCGCCCGGTACTCGCCGGACGAGCTGGAGCTCTACGTGCTGGACTTCAAGGAGGGCGTGTCGTTCGCGCAGTTCGCGCCGGGCCGCAAGGACCCGAGCTGGCTGCCGCACGCGCGCCTGGTCGGCGTGAACGTGAACACCGACCGCGAGTTCGGCGTGGCGCTGCTGAAGTTCCTGGCCGACGAGATGCGCAGGCGCGCGGACGCGGCCAAGCAGCACGAGGTCACCAAGCTGGAGCAGCTGCGCGCGGAGGACCCGCACGGCCGGTGGCCGCGGATCGTCGCGGTGATCGACGAGTTCCAGTACCTGTTCGGCGAACGCGACCAGGTCACCCAGCAGGCCACCCAGCTGCTGGAGGACGTGGCGCGGCGCGGTCGTTCGCAGGGGATCCACCTGGTGCTGTGCAGCCAGGACGTGGCGGGCATCGAGGGCTTCTGGGGCAAGTCCGCCATCTTCGAGCAGTTCACCGTCCGGGTCGCGCTGCCCAAGGCGCGCCGGGTGCTGGCCGAGCCGAACAACGACGCGGCGGTCGAGCTCCCCCGCTGGCACGCGGTGGTCAACCACGAGTCCGGTGTGCGGCACGGCAACGAGGTCGCGCGCATCCCCGACTCGACGAGCAAGGACACGTTCGACTTCCTGCAGCGCGAGCTGTTCCGGCGGCGCAGGCCCGAGCTGGCCGAGCCGATCCTGTTCGACGGCAGCAAGGTCCCCGCGCTGCACGGCGTGCAGGACTTCCGGCTGCTGCACCCCGGCGACGTCACGCCGACCGTGCTGCTGGGCCAGGTCATCGACGTGGCGGGCAGCGCGGCGAAGGTGCGGCTGGCCCGCACGCCGGGCCGCAACGTCGCCGTGGTCGGCTCGCTGGTGCAGGACGCGGCCGCGGTGCTCGGCGCGGCGGCGATCTCGCTGGGCAGGCAGCACCACCCGGCCGAGGCGACGTTCACCCTGTGCTGCCTGGTGGACGAGGCCGAGCCCGCCGCGCAGAAGCTCGCCAAGCAGCTCAACACCGCCGGGCACACGGTGGACGTGGTGCGCATGGACGGCATCCGCGAGCTGCTGGACCGCACGGCCAAGCGGCTCACCGAGACCATCACCGGCACGGCGAGCGCACCGCCGCAGCCGCACTACCTCGTGCTGTACGCCGTCGACGCGGCGCACACCCTGCTGGAGCAGAAGGACCCCGCGACGCGGGCGTCCGGACTGGACAGCCTGCGCACGGTCCTGAAGCACGGCCCGGAGAGCCGCACCCACGTGCTCGGCTGGTGGCGCGGCGTGCAGCGGCTCAAGAGCAGCCTGCCTCCGGGCGTGTACGACGACATCGGCGCCTGGGTCGCCTTCGACGTCCAGGGCAAGGAACTGATCTCGTTCGGCCCGGAGCAGGTCATGGCCTGGTCCCCGCGACCGCGGCGCGGGCTGTACTTCGACCGGTTCGAGCACTCTCGTCCGCAAGTGGTCATTCCGTTCGACACGGGGGAGGACATCTCATGAACACGCAGTCCAACGGAACGTGCGAATTCTCGGTGGTTCCCCTGCAGCGCACCGGCGACGGGCACGCGCACGTGGCGGAACCGGAGACCCGGTCGGCGGTCGAGCGGTACAAGGAGATCATCGGCTCGATCGGCGAGGCCGTGGCGACGATGCGCGCCCACGACGAGACCCGCGTGGCCGAGCTGATGGCGCGGCTGGCCGTGTCGCAGGACCGGATGGTCGACGCGATCGAGCGCGAGAAGGTCGTGAAGCTCGGCGTGGCGCTGCACTGGGAGTCGGCCGTCGAGGCGCTGTGGGAGGAGCGGTGGCTGCGGATGCGGCCGATGCCGCAGCCCGACGAGCGGGTGCCCGCGCGCGACCAGAACGACTACGACGCGGCGATGGAGCTGGCGTTCCAGGCGCTGGAGGAGTCGCTGCAGAAGCGGTCGCTGCTGCGCCGCAAGAAGGAGTGACGGGGGCGGGAACGCGGCGGACCGCCGCGTTCCCGCGGCCTCAGACGCGCCAGACCGTGCCGCGGCGCTCGTACTCGATGATCGTCTCCACGCGCTGCGCGAGCCGGGCGCCCAGGAACCGCTCCACCAGCCACAGGGCCACGTCCAGGCCCGAGGTGACACCGCCACCGGTGACCAGGTCGCCGTCGTCCACCACGCGGGCGTCGACGACCGTCGTGCCCAGCGCCGCCAGGTCCGGCTTGGCGACGGTGTGGGTGGTGGCGTTGCGGCCCCTGGTCAGGCCGGCGGCGGCCAGCACCATGACGCCGGTGCAGATGCCCGCGTGCAGCACGTCGGCGTCGGCCAGCCTCCGCAGGAACGCCCGGTCGGCCATCAGCCTGCGGACGCCCGGCCCGGCCTGCTCGGTGTAGCGGCCGCCACCGGGGACCACGAGCACGTCGGCCCGGTCCGGCGACCACCCGGTCGGCACCTCGACCCGCGCGCCGAAGTTGCCCGTCACGGTGCCCGGTCCGCCGGTGCCGACCAGCGCGGTGGTGACCGCCCCGCCGCTCATCCCCGCGGCCATGCCGAGCACCTCCACCGGCGCGGCCCAGTCCTGCTCCTCGACCCCGTCGAACATCAGCACCTGCACCCTCAGCGGGTTCGCCGCCGACGCCGTCGGCGCGCCCGCCGCGAACGCGCCGAGACCGCCCACCGACAGCGCCGAGGCGCGCAGGAAAGCACGTCGTTCCACGATGACCTCCCCGATCCGGTTGTCCTACGCCCACAGGTCGCGCCGACCCCGCCCGCGGTTCCCCTGCACCGGCCGCGGTCCAGGGGGATCGGCCGTATGACCGAGGCGGGTGATGACCGTTCGGCTGACGGTCTTGCCCGCACGCGGGTCGTAGCGTGTCCGGGGTGGACGGACTACTGACTCGCGCACGGGTGTGGACGCACGGCCTGTGGCCGGTCGCGGGCCTGTTCACCGTGGTGCTGGCGTTCGAGCTGGCCCTGTTCCGCTACCAGGGCTACCGCGCGCTGGTGGGGTGGGCGCCGACCGCGCTGACGTGCCTGTTCGCCGTCCTGGCCGTGCGCAGGCCGGTGGCGGCCGCGTGCGCCGCCGCGGCGTCGGTGCTGCTCACCACGTTCTGGGTGGACTTCCTCGGCGTGAGCACGCTGGCCTACTTCAGCCCGCTGTCCCCGGCCGAGACGCTGGCCTGCATGGTGATCGCGGCCGTGGTGGTCCGGCAGTCGCCGGGCGAGCAGTCCGCGATCGCGGTGGCGCTGATGGTGGCCGCCGCGGTCTACGCCGCGGTCGTCCGCGACACGGCGCCGCACTACCACCTGCTCGAGCCGTCGGACCTGTTCCCCACCACGATGCTGCTCGCGCTGGCGATCGGCTCCGGCCTGTACTTCCGGGCGCGCGACGCCGACCGGGAGCGGTCGATCCACGTCGCCGTGTCGGCCGCGCAGCAGGAGGAGCGGATCGCGCTGGCCCGCGAGCTGCACGACGTGGTCGCGCACCACGTGACCGGGATCGTGGTGCAGGCGCAGGCCGCGCTGACCGTGGCGGAGGCCGACCCGCTGGCCGCGCACCGGCTGCTGCCCGGCATCGCGCGCAGCGGCAGCGACGCGCTGGCGGCGATGCGGCGGCTGGTGGGGACGTTGCGCGACGAGGGCTCGCGGGTCGGGACGGCCGACGTCGCGACGACGGACCTGCAGGCGGACGTGCGGGCCGTCGTGGCGCAGGCGCGGGACGTGGGCACGCCGGTGGAGCTGCGGATGGCCCTGCCCGAACCGGTCCCGCCCGAGGTGGCGCGGTCGGTCCTGCGGCTGGTGCAGGAGTCGCTGACCAACGTGCAGAAGCACGCCGCCGAGGCGACCGAGGTGGCCGTCGAGCTGTCCACAAAGGACGGTGTGGTCCGGCTCGCGGTGCGCGACGACGGCCCCGGCCTGCCCGTCGAGCCGGTCGGCGGCTCGGGCGGCTACGGTCTGATCGGCATGCGGGAACGGGCGGAGCTGCTCGGCGGCACGTTCTCGGCCGGGCCCACCGGGGTCCGCGGCTGGCGGGTGCTGGCCGAGCTGCCGGTCGAGGGGGGCGCACGATGACGATCCGGGTCCTGATCGCGGACGACCAGGAGATGGTGCGGATCGGGTTCCGGATGATCCTGGAGCACCAGCCGGACATCGAGGTCGTCGCGGACGTGCCGGACGGGATCTCCGCCGTGGCGCGGGCCCGCGAGCTGCGACCGGACGTGTGCCTGGTCGACATCCGGATGCCCGGCATCGACGGCCTGGAGGTCACCCGCCAGCTCACCGGTCCCGGCGTGGCCGACCCGGTCAAGGTCGTCGTCGTGACCACGTTCGACCTCGACGAGTACGTGCACAGCGCGCTGGGGTCCGGGGCGAGCGGGTTCCTGCTCAAGGACGCGGGCCCGGCGCTGCTGGTCGAGGCCGTGCGCGCGGCGGTGCGCGGCGACGCGCTGATCAGCCCGCAGATCACCGTGCGGCTGCTGTCGCACTTCACCCGGTCCTCGGGGCCGGCGCCGGACCGGCCGACCGAGCAGCTGACCGAGCGCGAGCTGGACGTGGTGCGCGAGGTCGCCAAGGGCTCCACGAACGCCGAGATCGGCGCGGCGCTGTTCCTGTCGCTGTCCACGGTGAAGACGCACCTCGCGTCCGTGCAGGGCAAGCTCGGCGCCCGCAACCGCGTGGAGATCGCGGCCTGGGCTTGGCGCACCGGCGTGCTCTCCTGATCTGATGCGGGGCATGCGCGCCCTGCACTCCCCCGACGCCGTAGCCGACGCGACCCCCGACCTGCTGCCCCGCTGGGCCGCCCAGGCGCTGCTGCCGGGCCATCCCGGCCCCGGTGGGGCCGCCTGGGAGCACGGCGGCGCGGTGGGCGTGCTGGCGCCGGGGCTCAACCGCCGGGAACGGCTCGTGCTCGCCGGTCCGGCCGAGGGGGTCGCGGCGATCCTGCGCGACCAGGCGCGGGCGCACGGCCCCGAGCTGAACCCCCTGGTGCCCGACGACCTCGTCGACGCGGTCACGGCGCTGGTGCCGGACGTGGTGGCGTGGGCGGGGTTCGGCTGGATGGAGAGCACCGGCCCGCTGCCCTCCGCACCGGGCGTGCGGTGGCTGCGCGAGGACGAGCTGGACACCGCGGAGGCGTTGCTGCGCAAGGTGAACCCGAACGCCTACGTCGTGCCGCGCGAGCCGGGGTCCCGCCGCTGGGCGGGCTCGCACGTGGACGGCGAGCTGGTCGCCGTGGGCGCGGACGCGTGGAGCGCCCCGCACGTCGGGTTCGTCGCCGGGGTGGCGACGCACCCGGACTTCCGCAGGCGCGGGCTGTCGAAGGCGTTGTGCTCCTTCGTGGTGCACGCGCTGCTGGCCGAGCACCCGGCGTGCGCGCTGATGGTCGAGGGCGACAACACCGCCGCCATCGCCGCCTACCGAGGACTGGGGTTCGCGCTCCGGGGGCTGACGATCCTGCTCCCGGCCGAGATCGCCGCCGCCCGGCCGCCGCGACGGCGGTAGGGGTTGATCACTAGGGGTGTTCGACCTCGGGGAGCCGGCTCACACTCGGGTTCTGCGGAACCTGGAACACCGGGGGACGCTGGGGATGTTGCACCTACGGGTCCAGTCCGAACCGAGCAAGTGCCGCAAGCAGAGAGGTCGCCACATGTCCGTACCGAGCACCGCCCTGGAGATCCGCCTCGCGTCCCGCCCGCAGGGGTGGCCGACCGAGCTGAACTTCGAGGTGGCCGAGGTCGCGGTGCCCGAACCGGGCGACGGCGAGATCCTGGTGCGGAACCTCCTGATGAGCGTGGACCCCTACATGCGCGGCCGGATGAACGACGCCAAGTCCTACGTGCCCCCGTTCCAGGTCGGCGAGCCGCTCGACGGCGGCGCCATCGGCGAGGTCATCGCGTCGAACTCCCCCGAGTTCACCGTCGGTGACCACGTCCTGCACCGCCTGGGCTGGCGCGAGTACGCCGTGGTCGGCGCCGACCACGCCGTGGCGGTCGACCCCTCCGCCGCTCCCCTCGGCGCCTACCTCGGCGTGCTGGGCATGCCGGGCCTGACCGCCTACGCGGGGCTGCTGCGGGTCGGCGAGTTCAAGGAGGGCGACGTCGTCTTCGTCTCCGGCGCGGCGGGCGCCGTCGGCGCGATCGTCGGCCAGGTGGCGAAGCTGCGCGGGGCCTCGAAGGTGATCGGCAGCGCCGGGTCGGCGGAGAAGGTGCGCCACCTCGTGGAGGACCTCGGCTTCGACGCGGCGTTCAACTACAAGGACGCGGGTCCGGTCGTCAAGCACCTCGCGGAGCTGGCGCCCGAGGGCATCGACCTCTACTTCGACAACGTCGGCGGCGAGCACCTGGAGGCCGCCATCACCCTGCTCCGCGTGTTCGGCCGCGTGGTGCTGTGCGGGGCGATCTCCCAGTACAACGACACCGGCGCCCGCACCGGCCCCGACAACCTCGTGCAGGCCGTGGGCAAGCGGCTGACCCTGCGCGGGATGCTCGCCAACGACCACGCCGACCTGCGCGAGCAGTTCGTGAAGGAGGTCGGCGGCTGGATCGCCGACGGCAGGCTGAAGTACGACGAGACGGTGGTCGAGGGCGGCGTGGCCAAGGCCCCGTCCGCGTTCCTGGGCATGCTGCGCGGCGAGAACACCGGCAAGATGCTGGTCAAGCTGGCCTAGGGTCTGTCCTCAAAGCCAGAGGATGAGGGTCGCCAGGTCGATCACCGCCCGGTAAGACAGAGCGGTCTTGTCGTAACGCGTGGCGACAGCGCGGAACTGCTTGAGCCGGTTGAAGCAGCGTTCCACCACGTTGCGGCGCTTATGGACGACGCGGTCGAAACCGGGGGTCGACCACCGGCCCGACCACGTCGTAGGCGGTTGGCCTGCTGGTCACGGCGTTCGGGAATCGTGGCCGGAATCCGACGATGTCACAGGTAGGCGCGGATGGCTCGGATGGAATAGCCCTTGTCCGCGATCACCCGCGCGGGTCGGATGGCGGGCCGTCCGGGACCGGGGTGAGGGAATCGGCTTCCGGCCATGACCTGCTCGAACATGGTGCAGTCGTTGACGTTGCCGCCTGTCAGCACGATCGACAGTGGTCGGCCGTGGCCGTCGCAGGCCAGGTGGATCTTGGTGCTCGGGCCGCCGCGAGAGCGGCCGACGGCATGATCACCTGGCTTGCTGCACCCGCCGCACGACCGGCCCGCCCCCTGTGTGGGACACGGTCGTGCGACGGGCACCCGCGGCGTGCAGATGAGCACGCACGATGCTGGAATCCACCGAGACCTCACGATCCAACTCGTCGACCGCCTCGGCCACGACCCGGACCTTGGACACGAGCATCGTGAGGGTGCCGTCCCGCGACCAGCGCCAGAACCTGGTGTAGACCGTTTTCCACGGCCCGTACCGCTCCGGCAGGTCACGCCAGGACACACCGGTCTTCGCCTTGAACAGCATCCCGTTGAGAACCCGCCGGTCATCCACCCTCGGCCGCCCCTTCACACCCGACGGAAGCAACAACGGCTCGATCGTGTGCCACTGCTCATCAGTCAACTCATGCCTACGCACCACGACACAAGATCAAAACAGATCACAAATACCTGCTTTGAGGACACTCCCTAGCACCGCCGGGCCGCACCGCACCCGAGGTCAGGGCAGCAGCTCGCCGTCCGCAGCCACCAGGACGCCCTGGTGGACGACCAGGGTGCGGGGCGCGCGGTCCATCACCGCCGCCGTCACCGAGTCGCCGGGCACCACCACCAGGTCCGCCTGCGCGCCCTCGGTGACGCCGTGGCCGGTCTCGCCGAGGACCGAGGCGCCGCCGCGGGTGGCGATGTCCACGCACATCTCGACCAGCGAGTCGTCCCGGAAACCGTTGCGGTAGGCCAGCTGCCACGTCCGGTCGAGCATGTCGGCGGTGCCGTAGGGCGACCAGTAGTCGCGCATCCCGTCCTGGCCGAGCCCGAGCCGGACGCCCTCCCACCGCAGCTGCCGCAACGGCAGCGGCTCGCGGACGCCCGGCGCGACCGTGGTCACCGCGACGTCGTTCTCCGCCAGCATGTCCACCAGCTGCCGCCGCCGGTCCTCCTCCACTGTGGACAGTGCGAAGCAGTGGCTGATCGTCACGTCCCCGCGCATGTCCAGCGCCGCCACCCGTTCGCAGATCAGCTCGACCTGGAACGCGCCCAGCGACCCCGCGTCGTGCAGGTGGACGTCCACCCCGCGCTGGTGCTTGTCGGCCAGTCCGAACACGATGTCGAGGTGCTTCACCGGGTCCCGGTCGTAGCCCGCCGGGTCGAGGCCGCCGACCAGGTCGGCTCCGGCCAGCAGCGCGGCCTCCAGCAGCTCCGCGGTCCCCTTGTCCCGCAGGATCCCGCACTGCGGGAACGCCACCACCTGCACCGACGCCCGCCCCGCGTGCGCCTCCTTCGCCGCCAGCACGCCCTCCAGCCGCTCCAGCCCCGAGTCCACGTCCACCTGGGCGTGGCTGCGGACGAACGTCGCGCCCGCCGCGATCGTCCGGCCCAGGGTGTAGGTGGCCCTGGCGGCGACGTCCTGCTCGGCCGAACGCCAGTTGCGCCGGTCGTTGTCGATCAGCTCGGCCAGCCCGACGCCCGCGGTGTGCGGGCGGAAGGGGAGCCCGAGCCGGGTGGAGTCGAGGTGGGCGTGGGCGTCGGTGAACGACGGCAGCAGCACGCCGCCCTTGCCGTCGACCTCCGCGACGCCCCGCGGCGCCTCCAGGTCGGGACCGGCGGACGCCACACGACCCGCCAGGCAGAGCACGTCCACCTCCGCCGTCCCGAGGCCGCTGGGCCACGGGCGCACTGAGCGGATCAGCAGGTCACCGGTCATCGCCAGAGGCTAACCCCGGAACGGCTCGGACGCGATGAGCTTGCCGGGGTTGAGCACCCCGGTCGGGTCCAGCGCGCGCTTGACGGCCGCCAGCACGTCCACCCCGAGCGCGCCGATCTCCGCCTCCAGGTACGGCGCGTGGTCGACGCCCACCGCGTGGTGGTGGCTGATGGTGCCGACCCCGGTGATGGCCTCGCTGGCGGCCGCCTTGGCGACCTGCCACTGGCCGACCGGGTCGTCGGCGTCGCGGGCGGCCAGCACGGTGAAGTACAGCGACGCGCCGGTCTCGTAGGCGTGCGAGATGTGGCACATGACGACCGTCCGCCCCAGCGCGTCCCGCACGGCCTCGCGCACCGCGTCGCGCAGCCCGGTCAGCCGCGACCAGTGGGTGGCCGTCTCCAGCGTCTCCACGCACACGCCGACGTCCAGCAGCACGTCGCGCTGCCGCGGCCCGTTGAACCGGCCGTGCCGCCACGTCTCGCCCAGCGGCGTGCCCAGCCGGACCGCGCCGCGCACCAGCGCCAGCGTCGCCGCCCGCCGGGCCTTCAGCTCCCGCTTGGACCCCGCGTGCCAGCCCAGGACCAGCATGCACGGCCGTCGCACGCCGCGCGCCTTCAGGTACGCCCGCAGCGCGGTGGACTTCGCTCCACCCGACAGGGCGAGGGAGACGTCGGTCTCGTCCTCATCGGACAGTCGCGTCACGTCGGCCAGCACCCGCTGCTGCGCCAACGCCCGCACGATCGCCGAACCGGCCTCCCAGCCGTCGACGAAGAACCCCTCGTACCGCTCCAGCACGGGTTTCGGCCGCACCCGCAGCGACACCTCGGTGATCACGCCGAACGCGCCCTCGCTGCCCACCACCAGCTCGCGCAGGTCCGGGCCCGCCGCCGACGCGGGCGCCGCGCCCAGCCGCCACTCGCCCCTCGGCGTGGCCAGCCGGACACCCTCGACCAGGTCCTCGAAGCGGCCGTACCCGGAGGAGGCCTGCCCGGCCGACCTGGTGGCCGCGAAGCCGCCGATCGTGGCGCGCTCGAACGACTGCGGCACGTGCCCGACGGTCAGCCCGTGCGGCGCCAGCAGGCGTTCCGCCTCCGGCGCCGTCACCCCGGCCTGGAGCACCGCGACCCGCGACACGGGGTCCACCGACACCAGCCGGTCGAGCCCGCCGAGGTCCAGCGCCACGACGGCGGCCTTGTCCCCGCGCAGCGCGGAGACGCCGCCCACCACGGACGTGCCGCCGCCGAACGGCACCACGGCCAGGTCGTGCTCGACGCACACCTCCAGCACCGCCACCACCTGCTCCGGCGTGGCGGGCAGCACGACACCGTCGGGCACCACCAGCTCACCACCCGCCCGGTACCGCACCAGGTCCACATAGGACAGTCCGCCCGCGTGGCCGAGCCGGGAGGCCCGGTCGACCCGGACGCACCCCTGCCCCACCACTTCCGCGAGCGCGTCACGGGCTGCGTCGGTCAACGCGGACGCGCCGACCTCCAGCGCGGTGTCGGGCACAGCGGGGGTGCGGCCGGGCCGCAGCCCGATCCGCTCCCCGAGCCACCGCAGCGCGTGGGGCGGCAGCTCCGCCCTGGAAGGGCTCCAGCCGCCGCGCAGGTCTTGGTCGATGCGCTCCACCATGGGTACAGTGTTACACATGACGTCCCAACGTCACACTGATGACGCCCTGCTCGACGCCACCCGCGACTGCGTCCTGGAGGTCGGCGTCCGGCGCACGACCCTGACCGACGTGGCCAAGCGGGCCGGGGTCAGCCGGATGACCCTCTACCGCCGCTACCCCGACGTGCGCAGCCTGGTCACCACCCTCATGACCAGGGAGTTCAGCGCGCTGCTGCACGGCGTGGAGGCCGGCGGTCCGACCACCGGCACCGCGCGCGCCCGGCTCGTGCACCACGCCGTCGAGTCGATCCGCCTGCTCGCCGGGAACCCGCTCATGCGCCGCGTGCTCGACCTCGACGCGGAGCTGATGCTCCCGTACCTGGTCGACCGGCTCGGCAGCACGCAGGTGCTGGTCGAGCGGTTCCTCGTGGACGCGCTGGCGGCGGGCCACGAGGACGGCTCGGTGCGGCCGGGCGACCCGAAGACCCAGGCCCGACTGGTCCTGCTGACCACGCAGACCATGGTCCTGTCCATCCGCCCCGCCACCACCGGCCTCGACTTCGAGGACCTGCTGGACGAGCTGGCGCGCTTCCTCGACGCGGCGCTCACGTGAGCACGTCGCTGAACGCCGCCCGGCGCACCGCGGAGCTCGCCGAGGTGGCCTCGGGCGAGGTGGTCGACCTCCTCGTCGTCGGCGGCGGCGTGACCGGCGCGGGCGTGGCCCTCGACGCGGCGGCGCGCGGCCTGTCCGTGTGCCTGCTGGAGGCCCACGACCTCGCGTTCGGCACCTCGCGGTGGTCGAGCAAGCTGGTCCACGGCGGTCTGCGCTACCTCGCGCAGGGCGAGCTCGGCCTGGCCCACGAGAGCGCCGTGGAACGCGGGATCCTGATGACCCGCACCGCCCCGCACCTCGTCCGGGCGCTGCCCCAGCTGGTCCCGCTGTTCGGCGACCGCGGCACCAGGATCATGGCGGGCTTCCGCGCGGGCGACCTGCTGCGCCGCGCGGCCCGCACCCCTGGCTCGCTGCTGCCGCCACCGCGCCGGGTGCCCGCGGCCGAGGCGCTGGCACTGGCCCCCGGCCTGCGCCGCGCGGGTCTGCGCGGTGGTCTGCTCGGCTTCGACGGCCAGCTGGTCGACGACGCCCGGCTCGTGCTGGCGCTGGCCAGGACCGCGGCGGGCCTGGGTGCCCGCGTGATCACCAGGGCGGAGGTCACGACGCTCACCGGGCAGGGCGCCCAGGCCGTGGACACCTTGTCCGGCAACCACTTCGAGGTGCACGCCCGGTCGGTCGTGAACGCCGCGGGCGTCTGGTCGGGGCAGCTGGTCGACTCGGTGCGCCTGCGCCCGTCGCGCGGCTCGCACCTCGTCCTGGACGGCGGCGCCCTGGGCGTGCACGGCACGTCGCTGACGATGCCCGTCCCCGGCGAGCGCAACCGCTACGCGCTGGTGCTCCCGCAGCAGGACGGCCGCGTCTACGTCGGCCTGACCGACGAGCTGGTGGACGGCCCGGTACCCGACGTCCCGGAGGTGCCGGAGTCCGATGTGGACTTCCTGCTCTCCGTCGCTTCCTCCGTGCTGGAAAGGGAACTGGTCCCCTCGGACGTGCTGGGCGCGTTCGCGGGCCTGCGACCGCTGCTGGCGGGCACCGGCGTCCAGGGGGCCGACCTGTCCCGCAAGCACGCCGTGCTGACCTCGTCCGAGAAGGTGCTGACCGTTGTGGGCGGCAAGCTCACGACCTACCGGCGCATGGCCGCCGACGCGGTCGACGCGGCCGTCGCGCTGCACGGCCTCACCGCGGGCCCGTGCCGGACGCGGAACCTGCCGCTCGTGGGCGCGGGGACGGCAGCGGCGGCGCCTGCGCGCCTGCTTGCCAAGTACGGCACCGAGGCGGCGGCCGTGGCCGCGCTGGACCGGCCGGAACGGGTCTCCGGCGACATCACCGCGGCCGAGGTCCTCTGGGCCGTGCGGCACGAGGGCGCGCTGGACGCCGACGACGTGCTGGACCGCCGGACGAGGATCGGCCTGGTGCCCGCGGACCGCGCGGCCGCGGAGCCCGTCGTGGCCGAACTGCTCGCCACTCGGGCGTGAGCGCCCACCCCGACCCGCGGTGCGGACCGCGGGCCGGGGCAGGCCCGACTACTCCCCGATGACCGGCTTGGCGGCCTTCGGCGGCTCCATCAGCTCGTCGCCCTCCAGGCGGACCTTGCGCTGGTGGTCCTTGCCACCGCCGCCCTGCCCGCCGCCGCCCATCGGCGCGCCACCCATCATGCCGCCGCCACCGCCCGCACCACCGCCGCCGCCACCGGGCGCACCGCCACCGCCACCACCGGCGAGGGTCGGGTGCCCCGGCGCGCTGGACGGCAGGATCCCGGTGGCACCACCGTGCTGCGTCGGCCCGGCGCCACCGCCACCGCTCGCGCCGGTCGTCGCGGTGCCACCACCGGAGGCACCGCCACCTCCACCGGAGAAGCCCGCGCCACCGCCGGAGAAGCCGGCACCGGAGAAGCTCCCGCCACCGCCGCCCGAGCCGCCGCCGGTGAGGCTCCCGGAGAGACCGGGGAACGAGCCGGAGCTGGGCACGTGGGTGGACGTGGTGTGCAGATCCCCCGACGTGCCAAGGGAAGCGGCCGGGGAGTACACCGGGCGCACGGGGTCGATGCCGGGGACCGACGGCGCGGGCCGGTAGACCCCGCCACCGCTCGTGCCGACGCCACCACCGCTGCCGCCGCCGACCGACGGCGGAGCCGACACCGAGCCGCCGGTCCCGGCCGCGGGCGCGTCCGGCACCCACCGGCCCGGCTCCCAGTGCCCGCCACCGGCCGCGCCACCGCCGACCGACGGCGGCGTGGACACCGTGCCGCCGCCACCGCTGCCCGCGCCACCGCCGGACGCACCGCTCGTGCCGGTGGTCCCGCCGGTCGTGGAGCCGGGGTTGGTGTACTGCTGGTTCGAGTTCCGGTTCATCTGGTCGAGCTGGTCACCGGTCAGCCCGAGCCCGCCCGCGGACGGCCGCGTGCTGGACGGGCCCCCCGCGCCCGCGCCACCCGCCGCGCCCTTGTGGCTCATGGCGGTGATGGCCTCGACGACCTGCTTGGCGACCTGGGCGATCTGGGTGACCTGCTTGACCAGGTTCATCAGCTTGGTCAGCGACGAGGCCAGCTTGCTCAGGAAGTCCGACAGCTTCTTGGCGTAGTTGCACGCCATGGTCACGATGTCGGCGATGGCGGCACCGATCGCCGCGCCGAAGGTGCAGAACGACGCCGCCAGCCACTGGATGATCTTCATGACCATCTTCGCCACGGCGTCGGAGATCAAGTCCATGATCATCTTGCGGACGGCGGCCACGAGCTGCCCGGCACCCTGGACGGCGCCGGAGATCCCGGCCGCGGCCTTCGCCAGCGTCTCCAGCCCGGTCGACTGGTTGGCGCTCGCGGTCCGGTAGGCGTCCGCGGTCCTGCCCTGCCACGTCCTGGTCTGCTCCACCGACTTCTGCCGGTAGTCCGCCGCGACGGAGGCCACCTGCGTCCCGGCGGACTTCCAGTTCTCGGCCATCCTCGAGATCGCCTGCGGGTCGCCGAGCAGCGCGTCGAACGGCTCCCGCAGGAAGTCCACGTGCTGGATCGCCCAGCTGAACCCCGCCGACAGGAACCCGCTCAGCGGGTTGCCGGCCAGGCCGACGATGTCCATCGCCGAGTTGGCGATGCCCAGCCCGGCGGTGACCCAGTCGCCGCTCTCGACCGCGGCGACGGTGCCCTTGACGTCGTTGAACAGGTTCGACGGGTCGCGGCCCTGCGCGGTCGACGACGTCGATGCGGGTGCGGTCATGAGGTGGCCTTCCCGAGGAACCCGAGTGCATTGTCGCGGTCGATGGCCTCGTAGAGGTCGGCGACCTCCTTGAGCCCGATCGCCATGTCGTTGACGGTCGTGGTGGCCTTGCCCAGGATGTCCTGGGAGTTGCCCGCGGCCTTGAGGATGAACTCGGCCAGGAAGCTGCCGAAGATCCCGAACGCCTCGGTGGACAACGACGGGTCCGCGGTCTTCGTCGCCGCGATCATCCGCTGGCTCAACTGGTCGACCGTGGCGGCGTGCGCCCTCACGTCGGCCGGACTCACGTGGAAGGAGTCGTACATCCTCAGCGCCCCTCTGCTCAGCCCATGACTTCCGGCGGATTGGTGAAGTAGTCGTCATCCGGCCTGGTGTCCCGACGCTGCGGCTCCGGTTCCGGTTCCGCCACATCGGTCCCGTCACCCGAATAGCCGCGCGGCATCTGGGCCTTCACGAAGTCCAGGGCCGGGCTGTCACCGATGAACTCGGTCATGATCTCGACGACCCGGCCCGCCGCCGCGCGCTGCGCCTGGCCGGACGCCGCGAGCACCGCGCTCGCGATCCGCTCCGGGTCCATGTCGCGCACACCGGGGCGCAGGACGAGGTTCTCCAGCGCTCCCGCGGCGTTCACCGTGACCGTGATCAGCCCGTCCGGCGAGGTGGCGCTGCCACCCGCTCCCCCGAGCTGGGTCTCCGCCTGCGCGGCGTTCTGCTTGGCCTGCTCGATCTTCTGACCGTACTGCGCGAGCCACTGGTCAGGCTCCATGATCACCCCTCGACGGCAACGGGGCCAACCGCCCACGACACGTGTTGGACCGCGGGCGACCCGATTCGGTTCCGCGGACCGTATCGTGTCATCGGAATCCTCTGGATCAGGGAACATGTGGTGGGATACAGCCGTTCGGCCGCACTCGATGCCACCCGTCCGGCGGATCGCACAGGCGTGACCAACCAGGAGGAGAGCACCGTGGCTCAGGGGGTGCTGGAGATCGACCGGATCTCCAAGCGCTACGGCGAGGTCGTGGCCCTGCGGGACATGACCTTCGAGGTTCGGGCGGGAGAGCTGTTCGGGTTCGTCGGGAGCAACGGGGCGGGCAAGACGACCGCGATGCGGATCGCGCTCGGCGTGCTCGCCGCGGACTCGGGCGAGGTGCGCTGGAACGGCGAGCCGATCACGTTCGAGACCCGCCGCCGGATCGGCTACATGCCCGAGGAGCGCGGGCTCTACCCGAAGATGAAGGTGCTGGAGCAGCTCGTGTACCTCGCCGAGCTGCACGGCCTGAGCACGAACGACGCGCACCGGTCGGCGGAGAACTGGATCGCGCGGCTCGGCGTGCGCGACCGGCGCAACGACGAGGTGCAGAAGCTCAGCCTCGGCAACCAGCAGCGCGTGCAGCTGGCCGCGGCGCTGGTGCACGAGCCGGACGTGCTGGTGCTCGACGAGCCCTTCTCCGGCCTCGACCCGGTCGCGGTGGACGTGATGAGCCAGGTGCTGCGCGAGAAGGCGTCGGCCGGGGTGCCGGTCGTGTTCTCCAGCCACCAGCTCGACCTGGTCGAACGGCTCTGCGACCGCATCGGCATCGTCCGCAGTGGAGCGATGGTGGCCTGCGGGACCGTGGACGAGCTGCGCGCGGGCGGGGAGACCCGGCTCGTCGTGGAGGTGCCGGACGCGGCCGAGGGCTGGGCCGACGGGGTGCCGGGCGTGCGGGTGGTCGAGGTCCAGGGGCCGCGGACCACGCTGGAGCTGACGCCGGAGGCCGACGACCAGGCCGTGCTGGGCGCCGCGCTGGCCACCGGGCCGGTCCGGGAGTTCAGCAGGCAGCGGCCGTCGCTGACCGAGCTGTTCCGCAACGTCGTGACCGAGGAAGGTGTGGCATGAGGCGACTGAGCCCGAGCAGGGCCGTGCTGCTGGTCGCCAGGCGGGAGTTCCTCGGCAAGGTCCGCACCCGCTCGTTCGTCATCGGCACGATCGTGATCGTCGCGGTCCTCGCCGGGTACGTGCTGCTCCAGGCCGTGCTGTTCGACCAGGCCGGGCGCAGCACGGTGGGGCTCAACGGCCAGGCGACCGTGCTCGCCGAGCCGCTGAAGGAGACCGCGAAGGCGTTCGGCCGCGAGGTCTCGACCGTCGACGTCACCGACCCGGCCAAGGCCGAGGAGGACGTCCGGTCGGGCGACCTCGACGTGCTGATCACCGGCGCCCCGGACGCGCTGCGGGTCGTGGTGAAGGACAACCTGAACAGCGAGCTGCAGAACGCGCTGGACGCGATCGTGAAGCAGCAGGTGCTCAACGCCCAGCTCGCCGAGGCGGGCCTGGACCCGGCCGTGGTGGCGAAGAACATGGCCGCCGCCAGGGTGACCGTGGTGGCGCTGGAGCCGGAGAGCTCCCAGCAGGGCCAGCGGCTGGCCATCGGGCTGGTGATCGCCGCGCTGCTGTACTACTCGCTGCTGGTCTACGGGACGATGGTCGCGCAGGGCGTCGTGGAGGAGAAGTCCAGCCGGGTGGTGGAGATCCTGCTCGCCACGCTGCGCCCGTGGCAGCTGCTGCTGGGCAAGGTGATGGGGCTCGGCGCCGTCGGCCTGGTGCAGCTGGTGCTGATCGGCGGGATAGGGCTCGTGCTGTCGACGACGACCGGCACGATCGACATCCCCGGCCTCGCGGGCGGCGCGCTGGCGACCGGCGTGCTCTGGTACCTGATCGGGTTCTTCCTCTACGCCACGGTGTTCGCCGCGGCCGCGTCGCTCGTCTCGCGGCAGGAAGAGCTCCAGTCGGTGCTCACGCCGATCAGCACCGTGATCATCATCGCGTTCGTGGTCGGGATCAACCTGCTGATCCAGGACCCGTCGGGGACGACGGTGACGGTGCTGTCGATGCTGCCGCCGTTCGCGCCGATCCTGATGCCGGGCCGGATGGCGATCGGGGTGGCGCCGCTGTGGCAGGTGCTGCTGTCGATCGTGCTGGCCATCGGGTTCGTCGCGGCGATCACCTGGCTGGGCGGCAAGATCTACTCGAACGCGGTCCTGCGCACCGGGTCGCGGGTGAAGCTGCGCGACGCCCTGCGCTAGGACTTGATGGCGCCGTAGCGGGCGAGGGCGACCTGGCGTTCGTGGGCGTGGTCGACGATCGGGTCGTGCGGCTGGTGCACGGCCTTGCCCTCCACGTCGCGGAGCTCGGGCACGTACCGGCGGACGTAGTCGCCGGACGGGTCGAACTTCTCGCCCTGGGTGATCGGGTTGAAGACGCGGAAGTACGGTGCCGCGTCCGTGCCGGAGCCCGCGACCCACTGCCAGCCGTGCTGGTTGGAGGCCAGGTCGCCGTCGACCAGGTGCTCCATGAAGTGCTTGGCACCCCACCACCACGGCAGGTGCAGGTCCTTGACCAGGAAGCTGGCGACGATCATCCGCACGCGGTTGTGTATCCAGCCCTCTTCGAGGAGCTGGCGCATCCCCGCGTCCACGATCGGGTAGCCGGTCCTGCCTTCCTGCCAGGCGGCGAACCGGCCGTCGTCGTCCTCGTCGTGCTCCATGCGGTCGAACTTGGCGTCGTAGTTCTTCGTCGCGGTCTCCGGGCGGTGCCACAGGACGTCGGCGTAGAACTCGCGCCAGGCCAGCTCGGAGCGGAACGTGGCCGCGCCCTCGCTGTCGTCGAGCTCGGCCAGCAGGGTGCGCGGGTGCAGCAGACCCCACTTCAGGTACGGGGAGAGTCGGCTCGTCGCGTCCAGGTCGGGGCGGTCGCGGGCGGTCTTGTAGTCGGGCAGGCGTTCGTCGCGGAACTTCTCCCACAGCGGCAACGGGTCCGGAGCCGGGTCGCCCGTCGGGATTTTCCCGCCACCCTTGCGCTTCACCCAGTCCACAGTGGACGCGTCGGTGTCGGCGGGCTTGCGCCAGCCGTGTTCCTCCCAGGCCCGGCGGAACGGCGTGAACACCTTGAACGGGTCGCCGTCACCCTTGCGGACCCGGCCGGGCGCCACCGCGTACGGCGAGCCCGAACGGACCAGTTCGGTGTCCCCCAAGGCTTTCTCGACCTCGGCGTCGCGCTTGCGCCCGTACGGGCCGTAGTCCGCAGAAATGTGGACGCTGTCGGCCTTCAGGTCGGCGACGACCTTCGGCAGCACGTCGACCGGATTGCCGTGCACCACGTGCAGGCGGCCACCCAGCTCCTCGTCCAGCCGCCGGAGGCAGCGGTGCAGGAAGTCGGTGCGGGCCGGGCCCGCCGAGGCCAGCAGCCGGTCGTCCAGCACGAACAGGCCGAGCGCGGACGACGAGCGCTCCGCGGCGCTGAGCAGGGCCGGGTGGTCGGCGGTGCGCAGGTCACGGCGGAACCAGATGACGGTCGGGGAAGCCACCGGACAACGCTAAGTCGGCGGCGGCGCTCCCGCACGACGGTTACCCGAGTGGATTACCCGGACCCGACAACACCGCCCCGCACCCCGACACCTTCACCAACCGGCCCAGTGCGCGACAAAGCCCTTCCACAACCGCCCTCACCCACGACAAAGGCCCGCACCTCCAGGAGGTACGGGCCTTGTGCGCGTTCGAACTACCTCTTGTCCATCGTGAGGAAGTCGCGCTCCGCGGGGCCGACGTAGATCTGCCGCGGGCGGCCGATCTTGGTGGCCGGGTCCTGGATCATCTCGCGCCAGTGCGCGATCCAGCCGGGGAGGCGACCGAGGGCGAAGAGCACCGTGAAGAACTTCGTGGGGAAGCCCATCGCCCGGTAGATGAGGCCGGTGTAGAAGTCGACGTTCGGGTAGAGCTTGCGGGAGACGAAGTAGTCGTCCGCGAGCGCGACCTCTTCGAGCTTCTTGGCGATCTCCAGCAGTTCGTCGTCGCCGCCGAGCTTGGCGAGGATCTCGTCCGCCGTCTTCTTGATGATCGCGGCACGCGGGTCGTAGTTCTTGTAGACCCGGTGGCCGAAGCCCATCAGGCGAACGCCCTCCTCCTTGTTCTTGACCTTGTTCACGAAGGCGGTGACGTCACCCCCGTCGTTGCGGATCTTCTCGAGCATCTCCAGCACCGCGCTGTTCGCGCCGCCGTGCAGCGGGCCGAACAGGGCGTTGATGCCCGCCGAGATGGAGGCGAACAGGTTCGCCTCGGAGGAGCCGACCAGGCGCACGGTCGACGTGGAGCAGTTCTGCTCGTGGTCGGCGTGCAGGATGAAGAGCAGGTCGAGCGCCTTCACCAGGTCGGGGTCGACGTCGTACGGCTCAGCGGGGAACCCGAAGGTCATGCGGAGGAAGTTCTCCACCAGACCCAGCGAGTTGTCCGGGTAGAGGAACGGCTGGCCCACGGACTTCTTGTACGCGTACGCCGCTATGGTCGGCACCTTCGCGAGGAGGCGGATCGTGGAGATCTCCACCTGCGTCGCGTCGAACGGGCTCAGGCTGTCCTGGTAGAAGGTGGACAGCGCGGAGACCGCGGAGGACAGCACCGGCATGGGGTGGGCGTCGCGCGGGAAGCCGTCGAAGAACCTCTTGAGGTCCTCGTGCAGCAGGGTGTGCCTGCTGATCTTGGACGTGAAGTCGTCCAGTTGCGCCTGCGTCGGAAGCTCCCCGTAGATCAGCAGGTAGCTGACCTCGTTGAAGTTCGACTTCTCGGCGAGCTGCTCGATCGGGTAACCGCGATAACGCAGGATTCCCGCGTCACCGTCGATGTAGGTGATCTCAGAGGAGCAGGAGGCTGTGTTCACGAATCCGCTGTCCAGTGTTACCAGACCGGTTTTCGACAGCAGTTTCCCGAGTTCGATGCCAGGCGCACCTTCGGTGGCCTGCACCAGATTCATCTCGAGCTCTCCGCCCTCATGGCGCAGCGCGACGGTACGGGTGTCGTTCGGCGCAGTCGTCGCGTCGGGCATGCAGAGTCCCTCTCACGCTAGGCGGGGTGGCAGCATCGGCTCGACCTTTCATGAAAGGTCTCGCCCGACGGCACGCGGATCTGGGTCTCCGCAACCGCAGCACCACCCCGTTGGGGTCCTGTCAGTTCTCCCACGCTAGTCGGCGGCCTGACCGCCTCGCAGCATTGGTGTGAACCGATTCCGTGAGGTGGGACCGGCATCACACGCAGCTAGGGCGTCCTCTGCACGGTGGCCAGCGTGCACGTTCCGCGGACGACCGATGGGCGGTGACCCGCGAGAGCGTTGCGCTCCACGGTAGACCGTCCGACACCTTTCGCCACCTCATCAGGGGTGAGAGCTAGGCCATTCTCGTGGTCGCCCGATCACTCGCCGCAGATGGCGCCCACTGTGAGTGATGACACGTCACACCGTTCGGCGACGACAAACCACATCGGTGAGCGATAGGTTCAGGACTCGGGCCACCCGCTCACCCGTGGGGGTCGCGAGGAACCGAAGGCGCCCTGGCCACACACAGCCAGGGCGCTCAGGCTCCCCCGTCGAGCGAGCACGACTCGCACCTACTCCATGAAGTCCTTCAGCTCCTGGGTGTACGGCGGCTCGGCCCCCGCCCTGGTGCACGTGAACGCGGCGGCGGTGCCCGCGTAGGTCAGCGCCTCCACCCACCGCTCCGGCGCCAGCTCCGCCACGGCCGCGGTCGTCAGGGCGTCGTGCTGGTGCAGCCACGCGATCAGCGCGCCCTGCACCGTGTCGCCAGCCCCGATCGTGTCCACGACGGACACCTCGCGCGGCGGCACCCGCAGCACCTCGCCCGCACCGGTCAGCACGGCCAGCCCGTCGCCGCCCCTGGTGAGCACGATCGCCGCGGGACCGGCCTCCCGCCACGTGCGGGCGACCTCCAGCACGGCGTCCTCGGAGGCGTCCTCCGGCAGGTCCGCGAGCCAGCGGGCGTCCTCGACGGACACCTTGAGCAGCCCGACGTGGGGCAGCCACGCCGCGAACCGCTCCCGGTAGGCCGCGGGGTCCGGGATCAGGACGGCGCGGATGTTCGGGTCCAGCACGGTGAGCGCGCCGCGCGCGGCCTCCCGGCGCAGCACCTCCTCGTAGGCGCTCGCACCCGGTTCCAGCACCAGGGAGAGCGTGCCGAACGACACCGCGGTCACGTCGTCGGCCAGCGGGCCGGGGTCGGTCACCAGCCGGTCGGCGGTGCCCTCGACGTAGAACGAGTACCGCGCCGACCCGTCCGGGCCGATGCCGACGACCGCCAGCGTGGTCGGCTCGGGGCCGCGCTGCACGAGGTCCGTGGCGACGTTCGAGTCGTGCAGCCGGTCGATCATCGCCTCGCCGTAGAGGTCGGTCGACACCCGCGAGAGGAACGCCGTGGGGGCGTCGAGCCTGCCCGCGGCGATGGCCACGTTGTACGGGCCTCCCCCGAGGCGGGGCATCAGGTCGGCCAGCCGCCCGGCTGCCGCCGAGGGCGAGGGGACGAGGTCGACCAGCGCCTCACCTGCAACCACGATCACGCGCGTCTCCGTTCTTTCCGCAACCCGTCGAGCAGTAGCTCGGCGAGGGCCGTGAACGCCTCCGAGTCCGTGACGCCCGCCCGCTTGGTCAGCACGCCCGTCTGGATGCCCTCGATCAGCAGCCCCGCCATCTCGGCGAACAGCGTCGCATGGACGTCCCGGAACACGCCCTCGCGGACTCCGTCCTGGATGAACGTCCGGATCCGCTCCGCCGCCGCGCGGGCGTTGCGCTCGTAGGTGGAGCGGGTCGGGGCGAACGCGGACACGTCGGCGATGAACTGGGCGGAGGCGCGGCGCAGCTCGTCGGCGGCTCCGGCGAGGTAGGTGCCGACCCGGCCGCGCACGTCGTCCACGGCCGCCACGCGCTCCTCGATGCGCTCGGCCGCGCCCTTGAAGTACCGGCCGACGACCCGGACGGCCAGCTGCTCCTTGCTCGCCGCGAGCGTGTAGAGCGTGGACTTCGAGCAGTGCAGCCGGGCGGCGAGGTCATCGAGCGTGAGGTGCGCGAACCCCTCCGCCAGCACGAGCGCCTCAAGGCGCGTGAGCAGCTCGGTCTGCCGCCCCGTGAGCGGTCTGCGGACCATGGAGGTCATGGTGCGAACTGTCCCACATGGCTGGCCGCAGTACTGGAGTACGTCCTAGAGTACTGGCACCAGTACTGACCGGAGGTCGTCGATGCCCGCCGAACGCCTGCTGCCCACCACCGAGGCCGAGGACCTGATCGCGCTCGTCCGCGAGATCGCCAGGGACGAGCTGAAGCCGCGCGCCGCGGAGGCCGAGGAGCACGAGCGGTTCCCGCGCGACGTCTTCCGGCTGCTCGGCAAGTCCGGCCTGCTGGCGCTGCCCTACCCCGAGGAGTTCGGCGGCGGCGAGCAGCCCTACGAGGTGTACCTCCAGGCGCTGGAGGAGATCGCGTCGGCGTGGATGTCCGTCGCGGTCGGCACGTCCGTGCACGTGATGTCGGCGTACCCGCTGGCCACGTTCGGCACGCCCGAGCAGCGCGAGCGGTGGCTGCCGGAACTGCTGGAGGGCGACCTGCTCGGCGGGTACGCGCTGTCCGAGACGCACGCCGGGTCCGACGCGGGCGCGCTGTCGACCCGCGCGGTGCTCGACGGCGACTCGTACGTGGTCAACGGGACCAAGGCGTGGATCACCCACGCCGGGGTGGCCGACTTCTACACCCTGATGGCGCGGACGTCCGAAAAGGACATCAGCTGCTTCCTGGCGCCCAGCGGTTCCGGGATCACGGCCGCCGCGCCGGAGCGCAAGATGGGGCTGACCGGATCGGTCACCGCGCAGCTGGTGTTCGAGGACGCGCGGGTGCCCGCGGACCGGCTGATCGGGGCCGAGGGCGACGGGCTGAAGATCGCGCTGGACGCGCTGAACTCGGGGCGGCTCGGCATCGCGGCGTGCGCGGTGGGGCTGGCGCAGGCGGCGTTGGACGAAGCCGTGGCCTACGCGAAGCAGCGGACCCAGTTCGGGAAGCCGATCATCGAGTTCCAGGGGCTGGAGTTCCTGCTCGCCGACATGGCCGCGGGCGTCGAGTCGGCGCGGGCCACCTACCTGGAGGCGGCGCGCAGGCGCGACCGCGGGGTGCCGTTCCAGCGGCAGGCGTCGATCGCCAAGCTCGTCGCCACGGACATGGCGATGAAGGTGACGACCGACGCCGTGCAGGTGCTGGGCGGAGCCGGCTACACCCGCGACTTCCCGGTGGAGCGGTACATGCGGGAAGCGAAGGTGCTGCAGATCTTCGAGGGCACGAACCAGATCCAGCGCCTGGTGATCGGTCGCGCGCTCCGCAAGCTCTAGCGCACGTCCTGGTAGAACGGGTCGACCACGTCACCGACGCCGGTGGCGTGGTTGTACGTGTAGACCTCGCGGCCCTGCACGAACACCCGCAGCGCGCGGCTGAGGACGTCGAGCGGGTCGCCGGACCAGATCACCACGTCGCCGTCGAGGCCGGGCTTGAGGGAGCCGACCCGGTCGTCCAGGCCCGAGATCCTCGCCGGGTTCGTGGTGATCGTGCGCAGCGCGGTCGACCGCTCCAGCCCCTCCTTCACGGCCAGGGTCACCTGGTGCACCAGGAAGTGGATCGGGATCACCGGGTGGTCGGTGGTGATCGCCAGCTCCACGCCCGCGCGCTCCAGGATGCCGGGGTTGCGCAGCGACCGCTCGCGCAGCTCGACCTTGGAGCGGGTGGTGAACAGCGGCCCGATGACGACCGGGACGCCGCGCTCGGCCAGCAGGTCCGCGATCTTGTGGCCCTCGGTGCCGTGGTGGACGACGAGGCGGTAGCCGAACTCCTCGGCCAGCCGCAGGGCGGTGGCGATGTCGTCGGCGCGGTGGCAGTGCTGGCTCCACGGGATCTCGCGGTCGAGCACGCGGACGAGGGTCTCTAGGGTGTTGTCGCGGTCGAACGGCTTGCCCTCGGAGGAGGCGTGTTCGCGGCGGGCCTTGTAGTCCTGGGCCTTGGTGAAGGCGTCGCGGATGACGGCGGCGACGCCCTGGCGGGTGGACGGGATCTTCTTCTGGTCGCCGTAGACGCGCTTGGGGTTCTCGCCGAGGGCGCTCTTCACGCTGACCGGCTCGCGGATCACCATCTCGTCGACGGTGCGGCCCCACATCTTCACGGCGACCGTCCGGCCGCCGATGGGGTTGCCGGAACCGGGCTTGACGACAGCGGTGGTGACACCGCCGGACAGGGCGTCCCGGAAACCGGTGTCGGCCGGGTTGATCGCGTCCAACGCGCGCATCCGGGCGCCGTTGGGGTCGGTCATCTCGTTGGTGTCCTGCCCGGCCCAGCCCTCGCCCTCCTCGTGCACACCCATGTGCCCGTGGGCCTCGACGAAGCCGGGCAGGACCCAAGACCCGGCCGCGTCGACGACCTCGACCCCCTCGGGGATCCCCACGTCGGTCCCGACGGCGACGATCCTGCCGTCCTGGACCAGCACCGTTCCGCCCTCGATGGGATCCCCATCGACCGGCACGACATATCCACCCGTGATAGCGACGTTCATACTTAGCGACGCTAACGGTCAAGGGCGGTCTACGCCAACGGGCGAACTCCCCAGCGGCCCGCCCACGACTCGCCGGGGGCGAGCACGATCAGGTCGACGCCGGAGTTCAGGGCGTCCGGCGGGCACGTCATCGGCTCGACCGCGACCGCGCGACCGCGACCGGGGAAGGCGTCCGGCGTGTAGACCTGGACCCACTTGAACACGGCGTCCGCCCACAGCTCCACGGCCTGCTCGGGGCCGCGCACCTCGTGGTGCACCAGCCCGTCGGGGCCCGGTTCGCAGCCGCCGAACGCGGTGTCCAGCTTGACGCCCTTGAGCGGACGGGGCTCGCGGAAGTCGTACTCCGTGCCCTCGACGTCCTCCGGCGGACCGGTCGGGATCATCTTGTCCGCGTCGACCGGCAGCACGGTGGCCGCGGCCAGCCTGAGGGTGCAGTCGTCGTTCTCGGAGAGCCCGGCCCGCGGGTAGGGGTGCGTGCCGACGCCGAACGGCACCGACCGCTCCCCGACGTTGCTCACCCCGTGCGCGACGGTCAGCCCGTTCTCGTCGACGGCGTAGGAGATCGTCACGTGCAGCGGCACCGGCCACCCCGGCTGCGCGGCGATGGTCGTCCGCAGCGACACCAGCGACCCGGTGTGCTCGACGACGTCCCAGTCCACGTGCCGCACCAGCCCGTGGATCGCGTTCCCGCGAGCGGGCTCCGTGACCTCCAGGACCTGCTTCTCGCCGTCCAGCACCCAGGTGCCGCCCGCGGTCCGGTTCGGCCACGGGACGAGCACCGACCCGGTGCCCATCGGCGGTTCGTCGTCGTAGGTCTCGACGTACGGCACCCCGTCGACCTCGAAGGATCGAAGCCCGGCACCGGTACGCGCGATCACGGCTCGCGTCGCGCCGTAGGAGATCTCCAGCATGGGACGAGCCTAGTGAAGAAATAGGGTGGGCAGATGACCATCTCGCTGCGCGTCATGACCGACGACGAGTCCGCCGAGCTCATGGCGGGCCAGTTCGACGTCTTCCTCGCCGCCCGGATCTCCTCCGGGGAGTCCGAGGAGGTGGCCAGGAGGGTCGCAGAGGACGCGTTCGCGGCGCTGCCGAGGGACGGCGACCGGTACTACGCCGTGGTCGAGGGCACCGAGCGCGTCGGGGCGCTGTGGATCGGCCCGAGCGCGCGCGGCGGGGCGGGAGTCGAGTGGGTGCACTACGTGGAGGTCGTGCCGGAGGCGCGCGGACGCGGGCTCGGCAAGGCCGCGATGCTGCTCGCCCAGCAGGACGCGCGCGCCCACGGCGCCACCGAGCTGGGCCTCAACGTGTTCGGCGACAACTCGGCGGCGCTCGCCGTGTACCGGTCGACCGGCTTCGAGCTCCGGTCCGCGCAGCTGGCCGTGAAGCTCTAGTCCGCGTTCCGGTCGACCAGGCTGCTCGGCCGGTGGGCGACCTCGCGGGCGCGAGGGCTACTTCGCCAGCTTCTCCGGGTCGAACTCCGCCACCTTGCCGTGCGCGAAGTAGTTGATGAGCCACAGCACCACACCCGCGCCCAGCAGGTAAAGCGCGATCCGGTAGTCGGCCCACGGCCGCCCGGACAGCGGGCTCGCCAGGAACGCGCACGTCACCGCGCCCAGCACCGGCACGAACGTCGGCGCCCTGAAGTGCTTGTGGTCGGCCTTCTCCTTGCGCAGCACCAGAACGGCCACGTTGACGACGGCGAACACGATCAGCAGCAGCAACGACGTCGTGCCGCCGAGCGCCGCGATGTCCACGAAGGACACCAGCACCACCGCGATGCCGCTGGTGAACACGATCGAGATCCACGGCGTCCGGCGGCCGGGGTGCACGGTGCCGAAGAACTGCGGGATGATCTTCTCGTTCGACATGCCGTACAGCAGGCGGCTCGCCATCAGCATGTTGATCAGCGCCGAGTTGATGACCGCGAACAGCCCGATCAACGAGAACAGCCAGAGCGGGAACCCCGGCGCCCCGACCGTCACCACCTTCAGCAGCGCCCCGCTGCCGGACTTCGCCAGCTCGTCGGCCGGGATCAGCAGCGACGACGTGACCGCCACCAGCACGTAGATCACCGCCGCGACCCCCATGCCGAGCAGCATCGCCCTCGGGAAGATCCGCACCGGCTCCCGGCACTCCTCGGCCATGTTCACCGAGTCCTCGAAGCCCACCATCGCGAAGAACGCCAGCGCCGTCGCCGACGTGATCGCCAGCATCGCGCTCTGCCCCGGCGCCGGGTCGACCTGCGTCAGCCTGCTCGCGTCACCGTCGCCCTGCAGGACCGCCCAGACGCCGATCGCGATGATGATCAGCAGCCCGGACAGCTCGATGCAGGTCAGCACCACGTTCGCCTTGACCGACTCCGACACGCCCCGGAAGTTCACCACCGCCAGCCCGACGATGAACAGGATCGCCACGAGCGTCGCGGGCACCGCGATCGAGTCCGAGAAGAACTCCCGCAACACCGCCTGCAGGTACGTCTTCCCGAACGCCAGCGCCGCCGACGCCGCCGACGTGATGCCCGAGCTCATCACCGCGAACGCCACCATGAACGTCAAGAACTGGATCTTGAACGCCCGGTTCGTGTACAGCGCCGCCCCGGCCGCCCTCGGGTACTTGCCCACCAGCTCCAGGTAGCTGAACGCCGTCAGGAACGCCACCACGAACGCCAGCAGGAACGGCAGCCACAACGCCCCGCCGATCTTCCCCGCCACGTTCCCCGTGAGTGCGTAGATACCGGTGCCGAGGATGTCCCCGATCACGAAGAAGAGCAACAACTTCGGCCCGATGGCCCTGTTCAGTTCCGGTTGCGCCGGTGCGCTCGTCGCGTCCGCCATGCACAGGAAGTGTGCCCCATCACATCAACCCCAGGTAGCCGCCAAGCCACGGATTGGGCAAGCCTTAAGGTTGATTAGTCCTTTTTACGCACCACCGAAGCACCGGCGAGAAACGGATCCCACCCGGTCGAACGACCTGCACGACCTCTTTGACCAGCGGTCTTGCCCTACGGTCGAAGGATGACTTCGCCACAGGACCTCATCCTGGAGCTCGACCACGAATCAGCGGGCGTCCTGGCCGGCGCCCTCCTGTCCGGCGACCCCTGCGCCATCCCCGTACGCCACAAGCACTCCGGCAAACTCCTCCTCAGCGCACAGTCCGACCACAACAGCGCCTGGCTGTCAGTAAGACTCCGCACCACCCCATGACCAAGCCAACCAAGGCCCCAAGCCCCACCCCGCCCAGCGAAGCCCGGACACCCTGTCCGCCGCAAAGCCCGCATGCCCCGTCGGCGAAGCCGAAGCCCTGTCCGGCGAAGCTCGGATGCCCTGTCCAACGCGCAGCGAGGATGCCCCGTCGGCGAAGCCGATGCCCTGTCCGGCGAAGCCCGGATGCATTGTCCGGCGAAGCCCGGATGCCCCGTCCGCCGCGAAGCTCGGATGCCCTGTCAGGCGCAGCCTGATGCCCTGTCCGACGCGCAGCGAGGATGCCTTGTCGGCGCAGCCGATGCCCTGTCGGGCGAAGCCCGATGCTGGCGTAGCCAGACTTACCCCTGCACCCCGATCCGAAGCCATCTCTATGCCCGCTCAAGCTTGTCAAGATAGCTTCATCGTCTTGACAAGCTTGAGCGGGCATAGAACACTCGGCGAGCGGGGTGCAGGCATGTTGCCCTTAACCCCCACCCCCCAACGAGTGACACCCCCAACCCAATCGGGTACTTGCCCCCACCGCAATTCCCCAACCCCCCGATTCCCCCTTCCCCTCCCGCTACATTCCCCTCCCGAACTCAACGGAAATCGGGGATGCATGTCCGACAGGTGGGGCTTCGAGGAAGCCGACGACTGGGAGTCCGAAGCGCCGGCTCCTCAACGCACCACCGAGGCGCTGGTGGGCCGCCACGCCCCCGTCACGGTGACCGTGACCCCCGACGCCGAGGTCCTCAGCGTCCACCTCACCGACCCGTGGCGCGCTCCCAGGACCCTCGCCACCGCCGCCGCGAGGGCCACCAACGAGGCCGTCGTCCAGGCGCTCGCCTGGCAGGCCGAGCACCCCTCCCCCACCGCCGCTCCCGTTCCCGGCACCACCGAGACCCCCATCACCCCCGAGGACGCCCTCCGCCTCCTCGCCGCCGTCTCCGCCGACCTCGCCGAGTTCACCAAGCGGACGACGGAGGCGGCGACGCCCACCGTTCGCAGCGCGGGCGGCCACGTCACCGCGGTGGGCCGGGCCGGTCAGGTCGTCCAGGTGACGATCGACCCCGCGTGGCTCAACACTGCCCGTGCCTCCGAAGTGGAGTCGGAGCTGCTCGACGCCCTGCGCACCCTCCGCAGGCGCACCGCCGTCGACCGCCCGGAGTCCGGTGCCATCGCCGAGCTGACGTCGCTCCTGCACCACCCCGACGCCCTCCTCCGCCGGGTGGGGCTGACCTCGTGACCGGTATCTCCGTCGCCCTGGACGCACTCCGCTCGGACGCCGCCAAGTGGGTCAGGGCCGCGGACGCGGTCGACGAGCCGCGCGCCGCGGTCGCCGACCTGGTCCTCAGCGGCACCCAGATGTCCAGGACGGCCGACGAGCTGGGCCTCGACCTCACCTACGGCCAGGCCCGCGCCGCCGTCGAGACCATGCTCGACCAGGCCGCGAACCGGTTCCGCGACTTGGCCGCGAGCCTCGTCGCCGCGGCCGACACCTACCAGCGCGAGGACGACCTCGGCATGCACGCCATGAAGAAGATCGGCCGATGAGCGCCCTCGACGACGAGATCCACCGCCAGTCGCGCGAAGCCGGGGCCACCGCCAGGGAGTTCGTCCAGCAGGTCGACACCGTCCTGTCCTGCGTCCCGGAACCGCTGGAGCACCTCGTCGCCCCCGTCACCCGGTCCCTGCAAGCGGTCGCGCTGGGCGTGGACGAGCTGCTGGGCCTGTGCGGGAAGCTCCACGACGAGTGCGGCGACGAGGACCGGCTGCGCGAGGTCGGACTGGACTGGGTCGCGCGGGTCGGCGACGCCACCAAGCGCATCGCCGACGACATCGCACCCGAGCGCTTCCGGTCGCCGGTCGAGTGGACCGGTCGCGCCGCCCGCGCCTACCAGCTGTCGGTGCCGCCCCAGGTGGCCGGGCTCAACGCCGTCAGCGACATCGCGAACCAGATGCGCTCGTCGCTGAACACCCTCGCGAACGCCGTCGAGGCGTTCAAGATGGCGATGGCCTTCGCGCTCGCCGGGTTCGCGGTCGCCGCGGTGGCGGCGCTGGCGGGTGCGATGACGGTCGTGGGCGCGGCACCCGCGACCGCCGCCGTGGCCACGGCGATCGGCGTCTCGCTGGCCCTGCTGGGCGCCGCGATCCCCGCCATGCGGGCCCACGTGAACACCGTGAAGTCCGAGCAGACGCAGCTCCAGCAGCGGATCCACGACCTCGGCAGGACCTGGGCGGAACCGCTGACCGCCGACATGGCCGACGCGAGCGTCGGGGACGGTGACGGCTCCGACTGGCGGCCCGGCCCGTGATCCCGCTGGTGGCGCCTCAGTTCATCGCGATCCCACGGCAGCGGGCGGACCACATCCGCGCCCGGTGCCTCGGCGTCGGCATCCCGATGGTGCTCGCCTGCCTCGCGATCGGCACCCTGCTCGTGGTGTTCGCCGTCCACGACGGCCGCGCGGCCCTCTCCTGGATCTTCGGCGGGGTCTCGACGTTCGCCTTCTCCCTGGCCGCGTTCAGCCTCGCGGGCTCCCGGTCGACCGTGCCCGGCGACCACCTGGACCTGCTGGGCGCGCGGTCGATGCGGCGGCTGCCGTGCGGGATGTGGCTGATGACGATGCCGCTCAGCTTCCTGGGCCTGGCGTTCCTCGGCACGTCGAGGAGCAGGGGGTGGGCGCTGGCCGGGAAGGCACTGGTGATCGTCAGCCCGTCGGTGCTGGCGCTGGCGACCGCCATCGTGTGCGTCAACCTGTTTCGGGCGCCGTTCCACTACGGGCCGGCCCAACCTCCTCCGCCACCTCCGCGGTGGGGCTGAAGCGGTAGTGCCACACGGCGGGCAGCGCGAGCACCGCGATGACCGTGAACACCACGACCAGGACACCACCACCCGTCACGGCGGCACCGGTACCCGCGACGGCGCCGGTGGTGCCGTGCAGCAGGTCGGCCAGGCGCGGCCCACCCGCGACCACGACGATGAACACGCCCTGCATGCGACCGCGCATCTCGTCGGTGGCGGCGTTCTGCATGATCGCGCTGCGGAACACCATGCTGACCATGTCCGCCGCCCCGGCCAGCGCCAGGAACAGCACGGCCAGCCACAGCGAGTGCGACAGCCCGAACCCCGCGATGGCAACACCCCACACCACCACAGAGATCGCCACGCCCGCGCCGTGCCGGTCCATCCTGGTCAGCCAGCCCGACATCAGCCCGCACACCATCGCCCCGAGCGGCACCGCGGCGAACAGCCAGCCGAGCGCGAGCCCACCACCGGGCGGGTCGCCGAAGGTGTTCTCGGCCATCTCCGGGAACAGCGCGCGCGGCATCCCGAACACCATGGCGATGATGTCCAGCAGGAACGACGCGAGCAGCAGCTTCTGCAGACCGAGGTAGCGGAAGCCCTCCAGCACGTCGCGGAACCCGGCGCGGCGGGACTGGCCGCTCAACGGCGGCATCGACGGCAGCTTCCAGACCGCGTAGATCGTGACAGTCAACGCGACCGCGTCCACCAGGTACAGGGTGGACAGTCCGATCACGGGCATCAGCGCGCCCGCGAGCATCGGCCCGAGCACGGCGCCGAACGTCATCACGGTGCTGCCCAACGCCGCCGCGGAGGCCATCAGCTCACCGGGGACGAGCCTGCCGATGACGGCGCTGCGGGCGGGGGCGTTGAGCGCGAAGAACACCTGCTGGAGACCGAGCAGGACGATGATCAGCCACACGGACTCGACGTGGAACGCGGCCTGGAGCCAGAGCAGGACCGACGTGGCCGCGATGCCCGCGTTGGTGACGATCAGGAGCTTGCGGCGGTCCACCGCGTCGGCGACCGCGCCGCCGTAGAGGCCGAACACGAGCAGCGGGACCAGTGCGACGGCGGCCGCGATGCCGACCCAGCCGGACGAGCCGGTGAGGTCGTAGACCTGCTTGGGGACGGCCACCGCGGTGAGCTGGCTGCCGACCGCCGTGACGATCGTCGAGAGCCACAGCCGCCGGTACGCGGCGATCCTCAGAGGTCTGGTGTCGATGGCGACCTTGCGCAGCAGTCCGCTCACAAGTCCTTAGCTTAGGGCAACTAACGACTTGTGAGCGGACCGAGTTGCCGAGGTCACGGGGCTACGCGCTGCAGGTCCCATCCGTCGCGGCCGAGGCGGAAGCGGAGCCGGTCGTGCATGCGGTCGCGGCGGCCCTGCCAGAACTCGACCTCTTCGGGCCGGATGCGCCAGCCGCCCCAGTGCGGCGGGACCGGGACCCGCTCGGAGTCGGCGAACTGCCGCTCGATCTTGTGCAGGGCGCTCTCCAAAGTGGAGCGACCCGTCACGACGCGGGACTGCGGGGAGGCCCAGGCGCCCATCTGCGACCCGCGCGGACGGCTCTCCCAGTACTTCGCCGTCTCGACGGGACCGACCTTCTCGACGGTGCCGCGCACGTGCGCCTGGCGCTGCATGGCGAACCACGGGAACGTCGCCGAGGCGTAGCGGGTGGCCATCAGGTCGTGGCTCTTGGAGGAGGTGTAGTTGGTGAAGAAGACCAGCCCGCGCTCGTCGAGGCCCTTGGCGAGCACGGTCCGGGACGACGGGCGCCCCTCCGTGTCCGCCGTGGCCAGCACCATCGCGTTGGGCTCCGGCAGACCGGCGTTGGTCGCCTGGTCGAGCCACAGCTGCAACTGCTCGTGCCACGTGGCGGCGAGATCGTCCTCCGTGAGCGAACCCTGTTCGTAGGACACGCGCATGGACGGCAGTGCGATGTTCGTCTCCGACATCGGCGAAACCTCCCTGGGAGAACAGGCACTCGTGGCACCCCGTGGGTGGCGACCGTACGGGTTTCGCGGCCCGTGCGGAACCGCCTGGGTGGTGATCCGCCCCACCCGGATCGTCACTGTCCGTGTGATCATCTCTTCGGAATCGAGAACGTGATCGAGTCAGATGATCAGTCGACACGAGAACGCCACCCGGGGTGAACATCCAGTGCCGCGTCGAGCCACCCCTGTGCCGTCACGGCGTCCCCCGCGAGCGCCGTCACGAGGCTGCCGCCGCGGGCCAGCGGGACGAGTGACCACCAATCGTGCGACACCGCCGAAACCGGGTCCTCGCCCCAGCTCAGGACCTCGGTGCCGAGCACCCGGCGACCGGCCAGGTGCGCCGTGCTCGCGTCCAGTTCGGGCACTCCGATCCGCAGCGACTGGTGGAGCAGCGGACCCCCTTCGCGGCGCACCCGGACGGTGCTGACGAGCGACCCCGGCCGTTCATCCGCGCGTCCCAGCACCAGCACCTCGCGGGTCCGCAGCCGCGCTCCGGCGGCCAGCTCCACGGCGAGCTCGGCCTCGTGCCGTGCACGCCCCGTGACGACCGTCGGCTCCGGCACGTACTGCACGCTCGCGCCCTCGCCCGCCGCGATCCGCACCCGCGCACGGCTCCCGCCGGGGAGGTGGCCGGGCAGCGCGAGCGTGGCCGCGACCCCGCGCAGCACCAGGTGCGCGCCCGCCCCGACCTCCACCGCCAGTTCCAGGTCGTCGCCGCCGAGCGGTGCCGTGACGGAGCTGACCAGGTGCACGAGCGCGGGCGCGGCGGCCGACCGGACGCGGCTCCGGTGCGGCACCAGCGTGATCGGTGCCATGGACCGCAGGTCGCGCACGACGTTGCGCCCGTCCGCGTCCCGCTCGACGACCAGCCGCGCCCGAGCCTTCACGCCGGTCCTCTGTGGACGGTGCCGGTCACCCGACCGCCGCCACCGTGCAGTCGTGCAGCTGCTCGACCACCCAGCTCGCGACGTCCGGCGCGTTCGGCGTGGTGACCAGCGACTGGCTGATCACCGGCAGGTCGCCGCGCATCCGGTGGGCGTCGCCCGCCATCACCGCCAGGTCGGCGCCGACCAGCGGGGCCAGGTCGATCTTGTTGATCACCAGCAGGTCCGCCGTCGTGACGCCGGGCCCGCCCTTGCGCGGCACCTTGTCGCCGCCCGCGACGTCGACCACGAAGATCTGCCGGTCGACCAGGCCGCGGCTGAACACGGCGGTCAGGTTGTCGCCGCCGCTCTCGATGATCACGAGCTCCAGGTTCGGGATCCGCTCCTCCAGCAGCTCCACCGCGTCCAGGTTCGCCGTGATGTCGTCGCGGATCGCGGTGTGCGGGCAGCAGCCCGTCTGCACGGCCTCGATGCGGTCGACGGCCAGGACCCCCGCCTTGCGCAGGAAGTCCGCGTCCTCGGTGGTGTAGATGTCGTTCGTCACCACCGCGAGGTTCACGGTGTCGCCCAGCGCCCGGCACAGCGCGGCGGTGAGCGCGGTCTTGCCGCTGCCCACCGGCCCGCCGATGCCGATCCGCACCGCGCGCCCCAGCGGCGCGTGGTGGTGGTGCGGGTCGTGGCCCGCGTCGGTGGGGTCGAAGTTGACCGGGTGTTCGTGGTCAGCTGACAAAGAGACGCACCTCTTCCTGGTGGTGGCGGTCGTGCGCCTCGGCCAGCAGGTCGAGGCCGGGCGCGCCGGGCGCCGGTAGGTCGGACGGGTCGAGGTCGGCGGACTTCGCCGCCGTGGCGGCGACCTCGCGCATCGCGTCGGCCAGCCGGGCGATGACGGCGTTGACGCCGAAGGGGTCCAGGCCGAGCAGTCGGACCGCCGCGCCGGCCGGGCCGCTGACCGCGAGGTAGCAGACGGACAGGGCGGAGTCCTGGGGCTCGCCGCCCGCGAGCGCGGTGAGCGCTCCGAGGACGATCGGGTGGTGCGGTCGGGGTGTGTCCTCCAGCAACCGGTCGAGCACGGGCGACGGCCACGCGCGCAGCCCCGCCCGCGCGGTGCCCCTCCCCTGCGCCCGCGACGACTTCCGCTGCGCGGGCGAGGGCGTGCGGGCGTCCAGCTCGGCGTCGAGCTCCCGCCAGTGCGCCTTTCCCCTGTGCACGGCCGAGGTCGCGGCCGCGGCGAACACGGCGGCCAGCTCGCCCGCTGTGTGCAGCCTGCCGACCAGGAACGCGGCCAGGTCGGCCTCGCCCGTGACGAGCTTGCGCGCGACGGCCTCCTCCAGGCCGCCCGAGTGCACGTGCCCACCGCCGGGGAACCGCGAGTCGGCCAGCAGCAGCCCCGAGACGTCCATCAGAACAGGAAGTAGCGCTGGGCCATGGGGAGCTCGCTCACCGGGTCCGGCTCCACCAGGTCGCCGTCGATGCGCACGGCGAAGCTGTCCGGGTCGACGCGGACGTGCGGCATGGCGTCGTTGAGCAGCATGTCGGCCTTGCCGACGCGGCGGGTGTTCGACACCGGCAGCATCCTGCGCATCAGGTTCAGCCGCCCCGCCAGGTCGGAGTCGACGGCCTCCTGCGACACGAAGTGGAAGCTGTTGGACGCCGCCGCGCTCGGGTACGCGCCGAACATGGGTCGCGCCAGGACCGGTTGCGGCGTCGGGATGGACGCGTTCGCGTCGCCCATCGCGGCCCACGCGATGAAGCCGCCCTTGAGCACCACCGACGGCCGCACGCCGAAGAACTTCGGCTCCCACAGCACGAGGTCCGCGAGCTTGCCGACCTCCACCGACCCGACCTCCCGGTCGATGCCGTGCGCGATGGCCGGGTTGATCGTGTACTTCGCGACGTACCGGCGGGCGCGCAGGTTCGTCTCCAGCTCGCCGCGGCGGCCGTGCATCACGTGCGCGGTCTGCCACGTCCGGATGATCACCTCGCCGACCCGCCCCATGGCCTGGGAGTCCGAGCTGATCATCGAGATGGCGCCCATGTCGTGCAGGACGTCCTCGGCCGCGATGGTGGTCGGCCGGATGCGGCTCTCGGCGAACGCCAGGTCCTCGGCCACCGACGGGTTGAGGTGGTGGCACACCATCAGCATGTCGAGGTGCTCGTCGAGGGTGTTGACGGTGTGCGGCCTCGTCGGGTTCGTCGACGAGGGCAGGACGTTCGGCTCGGACACCACCTGGATGATGTCCGGCGCGTGCCCGCCGCCCGCGCCCTCGGAGTGGTAGGCGTTGATCGACCGGCCGCCGATGGCGTCCAAAGTGGACTCCACGAAACCGGCCTCGTTCAACGTGTCCGTGTGGATCGCGACCTGGACGCCGGACTCGTCGGCGATCCGCAGGCTGGTGTCGATCACGGCGGGCGTCGTGCCCCAGTCCTCGTGCAGCTTGAACCCGCCCGCGCCGCCGACGAGCTGCTCGCGCAGCCCCTCCTCGCTGGTCGTGTTCCCCTTGCCCAGCAGCAGGACGTTGACCGGCATGCCGTCCATCGCGGTCAGCATCCGGCCCAGGTTCCACGCGCCGGGCGTGACCGTGGTGGCCTTGGTGCCCTCCGCGGGTCCCGTGCCGCCACCGACCAGGGTGGTCAGTCCGGACGCCAGCGCCTCGTCCACGATCTGCGGGCAGATGAAGTGCACGTGGCAGTCGATGCCGCCCGCGGTGAGGATCTTGCCGTTGCCGGAGATCACCTCGGTCGACGGGCCGATCACCAGCGCCGGGTCGACCCCGTCCATGACGTCCGGGTTGCCCGCCTTGCCGATGCCGACGATCCGGCCGTCGCGCACGCCGACGTCCGCCTTGACGACACCCCAGTGGTCCAGCACCACGGCACCGGTGATCACGAGGTCCGGCGCGCCCTCGGCGCGGGTCGCCACGCCTTGGCCCATCGACTCGCGGATCACCTTGCCGCCGCCGAACAGCACCTCATCGCCCGCCCCGGCGCCGCGGCTGCGGTCCTCGGTCACCTCGATCAGCAGGTCGGTGTCCGCCAACCGGATCCGGTCGCCGGTCGTCGGCCCGAACAGCTCGGCGTAGCGCGTGCGGTCGATGCCCGTCACAGTTCTCCCGCCCACTCCGGTCGCAGACCCGGCACGACGCGGCGGCCGGTGATGGGCACGAGCACGACCTCGCGCTCGACGCCCGGTTCGAAGCGGACGGCCGTGCCCGCGGGGACGTCGAGGCGGAGCCCCCACGCGGCCTCGCGGTCGAACTCGAGGCCGGGGTTCACCGCCGCGAAGTGGTAGTGCGACCCGACCTGCACCGGCCGGTCGGCCCGGTTCACCACGACCAGCGTCGTGCGCGGCCTGCCGGGGTTCAGCTCCACCGGCCCGTCGCCGGGGATGATCTCGCCTGGACGCAACGCGGCTCCCTCAGCTGATCGGGTCGTGCACGGTCACGAGCTTGGTGCCGTCCGGGAAGGTCGCCTCGACCTGGACGGACTCGATCATCTCCGGGATGCCGGTCTGCACCTGGGCGCGGGTGAGCACGGTGCGGCCGCTGGTCATCAGCTCGCTGACCGTCCGGCCGTCGCGGGCGCCCTCCAGGACGAACGCGGTGATCAGCGCGACCGACTCCGGGTAGTTCAGCAGCACACCGCGTTCGAGCCGCCGACGGGCCACGTCGGCCGCCACGTGGACGAGGAGCTTGTCCCGCTCGTGGGGCGTGAGGTGCATGGCACATGGTCTATCACCTGACCCGCCGGAGGTGCTCGCGCGAAACAGGGCGTTAACCAACCCGAACGGGCGACGGCGGTTCTGAATCGGTGTCTGGATCGTGACCCACGACACCGCTCAGGGCGATTGCCAGGGCGGTGACCTGGGGAGCAGTGTTGCCGGACCGCGCGCGTACGTCGGGCGCGGACGGGGAGGAACGGAGGCGTGCACGAAGTGGTGCAGGAAGCCGAGGACGGGTTCCGTCCTGGCCTGGAGGGCGTCGTCGCCTTCCGGACCGAGATCGCCGAACCGGACCGCGACGGCGGCGCTCTGCGCTACCGCGGGGTCGACATCGAGGACCTGGTCGGCAAGGTCAGCTTCGGCAACGTCTGGGCGTTGCTGGTCGACGGCCGCTTCGGCCCCGGCCTGCCCCCGGCGGAGTCGTTCCCCATCCCGGTGCACACCGGTGACGTGCGGGTCGACGTGCAGGCCGCGCTGGCCATGGTCGCCCCCATCTGGGGCTACCAGCCGCTGCTGGACATCAGCGAGGAGGTAGCCCGCGAACAGCTCGCCCGCGCCTCCGTCATGGCCCTGTCCTACGCGGCCCAGTCCGCCCGCGGCATCGGCAGGCCCGCCGTGCCGCAGTCGCGCATCGACGAGTGCAAGACCGTCACCGAGCGCTTCCTGACCCGCTGGCGCGGCGACCCCGACCCCGCGCACGTCCGCGCGCTGGACGCCTACTGGGTCTCCGCCGCCGAGCACGGCCTCAACGCCTCCACGTTCACCGCCCGCGTCATCGCCTCCACCGGCGCCGACGTCGCGGCCGCCATGTCCGGTGCCATCGGCGCGATGTCCGGCCCGCTGCACGGCGGCGCCCCGGCCCGCGTGCTGCCGATGATCGACGAGGTCGAGCGGACCGGTGACCCCAAGGGGGTGGTCTCCGCCATCCTCGACCGCGGCGACCGCCTCATGGGCTTCGGCCACCGCGTCTACCGCGCCGAGGACCCGCGCGCCCGCGTGCTGCGCCGGACGTGCCTGGCGCTCGGGGCCGAGCGCTACGAGGCCGCCGCGGCGCTGGAGCAGGCCGCGCTGGCGGAGCTGCGCGAACGTCGCAAGGACCGCGCCATCGAGACCAACGTCGAGTTCTGGGCGGCGGTCATCCTCGACTTCGCCCAGGTGCCGCCGCACATGATGCCCGCCATGTTCACCTGCGCCCGCACGGCCGGGTGGGCCGCCCACATCCTGGAGCAGAAGCGCACCGGCCGCCTCGTCCGGCCGTCCGCGAAGTACATCGGTCCAGCGCCGCGCGGGCCGGAGGACGTGGAGGGCTGGTCGTCGATCGCGTGACCCGATGACCCGACGGGGGCCCGGCATCCGTGCCGGGCCCCCGTCGTGTCCGGGGTCAGGTCGGGTGGGCTTGTTCGTCGACCTTCTGCTGTTCGAACACGAACGGCCACTTGCGCTGGTCGGGCAGGCCCTTGGGGCGTTCCGGGGCCCACGGCGGCTTCGGGGTGGTGGCCTGCGGGTCGTCGTCGTGGTCCGACAGCGCCTGCTCGTGCTGTTCCAGCCAGCGGAGCACGCCGCCCTCCGCCACGGCCGCCGCGACCTGCTCCTCGAACCCGCGGCGGCGACTCGGGTCGGCCAGAGCGCGGGCGCACTCGTCGACCAGGGCGGGGGCGTGGTCCATGAGGACGGCGATGGGCATGGTGGCCCTGGTGACCACGCGGCGGGAGCTGTTGCTGGCGTGGCTGCCGTCGCCGCGCACGACGACGTCGCAGTCGCTGGCGTCGCCGGTCGCGCGCTGGGCGACCGCGGTGAAGCCGTCGAAGAAGTCGTTGACCTCCACCTCGATCGCCTCGACCAGGTAGTCGGTCGTCTTCGACGGCTTGTCGTCGCCGACCGCGAGCAGCGGCTCGGTCGGCAGCGTGAGCGTGCCGACCCCGCCCGCCTCGGGCTCGTGGCCGGGGCGCTCGACCAGGATGGTGATGCGCAGCGGTCTGGAGAACAGGGAGCGCTCGGCGGGTGGGGGTGGGGTCGGTTCGGCGGTGGGCTCCGGGGCGACGACGGGGGCGGCGGGCGGTCTGCGCGACGCGCTCCACCTGAGCAGGGCACACCCCGCGATTCCCGTCAGCGCGCTGACGACGAAGAGGACGTAGTGCACGGCCAGCCCCCTGACCTGTTGAAACGTCCATCGTCCCGCACGAGCCGATGCACAGGTGGGCTAATTTCCGGCCGCTCGCGGACACGGAGGGACGCGGAAGACCCGGCGGTGCTCCGAACGTGGACACCGCCGCGGACCGTCCCGGCCTGCCTCTGACAGCGAGTCACGGACACCCCCGAACCGGTCGGTGGGCGGGCACCGGGATGCCCGGCGCCGGTATGAGCGAGATCGATGGCTGCCCGTACAGCTATCGACTTCACGACGGGAAGAGCCGTTTCCGCCCGGCCGTTGACCGGGAGGACGGGACGCGCAGGCCACGACCCACCGCCGACGAGCGCTCCGTCCCGATCCCGGAAGGCAGGCGCACCACAGCATGAGCACCATCAGCATCATCGGAGTGGGGACCATGGCCCGCGCCCTGGGGGCCCTCGCGCTGGCGGGCGGCAACACCGTCGAGGTCGTCGGCCGCGACGCCGCGCGTGCCGTCGAGCTCGCCCGTGCGCTCGGCGACGGCGCCACGGCGGGGACGTTCGGCGCCCGGCCAGCGGGTGACGTCGTCGTCCTCGCCGTGCCCTACGCCGCGGGCGTGCCGCTCGTCACCCGGTACGGGGACGCGTTGAGCGGCAAGGTCCTCGTCGACGTCGCCAACCCGTTCGCCCCCGACCTCGCCGGGCTCCTCACCCACGACCGCACCTCCGCCGCGGAGGAGATCGCGAAGGCGGCACCCGCGGACGCGCACGTCGTGAAGGCGTTCAACACCGTCTTCGGCACCGTCCTGGCCGCCCACCCCGCCGAGGGCCGTCCGCTCGACGTGCTCATCGCGGGCGACGACGGGCCGTCGAAGGCGAGCGTGTCGGCGTTCGTCGAGAGCCTCGGGCTGCGCCCGCTGGACACCGGACCGCTGGCGATGGCGGGCCGCCTGGAGGACACCGCACTCGTGATGATGGGCCTCGGCAGGCACGGCCTGGGCCACTTCGCCTTCTCCCTCGGCGTCCTCGGATGAGCGCCGCCGAAGGAGCGGGAGCGACCACGAAGTACGGGCTCGCCCTTCCGCACGTTGGCGAGCAGGCCACCACCGGGAACATCCGGGAGTTCGCGCTGCGCGCCGAGCGGGACGGCTGGCACTCCCTGTGGACCCTCGACCGGACGCTCTACCCCGTCGCCCCGAGGACGCCCTATCCCGGCAGGCCCGACGGCGTGCTGAGCCCGTCCTACAAGCGGGTGTTCGAGCACCTGACCGTCATGACCTACGTGGCCGCCATCACCGAGCGGATCCGGCTCGGAGTCAGCGTCCTCATCCTGCCCCTCTACAACCCGGTGCTGCTGGGACGACGGCTCGCGACCTTGGACCAGCTGTCGAACGGGCGGGTCACGGCCGGTGTCGGGCTCGGCTGGTCGGTCGACGAGTACGAGGCCGCCGGGACGCCGTTCCGCGGGCGCGGCGAGGCTGCCGAGGAGGTGGTCCGGGCGCTGCGGGCGGTCTGGGGTCCGGACCCCGTCGAGTTCTCCGGCGCGCACCACACGATCCCGGCGTCGTTCATCGGCCCCAAGCCCGTGCAGGACCCGCTGCCGGTCCTGATGGGCGGTTTCGGCCCGAAGGCGCTGGACCGGGTCGGGCGCCTCGCCGACGGCTTCACCGCCGCCGCGGTCGACGTCGACAGCCTGGTCGGGATGATCGGCGCGGTCCGGGCGGCGGCCGAGGCGCACGGCCGCGGCCCGCTGCCCACGGTCGTGCGCGCCAACGTCGAGCCCACCGCGGACGGGTCGGACCTGCCGGAGGAGGGCCGCCTGCTGGTCAACGGCAGCTGGGACCAGATCGCCACGGACGTCCACCGGCTCGCCGCGGCGGGCGTGGACGAGGTCTTCTTCGACCTCAACTACGTACCGGGCGCGGAGGACCTGCGGACCCAGCTGGACATCGCGGGCAGGCTGCGCGACATCGCCGGGCGCGCGGTGGCCGGGCGCGCCTGAGCCCGCGGGCTCCCGGTGTCCACCGATCGGTGGACACCGGGAGTCCATCGTCGGGTCGTCCCTGGTCAGCGGCGCGATCGGCAGACTTCTCGCCATGAGCGCGATACGGGTTCGGGGCCTGCGGAAGGCCTACGGCGGAGTGGCCGCGGTGGACGGGGTGGACCTCGACATCGCGGTGGGCGAGGTGTTCGCGTTGCTGGGACCCAACGGGGCGGGCAAGAGCACGACCGTGGAGATCCTCGAAGGGCACCGGAAGCGGGACGCGGGCGAGGTGGAGGTGCTGGGCGGGGACCCCGGCAGGGCGTCCGCGGCGTGGCGTGGGCGGATCGGGATCGTGCTGCAGTCGGCGACGGACGCGGCGGAGCTGACGGTGCGGGAGGCCGTGCGGCACTTCGCGGGCTACTACCCGGACCCGCGCGACCCCGACGAGGTGATCGAGCTCGTCGGGCTGACCGGGAAGGCGGGGGCGCGGGCCGGACGGCTCTCGGGTGGGCAGCGGCGGCGGCTGGACGTGGCGCTGGGGATCATCGGGCGGCCGGAGCTGGTGTTCCTGGACGAGCCCACGACCGGGTTCGACCCGGAGGCGCGGCGGCAGTTCTGGAGCCTGATCCGGCTGCTGGCGGGCGAGGGCACGACGATCCTGCTGACCACGCACTACCTGGACGAGGCCGAGGCGCTGGCCGACCGGGTGGCGGTGATCGCGGGCGGCCGGATCGTGGCGGAGGGATCGCCGAAGACGCTGGGCGGCCGGGCCACGGCCGAGGCGACCGTGCGGTGGGTCGGGGCGGACGGGCCGCAGGTCCGGCGGACCGCCGACCCGCAGAACCTGATCGTCGAGCTGTCCCGGCACGAGGAGCTGGCCGAGCTGACCGTGGCCAGGCCGACCCTCGAGGACGTCTACCTCGACCTGATCGGGGAACGCGCGTGAGCACCCCGACCACCACCCGCCGTCCACGACCGGATCGGAGCACGAGCATGAGCACCGTCGCCATCGGAGCCGCCCGCGGACGGCTGGAGCTGCGGGAGTTCTTCCGCCGCAAGGAAGCCGTCGTCTTCACGTTCTCGCTGCCCGCGTTCATCCTGGTGCTGCTGGGCAGCGTGTTCAGCGGGGACATGGTCGACGCCGGCGTGTCCATGAGCCAGCTGTTCACGGCCAGCATGGTCGGCGCGGGCATCCTCTCGACCTCGTTCATCACCCTCGGCGTGGGCGTCGCGACCGACCGGGAGGACGGGACGCTGAAGCGGCTGCGCGGCACGCCGATGCCCGCGGCGGCCTACTTCCTCGGCAAGCTGGTGCTGGTCGCGGTGGCCAGCCTGGCCGAGGTCGCGCTGCTGCTGGCGGTGGGCGTCCTGCTGTTCGACGTGGAGCTGCCGACTGACCCGGCGCGCTGGCTGACGTTCGCCTGGGTGTTCGCGCTCGGCGTCGTGTCGTGCTCGCTGCTCGGCATCGCGGCCAGCGGCCTGGCGAAGTCCTCGCGCAGCGCTCCCGCCGTGATGAACCTGCCCTACATCGGGCTCCAGTTCATCTCCGGCGTGTTCATCAACCCGATCGTCGCGCTGCCCGCGGCGATGGTGGGCGTGGCGTCGTTCTTCCCGCTCAAGTGGATCTGCCAGGGCATGCGCTCGGTGTTCCTGCCGGACGGCGCCACGGCGCTGGAGATGGCGGGCGCGTGGGAGCACGGCCTCACGGCACTGGTGCTCGGGGCGTGGTGCGTGGTCGGCTTGGCCCTGTGCCTGGCGACCTTCCGGTGGACCAACAAGTGATCAACCCGTGGCGGCGGATGGCCGCGATGGCCTACGTGGTCGCCGCGGTCATGATCCTGATCGACACCGCCCCGATCGCCCACCGGCTCGGGGCGGTCGGCCTGGGGGTGGCGTGCGCCGCCTGGCAGCACTGGTTCGGGCCGGACGCGACGTCCTGGCGGCACGAGCACCGGCCCGGCCGGGGAGCCGCCTACCTGTCGGTGATGTTCGTCCTGTTCTCGACGGCGGTGTGGCTGACGAACGCCTCGGCGTACCTGCTGTTCGCGCTGATGGTGCAGGTCTACATGGCGCTGCCGCTGTGGATGGCGCTCGTCCCCGCGGTGGTGTTCTCGCTGGTGCCGTGGGTCCGGTCGTTCGGCGAGGCCGACTGGGTGCAGGACTACCTGCCGATCGTCGCGCTGATCGCCGTGCTGTCGCAGATGTTCGCCTGGGCGATCACCACGATCCTGGACAAGACCCGCGAGCAGGCGCAGCTCGTCGAGGAGCTGCGCCGCACGCAGGCCCTCAACGAACGGCTGTCGCACGAGGCCGGGGTCGCGGCCGAGCGGGAACGGCTGTCCGGCGAGATCCACGACACGCTGGCTCAGGGGTTCACCAGCATCGTCACCCTCGTGCAGGCCGCGCAGGGCAACCCGGCGGGCGCTCCCAAGCTGCTGGACCTGGCGCTGCGGACGGCACGGGAGAACCTGGTCGAGGCGCGCGCCCTGGTGGCCGCGCTGGCGCCCACGGCGCTGAGCGGGTCGACGCTGGTCGAGGCGATCGGCAGGCAGGCCGACCGGCTGGGCGAGGAGGCGGGCGTCGAGGTGCGGCACCGCACGACCGGCGAGCCCGCGCCCCTGCCGACGTCGGTCGAGGTGGTGCTGCTGCGGGCGGCGCAGGAGGCGTTCCACAACGTGCGCAAGCACGCCCGCGCGAACGCGGTGGAGGTCGAGTTGGCGTACGAGGAGGACGTGGTGCGGCTGTCGGTGCACGACGACGGGCAGGGGCTCGGGGACAGCGCGGAGGGGTTCGGGCTGCGCGGGATGCGGGCGCGCGCCGAGCAGGTCGGGGGCGCGCTGGACGTGTCCGGGTCGGACGGCACCACGCTGACCGTGCGGGTGCCGCGGTGATCCGGGTGCTGCTGGCCGACGACCACCCGGTCGTCCGCCAGGGCCTGCGCGGGATGCTCGAGGCCGAGGACGACCTGACCGTGGTCGGCGAGGTGTCCTCGGGCGCGGAGGCCGTCGAGTTCGTCGCGAACGACCCGCCGGACGTGGTGCTGATGGACCTGCGGATGCCCGGACTGGACGGGGCGTCGGCGACCGCGCGGATCGTCGCTTCGGGATCCCGGAGTCGCGTGGTCGTGCTGACCACGTACGAAACGGACACCGACATCCTGCGCGCGGTCGAGGCGGGCGCCGCCGGGTACCTGCTGAAGGACTCCACGAGGGACGAACTGGTCACCGCGATCCGCGGCGCGGCACGCGGCGAGACCGTGCTGGCACCCTCCGTGGTCGGCAAGCTCGTCGGCCGGGTCCGCACCCCGGCGCGACCGGCGCTGTCCGCGCGCGAGGTCGAGGTGTTGCGGCTGGTCGGACGGGGTCTGTCCAACGCGGAGATCGGCCGCGAGCTGTTCATCGGCGAGGCCACGGTCAAAACCCACCTGCTGCGCGTGTTCGGCAAGCTCGGTGTGTCCGACCGCACAGCGGCGGTCACCACGGCGATGGAGCAGGGTGTTCTCTGACGAGTGACCGCGGACACCCGGATGTCACGTCCCGGCCACCCGGCTGCAACACTTGTGCTCCCGGCAACGGCGCCGGTCAGGCAGTCCCCTGAACCCGCCCCCGGAGGCGTCGACATGACCCAGACCGCCGATCCGACCACGTTGATCGTGCCCGCCGACCTGAAGCCGTCCGACGGCCGGTTCGGCTGCGGCCCGTCCAAGGTCCGCCCCGAGGCCCTCCAGGCCCTGGTGACCGAAGGCGCCGCGCTGCTCGGCACGTCCCACCGCCAGAAGCCGGTCAAGTCGCTCGTCGGCCAGGTCCGCTCCGGGCTGCGCGAGCTGTTCTCGCTGCCCGAGGGCTACGAGGTCGTGCTCGGCAACGGCGGCACCACGGCGTTCTGGGACGCGGCCGCGTTCGGCCTGGTCCGCGAGAAGGCGCAGCACTTCACGAACGGCGAGTTCTCCTCGAAGTTCGCGAAGGTCACCGACGAGGCCCCGTTCATCGGCCCGTCGCACATCACCAAGGCCGAGCCGGGCACCGCGCCGGAGATCTTCTACGAAGAGGGCTCGGACCTCGTCGGCTGGGCGCAGAACGAGACCTCGACCGGAGTCGTCACCCCGGTCGCGCGCCCCGCGGGCTCCGACGGCGCGCTGATCGCCATCGACGCGACCTCCGCCGCGGGCGGCCTCGCCGTCGACGTGTCCGAAACGGACGTCTACTACTTCGCGCCCCAGAAGAACTTCGCCTCCGACGGCGGCCTGTGGATCGCCCTGATGAGCCCCGCCGCGCTGGAGCGGATCGGCGAGATCGCCGCCACCGGCCGCTGGGTGCCGGAGTTCCTGTCGCTGCCGACGGCACTGGACAACTCCACCAAGGAGCAGACCTACAACACGCCGTCGCTGACGACGCTCTTCCTGCTGGCCAACCAGATCGACTGGATCAACGGCAACGGCGGCCTGTCGTGGGCGGCCGAGCGCACCGCGGACTCGGCGCGGCGGCTGTACACCTGGGCCGAGAAGACGGCGTACACGACGCCGTACGTGGAGAACCCGGACCACCGGTCGAACGTGGTCGGGACGATCGACTTCACGGACGAGGTGGACGCGGCGGTGGTCGCGAAGGTGTTGCGGGCCAACGGGATCGTGGACGTGGAGCCGTACCGGAAGTTGGGGAAGAACCAGCTGCGGGTGGCTATGTTCTCGGCTATCGAGCCGGATGACGTGACCACGTTGACGAAGGCGATCGAGTGGGTTGTGTCGCAGTTGGGGTGAGGTTGTCGGGGTGCTGGTGGCTCCCGGCCCTCTCACCCCTGCGCGAAGCCCAGCCCCCGGCGCGCGATTGTCTCAATGCCCGATCTTCGTTGTCAAGACGATAAAGCCATCTTGACAACGAAGATCGGGCAGGAGGGCGCTGTGGATCGGGGGCAGAGGGGAAGTCTGGCTTCGCCAGCATCAGGCTGCGCCTGACCAGGCATCCTCGGCTCCGCCGTCGGACAAAGCATCCTCGCTGCGCGTCGGACAAGGCATCGGCTGGCGCCGACAAGGCCCCGGGCGCTCCGCGCCGGATGCGCGCTGGCGGGCTTCGCCCAACGGGGTGGGGGTTGGGCTCGTCTTTTGTTGGATGTGGAAGGGCCCCGGCGGGTGTGCTGGGGCCCTTCTTCTTTTTGTTCGTTCTGCTTTCTTTTTATGCCAGTGCTTCTGTGGGGGACAGTCTGGCTGCGCGCATGGCTGGGTAGGCGCCTGCGATGGCGCCTACCAGCATGGAGATCGCGACGCCGCCGAGTACTGCCGGTAGGGGGATTTCGGCGGGCCAGTTCTGGCTGGCGGAGTAGCCGGCGGTGACGGCTACTCCGATCAGGACGCCGACCAGGCCGCCTAGGCCGGAGAGGAGGACTGATTCGGCGAGGAATTGGCCGCGGACCTGGCGGCGGGTGGCGCCGAGGGCGCGGCGGAGGCCGATTTCGCGGCGGCGTTCCAGTACGGAGATGACCATGGTGTTGGCTACGCCGACGCCGCCGACCAGCAGGGCGACGCCGCCCAGACCCAGGAAGAGGCCGCTGTAGGCGGTTTCGGTGAGTTGTTTGGCGGCCAGTGCGTCGGACGGGCGGGCGACTCGGACCTCGTTGGGTTGCTGGGGGTTGAGGGTGGGGCCGAGGACGTTTCGCACAGCCTCGACGGCGGTGTCCTTCGCGCGGACGTAGACGGTGCTGGGGTGGCCGTCGAAGGCGAGCCGTTCGGTGGCGGTCTCCCAGCCGACGAGCACGGAGCGCTCGATCTCCGGGGCCAGCGGCATCGGGTCCAGGATGCCGACGACGGTGAACCACTGGCCGTCGATCCAGACCTGGCCGCCGGTGCCGGTGATGCCGAGGCGGGTGGCGGCGACCGAGCCGAGGACGACCGCCGGGAACGGTGAGGAGTCGACGAAGCGGCCGTCGCGGACGTGCCCGCCGAGCACGTCCAGCAAGTCCGGTGTCGCGGCGAAGACGCCGAGGCCGGAGGTCTCGTTCTCGTCGACGTGGTCGTTGCGCCGCACCGACTTCCCGGTCTTGCCGATGCCGCTCGCGGACGTCACCGGACCGATCCGCTTGGCCATCCCGACCGCCGTCTTCGGCAGTTTCGCGTCCTGGCCGCCGAAGGTCTGGCCGGGTTCGGCGCGCAGCAGGTTCGTGCCCAGCGTGGCGAGCTGGTCGCTCAGCGCCTTCGCGCTCGACGCCGGGATGCCGATCACCGCGACGACGGCGGCGATGCCGATCGCGATGCCCAGCGCGGACAGCACGGCGCGCATCGGCTTGGTGCGCATCCCATGCGCGCCGAGGCGTCCGACGTCGCGGGGGCCGAGGCGGGTGGGTGGCGGCAGCGTGACCGTCACACCATCACCCCCGTGTCGAGCTGGAGCAGGCCGTCCAGCACCTCGATCCGGCGCGGGGCGTGCGCGGCGATCTCCCGGTCGTGCGTGATGATCACGATCGTCGTGCCGTCCGCGTTGAGCTCGCCGAGCAGGTCGAGCACCCCGACGCCGTTGCGGCTGTCCAGGTTCCCGGTCGGCTCGTCGGCCAGCAGGATGGCGGGCCGGTTGACCACGGCGCGGGCGATGGCGACGCGCTGGCGCTCACCGCCGGACATCTCGCTGGGCAGGTGCCACGCCCGGTGCGACAGGCCGACGCGTTCCAGCGCGGCCATCGCCATCGGCCGCCGCTTGCGGTGCGGCACACCGGCGTAGAGCAGGCCCGAGGCCACGTTGTCGACGGCGGGCAGCCCCTCGGTGAGGAAGAACTGCTGGAACACGAACCCGATCCAGCGCGACCGCAACGCCGACAGCTTGCGGTCCGGCAGCATGGCGACGTCGTGGCCGCGCACCAGGACGTGCCCGGTGGTCGGCCGGTCCAGCGTGCCCATCAGCTGCAGCAACGTGGACTTGCCCGACCCGGACGGCCCGACGATGGCCAGCATCTCGCCGTCGCGGACGCTCAGCGACACCTCGCGCAGCGCCTGGACGCCACCGGGGTAGGTGCGGCTGACCCGGCGCATGTCCAGGACCGGCATCACGACGTGGTCACCACCTTCAGGCCCTCGGTGAGGCCGTCCCCGCTGACCTCGACCTCGCCCTTGGCGAACAGCCCGGTCGTCACGGGGACGAGCTTGCGGTCGTCGGCGGTCTCGACGGCGTAACCGCCCTCGGCCAGCGCCAGCAGGGCGCCGACCGGCACGATCAGCACGCCCTGCTTCTTGCCCGCGGTGAACACGACCGACACCGACACCGAGTCCAGCGTCCCCGCCGCGGCCTGGTCGTCCAGGGTGATCGTGACGGGCGTCTTGGCCTTGCCGTCCTGCCCCTCGACCGCCTTGCCGAGCGACGCGATCGTGCCGGTGGTGGTGCCACCGCCGGTGATCGTGAGCCCGACCTTCTCGCCGACCTTGGCCAGGCGCAGCTTCGAGGACTCCAGGTCCACGGTGACCACGCGCTGGGTGCCGGTGACCTTCATCAGGTCCCCGGCGCCGGGCGCGCCGAGCTGGGCGCTCACCGACGAGATCCGGACCGGACCCGCCTGCACGACGACGTCGCCGACGGCCAGGACACCCGTCTGCTCGACGCCGAGCGCCTTCTGCCACTTCTTGATCGCGGTCGCCGTCCAGAACGTGAACTTCTCGTCCGGCTCGCCGAAGTCGTCGAAACCCAGCTCCTTCAGGTTCTCCTCGACGATCTTCACGTCCGGGCCGCTGCTCATGTCGGTCTGCAGGTCGCGGTAGAGCGGCAGGTGGCCGTAGAACAGCGGGACCTGCTTGGCGTCCACGGAGTACACGTTCTGGCCGCGCTCGACGACCGACCCGGCCTCCGACAGCCCGGTGACCGTGCCCTGCTTGCGCCCCTGCAGGGACCACTCGGTCCCGTAGGCGAGCGAGCCGGTGACGGTCTGCTGGTCGGCGAGGTCGCCCTTGCGGACCGCGGTGGTGTCCGGCGGCTCGGCCCGCGGCGGAGTCGCGTTGGAGGCGTTCGCCGCGACCCTGGTCAGCACGACCACCGACCCGGTCCCCAGCACAGCCACGACGACCAGTGCGACGACCAGCCAGCGCCCCCTCCTGCGCCGCCGCGGCGCGGTCAGCCCCTCCTCCTGCTCAGCCATTGGCGGGCACCGCCGGAAGCGCGACCATCCCGCCGTCGCCCATGCCGCAGGCCTTCATGGCCTCCTGGAGCTTCGCCGTGTCGTCCAGCGGGATCGCCTGTCCCTTGCCGCTGCTCTCGGCGTCGGGGTCGGGCATGTCGATGCCGTGCTCGCGCAGGCACTTGGCCTGCTCGCGCATCTTGTCCTTCTCCTCCTGGCTCGGCTCCTTGAACTCGCCGCCGTTGGGCAGGAGCTTCCGGCAGGCCTCGTCGGCCTTCTTCATCTTGTCCGCGTCGACGCTCTCGGCGTCCGCCGAGCCGAGCGCGATGACACCGCCGCCCTCCTGCGGGTCGGGCATGTTCACGCCGTTGTCGCGCATGCACTTCGCGAACTCGCGCATCTTGTCCATGTCCGCCGGGTCGAGGCTCGCCCCCTTCGGCTTGTCGCTGCTGCTCGACGTGGGCGCGCCGGACTTCACCGACGCCACCCCGCCCCCGCCGTCGTCCTTCGCACCGCAACCGGTGACCAGCGCGAACAGCACCGGTACCAGCAGGCCAGCGGCCAACTTCGCCTTCATGCGCTCCTCCAGAGTGGTGTGGTCGGCGGGACCGTCCCCGACTTCGGCCCCGCCGCGGTTGGATTTCTACGGAGGCGGCGATCTCGGGGCGTTAAGCGAAGTGCCTTATCCGGCGCTTATGCCCCCTTCGGCGACACTGGGTCGCATGCGCGTGCTGGTGGTCGAGGACGAACGTCTGCTCGCGGACTCGATCGCCGAGGGGCTGCGCAGGCTCTCCATGGCCGTCGACGTCTGCTACGACGGAGGGGCCGCGCTGGAGCGCGTCGGCGTGCACGACTACGACGTGGTGGTGCTGGACCGCGACCTGCCGGTCGTGCACGGCGACGAGGTGTGCGCGGCCGTGGTGGCGGCGGGCGGCGAGGCGCGCGTGCTCATGCTCACCGCGGCCGCCGAGGTGGACGACCGGGTCGCGGGCCTCGGCGTCGGCGCCGACGACTACCTGACCAAGCCGTTCGCGTTCGCCGAGCTGGTCGCGCGCGTGCAGGCGCTGGCCCGGCGGGCCCGCCCGGCGCTGCCGCCGGTGCTGCAACGCGCGGGCGTCGTGCTCGACCTGCCGCGCCACCAGGTGTCCCGCGACGGCCGGTTCGTCGCGCTGTCCCCCAAGGAGTTCGCCGTGCTGGAGGTCCTGATGCGCGCCGAGGGGGCGGTGGTCAGCCCGGAGGTGCTGCTGGAGAAGGCGTGGGACGAGCACGCCGACCCGTTCACCAACGCGGTCCGGGTGGCGATGGTGACGCTGCGGCGCAAGCTCGGCGCGCCCCAGGTGATCGAGACGGTGCCCGGCGCCGGCTACCGGTTCACGTCGTGACGGCGCTGCGGCTGTCCGTGCGGACCCGGCTCACCGCCTGGTACGGGGGCCTGTTCCTGCTCGCGGGGACCGCGCTGCTGGTCACCAACTACGTCCTGGTGGCGGCCACGCTGCCGCAGGCGGGCACCGCCATCGCGGCGGCGAAGGCCCTGCCCGCCTACGAGGAGATCCCCGTCCAGTCCGGGCGGACCGAGGTGGCCCAGACGATCGAGACGACCGTGCAGGACTACCGCGACTCGGTGCTGGGGACGCTGCTGCTCCAGTCGATCATCGCGCTGGTGATCACGGTCGTCCTGGCGGTCGGGCTGGGCTGGCTGATGGCGAGCCGGGTGCTCGAACCGCTGCACTCGATCACCAGGACCGCGCACCAGCTCGAGGCCGACAACATGAACCGGCGGATCAACCACGACGGCCCCGACGACGAGCTGAAGGACCTCGCCGACACGTTCGACGGCATGCTGGACCGGCTCGCGGGGGCGTTCGACAGCCAGAAGCGGTTCGTCGCGAACGCCTCGCACGAGCTGCGCACGCCGCTGGCGGTGCAGCGGACGCTGATCGAGGTCGCGATGGGCGCCCCGGACGCGAGCCCCGACCTGGCCAGGCTCGGCAAGCACCTGCTCGACACGAACGAGCGCAGCGAGAAGCTGATCGACGGCCTGCTGCTGCTCGCCCGCAGCGACCGGGGGCTGAGCAGCCGGGTGCCGGTGCGGCTGCACGAGGTCGTCGAGGACGCCGTGGAGTCCTGCTCGGACCTGGCTGCCGAACGCGACGTGAAGATCACCAGGTCGTCCAGGTCGAGGGTCGTCGTCGGCGACCCCGTGCTGCTGTCGCACCTGGTCACGAACCTGGTCCGCAACGCCGTGCTCTACAACAGGCCGGGCGGTTCGGTGCGGGTGGACGTGGGCGGCGAGCCCGCGCTCAAGGTCGTCAACACCGGCGAGCCGATCCCCGCCGAACTCGTGCCGGGGCTCTTCGAACCGTTCCGCAGGCTGCGCACCGAACGGCTCGCGAGCACCGGCACCGGTCTGGGCCTCTCCCTCGTCCGGTCCATAGCCGCAGCCCACCACGGGTCCGTCAGCGCGCGGCCGCACGAAGGTGGCGGACTGGTCCTCCAGGTAAACCTTCCGGTAACGGACGTGCGTCCTGGGCCGATGTACGGCAAGATCGGGTGAAGTAGACACATGGGCACGGCGAGTCTCCGTCGTCAAGGAGGCACGCCGGTTTAACGTCTTTGCTTGGCGAGGTGGAGCTGAATAGGGGAGGCCAGGATGCGAGCGCTGCGAGTCATCGGGCTCGACGAGGACGGCAAGTCCGTCATCTGCGAGGACCCGTCCGGCGGCGAGCGCTTTCTGCTTCCGGCCGATGAGCGCCTCCGCGCCGCCGCGCGCGGCGACCTGACCCGCCTCGGCCAGATCCAGATCGAGGTCGAGAGCCAGATGCGGCCGCGGGAGATCCAGGCCCGCATCCGCGCGGGCGAGTCGGTCGAGCAGGTCGCGGCCGCCTCCGGGCTGCCGAGCCACCGCGTCGAGCGGTACGCCTACCCGGTCCTGCTGGAGCGCTCCCGCACCGCCGACCTGGCCCAGCGCGCGCACCCCGTGCGCGAGGACGGCCCGGACGTGCAGACGCTCGGCGAGGTCGTGGCGCACTCCTTCGGGCTGCGCGGCCAGGACTACACCGACGTCGGCTGGGACTCGTGGCGCGGTGAGGACGGCAAGTGGGTCGTGCAGATGCACTGGACCGCCGGCCGTTCGGACAACATCGCGCACTGGGCGTTCCACCCCGGAGCGCACGGTGGCACCGTGACCGCGCTGGACGAGGCGGCCGTGGACCTCATGGACCCCAACCCCAACCGGACGCTGCGCACCGTTCGCCCGGTCACGCAGCTGGCCCGCCAGGCCCTCGAAGCCCAGACCACGACCCGCGCTCCCGAGGTGGAGCCGGAGACGGAGATCCTCGCCAAGGAGGAGCCCCCGGCCCCGGCACCCCAGGTCCCGGAACAGCCCACGGCTGAGCCGGAGGCACCGGTGGCCGAACCGGCCGCCGTCGCCGCGGAGGCTCCCGCACGCAAGGAGCCGCCGAAGCGCGGGAAGAAGACGCATCCCATCGTGCCCTCGTGGGAGGACGTCCTGCTGGGCGTCCGGTCCCACAGGGGGTAGGCAGTTCTTCCGACGGCTGCGGCCCACCACGGCATCCCCGTGGTGGGCCGCAGTCGTTTGCGCGTTCCCGAACCCAAGGGGTTTACCCACCGCCACCAACGGGGAACCGACGGTCATGGACGGCCGAAGGATCTTGATAGGCGCGGGCACCGGAGCGGTGCTCGGCGCTCTCTGGTGGGGCGCGCGGGAGCTCATCGCGTCAGGCGCGGTCTGCTCGACGGACGACTTCGACTGCCTCGGCGTCGGCGTCATCTCCATGCCCGTGGCGGTCGTCCTCGGCGGCCTCCTCGCCTGGCTCGCCTTCCGCGCCCTCGACCTCACCCGCCCCGCCCCCGCCGCCGTCATCGGCGTGCTCCTGGCAGCGGTCTTCCTGGTCCTCACCGTCTGGGTCGCCATCCCCGCGGGCACGATCGTTACCGCCGCTCTCGGATTCGCCATCGGCGCAGCAGTGACAGGCACCCACTCCGTCCAGAAGACTGCAGCCCGTGACTGACACCCCTCGTCCCACCTCGAACGGGCTCGCCCTCAAGGTGCTGCTCCGAGTCGTGGTGTCCGCAGCAGTCGGCGCCGCCCTACTCCTAGCGTGGGTAGCCGCGTTCCAGTCCGAGAAGCTCCGCGCCATGATCGACAGCACCAACCTCGGCCAGTTCCTCCTGCTCCTGGTCGTCGGCCTCCCCATCGCCCTGCTGGTCAGCGTCATGCTCGCCGGCCCGATCCTCTGGCTCCTCAAAGTCCGCCCGGTCTGGCCCATCATCCTCCTGGGCCCCATCATCATGGGCGTCGCACAGGTCCTCAAACTCCCCGACGAACTCTCCTGGCTAGCAGGCAAGTGGACCGTGCAAGCCCTACTGGCAGCCGCCAGCTACGGCCTGGCCGGCCTCATCTCCACCCCCGCCATGGTCAAGTACCGCGCGAAGAAAACCTCTTAGCAGCTACCAAACCACCCACCAACGCCCACCAAATTCGACGAAGTCGGCCACCCCCATCCGGCGCGGAGCGCCAGTGGCCTTGTCCGCAGCGCAGCAAGGATGCCCTGTCCGACGCGAAGCGCGGATGCCTCGTCCAACGGCGAAGCCGAGGATGCCTTGTCGGACGAAGTCCGATGCTTGAGTCAGGCGAAGCCTGATGCTGGCGAAGCCAGACTTCCCCTCTGCCCCCGATCCACAGCGCCCTCCTGCCCGATCTTCGTTGTCAAGACAGCTTCATCGTCTTGACAACGAAGATCGGGCATTGAGACAATCGCGCGCCGGGGGCCGGGCTTCGCACGGTGGGAGGACAGGGCTGGACTTCAGGGGTGAGAGGGCCAGGAGCCGAGCTCCACACAGCAACAGGGCCGAAAGCCAAGCTCACACGGCGAAAACCACCCACCCCCTACCCCGGCACCACATCCAACAACCCCACATCCCACCCCTCCACCGCACACCACTCCTCAGCCTCCCCCCGACTGATCGACCGCGCCCCCGCCGCCGTCCTCCCCACCCGGTCCCACCCGTCCGGCGCCAGCACGTGCAGCGTCTCCCCCCGCAACGCCAGCAGCCTCCCCTTCGGGAACGCCATGCTCGCCTCGGTCCTCAGGTACCGGACCTCGTCAACCCTCGTCATCACCGCTTGACCTCCAGCTTGGTCGAGCTTGCACAGTCGGTTCGGGGAAAAACCGGATGCCGAGTGTCGGTCCACCTTCGTACTGTCAGGGGTGGATCGGAGGGGGACCTACCTCGTGAAGGACCAAAGTACTTCCACGGCCGCCGCCTTGCGCAGGCTGTGGCCGTACATCAAACCTGTCCGCACACCTCTGCTGCTCAGCATGTCGGCCACCTTCGGGGCCATGCTGTGCGGCCTCGGCATTCCGCTCATCACCCAACGGATCGTGGACGGGCCGATCGCCCACCGCGATCTGGCGGCGCTTCCTTGGCTCGTGCTGCTCGTCGGTGTGCTCGGGTGCACCGAGGCGGCTCTGTTCTACACGCGGCGCAGGCTGATCGCCCGGCCCGCGGCCGCGGTCGAGGCGCACTTGCGCGCGGACATCTACCGGAAGCTGCAGCGGCTGCCGGTGTCGTTCCACGACCGCTACCAGTCCGGCCAGCTGTTGTCGCGGGCGTCCACGGACGTCGGCACGGTGCGCCGCTGGGTGGCGTTCGCGGTGATCTTCCTGGTGGTGAACACCTCGATCGTCGTGGTCGGCATCGGGGTGTTGTTCTGGTTGGCGCCCGCGCTCGGGATCGTGGCGCTCTGCTACACGTTGCCGCTGGTGCTGATGTCGTACCTGTTCGAGTCGAGGTTCAAGGTCGTGGCCAGGCGGGCGCAGGACCAGGCGGGTGACCTGACCACCAGGGTCGAGGAGTCCGTGCTCGGGATCCGGGTGCTCAAGGCGTTCGGTCGCGGTCCGGAGCTGAGCAGGCGGTTCGCCGCCGAGGCCCGTGAGCTGCGCAACACCGAGATGGCCAAGTTCAGGATCTTCGCGCTGCTCTGGGCGGTGCTGATCGTGCTGCCCGAGCTGGGCATCGCGGGGCAGCTCGCGATCGGCACGATCGGCATCGCCGACGGCACGACGACGATCGGCACCCTGGTGGCCGCCATCGCGGTGAGCGCCTACCTGCGCTGGCCGGTCGACTCGATCGGCTGGCTGCTGGCCGAGACGAACCAGACGTCGGCGGCGACCGAGCGCATCTTCGAGGTGCTCGACGCGCCGGTCACGATCACCGACCCCGAGTCGCCGGTGCCGCTGACCACACCGGTGGTCGGGCACGTGCGGTTCGAGGACGTGCGGTTCGCCTATCCGGGCGCGGACCGCGAGGTGCTGCGCGGCATCGACCTCGATCTGCGGCCTGGCGAGACGGTCGCGCTGGTCGGGTCCACCGGGTCGGGCAAGACGACGCTGACCGCGCTCGTGCCCAGGCTGTACGACGTGACGTCGGGCCGGGTGACGATCGACGGCGTCGACGTGCGCGACCTGCGCCTGGACGTGCTGCGGGGCACCATCGGCGCCGCGTTCGAGGAGCCGGTGCTGTTCTCCGCGAGCGTGCGGGAGAACGTGGCGCTGGGCAGCGCGGACGTGGACGACTCCAGGGTCCGCGAGGCGCTGCGGGTGGCCAGGGCGGAGGAGTTCGTCGAGGCGCTGCCGTGGGGTCTGGAGACGCGGATCGGCGAGCAGGGCATGTCCCTGTCCGGCGGTCAGCGGCAGCGGCTCGCGCTGGCCCGCGCGGTCGTCGGCCACCCCGCGGTGCTGGTGCTGGACGACCCGCTGTCCGCGTTGGACGTCCACACCGAGGCCGAGGTGGAGGGTGCGCTGCGGCGCGTGCTGCACGGCGTGACGGCGCTGGTCGTCGCGCACCGGCCGAGCACGGTGCAGCTGGCGGACCGGGTCGCGATGCTCGTCGACGGCCGGATCGCGGCGACCGGGACACACCGGGAGCTGCTGGCGGAGAACGCCGAGTACCGCAGGCTGCTGTCCACGATGGAGGAGGAAGAGGAGGTGGCGGCGCGATGAGCACGGACACCACGGCGGTTGTCGACTCCGAGGAGGAGTGGCGCGGCGTCGCCGCCGAGGACATCGAGGAGCTCGACTACAGCACGGGCCTGAAGCTGCAGACCCGGTCGCGCAAGCTGCTCGGGTCGCTGCTGCGCCCGCACGCCCTCCCGGCGGCGCTGGCGCTGGCTATCGTCGTGCTGGAGAACCTGGCGAACCTCGCCGGGCCGCTGATCATCGCCGCCGCCATCGACCGCGGTGTTCCCGCGGCCGTGGGCGGCGACCCGGCGGTGCTGGCCTGGTGCGTCGGCGGGTACGCGGCCACCGGGCTGCTGGCGACGGTCATGCGGTACTCGTTCGTCCGGCTCACCGGCCGGGTCGGCCAGGACCTGCTGCTCGACCTGCGCGTCCGGGTGTTCCGGCACGTGCAGACGCTGTCGATCGGCTTCCACGAGAAGTACACCTCCGGCAAGGTGATCGCGCGGCTGACCAGCGACGTGGACGCGTTGCAGGACCTGCTGGAGGAAGGCCTCGACGGGCTGCTGACGTCGTTGCTGTCGGTCGTCGGCATCTCCGTCGTGCTGCTCTACCTCGACGTGCCGCTGGCGCTGGTCGTGCTGTTCGGGTTCGTGCCGCTGATGCTGCTGGTGCGGTGGTTCCGGCGGCGCTCCACGACCGCGTACCGGGGCACCCGCGGGGCCATCGCGAAGATCATCGTGCAGTTCGTCGAGACGATGAACGGCATCCGCGCGGTCCAGGCGTTCCGCCGGGAGGGCCGCAACGAGAAGATCATCGGCGAGCTGAACGGCCGGTTCCGCGACGCGAACACCGACGCGTTCCGGGTGATGGCGGCGTTCACGGCCCTCGTGCGGCTGATCGGCAACGTGTCGCTGGCGGTCGTGATCGCGCTGGGAGCCTGGCGGGTGGCCACCGGGCACCTGGAGGTGGGCGCGCTGGCGGCGTTCACGCTGTACCTGCGCAGGTTCTACGACCCGTTCGACGAGATCGCGATGTTCACGAACGCGTACTCGGCGGCGCAGGCGGCGTTGGAGAAGATCTCGGGCGTGCTGGAGGAGAAGCCCTCGGTGCCGGAGCCCGAGCGGCCCGCCCCGTTGGCGCACGCGCGGGGCGACGTCCGGTTCGACGGGGTGGAGTTCCGGTACTCGGCGGAGACCTCCCTGGTGCTGCCCTCGTTCGACCTGCACGTGCCCGCGGGGCAGACGGTCGCGCTGGTGGGGGCCACCGGGGCCGGGAAGACGACGTTGGCGAAGCTGGTGGCGCGGTTCTACGACCCGAGCGGCGGGGCGGTCCTGCTGGACGACGTGGACCTGCGCGAGGTCTCCGACGCGGACCTGCGCCGGGCCGTGGTGATGGTGACGCAGGAGAACTTCCTGTTCGCGGGATCCGTGGCGGACAACATCGCACTGGCCAAGCCCGGCGCTTCCCGTGCCGAGGTGGAAGCCGCGGCCGCGGGGGTGGGGGCGCACGAGTTCATCGCGGCGTTGCCCCAGGGGTACGACACGGACGTCCGCAAGCGCGGAGGACGGTTGTCGGCCGGGCAGCGGCAGATGATCGCGTTCGCCCGCGCGTTCCTGGCGGACCCGGCGGTGCTGGTGCTGGACGAGGCGACATCCAGCCTGGACGTGCCCACGGAAAGGGCTGTGCAGGCGGCGCTGGAGACGGTGCTGGCGGATCGGACGGCGTTCATCATCGCGCACCGGCTGTCGACGGTGATGATCGCGGACCGGGTGCTGGTGATCGACGGGGGGAGGGTTGTGGAGGACGGGACGCCTGAGGCTTTGATCGGGGATGATGGGCGGTTCGCGGCTTTGCACAATGCTTGGACGGAGTCGTTGGCTTGATCTTGGGTTGATCTTGGGTTGATCTTGGGTTGATCTTGGGTTGAGGGAAAGAGCGGAGCCCGGCTCTCGGTGGTGTTGTGCTCGACCGCGCGAAGCCCGGCCCCCGGCGCGCGATTGTCTCAATGCCCTACCCCCGTTTGTCAAGACGATAAAGCTGTCTTGACAAACGGGGGTAGGGCAGGAGGGCGCTGTGTATCGGGGGCAGGGGTAGGTCTGGCTTCGCCAGCATCGGGCTGCGCCCGACAGGGCATCCTCGCTGCGCGTCGGACAAGGCATCGGGCTGCGCCCGACATGGGCATCCTCGGCTGCGCCGTTGGACAAGGCATCGGGCTGCGCCCGACAAGGCATCCTCGGCTGCGCCGTTGGACAAGGCATCGGGCTTCGCCCGACAGGGCATCGGCTGACGCCGACGAGGCCCCAGGCGCTCCGCGCCGGATGCGCGCTGGCGGGCTTCGCCCAACGTGGAGGCGTGGGGTGGCTTGGCTCGGCTTGTGTCGGAACCTCTTCTGGGTGGTGGGCGTCCTACGGCCATGGAGAACGGGAACTGGTGGGTGGCCATCGAGGAGAACCGTGGCATGGGGGATGGTCGTGAGTGGACGATGTCCCAAGCCAACCCTGCGGGCGATCTGTCGGCGGCCCAGGCGGAGGCCATGCGGTTGGCCCGGCACTACGCGCCGGCTTACCCCTGGTCCGAGAAGGCCAGGAAGGTCTTGCGCACCAATGAGAACTCCTACCTCGTCATCGTCGAAGGTCGCGCTTCCACCTTCCACTTCCGCGTCACGGTCGGTGAGTTGATCCCGGACGAGTAAGCCTTCCTCCGCTGCCGCTGCACGCACGGGGGGGGGGATTCCGGTGCTGTTGAGCGCTGGGTGGAGGGTGGCTGGACGACGACTGGTCGGAGGAGGTCAGGGTTCCAGCAGGGTGAGGATGAGGGCGATCCAGGCGAGGACGACGCCGGTGGTGACGCCGTAGGCGACCCAGCGCCAGACGAGGACCTTGCGGGCCAGCCAGACGGAAGGGGCGATGCCGCCGACGACCAGGACGTTGGCGATGAGGGCCAGCCAGCGGTTGGTCTCGCCGAGGCCGAGGGAGAGCGTGACGACCATGAAGGCGACGACGGAGCCGCTGAACACGCTGACGGTCAGGCCGGTGCCCCACGGGGTGGGTTCGGCGGGCTCGTCCGGTTCCGGGACAAGGTCGGGTTGGGTGGGCTTGATGGGGATGCGGGGGCGGACGCCGGACTGGGAGGCGTCGACGAGGTGGCGTTCGCCGGTGACGGGGTCGGCGAAGGCGACCTGGACACCCATGTCGGCGGCCAGCCTGCCCGCGAGCTGGCGGCCGCGCCTGGTCACGAGGGCGCCCGCGGCGCCGTCGGCGGGGGCGTTGGTGCGCAGCACGGCCTCGGCGACCTTGGCCCACTCGTGCAACGCGTCGGCGAGACCCGCACCGAGAGGAAGGGTGTGCGGATCCACCTCCAGCTCGCCCGCCTCGCTCTCACCCGCCAGCACGGCGCGGCCGGCCTGGACACGCAACTCCACGAACGTTCCCTCCCACGGTCACCGTTTCCGGGGATGAACGTAGCGTGCCGAATGGTGTTTCAGGCGATCGCGTAGAACACCACGGCCGCGGCGGTCGCCACGTTGAGCGAGTCGACGCCGTCCGCCATGGGGATGCGGACGGCGACGTCGGCCGACGAGATGGCCTCCTCGGTCAGCCCCGGCCCCTCCGAACCGAGCAGCACGGCCACCCGCGAACCCCGCAGACCGGCGTCCGCCAAGCAGACCGAACCCGCCCGCGGGGTGAGGGCGACGACCCGGAAACCCTTGGCGCGCAGCATGTCCAGCCCACCCGGCCACGAGTCGAGGGAGGCGAACGGCACCCGCAGGACGTGCCCCATCGACACCCGGACGCTGCGCCGGTACAGCGGGTCGCTGCACCCCGGCCCGAGGAGCACGCCGTCGACGCCCAGCGCGGCGGCGTTGCGGAAGATCGACCCGAGGTTCTCGTGGTCCCCCACGCCTTCCAGCACCGCGAGCCGCTTCGCGCCGTCGGCGATGTCGGCGGCCGACGGCTGCACGGCCCGGTCGGCGGCGGCGAGCACACCGCGGTTGAGGTGGAATCCGACGACCTCCGCCATCACCTCGGCCGACGCCACGTAGGCGGGGGCAGGAAGGTCTCCCAACGCCTCGACGCGCCTGCGCACGCCGAGGAACCCGCGCACCGGGAACGGCGACGCGAGCAGCCGTTCGACCACCACCACGCCCTCCGCGATCACCAGCCCCCGGCCACCCGGCCGGTCCGGTCGGCGATCGGCGGTGGACAGGTCCCGGAAGTCGTCCACGCGCGGGTCGTCCGAGTCTGCGATCTCGATCACCTCAGCCACCCCGGAAGTCTCGCACCTCCCGCCATGTGAGCACCGCTCGTAGTCCAGAGGGCTCAACGGGCAAGCCCCCAACCAGCAGTTCCTCGCTCCTTGTTACAGCCAAGTGACAGAGAGCACCGATTTGGACGCTGGCGGGCCCCGCAACGCTGTGTCACGGTTGGCGCTCCGCTCCGCCGCCGGAGCAGCACGACCGAGGGGAGGCGGCATGGGCAGGGATGTGACCGGCCGCGCGTACACCAGGGAGGACCGCCAGCGGTACCGGGAGAAGCTCCAGCGGTGCCTCGAGGCATTGGCGACGATGTTGGCGGAGGACAGCTTCTCGTTCCCCCGCAGGCAGATGGGCCTGGAGATCGAACTGGCCCTCGTCGACGACGCCTTGAGACCGGCCATGGCGAACTCCGAAGTGCTGGAGAAGATCGACGACCCCTCGTTCACCCTCGAGCTCGGCCAGCAGAACTTAGAGATCAACGTCCCGCCGCGCGAGCTGGCCGGGGACGAGACCCTTGGCCTGGAACAGGATCTGCGCAAGTCGTTGAGCGCGGCCGACGACAAGGCGCAGGACGCGGGCGCGAACCTGGTCATGATCGGGGTGCTGCCGACGTTGCGGCACGAGCACTTCGACCTGCGGTGGCTGTCGAACAGCTCGCGGTACAAGGTGCTGAACGACCGGATCTTCGCGGCGCGCGGCGAGGAGACCGTGCTGCACATGGAGGGCTCCCCGCTGTCGGGCCACGGCCCCGAGCGGCTGCTGAGCTACCAGGAGTCGATCCTGCCGGAGGCCGCCTGCACGTCGGTGCAGCTGCACCTGCAGGTGGCGCCCGCCGACTTCGCCGCGCACTGGAACGCGGCCCAGTGCATCGCGGGCGTGCAGGTGGCGATCGGCGCGAACTCCCCGTTCCTGCTGGGCAGGGCGCTCTGGCACGAGACGCGCATCCCGCTGTTCCTCCAGGCGACCGACACCCGGTCCGAGGAGCTGAAGAACCAGGGCGTGCGGCCGAGGGTGTGGTTCGGCGAGCGGTGGATCACGTCGATCTTCGACCTGTTCGAGGAGAACGCCCGCTACTTCCCCGCGCTGCTCCCGGAGACCGACGACGAGAACCCCGTGGAGGTCCTGGAGGCGGGCGGCACGCCCGAGCTGACCGAGCTGCGGCTGCACAACGGCACGATCTGGCGGTGGAACAGGCCGGTGTACGACGCGGTGGACGGCGTCCCGCACCTGCGGATCGAGAACCGGGTGCTGCCAGCGGGCCCGACGGTGCTGGACATCGTGGCCAACGCCGCCTTCTTCTACGGCACCCAGCGGGCGCTGGTCGACCAGGATCGTCCACTGTGGACGCGGATGTCGTTCCACGCGGCGGAGGAGAACCTCTACACCGGGGCGCGGCACGGGATGGGCGCCCAGCTGTACTGGCCGGGCATCGGCTGGGTGCCACCGGACGAGCTGGTGCTGCGCAGGCTGCTGCCGATGGCGCACGACGGGCTGCGCGCGTGCGGCGTGTCCGACGAGGCCCGCGAGCGCTACCTGGGTGTGATCGAGCAGCGCTGCCTGACCCGCCGCACGGGCTCGTCGTGGCAGCGCGACACCGTGCTGCGGCTGGAGGAACGCGGCGCCGACCGCGACGCCGCGTTGACCGGCATGCTCAGGCGGTACGTCGACCTGATGCACGAGGGCGAGCCCGTGCACACCTGGCCGGTCGGCTGAACGGCCGGGCAGCGGGAGGGTCGCCCCCGCGGGTCAGCGGCGGCGACCCGACTTGAGGGGTGCGACGTCCGCGCCGTCGTGCGAGCTGCGGCAGTCGTCCGGCGTCACGGCCTCGACCGCGAGCGTCAGCATCCCCTTCACGCCGGTGTAGATGGACTCCCCGCAGGAGGCCAGCGACGTGTGCACGCGGTTGGAGTCGGAGAAGTCGCGCTCGTCCTTGACGCGCTTCTTGCCCGCCTCCTCCGGCTTGGTGGCGCTGCGGAGGTTGACCTCCAGCCAGGCCGCGACCTCGGCGGGAGTGCTCAGCACCTCTTCCGGCGTGCGCTCCAGTCTTTCCTGCCGAGGGGAGGCGTGGTCGAGGGACGTGTGCTCGACGTAGGCGTGCCAGTGCGTGTTGCGCATGGACCAGGTCTGTTCGACAGGCCAGTCCTCCTCGGTGCTCATCCCCTTATCTTGCACCCTTGGCGGGTGGGGAGGCGAACAGCCCGCGCACGTCGAGCTCGTGGTCGACGGAGATCGCTTCCGCGAGCCGCCGGTCGTGCGTGACCAGCAACAACGTGCCCTCGTAGGTGGCGAGCGCCTGTTCCAGCTGGTGGATGGCCGCGAGGTCGAGGTGGTTGGTCGGCTCGTCGAGCACCAGGCACGTCGTCCCCCTGGCCTGCAACAACGCCAGCCCCGCACGGGTGCGCTCGCCCGGTGACAGCGTCCTGGCGGGCCGCAGCACGGTGTCCGCGCCGACCCGGAACTTCGCCAGCAGCGTCCGCGCCTCGACCCGTTCCAGCCCGGTCGCCGACACGACGACGTCGAGCACCGGGCGGTCGGTGTCGAACTCCTCGCGCAGCTGGTCGACCTCGCCGACCACGACCGTCGCGCCCGCGCTCCGCTCGCCGGACACCAGCGGGATCCGGCCGAGCAGGGCGCCGAGCAGCGTCGACTTGCCGGAGCCGTTGGGGCCGGTGATCCGCCAGCGCTCCCCCGCCCCGATCGCCAGGTCGACCGGCCCCAGCGTCACGTCGCCGCGGCTGACCACGGCCCGCCGCAAGGTGAACGCGATCCGGCTGCCCCGGCCCGCGCTGGGCAGGGTGAGCCGGAGCTCCCACGCCTCGCGGGGCTCCTCGACCTCCTCCAGCCGTTCCAGCACGCGGTCCACAATGGACGCCTTGGCCGCGGTGGCCTGCGCCCGCTGCTTCTCGCGGTGCTTGATGTTCTTGTCGGTCTCGTTCGACCTGGCGACGTTGCGCACGCCGGTGCGGGACCACTCGCGGGTGAGCCGCGACCGCTCGGTGAGCGAGTCGCGCTTGGCCGCGTAGGCCTCGTACTCCTCGCGGGCCCGGCGCTCGGCCGCCGACTTCTCCTCCAGGTAGGCGTCCCAGCCGCCGCGGAACAGCGAGGCGGTGCGGGTGAACTCGTCCAGCTCGACGATCGCCGTCGTCGTGCGGGCGAGGAACTCCCGGTCGTGGCTGACCAGCACGACCGCCGCCCGGCTCGCCGAGACGTGCGCCTCCAGCAGGGCCAGCCCGTCGGTGTCCAGGTCGTTGGTCGGCTCGTCGAGCAGCAGCGCGTCCGCCCGCGTGAGCAGCACGGCCGCCAGCCGCAGCCGGGCGGACTGGCCGCCGGACAGCTCGTGGGCGGTGCGCCGGTCGAGCAGGTCGGCGGCGAGGCCGAGCCGGTCGCACACGGCGTCCGCCCGCTCCTCGAAGTCGCCCGCGCCGATGGCCGTCCAGCGGTCGAACGCCGCCGAGTACCGGTCCTCCGCACCCGCCACGCCCTCGGACAGCTCGACGCCCGCGCGCTCGAACAGCGCGTTCGCCTCGGCGACCCCGGTGCGGCGCGCCAGGTGCCCGCGCAGCGACTCGCCGGGGCGCGGCCGGGTCTCCTGCGTGAGGTGCGCCACCACGGCCGACGCCGGGTGCCGGACGACCGTCCCCTCCTCGGGCTCCAGCTCGCCCGCGAGCACCCGCAGCAGGGTCGACTTGCCCACCCCGTTCGGTGCTACCAGCCCTACGCGTTCGCCTGCTGCGACATCGAGATCGACCTCCGAGAGCACGGTCCGCGGACCGAACGACAGCGTGACTCCGCGAGCTGCCAAGACGGACACGACGCCGACGGTCGCAGCCCGCGCGGCCGTCGGCAACCGGATTTCCGACCGCCCGCCCTCGCCGTCCGGTCTTGATGCCAGTAAGTTGCAACTAAGAGGATGTTGCAAGAGGTTGAGGAGAGCGACGATGGCCCCGTACGTGCTGCCGGATCTGGACTACGACTACGCCGATCTGGAGCCCGCGATCATCGGCGAGATCAACGAGCTGCACCACGGCAAGCACCACGCCGCCTACGTGAAGGGCGCGAACGACACGATCGAGCAGATCGACGAGGCCCGCGACAAGGAGGACCTGGGCTCGATCGTCGGCCTGGAGACCACGCTCGCGTTCCACCTCGCCGGGCACGCGCTGCACCAGGTGTGGTGGAAGAACCTCAGCCCGAACGGCGGCGACAAGCCGGTCGGCGAGCTGGCCGCGGCGGTCGACGAGTTCTTCGGCTCGTTCGACGGGCTCCGCAAGCAGCTCAACGCGGCCGCCGGGTCCATCCAGGGCTCCGGCTGGGGCATCCTGGCGTGGGAGCCGGTCGGGCAGCGGCTGATCACCCAGCAGCTGAAGGACCACCACTCCAACCTGTCGATCGCGACCACGCCGCTGCTCGCGTTCGACATCTGGGAGCACGCCTACTACCTGCAGTACCGCAACCTGAAGGTCGACTACATCAGCGCGCTGTGGAACATCGTCGACTGGGACGACGTCAACGCCCGCTTCGAAGCGGCCCGCGCGGGTCGGAACGGGCTGCTGCTGCCCACCGCGTGACCCCCTGAACCCGGCAGTGGATGCTCCGACAAGCCGAGCTGCCGAGCTGGCGCCGAGGTGCCGCCACGTGCGGCGCCTCGGCGTTCGGGCATCACGGGACCGGAGCACGACGAGGCCCCGCGCGCCGGTGGTACGACCGGCGAGCGGGGCCTCGTCTGTTCCCGAACTGACTGCCACTCCCACCACGAAGTGACGAGACTTAGGTTAGCCTAAGCTCTACATGTTGGGAAGTGGGCAACCCGAAAGTGTGCGGAAGAAGTTCGTTCCCGCACGTCGGAGCCGCGAAGCAGGGGTTACGCCCGGCGGGGGCGGATCGGGAACCTCGGCAGCACCAGCCCGCCGCTGCGGACCAGGACCGCACCGCCGACCAGCGCCGTGACGACGGAGACCACACCACCCGCGACGAGCGGTGCGCGGCCGGTGTACTGCTCGGCCAGCCAGCCCATCGCCGGGCCGCCCAACGGGGTGCCGCCGAGGAACACGAGCATGTAGAGGCCCATCACGCGGCCGCGCATGGCGGGGGCGACGGACATCTGCACGGTGGCGTTGGCGGTGGTCGTGAAGGTCATCATGGCGATGCCGACCGGGATGAGCATCAGGCCGACGGTGACCAGGTTCGGCATCAGGCCCGCGAAGACCTCCAGGACGCCGAACGCGAGCGCGCCGCCGATCAGCAGGGCGAGCCTCGGCTTGCCGCGCGTGCTGCGCTTGGCGGCCAGCGTGGCGCCCGCGAGGGTGCCCACGGCCAGCAGCGTGGTGAGCAGGCCGTAGGCGTCGGCGTTGCCGCCGAACACGTTGCGCGCCATCACCGCGAGCGTGAGGAAGAAGTTCAGGCCGAACGTGGAGATGAAGAAGACCAGCGTCAGCAGGATCACCAGGTCCGGGCGGTCCTTCACGTACCGCAGGCCCTCGACCAGCTGTCCGCGTTCGCGGGGCACCGGCTCGGAGCGGCGCAGCTGGGCGACGTCCATCACCAGCAGCCCGCCGATCACCGCGACGAACGACGCCGCGTTGATCAGGAACATCCAGCCGGTGCCGATGATCGTGATGCCGACGCCCGCCACCGCGGGGCCGACCATGCGGGCCAGGTTGAACGTCATCGAGTTGAGCGCGACGGCGTTCGGGAGCTGGTCGCGGCCCACCATCTCGATCACGAACGACTGCCGCACCGGCGTCTCCAGCGCGGACACGCAGCCGAGCAGCAGGCACAGCAGGTACACGTGCCAGAGCTGGGCGAGCCCCGTGACGTCCAGCAGCCCCAACGTCAGCGCGCACAGCGCGAGGCCGCTCTCCAGCACCAGCAGCAGCCTGCGCTTGTCCATCCGGTCGGCGAGCACGCCCGCGTAGAGGGAGAAGACCAGCGTGGGGGCGAACTGCAGGGCCGCCGCGATGCCGAGCGCGACGGCGCTGCCGTGGGACAGTTCGAGCACCAACCAGTCCTGCGCGACGCGCTGCATCCACACGCCGATCAGGGAGACGACCTGGCCGGAGGCGTAGTAGCGGTAGTTGCGGACCTTCAGGGAGCCGAACATGGTGCTGCGCTTGGGCGGGGGTAGCGCGACGTCCCGATCGATGCGATCCGATTCGCTACCACCCGCGTAAGCCGGCACCCGTTACTGCCCCGCCATCCTGTCGATGATCTCCGCCGCGCGGGAGAGGAGCTCCCGCTCTTCCGATGTGAGCTCGGCCAACCGCTTGTCGAGCCAGGCTTCCCTGGCGCCGACCTCTTCGTTCACGAACGCCAGCCCGGCCTCGCTGAGCTGCACGATGGCCTGCCGGCCGTCGGTCGGGTGGGGCCTGCGCGTCGCGTAGCCGAACTCCTCCAGCGCCGCGATCACCCTGGTCATCGACGGCGGCTGGACGCCTTCCTTGGCGGCCAGCTCGCCGGGGGTCAGCGGTCCGCACTTGTGCAGCGTGGACAGCGCGGACACCTGGGTCAGCGAGATCGACGAGTTGGTGCGCTGGGCGCGGAGCCTGCGGTTGAGCCGGACCACGGCAAGCCGGAGCCTGCTCGCCAGTCCCTGCTCCGCCGCTGCGTCCGCCACGTAGTTAGCATACCTCACGATCTGGTCCCCCGTTCCGCCCGTGCGGCCGAACCGGACATCAGGCACCGAACGCGGCGCGGATCGGACCGATGGCGAAGTAGACGGTGAACGCCGCGGCCACCACCCACATCAGCGGGTGCACGCTGCGCGCCCGCCCGGTCAGCGCCCGCAGGAGCACGTAGCTGACGAAGCCCGCGCCGATGCCGTTGGCGATGGAGTAGGTGAACGGCATCACCACGATGGTGAGGAACGCGGGCAGCGCGATCGAGAAGTCGCCGAAGTCGATCTCCTTGACCTGCATCATCATCAGCGCCCCGACCACGACCAGCGCGGGCGCGGCGGCCTCGACCGGCACGACCTCGTAGAGCGGCGTCAGGAACATCGCGGCGATGAACAGCAGGCCCGTCACCACGTTCGCCAGCCCCGTCCGGGCGCCCTCGGCGATGCCGGACGCGGACTCGATGTAGACGGTGTTCGACGAGGACGACGCCGCACCGCCCGCGACCGCGCCCAGACCGTCGACGAACAGCGCCTTGTTCACGCTCGGCAGCTGCCCCTCGGCGTCGATCAGGCCCGCTTCCTTGCCCAGCCCGGTCATCGTGCCGACGGTGTCGAAGAAGTCGGTCAGCACCAACGTGAACACCAGCAGCGCGGCGGTGATCGCCGGGATCCTGGTCCACGCCCCGAACGACACGTCGCCGACCAGCGACAGGTCCGGAAGGCTGAAGACCTCGCCGGGCAGCGCCGGGTAGCCGAGGTTCCAGCCCAGCGGGTTCACGCCCTTGGACGGCCCCGCGTGCACGATCGCCTCGATCACGATGGACAGCACCGTCGCGGACAGGACGCCGATCAGGATCGCGCCCTTCACCTTGCGGGCGAACAGGATGCCGGTCACGAGCAGCCCGACCACGAACACCAGCGTCGGCCACGACGCGATCGAGCCGTTGATGCCGAGCCCCACCGGCACGGTCGTGCCCGCCGCGTCCGGGAGCCTGCGCACGAAGCCCGCGTCGACCAGGCCGATGAAGCAGATGAACAGGCCGATGCCCACCGCGATGGCGGCCTTCAGCTCGTTCGGGACGGCGTTGAACACCGCCTGGCGCACCCCGGTGACCACCAGGAGGAGCACGACGAGCCCGTTGACCAGCACCAGGCCCATGGCCTCCGGCCAGGTCATCTGCGGCACGATCGTCACGGCCACGAACGTGTTGATGCCCAGCCCCGTGGCCATCGCGAACGGCAGGTTCGCCACCAGGCCGAACAGGATGGTCATCACGCCCGCGACCAGCGCCGTCACCGCGGCGACCTGCGACACCGGCAGGATCGCCCCCAGGACGTCCTTCTTCGCCCCGGCGTCGTCGGGCGCGAAGCTGCCCAGGATCAACGGGTTCAGCACCACGATGTAGGCCATCGTCACGAACGTGACCAGCCCGCCGCGCAGCTCCCGCGCGACCGTGGAGCCCCGTTCGGAGATCTTGAAGAACCCGTCGAGCTTGGAGGTCGGCGTCGTCGAGGACGGCGTCGTCTGCTCAGTGGCCATGTCTACCCCAATCGGTACCCGGACCGGTGCGCGATCAGCGTGCCCGATCCTTGTTTCCGGGAGGTAGCCTGCCTGACGTGGCCGAACAGTCCGAACACGACTCGCTGCCGAGTCCTCCCCCACTACCCCGCCGCCTGGCCGACCCCGTGCCCGCGATCGTCGGCGGCACGGTGTTGTGGACGATCGCCTTCGTGGTCTTCCTGGTCATCGACCCGGACGACGCCGTGTGGACGTGGGCCAGCTTCACCGGTGCGGTGCTGGGCGTCCTGGGCTACGGGGTGTTCGCCTGGCAGCGCCGGGCCGCGCGCCGCGGCTCGCGGGGCGCGCAGACCGGCACCCAGTAGCCAGCCCAGCAACGTCACCGGTAGCTAGCCCAGCAACGTCACCGGCGTCGGGTCGGTGATCAGCGCGGCGAACGCGTGCCGGTCGGCCCACCGGCCGCTGACCCACGCCAGTGCGCGGGCCAGGCCCTCCGGGGTGTCCACGGCGTGCGCGACGCCGTCGACCACCCACCAGGCCACCTCGTGCCCGGTGCCGTCCACGGTCACGGTCAGCTCGTCGTGCACCACCACGGACCCGGCGGGCAGCTCCACGCCCAGCAGGTCGCAGGCCAGCCGGACCGCGCCCAGCTCGTGCCACGACACCTCGTCGCCCTCGGTCGTGGGAGCGCCCACGACCTCCTCCGACGCCAACGGCAGCGCCAGCAGCTCGGCCAGCGCCTCCGCGCCCCCGTCGGCCGCCAGCACCCCTTCGGGGGGCAGCACCCCGAGCAGCCAGGGCAGGTCCAGCACCACCACGTCGTCCGCCGCCACCGCGGCCCCGGTCAGCACCCGCACCCGGTCCGGCGGGCTGATCCCGCCCGAGTCCAGCAGGTGCGCGACCTCGGCCAGCGCGGCGTGCGCCTTGAACACCAGCGCGTCGGCGGGCGCCCGGTCCGGATCCCCGAGGCGCCGCAGCAGGTCCCGCACGTCGTCGTCGCCGCGCACGTCCAGCTCGGTCCGCACCCCGACCGCGACCAGCACGTGCTCCGGCAGCCCCACCTCGGGCACCACGTCGTACAGCCCGGCCAGCGACTCCGCCGACTCCAGCCGCCAGTCGCACAGCGGCACGCCCTCCAGCGTCGCGTACTGGGACAGCCACCAGCCCGTGTACCCGTCCGGCTCCTGCACCGCGCGCCAGGCCACCGGGTCGGCCGCCAGCATCCTCAGCGCCGCGGGCCACGCGTCACGCGACACCAGGTCCAGGTCGCGGATCCCGACCACGCGCCGCGGCGGCTCCGGGGCGGCGGCCCACCAGTACCCCTCGTCGGCCAGGTCGTGGTCGGGCTCGGTCGGGTCCTCGTCCACCACGACCGTGAAGCCGTCGACCACCCCGACCGCGGTCAGCACCGACCGGGGCCACTGCTCGGCGACCGCCTTGTCCAGCACGCCGATCGGCGCGTCCGACTCCAGCACGTCCAGCAGCGCGGAGTCCGGCAGCACCAGCTCGTCGGCCCGCCGCCACTCGCCGGACGCGTCCGGCAGCACCAGCTCGGCCAGCCACGGCCGGTCGCCGGGGCGCATGCCCGAGCGGTCCACCAGGCGCAGCACGGCGCGCACGAGGTCGTGGCCGTCCATGCCCGCGTCGACCTCGTCGGCGCTGCGGTGCACGGCCTCGCGGATGGCCTCGGAGTCGAGCAGCTCGACCGGCCCCGCCTCGACGGCGCCGAGGCGGACCAGCAGCGGGTGCACGGCCTCGGGGTGCGCGATCCGCAGCCCGGACACGTCGACCCCGGCCAGCAGGTCCAGGGTCTCCTGGTCGGCCTCCAGCAGCAGGACGCCGCGCGGGCTCGTGACGATCCGGCCGTCCGCCAACGGGACCGGCAGGCCGCCGAGCTCCTCGCGGGCCGTCGAGTCGACCTCGGCGATCGGGTCCAGCTCGGCGTAGAGCCGCCGCCACCAGTCCGGGTCGCCGCCGAGTCCGGCCAGCGCGTCCACGACCTCGCGCATGCCCAGCCTGCGGACCTCCAGCGCCGCCAGCGCCTTCGCGTGCTCGGGCAGCGTCAGCTCGGCGTCGAGCAGGCCGGGGACCACGTCCTCCAGCAGCTCGACCAGCTCCTCCGACCCGGCGTCGAGCACCTTCGCCTTCGCGGGGGACGCCCACTCGCCACTGGCCAGCGGCAGCCATTCGGCCGTGCGCAAGGCCTTCAGCACACCGTCGCGCAGCACACCGTCCACTTCGGACAGCGGGAAGCCGGGCAGCGGGACCAAGGCCGTGCGCTGCACGGCGGGCAGCTTCGCGACCAGCGCCGGGTAGTGCGCGGCGGCCTCGGCCAGCACGGTGTCCACGGCCGCGCCGGGCTGCACGCGCCTGCGCGACGGCTCGACCGGCAGCGTGGCCAGCAGCCGGGCGGGCAGCGACAGGCGTTCGTCGGTGGGCGTCGGGGCGTGCAGCACCTCGTCGGTCAGCACGCCGTCGGACGGCCAGGCCCAGCAGATCGACCACTGCGGCCTGGTCTCGACACCGGCCACCAACTCCGCGGGCAGCTCACCGGAGACCCGGTGCAGGACCCAGCGGGTCGAGGAGTCCGGACCGTGCAGCACCACGACGTCTCCGTCCGAGTCCGTGCTCGCCCCCGCAAGCGGGACTTCGGGTACCTCACGCGTCCACACCTGCCCGGCGATCTCGATGCGACGCAGGCCGGGCAGGGCGAGCAGCAGGTCGGCGGCCTGGTCGGCGAGGTCGGCCAGCAGCGCGGCGGCGTCCACCTTCAACGGTAGCCGGACCTCGGTGGCGAAGCCCTCCGGCACGTCGGTCTCGTCGCTCGGCCACACCAGCCGCAGCACGGGCACGTCGCCACCGCGCTGCTCGGCGAGCTCGGGCGTGGCGGCACGGGTGCGCTCGGCGGAGAAGGCGACCGCGCCGGTCGTGGAGACCACCCTCGGCTCGTCGGTCACCGCCAGCACCGCGGCGAAGCCGACGCCGAACTGGCCGATCGTGCCGCCGTTCTTGGTCGACGCGCGCAACGACGCGAGCGCCGTCACCCCGGCGGCGTCCAGCGGCACACCGGTGTTCGCCGCGCGCAGCTCACCGTCCACAACGGACAGCCGCAGCGTGCCGAGCTCGTCGCCCGCGGCGTCGGAGGCGTTCTGCGCCAGCTCGACCAGCAGCCGGTCGCGGTAGCCGCCGAGCCGCAGGTCCTCCTCGGCGTTGGCGTCCTCGCGGAACCGGGTGGGCGAGCCGCGCCACGCGGCGAGCACCGAGTCGCGCAGCGCCTCGGTGCCGAACGGGTCCGCGGACACGGACGGGTCCAGGCTCACTGCTGAGCGGTCTCGTTGGGCTCCACGTCGAGCTGCGCGTCGTCGTAGACGACGTCCGACACCGGGATGCCCACGCTCATGTCGATCTCGACCTCCGAGTGCGCGCCGCAGCCGTACTCGACGTGCACCACGCGGCCGTCGGCGGGCGTCAGCTCGTTCGCGCACACGCCGAACGCGGCGCCGAGCGAGCCCTTGATCTGGAGGTAGAAGCCGCAGCTGCCGCACGTGGCGGGCGCGCTGCGGGCCATGTCGCTCAGCGGGCCGAAGTCGCTCCCGTGCCAGCGGTCGGCGGCGTCGAGCCTGCCGTTGCGGCCCAGCACGCGCACCCGGCCGAGGCCGATCTCGCGCGAGACCTCCTCGATGGCGGGGTCCTCGGACTCCAGGTAGCCGGGCACCAGGCGCGGGTCGTCGGGCCGGGTCGGCATGAGGTCGCCCACACCGAGGTCGCCCGCGCGGACCCGCTCCTCCCACGGCACCCAGTCCGGCGCCACCAGCGCCTCGTTGCCGGGCAGCAGCACGACCTCGCTCACCGAGAGGGGCGTGCCCTCCCCGGCGAACGCGACCGTGACGGCCCAGTTCCAACCGTGGTACCCGGCGTGGTTGGCCTCGAAGAGGTGGGTGACCGAGACCTCGTCCTCACCGAGCACGCCGACATGCGCACCGATGCGTTCCGACCCGGCTTCCTCCTGCGCGGCGGCGCGGGCGAGATCGACGGCTGCGGAATCGGCGAGCACCGGCTGCGGCTGCTGAGTGGGCGTTGGGGTCACGGGTGAATTGTGCCGCACGACTACACAGCCGCGTGCACACGTGTCACCCTTCTGGACGTGCGGAGGCTCGTGGTGTTGGCCGGATTGGTCCTCGTCGGCGCGTGCACGGCCCCGCCCGCACCCCCAGGAGGCACCTCCGCGAGCCCGTCGGGCGGTCCCACCAGGATCGAGGTGCTGGCCACCACACCCCACGACACCAGCGCGTTCACCGAGGGGCTCGAGCTGGTCGACGGCTCGCTCTACGAGGGGACGGGCCTGGAGGGCGAGTCCCAGCTGCGCCTGGTCGACCCCGCCACCGGCGACGTGCGGCAGAAGGTCGACCTCGCCCCCGACCTGTTCGGCGAGGGCATCACGGTCGTCGGGGACCGCATCTGGCAGATCACCTACCGCAACGGCCTGGCCATCCAGCGGGACCGCGCGACGTTCCGCGAGGTGAGGCGCGCCACGTACACCGGCGAGGGCTGGGGCCTGTGCTTCGACGACAAGCGCCTGGTCATGAGCGACGGCACCGCGACGCTGACCTTCCGCGACCCGACCAGCTTCGCCAAGACCGGCGACGTCGCCGTCACCAAGGACGGCAAGCCGCTGCAGATGATCAACGAGCTGGAGTGCGTCGGCGACGCGGTGTGGGCGAACGTGTGGCAGACCGACGAGATCGTCCGCATCGACCCGGCCACCGGCAAGGTCACGGCCAGCGTCGACGCCGGTTCGCTGCGGCCCGCGGGCGTGCCGAGGAGCGACGTGCTCAACGGGATCGCGGCCGTGCCGGGCACCGACGAGTTCCTCGTCACCGGCAAGAACTGGCCGAGCGTGTTCCGCGTGCGGTTCGCGGAGTGACCCGGAGCGGGTGATTCGCACCCCCACCTGGGCTCGTTCCCGCACGGCACGCGCTCGCGTGAGGCAGGATTGAGGGGTGATGCGCTCCGGTTCGGACGACCCGCACGGCACACCGCGTGCCCGGCGCGGCTGGAGTGGCGGCCGCAGGTCCCGCCGCGCGCCCGAGCAGCCGCAGGGCGTCTCCCAGTGGCCGCCCGGCCCACCGCCCCAGCAGGCCCCGCCGCCGCGCCAGGAACCCCCGCGCCAGGACTCGCAGCGCCGGACGCCGCCGCCGCGCAGGCAGCCTCCCCCGCCGGAGCCGCGGACGCGGTACCCGTGGGAGGACGACGACTACCGCCCCCGGCAGGCCCCCGAGGCGCGCTTCGACCTCGAACGCCCCTCCCGCGTGCGCCCGACCAGGCCGTACCCGACCGGTGAGCCACCGGAGCCGGAGCCGCCGAGGTCGCGCCGCGACCACGTGCCCGCCTCCGAGCACCCGACCGCGCCGACGCTGCCGAAGAAGCTCACCGTGACCAGGGTCGCGATGTTCCGCGGCAGGCAGATCAGCCGGCAGGCCGTGTCCGCGTTCCGGAAGGCCGCGCACGCCGACGGCGCCGAGAAGTCCGGGCTGACCGCGCTCACCTACGCGGTGATGCTCAACTACGCCGCCGACGCCGCGATGGCCGTGGCGCTGGCGAACACCCTGTTCTTCTCCGCCGCGACCGGCGAGAGCCAGGGCAAGGTCGCCCTCTACCTGCTGATCACCGTGGCCCCGTTCGCGCTGATCGCCCCGGTCATCGGCCCCGCGCTGGACCGCATCCAGCGCGGCAGGCGGATCGCGCTGGCCGCCGCGTGCGTGCTGCGGGTGTTCCTGTCGATCGTCATGGCGCTGCACTTCGACGACTGGGGCCTCTACCCGGCCGCGCTGGGCAGCATGGTGCTGTCCAAGTCGTTCACCGTGCTCAAGTCGGCGATCACCCCGAGGGTGCTGCCGCCGGACATCACGCTGTCCAAGACCAACGCCAGGATGACCGTCTTCGGCCTGGCCGCGGGCGGCGTGTTCGGCGCGGTCGCCGCCGGGTTCGCCCAGTTCTTCGACTCGCCGGGCGCGCTCTGGTTCACCGCCGCGCTCTGCCTGGCCAACGGCTGGCTGTGCCTGCGCATCCCCGCGTGGGTCGAGGTCACCGAGGGCGAGGTGCCCACGTCGCTGGGCGCCAACCCGTCCAAGCCGAAGCGCCAGCCGCTGGGCCGCCACGTCGTGGTGTCGCTCTGGGGCAACGGCACCATCCGGATGCTCACCGGCTTCCTGACCCTGTTCGCCGCGTTCGTCGTCCGCGCCCAGACCGAGGGCGACGCGGGCAAGCAGCTCCTGCTGCTGGGCGTGATCGCCGCCGCGGCGGGCATCGGCAGCTTCCTGGGCAACGCCGTCGGCGCGCGCCTGCACTTCGGCAACCCCGACCAGGTCGTCGTCCTCTGCCTCGGCGCGTGCCTGGCCGTCGCCGTGATCGCCGCGGTCCTGCCCGGCCTGGCCACCGCCGCCGTCGTCGGCCTGGTCGGCGCCACCGCCAGCGGCCTCGCCAAGATCAGCCTCGACGCCGTCATCCAGGACGACCTCCCGGAGGAGTCGCGCGCCTCGGCCTTCGGCCGCTCGGAGACCATCCTCCAGCTCACCTGGGTCTTCGGCGGCGCGCTCGGCGTCCTGCTGCCCGCCACCTACTGGATCGGCTTCACCGTCCTGGCGGTGCTGCTGACCGCGGGCCTCGTCCAGACGGTCCTGTGCAGGCGCGGCACGTCGCTCATCCCCGGCCTCGGCGGCGACCGCCCGGAGCACCCCAACGCGGTGCACCCCACCAAGCCCATCGGCTAGCTGCGTAAAGTCGCCCGACGTGCGCCGAGTCCCGACTGTGCTGGCCAGTACCGCCCTCCTCCTGGCGGCGGGGTGCTCGGCACCCCCGTCCCCCGAGGTCACGTTCTACTCGTCGGGCAGGACGGTGAACGTCCAGCCCACCCAGTACTGCGACCTCGAGTCGGAGAACTGCGCCATCGACACGCGGGCGGCCGGCGTGCTGCGGGTGCCCCCGGGCAAACCCGTCCAGATCTCGGTCGGCGGCACCATCGCCAAGTCCGCCTGGTCGGTGAAGTTCACCTACCGCGACGCGCGCGGGGAGCAGCAGGAACCGCTGCGCAGCAAGCTCTTCACCAACGCCGAGCCCCAGTACGCGTACACGCTGGAGCTGCCGAACGCCGACGACCAGCTGGAGAGCGTCGAGGTGCAGCAGTTCGGCAAGCGCGTGCAGATCGACGAGACCGGCCAGATCCAGTTCGTCGCCAGGGGCACCTGGGTGCTGTCGGTGGACGACCGCGCGAAGAGCTGACCCCCGACGGCACCCCGGCCCCGTCGCCTACGGGTCGAGCTCCCTGGCCACGGCCCTGACCACCTCGGCCACCAGCTTCGTGGTCTTGCGGTCCGGGTACCGGTTGCGCCGCAGGTCCGGCTGGATCTTCGTCTCCAGCAGCTTGATCATGTCCTCAACGAGCCCGTGCAGCTCCTCCGCGGGCCTGCGCCGTGCCTCCGCCACCGAAGGAGCCGGGTCGACGAGCCGCACCGACAGCGCTTGCGGGCCGCGCCGCCCCTCGGCCATCCCGAACTCGATCCGCTGGCCGGCCTTCAAGCCTTCGACGCCCGGAGGTAGCGCGGACTTCCGCACGTACACGTCCTCGCCGCCGTCCTGGGTGACGAAGCCGAAGCCCTTCTCCGTGTCGTACCACTTGACCTTGCCGGTCGGCACTGCCCTCACCATTCCCTTGCTTTGACACGACGAAGCGCCCCGGGCGTACCCAGGACGCGTTCCCCCAGAGTAGCCAGAAGACCAGGGCGCGGGCACCTCCGATTGCGCGACTACCCTCGTCGCATGACCGCTCCGAAGCTGATGCCGCTGGCCCTGGGCTTGTTCGCGCTCGGCCTGGTGGCGATCGTGGTGGTGTTCGCGCTGTTCGCCGCGGGCCGGTCGAACCTGCCGATCTGGCTGAACCTCGCCGCGTGGCTGCTGACGCCGGTCGGGCTCGGCCTGGGTGTGGTCAGCGCGGTGCGGAGCTCCCGAGCGCGGAGGCGCTGAGCCGGTCGGCGTTGGCCCGCAGCCAGTCCGGGAACCCGGTCAGGTCGGGCAGCACGAGGTCCGCGCCCTCCTCTTCCAGCTCGCGGGCGCTGCACGGTCCGGTGACCACGCCGACCGCCTCGGCCCCGGCCGCCTTGGCGCCGCGGATGTCGCCGACGTGGTCGCCCACGTACACCGAGGCGCCGTGCAGCCGGAGCGCCTCGGCCTTGCCGGTGGACCAGACGCCGCCGACGAGGTGGTCGACCTCCCAGCCGAACGCCGCCAGGTGCAGCGCGGCGTTCTGGCGGTACTTGCCGGTGACCACCACGACCTCGCCGCCCAGTTCGCGCACCGCGGCGAGCGAGCGCGCGGCGCCGGGCAGCTCGACCGTGGAGGGGATGACGACGTCGGGGTAGAGGGCGCGGAACCGGGCGACCAGGTCCGGGATCTCCTCCTCTGGCACGCCGGAGTCGCGGTAGACCATGTCCAGCGGCGGCCCGAGGTGCGCGGCGAAGGCGGCGCCGTCGAGCGGGTAACCGGACTCCGCGGCGACCGCGTCCATCACGGCGGCCATGCCCGGCCGGGGGTCGATGAGGGTCATGTCCAGGTCGAATCCCACGGTCAACGGCACCGGCCCACTCTACGTGGCTTGACGGAACACGGGCCGGTGTCCAAGTGGTGGGCGCGCGGTGTGTAAAGCTCGGGGCGTGAGTCGAGCCACCGCTCCCGGCCAGCCCCCGAAGGCGTCCCTGCGCGAGGGCCTGCTCGCCGTCGCGGCGGACCTGCTGGCCGCGCGCGGCGTCGCGGGGCTGCGGCTGGCCGACGTGGCGAGCCGCGCGGGCGTGAGCAGGCAGACCGTCTACAACGAGTTCGGCAACAAGGCGGGGCTCGTCCAGGCCGTCGCCGTGCACCGGACGGCCGAGTACCTGGTGGGCGTCGAGGAGAGGCTCGGCGGGGCGACCGACCCGTTCGACGGGATGCGGGACGCGATCACGTTCATGCTGGCGCAGGCTGCGGAGGACCGGCTGGTCACGTCGGTGGTGACCGGCGCGGACGCCGAGGACATGCTGCCGTTCCTGACCACCAGGGGTCTTCCGGTGCTGCTCCCGGCGACCGGGATGGTCGCCAAGCACCTCCGGCGGCGGTGGCCCGACCTGCCCGACGACCGGCTGCACCTGGCCGCCGAGACGACCGTGCGGCTGGCGCTGAGCCACCTGCTGATGCCGAGCGCGCCGCGGGATCAGGCCGTCGAGGCCATGCTGGCGGTCGCTCGGGCGATCCTGCCGCGGGTGGCCTGACCGGCACCGGACGTCCCCGCCCCGTGGGTGATCTCCCACCAGGTGGGCCGCCCCGCACCGCACTCGGCCTTGTTGCCATGATGTTGCGACAAGTGTTCGAGGAGGTCCGCCGGTGGTCGCCATCCGCACCAGGGTCGCCCGCGTCCGGGCGGGCGCGGCGCTCCTCGGTCCCGCGTTCGTGGCCGCCATCGCCTACGTCGACCCCGGCAACGTCGCCACGAACACCGCGGCGGGCGCCCGGTACGGCTACCTGCTGGTGTGGGTCCTGGTCGTGGCCAACGTGATGGCGGGCCTGGTGCAGTACCTGTCGGCCAAGCTCGGCCTGGTCACCGGGATGTCGCTGCCCGAGGCCGTGCGCGACCGGATGCCGAGGTCGGCGCGGCTCGCCTACTGGGGCCAGGCCGAGGTCGTGGCGATGGCGACCGACCTGGCCGAGGTGCTCGGCGGCGCGATCGCGCTCGGCCTGCTGTTCGACCTGCCGCTGGTGCTCGGCGGCCTGGTCACCGGGGTCGTGTCGACGGTGCTGCTGCTGGTCCAGGACCGCGGCGGGCAACGGCCGTTCGAACGGGTCGTCACCGCGCTGCTGGTCGTCATCGCGGTCGGGTTCGCCGCCGGGCTGTTCGTCGACCCGCCGTCGGCGGGGGCGGCGGCCGCCGGCCTGCTCCCCCGGTTCGACGGCGCGGACAGCGTGCTGCTCGCCGCGGGAATGCTCGGCGCGACCGTGATGCCGCACGCCGTCTACCTGCACTCGGCACTGGCCCGCGACCGGCACGGCAGGCCCGCCGAGGGCGCGCCGCGCAAGCGGCTGCTGGCCGCCACGAAGGTCGACGTGGTCGTCGCGATGGTGTTCGCGGGCGCGGTCAACCTGGCCATGCTGCTGCTCGCCGCGAGCGCCTTGCGGGGGTCGTCCGACGTGGACGGGCTCGACGGCGTGCACGCCGCCGTGGACGCGCGGCTCGGCGGCGGGATCGCGCTGCTGTTCGCCGTCGGGCTGCTCGCGTCGGGCTTCGCGTCGACCGCCGTCGGCTGCTACGCGGGTGCCGTGGTGATGGACGGCCTGCTGCGCCGCCGGATCCCGCTGCCCGCCCGCAGGCTGGTAACGCTGGTGCCCGCGCTGGTAGTGCTCGGCGCGGGCGCGGACCCGACGACGGCGCTGGTGCTGTCGCAGGTCGTCCTGTCGTTCGGCATCCCGTTCGCGCTGGTGCCGCTGGTGCGGCTGACCGCGAGCCGGTCGGTGATGGGCACGGCCGCCAACCGGCTCGGCACGACCGTCGCGGCCGGTGCCGTGTCGGTGGCCGTGATCGCCCTCAACCTCGCGCTGGTCTACCTGACGTTCGCGTAGTCCACGCCCAGCGCCTTCAGCGCGGTGGTCAGCGTGCGCAGCACGGCGACGGTGTCGTCCAGCGGCATCTCCGGACTCTCGGTGTACCCGTTGGAGATCCGCTGGGTGACCTCGACGAGCTGCGGGGTGTACCCCTTGCCGTCCAGCTCGGCCCGTTCCTCCACGCCGTTCACCACGATCACCGCCGGGTTGTAGAACGGTTCCGGCACCTCGATCCGGCCGCCGCTGCCGACGATCGTCGCGCGCACCTCCGGCGTGCTGATCAGCGAGCAGGTGAGCAGGGCGTGCGCGCCGCCGGGGTAGGCGAGCAGCAGGGCCGCGTCGGCGTCCACCCCGGTCGGCGCGAGCGAGCCGTGCACGGTGACCGACTCCGGCTCGCCGAGCACCATGTGCGCGAACGACACCGGGTACACGCCGAGGTCCATCAGGGCGCCGCCGCCCAGCGCCGGGTTCCACAGCCGGTGCTCCGGGTCGTAGGCCGCGGTGAAGCCGAAGTGCGCGTGCACCGCCCGCACGTCACCGATCGCGCCCCCGGCCACCAGCTCCCTGATCCGGCGGACCAGCGGGTTGAACCGCGTCCACATGGCCTCCATCAGGAACAGGCCGCGCTCCCGCGCCAGGTCGACCAGCTCCCGCGCGTCCTGGACGCTCAACGTGAACGGCTTCTCGCACAGCACGTGCTTGCCCGCCAGCAGCGCCTCCCGCACCACCGCGTGGTGCTGGGCGTGCGGCGTGGCCACGTAGACCACGTCCACCTCGGGGTCGGCCAGCAGGTCGGCCGTCGCGCCGTAGGCGCGCGGGATGCCGTGCTTGGCGGCGAACTCCTGCGCGCGGGGCAGCGCCCGCGACGACACGGCCACCACTTCGGCACCCCGCACCCGCACCAGGTCCGACGTGACGACGTCGGCGATACCACCGGGGGCGACCACACCCCAACGCACCAGGTTGCTCACAAGGGCGCAGCCTAATCGGGCAAGATCGGGGTATGCGCCTCATCCTCAACCTGATCTGGCTCGTGCTCTGCGGATTCTGGATGGCGGTGGGGTACGCCGTCGCCGGCGTGATCTGCTGCATCCTGATCATCACGATCCCCTGGGGCCTGGCGTCGTTCCGGATCGCCAACTACGCCCTCTGGCCGTTCGGCCGCACCGTCGTCGACCGGCCGACCGCGGGCGCGGCCTCGTTGATCGGCAACATCATCTGGATCGTCTTCGCGGGCATCTGGCTCGCCGTCGGCCACGTCGTCACCGGCATCGCCCTGTGCGTGACCATCATCGGCATCCCCCTGGGCATCGCGAACTTCAAGCTCATCCCCGTCTCCCTGATGCCGCTCGGCAAGGTCATCGTCCCGCTGCCCTAGGGCGTGTATCGAAGTCCGTGTTCGCGGTAGCCGGGCCTGAGGCGGCCCCTGAGGGCACGGCCGACTGGCCCGCATACAACAGCGGTATGCGGGCCAGTCGGCCGCACCGCCAGGAACCACCTCAGGCGCGACTCCCATCGAACGAGACTTCGACACACGCCCTAGTCGCCGACCCGACCGCGGAGGTGGTCGCCACCGGGACCGGTGGGTGATCCGGACAACATCCCCGGCGGTCGCGCGTCCTACGGACATGACCGGGGTCGGGCGGGGGAAAGCGGTTGCGGGCAGTGGGCGCACGGGGATCGCGTTGGCGGTCCTGCTGGTGGTCGGCGCGGGGTGCGCCGGTCCGCCGACGGCGGTGAGCGGGCCGGGTGCCTCGACGTCGGCGACGGCGGAGTCGGTGCCGCTGGACGTGGACCTGCTCCCCGCGCCGGGCAGTTCGTTGTCGGACAAGGGGGTGCTGTCGGGCCACGGTTCCCTCTCGGTGATCGTGACCGTGACCAACACCGGGACGTCGACCACGACGAAGCCGTTGGAGGTGGTCCTGTCGGTGCCGACGGACCACCTGCGCCTGCGCCACCGCGACGACGGCGAGTGGGCCTGCGCGGCGGACGACGGCGGCATGCGGTGCACGATCCCCGACGTCGTCGACCCGGAGGAGTCGTGGCCGGGGCTGCTGGTGGACTTCGACGAGGACACGACGGTCCAGGACACCCTCGTCGTCACCGCGCGCGGTGCGGGCACGGGGGAAGCGGACGTCGACTTCTCGATCGACACCAGCCTCTAGCGCGGGAGCCCCGCCGTCCAGGCGGTCCCCCGGTCCACCGCACTAGTCCAGGCCCAGGATCCCCACGGCCTCCTCGCGCATCTGGATCTTGCGGACCTTGCCGGTGACGGTCATCGGGAACTCGTCGACCACGTGCACGTACCGCGGGATCTTGTAGTGCGCGAGCTTGCCCACGCAGAACTCGCGCAAGGCCTCGGCGGTGAGCTCGGCGACGCCCGGCCGCAGTCGGATCCACGCCATCAGCTCCTCGCCGTAGCGGGGGTCCGGGACGCCGATCACCTGCGCGTCGAGCACGTCCGGGTGGGTGTAGAGGAACTCCTCGATCTCGCGCGGGTACACGTTCTCGCCGCCGCGGATCACCATGTCCTTGATGCGGCCGGTGATGTTGACGTAGTCGTCGTCGTCCATGACGGCGAGGTCGCCGGTGTGCATCCAGCGCGCGGCGTCGATCGCCTCGGCGGTCTTGTCCGGCTGCTCCCAGTACCCGAGCATCACCGAGTAGCCGCGGGTGCACAGCTCGCCGGGGGTGCCGCGCGGCACGGTCCGGCCGTCGACCGGGTCGACGATCTTGACCTCCAGGTGCGGGCCGACCCGGCCGACGGTGGAGACGCGGCGGTCGAGCGAGTCGTCCACGCGGGTCTGCGTGGAGACCGGTGACGTCTCGGTCATGCCGTAGCAGATGGACACCTCGCGCATGCCCATGCGGTCGATGACCTGCTTCATCACCTCCACCGGGCACGGCGACCCGGCCATGATCCCGGTGCGCAGCGACGACAGGTCGTAGGTGTCGAAGTCCGGTTCGGCCAGCTCGGCGATGAACATCGTCGGCACGCCGTAGAGGGAGGTGCAGCGCTCCTCGGCGACCGCGCGCAACGTCGCCGCGGGCGCGAAGCCCTGCGCGGGGATGACCATGCACGCGCCGTGCGAGGTGGCCGCCAGGTTGCCCATCACCATGCCGAAGCAGTGGTAGAAGGGCACCGGGATGCAGATCCGGTCCTCCTCGGTGTAGCCGACCAGCTCGCCGACGAAGTAGCCGTTGTTGAGGATGTTGTGGTGCGACAGGGTCGCGCCCTTCGGGAACCCGGTCGTGCCCGACGTGTACTGCACGTTGATCGGGTCGTCGGCCGACAGCACGGGCAGCTCGGGCCGTTCGGTCGTGGCCAGCAGGTCCGTCCACTCGGGACTTCCGAGCAGCACGACCTGCTCCAGGCCGGAGCACTTCGGCCGGACCTGCTCGACCATGCCCGCGTAGTCGGAGGTCTTGAACTCGCGCGCGGCCACCAGCGTGCGCACGCCGGACTGGTTGAGCACGTACTCCAGCTCGTGCACCCGGTAGGCCGGGTTGACGTTGACCATGATCGCGCCGATCTTGGCCGTGGCGTACTGGACGAGCACCCACTCGGCGCGGTTGGGCGCCCAGATCCCGACCCGGTCGCCGACCCGCACACCGGACGTCAGCAGGCCCGCGGCGAGCGCGTCGACCTCCGCGCCGAGCTCGCGGTAGGTCCAGCGGCGGCCGGTCTCGCACTCGACGAGGGCCTCCCGGTCGCCGAAGCGCGCGACGGCGCGGTCGAAGTCGGCGCCGATCGTGTCGCCGAGCAGGGGAACGGCGGACGTACCGGACGAGTAGCTGACCGTGGACACGTTGACCTCCCGCGACGACGTTGTGGCGCATCCACACCTTCGCACGCGGACCGGCCGAAAGCAGCCTCGTCCGGCGGGTCAGCCGTAGGGGAGCTCGACGACCAGGCAGGGCCCGCCGCTGTACAGGCCCGCGTCGATGGCCAGCACGCGGTCGTCGGCGTACTGGAGCGGGCCGTCGATCTGCTCGGGCAGCACGCCCAGCTGGTCGGCGATGACGCTGTGGCCGTGCACGACGACCTTGCCGCCCAGCTGCTCCAGCATCTGGTCCGCGGTCTCCACGCCGTGGGTGCCGCGGAACGCGTACCGGGTGGTCATCCGGCGCCAGCACTCCCACCAGTCGCCGAGGTCGTTGTCGGCCACGACCTCGCGGACGGCGTCGTTGATCTCCTCCAGGGTGTCGCCGTACTCGAGGTAGGCCATCGTGTCGGAGTGCATCAGCAGGTGGTCGTCGACGAGCGTCATGACGGGCCTGCTGGTGAGCCAGTCGATGTGCTTGTCGGTGAGCCGGTCCTGGTCGCTGCGCAGGCCGCCGTTCATCAGCCAGCTGCGCTCGAAGCTGCGGGCGCTGGGCGCGCCCGGCACCGTGCGGTCGCCGAAGCGGTGCATGCCGAGCAGCAGCACCTCGTGGTTGCCCAGCAGCGCGTTCACGCTGCCGCCCGCCTCCGCGGCCTCGCCGGAGAGCCGCATGACCAGCTCGATCACGCCGATGCCGTCGGGGCCGCGGTCGACGAAGTCACCGAGGAACCAGAGCTCCGACTCCCCACCGCACCAGTCGCCGTCGGAGTCGAGAAGGTCGGCGATGTGCAGGGAACGAGCGAGCTCAGCGAGGTGCCCGTGCACGTCGCCGACCACGAAGAGCTTTCGCCGGTCGGTGTCCACACTCGCGACGATATGCGACTCGCGGTGGTGTCGCCGAAAAGTCGATCAGACCGTCATCAGGTAGTCCGATCCGCGACCACGGCGGATCGGTCCACGGGAGGGACGCGCTCGCCTGCGCGTCCCCCACCGCGACGGTCGGCCCACCCGCCGCCACAGCTTCTCGGCAGTGCCGCTGATCACGTTCCCGGCGGGCACGACGTGCGGTGCGCTCCCCTCGGTCGCCACCGCCCGCGCACGTTCAGCCCTTGCCGGACGGGTCGGCGAACGGGTCGGCGGAGTTGCCGACGAGCTCGGCGATCGAGCTGATGACCCGCGTCGGGCGGAACGGGTACATCTCGGCGGTCGAGTCGGCGGAGATGCCGGACAGCACGAGGATGGTCTGCAGGCCCGCCTCCAGACCCGCGCGGATGTCGGTGTCCATCCGGTCGCCGATCATCAGCGTGTTCGCCGAGTGCGTGCCCAGCGCGCGCAGCGCCGACCTCATCATCAACGGGTTGGGCTTGCCGACGAAGTACGGTTCGCGGCCGGTGGCGCGGGCGATCAGCGCGGCGACGGCACCGGTCGCGGGCAGCGAGCCCTCGCGGCTGGGGCCGGTGGCGTCGGGGTTGGTGGCGATGAACTTCGCCCCCTCCTCGACCAGCCGGATGGCCTTGGTGATCGCGGTGAAGCTGTACGTCCTGGTCTCGCCGAGCACCACGTAGTCCGGGTCGCGGTCGGTCAGCACGTACCCGATCTCGTGCAGCGCGGTCGTCAGACCGGCCTCGCCGATCACGAACGCGGACCCGTTCGGCCGTTGCGAGTCGAGGAACTTGGCGGTGGCCAGCGCGGACGTCCAGATCGCCGTCTCGGGCATGTCCAGCCCGGTGCGCGCCAGCCTGGCCCGCAGGTCGCGCGGCGTGTAGATCGAGTTGTTGGTGAGCACGAGGAACGGGATCCCGTTGCCCGCCAGCTCGGCGACGAACTCACCGGCGCCCGGAATCGGGTGCTCCTCGTGCACCAAGACGCCGTCCATGTCCATCAGGTAGTTCCAACGCTCCGGCATGCGGCACATGATTCACCCGAGCGTGGTGAGCGGCTAGTCAGGTGTGAACATGCGCTCGCGGAACACGTCGATGGTGAGCTTGTTGTACCGCTCCAGCAGGTCGCGCTCCTCCGGCGTGAACTGGGAGAGGACCCTCTCGACGGTCTCCATCGCCCCTTCGAAGAGGTGCGCGAACTTCTCGGAGTTCTGCGGGGTGACCTCGACGAGGACCTTGCGGCGGTCGTGCGGGTCGCGGACCCGGCGGACGTACCCGGCGCGTTCGAGCCGGTCGATCACCCCGGTCACCGCGCCCGTGGACAGCCCGGACAGCTCGGCGATCCGGCCCGCCGTGAGCGGCCCGTCGGCGCGCATGGCCAGGTCGAGGCACTTCTCGTCGGTGGCCGACACGCCCATCTGCTCGGCGACCCTGCTGTGGAACATCACCGTGAGAGCGCTCATCTCGCGCGCGTACCAGGCGAAGCGCTCCAGCACGTCCGTCGGCACCTCGGCCATGACCACACTCCTCTTGGCTTGTTCAACATCTTAGCGACTAAGAAACGGCGTCCCACCTCTGCCTTGTGGGTGACGACAACTAACGCCTGCGTCACAGGCCCGTCTTGGGACGCCACCCACAAGTGATTCCGCATTACCCTGGCGGAGGTGACAGCAGTCGAACTCGGGTTGCCAGTCGTGCGCGGCACGCCGGACGCCTCCACGCGTCCGAACACACCCGGCCTGGTCGACCGCTTCGGCCGGGTCGCCACCGACCTCAGGGTCTCGCTGACCGACCGGTGCAACCTCCGGTGCACCTACTGCATGCCCGCCGAGGGCCTGGACTGGCTTCCCCAGCCCGAGGTGCTCAGCGACGACGAGCTGGCGCGGTTGCTCGCCATCGCCGTCACCCGGCTCGGCGTGACCGACGTCCGGTTCACCGGCGGCGAACCGCTGCTGCGCCGCGGCCTGGAGGACGTGATCTCGGCCACCGCGGCGCTGCGACCGCGACCGAAGATCTCCATGACCACCAACGGCCTGTCCCTCGCCAGGCGCGCGGACTCCCTCGTCGCGGCGGGCCTGAACCGGGTGAACGTATCGCTGGACACCCTCGACCGGGCCAGGTTCCACGAGCTGACCAGGCGCGACCGGCTGCACGACGTGTTCGAGGGCATGGCCGCCGCCCGCGCCGCGGGCCTGGACCCGGTGAAGGTCAACTCCGTGCTGCTGCGCGGCGTGAACGAGGACGAGGCCGTGCCGCTGCTCAGGTTCGCCGTCGAGAACGGCTACCAGCTGCGGTTCATCGAGCAGATGCCGCTCGACCCCCAGCACGGCTGGGACCGCACCAGCATGGTCACCGCCGCCGAGATCCTCGACTCCCTCGCCACCGGCTTCACCCTCACCCCCGAACCCGCCGCCCGCGGCGGCGCCCCCGCCGAACGCTGGCTCGTCGACGGCGGCCCCGCCGTCGTCGGCGTCATCGCCTCGGTCACCAGGCCGTTCTGCGCCGCCTGCGACCGCACTCGCCTCACCGCCGACGGCCAGCTCCGCAACTGCCTGTTCAGCCAGTCCGAGACCGACCTGCGCGCCCCGCTGCGGTCCGGCGCGTCCGACGACGAGATCGCCGACATGTGGCGCGCCACCATGTGGGCCAAGGCCGCGGGCCACGGCATCAACGACGCGGGCTTCCACCAGCCCGACCGGCCCATGAGCGCAATCGGAGGATGAGTTGCCCGAACTGACGATCCGGTACTTCGCGGGGGCCCGAGCGGCCGCGGGGGTACCGGACGAGAGCATCCCGCTCACCGGCGGGGCGACGGTGGCCGACGTGCTTACGCTGGTGCACGAACGGCACGGGGAACCACTGGCACGGGTGCTCGCCGCCGCCAGCTTCCTGCTCGACGGGGTGGCGGTGCGGGATCGCGGGATTCCGGTGCGGTCCGGGGCACTGCTGGACGTGCTGCCGCCGTTCGCCGGGGGCTGAGGGGTTCTCTCCGGGACTTGGAGGTACTGCCGCCGCAGGCGCTCGCGGCAGTTCTGGTTCGCGCTGTGCGCTTGCGGTCCGCGGGCGGTAGTTCGGCGATACCCCTGTACTGCCGCTGCTCGCCGGGGCTGAGGGGTTCTTGCCGGGACTTGGGCACCGCCCGCCGGGAACCGCGGGAATCCTGGGTTCGATAGGCGCCCGCGGTCCGCGGGCGGTAGTTCGGCGATACCCCTGCACTGCCGCTACTCGCCGGGGCCGAGGGGTTCTTGCCGGGACTTGGGCACCGCCCGCCGGGAACCGCGGCAGTCCTGGGTTCGACACACGCCCGCCGTCCGCGAGCGGCAGTTCAGCGATACCCCTGCACTGCCGCTACTCGCCGAGGCTGAGGGGTTCTTGCCGGGACTTGGGGGCACCGCCCGCCGGAGACCGCGGCAGTCCTGGGTTCGATATGCGCCCGCCGTCCGCGAGCGGCAGTTCAGCCATGCCCGGTGTGCTGCCGCCGTTCGCCGAGGGCTGGGCGGGGTGGGCGCTGCGGCGGATCGTCAGCGGTCGGCGCAGTGGGGTCGGCGACCGAGCTGACCTGATGGGGCAGTGGTGTCGGTGGGGTTCGCGGATGCGTGCGTTCGGCGGTCGTCGTGTCGCGGATGCGTGCCGCGGTGTCCTCTACATACGCGTAGGGGTGTCCTCTATATAGAGGACAGCTCTCGCGTACTCGGGGGACAGTCCGCTGGCTCATGGCGGAGCGGGAGTCCCCCGCTTGGGTGGGCCCCCCGATTCGAACCTACCGAGGGGGTACGACAGTTTTCGGTGGGTGATCACCTGGGGTGATCTTGGGGATCGTGGTGGAGGGGCTCGGGGATTCGGTGGGTGGACCCTGCGGGCGGTGGGGCCAAGGCGGGGGCGGTGGGGATGTCCTCCGGTCGGTCGTGGTGGGCGGTCGTCGTAGAGAGTGCATCCGAGGGGGCGGGGCCGCAACCGGTGCGGGATCTCGCGGTGGGGGCGGGTCGGGATTTCCGGCGGGCGGAATTGCGGGTGCGCGGAATGGCGCATGTTCGCCGCGAAGATCGTTCGTGTTCGTCGTGAAGATCGTTGGCGGCGGTCGGCGGAGGTGATCCACCGGCTTGCGAGGGACCCTCATTTCGGACGCCGCGAATCGGTTTCGGGGGACTTGGCGGGGGTGCCCGAGTGGAGCAATCACGTGAGGCACGCCTCACTTAGGGTGATTTATCTCGACCGATCTCAGTACGGATACGGCCCGGTAACGACGCTCCTACCAGGAGAAACAGACCCTCCACCGCAGACCGCGATTCGTCACTGTGGCGTGCGTCACGGCCCGAATCGTTTGGGTTCCCGGCAGCGGTTACGTACGGTCGCTAATCGACTGGCCCCGACCAGTCACGAGCACTACCGGGAGACCGAGCACCGAGCCCTGTCCAGCGGTCCCCCGGCAAACAACCCCGAGCGAGAAAACCCGCCGGACAGGGGCTGAGGAACACCACCGGGCCCGAACCCGAGTTCCGCACGCAGGTGCTGGTGGACCGTGAGGAAAATGATTTCTTACCGAGGCAAGCACCGCCAGCTGTCCAGTGCCGCTCGCAGCATCGCCAAGGTCGCGGTGGCCGGCATCATCGTCGGTGCACCGCTCAGCATGGCCGCCGGTACAGCCCAAGCCCAGGGCGACGTGAACTGGGACGCCGTCGCGCAGTGCGAAAGCGGCGGGAACTGGAGCATCAACACCGGCAACGGCTACTACGGTGGCCTGCAGTTCTCCCCCGGTACGTGGGCCGCGAACGGCGGCTCCGGCTCGGCCGCGGGCGCTTCCCGCGAGGAGCAGATCCGCGTGGCCGAGAACGTCCTCCAGTCGCAGGGCATCGGCGCGTGGCCGGTCTGCGGCCAGCGCGGACTCGGCGGCGGCGGCACCCCCGCGGCGGCACAGGCCCCCGCCCCGCAGCGACAGGCGACCCCGGCCCCGACGCAGCAGCGCGCGGCCCAGGCGCCGGTCCAGCAGCAGTACGCGGCCCCCGTGGTGGTCGCACTGCCGACGACGAACCCGAACGGCGACTACGAGATCAAGGCGGGCGACACCCTGTCGAAGATCGCCGACGAGCAGAAGGTCGAAGGGGGCTGGCAGAAGCTGGCCGAGCTCAACAAGGAGTTCATCCCGAACCACGACCTGATCCTGCCCGGCCAGAAGATCGCCACGAAGTAGGCATTTGGCTTGCAGGCCCTCCAACCGCTGTTCGTGGCGGTTGGAGGGTTTTGGCGTTGGGGTGGCGCTTTGCCTACCTGAGAAGTGCGGTGCCCACCAAGTGGTGAAGCCCGGCCCCCGGCGCGCGATTGTCTCAATGCTTGATCTTGCTTGTCAAGACGATGAAGCTGTCTTGACAAGCAAGATCAAGCAGGAGGGCGCTGTGGATCGGGGGCAGAGGGGAAGTCTGGCTTCGCCAGCATCAGGCTCCGCCTGACCAAGCATCGGACTCCGTCCGACACTGCATCCTCGCTGCGCGTCGGACAAGGCATCGGCTGGCGCCGACAAGGCCCCAGGCGCTCCGCGCCGGATGGGCGCTGGCGGGCTTCGCCCATCGGGGCGGGGTTGGTGGGTGGCTGGCCGGCTTTGTCTGACGGGTCGTTCTTATGGGCAGTTGACCCATTCGTCTGTGCCGTCGGTGAAGACCTGGCGTTTCCAGACGGGGAGGCGGCGTTTGACCTCGTCCACCAGTTCTGAGCAGACGGCGAAGGCTTCTTTGCGGTGTTCGGCTGCTACGGCGACGGCCAGGGCGACGTCGCCGATGGACAGTGGGCCGATGCGGTGGGAGACGGCGAGGGCGCGGACGCCGGAGTAGCGGGTGGCGATGTCTGCGGCGACTTCGGCGACGATGTCTGCGGCGCTGGGGTGGCCGACGTATTCGAGTTCGCGGACCGAGCGGCCGTGGTCGTGGTCGCGGACTACGCCGGCGAAGGTGACGACGGCGCCTGCGCCGGCGTCCTCGACGAGGGCGGCGTGTTCTTCGAGGGAGAGCGGGGTTTCGCTGACGGTGGCGCGCAGCACGGCTGCCGGGCCGGTGTGGAGGGGGGCGGTGGCGTGGACGTGGTCGCCGCCGCGGAGCTGGTCGACGGCGTGGTCGACGACCAGGCCGAGGATGTCGAGGCCGTCGCGGACGCCGCCGGTGGAACCGGGGAGGTTGACGACGAGGGTGCGGCCGGCGACGCCTGCCAGGCCGCGGGACAGGACGGCGGTCGGGACGGTGGGCCAGCCGGAGTTGCGGATGGCGTCGGCCAGGCCGGGGACCTCGTAGTCGAGGACGGAGCGGGTGGCCTCGGGGGTGCGGTCGGTGGGGTTGATGCCGGTGCCGCCGGTGGTGACGACGACGTTGACCTCGGCCGCGACAGCCTGGCGGAGGGCGTCGGCGACGGGTTCGCCGTCGGGGACGACGACGGCGTCGGGGACCTCGAAACCCTTGCCGCGCAACCACTCCACGATCAACGGGCCGCCGCGGTCCTCGTAGACCCCGGAGGCGGCGCGGTTGGAAGCGGTGATGACTCGAGCCGTGTTCATCTGCCCTCCGGGCGGATCCAGGTGCCGGACTTGCCGCCGTCCTTGCGCTCGACGCGCACCGCGTCGATGGACGCGCACGGGTCGACGGCCTTCACCATGTCGTGCAAGGTCAGACCGGCGACGGAGACGGCCGTGAGGGCCTCCATCTCGACACCGGTCCGGTCGGTCGTGCGGACGGTGGCGGAGATGCGGATCTCGGCCTCGCCCAGGACGAGGTCGACCCGCACGCTCGACAACGACAGCGGGTGGCACAGCGGCACCAGTTCGGACGTGCGCTTCGCGGCCATGATGCCCGCGATCCTGGCGGTCGCGAGCGCGTCACCCTTGGGCAGGTCGTCCCCGGCGAGCAGCGCCACGACCTCTGCCGTCGTGTGCACCACGCCGGTCGCCACCGCGGTTCTCGCGGTGGGCTCCTTGCCGGAGACGTCGACCATGCGGGCCGCGCCGCTGGAGTCCAGATGGGTGAACTGCTTGGTCATGCCCTCGACTTTAGTGCGGACACCAAGTACCGCCGTTCCAGCCGGGGCGTTCCTCGACACCCCGGCGAGAACTGGTCACCGGGCGCTCAGGCCTGCGCGGCGGCCGTCTGCTTGCGCACGGCCTCGGCCACCGCGCCCGACACCGTGGCGTCGAAGACGCTGGGCACGATGAACGACGCGTTGAGCTGGTCCGGCGACACCACGTCGGCGATGGCGTTGGCGGCGGCCAGCAGCATCGAGTCGGTGATGGTGCTGGCGTGCGCGTCGAGCAGACCGCGGAACACGCCGGGGAACGCGAGCACGTTGTTGATCTGGTTCGGGAAGTCGCTGCGCCCGGTGGCCACGACGGCGGCGTGCTGCTGGGCCTCCATCGGGTCGATCTCGGGGTCCGGGTTGGCCAGCGCGAACACGATGGCGTCGGAGTTCATCGTGGCGACCTGGGCGGCGCCGAACAGGTTCGGCGCGGACACGCCGATGAACACGTCCGCCTCGACGAGCGCGTCGTGCAGGCGGCCCTTGGCGTTCTTCTTGTTCGTGCGCTCGGCGATGGACTTGAGGTTGCTGTCCATGTTCTCGCGGTCGCGGTGCACGATGCCGTCGACGTCCACGGCGATCACGTCGCCGGGCGTCTGCTGGAGCAGCAGGCGGATGATCGCCGAACCCGCGGCACCCGCGCCGCAGACCACGATCTTGCAGTTGCGGATGTCCTTGCCGACGACGCGCAGGGCGTTGCGCAGGGCGGCGACGACCACGATGGCCGTGCCGTGCTGGTCGTCGTGGAAGACCGGGATGTCCAGGAGCTCGCGCAGCCGGGCCTCGATCTCGAAGCAGCGCGGCGCGGCGATGTCCTCCAGGTTGATGCCGCCGTAGACCGGCGCCAGGATCTGCACCGTGCGGATGATCTCCTCGGTGTCCTGGGTGTCCAGGCAGATCGGCCACGCGTCGACGCCCGCGAACTTCTTGAACAGCGCGGCCTTGCCCTCCATCACGGGCAGGGCGGCGGCGGGGCCGATGTTGCCGAGGCCCAGCACGGCCGACCCGTCGGTCACGACGGCGACGGTGTTGCGCTTGATCGTCAGCCTGCGCGCGTCCTCGGGGTTCTCCGCGATCGCCTGGCAGATGCGGGCCACACCGGGGGTGTAGGCGCGGGAGAGGTCGTCGCGGTTGCGCAGCGGGACCTTCGACGTGACCTCGATCTTGCCGCCGAGGTGGACCAGGAACGTGCGGTCCGACACCTTGCGGACGACGACGCCGGGGGACGTCTCCAGCGTGTCGGTGATGTCCTTCGCGTGGTTCGCGGACAGGGCGTTGCACGTGAGGTCGATGACGACGCGGTCGCCGTGGGACTCCACGACGTCGAACGCCGTGATCACGCCACCCGCTCGCCCGACCGCACCGGTCAGGTCACCGGCGGCGCTCGCCGAAGGCGGTGCCTCCAGTCGAACGGTGATCGAGTAACCAGGGCCGGGGACCGGCATCGAACCTCCCACGTCAAGTACTGCCCACGCGGTGGTCGAGCCTAGTCTCCGAGCCATTACGGAACGCGCGCGGCTCGGCGAATGGAGTCACGCCTGGGCCGCCGCCCGCGGGGGCGGCGGCCCGGCGGCGGGACTACCTGTTGATCTCGGTCACCGGGTGCCGGTAGGGCAGCTCCTCGGCCGCCAGCGGGAAGGTGACGACGCCGAAGGGCGACTGCGCCCCCTGGCTGTCGCTGGCGAGCTCGCTCACGACGTGCTCGCCCTCGGGCACTACGGGCCAGTGCGGGTCGATGCGCTCAGGGCGTGCGGCCTTCGCCACGATTCCTCCTCGGTGGTGCTTACGTCGGGACAAGTGTGCCCGATCAGGGCGCGCACATATACCGTGGTGCAGATGTCCGGCACCACTCTGGCCGACTGGCTGCGCGCACAGGACGACTCGGTGCTCGTAGCGCTCCTGCGCGCCCGCCCGGACCTGGCCACGCCCGTCCCGGCCGACACGGCGGTGCTGGCGGCCCGGATCGGCACCCGCGCGTCGGTCTCGCGGGCGTGCGAGGACCTGGACACGTTCACCCTGACGGTGCTCGAGGCGCTGCTGGTGCTGGACGCGGACCTGAACCCGGTGCCGCAGCCCGACCTGGCCCGGCTGCTGGGCAAGGACGTCAAGGCCAGGCCGCTCAAGCAGGCACTGGCCGCGCTGCGCGCCCGCGCCCTGCTGTGGGGCCCGGACGAGGCCCTGTCGACCCCGCCCGCCTCGCGGGACGCGGTGGCCGCGTTCCCCGCGGGCCTCGGCCGTTCGGTGCCCGCCCTCGCGGACGTGGACCTGAGCCCGCTGGGCGAGGACGAGCTGCGGGTGCTCAAGACGCTGGCCGACGGCCCGCCGATCGGCCAGACCAGGGACGCCGCGCTGGTCGTGGCGCTGGAGCAGGCGAAGACCCCGATCCAGAAGCTGCTGGCCCGCGGGCTGCTGATCCGCCGCGACGGCCAGACCGTCGAGCTGCCGCGCGAGGTCGGCCTGCTGGTGCGCGGCGACCGCCCGCTGGGCCGGATCCAGGTCACCGAGCCGTCGATGAGGACCACCTCGCTGGACGTCGCCGTCGTGGACGAGACGGGTGCCGGCGAGGCGCTGGAGCTGCTCCGCCACGTCGAGTCGCTGATCTCGGCGTGGTCGGCCGACCCGCCGTCGGTGCTGCGCACGGGCGGGCTGGGCGTGCGCGAGATGCGCAGGATCGCCAAGGACCTGGAGGTCGACGAGCAGCGGGCCGCGCTGCTGGTCGAGGTGGTCGTGGCCGCCGGGCTGGTGGGCGACAGCGAGGGCGCCGAGCCCGAGTGGGTGCCGACCGCGCTGGCCGACACCTGGCTGACCGCCACCCCCGAGGTGCGCTGGTCGACGCTGGCTCAAGCGTGGCTGGACCTGCCCCGGCTGCCCGGCCTGGTCGGGCAGCGCGACGAGCGCGAACGGCTGCTGAACCCGCTGTCGGCCGAGCTGAACCGCCCGAACGCGCCGCGCGACCGGCGCTGGGTGCTGGAGGCGCTGGCGGGCCTCGAGCCGGGCACGACCGTGACGAACGCCGGTGAGCTGGCCGCCGTGCTGGCGTGGCGCGCGCCCCGCCGGGGCGGGCGGCTGCGCGACGAGCTGGTCCGCTGGACGATGGCCGAGGGCACCGCGCTGGCCGTGCTGTCCAGGGGCGCGATCACCACCGCCGGCCGGGTGCTGCTCAGCGAGGGCCCCGCACTGGCGGCCAAGCAGCTGTCGGACTCGCTGCCGGCGCCCGTCGACCACTTCCTGGTGCAGGCGGACCTGACCGTGGTGGCGCCCGGCAGGCTGGAGCCGGAACTGGCCGACGACCTGGCGCTGGTGGCCGACGTCGAGTCGGCGGGCGGCGCCACGGTGTACCGGGTGGGCGAGGGCTCCGTGCGCCGCGCGTTCGACGCCGGGCGCACGGCCTCCGACCTGCACGAGCTGTTCCGCAAGGGGTCGAGGACACCGATCCCGCAGTCGCTGACCTACCTGATCGACGACGCGGCCCGCAAGCACGGGAGGCTGCGCGGCGGTGCCGCCGGGTCGTTCCTGCGCTGCGACGACCCGGTGCTGCTCACCGAGGTCATGGCGCACCCGGCCGCGGACGCGCTGGAGCTCCGCAAGATCGCCCCCACGGTCCTGGTCAGCCCGCTGCCGCTGGCCGACGTCCTGGACGGGCTGCGCGGGGCGGGCTTCTCCCCCGCCGCCGAGGGCCCGGACGGCCGGGTGCTCGACCTGCGGGTGGGCGGCAGGCGCATCCCCGGCAAGTCCCGTGCGACGCGCAGGCCGGTGCACGTGCCGACGCCGAGCGAGGACCAGCTGTCCGAGCTGGTGCGGCTGGTCAGGGCGGGCGACCGGGCGCGGTCCACCCAGCGCGGCGAGCGGATCTCCGTGCCCGCGAACCACGGCAACGGCCCGTCGGCCACGCTGGGTCTGCTCCAGCGGGCGGCGAAGGACGGGCGCAGCGTGCTGGTCGACCTGGTCGACTCGCACGGCACGGCGGCGACCCGCGTGATCAAGCCCCAGATCGTCGGCGGCGGCGTGCTGGAGGGCTACGACCTCAGCTACGGCGAGGTCCGCCGCTTCCCGCTGCACCGCATCACGTCCGCGGCGCTCGTCGAGGACTGAGCCCACCGGCACGAGCAGGTCCGAAGGGTCATCAGTAGCCGGCAACCGCGGTCAGGGCATGCCGAAGGCCTGGTGCGGTCCCCTGCGGAAGGGGGATCGCACCAGGCGTCGACCTGGCGGGACTAACCCGCTCGGACGGACATCCACTGGCGCATGGCGTGCTCGACAAGCGTGATCAACGTCTGCTTGGTCGACTGCCGGTTCCGCGCGTCGCAAGTCACTATCGGCACGGACTGGTCGATCGTCAGCGCCTCCCGCACGTCTTCGATGCGGTGGTGCAGCAACCCGTCGAAGCAGTTCACGCCGACGACGTACGGCAGCTGCCGGTCGTCGAAGAAGTCGATCGACGCGAACGCGTCGGCCAACCTCCTGGTGTCGACCAGGACGATGGCGCCGATGGCGCCACGGACCAGGTCGTCCCACATGAACCAGAACCGGTGCTGACCCGGCGTACCGAACAGGTACAGGATCAGGTCGCTGTCCAGGGAGACGCGTCCGAAGTCCATCGCGACGGTGGTGGTGACCTTGTTCGGCGTCGCCGACAGGTCGTCCACACCCGCGCTGGCTTCGGTCATCACCGCCTCGGTGGTCAACGGCACGATCTCGGACACCGAGCCGACGAAGGTCGTCTTGCCCACGCCGAAGCCACCCGCGACCACGATCTTCGCGGAGGTCGTCGGCTTCCGTGCGCCCTCGGCGCCCTGGGGACTAGAGCCTGCGAAGCCCACTGAGCACCCTCTCAAGGAAGTCAATGGAAGGTCGGTCTCCCACGACCAGACCACCCTGGTGAATCAAAACCAAACCCATGCTGGCCATGTCCCCGATCAACACCCGGACGACGCCTAGCGGCAGTCGGAGGTGGGCGGCCACTTCGGCCACCGAACGGGTGTCCGTGCAGATCCCGCAAATCGACCGGTGTTCTGGGAGCACCGCCGCGTCACGTTCCAGCCCGCGCTCACTGGTGGACACCAGTGCCTCGATGGCCAGATCGTAGTCCGGTCGTGTGCGACCACCGGTCCGGGTGTACGGACGGACCAGCGAACCCGATTCGGCCGCCGGGTTCTCCTCGCGCCGCACGATCGGCTGCTGGCCGGTCGTGTACGGCAGTTGTTCCGGAACGCTGTCGGGCAGGTTGTGGGCACCGAAGAGATCCGCACCCGGTCCGCCGAACAGACCACTTCCGTACCCGTCGATGTCGAAACGGTTCGGCACGTCGTCGTAGTCGTACGACGAATCGTCAACCTCACGCTGAGACATGTCGTCTAGCCCCTGCCCTGTGCCATCGATCTCCGCGCTCTCGCGTTTCGGTCGCCCGCGTTTCCGCCGGACAACCGGTTTGACGCTGGGCACTGCTTCCTCGTCCGGTTCCTCATCCGGCGCGGGGTCAGCGGCGTCCGGATCCGAGAACTGGAAACCCCCGACCGCCCACTCCTGGTAGTTGAAACCGCTACCGAAGCGACGTCCGTGGGCGCCCGATCTCTCAGCCATCTCCGCTCACCCCCACGCTCTCATGAGGTCTACCGCCTTACCACGCCCTGGAGCTGAGCGCGCAGCTCCGGGGTGAGTTGCTGTCCGACCCGTTCGACCAACAAGGTCATCTCGTACGCGACGAGACCGATGTCGCAGTTGGGCGCGGCGAGTACGGCGAGGCACGAACCGTCGCTGATGGACATCAGGAACAGGTAACCCCGTTCCATCTCGACCACGGTCTGGTTCACGCCACCGGCCTCGAAGCAGCGAGCAGCGCCTGCGGTGAGACTCACCAGACCGGACGCCACCGCGGAAAGCTGTTCGGCTCGGTCACGTGGCAAGCCCTGCGAGCCGGCGAGCAGAAGCCCGTCCGCCGACACGACTACGGCGTGCGCAACACCGGGTACCCGGCGCACGAAGTCGGTGATTAGCCAACCAAAGCTGCCTGGCTGAGCTGCGGTCGTCACTCCTGCTCCTCGTCTTGCCGGCTCGACTGGTCACCAGCGTAAGCGTCGATCAACGCGTGTCGCCCTCGTCGGACGCCCTGCTGAAGACTCGACATCCGTCCACGGATCGCGTCAGGCGATCGTGGTGGCAGCGGGGGCCGCTGCGATTGCTGCGCCGACGGGATCTTCGGCGCGGCTGACCCTGGCACAAGCTGAGCCTTGGGCACCCGCTTGGGCAACCCCGCTTGTGTCTTGGCGTCTGGCGTCTTGCTGAGCAGTGCTTGGGCAGCGGACCAGCCTTCGTCGGCCGGGGACTGCCAAGCGCTTTCGGCGGTCGGTTCCGCCTGCATCTGTGGGGCCTCCTGCTCCTCGACCTGCTCCACCACTGCCTCGGCAACCGGCTCGGGTTCCCGGACAGGTGCGGCTTCCGGCCTCGGGGCTCGCTTCGGCAGTCCCGAAGCCGACAGACCGTCGAGCCTTGAGGGTACGGAAACCTCGGTTGTGGTGGGAGCGACAGCCGGAACGGGTTTCGGCCGTCGGGTCGGCAAGGGCACTTCCTCTTGGTCCGAGAGGGGGATCTCGGGTTCGGCCACCGGGAGGCCCGCGGGCTTCTCGGCGGGCGGGACCGCCTGGGCCTTGGCGGCGGAGGTCTCGCTCCCGACGGCCTGGAACCACTGGGACAGGACCGCCTCGTAGATCGGCAGCCGCTCGGTCGGGGCGTCGAGGTCGTGGTCGACCTCCTTGCGCGCGGGCGTGTGGCCGTTGCGCCGCTCCGGCTCGGGCTCCGCGACGGCCGCACGCGGCACCACGGGCTCGAAGCGGGTCGTCTCGTAGCCGGTCTCGAACGGGGCCGAGGCGTCCTCGCCGCGGTCCTCGTAGGCGGTGAACAGGGTCTGCTCACCCGTCGTGGCGGCGGCCGGGGTGCCGTTGCGCTCGGGCCAGGACCGGTCGGGCTGGTCCTGCTCGCCGGACATCGGCAGCCAGACGCCGGAGTCCTCCTCGGGGCGGGTGACGCCGAAGGACGGCACCGCGTTCGCGTCGGGGACCGACTCGCGCTGCACGAAGCTGACCGGCATGTTCAGGTCCGGCTTCGGGTAGCTGCCCGTGGGGCTGAACTCCTGCGACGGGAACCCGCCGGTGTGCTCCGCGCTCTGCGACCCGAAGCCGTTGGTCCCGGTCTGGGAGGGGAAGCCGCCGGTGTGCTCCGCGCCGCCCTGGGGCGGGAAGCCGGGCGAGCTGTCGTCGTCGAACCGCGGCGAGCTGCTGGTGAAGGCACCGGCGATGCCGCTGGCCCGCTGGGCCGGGTGGAAGTCCGTGAGGGACTCCGACGGCGACCCCATGGGGGCACCGGCGGCACCGGGCGCCTGGACCAGCGTGCCGGGGACGACGACGAGCGCGGTGGTGCCGCCCTCGATGTCCTCGTTGACCCGCAGCCGGACCTTGATGTCGTGCCGCTTGGCCAGCCGGGCGACCACGTACAGGCCCATCCGGCGGGACACGGCGACGTCGACGTCCGGCGGGTCCGCCAGCCGCTCGTTCGCGTCGATGATGTCCTGCTCGGCCATGCCGACGCCGCGGTCCTGGATCTCGATGGCCAGTTCACCCTTGCGGGTGCGGGCCGTCCGGACCGTGACCTTCGTCACGGGGTCGGAGAACGCGGTCGCGTTGTCCAGCAGCTCGGCGACCAGGTGCACGAGGTCGTTGACCGCGCGGCCCTGGACCGTGAGCTCCGGGGTCTGGCCGACCTGCACGCGGGCGTACTGCTCGACCTCGGACACCGCGGCGCCCAGGACCTCGGCCGCGGGGACGGGCCGGGTGAGCCTGCGCGAGAGGTCGGTGCCGGAGAGGACCAGGAGGTTCTCCGAGTTGCGCCGCATGCGGGTCGCGAGGTGGTCGAGCTCGAACAGGCTGGCGAGCTGGTCGGGGTCCTGCTCGTCCTGCTCCAGCCGGTCGATCAGGTTGAGCTGGCGTTCGACCAGCGCCTGGGAGCGGCGGGACAGGTTGACGAACATCGCGTTGACGTTGTCGCGCAGGAGGGCCTGCTGGGCCGCCAGGCGGACCGCCTCGCCGTGCACCGCGTCGAACGCCCGCGCCACCTGCCCGACCTCTTCGTTGGTCGTGATGGGCACCGGCGCGATGGCGTTCTGGGCCGCGAGCTGCGGGTTCGGGTCGGCGAGGATCTTGCCGACCGCCTCCGGCAGACCGTGGTCGGCCACCGCGAGGGCGGTGCGGCGCAGGATGCGCAGCGGGTTGAGGATCGACCTCGCGACGAACAGGGCCATCGCCAGCGCCAGCAGCAGCGCGGCGAGCACGATGCCGGAGTCGCGGAACGCGGCGGCGCGGGCCTGGCCGGTCTGCTCGTCGGTGCGGTTCTGCAGCTGCTCCAGGAGCAGGTTCTCCACGTCGCGCGTCAGGTTCACCGTCAGCGTGGACGCGATGTCCCACTTCTCCGCGCGGAGGCTGTCCAGGCTCTGGTTGGCCGCCGCCAGGTTCAGCGCCGACTCCTGCATGTCGTTCGCCGTGTCGACGATCAGACCCGTGACGGTGTCGTCGTAGATCTTCGCCTGGTCGGGCGTCGCGGACTTGCGGAAGTCGTTCCTCGCGGCGTCGAGCTCGGCGTTCGCCGCGAGCAGCACGCGCTGCTGGCTCGCGGGGAAGTCCTGGCGCTGGAAGACGTCGAGCAGGATGCCGCGCTTGCGGGACTCCTGCTCCTTGATGCGCGCGATCGCGTTGGTGGCGAGGTGCAACCTCACCAGCTCGGGGTCGTTGATGCCCGCGATGGCCTGTTCACCGAGGTCGAGGAGGCTCTCCACCGACTCGGAGTAGGTGCGCAGGACGGCGTCCGAGGGGTACGCGGTGTCGCGCACGGCGTTGCGCAGGCTGTTGAGGCGCTTGAGCTGCTCGGCCGCGCGGCGGAAGCGCTCCGCCACGGCGGGGTCGAGGTCGCCGCTGAGTTCGGTGATCTTGGTCTGCAGAGCGTCCGAGGTGTCGTTCACCCGGCGCAGCTGGCGGTCGAGCACCACGCGGTCGACCTGCTTGCCCGAGGCCACGTGGCTCGCGCTCAGGTCGCGCTCGCGCTGGAGCTGCTGCACCAAGTCGGCGACCGAGCTCTCCAGCTGCACCTCGTTGGCGAGCTGGTTGAAGTCGGTGGCGCTCTGCAGGTCCGTCTGCACCCGGAGGCCGCCGAGCGCGAGCGCGGCGACGGTCGGGATGAGCAGGACGGCGAAGAGCTTGGTCCGAAGGCGCCAGTTGCGCAGCCTCAAGCTCGACGTACGGGCGCTCTGCGCATCTGTTGCGCTGTTCTGCGGCACGTCGGTTTTTCCAGATCCCGTCGACTCGGTCACAGTTGCATCACGTAGCGCAGCCAGTCCGTCACCCGTTTCGGGCCTATCGGAGCGCGGTGCGGTCCCCGCGCCGGACTGGCTGGGACCTCTCTCTCGTCGGGCCACCCTGGGCTTCCTCTTCCGGCAGCAGTGTCCCCGGCCTCTCCCCAGGACCGAAGTATGGACTCGCAAAATCGGGCCAAAATGCAGCACAGGAGCCTAGCGCCGACCAAGCGCTCCATTCTGCTCCAGGAACCCGACGGTCCGCTAGAACCTGTACCACCCGGCCGGCAGCGTAATGGTCCAGCCCTACTTGATGGAAGCCTCTAGCAGCACGCACCGTATCGAGTTGGGCTGTCGCTTCATGCGTTCGGGTGGTTAACATCCCCGAACGTCGAAACCTAGCTGCCTCTGTGCCACCTCCCCGGTGACGCGACGTCAGTATGGCAAGTGACGACGAACACTGATCAACTCGACTCCCCGAGTCAACAGGCGAGAGGTGCCATGCCTACCCGAGCGCATGTTCTGCGACGTGCGGCAGCGCTGGTCGCGTGTGCCCTGACCGTCGTCTCGACCACTGCCGGATGCAGCCTGCTGCCCGGTGGCGGCGACAGCGGTGCGACCGACATCGAGCGCAACACCCTGCGGATCGGCGTCATGCCGGTCGTGGACGTGGCCCCGCTGCGCATCGCGATCAACGACAAACTGTTCGAGAAGGCCGGCCTTCAGGTCCAGCTCGTGCCCCAGACCAGCGAGGACGAGGGCATCAAGCAGCTCGACACCACGCTGGACGTCACCTGGGCCAGCCACGTGACCCTGTTCCGCAAGGTCGCCGAGGGCACCCAGCTGCAGCTGCAGGGCGAGGCCTACCAGGCGGGCGCCAACTCGATGGCACTGGTCTCGACCGACGCGTCCTACGACGCCCCGGCGAAGAAGTCGAACCCGCGCATCGCCGTGAACAGCGCGGACGACATCGGCGCGCTGACCACGAAGGCCGTGCTCGACACGGCGGGCATCGAGAAGCAGAAGATCAACTTCATCGAGATGCCGTTCGAGCAGATGCAGCAGGCGATGCAGTCCAAGACCGTCGACGCGGCCTGGATGATCGAGCCCTTCATCACCAAGGTCCAGCGCGAGACCGGTGCCCGGATCGTCACCGACACCGCGATCGGCCCGACGAAGGACTTCCCGATGTCCGGGTACGCGGCGAGCAAGAAGTTCGCCGACGGCAACCCCAAGACGCTGGCGCTGTTCCGCTCGGTGCTGCGCGACGCGCAGCAGAACGCGTCGAACAACAAGCTCAGCGTGCAGGACGTGCTGAGCAGCTACGTCGACGTCGACCAGCAGACCGCGGCGCTGGTCTCAGTCGGCACGTTCCCGCTGTCGCTCAACCCGATCCGCCTCCAGCGGGTCGCGGACATGATGGACACCGAGGACGTGCTGCCGGGCAGGCTCGACGTGCAGCAGCTGCTGCCACCGGGTACGACCAGCTAGTTCCCCGGTCGCAAGACCCGGAAGACGAGCGGAGGGGCGGCCGGTCGCACAACGCGACCGACCGCCCCTCCGTCTCGTGCACCGTGGGGGGAGGCACTCCCGACTACCGGGTCGGGGGGTCTGTCAGGGTCGGACCAGGCAGAACGTGGTCGCGGGGTCGGAGTAGACCATCTCGGTCCCGTCCGGCCCGCAGGCCGCCTTGTCGGCGGTGCCCTTGACGACCTTCTCGATCTTGTAGCTGGCCGACGCGTCGCAGGTGACCTTGGTGGTCTTGCCCGCCACGATCGAGCCCTCCTCCTTGAAGCAGTCGCCCTCGGCCGCGTTCAGCATCAGGCAGAGCGTGAAACCGCTGCTCCGCCGACCGGACTCGGTGTAGGACGCGTAGTCGCCCTCGGGGCACTTGTCCGACGCGCTGCCCAGCTCCTTCGCGACCTTGAAGGCGGCGGCCTGCGTGCCGCAGTCGACCTTCTCCAGCTCGGGGTTGGTGATGCTCGCCGACTTGATGTTGATGCAGTCGCCGACGTTCGCGCTGGACGGGGCGTCCTTGTTCAGGAAGTAGCCGCCGACGATGGCGCCGACGACGACCAGCAGGGTGATCACCAGCTTGATCTTGCCGCCGCCCTTCTTCGCTGGTGGCGGCGTCGGCGGCAGGGCCTGCTGGAACCCCGGCTGGCCGTAGGGCGGTTGGCCGTAGGGCGGCTGCTGGCCGGGGCCCGGCTGCTGCGGCGCGGCCCAGCCCTGCGGGGTCGGCTGCTGCGGCTGGCCCCACCCCGGCTGCTGCGGTGCCTGCTGGCCGTAGGGCGGCGGCGGGCCGTACGGTGCCTGGCCCGGCCCCTGCGGAGGGCCTGCGGGCCCGGCGGGTGGCGGGTGGTTGGGCGTGCTCACGGGTGGTCCTCTCGGTTCACGGGAGGCAGAAACGTATTCGGCGGCCCCGGTCCCCGCAGCGAAGTGACCACATCGTTGTCAGGCGTCGCCCTTGGCGAGGCAGAAGGTGACAGCGGGTTCCGGGTACGCCACGGCGCGTTGCTCCCCGCAGGCCGCCCCGGCGCCGAGGACCTTGGTGACCTTGACCGACTGGGCCGTTCCGCACGGCACCTTGAGCAGTCCGGACTCCTGGTCCTGGCCGTAGCACGAGCCCTCGACGAAGTTCGGGATCAGGCACAGGGTGGCGTCGGCCGTGTACGTGGAGTAGGTGGCGCCGCCCACCGGGCACGGTCCCTGCTCGACGACCTTGGCGACCTTGACGTTCGCCTGGTCGGAGCCGCAGTCCAGGGTGGTGAAGCGCGGGGCCTCGGTGCTGCCGGAGATGCTCGCGCACTGCCCCGCGGCGACCTGCGGGGGCTCGCTGTCGAACAGGCCGAGGGCGTACGCCCCGACGAGGGCGAGGGCGACCGCACCGAGGGCCAGCAGGATTCTGCGCATGGGGCACTGCATCGGCTCGAACGCCGGTCGAGTTGACGGTATTCACCGAAAAGTGGCAAAAATACGGTCCCGAAATACCACCGTGTGGACGATCAAGTCCACACGGTGGTACGCCGACTCAGTTCTCGGCGGGCGCGAAGCAGAACGTGATGGCCGGTTCGGGGTACGACTCGCCCGCGCCGTCCGGGCACGCGGCGGTGTCGGTCGACCCGTTGATGATCTTCACGACCTTCAGCGCCTCGAGGCCCTTGCACTCGCCCTTGATGTAGTTCAGGCCCTCGTCATCGAGGGTGTAGCAGGAGCCCTCGGTGAGGTTGGGCAGCAGGCACAGCCGGTAGCCCTCGGCGGGCTTCCCCTCGACCGGGTACTGCTGGTAGAAGCCCTCCTCGGGGCAGGCGTCGGAGTCGTTGCCGATCACCTTGCCCACCTTGAGCTGCGCCTTGTCGCTGCCGCAGCTCACGGTCTCGATCTTGGAGTCCTTCAGCGACTTCTCCGACAGGCTCACGCAGTCGCCCGCCGCGGCGTTCTTCGGGTCGCTGCCGCCGAACATGGTGAACGCGACGATGATCGCGACGACCACCGCGACCGCGACCACGCCGATCGCGATCCAGCGGCCCTTGCCGCCGGAGGAGGTCTCCTCCTCGTCCTCGTCGCCGGGCTTGGTCGGCTTGTAGAGGACGCCGGGGGTCGCCTCGGCGGCCGCCTGCGCGGGGACGGCGGGCACCGGCTCGGTGGCCTGGGCGGGCACCAGGGGCGTCGGCTCCACCGGCGCGGGCTCGGCCTCCGCGGCGGTCTCGACGGGCTTCGCGGGCTCGGCGGCGGGCTCCGCAACGGGCTCCGCGGCCGTCTCCGCAACGGGCTCCACAACCGGCTCCGCGGCGGTGTCGACGGGTGCCTGCTGGATCGGCAGGGCGTCCGTCTTGGGCTCCTCCGCCGACGTGGGCGGCTCGGCGGCCGCGACGGCGTCGGCGGGAGCGATGGGCGCCGCGGGCGGCTCAGCGTCGGCCTGGGGGGCCACCGGGGGCGCCTGCTGGATGGGCAGGGCGTCCGTCTTGGGCTCCGCGACGTCCGCGGGCTCCTCGACCGGCTCGGCGGGTGTGGAGGCCGCGGCCTCGGCGGGGATCTCGATCGCCTCGGTCACCGGCTCGGCGACGGGCTCCTCCGCCTTGGCGACCGGCTCGGTCACCGGTTCCGCCGCCGGTGCGGGGGTCTCCTCGGCGACCGCGGCGGGCTCGGCGGGCACGGCCTCCGGCTCCGCGGCGGCGGGCTCCGCGGCGGGCTCGGCGGGGGTCTGGGCGGTCTCCCCGGCGGGGACCGGGACGGTGGTGACCTCGGGGGCCACCGGCTCGACGGGCTCGGCGGCGGCGGGCTCGGCAGCCGGCTCGACGGCGGCGGGCTCGGCGGCCTTCTCCACCGGGATGGCGTCGGCGGCACCGTCGGCCGGGGGCTCGACGGCGGCCGACACCGCGGCCGAGGCGGGCACCGCGGGCACGCCGGGGACCGAGGACTCGGCGGGCACCGACGGCGTCGCGGGGACGGCCTTGGCCCTGGACTTGCGGACGGGCGTCTTCCGCGCGGGCGTCGTCTTGGCGGCGGGCGTCGCGGCGTCGGCGGCGGCGGGTGCGGCCTCGGCGGCGGGCGCCGCTTCGTCGGCGGCGACGGCGGGCGTGGCCTTCGCCCTCGGCTTGCGGGCCGGGGTCTTCCTGACCGGAGCGGCCTTCGCGGCCTCCGGCGTCGCGGCGGCGCCCTCGGGCGCGGCGTCGGCCGCGGCGGTCTCGGCAGCGGGCGCGGCCTTCGCCCGTGACCTCCGGACCGGTGCTTTCCTCACCGGGGGCGTCTGGGCGGTCTCCGTCGCCTCGGGAGTGCTCTCCGGGGCGTCCGCGGCCTTGGGGTCGGGGGTCGACTCGTTGCTCATGATCACCTTTGCTGGAGGTCCCGTGGGGTGTCCGGACATGGCCGAACGTAGGCACCCTCTTGCCGGTTTTCGAGAGTTTTACCAAACCGTCCTCAGATGCACAGCGTCGCCTCAGTGCCACGGTGCGCCACTGGGACTGCCCGCGACTTGCGCGTTGTTGTGACAATGGAAGAACACCAACCGACAGGAGCCGGCTCCCGTGACCGACGGCCCGCTGATCGTCCAGTCAGACAAGACCTTGCTGCTGGAGGTCGACCACCCGCTCGCCGACGAGGCGCGCGTCTCCATCGCGCCGTTCGCCGAGCTGGAACGCGCTCCCGAGCACGTGCACACCTACCGGGTCACCCCTCTCGCGTTGTGGAACGCCCGCGCCGCCGGGCACGACGCCGAGCAGGTCGTGGACGCGCTGGTGCGGTTCTCCCGCTACCCCGTGCCGCAGCCGCTGCTGGTGGACGTCGTGGACACGATGGGCCGCTTCGGCAGGCTGCAGCTGGCGAACAACCCGGTGCACGGGCTGGTGCTGAGCACTGTGGACCGAGCGGTCTTGGAAGAGGTGCTGCGGCACAAGAAGATCGTCCCGATGATCGGCGAGCGCATCGACGCGGACACGGTGGTCGTGCACCCGAGCGAGCGCGGCAGGCTCAAGCAGATGCTGCTGAAGATCGGCTGGCCCGCCGAGGACCTCGCGGGCTACGTCGACGGCGAGGCGCACCCGATCTCGTTGGCCGAGGACGGCTGGAAGCTGCGCGACTACCAGCGGCTGGCCGCGCAGGCGTTCTGGGCGGGCGGGTCCGGTGTCGTCGTCCTGCCCTGCGGTGCGGGCAAGACGCTGGTCGGCGCGGCCGCGATGGCCGAGGCGCAGGCGACCACGCTGATCCTGGTGACGAACACCGTCGCGGGCAGGCAGTGGAAGCGCGAGCTGATCGCGCGGACGTCGTTGACCGAGGAGGAGATCGGCGAGTACTCGGGCGAGCGCAAGGAGATCCGGCCGGTCACCATCGCGACCTACCAGGTGATCACCCGCAAGTCCAAGGGCGAGTACAAGCACCTGGAGCTGTTCGACTCGCGCGACTGGGGGCTGATCGTCTACGACGAGGTGCACCTGCTGCCCGCGCCGGTGTTCCGGATGACGGCGGACCTCCAGTCCCGGCGCAGGCTCGGTCTCACCGCGACGCTGGTGCGCGAGGACGGTCAGGAAGGCGACGTGTTCTCGTTGATCGGGCCGAAGCGCTACGACGTGCCGTGGCGCGACATCGAGGCGCAGGGCTGGATCGCGCCCGCCGAGTGCACCGAGGTGCGGGTGACGCTGACCGACAACGAGCGGCTCCAGTACGCCACCGCGGAACCCGAGGAGCGGTACAAGCTCTGCTCCACCGCTCGCACGAAGATGCCGGTGGTGAAAGCGATCCTGGACCGCCACCCCGGCGAGCCGACGCTGGTGATCGGCGCGTACCTGGACCAGCTCGACGAGCTCGGCGCGGCGCTGGACGCGCCGATCATCCAGGGGTCCACGAAGAACAAGGAGCGCGAGCTGCTGTTCGACGCGTTCCGCAAGGGCGAGATCCGCACGCTGGTCGTGTCGAAGGTCGCGAACTTCTCCATCGACCTGCCGGAGGCCTCGGTCGCCGTGCAGGTGTCTGGCACCTTCGGGTCCCGGCAGGAGGAGGCGCAGCGGCTCGGGAGGTTGTTGCGCCCCAAGGGGGACGGCCGCCAGGCGCACTTCTACTCGGTGGTGTCGCGGGACACTTTGGACACCGACTACGCCGCGCACCGGCAGCGGTTCCTGGCCGAGCAGGGCTACGCGTACCGGATCGTCGACGCCGACGACCTGCTGAGCCCGGAGCTCCCCGAGGTCGACTGAGCCCCGGCGCGCCGCCCGGCCGCCGTGCCGGGCGGCGCGTCCTTTGGCACCATCAGCGCGTGGACGTCTCCTCGATCCGGGTGTACGCGATCCCGATGCGCAACAGGTTCCGCGGCATCACCGTGCGCGAGGGCGTGCTCTTCCGCGGGCCGGCCGGATGGGGCGAGTTCTCGCCGTTCTTGGACTACTCCGACGCCGAGTGCGTGCCGTGGCTGGAGTGCGCCGAGGAGTCCGCGGGCCTGTCGTGGCCCGCGCCGCTGCGCACCTCGATCCCGGTCAACTGCACCGTTCCCGTCGTCGACCCCGAACGCGCGCACGGGATCGTGGCCGCCTCGGGGTGTTCGACGGCGAAGGTGAAGGTCGCCGATCCGGGCACCCCGCTGTCGGCCGACCTGGACCGGGTCGCCGCCGTCCGCGACGCGCTGGGCCCCGGCGGCAAGGTCAGGGTGGACGCGAACACGGCCTGGGACGTGGACACCGCGGTCGACGCCATCCGCGCCCTCGACCGCGCGGCGGGCGGGCTGGAGTACGTCGAGCAGCCGTGCCGGACCGTCGACGAGCTGGCGGCCGTGCGGCGCCGGGTCGACGTGCCGATCGCCGCCGACGAGTCCATCCGCCGAGCCGAGGACCCGATGAAGGTGGCCGTCGCGGGCGCGGCCGACATCGCCGTGATCAAGGTGGCGCCGCTGGGCGGGGTGCGGCGGGCGCTGCGGGTCGCCGAGGCCTCCGGCCTGCCGTGCGTCATCTCCTCCGCCGTCGAGACCTCCGTCGGCCTGGCCGCGGGCCTCGCCCTCGCCGCCGCCCTGCCCTCGTTGGACCACGCCTGCGGCCTGGCGACCACGTCGCTGCTGACCGGCGACGTGACGTCGGACTCCCTGCGCCCCGTCGCGGGCCACCTCCCGGTCCTGGGCACGGCCCCGACCCCCGACGTGTTCGACGGCTTCGCCGCCGACGGACCCACCACCGCCCGCTGGCTCGCCCGCCTCGACCGCGTCAGGGCGCTGCGCTGACCCAGCGCACCTCACCGTCGTCGTCCACCACGTCCGTCGGCACCAGCCCGAGCTTCCGCGCCACGGCCGCCGACGCGTGGTTGCCGGGGTGGATCGCCGCCCCCGGCTGCCGGATCCCGTGCTCCCCCAACCACCCGACCACACCCCGCGCCGCCTCGGTCGCGTACCCCTTCCGCTGGTGCCCCGTCCCGACCACCCACGCCACGTCCGCCGCGGCCCCCTCGACCGTCGCCTGCACCGTCCCCACCGCCACTCCGCAGCACCGCACGACCCAGTTGAACCAGCCGTTGTGGCCCCCGGCGGCCAGGCGGGCGTAGCGGGCGCGCAGCTGGTCGGGCGTCAGCGGGCGGCCTCCGATGAACTCGTGCAGGCGCTCGTCGTCCAGCAACGGCGCCATCTCGTCCGCGTGCCGCACCCGCAACGGCTCCAGCACCAGCCGCTCGGTGCGGATGGCCTCGACGGTGGGCAGGGCTGGTGTCATGCCGCCACCGTAGGAAGGGCGGGGTTCACTGCCAACGGCTTTACGCGCTCGTGGGCTGGTGGGTGGTCGCCCGCCCCCTGAACGGGCGACCACCCGGTGCGGGGTGACCTGGGCTCAGCCGACGAGGGAGGCGCCGGGCAGCATCGAGCGGGGGATCAGGGCGGACTGGGGGAACTCGACGTTGACGGAGACCTCGTCGCCGCCGATCTCGCGGGTGATCCACGGGCCGGTCTCGACCATGATCTTGAGGGTCTTGACGTGCAGACCGTTGATCTTGTTGAGGTACCACTCGTCGTCGGGGAGGTTGCCCATGCGGCTGGAGAGGCGGTTCTTGACGGTGCGCATCCGGGTCCACAGCTCGGTGGTCAGCGCCTGCCGGTCGAACGGGCCCTCGAGGCCGTCGCGGACGCGCTGCTCGATGCCGTGGGGCAGGCCGTTGTCGTCCGGCATGACCATGACGGTCCAGGCGCGGGACTTCTCGCGGTACTGGAGCTGCTGCATCAGACCTTCGTGGGCGGCGAAGTCGGAGGAGCGGAACTGCTTGCCCTGCCAGCGTTCCCGCAGCGCGCCCGCCAACGACTGCGCGCTCTTCACGCCGGTGTTGAGGCCGCGGCCGGGCCAGAAGTGCAGGGAGTTGGCGGCGTCGCCGATGAGGAAGCCGAACGTGCTGGGGGCGAGCTGGGCGGTGAACCGGGAGTGCTGCTGCATGCCCAGCTTGAACGAGGTGAGGCCGAGCAGGTCCTGGGGCGAGGCGCCGAAGAAGCGGACGCCCTCCTGGATCCGGGGCCACAGGAAGGACAGCTTGTCGATGGACGGCTTGAACACGGCCTTGTGCCGGTCGCAGACGAACCGGCCGTTGTCCGGGCGCATCGTGCACGCGTAGCGCTGGATGCACTCGACCGGGCCGTTCTCGCCGATCGACACGATCTCGGAGGCCTCCTCGGCGGACAGCCGCATGTTGATGAAGCCGCCGCCCAGCGAGTTGAACAGGTAGCGGTTCTGGCTGACCGTCAACGGGACCGTGTGCTCGTCGGGGATGTAGGACTTGACCCGGATGCCGAGGACGATCTCCTCCAGCGGCTTGCCCTTGATCGAGTAGAACTCCCGGTCGGGCGTGCCGAAGTGCTCCTTCAGGCCCTCGCGGGTGGTCGAGCGGGCGCCGTCGGCGATGGCGAGGACGTGCGTGCCGTCCCACGACGCGGGCTGGGTGTAGGCCTCGGCGACCATCTCGATCCCGTAGACGTCCTGCGCCATGTCGATCAGGCAGTCCTCGATCCAGCGGATCTTGACGTTGCGCGGCCGCCCCTTGTCCGCCGGGGAGTCGGGGCCCAGCGGCCACATCTCGCCGAAGCGGCCGGGCACGAACAGGGCGCGCTGCACCTTGTTGGGCAGCCCGGACCACACGTTGCTCTGCAGGGTCACGACCTGCTCGCGGCGGACGTTGCCCTCGCCGCGGTCGCGCCAGCGCACCCGGCCACCGGCCTTGACCCAGCGGCGGTCGAAGATCCGCACGGCGACCTGGTCGCCCATCATCGCCTTGAGCGTGCAGGCGAAGGTCAGCCCGACCGGCCCGCCGCCGACCACGTCGACGCGCAGCGGCTCGCGGCCCGCGGGGCGGGGCGGCATCTTGACGACGTCGGCCACCGTCAGCTCGGGCACGGGTCCCACGGCCGGGATGCCGGGGAGCCGACCCGCGATGCTGCCGCGGTGCGGCATGCGGAGCAGCTTCGTCTTCGGTTCCGCGGCGTGGAAAGGCGCGTCTTTCCCGGGCATGGCTGGCCGACCTTCCGGTGCTTGCTGGAGGGGGGTTCTTCGAGGTACACCCCAGTCACGGACGCGACCGCGGATCGGTTCAAAAGTTTTCCGGACGGATTCCGGACGCGGGCGACCGGCCTCAGCGACCGAGACCGTGCGCGGCGGCCCCGAGGCGGCCCACGACCTCGTCGGTCCTGGCCAGGGCCTCGGTGCGGCGCGGCGTCGGGGGTACCGAGGAGAGGTCGACCGCCCGGATCGGCGGGCCGAGCTCGACCAGCGTCGGCCGGTACCTGGCCTCCTCGACGTGCCAGCCCTGCGGTCCCTGCACGAACTTGAAGCGGGCGATCAGGCCTTCCTCGGTGGTGCCGCGGGGTTCCTCGTGCTTGGCGACCTCGTTGCCCATGCCGTAGACGACCCACTTGCCGTTGACCTGCTCGATCGGCTGCACGGTGTGCACGTGGGTGCCGATGATCAGGTCCACGGCGGGGTCGGCGAGGATCGCGGCCGCCATCGAGCGCTGGTCGTCGTTCGGGTCGGCCTCGTACTCGGTGCCCCAGTGCAGGCTCGCCACCACGACCTCCGCACCGGCGGCCTTGGCGGCGCGGGCCGCCTCGATCACCCGCTGCGGGTCGAGCGGGTTCGAGATCCACGGCTCGGGCAGCGGGATCCCGTTGAAGCCGAAGGTGAACGCGACCTGGCCGACCTTCACGCCGTTCGCGTCCAGGATCAGCGGGGTCGCGGCCTCCTCCGGGGTGCGCGCCGAGCCGGTGTGCTTCATGCCCGCCGCGTCCAGGACGTCCAACGTGGTCCGCACACCCCGCACGTCGCGGTCCAGCGTGTGGTTCGACGCCGTGGAGCAGCTGTCGTACCCCAGGTCCAGCAGCGCCCTCACCACCTCGGGCGGCGCGCTGAACGCCGGGTAGCCGAACGTCGGCTCGCCCGGCGCGGACAGCGGGGTCTCCAGGTGGCAGATGGACAGGTCGGCGTCGACCGCCGGGCGCAGCCCCTCCAGCAGCGGGTGGAAGTCCGGGGTGCCGCCGCCGTCCGCCCGCGCCTGCGCCTCCAGCGCCGGGTGGATCAGGATGTCGCCGCCCGCGGCCAGCGTGAACGACCGCTGCGGCGGCGGTGGCGAAGTGGCGCCGGAGGCGGCGGGCGTGCCGGCGGAGGCGACGGAGGTGGACGCGGCGAACGGCTTGCCCGCGGTGGACGCGCACGCGGGCAGCAGGAGGCAGGCGGCCAGCGCCGCCGCCGTCCGCCTCCCCCGCTGGATCAGCGGTGCCGCCGGAGCCTGGAGACCACCAGCACGGCGACCGCGAGCCCGGCGACCAGCGGCAGGGCCCGTTTGAGCACGGGCACACCCGCGGTGCCGAGCAGGTCGATGGCCTCGACCTCCTCCGCCCGGTCGGGGACGGCCTTGAGGTGCTGCTGCGTCACTTCGGTTCCCCCGTCGGGCGGATCGGCTGCGGTCGGGCCACCAGCGTCCTCCGTTCCGAGGCTGCCCGCCAGGCACTCCGCGAACTGGTCGATGATCCGGCCGCCGACCTCGGCGATCAGCCCCCGGCCGAACTGCGCGGGCCTGCCGGTGATGCTCAGGTCCGTCACGACCAGCGCGCGCGTGCCGCCGTCGGCCTCCACCAGGGTCGCGGTGACCGTGGCCGCCGCCGTGCCGTTGCCGCGGACGTCCTTGCCGGACGCCTTCATCACCATCCGGCGGGAGGCCTCGTCGGTCTCCAGGAACTCGCCCGATCCCTTGTACATCAAGGTGATCGGACCGAGCTTCACCTTCACGGTGCCGGTGAAGCGCGCGCCGTCGACCTCGGTGAGGGTGGCGCCGGGCATGCACGGCGCCACCCTCTCCGGGTCGAGGAGCGCGGTCCACACGGTCCCGACCGGGGCCGGGACCGTGAACTCGTGCTCCAGCTTCATGCGCCCACCGCTGCGGTCAGCGCCCGCCCGGTCAGCACCCGCGCCAGGTGCGAGCGGAACTCGGCGTCGGCGTTGCCGTCCGTCGTCGGGTTCGTGCCCTCGGCGGCGCGGGCCGCGGCGGCGTTGATCGACTCGGCGGTGGCGGGCTGCCCCACCAGCGCCTCCTCCACGCCGGTCGCGCGCACCGGGGTCGGCCCCATGTTGGTGAGCGCCACCCTGGCCTCGGCGATGGTCCCGTCGGTGACCCGGACGGCCGCCGCCACCGCGACGATCGACCACGCCTGCGCGACCCGGTTGAACTTCTCGTAGTGCGCGCTCCACCCGGTCAGCTTCGGCACCCGGACGTCCACGAGCAGCTCGTCCGGCTCCAGCACCGTGGTGAAGTAGTCGACGAAGAACTCACGTGCGGGCACCTCCCGCCGCCCGCCCGGCCCGACGATGACCATCGTCGCGTCCATCGCCAGCGCGGGAGCGGGCAGGTCGCCCGCCGGGTCCGCGTGCACCAGCGCCCCGCCGAACGTGCCGCGGTGGCGCACCTGCGGGTCCGCGACGGTGTCGGTGGCGACCGCCAGCAGCCGGGCGTGATCGCGCACGAGGTGGTCGCGCTGGACCTCGTAGTGCGTGGTCATCGCCCCGATGAGCAGCGAGTCGCCGTCGTCGCGGACTCCGGTGAGCTCGCTGAGGTTCGACAGGTCCACGACCACGTTCGGCGCGGCCAGCCTCATCCGCAGCACCGGGATCAGGCTCTGGCCGCCCGCCATGACCTTGGCGTCCTCACCGGCCTCGGTGAGCGCCCGCACCACCTCCTCCACGGTGGCCGGTGCCACGTAGTCGAACTCCGCCGGGATCACTCCGCACCTCCCTGCGCGTCGATGGAACCGAGGCCGCCCGCCGCGACCGGTGTGGTGGGCACTCCCCGTTCCTTGCCCTGGTGGACCGCCTTCCACACCCGCATCGGGGTGCACGGCATCTCGACGTCGTCCACGCCGAGGTGGCGCACGGCGTCGATGACCGCGTTCACCACCGCGGGCGTCGAGGCGATCGTGCCCGCCTCGCCGACCCCCTTGACGCCCAACGGGTTCGAGTCCGCCGGGGTGACCGTGCGGTCGGTGGTGAAGTGCGGCAGGTCGGCCGCGGACGGGAGCAGGTAGTCGGCCAGCGTCGCCGTGGTGAGGGTGCCGGACTCGTCGTGCACGGCCTCCTCGAACAGCGCCTGCGCGATCCCCTGCGCCAGGCCGCCGTGCACCTGGCCCTCGACGATCAGCGGGTTGACCACCTCGCCGATGTCGTCGACGCAGACGTAGGAGCGGATCTTCACCGCGCCGGTCTCCGTGTCGACCTCGGTCGCGCACAGGTGCGTGCCGTGCGGGAAGGAGAAGTTCGTCGGGTCGAACGTGCACTCGGCGTCCATGCCCGGCTCCATGCCGTCGGGCAGGTTGTGCGCCACGTGCGCCGCGAGAACGACGTCGCCGAGCGCGGTGCTCGTCCCCGTGCCGCGCACGGAGAACTGGCCCGAGGCGAACTCCACGTCGGACTCGGAGCACTCCATCAGGTGCGCGGCCAGCGTGCGGGCCTTGGCCAGCACCTTGTCCGCCGCCAGCACGATCGCCGTGCCGCCCACGGCCAGCGACCGCGAGCCGTAGCTGTCCATGCCCTTGTGCGAGGACTGGGTGTCGCCGTGCAGCACCTCGACGTCCTCGAACGGCACGCCGAGCCGGTCGGCCACGATCTGGCTCCACGCCGTCTCGTGCCCCTGCCCGTGCGGCGAGGTGCCGGTGATCAGCTCGACCTTGCCGGTGGGCAGCATCCGGATCGCCGCGTGCTCCCAGCCGCCCGCGCCGTAGCGCAGCGAGCCGAGCACCCGCGACGGCGCGAGACCGCACATCTCGGTGAACGTGGAGATGCCGATGCCCAGCTGCACCGGGTCACCGCTCTCCCGCCGGCGCGCCTGCTCCTGCCGCAGCTCGTCGTACCCGAACAGCTCCATGGCCCGGTCGGTGGCGGCCTCGTAGTTGCCGGAGTCGTAGGTGAGCCCGCAGACCGTGGTGAACGGGAACTCCTCGTGCTTGATCCAGTTCTTGCGGCGCAGCTCCATCGGCTCCATGCCGAGCTCCACCGCGAGCTCGTCCATCAGCCGCTCGATCGCGAACGTGGCCTCGGGCCGCCCGGCGCCGCGGTAGGCGTCGGTCGGGACCTTGTTGGTGAACACGTTGACGCAGGTGAACCGGTAGGCGGGGAACTTGTAGATGGCGTTGAACATGAACGCGCCGAGGATCGGCACGCCCGGCGTGACCAGCCGCAGGTACGCGCCCATGTCGGCGAGCAGGTCGACCTTGAGGCCGGTGACCGTGCCGTCGCGGCGGGCGGTGACCGTGAGCTGCTGGATCTGGTCGCGGCCGTGGTGCGCGCTGAGCATCGACTCGGTACGCGACTCGGTCCACTTGACCGGCTTGCCCAGGCGGCGCGCGACCAGCAGGGTCAGCACCTCCTCGGGCGTGACCTGGAGCTTGCCGCCGAAGCCGCCGCCGACGTCCGGCGCGATCACCCGCACCTTGTGCTCGGGGATGCCGAGGACCGCGGCCAGCATCCAGCGCAGGATGTGCGGGACCTGGGTGGCCGACCACATGGTGATCGAGCCGCCGCCGGGGTCGACCACGACCGACCGCGGCTCCATGAACGCCGGGATGAGCCGCTGCTGGCGGAACGTCCTGGTGACCGTCACCTCCGCGTCGGCGATGGCCTGGTCGACGTCCGCGCCCGTCCCCGCCTCGGCGGAGTCGAACACCCACGTCGCGCTCTTGTTCGTGCCGAGGTCCGGGTGCACGAGGTCGGCTCCGTCGGCGACCGCGGCCTCCATGTCCAGCACCACCGGCAGCTCGTCGTACTCGACGTCGATCGCGGCCAGCGCGTCGTGCGCCTCGTAGTCGGAGCGGGCGATGACGACGGCGACGCCCTCACCGGCGAAGTTGACCTCGTCGACCGCCAGCGACGGGGCGGGCGGCGCGAGCATGTCCTCGGTGATCGGCCACGCGCACGGCAGGCTGCCCTGCTCCGCGGCCACGTCCTCGCCGGTCAGCACGAGCAGCACGCCCGGCATGGCCGCCGCGGCGGTGACGTCGATGCCGGTGATCTTCGCGTGGGCCATGGGGCTGCGCAGCACGGCCATGTGCAGCATCCCGGCCATCTGGATGTTGTCGGTCCACCGGGTGTCCCCGGTGATCAGCCGCGCGTCCTCCTTGCGCAGCCTGGCCCTGCCGATCTCCGGTTCCGCGGTGGCGGTCATTCGCCACCTCCCGCGTGCGACGGCGACGGGGCGACCTGCTCAGCCTCGGGGCCGGCGCCGGGACGCATCTGGTGCGCGGCGTCGCGGACGGCCTTCACGATGTTCTGGTAGCCGGTGCACCGGCAGAGGTTGCCCTCCAGCCCGTGCCGGACGGTCTCCTCGCTCGGGTCGGGGTCGTCGGCGAGGAGGTCGATCGACTGCATGATCATTCCGGGTGTGCAGAACCCGCACTGGAGGGCGTGGTTCTCGTGGAAGGCCTTCTGGACGGGGTGCAGCTGCCCGTCGCGGGCCAGGCCTTCGATGGTGGTGACCTCGTGGCGATCGGCCTGCACCGCGAACATGGAGCAGGACTTCACGCTGTGGCCGTCGAGGTGGACCGTGCAGGCGCCGCAGTTGCTCGTGTCGCAGCCGACGACGGTTCCGGTCTTGCCTAGTCGTTCGCGGAGGTAGTGGACCAGCAGCATTCGCGGTTCCACCTCGTCGGTGTAACTCACTCCGTCCACGCTGACGGTGATGCGCATGAACCCTCCAGGCCAGTGGTGGGTGACCGATGTCACGTCACCCTAACGCCGCTAGCGGTGGATTGCTCCGTCAAGACTGGTCAGGCGCTCACCGCGACCGCCCCATCGCAGAGCGATGATCTCGGCCGCGATCGACACCGCGGTCTCCTCCGGCGTGCGCGCGCCGAGGTCGAGGCCGATCGGCGACGCCATGCCGTCCAGCTCGCCCTCCGTCACGCCCGCCTCGCGCAGCCGCCGCAGCCGGTCCTCGTGGGTGCGGCGGGACCCCATCGCGCCGACGTAGGCGAGCTTGAGCCGCAGCGCGACCTCCAGCAGCGGCACGTCGAACTTCGGGTCGTGGGTCAGCACGGCCACCACGGTCCGCTCGTCGACCCGCCCGGCCTCGGCCTGCCCGGCCAGGTACCGGTGCGGCCAGTCCACGACGACCTCGTCGGCCTCGGGGAACCGGCTGGCGGTGGCGAACACCGGCCGCGCGTCGCACACCGTGACCCGGTAGCCCAGGAACGTGCCCAGCCTGGCCATCGCGGAGGCGAAGTCGATCGCGCCGAACACCAGCATCCTGGGCGGCGGCTCGAAGGAGTTCACGAACACCGTCATGCCCTCGCCGCGCCGCTGGCCGTCCGGCCCGTAGTGCAGCGACCCGCTGCGGCCGGTGGCGAGCATGCCGCGCGCGTCGTCCACCACGGCGTCGGTCGCCCGCGCCGACCCCAGCTCGCCCGCGACCCGGTCCGGCCAGATCACCACCCGGCGGCCGAGCCGGTCGGCCTCGGGGTGCTCGATGATCGTCGCGATGGCCACCGGGACCTCGGCGTGCACGGCCTCGACCACCTCGGCCAGGTCCGGGAACGTCTCGGCGTTGATCGACTCGACGTACACGTCGATGATCCCGCCGCAGGTCAGGCCCACCGCGAACGCGTCGTCGTCGCTCACGCCGTAGCGCTGGAGCACCGGCCGGTCCTCCGCGACGACCTGCTGCGCGAGGTCGTAGACGGCGCCCTCGACGCAGCCGCCGGACACGCTGCCGGTCACCTCGCCGTCCGGGCCGACCAGCATCGCCGCGCCGGGCGAGCGGGGTGCCGAGCTGAACGTGTCGACGACGGTGCCGACACCGACGGTCTCCCCGTTCGCCACGCGGCGTGCGAGTTCGTCGAGCACATCACGCACGGTTGATCTCCTTGAGCAGGTGGCGCAGGGTGTCGAGGCTGTGGCCCGCGAGCAGGCGGTCCACGTGGGGCAGGGCGGCGACGATCCCCGACTGCGTCGGGGCGTACCCGTCCTTGCCCGCGTGCGGGTTGACCCAGACGACCGCGTGCGCGAGCCTGCGCAGCCTGGCCATCTGGTCGCCCAGCAGGGCGGGGTCACCGCGTTCCCAGCCGTCGGAGAACAGCACGACGACGGCGCGCCGAGCCGCCCCGCGCTGCCCCCACCGGTCGAGGAACACCTTGATCGTCCCACCGAGACGCGTGCCGCCCTCGTAGTCGGGCACGGCGCGGGTGGCCGACGTCAGCGCGAACTCGGCGTCGCGGTGCCGGAGCTGGCGGCTGACCCTGGTCAGCCGGGTCCCGAGCGTGCACACCTCGGTCGGCATGGCCCGCGCGACCACGTGCGCGAACCTCAGCAGGGCGTCGGCGTACGGGCTCATCGAGCCGGACACGTCGATCAGCAGCACGACCTTGCGCGGCCGGGTCGCGCGCCGCCGGTAGCGCGGCCGGGCGGGCTCGCCGCCGGTCTCCAGCATCGCCCGCAGCGTCCGGCTCGGGTCCAGCCGCCCCCTGGCCGCCTTGCGCGCCCGCAGCGCCCGGCGCCGCGGCGGCTCCGGGCGGAGCGTCGCGATCAGCTCGCGCAGGTGCGCCTTCTCGGCGGGTGTGAGGCCGGCGATGTCCTTGTGGCGGAGCACTTCCGCGTCGCTCGCGGCGGTGGCCAGCCGCCCGGACGGCGCCTGCTCGGCCCCGCCGCCGTTGAGCGCGGCGAGCTGGGTCGGCCGCAGCTTGCGGTGCCGCGGCCCGCGGGGTTGCTCCCCGCCGAACCAGGCGGCGAACGCGGCGTCGTAGCGGGGCAGGTCGTCCGGCTCCCCGCACAGCGTCAGCCTGCCCGCCCAGTACAGGTCGTCCCGGCTGCCCGGATCGAGGTGGTCGACGGCCGCGACGTACGCCTGCACGCGGTCCGGCCCGCACCCCACACCCGCTTGGCGCAGCGCGCGGGCGAACCCGACGTAGCCGGTGAGCACCGTCATCCTTCGATTGTGCGCCTTCCGCGGTTGGAGGATCGTCCAGGAAATCCCTTGTGGCGGCTTGTCGCCGATCATGGAGCCGGGCGGGTGGGGCTCAGCCCAGCACGCCCGAAGCCACCGCGCGGGTGGCGTCCTCGCGGTACTTGAGCACGGCCCCGAGCGTGACCGCCGCGGTCTCGGCGTCCAGCTCGGACTTGCCCAATGCCTGCAACGCGCGCGCCCAGTCCAAAGATTCCGCGACCCCCGGAGGCTTGAGCAGGTCCAGCTCGCGCAGCCTGCCCACGGCCGCGGCGACCTGCTCGGCCAGCCGCTCGGACACCCCCGGCAGCCGCCGCCGGATGATCGCCACCTCGCGGGCCAGGTCCGGGTGCTCGACCCAGTGGTACAGGCACCGGCGCTTGAGCGCGTCGTGCACCTCGCGCGTCCGGTTGGAGGTCAGCACGACCACCGGCGGCACGAGCGCGCGGATCTCACCCAGTTCGGGGATGGTCACCGCGTTGCTGTCCAGCACCTCGAGCAGGAACGCCTCGAACTCGTCGTCGGCCCGGTCGACCTCGTCCACCAGCAGCACGCACGGCGCCTCCTCCAACGCCCGCAGCAGCGGCCTGGCCAGCAGGAACCGCCGCGTGTAGAGCGAGGCCTCCGCCGCGTCCGCGTCGAGCACGCCCTCCGAGGACGCCTCCAGCGCGCGCAGGTGCAGCAGCTGCCGCGGGAAGTCCCAGTCGTAGAGCGCCTGCGAGGCGTCGATGCCCTCGTGGCACTGCAACCTGATCAGCGGCAGCGACAGCGCCTGGGCCAGCGCGAGCGCCAGCGAGGTCTTGCCGGTGCCCGGCTCGCCCTCGCAGAACAGCGGCCGGTGCATCCTCAGCGCGAGGAACGCGGCCGTCGTCACCCCGGCGTCGGGCAGGTACCCGACGCGGTCCAGCTCCTCGGCGAGCTCGTCGGGCGTCATCGACTGAGGGTAAGGCCAGGGGTCCGGATCCGGGGGACGTCAGGGTCGCACCCCGATGTTCTCGCAGCTCCGGGGCGGCATCGTCGTACCCATGACGAACAACGTGCTCAACGAGACCACCGACAAGGTCAAGAAGCTCCGCCGCAGCCGCGAGGACAGGATGCTCGCGGGCGTGTGCGGCGGCGCGGCGAAGATGCTCGGCGTCGACGCCACGCTGCTGCGCATCGGCCTCGTGGCCGCGACCCTCTTCGGGTTCGGCGCGGGCGCCGTCCTCTACGTCGCCTGCTGGGTGCTCATGCCCGAGGAGGAGATCAGCACCCCGGACCTCTACCAGCCGCAGGACACGACGCCGACGTTCTGATCACCGTGGGAAGCCAGGTACCCCCGGCATCCTCTGCCACGGGTGCGGACCGGCGAGGGGCCGGTACTCCACGCCCAGGGCGTCGAGCCGCGGGAGGTGGTGGGTGGCGAGCCGGTCGAGGAACTCCGCCTCGTCCCGCTCGCCCCCGCTCCACACCACCTCCGCGAACGCCGCCAGCCGCGGGAACGCCGCGTAGTCCAGCCGTCGGGCCGAGTCGAGGTGCTCGGTCCACAGGTTCGCCTGGGCGCCCAGCACGCGGCCGGGCTCGTCGCCGGTGAGCTCGGAGGGCACCGGCTCGTACCGGTGGACGTCCTCCAGCGACAGCACCGTGCCGACCGGGATCGGCTCGTCGGGCGAGTCGGACTGCCGGTAGTCCAGGTACACGTGCCGTTCCGGGCACATCACCACGTCGTGGCCGTTCCGCACGGCCGCGACCCCCGCCTCCTCCCCGCGCCACGACGCCAGCACCGCGCCGTCGGGCAGCGGTCCGACGTCGGCGATCTCGTCCCAGCCGAACGCCCGCCGCCCGTGCGCCGCCAGGTGCGCGGCGATGGCGCGGACGAACCCGCCGTGCGCCCGCGTGGCACCCGGCACCTCGTCGCCGCCGAGGCCGATCACCTCGCCGGGGAAGACGTCCACGAGCTCGTCGAACACGTTCCGGTAGAAGTCCACTGTGGACTCCGCCAGGTTCAGCACGTTCTCGTTGACGCCCCAGTCCGTCCACACCCCCGGCACCGGACCGGTGCCCAGCTCCGGGTAGGCCGCGATGGCCGCCTGGCTGTGTCCGGGCACGTCGACCTCCGGCACCACCGTGACGTGCCGCTCCGCCGCGTACGCCACGACCTCGCGCAGGTCGTCCTGGGTGTAGAACCCGCCGTGCGGCCTGCCGGTCGACCGCTTCGCCCGCCGGTCGCCGTAGCGGGACTCGGGCCGCCACGACCCGACCCCGGTCAGCCGCGGGTACCGCTTCACCTCGAAGCGCCAGCCCTGGTCGTCGGTCAGGTGCAGGTGCAGCACGTTGAGCTTGTGCGCCGCCAGCAGGTCCACGTACCGCAGCAGGTCGTGCTTGGGCAGGAAGTGCCGGGCCACGTCGACCATGCAGCCGCGCCAGCCGAACCGCGGCCGGTCCTCCACCACGCACACCGGCAGCACCGGCGGCTCGGCGCCGATCGCCGCGGCCCGGAAGGCGTTCGGCCCCAGCAGCTGGCGGAGGGTCTGCCGCGCGTAGAACGCGCCGGCCTCGTCCGCCGCCGCCACGGAGACGCCCTCGGTGGTGACCTCGATCCGGTAGGACTCCGGCGGTCCGTCCACGAACGACACCACCGGCTCGACCCGCCGGGTCACCCCGGTTCCGGCCGTGAACCGGACCGGGCGGGGCAGCAGGCTCACCCCTTCACCGCCCCGGCGAGACCGGACACGAGCCTGCGCTGCACCAGCACGAAGAACACCAGCACCGGGATGGTCATCAACGTCGAACCGGCCATGATCGCTCCCCAGTCGTTCTGGTCGGGCTTGACGAACACCTGCAGCGCCAACGGCAGCGTCTGGTTCTCCGCGGCCGAGATGATGAACGTCTTGGCGAACAGGAAGTCGTTCCAGGCGTGGATGAACGCGAGCACGCTGGTGGCCACCAGTCCCGGTGCCACCAACGGGAACAGCACCTGCCACACGAACCGGAACCGGCTCGCGCCGTCCAGCGTCGCGGCCTCCTCCAGCTCCACCGGCACCGCCGCGACGAACCCGCGCAGCATCCAGATCGCGAACGGCATGCTGAACGCCAGGTGCACCAGCACCAGCGAGCCGAGGTGGTTCAGCCCGAACAGCGGCACCGCGTCGCCGACCGACCGCATCATGAAGAACAGCGGCACCGTCAGCGCCTCGACCGGCACCATCTGCACCACCAGCAGCATGATCAGCATGGTGGTGCGGCCGCGGAACCTGAAGCGGGTCAACGCGGTCGCGGCCAGGAACGACATCAGCAGGCTCAGCACGACCACGACCAGCGCGACCACCAGGCTGTTCAGGAAGTACCGCCCGAAGCTCTGCACGGTCAGCGCGCGGGTGAAGCTGTCCAGCGTCGGCGCCAGCGTCCACGGCCGCGGGTCCGCCGAGATCACCTCGTCGGCGGGCTTCAGCGCGGTCAGCACCATCCAGTACAGCGGGAACGCGACCACCGCCGCGACCACCACGGTGACCAGCTCGGCGATCAGCCGACCGGGACGCCTCACAGCTCTTCTCCCGACTTCCGCAGCGCCCGCAGGTAGCCGATGGTGATCAGCAGCAGCAGGGCGGTCATCACCACGCCGATCGTCGCGCCGAGGCCGTACTCGGACGCGGCGAAGGCCTGCTGGTAGGCGTAGACGTTGAGGACGAGGTTGCGGCCCGCGATGCCGCCGCCGCTGGTCATCACGTAGATCTGGGTGAACACCTTGAAGTCCCAGATGACCGACTGGATGGTGACGACGAGGATCAGCGGGCGCAGCAGCGGCAGCAGGACGCTGCGCGCGGTGCGGACCGTGGACGCGCCGTCGAGCGCCGCGGCCTCGACGACCTCCTGCGGGATGGCCTTGATGCCCGCGTAGAGGGTGACCATGACGAACGGGAACGAGCACCAGACCACCTGGGCGGCGACCAGGCCGAAGGCCGTCCAGCGGTCGAACGTCCAGGAGAACCCGGTGCTGCCGAGGACCTCGTTGACCAGCCCGAAGTTGGCGTCGAACAGGAACAGCCAGATCGTCGAGCCCGCGACGGCCGGGGTGGCCCACGCGCCGAGCGCGGCCAGGAACAGCAGCGTCCTGGCCCACGTGCGGACCCTGGTGGCCAGGACGGCGAGCGCCGCCCCGACCACCAGGGTGCCGACCACGCAGGTCGCGGCGAACCCGACGGTCTGCCACAGCACCGTCCAGAACTGCTTGTCCGCCAACAGCTCCGTGTAGTTGCCCAGGCCCAGGAAGACCAGCGGCGCGCCGCCGCTGACCTGTTCCTGGCCGTAGTCGAACAGCGAGATGAGCACCAGCTGGTAGATCGGGTAGGCCATCAGGCCGCCGAGCACCAGCAGTGCCGGGGTGAGGTACGCGAGCGCCGCCCGTCCGTCTCCCCTGGGCAGCCGGTGCCCCCTCGCCATCCGCTGCGTCACGAGGTGAAGACCGCGTTCATCGACTCGGCCGCCGTCTTCGTCGCCGTCTCGACGTCCACGCCCTCAGCCGCGATCTGCTGGAGCATCGTGGGGATCACGGCCTGGGCGTCGATCTTGGCCCACGTCGACGTGATGGGCACGAACCTGGTGCCCGCCTCGAGGGTCTTGATGAACGGCTGCTCGAACGCGTCGTTCTTCGCCACGTCGGCCTGCACGTCGGCGAACGTCGGCAGGTTCCCCATCGCCTGGAACATCTTGCGCTGGTACTGCTTGCCGCCCAGGAGCTGGAGGAACTGGTTGGCCAGCGTCCTGCGCTCGGTGCCCTTCATGACGCCGAGCAGGTTGCCGCCCGCGAACGCCGGGGCGATCGAACCCGCGGTGGTGCCGGGCAGCGGCACGACGGCGTACTTGCCCGCCGCGGCGCTGGCGTCGACGGACTTGCGGTTGAAGTCGCCGCCGATGACCATCGCGGCCTTGCCCGCGCGGAACGCCTCGACGCTCGCGTCACCGCCGTTGGCGGCGCACTGCGAGGGCGGGCAGATGTCGTCGGCGAGCAGCTCGGTGTAGGCGGCGACGCCCTTGCGCGACTCGGCGCTGTCGATCTTCGCGGCGTACTTCGCGCCCGCGACCGCGGCGAGGTCGCCGCCGTTGGCCCAGACGAAGGGCAGCATGCCGAAGGTGTACTTGCCGCCGGCGGAGATGCCGAGCAGGTCGGGCTTCGCGGCGCGGATCCGCCGGGCGAGCGGGGCGATCTCGTCGAGGGTCTTGGGTGGCTGGACGCCGAGCTCGGTGAACACGTCGGTGCGGTAGTAGAGGGCGCGCACGCCGACGTACCAGGGCAGGCCGTAGACCTTGCCCTCCACCTTGGCTGTGTCGAGCACGGCGGGCACGAAGTCCTTGGCGTCGGCCCAGTCCGACACCTCCTTGCTGATGTCGGCGAACCCACCAGCGGCCACGTAGCCCGCGAGGTCGGTGTTGCCGAACTCGGCGACGTCCGGCGCGCTCTTCGGGTCGCTGAAGGCCGCCTTGAAGCGCTCGGCGCGGGTGGCGACCTGGATGTACTGCACGTCCACGGTCACGCCGGAGTGGGCGGCCTGGAACTCGGCGACCGCCTCCTTGACGACCTCCTCCTTGGGCGCGCGGTTGACCTCGTCGAACAGCCACACCCGCAGCTGGCCGGTCTTCTCGTCGCCGGTCTGCGCCGCCGGGCCCGACGACGTGACCGGCGCGCAAGCCGCCAACGCCACCGAACACACCGCAGCTATAACCGCGAACCGCATCTCAGAATCCCCTCAGCCGGATTTATTGCAACATGCGCAACGTTCATTTCGCGATGAGCAACGAGCGATTCGGCGAGAATAGGAGCGGTGTGTCCGTTCGGCAAGGTTCAGACCAGATTCGCCCAGGCGCGCACGGCCTCCGCGTCGACGGGACCGGCCCAGCCCGACGGCCGGACGGCGCTGCCGACGTGGAAGCCGGTGGCGCCCACCGCCCGCAGGGGCGCGACCTGCTCGGCCTTGAGCCCTCCGCCGACCAGCAGGAGCATCCCGTCCTCCGATTGGCGCGCGGCCAGCTCGTGCAGCACCGGGAGGCCGTCCGCGACGCCCTTGGGGCTGCCGCTCGCCAGGACGGTGTCGCAGCCGAGCTCCGCGACGACCGACCAGGAGGCGAGCGGGTCGGCGGAGTTGTCCAGCGCGCGGTGGAACGTCCACCGGCAGCCGTCCAGCTCGGCCAGCACGGCCGTGCACGCGTCCTCGTCGACCTCGCCCGACGCGGTGAGGAAGCCGAGGACGAACTCCGTCGCGCCCAGCTCGCGGAGCGCGGCCGCGTCGCGGCGCAGGCGGTCGACGCTGCCGGGCGCGAAGCCCTTGGCGTCGCGGAGCATGACCCTGACCGGGAGGTCGGTGGCGGCGAGGACGCTCCTGAGCACGTCCGGGGGCGGCGTGAGGCCGTCGGAGGCCATGTCGGAGACGAGTTCCAACCGGTGTGCTCCACCGGCTTGCGCGGCTTCGGCGTCGGCCGCGTCGAGTGCGATGACTTCCAGCATGGTCTAGACCATACGGCGTCGGCGGGTGCTCGGGGAGGGGTCGGCGGACCCACTGGGACGGCGTGCCGGGTCACCCGTGCGCCGTCGGCGTCACCCTCCCGGCGGCACCCGGCCGGTCCGGTGTGCACGCTGGCGAACCACAGCCGGGACTTCCGCGCAAGAAAGTTTCCGGATGGGTGTATCTACTCAGGGCGAGTGGGCTCTTGTGCTGGTGACAGACCTCATGACCCCGATCGAGGAGGCTAGATGACCGCCAAGCCGCCTGGCGTCGACAAGCCCGACAAGGCTGCCGAGCCGTCCCCACCGGTGATCCCGCCGGTGGAGACGAACGGTCAGCACCAGACCCACGACGAGCCGGTGAAGACCGACTGATCGACCGCTGGGGGGCGGTTGGGAGTCGGTCGGCTTCGAGGGGTGTCGATCGGGGAGACCACCGCGGAGGGGCGGTCCGCGGCGCTTCGGGGGAGGCGCCGCGGGCCGCTTCGGTGGTGAGCGGGACAGTGGAGGAGGAGGTGAGGAAGTGGGCGAGCTGCGCACTACCGGCGAGCACCCGCCGTGGGAGGGCCTGGCGGGGACGGACCGGCACGCCGCCTGCGTGATCGCCGCCCGTGGGGGCGACCGGTCCGCTTTGGACGTGCTCGTCGCCGACCTCTCACCACTGGTCTGGCACGTGGCGAGGGGGCACGGGCTCGACCGCTCGACCGCCGAGGACGTCGTGCAGACGGTGTGGCTCGCGTTCCTGCGCCACATCGACCGGCTGGAGCAGCCGCGTGCCCTGGTGGGGTGGCTCGTGGTCACCACCCGCCGGGAGGCGCGTCGCACCTGGACACCGGCCAGGCGGGAGACCGGTCTCTCCGACGAGCTGGCCGACCACCTGGAGAGCACGCACGGACTGCCTGAGGACGCAGCGCTCGTCGACGACCGGGACATCCGGTTGTGGCGGGCTTTCGGGCGTTTGTCGCAAAGGTGCCAGGAGCTGCTCCGGCTCACCGTCCTCGCGGGCCGGGCGGAGTACCGCACGGTCGCCGAGGCGCTGTCCATCCCGCGCGGCAGCATCGGCCCCACCAGGGGTAGGTGCCTCACGACGCTGCGCACACATCTCGATGCGGAAGGAGGATCGCGGTGAACGACATCGACCCGCGCGATGACCCAAGGGGCTTCGAGGACACCGCCGTCCTCTCGGAGCTGAACCGTCTGGTCTACGAGCTCGACCCGCCACCCGCGGATCTCGTGGAACGCATCCAGTTCGCGATCGCCTTGGAGGACCTCGACGTCGAGGTCGCCAGGTGGGAGCGCGCCGGATCGCTCGCGGGCGTCCGCGGCGGCCAGCCCGGCACCATCACGTTCACGGTGGACAACCTGACGCTGATGGTCAACTTCACCTCGACCGGCGCGCGCCACCGCATCGACGGCTGGCTGGTGCCCGCGGGCGAGCACACGGTGGAGGTCCGGGTCGCCGAGCACGAGTCGACCACGACGACAGCCGACGACGGCGGCCGCTTCGTGCTGCCCGACGTGCCCACCGGGACCACCCAGATCGTGGTGCACCTGGTGAACGCCCGAGGTGAAAGGGGTCGCACGGTCGTCACACCCACGATCATGCTGTAGCCACCGTCACGCACCGTGCACGAGTTCGGACGATCCGAACGTGCCCCGTTCGGACCATCATCACCAACCAACGGCGGGCGCACCGATCACGGTCCGTGTGCTGCGATTGGTCGGTGCCCCTTCTCCGCGACACGGACGTCACCGCCGCGACGTCGCGTGCCGGTGTCGAAGCCGCCACGGCCCTGCGGAAGCGGGGTTACCGAGCGGCGTCGGCGGGCCGACCGGCCGACGCGGCGAAACTGCTCCGGCAAGCCCTCCGCGAGCTGCCCGCGGGGTCCGACGACCTCGAAGCCGTCACGCTGCGCATCCGGATCCTGATCACGCTGTCCTACGCCGAGGCCGAGACCGGCTCGGTCGCCGACGGCCTGTCCCACCTCGGCACGGCCCACGACCTGGTGTCCGCGCTGCCCGAGGACCACGGCCTGCCCGCGGTCGTCCAGGACCAGCGGGCCCTGATCCTGCACCGCGCGGGCCGCACCGAAGAGGCCATCGCGCTCTACGACGAGTCCGTGGCCCGGATGGAAGCCGCCGGTGTCGACGCCTCCACGCTCTCCACCGCGCTGGTGAACCGCGGCCTCACCTCGATCGCCTACGGCAGACCCGCGCAGGCCGAGCAGGACATGTGGCGGACGATCGCCCTCGCCGACGCCGAGGACCTGCCGCTGATGAGGGCCAAGGCCCGCAACAACCTCGGTGACATCGCGCAGCTGACCGGGGACGTCCCCACCGCGCTCGGGCACTACGAGGACGCCGACCGGGCGTTGCGCCTGCTCGCCCCCGACCTCGTCCCGCGGCTGCGGGTCGACCAGGCGCGGGCGATGCTCTCCGCCGGACTGGCCCAGGAGGCCGCCGAGCACCTCGACGACGCGCTGCCCGTGCTGCGCAGGCACCGGGTGGGCCAGGACCTGGCCGAGGCCGAGCTGGCCCGCGCGGCCGCCGCGCTCCTGCTCGGCGACCGCCCCGGCGCCCGCGAGCTCGCCGCCCAGGCCCAGCGGCGCTTCGCCCGGCGCGGCAGCAAGCCGTGGGCCGAGGTCGCCGCGCTGACCAGGCTCCGGGCCGAGGCCGAGTACTCGGGGTCGGTCACCCCGCGCCGGTTCGACCGGCTGGCCGCCCGCCTGCACGACGCGGGCCTGCCCGACGAGGCCGCCGTCGCCACGATGCTCGCCGCCAGGCTGGCGCTGCGCCGCGGCTCCCGCGCCCCGTCCGCCGCGATCCCCGTGCCGCGGCCGGGCGCGCCGATCGACCACGTCATGCTCCACCACCTGTGCCTGGCCGAACGGGCCGTCGCCGCGGGCGACCCCGGCACCGCGCTGGCCCAGGCCCGGCAGGGCCTCACCGAGCTGGGCCGCGTCCGCGACCGCATGGGCGGCCTCGACCTGCTGTGCGGCACCGCCGTGCACGGCCGCGAGCTCGGCGACCTCGCCGTGAGCCTGACCCTCGCCGCCACTCCCCCGTCGCCGACGGAGGCGTTCGACTGGCTGGAGCGGACCAGGGCGCAGGTCTACCGCTACGAACCGCTGCCCGCCATCGACGACCCGGTGCTCGCCAGGCGGGTCGCCGAGGCCCGTTCGGTCAGCCGGAGCCTCCAGCACTCCAGGTTGGACCGACGCCCCGTCGCCGAGCTGGAGCGGCGCCTCGAAGCACTGCGCCAGGAGGTCTCCCGCCTCGGCTGGCACACCAGCCCCTGGGGCCGACCCCGGCCCGTCACCACCTCCGCCGACGTCACCCCGCTCCTGCGCGGCCGGGCCGTGGTCAGCTACACCCGCAACGACGGCACCCTCCACGCCGTCGTCCTCACCGACGACACCGCCACCCTGCACGCGCTCGGCCCCGCCGACGAGGTCGCCGAGCTGACCAGGCAGCTCCACGCCGACCTCGACGTCCTGGCCCCCGACCACCTCCCCGACGTGCTCGCGAGGTCCGTCAGCACCTCCGCCTCGCTGCGCGCCGCCGCCCTCGACCGCGCCCTCGTCCACCCCCTGCTCCGGGTCCTGGACGGCAGGGACCTCGTCGTCGTCCCCACCGGCGTCCTCTACGCCGTGCCCTGGTCCGCACTGCCGTCCTTGCACGGCCGCCCGGTCGTCGTCGCCCCCTCCGCCACCGCCTGGACCACCGCCACGACCGGCCCCAGGTCCGCCCACCGGGTCGTCCTGGTCGGCGGCCCCGAACTACCGGAAGGCTCGGCCGAGATCGCCGCCCTGCACCGGGCGTACCCGGACGCGGTCGTGCTGGAGGGCAAGGAAGCCACCGCGACCGCTGTCCTCGACTCCCTGAACGGCACCCGCCTCGCCCACATCGCCGCCCACGGCACCCACGCCCCCGACAACGCCCTCTTCTCCAAGCTGGAACTCTTCGACGGCCCCCTGTTCGCCCACGAGAGCGCACGACTGCCGAACCCACCGGAACAGGTCGTCCTGGCCTCGTGCGAGCTGGCGCTGAGCCACATCCGACCGGGCGACGAGGCGTTGGGTTTCGCGGGGGCGATGCTGGCGAGCGGGTCGCGGACGGTGGTGTCGGCGGTCAGCAAGGTCGGCGACAAAGCCGCCGCCGACACGATGGCACTGTTCTACGAGGGCCTGGCTGCCGGCAGGACGACCGCACAGGCCCTGGCTGCTGCAACAGCCCCAGATCCCCTACGGCGGCCGTTCGTCTGCTTCGGCGCGGACAGCTAGGCGAGCTGCTGGTGGGTGGGCGTCCCGGTGGTTGCGTGGGTGGGTGTGGTCGATTTGACTTGGGGCCCCTCTTTTTGGGCCTCGTCGGGCGAAAAAGGGCAGGTGGTAGAGCCTGCCCGCCGACTAATTGTAGGCCCAAAAACCCCAAGTAAAATCGACCGCGCTTGCGTGCTTCCGTTGCGTACCAGCGGGTCTGGGGGCGTATCGCCGTTCTCCGACGCACGGCACCAACGCTCGGCGAACACGAAGGCCCCGAACCGGAATCCGGTTCGGGGCCTTCGAAGTGGGTCTAAGCGATGGGCCTCAGTGGATCAGAAGTCCATGCCGCCGGCGTCGGGCGCGGCCGGGGCCGCGTTCTTCTCCGGCTTGTCGGCCACGACGGCCTCGGTGGTGAGGAACAGGGCGGCGATCGAGGCGGCGTTCTGCAGAGCGGAACGGGTCACCTTGGTCGGGTCCGGCACGCCCGCGGCGAGCAGGTCCTCGTACACGCCGGTGGCGGCGTTCAGGCCGTGGCCGATGGGCAGGCCCTTGACCTTCTCCACCACGACGCCGCCTTCGAGACCGGCGTTGACCGCGATCTGCTTGAGCGGGGCCTCGACGGCGACCTTGACGATGTTCGCGCCGGTGGCCTCGTCGCCTTCGAGCTGGAGGCTCTTGAAGACGGCCTCGGCGGCCTGGAGCAGGGCGACGCCACCACCGGCGACGATGCCCTCTTCGACGGCGGCCTTGGCGTTGCGCACCGCGTCCTCGATGCGGTGCTTGCGCTCCTTGAGCTCGACCTCGGTCGCGGCACCGGCCTTGATGACGGCGACGCCACCGGCCAGCTTCGCGAGGCGCTCCTGGAGCTTCTCGCGGTCGTAGTCCGAGTCGGACTTCTCGATCTCGGCGCGGATCTGGTTGACGCGGCCCTGGATCTGCTCGGCGTCACCCGAACCCTCGACGATGGTCGTCTCGTCCTTGGTCACGACGACCTTGCGGGCGCGGCCCAGCAGCGAGATGTCGGCGGTGTCGAGCTTGAGGCCGACGTCCTCGGTGATGACCTGGCCACCGGTGAGGGTGGCGATGTCCTGCAGGATCGCCTTGCGGCGGTCGCCGAAGCCGGGCGCCTTGACGGCGACGGACTTGAAGGTGCCGCGGATCTTGTTGACGACCAGGGTCGCCAGCGCCTCGCCCTCGACGTCCTCGGAGATGATGAGGAGCGGCTTGCCGCCCTGCATGACCTTCTCGAGCAGCGGGAGGAGGTCCTTCACCGACGAGATCTTCGAGCCGTAGAGCAGGATGTACGCGTCCTCGAGGACGGCTTCCTGGCGCTCCGGGTCGGTGACGAAGTAGGCCGAGGAGTAGCCCTTGTCGAAGCGCATGCCCTCGGTCAGCTCGAGCTCAAGGCCGAGGGCGTTGCTCTCCTCGACCGTGATGACGCCTTCCTTGCCGACCTTGTCCATCGCCTCGGCGATGAGCTCGCCGATGGTGGAGTCGCCCGCGGAGATGGACGCCGTCGCGGCGATCTGCTCCTTGGTCTCGATGGTGGTGGCGGTCTTCAGCAGCTGCTCGGTGATGGCCGCGACGGCCTTCTCGATGCCGCGCTTCAGGCCGAGCGGGTTCGCACCGGCGGCCACGTTGCGCAGGCCCTCGCGCACGAGCGCCTGGGCGAGCACGGTGGCGGTGGTGGTGCCGTCGCCCGCGACGTCGTCGGTCTTCTTCGCTACTTCCTTGACGAGCTCGGCCCCGATCTTCTCCCACGGGTCCTCGAGCTCGATCTCCTTGGCGATCGAGACGCCGTCGTTCGTGATCGTGGGGGCGCCCCACTTCTTCTCGAGAACGACGTTGCGGCCCTTCGGGCCGAGCGTCACCTTGACGGCATCCGCGAGGATGTTCATGCCCCGCTCGAGGCCGCGTCGGGCTTCCTCGTCGAACGCGATCATCTTGGCCATTGCGGTGTGTTCCTCCGCCTTTTAAAGGATATTGGGGCCACTGCGGACGTGCGTCCACAGCGGAACACGGTGCTTGGCCAGGATGGTGCCCGCGACGGACGACCTGCCCCGGAGAACCGGGGCGGGCCTCACCGTCCTAGCCCGCGTGCTGGCACTCGGGTGGTCCGAGTGCCAGTTCGTGTTTAGCACTCGACCGGGTCGAGTGCAAGAAGCGCAGGTCAGCGGCTGGTCTTCACGGGCACGCTGGTGGGCAGCGGCTTGCTGCTCCCGGAGGGCACGCCGACCTGGATGGACTGCTTGGTCGACGTCGACCCCGGCGAGTCGCTCGGCGGCTCGTCGCTGGGCGACAGCAGGATCACCAGGATCACGACGAGCGCGACCGCGATCACGCCGACCACGACCGGCAGGAACCACACCGGCCGGGTGTTCGCCGTGCTGCCGAACGCGCTGGTGCCGATCGGGGCGGGCGGGCGCAGCCGGACCGGGTCCTGGGAGCCGGGGTGCTGCTGCTGGTAGGGCGACGGGGGCTGCTGCGGGTACGCGGGCGGGCGGACCTGCTGCTGCGGTTGCTGGGGCTGTTGCGGCTGCTGCTGGTACTGCTGGACGGGCACGCCGCCGCTGGGCGGACCCGCGGCCGGCTGCTGGGGCTGCGCGACCGGCTGCTGCACCGGGATCGACCCGGACGGCGGCTGCGAGCCGCCGGACTGGCCGGCTCCGGACTGGGCCGAACCGGGCTGCCTGCGCTCCGGCGGGTTGCCCGGCCGCTGCACCTGGGCGAGCGCGCCGCGGGCGGCGTTGATGAACTCCTGGCAGGTGGCGAACCGCTGGTTCGGGTCCTTCGCGGTGCCCCGGCGCAGCACGTCGTCGATCGCGGGCGGCAGCACCACCAGCGAGCTCAGCGGCGGGATCTCCTGGGCGAGGTGGCCCTGGATCACGTCCTGCACGCCGCCCTGGAACGGCGGCCTGCCGCTCAGGCACGCGTAGAGCATGCAGGCCAGCGCGTAGGCGTCGGTGCGGCCGTCGACCGGCTCGCCGCGCAGGTGCTCGGGCGCCGCGTAGGTCGGCGAGCCGAGGAAGTCGCCGGTGCGGGTGCGGTGGCCGGTGGCCCCGCGCCTGGTCAGGCCGAAGTCGGCGAGGTAGACGTGCTCGCGCACCGCCTCCTTGGTCGTGACCAGCACGTTCGCCGGTTTCACGTCCAGGTGCACGAGCCCCTTGCCGTGCAGCATGTCGAGCGCCTCGGCGACCTGGCCGAGCAGCGTCAGCGTGCGCGCGGGCGAGAGCGGCCCGTCCTTGATGTGGCTGGCCAGGTCGGACCCGTCGACCAGCCGCATGGCGATGTAGAGCAGCCCGTCGACCTCGTCGAAGTCGTAGAGCGGCACGATGTTCGCGTGGTCGATCGCCGAGGTGTTGCGGGCCTCGTCGACGAAGCGCTCGCGGAACTCGGCGTCAGCGGTGAGGTGCTCACCGATGACCTTCAGCGCGACCTTGCGGCCGAGTCTGACGTCCGTGGCCCGGTAGGTCACGGACATGCCGCCCCGGCCGAGGACGCCATCGATCCGGTAATGGCCAAGCCGCCGCCCGCTCAGGTCCTCCGACACGCGGGGCAGCCTAACGCCCGCTTGATCGGGGCCGCGGGCGGTTCCACCGAAGCAGCGCGTTCACCTGCGGCGGATCACGACGCGCGCCGCACTTCCGAGGCCTGGCTGCGGCCGTCGCGGCCCGCCTCGATCGTGAACTCGACCCGGTCCCCCTCGGCGAGGGTGCGGAACCCCTCCATCTGGATGGCGGAGTAGTGCACGAACACGTCGGGCCCTCCGTCGGTGGCGATGAAGCCGTAGCCCTTTTCCGAGTTGAACCACTTGACCGTGCCGATCGCCAAGACGTCCTCCTAAGCGCAAAAACGCGAGGCAAACCGCAACGCTAGAAGAACGAACAGCCCGCGTGTACCTCCTTACGGAGTCATGAACGGGAGCCGATCGGGTTGCCCCGCAGCCAGCTGCCCAGGTGCTGGGGGCTGCGCGTCTGGGTGAGCACCAGTCCGGGGCCCGCGAAGTCGAAGGCCAGCCCCTCCCCGGTGCGCATGGACTGCGGCACGTCCGGGGTGAGCGCGCGCAGCCTGCACTGCACCGACTCGGGGAAGCCGACGACGTGGCCGCCCGCGATGCTGACCAGCTCACCGGGCTTGAGCAGCACGATGTCGAGGGTGCCGTAGCAGGTCAGCACGACCTGGCCGATCCCGAACACGTAGTTGAGGAAGCCGCCGTCGCCGCCCTGCAGCGCGCGCAGCGGCGGCGCGGCCGGGTCCATGCTCACCGTGCCCGCGGACGCGAGCCAGCTGGTCCTGGCGACGCACCAGCCCGCCGAGCCGTCGAGCTCCAGCACGTGCAGGTCGCCCGGCAGCGACGGCGCCACGTCGACCCAGCCGCCGTCGTGGTTGGCCGTGCACACCCCGGCGGGCGAGCCCTTGCCCTGCGCCTTGAACGGCGGGCCCGGCTTCGGGTCGAAGGAGACGCCGTAGCTGCTGGCGACGAACGCGGCGCGGTCGACCAGCACCGGCTCGCCGGGGGCCAGCACCAGCCGGGCGACGCCGAACGTGGGCGTGTGACGCGTGCGGACCTGCAACGTTCTTCCCCCTGTTCACCACGGTGTCGGTCGAAGCAGTCTGGCACGCGCCCGGCAGGATGGTGCCGTGCCGAAAACACCCGCCAGCGTCGCCGAGCACCAGGCCCGTGTGGCCGGGCTCGTCGGGATCATGCCCGTCCGGGTCCTGCCGATCGCCGAGTGCCTCGGTCTGGTGCTGGCCGAGGACCTGGTGGCGCCCATCCCGCTCCCGCCGTTCGACAACTCCGCCATGGACGGGTACGCGGTGCGCGCCTCGGACGTCGTGGAGGCGCCCGTCACACTGCCGGTCGCGCAGGACATCCCGGCGGGGATGACCGAGGTCGCCCCGCTGGAGGCCGGCACCGCGCACCGGATCATGACCGGTGCCCCGATGCCCGCGGGCGCGGACGCGGTGGTCCAGGTCGAGCACACCGACGGCGGCACCGACCGGGTGCTGCTGCGCACGGCGGTCGAGGCGGGCACGCACGTCCGGCGGGCCGCGGACGACGTGGCCGTCGGCGCGCTGGTGCTCCGGGCCGGTCGGGTGCTCGGACCCGCGCAGCTCGCGCTGGCGGGCGCGCTGGGCTTCGGCGGGCTGCCGGTGCGCAGGCGGCCGAGGGTGCTGGTGCTGTCCACCGGCTCCGAGCTGGTCGGGCCGGGCGAGCCGCTGCTGCCGGGGCAGATCTACGAGTCGAACGGCCTGATGCTCGCCACCGGCGTGCGCGAGGCGGGCGGCGAGGCCGAGCTGCTGCGGTTCGTGCCCGACGACGTGGCCGCGTTCCACGCCGCCATCGAGCCGCACCTGGGCGAGGTCGACCTGGTGCTGACCTCCGGCGGGGTGAGCGCCGGGGCGTACGAGGTGGTCAAGGACGCCTTCACCGGGCGGGGCGTGGAGTTCCTGAAGGTCGCGATGCAGCCCGGCGGGCCGCAGGGCGCAGGCCGCTACCAGGGCGTCGCCGTGGTGACGCTGCCCGGCAACCCGGTGAGCGCGCAGGTGTCGTTCGAGGTGTTCGTGCGGCCCGCGCTGCTCGCGTCGATGGGGTTCGCCGCCGTCGAGCGGCGCACCGCGCGGGCCAGGATCAGCACCGCCATCACCTCCCCCGCGGGCCGCACCCAGTTCCGGCGGGGCGCCTACGACGCCGAGTCCGGCGAGGTCGTCACGCCGGTCGGCGGACCGGGATCGCACCTGCTGTCCGCGCTGGCGGTCGCCAACTGCCTCATCGAGGTCCCCGAGGACACCACCGAGCTGGCCGCGGGCGACCTGGTGACCATCCGGTACCTGGAGTAGCGGACCCGCGCCCTAGGGCGTGGGTCGAAGTCCGTGTTCGCGGTAGCCGGGCCCGAGGCGGCCCCTGGGGGCACGGCCGACTGACCCGCATACAACAGAGGTATGCGGGCCAGTCGGCCGCACCGCCAGGAACCACCTCAGGCGCGACTCCCATCGAACGAGACTTCGACACACGCCCTAGGCTCCCCCGGCCGGCGACCGAGTGGAGCCGGGCGCCGGCGTTCCAGGGGTGGAGCCGGGCGCCGGCGTTCCAGGGGTGGAGCCGGGCGCCGGCGTTCCAGGGGTGGAGCCGGGCGCCGGCGTTCCAGGGGGTCTCGATGCGCGTCGCGCTCGCCTTGTCCGTGCTGGTCGGCTTCCTCGTGGTCGCGGTCGGCCTCGTGCTGGGCCCGGCCGTGCTGGTGGTCCGGGCGTTCGCCGAGGGTCACGGCGGCGCCGGGGCGGTGGGGCTCGGGGTCGTGGCCGCGCTGGTGGCCCTGGCGATCGGCCGGGTCGTGCTCGCCGCCGTCCGGGTCGGGCCGGAGCCACCGGGGGTGCCGGTGACCCGCGAGGCGCAGCCGGAGCTGTGGCGGGTGGTCGACGAGCTGGCCGCGGTCGCGGGCACCCGTGCGCCGGACGCCGTCCGGCTGGTCCCCGAGGTGACCGCGGCCGTGCGGGAGCGGACCCCGCTGTCCGGCCTGCGCGGGGGCGAGCGCCACCTGGTGGTCGGCCTGCCCCTGCTGGCGGGCCTGTCCGTCGGCGGGCTGCGGTCGGTGCTCGCGCACGAGCTCGGCCACCACGGCGGGCACCCGCGGCTGTCCGCGACCGCCTACCGGGCCAAGGACGCGCTGCGGTTGACCGCCGCCCGGCTCGACGGGGTGCCGGGCTGGTTGTTCGGCCAGTTCGCGCGGTTCTACGCGGTGCTCGCCGGACCGGCCAACCGCGAGCAGGAGCTGCGCGCCGACCGGGCCTCCGTCGCCGCCGCGGGCCGAGATACCGCGCAGGCCGCGCTGCGCGCGATCGGCCCGCTGTCGGTCGCGTGGGCGCACTTCGACCAGGAGCTCCTGGCGCTCGTGCCGGACGCCGGGCGCACGCCGCCGGTCCTCGCGGGCTTCCGCGCCTTCCTCGGGGACGCCGAGGTCCGCGAGCGGCTGGCCGCGATCGGCGTCCGGATGCTCGACGAGGAGTCCGGGTCGGTGTTCGACAGCCACCCGGCGGTCCGGGAGCGGATCGCCGCGATGGAGGCCGTGCCCGCGGGCGACGCCGCCACCGACGACCGGCCGTCGTGGTCGCTGCTGGACCACGTGCCCGAGCTGGAGCGCGAGCTGGTCCGCGACGCGGGCCCCGCCGCGGACTGGCCGGAGGTGTTCGCCCTCGGGCACGCGGCGCGGGCGGAGCGGATGGCCTCGGTGCTGGCGGACGCCGCCCGCACCAGCGGCACGGCCGAGCGCGGCACCGCCGACGAGGTGCTCGCCGCGCTGGGCCGGGGTGAGCTGCTGCGGCTCGGGGAGCCGCTGATCGCCGCGGGCGCTCCGGCCGACCAGCTCGTCGCCACCGCCACCCGGCTGCTGGGCGGCGCGGTCGTCGCCGAGCTGCTGCGCGCGGGCCGGGCGTCGATCGCCCTGGACTGGAGCGGCGAGCCGCGGGTCGTGCTGGCCGACGGCACCGGCCTGGACGTCGACGGGCTGGTCGCGCCGGCCGTCGCCGACCCCCGCCGGGCCGAGGGCGCACGCCTGCGCGTGGCCTCCCTTTGTGACCGAACGCTCACCGACTGACATTGATCACGCATGTGACCCGGATTACAGTGCAGGTACGTGACGTGCGGCCCCTTGGGCTCGCCAAAACCGCAGCCGTCACCCTCCAGCAGGCCGTCCAGCCGGTCCGCGCGTTCAGTCGGGGGACGCGCGGGCCGGCCGGACGACCGCCACGGGCGCTTGGCGTAGCGTGTGGCCGGCCCAAGCACAGCCCGACCACGGAAGAGCAACGGATTCCCCACGAAATGAACTCCGACCGCGATCAGCACAGTGGTGGCGTTTCCCACTTCATCGAGCTCGCACGGGGCATCGTGCCCCCCATGCACCCCGCGGGCCGCCCCTTCGTCGCGGGAGCGGCGGTGGCAAGTCTCCTGGTGAGGCGGTTCTCCAAGCGCGCGGGCGTGCTCGGGTTCCTCGTCACGGCCTGGGTCGCCTGGTTCTTCCGCGAGCCGAAGCGGGTGCTGCCGACCAGGCCCGGCGTGGCGGTCGCGCCCGCCGACGGCACCGTGTCGCACGTCGTCGAGGTCGCCCCGCCCGCGGAGCTGGGCCTCGGCACCGACCCGATGATCCGGATCAGCGTGTTCCTGTCGGTCTTCGACGTGCACGTCCAGCGCGTCCCCGCCGCCGGCGAGATCCGCCAGGTGTCCTACCACGCGGGCAAGTTCCTCTCCGCGGACCTGGACAAGGCCAGCGAGGTCAACGAGCGCAACACCGTGCTGCTACGCACCACCTCCGGCCACGACCTCGTCGTGGTGCAGATCGCGGGCCTGGTGGCCCGCCGCATCGTGTGCCAGGTCGTCGAGGGCGAGAAGGTCGACGCGGGCCAGACGTACGGCCTGATCAGGTTCGGCTCGCGCGTGGACCTCTACGTGCCGCGCGGCAGCCGCCCCCTCGTCGAGGCGGGCATGCGCACCATCGGCGGCGAGACCGTGCTCGCCGAGCTCCCGGAGGGCTGATCCTTGGCACCCAGCACGCCGGGCATCCGGCTGCTACCCAACGCCATCACGGTCCTCGCGATGAGCGCGGGCCTGTCGGCGGTGCAGTTCGCGATCGTCGGCATGTGGGCGGCGGCGATCGGCGCGATCGCCGCCGCGGCGCTGCTCGACGGGCTCGACGGCCGGATCGCGCGGCTGCTGGACGCCACCAGCAAGATGGGGGCGGAGCTGGACTCGCTGGCCGACGCGATCTCGTTCGGCGTCGCGCCCGCGCTGGTGATCTACGTGTGGCGCTTCGAGCCCAACCGCGGCGGCTGGGTCGTCGCGCTGGTGTTCGCGGTGTGCATGGTGCTGCGGCTGGCCAGGTTCAACACCCTGCTGGACGTCGAACAACCGCCGTACGCCAAGGAGTTCTTCGTCGGTGTGCCCGCTCCCGCGGGCGGCCTGCTGCTGTTGCTGCCGCTGATCGTGCAGGAGCAGATGGGCCACGACGGCTGGTGGTCCAACGTCTACGTGGTGGCGGTGTGGACGGTCGCGATCGCCCTGCTGCTGGTGAGCAGGATCCCCACGTTGTCGGTGAAGACCATCAAGGTGCCGCCGCGCGCGGTGGCGCCGCTGCTGGTGCTGGTGGCCCTGCTGGGGGCAGCGATCATCACCTACCCGCTGGTCGCCCTGATCGCGGCGATGGTCGTCTACCTCGGCCACCTGCCGTACTCCGTGCGCCGCTCCCGCTGGCTCGCCAAGCACCCCGAGGCGTGGGAGGTGCCCGCCGCGGACCGCAGGGCGATCCGGCGCGCGCACGGCGTGGCCAACCGCCGTCTCGGGCTGCGCCAGCCGTTGCGCGGCCGGGTCGCCGGTGCGGCGCTGCGGGTGGCCAGGCTGCCCCGGCGCAACGGCGTCGACCCGACCAAGACCGGCTCCGACGCGGGTGTGCGGCGGCGCAACTGGCGCCAGCTGGGGCTGCGCCGCGACCAGACGCCCAAGGACCCGAGCCAGAACTAGCTCCACCACGTCCGAAAGGGGCCTTCCGACATCGGGAGGCCCCTTTCGTCGTCTCGGGACACCGGACGGGAACGCGGTGCTCGCACTAGGCTCTTGCCGTGATCACGCTGACCGCTCGGCTGTCCCCGTCCGCGTTGGACACCCGCCGTGGTGTCGTGCGCCTGCACCCGGAGGTCCTCGACGCGCTCGGGCTGCGCGCGTGGGACGCGGTGAAGCTGACCGGGGCGCGGGTGAGCGCGGCGCTGGCCGCCGCCGGTGACGGCGACGGGCCGCCCGGTGTGGTGCTGGTCGACGACGTGACGCTGTCGAACCTCGGCGTGGTGGAGGGGTCCGAGATCGTCGTGGCCCCCGTCGACGTGGCGGGCGCGCGGTCGGTGACCGTGTCCGGGTCGCGGCTGGCCACGACCTCGTTGACGCCCGAGACGCTGCGGCTCGCGCTGACCGGCAAGGTGCTCACCGTCGGGGACGCCGTGTCGCTGCTGCCGCAGGACCTCGCGCCGCCGCCCGGCGTGGACGTCAGCACCACGCGGCGGAAGCTGTCGAACGCGATCGGCATGACGTGGACCAACGAGCTGCTCACCATCACCGCCACCGACCCGGCGGGCCCGGTCGCCGTGCAGCCGTCCAGCGTGGTCGGCTGGCGCGACGGCGCCCGCACCGGTGACGCCCCGCCGGTGGTCGCCGCCGGGACCCAGCTCCAGAGCGCGGTGACCGCCCGCGAGGCCTCCCCGTCGTTCGTGCCGGCCGTGGAGCACGCCGTCGTGCCGCCGGTGGCGGACCTCGTCGGCCAGCGCGACTGCGCGAAGCGGCTCACCGAGTGGCTCGACCTGACGTTCCTGCGCCCCGACCTGCTCGCCAAGCTCGGCGCGTCGGCCAGGCTCGCGGCGCTGGTCGCCGGGCCGGAGGGCGTCGGCAAGGCGACGCTGGTGCGGTCCGTGGCGCAGAGCGTGGACGCCGACGTCGTGGAGCTGGCCGCGCCGAGCATCGCCGTGCTGGAGGCGAACGCGACCGCGCAGCGGCTGGCGGACGCCGTGGCCGCGGCGTCGTCGAGCGAACGGCCCGCCGTGCTGCTGCTCACCGACGTGGACGTGCTGCTGCCCGCCACCTCACCGCCGCCGGTCGCGACCGTCGTGCTCGACATCCTGCGCTCCGCCGTGCGCACCAAGGGCCTGGCGCTCGTCGTGACCAGCGCGCACCCCGAGTCCATCGACCCCCGGCTGCGCGTGCCGGAGCTGGTCGACCGCGAGCTGACCCTGGCCCTGCCCGACGGCCGCAGCCGCACCGAGCTGCTGCGCATGCTGCTGCGCGACGTTCCGGTCGAGTCCGACGTGGATCTGGGCGCGATCGCCGACCGCACACCGGGTTTCGTCGTCGCCGACCTCGTCGCGCTGCGCCGCGACGCCGCCGTCCGCTCCGCGCTGCGCCAACGCGACCAGGACGAACCCCGTGTGGCGCAACAGGACCTGCTCGGCGCGCTGGACACCGTGCGCCCGGTGTCGATGTCCACTTCGGACACGTTGCAGACCGGCGGCCTGACGCTGGACGACGTCGGCGACATGACCGAGGTCAAGCAGGCCCTCACCGAGGCCGCCCTGTGGCCGCTGCGCTACCCCGACTCGTTCGCCCGCCTCGGTGTCGCACCGCCGCGCGGCCTGCTGCTCTACGGTCCTCCCGGCTGCGGCAAGACGTTCCTCATCAGGGCGCTCGCGGGCACCGGCCAGCTGAACGTGCTGTCGGTCAAGGGCGCCGAGCTGATGGACAAGTTCGTCGGCGAGTCCGAACGGGCCGTGCGCGAGCTGTTCCGCCGCGCCGCCGAGGCCGCCCCCGCCATGATCTTCCTCGACGAGGTCGACGCCCTGGCTCCCCGCCGCGGCCAGTCCTCGGACTCCGGTGTGGCCGACCGCGTCGTCGCCGCCCTGCTCACCGAGCTCGACGGCGTCGAGCCCCTGCGCGACGTCATCGTCCTCGGCGCCACCAACCGCCCCGAGCTGGTCGACCCCGCCCTGCTCCGCCCCGGCCGCCTGGAACGCCTCGTCTACGTCCCGCCGCCGGACGGCGAGGCCCGCGGCGCCATCCTGCGCGCGTCCTCGCGCAACACCCCGCTCGCCGACGACGTGGACCTGGACGAACTGGCGGAGACGCTGGACGGCTACTCGGCCGCGGACTGCGCGGCCCTGATCCGCGAGGCGGCGCTGACCGCGATGCGCGAGTCGCTGGAGGCCGCCGTGGTCACCGCGGCGCACCTCACCAGCGCCCGCAAGGCGGTGCGCCCGTCGCTGGACCCGGTGCAGCTGGCCGCTTTGGCCGCCTACGCCGACTCCCGCAAGCAGTAGCGGGTCGGGGTGGTGCGGACTCCCGCACCACCCGGACCGGCCTACTTCACGTTCTGCGGGCCCTTGTAGTCGTTCGTCACGATCACGATGATCCCGTCGTGCGCGGCCTGGATCCCGTCGAACCGGGCCTCCACCCGCGCCTGCATGACGTTCGCGAGCGCCTTCGCCGACTCCTCCTCCGGTGTGCCCGGTCGGTAGTAGACGGTCGTCGTCGGGATCTGGCCCTGCGAGTAGTTGCCGGTGTCGACGACGTTCCACCCGGACCGCTTCACGTCCTCGGTCGCCTTCGCGGCGAGCCCGGAGATGGTGCTGTTGTTGTAGACCCGCACCGGCGGCTTCTCCACCGCCTGCTGGCCCGCGGGTGTCGTCGGCGGGGTCTCGGGCGGCGCGGTGGTGGTCGTCGCGGGCGGCGGCGTCTCGGAGGTCGTGGTCGGCGGCGCCGAGCTCGCGGGCGGTTCCGTCGACGACGCGGGCGCGGGCGCCGACGTCGACTCCGACGGCGCGCCGGTGCTCGGCTGGTCCGACGGGCCCGAGGCCGTGTCGTCACCGCCGCCGGAGAACAGCGTGACGACGCCGATGACCAGCGCCACCAGGGCGACGCCGATCAGCGCGAAACCGGCCGCGCGGGCGGGGTGCGACGAACTGGGGGATTCCGGTGAGCTCATCGCTGCTCGACACCATTCGGCTCGAAACCGAAGCGGCGCGCCGAACGTGCGCGCAGCCGGACCGTGCGGAGTCTGCGGAGGCGTTTCACGAGCATCGGCTCGGCCGCGAGGGCCTCCTCCTTGTCGATCAGGGCGTTGAGCAGCTGGAAGTACCGGGTCGCCGACATGTCGAACAGCTCTTTCACCGCTTGTTCCTTGGCACCCGCGTACTTCCACCACTGGCGTTCGAAGGCGAGGATTTCCCGCTCCCTGCCGTTCAAACCGTCGTCCGGCTCCTCTGCCGGCGCCAGTGCCCCTGCGGCGTCCATCTGGCTCCTCGCCTCACGGTCCGGAGCACCTGCGGACGCAAGCTGCCCATCCCGTGTGATTCCCAATGGCCAATTACATCACGTGATCGTGATCGGGGTCGCTTCATCAGTCGGCGCGTCCGCGCTGACACGCCGATAAGCTCTCCGACCATGGCTGTTCACCCCATCCGGATCGCCGGTGACCCGGTGCTGCACAACCCGACGAAGCCCGTGGAGGCGTTCGACGACGGGCTGCGGACCCTCATCGCCGACATGTACGAGACCATGGCGGCGGCGCACGGCGTGGGCCTGGCGGCCAACCAGATCGGTGTGGCCCAGCGGTTGTTCGTCTACGACTGCCCCGACGACGAGGGCGTCCGCCACCGCGGCGTCGTCGTCAACCCGGTGCTGGAGACCTCCGAGGTCCCGCAGGGCATGCCCGACCCCGACGACGACTTCGAGGGCTGCCTGTCCGCGCCCGGCGAGACGTTCCCGACGGGGCGCGCCCGGTGGGCCAAGGTCACCGGGCAGGACGCGGACGGGAACCCCCTGGAGGTGGAGGGCACCGGCTTCTTCGCCCGCTGCCTCCAGCACGAGACCGACCACCTCGACGGCTACCTGTACCTGGACCGCCTGGTCGGCAGGTACAAGCGCGAGGCCAAGCGCATGATGCGCGCCAACGAATGGGGCGTCCCCGGCCTGTCCTGGGACCCCGCGACCTCCGAGGACCCGTTCGCCGACGAGGAAGAGGACTGACCCGCTCTCCACATATCGAAGCGAGGACGTTTTGAGGAAGATCATCGTGTCGGTGTCGGTATCCCTCGACGGGTACATCGAGGGGCCGAACCGGGAGATCGACTGGCACCTGGTCGACGAAGAGCTGCACACCCACCTCAACGAGCAGCTCGGCAGCATGAGCGGCTTCCTGAGCGGACGCGTGACCCACGAGCTGATGGCCGCCTACTGGCCGACCGCCGACGGGACGTCCTCGTCCGCGTCCGACCGCGGTGCCGAGTTCTGGCCCGAGAACCTGGACAAGCCGGCCGCCAGCGCCGAGCCCGTCCAGGAGTTCTGGCCGGAAGGGGGCGCCGTCCGGCGCGGCCCGACCGTCAGCAAGCCGGTCGCGGAGTTCGCCCGCATCTGGCGCGACATGCCGAAGGTCGTCTACTCGAAGACCCTCCAGCACGCCGACTGGAACACCACCATCGTCCGCGACGTCGTCGTCGAGGAGGTCCTCGCCCTCAAGGCCAAGCCGGGCAGCGACCTCGCGCTCAGCGGCGCCGACCTGATCGCCGAGTTCCGCAGGCACGACCTGGTCGACGGCTACCACGTCTACGTCCACCCGGTCCTGATCGGCAGCGGCAAGCCGCTCTTCTCCCCGACCGACGACCGCACCAACCTGCGCCACCTCGACACCAGGACGTTCGGCAACGGCGTCGTGCTGCTCCGCTACGAGCGCGACAGCGCCTCCTGACCACCGGCGGCCCCCGCCCTCCGCGGGCGGGGGCCGCTGTCGTGTAACTTGGTCTCGGTCAGAGTCGAAGTATTGGCCGAACGGGGCGCCATGAGCAGGCAGTACCTCGGTGTCGTCGGCGTCGCCGAGGCGATGGGCGTCACCCGCCACGGCGTGCACAAGTGGCGCTCCCGCTTCCCCGCCCACTCCACCCACCCGTTCCCCGAACCGGACGTCGAGGTCGACGGCACACCGGGCTGGCGGCCGGAACGGCTCGCGGAGATCACCCGCTGGCGCGACGCCCTGCCCGGCCGCGGCACCGGCGGCGGCCGCCCCACCGCCGCCCGCCAGGACTACTTCCGCGCCGCCGCCGCCCGCGGCCTCACCCGCGCCGAGGCCACCCGCTCGCTCACCGTGTTCGCCGACGAGTTCCCCGAGATGACCGAACCCGAGCTCTGCGCCTGGCTCGTGGAGAACTTCGGAGCCTAGGCGGGCATTCCGACTAGACATGTCTAGCGATATGCGAAATGCTAGACAGACCTGCCCGCTCTTCCCGGAGGACCCATGCCCCGCGAGAACGCCGACACCGTGAACCCCGAACTGCTCGAGGCGGTCACCGCACTGGCCGACGCGGAACGGCACATGGCCGAACAGACCGAAGCCCTCACCCGCGCCAGGGCCGCCCGCCTCACCGCCCACGCCCACCGCGACGCCCTGATCCACGCCGAGCTGTCCCGCAACGTGCGCGTCGTCGAACTCTGCAAGATCACCGGCCTGACCCGCGCCCGGATCTACCAGATCCGCGAGAACAAGCCGCAGGACTGACCCCACCCCGATGCCACGGCGGTGGTCGCACCGCCGTGGCCCAAGGGTGGGTCGTCCGGTTGTCGTGCCTGGTCGGTTCGGCATCGCGGGTCGTCCGCTTGGCCGGCTCGCGGAGCCACGGCCAACACCGGCGAGTTGTCCACAGCCCCGCCACCCGTCCACAGCCAGGATCCAGACCACCCGCCCGCACCCCCTTACCTATTTCGCAGCTCCTGACAAGGAGCCGTGAGCGATTACCGAGTGTTCCTCGGCCTGGACGTCGGCCAGGGCGAACACCACGCCGTCGGCCTGGCCCCCACCGGAAAGCGACTGCACGACGCCACGCTGCCCAACACCGAACCGAAACTGCGCGCGTTGTTCGACAAGCTCGCCCAGCACGGTCCACCGCTGGTGGTGGTCGACCAACCGGCCGCGATCGGAGCGCTGCCGGTCGCGGTCGTCCGCGCGGCCGGTCACCAGGTGGCCTACCTGCCCGGCCCGGCCATGCGCCGCATCGCCGACCTCTACCCCGGACGCGCGAAACCCGACGCCCGCGACGCGTTCGTCATCGCCGACGCCGCCCGCACCCTCCCGCACACCCTGCGCACGGTCGACGTCGGCGACGACGCCCTGGCCGAACTGGACGTACTGGTCGGCTTCGACGACGACCTGGCCAGCGAGGCCGAGGGGATCCTTGATGCACACCCTCTTGCCGGGGTCCTGATCTCGATGCCCGGCATCGGCGTCAGGACCGCAGCCCGCACCCCGCTGGAGATCGGCGACGCCTCCGGGTTCGCCTCCTCCGGGCACTTGGCCGCCTACGCCGGCATCGCCCCGGTCACCCGCAGCTCCGGCACCAGCATCAAGGGCGAGCATCCGGCCCGGACCGGCAACCGCAAGCTGAAACGGGCGTTCTTCCTGGCCGCGTTCGCCGCCCTGCACGACCCGACCAGCCGCGCCTATTACGACCGGAAGAGAGCCGAGGGCAAGAAACACAACGCCACCCTGATCCGCCTGGCACGACGCCGCTGCGACGTGCTCTACGCGATGCTGCGCAACCGCACCCATTACCTGCACTCCGCCGAGGCCGTTCCCGCCTCCGTTGCAGCTTGACAACCAACACAGGGACACCCCCACCACCGGTGGACCGGCCTCGGTGCCGTCCCCCGGTGAGGGTGGGGGCATTTACCGGGTGTCCGCGCGAGGCATGGCGTTTTCGCTGGTCCTGAGCCCGGCCGGTCCCCCGGAGCCGAAAACGGCTTGCCCCCGCCAGCGACGATGTCCGCATGCTGGACAACCTGGCCGCCCTCATCGCGGCGTCGTTCCTGATCGCGCTCTCCCCCGGCCCCGGCACGGCGCTGGTGTTGCGGCAGTCGGTGCGCGGGCGCAGGAGTGCGCTGGCGACGGTGGCCGGGATGGAGGTGGCGGTCGCGTGCTGGGCGGTCGCGGCGGCGCTCGGGTTGTCGGTGCTGTTGACGGCGTCGGAGGTGGCGTTCCACGTCCTGCGGATCACCGGGGCGCTGTTCCTGGTCTACCTCGGGGTGAAGGCGTTGCTGTCGGCGGGCGGGCCGGGGGCCGAGGTGGTGGAGGAGCTGCCGTCGCGGGCGTTCCGGGCGGGGTTGGTGGTGAACCTGGCGAACCCGAAGCTGGGGGTGTTCGCGATCTCGTTCCTGCCGCAGTTCGTCCCGGCCGAGGAGGCGGGCAAGGGCGTGCTGGTGCTGTTCGCGCTGGTCTGGGTGCTGGTGGACACGGCCTGGTACCTGGTGGTGGTGAGCGTGCTGCACCGGATCCGCGGGTGGCTGGGGCGGCCGCGGGTGCGGCGGGTGCTGGAGCGGGTGTCGGGTGGGGTGCTGGTGGCGCTCGGGGTGCGGCTGGTGCTCACGCCTCGGTAGGCACCTGGTCGGCCTCGGCCTCGCGGGGCGGGGGCGGGTGGTCGAGGCGGACCTGGTGGTCGCCCCTGTGCGAGTCGTCGCGGCGCCAGTACAGCTCCGGGAGGCCCGTGAGCTGGACGTGGGTGGCGCACGCGGCCAGCTCCTCGTAGTGCCCGGCGAGCACGTGGGCGCGGACGCGCTGGATCTGGCCGGTGGTGGCCAGCTCGCCCACCAGCAGGAACGGGATCAGCAGCCGCCAGGTGGAGGCGACGACGGCGCGGTGGCGGTGCGGGGCGCGCAGGACGGCGCGGGCGACCCGCAGGGCGTGGTCCTCGGGGGTGATGACGTCGGGGGTGCCCGAGTGGTCCCAGGACCAGCGGGTGGCCTCGGCCATGGAGCAGCGGACGCAGTCGAGCGGGCCCGTGGCCGGTTCGGACGCGCAGTGCGAGCAGCGGACCAGGGTCATGGCCCAGTCGGTGCACGTCCACGAGAAGCGGCCGATCTCGTCGTCGTCCAGGACGAGCTCGGCCAGCTCGCGCTCGCCGGAGCCGCCCTCGCTGAGCTGCTCGGCGGCCAGCAGCGCCTGCCAGTCCTGCAGCCACGCCTGGTCGACCAGCTCGGCGCAGAACCGGCACTCCGGGTAACCGCGCCCGGCCAGGTCACCGCAAGAAGGGCACGCCGAAACAGCCGCGGGTCGTTCACCACGCCGCGCACCGGCTGGGAACGGCTGGTGATCAGCCACGCGAGAAAGGTACGCCGAAATCTCCTCCAGCGCGCCGGCTGAAGCCGATCAGTTCTAGCCGGCCGTGCCGAACCGTGGCTATGGTCGGCCTGGACAACTGAAAACGCGGGAGCTCGCGCCTGAAGCGGGCTGAGAGGGCGGTTGTGCCGAAGGGCACGGTGCCGCCGACCGCTCGAACCTGACCGGGTAATGCCGGCGTAGGGAGGAAATGTCGTGACGGCACTTGACGACCGCTCAGTCCGACCGTCAGTAACCACCGGCCCGATCTCGGGCTCCCGCAAGGTCTACCGCGACGCGGGCGACGGCGTGCGGGTCCCCTTCCGCAGGGTGGAGCTGACCAACGGCGAGCACGTCGACCTGTACGACACATCCGGTCCGTACACCGACTCCAACGCCACCATCGACGTCCACAGTGGACTCGCCAGGCTCCGCGCGGACTGGATCGCCGCGCGCGGGCCGGTGGACGGCGCGGTGACCCAGCTGGCCTACGCCAAGGCCGGGGTCGTCACGCCGGAGATGAGGTTCATCGCGGTCCGCGAGAACGTGGACCCCGAGTTCGTCCGCTCCGAGGTGGCGATCGGGCGGGCGGTCATCCCGCTCAACCGCAACCACCCCGAGGCCGAGCCGATGATCATCGGCAAGAAGTTCCTCGTGAAGATCAACGCGAACATCGGCAACTCCGCCGTGTCGTCGTCGATCGAGGACGAGGTCGACAAGATGGTGTGGGCCACCCGCTGGGGCGGCGACACGATCATGGACCTGTCGACCGGCAAGCGGATCCACGAGACCCGCGAGTGGATCCTGCGCAACTCACCGGTGCCGGTCGGCACGGTGCCCATCTACCAGGCGCTGGAGAAGGTCGACAGCGACCCGGCGAAGCTGTCGTGGGAGCTCTACCGCGACACCGTGGTCGAGCAGGCCGAGCAGGGCGTCGACTACATGACCGTGCACGCGGGCGTGCTGCTGCGGTACGTGCCGATGACGGCCAAGCGCGTGACGGGCATCGTCTCGCGCGGCGGGTCGATCATGGCCGCGTGGTGCCTCGCCCACCACAAGGAGAGCTTCCTCTACACGCACTTCGAGGAGCTCTGCGAGATCCTGCGCTCCTACGACGTCACGTTCTCGCTGGGTGACGGCCTGCGGCCGGGCTCCATCGCGGACGCCAACGACGAGGCCCAGTTCGCCGAGCTGCGCACGCTCGGGGAGCTGACGCACGTCGCCCGCTCGCACGACGTGCAGGTGATGATCGAGGGCCCCGGCCACGTGCCGATGCACAAGATCGCGGAGAACGTCCGGCTGGAGGAGGAGTGGTGCGGCGAGGCGCCGTTCTACACCCTCGGCCCGCTGGCGACCGACATCGCGCCCGCCTACGACCACATCACCTCCGCCATCGGCGCGGCGCAGATCGGCTGGCTGGGCACCGCGATGCTCTGCTACGTCACGCCGAAGGAGCACCTCGGCCTGCCGAACCGGGACGACGTGAAGACGGGCGTGATCACGTACAAGATCGCGGCGCACTCGGCCGACCTGGCCAAGGGCCACCCCGGCGTGCAGGACTGGGACGACGCGCTGTCCAAGGCGCGGTTCGAGTTCCGGTGGGAGGACCAGTTCAACCTGTCGCTGGACCCGGACACGGCCCGCTCGTTCCACGACGAGACGCTGCCCGCGGCACCGGCGAAGACCGCCCACTTCTGCTCGATGTGCGGGCCGAAGTTCTGCTCGATGAAGATCACCCAGGACGTGCGCAGGTACGCCGAGGAGCACGGACTGTCCACAGTGGAAGCGATCGAGGCGGGCATGGAGGAGAAGTCCGCCGAGTTCGGCGACCACGGCAACAAGGTCTACCTCCCGGTCGTGGAGACTTCCTGAGGTGAACACGACTCCTCCGCGGGTCCTCACCATCGCCGGGTCCGACTCCGGCGGTGGTGCGGGACTCCAAGCCGATTTGCGCACGCTGTTCGCCTGCGGGGTGCACGGGATGACGGCCGTCACGGCCGTGACGGTGCAGAACTCGTTGGGCGTCACCGGGTTCGTGGAGATGGCACCCGAGGTGGTGGCCGCGCAGATCCTGGCGGTCGCCACGGACATCGGGGTGGGAGCCGCCAAGACGGGGATGCTGGCGAGCGCCGGGATCATCGAGGCGGTGGCCGACGCCTGCGACCAGGTGGGGATCGGGCGGACCGGGACGACCCCGTTCGTCGTCGACCCCGTGGCGGCCTCGATGCACGGGGACCAGCTGCTGACCGACCTCGCGCTGGAAGCGGTGCGGGGACTGCTGTTCCCGCGGGCGACGCTGGTGACGCCGAACCTCGACGAGGTGCGGCTGCTGACCGGGATCGACGTGGTGGACCGGGCGGGGCAACGGGAAGCGGCACGGGCGCTGCACGACCTGGGGCCGGAGTGGGTGCTGGTCAAAGGCGGGCACATGTGGGCGGACCCGGAGTGCCTGGACCTGCTGTTCGACGGGTCGGAGTTCGTGGAGCTGCCGGGGCCCAGGTATGACACGAAGCACACGCATGGGAGCGGGGACACGTTGGCTTCGGCGATCTGTTCGAGGCTGGCGAGGGGGGAGGGGGTGGTCGAGGCCGTGAGGTTCGGGAAGGAGTTCGTGGTGAGGTCGGTGAGGGCTTCTTACGCGTTGGGGGCGGGGGTTGGGCCGGTGTCGCCTTTGTGGAGGTTGGAGGGGTGAGTTGGGGGTTTTCCCGGTGAGGTCTGACTGTCGTCCCCGGTAGAAACCCAGCCCTTGGTCACGTCGTGCCCACCCCGCGCGAAGCCCGGCCCCCGGCGCGCGATTGTCTCAATGCCCGATCTTGCTTGTCAAGACGATAGGACTGTCTTGACAAGCAAGATCAAGCAAGAGGGCGCTGTGGATCGGGGGCAGAGGGGAAGTCTGGCTTCGCCAGCATCGAGCTGCGCTCGACAAGGCATCCTCGGCTCCGCCGTCGGACAGGGCATCCGCGCTTCGCGGCGGACTGAGCATCCTTGCTGCGCTGCGGACAAGGCCCCAGGCGCTCCGCGCCGGATGCGCGATGGCGGGCTTCGCCCAACGGGGTGGGGTGGCTGCTGCTCGCTTCGCGTCGGTCTAGCGGGCGGGTGGGCGCTTTGCGCCCGAGGGGCGGGTGCGTCGTGCTGGGGGTGTTAGCGGTTTTCCTCGGCGACGATTTCTTCCAAGGCGCCCAGGGCTGCGATCAGGGCGGATTGGTGTTCTGGGGAGAGTAGTTCCATGCGGCGTTGTAGTTCCTGCATGCGGGCCGAGCGGACGCCGGAGACCATTTCCTGGCCTTCGGTCGTGGGGGTGGCGAGCCAGGCGCGGCCGTCCTGGGGGTCGGGTTCGCGGCGGACGTAGCCGGCTTCGACGAGGGCGGCGACGATGCGGGAGAGGGTGGGTGGGGCGACTCCCTCCTTCTGCGCCAGGTCGCCCAGGCGCATGGGGCCGCAGCGGGCGAGGGTGGCGAGGGCTGAGACCGCGCCTGGGCCAAGGCCGGGGGAGCCGGTGCGGCGGAGGAGTCTGGAGAACCTGCCGATGGCGAGGAAGAGGCGTGCGGTGGCGTCTTCGACCTCGTCGGCCGTCGGTGCCGTCACGGCATGTCCTCCTCGGAGCGGCGCGGTGGGGGTGCAGGCCCCCATCATGCCGTCTCCGACCGCGTGCTCAGAGGTCGGTGTCCGGAGCGGGGCTCGACGCCTGGGCCCAGAAGCGCTGGGGGATGCGGCCCGCGAGCCTGGCCAGCCTGCCGCCCTCGACGCCTGCGCGCATGGCGGCGGCCATGCGTTCCGGGTCCTGGGCGCGGGTGACGGCGGTGGCCAGCAACACCGCGGAGCAGCCCAGCTCCATGGCCAAGGCGGCGTCCGAGGCGGTGCCGACACCGGCGTCGAGGATGACGGGCACGGTGGCGCGGGAGACGATGAGCTCGATGTTGTGCGGGTTGCGGATGCCGAGACCGGTGCCGATCGGCGAGCCGAGCGGCATGACGGTGGCGCAGCCGACGTCCTCCAGCCGCCGGGCGAGCACGGGGTCGTCGTTGGTGTAGGGCAGGACGGTGAAACCGTCGTCCACGAGGGTCTCGGCGGCGGCGAGCAGCTCGAACGGGTCGGGCAGGAGGGTCTTCTCGTCGGCGACGACCTCCAGCTTGACCCAGCTCGTGCCCAGGGCCTCGCGCGCCAGCCTGGCGGTCAGCACGGCCTCGGCGGCACCGCGGCAGCCCGCGGTGTTGGGCAGCGTCTCGATCCCCAGGCGCCGCAACAACTCCAGCACGCCGGTGCCGCCGCCGACGTCCATCCGGCGCATGGCGACGGTGGTCAGCTCGGTGCCCGAGGCGACCAGGGCCCGTTCCAGCACGGCCAGGTTCGCCGCGCCACCGGTGCCCATGACGAGCCGGGAGCCGAACTCGCGACCTGCGATGACCAGCAGGTCGTCCACGTCAGCCCCCCTGCACGGCGGTGAGGACCTCGACGGTGCCGCCGTCGGGGACGGCCGTGCGCGGCCACTCGGCGCGCGGCACGACCTCGCCGTCGACGGCGACCGCGACACCGGAGCTGGGGGCGCCGAGCAGGGCGAGCACCGCGGCGACGGTCGTGCCGTCGGGCAGGTCGCGCAGCTCGCCGTTGACCCGTGCCTTCACGGGGTTCCTCCTTCGCGCAGCAGGGTGAGCACCTTCTCGGCGGTGATCGGGGCCAGCAGCAGGCCGTTGCGGTGGTGGCCGGTCGCCGCCAGCACACCGGGTTCCAGCCAGCCGATGACGGGCAGGTTGTCCGGGCTGCCCGCGCGGAACCCGGCGGCGGACTCGACCAGCTCGTACTCGGCGATGCCGGGCAGCACGGCCTCGGCGTCGCCCAGCAGGTCGCGCACGCCGCCGACGGTCACGGCCTCGTCGAACCCGCTCTCGTACTGGGTGGCGCCCACGACGAGACCGTCGTCCTTGGGCACCAGGTAGACCGCGCGGCCCTCCACGTGCGCGCGGATGGTGCGCGTCGGCGGCGGCAGCGCGCCGCGCCGACCCGCAAGCCGCACGATCTCGCCCTTCACCGGGCGGATTACCGGCGCCAGCGCCGGGTGCAGAGCGCCGCTCCACGCGCCCGCCGCGATGACGACCACGTCCGCGTCCACAGTGGACGGTGTGGCCCGACGCGGCTCGAACCGGACGTCGTGGGCCGCGCACGCCTTGCGCAGGGCCGAGAGCAGCCTGCGGTTGTCCACGGCCAGGTCCCCCGGCACGGACAGGCCGCCGCGCACCCGCGGCCCCAAACCGGGTTCCAGCGCGCGCAGCTCGCGGCCGGTCACCCGGTCGGCCTCGCGGCCGAGCCCGCGCAGGTGCCCGGCGAGCTGGTCGAGCACGCCCAGATCGGCGGAGTCCAGCGCCACGGCGAGCGTCCCCTCGGTGCGCAGGCCGACGTCGCCCAGCTCCGCCGCGAACGCGGGCCACCTGGCCAACGAGCGGGAGCCCAGGTCGAGCAGCTCCTCCTCGCCGGGCCACGACTCGGTGACCGGGGCGAGCATGCCGCCCGCCACCCACGAGCCCGCGGTGCGGCAGCCGTCGTCGAAAACCGTGACCGCGCGACCGCTCGCGGCCACCCGCCAGGCGGTGGACAGCCCGATGACACCGCCGCCCAGGACGGTTACGCGTTGGACCAAGGCACTCACGCTCCCTGCGCCGGCATGACCCGGATCAGGTTCGACGGTCGGAGCGAACCACGCTCCCTCTCAGCCCGGTGTTCTCCGGGCTCCCGTGCGGACCGCCCTCACCGTAGCGCAAGAATCGTTGCCGCGGTTAACGTCCTGGGCGTGCCAGGACTCGACGGGACCCAGATCAGGCGGCGGCTCGCCGCCGCTCGGCTCTACCTCTGCACGGACGCGCGCGCCGAACGCGGCGACCTCGCCGACTTCGCGGACGCGGCGCTGCGCGGCGGTGTGGACGTGGTGCAGCTGCGCGACAAGGGGCTGGAGGCCAAGCAGGAGATCGCCGCGCTGGAGGTGCTGGCGGAGGCGTGCGCGCGGCACGGCGCGCTGCTGTCGGTGAACGACCGCGCGGACGTGGCGGCCGCCGTCGACGCGGACGTGCTGCACCTCGGCCAGGACGACCTGCCGGTGCCCGTCGCGCGGCGGCTGCTCGGCGAGGACGTGGCGATCGGCCGGTCCACCCACGACGTGCCGCAGATGCGGGCCGCCGCCGAGGAGCCGGGCGTGGACTACTTCTGCACCGGCCCGTGCTGGCCGACCCCCACCAAGCCGGGCCGCCGGGCACCGGGCCTCTCGCTGGTCCGGGCGGCCGCCGGTCGGCCCGAACCGCTCGCGGGCGCACAGGTTCAGATGCGCAAGAGCGCCGGGATCCCGTGGTTCGCGATCGGCGGCATCGACCTGTCGAACCTCGACCAGGTGCTCGCCGCGGGGGCCACTCGGATCGTCGTGGTCCGGGCCGTCACGGCGGCCGAGGACCCCGAGGACGCGGCCAGGCGACTGCGCTCACAGCTTAGTTGAAAGTTGAACTAAACCGCGTACGCTGGCCCTCGTGATGCCTGTCCTGTACCTGAGCCACGGCGCTCCCCCGCTGGCCGACGACGAGCGGTGGACCGAGGAGCTCGCCTCCTGGTCCGCGGACCTGCCGCGCCCGAAGTCCGTCCTGGTCGTCTCCGCGCACTGGGAGGAGTCGCCGGTCACGCTCGGCGCCACCCGCACCGTGCGGCTGTACTACGACTTCTACGGCTTCCCCAGGCGCTACTACGAGGTCGAGTACGCGGCGCCGGGCGCCCCGGAGCTGGCCGAGGACGTCCGCAAGCTCCTCAGCGACACCGGACCGGTCGAGCAGGAGGACCGCGGCCTCGACCACGGCGCCTACGTGCCGCTCAAGGAGATGTTCCCGGACGCCGACGTCCCGGTGCTCCAGATGTCCATGCCCAGCCTCGACCCTCGGGAGCTGTTCGACCTCGGCCGCAGGCTCGCGCCGCTGCGCGAGCAGGGCGTGCTGGTCGTGGGCAGCGGGTTCATGACGCACAACCTGCGCGGCATCGACATGTCGCTGGGCACCGCGGCCGCCCCGCCGTCGTGGTCGGTGGAGTTCGACGACTGGGCCATGCGGGCCCTGGCGGAGGGCGACGTCGACTCGGTGCTGGACTTCCAGCGCAAGGCGCCCGCCGCGGGCATCGCGCACCCCCGCACCGAGCACTTCGCGCCGCTGTTCGTCTCGCTGGGCGCGAGCCTGGACCAGAACGCGCCCAAGACCGCCGTGGACGGCTTCTGGTACGGCCTGTCGAAGCGGTCCGTGCAGTTCGGCTGACCGCGGACGCGGAAACGCCCCCGCCCGGCGCAGGGTGCCGGAGCGGGGGCGTTCCCCATGTCGGTGTCGAGCGGGCAGGGAGTCCACTCGCCACCGGACGTCGGGCTAGCCCCTGGTGAGGGTCAGGCCGTAGGCGGAGAGGATCTCGCCGACCGGCTGGAAGTAGGTCGTGCCGCCGGAGGTGCAGTTGCCCGAACCACCCGAGGTCACGCCCTGGGCCTGGCTGTAGTTGGTGCCCGCGACCCACGAGCCGCCCGAGTCACCGGGCTCCGCGCAGGCGTTCGTCCTGGTCAGGCCGGACACCGAGCCCTGCGAGTAGTTCACGGTCGCGTTCTTCTGCTGCACCGTGCCGCAGCGCCAGCCGGTGGTGGAGCCGGACCGGCAGATCGCCGCGCCGACGGCCGCCGAGGTGGAGCCGGTGACGGTGACGTTGCTGCCGTTGTAGCGGTTCACCCACGGGCGGGAGGTCCAGTTGGAGTTCGTCGCGACCCAGGAGTAGTCGTTGCCGGGGAAGGACGAGCCGCGGAACGTGCCCTGGGCGACCCGGTTGAAGCCGGTGGTGGCGTTGCCCGTGGAGCCGCAGTGGCCCGCGGAGACGAAACCGCCGGTGACCGCGAAGCCGATCGAGCAGCGGGCGCCGCCGATGTAGTACGCGTCGCCGCCACGGGTGTCGTAGAGCGTCCGGGGCGCCTCGGTGGTCACCGCGACGCTGACGGCCGGGCTGAGGCTCCTGGCGGAGGTGATGAAGGCCTCGGTGGCCGCGTCGCGCTTGTCGCTGTTGACCTCGACGACGACGGTGTTGGCCGCCTCGTCGACGCGCCAGCCGGTGACCGACAGGGGCGCCGACATGGAGTCGAGCGCCGCCTTGGTGCCCGCGAGCTGCTGCTGCGAGAACCGGACCACGCGCACGTCCGCGCCGAGCGCGCGGGCCGTGTCGGACGTGGCGGCGTCGGTGGTGGCCACGGTGAGCCTGCCGGAGGCCTGGTCGATCCAGGCGCCCCCGAACCGGTCACCGAGGGCCGACTTGACCTTGCCCTCCACCTGTTCGGCCTTGTCGTCGTTGGCCAGTCGGGTGCGCGCTTGGTCGGCGTTCAGGCCGAGGTCGCGTTGGACCGCTTGGAGCAACTCGGGCGAGTAGCTCTCCGTATCGGCCGGAGTTGCCACGTTCACCGCAGCGGGGCCGGCAATCGCCGGTACGCTGAGAGCAATCGCCGCGCCGGCCGCCAGCAGGGCAGCTCCGGTGAGGCGGGCCGCACTCGTGCGGATCATTAGACGTCTCCCTCATCTTCGGGTGCAGGGAACCCAGGAGTGGTTGCAGGGACCGCTCTTGGGGGCTCTAGGGGGACGGGTGGTGGGGCGGCGGCAGGGGTCGCCCCACCCTCCTCCTACTTCTTCGTCCCGCTGTCGACGCCAAGCCCGAGTCGGATGAAGGTCGAGAACCGACCGCCGAAAGCCTCGGAGTCGTGTGTCCGCGCGGGGTCTCCACGGTTCGCACAGCCCTCCTTCCGGGTCGTCTACTGACCGGTATTCACCCGATCGAGCGACGTTATAGGCCTGTGACCTGTGACAGTCGCGGCCATCTGAGGGCGAAGTGTGTCACAGCTCACGACCAATCAACTCCGGTGTGTAGCCGTTGACTGTTAACTCTCACTCGGAGTAGTTAAACGATCACCGGATCGGGCAAATTGCCAGTTGGTCGGTTCGGCGTAACCCCGACCTTTCACAGACCCGGCGACGGCTCCGTCGCGGTGGGCGCGGGCGTCTGCGAACCCGGCTGCGCGGGTGCCGACGACGACCCCGTGGAGGGCGCCGTCGACGTGCTCGGCGCGGTCGGTTCGGTCGTCGTCGCGGGAGCGCCCGATGAGGTGCCCGTGGGCGGCGCCGAGGACGTCACCGACGGCGCGGTCGTCGGGGTCGGCGCGTCCGATGTGGACGGGGTCGGCGGCTGGTCCCGGCGCTCGGTCGGCTTGCCCACGACCGCGCCCAGCGTCGTACCCTCGGAACCGCCCGACAGCGGCTCGCCGCGGACCCACTCGACGCCCGTGACGGCCAGCATGCCGAGCGCGAACACGAGCACCGCGCCCGCCGCGATCCGTGGCCAGCGCCGGATTTCCGCCGTTTTGTCCTCTGTGTCCTTTTCGGTCTCGGCCGTGTTCTCCGCCACTCCCGAAGGGGGTGTGCCGGTGATCGTCTCGACCTGCGTCACGCCCTCGACGGAGCGGACCACCCACGCCTTGCTCCCGACCCTGCGCACCGACTCGCGGGTCCGCTCGATCGAGCGCTGGTACAGCGCTCCGCCGATCGTGCTCACGACGCTCGCGACGGCGGCGCCGGAGATCGTCCCGGCGACGTTCAACTTCGATCCCAGGAAGGCCGCGGTCACCGCGGCCAACGCTCCCGCGGCGATCTGCGCGGGCTTGAGGTCCAGTCCGGTCTTCTTCTCGTGCTCCTCGCTCATGATCCTCAACTGGTAGCCGGTCTCCTGCTCGTCCAAGAGGGGGACGGGTCGACCGCCGTGTCGGTTGGTCGGAGGTGAGGACCACCACGCATCATCTCCTGGTGCGCCTGGTCACGATCTCCGACATCCGCGCGGCAGCCGCCCTCGTGGCCCCCGCCGTGCTGCGAACCCCGTTGCTGCCGTGCCCGTGGGCCGACGACGACCGCCCGCTCTGGCTCAAGCCGGAGAACCTCCAGCCGGTCGGCGCCTTCAAGATCCGCGGGGCCTTCCACGCCCTGGCCCGCCTCCCCGAGGAGGTCAGGGTGCTCGGCGTCGTCGCGTACTCCAGCGGCAACCACGCCCAGGCCGTCGCCTACGCCGCCAAGCGGTTCGGCGTCCCCGCCGTGATCGTCGTCCCCGACACCACGCCGCGGGTCAAGATCGACGCCACCCGAAGCCACGGCGCCGAGGTCCACACCGTCCCGGTGGCCGAGCGCGAGTCCCGCGCCCGCTACCTCTCCCACCAGCGCGGCTCGACCCTCATCCCGCCGTTCGACCACGTGGACGTCATCGCTGGCCAGGGCACGGTGGGCCTGGAGATCGCCGAGGACCTGCCCGACGTGCGGACCGTGCTGGTCCCGGTCAGCGGCGGCGGCCTGATCTCCGGCGTCGCCGTCGCGATCAAGGCCCTCTGCCCGGACGCGCGCGTGATCGGCGTGGAACCGGCGCTGGCGGCCGACGCCGCCGAGAGCCTGCGCGCGGGCAGGCGGTCGTCGTCGTGGTCGCCCGCCCTGCGCGCCCGGACGATCGCCGACGGCCTGCGCGCCGAGCCCTCCGAGCTGACCTTCGCCCACATGCGCGAACTGGTCGACGGCATCGTCGCGGTGTCCGAGGCCGACATCCGCGCCGCCGTCCCCTGGCTGGTCCACAACTCGCGCCTGGTCGCCGAGCCCAGCGGTGCCGTGACCGTCGCGGCCTACCTCAACCACCGCGACGAGCTGCCGCCGGGCAGGACCGTCGCCGTCGTCTCCGGCGGCAACCTCGACCCGGCACTGCTCTCCGAGCTGCTGGCGGAGTAGCTAGCGCGCCAGCCGGACGTGCGTGGGCGGCCCCTCGACGCCGCACGAGTGGCAGTCGGCAGGCGGGCCCTGCGGCCGGTCCTCCGGCGCCACCTCGTTCAGCACCCCGTTGTCGGTGCCGAGCGCGAGCAGTCCGCCGACCGCGGCCGCCGCCGCGCACACCAGCAGCGCCTTCTGCCAGCCCGCCGTCATCACGACGGGGTCGGCGTACCCCTTGCCGGTGAGCCCGGCGACGGCGGGCAGGGCGGCGACCGCGACGAGGCTGCCCGTGCGGGCCACGGCGTTGTTCACGCCGGACGCCACCCCCGCGTAGCGGTCCGGGGCGGCGGCGAGCACGGTCGCGGTGACCGGGGCGACGACCGTGGCCAGGCCGAGCCCGAACACGGTGATCCCCGGCAGCACCCCGGTGAGGTAGGTCGCGCCGGGTTCGGCGTTGCGGAGCAGGAGCATCCCCGTGCCCACCAGCAGCGGCCCCACGACGAGCTGCACCCGCGGTCCGACCCGCTGGGCCAGCCGCCCGGACCTGGCCGACAGCACCAGCATGATCACCGTGATGGGCAGCCCGGCGAGCCCGGCCGCCGTCGGCGAGTAGTGCAGCGAGGTCTGCAGCTGCAGGATCACCAGCACCAGCACCCCGCCCAGCGCCGCGTACATCAGGAACGTCAACGCGTTGGCCAGCACGAACGTCCGGTTGGCGAAGAGCGAGGGCGGCACGAGCGGCTTGTGGCCGCGGACCTGGAGCACGCCGAACGCGACCAGCCCGGCGACGCCGACGGCCCCCGCTCCGACCACGAGCGGGTCGAGACCCCGCGCGGGCGCCTCCACCAGCGCGCCGGTCACCCCGGCGAGCCCCACCGCGCCGACCGCGGAGCTCAGGATGTTCGGGTGCCCGGTCAGCGTCTCGTCCCGCGACTCGGGCACGAACCGCCGGGCCATCCACACGCACACCACGGCGATCGGCACGTTGATCAGGAACGCCAGCCGCCACGACCCGGCCTGCACCAGCAGCCCGCCCGCCAGCGGCCCCACCGCCGACGCGATGCCGCCGAGCCCCGACCACGACCCGATCGCCCGCGACCGGTCCTCCCGCGCGAACGTCGACTGGAGGATCGCCAGCGACCCCGGCGTGAGCAGCGCGCCGCCGACCCCCTGCAGGATCCGGGCGGCCACCAGCAGCTCCGTGGTGGGCGCCAGGCCGCAGAGCAGCGAGGCGGCGCCGAACCACAGCACGCCGAAGGTGAACATCCGCCTGCGCCCGTACCGGTCGCCCAGCGACCCGGCCACCAGGATCAGCGCCGCCAGCGACAGCAGGTACCCGTCGAGGATCCACTGGAGCCCGGCGACCGAGGCCCCGAGCTCCTCGCCGATCCTGGGCAGGGCCACGTTCACGATCGTGCTGTCCAACATCGCCATGCCGGACCCGACGATCGTCGTCGCCAGCACTGCCTTCGCCCTGGGAGTGCCCCAGACGATCACCTCGGTGGTCACCACCGCGCCATTGTCACCCCAACGCACGGGGCGGGCCCGACCACGACCTTGATCGGAAAAGTTCGGGTGCGCGAAGCAGCCATAGGGAAATCCGATGGGTCAGACCGCCCGATCCACCCGATGGGACGCCTCGGAGGACTTCATGACGTTTCCGTGAGGGGCCAAGTTGCCGCCGAGGCACGTTGCGGCGGCGCCCCCGGACCGGGTCGGCGAGAAGACGCCACGATCGCCGCGCGGGGCGGCGGCGGGGTCCCCCGATAGGCTGGCTCCCCGAGACCGACGCGACCGGACGGGTACGACAACGTTGACAGAACCGCTGGTCCCGACCGTTCCGATCAGCCGGGACCAGCGGTTCCGCCGGTCATCCGGCCGGGCGGTTGAGCGTGGCCACGAACTTGTACCGGTCCCCCCGGTACACGCTCCGCACCCACTCCACGGGGTTGCCCTCGGTGTCGAACGAGTGCCTCGACAGCAGCAGCATCGGCAGGCCGATGTCCGCTCCGAGGAGCTCGGCCTCCTCGGGGCTGGCCAGCGCCGTCTCGATGGTCTCCTCGGCGTGGCCCATCTCGACGCCGAACCGCTCCCGGAGCACCTGGTAGAGCGAGGTCCCCGGTGCGAGGTAGCGGCGCAGACCGCGGAAGCGGCCCAGCGCGAGGTGGGTCGTCTCGATGGCCATCGGCTCGTCGTCGGCCAACCGCAGCCGGTGCAGCCTGAGCACCTTGGCGCCCGCGCGGACGCCCAGGAACCTGGCCAGCTCGGCCTCGGCGGGCAGCTCGGACGCCTCGATGAGGCGTGACGACGGCTTGCGGCCCTGCGCCCGCATGTCCTCTGTGTACGAAGACAGCTGCAGGCGCTGCGCGACCTTCGGCTCCGCCGCGAACGTGCCCTTGCCCTGCACCCTGAGCAGCCGTCCTTCGACGGTCAGCTCGGCGAGCGCTTGCCTGACCGTGGTCCTCGACACGTCGAAGTCCGCGGCCAGCGACCGTTCGGTCGGGATGGGGGACCCCGGCGGCAGCGCGCGCAACAGGTCCAGCAGGTGCCGCTTGAGTCCCCAGTACTTCGGCTCGCGTTGCGCACGAGACCTGGCGTCCACGCCTGCTCCAGGCGTCGTCTCCAGCATGGCCTTCCTCCTCGTACTGCATCGCGGCTCCACCCACAGGATGCCTTGTCCGCGCCGGATCGTGCGTTCGAACCCCCGACAACCCATAGGAAATTCGTCGGATGACTTTGCAACGTCTCGGCAACGTCCTTGACAGAGCCTGTGGCGCGGCACACTCTAGGCCGCATTGGTCTACACCACTTGGCTGACCCCGGTCGCTCTGGACCGGGCTTGTTGAAAGGGCGCATACGTGAAGGGCTTGAGAGGACTTGCCGTTGGTGCCGCCGCACTGGCGGTGGCCGTGGCCGGCTGTGGCACGAGCGCGAGCAACACCGGGACCGCGGGCTCAAGCGGTCCGAAGACGCTGACCGTGTGGTTGATGGACGGTTCCGCGCCGACGACCCTGACCGACGCCTTGAACAAGGAGTTCCAGGACTCGAACAAGGACGTCACGGTCAAGTACGAGGTCCAGAAGTGGGGCGGCATCCAGGAGAAGCTGACCACCGCGCTGACCAGCGACACCCCGCCCGACGTGATCGAGCTCGGCAACACCCAGACGCCGAAGTTCGCGTCGGAGGGCACGCTGCTCGACCTGACCGGTGACGCCTCCAACCTCAACGGCGGCGAGTGGCTCGGCGGCCTCAAGGACTCCCTGACCTGGGAGGACAAGCAGTACGGCCTGCCGTTCTACGCGTCCAACCGCACCGTCATCTACCGGACGGACCTCTTCGAGGCCGCCGGGATCACCGCGCCCCCCACGTCGAACGACGAGTGGCTGGCCGCGATCGAGAAGCTGAAGACGGCCAACGCGGCCAACCCCGACTTCCAGGCGCTCTACCTGCCGGGCCAGTCCTGGTACACCCTGCTCTCGTTCATCTGGGACCAGGGCGGCGACGTCGCGAAGAAGGACGGCGACAAGTTCGTCGGCTCGCTCGACTCCGCCCAGGCCAAGGCGGGCGTGGACTTCTACAAGAAGCTCGTCGACGCCTCGGGCACCAAGGCCCCGAAGGACACCGACGAGGCCAAGCCGCAGCAGATGGAGGTCTTCGGCACGGGCAACGTGGCGATGATGATCGGTCTGCCGTGGGAGCTGGGCGGCGCCGTCAAGGCCAACCCGGACCTGGAGAAGAAGACCTCCGCGTTCCCGATCCCGTCCAAGACCGCGGGCAAGTCGGCCCCCGTGTTCCTCGGCGGCTCGAACCTGGCCATCCCGGCGGGCAGCAAGAACGTCGACCTGGCCAAGAGCTACCTGAAGCTGCTCAGCGGCAAGAAGTACCAGGACCAGCTCGGCGCCGCGGGCACCGTGCCCGGCACCTCGAAGGACACCGCCTCCCTGGCGTCCAACCCGGTCGGCAAGGCGCTCGCCGCCTCCTCCGCCAACGGCAAGGTCACCCCGGCCACGCCGAAGTGGGCCGCGGTCGAGGCGGGCCAGAACCCGCTGAAGGACATGCTCACCGCGTACCTGACCGGCGCGAAGAGCCTGGACCAGGCCACCGGCGATGCCAACACGGCGCTGACCGCGTTGCTCGGCGGCTGACGATCCCCGATGACGGCCGTTGAGACGACCGACGCCGCGGTGCCGGTGAGGACCTCCTCGCCGGCACCGCGGCGTGCCGTTGCGGGCGGCGCGAGGCGCCGCCGGGGCAGCACCTTCGACCGGTTGCTGCCGTACCTGCTGCTGGCCCCCGCCGTGATCGGCATCCTGTGGTTGATCGGGTTCCCGGTCGTCTCGGTGGTGGTGACCAGTTTCCGCAAGCTCGACCTCGGCGAGCTCGTCCGGGGCCAGGTCGTGTGGGTCGGCCTGGACAACTACGCCAAGGTGCTGTCCGACCCGCGCTTCTGGGAGATCACCCTCCGCACGGTCGTCTTCACCGCCGTCGTGGTCGCGACCTCCGTGGTCGTGGGCCTGGTGATCGCGCTGCTGATGCGCCAGCTCAGCACACCGGTCCGGATCCTGCTGCAGGTCTGCATGCTGCTGGCGTGGGCGATGCCGATCATCGCGTCGACCACGGTCTACCAGTGGATCTTCGACCAGCAGTACGGGATCCTGAACAAGATCCTGGTGAAGCTCGGCTTCGACTACGCCGGGCACTCGTGGTTCTCCACCGGGACGGCGACGCTCTCGGTGATCGGGCTGCTGATCGTCTGGCAGGCCATCCCGTTCCTGGCGTTCTCGCTGTACGCGGGCGTGATCGGCGTGCCCGCCGACCTCTACGAGGCCGCGGGCATCGACGGCGCGACGGCGTGGCAGACGTTCCGGGCGGTCACCTGGCCCGAGCTCAAGCCCCTGCTGATGATGGTGACGTTCCTGTCGCTGCTGTGGGACTTCAAGGTCTTCACCCAGATCTGGGTGTTCAAGGAGGGCGGGCCGAGCGGCGGTTCCACGACGCTGCCGGTCCTGCAGTACCTGGAGGGCATCTCGCAGAGCCACTTCGGCGTGGCCGCGGCGGTCAGCGTGCTCATGGTCGTGATCCTGACCCTGCTCACGGTGTCCTACCTGCGCAAGCTGCTGCAGACCCAGGAGGGCAAGCTGTGAACGCGAAGAAGGTGTCGGCGAACGTCGTCGCGGTGCTCGTCGCCGCGTTCTTCGCCTTCCCCACGTACTGGATGGTCACCACGGCGCTCAAGCCGAAGAAGGACCTGCTGTCCAGCTCGTTCGACCTGATCCCGTCCTCGGTGACCAGCGGCAACTTCGTCACCGCGTGGACGAAGCCGGGCTTCCTCCAGTCGCTGGGCAACAGCCTGCTGGTCTCGCTGTCCGCCGTGGTGGCGGCGCTGGTGATCGGCCTGCTCGCCGCGCTCGCCATGTCCCGCATGCGCTTCCGGGGCCGCAAGGGCTTCGTGATGCTGATGCTGGTGGCGCAGATGGCGCCGTTCGAGGCGCTGCTGATCCCGATGTTCCTGATGATGCGCGACCTCGGCCTGTACCAGCAGCTGTCGTCGCTGATCCTCATCTACTTCGCGGTGACGCTGCCGTTCTGCGCGTGGACCCTGCGCGGGTTCGTCAACGGCATCCCGATCGAGCTCGAGGAGGCCGCCATGGTCGACGGCTGCGGCCGGTGGGGCGCGTTCCGGCGCGTCACGCTGCCGCTGCTCGGCCCCGGCCTGGTCGCCACCTCGGTGTTCGCGTTCATCACGGCGTGGAACGAGTTCCTGTTCGCCAAGGTCATGGTGCGCGCCGAGGACAAGGAGACCCTGCCCGTGTGGCTGAGCGGCTTCCAGTCCGCGTTCGGCACCGACTGGGGCGGCGCGATGGCCGCGTCGGCCCTGTTCACCGTGCCCGTGCTCGTGTTCTTCCTCATCGTCCAGCGGAAGATGGTCACCGGCGTGACAGCCGGTGCCGTGAAGGGATAGAGCGCATGTCGCTGCACCGGCTCGCGGCCGCCGTACTGCTACCGGGCTTCCACGGGACCACCGCCCCGGACTGGTTGCTCAAGCGCGTGACCGACGGGCTGGGCGGCGTCGTGCTGTTCGGCCGCAACGTCGTGGACGACGACCAGGTCACCGCGTTGAACGCGCAGCTGCGCGGCGCCCGCGGCGACGTGGTGATCGGCATCGACGAGGAGGGCGGCGACGTCACCCGGCTCGACGCCGGGCGCGGGTCGGAGGTGCCGGGCAACCACGCGCTGGGCGCCACCGGCGACGTGGCGCTGACGCGGGCCGTGGCGGCCTCGATCGGCGCCCGGTTGGCGGCCTGCGGGGTGTCGCTCAACCTGGCGCCGTCGGCGGACCTGGTGCTCACGCTGGACGACCCGATCATCGGCGTCCGGGCGTTCGGCTCGGACCCGGTCGTGGCGGGCGAGCACGTGGCCGCGTTCGTCGAGGGCCAGCAGGCCGTCGGCGTGGCGGCGTGCGCGAAGCACTTCCCCGGCCACGGCGCGTCCACGGCCGACTCGCACCACGAGCTGCCGGTGCTGCCGCGGACCGTGTCCGAGCTGAACGCCGTGGAGCTGGTGCCGTTCCGCGCGGCCGTCGCGGCGGGCGTGCGGTCGGTCATGACCGGGCACCTGGTCGTCCCGGAGTGGGGCGACGCGCCCGCGACGCTCAACCCGAAGGCCGTGGCCGTGCTGCGCGACGAGCTGGGCTTCACCGGCGCGGTCATCACCGACGGGCTGGACATGAAGGCCGTCGGCGGCGACCTGGCGCAGGGCTCGGTGCGCGCGCTGGCCGCGGGCGTCGACGCGCTGTGCCTGGGCGGTGAGCCGCTGGACGACGACGGGCTGCAGCGGCTGATCGACAGCATCGTGGCGGCCGTCGAGTCCGGCGAGCTGTCGCGGGAGCGCCTGGAGGAGGCGGCGGAGCGCACGGCCGCGCTCGGCACGCCTCCCGCCGCGGTCACCGGTCACGACGCCGAGATCGGCCTCCAGGCGGCGCGCAGGGCCCTGGAGGTGACCGGCGCGCTGGTCATTACCGGTCCACCGCTCGTGCTGGACCTGGTCGTCGCCCCCTCGGAGGCCGTCGGCGCCGTCCCGTGGGGTCTCGGCCCGTACCTGACCGAGCTGGTCGAGGGCACGTCCGTGCTGGCCACGGACTCGGTGACGCCCGAGGAGGTCGCCCGGCAGGCCGACGGGCGGACCGTGATCGTGGTGACACGGGAGGCCCACCGGCACCTCTGGGCTCGCGATCTGGTCACCGGGCTGGTTAATATTGGTCTGGACCTCGTGCATGTCGAAACCGGCGTGCCGGGGCCTGACCTGGGCACAGTCGCCCGCGTGAACACCCACGGCGGTTCACGGGTGTGCCTGCGCGCCGCGGCAGAGCGCATCGCCTCCAGCCGCCTCGCGACCACCTGACAGGGGTACGGCATGACCGAGCAGCAGCCCGGCCACCACATGGCAGCGGAGATCGCGCAGCAACCGGCGATCTTCTCCGGCCTCGTCGAGCGGCGTTCCGGGATCGCGCGGGTCGCGGAGGTGGTGCGCGAGCGCAAGCCGCGCTTCGTCCTCTTCGCGGCGCGCGGGTCCAGCGACCACGCGGCCCTCTACGCGAAGTACCTGACCGAGGTGCTGCTGGAGCTCCCCGCGGGCCTGGTGTCACCCTCCACGACCACGCTGTACGGCGGCAAGCCCGACCTGCGCGACGTGCTCGTCGTGTCGGTGAGCCAGAGCGGCGGGTCCCCCGACCTGCTGGAGGTCACCCAGGCCGCCCGCAAGCAGGGCGCGCTGACCGTGGCCGTGACCAACACGTCCGACTCGCCGCTGAACGCCGCCGCCGAGCTGTCGGTGGACGTCGGCGCCGGGGTCGAGCACGCGGTGGCGGCCACCAAGACCTACTCAGCCACGCTGTTGGCGCTGTACCTGCTGTTCGACGGCATCCGCGGCGGCAACGGCGAGCACGCGGCCAGGCTGGGCGAGCTGGCGCAGTCCACTTTGGACGGTGCGGAGGAGGCCGTGGTCGAGGCCGTCCGCCGGTACCGGTTCGTGGACAGGGTGCTGACGACCGGGCGCGGGTTCTCGTTGCCCACCGCGTTGGAGGCGGCGCTGAAGCTGGCCGAGACCAGCTACCTGGCCGCGCGGGCGTACTCCGGCGCCGACCTGCTGCACGGGCCCGTCGCGGCCGTGGACGGCGAGACGGCCGTGCTCGCCGTGACCAGCGCGGGCAAGGGCGGCGACGCCCTGCACGAGGTGCTGGACGTGGTGCACGGGCGGGGCGCGGACGTGCTCGCCGTGGGCTCCGCGGCGGACAAGGTGTCGGCCGCGCTGCGGATCCCCGTGGCGGAGACGGCCGAGGAGGTCGCGCCCATCCTGGAGATCCTGCCCGTCCAACGGCTCGCGCTCGGGTTGGCGCTGGCGCGCGGTGGCGACCCGGACAGCCCGCGCGGGCTGAAGAAGGTCACCCGCACGCGGTAGGCGTTCCCACGACGAAGGGCCCCCGATCCGAGGATCGGGGGCCCTTTTCTCGTTCGGCGGTGCTACTGGCCCGCGGTCGCGTACCCCACGGCGTGCGCGACGGGCCCACCCTCGGCGGCGTCGAACACGACGTGCCCGTCCACCCACACCTTGAGCGGGTTGAGGTCGTCGTCCCACCACACGAGGTCGGCGACGGCACCGGGCGCCAGGCGGCCCAGCCCCGACTCCCCGATCGCCTCGGCGGGCACGATCGTCGCGGAGGCCAGGGCGTCGGCCTCGTTCACGCCGACCGACACGATGTTGCGCACGGCCCGGTCCAGGGTCAGCGCGCTGCCCGCGATGGTGCCCTCCGGCGAGCGCGGGACGCCGTCCTCGGTGAGCAGGACGTCCGCGCCGCCGAGCTGGTAGCGGCCCGGAGGCATCCCGGCGGCGGCCACGGCGTCGGTCACCAGCGCCACGCGGTCGCCCGCGGCGTTGAACACCAGCCTGCACACGTCCGGCCCGACGTGGGCCAGGTCGGCGATCAGGCCGAGCGTGAACCGGTCGTCCACCAGCGCCACACCGGGCACACCGGGCTCGCGGTGGCCCAGCGGGCGCTGGGCGTTGAAGAGGTGCGTGACCATCCTGGCGCCCGCGTCCGCGGCCGCCCTGGTCTGCTCGCCGGTCGCGTCGCTGTGGCCGACCGCCACCAGCACACCCGCCTCGGCCAGCCTGCGGACCGCCTCCAGACCACCGGGCTGCTCGGGCGCGAGCGTCACCATGCGCAACGCGCGCCGCAGGGTGTCGTCGGCCAGCAGCTCGTCGATCTGGGCGGAACCGGGCTCCACCATCAGCGCCGGGTCGTGCACGCCGGGCCGTTTCGGCGACAGGAACGGGCCCTCGAAGTGCACACCCAGCGGCCGCGCCCCGACGCCCTCGGGCAGCGCGGCCGACGCGGCGAGGACCGCTCGTGCCTGCCTGATCGCGACGGGCACCGGCGCGGTGATCAACGTCGGCAGGAACCGGGTCACCCCGGTCTGCGGCAGCGCCTCGGCGACGACCCGCATGCTCGCGGAGTCCACCTCGGCGAAGTCGACGCCTACCGCCCCGTTGATCTGGATGTCCACCAGACCGGGGGTGAGCAGTCCGTGGGTGAGCACTTCCGCGCCGGCGGGTGGTTCACCCGCGACGACCTCGGCGATGCGACCGGCCCGGATGCGCACGTAGGCGGGACCGGTGATGGTGCGACCGAGTAGTGCTCGCGGGGCTGCGACAACCGTGTCCAAGGTCCCTCCTCAAATGGTCCAGACCATTATGGCCGGACAACACTGATTTAGTCACCTTTCGTGAAAAGATAACTGATTGTGCTCCTGTTCGGTGGGACAGCGCCAGCACGGGTGCACGCGAAACGCACACGGGTGGCCCATACTGGACACCAGACATCCGAGGTCTACTACCGAGTCGAGGGTGCCGTGGCAGTCACGGACGACGCGATCCTGCGCGTCAAAGAGATGATCGTCAGCGGGGAGCTCAAGCCCGGCGACCGCCTACCGCGCGAGGCCGACCTCGCGGAACGCCTTGGCCTGTCCCGGAACTCGCTGCGCGAGGCCGTCAAGGCGCTCTCGCTCGTCCGCGTGCTCGACGTCCGCCAGGGCGACGGCACCTACGTCTCCAGCCTCCGCGCCGACGACCTGCTCGGAGCACTGTCCTTCGTCCTCGACCTCCACCGCGGCGAGGACTCCGTCCTCGAGGTCCTCCAGGTCCGCCGCATCCTCGAACCGGCCGCCTCCGCCCTCGCCGCCCAACGCATCACCCCCGAGGAGATCGCCACCCTCCGCACCATGTGCGACTCCGGCGCCGAAGCCAGCTCCGTCGAACAACTCGTCGAACACGACCTCGAGTTCCACCGCGCCATCGCCCGCAGCTCCGGCAACGCCTACCTGGCCCAACTACTCGACACCCTCGCCGGCCCCACGGTGCGCGTCCGCATCTGGCGCGGCATCGCCCAAGCAGGCGCCGCCGAACGCACCATCGCCGAACACCGCGCCATCGTCGACGCCTTAGCCCTCCACGAAACCGAACTGGCCCGCTCCTGGACCACAGTCCACGTAGCCGGCGTAGAACAATGGCTCTCCGACCTCACCTGACCACCGAGGCCACACAAACACCTGAGACCCACCAAAAACGAAGGTTCTGGCCACACAACGAGGATGCCCCGCCCGACAGCGAAGCCGAGCACAGCACCCCGTTGGGCGCAGCCCGCCAGCGCGCATCCGGCGCGGAGCGCCCGGGGCCTTGTCGGCGCCAGCCGATGCCTTGTCCGACGGCGAAGCCGAGGATGCCCTGTCGAGCGCAGCTCGATGCTGGCGAAGCCAGACTTCCCCTCTGCCCCCGATCCACAGCGCCCTCCTGCTTGATCTTGCTTGTCAAGACAGTTCTATCGTCTTGACAAGCAAGATCAAGCATTGAGACAATCGCGCGCCGGGGGCCGGGCTTCCCACGGGTGGGCACGACGCAACCGAGGGCCGGACTCCCCCAGCCCGCACCCGCACCCCCACCCACCCCTCAAGCCTGCCCAAAAACCTGCCTCTGCCTCCCCAGCCCCTCGATCTCCAGCTCCACCACATCCCCCTCCCTCAGATACGGCTTCGGCTCCCCCTGCCCGAGCGCGACACCCGCAGGCGTCCCCGTGTTGATCAGGTCACCCGGTCGGAGGACCATGAACCGGCTCAGGTAGCGGACCACCTCGGCCACCGGGAAGATCATGTTCTTGGTGGAGGAGTCCTGCTTCAGCTCGCCGTTCACCCAGAGCCGCAGCCCGAGCTCCTGGGGGTCGGCGATCTCGTCGGCGGGCACGAGGAAGGGGCCCAGCGGGTTGAAGGTCTCGCAGTTCTTGCCCTTGTCCCAGGTGCCGCCGCGCTCGATCTGGAACTCGCGCTCGGACACGTCGTGCGAGAGCACGTACCCCGCGACGCAGGCCAGCGCCTCCTCGTCGGTCTCCAGGTACCGGGCGGTCGCGCCGATCACGATGCCGAGCTCGACCTCCCAGTCGGTCTTGACCGACCCGCGCGGGATCAGCACCTCGTCGTGCGGGCCGACGACGGTGTCCGCGGTCTTGAGGAACACCACCGGCTCGGTGGGCAGGGCGGCGCCGGTCTCCTCCGCGTGGTCGCGGTAGTTGAGCCCGATGCAGACGATCTTGCCGGGGGCCGCGATCGGCGGCCCGACGCGCAGGTCGCCCTCGTCCAGCGCGGGCAGCTCACCCGCCGCCAGCGCGGCGCGGGTGGCGGCGATCCCGCCCGCCGCGAGGAACGCGCCGTCGACGTCCCCGGTGAGCGGGGTGAGGTCGTGCGTACCGCCGTCGTGGCGGACGGCTGGACGTTCGGACCCCGGTGCTCCGAGACGCAAGAACTGCACGGCTGTTCCTCCTCCTGGTGGCGTGATACGTCGGATGTATAACGCGTCGGTCCCGGTCCCGTCCAGAGGTCGACCGACGAGTCGTCCGATGAATCGATCTTTCCCGGTACCGCCCGACCAGGCCGAACGGCCCGACCACCCCCCGTTGGGATGAACGCCGTGCGACCGGGGGCCGCGACGGCCTCCGATCGTCCACTCTTGCAGTCCGCGCACGACCAGTCACCGTCCGCCGGATTCCACGCCGCCGCCGTCCGACGAGGGAAGTCAATGAACAACCACCGGACCACCCGGTCCGCGGGAGCGCTCGCGACCTCAGCAGTGCTGGCCGCCGCCCTCCTGCACCCCGCGGGGGCCGCGACCGCGGCCCCCGCCGCGGGACCGCTCGCCGAAGCCGTCCCCACCGCCACCGCGACCCCCGCCGCCGGCGGCTCGTCCGAGCGGATCGGCCAGTCGCTCACGAGGGCCACCGGCACGGTGACCGCGTTCGTCGAGCTGACCGGGGCGCCCGCCGTCGAGACCTACACCGCCGCGCGGGCCAAGGGCGAGGACCCCGACCGGACGAAGGGTGCCGTGCGGCGGGCGCGGGAACTCAGCGACGCCGCGGCCGACAAGGTCGTCGGCGAGCTGCGCGCCAAGGACTCCGCGACGCGGGAGGTCGGCAAGACGTCCAACGCCGTGTCCGGGGTCGTGGTGACCGCCGACGCGGCCAAGGTCCGCGAGCTGACCTCGATGCCCGAGGTCAGGTCCGTGCGGCTGAGCGTGCCCAAGGTCGTGCAGAACGCCAGCTCCGTGCAGCTCACCAGGGCGTTGCGGGTCTGGCAGGACACCGGGCGCCTCGGCGACGGGATCCGGATCGGCATCGTCGACACCGGTGTCGACTACACCCACGCCGACTTCGGCGGCCCCGGCACGGTCGCGGCCTACGACGCGGTGGACCGCACCACCGTCGACCCGGCGTCCTTCCCCACCGCGAAGGTGCTGGGGGGCAAGGACTTCGCGGGCGACGACTACGACGCGCGGTACCCGGAGAAGTCCACGCCGAAGCCCGACGGCAACCCGCTGGACTGCGGCAGCCACGGCACGCACGTCGCGGGAACGGCCGCGGGGTACGGCGAGAACGCCGACGGGTCCACGTTCACCGGCGACTACGCGGACCTGGACGCCGACGCGCTGGCGAAGATGAAGATCGGTCCCGGCACCGCCCCGAAGGCGTCGCTCTACGCGTTGAAGATCTTCGGTTGCGAGGGCAGCACCAACCTGACCACGCAGGCCCTGGACTGGACGCTCGACCCGAACGGCGACGGCGACCTCGCCGACCACCTCGACGTGGTGAACCTGTCGCTGGGCAGCGACTTCTCCGCCCAGGACGACCCGGACTCGCTGTTCGTCCGCAAGATCACCGCCGCGGGTGTGCTCGTGGTGGCGTCGGCGGGCAACGGCGGCGACTTCTACGACGTGGGCGGCTCGCCCGCCAACACGCCGGAAGCGCTGGCCGTCGCCAACACCAGGGACGCCTTCGCGATGCTCGACGGCGTCGAGGTCGCGGGCCGGCAGGAACCGGGGCAGTACAGCCAGAACTACACCGGGTTCGACGCGCTCGACCTGACCGGCCCGGTGGTCGCGCTGACCGACGCGGCCAACCCGGACGGCTGCGCCGCGTTCAGCGAGGCCGACAAGGCCGCCGTGGCCGGGAAGCTCGCCTGGCTGGAGTGGGACGACAGCGACGCCACCCGCAAGTGCGGCTCGGGCGCGCGCACCGACAACGCGGAGGCGGCGGGCGCGGTGGGCGTCGTGCTGTCCTCGACGCGGGACAACTTCCTGGCCGGCATCGCGGGCAACGCGGGCATCCCCGTCTTCCAGCTCACCGGCACCGCCACCAGGGCCGTGCGGCCCGCGCTGGCCGACGGCACCCTGCGGCTGCGGATGACCGGCGCCCTCCGCAACTCCGTGCCGACCACGACCCCGACGCTCGCGGACACCATCACGCCGTCCTCCTCCAGGGGGTCGCGCGGTGCGGCCGCGGCCAAGCCGGACGTCGCCGCGCCCGGTGATACGATCCTGTCGGCCGACGTCGGCACCGGGACCGGCGCGGCGAGCAAGGGCGGCACGTCCATGTCCTCGCCGCACGTCGCGGGCATCGCGGCGCTGGTCCGCGAGACGCACCCGGACTGGTCGCCCGAGGAGGTCAAGGCCGCGGTCGTGAACACCGCGGGCGCCGACGTGAAGTCCGGTGACGACAACACCTCCGGGACGGTGGAGGCCCCGATGCGGGTCGGCGCCGGTCGGGTCGACGCGCGCGCGGCCGTCGACACGCAGCTGCTCGCGATGGTCGAGGACGACCACGGCCCGGTGGGCGTCTCGTTCGGTCCGGTCGAGGTGGCGGGCCCGGTCGAGCTGACCAGGACGGTCGAGGTCGTCAACAAGGGCGACCAGCCCCGGACCGCGCTGGTCTCCTACCAGGCGGCCACCTCCGTGCCCGGCGTGTCCTTCACGCCGTCCACGCCCTCGGTCAGGGTGGACGCCCACGGCGTGGCGAAGGTCGAGGTGACCCTGCGGATCAGCGATCCGGGGGCGTTGCGCAAGACCGCCGACCCGACGCTGGAGAAGGTCCAGGCCGACCACGCCCGGCAGTACCTCGCCGAGGCCTCCGGACGACTGCTGCTCAGGCCCGTCGGCGAGCGGACGGCACTGCGCGTCCCGGTCTACGCGGCCCCGAAGCCCGTCGGCGACACCGCCGTGGGCACCCCGCGGTTCACCGGCGCGCGGGGCGTACTCGACATCACCGGCCGCGGCCTGGACCAGGGTTCCGGCGACACCGCCTACCGCTCGCTGCTCAGCGCGTTCGAGCTCCAGGGGACCAGCGACCGGCTGCCCGACTGCGACGAGGCCAGGAAGACCGACTGCGCCGTGAACACCACGGCCAAGGGCGGCGACCTGCGCTACGTCGGGGCCGCGTCCACCGCGCCGCAGGCCAGGGCCGCGGGCGCGCCCGCCGAGGCGCTGCTCGCGTTCGGCGTGGTGACGTGGGGCGACTGGGTGACGCTCGGCGGCAACAACACGCCGAAGGTCTCCGTCGACACCACCGGCGACGGGAAGCCCGACTTCACCGTCGAGGTCGCGAAACCCAAGGACGCCAACGGCAGCGTGACCGCGGACCTGTGGCTGGCCAGGACGAAGTCGGCCGACGGGACCGTCGTGGACGAGCGGCCGGTCAACGGCCAGTACGGCGACGTGGACACGAACGTGATGGACGCCGACGTGGTCGTCCTCCCGGTGTCCCTCGCGGCGCTGGGCATCGACGCCGCCGGGCAGTCGCACCGGATCACGTACACGGTCGGCACCGAGGGCAACTACCCCGCGCCCGGCAACGCCGACGGGTTCGTGGACCGGATCGCCCAGCCCCTGTCGTTCGACCCGCTCGCGCCCGGCGCGTGGACGAAGGGCGACGGGGCCGCGGCGCTGTCCTACCGGGCCAAGGGAGGGACGAGCCTGGAGGTCACCCGCGACCCCGCCGCGCTGGCCGCGGACAAGGCGGACACACTGCTCGTGCTGCACCACCACAACGCCACCGGCAAGCGGGCGCAGCTGGTCCCGATCACCGGCGACTGAGCGTTCCCACCGACGGGCCCGGCGTACCCACTTGGGTGTGCCGGGCCCGTCGGGTTCTCGGCATACTCGGTCGAATGGGCTTCGTGGTGGGACTGGACGCCGGCGGCACAGCTACCAGGGCGGTCGTGCTGGACCTGGACGGCACCAGACTGGGAGCGGGCGTGGCGGGCGGCGCCAACCCCAACTCCCACCCGCCCGCCCGCGCGGCCTCCCAGATCGGCGACGCCCTGCGCGCCGCCCTGGAGGGCCTGGACGTGCGGAAGGTCCAGTCCGGCGTGCTCGGCATGGCGGGCTCCAGCAAGCTCACCGACCCCGCCGTGGCCGCGCTGTTCGAGAAGGCGTGGGCGGAGGCCGGACTGCGCTGCCCCATGCGCGTGGTCACCGACTGCGAGGCCGCGTTCGCCGCCGGGTCGGCGTCACCGGACGGCACGGTCGTGGTCGCCGGGACGGGCTCGATCGCCGCGCGGATCGTCGACCACAAGCTGCGCGGCACGACCGGTGGGTACGGGTGGCTGCTCGGCGACGAGGGGTCGGCGTTCTGGATGGGGCGCTCGGCGGTCCGGGACACCCTGGGGCAGCTGGAGACCGACGAGCCGCTGTCCGCGTTGGCCGAGGCGGTGCTGGGGATGTCGCTGGTGGAAACCGCGCAGCGGCGGCGGATGTGGTCGCGGTTGATCACCGTGGTCAACAGCTCGCCGCCGATCGGGCTGGCGCGGTACGCGCCGCTGGTGAGCGCGATGGCCGCGGACCAGGACCCGCACGCGCTGGACATCGTGGACACCGCGGCGCGGTTGTTGGCGGACACGGCGATGGCGGCTCGGGAACCCGGCGAGAGGACGCCGATCGTGCTGGTGGGCAGTCTCGTGGGACCGTCCAGTCCGGTCGGGGACCGGTTGCGGAGCCTGCTCAGGGCGCGGACGGGGGCGACCGTCCGGGTGGCCACCGAGGGCGCGGCCGGGGCGGCGTGGCTGGCCGCCCTCGACCTGCTCGGGCCCACGGCGCCGCGGCCCGCCTAGGGCTGCCACAGCCCGGCTACTCGGGAACACCCGCCACCTCGCCGGGCACCCGGGGGTGGCGCAGGCCGGGGTGGTCGTCCGGCAGCGACCGCCGCAGCAGCCACCAGCTGACCGCGAGGCACAGCGCCTGCAACGGCCACGTCAGCGCGGCGCGGGCGACGCCGAGGGCGACCACCTGGCCTGCGAGGTACAGCGCGCCGAACACCAGCACGCGCACCACGTACTGCCCGACCCAGGCCCAGCTGGCGACGCCGTAGGCGCGCAGCAGGTCGGGATCCTTGCGCCAGCGGGTCTTCTGGCCGATGACGACCCCGACGACGACGCCCAGCAGCGGCCACCGGATGACGATGCTCGCGGCCCACATGAGGGCGCTGGCGACGTTGGACAGCAGCTGCACGAGGAAGAAGTCCTCGGCGCGGCCGGTGTGCAGGGCGACCAGGGCGGCGATCACGACCATCGCGACGCTCACCACGGCGGCGCGCGGGCGTTCGCCGCGGAGCAGCCGCACGACACCGACGAGCACGCCGCACAGGACGGCCGCCCAGGCGCCGACGACCACGGACTGCCCGGCCACCAGCCACCCGAGCACGAAGGCCACCGGGGGCAGGGAGGCGTCCAGCGCCCCGCCCCGGCCACCCAGCAGCTCGGCCAACGACTCCTGACGGCTCTCGGTCATGCCTCCAGCCTGCCTTAGGGGAGCCTTACCCAGGTAACGGACCCGCATCAGCGTTCGGCAAGAGTGTTGACGAATGTGACCCCCGTAACTACGGTTGCCCGAAATCGTCTGGAAAGTTAACAGACAGGAGAGTCGATGCGAGCCGGAAGTCCACGGCTGCTGCGCGAGATCAACGACCGCGCGGCCATCGAGGCGCTACTCCGCAACGGTCCTCTGACGAGGGCCGAACTGGAAGGCATCATCGGACTTTCGAAGCCCGCGACCGCGCAGCTGCTCACCCGACTGGAGGAGTCGGACACGGTGCTGCGCAACGGTTTGCGCGGTGGCGGCCGCGGTCCGCGGGCGCAGCTCTGGTCGGTGAACGGGGCACTCGCGCACGTCGCGGCGGTGGACCTCACGCCGGACCACGTGGACGTGGCGATCGCGGACATCTCCGGCGCGCTGCTGACCGAGCACAGCGCCCCCATGCCGAAGGCGGCCAAGTCAGACGTCCTGGAGGCCTTCCACGGTGCCGTGAGCAAGGCCGCGGGCCAGGCCGGGCTGACCCCGGAGGCGCTGCACCACGTGGTCGTGGGCAGCCCCGGCGCGGTGGACCCGGCCACCGGCAAGCTCGCCTACGCCCCGCACATGCCGGGCTGGGGCGGTTTCGACCTGCTCGACGAGCTGCACGGCCTGCTGGGCACGACGGTCACCGTCGAGAACGACGTGAACCTGGTCGCCGTCGAGGAGATGATCGCGGGCCGCGCGACCGAGGTCCGCGACTTCGTCCTCATCTGGCCCGCCGACGCGGTCGGCGCGGCCGTGGTGGTCAACGGCGTGCTGCTGCGCGGTGCCACCGGCGGCGCGGGCGAGATCGACGGCCTGCAGATCCCGGACCGGGCGGTCGCCGAGACCGGCACCGACCGCACCGGCGGCACGTTCGGCGAGCTGCTCGACAACGGCGCCCTCGTCCGGCTGGCCCGCGCGCACGGCGTCGCGGCCCGCACCGGCGAGGCGGCCGTGCGCAAGGCGCTGAGCTCCGGGCCCGCGGGCCGGGAGTTCCTGGTCGACCTGGCCCGCCGCATCGCCACCGGCGTCGCGGGCGTGATCAGCGTGCTCGACCCCGAACTGGTCCTGCTCTCCGGCGACGTCGCCCAGGCGGGCGGCACGACGCTGGTCGACCTCGTCTCGGCGGAGATCCGCCACCTGGTGGTGCCCCGCACCCCCGTACAGCTCGCCCTGGTCACCGGGAAGCCGGTGCGCTCCGGCGCACTGCACACGGCGCTCTCCGTCGCCAGGGAACAGGTGTTCGGCCTTCCAGCCGCCACGACCGAACCCTTCCGAGGCCCGCACCACGGCAACGCGGCCGTTCTCGCCCCCACCACCCGACGTTGAATCTCCCAGGAGGGCCAATGCGCACCAGGCCAGGCCGTTCGCGGCTTCGCTTCCGGTCAGCTCTGATCGTCACGACGGCAGGGGTGTTGGCCGCCGCGTGCACAGCCGGTGGCGGCGGCGCCTCGGGTCCCGCGGCCGCGCCCGGCGCGGACCAGGCCGTGACGGTCCAGGTCTGGAGCAACTTCTCCGACCGCGAGCTGGGGATCGTCAAGGAGGCGCTGGACAAGTACCACGGCAAGCACACCAACATCACCATCGACAACCAGGGCAGCCAGGACGACGACAAGATCACCCAGTCGATCCGCAGCGGCAACCCGCCGGACGTCGCGATCTCGTTCACCACGGACAACATCGGCCAGTTCGCGTCCAGCGGCGCGTGGCAGGACCTGAAGCCCTACATCGAGCGGGACAAGTACGACCTCGACGACATCCCGAAGGCCGTGCTCGACTACACCGAGTTCAACGGCAACCGGGTCGCCCTGCCGATGCTCGCCGACGTCTACGGCCTGTACTACAACAAGGACCTGCTCACCGCGGCCGGTCTGAGCGCGCCGCCGAAGACCACGGCCGAGCTGCTGGACTACGCCAAGAAGCTCACCGTGAAGAACCCCGACGGCTCGATCCAGGTCGCGGGCTTCCTGCCGCAGATGGGTTTCTACGCGTTCAAGCCGCAGATCGTCGGCACGATGTTCAACGCGCAGTGGGTCGACAAGGACGGCAAGTCCAGCCTGGGCAAGGACCAGGGCTGGAAGGACATGTTCACCTGGCAGAAGGAGCTCGTCGACTTCTACGGCTGGGACAACCTGCAGAAGTTCACCGCGGGCCTCGGCCAGGAGTACTCCGCCGACAACGGCTTCCACGCGGGCAAGGTCGCCATGGCGATCGACGGCGAGTACCGCACGGCGTTCCTCGCCGACCAGACCCCCGGCCTGAACTACGGCACCGCGACGCTGCCGACGTCGAAGCCGGAGAACCACGGCGGCGGCTACACGACCGGCACGATCATCGGCATCCCCAAGGGCGCCAAGAACCCCGGCGCGGCCTGGGATCTGATCAAGTACCTCACGTCGGACACCGACGCCCTGGTCGGCCTGGCCAACGGCCTGCACAACGTGCCCAGCACCAAGACCTCGCTGAGCAGCCCGGACCTGAAGCTGGGCGACAACTTCAAGCCGTTCCTCGACGCGTTCGCCAACAAGAACCTGACGTCGAACCCGGCCAGCACCATCGGCGACCAGTACCTCAAGATCGTGTCCGACTTCGGCGTCTCGTGGCAGACCGGCACGGTGCCCGACCTCGGCAAGGGCCTGGCGGACCTGGACAAGCAGATCGACGACGCCAAGGCGCTCGGCAAGTGAGGTCGACCCCGTGACCACGACCCTGCCGACCCTGGCAGCGGAGCCCGCGACCACCCGCCCCGCCCTCGTGAAGAGGCGGGGCGGGGTGCGCGGCCGCAACCGCCGATGGGTGATCCTGTTCCTGGCGCCGTGGGCGGTCGGGATGGCGGTGTTCTTCGTCTACCCGCTGCTCGCGACGGTGTACTTCTCCTTCACCAACTACAACGGGCTCGACACCGCGGACTTCGTCGGCCTGCGCAACTTCGTCTACCTGTTCACCGGCGACCCGGTGGTCAGGACCGCGGCGTACAACACGCTGTGGCTGGTCGTCGTGCTCACGGTGCTGCGGGTGGCGTTCGGCCTCGGCGTCGCGTCGGTCCTGGCGCGCGTGACGACGGGCAACAGCCTGCTCCGCACCCTGTGCTACCTGCCGTCGCTGGTCCCGCCGGTCGCGGCGACGCTGACGTTCGTGTTCGTGTTCAACCCCGGCACGGGCCCGGTGAACTCGGTGCTCGGCTGGTTCGGGATCGACGGACCGCTGTGGTTCAACGACCCCAGCCTGTCCAAGCCCGCGCTGACCCTGCTCACGCTGTGGGGCTCCGGCGAGATCATGATCATCATCCTGGCCGCGATCCTGGACGTGCCCAAGGACCTGTACGAGGCCGCCCAGCTCGACGGCGCCGGTCCCGTCATGCAGTTCCGCAAGATCACGCTGCCGACGATCGCGCCGGTGCTGCTGTTCGGCGTCGTCAACTCGGTCATCTTCGCCCTGCAGTACTTCACCCAGGCGATCGTGGCGGGCTCGGTCGCGTCGGGGTCGGCCGACATGGTCGGCAACAGCCAGATCATGGGCTACCCCAACAACTCCACGCTCACCTTCCCGGTCTGGCTCTACCAGCAGGGCTTCCGGGCCTACCACATGGGCTACGCCTCGGCGATGGCCGTGGTCCTGTTCATCGTGTCGTTCGCCTTCACCGCGATCCTGATCCGACAGCTGCGGGCGGGCGACTCCGAGGAGGCGAGGAGCTGATGACCGCTCTGCTCAGCGAACCGCCCAAGGTCGCACCGGCCACGGCGGTTCCCAGGCGCCCCAGGAACAAGCGGCAGCTGCTCGACTGGATCGCGGTGCACAGCGTCGCGCTCGCCATGGGCGTGATCTTCACCGTGCCGCTGGTGTTCGTGTTCCTCACCTCGGTGATGTCCGACCGCCAGGCGCTCACGTCGAACATGTGGCCGACCGAGTGGCACTTCGAGAACTTCGCGCTGGTGTTCGAGAAGGCGCCGATGCTGACGTACCTCGGCAACTCGCTGCTGTACTCGGTGGTCGCGACCGCCGGCATGCTGCTGTCCAGCGTGCCCGCCGCGTACGCGTTGGCGCGCTTCAGGTTCCGCGGCAGCAACGCCGCGTTCATGCTCCTGATCGCCGCCATGATGCTGCCGCCGCAGGTGGTCGCCGTGCCGCTGTACAGCATGTGGGCCAGTGCCGGCCTCACCGGCACGCTGTGGCCGCTGATCGTGCCGTACCTGCTCGGCGACGCGTTCAGCATCTTCCTGCTGCGCCAGTTCTTCCTGACCATCCCCGAGGACTACCTCGACGCGGCCCGCATCGACGGCTGCAACGAGTTCCAGATCCTCTACCGCGTCCTGCTGCCGATGACCAGGCCCGGCATCGCGGCGGCGTCGCTGTTCACCTTCCTCTACACCTGGAACGACTACTTCGGCCCGCTGCTCTACGTCGGCGAACGGCAGGACAGCTGGCCGCTGTCCATCGCGCTCGCCTCGTTCCGCGGCATGCACCGGGCGACGCAGTGGAACCTCACCATGGCCGCGACCACCCTGGTCCTGATCCCGGTCCTGGTCCTGTTCCTGTTCGCGCAGAAGTCCTTCGTCCGGGGAATCACGTTCACAGGAGTCAAGGGATGAAGCTCACCGTTGTCGGAGGCGGGTCGACCTACACGCCGGAGCTGATCGACGGCATCGCGGGCCGCCGGACCAGTCTCGACGTGGACGAGATCGTGCTGGTGGACCCGGACGCGCACCGGCTGTCGGTCATCGGGCCGTTCTCCCGGCGGCTGCTGGCGCACGCGGACCACCCGGCCAGGATCACGACCACCGCGAGCCTGGAGGAGGGTGTCGAGGGGGCGTCGGCGGTGCTGCTGCAGCTGCGCGTCGGCGGCCAGGCGGCGCGGCGGACGGACGAGACGTTCCCGCTGGACTGCGGGTGCGTCGGTCAGGAGACGACCGGCGCGGGCGGGCTGGCGAAGGCGTTGCGGACGGTGCCGGTGGTGCTGGACATCGCCGACCGGGTGCGGTCGGTCGCCGGGCCGGACACGTGGATCGTGAACTTCACCAACCCCGTCGGCATCGTGACCCGCGCGCTGCTGCAGGCCGGGCACCGCGCGGTGGGGCTGTGCAACGTGGCGATCGGCTTCCAGCGCTGGGCCGCGGCCCAGCTCGGGGTCGGGGCGGACGACGTCCGGCTCGACCACGTGGGGCTCAACCACCTCACGTGGGAGCGCGGGGTGGTCGTCGACGGCGTCGACCGGCTGCCCGAGCTGCTCGGCGAGCACGGGGACGCGCTGGCCGAGCACATGCGGCTGCCGCTGCCCCTGATGCGGCGGATCGGCGCGGTGCCCTCCTACTACCTCAACTACTTCTACAACCACGACGAGGTCGTGGCGAAGCAGAAGGTCGAGGCGCCGCGCGCGGAGACCGTCGCGGCGGTCGAGGAGGAGCTGATGGCCATCTACGCGGACCCCGCCGTGGTGACCAAGCCCGAGCAGCTCGCCCAGCGCGGCGGCGCCTTCTACTCGGAGGCGGCGGTGCAGCTGGTGCACTCGCTGACCGGCGGCACGGGTGCCGAGCGGCACGTCGTGAACGTGCGCAACGACGGCACGCTGCCGTTCCTGCCGGACGACGCCGTGGTCGAGGTGCCCGCCGCGGTCACCTCCGAGGGCGCGGTCCCGTTGCCGGTGGAACCGGTGGAGCCGTTGTTCTCCGGGCTGATCGCGAACGTGACGGGGTACGAGGACCTCGCGCTGGAGGCCGCCGTGCACGGCGGTCGGGACCGGGTGGCGACCGCGCTGCTCGCCCACCCGCTGATCGGGCAGTACGCCACCGCGGAGCGGCTCGCCGACGAGCTCGTCGCGCGGAACGAGGATTTCCTGCCGTGGGCGAAGGACTCCTGACCGGGGTCCGCTCGTCCTTGATCAGCCACCGGCCCACGAGGAGCTCGCAAGCATGACCGACCGGGTGCTCGCCATCGACGGCGGGAACAGCAAGACAGCCGTGTTGCTGGTCGACGCGGACGGGCAGGTGCTCGCGCAGGTGCGCGGGCCCGGCGCGTCACCGCAGAACGTCGGCCTGGCGCGCAGCCTGGAGGTGTTCGACGGGCTCGTCCGCGAGGCGGCCCGGCAGGCTGGGCTGTCCCCGGACGAGCCGATAGCGAGGCACACGGCCGCCTACCTCGCGGGCGCCGACCTGCCCCGCGAGGAGCTGGAGCTCCAGGCGGAGATCGAGCGGCACGGCTGGTCGGGGACCTCGGTCGTCGGCAACGACACGTTCGCGCTGCTCCGCGCGGGCACGACGGACGGCATCGGGGTCGCGGTGGTGTGCGGCGCGGGCATCAACTGCGTCGCCGTCGCCGCGGACGGCCGCACCCACCGCTTCCCCGCGCTGGGCCGGATCTCCGGCGACTGGGGCGGCGGCGGGCACATCGGCAGCGAGGCGCTGTGGCTGGCCGTGCGCGCCGAGGACGGCCGCGGCACGCCCACCGCCCTGCTGCCCGCCGTCATCGCGCACTTCGGCACCGCGACCGCGGCGGACGCCGTGGAGCGGATCCACTTCGGCGAGGCCGAGGCGGACGAGCACGAGCTGTGCCGGGTGCTGTTCGAGGTGGCGGCGACCGGTGACCGGGTCGCGCTCGACGTCGTGGACCGGCTGGTCGAGGAGGTCATCGTGCTGGCCGAGGTGTCGCTCGGGCGGCTGGACCTGCTGGAGGAGCCGGTGGACGTGGTGCTGGGCGGCGGGGTGCTGACCGGCACCGGCGACATCGTCGTCGGCGCCGTGCGCGACCGCCTGTCCGCCACGGCTCCGATGGCGCGGATCCGCGTCGTCGACCTGCCCCCGGTGGTCGGCGCGGCCCTGCTGGGCCTGGACGCCATCGGCGGCGGTCCCGGTGCCGAGCTGCGGCTGCGCTCCGCCTACGCCGAACAGCCCGCCGAGCAGGCACTCGACCTCGCGTCGGGCGGCTGACCGGCCCCACGGACACCGGTGCGGGGGAGTCATCGGCGGCGGCGCTCCCCCGCGCCGGTCCAAGACCCCGGTGCGGGGTGGTCGATCGGCGGCGGCGCCACCCCGCACCGGGCCCGGTCCCGGTGCGCGCACCGCCGGGTCGACCGGTTCTCCGCCGCTTCGGGTTTCCGGGAATACCGCAGGCAAAGCTCCCGGTGCGGTGGTGACGCGGGTTAGGGCTACCGGTCACCGGGTACCGGTGGAAGACCCCGGTGCGGAGGAGTCGATCGGCGGCGGCGCTCCTCCGCACCGGGCCCGACCAGCCCTCGCGGCTCGCCCTCGCCCCCGACTTGGGACGGGCCGCGGGGGCTTCCCCGTGCCGGTGCTCAGGAGCTGCTGGGCGCGGCCGACGACGGCGTCTCGACGATCGAGCTCGCCGCGACCGACGGCACCGACGGCAGCGCGGGCAGCTCCGGCGTCGACGTGAGCCCCACCGCGCTGGTCGTCTCCTCGGTGCGCCGCGGCTCGGACGCCACCGACGACTCCTTGGCCCCCGCCGACGCGGACCCCGTGGTCGTGGACGTCCTCGACACCCGCGCCGAGGCCGAAGCCGACCCGCTCACCCTGCCCTCGAAGTCCATCGGCGGCAGGTCACCGCCGCTCTGCCCGCGTTCCGGGTCGTTGCTGCCGCGCGGGTCGGCGTTCCCGCTCCCGCCTTGCGGCTGCTCCGCCGAACCGCCCAACCCGATCCCGAGCGCGAGGCCCATGATCACGGCGACGGCCCCGACGGAGATGACGGGCAGGGGTGTACGAAAGTGCACGGCCTCTCCAGGCGCGATCGACTGGTCTGCGAAACCGCAAAGGGTAGGGGCCGAATTGCGATAAACCGCCCAATGCACACATCTCGTCCCTCGAAAGAGTGATGGAAAGACACGGGCGGATAACGAGTTCTAGGGGTTCGGGAATCCATTCGTCGCCAATTCGGTTTACCTCGACGTCGTCCCGCGTCTACGGTTCCATCACCTTCGGTGGCGACGGCGAACGACCTGGAGGCATGCTGTTCGCGCGGCCCCTGAGGGGATGGGCACGGGCCGCGCAGAGGGAGGGGATCGCAGGTGCAGGACTTGGACAGCTTCGTGGCGATCGGGGACAGCTTCACCGAGGGCATGGACGACCCCGGTCCGGACGGCAACTTCATGGGCTGGGCCGACCGCCTGGCCGCGATGATCTCCACCCAGCGCGACGGTTTCCGCTACGCCAACCTCGCGATCCGCGGCAAGACCCTCCACGAGATCGTCGAAGAGCAGCTTCCACTGGCGGTCGCCCTGAAACCCCAGCTCGTCGCCTTCTGCGGCGGCGGCAACGACATCCTCACCCCCGGCACCGACCCCGACGCGCTCGCCGAGGTCTACGAGATCGGCGTCGCCGACCTCCGCGCCGCGGGCAGCGAGGTCATCGTCTTCACCGGCTTCGACACCAAGAGCACCCCGCTCCTGCGCTCGCTGCGCGGCAAGATCGCCATCTACAACACCCACCTGTGGTCAGTCGCCGACCGCTACCACTGCCACATGATCGACCTCTGGGCCATGTCGATCCTCCAGGACAAGCGAGCCTGGAGCGAGGACAGACTCCACCTCTCCCCCGAAGGCCACCACCGCGTAGCCCTACGGGCAGCCGAAGTCCTCGGCTTCCCAACACCGGAACCCTGGAACACCCCCTGGCCCCCCGCCCAGGAATCCGACTGGATGACCCAACGCCGCCGCGACCTCAAATGGGCCCGCGAACACGTCATGCCCTGGGTCGGCCGCCTGGTACGCGGCGAATCCACCGGCGACGGCCTAGCCCCCAAGCGCCCGGAATTGCTACCCATCAGCCGCGACTAATACAAGCAACACCAACGGCAACACCAACAGCAGCAACAAGATCCTTTTACCAACACACCACACAAAGCAAGCACAACACCCCCGACGGGCGCAGCCCGCCAACGCGCATCCGGCGCGAAGCGCCTGGGGCCTCGTCGGCGCCAGCCGATGCCCTGTCCGCCGCGAAGCGCGGATGCCCCGTCCGACGGCGAAGCCAAGGATGCCTTGTCCGACGGCGGAGCCGAGGATGCCCTGTCCGACGGCGAAGCCGAGGATGCCTTGTCGAGCGCAGCTCGATGCTGGCGAAGCCAGACCTACCCCTGCCCCCGATACACAGCGCCCTCCTGCTCCACCCTGCTTTGTCAAGACAGCTTCACCGTCTTGACAAAGCAGGGTGGAGCATTGAGACAATCGCGCGCCGGGGGCCGGGCTTCACCAGGGGCGGGAACAACGGGACCGGGAGCCAGACTCCACCGGGCCCAGGACCCACCAGGAGCAAGCTTCACCGAAGGCCGGACTAAGAGGACCGGTCTTCGCGGGGGTGAGAACGACTCAACCGGGAGCCAGACTCCACCGGACCCAAGGCCCACCGGGAGCAACCTTCACCGAAGGCCGACCTAAGCCAGAGCCGAGCTTCGCGGAGGCGGGAACCACGCAACCAGGAGCCAGACTCCACCGGACCCAAGGCCCACCGGGAACCAGCCTCACCGAAGGCCGAGCCAAGCCGGAACCGAACCCCACCAAGACCCGAACCACAAAAAAGATGACCGGCCGGCACTCTCCCCCGAATGCCGGCCGGCCACCGCGGGTGGCTCCCCCCTTGAGTTCCCCCCTCAAGTGCCACCCCGGACCCTGATCAGCTCAGGTGATCAGCGCCCGACTCCAAGTTGCCAGACCCGGCCCCCGTCGCGCTAAACACCCGCTAAACCTCGGAGGTCAAGACCTCCAGGGCCGTTCTCACCAGCACCGCCCGAGGTGATCCCACCTGTTCGAACAGCCTCAGCGATTCGGTGAGTTCCGCTTGCGCGGCTACCATTTCCGCTCTCCGCGCCAGCACCGAACCGAGTACCTGCCGCCCGAACGCCTCTTCGAACGGCATCGCCCCCGCGTGGGCCAGGTCGACGCCTTGGCGGGCGTAGTCCTCGGCTTCGCCGAGGCGCCCGAGTTCCACGTACAGCTCCGCGAGGTTGTTCACCGCGAGCACGTAGGCCCGTTCGTCCCCGCTGCGGTGGTAGATCTCCATCGCCTGGAACTGGTGTGCCGCGGCGATTTCCCGTCGTCCCAGCGCTTGTTCGACCTGGGCGATGTTGTTCAGCCCGGTCGCCTGCCCCAGGACGTCCCCTTCGCGTTTGGCCAGGTCGATCGACGCCCAGTGCCGCAGCAGCGCTTCCTCGTGGTCGCCCACCGCCGCCAGTGCGTTCGCCAGCTGTCCCAGCGTCAGCACCTGGTACCGCGGGTCCCCGAGGCCCACCGCGATCCGGTGCGCTCGGCGCGCGTCCGCCAGCGACGAGGCCAGCATGCCGAACCGGACGCTGGTCGCGTTCACCGCGTGCAGCAGCAACAGCTCGCCCAGCTCGTCGCCGCTCACCCGCGCGGACGCCAGCCCGAACCCGGCGAGCGCGACCCATTCGCGCACGACCGTCCTGGCCAGGCAGTAGGTGTGGACCAGCCGCACCAGCTGCCAGACTTGCTTGTGCAGCCCCGTTTCCGCTCCCGCGTGCACCAGGGCCACTATGTTCGGCCACTCCCGGTCGAACCAGGAAAGCGCTTCCGCGGACGTGGCGGGCCGGTCGTAGGAGTACGGCGCCGGGAAGGACAGGCCGTCCTTGCTCGGTCTGATCAACCTCCGGGCGTGGTCGCACGCGGCCAGGTAGTGCTCCATCAACGCCTGGAGCGCCGCCGTGCGCGCGGCCGGGTCTCCGGTCACCTCGCGCACGAACAGCCGGACGAGGTCGTGCAGCACGAACCCGCCCGACCACGGCTGTTCCAGCAGGTGCGCGTCGGCCAGGTCGGACAGCCGGGAGCCCGCGGTGGGCACGTCGGTGTCGCAGATCGCGGCCACGGCGTGCGGGCTGACCCAGCGCCCCGGCACGAGTCCCGCGGCGCGCAGCGCGCCCGCCAGCTCCGGCGCCAGCGACCGGTAGGAGACCTCCAGCGCCCGGCGGACGCCGATCTCGGGCAGCTCCAGCGTCCGGAGCCGGTTGCTGTCGTCGGACAGCTCGGCTACCAGCTCGTCGATCGTCCACTCCGGACTCATCGCGAGCCGGGCCGCGGCGATGCGCAGCGCCAGCGGCAGGTACCCGCACAGCTCGACGAGCATCCCGGCGGACACCGGGTCGTACTTCGAGATCGGTTCGCCGACGACCTCGTCGACCAGGTCGATCGACTCGGCCTCGCTGAGCCTGCCCAGGGTGAGCAGCCGGGCGCTGTTGCTCACGACCAGGCCCTCGAGCTTGCGCCTGCTGGTGATCAGCACCACCGACCCGGCGCCGGGCGGCAGCAGCAGCCGGACGTGGTCGGGGTCCCACGCGTCGTCGAGCACGACCAGCACCCGGCGGCGGGCCAGCAGCGAGCGGTAGAGGCCGACCCGGTCGGGCAGGTCGTCGGGCACGGCGTCGGAGGGCACGCCGAGGGCGTGCAGGAACCTGGCCAGCACCTCGGTGGGCTCGACGGGCCTGCGGTCGCCCTCGAAGCCGTGCAGCGGGGCGAACAGCAGACCGCCGGGGAACAGCTCGGCGCGCCGGTGCCCCCAGGTGACGGCCAGCTCGGTCTTGCCGATGCCGGGCGCGCCGTCGATCAGCGCGATGGTGGTCGCCATGAGGTCGCGCTGCTCGCACAGCCGGTCCAGCCAGGCCAGCTCGGCGCCGCGACCGATGAACCCGCTGGCCGCGGCGGGCAGCTGCTGCGGGACGACCACGCCGGGGCGCGGCTCCTGGGAGCGGCGGTCGGCGGCGCCGGGGTCGCTGAGCACCGGGTCGTCGCGCAGCACCCGTTCGTGCAGCAGCCGCAGGTCGGGGCCGGGGTCGATGCCGAGCTCCTCGACGGCCCGCCGGTGGAACCGCTGGTAGGCCTCCAGGGCGTCGGCGCGCTGGCCGGACCGGTAGAGGGCGCGCATGGAGTGGGCGACGAGCCGTTCGCGGAACGGGTACTCGGTGACCAGCTGGCGCAGCTCGCCGACCAGCTCCAGGTGGCGGCCGAGCTCCAGCTCGGCCTCGATGCGCTCCTCCAACGCCGACATGCGCAGCTCGTCGAGGTCGGTGGTGATCGGGTTGCCGGGCACGTCGGCGAGCACCTGGCCGCGCCACAGGCCCAGGGCCTCGCGCAGCAGACCGGCCCGCATCGCGGCGGGCTTGCCCCGCGCCGAGGAGATCAGCTGACGGGCCCGGTGCAGGTCCAGGCGCCACGGGTCGATCTCCAGCTGGTAGCCGGGCGGGCTGGTCAGGATCGAGGCGGACCCGGTCGGGTCGGCCTCCTCCAGCAGCTTGCGGAGCTTCGACACGTACCCGTGCACGATCGTGCGGGCGGTCGCGGGCGGGTCCTCGGCCCAGATCCGGTCGACGATCTCGTCGATGGGCACGACCCGGTTCGCGTCCAGCACGAGCATGGCGAGCAGCCCGCGCATCCCCTTGCGCCCGAGGACCACGGGACGACCGTCGGCGAGCACCTGCAGCGGGCCGAGCACGCCGAACTCCAGACCGGTCCGGCCGCGGGCGCCGGGTGCGCCGTGGTCGCCCTCAGCCATGCCCACCTCCCGCGTTCCGTGTTCGACCGGTCACTGGGTCAGGTGTCGCCACGCCTGCGTCAGATACCTGCCGGACGAACTTGGTTCGGGAACGCCCGTCGCGATCAACGATCGGCGCCGGGACGACTAGGGTTCTGGACTCACGACCGGCAAAGCAGGAGGGCATGTGCCGCGCGACCCTTTGGCGGTGGTCGACCGTGGAGCCGCGTGCCTGCTCGGAGGTGCGCTCGGCGACGCGTTGGGCGCACCGGTGCAGTACCTGGGCTGGGCCGACATCCAGCGCGACCACGGCCCGGAGGGCGTGATCGCGCCACCCCGGCCCGCCCTGGTCACCGACGACACGCAGCTCACCCTGTTCACCGCGGACGGGTACCTGCGGGCGTACGTGCACGGTCGCAAGACCGGCGCCTGGGAGCCCATCGAGACCGTCTGGCACAGCTACCGGCGGTGGCTGGTCACCCAGCAGATCGCCGCGCCCGAACCCGGAGCGGTCGGGCTGCTGGCCAACGAGCGGCTGTACTCCAGCCGCTCCCCCGGCCTGACGTGCCTGCGGGCGCTGGCCGCGGACGTGCCGCCGACACCTGAGGCACCGCACAACGAGTCGTCGGGCTGCAACGGGGTCACCCGCACCGCGCCCGCCGGGTTCGCGCCGAGCGCGGCCATCGCCTACGACCTGGGCTGCCGGTTCGCCGCGCTGACCCACGGCGGCACCGGCGGGTGGGTGTCCGGCGGCGCTATGGCGCTGCTGATCCACCTGCTCGCGGTGCGCGGCCGCCCGGTGCGCGAAGCGGTGGACCAGGTGATCGGCCGGGTGCTGCGCGACGACCCGTACACCGCGAACGCGCTGAACCGGGCCGTCGTGTTCGCCGAGGAACACCGCGAACTGGGCCTGGACTCGGTGCGGGTCGACCGGCTCGGCAGCGGGTGGACCGGGCCCGAGGCGCTGGCGATAGCCGTCCACACAGTCCTGGTCTACCCGCGCAAGTCCGAGTTCGTGGACGCGCTGCGAGCCGCGGCGAACCACTCCGGCGGCAGTGACGCGACGGCGGCGTTGACCGGGAACATCCTGGGAGCTCTGCACGGAACCGCTGTGCTGCCAAGGGATTGGCTCGTCGGGCTGGAGCTGGTGGATGAGTTGACGGAGCTGGGGCGGGACCTGGGGAGGTCGGCGTCGGGGGAGGAGTTCGACGAGTCGCGGTACTTGTGAGGGGGTCCGGGCGTCTGGTCCGGTGACTGGTTCCGTGTCCGGTTCGGTGTCCGGTTCGGAGGTCTGGAAAGGCGTCCGGATAGGAGGACGGCCCCGCGCACAAGTTCCCGAATACGAGTGCGCGGGGCCGGCCTTCCACGGGTTGGTCCACAGCAGTTCGGGTCTCACCCCGAGCGCGAAACCCGACTTGCTCTTGATCAACATCCGTGGAGGGGAGCAGAACTCCCTTGCACAGCAAGATAGCAGAGGCATGTGCGTACCGTCACCCCCGGTCGACGCTCCGATGTGAGGGGTGTCCGGTTTGGAGGCTTGGGAGTGGTGGGGGGCAAGGGGAAGAGGGAAGCCGGTGGGTTGTGGGCAACCGCGCGAAGCCCGGCCCCCGGCGCGCGATTGTCTCAATGCCCGACCTTCGTTGTCAAGACGATAAAGCTGTCTTGACAACGAAGGTCGGGCAGGAGGGCGCTGTGGATCGGGGGCAGAGGGGGAGTCTGGCTTCGCCAGCATCGAGCTGCGCTCGACACTGCATCCTCGGCTTCGCCGTCGGACAAGGCATCCGCGCTTCGCGGCGGACAAGGCATCGGCTGGCGCCGACGAGGCCCCAGGCGCTCCGCGCCGGATGCGCGCTGGCGGGCTGCGCCCAACGGGGGTGGGGTGGCTGCTCGCTTCGCATCGGGGGGATTAGGTGGCGATGGGTAGGCCTGGGGTGCGGAAGACGTGGCGGGATGAGTTGATGGCGAAGACTTCGCAGTTCGGTTGGGTGGCGGCCCAGGTGATGCCTTCGGTGCCCATGGCGAAGGCGGCGGTGGCGACGGCGTCGGCGGTGATGAGGTCGTTGGCGGTGATGGTGATGCTGAGGAGGTCGCGGGCTGGTTGGCCGGTGCGGCCGTCGATGATGTGGTTGCCTCGTTCGTAGTTCGCCGTGGTGGCCACGGCGCCGTTGCGGAGGGCCAGTACCGCGCAGAGCTGGTCGGCGTGGTCGGGGTGGCGGACGCCGACCCGCCAGGGGAGGCCGGGTTCGGGTTCGCCTGAGGTGACGACGTCGCCGCCGGCGTTGACGCAGAAGCGGCGGGCGCCCGCGTCCTGGAGGATGGTGGCGGCGCCTTGGACGGCCCAGCCCTTGACGATGGCGCAGGGGTCGAAGGCGTGGTCGGGTAGGCGGGTGGTGAAGGCGCCGCCGGTGCTGCGCTCGTAGTGGTCGCAGAGGTCGATGACGTGGGCGAGCTCGTCGCTCAACTCCTCGGGCGCCAGTTCCGCGCGGCCGTGGCGGGAGACCTCGCTGTCGAAGCGGAACGGGCTGAAGCGGAGGTCGACCTCCTGGAGCCAGGCGAACGCGCGGTCGACCGCGTGGCGGGTCCGCTCGTCGCCGTCGCGCAGGTCCACCGAGACGGGCAGCCCCATGACCTGTTCGACCCTGCGCAGACCGGTGAGCACGGCTAGTTCCCCTTGGCGTCGATGGCGGCCTGGAGCGACTTCACGTAGCCCTCGCTGGTCTGGGTCGCGCCGGACACGCTGTCGATGTCGGCGCTGCCCGCCTTGAGGGTCTCCTGGATCAGCAGCGGGGCGGCCATCTTGGTGGGGCCGGTGTTGGGCTGCTTCAGGAACTTGACGGCGGTGATCTTGTCGCCGGTGAAGGTGACCTGCACCTGGACGTCGCCGTGGACGGTCTTGACCACCGGACCGTTGACCGTCTTCACGGCGGCGCTCGTGGTCGGCTTCCTGGTCGTCGTGGTGGGCGGAGCCGTGGTGCCGTAACCGGAGTCGGCGGGCTTGGACGTGGTGGTCGTGGGCGGTTCGGTACTGGTCTGCGTCTGCGCCTCCGGCACGATGCCGACGTCGGCGGCGACCTCGGTGGTCTCCGTCGCCGTCGGGTCGTACAGCCAGAGCGGGACGAGCCCGGCGATCGACAGCACGACGAGCGGGATGGCCCTGTGGATCCTCATGTCGTCCTTCCTCAACCGGCCATGCTGAAGCGTTCGGCGTGCACCTGCTGCTTGGGGACCTTCAACTCGCGGAGGCTGGTCATCACCGCGTCGGTCATGGCGGGCGGGCCGCAGACGAACACGTCGCGGTCGCGGATGTCGGGCACCATCGCGGCGAGGCTGTGCGGGGCGAGCAGGGGCCCGCGGGGCGTGGGGGCGGCGGACGGGCCGGTGAGCAGGTGCAGGACCGCGCCGCGGACGAGCGCGAGGTGCCGCAGCTCGTTCAGGAGCACGGCGTCGCGCGGGTCGCGGACCCGGTAGAGCACGACCGCGTGGCCGTGCAGCTCCTCCAGCAGCGCCCGGATCGGCGTGACGCCGACACCACCCGCGACCAGCACCGCGTTGGGCTTGGTGCGGTGCATCGCGGTGAACGCGCCGTAGGGACCTTCGGCGAACACGCGGGTGCCGACCTTGAGGTACCGCAGGCTCGCGCTGCCCTCACCGGCGGCCTTCGCGGTCAACCGCAGCGAACGCCCGTCCGGGGCGGCGGACAGCGAGAACGGGTTGGCCTTGTACCAGCGGTCGCGGGTCAGGAAGCGCCACAGGAAGAACTGGCCCGCCCGTGCGGGCATCCGGTGCAGGTCGCGGCCGGTGATGTAGATCGACACCACGTTGTCCGCCTCCGGCACGACGGCGGCGACCCGCAGCTGGTGGCGCAGGTTGCGGTAGAGCGGCAGCCCGAACCGGCCGACCACGACGGAGCCGAGCGCGAACGTCCACAGGCCCCACCAGTACGCCGTGGCGGGCTCGGAGGTGTTGAACGTCGAGCCCGCGGCGATCTGGTGGGTGAACGCCAGCACCACCGCGACGTAGGCGTAGAAGTGGATGAAGTGCCAGGTCTCGTAGGCCATCCGGCGCCGCGCGTACCGGGCGGACACGCCGCCGATCACGATGATCAGGAACAGCGCCACGACCGCCCGCAGCACGCCCTCGACGGTGGTGGCCAGGTCCACGAGCTCGGTCACCGGGGGCAGGTCGGCGAGCTGCGCGTGGCCCAGCGTGATGAACACCGCGTGCGAGAGCAGCAGCCAGAGCAGGGTGAACCCGGTCCAGCGGTGCCAGGTGGTCAGCCGGTCCATGCCGAGCCGCCGGTCGAACCAGGGCAGCCGGGCGACCAGGATGAACTGGAACGCCATCACCAGCGTGCCGTACAGGCCGGTGACCCGGCCCATGAGGATCAGCGCGTTGGTGCCGAAGCCGCTCTGGCCGAAGAAGTAGGTGACCACGGCGACGTTCGCGGCCATCAGCGCGTACAGGCCGGTGCGGGCGACGACCTTCGGACTCGCACCGCCCGCTTGGGCGGGCGCCCGGTCGACGGGGATCTGGACGGTGGTCACGGGGCGGTCTCCTCTTGGCCGTTCGTCTGGTCCGTAGCTTCCGTGGCCCAGCTGAGCGCCGACTGAGCGAACGCTGTCGACTAGCTGTTGATCGGCGTGGAGGTGTCCGATCGCCTCGCTCCCGGTGGAGCGGTGCCTCACCATGTGCACGTGGACAAGGCCGATTCGGTTCGATTGCTCGTCGTCGACGACGAGCCGCACATCGCAGACCTGGTCGCGACGGTCGCCCGCTACGAGGGGTGGAACGCCGTTACCGCGGGCAGCGGCGAGGCCGCGCTCAAGGAAGCGGCCGACTTCCACCCCGACATCGTGGTGCTCGACCTGATGCTCCCGGACCTCGACGGGTTCTCCGTCCTCGACCGGCTCCGGGAGGCCGGCACGATGGTCCCCGTGGTCTTCCTCACCGCGCGCGACGGCACCGCCGACCGGGTCGCGGGCCTCACCAGGGGCGGCGACGACTACCTGGTGAAACCGTTCTCGGTCGAGGAGCTGATGGCCAGGCTGCGCGCCGTCCTGCGCCGCAGCACCGGTCCCGCGTGGCAGCGGTCGGTGCTGAAGGTCGCGGACCTGGCGCTGGACGAGGACACCCGCGAGGTGCGCCGCGGCACCAGGCTGATCACGCTCACGCCCACCGAGTACGAGCTGCTGCGCTACCTGATGCGCCGCTCCCCCGCGGTGCTGACCAAGGCGCAGATCCTCGACCACGTGTGGGAGTACGACTTCGGCGGCCGCTCCAACGTGGTGGAGCTGGTCGTGTCGCACCTGCGGCGCAAGCTCGACGACGGCGAGGAGCCGTTGATCCACACCATCCGCGGCGTCGGCTACGTGCTCCGGCAGGCCTCTTCGTGAGAGACCGGTTCCGCCTCGGCAGGCTCCGCCTCGGCACCCGGCTGGTGCTCGGCCTCGGCGCGCTGGCGCTGGTCGTGTTCGCCGCCGTGGGCACGGTCATGGCCACCAGCATGCGGAGCTACCTGGACGGCAAGCTCGACGAGCAGATGCGGGCCACCCAGCTCGCCGAGACCGAGACGGTCAAGGCCTACGGCAACGTGAAGAAGGTGCCGCAGGGCTGGTACTCGATGGTCTTCACGGTGCACGGCGAGGCCGTCGACGTGAAGAACGGCGACCAGCCCAAGGACCTGGAGGACGTGAGCGAGGTCGCGCGGGACGTCAACGGCGGCGAGCTCTACCGGACCGTGCACCTCGACGGCGAGGGCACCTACCGGGTCCGCGCCTGCGCCGTCGTCGACGACCTCGTGCTGGTCAGCGCCGCCCCCACCGGTGACCGCGACAGCATCCTGCGCCAGCTGATCAGCCTGGAGGTCGTGGTCTTCCTGGCTGCGCTGGTGGCGTTCGTGCTGATCGGACGGGGTGTGCTGCGGCGCGGGCTGCGGCCGTTGAGCGACATGGCCGACACCGCGCACACCATCTCCACCCGCGACCTGACCGACACCGGGCGGCTGCCCGTGCGCGCGTCCGGCGAGGGCGGCGGCGTGGAGGTCGAGGAGCTGCGGACGGCGTTCAACACGATGCTGGACCACATCGACTCGTCGCTGGCCGCTCGCACCGCCGCCGAGCAGCGGCTGCGCCGGTTCGTCGCGGACGCCTCGCACGAGCTGCGCACCCCGCTCACGTCGCTGCGCGGGTACGCCGACCTGTTCCGCTACGCGGCCGCGAACGAGCCCGCCGAACGGGAGGCGCACCTGGAGCGGATGCGCGACGAGGCGGCCAGGATGAGCGTGCTGCTCGACGACCTGCTGCTGCTCGCCCGGCTGGACTCCGCCGAGGTGGAGGCACCGCTGCGGGTGCGCGAGGTCGACCTCGTCGAGCTGGCCGAGGACGCCGCCAGCGCGTTCGCCGCCGCCTACCCGGACCACCCGCTGACGAAGGACCTCGGCGCGGGGCCGGTGCGGCTGCGGGCGGACCCGATGCGGCTGCGGCAGGTGATCGACAACCTGCTCACCAACGCCGCCGTGCACACCCCCGCGGGGACGGAGGTGGGGCTGCGCGTGTTCCCCACCGGTGTGGCGGTGACCGACTCCGGGCCGGGCATCCCCGAAGGCGACCGGGGGCGGATCTTCGACCGGTTCTACCGGGTGGACAACTCCCGCGCCCGCAACCGGGGCGGCAGCGGGCTCGGGCTCGCCGTCGTGCAGTCCCTGGTCACCGCCCACGGCGGGACCGTCGAGGTCGACAGCGAGCCCGGCCGCACCGCGTTCACGATCCGGCTGCCGGCGTAGACCGGCGGACTGGGCGTCGCTAGACCGCGTGCGAGGGCGCCCAGAGGTCGATGCCGGACTCGACGGCGTGCTTGTCGATCTCGGCGACCTCGTCCTCGGTCAGCGGCGGCGCGTCCAGCGCGGCCACGTTGTCCTCCAGCTGCTTCACCGAGCTGGCCCCGATCAGCGCCGACGTGACCCGCGGGTCGCGCAGCGCCCACGTGAGCGCGAGCTGGGCGAGCGACTGGCCCCGTGAGGACGCGATCCCGTTGAGCGCGCGCACGCGGGCCAGGTTCTCGTCGGACAGCAGGTCCGTCGACAGCGACTTGCCCTGCGTCGCCCGCGAGCCCTCCGGCACGCCGTCGAGGTACTTGTCCGTCAGCATGCCCTGGCCCAGCGGCGAGAACGCGATGCAGCCCGCGCCGACCTCCTCCAGCGCGTCCAGCAGGTCCGGCTCGATCCAGCGGTTCAGCATCGAGTACGACGGCTGGTGGATCAGCAGCGGCACACCCGCCTGGCGCAGCAGCTCGGCCGCCTCGCGGGTCTTGGTCGCCGAGTACGACGAGATCCCGACGTAGAGCGCCTTGCCCTGCTGCACCGCGCTCACCAGAGCGCCGACGGTCTCCTCCAGCGGCGTCTCCGGGTCGAACCGGTGCGAGTAGAAGATGTCGACGTAGTCGAGCCCCATCCGCCCGAGCGACTGGTCCAACGACGCCAGCAGGTACTTGCGCGACCCGTGGTCCCCGTACGGGCCGGGCCACATGTCGTAGCCCGCCTTCGTCGAGATCACCAGCTCGTCCCGGTACGGCTTCAGGTCGTCGACCACCAGCCGCCCGAAGTTCGTCTCCGCCGAGCCGTAGGGCGGCCCGTAGTTGTTCGCCAGGTCGAAGTGCGTGATGCCCAGGTCGAACGCCCGCCGCACGATCGCCCGCCCGAGCTCGTAGGGCCGGTCGTCCCCGAAGTTGTGCCACAGACCCAAGGAGATCGCGGGCAGCTTCAACCCGCTGCGCCCGGACCTGCGGTAGCTCATCCGCTCGTAACGCGACTCTTCCGCCAGGTAAGCCATGCCCCCACGATGTCACGTCCACCCGACCAGGGCAGTCCGGCGGGGGGTGCGACGGCGGCGGGGCCCGGACGCGATCGCGTCCGGGCCCCGCCATCCCCCCATTCCGGACCTGCCAGGCCGGTGTGCGGAATTCCCCCATCTTTCCCGCCACCGGAACCGGCCCGTCCGTCCCCCCGCACCATCGTGGCACCTCCACTGGACCACTTCCATTGGCGTTATCGCCACTGGCGGATCGGCGATTGTCGACTAACCGGCCGACCCGCCCGTCCGCGTGTCGAACTCAGAGCGCATTTTCCACTCCACGTGCGCCACCGCGGCACCCACTCTGGAAGCGACGCCGAGTTTCAGGATTATCCGGCTCACGTGGGCCCGGACGGTGCGCTCGCGTATTCCTAGCTCATTGGCTATCTCGCGGTCGGTCTTGTCCTTGGCGACAACCGCGAGCACTTCGTGTTCGCGTTTGCTGAGCGACTCGAAGATGTGCACCACTCCCCCTCACAGGCCGTTGCCGCGGACCCAAGACGCGGGTCGGGTCACTCCGACCACTTCTCCAGGCCGATCACGGCGGGCGCGGCCCCCTGGCTCTCGACGACCAGCCCGCCGTCCGACGGCGGCCGCCCGGTGCGGGGCGCCCTCGCGGTCCAGCGACCGACGTTCGTGCACCAAGACGCGGCGAGCCCGGCCGACAACGCGCAGACGAGCATGATCGCCAGCACCTGCGTCCCGGCCGCCCACCCGCTCGTGGCGATCACCAGCACGGCGGCCAGGGCGGTGGTCACCAGGACGTAGACCACGGCCAGTACCCACCGCAGGAGCTCGGCGGGCGAGCCCGCCGGACCGCCCGACCTCTCGACGATCTCGTCGGCCAGCCACCGCAGCGAATCCGCGGTCTCGGGCCGGTCGGCTTTTCCGTCCGCGCTTTCCAGGACGGTCGGGTGGTCAACCCCGGTATCGGCCGACGACCGGTTCTCCGATTCGACCTCGCGCAGGTCCGTCCACAGCAGAACGACCTTCCGCACCTGGTTCTCGGGTAGCCGACAACCGACGAGGAACGCTTTCACCTGTTCGACCTTCGTCGGCAGGGCGGTGTTCTTCTTGTTGTCGACGAACCGGTAGGCGGTGCTGCGCGGGATGTTCGACCGGATGGCTATCTGCGCGGGCGAGAAACCCGACCGGAGTTGGACGAGCCGGAGCACGGAGATGAATTCCCGCGGTGTGGTGGCGCGCAGTTCGCGGTCCTCCACCGGCATCGCGGGCGGTTCCCCGTCCGCCTGCTCGTGGGTCCTGGACGAGATCGGCACGACGTTCGACGCCGGTGTCCCGGACCTCGCGCGCCGCCACTCGCCGTGCAGCTGGGCGACCGCCGCCTTGTCCGCGCCGCACACCTCGAGGATCCGCCGGTAGAGCGCCCACTCGCCCACCCGCCCCTGCACCGCGTCGCGCACCACGTGCGCGGGCTGCCCGCAGTCCCTCGCGACCTCCGTGACGGCGAGGCCGGACCGCCTGATCCGGGAGCGCACGGCCCCGAGGAAGACCTCGGCGGGTAACCGCCGCTCGCCGTCGACCGGACGCGGTGACGTCATGGCCGTCACACCCCCCTGAATGCTCGGGTCGGACCCCCCGTGCGGCGAGCCCCCGTCGGCACCTCTCCGGTGGGGGCGCCACCGCGTTCCAGTCACCGACCAGCGGCGCCTGTGCGCTCGCAGTCGGCCCTGCTCACGCGGGACTCATCCATACCACCGTTCTCCCACCTGTTCCACGGTGATCGGCGATCGTCGCTGGTCGGAGCGGCGTCCCACGGCTCGGACGGCCGTCCAACGGCCCCGTCCCACACCGTCCCAGTGCACTCGCGCACGCGAAGACCGCGGCGGGCGCTCCGGCGCCTCGGACAGCAGGACAGGGAACGTCTTCCCAGCTCGGAGCCGATCCCACGGCGTCCAACGGGTTGTCGCGGCACCGCCGAGGCACTAGTGCGGGGCACGGGGCGACCGACTTCCGCGAACCCCGTCCCCAGCCGTTGGGAGGCTGGATGCAACGAACGGGGTCACTTCCGCATTAGGGGTGCGCAATCGAGGTCGGGTCGACGATCGGGAGTGGCCGATGGAGTTCGCTGAATACGTGGCAAGGCAGCGTCCCGCGCTGATGCGGTTCGCCACGGTCCTGACCTGCCGGACATGGCTGGCCGAGGACCTGGTGAGCGACGTGCTGGGCCGGGCGTTCGAGCGCTGGGAACGGATCTCGGGGATGGCCGAGCCGAACGCCTACGTGCGGCGGATGGTCGTCAACGAGTACCTGTCGTGGCGCAGAAGGCTGAGCCGCACGTCCCTGCGCGCCGCGATCGAGCCGGTGGTCGTCTCCGACGGCGCGGACGAGCGGGCCGAGCGGGACGCGATGGTCCGCCGCCTGGCAGGCCTGCCCAGGAAGCAGCGCGCGGCCGTGGTCCTGCGCTACTACGCGGGCCTGTCCGACAGGGAGATCGCCGCACAGCTGGGCTGCCGGGAACCGACGGTGCGCAGCCAGATCCACCGCGCGCTCAAAGTTCTGCGCGTCGACCTCACCGCCAGCGCCCCCGACTTCCAGGAGACCTCATGAACGACCTGCGCACCCTCCACGACGCCTTCGCCGAGCTGGAGCGGCGCGCCGACGCCGCGGCCAGGGGCACGGCTCCGGTCGTGCGGCCGTGGCGGGCCATGCGGCTGGTCCCCGTCGCGGCCTCCGTCGTCGCGGTGGCGGGCCTGGTCGCGGGTGCGGTGTGGCTGGCGCCGGGCGACTCCGGCACGCACGTCGCCGGCCCGCCGAGCGCCTCGTCGACGACCACGACGCGCAGTCCGGTCCCCCACTCGCCGGATGACCTGATCGCCCGGTTCAGGGTGGTGCTCGGCGACACCGCGACGTTCGAGGTGACCCGGAAGGACATCTTGGCGAACACTCCCGCGCCCTCGGACAACCGCCCGGAACCGCCGCCGGAGCCAGGATCGGTCGTGTCGCTCTCGCCGCTGTCGCCGGAGGTCGCGGACGACACCACCCACGCGGCGGTCAGCGGGACCCTGACCTCCGCGGGCGTCACCGGGAGCTTCGTCCTGATGATCCGCCCCGGCGATTCCGCGTCCGGCATGTGGTGCGGCTTTCCCCGCATCGACTGCGACGTCAGCACGCTGCCCGACGGCTCCCGGCTGGCGACCGGGACCGCGCAGCGGGCTCCCGGCGCGGCGTCGTACCTGGCGTCCCTCCAGCGGACCGACGGGACGGTGGTCGTCATCCAGATCAGCAACCAGGGGGACCCCTCGGGTGCTGAGATCAACTCGCCGGGCGGTGAGGTCTACGCGCCGCGGCCGCCGCTGACCCTCGACCAGCTGAAGGCGATCGTCACTTCCGACAAGTGGTGACGAGGTCCGCGGTGGCCCGCACGCGGTGCCACCAGGACGCATGAGACCCGGACTGAGACCCGTCCGGATCACCGATCCGTCCCTGGCCAGCGAACCCGCTGGTCAGGGGTGGAGCCGGTGAGGGGACTTGAACCCCTAACCTTTCGCTTACAAGGCGAGTGCTCTGCCAATTGAGCTACACCGGCTTGGCCTGGAGACCTGGGACATCCTAAGCGCCCGCAGTGGGTGCCACCTGCGGCGAACGGTGTGGTCCAAGTGCGTGTCGACTGGTCCGAATGGAGCCTTCGTCCCGTCCGGAGCAGTGGGCGGCAAACGTGAAACCGCTGCACAGAGCACCTGACCAAGACCACTACATGATCAACTCTGCGTGACCGGTTCCCCCTGCCTGGGTAACCCGTTCAGGGGTGGCGGACAACACAAGCGGAAGTGTGCGCCGGTCGGCGTGGCGGCCTGTTGGGTCGGGATGACAACCAGAGGAGGTGGCTCCGGGTGAGCCTGGGTCGCGCACGGCCGTCTTGGCTGCGCCGCAGTCCGAAGACCGGCATCGACCAGCGGAAACCACCGGCGGCGGTGTTCGGTCCCGCGCCGTTGGACGAGCCGACCGTGCACCTGGTGCTCGACCTGGCGCTGCGGGTGGGCGAGGCGCAGCTGGCGAGCGGGGTGGGGGCGGCCGACGTGACGGCCACGATCATCGACGTGACGGCCGCGTATGGCCTTCCCCACACCGAGGTGGACGTGACGTTCACCGCGATCACGGTCTGCTGCCACCGGGGTACCGAGGCGGCGCCGATCACCACGTTGCGGGTGGTGCGGTCGCGCAGCCTGGACTTCACGCGACTGGCCGAGCTGGAGCTGCTGATCGGCCGGATGAAGGGCGGCACGATCACGCCGCGCGACGCCTACGGGGAGCTGGACCGGATCACCACAGCGCCGCACCCGTACCCGCGCTGGGTCGCCACGGCGGCGTGGGCGGGGATGGCGGCGGGGGTCGCTGTGCTGGTCGGCGGCGGGCTGCTGCTGGCGTTGACGGCGGCGTTCGTGACGGCCGTGCTGGACCGGGTCGGCCGGGTGCTGAACCGGCGGAACCTGCCGTTCTTCTTCCAGCAGGTGGTCGGCGGCGGGCTGGCCACCGGTGCCGCGCTGGTCATGTACGCCACGGACCTGCTGCCGAGCGTGCGGCCGTCGATGCTGGTCGCGGTCGGGATCGTGGTGCTGCTGTCCGGGCTGTCGCTGGTGAGCACGGTGCAGGACGCGATCAGCGGCTACAACGTGACCGCGGCGGGCCGGACGGTGGAGATCGGGCTGCTCACGGCGGGCCTGATCTCCGGCATCGCGCTGGCGCTGCGGGCCGGTGTGCAGTTCGGGATCCAGACGTCGATCGCGGAGCCGCTGCCCGCGCTGATCACCGACGTGCCGGTGCAGTTCGCCGCGGGCGCCGCGACCTCGTTCTGCTTCGCGATGGCGAGCTACGCGCAGCCCAGGGCGCTGCTGGTCGCGGCCGTCGCGGGCGCGGTCGGCACGACGTCGTACGGGCTGCTGGCGGTCACCGGGACGAACGCGATCACCAGCTCCGCGGTCGCGGCCGCGCTGGTCGGCTTCGGCGGCGCGGTCCTGTCCCGGCGGCTGCGGATCCCGACGCTGGTCGTGTCCGTCGCGGGGATAGGGCCGCTGCTGCCCGGCTGGACGATCTACCGCGGCCTCTACCAGCTCACCGCCGACGGCGACTCCGCCGGTCTGTCCACGCTCGTGCTGGCGACCGGCATCGCGCTCGCGCTGGCGGGCGGCGTGGTCCTCGGCGAGCACCTCGCCCGTCCGGTCCGCAGCGGGCTGAGCCGCCTCGAACGCCGGTTCGTGACGACCCGCACTTCGTCGACTCGGGTGAACTCGGTGTGACAGGTGCTACGCGGGGGCATTCCCCGAGGTACCAGCCCTCTACCCTCAAGCTGGGCGAACCGAATACAGGAGGCGCTTTTCCGGTGAGCAGCATTGGCGAGAACGGTGCGGACTTCCTGGTCGTCGCGAACCGCCTGCCGGTAGACCTGGAACGGATGCCCGACGGCACCGAACGCTGGAAGCACAGCCCCGGTGGCCTGGTCAGCGCGCTCGAACCGTTCCTGCGGACGCACAGCGGGGCGTGGATCGGCTGGCCCGGCGTGGCCGACGCGGAGGTCGACGCGTTCGAGGAGGGCGGCCTCCAGCTGCACCCGGTCCGGCTCAGCGCCGACGAGGTCCAGGACTACTACGAGGGCTTCTCCAACGGCACCCTCTGGCCGCTCTACCACGACGTGGTGGCGCCCCCGGCGTTCCACCGGCACTGGTGGAACGCCTACACGCGGGTCAACCAGCGCTTCGCCGACGCGACCGCGAAGGTCGCCGCGCAGGGCGCGACGGTGTGGGTGCAGGACTACCAGCTGCAGCTGGTCCCGGCGATGCTGCGCGAGCAGCGGCCCGACCTGAAGATCGGCTTCTTCCTGCACATCCCGTTCCCGCCGGTCGAGCTGTTCATGCAGCTCCCGTGGCGCACGGAGATCATCCGCGGGCTGCTGGGCGCGGACCTGGTCGGCTTCCACCGGCCCGGCGGCGCGCAGAACTTCCTCTGGCTGGCCCGCCGCCTGGTCGGCCTGGAGCCCAGCCGCGGCGCGGTCGGCGTGCGCACCCGGCCCGGTGTCGTGCAGGTCGGCGACCGCACGGTCCGCGTGGGCGCGTTCCCGATCTCGATCGACTCGGCGGGCCTGGACGCGCTCGCGCGGCGCAAGGACGTGCAGGCGCGCGCCAAGCAGCTCCGCGAAGACCTCGGGAACCCGAAGAAGATCCTGCTGGGCGTGGACCGGCTCGACTACACCAAGGGCATCGACGTCCGGCTGAAGGCGCTGCACGAGCTGCTGGAGGACGGCCGGATCGACCCGGAGGACGTGGCGATGGTGCAGCTGGCCACGCCGAGCCGCGAGCGGGTCGAGCACTACAAGACGATGCGCGGCGACATCGAGCAGATCGTGGGCCGGATCAACGGCGAGTTCGCGCGGGTCGGCCGCCCGGTCGTGCACTACCTGCACCAGTCGGTGAACCGGGAGGAGCTGGCCGCGTTCATGAGCGCCGCGGACGTCATGGTGGTGACGCCGGTCCGCGACGGCATGAACCTGGTGTGCAAGGAGTACGTGGCAACCAGGTACGACCTCGGTGGCGCGCTGGTGCTCAGCGAGTTCGCGGGAGCGGCCTCGGAGCTGACCAGCGCCTACCTGGTGAACCCCCACGACCTGGACGGTGTCAAGAACGCTTTGGAGTCCGCCCTCACCATCGACCCCGCCGAAGGTCGCCGTAGGATGCGCGCCCTGCGGCGCCAAGTCCTCACGCACGACGTCGACCGCTGGGCGCGGTCGTTCCTTGAAGCCCTAGGCACGCAGACCGCGATCTGAATCATTTCAGACCCCCTGACCTGTCCCATCTAAAAAAGAGGAGGGGCGTTGACCGCCGAGGCCCTCCCCGCGGACCTGCGCCGAGCGATCGTGCAGCTGGCTCGCACCCCACGACTGCTGGTGGCGTGCGACTACGACGGGACACTTGCACCGATCGTCGCCGACCCCGAACAGGCCCGCCCGCTGACCGAGTCGGTGGGCGCGCTGCGCTCGCTGGCCGGACTCCACGAGACCACCACAACCGTCATCTCCGGCCGCGCCCTGCGGGACCTCGCGACGCTCTCGCGACTCCCGTCCGAGGTGCACCTGGTCGGATCCCACGGCTCCGAGTTCGACGTCGGCTTCGTGCACGCGCTCGACGCCGACGCCAAGGCCCTGCACCGCAGGCTCGAGGCCGAGCTGGAGCAGCTGGTCGACGGCAACGAGGGCGTCGGGCTCGAGGTGAAGCCCGCCAGCATCGCGGTGCACGTCCGCCGCGCCGACGCCGCGGTCGGGGAGGCCGTGCTCGAAGCGGTCCGCTCCGGCCCGTGCACCTGGGACGGCGTCCACGTCACCGAGGGCAAGGCCGTCGTCGAGCTCGCCGTCGTGCAGACCGACAAGGGCCACGCGCTCGACGTGCTGCGGCACCGGGTCAGCGCGACCGCCGCGGTGTTCGTCGGCGACGACGTGACCGACGAGAAGGCGTTCGCCCGGCTGTCCGGGCCGGACGTCGGCATCAAGGTCGGCGAGGGCGAGTCCCTGGCCGAGTACACGATCCAGGACACCACCGACGTCGCGACGGTGCTCGCGTTCCTCCTGGAGGAGCGCCGCAACTGGCTGCACGGCGACCAGGCGGTGCCGATCGAGCGGCTGACCATGCTCGCCAACGAGCGGTCCGTCGCGCTGGTCACCCCGGACGCCAGGATCAACTGGCTGTGCCACCCGGAGCCCGACTCGGCCGCGGTGTTCGCGGACCTGCTCGGCGGCCCGGAGGCGGGCCACTTCTCGATCAAGCCCGAGCACGGCTCGCTGCCGCTGGGCCAGCGCTACGTGCCCGGCACCATGATCGTGGAGACCCGGTGGTCCCGACTGCTCGTGTCGGACTACCTGGACCACTTCAGCGCCTCGCACCGCACCGACGTGATCCGGCGGATCAGCGGCTCCACCAACGCCGTGATCACGTTCGCGCCGCGGCCGGAGTTCGGCCAGGTGCCCGTGCGGCTGCTGCGCGAGCGCGAGGGCCTGCGCGTGGTCGGCACGTCCGACCCGATGGTGCTGCGCTCCCCCGGCGTGGACTGGGAGATCACCTCCGACGGCCTCCAGGAGACCGCGCGCGCGGTCGTCCGGCCGCGCGAGGGCGCCCCGATCCTGCTTGAGCTGCGCTGCGGCACCGACGACCTGTCGGACGCCACGATCAGCGAGTCCGACCGCCGTGAGCGGGCGGGCGCGTACTGGTCGGACTGGGCCAAGACGCTGAAGCTGCCGCCGCTGGAGACCGACCTGGTCATGCGGTCGGCGTTGACGCTCAAGGGCCTGGTGCACGCCGACTCCGGCGCGATCATGGCCGCGGCGACCACGTCGCTGCCCGAGGAGCTCGGCGGCATCCGCAACTGGGACTACCGCTACTGCTGGCTGCGCGACGCGGCGCTGACCGCGCAGGCGCTGGTGTCGGTGGGCTCGACCACCGAGGCCGAGGCGTTCCTGGGCTGGGTGCACGGCGTCCTGGCCACGCTGCCCGGCCCGGAGCGGCTGCACCCGCTGTACACGTTGCAGGGCACCATGCTCGGCGCGGAAGCCGTGATCGACACGCTGCCCGGCTACGCCGGTTCCCGCCCGGTCCGCGTGGGCAACCTCGCGAACCAGCAGGTCCAGCTCGACGTCTTCGGCCCCGTGGTCGACCTCGTCGTGAAGCTGGCCGAGGCCCGCGGCGAGGTGACCGACCAGGACTGGCTGATGGTGCAGGCCATGGCCGAGGCCGTCGCCCGCCGCTGGCACGAGCCCGACCACGGCATCTGGGAGGAGCGGCACGCGCCGCGCCACCACGTGTACTCGAAGGTCATGTGCTGGGTCACCATCGACCGCGCGGTCCGGCTGGGCGAGATGTACGGCCGCCCCGTCGACCCGTCGTGGCCGGTGCTGCGCGACACGATCTCCACCGACGTGCTGAAGAACGGGTGGAAGGACGAGGCCCAGTCCTTCACCACCGCCTACGACGACTACGACCTCGACGCGGCCTCGCTGCACGTGGGCCTGTCCGGGCTGATCGACCCGGCCGACGAGCGGTTCCAGTCCACGGTGACGGCGATCGAGGCCGAGCTGCGCAGCGGCTCGACCGTGTACCGCTACCGCCGCGACGACGGCCTGCCCGGCGACGAGGGCGGCTTCCACCTGTGCGCGGCGTGGATGATCGAGTCCTACCTGCTCACCGGCAGGCGCACCGAGGCCGAGGAGCTGTTCGCGCAGATGGTCGACGCGGCGGGCCCCACCGGCCTGCTGCCCGAGGAGTACGACCCGATCGCGGAGCGCTCGCTGGGCAACCACCCGCAGGCCTACAGCCACCTGGGCCTGATCCGCTGCGCCCAGCTGCTGTCCGCGGCCGAGTAGTCCCGAACGGCAAACGCTTGCACCTGAGGCCCTCTCAGCGCCGCTGAGGGGGCCTTGGGCATGTCCGGGCACCTCCGGTGAACCGTTCCGCGCCCAGCGCCGTGTTGGGGGTGCCCAGCCGTGCCGGACGCCAGCGGAGGACACGCCATGAACGACGACAACCGCCACCAGGTCCGCGTGCTCCGGGTCGCACGGGCGTCGCGGTCGGCCACCGGCCGGTCGACGGGTCGGGGGACCTCGCCCAAGGGACGGGCGGACGCCACGCGGAGCCGCTGAACGGTCACCTGCCCTTGTTGAGCCCCAGCACGTCCAGCGCCGTGAACAGGTCCGGTGCCACGAGAGCCCGCACGCCGTCGGGCAGCGGGCCCGCGTCCGGGGGCACGAGTGCCTTGGTGAAGCCGAGGCGGAGGGCTTCGGCGAGGCGTTTGCCGACGCCGTTGACGCGGCGGATCTCACCCGCCAGACCGACCTCGCCGAGCACGACCAGGTCGGCGGGCAGGGCGATCTCGCGTTCGGCGGAGGCCACGGCGAGGACGACGGCGAGGTCGGCGGCGGGCTCGGTGAGCTTCATGCCGCCGACGGTGGCGGTGAACACGTCCTTCTGGAACAGGTTGACCTTGCCGCGCTTCTCCAGCACGGCCAGCGCCATGGCGATCCGCGCGGAGTCCAGGCCGCTCACCGCACGGCGCGGCGCGGGCAGGTTGGTCTTGGTGACGAGCGCCTGGACCTCGCCGAGCATGGGGCGCTTGCCCTCGACGATGACCGTGACGGCCGTGCCCTCGACGGCCTGGTCGCGCCTGCTCAGGAACAGGCCCGACGGGTCGGGGACGCCGACGATGCCGTCGTCGCGCAGCTCGAAGCAGCCCACCTCGTCCGCGGCGCCGTAGCGGTTCTTGATGCCGCGCAGCAGCCGCAGCGTGGAGTGCCGGTCGCCCTCGAACTGCAGCACCACGTCCACCAGGTGCTCCAGCACCCGCGGACCGGCCACGGAGCCGTCCTTGGTCACGTGGCCGACCAGCACGACCGGCAGGTTGCGCTCCTTGGCCAGCGCGATCAGGCCCGCCGCGACCGCGCGCACCTGGCTCACGCCGCCGGAGACGCCGTCGACGTTCATCGACGACATGGTCTGCACCGAGTCGATGATCAGCAGGCTGGGCTTGACCTCGTCGACCTGCCCGAGCACGGCCGACAGGTCGCTCTCGGCCGCCAGGTACATCTCGCCGTGCAGGTTGCCCGTGCGCTCGGCCCGCAGCCGCACCTGGCCCGCCGACTCCTCACCGGTCAGGTAGAGGCTGCGGCCCACCTTCGACGACCACTGGTAGGCCACCTCCAGCAGCAGCGTCGACTTGCCGACACCCGGCTCGCCCGCCATCAGCACCACCGCGCCCGGCACCAGCCCACCGCCGAGCACCCGGTCCAGCTCGTCCACACCGGTCTTCGTCGCCCGCGCCGACTCGATGTCGACCTCGCCGATCGGCCGCGCCCGCGACGTCGGCGCACCCGCCACGATCCGGGCCAGCGGGGTCGACGCGCCGCGCTCCTCCACGCTGCCCCAGGCCTGGCACTCCGAGCACCGGCCGACCCACTTCGCGAACTCGAACCCGCACTCCGCGCAGCGGTACTGGGGACGCGGCGCACGAACCTTGTTTGGCACGCCGCAGACCGTAGAGGACCCCACCGACAGTCCGGAAAGCAGAAGGGGCCCCGCCGGTGGTCGGCGAGGCCCCTCCTGGAGAACTTGTCAGTGCTCGGACTTGCCTTCGGCGCGCGGCTCGGGGTCGGCGCCGATGGGCAGCTCCAACGTGAGCGGGCCCGCCTTCTCGAAGAGGAAGGTCACCTTGGTGGTGTGGCCGGGGCGGAGCTCCTTGGAGAGCTTCTTCAGGGTGATCGTCACCTTGCCGGGCTCGGAGGGCGCCTTCGAGGACGACGGGGCCGCAGACGACGCGCTGGCGGCCGACGAGGACGCGCCCGGCGTGCTGGTGCCGGTGACCGAGGTGCTGCTCGACGACGACTCCGCCGTGGACGACGAGGCGGCCGACGACGAGGACGAGGCCGACGAGGAGCCGGTCGGCGACGACGACGAGGAGCCGGACGGCGTCGAGGTCGTCGTGACCGACGGGTTGGCGCGCGTGCTCGACCGGTCGAGGTCGGCGAACAGCGAGGCGATCGACGTCTGCGGCTCCAGGTCCACGTCGCCGGTCACCTCTGCGGGCGCGGAGGCGATCTCGCTGGTGACCGAGAGGAGCTTGTCGGCGGTGGTGCCGTTGTTCACGACCACCACCACGATCCCGGCGTCGTCGCCCGACTCGTACCACTTGCCGGAGGTCGGGAAGGCGAACTGCGCGTCGCGCACCGCGATGGAGCCGACCTGGCCCGAGGAGCCGTTGACCGCGGCGACCTGGGTGTCGGTCTGCGTGATCTGCCCGGCGCTGCACCCGGCCGCGGCGAGCCCGAGGCCCGTAGCGAGCGCGACCACGACGGCGAGGCGGGACTTCTGCTCTGCGCGACCCACGGTTGCAGGATCCTTCCTGGTGTACCGGCGATAGGGCCCGCCCAGGAACAGGGCCGACCACCAGTGCAGGAGCCTAACCGGCACGCCGTCGGGGGGCGGCACGTGGTGCCCCGGAGGGCGCGTTCGGCCTCATCTGCCATGCGCACGGAGCGCGTCCGACCATAGGTGTTGCACGTGGACACATGGTTTGTCAACCCCCCGCATGGCCCTGACCAGCCATTACCCAACTCCGGAGACCGGTGAGGGGATTGCTCGACGTGTTAGGATGGGGGTAGCGAAAGGGGCAGAGGACACATGGTTTTCAAGGTCGGAGAGACCGTCGTCTACCCGCACCACGGTGCCGCTCTCATCGAAGCAATCGAGACCCGGCTGATCAAGGGCGAGGAGAAGAAGTACCTCGTCCTGAAGGTCGCACAAGGCGATCTTACGGTCCGCGTGCCCGCTGACAACGCCGAGATCGTGGGCGTGCGCGACGTTGTCGGCCAAGAGGGTCTCGACAAAGTCTTCGAGGTCTTGCGTGCTCCCCACACCGAGGAGCCGACCAACTGGTCGCGGCGGTACAAGGCCAATCTTGAGAAGCTCGCGTCTGGCGACGTGAACAAGGTAGCCGAAGTGGTGCGCGATCTCTGGCGGCGCGAGAAGGATCGCGGGTTGTCCGCGGGCGAGAAGCGGATGCTGGCGAAGGCTCGGCAGATACTGGTTAGCGAACTGGCGCTGGCCGAGGGCACCGACGAGGACAAGGCAGAAGTGCTCCTCGACGAGGTCCTCGCTACCGCGTCCTGACCGCACGACCTCCACTCGGACCACGGACATGAGCGTTGTCGCGCTGGTGCCCGCGGCGGGTCGGGGTGAGCGTCTCGGCTACGGCATGGCCAAGGCGCTCGTACCGGTCAACGGGGTTCCGCTTCTGGTTCGTGCCGTGCGCGGCCTGCTCGACGCGGGATGCGTGCAACACGTCGTAGTCGCTGCCCCACCGTCCGATGTGGACACAATGTGCACCGTGACCGCCTCGCTGGCTTCGGCCGGCGGGGCGGTGCACGTGCTTGCGGGCGGTGCCGAGCGCACCGACTCCGTTCGCCTCGCGTTGGAGTACGCCCTCCGCGAGATCCCCGACACCCGGATCGTGCTCGTGCACGACGCCGCGCGCGCCTTCACCCCGGCCGAGGTCATCCGCCGCGTGGTCGAGGCCGTCGAGTCGGGTGAGCCCGCCGTCATCCCGGTGCTGCCGATGGCGGACACCGTGAAGCAGGTCGACGCCGACGGGCGCGTCGTCGCGACCCCCGACCGAGCCGCGCTGCGGGTGGTGCAGACCCCGCAGGGCTTCGCCGCGGACGTCCTGCTCCGGGCGCACGCGTCCGGCGTGCAGGCGACCGACGACGCGGGCCTCGTGGAACTGCTCGGCCTCCCTGTGACGACTGTCGCAGGCCACGCCAACGCGATGAAGATCACGACTCCGTTCGACCTCGCGGTAGCCGAGGCACTGCTCGCAGGAGGATCAGCTTGAGGGTCGGCATCGGCACGGACGTCCACCCGATCGCGGCGGGCCGCGACTGCTGGGTGGCGGGCCTGCTGTGGGAGGGCGTCGACGGCTGCGACGGCCACTCCGACGGCGACGTGGCCGCGCACGCCCTGTGCGACGCGCTGCTGTCCGCCGCGGGCCTCGGCGACCTGGGCGCGGTGTTCGGCACCGGCGACCCGCGCTGGTCCGGCGCGCGCGGCGTCGTGCTGCTCAAGGAGGTCCGCCGGTTGATCGAGGAGGCCGGCTACCAGGTCGGCAACGCCGCCGTGCAGGTCATCGGCAACGCCCCGAAGATCGGCAAGCGCCGCGCCGAGGCCGAGCTGGCCCTGTCCGAGGCCGTGGGCGGCCCGGTGTCGGTGTCCGGCACCACCACGGACGGCCTCGGTCTCACCGGGCGCGGCGAGGGCATCGCCGCCATGGCCACCGCCCTGCTCGTCGTCGCGTGATCCTCAACGACGCCGTCCGCGCCCTGCTGGACGCCCGCAACTACGCCGTCCTGTGCACCACGAACCCGGACGGCAGCCCCCAGTCGTCGGTGCTCTGGGTGGCCCGCGACGGTGACGACCTGCTGTTCTCCACGCTGCGCGACCGCCGCAAGGAGCTCAACCTCCGCCGCGACCCGCGCGCCAGCGTCACCGTGTTCGACCTGGCCGACCCCGAGTCCTACGCCGAGATCCGCGGCACCACCACCATCACCGAGGACGTCGGGCTCGTCGTCGGCCACCGGCTCTCCCGGAAGTACACCGGCCAGGACCACGCGCTGCCCGCCGAGGGCCAGGTGCGGGTCGTGCTGCGCGTCACGCCGACGAAGGTCACCGGCCACGTCGCCTGAGCTCGACCGGTGCACCGCGCCGATCTTGCCTAGCCTGGACGGATGGCTACCCCACTCAGCGACACCGGCCGGGCACTGCTCGACGACAAGAACTTCGCCACCATCGCCACCATCAACCCCGACGGCAGCCCCCAGACCTCCGTCGTGTGGGTCAAGCGCGACGGCGACGACCTCCTCATGTCCACCGTCGAGGGCCGCAAGAAGGACAAGAACCTGCGCCGCGACCCCCGCGTCAGCGTCAGCGTCTTCGACCTCCAGCAGCCCTACAGCTACATCGAGGTCCGCGGCACCGCCACCCTCACCACCGAGGGCGGCCGCGAGCTCATCGACGAGCTCTCCCGCAAGTACCGCGGCGAGGACTACACCGCCGACGGCCCCGACGCCGTCCGCGTCGTCATCCGCCTGACCCCCGAGAAGGTCACCGGCTACGCCTCGTAGCCCTCCACCACCGCGCGCCGCCCGTGGCAGCACGGGCGGGCACGGGAGGGTGACCCCACCCGGATGCCGAAGCGGTCACAAACGCTCCCCACGTTGGTCCAGACCAACATAGGTTGACCCCATGGCCATCCGCGCGGTGCTCTTCGACTTCTCCGGGACCCTCTTCCGCCTCGAGCACGAGGCGTTGGACGCGCACGGGGACCTCATGCGCGCGTTGACCGCGCCGGTCGGGGTGCACGAGGGGCTGTCGCCGGAGATGGAGGACGCCTGGCTGCGCCGGGACCTGGACCCGGAGCTGCACCGGGACGTGCACGTGGTCGCGTTGGAAGCGGCGGGGCTGACCGAGCCGGGTGCGGCGTTGGCGTTCTACGAACGCCTGGTGAGCGCGGCGTACTGGCGGGCGTACCCGGACACGTTCCAGGCGTTGCGGAAGGTGTCCGAGGCGGGTCTGCGGGTGGCGGTGCTGAGCAACACGGGCTGGGACATCCGGGCGGTGCTGCGGCGGTACGGGGTCGACCACCTGGTGGACGAGGTCGTGCTGTCCTTCGAGGTGGGGATGATCAAGCCCGATCCGAAGATCTTCCTGCTGGCCTGCGAGCGGCTCAGGGTGGACCCGGCCGAGGTGCTGATGGTCGGGGACAGCGAGGAGGCCGACGGCGGCGCGGAGGCGGTCGGGAGCAAGGTGGCGATCGTCGAGCCGTTGGAGACGGCGGCTCGGCCGGGTGCGCTGTTGGCGGTGCTCCAGAAGCACGGGATCATCCCCGTTTGAGCGGTCGATTCACCCCGCCAGGGCCCGCGGCCGTACCATTAGTGAGGTGAGCCTTCACCTGTACGACACCGCGACCCGGAGCATGCGGGAGTTCCACCCGCTGGTCAACGGTACGGCGTCGATCTACGTGTGTGGGGCGACCGTGCAGGGCGTGCCCCACATCGGCCACGTCCGGAGCGGCCTCAACTTCGACGTGCTGCGGCGCTGGCTGGCGCGCGACGGCGCTGACGTGCGGTTGGTGCGCAACGTCACGGACATCGACGACAAGATCCTCACCAAGGCCGCCGAGCACGGCAGGCCGTGGTGGGAGTGGGCGTACACGCACGAGAGGGCGTTCGAGGACGCGTACGACTCGCTGGGCTGCCTGCCCGCGTCGTACGCGCCGAGGGCGACCGGCCACGTGACGCAGATGGTCGAGCTGATGCACCGGCTCATCGACAAGGGGCACGCGTACGCGGCGGACGGCGACGTCTACTTCGCGGTGCGGTCCTTCGACGAGTACGGGGCGCTGTCGGGCCAGAAGCTGGACGAGGTGTTCCAGGGCGAGTCGGCGGCGACGGGCAAGCGGGACGCGCGCGACTTCACGCTGTGGAAGGGCGCGAAGCCCGGTGAGCCGTCGTGGCCGACGCCGTGGGGCGCGGGCCGTCCCGGCTGGCACCTGGAGTGCTCGGCGATGGCGACGGAGTACCTCGGGCGCGAGTTCGACATCCACGGCGGCGGCATCGACCTGATCTTCCCGCACCACGAGAACGAGCAGGCGCAGTCGCGGGCGGCGGGCGACGGTTTCTCGCGGTACTGGATGCACAACGCCTGGGTCACCATGAGCGGCGAGAAGATGTCGAAGTCGCTCGGCAACGTGGTGTCGATCCCGGAGATGCTGAACCGGGTGCGCGCGCCCGAGCTGCGCTACTACCTCGTGACGCCGCACTACCGGTCGACCATCGAGTACTCCGAGGGCGCGCTGGAGGAGTCGGTGTCGGCGTACCGCCGCGTCGAGTCGTTCCTGCGCCGCGTGGTGCAGCGGACGGGTGTCGTGCCGCTGGGCACCGACCTGTGCCCCGAGTTCGTCACCGCCATGGACGACGACCTGAGCACCCCGCAGGCGACGGGCGCGCTGCACAACAAGGTCCGCGAGGGCAACACCGCGCTCGACGCGGGCGACGACATCGCCGCGCGCGAGGCCGCGGCCTGCGTGCGCGGGATGGCCGACCTGCTCGGCCTCGACCCGTTGTCGCCGAAGTGGAACGAGTCCACGAGCACGGACACCGGTGCCCGCCAGGCGCTCGTCGCGCTGGTGGAGCACGTCTTGGAAGAACGCCTGCGGGCCCGCAAGGACCGGGACTTCGCCAAGGCGGACGCGTTGCGCGACCGCCTGAAGGCCGCAGGCATCGCCGTCGAGGACAACCCCGACGGTTCGCAGTGGACATTGAGGGACGACTGAGCTCGTGGCTGGTAACTCCAAGCGCAAGGGCGCGATGCGCAACCCCGGTACGAAGAAGGGTGCGGTCGTCGGTTCCGGCGGGCAGAAGTCCAAGGGCCTGCAAGGTCGTGGCCCGACCCCGAAGGCGGTAGAGCGCCCCAACCACCCGGCCTACCGCCGGGCGACGAACGCGGCCAAGACGGCCAACAGCGAGAAGGCCCGCGCGCGCCGCAAGAACGAGGGCCAGGCCGAGACGGTCGCGGGCCGCAACCCGGTCGTCGAGTGCCTGCGCGCGGGCATCCCCGCGACGGCGCTGTACGTGGCGCTCGGCATCGACGCGGACGACCGCGTGGCCGAGTCGGTGCGGCTGGCGGCCGACCGCGGCATCACCGTGCTCGAGGTGACCCGCGGCGAGCTGGACCGGATCACCGGTGGCGCGCTGCACCAGGGCCTCGGCCTGCAGGTGCCGCCGTTCAACTACGCGCACCCGGACGAGCTGCTGGAGATGACCCGCCAGACCCGCCACCAGCCGCTGCTGGTCGCGCTCGACGGCGTCACCGACCCCCGCAACCTCGGCGCCGTGGTGCGCTCCGCGGCCGCGTTCGGCGCTCAGGGCGTGCTGCTGCCGCAGCGCCGCTCGGCCAGCATCACCGCGGTCGCCTGGCGCTCCAGCGCGGGCACGGCGGCGAAGGTGCCGATCGCCATGGCGACGAACCTGACCCGCACCCTCCGCGACTGGGCCGACGAAGGCCTCATGGTCGTCGGCCTCGACGCGGACGGCGACGTCGACGTGGACGGCCTCGAGCTCGCCACCGGCCCGCTCGTGGTCGTCGTCGGCTCCGAGGGCCGCGGCCTCTCCCGCCTCGTGCGCGAGACCTGCGACCAGACCGTCTCCATCCCGATGGCCGCCGGCGTCGAGTCCCTCAACGCCTCCGTCGCCGCCGGCGTCGTGCTCGCCGAGGTCGCCCGCCGCCGCCGCGTCGCCGCCAAGGCCTGACCCACCTCCCGACGGCCGGTCCCGCACCCGCGCGGACCGGCCGTCGGCATGTCCGGGCACCGTCCCGCCCGCACCCCGCCCCCACCAACCTGCCCGAACCCCGAAACTGTCGTACCCCGCTCGTACCCTGGGTCTTCGGGGGGCCTTCACGACGGGGGGACCTCTGGTCGGCGCGGACAAGCCGCGGTGTCGAGCATCGCCGGACAACCGCCGTCACACCGAGCCACCCGGTAAGCGCCTACCGAGACCCGACACCACTGCGGCTCACCGGCCTTCCCGAGCACGACCGGCCTCGACTCGCGGAAACTGTCGTACCCCCTTCGTACCCTGGGTCTTCGGGGGACCCTCACGACGGGAGTACCCCTGGTCGTCGTCGACCGCCCGCGGTGTCGAACACGGCCGGACAACCACCATCGCGCCGAGACCGCCCGGCAAGCGCCTGCCGGAACCGCTCAACGCCACCTCCGCTCTCCGGCCGCCCCTGAGCCCGGTCCGCGGAAACTGTCGGACCCCCTTCGTACCCTGGGTCTTCGGGGGGGCTGCACGACCGGGGTACCCCTGCTTGGCGTCGGCCGCCCCGTGCCCGCCCGCACCCCGCCCGGAGCGGTACCCCTGAAACCCCAGGACCGCGAGCGAACGCCCGACACCGCCCGCTATCGTTCCCGGCGATGTCATTCGCCAGCCCCCTCTTCCTGTGGTTCTTCATGCCGCTCCTCCTAGCGGCACTGCTGGCCACGCCCAGGACTTGGCGCAACGGTGTGGTGGCGGTCGCCAGCCTGGTCTTCTACGCCAGCGGAGCGGGCGGCACGACGGTGCTGCTGCTGGCCTGCATGGTGGTGAACTACCTCGCGGGGCCGCGGTTGGAGGCGGGGCGGGAGGACGTGGATCCCGCGCTGCGCAAGAAGATCCTGCTCGGCGTGATCGGGTTCGACCTGGCCGTGCTGGTCGTCTGGAAGTACCTGGGCTTCGCCACGGAGCAGCTGGCGGCCATCGCGGGCGTGGTCGGCGCAGACCTGCCGGTGGTGCACCTGGCGCTGCCGATCGGCATCTCGTTCTACACGTTCCACCACATCTCCTACGTGGTGGACATCTACCGGGGCGAGCGCACCGCGTTGCGCGACCCGGTCTCGTTCATCACCTACATCGCGATGTTCCCGCAGCTGGTCGCGGGCCCGATCGTGCGGTACCGGGAGATCTCCGACCAGCTCCCGCAGCAGCGCACGCACCGCCTGGACGACATCGCGGCGGGTTTCCCGCGGTTCGCGCTGGGGCTGTGCAAGAAGGTGATCATCGCCGACTCGTTGGCGCCGTTGGTCGACGCGTGCTTCGCCACCCCGTCGCACGAGATGACGTTCGGCATCGCCTGGCTCGGGGCGGTCGGCTACACGCTCCAGCTGTACTTCGACTTCTCCGGCTACTCCGACATGGCCATCGGGCTGGGCCGGATGCTGGGGTTCCGGCTGCCGGAGAACTTCGCGCGCCCGTACTCGTCGGTGACCATCACGGAGTTCTGGCGGCGCTGGCACATGTCGTTGTCGCGCTGGTTCCGCGACTACGTGTACATCCCGCTGGGCGGCAATCGGCACGGCGTGGGCAAGACGTACCGGAACCTCGGGATCGTGTTCGTGCTCACCGGTTTCTGGCACGGGGCCAACTGGACGTTCCTCGTGTGGGGTTTGTTCCACGGGGCGCTGCTGGTTATGGAACGCGGTTTCGGATGGGATTCCGCGCCTGAGCGGAAAAACGCGCGGCTCGCCCGGCGGGCATTGACGATGTTGCTCGTGGTGGTCGGCTGGGTGTTCTTCCGCTCGGCCGACCTGGGCAAGGCGTTGGTGATGCTCGGGCATCTGCTGCTGCCGGATTTCTCCGGCGTATCCGATGCTGTGAGCGCCGCCACAACGAATCAGCGTTTCGCCATCCTGGTCGTCGCCCTGGTCATTGTCGTATTGCCCACATCCCCCGTGAGCGGCCCGTATCTGGAGTCCTCGAGGGACAAGATCGCGAACGTGGCCAGGATCTCCCTGATGACCGTTGGCCTGGCGTACGCGGCAATCCTGGTCGCCGGGGGGACGTTCAGCCCGTTCCTCTACTACCAGTTCTGACCTGAGCGGATAACGACGCACCGCAGTACATTGGGCGATAAGCACGAAGCGGGCTGACCCACTCGGCGCAACCCGTTGGGCGCGCGCCGCGCAAACTTTCACGCAGTGTGAGCACAGACGGCCTACTCACGGGTAGACAACGTCAACTGTCAATATTAACCGGGGCCGATTTTGAATCATAACTACCTTATGTAACCGACCTACTCCGTTCAGGTACACACTGTGGTAGGACAGAGTTTGTACAACCGACAGCTTCTACCGTGCTAACGGAGAAATAGGTTACTTCGGGTGGGGGTAACGTGACTCGCTCTTCGGGGCCGAACGACCTGGAGGGGTTGTGACCTCCAAGGGGACGTTGCGCGCGCTCGTAGGCGACCGCGAGTTCCGCGGGCTGTGGATCGGCTCGACGGTGTCCACGGCGGGCGACCAGCTCGCGGCCGTCGCCCTGTCACTCCTGGTGTTCGAACGCACGGGCTCCCCGCTCTGGACCGCCCTCACGTGGTCGCTGACGCTCTTCCCGCCGCTGGTCGCCGGACCGCTGCTCGGCTGGCTCGCCGACCGGTACCCGCGCCGCACCGTGATGATCATCTGCGCCTGGTTGCAGGCCGGGATCGTCGGGCTGATGGCGCTGCCCTCGATGCCGTTGTGGCTGATGATCGGGCTGCTGGTGGCCGTGCAGTTCGCGGCGTCGCCGTTCCTGGCGGCCCAGGAGGCCAGCCTGCCGTCGGTGCTGCCCGACAAGCGCTACGACGACGGGGTCGCGCTGTTCGGCACCTCGGTGGACGTGGCGCAGATGGCCGGGCTGGCCGCCGCGGGCTTCATCGTCACCGCCGCCAGCCCCAGCGCCGCGCTCGCGATCGACGCCGTCACGTTCGTCCTCGTCGCGATCCTGGTCCACACGTCGGTGGAGTTCCGGCCCGCCGCCGACCCGCGCAGGCACCGCAGGGTCGACACGTCGGACGAGCCGCCCCGGCAGGGCGTGTTCGCGCTGCTCGTCACGGAGCCGCGGCTGCGCAGCCTGATGGGCATGCGCCTGCTCGCCGGGCTCGCGATGGTGCCGGAGGGGCTGGCCGTGCCGCTGGCCGCCAGCCTCGACGCGGTGTGGGCCGTCGGTCTCATCCTCGCCATCGAGCCCGCGGCGAACGTCCTGGGCGTCGCGGTGCTGTTCCGCTGGGTTCGGGAACCCGCCAAACGCGAGCGCCTCGTAGGTCCGCTGGCTATCCTGTCGTTGGCACCGCTGGTGCTGTTCGCGCTGGACCCGAACCTCACCTGGACCATCGTCCTGCTGGTCATCGCGGGCATGGCGGGCGCGTACCACACGCCCGCGCGGTCGGCCTGGATGCGGATGCTGCCCGACGCGTACCGCGGCCGGGCGTACGGGATCGGCCGGGCCGCCCTGCGGTCGAGCCAGGGAGGTGGCATGGCGCTGGCCGGAGTGGTCGCCCACGCTGTGGGCTCCATCACGGCGACCATCGCCGGTGCGGGGGGCATCGGTCTGCTCCTGGCAGCACAGGCCACGGTTTCCTGGCACCGGGCGAGGGCGCGCGGCGACCAGAAGGTGGTGGTCAGCTGAAACGGACTCATCACATATCGCGATTGTCAATCATGACAGCCCCTTCGTGCGCTTCCAGCGAGGATTCGGATACGTACGGTGAGAATTCGGCCCCAAACTGAAGGGAGGGCGGTCTCACATGTCGCGGTTGCGCATGGCAAACCCTCCTTCGCGGAGTTCTCGGGCAGCGGCTGACGCGGGCGGCGGGCACCGCAGCAGCAGCGCTACCGCGCGCGGCGACCGTCGTAAGGTTGGGGGGACGTGGTGACAAACAGTTTGACTGACGACCAGCCCTCCAGGGCAACCCGTTGGGTTCCGATCCGGAACTGGGACCTCTGGAACCTGCGTCCGGCGGCACTGGCGTTCTTTATCCTGGTCGAATCGGCGGTAGCGGGAGCCGCCATCTGGCTGCTCACCACCCTCGGTTCCGTGTCGGCTACTGATTGGCTGCGGTTCGGCGCGATCACCGTGGCGATCACGATTCACCTGACGATGGTCCGTCGCGCCGAGGAATCGCGCCGCAACGAGTCGTCCGGTCCGCACATCGACCTCACGTCGGTGTGGACGTTCGCCGCGGCCATCGCGCTGCCGGGCGGACTGGCCGTCATCGTCACCCTCTGGATGAGAATTCTCATCCAACCCATCGCCCGCCGCCAGCCGTACCGGTTCGTGTTCAGCTCCTCCAGCATCCTGGGCAGCACGATGCTCGCGTGGGCCGTGGTGCACCTGTCCGGCTTCTCGCTCGCCGCCACGGGCGTCATCGTCACCGACCTCGGTCTCGTCCTGGTTCTCGCCGTCGCCGCGGCGCTCAACTGGTTCGCCCAGGTGGCCACGATCGCCGTGGCGCTGAAGATCGTCACGCCGCACACCCGCCTCGTCGAGTTCCTCGGCTCCAAGGTCGACAACATGCTCGAGGTGACCACGCTGGGCGCTGGCGCGATGCTCGGCATGCTGATCACATCGCACTGGGTCGGTCCTCTGTTGCTCGTCGCGCCGGTCATCCTGGTCAACGCACTGCTGAACAACGCCGCCGAACGGCGGGCGCACCTCGAACGGCTGCTCAGCGAGCAGGAGCAGCTGCACCAGCAGCTCGCCGAGGACGCGCACACCGACTACCGGACGGGCCTGCTCAACACCAACGGGCTGGCCGAGTACGCCGGTCGGCTGGCCGAGCGGTCGCGGCACGACGGCGAGCCGGTGACGGTGCTGGCGATCGACCTCGACTTCTTCAAGCGGATCAACGACACGTGGGGGCACCCGGCGGGCAACGCCGTGCTCGCGGAAGTGGGCCGCATCCTGCGCGAGAAGCTCCGACCGGGCGATGTGGCCGGACGGGATGGCGGGGAGGAGTTCCTCGTCGTGCTGGCCGACACGGGGCTCGCGCAGGGGGTCACCATCGCGGAGCGCATCCGCGAGGCCATCGCCGAGGTGACGGTGTCCACGACGGACAAGCACCGCAACACGGTGACGTTGCGCGGTCGCGCCCTGCCACCGGGCGACGAGGACGGTCCGGACGTGCGGGCGATCTCGGCGTCGATCGGGGTCGCGGTCATGGCCGAGGACGGCGACAGCCTCGCTCTCGCCCAGCACAGCGCGGACGCGGCGCTGTACGTGGCCAAGGAGAACGGCCGCAACCAGGTGCAGGTGGCCGGTGTGGACATCGGCGCGACCCGCCTCCCGGCGGCGACGGCGCTGCCGCTGCCCAGTCCACGGGTGGACCACCTGCCGTCGAACAACGGGGCCGAGGTCAGCCGCTCCGCCTGAGTCCCGGCCGGGTCACACCTGCGCGGCGACCCTGCGGTTCCCGATGCGGCGGACGCGGACGCGGCCGACGACGCGGCAGCCGACGTAGATCGCGAACGAGATCGCGGTGACGAACGCGCTGACCGGCAGGCCGGGTGCCAGGGACAGGACGATCCCGCCCAGGACGGCCACCTCCGCGAACAGGATCGACAGCAGCGTGGCCCGGCCGGGGCTGGACGTGACGCGGCACGCGGCCGCGGCGGGCGTGATCATCAGGGCCAGCACCAGCAGCGCGCCGACGATCTGGACGCTCAGCGCCGTGGCGATGCCGACGAGCACCGCGAACACCGGCGTCAGCACGCGCACCGGCACGCCGCGGGCGGCGGCCACGTCGGGGTCGACGCTGGCGAACAGCAGCGGCCGGTAGAGGAACGCGAGCACGACCAGGACCACGGCCGCCGTGCCGACGAGCTGCCACACGTTGTCCGCCGCCACGCCGAACGGCTGGCCGACCAGGAGGCCGAACTTGGTCGTGGCGCGGCCGTCGTAGAGGGCGAGGAACAGCACGCCGAGGCCGAGTCCGAACGCGAGCACGGCGCCGATCACCGAGTCCCGTTCGGAGTCCCGTTGGCTCAGCAGGCCCAGCAGCAGCGCGGCCAGCACGGCACCGCCGACGGCGCCGTAGCCGACGCTGACGCCGAGCAGCAGCGCCGCGGCGCCGCCGGTGAACGCCAGCTCGCTCGTGCCGTGGACGGCGAAGGACATCTTGCGCGTCACGACGAGGGGGCCGAGCACGCCCGCGAGCAGGCCGAGCACGGCACCGGCGACCAGTGCGCGGTGGACGATGTCGAGCGACAGCAGCTCGAACGTCTGGCCGAGGTCGAAGAAGTTGTCCATCAGCTCTCATCCACGACGTGGTGCGGCTGGTCCTCGCAGAGCTTGCCGGTGGCGCCGACGACCAGGATCTGGTCGCGCACCCGCACGACGTCGACCGTGGTGCCGTACAGCTCCGACAGCGTCTCCGAGGTCATGACCTCGGCGGGCGGACCGATCCGGAAGCGACCGTCCACGAGGTACAGGACCCGGTCCACCAGGGGCAGCACCGGGTTGATCTCGTGGGTGACGAAGAGGACCGCGGTGTCGGCGGCCTTGCGGCGGGTGTCGATCAGGTCGCTCACCACGCGCTGGTGCGCGAGGTCCAGCGACAGCAGCGGCTCGTCGCACAGCAGCACGCGCGGGTCGCCGACCAGCGCCTGGGCGACGCGGAGGCGTTGCTGCTCGCCGCCGGAGAGCAGGCCGATGGGGGCGTCCGCGTAGTCCGTCGCGCCGACCGCGGCGAGGACCTCGTCCACGCGGGCCCTGCGCTCCTTGCGGCCGCGCAGGCCCAGGCCCCAGCCGTGCCCGTCGAGGCCGAGGCCGACGAGGTCGCGGCCGCGCAGGGTCAGCGTCGGGTCGAGCGAGCGCTGCTGCGGGATGTAGCCGATGCGGCGGTTGCCGCGGCCCGGTGGGCTGCCCGCGACCTCCACGACGCCCGCCGACAGCGGCTGCAGGCCGAGCAGCACGCGCATCAGGCTGGTCTTGCCGGAGCCGTTCGGGCCGAGGACGGCGAGGAACTCGCCGGGCTGGACCTCGAGGTCGAGCCCGTCCCAGAGGACGCGCCTGCCGTAGGCGAGGGCGGCACCACGCAGCGAGACCGCCCCGCGCGGCTGCGCGGGGTGGTCCGCCGGGTTCATGTCGGTGGTGGTCGACGGTGCGGTCGTCATGTCTTCAGCGTCGTCACTTCTTGCCGAGCGCGCCGGACAGCGCGTCCACCTGCTTCGTCATCCAGTCAAGGTATCCGGCGACGCCCTCGGGCAGCGTCTCGGTCACCCCGACGACGGGCACGCCCGCCGTCCCCGCCTTCGCGACGAGCTGCTGGGTGACGCTGTTCTCGGTCTGGGTGTTGTTCACCAGCGCGGTGACCTGCTTGCCGGTGATCAGGTCGTTCGTGGCGGCCAGCGCGGCCACGGGCACGTCGGTCTCGTTCTCGATGGCCTCGGTGAACTCCGCCGGGGTGGCGTCGGCGACACCGGCGGCCTCCAGCAGGTAGTGCGGCACCGGCTCGGTGACGACGACCTTGCTGCCGGGGTGGTCGGTGCCGATCTTCGCGATGGCGGCGGACAGCCCGTCGAGCTTCGCGTTGAACGCGTCGACGTTGGCGGTGAAGGCGTCCTTCTTGTCGGGCGCGGCGGCCGACAGCTCCTCGGCGACCTTGCCCGCGACCCCGCGCACCGTCGGCAGGTCGTACCAGACGTGCTCGTTGGTGCCCTCCGGCTTGCCGGACAGCGCGAACGCGTCGACCTGCTTCGCGCCGCCGGCGCCGGAGTCGCCGATGAGCTTGGTGAAGAAGTCGTCGTAGCCGCCGCCGTTGAAGACGACCACCTTCGCCTTGCCCAGCGCGGCCACGTCGGCGGGCTTGCTCTCGTAGGAGTGCGGGTCGGCCGACGGGTCGTCGATGATCGAGTGGACGGTCACCGCGTCGCCGCCGACGGCCTCGACGACGCTGCCCCAGACGTTCGTGGAGGCGACGACGGCGACCTTGCCGTCGGCGGAGGCCGTCTCCGCGCCGCCGCCACCGCAGGCGGTCAGGGCCAGCAGCGCGGCGGCGACGGCCGCGCCCGCTCGGAGGTGACGCAGCGTCATCAGTGCACTCCTCGACAGGGTGAAACTTTGGTGATGGAAACCGTTGTCGAGTTCATCTTAGAACGCACCGCCACCGTTCTGTCCAGCGGCCCACATGCGACGAGGGCCACCCGTCCTCGAACGGGTGGCCCTCGTCGGTGGTGCGGGTGGGTCAGTCGGTGAGGCGGTCGCCGCTCTCCGGGTGGAACAGGTGGATCTCGCTGGCGTCACGCACAGCGACCTTGACCTGCTGGCCCAGCGTGGGCGGCGTGCGGCCGTCGACGCGGACCACGAAGCGCTCGGACGAGTCGCCGATGCGGACCGCGCCGTGCACGAGCGCGTCGGCGCCGAGCTCCTCGACCAGCTCCACCGTCATGTCCAGACCGTCCTCGGTGGACGTGGACGGGATGATGCCCAGCGCCTCCGGGCGGATGCCGAACGTGATCTCCGACAGGCTCGACCCGGACGCCGCGTCCAGGGCGGCGCGCGGCAGCGGCACCACGATGCCGTCGAGCTTCGCGCCCTCGGACGTCAGCGGGACGGTCTTGAGGTTCATCGCGGGCGAACCGATGAACCCGGCCACGAACGCGTTGGCGGGCTTGTCGTACAGCGCGCGCGGGGTGTCGCACTGCTGCAGCAGGCCGTCCTTGAGGACCGCCACCCGGTGCCCCATCGTCATGGCCTCGACCTGGTCGTGCGTCACGTAGATCGTCGTCGTGCCGAGGCGCTGCTGCAGCGCCGCGATGTTCGCACGGGTCTCCACGCGCAGCTTCGCGTCCAGGTTGGACAGCGGCTCGTCCATGAGGAACACGGCGGGCTCGCGCACGATCGCGCGCCCCATCGCGACGCGCTGGCGCTGACCACCGGACAGCGCCTTCGGCTTGCGGTCCAGGTACTTGGTGAGGTCAAGCAGCTTCGCCGCCTCCCCCACCTTCTCCTTGATCTCGGCCTTGTTCACGCCGCGCAGCTTGAGGGCGAACCCCATGTTCTCGGCCACCGTCATGTGCGGGTAGAGCGCGTAGGACTGGAACACCATCGCGATGTCACGGCCCTTCGGCGGAACGTTCGTGACGTCCTTCCCACCGATCTCGATGGCCCCCTCGTCGATGTCCTCCAACCCCGCCAGCATCCGCAGAGCAGTCGACTTCCCCGACCCCGACGGCCCGACCAGCACCAGGAACTCGCCGTCCGCGACGTCCAACGACAACTCGTCCACCGCACGGACCGGCGGGTTGCCGGTGAAGATCCGCGAAGCCTTGACGTAGGCGACCTCAGCCATGTGACGCACCTTTCCAATCCAAGCGTTGGCGCCAAGGTATTGATTGCAAGCGCTTACGGGAACAGGGGGATTGGTCTAGTTTTCGGCGGGTTCTGCGGTGGTGTGAGAGGTTCCGCCTATTGGGTGAATGGTGAGGTATTTGGGCTGGTCGGGGGAGGGTGGATACTGGGTTCGGCTTGGAGTTGGGCGTTGGGGTGGGTGGTGGGAGTAGGGGCGTGGAAGCGCTCTCAGCGTTGTGGGAAATAGATCGGTCCCCACCCACCACCGACAGTCGACACCGGGGGTGGGGGTCGCCGTCGGTGGCGGCGGTCGGGGCCTAAGAGACGGTCGCCATCGGCTCCGACGGTCGGCTCTGGCGGTCGCCATCGGTCGCGGTGGCGACACTGGGGCGGCAGTCGCCATCGGCGGCGGCGGCGGTGACGGCGGCGGCGGCGGTCGCGACACTGGCGCGGCAGTCGCGGTGGCGGTGGCGGTCGCGGTGGCGACACTGGAGCGGCAGTCGCATCGGTGATCAGCGATGGCGTCGTGGGCTCAGTGGCGGCGGTCCGGCGGGTCGGCGGCTGGGGCGCGACGCGGTCCGGCGAGCAGCCGACCTGGTCCGACGCGGTGCGGAGGGCGAGCAGCTGGGGCCAGTGCTGTTCGGCGGGTGAGCGGGCGGGGCCAGTGCGGTTCGGCGGGCCAGCCTGCTCGATGCTCGGCGGCGGGTGGCCCGTAGCGAGCGGCGAGATCGGGCAGCCCGCGGGGATCAGGCAGCCCGCGGGATCGGGTAGTCCCGCGAATCGGATGGGCCGCAGGAATCGAGCGCCCCGTGAGCAACCGCCACTCGTGGGAGGACCGGCGCCGTGGGGGACGGGCCCGTGGGGAACGGGCGACACACGGAGATCGGGCACCCCGTGGGCAGCAGACGGCCCGTGGACAACCAGCCCATGGCGACGGGCACCCCACGGCGACGGCCGCCCCGCAGAGGACTGGCCACCCCGCGGAGGACACGCGACCCCGTAGGGACGGGGGCGATCCGTGGGGACCGGGGCGCCCCATGGGGACGGGGGGCAACCTGCGGGGACGGGAGCAAAACCCGCGGGGGACAGGAGCAACCCGTGGGGGACGCCGGAGCGTCCCCCACGAGGTGTCAGCCCTTCACGGCGCCGGAGGCCAGGCCGGTGACGAGGAAGCGTTGGACGAGGTAGAAGACGGCGATGGCGGGGATTGCGACGAGGATGGAGGCGGCGGCGAGGTGGCCCCATTCGGTGCGGTTCTGCTGCACGAACACCTGCAGGCCGACGGCGAGGGTTTTGGATTCGTCGGCGGCGGAGAGGAAGGCGGAGGCGAAGGCGACTTCGCCCCAGGCGGTCAGGAAGGCGTAGAAGGCGGTGACGGCCAGGCCGGGGCGGGCCAGGGGGAGAACCAGGCGCCAGAAGACGCCGAACGGGGAGAGGCCGTCGACTCGGCCTGCTTCGTCGATGTCGTTGGGGATGGTGTCGAAGTAGCCCTTGAGCATGTAGGTGCAGAAGGGGACGGCGGTGGTGCAGTAGACGAGCACCAGGCCGAACTGCTGGCCTTGCAGACCCAGGGTCAGCAGGATGTTGTAGAGGGGGACGATGAGGACCGCGAACGGGAACATCTGCACGACGAGGAACGACAGCAGGAGCGGGCGTTTGCCGGGGAAGCGGAAGCGGCTCGCGGCGTAGCCGGTCGTGGCGGAGAGGAACACCGCGATGACCGTGGTCATCAGGGCGATCAGCACCGAGTTGCCGAACCACGACAGGAAGCTGCCCTTGTCGCCGGAGAGCACGTCGACGTAGTTGTCCACAGAGGACTCGTTGAACAGCTTCGGTGTCGTCTCGACGGCGCGGGCGTCCGGTTTGAAGGACGTGACGAGGACCCAGAACACCGGGAAGACGGCGATCAGGGAGGCGATCGCCAGTGCGCCGTGCAGGCCGATGCTGGCGCCGAGCGAGCGGGACTTGCGGCGTTGGGGTTTGCGGTCGGGTTGGACGACCTGGAGTGAGCTGGCGTCGAGCGTCATCACCACACCTCGCCTTGCTTGCGCAGTGCGCGCCGGTAGACGCCCGCGAAGACCAGCAGCACCGAGAGGATCAGGACGCCGTAGGTGGACGCGATGGCGTAGTCGCGGGAGGCGCCGGAGAAGAAGCGCTCGAACGCGTAGGTCACCAGGATCCTGGTGTTGGGGTTGGGTCCGGTGATCAGGTAGATGATCGCGAACATGTTGAACGTCCAGATGATGCCGAGCAGCACCACCGTGCTCGACACCGACTGGAGGCCGGGGAGCGTGATGTGGCGGAAGCGCTGCCACGGGGTCGCGCCGTCGACCTCGGCGGCTTCGTAGAGGTCGGCGGGGATGGCTTGGAGGCCGCCGAGGAGGGCGACCATCATGAACGGGACGCCGAGCCAGACGTTGACGACGATGACGGCGACGAGGGCCCAGTCGTTCTGGCCGAGCCAGACCGGCGGGTCGTCGAAGCCGATGGCGCGCAGGCCCTGGTTGATGATCCCGTACTGGGCGTTGAACATGTACTTCCAGGTGAACGCGCTGATGAACGCGGGCACCGCCCACGGGAGGATCAGCAGCACGCGGTAGACGGCGCGGCCGCGGACCTCGCGGTTGAGCAGCAGCGCCAGGCCGAGGCCGATCGTGTAGTGGAAGAACACGCAGGAGAACGTCCAGATGAGGGTGCGGACGAGCGTGGACCAGAACGAGCCGTAGCTGCTGTCGCCGGAGAGCACGTTGAGGTAGTTGCGGAGGCCGACGCCGACGTAGGTGGCCGCCCGGTCGAGGACCGGGTTGGCGATGTTGGCCTCGTTGATGTCGGTGAAGGTGAAGAAGACGCCTTGTGCCAACGGGTAGAGCACCAGCACGGCGATGACCACGACGACCGGCAGCACCATCGCGTAGGCGTACCAGTGGCGGTCGAGGAACTTGCGCACCGAAAACCCCTTCCTGCGAGGGAGGGCCGCGGGCGTGGTCGCCCGCGGCCGTCCCGTCAGCCGATCGAGTACTCGGTGACGACCTGGTCCTTGTAGGCCTTGGCGACCTCGTCGAGCGCGGTCTTGGCGTCCTTCTTGCCCGCGAGGAAGTCCGCGTAGGCGATCTTCAGGGGGTCGAAGAGCTGGCCGCCTTCGGGGATCCACGGGCGGGCGTGGGCGGCTTTCGCGACGGGTTCGAAGGCGGCGACGACGGGTTGGGCCTTCACGTCGGCGTTGTCGTAGGCGGACTTGCGGGTGGGCAGGAGGCCGAGTTCCTTGGCGACCTGGACCTGGGCGTCGGTGCCGCTCATGCACTGGATGAACTTGATGGCCGACGCCTTGGCCTTGGTGCCCTGGCGGATCGTGTAGTCGTGGCCGCCGACCGGTGCGCTGCCCTTGCCCGCGGTGTCGCCGGGGACGGGGGCGATGCCGAGGTTGGCCTTGTCGGTGAAGGCGGCGCCCTTGAGGTAGTCGGCGACGGACCAGGGTCCGTTGACGACCATGGCGACCTCGCCGGAGGAGAAGGCGGCCTGCATGTTGCTGTAGGAGTTGGTCGGGTCGAGCGCGGTCGACGCCGTCTTCGCGTCCAGCAGGCCCTTCGCGGTTTCCAGCGCCTTCACGTTGGCGGCGGAGTTGACCACGATCTTCTTGGCGTCGGCGTCGACCAGGTCGCCGCCCGCGCCGTAGATGAACGGGAGGGCGTAGTAGGCGTCGTTGTTGAGGAAGAACGACTTCTCGCCGCCGAGCTTGGCGGCGGCGTCCTTGAGCTCGGCCCAGGTCTTCGGGGGTTGCACGCCCGCGTCGGCGAGCAGCTTCTTGTTGTAGAACAGGGCGAGGGAGTCGGTGACCTGGGGGACGCCGTAGGACTTGCCCTCGAACTTGGTGGAGCCGAGCGGGGTGTCCAGGAAGTCGCCGGTGTCCTTGGCGAGGTCGGTGTCGCTGATGTCGACGACCAGGCCGTTCTTGGCGAGCTGGGGGACCCAGGCGACTTCGGCGCGGAACACGTCCGGGCCCTGTCCGCCTTGGGCGGCGGTCTTGTAGTTGTTGAGGGCGGCGTCGAAGGCGACCGTCTCGGTCTTGACCTTGTAGCCGCCCTTGGTGGCGCAGTCCTGGGCGATCTTGGTGAACACCGGGCTCTCGTTGGGGCCGCTGGTGTCCCAGAAGGTGACCTCTCCGGAGTCCGAGGCCGCACCGGTCGAGCCGCCTCCGCCGCACGCGGTGAGCACCAGCGCGCCGGATAGACAGGCCGCCGTGGCGGTCACGAGGGTTGTACGTCGCATCGTTGCTGTCGTTCCCTCCTGCTTGCCTCGGCCGACGTGTTCCGGCGGAGGTTGTTGCAAGTTTTTGCATCAAGGTTGACGCGGATTTCATACCCGTGAACGGGGGGAGGTCAAGACTTATCCCGTAGTCACGCCTTAACGGACGCCGCCATGAGTGTTAAGCCCGGCTCGATGGGGTGTTGCCGTTGCAAAAACTTGCCGACGAAGCGCACGCTTCGGGGGCGCGGCGCCGGTGCGAGGAGGAGAACGTTGTCAGGTCTGTCCGAGATCGCCAGGGCGGCGGGGGTGAGCATCTCGACGGTCAGCAGGGTGCTGAACCGCCGGGCGGGCGTCAACGAGGAGACCCGGCAGCGCGTGCTGGCGGTGCTCACCGAGATGCCCTACACCCCGCGCGGGCTCGGTGCGCTGCAACGGACCGGTGTGATCGGTCTGCTCGTGCCGGAGTTGTCGAACCCGGTGTTCCCGGCGTTCGCCGAGGCGTTGGAGACGCGGGCGGCGCGGCTCGGGTACTCGTCGTTGCTGTGCAACACCCGTGCGATCGGCACGGCGGCGATGGGTGAGGAGGAGTACGTGCGGATGCTGCTCGCCAGGGGTGTCGAGGGCATGGTGTTCGTGTCGCCGGAGATCACCAACGTGGAGGTGCCGTTGGGGCAGGCGCCGCGGCCGAGCTACTACGCGAAGCTGCTCGCCGATGGTGTGCACATGGTGTTCCTCAACGGTGCGACGCCCGCGTTGGACGTGCCGGACGTGACCGTGGACGAGCAGTTGGCCGGGTACACCGCGACCAGGCACCTGGTCGAGCTGGGGCATCGGCGGGTGGGGTTCGTGTCGGGGCCGTCGCGGTCGTTGCCGTCGCGGTTGAAGCGGGCCGGGTGGGCGGCCGCGTTGGAGGAGGCGTCGTTGCCCGCGGAGTCGGAGTTCGTGGCGCACGGCCCGTTCGGGCCGCAGGGCGGGGCGGCCGCGGCGGGGGTGCTGCTGGACTCCGTGCGGCCGACGGCGGTGATCTGCTCGTCGGACCACATGGCGTTCGGGGTGTTGCGGGAGGCCCGTCTGCGTGGGCTTTCGGTGCCGGAGGACCTGTCGATCGTCGGGTTCGACGACATCCCGTTGGCGTCGTTCTGCTCGCCCGCGTTGACGACGTTGGCGCAGCCGATCGAGGAGATGGCGGCCGCGGCGGTCGACGAGCTCGTGAACAGACTCGATCCGGACAGGAAAAGGCGTGGATCGGGCAACTACACCAGGGTGTTCCGGCCGAGACTGGTGGTTCGCGAGTCCACGGCGCCCCCTCGACGTCCCTAGATTGGTCTGGACCAAATTCTCGTCATGCAAGACGGTACTACCTGCGCAAACACAGCAACCTGGTGACGCGCGTCCCGACTTGCTTCTGTAATTGGTTCTGAACCGTTACGGTCACTCCATGGCGCGGTCTATGCATGTGCGACGTCCTGCGACGCTGGCCTCCTTGGCCGCTGAGCTGGGCGTTTCCCGGACAACGGTGTCCAACGCGTACAACCGGCCCGACCAGCTCTCGCCAGAGCTGCGTCGACGGGTGTTGGAGACGGCAAGGCGGCTCGGTTATCCGGGCCCGGACCCGGTGGCCCGGTCACTGCGGACCCGCAAAGCGGGCGCGGTCGGGCTGCTGCTGACCGAGAACCTCTCGTACGCGTTCCGCGACCCGGCGGCGCTCGGGTTCCTGGAGGGCCTCGCGCTGGCGTGCGAGGACGCGGGCACCGGGCTGATGCTGATCCCGGCGAGCCCGGAGCGCGAGGACGTGGCGGCGGTGCACCGCGCGGGGGTCGACGGCTTCGTCGTCTACTCCGTGCCGGACGACGACCCGCACCTCGCCGCGGTCCTCGAACGGCCGGTGCCGACGGTCGTGTGCGACCAGCCGGACCTCACCAACGTCGACCGGGTCGGCATCGACGACCGGTCCGCGATGAACGAGCTGGCCCGGCACCTGATCGCGATGGGCCACCGGCGCATCGGCGTGGTCTGCATGCGCCTGGCACGCGACCGCAACGACGGGTACGTGTCCGTCGACCGGCAGCACGCCGCGCACTTCCACGTGCAGCGGTCGCGGCTGGCGGGGTTGGCGATGGCGTTCAGCGAGGCCGGGGTGGACTGGTCGCGGGTGCCCGTGGTCGAGCGGTTCGACCACAACACGGCGTCCGGCGAGTCCGCGGCGGCGCAGGTCCTCGACCGCGACCCGACCATCACGGCCCTGATCTGCACCTCGGACATACTGGCCCTCGGCGCGATGAACGAGGCCAAGCGGCGCGGTCTGCGCGTCCCGGAGGACCTGACGGTCACCGGGTTCGACGGCATCCACGAGGCCGAGCGGGCGGGTCTCACCACGGTGCGGCAGCCGGTGCTGGAGAAGGGGCGGGCGGCGGGCAAGCTGCTGCTCGACGTCGGTGAGCGGACCCGGCCGCGGTCGGTGAACCTGAGCACGGAGCTGATCACCGGTCGGACCGCGTCGGCTCCCCGCACGATCACCGAGGAGCGCTGGTTCGGGCCGTGAGGCCGGGTCGGCCGTGATCAGGTGAGCCGGAAGACGACGGGGTTGCTGGCCTTGCCCGCGACCTTGGCGATGAGCAGGTAGTCGCCGGGGCCGACCCTGGTGTGGGTGCGGCAGCCCTCGTCGGAGGTGCTGCCCGCCCAGCTCAGGCCGTAGGTGAAGACCTCGCGCGGCTGCATCACGCGCACCTCGGTGCCCTCGGTGGCGAAGCAGTGGTTGCTCGACCACAGCTGGGTGGCGCCGTCCGCGCTGGTCACGACCAGTTCGCGGACCGCGCGGCCGATGTCCTTGGTGCACGGGAGCTGGCCGACGTTCGAGACGTGGATCTTGAACTCGGGCTGCTGGCCGATCTCGTAGCTCGGCTTCGGCACCTCGGCGACGACGTTGACCTGGGCGTCCTCGCACGCCGCGGGCGGGCCGGGCGGGGCCGTGGGGCTCGGCGGCGCGGGCGGGGCGGGTGGGGGTGGCGGCGGCGAGGTGCTGGAGCTGGCCGGTGCGGTGCTCGGCGGGGTCGACGGCGGGGTCGACGTGACGGCTTGGAGCTGCGGCTGCGGGTCCGTGCGGCCGATCAGGCTGCCGATCAGCCAGATCGCCAGGAGCAGGGCGAGGATCGACACGCCGAGCGCTACCGCACGACGACGCCAGTACACCGAGGCCGGCCGCGGCCCTGTGGGCTCGATCACGACACCGACGGTAACCGGGTGGGCGCCACATCGACGGGACGCTGGAGTAACCCGATGCGGTGAAAGGTGACGTTCGCCCGAAACCCCTTGGCACCTGGGCCGACACCGGTTGTTATGGGTGTGGACAGTCCAGGACCGGAGGTGTGCCGTGACCGCTATCGACGAGCTGCTGCGCCGCAACGACGAGCTCGGCAACGTGGTGCCGGGTGACCGCTCCACACCGAAGCCGTCCTTGCGCGTGGCGATCCTGACCTGCATGGACTCGCGCATCCGGGTGTTCGAGATCTTCGGTCTCAAGCAGGGGGAGGCGCACGTGCTGCGCAACGCGGGCGGTGTCGTCACCGACGACATGATCAGGTCGCTCGCGCTGTCGCAGCGGAAGCTGGGGACGCGGGAGGTCCTGCTGGTGCACCACACCAACTGCGGGTTGGAGCTGGTGACCGAGGACGGCTTCAAGGACGAGCTTGAGCAGGAGTCGGGGATGCGGCCGACCTGGGCCGTGGAGGCGTTCAAAGAGGTGAAGGACAGCGTGCGGGGGTCGATGAACCGGCTGCGGCACAGCGCTTTCCTGCCGTACAAGGAGCAGGTGCGCGGGTTCGTCTACGACGTCCGGTCGGGGGTCCTGACCGAGGTCGTGTGACCGTGTCCCGGTGTCGGCCTCGGCGTTGTGCCGAGGCCGTCGCCGGGGTTCCGACCTGATCGGGGACCCCTGTCCTGCCGCGTCGCGGGCCGGGGCACGGGCGGCGACGGGCCATCCTGGGGGCATGGACGTCGTCGGATCCCGTCGTGGGTACCTCTGGTGGGCTGGGCTCGTGGCGGTGGTGACCGGGGTCCAGTACCTCGTGCTGGAGGCGGTGGCCGCCTCGGCGTGGCGGGATCCGCCCTACGACTACGTCTTCAACTACATCAGCGACCTCGGCGTGCCCGGACCGAGGTCGGACTCCGGCGGGCGGGTGCTGGACTCGCCGCTGGCCGCGGTGATGAACACGGCGTTCGTGGTGCAGGGCATCGGGTTGCTGGTGGTGGCGCTGGTGCTCGCCGCGCACCTGCACGGCCTGCGGCGGTACCTGGTCGTGGTGTTCGCGGTCTGCCACTTCCTCGGCAACGTGCTGGTGGCCCTCTTCCACAGCACCACGCCCGGCGCCTACCACGTGGTCGGCGCGGTGCTGGCGATCGTGGGCGGCAACCTCCTGGCGCTCACCGCGAGCACGCGGAGGTGGCTGGTCGTGCTGCCGGTGCTGGGGCTGGTGAGCGCACTGCTGATCGGGCGGGTCGGCGCGGGCGTGGTGGACGGGCTGTGGGAGCGGGGCAGCGTGTACTCGATCACCGCGTGGGAGCTGGTGTGCGGGGTTCTCCTGCTGTGGCAGGGCAGCCGTTGTGTGGAGCGGTTGGGCGCCTGGGAGAATCCGACCCGTTATGAGCCTTGATACCGAGCTGGTCCTCGAGTGGTTCGACGAGAAGGCCCGCGACCTGCCGTGGCGGCACGCGGACTGCACGGCGTGGGGTGTGCTGGTCAGCGAGATCATGCTGCAGCAGACGCCGGTGGCGCGGGTGGAGCCGATCTGGCGGGAGTGGTTGGCCCGGTGGCCGAAACCGTCCGACATGGCCGCCGCCACGCAGGGCGAGGTCGTGCGGGCGTGGGGGAAGCTCGGGTACCCGCGGCGGGCGCTGCGGCTGCACGCGGCCGCCGCCGTGATCGCGGCCGAGCACGACGACGTCGTCCCGTCCGATGTGGACACCCTGCTGGGTCTGCCGGGGATCGGCGCGTACACCGCGCGGGCCGTGGCGGCTTTCGCCTACGGGCAACGGGTTCCGGTGGTCGACACGAACGTGCGGCGGGTGGTCGCGCGGGCGGTGCACGGTGCCGCCGACGCCGGGGCGCCGTCGACGACCCGCGACATGGCGGACGTCCAGGCGCTGCTGCCCGAGGAGAACGCTGCCATCTACTCCGCGGCGCTGATGGAGCTCGGCGCGCTGGTCTGCACGGCACGCGCGCCGCGGTGCGCGGACTGCCCGGTCTACGGCGAGTGCGCGTGGCAGCTGGCCGGACGGCCGGAGTACGCGGGGCCGGTGAAGGTGGCGCAGAAGTTCGCGGGCACGGACCGGCAGGTGCGCGGGCTGCTGCTGGACGTGTTGCGCGGCACCAGCGACGCCGTGCCGAAGGCGAAGCTCGACGTGGTGTGGTCGGACGCCGGGCAGCGCGACCGCTGCCTGCACTCGCTGCTGGAGGACGGGCTGGTCGAGCAGACCGCGAGCGGGCTGTTCGCGCTGCCGGGAGAGCACTGATGGCGCAGGCCGTGGTGGTGTTCTTCGACGACGAGGCCGACGCCGCCGTGCGCCGGTCGTGGGCGCGGCTGCGCGACGCGGGCGTGCCACCCGCGGACGGGTACCCGCCGCACCTGTCCTACGCCTCCGCCGGGTCGATCCCGCGCGGCGCGCGGACGGCGCTGCGGGACGAGCTGCGGCAGCTGTGGTTGCCGGGCATGGCGTTGGAGAACCTGTCGTCGTTCGCCACGAGCGAGAACGCCCTGGTGCTGGCCGCCGTCGTGGACAGCGAGCTGCTGGCGGTGCACTCCGCCATCCACGACGTGCTGGCCCGCAAGGTGAAGAACCCCAACGCCTACTTCCTGCCCGGCCACTGGGTCCCCCACTGCACGCTCGCCCTCGGGCTGACCGACGAGCAGATGGTCACCGGCTTCGCCGCCCTGCACCCCGTGAGCCCGATCCGCGCGAAGGTGGGGCGGGTGTGCGTGGTCGACTCGCTGACCGGTGAGGTCGAGGACCTCACCTAGCCAGGACGTCGGAGAGGAACGCCTCCACGGCGCCGCGGAACACCCAGGGTGCCTCGTCGTGGACGACGTGGCCGGACTCGGGGACGAGCAGGTGGGTGCCGCCGGTGCGGCGGGCGAGCTCGGCCATCTGGCCGGGGCGCATGCCCCCGCGGCCCGCCTCGATGGCCAGCAGTGGGCAGCGGACGGCGTCGACGAGGTGCCAGTAGTCGCGGACGCCCCACTCGCCCGCGATCTCGTAGAGGTCCTCCAGGCGGGCCAGCAGGTGGTAGCCGTCGGCGCGTTCCTCGAAGAGCTCCTCCACCCGCGGCACGTCGACCACCGACCGGACGTGGGCGAGCGAGCGGAACGGCACGGGCCAGGCGTCGAAGTACCACTTCCAGTCGTCGACGGACTTGCCGGTGTTGTCCGGCACGACGTCCTCGACCACGACGGCGCGCACCAGGTCGGGGTGGGTGGCGGCCAGGCCCATGGCGTGCAGGCCGCCCATGGAGTGGCCGACCAGGACGGCCGGGCCGAGGCCCAGGGCGGTCACGGACTCGGCGGCGTCGGCGATGAAGTCCTCGGTCCGCCACGGCCCGCCGCGGGCCTCGCGGCCGTGGCCGCGGGCGTCCACCGCGACCACCCGGCCGTAGCGGGTGAGCCACTGCGCGACCGTCCACCACGTCGTGGCGCGGCTCATCAACCCGTGCATGAGGAGGATGCCCTGACCGGATCCCCCGAACTCGATGGTGCCCATGCGTGCATCATTGCGGCATGGCAATCAGCCCAAAGGCACGCCCGTACCTGCTGATCGTCGTCATCGCGCTCGTGATCGCGGGCGTGGTGGTGGCCCGGCTGCCAGGCGGAACGGCCCGGACCACCGGGGAGGCGGCCCCGGAGGCGAGCGCCACGACCACCCCGGCCGGTGTGCCGGGTGTCGGCGGCGACGGGGCCGGTGACGCCTACTACCCGCAGGACGGCAACACCGGGTACGACGTCGACCAGTACGACGTGGCGATCAGCTACGACCCGGCGAAGAAGGTCCTGGACGGCAAGGCCACGATCACCGCGAAGGCCACCGAGGACCTCAGCCGGTTCAACCTGGACCTGCACAAGCTGACCGTGAGCGAGGTGCGGGTCGGCGACCAGACGGCGAAGTTCTCCCAGGAAGGTGACCACGAGCTGGTCATCACCCCTGCCTCGACCCTGCCGAAGGACCGGTCGTTCACCGTGGTGGTGACCTACGGGGGCGAGCCGCAGGCGTTCGAGGACAAGGCGCTGGGCACCAGCGGCTGGCAGATCTCCGCGTCCGGCGGGGCGTTCGCCGCGGGCGAGCCGCACTCGGCGACGGCGTGGTTCCCGGCCAACGACACCCCGCGCGACAAGGCCAAGTTCAAGGTCGCCGCGCGGGTGCCCAACGGCTGGTCGGTGATCTCCAACGGCCGTGAGGACGGCTCGTCGACCGCGGACGGGTGGACCACGTTCAAGTGGACCGAGGACACCCCGCTGGCGACGTACCTGGCGACCGTGGCCATCGACAAGTGGAAGTTCGAGCGGTCGCAGCTGCCCGACGGCACGAAGGTCGTGGACGCCTACGCGCCCGGCGCCGAAGGCAAGAAGAACGAGCAGAAGCGGCTGCCGGAGATCCTGGCGTTCCTGTCGGAGAAGTTCGGCCCCTACCCGTTCGACGAGGCGGGCGGCATCTACCTGTCCGACGACATCGGGTTCTCGCTGGAGACGCAGACCAGGCCGATCTACGCGCAGTGGGCCGACCTGGAGACCGTGGTGCACGAGAACGCCCACCAGTGGTTCGGCGACTCGGTGTCCGTGCGGGACTGGGCCGACATCTGCCTGAACGAGTGCTTCGCCAGCTACGCCCAGTGGCTGTGGGCGGAGGCCAAGGAGGGCGCGAACCTCGACGACCGCTACCGGTCGGAGGTCGAGAAGCGCAAGGACAGCGCCCAGTACTGGGGGCGCAAGCTCTACGACATGGGGCGCGGCAACGAGTTCCGCGGCGTCTACGACAAGGGCATCCTGGCGTTGCACGCGCTGCGCAGGCAGGTCGGCGACCAGGCGTTCGACCAGGTGCTCAAGGGGTGGACCTCGGCGCACCAGGGCGGCAACGGGACGTGGCCGGAGTTCGAGCAGCACGTGGAGAAGGTGTCCGGGCAGGACCTGGAGGGGTTCTTCGCGGCGTGGTTCCGGGGTGACCAACGCCCCTCCGACGAGTACCTGCTGCCCGGCACGTTGCGCCGATAGGCTGGGAACCATGGCAGTCGTGAAGATCAACGCGATCAAGGTCCCCGAGGGCGCGGGCCCCGAGCTGGAGAAGCGGTTCGCCGCCCGACTGGGGACGGTGGACTCCTCCCCCGGTTTCCTGGGCTTCGAGCTGCTGCGCCCCGTGCAGGGTGACGACCGGTACTTCGTCTACACCCGCTGGGAGACCGACGAGGACTTCGAGAACTGGAAGAACGGCGGCGCCCGCGAGGCCCACGCCGGTGAGCGCGCGAAGCCGGTCGCGAGCGGCGCCGACCTGCTCGAGTTCGAGGTCGTGCTCAGCTCCACGCCCCAAAAGGATGCTTGACCGGGCAGCCGAGCTGCTCGCCCGCGCCGACGCGGTCCTGATCTGCGCCGGTGCGGGCATGGGCGTGGACTCCGGCCTTCCCGACTTCCGCGGTGACCGCGGGTTCTGGCAGGCGTACCCGCCGTACGAACGGCTCGGCCTCAGCTTCGTCGAACTGGCCGACCCGGCGCACTTCGCCGACGACCCCGCGCTCGCCTGGGGGTTCTACGGGCACCGGCTGCACCTCTACCGCGACACCGTGCCGCACCCCGGTTTCGCGCTGCTGCGCACGTGGGGCACCGAACAGCGGGTGTTCACGTCCAATGTGGATGGTCAGTTCCAGGTGGCCGGGTTCCCGCACGTCGCCGAGGTGCACGGCTCGATCCACCACCTCCAGTGCGTGCAACCCTGCACCGACGACATCTGGGCCGCCGACGACCTCGTCGTCACCGTCGACCCCACGACGATGCGCGCCACCGGCCCGTTGCCGAGCTGCCGCAACTGCGGCGGGCTGGCGCGGCCGAACATCCTGATGTTCGGGGACCACGACTGGGTCGGCACGCGCAGCCAGGCGTCGTTGGACGAGCTGACCGCGTGGCGGCGCGGGCTGCGCGACCGTTCGCTGGTCGTCGTCGAGATCGGCGCGGGCAACGCCGTCCCCACCGTCCGACGGCAGGCGGAGCTCGCGAGCGCGGCCGGCGGCGCGCTGGTCCGGATCAACCCGCGCGAGCCCGACGTCCGGCACGGGCGCGGGATCGGGTTGGCGATGGGGGCTCTGGAGGCCCTCACCGAGCTGGCACGACGAACTGCGTGACGACCGCCCGGTGGTCCGTACCGCCGATGGTGATCACACCGTAGGTGTCCACCGGGCAGCGGTTGTCGACCAGCACGTGGTCCAGCGTCACCGGCGGCGGCCAGAACCGCCCCGACGGCCACGTCGGCTCCAGCCCCGCCCCCACCTCGTCACCGGCGTCCACGTACCCGTTGGCCAGCAGCCTGCGCAGCCCCACGTGGTCCAGCGTCGCGTTGAAGTCCCCCGCCAACACCCTCGGCGGCCCGTTCACGTCCCGGTTGGGCAGCCCGGCCAGCTCCCGCTGCCACGCCTCCGGCCCCGACGGCACCACCGGCGGCGTCGAGTGCACCGACAGCACCTCGATGTCCTGCGAGCCCGGCAGGTCCACCAACGCCCCCACCTGCCTCATCCCGCTCGGCGGCGTCAACGTCTTCGCGGTCAACCCGTACCTCGACGCGATCCCCGACCCGTACCCCTCGACCTCGGGCTGGAACAACCGGTTCGGCAACACCTCCCGGAGCCCGGCCCGGTCCAACGCCAGCACGGCCTCCTGCGTCAGCTCCTGCAACGCCAGCACGTCCACCTGGTTCGACCGCACCGCCGCCACGACCCCCACCGCGTCGGCCTCCCCCAGCAGCAGGTTCACCGACATCACCCGGACCTCGGTCCCCACCCCGTTCGGCCTCGAGTCCGGGAACGCCCTGGGCGCCACCGCCGCCACCAGCACCACCGCCACCAGCAACACCACCATCCCGGCGGCCCAGCGGCGCAACAGCAACGCGACACACCCCAACAACACCCCCGCCGCCGCCGTGTACGGCGTCAACGCGGTCACCGCGATCATGTACCGATTGCCGTCGATCCCCAACAACCGAAGACCCGCCGCGACCAGGAACACCCCGGTGAGCAGAACCAGGAAAGCCGACAACGGCCCCCCACCCACCCGCCGCCGTCGCACCACTTCGGTATCGGCCACCCAGCCAGTCTGCCCGAAGGAGGACACGGCAAGGCCGAGTTGGACAGACGCGCAGGTCAGCCAGGGCGAGGCAGGAGGTGGCGGGGACAGGGGGTTGGTGGGGACAGGGGTGGTGCAAGGTCAGGGCGAGGCAGGTGGAGCGGGGCTAGGCAGAGCGAGGCGAAGCGAGACAGGACCTGCCTTGCGAACCACAGCAACGCAGGCCGCTTGAACACAGGTTCCGCTTTGAAAGCCCGAAGCAACCCAACCCGCCGGAACGCGACACCACCACTCAACGTGGTCGATTTGACTTGGGGGATCGGCCCTTACACTTGCCGGTCGGGCTGCATCACCACCCTGCCCTTGAGGCCCGGCAAGGGCCGATCGAGGGGCCCCAAGTCAAATCGACCACACCACGCACGGACCTTCAACCGCGGACCCACCCAACCGCTACCTGGCCAACACCCACCACGACCAGGCCAACCCACCACCAAACAGGCCCCAACCAGACGGAACCCACGCCACCGGCCAGGTCCCCCAAAAACCAAGACCCCCCGACACAAAACGCTACCCACCACCACCGACAAAAACCGCCCCCAACCCCCACCAGCCACAACACACAAAACGCCCCCGGTCCGAAGACCAGGGGCGCTTCGCGCTACTGCTACTACCTCACTCGCCGACTGCCTCGGCTTCACCAGCGGACTCGCCGCCACCGGAGGCGGAGAGCTCGACCGGCGGGGAGTCCGGGACGCGGTTGGGCTTGGCTTCGCCGCGGAACACGAAGTGCGCCTTGTCGTCGGGCGTGCCTTCGCCGTCCCAGCCCTCGACGTCGGTGAGGACGATCTGGCCCGGCTGGATCTCGCCGAACAGGATCTTCTCCGACAGGGCGTCCTCGATCTCCCGCTGGATCGTGCGGCGCAGCGGGCGGGCGCCGAGCACGGGGTCGAAGCCACGGGTGGCCAGGAGCTTCTTGGCCCTGTCCGTGAGCTCGATCGCCATGTCCTTGTTCTTCAACTGCGCCTCGACGCGGTTGATCATCAAGTCCACCATCTCGATGATCTGGTCCTGGGTGAGCTGGTGGAAGACGATGATGTCGTCGATGCGGTTGAGGAACTCCGGCCTGAAGTGCTTCTTCAGCTCGTCGTTGACCTTGTTCTTCATGCGCTCGTAGTTCGACGCGCCGTCCTGGCCCGTGGTGAAGCCCAGCCCCACGGCCTTGGAGATGTCCGACGTGCCCAGGTTGGACGTGAAGATGATGACGGTGTTCTTGAAGTCCACCGTCCGGCCCTGACCGTCGGTCAGGCGCCCGTCCTCCAGGACCTGGAGCAGCGTGTTGTAGATCTCCTGGTGCGCCTTCTCGATCTCGTCGAACAGCACCACGGAGAACGGCTTGCGGCGCACCTTCTCGGTGAGCTGGCCGCCCTCTTCGTAGCCGACGTAGCCGGGAGGGGCACCGAACAGCCGCGACGCGGTGTAGCGGTCGTGGAACTCACCCATGTCGATCTGGATGAGCGCGTCCTCTTCACCGAACAGGAACTGCGCGAGCGCCTTGGACAGCTCGGTCTTGCCGACACCGGACGGGCCGGCGAAGATGAACGAGCCGGACGGGCGCTTCGGGTCCTTCAGACCCGCTCGCGTGCGGCGGATCGCCTTGGACACGGCCTTGACCGCGTCGACTTGGCCGATGATGCGCTTGTGGAGCTCGTCCTCCATGCGGAGCAGACGGGTCGTCTCCTCCTCGGTGAGCTTGAAGACGGGGATGCCGGTCCAGTTCGCCAGCACCTCGGCGATCTGCTCGTCGTCGACCTCGGCGACGACGTCGAGGTCACCGTCCTTCCACTGCTTCTCGCGCTCGGCCTTCTGCCCGAGCAGGGTCTTCTCGGCGTCGCGGAGCTTCGCGGCGCGCTCGAAGTCCTGCGCGTCGATGGCCGACTCCTTGTCCCTGCGGACGTCGGCGATCTTCTCGTCGAACTCGCGCAGGTCCGGCGGGGCGGTCATCCGGCGGATGCGCATCCGCGCGCCCGCCTCGTCGATCAGGTCGATCGCCTTGTCCGGGAGGAACCGGTCGTTGATGTACCGGTCGGCCAGGGTGGCGGCCGCGACGAGCGCGGAGTCCGTGATCGAGACGCGGTGGTGCGACTCGTAGCGGTCGCGCAGACCCTTGAGGATCTCGATCGTGTGCTCCAGCGACGGCTCGCCGACCTGGATCGGCTGGAACCGGCGCTCCAGGGCGGGGTCCTTCTCGACGTACTTGCGGTACTCGTCGAGCGTGGTCGCGCCGATGGTCTGGAGCTCACCGCGGGCCAGCATCGGCTTGAGGATGCTGGCGGCGTCGATCGCGCCCTCGGCGGCACCCGCACCCACGAGGGTGTGGATCTCGTCGATGAACAGGATGATGTCGCCGCGGGTGCGGATCTCCTTGAGGACCTTCTTCAGGCGCTCTTCGAAGTCACCGCGGTAGCGGGAGCCGGCGACCAGGGAGCCCAGGTCAAGCGTGTAGAGCTGCTTGTCCTTGAGCGTCTCGGGCACCTCGCCCTTGACGACCATCTGCGCGAGGCCCTCGACGACGGCGGTCTTGCCGACGCCGGGCTCGCCGATGAGCACCGGGTTGTTCTTGGTGCGGCGGGACAGCACCTGCATGACCCGCTCGATCTCCTTGGAGCGCCCGATCACCGGGTCGAGCTTGCCCTCGCGCGCGCTGGCGGTGAGGTTGCGCCCGAACTGGTCGAGCACCAGGGAGGACGAGGGAGTGCCCTCGCCGCGACCGCTGGTCTCCGTGGGCTCCTTGTTGGAGTAGCCGGACAGGAGCTGCAGCACCTGCTGGCGCACCCGGTTGAGGTCGGCTCCCAGCTTGACCAGGACCTGCGCCGCGACGCCTTCGCCCTCGCGGATCAGGCCGAGCAGGATGTGCTCGGTGCCGATGTAGTTGTGGCCGAGCTGCAGCGCTTCGCGCAAGGACAGCTCGAGGACTTTTTTCGCTCGCGGGGTGAAGGGGATGTGACCGCTCGGGGCCTGCTGGCCCTGGCCGATGATTTCCTCGACCTGCTGGCGGACACCTTCGAGGGCGATCCCCAACGACTCCAGCGCCTTGGCGGCGACACCTTCACCCTCGTGGATCAACCCCAGGAGGATGTGCTCGGTGCCGATGTAGTTGTGGTTGAGCATCCGGGCCTCTTCTTGGGCCAGGACAACCACCCGCCTCGCGCGGTCGGTGAACCTTTCGAACATTCGCACTCCCTGACTGCTGCGCCGGCGGTCCTCGGGCTCACCACTGGCAGACCGTGGAGAGCGCGGCACCGTGCCGACCACTGTAGTCGGCGGGGCCATCGCTCTCAGTTCCCGTGCGCAGCTGGCCGCCCTCGGGGAACTCTTACACCCTCGTCAACGCACGTTGTGCCAGGCAGATTCCTCGTTGAGGGCCATGTCCGCTGAGCGCGAACAGCCACCCGTTCGGTGGAGTCTTCGGTGACCGGCATCACTCGCAAGGCCCAACGGGGAGCGAACTAGGTAAGGTTAGGCAATCCTCAGCCACCCGGACCAGCGAGGCCCTGCCCATGACGATACCGGCCGACGTGCGGACGCGACACGCGTCCACGCCCGTTGCCGAGTCCATCACCAGGGTCGCCTCCCGCGGTGATGACGTCGAGGTCCGCTTCGGCCTCCCGGAACAGCACGACGACTGGCTCCTCTGCTCCGACGCCCTCACCGACCCGACGGTCTTCGACAGGTGGCGCAAGGCGCTCGCGAGCTGGCTGGAGGTCGAGTACGGCGAGTCCTCCGACCGCGCCACCGCCGGCTACGTCATGGGCTGGTACCTCAGCGTCCCCGCCCAACTGGCAGGCCTCCTCTTCCACAGCGCCCGCCGCGCCCCGTCCCTGAAGCCCGCCGACCTCGCCTTCCGCATCTCGGGCGACCGCCCCCAGGTCGCGGGCATCGCGCTGCTGTCGGACGAGTTCGCCTGCCTCCCCGACGACCCAGCGGGCAACCACCCCGCCGCCACCGTCGTAGCCGACGAATCCGCTCTCGCCGCCCTGCTCCGCGCCAAGTACGTCGCCCACGCCGCCGAGTTCGTCAAGTCCTACGGCCCCACGGTCCGCCTCGGCCGCCGCATGCTCTGGGCCGCCGCCACCGACGCGTTGGACAAGGGCACCTGGCTGGCAGGCCGCTCCTGCGGCGACGAGGCCACCGGCGTCTCCGACGCCGCCATGCTCCTACCAGACAAAATCGCCCCCCTCACCTCCGGCTCGACCATGCGCTTCACCAACGGCGAATGGACCCGCAGCCGCCAAAGCTGCTGCTTCACCTACGTCCTCCCCAACGCCACAGAATGCGACACCTGCCCCCGCATCTGCCACTGAAACCGCAACAGCGAGGCGCAGGGCGTAGACGTAGGGCGAGCACGCCAACACCCCGTTGGGCGCAGCCCGCCAACGCGCATCCGGCGCGGAGCGCCTGGGGCCTTGTCCGCAGCGAAGCAAGGATGCCTGGTCAGGCGAAGCCTGATGCCCGAGTCGGGCGGAGCCCGATGCTGGCGAAGCCAGATCTACCCCTGCCCCCGATACACAGCGCCCTCCTGCCCTGCCCCGCTTTGTCAAGATGGCTTTATCGTCTTGACAAAGCGGGGCAGGGCATTGAGACAATCGCGCGCCGGGGGCCGGGCTTCGCACAGGGGTGGGACGACCGGGGCCGGACTTCACCAGGGGTGGGACGGCCGGAACGAGGCTTACCACGGCAGGAGTGCCGGGGGCCGGGCTTCGCACGGGGTGGGAACAACGCAACCGGAGGCAGCCCCTCAAACCCGATGCCGATGCCCGATCGGCACAACCAGCGGCGTCCCCGACACCGGATCCGCCACCACCCTCGCCTCCAACCCGAACACCTCCAGCAGCATCTCCTCCGTCAGCACCTCCCCCGGCTCCCCCTGCACCACGATCCGCCCACCTTTCATCGCCACCAGGTGCTCCGCGTACCGCGCCGCCAGGTTCAGGTCGTGCAGGACCATCACGACCGTCCGCCCCATCTCCCCGTGCAGTCTCTGCACCAGGTCCAGCACGTCGATCTGGTGCGCGAGGTCCAGGTACGTCGTCGGCTCGTCCAGCAGCAGCAACGACGTCCCCTGCGCCAGCGCCATCGAGATCCAGGCCCGTTGCCGCTGCCCGCCGGACAGCTCGTCGACCGTCCGCTCGGCCAGTTCGTCCATCCCCGTCAGCCGCAGCGCCTCGGCCACCGCGGCCTCGTCGTCGGAGGACCACTGCCGGTACCAGGCCTGGTGGGGTTGTCGTCCGCGGGCCACCAGGTCCGCGACGGTCAGCCCTTCGGGTGCCTGCGGGGTCTGCGGGAGCATCCCCAGCACCTTCGCCACCTCGCGGGTCGGGATCCCGTCGATCTTCTTCCCGTCGAGCAGCACGCTTCCGCCGCGCGCGGGCAGCAACCGGCCCAGTGCCCTGAGCAGGGTCGACTTCCCGCACCCGTTGGGGCCGATCACCGCGGTGACCGTGCCGCCGATGATGTCCAGGTCGAGCCCGTCGACGACCATCCGGTCGCCGTACCCGACCGTGAGCCCCGCGGCTTGCAGCCGAACAGTCATACCCGTGCCTCCCGGCGGCCGCGAACGAGCAGGTACATGAGGTAGGGCGCGCCCAGCACGGCCGTGATGACGCCGACCGGCATCTCGAACCCGCCGAACGCGGTCCGCGCGACCAGGTCCGACACCACCACCAACAGTCCGCCCACCACCGACGACCCGAGCAGCGGCGGGGTGGCCGTGGCCGCCACCCGCGAGGCGATCTGCGGGGCCGCCAGCGCGACGAAGGCGATCGGGCCCGCGGCGGCGGTGGCGACCGAGGCCAGGGCGATCCCGACCAGCAGCAGCACGCTCCGCGCCGGGTTCAGCCGCACGCCGAGTCCGCGCACGGTGTCGTCGCCGAACTGGAGCGCCCCCAGCACGTGGGCGCAGACGAACGCGACCGGCATCAGGACCACCAGTGCCGCGCCCACCGGCACCACGTGCTCCCACCCGCGGCCGTTGAGGCTGCCGGTGATCCACACCATCGCGCGGGCGGCGTCGTTCACGTCGCCCGCGGTCAGCAGGTACTGGGTCAGGTTGCCCGCGATCGCCGCGACCCCCACCCCGACCAGGACCATCCGGAAGCCCTCGATGCCCTTGCGCCACGCCAGCGCGTAGACGAGCACCCCGAAGAACAGCCCTCCGGCCAGCGCCGCGACCGGGATGCCGACCTCGGCCACCGGTCCGGTCAGCACCCCGCCGAACGTGATCACCGAGACCGCGCCGACGCTGGCGCCCCAGGTGACCCCGAGGATGTCGGGGCTGGCCAGCGGGTTGCGCGCCACGGCCTGGAAGATCGCGCCCGCCAGCGCCAGCGCCGCGCCGACGAGCACCGCCGTCAGCGACCGGGGCAGTCGCAGGTCCAGCACGATGAACCGGTGGCTGGTCCGGCCGCCGCCCAGCAGGACGTCGAGGACCTGCCCGATCGTGAGCGGGAAGTCGCCCCGGCCGATGTTCACCGCCATGGCCAGCGCCAACAAGACGAGGCCGCCCACCACCAGTACCAACGGCCGCCAGCGCAGCGGCCAGGAGAACGGGCCGAGCCGCAGCCCCTTGCGCGCCTCCACGACCGCCGCCTCCGGGACGTCCACCGCGGCGCTCACAGCTTCACCAGCTTCTTGCGCCGCACGAGCGCGATGAAGAAGGGCGCGCCGAACACCGCCATCATGATGCCGACCTCCAGTTCCGCGGGCCGGGCCACGACCCGGCCCAGGACGTCCGCCACGAGGAGCAGCGCGGCACCGAGCAGGCCCGAGCAGGGCAGCAGCCAGCGGTAGTCGGGGCCGGTGACCGCGCGGGCCGCGTGCGGGACGACCAGGCCGAGGAAGCCGATCGGGCCGCACGCCGCGACGGCGCCGCCGACCAGCAGGGTGATGGCGGCGATGCCGACGACCCTGGTGCGCGCGACCCGCTGGCCCAGTGCGCGGGCCACGTCCTCGCCGAGCGCCAGCGCGTTCACGCCGGGCGCGTTGGCCAGTGCGAGGAGCAGGCCGACGACCAGGAACGGCAGGACCTGCTGGAGCACGCCGAGGTCGCGGCCGGAGACGGCACCGACCTGCCAGAACCGGAACGCGTCGAGGCTCTGCCGGTCCAGTAGCACGAGGGCGGACACCAGGCCGTGCATCAGCGCGCTCACGGCGGCGCCCGCGAGGGCGAGGGTGACCGGGGTCGGGCCCGCGCGGCCCGAGGAGCCGAGGAGGAACACGACGGCGCTGGCGGCGAACGCGCCGAGGAAGGCGAACCAGACGTAGGAGCTGAGGCTGGTGATGCCGAGGGTGAAGATCGCGAGGACGACGGCGAAGGAGGCGCCGTGGGTGACGCCGAGGATGCCGGGGTCGGCCAGCGGGTTGCGGGTGTGGCCCTGCATGAGGGCTCCGCCGACGCCGAGGGCGATGCCGACCGCGATGCCGATCAGGGTGCGCGGGACGCGCAGCTCGCGGATGACGACGTCGTCCTCGAGGCCCGTGGGCGCGGTGAGGGCGTGCCACACCCCGTCGAGCGCTATCTCCTTGGAGCCGATGGCGATGCTCGCGACGGTGGCCGCGGCCAGTGCGAGCACCAGCAGGGCCAGCCCGACGAGCCGCCGACGGCGCTGTCCGGGTGCCAAGTACCGCTCCTCGCCCGCGAGTCCGCTTCTTCGGTGAGGGCAGCCTAACCGAAGTAGTACGGGTTCCCGCAGGGCAGGGACCGGGGTGTCGCGCGGGCACGCGCGCCGGACGGGCCGACGGCCTTTTCCCCGGTGTTATTCGTTGTTGATCAATACGACCGGCTACCGACCGAAGCCGACCAATCACCCAATTGACGACCGAGAGGCGCCGGACCCCAATCCGACGCCCCTTCGTTGATCTACGTAATTGGGGCGTCCCACACCCCTTAAACCCCCGGTCAGCCCTGCTGGTGGTAAGCGTCCAGGACCTCGGCCGGGATACGGCCGCGATCGGACACCTTCATGCCCTGCTTGCGGGCCCACTCGCGAATGGCCTGGTTCTGCTCCCTATCCGCCGATGCCGGACGAGCAGCGGTCTTAACCCCGGCCGGACGACCCGGCCCCCTCTTGCGGCCACCGGCACGACGCGCACTGGTGACGAAGTCCGCGAGTACGTCGCGGAGCTTGCCCGCATTGTCCGGAGAAAGGTCGATCTCATAGGCGACGCCGTCCAGGCCGAAGCCGACGGTCTCCTCTGCCCTGGAACCGTCCAGGTCATCGACCAGGGTCACGGTGACCTTCTGCGCCATGCGTATCCTCCTGGACTCGAATGCGCGGTACTGCTACCCCGACCGCGACCGAAAACAATGTCGTCGAGCAGGTTAGCGCAGAACTACGGATATGCACCTGCCAGCGTCCGAGACGTTACTTCATTCAGGCCTGCGCACTGCTCCAAACAGGATCGCTGCCGGTGATGGGCTTCCGCGGTCGCTTCCGCCATTCCCGCGGACGGGATCGGTGGCATTCCGTACCGCCCCGATCGCAGAAAGTCTTGACCGGCCTGCAACCCTTCGACGGTGTGGTGCGTGTAGCGGCACGAGCCGGCCGCCGGTCCACCGCCCGTTCTAGTCGGAACCGTTGCGCAAGAACACTGCCGAACTCGTCCGGGTGATCTACTCCGCGAGTGGTTCGGACAACGACCACATGGTGAGAGCGCACACTCTCCGTCGTATAACGGTCGGTCTCGGGGCCCGCGGACGAAGGGTCCAGTCCGCCGCGCCACCCCCTAATTCGGGTTTCGCGCCGAGTTCCGGTGGGCGCAAACGGAAAGCGCTCGCTGTCGGGCAGGATCACACGGGACGTTCCGGCAGAAAGTGGTGTACGTCTCCCAGTTCCCCGTACTCCCGGTTCACGCTCTCCGGACCGTTCGAAACCGTTCGCACCCACCCAATCGAGACCGTTTTTCACCCATGCGCACGGTAACCCGAGAACGTCTTGGCTGGTCACGGAACTCCGCCAGTCGGCCTACTCGCGAACGGCCCACTCCCGGAAGAGCGGTGGGTAATTCGAACGGGGTGACGACCGGTCTCGGTAAGTTGAACGCGTGACGAGTGCCGATGATCGACCTCACCACGCTGTCCCCCACCTCGCCCGCAGGGCGAGCTCGTTCGGAGCACGGGCATCCGACTACGCGACCCACCGCCCGGACTACCCGGTGGCCGCCGTGCGCTGGGCGTTGGAACCCGTCGACACGACGGGCCAGCCGCGCGTGCTGGACCTCGGGGCGGGCACCGGGAAGCTGACCGGGGTGCTGTGCGCCGAGGGCCACCAGGTGACCGCGGTCGAGCCGGATGAGGCGATGCTGTCCGAACTGGTCCGGTTGCACGGCGGTGTGCGGGCGCTGCCCGGCACCGCGGAGAGGATCCCGCTGCCGGACGGCACGATGGACGCCGTCGTCGTCGGCCAGGCGTTCCACTGGTTCGACCAGGAGAAGGCGCTGACCGAGATCGCACGGGTGCTCAAGCCCGGCGGTGTCGTCGCCGCGCTGTGGAACGCCGACGACGTGGACGTGGAGTGGGTCGCCGGGTTCGGCGAGGTGAGCCAGTCGCCCCTGGGCGCCAGGGACTTCGACGTCACCCACGTGATGCCCGCGCACCCGCTCTACACCGACTCAGAGCAGGCCACGTTCCCGCACGCCCAGCGGCGCACGGCCGAGTCGCTGGTGGCCACCGTCAGCACGCACTCCCACGTGCTGGTGGCGCCCGACGACGAGCGCGAGGAGCTGGTCGGCAGGATGCTGGCCTACCTGAAGTCCCGTCCGGAGACCGCGACCGGCGAGTTCGACCTGCCCATGCGCACCCTGGTGAAGCGCCAGGTCCGCGTCTGACCGTCCGGGCGGGGGCGTCAAGGCGCCCCCGCCCGGCACCTCAGCGCATGTTGCGCTCGAAGACCAGCCGCAGGCCCAGCAGGGTCAGGTCGGGCACGTGGTGCTTGATCGTCGCGGACTCCGACACCACGAGCGGCGCGAGGCCGCCGGTGGCGATCACGGTGACCTCGCCGGGCTCGGTGGCGCCCAGCTCCTCGATGATCCGGGTGACCAGACCGTCGACCTGGCCGACGAACCCGTAGACGATGCCGGACTGCAGGCACTCCACGGTGTTCTTGCCGATCACCGCGCGCGGCCGGACCAGCTCGACCTTGCTGAGCTGGGCGGCGCGGGCGGCCAGCGCGTCCAGCGAGATCTCGATGCCGGGCGCCAGCGCGCCGCCGAGGAACTCGCCCTTCGCGGAGATCACGTCGAGGTTGGTGGACGTGCCGAAGTCGACCACGACGCAGGCGGTGCTGTGCAGGTGGTGGGCGGCCAGGGTGTTGATCACCCGGTCCGAGCCCACCTCCTTCGGGTTGTCCACGAGCAGCGGCACGCCGGTGCGGATGCCGGGCTCCACCACGACCTTCGGCACCTTCGAGTAGTACCGGCCCAGCATCACGCGCAGCTCGCGCAGCACCGCGGGCACGGTGGACAGCGCGGAGATGCCGGTGATCCGGTCGGCGTACTCGCCGAGCAGGCCGCGCATCGTGAGCGCCAGCTCGTCGGCGGTCATCCTGGCGTCGGTGCGCATCCGCCAGTCGCGCACGAGCGCCGCCTGGTCGCCCAGCCCGTCGTACAGGCCGAGCACGATGTTGGTGTTGCCGACGTCGATCGCGAGCAGCACTGGGCGTTCCTCAGTTCTCGGCTTGGATCAGGGCGTCGAGCGCGGCGGCGTCCGCGGTCTCGGCGGCGGTGATGGCCCCGCTGCTCAGCCCGGAGCCCTCCGGGGCGTGCGCGAGGTCCGCGCCGAGCTCGACGACCTTGTTGTCGGCGTCCACGAAGACGACCTTCGGCTCGTACTTGCGCGCCTCGGCGTCGTCCATGGCGCCGTAGGCGATCAGGATGACCAGGTCGCCGGGCTGGACGAGGTGCGCGGCGGCACCGTTGATGCCGATCACGCCGCTGCCGCGCTCGCCCGCGATGACGTAGGTCTCCAGCCGGGCGCCGTTGGTGACGTCCACGATCGCGACCTGCTCGCCCGCCAGCAGGTCCGCGGCCTCCATCAGGTCGAGGTCGACGGTGACCGAGCCGACGTAGTGCAGGTCGGCCTGGGTCACGGTGGCCCGGTGGATCTTGGACTTGAGCATGGTGCGGAACATGACGGCCTTCCCCCTCAGTCGTCGCCGTCGCCCAGGAGCACGGCGGCGTTGTCGATCAGACGTGTCGTGCCGACGCGGGCGGCCACGAGCAGCCTGGCGTCGCCCTTCTCCGGTGCCGGGCCGAGGTCGGGCGCGCGGAGCTCCAGGTAGTCCAGGTCGATGCCGGGGACGGCGGCCAGCGTGTCCCGCGCGGTCTTCAGCACGGCCTCCGGCCCCTGGGCGCTGACGTGCGCGCCGGCGACCAGCGCGGCGGACAGGCCGACCGCGGTCTGGCGCTCCTCCGCGCTGAGGAACCGGTTGCGCGAGGACAGCGCGAGGCCGTCGTGCTCGCGGACGGTCGGCACGCCGACGACGTCGAGCGGGAAGTTCAGCTCCCGCGCCATCCGGTGGACCAGGGTGAGCTGCTGGTAGTCCTTCTCGCCGAACACCGCGTAGGTGGGGCCGACGATGTTGAACAGCTTCGCCACGACGGTCAGCACGCCGTCGAAGTGGCCGGGGCGGGTCGCGCCCTCCAGCTCGTTGCCCAGCGCGCCCGGCGAGATGGACACGTTGGTGCCGAACGGGTACATGTCCTCGACGCTGGGGGCGAAGACGATGCCGACGCGCTCCTCGCGGCAGATGTCCACATCGGACTCCAGCGCGCGCGGGTAGCGGGCGAGGTCCTCGTTCGGCCCGAACTGCAAGGGGTTCACGAACACCGACACCACGACGACCGTGTTCTGCATGACCTGCGCTTCGCGGATCAGCTTGCGGTGCCCCGCGTGCAGCGCGCCCATCGTGGGCACGAGCGCGATGTTGCGACCGGCCGCGCGCAGCGCGCGGACGACCCGCGTCAGCCGCGCCGGGTCGTGGTGGACGGTCACCCCCGTGGGGCTGTAGTCGGCCTTGGACAGGGGCTTCGTCATGCGTCGTCCTCAAGGGTGGTTCGGACTTCGGTGGCGGCCTCGGGCTTGAGCAGGCCCGCCGCCAGGGCGCGGTCGGCGGTGCGCCGGGCCAGCACCCGGTAGGAGGGCAGCGTCTCCGGTGCCCGTTCGGCGAGGACGGCGAGGTGCTTGCCGACCGTGCCGACGTCGCCGCGGGAGACCGGGCCGGTGAGGGCGCGGTCGCCGTGCCGCAGCGCGTTGTCCAGCGCCGCGGACAGCAGCGGGCCGAGCAGCCGCTCCGGGCCGGCGATCCCGGCCGAGCGCAGCAGGTCCGCGCACTCGGTGACCAGGGTGACCAGGTGGTTCGCGCCGTGCGCGAGCGCGGCGTGGTAGAGCGGGCGGACGTGCTCGGGGATGCGCACCGGGTCCGCTTCCATCTCCACGACGAGCGCCTCGCCGACGCTCCAGGCCGCCTCGTCGCCGTCCGCCGCCGTCACGCCGACGCTGGCGGCGGTCATCCGCAGGAGGTCCTCGGTGCGGCCGGTGAACGTCATCACGGGGTGCAGCGCCACGCACAGCGCGCCGATCTCGGCGGCCGGGGCGAGCACGCCGACACCGTGGGCGCCGCTGGTGTGCACGACGATCTGGCCCGCGCGCAGCGATCCCGTGGCGACCAGGCCGCGCACGAGGCCCGGCAGCGCGTCGTCCGGGACGGCGAGCAGCAGCAGGTCCGCGGCGACCGCGACGTCGGGCGGGGTCAGCACGGGCACGTCGGGCAGCAGGTCCTCGGCGCGGCGCAGGGAGGCCTGGGAGACGGCGCTCACGGCGACCGTGAGGTGGCCGGCGCGCGCCAGTGCGGCGCCCAGCACCGAACCGACACGGCCGGCGGAGATGACCCCGACGGCGAGTCTGGCCGGGCGGTTCACGGCGTCGTGTCCGCTCGGGTGGTCGCGCTCATTGCGACTGGCTCCTTCTGGCGTTCCAGTCCCGACCTTTCCGCGGGTACCGGACGACGGCCGCGAGCGTAATCGGCGGGAAATCCGAATGTGGGGTCCGGGTGACCAGCTTCACCCGTTCCGCCCGCCTTCGGCCTTGGCCGCGCCGGGGGCGTCGACGGCGGCCTGGCGGGCGGCCAGCAGCGTCGACAGCAGCACCCGGTGCCGCTGCTCCGCGTCGGCTCCCGCGGTGCCCTGCGCCATGCGGTGCCGCAGGAACGCCAGCTCCGTCACGGCGTGCTGGTAGGCCGCGACCGCGCGGGACGCCCGCTCGCCGACCTTGCGGCGCACGATCCGCCGCCAGTTCTTCCGGCCCGGCATGCTCGCCAGCAGCGACACCTCGCTGGCCGCGATCCACCGGTGCGCCTCCATCTCCGGCAGCTGCGCGGCGACGATGCGCTGCTCGCGGCGGCGCTGCCACACCACCAGCACGACCATGCCCGCGAAGATCGGCACCATGATCAGGAAGTACAGGTTGATGAACGTCGTGCCGTCGCCGACGGTCGTGGAGAAGTTCCACAGCGAGTGCAGCCCGGCCGCGCACAGGTAGCCGACGACCGGCGCGACGACCCGCACGACCTTGTTGCCGCTCAGCGCGGCGATCCCGATGCCGATGCCGGTCAGCGACGTGAACAGCGGGTGCGCGAACGGCGCCAGCACCCCGCGCAGGATGAACAGCCCGACGATGCCGCTGCTCGCGGTGCCGAACCCGCCCTCGTTGAAGACCCTGGCGAAGTACCAGATGTTCTCGGTGAACGCGAAGCCCGCCGCCGTGACACCGGCGTAGACGATGCCGTCCACGACACCGTCGAACTCGTTGCGGCGCCTGACGAACAGCACCACCAGGAACGCCGCCTTCGCGGCCTCCTCGGCCACCGGCGCGCCGATGACGGCGGCGAAGTCCGCGCCGAAGCCCTGCTGGATCAGGTCGCCGATCGCCTGCGCCCGCGAGTTGAACGCCAGCGAGCAGATCGTCGCGCCCAGCGCGCCCCAGGCGAACGCCAGCAGCAGGATCTTCGCGGGCTCGGGCTCCCAGCGGTCCACCCACAGGTAGGCCATCAGCACCGGCCCGACGGGCACCAGCGCGGCCACCACGCCGACCAGGATCGGCAGCAGGCCCGTCGTGCTGGTGCCGAGCGCGAACAGCACCAGCCCGGAGCAGGCCAGCGCGATGAGGCCCACCACCGGCATCAGCACGGTCCAGCGGCGTTGTTCGCTGCGCTTGCGGGCGGGAGGCGGCGTCGGCAGTGCGTCGGCGTCGGTCACAGGGAAACTGTAGGGGCACACCCGACCGGCGGTTGACGCGGAATCGCGGACGCGCACGCGGGGTACGCGCTCGGGCGACTCCGCGTGGGTGACCGGGGGCCCTGGACGACACTGTCCCGGTGGTCGACTGGGAAGCGCGGTGGCACGACGCCCTGTACGCGCCGGGCGGGTTCTTCGCGCGCGGCGAGAAGCCCGCACGGCACTTCCGGACCTCGCCGTTGGTGGGACCGGAGCTGGCCGAGGCGCTGCTCGTGCTGCTGGCGGGGGTGGACGCGGCGCTGGGGCGGCCGGAGCGGCTGGACTTCGTGGACATGGGCGCCGGCGGGGGTGAGCTGGCGGCGGACGTGCGAGCGTCGGCCACCGGCGACCTGGCCCGGCGGCTGCGGGTGACGGCGGTGGACGTCGGGCCCGCGCGGACGTTGCCGGGGGTGGCGTGGGTGCGGGAGCCGCCCGCGGTCGTGACGGGGTTGCTCGTCGGGCACGAGTGGCTGGACGCCGTGCCGTGCCCGGTGGTGGTCGGCCCCTCCGACGATCCCTGGCTGCGGACGTGGTGGCCGTTGGGGGACGGGGACCGGGCGGAGGTGGGGGCGCCGCGGGATGCGGCCTGGGCGGACGCGGTGGGACGGGTGCGCGGGGCGGCGCTGGCCGTGGACTACGGGCACCTGCTGGCGGACCGGGCCGCCGGGCGGTACCGCGCGGGGACGCTGGCCGGGTACCGCGACGGGCGGCGGGTCGAGCCGGTGTTCGACGGGAGCTGCGACATCACCGCCCACGTGGCGCTCGACGCGTGCGCGGCGGCGGCCGGGGGCGACTGGGTACTGGTGTCGCAGCGGGACGCGTTGGGGGCGTTGGGGATCACGCCGACCGGACCGGAGGTGCCCGGCGGCGACCCGATGGCGTGGCTGGAGGCGACCGCGCGCGATGGCCGGGTCGCGGAGCTGCGGGCGACCGGGGGGCTCGGGGACTTCGGGTGGCTGCTGCACGCGACCGCGGGCGTGCGGACGGCCGACCTGCTGCCGCCGCTGCCGGGGTGGCGGCCCTAGCAAGCGCTCTTCGGCGGTTCCTCGATGCAGGCGTTGGCGCTGCCGGGCGGGCGGAGGCGGTCGAGGAGGGCGCCGAGCTGGACCACGTCGGCCTGGCTGAGGTCGGCCAGCAGGGACTGGTCGATGCCGTCGATGACCCGGCTCATGGCGTCGAGTGCCTCGCGGCCGCGGTCGGACATCTCGACGATGTGCCTGCGGCGGTCCTCGGGGTCGCGCTTGCGCTCGGCCAGCCCCGCGTTCTCCAGGTCGTTGAGGATGGCGACCAGGACGCTGGGGTCGACGTCCAGTGCCTCGATCAGCGCCTGCTGGCTGGTCGGGCCGTGGTCGCACAGGTGCTGCAACGCGAAGCCGTGGCGCGGCGCCAGACCCAGCAGGCCGAGGTCGCGGCGCATCGTCGCGTCCACACCCTTGCCGAGGTGCATCAGTTTTCGCGCGATGTGCTCGTCGTCCATCCCACGAATCATACCCAGAGACCAATCATACCCGGAGCATAACCATTGAGCATCTTCAACGATCTGCTATCTTCGACGCTATGTTCATCGCAACTCTTGTGCTCAGCGCACTGTTGGCCGTCGTGTTCGTCGCGGCGGGCACGCCGAAGGTCCTGCAGAAGCCGGTGATGGTCGAGGCGGCCGAGTCGCACGGCTTCACCAAGGACTCGTACCGGATCATCGGTCTGCTGGAGTACGCGGGCGCCGCGGGCCTGCTGGTCGGGCTCTGGTTCGCGCCGCTCGGGATCGCGGCGGGGATCGGCCTGTTCCTGCTGATGGCGGGCGCGGTGATCGTGCACGTCCGGTTCAAGGACAAGGCCGCGATGACCGTGCCGTCCGCGGTGCTGGCGCTGCTGGTCGCGGCCGCGCTGGTGCTCCGGATCCTCACCGCCTGACCCTGACGTCGGATACCCGCCGGCCATCCGGCGGGCCCGCGGCCAGGCTGGGTCCCATGAGGATCCACGCCTTCCCGGACGACGTCGTCGACCGCGCCCGCTCGCTCGCGGGCACCGACGAACACCACGAGCTCCTGCCCGAGGGGCCCGGCTCGCCGTTGCGCTGCTGCCTGGGGCGGGCGGGTGACGGCGAACCGCTGGTGCTGTTCCGCTACTCCCCCGAGGCGGGCACCGGCCCGTACGAGGAGGTCGGCCCGGTGTTCGTGCACGCCGAGGCGTGCGGCGGGCCGGAGCGGACCGACGTCCTGCCCGCCGCGCTGGTCGCCGCGCCCAGGGTGCTGCGGGCCTACGACGGGCGCGGGCGGATCCACTCGGGCGAGGCTGCGGGACCGGGTGAGGTGGAGGCCGTGGTGGAGAAGCTGCTGGCCGACCCGGACGTCGAGCAGGTGCAGGTGCGCAGCCTGTCACACGGGTGCTTCCTGTTCGCGGTCACGCGGGACTGACGTGCGAGCATGACCGCGTGCCAGAACAGCTCACCGTCGGCGTCGGAGCCGGGGCGCGCCACCTCGGCGTGGACCGCGTGGTCGACCTCGGACCACTGCACCCGTCGGCGCACGGCGCGTACCGCCTGCGGCTGACCGTCCGGGGCGACGCCGACGACCCGGTGATCGTCGACGCGGAGCCGCTGGTCGGCCACCTGCACCGCGGCGCGGAGAAGCTGTTCGAGGTCAGGGACTACCGGCAGGTGCTGACGCTGGCCAACCGGCACGACTGGTTGGCCGCGTTCTGCAACGAGCTCGCGGTGGCGCTGGCCGTGGAGCGGATGACCGGGATGGACGTGCCGGCGCGCGCGCAGTGGCTGCGCGCGCTGCTGTGCGAGCTGAACCGGCTGATGGCGCACCTGGTGTTCCTGGCCCCGCTGACCCGCTCCCCCGGTGGCACCGAGGGGACCGCGGCGGCGCTGCGCGGGCGGGAAGCCGTGCAGGCGGTGCTGGAGGAGGCGTCCGGTGGGCGCGTCCACTTCATGTTCAACCGGATCGGTGGCCTGCGCGAGGACGTGCCCGCGGGCTGGACCGAACGGGTCGCCACCGCCGTGTCCACTGTGGACCTGGACGTGGTCGAGGCGCACGCGGTGACCGACCGGCTGGCCGGAGTCGGTGTGCTGCAACGGGAAGCTGCCCTCGCGCTCGGGGTGACCGGCCCGATCGGACGTGCGTCCGGGGTGGACCTCGACCTGCGCCGCGACGACCCGCTGCCCGCCTACCGCGAGCTGGACGTGCGGCCGGTCGTGCGGACCGAGGGCGACGCGCTGGCACGGGTCCGCTGCCTCGTCGACGAGGCCCGGCAGTCCGTCGAGCTGGTCGCGAGGTGCCTGGAACGGCTGCCGAGCGGGCCGGTGAACCTGCGGCTGCCCAAGGCGGTCAAGGCACCCGAGGGCTCGGTCTACACGCGGGTGGAGGCGCCGCTGGGCACCTCGGGCGTGCACCTGGCCTCGCGCGGCGAGAAGACGCCGTGGCGGCTGAAGCTGCGCACGCCCTCGTTCAACAACGTGCAGGCGCTGTCCGCGCTGCTGCCCGGAACGCGCGTCGCCGACCTCGCCGCGGTGCTGGGCTCGTTCGCGGTCGTGGTCGGCGACATCGACAAGTAGGGCTTCAGTCCTCTTCGCGGCGGCGGCGACGGCGGGGCGACTCGGTGTTGCCCAACGAGGCCAGCAGCTCGCTGACCGACTTGCCGTCGGCGTGCGCGCCCGCCGGGTCGTCCGGGTCCGGCGCGCTGCGGCGACCGGGCTTCACGGGCTCACCGCGGCCGGTGGCGAACGCACCGCCGCCCTCCCAGCCGGGACGCCTGTCCTTGACCGGCTCACCGCGACCGGTGCCGTTGGGGCTGCCGCCCTCCCAGCCGGGGCGCTTCTCCTTGACGGGCTCGCCGCGACCGGTGCCGTAGGCGCCGTTGCCGTCCCACGACGGGCGTTCCTTCACCGGCTCGCCGCGGCCGGTGCTGTACACACCGGTCCCCTCCCACTTGGGGCGCTCGTCCGCGGCACGCCTGCGACCGCTCGTCTGCGGCAGCTCCTCGGCCGGGCGCGGGGCCTCGGACTGGAACATCCCGGTGCGCTCCACCGGCGGACGCGGACCGCGGGCAGGCTGCTTCGGGGCGGGCTTCGGCGGCTCCGGCAGCCGGGGCGCCTCGGGCCTGCGCTGCTCCTGGAACGGCTGGCCCAGTTGGCCGAGCCCCATCTCCATCGAGTCGAACACGTCGGAGCGGTTGGTCCGCGCCGTCGGCTGGTCGCGGCGCACCGGCGGCTTCGGCGGCTCGGGCGAGCGTTCCGGCTTCGGCGGGTCGCGGCGCACCACGATGGGTGGCTGCGCGGGCCGCTGCTGCGGCCGCGACGGCTCGCGGCGCACCGGCTCGGTGTAGTTGGTGGACGGGCGGACCGGCTCCTGGCGGGCGGGCTTGCGCGTCTCCGCCACGACCCGCTCGATCAGCTCCGTGCGCTCCACGGCGGGCGGCTGCTCCGCCACGACCTTCTTGACCGCGGGCTTGGCGGGACCCGCCGTGATGCCGCGGACGCGGTCGCCCTCGGTGTTGATGATCTGCCGGTCGCCGATCGCCATGAGCCTCGACTGGTCCGACAGCGACCGCATGCGCGTCGACTCCGCGCGCAGCGCCACCCGTTCGACCAGGACCTCACCGCCCAGCAGGGCCTGCAGGTTCTCCCGCAGCGCGCGCAGCTCGTCGCGCAGCGCGTCGAGGTCGTCCCGCGACTCCTCCTGGATGCGCTTGCGCGACTCCGCCTCGATCTCCAGCTCGTACTCGCGGCGGGCGGCGACCTCGCGCTCCAGCTCCAGCTCGTAGACCGACTGGAGGTCCGCCACCTCGTCCTCGCGGTCGGCGACCTGCCGCCGGTACCGCGCGGCCAGGAAAGCACCGACGAGGGCGGCCCAGAGCGCGGAAACCACTGCCAGTCGCAGGTAACGGGCGTTGTCGCTCAGCACCAGCAGGGCCGCGGCCACGAGGGCGAGCGCCATTGCCGCTACGAGTAGTAGACGCCCGGTGCCACGACCGCGATCTTGTTGCTCGTCGCTCGGCGACGCGCCTCGGCCGGTCATGGCCCATACGGTACCTGGGAGTTATGCGACTGAGACCAATCTTGTCGTATCTAACTGTCCTGGTGCGTGGACCGAGGGGTCTTGCAGCAGTGCTCCAACCACAGCGCCGAAGCGATCAGCAGAGCCGCGCAGACGATGCCCACAATGGCACTGACCATGTCGTTAGCCGCCGCGTCGAACTCGCCGCGCACCGGCAGGACGTAGATGAGGACACCCGCCCAACCGCCCGCCATGATCGCTCCCAAAAGTGAGGAAGCTTTCGCCAGAGCCACCGCGCGGGCCGCTGTGAGGGGCTCCACGGGCTTCGCGCCGGGCTTGCGGAGGATCCGGGCGCGCAACGAGAAGCCGAGCACCACGTCGACGACGGCGATCATCAGCAGGGTCAGCCCGGCGAGCTTCGGCAGCGCCGCCAACGAGCCGTAGGCCAACCGCAGTAGGAGGTGCGCGAGCAGTCCGGCGACCAGACCGGCCGCGAGCAGATCACGTGCCTTGGTGAACCTCACGACCCCATCCTCACCCAACTCGGCGGCCAGGGGCTAGCGGGCCAACCGGAGGAGGACGACCAGCGCGGCCCTCGGGAAGACCAGCCGCGGGCCGTCGGGGTTCTTGGAGTCCCGCACGGCGACCACCGCGGGCGGGAAGGCGAGTTCGACGCACTCGTTGCCGCCGCCACCGCTGTAGCTCGACCTGCGCCACACGAGCTCGGACATCCGCGCCTCCCACAGCTACCCGCCGTCGGCAACTTCCGCGATCAGGTCCGCCGAACCTCCTGGACTCAACGCCACCTCCTGGAGGGCGGCGAAGTTCAGGGTATAGGGCTCACGCCCCTTGGGTGACTCGACATATCGACCACCGGCCAACTGCTCCAGGTAGACGACGTCGTCGAAGTGCTCCTCGGCGAACGACAGGATGGTGAACTGGTATCCCAAGGCGGGATGGGCTCCCACTGCCGCCGGGATCACCCGGAGAACCACGCGATCGGACTCACCCATCTTCAGCAGATGGCGCAACTGCTCCTTCATGACCTCCGATCCGCCAACCGGATGACGAAGCACCGCCTCACCCAGAATTGCATGTACGGTCAATGGTTTCTCGACTTGGCAGAGCCTTTCCTGGCGCTTGATTCGCGCTTCCACCTGGCTCAACGCGACTTGTTCCGTTGGCCGTGGGACAAATGCCTTCGCCAACGCCAGCGCGTACGCCCTGGTCTGCAGGAGACCGGGAACCAGGTCGGTCCGGAACACCCTGGCCAGCTCGGCGCCGGACTCCAGGGCCAGGTAGTCCCGCACGGCGTCGGCCACCACGTCCGGCGGCAGCTCCTCCCACCAGCCTGGCACGAGAGCCCGTTCGGCGGCCTCGTAGACGAGCGTGCGCTCCTTCTCGGGAACCTGGTAGATCAGACCCAGCGCCATCACGTCGGCGGGCTTGATGGGGTGGTGCGCATTCTCGATCTTGCTCAGCTTCGCCTGCGAGAAGCCCGCGGCCTTGCACACGTCGGCGCCGCTGCGGCCCGTTTCCCAGCGCCACGCCGCAAGACTGCGGGCCACGAGTCTTTCGCGCACATTCGGCTTGTACGAGCTCATGCCGGAAATTGTAGGGACGAATAGCGTTATTCGCCAATTTTTGTTGTGCGAATATTCAACGAAAGGTCTGTGCGCAAGCGCACACCTTCATCGTCGAAGTCCAGTTCAGCGATACGCCCGAATCCCGGCAATACCGCATCGGGTGATACGGCCAGCCAGGGAATCAACACAGTGGCACGTTCATGCGCGCCCGGATGCGGCAAAAGCAACTCGGGGTCACTCGAAAGGACGCCGTCCACCGCGACCACGTCGACGTCCAGTGTCCGGGGCCCCCAACGCCGGTCGCGCACCCGTTCGGCGGCGCGCTCCAGCTCCTGCCCACGCCGCAGCCAGCCCCACTCGTCCACGTCCGGCGACTCGACGACCAGCACGGCGTTGAGGAAGTCGTCCTGGTCCACCACGCCCCACGGCGCCGTCTCGTACACCGGGGACACCGCGACCAGCACGTCCGCGAACCCCCGCACGGCCAGCTGGAGGTAGCCGAACCGGTCGCCCAGGTTCGAGCCGATCGACAGGACCGCCCTCGTCACGACCTGGCCCGGTGGACGGTGACCGACACGTCGGCGAACGACAGCGGGATCGGGGCCGATGGCTTGTGCACGGTGACCTCCACGGCGTGCAGCCGGTCGTCGACCATCACCTCGTCGGCGATCCGGCCCGCGAGCGCCTCGATCAGGTCGTACGGCCTGCCCGCCACGATCGCGGCCACCCCCTCGGCCAGCTCGCCGTAGTGCAGCGTGTCGGCCAGGTCGTCGGTCTCCGCGGCACGGCTCAGGTCCAGCCACGCCGTGACGTCGACCAGGAAGTCCTGGCCGTCGCGCTTCTCGTGCTCGAAGACGCCGTGGTGACCGCGCACCCGCAGACCGGTCAACGTGATCCGGTCGGGTGTCATCCCCGCCTCCAGGCGCGCGCCACGGTGACGGCGTCGAGCGACTTGTCCACGTCGTGCACCCGCACCCCCCAGGCCCCCACGAACGCCGACAGCGCCGACACTGCCGCGGTGGCGTCCTCCCGGCCGTCCGGCTCGCGGCTGCTCAGCAGGCTGCCCAGGAAGCGCTTGCGGGACGCGCCGACCAGCACCGGGAAACCCAGCGCCAGCAACTCGTCCAGCCGGTGCAGCAGCTGCCAGTTGTGCTCGGCGCGCTTCGCGAACCCCAGACCGGGGTCGAGCACGATGTTGTCCGGCCGCACCCCCGCCGCCAGCGCCGCGTCCACGCGGGCCAGCAGCTCGTCGCGCACCTCGTGCACCACGTCGGTGTAGGTGGCCAGCGAGTCCATCTCCCGGCTCAGCCCGCGCCAGTGCATCAGGATCCACGGAACCCCGGCCTCGGCCGCGACCTTCGCCATGTTCGGGTCCGCCAGCCCACCGGACACGTCGTTGATGATCGACGCCCCGGCGTCCAGGGCCGCGTAGGCCACCTCCGCGCGGGAGGTGTCCACGCTCACCGGCACACCCTCGGCCACCAACGAGCTGATCACCGACGTGATCCGGGCCGACTCCACGTCCGCCGCGACCCGCTCGGCACCGGGCCGGGTCGACTCACCGCCCACGTCCACGATGTCCGCGCCGCGCCGGTGCATCGCCACGCCGTGCGACACCGCGTGGTCGTGGTCGAGGTAGCGGCCGCCATCGGAGAACGAGTCCGGCGTGACGTTGAGGACACCCATCACGACGCAGTGCCCAGGCTCGGGCACGCTCACCTCAGACGTCCTCTGATCAGGTTGATCGCCTCTGAGCGCGAGGACGCCGAGCTGCGCAGGATCCCCCGCACCGCCGACGTCGTCGTGCGCGACCCTGGCTTGCGCACCCCGCGCATGCCCATGCACAGGTGCTCGGCCTCCACCACGACGATCACACCGCGCGGTTCCAGCCTGCGCACCAGCGCCTCGGCGATCTGCGACGTCAACCGCTCCTGCACCTGCGGCCGCTTCGCGTACAGGTCGACCAGCCGCGCCAACTTCGACAACCCCGTCACCCGGCCCTGCTCGTTCGGGATGTACCCGACGTGCGCGACGCCGTGGAAGGGCAGGAGGTGGTGTTCACAGAACGAATACATCGGGATATCGGTCACCAGGACGAGTTCCTCGTGGCTCTCGTCGAAGGTCTTCGCGAGGACGCTGTCGGGGTCGGTGTAGAGACCGGCGAACAGCTCGCGGTAGGCGCGGGCGACCCGTGCGGGGGTGTCGCGGAGGCCTTCGCGTTCCGGGTCCTCGCCGCAGGCGATCAGCAGCTCGCGGACGGCGCGTTCGGCGCGGGCGTGGTCGAAGACGCGCCGCGCGACGCCGGCCTCCCCGTTGCTGCTGGGGAGGCCGGCGTCGTCGTGGTGGTCGATCTCGGTCACTTGCGGTTGTCCGGGTCGTTGTCGAACGACCTCTTGCCCGCCTCGGCCTCGGTCGGCTCGGTCGGGGCCGGAGCCCAGGAGCCGGAGGACTGGCCGCCGGGGACCGTGGCCGGGGTCCAGCCGGGGGGCGCGCCGTAGTTCGGCGGCCCGGACTGGTTGACCGGCTGCGGCTGGTACCCGTTCGGCGCCCCGTTGGCGTGCGGCGGCGGGTCCTGCGGGCGGTCGCTGAGCGGCGGGGGCTCCGGCGGGAGGGTGTCCTCCACGACGGGGGGCCACGGCTCGCCGCGTTCCTTGGCGAGCTCACCCGGCGTCTTGACCGGCGGGATGTCCGAGGGCGTGCGGTCACCGAAGTCGTTGAACTGGGTGATCCGCGGCCGCTTCTCGACCCGCGCGAAGATCCGCTCCAGGTCCTTCTGGTGCAGGGTCTCCTTCTCGATCAGCTCGAGCGTGAGGTCGTCCAGGACGTCGCGGTAGGTGTTGAGCACCTCGTACGCCTCGGTGTGCGCGGCCTCGATGAGCTTGCGGACTTCCTCGTCGATCTCGTGCGCGACCTCGAGCGAGTAGTCCGCCTGGCGACCGGCGGTGCGGCCGAGGAAGGGCTCGCCCTGCTCCTGGCCGTACTTCACGGCGCCGAGCTTGGCGCTCATGCCGTACTCGGTGACCATCGCGCGGGCGATCTTGGTCGCCTGCTCGATGTCGTTCGAGGCGCCCGTGGTCGGCTCGTGGAAGACCAGCTCCTCCGCGGACCGGCCGCCAAGCGCGAACACCAGCCGGGCGATCATCTCGGACCTGGTCATCAGGTCCTTGTCCTCCTCGGGCACGGAGAGGGTGTGGCCACCCGTCCGGCCGCGGGCGAGGATCGTGACCTTGTAGACCGGGTCGATGTCCGGCATGGCCCACGCGGCCAGGGCGTGCCCGGCCTCGTGGTACGCGGTGATCTTCTTCTCCTTCTCGGAGATGAGCCTGCTCTTGCGGGCGGGGCCGCCGATCACGCGGTCGACGGACTCCTCCAGCTCGACGCCCGTGATGACCGTGCCGTTCTTGCGCGCGGTCAGCAGCGCGGCCTCGTTGACGACGTTGGCCAGGTCGGCGCCGGAGAACCCGACGGTGCGCTTGGCCAGGCCGTCGAGGTCGAGCTCGTCGGCGAGGGGCTTGCCCTTCGAGTGCACGCGCAGGATCTGCTTGCGGCCCTTCAGGTCCGGCGGGGACACCGGGATCTGCCGGTCGAAGCGACCGGGGCGCAGCAGCGCGGGGTCGAGGATGTCCGGCCGGTTCGTCGCCGCGATCAGGATGATCCCGCCGCGCGAGTCGAAGCCGTCCATCTCCACCAGCAGCTGGTTGAGGGTCTGCTCGCGCTCGTCGTGACCGCCGCCCATGCCCGCGCCGCGGTGGCGGCCGACGGCGTCGATCTCGTCGACGAAGATGATGCAGGGCGCGTTGGCCTTGGCCTGCTCGAACAGGTCGCGGACGCGCGAGGCGCCGACGCCGACGAACATCTCGACGAAGTCCGAGCCCGAGATGGAGTAGAACGGCACGCCTGCCTCACCCGCGACGGCGCGGGCGAGCAGGGTCTTGCCGGTTCCGGGAGGGCCGTAGAGCAGGACGCCCTTCGGGATCTTCGCGCCCAGGGCCTGGTAGCGGCCGGGGTTCTGGAGGAAGTCCTTGATCTCCTCCAGCTCCTCGACGGCCTCCTCGGCTCCGGCGACATCACCGAACGTCGTCTTGGGCATGTCCTTGGACAACTGCTTGGCCTTGGACTTGCCGAAGTTCATGACGCGGTTGCCGCCGCCCTGGGCGTTGTTCATCATCCACATCAGCAGCAGCAACAGCAGCCCGAGCGGCACCAGGTAGATCAGCACCTGCATCAGGAACGATTCCTGGCTGACCTTCGTCTCGAGCACGGGCTTGTTGGGCGCCGTGTCCAGGATGGTGAAGATCTCGTCGGTCGAAGACGCCGGGAACTGCGTGATCAGGCGGTCTTTGCCGTTGAAGGTCGTGCCGGGGTTCAGGGTCAGCTTGAGCCGCTGCTCCTTGTCCTCCAGCGTGACTTCCTTGACCTTCCCGTCGCGCACTTGTTGCAGCGCTTCGGACGTCTTGACCGGGGTGTACCCCCTGGTGTCGTCGAAGAGCATGGTGAAGATGAAGTAGAACATCAACACCGCCGCGATCCACAGCAGCGGGTTGCGAAGCAGGCGCTTGCGGTCCATTCACTTACGGCCGTCGGGCGGCCTCGACCCTCCCTGACTTGCATGTCGGGTGATGGGGGCCCCACCTCTCCCGTCGACGGGCACTGACGGGTCCACCCGTCCGGCCAGCCTACCGCCCGTCGGCCCGCCCCGGCCGATCCACGCGGGATGCGGCAAGAACGTGCACTCGGACTGTACTGAGCGGTCAACGGACGAACCCGGCAGGCGGTTCCCCGCCGTGACCCCCAACACGACCGGCGGGCCGGAAAGGTTCAGGAATTCCAATACGTGAGCATTGTTCAGGCGACCGGCGCAGTAGCGGACTGGGCCGAACGGCGCAATCTCACGGCCGATGTCGCCGGATGGGCGAGACTGGTCGTGAACTTCCGACCCCGGCCACCCGTAACACTCGATGGGGGTACCGCGTTTAACACGTAGCCACCTGCATCGATCCACTCGGGTTATGGGAGATCCGAGCCTCGTCCCGAACGGCCGAGCACGTGTCCCCCTCAGCACCACGGAGAGTTTCCCGCCACCCCAAGGGTGAATACCTAACCGAAGGTACCGACGGCATGTCATCGCGCAACCAGCCCCCCAGCATCCTCCGTCGCGCGCTCCTCCCCGTGGGAGCGCTGATCGGCGTGGTCGCGGCAGTCAGCGTCACCGTGGTCGCGCTCAAGACCACCGCGGGCGCGGACTGCCAAGGCGCTCTCCCGCTGAAGGTCGCGGTGGCACCCGCCGTCGAGGACGTCGTGCGGCAGACCGCCGCCGACTACCAGGCGGGCCAGCCGATCGTGGACGGCCGGTGCGTCCAGGTGACGATCGAGTCGCGGGCCGCGGCCGACGTGGCGACCGAGCTGCCGACCGCGCAGATCAACCCGCCCGCGCTGTGGATCCCGGACTCGTCGATGTGGGCGGCCGAGACGCAGAAGGCGGCGGGCGAGGTCGGCACCGACGCGCCGCGGCTTGACGTGCGCAAGTCGCTGGCCAGCTCGCCGCTGGTCATCGCGGGCTCCGAGCAGGCGATGACGAAGCTGGGCTGGCCGGTGACGCCGGTCAGCTGGACCCGCGTGGTCGACCCGGCCGTGCCCGTGACGCTGAGCGACCCGACGCAGTCCACCGAGGGGCTCGCCACGCTGGCCGTCATCCGCGGCCTGCTCGGCAACCCCGACGGCACGCCGAAGCCGGAGCTGGTCAGCGCGCTGCTGCGGGTCGGCCGGGCGGCGCTGCCGTCGGTGCGCGACGCGTTCAACAAGGTCACCCAGGGCGCCGAGAACGCGCCGGTGTTCACCGCGAGCGAGCAGAACGTGATGGCGAACAACCGGTCGGTCGGTGAACGCCGGGTCGTCGCCTCCTACCCCAAGGAGGGCACGCTCGGCTTCGACTTCCCGCTGGTGCGGGTGAGCAGGCCGGGTGAGCACTCCGGCACGGAGTCCGCCGCGGCCGGGTTCGAGAAGGCGCTGCGCTCGCCGGAGGCCGCGAAGCGGTTCTCCGACGCCGGGTTCCGCAACCCGCAGGGCCTCGCCCCGTCGGGGTGGACGACCGAGAAGGACGGCGTCAACGGCGACAAGGTCACGCTGCTGAAGGCGCCGACGACCGACCAGGTGTCCGAGCTGCTGCGCACGTGGGGCGCGATCAGCCTCGACTCGCGGATGCTCGCGGTGCTGGACGTGTCCGGCTCGATGGCCGAGAAGATGAGCAACGGCCAGACCCGGATCGAGGCCGCCACGCAGGCGGCGCTGACCGCGCTGGGCCTGATGCCGGACACCTCGGACATCGGCCTGTGGGCGTTCTCGACGGACAAGAAGCCGCCGAACGACTGGATCTCGCTCGTCCCGATCGGCCCGCTGGGCGAGCCGCTCGGCGGCAAGCCGCGGCGCGACGTCCTGGTCGCGGGTGCGCAGGGCCTGGCGTCGATCGTCGGCGGCGGCACCGCGCTCAACGACACGGCGCTGGCCGCGTGGCGCTTCATGCAGTCGACCTACGACCCGCTGAAGATCAACTCGGTCACGCTGATCACCGACGGCAAGAACGACGACATCTCCAGCATCGGCATGGCCGACCTGGTCGCGACCTTCCAGAAGGAGGCCGACCCGGCCCGCCCGGTGCCGATGATCATGGTTGGGCTCGGCCAGGAGGCCGACATGGACGCCCTGCGCCAGATCTCCAACGCCACCGGCGGCAAGGCCTACCAGGCACTCCAGCCCGCCGACATCCAAGGCGTCCTGCTCGACGCCATCAGCCAAAGGCGCTGCCGCCCGAACTGCTGACCCACGGAAAAGGGCCCCGCACACACCCTGTGCGGGGCCCTTCCTGTCACACCTACCCGACCACCACGCGGGGCCGCGTCGGTAGGTCGGCCCCGGTTTTCCGACGTCGGCGACGCAGTCCCCGGCGTCGGAAAATCGGGGCCGAACTGCCGACTCCCCGGCGGCCCCGCCGGAGTCTGCGAAGCAGCGACCAATTACACCGAGTAGACCTTCGGGTCCAGCGTGCCGATGTAGGGCAGGTCGCGGTAGCGCTCGGCGTAGTCGAGGCCGTAGCCGACGACGAACTCGTTGGGGATGTCGAAGCCGACGTACTTGACCGGCACCTCGACCTTGATGGCGTCGGGCTTGCGCAGCAGCGTGCAGACCTCCAGCGAGCGCGGTTTGCGCGACGCCAGGTTCTTCAGCAGCCACGACAGCGTGAGTCCGGAGTCGATGATGTCCTCGACGATCAGGACGTCGCGGTCGGCGATGTCCCGGTCGAGGTCCTTGAGGATGCGGACGACGCCCGAGGAGGACGTGGAGGAGCCGTACGAGCTGACCGCCATGAACTCCAGCTGGACGGGCACGGGGAGCGCCCTCGCCAGGTCGGTCATGAACATCACCGCGCCCTTGAGCACCGTGATCAGCACGAGATCGGATCCACCGTCGTGGGGGTAGTCGGCCGCGACTTTCTTCGCGAGTTCGGTTACCTTGTCGCCGATCTCCTGCTCGGTGATCAGCGTTGAGGCGATGTCGCCGTCGTACACGGTGTCCCCTCTGTCATGACTGCCTTGGGTCAAGCCTGAGCCTGCCATGCGCACGCCGCGCCACCAACCCGCCGGACAGCCACACTCCGCCCTGGCCTTTCCACCCGGCTACCAGCGCGTCCACCGCCCGAACGTGCGAATCGGACAACTCGGGCGCACCTGAGGCGAGCAGCCAGCGCCTGATCACCCGGCGGCGCACGGCGGGGGGCAGCGGCTCCAGCGCGGCGATGTCGGCGGGATCACCTTCGAAGGCCTCGGCGATGCCGTCCAGGGCGTCGTTGTCCTCGCGCAGCTGGGCCGCCGTGCGGGCCAGCGCGGCCGCGACCCCGCCTTGCAGGACGTCCTCCAGGAGGGGCAGCACCTCGGTGCGCAGCCGGACCCTCGTGAACGCGGGGTCGGCGTTGTGCGGGTCGTGCCACGGGTCGAGGCCCAGTGCCGCGCAGGCGGCGGTCGTGGTCGCGCGGGAGACCCCGAGCAACGGCCTGCCCCACGGCGGGTCGAGGGGGCGCATCCCGGCGATCGACCGGGGACCGGACCCGCGCCCGAGCCCCAGCAGCACCGTCTCGGCCTGGTCGTCCCTGGTGTGGCCGAGCAGCACGAGCCCCTTGTCCGGTCGCAGCGCGGCGTACCTGGCCCGGCGCGCGGCCGCCTCGGGACCGCCGCCGCCGTCGACCACGACCGGCAGCACCTCGGCGTCGAGCCCGAGCCCCCGGCACTGGTCCGCGGCCCGCTCGGCGACCTCGGCCGACCCGGCCTGGAGCCCGTGGTCCACGACCAGGCCGCGCACCCTCAGGTCCAGCCGCCCGGCGACGTGCGCGGTGGCCGCGGCCAGCGCCAACGAGTCCGCGCCACCCGACACCGCGACCGCGACCCCACCGCACGCCAGGTGCTCGTCGGCGTCGACGAGGAACCGCCGGACCGCCGTGCGCACCTCGGAGACGGCGGGGTGCGGCCCGCTCACGGCGCGACGCGGCGCAGCCACTCCGCCGGATCGGTGATCTCCGCGCGGGTCGGCAGCGTCTCCGGCGACGTCCAGACCACGTTGAACCGCTCCATGCCGACCGCGTCCACGACGTGCCCGGTGAACGCGGCGCCCTCGGCGTACTGGCGGACCTTCGCCTCCACGCCGAGCAGGGTGCGCAGCGCCCGGTCCAGCACGCCGCCGCCCTTGCGGCGTTCGGTGAACCGGTCGCGGATGGTCTGCACCGACGGCACCACGGACGGGCCGACGGCGTCCATGACGTGGTCGGCGTGGCCCTCCAGCAGCGTCGACAGCGCGACCAGCCGGTCGATCGCGGCCTTCTGGTCGGCGGACTGGAACAGCTCGATCAGCCCCATCGGGCCCTCGGTCTCGCGGATGCGCTTGCGGAACTCGCGCACCATGTCGGGCAGCTTGGTGATCGACCCGGACGACGAGTCCATGGCCACCAGCAGGTCCGCGACCTGGGTCGCGAAGTACTCGCGCAGCCACGGCACCCCGGTGAACTGGAGCCGGTGCGTGCACTCGTGCAGGCAGACCCACAGGCTGAAGTCCTCGGCGGGCACGTCCAGCGCCCGCTGCGCGCCCACGATGTTCGGCGCCACCAGCAGCAGCCGTCCGCCGCCGTCGGCGCCGAACGGGTCGTACTGGCCGAGCACGCGGGAGCTCAGGAACGACAGCACGATCCCCGCCTGCACCCCGGCCGTGCTCGCCACGACCCCGCCGAGCGGGCCGCTGGTCCGGGGCATCGCGGAGTCCGTCAGCGCGGACAGCCCCTGCACCGCGGCGCGCGCCCACGCGGGCCGGTCCACGACCTCTCCGGGCAGCAGCGGGAGGCCGTGGCCGAGCCCGGTCAGCTCGCGCACGTGCACCTCGGCCTCGGGAGCGAGCTCCCGCAGCCGGTGCACGGCGACGTCGGCCTCCGCTCTCGGGATCACCGGCCCCGGCCGCACCAGTCGCGCGGCCGTGGACGCGGCCAGCTCCCAGTCCACAGGGGTCGTCGTCTCGCCCGGTCGTGCCACACGGGCTTGCGGTGCCGCGTTCACGCTTCCGACGCTACCTGCGCGTCCGAGCGGGCGCGACGACCGTCGACCGGATGCCGCACTAGGGGCATCCACAGCCACGCAGGGTGGCTGCCAGTACGTCCAGGGCCTGGCGGACCTCGTCGGTGTTGCCGGGGCTGTTGGACATGAACGCGAACACCAGGAGCTTGCCGTCGGTGTCCACGACGGCGCCCGCGAGCGAGTTCACGCCGGTCAGGGTGCCGGTCTTGGCGCGCACCCAGCCCTTCCCGCTCGACGCGACCGTCTGGTAGCGGCCCGCCAGGGTGCCGCTGCCGCCCGCGACGGGCAGGGCGGTCAGCAGCGGGCGCAGCTTCGCGGTGCGCGGGTCGCTCGCATCCGGCTTGGCGGCGACCTCGATGATCTGGCCGAGCAGCTTCGCCGGGATCTTGTTCTGCGGCGACATGCCGCTGGCGTCGACGACCGTGGTGCCGCCGACGTCGAACTGGTTCTTGGTCAGCACGTCCTTCACGGCCTTGGCGGCGCCCTCGAACGAGGGCTGCTGGCCGTTGACCTTGGCGACCTCGCGGGCCAGCGCCTCGGCCAGGATGTTGTCCGAGATCTGCATGGCGTTCTCGACGAGCTGGTCGACCGGCGCGGACTTCACCTCGCCGAGCACCTTCGGGCTGCCGCCGGAGGGCGCCGAACCGGGGGTCACGGCGGTCACGCCGAGCCGCTGCGCCAGCGCGTTGGCGGCGTCCGCGGCGGGCGTGGCGGTGCGCGGGCTGTTCGGGTTCATCGGGTCCTGCCTGCCGCCGTCGAGCATCAGCGGCACCATCGGCGTGATCGAGCCGCCCGCGATGTCGGCCTGGTCCCAGCCGGGCGCGAGGCTCTCGCCCGCGTACCGGCCGAGGTCGTACTGGACCGCCGTGACGGGACCGGAGACGTTGGCCTTGACCTGCGCGGCGAGGTCGTCGATGGTCGCGGCGCCGGGGTAGACGGTCGTGACGTCCTCGGACTGCGACGACAGCGTCGGGTCACCGCCGCCGATGATCACCACGGTGCCGGGCGCGTCGCCCTGGACGACCTTCGTGGACAGCTGCGCGGAGTGGTCGAGCGACAGCAGCGCGGCGGAGGCGACCAGGATCTTGATCGTGGACGCGGGCACCAGCGGGGTGGTGTCGTTCTGCTGCCACAGCGCGGTGCCGGTCGCCGGGTCGATCACGACCCCGGTCAACGGGCTGAGCACCCCCGCTGCGGCGGGTCCCGCCAGCGCGGCGCTGATGCCGGAGGCGCTCGGGGTGGGGGCGTCCTTGGTGACGCCCTTCACCGACAGCGACACCTTCGCGGGCGGGGCGGGCGGCTGGGTGGTGGACGCCGCCGTGCCGCCGAACCAGTCGAGCCGGTCGGCCGCGAACACCGCACCGCCCGCGAGGGCGATCACGAGCACCAGCGCGCCGGCGAGCAGCAGCGGCTTGCGGCGCTTCGGGGCGTCCTCCGGCGCGTCGGCGGGCGCGGGCTTCGTGAGGTCGGTGGTCTCCTGCACGGGCTCGGGGGCCGAGGCCGGTTCGCCCTGCGGGGGCTTCTGCTGCTGGTTCTGGGCGGGGGGCCGCGGCTGGTTCTGGCCCTGGTTCTGGGCCGGGATCCGCTCGGGCAGCGCCCTGGGCTCCGCGGGCCCCGGCTGGACCATCGGGCGCAGCGGCGGGGAGAGCTGCGGCAGCTTCGGCTGCGGCCTCGGCACCTGGATCCGCATGGTCGGCGGGTCCGCCGGGCGCGGCGGCGGGACCGGCTTCGGCCGCTGGACCTTCACGGTCGGCGGGTCCACCGGTGCCTTCGGCCTGTCGGCTGGCGCCTTCGACATCACCGTCGGCGGGTCCGCGGGCGCCTTCAGCCTGTCGACAGGTGCCTTCGACATGACGGTCGGCGGGTCGGCAGGCGGCTTCGGCTTGTCGGCCGGCGCCTTCGACGTGACCGTCGGCGGGTCCGCAGGGGGCTTGGGCGGGTCCGCCGGTGGTTTCGGCGGGTCGGCGGGCTCCTGCACGGGGATCTCGAAGACCCCCGAGTCGTCGTCCTCGGTGGGCCACGAAAGCTCGTCCGGCACACCGGGATCGGGGTCGCCAGGTCCGGGCACGCGATCCTCCGTAGATCTTGTAAGGGCAATCTCACACCCGTCGGCAACCACCACGATGCGGGTCGCGCGGACGTCGTAGTCCACACTAGTGGCGCAACAGCGGAGGGTGTCGCATACGCGGCGTCACCTCAGCACGACGAGGCGAGACGAGCGAGGACGCGCAGTGGAGTTCGACGTCACCATCGAGATCCCCAAGGGTGTGCGCAACAAGTACGAGATGGACCACAAGACAGGTCGCATCCGCTTGGACCGCACCCTGTTCACGGCCACCCAGTACCCGGCGGACTACGGGTTCGTGGACAACACCCTCGGCGAGGACGGCGACCCGCTCGACGCGCTGGTGATCGTCCAGGAGCCGACGTTCCCCGGCTGCCTGATCAAGTCGCGCGCCATCGGCATGTTCCGCATGACCGACGAGAAGGGCGGCGACGACAAGCTGCTCTGCGTGCCCGCCGACGACCCGCGGTCGGAGCACCTGCGCGACATCCACCACCTGAACGAGTTCTACCGCCTGGAGATCCAGCACTTCTTCGAGGTCTACAAGGACCTCGAGCCCGGCAAGAGCGTCGAAGGCGCCAGCTGGGTCGGCCGCGTCGAGGCCGAAGCCGAGGTCGTCAGGTCCTACCAGCGTCTCAAGGACGCAGTGGCTCGCGGCGAGGACCATTAGTACTTGACCGAAAAAGGCCCCGCACCTCACGAGGTGCGGGGCCTTTTTCTTACACGATCTAGTGAATCGGCAGCGGGGGTGCCGCTGCTTCCTTCGCCGCGTTCTCGTCGTTCATGCGCTCCAGGCCGGAACGCATGGACAGCGGGACCTCCTTGAGGAACCAGATCAGCACGAAGCCGATCAGCACCACGACACCGCCGACCAGGAACACGTTGTCGATCGCGCCGGAGAAGCCGTCCAGGAACGGGCGGGCCAGCACCGGGTCGAGCGTCTTGAGGAACTCGGTGTTGTTCAGGTCGACACCGGCGCCGCCGCCCGCCTTGAGGCCCTGGGCGAACTGGGCGTTCTCCGGCTTCGCCAGCGCGGCCTGGAAGTCCGGGTTGCCGAACGCCGAGGTGAGCGCGTTGCCGATCTTGTCGCCGACGCTGCTGAACAGGATCGACAGGAACACCGCGGTACCGACGGTGCCGCCGATCTGGCGGAAGAACGTGGCCGACGACGTCGCGACGCCCATGTCGCGCGGCTCGGCGTCGTTCTGGATCGCCAGCAGCAGGGTCTGCATGCACAGGCCCAGCCCGGCGCCCATGACGTACATCATGCCGAGCGTGAACGCGTTCGGCGTGTCGGTGCCGATCGTGCTGAACGCGAACAGCGCGGCCGCCATCAGCGCGAAGCCGAGGATCGGGAACATCTTGTAGCGGCCCGTCCGCGCGGTGATCTGGCCGCTGATCCCGGCCGCCGACATGATGCCGAAGGTGAGCGGGAGCAGCATCAGGCCCGCCGAGGTCGCCGAGGCGCCCTTGACGATCTGCAGGTACAGCGGCAGCGAGACCATGCCGCCGAACATGCCGATGCCCATCACGAAGTTGATCGTGTTGCCGAGCGAGAACGTCCCGCTGCGGAACAGCCGCAGGGGCAGCAGCGCCTCGTCGCCCATGCGCTTCTCGTTGAGGACGAAGCCGATGATGCCGAGCACGCCGACGGCGTACATCGCGATCGACGTACCCGAGCCCCAGCCCCACTCGCGGCCCTGCTCGGCCACGATCAGCAGCGGCACCAGGCCGACGGTCAGCAGGGCGGCGCCCCAGAAGTCGATCCGGTGGTCGACCCGCTTGTGCGGGACGTTGAGGACCTTGGCGACGACCACGAGCGCGATCAGCGCGATCGGCACGTTGACCAGGAACACCCAGCGCCACCCGGCGATGCCCGCGAACGAGTCGAGGCCCGCGAACAGGCCGCCCACGACCGGGCCCGCGACGCTGGACACGCCGAACACGGCCATGAAGTAGGCGGAGTACTTGCTGCGCTCACGAGGCGACGTGATGTCCGCCAGGATCGCCATGCCGAGCGACATCAGACCACCGGCGCCGAGGCCCTGCACCGCGCGGAACGCGGCGAGCTCGTACATCGAGGTGGCGATGCCGGACAGCAGCGAACCGGCCAGGAACAGGCCGATCGCGGTGAGGTACATGGGCTTGCGGCCGTAGATGTCCGACAGCTTGCCGTACAGCGGCGTCGTGATCGTGGCGGTGATCAGGTACGCGGTGGTGGCCCAGGCCTGCAGGGTCTGGCCCTGCAGCTCGTCGGCGATGGTCTTCATCGCCGAGGACACGATCGTCTGGTCGAGCGCCGCCAGGAACATCCCGAGCAGCAGACCGGACAGGATCGTCAGGATCTGGCGGTGTGTGAGCAGCGACTCGCCCGCGGGCTGAGCCTCCGGTCTCGCTACCGTTTCCGACATCACTTCTCCCCTCCTGAGCGCGGCCCCAGCCCGCCCTCAGACAAAAAACTCGGCAGCGCGCTCTCGTAGTCGCCCACGAAGCGCTCGAACAACTCGGCGAACCGCACCCAGTCCGGATCCGACCAACCTTCGAACATCCGCGCGATGGCCACGTTGCGCATGCGCCTGCGTTCCTGCAGCAGCTGTTCGCCGGTCGCGGTCGCGGCGAGCACGCTGGCTCGACCGTCCTCCGGATCGGCACGGCGTTCCACAAGCCCGTCCTTCACCAGGGCGGCGACCTGGCGGCTGATCGTCGAGGGGTCGGAGAAGACCACCTCGGCCAGCGCGCTCGACCGCATCGGACCCTGGTGTACCAGTGTCGCGAGCAGGATGAAAGCGGATTTCTCCATGCCCGTCTTGCCCGCCTGGGCGTTGACGCACGCCGTCATCCTGTTCAGCCGGACCATCGCCGTGCCGACCCGATCGGCCAGCTCCAGCTCCGGTTCCGCGTCGACCGAACCCACCGCTCCACTCACCGGGTTCACCATCGGACACTCCGTTGCTTGCATCACCCAACTAGTTGCTGGATACAAGCATGAACTCGAACGGACTAAGGATGCAAATGAATTTCACGTGAGCCGCGTCTCAGCGGGGGTTACCAACGGGTAGGCAACTCGGTTACCGGCCGGTAGCATCCTGCGCATGAGCCAGGACTACTCGTTCGTCGCGGACGCGATGAAGCAGGGCGTGCCGTGGGCGTCGACCGCGGGCATCGAGTTCATCGAGGTCACCGGCGACCGGGTCGTCGTCGGACTGCCCGACCGCGCGGAGTTCCACAACCACGTCGGCGGGCCGCACGCGGCGATGACGTTCGGCCTGGGCGAGACCGCGTCCGGAGCCGTCGTGCTCGCGGCGTTCTCCCAGCACATGGCCAAGGCGACGCCGCTGGTGGCGCGCGCCGAGATCGCCTACAAGAAGGTCGCCACGGGCGTGCTGCGCGCGGAGGCCGTGCTCGGCCGCCCGGTCGCCGACGTGGTCGCCGAACTGGACACCGGCACCCGCCCGGAGTTCCCCGTGAACGTCACCCTCACCAACGCCGAGGGCGTGACGACGGCCGAGATGGTCGTGACCTGGACGCTGCGCATCAACCGCTGAATCCGCCGTACGGGTGATCCCCGTAACGTCGGATGCACGTGCACGCGATGCCCCAGCAGCAGGCGCGACCACCGCGCCGTTGTGAGGAGTCGCGTGTCCAGCTCACCCCCCGCGTTAGCCGGCTGGCGGCGCGGCGCCATCCCGTTCCTGCTCGTCGCCGCCTGCACCGCAGGCTGCGGCTCGACCGGTAGGCCGTCGACCCCCGTCGCCGCCTCCGGCACCTCCTCCGCGACCAGCACGGCCTCCACGACCTCGTCGGTGGCACCGCCGCCGGTGCGCGTCCGGGAGGTCGTCGACGGCCGGACGATCGTCGACGCCGGCGGCGCGCGGGTCCTGGTGTCCGGGCTCGCTGCGCCCGGCGAGTGCTGGGCGCGGGCCGCCGTCGAGTTCGCCACGACCTCGTTGAGCGGCAAGCAGATCAGGATCGTCACCGCCGCGGGCGACCGCGCGGGCGTTCTGCTGCCCGACGGCACGGACTTCGCCGTCGCCGCGCTGAGCAAGGGCATGGCGCGCGCCGAGTCCACGGCGGACTCCGCGCTGACCGCGGCGCAGACGGCGGCCGAGAAGGCCGGGCTGGGGCTGTGGGGCGAGCCCTGCAAGGGGTCCGACGTCGTCCCGCCGCCCGCGCCGGTCGTGCCGCCGGTACCGCCCGCGCCGCCCACCCCCACTCCCGCGGCCGTCGCACCGCCCCCGCCCGCGTCGGCTCCGTACTACAAGTCCTGCGCCGCGGCGCGCGCCGCGGGCGTGACACCACTGCACCGCGGCGAACCGGGATACGGGTCCCACTTGGACCGTGACGGTGACGGAACCGCTTGCGAATGAAGGACTTCCGGGGTACCCGGCCCGGCCTGCCTGGACGGCGGGTCGGGTCGGACGGAAGTTGACCGCGCAACTAGCTGTGATCCGCGTAACACTGCGCATGTCCAAACGCGATGATCCGAACACAGGCGCGACGGGCGCGCCTTTGGAGGATCGCGTGCGCAGTCCCACCTCCGCGTCGGCTCTACGGCGACGCGGTGCACTTCCGGTTCTGCTCCTCGTCGTCTGCGCGACGGGCGGGTGCGGCGCCAGACCGGGTGGAACGCTCTCGGCGGCCGCGGAGGTCAGCGCGACCGGAGTCCCTTTCAGCTACGCGGCGAGCGCGTCGGCGACGACGACCACCACCACGCCCACCCCGGCGACCTCGACGTTGCAGGTGAGCGACGTCGTCGACGGTCGCACGATCACCGGGCCGGACGGCAAGCAGGTGCAGATCGCCGGGCTCGCGGCGCCGGGCGGGTGCTGGGCGCAGGCGGCGACCGACTTCACCCGGACCACGTTGGGCGGCAAGACCGTCAAGTACCTGCCGACCGTGGGGCTCGCGGCGACCGTGCTGCTGCCGGACGGGTCGGACTTCGCGGTCGAGGCGGTGCGCCGCGGCATGGGGCGCGTGGAACCGGGGTCGTCGACGGCGCTCCGGTCGGCGCAGTCCGCGGCCCAGCAGTCCAAGGCCGGGCTGTGGGGCGCGCCCTGCGAGGGCAAGGACTCCCTGGAGTCCCAGTCGGACTCGCCGTACGAGAACTGCGCCGAGGCCAAGGCCGCGGGCGCCGCGCCGCTCTACGCCGGGCGGGCCGGGTACGACCGGAGCCTGGACCCGGACGGGGACGGCATCGCCTGCGAGCGGTAGCCCGCTGGTAGAACCACCCCATGAAGGTGGACAGCGTCGAGATCACGTTCGACCCGCGCGGGATCGGGGACACCGCCGCGCAGGCCGAGGCCGCGGGCTACGACGGCTTCTGGGTGGCAGAGGCCAAGCACGACCCGTTCGTCGCGCTCGCCGCGGCGGCCGGGCGGACGTCCACGATCGAGCTCGGCACGTCGATCGCGGTCGCGTTCGCCCGCAACCCGATGAGCACCGCCGTCCTCGCGAACGACCTGCAGCTGCTCTCCGGCGGGCGGTTCAACCTCGGGCTGGGCTCGCAGGTCGAGACGCACGTGACCAAGCGGTTCGGCATGCCGTGGTCCAGGCCCGCCGCGCGGATGCGCGAGTTCGTGCTGGCCATGCGGGAGATCTGGCACTCGTGGGAGACCGGCGACCGGCTGCGGTTCCGCGGCGAGTTCTCCACGCACACCGTCATGACCCCGTTCTTCGACCCCGGCCCCAACCCGCACGGCTCGCCGAAGGTGTACCTGGCGGGGGTCGGCGAGCTGATGACGGAGGTCGCGGGCGAGGTCGCCGACGGCTTCCTGTGCCACAGCTTCACCACCGAGCGGTACCTGCGCGAGGTCACCATCCCGGCCCTCGAACGCGGTCGTGCCAAAGCCGGGAAACCGTTGGCGGGACTGGAGATCAGCGGCCCGTCGTTCGTCGCCACCGGCACCACGCCCGAGGAGCTCGACGAGTCCGTCGCGGAGACCAAGCGGCAGATCGCCTTCTACGGCTCCACCCCGTCCTACCGGAAGGTGCTGGACCTGCACGGCTGGGGCGACCTGCACGAGGAGCTGCACGCGCTGTCGCGGCGCGGCAAGTGGGACGAGATGACCGCCGCGATCGACGACGACGTGCTCACCGCGTTCGCCGTGGTGGGCGAGCCGGAGCAGGTCGGGGCGGAGCTGGTGGCGCGCTACGGCGACATCACCACCAGGGCGTCGTGCTACGCGCCCTACCGCGAGGACCCCGCCAGGTGGAGCCGCGTGTTCGCGGCCATCAGAACCGGGTGAGCCGGTGCCGCCCCGTCGGCACGTCCCCCAACCCGTGGTGGAACAGGGCGAGCCCCGCCCGCACCCGCGCCACCCCGCACCGTCTTATCCACCTGCGTCTGCCCACCCGTGCGGCCACCAGGGCGAGCGGCAGCAGCAGGAGCGTCATCAAGAGCGTCGGAATCATGGTCATCGCCTCCTCCGGCAGGGCAACGACCGAGTCGAACCCCGCTTACGGCGATCAGCCGAAGGCCACTCCGATGGAGCAGCCGAAGCACTCCACAGGGCGGACGACACCGGATCACCCCACTCGAACTCACTTTCGACCACTCACCCGAAAGTGTTACCGAGTAATGGAGACACCGGAAGAACAGCAGGTCACGGGCTTGTCACCGGTTGGCTGGTTTCACGTGACACCGACCTGCCGCGGCGGCTAGAGGTCCGGCAGCGGGTCGGGTGGTCCGAAGTCGGCGTCGCGGACCTCCGCGTCGGCCGCCGCGATGACCGGCACGTACTCGTCCCAGGTCTGGAACGGCGTCCCTTCGATGGTGAAGGTCGGGTCCAGCGTGGTGTCCACCGGTCCCAGCCGGATGCCCCGCCGGTACGTCCAGTGCACCGCCTTCGGCCGGTCGTGGCTGAGCCAGCTGCACTCGAGCATGATCACGTTCTCGGCGGTCACCACCACGATGAACGGCTTCTGCACGAACGACAGCACCGACCCGGCCGTGACCGGGAACAGGTACCTGATCTCCGTGCCCGGCGGCAACAACGCCCGGCACCGCTCCCGCACCACAGCGCTCAACGGCATGCCCCACGCCCTTCCCCCGACCCGCGAACCAGCCCGTTCAACGCGAGCGGGATCGGGGTGGTTCCGGCGCGGCGCTCGTAGTCACGCAGTTGGTCACGCAGGAGAAGAACCCCGGAAACAAGTCAGGCCCGGTGCACGAATGCACCGGGCCTGACCCGCATCTCACCAGAGCCGCCTATCGGAATCGAACCGATGACCTGTTCATTACGAGTGAACCGCTCTAGCCGACTGAGCTAAGGCGGCGAGACGCGATAACTATAGCGGAAGCGGAGAGCGTCACCGAACGGGGGTCCGGTCGTTAGGCTTCTCGTGACGCCGCTCACCCCGGTGGCACGCTCTTCACCGCCGAGGAGGACCTCTCACATGCGCAGACGCCGGCTCGTGTTGGCCATGCCCACCGCCGCGGCGCTGCTCGCTCTCTGCGCGTCGCCCGCGCTGGCCCAGCCGCCGACGACGACGCCGATCCCCAGTCCGGTGAACCCCTCGCAGCCGCCGATCTCGGCGCCGAACGGGCCGCAACCGCTTGCGCGGGCGGTCGGGGACGCGGGGACGGGGTTGGCGGTGGTGCGGTTGGCGCCGGACTCGACGCAGACGAGCACGATCCTGCCGGGGTTCGGGGAGGACCTGCCGAAGCAGGCCGCGGCGGAGCTGGGGGTGGGGCTGGCCAGTGCGCAGGTGAACACCGAGGCGTACCTGTCGTTCGAGCGGTCGGTCGCGCAGGCGTCGCCGCTGGGGTTCGCGGTGCAGGGGCGGGCGCCGCAGACGCCCGGTTCGCTGGCGCAGACGGCGGGCCCGGACAACGCGGAGGGGCTGAGCAGCGGGTTGGCGTTGCCGAAGACGCCGTTGGACGCGCTGCTGAAGGTGAGCGCGCTGAACGGCAGCGTGCACGCGCGCTGGGACGACGCGGTCGGGCCGTGCGTGCGGCCGTTGAGCGACGCGAAGACGTCGTTGGCGAGCCTGTCGGTGCTCAACGCGATCCCGACCCTGCCCTCCTCCCCCGACCTGACGGGGATGCTGACCAAGGACACCCCGAAGCTCGACGCGGCGGCGAAGCAGTCGCTGATCGACGGCCTGAAGCAGCTGACCGGGCCGCTCAGCCAGCTCGGCGGGCTGCTGTCTGGCACGACGGACACCGGTGAGAAGGGGTCGCTGCTGAGCCTGCCGGAGACGTTGACGGCGCACTCGACCGTGGAGCTGGTCGACCTGCCGGACTCGGCGAACAAGGCCGTGAAGACGACGTCGACGCTCCAGGCCGCGAGCGTGCGGCTGCTCGCGGGCACGGCGATGGAGGTCCGGATCGACGTGGTGAGCCAGCCGACGCTGGTGGCGCTCGCGACCGGTGCCGAGGCCACCTCGTCGATCACGTACACCGCGCCGGTGCTGAAGGTGTCGCAGGGCGGCAAGGAGCTGGGCACGCTGGACGCGGCCCACCCGCAGCTGGAGATCCCGGTGGGCATCCCGGTCGGCGGTCTGCCGGAACTGCCGAAGCTGCCCATCATCGGCGGTGTCCTGCCCTCCGGCGGCGACCTGCCCGCGGAGCTGAAGAAGCTGGACATCGGCGTGATCCGGTTGCAGATCGCCCAGTTCAACGAGAAGAAGCTCGCCATCGACAGCCCGCTGACGCAGGGCGGGCCGGTGTTCAAGGGGTTCATGCTCGGCGCGACCGCGCGGCTGCTGGACCTGCAACTGCTGCCGACGGACGCCTTGGGCCTGCCGAACCTGCCGTCCGCGCTGGCGCAGGTGTCGTTGGGCGAGCAGATCGTGCGGGCGGCCGCGCCGGAGGGCGGGGTGCAGTGCGGGAGCACGACGACGCCACCCGCCGGTGGCCAGCCGCAGCCGCAGCAGCCGGGCAAGCCGACCATCCCGCTGGCGTACACGACGGCGGCGTACCGGACGATCCCGATCTTCTGGCTCGGCACGGCGCTGCTGCTCGCGGGTGTGGTGATCGTGTCCGCGATGCCGGGGGCGCGGCGGCGTGAGGACGAGCTGGTTCTGGCGGGCGGAGCGGTGGCGGCGGGGACCGTGCCGGACACCGAGCCGGAGGACACGACCGAACCGGAAGCCGAACCCGAGGCCGAGGCGGTGGTCGAGCCGGAAGCCGAACCCGAGGCCGAGGCGGTGGTCGAGCCGGAAGCCGAACCCGAGCCTGAAGCCGAGACCGGATCGGAGGTCGAAGCCGAGAACCCGCCCCGAACCGAAGCCGAGGACGAAGCCGTGGTCGAGGCCAAGGCCGACGCGGAACCCGAGGACAAGCCGGCGCCCGAGGACAAGGGCAACAGCTAGCGGCGAGCCGGTTGGGAGGCCTCGACTCCTCCCAACCGGCTCACGTCCTCACAGGCCGATGGCGCGCGAGATCTCGGTGGGCTTGAGGACCCGCAGCAGGGCTTCCATGAAGTAGTAGTCGCCGTAGGGCAGCGACACCTCGACACCGTCCTCCGACGGCCGGTTGCGGGTGCCGCGCGCCAGCACCGCCTCCGCGCGCGTGGACTTCTTCGTGAGGCAGTCCCTGGTCAGGCCGTGCAGGATCCGCAGCGCCGCGTCCCGGTACTGGGTCCGTCCGGTCACCTTGGCCAGGTCGAGCAGGCCCGCCGCCATGATCGCGCCCGCCGACGAGTCCTTGACGTCGTTGGGCGCCTGCGGGGCCCGGTAGTCCCACACCGGCACGTTGTCCGGGGTCAGCTGGCCGAGTGCGAAGTCCGCCAGCTTCCGCGCCGTGGCGAGGAAGGAGGCGTCGCCGGTGCGGCGGTGGATCGTGGTGAACCCGTAGATCGCCCACGACTGCCCGCGCGACCACGCCGACGTCGGGCTGTAGCCCTGCACGGTGTTCGGCCCGATCGGCGCGCCGGTCGTCGGGTTGTAGTCGAAGACGTGCGGTGTCGAGCCGTCCGCGCGGACGAAGTTCTGCTGCGTGGACTTGGCGTGCGCCACCGCGATGTCCAGGTACTTGCGGTCGCCCGTCTCGGTGCCGGCGAACGCGAGCAGGTCGAGGTTCATCATCGTGTCGATGATCGACCGGCCCGCGTCGTTCGGCGTGCCGAGCGCACCCCAGGCCCGGATGAACCTGCCCGCGGTGTTGTACCGCCCGATCAGCCCGTCGGCCGCCTTGATCGCGCCGTCGCGCCACTTCGCCTCGCCGGTCAGCCGCCACGCGGTGACCCACGACGGGTAGAACAGGAAGCCCATGTCGTGGTCGCGCGCCACGTCCTTGCGCGGCGACAACCGCTCCGCCGCGGCGAGCGCCCACTGCTTGAACTGCTCGTCTTCCGTGTCCAGGTAAGCCATCCACAGCGTCCCCGGCCAGAACCCGCCGACCCAGCCGCCGTCGGCGACGTAGGTCCACTTCTCGGCCCTGGTGATCTCCGGGAACGTGGTGATCGCGGGCCCGGTGACGCGCACCTTCGACACGGCGTAGTCCAGGGCGGCGCGCAACGCCTCCGGGCCGGGCACCGGCTCCTGCGCCAACGCGGTTCCTCCTGTCACGGCGGTCGCCCCGGCCGCCACGGCGGCGGAGGTCAGCAAGGTACGGCGGGACAAGGAAAACTCAGTCATGGCACCATCCATCCGAGAATCGGCGTTGATTGCAGGTAGGCCAGAACGCAGATGAGCAGGAGCAGCAGAACGCTCCAGCCGAAGACCTTGCGGAAGAGGTCGCCCTCCTTGCCGACGAGGCCCGCGGCGGCGGTGCCGATGGCCAGGTTCTGGGGCGAGATCATCTTGGCCATGACGCCGCCGGAGCTGTTCGAGGCGCCGAACAGGAACGGGGAGGCGTCGAGCTGTTGGGCGGCGGTGGTCTGGAGCGTGCCGAAGAGGGCGTTGGAACCGGCGTCGGTGCCGGTGATCGTGACGCCGAACCAGCCGACCACGGGTGACAGGAACGCGAAGAACGCGCCGGTGCCCGCGAGCCAGACGCCGAGGGTGGTGATCTGGCCGGAGAGGTTCATGACGTAGGACAGGGCGAACACGGCCAGGATCGCGAGGATCGCCCAGCTGAACCGGCTGATCGTGCGACCGTAGATCCGCAGCGCCCTGCCGATCCCGATGCGCAGCACCAGCAGCGAGAGCAGACCGGAGACCAGCAGCAGCGTCCCCGTCGCCGACAGCAGGTTGAGCGTGTACGTGGTCGCGACCGGCTTGCCGTTGGGCGCGGTGATGTGCAGGCCGGGCCAGGCGAACTTGGTGGTGGCCCTCTCCAGCAGGTTCTTCACGGCGGTGACCTGGGCCAGCGCGAAGACCGCGACGATGATCGCGTACGGCGCGAACGCGGTGACGACGTCGCGGCGGGAGTCGTTGCCCCGCAACGACTCCTCGTCCACGGGACCCGAACCGCCGACGGTCGCGGGTACGGCGGAGGGCTTGCGGATCCGCACGGCGAGGACGACCGCGCCGACGGAGACGACGGCCGCGATGATGTCGCACAGCTTGTAGGACACGAAGTTCGACACCAGGTACTGCGTGACGCCGAACGACAGCCCGGCCGCGAGGGCGATCGGCCACACGTCCCGCAGGCCGCGCCTGCCGTCGACGATGACCACCAGCACGAACGGCACCAGCACCGCGAGCAGCGACACCTGGCGGCCCGCCATCGCGCCGAACTGCTCGGCGGGCAGGCCGGTGACGGTGCCGAGCACGGTGATCGGGTTGCCCATGCCGCCGAACGCGACCGGCGCGGTGTCGGCGACCAGGGCGAGCGCGGCCGCCTTCATCGGTGCCACGCCGAGGGCGATGAGCATGACCGAGCAGATCGCGACCGGTCCCCCGCCGCCCGCGAGCGCCTCCAGCAGCGCGCCGAACGAGAAGGCGATCACGATCGCCTGCACCCTCGGGTCGTCGCTGATGGAGCTGAACGCCCGGCGCAGCACGGTGAAGTGCCCGCTCTCGACGGTCAGGTCGTAGATCCAGATGGCGTTGAAGGTGATCCACAGGACCACCAGGACGCTGGTCGCGGCGCCGAACGCCGCGGCGTCGAGGGCCGTGCCGACGGGCATCGAGTACCCGACGACCGCGATGCCGATCGAGAGCACCAGCGCGGTCAGGCCCGCCCAGTGCGCCTTCCACTTGAGCCCGCCGAGCAGGACCAGCACCGCCACCAGCGGTACCAGCGCCAACAGCGCGGACAGGAGCAACGACCCAGTCGGGTCGGGGTTCTGCTGGTACATCGTCGACCGCCGCCTTCCGGGCGCACTGCGAACCGACTCGTCACCGGCGGCGGCGAAGTGACGAGACCACACTTGTTCCGTCCAGCAGAACGTAGTTCCATGAACGGACCGACCACATGGTGTCACTGGACAGCCACAAGCGGAAGGCATCACCGCCATGGAGATCCGGCACGCGACCCACCCGACGCAGCTGCCCGCCCTGGACACCGACCAGCTGCGCGCCCGTTTCCTGGTGGAGGGCCTGTTCGCGCCCGGAGAGGTGCGGACCGTCTACGCGCACGAGGACCGGGTCGTCGTCGGCGGCGCCGCCCCGCTGCCCGGCCACCCGCTCGCGCTGGAGACGGCCGACCCGCTGCGCTCGTCGACGTTCCTCGCCCGGCGCGAGCTGGCGGTGGTCGTCGTGCGCGGGTCCGGGAGCGTCCTGGTCGACGGGACCGAGCACGCGCTCGGCACCCGCGACTGCCTCTACGTCGGGCAGGGCGCGCTGGACGTTCGGTTCGCGGCCGCCGAGGAGGGCACGCACTTCTACCTGTTCTCCACACCGTCGCACGCGAGCTTCCCCACGGCCGTCGCCCGGTTCGCCGACGTGGACGCGCTGGCGCTCGGCGAGCAGGCGACGTCGAACGTGCGGGAGATCCGGAAGTTCGTGCACGCCGACGGGATCAGGTCGAGCCAGCTCGTGCTGGGGATGACGACGCTCGCGCCGGGCAGCGTGTGGAACACGATGCCGCCGCACACGCACGACCGGCGCACCGAGGCCTACCTGTACTTCGACCTGCCGCCCGAGCACCGGGTGGTGCACCTGATGGGCGAGCCGCACGCGACCCGGAACCTGGTGGTGCGCGACGAGGAGGTCGTCATCTCGCCGAGCTGGTCCGTCCACAGTGGAGCGGGAACGCACGCGTACTCGTTCGTGTGGGCCATGGGCGGGGAGAACCAGGCCTACGACGACGTCGAGCCGGTCGCGGTGACCGACCTCCGGTAGGGAGCACCGTGGAACTCTTCTCCCTGCGCGGGCGCACCGCGCTGGTCACCGGCGCCCGCACCGGCATCGGGAAGGCGATCGCCCTCGGGCTGGCCGAGGCGGGCGCGCGCCTGGTGCTGCTCGGCCGGACACCGGACTTCGGCTGGGACTCCGACGCCGTGGTCGCCCGCGTCGCCGTCGACCTGGCCGACCCGACCGCCCTCGAACCCGCGTTGGCCCCGGTGCTGGCCGAGCACCGGGTCGACGTGCTGGTCAACAACGCCGGGACCATCCACCGCGCGCCCGCCGCCGACGTGCCACTGGCGGACTGGCGGCGGATCCTGGCGGTCAACCTGGACTCGGTGTTCGAGCTGAGCCGGGTCGTCGGCGCGCGGATGCTCGACGGCGGCGGCGGGAAGATCGTGAACATCGCCTCGCTGCTCAGCTTCCAAGGCGGGGTGACCGTTCCGGCGTACACGGCGAGCAAGCACGCGGTCGCCGGGCTGACCAAGGCGCTGGCCAACGAGTGGGCACCGCACAATGTGCAGGTGAACGCGATCGCGCCCGGCTACATCGCCACCGACAACACCGCCGACCTCCGCGCCGACCCGGACCGCGAGCCCGCGATCCGCGCGCGGATACCCGCCGGGCGGTGGGGGACGCCCGCGGACGTCGTCGGCGCGGCGGTGTTCCTGAGCTGCACGGCGTCGGACTACGTCAACGGGCACGTGCTGGTCGTCGACGGCGGGTGGATGAGCCGGTGACCGACACCGCGGTCGAGAAGACGCTGGCCGTGCTGGAGGCGCTGGCCGACCACTCCCGGATCACCGACATCGCCCGCGTCACCGGCCTGCCCAAGTCCACCGTGCACCGGTTGCTGCAGGCCATGGTCGACCACGGCTTCGCGGCCGTCCGCTCCGACGGCGGCTACCTCGCGGGCCCCAAGGTGCTCGTCATGGCGGGCAAGATCCTCCGCCCCGTCGACACCGTCGAACGCGCCCGGCCCGCGCTGCGCGCGCTGCGCGAGCAGTCGTCGTGCACCGTCCACCTGGCCATGGTCGTCGGCGACGAGCTCGTCTACGTCGACAAGGTCGAGGCCGACAAGCCCTACCGCATGCCCTCCCGCCTGGGCATGAGCCTGTCGATCCACAGCTCCGCCATCGGCAAGGCCGTGCTCGGCTCGATGGCCGCCGGCGAGCTCGACGCCCTCATCACCCGCCTCACCCTGACCGGCCGCACCCCCAACACCATCACCGGCGAGGACCGGCTGCGGGCGGAGCTGGCCGAGGTGCGTCGGACCGGCTGCGGGTTCGACGACGAGGAGAACGAGGTCGGCATCCGCTGCGTCGGCGCCGCCGTGCGCGACCACACCGGGGCCGTGGTCGGGGGCTTGTCCGCGTCGACGTTGGCGATGGAGCACACGATGGAACAACTGACCGCCCTGGGACCACGGGTGCTGGAGGCGGCTCAGGCGGTGTCGACGGCTCTGGGGTACGTGGAGTAGCGGAGCAGGCACGTCGCCTGTCACCCGATAGGGGAATGTGCTGTGATGCTCGTAGCAAGTCACCCCCGACTGGTGACGACCCGAGCCGGAGCTTCGCCGAGCTCATGAGGTTCCTACGACTCCAGTAAGCCGAAAAGGGGTTCGGGAGGCGTGCTGCTGATCGCCAACGGCTATCCCAGTGACATCCTCCTGGATCCGACCATCGACCAGGTGGGCGGCTTCATCCGACGGATCGACATACCTCCCAGCCAGCCCGCGGAAGGTACGGAGTCGGCGGACTCGGACCACTTCCCGACCCTGAGATCGCGGCAGAACCCTCTGGTCGTCGTATACACGGAGACGGCCATTCGCAGTCGTCTGCACCGATGACTCGACAAGGCGCCACGGCCTGCTCTGCGCGTCCTCTGAGGTACCCGAGGCAGGACTTCTCCAAGGGGGGCCAAAGGTGTTTTCCTGCGCGGATCTCACACAGGGCGGACCACCCGGCTGTCCTCTAGGCTTCTCAAAGGCCTGCTGTCCCGCACGGACCTGCCCGCGGCTTTCCCGCAGCTCGCAAAGCAGACAACGGATGTTGCCGGGCTCGGCTCGCCGTACGAAATGGTGTCGATGGCACCCGAGGACGTTGCGGGCACCCCGGAGTTCGACCAGGAGAAGTACAACGCGGCCGTCTTGTTGGAAACAGCTTCCCTCGACATCAGGGCCGACCAACCTCCGACACGATTCCTGGTCGACGTCGGGTTCAACAACTCGCACAGCGGCACTCTTGCCTGCCGACTGAAGCCCGGTGGCTACGGCTTCGAACTGTCCGTCGGCTACACGAACGACATCACCGACAACATGACCACTACGAAGATCTTCCACGCTTTGAACGACCACCCCGACCTGCTCACGGTCTACTACGAGCCCGGACATGCCTACGTCGAAGGCCGGATCCTGTTCAAGCAGACACAGATAGCCCACTTCCCGCGGTGGCGGTTCGAGGACTTCGCCGGGTACGACGTCACCAAGGAGAAACCTCCTTTCGACAAGCCGCAGGAGATCCACGAAGAACCTCGTCTTCGCCGATGTCCCCGGCTCAAGGAACGGCTACTCCAAGCACCTGTCGGGTCACCCGCGTCGTGGGTGGACGGCAAGCGTTGCGACGACCGGTCGGAGTTCGTCGAGATGCTGGACGCCCGGAGCGCACGTGACCAGTTCCGGGTCGTCATCGTGCAGCCGCAGGTCGGTGAAGGGGCCTACCTCGAGATCTCGGACGCGGATCGCGCGGTGGACCGCAACACCCTGCAGCTGTACCGACTCGAGACGCTGCTCAACTCGGCACGTGGCTCCGTGGTGGCGATTGGCGGGGACTTGGACGTCGTGGGACGTCGGGGGTAGCTCGGGTCAGCCGTGGTGCAGGGCTGTGACGAGGGCGTCGATGGCGATGCGGGGTTTGACGTTGGTTTCGAGGGCTTCGCGGCAGGCGAGGACGGCTTCGAGGCGGCGGAGGGTGGACTCGGGGGTCCAGGACTCGGCGGCGGTGCGGGTGTCGGCGGCCCGGTCGGGGTGGTTGAGGCGGGCGCCGGAGCCGGTGGCGGTGACCAGGACGTCGCGGTAGAAGCCCGCGAGGTCGACCAGGGCGATGTCGTAGGAGTCGCGTTGGGTGCGGGTGGCGCGGGACTTCTGGCGCTTCTCGAGGTCCTTCATGGCGCCCTTGGCGCCGCGGGTGGCGGCGGCGGTGCCCTTGCCGGTGCCGCCCGCGCCCATGGCGGTCTCGAGGGCGGCGCGCTCGTCCTCGTTGCGGGCCTCGTTGGCGGTGGTGGCGTCACCCTCGGCGGCGGCGACGAGCTGGTCGGCGCAGGTGAAGACGTCCTGGGGGCGGCGGACGGCCAGGGGGATGCGGAGCACGGACTCGCGGCGGGTGCGGACCTGCTCGTCGACGGCCAGGCGGCGGGCCCGGCCGACGTGGCCTGCGCACACGGAGGCGGCCCACTCGGCCATGTCGGCGGAGACGCCGTCGTGGGACCGGAGGACGTCGGCGATGGCGGACGGCGGGGGCGTGCCGAGCGGGACGATGCGGCAGCGCGAGCGGATCGTGACGGACACGTCCTCCGGGTGGTCCGACGGCGCGCAGAGCAGGAACACCGTGCGGTCCGGGGGCTCCTCGACGGCCTTGAGCAGGGCGTTGGCGGCGCCCTCGGTGAGGCGGTCGGCGTCCTCGATGATGACCACCTGCCAGCGGCCGCCGGTGGGCCTGCGGGCGGCGGCCTGGACGAGGGCCCGCATCTCGGCGACCGAGATGGACAGGCCCTCGGGGGCGACGAAGCGCACGTCGGCGTGGGTGGCGGCCATCGTGGTGTGGCAGCCGGAGCACTCGCCGCAGCCGGGGCGGTCGTCGGTCGCGGTGCACTCCAGCGCGGCGGCGAACGCCTTGGCGGTGACCGAACGGCCGGAGCCGGGCGGGCCGGTGAACAGCCAGGCGTGCGTCATCGTGCCGGGCGCCGGTGTGCCGCCCGCGACGATCGTGGCGGCCGCCTCGGCGGCCGCGCTCAGCACCTCCACGGCGGCGGGCTGGCCGACTACCTCGGCCCACACGCTGGTGTTCATGTGGTCTCCACAACGGGCTGTACCTCGGCCGGGACGCGGCGTTCCGCGAACAGCGGGAGCACCGCGGTGCGCACCCGCTCGGCGACCTCGTCCTCGGTGCCGTCCGCGTCGACCACGACGTAGCGGTCCGGGTCGGCCGAGGCCATCTCGGTCAGCAGGCGCTGCACGCGCCAATGGTGCTCGATGTTGTCGATGGCCCGTGTGCCGGGCTTGCCGAACACGGTCTCGTCCAGCGCGTCGTCGGGCATCGTCACCGGTGAGCGGTCCAGCAGGATGGTGACGTCCGGGCGGAGCCTGCCGGTCGCCCAGTCGACCAGCCCCTCCACCTCGGCGGGCTGGACGCTGCCGACGGCGCTGAAGTGCGCCAGCGGGCTGTCGACGTAGCGCTCCATCACGACCAGCGCGCCGCTGTCCAGGGCGGGCCGCACCTCGCGCTCGACCACGTCCGCGCGCACGGCCGCGGCCACCAGCGCGTGCGCCCGGACCCCGGCCAGGTCGACGGTCGACAGCATGCTGCGCAGCCGCCGCTCGTCGAGCTCGGGGTCGCTGGCCAGGAGCACGACGTGGCCCGCGTCGCGCAGCGCGTCGGCCAGCCTGCGGGCCTGGGCGCTGGTGTCGCGGCGGGTGTCGCCCTCGACGGTGATCAGCAGGCCCGCGGACGACTTCGACTTGCCGCGGATGGCGTTGAACAGCTCGGACAGGATCGGCTCGATGCGCCGGTTGTCCATCTGCCGGTAGGCGATCAGGCCGACGACCGCGGCCAGGACACCGGCGCCGAACATGACCGGGCGGGTGCCGTCCACGTGCAGCGGGTGGTTGAACACGGTGATGGTGCGCGGCTGGACGACCGTGACCAGCAGCGGCGTCACGACGGTCGAGAGACCGAGGATGATCTTCATCAGGGACTGCACGAGCGCGACCATGCGGCCGCGCATCTCGTCCTCGACCTGCGAGCCGATGATCGTCAGGCCGGTCAGGAACGCGATGCCCGCCGTGCCGCCGACCAGCGCCACGGCAACCAGGGCGACCCACAGGTGCGGGGCCAGCGCCACGATCGCCAGGCTCAGGCCCGCGCACACGATCGTCAGCCCGAACAGCCGGTTGTAGGTGAGCCGCCGGGCGAACCTCGGGGCCAGCGCCATGCCGCTGGCCAGGCCGACGAAGACCGCGATGAACAGCAGGCCGAACGCGCTGTCGCCGCCGAGCAGGCTCAGCGCGTACAGCTTGGCGCAGCCGATGACGGCGCCCGCGGCGGCGAACGCCCCGATCATGCCGATCACCAGGCCGCGCACCAGCGGGGTCCGCCAGGCGTAGCGCAGGCCGTCGCGCATCATCGCGACGAAGCCGACCTTGTCCTCGTCCGCCTGCTTGCGCTTGGGCGAGGTCGCCCGGCCGGACAGCTCCGGGATGCGGGTCGCGACCAGGACCGCCGAGGTGATGTAGAGCAGGCCGTTGACGACCACCGCGATGGACGCGACCGTGAACACGACGTCGTCGCGGTCGGTCAGGTGCAGGTAGCCGGGGATGCCGGAGATGATCGCGTAGAGGCCGAAGCCGCTGATGGTGGAGATGCCGTAGGTCATCACCAGCCCGAGCTGGTTGGCCGACTCGACCTGGTCCGGCCTGCGCAGCAGGTTCGGCACGGCGGAGTCCTTGGCCGGGATCCACAGCATCGCGCAGCAGCCGACCAGGAAGTTGGCGATGAACAGCCACCACGCGGTGCCCACGAACGCGATCGACAGGAACAGCCCGCCGCGCGCCAGGTCGCACAGGACCATGACCTTGCGGCGGTCGAACCGGTCGGCCAGCACACCGCCCAGCGGCGCGAACAAGATGCCGGGCAGCAACTGGGTGAGCACGACCGCGCTGAGCGCGAAGCCCTCCCACCGGTAGCCCTCGGCGAGCTTGGTCACCAGACCCGTCAGCGCGAGCAGCGACAGCCAGTCGCCGACGCTGCACAGGTACGTGACGCCCCACAGCCTGCGGAACGGCCGGATCGCCAGCACGCTGCGCAGTCGATGGGTCGCTGAAGCCGCGCCTGCCCCGCCCGGATTGGGCTGACCTGCGGTGTCGCTGTCCTGGATGTTGTCCACCCCCTGTAGGCCACCCACCGATCAGCCTAACCGCGACCGACCGGCCAAGTGCGCAGAGTCAGCGGATTGCGTCCAACAAGGACTCGACGACCTGGCGGATCACGTTGAAGAAGACCGACCCGATGATCAGCAGCGCCACCAGGCAACCACCGAACGACGACCCGCGCGACTTCGCCTGCTTCGGCACGGCCGCCGCGGGCGCGTGCGCCTGGGGAGTCGGGGCGACCGGCGCGTGGTACTGGACCCGCTGGTTGCTCACGACGCCCTGGGGCGGCAGTGGCTGGCGGGTCCGCACCGGCCGGAACCGCTGCTCCTGCAGCATCGCCTCCCGGATGGCCGCCCGCGCGAGCTCCGGGTCCGGCACCGGGGTCCGGTAGACGGGCAGCAGGGGGGCGACCGGCTTCGGCCGGTAGTGGGCCTCGCCCGTGACCAGGCCCGCGAGGGCGTCCGGGAACGCGCGAGGTGGTGGCGGGGCTTGGGTCCCGTCGGGTCCGAACTCGTTGGGTCCAGGCACCGCCACCACTTCCCTACGTCAGCTCTTGGTCTTCGCCGGTGCCTTCTTGCGCGGGGCCGCGGGCTTCTTCGCGGCGGGCTTCTTCTTGGTGACCGGGCCCTTGGCGCGCTTCTCCGCCAGCAGCTCGGACGCGCGCTCGTCGGTGAGGCCCTCGACGGTGTCGCTCTTGCGCAGCGACCCGTTGGTCTCGCCGTCGGTCACGTACGGGCCGAACCGGCCGTCCTTGACCACCATCGGCTTGCCGGACACCGGGTCGTTGCCCAGCTCCTTGAGCGGCGGTGCGCTGGTGGCCGAGCGGCCGCGCTTCTTCGGCTCGGAGTAGATCTTGAGCGCCTCGTCGAGGGTGACCGTGAACAGCTGGTCCTCGGTGACGAGCGAACGCGAGTCCGTGCCCTTCTTCAGGTACGGCCCGTAGCGCCCGTTCTGCGCGGTGATCTCGGCCCCGGTCTCCGGGTCCTTGCCGACGACCCTGGGCAGCGACAGCAGCTTGAGCGCGTCGTCCAGGGTCACGGTGTCCAGCGCCATGTCCTTGAACAACGAGCCCGTGCGCGGCTTGGGCGCCTTCTTGGCCGCCTTCTCGTCCGCGGCCTCCGGCAGGACCTCGGTCACGTACGGGCCGAAGCGGCCCTCCTTGGCCAGGATCTCGTGGCCGGTGACCGGGTCGACGCCCAGCGAACGGCCTTCCTGGGGGGTCGAGAACAGCTTCTCGGCCAGCTCCAGGTTCAGCTCGTCCGGCGGCATGTCCTCCGGCAGGTTCGCGCGCTGCGCGGTCGGGTCGCCGTTGTCGCCGATGACCTCGCGCTCCAGGTACGGACCGTAGCGGCCGACCCGGACCACGACGGGGCGGTCCTCGTCGTCGTTGAACAGCGCGATCGAGTTCACCAGGCGGGCGTCGATCTCCTCGACGCTCGACCCGACGAGCTTCTTCAGGCCGCCGGAGCGGCCGATGGAGCTCTCCGGGCCGACGCTGCCGCCGAAGTAGAAGCCGGACAGCCACGTCGTGCGCTGCTGGCGGCCCGCGGCGATGCCGTCCAGCTCGTCCTCGAGGGCGGCGGTGAAGTCGTAGTCCACCAGTCGCCCGAAGTGCTGCTCCAGCAGCCCGACCACCGCGAAGGCGACCCACGAGGGCACCAGCGCGGAGCCCTTCTTCCACACGTAGCCGCGGTCCTGGACGGTGCTGATGATCGACGCGTACGTCGACGGGCGGCCGATCCCCAGCTCTTCCATCGTCTTGATCAGGCTGGCCTCGGTGAAGCGCGAGGGCGGGCTGGTCGAGTGGCCGTCGGCGGTCAGGTCCGCGGCCGTGAGGGTCTGGTCCTTGACCAGCTGCGGCAGCCGCGACTCGGCGTCGTCCGACTCGCCACCGGCCTCGGCGTCGACGGTCTCCACGTACGCCTTGAGGAACCCGGCGAACGTGATCGTGCGGCCGGAGGCGGAGAACGTGCACTCCTCGCCGCTCGCGGCGTTGCCGACGATCCGCACCGACGTCGTGTTGCCGCGGGCGTCGTTCATCTGGGAGGCGATCGTGCGCTGCCAGATCATCTCGTAGAGCTTGAACTCGTCGGCGTCCAGCTCGCGGGCGACCTCGCCGGGGGTCCGGAAGACCTCGCCCGCGGGGCGGATCGCCTCGTGGGCCTCCTGCGCGTTCTTGACCTTGCGGGTGTACTGCCTCGGCTGGGCCGCGACGTACTCCGCGCCGTAGAGCTGGGTCGCCTGCGTGCGGGCCGCCGTGATCGCGGTCTCCGACAGCGTCGTGCTGTCGGTTCGCATGTAGGTGATGTAGCCGTTCTCGTACAGCTTCTGCGCCGTGCGCATCGTGCGGTCCGCGGTGAAGCGGAGCTTGCGGCCCGCCTCCTGCTGGATCGTCGACGTCATGAACGGCGCGTACGGCTTGCGGGTGTAGGGCTTCTCCTCGACGCTCGCCACGGTCAGCGGCACGTCGACCAGGCCGGCGGCCAGCGCCCGCGCCTCGGCCTCGTTGAGCAGCCGCACCTCGGACCCGGCCTTGAGCTTGCCGTCGGACCCGAAGTCGCGGCCCAGCGCCAGCCGGACGCCGTCGACGGCCACCATGCGCGCGCCGAAGTTGCGCGGCGACGCCTCGGCGCCCGCGTCCATCGTGGCCGAGATGTCCCAGTACGAGGAGGAGACGAACTTCATCCGCTCCCGCTCGCGCTCGACCACGATCCGGGTCGCCACCGACTGCACGCGGCCCGCCGAGAGCTTCGGCATGACCTTCTTCCACAGCACGGGGCTGACCTCGTAGCCGTAGAGGCGGTCGAGGATGCGGCGGGTCTCCTGCGCGTCGACCAGGTCCTGGTCGAGGTCGCGCGGGTTCGCCGCGGCCGCGAGGATCGCGGGCTCGGTGATCTCGTGGAAGACCATCCGGCGGACCGGGATCTTCGGCTTGAGCGTGTCGAGCAGGTGCCACGCGATGGCTTCGCCCTCGCGGTCACCGTCTGTCGCGAGGTAGAGCTCGTCGACGCCCTTGAGCAGTTCCTTCAGCTCGGCGACGGTCGACCTCTTGTCCGGCGTCACCACGTACAGCGGCTCGAAGTCGTGGTCCACGTCGACGCCCAGGCGCGCCCACGACTGCCCCTTGTACTTGGCGGGCACGTCGGCGGCGCCCCGAGGCAGGTCCCGGATGTGCCCCTTGGAGGACTCCACGACGAAGTTGCTGCCGAGGTAGGACGCGATCTTGCGCGCCTTGGCGGGCGACTCGACGATCACCAATCGGCGATTGCCGTCACCCGTAGCCCCGGAGCCGTTTTTCGTCCGTGTCGATCCAGCCACGCTGTCCCGCTCTCTTCCAAACCCTGTGCTTCGACCCGCCAGTGTGCACTGTCGACCAGCCCTGCTGGGCAGGCCTGGTGCGGACAGGGTGACACAAGTGCCCTCTATCGCCCGTTGGGAGGACCCGGCGACACGGCCGGCCAGGTGCATTCCGCTACGCCTGTCGGAGGGTCTCCGACGAGCTCCGCGAGCCTGCCCAACCTGCGCCTGCCGATCACCCGGAGCACCGGTCCGCCGTCCGGTCCGCCCACGAGGGTCGCGGGCAAACCGGAGCCGATCAAGGCCTTACGCAGGGGTTCGTGTGTTTCCGGGGCGTCCGGGTCGAGACCGAGCGCGTACGCCGAGTCGACCCATCCGCCGGACACCAGCGCCCAGAACCTGAGCACCGGACCATCCAGTTCGAACTCGGCGGGAACCGCCTTCGCGGCTCCTCCCCGTAACCACTCGGCGGCCAAACGGGTGAGATCCGCGCGAAACGCCGTGCGGACCAGCGCGCCGCGCTCCTCGAGGGTCGCCACCTCCGCCACGACGCCGCGCCGGCCGCACTCCGCGGCCAGCGCGGTGGCCCGCCCGCGGTCGGCCATCACGACCGACACGCGGGCCGCCGTGCCGCGTCCGAAACCCACCGCCTGGCCGGGTCCGCAAAGCAGACCCGCCAGGTCCCCTATACCGGGTTGGCGCGCCTCGGCGGAGTAGAAGGACAGTTGCCCCACGCACGGAGCGTAGAACACCTGTTCGACCTGTGTCAGCCACCAAACCGCCGGGCGGACCCCCTGCGTCAGGAGGTGGGAGTAGCGGACGCGCTCGTGCCCGAGTCGATGGCCTTGCAGTTCGGGGCCTTCTTCTCGGCCTCGGCCAGGTTCGAGCGGACGAGCACGCCGTCGAAGTCCTCGCCGACCTTCGCCACGGCCTGCATGTCCGTCGCGACCTGCGTGAACGCGGCGGCGATCGACGCCGGGTCGCTCGGGTTCGCGGCCTCGACACCCGTCTTGGCCTTGTCGAGGGCGGTCTTGAGCTGGCCGAAGATGTCGGCGGCGCTCGTGGCCAGCTTCTCCGAGTCCGGGTGCGGTCCGTTCTTCAGGTCGTTCAGCTTCTTCACGGCGCCGTCGACGGCCGTGGAGCCGTCGCCCAGCCACGCGGCGAACTGCTGCTGCATCTTGGCCGGGTCGGTCGTGTCGAGCGCGGGCTCGGTGGAGAGCGTCTTGATGACGTCGAGGCTGGCGCCGCAGACCTTGTCGATCCACGCGACGTTCTCGTCGCTGTCCGCGGCGGCGGAGGAGCCCGAGCTCGTCGGACCGGTGCCCGTGCCGGTGCCGGACGCCGAGCCCGAGGTCTGCGTGCCGCACGCGGTCAGGGCGAGGACAGCGGTGGCGAAGACGCCGACCGCGACGAGGCGGTGCCTCATGAGAACTCCCAGTAGTCGGTCAGTGGAGCAAGAGGGGCGAACCTACTCCTCGGCGTGACCCGGACGGACCCGTTTGTTGGACCGTTCGGGGTCTCGTACCCCAATCGAGACCCGTCGCGTCACGAGGTCGCGGTGGGCGAGGTCGGCTCGCGGATCGACTGGCATTTAGGTGCCTTCTCCGCGGCCGCCAGCAGCTCGGGACTGGTCTCCAGGTCCTTGAGCGGCACGGTGAACTCGGCCAGTTTACCGATGGCGTCGCTCGCGGCCTGCAGGCCGCCGCTGGGGTCGGCCGCGTCGGCGGCCTCCACCTTGGCCTTCGCGTCGGTGAACACCTTCGCGACCTCGTCGAACGTGGTCGCCATCTTCGCGACCTGCTCGTCGCCCCCGGCCACCGGCGCCGGGCCGACCGAGCGCAGGTCGGCGGCGGACTTGCCGAACCCGTCGGCGAGCTGGCCCATGTAGGCGGCCATGTCGGCCTTCAGCTTGACCGGGTCGGTCGTGTCGAGCGCAGGTGGCGACTTGGCCGTGCCCGCGAACTCCGAGGTCGCCGCGCAGACCTTGTCCATGTACGCGACGGCCGGGTCGGCGGTCGGCCGGGTCGACGGGGCCGCGGTCGAGCCGCCGCCGGAGGTGCACCCGGCGAGCAGCGCCGCGGCGGTGACCAGCGCGGCGGGGCTGAGCCTCATGTCGGACTCCTGGATCTGGTCGGCGGTGGGACCGGTCCAGTGTGAACCGAAAAGGCGCGCCCGGATCGCCGAGGACCCGGACGCGCCTTTCAGGTGGTGCTCGAGCCGCGGCGCTACGAGGCGCCGTTGGCCACCGACTCCGCCGGGCTGTCCGCGATCGCGGTGCCGCGGCGCTTGGAGATCACGACGGCCGCCACGATGATCGCCACCGCGACGACGGCGATCGACAGGCGGATGCCCGTCGAGGCGTCGGCGCCGATGGAGAACGTGATGATGGCGGGCGCGATCAGCACCGACACCAGGTTCATCACCTTGATCAGCGGGTTGATGGCCGGGCCCGCGGTGTCCTTGAACGGGTCGCCGACCGTGTCGCCGATGACCGTCGCGGCGTGGGCGTCGGAGCCCTTGCCACCGTGGTTGCCGTCCTCGACCAGCTTCTTCGCGTTGTCCCAGGCACCACCGGAGTTGGCCAGGAACACCGCCATCAGCGTGCCGGTCGCGATCGCACCGGCCAGGTAGCCCGCCAGCGGGCCGACGCCGAGGCCGAAGCCGACGGCGATCGGGGCCAGCACGGCGAGCAGGCCGGGGGTGGCCAGCTCGCGCAGCGAGTCCTTGGTGCAGATGTCGACGACCTTGCCGTACTCCGGCTTCACCGAGTAGTCCATGATGCCCGGGTTCTCGCGGAACTGGCGGCGCACCTCGAACACGATGGCGCCCGCGGCCCTGGTCACGGCGTTGACCGCGAGACCGGAGAACATGAACACCACGGCCGAGCCGATGATCAGGCCGACCAGGACGTTCGGCGTGAACGCGACGAAGTCGGCGTTGTCGAAGGTCGAGCCGACCTTCGCGAGCGACTGCGTGATGGCGTCCTTGTACGAGCCGAACAGCGCGGTCGCCGCCAGCACGGCGGTCGCGATCGCGATGCCCTTGGTGATGGCCTTGGTGGTGTTGCCCACCGCGTCCAGCTCGGTGAGGATCTGCGCGGCCTCGCCGTCGACGTCGCCCGACATCTCGGCGATGCCCTGCGCGTTGTCGCTGACCGGGCCGAACGTGTCCATGGCGACGATGACGCCGACCGTGGTGAGCAGACCGCACCCGGCCAGCGCCACGGCGAACAGCGCCACGACGACCGAGCCGGACAGCAGGAACGCGCCGTACACGGCCGCGCCGATCACCAGCGCGGTGTAGACCGCCGACTCGAAACCGACCGAGATGCCGGACAGGATGACCGTCGCGGCGCCGGTCAGCGAGGTGCGGCCGACCTCCTTGACGGGCTTGTGCTCGGTGCCGGTGTAGTAGCCGGTCAGCCAGAGGATGACGCCCGCGAGCACGATGCCGATGATCACGGCGATGGCCGCGATCAGGGCCGGGTTGCCGCTGGTGCCCTTGATCTCGTCCGTCACGCCGTCCAGGTTCGCGAACGAGCTGGGCAGGTAGGTGAACGCCGCCACGGTGCACAGCACCGCGGAGATCACCGCGGAGATGTAGAACGAGCGGTTGATCGCCGCCAGGCCGTTCTCGCCGACCCGCGCCTTGGTGGTGTACACGCCGATGACGGCGGTGATGACACCGATGGCGGGGACGATGAGCGGGAACAGCAGGCCCTGCGCGCCGAACGCGGCGGTGCCGAGGATCAGCGACGCCACGAGCATCACGGCGTAGGACTCGAAGAGGTCCGCGGCCATGCCCGCGCAGTCGCCGACGTTGTCACCGACGTTGTCGGCGATCGTCGCGGCGTTGCGGGGGTCGTCCTCGGGGATGCCCTGCTCGACCTTGCCGACCAGGTCGGCGCCGACGTCGGCGGCCTTCGTGAAGATGCCGCCGCCGACGCGCATGAACATCGCGAGCAGCGCGGCGCCGAAGCCGAAGCCCTCCAGCACCTTCGGGGCCTGGCCGGAGTACACGAGCACCACGACCGCGGCACCGAACAGGCCGAGGCCGACGGTCATCATGCCGACGACACCACCGGTGCGGAACGCGATCCGGGTCGCCTTCTCCCGACCGCCCTCCTCCTTCGACGCGGCGGCGACGCGCACGTTCGCGCGGGTCGACAGCCACATGCCGAGGTAGCCGATGCTCGCCGAGAAGACAGCGCCGAAGATGAAGAACAGCGACCTGCCGATCCGCTCGTTCAGGTCATCGGCCGGTAGCGCGAACAGCAGGACGAAAACGATCACCACGAAGGGTGCGAGCGTGCGGAACTGCCTGTTGAGGTAAGCCGCTGCGCCCTCTTGGACCGCCGTCGCGATTTCCTGCATCTTGGGGGTGCCCTGGCCTGCGGCCAGCACCTCCCTGAGCAGTACGTAGCCGACGGCAAGGGCTGCCAGGGCGACCACGGCGACCACGGCGACAACGCCGCGATCACCTCCGGAGAGTTCAAGGCCCTCCGCGAGGAATTGCCGGGACATCCGTCCTCCTGGTGAGTATTTGCCCAACAGGGGACCGCATCGCGTCGCGCCATCCAGCCGGCCAACCGTGCGTCAGCCCCGACACCACGTGATGCATCCCTCATTGGATGCGATTCGGCGGAGTCTATTCATAGGCCGCAAGCCTGCAACGATCCGTCCCGTTCCGTGCACACACCGTTATCCGCGCTGGATGCGGTCCTACGCGTCTCGACGGGCTGTCAGAACTGTCGGTGGCGTGTGCCAAGCTGCCGACCGTGGCCGACCAGGGACGCCGACTGCTGGAGCGGGTGCTCGCCGGAGTGCCCAGCGGGGAATCACCTCTGACGCACGTCACCGATATGCCACGTCGCGCCGCCCGGTTGGCCCAGTGGCCGTCGTGGGCGGCGGATCCGGTGATCGACTCGGTACGCGCGCGCGGGGTCCCCCAGCCGTGGTCGCACCAGGTCGAGGCGGCGGAGCTGGCCTGGTCCGGGCGCCACGTCGTGCTGTCGACCGGCACCGCGTCCGGCAAGTCGCTGGCCTACCAGCTGCCGGTGCTGACCGCGCTGGCGACGGACCCGCGCGCGACCGCGCTGTACCTCGCGCCGACCAAGGCGCTGGGCGCGGACCAGCTGCGCGCGGTGGAGGGGCTGGCGGTACCGGGGGTGCACGCGTCCTCGTTCGACGGCGACACCCCGATGGCCGAGCGCGACTGGGTGCGGGCCTACGCCAACTGGGTGTTCACGAACCCGGACATGCTGCACCGCGGGGTGCTGCCGAACCACACCCGGTGGATCCGGCTGTTCCGCAGGCTGAAGTACGTGGTGGTCGACGAGTGCCACGCCTACCGGGGTGTGTTCGGCTCGCACGTCGCGCTGCTGCTGCGCAGGCTCCGCCGAGTCGCCCGGAAGTACGGCGCGGACCCGGTGTTCGTGCTGGCCTCGGCGACGGTGACGGACCCGGCGGCGTCCGCGGGCCGGTTGCTGGGCGCCGAGTGCGCGGCGGTGACGGTGGACGGCTCGCCCCGCGCCTCGCGCACGGTCGCGCTGTGGGAACCGCCGCTGCTGGAGGACTTCGCGGGCGAGAACGGCGCCCCGGTGCGGCGGTCGGCGGGTGCCGAGACGTCCCGGATCCTGGCCGACCTCGTCGTCGAGGGTGCCCGGTCGCTGGCGTTCGTGCGGTCCCGCGTGGGCGCCGAGCTGACGGCGATCGGCGCCAAGCGGATCCTGGCCGAGGTCGACGAGTCGCTGCCGCCGCGGATCGCCGCCTACCGCGCCGGGTACCTGCCCGAGGAGCGCCGGGCCCTGGAGCGGGCGTTGTCCAGCGGCGAGCTGCTCGGCGTGGCGACGACGAACGCGCTGGAGCTGGGTGTCGACATCGCGGGGCTGGACGCCGTGGTGGTGGCGGGCTTCCCCGGCACGCTGGCGTCGTTCTGGCAGCAGGCGGGCCGCGCCGGGCGGTCCGGCGACAGCGCGCTGGTCGTGTTCGTGGCCCGCGACGACCCGTTGGACACCTACCTCGTGCACAACCCGCCCGCCGTATTCGACCGGCCGATCGAGGCGACGGTCCTGGACCCGACGAACCCGTACGTGCTGGCCCCGCACCTGGCGTGCGCGGCGGCGGAGTTACCCCTGACCGAGGGGGGTCTGGCGGAGTTCGGCGGCGACGCGGCCCTGCCCGTGCTGGCGGACCTGGTGGCGCGGAAGCTGCTGCGGCGCAGGCCGAACGGCTGGTACTGGGCTTCGCACGACCGCCCGCACGCGGACGTCGACATCCGCGGCTCCGGCGGCGACCAGGTCGTCGTCGTGGAAGCGGACTCCGGGCGGATGCTCGGCACCGTCGATCCGGGCGCGGCGCACCGGTCGGTCCACCAGGGCGCGGTGTACCTGCACCAGGGCGAGTCGTACCTGGTCGACGACCTCGACCTGGAGCAGGGCCTGGCGCTCGTGCACGCCGCCCGGCCGGAGTGGTCGACGATGGCGCGCGAGACCGTCGACATCACGGTGGTGCGGACGGTCGAGGAACGGCGCTACGACGGCGTCTCGGTGTGCCTCGGCGAGGTCGAGGTGACGTCGCAGGTGGTGGGCTACCTGCGGAGGCTGCCGACCGGTCAGGTGATCGACCAGGTGCCGTTGGACATGCCCGAGCAGGTGCTGCTCACCAGGGCCGTCTGGTACACAGTGTCGGAGGGCTTGTTGGTGGGCAGTGCACCGGGGGGCGCGGGTCTGGATCCCGCGCGCGTCCCCGGTGCACTGCACGCCGCCGAACACGCTGCGATCGGCCTGCTACCGCTGTTCGCGACCTGTGACCGCTGGGACATCGGCGGTGTGTCGACCGCTCTGCACGCTGACACCGGGGAGGCGACGGTGTTCGTGCACGACGGTCATCCAGGAGGGGCCGGATTCGCCGACCGCGGCTTCGCCGCTGTGATCCCCTGGTTGGTCGCTACTCGGGAAGCGATCGCTTCGTGTGCGTGTCCGGCCGGGTGCCCGTCCTGCGTTCAGTCGCCGAAGTGCGGGAATGGCAACGAACCGCTGGACAAGGCAGGTGGAATGGCCGTGCTGGGCACTGTTCTCGGGGTTGTCGGGGAGAGAACCAACAGCACCCAGCACGGCCAGATCGGGGGTCAGCCCAGTTCGGCGGCGACCAGCCGCTGAGCGTTGGACTCGAACAGCGAAGGCATCTGGACGGCCTCGACGAGCGCGTCCTGCACGATGCGCGAGACCGGCAGCTGCCAGCCGCAGATCTGCGGCTTGACGCGCCAGTGCACGACACCGTGCTGCACGGGGGACGGCGGCAGCGCGATGTACTCGCCCTTGCCGTAGAGGCGGATGTCGTTGTGCGCGGCCAGATCGGCCCGCAGCGCCTGGCCCGACTCGACCAGGAACATCCACTGGCCCGCGGGGGTGGCGACGATCGGCACCGGGAGACCGATGGTGCGCAGCGCCATGGCGGCACGGCGACCGAGGTCGGCACTCACCTCGATGGCGTCCAGCACGTGGCCGGTGGCGGCGAGCACGCTGTAGGACCGGCCGGTCCACCACGCGGCGACCTGCTCCGGCTTGGTACCGATGCGCTCCTGCCAGTCGCGGTGCACCGGCACCGGACCGTCGGTGTCCACACCGCCGCGTCCGGCCCACTGGACCGAACCGCTCTGCGAACCGGCCGGATAGGTACCCGGCAGCACAGGCCACCCGTGCCACGCGAGGCCCACTGCCTCTGCCCGCAGCTCGATGCGGAAGGCCCCGCGCCAGCTATCCGACCACTCCATGCTCTGTCGCCTCCAACTGCGTAAACACTGACACTGTGTCGGTGTTGCCGGACACCGCGTCGGTGCCGCTACTCCAATTAACGGCATGACCCGCCTCGGATGTAACTCCCTGTCGACAACTGGTCGGAATGGCACGGCGAACGATCCCCGAACAGCGGCCGGCAGAACTGTCCGCCGAACGTTCGTCCCACCTTCACCTCGGAAACAGCCCGCGTGTGAGTCCGCTCACCGTGGATGGATGACCGTTCATCGCGGCCACCCCACCTCACCCTTCAGCCGGCCCCGCTCGCGCCCGAACGCTCGGCGTACCGAACACCGACCCGACCCCGTCCACCCGGACCACGACCTCCCAACCGCTCACCGCACACCCGCCCAACCGCTTGCCCATCCGCTCGGCGACCCACCGCGCCCGGTCGCAGGCCCCCACAACACCGTCGGGGAGGTGGGCGGCGGCGGCCAACGCTGCTAAGTCGGCCGCCGCCGCGACCTCGTGGCGTTCGACGACGAGGGTGCCGAGGCGGATGCCGAACACGGCCAGCAGGGCGAACACCGCGATGCAGGCCACGCCGATCACCGTCGCCACACCGGCGTCGTCCGGCTGGTTCGGCTGTTGGTGCGGCTCGCGGTCCAGCTGGTGACCCGGCTCGTGGTCAGGGTGTTGGTGTGGCTGCTGGTCCGGTGGGTGTTCCGGTTGCTGGTCCGGCCGGTGGTCGTCCGGCCGGTCCTGCGGCCCGCCATCCGCCCGGCGGGCCGGCCAGTCGTTCCTCAGGTGGTTCGGCAAGCGGTCGTCCGGCTCGGGGTGGGCAGGTCCTTGATCGTCCGCATTACCGTCAACTGTCAGGCGGTCGCCCACCGGACGGCAGGCTGTTCGACCGCGCGTCGTGCCGCCGTTGACCGCACGTCCGGATGTTCGGCTGAACAGCTCGGTGCCGCTCGCCGTGCGGCCGGCTGTTCGGACGTTCGCCCTGCTGCCGTTGGCAGTGCGGCCATGAGTTCGGCCGCACAGCCTGCTGCCGTTCGCCGTGCGGTCGTCCGCCATGTTCGGCACTTCCTTCCTCCTTCTTATGCGGTGCTGTTCTCGCGGTCGTTCTCGTGCGGTGTTCTGCCGCGCGGATCAGTCGTCGGTGGTCGGTTCCAGGACGGCGTAGGCGGTGGCCTTGAGGTGGACGCCCGGCAGCAGGCCGTTCGCGGGCGTCGAGGTGACGGCGACCCGGACCGTGTCGCCGTCGGTGCTGACCTCGAGCCGGGCGCCGGACGGGGCGATGGTGGTGAGGACGGACTCGGCTCGTGCCGGTTCGCCGCGGGCGATGAGGCGGGCGGCTTCGCGGGCGGCGTCGGTGCAGCGGAGCTGGTCGACGACCGCGACGACGGCCGCGGACCCGAGGCCGAGGACCAGGGCGAGGCTGAAGATGACGAGGGCCGCCTCGACCGTGGCGGTACCCCGGTCGTCGGGTCGGCTCATGTGATGCCCGAGAGCGCGCGGTCCAGCAACGACCTCAGCAGGGCGGACACGGCGTCGCTGCTGGCCACCAGGTAGAGCGCGGTGGCCAGTGCGGCCGCGGCCAGGGTGCCGAGCGCGTACTCGGCGGTCGTCATGCCGCTGTCGTCGTCGAGGGCGGCGTGGATCGATCGGTACATGGCGGCTCGCTTTCGGTTGTCGGGCAGGGGTTTCTGTCACCAGGTGGCGGTGAGGCGGTCGGCCAGGCCGAGCACGACCGGCAGGACGCCGAGGCAGAGGAAGGCCGGGAGGAAGCAGGCGGCGAGCGGGCCGGCCACCAGAACCGACGCGCGTTGGGCGCGGGCCTCGGCCTGGTCGGCGGTGCGTTCGCGGACCCGGACCGCCAGGTCGGCGGCGAGCGCGGCCAGTGCGGTACCCGAGCGGGCGGTGCGCCGGGCGCCCTGGGCCAGTGCGGCGGTGTCCTGGTTCGCGAGGGCGGGTGCCCACGCGGTCACCGGGTCGGCGCCCAGTGCCAGGAGGTCGCCGACCTGGCGCAGGGCGGCCGCGGCCGGTGGTGGCAGGCCGTCGACGATCGCGCGGACCGCGTTCGCGACCGGCAGTCCGGCGCGCAGGCAGGCCGCCAGCAGGTCCCAGCTCGCCGCCGCGGCGAGCGGGTCGTCGGCCGCCGGGCGGGGTGGTCGTTCCGGCTTCGCCGTCGGCGGGCGCAGCCGGGCCAGTGCCGAGGAGCGGGACGGCAGCACGAGGAGTGCGAGGGCGAGCAGCAGGAGGGTCATGACCGGACCGCCTGGTCGGTGAGCCTCGCGCTCCACAGCAGGCCGGCGGAGATGAGCAGTGCGCCTAGGACCAGGAGGACCTGGCCCGCCGTGGTGGAGGTCAGGACGTGCAGCGGGTGGGCGCCGCTCAGCTCGCCGAGCAGCACCCCGAGGGCCGGGAGGGCGGCGAGGATCGCCGCGCTGGCCTCCGGTCCCGCCATGCGGGCCTTGACCTGCGCGGCGAACGAGACCCGGCGTTCCAGGTCGCGGCGGACCGCGTCGAGCACGTCGGCCAGCGGGACGCCGTGGCTGTCCGACAGCGACCACGCCCGCGTGAGCGGTCCCAGCGCCGCGGTCAGCTCCGGTCTCGTGGCGGCGAGGGTCGTGAGGGCCGTGTCGACGTCCCCGCCCAGGCGAGCGGTCGACGCGATGGTGGTCAGCACCGTGGTGGCCGGTTCCTCGGAGTCCTGCGCGGCACCCGAGGCCGCCGCGGCCGGGTGCGCCCCGGCCTTGAGCTCCGCCACGAACGCCGCCAGGCCCGCCGCGATCGTGGCCGTGGCCGCCAACCGGGACCGCCGCTCGGCTCGGGAACGGCCCGCGCGCCACAGCACCGTGCCGATCAGCGCGGTGGCGACGAGGCTCGCCGGTCCGCCCACCAGACCGACGAGCACGCAGCACGTGACCACGACGACCGATCGGTGCGGTCTGCGGGTCAGGCGGTGGTCGGGCGGTGCCAGGGCGCGCAGTCGGCGGGTCGCGGCCGACGCGGGCAGGACCAGCAGTGCGGTGGCCAGGGTGGCGAGGCTCAGGGAGGTCATCGGGTACCCGCCGTTCATCGGTGCCGTCCCAGCAGGGTCTGCAGGACGGGCCAGGCTGCTTGTCGGTCGCGTTCGCGGTGCCAGGCGGTGCGGACCAGGAGCGTGTCCATGCGGCGTTCGAACACGCCGATCTCCGCCAGCTGGCGGCTGCCGTCGGGACTTCGGCGCATGTGCAGGACCACCTGCACCGCGGCGGCGAGCTGGCTGTGCAGGGCGGTCCGGTCCAGGCCGCCCAGCGCCGCCAGCGCTTCCAGGCGGGCGGGCACCTCGGCCGGGGAGTTGGCGTGCAACGTGCCGGCGCCGCCGTCGTGGCCGGTGTTGAGCGCCGCCAGCAGGTCGCAGACCTCGGCACCGCGCACCTCGCCGACGACGATCCGGTCCGGCCGCATCCGCAGGGCCTGGCGGACCAGCTCGCGGACCGCCACCTCCCCCGCACCCTCGATGTTGGCCGGTCTGGCCAGCAGGCGGACCACCTGCGGGTGCTGCGGTTGCAGCTCCCCCGCGTCCTCCACGCACAGCACGCGCTCGGTGTGCGGGACGCAGCCGAGCAGCGCCGCCAGCAACGTGGTCTTGCCCGAGCCGGTGCCCCCGGTGACGAGGAACGCCAGGCGGGCTTCGACGATCGCGCGGAGCAAGTCGGCAGTTGGTTGGTCGAAGGTGCCGCGGGAGCGGAGCTCGGCCAGGTCGTGCACGGCCGGGCGGAGGACGCGCAGCGACAGGCACGTGCCGGAGGCGGCGATGGGCGGCAGCACGGCGTGCAACCGCACCCGGCCCGCCGGACCGGAGCCGGAGAGCCAACCGTCCACGTAGGGCACCGCCTCGTCGAGCCTGCGCCCCGCGGCCACCGCAAGCCGCTGCGCGAGCCTGCGCACGGCGGCCTCGTCCGGGAAGGTGATCCCGGTGCGGTGCAAGCCCTGCGCGCCGTCGACCCACACGTCGTCGGGACCGGTCACCAGGACGTCGGTGGTGTCCGGGTCGGCCAGCAGCGGGTCGAGCGGACCCGCGCCGGTGAACTCCTGGCGCAGCAACGTCAGCGCGGACAGCACTTCGGCGTCCCCCAGCACACCACCCGCCTCGCCCCTCACCGCCTCGGCCACCGCGGCCGAGGTCAGCTCGGCCCGGCTCGTCGCGAGACGGCGGCGGACGCGCTCGACCAGATCAGCGGTCATGACGGACTCCTCGGGGTTGGGCGGGTCGCGGGCGCTCTCGGGGAAGCGCCCGCGACCCTTTTCGGACCGAAGCGGCGCGTCGCGCGACCTCGGTGCTGGGGTAGGACTTGGGCCTCAGTGGCCGGTGGGACGGGAAGTGCTTGGGGCGTCGGAAACGCACCCCGGCAAGCCGGGTGGGATCAACGCCGTTGCCTCAACGCAGTAGGTGTCGGGTGCGACCGGTTCGCTCGGTCGGCTACCTCGGACTGGACGGAAGTTGTTGGCAGCAATGGGAAACGAGGAGGCTCCCGCCACCGGGTGACCGGATGCGACGGACCGGGGCGCGGGGAATGCGAGCGCGGAGTCGGGAAAGCGGTCAGTCGGCGTGGAGTGCTGCCAGGACGGCGGTGGCGGCACGGGCCAAGGGGCCGCGGGTGGCGGTGGGGAAGCGGCCGTTGTCGAGCGCTGAGGCGAGGCGGGGTTCTGGGCGCATGGAGGTGAGGAGGGTGGCGCCGATGGTGTCGGCGATCTCCTTGCCGCGCAGGCCGGTCGGGCCGGGGGCGCGGACGACGACGCCGAGGGTGGCGCCGTGGGAGATGAGCTGGTGGGCCACGCGTTTGGCTGCGGCGCAGGCGCGGACCTCGGCGGGGACGACCAGGACGGTGAGGTCGGCGCGGGTGAGGGCGGCGAGGGCGGAGGCGGTGAGGTGGCGCGGGAGGTCGCAGATGACGGTCTCTCCCGCTCTGCGCCCCGCCTCGACGACAGCGGCCACGGCGTCGGGTTCCGGACCGGGACCGTCGCGGTCGCAGGAGAGGACGGTCAGCCTGCCGCCTTTGCCGGTGCGGCCGGGCAGGGCCGAGTGCAGGGCGGAGGCGGCCACGCGGCCACCGGAGAGGTGCAGCTCCGGCCAGCGCGGGCCCTCGTGGGACTCGTCGCCCAACGTCAGGTCCAAACCGCCGCCCAACGGGTCGCAGTCGACGAGCAGGCCCTGACCACCCGAGCTGAGGACGGCTTGGCCCAACGCGGCGGCGAGGACGGAGGCGCCCGCACCACCGCGACCGCCGAGGACGGCGACCACCCGCCCCTCACCGCTGGGCGGCCCTTCCGCCAGGTCGGCCAGCGCACCTACCAGCCACTGGTCGCCCGCGGGGAGCTCGACCACGCGCTCCAGCCCCAACGCCAACGCCTCCCGCCACACGTGCTCCGCGGGCGGCCGGGTGCAGACCAGGTAGGCGCCCGCGCGGCGGGGCAGGTCGACGAGCCCGCACTCGGAGGCGGCCCACTCGTCGAGCAGGACCAGCGGCGCGTCCTTCCACCGGGCGCGCAACGCCGCGACGTCCGGCACGCGGTCGAGCTCGCACCCAGCGGCGGCCGCCAGGCGCAGCAGTTCGTCCAGCAGCACCTCGTCCCCCACCAGCGCCACCGGTCGCCTCGTGTCCACCCCGACCCACCTCCGTCGACTCCCGGACCCGGTGCGGGCCCTGGTCCAACGGTCGGCTGTCGTGAGCAAGGCCACAAGGCGACAAGATCGAGATGTGGACAACCACCCGCCCTGTGGACAACTCGACGGCGGTTCGCCGGAACTGTCGGTGGCGTGCGGGAAGCTGAGGGGTTGGGCTCCGAAAACGGGAGTGGACACCCGGTCCACCCGACCCCGGACATGGGACGACCCCCGCCAGGGGGGAGGGACGGGGGTCGTCATTGGTTCAGTCCCGGGGGGTCGGACTGAACCTGTCCGGCAGAACCGGACTCCCCCACTGTATCCCCACATGCGGGGGTGGTGCGTGTCTTCCGTTAGAGGGACACGAGGAATTTCCGCGCTCGCCACGCATCCTCTTCGTCAACAAGCGAAACGCGCCCGTCTCGCCAGCCCTTAAACTGACCGCGTGACCGATCCCGGCAGCGGCGAAGCCCCCGCACAAGGCACCCGAGTCGCCGCGTTCTTCGACCTGGACAAGACGGTCATCGCCAAGTCGAGCACGCTGGCGTTCAGCCGCCCCTTCTTCCAAGAGGGTCTGATCAACCGGCGCGCGGTGCTCAAGAGCGCCTACGCGCAGTTCGTGTTCATGCTCGCGGGCGCGGACGCCGACCAGATGGACCGCATGCGGTCCCACATCACCGCGCTCTGCGAGGGGTGGGACGTCGAGCAGGTCCGCTCCATCGTCGACGAGACGCTGCACGACATCGTCGACCCGCTGGTCTACAAGGAGGCCACCCAGCTGATCACCGACCACAAGTCGGAGGGCCACGACGTCGTCGTGGTGTCGGCCTCCGGCGAGGAGCTGGTCGCGCCGATCGCCGGCATGGTCGGCGCCACGCACAGCGTGGGGACGCGGATGTTCGTCACCGGCGGCCGCTACTCCGGCGAGGTCGACTTCTACTGCGCGGGCGAGAACAAGGCCATCGCGGTCAAGCAGCTGGCGCAGAAGCACGGCTACGACCTCGAGGACTGCTTCGCCTACTCGGACTCGGTGTCGGACCTGCCGCTCCTGGAGGTCGTCGGCCACCCCACCGCGGTGAACCCGGACCGTGCGCTGCGCAAGGTCGCCGCGCAACGGGGCTGGCCGGTGCTCACGTTCTCCGACCCGGTGTCGTTGCGCGCCCGCATCCCCACCCCGTCGGGCACGGCCGTCGCGGTCACCGCGATCGGGCTCGGCGCGGCCGCCGCGGCCGGTGTCGCCTGGTACGGCATGAGGCGCAGGCGCCGCAGCTGACCCCCTGTCGACCCACGGGTCGCGAGCACCGCCCGATCAGCGGTACCGAGGCCGGAAACCCCTGTGCGCGACCAACTTCGGCTACTGAACGTTGCTTGACCGGTGCACTCGTCCGAGACCTTGCTGTGACGCGGCACACGGTCTACAAATGGAGGTGCGGACTTCGGGTCGGCCAGGGGCGAAGCAGAAGATAAGCGACGTCCACCCCGGCAGATCTCCGTGCACGGACCTCGAGCACCCACGCGCAGCACGCCGCGGGAGGCTTGCCGTCAAGGGCCTGCGTACCGGGACGCTGGACGCCGAGGCCAGGTTGATACGGCACGAGTTGCACGCTTGGTAACTCGAAGGCCCGTGCTGGTGGCGGAGCCCCCTCACGAGAGTGCGGGGGCTCCGCCCTTTTCCGTCTGGGCACCCCTTTTCCGCCGAGCGGTATTCCCCCGGACCTGGCACGATCCCCGGCCGTTGACCGCCTCCCGTGACGTGGGTAACTTGCGAAGATGCCCGCACAGCGGTGAAAAACACGCCTGGGGAGGCCCTGTGTACCAGGTCGCTCGTCCGTTAGCGGTTGTCGCGCTGGTCACGGCCGTGGTGGGTGCGCCGTTGACCGCGTCGGCCCAACCGGATTCCACGTCGGCGCGGAACATCACCACCATGGTCCGGCGGATGTCCTTGGAGGACAAGGTCGGCCAGCTGTTCGTCACCTACCTCAACGGCCAGTCACCCGACGAGGTGAACCCCGCCAACCGGACGAACTTCGGCGTGGACACCCCGGCCCAGGTGGTCGCCAAGTTCCACCCCGGTGGCGTCATCTACTTCAACAACTCCACCCGCGACAACATCGACACCCCGCAGCAGGTCGCCACCCTGTCCAACGGCCTGCAGCGGGCCGCGATGTCGTCCGGTCTGCACATCCCGCTGGCGATCTCGACCGACCAGGAGATGGGGATCGTCACCCGGATCGGCGCGCCCGCGACCCAGTTCCCCGGCAACATGGCGCTCGGCGCGGGCCGGTCGACGGCGGACGCGGAGAAGGCCGCCACCATCACCGCGAACGAGCTGCGCGCGATGGGGATCACCCAGGACTTCGCGCCGGACGCGGACGTGAACTCGAACCCGGCGAACCCGGTCATCGGGGTCCGCTCCTACTCCAGCGACCCCGCGCTGGCCTCCGACATGGTCGCCGCGCAGGTCCGCGGGTACCAGCAGCGGTACCTGGCCAAGGGCGCGGTGTCGGCCACGGCGAAGCACTTCCCCGGTCACGGCGACACGTCCGAGGACAGCCACACGAGCCTGCCGGTCGTCGACCGGACCGTCGAGCAGTGGCGGAAGCTGGACGCGCCGCCGTTCCGGGCCGCCATCGCCGCGGGCATCGACTCGATCATGACCGCGCACATCCAGACGCCGCGGATCGACCCGTCCGGCGAGCCCGCGACGCTGTCCGCTCCGGTCGTCACCGGTCTGCTGCGCAACGAGCTGCACTACGACGGGGTCGTCATCACCGACTCGCTGGAGATGGAGGGCGTCCGCCAGCTGCACTCCGACGCGCGGATCCCCGTGCTGGCGCTCAAGGCCGGTGTCGACCAGCTGCTGATGCCGGTGAACCTGCAGGTCGCGGTCAACGGGGTGCTGGACGCCGTGCGCAGCGGCGAGCTGAGCGAGCGCCGGATCGACCAGAGCGTGCTGCGGATCCTGCGGATGAAGCTCCTGCGCGGCATGCTGACCAGCCCCCTGGTCGACGTCGGCGCGATCCCCCGCACCGTCGGCTCCCCCGCGAACCTGGCGACGGCCCAGCGGATCACCGACCGCACCACGACCGTGGTCCGCAACGACGCCAAGGTGCTGCCGCTGGCCAAGAAGCCCGCGTCCGCCTTGGTCACGGGCTGGGGCGAGACGACGACGCGCACGCTCGCCGCCCGGCTGACCGCCCGCGGCACGACCACCACCGCCCTGCCCACCGGCAGCGCCCCGACCGAGGCCCAGATCGTCGCGGCCGAACAGGCGGCGGCCGGTGCCGAGGTCGTCGTCCTGCTGACGAACTCGTTGTCCACCCAGTCCGCCCAGCAGGCGCTCCTGACGAGGCTGCGGGCGACCGGGAAACCGGTCGTCGCGGTGGCCGTGCAGAACCCGTACGACGTCGGCGTCGACAACCCGACCTGGCTGGCCACCTACTCCTACGGCGCCGGGGCGATGGAGTCGCTGGCGAAGGTCGTCTACGGCGAGACCGGCCCCAAGGGCAAGCTGCCGGTCGAGGTGCCGGGACCGACGCGGTACCCGCTCGGCCACGGCGTCACCTGGTGAGGCGCAGGCAGCTCCTCCAGGCGGGCGCACTGGCCGTGCCCGCGCTGGCGCTCACGGGCGGGGAGGCGACGGCGGCCACGAGGGTCGTCACGGGCGCGGAGGTCCTCGCCCAGGACGACTGGCGGCGGCTGCGCGGCAGGCGCGTCGGCATCCTCACCAACCCGACCGGCGTGCTGCCCGACCAGACCCACGTCGTCGACTCCATGGTCGCCGCGGGGCAGCGCCCGCAGGCCGCCTTCGGCCCGGAGCACGGCTTCCGCGGCACGGCACAGGCGGGCGGTTCCGAGGGCGACTACCCCGACCCGCGCACGGGCGTGCCGGTGTACGACGCCTACGGGGCGAACGCGGAGAAGCTCGCCGGGATGTTCCGCAAGGCGCAGGTGGACACCGTGGTGTTCGACATCGCGGACGTCGGCGCGCGGTTCTACACCTACATCTGGTCCATGTACACGGCGATGCAGGCCGCCGCGGCGACCGGCGCGGCGTTCCTCGTGCTGGACCGGCCGAACCCGGTCGGCGGCACGGCGCGCGGCCCGCAGCTCGACCCGGCGTACGCGACCGGGGTCGGCCGCAAGCCGATCGTGCAGCAGCACGGGATGAGCGTCGGCGAGCTGGCCCGGTTCTTCGACGCCGAGTTCCTGCCCTCCGACGGCGGCCGGGTGTCCAGCCTGGACGTCGTGTGGGCCCGCGGCTGGCGGCGCGCGGACCTGGACACCGGGCTGCCGTGGGTGCCGCCCAGCCCGAACATGCCCACCCAGGACACCGCGCTGGTCTACCCCGGCACGTGCCTGTTCGAGGGCACCGCGTTCTCCGAGGGCCGCGGCACGACGCGGCCGTTCGAGACCATCGGCGCCCCGGACGTCGACTGGCGCTGGGCGGAGGGGCTCAACGAGCTGGAGCTGCCCGGCGTGCGGTTCCGGGAGGCGTACTTCACGCCCACGTTCGGCAAGTTCGTCGGCAAGGCCTGCGGCGGGGTGGCCCTGCACCTCACCGACCCGTCCGCCTTCGACGCCATCCGCTCGGCGGTCGCGATGCTCGTGACCGCCCGCGCGCTCTACCCCGCCCTGTTCGCGTGGCGGCCGGACGACTTCATCGACAACCTCAGCGGCTCGGACCGCCTGCGGCGCATGGTCGACGCGGGCGCGGGCGTCGACGACATCGTTGGCGCGTGGGAGCCCGAGCTGACCTCGTTCCGCCGCACCCGACGCCAGTACCTGCACTACCGGTGAGGACTCCGATGCGACTGCCAGCCCTGCTCGTCGCGACCATGCTGACCATGACCACCCTGCCCGTCGCGGCGCACGCCGACCCGTCCACCGGCCGGTTCGACCGGCCGCACACCGGGTTCGCCCCGCCGTGGACGCAGCTGCACCGCGGCGACCCCGGCCTGGACCGGGCGCCGATCGACGCCGCCCTGGACCAGGTCCGCCGCTACACCGAGCCGGACGCCACCGGGCACCCGATGTTCGCAGGCGCGGTGACGCTGCTGGCGCACGACGGTTCCGTCGTCGCGCAGCGGCCGACCGGGTGGGCGGTGCGCTACTCCGACGCCAAGGGCACCGAGCTGCCCGTGGAGCAGCGCGTGCCGATGGCGGACAACACGATCTTCGACCTGGCGTCGATCTCCAAGCTGTTCACCTCGATCGTGGTGATGCAGCAGGTCGAGCGCGGCCGGATCCGGGTCGACCAGCCGGTGTCGCGGTACCTGCCGGAGTTCGGCGTCAACGGCAAGGCCGACATCACCGTCGAGCAGCTGCTGACCCACACCTCCGGTCTGGAGCCGTGGCTGCCGCTGTGGCAGAAGTGGCCGGACGTCCCGTCCCGGATCAAGGCCGTGATGGACGCGACGCCGCAGACCACCCCCGGCACCGCGTACACCTACTCCGACCTGAACCTGATCACGCTGGGCGAGCTCGTCCACCGGGTCAGCGGGTCGCCGCTGGACGAGCTGGTGCGCAAGGGCATCACCGAGCCGCTCGGCCTGCCCGACACCGGCTACAACCCGCCCGCGAGCAAGCTCGACCGGATCGCCGCGACGGAGTTCCAGACGAGCCCGCCGCGCGGCATGGTCCGCGGCCAGGTGCACGACGAGAACGCCTGGTCGCTGGGCGGTGTCGCCGGGCACGCGGGCGTGTTCTCCACGGCGCGCGACCTCGCGGTGCTCGCCCAGACCGTCCTCAACGGCGGCACCTACGACGGGCACCGGATCCTGCGGCCGCAGACCGTGCGGCTGATGCTGACCAACTTCAACACCGAGTTCCCCGAGGACTCGCACGGGCTCGGCTTCGAGCTGGACCAGCGCTGGTACATGGGCGCGCTCAGCTCACCGGCCACCGCGGGCCACACCGGGTACACGGGCACGACTCTGGTGGTCGACCCGCTGTCGCGGTCGATCGCGATCCTGCTGACCAACCGCGTCCACCCCTCGCGCGACTGGGGGACGATCAACCCCGCCCGCCGGGCCGTCGCGGACGGGCTGGCGCGCGCGCTCGCCGTCCGGCCGCAGCAGGGCCGCGACGCGTGGACGCCGACCGCGACGGGGGCGACGCTGACGACCGGCGACCTGCCCGGCGCGCGGAAGGTCTCGTTCGACGCGTTCGTCGACCTCGACGAGGGCGACAGCGCGGTGCTGCAGACCGGGGACGGCACGACGTGGCGCGACGTGAGGACGCTGACCGGCACGGGCACGCGCAAGTGGACCCGCGTGGAGGCCGCGGTCGACGGCAGCCGGGTGCGCTGGGTGTACACGCGCGGCACCGGTTACGGCGGACGCGGTGTGTACGTCGACGGGATCCGGGTCACGGGCGACCGGGGCACCGTCCTCGACGCGGAACGCCACCCGGAGGCGCTCACGGCCGTGGGCTGGCGCCTTGCGGACCGGTGAGCACGGTGTGTCGCAATCGGATGGACAGCCGGTGAGGCAGGGGCGCCATAAGAGTGAGAAATCCTCACAACACGGCCGAGTCACCCCTCGGATCCGTTGACCACGACGGTGACGGTTAGTAAGTTTCCCACGTGTCCAGCCACATTCCCGATTACCTCGACGCCAGCCCCTTGGTCAAGATCCGCTCACTGCTGCCGGGCCTCGCCCGCGCGGAGCAGCGGGTCGCCAAGGTCGTGCTGGAGAACCCGGCCACGGTCGCGCACCGCAGCATCACCGAAGTCGCCGAGGCGGCGGGCACCAGCGAGACGACGGTGACCCGCTTCTGCAAGGCGATCGGCGTCGGCGGCTACCCGGAGCTGCGGATCGCGCTGGCCGCGGACACCGCGCGGACCGCGTCCCGCGTGGACCGCGACCTCGGCAGCGACATCACGCTGACCGACGACCTGCGCCAGGTCGTCGGCAAGGTGGCGTTCGCCGACGCGCGGGCCGTCGAGGAGACCGCCGAGCAGCTCGACGTCGACGCGCTGCGCGAGGTCGTGGCGGCCGTCGCGGGCGCGGGCAGGGTGGACGTCTACGGGTTCGGCGCGAGCGCGTTCGTCGCGTTCGACCTCCAGCAGAAGCTGCACCGGATCGGCCGGGTCTGCTTCGCCTGGAACGACGCGCACATCGCGTTGACGAGCGCGGCGGTGCTGACCGGTGCCGACGTCGCGGTCGGCATCTCGCACACCGGGTCCACCTCGGAGACCGTCGAGGCGCTGCGGGTCGCCAAGGAGCACGGCGCGACCACGGTGGCGCTCACCAACTTCCCGCGCTCGCCCATCAGCGAGGTCGCCGACCACGTGCTCACCACGGCGGCCCGCGAGACGACGTTCCGCTCCGGTGCGATGTCCAGCCGGATCGCCCAGCTCACAGTGGTCGACTGCCTGTTCATCGGCGTTGCCCAGCTGCACGTCGACAGCGCCACCACGGCGCTGGAGGCGACCTACGACGCGGTGTCCGGCCACCGGCTGGGCGAGCGGCCGGACGGCAGACGACGACGGGAGACCGCTAAATGACCTCGTACCGGAACGGTGTGGCGGTGCGCGTGGACTCTCCGACCGAGATGCGGAACCCGCGCACCCTCGACATCGACCGGATGTCCACACTGGACATACTGCGAGCGATCAACCTCGAAGACCACGTGGTGCCCGACGCGGTGGCGGCGGTGCTGCCGGAGGTGGCGCGCGCCGCCGACCTCGCCGTGCTCGCCCTGCGCGCGGGCGGGCGGGTGCACTACGTCGGCGCGGGCACGTCCGGCAGGCTCGCCACGCTCGACGCGGCGGAGCTGGTGCCCACGTTCAACACCCCGCCCGACTGGTTCCTGGCGCACCACGCCGGCGGCCAGGAGGCGCTGGTGCGGGCCTTGGAGAACGTCGAGGACGACGACCTCGGCGGTGCCGCGCAGATCCGCACGCACGCCGCCGCGGGCGACCTCGTCCTGGGCGTCACGGCGTCCGGGCGCACGCCGTTCGTCGTGGGGGCGCTGCGCGAGGCCCGCGCGATGGGCGCGAGCACCGTGCTCGTGTCGAACAACCCGGTCACGCCCTCGCCGTGCGAGGTCGACGTGCTGATCGCGCTGGACACCGGCCCGGAGGCCATCGCGGGCTCGACCAGGATGAAGGCGGGCTCGTCGCAGAAGCTGGTGCTGACGTCGTTCTCGACGGCCGTGATGGTGCGGCTCGGCCGGACCTACTCGAACCTGATGGTCAGCATGCGGGCGACGAACGCGAAGCTGCGCGGCCGGACGGTGCGCATCCTGCGCGAGGCCACCGGGCTGGCCGAGCAGGAGTGCACGGACGCGCTGACCGGCTCGGGCGGCGACCTGAAGGTGGCGCTGGTGCACCTGCTGTCCGGCGTCACGTTCGCGCGGGCCGCCGAGGCGCTGGTGGGCTCGGACGGGCACGTCCGCCAAGCGCTGGTGTCACTGAACGGCCGGTAGCACCGGGCGCCACGGGATCGGCGTGGACAGCACCATGGCGCTGGACGTCTCGCCGTGGCCGCCAAGCCGCACGAGCAGCCGTTCCAGCTCCTGCACCGACGTGGTGACGACCTTGACCACCGAGCAGATGTCCCCGGTCAGCCGGACCACCTCGACCACCTCGGGGCAGTCGTCGAGCAGCTCCGGGTGCACGGTGATGCACCGCGGCCCGTAGCACTTCATCCGCACCAGGGCGACGACCGAGCGCCCCACCGCCGTGGGGTCGACCGCGGCCCGGTAGCCGGTGATCACGCCCGCGTTCTCCAGCCTGCGCACCCGCTGCGCGACCGTCGGCGGCGAGACGTGCACCCGGCGGGCGAGCTCGTTGTAGGACAGCCGCGCGTCCTCCTGGAGGGCCTCCAGCAGGGCCCAGTCCACGGTGTCCAGCTCGATGCTCATGAACGCAAAGCTATCCGCCGAAATGCCTTTCGGCCATGAGAAGTCTCCGTTCCGAAGGGCGGTAACGTGCATTCAGAAATGCCACCCGGCCACGCATGATGACGACATGAGCACCTGCCCGGTCATCCACAACGGCGAAGAGGCCCCCAAGCTCGACTTCGGCGGCACCACGCCGTACGAGGACTACGTGCACGCCTCCGTCCTGCACACGCTGCAGAAGCAGGCCTCCGACGACCCGCGCGAGATGTCGTTCCTGGTCATCACCCAGATCATGGAGCTGTACTTCGGGCTGCTCGTCTTCGAGTGGCGGCAGGCCCAGCGCGAGCTGCGCGCCGACGACCTGCGCGCGGCCGTGCGCACGCTGCGCCGCAGCGACCTGCACATGCAGGGCCTCAACGCGGCGTGGCGGCCGATCGCGCGGATGACGCCGGGCGAGTTCAACTCCTTCCGCGACGCGCTCGGCGAGGGCTCGGGCTTCCAGTCCGGCGTGTACCGCGAGATGGAGTTCCTGCTCGGCGAGAAGTCCCGGTCGATGCTCGTGCCGCACCGCGCCGTGCCCGAGCTGCACGACTCGCTGGAGGCCCAGCTGCACGCGCCGAGCCTCTACGACGACGTGCTGGCCGCGCTGCACCGGCAGGGCCTGCCGATCCCGGCCGAGGTGCTGGCGCGCGACGTGAGCCAGGCCTACGAGGTCAACGCCGACGTCGAGCAGGTGTGGGCGGAGGTCTACCGCGGCGACCACCGCGACCTGCTGGAGCTGGGCGAGGCGCTGACCGACATCGCCGAGGAGTTCGCGCGCTGGCGCTACGACCACCTCCTGGCCACCCGGCGCTCGATGGGTGCCAAGGTGGGGACGGGTGGCTCCGCGGGCGTGGCCTGGCTGGAGAAGCGCACCCGACGGTCGGTGTTCCCCGAGCTGTGGACCGCGAGGAGCTTCGTGTGAACGACCTGGACGACCTGGACGCCGTCGACCCGCTGGCGCACGTGCGCGAGCTGTTCGACCTCGACGACGACGTCGTCTACCTGGACGGCAACTCCCTCGGCGCGCCCCCGAAGGCCGTCGCCGAGCGGATGCGGGACGTCGTGCGGCGGCAGTGGGGGCGCAGGCTCATCCGCGGCTGGTCCGAGGGCTGGTGGGAGGCACCGCAACGGGTCGGCGACCGGATCGGGCGGTTGGTCGGGGCCGCGCCGGGGCAGGTCGTCGTGGGCGACTCGACGAGCGTGAACATCTTCAAGGCGCTGATGGCGGCCGTGCGGGGCACCGACCGGACCGAGATCGTCGTGGACGCGGGCACGTTCCCGACCGACGGCTACATCGCGCGCTCCGTCGCCGAGCTGACCGGGCTGGAGCTGCGGCCCGCGTCACCGGACGCGCTGGAGCCGACCGAGCGGACCGCGGTGGTGCTGCTCAACCACGTCGACTACCGGACCGGCCGGATGCTGGACATGGCCGCGGTGACCGAGCGGGTGCACGCGGTCGGCGCGAAGGCGGTCTGGGACCTCTGCCACAGCGCGGGCGTGCTGCCCATCGAGCTGGACGCGCTCGGCGTCGACCTGGCCGTCGGGTGCTCGTACAAGTTCCTCAACGGCGGTCCCGGCGCGCCCGCGTTCCTCTACGTGCCCACGGCCGCGCAGGCGTCGTTCGAGCAACCGCTGACCGGGTGGACGGGGCACCGCGCGCCGTTCGCGATGGAGGACGACTACATCCCCGACCCCGGTGTCGCACGGGCCCGCTGCGGCACCCCGGACATCCTGTCGATGCTGGCGCTGGACGCCGCGCTCGACGTGTGGGACCACGTGTCGCTGGCCGACGTGCGGGCCAAGGGGCTCAAGCTGACCGACCACTTCCGGTCGCTCGTGCGGGACCTGCCGGGCATCGAGGTGATCACGCCCGCCGACGAGTGGCGCGGCCACCAGGTGTCGCTGCGGCACGCCGACGCCGAGGCCGTGATGGGGAAGCTGATCGCGCGGGACGTCATCGGCGACCACCGGCCGCCCGACGTGCTGCGCTTCGGGTTCGCGCCGCTGTACAACCGGTACTCCGACGCCCGCCGGGCCGCGGAGGCCCTGGCCGAGATCCTCTAGATCACGCTCGGGCCGGGGTCCGGGTTGTCCGCGAGTGGCACATCTCGCTCACGGGCCACCACGGGTGGTGCCGAGGCGTGTACCCAACGTGAACATCACCAAGAAGTCCTCAGTCCTGATCGGTGCCGCCGCGATCGCCCTCAGCGTGGTCGGCGCGAGCGCCGCCAACGCGTCCGCCCCAGCCCCCGAGTGCTCCGCGTCGAACCTGGACGTGGCGGTGGCGGATGGGCACGCGCCGAACTCGGTCGACCAGGCCTACACGTTCCGCCTGGCGGCGAAGCCCGGCATCACGTGCACGCTGAAGGGCTCGTTCGGCTACCTGGCGTTCCACGACGCGGCGGGGAACCGGTTGCCCATCGGCGTGCTCATGCCCGACCCGACCGGCGGCGAGCGAATCGTGCTCTCCCCCGACACGACGAAGTACCTCTACCTCGCGTCGCGGAAGGGCAGCGACAACTTCCCCGTCGCCACCGTGACCTTCACCCTGCCGACGCAGGCGGCCGACCGGACCGTGACGACGGCGTGGCCCTCGCCGCTGACCAGTGAACTGGTGCGCGTCGGGTACGTGAACAACGGCGCCAGCTGATCAGGCGGAGGCGGCGTCCGCGATGCTCGACGCCTCGCGGGCGCCCGCCTCCAGCGCCGAGCAGCAGAACAGGATCCACCGGCCGACGCCTTCCGGCTCGCCGGTGGTGAAGGCGACCAGAGCGGCGTCGTACTCGTCCTGCCGCCGCAGGCACGACACCTCCGGCACGCCGAGCCCCTTCGGGTCCAACCCGGTGGCGATCGACGTGAGCCGGGCCGCGGCCCGCGCCACCACGCCGTTGGCGCTCTCGAACGGGGCCAGCGCCAGCAGTTCGCCGTGCACGATCGACACCAGCAGCGGACCGGGGGCCTTCGTACCACCGGTCAGCAGCCCGGCCAGCAGGTCCAGCCGGTCGGCCACGCCGGGGTCGAGCCGGGGCCTGCCGAGCTCACCGGCGAAGTCCGCCGCGGCCAGCAGGTGCAGCCTCGCCAACGCCTGCGAGGGCGCGCGCTCCCACGTGGGCAGCAGCGTGCCGAGCGCCTCGGCGACCCGCAGCGACCCGGCCAGCACGGGGTCGGTCACCGACCCGTCGTCCGGGATCGCGGTCGACCCGCCCTCGATCGCGGCGGAGGCGCGGGCGGCGCGCACGGACGCCTCGGCTGCGGTGGTCGCCCAGCCGCGCAGGTTCACCCGGTGGCGGTGCACCTGGAAGACGGCGTTCTTGGCGGCGGCGACGGCGTCGGCCACACCGGGCAGGTCCAGCAGCGGAGCCAGCGGATCGGTCACCGCGCGGACATTACCCGTGAGTAAAGTGGCCATCTCGAAATGGCCTGCAATGGCTGTTCATGGATGGCCACTCGCGACCTAGCGTCAGACCCGTGACCACCGACTGGTTCGACCGCCCCGTGCTCACCGGCCCGCACGTCCGGCTGGAGCCGTTGACGCCGGAGCACGCCGAGGGCCTGTTCGAGGCGGGCAAGGACCCCGACATCTGGACGTGGCTCGCCGACCTCCAACCGGGGACCCTCGCCGAGGCGCGGGCGCTCGTGACCAAAGCGCTGGCCGACCCGAACCGGCGGGCATGGGCGCAGGTCGACCCGGCCACCGGCGAGGTCGCGGGCACCACGTCCTACTACGACGTCGACCCCGTCCACCGGGCCGTCTACATCGGACACACCTGGATCGGCCCGCGCTGGCAGCGCACCGGGATGAACACCAACTCGAAGCTGCTGCTCGTCGCGCGGGCGTTCGACGACCTGGGCGCGCTGCGCGTCGGCTGGCACACCGACATGCTCAACAGCCGCTCGCGGGCGGCGATCGAACGGCTCGGCGCGACGTTCGAGGGCACGCTGCGGGCGCACCGCATCCGCCCGGACGGCACCTTGCGCGACACGGCCGTGTACTCGGTGACCGCGCCGGAATGGCCGTCCGTGCGCGCGGGGCTGACCAGCCGAAACTAGTCCGATCAGGGGTGACTCGCGTCACGGACCGGGCCGCTGGGCGCAACGGACGGGTCGTTCACCGGACGAACGGTGGCCTTGACCGATGCGGTCGTTACACAGTGAGCACCGTGTTTCGCCTGCCCCGGATGGTCCGCTACCGCGGATTGGTCTGAACCTTTTGGGCGCGGTGGCCTGTCGATCCGGGCCGACCGGCACTACGGTCAGCACAGCCACTTCGCACGTAGGTCAGGAATGTAGGAGGTCCCGCACCATGACCCAGCCGTCGGACCAGGGCCCGGCCCTGGACAACCTGCACACGGAGAGCCGGACGTTCCCGCCCAGCGCGGAGTTCGCCGCGCAGGCGAACGCGACGTCCGCGCTGTACGACGATGCGAGTGCCGACCGCGAGGCGTTCTGGGCCGCGCAGGCCGACCGGCTGGACTGGGACACCAAGTGGGGCCAGGTCCTCGACTGGTCGGACGCGCCGTTCGCGAAGTGGTTCGTCGGCGGCAAGCTCAACGTCGCCTACAACTGCGTCGACCGGCACGTCGAGTCCGGCCACGGCGACCAGGTCGCGATCCACTGGGTCGGCGAGCCGGGCGACAAGCGCACGATCACCTACAACGACCTCAAGCGCGAGGTCTCCAAGGCCGCGAACGCGCTGGTGTCGCTCGGCCTGGAGACCGGCGACCGGGTCGCGATCTACATGCCGATGGTGCCCGAGGCGATCTTCTCGATCCTCGCCGTCGCCCGGCTCGGCGCCACGCACAGCGTCGTCTTCGCGGGCTTCTCCGCCGAGGCGCTGCGCACCCGCATCGACGACGCGTCGGCCAAGATCGTGATCACCACCGACGGCCAGTACCGGCGCGGCAAGCCCGTGTCGCTCAAGGCCGCGGTCGACGAGGCCGTCGCGCAGACCCCCAGCGTCACCAACGTGCTCGTCGTGCGGCGGACCGAGTCCGAAGTGGACTGGGTCGAGGGCCGCGACGTGTGGTGGCACGACGTCGTGGACGGCCAGTCCGAGGAGCACGCGCCCGAGGCGTTCGACAGCGAGCACCCGCTGTTCATCCTCTACACCTCCGGCACGACCGGGAAGCCGAAGGGCATCCTGCACACGGCCGGCGGGTACCTGACGCAGACCGCGTACACGCACCACAACGTGTTCGACCTCAAGCCGGACACCGACGTGTACTGGTGCACCGCCGACATCGGCTGGGTCACCGGGCACAGCTACATCGTCTACGGCCCGCTGGCCAACCGCGTCACCCAGGTCGTCTACGAGGGCACGCCGAACACCCCGCACGAGGGTCGGCACTGGGAGATCATCCAGGAGTACGGCGTCTCGATCTACTACACGGCGCCCACCCTGATCCGCACGTTCATGAAGTGGGGCGACGACATCCCCGCGAAGTACGACCTGTCCTCGCTGCGCGTCCTGGGCAGCGTCGGCGAGCCGATCAACCCCGAGGCGTGGATCTGGTACCGCGAGCACATCGGCGCGGGCAAGGCGCCGATCGTGGACACCTGGTGGCAGACCGAGACCGGCGCGATCATGATCTCGCCGCTGCCCGGTGTCATCTCGACCAAGCCCGGCTCGGCGCAGCGGCCGCTGCCCGGCATCGGCGCGAAGGTCGTCGACGAGCAGGGTGTCGAGGTCGCGCACGGCGGCGGTGGCTACCTCGTGCTCGACCAGCCGTGGCCGTCGATGCTGCGCGGCATCTGGGGCGACGAGCAGCGGTTCCGCGACACGTACTGGTCGCGGTTCGAGAAGGAGGGCTTCTACTTCGCGGGCGACGGCGCGAAGTACGACGCCGACGGCGACATCTGGCTGCTCGGCCGGGTGGACGACGTGATGAACGTGTCCGGCCACCGCATCTCCACCACCGAGGTCGAGTCCGCCCTGGTCTCGCACCCGACCGTGGCCGAGGCGGCGGTCGTCGGCGCGTCCGACCCGACCACCGGCCAGGGCATCGTGGCGTTCGTGATCCTGCGCGGCGGCGCGGGCGACAGCGCGTCCGGCGCGGAAGCGATCAAGGCGCTGCGCGAGCACGTGGCGAAGGAGATCGGCCCGATCGCGAAGCCGCGGCAGATCATGGTCGTGCCCGAGCTGCCGAAGACCCGCTCCGGCAAGATCATGCGCAGGCTGCTGAAGGACGTGGCGGAAAACCGCCAAGTCGGCGACGTGACCACCCTGGCGGACTCGTCCGTGATGGACTTGATCTCCAGCGGTCTGAAGACCACGACCGAGGACTGACTCTCAGACCGGACCCGTGGGGCCGTCCACGTGACGACCCCACGGGTCCCGTGTCGTGTGCAAGGGATTGGGACGCATGAAGGTGGCGTTGACCGGAGCGACCGGGTTCATCGGGTCGGAGGTGCTCCGGCAGCTGGTCGACCGGCCGGACGTCACACAGGTGACCTGCCTGACCCGGCGGCCGGTGCAGGTCGGGTCGGACAAGGTCCGGTCGGTCGTGCTCGACGACTTCACCAGCTACGACGACCGGGTGCTCGGGCACGACGCCTGCGTCTGGACGCTCGGCAGCCGCTACGCGCCGGGCGGCGACAAGGCCGCCCACGAGCGCCTCACCGTCGACTTCCCCCTGGCCTTCGCCTCCGCGGCGGCCACCGACGACTTCCGGTTCTGCTACGTGAGCGGGTGGGGCACGTCCCCGGACAGCCCCAAGGGCCGCGCGGAGGCCGGGTTGCGCGAGCTCGCCGCGCGGCGCGGCGGGTTCGAGGTCTTCTGCTTCCGGCCTGCCAAGGTCCTCCCCGTCGGGACGAACGCTCTGGTCCGAGCGTTGTACGGCCCGTTGTCGGTGGGTGTGGACGCGCTGGCCAGGGCGATGGTCCAGGCGGCCCTGGACCGGTCGTCCGGCACTCCGGGAATCGTGGAGAACAAGCAGATCAGGGTGCTCGGCCGGTGAGCTAGGGTGGGTTCTGGTGAGCCGGGAAGTCTGGTCGGCAGCAGCATGGTGCTGTCCTCTAGACCTCGGAGTTGATCTGGTGCAGTCCCGCCGTCCGGCCATCGTCACCGATTTCGCCCGCTACCTGCGCACCGAGACCGTCGGCGGCATGGTGCTGCTTGGCGCGACCGCCATCGCCCTGATCTGGGCGAACTCGCCGTTCAGCGGGTCCTACACCGGTTTGCGCGACCTGCACGTCGGTCCGGCCTCGCTGCACTTGGACCTCAGCGTCGGCGACTGGGCCAAGGACGGGCTGCTCGCGGTGTTCTTCTTCGTCGCCGGGCTCGAGCTCAAGCGCGAACTGGTCGTCGGCGAGCTGTCGAAGTTCAAGGCCGCGATCCTGCCGGTGATCGCCGCGGTGGGCGGCATGGTCGTCCCGGCGCTGGTCGCGGTGGGGGTGGCCTGGGGGCAGCCGGGGGTCGAGCGGGCGTGGGCGATCCCGGTCGCGACGGACATCGCGTTCGCGCTGGGCGTGCTGGCGATCACCGCGTCGGGGCTGCCCAGCAGCCTGCGGGTGTTCCTGCTCAGCCTCGCCGTGGTCGACGACCTGGGCGCCATCCTGCTGATCGCGATCCTGTTCACCTCGAAGTTCGACCTCCTCGCGGCGCTCGGCGCGCTGGCGCTGATGGCGCTCTACGCGTACCTCCAGCACAAGCGCGTCCGGACCGCGTGGCTGTACGTGCCGATCGCGGTGGCGACGTGGGCGCTGGTGCACGCCGCGGGCGTGCACGCCACCATCGCCGGTGTCGCGCTCGGCCTGCTGACGCGGGTGCGCAAGGACCCCCGCGAGAAGCACTCGCCCGCCGTCCGGCTCGAACACCGGTTGCAGCCGTACTCGGCGGGGTTCGCGGTGCCGGTGTTCGCGCTGTTCGCCGCGGGCGTGCCGGTGGGCGGTGACGCGCTGGGCCGGCTGTTCACCGACAGGATCGCGCTCGGCGTGATGGCCGGGCTGGTGTTCGGCAAGGTGGTCGGGATCGTCGGGTCGGCGGCGCTCGCGGTGTGGCTGAAGGCCGCGGTGTGGCCCAGCGGCGCGGGGCCGCGGGACGTCCTCGCGGTCGGGATGCTGGGCGGCGTCGGGTTCACCGTGAGCCTGCTGATCGCGGACCTCGCGCTGGACGGAGCGGCCGCCGAGCAGGCGAAGGCGGCCGTCCTGCTGGCGTCGCTGACGGCCTCGTTGTTCGCCGCCGTGCTGCTCGTTCGGCGCAGTCGTGTGCACCAAGCCGACAACGAAGCGCCGTGATCCGCCAGCCGAACGGCTGCGCGTCCCGGTGCATGGCACGATGAGCCGGTGACCAGCGCGAGGGAGAACACCAATGGCAGCCGGGCGACCGACGGCCTGCCGCCAGTCCCGTCGATCCCGCTGAGGGCGGAGAACGCGGCCAGGATCGCGGAGGAGACCTCGCTCGGCGGTTTGGTCCGCGATGCGACGAGCCACCTGTCGACGCTGGTCAGGGCCGAGGTCGAGCTGGCCAAGTCCGAGGTCGTCAAGGAGGTGAAGAAGGGGGTCACCGGCAGCGTCTACTTCATCATCGCCCTGACGGTGCTGCTGTTCAGCCTCTTCTTCCTGTTCCTGACCATCGGCTACGCCCTCTACGACATCTTCGGCTGGCCGCTGTCGCTGTCGTTCCTGACCGTGTTCGTGGCGATGCTGCTCGTCACGGGCCTGTTCGCGTTCCTCGGCTACCGCAAGGTGAAGAAGCTGAAGGCGCCGGAGCGCACGATCGAGTCCGCCAAGGACATCGTCGACACGTTGCGACACCGCGGCGAGACCCGCTAGGCCGGGTCGTGCGCCTGCCTCCTGATCCGTCCACGGTGCGGATCAGTGGTCCGTGGACCCATCGCGACGTCTCCGCCAACGGCATCCGGCTGCACGTCGCCGAGATGGGCGAGGGTCCGCTGGTCCTGCTGCTGCACGGGTTCCCGGAGTTCTGGTGGTCCTGGCGGCACCAGCTCACGTCGCTGGCCGAGGCCGGCTACCGCGCGGTCGCGGTCGACCTGCGCGGCTACGGCGACTCGGACAAGCCTCCGCGCGGCTACGACGGCTGGACGCTCGCCGGTGACGTCGCGGGGCTGGTGAAGGCCCTCGGCGAACGCCGGGCGCACCTGGTCGGGCACGCGTGGGGCGGCCTGCTGGCGTGGACCGTCGGCGCGATGCACCCCCGGCTCGTCCGCTCGGTGTCCGCGATCTCCGCCCCGCACCCGCTGGCGCTGCGCCGCGCGTTCCGCAAGAACCCGCGCACCCAGGGTCGGGCTGCCGGTTACGTGCTCAGGTTCCAGGCCCCGATCCACCCCGAGCGCTGGCTCACCGGCGACCGCGCGGCCAACGTGGGCGGCCTGCTGCGCGCCTGGTCGGGTCCCAAGTGGACCGTGGCGCCGGAGTTCGACGAGGTCGTCCGGCGCAACCGCGAGGCGATGCTGGTGCCCGGCGTGGCGCACAGCGCGCTGGAGTACTACCGCTGGGCGGTCCGCTCGCAGGTCCGCAGCGACGGGCGCCGGTTCATCGAGACCATCGACCGCAGGCTGGAGGTGCCGGTGCTGCAGCTGCACGGCGCGATGGACCCGATCATGCTCGAGACCACCGCCCGGCACTCGTCGTACTGGCTGGGTCCGAACTCCAAGTTCCGCTGCCTGCCGGAGATCGGCCACTTCCCCCACCAGGAAGCCCCGCACACGACCAGCCGGGTCCTGGCGGAGTTCCTGGCCCAGGTCTGACCTCGCGAGACCGCGCCGGAGCAGTCCGACACACCCCTAGCTGGCGCAGCTCTGCGTGGATTCCTTGCGGACCAGGGTCGGCGCCTTCTCCACCTCGGCCTGCACCTCTTGGGCGGTCAGCACGAAACCGGTCTCCTGGTCGTCCACGGCAGCGCCGAACACCACGCCCATCACGCGTCCCTGCGGGTCGACCAGCGGGCCGCCGGAGTTGCCGCTGCGGACCTTCGCCCGGACGGTGTAGACGTCGCGGGTGACCGTCTGGGCGTCGTAGATGTCCGGGCCGCGCAGCATCGGGATGCGCTCGCGGACCCGCGCCTCGGACGCCGTGTACGGCCCGTCCAGCGGGTAGCCCAGCACGATCCCGTCCTGGCCCTGCGGGATCTCGTCGGTGTGGAACTGCAGCGGCGTGGCCTCCAGGTCCGGGACCGCGAGGATCGCGATGTCGGTCTGGGCGTCGTAGAGCACCACGGTGGCGTCGAACTGGCCGCGGCCGACCTCGACGGTCACCTCGCTGGTGCCCGCCACGACGTGCGCGTTCGTCATCACCCGCTCCGGCGCGACCACGAACCCCGTGCCCTCCAGCGCCCGCGAGCACGACGGCGCCCGGCCGCGGACCTTGAGCACGCTGGGCCGCAGCTTCTGCACGATCGGGTTGGCGGCGAGCTCCGGGTTGGGCGGGCCGACGTCCTTGAGGGGCGTGCGGTTGAACGGGTCCATCGCGGCCGGGAAGCCGGACACGTCGAACAGCTTCTGCAGGTCGTCCGACAGCTGCCGGGCGGCGGGCGGCATGGCCTCGTCGACCGTCTTGAGCAGCAGCGACTGGTTGAGCGCCTTGGCCAGCGACGGCAGGCCCGCCACCGAGGTCAGCGGCAGCGCGATCATCCACGCCACGACGAACACCACGGCGCCCTGGACCAGCGCGCCGAGCATGTTGTCGATGCCCCGCAGCGGGGTGGCGTTGATCTTGGGCTTGATCATCCGGCCGATGTAGACGCCGAGCGTCTCACCCAGCGCGACCAGCAGGATCACGATGCCGACCGCGAAGACCACCTTGGTCACCACGTTGTCGAACTGCGCCACCACAAGCGGCGCGAGCTGGGTGCCGAGCACCAGTCCGACGAGGACACCGAGGAAGGCGGGCAGGGCGATGACCATGCCCTGCCGGGCACCGGACACCGCCGCGAACACGGCGAGCGCCAGCACCAGCAGGTCGACCCAGTTCACGCCCACACCCTCCGACAAGCTTCTACGTAGCGCGCAGCGCTAGATCAAGGTCCCGGACGTCGGTCCCGTCCCACGGGCGTTCCCAGCCGCCCAGTGCGATGAGCCCGTTCAGCAGTCCCGCGGTGAAGCCCCACACCAACATGCCCGGTGCGGAGAACGCGGGCCCGACGTAGCCCGAGGGGTGGCTCACGCGGAACCGGTTGGCCGGGTCCGCGAGGTGCGCGATCGGCACCCTGGCCACCGCCGCGGTCTCAGCAAGGTCTACGGGCTCCACCGGACATGGTTCATGCCAATGTGCCAGCACGGGCGTGACGAGGAAACGGGACACCGGTACGTGCAGCACCGGGAGCACCACGACGGGGCGCACCCCCTCGGGCAGCACACCGGTCTCCTCGCGGGCCTCACGCAGGGCCGTGTCGACCGGTCCGCCGTCGGTCGGGTCGGCCGCGCCGCCGGGGAAGGCGACCTGGCCGGGGTGCGAGCCGAGGGTGTCCGCGCGGCGGAGCAGCAGCACGTCAGGGCCGTCCTGGCCCTCGCCGAGGAGGATGAGCACGGCCGCCGACCGCGTCTTCCCGGTCATCGGGACGTTCACCCCGGAGAACGTGGAGGCGTCGATCGTGGAGGCCGCCTTCACCAGGGTGGCCATCCACTCCGGCACGTCGGCCGGGTCGCTCAGCGCGGTCATCCGACGACCTCGCGGACCTGTTCCGGGGACGAGAAGACGAGCGGGGATGTTACCTGGATCACTGGACCACCCGCCTTGACCACGAAGCTCGCGGGCAGCGTCGGAGGGGCTTTGAGCACCTTGCGGAGCGCGTCCTGCTCGTCGTGCAGCGACGGCAGGTGGACGCCCAGCCTGGCGAGCAGCTCCAGGCCGTCGGACTCCCCGCTCTGCACCTGCACGGCCACCACGGGGACCGCGCCGGGCTGCTGGGAGTAGCCGTCGAGCACCCTGAGCTCCTCCTGGCACGGTTGACACCAGGTCGCCCAGAAGTTGATGAGCGCCGGGCCGCCTCCGACGGTGGTGGCGGCGTCTATGGACGCGCCATCCCCCAGGCAGGTTGCCACGATCCCCCGAAGGGGTTGCGGGCCCTCGGTGCCCGCCCGCGGGCACGGGCGCAGCGCGGCGAGGTCGCGGGAGGCGCCGAGGTCCTGGCTGGGCCTGGCCGCCCTGGCGGGCTCGCCCTGCGGCGAGCCGTCCGGACGCGGCCAGATAGCGACCACGCCCGCCACCACGAGCACCAGCACGACCAGCGCCCACCTCGTCGCGGGCCTCACCCGAGCTTCTCCCCCGCCCGGACGCGCTCGGCCAGCTCCAGCAGGTGCGGCGCCTCGTCGCCCTTGACCAGCTTCGCGGCCGCCACGGGGTCGGTCTCGCCGACGCCGTAGGAGGGGCACTGCGGGGCGAGCAGGCAGGCGCCGCAGGCGGGCTTGCGGGCGTGGCAGACGCGGCGGCCGTGGAAGATCACCCGGTGGTTGAGGATCGTCCAGTCCTTGCGCTCGATCAGCGCGCCGATCGCGTGCTCGACCTTGACCGGGTCCTCCTCGGTCGTCCAGCCCCAGCGGCGGACCAGGCGGCCGAAGTGCGTGTCCACGGTGATCCCCGGCACGCCGAAGGCGTCGCCGAGCACCACGTTCGCGGTCTTGCGGCCCACGCCCGGCAGCGTGACCAGGTCGACCAGCCTGCCGGGCACCTCGCCGCCGTAGCGCTCGACCAGTGCGGCGCCCAGGCCCAGCAGGGAGGTCGCCTTGCTCCGGTAGAAGCCGGTCGGGCGGATCAGCTCCTCGAGCTCGGCGCGGTCGGCGGACGCGTAGTCCTCGGCGGTCCGGTAGCGCTTGAACAGGGCCGGGGTGACCCTGTTGACGCCCTTGTCCGTGCTCTGCGCGGACAGCACGACGGCGACGAGCAGCTCCAGCGGTGTGTCGAAGTCCAGCTCGCAATGGGCGTCCGGATAGCCTTCGGCGAGCACTCGGACCATCCGGCGGGCCCGGCGGACGAGACCCAGTCTGGTCTCCGGCTTGGCCGCGGGTGTTTGGCGAAACGTCGCGGGGGGCACGGAACCAATGTACGGGCGTGCGCGTCCTGGTACGTCAGAGGCTCGACACGCTGGAGGGACCCCCTCTTGAGCGACCGAAATTACGATGCGCAAGGATCGGAGCCATCATGACTGCCTGGTTCGTCATCGCCGTTCCGATCGTCATCATGTTCTTCGCGCTCTTCATGGAGCGCGTGGAAGCTCGTCTGCGGCACGTGGCCGTGCAGGAGGACGAGGTCGAGGAGTTCTTGGAGCAGGCGCGTCCGGACGAGGTCCGCGCGCTCTACGGGCACGGCATCGGCCGCGCGCTGGAGCTGTTCCGGCTGCGGCGGCTCGGCGGTCGTGCCAGGAACCTGCGTCAGCGGCGCACCCGCCGCTAGCAGGCCCGCACCGACCAGGTCCACGGAGAAACCCTTCGTGGGCCTTTCCGGGCTGTCTGGGGTTCGACCGGGGTGAGCTGTCTCCACTTGGGACGGCGAGCCGGAAGGCGATCCACGGCTCAAGCCTTAGACTGCACCCAGTGATCGACGGCACGGCGCTTGTTCCGCCAAAAGGTGGAGGGCGCTCGACCATGCCGTCGTGTCTCGACAGGAGGGGACGAGGTGGACGAGACCCTTGCCCGCGCGGGCATTTTCCAGGGGGTTGAACCGGCTGCAGCGGAGGCACTGGCGCAGACGCTGGAGTCCGTTGAATTCCCGCGTGGCCACGTGATCTTCGCGGAAGGTGAACCGGGCGACCGGCTGTACATCATCCAGTCGGGCAAGGTGAAGATCGGCCGGAAGTCCCCGGACGGTCGCGAGAACCTGCTCGGGATCTTCGGACCGTCGGACATGTTCGGCGAGCTGTCGATCTTCGATCCCGGCCCGCGCACGTCCACGGCCACCACGGTGACCGAGGTCCGTGCGGTGAGCATGGACCGGCCCGCGCTGCGGACGTGGATCACGAACCGGCCGGAGATCGCGGAGCAGCTGCTCAGGGCACTGGCCCGGAGGCTGCGCCGGACGAACTCCATGCTGGCCGACCTGATCTTCACCGACGTGCCCGGTCGAGTCGCGAAGGCACTGCTGCAGCTCGCGCAGCGCTTCGGCAGCCAGGAGGCGGGCCTGCTCAGGGTCACGCACGACCTGACGCAGGAGGAGATCGCCCAGTTCGTCGGCGCCTCGCGGGAGACCGTGAACAAGGCGCTGGCCGACTTCGCCCACCGCGGCTGGCTGCGGCTGGAGGGCAAGAGCGTGCTGATCCTGGACCCCGAGCGACTGGCTCGCCGGGCCCGCTAGCGCAGGACAACACAAAGGGACCGGGCGCCGCCCCCGACGCGGCGCACCGGTCCCTTTCTGCTGCGCGATCCATCCCCCGACGAACCGCGCTTCTCCTGCCCGGCGTGCAGGCCCCGACCCTCATCGCCGGCAGGAGGTCCGAAGACCTGGTGGGTGTGGTTACCCAGCCCGGTCCGCGTCGAAACCACCTGCGTGGACCTTCGCCGACCGGCGGGTTCCGGTTCACGTGACCCGCGGGTCAACGATCGCACGGCGACTCCCCGGTCTTTCAAGACCCGTCACCCTGAAAGACGTCCTGTTCAGCCGTTTTGTTGCCAACTTTCACCCGGACATCCCATTGTTGTGACCGAATCGCAACGGGCGTCTCAACCGGTGACCAACCGCACCGGCAAATAACTGGCACGGGCGTACCACAGTGCGGCACACTGGTACGCATGTCCCACTCCGCCCGTCTCGCCGACTACCGCGCTGCCCTGACCACCCCCGGAATGCGCGGCCCCGTCATCGCGGCCGTGCTCGCCCGCCTCCCGATCGCCATGGTCGGGCTGTCGCTGCTGCTCTACGTGCAGCGCACGACCGGGTCGTTCGCGATCGCGGGGCTGGTGTCGGCGGGGTCGCTGGTCGGGGTCGCAGTGGGCGCGGTCGTGCAAGGCAGGCTGATGGACCGCTTCGGCCCCACCCGTCCGCTGCTGGCCGTGATCGCGCTGTTCGCCGTGTTCGTGGCGGTGTCGATCACGGCCGTCGAGGCGCACGCACCGGTCGCCGTGCTGCTGCCGCTCGCCTTCGGCGTCGGGTTCACCGAGCCCATGGTCGGCTCGGCGTCGCGGGCGCTGTGGAGCCGGATGGTGCCGCCGGGCTCGACCCGCCTTGCGGGCTACGCCTACGAGGCGATCAGCATGGAGGTGTTCTTCATCCTCGGCCCCGGCCTGTCCGGGATCCTGGTCGCCGCCCCGTGGGCGGGCACCGGTGTGGTCGTCGGCGCGGTCTGCATGGTCGTCGGCGGCACCTGGTTCGCGCTCAACCCCACCGTGCGCGGCGTCCGGCCCGCCGCGGTCACCGGCCGCAAGCTGCTCGGCGCGCTGGCCAGCCCCGGCATGCGGACCGTCGCGCTGGCGGCGCTCGGCTTCGGCGTGACGATCGGGTTCATCGAGGTCGCGGTGCCCGCGGCAGCGGCGAACGCCGGTCACGTCAGCCTCGGCGGACTGCTGCTCAGCGCGTGGTCGATCAGCTCGGTGGTGTTCGGCGTGCTGTACGCGATGCGGCCGTTCCCGAAGTCGATGCACCTGCGGCTGCCCGCGCTGCTCGGCGGGTTCGGCGCGCTGTCGCTGCTGCTGGCCGTCCCGACGTCGCTGTTCTGGCTCGGCGCCGCGATGCTGGTGGTCGGCACGATGGTGACGCCGCAGGCCACCACGCACTCGGCCGCGATCGAGCAGGTCGCGCCGAAGGGGACGGCCACGGAGGCGTTCGGCTGGGTCGTGACCGCGGTGACCGTCGGTCTCGCCATCGGCCAGTCGATCAGCGGCTACCTCGTCGAGCACGTCGGCACCCCGGTGGCGTTCCTCGCCGCGGGCGGGTCGGGGCTGTTCGTCGCCGCGCTGGTGTGGCTGTTCCGCGGCACGGTCGCCGCGGGTGTGCCCGCCGAGGTGCCCGCGGTGCGGCGCGAGGAGATGGACCTCGCCTCGCGCTAGTCGCACGGTCGCCAGTCGCCAGTCGCTAGTCCAGGAAGACGTCCAGGCGTTCGAACACGCTGCGCGCGGCCATGACCTCGTCGGGTTCCTCGATGAACGTGGCCGCGTGCACGTGTTCGAGGTAGACCACCGACGGCCCCTCGGCCATGTGGAACAGCGTGCACGGGTGCCCGATGCCGGGGTAGGCGCCCTTCGCGAACGGGATCCGCCGCACGGTGATGCCCGGCGGCGGGCTCGGCATGGCGCCCTCGCTGGTGAAGACCGTGCACCGGGTCAGGTCGTCGACGTGCAGGGTCGGCACGGCGTGCGGGCTCAGCACGTCCACCCGCTCCGCGGTCCGGCCCAGCAGCGTCAGCACGGACTCCGCCTCCGGGCCCCAGTCGCACTCCAGGTACAGGTCGCGGGCGCGCACCGCCTCGCCGATCAGCACGTCCCGCAGCTTGCGCTCGATGCGCAGCGCGTGGAAGTAGGCGTGCAGGTCCGGCATCCACACCGGGGTGACCCCGTCCTCCAGCCGCTGGACCCGCGCGGCCACGATGTCCAACCGCGTCGCCACGGCCTCGACCGACATCCCGGTCGCCTCCCGCAGGTCGCGGAGCTTGCCACCCAGGACCCTGCCGCGCAGGGTGGGCATCGGCACCGGTTCGCTCATCACGCCCCTACGCTAACCGCACCCCCGCTGACCTCGCACGACCAGAAATTGTCGGACCCCGTCGCTAGGTTCGGCGCATGGACCTCACCGCCACCACCTCGGACCTCGCCTCGGCCGCCGCCGAGGTCGCCCGGCTGCTCCCGACGAGGGTGCTCGACCCGGTGCTGGCGGGCCTCGTGCTGCGGGCCGGGCCGTCGGGGGTGGAGCTGTCGGGGAGCGACCGGGAGCGGGCCGTCCGGCTCAGCCGGAAGGCGACCGTGCACGGCGAGGGGGCCGTGCTGGTGCCCGCGAAGCCGCTGGCGGAGACGCTGCGCACGTTGGAGGATCCGCAGGTCAGGCTGGTCGTGGAGGGGTCGCGGCTGGCGGTGCGGACCTCGAACGCGCGGTTCGCGTTGCCGTTGCTGGACCTCGGGGCGCATCCGGGGGTTCCCGCGCTGCCGCCTCTGGTGGGGCGGTTGCCCGCGGGGGTGCTGGCGGCCGCCGTCCTGCCCGTGTCCGGTGCCGCGTCGCGGGACGACGCGCTGCCGGTGTTCACCGGGATCCGGATCCACGCGGCGGGCGAGCGGCTGGAGCTGATCGCCACGGACCGGTACCGGATGGCCTTCGCGACCCTGCCATGGGACCCGATGGGGCCGCTGGACGTGCTGGTTCCGGCCGGGTTGCTGGCCGACGTGGTCCGGCAGCCGGGCGCCGCGGACCAGGTGGCGGTGCACGCCGACGAAGACCTGTTCGGGCTGTCGTGGGCCGGTGGATCGGTCTCCACCGCTCTGCTCGCGGCGCCCTTTCCCGACGATCGAGTGCGGAAACTCCTGGAGGCGGTCATCGACAGCACGGTTCTCGTGGACGCGGACGCGTTGGCCGGGGCGGTGCGGCGGGCCACGCCGTACTCGGGGCCGCACGGGTCGGTGACGATCCAGGTGGACGACAGCGAGGTGCGGGTGCGGGGCAGCGACCCGCAGAGCGGGGAGTCCGAGGAGTCGGTGAAGGCGACCGTGGACGGGAACCGGCTGACGAAGTCGTTCCAGGCCCGGTACCTGGCGGACGCGTTGAAGGCGTTCAGCGGGAGGAGGGTGGAGCTGAGGATCCAGGAGGGGTTGAGGTCGACCGTGCTCACGTCTGGGGTGGAGGGGGACGGGGTGGAGTTGACGTACTTGGTGGTGCCGTTGAGGACGGTGGCTTAGGGGGTGGGGCACCCCGGTCGCCGAGTGTTCTATGCCCACTCCTGCTTGTCAAGACGGTGGAGCTGTCTTGACAAGCAGGAGTGGGCATAGAGGTGGCTTTCCCGGCGGGGTGCGTGGGGGAAAGGTGGGTTTAGAGGGCATCCGACGCTCCGCGACGGACACTGCATCCTCGGCTGCGCCGTCGGACAAGGCATCCTTGCTGCGCTGCGGACAAGGCCCCAGGCGCTCCGCGCCGGATGCGCGGAGCCGGGCTTCGCCCATCATCGTGGGCCCTGGTTGGTTCTGTTGGTCCTGACCCTTCGCCCCTGGACCTGGCTCTGGCCTTGGCCTTAGTCCTCGGTGCGGAGGTATTCCAGTTGGGCGCCTACTGACCATTCGGCGGCGTCCCAGAGGATGCGGTCGACGTCTGCGTAGACGACTTCGACGACCTGGCGGGCGGTTGGGGAGCCGCCTAGTTGTTCCACGGCGGTGCGGACCTGGGCGAGGCGTTGTTCGCGGTGGGCGAGGTAGGCGGTGGCGATCTGGGTGACGTCGGGGAGTTCCGGGCCGTGGCCGGGTAGGGCTTGGGTGTTGGGTGGGAGGGTGGCCAGCAGGCGGAGGGAGGTGAGGTAGTCGGCGAGCTTGCCGTCCGGGTGGGCCACGACGGTGGTGCCGCGGCCGAGGATGGTGTCGCCGGTGAGGACCGCGGTGGTGTTGTCGTCCTCCAGGAGCAGGCAGATGGAGTCCGCGGTGTGGCCTGGGGTGGCGAGGACCTTGAGGCGCAGGCCCGCGGCGGAGACGGTGGTGTCGCCGGTCAGCGGGGCGCCGTTGTGGCAGAGCGACGGGTTGTTGGCGCGGATGGGGGCGTTGACGAGTTGGGCGAAGCGCCTGGCGCCCGCCTCGTGGTCGGGGTGGCCGTGGGTGATGAGGACGGTGGCGACGGGGCCGCAGGCGGCGACGCGGGTGAGGTGGGCCTCGTCCAGAGGGCCGGGGTCGACGACGATGCAGGAGACGGAGTCGGGGGCGCGGAGGATCCAGGTGTTGGTGCCGTCGAGGGTCATGATCGACGGGTTGTCGGCGAGCATCACCGAGGCGGTGTCGGTGACCTTGCGCAGCACGCCGTAGGCCGGGTGCTGCGCGTGTGCGCCGATCGACGGAAAGCGGCTCATCGTCGTCCCACCTCGTCATCCGGCCGGGCGTCCAAGTGGGCCGCGGCGGTCGTGTACTCGGGGTCCCCTGGCAGGATGACATGCAATTTCCCGCCGCGGCGCACGACCTTCGGGATGATCTTCTCCACGGTGCGCTCGGCGGCCATGACGGCGGCGGTGCTGTCGAACTCGTCGAGGTCGGCCAAGGTCGTCCACGTAGGTGGCATGAGGCCGCGTCTGCCCTGCCGCCAGTCGTCGATGGCGGCGGCGGGCGTCTGCCAGGAGGCGTCGGACGCCTCGCTGGTCACGTCGTCGGCGCGCTGCCCGGACGGCAGGACGGCGACGAAGAAGCGGGTGTCGTAGCGGCGCGGCTCCTCGGCCGGGGTGATCCAGTGCGCCCACGGCCGCAGCAGGTCGGCGCGCAGCACCAGACCCGACTCGGCCAGGAACTGGGCCAGAGACACCTCGCGCTTCTCCAACGCCTTGCGGGCGTCGGCGAACGGGCGGGTGTCCGCGACGACGCTGGTCGCGTCCGGACCGGCCAGCAGCACGCCGGACTCCTCGAACGTCTCCCGCACGGCCGCGCACACCAGTGCGGTGGCCAACGCCGGGTCGCAGTCGAAGCAGCGACCCCACCAGGCGGGCTCGGGGCCCGCCCAGGCCACGGAAGCATCGGCGTCGCGGCGGTCGACACCACCGCCGGGGAACACGGTCATACCGCCCGCGAAGGCCATCCCGGTGACCCGCCGCTGGAGGAACACCTCCGGCCCGGTAGGCGCGTCCCTGATCAGGACGACGGTCGCGGCGTCCCTCGGCACGACCGGGACCGCCGGTGGTTCGGCGGGCACCATTCCTTCGGGCAGCACCATGTCCGCGGGGAGTTCGCGCATGCGGTCGAGCCTACTTCCGGGCACCGGGCAGGATGTGCCGATGGTCTCCGACTCCCGTCCACTGGTCACCGGTTGCCTGGTCAAGATCCTGGTGTTCCTGCTCGGCGCGATCCTGGGCACCGGGCTCACCGTGGTCGCGGGCGTGGTGCTGTTCATCCCCGGCCGCACGACCGTGCACTCGACGCCCCAGTCCAGCGCCGGACCGGGGGTGTTCGTCAAGAAGGTCGACAGCCTCTTCGGCGCGACCAGCTACGAGGTGTGGCTGGGCCCGGACGAGTCGCGCGGCCACGTCGTGCCCATCCCCCGCGGCTGGGAGGACGACCCCGAGGCCGTGTTCGGCGGCGGCGGGACCCGGTTGCGCTTCGACAACGGCGGGGAGATCTTCGTTCCCGAGTCCGCCTACGCGGGAGGCCGCTGAGGGGCAGGATGGGTGGCGTGGAAGAACAACTGCGCGTAGGACTGGTCGGGGCGGGCCCGTGGGCGACCGCGGTGCACGCACCCGGCATCGCCGACCACCCCGGTACCCGCCTCACGTCGGTGTGGGCCCGCAGGCCGGAAGCGGCCGCGGCGATCGCGCACGCGCACGGCGCCGACGTGGCGTCCACACCGGACGAACTGCTGTCCTCTGTGGACGCGGTGGCGTTCGCGGTGCCGCCGGAGGTGCAGTCCGTGATCGCCGTCAAGGCGGCGCAGCAGGGCAAGCACGTCATCCTGGACAAGCCGATCGCGGCCACCGTGGACGAGGCGGAGCTGCTCGTCGCCGCCGTCGAGCAGGCCGGTGTCGCCTCGCTGGTGCTGCTGACCCGCCGGTACGCGCCGGAGACGAAGGAGCTGCTGACCCAGCTGCGCCGCACGGGCGGCTGGACCGGTGGCGACGCCCAGTGGCTCAACGGCGCCCTGCTGGACGGCCCGTACTCGAACTCGCCGTGGCGGCACGAGCGCGGTGCCCTGCACGACCTCGGGCCGCACGTGTTCGACCTGCTCGACATCACGTTGGGCACCATCACCGACGTGGTCTCCGCGACCGTCTCCGAGACGGGTCTGTGGCGCCTGGTGTTCGCGCACGAGGGCGGTGCGACCAGTGCCGTGGCGATGTCGATGAACCTGCCGTTGCAGCCGACCGTGTCCGAGCTCGCGGTGTACGGGGACCACGGGTACCGCAGGCTCTCCAACGGCGGCACGTCCGCGCGGGACTGCTACACGCTGCTGCTCGACGACTTCGTCGCCATGGTGCACAGCCGCACCACCGAGCACCCCCTCGACGTCCGGCGCGGCCTGCACCTGCAGCGGATCATCGAACTGGCGGGAAGCAAGGCGGGCAGGTGAACGTCCACGCCTTCCACGTCGACCCGGAAACCCTGCACGAGGTCCCCGACCACCCCGCCGAGCTCGCCGCCTGGCTGGACCGGCAGCGGCCCGACGACTACCGCTCGTGGAGCATGGTCGGTCTGGCCGCGCGGCTGCTGCGCAGGCTCGACCAGGCCGAGGACGCGATGGACCGCGCGCTCGCGATCCGCTCCACCACCGCCGCCCGCCTGCGCCGCGCCCACGTGCTCCAGTGGCAGGGCCGGTTCGCCGAGGCGTACGCCGAGTTCGAGACCTGTCTGGCCGACGCGGGCGAGTTCCGCGACTACGTGCACCAGCACGCGGGCAAGTGCCGCTACGACGAGGGCAAGTGGGACCTCGCGCTCGACCACTTCCGCGCCGCCCTCCGCCTGCGCACCGACCCCGACCTCGTAGCCTCGGCCACCGTGGCCGTCGACGCGGCCGACGCCTGCCTCACCGCCGCCACCATCGCCACCGAGCTCCACCGCCTCGTCCCCGCCGTGCACCGCGCCGCGGGCCCGCGGGTCGTCGCCCGCGTCACCGACCGCCCACCGCACCTCGGCCTGCTCGCCGACCTCGCGAGCCTCCTCACCACTGGCCCCGCTCCCCGCGACACCGTCCGCTCGCTGCACCGCTACACGGCCGACCTCGACACCCACCACGCCCACCTGGCCGAAACCGGCTGGCTCACCCTCACCCCCCACGAGGTCACCGCCACCGCCCGCTGCCGCCCGGTCCTGGAACTGGTCAACGAGGTCCACGCCGAGATCGCCGCCACCCTCTGGCCAACCCCGATCCCCATCCCCACCCGGGTGGACCACCCCATGTCCACCGCGATCACCGCCCCCACCCCACCCGCCCACCTCTTCGACCAACTACGCGCCCTCCGCCACCACCGCGCCGACGCCCACGCCGCCGCCTGGTCCGCGGAAGGCTTCACCGCCCAAGAAGTCCAAGCCCTACCAACCGACACCCCCACCCACATCCGCATCGAGGCCGCCACCGACCGCACCGCCTCCAGGCCCTACCGCCACCTCCCCCCGCATTCACGGGCAACCATGATCACCAACCTCCGCACCCTCACCGACAAATCCCCACCCCAACCCTGACCCACCCCAACCCCTTACCTCCGATAACGATCTAGCCCCTCCCGATTACCCGATCTTGTCGGTCCCCATCGGTAAACTCGAATTCGGGGGACCCCCACATACGCGCGCGAGGGATGGGCCCCCAAATTCCACGCTAGCTGGAAGGTCCGACAATTTTGACGGGCCGACCGCTGAACGATCTTCGGGTTCGGCCGGGTAATCCGCGTGGAGCATTTCGCAGGGAAACGGAATTGAGGATTGCTCGCATTCACCACCGCGAGCAAACAGCCCGACATGATCACCCTGAGTGATCGAACGACCCCTGAGACCGACAGGTTCGGGATCCCACCACAAGACTTCGGCAACCACCCACACCCCGCCAGACGCCTTGTCGGACAAGGAGTACGACCACAAGACCGCACCCCATGCGACGCCTCCGCCAGGCACAGACCCCCGCTGGGCGAAGCCCGCCACCTCGCATCCGGCGCGGAGCGCCCGCCCGCCTTGTCCGACGCGCAGCGAGGATGCTCCGTCGGCGCCAGCCGATGCCCTGTCAGGCGCAGCCTGATGCCCTCGAACCCACACTTCCCCCACGCACCCCGACGAAAAGCCATCTCTACGACCAACCCTGGTTGTCAAGACAGTCCTATCGTCTTGACAACCAGGGTTGGTCGTAGAACACTCGGCGGCCGGGGTCACCCCACCCGAACCAAATCCACCCAGCTCAAGCCGGAACCACCAAGCCGGACAAGCATCAAGCCGGATAAGGCGGATGCCCGTTCTGCTGAGGCGCCCCGTTCACCGGATCCCCCTGCGCCCCCATCCACGCCGGCGGCTGGAACGACCCACTGGACCGATCCGTCTGCCAGTTCGCCTCGGCCTGCCCCGGCGGCACGTCCTCCCGCTGCGCCAGCTCCTCGTGCAGCTGCTGCAACAGCGCCCGCTCCCGGTCGCTCAGCTTCGCGTCAGCGGCCGGCGTGGCCTCCACCGCCACGGACCCCGGCGGCAGCCCGTTCGGGTCGGCCAGGGCGGCCTGGAGGGCTTTCAGGTCGTCCGGGCCCAGTTCCATGGTGACCTCGGCGTTGTTCAGCGCCGGAGGTGAGGCGAGTGCGGGTGGCAGCGGGGGTTCGTCGGCCGCGTCGACGGTCTCGCGGACGACCCGCTTGACCGGTTTGGGCGGGAAGGGCTGCGCGCCTTCGAAGGACTCGGCGCGGTTGGTGCGCCGCGAGGCCTGTGAGCCGGTCTCTGCGATCTCCGGCACCGGTGTCGGCTCTACCACCGGTGCCTGATCCCGAACGTCTTCCGGTCCGTCGAACCAGGCCCCGGTCTCGTCGCGGTGCCCACCGCCCGACCCGGTCGAGGTGTCGCTGAACTTCACCTCGCGGGCTGTCGTGACGGCCGCCGCGTGGTAGTCGCTGAGCTGCGTCGCGGGCCTGAGGACTTCCACGGCCACGTGCAGGCCGGCGCGCCGGAGGGCGCGGTCGACCCGGTAGGCGGTGGCGGGTGCGTGGCCCTGCGGGCCGATGTCGACCAGGACGACGCGCTGGGGCAGCGGGCCCGGTGAGGCGCCCGCGGGGGTGGAGCGCCAGACGGACATCACCGAGCGGATGTCCGGCAGGTTCGCGACCACCTTGGACAGGGCGTTGGAGATGCCGTCCACGGGGTCGGACTCGGCCGAGAACCGGTGCCGGGGCACCGGGAGCGCGTCGACCACGACGAGGAGGTCGGCGAGCGTGCGGGACGAGTTGAGCTCGCCCAGCAGGTCGGCGATCCGCCCCTGTTCGCCGTCCGTCACGGGTATGCGGCCCGCGAGCAGGCAGCCCACGACCAGTTCGAGCGCGCGGTCGGACTCCGCGACCGCGAGCAGCTCCCGTGCCTGGGACAGCGCGTCGTCGTCGACGCGACCGGCCAGCGCCAACAGGAGATCGTGCAGGCGGACGGGCAGTTCCACGTCGTTCGCCACGTCTGTTCTCCTTCCGGCCCGCCGATCGACGAGCGCTACACGGGCACCAGGTGCCCATCGACCTCGGCGCCGGTGCAGATCGGCTCCGATGCCGCCAACGCCGCCCGGTGGTAGGGCGGCAGTTCCATTCCGAGCGGGACGACCTCGACGCACGGGTCGTGTTCACCCAGTGCGCGGAGCACTCGCTGCACCTCGCCCGTCAGGCGGGCGTGGCCGGTCGTGGCGGCGATCAGCATGATTCGCCTGGCCACCGGGTCCGCACCGCCCTGCCGCCAGGAGGACCGGACTTCGCCGACCCCCTGGCGACCGCGCAGCGTGGCACCGAGCACCGCGGTCGCCGAATCCCCCATCGACACACGATCGGGTGATTCTGCTGTGAAGGTGTAGTCGGATTCCGGGAGTTCGTCCACCCCTTCGACGGAACTCAGCATCGCCCGATCGGCCCCGTTCGACAGCACGGCGTCGGCGAGCAGGCCGTGCTCGAGGTCGGTCAGGCCGATGCGGTCGTGCAGCAGCGCGCGCGGCAAAGCGCGTGCGAGCACCACCACCCCGTCGGTCGCGGCCCAGTCGCGGAACCGCCAGAGGAGGTCGTCCGGCAGCCTGCCCGCCAACCTCAGCAGGAGCTCGTGGCACGCCCACTCGGTGTCCGACATCTCACATCACGTCCTTCGCGATCTTCAGCCGACTTCGACGATCAGCTCTACCTCGACCGGGGCGCCCAGCGGCAGCTCCGCGACACCCACGGCGGACCGGGCGTGCACACCCGCGTCCCCGAACACCTCGCCGAACAGCTCCGACGCGCCGTTGACCACCGCGGGCTGGCCGGTGAAGCCCTCGGCGGACGCCACGAAGCCGACGACCTTGACGATGCGGACGACCGAGTCGATGCCGACCAGGGCGTGCACGGCGGCGAGGGCGTTGAGGCCGCTCGTCCTGGCGTGCCGCTTGGCCTCCTCCGGGCTCACGTCGGCGCCGACCTTGCCGGTCGCGGCGAGCACGCCGTCGACGAACGGCAGCTGGCCGGAGGTGTAGACGAGGGACCCGGTGCGCACGGCGGGCACGTAGGCCGCGAGCGGTGCGGCGACGCCGGGCAGCTCGATGCCCAGCTCGGCGAGCTTCTCCGACCAGCTCGTCATGCCTTCGGCCTCTTCAGGTAGGCGACGTGCTGCTCACCGGTCGGGTTCGGGATCACGGTGACGAGCTCCCAGCCATCGGCGCCCCACTGGTCCAGGATCGCCTTGGTGGCGTGGATCAGCAGCGGGACCGTGGAGTACTCCCACTTAGTCATGGCGGGGAGCCTAGCCGTCCGGCGTGCGGGTGAAGACCCTGCCCGCGACGGTCACCCGCCGCTACCTTGATCACATGGAGACGTGGCGCGCGGTGGCCACCGGTCTGTTCATCCTGGGCGGGCTGGTGATGGTCCTGGTCGCCATGGCGCAGGTGCGCGACCGGCGGGGCACGAGCCACGCCGAGGTGGTCCGCGCGGGGGTGATCGGGCTGGCCGTCGTGGCCGTGGTCTCGACCGCGATCGCCTTCTGGCTGCCGTCCGTGGTGACGTGGGGTGTCGTGGCGGCCACGGCGATGGCGGTGTTCTTCATCACGATGATGGACTGACCAACGCGTTGGGGCGAGCGCGCTTAGGCTGACCAGGTGGCTTCCCCCGCGACTGGATGGACCCAGGAACTGACCCGAGCCCGGCTGCACGTGGTCACGGGCAAGGGCGGTACCGGCAAGACGACGGCGGCCGCGGCGCTGGCCCTGGCGCTGGCGACCGGTGGTCGGCGGGTGCTGCTGGTGGAGGTCGAGGGTCGCCAGGGCATCGCCCAGCTCTTCGACCGGGCCCCGCTGCCCTACTCCGAGGAGCGGATCGCGTCGGCGCCCGGCGGGGGCGAGGTGCGCGCGCTGGCCGTGGACCCGGAGGCGGCGCTGCTGGAGTACCTGGACATGTTCTACAACCTGGGTTTCGCGGGCCGCACGCTGCGCAAGATGGGCGCGATCGAGTTCGCGACGACGCTGGCGCCGGGGCTGCGGGACGTGCTGCTGACCGGGAAGGTCAAGGAGTGCGTGCGGCGCACCGGGCCGTCCGGGCGGCACGAGTACGACGCCGTGGTGCTGGACGCCCCGCCGACCGGCCGCGTGGTGCAGTTCCTCGACGTCACGAAGGCGATGGCGGACCTGGCGAAGGTCGGTCCGATCAAGGGGCAGAGCGACGGCGTGGTGAAGCTGCTGCACTCCGGGGACACCGCGGTGCACCTGGTCACGCTGCTGGAGGAGATGCCGGTCCGGGAGACGCTGGACGCGGTCGCCGAGCTGGACGGCGCCGACCTGCGGCCCGGTGCGGTGCTGGTCAACCGGGTGCGGCCGCCGCGGCTGCCCGCGCGGTCGGTGGTCGCCGCCGCCGGTGGCCGGGTGGACGCCTCGCGGGTGCGCTCGGGGTTGGAGAGCGCCGGGCTTGACCTGGACGTCGAGACGATCGACGGCCTGGTCGAGGAGACCGTGGAGCACGCCATCAGGGTCAGGATGGAACAGGGCGCCAAGGAGAAGCTCGCGGAGTCGGACCTGCCGACGGTGGAGCTCCCCGAGCTCACCGACGGCGTGGACGTGGCCGCGCTGTACGAACTGGCCGAGCTGCTGGTGGAGCGGGGCGTGCGATGACCGGGACCAGGCCACCTCTGCTCGACGTGGACGCGCTGATCGACGACCCGGAGACGCGGGTCCTCGTGTGCTGCGGGTCCGGCGGCGTGGGCAAGACGACGACGGCCGCGGCGATCGCCGTGCGGGCGGCCGAACGCGGCAGGCGCACGGTCGTGCTGACCATCGACCCGGCGCGGCGGCTCGCGCAGTCGCTGGGCCTGCGGGAACTGGACAACAGCCCGCGCGAGGTGAAGACCGAGGGCTTCGAGCCCAAGGGCGAGCTGCACGCGATGATGCTGGACATGCGCCGCACGTTCGACGACATGGTGCTGGCGCACGCGGGCCGCGACCGGGCCGAGCAGATCCTGGCGAACCCCTTCTACCAGACGATCTCCACGTCGTTCTCCGGCACGCAGGAGTACATGGCGATGGAGAAGCTGGGCCAGCTCGTGGCCGACGGCGGGTGGGACCTGATCGTCGTGGACACCCCGCCGAGCCGGTCCGCGCTGGACTTCCTGGACGCGCCGCAGCGCCTGTCGACCGTGCTGGACGGCAGGCTGATCCGGATGCTGTCCGCACCCGCGCGCGCGGGCGGGCGGGGCATCCGCAAGATCGTCGGCGCGGGCTTCGGCCTGTTCACCAAGGCCGTGTCGACGATCGTCGGCGGGCAGCTGCTGCAGGACGCCTCGACGTTCGTGCAGGCGTTCGACAGCATGTTCGGCGGCTTCCGGCAGCGCGCGCAGAAGACCTACGAGCTGCTCCGGTCACCGGGCACGGGCTTCCTCGTCATCGCGGCGGCCGAACCGGACGCGCTGCGCGAGGCCAGCTACTTCGTGGAGCGGCTCAGCGCGGAGAACATGCCCCTGATCGGCCTCGTCGCCAACCGGACGCACCCCGTGCTCGCCTCGCTGTCCGCCACCAAGGCGCACGCGGCGGCGGACGGCCTGGAACGCGCCGGTGACGCGCCCCTCGCGGCGGCCGTCCTCCGCCTGCACGCGGACCGCGTGGCCGTCGCCGATCGGGAGAAGCGCCTGATCGCGAGGTTCACGCGGGCCCACCCCGGCGTGGCCCTGGTGGGCGTGCCCGCGCTGCCGACCGACGTGCACGACCTGGACGGTCTGCACGAGATCGGGCGCAGGCTCGCCGGCGAGTGACCCTGGTGGGCCTCAGCCCACCCGCACGTCCACGTGGTGCTCCTGGCGCGCGGTGTCGAGCAGCTCGTGCCAGGACGTGACGTCCGGCCTCCGCCGCAGCAGCGCCCGCCGCTCACGCTCCGTCATGCCACCCCAGACGCCGAACTCGATCCGGTTGTCCAGGGCCTCGGCCAGGCATTCGGTCCTGACCGGGCAGCCGAGGCACACCAATTTCGCTTTCCGCTGCTCCGCACCACGAACGAAGAGCTGGTCCGGCTCTTCCTCCCGGCACGACGCATTGATTCGCCAATCCCCCTGGTCCATGATCCCCCACCTCGTTTGAGCTGTCCAAACTCCGAAATCCGCCACACCCCTGCCGCGGATGCCGTAGGCTCACCACCGGAGTGGCCGAGCCGTTGGCGCCTTACTTGGACGTTGACGAACTCTAGGTGCTTCCGGTTCCACGTCCAACCCTGGGTTGCGCACCTGTTATCTGTCTTGAGTACGTCTACTCATCCTCTGTAATCAGTGTTGCGGGTCACTCTCACCCGTTCAGGTGCCGCGTACGCTGGCCCGCGTGCGAGTCAGGAACGGCCTGCTGAAGCTGCTCGGCCTGTGTCTGCTTGCCGGCGTACTACTGGCCGGCACGCTGTTCCCAGCCGTCGGCTCGCTCGGTGTCGTGTCCAACCGAGCCAGCGACACGGTCGACAGCATTTCCGCGGACCTGGTCACCACCGACCCACCGCTGATCACCACGGTGACGGACAAGGACGGTGCGCCCATCGCGTACCTCTACGACCAGTACCGGGTGCTCACACCGCCGGACAAGATATCCCCGACGATGAAGGCCGCCCTGGTCTCCGTCGAGGACCGGCGGTTCTACGAGCACCAGGGCGTGGACTGGAAGGGCACGCTGCGCGCGGCGGTGACCAACCAGGTCGGCGGCAGCGTGTCGCAGGGCGCCTCGACGCTGACCCAGCAGTACGTGAAGAACTACCTCGTCCACGTCGTGGCGCGCAACAACAAGGTGGAGCAGCAGAAGGCGCAGGAGCAGACGATCGCGCGCAAGGCGCGCGAGGCGCGGATCTCCATCCAGCTGGAGCGCAAGCTCGGCAAGGACGAGATCCTGGCCCGCTACCTCAACGTGGTGCCGTTCGGCTCGACCATCTACGGCATCGCGGCGGCGTCGCAGGCGTACTTCAACACGACGCCGGACAAGCTGACCGTCCCGCAGGCCGCCGTGCTCGCCGGCATGGTCAACAGCCCGTCCGCGCTGGACCCGGAGGTCTTCCCGGACAAGGCGATGGAGCGGCGCAACAAGGTCATCGACAAGATGGTCGAGAACGACAAGCTGTCCCGCGACGCCGCCGAGGTCGCCAAGAAGGAACCGCTCGGTCTGGCGACCCCGGTGCGCACCCCGCCCAACGGCTGCGTCGGCGCGGGCCCGGAGAACGGGTTCTTCTGCTCCTACGTGATCAACTACCTGGAGAAGAACGGGTTCAGCGAGGAGCAGCTCAAGACCGGCGGCTACACCATCAAGACCACTTTGGACCGCGGTATCACCGAGCAGGCCAAGCAGGCCGCCGAGGCGCAGGTCGCCAAGGACACCGACGGCATCGCCAACGCCATGGCGATCGTCCGGCCGGGCTCGGAGCGGCACGAGGTGGTCGCGCTGGTCGCGAACCGCGACTACGGCCTCAAGGCCGAGGCGAACCAGACCCAGTTCGACCTGCCCAGCGGTGTGGAGAACAAGTTCGGCGCGGGCTCGATCTACAAGATCTTCACGGCGGCGGCGGCGTTGGAGAAGGGCATGGGCATCGAGAACACGATGGCCACCCCCGCCTCCTACACGTCGAAGGTGTTCAAGGGCGGCGGCGACAAGTGCCCGCCCACCGGTGAGCCGGACACCCGCTGGTACTGCCTGAAGAACGCGTCGACGACCTACCCGGCGTCGATGACGCTGCAGACCGCGTTGCAGACGTCGCCGAACACCGGTTTCGTCATCCTCGAGGAGCAGCTGGGCATGGACCCGGTCGTCGACATGGCGTCGCGGCTGGGCATGCGCGAGACGATGGCGACGAACATCGCGGGCGTCCGGCCGGACTCCAAGGAGAAGCAGCAGGAGCTGCGGATCTCGCAGACGGAGTTCTACAAGTCCAACGGCGGCAACGCCTCCTTCACCCTCGGCCCGGCGCCGGTGAGCACGCTGGAGCTCGCGAACGTCGCCGCGACCCTCATCAGCGGCGGCAAGTGGTGCCCGCCGACCCCGTTGCAGGAGGTCCTCGACCGCAACGGCAAGCCGGTCCCGGTCAACGAGCAGCCGTGCGAGCAGGTCGTCGCCGAACCGCTGGCGAACACCCTGGCGACCGGCATGAGCAAGGACGACCAGGGCGGCGGCACCGCGGCGGCGGCCGCCAACCAGTTCAAGTGGACCCGCCCGATGCTCGCCAAGACCGGCACCACGGAGGACTTCAAGTCCGCCGCCTTCGTCGGCGCGACCCTCGACTACGCGGCCTCGGTGCAGACGTTCAACGACGGCATCGAGCCGCGCGGCATCTGCGTCGGCGGCAAACCGCGCCTGTGCCCGGAGGGCAACATCTTCGGCGGCACCGTGCCCGCCCGCACGTTCTTCGACACCATGACCCGCGTCCTGGGCGACTCCCCGCCCAAGCCGCTGCCGCCGACCGACCAGCGCTACGTCAAGGGCGGCGACGAGATCCGCATCCCGGACGTCGTCGGGCGCAACGTCAACGACGCCACCTCGACCCTGGAGAAGGCCGGCTACAAGGTCAGCACCCAGGACCGCAACTCGTCGGAGTCGAAGGGCACCGTGGTCAGCCAGACCCCGCGCGGCAACGCCCTGCGCGGCACCATGATCACGCTCTTCGTCAGCTCCGGCTACGTCCCGCCCCCGCAGACCAGCGAGGCCCCACCGGCCACCGAACCACCCCCCGCCCCCAACCCCCCACCTGGCCAGGAACCACCACCCGGCGGCATCACCATCCCGACCGAACCCGGCGGCTGACCGCCCCCGCTCACAAGGCCCCCGACACGCGGTTCGCGTCGGGGGCCTTGCTTTGCACGGAGGTTCGCCGAATACCCCTGAACAAACGGAAAGAGCCGGTCTCCCGTACTGCGGAGACCGGCTCTGACCTGCTCTAACCTGGTCGGGGTGACAGGATTTGAACCTGCGACCTCTTCGTCCCGAACGTTGCTGCTTGCTGTCGGGCCGTGTTGGCGAGTGCCTCTGGCGTCGCATTTTGTGTCGGCCAGATGGTTCCTGTAACGCCTGATGCCGACCGGTTTGCTGACTTCCTACTGACTGCTGATGCTGCTGGCGTGGCAACCCTGCCGCAGTTGACCGAGGCAGGCTTGATCAAGACACGATGCCAGGCTTGCCGACTGCTGCTGGCAAGCCAACGACACGTCCCGCGTGCAATAGGGATGTTCTACAGCAGCCCGGATTCGTGTGCTTTGATGACGAGTCCGATGAGACCCCCTGTGCCGGTCCCCATACCCCAGATGAGCTTGAGCACCTTATAGGCGTCAGCACGCTGGCTGGCGTCTGTGTACGAGACCGCAGCGCGTGCGGCATAGCCGGCTACTGTAAGAGTGAAGATCGCGTAAGCGCTGAAGAACCAGATCCACGGAGACATCACCGGACCTCGCTGTTCACGTAAGCCCAGGTCAGGGTGCGCCCCGTGTGAAGCTTGAGCAAGTCCGACCTGCCAAGCAGATCTGCCGAGCTAGTCAGCCTTCGACCGTAGCAGTGCTTTTCGGCGCTCGACGGCGACCTCTCATCGAGAGAGGCACGGTTTGGGGATGGTGGACGGTGGGTGAGGGGACCTATCGTCACTGATGCTGGCTCCTTCTAGGCGGAAATTTGTTCGTGATCGCAAGGTTGGCTAAGCGAGTCGATCACGATGGGCCGTGCTACGAGGAGACAGACTGCCTACCGGAGACCCGGTTTGGCTGAACGAAAGCTGTCTGTGCTACCAGACGGCTTAGTTGCGACGGGCGACCTTGCCTAACGGTAGGTCGCCCGTTGCTATGTCTTCGGCGTGCATTTGCAGCTTAAGCAGGTCGAGGGCGCAAAGTGAAGGAGCGATCGGCGAGGCAGATCGGCTCTGCCGAACTCCGCTGACCGCTGGTCGCACCAGGCGGCCCGGTTGGCGCGAAGGTTATCTAGCTCCCTAAAGTCCCTTTAGGTCTGACTCGTGCGGGACGCTTTACCTCAACGAGGGGTTTCGCGCCATCTCGTCGACCTGGCCCCGCCCCAACCGCGCGGGTCAAGGGGGCTCATCCACCTATACTGGACACGGACGCTGGGGCTGCCCCCTTGACGCGTGTGGTTGCCCTCGTGGAGGTCGACGAGATGGCGCGATCCCCGGTCCCACTGCCGAACGCGAGCTGTCGATGGCTTCGACCATCTCGGAGACCTGCCGTCCGGCGAGGACATGTCCTTCTCCGTCTGCGGACCCTGTGGGGCTGATCGGCCGCTGTCGTGTCCGGCTGGGTTAGGCCCTGCTCCCGTCGCCGGGCGTGGGTGGTGCCCGCCAGGGCGGGCCCCGCCCGCTTGCCCGAGCGGCACAAGGATGGGGCCGTGAAGACCCTGTCGGACAGGATCAGCAGAGTGCGGCCGAGCGGCCCCGCAGGGGCCGCCTTGAACAAGTAGAGAAAGTCCTCACAAGGTCCGCTAGAGCAGCGAAGGCCACTGTGGACTAGTCGGCGGGAAGCTCGTACGACAGCTCGTACCGGTCACCGGCAAGGATCACGTCGTTGACCTCCATCGCGCGCCCCTCGGTCTCCGGACCGCAAGTAGACGACACGAAAACAGGCCAGGAACCCGTGAAAGGTTCCTGGCCTGTGTATTCAACCGTCGGGGTGACAGGATTTGAACCTGCGACCTCTTCGTCCCGAACGAAGCACGCTACCAAACTGCGCCACACCCCGGTTGGAACGATTGGAACTCTACCGGATGTTGCCGCCCACTCCGAATCGGGTACCCCTAACGGCTTCGGATGGGCTCTGACCTGCGTCGACGGTGCGGGCCACGAGGGTGAGGAGGCTGGCTTCGGGAGGGCAGGCGAAGCGGACGGGGGCGTAGGGGGAGGTGCCGAGGCCGGCGGAGACGTTGAGCCACATGTGCGAGCCCCAGCGGGAGACGCCGCGGGCGCGGGAGCGGTCGAGGTCGCAGTTGGTGACGAGGGCGCCGTAGCCGGGGACGCGGAGCTGGCCGCCGTGCGTGTGGCCCGCCATGACGAAGTCGTAGCCGTCGGCGGCGAACGGGTCCAGGACGCGGGGTTCGGGTGAGTGCGTGACGCCGAGCCGGAGCGCCGCGTCGGGGTCGGGGGTGCCCGCGATGTCCTCATAGCGGTCGCGCTTGAGGTGCGGGTCGTCCAGGCCCGCCGCGAACACCGTCTGACCGGCCACCTCGAACGTCCGGCGCACGTGGGTGAGGTCGATCCACCCGCGCTCCACCATCGCGGCCCTGAGGTCGCGCCAGGGCAGGTTGATGCCGTGCACGCGCTTGGTCTTCGCCGACGGCAGCAGGTACCGCACCGGGTTCTTGGGCCGCGGCGCGTAGTAGTCGTTGCTGCCGAACACGAACACGCCCGGCCGGTTCAGCAGCGGGCCGAGGGCGCGCACCACACCGGGCACGGCCTGCTTGTGCGCGAGGTTGTCGCCGGTGTTCACCACCAGGTCCGGTTCCAGCTCGTCCAGCGCGGCGACCCAGCGCTGCTTGGACTTCTGGTTCGGCGTCATGTGCAGGTCCGAGATGTGCAGCACGCGCAACGGCCGGGAGCCGGGTGCGAGCACCGGCACGGTGGCCTGCCGCAACGTCCAATGGCGTCTCTCGAAGCCCACCGAGTAGGCGAGCGTGGCGGTCCCGACGGCGGTCGTGGCGAGCAGGGCGCGGCCGAACTTGTTCACACCAACGAGCCTACGGCGGATAACGGATGAGGAGTAATCCGCTGTTCCCGGTACCGTTCGGCCCCATGGCGGAGCTGAAGACACGGTTGCAGAACGACCTCACTGCCGCGATCAAGGGCCGGGAGACCGTCAAGGTCGGAGCCCTGCGGATGGCGTTGAGCGCGATCACCAACGAGGAGGTCGCGGGCAAGGTCGCGCGCGAGCTCTCCGACGACGACGTCCTCAAGGTGCTGACGCGCGAGGTCAAGAAGCGCAAGGAGGCCGCCGAGGCGTTCGCGGGCGCCGGGCGCGCGGAGCAGGCGGAGCTGGAGAAGACCGAGGGGACGATCCTCGAGGACTACCTGCCCGCGCAGCTGGGCGACGACGAGCTGGTGGCGCTGGTGGACGCGGCCGTCGCGGAGGTGGCCGAGCAGCTGGGCGAGCAGCCGGGTCAGCGGCAGATGGGCCAGGTCATGAAGGCCGTCAACGCGAAGGTGGCGGGACGGGCCGAGGGCGGCCGGGTGGCCGGTGCCGTGAAGGCCAAGCTCGCCGGGTGAGCCCCGCGGTGTCCCGACCCCGTGGCGGGTCGGGGCACCGCGCGCCCGGATACCGTGGGCCGGTGATCATCTGGCTCAACGGCGGGTTCGGGGCGGGCAAGACGACGCTGGCGGCCGAGCTGCACCGGCGGCTCCCCGACGCGGTCGTGTACGACCCGGAGGACGTCGGCATCCTGCTGTGGAAGTGGCTGCCGCCCAACGACGACTTCCAGGACCTGCCGAGCTGGCGGGAGCTGGTCGTCGCCACGGCGCTGGCGCTGCGCAGGCACCACGCGGACACGCTCGTCGTGCCGATGTCGCTCGTCCGCGACGCCTACCGGACCGAGATCCTCGGCGGCCTGGCCGACGCGGGCGAGGACGTCCTGCACGTCTTCCTGGACGCGGACACCGACGTGCTGGTGCGGCGGCTCAACGCCCGCGCCCCCGTTCCCGGTCAGGCCAACGACTGGGCTCTCAAGCGCATGGACGCGGCCGCCGCGTCCCGCCAGCCCGCCGGGACGCTCGTGCTGCGCTCGGACCTGCTCGGACCGGCCGAGCTGGCCGACGAGGTGCTGGCGGCGCTGGGCAAGACCACGGCGAGTGGGCACCCCCTGAGCAAGTGATCACGTTGCAGGGGAAGGACCGCCCTAGGGCTCGACGCGGATGGTGACGTCGAGTCCGACGGCCGGGTCGGGGTTGCGGAACCACTCGGCGGTGACGCGGTCCCAGTGGGCCCGCTTGCGGCCGTCCAGCGGCCAGGTCCCGGCGATGTCGCCGGACAGGTACTCGGGCGCCAGCATGCCGTCGAGGACGCAGCGCAGCGCGCGGTCGGACAGGTTGACGGCGCGGAACCTGGTGGCCTGCCCGGCCTGGTCGACGCCGAGCACCCGACAGTCGGCGCGGGTGCGGGCTAGGGTCCCGATCGGGGACGCGGCCACGGGGGTGTCCTCGACGGCGACGGCCGCCGCGGCGTAGGACACCCCGCCGATCCAGGCGACGACCACGGCGAGGACGCACAGCGCGCGGATGGCGACCCCGCGGACCGCGCCCTTCGCGCCGCGCCGGGGATCCACGGCCTGCTTGCCGGTCCGGGGTGGACGGGCGGTGCTCCATCGCATGATCAGGCAGCGCCCTCGCCGTGCGGGGCGGTAGTCGCCCGTGCCGGGTGGATCGCGACGACCGCACCGCGGTCCGGGACCGCCTCGTCGTCGACGCCCGCGGGCGTGGCCGGTCTTGTAGGGGTCCGCGCGGCGCGTGCGGCGTCGCGGTGTTCTTGGCTCATGGGTTTCCTCGGATGGGTTACGGCCGGTGTCCATCCGAGTGATCGTTTTCACCGGGCGAAGCCGTTTCTCCGAGTCAACGCATTCACTCGTTCGTGCACTTTTCAGGGTCAACGTGCAACTCGGACCCCGACCAACTCCCACTTGCGCTCACTGTCCGCAGCGGCGGCGAGCTGCACAAATAGTAGTTGAATCCAGAAATTCCAGCCGACCGGGCAAAGAACCGGAATGGCGTTCACCTATATAGCGGCCATCTGCATGTTGCACGCCTCTGACCTGCGATGATGCTAAAGCGAGTAAAGCTCGGTCGTGACTCAACACACAGATTCGTACCACCAAAAGACACGATGCGCGCGCAATCGGGTGAATACTCCGCATTCGTCTGACTAAGCGTAACGAGAATGGGGTCGTTCGCGACAACGAGACATGGCGTTCGCACCAGGCGCCACGTCCAGTCGGGAGAGCAACCCATGAGCATCATCTCCTCGGTAGGCCATGCCCGGAAAACGTGGTTGGCCACCGCTACGACGACCATGGCGATCGTCACGCTGTCCTGCGTGGTCGGTGTGCTGACCACGCCGTTCTTCGCCTTCCTCACGGCCGCGGCCTGCTCGTTGGTCACCGCGGCGGCGTTCGCGTTGGCACGGGCCTCGCGCACCATGGATACGATCTTCAGCGAGGAGCTGGACGACCGGTCCGGGCGCCACAGGATCGAGCGGCTCGAGAACTCCGAGCAGTAGGCCCCTGGCGCGCGGCCGGACCGGTCGTGCCGAGCGGTCACCCCGGTGGCCCCGCGGCGCGGAGTCCGGCGCAGGTACCGCGGCGGAGGGGTCATGCATGGGACGCGACCGGATGGGCAAGGCGGTCGCGGTGGCCCTGCTGCTGCTGGGCACGACGGCGTGCGCCGAGCACGGGCGACCGGTCGCGCACGAGGCCGGCGACGAGGGCTGGCAGCTCGCCTGGCGCGACGACTTCACCGGTGACGAGGGCGGTGGGCCGAACCCGGCCGACTGGCTCGTCGACACCGGCACCGGGTATCCGGGCGGCGCGCCGAACTGGGGAACCGGCGAGATCCAGACCTACACCGCCGACCCCGCGAACCTCGCCCTCGACGGGCGGGGGAACCTGCGGATCACGCCTAGGCGCGACGACGAGGGCAAGTGGACGTCCGCCCGGATCGAGACCAGGCGCGCCGACTTCAAGGCACCCGAGGGCGGCGTCCTGCGCGTCGAGGGGCGCGTGCGGATGCCGGACGCGACCGGCCCGGCGGGACTGGGCTACTGGTCGGCGTTCTGGGCGCTGGGCTCGCCCTACCGGGGCGACTACTGGAACTGGCCGGGTGTCGGCGAGGTCGAGTTCATGGAGAACGTGAACGGCCTCGACCAGGTGTGGGGCCTGCTGCACTGCGGGGTGGCGCAGGGCGGTCCGTGCGACGAGTCCAACGGCATCGGCGGCTCGACGGCGTGCCCAGGGCAGCCGTGCCAGGCGGACTTCCACACCTACCGGTTCGAGTGGGACGCCGGCACCACGCCCAACGAGCTGCGGTGGTTCGTCGACGGCCACCAGTACACGACGATCCGGCAGGACCGGATCGACGCCGCGAGCTGGGCGAAGATGACCTCGCACGCCGGGTACTTCCTGCTGCTCGACGTCGCCATCGGCGGTGGCTTCCCCAACGGCGTGGCCAAGGTGGACACGCCGACACCCGAGACCCGGCCGGACCAGCCGATGGTCGTGGACTACGTCTCGGTGTCGACCAGGCCCCGCGGCTAGCCGCCCAGCACGTCGTCGGCGAGCCTCTCCACCACGCCCGCGACCGCCTCGGGGTGCTTGAGGTCGGCTCCGTGGTCCATGCCGGGCAGGACGACGCGTTCGGCGTTGGGCATCACGCGGGCGATCGCGTCGACCCAGGCCGTCAGGCGGGCCGGGCTGCGGTCGCCGCCGAGCAGGACGGTCCGCACGCCGATGCGGGCGTAGACGTCGGTGCGGACGCCGAGCCGGTCGAGCGCCTCCAGCGACGGGATGGCCGACGCGATCGTCGTCGGCGCCACGATGGGCCCGCCCGAGGACGGCGAGACGTGGCAGGACTGGCTGGTCCGCCGGGCCCGCGCCTACCGGCGGTCGCTGCTCGCCCACCGCGACGGCGCCCGCGTGGTCGCCACCGCGAGCGCGTTGAGCCCCTCGACGGTCGTGGCGTTCAACGACGAGCTGACCGCGCTGGTCGGGTGCGGTTTCCCCCCTGATCCTCGCCCTGCGCACGATCGCGACGATCACCCGGTACGTGCACGGGTTCGTGCTCCAGGAGCAGAGCGGGCCCGGCCAGTCCGCCGCCCCGACCGATGAGCGGCTGGCCGGGCTGGTGGCGGTGCTGGGCGGCGATCCGGAGGCCGTGCTGGTGGTCGCCGTCCGCGATGGCGGCGGCCTGCTGGGCGAGGACGTCTTCGAGCACGGGCTGCGCGCGCTGGTCCTCGGCACGGAGGCCGCGCTCGGCACGAACTGACCGCCCCGGCAACCCGATCTGGTGACACGATCGGGTGATGACTGATCAACGGGCGCGGATCGAGCTGCGGAAGCGGATCTACGGGACCGGTGATCTCAGCAGCATCCCGATCTTCGGCGGCGGCTTCATCAACTTCGGCTACTGGCGGGCGATCCCGCTCGACGGCGACCTCACCCTGGAACAGCGGATCGCCAGCCAGCAGGCGCTCTACGACCTGCTGCTGGACGGGCTCGACGTGGCCGGGAAGCGGGTCGTGGAGATCGGCTGCGGGCGCGGGAACGGCACCGCCTCGATGCTGCGGCGCGGGCCCGCGCTGGTCAAGGGCGTCGACCTGGTGCCCGAGCAGGTCGCACGGGCCGCCGGGGCGCACCGGGACGAGCGGCTGGCGTTCGTGCAGGGGTCGGCCTCGGACCTGCCGTTCGACGACCGGGCGTTCGACCGGCTGCTGTCGGTCGAGGCCGCGCAGCACTTCGAGGACGTGGCCGGGTTCGCCCGCGAGGCCCACCGGGTGCTCGCGCCGGGCGGCAGGCTGGCCGTGACCACGTTCTTCGCCAACCGCACGGGCACGGAACCGCAGATCGCGCGGCTGCTGGCGACGTTCGAGAACGGCCTCGACCTGGCGCACCCGATCGGCGCCGTGCTGGCCGACCTGCGGACCGCGGGCTTCGTCGACGTGGCCGCCGAGAACATCGGGGAGCACGTGTGGCCGGGGCTGGACAAGTGGATCGAGCAGGGCGGGGTGCGCAACGACTGGGACCGCAACTGGGTCAAGGTCGTGGCGCGCGGGCTGGCCGACTACTACCTGGTGACCGCGCGACGACCCGTTGAGGCAGGATCGGGAGCGTGACGACACATCCCGCTGCCGTGGTGCCGAACCCCCTGTTCACCGATCCCGAGACCGAGGCGAGGTGGCGCGCCCGCTTCACGGCGCCGCGGATGTCCGCCCCGTCCTGGGCGGAGAACGCGCCCGACCGGAACCTGTACCTGTCCAACGCGGACGGGGTGTGGGAGGTCTACGCCTGGGACCGCGCGGACGACTTCCACCGCAAGGTGACCGACCGGCCGAACGGCACGTCGCACTACCGGATCAGCCCGGACGGCGAGTCGATCTGGTGGTTCGCCGACCACGACGGCGACGAGTTCGGCCTCTGGGTGAACGAGCCGTTCGCCGCGGACGGCCGGGATGCGTGGACGGCCGTCGAGGGCGTGCCCGCGGGGTACTCGGCGGGCCTGGAGATCGGCGAGGACGTGACCGCGGTCGGCGTGTCCACCGACGACGGCACGTCGGTGTGGCTGTCGCGCAAGGGCGGCGCGGCGGAGGTCGTGTACTCGCACGAGAACGACGGCGGGCTGGACGCGCTGTCCAAGGACGAGACGCTGCTGGTGATCTCGCACTCCGAGCACGGCGACAGCAGGCACCCCGCGCTGCGGGTCCTGTCGGTGGAGACCGGCGCGGCGGTCGCGGAGAAGTGGGACGGCGAGGGCAAGGGCCTCGGCACGATCGCGTTCAGCCCGGTGGTGGGCGACAACCGGGTGCTGGTGCTGCACGAGCGCCGCGGCCGCGAGGAGCTGCTGCTCTGGGACGTCGAGGCGGACACCGAGTCCGAGATCGTGGTCGACCTGCCGGGCGAGATCGTCGCGGACTGGTACCCGGACGCGACCGCACTGCTCCTCGTGCACACGTTCGAGGCGCGCAACACGTTGTACCGCTACCACCTCATGACCGGCGAACTGTCCCAACTGGACACTCCACACGGGACGATCGGGGCCGCGGCCGTGCGTCCGGACGGGACGGTCGAGTACTCCTGGTCGTCCGCGGCGCACCCGCCGGTGATCCGCGCGCTGGCGGCGGACGGCGCGGAACGCGTGCTGCTGGAGGCCGAGGGCGCGAAGGCACCCGGCTCGCAGGACGTGGCGGACGTGTTCGTGGACGGCCCCGGCGGCCGCGTGCACGCGCTCGTCGCCCGGCCCGCCGGTGCGCCGGACGGGCCGCTGCCGACGGTGTTCAGCCTGCACGGCGGTCCGCAGTCGGCCGACGAGGACCGGTTCTCCGGCTACCGCGCGGTGTGGCTGGACGCGGGCTTCGCGGTCGTGCACGTGAACTACCGCGGCTCCACCGGGTACGGCTCGGCGTGGCGGGACGCCATCGAGGGCAGGCCGGGGCTCACCGAGCTGGCCGACGTGGCCGCGGTGCACGACTGGGCGGTCGAGTCGGGCTTCGCCAACCCGGCCAAGTGCGTGGTCAACGGCGCTTCGTGGGGCGGCTACCTGAGCCTGCTGGCGCTGGGCACGCAGCCGGAGCGCTGGGCCGTCGGCACGTCGATGATCCCGGTGGCCGACTACCTGGCCGCCTACGAGGACGAGATGGAGCCGCTGCGGGCGTTCGACCGGGCGCTTTTCGGCGGGTCGCCGGAGGAGCTGCCCGACCTGTACCGCGAGTGCTCGCCGCTGACCTACGTGGACGCGGTGCGCGCCCCCGTGCTGGTGCTGGCGGGCGAGAACGACCCTCGGTGCCCGATCCGGCAGATCGACAACTACCTGGACCGGTTGGCGGAGAACGGCTCGGTGTACGAGGTGTACCGCTGGAACGCGGGTCACGGGTCGCTGGTCATCGACGAGTCGCTGAAGCAGACGGCGGCCGAGGTCGCGTTCGCGTTGCGGCACCTGGGCGAGTAGCACCGGATCGGCCGCCGCGGGGAGGATCCCGCGGCGGCCGCCCGGTCAGGCCTGCTGGGCCTGCCACATCCAGTGCGCCTGCTCGACCTGCTTGGTGATCCCGATCAGCAGGTCCTGGGTGACCAGGTCCGACTTGTCGGTCGACTCGATCCGCTCCCGCAGCCGCTCGACGAGCTTGGCCAGGGTCGTGACGACCGCGGCGATCACGGTGTCCTCGTCCTGCCAGCCCTCGGGGAAGTCGAAGACGGACCCGTCGGCGACGGTGCGCACCTTGCCGTTGGGCGAGACGCCGATGGCGCTCGCGCGCTCGGCGACCTCGTCGGTGTAGGTCCGGGCGAGGTCCACCAGCTCGTCGAGCTGGAGGTGCACGCTGCGGAAGTTCTTCCCGACGACGTTCCAGTGCGCCTGCTTCGCGATCAGGGACAGGTCGACCAGGTCGACCAGGGTGCTCTGGAGCACCGCTCCGACCGCGTCCTTCTCCGCTTGGGCCAGCGGGGAACTGATCGGGGACTTGACTGGCATGACTTCAGCGCCTCCTTCAGACGGTGGCGGTCACGGCCACCTCGATGTTGCCGCGAGTCGCGTTGGAGTACGGGCACAGCTGGTGCGCCTCGTGGACGAGCTTGTCCGCCACGGCCTGCTCGACACCCTCGACGCGGGCGACGAGGTCGACGGTCAGGTGCATGCCGGGAACGTCGTCGACGCGGCCGATGCCGACCTTCGCGGTCACCTCGGTCACGCCGATCTCGATCTTGGCGATGCGCGCGGACGCCCGCAGCGCGCTGTTGAAGCACGCGGCGTAACCGGCGGCGAACAGCTGCTCCGGGTTCGTGCCACCACCAGGACCCCCCATCTCCTTGGGGATCGCGACGAGCTCGTCGAGCACGCCGTCCGAGGAGCGGATCTCGCCGTTGCGACCTTCACCGACGGCGACCGCTTCGGCCGTGTAGAGCACGTTCATGTGACGCTCTCCCTTGAGCTGGAGGTGGATGTCCGGAGCTTTGTACTCCGTACAACCACGCCACGACACTGTTCGACTCCCGGTCGTGGGGCAACTCACCCGCCCAAGGCGTACCCGAAGGCGTGAGGCTCAACCCGTCCGCGTGAGGGCGAACTCGGCGACCTGGCGGCCGATCAGCCGCAGGGTCTCGGCCACGGCGGGGTCCGAGCAGCCGCCGTCCAGGTCGAACGCCACGTCACCCGAGTTCACCGCCGCGCCCAACGGCGTCGGCCAGCCGCGCAGCGCGTGCACGATGGACCGCAGCGCGGTCAGCGTCGTGACGGAAGCCTGCCAACCCTGGGCGGCGGCGACGCAGCCGATGGCGCGGTCGGTGAGGTACGGGCGCTCGTCGGTGCGCAGGTCCTCGACGTAGTCCAGGGCGTTCTTCACCAGACCGGACACCGTGCCGTGGTAGCCGGGCGACACCAGCACCACGCCGTCGGCGGTGCGCAGCGCCTCGACCAGCCGCGCGGCGGCCTCCGGCCGGTCCGGCACCTGCGGGTCGTAGAACGGCAGGACCAGGTCGGGGCCGGTGATCTCGACGGTGTGCGCCCCGGCCTCCCGTGCTCCCGCCAACGCGATCCGCATCGCCCGCTCGGACTGCGAGTTGGGGCGGATCGAGCCGCCGATGCCCACCACGGTGACCGTCATTCGTCGAGTTCCTTCCACAGTGCCGGTCTGCACCGTACGACCTCCAGCGCACTGGAGGTCCACCCGGTCGGGATGCTCGTCACATCGGCTACCGGCGAGTAACCTCTGGTCCATGTCGAAGCTCGCCGATTCACTCCCCGTCGGTGTCCTCGCGGGCGCGCTGCGCTTCGCGTTCGGCCTCCCCGCCCCCGTGCGGCGGCTCATCACCGGCAAGCCGGTCGTGCTGGACGGCCAGCGCCTGCACCCCGACGCGCAGCTCCTGCTCAGGCTCCAGCAGCTCGCCGGCCAGGACTGGGACACCGCGTCCCCCGCGCACAACCGGGCCGCGCTCGCGCAGAGCAGCGCGCTGGTGTGCGGTCCGGTCGTCGAGGGCGTCGGCGTGCGCCCGGTGCGCATCCCCCGCGACGGCGGGGAGATCGCGGGCCGCGTGTACGAGCCGGTCGGCCTGGCCCCGGACTCGGCGCTGCTGGTCTTCTACCACGGTGGCGGCTGGGTCAGCGGCGACCTGGACAGCCACGACAACCTGTGCCGGTTCCTCGCGCTCGAAGCGGGCGTCCGGGTGCTGGCCGTCGACTACCGGCTCGCCCCCGAACACCCGTTCCCGGCCGCCGTGGACGACGTGATGGTCGCGTTCGAGTGGGCCGTGGAGCACGCCGCCGACCTGCGGATCGACCCGGCGCGCATCGCGCTGGGCGGGGACAGCGCGGGTGGCAACCTGGCCGCCGTGACCGCGCTGCGCGCCGCCCGCGCCGGTGGCCCGAAACCGGTGTTCCTGCTGCTGCTCTACCCCGCCGTGGACGCCTCGTCCAAGCGCCGGTCGCGCGAGCTGTTCGGCAACGGGTTCTTCCTCACCGACGCCAAGATGGACTGGTTCCGCGACCACTACGCGCCCGAGGAGGCGTCGTGGGTCGACGAGCGGCTGTCCGTGCTGCTCGCCGACGACCTCGGCGGCCTGCCGCCCACCTACCTCGCCGTCGCGGGCTTCGACCCGTTGCGCGACGAGGGCGAGGCCTTCGCGGAGAAGCTGGCCGCGGCGGGCGTGCCGGTCGTGCTGCGCCGCCACGAGGGCCTGTTCCACGGCTTCGCCAACGTCCTCGGCCTCGGCGGCATCTACCGCGAGGCGGTGTCCGAGGCCGTCGGCTCGCTGCGCACCGGCCTGGCACTCGCCAACTCCCGCCAGGACCTGTCCGAGACGGCCTGACCTACTGCCTGCTCGCGCCGTCCTTGAGCAGCGTGGCGAACGCCGCGGGCGTCCTGGCCAGCCTGCCGGGCCACCACCTGGTCAACGCGAAGGCCCACGCGCACGCGGAGCCGCCGAAGAAGACCAGGAACAGGGGCAGGTCGTCGGCCCGCATGGCCGCCGCGAACACGGCGGCCAGGATCGAGGCGCTGGACAGCAGGCACAGGAAGACCACCGCGCTCTCGAACCGGACGAGCCTGGAGTCCCGGTAGGCCTCCGCGAGGTGGCCGCCACCGGGGCTCGCCCGGTGCACCCACCGCAGCGGCGCGGTGACGGCCCCGACCGCGACGGGCGCCCAGACCAGGAACACCGCCGCCAGCACGTGGACGAGCACCTCGGGCGGCAGGGCCAGCTCCTCCACGACGGCGACGGCCCCTCCCGCGACCAGTGCCGCGACACCGGCGCTGACCGTCAGCAGCACCGCTTTCAGGTAGCGCAGCACGGTGACGCGCACGGTCAGGTTGTGCTTCGCCAGCGACAGCTCCATCTTCGCCGCCTCGGACTCCAGCGTCCTGGGCAGGCTCGCCGACAACCGGAAGACGTACCCCAGCCTCTGGTCGTCCCCGGCCGCGCCCGCCGGGATCCGCCGGGCGGGCGGCGTGTCGAAGACGCGGTGCACCCGCTCGTCGAAGCGCCGCCGCCACCTGTCGTCGTCCGGGATGACGACCCGGCCGTGCTCGGTGTGGAGCCCCGCGACCACGTCGTACATGCGAGGCGTCAGCTCGCCCTCGGGCACCCGCAGGCCGGTGAGCGCGAACCTCGGGTTGAAGACGACGGACGGCTCGTCGTCCTCGTGGTGCGGAACCGCGTGCTCGGCGCCGAAGCTGTGGCCGGTGAAGAAGAACGCGGTGAGGTCCTCGAGGATCAGCAGGAAGCCCCAGAACGGCAGGACGAGCGCCACCGCGATCCCCGCGCCCAGCAGCACCGCGGCGTCGCCCTGCACGGACCAGACCGCCACCACGCCCCCGACCACCCCCGGCAGGACGCTGTTGAGCAGGACGGGGAGGAGGACCACCAGCCCCGCGCCGCCGAGCAGGTAGCAGGCGGACCGGGTGAAGGTGGACAGCCGGACCTCGGCCCGCTGCAGGAAGTCGCGCAGCGCGCCGCGCGCCTCGGCCGCGTCCGGGACGCCCTCCCCCGGCTTGTCGACCAGCGCGTCGTACTGGCGCACGAGGTCGCCGTCCGCGCCGACCAGCTCGTCCACCCGCTGCACCTCACCGCGTCTCGGGAGCTGCTTGCCGCGGACGAAGTTGGACACCCTGGCACCCGACGTGCCCAGTTCGACGGCCAGCTGGGTCTGCGTGATCCCCTTGTTGCGGATCCACTCCTTGAGCTGATCTCCGAAAATCCGGTAGTCGGGACCCTTCTCACCACCCGATTCGACCAAGACGCGTACTCCCATTCGCTTTTCACGAGCTGCTGAAAATCCGTATCGCCGAAAAGCATCGGGTCGTTAGTCGAAAATCCACCACATCAGGGCATTGTTGGTCGAACCCATTTGTGCCCTCATCCACGCCGAAACGCGACCGAACCGGCAGCCGCTCGTGCGAATTCTTCAGCCGACGCCGAAAGCTCCCGGAAAGGGCAGGTCAGCGCGCCGAGTGCGCTGAACGGGACGGAAGGGCCCCGGTGACGGCGGTGAAAGTTGAAGGTCGGTCTCCGCGCGGGCTCAATGGAGGAGCACCGAATTCGTCGTCCCGGTCGACCCGAGTCCGACCGGGAGTCCAACCGCGGGAGTCGCCATGTCCGAGAAGGGTCGTCGCACCTACCGACTGCGAATGCTCGACCTCGTCGCATTCCTGGCCGCCCTCACCGGCGTGCTCGCGCTCATGTGCTTCACCGCCCGACCGGTGACGGAGGTGGCCACCGCCGCCGGTGTCGTCGCACTGCTGTACGCGCCGTGGAACGGGAGGACCGGAGGAGGGACGGGTTCGGACGACGAGGTCGACCCGTGAGACGACGTGGAACGGCCCCGGAGGCGCTCGGGAAAGCGCTTCCGGGGCCGTTCCGCCGTGGTGGGAGTGCGGGTCTGGCTAGCTGCTCACTTGCCGAAGGCCGCCGCGATGCGGTCGCCGGTCTCCTTGTCGATGTTGCGCCAGTACTCGAACACGCGCTCCAGCACCGGCGCGGAGACGCCGTTGCTCGCGTGGCCGACTACGGTGTCGACGAGGCGGTCGCGCTGTTCCTGGGTGAACACCTCGCGGACCATCGTGCCCGCCTGGCCGAAGTCGTCGTCCTCGACGTGCAGCTTGTACGCCGCTCGCACGGGGGCGTCCTCGACGCCGTAGGAGGTCGTCACCTCACCGGCCAGCGCGGGGTTGGCGTGCGGGCCGCCGTAGGAGTTCGGCGCGTAGACCGGGTCGGCGGAGTTGGTGTACCGCATCGCCCCGTCCTTGGAGTAGGAGTTCACCGGCGACTTGGGCCGGTTCACCGGGAGCTGGGCGTAGTTCGCGCCGATGCGGTACCGGTGCGCGTCCGGGTAGGAGAAGATGCGGCCGATCAGCATCTTGTCCGGGGACGTGCCGATGCCGGGCACCAGGTTCGTCGGCTCGAACGCGGACTGCTCGATCTCGGCGAAGTAGTCGGCCGGGTTGCGGTCCAGGGTCAGCTTGCCGACCGTGATCAGCGGGTAGTCGGCGTGCGGCCACACCTTGGTCAGGTCGAACGGGTTGAACCGGTAGTTCTCGGCCTCCGCGTACGGCATGACCTGGACCTTGAGCGTCCAGCTCGGGAACTCGCCGCGCTCGATGGCGTGCCACAGGTCGGCGCGGTGCGCGTCGGCGTCCTCACCGGCGATCCTCGCGGCCTCCTCCGACGTGAGCGTCTCGATGCCCTGGTCGGTCTTGAAGTGGTACTTCACCCAGAACTTCTCGCCCGCCGCGTTCTCCCACAGGTAGGTGTGCGAGCCGTAGCCGTTCTGGTGGCGCCACGTCTTCGGGATGCCGCGGTCGCCCATCAGCCAGGTGACCTGGTGCGCGGTCTGCGGCTGGAGCGTCCAGAAGTCCCACTGCATGTCGTGGTCGCGGCGGCCGTTGTCGGCGCGGCGCTTCTGCGAGCGGATGAAGTCCGGGAACTTGATCGGGTCGCGCAGGAAGAACACCGGGGTGTTGTTGCCGACGAGGTCGTAGTTGCCCTCGGAGGTGTAGAACTTCAGCGCGAACCCGCGCGGGTCGCGCCACGTGTCCGGGGAGCCCAGCTCGCCCGCGACCGTGGAGAAGCGCAGCAGCGTGTCGGTCTTCACACCCGGCTGGAACAGCGCGGCCTTGGTGAACCGGCTGACGTCCTCGGTCGTCTCGAAGTGCCCGAAGGCGCCACCGCCCTTGGCGTGCACCACGCGCTCGGGCACGCGCTCACGGTTGAACTGGGCGTTCTTCTCGATGAGGTAGTGGTCCTGGAGCAGGATCGGCCCGTTGGCGCCCAGGGTGAGCGAGTGGTCGTCGCTCGCGACCGGGATGCCGACGTTGTTCGTGGTGTGACGCGGTTCGGTCACGCGGGTAGCTCCTCGTCCTGTCGTGGTACCTGGCAGTCGCCGCACAGCCCCCAGAAGGTCACCTCGGCCTCGTCCACGGTGAAGCCCGCGGCGTCCGAGGGCTCGAGGCAGGGGGCGGCGCCGTGCACGCAGTCGACGTCCACGGTGCGGCCGCAGCGGCGGCACACCAGGTGGTGGTGGTTGTCGCCGGTGCGGGTCTCGAACCGGGCCGGGTGGCCCGCGGGTTCGATCCGCCGCACCAGCTTCACGCGGGAACACGTGTTCAGCACGTCGTAGACGGCCTGGGTGGACACCGTCCCCAACCGCCGTCGCACACCCTCGGCGACCTGGTCGGCCGTCGCGTGCGGGTGGTCGGCGAGCCATTCGAGCACCGCCAGCCGGGGCGCGGTGATCCGCAGTCCGGCTTCTCCGAGGAGCTCGCGGGGTCCTGGTGTCATGGCCGTTCCATGTGACCACGTTTTCTGGAACGAGTCAAGAAAACGAGGGGTTAAAGTCGTTGCCCCATCAGGGGAACATGGGTCGGTGAACATCGCCCGGTACCTCAGCGTCCTCCGCCTGCCCCGAGTCCGCCCGGTGATGGTGCTGATGCTGTTGGCCCGGATCCCCACCACGGCCGCGGGCATGACCCTGACGCTGCACGTGGTCCTGTCCCTCGACAAGGGCTACGGCGCCGCGGGCCTGGTCGGCACCGCGGGCACCATCGGCATCGCGCTGGGCGCCCCGCTCATGGGCAGGCTCACCGACCGCCGCGGCCTGCGCGCCATGCTCGTGCTCAGCACCATCACCGAGGGCCTGTTCTGGTTCAGCGCCCCGGTGCTCCCCTACCCCGTGCTGCTGGTGACGTCGCTGCTCAGCGGCCTCGTGACGATCCCGACCATGTCCATCGGCAGGCAGGTCCTCACCGCGCTCGTCCCCGTCGACCAGCGCCGCACGGCGCTCGCCGTCGACTCGATGGCCGTCGAGGTCGCCTACATGGCGGGCCCGGCGCTCGGCGTGCTGCTGACCACGCGCGCCACCAGCCAGGTCGCGCTGTGGAGCGTCGGCGCCGCGATGGTCGCGTCCGGGATCGCGCTCTACGTCGTCAACCCGCCCATCCGCAACGAGGAGGAGAACGCGGTCGTCGAACGACCCGCCCGCCGCGAGTGGCTCACCCCTCCGGTGCTCGGCGTCCTGCTCACCTCGGCGGGCGCGATCATCGTGCTGGCGGGCATGGAGGTCGCGCTGGTGGCGGCACTGCAGGAGCAGGGGCGGGTCGAGTGGACCGGCGTGCTGGTGATCGTGATGTGCGCCGCGTCGCTCGTGGGCGGGTTCGTCTACGGCGCGGTCAGCCGCCCGCCGTCACCGCGGATGCTGATGACCGCCCTGGGCGCGCTGGCGATCCCCGTCGGCCTGTCCACCGGCTCGGTGTGGGTGCTCGCACTGGCACTGGTCCCCGCGAACCTGATGGCCGCACCGGTGATCGCCAGCACCGGCGAGGTGATCACCCGCCTCACGCCCGCGTCCGTGCGCGGCGAGGCGATGGGGTTGCAGGGGTCGGCGTTCACGCTGGGAGCGGCGGCCGGGGCACCGCTGGCCGGGTTCGTGATCGACCACTCGTCGGCCGGGTGGGGGTTCGTGGTCGTCGGCGCGGTCGGGGTGAGCATCGCGGGCATCGGCGTGCTGCTGGACCGCCGCGCCGCGAACCTGGTGGAGGTGTAGGGCGCGGAGCACGGCCTGGACCACGGGTCCCCCCGTCGTGAGGACCCCCCGACGCACACGCTACGGGTGGGGTACGACATTTTCGGGTGGTCGATGCCTGAGGTGGTCGACGTCCGGGGTGGTCGAAGCTCGGGCGAGCGGCGAGCGGCGAGCGGCGAGCGGCGAGCGGTGTCCGCGCGGCCGCGGTCGGCGCGGTCGGCGTCCGGATGCCTTCTGGGTGGTCAGGGGGCGGTGAGGGCGCCCGCGAGGTCGCGGAAGGCGTGGTAGGTGCGTTCGACGAGGGGGCGGGACCGGGCGTAGTGGGTGACGGCGTCGGGGTCGGGCTTGATCGTCGCGGTGGGGACGACGAGGTCGGCGGCGGTGGTGAGGGACGGCAGGGTGCCGAGGGCGCGCCAGGCGAGCAGGGCGGCGCCGACGCCGGAGCCCTCGCTGTCGTCGGCGAGCTCTAGGTCCATGCCGAGGGCGGAGGCGAGGACGGTGGCCCAGAGGTCGCTGCGGAAGGCGCCGCCGGTGACGCGGATGGAGTCGACGCGGGCGTCGGTGGAGCGGACGGCGTCGAGGACCAGTGCGAGCTGCTGGCCGACGCCTTCGACGAGGGCCCTGGTGATGTCGGCCCTGGTGTGTTCGCGGCGCAGCCCGACGAGGGTGGCGCGCGGGTCGGGGTCCCACCAGGGGGCGCGTTCGGCCAGCAGGTACGGGAGGGCGAGCAGGCCGTTGGCGCCGGTGGGGACGTCGGCGGCTTCGGCGAGGAGGGTGCCGACGTCGGTGCCGAAGGTGTCGGCGGCCCACTGGGCGACCACGCCGCCGTTGCTGACGGCGCCGCCGAGCACCCACAGGCCCTCGGCGATGGCGTAGCAGAAGACGCGGCCGCGGTCGTCGACGCCGGGGCGGTCGCGGACGACGCGGAGGGCGCCGCTGGTGCCCAGCGACAGCGCCGCGACGCCGGGGGTGACGGCGCCGACGCCGAGGTTGGCCAGCGGGCCGTCGCCGCCGCCCATGACGACGGGCAGGCCCGCGGGCAGGCCGGGGAGGTCGGCGGTCAGCGGGAGGGAGTCGGTGGGGGCCAGCAGGTTCGGCAGCTGGTCGGCCGTGATGCCGGTGAACGCCAACGAACCGGGGTGCCAGGCGAGCCGGTGGATGTCCATCAGGCCGGTGCCCGACGCGGAGGAGTGCTCGGTGGCGAGGTGGCCGGTGAGGCGCAGGGCCACGAAGTCCTTCAGACCGCACCACCGGGCCGTCCGCGCCAGCTCGGGCTCGTACCGGGTGAACCAGGCGAGCTTCGACAGCGGGGCGAACGGGTGGATCGGGGTGCCGGTGACCTGGTGGAGGGCGGCACCCTCCTCGGTGCCGCGCAGCAGCGCGGTCTGCTCGGTGGCGCGGTTGTCGGCCCAGCTCAGCGAGCCGGTGAGCGGGGTGCCCTCGGCGTCCACGGCCAGCAGCGTGTGCATGGCACCGGTCAACGACAGGGCCACGACCTCGACACCGGAGGACGCGCACCAGGCGGCGACCTCGCGCAGCGCCTGGAAAGCGGCGTCCAGGACCTGGACCGGGTCGTGCGTGGCCTCGCCGGACGGGGTCGTGTGCAGCGGGTAGCCGTGTTCGGCGCCGAACAGCACGCGAGCGGTCTCGTCGACCGCGATGACCTTCGTCGCGGTCGTTCCCAGGTCGACTCCGAGCACTGCCTGCGCCATGCGGGAGACGCTACTCAACGGGGCGCCCCCGACGTGAGTCGGAAGCGCCCCGGTCGAGGTTCCGGTCGGCCTACAGCCGGTCGGCGAGGCCCTCGGCGATCTCGTAGGTGTTGAGCGCGGCACCCTTGCGCAGGTTGTCGCCGCACACGAAGAAGTCCAGCGCGTTCGGGAAGTCCAGCGCCTGGCGCACCCGGCCGACGTAGGTCGGGTCGCCGCCGACGACGTCCGCCGGCGTCGGGAACGACTTCGCGGCCGGGTCGTCGACCAGCACGATCGACGGCTGCGCCGCGAAGATCTTGTGCGCCGCCTCGACGGTGACCTCGCGGACGAACACCGCGTGGACCGCGAGCGAGTGCGTGGTCACCACGGGGACGCGGACGCAGGTCGCGGAGACCTTGAGGTCCGGGATGCCGAGGATCTTGCGGGACTCGTTGCGGACCTTGAGCTCCTCGCTCGTCCAGCCCTCGTCCTTGAGCGACCCGGCCCACGGGATCACGTTCAGCGCCAGCGGAGCCGGGAACGGGGAGTCCGCCACCGGCAGGCCCGCCGCGTCGAGCACCTCGCGGACGTCGCCCGCGCGGACGCCGACGTCCTTGCCCGCCACCGCTTCCAGCTCCGCGCGCAGCCGGTCGATCGCGGCCTGGCCGCCACCGGAGGCCGCCTGGTAGGACGCGACGACCAGCTCGCGCAGCTCGAACTCCCGGTGCAGGGCACCGAGGGACGCCATCATCGACAGCGTCGTGCAGTTCGGGTTCGCGATGATCCCCTTGGGCCGGTTGGAGATCTGGTCCGAGTTGACCTCGGGGACGACCAGCGGCACCTCGTCGTCCATGCGGAACGCGCCGGAGTTGTCCACGGCCACCGCGCCGCGCGACGCCGCGATCGGCGCCCACTCCGCGGAGACCTCGTCCGGCACGTCGAACATCGCGACGTCGACACCGTCGAACGCCTCGGGCGAGAGCGCGACGACCGTCAGCTCCTCGCCGCGCACGGTGATCTTCTTGCCCGCCGAGCGGGCCGAGGCGATCAGCCTGATCTCGCCCCACGGCACGCTTTCGCGGCCGTTCATGATGTCGACCATGACGGTGCCGACGGCACCCGTCGCGCCGACCAGTGCCAGAACCGGGCCCGTCATCGTCCACTCCCCGCGTACACCACGGCCTCTTCGTCGCCGCCCAGCTCGAACGCGTCGTGCAGCGCGCGCACGGCGTCGTCGAGCTGCGTGTCGCGGCAGATCACCGAGATGCGGATCTCCGAGGTGGAGATGATCTCGATGTTGACGCCCGCGGTGGCCAGCGCCTCGCAGAACGTCGCGGTCACGCCGGGGTGCGAGCGCATGCCCGCGCCGATCAGCGACACCTTGCCGACGTGGTCGTCGTAGAGGACGGCGTCGAAGCCGATGTCCTCGCGCGCCTTGTTCAGCGCCGCGACGGCGCGCGGGCCGTCGTCCTTCGGCAGCGTGAACGTGATGTCGGTGCGGCCGTCGGCGGCGCGCGAGATGTTCTGCACGACCATGTCGATGTCGATCTCGGCCTGCGCGACGACGCGGAAGATCTTGGCCGCCACGCCGGGGTGGTCGGGCACCGCGGTCACGGTGACCTTGGCCTCCGAGCGGTCGTGCGCGACACCGGTGATCATCGCCTGTTCCACGGGATGGTCCTCCACTGACCCGGACACGATGGTCCCTGGCTTGTTGCTGAACGAGGAGCGGACGTGCACGGGGACGCCGTAGCGGCGGGCGTACTCGACGCAGCGCAGCATGAGCACCTTGGCGCCGCAGGCCGCCATCTCGAGCATCTCCTCGTAGGTGATGGTCTCGAGCCGCTTGGCGTTGGGCACGATGCGGGGGTCGGCGGTGAACACGCCGTCCACATCGGTGTAGATCTCGCAGACGTCGGCCTTGAGCGCGGCGGCCAGCGCCACCGCGGTCGTGTCCGTGCCGCCCCGACCGAGGGTGGTGATCTCCTTGCTGTCCTGGCTCACGCCCTGGAAGCCCGCGACGATCGCGATCGCCCCGTCGGCCAGCGCGTCGGAGATCCGGCTCGGCGTCACGTCGATGATGCGCGCCTTGCCGTGCACGGACGTCGTGATCACGCCCGCCTGCGACCCGGTGTAGGACCGCGCCTCGGCGCCCAGCGCGTGGATCGCCATCGCCAGCAGCGACATCGAGATGCGCTCACCGGAGGTGAGCAGCATGTCGAGCTCGCGGGCGGGCGGCACCGGGGACACCTGGCGGGCCAGGTCGAGCAGCTCGTCGGTCGAGTCGCCCATCGCGGAGACCGCGACGACGACGTCGTTGCCCGCCTTGCGGGTCGCGACGATGCGCTCGGCCACCCGTTTGATCCGCTCGGCACTTCCGACCGAGGAACCGCCGTACTTCTGGACGACGAGCGCCACCGACTGACCTCCTTGCGGATCAAATTCCCACGTCGCGGGCAGCCTACCTGTGTCAAGGAGTGGACAGCCGGGCCCGTGACGGGCACTACTCTCGTGCGGGTGTCGACAGTCGAGGCGGTGTCAGCTCCCCCGGACGTGCCCAGCGGCGCACCTGCGCTGCGCGAGCGGCTGGAGCGGTTCCTGAGACACCCGGTGGCCCTGCAGATGGCCCCCGGCGTCGTGTTCCTCCTCGTCCGCGAGCTCGGCCTGTTCGTGCTCCAGCTGATGGCAAACCGCTGGCACAAGAACGTGACCACCGCCCTCACCTCGTGGGACGGCCAGTGGTTCCTCGGCATCGCCGAGGGCGGTTACGGGGGTGTGCCGCGGAACCTGGTCGACGCGTTCGGCAGGCGCAGCGCGGAGACGCCGCTGGCGTTCTTCCCCGGTTACCCCGCGCTGGTCCGCTGGGTCGACGGGCTGCCCGGTGTCGAGCTGCGCGGCGCGGCGTTCACGGTGAGCCTGGTGAGCGGGCTGTTCTGCGCGTACGGCCTGTTCCGGCTCGGGTCGAAGATCCGGGAGGGCTCGCCGAGGGCCGGACTGGTCCTGGTGGCGCTGTTCGCGGCGTCGCCGATGGCGGTCGTGCTGTCGATGACGTACTCCGAGGCCACGTTCTGCGCGCTGGCCGCGTGGGCGCTGGTCGGCGTGGTGGAGCGGAAGTGGGTGCTGGCGGGCCTGTGCACGGCGGCGGCGGGCCTGGTCCGGCCGACGGCCGCGGCGCTGCTGCTGGCCGTGGGGCTGGCCGCGCTGGTCTCGGTGCTCACCCGCAAGGACGGCTGGAAGCCGTGGGTGGGCGGCCTGCTCGCGCCGCTGGGCCTGCTGGGCTACCTCGGCTACGTGGCCGCGCGGACCGGGCAGCTCGACGGCTGGTTCGCCGTGCAGCAGCGCGGCTGGGACTCCCGGTTCGACGGCGGCGCGGCGACCTGGAAGTTCGCGCTGGCGAACCTGGGCGAGCCCCGGTCGGTGCTGGAGCTGACCACGGTGTGGATCCTGCTGATCGCGGTCGCGCTGGTGGTGCTGGGCTTCCGCCGGAGGCTGGAGTGGCCGCTGCTGGTCTACGGGATCGGGGTGCTGCTGATGGACCTCGACTCGAACGGCCTGATGAACTCGAAGGCGCGCCTGCTGCTGCCCGCGTTCACGCTGCTCGTCCCGGCGGCGCTGGCGATCGCGAAGAGGCGGACGTCGACCGCGGTGGCGCTGCTGTCGGGGCTCGCGGTGTTCAGCGCGTGGTTCGGCGCCTACGCGATCACGGCCTGGCAGTACGCGATCTGATGATCCCCGCCATCGAGCAGAGGTGGAGCCCGCGGGCGTTCGACCCGGTGGCCGAGGTGTCGCCCGCGCGGATGCGGGTGGTGCTGGAGGCCGCGCGGTGGGCCGCCTCGCACGGCAACACCCAGCCCGCCCGGTTCCTGCTGGGCTACCGCGGCGACGACACCCACCGGCGGATCCTCGCGACGCTGCGGCCGCGCAACCGGACGTGGGCGCACCGCGCGTCCGTGCTGCTGATCGGGGCCGTGGTCACCGCGGACGAGCGCGGCGAGCTGCCGAACACGGTGTACGGGCTGGGGCTGGCGGTGCAGAACCTGGTGCTGCAGGCCGTGGACCTCGGGCTGGTGACCCACCAGATCGGCGGGTTCGACAAGGACGCTGCGCGCGCGGAGTTCGGGATGCCCGACGACGTGGAACCGGTGGTGGCCATCGCCCTCGGCCACCTCGGTGACGTGGCGGACCTGCCGGAGGAGCTCCAGGCCAGGGAGACGCGGCCGCGCAGGCGGCGTCCGCTGACCGAGCTGGTGTTCGGCGGCACGTGGGGCGGGCCGGTCGAGCTAGGCGAGCCTGCGGACCAGCTTGAGCACGAGTGACCTGACCACGAGCCAGAAGAGCGCGGCGACGCCGTAGTTCACGACCACCCCGAGCGTCGCGTCCTGCGGTGCGAAGAGGTCGTGGAAGCCCAGTGCGAGCGGACGCGCCCAACCGGCGACGAAGGACGTGATGCCGTTGTCGGGGTTGGCGTGGCCCACGGTCAGCACGACGTGGGCGACGAGGACCAGCGCGACGGCCAGCCCCGCCCAACCGACGACACCGGCCACGGCGCCCACGACCTTGGTGCGGACGCCGCGACCGGCGGCTGTCTGGTTTTCGGCCATGCCACCAGTGTGGCACGAACTTACCGGCCAGTAGCAGGCTAGCGAGCGAGGAGACGGGCGATGAGACCCGTGACGACCAGCCAGAAGACGGCAGCGAGACCGTAGTTGATGATGATGCTCAGGTTGTAGCTCTCGAAGCTGAACAGGCCCGGGAAGAAGAGCGCCAAGGGCTCGGCGAGCGACTTCACGAACGAGAAGAACGCGTTGGCCTGGTTAGCGCCGAGCACGATCATCAGGATGTAGACGATCTCGATGACCGCGAACAGCGCGCCAACACCGCTGATCACCCTGGCAGCCGTGTAGCTGCCGCTGCGAGTTCCTGTACGCCATCTGGACATGTGAAAGAGATTCCCGTCGAGATGCTCCACCAAACACGATCTGGACACGTTCGGGTGAAGTTCCACCATGTGGACGAATGGTTCCGGCCGAGCGGGAATTCTGGGTACTGTGTCGGACGTGGCGCGTGCCCTCCTGCTTCGCTGCCGTGACGGGGTCTGACCAGACCGGCCCCCCGTCGCGGAGTCGAGCGTTGCCGCCGGTCGTCTGCACCCCAGCGACCGCAGGAGCCACCAGATCATGACCACCAGCCCCGACGCGTACACCTCCGGCACCAGCCGTCTGCGCCCGCCGTCCCGGCCCGCGCCGTCCGAGCAGCCGAAGTGGAACACCCAGCGCGGCAGCTCGATGCCCTTCCACCGCTACCGCTCCTTCGCCGACGAGGTCGAGCCCGTATCGGTACCCGACCGCACGTGGCCGTCGAAGACGATCACGACCGCGCCACAGTGGTGCGCGGTCGACCTGCGCGACGGCAACCAGGCCCTGATCGACCCCATGTCGCCGGCGCGCAAGCGCAAGATGTTCGACCTGCTGGTGCGGATGGGCTACAAGGAGATCGAGGTCGGCTTCCCGGCCGCCTCGCAGACCGACTTCGACTTCGTCCGCGAGATCATCGAGGACGGCGCGATCCCGGACGACGTGACCATCCAGGTGCTGACCCAGTGCCGCCCCGAGCTGATCAAGCGGACGTTCGAGTCGCTGGACGGCGCGCCCCGCGCGATCGTGCACTTCTACAACTCCACGTCGATCACCCAGCGCCGGGTCGTGTTCCGCTCCGACCGCGAGGGCATCAAGAAGATCGCCGTCGACGCCGCGAAGTACGCGCTGGAGGTCGCCAAGGAGTACCCGGAGACCGAGTTCCGCTACGAGTACTCCCCCGAGTCCTACACCGGCACCGAGCTGGACTACGCGCTCGAGGTCTGCGACGCCGTCACCGAGGTCGTCCAGCCCACCCCCGAGCTGCCGATGATCATCAACCTGCCCGCCACCGTCGAGATGGCCACCCCGAACGTCTACGCCGACTCCATCGAGTGGATGTCGCGCAACCTGGCCCGCCGCGACTCCATCGTGCTGTCGCTGCACCCGCACAACGACCGCGGCACCGGTGTCGCCGCCGCCGAGCTGGGCTACCTGGCGGGCGCCGACCGCATCGAGGGCTGCCTGTTCGGCAACGGCGAGCGCACCGGCAACGTCTGCCTGGTGACCCTGGGCATGAACATCTTCAGCCAGGGCGTCGACCCGCAGATCGACTTCTCCGACATCGACGAGATCCGCCGCACCGTCGAGTACTGCAACCAGCTGCCCGTGCCCGAACGGCACCCCTACGGCGGCGACCTGGTGTTCACCGCGTTCTCCGGCAGCCACCAGGACGCCATCAAGAAGGGCCTGGAGGCCCTGGAGGACGAGGCCAAGGCCGCGGGCCAGCACGTCGACGCCTACCCGTGGGACGTCCCGTACCTGCCGATCGACCCCAAGGACGTCGGCCGCAACTACGAGGCCGTGATCCGGGTCAACTCGCAGTCCGGCAAGGGCGGCGTGGCCTACCTGATGAAGACCGAGCACCACCTGGACCTGCCCCGCAGGCTGCAGGTCGAGTTCTCGCGGGTCATCCAGGAGGTCACCGACACCCAGGGCGGCGAGATCGGCCCGAAGGACATGTGGGACGCCTTCGCCGACGAGTACCTCAACCCGGCCGTGCCGCTGAAGCTGGTGGGGCACCGCATCTCCAGCGACGACAGCGGCCACGCCGAGATCACCGCCTCGATCTGGGCCGACGGCGAGAAGGTCGAGATCACCGGCAACGGCAACGGCCCGATCGCGGCGTTCGTGGACGCGCTGGCGTCCGTCGGCTACGACGTGCGGGTGCTGGACTACGTCGAGCACGCGCTCACCGCGGGCGACGACGCACGGGCCGCGGCGTACCTGGAGTGCGCGGTGGGCGACCGGGTGCTGTGGGGCGTCGGCATCGACCACTCCACCACGGCCGCGGCGCTGACCGGCATCGTGTCGGCGGTGAACCGGGCGAACCGGTAGCGGCTCCTGACGCCGATGGCGTGGCCACCCGTCCTGGTGGTCACGCCATCGGCGTTCTCAGGCCGGCTTGGAGACCGGGTCGGGTTCGGCGTCCGACTCCAGTTCGGCGGCGGCCTTGGCGGCGCGGCGCTTCATGAACCAGGCGGTGCCGATGCCGAACAGGACGGCGGCGAGGAGGCCGATCCAGGAGAAGCGGCTGAGCCACTTCTCGGCGACGATGCCGAGGTAGTAGATGACGGCGGTGGTGCCGCCCGCCCAGACGATGCCGCCGAGGGCGTTGGCGGTGAGGAACTTCCAGTAGCGCATGTGCAGGGCGCCCGCGAGCGGGCCCGCGAAGATGCGGAGCAGGGCGATGAAGCGGCCGAAGAAGACGGCCCACATGCCCCAGCGCTCGAACGCCTTCTCGGCGGTCGCGAGGTGCGCGGGCCCGAAGTGCTTCGGGAACTTCCGGCCCGCCCAGACGAAGAGGGGTTTGCCGCCCTTGCGGCCGATGGCGTAGCCGATCGAGTCGCCGACGATCGCGCCGGTCATCGCGGCGCCCGCGACGGCGACCGGGCTGACGACGTGCTGTGCGGCCAGCAGTGAGGCGCTGACCAGCACGATCTCACCGGGCAGCGGGATGCCGAGGCTTTCCAGGCCGATCACGAACCCGACCAGGAGGATGATCGCCAGCGGCGGGATCGTCTGGAGCCACTCGTTGATGTGCACCTCCGGATCCTGCCAGGAGCTGAGGGAATGCTGAAGTTCCACAGGGGTTTCCCGCGCCCGTGGCGTCCTGGGCGGGCGGTGGCTGTGGGAATGCTGAAGGTCTCCCGGCTCGGGCGCCGATTCCACGGCACGGGCGTTGCACGGTTCATGGACGCCGCAACAGCCAGTCTGCTCGTGCTCTTCCTGGTCGCGGTGGTGCCGTTGGCACCGACCGAGGCGGTTCTGATCGGGTACGGCGTGCTGGCCGCCTCGGGCGAGCTGCCGCTGGTGTGGGTGATCGTCGTGGCGGCGGTGGGCTGCACGCTCGCGGACTTCGTCAACTTCGGGATCGGGCGCGGGCTGGGGATGCGCGCGTTGCGGCGGTTCAACCGGAGCTCGGGGTCGCGGGCGGTGGTGTCGTGGACCGCCGGTCAGCTGGCCGACCGGGGTGAGTCGATCCTGGTCGCGATCCGGTTCGTGCCCGGCGGCGGCATCATCGGGGCGCTGCTGGCCGGGTCGCTGCGCTGGCCGCGGCGGCGGTTCCTGCCGGTCGCGGTGGTCGGCGCGACGCTGTGGAGCGCGTACGCGGCGCTGCTCGGGTACGTCGGCGGCCAGGTCGTCACCGAGCCCGTGCTGGCGATGCTGATCTCGCTGGGGGTCGCGCTGCTGGTCAGCGTGCCCGCCGGGATGCTGGTCAGGGCGACCCAGCGGCGGGTCGTGGAGGCCGCCGCCGCTACGCCGACGCCGATGGCCGCGTGAGCCGGGCGTCCACGGCCCTGCGGGCCAGCTCGTAGGCGCCGGGGGCGTCGTGTAGGACGGCCTGGACGTTGGCCGCCTCCAGGAACGCGATCAGCTCGAACGCCAGCAGGTCCGGGTCGTCGTCGAGACCGGACTTCGCCACGGCGTCGCGGATCAGCGCGGTCCACTTGGTGCCCGCCTCGGCGACGGCGTCGCGGACGCGGCCGGGACGTGAGCTGAACTCCGGCTGGACGGCGGCGAAGAAGCAGCCGCCGGGGAACGTGCGGCGCTCGGAGTAGTCGAGCCAGCCCTCGCACAGCGCGCGCAGCCTCGGCAGCCCCGCCGGGCCATGGAACGCGGGCCTGACGACCCGGTCGACGAAGATGTCGGTGGCGAGCGCGACCGTGGCCAGCTGGAGCTCCTCCTTCGAGCCGAAGTGCGCGAAGACGCCGCTCTTGCTGATCTCCAGCTCGGTCGCGAGCCTGCCGATCGAGAGGCCTTCGAGGCCTTCGACCGACGAGATGTCCGCCGCCCGGCGCAGGATGAGGCGCCTGGTCTGCTCGCCGCGTTCGATCCGGCCGTCCACGCGTGTCACGAGGTCCACCGTAGCTCTCCTGTTGACAGGGTTCGGGCACCAGGTAATAGTACGACCGTTCGTACAGTTTCTTTGGTCTTGGGGGTTGGGATGTCGGACTTGCTGGAGATGGACCGGCGGGCCTGCGCGCTGAACGTCGAGCTGATCGAGGGCCTGACGGAGGCGGAGCTGGACATGGCCACGCCGTGCACGGAGTGGACGGTGCGCGGTCTGGTGCAGCACCAGGTCGACTCGACGCTGTCGTTCACGGCCGGGGCGCGCGGGGTGCCCCTCGGGGAGTCGCGGCCGCTGGGCGACGACCCGCTGGGGGTCTACCGGGCCACGATGGAGCTGGCGTGGGGCGTGTTCGGCTCGCCGGGGCTGATGGACCGCGACGTCGAGTTCCCCGGTTACGGGCCGCAGAAGGGGCGGGTGCTGGTCGCCGCGCACTTCGTGGACAACCTGGTGCACGCCTGGGACCTGGCCCGGTCCCTGGGCCGCGAGTACGAGCTGGAGGCGGACCTGGCCGAGGCCGCGCTGCGGATCGTGGCGAGGTACCCGCACGGGATCTCGGCGTTCGCGCCGCCGGTGGAGGTCGACGCGGGGGCGTCGGTGACCGACCGGCTCGTGGGACGGCTGGGGCGCTCGCCGCGCTGGCCCGCCTGACCGCGGAACGCGAACGGCCCGCGGAGGGGTCCGCGGGCCGTTGCGCTGGTGCGGTGGCCGCTCCCCGCCGGGGAGCGGCCACCGCGCTAGGGCGTGTGTCGAAGTCTCGTTCGATGGGAGTCGCGCCTGAGGCGGCCGCGAACACGGACTTCGACACACGCCCTAGGGGTTGAGGGCTTCCGTCACGGAGACGGGGCCGACGAGGGGGACGTCCGGCGAGATGCCGTCCTCCTCGATGAGCACGGCCTCGACCTCGTGCGGCTTGATCTGCCCGCTGCGGATGTCCTCCGCCCAGTGGCAGGCCACCTTGTGGCCGGGCTCGACCTCGCGCAGGACCGGGCGGTCCGTGTCGCACTTGGTGTTCTGCTTCCACGGGCACCTGGTGTGGAACCGGCACCCCGTCGGCGGGTTCGCCGGTGACGGGAGGTCGCCCTGGAGCAGGATGCGCTCGCGCCGGTCCTCGACCTCGGGGTCCGGCACTGGGATCGCCGACAGCAGGGCCCTGGTGTAGGGGTGCAGCGGCTCGGCGTACAGGTCGTCCGAGGTCGCCTCCTCAACCAGGCCGCCGAGGTACATCACGCCGACGCGGTCGGAGATGTGCCGGACGACGGCCAGGTCGTGGGCGATGACCAGGTAGGTCAGGCCGAACTCCTGCTGGAGGTCCTCCAGCAGGTTGACGACCTGGGCCTGCACCGAGACGTCCAGCGCCGAGACCGGCTCGTCGGCGATGATGAGGTCCGGTTCGACCGCGAGGGCCCTGGCGATGCCGATGCGCTGGCGCTGGCCGCCCGAGAACTCGTGCGGGTACTTGCGCAGCGAGGTCGACGGCAGGCCGACCGAGGACAGCAGCGAGCGCAGGCGCTTGGCCGTCGCCGCCTTGTCCTTGTCCATGCCGTGCGCGTGCAGACCCTCGACCAGGATGGACTCCACCGACTGGCGGGGGTCCAAAGAGGACATCGGGTCCTGGAACACCATCTGCATGCGGCGGCGCATGGTGCGCAGCTCTTCGCCCTTGAGCGACGTGAGGTCGGTGCCGTCGAAGACGACCCGGCCCGCGGTCGGCTCGGTCAGGCGCAGGACGCCGCGGCCCAGGGTGGACTTGCCGCAACCGGACTCGCCCACGAGCCCGTAGGTCTCGCCGCGGTGGATCTCCAGGTCCACGCCGTCGACGGCGTAGACGTGGCCGACCGTGCGGTCGAGGACGACGCCCCGCTTGATCGGGAAGTGCACCTTGATGCCCTCGATGGACACCAGCGGAGCGGTCATGCCGACACCTCCTGCGGCACCTCGGGCTGAACGGGGTTGTGGCAGCGCAACAGCCTGCCGCCGCCCAGGTCTTCCTGGACCGGCGTCCGCTCACGGCAGATGTCGAGCGCGTTGGGGCAGCGCGGTGCGAACGCGCACCCGTTGTCCCACGGGATGTTGTCCGCCACGGAACCCCGGATCGGGTTCAGCCGCTCGCCGCGAGGGGCGTCCAGCCGCGGGATCGAGGCGAGCAGCCCGTGCGTGTACGGGTGGCGCGGCTGCGCGAACAGCTCGTGCCGCTGGGCCTTCTCCACGACGCGGCCGCCGTAGAGCACGTTGACCTCGTCGCACAGACCGGCGACGACGCCGAGGTCGTGCGTGATCATGACCAGCGCGGTGCCGAGGTCCTTCACGAGGCCCTTGAGCAGCGTGAGGATCTGCGCCTGGATGGTCACGTCGAGCGCGGTCGTCGGCTCGTCGGCGATGAGCAGGCGGGGCCTGCACGCCAACGCGATCGCGATCAGCGCGCGCTGGCGCATGCCGCCGGACAGCTGGTGCGGGTACTCGGTGAGCCGCCGCGTCGGGTCGGGGATGCCGACCTTCTCCAGCAGCTCGGCCGCCTCGACCATGGCCGTCTTGCGGCTCAGGCCGCGGTGCCGTTCCAGCACCTCGGTGACCTGCACGCCGATCGGGATGACGGGGTTCAACGAGGACAACGGGTCCTGGAACACCATGCCGAGGTCGCGGCCGCGCTTGTCGCGCAGCTGCTTGTCGGACAGGCGCAGCAGGTCGGTCCCCTCGAAGTCCACCGTCCCGCTGACCTTCGCGCCGCGCTTGGGCAGCAGGCCCATGATCGCGAGCGAGGTGACGGACTTGCCGCAGCCGGACTCGCCGACCAGGCCGACGGTCTGGCCGGGTTCGACGTCGAAACTGACCTGGTCCACAGCGGTGAAGGACGGTTCGCCCTTGCGCTGGAACTGCACGGTGAGGTCACGGACTTCCAGTAGTGCCATCGAACGTCACCGCCGGTTCTTCGGATCGAGGGCGTCACGCAGCGACTCGCCGACGAGCGTGAAGCCGAGCGCGATGGCGATGATGCAGCCCGCGGGCCAGAAGGCCAGCTGCGGGTGGGTGTCGATCACGGTCTGGGCGCCGCCGAGCATCTGGCCCCACTCCGGGATCCGGTCGTCCGGGTTGCCGAGGCCGAGGAACGACAGCGCGGCCGCGTCGATGATCGACGTGGCGAGCACCAGCGTCGACTGGACGATGACCGGGCCGAGCGAGTTCGGCAGCATGTGCCGGAACACGATCGCGCCGTGCTTCACGCCCAGCGACGTCGCCGCGAGGACGTGGTCGCTCTCCCGCTGCGCGAGCATGGATCCGCGCAGGAGTCTGGCGAACACCGGGATCTGCACGATCGACACCGCGAGGATGACGGTGAACAGGTTGGGCTTCGCGAACAGCGCGCCGATGCCGAACGCCAGCAGCAGCTGCGGGATCGACAGCATCACGTCGACGAACCGCATGACCAGCGAGTCGACCCAGCCGCCGAACGCGCCCGCGAGCGTGCCGAGCGCGAGACCGCCGACGAGGCCGATCAGCGTCGCGAACACGCCGACCAGCAACGTCTGCTGGGCGCCGACGAGCAGGCGGGACAGGAAGTCGCGGCCCTGCAGGTCACCGCCGAGCGGGTAGCCGGGCTGCGGCTTCGGGATCTCGTTGCGCGCCTTGATGACCTGGTCCGCGAGGTCGCGGGCGGACGGGTCGTGGGGGGCGATCCACGGCGAGATGATCGCGATGATCACGAACGCCACGATGATGAAGGAGCCGAACAGGAACACGGGGCTGCGGCGCAGGCGCTTCCACGCGCTGGCCGCGAGGCTCACCCCGGAGTCGTCGGCGGTCGACTCGGCGAGCGAGTCGATGCGCTCTTTCTTCGCACTTCCGATGGCCACGTCGCTACCTCGTCCTGATCCGCGGGTCGATGAGCGCGTAGGACAGGTCGACCAGGAGGTTGACGACCACGTACACGACCGCGGCGACCATGATGAGCATCTGCAGGACCGGGTAGTCGCGGCGCTCGAAGCCGAGCGCCAGCGCCTCGCCCACCCCGGAGAACGCGAACACCTTCTCGGTCAGCACGGCGCCCGCGAGCAGCGCGCCGATCTGCAGGCCGATGGTGGTGACGACCGGGAGCATCGCGTTGCGCAGCACGTGGCGGCTGCGCACGACCTGCGCGGTGAGGCCCTTGGCCTCGGCCGTGCGGACGTAGTCCTCGTCCATCACGTCGAGCACCGCGGCCCTGGTGATGCGGAAGACCACCGCGAACGGGATCGTGGCGAGCGCGATGGCGGGCAGGAACAGGTGCTTGAGCGCGTTCCACGCCGCGTCCCACTCCTGCGTGAGGATGCCGTCGAGCACGAAGAAACCGGTGACCCTGGTCGCGCCGATGGCGTCCTGCCTGCCGACGGACGGGAGACCGAGCTTGGAGGCGAGGACCTCCTTGAGCACGAAGGCGAGGAAGAAGACCGGGACGGCGACACCGATCAGGGACCCGCCGACGCTGAGGTTGTCGAACCAGGTGCCGCGGCGCTTGGCCGCGACGTAGCCGAGCGGGATGCCGACGATCACCGCGAGGATGATCGCGAAGACGCTGAGCTCGATGGTCGCCGGGAACCGCTGGACGAAGATGTCGACCACGGAGTCGCCGGGCTGGACACCGGTCGAGTTGCCGAAGTCCCCGGTGAGGGCTCGGCCGAGGAACTTGAAGTACTGGATGAAGATCGGCTGGTCGAGACCGAGTTGCTTGTTCAACGCCGCCCGCGACTCGTCGGTCCCGCGGTCCCCCAGGAGGGCCGAAGCCGGCCCTCCTGGGAGTGCGCGCAACCACGCGAAGACGAGCAACGAGAGCACCAGCACCACGCCGAGCAGCTGGATAAGCCGCCGTACGGTGTAGCGGAGCACGTACCTACCCCGTTGTTCTCGTTAGTGGGCTGGATCAGCCCTTGCTGACCGGACCGAACTTCTCGTCGGTGAGCGGACTGGGCACGATGCCCTTGACGTCCGACTTGACGACCAGCGCGGGCGGGGAGTGCGAGATCGGGATCGCGGGCAGGTACTCGGACATGATCTGCTTGTTGATCCCCTCGTACACCTTCAGGCGGGCGTCGCGGTCCGGGGTGGAGTCGGCCTTCTTCAGGTCCGCCGCGAGGGTGGCGCCCCACGGCGACTTGCCGGTGCTGAAGCGGTTCTCCGGGTTGCCGAAGAACGTGCCGATCCAGTTGTCGGCGCTACCGGTGTCGCCGGTCCAGCCGAGCAGGAAGACGTCCGGCACGTGCTGGTCGACGTCGGTGAGGTAACCGCCGTTCCACGGCTTGGTGATGGCCTCGACCTTGATGCCCGCCTTCTCCAGGTCACCGGAGATGGCGCCGAAGATGTCCTTCGGGCTGGGCATGTACGGGCGGGTGACCTCGCTGGGCCAGTAGAACTTCAGGGTCAGGTCGGAAGCGCCCGCCTCGGCGAGCAGCGACTTGGCCTTGTCGACGTTGTACTCGTACTTCGTGACGTCCTTGGCGTAGCCGCCGACGGTCTCCGGGATGAACTCGTCCGCGACCTTGGCGCCCTCGGGCAGCTGCGACTTCACGAGCTGCTCGCGGTTGATGGCGTAGGCCAGCGCCTGGCGGACCTTGAGGTCCTGGAGCTTCGGGTTCCCGGCCTGGTTGATGCCGAAGTACATGACGTTGAACGCGGGCCGGATCTGGACGTTGAAGCCGTCCTTCTTTAGGCCTTCCCAGTCGGCGGCGGCCGGGAAGTCGTACCCGTCGATGTCACCGGACTTGAGGGCCTGCTTGCGGGCGGTCTCGTCCGGGATGATGCGGAAGACGAGCTTGTCCAGCTTCGTCTTCTCGCCCCAGTAGTCGTCGTTGCGGACGAGCTCGATCGTGTTGTTCGCCTTGTCGTACGAGCCGAACTTGAACGGGCCCGTGCCGGTGGGGTGGTCCGTGGCGTAGGCGGGGAAGGTGAACGAGTCGCCCTGCGCCTGCACGTTGTCGGCGTCGTACTGCTTCAGCGCCGTCGGGCTCTGCATCGAGAACGACGGGAGGCCCAGGATGTCCGGGAACTTCGACGTCGAGCTGGTCAGCACGACCTCGGCGGTGTTGGCGTCCTTCGCGCTGCACGACTTGTACAGGGAGGGCTTCGCACCGTCGGCGAAACCGCCGAAGTTGTCCACGTAGTACTGGGACACGGCGTCGGAGGTGCCCGCGCCCTTCTGGTTGTACCAGCGGTCGAAGTTCGCGCACACGGCCTCGGCGTTGAACGGCGTGCCGTCGTGGAACTTGACGTTCTGGCGCAGCTTGAAGGTCCACGTCAGACCGTCCGAGCTCGGCGACCAGCTCTCCGCGAGCTCGGGAGCGGGCTCGGCGGTGCCCGGCTTGAACGTGGTCAGCCCGTTGAACATCTGGCGGGCGACGCGGAACGTCTCGCCGTCCGTCGCGTAGAACGGGTCGAACAGCTTCGGCGCGCCGGCCGCACCGAACGTGAAGGTGCCACCTACTTTGCCGGATCCGGAGCTGTCGGTCCCGCGGTCGGACTGGGCGCAGGCGGACAAGGCGAGCGCAGAGACGCTGACCAGGCCGATCGCGGCCAGCCAGCGCCTCCGAGCCGTTCGGGATTGAAGCATCAAACACCCCTTGGTGAATCCGACAATCTCACGGTGTGGTCGCCGACCCTAACCGGTGCAAGTTGCCCTTCCGGAACCGCAGAGGTCACGATACGGCCACGCGAGGGGCCATTGTGGTACGTCCGGCGCACACCCGCTGACCCAACGTGACCACGGACGATCCGGTGAGCGCTCTCCTAGGCTGTACAACGGGAGATGTTCGCCCTGTCACTGTTGCGGAGGAGGTCGCGGATGGGCTCGCAGCTCGAGTTCCGCCTCCTCGGACCGCTCCAGGTGGTGATCGACGGCGAGCTGATCCCGGTGCGCGCCGGGCGGCAGCGGTCGCTGCTGGTGTCGCTGCTGCTGAAGGCGGGCTCCGCCGTCTCGGTGGACGAGCTGGCCGAGCACGTCTGGGGCGCCGACCCGCCCGCCCGCGCGCGCGGCACCCTGCAGACCTACGTGATGCGGCTGCGGCAGGTGCTCGGGCCGCAGGTGCCCATCCGGACCGCGCCCGACGGCTACCTGATCGACGTGGACGAGAAGACCATCGACCTCGTCCGGTTCGGCGGCCTGGCCGAGCAGGGCGAGCAGGAGCGGGCGCTGGGCAACCTGGCCGCGGCGTCGGGCCTGTTCACGACCGCGCTGGCGCTGTGGCGCGGCCCGGCGCTGCTGGACGTGCCGTCGGAGATCCTGCACCGCGACGAGGTGCCGAGGCTGGGCGAGCGCAGGCTGCACGTGGTCGAGCGCCGCGTCGAGGTGGACCTCGACCTCGGCAGGCACGCCGACCTGGTGCCGGAGCTGTCCCGGCTGACCGCGGAGCACTCGCTGCGCGAACGGCTGTGGGCGCAGCTGATGCTGGCGCTCTACCGCTCGGGCAGGCAGGCCGACGCGCTCGCCGCCTACCACCGCGTCCGCGACCAGCTGGCCGAGGAGCTCGGCATCGACCCCGGCGACGAGCTGCGCCGGGTGCACCAGCAGGTGCTGGTGGGCGCGCCCGAGCTCCAGCTGGTGAAGGCGGCGTCCCCGCTGGCCAAGCGGGACCGGGTCGTGCCCGCCCAGCTGCCCGCCGACATCGGCGACTTCGTCGGCCGCGCGCAGGCCGTGGTGCTCATCGAGGCGCTGCTGCGGACCGCGCAGGGCGTGCCGGTCGTCACGCTGGCGGGCCCGCCGGGCGTGGGCAAGACCGCGTTGGCGGTGCACGCCGCGCACAAGATGCGGGCGGACTTCCCCGACGGGCAGCTGTACGTGAACCTGCGTGGGTACGCGCCGGGTGCGCCGCTGAGCGCGATGGACGTGCTCCCCCGGTTCCTGCGGGCGCTCGGCGTCGCACCGGAGGCCGTGCCGCTGGACCAGGACGAGCAGGAGGCGATGTTCCGGTCGCGGATGACCGACCAGCAGGTCCTGCTGGTGCTGGACAACGCGGCCAACGCCGAGCAGATCCGCCCGCTGCTGCCCGGCTCGCCCGGCTGCGCGGTGCTCGTGACCAGCCGCGACACCCTGCGCGGCCTGGCCGTCAGCCACGCGGCCAGCAACGTGCGGCTCGACGTGCTCGACGACGACGAGGCCAGGTCGCTGCTGTCGGGCATGCTCGGCGAGGACGTCGTGGACAGCCAGGACGCCGCCGCCGAGGAGCTCGCCGCGCTGTGCGCGCACCTGCCGCTCGCGCTGCGGATCGCCTCGGCGAACCTGCTCAGCCGCCCCGAGGTCACCATCGCCTCCTACGTGGAGGAGCTGCGGGCGGGCAACCGGCTGGCCGCGCTCACCGTCGAGGGCGACGAGCGGGCGGCCGTGCACGCCGCGTTCGACCTGTCCTACGCGGCGCTCAAACCGGAGCTGGCGCAGCTGTTCCGGCTGCTCAGCATCGCGCCCGGCACCGACATGACGGCCGACGTCGCGGCCGCGCTCGGCGGGCTGACCACGCAGGACGCCCGAAGACGGCTCGACCGGCTCGCCACCGCGAACCTGGTCGACAACCACGCCCCCGGCCGCTACCAGTTCCACGACCTGCTCCGCGACTACGCCGCCGAGCGGCTGGCGTTCGAGGACGGCGCCGCCAAGAGCACCCTGGCGTTCCGGCGGCTCATCGACTGGGCGATCCGGTCGGTCGACAACGCGACCGACGCGCTGAAGAACACCCTGATGCGGTTGCCCCGCACCGCGTCGCAGTCCGACGTCACCCCGCAGACCTTCATCGCCCCCGACGACGCCCTCGCCTGGCTCGACGCCGAACGCGCCAACCTCGTCGCGCTGGTCGTGCACGCCGCCGACCGCGACCCGAGCGCCGACTGCTGGCAGCTCGCCGACGCGCTGCGGCGCTACTTCTACGTGCAGGGCCTGCCGGTGGAGTGGCTGGCGACCGCGAAGGCCGGGCTGGCGGTGGCGCAGAGCATCCGCGACGAGATCGGCGAGGTCGCGATGCTGTCCTCGCTCGGCACCCTGTACTGGGGCATCGGCCAGCACCGGGTCGCCGTCGACTACTACCGGCGGACGTTCCCGATCCAGCAGCGCGGGGTCACCGCCCCCGCCGCCGAGGCCGCCGTGCTGTCCAACCTCGGCAGCGTCTACATCGACCTGGGCGAGCTGGAGCAGGCCGCGCACCACCTGGAACGCGCGCTCGCCATCACCCGCGAGATCGGCGCGCCGCAGCAGGAGGGGATCGCCCAGCTCAACCTCGGCGGCGTGTACCTGCTGCTCGGGCAGCTGGACCGGGCGGTCGACTCGTTCGAGGGGTCGTTGGAGGTCGGCACCCGGCTGGACGCGTGGATGACCCAGGCCAACAGCTACCGGGCGCTCGGCGAGGTGCACCTGCTGCAGGGGTACCCGGACCGGGCGGCCGAGCTGTTCGACCGCGCGGGCGTCCTCTACGAGCAGGCCGCCGCCCGCGGGTTCGCGAACCTCCCGCACGAGGGGCTGGCGCAGGCGCACACGATGCGCGGGTGGTGCGCCGAGGCGGTGTCCGAGGCGCGGCAGGCGTTGGAGACGGCGGAGGAGTCGGGGAACCTCAAGGGCGTGTGCGACGCGCGCAACGTGCTCGGGGAGGCGTTGAACGGGCTGGAGGAGCACGTCGAGGCGCTGCGGCAGCACACCGAGGCGCTGCGGATCGCCGAGGAGACGAGCTACCCGTGGGGGATCTGCGCGGCCCGCAAGGGGATGGCGCAGGCGTACCGGACCGCGCAGCGGTTGGACGAGGCGATGGCGTCGGCGTCGTTGGCCCACGACAGCGCGCGGTCCTACCGGCTGAGGATCGCCGAGGTGGACGTGCTGGTGCTGCTGGGCAGGCTGCACCTGGAGAAGGGCGCGGAACGCGAGGCGGGCGAGTGCGCGCGGCGGGCCGTGGAACTCAGCGCCGTGACGGGGCAGCGGTTGGTGCACGCGCGGGCGCTGCAGCTGGTGGGGGACGTGGAAGGGGCGCCGGGGAAGTGGCGGGAGGCCCTGGAGCTGTTCGCGGAGATCGGGGCCCCGGAAGCGCACCCGCTGCGAAGCCTGCTGGGCTAATGCGGTGACCGCACCCCTCGGGGGCGTTTCCGGGCTCAGGCGAAATTTCCCGCGGTCACCGCGCTAGACGATCCGGTCCGCCCTCGACCGGGTGTCGTCCACGGCGAACCAGCCGCGTTCGAACTCCTGCCAGCGGCGCAGGTGGGCGCGGCTGCGTTCGCCGTCGCGGCGGACCGCGCGTTCCAGGCGTTCGGTCTCATCGGGACCGTCGACCCACACGGCCAGGTCGAGCCTGGGGGCGATGGAGCGGCGGGCCGAGGAGACGCCCTCGACGATCAGGACCTCCGGCGGGTCGACGGTGAGCCAGTCGCCGGGTTTCGGCCACCCGTCCGTCCAGTCCGTCCTGCGGTAGCGGCCGGTTTCGCCGCGTGCCAAGGGATCCAGGACGCCCTCGACCAGGCGCGGCCACCAGGAGACGGGGTCGTCCCAGGTGGCGAAGTGGTCCGTCGGGACGACCAGTGCGCCCAGCTCCAGGGCGAGGGTCCTGGCCACTGTGGACTTTCCCGCGCCCGACGGACCGTCCACAGCGACCAGTCTCACGGCGTCAGACGACCCGCCTGCCGGACATCGCCCGGCCCAGCGTCAGCTCGTCGGCGAACTCCAGGTCGCCGCCCATGGGCAGGCCGGAGGCCAGGCGGGTGACGGTGAGGCCGGGGAAGTCGCGGAGCATGCGGACCAGGTAGGTCGCGGTCGCCTCGCCCTCGGTGTTGGGGTCGGTCGCGATGATGATCTCCGCGACGTCCTTGCCGTCGACCTGGTTGCCGATCCGCTGGAGCAGCTGGCGAATGCGCAGCTGGTCGGGGCCGACGCCGGACAACGGGTCGAGGGCCCCGCCCAGGACGTGGTAGCGGCCCTTGAACTCGCGGGTGCGCTCGACCGCGAGCACGTCCTTCGGTTCCTCGACCACGCAGATGAGCGTCACGTCCCTGCGCGTGTCGCGGCAGATGCGGCAGGTGGTCTCGGCGGAGACGTTGCCGCAGACGTCGCAGAACACGACGCCCTCCTTGACCTTCTGCAGGGCGTCCTGAAGCCGCCCGATGTCGGCCGGCTCGGCCGCCAGCAGGTGGAAGGCGATGCGCTGCGCGCTCTTGGGCCCGACGCCCGGCAGCCTGCCGAGTTCGTCGATCAAGTCCTGAACGGGACCTTCGTACATCAGCCGAGCAACCCGCCAAGACCGCCGAAGTCACCCATGCCGCCCATGCCACCCGCGAGTGGGCCCATCTTCTGGGCGGCGAGCTCCTGGGCGGCGCGGTTGGCGTCGCGCACGGCGGCGACCACGAGGTCCGCCAGCGTCTCGGTGTCGTCGGGGTCGACGACCTTCGGGTCGATCTCCAGGCTCTTCAGCTCGCCCGCGCCGGACACGACGGCGGTCACCAGACCGCCACCGGCCGTGCCGGTGACCTCGGCGTCGGCGAGTTCCTCCTGCGCGGTGACCAGCTGCTGCTGCATCTTCTGCGCCTGCTGGAGGATCTGCTGCATGTTGGGCTGACCGGGTTGCACCGCGGTTCCTCTCGTCGGATTTGCCACCGCCCCCGAGCGTAGTCGCGTCCGGTCTGGCACCGTGTGCGGCGTGCGCGGGTGGATGGTGGTGACGGTGGTCGGACTCCTGCTGGCGGGCTGCGGCAGCGAGGCCCCGGCCGCCACGCGCGCCCCGCTGCTGGACCCGATCCCGTCGGTCGACATCCCCGCCGCGACCACCACGACGACCCCCGCCCCCACCACGACGACCTCGCCCGCACCGCCGCGCGAGGAGGTCGTGGTCGTGCTGAACCCCGGCCACAACGGCGGCAACGCGGCCAGCCCGGACGTGATCAACGCCCAGGTCCCGGCGGGTGGCGGGCAGGTGAAGGCGTGCGACACGACCGGCACCCAGACCAACGCGGGCTACCCCGAGCACGCGTTCACCTGGGACGTCACCCAGCGGGTGCGCGCCGTGCTGGCCGCCAAGGGCGTGACCGTCGTGCTGACCCGCGAGAACGACACCGGCGTCGGGCCGTGCGTGGACGAGCGGACGGCCATCGGCAACCGCGCGAACGCCGCGGCGGTCGTGTCGATCCACGCCGACGGCTCGGAGGCGGCCGGGGCCAACGGCTTCCACGTCGCCTACCCGGCGCCCGCGCTCAACGAGGCGCAGGGCGAGCCGTCCGCGCGGCTCGCGTCGGTGCTGCGCGACGGCATGGTCGCGGCCGGGTTCTCCCCGGCCAACTACATCGGCCGCGACGGCCTGGACGGGCGCGACGACCTGGCCGGGCTGAACCTGTCCGAGCGGCCCGCGGTGTTCGTCGAGTGCGGCAACATGCGCGACGCCGCCGAGGCCGCCGTGCTCAGCAGCGAGGACGGCAAGCAGCGGTACGCGAACGCCATCGCGGCCTCGATCCTGACCTACGTGGGGCGCTAGGGCCGCACCAGGCCCGTCTGGTAGGCGATCACGACGAGCTGGGCGCGGTCGCGGGCCTGGAGCTTGGTCATCGCGCGGTTGACGTGGGTCTTCGCGGTGAGCGGCGAGACGAACAGGCGGGCGGCGATGTCGTCGTTGGACAGGCCGTTCGCGACCAGGGCGACCACCTCGCGCTCGCGCTGGGTCAGCACGGTCAGGCGTTCCGGGGTGGCCGCGTTCGTCGTGGGCTGGGACAGGAACTGGCTGATCAGCGACTGGGTCGCCTTCGGGGACAGCAGGGCGTCGCCCTCGGCGACGGTCCGGATCGCGGTCAGCAGCTCGGCCGGTTCGACGCCCTTGCCGAGGAACCCGCTGGCACCGGCCCTGATCGCCTTGGCGACGTAGTCGTCGATCTCGAACGTGGTCAGGATCAGCACCTTCACGCCCGCGAGGTCCTCGTCCTCGCTGATCCGGCGGGTCGCCTCCAGCCCGTCCAGCTCGGGCATCCGGATGTCCATCAGCACCACGTCGGCGCGGGTGGTGCGGACCAGCTCCAGCGCCTCCAGCCCGTTGGTCGCCTCGCCGACGACCTCCAGGTCCGGGGCGGAGTCGATGAGGACGCGGAACCCGGCGCGGATGAGCGCCTGGTCGTCGGCGAGCAGGACGCGGATCGTCATGGCTTCTTCCCGAGGTGCAGTGGCAGGGTCGCCAGGACGCGGAAGCGGTCGCCGCCGTCGGGGCCCGCCTGGATGGTGCCGCCGACCGCGCCCGCCCGCTCCCCCATGCCGACGAGGCCGAGGCCGGTGCCGCCCTCGCGGGCCTCACCGACCGCGTTGGTGATCTCCAGGATGATCTCGGACTCCGTGTAGGACACCGAGAGGCGCGCCGAGCCGGTGCCGTACCGGTGGGCGTTGGTCAGCGCCTCCTGCACGACCCGGTAGGCGACCAGGTCGACCGTGGCGGGCAGGTCGCGGACCTCGCCGGACAACGTCGAGCGCAGGTCGAGGCCGGAGGCGCGGAACGAGCCGACCAGCGACTCCAGCTGCGCCACGCCGGGGGCGGGCTCGGTGGGCGTGTTCGACTCCTCCGGCCTGCGCAGCACGCCGAGCAGGCCGCCCAGCTCGTCCAGCACGGCCCGGCTGGACCGGCGGACGTGGGCCAGCGCCTCGGCGGCGGCCTCGGGCTGCGAGGTGATCAGGTGGCCCGCCACCCCGGCCTGCACGTTGATCACCGCGATGTGGTGCGCGACCACGTCGTGCAGCTCGCGGGCGATGTGCAGCCGCTCCTCGGCGACCCGGCGGCGGGCCTCCTCCTCGCGGGTCCGCTCGGCCCGCACCGCGCGCTCCTCGATGGCCGCGATGTTCGCCCGGCGGCTGCGGACCGCGTCGCCGATCGCCGCCGCCATGCCGATCCAGGCGAACCGGGCGAAGCTCTCCAGCGTGAAGCCGGGGGTGGGTGTCAGCAGGACGACCACCAGGACCAGGAACAGGGCCGTGGGCACCGCGGACCGCAGCGCCGTCCACCGGTCGGTGCGGACCGCGACCGTGTAGGTGGCGACCACGACCGGGATCAGGAACGGCTCGATCTGGGCGCCCACCGCGACCGCGGGCACGACCACCGCCGTGGCGACGGCCAGCGTCGCCAACGGCCACCTGCGGCGGACCACCAGCGCCGCGAACCCCAGTCCCAGCAGCGCGAGGACCGCGGGCGACCGGAACACCGGCACCGAGCCGGGGCCGTGCGGGGCGGCGGCGACGAAGTAGAGGAACGCGGCACCGACGGCGTCCACGGCGGTCGGGTGCCTCCGCGTCGTCGCGCGGAACCTCTTCACCGTGGACACCCCGTCACCCTAGGCCGGTCACGCGTCACGGCCGCGCAGCAGCACGGCGGCGGCGATCAGCGGCACGACCACCCAGGCGGCGAAGACCAGCACGCCCGCCGTGGTGCCCAGGCCGTCGGCCGGGGGCACGACGCTGGTGAACGAACCGCCCGCGTTGGAGGGCAGGAACTTCAGCACGTCGTCGCGCCACGAGGTCGGCAGCAGCAGCTGGCCGAGGCCGGGCGCCAGGAACACGAGGCCGAACAGCGTGGAGAGGGCTCCCGCGGTGCTGCGCAGGATCGACCCGAGCGCGACGCCGATCACGGCGATGCCGGTCAGCGCGGCGGCGGAGCCGATGACCGCCTTGAGCACACCGGGGTCGCCCAGCGCCGCGGTCGGCAGGTCGGCGCCGCCCATGATCGCCTGGCCGCCGAGGAACGCGGTCAGCGCGGTCAGCAGCATGGCCGGGAAGACCGTGCCGATGACGACGGAGACCTTGGCGGCGAGCACCGGCAGCCGGGAGGGAACGCCGGTCAGCGTGGACCGGATCATGCCGGTCGAGTACTCGCTGGACACGATCATCACGCCCAGCACGCCGATGATCAGCTGCGCGATGTTGACGCCCGCCAACGAGATCGCCGTGGGGTCGACCAGGTCCCGCGGACCGGGCCCGTTGCCGCCGCTGGTCCGCGTGGAGGCGAAGACCAGGCCAGCGCTGAGCATGGCGACCGCGGCACCCAGCAGCGTCATGGCGCTGGACCGGACGCTGCGCAGCTTCACCCACTCGCTGCGCAGCACCCCGGTGAAGCGCAGGCGCGGTTCGGGCTCGTCGACGGCCGTCCTGGCCACCGGTCGTTCCATCGTCGTGGTGCTCATCAGGCTGCCTTTCCGAACGACGTGGTGGTGGTGCCGCCGTGGTACTCGACGGACTCCTCGGTCAACTCCATGTAGGCCTCCTCCAGCGACGCGCGCTGGGGGGTGAGCTCGTAGATCGGGATCCCGGCGGCCAGGGCGCGCAGGGCGATGTCCTCGGTGGACAGGCCGACCACGTCGAGCACGCCGCCGCCGACCGAGCTGATCTTCACGCCGTCGCCGTTGAGCAGGCGGACCAGGTCGGTCGAGCGCGGGCTCAGGACGTGCACGCCGCGGGTGGCGGAGGCGATGAGGTCGGCGACCGACACGTCGGCGATGAGCCTGCCGCGGCCGACGACGATCAGGTGCTCGGCGGTCAGCGCCATCTCGCTCATCAGGTGCGAGGAGATGAAGACCGTGCGGCCCTCGGCGGCCAGCCCCTTGAGGAGGGTGCGGATCCACTTGATGCCGTCCGGGTCGAGGCCGTTGACCGGCTCGTCCAGCATGACGGTGTGCGGGTCGCCCAGCAGCGCCACGGCGATGCCCAGCCGCTGGCCCATGCCGAGCGAGAAGTTGCCGACCCGGCGCCGGGCCACCTCGGTGAGGCCGACCAGCTCCAGCACCTCGTCCACCCGCTGGGCGGTGATGCCGTGCGTGGCACCGATGGCCAGCAGGTGGTCGCGGGCGGAGCGGCCGGGGTGCACCGCGCGGGCCTCCAGCAGGACCCCGATCTCCCGCAGCGGCGCCCTGTGCTCGGCGTAGACCTTGCCGTTGACCTTCGCCGTGCCGGACGTCGGCGTGTCCAGGCCGACGAGCATCCGCATGGTCGTCGACTTGCCCGCGCCGTTGGGACCGAGGAACCCGGTCACCGTGCCGGGCCGGACGGTGAAGGTGAGCCCGTCGACCGCGGTCTTGGCCCCGTACCGCTTGGTGAGGTTCGCTACCTCGATCATCGCTGCTCCTGGGGATCGCTTGTGGTTTCCCAAGAGTCGTCCGATGACGCCCCAAGATCGTCGTACCGCCGCAGACACCTCGGCGTACCGCGAGCGCGGTACGCCCCTCAGACCGGGGTAGTACTCAGCGCTTGGCGCGCTCCGTCTTCAGGGGACGCGCCCCCAGCTCATCGGCCAGGAGCTGCAGCACAGCGGCCTCGGGGTCCTGGCGCGGAGCATCGGGGTCGGTCGGCAGCGACGCCTCGGCCAGCATCTCCTCCTCGTCCACCGGCTCCGGCGGCAGAGGGGGTTCGTCGAGGTCCGGCGGCTCCGGAGGCGGCGGCACGTCGTCGGCGGGCGGACGGCCCGACGACTGGCGCTGCGGCGGCTGCACGGCCGCCGCCTTGCCGGCCTGGCTCGGCCGCGTCGGCGCGGGCCTGGCGGCCTTCGTCTTCTCCGGGCGCGCGGGACCGGCCGCCGCCGGGTCGCCGTGCACGACGGTGACCTGCCACGACCCGCTCAGGACCGCGGCGAACGCCTGGGTGAGGGCACCGACCGCGCGGGCGTCGGTGAGCCTGCCCGCGACCGGGGCCGACGGGTGCGAGATGACGACCGACATGCCGTCCACGTCCGTCACCATCGCGTTGGCGAGCATCGCCGCCGTGACGGTGTTGATCGACCGCACGGCCGCGACCAGCTCGGACCACCGGCGGCGGACCGCGGCCACGTCGAGGCCCGCGCTCGGGGCCTCCGGCTCGGGCGCGGCGGGTTCGGGGGTCGGCGCGGCGGCGGCCGGACGGCTCGGCGGCACGACCGCGGGCCTCGTCGGCGCCGCGGGGCGCGTGGCCACCGGCTCCGCGGGGGCGGGCTCCGGTTCGGCGGCGCGCTGGGACGGGCGCTGGAAGGCGGGCTTGCCGTTCGCGGGCGCCGGGGGCGCGGCCTGGGGGGCCTGCGCGGGCGCCTGCTGCGCCGGGGCCGACGCGGCCGGGGCCACGGCGGCCGGGGCCACGGCGGCGGCCGGGGCCGGTCCGCGCTTCTCCAACTGCTCGACGCGCTGCAGCACGGCGGCCTCGGTGGAGCTCGCCGCGGGCAGCAGCATCCGCGCGCAGACCAGTTCCAGCACGAGCCGGGCCGCGGTCGCGCCGCGCATGTCCACCAGGCCGGTGTGCACGATCTCGGCGAACCTGGTCAGCGTCGCCGGGCCGATCCTCTTGGCCTGCTCGACCATCCGGACCAGCTCGTCCTCGGGCGCGGCCACCAGCCCGCGGTCCGCGGCGTCGGGCACCGCGCACAGCAGCACCAGGTCGCGCAGCCGTTCGAGCAGGTCGGAGGCGAAGCGGCGCGGGTCGTGGCCCGCCTCGACGAGCCGGTCGATCGTGCCGAACACCGCGGCGCCGTCGCCGTTGCCCAGCCCGTCCACCGCGTCGTCGATCAGGGCCACGTCGGTGACCCCGAGCAGCGCGATGGCGCCCTCGTAGGTCACGCCCTCCGGACCCGCGCCGGACAGCAGCTGGTCGAGCACCGACTGCGTGTCGCGCGCCGAACCACCGCCCGCGCGGATGACCAGCGGGAACACCGCCGGGGCCACGGTCACGCCCTCGGCCGCGCAGTTGCGCTCCAGCAGCGAGCGCATCGCGCCCGGCGGGATCAGCCGGAACGGGTAGTGGTGCGTGCGCGACCGGATGGTCGGCAGCACCTTGTCCGGCTCGGTGGTCGCGAAGATGAAGATCAGGTGCTCCGGCGGCTCCTCCACGATCTTCAGCAGGGCGTTGAAGCCCTGCGTCGTGACCATGTGCGCCTCGTCGACGATGAACACCCGGTACTTGGCCTCGGCCGGGGCGTAGAACGCCTTGTCCCGCAGCTCGCGGGCGTCGTCCACACCACCGTGGCTGGCCGCGTCGAGCTCCACCACGTCGACCGTGCCGGACCCGTTCGGCGCCAGCCCGACGCACGAGTTGCACTCGCCGCACGGGTCGGGCGTCGGGCCCTTCGCGCAGTTCAGCGAGCGGGCCAGGATCCGGGCACTGGACGTCTTGCCGCAGCCGCGCGGCCCGGAGAACAGGTACGCGTGGTTGATCCGGCCCGCTCCGAGCGCCGTGCGCAGCGGATCGGTGACGTGCTCCTGCCCGACCACCTCGGCGAAGGTGGCCGGTCGGTACTTGCGGTATAGGGCGAGCGCCACGTGCGAGACCCTACCGGTGGGGTACGACAGCTCTGGACGCACTGGGAGCGGACCGGCTCGGACCAGGGCAAAAAAAGGGGACCCCGTGCACCTACCAGAGCCCGCTTATCCTTGCTGCCTTCCGGCCCTGGGGAGATTCGCGAGATGAGTACCGCACGAGGTCCGGCGCAAGTGTAACCGGTCGTGATCCGCACCCGCCGCCCCGACCCCGTTTTGGTTCGGGCCACGGGGGTCCGCTAGGCTGGACCACGGAGGATTCGCATAGTGGCCTAGTGCGCACGACTGGAAATCGTGTTGGGTTAACCCCCTCACGGGTTCAAATCCCGTATCCTCCGCAGGTCGACGCCCCGGACGTGTTCCACGTCCGGGGCGTTGCTGCGTTCGGGGGTCATCGGCGCGGCGGGTACCGGTCCAGGTAGTCGCGTTCGGCGGGCTCCAGGTCGCGGCCGCCGTCGGTGAGCACCTCGTGCAGCCGGTTCTCGATCCAGAAGCGGTAGGCGAACTGCTCGAACGACGGCGCGCACCACGACACCTCGGCGGCCAGCTCCTCCGCGGACAGCTCGGGCAGCGGTTCCCAGCTGTCGTCCTCGAACGGGTGGTCCAGGTGGTAGGCCAGCTCGTGGGAGTGCACGACGAAGGCGTCCTGGCCGGGCCGCAGGTAGAGGTACCAGATGACGCAGTCCTGCTGGTCGCGCAGGAAGCGCAGGAGGTGGGCGCCCGGTTCGAACGGGCTCGGCATGAGGTCGGAGAGGTCGCCCCAGCAGCAGGACACCCCGTCCAGCGCGACGCGGATCCTCGACCTGCTCTGGTAGGTCAGGAAGTCGGCGGGCAGCGGGACGCCCGCGGCCGCCGCGGCCCGTTCGACCTCGCGCAACGCGGCCGTGAACTTGTCGTCCACCGGCTCGCCGAGGTCGCCGAACCACTCGAACGCCCCGGTGAACGCCAGGTGGTCCAACGACGGGACGCCGCTGTACGGGAAGCGCCCGTAGGTGTCCTCGCACGGGCGGTGCTCGCCGAGGGCGGAGGCGGCCCACACGGCGGGGAACTCCACGGTCATCGGGGCATTCTGGCCGGGACCGCGGGGGCGGGTCCGGCACTCGCCGATCCGGGGTTCGGGAAGCCGTGGTCTGCGCTAGCGTCGAGGTCATGCCTACTCTCGCCGAGGACCTGCTGCTGCTCCTGCTGGACGACGACTCCGGCAAGCTGATCACGGACGGCACCTCCACCGACCACGCGCTCGCGGGTGCGGTGCTGGTGGACCTGGTCGCCGCCGGACGGGTCGCGGAGGACGGCGGGAAGCTGCACGTGATGGACACCGCCTCGCTCGACGAGCCGGTGCTGGAGGCGGGCCTGGCGCGGTTGGCGGAGAAGGCCCCCGCGAAGCCGCAGCGGGCCGTCGAGGCGTTGACCAAGCACGTGCGGGAGGCCGTGCTGGAGGCGCTGACCGGGCGCGGGCTCATCAAGCAGGAGAAGGACAAGGTGCTCGGGCTGTTCCCGCGCAAGACGTGGCCCGCGGTCGACTCGGCGCACGAGGACTCCGTGCGGGCGGAGCTGACCGCGGCGCTCGTGGGCGGTCAGCAGCCGAGCGAGCGGGCCGGGACGTTGATCGCGCTCCTGCACGCCATCGGCGTGGTGCCGAAGGTCGTGGAGGGCGACAAGAAGGCGCTCAAGGCGCGCGCCAAGGAGATCAGCGAGGGCGACTGGGTGGGCGTGGCCGTGAAGAAGGCCGTGCAGGCGATCCAGGCCGCCGTCACCGCCGCCGTCGTCGTGGCGTCCTCCTCGGGCTCCAGCGGCTCCTGAGGACGCGGACGGGGCCCGCCGGAGCGGGCCCCGTCCCCCGGAACGTCAGACCTGGCGCTGGAGGTGCTCCAGCAGGTCCTCGACCAGGAACAGGATCTCGTCGGCGAGCGCGCTGCCCGTGCTGGGCCGCACCTTCACCACCTGCGGGTCGTGGTCGCTCGCCTGGTCGGCGAACTCCGCGTTGATGTGGACGACGTCGTAGCCGAAGCGCTTGACGTTCTTGCTCAGGAAGATGTGGTCGAGCACCTGGGCGTTGCCCTCGAACACGTAGCTGTAGCGCTCAGCGGGCGGCAGGGTGCCGATGAGGTCCACGACGGCCCCGCCCGCGGTCAGCTTCTGCACCGCGGGTGAGAACTGGTAGTCGTTGATGTCACCGGCGAGCACGATGTTCGCGCCCTTGTCGATCGCCTGCACCTGGTCCACGAACGCGCGCAGCACCGCGGCCTGCTGCTGCCGCTGCACCTCGGAGCTGCGGGCGGGCGGCTGGAAGCGGCCGTGCATCGCCTGGTCGCCGCCCTTGGAGTTGAAGTGGTTGGCGACCACGAACACGGTGCGACCGCGGAAGGTGAACTGGCCCGCGAGCGGCTTGCGGCTGCTCGCCCACGCCGGGTTCGCCGGGTCGACGCGACCGGGCGAGACCGACAGCGCGGCCCGGCCCTTGTCCTTCACGACCGCGACCGGGGTGGTCGTGTCGCCGCCGGGCTTGTCCACGAACGACACCCGCGCCGGGTTGAACAGGAACGCGACCCGGATGTTGCCGCCCGGCTCACCGCCGTCGGTCTTGTTGCCGGGGTTGATGGACCGCGACTGGTAGCGCGGGCCGCCCGCCGCGGCGATGGCGTCGACGAACTTCGCCAGCGTCACGTCGGCCGCGACCGTGCCGTCGTCGGTGGCGCCGTTGTTGTCCTGGATCTCCTCCAGCACCACGACGTCCGGGCTCTTCAGGTTGGTCACGACCGCGCCCGCGAGCCGGTCGAACTTGGCCTGCGGGTTGGTCGGGGCCAGGTTCTCCACGTTGTAGGTGGCGACCGACAGCTCGCTCTGCTTCTGCGAGCCGGTCACCTCCGGCTTGATGCCACCGGAGGTGTAGGTGCCCAGCGAGGTGGTCGCCAGCGTGTAGCCGCCGAAGTTCGTGTACTCCAGCGCGCCCACGGTCGCACCCTTGAGCACGTCGCCGGTGTTGGCCGTCGGCAGCGCCGCGCTGCCCGCCTTGACCTTCAGCCGACCGCTGTTGGGCTGGTCGTAGCCGGTGTACACGGTGCCGCCGCGGACCGCCGGGTTCTGCAGGGGCTTGGTGGTGATCCAGCCCTCGCCGAACTCGTTGGTCGGACCGGTGAAGCGGACGTCGTCGACCTGGACGAGCTGGCCCTCGCGGGACTCCAGGAAGTCGAGCGCGTACTTGGCCGGCTCCAGGGGGATGGTCTCGATGGTCGCGCCGCCGGCGTCCGGGGCATAGGCCTCGGGGATCGACGTAGCGGTGATCACCTCGGGAGCGGGGACCGGGTTGCCCTGCGACACGACGGAGATCCTCGTGGGCGTGGCGATCTCGGTCAGGGTCTGGTTGGTGCCGGTGTCGCCACCGGGCCGGTACTCGGCCACGGTGCCGTTGACCAGCACGGAGTCGCCCGGCACGACGGTGAACGGGACGGCGTTGGTGTAGACGAAGACGCCCTCGCTGGTGCGCGGGTCGGCGTCGGCCTGCGCGTCCTGGATCCAGAACCCGCGGTCGCCGGACGTGCGGGTGCCGGTCACGACGCCGGGCACGCCCACGACCTGCTGGCCGAGCAGCGGTGACACCCGGCCGGGGCCCTGGATGTCGTGGATCCGCTTGTCACCCGGCACGGGGTCCGGATCCGGGTCGGGATCGGGGGTGCCACCACCGGGCGTCTGGCCCTTGCTGTTGACCGGCGTGGGCGCGCCGACGGTGAAGTCGGCGGCGTTGTCGTCGGTGTCGGCCAGCGCGGCACCGCGGGCCGCGGAGGTCGTGTTGGCCGGCGTGGCGGTCGGCGCTCCCTCGCGGACGACGGTCGCGGAGCCGTAGCCGACCAGGTCCTTCACGCGGGTGTCGGCGGCGCAGTCCGCGGCGGTCTTGCAGGTCAGCGCGGTGGTGCCGGAGACGAGCGCGACCGTGCCACCGCCCGCGGCCATGGCGATCGTGCCGGTGGCGTCGGTCGTCGGCAGCTCGACCGTGCCGCCGGTCCCCTTCGCCTCGCCGACCAGGTAGCGACCGCCCGCGGCCACCGAGCCCGCCAGCGGGGTGAGCTGCCACGTGCTGGCCGCGCTGGCGCTCGCGGGCAGGTACTGCACGCTCCAGCCGTCCAGGGAGACCGGCGCGGTGCCCTTGTTGGCCAGCTCGACGAAGTCCTGGGTGAGCGTCGCGCCGGAGTTGCCCCCACCGCCGTACACCTCGGCGATGAGCGCGTCCGGGCTCGGCACGGCGTTCGCGGTCACCGGCAGCGCCACGGCCAGCGTCACGGCGGTGGCGGCGGTGACCGCCAGTCCGACGCGGGGCAGTGATGGTCTCAAAACGTCCTCCGGATGTTGGCGGGTCCGCAGATCCTCCCCGGATCGAGTGAACGAAGGAAGGTGCAGTAACTAACGGTTAACCCGCCGATCGGGAGGTTGACATCTTCGGTAACGAACAGCCGGCACGCGTGGATAGGTATGGTCACCTCACGCTTCGCGGTCCGCGTCGCAACCAAAAGGTGACAGGATCACTCGAACGTGTGTTCGAAGATGCGCTAGGCTGATCTCGAGGGTGCGAGCCGGTGGCCCTCCCAGCGCCGGCACCACACAGCGGATCAAGGACGAGGCGCCTGCGACCTGACGAGGTGGCAGGCGCCTCGTGCTGTGCGCACCCCCGTAGTGGACCTATCGCCCGCCTCCCGATCACGGGAACATCGGTCCTTGGGGGGATGCGGATGTTCTTCAGCGAGCAGTACTACGCCGACCCGCACCCGGTGCTCGCCCGCTCGCGGGCGAGGGCACCGGTCGAGCGGGTCACCGATCCCGGCGGGCGGGAGATCTGGGTCGTCACCGGGTACGCGGAGGCGAGGGCCGCGCTGGCCGACCCCCGGCTGCGCAAGCGCTCCACACCGCCGGGCGAGCAGCCCCTGGCCCACATGCTCAACAGCGATGGCGCCGAGCACGCCCGGTTGCGCAAGCCGTTGACCAGGACGTTCACCGCTCGCCGGGTCGAGGGGCTGCGATCGGGGATCGAAGCCACCACCGACCGGCTGCTGGAGTCGATGACCGGCGAGGTCGACCTGGTCGCGGCCCTCGCGCTGCCGCTGCCGTTCCTGGTGATCTGCGAGCTGCTCGGCGTCCCCGAGGCCGACCGGGACGTGCTCGGGGCGTGGGGCGCGGTGCTGTCGACCGACAGCCACGACCAGGAGTTCGAGGCCGCGTCCCGCGAGATGACCGCCTACTTCGGCGGGCTGGTCGAGACCAAGCGGACCGCCCCGGCCGACGACCTGCTGGGCGCGCTGGTGCACTCCGGGCTCGACGACGCCGAACTGGTGTCGACCGCGCTGCTGGTGCTGACCGCCGGGTACGAGACGACGGCGAACCTGATCTCCACCGGGGTGCTGGTGCTGCTGCGCCACCCGGAGGAGCTGGCGGCGCTGCGCGCGGACCGCTCCCGGCTGCCCGGCGCCGTGGAGGAGCTCCTGCGCTACGACGGCCCGCTGGTCACCGCCACCCCGCGGTTCACCGCCGAACCCGTGGAGATCGGCGGGGTGCCCATCCCCGAGCAAGGGGTCGTGCTCATCTCGCTCGCCGCGGCCGACCGCGACCCGGCCCGCTTCGGCCGCCCCGACGAGTTCGACCCGACCAGGCCCGGCGGCCACCTGGCGTTCGGCCACGGCGCCCACTTCTGCCTCGGCGCCCCGCTGGCCAGGCTGGAGGGCGAGATCGCGTTCGGGAAGCTGCTCGACCGCTTCCCGACGTGGGAGCTCACCGCCGAGGACCTGCGCTACCAGCACTCGCCGCTGTTCCGCGGCCTGCGCTCGCTGCCGGTGCGACTGGGCTAGCGGATGCCCTTGAGGACGTCGTCGATCGCGTCGGTGATGACGTCCGGCCGCTGGGTCACGATGTCCTCGTGCGAGGTGTTCTCGGCGACCACGTGCTTGCGGTTCGGCGCGGCCTGGGCGAAGCGGGCCTCGGCGTCGCGCCACAGCTGCGCCGCGTCGGGGCTGTCGAACGGGGTCCCGCCCGAGACGACCACGTTCACCGGCACGTCCTTGGGCCAGGTCAGCTTGTGGAAGGCGCGGTGGACGGGGGCGTAGTCGACCATCACGGCGAGCAGCTGGCGGTTCTTCTTGGTCGAGGGCTGGGCCATCAGCGCGGCCTTCTGCTCCTCGACGACCGGGGCGAACGCCGTCAGCATCTCGTCGGAGAAGAAGTCGGGCACGTTCGCGTCCACGAGGACCGCGCCGGAGACCCAGCCGGGGTTCTTGTTCACGAAGGTGGTGGCGACCTCACCCGCGATCGAGTGCGAGACCAGCACCACGTCCTTCGTGACCCCGAGCTCCTTGAGCCCGGCTTCCAGGTCCGACACCGCGTTCTCCACCCGCCACGGCCCCGACACCTCGTCGCTCTCGCCCTCCCCCGCGCGGTCGTAGGTGATGACCTTCGACCCGGTGGCCTTCGCCAGCCGCGGCGCCAGGTCCTTCCAGTACGACGAGCTCAGGCCGCCGCCCGCGTCCAGGACCAGTGCGGGCAGCTTGCCGTCGACGACGTGGAAGACCAGCTCGTGCTCGGCGTTCGTCACCTTGCGCGTCTGGAACTCGACGGGCGTGGACGTGCTCGACGAGGCCGCGGACGTGCTCGCGGGCGCGCTCGACGACGGGCTGCTCGCGGCGGTCGGGGTGGCGCACGCCGTGAGCGCGGCGGCCATGAGCACCGCGGAGGTGAGGGCGATCGCCTTGCGGCGCAGGGGAACGGGGTGTTTGACCATGTGCCAAACCTAGGAATTCGGTTTCCCGCAAACGATCCGGCCAACCAGCCGATCCGACCTGGGGCCAGCCCACCCCTACCGCTGGGGGCTGCCCCCAATCCGCTGTGGTGACCTCAGTTCCGACCGGCTGACCAGGGCTAGCGCGACCAGAACGCGAAGAGCCCCGCACCTCGTGAGGTGCGGGGCTCTTCGACTGAGCGGTGGCGGTGGGATTTGAACCCACGGAAGCTTTCACTTCACACACTTTCGCGGTCTGCCACTTGGCGTTCGTGGTGTTGCCACCGCCGTACGCACCTGAACTAAGACCCGAACTGAGCCCCTACGAAAGCGCCAAGTACCCGTTAAGGCCGACCCCCCGGCGTCAGGGGGAGACGTCAGGGGGTCACGGTGGCTTACGACGCTCACGACGAGTCCACCTCAAGTGTTCGAGGAGACGGATCGCATGTCTGCGACCCTGCTCATCGGCCCGCAACGACCAAACGATCACCACGAACTCGGTGAGCCACCTGAGCGCCACCACCACACCGACAACACCACTCACTTGCATGACCTCCGGAGTCATGGGCACCACCTCCCCCTCCATGGCGGTGGTGCCTGTCTGCAAGTCGAGCTGTGTAGTCGGTGTCCTGTGCCAGCATGGTCTGGAAATCCGCGGCGCAGCAAGGCTCCATTTGTCCTTGACTGCGACGTCAACAGGACACGTTGCACGTGCGCCGCAGTCGACTCTGGCCAAGGTGGAAGCTCAGTCTCGACCGGCTGACCAGGGCTAGTGCCACCGGAACGCGGAGAGCCCCGCACCTCGTGAGGTGCGGGGCTCTCCGACTGAGCGGTGGCGGTGGGATTTGAACCCACGGAAGCTTTCACTTCACACGCTTTCGAGGCGTGCTCCTTCGGCCGCTCGGACACGCCACCGCCGAGAACAATACAAGACGGGTGCCCGAGGACTGAAATCGGGGTGGTGTGGTGATCGAGAACCCCCGGCACGCGGCTGCCCCCGCGTCCCGGTGCGGGTCGCGGGGGCAGCGCGAAGGGCTCTAGCGGTTGAACTTGTCCTTGAGGTTGTCGACGCCGTCGACAGCCCTGTCGCGCGCGTCGTGACCGGCTTCCTTGGTGTGGCCCGCGACCTGGTCGGCCTGGCCCTCGACCTTGAGGCTCTGGTTGTCGGTGTGGTCGCCGATCTTCTCCTTGACCTCACCGATCAGCTGCTGCGCCTTGTCCTTCGCCTTGTCCACGATGCTCATGTCCTCCGGTTGCCCCGAACGGACCCGTGCGAACCGTGCGGAGGGTCACACGGCCCGGTGGTCGGCGAAGAAGTCGGCGAGCAGGGAGGCGCAGTCGTCCTCGAGAACGCCGCCGACGACCTCGGGGCGGTGGTTGAGGCGGCGGTCGCGGACGACGTCCCACAGCGAGCCGACGGCGCCGGTGCGGGGTTCCCAGGCGCCGAAGACGACCTTGTCGACGCGGGCGAGCACGAGGGCGCCCGCGCACATCGTGCACGGCTCGACGGTGACCGCCAGGGTGCAGCCGGACAGCCGCCAGCCGTCGCCGTGGGCGGCCGCGGCGGCGCGGAGGGCGAGCACCTCGGCGTGCGCGGTGGGGTCGCCGGTGGCCTCGCGGGCGTTGCACGCCGCCGCGAGCTCGGTGCCGTCCGGGCCGAACACGACCGCGCCTACGGGGATGTCACCGGTCGCCGAGGCCCGGCGGGCGACGGCGAGTGCGGCGCGGACCATGTCCTCGTGGTCGGCGGTCACGCCTGGATCTTGTCGAGCAGCTTGGTGAACTCCTGGTCGAACCCGCAGCGCTGCGCGATCATCTGCAGCTGCTCGTCCGGGTAGAGGTCCACCTCGTCCACGACGATCTGCATCTCGTGCTTCGGCATCCCGAGGTCGCTGAGCACGCCGAGGTCGCCCTCGGGCCACAGCTCCTCGTCCTCCTCGTCCGGCGGGTCGACCCGCAGCAGGTCGAGGACGTCCGCCGCGATGTCGTAGTCGAGGGCCGCGGCGGCGTCGGACAGCAGCAGCGACACCCCGCCGGGCACCGGTCGCAGGATGATGAAGAACTCGTCGTCGACGGCGAGCAGGCCGAAGGCCGCGCCTGTCGAGCGGAGTTGGCGCAGCTCGGTGATCGCCGCGTCCAGTTCGGACAGCGCGGAGCTGTCCATCGTGCTGCACCGCCAACGGCCGTCCTCCCGGACGACCGCGACAGCGAAGCCGTTGACCGGCTCCTGCTCTGCCATGGTGACACCGTAGGGGGCAGTCGACCGACCCGGTAGCACGGGGCCTCCAGGAGCAGCGCCGGGTGACCGTCCGATGTCAGTATCGACCCATGAGCACAACGCTGCCGCAGACCCAGGAACCGCGCTTCGCCGGCCTGCTCGAGGAGGCCCGCGCGCTGCAGCCGCGGACCACCGCGCTGCGCAGGACGATCCACCGCCACCCCGAGCAGGGCCTGGACCTGCCGGTCACCCAGGCCGCCGTGCTGGCCGAGCTGGCGGACCTGCCCCTCGCGGTCACGACCGGGCGGGGGCTCAGCTCGGTCGTCGCCGTCCTCGAAGGCGCCCGGCCGGGGCCGACCGTGCTGCTGCGCGGCGACATGGACGCGTTGCCGTTGCAGGAGGACACCGGTCTCGACTACGCCTCCGAGGTCGACGGCACGATGCACGCCTGCGGCCACGACACGCACGTGGCGATGCTCGCGTCGGCGGCCAGGCTGCTCAGCGCGCGCCGCGACGAGCTGGCGGGCCGGGTCGTGTTCATGTTCCAGCCGGGCGAGGAGGGCCAGCACGGCGCCAGGATCATGCTCGACGAGGGCCTGCTCGACGCCGCGGGCCCGCGCGTGGGGAAAGCGCTCGCCATCCACATCACGTCCACCCTGCGCTCCGGCGTCATCACCTGCCGTCCTGGCCCGATCATGGCGTCGGCGGACACCTTCCACGTCACCGTCACCGGCCGCGGCGGGCACGGCGGCATGCCGCACGACGCCATCGACCCCATCCCGCCGACCGCCGCGATGGTCGGCGCCCTGCAGACGATGGTAGCCAGGAAGATCAGCGTCCACGAGCCCGCGGTCGTCACCGTCGCCCACCTCAAGGCGGGCACCACCACCAACATCATCCCCGAGACGGCGCTGATGGAGGGCACCATCCGCACGCTGTCCGAGGCCACCAGGGCGTTGGTGCACAAGGAGATCCGCCAGGTCTGCGAGCACGTCGCCGCGGCCCACGGCTGCACCGCCGAGGTCACCGTCGTCCCCGGCTACCCGGTCACCGTGAACGACGACACCGTCGGCCCCCACGTCCTCGACCTCGCCACCGCCACCATCGGCCAGTCCTACTCCGAGCCCATGCTCGACCCGCTCATGGGCGCCGAGGACTTCTCCTACATCCTCAACCAGGTCCCCGGCGCCATGGCGTTCCTCGGCGCCTGCCCCCCGACCGTCGACCTCGCCACCGCCGAGGCCAACCACTCGAACCGCGTCCTGTTCGACGACACCGCCATGGAACACGGCGTGACCCTCTACGCCGCTTTCGCCCTGGACGCCCTGCGGTAGCCGCGGTCGCCGTCGGGGGACCCCCGAACCCGGCAGTTCCGGATCCCCGCACCGACAGGTCCGGGGCGTGAGCCGCCAAGATCGGTCGCTGCTCCGCTTTGCCGCCCCGCGCCGGCAGGATGGGCCCCGTGCCTGACCTGTGCGTGCTCGGACTGGGGTTGATCGGTGGCTCGGTGCTGCGCGCCGCCAAGGCGGCGGGCTGGACGGCGTGGGGGGCGACGAGGTCGTCGGACGACGTGACGGCGGCGAGAGCGGAGGGGTTCGACGCGGGCGGGGACCTGGACGTCGCGTTGGAGCGGGCGAGGGCGGCGGACGCGCTGGTGGTCGTCGCGGTGCCGCTGCCGGCGGTCGACGAGGTGCTCAGGCGGGTGGCGGCGGTCGTGCCCACGGCGAAGCTGACCGATGTGGTGAGCGTGAAGGGGCCGGTGCACGACGCGGTCCGACGGCTGGCGCCCCGGACCAGGTACGTGGGTGGGCATCCGATGGCGGGCACGTCCACGTCCGGGTGGGGCGCGGGGCGGGCGGACCTCTTCCGCGGTGCCGCCTGGGTGGTGGCGGTGGAGGACGACTCCGACATGGCCGTGCTGGCCGAGGTGGTCGCGTTCGCGCTGGCCGTCGAGGCGCACGTGGTCCCGGCGAGCACGGCCGAGCACGACGCCGCGGTCGGCCGGATCTCGCACCTGCCCCACGTCCTGGCCGCGGTGCTGGCGGCCGTGGGCGCCGACGGCGGGCCGCTGGCGCTGGCGCTGGCCGCGGGCTCGTTCACCGACGGCACGAGGGTCGCGGGCACCAGGCCCGAACTGACGCAGGCCATGTGCGAGGGCAACCGGACCGCGCTCCTGGACGCCGTGGACGACGCGCTGGGCCGCCTCGGCGCGGCCCGCGGGTCGCTGGCCTCGACCGGCGGCCTGGCCAAGACGATCGAGGCGGGGCACGCCGCGCGGAAGGCGCTGGACGCGCAGCGGTCGGCCGTGCGCACCGACGTGACGATCGACCTCGACTCCCCCGGCGCGCGGGACGCCTTGCGGGCCGTGGGCGCGCGGGGAGGCCGTATCGTTTCGCTGGACGGAGCGACCGCGCGCGCCCAGACCTCGTAATGTCGGCCCGGTGCAACGTCGCAGGTTGATCGCGCTCCTCGGTGGGCTCGCCGTGCTCGTGGGCGCGGTGTTCGTGCTGCGCAACGAGGCGTCGCCGCCCGCGCCGACGTCCACGGGCCCGGTCAGCCTCTCGCGGTTCGTCGACGACCGGGTGGAGTACCGCGAGGAGCGGCAGGCGCTGGCGGCGCCGTCGGACCTGAAGCTCACCTCGCTGGACGTCACGAGCCTGCGCGCGACGTGGACGCCGACGGTGGGCTACGGCTACGAGGTGCGCTGGTCGGACCAGGTCCGGCTGGTGCTCGTGCCGGAGACCGAGATCACCGGGCTGACCGCGAACGACGAGGTCACCATCGAGGTGCGGGCGGTCGACGCGGAGGGCCACCGGTCGGCGCCCGCGAGCATGAAGGCGGTGCCGCGGCTGCAGTACAACGAGGCGTGGGCCGACCACCTGGTGGCGCCGGTCGACCACTTCGACGGGCCCGCCGCGCTGTCGTCGCACCGGTGGCGCGCGCTCGGCGCGGACGACTGCCTCGGGCTGCGGTCGCTGCCGGGCGTGAAGCGGGTGGAGATCACCTGCGACAACGCCGAGCTCCAGTCGAACATGCAGCTGGTGCTGTCCGAGCCGAAGGACGACGGCGCGGTCGGCCGGGTCGTGCTCACCATGGACGGTCCCGGCACGGACCCGAACGGCCTCAACCAGGAGGTGTCGATCACGCTGCTGCCGGAGCCGTTCGACGACCTGCCGTGGCTGGGGATGTACGACAGCATGTCGGCGCCGACCCGGATCCCGCCCGGCGCGGTGATCATGCACGTCAACCCGTTCGGCGCGAGCTTCAGCCAGGGCGTCGACGTGCCGAGCACGTCGCGGGTCGTGCCGGTGAGCGGGCGGTCGATCGTGCCGTCCACCGGGGTGCGGCACCGCTGGGAGCTGCGGATCCTGCCGGACGCGCTGGTGGCGCTGCGCGACGGCGAGGTGATGGCGGCGGCACCGGCGGCCGTGCCGTGGAAGGTGGCGCGGGCCCGGCTGGCGTTCCGGGACGCGAAGGGCACCACGATCGACTCGTTCGGCGTCGGCGGCGCCGCGGAGAACCCGCAGTCCACGTCGATCATCACGTTGGGCCCGTCGTCGCGGGAGCCGTACGCCACGACGTTGGGCACCCTGTCGTCCGTGCAGTTCGGCAGGGCGGAGTCGCTGCGGGTCGTGGCGGGCGTGTACGGCAACAACGACGCGCGGGTGACCGTGCACCTCGGCGACCGGGAGGTGGTCGCGAAGCCGATGTTCCCCTGGGGCGCGGTCGGGCCGACCGTGTCGACGACGCTGTACGCGGACTTCCCGCTGCCCGACCCGGCCATCGGAGACAGCCCGAAGCTGCGGCTCACGTCGACCACCGACATCGACTCGGTGAGCGCGAGCGTCGTCCTGCGCGACAAGCCGGACGCGCCCCCGCGCAAGCTGCCGAAGCTCGCCGACCTGGGCCCGACCGTCCCGAAGGTCGCGACGCCGCGGCTGGGCGTCACGCACGAGTCGAACACCAGCCCGCCCACGCGGTTCCCCGAGGGCGGCAAGATCCGGCTCGTCGTCGAGCTGGTCGGCGACCACGACCACGTCATCGCGCCCACGGCCGGGATCGTCGTCGAGCTCGACGGCCAACCCCTGGTCACGCTGCCCACCACGGCAGGAGGCCCGTCCGCGGGCGGGCGGTACGAGTTCTGGCTGGACGCCACCGGGCTGAGCGCGGGCGCGCACAAGGTGTCCGCGCGGGTGCAGCCGGTCGACCCCGCGGTGCCCACCAGGGACACCCAGCAGTCGTTCGAGATCCGGACCGGTTGATCTCGGCTCGACAACGACTAGTGACCCCGCTCGGGAGTCCGCCTAGCTTGACGCCATGGACCGTCGTCGGATCGCCGTGGTGGCCGCCGGTCTCGTGCTGATCGGCGGGACGATCGCGGTCCTGCGGGGCACGGGGCTGACCGGCCCGTCGGTGACGACGACCCCGGTCCCACCTCCGCCGACGTCGTTGACGCAGTTCGCCGGACAGGGGGTCGTGCTGCCGTCGTCGACGGAGAAGCCGCAGGCTCCGGAACGCCTCGTGGTGCAGACCGGTCCGCAGCGGCTCCAGCTGCGCTGGACCGGCGGGTCACCGGGGTTCGAGGTGCGGTGGGGCAAGGACGACGCCCTCGACCACTCGGTGCTGGTGGCGCAGCCGCTCGCCCAGCTCAACGGCCTCGACGACGGCGTGAAGTACCGCGTCGAGGTCCGCTCGGTCGACCAGTTCGGCAGGCGCTCGGCGCCCACGGCCGGGTCCGGCACACCGGTCACCGACCGGTCCTCGGACGACAAGTACGCGCTGCTGGACCGGTTCGACCAGGCCAACGCCCCCGACCCGACCCGGTGGCGGCTGGCGACGCGGGAGAACTGCGCGCGCGCCACCCCCGGCCAGGGTGATGACGCCCGGCGGCTGGTGATCAGCAGCAACTGCGCCGCCGCGCCGGTGGCGCTGCGGTCGCGGACGCCGTTCGCGCTGGCCGACGCCGACGAGCTCGGCCGGTTCGTCGTGGAGACCGACGCTCCCGGCGTGGACGGCGAGCTGTTCCTCGACCTCGTGCCCGGCCCCGTCAGCACCGTGTCCGGTACCCCCGCCGAGCAGGTGTCCGACCGGGCCGTCGACGCCCCCGGCCTCCCTCCCGGCAGCGTCCGCGCCCGGATCGCCTCCAGCGCGGGCAGCACGACCGCGCAGGTGCTGGTCGCGCCGGGCACGCCGCGGATCGCGCCCACCGGCGAGCAGCCGCACCCGGTGCCCGCCGCGAAGCTGGGCATCAGCCAGCGCTGGGAGGTCGTGCTGCGCCGCGACGGCGTCCGCGTGCTGCGCGACGGCGCGCTCGTCGCGAAGGGCGAGGTGGCGCCGCAGTGGACCGAGGCGACCGCGCTGGTCTCCATCGTCGGCCCGTCCGGCGAACGCGTGCACGTGGACCTGGTCGGCTTCGTCGGCAAGCCCGCCGCGACCCCGCCGCTCGTGCCCCCACCGCCCATCCGGGCCGACCTCGGTGCCGCTCCCCCGACGACGACCGCGAACCCCAAGCTGGTGCCGGACGTGCTGGGCGGCAGACTGCGGATGACCATCGTGCACACCGACGGCTCCGGGGTCGCGCCCCAGTTCAACGCCCTGATCGGCAACTCGGTCACGGTGCCGCTGCGGCCCGCCGTGCCGGACACGGCGTGGCGCGCGGACAGCGGCTACCCCGTGGTCGCCGACCTGCCACCGGAGTCGCTGGCGCTCCTCGGCCCCGACGACCACCTCACCGTCAGCGTGCTGCCCCCGTCCCCGATGCGGATCCAGCTGTCCCACGTCGACCTCGAACTGGTGCCCCGACCCGGCGCGCCCACCGTCGCACCGCCGAGCACCCCGACGGAGGCGTTGAACGGCGTCGAGCTGGACCTGGCGCGGGTCAACGGGAAGGTGCTCGACGCGAGCGGCCAGCCCATCCCGGACGGCAAGCCGCTGCAACGGGGCAGGCTCGTGCTCGACGTCGTGCTGGACGGCCTGGAGGGCAGGCGGACCACCGCGCGCCTGCCGGGTCTGGCCGGGTTCACCGTCCGCCTCGACGGCGACGAGGTCGCGGGCGTCCCGACCACCGTCGACGGCCCCGCGGTCGCCGGTCAGTGGCGGCTCGCGCTCAACACCGGCTCGTTGTCCGCGGGTCCGCACATGATCGAGGTCAAGGCCTTCAGCACCGAGTCCTCCACCCGCCCGTCCTCGGCTTTCGTGTCGTTCTTCGTCGCCGAGTAGCGAAGCGCGGAACCGGGCGTTCCGGGGCAGGATGGACCCATGTCGCGAGCCCTGGTCCTCGACGTAGCCCGCACCCCGTTCGGCCGCTACCGGGGCGGGTTGTCCGGGGTCAGGGTGGACGACCTGGCCGCGTTGCCGATCGTCGAGCTGCTCCGCAGGCACCACGACCGCTTGGACCCGGCCAGCGTCGACGACGTCCTGCTCGGCAACACCAACGGCGCGGGCGAGGAGAACCGCAACGTCGCCCGCATGGCCGCCCTGCTCGCGGGCCTGCCCACCAGCGTCCCCGGCGCCACCGTCAACCGCCTCTGCGCCTCCGGCGGCGAGGCCGTCGTCCAGGCCGCCCGCGCCCTCTCCCTCGGCGACGCCGACCTCCTCATCGCCGGCGGCGTGGAGGGCATGACCCGCGCCCCCTTCGTGGTCCCGAAGTCCGACAAACCCTTCCCGGACCGCATGGAACCCGCCCCCACCGCCCTCGGCTGGCGCCTCGTCAACCCGCGGATGCCCACCGAGTGGACCGTTCCGCTGGGCAGGGCGGCCGAGGACGTCGCGGTCGAGCTGGGGATCACCCGCGACCGGATGGACGCCTTCGCACTCCGCTCGCACCGCCGCGCCGCCGCCGCTTGGGACGCGGGCGTCCACGACGGCTTCGCCTTCCCCGTCCAACTCCCCGACGGCTCCGCCCTCCGCCGCGACGAGTCCGTCCGCCCGGAGACCAGCACCGAACGCCTGCGCAAGCTCAAGTCCGCCTTCTCCTCCGACGGCCCCGTTACCGCGGGCAACTCCTCCCCCCTCAACGACGGCGCCGCAGCGGCTCTCATGGGCACCGACGACACCGCCACCCACCTCGGCCTGGACCCCTTGGCCGAGATCATCGGCAGCACCACCACCGCCACCGACCCCCGCCACTTCACCCTCGCCCCCATCACCGCCATCCGCAAACTCATGGCCCGCCGCAACTTCACCGCCTCGGACGTGGTCCTCTGGGAGATCAACGAGGCCTTCGCCGCCATGGCCCTCTCAGTCCTGCACCACCTACCCGAAATCGACCCCGAAAAGGTCAACGTCCACGGCGGCGCCATCGCCTACGGCCACCCCTTGGGCGCCTCCATGCCCCGCATCATCTTCGACCTCTGCCGCCACCTACGCGCCCGCGGCGGCGGCCTGGGCGTAGCAGCCGCATGCGTCGGCGTCGGCCAAGCCATGGCCATCGCCATCCGCGCCTGACCAGCAAACACCTACCCACCGACGCGAAGCGAGCACGCACGGACCGCCAATGGGCGAAGCCCGCCAGCGCGCATCCGGCGCGGAGCGCCTGGGGCCTTGTCGGCGCCAGCCGATGCCTTGTCCGACGGCGAAGCCGAGGATGCCGTGTCGAGCGCAGCTCGATGCTGGCGAAGCCAGACCTACCCCTGCCCCCGATACACAGCGCCCTCCTGCCCTGCCCTAGTTTGTCAAGACAGCTTTACCGTCTTGACAAACTAGGGCAGGGCATTGAGACAATTGCGCGCCGGGAGCCGGGCTTCGCGGGGGAGGGTGGGCACCCCGGAACACACACGGAGGCCAGGCTTCTCAGCGGCGGAAACCCCGGAACACACACGAGGACAGGGCTCAGCCACAAGCGCACCACAACCCAGGACCGGGCTTCACCAGTCGGTGGACACAACACACCCAACCGCCAAGCCCCAACCCTCAAATCCGGTGCGAGACCTCCGGGTAATCCAGCACGATCCCCGCCCCGTCCACCACGACATCCGCCGAGAACTCCCCCGAACTGAAGTTCACCACCGACGTCTCCTCCCCCACCGACACCGTCCGGTAGGTCTGCTCCACAACCCTCACCGACAGGTCCGGCAACGACACCCGCACCACCGGCAGCACGTGCTCCCCGGCTTCCCGGTGCAGTCCCAGCCGCCGGATGGGGATCGAGTTGAACAGCACGACGAACTGCACGTCCACGTCCATCGCGCCGTCGAACTCGGCGCGTTCGGATCCCTTGCCGCTGTCCACGAGCCAGGCGCCGTCGGCGGTCCGGCTCAGTGAGATCTGCTTCTCCTCTTCCACGGTGGCGCTGCGCAGCAGCAGCCGCTTCACCGTGCCCTCTTCGCCGACGCCGACCTCGAACGAGGCGCTGAAGGCCTCGTCGGGTCCTGCTGTGACGAGTCGTCCGGACGCGCGGAGGCGCCGCTGGTCGGACAGGAGCAGGCGGACCTGCTCGAGCCGGGGCTCCCGGTAGCCCTGCCAGGTCACCATCTCGGGACGGCGTGCGGACGCTGAGGGAGGGCGGGTCTCCCCCTGGGGGGCTACCCGCTCATCCGTGTTGAACGAGTTCACTGCCCACCCGGGAGGAAGTCCTTGGCCTTCTCGGCAACAGACTTGATCTGGTCGTCGTGCCCGAACTTGCCCGCCGCGAACTCGGCGGCCTTGTCGATGCCCTGGTCGACCTTCTCGTGGTTCTGCTCCAGAAGCTCGCTGGCCTTGTTCTTGATCTCATCGAAGTTCATGGTGCTCCTTCGCACTCCTGGGGAAGGGTACCGGAGCAGACCTCCGATCCCCCACTGCCAAACGGACGGCGGTCACGCTACGCCCGATGCCGAAGATCGGCCCGGTCAACTCTGGACGTCGCCCCCGTGTCGCGTGCGAGGATGACCGCGCCGCCGCCTGGTCGGCCGTATCACACGGCCATCACCAGGAGGAACGCACAGATGTTTCGGCTCATGCGCCTGATGGCGCCGCCGTTGCTGGCGCTCTCGGTCCTGACCGCTCCGGTGCACGCCACCCCGGAGAGGACCGTGAAGTTCACAACGGCCACCACGGCCACCTCGGTCGCGGCCCGCAGTGACCGCCGCCCCGTGGCGGGAGGGCTGTACGACCCCGTCGCGAAGAGGACCTTCGTGTCCTGGGCGGGGCGGTACGAGGACAACTACGCCCAGTCGTTCGACCACCGGTCCGGCACGTGGTCGTCGCCGGTCAAGTACGCCGACGGCGACTCCGACTCGCACAACTACCCCACGCTCGTGCAGGCCGGGGACGGGCACCTGCTCTCGTTCCGCGGCAGGCACAACGTCGAGCTGGTGCTCAACCGGTCACCGGAGGCGCACTCGTCGGAGGGCGTCTGGTCCGAGCGGGTGATCTCGACGGACGCGGCTACCTACCCGATGCCGTTCGTGCTGGCCGACGGCACGATCTTCGTCTTCTTCCGGGAGACCGCGCACGACCTGACGCCCTCGGTCCCGACCGACACCCGTCCCGTGCAGTAAGTACGTGGTGTCCAGGGACGACGGCGCGACCTGGCGGACCTCCGCGGAGCTGACCGGGAACCCGTTCGCCATCGGCTCCACCGACCGGGCGGACAACATGAACGAGGTCTACATCGGGCAGCTGCGGCAGGAGCCGGACGGCCGGGTGCGGATCGTCTACACGCTGGCGGGCGGCGGCCCCGAGGGGCACCTGCACGACCGCTACCACCGCAACGTCTACTACACCTGGTTCGACCCGCGGACCCTGCACTTCTCCTCCGCGGGCGGCCGTGACCTGGGCACGCAGGTCGACGACGCCGACCAGGAGCGGTACCTGAAGGTCGCCGAGACGCCGTTGGCGCTGCCGGGCGCGGTCAAGTCCCCGGACTACGTCCAGCTCGTCGGCACGGCGCTCGGCAGGCCGTTCGTGCTCTGGTTCGGCGGCGACGAGGCGGGTGGCCCGCTGCACGACAACCTGTCGTGGTGGAACGGGGTCCGCTGGCAGACCGAGGAGGTCGCGCGCGGGCTGCGGGTGCGCGAGATGGAGCCGCTGTCCCCGACCACGTGGCGGGTCTACGCGACCGAGGACGGCAAGCCGAACGTCACCACCTACCGGGTGGTGCCGGGTCGCACCTGGACGGCGGAGGCGGTCATCCCGACCGCGAAGCCGGTGCAGCGGGTGGAGCTGGTCGGGCACTTCCGCGACCCGGTCCGGGTGCTGCTGTCCGGCGCCTCCTCGGCCAGGGACGTGGCCGTCGCGGACGGCGACATCTCGGTGGCGGGCATCGCCCGCCGGTAGCACGACGACGCCCCCGTGAGCGGGTGCTCACGGGGGCGTCGGGGCGTGCGGGTCGGACTACTGCTGCGGGGTCGACTTGCGACGGCGCATCACCAGCAGCGCGCCGGCGCCACCGCCGACGAGCACGATGCCGATGACGAGCGGCACGAAGATCGACGCACCGGTGCTGGCGAGACCACCGGTCTCACCGCTGCTGCCACCGGCCGGGACGGGCTGGGTGGTCGTGGTGGGCGGCGTCTCCGACGGCGGCGCGGTCTCCGTGGTGGAGGTCGGCGGGGCCGACTCCGACGTGCTGGACGGCGGGGTCACCTCGCCCGCCTTCCAGGACGCGGTGCCCGGAGCCTTGAGGCTGACCTTCGACGGGGAGGCCACGATCAGGGACTGCGTCTGCAGCTGGTCGTTGCTGCTGACGAACAGGCGGCCCTGGGTGAGGGTGGCGTTCGCCTCGACGGAGAAGGAGGCCTTGCCGTCGGCGGCGTCGGCCGGGACCTTGACCCAGAACTCCTTGGTCTTGGTGCCCGCGTCCTTGACGGCGAAGGTGCCGCCCTGCGGGTCGGACAGCGTGTTGCCGTCCTTGTCCGCCAGCGTGACGCCCTGCGGCAGGTCGGCCTTGAGGACGACCTCACCCGCGGTGGTCGTGATGGTGAACGGGCCGATCAGGTCGCCGGGGGCACCGGTCTTGTCGGCCGGGTCGAGCGCCAGCGTCGGGGTCGGCTGCTCGACGTTGCCCTTGTTGGCGTCGCCGGTCAGGTACTCGTAGACGGCGAGGACGTCGCCCTTGGTGTCCTTGTCGTCGGACTTGACGACCTTGCCCTTGTCGAGCTTGGCGTCATCGCTGAAGTGCCAGATCGCCGCCTGGGTGGCCGCGATGGCTTCCTTCTCGCTGATGTCGTGGCCCTTGAGGGCGTCGACCTTCCCGAGGTCCTCCGCCTTCACCAGGGGGAAGCTGTTCTGCAGGATCCAGCTGACCTTGGCGGCGTTCTCCTTGAACTTCGTCTTCGGGTTGGGGTGCTTGTCCCACGCGACCTCCTTGAGCCCGTGACCGCCCTTGAGGGGGGTCGGGAGCTCGACGCAGTAGGACTGGACCTTGGTGTCGGTGTTGTCGATCTGGAGGCCGATGAGGCTCGTGGTCAGCGAGTTCCCGTTGCCCTCCAGGAAAACGCCGATGCCCTCCTGGTCCCATTCGCCCTTGGGCTTGACGTGGACCTCAGCCGAAGCCGGGATGGCCGAAGCCAGCAGGGCGATGGAGGCGCCGAGGACTGCCGCACCAACGCGCGACGCGCTCAACCGGGATGCCATGGATCTCCTTCAAGCTCTCTAACTAGCCCGAATCGGGTGAGAAAAGAAGTGGGATCTGTCGTCCAGCAGGGGCGCAGGACCCCCTATTCACGCGGATCCGACAGGAATCGGCGGAACACTATCCGATCGGGTTACCCCCGATCGAGTTCGGGTTACACGTCGTGCGTCGACAGCTACGAACAGCTACAACGCGAGTAAAACGTCCACAGTGGACGATCAAATGGCACCGGATGATCTCGTCCACGGTGCTGAACCCGTCCATGTTGCCAGACAGACCGCGTGGTCCATTCCGACGTTTCCCCAGGTCGAACGCTGTTATTGAGGATTCAACGGTTAAGGACTGACCGATCTGTGGTCACACTGTTACCGAACGGTGATCCTCGGGATCGGCGCACGGGCGGCGGATCCGCGTGATCCACCGCCCGCCCGCACCGCCGCAGCGAGCTCGTGGGTGGCGGGCGTGACCGTTCCGCTGGCGTCCGCCGAGGTCGAACCGGCGGCCCACCACCCGAACGAAGAACGGGGCCTCACCACCACGGTGCTGTCCACCGGTCGCGCACCGGGCCTCACCTTTGGTGCGTCACGACCGGACCGACGGGTGCACCGGCCCGCACGGCGGGACTCCCGTCGCGCGGCCCTGGTGCGGGCAATTCCACACAGGACGGCACCACCCGGCAACGGCAGGTCGCACTCTTCACCGGAACAGGGTCGGCTCGTCACCTGACCCGGTGATCAGGCGACGAGCTCGGCCCGTTCCGCGGGTCGGATGTCCCCCGCGCGCAGCGACGTGCCCGGCAGGCAGAACGCGGCGGCGTCGGGCTCCTGGCCGCCGAGGATCCACCGCACCAGGCCCGCGAGCTGGTAGGCGATCATCGGCGGCACGGCGTCGCCGATGTGCCGGTAGGCGTTGCCCAGGATGGACACGTCGAACCGGAACCGGCGCGGGAACCCCTGGAGCAGCGCCATCTCGCGCACGGTGCACAGCCGGTGCTGCTGCGGGTGCGCGTACCGGCCGTTGCCGACGTGCGCGCACTCGCGCTTGATCGTGCGGGCGGGCTCGTCCCACCACATGCGCCCGTAGACGTCCGGGTGCGACCCCCACCGGCCGGTCTCGATGATCTTGAGCTGGGCCGGGTTGAGCAGCGCGGCCGTCGCCTCGGACCCCACGAGGTCCGCCCACGAGCCGCCGTCCACCGGGATCGCGCGCATCCGGTGCAGCGTCCGGTCCTGGCGGAACGACGGCGACACGTGCGTCGGGTCCTTCGGGTGCGCGAACCCGGCGGGCACCGCGGGCAGCCGCGAGATGGCCCGGCGCACGGTGATCGCCGACGGCCGCACCTCCCAGCCGTCCCACATGTCCTCCAGGGTCCGCAGCGGCAGCCCGGCGTCGACCGCCACCACCAGCGCCCGCTCGCGCAGTTGCGGCAGGCCGAAGCGGGACAGCAGGTGCGACCCGGCCGCGACCCGGTAGCCGAGCTTCTCCAGCTCGTCGGCCAGGCCCTGGAGGTGGTGCCGCTGCCTGCCCTTGACCAGCTCGCGGGCGTTCTCCATCAGCACCACGCGAGGCCGCAGCTCGGCCGCGAACGCCGCCACCCTGCCCACCAGCGAGTTGCGCGGGTCGTCGCGCAGGTGGTTGGCCGCGGTCGTGCGGCTGAACCCCGAGCACGGCGGGCACGCCACCAGGACGTCCAGCTCACCGCGCCGCAGCCCCCAGGCCTCGCGCACCACCGCCGGGTCGACCGCGGCCAGGTCCAGCTCCAGCGGGTCGATGCCGATGTTCGCCCGGTAGGTGCCGTTGCAGCGCAACGACCCCAGCTTCGACGAGGGCTTGCCGATCTGGGCGTCGGCGGCGCCGACGACCGCGAAGTCGGGGTGGGCGTGGAAGCCGAGGCTCATCCCACCGGCTCCGGAGAACAGGTCCGCCACCCGGTAGGTGGCACCGCGGAGGGGTACGGGCGCCGGCACGAGCGTGATCGTACGGGCGGGTGTCACCCGTTGTCGCAGACGACCCGTCAGCCCGGCGACACCGCAGCGCACACGGCATCCCGTAGGTTCCCGGCTATGGAGCTGCCGCCCGCCTGGCAACGGCCGGATCCGTTGCGTGGTCTGGAAGCCGTGCCCTGGAACGACTTGTCGGACGGGCGCGGGACCGCGCGCGGGGTCGACGAGCTGCTGCGCCGGGTGACCGACGAGGACCCGGACGTCCGGGCGACCGCCCTCGACGGGCTCGTCGCCAGGCTCCTGCCCGAGGACACCGTGTCGGAGGCCAGCGCGTTCGCCGTGCCGTTCCTGGCCGAGCTGGGCGCGAACTACAAGGTCGCGCCGGACGCCCGCGACCGGGTGATCTTCCTGCTGGCCGCGCTGGCGCTGGCGGGGTGCGGGTTCACCGAGGACGGCAAGCGCACCTGGCGCCGGTGGAACGCGGTCGGCCGCGAGCTGCCCCGGCTGTCCCCGGACTGGGTCACCCAGACCCGTTACGCCGTCGCGAAAGCGGCGCCGAAGGTGTTCGAGTCGCTGAGCAACGCCGAGGTGGCGTGCGTGGTCGCGCTGGCGACCGCGGTGCCCGAGGTCGTGCCGACCCAGACCGCGCACGTGGTGTGGGGCATCGCACACGGCGCGAGCCGCCAGGCCTCCGCCGTGCTCGTCGACGCGGCCGCGGTCGCCCACCACCTCGTGCAGGGCCAGGAGTCCGACCACTGGGCGCTGCTGGGCGCCGCCCAGGACCACCCGGACCTGTTGCGCGCCTACGAGGACGAGGAGTTCCCGCCGAACCAGCCCGGCGACCTGACGATGGCGCTGATGGGCTACCGGTTGGCCTTCCGCGCCGCCTACGGCGAGGAGAGCGCGGAAGGCCAACCGGGGTACTAGCCCCTAAGCCGTGACGGCTTCGCCCAGCTCGACGGTCGTCAGGACGTCCTCGCCCATCGGGATCGCGGGCTCCAGCGGGCCGAGGTTGGTGCCCCACTCCTGGTCGGCCAGCGCGAACGCGGCCACCGTGAGCGCGGCGACCGGACGGCCGCCGGGCACCTGCTCGGCGTGGAAGTCGACCTCCAGCCGGGCCCCGAGCGGCGACGGGCGCAGCCGCAACGTGGCCTGCGGCGCCTCCTCCGGGTGCGCGAAGCGGCACGACCAGTCGGTGAAGACGACCGGCCGTTCCACGACCTCGGTCGGGTTGACCGCGCGGACGTTCGCGCCGACCGAGCCCGCCCGGAAGCCGTCCGCCGCGGCGAGCAGCAGCTCCTCGAACTCCATCGACGAGACGCCGAGGTCGTGGCCCGCCACCAGGGCGACCTGGACCAGCGACAGCGGCAGCTGCGGCAGGGCGTCCTCGAAGCAGACCATCGCGCCGCCGTAGCGGGTGTTGATCTCCGTCGGCAGGAAGCCGTCCTCGGTGGCGATGCCGTCGAGGGTGAACGTGCCGCGGTAGTCGACCGTCTCGCGCAGCCGCTCGCCGACCCGGCGGGCCAGGTTGCGCATCTCGTCGCGGATCCACGCGGGCGGGTCGTAGTAGGACGCGCAGCCCGCGTAGAGGAACCTCGCCGAGCCCGCGCGGCGCGGCACGACCATCTCGATCGGGCGGAGCACGGCGGTGCCGTCCGGGAACACGATCCCGTGCACGCTGACCGGGATCCCTTCCAGGAACGGCATCACGCGGACGAAGTCGCACTTGCGGGCGAGCACCTTGAACGCGTCGGCGGCCTCTTCGCGGGACCGGACGCGGCGGACGAAGTTCGCACCGCCGTTGATCTCGGGCCCGTCGCCGGACCACACGACGCCCGCGCCGCGGTCGAGCTCGACGGTCGCCTGCCAGAGGGCGTCGAAGTCGAGGTCGAGGACCACGGCGGGGGCGCGCGGCGCGGACAGCTCGTCCCACAGCGCGTCGATCGTGGTCTTGTTCTCCAGCTCGACCCACGCCTGGCGGCGGTGGTTGAGCACCGGGCGGCCCGCGAACTCGGCCGTGGAGATGTACGGGGTGCTGACGACCAGCGCCTCGCCGTCCGGGTCGAAGTCGTCCAGGACGCTCCTGACCTCGGCGGACGGGTTCTCCAGCAGCCCGGTCAGCCTGCGCTGCTCCACCGCGACGAACCCGCCCGCGATCCCGAGCGGCACCCAGCGGGCCACCTCGGAGTCGTGCAGCGGGGCGTGGTCGTCAGTCGACAGGACGAGCGTATGGCGAGCACCGAGCTGGTGCAGCTCGGTCACGCGACTACTCAGTCGCGTACCCCCGGCGAGCACGACCTTGCGGTCGCCGAACAACGTGCGAAGGCGCTCGTGGAGCGCGGAGAAGACAGTATTCATCGCCGAGACTCGCTTTGAAGAGAAGCAGAGGAGAGCACCGGCGAGCGCCGGGTGATCCGCACTGTAGATGCACCCGGGTGGATCGGCGAAGCACGGTCCGGCAACAACCGCGTGAAAGTCGGGGGACAGCCCCCCGACAACGGCTGTCCCGGACCTGCGGATCAGCGAGCGGCGTCGCGAAGTACCTGGTCAACACGGTTGAGGAACGCCCGTGCGCCCTTGGGCCTCGGGAACGCGATGTGGAGCGAGGACAGCTCGTCCTCCGAAGCGGGAGCGGCGGCGACGATCGCCGCGGCGTCCTCGAGGAACCGCTGGCGCTTGGCCATCAGGTCGGCGTGCCCGGCCAAGGCGCCATCGATGCTCATGTGCACAGCTGGATGCGGGTAACTCACTTGGGTTATATCGGTCCACCCGATCGAGACCTTTAGGGGCAGTTTTGGCCAGTTGTACGTAAGCCGATCGGGGATCGTTCTGCTGGGATGGGCGACATGAGGGTCCTGGTCACGGGCGCGAGCGGTTTCATCGGCCGCGCGGTCGTCGCACACCTGTTGGCCACTGGTCACGAGCCACGGGTTCTCACGCACACCACGTCCGGTCCGGACGGGGTCGAGGCCGTCCACGGCGACCTGCTGGACCGCGCCGCCGTCGCGCGCGCCGCGGCGGACGTGGACGCGGTCGTGCACCTCGCGGCGGTCGGCCGGGTGCGGGAGTCGTTCGAGCAGCCGCTGCGCTACTACGACCTCAACGTCACGGGCACGCTCAACGTCCTCGCCGCCCGGCCCGAGCGGCTGGTGTTCGCCTCCACCGGCACGGTCTACGCCCCCGCCGCGCACCCGCTCACCGAGGACGACCCGCGAGCGCCCGCCAACCCGTACTCGGCCTCCAAGGCCGCCGCCGAGGACGCGGTGGCGTGGGCCGCGCGGGCGGGCCTGGTCGGCGCGGCCACCCTGCGGCTGTTCAACGCCGCGGGCGGCGGCGACCCGGACACCACCCGCGTGGTCACGCGGGCGGTCGAGGCCGCGGCCGGACGGGTGGGGGCGCTGACGGTGTTCGGCGACGGCTCGGCGGTCCGCGACTTCGTGCACGTCCGGGACATCGCCTCGGCCGCCGTGCTCGCGTTGGGGCACATCGACGTCGGGCACCACGACGTGTTCAACATCGGCGCGACGGCGGCCTCCGTGCGGGACGTCGTCGCCGCGGTCGAGCGGGTCACCGGCAGACCCGTGCCCCTCGCGCACGCGCCCGCGCACGAGGGAGAGGTGCCCGTGCTGCGGGCGGACACGAGCCGGGCGCGGGAGGTGCTGGGCTGGCGGCCGAGGCACTCGGCGCTCGACGACCTGGTCCGCGACCAGTGGCTCAGCCGCGCTTGGGGACCGGGATCCGCTGGAGGTCCCTAGCGACCACGACCTCGCCGTCGAACACCTCGGCCGCCTCCGCCTGGAACCGCGTCGGGTCCGGGTAGCGCTGGGAGAAGTGGGTGAGCACGAGCTTGCGCACCCCGGACTCCGCGGCGACCGTCGCGGCCTGCCGGGCGGTCAGGTGGCCGTGCGCGACCGCGTGCCGCTCGTCCTCGTGCAGGTAGGTCGACTCGATCACGAGCATGTCGGCGTTCTCGGCCAGCGCGTACACCCCGTCGCACAGCCGGGTGTCCATGACGAACGCGAACCGCTGGCCCGGTCGCGGGGTGCTCACCTGCTCCAGGGTCACGTCGCCGAGCACCCCGCGTTCCTGGAGCTCGCGCACCCGCGGCCCCGCGATGCCGTGCTGCTCCAACAGGTCCGGCAGGATCCGGCGGCCGTCCGGCTCGACGAGCCGGTAGCCGAAGGTGTCCAGCGAGTGGTCCAGCCTGCGCGCCTCGACCGTGCCGAACGGTCCCGTCGCGAGCACGCCCCCGTCGTGCACCGGCTCCTGGCGGATGTCGGTGACGTCGTAGAACGAGCTGGCGTGCCGCAGCCGGTCGAAGAAGTGCTGCCCGGACGCCGGGTAGTGCGCGAACACCGGGCGGGTCACCTTGTCCAGCGACAGCCGCTGCACGATGCCGGGCAGGCCGAGGCAGTGGTCGCCGTGGAAGTGCGTGACGCAGATCCGGGTGATGTCGCTCGCCGCCGCGCCCGCCATCAGCATCTGCCGCTGGGCGCCGTCGCCGGGGTCGAACAGCAGGCCCTCGGCGTCCCAGCGCAGCAGGTAGCCGTTGTGGTTGCGCGCACGGGTCGGGACCTGGCTGGCGGTGCCCAGCACGATCAACTCACGGATCGACACCGCACGACGTTAACGTTGGGGCCATGGAGAGCCTGCGCGCGGTGTCCGAGTGGCCGGTCGACAACGCGGCGGCCGCGGTCGTCTCCGCCGACGGGCGGGTGCTGGGCGGCCACGGCGAGGTGGACCGGCCGTTCGCCCTGGCGTCGGTGACGAAACCGCTGGTGGCGTACGCCGTGCTGGTCGCCGTGGAGGAGGGCGCGGTCGAGTGGGACCAGCCCGCCGGGCCCGAGGGGTCCACCGTGCGGCATCTCATCGCCCACGCCTCCGGACTCGCGTTCGACAGCCGCACCGCCCAGGCGACGCCGGGCAGCAGGCGGATCTACTCCAACACCGGCTTCGAGGTGCTGGCCGAGACCGTGGCCGAGGCGACCGGGATCGCGTTCGCCGACTACCTGGCGGAGGGCGTGCTCCAGCCGCTCGGGATGACGGCCACGGCGCTGGACGGCAGCCCCGCGGCGGGCGCGGTGTCGACGGTGACCGACCTCGGCCTGTTCGCCGCCGAGCTGCAGGCGCCGAAGCTCGTGTCGGAGGGGCTGGTCGCCGAGGCGACGGCGGTGGTGTTCCCCGGCCTGTCCGGTGTCCTGCCCGGTTACGGCAACCAGCGCGAGAACGACTGGGGGCTCGGGTTCGAGATCCGCGGCGACAAGTCGCCGCATTGGACGGGGGCGTCGAGCTCGCCGTCGACGTTCGGCCACTTCGGGCAGAGCGGCACCTTCCTGTGGGTCGACCCGGTCGCGGGAGCGGCGTGCGTGGCACTGGCGGACCGGGCATTCGGGAAATGGGCGGTCCAGACGTGGCCCGCGTTCACCGATTCGATTCTCGCCGAACTGTCGGCCTGACAAGCCCTTATCTCATTTGGCCATTCGTGCAACCGATTGTCAATTCCCATCGTGCTAACTTCCGACGCATTCGGCGTTAATCGGATGGGGGCAAGATGAGGAAACTCTGCACAGCGGTGCTCGCGGGCGTTCTTTCGCTGGTCGTGGTACCGGCGGCCCAGGCTGGTTCGCACCGTCCGCTGCAGGTCGTGGCACTCGGCGACTCGTACGCGTCGGGTGTCGGAGCGGGTGACTACGAGGCGGGGACCGACGGGAACTGCTACCGCAGCGCCAATTCGGGATCGGCCGTCGTGGTGGCCGGTCTGCGGGCTCGCGGCAAGCAGGTCGACTTCACCAACGTGACGTGCAGCGGTGCGGCGATCGCCGATCTGAGCACCACTTTCAAGGAAGAACCGCCGCAGCTGGACGCCCTCAAGGCGGACACGAACCTGGTCCTGATGACGATGGGCGGGAACGACATCGAGTTCGCCGCCTACGCGGGCCAGTGCATCCAGTCGGACTGCGCGGGAGCCGGTACGCAGGCCCTGCTCGACCGGCTGCCGGCCATGACGGCCAAGCTCACGGCGCTGCTCGGCGAGATCAAGGCCCGCAGCCCGCGGGCGCGGATCGTGCTCAGCGGCTACGGCCGCCAGTTCAACCCCGGTGAGAACGCCACCGGCGTGGCGCTCGACCCGATCTGCGGCGACGGCATCCTCACCCCGCAGGAGCGGACCGACGGTGCGACGGTCGCCACGAGCGTCGACCAAGCGCTGCGCACCGCGACCAGCGACGCCCGTGCCCAGGGCGTGAACGCGGCGTACGCCAGCGCGTTCACCGACGGCGGCACCCTGCGGACCGAGCTCGAGGGCCACTCGATGTGCCAGGCGGACACCCCGTTCTACCGCGGCCTCGAGGCCGTCTTCACGCCCGGCCAGGAAGGCGTCGTCGCGGTCCTGCACCCCAGCAGGGCGGGCCAGGCGGCCTTCGCCGCGCTCGTGGAGTGCGAGCTGCGCTGACCGCACGGGGAACGGCCTGCCCCGGCAGGCCGTTCCTCAGCTCTCCTGCGCCTCCAGCCGCAACGCCAGCTGTTGCAGCACACCCGGCACGTTCGCGTCCTCGCACTGCTCCTCGTAGGCGTGCGCGACCGCCTGGAACCCCAGCGTCAGCCCCGCGGTGAACGCCGCCACCCGCGCCATCACCTGCTCCAGCGCCACCCGGACGAACTCGGCCATGTCCTCCGTACTGCCGTCCGGGACCGCCACCGAGTAGCTGAACACGTCCTCCTGGAGGAGCTTCAGCGCGAGGCGCAGGTCGTCCGCCTCACCCTCGCCGCCGTGCATCAGCGTCAGCACGCCGATGGCCCGCTGCATGATCTCCTCGTTGCGCATGAACCGAACGATCCCACCCCGCGCCCGTCTTGCGGCGGAATAACACCCGCTCAGCCGACGGTGCCGCTCAGATCGGCACGACCAGCAGCGCCTTGCCCTTGGACGCCGCGTACCCGAGCGTGTACCCGGTCCCGCTGCCCTGGTCGCCGCTGCGCGGGAAGCCGATGACCAGCTCCGACCGGTCCACCATCCACCGGTTGCGCTCCAGGTAGCCGTCCGTCCCGACCTCGTCGGTGTCCAGCTCCACCAGCTCCGCCAACCGCCCGGCCTCGCGCCACTTCACGATCACGTCGGCGGCCTCGTCGGGCTGGTCGCGCACGGTCCTCGGCACGACCACCGACACGTCCGCCTTGCTCACCTCGGCCAGCCAGTCCAGCGCCGCGGTGTCCACGCCCACCGCCCCGCCCAGGTAGAAGTGCGCTCCGGGCACCGCGAACGGCAGCACGTAGGCCTCGAAGACCTCGACGAGCTCCTCGGCGGTCAGGTGCTCCACGGCCCGTGCCCCGGTGACCGTCACCGCCAGAGCCACCCCGCACCTCCCGCCCGCCGTGGTCACCGACAACCACAACGTTCTCACGCCCACCACCAACCCCGGCAGGCACGAGTCCACAACGGATCGGGCTCAGCGCCCGACCGGTGCAGGCAGCGCGCGGGCGGGCAGGTCGCCGTTGCGACCGCGCCGTGCCGCGAGCAGCGCGCCGACGGCCACGACCTGCACCGCCAGGACGACCGCCTGCGTCACCGGGGAGTAGGCGGTCAGCAGCGCCATCGTCGCGTTCACGCCGAGGTGCACCGCGATCGACGCCAGGACACCCCCGCGCTCGTAGGCGTACCCCGTCAGCAGCGCCATCGGGACCACGCTCAGCGTGAACAGCAGCCCGCTCCAGCTGACCAGCCCGAACCCGGCCTGCACCGTGCCGGAGACGAGGAACAGCGGCAGGTGCCACACCGCCCAGACGACCCCCATCAGCAGACCCGCCCGCAACGGGCTCATCGACGCCCGCAGCCGCGGGTAGGCCGTGCCGCGCCAACCGGGCTCCTCGGCCAGCGGGCCGCCGATCAGCATGCTGACGAAGAACGCCACGGGCCCACCCACCTTCGCCACCAGCTCCTCACCTTCGGTGAGGCTCACCGCGGGCCCGCCCAGGAGGTCGGCGAGCACCGCGCCCGCCACCACCGTCGCCACCGCCAGGACCAGCAGGACCGGCACCCAGACGTTCAGCCGGGTCTTCACGGTGTGCGCGGGCACCGGCTCCCCGCGCCGCCGCCGTCGGATCCGCACCGCGACCGCCCCCACCACCGGCCCGAACCCGCCGAGCACGTAGGGGATCACGGTCGGCGAACTGGTCGGCGACCCGCCGAGCACGATCGCCACGAGCCAGAACGCCCAGGTCGTCGCGAACGTCGTGGTCCAGAACAGCGCGAGGTCGCCGCGGTGACGAGCAGGGGTAACGGTGGCCACTTCTCTCCCCTTCCAGGGGTTCGGGTTCTCATCACTCTCACTGATGGGAACTTTATCATCTGTGAGAACATTACCGTATATGAGAACATGAACGCATGGCAACCGCGGACCTCCTCCTCCACCCAGTCCGGATGCGCGTGCTGCAGGCGCTCTTCGACGCCGACCCGCTCACCACCGCCCAGCTGCGCGAGCGCTTGCCCGACATCCCACCCGCGACGATGTACCGCCACATCGCCGTGCTCACGGACGCGGGCGTGCTCGAGGTGGTCGGCGAGAAGCGGGTGCGCGGCACCGTCGAACGCAGCTACCGCATCCGCAAGGAAGAGGCCGTCGTCGACCCGGCCGCCCGCGCCGCCATGACCACCGAGGACCACCGCAGGTCGTTCACCACGTTCACCACAGCGCTGCTGGGCGACTTCGACCGCTACCTGACCCAACCAGGCGCCACCCCACCCGAGGACGGCGTCGTCTACCGCCAGGCAGCCGTGTGGGCCACGGAAGAGGAATTCGCCACCATGATCGAAGAAATTGAAACCGCAGTCCTAGCCCGCGCAGGCACACCCACACCCCCCACCCCCCGCACCCGCCACGTCATCACCCTCATCGCCATCCCCGACAAACCCAGGAAGGCAACGGACCCGGAGTAACTCCGGCCGCGCAGCCACGGGATCAACTCCGCACGAATGCGGTCTCATTCGAACGTGCAACACATGCCGAATGAGCACCGCAGTTTCGAGACGCCTGCGGTCCGTTTATCACACCTTCGAATGAATATCCGCAGCACTGAAACAATCCGACACCCTCAGTCGATACGCGGTACGACGACAGACGACACCGCAACCTGGGGGTAAACGCGCGAACAGCGCCCCCATTGGGCTGCCCTCGATTCGAATGATGATTGTTTCTCAGGTCAACCCTTGAAGGAATGTGATGCGCCATGTGGGCTGCGCTCATCATCCTGACCAGTTGCGCCGCTGTGTTCGCCCTTTCACGACACCGCGGGTGGAACTGGGACGTGGAGCACGCGCGCGCTGCTTGGGCGAAAGGGCGCAGGCAGTTGGCGAAACCCGCCGTGTCCGAGATGGACGGTGAATACCAAAATCGGAGACAAGCTCTTCTGCACCGCATCGCCCGAGCCGTGGTCCGCCTGCCCCACCCGGAGTCAGGAGGAGCGGAGTTCGTCTCGATAGGCCTCCACAAGGCCGACAAGGGGTTGGTCGGCAAGGACCTCATCGAAGACGAACGAGAGGTGAACCTGCTCCTGGCCGGTGTGGACGGCCGCCGGGTGCGGATACGCGAGTACGTGGACGACGACACGGTCGTCCGCGGCCGGGTGCGGGTCACAGCGACCAGCGCGCGAACACCCGTCCCCTCCACCCGTCTTTTCGACGGCGAGGCACCCCCGGAGCCCCCGACGGCCAGTCGCCGCAGCGCGCGATTGGTGCAGGTGGCAGAACCCGGAGCGCACCTACGGCTACCTGCCGGTGGAGGCGTCATAGGTCGAGACGCACAACTGTGCCAGATCGTGGTGGACGCACCCACTGTTTCCCGGCAGCACGCACGCATCCGTCCACGCGCCGACGGCTTCACGGTGGAGGACCTGGACAGCGCGAACGGCATGACCATCAACTCAAGGACCACGGAAATGGGTGTGCTGCACCACGGCGACATCCTCGGGCTCGGCCGAACGGTGCGCTTGCGATTGGAGCTCTACGACAGCGTCTGACTTGTCGTGGACAACGGCGGACCACACCCACCACCCGGTAATCCGAACGAGGTATGACCACTGTGGACAAACCGAATTCCCAGCACGCCGACGACGTCCTCGCCACAGCACGACCTCGCTGGCCCGTCATGCCCATCTGGTGGCTCGGCAACGGGTTCGTGTGGCTCGGGGGCGCCTCGTGGCGCGGAGTCCGCGACCGCCACGACCGGTCTTCCTACCAGTTGTCGGGATTGTTCGTCCTGCTCAACGGCGTCATCGCGTGGGGGCTGTTCACGCTCGCCGCGGTGGGTATGGGAGTGGTGCCGGACTTCGGCACGGCGGCGCCGTACACCGCGGTGTGGGGACTGTTCATCGCCGCGTTCGACCGCGCCATAGCATCGAAACCGGCCGACCCGAACGGCAAAGCGCGCGGGGCTTTCAGCTACGTGGTGCGCGGGCTCTGCGCGTGCCTTATCGGTTTCATCATCGCCGAGGCGGGTGCACTGGCCATTTTCCACGACGACGTCGAACGGACGATGCGGGACACCATCTCCCAGCAGGTCACCGACTCCCGCGTGCTCGTTGTCGGGACCGACGGCAACCCGAACGGCCGAATGGCCGAACTCAAGGGCCTCAAAGCGGACAGGGCCAAGCTCGACACGGATGTCGCGGCGGCACAGGCGGAAGCCGACCGGACCCGTCGACTCGCGGCGTGCGAACGCGATCCGCGCGGGTGCCAGGAGTTGGTGCAGTCGGGTGAGATCACCGGGGCCGGTGGCGATGGCGACAAAACGGCCGTGCGCGACAGCGAGCACGCGGCCGCGGAGGCGAAGTTGACCGAGGCCAAGACCGCCTTGGCCGCTCAGAGCACGAATCTGGACGATCGCATCGCCGAGCTCGACGGCAAGCTCACCGCCGACCTCGACACCGCCCAGGCAGCCGCCAAGGCCAGCGACGGCGTACCCGCCCGGTGGCGCGCGATGCTCGACTTCACCACCCGCGACACCACCGCGATGTTCATGCACTGGTTGATCGTCATCTTCTGCGTGCTGCTGGACCTCATCCCCCTGCTGCTCAAGATATGGCGAGGTCGGACCGGGTACGACATGACGGTGATGGCGAGCCGCGAACGGCGGGAGCGGGAGATCACGTACACCGCACAGCGCCACCGCGAGTCTCTTGACCGCGTACTGGCTCGCGAACGCATCGACCAGAGCCTCGATGTCGACTTGGCCAGGTTGCGCGCCGAGTCGTCGACGAAGATCGAGGCCGAACGGCAGCGCCTGTGGGTGGAAGCCGAGTTCGAGCGACTGGGCACCGAACCGCCGTCGATCGACATGCCCTCGCAACGCGGAAACCCCCCAGTCAGTGCGCAAGACCGCCCCGCCGACCCGCCGCCCATCCCGGACGACTGGACCGACGAGGACCGCGAGCTGATCGGACACCTGTTCGACGAGCGCTTCCGGGCGGTGGAACCGTTGGAGGGCGCTGACAGGGGTGCGTTCGGCCGGATGCTCATGGGGCGCGACCTCCAGACCAACGAGCGCGTCGTCATCAAGGCCGTCCGCGACGCGGACGGCGACAACAGGCTCGTGCGTCGAAGCCCGTTGCGGAGGATGTGGCAGCGCGAGGTCGACGCTGCACGGAGGCTGGACAACGCGAACATCGGCCAGATCATCACCTCGGGCGTCGAGTCCGGCTACCTCTGGACCGTCTCGCCGCTCTACTCCCCCGGCAGCCTCGTGCACTGGATCACGAAGACCGCCGAACGGGGTGGCGACGGCTACACCCTCCAGCACTCGATCGACCACATTCGGCAACTCACCAGAGCGCTCGTTTACGCGCACAGCGAGAACGTCACCCACGGCGACATCAAGCCGACGAACGCGGTGCTCGACGGGCCGACCTTGGTACTGGTCGACTGGGGTTTCGCCCGCCTCCTCAACCAGACCGAGGACACCGGCGCGGTCGGCGGCACTCCGATGTACACAGCACCAGAGGTCCTGCTGCGCGCCAGCCACGACCCGGAACTCGCCGACCTCTACTCGGTTGGCGCGACCTGGTACTTCCTGCTGACCGGCCGTCCCCCGTACCAGCACCTCGACCAGGGATCCGGCGCGAAGGAGATCGCCAAGCAGATCCAGGACGGCGCTTCCTGCACCAGGCTCGACGAACTCCTCCCCGATCTGCCGGAGGCCGTCGTCCAGTTGGTCCACAACCTCATCTCGGTGTTCCCGAACCGACGAGTGGAATTCGACGGCGACGACCACCCCGCCAAGTGGCTGGAACGCGCCATCAGCAGGATCGCCACCGTTGTGACCACCACCGACCAGGGCTCGATGCCAGTTGGCCCCGGCGCGCTGGGCGCACGACGCCACACCAAGACGACGACGCACACGATCATCGAATCGTCAGCGAGCGCTCTGCTCGACCCGGAGGACACCGTCCGCCTGCCCAAGCCGACCGAACACCACGAGGTCCCCAGAACGGCCTTGCTGGACGACACGATCCCCAGCTTCCTGCCAGCGGTCAGGGTCGAGGACAACACCAACAACTGACCCCTCGAACCGATGTGGGCCCCGACGGGTACGTCCGTCGGGGCCCACATTCGTTTCCAGCCGTCAAACGACAGAGTCCCCGTCGAGCGAACTCGACGGGGACTCTCTCCAGATGCGCCCGAAGGGATTCGAACCCCTAACCTTCTGATCCGTAGTCAGATGCTCTATCCGTTGAGCTACGGGCGCGTGTATTCAGTTGTCACCCGGCCGAGGCCGGGTGTTGCGGAGGCTCCGGGATTTGAACCCGGGATGGGCGATAAACCCAAACCGCATTAGCAGTGCGGCGCCATAGACCAGACTAGGCGAAGCCTCCCGGAGCCCTCGGCTACGACGCATAGATTACACATGCCCCCACCTGACAAGCAAAACGGCCCCCCTCTAACGCCTCAGCCACCCCCTCCGCACCTCGTATCCCCTGGTCAACGACTCAAGCACCGATCATGCGGTCACGCCGGAACGCGGGTTAACGGGGCGTGACGCGCATGATCGTGATCTTCGTCTCGTCGACTAGTTCGGGGCGAGGTCGAGGAATGGGGTGAGGGAGTCGGGATTGCGGAGGGCGTCGAGGCTCACGGCGCTGGTGGGTGGGGTGCCTGCCAGGATCTTCTTGACGGGGACCTCGCACTTCTTGCCGTTGAGGGTGCGGGGGATCTCGGTGACGGTGATGAACCTGTCGGGGACGTGTCTCGGTGACAGGTTGGTGCGGAGGTCCTTGCGGAGGGTGGGTTCGACGTCTTCCAGCGCGGTGCCGTCGGCCAGGACCAGGAAGCAGAGGAGCTGGCCGTCGGTGAGGCCCGCGCCGGAGGTGTCGATGACGAGGGAGTCGGCGACGCCGGGGACGGCTTCGACGACGCGGTAGAACTCGCTGGTGCCCATGCGGACGCCGCCGCGGTTGAGGGTGGAGTCGCTGCGGCCGTAGATGACCGACGAGCCGCGCGGGGTGATGCGGATCCAGTCGCCGTGGCGCCAGACGCCGGGGAAGTCCTCGAAGTAGGCCTCGCGGAGCCGGGAGCCGTCGTCGTCGCCCCAGAAGAACACCGGCATGGACGGCATGGGCTTGGTGACGACGAGCTCGCCGACCTGGTCGACGACCTCGTGGCCCGCCTCGTCGTAGGCGGTGACGGCGGCGCCGAGCGCGCGGCAGGAGAGCTCGCCGAGCCACACCGGGAGGTCGGGGGCGGCGCAGACGAAGGCCGTGCAGAGGTCGGTGCCGCCGGAGACGCTGGCGATCTGGACGTCCTCGCCGATGGCGTCGGCGATCCAGCGGAAGCCCTCGGGGGTGAGCGGGGCGCCGGTGGAGCCGACGACGCGCAGCCCGGTGAGGTCGTAGCGCTCGCCGGGGCGCAGCTCCTCCTTGAGGCACGACTGGATGTACGGCGCGGAGGTGCCGAAGTAGGTGACCCGGTGCTGCTCCGCCAGGTGCCACAGCGCGTTCAGGTCGGGGTAGCCGGGGCTGCCGTCGAACAGGACGACGGTCGTGCCCACGAGCAGGCCCGCGATGACGTAGTTCCACATCATCCAGCCGGTGGTGGTGAACCAGAAGAAGCGGTCGCCGGGGCCGAGGTCGGCGTGCAGGCCGAGCATCTTCAGGTGCTCCAGCACGATCCCGCCGTGCCCCTGGACGATGCCCTTGGGCAGCCCGGTGGTGCCGGAGGAGTACAGGACCCACAGCGGGTGGTCGAACGGCACCGGCTCGTACGCCATGGGCGCGCCGTCGTGCTCGGCCAGCAGGTCCGCCCAGCCGACCGCGTCCGGCAGCGCGCCGCCGGTGTAGTCGACCAGCACGGTGGCCTTCAGGGAGCCGATCTCGGACCGCAGCTTGTCCACGGTCGGGCGCACGTCGAACGCGCGGCCGTTGTACCGGTAGCCGTCGACGGCGATCAGCACCGTGGGCTCGATCTGGGTGAACCGGTCGGAGATGGCGCGCGCGCCGAAGTCCGGTGAGCACGACGACCACGTGGCGCCCAGGCTCGCGGCCGCCAGGAAGGCGATGAGCGCCTCCGGCGAGTTGGGCACCAGGGCGACCACCCGGTCGCCCTTCGCGACGCCCAGCGCGACGAGACCGGCCCGCACGGCGGCCACCCGGCGGCGCAGCTCGCCGTAGGTGAGGTTCTCGGCCAGCCCGTCCTCGCGGTGGAAGATCACCGCGAGGTCGTCGTCCGCGCGGCCGGGGCCGGGGCGCAGGGCGTGCTCGGCGTAGTTGAGCGTGGCGCCGGGGAACCACTGCGCGCCCGGCATGGTCGCGGCGCCCAGCACGCGTTCGGGCGGGGTGTGGAACGCGACGTCGAAGAACTCGGCGATCGCGCCCCAGAAGGCCTCGAGGTCGGTCGTCGACCACGTCCACAGCTCGGCGTAGTCGGCGAGGTCGAGCCCGCGCTCGGCTCGCAGCCAGTCGCGGAACGCGGCGATCCGGCTGTCCGCGACCCGGTCGGGGTCGGGCCGCCACAGGAGTTCGGCCTCGGCGTGCGTGTCGGTCATACCCAGTTCCTAGCCGATCCGACGGCCGAGAACCACAGCTGGGACCCACACAACGCGCTAGTCGCGGCTGGCGCCTTCCACCAGGTCCTCCAGTTCGGTGGTGAGCCGCGCCGGGTCGGTCGGGGCCATCACGAACCAGCCCGCCTCGTTGCGCACGAGGTACCGGCCGTCCGAGCTGTCCAGCCACGACAGCGTCCGCCCGGTCGGGTGCAGGTACCCGGCCCGGTTGCGGCCGATCACGGCGACCTGCCCGCCACCGCTGCGGGTGGTGAGGGCCCGCATGAGCGTCGTCGCCTCCGGTTCGCGCACCCCGGCGTACCGCAGCGAGCCGAGGAACCCCGGCACGCCGTCGCGTTCGCCCGCTGCACCGGCGGCCACGTAGTCGTCCCAGCGGAGGTTGACCGAACGCCCGGCGCCCGGCCTGGCCGCGGGCAGCGTCGACACGGTCGTCGACGCCAGCGCGGTGGGCCGGAACCCGGCGAGCTGGACCTGCTCCCCCACGCGCGCCACGAACGCGCCGTGCCAGCCCGCCGTGGCCAGGCCGCGGGCGGTCTCGCCGCGCCGGGAGAACACGAGCTCGAGGCCCACGTCGAACTCGACCAGGCCGCGCAGCAGCGCGTGCAGCTCGCCGTCGGGCCGCTCCACCGTGCCCAGGCCGCGCGCGGAGAGCGTGCGGGAGCAGGTCGCCAGCAGCTCGGCGCGGTCGGCCTCGGTGCGCCCGTAGTGCCGGGTGCCGACCGGTGGCGGGTGGCGGTCGCCGTGGACGGAGGTCCACAGCACGAAGAACTCCTGCGCGGCGAGCCGGAAGACCCGCGGTTCGTCGTCGATCACGTCCCGATCACCGGCGGCGCGGCCTTGTTCCCCAGCCCGAACAGGTCGTCGTCCTCTTCGAGGTACTTGGCACGGCGGTGGTCGGTCTGGTCGGACTGCCCGCCCATCGGGGCGGCCATCGGGGCGCCGCCCATCATGCCGCCGCCTCCCGCCGGGCCGCCCGCGGACTTGGGGCCCTGGACGGCCGACGGCTGGGCGGACGCGGCACGGGAGTCCGCGCCGCCGATCACGCCGCTGGCCCCGCCGGGACCGGACGGGGCGGCCGAACCGCCCGCACCACCTCCGCCACCGCTGCCGCCGGAGGACGGCACGGGCTGGTAACCACCACCGGACGAGTAACCGCCACCGCGGGCGGCCGGGGCGTAACCGCCACCGCCACCACCGCCGCCGCCGGAACCGGTGGTCATCGCCTGCGTGCGACCCGCGACGGGCGGCACGATCGCCGGACCGACCACGGGCGCGGCGGACCCGGTCGTGGGAGCCGCGATCCGGTCGACGCCGCCCACCGGCGACTTGACCTCCGGCGGCGCCACCGGGTTCACCGGCGGGCTGAACGCGGGCACGGTCTGGTCGACCGCGAACGAGCCCTGCTGGAACGCGGCCATCACCTGCGCGGCCGTGCGGTGCCCGGCGTCGGCGGCCACGGTCGCGTCGACGACCGGCGCGCCGATCGAGTCGATGCCCGTGAACGGCGACTGCGCCCCGCTGACCGGGGCGACGGGCGCCGTCGGCGTGGCGACCGGCGCCAGCGCGTCGATGCCGGTCGGGACGGCGGGCGCGGCCACCGGGCTGCCCGGCACGGCGACCGGTGCGATCGTCGACGGGGCGGGCGTCACGACCGCGGGGGCCGGTGCGGGCGCGGGCATCTGCTCGCGCGCGGTCTGCACGTGCTGGATCTCCACCGAGATGCACTCGGCGACGTTGGTGGCGTGGTCGCTGGTGTTCTCCGCCCACTTCACGACGGTGAGCAGGCCGTCGCGCGCCTTCTCCGCGGACTCGCCCTCCCACCCGCTGGAGGAGGCGAAGATCGCGCCGATGAGCTGGTCCTTGACCTCGGCGAGGGTGGTGCCGAGCTTGGTCCAGTTGTCCTTGACCGCCGCGGCGCTGGTGAGGTCGACGCCCGTGTGCACCATGTCGTAGAGCTCCTGGTGCGTGTAGGTCATCCAGTCGACCTTCTCGCCCAGCTCCGAGGGCTCCTTCGACGACTTGTGCTCCGGGTAGGGGTTCGGCGGGCTGTCCTTCTTGTGGTCCACCATCAGTACTTGCCCCCCATCGTGTGCGCCAGGTCGTCGTCGGTGTTCTCCGTGTGCTTGGACGCCTGCCGGACGGTGGTCTCCACGTCCTCCAGCACCTCCAGGAACTCCCGGATCACGAAGACGGCGGACTCGTGGTCCCCGGTGGCGACCTCGCGCAGCCGGCGGCTGATCGACCGGCCGACCCAGTTGTCGCCGAACTGGAGCGGGATGTCCAGCTGGTCGCGGACCGCGGTGTACAGGTCCTGCACCCGGTCCCGCGCGTCGCCGATCGCCTTGATCAGGTCGGCGGCGGAACCCTTGTCCAGCTGGACCTTGCCCTTGTCCACGGCCTGGTCGACGGCCGCGACCGCGCTGTGCGCCGTGACCAGGTCGGCCTGCGCGACGGCGGTGAAGTTGGGTTGTGCGGCCACCGTTCCCCCGACCGGTGGCACGGTGCTTGCGTCCTCGGACATCGACTACCCCCTTGCACAGCAAGTACCCGCGAGTCCGTCGCGGATACGTCCTTAGATGTACTCGGAAGGACGTTCGGTTCCAATCCGCCGGAAAGACGTCTTATCGGAGGTGTGAATCGAACCAGTTCAGCACCCGTTGCCACGCCTCCGCGCTCGCGGCGGGGGAGGTGTCGAACCGGTGGCTCGAGTCGGCGAACCGGACGACGTCGGTGGCGATCTCGGCGGCCGCCGCCGCGTCGCGCAGCTTCTCCACGTCCGCCTGCGCGATCTGGCTGTCGTCGTCGCCGTAGAGGCCGAGCCACGGGCAGGTCAGCTCGGTGGCCGCCTCCACCAGAGGGGGAAGGCCGTCCGACAGCGGCGTGAGGATCCCGCCGCCGCCGATCGTGACCGCCGCGCCGATGGTCCTGCTGGCCGCGACGACCATCGCGACCGAGCCGCCGAGGTCGAAGCCCAGCACGCCCATCCGGTCGGCCGGGACGCCCTGCTGGCCCAGCCAGACGAACGCCACGTCGGTGTCCGCCAGCACCGCCTCGCCGGACAGCTTGCTGACCCGGTCCGGCACGTCGCCGTCGGCCAGCTCGTCCGCGTCGCGGTAGAGGTGCGGGGCGACCACGAGCCACCCCTCGTCGGCGAGCGTGCCCACGAGGCCGCGCACGGTGTCCGTGACACCGCGCGCCTCGTGCAGCACGACCAGGCCGCCGCGGACGGCGTTCTCCGGCTCGGCGACGGTCAACCGCAGTTCACGGCCGTCGGTGAGCGGAAACGTCTCGGTCCGGGTCTGAGTCATGGGACCAGCCTTCCACGCCGGGGTGAACAACGGTCAACGTGACCAACCAGACGGACCAGTGTCCCGCCGCGGGCCCCCGACGGGATAACGTCCAGCTCAGGCCCGCGTCGGTGCAGGCCGGAAGGAGTTCTGGGATGTCCGTGCGAACCCGTGCCGACCTGGACGCGCTGCCGTCCTACGTGCCAGGCAAGACCGTTCCGGGGGCGATCAAGCTCGCCAGCAACGAGGTGTCGGCCGGTCCGCTGCCCAGCGTGGTCCGCGCGGTGGCCGAGGCCGCGACCGCGATGAACCGCTACCCCGACACCGGGTGCGTCGAGCTGGTCGACCGGCTCGCCGACAAGCTCGGGGTGCCCGCGGACCGGATCGCCACCGGCAGCGGCTCGGTGACCCTGTGCCAGCAGCTCATCCAGGCCACCTGCGCCGACGGCGACGAGGTGCTGTTCCCGTGGCGCTCGTTCGAGGCCTACCCGCTGCTCACGCACGTGGTCGGCGCCGCGCAGACGCGCGTGCCGCTGACGTCCGGGCACGAGCTGGACCTGGACGCGATGCTCGCCGCGATCACGCCGAGGACGCGGCTGCTGTTCGTGTGCAACCCCAACAACCCCACCGGCACCGCCGTGCGCACCGCCGACCTGGAGGCGTTCGTCGCACGGGTGCCCGACGACGTGCTGGTGGTGATCGACGAGGCCTACAAGGAGTTCGTCGACGACCCGCACGTGCCCGACGGCGTCGAGTTCGCGAAGACCCAGTGGGAGCAGGGCCGGGACAACGTGGCCGTGCTGCGGACGTTCTCCAAGGCCTACGGCCTGGCCGGGCTGCGGGTCGGCTACGCGGTGGCGTCCGAGCGGGTCGTCGAGGCGCTGCGCAAGGTGTACGTGCCGTTCTCCGTCAACGCGCTGGCGCAGGTCGCCGCGATCGCGTCGCTCGACGCCGAGGACGAGCTGATGGAGCGGTGCCGCGCGATCGTGGCCGAACGCGGCCGGGTGCGCGACGAGCTGGTCGCGGCCGGGTTCGAGGTGCCGCCGTCGCAGGCGAACTTCGTGTGGCTGCCGCTGGGTGAGCGGACGCTGGCGTTCAACGACCACTGCCTGGCGCACAAGGTCGTGGTGCGGGCGTTCGCCGGGGACGGCGCGCGCGTGACCATCGGCGAGCCGGAGGAGAACGACGCCTTCCTGGCCGCGGCGAAGGCCTGGTCAGCCGAGTAGGAGCTTCGCGATCGCGGCGAGGCCGACGACCACGATGACGGCGCGGAGGGCGACCGGGGGCAGTTTCCGGCCGACCTTCGCGCCGATCTGGCCGCCCACCACCGAGCCGACCGCGAGCAGCAGCACCGGCAGCCACGCCACGTGGGCGATGAAGATGAACAGGATGCCCGCGACCAGGTTCACGAACGCGGTCAGCACGTTCTTCAGCGCGTTGAGCCGCTGGAGGTGCTCGGTGACCAGCACGCCCATCATGCCCATCACCAGGACGCCTTGCGCCGCACCGAAGTAGCCGCCGTAGATGCCGCCCGCGAACACGCCGAACCAGAGCAGCAGCCCGCCGTCGGCCGGGCGTTCGGCGGTGCGCTCGGACAGCTTGCGGTTCAGCCACGGCTGCAGGACGACCAGCACCAGCGCGATGACGATCAGCACCGGCACGATCGCCGAGAACGCCTTCTCCGGCAACGTGACCAGCAGGATCGCCCCGACGATCGCGCCGAGGATCGACGCGGGCAGCAGCCGTTTGACCCGGCCGCCCTGGCCCTTGAGCTCGTTGCGGTAGCCGAACGCGCCGCTGAGCGACCCCGGCACCAGGCCGAGGCTGTTCGACACGTTCGCCACGACCGGCGGGTAGCCGACGGCGAGCAGCACGGGGAACGTCACGAGCGTGCCCGAGCCCACCACCGTGTTGATGCCGCCCGCGAACACCCCGGCGACCACCACGGCGAGCATCTCGAGCGGCGTCACGCTGCCTCCCCCGGTTGGTTCGCGATGCGAGCACTATGCCCGCCCCGGCGGACGAGACGTCGGATGTGTGGCAAGTGCGACAGTTCCTTAGCGCGGCTCAGGGCTTTCGACGGCTCACGCGCCGGGTCGCCGGGAGGGCCGTCAGGGTGTGAAGACGCAGAACTCGTTGCCCTCGGGGTCGGCCAGGACGTCCCACTCGATCTCGTCGTCCCTGCGCCGCACCAGCGTCGCGCCCAGCGACAGCAGCTCGTCCACGCTGCCGAAGACGTCGATGTGCATGCGGTTCTTGACGACCTTCTCCTCCTCGACCGGCACCACCCAGATCAGCGGCCCCGCACCCGTCGGGTCCTCGATCGGCACGGGCCACGCCGTGGGCCGTTCGGCCTCGCCCTCGACGGTGCGGCGGACGTACCCGATGGCCGTGCACCACCAGTCCGCGAGCGCGTGGTGGTCACCGGCGTCGAGGCAGAGGTCCTTGAATCGAGCGGTCATCCGTCAAACATGGCAGGGGCGGCGCCGCCGCGCGACACCACCCCCGCGATCGGCTCGGGTCAGACCTGCTCGGGCCCGACGTCCCCCTTGCCCTTGCGGCGGCGGACGGTGACCACGATCGCCGCCCCGCCGACCAGCACGAGCAGGCCGAGCAGCGAGAGGCCGAGCACGCTGGCGCCGGTCGAGGCGAGGAAGCCGGAGTCGTTGTCCGCGCCGTCCGCGGCGACGGGCGCCTCGGAGGTCGGTTCGGACGTGGGCGTTTCGGAGGTCGACGGGGTGGCGGTCTCCGGGTCGGCGACCTCGGGACCCGCCACGACGGCCAGGTCGTGGACGTGGGGGACGTCCTTGACCAGGCTGAACAGGTTGTCCTTGCCCGCGACGAGCTGCCAGGGGCCGACGACCACGGGGTCGTAGCGGCCCGCCGGGACGCCCTTGAACTCGAACTTGCCGTCGGCGTCGGTGGTGGCGCTCGCGACCGGGTGGGTGGTGCCGGTGTCCACCAGGACGATCTTGGTGGCGGGAACGGGCTGGTCGCCGTCCTGGGAGAGCCTGCCGGAGGCGTCGGCCGGGTCGCCGGGGACCTTGGCGGTGTCGACGGACTGCGGGTAGCCCTCGCCGCCGTCGACCTCGGGGCCGAACTGGCAGGTGGCGGACACGAACCCGAAGGCGGACGAGCCCTGCGGGATGGCGGTCTTGACCTCGACGGTCTTGGTCTGGCCGGCGGCGAGCGCGACGCCGTTGCCCTCGTACTTCAGGTCGCCCCAGCTGTCGTCGGTGTTGACCAGCTCGTAGGGCTCGCCCGCGCCGGTGCAGTACGCGTGCACGGCGGGGAACGCGGTGCCCTTGCTGGTCAGCGTGACCTTCAGCGTGAGCGCGTCGCCCGCGGCGTAGGCGTCCTTGTCGAACGCCAGCTTCGCGTCGAGCCGGTCGGACAAGCCCTTGTCGGCCTTGCGGATCACGTCGACCTGCTTGCCGGTCTGCACGACCACGGCGAGGTCCGGCGTCACCTGGTACCCGGCCGCGCCGACGTACGTGGCCCGGTAGGACCCCGTGGCCAGGCCGGGGAAGACCGCCTTGCCGTCCGGGCCGGTGGTCAGCTCCTGCTCGCGGGAGGCGGTCGCGGGCCCGATCAGGTGCACCGCCACCCCCGCGATGCCCTCACCGGCGTCCACCTTGTTGTTGCCGTTGGCGTCGCCGTACACGGTGAACGCCGCCGTACCGGCCCCGAACGTGACGGCGGCCTTGGCGTTCACCGAGTTGTTCGACTTGTCGCCCTCGGCGGAGCTGGTGACGATCTGCACCTGGAGCACCAGCTGCCCGTCCACCACCTGGCTCACCTTGCCGGTGAGGTGCACGACCTGCGACGCGCCCGGCGCGAGCCGGATGCCCGTCGACGTCTGCGCCACCGGCCCCCACGAGCTCGTCTCCGGCCGGAAACCCGACGTACCGCCGCTCGTCCCGACCCGCACCTTCTCCGCGGCGGCCGACCCGGTGTTCTTGATCGTGATGGTCGCGGTGATCGCCTCGCCCGAGTCGAACGCGGGCTTGTCGAACGCCCCCGTCACCTCGATCTCGGCACCCGCGGGCTGCGCCGCCGCCGTACCCGGCAACACCATGGCGAACACGGCCGCGACCGCGACGAGTCCGCTCGTGATCCGACTGGACAAGAGCTGAGCCTTCCCCCGAGAAGTGGTACCGCGACACTCGGCCGACCTCCCCCAGGCCGCCACCGGAACGGACCACGCCCGCTCAAAGGGCCAATCGCCCCCACCCACGGGCCCGTTACCCCTACAGGCCCCTCACCAGCGATCTTTCCCGTTTCGTGACCACCCCACGTGGTTCGCCTCGCGCCACCGCGGTCCCCGCCCGGCCGACGGCACCGGCCCAGTGGGCGGCGACCGCCGTACCCGCACCCGCCTCGGCCCGGTGGGCCGACGTGCTGGGTGCTGTGTTCCACGGTGCGAATCCACGGGATCCGCACGACCGTCGGTGCGGTAACCCGGGTGCAGGGACTTCCGGTGTCGCCGCGGAACCACCGGGATCCACGTGACACCGCCGCACCGGTCACCCGGCTCGGTCCGCCGCTGCACGCCACGGGCGACGTCGTCGACATCACCACGGCCGACCTGCGCGGGGTGCCCTCTCTTCACGCTGTCCCGAACCAGCAGGCCCCGTCGCTGGACCACGGCCCCACCAGACCCCGGAAAGGACCGCCATGCTCCGCGAACTGCCCGACCTGCCCGTCACCGACCTCAGGCCCGGCGACACCGTTCCCGGTCGCGGCACCATCGCCACCATCGGCACCCTGGGAGGCGACCTGATCGCCACCTTCACCAACTGCAACCAGGCCGTGTGGTCCCGCACCGCCCGCACCACCGTGCACCGCGCCGGTTAGTGCCCGCGGACGAATGGGACGACGATCGGGACGACGACGCACGAGGGGCAGCCCACCGTGCGGCGGGCCGCCCCTGTTCGTGCTGGTCAAGCCAGCGGAAGCGGAGGGATTTGAACCCCCGGACGGTTACCCGTCTTCCGCTTTCAAGGCGGATGCATTCGGCCGCTCTGCCACGCTTCCCGGTGCGCTGTGAGATTACCCGTCCAGCGACCGCAGGTGGGTGATGACCCGGTCGAACACCTTCGCCAGCACTTCCTGCTCCTGCGGGGTCAGCAGGTCGATGATGTGCTCGCGGACGCCGTCGACGTGGGTCGGGGCGGCGGTCTTGAGGGCTTCGAGGCCCTTCGGGGTGAGTTCGGCGAGGACGCCGCGGCCGTCGTCCTGGCATTCGCGGCGGGCGAGGAGGCCTTCGCGTTCCATCCTGGCGACCTGGTGGGAGACCCGGCTCTTGGAGGAGGCGACGTCTTCGGCGAGCTGGGACATGCGCATCCGGCCGCCGGGCTGTTCGGAGAGCCGAACCATCAGCTCGTAGTCGGCCAGCGACAGTCCGTGGCCGGTCTGCAGCTCGCGGTGCAGCCGGTCTTCGAGCATCGCCGCCCCGGTCACGTAGTTGCGCCACGCGCGCATCTCGTCCTGATCGAGCCAACGCGGCTCCTGCCCGGCATCCGTCACGCTTCCCAGGTTAATGCCGAGGGGCGGTGACATCTCCATTCGCCGACGATCGACGCGGATGTCTGGTTTCCGACTGCCCGGGAGGGCAAACTCCTGCGCCGTAGCGCGCCTGCCTACTCAGGCGCCCCGCAGGAGGAAACATGAGCTCGTTCAGACGGACCGCCGCGCTGGTGGCGACCGCCGGGGTTGGACTGGCGATCACGTTCGCCGGCAGCCCGGCCCAGGCAGATGTCGACGCCCAGCGCGCCCAGCGCGCGGTCGACGTCCGCCTGATCGGCATCAACGACCTGCACGGCAACATCGAGCCGCCGACCGGCTCGTCCGGTCGTGTGACCCTGGCCGACGGCACGACGGTCAACGCCGGTGGTGCCGCGTACAACGCGACGCACATCAAGAAGCTGCAGTCCGAGGTGAAGAACTCGGTCATCGTCGGCCAGGGCGACCTGATCGGCGCCTCGCCGATCGTGTCGGCGCTGTTCCACGACGAGCCGACCATCGACGTGCTGAACACCGTGGGCCTGAACGCGACCGCCGCGGGCAACCACGAGTTCGACGAGGGCTACAAGGAGCTGCTGCGCATCCAGCAGGGCGGCTGCCACCCGGTCGACGGCTGCCAGTTCGACGACACCTACCGGGGTGCGAAGTTCCCGATCCTGGGCGCGAACGTGACCAAGGCGCGGTCGGGTCTGCCCGCGCTGCCGCCGTTCTGGGTGGAGCTCCGCGACGGCGTCCCGATCGGCTTCATCGGCATGCCGCTCAAGGACGTGCCGATCCTGGTCGACCCGAACGGGATCAAGGAGCTGCAGTTCGGCGACGAGATCAAGGCCGCGAACAAGTACGCGGACCTGCTCAACCTGATCGGCATCAAGTCGATCGTGCTGCTGGTGCACCAGGGTGACAACCCCGTCGGCCAGACCGGCCCCAACGGCTGCACGAACACCCCCGGTCCCGGTCAGCTGATCGCGGAGAAGGTCAGCCCGAAGATCGACGCGGTGTTCAGCGGCCACAGCCACCAGCACTACAACTGCACCGTGAAGGACCCGGCGGGCAACCCGCGCCCGTTCATCGAGGGCCTGGCCTTCGGCCGTGAGCTGTCCGTGGTCGACCTGAAGATCGACCGCAAGACCCGCGACGTCATCCGCTCGGAGACCAAGGCCGAGAACAAGATCGTCACCCAGGACGTCGCGCCGGACGCCGGCATCCAGGCGATCATCGACAAGGCGAAGTCCAAGTCGGGCCCGATCGCGAACAAGCAGATCGGCACCATCAGCGCGGACATCCTGCGCGCGCAGGCCGCCACCGGCGAGTCGCCGCTGGGCAACCTGATCGCCGACTCGCAGCTCGCCGCCACCACCGGCAACGGCGCGGTCGCCGCGCTGATGAACCCCGGCGGCGTGCGCGCCGACCTCACGTTCCCCAGCTCCCCCGCGGGCGAGGGCAACGGCGTGGTCACCTACGGCGAGGCGTTCACCGTCCAGCCGTTCGGCAACATCCTGCAGACGGTCACGCTGACCGGTACCCAGCTCAAGGCGGTGCTGGAGCAGCAGTGGTCGGCGACCCGGCAGATCATCCTGCAGCCGTCGTCGAGCCTGACCTACACCTGGTCGACCTCCGCGCCCATCGGCTCGAAGATCACCGACCTGGCGATCGCGGGCACGCCGGTCGACCCGGCGGCGAGCTACCGCATCACGATCAACAGCTTCCTGCAGGGCGGCGGTGACGGCTTCCCCGGCTTCACGGTCGGCACCGCCATCACCGGCGGCGGCATCGACCTCGACGCCTTCGCGGCCTACCTGGGCTCGCACCCGAACCAGGCGCCCCCGGCCCTCGGCCGGATCAAGACCACCGCGTAGCGAGCTGCGACCCCGTGGGGCGGTGGGCTTCGGCCCGCCGCCCCACGGGTGTGTTCGGGGCCCCCTGGACGTGCCGCGCGGAGCCTGTTGGCAAGGTGGTCCCGCCGCCCCGACCGCCACCGCTAGGAGCACCGTGGACCTCCAGGACCGACTCGACGCGCTCACCGCCGCCCTCCCGCCGGGGCGGATCGTCGAGGTCGGCGGTGAACCGGCGTTCTGGCTCTCCGACGACGCCACCCCCACCGGCCTGTGGGCGCTGCTGCGCAACAAGCACGAGTCCTCCGGCCTCTGGCCGGTCCTGGTCGTCCAGGACGCGCCCTGGTGGACCCGCAGCGGCACGCCCGAGGACACCGGGTACGTCGACCAGCACGACCCGGACGAGTTCATGACCGACACCTGGGACGACTGGGTGGAGCGGGCCGAGGACTTCGACCTGCTGGCGCCGTTCGGCGAGCACTGCCCCGGTCTGACGGCGGCCGGTGAGCCCGAGCGGGACCCGGACGCGGTCGCGGACTGGTACGCCGGGATCCTGGAGGCCGACGGGCCGCGGCTGGCGCTGGTGCCGGTCGACCGCAGCGCGGACGCACCGACCGCCATGGGCTGGGAGGGCGCGGCGAGCCACGCCGACACCGTGCCGCTGTCGGCGTTCCTGCGGTCGTGGGAGGAGCGGTTCGGCGTCCGGGTCGTGCGGGTCGGCGAGTTCGGCATGAACCTCGCCGCCGCCGCGCCGCCGGTCGCCGACGAGCACGCGGTGCACGTGGCGGCCGAGCACTGGGTGTTCTGCCCGAACAACGTGGAAAAGCATTCGGATTCGCTCGTTGGGTACGGAAAGCAGATCCAGGAAAAGATCGCCTGGACCTTTTCCTGGGTGTGATCTCCTAAACCGTTCGCTCTCCGCGACCATTGCGCGCTCTCCGTGCACCCTTCCGGTGGATGGAACATTTCACCACTTCAGGGACGTGCCGAACGGTTGTGGTTCGCGCTGATCAAGCGCATAGTCGATGCAGGGACAGGCCACCGGAGAAACCGGAAAACAATTTCCGATGGCGCACCCGGAAGGGGTCAGGTGGTGCCGTGCAGGTAACTCTTCGCACTGATGTTCGTCGTCGGCCGCATCCCCGCGATCGGACCTGATCCTTCGATCCGGTCGCGAATGCGAGCGGCAGACCGCCGGGTATCGGGTGCGCAGGCGCCACCGGTGTCATCCGCGCACATCGACGCTGTTGAGCTCGACGTCGGTCCACTCTCAGGGGCGGACCGGTCGACCTCCACGCCAACCTCGCGACGACGGCGATCGTCGACTTCCACGTTTGAACACCTGGGTGCGGTGCCCCGACGTCGGGCGCCGCGCCCAGGCGTGCGCGCCGGGCTATCGTGAGCCGCTACGGGCCCTGGCGGGAGGACATACGGTGCAGTTCAACGAGGACGCCGAACTCGACACTTCCCAGATCGACGACCAGCGCGGTGGCGGTGGCGGCGGGGGCATCGGTGGTCGGGTCGCGGTCGGTGGCGGCGGGCTCAGCGTGGTCGGGCTGATCATCTACTTCCTGCTGTCCCAGTTCGCCGGCGGTGGCGGCGGGGGCATCCAGATCCCCAGCGGTTTCGGCGACGTCGGGCAGAACCAGCAGGTCGACTCGTCGGCATTGCGCGACAAGTGCAAGACCGGCGCGGACGCGAACCGCGAGGACGACTGCCGGGCCGTCGCGTTCATCAACTCGATCCAGGCCTACTGGAGCGACCAGTTCGCCCGCTCCGGCAACACCTACAAAGCGGTCAAGACGAACTTCTTCCAGGGCGGCGTGAACACCGGCTGCGGCAGCGCCACCTCCGCCGCGGGCCCGTTCTACTGCCCGGCCGACTCCGAGGTGTACATCGACCTGGCGTTCTTCCAGGAGCTGAAGACCACGTTCGGCGCGACCGGCGGCCCGTTCGTCGAGGCGTACGTCCTCGCCCACGAGTACGGCCACCACGTGCAGAACCTGCTCGGCACCTCCAGCCGCGTCAAGGAGGGCACCGGCCCCACCTCCGACTCGGTGCGCCTGGAGCTGCAGGCCGACTGCTACGCGGGCGCCTGGGCCAACCACGCCACGACCACCCCGACCGCGTCCGGCAAGCCGCTGATCACCGGCGTGACCGACGAGGACGTGAACGCCGCCCTGGACGCCGCCAGCCGCATCGGCGACGACTACATCCAGAAGAACCTGGGCGGCGGCAAGGTCGACACCACCCAGTTCAGCCACGGCTCGTCCGCCCAGCGGCAGAAGTGGTACCGCACCGGCTACGAGAGCGGCGACCCCGCGAAGTGCGGGACGTTCGACACGAACAACCTGGGCTGACCGCAGGTCTCCACACGCGGAAGGCGCGTCCGGGCTGGTGCCCGGACGCGCCTTTTCCGTGCTGGGTACTACGCGGTGAGGCCGTGCGAGTGGTGCTCGGCGACCTTGAAGCCCTTGGCCGACGCGGCGCGGACCGCGGCGCGGACCGCGGCGCGCTGGACGCGCGGCGGGACGCCGTTGACGTCCTCGGTGCTGATCGCGTAGGACGCGGTCACCCAGGCGATGGCGTCGCCGTTGCGGTCGAGCGCCACGCGGTCCAGGTTGCCGAGGTTGTCGCAGGCCTGGTGGTAGCACTTGTCGTAGGCGACACCGGCGGTGCCGCCCCACTTGGCCGCCTGCGCCGGGGTCTTGATGCCCTCGGCGCCGGTGAACAGGCCACCCGCGGGGATGCCGACGTTGATGAACTCGCCGTAGTCCGAACGGCCGGTGAAGTCGGTGCCCTCGGTCTGCACGCTCTTCGCCGTGGTCAGGTAGTCGACGAACGCCTTCTCGATCTGGGCGGAGCCGTAGGGGCCCGCACCTGCGCCGGTGGCGTCGGAGTCGTCGCCGTCGTAGACGAAGTAGGCGGCGTTGGGCGAGGCGACCATGTCGAAGTTCAGGTACAGCGCGATGTCGAGCTGCTGCTCGAACGTGAGCGCCCGGACGTACTCCGTGGAGCCGACGAGCCCCAGTTCCTCGGCGCCCCACCAGGCGAAGCGGACGGCGTTGCCCACCTTGGGCTTGGAGCCCAGCTGGAGAGCGGTTTCCAGCAGCGACGCGGAGCCGGAGCCGTTGTCGTTGATGCCGGGGCCCGCCTCGACGCTGTCGAGGTGCGAGCCCGCCATCACGACGTTGTCCTTGCGGCCCGTCTTGGTCTGCGCGATGACGTTGCGCGCGGTCTTGATGTCCTCGTGGAAGCGCATGTCGACCGTTGCGGTCTGGCCCGCGAGGCCGAACAGCGTGGTGCCGTCGGCCTTGCTGACGCCGCCGGTGGGGATGACGCCGGGCTGGCCGAGGGTGACGCCGGACAGCTTGCCGTCGACGTTGTTCGCCACGACCACGGCGATGGCGCCCGCGGCGGCGGCGTTGCGGTGCTTGATGTCGAACGTGCAGGCGCCGCGGCGGATCACGGCGATGGCGCCGGTGAAGTCCTGGCCCGCGAAGTCGCTCGCCTCGCAACCGGGCGTGGCGTCCTCGGGGACCGCGCGGAGCGGGCCGGTGATGCCGCCCACCGGCGTCTGCGGCGACTCCTCCATCGGGAGGGTCTCGTACGTCGCGGCGCCGACCTTGGTCGTGGCGGCGTCGGTGACCTGGACCGGGTAGGTGAACTCCGGTGTGGTCACGTCGAAGCCCGCGCCGCGCAGCTTGGTCGCGACGTACTCGACGCTCGCGTCGTAGCCGGGCGTGCCGACCGCGCGGGTGCCGTTGTTGCGGTCCGCCAACCGCTGCAGGGCGATCAGGTGGCGGTTGATGCCGTCAGCGGAGACGGCCTTGACGAGCTTCGTGGCCAGGGCGGGCCCGACGGGCTCGGCCTTGGGTGCTGCGTGGGCGGTCGGCGCGACGATCAGCGCCAGTGCGGCGGCGGCCGCGATCGCGCTCAGACCCGCGCGTCGTGTTCTTCCGGACATGATCGAAATTCCCCAATCGTTCGGATGGAGAACCATGCAAGCGCCGACTGTCCGAAATCAATCCGTCACTCGGCGGGTTCGCCCTGCGTGAGCAGGCCCAGGCACCCGGACGAACCGGCCACCTCAAGGGTCCAAGCAGGCCTGATGAACCGATCGTGAGTGAGCAGCAACCGGACGTCATCACTCGCTTGCCCGCGCCTGGTGACTCTCTGCGTTCCGTCGTCGACGTACCCGAGCTTGCGGCTGACGCCCAACGACTTCGCGTTCTCGCTCCACGCCGACGACCGGGCCCTGGTCGCCCCGAGGTGGTCGAACGCGAACACCAGCACCGCGGCGCGCATCTCGGTGCCGATGCCCTTGCCCTGGTGCCGCAGCCCCACCCACGACCCGGTGTGCACCTCGCCGGTGACCGCGAAGTCCTCCGCCCCGATCCCCTGGGTGCCGATCACCCGGCCGTCGAACCGCACCAGGAAGTTGAGGGTCCACTTGGCCGCGGTCAGCTCCGCCCGCACCCGCCAGTGGTGCTGGAGCATCGTGCGCCCCAGGTCCTCAGCCGGGGTGTCGCTCCACCCGACGCCGAACGGCATCTGGTCGGGCGGGTGGATCCCGTGGTGCGCCTCCTCGACGAGCTCGAGGAGGCCCTCGTCGTCGTCCGGGCGCAGCTCGAGCCGGGGTGTGCGGAGGACGAGGTGTCGGAAGGGCCACGGATCCATGCGTCGTGATGCTCCCGGACCCGACGTCCGCGGCGCGACCGGATTACCGTCGGCACCATGTACGCGATCACGATTCGTGAACCAGGCGGGCCCGACGTCCTCGAGTGGACCGAGGTCCCCGATCCGACACCGGGACCGGGCGAGGTGCTCCTCGACGTCGCGGCCGGCGCGCTCAACCGCGCGGACCTGTTGCAGCGCCAGGGTTTCTACCCACCACCACCCGGCGCCTCGGAGATCCTCGGCATGGAGTGCTCCGGCACGATCACCGCGCTCGGCGAGGGCGTCACCGGCTGGAACGTCGGCGACGAGGTCTGCGCCCTGCTCGCGGGCGGCGGCTACGCCGAGAAGGTCGTCGTACCGGCCCCCCAACTGCTCCCCCTGCCCGACGGCGTCGACCTCGTCACCGCCGCCTCACTGCCCGAAGTGGCCTGCACCGTGTGGTCCAACGTCGTCATGCACGCCAAGCTGACCGCCGGCGAACTGCTGCTCGTGCACGGCGGCGCGGGCGGCATCGGCACGCACGCCATCCAGGTCGGCAAGGCGCTCGGCGCACGCGTCGCCGTGACCGCCGGCTCAGCCGACCGCCTCACCCGCTGCGCCGAGCTCGGCGCGGACATCACGGTCAACTACCGCGAACAGGACTTCGTCACCGAGGTGAAGGCCGCCGACGTCGTGCTGGACAACATGGGCGCGAAGTACCTGGACCGCAACATCGACGTCTTGAACCTCAACGGCAGGCTCGTGGTCATCGGCCTCCAGGGCGGCGTGTCCGCCGAACTGAACCTCGGCAAGCTCATGGCCAAACTTGGCACCGTCTCCGGCACCCGCCTGCGCAGCAGGCCGGTCGAAGGACCCGGCAGCAAGGGGGAGATCGTCGCAGCCGTGCGCCAGGGCCTCTGGCCACTGATCGCCTCCGGCCAGGTGAAACCGATCGTGCACGACGTGGTGCCGATGCGCGAAGCCGCCGCCGCACACCAAGCCCTGGAAAACGGCGGCGACGTCTTCGGAAAGCTGCTGTTGAAAACCGACTAGAAAACGAGAAAAACCCAACCGCCCCACCACGCCGGCAACAAGCAACCGCCCCACGATGCCGGCAACGAGCAACCTGCCCACGATGCTGGAAGCGAGCACGCCCGTCCGCTGGCGGCCGGCTTGACTTGGGGTTTTTGGGCTTAGACTTGCGGCGGCGGGCAGGCTCTACCACCTGCCCTTTTTCGCCCGACGAAGCCCAAAAAAGGGGCCCCAAGTCAAGCCGGCCGCACCCCCCACGGCGGATGCGACCCCCGCCGATTGACCCCAAAAAGAAGGCGGGGCCGGCACCAGCCGACCCCGCCCTGATCACCTCATGGCCACCTACACCCGAGCGTGCGCCTTGGCGTTGCCGCCGTCACCCGCCGGACCAGAGTGCCCACCGACCGTGTTGCTGTGGTTGGTCGCGTCACCCGTGTCCCCGGTCCACCCGGTGTCACCCGAGTCGCCCGAAGTCACCTTGGTCCACGACTTCACACCCTCGTGGTGCTTCCAACCGGACTTCATCCACCCGGACTTCATCCACCCGTGATCGCCGCCACGGGTCCCGGTGATGGCCGTGTTGCCCCCCGTGGACCCGGAGTCACCCGAGTTCCCGGAAGCCCCTGAGCCCGCGGAGTTCGAACTGGTGGCATTCCCGCCATCACCCGAGTTACCGCCGTTACCCGCAACCGCACTCACATCGGAGCCGCCACGGTTCCAGCTGTCCCCGTGGCCCCACTTGTCCCCGTGGCCCCACTTGTCGCCGTGGCCCCACTTGTCGCCGTGGCCCCACTTCTCCTGGCCACCCGACACCCAAGCCATGGCGTTCCCACCATCGCCCGCCGAACCCGAGTTCCCACCAACCGTGTTGCTGTGGTTGGTCGCGTCGCCCGTGTCCCCGGTCGCACCGGTGTTGCCCGAGTCGCCGGACGTCACCTTGGTGCTGGACTCGTCGTGGTTCCACCGGCTGCCGCCGAGGTCGAACACGACGGCGTTGTTGCCGCCGGTCGACCCCGAGGCACCCGAGTCACCCGAACCACCGCTCACAGCGGAGTTCGAGCTGCTGGCGTTCCCACCATCACCCGAGTTGCCGCCGCTACCCGCGACCGCGCTCACGTCGGAGTCGCCGCGGTTCCACTTGCCGTGGCCCCGGGTGCCCTCGGCCGTGGCGTTGCCGCCATCGCCCGCGGGGCCGGAGTTGCCGCCAACGGTCGTGCTGGTGTTGGAGGCGTCGCCGGTGTCACCGGTCGCGCCCGTGTTGCCCGAGTCGCCCGAGCTCACGCTCGTGCTGCACTCGGCGAGCACGCACAGGCCGTAGGCCGAGTTGCCACCGGTCGACCCCGAGTCACCGGAGTCGCCGGAGCCGCCCGAGGTGGCGCTGTTCGAGCTGGAGGCGTTGCCGCCGTTGCCCGAGTCACCGCCGTTGCCACCTTCGGCGACAGCGGACGAGTCACCACGAGAACCACCCGTGCCGACCGCGTTGCCGCCGTCACCAGCGGAACCCGAGTTGCCGCCGACGGTGTTGCTGTTGTTGGAGGCGTTGCCCGTGTCACCGGTCGACCCCGTGTTGCCCGAGTCGCCGGAACCGACGGTGGTGTTGCACTCCGCCAGCACGCACAGCCCGTAGGCCGAGTTGCCGCCGGTGGAACCGGAGTTCCCCGAGTTGCCGGAGCCACCCGAGGTGGCGCTGTTCGAGCTGGAGGCGTTGCCGCCGTCGCCCGAGTCACCGCCGTCGCCCGCGATGGAGGACGTCACGGTGTTGACGACGCCGCCGAGGCCGAGCGGTCCGGTGTGGGACGTGTCGGCGCTCGCCATCGTCTGCCCCAGCAGGACGAACCCGCCGGACAGGACCGCGGCGAGCAAGCCGCGTTGGACGTACTTGTGCATGTCTGACCTTCCTGATGATCAAGCTCGGTGATCTGTCGGCTCGGTCGATCAGGTGGGTCAACTGGGATGGCTGAGGCCGTAGTCGTAGAACCACGACCCACCGGGTGGACCGCCGGTGATGACGGTCGACGCGGTCTTGTGCGGTTTCGCCCTCGACGAGACGGGGAGGTCGGCCGGCGCGGAGCCGGTGGAACCACCCGTCGAAGCGGACGTCGTCATCCCCTGCACCGCGAACGGGATGTCGTGCGGTACCGCGGGCACGTCACCCTGGTACCGCGGGACAGGCGCGGTGGTGGCCGTCGAGGTCGACGGGGGCGGTGTGGTCGCGGTCTTCGACGAGGGTCCCCAAGCGGGGACTCCCGTGGAAGGCCGTGCGTCCCTTGCGGGAGCGGCCGCCTCCGCCGGAACCGGCGGTGACACGTCGGGCACGACCGGGGTCGTGGGCACCACGGGGGTGTCCACCAGTGGTCCGGTGACGGGCTGGAGCACCGGTGTCGCCACCGGGAGCGTCCTGTCCACCACGTCGACCACCGGGCCCAGCAAGGGCTCCGCCACGGGTCGCAGCGGTTCGAGCACCGGCGCGACCAGGTCCGCGACGCCGTTGGCGGTCGGCGCGAGCTGGTCGACCACCGGTCGCAGCGGTTCGGTCAGAGGACCGACCGCGGCGGTCACCGGTGCGAGCACCGGCTCGGCCACCGCGGTCACCCCGCTCACCGCGGGCGCCAGCCGGTCGGTCACCGGGGCCAGTCGATCGGCCACGGGTGCGACGACCTGGTCGGTCACCGGTGCGACGACCTGCGAGAGGCCGCCCAGCAGACCCGAGGAGCTGTCCTCCTCGGCGTTCGCCGTCCCCACGGCGAGGACACCGAAACCGATCAGGAATCCGGCGGAAATGAGCATTCGTCGGATATAGGTGGAACTGGTTGTCTTCATGAAATTCACCTCCCTCCACGAATCGGCACCTGTTACAGAGGAACGTTCGGATGCCCCTTCGAGCAGGTTCACCCGGAAGTGGAGAGAAATGCATTTACCCAGCTCAACGCGACTAAACTTTTTCCAAACACCAATTCCGCAACTACTCTACGAACGGGTAACACAAAACAGGCGCACTGCGCGTGATGCTCAGTCCAACGCGGTGGCGGTGGCCAGCGAGGTGCGCGGGGTGGTGCGGAAGCGCAGCGAGAACTCCTCCGCCCAGCGCACCAGCACCGCCTGCTCACCCGGCCGGTCGGCGTCGTCGACCAGCACCGCGGCACCAGGCGCGAGCACCGCCCTCAGCACCGGCAGGGCGGGGTAGCGGGCGTCGCCCAGCGACGGCCCGTCCACCAGCAGCAGGTCCACCAGGCCGAAGCGGCCGACGAAGTCGGACACCTCGTCGTGCACCAGCTGCGGGGCGTACCAGGTCGACGTGCCCAGCGCGGCCGGGTGGGCGTCCAGCGGGGCGTACACGACCCGCGCGACCCGGCCGAGGCCCTCGCGGCGCAGCTGGCTGGCCACGAACGCGGCGGTGCGCTCGTCGTGCTCGATGGACAGCAGGTGCCCGAACCCGCGCCTGGCCAGGAACCGGGCCAGGATCACCGACGACGAGCCGCAGCCGCACTCCACCAGGACGGTGCGCGAGCCGAGCAGGATCTCGTCGACCACGGCCGCGAGCGCGGCGGGCCGCAGCTCCTGCGCCGTGTTCGGCAGGTAGTCGGACATGATCGGCGCCAACCGCTGCAGCGCCGCCAGGTCGGCGAGCTCCCGTGCCAGCGAGTCGTCCACCCAGGCCTCCCCGCTTCCCCTATCCCAGCTCGGCGACCGCCCGCACGAGCTGGTCCACTTCTACCGCGTTCGTGTAGTGCGCGAGGCCGACTCTGATGGCACCACCCACTTCGCCCACCCCGAGCACCGAGAACACGCCGTGCTGGCCGGGGTCGGCGAACGCGCAGACACCGCGCTCGGACAGGTGCTCCACGCCCTCGGCGGCCTTGACGCCCGCGATCGTGAACGCCAGCGCGGGGACCCGGCGCATGGCGTCGCCGATCACCATCACGTGGCGCAGCGAGCGCAGCTCGTTGATCAGGTTGGCCAGCAGGCCGGCCTGGTAGGCCTTCACCGAGCCCAACGACGTCAGCACGCGCTCGCGGCGGGGGCCGATGGCGGCGTCGTCCAGGCCCGCGAGGTAGTCCACCGACGCGACCAGGCCCGCCAGCAGCGGGTAGGCGTGCGGGCCCAGCTCCAGCCGTTCCGGTCCGCGCGCGCCCGGCTCGACCGAGCACGACGGCAGGTGGTCGAGCATCGAGGCGTCGCGGAACACCAGCGCGCCGACGGGCGGGCCGCCCCAGGTGTTCGCGGACACGGCGACCACGTCGGCGTTCATCGAGGTGATGTCCAGCGGCACGAACGGCGCGGCGGACGAGGCGTCGACGACGACCAGCGCGTCCTTGCGGCGGGCGGCCTCGGCGATCTTGCGGAGGTCCGGGCGGGTGCCGACGGCGCCGGAGGCCGCGGTCACCGTGACCAGCTTGCAGCGGTCGGTCACCAGCTCGTCGTACTGCCAGCCGGGGAGCTCGCAGGTCTCGATGTCGACCTCGGCCCACCGCACGACGCTGCCGGTGCGCTGCGCGGCCCGCTGCCACGGCGCGATGTTCGACGGGTGGTCGAGCCGGGACACCACGACCTCGTCGCCGAGGAACCAGCCGTCGGACATGGCGTCGGCCAGGCGTTGCAGCAGGACCGCGGAGTTCGGGCCGAGCACGACGCCCGCCGGGTCGGCGCCCACGAGGTCCGCGATGGCGCGGCGGGCCGCGTCCACGATGGCCTCGGCGCGCTGGGAGGCGGGGAAGATGCCACCCGGCCCGGAAACCGGGGCGCGAAGTGCGGTGGAGACGGCTGTGGCCACCTGTTCGGGCACCTGCATGCCCGCCGGAGCGTCCAGGTGCACCCAGCCGTCGCCGAGAGCGGGGAAGAGACCCCGGACCCGAGCGACGTCGAACGCCATGCCGCACACCGTACGGAGGTGGACGAGTCCGCCTGCAGCAGGGGCAGGACCCGGTTGGTGCGCGTTCCGCCGATCGGGCCAGGATGGACGCATGAGCGAGGCAGGCGAGAACGAGAGGCACGTCGTGGTGGTCGGGCCGGACGGGACCCCCGTGGGCACCGCCCGGATCCCCGCCGACGCCGACACCAACGGCGGGCAGGACGTGTCGGAGCTCGTGGAGCAACCGGCGAAGGTCATGCGGATCGGCACGATGATCAAGCAGCTGCTCGAGGAGGTGCGCGCGGCACCGCTGGACGAGGCCAGCCGCGCCCGCCTCAAGGAGATCCACAAGAGGTCCATCGAGGAGCTCGAGGACGGCCTCGCGCCGGAGCTGCGCGACGAGCTGGAGCGCCTGTCGCTGCCGTTCACCGAGGACGGGATCCCCTCCGACGCGGAGCTGCGGATCGCGCAGGCGCAGCTGGTCGGCTGGCTGGAGGGCCTGTTCCACGGCATCCAGACCGCGCTGTTCGCCCAGCAGATGGCGGCGCGGGTCCAGCTGGAGCAGATGCGCGGTCGCGCGCTGCCCGCGGGCAGCGGCGGACTGGAAGCTCCCGAAGGTCCGCACATCTCGGGGTCTGGCCAGTACCTCTGAGTTCGGTGCAGACTGCGCCTCTCACGCACGACGGTGCCGGGGGCCACCCGCACACCGATGGACGAAGCGGCGACTTTGGTGCGCCGAGAGGAGAACCCGACGTGCTCGACCGAGTCCGCCGCACCCTGCGAGCCGAACAGGTCCGCCGATCCCTCCGCGACAAGGTGACCAGGGCGATCGACGAAGTGGTCGGCCCCTACCACCGCGCGCAGACCGAGCGGATCGACGCGCTCCAGCGCGAACTGGACGGCCTGCGCGAGGACGTGCGGCACCAGTCCGACCGGATCGTGGAGACCACCCGGCAGTTCGAGATCAGGGCGCGCCGCGACCTGGTCTTCGCCGGTGAGCGCGAGGCCGCGCTGCAGAGCGCGCAGTTCGTGCGCGACCACATGCCCAAGGTGCCGCAGTTCGGCCACCCCCACCAGACGCTCGAGTTCGCGCTGGGGCTGGTCGAGCAGGACGGCCTGGCGCTGGAGTTCGGCGTCTACACCGGCAGCACCCTGAAGATCATCGCCGCCTCGCGCGGCGAGCAGGACGTCTACGGCTTCGACTCGTTCGAGGGCCTGCCCGAGGACTGGCGCAACGGCTTCCCCGCCGGGATGTTCAACGTCGAGGGCCTGCCCGACGTGCCGGGCGCCGAGCTCGTCGTCGGCTGGTTCGACGACACCCTGCCCGGCTTCCTCAAGGAGCACGAGGGGCCGGTGGCGTTCCTGCACGTCGACTGCGACCTGTACTCGTCCACGAAGACCGTCCTGGACCTCGTGGGCCCCCGGCTGGTGCCCGGCAGCGTCGTCGCGTTCGACGAGTACTTCAACTTCCCCGGCTGGGAGCAGCACGAGCACAGGGCCTGGATGGAGTACGTGGAGAAGTCCGGCATCGAGTTCAGCTACGAGGGGTACACCTACGACCACGAACAGGTGATCGTGAAGGTGACCAGCGTGTTGGCCGGTTCCGAAGATCGGTAACCGCTCCGTGACCGACCGGCGGCAAGTGCGCACACCTGCCGCCGGTAGTCTCAGCTCTCGTGCAACCCACGAGTACGGTCGACCGACCTGAGGCACCCCCCGCGTCCAACTCGCGCACCTTCGCGCGCGCGTTCGCCGATGTGCGAGACGCGTGGCAGCACCGAGAACTCTGGGGACACCTCGGCTGGCAGGACATCAAGCAGCGCTACCGCCGCTCGGTGATCGGTCCACTGTGGATCACCATCTCCATGGGTTCCACGGCGCTGGCGCTCGGCCTGCTGTACTCGACGCTGTTCAACCAGGACATCGCGACGTTCCTGCCGTACGTCACGGTCGGGTTCGTCATCTGGAACTTCATCCTCGGGGTGATCACCGAGGGCACCGACGTCTTCATCGCCAACGAGGGGCTGATCAAGCACCTACCTGCGCCGATGACCGTGCACGTGCTGCGGATGGTGTGGCGCCAGCTGCTCTTCTTCGCGCACAACCTGGCCGTCTACGTGATCGTGCTGATCGTCTTCTTCCCCGCGCTGACGAAGCCCTACCACATGGAGGGCGACGACTTCATGCATCCGGGCATCACCTGGACGATCCTCCTGGTGATCCCCGCGATGGCGCTCGTCGTCGTCAACGCCGTGTGGGTGGCGCTGCTGTTCGGCATCATCAGCACCCGGTTCCGGGACATCCCGCCGGTGATCAACAGCTTCATCAACCTGATCTTCTTCATGACGCCGATCGTGTGGCACACGGGTGTGCTCAACAAGGTCACGAACGGCGAGGGCAACTGGCGGATCCTGATCGCGGAGCTCAACCCGCTCTACCACTTCGTGGAGATCGTCCGGGCACCGCTGATCGGGCACGCGCAGTACTGGCACCATTGGGTGGTGGTCGGCGCGTTCACGATCGGCGGCTGGGCATTGGCATTCGTGGCGCTGCGCAACTACCGTGCCCGCGTCTCCTACTGGGTCTGAGTGAGGCAGCACTTCATGGTCAGCATCGAAGTCTGGAACGCATCGGTCGACTTCCCGATCTTCGACGCCAAGTCGAGGTCGCTGAAGAAGCTCGCCCTCGGCAAGGTCGGCGGCAAGATCGGTTCCGAAGGCCGGGTCCCGATAATCGAGGCCCTGCACGACATCACCCTCTCCATCAAGGAGGGCGACCGGGTCGGCCTGGTCGGGCACAACGGCGCGGGCAAGTCGACGCTGCTGCGCCTGCTGGCGGGCATCTACGAGCCCACCAGGGGCAGCTCCCGGATCACCGGCAAGGTCGCGCCGGTGTTCGACCTCGGCGTCGGCATGGACCCGGAGATCTCCGGGTACGAGAACATCATGATCCGCGGCCTGTTCCTGGGCATGACCCGCAAGCAGATGGAGAAGCGGGTCGACGACATCGCCGAGTTCACCGAGCTCGGCGACTACCTGTCGATGCCGCTGCGCACCTACTCCACCGGTATGCGCGTCCGGCTGGCGCTCGGTGTCGTGACGTCCATCGACCCCGAGATCCTGCTGCTCGACGAGGGCATCGGCGCGGTCGACGCGGCGTTCATGTCGAAGGCGCGGGAACGCCTGAAGGACCTGGTCAAGCGCTCCGGCCTGCTGGTGTTCGCCAACCACTCCGACGAGACGCTGATCGACTTCTGCGACTCGGCGATCTGGATGGACGAGGGCATGGTCAAGCAGCAGGGCTCCCTGCGCGAGGTGCTCACCGCGTACAAGGGCCAGGACCCGTTCAAGTACCTCAGCCCGGAGACCCTTGCCCGCATCGGCGGCGATCCCGTGCTCAGCACGAATGGTGGCGATTAGACCGTGATCGAGGCACTGCCCAAGGGCTCCGTCGTGGCCGTGGTCGTGACGCGGCACCGCCGCGACCTCCTCTCGGAGTCGCTCAAGGTGCTGGCGTCGCAGACCAGGGTCCCCGACCACCTGGTGGTCGTGGACAACGGTCCCGACCAGCCCGTCGAGGACCTCGTCGACCAGTGCCCCATCCCGTCCACGTACCTCGCCTCGCACCGCAACCTCGGTGGCGCGGGCGGGTTCGCGCTCGGCATGCTGCACGCACTGTCGCTGGGCGCGGAGTGGCTGTGGCTGGCCGACGACGACGGCAGGCCCGCCGACGAGACCGTGCTGGCCGTGCTGCTGGAGGAGGCGGAGAAGCGCAAGCTCGCCGCGATCTCCCCGGTGGTGTCGAACATCGAGGCGCCGGACAAGCTCGCGTTCCCGCTGCGCCGCGGCCTGACGTGGAAGCGCAACACCGGCGAGCTCGGCACGGACTTCCTGCCCGGCATCGCGTCGCTGTTCAACGGGGCGCTCTTCCGCGCGTCCACGGTGGACGTCATCGGCGTGCCGGACTACCGGCTGTTCTTCCGCGGCGACGAGGTCGAGATCCACCGCAGGCTCGTCCGCACGGGGCTGCGCTTCGGCACGTCGCTCAAGGTGGCCTACCTGCACCCGGACGGCTCGGACGAGTTCAAGCCGATGCTCGGCGGCCGGTTCCACGCGCAGGACCCCGAGAACCCGATCAAGCGGTACTACACCTACCGCAACCGCGGGTACCTGCTGTCGCAGCCGGGCATGCGCAAGCTCGGCGCGCTGGAGGTCTTCCGGTTCGGCCTGTACTTCATCGCCGTCCGCAAGGACCCGAAGGCGTTCGTCGAGTGGCTCAAGCTCGTGCGCCTCGGCCAGCGGGAGCGGTTCTTCCGCAAGTGAGCGGGGGGCGGGGGCGACCCCGCCCTTCGCCACCGGGCTCGGCACCGACCCGACGGGTGGCGCACTGCGGCAGCCCGAAGCGGTGCACCGGCATCCGGCGGACACGCCGTGGGGCGCTCGGCCGCACGGCAGACCCCTCGTGGCCGTCCTCCCCGCCGCTGCTCCGAACCGGTCGCCGGCGGGTGGGATGGTTTGTGCACACAGCGCAGCCGTAGTAGTACGGACCGTGTGAACTCCGGGGACATCAGTCGACGCACCGTCCTGTCCGCGACCGGGGCCGCCGCGCTGGCGGGCCTGCTCGGCGCCTGCGGCTCGAACACCGGCCGCGGCGGCGGGAGCGGCCAGGCGCTCAAGCAGTGGTACCACGCCTACGGCGAGCCGGGGGTGCAGCAGGCCGTCGAGCGGTACGCCGGGTCCTACGACAAGGCGACCGTGAGCGTGCAGTGGAATCCGGGCGACTACGACTCGAAGCTCGCCGCCGCGCTGCTGGCCGCGGGCGGCGAACCGGACGTGTTCGAGTCCGTGACCCAGATCAGCGCGGTCCGGTCGGGGCAGATCGTGCCGCTGGACGACGTGATCGCGTCCGCGAAGGACGACTTCACCAAGACCATCCTCGCCGGGCACACCGTCGACGGGCAGGTGTACGGCGTCCCGCAGGCCGTGGACATGCAGATGCTGTTCTACCGCAAGAGCATGTTCGACGCGGCGGGGGTCAAGCCGCCGTCCACTGTGGACGAGCTGGTCGACGCGGCGCGGCGGTTGACCAAGGGGGACGTGAAGGGCATCTTCGCGGGCAACGACGGCGGCGTCGCCGTGCTGGGCGGGCCCGCGCTGTGGTCGGTCGGGCTGGACTACGTGACGGCGGGCCACGACGTCGGGTTCGACGAGCCGTCCGCCGCGGTGGCGATCGGCAAGCTGCGGGAGCTCTACGCCAGCGGGGCGATGCTCCAGGGCGCGGTGAAGGACTGGGCCGAGCCCGACGCGTTCACCCAGGGTCTCGTGGCGATGCAGTGGACCGGCCTCTGGACGGTGCCCGCGGTGCAGAAGGCGCTGGGCGACGACTTCGGCGTGCTGCCGTGGCCGAAGCTCGACGACAACGGGCGGGCGAGCGTGCCGGTCGGCGCGTACGGCGCGATGGTGAACGCCAAGAGCAAGCACGTCGACGAGGCCAAGGCGTTCATCAAGTGGCTGTGGGTCGACCGCACCGACTACCAGGAGGACTTCAACCTCTCCTACGGCTTCCACATCCCGCCGCGCGAGAGCCTGGCCGCCAAGGCGGGCAAGCTGACCACGGGGGTGGCCGCCGACGCGGTGAGGTTCGTCCGGGACAACGCGAAGTCCTCCAACCCGCCGGACTGGGCGCCGTCGATGAGCTCGGCGCTGGACGACGCCGTGTCGCGCGTGGTCCGCGAAGGCGCCGACGCGGACACCGAGTTGAGGGCCGCGGCCCAGAAAGCGCGCGACGAGCTCAAGCGCCTGTACGGATGAGGCGGTCGGACACCCGCGCCTTCTGGCTGTTCGTCGGCCCGTTCGCCGTCGGCCTGCTGGCGTTCGTCTACGTCCCGATCGGCTGGAGCGCGGCGCTGTCGTTCTTCGACGCGCGCAACACGGTCACGCCGACGGACTTCGTGGGGCTGGCCAACTACGCGGACATGCTGACCGACGGGCCGTTCCTGCGCAGCCTCGGCACGTTCAGCGCGTTCGCGCTGTTCATCGTGCCGACGACGTTCGTGCTGTCGCTGGGCTTGGCGTTGCTGGTCAACCGGATCACGGTCATGCAGGCGTTCTTCCGGTCGGTCTTCTTCCTGCCCGCCGCGTGCTCCTACGTGGTGGCGTCGCTGGTGTGGAAGCTGTCGATCTTCAACGGGGTCCGCTACGGGCTGGCGAACACCGTGCTGGGCTGGTTCGGCGTCGACCCGATCGCGTGGGTCGGGTCCACCGACCCGCCGTGGTACTGGGTCGTGCTGGTGACGCTGCGGCTGTGGCTCCAGCTGGGCTTCTACCTGATCCTGTTCATCGCCGGGCTCCAGCGCATCCCCAAGCACCTCTACGAGGCCGCGTGGATCGACGGCGCCAAGCCGGGGTGGCAGACGCTGCGCTACATCACGCTGCCGCAGCTGCGCACGACGTCGGTCGCGGTGCTGCTGCTCAACCTGATCGCCGCCTACCAGGCGTTCGACGAGTTCTACAACGTGCTCGGCACCGCGCAGGGCTACCCGCCGTTCGCCCGGCCGCCGCTGGTGTACCTGTACTACACGTCCCTGGGCAGCGGTGAGCAGGACTTCGGGCACGGCGGCGCGGGCGCGGTGCTGCTCGCGCTCGTGATCGCCGCGGTGACCCTGGTGCAGGGCAAGGCGATCACCCGGTGAAGGTCCTGCGTTACCTGGCGCTGTCGGTGGCGGCGGTGGTGTTCCTGCTGCCGTTCTACCTGATCGTCCGCAACGGGCTCGCGACCGAGGCCGAGATCACCGCGCGGGACTGGCGGTTCTTCCCGGACCAGCCGCACTGGGAGAACTTCGGCGAGCTGTTCGGCGACCCGGCGGTGCCGATCCTGCGCAGCGTGCTGAACTCGACCGTGGTCGCGGTCCTGCAGACCGCGGGCCAGCTGCTGCTGTGCTCGCTCGCGGGGTACGGCCTGGCGCGCATCCCGTACCGGCACGCGGACAAGGTGTTCTACGCCGTCCTGGCCACCCTGATGATCCCGGCCGCGGTGACGTTCGTGCCGACGTTCGTCGTGGTGTCCGCGCTCGGCTGGGTCAGCGACCTGCGCGGGCTCGTGATCCCCGGCCTGTTCAGCGGGTTCACCGCCTTCCTGTTCCGGCAGTACTTCCGCACCTTCCCGCGCGAGCTGGAGGAGGCCGCCCGCATCGACGGCCTCGGCCACTGGGGCACCTACTGGCGGATCGTCGTGCCCAACTCGCGCGGCTTCTTCGCCGCGCTCGGCGTCATCGCGTTCATGACGAGCTGGAACCAGTTCCTCTGGCCGCTGGTCATCGCCCAGGACCAGGGGTCGTGGACCGTGCAGGTCGCGCTGTCGGTGTTCCTGACCGCGCAGAGCATCAACGTGCACGAGCTGTTCCTCGCCGCCGCCGTCTCGATCACGCCGCTGGTCGTCGTGTTCCTGGTGCTGCAGCGGTTCCTGGTGCGCGGCGTGGTCGAGAGCGGCATCAAGGAGTAGTCCCGGTCGACGCTCAACCCCGCGGCGGTGCCACTCGTAGTGGTCGGTGGAAGGTCCCGACGTCGAAGGGGAACACGTGCGCATCGCCCGTGGACTGTCCGCACTCGCACTGGCCGTCGCGGCACTGGCACTGGGGTCCACCGCCGCCAGTGCCGAGGCCGACCCCGTCAAGCTGACCCACGCCGACGCGGTGGCCAGGCTGGCCGCCGCCGGCGTGACCTGGTCCTCCAGCGGCGGCTGCGTCGACCGCGACAACCCGTCCTGCACGTCGTTCGAGCAGGTCAACCTCGCGTCCGTCCAGGGCGTCATCGCGCTCAAGCAGGCGACCGGGTGCGCGGTGAACGTGACCGGCGGTACCGAGGTCGGTCACGCCACCGACACCTTCAGCCACTGGAACGGCTACAAGCTCGACTTCTCGCTGTCGACCTGCCTGAACAACCACATCACCACGGCGTTCGCCCCGCTGGGCGGCGACAAGTGGCAGGCGCCCTCGGGCAACGTCTACTTCCGCGAGGTCGACCACTGGGACGTCGTGTACTACACCTGCGGCTGCTGACCCGTCACCGCTTGCGCAGCAGGAGGAAGATGCTCGGCCCGAAGAACAACGGGGCGAGCACCGGCTGGAGGAAGCTCTCCAGCGCGACGAGGGTGCGGTGCGGCAGCACCCTCTTCAGCGTCCTGCTGCGCAGGTTCGACACCGACAGCACCCGGACGGTGCGCAGTCCGACCGCGGCCAGCTGGTCGATCACCACGTGCGGGTTGTGGTTGACGAACGGGATCTCGCCGTCGTGCCGGTTCTCCGGCGACCGGATGTCGACCGGCTTGACCGGCAGCGGTCGGCGGCGCAGCAGGTAGCGCAGCCGGTTGCGGGCGTGGGCGACGTTGGCGACCTCCACGATGGCCGTGCCACCGCTGACCAGGACCCGGCTGAGCTCGGCGAACTCGACGGCCGGGGTCGGCAGGTGGTGCGACACGCGGATCATGGTCACCAGGTCGAGCGACCCGTCGGCGAACGCGAGGTCGTCGGCCTGCGTCTGCAGGCGTTCGATCTCCGGGTGCCCGGCCAGGAAGTCGGCGGCCACGTCGAGCTGCCGCTTGCTCGGTTCGGCCAGGGTGACCCGCTCGGCGTACCGCCGCAGCAGCAGGCTCAGCCTGCCGTAGCCGCCACCGATGTCGGCGGCGTGCTCGAACATGTTGTCCCCCAACAACTTGCGGATCGCCACCTCCTCAGCTGCGTGCTCGTAGTCGCGCCCGTCCCAGTAGCTCACGTAGTCGTGGGCCGGACCGTCGTAGTAATCCGCTCTCCTCTTGCTCCCCATGGCTTGAGTACGCCCGACCCGGTGGTTCGGTTGTCCCACCGCGTGGACCGCCTTCCGCACGGGGTCCGGATGGGTGAGGATCGGCAGGATGAGCCGAGAGGACCGCGCCTGGGGCTTCCGCACCAGGGCGCTGCACGCGGGTGGCGCGCCCGACCCGACCACCGGTGCCCGCGCCGTGCCGATCTACCAGACGACGAGCTTCGTCTTCCAGGACACCGCGGACGCCGCGAACCTGTTCGCGCTGCAGAAGTACGGCAACGTCTACAGCCGGATCGGCAACCCCACGGTGGCCGCGTTCGAGGAGCGCGTCGCCAGCCTGGAGGGCGGGATCGGGGCGGTCGCCACGTCCAGCGGCCAGGCGGCCGAGTTCCTCACGTTCGCCGCGCTGACCGAGGCGGGCGACCACGTCGTGTCGGCGTCGGGGCTCTACGGTGGCACGGTCACCCAGCTCACCGGCACGCTGGCCCGGTTCGGCGTGTCCACGACGTTCGTGGCTGGCGAGGACGTCGCCGACTACGCCGCGGCCGTCACCGACCGCACGAAGCTGATCTTCACCGAGGTGATCGGCAACCCGTCCGGGGTGATCGCCGACCTGGCCGGTCTGGCCGAGCTGGCGCACTCGCACGGGATCCCGCTGGTGGTGGACGCGACCCTGGCGACGCCGTACCTGGTGCGGCCGTTGGAGCACGGCGCCGACATCGTGCTGCACTCGGCGACGAAGTTCCTCGGCGGGCACGGCACGACGCTCGGCGGTGTCGTCGTGGACTCCGGCGGGTTCGACTGGGGCAACGGGAACTTCCCGCGGATGACCGAGGTCGTGCCCAGCTACGGCGGCCTGCGGTACTGGGAGAACTTCGGGGAGTACGCGTTCTGCACCCGGTTGCGGGCCGAGCAGCTGCGCGACATCGGGGCGGCGCTGTCACCGCAGTCGGCGTTCCTGCTGCTCCAGGGCGTGGAGACGCTGCCGCAACGGATGGACGAGCACGTCCGCAACGCCCAAGCCGTCGCCGAGTGGCTGGAGGCCGACGAGCGGGTGTCGTGGGTGTCCTACGCCGGGCTGCCCTCGCACCGGCACCACGCGCGGGCCGCGCGGTACCTGCCCGCCGGGCCGGGGGCGGTGTTCGCGTTCGGGGTCGTCGGGGGCCGCGGGGCCGGGCAGCGGTTCGTGGAGTCGGTGGAGCTGTGCAGCCACCTGGCGAACGTCGGGGACGTGCGGACGCTGGTGATCCACCCCGGTTCGACCACGCACCAGCAGCTGACGGACGAGCAGCTGGTGGCGGCCGGGGTGACCCCGGACCTGATCCGGATCTCGGTGGGCCTGGAGGACGTCGACGACGTCCTGTGGGACTTGGACCAGGCGTTGACCAGGGCGGTGAAATGATCGAGTCGGCGGTCGGCAGGCAGGCGCTGCTGCGGGAGACGAGGTCCGTGGCGCTGGTGGGGGCCTCGGCCACCACGGCGCGTCCCAGCTTCTTCGTGGCGACGTACCTGCTGTCGTCCACGGACTACCGGGTCTACTTCGTGAACCCGCGGCTGGACGAGCTGCTGGGCCACCGGGTCCACCCGTCGTTGGCCGACCTCCCGGAGGTGCCGGACCTGGTGTCGGTGTTCCGCAAGCACGAGGACCTGCCCGGTGTGGCGGACGAGGTGGTCGCCGCGGGCGCCCGGACGCTGTGGTTGCAGCTGGGGCTGCACCACGAGGGAGCCGCGGCGAAGGCCGAGGAAGCGGGTCTGAACGTCGTGATGAACCGGTGCGTGAAGATCGAGCACGCCCGGTTCCACGGCGGGCTGCACCTGGCCGGGTTCAACACCGGGGTCATCACCTCGCGCCGGGCGTGAGCCGCACAGCGAGAAGGCCCGGACCAGCGGGTCCGGGCCTCCTCGCGGCGGATCAGGTCGAGATCAGTTCTCGAAGATCTTCCGCCACGACTCCACCGAGGTGAGCTCGGGGAGGGCGTCGCGGTAGACCTTCTTCAGGCGCGGCCACTCCTGGGCGAGCCTGCGGTAGTTGCGCGCCGACCTCGCGGCCAGCTGGCGGAACTCCTTCGGGTCGCGCTTGCGGAACGCGACACCGCTGCCGTCGGCGTTGGACACGGTGGCGCTGTCCAGGTTGCCGAGGAGGAACCAGCGGGCGTTGGTGGCGGGCACGTTGATCTGCGGGCGGTCGGCCGTGGAGCTCTCCGGGTCGCGCAGGTTGTGCAGCAGGGCCTTGGAGGCCTTGGCGGCGATGACCGCGGGGTTCACCGGGGGCTTGAGCATCTGCTCGGCGCGCACCATGTCGTAGGTGGGCGGCGGGAACTCGCGGGCCGACGTGAGGATCTGGGCGTCGGTGTACTGCTTGCGCAGCTGCTGGATCTCCGGCAGCGCGGTGCGCAGCGAGTCGAACAGCTTGCTCGGGCCCGCGAGGAAGTCCTCGATGGCCTTCTGCTGCACGGCGACGGTGGAGTACTCCATCGACAGCAGGTGGCGCAGGGTGAGCTTGAGGCCCTGCTTCAGCAGCGTGGAGCGGATGTCGTACGGGCTGTGCAGCGCCGCCATCACCAGGCGGTTGCGGGTGTGGAAGTAGGCCTGCCAGTCCGTGGCGTCGTTCTTGTCGGTCCACGGCATGTGCCACACGGCGGAGCCGGGCAGCGACACCGTCGGGTAGCCCTTCTCCAGCGCGCGCAGCGAGTACTCCGCGTCGTCCCACTTGATGAACAGCGGCAGCGGGTAGCCGGTGCGCTGCACGACCTCGCGCGGGAACAGGCACATCCACCAGCCGTTGTAGGTGGAGTTGATGCGCAGGTGCAGCTCTTCGGTCTCGCGGAGGGTGTCCGTCGAGAAGTCGTGGTCGGTGAGGGCACCGGGGGCCGCGCGCCAGTTGCAGGTGGCCAGGTCGACGACCTCGCCCATGCTGTGCAGCCGCGAGCGGGCCTGCAGGTTCAGCATGTGGCTGCCGACGATGACCGGCTGGGCGCAGGCGCGGGCGAACGCGTTGGAGCGCAGCACGGCGTCCGGCTCCAGCCGGATGTCGTCGTCCATGAGCATGATCTGGGCGACGTCGGTGTGCTCGATCGCCTCGTACAGGCCGCGGGTGAAGCCGCCCGAGCCGCCGAGGTTCTCCTGCTCGATGATCTCCAGCTTGTCACCGAGGAGCTTGCGCGCCTCGGCGTAGCCCTGGGTGTCCTTGACCTTGACGGCGCCCTGGTCGGCGACGAACACCTTCTGCACGACGTCGAGGACCGCGGGGTCCTCGCCGAGCGCCCGCAGCGCGATGACCGCGTCGATCGGGCGCATGGTCGTCATGCCGATGGCGACCTTCTGCTCCGGCAGCGGCGTGTCCGTCGTCCACGCGGCTTCCTTGATCTCCAGCGCCGTGTCGTCGGTGAACACGTCGAACCAGATCCAGCCGCCGTCCTCGAACGGCTTGAGGCTGATCCGCAGCTCGAGGTTCGTCCACGCCTTCGGGCTGCGCACGGCGTGGCCCTCGAGGTGGATGTGGTCGCCGCTGGGCTTGGAGCGGTAGACGTCGACGCGGCCCGCGCCGCGCACGGACAGGCGCAGCACGACCTCCTCGACGACGGTCCAGCGCTTCCAGTAGCTGGCCGGGAACGCGTTGAAGTACGACGCGAACGAGACCTTGGCCGACGACGGCACGGTCACCGACCGGCGGGACACGACGTGGCTGTGCACGTTCGCGGGCTCGTCCAGGTACAGCGGACGGACGTCGAGCGGGTCCTCGTCGCGGGGCAGGATCACCCGCTGCAGCACCTGGTTCGGGTTGAGTCCCGCTCCCCTGGCCGCGACGCGGACCGAAGCCACGTCGCTGACCTTGCTGTCCGGAGCGGTCGTCTCGATCTTCGGGGCGGCGGCGCTAGCGGCCTTGGCCTGCTCGGTCACGTGCTTCCTCCGGCGAACCGCCATCAACGCGGTTTCGGGTTCAGATTCGAACGTTCGGCGTGTGGTCATGGCGAGAAGCGCCGCACCGCGAACGCCACGAGTCGTGGTTCAGGTGCGGCGGCGTTAAGCCACATAGTACCCACGGGGGCGGCCGCCGCCCGTCCGGGCGCTTGCCGTTCCACCGTGTTCACAAAAGGTGATCGCCCGGTGGGAATCCGACGTCCCACCGGGCGATCACCGTGCGCTCAAGATCAGATGCTGCCGTCGATCGGCTTGCCGTCGGTCAGGTGCGGCGCGATCTTGTTGTCGAACGCGCTCAGCGCGGCGCCGATCGCCATGTGCATGTCGAGGTACTGGTAGGTGCCCAGCCGCCCGCCGAACAGCACGTTGCGCTCGGTCGCCTCGACCTTGGCCAGCTCGCGGTACCGCTCCAGCATGGTGCGGTCCTCGGCGGTGTTGATCGGGTAGTACGGCTCGTCGTCCTCCTTGGCGAAGCGGGAGAACTCGCGGACGATGACCGTCTTGTCCTTCGGGTAGTCCCGCTCCGGGTGGAAGTGCCGGAACTCGTGGATGCGGGTGTAGGGGACCTCTTCGTCGTTGTAGTTCATGACGGAGGTGCCCTGGAAGTCGCCCGTGTTCACGACCTCGCGCTCGAAGTCGAGGGTACGCCAGCCAAGACGGCCTTCGGAGTAGTCGAAGTAGTGGTCCAGCGGCCCGGTGTAGACGACCGGGGTGCCCGCCGGGATCTCGTCCTTGACGTCGAAGTAGTCCGTGTTCAGCCGGACCTCGATGTTCTCGTGCTCCGCCATCTTCTCGAGCCACGCGGTGTAGCCGTCGACCGGCAGGCCCTCGAAGTCGTCGTTGAAGTAGCGGTTCTCGAAGTTGTAGCGCACCGGCAGCCGGGTGATGTTGGCCGCGGGCAGGTTCTTCGGGTCCGTCTGCCACTGCTTGGCGGTGTAGCCGCGGATGAACGCCTCGTAGAGGGGGCGGCCGATCAGCGAGATCGCCTTCTCCTCGAGGTTCTGCGCGTCGGCGGTCTCGATCTCGCTGGAGAGCTTCGCGATGAGCTCGCGGGCCTCGTCCGGCGTGTGGGACTTGCCGAAGAACTGGTTGATAAGGGCCAGGTTCATCGGGAACGAGTAGACCTGGTCCTGGTACTTGGCGAACACGCGGTGCTGATAACCGGTGAACTCGGTGAACTGGTTGACGTACTCCCACACCCGCTTGTTGGAGGTGTGGAAGAGGTGCGCGCCGTAGCGGTGCACCTCGATGCCCGTCTCCGGCTCCGCCTCCGAGTAGGCGTTGCCACCAATGTGCTCGCGGCGCTCGAGGACCAGGACCCGCTTGTTCAGCTGGGTCGCGGTGCGCTCGGCAACCGTGAGACCGAAGAATCCGGAACCGACAACGATCAGGTCATAACCAGCGAAGCTCACGGCGCCCGAGGATAGCGGTGCCCCCATGGCGAACCCCAATCGCCCCTGTTTTGCGGACAAGTCCCTTGATCAGCCAAAACGACGGCGGCGCACGACGGTCACCGCGCTCAGGGCCAGCGCGCCGAGCACGGCCAGCGCCGCGGCGACGAGTCCGGGCACCAGACCGGGCGGTCTCCAGGTGAGGGTCAGCGAGCCCGCCTTCGGCACGTCGAGGACGACGAGTCCGGCCGGACCTTCCCGCACGTCCACGGGCTGCCCGTCGAGCTCTGCGCGGTAGCCCGGCCAGTTCAGCCTGGCGAGGACGACCTTGCCGGGGCGGTCCACACGCAGCTCCTCGCGGGTGTCGGTCGAGCGGTCGGCGGAGAGTCCTGCATCGGTCCAGGAAACCCGTCCGCCCGGCCACGGGATGTCCCCCGTGCGCCGCAACACCGTGACGAGATCGTTGCTCCGCTCGACCCGCCAGCCCGGCGGCGTGACCGGGTTCGGGTTGACCGCCTTCTGCACGACGACGGTCTCCACCCGCATGAGGTCGATCAGCGGCGGGCCGACCTCGGTGGGCTCCAGCAGCTTGTCGAGGCCCTGCGCGCAGGTCGTGCCGAGGTAGTTCATGCAGGTGGCCTGCTTGAACTTCCGGTAGCCCATGCCGGTGTAGGAGGCGACGGTGGCCGCGTCGAGCAGCAGCCCGTTGTTGCCGACGACGACCGAGCCGACCTGGTAGGTGGTGCCCTGGTAGTCGTCGGCGCGCAGCTCGGAGACCGTGCGCGGGAACGCGTACTGCGCGACGTCGGCGTTCTTGGGGAACCAGGCGGTCTGCAGCAGCAGCGCGAGCGCCACGCCCGCCACCAGCACCACGTGCAGCGCGCGGGTGTTCGCCAGCCGCACGGCCAGCGCGGTGCCGACCACGAGCAGCGCCAGCGACACCAGGTGGCGGCGGAACTCCCACGGGCCCGCCGCGAACGTCAGGTAGGCGGTGAACAGCAGGGCGCCCGTGGTGACCAGCACACGCGCGCGCGTCCGGTCGGTGCGCAGGCCCGCGCTGAGCAGCACCGCGAAGACCACGCCGAACGCCAGGTAGATCACCTCGACGTGGCGCAGCGGGAACCGGAACATCCACATGTTCGACGGTCCGATCGCCAGCAGCAGGTACCCGCCGAACACGACGAACACCGCCGTCAGCTCGCGCCACCGCTGCCTGACGATCCCCCAGTCCAGCCAGGGCAGCAGCGGCACGACGAACCAGGCGAAGTACACACCGGGCACGCTCAGCCGGGTCGGGTTGGCGAACGTGGTGATCATCGGCTGGTGGCTGGGCATGGACGGGTTGAGGAAGTCCGACAGCCTCGGCATCAGCATGCCGGTGGCGGCGAAGCCCTGGCCCGCGCGCTCGGTCACCGCCGAGTTCCCCAGCAGCGGCAGGTACACCAGCGGCACGACCAGCGCGACGAGCACGCCGACCAGCACCAGCCGCAGCAGCGCCGCGCGGTCGCGGACCAGCCACGACTCGACCAGCAGCGCGGCCAGCACCGCGCACACGCCGAGCAGCCCGTACGGGTTCCCCGTCGTGACGGCGAGCGCGCCGAACAGGAACGGCCACAGTGGACTCCCGACGCCGCGGGCGACCCGGCGGGCCGACCACCACGTGTACGGGATCCAGGTGAACGCCATCAGGCCCGCCACCCACGACGCGGTGTCGTAGTAGAGCGTGAAACCGCCGAACGGCAAGGCGATCGCGATGACGGCGGCCGCGGCGGGCTTGGCGTCGTACTCGCGGCAGAGCAGGTACGCGCCCAGCGCGAGCAGCACCAGGAACTCGGTCTTCACCACCAGCCCGGCGAGCGCGAGGTCGTCGAACCGGGACACCAGCAGGTAGTTCGCCAGGTTGACCGGGTTCCACAGGCCGAACAGGGCCTCGGCGGAGAAGTTGCCGCCCATCCAGTTGTCGACCGACAGGAACACCGGCCACTCGCCCGCGGCGAGCCGGTCGCCGAGGAAGTGCCACGTGGGCAGGAACTGCGCGGCGCTGTCGTCCCAGACGTAGAAGAACCTGTTGCGCAGGAACGGGAGTTCGGCGAGCAGCGCGACGACCAGGACGACCGCCGCTGCCGGCAGCGCCCTGCGGGCGAGCTGGGTCAAGGCTGGAGCTCACTTTCGGCGGTGCGGGTGACCAGCACGAACTGGGCGACGAGGTAGGTGAACGGGATGGCCGCGGCGGCCGCGACCAGCGGCGCGATCCGGCTGTCCACGTCGAGCCAGTGCACGAGCAGGTACAGGCCCGCGGTGCTGATCACGAAGTTCGTCGCGTTGGAGAGCGGGAAGAGCAGGAACTTCCGCCACGTCGGCTTGGTGCGGAAGGTGAAGTAGCAGCTCAGGAAGTACGAGCCGACCATCGCCACGGCGAAGGCGAGCACGTGCGCCGCCATGACCGGCAGCCACCGGCAGAACAGGAGGTAGCAGCCGTAGTAGACCCCCGTGTTGACCACTCCGACGAGCCCGAACCGGAGGATCCTGGCGAGCTGCTGGTTCACGACGGGGTGCGCTCCGCGAAGGGCATGACCACCGGGGTGCCCGCGAGGTCGGAGTGGTCGGCCACCTCGGGTCCCAGCGGGACGGTGACCGGGATGGGGCGGCCGCTGGACTCCTTGACCAGGAAGTGCGGTCTGCGCTTGGTCTCGTAGTAGATGCGGCCCAGGTACTCGCCGATCACGCCGAGGAACAGCAGCTGCAGACCGCCCAGTCCGAGCACGCCGCACATGATCGTCACGTAGCCGGGGACGAAGATCCCGTCGCGGACGGCGTGCACGACGATGAAGACCGAGTAGCAGAACGCCAGCGCCGTCACGAGGCCGCCGAGGTAGATCGCCAGGCGCAGCGGGCGGTTGTTGAACGACACCACGCCGTCGATGCCGTAGTTCAGCAGCTTGCGGAACGTCCACGTGCTGTTGCCCGCGTGCCGCTGCACGTTCTCGTAGTCCACGACGGCGGTGTCGAAGCCGATCCAGGCGAACAGGCCCTTGGAGAACCGGTTGTACTCGCCGAGCGAGAGCAGCGCCTGCACGGCGCGGCGGGTCAGCACGCGGAAGTCGCCGACGCCGTCCTCGAGCTCGACGTCCACGACCTTGTTGATCAACCGGTAGTACAGGTGCGAGAGCATCTTGCGAGTCGGCTTCTCGCCGGTCCTGGTGCGCCGGGCTACGACCTGGTCGTAGCCGCCCGCGAGGAGGTCGACCATCCGGCCGAGCAGTTCGGGCGGGTGCTGGAGGTCGGCGTCCATGATGGCCACCAGCTCGCCGTTTGCCTGGCTCAAACCCGCCAACATGGCGGCTTCCTTGCCGAAGTTCCGGCTCAACGCGAGGAACCTGAACCTGGGGTCGCGGTCGGCGAGCAGGCGCAGCTCGCCGAGCGTTCCGTCCTTGCTGCCGTCGTCGACCAGGATGACCTCGAAGTCCTCCGACACCTCCGGCAGCACGCGGCAGAGCACCTCGTGCAGCTCCGCCAGCCCGCGCTCCTCGTTGAAGCACGGAATGACGACCGACAGGCGCATGCGGTTCCTCCCCGGTACGCACGACTCCTACACAGCTCAAGACGCTTCAGGCCTTCTTCAGGTTGCTCCCCTACCCTGCCCCGGCGTCTTGCGGTAGTCACTGTACGCAGCGGTGAGGGGGGCCGATAACCTACCGGCCTCCGCCGCGGGGTCGACCTCGCGCCAAACCCCCAGGTGGTCGTGTGCCCAACCACGCAGGCATGTTGCCGACCGTGACCACGATCGCCCTCGCCGTCCTGGTGCTCTGGGTGCCCGGTGGCCTGGTGGCGCTCGCCACGGGGCTGCGGGGCTGGTCGCTCGCCTCGGTCTCGCCGCTGCTCACGTACTTCGTCGCAGGTGTCGCGGGACCCTGGCTCTGGAAGATCGGCATCCCCTTCACGCCCGTTACGTTCTGCGTCTACACGCTGGCCGTGGCCGCGGTGTTCCTGTGGCTGCGGCGGTTCTCCCGCGGCGGCGAACCGCCTTCCCCGTGGACGCGCCGGGCGGACGCGGCGGTCGCGCTGTGCCTGCTGGCGGCGTTCGCGGTGGGGTTCGTGGTGCTGTTCCGGGCGATGGGCGGCGACCTGAACGCCATCCCGCAGGACTGGGACGCGGGCTACCACGCCAACGGGATCCGCTACATCGCCGACACCGGCGACGGCAGCCTGTACGGCACGAGCAGGGTCAACTGGTACGAGCTGCCCGGCGGCCTGTTCTACCCGAACGCCTACCACCTCGTCGGCAGCCTGGTGTACACGCTCGGCGGGGCCCCGGTCCCGGCCGTGCTGAACGCGACCACGGTGCTGCTGCCCGGTCTGCTGGCGCTGTCGCTGGCCGCGCTGGTCCGGCACTTCGGCGGCCGCGCGGTGACCGCGGGCGCCACGGCGCTCGTCGCGGTCGCGGCGACCAGCGCGACCTACGACAACCTGTGGCGCGGCCCGCTGCTGCCGTTCACCGTCGGGCTGGCGTTCACACCGGTGCTGGCGACCGTGCTCGACCGGTACCTGCGCAGGCCCTCGCCGGACACCGGCGCGGTGCTCGCCGCCTGCGCCGTCGGGCTGCTCGCGGTGCACTCCAGCACGTTGTTCGGCGGGATCCTGTTCGTCCTCCCGATGCTGGTGCAGCGCTGGTGGGGCACCTGGTCGACGGCCCGGCGCGACCTGGTCGCGCTGCTGCCGCCGATGGCGGTGGGCGGACTGGTGGCGGTGCCGCACCTGTTCGGCGCGCTGAGCGTGTCCGGCAACATCGCGCTGGTCGACTGGCCGTCGACGTTCCCGGTCAGCCAGGCCGTGGGCACCCTGCTGACGTTCCAGCACGTGACCGCGCGCCCGCAGATCTGGCTGGCCGTCGCCCTGTGGATCGGGCTGTTCGCGTTCCGGCGGCTCGCCGCGCTGCGCTGGGTCGCCGGGCCCGCGCTGCTGTTCGGCGCGATCTTCGTGCTGACGGCGTCGTTCTCCCAGCCGTGGGTGGCGAAGGCGACCAGCCCGTGGTGGAACGACCAGTTCCGGCTGGTCGCGCTGGCCACCGTGCCGCTGTGCGTGGTCGCCGGGCACGGGGTGGCGCAGGTGCACGACCTGCTCGGCCGCCGCCTGCGCGTCCCGCTGGTCACCTCGGCGGCCGCGCTGGGCGTGCTGGTGCTGCTCAGCGGCGGCCTGTACGTCCGCGCGAACGAGGTCCAGGCGCACCGGGCGTACGGGTACACCGCGCGCGAGGACCAGTCCTACGTGGTGACGAAGAACGAGGTCCTCGCCATGCAGGAGCTCGGCGGGCTGGTGAAACCGGACGAGCGGGTGCTCAACGACCGCAACGACGGGTCGTTGTGGATGTACGCGATCGCCGGTGTCCACCCGGTCGCCGGGCACTACGACGGCTCCCTGGAGTCGCCCGACGTGTTCACCCTCCAGGCGCACTTCCGCGACTACGACACCGACCCGAAGGTGCGCGCCGCGGTGCAGCACCTGAACGTCCGGTACGTCCTGATCGGCCGCGGGTTCGTCCGCGAGTACAACCGCCGGGCCACCGGGCTGCGTGATCTGGGTGGGGCCGACTTCCTGGCCAAGGTCTACGAGAACGAGGACGCGGTCGTGTACAGACTGGTCGGACCGGAGAGCGCGGCACCGTGAAGCACCTGCGCCTGCTCGTCGCGCTGGCCCTCACCGGGCTGGTCATCGCCTGCTCGGCCCGCGTCCCCGCGGAGACCGCCTCGACCGGGCCGCTGTCGTTGCAGGTCGTCGCCCACCAGGACGACGACCTGCTGTTCATGAACCCCGACCTCGGCGACGACATCCGCGCAGGCCGCCAGGTCGTCACGGTGTACCTGACCAGCGGCGAGTCCAACGCCGCGGACGTGCCCGGCTACGTCGCCCAGCGGCAGGAGGGCGTCCGCGCCGCCTACGCCGCCATGGCGGGCGCGCCCGACGAGTGGCGCGGCTCGGCGCTGCGGATCGACGCGGACCACTCGGTCGAGCAGTACGAGCTGAGCGCGCGGCCGGGGATCAAGCTGATCTTCGTCAACCTGCCGGAGGACCACGGCGGCCAGCACGCCCTGCGCAAGCTGTGGGCCGACCGCAGCGAGTCCGTCCGCGCCGCGACCCTCGTGCCCAGCGGGGCGAAGGTGCCGCGCTCCTACCGGTACACCCGCTACGCGCTGCTCGACCTGCTCCAGACGCTGATGACCAGGTTCCAACCGACCGTCGTGCGCACCCAGGACACCCACCCGGACACCTCGTACCCGCACTGGCAGCCGTTCTACGACCACCCCGACCACCTGATGACCGCGAGGTTCACCGAGGAGGCCGCCCTGCTCTACCGCAGGTCGGCCAAGCAGCCGGTGTTCGTCCAGGTCGGCTACCGCGACTACAACGTCGAGCAGGTCCCGGTGAACCTCGACCAGGCCCAGCAGCGGGACAAGCTCGACGACTTCGCGCGGTACCGCGTCCACGACCCCATGGTCGGCGACCAGCAGAGCTACCAGGACTGGCCAAGGCGGATGTACCACCGCTGGCCGCGCGGCGTCTCCTGGGTCGGCCGCGACGAGCACGGCGACCTGCGCGCCTTCGCCGTCCGCTCCGGCCAGGTCACCGCCTGGACCCGCCGCGACGGCGCGTGGACCAGCACCGACCTCGCACCGCCCGGCGGCGTCCTCGCCCCGGCGTTGAGCGTCGCCACCGGCCGCGACGGCCTGCACGTGTGCGGGCGGCGGACCGACAAGGACACCATCACCTGCTGGCGCGGCGGCACCTGGACCGACCTGGACAGCCCGTCCCCCGGCACCGACGTCGGCGCCCCGTTCGCCCTCGCCACCCCCGACGGCCCCGTCAGCGTGTTCGTGCGCACCAGCGGCGGCGGGGTGGCCAGGGTGTCGCAGGCCGCGGACGGCTCGTGGGGGAAGTGGGAGGACCTGGGCGGCTCCGGCATCCTCGACGGCCTCGCCGCCGTGAACGGCCCGGACGGCGTCGAGGTCTTCGGCACGACCACCACCGGCGTCCAGCGCTGGCACAACGGCTGGGACGCCGCCTTCCCGTCGGCGACACCGGCCGCCGCCCCCGTCGTGCTGCGGGACGCACTGCTGTACCGGGTGGCGCTCACCGGCGAGGTCGCCATCAGCAAGCGCACCCCCACCGGCTGGACCACCCCCGTCCTCGTCCCCGGCCCCGGCGGCCCCGGCCAGGTCGCGGCCGTAGACCGGAACGGCCTGGTGCTGGTCGGCCGGGACGCCGACGGCGCCGTCACCACCACCCACGAGCTCCCCGGCGGCGGCTTCGCCCCCTGGACCCCCCGCAAGACCCCCACCGTCGACTACCCCGCCGTCGTCCCCGACGACAACGGCGTCCTCGCACTCGCCATCGGCCCCGACGGACAGCTGGCCACCGATCCGCTGACCTGACCACCGTGCGGTATTTTCCCAGGTGAGGGCTCCACGATCGGAGTACCTCTGGGCGGGCTGTGCTGAAGAACCCGAAAAACGACCTCGCGGAAAACGTCGGGCCCCTGAGCACCTTGGGCTAAGCCACATTGCTCCCACGCTGGTACGACGCCTGCGCGCGGGACCTCCACAGGTGGCAACCGGCATCGTGCGCGAATGTTCCCGCAGATTGGGAATCAAACCAAGACCTCCTATCAAAATAAGCGGAGGCGTCGGTCACATATCAGTGCGCAGGCCAACTTGAACAACGCCCCGTGGATATCGGCGCGGCGTTCCCGGCGTGGAGGCCTAAGAAGTAGTTCTAGGCCTCAACCAGAAACGACCGCCCGAAGGGTGGACTCGCACCCAGCGCAGCACAGCTCTTGCGCCTCGGGCAGCCACTAGACTGAGCACATGGATAAATATCTTCAGGTTACGACTGCAACTGCGACTCGCGCCCAAGCGATTTCACTGGCGAGAAGTGCGGTTGCAGATCGACTAGCAGGAGGTGTCCAGATCATAGGTCCCGTTACGTCCGTCTACCGCCACCACGGCGAAATCAATGAAAGCGAAGAATGGAAGGTGATCTTCAAAACAACCGAAACTCGGTACGTAGCACTTGAGATCCACCTTCAGGAGAACCACCCCTGGGACAATCCGGAGATCATCGCAACGGTTATCGCTGAGGCCCCTGCCGCGTATCTGGCTTGGCTCGCCGAAGCCACCAACCCGGATACGACCGATGACTGAACGTCGTTGAACGCCGGCCATGCCCAGCACAGTGCCAACGTTCCAAGAACCCACGCCCAGCGTCATGCGAGCCACGACCAAGCCAGCAATCACTGGGCCTCGTGGCTCAGGGGGCCTTCACGACCGGGGGACGTCCGGTTCGGTGCGTCAGTCCTTGCGCGGCGGTGCGGGCCACGGCATGGGGACGGCGGTCAGTTCCGGGAGGACGTCGGCGGCGACCTGTTCCAGCACCGACTCGCTGCCGGCGTACACGCCGTCCTCGCGCGGCCAGTGCGTGATCACGTCGGTGAAGCCGAGGTCCTGGGCGCGGCCGACCATGTCGCGGAAGACCTCGACGCTGGTCAGCGAGTAGAGCGGCGCGGCGTCGAGCAGCAGGTACCGGTCGGCCGTCTCCCGTGCCCGTTCGATGGACGCCAGCTTCTCGTCGAACGCGTCCGACAACGACTCGACACCGCGCCACCACTCCTCGACGGTCTCGCCGCCCGCGCCGGTCGTCACCCACCCCGTGCCGTAGCGGACCGCCACGTCCATGGCCTTCGGCCCGTTCGCCGCCACCACGAACGGCAGCCGCGGCCGCTGCACGCAACCTGGGGCGCTGCGGGCCTCGACGGCCTCGTAGAACTCGCCCTTCCAGGTGGTCCGCTCGCGGGTGAGCAGCAGGTCCAGCAGCTCGACGAACTCGCCGAACCGGGCCGCCCGGCCGACCACGTCACCACCGCCGGTGACACGGGTGTCGTACCCGCCCTGGGCGCCGGCGCCCACCCCGAGCGCGATGCGGCCGTCGGACACGTCGTCCAGCGCCATCAGGTCGCGCGCGAACGGCACCGGGTGCCGGAAGTTGGGGGTGGCCACCAGGGTGCCGAGCCTGATGCGGGAGGTGACGGCGGCGGCCGCGGTGAGGGTCGGGACGGCGCCGAACCAGGGGCCGTCCACGAGGGTCCGCCAGCCGAGGTGGTCGTAGGTCCACGCGTGGTGGAAGCCCAGCTCCTCGGCGGCGCGCCACTTGGGCTCGGCCACCCACCAGCGGTGTTCGGGGAGGATGACGATGCCGGTACGCACAGGGGAACAGTAACGATGACCACCCCACGGCCACGAACGGGCAAGGCAGTATGAGGGTGTGGAGAGACCCCGCTTGGTTGCCTCGGACATCGACGGAACGCTGATCGGCCTGGACAACCGGGTGAGCGAACGGACGGCGGCGGTGGTCCGGCGGGTGATCGGGTCGGGTACCCCGTTCGTGTTGGTCACGGGTCGTCCGCCGCGCTGGGTGTCGATGATCGCGGAGCAGGTCGGGACGACCGGGTTCGTGGTGTGCGCGAACGGTGCGGCGCTCTACGACGTCGGCGAGGACCGGGTGGTCTGGCAGCGCGGGCTGGAGCCGGTGCTGCTGTCGGACCTGGCCGAGGCGCTGCGCGAGGCGATCCCGGACGTGGCGTTCGCCTCCGAGCGGGTCGGTGCGACCGCGCACGACGACCGCGTCCGGCCGTTCGTGGCGGAGCGGACCTACCGGCACCCGTGGATCGACAGCGACGACGTCGAGGTGCCGCTCGCCGAGGTGCTCGGCCGCACCGCCGTGAAGCTGCTCGCGCAGCACGACACGATGACGAGCGCGGAGATGGCGCTCGCGGCGGAGGCCGTGCTGGGCGAGGAGGTCGTCGTGACGTTCTCCACGAACAGCGGGCTGGTCGAGCTGTCCGCGGCCGGTGTCACGAAGGCGACCGGGCTGGCGGACGTGGCCGAGCGCGCGGGCGTGCCGCGGGAGGACGTGGTGGCGTTCGGGGACATGCCGAACGACGTGCCGATGCTGACCTGGGCCGGCCACGGGGTGGCGATGGCCAACGCGCACGCGGAGGCGCGGGCGGTGGCGGACGAGGTGACCGCGCAGCACACCGACGACGGTGTGGCGCTGGTGCTGGAGCGCTGGTTCTAGCCCGTGATCCGCACGGAGCCGGGCTGGTCGGCGAGTCCCGCCGAGCCCGGCGCGACGGCGAGGAGGGCCAGCGCGACCAGCCCGAACGCGGCTACCGCCAACCGGGCGTTCTTCGCGAACCTCATCAGGTAGCTCCCGTCACTCCGCAGCACCGATTACGCCATTAGAGTGACACATGCCGGGCGTTCTTGGGAACCGCCGGAGCCCTGCGTAACAAGTGATCCCCCCGGATCGAATCCCTGAGGCAACCCGCTTAACACGTGGGACGTCTTCTCGCCGGTCCACATGGGACGATTCATTCTTTGGGGGGAATCGCAGATGGCTCACATCAGTCGCAGAACGGTGATGGTGGCCGGTATCACGGCTGCTACGACGGCCGCGATCGGCGTCGGAACCGGAACGGCGGGCGCGGCGGGGGCGCGCTCCCTGCCCACCGGTGGCAGCTTCCTGCAGATCGTCGCGCACACGGACGACGACCTGCTGTTCCTGAACCCGGACATCCAGCCGTCGATCCAGTCAGGACGTCCGGTGAGGACGGTCGTCCTGGGCGCCGACGAGTTCAACGGCGTGTCCGGTCAGCAGACCCGCGAGCAGCTGGCCGCGAACCTGCAGGAGGGGTCCCGGCGGGCGTGGGCGGTGCTCGCGGGCAAGCCCAACAGCTGGACCCGCGCGACCATGTCCGTCGCGGGCAAGACCGTCGAGATCGACACGCTGAACGGCGCACCGCAGATCCAGATGATCTACCTCAGCCTGCCGGACGCGGGCGACGACCTGCACACCGACGCGCTGACGAAGCTGTGGGAGAACCCGAACTACAGCACCAGCACCATCCGCCCGACCGGCAGCGCCGTGCCCGTCCAGACCTACAACCAGGCCGCGCTGAACGCCGTGCTGCTCGCGCTGCTCGTGCAGTTCCAGCCGACCGCGATCCGCGTGCAGGACCCGTTCCCCGAGGACGCCCGGTTCGTCGACCAGCCGGACCACTGGGACCACATCGCCGCCGCGAAGTTCGCCCAGAAGGCCGTGAAGGCCTACGGCGGCCCGACCGGCAGGCCGCTCGCGCTGCTGACCCGCTACCGCTGCTACAACACGCAGAGCGCGCCGGCCAACGTGCCGAACGCCCTGCTCAACCCCAAGACCGCCGGTTACCAGGCCTACGCCGCGCTCGACCCGCTCACCGGCGGCTCCTTCGACAGCAACCTGGCCCGCAACTACCAGCGCTGGCCCGTGGTGGCCCCGTGGGCCGCGATCGACAGCACCGGCGTGCTGCACGCCTTCGTCGTCACCGGTGACTCGCTGGCGGTGTGGAAGCAGCCCAACGGCGGCGCCTGGGTCGGCCCCACCACCCTCAAGACGGGCTCGTTCGCGCCGGGCGTCGCGGTGGCGCTGCGCGGCGACGGCAGGCTGCGCGTCGCCGTGCTCGACCTGGACACCGGGTCGGTGCTCACCACCAAGCAGTCCGCACCGGGCGCCGGTTTCGAGACCACGTGGACCAACGTGGGCAACCCCAACGGCTCCAGCCCCGCCTACGGCACCCCCGCGCTCGGCGTGAACTCCGACGGCGGCATCGAGATGTACGTGGTCAACGCCGCCGGCAAGATCAGCAACGCCTTCGAGCAGGGCTCCGGCTTCAGCACCTGGTACGAGGTCACCGGTGGCGGCGGCAAGGCCATGACCCCGCCGGTGGCGATCACCGCCCCCAGCGGCAAGCTGCACGTCTTCGCCGACGGCGGCGGCAAGACCCTGCACTGGTACCAGAACCCCGGCTCGGGCACGGTCTACCAGGCGCTCACCAGCACGGCCGAGTGCACGTTCGGGCCGGGCGTCGCGGTCGAGTCGACCGGCAAGGTCCGGATCGTCAGCCGCGAGCAGGGCGACGGTGCGAGCGGCACGCTGGCGGAGAAGACCGTGAACGGCGCCTGGGCCACCAGCCTCACCCACATCGGCGGCCAGGGCGGCGTCGGGCCGGTCGCGGCGGTGACCTCGGGCGGTTCGACGCCGCGGATCCTGGCGTTCAACCGCAACGACGGGTACGGCATCAGCGTCTCGCGGCAGGCGTCCAACGGCGCGTTCGGGGCGTGGACGGACCTCGGCGGCTACTGCGAGGTCGGGCCCGCCGCGGTGCGCGACGCGATGGGCAAGGTGCGCGTGCTGGTCGTCGGCGGGGACGCCAAGCTGTACGAGGCGATCCAGACCACCGCGGGTCCGGACGGCGCGTTCGGCGCCTGGCAACAGGCCGGGAGCTAGTCGCCCCGACGGGAACGGGCCCCCGCCGACATCCGGCGAGGGCCCGTTCCCGTCGGACGGTGCTAGTCGACGACGGGGGCGGTCGGCGCGACGCCGCGCTTGCCCTGCAACCAGACGAAGCCGGCCGCGATGCCCGCGGAGCTGAGGTCGGCGATGGTGAACACCAGGCGCGACACCACGGCGAGCGCGAGCGCCTGGGGTGCGGGCATCACGGTCGCCAGCGCGGCGACGATGACGGCCTCGCGGGCACCCAGGCCGGACGGCAGGAAGAACGCCATCAGACCCGCGGTCATCGACACGCCCATGGCTCCCGCGCACAGGATCAGCGTGTTGAGGCCGGGCGCGCCGACCGAGGTGGCCAGCAGCCACAGGTGCACGCCGAACATCACGTAGATCGCGACCGCCAGCACGACGCCCTTGAAGATGGCGAAGCCGTTGAGGCGGTGCGGCAGCGGGGCCTTGCGGAGCAGCTTGAGGACCGTCGACACGAGCCAGGTCAGCGGCACCGGGTGCAGGAACACCAGGCCCACGACCAGGAGCGCGAACAGCCACAGCAGCTCCGGGTGGTCGCCGTCGAGGATGATCGGCAGGGCGAGCAGCCCGGTGATCATCGAGGCGACCACGCCGAGGCCGGTGGCGATCAGGCCCGCGGTGAAGCTCCGCGCGCGGCTGACGCCCGCCTCCTTGGCCAGCTCCATCGACAGCAGCACGGCCCACACCGCGCCGGGCACGTACTTGCCGAGCTGCCCGACGAGGTAGAACTTCGACGCCTCCGACACCCGCACCGGGGCGCCGAGGTCCGACAGCACGACCTTCCAGACCACCGGTCCGAGCCAGACGCCCGCGTACACCGCGAGCATCGACAGCACGATCGACTGCCACGACAGCGAGAGCAGCGTCTTCGAGACCGCGTTCCACTGGTCGACGACCTGGTAGGTGGCCGCGGCCAGCACCAGGAGGACGAGCAGTCGCTTGGCCCAGGCGATGATGGTCGCCTTGCGGCTGGACGGCGCGGCGACTTCGGCCGCGGTGTCGTCCGTGGTGGCCAGGTCGTCCTGGACCTTCATCGGGTCTCCGGTGATGTCGGGGGGCGAAGTGGGCTCGGCCATGGGTATCAGCCGGTCACCGTGGTGAGGCGGCTGAACTCGGACAGCAGGTCGTAGCCGTCCCAGACCGCGGCGAAGCTGAGAGCAGATCCGAACGGGACGATCCTGTCAATGCCCCGGCCCGCGAGGGCGTGGGCGAACTCGACGAGCTCCTCGCGCTGGAAGCCGAAGTGGCTGAACGTCTGGTCCTTGCGCTCGGCGATGCGCACGAACTCGTCCAGCCCCGTCAGCGTCGCCTGCGGGAACGTGCCGACGCCGAGCCACTCGCGCGGCACGTCGGCGGGGTCGCTCAGCTCCAGCGTGGCGACCGCGTTGCCGTTGAAGTGGATCGCGGTCGCGTGGCCCTCGGCGGCGACGCCGTACGCGGACACCCGCTTCTGCACGGCCATCGCGGGCTCGACCACGAAGTGCTTGGCGGCCACGACCTCGCCCAGCAGGGCGAGGAACTCGGTGCGGCCGACCTGGGCCGCCGCCTCGTCGCCGACCCAGAACAGGGTGCGGGGCGACGAGCAGGCGGCCTGGTCGAACCAGTACGAGTCGTTGTAGAACCCGGTGGCGGCGTCGCGGCGCTGCTCCGGGGTGGCGTTGGCCCAGCCGTCGACGGAGATCGCGGCGAACGACGCCCGGTCCGGGAACGTGAGGTCGCGGGCGTGCGGCGCGATCGGGCTCTTGCGGATCTCGGCGACCGACCGGTCACCGCCCCAGATGACCCGCAGGTCGCACGCGGCCGACAGCGCCGACGTCACGGCCTCGTCGCGGCCGTAGGTGACCATCCGCTGGGTCTGCGCGACGATCGGGTCCGCTTCGGCGAGCGCCTCGTTCAGGCACGCGATCACGGTCTCGGCGGCACCGGCGGACCGGGCGGAGATCCGCACGACGTTGGGGTTGCCCGCCAGCGCGGACAGCGCCCACGAGTACACGAAGATCGTGTCCACGTTGGCCGGTGGCACGTGGAACACCAGTCCACGCGGGAAGCGCAGCTCGTCGCCGGTCGTCTCCAGGCCCGCCAGGGCCTTGGTGATCTCACCGCGGCGCAGGAAGAAGCCCAGCGACGCCAGCTCCGGGAACCGACGGGCGGTCGCGGGGGCGAGCAGCTTGCGGGCGAACTTCACGATGAAGTCCACGATCCGGGGGTCGCCGACCTTGAGCCGTCCGCCTTCGGGCTCGGCGGTCACCGCGGCGAGGAGGTCGGCGACCTCGACGTCCGGCCCGGCCGGGAACCGCTGCTGGATGGGGCTCACGCCGCTCCTCCGCTGAAGGTGTCCGAACATCCACGGGCCTCCGCGCGCGGCAGACGACCCAGTACCGAGAAGCGCTTCCCCGGCCAGTCGCCGTCGTCGACGCCGTGCACGACGCCGAGGTCCTCGGTGAGCAGCGCGTGGCCGGGGTAGGAGCGCGGCACGGTGCTGACCACTTCAATGACGCCCGGCACGCCGACGGGTTGCTCCGCCCACGTCTCGGGATCGCGGATCACGACGTCCGCGAAGTCGGGGCAGTACAGGGAGTTGCCCGACGGGCCCTCCACGAACACGGTGCCGAGCTGCTCGACCATGCCGTAGTAGTTGTGGATCCTGGTCAGCCCGGTGTCCGCGGCGAACGCGCGCCGGAACTCCGCGTTGTCCACGGCCCGGTCGATCAGCTTCTTCCAGCCACCGGAGTGGATGAGGATGCCGTTGGACAGGTCCAGCTCGTGCTCGCGGGCGACCTCGTAGAGGTACTGCCACACCATGAAGGTGAAGCCGAAGATCAGGAACGGCTCGGAGCCGTGCTTGGCCAGGAAGCCCTTGATGGCCTCCACGTCCGGCTTGTCGTCCTCGTCGAGCGCGTACACGTGCTGGCGGCCGAAGTTCGCCATGCCGAGCACACCCGCGCCGCGGGCCGAGAACGAGCGGCGGTTCTTGATGATGCCGATCGTGTCGACCATCAGCATCGGCAGCCGCTTCTCGCCGAGCACGGCCTGGAGCGTGCGGCCCAGGTAGCGCGGCTGGTCACCCGCGGCCTGCTTGTCCAGGTAGATGCGGGAGACCTCGGCGCCGGTCGTGCCCGACGACGTGAGGACCTTGAACACCTCGTCGTCCGGCACGGACTTGAGCACGTGGTGCTTGAACATCCGGACCGGCAGCCACGGCACTTCCTCGACCGTGCCGAACTCCGCGCCGTGCGCGTACCCGAGCGAGCCCAGGATGCGGTCGTACGGCTCGCAGGTGGCCCGGTGGTGCTCGGTCAGCTCGGTCAGCGCGGGCAGCAGCGCCGCCTCGCGCTCGGCCTGGGCCAGTCCGAAGACACCTTCTGCTGTGGCTGTCATGCCCGTCCCTCCAGGGAGCGGTAGTCGATCTTGCCGCTGGGGAGCAGCGGCAGGGCGTCGATGTCCCGCACGTCGAATCCGGACACGTGCAGGTGCAGCTTCTCCGCGAGCGTGCGGGCCGCCGCCTTGCGCGTGTCGGCGGCGCAGTCCTCCACCCAGACGACCACCTTGTCGCCCGCGGGCACCGCGGCCGCCGCTCCCAGGTCCAACCCCGAACCGCGCAGCAGTTGTTCCAGGTCGTCGAGGTTGACCCTGTTCCCGAAGACCTTGCCGATCCGCTTGAGCCTGCCCGTGAGGTGCAGGTACCCGTCGGAGTCGAGCCTGCCGAGGTCGCCGGTCTCCAGCTCGCCGTGACGGGTGTCGCCCTCGGCCAGCTCGGCCTCGCTCTCGGCGTAGCCCATCATCACGTTCGGGCCGCGGTAGAGGACCTCGCCGACGACGTCCGGCTCGGTGGTCTCGGTGCCGTCCTCGGCGCGGATCACGAACGCGCCGCCGGGCAGCGCCGGACCGGCCGAGCCGATCTTGTCGGCCAGCCGTTCCGCCGGGATGGTCGACATGCGGGGGCCCGCCTCGGTCTGCCCGTACATGACGAACATGCGGCCGCCGACGGCCAGCATCTTGTCGTTGAACAGCACGACCAGGTCGTCCCGCAGCTTGCCGCCCGCCTGCGTGATGGTGCGCAGGCTGGGGTACTTGGCCGGGTCGAACTTGAGCCGCTTGAGCATCTCGTAGTGGTACGGGACGCCGGCCAGCGAGGTGATCTTGTACTCCTCGACCGCCGTCCAGAACGGCCTGCCCATCACGCCGGAGCCCTCGACGACGACGGTCGCGCCGCGCACGAGGTGGCTGTTGAGCACGGACATGCCGTAGCTGTAGTGCAGCGGCAGGCTGGTCGGCGCGACCTCGGCCGCGTCGATGCCCAGCACGTCCGCGATGGCCTCGGCGTTCGCCAGCACGGCGGAGCGGGAGAGCCGGACGAACTTGGGGTTGCCGGTCGAGCCGCTGGTGGGCAGCAGGACGGCGAGGTCGGGGTGCGGGGTCACGCCGTCGGCCGACTCGCGGACCCACGCGGGGCCGCCGACGACACCGCCGCGGTACCCCTCGGGGGCGTCGCCGTCGGCGCCGAGCACGGCGGCCGGGCGGAAGCGGGCGACCAGCTCCAGCAGCACCTCGCGGTCCTGGCCCGCGTCCAGCAGCGCCACGGCGCGGTGCGCCTCGAACGCCGCCAGGTACCGCAGCACGCTGGCCACGTCGACGTCCGTGCGGGCGAACAGCACACCGGGCGGCACGTCGGCCAGCTCGGCGGCGACCGCGCCGACCCGCGCGCGCAGCTCCTCGGGTTCGAACACCTCACCGCTGACGGCGTCGACCAGCCGACCGCCGCCGTCGAGCAGACCGCGCGCCGTCACAGGACGAGGCCCCCGTCGACGCCGAGCACCTGGCCCGTGACGAACGCGGCCTCGTCGCCCGCCAGGAAGCGGATGGCCTTCGCCACGTCCTCCGGGGAGCCGAGCCTGCCGAGCGGGGTCTGCTCGACGTTGGCCGCGATGGCTTCTTCGCCCATCGCGGCGGTCATCGCGGTGTCGATCACGCCGGGGGCCACCGCGTTGACGCGGATCCCGTACCGGCCGAGCTCCTTGGCGGTGGACTTCGCGATGGCGGTCACGCCCGCCTTCGACGCCGCGTACGCGCTCTGGCCCGCGCTGCCCTGCTCACCGGCGATGGAGGCCAGGAGCACGATCGAACCGGTCTTCTTGCGCATCATCGCGCGGGCGGCGGCCTGGACCGTGTAGAGCGTGCCCGCGACGTTCGTCGACAGCATCCGCTCGACCAGGTCGTCCTTCATCATCCCGACCAGGGCGCCCTCAAGGACGCCCGCGTTCGCGACGACGACGTCGAGCCTGCCGTGCTCCTTGGCGACCGCGCGGATCGTGCTGCTCACGGCCGCGGAGTCGGTGACGTCGAGGGCCACGCCGGTCACCCTGCCGCCGGGGACGCCCGCCGCGGCCTCCTTGGCGACGGCCTCGTCGCGACCGGTCAGCACGACGGTCGCACCCGCCTCGGCCAGCGCGGTGACGGTGGCCAGGCCGATCCCCCTGGTGCCGCCGGTGACGATGGCTACCTTGTCGGTGAGGTCAGTCACAGTTCAACCAGTCCTGTTAGGCACGTCTTGGATCCCCGTCGAGGGTACTTGCCCACCGAGACGGCTCGTTACCGGCATGAAGCAGGCCCGAAACACGGAAGTGGACGGCCGGGCGCGGCCCGCACAGGCGAACGCCGTGCGCCCGCGCGAGCGCGGACGCACGGCGCCCAGGTGCGGAGCGGACCGCTCCGGTGGATCGGCTCAGGCCTTCGCGCCGAGGCCCTCGAGCATGTCGACGGCGACCTTGAAGCTGCTCATGTCGATGACCTGGTCGGTCGCGAACTCGACGTCGAACTCGTCCTCGATGGCCGCGACCAGCGCCATGTGGCCGACGGAGTCCCACTCCTCGATGTCGCGGTACTTGAGGTTCTCCACGTCGACGGAAGCGTCGATGCCCAGTGCCTCGACGAAGACGTCGCGAAGCTTGTCGTTCAGCGCCATGGTGTTCTCGATCTCCGTGCTCGGGGGATGGGTCAGTGGTCGGCGGGGGCGCGGTCGGCCCACGCCTTCAGCAGGGTCGCCAGCTCCTCCGGCACGCCGGAGGCGGGCAGTTCGCCGGTCCCCTTGAGGAACGGCTCCAGCGCCGCGATCGTCGCCTCGTCGCACCCGCGGCGGCTCAGGCCCACCACGTTGATGCCCGAGACCCTGGCCGGGTTGCCCACCGAGATGGTGAACGGGCCGATGTCCTTGCGGACCGCGCCGCCCATGCCGACCATCGCACCGGGCCCGACCTCGGCCTTCTGGTGCACGACGGTACCCATGCCGACGTTCGCGTGCGACCAGATGTGGCAGTGCCCGCCGAGCTGCACCGACGCCAGCGTGACGAAGTCGTCCACCAGGCAGTCGTGGCCGAGGTGGGTGCGCGAGAGCAGGTAGTTGCCGTCGCCGACGCGGGTCGTGCGCCAGGTGCCCTGGTGCATCGTGAAGTACTCGCGGATCCGGTTGCGGTCGCCGATCTCGACACCCGCGCCCTCCAGCTCCCCGTCCCATCCGGCCGGGTGGGGACCGGTCCGGTCCTCCGCGGGGGTGCCGATGGACACGTGCGGGCCGATCCAGTTCCCGCTGCCGATCCTGGTCTGCCCGACGATCACGGCGTACGGGCCGATGACGTTGTCATCGCCCAGCTCGACGCCTTCGCCGATGACGGCGGTGGGGTGAATGCGGTTGGCCACGAGGTCCGTTCCTGCTCAGAAGTCGTCGAATGACCCAGGTCACTGCCCTGCCCCCTGCTGTGGACCCACGGCAACACGGCCGCAATCGGCGGGTAACGTGTGGCAACGCGTCAGGGGCGGGACGACCAGTCACTGTACCGGACGCAATCCACCGTCTCCGGAGCGAAAGACTGCTGCATGATTCCCATCACCGTTGTCGACGTCCAAGACGCGGAGCCGCTGGTTCTTGAGGTGCTCCGGTCCGGTGTCATCGCCCAGGGCCCCATGGTCAAGCGCTTCGAAGAGGCCTTCGCCAAGGTCGCCGGGGTCCCCCACGCGATCGCCGTGAACAACGGCACCACCGCGCTGGTGGCCTCCATCCAGGCCCTGGACCTCAAGCCGGGCGACGAGGTCATCACCTCGCCCTTCACCTTCGTCGCGACGTTGAACGCGATCCTGGAGGCGGGCGCCACCGCCCGGTTCGCCGACATCCGCACCGACGACTTCTGCATCGACGCCGACGCGGTGTCCGCGCAGGTCACCGACCGGACCAAGGTCCTCATGCCGGTGCACCTGTACGGCCAGACCGCGGACATGGGCAAGCTGGTGCCGCTCGCCGAGCAGCACGGCCTGACCATCGTCGAGGACAGCGCGCAGGCCGTCGGCGCGACGTTCGAGGGCAAGGCCGCGGGCAGCTTCGGCATCGGCTGCTTCTCGCTCTACGCCACCAAGAACATCACCACCGCCGAGGGCGGGATGATCACCACCTCCGACGACGCGCTGGCCGACAAGCTGCGCGTCATGCGGAACCAGGGCATGCGCGCCCGCTACCAGTACGAGATGGCGGGCCACAACTACCGCCTGACCGACCTGCACGCCGCGCTGGGCATCCCGCAGCTGGAGAACCTCCCGACGCTCACGGCCGCGCGCCAGCGCAACGCCGACGTGCTGTCGAAGGGCCTCGCCGACATCACCGGCCTCACCGTCCCCGGTGTGCTGCCGGGCCGCGAGCACGTGTGGCACCAGTACACGGTGCTCGTCGGCGAGGACGCCGCCGTGACCCGCGACGAGCTGTCCGCGAAGCTCAACGAGAAGGGCATCGGCAACGGGATCTACTACCCGAAGCTGGTGTTCGACTACGACTGCTACCGCGACCGCGCGGACGTGATCGCCTCCGACGTGCCGGTGGCCAAGAAGGTCGCCGAGCAGGCGCTGTCGCTGCCCGTGCACCCGAAGCTCACCGACGCCGAGCTCGAGACCATCGTCGCTTCCGTCCGGGAGGTGTTCGGCGCGTGACCACGGCCAAGCCCAGGATCGCCCTCGTCGGCGCGGGCATGATGGGCTCGCTGCACGCCCGCGTGCTCTCCCAGTCCGACCGCGCGGACTTCACCCTGCTCGTCGAGCAGCGCGCGGAGATCGGCAAGGAGATCGCCGAGCGCTACGGCGCCACCTACACCGACTCGATCGACGAGCTGGCGAAGGTCGACGCCGTCGTCATCGCGGCGGCCACCGAGGCGCACTACGACATCGCCAAGCAGGTCCTGGAGATGGGCAAGCCCCTCCTCGTGGAGAAGCCGCTCGCGGCCACCTACGAGCAGTCGGCCGAGCTCGTCGAGACCTCGGAGCGCCTCGGCCTCCCGCTGGTCTGCGGCTTCCTCGAGCGCTTCAACCCGGCCATCCTCACCGCCAAGCAGTTCATCGGCGAGGTCGTCCAGGTCAACGCCATGCGCCACTCCCCGTTCGTGCCGCGGATCAAGACCGGTGTCGCCACCGACCTGCTCATCCACGACATCGACCTGGCCATCGGCTTCATCGGCGAGGCCCCGTCCGCGGTCAAGGGCTCCTTCGGCTTCTTCCAGCCGCAGTCCAAGGAGAACAAGTCCGAGGACAGCGCCGACGCCACCATGTCCTTCGCGCACGGCGCCCTCGCGACCATCTCCGCGAGCCGCATCTCCCAGCGCAAGGTCCGCCAGATCTCCGTGCTGGAGCTGGACCGGCTGATCGAGATCGACCTGCTCCGCAGGGACATCACGATCTACCGCCACGTCGCCGACTCCCCCGCCGCCGACGGCGTCGGGTACAAGCAGCAGACGGTCATCGAGCTCCCGACCATCATGCAGAGCGCGGAACCGCTCGCGGCCCAGCTCAACCACTTCCTCAACCTGCTCGAAAAGGGCGCGGGCTCCACCGAGGTAACCGCCGAACGCGCGGCCATCCTCCCCGCCCACCTAGCAGTCCACCACGCCACCGTCTCAGCCCTCGGCTAAGACGCCCGGTCAGAACCGAAAGGGCCCGCGCACCCAGTGCACGGGCCCTTTCGCTTTCCCACCAAGCACCCCACCCACCCGGCAAGCCGCTCAACAACGCTGGAAGCGAACACAAGCCCCCCAACGACGCCGAAAACGAGCAGCACAAGCCCCCCAACGACGCTGAAAACGAGCAGTGCTCGCCCCCCAACGACGCTGAAAGCGAGCCCGCTCGTCCGCTGGCGGCCGGCTTGACTTGGGGTTTTTGGGCTTAGACTTGCGGCGGCGGGCAGGCTCTACCACCTGCCCTTTTTCGCCCGACGAAGCCCAAAAAAGGGGCCCCAAGTCAAGCCGGCCGCACCCCCCACGGCGGATGCGACCCCCGCCGATTGACCCCACAAGCAACCCCACCGATCGACCCCCCAAGCAACCCCAACCAACCGACCACAACGGACCGACCACAACGGACCAACCCCGACAGACCAACCCCCCAACACGCAAAAACGCCCCAGGGCCGAAACCCCAGGGCGCCCCCGCACACCTCCCCCTACTCCACAACCACCCTCCGCCGCCTCTCCCGCACGAACACCAGCACCGCAAACCCAAGCCCCAGCACGACCGCCACCAGCGTCACCTTCCACCCCAGGCTCAACCCCGGCGGCTGGAAGTCCAGCACCACGGTGCTCCCGCCGTCCTTCGCCGCGGGCAGGTCCAGCTGGATCAACCCCGCGGGTCCCTGCTTCACCTCGACCGACTTCCCGTCCACCGTCGCCGTCCACCCCGGCCAGGCCAGCGCCGCGTAGAGCACGGTCCCGGACCCGGTGTACTTCGACGTCTCCCCTTCGGCCCCGGTCGCCTTGTCCTCCTGGACCTCCACACCGGGCGCCGCGTACGACAGCCGTCCACCGGCCCAGGCCAGCGGGGCATCGCGGTGCAGGACCGTGACGGCCTTGGTGCGCTCCTTCTCCGACCACCCGTCGGGCGCGGTCGTCGGCCCGTCCAGGTAGCCGTTGGCCACGACCACGGTCTCCAGCCGCAGCGCGTCCGCGAGCGGCACGTCCACCTTCGACGACGTCGCCTGCCAGATCCGGTCGAACGCCCCCGGACACACACCGCCGTAGTAGTTCATGCACAGGGCGTCGGAGAACGTCGTGTACCCCAGGCCCGTGTAGGAGTTCAGCGCCTGGACCCCCGCGACCTCCCACTGCGCGCCGAACAGCCCGTCGCGCCAGCTCTGCTCGGGCGACACCCCGCCGGTGTTCTTGGCCAGCACGCCGGTGTCGGCGACGAGCAGCGTGCTGCCCTCGTACCGGTGGTCGAACCGGTCCTGCATCGCGGACACGTCGTGGGGGAAGTTCCACGGGTTGACGTTGTTGTTGCCCTTGTAGTGGATCAGCTGGAAGCCGAGGACGCCCGCGGTGCCGACGACCAGGACGAGCGCCGCGTACTTGGGCGCCCGGCGGGTCGCGAAGAGGAACGCGGTCAGCAGGATCCCGACGCCGACGGCCGCGCCCACGTGGTACTGGAAGCTGTGCGGCTGCGAGGCCCAGGACAGGTAGAACCCGGCCAGCACGATGACACCGCTGATGATCGCCCGGTTGCGCGCCGCGGTCTTGTGCAGCCCCTTGGTCAGCACGACCGCGAACAGCACGACGACCGGCAGGTACACGTACTCGACGAGCCTGGCGGGCCAGCGGAACATGCCCATGTTCGACGGGCCGATGGTGAACAGCACGTACACCGTGCCGAAGATGAACAGGCCCAGGTAGTCGCGAGCGCGGGTGCGCAGCTCGGACCACTTCAGCCACGGGATCAGCGGGGCGACGAACCAGGCCAGGTAGGTGATCGGGAACGTGAACGCCTCGGTGCCCTGCCACGACTCCAGCTGGGCCTGGAACGTCGGGGCGCTCAGCCCGAACAGGTCGGACAGCGCGGGCACCAGGAAGCCGTTGTTGTCGAGCTTGCTGTCGGTGCGCCAGGTGACCGCGGAGCTGCCGAGCAGCGGCAGGTAGACCACGAGGGTGCTCATGCCGACGATCGCGCCGGTCACGACGACCCTGACCAGGCCGGGCCAGTTCTTGCGGACCAGCAGCTCGACGGCGACGCCGAGCAGGATGACCACGATGCCGAGCGCGCCGTACGGGCTGCCGACGCTCATGCCCAGGTAGCCCAGGACGAGCAGCAGCAGCGGGTTGGACCGGCCGGTGCCGACGCGGCGGGCGGCCCACCAGACCCACGGCAGCCAGGCGAAGCCGATCAGGCCCGCGACCCACGCGGAGGCGTCGAAGAAGAGGGTGTAGCCGGAGAACGGGAGCGCGGTGGCGACGGCGGCCGCCGCACCGCGGTTCGCGCCGTACTCGCGGGCCAGCAGGTAGGTGCCGATCGCGAGCAGGACGAGGAACTCGGTCTTCACCAGGGTGGCGGCCACGGCGAGGTCCGGCAGGACGGAGACCAGCACGTAGTTGGCCAGCGACACCGGGTTCCACAGCGACAGCTGGACCTCGCTGAGGAAGTTGCCGCCCATCCAGGCGTCCGGCGCCAGCATCGGCCAGTTGCCGCTGCGCAGCTCGGTCCCGATTTTGAACCAGTGCGGCAGAAACGCGGCCGCCGAATCGTCCCAGTAATAGAAGATCCGATTACGGATCAGCGGCAGTTGCGCGACAATCCCGACGAAGGCCGCAACGCCCAGGACGGTGAGGAAACCGATCCACCGACCACCCTGCTCACCGGTGGCGTTGTCGCCAGGCCCGGCGGAATCGGGAAGATCAACGGCTCGACTCTCGGTCAGAGTCACTGCATCGCCCTTTCGCGTGGATCCGATCACTGGCGGCCGAGAACTAGAGGCGCCACCGGCACCGACGCGCACCCACGATAGGGTGCGTGCCGTCGCAGGCCGGAAACGAACTGGCCAGCATCGGCACAGTCTGCCAGGGAGTTGACGTGGGAACGCCAGGGGCTAGCAGTCCAGTCGCACTCAGCTACATCGTGCCGGCGTACAACGGCGCGGACGGCCTCGAAGCCACGTTGAAGGAACTCGGGGAGCACCTCGACGGGGAGCGCAACGAGATCGTCGTGGTCGAGAACGGGTCGACGGACAACACGCTCGAGCTCGCGCGGTCGATCGAGAAGTCGTGGCAGTTCGCGCAGGTCGAGCTGCGGGTGCTGAGCTCGGAGAAGGGCCTGGGCAACGCGCTGCGGATGGGCATCGCGGCCAGCCGGGGCGCCCACGTCGTGCTCACCGCCGACGACCTCCCCTTCGGGTTCGACGACCTCGACCAGGCGCGGAAAGTGGGCCTGGACAAGCACAAGGTGTTCATCGGCTCGAAGGCGCACCCGGACTCGGCAATCGACCGCAGCCTGGTGCGCGCGGTGCTCAGCACCGGATTCCTCGTGCTCCGGCTCGCCGTTCTCGGTATGCGCACGCGCGACCCGCAGGGCACTTTCGTGCTCAACGGTGAATGGGCTCGCGGCGTGGTCGGCAAATTGACCGAGCCCGGTTTCCTGCTCACCACCGAATTGGCCTACCTCGCCGAGCAGGACGGAATTCGTCCGGTCGAGGTCCCGGTTCGGCTGCGCGGTCAGCAAACGCGCGGGGGCAGCACCATCAACGTGGTGAACGACGCCTACAAGATGGGTATCGGTCTTTTCAAGGTACGCGCGAAGCACCGCAAGCGCCGCGCCCGCTAGGACGACTCGACACGATCCGGCGAACGGGATGTTCGCCGGATCGTGTACTTCAGTGACCGGCTGTTCCTGCCGAATACCTCAAGGACGCATCATCACGATGGTCCGTCCGGTCTTCGGTACAGCCGACTGTGGGAGTCCTCCGGGTGCGGATCGTCGTCGTCAACAACTTCTTCCCCCCTCGGGTGGGCGGTAGCGCCCATGTTGCGGACACGTTGAGCAGGTATTACGCCGAGCAGGGGCACGAGGTGCTGGTGATCGCCGCCGGTTACCGCAAAGCACCTGCCGAAGAAGTGCGGGACGGTATCCGGATCGTCCGCCTGCCCTCGTGGACGCTCCCCGAATCGCGATTCTCGTTCAACTTCGATATCACGTTCGCGTTGCGCTGGGGTAACCGCAAGCGGGTTTTCCGGTTGCTCGACGAGTTCCGCCCGGACGTGATCCACCAGCACGGCCAGTTCTTCGACCTGACGTGGCAGAGCGGGTTGTGGGCGCGCAGCAGGCGGATCCCCTCGCTGTTGACGCTGCACACCCGGCTGCAAAGCCCGATGCGCTTTTCGCACCTCGTGATGAGACTGCTCGACGCTCTCGTGGTGCGCCCGGTCCTCGCCCACATCCGGCCGACCTCGGTGGTCGCGATCGACCGCATCTTCCACCACTACATCAGGCGCCGGTACGCAATCCCGGCCGAGCGGATCGAACAGGTTCCGGTGGGGGTCGAACTGCACCGGTTCGAGGAATTGGACCGCGAGGCCGAGCGCGCGGCGCTGCGCGCGCGGTTCGACCTCGGCGACGGCCCGGTGATCGCCTCGCTCGGCCACGTGATCCCGGTGCGCGACCGCGTGGCGCTCGTCGAGGCGCTGCCGCGGGTGCTCGCGAGCCACCCGGACGCGAAGGTCCTGGTGGTCGGCGGCGTCTACTACCGCGCGTTCCTGGAGCGCGCGCGGCGGCTGGGCGTGCTGCACGCGGTCGTCTGCACCGGAGCGCTCCCCAAGTCCGACATCCCCGGCCTGCTGGCGGGCTCCGACGTCGAGGTGCACGACCTGCAGGGGTTCGGCATCGGCATCGCCAGCCTGGAGGCGATGGCCGCGGGCACCCCCACCGTGCTGGCCGAGCGCGCGGACTACTTCTCCTGCGCCCGCATCGCGAACGGGGAGGAGACGCTGCTGGTCACCCCCGGCGACACCGACGAGCTGGCGGCGTCGATCAACCAGCTGCTCGACGACCCCGACCTGGCCTCGGACATCGGCGCGGCGGGCCGCAAGTGGGTGCACAACAACCTGGACATGCCCCGGATCTGCGCCGCCAACCTCGATATCCTCAGACGACTGGCGGTCGAGTGATGGGAGCACCGGTGCGGCGCGTGGTGGTGATCGGCGGCGGCATCGTCGGGCTGGCGGTCGCGGCCGAGCTGGCCGCCCGCGGTGACCGGGTGGTGGTGCTGGAGAAGGAAGGCCACTGGGCCGCGCACCAGACCGGGCACAACAGCAACGTCGTGCACGCCGGGCTGTACTACAAGCCGGGGTCGCTGAAGGCGCGGATGTCGGTGGCCGGGAACGCCTCCATGACCGCCTTCGCCCGCGAGCACGGGGTGCCGGTGGAGGTGTGCGGCAAGCTGGTCGTCGCCACCTCCGACGACGAGCTCCCCCGCCTGCACCAGCTGGCCGAGCGCGCCGAGGCCAACGGCGTCCCGGCCAAGCTGATCTCCGCCGACGAGGCCCGCGAGCACGAGCCCGAGGTGGCCGCCGTCGCGGCCCTGCGGGTGGAGAGCACCGGCGTGATCGACTTCCCGGCGGTGTGCGCGGCGCTGGTCGGGCAGCTCATCGGGCGCGGCGCCGACCTGCGCCTGTTCAGCCCGGCGCTGGGGATCCGGACGGCGGGCGGCCGGGTGCAGGTGGCCACGCCGCAGGGCGTCGTCACCGCGGACGCGCTGGTGAACTGCGCGGGCCTGCACAGCGACCGGGTGGCCCGCATGGCCGGGCTGCGCCCGAAGGCGACCATCGTGCCGTTCCGCGGCGAGTACTTCGAGCTGCGGCCGGAGAGCCGCGACCTGGTCCGCGGGCTGATCTACCCGGTGCCCGACCCGACGCTGCCGTTCCTCGGCGTGCACCTGACCCGGATGCTCGACGGCACCGTGCACGCGGGCCCGAACGCGGTGCTGGCGCTGCGCCGGGAGGGGTACCGCTGGCGGGACGTCTCCCCCGCCGACGTGCTGGACGTGGCCCGCTTCCCAGGAACCTGGCGGTTGGCGCGCAGGTTCGCGCGGACCGGCGCCGAGGAGGTGCTGCGCTCGCTGTCGCGCAAGCGGTTCGCCGCGAGCCTGGCCCGGCTGGTGCCCGCGGTGACGGCCGACGACCTGGTGCCCGCCGGGGCGGGCGTGCGGGCGCAGGCGATGCTGCCCGACGGCTCGCTGGTGGACGACTTCCTGATCGAGACGGGCCCTGGGCAGGTGCACGTGCTGAACGCCCCTTCGCCTGCGGCCACCTGCGCCCTGGAGATCGGGCGGCACGTGGCGGGGCTGGTCTAGGCACCGGCTCGACGGCACCGGCACCTGGACAGCACTCGGCCCCCGTGTCCTGGCGGACGCGAGGGCCGAGGGTCCGGGGCCGCTACGGGTTGTTCAGCAGGTCGAGGCAGCAGTCCATGATGATCTTCTCCGCGCTGCCCGCCACGGCGGGCGAGACGCCGACCGGGGAGGCCTTGAGCGGAGCGGGCCAGGCGTAGACCTCGGCGTACGAGCCGCCGCCCGCGATCGTGTTGTCGGGCCACTCGAAGCCCGCCTCGTAACCGCCGTTCCAGAGCACGTTGTCCGGGGCGATGTAGGCCTCGACCTCGTTCGCGTAGCCCATGACCCAGAGCTTGCCCGTGTACGCGGCCTTCAGCTTCACGTGGAAGCCGCTGAGCACCTCGTGCGAGAGCGCGAGGATGGTGAGGCCGTTGAAGCGCCACCGCTGGATCGGCATCGCGATGTGCGTCGGCAGACCGGGGCCGTCGATCATGTCGACCATGACCTTGGCGTGCCGGTAGTTGACGTCGTCGGTCGGGAACTGGGTGAGGCGCGCGGCGTAGCGGTTGCGCAGGTTGGCGACCACGGTCGGGTTGGTGGTGTCGACCGCGAACGGCAGCTGCACCTCCTCGATCCTGGTCATTATCGGACCGGTCACGTTGGTGAAGCCCGTGTTCGCGTTGATCTTGTTGATCACCGCGTTCGCGAGCTTGTCGCCGAGGTTGACGACCTGGCTGTTGCCGCGGGGCTCGTTGGCGTTCTGGTCGCCGCAGGTGCCCTGGAAGAACATCGCGGGCACGCCGAGCGAGGCCTCGATCTGGGCGGCCGCGCGGCCGGGGTAGTCGCAGTCGAACGTGGTGTCGTTGCCGCGCGACACCGGGTGCGACCCGGCGCCGAACAGCACGGCGACCCGGTTGTTGTTCGCCTTGCGGGCGACCAGGATCGGCACCGTGTTCATCACGTAGGTCTGGTTCTCGACGCGGTTGTAGCCGATGTTGGCCGTCGTCTCGGCGTACCGGAACGTCACGGTCGTGCGCGTCTTGTTGAGCGTGGCCCGCACGAGGTCCAGCAGGCGGTCGATCAGCACGTTGGTCGTGCCGTTGACCGCGTCGATGTCCGCCTGGTTCAGCCCCATGAGGATGTACGGGTTGGGTCTGATGTCGCCGACCAACGGCCCCGAGTGGGTGTGGCTGCTGACCATCAGGAAGTCGGTGTCCGCGAGCAGGCCCTCGTCGATGAGGGTGCCTCGGATCCACTGGTTCATGTCGCGCGGGATGCTGATGAGGTCCGCGCGGAGCAGGACGTTCGGGTACCCGTCGTCCCAGATGACCATGCAGTGCGCCTTGAGCTCGCGCGCCACGTTGCCCGGCGAACTGCCGCGCGGGCTCCAGCCGTAGCCCCCCATCCACAAGCTCGGGAACGCCGGAACCTTCGGCGTGAGCTCGGTGGACCCTACGGCGATCTGAAACACCATGTGGACTCCCCTGTTGTATCCCCTGACCAACTACGTGTCGTCAGAGAGGACTCAGGAGCTACACAAACGGTGCACGCCGGAGCATTACGGAACGTATTCGTTACCCATCTGAGACATGGCCGGTCAGAGCAGTGTAACGCCGGGAATATGACGAAGAGTCACATATTTACCCCGCCGATGTGCTACCGGGAGATCGGCTCCAGGACCTCGCGGCCGCCCAAGTATGGGCGGAGCGCGGCGGGGACGCGCACCGAACCGTCACCCATCTGGTGGTTCTCCAGGATGGCAACGATCCACCGGGTCGTGGCGAGGGTGCCGTTGAGCGTGGCGACGGTCTGCGGCTTGCCGTTCTCGTCGCGGTAGCGGATGTTCAGCCTGCGCGCCTGGAACGTGGTGCAGTTCGAGGTCGACGTCAGCTCGCGGTACGCCCGCTGCGACGGAACCCAGGCCTCGCAGTCGAACTTGCGGGCCGCGCTGGTGCCGAGGTCGCCCGCCGCGGTGTCGATGACCCGGTAGGGCACCTCGACGCGGCCGAGCATCTCCTCTTCCCAGCCCAGCAGGCGCGCGTGCTCCGCCTCGGCGTCCTCGGGACGCACGTAGGAGAACATCTCGACCTTGTTGAACTGGTGCACGCGGATGATGCCGCGGGTGTCCTTGCCGTAGGACCCCGCTTCGCGGCGGTAGCACGACGACCAGCCCGCGTACCGGCGCTCGCCGTCGAGGATCTCGTCCGCGTGGTAGCCGGCCAGCGGCACCTCCGACGTGCCGACCAGGTACAGGTCGTCGTCGCGCAGCCGGTACACCTCGCTGGCGTGCTGGCCGAGGAAGCCGGTACCCGCCATGATCTCCGGCCGCACCAGGGTGGGCGTGATCATGAGGGTGAAGCCGTTCTCGGTGGCCAGGCTCGCGGCCATGTTGAGCAGCGCGAGCTCCAGCTGGGCACCGATGCCGGTGAGGAAGTAGAACCGCGAGCCCGAGACCTTGGCCCCGCGCTCCATGTCGATCGCGCCGAGCTTCACGCCCAGGTCGAGGTGGTCCAGCGGCTCGAAGTCGAACTCGCGGGGCTCGCCGACGTGCTTGAGCACGACGTAGTCGTCCTCGCCGCCCTCGGGGGCGTCGGGGTGCACGACGTTGGGGATGGCGCGGTGCAGCTCGGTCAGCTCCGCCTCGGCGGCGTGCTGCTCGGCCTCCGCGGCCTTGACCTCGGCGGCCAGCTCCTTGCCCTTGGCCAGCAGCGCCTCGCGCTCCTCGCCCTTGGCCCTGCCGACCTGCTTGCCGAACAGCTTCTGCTCGCCCCGCAGCGCGTCCGCCCTGGAGATGGCGGCACGTCGGCGTTCGTCCGCGGACAGCAGCGCGTCGACCACCGACTCGTCCTCACCGCGCGCTCGCTGCGACGCACGGACGGCTTCGGGGTTCTCGCGCACTGCCTTCAGGTCGATCACGAGGGGTAAGGGTAGTCCGTCACCCCTCGCGACCGCCTTCGGATATCACTAGCTGATGGCGACCGCCACCACGAGGCCCAGCGCGACGTGCGCGCTGGCCACGACGACGCTCGCCGGGGCGAACGCCTCCGACTCGATGAGCCTGCCGATGTCGAGCCGGGTGACCCACTCCAGCAGTCGCACGGCGACGACCTGCACGATGATCCCGACGAAACCGAAGATCAACGAGTAGAGCAGGCCCTCGGTGAGCTTGCCCTCGGAGCTGTAGATCGCGACCACGATGATGAGCGCCATGCTGAACAGGCCCGCGGCGGTCACGATGACCGCGTTCGGCTTGCCGGTGCGGACCAGGCCGCTGAGCTGGCCGGGCGTGGTGAAGTCGATGGCGTAGAAGCCGACGACCATCAGCAGCAGACCGACGACGGCGTACAGCGCGATCGCGCCGATGCCCCGGCCGATCGTGGAACCGAATCCGGGGTCCAACGCGAGTTGGGTGATCACTGGCCCTCCATGTGGTGCTGGTGCGTCATTCGACGATCCGGTGGGGAACGAAAGCCGCGCCGTCGTCGGTCACCAGACCGACTGTCTCGCGGATGCCCAGGCCCGCGGCCTGGTCGCCGACGACCCACGCACCCAGGGCGGGGCGGTAGCCGTCGAACTCGGGCAGCGGGTCGAACAGCTGGTAGACGAAGCCCTCCTTGCCGTAGACCCCACCGGTCTGGGTCTCGTAGCCGGGAGCGACGATCTGGATGTTCGAGCCCTCGCGGCCCAGCCTCGGCTTGCGCACGTACTCCGTGAGCAGGCCGGGGTCGTCGAGGTACGCCGGCAGCAGGTTCGGGTGGCCGGGGTACATCTCCCACAGCACCGCGAGCAGGGCCTTGTTCGACAGCAGCATCTTCCACAGCGGCTCGACCCACAGCGTGCCGGGCAGGCTGTCCACCGCGAAGCGGCCGAACCGCTCGTCGACCACCCACTCCCACGGGTACAGCTTCACCACGGTGTTCATCGGTGCCTCTTCGAGGTCGACGAACCGCTTGAGCAGGGTGTCCCAGCCGATGTCCTCGATCGACAGGCCGACGGTGTTCATGCCGGCCTCGGCCGCGGTCTCCTGCAGGTAGGCGAGCGTGATGTGGTCCTCGCCGGAGGTGTCGGCCGACGACCACGTGAAGTGCAGCTCGTTGGAGGGCAGCAGCGCCCCGATCTCACCCCAGCGCTCGACCAGCTTCTCGTGGATCGAGTTCCACTGGTCGTCGTCCGGGAACACCTCGGTCTTCCAGTACCACTGGAGCACCGCGGCCTCGAGCAGCGAGGTCGGCGTGTCCGCGTTGTACTCGAGCATCTTGGCCGGGCCCGACCCGTCGTAGCGCAGGTCGAACCGGCCGTAGACGTGCGGGTCGCGCCGCTTCCACGACTCGGCGATCTTGGGCCAGATCCACTCCTGGATGCCGAAGTCGCGGTAGCGCTCGGTCAGCACCACGTTGTCGACGGCTTCCAGGCACATGCTGTGCAGCAGCTCCACGTCGGCCTCGAGCGAGAGGATGTCGCTCATCTCGAAGACGTAGTGCGCCGACTCGTCCCAGTAGGGGCGTTCGATGCCGTTCACGCCCCTGGCGGGCGCGCCGAACACGAGACCCTGCTCCGAGACGGTCCGCTGCCAGTTCGGCCGCGGCGGTGCGGTGGCACGGCGCAACTCAGCTGCCCCCGCTCGTGCCGCTCTTGCTGCCGCCGCTGGACACGCCGAACCCGCCGCGCTGGATGCTGGTGCCCGACCGCGTCGAGATGCTCGCCTTCGGCGGCTTGACCGTGGTGCCGCCGGAGATCTTCTGCCCGACCACCCCCGTGCCGCCGTAGTTGTAGCGGTACTGGCTGTAGCCACCGCCGACGATGGGCATGTAGATGAACCCGCCGCTGGTGTAGCCGCCGTGCGCCCGCGCGTAGTTCTCGTCGCAGTTGTTGTCGTCCGCGACCACGACGTCGTCGTTGGTCACGCACGTCGCGGTCACGTTGTCGGGGCTCAGCGCCGCGTAGCCGATCGCGACCAGCGCGACCACGCCGACCGTGACGCCGCCGCCGATGAGCAGCCGCTTGCGGAGCTTCTTCTTCCGCTGGTACTCGGCCTCGCGGGCCTGGTCGGCCTCGATCAGCTCCTGCTGGGCGGCGGCGCGGGCGCGCTGCTCGGCCAGTGTCGGCGGACGCGGCTTCGACGAGCCGTCCTGCTGCCGGATCCGCCCGCGCGGGTTGGTCGGCTGCTGAGGCGGTTGCTCGGTGGCAGGCACGTACGGCGGCGGCGCGGAACCCTCCGCGGGCACGCCGCTGCTCGGCACGCCGCTCGGCGGCGTTGGTCCTTCGGATCCGGTCCAGGGTGTTCCAGAGGTCCCGGACCTGTCGTTCTCAGTCATCAGCCACTCCCGGCGGGGACGGTACAGAGATCAGTCGAGAAGCGGGTGGTGAGTGTCCTAATAGCAACACTCCTCCCCCGCCTCGTCGGCGGCTCGGACGGCACAGGCATCATGGAGTAGATGTCTATGAACGCTCAGTGGTTTCGTCGTGGTGGCCACATCCGCGGTACGCGGTTGGTCATGGTCGGCGCGTCCGTGGGGGGTTTCCTCCTCCTCGGGCTGAGCGCGTTCACATCTTGGCCGGTCAGCGGCGGTGGCGCACTCGGCAGCTCCACCCGGCCGACCGTCAACCCAGCGTACGAGTCCGAAGCGTCCGACTGCCTCAACTGGACGAAATCCGACCTGTCGGACGTCAAGAAGGTCGACTGCGGCAACCAGCACCTGTTCGAGGTCACCGGGAAGGTGGACCTGACCGCCACTTATCCGAAGGACGCGAAGTACCCGACGGCCGACGAGTGGGCGAAGATCAGCCTCGACCAGTGCACCAAGCCGTCGCTGGACTACCTGACCGGCAGGTACGACCCGTTCGGCAAGTACACCGTCGGCCCGCTCAACCCCGGTACGCAGGAGTGGGCCGCCGGTTTCCGCACGTTGCGCTGCGGTCTCCAGGTGGTCGGCCCGGCCGGTGGGCTGCTGCCCTCGTTCGGGACGGCCAAGAAGCAGGACCAGTCCGACGTGTACGACCCCGGCGTCTGCCTCGGCCTCAACGGCAAGTCCGTCGGCGACCCGGTGGACTGCGCCCAGCCGCACACGTTCGAGATCATCGGCGTGGTGGACCTCGGCGCCGCGATCCAGGGCGCGGACTTCCCGCCGCCGGAGAAGCAGGACGAGGTGCTGCCCGCGACCTGCGACGCGATGGCCGCCGAGTACGCGGGCGGGGTCGACCTCAAGGGCAAGGGCCTGGTCGTGACCTGGGACAACCGGGCGCCGGAGAGCTGGGCCGCCGGGTCGAAGCGGGTGAACTGCAAGATCGGCGCCATCCCGGCGGACGCCTCCGGGCTGACCGCGTTCAGCGGGTCCGTGCGCAACCCCGACGCGCCGCCGCTGACCACGTCGAACCCGCCGCAGACCACCGCCGTGAGCCAGGCGGAGGCCACCGGCGCGCCGCTGCACTCCGAGGAGGGGTCGGCCTCGGGCAAGCCGTCGGCGACGAGCCAGAAGCCGGGCGAGTCGTCGTCGTCGAACCCGTCCAGCTCGCCGCCGAAGACGTCGTGAGCGTCGAGATGACGCGCGACCGGTTCGAGGAGCTGGTCGGCGAGTCGCTCGACCTGATCCCGCCGGACTTCGCGGCGGCGATGGACAACGTCGTGGTGCTGATCGAGGACCGCAACCCGGACGAGCCGTCGCTGCTCGGGCTCTACCACGGCGTGGCGCTCACCGAACGGACTTCCGACTACGGCGGCGTGCTGCCGGATCGGATCTTCATCTACCGCGAGGCCATCCTCGACATCTGCCACGACGAGGACGACGTGGTGAACGAAGTGGCGATCACCGTGGTGCACGAGATCGCCCACCACTTCGGCGTGGACGACGCCCGCCTGCACGAACTCGGCTGGGGCTAGGGATCTCCCACACTTGTCGGTTAGCGGACTCCGCTCACCGACCGCTCGTCGACCGCTATTCGCACGACGGAGGCCGTTCGGCGCATCAATGCCGTTGAAACACGACTCGCGGGATCACTTGACCGTGATTTTCCACAATGCACGATAATACTGCCTCGTCAGATCACGTACCGATCACACCCGGAGACCGTGACCATGGAGCCGCAGTTTCGTCAGACGACGATCGACCCCTCCGGGCGATTCCTGCACGCCGAGAACGACCGCCTCCGCGTCAAGGGCCCCGCGACGCGGGTAATGCTGCCCGGCGGCATCTCGGCCTGGTCCGTGACCAGACACCAGGTCGTCAAACGGCTCTGCGAGGACCCGCGCGTGTCGAAGGACCCCCAGCGGCACTGGCCCGCCTACGCGGGCCTGCCGCTGGACTGGCCGCTGCGCGGGTTCATCTCGACCGCGAACGCCTTCACCACCTACGGTCCCGACCACCAGCGGCTGCGGATGCTGATGGCGAGCGCGTTCACGCCGCGCCGGGTGGAGTCCGTGCGCGCGAAGGTGCACGGCACCGTGGACCGGATCATGCGGGAGCTGAGCCGGGCACGACCCGGCGAGGTGCTGGACCTGCGGCGGGCGTTCACCGACGTGGTGCCCGCCGAGGCGCTGTGCGACCTGATCGGCATCCCCGACTCGTTCCGGGGGAGGGCGTCGCACGCGATCCAGGCGATCAACCGGCCCACCTCGGACGACCGCGACTTCATGGACCTCACGATGTGCCTCGGGGCCCTTGTCGCGACCCGGTACATGGTGCCGGGCGACGACATGGCCAGCGACCTCATCGCCGCCCGGTACGGCGAGGAGCAGCTCTCCGAGGCCGAGGTCAACACCGCGCTCGTGCTGATGATCGGCGCGGGCAGCGGGACCACGGCGAACCTGCTGGGCAAGGCCGTCGTCTCCCTGCTCACCCACCCCGACCAGCTCAAGCTGGTCAAGGCGGGCGACGCGAGCTGGGTCGACGTGATCGAGGAGACGCTGCGCCTGGAGGGCCCGGTGCAGCACCTGCCGCTGCGCTACGCCGTGGAGGACATCGACCTCGGCTACGAGGTGGTGATCAAGGCCGGTGAGCCGATCCTGCTGTCGTTCGGCGCCGCGGGCCGCGACCCGGTCGCGCACGGCCGCACCGCGAACGAGTTCGACCTGGGCCGGACCGACAAGGAACACCTCGCATTCGGGCACGGCGTGCACCACTGCATCGGCTCGCCACTAGCCCGAATGGAGGCATCAATCGCACTGCCAGCGCTGTTCTCGCATTTTCCGGACATCGAACTGGCGGTGCCCGCCGCGGAACTCCAGCCGTTGCCGACGTTCATCTACAACGGGCACGTCGAATTGCCGGTTCGGGTGCGGAAATAGCGAGTGGATCTACCCGAGGGGTCGGTCGGACGGGATGTCGACGCCGGACCACGCCACGCAGCGCCAGGCGTCGCCGTCGGACTCGAGCACGACCCGTCCGGTGTTGGGCAGCAGGCCGGTCGCGGCCATGCCCGACGTCACGTTCGGCGCGAGCGCCTGGCCGGTCAGCCGGATGGCGCCACCGTGGCTGACCAGCACGACCGTCCCCTCCGCGACCCCTTCGGTGATCTTCGCGATGGTGCCGGTGCAGCGGTCGACCACCTGGCGGCCGTTCTCGCCGCCGGGCAGGGTGAGGTCGAGGTCGCCCTCCGCCCACGCCGCGGCGGTCTTCACGAACACCCCGTACGACTCGCGGTCGGACCGGCCCTCCAGGTCGCCGCAGAAGATCTCCTGCACGCCCTCCACGACCTGCACGGCCAGTCCGTGCCGCGCGGCGACGGGTGCCGCCGTCTGCTGCGCGCGCACGGCCGTGCTGGCGTAGACGGCCACCACGGGCTCGTCGGCCAGCGCCTCGGCGAGCCGGTTCGCCTGCTCCTGGCCGAGGTCGGTCAGCGGCGGGCCGGGCGGCACGGAGTCGAGGGTCATCTTCAGGTTGGACGCGGTCTCGCCGTGCCGCACCAGCATCAACTTCACGCGCCCGCTCCTTGTCGTACCGAGGCCACCCAGTCGGCCGCCGCGATGAAGTCCTCGTTGCTGGCGGCGACCAGGTCGCCGCTCACGGCGGGCTCGGCCTGCGGGTAGGACCCGAGGAACCGGGCCTGCCTGCAGTGCCGGTGCAGCGCCGCGAGCGCGTCGCCCACCCTGGGTTCGGCCACGTGGCCGAGGAGGTCGATGTAGAAGCGGTACTCGCCGAGGCGGCCCTTGGTCGGGCGGGACTCGATCCTGGTCAGGCTGATCCCGCGCAGCGCCAGCTCGGTCAGCAGCTCGGCCAGGACGCCGACCCGGTCGGCGGTCGTGACGACCAGGGAGGTGCGGTCGGCGCCGGTGGGCTCGGGCAGCGCGCCGGGGCGGCGCAGGAGCAGGAAGCGGGTCTTCGCGTCGGCCACGTCGGCGACCCCGGTGGCCAGTTCGCGCAGCGGGTAGTGGTTGATCGCGACCGGGGCGCTCACGGCCGCGTCGAACTCGCCGCGCTGGACCGCGACGGCCGCGGCGGCCGTCGACGTCGTGGACACGGCGGTGGCGTCCGGCAGGTGCTCGGCCAGCCAGTGCCGGACCTGGGCGAGGGCGTGCGGGTGGCTGGCGACCGTGCGGACGACCTCGGTGTCCGGCCGGACCAGGACGCTGAACCGCACCGCCAGCACGCTCTCGGCCACGGCGACCAGCGGTTCGCCTTCGGCGAGCGCGTCCATGGTCGCCGGGACGGCGCCCTCCACGGAGTTCTCCACGGGCACGCACGCGGCCTCGGTGTCGCCTTCGCGGACGGCGGCCAGCGCCTGCGGGACCGTCGCGAATGGAACGAGCTCGTCGCGTCCGGCGTGGACGAAGCCGAGGGCGGCCTGCTCCGTGAACGTCCCTTGTGGCCCGAAATAGGCGATGCGCGACACGGGGCAACCATACGAGGGCCGCGCAGCGTGACCGCCGTTGAGTCGAGGATCACCCGACCGGCCGGTGCCCAACCCGGTTCCGAAGTGGGTGTCGCAACTGGAATGCTTGTCCGCGTGTCCCCCGATGCGGAGGGTGAGATCAACACTCCGGCAGCTCCCCAAATCGTGTTGTGCGCCGTCGACGAGCCCTTGGCCACGGCCTGGCTCTCGGTGGCGGAAGGTCGGGCGGGGATCCGGGTCCACCGGGGTTCCGTGCTCGACATCATCGCCGAGGCGGTCGTCAGCCCGGCCAACTCCTACGGCTGGATGCGGGGCGGCATGGACGCCGTCTACGCGCGGGCCTTCCCGGACGTCGAGACCGCCGTGCGCAGCGCGGTGCTCGCGCTGCACGGCGGCGAACTGCCCGTCGGCGAGGCGATGCTGGTGTCCACCGGCGAACCCGAGCCGCAGTGGCTGATCAGCGCGCCGACCGTGCGCCACCCCGGTGAACGCCTGCCGGAGGACACGGTGCACCCGTACCTCGCGGCGCGGGCCGTGCTGCGGCTGTGGCAGGAGGGGCGGCTCGAGGACGGCAGACCGGTCCGCGAGGTCGTGCGCACCCTCGCCATGCCCGGTCTGGGCACGGGCGTGGGCGGCGTCGCGCCGGAGACGTGCGCGCGCCAAGTCGCCGCGGCGTGGGACGAGGTGTTCAGCCCGTTGCCGAGGCGTTAGCCACAGGTTGTGCACAGACCTGTGGACAACCATGTGGACAGCTGTGCACAACTAGCGGATCGAGACCCGTCTCTCCAGGTCCAGCTCGTCCGTGATGGGGATGCCGTAGTCCCCGACGACCGGGATCTCGGGCTTCAACCTGCGCGACTCGCGCACCGCGTCCGGCCGCAACGCCGCCAGCTTGAACCCGCGGCGCTGGTAGAAGCGCATCGCGTCCAGGTTGTCGTTCGTCGTGGTCAGCCGGATGCGCGTGCACCCGAGCTCCCGCGCGCGCAGCACCGCGGCGTCGACCAGCGAGCTGCCGACCCCCCGGCCGCGGCGGAGGGCGTCGATGGTGACGATCTCCATCACCGGCCCGGAGGTCGCGTAGGTCAGCAGACCCAGCACGCGGTCCTGCTGCTCCACGAGGAACCCGGGCAGGCTGGCGGGGAAGAACACCTCCCCGTGCGCCACCGCGGTGTGCGCGTGCTGGAGTTCGAGAACCAGACGTCCGACAACGATCCGATCGGCTTCCTCGATGGGGCGAACGACCATGCTTGAACTGTGTCAACACGAGGGCCGCTCGTGAACCGGCATTCGCCGTACGGTTGGTCCGTGTCCGTACGCGTGTTGCTCGTCGACGACCACGAAGTCGTGCGCAGGGGTCTGCGCGAGATGCTCGACGACGAGGACGACATCGAGGTGGTCGCCGAGGCGGGCGGCGTCGCCGAGGCCGTCGTCCGGGCCGGCGCCGCCCGGCCGGACGTGGCCGTGGTGGACGTGCAGCTGCCCGACGGGAGCGGCGTGGAGCTGTGCAAGCGGTTGCGCGCGCTGCCGGACGGGCCCCGGTGCCTGGTGCTGACGGCGTTCGACGACGAGGAGGCGCTGGTCGGGGCGATCATGGCGGGCGCGTCGGGGTACCTGCTGAAGCAGGTGCGCGGCCAGGACCTGGTCACGGCCGTGCGCGAGGTCGCCGCGGGCCGGTCGCTGCTCGACCCGGTGACGACGGCCAGGGTGCTCGACCGCATGCGCCGCCCAGCCGAGCCGGACGTGCTGGCCGGGTTGACCGACCAGGAGAGGCGGGTGCTGGAGCTGATCGGGGAGGGGATGAGCAACCGGCAGATCGCCGAGCGGTTGTTCGTGGCGGAGAAGACGGTGAAGAACTACGTGACGGCCGTGCTGGCGAAGCTGGGGATGGAGCGGCGGACGCAGGCGGCGGCCTGGGTGGCGCGGCGGTCCCGCTGAGCGGTGCTCGTCGTGGTCGGCACTGCTTCAACCGCGGGTGTCCTCACAGCGGGACCTGCCAGGTGATCGTCGTCCCCGTGCTCGGCGACGACGCGACCTCGCTGCTCCCGCCCGCCGCGATGGCGCGTTCCTCCAGGTGGCGCAGGCCGCGGGTGGCGACGCCGCGGGGGATGCCGCAGCCGTCGTCGGTCACGCGCAGCAGCAGGCGGTGGGGTTCGCGGTGCAGGGCGATGTCCACGGTGTGGGCGCCGGAGTGGCGGACGACGTTGGAGAGGGCTTCGCGGAGTGCCGCGCGGAGGTGGTCGGCGAGGTCCGCGGGGACGGTGGTGGGGTCGCCTTCGACGTCGAGGGACGGGGTGAAGCCGAGGAGCTCGCCCGCGATGCGGATCTCGGCGCGGACCGAGTCGACGAGGTCGCGGTGGGCGGACTTGCCGGGGTCGGCGCTGCGCAGGGCGCGGACGGTGGCCCTGACCTCGGCGATGGTGTCGTCGAGCTGGTCGACGGCCTCGGTGAGGCGGGTGGTCTCGCGGGCGTCGAGCTGCTTGCCGAGGCGGCGGCCGAGCAGGTCGAGCTGGACGCCGGTGGCGTAGAGCCGCTGGATGATGACGTCGTGCAGGTCGCGGGCGATGCGCTCGCGTTCCTGGTAGACGGCGATCCGCCTGCGGGCGGTCGCGCCTTCGGCGAGGACCACGGCCAGGCCCGCTTGCGCGGCGAAGGCGGCGAGCAGGTCCACGGTCTCGGGGTCGAACGGCGGTTCGCCGCGGCGGCGGTAGACGGCGAGGGCGCCGATCTTGCGTTCGCGGGTGCCGAAGGGGGCGACGGCGAAGGGGCCGTAGCCGCGCAGGGACTTGGGCACGAACGGCGCGGTGCGCGGGTCGGTGGTGACGTCGGTGGCGACCACGGGGACACCGCCGCGGGCCGCTCTGGCGGCGGCGGAGCGGGAGGACAGGACGGAGCCGACGGGGTCGCCGTCGAAGCCGAAGCCGTGGGAGGCCTCGACGACGAGCCTGCCGTCGTCGGCGGTGAGCATCGCGAGGCCGAGGTCCGCCTCGGCGAGTGCCGCGGCGGAGCGGACGACGAGCGGGAGCACGGCGTCGGGGTCGTCGCCCGCGAGCGCGGCCGACGTGATCTCGGTCGACGCGGCGAGCACCTGCCTGGGGTCCACGACGGTCAACGGTAGGCCCGTTCCCGCACGTGCCCGTCGGCGACGTCGAGCACCAGGTCCGCGCCCGCGGTCTCCTCGGGGCGGTGGGTGATGTGGACGACGGTGCGGCCTTCCAGCGCGACCGCGAGCCGGTCGAGCAGCGCCCGCGCGGTCGGCGGGTCGAGGTGGGCGGTCGGCTCGTCGAGCAGCACCAGGTCGGCGTCGTGCAGCACCGCCCTGGCCAGCGCGACCCGTTGCGCCTCGCCGCCGGACAGCAGGCCGTTGCCGATCGCCGTGTCGAGCCGGTCGGTCCACTCCGGCAGCCCGGCCAGCCGCAGCGCGTCGCGCAGCCGCTCGTCGTCCGCGTGCGGGTCGGCCATCCGGAGGTTCTCGCGGAGGGTCGTGGCGACCAGCTGCGGTTCCTGCGGGCACCACGCCACCCGGTGCGGTGCCCGGACCGGCGCCAGGAAGCCCAGCAGGGTCGCGAACAGCGTCGACTTGCCCGCGCCGGACGGTCCGACGACGGCGGTCCAGCCGACCGGCAGGTCGAGGTCGACGTCCCTGAGCACGGGCTCCGCGCCGGGCCAGCCGAGGTCGGCGTGCCGCAGCCGGACGGGTCCGTCGGGGCCGCGTTCCGCGCGTTCGTCGCTGTCGATCACCTCGGTCAGCCGCTGGTGCGCCTCGCGCAGGGCGGCGCGTTGCTGCGCGGCCTGCGGCAGCCCGCCGAGCGCTTCGGCCAGCGCCAGGGGCACCAGGCCGAGGACCGGGAGCAGCAGCGGGTCGACGTGGCCGATGGCGAGCGCCGTGCAGACCAGCGAGGCGAGACCGGTCGTCAACTGGAGCACGGCCGTGGCCGCGCCCGCGCCGAGCGCCTGCCTGCGGGCCTGCCGGACCAGCTCGGTGTCGCGTTCGGCGACGTCGGCGCGCTTGCGCTCGTGCGCGCCGAACGAGATGAGGTCCGGGGCCGCGTCGAGCAGCGTGAACACCTCCGCCCCGAGGGCGCGGCGGCCGCGGGCCAGGACGGTGCTGGCGCGGCGTTCGACCGCGACGGCCACCGCGGGAGCGGTCAGGCCGCCGACCAGGAGCGCGACCGCCAGTGCCAGCCCGGCGGCCGGGTGGATGAGGGTGAACAGCAGCACCGCGCCCGCGCTCACGCCCGCCGCGACGATCGGGGGCAGCAGCACGCGGGGCACCAGGTCGCGGACGGTGTCGGTGTCGTCGACCAGCCGTTGGAGGGTGTCGCGGCGCAGCCGGGCGGGGCCGAGCCGCACCAGCGCCTCCCACAGCCGGACTCTCAGGTCTCCCGCGAGCCGGAACGCGGCCTCGTGCGACACGAGCCGTTCCAGGTAGCGCAGCACGCCCTTGGCCAGCGCGAACGTCCGCACGCCGACCACGAGCACGGACAGCGTGAGGATCGGTGGCTGCTCGGCGGCGCGGGCGATCAGGTGGGCGGCCAGCGCGCTGAGCGCCACGCCGCTGCCGAGCGCCGCGATGCCGAGCGCGGCTCCGGCGAGCGCTCGACCGGTGAGCAGCCGTCCCGGTTTCCTCACCCTGGCGCTGTCCCGGTGGTCGGTTCCGGTGGCCTCGGCGGGCACCGGTTCGTCGGTGTCCCCCGCGAGCCGGTGCGTCGCGAGGACGACGGCGACGCCGGTCGCGGCGGCCCGGTGGACGGCGGCCATCACCAGGGCCGCGGTCGGCGGGTCGAGGTGCGCGGTCGGCTCGTCGAGCAGCAGCACCCGTGCCCCGGCGCGCACCTTCAGGAGGGCTCGCGCCACGGCCACGCGCTGGCGCTCACCTGTGGACAGCTCGTTGACGCGCCGGTCGTAAAGGTGCTCCGCCGCGACCTCGGCCAGCTCCGCCCGTTCGGGCCTGCGGCCGAGGACGAGCTCCAGCTCCTCGACGACCGTCGTCCCCGCGAACGCGGGCCGCTGCGGCACCCAGGAGACGATTCGGCGCCAAGTCGACAAATCCACAGTGGACAGGTCGTTTCCGCAGACCAGCACCTGACCGGCGTCCGGCCGCACGAACCCGAGCAGCACCGCCATCGTCGTCGACTTCCCCGACCCGCTCGGCCCGTCCAACCGGTGCACCTCCCCCGCGCGCACCACGAAGCCCAGCCCGTCCGGAGCGTCCTGCTCGCGCCGCTGCACGTGCAGATCCCGCACGTCAAGCACGGTGTCACCCGATCGGACGCCGGTTGTCCACAGGTCCAGGGGTTGTCCACAGGCAAGATCGACAACTGCTTCCCGACCGGGTGAGGGCGGTAGGCTGGAGCAGGGACGCCCCCCAGGGACGGGTGGGGGCTGCGTTGTGTGCGGTGCTGTGTTCGTGCTGGTCGAAGCGGTGTTGGTGCTGGTCGAAGCCGGGCGGGTCGAAGCCGGGCTGGTCGAAGCCGGGCTGGTCAGGGTGGCCATGGTTTGCGGAGTGCTCGTGCTCGCCCGAGTCGCGTTCGCCGGGACCACACCATCCGGGTCCGCGCTGGTCAGGATGTCGTTGACGCGGCGGACGGCTTCGAGGCCGTCCTCGCTGGCGTGGTGGGCGGCGCCCGCGGCCCTGAGCGGCAGGTAGCACTCGGGGGCCAGGATCAGGACGACCAGTGCCGTGGTGAGGGTGAGGTCGCCGGAGACGAGGCGGAGGCCGACGCCGACGGCGATCAGGGCGACCGACAGCGAGGCGGCGATCTCCAGCACGAGCGCGGACAGGAACGCGACGCGCAGGGTGCCCATGGTGGCCTTGCGGTGGCGGTCGCCGATCCGGCGGACGGCCGTGGCCTGCGCCTCGGCGCGGCGGAACGCGGTGAGCACCGGTAGGGCGCGGACGAGCTGGAGCAGGTGGCCGGAGAGGCGTTCGGTGGTCTCGGCGGCCGCGGTGACCTGCCGTTGGGTGAACAGGCCGATGAGGATGGCGAACACCGGGATCAGCGGGATGGTCAGGGCGATCAGGACGGCGGACGTGGGGTCGGTGAGCAGGATCCAGGCGCCGACCAGCGGTGGGACGACGGCGGTGGTCACCAGTGCGGGCAGGTAGCGGGTGAAGTAGGCGTCGAGCGCGTCCAGGCCCTTGGTGGCGAGGACGGTGAGCTCCGCCGGGCCGCGGTCGGCGATCCAGGCGGGTCCGAGTGCGAGTGAGCGGTCCAGTACCGCGGCTCGCAGCTCCTCCTTCGCGCCCGCGGCGGCGCGGGCGGCGACGGTCTCGGTGGCCCAGGCCAGTGCGGCGCGGGCGAGGACGGCCCCGGCCAGCGCGGTCCAGGACGAGCCGCCGGTGAGGGCGGTCGCGAGGGCCACCGCCTGCGCGACGGTGGCGGCGGCGGTCAGGGCGGCGAGGCAGGCGCACCAGGCGAGTGCCCACCTGGCCGAGCGGGACAGCGCGGGGAGTGCGCCGAGCGGGCCCTTCACGACGTCGGGACGTGGACGGGTGGGATGTGGCGGGTGCCGATGCGCTTGCGGAACACCCAGTAGGTCCACGCCTGGTAGACGAGCACCGCGGGGGTGCCGAAGGCGGCGACCCAGGTCATCACCGTGAGCGTGTACGGGCTGGACGCGGTGTCCGCGACGGTCAGCGAGTTCGCCGGGTCGAGGGTGGAGGGCAGCACGTTGGGGTACAGCGCGCCGAAGAGCGCGACCACCACGCCGACCACGGCGACGGCCATGAGCGCGAACGCCTGGCCTTCGCGGCCCAGGTAGAGCCTCGCCATGGCGCCCAGCGCCGCGAGCGCCACCACGATCGACGCGGCCCACGTCCACACCGAGCCCGAGTGGAGCTGGACGACGAGCAGCAGCACCACCAGGGGCAGCAGTGCCACGGGGGCGATGCGCAGGGCGAGCCTGCGGGCCCGGAGCCGGATGTCGCCTTCGGTCTTGAGGGCGATGAACACCGCGCCGTGCACGAGCGCGTAGCCCGCGACCGCGAGGGCGCCGAGGACGGTGTCCCAGCGGATCGAGGCGAACGGCGAGCCGACGCGGTCGCCGTTGGCGTCGATCGGCAGGCCGAGAACGCTGGAGGTGAGCAGCAGGCCGACCGACAGCGGGGCGATCCACGAGCCCGCCACGATCACCTTGTCCCAGCGGGAGCGCCACCGGTCCGAGTCGACCTTGCCACGGTACTCGAACGCGACGCCGCGGCCGATCAGGCCGACCAGGAACAGCACGAGCGGCAGGTAGACGGCGCTGAACAGGGAGGCGTACCAGCCGGGGAAGGCGGCGAACGTCGCGCCGCCCGCGACCAGGAGCCACACCTCGTTGCCGTCCCAGACCGGGCCGATGGTGTTGACCAGGACGCGGCGTTCGGTCTCGTCGCGGCCGAGCACCGGCAGCAGCATGCCGACGCCGAAGTCGAAGCCCTCCAGGAAGAGGTAGCCCAGCCACAGCAGGGCGATCACGCAGAACCAGACGGTTGCGAGGTCCACGGCCGTTCTCCTCTCAGTACGCGAAGGTGAGGGCGTCGTCGGTCTCGGCGGGTTTCGGCGGCGGTATCACGCCCGCCACCCCGGCGCGGACGTAGCGGCGGAGCAGGAAGACCTCGATGCAGGCCAGCAGTCCGTAGACGGTGGTGAGCACGACCAGCGACGTGAGCACCTCGCCCGCCGTGGACGAGGACACCGCCTGGGCGGTGAACATCCACACGCCGTCCACTCCGGACGGGTTGGGCACGACGACGAACGGCTGGCGGCCCATCTCGGTGAAGATCCAGCCGAAGCTGTTGGCCAGGAACGGGGTCGCGATGCTCGCCAGCGCGGCGAGCGGGAACCACCTGCCGCGCGGGACCCGACCTCGCCGGGTGAGCCAGAGCGCGGCCAGGCCTGCGCCCGCGGCGATCGCGCCGAAGCCGATCATCAGCCGGAAGCCCCAGTAGGTCACCGGCAGCACGGGCACGTAGTCGATCGGCTTGCCGGACAGCTCGCCGAGCCGCTCGTCCACCGGGTAGTTGGTGCCGTACTTCTGCTGGTACAGCGGGACGAGCTCGTCGAGGCCCTTGACCTCGCTGGTGAAGTCGTTGTGCGCCAGGAAGGACAGCAGCGCGGGCACGGTGATGCTCTTGACGCTCTCGCAGTCGGCGCGGGTCACGTCGCCGATCGCGAACACCGAGAAGCTCGCCGGTTGTTCGGTGTGGCAGAGGGCTTCGGCGGCGGCCATCTTCATCGGCTGCTGCTCGAACATCAGCTTGCCCTGGAAGTCGCCGGTGATCGCGACCCCGGCGAACGCCACCACGCCGACCCACGTGCCGAGCTTCAACGACGAGCGCCACACGGGTTCCTCGTCGGTGCGCTTCCACAGGTGCCAGGCGCCGATGCCGACGAGGAACGTGGCGGCGACGGCGAACGCGCCGAAGATCGTGTGCGGGAAGGCGGCGAGGACGGTGTTGTTGGTCAGCACCGCCCAGATCGAGGTGAGCCGGGCGCGGCCGTCGGCGAGCTCGATGCCGACCGGGTGCTGCATCCACGAGTTCGCGGCCAGGATGAAGTAGGCCGACGCGATGGTGGCGAGCGAGAACGCCCAGGCGCAGGCGAGGTGGACCTTCTTGGACAGCCGGTCCCACCCGAAGATCCACAGGCCGAGGAAGGTCGACTCGACGAAGAACGCGACCAGGCCCTCCATCGCGAGCGGGGCGCCGAAGACGTCGCCGACGAAGCGGGAGTAGGCACTCCAGGTCATGCCGAACTGGAACTCCTGGACGATGCCGGTCACCACGCCCATGGCGAAGTTGATCAGCAGCAGCTTGCCCCAGAACTTGGTCATCGCGTAGTAGCGCCGGTCCCCGGTGCGCACCCACGCGGTCTGCATGCAGGCGACGAGGAGGGACAGGCCGATCGTCAGGGGCACCATGAGGAAGTGGTAGACGGTGGTGATGCCGAACTGCCACCGCGCGAGATCCAGTACGTCCACACTTCGACGGTAGGTCCGCGGCACCGGTCCTGATCAGGTGCGACGGTCCCCCGTTCGGGTAGGACCTAGGTCCCGGCCGGACCGGGACTGTGCCGCGGTCGACATCGCGGTGGACCCGTGCGCCCTGTAGCATCGGTGGTGCCAGAGGGGAGTAGTTCCCGCTGCCACCAGTGCTCGTCAACGGCTGTGGCGCGGCGAGGTGATCGACATACTGATCCGCCAGTTGCGGGATCCGGTCCCTCACCCACTTCGCGTGGGCGAACGAGACCTCCGGCCGGGTAGTGCACCATGCCCGGTCGGGGTCTGCTGCGCCTCCGTCCGGGCTTCATCGGACGTGGAGGCTCGCCCAATGGCATCGTGGTTCCTGGCTCTGGTCACCGCTTTCGGGCTGGTGTTCCTGCTTGAGCTCCCGGACAAGACAACGGCGTTGACCCTGGTGCTGACCACCAGGTTCCGCCCCATGCCGGTGCTGGCGGGTGCCGCTGTCGCGTTCGCCTTCCAGGCCGTCATCGCCGTGGCGCTGGGCAGCGCCATCGCCCTGCTGCCGAACCGGCTGGTCGCGGGCGCGGTGTTCCTGATCTTCGGGATCGGCGCGTTCCTGCTGTTCCGCGAGGGTTTCGCGAAGGACGACACCGACGAGGCCGACGGGTCGGGTGCGGGCAAGCAGCCCGCGACGTTCCGCCGGGCCGCGCTGACGTCGTTCGGCACGCTGTTCGCCGCGGAGTTCGGGGACGCCTCGCAGCTCGCCGCCGTGGGTGTGGCCGCGCGGTTCGCCCAGCCGACGGCGGTCGTGCTCGGCACGTTCCTCGCGCTGATGGTCGTCTCGGGGCTGGCCGTGTTCATCGGCAGCAAGATCAGCCGCAGGGTGCCCGCGCACCTGATCAACCGCGGCGCGGGGTTCGTGTTCGCCGCGTTCGCGCTGATCGCGCTGTGGCAGGCGGTGTTCGGCTGAGCTACTTGAGCGCGGCCGCCACGTCCTGCGCGGCCCGCACGACCTGCGGCCCGATGGACTCGCCGTCGAGCCTCTCCAGCGCCACCACGCCCACGCTGGCCCGCAGTCCGGGCACGCCGCGCACGGGTGACGCGACGCCGTAGGCGCCGGGCTGGAGCTCGCCGGTCGACTGCACCCACTGCCGGACGTCCACGGGCAGCCCGATGGCCTTGCCCGCCGCGCCGCGGTGCACCGGGTGCCTGCTGCCGACCCGGTAGGCCACGTGGAAGGCCGTCCAGGACGGTTCCACGACGGCGACCGCCTGCGCCTCGCTGCCGTCCGCCACGGTCAGGTGCGCGGTCGCGCCCACCTGGTCCGCCAGCTCCCGCAGCGCGGGCTGGGCGGCCTGCCGCAGCTGCGGCAGCACGTTCGCCGCCAGCCGCAGCACGCCGAGCCCGAGCCGCACCTTGGAGCCCTCGCGCCGCACCAGTCCCCTGGACTGCAGCGGCACCAGGAGCCGGTAGACCGCGGCCCGGCTGGCGCCGATGGCGGCCGCCAGCTCGCTGATGCTCGGCGCGTCGGTCTCCGCGTCGGCGACGGCCTGGAGCAGGGCGAGGCCCCGTTCCAGGGTCAGCGAGCTCTCCTTCGAGGGCGTCACCGGAACGGGCGCGCGGCCGCGGGGGTCCGAGTGCGGTCTGACCAAGGTCTTCTACTTCCCGTCGGCGGGCTCGATCGTGCCGACCACTTCGGCGAGGCCGACCAGCGAGCCCTCCTCGCCGGGGGCGGTCGCGGTGATGCGCACCGTGTCGCCGTCCTCGAGGAAGGTCCGCTCGCTGCCGTCGGACAGGGCGACCGGCTGCTCGCCGCCCCAGCTCAGTTCGAGGAACGAGCCGCGCTCGTCGCGTTCCGCCCCGGAGACCGTGCCGGACGCGATGAGGTCTCCCGGTCGCACCGTAGCGCCGTTGACCGACAGGTGCGCGAGCTGCTGGGTGAACGTCCACGACTGCTCGCGGAACGGGGGCCGCGAGACGACCGTGCCGTTCCACTCGACCTCGATGCTCAGGTCGAGCCCCCACGACTGGTCCTCGACGAGGTAGTCGTGCAGCGGGTTGGGCAGCGGCGGCGGGGTCACCCGCGCCACCGCGAACGCCTCCAGCGGGGTGATCCACGCGGAGATCGAGGTGGCGAACGACTTGCCGAGGAACGGGCCGAGCGGCTGGTACTCCCACGCCTGGATGTCGCGGGCCGACCAGTCGTTGAGCAGGACGACGCCGAACACGTGCTCGGCCGCGCGGGAGGTGGACAGCCGCGAGGCGACCGGCCCGCCGCACACGAAGCCGACCTCGGCCTCGATGTCGAGCCGCCGGGACGGTCCGAACTCGGGGTTCGGGTGGCCGCGGCGCTGGCCGTGCGGGCGGACCACGTCCGTGCCGGACACGACGACCGTGCCCGCACGGCCGTGGTAGCCGATCGGCAGGTGCGTCCAGTTCGGCGGCAGCGCGGAGGAGTCCGGCCGGAAGATCTTGCCGACGTTCTCCGCGTGGTGGCGCGAGGAGTAGAAGTCCACGTAGTCCGCGACCGAGAACGGCAGGACCGCGCCGGTCAGCGGCACCAGCTCGGCGCCGCGCGGGGCGGCCGTGGCCGCGACCAGCTCGACCACGCGGGCGCGCAGCTCGCTCCACACCGGCCGGCCGGCGGCCAGCAGCGGGTCGAGCGTGTCCGCGGCCACCAGGTCGGCCAGCCGGTCGCCGAAGTACCCGGCGAGCGGTCGCAGCGGCACGGCCCGGTCGCCGACGCGGACCGCCACCCCGGCGTCGACGACGCCGTAGGGCAGCGTCTGCGGCCCGAACGGCTCGTCGCGGTCGAACGCGGGTGCGTCGACCCAGCTCACAGCAGACCCAGGTCGTCGAGGTCGGCGATCGGGTCGGCCAGCGAGCAGGAGCCGTAGGACGCGAAGACGCCGCGGACGGCGTGGGCGGCCGGGTCGGTCAGCTCGTTGGCCTCGGCGGACAGCGCCTGGGCGTCGGTGCTGCCCAGCGCCTCCCGCACGTCCCCGCCCGACAGCGACCTGGCGGTGGCCACCAGCAGGTTGAGGAACCCGTGGTGGGTGAAGCCGGTGGCCTCGTCGGTCTGCCGGACGGCGTGGTGCAGGCCCGCGGTGGCCTTGAACGCGACCCCGCTGTGGCTCACCACCGCGAGGAAGTCCGCGACCTCGTCGACACTCGGGAAGTTCTCCTTGCTGACCCCGCCGCAGCGCAGCTTGGGCCAGCTCCCGTGCTCGATGACGCGGCGCACGCCGTCGAGCCACTCGGCGCCGCCGCGCCGGGGCTCGACCACGCGGATCACGTCCTCGGGCACGAACTCGGAGACGCGTTCGAGCCACACCTCGTCGACGTCGGAGGGGGCGGGCATCTCGACCATCCGCAGCGCGAGGAGCTCGCTGCGGGACTCGACGATCGACACGGCCTTGGGGACACCGCCGAGGCCGGTGTCGATGACCAGCGACAGGGCGATGGGCTTCACCGGCTTGACCTTGATCAACTCGGTGATCAGCTCGGCCAGACGTGACGCTGGACACAGGAACAGGCCCATGGCGCCGGCCCACTCGCCGACACGCGCGTCGAGGTGCCCGCGCACCGCGTCGGGCATGGACGCGTTGCCCGGCGGGAACAGGGCGGCATCGTCGACAAGCCTTGCCAGCAGGGGCGGAGTACCGCGTGGACCTGGCGCACGGAGTTCGAAGGCGCTTGACACGGCTGACACGCTAGTGGCGTATCGGTCAATGAACAAAGATGTCCGACTATCGAACGCCCGGAGTGATCATGGCGTACTACCGCCAAGTCGGTGAGATCCCCCGAAAGCGCCACACCCAGTTCCGCGATCCGGACGGTGGGCTGTACGCGGAAGAGCTCATGGGCGTGGAGGGCTTCTCGGCCGACTCCGCACTTCTCTACCACCGGTTCCTGCCCACCGCGATCGTGGACGCGCAGACCGTCGAGGACACCCGCGGCGCCACCTCGCCGAACCTCCCGCTCAAGCCGCGCCACTTCCGGACACCCGCGCTGAGCTGGCCCGACGGCGAGGTGGACGCGGTCACCGGCCGTCGCACGCTGTTCGGCAACGCCGACGTGACGATCGGGTTCGTGGTCGCGAACGCGCCCAGCCCGCTCTACCGCAACGCCGCGGGCGACGAGCTGCTCTACGTCCGGGCGGGCAGCGGGACCGTGGAGACCATCTACGGCGCGATCACCGTGGGCGACGGCGACTACGTCGTGATCCCCACTTCGTGCACCTACCGGGTGGTTCCCGACGAGCCGATGGACGTGCTCGTCCTGGAGGCCACCGGGCACATCGGGCCGCCGAAGCGGTACCTGTCCGCGAAGGGGCAGTTCCTGGAGCACTCGCCGTACTGCGAGCGCGACCTGCGCGGCCCGGTGGAGCCGCTGCTGGTCGACGGCGAGGACGTCGACGTGCTCGTGCGGCACCGCGCGGGGCTGACCAGGTTCACCTACGCCAACCACCCGTTCGACGTGGTCGGCTGGGACGGCTGCCTGTACCCGTGGGCGTTCAACATCCGCGACTTCGAGCCGATCACCGGGCGCGTGCACCAGCCGCCGCCGGTGCACCAGACGTTCGAGGGGCCGAACTTCGTGGTCTGCTCGTTCTGCCCGCGCAAGGTCGACTACCACCCGCTCGCGGTCCCGGTGCCCTACAACCACGCGAACGTGGACTCCGACGAGCTGATGTTCTACGTCGGCGGGAACTACGAGGCGCGCAAGGGCTCCGGCATCGGCATCGGGTCGCTCTCGCTGCACCCGTCGGGCTGCACGCACGGCCCGCAGCCCGGTGCCGTCGAGGCGTCGCTGGGCGTCGAGTACTTCGACGAGACCGCCGTCATGGTCGACACGTTCCGCCCCTTGGAACTGGGTGAGGCAGCGCTGGCGACGGAGGACCCGAAGTACGCGTGGTCGTGGGCTCGCAGGGGTCCTGACCTGGACTAAGACCGTTCTTGTCGGTGCCCTGCTCTAGCGTTTCGACCATGGACGCACAGGCAGTGCTGGAGCAGGCGCCGGACGGTCAGGTGGCGAGCAGCGCCACCCGGCTGGCCGCCACCGCGGGGTGGAGCGGCACCGGCCGGACGGCGGCTCTGCTGTGGGGTTTGTGCCCCGGCAGCGGCAAGAACCCGTACCGGGTGTGCGTCGACCTCGGCGACCGGTCGACCAAGTGCTCCTGCCCGTCGCGGAAGTTCCCGTGCAAGCACGCGGTGGCGCTGCAACTGGTGCACGTCCGGGGCGACGTGCCGGTCGCCGACGCGCCGCCGGACTGGGCCGACGGCTGGCAGGCGAGGCGGAACGCGCCCGCGGCTCCCGCGGACTCCTCGCCGGAGGCCGTGCAGCGGCGCGCGCGGGCGAAGGAGAAGACGGCCCGCGACCGGGCCGAGGCGGTGCGCGGCGGCGTGGCCGCGCTGCGCGACTGGCTCAGCGACGTCGCGGGGTCCGGCGTGGCCGGGCTGCCGGGGCGCGACGCGGCCTGGTGGCACTCGATCACCGCGCGGATGGTCGACGCGCAGGCGCCAGGTCTGGCCGCGGCGGTCGGCGGGCTGCGCGAGGTCGTGGCCGCGGGAGGCCCGCAGTGGGCCGTGGACGCCGCGGATCGGCTCGGCGGCCTCCACCTGCTGGCCACGCTCTCCGAGGGCGCTGACGGGCCGCTGGGCGACGTTGTGCGGGCCCGGCTGGGGTTCCCCGTGCCGGAGGAGCGGGTGCGGGCATCACCGGGCTGGTCGGACCGCTGGGTGGCCCTGCTGCGGATGGAGACCGACGACGGCCTCGTCCGGTCGGTCCGGCAGTGGAGCTGGGGCCGCGACCGCGCGGAGTGGGTGGTCGGCATCCGGTACGCGGCCGGTGGCGCGAAGCCCGCCCCGTCGCTGCCGCACGGCCGCGAGGTGACGGGCACGCTGCACCCGTACCCCGGCGTGGCACCGCGCCGGGTCGCGGTGGGTGAGCTGCTCGCCGAACGGCCCCCCGAGGCCATCCCGGTACCCATGACCTGGCGGGAAGCCCTCGCCGGCCTCGAACCGGCCCTGCGCGCGGACCCGTGGCAGCGCGTGCACCCGCTGGGCTGCGCCGCCGTGCGCCCGACCGCCGACGTCCGGTTCCTGGTCGACGTCGGACAGCGGGCACTGCCCGTCCGCGGCGACGCCGCCCTCGACCGCGCCCTGGCCATCACCGGCGGCGAACCGTTCGACGCCTGGGGCCTCTGGGACGGCCACGACCTCCGCGTCGGCGCCGTCGCCGAACCCGGCAAGGCCCCCGAGGTCGTCGGATGACCTCGCCCCAAGACCACTTACTGCCCGTTGGGCAAGTCATCGGAGGACATCGCGTGAACGCCCGGACCGAGTGGGACGAGATCGTGCAGCGGCTGCTGGCGGGCGGGCAGCGGCCGGGGTGCACGCCGAAGCGGACCACCACCCGCTCCCTGCTCCCCCGCCACGGCCGCCGAACCGTCCCGGTCGCCCTGACCGCGCCCGCGACCTGCCAGCCCGAGGTGTCCGCGTGAGCGCGACGGTCAAGCGCAACCACACGACCTGGCGCCTACTGGTCGGCACCCGGCCCGCGGGGACGCGGGTGCTGGTCAGCCGCACCGGGCGTGCCGTGACGACCGTGCCGACCGACCGCTCCAGGAGGATCACGCCCGCGACCACCCTGGTACCGACCAGCCGCACCGAACAAGTCGCGCCCACGACCACCGACGTGCCGGACAACCGCACTCGGCAGAGCGCTACCGGCCACGAAGTGGTCGGCGCCTTCGACGCACGAGTACCGGCTCACCAAGACACGGAAGCCGTGGCGCCGCGCGCGTTCCGGCTACTCGGCATCCGCCCTTCCTCCGGAGGCGCGGCATGAGCACCGCATTCACCGGGAGCCGCACGACTTGGTGGTTGTCCGGTGGCACCAAGCTCTCCGGCGCGAGGGTGCTGGTCGACCGCACCTGCTGGGCCGCACCCACGCCTACCGACATGCTGGACAGCCGCGCTCGACAGAGCGCTACCAGCCACGAGGCGGTCGACACCTTCAGCGCACGAGTCACCGACTCACCACGACGCCGAAGCGGTGGCGCCGCGCGGGTTCCGGCTGCTCGGCATCCGTCCTTCCATCGGAGGCGCGGCATGAGCACATTCGCTCGGAACCGCACGACCTGGTTGTTGCCCGCCGGCACCATGCCCGCCGGCGCGCGGGTGCTGGTCGACCGCACGTGCTGGGCCGCACCCACGTCTACCGATGTGCTGGACAGCCGTACTCGGCACAGCGCTACCGGCCACGAGGTGGTTGGCCTCTTCGACGCACGAGTACCGGCTCACCAAGACACGGAAGCCGTGGCGCCGCGCGGGTTCCGGCTGCTCGGCATCCGTCCTTCCATCGGAGGCGCGGCATGAGCACCGCATTCACCGCGAGTCGCGGGACCTGGTGGCTGCCCGCCAGCGCGCGGGTGCTGGTCGACCGCACCAGCTGGGCCGCGCCCACGACCACCAGGGCGCCGGACAGCCGCACGGGGGCGACCGGTGGTCACGAGGCCGGTGTCGGCGCGGCGGTGCCGGCTCGCCGTGCCACCGACGCCGGCTCGTCCCGCACGCGTCGGCTGCACGGCTTCCCGAGCGCGGTCGGAGGGGCGGTATGAGCGTGCGGGAGGAGTGGGACGAGGTGGTGCGGCGGTTGCTGGTCGGCGCCCATCGAAGCGGGGTGGAGCCGGGGGTGTTGTTGGACGACTGCGCGGCGTTGGGGGTCGCCGGGTTCGGGGCGGCGTTGCCGGTGGTGGTGGACGTGGGTGGGTTGGCGGTGGCGCCGCGGGTGGACGAGCGGGTGGTCGGGGAGGCGGCGCGGGACGTGTTCGCGCAGATCGTGGCGGCCGACGACCAGGTGCTGCTGACCGAGTGGTGCGGCAAGGCGCGGGCGGCGGGTGAGGTGGCGGAGCACCGGGCGCTGCCGGAGCTGCTGGTGCTGGGGACGACGCATCCGGGGCTGCGGTCGGCGGTGGCGGCGGTGCTCGGGTCGCGCGGGCGGTGGTTGGCGGGGACGCGGACCGGGTGGGCGTGGGCGACGGGGTCCGGGGTGTCGGCGGACCTGGTGGACCTGGACGAGGTGCTGGACCTGCCGGGGTCGCAGCGGTTGGCGGCGTTGCGGCGGTCCCGCCGGGCGGATCCGGTGGGGACGCGGGAGTTCCTGGCCGAGCAGTTCGAGGTGCAGCGGCGGGCCGCGGACCGGCAGGTGCTGGTGAGCGCGTTGGAGACCGGGCTGTGCGCCGAGGACGAGCCGCTGCTGGAAACGGCGCTGGACGACCGGGCGATCGGCGTGCACGACGAGGCGTTGCGGCTGCTGCGGGCGTTGCCGGGGTCCGCGCTGGCCGAACGGGCCGCCGAACGGCTGCACCGCGGTCTGTGGCTGACGACGGACGGGTTCGACGTGCAGTCCGACGAGCTGTGGGCGGAGGCGCTGACCAGCCCCGAGGAGTCGCGCGACCTGCTGAAGGACGGTTCCGAGTCCGGGGTGGCGGGCCGGTTGCGGGCGGCGGCGGCGAGCGTGCCGCCGTCGCACTGGACGAACCGGCTGTCGACCGACGACGAGGGCGCGGCGGCCGTGCTGTCACGTGGACCGTGGGCGGCGGCGCTGCTGCGCGGGGTGGTGCAGCGGCTGCTGCGGGCGGTCGACGCGAGCCCGTGGGCGGTGGCGGCGACGCAGACGCTGACCGGCATGGAACAGCTGGAGATGCTGGCGGCGCTGCCCGCCGAGCTGTCCGCGCGGACCGTGATCGCGGTGTCGCACCAGTGGAACTACGACCTGCTCGACCACGCGTGCTCGCAGCTGCCCGCGCCGTGGTCGGCGGAGTCGACCGCCGCCCTGCTCGACCGCTACGCCGAGATGCGCGACCCCCGGTGGCGCGCGGGCCGCCCGCCCGCCGTGTTGCTGGCGAGGGGTGACGCGGAGGTGCTCGGCGCGAGCTGGGCGCGGATCACCGAGCGGTGGCCGGAGCACTCGACGGAGCTCGACGTGCTGCGGCTGCGCATGCGACTGACCCAGGCTTTCGACCGGAAGGGACCCGTCCTGTGACGACCGAGACCGTGCTGCGGCCCGCCGCGGAACAGCAGTACGCCGCCGAGCTCGCGGCCCTGGCCGCCGCGGACGACCGCCCCCGCCCTCCCCGGTGGCGGATGTCGCCGCAGGCGGTGGTGACCTACGTGCTGGGCGGCACGCTGCCGGACGGCACCGTGATCACGCCGAAGTACGTGGGCAGCAGGCGGCTGGTGGAGGTCGCCGTCGGCACGCTGGTGACCGACCGCGCGCTGCTGCTGGTGGGCGTGCCGGGCACCGCGAAGTCGTGGCTGTCCGAACACCTCGCGGCGGCCGTGAGCGGCGACTCGACGCTCGTCGTGCAGGGCACCGCGGGCACCAGCGAGGAGTCCGTGCGGTACGGCTGGAACTACGCGCGGCTGATCGCGGAGGGGCCGAGCGAGGCGGCGCTGGTGCCGAGCCCGGTGCTGCGCGCGATGCGGACCGGCGCGGTGGCGCGGGTCGAGGAGCTGAGCCGGATGCCCGCCGAGGTGCAGGACTCGTTCATCACGATCCTGTCCGAGAAGGCGCTGCCGGTACCTGAGCTGAACCTGCACATCCAGGCCGTGCCGGGGTTCACCGTGATCGCGACGGCGAACGACCGCGACCGCGGCGTGAACCAGATGTCGTCGGCGCTGGCCCGCCGGTTCAACACCGTCGTGCTGCCGCCGCCCGCGACCGAGGACGACGAGGTGCGGATCGTGTCGTCGCGGGCGGGCCAGCTCGGCCGGGCGTTGCAGCTGCCCGCCGAGCCGCCGGCGCTGGACGAGGTGCGCCGGGTCGTGCGGATCTTCCGCGAGCTGCGCAACGGGTCCACCGTGGACGGCCGCACCCAGCTGAAGTCGCCGAGCGGCAGCCTGTCGACGGCGGAGGCGATCTCGGTGATCGCGGGCGGCATGGCGCAGGCCGGTCACTTCGGCGACGGGACGCTCGGCGCGGACGAGCTGGCGTCCGGGCTGCTCGGCGCGGTGGTCAAGGACCGGGTGTCCGACAGCGCGGTGTGGCGGGAGTACCTGGAGGCCGTGGTCAAGGAGCGCGTCCAGTGGCGCGACCTGTACCGGGCGTGCCAGGACCTGGACACGTCCGGCTACTCGGTGAGCGGCGCCTGATGGCCCCTCGCGACCAGGTCCGGCGGGACCGGGCACTGCCGGACCGGGTGGTGCTGCTCGGCATCCGGCACCACGGCCCCGGCTCGGCCCGCATGGTCGCGGCCGCGCTGGCGGCCGTGCGCCCCGAGGTCGTGCTGATCGAGGGCCCGCCGGAGGGCGACGCGCTGCTGGAGCACCTGCCGTCGCTCATGCCGCCGGTCGCCCTGCTGCTGCACGACGAGGCGGAGCCGTCGTCGGCCGCGTTCTGGCCGTTCGCCGAGTTCTCCCCGGAGTGGCGGGCGATGACGTGGGCGCACGACAACGGCGTCCCGGTGCGGTTCTTCGACCTGCCCGCCTCCGCGTCGCTCGGCGAGGAACCCCGAGAGGAACGCGGCGGGGAGCCCGGTGAGGAGTCCGGTGCGGAGTCCGGGCCGCGCGCGGTGCTCGACCCGTTGGGCGTGCTCGCGGAAGCGGCCGGGTTCGACGACCCCGAGCGCTGGTGGGAGGACGTCGTCGAGCACCCCACGGGAATCCAGCTCGGCAGCGCCGATCCCCGCGACCTGGCCGCCGCGGTCGCGGAGGCGATGGGGGCGCTGCGCGAGGAGTTCGCCGACCAGGTGGACGACCGGACGCTGCGGCGCGAGGCGTTCATGCGGCAGTCGCTGCGCAAGGCGCTGAAGGAGACCGAGGGGCCGGTCGCGGTGGTGTGCGGGGCGTGGCACGTGCCCGCGCTGCGCGTGCTGCCGCCCTCGACGGCGGACGCGGCGCTGCTCAAGGGGCTGCCGAGGCGGAAGGTGTCGGGCACCTGGGTGCCGTGGAGCCACGGGCGGCTGGCGACGTCGTCGGGCTACGGCGCGGGCGTCGACTCCCCCGGCTGGTACGCCCACCTGTGGGAGTGCGCGGACCGGGGCGACTCGGTGCCGCGCTGGTTCGCCCGCGCGTGCTCGGTGCTGCGGGAGGAGGACCTGCCCGCGTCCACGGCGAACGCGGTCGAGGCCGTGCGGCTGGCGGAGACGCTGGCGGCGTTGCGCGGCAGGCCGTCGCCGGGGCTGTCGGAGATCAGCGAGGCCGCGTTGGCCGTGCTCTGCGGCGGCGACGAGGTCCACCTGCGGCTGGTGCACGAGAAGCTGGTGATCGGTGAGCGCCTGGGCGAGGTCGGCGCGGGTGTGCCGACCTCACCGCTCGCCGCGGACCTGGCCCGGTCGCAGCGCAGGCTGAAGTTCCCGCCGAGCCTGGAGGGCAAGCAGATCCGGCTGGACCTGCGCAAGGACAACGACCGGGAGCGGTCGAAGCTGCTGCGCAGGCTGGCGGTGCTGGGCGTGCCGTGGGGCAGGCCGGACCGGACGCGGACGCTGGGCACGTTCGCCGAGGCGTGGCAGCTCCGCTGGGACCCCGGCTTCGCCGTGTCGCTGGCGGGCGCCGCCCGGCACGGCACGACGGTCGAGGCGGCGGCGGACCGGGTGCTGCGGCAGCGGGCGGCGGCCGCCGACCGGGTGGCCGTGGCGGCGGAGGTGCTGTCCGAGGCGGTCGGCTGCGAGCTGCCGGTCTCCGTGCTCGCGGCGCGCAGCGCGCTGGACCGGTGCGCGGCGGCCGCGACGGACGCGGTGGAACTGCTGGGCGCGCTGCCCGACCTGGCCACGACGGTCCGGTACGGCTCGGTCCGCGGCACGGACCCGGAGCTGCTGCGGGTGGCGCTGCACGGGCTGCTGGCCCGCGGCGCGGTCGGGTTGCCGCTGGCCTGCCGGGGCGTGGACGACCACACCGCCGAACGGGCGCTGGCCGCGGTGAACGGGGCGGACGACGCGGTGCGGCTGGCCGCGGACGAGGAGCACCAGGCGACGTGGCGGCGGGCGCTGCTGTCGCTGGTGGGGATGCCGGACGCGCACGGCCTGCCGACCGGCCGGGCGACCAGGCTGCTGTGGGAGTCGGGCGACCTGGACACGGCGGCGGTGGCTACCCGGCTGCACCGGGCGACGTCGTGGAACGGCGGCACGGCGAGCGGGGCGACGGCGTTCGTGTCGGGGTTCCTGCGCGGGTCGGCGGCGCTGCTGGCGGCCGACGCGCGGCTGTTCGACCTGGTCGACGAGTGGCTGTCGGGGTTGGCGCCCGCGGACTTCGACGACGCGCTGCCGTTGCTGCGCAGGGCGATCAGCGACTTCAGCGCGGCGGAACGGCGGTTGCTCGGCGAACGCGTGCTGGGGTCGCCGGGGAGCCCGGCGGTCGCGGGCGAGTGGGACGAGGCGATGGCGGAGCGGTTGTCGGGGCACGTGCGTGCCCTGCTGGCGGGGGTGGGCGGATGACCGAGGTCGTGGCGCAGGACTCGGAGCGGGCGCGGCGGTGGCGGCTGCTGCTCGGCCCGGCGGCCGAGTGCGTCGGCGGGCTGAGCGAGGACGACCAGCGGCGCGACGGCGCGCTGACCGGCCTGTACGGCGGTGGCGCGCCCCCGGAGGGCACGGGTGGTGGCGGGTCCGAGGGCAAGCGCAGCGCGGGGCTCGGTTCCAGCGCGCCGGTACTGCACCGATGGCTGGGCGACGTGCGCAAGTACTTCCCCACGTCCGTGGTGCAGGTGATGCAGCGGGACGCCGTCGACAAGCTCGGTCTGCGCCAGCTGCTGCTCGAACCCGAGCTGCTGTCGAGCGTCGAACCGGACGTCAGCCTCGTCGGCACCCTGGTGTCGCTGTCCTCCGCGATCCCCGCCCGCACCCGCGACACCGCGCGGGCCGTGGTGCGCAAGGTCGTCGAGGACATCGAGCGCAGGCTCGCCGACCGCCTCGTGGCGGCCGTCCGCGGCGCCGTCGACCACGGTCGGCGCACCCGCCGCCCTCGACCGTCCGATGTGGACTGGCCGACGACGATCAAGGCCAACCTCCGCCACTACCAACCGGAGCAGCGCACCCTCGTCGTCGAGAACCTGCTGGGCCGCAAGCGCCGCAACCGCTCGGCCGCGCTGCGGGACGTGGTCCTGCTCGTCGACCAGTCCGGCTCCATGGCCGAGTCCGTCGTCTACTCGGCCGTCATGGGCGCCTCGCTCGCGTCCCTGAAGTCCATCGACACCAAGCTGGTCGTCTTCGACACCGAGGTCGCCGACCTCACCGAGACCCTGGACGACCCGGTCGACCTGCTGTTCTCCACGCAGCTGGGCGGCGGCACCGACATCAACCGCGCGGTCGCCTACGGCCAGTCGCTGGTCACCAGACCGACCGACACCGTCATGGTCCTCATCAGCGACCTCTACGAGGGCGGTGTCGCCCACGAGCTGCAACGCCGGGTCCGCGAGCTCGTCGCCAGCGGCGTCACCCTCGTCGTCCTGCTCGCCCTCTCCGACAGCGGCACCCCCGCCTACGACCACGAGCTGGCCGCCAAGCTCACCGCGCTCGGCGCCCCCGCCTTCGCCTGCACCCCGGACCGCTTCCCCGACCTGCTCGCCACCGCTCTGCGCCGGGAGGACGTGGCCACCTGGGCCGAGCAGTCGGGCATTCCCGTCGGGCGCTGACCGGGGGTCGTACCGGCGGGCAGGACGTCAGCGGATCACGATGCGGCCGAGGATGAGGTAGAGGCACTGCTCGGTGATCACGGCCGTGCGGCCGGTGGCGTCGGGGCCCGCCATCCAGAGGCGGCCGGTCTTGCGGACGTGGTCGCGGACGCGTTCGGGCATCTCCGAGACGCGCAGGTAGGTGCGGTCGGAGCCGGGCATCTCCAGGTAGGCGTGGCGGCCGATGCGGGCGCGGCCGGGGACGAAGGTGGCTTCGACGGCGTGCCAGGTGTGGTCGCGGATGAGGCGTTGGACCTTGGAGCGGCCGAAGAGGTGGCGCAGGCCGGGGACGGCCAGCTCGACGCAGAACGGCAGCAGGATGAAGACCCACTTGGAGTCCAGCGCGATCCACAGGGTGACGACGAGCAGGGCCGCGCCGACCGCCATGGACAGGTAGCCCAGGGCGCGGTGGTCGGCGCGCGCCATGCAGCGGGTCGTCCACTCGTCGCTGATCGTCTCCGCGGTGCTCATCACCTCTACAGATACCCCATGGCGTTGATCAACCAAACACCCGCGTCAGCACCTTGGCGTGGAACAGCTTCGGGACGCCGCGGAACGCGATGACCGTGTTCCCCCGGTCGTCGGGGTCGACGAGCCAGGCGCGGCGGTGGCGGCGGACGCGGCCGCGCAGCACGGGGCCGATGCCCTGGACGGCCAGGACGACCGGGCGGGTGCCGGAGACGACGACCAGCCTGCCGTCCCAGCGGATCTGGACCTGGTTCCACGGCTCGTCGGCCAGGATCATCCCAATGGGTGGACGTCGGCGGAGGGCGAAGGCGAAGACGACGGCCGAAACGGCCAGCAGGACGACCGGGAGGACCGACGACGTGCCCACCCGGAACACCAGCACGAGCTGGCCGACGAACGCGAGCACACCGACGTAGACCCAGGTCAGAGCCCTTCGACTTGCGCGGTCGAGGCATTGCTGGGTCCACTTGTCGTAGCGCGCCGCTCCTTCGGTGGACGGCTTGTTCGGCACGGCCACAGGCCACCTCCGCCTGACGGGAAAGAGGTTACGACGGGTGAAGGACTTCCGTCTCCAGGCAATTCCAAGTTAGGCTCACCTAACCTAAGGAGGTGAGCGGTGACCGAGCACCGACGACCGCCGGCCCCGCACGCGGCCGAGCGCGCCCGCACGATCGCCGCCAGGGGCGGCCGCGCCGCACTGCTGCCCTCCACGGGTGACACCTCCGAGGGCGCGCGGATCACCCCGCTGCTGCACCACGTGCACCCGAGCGGGAACGCGATGCTGCTGATGGCCGACGACCACCCGTTGGTGGCGTCGGCGTGGCAGGCGCCCAGGGCCGAGGTGACGGCGATGCTGGAGGTCGCCGACCACGCCCCAGTGCAGCTGCGCGAGCCCGTCCGCGGGCTGCTGTGGATCACCGGGTGGCTGCGCGCGCTCGACGGCCAGGAGGCGCGCGACGAGGTGCTGTCCGTTGTGGACCAGCGCGCCGACCCCCGGCTGCTGGACGCGGGCCACGGCGCCACGGTGCTGCGGCTCACCCCCGCCTCGATGGTGATCGCCGACGCCGAGGGCACGAGCTCGCTGCGGCCCGAGCAGTTCGCCGCCGCGACGCCGGACCCGTTCTGCGCGCACGAGGACCACTGGCTGCGGCACCTGGAGCTCTCGCACCGGGACGTGGTGTCGATGCTCGCGAAGCACCTGCCGGAGGAGCTGCGGGGCGGTCACGTCCGGCCGCTCGGCCTCGACCGGTTCGGGTTGCGGCTGCGGGTCGAGGCGCCGGACACCGACCACGACGTGCGGATCGCGTTCTCCCGACCGGTGGAGTCGGCGAAGGAGCTGTCGGTGGAGCTGCGCAGGCTCGTCGGCTGCCCGTTCCTCGCCCAGACGGGACAGGCCCAGAGCGGCACGGCGTGACGGCGCAACAGCGTCGACACACCGGTCGGGCTAGCTTGCACTGGTGAACTGGCTGGCACCCCAACGCCCTGAGTTCCCCGAGCAGCTCCCGCAGGAGCAGCACCGCGGCTACCAGGTCGAGTTGCTGATCGTCTTCAGCGTGACCCTCGGTCTTTCCGGACTGCACAGCCTGGTCCGGCTGCTCGACAGCCTCCTGCAACCCGTGCCGCTGAACCAGCAGTCGGTCGCGCTCAACGTCCCGCAGGCCCGCTTCGACCTGCTGGACCTCGTCGCCCAGCTGCTCAGCGTGCTGCAGCTCGCGGCGTGGGGCGGGCTCGGGCTGTACCTGCTGTGGCGCGGCGGCATCAAGCTGCGGATGATCGGTCTCGACCGCACCCGGATCGGCCCGGACGCGCTGGGCAGCGTCGGGCTGGCCGCGGTGATCGGCATCCCCGGCCTGGTGTTCTACCTGATCGCCTACAACCTCGGCCTCAACCTCCAGGTGCAGCCGTCGGTGCTCGACGAGACGTGGTGGCGCACGATCGTGCTGATCCTGGCCGCGGCGGGCAACGCGTGGGCCGAGGAGGCGCTGGTCGTCGGCTACCTGCTGACCCGGTTCCGGCAGTTCGGCTGGTCGGAGAACAAGGCGCTGGTCGCGTCGTCGGTGCTGCGCGGCTCCTACCACCTCTACCAGGGCTTCGGCGGTTTCCTCGGCAACGTCGTGATGGGCCTGGTATTCGGCCGGGTCTGGCAGCGGACCAACCGGTTGTGGGTCCTGGTGCTGGCGCACACACTGCTCGACGTGGCCGCTTTCGTCGGCTACACGCTGCTCCGCGGCCACGTGTCGTGGTTGCCGTAACCGCGCGCAACGATTCGCCGGTCGACTGGACTAATTGCTGAACGATTCGCTACCAAGAGGCATTCTTACGATCGACTTCACGCAATTTAGGCCACTTCCAGCAGATTATTTCTCCGCGAACGGGCTACCCTCCGAAATGTGACTGCGCACATCGCTGAGACGGAAGCCATCGTCGGCTCACCCCGCCCCGCCCCCAGGGTGGAGAGCGAGGTCGGACCACTGCGGACGGTGCTGCTGCACCGGCCGGGCAACGAGCTCAAGAGGCTCACGCCGCGCAACAACGACCAGTTGCTGTTCGACGGCGTGCCGTGGCTGGCGCGCGCCCAGGAGGAGCACGACGCGTTCGCCGAGGTGCTCACCGCGCGCGGCGCCGAGGTGCTGCTGCTGTCGGACCTGCTGGTCGAGGCTCTGACCGACCAGCGGGCCCGGATCTCGGGCATCCACAGCGCGGTCAACGAGCGGCGGCTGGGCATCGACCTGGCCGACGCGCTGCGCTCGCACCTGTCGACGCTTGCCGCGGAGCCGTTGGCGCAGGCGCTGATGACGGGCATGACGTTCGAGGAGCTGCCCGCCGCGGAGGGCGCGTCGCTGGTGCGCAAGATGCACCACCCGATCGACTTCGCGGTCGACCCGCTGCCGAACCTGCTGTTCACCCGCGACTCGTCGGTGTGGGTGGGCGACCGGGTCGCGATCACGTCGCTGGCGCTGCCCGCGCGCGACCGCGAGACGGCGCTGACGGACCTGATCTACGCCTACCACTCGCGCTTCCGCAAGACCGGCCGCGCGTACGGCGCGCACTCGGCGCCCGTCGAGGGCGGCGACGTGCTGCTGCTGGCGCCCGGCGTGCTGGCCATCGGCGTCGGCGAGCGGACCACGCCCGCGGGCGCGGAGTCGTTCGCCCGGTCCGCGCTGGCCGACGGCCTGGCGCACACCGTGCTGGCGGTGCCGATCGTGCAGGAGCGCGCCACGATGCACCTGGACACCGTGTGCACGATGGTCGACCGCGACGCCGTGGTCATGTACCCGGCGGTGCGCAACACCCTGTCCGCCTACCCGGTGCGCTCCGACGGCAGCGGCGGTGTGGTCGTGGACGGCCCGGTGCCGTTCCTGGAGGCGGCGGCCGAGGCGATGGGCATCGAGCGGCTGCGGGTGATCGACACCGGCCTCGACCCCGTGACCGCCGAGCGCGAGCAGTGGGACGACGGCAACAACACGCTCGCCGTGGGTCCCGGCCTGGTCGTGGCCTACGAGCGGAACGTGGAGACGAACGCCCGGCTGGAGGACGCGGGTGTCGAGGTGCTGCGGATCAGCGGCTCGGAGCTGGGTTCCGGTCGCGGCGGCCCGCGGTGCATGTCCTGCCCCATCGACAGGGCCGCGCTGACCTGAGATCGTCGTCGCGGTGGCGTGGCGCGGATCGGGTGGCGACATCCGGTCCACGCCGCGCAAGCGTTTGTCCGACACCATTCGTAGGTTTGCCTAAGCTTTCTTCGGCAATCCTCACCAAACGCACCGAAGCCTTACCTCAAATGCATTCTAGCCCTATTTGCGTTACGGTCGCAGGATGGCACTCAACGTGAAGAAAATCGGCACGAAGACGAACAAGTTCCACCAGTTGCTGCAGGCCCAGGTGCGCAACGAGTTCACCGCCTCGCAGCAGTACATCGCCGTGGCGGTCTGGTACGACTCGGCCGACCTGCCCAGGCTGGCGTCGCACTTCTACAAGCAGGCGCTCGAAGAGCGCAACCACGCCATGATGATCGTGCAGTACCTCATGGACAACGGCCTCCCGGTGACCATTCCCGGTGTCGACGACGTGCGCACGGACTTCGCCGCCGCGCGCGAGCCGGTCGCGCTCGCGCTCCAGCAGGAGAAGGACGTCACCGAGCAGATCGTCGTGCTCGCGAAGACGGCCCGCGACGAGGGCGACTACATCGGCGAGCAGTTCCTCCAGTGGTTCCTCAAGGAGCAGGTGGAGGAGGTCGCGTCGATGAGCACGCTGCTCACCGTGATCGACCGCGCCGAGGGCAACCTGTTCCACGTGGAGAACTTCCTGGTGCGCGAGTCCGTCGGCGAGGAGGCCGACTCGGGCGCGCCCCGCGCGGCCGGTGGCGTCCTCTGACGACCCGACCGCTCACCCGAGCGCCATCGGACGGCGTCCTCCCCGAAAGGGGCGGGCGCCGTTCCGGCGTCAGGTCAACGCGCATTCGGCGGTCGTCAGCTGCATGCGCACGGTGGTCACCCGGTCGGTCAGCGAATGGGTTTTCCGGCCGTTCTCGACGATGAACTGGTAGAGCCACGGGAACGGGTTGTCGGTGGTGAAGCTGAATCCCTCGTCGTATTCGACGGCGGCCGGGTAGCGCATCTTCACGTCGGCGACCGTCGCCCCCACGCTGATGCCCATCGAGGTCTTCGCGTAGTCCGGCAGCGTGATCCGCACGACCCCCTTCACCGGTGAGATGACCACCGGGGTGGAGATGTTCGGCTGCGTGTCGCTGAAGTAGATGTGGCACCCGTCCGGGTCGTCCGGGCCGGGGGTGAGCAGGCCGGTGGCGAGGGCGTCCGCCTCGCTCATGCCGAGGTGCAGCTTGCCGTAGCCGACCTGTCCGCTCGTCGGCGCCTGCGGGTTCTTGGGGGAGGACTCCTCCTGGGCCGGGCGGCTGCTCGTCGTCGTGGTGAGCACGGGTCCGGCGGGCTCCATCGAGACGCCGCCGCCGACACCCGCCAGCGCGATGCCGCCTGCCACCAGCGCCGCCACGGCGAACGTGCCGCCCGCGCTGGCCAGCATCATCCGCTTGCGCCGCACCCTGCGCGCACCGGTCACGACGGCCTGGTCGGCACCCGACCTGACCTGGATGTCGAGCCGTTCGTCCCGGAACAACCTGCGCAGCTCGTCGTCGAGGTCCACCGTCACTCCCTCCCGTCCGCGAATCCGCCCAGCTTCGCCCGCAGCGTGGCCATGGCCTTGCTGTTCTGGCTCTTGACCGTGCCCTTCGTGACACCGAGCGAGGCCGCGATCTCGGCCTCGGACAGGCCCTCGTAGAACCTCAGCACGACGACCGCGCGCTGGCGCGGCGGCAGCTCCCGCATCGCCTGCCACAGCGGCTCGTGCTCCAGCCGGTCGAACTGGGGCGAGGCCGCCGAGTCCGGGAACTCGGCCACCAGGTTCTCCCGGCGGAACCGCCGCCACCGGCTGACGTGGCCGTTCGCCATGGACCGCCGCACGTAGGCCAGCGGGTCCGGGCCCTTGCCCAGCACCGCCTGCCACCGCGACCCGACCTTCTCCAGCACACCCTGCACGAGGTCCGCGGCGTCGTGGGGGTTGCCGGTCAGCGCGTGGCCGTACCTGAGCAGTCCCGGCAACGACACGCGCACGAACTCGGCGAAGTCCTCCACGGCGGCCCGCTCCCCGCCGAGGCCCGCCATCCATCCGGTGCCGTCCCCCACGACTCCGAAATGCGCTGGTGCGACCACGGCACGCCCCTGTTCCCGACAGCCCCCACGACTGTCGACGACACGCACACGCCCGAGTCGGGGGAACGGTTGCCACTTTCGGGGTAGGTCGGAAATCACGCCCGCTTCCGCGAATGCCACGCAACCCCCACGCCTGTGGAACGTCCTTGGTTGCCTGGCGGCTCAAAATGACTTCGGGAGCCTCAGCACACCGTCGGCGTCGGGCGGGAAGTCCAGGACGCGCACGACCGAATCCACCGGTACCGGTCCGTACACGTGCGGGAACCACACGCCCGTCGGGTGCTCGGGGTTGCCGGGCTCCCAGCGCACCGGCAGCCCGGCCGGGTCGACCACCAGCAGCAACAGGTCGGTGCGGCCCGCGTAGAACAGGTTCGCGGGCAGGTGGACGCTGCCGGGGTCCGAGCAGTGCACGAACCCGACCTCGGCGAGCGAGTCCGGCCGGATCTCACCGCGTTCGCGGGCGGCGGCCCACTCCGCGGGATCGCTGATGTGCAGGATCATCTATCCACATCCCCTGTGGACAACGTTGTGGACAACCTCGGGGAGCGGCTTCCCGCTCCCCGAGGGACCTCCTAGCGCAGGGTGATCTGACGGCCGCGCAGACCCTCGCGGGCCCGCCGCTCGGCGTCGGTGATCGGCTCGTCCTCGACGCTGGCCAGCGCGTCCAGCAAGCGCTTGCCCAGTGCCTCGGCCGGACCGGCCCACTCGGTGGCGTGCATCTCGCGGTCGAGGTCCCACACCGGCACGACCAGGCCGTGCGCGCGGAACGAGCCCGCGTAGCGGGAGCCCTCGCCGAGGTCCAGCTCACCGCGCACGTGCAGCCGCGCCATGGCGTTGAGCAGCTTCTCCTCGGCCTCCGGGCGGACCCAGCGCAGGTGCGCCTTGTCGCCCGCGTCGACCCAGTAGGCCGCCTTCACGCCGGGGGCGTCCACGCGCGCGGTCGGCAGGATCGCCGAGTTCGCCCGTTCGAGGGACAGCGCCACCTCGCCGGTGGGCTGGTTGTCCGGCGGCATCCACCACGCGAAGTCGTCGTGCAGCTCGGGGCTCAGCTCGGCGTCCACGTCCAGGACGTCCTGGAGACGGCCGGGGTTCTCGCCGTTGTCGGGGCCGACGACGGACAGCGCCTCGCCGGTCTCGGCGTCCTCGGCCCACCGGATGGCGCGGGCCAGGTCGCGGCTGATGTCACCGGACCTGATCTGCACCTGGAGGCCGACGAACGCCGTCCCGTCGCCGCGGACCAGGCCTGCCGCCGCCATCGGCAGCACCGTGGCCAGCGTGATCTCGCGGTCGCCCTTGGCCAGCGGCAGCTTCACCGTCGCCGACGGCACGAACTCGCGCAGCGCGATCAGCTCGCACTCCGCGGCCAGTCCCTCGAACGGGCGCGACACCATCACGTCGCCGGGTCCGCCTTCGGAGCCGTGGCAGGCCTTGTACCTCTTGCCGGAGCCGCACGGGCACGGCTGGCGGGGGTTGATCCCGTCAGTCGGCTTCGCAGCGTTCTTCACGGCCGTCCGCTTGGCCACCGTTGGCCCTCCTCGCGCTCGCAGTCAGGGCGCAAAGTTATCCGACCGCGACCTGCTCATCCCAGTTGGGCGGCGGTCTCGCGGATCGCGGACAGGTAGCCGCGGGTCCTGATGGGCGAGTTCGTGGCGAGGAACCGCACCCCGAGGTCGCGGCACAGCTCGACGTCCTCGGCCGTGTCGACGGTCCAGACGTACGTGTCGTGCCCCTGCGCGCGGCTGCGCTCGACGTAACCGGGGTCCACCCGCAGCAGCTCCACGTCGGGGCCGGTGTAGTCGGCCCACGGCGGCAGCCACCCGTCGCGCCCCTGCTCCCCCATCTTCTCGATGAGCTGCACGGTCGGCAGGCGCGGCGCGTACTCGCGCAGCTTGCGCACGGCGAGCGTGGAGAACGACATCAGCACCACCCGCGCGTCGTCCTTGGTCGCGGGCCTGGACAGGCCGAACCGGCCGAGCGTCGCGGCCACCTTCGACTCGATCCGGCCGGGGAAGCGCGCGGGGTGCTTGGACTCCACGAACACCGTGAGGTCCGGCCTGGAGGCGACGACCAGCTCCAGCAGGGCGTCGAACGTCAGCACGCGCTGCGGCTCGCCGTCGCGCCAGCTGCCGAAGTCCAGCTCGGACAGCTGGGCCAGGGTCATCTCGCTGACCCGGCCGGTGCCCGACGAGGTGCGGTCCACGACGTCGTCGTGGATGCAGACCAGGTGGCCGTCGGCGGTCAGCCGCACGTCGCACTCGATCCCGTCCGCCCCTTGTTCGATCGCGAGCTCGTAGGCCGCGAAGGTGAGCTCGGCCCGGTGCGCTGAGGCGCCGCGGTGGGCGACTACGAGAGGAGACACGAGCAGAAACTGTCCGTGACCTGGGGCTGAAGGGCAACTGTTGTTCCATGAATCACTCGATAACTATTTGAGCTGACAAGCACATTGCGTGGACTAACGGCCGATTGGCGACATAGCGTTCACCTCGTGACCGGTGCCCCGTTCGACCAGCAGGATCCGGCGTTCATCGCCGATCCCTACCCCGCGTTCGCCGCGCTGCGCGAACGCGGCGAGGTGCACTGGCACGAGGGCCTGGGCGTCGCCGTCACCCTGTCGCACGCGGCCGGTTCGGCGGTGCTGCGGCACCGCTCGCTCGGCAGGCTCTGGTCGGACGTGAAGCCGGTCGAGGCGTTCACGTCGTTCAACCTCCTGCACCGCAACTCGCTGCTGGAGAACGAGCCCCCGACGCACGGCAGGCTGCGCAGGCTGGTCGCGGCGGCGTTCGGCCGCGGGCACGTCGAACGGCTCAGACCCTGGATCGCGGACCTCTCCGACCGGCTGGTCGACGAGCTCCGCGCGAAGATCGCCGAACACGGGTCCGCCGACCTGCTGGCCCACGTCGCCGCGCCGCTGCCCGTCGAGGTGATCGCCGAGCTGCTGGGCGTGCCCGGTTCGGAACGCGCGCTGCTCCAGCCGTGGTCGAACGCGATCGTGAAGATGTACGAGTTCGGCCTGCCCCAGGAGAAGAGGGACGCCGCCGAGCGCGCGGCGGGCGAGTTCGTCGCCTACCTGCGCGAACTGGTCGCCCTGCGCCGCGGGCAGCCCGGCAACGACCTGGTCAGCGACCTCGTCGCCGTCACCGACACCGACGGCGGGCGGCTCACCGAGGACGAGCTGGTCGCCACCGCCGTGCTGCTGCTCATGGCGGGCCACGAGGCCACCGTCAACGTCATCGGCAACGGCGTCCTCGCCCTCATGCGCCACCCCGACCAGTGGCGCAGGCTGATCGCCGACCCGTCGCTGATGCCCACGGCCGCCGAGGAGCTGATCCGCTACGACTCGCCGTTGCAGCTGTTCGAGCGCACGGCGACCGCCGAGGTCGAGATCGCCGGCTACAAGCTGGAGCCCGGCGACAAGATCGCCGCACTGCTGGGCGCCGCCGCCCGCGACCCGCTGGTGTTCGCCTCACCCGACGCGCTGGACATCGGCCGCTTCCCCAACCAGCACCTGGGTTTCGGCGCCGGGATCCACTACTGCCTCGGGGCGCCGCTGGCGCGCATCGAGGTCGAGGCGGCGCTGGGCGCGCTGGTGCGCAAGCTGCCGGGGGCCGAGCTGGCCGCGGAACCGCGCAGGCGCGCGGAGTTCGTCATCCGCGGCCTGCACGAACTGCCGCTCGCTACGAGCTGAACGCCAGGAACGCCGCCCACGCGGACTCGGGGAACGTCAGAATCCCGGCCTCGGTGTTCTTGGAGTCCCGCACACCCACCACCGGACCGGTGTAGGACACCTCGACGCAGTTCCCGTTGTTGCCGTTACCGCTGCGACTGCTCTTGCGCCACACCACGCCGGTGAAGTCCACAGTGGACACAGCGATCGCCTCTTTCACTCTGGGCTGTACTGCTCGGCGAGCACCCGCTCGATAAGCGCGATCGACTCTTCGGAGTCCATTGCCTTGGAGGCCAAGTGCTCGAACTTGAGTTTAGCCTCCTTGACCTCGCCAAAGTCCTCGATGTGCAGGGAGCCAGTGGCGTACTCGATGTAGAGCACTTCGGGGTCTTTCGTCTCCGGAAAGCGCAGAAGGGTGAAGGCCCCCATCATCCCGTCATGCGCACCGATGTGGTTGGGCAGCACCTGGAGCTTGACCGTCGGCAACATGTTGGCGAGCAGCAGATGGCGCAACTGCCTGCGCATCACATCCACTCCACCGACCTCCTTGCGCAGGACGGCCTCGTCGATCAACGCGACCAGTTCCAACGGATCTTCCGAGTCCGTCAGCCGCAACTGCCGGATCAACCGCACAGCTACCTGGTTCTCGAACTGGAAACTCGACCGCTGCCGGTGGTGCACGTCGAAGAAGGCCCGCATGTATTCCTCGGTCTGGAGCAGACCGGGGATGCTGACCAACGCCAGTTCGCGCACCAGAGAAGCTTCGGTCTCGACATCGATGTACCCGAGGTCCTGGATGCCATAAGCAACCCACCAGCCCGGTTTGTTGGCGCGGCGGGTCTGTTCGACGAGGTCGGGGTCGTACTGGTCGTAGAGGTCCATCATCGACCTGACCAGGTGGATGTCGGCCTTGGTCTCGCCCTGCTCCAACCGGTGCAGGGTGCTGCGGGTCTTGTCCAGGGCGGCGCAGGCGTCGTCGAGGGTCATCTTCGCCTTCAGCCGCATCGCCTGGAACCGGTGCCCCAGGCGGCGACGGCGAAACGGCGGGCGTCGTGGCATCAGCCGATTATGGCGACGGGAAATCCACCGACGGGATTTCCACATCGCTTCACCGGATCGTGTGGATGTCCCGTGTGGACAGTACTTCCCATGGAGGCAAGCCTTTTCGCACTGGTGTCCGTCGACGACGAGCTGGCCGTGTTCGCCTACGGCATGGAGATAGCCGACGGCGACAAGACCGACGTGGTCATCTACCGGCGTGATCCGGAGTCGCGGAAGACGATGTTCGGGTTGCACGAGTCGGTCGCGCGAGCGGTGCGGTTCTGCTCGCGGCACGCGCAGGTGAAGGTGCTGTGGCTGGAGGACGAACTGGATCAGCGGGCGGAACCGGCGTAGCGGTGGGCGCGCAGGGGCGGCTCCGGGGCGTCCTTGACGCCCACCACGCGCATGAACCGCACCGCCGACGGGTCGACGGGCAGCAGCAGGGTGGTGATCCGGCGGACCAGCACGGCCGTCGTGATCGCCACCGACGCGGCGAGCAGGTCCGAGAACGCGTGCAGCAGCACGCCGTCAGCGAGGGCCTGCACGCTGGAGCGCAGCGACCAGAGCAGCGTGAACGCGACGAACAACGCCGTCGCGACCCACAGGGCCCACCAGATCCGGACGATCCGGGACGGGTTCGGGCGCTTGTCGACGGGTTCGCGCAGGGCGGCGTGCTCCAGCTCGGCGGCGACCGAGCCGGGGACGACCAGGTTCATGCCGGGCACGACCAGGCCGATGAGGACCTGGAGGTCCGAGCGGGACGGGGCGTACCCGACGGCGTCGGCCGCCGCGTCGCGGGCTCGGCGCAACCACAGCAGCGTCAGCACGATCGCCAGAGCCGCCGCGACCCACGCGACGATCGACGACGACACGACCATCGCGTCGGACAGCCCGACCGTGGTCGGCGACAGCGCGCCGAACCGGCTGAGCATCAGCAGGACGTACCGCCAGATCTCGCTGCCCGCGGCCCAGACCGACGTGACGGCCGCGAGCCCGAGCGCGTTCGCCGCCGCACGACCGCGGCCGCGGACCTGGTCGACCGAGACCGGCACCGTCGCGTCGCCCATGACCGACGTCGGCCACCGCCACGCGAGCAGCGGGAACCCCCACCTCGGCGGCACCGGGTACGACGGCGGGCCGAGGTAGCGGGGCAGGTACCGCGGCTGCCGACGCCGGTAGGCACCGGGAGGCGGGGTCGCCACCCAGTCCACGCGCAGCGGCTGCAGCGGTTGCATGATCAGATGACCTCGGGCTCCGCGCCACCGACGCCGCCCACCAGCGGGCGCCCCTGCGTCGCCCACTGCTGCATGCCGCCGTCGACGTTCACCGCGTCCCAGCCGTTCTGGTTCAGGTACTGGGTGACGCGGGCCGACCGGCCGCCCATGCGGCAGACCACGTAGAACTCGCTGTCGGCGGGCAGCTCCTCCAGCCTGCTCGCCAACTCGCTCATCGGGATGTGCAGCGCGTCGGGCGCGTGCCCGGCGGCCCACTCGTCGTCCTCGCGCACGTCGAGCAGCACCTTGCCCTCGGGCAGCTCCACCGGGACGTCCGACACTTCAACGTTTGGCACGGTCACGGTGTAGATGGTGCCACGACACGGCGTCGGGCGAGCGTGAGGAACCCGCCCGACGCCATGACCCCCAGGTGCTCCGCGGCTCACCACACCACGGAGGCGACTTCCTCCCCGACCGCCGTGAACTGCCTGTCGCTGAACGGCAGCGTCGCCCGGCCCTGGCCCAGGCGCTCGAACGACCCGTCGGCGTCGTTCACCCGGAGGTCGCGGGTGCCGAAGTTGCGCTGCACGATCTCCACGACGTGCCCGTTGGACCGGTAGACCCGCATCCGCTGCGTCAACGACTGGAACGGCTCGGACGGGATGACCGAGCTGTACTGGAGCACGGTGCCGTCGTCCCTGACCTGCCGGTGCGGCGGCGCGCAGTTGCCGGAGAGGAACGCCTCCCGGTCGGCTGCCTCCAGCGGTGTGCCGGAGTAGCGGCCCTCGCTGATCGTCAGGCTGCCGGTCCCGCCCGCGTCGGTCACGTCGACCCAGCGGTGGTGGGTGGGCTGCGCCGGGTCCGTCCCCAGGGTGGCGGTCTGCGGTTCGCCCGGCACCGCGACCCCGGCGACCTCGTCGATCGCCCTGTCGAACCGCTCCGCCGCCGTCGGCGTCACGGTGTCCCTCCCGAGGTCGACCACCACCTGCTCGTCCCAGTGCGAGTCGCACTGCGGGACCGCCAGGACCTCGCGCCCCGGTCCGGGCGGTGCGGACGAGGCAGGCTGCCAGGTGCCGTACGGCGTCTGCGGGGGCAGGGCGACCACGGGCCACCAGGCAGGCGGTCCCGAGGGGGTGGTCGTGCTCGTGACGACGGGTCCGTCGACCGGACCGTCGGCGGGCGGCGCGGACGTCGGGACCGAGCGCAGCGCGAACGCGGTGAACCCGGCGCCCGCGACGACGGCGACGACACCCGCGACGGCCCCGGCGCGCAGCGCGTACACCCGGCGCCTGCCGCGGCGCAGCACGTCGTCGAGGGCGGTGGTGGAGGGCGGCGCGGTCACGTCGGCCATCGCCCGCAGCTCCTCTTCGATGTCGGGCATCAGGCACGCTCCGCGGTGTCGGTGGTCAGGTAGGCGGCGCGCAGGGCGTCGAGGCCGCGGGCGGTCTGGCTCTTCACGGTCCCGGTCGAGCAGCCCATCGCCCGCGCGGCCTGCTCGACGGAGAGGTCGAGCACGAACCGCAGCACGAGCGCGGCCCGCTGCCGCGGCGGGACCTGCTGCAACGCCAGCACCAGCCCGTGCCGTTCGGGCGCGACCGGGTCGTGGGACACCACGTCCGGCGGCTCGGCCACCGACCGCTCGCGACCGCGGACCCGCCGCCGCGCGTCGAGGAAGATCCGGGTCATGACCGTCTGGAGGTACGCGTCGGCGCTGTCCCGGCGGACCCTCGGCCACTTCGCGTAGACCTTCACGAACGCGTGCTGGGCGATCTCCTCCGCCTCGGACCAGTTGCCGCACAAGGCGTACGCGGAGCGCCGGGCCTGCTCGAACCGGCCCGTGAAGAACTGGGAGAACTCGTCGTCGCGTCGCACAGCCCACCTACGCACTTGTGCGGAACGCGGTTGCACCGGCTTTTGAGTTTTCTTGAAGGTCGCCGGTGGACCCTCGTTCCGGGGGAGGGTTCCGGCGTCGGAGGGGTGCGCCGGGAACCCGCGACCGCGAGAGCCCCCACCGGAGGATCTCGGTGGGGGCTCTCGCGGTCGTCTCGCGCGTGCCTAGTGGACGGTCGCCTTCTCGGCGCCGACGCCGGTGAGGGCGCGCACCTCCATCTCGGCGTACTTGCCGGGGTCCTTCTCCTTCGACAGCACCGTGCCGAGGTAGCCCAGCAGGAACGAGACCGGGATGGACACGATGCCGGGGTTCGACAGCGGGAAGACGTCGAAGTCGGCGGTCGGGAACATCGAGGTCGCCTTGCCGGACACCGCGGGCGACAGCACGATCAGCAGGATCGTCAGCGACAGGCCGCCGTAGATGCTCCAGAGCGCGCCCGCGGTGTTGAACCGCTTCCAGAACAGGGAGTAGAGGATCGTCGGCAGGTTCGCGGACGCGGCGACCGCGAACGCGAGCGCGACGAGGAACGCGATGTTCTGGCCGTTGGCCGCGATGCCGCCGCCGATGGCCACGACGCCGATCACCACCGCGGTGATGCGGGCGACCCTCACCTCCGCGTTCTTGTCCTCCAGCTTCCCCTTCTTGATGATGTTCGCGTAGATGTCGTGCGCGAACGACGCCGACGCGGTGATCGTCAGACCGGCCACCACCGCGAGGATCGTGGCGAACGCGACCGCGGCGATCAGGCCGAGCAGGACCGGGCCGCCGAGGGCCTCGGCGAGCAGCGGAGCCGCCGAGTTCACCTTGCCGGGTGCCGCGTTGATCTTGTCCGGGCCCACCAGCGCACCGGCGCCGTAGCCGAGGACCAGCGTGAACAGGTAGAAGATGCCGATCAGCCAGATCGCCCACACCACGGAGCGGCGGGCTTCCTTCGCGGTCGGGACCGTGTAGAAGCGCATCAGGATGTGCGGGAGACCGGCGGTGCCGAGCACCAGCGCGAGGCCCAGCGACAGGAAGTCGAGCTTCGAGGTGCCGGTCGCGCCGTACTGGAGGCCGGGGCCGAGGATCTTCTCGCCCGCCTTCGGGGCGTTGTCCACGGCCGCGCCGAGCAGCGCGGACAGGTTGAAGCCGTACTTGCCGAGCACCCAGAGGGTCATCACGCCGGCGCCGATGATCAGCAGCACGGCCTTGATGATCTGCACCCAGGTGGTGCCCTTCATGCCGCCGATCAGCACGTACGCGATCATCAGCCCGCCGACCACGGCGATGACGAGCGCCTGGCCGCCCTTGCCGGTGATGCCGAGCAGCAGGGCCACGAGGCCACCGGCGCCCGCCATCTGGGCCAGCAGGTAGAAGAAGGACACGGCCATCGTCGACGTCGCGGCCGCGGCGCGCACCGGGCGCTGCCGCATCCGGAACGCGAGCACGTCGCCCATCGTGTACTTGCCGGTGTTGCGGAGCAGTTCCGCGACCAGCAGCAGCGCGACGAGCCAGGCCACCAGGAAGCCGATGGAGTAGAGGAAGCCGTCGTAGCCGTTGACCGCGATGGCACCCGCGATGCCCAGGAACGAGGCCGCCGACAGGTAGTCGCCCGCGATGGCGATGCCGTTCTGCGGGCCGGTGAACGCACGGCCCGCCGCGAGGTAGTCGGCGGCGGTCTTCTGGTTGCGGCTCGCCCGGATGACGACGACCAGCGTGATCGCGACGAAGACGGCGAAGATGCTGATGTTCAGCACCGCGTTGTTGTTGTTCACGCGTGGCCACCTTCGAGCTTGGTGCGGATCTGCTCGGCCGCCGGGTCGAGGTTCTTGTTGGCGTGGCGCACGTACAGCGTCGTGATCGCGAACGTCGACACGAACTGGAGGAGGCCGAAGATCAGGCCGACGTTGATGTTGCCGAGGACCTTGGTCGACATGAAGCCGTGCGCGTAGTCCGCCAGCAGGACGTAGAGCAGGTACCAGACCAGGAAGAGGCCCGCCATCGGGAACACGAAGCTGCGCAGCCTGCGACGCAGCTCGACGAACTCGGGGCTGTTCTGGACCTCGACCCAGTTGTGTTCGTCAACGGGATTCGTCTCAGCCGGGGGGTGCTCAGCAGTGCTCACAGTCCCCTCCTCGCATGCGTGTCGTAGGTGTCAGCAACGTGACGGGCACGTAATGCCTCCTGAGTGCTTTCAGGTACGCGGTGCACCGTAGAGACGCGCGGCTACTCGGAGTAAGACCCCGATGGGGGCATTGCGCCCAGCAGTCGAGTGATGCGATGAGCGGTACAGACGCCGAGGTGAAGTGCCCTTTAGCGGACAAACCTCACCGTTAACCAGATCGATACACGACGGTTCACCCGTTCGAGACTTTCGTCACCTTCGGGCGTTACGCGAGCGGACGGTAGGGGCCCGCGCCGCGGTGCTTCGCGTCCAGCCGCGCCCGCTCCTCGACCGACCCGAACCTGGCCACGTCCCGGTCGCGGATGAAGCCCAGCGGGTCCGGGGCGTGCAGGCGCAGCAGGATCTGGCTCACGTCGTCCGGGCGGCGGCGGCTCGTGCCCTTGCTCACGACGATCATCGTGATGAACGCGACCGGCACCGTCACCAGCGCCGGCTGCGACGCCACCGACGGCGCCCAGTGCCCGGTGTAGCTGCTGATCACGGTCGTGATCTGGGACAGGATCACCAGACCACCCCCCGCGACGAGGCCGCACACCGCGCCCACCCAGGTGAGACCGCGCCACCAGATGCCCAGCACCAGCATCGGGCAGAACGTGGACGCGGCCAGCGCGAACGACATCGCCACCGTGAGCGACGCGTCGCCGCGCGGCAGGACCAGCGCGAGCCCGATCGCGACCGCGCCGGTCAGCACCGTCGCCCACCGGAAGTCCCGCACCTTGCCCGGCAGGATGTCCGTCGACACCACCCCCGCCACGCTCACCACCAGGCCCGACGACGTCGACAGGAACGCGGCGAACGCGCCCGCCGCCACGATCGCGCCGAGGATCTGGCCGCCGAGGTTGGGCATCATCGTGTTCGGCAGCATCAGCACGGCGGCGTCCGTCTTGCCGGTGACCAGCAGCTGCGGCAGGAACTGGCGCGACACCACGCCCAGCACGGTGGGGAAGATGTAGAACAGGCCGAGCAGGTACAGCACGTGCAGCGCCGTCCGGCGGGCCGCCGTGCCGTCCGGGTTCGTGTAGAAGCGGACCAGCACGTGCGGCAGGCCCATGGTGCCGAGGAACGTCGCGAAGATCAGCGAGTACGTCTCGAACAGGCCGGAAAGCCCGTTCTGCTGCGGTTTCAGCCAGCTCTCGTTCGTGTTCGGCGCCCCGTCGACGACCGGGACCGCCGTGCCCGCCCTGACGCTCAGCGTCGTCTCGGCGCCGAGCGTGTACAGCCCCTTGTTCCAGAGCACCATGCCGTCGACGGCCGTGCCGTTCACGACGCCGTCGACCTCCAGGTTCATCCCCTCCGGGACCTGGACCCGCACGGGCTCGCTGGTGGTGAAGGTGATGTCCTTGGTGAACCGCAGCAGCCCGCCGTCGTCGATCCGCTGCGCGCCGGTGTTCGGGCCCGCCAGGAACACGGTGAACAGGATGAACGTCGGCGCGGCGATCGCGAACAGCTTGCCCCAGTACTGGAAGGCCTGCACCAGCGTGATCGCGCGCATCCCGCCGCCGAGCACGTTGATCACCACGATGGCCGTGACGACCGCGCCGCCCAGCCACGCGGGCAGGCCGGTGATCGTGTTCAGCGTCAGGCCCGCGCTCTGCAGCTGCGGCACCAGGTACAGCACGCCGATGCACACCACGAAGAACGTGCAGACGTGTCGCAGACCCGCCGACCCCAGCCGGGCCTCGGCGAAGTCGGGCAGCGTGTACGCGCCGGACCGGCGCAGCGGCGCGGCGACGAACAGCATCAGCGCCAGGTAGCCGGCCGTGAAGCCGATCGGGTACCAGAGGGCGTCGATGCCGTCCTTGAGCACCAGGCCCGCGACCCCGAGGAACGACGCCGCGGACAGGTACTCGCCGGAGATCGCGGCGGCGTTGCGGGTCGACGGCACCGCGCGGCGGGCGACCAGGAAGTCGGGGGTGGTGTTCGCGCGCCGGGACCCCACGAAGCCGAGCAGGAACGTGACGACCGCGACCACCACGACACCGGTCAGGCTCCACAGGTCCTTGGTCATGTCAGCGGTCGACCATGTTCACGAAGTCGCGCTCGTGGCGCTCGGCGGTGCGGCGGAACCAGTACCCGATGCCGTAGAAGGCCGGGAACGGCAGCAGGGCGAGCATGATCCACGGCAGCCGGACGCCCGCGAGCTGCACCTCGGAGACCGCGGGGACCCACAGGAACAGCGCGGGCATCGCGCACAGGACCAGCAACGTGCCCGCGCCCAGCAGGAACGCCGTCCGCAGCTGGGTGTTGATCAGGTCGCGGACCAGCTTCTCCCCGACGCTGGTCTGCTCCTCGAGCTCGATGATCGTGCGCATCGCCCGACCACGGCCCTTGCTGTCGGCCAGCACCACCCGGCGCCGCCGCTGCTTGCGGCCCGACACCGCCAACCAGGCGTCCCGCTCACCCGGCTGCGGCTGGTCCGGTTGACCCGGAGGACCCGACCCCATGTCGTTCCTCGTCATCCCCAACTGCTCTTCGGAGGACGCACGATGCGCTCCTTCAGCTCGCGCGTGTGCCTTCGGCTCACCGGCAGCTCCTTCGCGTCCGCACCGCTGCCGATGACGACCGCGTAGCCGTTCGACGTCATCCGCAGCTCGCTGACCAGGGGCAGCGCCACCAGGTACGAGCGGTGGATGCGGACGAAGCCCGCGTTGGCCCAGCGCTCCTCGAGCTGCGCCAGCGGGATCCGCACCAGGTGGCTGCCCTCGGCGGTGTGCAGGCGAGCGTAGTCGCCCTGCGCCTCGACGAACCGGACGGTGGCGCGCGGCACGAGCTTGATCGTGCCGCCGAGCTCGACCGGGATGACCTCCTCGTCGGTCGGCTCGACGTAGGCGGGCTGGCTCTCCGGGGCGACGGCGGGCGTCTGGTTGACCCGGTCGACCACCCGCGCGATCGCCTTGTTCACCCGGTCGTCGTTGATCGGCTTCGTGACGAAGTCCAGGGCTCCGACCTCGAACGCCACCACGGCCTCCGAGTGCTCCACGCCGGTCACGAAGACCAGCGCGGGCGGCGCGCGGAAGGCGTTCAGCACCCTGGCGAGGTCGGTGCCGCTGAGTCCGGGCATGTTGATGTCCGCGAAGACCGCGTCCACCGGAGGACGCCCGTCCTTCGACCGCTGCATCACTTCCTCGTCGTAGTCGCCGCGCAGTATGCGCAGCGCCTCGGCGGCGTCGAAGGCGGTCAGCACACGGCGGATGTGCGGGCTGCTCTCCAGCAGGAACTTGATCTCGCTCAGACCGGGCGCCTCGTCGTCCACCGCCAGGACGAGGAGGCCGGCGTTGTCATGGGTACTCACTGTGTGCGCATCTTGCCCATCCGCGAGGGGTCGTGTCTACGCCACCGACCGGCCGTTGGAGAACCTTGATCTCACAATCCGAATCGCGACCAGCGAGCACGTTCCTCCAGCGCGGCCAGACCGTCGAGCACGAAGTCCCCCGATCGGGTGGTCGCGCCGGACAGCCCGAGCTTCGCCAGCAGGTTCTTCTTGGGTTCGGCGATGCTGATCTCGGCGTCCGGGAACCGCTCCGCGACCACGCTGCGAACCGTCCCGAGGCCGTCGACCAGCCCCAGTTCGAGCGCCTTCACCCCGGTCCAGACCTCACCGGTGAACAGCTCGTCGTCGGTCGCGGTGAGCTTCCCGCCGCGGCGCTCCTTCACCCAGTCGATGAACTGGCCGTGCAGCTGCAGGTGCAGCCCCTTCAGCCACTCCACGTCCTCCGGCTTCTCCGGCTGGAACGGGTCGAGCCGCACCTTGTTCGCCCCGGCCGTGTACACCCGCCGCTCGACGCCGTACTTCGCGATCAGCCCGTTCAGCCCGAAACCCGCGCTGACCACGCCGATCGACCCGACCATGGACGTCCCGTGCGCGTAGATCTCGTCACCCGCGCACGCCAGCCAGTACCCGCCCGAGGCGGCCAGGTCCTCGCAGAACGCGAGCACCGGCACCTTCTTCTTCGCCGCCAGCTCCCGGATCCGCTCCGCCACCAGCGCCGACTGCGTCGGCGCCCCACCGGGCGAGTTGATCAGCAGCGCCACCGCGACCAGCCGATCGTGGTCGAACGCGCGGGTCAGCGCGGTCTCCAGGTTCTGCAGGCTGATCGAGTTGCGGGCCACCGGCGTCGGCGTCGGGGTGATCACGCCGTGCAACCGCACGGCGGCGACGACCGGCGGGCGCTCGCCCCGGTCGCCGACGATCTTGGGAAGACGCGCCGCGATCTTGTCCGTCACGCTGCTCATGGCTCCGACCCTACGTGCGGCGACCGGGAGTTCGCGCGGGTTAGCATCGGGAACCGGCTACCTACCGCGAGGTCACCATGACGTTCAACCCGCTCCGCTGGCTGGAGCGCTACGTCGAGTGGTGGGACGAGCGGGGACGGCAGAACGCCGACGGGCCGAAGCCGATGAGCGTGTACTGGATGTGGATCGCGTGGTGCGTGTGCGCGGTCATGGTCGTGATGACACTGGTCGTCGCCACCTGGTGAGGACCACCGGTCCTCGTCCAGCCGCGTCCCCATCACCTCCGCCCCGATCTGATCAGGTTCATCAGCACGACGTGCCCGGCCTTGCGCGGCACCAGCCGCCCCTCGACGTTCCTGCTCACCCACCTCGTGATCACGTCGGCCTGATCCGTGTCCATCTCGACGGCCGTGGACATGGCGATGAGCCTGGCGCACTGCTCGGAGGTGAACGAAGTCGTGTGCAGGAGTCTCAGCACCACGTCGCCCCGGTCGCAGTCCGGTTTGTCCAACAGCCACCGCTGGAAGGTGTCCTTGCCGCAATCGGTGAGCTGGTAGCGGGTCTTCAGCGGACTCGCGTAGATCCTCCCGGTCGGGTGGATCAGCCCGGACCTGGACAGCACGTGCAGCTCTTGGCACACACCGGCACGAGTCAGGTCCGGCAAACCGAGGCGCAACCGACCGGACGCCACCAGGAGCGTGTGGTTCTTGGGCCCTTCGTGCAGAAGCCCCAACAAGGCGCCGGACAACGCGGATATCGAACTGGTCGTCCGAGCGGGTTGCCCGGTGGAGGGATCAGCCGGAGCAGACCTCCCCGTCGACCAGCGCCTCACGAACTGCTCGATGACCTCGACCAGATCGTCGAGCGTGTCCCTTTTCACTACAGGTGGTAACCCGGCCTGATCCCGCCGCCACCAGCGCACCGGCCGGTGCGCGCACCCACGTGCCCTGGACGCCAGTCGGTGCCCCCATGATGTTCCGCTCTGCACCACCTCGTTCTCCTGGTCCAAGAGCGAGCACAGTTCAGCCGCCGGCCGTTCACCCACGTGATCTCGCGTCAACGGCAGGTGCCCCCAGTCCATCCCGTCGATCACGTCGGAACACCGGAGGTGATCGGCGACCTCGTCGGCGATACCGCTGCGACCAGCCGCGCTGCTGGCGAGCAGCACCAAGATCGTGGTGTGACCGCAAGCGCTTCGGAACGCGATGTCCAGGATCGACCGGGCCACGTCCCTGCGCACGTAGGCGAACACCTCGGTACCCGCCAGGTACATCAGCATCGCCGCCCTGGTCCTCCCATCGCCCAGACCGCTGCTGACGAAAACCGGCCTGGACGGTGGGTTCACCGGCACCCCGTCGTCGGCCGGCTTGCCGCCGGGTGCTTCCGACTCGTTCGGCAACGCGGTCGACCGCACCAGGTCGAGCAGGATGTCGTCGACATCCGAGTCGGCCTCCAGTCCGCCGCCTCCGAGGTCACGGGCCTCCACCTGGTTCTGCATCGATTCGGCGATCTCCTCCTGAGTCATCGCCTGGACGGCCAAGGAGTTCGGAGTACCGAGGCTGGACTGCTCCAGCAAGCTGTCGAACATGTCGTCGAAGTCGTCAGGCGGGGGCTGGAGGGCGGCGCGATGCATGTCGTTGCCGCTGTAGAAGGTCATCGGGCCCGCCCCTCGTCCTCGAAATCGTTCGAAATGATCGGTGGTGAAAGCTTTCCCCGCTGGGTGTGCAACCGGCGCTCAAGTGCCTTCGGCGTCAAGCCCACCTCGACGGCCGCGGCGGCCTGCGTCATGCCACCCATGTGCAGGACGAGCGCCTCCCGGACCTGCTCGTCAGCGATCCTCGGCCAGGTACGAGCGGCCTGGTCGCGAACCGCGACCAGGGTCGCGATGTCCAAGCCGGTGTCGGGGAGGGCGTTGACCAGCTCGGAGGTGTCGTCCACCACGTCGGCCTCGAAGCGCGGAGCGGAACGGATGAAGGCCTCGTCGAGCTGCTTCTTCTTCCACCTGTCGTTGCACACCTTGCTGAAGCAGCACACGCAGGCGCCCACGAAGTAGGTGGTCAGCGCGGCACCGCGGCGGTGGTCCCACTTGCGCTTGCGCAGGGCGTAGTCGCGGAAGAAGTCGACACCCAGGACGATCGAGTCGACCACCGCGTCCTCGCGCTCGGCACGACTCCACTCCGAGGCGGCCTGGGCGGCGGGCGGGTCGATCCGGGTCCGGTACCTCAGGCACTCGCGGAAGATCGCCCCGCTGTGCACCCACGAGCCGATGACCGGGTACGCGTAGCTCATCAGCCTCTGGGACAGCTTGCGGAACGCTTTGTCGAAACGCACCCCTTCGAAGCCGGTCGACTCCAGCAACTCGACCAGCCGCCTATCGGCGTCCAGTTGCGCGACCTGCTCCGAGTCGACGAGCTTGACCGCCCGTTCGCCCAGCAGGAACTCCTCGGTGCGGCCCACCACTTCACTGGTGGACATCCCGTTCAGGGCCTCGCCTAACTCCTCGTCCGACAACATCTGCAAATGGGGTGCGGTTTCGCCGTCTCCGGGGGTACCCGGCTGCTGATCTCGGGTCATGATCTCTCCCCTGGGATGCGGCTGCGGAGGTTGACCGGCGGTCATGTCCCAGGTTCTAGGCGCCCTGAAAGCGCCTCCCCCCACTCGATTTCAAGATTTTCTCGAGCGGCAGTCCAGTCGTGCGAATTGGGGGGGGATCCGGCATTCCGGCCCTAGAACCCATGGGCACCCCACCCGACGCCCCGAGGAGCCGCCGCATGCCCAGGCCGCCGAAGAACGATGACGAGTCCAGCCACTTCAGCGTGCGCACGACCCTGCTCGTGCTGATCAGCGGAATCTGCGCGGTGAGCGGGGGCTGGCTGTTCCACGCGGGCACCCAGTCGGTCCCGCTGGCCGTGCTCGCAGGAGCGGGCGCCTTCGTGGCGAGCTGGACGTTCTTCGACAACCTCATCCGCTAGCGGCTGCGGAAGAAGCCCGCGGCGGATCGGAACCCGCCGTCGAGAAGCTGGGGAGGCGGCACATCCTGCCGCCCCTCCCGGAACAACGGGCGGACGCCAGTCGCTCCACCGGGCCCACGGCCATACCGAGCGAACTGCCTGCGGGTCAGGCGCGGATGACCGGCTGCTCGCTGGTGTCCTCCATGGAGGGCTGCACCAGGGTGAGGTTGGTGCGGACGCCGCGGCTGTACTTGGGGATCTTGAGGATGATCTTCATCCCGGCGTCCGGCGCGGTCTCGACGACCAGGGCGTACTCGTCGCCGAACACGGCGCGCATGCGGTCGTTGATGTTGCCGAGGCCGACGTGGGCGCCGGTCTGGTGGGCGTCCTTGAGGTCGTCGAACAGCCGGTCCGGGTCCATGCCGACGCCGTCGTCCTCGACGCTGATGAGCGCCTCGGCGCCGTTGTCCTCGGCGATGATCGTCAGCAGGCCGCCACCCGGCTTCTTGGCGATGCCGTGCCGGACGGCGTTCTCCACCAGCGGTTGCAGCACCAGGAACGGCAGCACGACCTGGAGCACCTCGGGGGCGATCCGCAGCCGAACGTTGAGGCGGGGGCCGTAGCGGGCCTGCTCGATGGTCAGGTAGCGGTGGATGTTGGTGAGCTCGTCGGCCAGCGTGGTGAAGAAGCCGTCGGTGCGGAACGAGTACCGGGTGAACTCGGCGAACTCCTGGAGCAGTTCACGGGCGTGGGCCGGGTCGGTGCGGATCAGCGACGAGATGGTGTTGAGGGCGTTGTAGACGAAGTGCGGCGAGATCTGCGCGCGCAGCGCCTTCACCTCGGCCTGCGCCAAGGCCTGCCGGGACTTCTGCAGGACCTCCAGCTCCAGCTGCGTCGAGACGAAGCGGGCGGTCTCCTCGGCCATCCGGATCTGGCGCTTGTTCGCCACCCCGCTGATCACGATCAGGGTGCCCGCGACGTCGTTCTCGACGACCAGCGGCACCACGACGGCGCTGTGCAGCGAGCACGGGCCGGGCAGCTCGCAGCCGAGCTTGCGGTGCTCGACGTGCTCCTTGTGACCCTCGGTGATCGCGCGTTCGATGTACTCGCGCAGGAACTCGTAGTGGTCGTTCGCCCCGCCGTCCCACGACAGCAGCGTGCCCTCGTTGTCGGTGATCCCGACCGCGACGCACCTCAGCATCTCGCGCAGGTGGGGGGTGGCCTTGTTCGCGGCCTCCTCCGTCAGTCCTTCGCGCAGGTCGGCGGACGCCTTGGACATGCGGTGCAGCATGTCCATCACGGCGTCCTCGACGGAAGTACTGACCCGGCGAGCACGGCACAGCATCACGAAGAGGCCGAGGACGGCCAAGGTCGCGATGACGCCGAGCACTGTCCGCTCGGCCAACAGGTCACCCACAGGGACCATGCTGTTCCGTCGGGTGCCCTCTCGGCAAGGGCCTCAGGTCCTCAACGCCCGTACGGTCCACCGGTTCGGGTAGACATCCGATGACCTAGCGGCAAAAGTGGCGGAGTGCAGAAGGCCGTCGTTGAGTCGCCCAAAGTCGCGTTGTTCGCCACCTGCGTCACCGACACGCTGTACCCGGCCACCGCGCGAGCGGTCGTCACCCTCCTGGAGCGGCTCGGCTGTTCGGTGGAGTTCCCGCTGGACCAGACGTGCTGCGGGCAGATGCACTTCAACACCGGCTACCCCGACCACGCGCGCGGGCTCGCGGGCTCGTACGAGCGGACGTTCGCGGGCTACGACGCCGTGATCGCGCCCTCCGGGTCGTGCACGGGGATGGTCCGCGACATCCACCCGCAGCTCGGCACGACACCCGCTCCGACCTACGAGCTGTCGGAGTTCCTGGTCGACGTGCTCGGCGTGACGGATGTCGGCGCGTACTTCCCGCACCGCGTGACCTACCACCCGACGTGCCACTCGCTGCGCATGCTCGGCGTCGGCGACAAGCCGTTGTCGCTGCTCAGGGCCGTGCGCGGGCTCGACCTCGTGGCGCTGCCGGACGCCGAGTCGTGCTGCGGGTTCGGCGGGACGTTCGCGTTGAAGAACGCCGACACGTCGACCGCGATGCTGTCCGACAAGATGCGGCACGTGCTGGACACCGGGTCCGAGGTGCTGACCGCGGGCGACAACTCGTGCCTCATGCACATCGGCGGCGGCCTGTCCCGACTCCGCACCGGCGTGCGCACCGTGCACCTGGCCGAGATCCTGGCGAGCACCGAGGAGGACCCGTGGTCACCCGCAACCCGGTGACGTGGCTGGGCAGTCCGAAGTTCCCGGACGCCGCCCGCACCGCGCTCGCCGACACCCAGCTGCGCAGCAACCTGCGCAAGGCCACCGGCACGATCCGCGGCAGGCGCGCGTCGGCGGTCGGGGAGATGACCGACTGGGAGGAGCTGCGGCTGGCGGGCCAGGCGCTCAAGGACGAGGTGCTGACCAACCTCGACGTGTACCTGGAACGGCTGGAGAAGTCGGTCACCGAGCGCGGCGGCGTCGTGCACTGGGCCCGCGACGCGGCCGAGGCGAACGAGATCGTGCTGCGGCTGGTCCGCGAGACCGGGGCCGACGAGGTGGTCAAGGTCAAGTCCATGGCCACCGCCGAGATCGGGCTGAACGAGGCGCTGGAGGCCGGTGGCGTCACCGCGATCGAGACCGACCTGGCCGAGCTCATCGTGCAGCTCGGCAACGACCGGCCGTCGCACATCCTGGTGCCCGCGATCCACCGCAACCGCTCGGAGATCCGCGAGATCTTCCAGCGCGAGATGCCGGACGTGCCCGAGGGCCTGACCGACGAGCCCCGCGTGCTGGCCGAGGCCGCGCGGGCGCACCTGCGGCGCAAGTTCCTCTCGGCGCGCGTCGCGGTCTCCGGGGCGAACTTCGCGGTCGCCGACACCGGGTCCATCGTCGTGCTGGAGTCCGAGGGCAACGGCCGGATGTGCCTCACGCTGCCGGAAACCCTGATCACGGTCATGGGCATCGAGAAGCTCGTGCCGACGTGGGCCGACCTGGAGGTGTTCCTCCAGCTGCTCCCCCGCTCGTCCACGGCCGAGCGGATGAACCCGTACACCTCGGTCTGGACCGGTGTCACGCCCGGCGACGGGCCGCAGGCGTTCCACCTGGTGCTGCTCGACAACGGCCGCACGGCCACGCTCGCCGACACCGTCGGCAGGCAGGCGCTGCGCTGCATCAGGTGCTCGGCCTGCCTCAACGTCTGCCCGGTCTACGAGCGCACCGGCGGCGAGTCCTACGGCTCGGTGTACCCGGGCCCGATCGGCGCGATCCTCACACCGCAGCTGGTGGACGACCCGCACGACAAGCAGGCCGCGTCGCTGCCGTTCGCCTCCTCGCTGTGCGGCGCCTGCTACGAGGTCTGCCCCGTGCGCATCAACATCCCCGAGGTCCTCACCCACCTGCGCGCCTCCTCGGTCACCGCCCGCGGCCGCACCCCCGAGTCCATCGCCATGTCCGCCGCCGCCTGGGTCTTCTCCTCCCCCAGCCGCTACGAACGCGCCCAGAAGCTCGCCTCCTTCGCCCGCCTCCTCGGCCGCAACGGCCGCATCACCCGCCTACCGGGCCCCGGCGCCGCCTGGACGTCGTCCCGCGACGCCCCCGTCCCCCCGAAGCAGTCGTTCCGCGCGTGGTGGAAGGAAAACCGTGGCTGACGCCCGCACCGAAGTCCTCGCCCGCATCCGCTCCGCCCTCGGCGACCGCCCAGCCCCCGTCGTCGTCCCCCGCGCCTACCACCACACCGGCACCGGCTCGTTGGACCTGTTCGCCGAACGCGTCGCCGACTACCGCGCCACCGTGCACCAAGTCCCCGCCGACGACCTGGTCGCGCTGATCGCCTCCCTCCTCGGCACCCGCCGCATCGTCGCCCCCGTCGACCTCCCACCGCCATGGCTGGTCCCCTCGGTGACCTGGCTGCCGGACTCACCACCGTTGGGGATCGACGCACTGGACGGTGCCGACGGCGTCCTGACGGGTTGTGCGGTCGCCATCGCCGACACCGGCACCATCGTCCTCGACGCCGGCACCACCCAAGGCCGCCGAGTACTGACCCTCCTCCCGGACTACCACCTGTGCGTGGTGTTCGCGTCCCAGGTAGCGGCCAGCGTGCCGGAAGCGTTGGCACGCCTGGACCCGGTACGCCCCCTGACCTTCATCAGCGGCCCGTCGGCCACGAGCGACATCGAACTGAACCGCGTGGAGGGCGTGCACGGCCCGCGCACACTGGAAGTGATCATCGTGCGGGACTGACGGGCCCGACCGACACTCAGCCCATGAAAGAAGGCGACAAGGTCTCCTGGTCCAGCCACGGGCAGCGCGTGCAGGGCGAAGTGGTCGAGGAGATCACCGACGACACCGAAGCCGCCGGCCGCACTGTGCGCGCGTCCGAGGACGAGCCGCAGTACCGGGTTCGCAGCGACAAGACCGGCAAGGACGCCGTGCACAAGCCGGACGCACTGCGGAAGAAGTCCTCAGGCAGTTGAGGTCGCGGCGACGTGCACGGTGGCTTCGTAGCGCGCGGCGAGCTTGTCGTAGTGAGTGGCTACCGCGCGGTGGCGCTTGAGTCGGTCGATGCCGCATACCGCTTCACAGGTCGCTCTTCGATCCCTTGGCCCTGCGATGCACGTCCTGGCCGCCTTGATCCCGCAATGACGAAGGTGCTCCCGGTTGGCTTCGGACGTACACGCCTTGTCCACCAAGCACACGGTCCAGGCGGTTCCTGGGCCGACCACCGCGATCGCGGAGTCCACGCTGACATCCCAGGCAAGCAGCCCGTCCGCACCGGCGCCACCGGCTGCGGCGCGGTCAGGATCACCCACCAGACACCGGCGCTGCCCACGTCGAAACAACGCATAAATCGCCGACCAGGCGCCATACCCCTAACAGTCCCCCACCCTCACCGGGGGACGGCCCCGAGGCCAGTCTACCGAGGGTGAAGCCGGATTGGGCGGTGTGGATCTTGCTTGTGGACAACCGGTGGGGTTGTGGACAAGTCGGCACGCCCGGCGGGAGTTGGTCGGTCGGGCAGGGGAAGGTCCGCAGCAGCCAAGACCTCCGGACACGATGGGTGAAGCCTTGGGCTCCTCGGAGTCGGTGTTCAGGTCCGGGATGACGGGACTGGGGCAGCGCAGGGGTTCGGCAACACCTGGACGGGGTGATGATCGCCGAACCGGAAGCGCTACTTCAGCAGCCGTGACATCCGACGGTCCGCCAGGGGTTTGCCGCCGGTTTGGCAGGTTGGGCAGTACTGGAAGTTGCGGTCGGCGAAGGAGACTTCGCGGACGGTGTCGCCGCAGACCGGGCAGGGGAGGCCGGTGCGGGCGTGGACGCGGAGGCCGGAGCGTTTTTCGCCTTTGAGGCGGGCGGCGGATTGGCCGACGGAGCGGGTGACGGCGTCGGTGAGGACGGTGGTGACGGCGTCGTGGAGGCGGTCGAGGGCGTCGTCGGTGAGCTTGCCGGCGGTGGCGTACGGGGAGAGCTTGGCGGCGTGCATGATCTCGTCGGAGTAGGCGTTGCCGATGCCGGCGAGCAGGGTCTGGTCGGTGAGCGCGGTCTTCAGGCGTTCGCCGCGGCCGTCGAACAGCGAGGCCAGGTCGTCGCGGGACAGGCTCAGGGCGTCCGGGCCGAGGCGGGCGATGCTGGGGACCTCGGCCGGGTCGCGGACGATCCAGGCCGCGAGGCCCTTCTTGGTGCCCGCCTCGGTGAGGTCGAAGCCGGGGCCGTCGCCGGGTGGGCCGAGGTGGACGCGCAGGGCTAGCGGGCCGCGGCCGGGTTTGGGCGGGGGTGCGGACAGGGTGTCCGACCAGCGCAGCCAGCCCGCGCGGGCCAGGTGCACGATCAGGTGGATCCCGTCGCAGTCCAGGTCCAGGTGCTTGCCGTGCCTGCCCGCGCCCGTGACGGGGCGGCCGACCAGCGCCGTCCACGGCGGGTCGAACGTCTTCAGCACCTGGAGGGACGCGACGTCCACCCGGTGCACCGTCCGGCCGACGGCGTGTTCGCGCAGGTGGTGGGCCAGCGCCTCGACCTCTGGTAGTTCCGGCACCCGCCCAGTGTCACCCGCGAACGCCGATCAGTCGACCGGTTGCAGCGGCCCCTCGACGTCGGGGAGCGAGTACATCTCGATGTTCCGGGACACCTTGGAGGCCTCCTGGCGCACCGTGAGCACACCGCGGACCTGGCCCATCCACAGCTCCGGCGGCTGCTCGTCCGGCGTCGCCTTCGACTCCGCGACCAGCGTCCACGGCCTGCGCAGCGACCACCTGACCGGGAAGAACAGGAACAGGATGATCAACGCGAGGATCAGCCACGCGGGCACGACGACCTGCTCCGGCGTCCACGACACGAGGATGACGCCCATGACGATGACGATGAGCATCATCATCACGCCGGGGCCCTGGCCACCGCTCACGTCGTGCTCGAAATCGCCGTCCGGGGACGGGTTGCGCCATTCGATCCGGCTGCGCACCGTCCACATCCGGCCGTCCGCACCGCGCACCAGCCGCGTCATCACCGTCTCCTAGGCCTCACGAGCGATCACTCAGCGTGGGACAACGGTACCCGGTGATCGTTGCACCCGACGGGTGAACCACCGGGGCGCCCTCGTGGCAGGGAGTCACGTCGGGCGGTAGGAGCTCAGGTAGGTCGGGCCGCCGGGGTAGGACGGGACGGCGGTCGGTCGGATGATCACCGTGGTGGGCGTCGGCGAACCGCTGGACGGCGACGTGCTCGACGAGCTGTTGAGCGACTTGGTGGACTCGGTCGTGGTGGTCGGCGTCTCCGAGGTGACCCGGACGACGTTGCTCTCGTGGCTCGTCCACGTCGCCTCGGACGCCCCGGTCCCCTCGGTGACCGCGTCCCCGCTGCCCGCGGGCGCGTCGTCGGTGCCCGCGCCCGACTTCTGGTCCGTGGTGGCCGTCGGGCTCCAGCCGCCGACCCGGTTCGGCGGGGGCGGAGGCGCGGCGACCTCCTGGTTGCGCGGCTGCTCGGTGCTCGGCGGCATCGCGACCAGTGCGCCGCTGGGCACGCTCGACGTCGTGGTGGCGCTGGTCGTGATGATCAGCTGCAGGCCGTGCGGCGCGTCCTGGTCGGCCCGGATCAGGCCGGGTCCCGGCGCGTTCGTGAACAGGCCCGCGAGCAGGCTGAACAGGCCGACGGCCGCCGCCGACGCGACCCCTGCGAGCACGAACTTGATCCGACCGCCGAGCAGCGCGGCCTTGCCCGCGACGGCGACCGAGGCGACCTGGGCGCCGACCAGCGCGGTCGCGGCGACCGGGACGCCGAGCATCCCGGCGTGCGCGCGCAACGTGGAGCAGACCTCGGCCAGTTCGGAGTGCAGGGCGTTGCAGCGCGCGCAGGTCTGGAGGTGCTTGCGGATCCGGCGCTGCTCGGCGCCCTGGACGCCACCCGCCGTGTACGCGCCGAGCTTCGACAGCACCGACGAGCACGACTCGGCGCCGTTGTCCTCGGCCAGGTGCGCCTGGAGGTAGGCCGCGCGCAGGCCTTCACGGGCCCGGCGGGCGAGCGCGGACATGGCGTTGGCGCTGAGCCCGAACAGCGGCGCGACCGCGGACGGCCGTTCGCCCTCGACCTCGACCTGCCACAGGACCGTGCGCCAGCGTTCGGGGAGGCTGGTGAACGCGCGGCCGATCAGCGAGTACTCGGCGCGCTGCGCGGTGGCGTCCGCGTACGGCTCGACCCGCCTGTTCAGCTCCTCGTCGTCCACCGGGACGTCACGGCGGCGCCCGCTCCACTCCCACGCCACCCGGCGCGCGACGGTCAGCAGGTACGTGCGGACGTGGTCGGTGGGGCCCGTGCCGCGGCGGATCGCCTGGAGGACCCGGAAGAACGCCTCGGCGGTCAGGTCGTCGGCCTCGGCGGGCTCGCGGACGTGCCGCAGCGAGAACCTCCGCACGGCGTCCGCGTGCCGCGAGAACAGCTCACCGTACGCGGCGTCCTCCCCGGCGCGAACCCTGGCGAGGAGTTCCCGGTCGACCTCGGTGCCGTCAGCGTCCTCGGCCATCCGACCCGACACCTCCCAGCGCCCACGTGCTCCCAGGTCAACATGCCACAAACCGGTCCCGCACCCCGGCCACGCGAGATACCCGGTACTGAATACCAGCCGGTCGTCGTGAGCCATTCGGACGCACCGGATTGCCCTACCGCCGGTGACGACGCGGTCACGGCTCGGCGTCAGGTGACCTCGGGGTCGTCGGAAGCGGGTCCGCGAACCGGTAATCTTCCGCCGTGTGGCCGACTGGCGATCGAAAGCTGCAGCTCTTGTCCCCGAGCTGAGCGCCGTCGTCGACCGCGAGTCGTGGTCGTGCCACGTGTACTTCGGCGAACTGTGGCACCTCGCCCTCGAAGCGCACCGCGCGGGCGACGAGGAGACCCTGCGCCGCGTCTACGGGTTCGCGCTGTGGTGCTTCCAGCAGCCGGAGCAGTTCCTCTCCAACGCGATCATGGTGAGCTTCTACGAGCACGTGTTCGACGACTGGGAGCTGCGCGACGACGTGGCGCACCGGCTGACGCCCGAGGTCGTCGCGAAGGTGCGCCCGCTGTGGGAGTGGCGGTGGTCGACGGAGCGGTTGGCCGAGGTGGACGCGCTGTTCGAGGGTGACGGGACCCCCGGTCGAAACGCGGTTTGAACCTGGGTTATAGTTACCTCGCACCAAAGAACACCGGTGCGGACGTGGCGCAGCTGGTAGCGCATCACCTTGCCAAGGTGAGGGTCGCGAGTTCGAATCTCGTCGTCCGCTCTGCAGCAATGAAGGCGAGTGCTCGCAATGAGCACTCGCCTTCTTGCTTTCGAATCACACTGGGGGGCCAACCCCCAGACCCCGGTGAGGGGGCAAGCCCCCTCAACCCCCCGCGTGGTCACCATCATGGTCGGGGCGAGCCCCCCCTCAACCGCCGCGCGGAAGCCATCGCGGTTAGGTTTGGTCCGTACTGAGGAACCCTCTTCGAGACGGAGCTTTCAGATGGCCACCACGCGCAAGGCGACCACGCACTGGGAAGGCAACCTGTTGGAGGGCAAGGGCGCTGTGACGCTCGAGTCCTCCGGCGTCGGCACCTACGACGTCAGCTGGCCCTCCCGCGCCGAGGCCGCCAACGGCAAGACCAGCCCGGAAGAGCTGATCGCCGCGGCGCACTCGTCGTGCTACTCGATGGCGCTGTCGCACGGCCTCGCCCAGGCGGGCACCCCGCCGACCTCGGTCGACACCTCGGCCGAGGTGACCTTCCAGCCCGGCACCGGCATCACCGGCATCCACCTGACCGTGCACGCCTCCGTGCCCGGCCTGGACGCCGCCGCCTTCGCCGAGGCCGCTGAGGGCGCGAAGAAGAACTGCCCGGTCAGCCAGGCGCTCGCGGGCACGACGATCACGCTCGACGCGACGCTCGTCTGATCCGGACAACGATGTGGACCGGCTCGGCCGACCCGGTCGAGCCGTACCCACCCGATGCCGTCCGCGTGTCGTCCAGGTCTCTTCCCCCTGGAAGTCCACGCGTTGCAGCCGGCAGAATCCGAGGGGTGACGTTGAGCCAGGAGCACCAGCAGTTCACGCCCAGGAACGATCCGACGGTCAAGTTCCACAGCGACGCGACGGTGAAGTTCCAACCAGTCACACCGGCACCGGCCCCGGCCGCGTACCCGCCGTCGGCGCCCGGATCGCTGTTCCAGCCCGCGGTCCCGATGCCAGAGGACTACCAGCCGTTCCCCGCGTCACCGCCGGTCCAGTCCGGGCCTCCGCAGATGCCCCCGGCGCCTCCGCTGCCCCCGTCGTTGCAGGTCCAGCCCTCGCCGCCGCACATCCCGGTGGCACCCCAGGTCCAAGCGGCCCCCGTCGCACCGCAGGCACCTGTCGCACCGCAACCCCAGGCTCCACAGGCGCCGGCTCAGCAACCCCAAGCTCCGCAGACCCAGGCCCCGCAGGCTCCCGCCGCGCAAGCCCCGAAGCCCGCTCAGGCGCCCGCGAAGCCGCGCAGCACGGCCCGGCGCATCGCGCGCCGCATCCTCGGCCCGACCCTGATGACCAAGAAGAACTGACGCGTCAGACCGCGTCCACCTTGAACGGGTCGTGCTGGGCCAGGAGCTTCTCCAACCGGGCCTGGTCGACCCGGTTGACGAGGTACCCCTCCTCCTGGCGGTCGCGGATGCACTTGGCCAGCGTGAACGCCGACGTGACCGTGAACAGCAGGCCGAGCGCCAGGAACGCGCGCACCCACCCGTCGACGGGCAGGTAGACCAGACCGAGGCCGACGGCCCCGAGCGAGACGGCGAACGAGATCACGGCTTGCACGTAGAACGCCGTCGTGTTCGGCGTGCCCTTCTTGGTGGTTGCCATGGCCCATTTTCCCGCGCCACCAGGGCCTTTGTCTTGAGTACCGCTACTCATCCGCACGGGTGGTCCGCCCGCGGGCGGACCACCCGGTGACCGTCTAGGCGGACTTGCGCCTGCGGGCGAACAGCACGGCGACGGCACCGGCGACCAGCGCCAGCAGGCCGAGGACCGAGATGCCCAGGACGCTCGCACCGGTGCTCGCCAGCGGACCGTCCGGCGTGTCCGCGACGGGCGGCGGCGTGCTCGAGTCCGTCGTGCTGGTCGGTGCGGTGGTGCTGCTCGACGTCGGCGTGGTGCTCGACGCGGGCGGCGTGCTCGACTGCGGGTTCGCGACCTTCGCGGTGGCCGACGCCGTGGGCAGGCTGCCGGGGAACGCGCGGTCGGCGCCGAAGTCGCACGACAGGCCGACCGAGCCGAGCTCCAACGCGGTGGTGGGCACGGTCCCGTCGACCTCGAACGTCCTGGTCTCGCCAGCGCCGATCGCGGCGCCGGTGCCCAGCTCGCCCCACGACGCGACCGCCAGCTGCGGCCCTTCGCCGGTGCAGGCCGCGGTGATCCCGGTCAGCGCGTTCGCGCCGGTGTTGGCCAGCGCGACCCGCACGGTCGCCTTCGCGCCCGGCGCGTACTCGGCCTTGGTGAACTCCGCCTTCGCCGTGAGCGACTCGCGCAACGGCCGCACCGCCGCGAACCGCACGTCCGCGCTCGCCGGCGTCCCGTCGACCACGATGGTGCGCGACCCCGTGAACAGCCAGCCCTCGGGCACGCCGGTCACGGTCAGCGAGTACTCCTGGGCCGGCCGCTCGCCGAACGTGAAGTGCCCCTTCTCGTCGGTCAGCGCGTCGCTGTTCAGCTCCTTCGACCCCAGCCGCACCCGCACCCCGGCGAAACCCTCGCCCGAGTCGGGCACGCCGTTGCCGTTGCGGTCGCCGAACACGTACCCGCCGACCTCGCTCTTGGTGCCGGTCGGCAGGTAGCGGACCGTGAAGTCCGCGAAGTCGTTGGCGGGCTCGGCGTCGTCGGCTGACTGGACGGCCACCCGCACCACCGGGTTGTCGTTCTGCCACTTCTGCGTGACCCCGGTCAGCTTCACCGTCCGACTGGTACCGGACGCGATCGTCCCGCCCGAGCCGAGGTCACCCCACTGCGCCGCGTCCACCACGAACCCGGACCCCGACTTCGACGCGATCGAGGCCTTGACCACCGTCGCGTCCGCCGTGCCGACGTTCTTGATGGTCACCGTCACCGGCACCTCTGCCCCGACGTCGAACTGCTTGTCCTCGACGACCGCGCTCACCGCCAGGTCAGCCCGCCCACCGGGCTCCTGCCCCACGGCGGCGGCGGACGCCCCACCACCGAGCACCACGACCAGCGCGAGCACAACCGACCCGCGCGCCGAAAAGGCGACCATGATCTCCCCAGCCCAACCGGTCCCGAACGCGCGCCCATCCCCCGACACCCGCGCACCCGACCGGGACGGACCCCGGCTCCGGACGACACGGGGCAACCTAGCGGATCTCAACTGGTGATCCAAGAGGGTCCAGCGGATTGACCATGGGTCATAAACACGCTAACCATGTTCTTTGCACCACTATTGGGGTGAAAATTTCTCGAATTTACTTTGTGTAACATTTGTCGAACTTGACCGATAAACACACGTGCCGTGATTGATCTGCGACATAATGGTCACCGTTGGGCATCGATCCGATCACGTCGATACGCCTCACGCTCAGTCATCGGTGGGGCGCCGATGGAGTGGCCGTCGCAGGCCATCTGTGCATCTCAGAGGACTGGGGTGCGGATGCCGTAGGTTTCGTTGCGGCTGAGCAGCTCTCCGGCGAAGCTAGAGGTGCCGCGAAGCGGTGGCTTTGCCAGGGGGTGAGCGGATGGACGCGAGCGAACCGGAAAACGATGCTCGTCGTCGTGCCAGGTCCGCGTGGTCAAGTACCGTCCACAATGGCGTATCGAGCGGTGTTGCGGGTAGCGTAATTCAGGCGCAAGTCATCGGAGAGGTGACCGTGACAACGCCTACCACCGCACCCGCGTCCGTTCCGAAGCAGCTTCCACCGACACCGCACGAGTTCGTCAACCGCACGCACGAACTGCACAGGTTGACCCGATCAGTCGAAGGCCGAACGTCTGAGTCGCGCCCTGTGGTGCTCGTGCTCAGCGGGATGAGCGGTGTGGGCAAGACGGCCATCGGCGTCCATTGGGCCCACAAGCACCGCGATCGGTTCGAAGGCGGCCAGCTCTACGCCGACCTGTCCGCCTACCGGCACCACGGCGGAGTGGGCGTGAGCGACGTGCTGGCCGCATTCTTGCGGGCGCTGGGCGTGCACGAGCAGTTCATCCCGATCGACCTGCCTGAACGAGCGGCGCTGTTCCGCACGAAAACCGCCGAGACCCGCGTGCTGATCATGCTCGACGACGTCGGCCAAGCCGCCGAAGTGCGTCCGCTGATACCCGGGTCCGCTGGCAGCGTGGTGTTGGTGACCAGCCGAAACAGACTTAGTGGGCTGGTGATGGACGGCGCTGTGATGGTGGAGCTGCATCCGCTTACGCCGTTGGACAGCTCGGCCTTGGTCGCGCGGATGCTGCCGCCCGAGCAGGTGGACTCCGATCCCGAAGCCCTTCACGAATTGATCCGTCTTTGCGCGGGACTTCCGGTCGCGCTGCGCGTGGCGGGCGCCCGACTGGTGCGACGCCGCCACTGGACGGTGTCCCGGCTGGTCCGCTACCTGTCCGACGACAACCTGCGGCTCGAAAGGCTTTCACCGGAAGGCGGTCAGCGCGTGAACAGGGTTTTCGACCTCGCGTTCCAGGACCTCCCGGAATCGGCACGACGGGTCTACCGAGTCCTCGGCGTCCACCCAGGGCTCGATTTCGGTCCTCAGGTGGTTTCCGCCGCCGCGGCCATGACCATCGACGAAGTCGACGACGCCCTGGTCGAACTCGGTGAGGCGAACCTCCTCGAAGAGATGGGCGGAGAACGCTACCGGCTGCACGACCTCGTCCGACTCCACGCCCAGCGCAAAGCCGAAGAAGGCGAAACGCAGGAAGACCGCTCGGCGACGTTGAACAGGATAACAAAATGGTACCTGCTCGGAGCGGCGGCCGCCGACTACGCAGTGCTCGGTGCGACGCGATGGCGACTTGCAGAACACGATTTGACCAATTGGCGCACACCGTTCACGGCGGCCAGCGGAATGGCGTGGTTCGAAACGGAACGGGCGAATCTCCTCGCGGCCGTGCGAGTGGCGGCGCAGAACAATTGGGACGACGTCACCTGGCAGCTGTGCGAAGCGCTGTGGGCTTTTTACCACGGCCGAAAACTCTTCACCGACTGGTTGGAGGCGCACGAGCTGGGAGCACTGGCCGCCGCGCGCAGCCACAACACCGTCGCACTCGCGCGCATGCACAACCACCTCGCACGAGCACATCTTGAACTCGGGCAGCTTCCCCAGGCGAACAAAGAGCTCGACGTGGCATGGTCCGCCGCGAAAGAATCCGCAAGTTCACGGGCGCAAGCCGCGGTACTCGAATCCTTCGGTCTGCTCCACCGCGATCAGCGCCGGTTCGCCGAAGCCGCGAACAACTTCCGGGAAGCGCGGGCGATCAGCGAGGAGCTCGACGACAGCCGGGCGATCGCCATGCAGAACTACCACCTGGGCGAGGTGCTCGTGCGAAGCGGCAACTCCGCTGACGCCGTGGAAGTGCTCGACGCCGCCTTGGACACGTCCGAAGCGTTGAACGACGAGATGGCCGTCGCCCGGACGAAGATCGTCCTCGGCTCTGCCTACGAGGCGCTCAAGCGGGATGCCGACGCACGAGTGGTTCTCGACTCGGCGATCACCACCACCAGGGAAAGGCGCCAGCCGATCAAGGAAGCGCAGGCGTTGGAAGTCCTCGTGGTGGTGGCCCGACGCGGTCAGGATGTCGGTCTGTTCCGCGATTCGGCCCAACGCCTGCTGGAGTTGTACCGGGAATCCGGGAATCCACGCGTGCACGAGGTGAGCGGCTGGATCCGGGGTGGAGGGCTGGGGACCTAAGGTGTGAGAGCGCTTCCAAAGAGCGTCGTGACGGAGATCCCGATGTCGCGCATCGGTGAGTCGGTCAGCCTGATGACGAGGTCCACCGGTTGGTCGAAGGTCCCGCCCTCGACCAACCACGCGTAGACCGCCGCCGCTGTGATCCACGGATCCGGCGGTGAGGTGCCGCTCGCGGTGAGGGGCGTGGTGTTCGCCTCGAAGAGCGGACCGTCCCGCAGCCGGAGCACGCACCTCGTGTCGGAAAGGGCCGCTACCAGGAGTTTGACGCCGGTGGACTCCAGTCTTGCCTTCATCCACCCCAGGGCTTCCTGCTCGCCCAGTCGCACCGCGGACACCACGATCTCGGCGCTCTGCCGCAGTCGGGTGTCGACCTCGGTGTCCTTGCCCAGCAACACGTAGTCGCGGCGGTCATCAGGAGGGTGGTGGCGTTCGAGGATCACCGGGTAGCGCCGGATGTCGACCCGGCCCGCGTTCGCGTTCGTCGCGGACACATCGAGGGTGAGCAGCACCGAGACCATCTCATCGCCGATGATCGGCTGGGGAGCCTTGTAGCGCAGCACCCGCGGCAGGGCGGGCGGAGTGAGGTCCAGCAGTTCGTACACCGTGCGCTGGAAAGTCACCCCGTTGTCCCCTGACAGACCCAGCGACTTCGCCGTGATGGCGATGAGTTCGGCCGGGTCGTGCCGTGACATGGCTCCGAGGATCTGCTGGTGTAGGTCCGAGTCGCGGTCGACCGGTGTCGCGGCCTCGATGAACCGCGCGGTCGGCGACTCCCGCAGCAGGTCGGCGGGAGCAGCGACGGCTTTGAGGAACGGCCGTCCGAGCGCAGCGGCGTAAAATGCCACGCTCCCGTGGTCCCCGATGCAGATGTCACCCGCGACGATCCCGACCTGCCATCCGTCGTCGTGCTTGAGCAACAGCAGTCCGCTGTCCAGGGCATCGCGGAAGTGCGCCCGCACAGTCGCCTCCCCGTGAAGCCGCCAGACGTTGGGGTGCAGCACCAGAGCGACCTTGAACTCGTCCTGGGGGAGCTGCGACAGCAACTGGTCGACGAGGCCGGGGCTCTTGACCAGGCAGTGGTCCCCCCAGGTGGAAGTCACCACGACCAGTCGCTGCCAGGGGGCCACACCAAGGCCGCGGCGGAACTCCTCCCGCAGCGGCATGTTTGCCGTGATCCGGTCGAAGGTCGGGTCGCCGATGACGCGGCTGCGGTGCTCCGCTCCGGGTACCGCGTTGGCGAGTTGCGCTTTCTGATCCGGGTGGGAGAGCCCCACGACGGAGGCGACGAGCCTGCCGAGCAAGGTGCGGTGTTCGTGTCGGGACAGCCCGACCGGCTCGACAACGCTCTTGGTGCGCTTGGGGAGGATTCGGTTGAAGCCCGCACCGTGCGGGAAGACGAAGATCGGACCGCGCAGCCTTCCCAGCCTCCGGTCGACGTGGGCGGCCAGGATCAGGTCGAACCTGCGCCTCCGCGCCTGCGCCCACCTCAGCAGCCTGACGTCCAAGTTCTTGAGGTAGTCGTCGACCCCGTCCCTGTAGGCCGAACCGGGCTCCACCACCCAGTGGATCTCCAGCCTGCGGTCCGAGTCGCACAGGGGGAGGATGTCGCGCACCCGATCGCAGCAGGTGAGGGTCCGGACCACGATCAAGACGACTTTCTTCTCCACCTGCGGCTCCGGAGAGCGCTTTCGCCAGACGCGCATGAGCAACTCCGATCAAGCACGGGGGATCCGACGATCTGAAGATCAGGTGGAGAGCTGAAGATCAAGTGGAGGAACCGGAGTGAGAGGGGCCGGAGTGGGAGCAGCTGGACCGACACGCTACGTTGTGTTAGTAAGCACGATAGATGCTCGCTGTCTGCTACGTCCATAGCTGTCAGGTGCCAAGTAGCTATGTGGCACACAGGCAGCTGGCGGTCGACAGGAGGGTCGGCATGACACACCAGCTCAACCCAGTAGCGCAGCAGCGCAAGCTTCGGGCCGAACTCCGTCGCGCGCGCGAGCACGCGGGTCTCACGCAAAAGGAGGTGGCAGATTTACTAGAATGGTCAGCCTCGAAAATCATCAGAATTGAGACCGGCGCCGTCGGAATCGGAATCACCGACCTGAAGGCATTGCTCGGGCAATACAAGGTAACTGATGCAAAAAAGACTAATGAACTACTGGACATGGCCAGGTCGAGCAAGAAGAGCTCGTGGTGGGACAAGTACAAGAACCACTTGAAGCCCGACTTCATCCAGTTCCTGGGATTTCAGGAGTCCGCATCCCTGGTTCGCCAGTTCCAGTTCCTCTTCATTCCCGGCCTGCTGCAGACCAGGGAATACGCTGAAGCGATGTTCGACTCGTACGAAACCGACCCTGAGGTCACCCAGTCCAGAGTCGAAGTGCGAATGCAACGTCAGCATCTGCTCACCAGGGAGAACGGGCCCCGGTTCTCCTTCGTCCTGGACGAATCGACGCTTCGGCGGCAAATAGGTGGAGCTACGGTAATGCGGGAACAGCTCCTCCACCTGAAGGAAGTGAGCAGGTACCCGTCGGTGGACATCCACGTACTCCCGTTCAGCATCGGCGTTCGCCCAGGTATGGAGAACTCCTTCTCGGTACTCGAGTTCCTGCCGGACGACTACGAGAACACCGACTACGTGGTGCAGATCGAGCAGGCCACGCGCGACATCCTCCTCGAGAACGAGCCCCAGACCGCCAGTCAGTACGTCGAGTACTTCGTGACACTGGAGGGTTTGTCGATCGCGGGCGACCAGTTCGACGCCACCATCGACCGGTTGATCGCCGAACTACCGACCTGACAACCCGCCCACCGCAGATTTGCGGTCACAGCAAAAGGACTAGACCGCTCTACCGATCGGCACAACGCAGTCCGGCATACTCACCACTAGTAACCGCAACCCTTGTCACTTCTATCGACGCTCCCCCTCCCGGCGGTAGAAAGGCCGTCTAAGGCGTCATACGTTTGTCTTGGAGCGATCCGCAGCCACGGGGAGCAGAGGAGCGCGGCTGACGCATGGCCGGGTTGTGCCTGCCTACCGTTGCAGCACTGGTCACGTCGTACCGGGAAGCCCATCCGGAACGGTGACGGCCAAACGGAGGGGGACAACGGTGGAACGATACGCGGCGGAGGTTCCGGACAGTTCTTGGCGGAAGAGTTCGGCCAGCAACGCGACCGGTGACTGCGTGGAGGTCGCAATGGCGAACAATTCAGCCTTGGTGCGCAATTCACGGAACAAGCACGGCGAGATCCTGGCATTCCCCCCGTTCACCTGGAACAGGTTTCTCCGATCGGCGCGTGCGGACCACTACACACCACCGGCTTGTCGCGGCTAGTCCTGCGACAAGCCGGTGGTCCAGCGCCTGGGTGCCGTCCACCCGATCGACCGACTGCTCAGCCGTACGCGAGCTCCGAGGTCGACCGGGCGACCGACGCTGGCGCAAGCCCCGTCGGAGAGCTCGCTCTTGCCCCGTTGCGCGCCAGGCCGCGGCGTCCGCGGCGCCTTGCCGAAGTCGTCCGGTGGTAGCCCGCTTCACCTGCGGGTTTGCTGGACCGGCTGGTCTGTGTGCGGAGGGCGGATCAAGATACGCTCACTCGGCTTGGCCACTTGATGGACTTGGTTCCGAACGGCCACAACACGGGCCCGTCCGCGCGGTGTCGCGGACAGATCGCCGAGAGGGTTTTCAGATGGGCTGGCAGGAAGAGCTGAGCGCTCTGGACGAGGCGCTGGCCGCCGGGCGGATCACCCCGGACCAGCATCGGTCACGTCGCGACGAGCTACTTGCCGCGGCGTCCGGCGGAGGACCTGCACCCATGCGGTGGCAGGCCAGCCAGCCGTCCGACCCGGAGCAGACCGGGATCATTCGGACCAACCAGTTCTCCGACCCCGAGCAGACGCAGAAGGTGCGGCCGGTCGGGTTTCCCACCGGACCGCAGCAGTTCGGGCCCCAGCAGACGCCGCCGCCGTGGGGCGAGCAGAGCCCGCCGCGCGGGATGCCGGGGATGCACGGGCCGGAGGTGTTCGACTCGGGTTCGGGCAAGAGCCCGAAGGTCGCCGTGTACGTGCTGATCGGTGTGCTGGCGTTCGTCGTGATCGGCGGCGGCGTGTTCTGGTTCGGCCTCAACGGCGGCATGGGCGACACGACCACGGCCGCGTCGAGCACGGCCGCGTCGTCGTCGGCCACGCCGCCCGGTCCGCCCGCGAACCTGGCCGCGGTGCCGGAGCCGCCCGGCAAGGCGAACGCGAAGAACGGCGAGTACACGCTGGCGAAGGCCAAGGACGCGAAGATCCTGTCGGACAAGGACGTCAAGGCGCTGGAGGCCGCGGGCGTCGACAAGATCTACGACAAGTCGAGCACCGACAGCGGTCTGGCGTACGCGGTGGCGGTGTACGTGGCCAAGGACGCGGACTCGGCGAAGAAGCTCTCCTCGACGCTGGTGGACAACCAGGTCGCGGCGGGGATGTCCACTGTGGAGCAGATCGACGTGCCGGAGTCGGTGTCGCTGATGAAGCTCGCGGTGTCCGACCAGTTCATGTACCGCGGCATCTACACCTCGGGCCCGGTCACGGTCCGCGTCGCCACCGCGGGGCCCAGCACGATCCCGGACCAGGACGTGGCGAAGAAGTTCAACGAGTTCGTGCAGAAGGTGCTCGGAACGGTCCGGGTCGGTTGATGACGGCGGTCGAAGACCAGCGGACGGAAGTGCTCCGTCCGGTGGACCGGGCTCCACGGGCGCCGCGCGCGCTCCTCTGGCTGCTCGTCCCCATCCCGGTCCTGCTGGCCACGGCCGAGGCGATCCGCTCGCCGAAGATGAACTTCAACGACTACTGGGCGATCCTCGCGAAGGTCACCGGCGACGACGGGGTCCTGCGGCCGCTCGCGTTGTTCAAGCTGTACAACGAACACCCGATCGCGCTGGTCGGGCCGGTCTTCTGGTTGGACGCCAAGCTCTTCGACGCGGCCAACCAGGCGCTCGGCCTGTTCAGCGTCGCGCTGGTGCTGGTGCTGTTCGCGACCCTGGTGTCGATGCTCCCCGCCCGGCTGACCGGGAACGCCCGCGTCGCCGTGATCGCGTGCCTGTCCGCGCTGCTGTTCTCCTCCAGCGCGCTCGAGTTCTTCGGCATGGGCATGAGCGGTGTGCACTGGCTGGTCGGCATCGTGCCCGCGGTGCTGGCGCTGCGGTTCGCGCACCGCGGCAACACCGCGGTGGCCGTCGTGTTCGGCGTGATCGGCTGCTTCGGCCACGGCGCCGCGTTCCCGATCTGGGTCTCGCTGGCGATGATGGCGTGGCTGCGCCGCGACGAGCTGTGGCGCTTCGTGCTGCCGATCGGTTTCGGCGTGCTCACGCTGGCGCTCTGGCTGCTGCCGTCGCGCCAGCCGGGCTACCCGTCGTCGACGCTCGTCGGCGTGGACACGATGCTCGGCACGGCACTCGCGATGCTCGGCCAGGTGTGGGCGGCGCGCAGCACGGACGTGGCGTTCGCGACCGGCACGCTCACCGCGGCCGTGTTCGCGTTCGTCGTGTTCCAAGCCCTGCCGAAGAAGGGTGCCCGACCCGCTCAGTCCACTGTGGACGACTCGGGCTGGTTCGCGCTCGCGTTCCACGTCGTGCTGGTGGCGATCATGGTCGGGTTCAGCCGGTCGCGGCTGGGCACCGCCGAGGCGCTCGGTCCGCGCTACGCGATGGTGGCGCTGCTGGGCGCCTGTGCTTTGCTGGTGCTGCTGGTGTTGCGCGGACCCAGGCTCGCGCGGCACCATGTCGTGCCGCTCGCTCTCACCGTGGCCGTGATGACGTACGCGGTGGGCAGCGCGCAGGCGACGGCGGTGCGGGAGAACTACCCCCGGCAACCGATGCTCGCGGTGGCCATGCGGGTCGACGCGCGCGCGGTCATCGACTCGATGAACTGGAGCACGAAGGTCCTGCCGGTGCTGCGCTCGATGAAGGCCTACCCGTTCTCGGACGACTTCACGCTGGGGTGCGGTCGGTACGAGCTCGGCTCGCTGGTCGACATGAGCCGCGTCAAGGAGCTGCCCGGTCCGTCGGGCGTCTCCAGGACGGCCGGTGCGGTGGAGACCGGACCGGTGGTGGGCAACAGCAAGATCGCAGGCTGGGCGGTGCTCGACGGGGAGGCCGCCGACTGCGTCCTGGTGGTCGACGGGAGCAGCGAGGTGGTCGGCGGTGGTGCGGTGGACGTGCCCCGTGCCGATGTGGCGAGCACCACTCGCGGCACCGGACGCGGGGGCTGGAACGCCGTCGCGCGACCGGGAGTCGAAGATGGCGTTGTACTCGTGGGATCAGAAGATCAGCTCTACCGCATCAGTCTGGTGATCAAGGCTGGTTGACGGCTCGGCCGCCAATTGAGACCGCCTCCGGACACCAACATGATTGCGATGTAGGGCATTCGATGTGAGTAGCAGGACGGGCTCGGTAACAATGGCCTCTGCTATCGCTACGTGGAAGGGGCCAGATGTCCTGGCAAGAGGACCTGCAACAGCTCGATCGAGCGCTGGCAGCAGGGCAGATCTCCGCGGACGACTACCGTCTTCGCCGCGATGAAGTCCTTGCCACCGCCGCGCAAGCACTACCCGGCGGGGCCCCTCAGCAGCAGCAACAACCGCCGCAGCCGCCTCCCGGCCCGTTCCCGCCCCCGTTCCGGTGGGGCCAGACCGAGCCGTCCGAGGCGACCCAGGTCGTGCAGCCGGGTGACGCCGAGAAGACCCAGGTCGTGCGGCCGGGCACCACCCCGGCGCAGCCACCGTCCTCGGGGAACCCGGACTCCGAGCGCACCCAGTTCGTGCGGCCGGTCCAGCCCAACGACAGCGAGCGCACCCAGGTCGTGCCGACCGGGACGCCCAGCGGCGGCTTCCCGGCGCAGATCTTCCCGCAGCAGCCGCCCGCACCCGCGTGGCAGGACGCGTCCGCCCCGCCGTGGGGGTCGTCGGACGGTTCCGACGGCAACGTCTGGGCGAACGTCCAGGGCCCCGAGGTGTTCACCGACAGCGACAGCGGTGGTGGCAAGGGCAAGATCATCGCGATCGTCCTGGTGGTGCTGCTGCTCGTGGGCGGTGGCGTCGGCGCGTACTTCCTGTGGGGGCGCGGCAACAGCAGCAACAACGCGGGCGGCCAGAGCACCAGCTCCACCCCGCCGCCGACCTCCAGCACCCCGCCGTCCCCGCCGCCGGTGCGCAAGACGCCGGACGGGCCGTTCGTCGAGGTGCAGGGCAAGACGAACCAGTTCAAGACGCTGGACATCGCCGACGCGCTGGTCGCGAAGGTGCCGACGTTCGAGGAAGCGCAGCTGCTCCAGCAGTCCGGCGTGACCGACGTGCGGTTCGCGGTCGGCCAGGACGAGGCGGCCAAGCTGTCGCAGGGGATCTGGGCGTTCAAGAGCAACAACCCCGCCGCCACGCTGACGGCGGTCGAGAACCTGTACCAGTCCGCGCAGTTCGAGCTGCTGCCGACGAGCGCGAAGAACGTGCCCGTCCGGCACCTGCCGATCACGGCGTTCAACACGACCGCGACCTACCGCGCGCACTACATCAGCAAGGAGTTCGTGGTGCGCGTCGAGGCCTACGGCGCCGACGAGGCCGCGGTGAAGGCGGCGTTCGACGCGCTGCTCAAGCGCCAGCTGGACAAGTACCCGGCCACGAGCTGACCGGTCCCGCGAAGCGGCGCCCCACCCGATCCGGGTGGGGCGCCGCTTCCGCGTTCAGCGGGTCCGCACGACCCCGGTCGGCACGACGCCGCAGTCGGCGAGGACCTCGTCGATCTCGTTGCGGAACGCCGTGCGGGAGAACCAGTTCCGCGCGATCCCCAGCAGCTCCTGCTGCACGTCGGTCCACAGCGCGTCGTCGGACAGCAACGCGCTGGTGAGCTCGACCAGCTCCGCGTTGGACGTGCCGACGAGGTGCTTCGTCAGGTCGCCCAGCCGCAGGCCTTCCGCGCCGACCGGGGTCGTCACGAACGGCAGCCCGGCGGCCATGGAGTCGAGGAACTTCAGCTTGATCCCGGCGCCCAGGCGCATCGGCACGACCTGGACCCGCAGCCGCCCGAGCCACCACGCCGGGTTCGGCACCCGGCCGACGACGTCGACCAGGTCGGACTCCAGCGCCCGCACCGAAGGGGTCGGGTCGGCGCCGACGACGGCCAGCTTGAGGCCGGGGTGCTCGCGCCACAGCGCGGGCAGCACCTCGTCGACCAGCTCCAGCACGGCGACCTCGTTCGGACTGCCCGCACCGCCCATGAACCCGCCGAAGAACGCGATCCCGTCGCGCTCACCGAGACCGGGCACCTGGTCGGCGATGTCCACCGGGTAGCCCGCGACGCGGATCGACGCGTCGGGCGCGATCTTCGCCGCCCACTCGGCCTCCACCTCCGTCACGCACACGCCGACGTCGGCCCAGCGGAACGCGGCCTCCTCGACCTCGCGCTGCTCGTCCGCCTCGCGGCGCAGCCTCTCCCGCTCGGCCGCGGTCTTCGCGACGCCGACGTACTGCTCGGCGCGGCGGAAGAACAGCGACTCCGAGTCGTAGACCTTGACCGCCTGCGGCTGGCTCTCCGCCACGGCCTCGGCGATCCACGAGTAGTTGTGCGGCCGCATGACGATCACGACGTCGTACAGCCCGGCGCGTTCGCGCAGCACCTGGAACGGGTTCGCGTGCTGCCACACCGCTTCCACGCCCAGCTCCAGCAGCGCGGGCGCGTAGGCCTCGGCCCGCAGGATGTCCCTGGCGAGGAACGTGACCCGGCGGTCGGGCGCGGCCAACGTCTCCAGGAGCCGTTGCGTGCGCGGGTCCCCGCTGCCGCGGTCGGCGTTGGGCACCCGGTCGTCCACGACCAGGATCCGGGCGTCGGCCAGGATGTCGCGGGCGTAGTAGAACGTGTGCGAGCCCTTGTCCGGGGCGGGCAGCATCGGCCGCCCGGCGAGCGTGGAACCCCAGCGGCGCAGGAAGGTGCTGCGGTTGAGCTCCATCAGGTCCTTGGCCGTCGAGCCGTCCGACGAGCCGTGCCGCTGGTGCACCACGGTGCTGCGCGGGTCGACCGCCACGTCCCACCCCGCCCGCCGCAGCAGGAAAGCCAGGTCGACGTCCTCGAAGTAGGCGGTGTCGTACTCGGTGGAGAACCCGCCGACGGCGTTGAACGCCCGCCGCCGCACCAGCAGGCACGCGGCCGACGCGTAGTCGACGGCGTGCGGGAACAGCGCGTCCTGGTTCACCAGCGGCGCGCCGTCGCCCCACGCGCGGCACCAGCCGTCCGCGCCGACGACGGACCCGTACTCCTGGATCGCACCGGTCTGGTCGCGCATGATCGGCGCGACCGCGGCGACGTGCTCCTGCGTGTCGAGCACGTCCACCAGCGGTTCGAGCCAGCCGGGGCCGACCTCGACGTCCGCGTTGAGGAACAGCACGTACGGCGCGCGGGCGTCGACCACACCGAGGTTGCAGCCCGAGCCGAAGCCGATGTTGCGGCCGACCACGTGGCCGCGGGCGCCGCGCATGTGCTCGGCGACCCACTGGTCCGTGCCGTCCTTGGAACCGCTGTCCACCACGATGACCTCGTGCGGCAGCGGCGTGTGCTCGGCGACCAGGTAGAGGCAGGCGTTGAGCATGCTGCGACCGCCGTAGGACACCAGCACGATCGAGACTCTCGGGGGGACCTCGGCGTCGTAGGCCGTGTCGGTCACGAGCCGGACCTCCGGATCCGGCCGTAGACCGAGCGCAGCGGCTGGCTCCACCGGATCAGCTTGGTGTTCTGCAGGGCCTGCAGCTCCTTGCTGTCGTGCTGGTAGCGGTTGTTGATCTCGTCGACGGCGGCGTTCCACCGCGCGCTGAGCTGGTCCAGCTCGTCGCGGGTCTCCTCGACCCGGTCGACGAGCACCCGGCGTTCCGCGATCTGCCGCTTGCGCAGCTGCTGGTTCGCCTGGCGCAGCAGGTTGTTCTGCCGGGTGAGGTCCGCGATCCTGGCCGCCGCGTCACCACCGCGCTCCTGCCACGACCTCATCGCCAGCTCGGCTATCCGGTCGAAGTGCGCGTCCACCTTCGCCTGGAGGCCGCGCAGGCGTTCCGGGTCGGGCTCGCGGCCGAAGGCGGCCCTGATGGCGTTCGCCAGCGTGTCCTCGTCGGTGCCGCGCTGGTCGGGGTGGCCCATCGTGTCGGCGAGCGCGCGGAGCTTGCTCTGGTCGGACAGGTCCAGGACCACCCACGGCTTGCCGTAGACGAACGCGGCGATGTTGGCGTGGAAGCTCATCGCGACCACACCGGCCGAACCCCAGATCGCCGCGAGGATGTCCTCCGGCGGCTGGCCGCCGGGCAGCCGGTGCACGGTGCGGGTCGGCAGCTTCTGCTGGAGCGCGTCGGCGAACAGGTCGTCGCCGTGGCACGGGCCGGTCTCCATCAGCACGACGTCGCCGACGATGCCCTCGTCCAGCGCCCAGTCGAGCACCTTCGCGATCCCGGCCACCTGGTGCACGGCGGACCGGTTGGCCTGCACGACCATGGCCGGCCGGTCGTTGGGGAACCAGCCCATGAACTTGAGGTACCGCAGCCGCTCGTCGAGCACCTTGGGGTCGACCAGCCGGTCCAGCAGGAAGCCGAGGTCCGGCACCAGCGCCACGTCGCCCTCGACGCCGCACGCGCGCAGGCGTTCCAGGGACAGCTCGTCGCGCACGGCGGTGTACTCGCGGCGCGACACCGCGTCCTTGATCATCCCGGCCTTCTCGGCGTCCGGCACGAACGGGATGCCGACCGCGTTCCAGACCACCGGGTGGTCCTTCTCGTAGTCCCCGAGGCCGTCCACGAAGAACCGGCTGGGCGCGCGACCGGCCAGGACCTGCGGAGTCGTGTGGTACGCGCCTGCCAGCAGCTCGTCCTGGAAGTGGACGATCTCGCCGCCGCCGATGAGGGTCAGGTCGGCCGACTCGGCCAGCTGCTCGACCCGGACCGGGGACCAGTCGCCGAGCGCCTCGGCGATGAACCCCCCGTCCATCCGACAGGGGTGCTCCGCACCGAAGGGGGAAAAGGGGCGCACGCGCCAGCCGTCGAGGCGGCGGGTGATCTCCTGCTCGGTGACCCGCGGGAAGAGGTGGTCCCCGAAGTTGTCGAGATCGAAGGTCCCCCACACCGCGACCGTGCCGACCGGCCGAGAGGTGTCACGACTGCTCATCACCGGACAACTGTATCCGGGACAGGTGAAGGGTCCTCGCAGTTTCGGCTGATCACCGGAGCTAGCGGGGCTTCTTCGCCAGCTCCTCGCCGATCGCGGCGATGACGTCGGACTGGAGCAGCGGGTTCACGCCTCCGACCAGGGACCTTTCGGCCGCCTCGACCACCACGACGTCCTGGTCGGCGAGCATCGCGCCGGTGCGGTGCGGGTCCGGCGGGACGAAGTCGCTGTTCTGGAGCGTGATGTCGGAGAAGCCCGCGACGACGTACTGGTGCACGTAGAAGGTGAACGAGTCGCCGAGCAGGCCGACCTTGGCGTCGACGACGCCCTTGGACGGGTCCTGGGTGACGCGGCGGGGCTCGGCGAAGCTGCCCTCGACCTCGCGGCTGCGCACGTCGACGCCGTCCGGGGCCAGGCGGTAGGACTGGAGGACGACGTTCTTGCGCTGACCGAGGAGCGAGGACAGGTCGCCGGGGACCTGGACGACCTTGCCCTGGGTGCTGCGCCAGGTGACCGAGACGCCGGGCTTGACCTGCTCGGCGACGGCGCGGGAGTAGACGAGGCCGCCGTCGAACGTCCAGTGCGTGTCGAGCTTGGAGTAGACCGGGCCCTTGATGCGGTCCGCCGCGAGCTGGAGGCCCGGCCGGAGGTCGACGGCGCCGGTCTCGGCGACGACCCGCTTCCAGAACTCGTCGCGGGCCTTCGTCGCGCAGGCCGCGCCGAAGTACCCCGGCGGCAGGTGCTCGGGCACCATCGTCGTCTTGTTCGGGGCGACCACGAACACGAACTTGCGGCCGGACGACTCGACGGCCTGGCGCAGCTGGTTGACCCGCTGGAACACGTCGTTGAGCGGCAGCTGCGGCTCGCACGCGCCCTTCACGTCGAACCCGAAGTACAGCCAGCCGTCGCTGCCCTCGATCACGTCCTGGTACTCCGAGGGCGGCGTCGGGGCCGGGCTGTCCTGCTCCGGCGCGATGACCGGACCGACCTCGGTCTTCTGCTCCTTCTTGAACTGCGGCGGCTCCCCGAACACGCCGCGGCTGATCGCGTCCTCGGCCGCCACGGCCTTGTCGCGCAGCGGCAGGTGGTCGGTCGCCCACCGGTCAAGGCCGGTGAACAGGCCGAACCCGTCGGTGATCGACGGGAAGTCGGCCAGCTTCCGGTTCTCGAACTCGGGTGCTCGCACGCCCACGACCAGCAGGAACATCGGGACGCAGAAGAAGATGACCGCCGCGACGCGGGACGAGGTCTGCCGGGCGCCGTGCCGCGGCCGGTGCAGCGGGTGCTCCTTCGGCAGCCACGACTCGGGCAGCGGGGGGAGTCCGGGACCGCTTCCCGGTGGAGTAGGCGAATCGAGCCGATTGGCGGTCACCGGATCAGGGTATCCAGGCGCGCCGTACCGAGTCGGTGAGATCTGCAACCTCACACGACCGACGGACGTCTATGTGGATGGGTCACGCCCGAACCGGGGCCCCCATGACTCGGCGGAGGCTGCGATGTGGTTGCATGTGACTCTGGTCACTTTGGCGAGTGTTGCATTCTTGACACGCACCTTTCGTGTCCTGCGAGCCGTACCCAAGAGAACTACAACCGAAGAAAACGGCACGCTGGTGCCAACAACCCCGATTGAGACATAGTTCGGCCCCTGCAGGTCTATGTCTGATTCCCACGGTTGCCGTACGATCCATTCCAGTTGATATGGGAACGGTCTACGCCTGACCGGGGACCTCACAGAGGTAGGTGCGTCATGGATCTCGCACTGAGCAAGGTCATCGAGTTGCGCGAAAGCGGCTTCCAGTTCCTGCACCTGCGGGACGGCGACGGCGAACTCGACCGGATCATGGCGTTCAAGCAGCGGAGAGGCTTCGTCGACTCCATCCTGTTCTGGTCGGAGACCGAGGCGCGCGCGGGCCGTCTACCTGCGGTTCGGGACAGCAGCAGGGCTCCACAGGCGGTGTGGATCTACGAGGGTCAGCTGGTCGAGGCGGTCGAGCGGCTGCTCAACCTGCCCGAGCCCGGCGCCCGCAACGCACCGACGTTGATGAAGAGCACGGCGTCGGATCTCGCCGTGGTGACAACGTTGCCTTTCAAGTTGAACCTGCCGCCCGGCGCCATCGCTTAGTACGCATTCGGTTGCGCTCCGTAAAAGGCGTGACCAATACGACCAATACAGCCGGTAACTAGTTCACGATTCACTCATAATCTTTTCGGGGTCACGAGTCCCGATTCATAAGCGAGAACGACGAGCTGCGCGCGGTCCCTGGCGCCAATCTTCGTCATGATCCGGCTGACGTGCGTCCTGGCCGTCGCGGGGCTGATGACCAGGTGTTCCGCGATCTCGTCGTTCGACAGGCCGCCCGCCACCAGGGCGAGGACCTCCCGCTCCCGGTCCGTCAGCTCCCGCAGGGCGGTGGGATGCGGACGCCGGTTCTGCGGCCGCGAGGCGTACTCCGCGATCAGCCTGCGCGTCACGCTCGGTGCAAGCAGGGCATCACCTGCGGCGATGACGCGCAGCGCGTGCAGGAGCTCCACCGGTTCGACGTCCTTGAGCAGGAACCCGCTGGCGCCGCCGCGCAGGGCCTCGAACACGTACTCGTCCACGTCGAACGTCGTCAGCACCAGCACCTTCGTGTCCCGCAGGTCCGGGTGCTCCGAGATCAGCCGCGTCGCCTCCAGCCCGTCGGTGCCCGGCATCCGGATGTCCATGACCACGATGTCCGGTCGGCACCGCTCAGCCTCGGCGACCGCCTCGGCCCCGTCCGCAGCCTCCCCGACGACCTCGAACCCGTCCTCGGTCTCCAGCAGCAGCCGAAAACCCGCCCTGACCAGGGCCTGGTCGTCGGCCAGCACCACTGTGATCACTGCTCTCCCCTCTGAGCGGCAGCACCGCCCGAACCTCGAACCCCCCGCCGGGCAATCCTCCCGCGTGCAGCTCCCCGCCGAGCGCCTCCGCCCGTTCCCGCATCCCCGCCAGCCCCGTCCCGGCCCCGACGCTCGGCATCCCGCCCTGCCCGTCATCGGTCACCCGGAGCTCCAGGTGCTCCTCGGTCCGCTCGAACCGGATCGTGATCAGGGTGGCGTCCGGCGCGTACCGCAGCGCGTTCGTCACCGACTCCTGCACGATCCGGTAGGCCGCCGTGTCCACCGGCGCGGGCAGGTCACCCGGATCACCCACCACCTCGACCGGCTTGCCCACCGGGTCTACCAGCTCGGCCAACCGCCGCAGGCTCGGCACCGGCGTCGTCCCCTCCCCGCTGCGCAGCACCCCCAACGTCGCCCGCAGGTCCACCAGCGCCGCCCCGCTCGCCTCCTTGATCGCCAGCAGCGCCTTCACCGCCTCCTCCGGCTTCCGGTCCGCCACGTGCGCCGCCACCCCGGCCTGCACGTTGATCATCGCCAGGCTGTGCGCCACCACGTCGTGCACCTCGCGCGCGATCCTCAACCGCTCCTGCTCCGAGTGCCACCGCCGCCGCTCGACCGCCGACCTCCGCGCCAGGCTGAACACCGCCAACGCGGGCGCCGCCACCAACGGCCCCACGTGCCCGGCCACGTAGTACAGCCACGTGGACGCGCCGGTCAGCGCGATCGTCGCCACCGGGTACCTCTTGCGCAACAACAACAGGCCGAACGTGGCCGCGAACCAGGCGTAGGGCAGGTACTGCTCCAAGGACACGGGTCGACCGTACGGCAGGAAACCGCCGGTGGCGTGGGTGCTGAGGCGGCAGGTGGACGTACGTCAGCGGTCGTACGCCAGGTCGTCCGGGTCCGTCCGGTTCGCCTCTCGACCGGTCGTCGACGCCCCGTGAAGAGCAAGGCACGAGGAAGGGTGTTCGGGGAGCACCGGAAAGCGATGCCGGGAAGCGAACGCAGACCGGGTACGACCCTCGCGCGGGTGAACGATGTCGCCCAGAAGGATTGCGCGCCTTGCTCCGGGGGCCCCGATTGCGACACTTTCGCGCCCATGAACCTCAGGAAGACCATCGCGGGCGCTGCTATCGCGCTCGGCGGCGCCACCGTCATGCTCGGCCTGGGCGGCACGGCGAACGCCGCTGTCGACGGCAACGCCGCGACCACTCCGAACCTCGACCTCGAGCTGGGCAAGGTGGCCAACGCGGGCAACCTGGCGAGCATCGACACGAACAACCCCGCGGGCAAGATCGAGGCGATCAACCTCGACACCGTCGGTGCCAAGGCGCTCGTGGAGAACGTCGACGGTCAGGTCGTCCCGACGCTGCTCGGCTACGACAACACCGAGGACGCGTCGAACGTCGGCGTGGGCGCGCTGGTCGACCCCAGCTGAGCGTCGTCCCCGAACCGGAACGGCCCTGGCCCCCTCCCCCCTCGGGTCAGGGCCGTTCCACTTCCCCCAGCATCGCGGCGAGGAAGCGGTCGGGCTGGGTGAACGCGGCGAAGTGGCCCGCGTCCTGGATGAGCGCCATGCGCTTGCTCGGCGCGGAGACCCGCGCGAAGTAGTCCTCGGCGAGCGAGCGGACGGTGACCTCGTCGTCCGCGCCTTGCAGGATGACGACCGGCACCTCGAAGTCCGGCTTGGCGCGGAAGCCCATGAAGTCGTGGAACAGCGCCTTCTTGGAGTACCCGAACCCGGCCGCGACGTGCCGGAGGTCGCGCCAGCCGTAGACCGCGCGGCCGAGCACCAGCGGCAGGAAGAGCTTGCCGAGCACGGCGTTGTCCATGCTCCAGCGCATCTTGACCTCCCACGCCTTGAGGTCCCACGCGGTCGGGTCGGGGCCGATCGCGGCGAGCGCCTTGGCGGCCTTGGGGTTCTTCGCCAGCACCAGCCGGTACGACTCGGCCTCGTTGGCGACCATGTCGACGTACAGGTCGGTCGCCACGTACGCCTCGAACAGGTCGGGCCTGCGCTGCACGAGCGGCGTGCCGACCATGGTGCCCATCGAGCCCGCGAGCAGCACGACCTTGTCCTTGTCGAGGTGGCCGCGCAGGAACTCGACGACCTCGACGGCGTCCTGCACGCACTGCTCGAACGACATCTCGCCGCAGCCCTCGCGGCCGTTGCGCCGCAACGTCTTCCCGGCACCGCGGCGGTCCCACTGCACGACGGTGTAGTGCTCCTCCCACGACCGCAGCAGCGGCGTGAACAGGGCGTACGGGGAACCGGGGCCGCCGTGCAGGACCAGCAGGACCGGGTTGTCGCGGTTCGCGCCGCGGATCTGGACCCACTGCTCGACGCCGCCGACGCGGATGAAGCGCTGCTCTTCGATGTTCGTCATGCGCCCAGGTTCGCGCCCCCGCGACGGCGTACCCAGATGCCCGTTCAACCCAGGTCTGGCAAACCGTGGTTCGCTGTCGTCCATGACGGAGCTGGGGGACTTCCTGCAGTCCCGACGGGCGCGGCTGACGCCCGAGGGGACCGGCCTGCCGACGTTCGGCGGGCGGCGGCGCGTGCCGGGGCTGCGGCGCGAGGAGCTGGCGCAGCTCGCGGGCGTGAGCGCTGACTACTACGGCCGCCTCGAACAGGGGCGGCTGGCCAACGTGTCCGACGAGGTGCTGAACGCGGTGGCGCGGGCGCTGCGGTTGGACGAGGGCGAGCGGACGCACCTGCACAACCTGGCCCGGCCGCCGAAACGGCCGGTGCCCGCCGGGCGGGTGCGGCCGGGGCTGCGGTGGCTGCTGGCGAACATCACCGGGTCGCCCGCGTACGTGCTGGGCGGGCACATGGACATCGTCGCGTGGAACCCGTTGGCGGCGGCCATGTACGGCGTCGACCTCGACGTGCACGACAACATGGCGCGGCTGATCTTCCTGCACCCGTCGTCGCGCGAGCTGTGGACGCCGTGGGAGGACAAGGCGAACAACACCGTCGGCGGGCTGCGGATGCAGGCCGCCCTCCACCCGGACGACCCGCGGATGGCCGCACTGGTGGAGGAGCTGTCCGCGAGCCCGGAGTTCCGGGCGCTGTGGGCGGCGCACGAGGTGTGGACCGTGCCGCACGGGACGATGCGGCTGCGACACCCGCGCGTCGGCCCGCTGGAACTGGCCTACGAGGCGCTGCCGGTGCCGGACGCGCCGGAGCAGATGATCATCACCTACTCCGCCGAGCCCGGTTCGCCGTCAGCCGAGGCCATCGCCGCGCTAGCGACCGACGGCGTAGCCCTGGGCACCACGGGGGTTGGCGGCGGCGCGGAGTAGGCCGTCGCGGGAGTCCCGCGCCACGGCGGACATCCGGCCGAGCGTCCACTCCCCCGCGTCGACCACGGAGTGGCCGCGCTCGCGCAGGTCCGCGATCGCCTCGGCGCCCACGCGGGACTCGACGACGACCTCGCCCGGCGTCCAGGCCCGCGGGTAGAACGAGCTGGGGAACGCGTTGGTGTGCCACAGCGGCGCGTCGATCGACTGCTGGAGGTTGAGGCCGCCTGCGGTGTGCGCGAGCCAGAACCCGAGCTGCCACTGGTCCTGCTGGTCGCCGCCGGGCGTGCCGAACGCCATCGCGGGCAGGCCGTCGCGCAGCGCGAGCGACGGCGACAACGTGGTGCGCGGGCGCTTGCCGGGGGCCAGCGAGTTCGGCAGTCCCTTGTCCAGCCAGAACATCTGCGCGCGGCTGCCGAGGCAGAACCCGAGCGACGGGATCGTCGGCGACGACTGGAGCCAGCCGCCGGACGGGGTCGCGGAGACCAGGTTGCCCCAGCGGTCCACGACGTCGACGTGCACCGTGTCGCCCTTGGTGGTGCCGGTCGGACCGACGGTCGGTTCGCCGACGGCACCGCTGAGGTCGGCCAGGGCGCTCGGGCCGCGGCGGATGTGCTCGGCGAGCACGGGTCGTGCCGAGCCGGGGGAACCGGGGCGCAGCTCAAGCGACGCGTTCTCGTCGACGAGCTTGCGGCGCAGGTCGGCGTACTCGCGGGACAGCAGCACGTCCAGCGGCACGTCGCCGGTGTCGCCGTACCAGGCCTCGCGGTCGGCGAACGCGAGCTTCGCGCACTCCACGGCGAGGTGGATCGTCTGCGCGGTGGGCTTGCCGTCCACGTAGGACAGCCGGTCGGCGAAGCCCTCCAGCAGCCGGAGCTGTTGCAGCAGAACGGGTCCCTGCGACCAGGCCCCGCACTTGGCGACCGTCCAGTCGCCGAAGTCGGCGGTGACGGCGTCCTCGTAGGTCGCCTCCCACCCGGCCATGTCCGCGCCGGTCAGCACGCCCGCGTGGTCGCGGCCGGAGTCGTCGCGGAACTCGCCGCGGCAGAACTCGTCGACCTGCGCGGCCACGAAACCCTGCGACCAGGCGCGGCGGGCGGCCTCGATCTGGGCCTCGCGGTCGCCGCCCGCGGCCTCACCGGCGGCGAGCAGCCACTCCCACGTGTCGGCCAGCTTGGGGTTGCGGAACCGCGTGCCCGGCTCGGGCACGCGGCCACCCGGCATCCACTGGGCCGCGGAGGTGGTCCAGTGGTCGCGGAACAGGTCCGCGACGGTCGAGATGGTGCCCGACACGCGTTCCAGCAGCGGGAACCCGTCACGCGCGTACCCGATCGCGTAGTCCAGCACCTCGCGCAACGACTTCGTGCCGTAGTCGCGCAGCAGCGTCAGCCAGCCGTCCCACGCGCCGGGCACGGTCGCGGCGAGCAGGCCGCTGCCGGGCACCAGGTCGAGGCCGAGCCCCGTGTAGTGCTCGGTGGTCGCGCCCGCCGGAGCCACGCCCTGGCCGCACAGCACCCGCGGTGCGGACTCGCCGACGGCCGAGAAGACCACCGGCACCTCGCCGCCGGGGCCGTTGAGGTGCGGTTCGACGACCTGCAGGACGAAGCCCGCGGCCACCGCCGCGTCGAAGGCGTTGCCGCCCGCCTCCAGCACCGCCATGCCCGCCGACGAGGCGAGCCAGTGGGTGGAGGCGACCATGCCGTGGGTGCCGACGAGTTCCGGCCGGGTGGTGAACACGTGGCCAACTTACGCGGTGCGGGCGTTTTTGGTTACCCCTGCTAACGAACTTCCGTCGAGAAAAGTCGATCATCGAGGTGTAGCTGAGCGTGACACGGGTTATCCCCTGAGTGCACGAAGACAACCCCTCTGGCGGACGGCGCGCGGAGGACCACAAGGGGAGCACTGTTCACCGCATGGAGCTACTGCTGATTCTGCTGCTGTTCGTGGGACTGGCGGTGCTGGCGGCTGTGCCGTTGGTCGCACTGCTGCACTTCTCCGACCACCGGGGCAAGAGCCTGCACTGAACGAGCGTTAACCTGGCGGGCATGCAGATCACGGGTACCGCGGCGATCGTGACGGGTGGTGCGTCCGGCCTCGGTGGAGCGACCGCGCGCGCCTTGGCGCTCAAGGGGGCGCAGGTGTTCGCGCTCGACCTGCCGGGTGCCGTTGAGAAGGCCGAGGCCGTCGACGGCGTGACCTACCTGGCCGCCGACGTGACCTCCCCCGAGGAGGTCCAGGCGGCCGTCGACACCGCGGCCGGTTCGGGCGCTCCGCTGCGGATCGTCGTCAACTGCGCGGGCATCGGCCCGTCGACCAGGACCGTCGGCAAGAACGGCCCGCACGACCTCGACCTGTACCGCAAGGTCGTCGAGATCAACCTCGTCGGCACGTTCAACGTGCTGCGCCTGGCCGCCGCGGCGATCGGCAAGACCGAGCCGCTGGAGGACGGGCAGCGCGGCGTCGTCATCAACACCGCGTCCATCGCCGCGTTCGACGGCCAGATCGGCCAGGTCGCCTACGCCTCGTCCAAGGCCGCCGTCGTCGGCATGACCCTGCCCGCCGCGCGCGACCTGTCCTCCGTCGGCATCCGCGTGATGACCATCGCGCCCGGCATCGTCGACACCCCGATGCTCGCCACCGTCTCCGACGAGTTCCGCGCGGGCCTCGCCGCGGGTGTCCCGTTCCCGAAGCGCCTCGCCCTGCCCGCCGAGTACGCGCAGCTCGCGCTGACGATCGTCGAGCACGACTACCTCAACGGCGAGGTCATCCGCATGGACGGCGCCCTCCGGATGGCACCCCGCTAGCTCGCCCGCCGACGCGGGCGGCCCTCACAGGTCGCCCGCGAACGGCAGGAGCTTGATCTCCTCGGACGACATCCAGTTGCGCAGGGCGTGCGTTGCGCGGACGTCGTCCTCGTTGTACTCCAGCAGCCTGCGGCGCTGGTCGTCGTCGGGCGGGTTGCCGTCCATGCCGACCGCGTCGCGGTACCAGCGCATGGAGTTCTCGCCGCCCGCCTCCGGGTCGCGCCAGGTGAACCCGGCGACCGGGGCGATCGTCTTGAGGCCCTTGCCGTGCGCGCAGAGGAACTCCTCGCGCACGATGCCGAACAGGTCGACCCACGCGTCGGACTTGATGAACTCGCGGACCTGCGCGACCGGCGGGATGCCCGGCATCCCCTTGAACCGCTCGGCGGAGCCCAGCAGCCAGCGGTTCTCGGCCAGTTCGTTGTAGCAGTAGGCGCGGAAGCTCAGCCCGCGCGCGCGGGCGCGCAGCCGGACCGCGGTCAGCCACGTCCAGAACTCGGCGAACGAGCGGGCCTCGTCGTCGCTGGGCACCGGGTCCCACGTGGCGAAGGCGCGGTAGCCCGGTTCCTCGTCGACGTTCTCGCCGGACAGCCAGCAGCCCCACATGTACGCGCCGAGGTCCGCGAAGCTCTCCATGTCGACGTCGACCTCGACGTCGGCGCGCGGCACGGTCATCCGCTCGGACCGGCGGACGACGGTGAGGTCGCGCAGCCACGCGCGGGCCAGGATGACGGCGTCGTCGAACGGCATGCCCACCAACGGGATCAGCGGCTCGCCCACGGTCTGCTCGGCCAGCTGGTCCACAGTGGACACGCCAGCCCTGCGCAGCGCGATGGCGTCCTCGCCGCGGGCGACCAGGCTGACGTCGCGGGTGCGCTTGAGCTCCACGTCGCAGGTCGGCCACCACGGACAGGACTTGCACTCCACGATCCGCGACGGGCGCGCGAGCGGCTCGTCACCGCGAGCGGCGGCACCGGCGACGGCGAGCCGGTCGGAGAACCGGGCGTCGTACTCGGCGAGCGCGGTCCGGCCACCGGGCCAGGTCGGCGCCTCCAGGTCGTGCCAGACCACCACGTCCGCGTCCATGCCGATCACACCCGCCATCGCGCGGCCGTGCTTGGCGAACCCGGCGGCCTGGAGCTGCCGCTGGGCGTGGGCCAGCCTGAGCTGGTCGCGCGGCTGCGGGCGGACCTTGCGCGCCGGGTCGACGCGCGCGCCGTTGGGCAGCGGGTGCGACAACGGCGAGGTGCGCGCGCCGTGGCCGGGGTCGCTGGTCTTGTGCCGGACCACCAGCACCGGCACGTACCCGGTCGTGTCCTTCACCAGCAGGTCGATCCCGCCGCGCCGACCGCCGGTCAGGTCGCGGGGCAGCGCCGGGCCCCAGATGTACGGGGTGCCCGCCTGCATCGCGGCCAGCGTCACGCGCTCGCGGTCCGCGGTGCGGATGTCCGGGCCGAACGGGATCTCCATGAGCTGCGAGCCGAACAGCCGCGCCAGCGCGTTCGACACCTGTCGGCGGTGCTCGGTCGCGTCGGCTTTGCGCTGCTCACCAGCGGGGTCCGGCGGCGCCTTGTCGACGTCGCGCATCTCCGGATCGTGTTCTAGGTGCACCCGCCGCCGGCAACGAGTGACCACACCGGCGTCGAGCTGCACCTGGGAAGTCACTGGTGAAGGGTATGCCGCGACCGCAACCGGCGTGCGCGCAACCTGGGTACTCCTGTCGATCTTTTGTGCGACGGGTCGGCGTCGGCTCTACTGTTCCCCCTAGGAGGTGGCGCCACCATGGCACGCAAAGCACTCGGTCCCCGGCTCACGCCCTCGAAGGCGAAGAACCTGCTCGGCGTGGCCAAGGTCGTCGGCCCCGTCCTCATCCCGGTGCTCGCGCCGTTCGCCGCCAAGGCCGCGGGCCTGGTCAGCGACCAGTACGACCACTACCGCGCCCGCAGGCTCGGCGTCGGCATCGAGGACCTCACCAAGTACACCGGCAAGGGCGCCCGCCTGCACGCCCGCATCGCGGGCTTCGCCCAGGCTCTCGACGAGCTGCGCGCCAAGGACCCCGACTACGTCACCGAGACGGAATCGCGCCTGGTCAAGCTCGCCGCCGCCGTCCGCGCCTCCGAACGCATGCCCACCCCCCGCCGCAAGGCCGCCCACCGCGCCGTGAGCAGCGACCTGGACGTGCTCGAGAACGACCTCCTCAGGCGGCTCGGCGTCTCCTGACCCCGGACAGACGAGTGCCCCCTCCACGATCTTCGGAGGGGGCACTCGTCGTTCAGCGCTTGGCGGTGACCTGTTCCACCGCGCGGAGGGCGGCTTCCTCGGGACCGAGGTGGGCGGTGGCCTGCTCCATGGCTTCGGCCACGCGTTCCTCGCGTCTGATCATCGGGTCGCTGCGCAGGTCCTTCGTGAGCGACACGCACAGGCCGATCATGATCACCAGGAACGGCAGGGCGGCGATGATGGTCAGGTTCTGCAGGCCGGTGAGGGCGTTGGAGCCGCCGACGAGCAGCATGACCGCCGCGACGGCGCCGGTCAGGACGCCCCAGAACACGACGACGCGCTTGTTGGGCTCGATGGAACCGCGCTGGGAGAGCGTGCCCATGACGATGGACGCGGCGTCGGCGCCGGAGACGAAGAAGATCGCGACGAGGAGCATCACGACGACGCCCGCGACGGCGGCCAGCGGGAAGTTGTCCAGCAGCGCGAAGAGCTGGCCCTCCGGGGTGGACTGGCCCGCGATGTCGGTGCCCGCCCGCTGGGTGAAGATCGCGGTGCCGCCGAGGATGGCGAACCAGACCAGGCTGACGGCGCTGGGGACGAGGATGACGCCCGCGACGAACTGGCGGATGGTGCGGCCGCGGCTGATGCGGGCGATGAACATGCCGACGAACGGCGTCCACGAGATCCACCAGGCCCAGTAGAAGATCGTCCAGCCGGACAGCCAGGTCTCCGTGGCGTCGCCGCCGGACGCGGCGGTGCGACCGGCCATGTCGGCCAGTTCGCGCAGGTAGTCGCCGATCGCGGTGGGCACCAGGTTGAGGATGAACACCGTCGGGCCGACCACGAAGAGGAACGCGGCGAGCACGACGGCCAGCACCATGTTGATGTTGGACAGCCACTGGATGCCCTTGGCGACACCGGACACCGCCGACGCCACGAACGCGGCGGTCAGCACGGCGATGATCCCGACCAGGACGCCGTTGCCGATGTCACCGGCCCAGCCCGCGACCTTCAGGCCGCTGCCGATCTGCAGCGCGCCGAGCCCGAGCGAGGCCGCCGAGCCGAACAGCGTGGCGAAGATCGCGAGCACGTCGATCGCCTTGCCCGCCGGGCCGTTCGCGCGCCTGGAGCCGAGCAGCGGGGCGAACGCGGCGCTGATCAGCTGGCTGCGGCCGCGCCGGAAGCTGCCGTACGCGATCGCGAGGCCGACGACGGCGTAGATCGCCCACGGGTGCAGGGTCCAGTGGAACATCGTGGTCGCCATGGCGGTCTGCACCGCCTGCTCGGAACCGCCTTCGACGGTGCCGGGCGGCGGCTTCACGAAGTGCGTCAGCGGCTCGTTCACGCCGTAGAACATCAGGCCGATGCCCATGCCCGCGCTGAACATCATCGCGACCCAGGACACCGTCCTGAACTCGGGCTCCTCGTCGTCCTTGCCGAGCGGGATCCGGCCGTAGCGGCTGAACGCCAGCCACAGCGCGAACACCACGAAGCCGGAGGCGGCCAGGACGAACGCCCAGCCGAGGTTCCCGATGATCCAGGACAGGGAGGTTTTGGAAGCCGAAGCGAGGGAATCCGTGGCGAAGACGCCCCAGGCCACGAAACCGAGGGTGATGACGGCGGCGACACCGAAGACGACCTTGTCGGTGCTCGCGGGTCGGTCGGCGCGTTCGGCCGAGGGTTCGCCGGGCAGGGGTTGTTCGAGCGGCGTTGTCACACCTGGCCTCCTGAGCTGGTCACTTGGCAACCGTCGCGGGACTGCGTCCGGTCAGCCGGTACCCGCTGCTCCGAACGGCCAAACATGGCGCCTTACGCCCGTACGGCTTGTTCTCCTACTCTCATGGCGTGACCCCACGGCCCGCACCCACCCGCGTAGCACGCGGTCTGCTGCTGGCCGTGACGTCCGCCGCGCTGGGCGTCGCCGCTCACGGCGCGGCTGGCGGCAGCCTGGCGGAGTTCACACCCGCGCTGCCGTTGACGCTGCTCATCGCGGGTGCGGCGACCGCGCTGGCGAACCGCCGCCGGAGCCCGTTGGCCATCCTGGCCGCGCTCGGGGCGGCGCAGTTCGCGCAGCACGAGCTGCTCGGCCTGATGCACCACCACCACACCTCGACCGGCGGTCTCGGGTTCGACGTGGTGCAGATGACGACCGCGCACGTGCTCGCCGCGCTGGGCACCGGCCTGCTGCTGGTCAAGGCCGACGACGCCCTGTTCGCGCTGGCCGCCGCCGTGTCCCGGCTGCTCCCCCGCACGCTCGCGCCGGGCCCGGTCCTGCTCACCCCGCGTGCCGCCGCCCTGAGCGCGGTGGCCGGACGAGTACTGATCGAACTACTGCTGCGCAGCGTGAACGGCCGCCGAGGGCCGCCCGTACTCCTGGTTACCCGAGTCCCCTGACCACTCCGGAACACCCAGGAGCAACATCTCCATGTCGACAAATCGATTCGGCGTGCGCACGCTCGCCCGTGGCGCAGCCGTCCTCGGAGCCGCCGGCGCGATCGCGCTCGGCACCGCGGGCCTCGCCTCGGCGCACGTCACCGCGTCCACGCCCAGCCCGGCGGCCAAGGGCGGCTACACCAAGGTCACCATCCGGGTGCCGAACGAGCGCCCCGACGCGGGCACGGTGAAGCTCGAACTGACCCTCCCGCCCGAGTACCCGCTGGCCTCGGTCAGCAGCAAGCCCGTGCCCGGCTGGAAGGTCGAGGTCGTCAAGGCCAAGCTGCCCAAGCCGATCACCAGCCACGGCAAGGAGGTCACCGAGGCGCCCAGCACGGTGATCTGGACCGCGGACGCGGGCGTGCAGATCGAACCCGGCCAGTTCAACGAGTTCGACCTGTCCGTCGGCCCGCTGCCCGAGGACACCGACCGCCTGCTGCTGCCCACCAAGCAGACCTACAGCAGCGGCGAGGTCGTCGCGTGGGACGCGCCCCCCGCCGCCGAGGGCGCCGAGGAGCCCGCGAAGCCCGCTCCGGTGCTGAACCTGGTCGCGAAGGCCGCGGGCGGAGACCACCACGACGCCACCGCCGCCACGGCGACCGCGAGCGACGAGCACGCGGAGGCCGCCGTCGCGGGCAAGGACAACACCGCCCGCTACCTGGGTGGAGCGGGTCTCGCGGTCGGTGCGCTCGGACTCGGCTTCGGCGCCGGTGCCGTGCTCCGCTCGCGCCGCGCCACGGGGAAGCCCGCGGCATGAGGCGCGGGTTCTCGGCGACACCGATCCGGATCCTGCCGCGCCTGCTCCTCTCCTGCTTGGTCGCCGGAGGCATCATGCTCGGCGTGGCGGGCCCCGCACTCGCGCACAACGTCCTGGTCAGCAGCAACCCGCTGGCGGGCTCGTCCGTCGAGACCGGCCCGGCGACGATCACGCTGACGTTCGACCAGCCGGTGAACGGCGGGCCGGGCCTCAACGCCGTCTCCGTGGTCAGCCCGGACGGCGGTCACTGGGAGGGCGTCGGCGAGCCGACCGTCCGGGACAACGTGGTGACCGCGCAGCTGCGGCCGCTCGGCCCGGCAGGCGAGTACACCGTCAGCTACCGGATCCTGTCGGCCGACGGGCACCCGGTGACGGAGTCGCTGAAGTTCACGCTCACCAAGGCGGGCTCCGGCACCCCCGCACCGGCCAGCGAGATCGCCGCGGCCAACCCGGCGGCGACCTCGACGGCGGGCGGTACCGCCGACGGCGGTGGCGGTGTGCCCATCTGGGTGTGGATCCTGGGTGCCGTGGTGCTGCTCGGCGGTGGTGTCTTCCTGGCACTGCGCGGCGGTGTCAAAGAGGACTCGAGGTAGTGACGACGAACTGGACCACCGCTCCCACCAGGTACTACGTGCTCGGTGGGCTCATCGCGGGCGGGGTGGCCGGTGTGCTGCTCGGCCTGGCGCTCTCGACCACGCAGACCGTGGTCGGGATCGCCGAGGCGGGACCGGTGGTCCAGTTCCTCCACCCGCTCGTGCGGGTGCTGCTCGACCTCTCGGCGACCGTGGTCGTCGGCCTGAGCCTGCTGCCGAAGCTGCTCGGCTTCGGCAGGCCGTCCACCACGGAGCCGGTGCTGCGGATCGCCAGGCCGGCCGCGGTGGTCGCCGCCGCGGTCTGGGTGCTCACCGCCCTGCTGTCCATCGTGATCAGGGCCTACGAGGTCCGCCCCGGCCAGCCGCTCACCATGGGCGGGGTCGTCGACTACGTGCAACGGGTCGGCGCGGGCCAGGGCCTGCTGTTCAGCGCCGTGTGCGCGCTCGTCTACCTGTGGGTCGGCTCGCTGGCCGCCCGCCGGGGCGAGACGGTGCCCGCCGAGCTGCGCATCCTGGTCGCCATGTTCGGCCTGCTGCCCCTGCCGGTCACCGGGCACGCGTCGAACTGGAAGTACCACGACTACTCGATGATCTCGATGGAGCTGCACGTCCTCGGCGCGGCCGCGTGGACCGGTGGTCTGGGCGCGCTGATCGCGCTGGTCGCCCACCGCAGGGGGCTGCTCGCCGAGGCGCTGCCGAAGTTCTCCAAGCTCGCCACGGTCAGCCTGGTGCTGGTCTCGGTGACGGGCCTGTTCAACGGCCTGCTGGAGCTCGGCCTCAACCCGGTCGTCTCGCTGCCCGGCTCGCTGTTCACCACGTCCTACGGCCTGCTGCTGCTCGGCAAGGCCGTCTGCGCGGGCGGGTTGGCGCTACTGGGGGCCAACATCCGGTGGCGCCTGCTGCCCCGGATCGCCAAGCACGAGCGGACCGCCGTGTTCGCCTGGGCGGCCGTGGAGCTGACCGTCATGGGTGTCGCGTTCGGCCTCGCCGTGGTCCTCGCGAGCGCTCCGGTCGCCTGACCTGCGCAGTCGCGTGTTCAACGTGAAACATCGCGGAAACTCCCGATGGCCGGATGATCTCAAACGGCGAGCGGTGCCTTTGGCGCGCTGAGCTGCGGATCCGGTCTCAGTCGTTGATCAGTCGCGCGGTCGGGTCCTCGCGCAGCCTGCTGAGCTGCACGATGGCCTCCTGACCACGGCGTTCGAGCTCCTTCGCGTCGATCCAGCCGTTCGCGAAGTACCGGTAGTCCTGGGCGAGCTTCACCAGTTCGGCCAGGTAGTCGGCCGAACGGCGACGCCGCTCCTCGCTGAACGAGGCCAGCAGCGGGAGTTGGGTGTCGACGACCTCGTCGAGCAGACGGGCCGAGCGCAGGGCACGCCGAGCGCGCCACCGCCGCATCCCGATCCGAGTCACGATCTCACTCATCGTGGCTACCCACCTCGCCCGTCGAAGTCCCCGTCCGAACCCAGGGCGCAAAAATGCGCCCTTCGAAGCCAACGTCGGAATCCGGAGCGCAGGCGTTACCGGTTCGTGGCCTGGACGACAGGTTCTCAGCGGTAGGGGGCCCACCGCGCGGTGGGGTCACCCCTACGCAGCGAGTCGAGGCGTTTCCGCAGCTCAGCGCGAACTCCGGGGTGGCTGCGCAAGATCGGCAGCGCGCTCGTGGTGAGTTTCAGCTCACGCACGTCGCGAAGGACGGCGAAGCCATCCCAACGAGTGACGTCGAACCGGTAACCGCGGACGAGCTGGCGCTGCCAGCGGGGCGAGTGCCCGAACCGGGCGACGCCGACGGGCAGCGAGCTGAGGTCCCACTCGCGCGGGCCGACCGACGTCGAGTCGAAGTCGCAGATCACGGGCCCGGTGGGGCTCGCGATCAGGTTGCCGAGGTGCGCGTCGCCGTGCAGCACGCCCCTCGGGAGGACCGGTCGCAGATCCGCGAGCCGTTCGTCGAGGGCCGTGCAACGTTCTTCGAGGAACGCCCGGTCCTGATCGGACAGCTCTTCCGCATCGGCGAGTCGACGCCGGACGTCGTCGAGCGGTGCCCATCCGGGCAGTTCGAACGTCGGAGCGGGCAGCGCGTGCCACCTCCGCAGCACGCTCGCGAGGTCCCGGCCGTCGAGCCCGCGAGCCGGTTTGGGGTGCTCGGGGACCACGTGCCAGAGCGTCGCCAGGTGCTCCCCGACGGCGATCGGCTGCGGGATCCCGGTCACCAACCGGACCGCCGGGACGTCGTGCTCGGCCAGCCAGGTGGCCACCCGCACCACCTTGGCGGCGCGGTGCCGCAGGCCCATCGAGCCCACGATCCGCACCACCAGCCGCTCAGCCGGCAGTTCGAAAACAGCGTTGCTGGTGAACTTCACCAGTCTCGCGCCGCGGTGGTCGAGCCCCAGCTCGGCGCACAGCCGACGCAGTGCGCCGGACAGCTTCTCCCTGGTGAACCGACCGTCGAGCGCGACCGTCGAGGACATCAGGCCGCCCGGTCTCAGGCCGCGGTGTCGCTGCCGGTGAACTTGGCAAGGCGGTCCGCCAGCTCACGGGCATCGGGGTTGTTGCGGCGCTTGTCGGCCTCCTGGAGCAAGGGCTTCATCCGGTGCTTGGTGCGCACGGACTTCAGCCCCTCGGAGAGGTCGATGGCCTGGCGGCCGACCTTGGTGCCGTGGTCGACGTCGCCCTCGATGAGGTGGTTGATCGACAGCGAGGTCAGGTTGAACGACCGGCTGCGGCTCATGTCCTCGCCGAAGGTGTTGACGGCCTTGGACAGCGCCGGGATCGCGGTCCGCGTGTACTTCGGGTCCACCGTCTGGGCCAGCTCCGTGTGCACCGTGCCGATCATCGACGACAGGTCGATCTCGGTGAAGAACTTGGCCCACGCGGGCGCTTCGCCGACGTTCGCCCTGGCGAACTCGTCCCGTGCCCGGCCCAGCAGCTTGATGGCCTGGTCGTCGGAACCCATCTTCGCGTAGGCCCACGCCTCGTTCGCGCACAGTATCCCGACGGCCAGCTCGGAACCGGAGTTCTGCGCGGCCAGCTGACCGAGCTGGAACACCTTGAGCGCGTCGTCCGGCGCGTCCTGGTGCAAGTACACCCGGCCCATCCGGTACAGGATGTTGGCCACCAGCGCCTCGTTGCGGCCCTGCTTCGCGAGGTCGAGCGCCTGCCCGAAGTGGTTGCGGGCGGAGTCCATCAGACCGGTGTCGAACGACGTCCACCCGGCCAGGTTGTGCAGGTCGGCGAGAGCCACGAAGAGGCGCTCCCGCACCAGGTCGGTCGCGTTCGCGCCCAGCATCTGCTGGCCCCACGACAACTGGGCCACCACTGCGTCGCGACAGGAGCCGCCGCCGTACTGGTAGTCCAGCGCTCGCAGGGCGCGGGTAGCGGCTTCCACCTGTCGGACGTCGGTCATGCCGATACGTCCAGGGGCCGGAGTCTGTGTGGGGTTGGAAACCCACGACCCGGAGTCCGTACCGAGCACGGCCGCGCCGACTGTCACGGCGGCGGCGTGCGCGAGGAACTTCCGACGCTTCACCGACTCGTCCTCCTCAGAATTGGGTGAGTCCGCGGTCGCGGCCACCCGTACTGCCGTTGCCTCGTCGTAAGCGAGGCCCATGTATCCCCTTGGGACACCCAAGCCCACGGCGATCCGCGTCAGGACGTCGTAGGCCATGACCTGACGACCCTTGAGGATCTCCGAGACCTCGGACTGCGACTGGCCAGTCAGCGCCGCGATCTGGCGCTGCGACACGCCGTGTCGGCGGAGCAGCCGGTACACCGAACTGATCTCACGCCGCGCCAGCGCGTCCCGCATCTCCTGCTGGTCCCAGACCTCGGGCGTCACAGGAGAACCTTGCGAACCGATGGTGTTCAATTTCGCCGCCTCACAGTCCATTGGGCGTCAACGGCAGAGTAGGGGCACTCCCCCAACTGCGAGAAGTGCCGATCAGCAGAGCTGATCGGCTCTGCCGAACTCCGCTGACCGCTCATCGTGGAAGTCCCACCGGCCAGCGCTATGACGTCCCGATCCGGCATGAATCATCGCAATCTAAGTTCCGGTAAGCGAGTGAGCACGGAGAGGAACACCAAGTGGATCTGATCGAGCGGGCGGTGACCACCACACGTGGTGGTTCGGCAGAGCCTGCCGTCACCACGGGTTCCACTCCGTCTTCCCTGTCCGTCCAGGAGTCCAACGACCTTGGCTCCGGATGGCGCGGTTCGACTGGGCAACGTCGTTGGTGGCGGATCCGCTGCAGCGACGTGGTCGACCGTGAGCGCTGCCTCACCGTTGTGGTGGACCAGGACCGCGTGGTCCTGGTCGGTCCTCCCGGTGAGACCGCGGTGCTCTCGGCCGATCAACTCGTACAGCTCAGGGCTGCGCTACGCGAAGCCGCCGAGCAGGCGGAAAGGTGACGGTGACGTTTCGATGGACGAGATCCTTGGACAAGTCCTCCGCAACGCGGTGTGGGAGCGACTGGACCTGCTCACCGAGCTGGCCAGCCAAGCCGACGCCCCGTCCCTGCTCTCGGTGGCTCGATCCGAGCTCCCCCGGCTGACCGAGGGATGGCGAGCGCTGCTCGCCGCGCACGAACCGGACGAGAAGGGCAACTGCCCTGAGTGCTCCAGTCGTTGGCGGCAGCAGAAGTCTCCTTGCTCGGTGTGGCGCGCCGCGTACGAACACCTGGTCGCGGGCGGTTTGGCCCCGCGCCCGGCTCGCCACCTGCGCGCAGCCCCGGTGACTCCTCCTGTCACCAGGTCTCGCCGCGCGGTGGTTCGAGCCCACTAACGGGCGGCCGGGGCCGTGTCGTTCCCCCGACACGACACGGCCTCGGCGCCGCCTACTGGCCGGCGATTCGGGACGGGCGACCCCCCGACCGCGACGTACCGGATCGCCGGCCAGGTACCACCACAACTCAACAGTCTTCCGCGGGCCGGTGTTGTGCCACCTTCCCCTCCCCGACCAATACTGGTCCGCGGACTCCAACCTCGGCCCTGATGTCCGCACCTCCCGCGCGGGCATCGGGGCCGATTTCACGTGGTCAGCGGTGTGTGCCGGTGCGCCAGCTCAGGTAGCGGGTCAGTGCCGGGAAGAGCCTGCCGGTCAGTTCGAAAGCCTTGAGCTGCCACGGGAAGACGACCTCGGTGCGCTCCCGTTCGACGGCCGACGCGATGACGGCGGCCACCTTCTCCGGGGTGCTGGTCGGGATGGCCAGCCGCGCCAACGCCGGGATCCGCTCCTCCGCGCCTGCGTTGTTGGCGAAGTACTCGCTGCTCACCTTGCCGGGCACCACCTCGCTGACCCCGATCCCGCTGCCGCGCAGGTCCATCCGCAGCGCTTCGGTGAGTCCGCGCAACGCGAAGCGCGCCGTCACGTACCCGGTCGCGCCGGGGATTGGCAGCCGCGACACCGGTGAGTTCACGTTGACCACCCACCCGCTGCCGCGTTCCCGCATCGCCGGGAGGAGCGCGCGGGTCAGCTCCAAAGCGGCCGTGAACGGGAGCGCGACCATGTTCCGGAGCTCGTCGGGTTCGGTGTCGTCCAGGAAGAGCCACCTGCCGACACCCGCGTTATTCACCAGGACGTCCGGCGGCCCGAACTCGCCCAGCACCCGCGCGGCCAGCGCGGCGATCTGGGCGCTGTCCGCGAGATCGGCCGGATGGACGACAGCCCGTCCGCCGATCGCCGCTATCCGTTCGGCGTGCTCGGACAGCAGCTCGGCGCTGCGGGCCACAAGTACGACCCGTGCGCCCTTGCTCGCCACCAGCTCAGCGGTCGCCGCACCGATCCCCTGCGACGCTCCGGTGATCAACACGGTCTTGCCTGCCAACCGCACGCACGACCTCCAGCTCTAGGAAACGGACTTGACCCTGGTGACCAGGAAACCGGCGATGACCGTGGCGAGGGCCGAGACCGCGAACAGGCCCCGGTAACCGCCGAGGTTGGCGAGCACGACCGTGGTCAGCAGCGGGGCCACGACCTGCGGCAGCGCGTTCGCGATGTTGACCACGCCGAGGTCCTTCGCCCGGTCGGCCGCGGCAGGCAGCACCTGCGTGAGCAGGGCCAGCGCCACGGCCATGTACACGCCGAACCCGACACCCAGCAGCGGTGCGGCGATCAGCGCGGCGGTCCACGTCTGCCAGACGACGAGCAGCAGCGCGGCGACGGCCATCACGACGACGGCGAGGAGGACGAACGGCTTGCGCTTGCCCGAGCGGTCGGACATCGAGCCGAACACCACCGCGCCGATGACGAGCGCGACGCCGTAGAGGGCCATCAGGATCAGCAGCCCGTCCTCGGGGGACGGGTAGTGGACCACGTCGGCGAGGAAGAACAGCAGGTAGAGCGTGCCGAACGCGTTGCCGAGGTTGATCATGAAGTGGCAGCCCCACGCCCAGCTGAAGTCGGGGTGCCGCCTCGGTGAGATCCACATCTCGCGCAGCGCGAACGACGGGCGCAGCGCCTTCGGCAGCCGGACGTCGGGGGTGATCACGACGAACAGCAGCGCGCCGACCACGACGATCGCGGCGCACGCCAGGTAGCCGTTGGTCAGCCCGGTCACCAGCAGCGTCACCACGACCGCGCCGAGCACCGTGCCCAGCATCTGGCTGATCCCGACCAGTCCGCCGACCGTCGCCCGCTGGCCGACCGGCACCTGGTCGGGCACCACGGACGTGAGGCTGGCCAGCATGCCGTTCAGCCCGGCCTGGACCAGGCACCAGCCGATGGTCATCACGGTGATGTCGGGCGCGTTGGCCAGGACGACCAGCCCGGCCGCGCCGATCAGCGCACCGGTCAGCGTCCACGGGTGCCTGCGGCCGAACCGGGACGTGGTGCGGTCCGACAGCAGGCCGATCACCGGGTTCGCGAGCAGCGCCGCGACGGCTCCCGCGCCCGTGACCAGGCCGAACACCAGCTCCTTGTTGGCGTTGTCGAACAGCTCGGCCTGCTGCGGGAGCAGCACCTGGATCGGCGCGTACACCCCGAGCCACAGCCCCAGGTTGGCGAAGAAGAGCCACGCCATCCAGCTCCGGCGGACCGGGACCTCCGGTTCGCCGAGCGCCTCAGCTCTCGCGGGCGATGACATCGCGGTACCAGCGGTAGGAGTCGCGCGGGGTCCGTTCCTGCGTCTTGTAGTCCACGTGCACCAAGCCGAAGCGCTGGGAGTAGCCCGCGTCCCACTCGAAGTTGTCCATGATCGACCAGACGAAGTAGCCGCGGACGCCTGCCTCGCGGGCCGCCCGGAGGTGCGCGTCGAGGTAGTCGATCCGCTCCTGGTCGGCCAGCTCCTCCGGGCTGGTACCCTCGCCGGGGTAGCTGCAGCCGCTTTCGGTGATGTAGACCGGCGGCAGGCGGTCGCCGTAGCGCTCCCGCAGCGAGGTCAACACCTCGGTCAGCCCGGCGGGCACGACCGGCCAGCCGAAGCCGGTCTTCGGGTACTCGTCGATGTCGATCCGCTCGAACGGCAGCGGCTCGCCCTCGCCGGTGGCCCGCAGCCGGGTCGGGTTGTAGTAGTTCACGCCGTAGAAGTCGAGCGGGGCGGCGATCTTCTCCAGGTCGCCGTCGACGATCGGCAGGAACGGCGTCGCCTCCTCCGGGTACGCGCCGGTGAGCTGCGGGTCCGCGAACAGCCGGTTGTGGATGGTGTCGTAGAAGCCCGCGGCGAACCGGTCCTCCGGCGAGTCCGACTCCGGCCACGCGGGCGAGTGGTTGTTCGCCGTGCCGACGGCGTCGGCGCCGTTCGCCCGGAGCGCCTGGACGGCCAGGCCGTGCGCGAGGTTGAGGTGGTGGGCGGCGGGCAGCGAGCCGAAGAGCAGCGACTTGCCCGGCGCGTGCTCCCCGATCGCGTAGCCCGAAAGCGTGACGACGACCGGTTCGTTGATCGGGATCCAGAGTTTCACCCGATCGGCGAGCCGGTCGGCCACCAGCGCCGCGTACTCGGCGAACCGCTCGGTGATGTCGCGGCCCAGCCAGCCGCCCTCGTCCTCCAGTTCCAGCGGGGTGTCCCAGTGGTAGAGGGTCGCGACCGGGTCGATGCCCGCTTCGACGAGGCCGTCGACGAGCCGGTCGTAGAAGTCGAGGCCCTCGGCGTTCGCGGGGCCCTTCCCGGTCGGCTGCACGCGTGGCCAGGCGACGGAGAACCGGTACGCGCCCACCCCGAGGTCCTTCATCAGGGCGATGTCGTCGGCGTAGCGGTGGTAGTGGTCGCACGCCACCTCACCGGTGTCGTCGTCGCGCACCGGTGAGAACCGGTCCCACACGGACGGGCCGCGACCACCTTCGGTGAACGCTCCCTCGATCTGGAAGGCGGAGGTGGACACACCCCACAGGAACTCGTCGGGCAACGGCATGCAACGCCTCCGGGTGGTTTTTCCAGGTCCAGAACGTGAAACCGATTCGGATCGTAAGCGTGTTGCGGCTCACAGGGAAGTGCGAACCGCGTCGAGCAGGCACTATGGGGGTCCCAACGTCGTCGCCTGGAGTCGCCGTGACCAGTTCCACCCCGCTGCGCCGCCAACCGGTGCAGCAACGGAGCGCCAAACGCGTCGAGCGGATGCTCGAAGCATGCGCCTCGCTGATCGAGGAAGTCGGCTACGACGGGGTGACGACAACACTCATCGCCGAGCGCGCGGGCGTTGCCGTCGGCTCTCTCTACCAGTTCTTCCCCGACAAGCGCGCGGTGGTGCAGGCCCTGACCATGCGCAACCTCGACAAGTTCATGGACACCATCACCGCGCGGTTCGCCAAGACACCGCTCGAACACTGGTGGGACGCGGTCGACACGATCTTCGACGCCTACGTCGGCATGCACCGCGACGTGCCCGCGTTCAGCAAGGTCCGGTTCGGCGACGCCGTCGACATGCGGCTGCTGGACGACAAGCGCGACAACAACGCGGTCATCTCCGACCGGATGGTCGAGCTGATCGCCGCGAAGTTCGGCATCCCGCTCGACGAGCTCCAGCTGCCGATCGCCGTGGCCGTCCAGGCCGCGGACGGCGTGCTCGACCTGGCGTTCCGCATCGACCCCAACGGCGAGCAGCGCGTGCTGGACGAGGCGAAGTCCCTGATCAGGGGCTACCTGTCCACCCGACTGCCGAAGTAGCCCGGCGCGGCACCGGTCGGCTCCCCACCGGCCGGTGCCGCCACGGGTGGAGCTCTGGGACGCCGAGGTCAGGCGCCCAGGACGCGGTCCAGGTACGGGTTGGTGAAGACGTGCTCGGGGTCGACCTGGTCGCGGACGCGGCGGAAGTCGTCGAAGCGCGGGTAGCGCTCGCGGAGGGTGTCGGCGCCGAGCGTGTGCATCTTGCCCCAGTGCGGGCGGCCGCCGACCGAGCCCGCGATGCGTTCGAAGGCGTCGAAGTACTCGCGGTAGGGCATGCCGAGGAACTGGTGCACGGCGATGTAGGCGGAGTCGCGACCGGAGGCCGTGGACAGCCAGATGTCGTCGCCCTGGGCGGTGCGGACCTCGACCGGGACGATGACGCCGTGGTCGAGCTTCTTCACCGCGGCCCGCAGCTCGCGGATCACCTCGTGCAGCGCCTCGCGCGGGACGGCGTACTCGGACTCGACGAAGCGGACTCGGCGCGGTGAGACGAAGACGCGGTGCGACTGGTCGCTGTAGACGCGTTCGGACAGCGCGGCGGCGCACAGCTTGTTCAACGGGCGGGCGGTCTTCGGGATGCCGCGGGCCAGGCGGGCGACCATGCCGAAGACGGTGTTCTCCATGACCTCGTACTCGTAGAACCGCCGCAGCCTGGACAGCGGCTCGGCCGCGGTGCCGGCGGGGACCCGGTTGTTGCGCTTGACCAGCACGCCGTCGCCGTGCAGGAACCAGTGGAACTCGACGTGGTCCTCGACGGCGGTCAGGTCGTCGAACTCCTCCAGGATGCCGTCGAGGTGGCCGGTGGTCTCGCGGGCGTGCAGCACGAACGACGGAACGCACCGGAGGGTGATCGTGCTGATCACGCCGAGCGCGCCGAGGCCGAGGCGGGCGGCGTTGAAGAGGTCGGGGTTGTCGGTGGCCGAGCAGGAGGTCACCGAGCCGTCGGCGAGGACGAGCTCCAGGGACTCCACCTGCGTGGACAGGCCGCCGAGCTTGGCGCCGGTGCCGTGGGTCCCGGTCGAGACGGCGCCGGAGATGGTCTGCGCGTCGATGTCGCCGAGGTTCGCCATCGCCAGTCCGAGGCGGTCGAGGCTCGCGTTGAGCTGGTGCAGAGGTGTACCCGATCGGACTTTGACCAGGCCGGACTCGGTGTCGGCTGAGATGATCCCGGTCCAGGCGTCGAGGTCCAGTGCCACCCCCGGTGCCACCGCGATCTCCGAGAACGAGTGCCCGCTGCCGCGCGGCCGCACCGTCCGACCGTCCGTCCGCGCGGACGTGATCGCGTGCGCGATCGCATCGGTGCTCGCCGGGTGTTCGACCCGGAGCGGGGAGGCGGACGCCGTGCCCGCCCAGTTGGTCCACTGGGCCTTCATGCGAAGCCTCCTCGGACTGTGACGAAGAATACGAACCGTAGGTGAAAGCTATTCACATTTCAAGGCTTGAGGCCGTACGGTGAAGCCCATGCAGCGCCGAACCCGCCTGGACACGGCGACGAAGGACTTCGATCCTCCGTTCGCGATCGTCGACCTGGACGCGTTCGACCACAACGCGACGGACCTCGTCCGCCGTGCCGGTGGTCGGCCGATCCGGGTCGCCAGCAAGTCGGTCCGGGTCCGCGACCTGCTGCGACGGGTGCTGGACAAGCCCGGCTACGAGGGCATCATGTGCTACTCGCTGCCCGAGGCGCTGTGGCTGTCCGACCACAACACCAGCGAGGACCTGCTGGTCGCCTACCCCACGGTCGACCACGGCGCCCTGCGCAGGCTCGCCGCGGACGAGGTCGCCCTCGGCCGGGTGACGCTGATGATCGACTCGCTCGACCACCTGGACCTGGTCGACGCCGCCCTCGGCGCCCACCACCCGACCATCCGGGTCTGCTTGGAGCTCGACGTCTCCTGGCGCCCGATCCCCGGCCTGCACGTCGGCACCCGCAGGTCACCGGTCCACAGCGCGCGCGACGCGGGCCTGCTGGCCCGGCGGATCAGCGACCGCGCGGGATTCACGCTCGTCGGCGTGATGGCGTACGAGGGCCAGATCGCGGGGCTCGGCGACAACCCGCCCGGCCAGCCGCTGCGCGGCGCGATCGTCCACTGGATGCAGAAGCGCTCCGCGGCCGAGCTGATCGAACGCCGCAGCGCCGCGGTCGCCGCCATCCGCCAGGCCGTGCCGCTGGAGTTCGTCAACGGCGGCGGCACCGGCAGCCTTGAAGTCACCGGCTCCGACCCGAGCGTCACCGAGCTCGCCGCGGGCTCCGGCCTCGCGGGTCCGACGCTGTTCGACGCCTACCGCAGCTTCCACCCGGAACCGGCGGTCCTCTTCGCCCTGCCGGTGGTCCGCCGCCCGGCGCGCAACACCGCGACCCTGTTCGTCGGCGGCTACATCGCCTCGGGCACCGCCACCCCCGACCGGCAGCCGAGCCCGTACCTCCCGGAGGGCCTCACCACCCTGCCGATGGAGGGCGCGGGCGAGGTCCAGACGCCGGTTGTGGGCAAAGCCGCCGACAGCCTCCGGCTGGGGGACAGGGTGTGGATGCGTCACGCCAAAGCGGGTGAGCTGGCGGAGCGTTTCGACCACGTCCACCTGCTCGTCGGCAACGACGTGGAGCGCACCGTGCCCACCTACCGGGGTGAGGGCCAGAACTTCGGCTGACCACCTCTGACCAGGGCAAGAACGGTACCGACGGTCACATCTCGGACTCGTCCCTTGTGGTCGGTCGAGGGGTGACCCACTAGGTGTAGAGGTGCCCTCCGCGGCTGTGGATTTGACCTGTGGACAACTTCGCCATACCTGTGGACAACTCGGGTCCACAGGGTTGGCGAGAAGTTGCCCGCCGGCTAGATCGGGTCCGCGCCGCTGACCACTTCGAGGGTCTGGCGGACGGTCTCCGGCCGGTCGATCAAAGCCAGGATCACGGCGGCGACGTCCGCTCGCGGGATGGACCCCCGGTCCACCTTCTCCCCCAGCGCCACGGTCCCCTTGGCGGGTTCGTCCGTGAGCGCTCCGGGGCGCAGGATCGTCCAGTCGAGATCCCGCGCCCGCAGGTCCTCCTCGGCGGCGCCCTTCGCCTTCAGGTACACGGCGAACTCCGGCGTCACCGACGGGTCGTCGGCCTTGTCGATGCCCATCGAGCTGATCTGCACGAACCGCCGCACACCCGCCCGCTGCGCGGCCGCCGCGAACAACGCGGCCGCTGCCTTGTCGACGGTCTCCTTGCGTTCCGGTCCACTCCCGGCTCCCGCGCCTGCGGCGAACACCGCGGCTTGCGCGCCGGTCAGGTATTCGGCCACGGCAGCGACGTCCGCCGTCTCCAGATCACAATGAACAGGTACCGCACCGGCTGTCCACACATCGGTGAAGTGGTCGGGGTTGCGCACCAGCGCGGTGGCCGAGTCCCCTCTGGCGGCGATCAGCCGCTCCAACTCCAACGCGATCTTCCCGTGGCCGCCGGCAATCACGATTCGCATGCCACGACGGTATGTCAGGAAGCGGTGGCCAGCACCTGCTCGTAGACCAGCTCGTTCACCCAGCGCGTGGTCGCGGTGTCCTCGACCGGCACGTACTCGTTGCGACCCGTCACGTCCACGGTCACGGCGGACTCGGCGTCGGCCATCAGGACGGAGACGCCGTAGCGGCGGACCCGCGGCAGGCAGTTGGACAGGTAGTCGTGGGTGAAGGCGACCGACGTGGGGAGGACGACCGCGGCGTTGCCGTAGCGGGCGAACGGGACGGCGGAGGCGAGGGCGGTGCGCCAGTGGCGGGCCACGGCGAGGACACCGACGATCTTGACGGCCGACGGCGGGACGCGGCCTTCCATCTCGGGCCACACCCACGTGGACACGGTGGTGCGGTCCGCTTCCGGGCCCGCTCCGACGCAGACGCGCTCGGCGTGGGCGTCGGCCATCAGCTCGGCGACGACGACGACCTTGCGGCCCATGAGGACCATCTCCGGGAGGACGACCCCGTTCCAGCCGAGGCGCGCGGCCGCGGCCGTGGCGAGCTCCTCGGCGGTGCCGGGGAGCTCGGGAACCGGAACAGCAGTGGCCGACAGCGCCCGTGTGTCACCGGGTACCGCGATCCGTGCTGGTGTGCTGCTCACGCCAGGGCCTCCCTCGGGAATCACGGCGGGAGATCCGCCGTGTTTCGACTCGTGCTCTGGATAATGGGTACCAGGAGGACTGGGCCGTGCCTCCAGGTCGACGAGGGCCCTGCGATCGACGGCGCTGAGCGGTCGGTGACCGGTAGATAGCGGTCTTGGGGAGTTCGGCCCGACCATGCTGCCGTCCGGGTGACACCGGTGCCGTCGGTTGGCTCGAATCCACTGCTGACAGTAGGCGTGGATCGCCTCCGGCGACCCGCTCGACGACCGGCGGCCGTTCGACCGCCGGACCGCTTGTCGACCGTTCAGCGCGCCAAATCGACCGGACGACCCGAGAACGGCCGCTCAGACGACCAGGACGGTCTTGCCGCGCGCACCGGTTGACCTCGGTCGGACCAGTTCGGCGGCCGCCTCGGCGAGCGGCAAACGGTGCTCTACGGGCACGTTCAGCCGACCGTCCGACACGGACTCCGCCAACCGGCTCAGCGCCTCCGCCGTTCCGCGCACCTCGAAGTTCCCGCCGCGCAGCCCTCGGGAGGTCAGCACGGCGGGGTCGGCGGCGAACGTGGTGGTGAGCGCCTGGCCGCCGAGCCGGACGGCGGGCAGGTTGGCGGCGAACCCCGGCCCGTCGCCCACCAGGTCGATGACCGCGTCGACGCCGTGCACCCGGCTGGTGAGCGGTCCCGCGGTGTGGTCGACGACCTCCGCGGCGCCCAGCGACAGCAGCATCTCGGCGTCGCCCGGACGCCCGGTGGCGACGACCTGGGCCCCGGCGGCGGCGGCGAGCTGCACGACGAGCTGGCCGACGCCGCCGGTGGCCCCCACGAGCAGCAGGGTGATGCCCGCACGGGGCTCCAGCGCCTCCACCAGCTGCACGGCGGTGAGCCCGGCGGTGGGGAGCGCGGCGGCGACCACCGGGTCGAACCCGGCGGGCAGGAGCGCCAGCGGGTTCGTCTCGGGCACGGTGGCGTACTCGGCGTAGGTGCCGATGCCCGCGGGCTCCTGGAAGAAGGTGCCGAACACCTCGTCGCCCGGCGCGAACCGGGTCACGCCCTCGCCGACCTCCTCGACCACGCCCGCGCCGTCGATGCCGAGAACCAGCGGGAACACGTGCCGCATGGAGCCGTCCATCATCCCGTCGGCGACCTTCCGGTCGAACGGGTTCACCCCAGCGGCCGCGAGCCGGACGAGTACACCTCCCGGACCCGGCACGGGCTTGGGGACGTCCACGAGGACCGGCTGCCCGCCGAACTCGTGCACCGCGATGGCCCGCATATGCCCTCCATCACTCGACCGGGTGACTGAGATCACCCATGCCACAACTGAATCAAGGGAAGGTTAAACGATCAAGGTTCGTCGGAGGGGTCCTGCGACGTCCCGAACCCCCGTCCACTCCCGGACCAATGCCGGCCAAAAGGGGCCAAAGGGATCAACGCCTCCTCCGGCTCCGGCGATGGCGGGCCGGACGATCACCGCGACCACCTGGGGGTCTGGGGGCCTCGCCCCCAGCTGGGGGTTCGGGGGTTCGACCCCCGATGTAATGCCGAAAGGCCCCTGACCGCGTACTCTGCGGTCAAGGGCCTTCCAGGACTTTCGGTGGGCGAGGGGGGAGTTGAACCCCCACGTCCTTTCGGACACACGGACCTGAACCGTGCGCGTCTGCCATTCCGCCACTCGCCCGGAGCGACGTGGTGAACACTAGCACGCCCTCTGGACGGGTTACCAATTGGCCCGTGTCCCACCACGTCAGCCCGGATACGATCAGGGTCGGAGTCAACCGAGTCGGAAGGTGTTGCCGTGGGCCTCGTACAGCGCTTCGAGCGCCGTCTCGAAGGCATGGTCGGAAATACCTTTGCGCGCGTGTTCGGCGGCAGCGTCGTCCCGCAGGAAGTCGCGCAGGCACTTCAGCGTGAAGCCGAGAGCAACATCCGCGAGCTCGCGGGTGGCAGACTCCTCGCGCCCAACCACTACGTGGTCCTGCTCGGCCCGCAGGACCACGATCGGCTTGCCGGTGACGGGCAGGATGAACTACGCATCACGCAACTCCTCGGGGACTCCCTCGGAGAGCACCTGGCCGAGTTTGGGTGGGATACCTATGGTGACGTCGTAGTCTCCCTGGAGCGCTCCGACGCGCTGCACACCGGACAGTTCCGAACCAGCTCGTCCGTCGACCCCGATGTGAAAGTTGCCAGCCGACGGTCAGCACCACCTCGCACCGCAGGAGACCGATCCATGAGCCAGCCTCCCGGCTACGGACAAGGACAGGGCCAGCCCGGCCACGACCCCTATGGGCAGGGCGGTTACGGCCAACCGCCACAGCAGCCCGGTTACGACCAGGGCTACGGCCAGGCGCCGCAGCAGCCGGGTTACGACCAGGGCTACGGCCAGCAGGGCTACGACCAGGGTTACGGCCAGCAGCCCGCCCAGGGCTACGACCAGGGCTACGGGCAGCAGCCCGCCGCGCCCGGCTACGACCAGGGCTACGGCCAGCAGCCCGGTTACGACCAGGGCTACGGGCAGCAGCCCGCCCAGGGCTACGACCAGGGCTACGGGCAGCAGCCCGCGGCACCCGGTTACGACCAGGGCTACGGCCAGCAGCCCTCCTACGACCAGGGCTACGGCCAGGGCGGCTACGGCCAGGGCGGCTACCAGGACCCCGCGGCCGGTTACGCTCCGCCCGCCGTGCAGTCCGGACCGCGCACGCTGAACGCGACGCTGCACCTCGACGACGGTTCGAACCGCACGTATCCCCTGAAGCAGGGGGGAAATGTGGTCGGCCGCGGACAGGAGGCGGACTTCCGCCTGCCGGACACCGGGGTCTCCAGGAGGCACCTGGAGATCACGTGGGACGGGCAGAGTGCAATGCTCGCGGATCTCGGTTCGACCAACGGCACCACGGTGAACGGCACTCCAGTGCAGACTTGGCAGCTCGCGGAAGGCGATGTCGTCCGCATCGGCCACTCCTCACTGGTGTTCCGCACGCAAGGCTGAGGTCGATACGGGCGTCGGTGACAGCACTCAAGGCAGGAGCGGTTACAACCGGTGCCAGAGCTGGTGATGCAGCTGACCAGAGCAGGTTTCCTCGTCCTGCTGTGGTTGTTCGTGCTGGCCGCACTTCGGGTGGTCCGCTCCGATCTCTACGCTGCCTCGGGGTTGCGGGTTTCAGTCCCCGGCTTCCGAAGAAACGCGGACAAGGCCGCCAAGGGGAACAAGGCCCCCCGGCAACTCGTGGTCACTCACGGGGCGCTGACGGGTACCCGGATCTCCCTTGACGGCAGGCCGATCCTGATCGGCCGCGCAGACGACTCCACGCTCGTGCTGGACGACGACTTCGCGTCGACCCGGCACGCGCGCATCTCGCTGCGCGGCACTGACTGGTACGTGGAAGACCTAGGTTCCACGAACGGCACATACCTAGACCGGGCGAAGGTCACGGCACCCCTCCGGGTCCCGCTCGGCTCTCCGATCCGAATCGGCAAAACGGTGATCGAGCTGCGATCATGACCCTCGTCCTCCGATACGCGGCCCGAAGCGACCGGGGCCTGGTGCGCAACAACAACCAGGACTCCGTGTACGCGGGCCCGCGCCTGCTCGCACTCGCCGACGGCATGGGTGGCCATGCCGCGGGCGAGGTGGCGAGCAAAGTCGTCATCGCCGCACTCGCACCGCTCGACGACGACGAACCGAGCGATGACCTGCTCGGCCAGTTGCGCGAAGCGGTCATAGCGGGCAACGGCGCCATCTCCGAGCTCGTCGCGAGCGACCCCGACCTGGACGGCATGGGCACCACGCTCACAGCCGTCCTGTTCGCGGGGAGCAGGCTGGGCATGGCCCACATCGGCGACTCGCGTGCCTACATGATGCGCAACGGTTCGTTCTCGCAGATCACGCACGACGACACGTTCGTCCAGTCGCTGATCGACGAGGGCAGGATCACCGAGGAGGAAGCGGCCACGCACCCGCAGCGCTCGCTGCTGCTGCGCGCGCTTACCGGCCACGAGGTGGAACCCCGCCTCATGGTCCGCGAGGCGCGTCCCGGGGACCGCTACCTGCTCTGCTCGGACGGCCTCTCCGGTGTGGTCAGCCTGGAGACGCTGGACGAGGCGATCCGCATCCCCGACCCGCAGGCCTGCGCCGACCGGATGATCGAGCTGGCGCTCAAGGGCGGCGGGCCGGACAACGTGACGGTCATCGTCGCGGACGTCGCCGACATCGACTTCGGCGACGACGCCCCGATAATCGGCGGTGCCGCCGGTGACGGCAGCGCAGATCCGCCGCCACCGGACTCCCCCGCCTCGCGGGCGAGCTCCATCACCGGTCCGCGGCCGATCCCGCCGCGGGCCGAACCGCCGCCTCCGGCGCCGGACCCGAAGACCAAGCGGCGCCGCAAGGTCAAGGCCGTGCTGCTGGTGTTCTTCCTGCTGCTCATCCTCGCCGCCGCGGGCCTCGGCACGCGGTGGTGGGTGTTGCGCCAGTACTACATCGGGGCCACGGACCAGGGCCAGGTGTCGATCTTCCGCGGGGTCAGCGGCAGCTTCTTGGGGGTGCCGCTGCACACCGTCGCCGAGGGCTCCTGCCCTCCGGGGTCCGAGGCCGCGTGCGAGCCGATCACGGTCGACGACCTCCGGGTGTCGAGCCGCGAGGTCGTGCGCAACGGCATCACGAAGGACGGCCTGGAGGAAGCCAGGGAGGGCATCCGCAAGCTCCGCACGGAGCAGGTGCTGCCCCCGTGCGCCGACGGGCAGAAGGCCACGACCTCGACGACGCCGCCGGCTACGACCACGACGACGAACCCGTCCGCCACCACGGTGATCGGCGGTACGACGACCGAGCCGAGCCCGCCACCCACCACCACCTCCAGCCCGGACGCGACTCCCCTGTCGACGCCCACGCAGACGCCGGGCACGGACTGCCGACGGAAGGGCCAGTAAGTCGATGGGTTCGCCGGTCCCCACCGGGGAGGCGCCGCTCGCTGCGGCCAGCAGCACGTCGCCGGGTTTGAGGCCGCCCACGAGACGGGGCACCGAACTCGTCATGCTCGGGTTCGCCTCGGCCTTGGTGACGGCCGCGCTCATCCTGGTGGAGGCCAACCAGGAGCAGGAACTGACGATGCAGATCGTCTACTACGGCTTGGCCTACATGGCCTTGTTCGCGGTGGCGCATCTCGCCGTCCGGAAGTGGGCGCCGTACGCGGACCCGGTGATCCTGCCGTGCGTCGCGCTGCTCAACGGCCTCGGGCTGGTGATGATCCACCGGATCGACCTGGCCAACGAGGGCGAGGTCTTCGCGGGTGAGCTGTACTCCGCGAAGGCCCCGAAGCAGGTGCTGTGGACGGCGGTCGCGCTGATCCTGTTCTGCCTCGTGCTCAAGTTCGTGTCCGACCACCGGACGCTGGCGAAGTACGGGTACACGGCGGGTCTGGTCGGCCTGGTCGCGCTGATCCTGCCGGGCATCCTGCCGAGCTTCATCGCGCCGGAGATCAACGGCGCGAAGATCTGGCTGACGTTCGGGGCGTTCTCGATCCAGCCGGGCGAGTTCGCGAAGATCCTGCTGATGGTGTTCTTCGCGGCGTTCCTGGTGTCGAAGCGGGACCTGTTCACCGCGGCGGGCAGGCAGTTCCTCGGCCTCGACCTGCCACGGGCCCGCGACCTCGGTCCGCTGGTCGCCGCGTGGGCGGTCGGCGTGAGCATCATGGTGCTGCAGAAGGACCTCGGCAGCTCGCTGCTGTTCTTCGGCATCGTGCTGGTGCTGCTCTACGTGGCCACCGAGCGGGCGGCCTGGGTCGTGGTCGGCCTCGTGCTGTTCTCCGGCGGCGCGGTCGTGGCGTGGAAGCTGTTCAACCACGTGCAGCAGCGCGTGTCGAACTGGCTGGACCCGCTGGCGACCTACGACCTGCCGGGCGGTGGCTTCCAGATCGCCCAGTCCCTGTTCGGGCTGGGCACCGGCGGCATCTTCGGCGCCGGTCTCGGCGCCGGCAGGCCCGACCTGATCCCCGAGGCGAACACGGACTTCATCACGTCCGCGATCGGCGAGGAGCTCGGGTTCGTCGGCCTGTCCGCGATGCTGCTGGTCTACATGGTGTTCTCGATGCGCGGCCTGCGCAGCGCGATCGCGGTGCGGGACAGCTTCGGCAAGCTGCTCGGCGGCGGTCTCAGCTTCGCGCTGTGCTTCCAGGTCTTCATCGTCGTCGGCGGTGTCACCAAGCTGATCCCGATGACCGGCATCACCGCCCCGTTCCTGTCCTACGGCGGCTCGTCGCTGCTGGCCAACTACGTCCTCGTCGCACTGCTGCTGCGCATCTCGGACGCCGCGCGCGGCCCGAAGGTCGTGCCGAAGCCGAAGCCGCAGCAGCCCGCGATCGCGGACCAGTACACAGTCATGGTGGAGCGTCCCAAATGAACACACCGCTCCGCCGCGTGGGCATCGCCATGATGGTGATGATCCTGCTGCTCATGGGCAACGCGACGTACGTGCAGGTGATCAAGGCCGACGACTACCGCAAGGACGACCACAACCGGCAGCGCGTCCTGCTCAACGAGTACTCGCGCGAGCGCGGCCAGATCATCGCGAGCGACGGCACGCCCATCGCGAACGTCAAGGCCACCGACGACTCCTACCGCTACCAGCGGGTCTACGCGAACGGCCCGGCGTACGCGCCGGTCACCGGGTACTACTCGCTGACCTACGGCAGCGGTGGCGTCGAGCGCATCGAGGACGACCTGCTCAACGGCTCGGACGACCGGCTGTTCGCGCGCAGGCTGTCCGACGTGATCACCGGTCGGGACCCGAAGGGCGCCAGCCTCCAGCTGACCGTCGACCCGAAGGTCCAGCAGACCGCGTACGACGAGATGACCACCCGCGGTTTCACCGGTTCGGTGGTTGCGCTCAACCCGCAGACCGGGGCCATCCTCGGCATGGTGAGCACGCCGTCCTACGACCCGAACCGGCTCGCCAGCCACGACGGCGACGAGCAGGAGAAGGCCTGGCAGGAGTACACCGCCGAGGGCGGCGACCAGCCCACGCTGAACCGGGCGGTCCAGGCGACCTACCCGCCCGGTTCGACCTGGAAGGTCGTCGTGGCGGCGGCGGCGCTGGAGGACGGCAAGACCAAGGACACCCAGCTGACCGCGGCGCCGACCATCACGCTGCCGAACACGAACACCCAGCTGCCGAACTTCAACGAGACGAACTGCGGCAGCGGCAGCACGGCCAGCATGGAAGAGGCGCTGGCCCGGTCGTGCAACACCGCGTTCGCCGAGCTCGCGGGTGAGCTGGGCGAGCAGAAGCTGACCAAGCAGGCGAACAAGTTCGGCATGAACGACAAGGAGCTGACCGTCCCGCAGACGGTGGCCGCGTCGACCTACGGCCCGGTGCCGGACAAGGCCGCGCTGTTCCAGAGCGGCATCGGCCAGCGGGTCGTCGACATGACTCCCCTGGAGAACGCGGTCATCGCGGGCACCATCGCCAACGGCGGGGTGCGGATGAAGCCGTACCTGGTGCAGAAGCTGATCGCGCCGGACCTGTCGGTCATCGACGAGACCAAGCCGGACGAGGCCGAGGACGCGATCAGCCCGCAGACGGCGAACACGCTGCGCGACATGATGCTGAAGTCCGAGACGAACACCGGCGGCGAGGGCAGGCTCACCGGCGTGAACATCGCGTCGAAGACCGGTACCGCCGAGCACGGCGTCGACCCGGCCGCGGTGCCGCCGCACGCCTGGTACATCGCCTTCGCGCCCGCCGAGAAGCCCACCATCGCGGTCGCGGTGATCGTCGAGAACGGTGGTGACCGCGGCCTCGGCGCGACCGGCGGCAAGGTCGCCGCCCCCGTCGGCAGGGCGGTCATCGGCGCCTACCTGGCTGGCCGCTGATGCTGATCACCGGCCAGCTCCTCGCCGAGCGGTACCGCCTCAGCAGGCGGATCGCCGTCGGCGGCATGGGCGAGGTCTGGGAGGCCGAGGACACCAGGCTCGACCGCAACGTCGCGGTCAAGGTGCTCAAGGCCGACCTCAGCGGTGACGCGGAGTTCCTCACGCGCTTCCGCATCGAGGCGCGGACGACCGCGTCGCTGAACCACCCCGGCATCGCCGCGGTGCACGACTACGGCGAGACGGCGTCCATGCCGGACGGGCCGGAGGACACGGCCTACCTGGTGATGGAGCTGGTCGAGGGCGAGCCGCTGGCGGCGATCATCGCGCGCGGCAGGCTGACCGTCGACCGCACGCTGGACGTCCTCCAGCAGGCCGGGACCGCGTTGCAGGCGGCGCACGAGCGCGGGCTGGTGCACCGCGACGTGAAGCCGGGCAACATCCTGGTCACCCCGACCGGCAAGGTGAAGATCACCGACTTCGGGATCGCGAAGGCGGCGGACGCGGCACCGGTGACCCGCAACGGCATGGTCATGGGGACCGCCCACTACATCGCCCCCGAGCAGGCGCTCGGCCACGACGCCGAGCCCGCGAGCGACGTGTACGCGCTGGCCGTGTGCGGCTACGAGTGCCTCACCGGGCACCGGCCGTTCCGGTCGGAGAACGCGGTCACGGTCGCGATGATGCACATCCGCGACATCGCGCCGCCGCTGCCGCCGGACGTGCCGACCGGTCCGCGCGCGCTGATCGAGGCGACCCTGGTCAAGGACCCGAGGCAGCGCTACCGCAACGGCGGTGAGTTCGCGGCCGCGGTCGGTGCCATCCGCGCTGGTCAGCCGCTTCCCGCGCCCTCCGGCCTCAACCTCGCCACCGGTCCGGTGATGACGCACCCCGGACTGCAGATGGCGCACCCGACGTCCCACCCGACGTCGCACCCCATCTCCCACCCCGCCTCCCAGCCGGGCTTCCCGCCGGTGCAGCAGCAGGGCATGCCGAGCGGTCAGCACCCACTGCCCATCAACAGCCCGCACACGGGTAACTTCCGTCCGTTGCCGCTCCCGCCGCGACCGCAGGGGAAAACGAAGGCCGTCCTGTGGGTTATGGTCGGGATCCTGGTGGTCGCGCTGATCGTGCTCGGGGTCTTCGTGCTGCGCGAGGCGCTGAGGAGCACGGGCACCACCGGGTCGAGCAGCAGCCCGGAGACCTCGGGTGCACGCCCCGCGCAGAACCCCGGTGACGACGCGCAGCCCAGCGCGTCCGGGCAGTTGGGACCGAACAAACCGGTGGTCCGGATCGTGAAGTCGGACTTCCTGGACCTGCCGGTGAACGAGGCGACGGAGAAGCTGGCGGGGTACGGCCTGCTCCCCGAGTCGCAGACGAACAGCGGTGAGCAGCCGCGGGAGCAGAACCGGTGCCTGGTCTCCGACGTGGCACCGTCGGGTGATGTTGCGATCGGCTCACGGGTGAGGGTGACCTGTGTGCCTACTTGACCGGAACAGGCCAGGCTGTGCAGGCACGGAACCGAACTGCTAGACACGATGGTTAGACCGTTGACGAGGAGCGGGACGACGCACTGATGAGCACTCCGCGACTGCTCTCCAATCGCTACGAACTGGGTGAGACCCTGGGCTATGGCGGTATGTCGGAGGTCCACAAGGGCCGCGACGTCCGCCTCGGCCGGGACGTGGCGATCAAGGTGCTTCGAGCCGACCTCGCCCGCGACAAGACCTTCCAGGAACGCTTCCGCCGCGAGGCCCAGAACTCCGCCGCGCTGAACCACCCCGCGATCGTCGCGGTCTACGACACCGGCGAGACGCAGACCGAGTACGGGCCGCTGCCGTACATCGTCATGGAGTACGTCGACGGCCGGACGCTGCGCGACATGGTGAAGACCCAGGGTCCGCTGTCGGGCAAGCGCGCCATGGAGGTCATGGCGGACGTGTCGGCGGCGCTGGACTTCAGCCACCGGCACGGCATCGTGCACCGCGACGTGAAGCCCGCCAACGTGATGATCACCAGGTCCGGCGCCGTGAAGGTGATGGACTTCGGCATCGCGCGCGCCGTCCACGACGGCCAGGCCGCGGTGACGCAGACCGCCGCCGTCATCGGCACGGCGCAGTACCTCTCCCCGGAGCAGGCTCGCGGCGAGGCGGTCGACGGCCGCAGCGACGTGTACGCCTCCGGCTGCGTGCTGTTCGAGCTGCTGACCGGCGAGCCGCCGTTCACCGGCGACTCCCCCGTGGCGGTCGCCTACCAGCACGTGCGGGAGGACCCGAAGTCCCCGTCGTCGCTGAACCCGAAGGTGACGCCCGCGCTGGACGCCATCGTGCTCAAGGCCATGGCCAAGGGCCCGGCGAACCGCTACCAGTCCGCCGCCGAGATGCGCGCGGACCTGGTGCGCGTGCTGTCCGGCCAGCGCCCGTCGGCCCCGGCCGTGATGACGCCCGAGGACCGCACCGCGGTGCTCAACCAGACGCCGCGCACCGAGGTCGTGTCCTCCGGTCGGCACCGCCCGTCGGCGCTGCGCGACGAGCAGAACGAGTACGACCCGCTGGCCGAGGAGGACGCCGAGCGCCGGGCGAGGCGGAAGAAGACGACCATGATCGCCCTGGTCGTCCTGCTCTGCATCGCGGTGATCGCGCTCGCCGCGTGGATCACCACCAGCCTGATCGGCGGCAACAACAGCTCGGGCTCGGACAAGGTCACCGTGCCCGGCGTGACCGGGAAGACCATCACGGCCGCGAAGGCGAGCCTCGAAGAGGTCGGCCTGAAGTACGCGCTGGAGCCGGTGCCGTGCCAGCCGGGCCAGAACGGCGCGTCCGCGCGCTGCACGGCCGACGACATCGACAAGGTGTTCGCGGTGACGCCCGCCGCGGGCACGTCCGTGCCGAAGTTCACCGAGATCACCCTGACCTACGGCACCAGCCCCGAGCAGGTCGCCGTCCCGGACGTGACCGGTCTGTCGGTGCAGGACGCGCAGGCGAAGCTGAGCGCCGACGGCTGGGGGTTCGCGCAGAGCCCGGACACCGTCGAGGTCGACGACGACGCCAAGGTCGGCAAGGTGGCCGAGCAGAACCCGCAGGCGGGCGTGAAGCAGGCCAAGGGCGCGGTGGTGACGGTGAAGGTGGGCAAGGGCCCCGACACCGTGCAGCTGGCCGACGTGACCGGGCAGCCGGTCGCCGACGCGACCGCGACCCTGGAGAAGGCCGGGTTCACCGTCACGACCAAGGAAGTGGACAGCCCCAAGGACCAGGGCGAGGTAGTCGGTCAGACCCCCGGCGCGGGCCGCATCGCGAAGGGGTCGACGGTCACGCTCTCGGTGTCCAAGGGCAACCAGATCACGATGCCCGACATCACCGGCATGACCGAGAGCCAGGCGCGCTCCAAGCTGAACGGCCTCGGCTGGAACGGCGAGCTGACCATCACGGAGAAGACCGCCGTGTCGGACATCAACAAGAACAACAAGGTGCAGACCCAGGACCCGAAGTCGGGCACGCAGCTCACCAAGAACCAGCGGGTGAACGTGACCATCGGCGAGTTCAAGATCGGCGGTTCCGGCGCACCGCCGTCGAACTAGCTTCGGACAACCGCACGGAGGGGCCCTCGCGGGATCGTCGCGAGGGCCCTTTCGCGTCACCCGGAGCGGTCGGTCCGGGTCGGGTCCGGGTTCGGACAACCGCATAGGGAGGCCCTCACCGCGTCCGCGGTGAGGGCCTCGTCCGTGCGTGGGGTCAGGCGTTGCGGGCGGCCGCGGCCAGCGTGCGCATCCCGTTCTCCAGGGTGGCGACCTTGGCCTCGGGCACCTCGTGGCCGCACACGGCGAGCCAGTTGGCCAGCATCCGGTGGCCGCCCTCGGTGAGCACGGACTCCGGGTGGAACTGGACGCCCTCGACCGGGAGCTCGCGGTGGCGGATGCCCATGACCACGCCGGTGTCGGTCGTCGCCGTCACCTCGAACTCGGCGGGGATCGTGTCCGGCAGCACCGTCAACGAGTGGTAGCGGGTGGCGATGAACGGGTTCGGCACGCCCTTGAGCACGCCTTTCCCGGTGTGGTGCACGATGCTGGTCTTGCCGTGCAGCAGTTCGGGGGCCAGGTCCACGGTGCCGCCCCAGACGGCTCCGATGGCCTGGTGCCCCAGGCAGACGCCGAGCACCGGGACGCCGTTGGCGGCGCAGTGCCGGATCACGTCCATGCTGGAACCGGCTCGGTCGGGAGTGCTCGGACCGGGGCTGACGAGGACTCCGCCGACGGTAGCGATCTCGTCGAAGTCCACCTCGTCGTTGCGCCGGACCACGCATTCCACGTCGAGCTGGGCCAGGTACTGGACCAGGTTGTAGACGAAGCTGTCGTAGTTGTCGACCACGAGCACGCGCATGTCAGCAGCGTAGCGGTGACAAACCTCTCGTTAGAAGTGAGGTTAGGCTCACCTAAACTTCGGGATATGAGCCGTTCTCCACGAGTCGCGGTCGTCGGCGCGGGCCCGGCGGGCATCTACGCCGCCGACCTCCTTGCCAAGTCCGACGCCGACGTGAGCATCGACCTGTTCGAGCGGTTGCCCGCTCCCTACGGCCTCATCCGGTACGGCGTCGCGCCCGACCACCCGCGCATCAAGGGCATCGTCACCGCGTTGCAGCGGGTGCTCGAACGACCGGACATCCGGCTGTTCGGCAACGTCGAGTACGGCGTCGACCTCAAGCTCGACGACCTCCGCGAGATGTACGACGCGGTGATCTTCTCCACCGGCGCCGAGAAGGACCGCGACCTCGACATCCCCGGCATCGACCAGCGCGGGAGCTTCGGCGCGGCCGACTTCGTGTCCTGGTACGACGGCCACCCCGACGTCCCGCGCACCTGGCCGCTGACCGCCTCCAGCGTCGCCGTCCTGGGGGTCGGCAACGTCGCCGTCGACGTCGCCCGCATCCTCGCGAAGACCGCCGACGAACTGCTCACCACCGACATCCCCGACAACGTCCACCAGGGCCTCGCGTCCAGTCCGGTGACCGACGTCCACGTGTTCGGCAGGCGCGGTCCGGCGCAGGCCAAGTTCACCCCGTTGGAGCTGCGCGAGCTAGACCACTCGCCGAACGTCGAGGTGGTCGTGCACCCCGAGGGGATCGAGTTCTGCGCGGCGAGCATGGCGCTGATCCGGTCGAACAAGCAGGTCGAAATGGTCGTGAAAACACTCCAGGAATGGGCCGTTCGGGACACCCGCGACCGTCCGCGCCGACTGCACCTCCACTTCCTGCAGGCGCCGGTCGAGGTGCTCGGCGACGGCGAGGTGACCGGGCTGCGCACCGAGACGATGGAGCTGACCGGCGACGGCGGCGTCCGCGGCACCGGCGAGTTCACCGACTGGCCCGTGCAGGCGGTCTACCGCGCGGTCGGCTACCTCGGCACCCACCTCGCCGACCTGCCGTTCGACCACGCCTCCGGCACGGTGCCGCACCAGGCGGGCCGCGTGCTGGACCTCGACGAGCAGGCGATCCCCGGCGTGTACGTGACGGGGTGGATCAAGCGCGGCCCGGTCGGCCTCATCGGCCACACCAAGGGCGACGCGCTGGAGACCGTGACGAGCCTGCTCGCCGACGCCCCGCTGCTGGCCACCGCGAGCACACCCGACCCGGACGCGGTCGTGCGGTTCCTGGAGCAGCGGAAGGTCGAGTACACGACGTTCGACGGCTGGCGGCGGCTCGACCGGCACGAGGTCGCGCTCGGCGCCGACGCGGGCCGCGACCGGGTGAAGGTCGTCGACCGGCACACGATGGTGGCCGTCTCGCGCGGCTGAGCAAGACGGCACGAGACCCCCTGGCGAACCCGCGCCAGGGGGTCTCGTGCGTCCTACGAGGGTGTCGTGACGTTGTTGAACGGGAGCAGCGGCTCGGCCCACGGGAACACCACGAACATCAGCAGCGCGATGATCGCGAGGGCCAGCACGAGCGCCTCGAGCACGCGGACCGGCGTGGGCCCCGGCAGGTGGCGCCAGATCCAGCCGTACATCACTGCTCCTTCAGCTCGGGCGGCACGAAGCCGTTCGCCTTGGGGTAGCTCATGGTCAGCACGGCGTGCACGATCAGCCGCTGCTTGTCCGAGAACCGGGGGTGGCAGGTCGTCAGGGTCATCAGCGCCGCCTGCTGGGCGACGGGCACCTCACCGGCGAAGTGCGGCACGGGGCTGATCACCTCGCCCTGCGCCGGGGTGACGATCTCCTGGCCGACGGTCTTCGCGTACGGGCTGGCGCCGGTGTTGGCCAGGTCCTTGAGCGGGGCGACCTTGGCGCACTTCGGGTTCTTCGCCTTGCCCTCGGCCCACCCGGCCTCCTCGCCCGTGGTGGGCAGCATCCGGTAGACGACCCAGGTGGTCTGCGTCTCCACCACGATGGCGTCGCACGAGCTGAGCAGGTCGAGGTCGTTGAACGGGGCGCCCTTGCCGACCCGGTGGCCCGCCACGGAGAAGTTGCCGGGGTTGCCGGGCAGCGCGGTGCCGATGTAGTGGCCGGGACCGACCTCGAGGTTCTTGTCGGTCGTGCCCTCGACGATCGAGAAGTGGTAGTCCGGGCCGAAGACCGGGATGTACATCTTCGCGAACGCCTGGCCGTCGATCAGGTCGTACTGCACCTGGCGCTGCGGGTCGACCGGTTCGACGGTGTTGGAGTTCCACTTGTCGTCCAGCGCCGTGGTCGCCTCGTCCTGCTTCTCCGCCGAGAGGATGTCGGTGACGTACACCTCGTAGACGACGAACAGCAGGATCACCAGACCGGCCGTGATCATCAGCTCGCCGAAGCCGCGCACGGCCTTGCGGAGCGGACCGTCGACCGGGACGGGCGTCGGCCGCTGCACGCGGACCGTCTCCGGCTCGTCGTCGACGCGGTCGACCACCCTGGGGATGACCTCAGTGGCACCCTCCGCGGGCAGCGGCCGGGGCGGTGGCCGCCGGGGCGCGGGGGCGGCCGGGACCCGGCCGATGATCTGCGTAGCTTCAGCCGAGGACGGGCGTTGACCAGGGCCGGGCCTACCGCGAAATGGCTCCGGAGAGGCCGGGTAAGGCCTGGGGCGGGGCGCGTGTGGCGGCTGGCCCGGACGGCCGCTGTGCGGCGGTGGCGGGTCGTAGCTCACCGAGAAACCTCCCGAGCCGGGTGTGAATGCGAACGAGCGGATCCGCACAGCACTTCGCGGACCTGCTCGGTTACGTTAACGTGTTCCCCCAGCAGTGGACGTAAACTCGCGCCACTGGAAGGCAATACACCAGGCGAGGACAGCATGCCGAAGTCCAAGGTCCGAAAGAAGGCCGTTTACACCGCGCCTGCCGATCGCCGCACGCCGGTGAAGGTCAAGGCAGCCGGGCCTTCGCACCCCCTCTACATCGCCGTCATGCTGGGCGTGATGCTGCTCGGCCTGGCTTGGCTGGTGGTCAACTACATCGCCGGTGAGAAGATCCCGGTGATGATGGACCTGGGGTCCTGGAACTTCGGCATCGGTTTCGCGCTGATGATCGTCGGGCTGCTCATGACCATGAAGTGGCGCTGACCACACCTCACTCCGCGTTCCCGCCAGCCCGGACCTGACCCGTCCGGGCTGGCGCGTGTCCGCCTGTCGTTCACCCGGCGTCACCGCGTTTCGGTGGCGGTCGTCGAGTGGCGGCGCCCGTCCACACCCAAAAGTAATCCCCAGTGGGGACAACTCCTGTGGACAACTTTGCGCCATTTTGCACAAGCGCCGGTAGCGGGCTCCAGTTGTCCACAGGTTCCCCACGCCAGCTGGACCACCCGTACGGGACACTCGACGGCGTGACACCACTTCCGTCGGCCGAGCCGACCACCAGGAGCTGGGCCCCGCTACCCGGCGTCGTCGCGCTGGCCTGGGGATTGGCCGCTCTCGCACTGCTCGCGGCGCTGTGGAGCGACGAGAACACCGCCCGGCTGCTGATGGGCGTGGCGGTCGTCGTGGGGGTCGCGCTCGGCGCCTACGGAACGATCGTGCGGCCGCGGCTGAGCGTGGACGACACGGGTCTGCACGTGCGGACGCTCCGGGGTGTGCACAACTTCCCGTGGCACGAGGTCAAGATCCGGCCCGTGCGGACGCGCAGGTTGGGGAGGGACTCGCACACGCTGGAACTCGACTGGGAGCGCGGCGAGGACGAGCACCTGGTGGTGCTGACGTGGCTGGACCTCGGCGTCGACCCGAGGGACGTCGCCGAGGTCCTGCACGCGTTGAGGCCCTGAGGCCCTGGTCAGCCGCCCAGCTGCGCGGTGCGCACGACCACCAGGCCGATGAGGACGACGACCGTGGCGACGACCATCGCCGCCTGCCACACGTCGCGGCGCTCCTGCGGGGCGTAGACCATGCCCGCGGCGACCGCCGCGCCGACCACCAGGCCGCCGAGGTGCCCGAGCAGCGAGATCCCCGGCAGCGTGAAGCTGATGACCACGTTCAGGCCGATGACGGCCAGCGCCGAACTGGGGTTGAGCTTCAGCCGCAGCACGGCGACGAGCATGGCGCCCATCAGGCCGTACACCGCGCCGGACGCACCCGCGACCGGCGTGAGGACGTTGCCGAACAGGTAGATGGCGACGCCACCGCCGAACAGGGACACCAGGTAGAGCGCGAGGAACCGCACCCGGCCGAAAGCCGGTTCGAGGTCCCGGCCGAGCACGTAGAGCGCGAGCATGTTCAGCGCCAGGTGCGCCGGGCCGATGTGCAGGAAGCCCGAGGTGAGCAACCTCCACCAGTCACCCAGGTACACCGCGGCCGGTACCAGCTTGAAGTCCGTGAAGACCTCGGAGTTCTGGTTGTTCGCCACACTGCTCGCCTGGACGGCCGTGAGGACGAAGACCAGCACGTTCAGCACGATGAGGATCGGTGTCACCAGCGGGCGGCCGCCGATCTCGGCACCCACGAAGGTGCGAGGTCGACGGACCGTCCCCCGCGCCTCGCGGACGCAGTCGACGCACTGGTAACCGACCGACGCGTCGCGGAGGCACTCCGGACACGCGGGCCGTTCGCACCGGACGCAGCGCAACCTGGTCTGCCGATCGGGGTGTCTCGCGCAGACCGGGACTTCCGGCTGCGCACCGATCGGCCCACCAGGTGGCGGCGGCACTGGGGAGTTCGTCACCGGAGTGGGATCAGGCCCGCTCGATGGCGACCTTTTCGATCACCACGTCGGTGGCGGGGCGGTCGCCCGCGACGGTCGGCGTGGCGCCGATCTTGTCCACCACGGCCTGCGACTCGGCGTCGGCCACCTCGCCGAAGATGGTGTGCTTGAAGTTGAGCCACGTGGTCGGGCCCACGGTGATGAAGAACTGCGAGCCGTTGGTGTTCGGCCCGGCGTTCGCCATCGCCAGCAGGTACGGCTTCGTGAACTGCAGCTCCGGGTGGAACTCGTCCGCGAACTTGTAGCCGGGACCGCCGCGGCCGGTGCCGGTGGGGTCACCGCCCTGCAGCATGAAGCCGGAGATCACGCGGTGGAAGATCGAGCCGTCGTAGAAGGGCCCGGACTTGGTGCCACTCGCGTTGGCGTCGGTGTACTGCTTCGTGCCTTCGGCCAAACCGACGAAGTTGGCCACCGTCTTGGGGGCGTGGTCGGGGAAGAGGTTGATCCGGATGTCGCCCTGCGAGGTGTGCAGAGTCGCGGTCACCTTGGTCCCGACGAAGGATTCGTTGCTGTCAGCCACCACACCATCGTGCCATCCCGGGCGCGAATGTTCAGGAACGGGCAGGATGGGTATGCCTAGTGCATGACTGACCGACAGCTTCTGGAGCGCGATATGGACGAGGTGCAGGCCATGACCCGAGCCGGTGAGTCGGTCGGCAAGGCCGTCGGAACCGGTTTGCGTGCGGCGCGTCGCGGCGCGGTCCGCGCAGGCCACGCGGGTGCGGACGCGGCGGTGCAGCTCGCGGGCAAGGCGGAGACCAAGCTCGCCGAGCGCGGCGTCACCGCCGACCAGCTCCGCGGTGTGTTCGCCGAGACCGCCGACACGCTCGCGGGCAAGGTCGAGGAAGTCGAGAAGTCGACGCGGCGCACCCGGAAGAAGCTGGCCAAGCAGCGCAAGCAGCTGGCCAAGCGCAGCGGCAAGGCCCGCGCCGACCTGATGGTCAAGGCCGACGGCGTCCGCAAGGAGGTCGCGAAGGCCGCCGACCGCGCCCGCAAGGACGCGAAGGTCCGGGCGAAGGACGTGCGCAAGGCCGCCAAGCAGGCCCGCAAGGACTTCGCCCGCGAGACCCCGAAGACCAGGCGCCGCTGGCCCTGGGTCCTCGGCGTGCTGACCGCGGCCGCGGTCGCCGGGTACGTGGCGCTCACCCGTCGCCCGGAGGAGGTCCAACTGCACGAGGAGCCGGTCCCGGTTCCCGAGCCGGTGACGAAGACGGACACGACGCCCGGCACGGCCACCGGGACGACGCCCACGCCGAAGCCGACGGATTTCGCGAGTCGGTCGGCGGATGCCGAGCACGCGCGGAACGGGCAGGTGGCTGACCGGAAGGTGTGACGCCTTTCGGTGAGCGCTTCTCCTGGGGCGTGTATCGAAGTCTCGTTCGATGGGAGTCGCGCCTGAGGTGGTTCCTGGCGGTGCGGCCTGGTGGTCCGCATACCGCTGTTGTATGCGGACCACCAGGCCGTGCCCCCAGGGGCCGCCTCAGGCCCGGCTACCGCGAACACGGACTTCGATACACGCCCTAGTTGTGCTTGCAGCTGTGTGACAGCTCGTCGACAGCCCCGATACCGGTTCGCCGGGATCGGGGCTGAGACGTGTCCGGGGGTGTTGTCGCAGCTGCCCCGTTGCTGCTATCAAGCGGCCTGGGCTTGCAGGGCTGTGGTGAACCAGGTCAGGGCGGGGATGGTGCTGTGGGGTTCCGGCCAGTTGTTGATGGTGGCCAGGAGTTCTTGGTAGCGCTCGCGGCGGGGGTCGCAGGCGGTTCGCAGGCGGTCGGCGAGGCGGTGCTGGAGGTCGTCGGGGTGGCCGGTGGCCTTCGCGTAGTGGGCGATGACGGTCGAGACGACCTCTGCCGCTTCCGCGGAGGTCGGGTCCAGTCCGGTCGCGAGGGCGTGGGCGGTTTCGTCGCGGATGGTGGCGACCAGGTCTCGTTGCAGGGGCTTGGCGTCCTCGGAGTGGTTGGTCGCCAACTTGCGCAAGGTGCTGCGGAAGTCCAGGTCCTGGGTGAGGTCGGCGAGTTCTAGCCACGCCTCCAGCTGGGCGGTGGTCGGGTCGGCGGGGAGCTCCGGGGTCAGGGAGCGGTGGATGCCGGGGTCGACGTCGGGGAGGGTGGTGGCGAGGAAGTCGGCGACGAGGTGGTGGCGTTCGGTTTCGGACAGGGTCGCCAGCTTGTGCACGAGGCTGAGCTCCGTGGGTGTGAGGTGGTGCTTGGCGGTGAGGCGGAGCACCGCCTGGTGGCGGCGGAGTGAGCGGATTCGTGCCTCTAGCGCATCGGCGTGGGTCGTGGCGAGGTCGGCGAGTGCGACTTGGCGGTGCAAAATTTCCCGGATGGTCGGGAGGTCGACGCCGAGGTCCCGCAGCGTTCGCACTAGCCCCAATCGGACGATGGCGTCCTCGGGGAAGAGGCGGTGGCCGTTGGGGTCGCGGCTGGTCGGTGGGACGAGGCCGCGGTCGGCGTAGAAGCGGACGGCCTTGACCGTGAGACCGGTTCGACGGGCCAGTTCACCGATGGCTAGGAGCACGCCGCCACTCTTGCGCCTCCCCCGGTGGGAGGCGCAAGTCCTGCGCCGCGTCGGTCAGAGGCCGAGTTTCTGCACGACGGACTCGGTGATGCGGCGGGCCTTGATCGTCTGCTCCTGGTTGCTGGTCACGATGACCGCGTTCGCGCCCTTGGCCACGGCGTACACCGCTCCGTCGGGGGACACGAGCGAGCCGCCGTTCCAGCCCTCGGGCGACGTGGCGGGACTGGACTGGGCGATGGGGGCGGCCCGGTCGACGATCGCCTTCGCGGTCTTCGGGTCACCGGTGTAGACCCAGACGCTGAGCTGGACGTCGGTCGCGTTCGCGTAGAAGAAGCAGGCCGGGTTCGGCTTGTCCGCGGACAGGCGGACCTTGCGGACGAGCTGCCCGTTGGCCTGGGCGACGTCCGGGGACGAAAGATAGGGGCATTCACCATCCGTAGTCGGCTGGGGTACCCCTGGAATCTCGGATGGAGTAGTCGTCGTCGTAACCACAACACTGTTTTTGCTGACGGTAGTCGGCGACCCAGCCACTTGCTCCGTGCTGCAACCAGCCAATACGCCGAACAGCAGCAGGGTCGGTACTGCGGATGTCAACAGGCGGTTCAAGTTAGCTGAATCCAATCAGTTTGCTGTCGACGATCGACAGGTTGGCGACCTAGTCACGCAATGTCAGCAGCGTTAGCTTGATCCATACCCTGCCGGTCGCCCTGCTAGTGAGGACAAGACATGAGCTTTATCGACCGAGGTCGAGACCACGCACTGGCTCTGTTCAGGATCGTCGTGGGCCTGTTGTTCACGTGCCACGGACTCCAGCACGTGTTCGGCTTGTTCACCACGAAGCCCGCCGTTCCGATCACCACCTGGCCCAGCGGGCCCGCTGGTGTGATCGAGCTCGTCGGCGGGTCCTTGATCCTGCTGGGTCTGTGGACCAGGGTCGCCGCGCTGATCACTTCGGGTTCCATGGCGTACGCGTACTTCACCGTGCACCAGCCGAAGGGTCTGCTCCCCATCGAGAACTCGGGTGAGCTCGCCGCGGTGTACTCGTGGGTGTTCCTGCTGCTGGTCTTCACCGGTTCCGGTGCTTGGGCGCTGGACAAGGTGTTGGCTTCCCGGCGGTCCACGCCGGAGCTCCAGACCGCTTGATCTGCACGACCGCAAGCGCAAACAAGCCCCTCCTCGCAGCGTGGCGAGTAGGGGCTTGTTCGTGAGTACTTCGGTGGAGACGAGGGGAATCGAACCCCTAACCCCCGCCTTGCAAAGGCGGTGCTCTGCCAATTGAGCTACGTCCCCTTTCGGGGGCCGGCAGTTCGCCCGCCCTCGCAGGGTTCAGTCCGTGGGGGCGGTGGCCTCGCGCCAGAGGTCGGCGTCGGCCTTGGCGGCCTTGCTGCGCTTCACGAACAGCAGCACGGCACCTGCGACCGCAACCAGAGCGATGATCTTCTTCATGTTCGAAAGCTCCCCTTCGAAGGTTCCGGCTGCCCGCCGGGAGGTCCGGGAAACAGATTTCCCAGATGGAGTGGGGCGATCCCCAATGTTATAACGATCGGAGGTGGCTGGCGCGGAACCAGCCGCTCTCACGTGATCGATCGTGGGCCTAGGAGGACTCGAACCTCCGACCCCTTCGTTATCAGCGAAGTGCTCTAACCGTCTGAGCTATAGGCCCTTGGTGCAACGACAGGAAGATTACCGCACTGCCTGTCGCTGCCCCAAATCGGGGGTGCCTAGATCAACTCACGCTGATCATTCGCGCTCGGAGAGCGTGACCTCCAGGCCACCCGCGAGGTCCGCGGACACGTTGTAGACGAACGCGCTGACCGTGGCCAACGCCGTGAACAACACGATGTTCACCGCGCCGACGATCGCCGCGACGCCGAACACTCGCCCCGCGCTGATGAGCGGGTCGCCTGCCTGGTCGCTGCCGGACAGCAGGTCCTGGGCGGTGTTGTTGATCTTGTCCCACACGCCCATGCCGTTCAGCACGCCGTACAGCACGCCGATGGCCACCAGCCACACGAAGAACAGCGCCACGCTCAGCACGAGCGCGAGCTTCAGCACCGACCACGGGTCGACGCGCTTGACCTGCAAGCTCGCCCGACGCGGTCCGCGGCCGGGTCGCCTGGCGCTGGGCGCCGCGGCGGTCTGGCGCGCGCTCGACGAACCGAGGTTCACCGAGGTGCGGTTGCCCGCCGACTGCGGTGCCGCCGTCCCCGTGACGACCGGGCGCGCGACCGCGATCGTGTCCGGGTCCTGCGCCGGGTAGGCGGGCTGGGGCTCGGCGGGGGCCGACTCGACCGGTGCGACGTCGTCGCTCGTCGGGTAGCCAACCGTTTGCGCCTCGGCGTACTGCTGGTCGCTGGTGACCCGCTGCCAGGGCGGCGGCGCGGCCGCGACCAGGTCCAACCCCTCCGGCGGGGTCACCACGGTGGGTGCCTCCGCCTTCGGTTCGGGCTTGGCCTCCGGCTTCGCCGGTGCCTGGGCCTTCGCCGGTGCTTGAGCTGGAGCCTTTGCAGGAGCTGGAGCCTTCGCGGGAGCCGGAGCCTGCGCCGGGGTCGCCGCCTTCGCCTCGGGCTGCGCCGGGGCCTTGGCCTCCGGCTTGGCCGGGGTGGCGGCGGGCTTCGACGCGGCCTGCTTCGGGGCCTCCGGCTGCTTGGCAGCGGGCTGCCCCGCCGCCGGTGTCGAGGTCAGGTTCGGCTTCGCGAGGGAGACGGTCGCTCCATCGGGTACCGGCGGTTCGACGGCCTTGTCCGCACCGCCCGGCTTGGTCGCCTTGTCGGCGTCCTTGGCCTTGGTTCCCTGATCACCACCCTGGAGCACGGGTTTGGTGATCACCGCCGTCTTGTCCGCGTCCCGACCGTCCGGGTTCTCGGATGAAGTCACGAGCTGTCCTCAACCTCTCGTCCGCGTTAGTTGGCGGGTTCGGCCGCGTCCCCGTCAACGGGAACGTCATCAATGGGGACGTCGGAAGGCTCATCGGCGTTGCCTGCGACGGCGATCAGGGTGGTGCCTTCGCCGAGGTTCATCAGCCGCACCCCCTTGGTCTGCCGTCCCGCCTTGCGAACCTCCTTGGCGCTGGTCCTGATGACCCCGCCGGTGGAAGTGATCGCGTACAGCTCGTCGTCGACGTCGACGATGAGAGCCCCGACAAGCCTCCCACGCCTGCGGTCGTGCTGGATGGTCAGCACACCCTTTCCACCACGACCCTGGACCGGGTAGTCCTCGAGGGGCGTTCGCTTCGAGTACCCACCGTCGGTGGCCACCAAAACGAACTTGCCCTCTTCGACCACGCCCATCGACAGCAGCTCGTCGCCGCCGTTGAAGCGCATGCCGAGGACACCCGAGGTCGCGCGGCCCATCGGGCGCAGCGCCTCGTCGGTCGCGTGGAAGCGGATGGACTGGCCGTCGGTGGAGACCAGGAGCAGGTCGTCCTCCGCCGAGCACAGCACAGCGCCGACGAGCTCGTCGTCGTCGCGGAGGTTGATGCCGATGAGACCACCCGATCGGTTGGAGTCGAAGTCCGACAACTTGGACTTCTTGACCAGACCGGTCTTGGTGGCGAGCACGAGGTAAGGGGCCACCTCGTAGTTCTTGATCTGGATGACCTGGGCGATCTCCTCCTCCGGCTGGAACGCCAGGAGGTTCGCCACGTGCTGGCCGCGCGCGTTGCGGTTGGCCTCGGGCAGCTCGTACGCCTTCGCCCGGTACACCCGGCCCTTGTTCGTGAAGAACAGGATCCAGTCGTGCGTCGAGCACACGAAGAAGTGCGCCACGATGTCGTCCTGCTTGAGCTGCGCGCCCTGGACGCCCTTGCCGCCGCGCTTCTGCGCCCGGTACAGGTCGGTCTTGGTGCGCTTCGCGTAGCCGGTGCGGGTGATCGTGACGACCACGTCCTCGACCGCGATCAGGTCTTCCATCGACACGTCGCCGTCGAACGGGATGATCTGGGTGCGCCGGTCGTCGCCGTACTTGTCGACGATCGCCGTCAGCTCGTCGCGCACGATCACGCGCTGGCGCTCCGGCTTGGCGAGGATGTCCTGGAGGTCGGCGATCTCCAGCTCGATCTCGGCCAGCTGGTCGATGATCTTCTGGCGCTCCAGGGCCGCCAGGCGGCGGAGCTGCATCTCCAGGATCGCGTTCGCCTGGATCTCGTCCACCGCGAGCAGCTCGACCAGGCCGGTGCGCGCGATGTCCGGGGTCTGCGACCGGCGGATCAGGGCGATGACCTCGTCGAGCATGTCCAGCGCCTTGACCAGGCCGCGCAGGATGTGGGCGCGCTCCTCGGCCTTGCGCAGGCGGAACCTGGTCCGCCGGACGATGACCTCGATCTGGTGCTTCACGTAGTGCCGGATCATCTGGTCGATCCGCAGCGTGCGCGGCACCTGGTCGACCAGCGCCAGCATGTTCACGCCGAACGAGTACTGCAGCTGGGTGTGCTTGTAGAGGTTGTTCAGCACGACCTTCGCCACGGCGTCGCGCTTGATCGTGATCACGATGCGCATGCCGCGGCGGCTGTTGGACTCGTCCGCGATGTTCGCGATGCCGGTCAGCTTCTGGTCGCGCACGAGCGCCGCGATGTTCTCGACCAGGTTGTCCGGGTTCACCTGGTACGGCAGCTCGGTGACGACCAGGATCGTGCGGCCCTTGGCGTCCTCGTCGACCTCGATGACGGCGCGCATCTTCACCGAGCCGCGGCCCGTGCGGTAGGCGTCCTCGATGCCCGCGGTGCCGAGGATCAGACCGTGGGTCGGGAAGTCCGGCCCCTTGATCCGCTCGATCATCGCCTCGAGGGTCTCCTCGTCGGAGGCCTCCCAGTTGTCCAGCGCCCACACCACGCCCGACGCGACCTCGCGCAGGTTGTGCGGCGGGATGTTGGTCGCCATGCCGACCGCGATGCCCGAGCTGCCGTTGATCAGCAGGTTCGGGATGCGCGCGGGCAGGACCGTCGGCTCCTGGATGCGGCCGTCGTAGTTGGCCCGGAAGTCGACGGTCTCTTCCTCGATGTCGGCCAGCATGTGCATGGCCAACGGGGTGAGCCTGCACTCCGTGTACCGCATGGCGGCCGCGGGGTCGTTGCCCTGCGAGCCGAAGTTGCCCTGGCCGTCGATCAGCGGGTACCGCATCGCCCACGGTTGGGCCAGCCGCACGAGCGCGTCGTAGATCGACGAGTCGCCGTGCGGGTGGTAGTTGCCCATCACGTCGCCGACGACGCGGGCGCACTTGTTGTAGCCGCGGTCCGGCCGGAAGCCGGAGTCGAACATCGAGTAGAGCACCCGGATGTGGACGGGCTTGAGCCCGTCGCGGACGTCCGGCAGCGCTCGACCGACGATGACGCTCATCGCGTAGTCGATGTAGGAGCGCTGCATCTCCTGCTGGATGTCGACCATCTCGGTGCGGTCGTGGTCGGGCCCCGGAGGCAGAGTCGTCTCGGTCAAGGTTCTTCTTTCCTCTTCGCCAGGCGAGCAGGTCTACAGGTGGACGGGCGGCGTCACACGTCCAGGAACCGGACGTCCTTCGCGTTGCGGGTGATGAAGGAGCGACGCGCTTCCACGTCCTCGCCCATCAGCACGCTGAACAGCTCGTCCGCCGTCGCGGCGTCGTCCAGGGTCACCTGCATGAGCAGGCGGTGAGCCGGGTCCATCGTGGTCTCCCACAGCTCGGAGGCGTTCATCTCGCCGAGACCCTTGTACCGCTGGATGTTGTCGTCCTTGCCGAGCTTCTTGCCCGCCTTCAGGCCCTCTTCGATCAGGCCGTCGCGCTCGCGGTCGGAGTAGGCGAACTCGGGCTCGATGCGCTGCCACTTGATCTTGTACAGCGGCGGCTGCGCGAAGTACACGTGGCCGTGCTCGATCAGCGGCCGCATGAAGCGGAACAGCAGGGTGAGCAGCAGCGTCCGGATGTGCTGGCCGTCCACGTCGGCGTCCGCCATCAGGACGACCTTGTGGTAGCGCAGCTTGGTGATGTCGAACTCGTCGTGGATGCCGGTGCCGAGCGCGGTGATGAGGCTCTGCACCTCGTTGTTCTTGAGGACCCGGTCGATGCGGGCCTTCTCCACGTTGATGATCTTGCCGCGGATCGGCAGGATCGCCTGGAACATGGAGTCCCGGCCCTCCTTGGCCGAGCCACCCGCGGAGTCGCCCTCCACGATGTAGAGCTCGCACTCCTCCGGGTTGGTGGAGCGGCAGTCCTTCAGCTTGCCGGGCAGGCCGCCGATGTCCAGCGCGCCCTTGCGGCGGACCAGCTCGCGGGCCTTGCGGGCCGCCATCCGGGCCTGCGCCGACGAGACCGCCTTCGTCACGATCGTGCGCGCCTCGTTGGGGTGCCGCTCGAACCAGTCGGCCAGGTGCTCGTTGGTCGACTTCTGGACGAACGACTTCGCCTCGCTGTTGCCCAGCTTGGTCTTCGTCTGCCCCTCGAACTGGGGCTCCTTCAGCTTCACCGAGATGATCGCGGCGAGACCCTCGCGGATGTCGTCACCGGTGAGGTTGGTGTCCTTCTCTTTGAGCAGCTTCTTGTCGCGCGCGTACTCGTTGACCACTCGGGTCAAGGCGGCGCGGAAGCCCTCCTCGTGCGTGCCACCTTCGTGGGTGTTGATCGTGTTGGCGAACGTGTACACCGACGCCGTGTAGCCGGTGTTCCACTGCATCGCGACCTCGACGTCGATGCCGTCGCCCTTGGCCTCGAACGCGATGACCTTCTTGTGGACCTCTTCGCGCGTGTGGTTGATGTGCTTGACGAAGTCCTCGAGCCCGTTCGGGTAGTGGAACGTGCGCTCCTTGACGCGCGCCACGTGCCCCTCGGCGTCGGCTTCGGCGTCCACCTCCACGACCCGCTCGTCGCGCAGGACGATGGTGAGGCCCTTGTTGAGGAAGGCCATCTCCTGGAGGCGTCGCGAGATCGTCTCCAGGTTGTAGGTCGTGGTCTCGAAGATCGTCGGGTCGGCCCAGAAGGTGATGACCGTCCCGGTGTCCGCCACCGCCGCGCCCTTGGTCAACGGGTGCGCGGGCTTGGTGCCCTCGTAGCGCTGGTTCCACGTGAAACCTTGGCGCTTCACCTCGACGTCGACGGCGGTGGAGAGCGCGTTCACGACCGAGATGCCGACGCCGTGCAGACCGCCGGAGACCGCGTAGGAGTCGCTGTCGAACTTGCCGCCCGCGTGCAGCTTGGTCATGACGACCTCGAGGGTCGGCACCTTCTCCACCGGGTGCATGTCGACCGGGATGCCGCGGCCGTCGTCGATGACCCGGACACCGCCGTTGGCCAGCAGCGTCACGTCCACGTAGCTGGCGTACCCCGCCATGGCCTCGTCGACCGAGTTGTCGACGACCTCCTGGATGAGGTGGTGCAGGCCCCGCTCGCCGGTGGAACCGATGTACATACCGGGCCGCTTGCGGACCGCCTCCAGGCCCTCGAGGACGCTGATTGAGGACGCGCCGTACTCATTCTTGTCTGCCACGGGCCTGGTGTCTCCTCGACATGAAGCGACAGGACGTCGCCGAGCGGCGACGCTGATGGTCATGCTTACCCGTTATTCTACCGGTCGGATCGAGCCAGGATGCGCCAAGGACACCCCTGGTTTGCTCGCAGAGGCTCTCAACTTGACCCGGACGTGGCGATCGGCCGACCATGGGGGTCGAATCGGCTGGTGAGCGCTCAGTGCGCCACAGGATCGCCGCTGAACGATTATCGCGCCTCAGCCGTAGGTATCACGTGGGCCGCGCCCTGGAGCGTGCCTGGGGCCGAATCGCCAGTTGGGAGCCTGGGGACCTTGCACCTTCAGCTTCTTCACCACGCCGTCGCCGACCCCCGCCGCGATGCGCTTGATGAGCTCGCGCTGCAACAACCGCAGCTGCGTGGCCCATGCCGTGGAGTCCGCCTGCACCGTCAGCTCGCCGTCGCTCAGCGTGATCGGTTTGGCGTGTTCGGCGACGTCCTCGCCGACCAGCTTGGCCCACTTCCCGAACACGTTGCCGCCCGCGAGGCGTTCGGCCCACCCGTGGTCGGCCGCGACGCGCGAGGCCAGCCTGCCCAGCGGCTGGGGGTCCCGGTCGTCCGGGCCCGCTCCCGACCAGCGGCGTCGCTTCGACCGGTTCGCGCCACCCGTCGTCCGCCGTCCGCCCTGCTTGCCACGGGCCTTCGCCGAGGCGCGCGCCGCCTCCAGTGCCGCCCGCGCGAGGTCCGACCCCTTGAGGGTTTCACCGTCAGCTGGGGACAGAACACCCTCTGGAGTGACTCCGGCTGTGGATATGTCCGCATTTTGTGGCGAGTTATCCACACCATCCACAGGGTTGTCCCCAGTTGTGCGACTTGTCACACCCGTTCGAGGGACGTCCTCAGGCACTGTGCACCTCCCCGTGGCGGACCTCGAACCGAGCACCGTCGAGCTCTTCGGGAACGTCCTCCGCCACGGCCGCGGTGATGAGCACCTGCTCCGCGGCGGCCGCGACCTTGGCCAGCTGCCGTCGGCGGCCGCGGTCCAGCTCGGCGAACACGTCGTCCAGCACGAGGACCGGTTCGGCGCCGTCGCCCCGCAGCAGCTCGTAGCCGCCGAGGCGGAGCGCCAGCGCGAACGACCACGACTCTCCGTGACTGGCGTAACCCTTCGCAGGCAGTTCACCGAGGGCCAGTTCGAGCTCGTCGCGGTGCGGGCCGACCAGGCAGACGCCGCGGTCGATCTCCTGGGGGCGGACCCGGTGCAGCTCGGTGAGCATCGCGGCCTCCAGCGCTTCGCGGTCGGCGCGCGGTCCGTCCGGTCTGCCGAAGCCCTCGGGTTGCGACTCGCCGAGGCTCGACCGGTAGCCGATCCGCGCGGGGCGGGACTCCGGTGCCACTTCCGCGTAGGAGGCGGCGACGTGCGGTGCGATGTCCGCGACCAGGTCGAGCCGGGCCGCGAGCAGTTCGGCGCCGTGCTTGGCGAGGTGCCCGTCCCACACGTCGAGGGTGCTGATGTCACCGGACCGCCCGGCCCGGCGGGCGGCTCCCGCGGTCTTCAGCAGTGCGCCGCGCTGCTTGAGCACCCGTTCGTAGTCGCTGCGCACCCCGGCGTACCGGGGTGCGCGCGCCACGAGCATGTCGTCGAGGAACCTGCGGCGTTCGCCGGGGTCGCCGCGCACCAGCGCCAGGTCCTCCGGCGCGAACAGCACGGTGCGCAGGATGCCCAGCACGTCACGGGGGCGGGGCACCGGGCCGCGGTTGACCCGCGCCCGGTTGGCCTTGCCCGCCGTGATCTCCAGTTCGACCAGCAGTTCGCGGCCGTCGTTGACGACAGCGGTCCGCACGACCGCGCGGGGGCTGCCGTGCCGGATCAGCGGCAGGTCGGTGGCCACCCGGTGCGACCCGAGCGTGGCCACGTAGCCGAGCGCTTCGACCAGGTTCGTCTTGCCCTGGCCGTTCGGCCCGACCAGCACGCTGACCCCCGGCTCGAACGCCAGGTCCGCGCGCTCCCACGAGCGGAAGTCGCTGACCTGGAGGTGCCTGACGTACAACGGGGGTGTCAGCCCTGCGTGCTGCCGCTGCCGGACGACGGCCCGGCGGCGGTGACGGCGTGGCCACCGAACTGGTTGCGCAGTGCGGCGACCGCGCGCATGGCGGGCGAGTCGTCCTGACGGGAGGCGAACCGGGCGAACAGCGCGGCGGAGATCACCGGCGCGGGCACCGCGAGGTTGATCGCCTCCTCGACGGTCCACCGGCCTTCGCCGGAGTCCTCGACGTGGCCGCGCAGGTCGTCCAGCTCGGGGTCGGAGTCGAGCGCGCGGACCAGGAGGTCGAGCAGCCAGGACCGGACGACGGTGCCGCGCTGCCACGCCTTGATGGTCGCGGGCACGTTCTCCACGAGCTTGGACGCCTCGAGGAGCTCGAAGCCCTCCGCGTACGCCTGCATCAGGCCGTACTCGATGCCGTTGTGGATCATCTTCGCGAAGTGGCCCGCGCCGACGGTTCCCGCGTGCGCGAAGCCCTCCTCGCGCGGCCCCTCCGGGCGCAGCGCGTCGAAGATCGGCATCGCCAGCTCGACGTGCTCCGCGGCGCCGCCGACCATCAGGCCGTAGCCGTTGTCGAGGCCCCACACGCCACCGGACACGCCGGCGTCGAGGTAGCCGATCCCCTTGTCCGCCAACGCTTCGGCGTTCACCTTGTCGTCGGTGTAGCGGGAGTTGCCGCCGTCGATGACGAGGTCACCGGGGGCCAGCAGCCCGCCCAGCTCGGCGATCGTGTTACGGGTGATGTCGCCGGAGGGCACCATCACCCACACCACGCGCGGTGCTGCCAGCTTGTCGACCAGGTCGGCGAGCGAACTCGCGTCGGTGACCTCGGGGTTGCGGTCGTAACCGACAACCTCGTGGCCCGCGCGGCGAATCCGCTCGCGCATGTTGAAGCCCATCTTGCCGAGGCCCACAAGTCCGAGCTGCACGGTTCTAGCTCCCCTGTTTCGAGTTGACGTTTAGCCGGGCAGGCGTACGGGCATAAGCAGGTACAGGTAGCCCGGCGCCACGCCGCCATCATCATCGACCGGCTTCAACAGCGCTGGCCTGCTGGGGGTGGTGAAGGACAGGTGGGCCTTGGGAGTGCGCACGGCGTGCACGCCCTCCAGGAGGTACGTGGGGTTGAACGCGATCGTCACCGGCTCGCCGGTGTACTCGACCGGGAGCTCTTCCTCGGCGCTGCCCTCGTCGTCGCCACCGGCGGACAGGCGCAGGCCGCCGTCGACGAACTCCAGCCGCACCTGGGTGCCCCGCTCGGCGACCAGCGACACGCGCTTGATGGCCTGGACGAGGGAGTCGACCTCGATGATCGCCGCGGCCGAGTGCTCGCTCGGGAGGAGCTGGCGGTACTTGGGGAAGTCCGCGTCGAGGAGCCGGGTGGTGGTTCGCCTGCCGTTGCCGGACAGGCCCAGCAGCCCGTCGTTCGCCGCGAGCGACAGCTCGACCTTGTTGCCCGCCCCGCCGAGGGTCTTCGCCGCGTCGGCGAGCGTCTTCGCGGGGACCAGGACCGCGGTCTCGCTCAGGGTCTCGTTGGGCTCCCAGGCGAACTCGCGCATCGCCAGCCGGAAGCGGTCGGTCGCGACGAGGGTCAGCTTGCCCTCGCCGATCTCCAGCCGGACACCGGTCAGCATCGGGAGCGTGTCGTCCTTGCCCGCCGCGACGGCGACCTGGGCGACGGCCTCGCCGAAGATCTCGCCCGCCAGCTCACCCGCGAGCTGCGGCATGTTCGGCAGCGCGGGGTAGTCCTCGACCGGCATCGTCGGGAGGCTGAACTTGGCGCTGCCGCAAGTGATCGTCATCCGGGAGCCGTCGACCGCGATCTCGACCGGGTGGTTCGGCAGCGCCTTGGTGATGTCGGCGAGGAGGCGACCGGAGACGAGCGCCTTGCCGCCGTCGGCCACCGTGGCGGGCACGCCGACCGTCGCCGAGACCTCGTAGTCGAACCCGGAGACCGTGAGCGAGTCGCCACCGTCGCCGTCCGACGACCCGGCGTCGAGCATGACGCCACCGAGGACCGGAACGGGCGGCCTCGACGGCAGGCTGCGCGCGACCCAGGCCACGGCGTCGGCCAAGCCATCTCGCTCGACGCGGATCTTCATGAGCGTCCTTCCTCAAGTCGGCATGACCGACCGAGGGGACGGTCGGTCCAACGTGGCGGAGCGTTGGGGAGCTGTGTGGGGTGGGGAGCCGCTGGGAAGCGGACCGCGTTCGCCTCAGGTGGGTCGAGCTCGGCTCCAACCTCCTGGCGCAGTTGCTCCACCGTAGAGCGTCCGGAGCCTCCACGTCATCTCGGGGCGGCGAGTGCGGGAGCGCCGTCCGAGCGCTTGTCCCCGGGTTTCGCCACCCCCTGTTTTTCTTTTGTTCTTCTCTTCAAGAGAGAACAACAGCAGTAGTAGTAAGGGCTGTGGATTGTGTGGACAACAGCTGTCCTCGCAGGTCGGAGCCCCTTCGAACCTGTGGGCAACTGGGGGGTGCCACCCGGGGACAACTCGGGGCACCCGGGGACAACTCGTGGACTGCTCCGTTTGGTCCACAGGAAGGCCGACTTGTCCCCGGGTGCGTCCCCGGGTGCAGGTGCGGTTGTCCCCGGGTGCTGCACAGGGTCCGGAGCCGAAAACTCCCCCGTTCGGACAACTTTTCTGAGGTTGTACACAGGCCGATCCCGTTGGTCCACCAGAAAAGATGCCGCGACGGGCCGCCACCCCGACCCCTCGGCGGTGCTCGACGGCGGTCCGGAGTCGTGGTCCGGGGGCACTGCGAAAGGTCGCGGAGGGGTCCGCGGGTGCGGTTCGGGGGCCGCCGGGGTTTCTGGTCGGACGCGCGCCACGGGTCGGGGGCGTCTTCAGAACGAGGGCCGCGTCCGACGGGAGGGGCGCGGTAAGGGTCCCACGGGAACGGGCGCGCGGACCCCACCCGCCCGGTGATCCCGGCCGCCTTCGGCTCAGTACTCCTCGGCCGCCTTCGACTCAGTACTACTCAGTGCGCGGACCGGAACGCACCGAGCCGGTCGTTGCCCCCGCGCCTCCCGGACGGCCGACCCGCGACTCGGCTCGACCGCCGGAACCAGAACTGCCCACCCCCGCGCGGGGGTGGGCAGTGAGAAGAAGGGGGGCCGCGGACTCCCGGCAGCGGGAGCCGCCCACCACTAGATGGTGTGCCGGGACCTCTGCTTGATCCGGGACGTGAGCTCCTGGACCTGGTCGTAGATCCGGCGGCGCTCGGCCATCTCCTTGCGGATCTTCTTGTCCGCGTGCATCACCGTGGTGTGGTCGCGGCCGCCGAACGTCTGGCCGATCTTCGGCAGCGACAGGTCGGTCAGCTCGCGGCACAGGTACATGGAGATCTGCCGGGCGTTCGCAAGCGCTTTCGTCTTGCCCTTGCCGCACAGGTCGTCGATCGTCACGCCGAAGTACTCCGCCGTGACGGCCATGATCGTCGGCGCGGTCACCTCGGGCGCGTGCGAGTCCGGGATCAGGTCCCGCAGCACGATCTCCGCCAGCTGCACGTCGACCGGCTGCCGGTTGAGCGACGCGAACGCCGTCACCCGGATCAGCGCGCCCTCGAGCTCGCGGATGTTCCGCTCGATCCTGGCCGCGATGAACTCCAGCACCTCGGCGGGCGCGGCCAACCGGTCCTGCGCCGCCTTCTTGCGCAGGATCGCGATCCGGGTCTCCAGCTCGGGCGGCTGGATGTCGGTGATCAGGCCCCACTCGAACCGCGTCCGCAGCCGGTCCTCCAGCGTCTCCAGCCGCTTGGGCGGCCGGTCGGAGGACACGACGATCTGCTTGTTCGAGTTGTGCAGCGTGTTGAAGGTGTGGAAGAACTCCTCCTGGGTGCCTTCCTTGCCCTCCAGGAACTGGATGTCGTCGACGAGCAGCACGTCGATGTCCCGGTACCGGCGCTGGAAGGCGACCTTGCGGTCGTCCCGGAGCGAGTTGATGAAGTCGTTCGTGAACTCCTCGGTCGACACGTACCGCACCCGCATGCCGGGGAACAGCCGCTGGGCGTAGTGCCCGACCGCGTGCAGCAGGTGCGTCTTGCCGAGCCCGGACTCGCCCCAGATGAACAGCGGGTTGTACGCGCGGGCGGGCGCCTCGGCCACCGCGACCGCGGCCGCGTGGGCGAACCGGTTCGAGGCGCCGATCACGAAGGTGTCGAAGTTGTACTTCTCGTTCAGCCGGGTCTGCGACGTCGGCGGGTTCGCGGGCCGGGTGAACGGCGTGCCGCTGACCGGGGCGCTGCCGCTGAACGTCGGCCAGATCTCGTGGACGGTCGCGAGCGCCTCGCGGGCCTCGCGCTCCTCGTCCACCTCATCGCTGTCGGACTCGCCGTCGCCGTCCTCGCCGACGACGGGCATGCCCGGCATCGACATCTGCTGACCCGGCATGGCCGGACCCGGCATCGGCTGGCCGGGCATCTGCTGCCCCGGCATCGGCTGGTCGAGCAGCCCGATGGGCTGGCTGATCCCGTTGCCGCCGGGGACGCCGTGCGCGACCTGGATCGGGGTCGTCGGGGTGTTCACCGGCTCCGGCGAGTCGACCTTCACGGCGAGTGACACCGCCCGGCCGAGCCTGCGGGACAACGCGGCGGTGATCGGCTCGCGCAACGCGCGCTCGATCGCCTCCTTCGCGAAGTCGCTCGGCGCCGCCAGCAGCGCGGTCCCGTCGAGCAGACCGATGGGCCTGGTCACCCGCATCCAAGCTCGTTGCTGCGGGGACAAGGTGCTGGCGGCCAGTTCCGCGACCACCTGCTCCCACACAAGACCGAGATCGGTCTGGTGGTTGGACACCTCCGCGCTCCCCTCCCCTCGACGTGCTCCCCCGCGGAGCTACCCGCTTCACGGTGTGGACTCGGAGAATAGAGGCATCCACAGAGTTATCCACAACTGTGCACGAAGGTGCGTCGGGGCGCGGCGGGTACCGACGGCGGTATCAGCGCACCGTGCGGCCCGTTTCGGCGACATCCAGGTGCGCCTCGAAATCCGCGGAGCGTGCACGTTAACAAGCCGGAGCGCTCCTCACAAGGCGGTGCGCGCACCCGTCGACCGCCGGTGACCCGACGTGGCGGTGACCACCCCGATTTGAGAACAGGGCACCCGCCTGCGTACCGTAGGTTAAGTCTCCCGCGAGCGACGGGTGCGTTTGGCGCGCTCTTGCCGCGACCGTCCTGCCCAGGTGCCGGACGGCGCCGGATGTATCGGCTGGGGACACCCACAGACCTGCTTGGTAGTCAGCACCGGGAGATCCAGCCGTGAGCAAGGGTAAGCGCACCTTCCAGCCCAACAACCGCCGCCGCGCCAAGACGCACGGGTTCCGGCTGCGCATGCGCACCCGTGCCGGCCGGGCCATCCTCGCCGCGCGGCGCACCAAGGGCCGCGACCGCCTGTCCGCCTGACGACCGCAGCGCCGTGCTTCCCGCGGCCGCCCGGCTGACCCGCAGCCAGGACTTCGGCCTGGTGGTTCGCCGAGGCCGCCGTGCAGGACGGCCCCGGCTGGTCGTGCATGCCCTGATGCCGTCAGCGGGGCGGCAGACATCTACTGAATCGTCGGCGCGGCCCACCTTGGACATGTCCAAGGTGGGCTTCGTCGTGAGCAAAGCAGTGGGCAACTCGGTGGTCCGCCACCGGGTGAGCCGCAAGTTGCGCCACGTCGTCCGCGACCGGTTGGCGCTGTTGCCCGAAGGCACCTCGCTCGTCGTGCGCGCCCTGCCCGCCTCAGCCGAGGCGTCCAGCGCGGAGCTCGCGGGCGACTTCGACGCCGCCTTGCGCAGGCTGTTGCGATGACCGCCACGCAGTCGAGTCCACTGGCGCGGGTGCTGATCCTGCCGGTGCGGCTGTACCAGAGGTTCATCTCCCCCTACCTGCCACCGAGCTGTCGCTTCTACCCGAGTTGCAGTGTCTACGCGGTAGAGGCGTTGACCGTCCACGGTGCGCTGCGGGGCTCCTGGCTGACGCTTCGCCGGCTGGCCCGCTGCGGACCCTGGCACCCTGGAGGCCTGGACCCAGTTCCACCGAGGCGACCGAGCCAGGAACCGGTCCCCGACATCCCCGCCGAGGAGTAGCTCCGTGCTCAACTTCATCTACTACCCGGTGTCATTCATCCTCTGGTGTTGGCACTGGGTTTTCGGCCACGTCTTCGGTGAGTCCAGCGGAATCGCGTGGGCGCTGGCGGTGGTCTTCCTGGTCTTCACCCTCCGCGCACTGCTGTTCAAGCCGTTCGTCGGCCAGGTGCGCTCCATGCGGAAGATGCAGGAGTTCGCGCCCGAGCTGCAGAAGATCAAGAAGAAGTACGCGAACGACAAGCAGCGCCAGGCCGCGGAGATGCAGAAGCTGCAGTCCGAGCACGGCGTGAACCCGCTCGGCGGCTGCCTGCCGATGCTGGTCCAGATCCCGGTGTTCATCGGCCTGTTCCACGTGCTGCGCTCGTTCAAGCCCGGCTGGGGCGAGGTCTACTTCTTCGACGCCAAGGGCGTGGAGTCGTTCGTCCAGGCGAAGCTGTTCGGCGCGAACCTGTCGACGTTCATCACGATGCCCGCCGACCAGCTGGCCACGTTCCTCACCGAGCGCTCGTCGGTCATCATCGTCGCGATCCCCATGATGATCGTGGCGAGCATCGCGACCCACTTCACCGCGCGCCACTCGGTGGCCCGGCAGAAGCAGGCGGCGACGGACAACCCGCAGACCGCCATCATGAACAAGCTGACGCTCTACATCTTCCCGCTGGGCGTCCTCGTCGGTGGTCTCTTCTTCCCGATCGCGATCCTGCTCTACTGGCTGAGCAACAACGGCTGGACGCTCGCGCAGCAGCACTTCGTGTACCGGGCCATCGACCGCGAGGAGGAGACGAAGAAGGTCGAGGCGGTCAACGCCCGCTCCGCCCTCGCCCCCAAGCCCGGTGCCAAGCCCATCTCCCCCCGGCCCGGCCAGAAGCCCGCCCAGGTCCAGAAGCCCACCCCGGGCGTGCGCACCACCACGAGCGCCAAGGCCGCGGGCACCGCCAAGCCGGCAGGCAGCGCCAAGGCCAAGCGGCCCGTCTCCCCCACCCAGGGCACGCCTCCGGCGGTCGTCGAGTCGACGCCGAAGACGTCCGGGACCAACGGCGACGACCCCGCGGCCAACACCGAGATCCCCGGCCTGATCACAGGTCGATCCCCTGGCAAGAAGCAGGGCAACAAGAAGCGTCGTTGACCGGGCGCTTGCCCTGGAGAGGAGACATCGTGTCGGAGACGTTGCAGGCGGCCGAAGTGGACGCGACCGAGGTGGAGGCGGCTGAGGACACCGTCGAGGCTGAGCCGAAGACGCGTGGCAGTTCGGAGGACCTGCTCGTCCAGGAGGGCGACATCGCGGGCGACTACCTGGAGCGCCTGCTCGACCTGCTCGACTACGACGGCGACATCGACCTGGACGTCGAAGCGGGTCGGGCCATCGTCAGCATCGACGGCGGTGAGGACCTGGAGAAGCTCGTCGGCACCCGCGGCACCGTGCTCGAGTCGCTGCAGGAGCTGACCCGCCTGGCCGTCCAGCAGGAGACCGGCGTGCGCAGCAGGCTCATGCTGGACGTGGCGGGCTGGCGGGCGGGCCGCCGAGCCGAGCTCGCCGAACTCGGCCGCACCACGGCCGAGAAGGTGCTGTCCTCGGGTGAGCGCATCCGCCTCCACCCGATGACCCCGTTCGAGCGCAAGGTCGTCCACGACGCCGTGGCGGCCGTCGCGGGTGTGCACAGCGAGAGCGAGGGCGAGGAGCCCCAGCGCCGAGTGGTGATCCTGCCGCAGGCCTGACTCCGCCGTAACCCGAAGCGCGGCCCGCTCCCCCGTGGAGCGGGCCGCGCTTTTTTGTTGCCCGCGATCCGGGCGGCTCGGTCGGCCGGATCCACCGCAGCCGGCAACCGCTGCGGCGGTTCGCTCTTGAGACCAAGGTCCAGGGCGCAGACCTGCTTCACCGCCAACGGAATCATCGTCGCACGGGTGCTCACCGACAACGGGTCCTGCCACCGCCCCCACCTCTGGCGCGACACCCTCACGACCGCCGGGATCACCCACAAACGCACCCGCCCCTACCGGCCGCAGACCAACGGCAAGGTCGAACGCTGCAACCGCACCCTGCTCGACGAATGGGCCTGCGCCCGGCCGTGCCGGTCGGAGACCGAACGCCGCGGGGCGTTCCCGCGGTGGCTGCACGACTGCAATCACCACCGCGGTCACACCGCACTCGCAGGCCTCGCACCCGCCAGCCGTGTCCCTGACCTCTCAGGTCAGCACAGCTAGTCGGCACGTTTCACGTGAAACGCGTGACCGGTGGCGGGAGCCGGCCGTCGTGTTTCACGTGAAACGGATCCACTCGCGCTGCTCGTCGGTCTCGGGCACGGTCCGGCCGCGCGCCGCGGAGATGAGCCGCCACGCCTCGTCGGGCTCGACGCCGTCCAGGACGAGGAGGCCGGCTGCGAGCAACGAGGAGCGACCGACGCCGCCCCGGCAGTGGACGACGACGTTCGCTCCCCCGCGCAGCTCCGCCACGAGAGCGGTGAGCGCCGGGGTGACGGTGGCGCGGTCGGGGACGCCGAAGTCGTCGATCGGCAGCGAGCGGAACTCCATCCCGGCGGACTCGGCGGAGGAGCGCTCGTCGGTCAGGTCCAACAGCTCCTCCTCCCCTAGCGTCAGCGCGGAGACGAGGATGTCCACACCGGACGTCCTCAGTGCCGTCAGGAAGGCGGGGAGCTCGGCACCTCCGGGTGGATGCGCCATCGTGCTGAGTCGGCCTGGAAAGGTGCGGGTCGTCGGGTAGGTCACGGGTGGGTGCATGATTTGGCCCTCGTTTCACGTGAAACACCACTGATCTTCGTGCCGGCATTAGCGTGTCGGACGATTCATCCGCCATCATGTACAGCGGCAGTTTTCGCGGATTCTGCGGACGCCCACCTACCCACCACCCGGCCGCCACAACGTGGCCCGCGTGGTTTCACGTGAAACGTCACGGATGGAGACATGGTCGGAGACATGGAAGACCGCGCGAAGCGAGTCTTCGGCGACCACCTCGACCAAGCGGTCGCGTTCGCTCAACTGCTCACCGACCACGGGGTCGAGCGCGGACTGATCGGGCCACGCGAGGTCGAACGCCTGTGGGAACGCCACCTGCTCAACTCCGCGGTCATCGCGGAGCTGCTTCCGGAGAATTGTCGGGTGGTGGACGTAGGCTCGGGCGCGGGACTGCCGGGCATCCCCCTGGCGATCGCCCGGCCGGATCTGAAGCTCACCCTCCTGGAGCCGATGGCCCGCCGGGTGGCGTGGCTGGACGAGGTCGTGGAGACGTTGGACCTGTCGGTGACGGTGATCCGAGGTCGAGCTGAGGAGGCGTCCGTGCGGGAGCAGCTGTTCGACATCGACGTCGTGACAGCGCGCGCGGTGGCTCCGCTGGAACGGCTGGCGCGGTGGTGCATGCCGCTGCTGAAGCCGGGTGGCCAGCTGGTGGCTCTCAAGGGCGAGAGTGCGCTGGAGGAGATGGAGCGCGACGCCGAGGCGGTGCGCCGAGCCGGGGGTTCCCGGCAACGCGTGGTGTCCTGCGGCGCCGATGTACTCGAAGTGCCGACCACGGTCGTGCTCGTGGAACGTTCCGAGCTGAGTGGTCGTCGTGACGGAGCACGTCGACGAAGGAAGGATCGGTGAGCGTGTATCCGGATCCGGTAGCACGACCCGGCAACGAAGCTCTGCAGCCGCTGTTCCGGGCGGCTGATGTTCCACGTGAAACCGAGCGCCCGGCCGCTCCCGACGGCGCTGTCGGAGTCGACCAAGCGCTCCCCCCGATCACCACCCCGCAGACTGGAACGGCAGGAGACAGCGCCGTGTGGACACCGATCGCCGAAGAAGCCGCCCGCGCAACCCGCGTGCTGCACCCCGACAACCTCAAACTCCCCCGCCCCACGCGCCGCCGCATCCTGACCGTCGCCAACCAGAAGGGCGGCGTCGGCAAGACCACCAGCACGGTCAACCTCGCCGCCGGTCTGGCGATCGCCGGGCTCAAGGTCCTCGTCATCGACCTCGACCCGCAGGGCAACGCGAGCACCGCGTTGGCGATCGAGCACCGCTCCGGCACCCCCTCGGTGTACGAGGTGCTGATCGGTGAGATCTCGGTGTCGGAGGCCGCTCAGGTCAGCAACCAGTCCCCCAACCTCTACTGCGTGCCCGCGACGATCGACCTCGCAGGTGCCGAGATCGAGCTCGTCTCGATGGTGGCGCGCGAGTCGCGGCTGAAGGAGGCGCTGAGCCCGGAGGCGCTGGAGGGGATCGACCCGGACTACATCTTCATCGACTGCCCGCCGTCGCTCGGTCTGCTGACCGTCAACGCGATGGTCGCCGCGCAGGAGGTGCTGATCCCGATCCAGTGCGAGTACTACGCGCTGGAGGGGCTCGGGCAGCTGCTCCGCAACATCGAGCTGGTGCAGGCGCACCTGAACCCGACGCTGAACGTCTCGACCATCCTGCTCACCATGTACGACGGCCGGACCAAGCTGGCCGACCAGGTGACCAGCGAGGTGCGGGGCCACTTCGGCGACACGGTTCTGCGGACGGTCATCCCCCGTAGCGTGAAGGTGTCCGAGGCACCCGGATTCGCTCAGACGGTGCTCACCTACGATCCCGGCTCACGGGGTGCGATGAGCTACCTGGACGCAGCACGCGAGATCGCCGAGTTCGGCGCGAGGATGGGGTTGGCATGACGGAGCAGCGCAAGGGTGGACTCGGACGAGGGCTCGCCGCCTTGATTCCGAGCGGGCCGCCGCCGGGGTCCGGCCCAGTGCGGCCGCACGCCACGAACGGCAACGGCTCCGCCCCTGCGCGTTCCGACACCGACGTGGCGGACCACGGCGGCTCGGTCGCGGGTGCGGTGTACCGGGAGCTGCCGGTCAACGCGATCAAGACCAACCCGAAGCAGCCGCGGCACGTCTTCGACGAAGAGGCGCTCAACGAGCTCGAGCACTCGATCCGCGAGTTCGGCCTCATGCAGCCGATCGTCGTGCGCGAGCTCGGCGGGGACACCTACGAACTGGTCATGGGTGAGCGCCGTTGGCGCGCCACCCAGCAGGCCGGGCTGAAGACGATCCCGGCGATCGTGCGGCAGACGCACGACGACGTGATGCTTCGCGACGCCCTGCTGGAGAACATCCACCGGGTGCAGCTGAACCCGCTCGAAGAGGCGGCGGCGTACCAGCAGCTGCTCCAGGAGTTCGGCGTCACGCACGAGGAGCTGGCCGACAAGATCGGTCGCAGCCGCCCGGTCGTGACGAACACGATCCGCTTGCTGAAGCTCCCCCTCCCCGTGCAGCGGCGGGTGGCGGCGGGTGTCCTGTCGGCCGGGCACGCGCGCGCGTTGCTCGGGTTGGAGAACCCCGGCGCCCAGGAGGAGCTGGCGACGAAGATCGTCGCGGAGGGGATGTCGGTCCGCGCGACCGAGGAGGCGGTGACGCTCGCGAAGAACGCGGAGCCCGCCAAGGCGAAGGTGGTCCGCCGGAAGGCGATCCACGCGCCGGGTCTCCAAGATCTCGCCGAACGGCTCTCGGACAACTTCGACACCCGCGTGAAGGTCGAGTTGGGGCAGCGAAAAGGCCGGATCGTCGTCGAATTCGGGTCAGTTGACGATCTTGAACGGATCATCCAGCTGATGGCGCCAGAAGCGACAAATCGGACATCGTTGGAGGCCTAGGGTATCCCACCAGGTCGCTTTGTCACGGTGACGATTGCCCTCCGCGTTCGAAAGAACACGGAGGGCAATCGCATGTTCCACGTGAAACGACGCGAAAGTCAGCGTGAAACGGCGCGCTCGATGAGCCCGGCGTAGATCTCCCCGAGCGACTCGCCCGCCGCCTCGACCGCCATCGGCAGCAGCGAGGTCTCGGTCAGCCCCGGCGACACGTTCACTTCGAGGAACTGGACGGTGCCGTCGGCCGTCACGATCGCGTCGGTGCGCGACACGTCCCGCAGACCGAGCAGCCGGTGCGCGGCGACCGCCAGCTCCCCCACCGACTTGGCCGCGGCGGCGTCCAACCGGGCGGGCGCGTGGAAGTCGGTCAGCCCGGCGGTGTACCGCGAGGTGTAGTCGTAGATCTCGCCGTTCTCCGGAACGATCTCCACGGGCGGCAGCGCGTACGGACCGTCTGGTCCGTCGATGACGACGACCGCCACCTCCGTGCCCTCGATGTACTGCTCGGCCAGGACGGTCTCGCCGTACGCCAGGCAGCCCACCATCGCGGTCGGCAGCTCCGAGGCGTCCCGGACGACCTGGGCGCCCAGCGCGGACCCACCCTGGTCCGGCTTGAGCATCAGCGGCAGCCCGAGGCTGCGCACCATCGAGTCGAGCACCGGCTGCGCGCCGAGCTCCCGGAACGTCGCGTGCGGCAGCACCACCCACTCCGGCGTCGTCAGGCCCGCACGGGCCAGCTCGGCCTTCGCGATCGGCTTGTCCCACGCCCGGCGGCAGGCGCGCGAGTCCGTGCCGACGTACGGGACGCCGAACATCTCCAGGATCGCCTGCACCGACCCGTTCTCGCCCTCACCCCCGTGCAGGGCGACGACGACCGCGTCCGGCCGGTGCTCCTGCAACCGGGTCAGCAGACCGCGGTCGGTGTCCCACTCCTCCACCGTCACGCCGACCGAGCGCAACGCGGCCGACAGCCTGCGGCCGGACCGCAGCGACACCTCGCGCTCGTGCGACAGCCCACCGGCGAGTACCGCTACCCAACGCTCCGACACGACACATCTCCCCAACTCGACTACGGGTCCACTGGAAAACCAACGGGGCCATCCAGGTGCCGTCCGGTCGGACGATACGTGGATGGCCCCAGCGAAGAGCTTGCCGGACGCTCGCTAGGCGGTGTCCGGTGACGGGCTCTGCGGACCACCGACCTCGCGGCTGGTGGTCGGACCGAACGTGGCGTGCAGCTGGGCCTCGTCCTCCAGGACGTTGGCCAGCCGCCGGATGCCCTCGCGGATCCGCTCCGGCGTCGGGTAGCAGTACGAGATCCGCAGCTGCCTGCTGCCGAGCCGGTCCGCGTAGAACCCGGTGCCCGACGCGTACGCCACCCGCTGGGTGACCGCGCGCGGGAGCATCGCCTTGGTGTCGATGCCCTCCGGCACCGTCAGCCACACGTAGAACCCGCCGTCCGGCCGGTTCCACGAGCAGCCCTCGGGCATGTGCTGCTCCAGCGCCGAGATCGCCGCGTCCCGGCGTTCCCGGTAGGCCTCGCGGTAGATCTTGATCTGGCCCTTCCAGTCGTGCGTCGACAGGTACCGGGACACGATCATCTGGTTCAGCGTGGGCGGGCACAGCGTGGCCGACTCGGCGGCCAGGACGAGCTTCTCGCGCACGGCGTGCGGCGCGAGCACCCAGCCGACGCGCAGACCGGGCGCGAACGTCTTCGAGAACGACCCGAGGTACACGACGTTGTCCGGGTCGGTGGACCGCAGCGCCGGGTACGTCTGGCCGTCGAAGCCCAGGAGGCCGTACGGGTTGTCCTCGACGACCAGGACGCCCGCCTGGCGGCAGATCTCCAGGACCTCGGCGCGGCGGTTGACCGCCAGCGTCACGCCGGCGGGGTTGTGGAAGTTCGGGATCGTGTACAGGAACTTGACCCGCCGACCGGACCGCTCGACCGCGGCCAGCGCCTCGCGCAGCGCCTCCGGCACCAGCCCGTGCGCGTCCATGGCCACGTGCACGACCTGCGCCTGGTAGGCGGCGAACGAGCCGAGCGCGCCCACGTACGAGGGGCCTTCGGCCAGCACGACGTCACCGGGGTCGACGAAGATCCGGGTGACCATGTCCAGCCCCATCTGGGACCCGACCGTCACCACCACGTCGTCCGGGTGCGCGTTGATGCCCTCCAGGGCCATCACGTCGCAGATCTGCTCGCGCAGCTCGGGGAGCCCGTGCGCGGAGCCGTACTGGAGGGCGACCAGGCCGTCGGTGGCCATCATCTCGCCGACCTCGCGCGCCAGCCCGTCCAGCGGCAGTGCTGCCAGGTGCGGCATCCCACCCGCGAGGGACACCACCTCCGGCCGGCTGGCGACTGCGAAGAGTGCCCGGATCTCCGACGCCGTCATCCCCGCCGTGCGTGCCGCGTACCGGCGCACGTGGGGATCGAGACTTCTGGGGCCCTGCTTCGCGGGCTGTCCGGGACTGGTCACGGTGGACTCCTGCACTCGCGCTGGGAGTGATGATTACCTGCGGGTTGGTACCGGGCGAGTGTAACCGTCGTCCCGTTAGTGGCATCCGCCTTCCGGCATCGGTCTACGCCGCCTATCCTCGTGGAGGTTCCGAAAACTGGGTTTGGAGGTCGGGGTGTCGCGACGCGTTGTGGGCGTCACGCTTGACAACCTGGAGCACCTCTCGAAGCACAGCAGAACGTGCGTCTTCTGGGAGCTGGCCCCCCACTTGAAGGAGCAGGCCGAGGAGTACGGCGACACCGAGTTCGAGAAGGAAGCCTGGGTCTCCAGCGTCCTGCTCGAATGGGGTTCGTGCGGCCGCATCATCTACTGCGACGGCATCCCCGCGGGCTCGGCGTTCTACGCCCCGCCCGCCGCGGTCCCGCGCGCCATCGCCTTCCCCACGTCACCGGTCAGCGCCGACGCCGTGCTCATGACCTCGCTGGAGGTGCTGCCCGAGTTCCGCGGCGGCGGCCTCGGCCGGGTCCTGGTGCAGTCGGTCGCGAAGGACCTCACCAAGCGCGGTGTGAAGGCCATCGAGGCCTTCGGCGACAACCAGCCCGACCCGGACGCCCCCGGCTGCGTCATCCCGGCCGACTTCCTGCTCCAAGTGGGCTTCAAGACCGTCCGCCCCCACCACCGCTGGCCGAGGCTCCGCCTTGAGCTGCGGACCGCGCTGGGGTGGAAGGAAGACGTCGAGGCGGCGCTGGAACGGCTGCTCAACACCGTCACGGTGTCCACCGCCGAACCGAGCTTCCGGCCCGCTTCAGCCAAGATCTAGACGCGCGCCAGGAACAACCGCCACTGGACCAGTGGGAAAGCAAGCTCTGGTCCGGTGGTGTTCTTGGAGTCCCGCACAGCCACACCCACGGCCGGGAAAGCGACCTCGACGCAGGCACTGTTGCCACTGGTGCTGTAGGTGCTCTTACGCCATGCGATCTCGACGCAGTTGCTCTGCCCTTGGCCGCTGTAGGTGCTCTTGCGCCAGGTCGGCTCCATCGTCATCGCGGTCTCCTCGACGGTCGTAGAAGTCCGCCCAGCGAGCGAACACCGACCGCGATTGTTCCGCACTCAGCGCGAGATCTGCGAGTAGCTTCCGCTTGCGCTCGAACACCTTGATCGACCGCTCCTCCTCGCTGAAGACGGTCACCACATCCGTCTCGCTGTAGGCAACCGGTTTCACCGGCCTCGCGAAGGTCATCAAGGTGAAGGAGTGGACCAGGTGCGGGTGCCCAGTGCTGGCCAGGGGGATGACCCGAGGAGACAAGCGCTCCCACTCGCACATGAAGGCGAGCCGCATCATCTGGTCATGCATGATCCGGCCGTTGCCGACCACCGCCTGCAAGGCGATCTCATGGATGTAGAAGACCGACTCCGGAGATCTGACAACGCTGAGCATCGATTGGCGGTCCATCCGCGCGGCTAGATCGAATTCGTGCTCATCCGAGGTGGAGGTGCCGTCGGCGTTGGTCACCGCCCTGGCGTAGGCCTCCGTCTGCAACAGTCCGGGGATGATCATCGGCTCGTAGGTGCACATGGTCAGTGCAGCCCGCTCGTGGATGATCAGGCAGAGCAGGTTGTCCGAGAGCCGCCGGTCATGTTCCCGGAGGAAGTGGCCGATGTCCTGCTCAGCAGCTATTCGGTGGATGCGGGCTCGGGTCTGCGGATCCACTCCCAGCTTCCCGAGCAGGGTGCCGTAGTCCCAGTCGCTGGTCTGGCGCCAGCCGCGTTCCAGCTTGCTGAGCTTGCCCGGCGACCACCCCAGCTCCTCGGCGACCGTGGTCGCCTTGAGGTTCGCGCGCTTCCGGGCCAGGTGCAGCTCGTGCCCCAGCTCTCTGGTGCGCGCGGTCGTCATCCGTGCCAGGTGCTCTTCGCCCAGGTCTTCCATGGCGACCGAAACTAGTGCCCCTTGGAGCGGAAAACACTGGTCAGAGCTGTTTTCCACTCCAAGGGATCACCACGTCAAGAGATGTGCCCGGCGGTCAAAACTTGGAGAGCTCGCGCTTCATCAGGTCGTCCATGGTGAACGTGCCGGTGGGCTGGTCGTCCTTGCCCAGCAGGTACAGGCGCTTGACGGCGACCAGGATGCCCTCGGCGACGACGTCGCGGAAGGCGGGGTCGGCCAGGCGCCTGCGGTCCTGCTCGTTGGTCAGGTAGCCGACCTCGACCCGCACGGCCGTGCACCTGGTCATCCGGAGCACGTCCCAGGACTTGGGGTGGGTGCCGCAGTCCGGCATGCCCGTCCTGGCCGTGATCTCGCGCTGGATGAAGCCCGCGAGTGCCTCGCCGACCGTGGAGCTGGTGCCGTTGCCGGTGCCGTAGTGGAAGCTCGCGACACCGGAAGCCTTCGGGGAGGAGTTGCCGTCGGTGTGCAGGGAAAGGATCAGGTCCGCCCCCGCCTCGTTGGCGAACTTGGCCCGTTCGGCCTCGTCGGGGCAGTTCCCCGGCCCCCTGGTGAGCAGGGCCTCCATGCCCGTGGCGGCCATCTTGCCCTCCAGCCTGCGGGCCAGGTCGAGCATGAGCCTGGCCTCGTTCAGGTGGTCGACGACGACACCGAGGTCGTCACCGCCGTGGCCGGGATCGATGATGATCCGCTTCCCGGACAGCCTCGGACCGGCCTTGCGGACCCGCTCCTGCTCGCGCAGGAAGACCGGACGGCCGCCGCGGACCTTCGGCTGCAGCTGGCGCAGCGCGCGGACCGTGTTCGGCCCGCACATCCCGTCGATCGTCAGGCCGTAGTCGCGCTGGAAGCTGCGCAACGCCTGCTCGGTCTGCTGGCCGAACTCACCGTTGGCACGACCCGCGTCGTACCCCATCTCCAGCAGGCGCTCCTGCAACGCGAAGACGTCGTCACCCGTCACCGGCTGGGCGATCAGGTACGCCAACGGCCGGTCGCCGAGGCGGAAGGTCGCATCGCGCAGCGCACGATAGGTGGCCGGGCCGACGATGCCATCGGTGATGAGGCCCCGCTGCTGCTGGAAGGCACGCACGGCGTGCTCGACGGAGAGGTCGAACACCGGTGATGCCTGCGGATCCGACAGAAGACCGATCTTGGTCAGTGTGGACCTGATGTCGGCAACGTCCGGCCCGACATCCCCGCGGCGGAGTAGCAGCATGCACCCCTCGCTCGACTAGGGCGCCGACCGAGGTCGACGCTGACTTGAAGCCCCTATTGTGCCCTGCTCCGCCAGTAGCTCTACGCAGGGCTACTCGCAGTGGCCGATCGACCACGTTGGCGGACGGGCGTTCCTCCGAACGGACGTGGCCCGTCCGTCTTATCGAATGACGGACGGGCCACGTTATGCGTTGCAGGCCGATTTCAGGCAAGAACCTCGGAGAGGTCGTTCAGCAGAGCCGCCTTGGGCTTCGCGCCGACGATCTGCTTCACCGGGCGGCCGCCCTGGAAGAGGATCAGCGTCGGGACCGACATGATCTGGTAGTCGCGGGCGATGCCGGGGTTGGCGTCGATGTCGAGCTTCGCGACGGTGATCTTCTCGGCGTGCTCGGCCGCGATCTCCTCGAGGACGGGGGCAACCATCTTGCACGGGCCGCACCAGGTCGCCCAGAAGTCGACGAGAACCGGCTTCTCGCTGGTCAGGACGTCGTCGGCGAAGCTCTTGTCGGTCACGACCACTGTGTTGCCAGCCATGTAACTACTCCCTAACTCGGGTCGGACGTCGTACGCGGGGGGACGGACTGTCAGCTGGTGGTGACGGCCTCGGCGGCGGCGTACCCGCCACCGACCTGCTCCGACGCCAGTGCCGCGTGCTCCTCGCCGTGCTCGGCGAGCCAGCGCTCGGCGTCGATCGCCGCGGCGCAGCCGGAGCCGGACGCGGTGATGGCCTGGCGGTAGGTGCGGTCGACGAGGTCTCCGGCGGCGAACACGCCGTCGAGGTTCGTGTACGTGGTCGGAGCCTTGGTCCGCACGTACCCGTCCTCGTCGACGTCGACCTGGCCCCGCACGAGCTCGCTGCGCGGGTCGTGGCCGATCGCCATGAAGACACCCGTGAAGGGCTTCTCCGAGGTCTCACCGGTGACCGTGTCGGCCACCTTGACGCCGCTGACGGTGCCCTCGCCCAGCACTTCGAGGACCTCGGTGTTCAGCAGCCACTTGATCTTGTCGTTCGCGCGGGCGCGGTCCAGCATGATCCGCGACGAGCGGAACTCCTCGCGCCGGTGGATGATCGTCACCGACCGCGCGAACTTGGTCAGGAACGTCGCCTCCTCCATGGCCGAGTCACCGCCGCCGACGACGGCGATGTCCTGGTCGCGGAAGAAGAAGCCGTCGCAGGTCGCGCACGCGGACACGCCACGGCCGAGCAGCTCCTGCTCACCCGGCACGTGGAGGTAGCGGGCAGCCGCGCCCATCGCCAGCACGACGGCCTTCGCCGCGTACCGCACGCCGTTCGCGGTCACGTGCTTCACGTCGCCCGCCAGCTCGACCGACTCGACGTCCTCGGAGCGCAGCTCGGCGCCGAAGCGCTTCGCCTGCTCCCGCATCTGGTCCATGAGCTCGGGGCCCATGATGCCGTCGCGGAAGCCGGGGTAGTTCTCGACCTCGGTCGTCGTCATCAGGGCGCCGCCGTACTGGCTGCCCTCGAACACGAGTGGTTCGAGCTGGGCTCGTGCCGCGTACACCGCCGCGGTGTACCCGGCGGGCCCGGATCCCACGATGATCAGGTTCCGAACGTCCGACACCCTCGACCTCCGATTAAGTCGTCGCGTGGGGCCGGGACGGGATCCCGGCCGCGCACTCTGCTTCAACGCGATCGTAGGGGGCCGGAATTCCGGACCCCCGAGGTGAGGTTCGCTACTCCCGGACCAGCCGGTTCGCTAGGGCGTGACGGGCGAGTCGGCCAGCACTCCGTTGGGGTTGTCGGGGCCGCAGGTCTTCGGGTCGAGCACCACGATCCGGAACGTGCCGGGCTTCGGACCGCCGCCGGGCAGGATCGCCATCACGGCCGCCTTGTCGTCCAGCTGGATGGGGCTCACGCCGAGCGGTTTCGAGGCGGGGATTTTGCCGCCCTTGAGGCACCCTACGAGCGTCTCCTGGTTCTCCAGGGGCCCGTAGTTCTGCGCCTTGAGGACGTCGCCGATGACCGGGCCGAAGTTCTGCCCCGTCACGGCCAGCGGAGGCGCCGCGGTGGGCGCCGCCTGGCCGGGGGCCGCGCTGGTCTTGACCGGTGGCGCGGCCACGTCGCTGGTGTTCTTGTCGGCGCCGCCGGGCAGGGTCACCACGGCCACCCCGATCGCCGCGGCGGCCGCCACGAGCACGCTCGCGCCCCACCCGACCCGCTTGTTCTTGCGCTTGCGCGCGTCGTTCAGGCTGACGACCGGGGGCCGAGCCCCCTGAGCCTCGGCCGCGATGGCCGCGTCGATCCGCTCGGCCACGTCCCGCGGCATCGGGATCGGCGGCAACGACGACAGGTCGGCCAGGGTGGCGTCGAGCGCCTCCAGCACCGCCAGTGCCTCCGGGTCGGACTCGATCCGCGGCCGCAGCGCGGCCTCCGTCTCGGCGTCCAGCACACCCGCGTGCAAGTCGGCCAGCAGATCCACGGACCACGGCGGATCGATCGGCGTCCCCTGACGCCCATCACTGCCGCTCATCGTGCCTCCCGCTGACGTTGCTGCTGCACATTCACACCGTCATCTGGGACGTTCGCATCTGCACTTCGGTTCCGGAGGTGCCCCAGACTTTTGGCCAGCTTGGCCCGTCCACGAGCACACCTGCTCTTCACCGTGCCTTCGGCGATGCCCAGCATCTGGGCGGTTTCCGCCACTGAATAGCCCTCTACGTCGACGAGAACGATGGGTGCCCGCTGCTCTTCGGGCAACTCCGCGAGAGCTGCCGCGACCACGAGCCTGGTCTCCCGCTCGGCCATCTGGTCGCGCGGCGCCACCGGTTCGCCGGGGCCTGCCTCCGGTAACGGCACGGTCGGTCTCGTCTGCCGCCGTCTCATCCGGTCCAGGCACGCGTTGACCACGATCCGGTGCAGCCACGTCGTCACCTGCGACTCGGCCCGGAACGAGCCCGCCGCGCGGAACGCCGAGATGAACGCCTCCTGCAAGGCGTCGGCTGCCTCTTCCGGATCGCGCAACGTGCGCAACGCCACCGCCCACAACCGGTCCCGGTGTCGTCGCACGAGCTCCGGGAATGCGTGCGGGTCACCCGCGGCATGCGCCGTGATGAGATCTGCGTCCGTACTGGCTGCGGCCGTCACCTGATGAGCGTATCTAGCTCGCCCACACACTCCCCAGGGTGTCTCTACTCAGTGTTGATGGCCGCTGCTACGCAGACGGCGGGCGAGGCCGCCGGGGAGTCGGCAGTTCGGCCCCGATTTGTCGACGTCGGGGGACTTCGTCGCCCGGCGCCGAGAAATCGGGGCCGACCTACCGACGCGGCCTCGCGGGTGGGTCGGTGTTACTGCGCGCGGGTAAATACGAGTTCGCCGATTTCGCTTTGGTTGTCCTTGCCGCTGCCCGCGAGCTTGGTGATCCACACCAGGACGTGCTGGGTGGCGTCGTGGTCGTTGAGCTGGATCTGGGTCTGGCCCGCGGACAGGGTGGCGGTGGCGATGACCTTGGTCTCGTCGATGGGCGAGTCCTCGGCCGCGGCGATGCGGATCTCGACGACGGTGCCCGCGCTCTTGGACGTGATCGTGACCGAGGCCAGCTTCACCGGCTCGGCGAAGGAGGCCATGAGGCCGATGCCGGGCTTGAGGGTGGGGAACGGCTGGAAGTAGCTGTCGGTGTTCCAGGCGGTGTCGGGGTTGCTGTCGACGGCCCGGTTGGCGCGGTTGGCGTTGTCCGGGTTGTTGGTCACGTCGTACACGCCGACCGCGCCCGGCGCGATCGGCCCGGCGGGCACGGGGGCCGTGGGCGCCTGGCTCTGGCCCGGTGAGGTCGACTGGCCGATCACGACGGTCGGGCCGGTGTTGTGGGTCGGCTCGTCGCTGAAGAAGCCGACGATCTGGAACCCGAGCCACGCGATGACCGCGATCGTGGCGACGGCGAGCAGGGCGACGCTGACCATCAGCTTGCGCCGGTGGCCGCGGCCGCTGAGCGGCTTCTGCGTGGTCCACACCGCGCGGTCGCCGTCGTCGTCGTCGGAGATCGGGGCGATCAGCGCGGTCTGCGCCTCCTCCTCCGCGATCTGGTCCAGCACCTGGAGGATCGCGGCGCTGGTGCGGATGCCGCCCACGCTGGTGTCCTCGAGGCTGCGGACCGCGACCGACGACAGCTCGTGCGGCACGTACGGCTGCAACGTGCTGGGCGCGAGGACCGCGCCGTCCGGACCGGTCGGCGCCACGGGCACGCCCGAAGGCCCGCCCGGCAGCGCCCACTTGCCGGTGAGCAGCAGGTAGAGGATCGCGCCGAGGCCCTTGACGTCGTCGCGGGCGATGGCCTCCGGCCGGGCGCCGGGGAACGCGAGCCGCAGCCTGCCGTCCGGGGTGACCCGGATGCGCTGCGGGTGGTCCGCGCCCAGCACGAGGCCGGCGTGGTGCGCGCCCTCGATGGCGGCGCCGAGCGGTTCGAGCAGCCTGGTCGCCGCACCCGCGGGCAGCGGGCCCTCGGTGATCAGGTCCATCAGGTCGGTGCCCTGGGTCCACTCGGCCACGACGACGCCGAGCACCCCTTCCTCCATGCGGAGTCCGGAGCCGGGCGTCAGCACGTCGATCACCCTGGACACGCCGGGGTGGGTGAAGCTCGACGCGTGCATCGCGCGTTCGGTGGTCCGCCGCGCCCTGGCGACGGCCTGGATGTCGGAGAGGTCGCCCACCAGGATGGTCAGCGCCACGTCCCGGTTGAGCTGCCCGTCCCTGGCACGCCACAGCTGCGCGGCGCCGCGGTCGTCGGCTCCCGACTGCGCGAGCAGCCGGTAGCGGCCGTCGCCGAGCACCCCGCCGGGTACCAGCGAGGCGTTGTTCGCACCGGGGCTGTTCCCCAGTTTCGGCCCGCTACTCACGCGACCTTCCCCTGTCCGCGATCCCCCCAAGGCGTGTCCCTCAAGTGTCGTGACCGAGGGTACGGGACCGAGCTAGCACTCCGTGGTCATCGTCGCCGCACCAGACGGATGATCTTGTCCACTGCCGGCTTCATCTCGGGTACCCGGAACGCGGCGAGCAAACCGAAACTGAGCGGCAATCCGACAACGGTCTGGGAGACGATCTCCACCCAGGCCCCGATCCGCTCCGACTCGACGCCCAGCACCTTGTTCACGAGCATCGAGACGCCGACCCCCACCGCGCAGCCGATCGCCGAGGCGACCACGGTCAGGCACACCGTCCACAGGGTGAAACCGGTGCGCAGCCTGCCGAGCCGGATCCGCAGCCACACCTGGCCGACGACCGCGCCGACGACGAAGCTCAGCGACATGGCGATCGACACGCCGACCGCGAGCTTCTCCGACGGGGAGATCGCCAGGAACGCGTACAGCAGCCCGATCCGGACCACCACGATGATCGCCTGGATCAGCGTCGGCGTGCGGGCGTCCTTCATGGCGTAGAAGACCCGGAGCTGGAGCAGCGTGATCGCGTAGGGCACCAGGCCGAACGCCGACAGCGCGAGCGCCATGCCGATCCGGGTGCCGCCCTCCATGCCGGAGGCGCCGAGCGAGAACACGCCGATGCCGATCGCCAGGCCCGCGACGGTCAGCAGCGCGCTGAAAGGCATGAGCATGATCGACGACATCCGGTTGCCGAACGACAGGTCGCCGACGAGCCCGTCGGTGTCCTTCGCGGCCGCGGCCCGGCTCATCTTCGGCATCAGCGCGGTCAGCAGCGAGACACCGAGGACGCCGTAGGGCATCTGCGAGACCAGCCACTGGTAGTTGTAGGCGACCAGCGCGCCCTTGCCGTTGAGCGCCACCCTGGTCAGCACGAACATGCTCACCAGGCCGAGCCCGACGTAGAGCAGCACCCAGAAGCCGAGCGCGCCGAAGTCGGCGAGCCGCCGGTCCCAGCCCCAGCGCCACTTGAACTTGAAGCCGGTGCGCTTCATCGCGGGCACCATGATCAGCGCCTGGAGCGCGACACCGGCCATCGTCCCCAGACCGAGCACGAGGAGCTTCGTGCTGCCCATCTCGACCGGGTTCAGCGAGATCTGGCCGGGCAGCAGCCAGTAGATCCCCAGCGTGAGGATGACGACCACGTTGTTCAGCACCGGCGCCCACGTGGGCAGGCCGAACACGCCCTTGGTGTTCAGGATCGCGCCGATCAGCGCGGACATGCCGTAGAAGATGATGCCCGGCAGGACCAGGTAGGCGAACGCCGTGACCAGCGCCGGGTTCGCCTTCTCGGAACCGCTGGTCAGCGCCGAGGTGAGCAGCGGGGCGCAGGCGACCGCGACGATGGTGCCGACACCGAGCAGGACCGCCGACATCGTCACCAGCCACTGCGCGTACGACTCGCCGCCGTCCGGGTCCTCCTTCTCGGCCCTGACCAGCAGCGGGATCGCGACGCTCGTGAGCACGCCGCCGAGCAGCAGCTCGTTGATCATCGTCGGCAGCGTGGTCGCCGCCTGGTAGGAGTCGTTGAGGACGTCCGAACCGATGATCGCGATCAGCATCAGCTTGGACAGCAGGCCCGAGACCCGGCTGACGATCGTGGCGATCGCCATCGACCCGCTGGCCTTGGCCACGGAGGGGCCGGTGGACACCGGTTCGATTACCACTGTTGCAGTGTCGCTCAACTCGTACTCGACTTCTCTGGTGTGACGCTGCTGGCGTCTTCGGGTACCTCGACCTTGGGCAGGCGTGACGCCCTGACCCGCCGGTAGATCCTCCTGGCGGACAGGAGCACCAGCGCGGCCGCGGCCGTGGCGGTGATGACGATGGTGATCGTGCCGTAGGCGGAGGAGGAGACCTCGAGTCGAACGGTCTCCCCCAGCACGACCCCGTTCGGGGTCGTGAGGAGAACGTTCACGCTGAACCGGCCGGAGCGCAAGACCTCGACGGGGACGCGCACGAGGCGGTCGCCGCGCGCGGGCAGCACCAGGTCGCCCAGCTGCTTGGCCTTGATGCCCGGTTTGTCCTCGATGACGATCCGGACGTTGATCCGCACGTCGAGCTTGTTCTTGATGGTCACCGGCACGGGGCTGTCGCCGGAGCCGAGCAGGATCGGGCTGTTCGGCTCGATCACCATGACCTGGCCCTGGAGCTTCCCGATCTCCTCCTGGCCGATCGCGATCGAGCCGAGCGCGGCCGCGTCGTTGCCGCGCCACGCACCGGACACGCCGCGCAGCAGCTCCAGCCGCAGCGGGTCGACCAGGTCCGCGGGCTGCGAGGCGCCGCTGTCCTCCTGGCTCATCGACTCGAACATCGACTGGAGAGTCGCCCACGAGGCGCCGACACCGGCGGTGATCGCGGGCGGCACCTCCTTCGCGCCGGCCTCGACGGGGTAGGAGAGCGTGCCGACCTGTTCGGGCACGGTCGCGCCCGACACCAGGGTGTCCAGCCCGACCGGAGCCAGGTAACCGCCTCCGACCAGCGACTTCACCGTGTCCAGGAAGACCTGCATCTCGCCGACCGGGGCGTTCCACCGGCGCGGCGGGGCGATGACCACGTTCTGGCCGTTGCCCTGGAAGCCCGCGCGGAACGTCAGCGCGGCCAGCGCGTTCTGCACCGACACGGGCTTGGTCTCGGTCGGCGTGCTCACGCCGGAGAGGCCGCCGGAGCCGTCCGAGCCGCCGCGCAGCGCGTCGGACACCAACGAGTCGATCCGCACCGCGGTGACCGGAGCCGCGTCGGCGTCCTGCAACCGCACCGGCTGCGTGCCGGGGGCGTCGGCGACACCGGACTGGTCGAGCACGACCGACCGCACGCCCTGGGCCATGAGGTCGGCCATCGTCTGCTTGTCCAGCAGGCCGTCCTCCGGCCACACGACACCGGGCAGCGCCTGGACCTGGCCGAGCACGTCCTGCACGACCTCGGCGCCGGTCACGGCGAGCTTCCCGAGGTCGACGAGCTTCGCCCGCGACAGCGCGACGAGGTCGGCGTCCGCGTACGGCACGGCCATGACGCACCGGCCCGCGGTCAGCCTGCTGATCTGGTCGAGCCAGAGCTTGGCCTCGTTCTGGCCGCGGCCGGGACCCTGGTCGCGCACCCGGTAGCCCTTGCTCATCGCCTCGACGGTCCGCAGCAGGTCGGGGTCGACCGCCACGCAGACCGACGACGCGAGACCGCTGGTCACGGCCGAGTCGTAGGCCTTGAGGAGGCTGTGCAGCCTGCCGCCCAACGACAGGGACTGCGCCAGGTCGTCGTCGGTCAGCACCGCCTCGCCGGGCGGACCGGAGGTGACCAGCCGGGGGCGGTCGACCAGCGGCCACAGCACGGTGACCTTCGCCGGGTTCGGCGGCGCGGCCACGCTGCCGCCGCCGGGCACCGACAGCACCGGGAGCAGCGTGCTCAACGCGGCCAGCCGCGCCCGGCCGCCGAAGTCCGGCTTGCCGTTCACGTTGGCGAGGATCGGGTAGATGCCCGGCTCGGTGATCTGCAACGACGTGGGGTCGTCGCCGCTGAGCGGGACCTCCAGGCTGAACGCGGCGCTCTGCCCGGCCTCCAGCGACTCGCTGATGGGGGTGAAGGTCGGCTGCCGCACCAGCTCGGACTGGACGGGTTCGCGCAGCGCGCTCTTCACGTCCTCCTCCTTGGTGAGCGGGTCGCCGCGCTCGAGCCGGAGGTCGATCTCGGTGATCTTGCGGTCGCCGACGTTGAAGATCTTGCCGGTGACCTTGACCGAGTTCGGCGTCCCGCCGATGACCGCCCGCGGGACCAGCTGGTCGACCTCCATGCGCAGCCACACCGGCGACTGGGTGCCGGGCTGCGACAGCTGGCGCGTCGTCCACACCTGGGTCGCCGGGACGGGTTTGACGGGCAGCCTGCCACCGTCGGTCGGCGCGGCCGCGGCGGGCGCCGCGGCGGCACCCGAGACGACCAGCACACCGGCCGCCGCGAGCGCGGACAGCAGCCTCTTCACGCCGACTCCGCTCCGTCCGGGTTCAGCACGACCGGGGGTCCGGTCGCCTCGGCGAGCAGTTCTGCGGCTCGGCGGACCAGACGGCGCTCGTCCGCGTAGGCGAGCCTCCCGTCCAACTCGCCAAGGGGCACCCACGCCACCTCGGTGACCTCCACGTCCTCATCGGATAGCTCTCCGCCCAACGCCTCGAGAAGGAAGTGGTGGACGGTCTTGTGCACTCGGCGGTCCTCGGCGACGAACCAGTAGTCGATCGCCCCGAGCGGCCGCAACACCCTGCTATGGATACCGGTCTCCTCGGCCACTTCCCGCACCGCGGTCTGCTCGGCGGTCTCACCGGCCTCGATGTGCCCCTTGGGCAACGACCAGAGCAGACGACCACGCCGGTCCAGACGACCGATCACCGCAGCATTCCGGTGGTCGGCGTCCAGCACCAGACCACCAGCCGAGGTTTCGTCGACAGTTTTGAGCCTGCGGCCCCGGCGTCTGTTCCGGCGCCCCGGCTTGGTACCGCCGGAACGACCGGACGACGGGGGCATGGTGCCGATGGTAGTGGCGAGGTGACGTGACAGGACGTTGCCCGGCAAATGCGCTGAGTGATCAACTCCGGATGCCTATACCCTGGCTCCTCGTGCCCCGACCGCTCGTGAACGACAACGCGCCCACCACCGAGGACAATGCGGTGGTGGAACTGCTGAAGGTGCCCCCGGTAGTCGACGAGCTCGCCGAGCGGTTCGCCGCGGCCGGGCACCGGTTGTACCTGGTCGGGGGCAGTGTCCGGGACGCCGTGCTGGACAGGCCGACCACCGACCTCGACTTCACCACCGACGCCCGCCCCCCGCAGGTCCAGGCCCTGCTCAAGGGGTGGGCCGACGCGGTCTGGGACACCGGCATCGCGTTCGGCACCCTCGGCGCGACCAAGCGCGGCGAGACCGTGGAGATCACCACGTTCCGGGCCGACAGCTACGACGGCGTCACCCGCAACCCCGAGGTCACCTTCGGCGACACGATCGACGGCGACCTCGTGCGCCGCGACTTCACCGTCAACGCGATGGCGTTCGAGGTGAGCACCCGCGCGTTCGTGGACCCGACCGGCGGCATGGCGGCCGTCGCGGCGAAGGTCCTCGACACGCCCGCCACCCCCGAGGAGTCGTTCTCCGACGACCCGCTGCGGATGCTGCGCGCGGCCCGGTTCGTGTCCCAGCTCGGCTTCACGCCCGCGCCGCGCGTGGTCGAGGCCATGACCGCGATGGCACCCCAGCTCGCCCGGATCACGCCCGAACGGGTGCAGGCCGAGCTGTCGAAGCTGCTCTGCGGCGCGCACCCGCGGCTGGGCCTGGAGCTGATGGTGCGGACCGGGCTGGCCGACCTCGTGCTGCCCGAGCTGACCGCCATGAAGCTCGAGATCGACGAGCACCACCAGCACAAGGACGTGTACGAGCACTCGCTCGTCGTGCTGGAGCAGGCCATCGACCTGGAGGACCCGGAGCTCTCCCCCGACCTCGTGCTGAGGCTGGCGGCGCTGCTGCACGACATCGGCAAGCCGGACACGCGCCGGTTCGAGGACGGCGGCGGGGTGTCGTTCCACCACCACGAGGTGGTCGGCGCGAAGATGGCGCGCAAGCGTTTGCGGGCGTTGCGGTACTCGAAGGAGATCACCGAGGACGTCGCCCAGCTCGTGTACCTCCACCTGCGGTTCCACGGCTACGGCAAGGGCGAGTGGACCGACTCGGCGGTGCGCCGGTACGTGACCGACGCCGAGCACCTGCTGACCCGGCTGCACAAGCTCGTCCGCGCCGACTGCACGACCCGCAACAAGCGCAAGGCGAGCTCGTTGCAGCGGACCTACGACGAGCTGGAGGAGCGCATCGCCCGGATCGGGGCGGAGGAGGACCTCAAGCGCGTCCGGCCCGACCTCGACGGCAACGAGATCATGCGGCTGCTCGGCCTGCCGCCCGGCCCGCTCGTCGGCAAGGCGTGGAAGTTCCTCAAGGAGCTCAGGCTCGACCGCGGTCCCCTCGACCACGACGAGGCCATCGCCGAGCTGTTCGCGTGGGCCCGCTCCGAGGGCGTGGAGCTGCCCGAACGCTGACCGCCGGGTGACCCGCAGTGGCGACTCGGTGCCACCGCGTTAGCGAGATGACAGCGAGTTGCGACACCATGACGCTGTGCGCGCCCAAGCGCCCACGGGGGGTGGAGTCCGATGAACACATGGGGACTGTCCGCGGACAGCGGTGTCCCGACCGAGGAGGTCGCGGCGCTCAACGAGCAGCAGCGCTCGGTGCTGCGCTGCCTGGCGCGCGGTCTGGCCGACCACGAGATAGCCCGCGTGCTCGCGATCACGCAGCAGCAGGTCGCGGCGGAGGTGGTCGCCATCCTCCGGGCGCTCGACCTGCGCGACCGGATGGCCGCCGTGGTGTTCGCCCACGAGACCGGCATCATCCGGCTACCGCTGCCGAGGTGACCGCTTCAGCATGAGCAGGTAACCGCCGAGGCCCACGAGGTAGAGCGCGGTGGCGAAGACGATGAGGCCGGGTGAGCGGCCGTCGAGCGGGACGACGGCGGCCGCCACCGACACGGCGGCCACCTGGGTCGCGTTGAACAGCGTGTCGTAGAGGGCGAACACCCGGCCGCGCACCTCGTCGCCGATCTCGCCCTGCACCGCCGCGTCCACGCACAGCTTCACGACCTGGCCCGCGAACGTCAGCAGGAACGACCCGGCCAGGATCGTCGGCAGCAGCATCGGCAGCCCGAGGCCGAGCTGCGCCGCCGCGGCCAGGAGCAGCGCGGCGGATACCGTCGTCCGGCGTCCCAGCACGTCCACGACCCGGTCGGTGATGACCCCGGCGACCAGGATGCCCGCGCCGCCCGCGACCGCGATCTGGCCGAGCCCGGCGATGCCGGTGTCGATGCTGTGGCGCATCAGCAGGAGCGTGAGCAGCAGCGAGATGCCGAACGCGGCCCGGTGCGCCAGCAGCGCGACCAGGACGCCGGTGACGCTCGGCGTGCGCCAGGCCGCTCGCGCGCCGTCCAGCAGCCCCATCGCGACGGCGGTGACCGTCCGGTTCGGCTCGACCACCTCGTCCGGGCCGAGCACGCCCGCCTTGAAGCGGCTGGCCACGTAGGCGGCCAGCAGCGAGCCGACGACCGCCGCGCACGTCGTCCGCGCCGATCCCCCGTCGCCTTCGCCGAGGACCGTGCGCAGCGCCACGGCGGAGCCCGCGCCCAGCACCGCGGTGAGGGCGCCGAGCGTGGTGGCGAACGCGTTGGCCTCGACGAGGTGGTCCTCCTCCACGACGTGCGGGAGCGAGGCGGACAGGCCGGAGCCGACGAACCGGCTGATGCCGGTGACCATCAGGGCGGCCGCGTACAGCGGGACGTCCGACAGGCCGAAGCCGACGGCGGCGGCGGTGAGCAGGACGAAGACACCGCGGGTCAGGTTCGCGACCACCAGGACGCGGCGGCGGTCCCAGCGGTCCAGGAGCGCGCCCGCGAACGGGCCGACGATCGAGTACGGCAGCAGCAGCACGGCGAAGCCCGCGGCCACGGCGGCCGGGTCGGCGTGGCGCTCGGGGTTGAACAGCACCGCGCCGGCCAGCCCGGCCTGGAACAGGCCGTCGCCCCACTGGGAGGCCAGCCTGCTGATCAGCAGCCTGCGGAACCCGGCGACGGCCAGCAGCCTGCGGACACCGAGGTGGTGCTTCGCCGCGGGACTCCCGACCGTCGTCACGCCGACACCCTACGTCCAGCCGCACTCACCCCGACCCCGCGCGAGTCGAACGTCCGGCGGCGGGTGGCCGAACACCGGGGAGGACCTGGTCCGGGTACGACAAAGGCCGAACCCGGAGGTCCGGCCTAGTCGATCGGATGCCCAGGTCGCCTCTCGGCGTGGTGCACAACCCGGCTCCGGCCGAACCGGTATTCCGAGAAGGCAGTGGAGTGGGCCCGGGGGACTCGAAGGCATCCAACGAGGACTCCAACGACCGAGGGGGCGCGAATGTTCCGCGCAAGGTGTGACACACGTCGCGGGGGTTCGGGTGAAATCATGTGCTGGTGCGCCCTGATGCAGAAGTCGAACCTGGTTCCCTGCTCGTGGCGGCGCCAACGCTGACGGACTCGAACTTCCAGCGGACCGTCGTCTACCTGATCGACCACCGCAGCGAGGGGACGCTGGGGGTGGTGTTGAACCGGCCGAGCGAGGTGGCGGTGCACGACGTGCTGCCCGCCTGGGGCCCGCACGTGACGCGGCCGCAGGCCGTCTACATCGGTGGGCCGGTGGAGCAGAAGACCGCGTTGTGCCTGGCGGCGCTGCGGACCGGCGAGGACCTGTCCACGTTGGAGGGTGTGGTCGGCGTGCGCGGACCGGTGGCGCTCGTCGACCTGGACGCCGACCCGGACGTGCTCGTCGAGAAGGTCCGGGGCCTGCGGGTGTTCGCGGGCTACGCGGGCTGGGGGTCGCGGCAGCTGGCCGGTGAGATCGAGCGCGGCGACTGGATCGTGGTGCCGGGTCTGCCGGACGACGTCCTCACGCCGTCCGGGGTCGACCTGTGGGGCCGGGTGCTGCGGCGCCAGGGCATGCCGACGGCACTGCTGGCGACCTACCCGGCGGACGTCCACCGGAACTGATGTTTCACATGGAACATCAGGCCCGCGAGAACGTGCTGCACCCGCCACCGGCGCACGCGCAGCCACCGCAGCCCTTGGGGGCCTCCGGCTCGGGCATGGCCTCGGCGGCGCGGTGGCCGACGGCCGTGCCCGCGATGGTGATCGCGACCGCGCCGACGACACCGACGACGCCGACGGTCAGCGCGGCGTCCGGGTTGACGACGGCGGCCGTGCCCGCGCCGACCGCGACGACCGCGGCGACGACGTTCGGCAGGCCCGCGACCCGGTTGGCGAGCAGGAACGCCTCGTCGTCGCGCATCGCCGGAGCGGTGCGGACGCCGACGTAGCGGTTGCGCGGCAGCTTCCCGCTCAACCCGAGGTAGCCGATCAGCCCGAGGAAGACGCCGACCAAGCCGAGCACCACAGGCAGCACGATGTTCACGCCCCCGAGGGTAGGTGTGCCCCTCCCCGGCGTCCCAGCGCCCCCGGCTTGGAGTCGCGCGGATCACTCATCCCGGTCTCACCGCGGTAGATACCCTTTTCGCCCAGCGTGGTCAACCGGGTACCGTAGGAGCATGAGCAAGGCCTGCCTGCTCCTTATCCAGCCGCGCTGACCGACAAGCTGGTCGGCGCGGCCACCCCTCACGCCCTGATGGGCTGGGGGGTTTCGTCGTGTCAGGGGCAGGAAATCGATGGAGAGGGACGTTCGATGAGCACGGAGGCGGCCGCGGAGACCCCGGCCTTCCGCTACACGGCGGAGCTGGCAGGTCGGATCGAGAAGCGCTGGCAGCAGTACTGGGAGGACAACGGCACGTTCCACGCGCCGAACCCGGTCGGCCCGCTGTCCACCGGTGAGCCGGTGCCCGCGGACAAGCTGTTCGTGCAGGACATGTTCCCGTACCCGTCGGGCGCGGGGCTGCACGTCGGCCACCCGCTGGGCTTCATCGGCACCGACGTGTTCGCCCGGTACCACCGGATGAACGGCCGGAACGTGCTGCACACCATGGGCTTCGACGCGTTCGGCCTGCCCGCGGAGCAGTACGCGGTGCAGACCGGCCAGCACCCGCGCAAGACCACCGAGGACAACATGGCCACCTACCTGCGGCAGATCCGCAGGCTGGGGCTGGGCCACGACGAGCGCCGCCGGATCTCCACGATCGACGTCGAGTACTACAAGTGGACGCAGTGGATCTTCCTGCAGATCTTCAACTCCTGGTACGACGCCGACGCGGGCAAGGCGCGGCCGATCGCCGAGCTGGAGGCGCAGTTCGCCGACGGCTCCCGGCCGACGCCGGACGGCCGCCCGTGGGCCGGGCTGACCAGCGCCGAGCAGCGCAAGGTGCTGAACGAGTACCGCCTGGCCTACCTGTCCGAGGCGCCGGTGAACTGGTGCCCCGGCCTGGGCACGGTGCTGGCCAACGAGGAGGTCACCGCCGACGGCCGCAGCGAGCGCGGCAACTTCCCCGTGTTCCGGCGGAACCTGCGCCAGTGGATGATGCGGATCACCGCGTACTCCGACCGGCTGATCGACGACCTGGACCGGCTGGACTGGCCGGAGAAGGTCAAGGCCATGCAGCGCAACTGGATCGGGCGCAGCAACGGCGCCCGCGTGCGCTTCCCGGTCGGCGACCAGGAGATCGAGGTCTTCACGACCCGCCCCGACACGCTGTTCGGCGCGACCTACGTGGTGCTGGCGCCGGAGCACGCGCTGGTGGACGTGATCGCGACCGCCGAGCAGGCCGCCGACATCGCCGCGTACCGCCGTGCCGCGTCCCTGAAGTCCGAACTGGACCGCCAGGAGAACAAGGAGAAGACCGGCGTCTTCACCGGCGCGCACGCGACGAACCCGGCCACCGGCGAGCGGATCCCGGTCTACATCGCCGACTACGTGCTGATGGGCTACGGCACCGGCGCGATCATGGCCGTCCCCGGCCAGGACCAGCGCGACTGGGACTTCGCGACCGCGTACGACCTGCCGGTCATCCGCACCGTGCAGCCGTCCGAGGGCTTCGACGGCGAGGCGTTCACCGGCGACGGTCCGGCGATCAACTCGGGATTCCTGGACGGCATGGGCGTCACCGAGGCCAAGTCCACGATGATCGCGTGGCTGGAGGAGAAGGGCTTCGGCCAGGGCACCGTGCAGTACAAGCTGCGCGACTGGCTGTTCTCCCGCCAGCGGTACTGGGGCGAGCCGTTCCCCATCGTCTACGACGAGGACGGCACGCCGATCCCGCTGCCGGAGGAGATGCTGCCGGTCGAGCTGCCCGAGGTCGACGACTACTCGCCGCGCACCTTCGAGCCGGAGGACGCGAACAGCGAGCCGTCGCCGCCGCTGTCCCGCGCTACCGACTGGACCGAGGTCGAGCTGGACCTGGGCGAGGGCAGGAAGAAGTACCGCCGCGACTTCAACACCATGCCCAACTGGGCCGGGTCGTGCTGGTACCAGCTGCGCTACGTCGACCCGACCGAGTCCGACCGGTTCGTCAACGCCGAGAACGAGCAGTACTGGCTGGGCCCGCGCACCGCGGAGCACGGCGCGGGCGACCCCGGTGGCGTCGACCTGTACATCGGCGGCGTCGAGCACGCGGTGCTGCACCTGCTGTACTCCCGCTTCTGGCAGAAGGTGCTGTTCGACCTGGGCCAGGTGTCCGGCGACGAGCCGTACCGCAAGCTGTTCAACCAGGGCTACATCCAGGCCTACGCGTTCCAGGACGCCCGCGAGACGTACGTGCCCGCCGACGAGGTCGTGGAGGAGAACGGGAAGTTCTTCTTCAACGGCGAGGAGGTCAAGCGCGAGTACGGCAAGATGGGCAAGAGCCTGAAGAACGTCGTCACGCCGGACGAGATGTGCGAGAACTACGGCGCGGACACGTTCCGGATGTACGAGATGTCGATGGGCCCGATGGACGTGTCCCGTCCGTGGGCGACCAAGGACGTCGTCGGCGCGCAGCGGTTCCTGCAGCGGCTGTGGCGCAACCTGGTCGACGAGAACACCGGTGAGCTGAGGGTCGTCGAGGACGCCGCGCCCGAGGAGTCGCTGCGGCTGCTGCACAAGACGATCGCGGGCGTGCACGACGACTTCGTGAACCTGCGCTACAACACGGCGGGCGCGAAGCTGATCGAGCTGAACAACCACGTCACCAAGGCCTACAGCGCGACCGGCACGCCGAGGGTGCTGGCCGAGGCCATGGTGCTGATGCTGGCACCGCTGGGCCCGCACGTCGCCGAGGAGCTGTGGGCCAAGCTGGGCCACGACCGGTCGCTGGCGCACGGGCCGTTCCCCAAGGCCGACGAGAAGTACCTGGTCGAGGACTCGGTCGAGTACCCGATCCAGGTCAACGGCAAGGTCAGGGCCCGGATCACGGTGCCCGCCGCGGCCGGTCAGGACGAGGTCAAGGCCGCGGCGCTGGCCGAGGAGAAGATCGCCGAGCTGGTCGCGGGCGGCACCCCGCGCAAGGTGATCGTCGTGCCCGGCCGACTGGTGAACATCGTGCTGTAGACCCGTGGACGCGGGTGTCCCGGCAGGTCCGGGACACCCGTGGGCTCACTCCTCGATGCCCATCGGCACGAGGAGGCTCGCGAGCATCGCGTCGAACATCGGCTCCGGGTCGGACACGGCCAGCGGGAAGCGCCCGAACACCTCCAGCGCCACGTGCCCGTAGAGCCGCACCCACGCCTGGAGGATGTGGAAGATCGCGCCCAGGTGCAGCGACTCCTCGTCCACCTGCACACCGCGCGCGGTCACCGTCCTGATCATCACCTGCTGGAACGCCCGCAGGTCGTTGTGCAGCACCTCCGGGGGCTCGGCCACCTCCTCGCCGTGCGGGTGGTCGTGCTTGGCGATCAGCCTGCTGGCGACCTCCAGGAACACCTTCCCGAACTGGTCGCCGACCTTGAGCAGGTCCTCGGGGCCGACCGACCCGATGACGTTCTCGGGCGAGGCGAACACCAGCGAGAACTCCTGCGGGTGGGCCAGCGCCCAGCGCCGGAAGCCCCGGCAGACCGCGTAGACCTGCTCGTGCCCGGCGTCCTCGCCCAACGGGGCCAGCGCCGCGTACAGCTCGGCCTCCAGGTCGTGGCAGATGTCGTCGCACAGGTGGCGCAGCAGGTCCTCGCGCGAGTCGTAGTACCGGTACAGCGCCGGGGCGGTGATGCCGACCTCGCGGGCGATGGCGCGCAGCGTCACGGCCTCGCGCCCGTGGTTCACGAGCAAGGCGCGTGCCTGCCGACGGATGTCGCGCTCGGTCTCCGCGCGAAGCCGTTCGCGGCGCGTGGCCTGGGTCATATGTCACCCCATCGGGTTGTTCACGCCTGTCCTGCCGGCGTACCGTCGTGCCAGTTTAGTGAACGGTGTTTACCAAGTGGACGCCGTTTGCGGAACCGTAACGCCATTCAGCCTAGGAGGACGAGTTGTTCGCGAAGTGGGGCTCGCTGGCCTATCACCGCCGATGGGTGGTGTTGATCGCGATCGTGCTGCTGTCCGTCGGTGGCGGCATCTGGGGACTCGGCGTCTTCGACAAGCTGAGCCAGGGCGGCTACGACGCGCCGGGCAGCGAGGCGGCGCGCGCCAACAAGGTCGCGCAGGACGCGTTCGGCCGCCAGGGCGGTGACGTCATCGTCATCTACACCGCCCCGCAGGGCTCCACCGTCGACTCCCCCGAGCTCGCGGCGAAGGTCGCCAAGCAGCTGGACGCGCTGCCCGACGACGTGGTCAAGCAGGTCGCGTCCTACTGGAACACCCAGCTGCCGACGTTCGCGAACGCGGACAAGACCAAGGGCCTCGCCGCGATCACCCTGCAGGCCGGTGACTCGAACGCGCAGATCAAGCAGTTCCAGCAGATCTCGGACAAGCTCGCCGTGGACGGCGTGGAGTCGCAGGTCGGCGGCCTCACCCCCACCCAGAAGGCCATCAACGACATCACGGCGTCGGACCTGACCAAGGCCGAGGCGGTGTCGCTGCCCATCGTGCTGGTCCTGCTCATCGTCATCTTCGGCGGTCTCATCGCGGCCTCGCTGCCGGTGCTCGTCGGCGGCCTCTCGATCCTGGGCTCGCTCGGCGTGCTGCACGCCGTGGCGCTCGGCGCCGACGTGAACTCGTTCGCCGTCAACGTCGCCAGCCTGCTGGGCCTGGGCATGGCCATCGACTACGGCCTGTTCATGGTCGGCCGGTTCCGCGAGGAGCTCGCCGCGGGCCGCAGCGTGGAGGACGCCGTGCGCCGCACGGTGACCTCGGCGGGCCGGACCGTGGCGTTCTCCTCGACGATCCTGGTCATCGCCCTCGCCGGGCTGCTGCTGTTCCCGCAGGGCTTCCTCAAGTCGCTGAGCTACGGCGGCATGTCGGCCGTGGCCATCGCCGCGGTCGTCTCGCTCACACTGCTGCCCGCGCTGCTCGGCATCCTCGGCCACCGCGTCGACAAGTTCGCGATGCCGTGGCGCAAGCGCGCGGCCAAGGGCGAGGAGGGGCGCGGCTGGGCTCGGCTCGGCAGGCGCGTCATGAAGCGCCCGATCCTGTTCGCGGTGCCGATCATCGGTGTCCTGCTCGCGCTCGGCGCGCCGTTCCTGGGCGTGAAGTTCGGCCAGGTCACCGAGAAGGTGCTGCCGGAGGGCAACTCCGCGCGGATCGCCGCCGAGACGATCAACTCCGACTTCACGGCGCTGTCCGCCAACGGCTTCAAGATCGTGATCTCCGGCGACCCCGACCCGGCCGCCGTGCAGGCCTACCTCGCGAAGGTCTCCGACGTGGCGGGCGTCGACACCGCGCAGGCCACCGCCGAGCCGAAGAACGGCGTGTGGGCGGCCGCCGCGGGGCTCGACGGCGGTGACGCCTACTCCGACGAGGCCAAGCAGGCGCTCAAGGACGTGCGCGCGCTGGACGTGCCCAGCGGTTCGGAGGTGCTGGTCGGCGGTCCCACCGCGCTGGTGTCCGACAGCCTGGAGGCCATCGCGGCGAACCTGCCGTGGATGGTGCTGCTGCTCGTCGGGGCGACGTTCGTGCTGATGTTCCTGGCGTTCGGGTCGGTCGTGCTGCCGCTCAAGGCGATCGTGATGAGCGCGCTGAGCCTGTCGGCGACCTTCGGCGTGCTGGTCTGGATCTTCCAGGACGGCCACGGCGCCTCGCTGCTCGGCGTGACGCCGTCGCCGCTGGAGTCCGGCATCGTCGTGCTGATGGCGGCCATCGTGTTCGGCCTGTCGACGGACTACGAGATCTTCCTGCTCTCCCGCATGGTCGAGGCCCGCAACAAGGGCGCGAGCAGCCAGGACGCCGTCGCGACCGGGCTGGCCAAGACCGGCCGCGTGATCACCGCCGCCGCCCTGCTGCTCAGCGTCGTGATCGGCGCGTTCGCTTTCTCGCAGATCACGATCATGCGGTTCGTCGGCGTCGGCATGATCCTGGCGCTGGTGCTGGACGCGACGGTCGTCCGGATGCTGCTGGTGCCCGCCGTGCTCAGGCTGCTCGGCAACGCGGCGTGGTGGGCTCCCGGCCCGTTGCGCCGGGTCCAGGAGCGGATGGCCATCCACGAGGGCGGCGACGCGGGCGACGAGGACGAGCCCGCCGCCAGGGAGCGCACGCCGGAGACGGTGCACTAGGACTCCCGGTTGAATCCTCAACCATCACGACGTATCGTGATGGTTGAGGATTCAACTATTGGGGAGCCCCGCCATGCCGATCCAGCGCCTGAACCACGCCGTGCTGTACGTCCGGGACGTCGCGAAGGCGGTGGCCTTCTACGGGGACGTGCTCGGCTTCAAGACGATCACCGAGATGCCCGGCCGGGCCGCGTTCCTCCAGGCCGCGGGCTCGACGAACGACCACGACCTCGGCCTGTTCGCCATGGGTGAGCACGCGACGCCCTCCCCCGCGGGCCGCACCGCGGTCGGCCTCTACCACCTGGCGTGGGAGGTCGACACGCTCGCCGAGCTCGCCGCCATCCGCGCCAGGCTGGTCGAGCACGGCGCCCTCGTCGGCGAGTCCGACCACGGCACCACCAAGGCGCTCTACGCCCACGACGTCGACGGCATCGAGTTCGAGGTCTGCTGGCTGGTGCCCGCCGACCGGATCACCGACGACCTGCGCGCGGTCAACGGCTCCAGGCCACTGGACCTGGCCGCCGAGGCCGAGCTCTACGGCGCCGACCTGCGCGGCGGCGTCGGGGTGTCGGTACCCGCGCTCGGCTAGTGGCTCGGGTCCGGGGCGAACGCGACCATGGTCGCCTCGAACCCGGTGGGCTTGCCGGTGATCCCCGGCAGGTCCAGCTCGTCCAGGTCGAACCTCGCCAGCTCGGTGTCGTCGGACCCGTCCAGCACCGTCGTCGTGGACCCGGTGGCCAGGAAGATCCGCCGGTCACCGGGCGCGTTCGACAGCCCCCGCGCGTCGTAGGGCAGTGTCCGCAGCAGGGTCCGGGTCGTCGTGTCCACGACCGCGACCGCCCGCTGCCGGGTGAGCGCCACGTACACCCGCGACCCGTCCGGGGTGACCGCGACACCGCCCGCGCCCGTGCCGACCGGGACCTCCGCGAGCCGGGTGCGGCGCTTGGTGTCCACGACCACGAGTCCGGCGCTCGCCTTCCGCGCGCCGAGGTGCAGCACGCTGGCGTAGAGCGTGGACCCGTCCGGGCTGACCGCGACGTGCTGCGGCATCCCGCCGATCTCCACGGTTGCCTGCGGGGTCAGGGTCAGCGCGTCCACGAGCGCGACCGTGCCGTCCTGGGCGCCCGCGACGTAGAGCATCCGCCCGTCCGGGCTGAGGGTGACGCCCTGGACCTGGCCGCCGAGCGGGACCACGGCGGCGAGCGTGAACGTCCTCGGGTCGACCACGACGACCGAGCCGCCGCGGCTGGAGTTGCCGGTGACGTAGAGCCGCTGCCCGTCCGGGTGCATCACGGCCTGGGCGAGCTGCGTGCCGGTCTCCAGCCTGCCGACGACGGCGCCCGTCGCGGGGTCGATCGCCGTGATGACGCCGGTCCAGCCGTTGACGACGTAGACGTGCCCGCCGTCCGGGGCCACCGCGACACCGGTGGTGCGGCCGCCGGTCCTGGCCGTCGCCAGGACCTTGCCCCGCACCGTGTCCACGACCTGCACCTGACCGGAGCGGCCGACGACGTACGCCTGGGGCGAGGGGCCGCTGGCCGCCGGGTCGACGGCGGGTGGCGGGCCGTCGGCCAGCGCCGCCGGGGCCGCGGACAGCGCGAACAGCGCGGCGAAGGAGAAGAAGGCCGTACCGAGTCGGCGGGGTCCGACCGTGCTCTGCGCCCACATGGCGCGAATGGGACCACCTGCGGCTCGGGGCTATCCACTCCCGTCCGTCGACCGGGTGATTTCACAACCCGGTCGAGTGAAGGCGTTCACCACTGGCAGCGGTGTGCCCGGCGTCGATCGCTCGGGGGGCGAAACGACCGACGCCGGACCCCTCCCGGTGCGTTGCACCGGTTGGTCGAACCCCGACTGCACGAGACATACCACCAGACGTCCCGGAAGAGGGGCATTTCGACGTCCAGCCGCTACGAATCAGCCGAATTCCTGCGGATCGCCACCAGTTTGGCGTAGCGGGTGCCCGCTGTCAGCAGGACCAGGCCCGCACCGATGAACGCGGCCACCCTGGCGATCCCGTCGAGCGCCGAGAGGTCGAACAGCACCAGCTTCGCGACGGCGGCACCGACCAGCACCAGACCGGCGATCCGCAGCGGCAGCACGTCGATCCCCCGGACGAGCAGGACCAGCGCGGCCACCGTCCACGACACGGTGACGACCGTGTGCCCGAAGAGGAAGCCGGTCGGCGTCTGCGACACCAGCAGGGCGGCGCAGAGCACGAACGCGGCCGCCGCGTAGAGCAGCACCAGACCGGCGACCACCAGCGCGACCGGGCTCTTGCCCGGTTCGGCGAGCACCCCGCGGCGGGTGGCCACCCACGGCAGGGCGACCGCGACCAGCGCCAGGACCAGCGCGGTCAGCATCGCGCCGACCAGCGTGCCCGCGGTGCGGATCTCCAGGCTCGGCGCGTACGCGAGCAGCCGCGGCGGGATGGCCTCCACGGCCAGCAGCAGACCGAGACCGGCGAACACCGCGCCACCCAGCAGCGGCCCGCGCGAGGCGATCCGGTCGGCCAGGAACAGCAGCAGCAACGCCTCGGCGAGCACGGTCGCGGCCCGCGCGCTGCCGTCCAGGGCGATGGCCGTGGTCTGGAACAGCGCGAACACGCCCACCACACCCGCGGCCAGCACGAATCGCCTGGGCAGCGACGGGCGGCCCACGGCCCACAGCGCGATCATCAGCACCGCGATGGCACCGGTCATCGCGGTCGCCCACGTGCGGTCGAGCAGCCCGGTCGCGAGCAGCGCGGGCACCGGCGACGCGGCGACCATGATCACCGACACGACGTCGTCGGGGCGCCGCCGCACCGAGATCAGCGCACCCAGCACGCCGACCACCGCGGTCAGCAGGATGATCGCCGCCGTCGGGGCCTGGTTCTCCGCCTCGACCGCGAACCCGATCGCCAGCAGGGAGCCGAGCACCGCGGGGGCACCGGCGGCGATGGCCAGCCACGGCCAGTTCCGGCGCCACTGCACCGGGCTCGCGGCGGTCTTGAGCACGAGCAGGAAGCCGACCAGCAGCGGCGTGAAGCCACCGGTCAGGATCGGCGCGAGGACCGCGCAGGCGAGCACGACACCGATGGCGAACGTCGGCGAGTCCCAGCGCATGGCCAGCAGCAGACCGCCGAGCGCGACCGCGAGGCCGACGCCGAGACCGGCCCACTCCGGCAGGTAGTCGTAGATCTTGGTGGCCGCGACCACGTCGAGGTAGAGCGCGGCGACACCGGTCGCGGCCAGCGCGAACGCACCGGTCCGCGAGGTCTCGCTGCGGTGCAGGCGCAGCCCGATCCCGACGAGGACGAGCGCCAGCACGGCGCCGCCGACCACGCGGGGCAGCGGGCCGAGGTAGTCGCGCTGCACGGCCAGGACCAGCAGCAGCACGACGCCGAGCAGCGTGACCACACCGCCGACCCAGGCCAGCAGCTTGCTGCCGGCGCCGTCCTCGCCGAGCCGGTCGAGCAGCGTGCGGCGCGGCACCGGCGGCTGCACCGGCCCGACCGGCCAGTGCTGCTGGGGCGGCGGCGCGATCGGCGGGCGCCAGGGTGTGGGGACATGAGCGGGCATCGGCTGCGGCGCGACCGGACCGAAGGCCGGCGCCTGCACCGGCTGGACCGGGGCCTGGGCCTGGACCGGCTGGACCGGTTGCACCGGCACGGGCTGCTGGACCTGCGGCGCGGCGGGCTGCTGCACCGGCACGACCGGCTGGGGCGGCGTCGTCGGGGCGGGCGCGGGGTCGGCCACGGCGGTCGCGGCCGGTCGCACCGGTGCGACCTGGAGCCTGCGCAGCTCCATGCCGACGTCACCCAGCTTGCGGCCGAGTTCGCCCAGCTCGTCGGCGAGCCTCAACAGCGGGTCTGCTCCAGTCATGCGACCAGGGTGCGGCCTGTGCGTCCCAATTGGATCCGTACGTCTACTCAACACGCGTGACGATGTGGTCACCGAGGTCTTCGCACGCCTGGCATCCTCGGGTGGATGAGCTCCGTACTGGTACTCGGGTCGGCCAACGCGGACCTCGTCGTCGAGGTCTCCCGGCGTCCGGGGGGCGGTGAGACCGTGCTCGGCGGCGACACCGCGGTGCTGCCCGGCGGCAAGGGCGCGAACACCGCGGTCGCCGCGGCGCGGGTCGGCGCGTCGGTCGACCTGCTCGGCGCGGTCGGCTCCGACCAGCACGGCGCGCTGCTGCGGGACTCGCTCACCTCCTCCGGCGTCGGCACGGCGTTCGTGCGCACGTCCGACCGCCCGACCGGGATCGCCTACATCACCGTCACGCCGGACGGCGAGAACGCGATCGTGGTGGCACCCGGCGCGAACGGAGACGTGGCGCCGTCCGATGTGGACGCGGTGCCCCCGGCCGGGTTCGCGGTGCTGGTGTGCTCGCTGGAGGTGCCCGTGCCGACCGTCGAGCACGCCGTGGCCTGGGCCGCGCGGCACGGGATCCGCCCGGTGCTCAACCTCTCCCCGGTGGCCGAGCTGTCGGCGGGGACCCTGGCGCTGCTGGACCCGCTGATCGTGAACGAGCACGAGGCCGCCCAGCTCGCGCCGACGTTCGAGGCGCTGCTCGACCTCGGTCCGCGTTCGGCGGTGGTGACCCTGGGCGCGCGCGGGGCCGCGGTCGTCACGCCGGACGGCCTGACCGAGGTGCCCGCGCCCGCGGTGACCCCCGTCGACACCACCGGCGCCGGTGACGCCTTCGCGGGAGCGCTCGCCGCCCGGCTCGCCGGGGGCGACGACCTCGTGGCGGCCGCCGGGTACGCGGCCCGCGTCGCGGCCACGTCGGTCACGAAGGCGGGCGCCCAGCCGTCCTACCCGCTCGCGGCGGACGTGCTGCCCGCCGAGGTCGATCGTTAACAGCAGGTGTCTGGTGCCGGGCGGCCCCGCCGTGTTGGCTGTCGGACACCTGGTGTCCACGTCACACTGTGCGGAATCGCTACCCACCCGAAGGGTATGGTCTAGACCATGTCGAGCGCGCGCCTGAGCGGTGTCGGTGTCAGTTCCGGTCGGGCTTCCGGCCCCGTTGTCCGAGTCGCCGAACCACTGGGCGAGCCCCCGGCCACACCGGCGCCCGCGGACGCGGCGGCCGAGGCCGCGCGCATCCGCCCCGCCGCGGACGTGGTGGCGCAGCGGCTGACCGCGCGCGCCGCGACGGTCGAGGGCGACGCGAAGGCGGTGCTCGAGACGACCGCGGCCATGGCGGCGGACCCGTCCCTGCTGGCGCAGGCCGAGAAGCTCGTCACCGACGAGGGCCTGCCCGCCGCGCGAGCGGTTCACCAGGCCGCGGGCGGCTTCATCACCATGCTCCAGAACGCGGGCGGCTACATGGCCGAACGCGCCCGCGACGTGCAGGACGTCCGCGACCGGCTGGTCGCCGAGCTGCTCGGCCTCGCCGCCCCCGGCGTCCCCGACCTCGCCTCGCCCAGCGTGCTCGTCGCCCGCGACCTCGCCCCCGCCGACACCGCGGGCCTCGACCCGAGCAAGGTGCTCGCGCTGGTCACCGAGGAGGGCGGGCCCACCTCGCACACCGCGATCCTGGCCCGCTCGCTCGGCATCCCCGCCGTCGTCGCGTGCCGCGGGATCCTCGCCCTCGACCCGTCCTCGCTCGCCGTCGACGGCGACACCGGCGTCGTGCGGGAGTCCGACGGCGTCGTGCGCGCCGCGGGCAACACCGGCAAGTCCACCTGGAACGGCGTCGGCATCCTGCGCGACGGCCACCGGGTGAAGGTGCTCGGCAACGTCGGCTCCCCCGCCGACGCGGCGGCCGCTGCCGCCGCCGGTGCCGAGGGCGTCGGCCTGTTCCGCACCGAGTTCTGCTTCCTGTCCGCGACCGAGGAGCCGACGGTCGAGGAGCAGCGCAAGGCCTACGCGGCCGTGCTCGCCCCGTTCGCGGGCAAGCCCGTCGTCGTGCGGACCCTCGACGCGGGCGCCGACAAGCCGCTGGCGTTCCTCGACCCGGAGCCCGAGCCGAACCCGGCGCTGGGCGTGCGCGGGGTTCGGGTCGCGTTCGACCAGCCGGAGATCATCGACCGCCAGCTGGAGGCCATCGCCCTCGCGGCCAAGGACACCGGCGCCGACGTGTCGGTCATGGCCCCCATGGTCGCCACCGCCGCCGAGGCCGCGTGGTTCGTGAAGCGCGCCCGTGCCGCGGGCATCGCCCGCGCGGGCGTGATGATCGAGATCCCGGCCGCCGCGCTGACCGCCCGCGAGATCGCCGCCGTCGTCGACTTCGTGTCGCTCGGCACCAACGACCTGGCCCAGTACCTGTTCGCGGCCGACCGGCAGCTCGGCGCCGTGGCCGCGCTCAACGACCCGTGGCAGCCCGCCCTGCTCCGGCTGATCAAGCTCGTCGGCGAGGTCGGTGTCGCCACCGGCACCCCGGTGGGCGTCTGCGGCGAGGCGGCGGCGGACCCGCTGCTCGCGTGCGTGCTCACCGGCATGGGCGTGACCAGCCTGTCGATGAACCACACCGCGCTGGCCACCGTCGGCGCCAGGCTCGCCTCCACCAGCCTCGACGTCTGCCAGCTCGCCGCCCGCGGCGCCGTGGGCGCGCACGACCCGGCGTCGGCGAAGATCGCGGCCCGCGCCCCGCACTAGGTGTTCACCGAAGGGGGCCGTCCGGACCGGGCGGCCCCCTTCGGCGCGTCAGGCGAGTGCCGCGCGGATCGCGTCGGCGAGCGGCGTCACCGGGCGGCCCAGCAGCTCCTCCAGGTCCTTCGGGCCGGTGTCGGCCTCACCGGCGGCCACGCCCCGGTGCGCGTCGGCCATCACTGCGGCGTGCGCCTCGGGCAGGCCGCCTGCCACCAGGAACTCGACGAACCGGTCCTGCGGCAGGTCGGTGTAGACGACCTCGCGCCCGGACTGCCGGGACACCTCGGCGGCCAGCTCCGCCAGCGTCACGGACTCGCCTCCCAGCTCGTAGGCCCGCTGGTCGTGCCGGTCGGCGAGGATCGCCGCGGCCGCCGCCTCGGCCAGGTCGGGCCTGGTGGCGATGCTGACCCTGCCGCCACCCGCCGCGCCGAACAGGCCGCGTTCGACGGCGCCCCTGACGTCGAAGACCTCCAGGTAGGAGCTGTTGCGCAGGAAGACCGACGGGATGCCGGAGTCGGTCAGCGCGCGCTCGGTGAACAGGTGCTCGCGCGCCAGGACCATCGTGGAGGTGTCGGCGTGCGGGATGGACGTGTAGGCGACCTGCCCGATGCCTGCGTCCTTGGCCGCCACGACGACGTTGGTGTGCTGCTGGACCCGCTTGCCGATCTCGCTGCCCGAGACGAAGAGCAGCTTGTCCGCACCCTCGAACGCCGCCCGCAGCGCGTCCGGGTCCTCGTACCCCGCCTGCCTCACGACGACGCCGCGGTCCGCGAGGTCCTGGATCCTCCCGACGCTCCGGCCGACCCCGACGATCCGGTCGGCGGCGACCCCGCGGGCCAGCAGGCTCTCGACGGCGAGACGGCCGAACGGTCCGGTGGCGCCGGTGACGACGATGGTCATTGGTAGCTCCTCACGTGCGTGACAGGCGGTCGTCCGACCGCCACCTCGGACAACCACGCAGGTCAGAACTAAGTTCCCAATGGAGAGTGAGCACCTTGAAGTGCAGTACGCACCTGAGGGATAGTGTCCTGGTGGAGACGAGCGTGTACGCCGACAAGGGGTGTCCGAGTCGCAAGGTGCTGGACCGCATCGGCGACACCTGGAGCGTGATGGTCGTGGGCTCGCTGGCCGACGGCCCGATGCGCTACACGGAGCTGGCGCGGCGCATCAGCGGCGTGAGCCCCAAGATGCTCACCCAGACCCTGCGGACCCTGGAACGGGACGGACTGCTCACCCGCACTGTCCACGCGGTCGTGCCGCCGCGGGTCGACTACGAGCTGACCGGGCTCGGCCGCAGCCTGCTCACCCTGGTCGACGGCCTGCGGCTGTGGGCGGAGACCCACATCGACGAGGTGACCGAGGCCCAGGCCGCCTACGACGCCCGCTAGACCCGCGCGAGCGCGTCGACCACGGCCTTGACCAGCGGGTGCTCCTCGCTGCCCTGCCGGATCGCGGCGCAGACCCGGCGCAACGGCGGCGTGCCCCGCACCGGCACGACGATCGCCCCCGGCACGTCCGCGAGCGCGTTGCGCGGCACCAGCGCCACCCCGGCGCCCGCCGCGACCAGCGCCACCACGGCCCGGAAGTCGTCCGAGGTGTGCACGATCCGCGCGTGCGGCACGGCCAGCGTCACGACGTCGCGGCACGGGTTGCCGGGCAGCGGCGCCACCCAGTCGTCGTCGGACAGGTCGCGCACGTCGATCGTCGTCCGCTCAGCGAGACGGTGGTCCGCCGGCACGACGACGTCGAACGGCTCGGCGTACAGCGGGAACCGCGTCACCCGCAGGTCACCCGGCCGGTCCTCCTCGGTGATCGCGAGGTCGATCTCCCCGTCCAGCAGCAACGGCAGGCTGGCGTGCCCCTCCACGTCCCGCACCACCACCTTCAGCCCCGGCGCGGTCCGGCGCAGCTCCGCGATCGCGGGCGCGACCACCTGGCTGATCGCCGACGCGAACCCGGCCACCTTGATCTGCCCGGCCGTCCCCTCGGCGAACGCCGCCAACGTCGCCTGCGCCCGCTCCAGCTCCGCCGCCACCGCGTTCGCGTGCCCCACCAGCAGCTCACCGGCCGCCGTCAACGACACCCGCCGCCCCCGCCGCCGCAACAGCTCCTGCCCCGTCTCCGCCTCCAACGCCGTGAGCTGCTGCGACACCGCCGACGGCGTCAGGTGCAACGCCTTCCCTGCCGCCGTCACCGTGCCGTGGTCGGCCAACGCGCGCAGCACCGGCAACCGCCGAGGATCGATCACGCGCCCAACATAGGCGCTAGGTGAGCTGGAGGTGCATTTCAGTCGTTTCGTCGTCACCCAGCGCGCGGAGCCTCCTCTGAGCCCACTCGCGCTCTTCCGTTGCGGAGTTAAGTTGTCTTTCTAGGAGGGCGTTCACAGTCCGGAGCTTCGCGCACTGTTCGAGAAGGGCATTGCGTTCCAGTAGCAACTCCGAACTCTGTCTCCCGACCTCATCGCCAACTCGTCGCATTCGATGTTCGAAGGCCCTCTGCGCATGCTCCTCCCGAATCTTGAACTGCTCGTATAGCAAGCTCAATTCCCGCTGTGCAGCCTCCAGGTCCCGCTTGGCTTTGGCGAGACCTGTGTCCAGCCGGAGCTGCTCCCTGGCAAGGCCCATAATTAATTCGTAGGTCACTGGAAGATGTGCTTTGAGGAGGTCGACCTCTTGGGTGTTGGTCAACATGGCCTCTTGGAAATCCCAGAATTGAAGTGCCCATTTATGGCCGCCAATCATCAACGAGGTAACGACTTCGACTCCGTCAACGTCCCACTCCGGCCGTGTGACCGCTTTCACGTCATCGAGTTCGGACTCGCCGATGTTCGCCGCTCGGCGAAAGAGGTACGCGGCTTGCGGGATGAGGTCTTCCTTCTGGTTGGCCACCAGGAGGTCTCGGATCTTGGCCCAGTCCAAAGGCCTCGCTTCGATCCCCGTGCCGACGAACTTCCCGCATTCGGACTGGAGCTTGTTGACGTTCTTGCCGTAGGCCCAGTGTCCGGCCTCCATCTCCCAGCGGTCCTTCACCGCCCTGTAGGCCGTGGTCATGGTGCCGCGGTGGTCGACCAGTGTCGTAGCCAGGAAAAGACTCAACTTGCGGCGGGCCAGCCCTTGCTCGTCGAGATGCAGCGCCTGCTTCGTGATGGACTCGGTGGAGGTGAGCTTGTACACCAGCGCGTTGGTCGCAGGCTTCTGCGATGAGGCCCGTGGCTTCCTAGGGTTGTGGTCGTCGTCACGTGACATGTTCGCTCCTAGTATCCGTCCGACGCGATGGGAGAATAAAAGCGCTTCTCCCGCACGCTCTTCCCGTCTCGCCGCGCGTGGTTAAGCCTTGGAAGAACTCGAGCGACGTCTTCGACGATGCCCCCGAATCAATGACGACCTGGTGGGACTTGGGCTTCGGCGGGTCGGCTTCTCCCTCGTTGCCCACACCATAGTTGACCACAGGAGCGTTGGGCGCCTCGGGTGGCTGGGAGAGGAATGTTCGGGTTATCGGCAATCTCGGTGGTTGTATGACCTTGTTTTGCCTTTCGGGTGACTGGAGTGTTCTCGATGGAGTGATCCCTGCCGATTACGTATCTGGCAATCGAGATGCTTCGATTGTGCTCAGCGAGCCGTCCACATCTTGGCTTTCCGGATGGACTTGACGGCCTGGCCGTGCATTGGCCTGCCGGTTCGGCGGTTTCGCTGAACATCGGAAAAGCAGTATGGGCAAGGAGTTGCGCCGTGCACACGGAGGGTGAAAGTGGCAGCAAGACTGAGGGGGTCGCCGACCGTGCCCAATCGGATGACGTTCAGAAGTGGGCGGATGACGATCGCGGTTGGGTCCGCTTCTTCGTCATGATCTTCGGCGACCGGGCGATGTTCCGGCGCTTCATGGTGGCGTTGCTGCTCGTCCTGGTCTTCGCACTTTGCGCGGGTTGGCTCTGGGGCGCGGCTTCGGCGAGTGCGGCTGCGGTGGGTGCCGCGGTCTTGCGATGGGTGGGCAAGCGCCTGGGCGGTTGATCCTTGTCTGGTGGGGTGGTGTTTTCACCGCCCCACCAGACGATCACGCGCCCATAGTGCCCTTGGCCAGCGTGCCGAGCAGGTGCAGGCGTTCCTCGGACGCCGAACCGGGGGCGGCGTGGTAGGTGATGAGGACCTGGTCGGCCTCGGGGAGGACGAGCTTCTCGTAGTGCAGGTCGAGGGGGCCCACCTGCGGGTGGAGGAGGTGGGTGGGGCCGCTGGACTTCTGGCGGACGTCGTGGCGGGCCCAGAGGGTGCGGAAGCGGTCGCTGTGCAGGCTGAGCTGGCCGATGAGGGTGACCAGGCGGGGGTCGTCGGTGGCGGTGCCGACCACCGAGCGCAGGTAGGGGACGACCTTGGCGGTCATCTCGTCCCAGTCGCGGTAGAAGGTCCGCATCGCGGGTTCGAGGAAGGCCGCGCGCAGGGTGTTCACGCCGGGCGCGAAGAACGGGGACAGGGCGATGGCCAGTGGGTTCGCCGCGAGCACGGTCATGGTCCTGCCCTGCACGTACGCCGGGGTGGTGGTCCAGTTGTCGATCAGGGTCCGCACGCCCGCGCCGACCTTCTCCGGTTTCGGCGGCCTCCGCCTGGGCGGCACTGGGTGGGCCAGGTCGTGCAGGTAGGCCGACGCCTCGGCGTCCAGCCGCAACGCGCTCGCGATGCTGTCCAGCACCTGGTCGGACGGGTGCTGGTCGCGGCCCTGCTCCAGCCGCAGGTAGTACTCGGCGCTGATGCCCGCCAGCAGCGCGACCTCCTCGCGCCGCAGCCCCGGCACCCGCCGCCGCTCCCCCGCGGGCAGCCCGACGTCACCGGGGCGGACCAGCTCGCGCCGCGCCCGCAGGTAGTCGCCGAGTGTGCTGCTCAGGGCCATGGGATCGACAGTAACCCGGTCCCGCCGGCTGATCCTGTCCCTGCCGGCACCAGGGTCGACGGGGACCTGGCCACGCCGTCCGGCCCGGCGCACGCTGGTGCCATGACCACTTCCTTCGGCTTCTCCTCCACCACCGACGACGTGCTGGCGGGCGTCGACCTGACCGGGCGGCGGGCGGTGGTGACCGGCGCGTCGTCCGGCATCGGCTTCGAGACCGCGCGGGCGCTGGCGGCGGCCGGTGCCGAGGTCGTCCTCGCGGTCCGGCGCGACGGGCCCGCGACCGCGGCGCTGATCACCGAGCGCACCGGCAACCCGCTCGTCACGGCCCGACCGCTCGACCTCGCCGTGCCGTCGTCGGTGGCCGCGTTCGTCCGCGACTGGACCGGGCCGTTGCACGTGCTCGTCAACAACGCCGGGATCATGGCCCTCCAAGAGCTCCAGCTGACCGCGGAGGGCCACGAGCTGCAGTTCGCCACGAACTTCCTCGGCCACTTCGCCCTGACCACGGGCCTGCGCACCGCCCTCGCGGAGGCCGGGGGCGCCAGGGTCGTCTCGCTCAGCTCGAACGCGCACCACTACTCCGACGTGGTCCACGACGACCTCGCCTTCGCGCACCGCGCCTACGACCCGTGGCTCGCCTACGGCCAGTCGAAGACCGCCGACGTGCTGCTCGCGGTGGGCGCGACCGCGCACTGGGCCGACGACGGCGTCCTGGCCAACGCGGTGAACCCCGGCGCCATCCCGACCGGCCTGCAGAAGCACATCGGCGGCATGCGGACGCCCGTGGAGAAGCGCAAGACCGTCGCCCAGGGCGCGGCGACGTCCGTGCTGCTGGCGGCGTCGCCGCTGGTGGAGGGCGTCGGTGGGCGCTACTTCGAGGACTGCGCCGAGTCCGCCGTGCTCACCGGGCCGCCGGAGGTGTTCGGCGGCGGCGTGGCGGCGTGGGCGGTCGACCCGGCCAACGCCGAACGGCTCTGGACCACGGCGACCCGGCTCGTGGGCTGACCCGCCGACGCCGCGCGACCGGCGCGGCGTCGACGGGCGCGACCTACATCCGGGAACGGGCCGTGACGAACGCGTCCACGGCCCGGTTCACGTCGGCGGTCGAGTGGGCCGCGGACATCTGGGTGCGGATGCGGGCCTTGCCGTGCGGCACGACCGGGTAGGAGAAGCCGATGACGTAGACGCCCTGCTCCAGCAGGAGGTCGGCCATCCGGCTCGCCTTCGCCGCGTCGCCGATCATGACCGGGATGATCGCGTGCTCACCGGGCAGCAGGTCGAAGCCCTCGTCGGCCATCCGGGCCCGGAACAGCGCCGAGTTCTCGCGCAGCCTGGCGTGCAGGGCGCCGGAGGAGCCGATCAGGTCCAGCGCGGCGATCGACGCGGCGGTGATCGACGGGGCCAGCGAGTTGGAGAACAGGTACGGGCGCGAGCGCTGGCGGAGCATCTCGATGATCTCGCGGCGGCCCGACGTGTACCCGCCGCTGGCCCCGCCCAGCGCCTTGCCCAGCGTGCCGGTGACGACGTCGACCCGGTTCTGGACGCCGAACAGCTCGGGCGTGCCGCCGCCGTTCGGGCCGATGAAGCCGACGGCGTGCGAGTCGTCGACCATGACCAGCGCGTCGTACCGGTCGGCCAGGTCGCAGATCTCGTCGAGCGGCGCGAAGTAGCCGTCCATGGAGAACACGCCGTCGGTCGCGATCAGCCGGTAGCGGGCGTCGGCCGAGTCCTTGAGCTGCCGCTCCAGGTCGTCCATGTCCCGGTTCTTGTACCGGTAGCGGCGCGCCTTGCAGAGCCGGACGCCGTCGATGATCGACGCGTGGTTCAGCTCGTCGGAGATCACCGCGTCCTGGTCGGACAGCAGGGTCTCGAACAGGCCGCCGTTGGCGTCGAAGCAGGAGCTGTAGAGGATCGTGTCCTCGGTGCCGAGGAACTGGGCCAGCCGGGCCTCGAGCTGCTTGTGCGGCTCCTGCGTGCCGCAGATGAACCGGACGGACGCCATGCCGAAGCCCCAGCGGTCCAGCGCGTCCTTCGCCGCGTTCACCAGCACCGGGTGGTCGGCCAGGCCCAGGTAGTTGTTGGCGCAGAAGTTCAGCACCTCGTCGCCGTCGCCGACCCGCACCTCGGCGTTCTGCGGGCTGCCGATCACCCGCTCGGCCTTGTACAGGCCGGCCGCCCTGATGTCCTCGATCCCGGCGAGCAGGTCGTCCTTCATCGCGCCGAACATCAGGCCTCCGTCCAATCGAGCACGACCTTGCCGCACTTGCCTTCACGAGCCGTCGCGAACGCCTGCGCGTGGTCGCGGTAGCCGAACTTGTGGGTGATCACCGGGGTCAGGTCGAGGCCGCGCTGGAGCAGCACGGACATCGAGTACCAGGTCTCGAACATCTCACGACCGTAGATGCCCTTGATGTGCAGCATCTTCAGCACCACGCTGCTCCAGTCGACCGCGAACTCCTCCGCGGGCAGGCCGAGCATCGCGATCCGGCCGCCGTGGGACATGTTCGCGATCATGTCCTGCATCGCGACGGGCTTGCCGGACATCTCCATGCCGACGTCGAAGCCCTCGGACATGCCCAGCTCGACCTGCGCGTCGGCGATCGTGGCCGTGGCGACGTTCAGCGCGAGGTCAACGCCGACCTTGCGGGCGATGTCCAGGCGGTGCTCGCTCACGTCGGTGATCACGACGTTGCGCGCGCCCGCGTGCTTGGCGACGGCCGCGGCCATGATGCCGATCGGGCCCGCGCCGGTGATCAGCACGTCCTCGCCGATGACCGGGAACGACAGCGCGGTGTGCACGGCGTTGCCGAACGGGTCGAAGATCGCGGCCACGTCCAGGTCCACCTTGTCGCGGTGCACCCAGGCGTTCTCCTGGGGCAGCACCGCGTACTGGGCGAACGCGCCGTCGACGTGCACGCCGAGGCCGCGGGTGTTCGCGCACAGGTGCCTGCGGCCCGCCTTGCAGTTGCGGCACGTGCCGCAGACCAGGTGCCCTTCGCCGGACACCAGGTCGCCGACCCGGACCCCGGTCACGGCGATGCCGATCTCGACGACCTCGCCGACGAACTCGTGGCCGAGCACGAGCGGCGCCTTGACGTTGCGCGCGGCCCAGTCGTCCCAGGAGTCGATGTGCAGATCGGTGCCGCAGATGCCGGTGCGGAGCACCCGCACGACGACGTCACCGGGGCCCGCGAGGGGGTCTGGGACGTCCACGAGCTCGAGTCCCGGCCCTGCGGCCACCTTGACCAGTGCCTTCATCCGCGCAGTCTCACCTGTCCCCGCTGTTCAGTCCATCAGGACTTTCTGCAATCGCTTGTTAGCCCTTCTTCACAAGGGCGACGCGCGACGCCGCGGACCGGGGTGTCGAGGACGATCACGTGCGACGGCCACCGCGGACGGCACCGCGCTGCCGACAAGTGGACCCGCGACCCGGCGCGGGCGCCACTCGGAACGTCCGGGAACGGGGTCAGGCCCTGGTCACCCGGAACCCCGGCATGCGCACCAGGTAGGCGCCCATCCGGATCATCCGGACCCGCTTGATGTTCACCGAGCCCGCGCGCACCACACCCGTCAGCACGAAGTGCGGCCTGCCGTCGCCCGCGCCCGACTTGTCCGTGACGCTGCCCGCCGCCATCTGGACGTCGTCGGTGTCCACGGTCGCGCCCTCGGGCAGCAGGATCGACACCGACCCGGCCGTCACGTCCAGCTCGATCGTCACCACCGCGTGCGGGATCTCGGCCTCGCTGAAGTCGAGGTCGGTCGAGCCCATCCTGTTGAGCACCACCAGCTCCCGCGGCACCGACCAGTGGCCCTTGCGGTTGACCGACGACATGGTGCTCTTGATCTCGACCCGGTCCTTGGGCACGAGGGCCTTCGGCGCCTGCTCGTTGTGCGTCATGCCCGGCAGGTCGAGCAGGACCGCGTTCAGCTCGGCCCTGGTCTTCGCGACCAGCGCGGTGTCGGTGCGCGTGGAGAACTCGTCCAGGGTGATCAGACCCTGGCCGATGGCCTTCTGGAGCAGGCCGATCACGTGTTCGCGCTCGGCGTCCGACACCCGGTAGTCCTTGGGATCGGTCATGGTCAAGCCTCCGGTTCGGCGTCGAGGCCGTGTTCGATCGCGTAGCGGGCCAGCTCGACCCGGTTGTGCAGCTGGAGCTTCCGCAACGTGGACTGCACGTGGTTCTCCACAGTCCGGTGCGAGATCACCAGTCTGGTCGCGATCTGCCGCGCTGTCAGGCCCTTCGCCACAAGTCGCAGCACCTCGGTCTCGCGCTCGGTGAGTTGCGGCTTGTCCTCCTCGTCGGGGGTCGCCGCCATCCGCCGGTACTCGCCGAGCACCAGGCCCGCCAGACCGGCGGTGAACACCGCGTCGCCCGCCGCCGTCCGGTTGACCGCGTCCACGAGCTCCTCGGCGGACGCGGACTTCACCAGGTACCCCGACGCGCCCGCCTTCACGGCCTGCAGCACGTCGTCGTGCTCGCCGCTGGCGGACAGCACCAGCACCCGCGTCCCCGGCAGCTCACCGGTGATCATCGCGGTGGCGTCGACCCCGGACAGCTCCCCCAGGTTGAGGTCCATCAGCACCACGTCCGGTCGCACCGCGCGGGCGATCCGCGTCGCCGACGCCGCGTCGCCCGCGGTCGCGACCACCTCGAACCCGCGCTCGGCGAGGTCCCTGGCCACGCCGTCGCGCCACAGCGGGTGGTCGTCGACCACCATCACCGAAACCGTCACCGCACTCCCCCTACTCGGAACACGCGCACTTCCCACTCGGTGCCCTCGCCGGGCCCGGTCTGCAGCTCCAACGTGCCGCCGAGCAGCGCGACCCGTCCCCTGATCGACTTCGCGATCCCCATCCGGCCCTCGGCCTCGGCGTCGTCGATGCGGCCCTCCGGGATGCCGGGGCCGTCGTCGCGGATGCTCACCACGACCTGTTCGCCCAGGTCCTCCAGCAGCACCCACGCCTTGGCGCCCGGACCGGCGTGCTTGTCCACGTTCGACAGCATCTCCCGCACCACGGCGGTCAGCTCCAGCGCGACCACGGCGGGCAGCATCACCTGCGTGGCGGGTGTGGACACCTGCACCTTCTGGGTGGCCAGGATCTGCAGCGCGGGGTTCAGGTCGGACTCGCCGTCCACCGTCGACTCGACCGGCGACGCGGCGACCAGCGACCGCAGCGCCACCTCCTGCTCGCCGGCCAGCTCGGCCAGTTCGGCTGCCTCGCCACCCAGCTCCATGCCGCGCTTGCGCACCCGGGCCAGCACCTGGAGCACGCCGTCGTGGATGGAGCGGGCCAGCCGCTCGCGCTCCGCCGTGGCCGCCTCGGTCCGCAACGCCTGCGCCAGCCGCACGGCCGACCGCCGCGCCGTGGACGACGCCATGCCGACCACGAACCCGGCCCCGGCCAGCAGCACCACGTCCCGCACCAGGTCGACGCTCATCGCCCCGCGGTTGAGGTAGGTGCACAGCCCGATGACCCCGCCGGACGCCGCGCCCGCGTACCGGCCCGCCAGCGCACCCGCGGCCACCGCCGGACCGCACGCCCAGATCGTGGTGAGCAGCGGGACGTTCGCGAGCAGCTGGAGGTCCGTCATGGCCAGCGGCGAGAGCGACATCAGGACGCAGGACACGACCAGGTCGGCGAGCACGACCCACGGCTGCCTGCCCGACTCCCGGCTGTACGCCCTGGTGGTGAAGGCGGTCCACCCCGCCATCACGCCGATCACCGCCCAGGCCAGCCACTGCCGTTCGTAACCGGTGGCGTGCACCGCGACGTTGCCCAGCGCGAAGAGGAAGGTGACTACGCGTAGCGCGACGGTCCCCCGCCACAGGTGCGCGACGGGGTCCTCGAGCACAGATGGCCCCTCGGCGTCGGACTTGATGTGCACGGTGCGCTCCCTTCGCACCCCATCCTGCCGTGTCGGAGTGGCCCAGCTAACCCCCAGGTGGACGACTACTCCGAGCCACCGGGATGTGCAAGGCTGGCGCCGAGCCCTGGCGGCCCGGTGGTGGGCCACCACATCGGCACTCCCACGGCGGGGAGGGAAGCGGTGCGCGACTGGCCCCTGTGGACGTTGCGCTGGCCCGCACTCGTCTACTGGCTCGTGGTCGACCTGGCCGCACTGGGCGTCGTCGTCTTCGTCATCGCGGCCACCCCGACCCCGGAACCCGCCGACGTCGGCCGGTTCGCCGCCATCGCGGGCACCGCGGGCGCGGTCATCATCGGCAGCTCCATCTACAGCCACCACCTCGGCGAGACCGAGCGCAACCCGTGGGCCGCGCACCTGTGCTACCTCACCGCGGGCATCATCGCGCTTCCGCCGAACCTGCTGGTCCTGCTCCTGTTCGGCCCCGCGCTGCACGGCGTCCTCACCCAGCGCCCGGAGTCGCACCGCTGGCTGTTCACGCTCTCCGCGACCGCGCTGGCCGTGTTCGCCACCCGCTTCGCCTACGGCTGGACCGAGCCGTCGGACAGCATCTACATGATGGTCGCTGGCGCCACCGTGCTGCTGGTGGTGCGCGCGGGCCTCATCGCCGCGGGCCTGCGGCTGCGCAAACCGGGCGCGCCGTTCGAGGAGACCGTCGGCGAGCCGATAGACGCCATCCTCGGCGTCGTCGCCGTCAGCATCGGCGGCCTGATGGGCTGCGTCGCCACCGCCATGGCCATCCACACCCTCGTCGCCGGGCCGCCGATGGCGCTGCTCGAACGCGCGGCGCAGCTGCCGCAGTGGCGCCGGTCCGCGCAGCGCGACGCCAAGACGGGGCTCTCCAACGCCGTCCACTGGGACAGCCGGGCCCGCGCCGAACTGGCGAAGGGCCGGGGCGAGACCAGGGCCATGGCCGTGATGCTGATGGACCTCGACCACTTCAAGCGGGTCAACGACAAGCTCGGCCACCTCGCGGGCGACGCGGCGCTGGCGGCCGTCGCCCTGCTGCTCAGCAGCACCACCCGGCGCGGCGACCTCGTCGGCCGGTTCGGCGGCGAGGAGTTCGTGGTCCTGCTCCCCGAGGCCGAGCCCGCGGTCGCCGAGGCCGTCGCCCAGCGGATGCGGCACGCCGTCGCGGGCCTCACCGTCCCGACCGTGGCCACCGACGGCAACCAGCACACCCTCACCGGGCTCACCGTCAGCATCGGCGTGGCCACCACCGACCGCTTCGGCTACGACCTGCCGGACCTCCTGGTCGCCGCCGACGCCGCCCTGCTCACCGCCAAGGGCTACGGCCGCAACCTGGTGGAGATGGCCTAGTTCCTAGTGTCCTGAGTTCTTAATTCGTGTGCAGTAGCGTGCGATGGAGTCGAGGATCTGGTCGGCGGTCTTGGTCCAGACGTAGGGCCGTGGCTCGTCGTTCCAGGTCTCGATCCAGGCACGGATGTCGCGGTTGAGCGCGCGGACGCTGGTGTGGCTTCCTCGTTGGAGTTTCTTGGTCGTCAGCTCGGAGAACCAGCGTTCGACGAGGTTGAGCCAGGAACTCGAGGTCGGAGTGAAGTGCACGGTGAAGCGCGGGTGGGCAGCCAGCCAGCGTTTGATCATCGGGGTCTTGTGGGTCGCGACGTTGTCCATCACCAGATGCACCGCCAGATCCGCGGGCACCTCCTTGTCGATGGCGATCAGGAACTTCCTGAACTCGATCGCGCGGTGCCACGCGTGCAGCCGGCCGATGACCTTGCCGGTGGCGATGTCCAGGGCCGCATACAGACTCGACGTGCCGTGCCGGGTGTAGTCGTGCGTGGCACGCTGCGGAGTGCCCGGCAGCATCGGAAGGATCGGGGCGGTGCGGTTGAGTGCCTGGATCTGGGACTTCTCGTCCACGCACAGCACCACCGCCCGCTCCGGTGGTGCGAGGTAGAGTCCTACGACGTCCTTGACCTTGTCCACGAACAACGGGTCCTTGGACAACTTCCACGCCTCGCGGCGATGCGGCTGCAGACCGAACGCGTTCCAGATCCGCGTCACCGCGGTCTGGGTCAACCCCGACTCCGCGGCCATCGACCGGGTCGACCAGTGCGTGGCGTTCACGGGTGCCGACTCCAGCGTCGCGGTGATCACCGCCTCGACCTGCTCGTCAGTGATCGTGCGCGGACGCCCGGGACGCGCCTCGTCGAGCAGCCCGTCCAGCCGATCGAGCACGAACCGTGAACGCCACTTCGCCACCGTCGCCCGTTGAATCCCCAGCTCCGCGGCGATCTCACTGTTCGAGCCGCCTTCGGCGCACCGCAACACAATCCGAGCCCTCAGGGCCAGCGCCTGCGCAGTCTTGCGACGTCGCGTCCAGCCCCGCAACACGCCCGCCTCGTCGTCGGACAACACCAGCTCGGGCAGCTTCGGATTCGGCATGCCACCGAACCCTACGCCTGCACACGAACTAACGACTCAGGACACTAGAGGTCCTTGACCCGGTCGCCCGACCCGTCCTCCGGTCCGCTCTCCTGCGGCGCGTGCACGTCGACCTGCGACGGGCTCACGTCGGCGTCGGAGTCCGACAGCAGCGAGCGGATGCCGGAGTTCAGCACCGCCAGCAGCGGCACGGCGAGCAGCGCGCCCGCGATGCCGCCGACGACCAACCCGGCGGTGATCGCGAGGACCACGGCCAGCGGGTGCAGCTTCACCGCGCGGCCGAGCAGCAGCGGCTGGAGCACGTGGCTCTCCAGCTGCATCACGCCGATCAGCACGGCGAGCACCACGAGCGCCGCGACCGGGCCGTTGGCGACCAGCGCGATCAGCACGGCGACCGCGCCGGTGATCACCGCGCCGATGATCGGGATGAACGCGCCGAGGAACACCAGCGCGGACAGCGGCACGATCAGCGGGACCCCGACGGCCCACAGGCCGATGCCGACGCCGACCGCGTCCACGACCGCCACGGCGGCGGTGGCCCGCACGTAGCTGACCAGCGACGCGAAGCCGCGCCTGCCCGCGACGTCGGCGCGCGGGCGGACGTCGCCCGGCACGCCGCGCATGACGAACCGCCAGATGCCGTCGCCGTCGTGCAGGAAGAAGATGAGGGTGAACAGCGCCAGCAGCACACCGGTCAGCAGCTCGCCGACGGTCGCCGCGGTGGTCAGCGCGCCCGAGGTGATCTCGGACTGGTTCTCCTTGATCGTGTTCAGCATCCGGTCCAGGTACGCCTGGAGCTGGACGTCGCTCAGGTGCAGCGGGCCGTCCTTCAGCCACCCGCGGATGGTGTCGAGGCTCGCCGACACCTGGGTCTGCAGCTCGGGAAGGCCCTTGGAGAACTCGGTGATCACGAACGTCAGCACGCCGCCGACCACGGCGATGCCGCCGATCAGCACCAGTCCGGAGGCGACGCCGCGCGGCACCCGCAGCTGCACGAGCTGGGAGACCAGTGGTGACAGCAGGGCCGCGAGCAGCAGCGCGATCGCGACCGGGATGACGATCGTGGCCAGGAACGACACGACGTTGGCAACCACGTAGAGGGCGGCGACCACGGCGACGAACCGCCAGCTCAGCGCCGCGCTCACCCGCAGCAGCCTCGGCACGCGGTTGCTGATCTCGGATTCGGGTGCAGTCACGCTGGTCACCGTATCCCGCGAATCCCTGGTCAGCACCGTGGTTCAGGTGATCAGATCGTGTCGTCGCGGGGGAGGGTGATGGACGAAGAGCTGACCGAGGTCGAGCGCCGGGTATGCGTGGCGTACGCGTCCGGAACCCCGATCGACCTGAGGAAGGACACGAAGGAGCGGGCCGAGCGCACCGTCCGCGGCTCCGTGCTGACCGGGCTGCTCAACGGCGTGTACCGGGTCCGCGCGCCCGGCGTGCCCGCGCTGCGGCTGCGCGGCGCCGACGTGGTCGGCCGGTTCGACCTCGAAGGCGCCCGGCTGCGGACCGTGATCGACCTGCTGGACTGCGCGTTCGAGCAGCCGCCGGACTTCCGGATGGCGCACCTGGTCGGCCTGCGGATGCGCGGCTGCCGGGTGCCGGGCCTGTGGGGCCGCAACCTCCGGGTGGCCAGCGACCTGGTGCTGGAGGCGGGGTTCACCAGCGACGGCGTGGTCGACCTGACCGACGCGACGGTCGACGGCACGTTCCGGCTCGCGGGAGCGGTGCTGCGCAGCCGGGGTGACCACGCGCTGCTGGCCGCCCGCATCCGGGTGTCCGGTTCCATCCAGGCCATCGCCCTGCGCGCCAACGGCGAGGTGCGGCTGCGCGGCGCGAACATCGGCGGCAGCGTCCACCTCGGCGGCGCCCGGCTGGTCAACCCGTCCCAGGACGCGCTGGAGGCCTCCGGCGTCGTCATCGCGGGCAACCTGTTCTGCGACGCCGAGGGCGGCCGCTTCACCGCGGAGGGCCGGATCCTGCTCGACGGCGCCCGCGTCGGCGGTGACGTCATCTTCTCCGGCGCGCGCCTGCGGTCGGCCAGCACGGTGGACCGGCCGGTGCTGGTCATCCCCCGCGGCACGGCCGACGAGTCCGCCGCGCTGGTCGCGGACCGGATCAAGGTCGAGGGCAACGTGGAGCTCGACGACGGGTTCACCTCCTCCGGCGCGGTCCGGCTGCCCAACGCCGACATCGGCGGCTACCTCCGGCTGTCCGGAGCGGTCATCGGCAGGCAGGACGTCGTCGAGGAGCTGGAGGACCTGACCGGCCTGGTGGTGAGCCGCATCCCGGTCGCGCTGCACGCCGACGGCATCCAGGTCCGCGGCGACGTGGAGGCGCGCGGCGCGGTCAACGGCGGGTTCACCGGCGACGGCGCGTACGAGACGGCACTGCGCGCCTACGGCCAGGTGCGGCTGGTCGACGCGCACGTGCGCGGCAGCATGAGCCTGTCCGGGGTGCAGCTCAACGGCCCCGGCATCGACGTCCTGTTCGCCGACCGGCTGCGCGTCGGCGGCACCCTGTTCCTGCGCGACCTCCGGGCCAAGGGCTCGATCCGGCTGCAGAACGCGAACATCGGCTCCACCCTCGACTGCTCCGGCGCACGCCTGACCCACCCGCGCCGCCGCGGCGACGGCACCGCGAAGCCGTCGCTGGACGCGCGGGTCGTCACCATCGGCAAGGACCTCCTGTGCAGCTTCGGCTTCCAGGCCGACGGCGGCGTGCGGATCCGGCTGGCCGAGGTCAGCAAGATGGCCACGTTCGCGGGCGCGCGCCTCGGCGGACCGGGCAGCGAGATCGCGCTCAACGCCTACGGCCTCCAGGTGCACCAGTTGGTGCTGCGGCTCGACGCCGACCGGGTGCCGGTCGGCCGGGTCGTGCTGACCAGGGCGAGGGCCACCTCGGTGTCGGACGGGCCGGGGCTGTGGGCGGCGACCGGCGGCGTGGACGTGGAGGACTTCACGTTCGACTCGATCTCCGCGACGGCCGGGGTCGACGTGCACACCCGGCTGCGCTGGCTGCGCGAGGTGCAGCCGGACTTCGCGCCCGGCCCGTACGAGCAGCTCGCGGCCGTCTACCGCAACGGCGGCGAGGAGGAGCTCGCCCAGCACGTGCAGCTGGAGAAGCAGCACCGGCGCTACTCGGAGCTGGGCCGCGCGGGCCGGGTCTGGGGGTTCCTCCAGCGCTGGACGGTCGGCTACGGCTACCGGCCGTGGCTCGCGATCACCTGGCTGCTGGTGTTCTGGCTGGCCGGGTCGCTGTGGTTCAACTGGCACGTCATGGAGCGGCTCAACACCGACGAGGAGCCGGTGTGGAACGCCTGGCTGCTGTCGATGGACCTGCTGATCCCGATCGTCGACCTCGGCCAGGACGGCAAGTGGCGGTTCACCGGGGCGTCCCAGTGGATCTCCAGCGTGCAGATCGCGGTCGGCTGGATCCTCGCCTCGACCGCCGCGGCGGGTGCGGCTCGGGTGCTGAAGAGGATCTGACCAGCGTCGACTACTGGAAGTCACGCCTGACTTCACAGAGTGTCCGTCACACGATGTGACGAACCGTCGCTCTGCGGCGTGCGTTCGACGCCGTCCTCCTGGCAGGCTCACGACGTCGACTTGATCACTTCGGTCGGCGACCCAGTCAAGGTGGAGGTACCCAGGTTGTCTGCCGTGGACGAGCGAGCGGGGATGGGGGCGCGCCGAGTTCGGCGTGCCCTCGGCCGCGCTCTGCTCGTCCTCGGCGGTGCGGCGGCAGGCACTGCCGCCGCCTGGGTGCTTTCCACGGCCACGGCAGCCGCCGAGGCGCCGGAGTCCGACGTGGTGACGGCGGTTTCCGCCGGGGCGTCGCAGCACCAGTTCGACGAGGTGCTGCCCGCCCGCATGAACACCGCGGTCGATCCGGTCGTCGCGCCGGCCACCCAGACCGTTGCTGGGATCGATCAGGCACTGCGCGCCGAGCAGGAGAAAGCGCGCGCTGCCACCACCCCGAAGCTCGAAGAGGTCGCGGACCAGCTCCGCGGCGGTTTCGACGAGGTGGGTTCCTGGTTCGAGCCGCGCTGGGCGGAAGTCCTCGACCCCAGCGCTCTGCTCCCGGTCGGCAAGACCGCGAGCGCCGTGTCCCAGGTGTCCCCCACGACCAGTGACGTCGTCGCACCGGCAACGGTCGGCACGCCCGTCGTGGAGGCCCCGGCCACGCACCACTCGCGGTTCGGCGACCAGTGGGCGCAGCAGCCCGTCCCCCCGCGCACCGCGCAGGGCGACGAGTCTCGCCCGGATTTCCCCGGAGACCGCTCTCCGGTGCCGTTCGCCCCGTTCGCTCCGCCGGTCAACACGCCGGTGCACTGCTCTTGCGGTGGCGACGGTTCCGGTTCGGCAGGCAGCCAGAACTCGGCCTCCCAGGCCGCGTTCGTCAACGCCTACAACTCCGCTGTGGCTCGGGCGCTCAAGCCCACCACCGAGCGGATCTCCGTGCTTCCGGGAAAGCAGCCCGGCAGCACCCCTGACTGATCTGAGCGCGCGGTCCTGAACAGCTTCCAACGCTGTTCCGGGTAATCGACCGGCGCGCTCTTTCTCCATGCGCTCCTTTGTTGGTCGAGATGCCGCGCACCCAGCCTCCCTCGATCTGGGTGGTCCGCTTCCGACGCCTCGCGTCCGGCCACCCGCCAAATCCCCCCGCAAGGGACAAAGGAAAAAGGAGTCTCAATGCAGACCTGGGCAAAGCGCGGAATCCAGTCCGCGCTTGTAACTGGTGGTTTGCTGATGCTCGGTACGGGCATCGCTTCTGCCCAGGAGAACGTCAACCCCGACGCCACTCCCTCGACGATCGACGGCGGCATCACCGTGCCGATCGACATCGAGAAGAACGCGCTGGGCACCCCCGTCGGCCAGCGTGAGCTGCCCGAGATCCACCGCGAGATCAGCACCAACCAGCTCACCGGCGCGAACCCGCTGGTCCGCGACGTGAGCGACCGCTACGACTCGTCGGTGTTCCGCGGCAACGTGGTCCAGCCGAACGCCGTCGTGCCGGTCAACATCTGCGGCAACGCCATCGCCGCCGGCGGCAACGCGGGCGTCGAGACCACGTGCAGCCAGTCCGTCGCGCAGCCCGACGCCGTGCTGACCGACGGGTCGAACGGCTCCCTCGCGGGCAACGTCGTCGCCGTCGGCCTCGCCGTCCCGGCGCAGGTCACCGGCAACGCCATCGCCGTCCTCGGCAACGCCTACGCCAACACCTCGGCCGACCAGTCGGCCTCCACCGGTGGCGACATCACCACGTCGGGCGAGCGCAGCACGCTGTCCGGCAACATCGCCGCCGTCCAGGGCGCACTGCCCATCCAGGTGACGAACAACGCGGTCGGCGGTGGCGGCAACGCCTACACCGACTCGGACGCCAGCAACTCGGCCGAGTCCCTCGGCTCGCTGAAGACCGACGGCGACAACAGCTCCGGCGGCGGCAACGTCGTCGGCGTGCCGCTGGCCCCGATCGCCGCGGTGAACGGCAACGGCATCGCCGGTGCCGGCAACGCGGACTCGGTCGCGAAGAACAGCGCGACCGCCGACGCGGGCACCACGCGCACCGGCATCAACGGCATCCCCTCGTGGACGCAGACCAGCGGCGACCCCGCCACCCTCGCGGGCAACGTGGTCCAGCCGCAGCTCGCGGGCCCGGTGTCGGTCGACGACAACGCGGTCGCCGGTGCGGCCAACTCCACGGCCACCAGCAGCACGGTGAACGACGCCGAGGCCGGCGGCTTCACCAGCACGACCGGTGAGGGCTCCACGCTCTCCGGCAACCTGGCCGACGCGCCCGTGGCGCTGCCCGTCTCCGGTGGCGGCAACGCCGTCTCGGCGATCGGCAACACGGCCGCGCAGCACAGCAACGACGTCACCGCCAAGGCGGGCGACGGCACGTACACCAACGGCGACGACTCGGTGCTCGGCGCCAACACCGTCACCGCCGCACCCGCGGGCGCCGTCGACGTGTGCGGCGACGCCGTCGCGGGTGCGGGCAACGCCGCCGCGCTGTGCGACAACGACGTGACCTCCGAGACCGGTGGTTACAACGGCACGACCGGCAACGACAGCGTGGGCTCCGGCAACATCGGCCAGGTCCCCGTCGTGGTTCCGGGTGAGGTGTACGGCGCCGCCGCGAGCATCGTGGGCACGCCGACCAGCACCACCGAAGAGCACAAGAGCATCACGTCCGGCGGAACGCCGAACAGCCAGGACGACAACGGCACGGTGTCGAGCAACATCGTCACCGCGCCCACGGCCGTCGGCGCGCAGGCCTTCGGCGACGCCGCCGCGCTCGTCGGCAACCCGAACACCGACACGGCCAGCGACACCACGCTGACCGCGGGCGGCCCGTCCAACGCGACCGGCCACCACGGCTCCGCGTCGGGCAACATCGTGCAGGTCCCGACCTCGAACCCCGCGCAGGTCTTCGGCGACACCGTCGTCGCGGTCGGCAACGGCTCGTCGAACGTCGACTCCACGCTGGAGTCCACCTCCGGTGGCGACGCGACCAGCGACGGTGCCGCGGGCGCCATCGCGGGCAACGTGGTCTCCGCCCCCGAGGCCACGGCCCTCGAGGTCTTCGGCAACGCGGTCGGTGCCGGCAGCAACGTCGAGAGCGACGCCGCCAACCACTACAGCTCCATCTCGGGCGGCGACGTCACCACCACCGGTGACCGCGGCTCCCTGTCGGGCAACGGGGTGGCCGCCCAGGCCGCCGCGCCGGTGCAGGTCTTCGCGGACACCGTCACCGGTGCCGCGAACGGCTACTCCAACACGTTCGGCGACACCACCGTCATCGCCGGTGGCGACAGCACCTCGTCGGGCAAGGACGCCTCGCTCGCGGGCAACCTGGTCACCGTCCCGGTGAACGCGGTCCCGACCGTGTTCGGCGAGCCGATCTCGGCCGCGGGCATCTCGAAGACCACCTCGGACAGCACCCTGCTCAGCCAGGCAGGCGGCGACACCGACACCACCGGCAACGGCGGCGCCCTCACGGCCCACGACATCCCGGTGCCGGTCGAGGCCGCAGCGCAGGTCTACGACGTGCCGGTCGAGGTGCTCGGCGAGGCCACCGCTCTCGTCTACACCAACACCACCCAGGTCACCGGCGAGGACGCCGACGCGGTTCGCGCGGCCGACGTGGCCCGCGGCGTCGACCTCCCCGTCGGCGTGGACAGCCTGCTCGGCGCGACCGAGGTCCCGAGCCTGACCAACCTGAACCGCCTGCCCGTCGGCTCGGAGATGCTGAGCACCCTCCCGGTGAACCAGCTCCCCGACACCGACCAGCTGAGCGGCGTCGAGCTCCCCACCCAGGGCCTCGACCTGCCCGCGGGCGACCTGTCCCTCCCGACCGACGAGCTGGGCCTGCCGGAGGAGCGCTCCTTCGGTGGCACCCTGCCCCTGGTCGGCGGCAACTTCGGCTTCACCCCGGTCGTCCAGGGCCTGCTGCCCCTGACGCCCGCCGGCCGCAGCCTGCCGACCGTCCCCGCGGCCCCGGTCGCCGTTCCGGCCACGCTGCCGGTCGTCGTCCCGGTCGTCCCCGTCGCCCAGCCCCGCGCGCTCGGCACCCCGGCCCTGCCGGCCCTGCCGACCACGTCGCTGAGCGGTCTGAAGCTCGACGCCACCGGTGACGCCCTCAAGGCCGCCGACGGCGAGCGCTCCCTCCCCACCGCCCCGGCCCTCGCGGGTCTGGACACCCGGTCCCTCTTCGGCAACCTCGAGGACACCATCCAGATGCCCCGCATCTGACGGTGACGGACCGTTCCACCTGTAGTACCTGGTAGCTAGACACCGAGCCCCCGACGCACCAGCGTCGGGGGCTCGGTCCTTTCCCGCCTCGCGACGCCGTTCACCGGCGCAGCCTCTCCTCCACGTGCGCGATCACCGCGTGCATGGGTGCGGCCCCGTCGCTGGTCACCCAGCAGACCCGCACCCCCGGCCGGACCCGGCTGCTCCCCACCCGAACCGCCCGCCCGGCCAGCTCCCGCACCCGCTCGGCCACGGCCTCCCCGGACCCGCAGCTGTGCTCGGCCACCACGGCGAACTCGTCCCCGCCGTACCGGGCCACGGTGTAGTCCTCCCGCAGCCCCTCCCGCAGCCGCCCGCCGAGCACCGCCAGCAGCTCGTCCCCCCGCTGGAACCCGTGCTCCGCGTTCACCGCGGCCATCTTGTGCACGTCGACCAGCACCAGCGTCACCACGGTCCCGTGCGTCCGCGCCCGTGCCAGCGCCTGGTCCAGCCGGTCGTGCAGCAGCGCCCGCCCCGGCAGCCCCGTCAACGGGTCCAGCAACCCGCGGCTGTGCGGGACGTCGACCGTCACCGGCTGGAGCAGCACCAGCAGGCGCTGCTCCCCGCGGATGACCAGCGGGTGGTACTCGGCCCACACCTGAGCCTGCCGCCGACCGTGCCGCGTCACGACCAGGGGGATGGTCAGCGCCCCGGTCCGCAGCACCTGACCGGCGAGCTCCGCCCGCGAGGGCAGCGGGGCGCCGGAGTCGTCCTGGACGTCCCACCCGACCGGCCGTCCGCTGGACAGCAGGTCCTCCTGCCGCAACCCCAGCAGGTCCGCCGCCAACCGGTTCCCGGCGAGCACGTTCCCCACGGCATCCATCAGCAGCACGCCGACCGGTAACTCCGCGACGAGTTCTTCCCACACCGGGCGGGTGGGGGCTGTCTGCACGGTACGCATGTCGCTCGTACCTTCCGCTGGCTGCCTGGCCTGTTCGTGACGAGCTTCCCCGCAGGTAGCGACGTTTTCAATAGGCCCAATGACACCCAGTTCGGTGATCTTTCGCCCTGGCTGTAACGCCGTGACCTGCTAGGCCAACCGGGCGAGCATGGACCCGAAGTCCTCTTCGGACACGATCGGCACCTCATATGCGCGAGCACGGCGCGCCTTGCTGGACAAGGTGAACGGATCGGCCGCGACGAGGACGCGGGTGGCCTTCGTGACGTAGCCCTGGACGACGCGCAGTCCGGCGGCCGAGGCGCGGTCGACCCACACGTCGCGCGGGTCGAGCATCTGGCCGGTGAACACGACGGTGTCGCCGCGCACCAGCGTGACGAGCTCGGTACCGGTGGTCCGCTGCGCCACGACCTCGCCGCGCCGCACGAGCTGCGCCTGGTCGGAGGCGAACACCGGCCACGGCGCGCGCTCGGCGTCGTCGAGCAGGCCGCGCCACGGCTCGGGCCGCCCGGCCTTGCGCAGGTAGTCGGCGAACAGGCCCGCGGCGGCGTGCGCGTCGTGCAGCGCGGAGTGGGCGTCGAGCAGCGACACCCCCGCCGCGTCGCAGCACGCGCGCAGCGACCGACCGGCGCGTCCGGGCAGGTAGTCGGCGGCCAGCCGCATCGTGCACAGGCCGGGGGTCGGCCACTCGACGCCGAGCCTGCCGAACTCGGCGGTCAGGAAGCGGGCGTCGAAGGCGAGGTTGTGCGCCACCAGCACCCGGTTGGCCAGCCGCGCGGCCAGCGCTCCGGCGACCTCGGCGAACGTCGGCGCGTGCCACACCTCGGCCGCGCTGATCCGGTGGACGTGCTGCGGCCCGAGGTCGCGGACCGGGTTGACCAGCGTGCACCACTCGTCGGTGACCACACCGTCCTCGTCGAGGTGCACCACCGCGACCTCCGCGATCCGGTCACCACCCCGCGCCGCGAAGCCGGTCGTCTCGGTGTCGACGACCGCGTAACCCGCACTCACCAGCGACACACCCACACAGACGAGATCCGATGCCGACCGAGGATGATCGAAATGTACCCCGGATGATGTTGGTCGCTCCGCCCTGGCGCGCGGAGTTCCGTCGGATTTCGTAACGTGTCGGAGATCCTGCAACGAATCCGGTCACCCAAGCGTCTTCAGGGTGTAGCCGACGGGTGCTTCCACCTCGGCGCCAAACTCTGGGGGAACGTTGTCCACTGCGCTGAAGGCCGCGCCGGCCCCGGTGATCGAGCGTCCCGAACGCGACGATCCCGACCCGCCCGGAAGATCGAGACGCCGGGCGGCTGCCGCCGCGCAGACGCTGCTCAGCGCCGCGATCGTCGGCCTCCTGCTGCACATGCGCTACGGCTACACCGCGGGCACCGGTGACCACCTGGTCCTGTCCGCGCTCGGCATGCACTGGGCGAACCCCGACCTGTTCGGCGACGACTGGGTCATCGCGAACGCGCCCCAGCCGCACTGGCTGTTCGACGTCGTCACCTGGGCGGGTACGGCCACGGGCACCCTGGAGGCCGTCTACTTCGGCTACTGGGTGCTCGGCCTGCTCGTGTTCGGCTTCGCCACCGCTCTGCTCGCACGGGCCTGGGCGCCGCGGCACACCTGGCTGGCGACCATCGCCGTCTCGGCGATCGGCGCGGTCACCCCGTGGTGGCTGCTCGGCACCGGCTCCCCGATGCTCGCCATCGCACTCCCCGGCGTGCTCGCCGGGTTCCTCATCTACCTGGCCGTCGCCGCGCTCGTCACCGAGCACCACGTCGTCGCCGCTATCGCCGCGATCGCGACCGCGTTGGTGCACGTCCAGCAGGGCGCCGTCGTCGGCGTGCTGCTGCTCGCCGTCGTCCTGGTGCACGCCGCACGCGACCGTCGGATCCACTGGCCCCTGCTCGGCACGGCCGTCGTGACGTTCGGCATCGTCGCCGCCAACCTCGTGGCGCGGCCCGTCGCGGGTGACACCGAGGAGTTCGCCAAGGTCTGCCGCGACCTCATCCCGTACCACTGCGAGGCCACGAGCTGGTCGCCGCAGATGATGTGGGGCGGGTTCGCCCTGGTCGGCCTGGCCCTGCTGAGCATCGCCCACTTCCGCCCCGGTCGCCGCTCCCTGTGGCTGGTGCTGGTCGCGCTGCCCGCCATCGGCCTCACCGCGGGCGTGCTCCTCGACCGCTTCAACGTCCCGACCTGGGGCACCCTTGCGCAGGGCCTCAACATCTACCGGCTCGACGTCGTCCTCATGCCGATGGCCGTCTGGGGCGCCCTCACCCCCGTCTTCGCCCGCCGAGCCACCTGGGTCCGCTGGCTGCTCGTCGCGCTGGTCCCCGCACTCGCCTACTTCGTGCTCGGCACCAAGATGACCGAGTTCGCCTACCCGTTCGACCGCACCAACGGCGGCAACTGGCTCTACCTCTCCCTGGCCGCCGTGGTCCTGGCAGGCTTCGCCAAGCTCCCCCGCACCATCGTCACCACGGGCATCCTCGCCGGCCTCACCATGTCCGTGATCGTCGCCCACTCCTTCGTCTGGCGCCCCCTCGACCTCACGTTCATCCCGAACGACGACCTCCGCACCTGGGGCAAAGCCGTCCAGTCCGTCGTCCCACCCGACAGCACCATGCTGATCCCCCCACTAGCCATCGACCTAAGACTCGCCACCGCCCGCGGCGTGGTCGTCGACTGCAAGAACGGCGCCTACGGCGGCGACGCCACCGTCGACTACGAGGCCAGACTCACCGCTCTCGGCGGCATCAAACAATGCATCAAACAAGACCCCGGCCTCTACAACTCCCTCACCGCACTCCAGCTCACCGCCATCGCCCACCGCTACCACGCCGACTACCTCGTACTGGAACCCGCACAGCAGTGGCAGCAACCCGCCTACGAACAACTCGGCTGGACCGTCGTCCTCAAACCCTTCAACAAGCTCAAGGACACCGTCCTCAAAGCACCGGAAACAACCCCAAGCAGCAAACATAACTGAGCCAACCAACGACACTGAAACGAAAGACAAACGGCCCAACGACGCTGGAACGAAAGACAAACGGCCCAACCCAGCTGGAAGCAACAAGCCGCCCACCCAGCGACGCTGGAAGCGAGCGGTGCTCGTCCGCCGTGCGGTCGGCTTGACTTGGGGTTTTTGGGCTTAGACTTGCGGCGGCGGGCAGGCTCTACCACCTGCCCTTTTTCGCCCGACGAAGCCCAAAAAGGGGCCCCAAGTCAAGCCGACCGCACCCGGAGACAGCTGTAGCGACACCCCCGGAGTCCGCGGATAGCGACACCCGTTTCGAACCCGCCAGCTAACTACGCGCCTGAACTAACTACACGCCCGACCTAACTATGCGCCAGATCCGTGAACCGGCTGTAGTGCAGCTGATGCGCCACCACGATCGTCGCCGTGGGCCCCGCACGATGCTTGGCGATGATCAAGTCCGCCTCCCCAGCCCGAGGATCGTCCCGCTCCCAAGCATCCGGCCGGTTGATCATGATCACCATGTCCGCGTCCTGCTCCAGCGACCCGGACTCGCGCAGGTCGGACAGCATCGGCTTCTTGTCGGTGCGCTGTTCCGGGCCGCGGTTCAGCTGGCTGATCGCGATCACCGGTACCTCGAGCTCCTTGGCGATCAGCTTGAGGTTTCGGGAGAACTCCGAGACCTCCTGCTGGCGGGACTCGGTGCGCTTGCCCGACGACATCAGCTGGAGGTAGTCGACGACCACGAGCTTGAGGTCGTGGCGCTGCTTGAGGCGCCTGGCCTTGGCGCGGATCTCCATCATGGTCAGGTTGGGCGAGTCGTCGACGAAGATGGGTGCTTCGCTGATCTCGCTCATCCGGCGGGCCAGCCTGGTCCAGTCGTCGTCGCTCATCTTGCCGCCGCGCATGTCGCCGAGGCGGATCTTGGCCTCGGCGGAGAGCATGCGCATGACGATCTCGGTGCGGCTCATCTCCAGCGAGAAGATGGCGCTGGTCATGCCGTGCTTGATCGAGGCGGACCTGGCGAAGTCGAGGCCCAGCGTGGAGTTGTGCGTCGGGATCGTCGTCTGCCCGGCGAGGTACATGTGGTCGTGGTTGTCGACCTCGACGCACCGCACCGGAACGCTCTCGACGGGCCGCACGGCGACGATGTCGACGCGGTCGCCGCCGAACGTGCGGAGCAGCTCCGCGATGTCGCGCGCCAGCCGGACGAACCTGGTGCCGAGCTCGCCGCCGACCAGGAGCGCGTCGAGCAGCTCCTGCCGCTGGGAGCGGCTGGCCCGCAGGTACTCGGCGGGGATGTGCGGGTCGTCGGCGAGGCCGAGCTCCTTGGCGGTGTGGATCTCGTCGTCGGTCAGCTCGCCCTCGACGAACCCCAGTTCGCCGACGCCCACGAGGAACGCGCCGAGCGTGCGGGGCGGCAGGGGCAGTGCCGCGGTCGGCAGGTTCCAGCCGCACGCCAGCCGCACGGAGTGCCGCGCGCTGCTGCGGTGGATCTGCTCGGTGGTGCGGATCGCCCAGAACCCGCCGGTGGCGCTGCACGACTCGGTCAGCCACTGGTGCTGCGCGTCGGCCGTGATGACGGTGCCGTCGCTGAACTCCACGTCGAAGCACGGCCGGTCCACCATCACCTCGGTGGCCGCGACGACCCTGGTCGGCCTGCCGTCCGCGCCCATCAGGTGGTGGCCGACCTCGACGGCACCCATGGTCGTCCACCCGGTCGGCGTGGGCAGCGGGGTGTCCAGCGCCAGCGCCTTGCCGACACCGGGCCGCGCCGCGACGATGATCATCTGGCCGGGGTGCAGGCCGTTGGTCAGCTCGTCGAGGTCGGCGAACCCGGTCGGGATGCCGCGCGAGTTGCCGCCGCGCGAGGCGATGGCGTCGATCTCGTCCATGGTCGGCTGGAGCAGGTCCTCCAGCGCCACGTAGTCCTCGCTCGTGCGCCGGTCGGTGACCTCGTAGATGGCGGCCTGCGCCCGGTCGACGACCTCGTCCACGTCCGCGCCCTCGGCGCCGTTGTAGCCGAGCTGCACGATGCGCGTGCCCGCCTCGACGAGCCTGCGCAGGACGGCCTTCTCGGCCACGATCTCCGCGTAGTACCCGGCGTTGGCCGCCGTCGGCACGGTCGCGATCAACGTGTGCAGGTACGGGGCGCCGCCGACGCGCAGCAGCTCGCCGCGGCGCTCCAGCTCGGCCGACACCGTGATCGGGTCGGCGGGCTCGCCGCGCCCGTACAGGTCGAGGATGCAGTCGTACACGGCCTGGTGCGCGGGCCGGTAGAAGTCCGTCGGCGCGAGCGCCTCGATCACGTCGGCGATGGCGTCCTTGCTCAGCAGCATGCCGCCCAGTACCGACTGCTCCGCGGCCAGGTCCTGGGGGGGCTGCCGTTCGAAGCTGGGTTCGGCCATTCCTCGGTCGTCCACCAGCGCCACCGCGCCCTCACCTCCACGCATCGAGCTGTTCGAAGTGTTCTACCCCGACCCACCGACAATTCCGCGGGCGTGCTCGCGACGCACAGCGAGCACCGGGGTTATGACCGGACGCTAGAGCCACCCGACTGGAGCAAGCAAACCTGCCTGTGGACAAGTCGGTGGACAGGTTGTGGATGATCCGCGCCAACAAGCCACAGATGGCCGAGAAGGTGGGGACAACTTGTGGACAACTTGGTGTGTGACAGAAATAACGCCAGCTCAGGGGCTGTGCACAACTTGTGGAAAAAGTTGTTGGTCTTGGGCGCGGCGTGTCGCGTGTAACCGCCTGTTCGGCGTGTCGCAGGGCACCTGTCACACCGGCTGTCCACAGGTGGCCGATTACCCGCGCACTACGGCAAACGAGCGACAGCGCCGCCCGCCCGGCGAACCGGGCGAACGGCGCTGTCGGTGCAGCTGTCTGCGGTGCTCAGCTGGCGGAGGACACGTCCACCGAGAGCGAGACCGTGACCTCCGGGTGCAGCCGGACGGTCACCGCGTGCTTGCCGGTCGTCTTGATGTGACCGGCAAGCTCGATGGCGCGCTTGTCCAGCGTCGGACCACCGGCGGAACGGACCGCGGACACCACGTCGGACGTGGTGACCGAGCCGAACAGCTTGCCGGAGCCCTTGGCGGACTTGGCCTTGAGCGCGACCGCGCCGAGGCCCTCGAGCGCGGTCTTGATCTCCTTGGCGTGGTCCAGGTCGCGCACGCGGCGCGTCTCCTGGGCACGGCGGATGACCTCGACCTGCTTGGCCGCACCCTTGGTGGCCACGATGGCCAGACCGCGGGGCAGCAGGTAGTTGCGTCCGTAACCGTCCTTGACCTCGACGATGTCGCCGGGGCCACCGAGGCCGCTCACGTCAGCAGTGAGGATGAGCTTCATGTTCTGGGCTCCGTCTCTCTCTGTGTCAGCGGGCGGTGGAGGTGTAGGGGAGCAGTGCCATCTCACGCGAGTTCTTCACGGCGATGGCGACGTCGCGCTGGTGCTGCGAGCAGTTGCCCGTCACGCGGCGCGCGCGGATCTTGCCGCGGTCGGAGATGAACTTCCGCAGCATGGTGGTGTCTTTGTAGTCGATCTGAGTGGCGCTCTTGTCCTTGCAGAAGGCGCAGACCTTCTTCTTGGGCTTGCGCACAGGCGGCTTGGCCATGTGTTAGCTCCTGGTAAACGCGGTGTGGGTTGTCTGGGTGACCGGTGCGCGGTCTAGAAGGGGGGCTCGTCGGCGAAGCCGCCGCCGCTGTTGCTCGCCGCCGGGGCGGAGCCCCAGGGGTCGTCAGCGGGAGCGCCACCACCGCGGGGTGCCGAGGAACCGCCGCCGAAGCCGCCGCCCTCACCGCCGCCACGGCTGACCTTGTTGACCTTCGCGGTCGCGTAGCGCAGCGAGGGGCCGATCTCGTCGACCTCCAGCTCCATGACGGTGCGCTTCTCGCCTTCCTTCGTCTCGAAGGAACGCTGGCGCAGCCGCCCGGTCACGAGCACACGCGAACCACGCGTGAGCGACTCGGCCACGTTCTCCGCGACCTGCCGCCACACGTTGCACCGCAGGAACAGCGCTTCGCCGTCCTTCCACTCGCCCGACGCCTTGTCGAACGTGCGGGGAGTGGACGCCACGGTGAAGCTCGCCACCGCGGCGCCGGACTGGGTGAAGCGGAGTTCGGGATCGGCGGTCAGGTTTCCGACCACCGTGATCGTCGTCTCGCCAGCCATGTCGGGAGCCCCTGCCTCAGACCTTGGCCTTGGCGGCGTTCTTGGCCGCCTTCGCCGAAGCCTTCGTGGCCTTCGGGGGGTGGCGCCGCATGACCTTGGTCCGCAGCACGGTCTCCTGCAGGCCCAGCTGGCGGTCCAGTTCCTTCACCGCGTCGGGAGTCGAGGTCAGGTCGAGCACCGCGTAGATGCCCTCGCTGCTCTTGTTGATCTCGAAGCTCAACCGGCGCTTGCCCCACACCTCGACCTTCTCCACGTTTCCGCCAGTCGTGCGGATCACGTTGAGAAAGGTGTCGAGCGACGGTGCGACAGTGCGCTCGTCGAGACTGGGGTCAAGGATGACCATCACTTCGTAATGACGCATGAGGACCACTCACCTCCTGTGGACTCGCGGCCACGGACTATCCGTGGCAGGAGGGTCGTCGCGTCAGCAACCTGTCCAGGGTAACAGCGCGCGCACAGTGCTCACGCACCGTCCCCGGTCAGCGGGGTGCGGGGAGGGTCAAGCCGCCGAACGGCGGAGGACCCACGTGCGCACCAGCGCACCGGTCACGCAGGACAGCGCGAGCACGGCGAGCAGCACGGGGGCCGCGACGCCGCCCATCTTCCCGGTGCCCGGCAGCGCCTGCGCCCGGCCCGCGGTCTGCACGGCGCCGGGGTCCGTCGTGGGCAGCCCGTAGCCGGGGGTGTAGCCGGGGACCTGGCCGCCGTAGCGGACGCCGGGCGAGGGCGAGAACAGGCCGGGAGTCGCGAACGGCAGCGAGCCGTAGCCGAACAGCGGGACGCGGCCGAAGTTCGCGCCGAGCCCGGTCGGGCCGTAGAGCTGCAGGTCGCCCGCGCCGACCCCGCCGACGGGGCTGAAGATGCTGCCGGGGCCCGGCTGGCCGGGGACGGTGCCCGTGCCGGTGCCGGGGGTCGTGCCGGTGCCCGGCTGGCCCGTGGAGGGCTGCCCGCCGGGCGGAGGGGTCTGGGGCTGGCCGAGGCCGGGGATCTGCTCGACGGCCTTCTGCGAGGCGTCCGCGATGGCGCTGGTCCCGTCCTGGACGGGCGCGGCGACGGCGTTGACGCCGTTCACGGTCACGCCGCACAGGCCGGACAGGGTCTGCTGGACCGACCCGCTGACCGTGCTGATGACCGGTCCGAGCAGCGGGATGTTGTTCAGCTGGGCGACCACCTGGTTGGCGATCTGGCCGCCGGTGATGAAGCCCTTGCCGTCCGGGATGGCGCCGATCGGGATCGGCGGCAGCGAGGTGAACACGGGTCGGAGCTGGTCCGCGATGGGCGGGCCGAGCAGCGGGACGGCGCGGACCACGTTGACCACGGGGTCGACCACGGCACCGGGGCTCAGCGAGACGGGGGTGCCGGGGGTGCCCTCGACGGACGCGGCGCAGCTGCCCACGACCACCGGTTCGGCAGCGGCGGCGGTGCCCTGACCTGCGGCGGCGCCGATCACGCCGACCGCGAGCGCCACGACGACCGCCCCGAACAACCGGGTGAGCCGGGTCCGCATGCCGTGCCTCCTGACCTGCCGCACTTCGTTTCCTACTTTCAAGTAACGAGCGTAGGTCCTGGTGGTGACGCAGTCACGTCTTCGGTTGACTTTCATCCACCCAGCCGCATATCGACGGTGGGGCGGCAGGGCCCCACCGAAGCCGACTACCCTGCATGGTCATGCGCATCGGGGCTCATGTCCGCGACGACGACCCGCTCGGCGCCGCGGCGGACCGTGGCGCGGAAGTCGTCCAGTTCTTCCTGGCCGACCCTCAGGGCTGGAAAGCCCCCAAACCGCACCCGCGGACCGCCGAGCTGCTCGCCTCGGACATCACCGTGTTCGTCCACTCGCCGTACGTCCTCAACGTCGCCTCCCTCAACAACCGCATCCGCATCCCGTCCCGCAAGACCGTGACCCAGCACGCCGAGGCCGCCAAGGCCGTCGGCGCCGAGGGCCTGGTCGTGCACGGTGGCCACGTCACCAAGGGCGAGGACCCGGCGGACGGCTTCGCGAACTGGCGAAAGCTGTTCGAGCGGCAGCAGGAGTCGGGCGGCTTCGCCGTGCCGATCCTGATCGAGAACACCGCGGGCGGCGACTACGCCATGGCCCGCCGCTTCGACTCGCTCAAACGCCTCTGGGACGAGGTCGGCGACTTCGGCGCCGGGTTCTGCCTGGACACCTGCCACGCCTACGCGGCGGGCGAGGACCTGGTCGACATCGTCGACCGGGTCAAGGCGATCACCGGCCGCATCGACCTGGTGCACCTGAACAGCTCCCGTGACGAGTTCGACTCGGCGCGCGACCGGCACGCGAACATCGCGTCCGGCACCATCCCCGCCGAACAGCTGGTCGCCGTCGTGGCGGCCGCCGGTGCCCCCGTCGTGGTGGAGACACCGGACGAGGGTCAAGCCGCCGACATCGCGTTCCTGCGCGAGCACGTCGGCCCGTGAGCATGGCTCAGGAAGTGGTGGCCGTTGTGCCCGAGCACGTCGACGGGCCTCGGTCCAACCACTTCGCGCGGACCGCGATGGCGGTGCTGGTGCTGCTCTGCGGCCTCACCCTGCTCATCGGGTTCGTGAACAAGGACCGCTGCACCGGTCCGTCCTTCGACCAGTGGGGCCGCAGCCAGCCCGACTACGAGGAGCGGAACAAGCGGGACGTCTGCTACTCCGACATCCAGCACCTGTGGATCGGCCGCGACGTCGACCGGCACGTCTTCCCCTACGTCCACGGCAACATCAACGCCAAGGGCACGCTGATCGGCGGCAGCGTCGAGTATCCGGTGCTCACCGGCCTGCTGATCTGGGCGGGCGCGATCTTCACCGACACCGACGCGGGCTTCCTGCTGTTCTCCGCGCTGCTGATGGCCCCGTTCGGCCTGGCGACGGCGTGGCTGCTGGGCAAGCTGTCGCGGTGGCGGGCGCTGCTGTGGGCCATCGGGCCGCCGCTGGTGCTCTACGCGTTCCACAACTGGGACCTGCCGGTCGTGCTGTGCGCGGTCGCCGCCGTCTACGTGGTGCACCGAGGTTGGGGCAAGGCGGGTGCGGACCGGCCGCTGGTGCGCCGGGCCGTCGTCTCGTCGGTGCTGCTCGGCATCGGGTTCGCGTTCAAGATCTACCCGGCGCTGTTCGTGCTGCCGCTGATGCTCTACGTCCTGACCGGCGGTCCCGGCGGCCGCGAGCTGCCCGCGGGCAAGCGGTACGACTGGTCGGGCATGGCGCGCGTGGCGCTGGCGCCGATCATCACCGTGGTGCTGGCGAACCTGCCGTTCGCGATCTTCGGCTACGAGGGCTGGAAGGCGTCGTTCGAGTTCCAGGGGCAGCGCAAGGTCGACATCACCACGAACTCCATCTGGTACTGGGGCATGCGGCCGTTCATGGCCGACGACACCATGCAGTCGCTGGTCAGCGTGCTGTCGCCGGTGTGCATGGCGCTGTCGTTCGTGCTGGCGTGCTGGATCGGCTGGCGCCGCTTCAAGCACGAGGGCACCTACCCGTGGATCCCGGTGTCCGCCGCGATGCTGTGCGGGTTCCTGCTGCTGCACAAGGTCCACTCGCCGCAGTACACGCTGTGGCTGGTGCCGATGTTCGTGCTGCTGCGCATCCCGCTCGGCTGGGCGTTCGCCTACTTCGCGGCCGACCTCGCGATGGGCATCGGCATCTTCCGCTGGTACTACGCGATCGAGTTCGGCCAGCCCGCCGGCATCTACGACGGCTTCTCCGCGCAGGCCGTGGTGATCGGCGTCTGGGGTCGGGCCGCGCTGCTCGTGGCGCTGTTCTACGTGTTCCTGAGAGCCCGCGACACGGTGACCGAAGGTGATGAGGAGCCGCCGGTCGTCGAGCAGCACCCGGTGCTCGAAGCGGGTCGACCGATCTGACCAGCACCCGGTCGGCGGCGCGCTGCCGCCGACCGGGTCTCGGTCAGCTCTGGAGCTGGTGCGCGGGCTCGTGCACCGGTCGCTGCCACGGGAACCGCAGCACCCGGCGGTCCGGCGCGCCGTCCAGCACACCGCCGCACGGGTCGTCCTCACCGGACTTGCGGACCAGGTCCAGCGCGGGCCGGTAGACCTCGCGGACCACCAGGACGCAGAGCAGGACCACCGCCGCGTCGCGCAGCAGCACGGCGCCGAGGAACCAGTCGATCGGCAGTCCCTTGTGGTCGGTGCCGAGGTAGAAGAACATCCGCGGCACCCACACCAGCGCGTCGAGCGCCATCCACGCCAGCAGCAGCTTCCAGCGCGGCAGCGCCAGCACCGCCAGCGGGACCAGCCACAGCGAGTACTGCGGGCTCCACACCTTGTTCGTCAGCAGGAACGCGGCCACCACCAGGAACGCCAGCTGCGCCAGCCGCGGTCTCGTCGGCGCGGACAGCGCGACGTAGCCGACCCCGGCGCAGCACAGCACGAACAGCGCCGCGCTCACCGTGTTCAGCCCGTCCGGCACCTGACCCTGCACCAGGCCGGGGTCGAAGCCCTGCCAGCCGGTCCACTGCGCCACGACGTTATACAGCGAGTCCGGGTCAGCCCCGCGCTCGGTGTTGAGCCGGAAGAACTCCTGCCACCCCGGCCGGTACAGCAGCGCGATCGGCAGGTTCACCACCGCCCAGGTGGCGAGCGCGGACGCGACCGTGGTCAGCCCGTCGCGCACCCGGTCGGAGCGCCAGCACAACAGCAGCAGCGGGCCCAGCAGGAACAGCGGGTACAGCTTCGCCGCACCGCCCAGCCCCAGCAGCACCCCGGCCAGCACGGGCTTCTTGCGCGCCCACGCCAGCATCCCGGTCGTCGCGAACGCCGTCGCGATCGTGTCGAAGTTCGTGAACGCGTGCACGACGACCAGCGGTGACAGCGCCACGATGGCCGCGTCCCACACCCTCCGCCTGGCCAGCCGCGCCACTGCCCACGCCGTCGCCAGCCACGCCAGCGCCAGCCACAGGGCGGTCATGTTGAAGTAGACGATCACCGTCATCGGGGCGGGCAGCCACCCGGACTGCGCCAGCGAGATCCACCCCTGCGCCATCCGCGCGTTCACCCACTGGAACACGCCGGTCAGCACCGGGTACTCCATGTACCGGATGTGCGCGGTCGGCTTGCCCTCGTCGTCGATCCACGACGTCCGGTACGGGAACGTCCCCGGCTGGTCCATCCGCTCGGCCGTGTAGAGCGGCACGACGTCGGAGTAGCAGAGCGCCACGAACTGCCGGGAGCCCCGCCAGTCCAGCTGCACCTGCCCCTTGTCGTCCACGTACTGCTGCACGCACGGCGACTTCTGCAGCCACGCCAGCGACAGCGTCACGACCGCCAGCAGCAGCACCACCCGGAGCGGCGTCCAGAACCAGTGCCGCCCGATCGACGCGTGCCGACCGACCGGTCCGCCGAACGGACGGCTGGCCTGTTTCGCCAGCGGTTCCGTCCACGTCGGGATGACCCGCTCGTCCGGGCCGAGCGAGTCCGTGTCGTCTGCGTTGGTGTGCTGTACATCCGATGGGCTGGACACCCGCCGGATGCTACGGGCAACCCGATCTCACCGGGGTCAAGTCCCGACTAGTCGACCCTCCCCGGACGCGGGAAGGGCCCGGCGCTGGTGCGCCGGGCCCTTCGTCCGTTCTCAGGTCGTTCAGGGGTCGTTCGGATCTCGTGCCTCGGTACCCGCGCCCGCTCCGCCGCCGCCACCGTTGCCCGGTCCGTTGTTGTTGGAGGACGTGTTGGTGGGGTTGCTCGGGCAGTTCGGCTGGAGCGGGAGGCAGTTGCCCGGATTACCGGGGTTGCCGGGGTTGCCCTTGGTGGGCGTGCTCGTGCCCGTGGGCGGCGGGGGCGTGTTCGACTTGTCGTCCGGCTTGGACTCCTGCGTCCGCTCCGAGGTCGGCGCGGGCGGCGGAGAGGGCTTGGACGTGCTCGGCGGCGGCGGGACCGCGACCCCGATCATCTTGGCCTTGGGGAAGGTCTCCTTCGGAGAGCCGTCCAGGGCCTTGTCCATGAAGGCCTTCCAGATCTGGCCCGGCAGGCCGGAACCGAAGATCGGGGCGTCGTCGGCGTTGCGCAGTGCGACGTTGCCTGCCTCGGTGCCCATGTAGACACCCGCGGCGAGGGACGGGGTGTAGCCCACCATCCACGCCTTCGAGTTGTCCACGCCGTCGAGCTCGTGCGTGCCGGTCTTGCCCGCGCACTCGCGGCCGCCGGCGCAGATCGTCCGGGTGCTGGCCTTCGGGATGTCCTTGAGCACGTCGGTGACGTTGTCCGCGATCTGCTCGCTCTTGGACGGGTCGTCGTCGAACGCGGAGCGGGACTTGTCGGCGTGCTGGTGCAGCAGGGTCCCGTCCGGGCTCTCGATCTTCGTGATGAAGAACGGCTCGTGGTAGGTGCCCCTGGCCGCGAAGGTCGCGTACGCCGACGTCATGTCGAACGGCCGCACGAGCGTCTGACCACCACCGATGGAGATGTTGCCGTCGGGGGAGTCACCGCCGTCCTCGCCCTTGAGCAGCTTGTGGTCCTCGCCGCCGACGACGACGTCCTCGGGGATGCCCGCCTGGTAGGCGGCCTTGGCCACGGCGCCGGTGCCCACCTTGTTGACGGCCATGTCGTAGAACACGGTGTTCACCGACTTGACCATCGCCTCGCGGACGCTGCACTGCTTCGGGACGTTGCACGCGACGCCCTGCGCGTTCTTCACCGGGTTGTTCTCACGACCGGGGAACGGGCGCGGGGAGCTGCCGTCGTAGACCTCGCCGACACCTTCCCCGATCTTGAGCGCGGCGACCAGGTCGAACGGCTTGAACGACGAGCCGGGCTCCTGGAGCGTGCCCTTGTTGTAGTCGATGCCGATGCCGTCGTTGCCCGCCCAGTAGGCGCGCACGGCGCCGGTGCTGGGCTCGATGGCGGTCAACGAGTACCGCAGGACGTCCGGCTGGCCGTTCATGACCTCCTGGACGGCCTCCTCGGCGGCGGTCTGCATCTTCGGGTCGATGCTGGTGTGGACGACGACGCCCTGCTTGAGCGCCTTCTCCTTGGTCAGCCCGATCTCCGGGCTCTCCATCTCGGCCTCGACCTGGGCCTGGATGTGGGCGCGGACGCCCTCCAGCGCGTTCTGCTGCACGTCGGCCAGCGGCACCGGCGCGGGGTAGGTCTGGGTGTCGTAGTACTCCTTGGTGATCCACCCCTTGTCGAGCATCTGACCCATCACGAACTTCCACCGGGAGACGGGGTACTTCTCCTCCTCGGACCGGCTGGGGTTCTGGATCATGCCCGCGATCAGGGCGGCCTCGGACGCGCTGAGGTCCTTCACGTCCTTCTTGTAGTACATCTGCGCGGCGGCCTTGATGCCGAACGCCGACCGCCCCTGGTAGATCGTGTTCAGGTACGCGGCGAGGATCTCCGACTTGCTCTTCTGGTTGCTCATCTTGTAGGCCTTGACGACCTCGGTGAACTTCCTCGACAGCGTCGGGTCCTCGTTCTCGGTGGCCTTCTTGACGTACTGCTGCGTCAGACCGGAACCACCGCTCTCACCACCGCTGATCTGGATCCAGACCGCTCGCCCGATGGCCTTGAAGTCGAAGCCGGGGTTGGTCTCGAAGGTCGCGTCCTCGGCCGCGAAGATCGCGTGCTTCACGTCCTCGGTCAGCGCCGGGTCGTCGACCTTGAGCAGCTCGCGGTTCGACCCCTGCGGCGCGATCTTCGCCATCTCGGAGCCGTCGGAGTACAGGATCGTGACGGCCTTGTCCTGGCCCGCCGCGACCACGGCCGGGTCGGGCACCTCGACGACCTGGTAGGCGATCGCGAAGGCGACCACCGGGGTCAGGATCATCAGGCCCGCGGCGATGTAGGAGATGCGGCGGACGCGCCGCCAGATCTTCTTCTTGCGCAAGCGGCGCTCCTCCTCCTCGCTCAGCTCCTCGCCGTCGTACTCGTCGTAGGCGTCCTCTTCGAGGTACATCGACGGTTCGTCGGGCTCCCGGTGCGTGAGCAGGTCGGGTTCGCGCTTCATCGGCGGCTGCACCGGCTGGAGCAGGTCGGTCAGCTCGTCGGCCTTGTTGCGGGCGGGCGGACCAGCCGGTCCACCGGGCGCGCCGGGACCACCAGGACCACCGGGGCGCGGGCCGCCGGGGGGCATGGGGGGACGAACGCCCTGAGGCGGTTTGCCGCCGGGCGGGATCGGTGGCCTGCGCACGCCGCCGGGTGGTACCGGTGGGCGCTGGCCGGGGCCGACCGGGCCGGGAGGCGGACCGCCCGGACGACCGCCGGGGGCACCTTGGCCACCGGGCTGGCGGGGCGGTGGCCCCTGGTTCGCCGCGCCGGGAGGTGGACCGGGCGGTCCGCCCTGCGGGCGCGCGAAGCCGCCGGGCGGCGTGCCCGGACGTGGAGGTACCGCACCCTGCGGAGGGCGTGGAAAACCACCGGGCGGTGTGCCCGGTCGTGGGGGCCGGTTCACGTCCTGGGACGGGTTCCGGGCGCCGCCTCGATCCTCCGGCTGATCCGGGGCACCGTGGCGCCGTGTGGCCCCGCCGGCGTCCGGGTCGTCGCCCGTCGGCCACTGCGGTTCCCCGCCACGCTGCCTGTCGTCATGCTGGTCGTTCACGAAAAGGCCTCCCAGACCGGCGCACGGGTGTGCGCGGTTCGGTGCGGTCGTACGTCGCCTGTTCTCGGGGTGCGGCGGAACGCGGGTGGAGCCGGTTTCACTCCGCCGCGGTCCTCCGACGTGGCTTCTGGGTCTTCAAGCCACGTGTTCCCAGGACGTACGACTGCACCAGGTGGTTCCAACTACATGTGCGGCAGACTTCCACGACGTACACGGTGAATTCCTCGTAGAGGTTCGACATCCGCGCGAGCTCGTCGGCGGTTCGAGCCGAACCGGCCGCGTGCTTGAGCTCTTCGCCGTACACCCAGGACACCAGAGTCAGCGGTTCCTTGCGGCACACCGGGCACGTCACGTCGCTCGGCTGGCCGTGGAACTTCGCAGCTCGGAGTAGGTATGGACTCGCATCGCAGACTTCCATGGTACCCACACGACCCGAGTGCACGTCGGCGAGCAGCGCACGGCGCTGCAACGCGTAGTCCACGACCTGTCGTTGGGTCACCACGCGACAAGAGTACGTGGCGACCGCCCGCCTTCGGTGGTCCGTTCAGGGCAGCGTCGGTGAATCCGATATCACGGTGTGCCACAGCACACACTCAACAGGAGGCGCAGATGTATCGGACCGATATACTGACCGCGTACATCGGAGCCTGGGTAGGGAGGTGACTCGTGCTGGAATTCGCCATCCTCGGCCTGCTGCACGAGGCACCCATGCACGGCTACGAGCTGCGCAAGCGGCTGCACGAGCTGCTGGGGGCCTTCCGGGCGTTCTCCTACGGGACGCTCTACCCGACGCTCGGCAAGCTCCAGCGCGCCCACCTCATCGCGGAGGAGGCGCCCGAGGACGACCTGAGAGCCTGGGGCCGCCGGGCGCGCAAGGTCTACAAGATCACCGCGGAGGGCAAGGAGCGGTTCGCCGAGCTCCTGGTCGACGCGGGACCGCAGACGTGGGACGACGACTCGTTCGGCGTCCACATGGCGTTCTTCTCCCGCACGCCCGCCGAGGTCAGGATGCGCATCCTGGAGGGCAGGCGCCGTCGGGTCGAGGAACGCCGGGAGGGCTTGCGCACCACGTTGGGGAGCGCGAGCGACCGGATCGACCGCTACACCCGTGAGCTGCACCGCATGGGGCTGGACACGACCGAGCGCGAGGTGCGGTGGCTCAACGAGCTGATCGCCCACGAGCAGGCCGAGCAGCGGAAGTCCGAGGAATGACCGCCGATCTCACGGCACAACCACCGCAGGAACACAGAAGGAGGACTTCGGCATGAGCGCAAACCGCCGCACTGTTCGAGTGGCCATCGTCGGGGTGGGCAACTGCGCGGCTTCGCTGGTGCAGGGCGTCCAGTACTACCGGGACGCCGACCCGAACGTCCGAGTGCCCGGTCTGATGCACGTCCAGTTCGGCGACTACCACGTCAGCGACATCGAGTTCGTCGCCGCGTTCGACGTCGACGCCAAGAAGGTCGGCTACGACCTGTCCGAGGCGATCGGCGCCAGCGAGAACAACACGATCAAGATCGCCGACGTGCCGCCGCTCGGCGTGCCGGTCCAGCGCGGGCACACCTACGACGGGCTCGGGAAGTTCTACCGGGAGACCATCGAGGAGTCCGAGGAGGCGCCGGTCGACGTCGTGCAGGTGCTGCGCGACACCAAGGCCGACGTGCTCGTCGCCTACCTGCCGGTGGGGTCCGAGGAAGCGGACCGCTTCTACGCCCAGGCCGCGATCGACGCGAAGGTCGCGTTCGTCAACGCCCTGCCCGTGTTCATCGCCTCCGACCCGGTGTGGGCGGAGAAGTTCCGCGCCGCGGGCGTCCCGATCGTCGGCGACGACATCAAGTCGCAGGTCGGCGCCACCATCACGCACCGCGTGCTGGCCAAGCTGTTCGAGGACCGCGGTGTCCAGCTCGACCGCACCATGCAGCTGAACGTGGGCGGCAACATGGACTTCCTCAACATGAAGGAACTGGAGCGCCTGGAGTCCAAGAAGGTCTCCAAGACCCAGGCCGTCACCTCCCAGATCGACCGCGACCTCGGCAAGCGCAACGTCCACATCGGCCCGTCGGACTACGTGGCGTGGCTCGACGACCGCAAGTGGGCGTTCGTGCGGCTGGAGGGTCGCGCCTTCGGCGACGTGCCGCTGAGCCTGGAGTACAAGCTCGAGGTGTGGGACTCCCCCAACTCCGCGGGCATCATCATCGACGCCGTCCGCGCCGCGAAGATCGCCCTCGACCGCGGCATCGGCGGCCCGATCCTGTCCGCCTCCTCGTACTTCATGAAGTCCCCGCCCGTGCAGTACTCCGACTCCGAGGCGCACCTCGCCGTGGAGGGCTTCATCCGCGGCGAAGCCGACCGCTAAGCCTCCCCGTTTGGCGGATACCCCCTGTTCCGCGGGCCGATACCCTGCGGAACAGGGGGTATTTCACATGATGAAGCCGTTGTTGGTAGCCGTGTTGTTGACCGGTCTCTGCACGCCCGTGGCCGCGGCCGCCGCGCCGCCGTCCACCTGCCTCGAACCGCCGGTCTCGGACAAGACCGAGCTGTGCGTCGACCTGCTGCCCTACAGCGGCAAGGAGTTCGCGGGCTACGGCCGGTTCGTCCCGGCCGCGAAGGACGCGCCGGACCAGCTGGAGGTCGTGGTGCAGCAGCGCCGCGAGATGTGGCCCGAACCGCTCACGATCGCGCGGAAGGCGGTCACCGGCAACGGTGAGCTCAGCGCCGTGACCGACGCGGGTGTCATCAGCGCCGACGCCACCGCGGTCCGCGCGTGCGCCACCGGGTTCGTGCTGACGGGCTCGCACGCGTACGAGACCTGCACGCGCTGGCAGACCGTCTAGCGCTTGGACAACCGCAGCGATCGCCAGGACCCGTCGGCGGTCCACCCGCCGTCGACGGGCAGCGCGACGCCGTTGACGTAACCGCTGCGCGCGGGGTCGGCCAGGAACGAGACGGCCTGCGCGATGTCGTCCGGTACCGCGAACCTGCCCATCGGCACGTGCTCGGTGATGTCGTCGTCGACGTAGAACCCACCCGCCTGCGACTCCACGTCCATCTCCGTCTTGACCCAGCCGGGGCACACCGCGTTGACCCGCACCCCTCGACCGCCCCACTCGACGGCGAGGGTGCGCGTCATGCCGATGAGGCCGTGCTTGCTGGTGTTGTAGGCGGCGCGGTCGGCCACACCGGACAGGCCCGCGACCGAGGCGATGTTGACGATCGAACCGGCCCGCTGGTCGAGCATCATGCGGCCGAACGACTGGCTGAGCAGGAACGGACCCGTGAGGTTCACCTCGATGATCCGCTGCCACAGCTCCAGCGACGTGTCCTCGAACGGCGTGATCCCCGCGATGCCCGCGTTGTTGACCAGGACGTCGACCCGACCGTGCTCCTGGCGGACGTGGTCGGTGAGGCGGGTGACGTCGGCCGCGGAGGCCACGTTGCCGGTGATCCCGCCCTCGGTGTCCTGGAGGTCGAACCCGACCACGCTGTAGCCCTCGGCGCGGAGGACCTCGGCGATCTGGCGACCCATGCCCTGGGCGGCGCCGGTGACGACGGCTACTCGATCGGTCATGAGGGGAGGTTAGGGGGTGGTTTCGGCTGGTGGGAAGGGTTGTCGGCGGGAATTGTCGTACCCCGGTCGTAGGGTGTGCGTCGGGGGGTTCTCACGGGCGGGGGACCCTTGGGGTGGTGTGTCTTCGGGGTGCTTGTGGCTGGTGGGGGCGTCTGTGGTGGTCAATCGGCGGGGGTCGCTGCGGCCGTGTCCGGGGGTGTCGCTACAGCGGACTACGGGGTGTCGCCACCACGGACTCCGGGTGCGGTCGGCTTGACTTGGGGCCCCTTTTTTGGGCTTCGTCGGGCGAAAAAGGGCAGGTGGTAGAGCCTGCCCGCCGCCGCAAGTCTAAGCCCAAAAACCCCAAGTCAAGCCGACCGCACGAGCGGACGAGCATGCTCGCTTCCAGCGTCGTTGGGCGGCTTGTGTCCTGCTTCCAGCGTCGTTGGGCGGTGTGTTGGGCCCGGTCTGGCGCAGGTTGCTTCCCTTTCCCCTTCCCCTGCCTGCCCGCCATAGTCCTTACAGGTCTGTGACCGCGGGGGTGTTCTGGGGTGGGGGCGGTTAGCTTGGCGCGATGCACATTCGCACCGTTCTGGTCGCGTTGCCCGGTCTGGTTCTCGCCGCGGTTGGGGTGACTCATCCGCAGTACCTGGATGCGTCGACGGCCCACCACTGGCGGGACATGCATGTGGGGTTGGCGTTCGTGTTCCCGTTGGTGGCGGTGGCGGTGTGGGTGTTGCTCGAGGGCAGTCCGGTCGTGGTCAAGTGGGTGGGGCGGGCGGCGGCGTTCGGGTACGCGGTGCTCTACGGGGCGTTGGACACGATCGCGGGTGTCGGGGGTGGGGCGATGGCGATCGCGCAGAACGGGCGGACGGCGGTGATCGACCCGTTGTTCGACGTGGGCAACGCGCTGGGGACGCCGGGGGCGTGGTGCTTCCTGGTGGCGGCCGCGTTGCTGTTCGGCGGGATCGCGTGGCAGGTGGGGTGGAAGGCGGTGCCGGGTGGGGTGGTGCTGCTGTTCGGGGCGTACCTGTTCCTGGACAGCCACATCTACTGGCCGAAGGGTGTGGTGGCCATGGTGTGCTTCGCGGTCGGGTTGGCCGCGTTGAGCTTCGTCAGCCCAGTGCGGCCGGTAGCTCCGCGATCGAGTTGACGACGGTGACGTCGGTCAGCACGGCGGGGTCCGGGGGGAAGTGCGGGTTGGGGACGGCGTAGACGGTCATGCCCGCGGCGAGGGCGGCGCGGAGGCCGTTGGTGGAGTCCTCGACGGCGGCGCAGGCGGTGGGGTCGACGCCGAGGGCGCGGGCCGCGGCGAGGTAGACGTCGGGGGCGGGTTTGCCGGCGCCGGTCTGTTCGCTGGACAGGGCGACGGGAACCAGTGCGGTGAGGTCGGTGGCGACGAGGAACGCCTTGATGAGCACCGGCGGCGACGAGCTGGCGATGGCGACGGGGTAGCGGGCGGCGACGGCGCGGACCGCCTCGACGGCGCCGTCGATGACGGGGGCGTGCTCGGCGTAGCGGGAGGCCATCTCCTGGACCACGCCCGCGGCCGTCTCCTCGGGAGTGAGCTCGACGCCGACCTCGGTGACCAGGTAGGAGGCCCACTCGGGGGTGCTCATGCCCTGCATGGCCCGTGTCGAGTCGGGCAGCCACCGCCCGCCGTGCGCGGCGGCGAAGGCCTGCCGCACCTCGTCCCACATGCGCTCGGAGTCCACGAGCACGCCGTCCAGGTCGAAAACCACCGCATCCACGGGCATGACCGTACCTGTGAGACAAAGTACTTAGGATGGCGAAGCAAAATACGTTAGCATAGCTAACTGTGAGCGAACACCCGAAACTCCTCGATGCGATCAAGGGTCAGCCCCGCCCGGTGTGGATCACCGCGTTCGCCGCGGTGATCGCGTTCATGGGCATCGGCCTCGTCGACCCGATCCTGCTGTCCATCGCCGAAGGCCTGAACGCGACGCCTTCGCAGGTCACCCTCCTGTTCTCCTCCTACCTGGGCGTCCAGGTCCTCGCGATGCTGTTCACCGGCGCGATGGCCGCGCGGTTCGGCGCCAAGCGCACCGTCCTGACCGGCCTCGTGCTGATCGTGGTGGCGACGCTGGCCTGCGCGATGGCGGGCACGATCGGCCAGCTGGTCGGGCTGCGCGCGGTGTGGGGCCTGGGCAACGCCTTCTTCATCGCGACCGCGCTGTCGGTGATCGTCGGCGCCGCGTCCGGTGGCCAGAAGGGCGCGATCCTGCTGTACGAGGCGGCGCTCGGCATCGGCCTGTCGGTCGGCCCGCTGCTCGGTGCCCTGCTGGGCAGCATCTCGTGGCGCGGACCGTTCTTCGGCACGGCCGCGCTGATGGCCGTCGCGCTGGTCCTGTGCGCGACGATGCTGCCGTCGGACTCGACCGAAAAGCGCGCGAGGGTGGGCCTGCTCGACCCGTTGCGCGCGCTCGGGCACGGCGGCCTGTTCCGCACGTCCGCCGGTGCCGCGCTGTACACCGCCGCGTTCTTCACGGTGCTGGCCTGGTCGCCGTTCGTGCTGCGCTGGGGCGCCGTCCAGATCGGCCTGATCTTCTTCGGCTGGGGCCTGTGCGTCGCCGTCGCCGGTGTCGTGCTGGCACCCCGGCTGGCCGCGCGGTTCGGCGAGCGGCACGCGACGGTGTTCGCGGTGCTCGGCTTCGCCGCCCTGATGCTGGTGATGAGCGTGGACAACAAGGCCGTGCTGGTCGTCGGCGTGATCCTCAGCGGTGTGGTGTCCGGCCTGCTCAACACCCTGTTCACCGGTACCGCCATGAGCATCAGCCCGGCGCCGCGCCCGGTCGCGAGCGCGGGCTACAACTTCCTGCGCTGGCTCGGCGGTGCCGCGGCCGCGACGCTGGTCGGCCACGTTGCCGAGTGGTTCGGCTCGGACCACGCCCCGTTCGTCGCCGCCACCGTGCTGTGCTTGATCGCGGCGGGTCTGCTGTCCATCGGCGCCGAGCAGCCCGACGCCCGTGAGCTGCCCGCCGGAGCGGTGCTCGTCGGGGACGAAGCTGTTGGTTAACAAAAGGTGAACGACCCCTTACGGTCAGTGTGTTCCCCGGACTGACCGTAGGAGGCGTTCGAGTGCGACACCTACCCCTGCTGTCCAACCACTCATCCAGCCGTGCCGCGCTGACGTGCGAGTACCGGTGCGGCAACGCGTGTTTCCACGACGTGCCCAACACGTCCGCCAACAACTACCTCGGCGACGTGGTCCAGCAGCTGATCGACCGGCGCACCGCGTTCAAGGCCGGAGCGGTGGTCGCGTTCGCCGCGAGCACCGGGTTCGCCGCGACCGGCACGGCCACCGCCGACCCCGAGGAGCGGCAGCGCCCCGACCAGGCGCCGCGCGGGCTCGACTTCAAGGCCGTGGCCCCCAACCAGCTGGACGCGGTGGTGGTGCCCGACGGGTACCAGCAGCACGTCGTGATCCGGTGGGGCGACCCGCTGTTCCCCGGCGTGCCCCAGTTCGACTTCGACGACCAGACCGCCGAGAAGCAGGCCCAGCAGTTCGGCTTCAACTGCGACTTCGCCGCGCTGCTCCCCCAGGACCCCTTGGGGCTGGTCAACCTGCTGGTGACCAACCACGAGTACACGACCGAGCCGATGATGTTCCACGGCTACGACGCCAACAACCCCACCGAGGAGCAGGTGCGCATCGCGTGGGCGGCGCACGGCCTGAGCGTGGTGATGGTCCGGCGGTCCGCCACCTCCGGGAAGCTCACGCCGTCGTTCAGCCGCTTCAACCGGCGGTTCACCCTGCACACGCCGTTCGAGGTGCGCGGACCGGCGGCCGGCAGCGACCTGCTCAAGACGTCGGTCGACCCGACCGGCAAGCGCGTGCTCGGCACGATGAACAACTGCTCGGGCGGCGTGACGCCGTGGGGCACGATCCTGTCCGGCGAGGAGAACTTCAACCAGTACTTCGCCAACGCCGGACCGCTCAACGACCCGAGGCTGACCCGCTACGGCGTCACCGGCACGGCGACCGGGCGCAAGTGGGAGCGCTTCGACAAGCGGTTCGACCTGGCCCAGGAGCCCAACGAGGTCAACAGGTTCGGCTGGGTGGTCGAGCTCGACCCGAACGACCCGACCTCGACACCGGTCAAGCACACCGCCCTCGGCCGCTTCAAGCACGAGACCGCGAACATCCGGGTCGCCGCCGACGGCCGGGTCGTCGCGTACTCCGGTGACGACGAGCGGTTCGAGTACATCTACAAGTTCATCTCCACCGGCAAGGTGCGCAAGGGCGACAGCAAGGCCGCGCGCAGGCACAACATGACGCTGCTCGACGACGGCACGCTCTACGTCGGCCGCTTCACCGGCGACAGCCCGCCCGCCGAGATCGACGGCACCGGGAAGCTGCCGTCCGACGGGAACTTCGACGGCTCCGGCGAGTGGATCCCGCTCGCGTCCGGCGACCGGTCGTTCGTGGAGGGCATGACGGCAGAGGAGGTCTACGTCTTCACCCGGCTCGCGGGCGACAAGGTCGGCGCCACCAAGATGGACCGGCCCGAGGACATCCAGGCGCACCCGACGACCGGCGTCGTCTACTGCGCGCTGAGCAACAACGTCGACCGCGGCAAGCCCGGCAAGGAAGGCGCGACCGAGCCGAACCCGAGGCTGCTCAACAAGCACGGCCAGGTGCTGGAGGTGACCGAACGCCGTGGCGACCCGCTCGCTCTGGCGTTCTCCTGGAACCTGTTCCTGGTCTGCGGCGACCCGGCCGCACCGGACACCTACTTCGCGGGCTTCCCGAAGGACCAGGTGTCGCCGATCTCCAGCCCGGACAACGTGGCGTTCGACCCGCACGGCAACCTGTGGATCTCCAGCGACTCCGCGGCCGCGTTGAACGGCAACAACGACGGGCTGTTCGGCGTCCCGGTGTCGGGCTCGCACCGCGGGCACCTCAAGCAGTTCCTCACCGTGCCGCGCGGCGCGGAGACGTGCGGACCGGTCATCACCGAGCGGGTGGTGCTGGTGTGCGTGCAGCACCCGGGTGAGGTGGACGGCGCGAACGCGGACAACCCGGTGTCGCACTGGCCGGACGGCGGCACCAGCCAGCCCCGTCCGTCGGTGGTCGCGGTGTGGAAGCCGGGCAGGCGGCAGCCGGACGGCATCGGGTCCTGAGGTGCCCTGATCGGCGGGTGTTCGTCCGGCGTTCACCTCGATGTCCACTGGACAACCGCTTCCCCTCCTACGGTCGGCCGGTTCCCACCGACCCACCACGGAGGTCCGCGTGTCCGCACCCGCCGATCGGGGCCGTCGCCTGCTGCCCCTGTTGCTGCCCAACCACCCCCTGGGGCGGTCGGAGACGACCTGTCTCTACCGCTGCGCCAACGCCTGTGCGCACGACGCGCCCAACACGTCGGACAACGCCTACTTCGGCGACGTCGTCCGCGAGGTCGTCAGCCGCCGCGGTGCCCTGAAGGCGGGTGCCGTGCTCACGGTGGCGGGTCTCGGCGCCGCGACCCTCGGCACCGGCAGCGCGGCCGCGGCCCCCGCGACACCCCCGCCCTCCGCCGACCTGAACGCCGACGCCGACCTGGGCGGCGGCCGCCGTCGGGACGGCCTCAACTTCACCGCCGTGGCACCGAACACCGAGGACCGCGTCGTCACGGCCGAGGGCTACGAGTCCGCCGTCGTGATCCGCTGGGGCGACCCGGTCGTGCCGGGCGCGCCCGCGTTCGACTTCGACCACCAGACGCCCGAGGCGCAGGCCCTGCAGTTCGGCTACAACAACGACTTCTGCGGCCTGGTCCCGCTCGACGGCTGGAACCGCTGGCTGATGGGGTCGAACCACGAGTACACAACGGAACCGTTCCTGCACAAGGGCTACGACGCCAACAACCCCACCGAGGCGCAGGTCAAGATCGGCTGGGCGGCGCACGGGTTCTCCGTCGTCGTGGTCGAGCAGGACCACCGCAGCGGCAAGCTCGTGCCGAAGCTGGACCGCAAGTACAACCGCCGCATCACCGCGACCACCCCGTTCGTCGTCGACGGACCGGCCGCGGGCAGCAAGTTCCTGAAGACGTCGGTCGACCCGACCGGCAAGAAGGTGCTCGGCACGTTCGGCAACTGCGCGGGCGGCGTGACCCCGTGGGGCACGATCCTGTCCGGCGAGGAGAACTTCAACGGCTACTTCGCCGGTGGCGCCTCGATCACCGACCCGGTCGCGCTGGCCCGCGCCACCCGCTACGGCCTGCCGGGCGCGGCGACCGAGCGCAAGTGGGAGCGGTTCGACAAGCGCTTCGACCTGGCGCAGGAGCCCAACGAGTTCAACCGGTTCGGCTGGGTCGTCGAGATCGACCCGCACGACAAGGACGCGGCGCCGGTGAAGCACACCGCGCTCGGCCGGTTCAAGCACGAGGGCTGCACCATCCGCGTGGCGAAGGACGGCCGGGTCGTCGCGTACATGGGCGACGACGAGCGGTTCGACTACATCTACAAGTACGTGTCGAAGAACAAGATCGTGAAGGGCGACAGCAGGCGTGCCCGCGAGCAGAACAAGAAGCTGCTCTCCGACGGCACGCTCTACGTCGCCAGGTTCAGCGGCAACAGCCCGGCCGCCGAGATCGACGGCACCGGCAAGCTGCCGTCCGACGGCCACTTCGACGGCACCGGCGAGTGGCTCAAGCTGGTCAGCGGCGACCGGTCGTTCGTGGACGGGTTCACCGCCGAGGAGGTGTACGTCTTCACCAGGCTCGCGGCCGACAAGGCGGGCGCCACGAAGATGGACCGGCCGGAGGACATCGAGGCCAGCCCGCGCACCGGGAAGGTGTACGCCGCGCTGACCAACAACACCGACCGCGGCAAGCCCGGCAAGGAAGCGGGCACCGAGATCAACCCGCGCGTGGGCAACAAGAACGGCCACGTCCTGGAGTGGGAGGAGAACCGGGGCGACCCGACCGCGACGACGTTCCGCTGGACGCTGCTGCTGGTCTGCGGCGACCCGGCCACCGCCGACACCTACTTCGGCGGCTACGACAAGTCGCAGGTCAGCCCCATCTCGTGCCCGGACAACGTGGCGTTCGACAGCGCGGGCAACCTGTGGATCTCCACCGACGGCAACGCCCTGGGCTCCAACGACGGCCTGTTCGCCGTGCCCGTCGAGGGGAAGTACCGCGGCCGCGTGAAGCAGTTCCTGACCGTGCCCAAGGGCGCCGAGACCTGCGGCCCCGTGGTCAACGACCGGTTCGTGCTGGTGTCGGTGCAGCACCCCGGTGAGATCACCGGCGCGAACGCGGACAACCCGCTGTCGCACTGGCCCGACGGCGGCACCAGCCAGCCCCGGCCCGCCGTCGTGGTGGCGTGGAAGAAGGACAACGGCCGCATCTGCGGCTGAGTCCACTCGAGACGGTGGCCTGGGGCGCATCCTGTGTCCCAGGCCACTTCCGCGCTGAACTTGAACCACTCCAGAACACCGCACGTGTTGTCGGTGGCTGCACCGCGGACAGCCGGTTCCCCCAACGGCCATCCCACAGGAGTGCGAAGTGAAGCGCATCAAGCTCATCGGACTGACCCTCGGCGCCATCGCGTTGGCGGGTGCGACGACGGCGTGCGGCGGCGACGCCACGGCGGGCACCGCCCTACCGTCTTCGGACGTCAAGGTGGCCGACACCCCCGTCGCCGCCGCCGTTCGGGTCCCGGACGGCAACAAGCTCGTCGGCAGGTACGAGGCCGGCGGTGTCCAGGCCTACACCTGCACCGCCGGCGCGTGGAAGCTCCTCGAACCCGCCGCCACCCTGGTGGACAAGGACGGCAAGCCGATCATCCTGCACTCCCGCGGCCCGGTCTGGGTGTCCACCGTGGACGGCAGCGCCGTCGACGCGACCCCGGTCGAGGGCGGCAAGGCCGACCGGCCCGACGCCATCCCGGAGCTCCTCCTCAAGACCAAGACCACCCGCGGCGACGGCCTGCTCGGCGGCGTCACCTACGTGCAGCGGCTGAACACCGAGGGCGGCGTCGCCCCGGCGGGCACGTGCCAGCCGAACGCGCAGCTGTCCGTTCCCTACCGCGCGCTCTACACCTTCTACGCCACCGCGTGACGGCGGATCGTCCTGCGGTTCCACCGAGCCGCAGGACGATCCCGCCCCTTAGGGTTCCGGTATGTCACCCGTCGCTTTGATCACCGGGGCGTCACGCGGCATCGGCGCCGCCATCGCCCGCTCCCTCGCGGACACCCACCAGCTGCTCCTCGGCGGCCGCGACTCCGCCGCCCTCACGTCCCTCGCGGCCTCCCTCCCCGACGCCCGCACCTGGCCGGTCGACATCACCGACCCCGCCGCGCTCGCCGAGGCCACCGCCGACATCGACAGCCTCGACGTGCTCGTGCACAGCGCGGGCATGACCGAGCTCGGCCACGTCGCCGACGCCACCCCCGACGTCTGGCGCCGCACGTTCGACCTCAACGTCTTCGCCGTCGCCGAGCTCACCCGCCTCCTCCTCCCGGCCCTCCGCTCGGCCAAGGGCCACGTCGTCCTCATCAACTCCGGCGCGGGCCTGCGCGCCAACCCCAACTGGGGCGTCTACGCCGCCAGCAAGTTCGCCCTGCACGCCTTCGGCGACTCGCTGCGCGCCGAAGAAGACCGCGGCGGCCTCCGCGTCACCTCGGTCCACCCCGGCCGCGTCGACACCGACATGCAGCGCGACGTCCGCGCCCAGGAGGGCGGCGAGTACGAACCGCAGTACTACCTCGAAGCGGACTCGGTCGGCCGCGCCGTCGCCGCCGCCGTCCACGCCAGCCCCGACGCCCACCTCACCGACATCGTCATCCGGCCACGGGCGCACTAGGCGGGGCGGTCGTCGGGTTTGGCTGCAGTAGGTGTGGTTTCTGGCTGGTGTCGGGTCTTCGGTGGTGCTTGGCCGGTACCGGCGCATCGCTGGAGCTGGTCGCGGTCCTGGCTGACGCGGCGTGCTGCTTTGGAGCTGGCAGGCTCGGAGTCGTTGCCTGCCGGACCCGCGGTGCTTCGGGAGGACTTGCAGCCATGTCTTGGCGGGTCGGCGTTCACCCGACCAGCGGGACTTTCAGACCTCCACACGAGCCCCGGAGCACGTCGGCCCTCTCCGCGCAGGTCACCCGCCCTCGCGCCACCACCACGAGTTGTCCACAGCCTCGAAGTTGTCCACAGCTCCCCGCCCGCCACCCCCACCAGGCCTCCCACCTCGATAAACTGGCCCAGGGCTGTCCCCCTGGGTCGGGCGGGGTCTGTATCGGGGGCGGTGGTGGTGATCTTGATGGATGTCTCGGTGTACTGCGGTGGCGGTCAGCCGGTCGGCAACCGCGTTCCCGATGTCCCTGGGGTCGGCACGGCAAGGTCATCAGGACCGGCCTGAGCGCGAGCCGGTCGGCGCGGGATACGTGAGCCCTGCTTTGACGTTCTCTATGCGGCAGGCCAGGCGGATCTGCCCGACCTGGAAGGGGCAGCAGCCTCCGTGGATCGTGTCCGACGAGTTGTGGGCACGCATCGAGTCGTTGCTGCCGGTCGCCTGACACGACCCTCGTCACCCTGGTCGTCCTCGACTGGATGACCGCACAGCGTTGTGCGGCATCCTGTTCGTGCTGTACACGGCCATCTCCTGGGAGTTCCTGCCGCAGGAGTTGGGGTTCGGGTCGGGCATGACCTGCTGGCGGCGACTGCGGGACTGGAACGAGGCCGGGGTCTGGCAGCGCCTGCACGAATCGCTGCCGGCCGAGTTGAACGGGGCCGGTGCGTTGGACTGGTCGCGGGCGGTGATCGACGACTCCCACTTGCGAGCCATGAAGGGCGGCCCAAAACCGGACCGAGCCCAGTCGACCGTGCCAGGCCTGGCTCGAAACACCATCTGATCACCGAGGCGCACGGCATCCCGTTGGCGGTGTCGCTGACCGGCGGCAACCGCAACGACGTCACGCAACTGATGCCCTTGACCCGAGCCGTCCCCGCGATACGGGGCCGTCGCGGTCGTCCGCGAACGGAGCCGTCGCCACCGGTGGGAGACCAATGGTGGGTCGATCGCACCTTGTGCGAGGAACGGCCCTACGCCTTCGGAACCGAACGCCGTGATGGCTGCACATCGATAGTCACCACTGCGGTGAGCGGTCGGCCAGCCCGCAACCGCGTTCCCGACTTCCTGGGTCGGCACAGCCAGGCCACCAGGACCGGCTTGAACGCGAAGCCGGTCGGCGCGGGATACGTGAGCCCTGCTTCGACGCCCCTATGCGGCAATCCAGGCGGATCTGCCCGACCTGTAAGCGAATGGCGTGAACCCAGCGGGTGGGCCAGCCCGCAGATCAGCCCCGCAGGCGAGCCGCGACGGCGCCCACCGCCGCCTGAGCCTCCGCCCGGTCCACCCGCGTGCTCTCCCCGCCGGCCACGACCTGCTCCCCCGCCACCCACACGTCGAGCACCCGCCGGGAACCCGTGGCCCACACGAGGTTCGCCAGGATCTGGTCGTCGGGGGCGTCGAGGCCGGTGGCGAAGGCGGGGTCGTCGACGTCGATGTGGACGAGGTCGGCCCAGTGGTCGGGGGCCAGGGTGCCGATGTCGGTGCGGCCGAGGGCGGCGGCGCCGCCGCGGGTGGCGAGGAGGAGGGCGTCGGCGGCTTTGACGGCGGAGGCGTCGAGGGCGGTGACCCTGGCGAGGAGGGCGGCCAGGCGGGCTTCTTCGAAGAGGTCGAGGTCGTCGTTGCTGGCGGGGCCGTCGGTGCCGAGGCCGACGGGGACGCCCGCGTCGAGGTAGGCGCGGAGCGGGGCGATGCCGGAGGCGAGCTTGGTGTTGGAGCCGGGGCAGTGGGCGACGCCGACGCGGTGCTTCGCGTAGATGGCGATGTCCTCGGCGGACAGGTGCACGGAGTGCGCGGAGAGCACGCGGCCGTCGAGGACGCCGGCCTGTTCCAGCAGCTTCGGCACCGAGCCGTGGGAGGCGCGCTGGGCGGCGTCCTCGTTCGGGGCCTCGGCGACGTGGATCTGGGTGAGGGCGCCGCGCTGCCGGGCAGCGGCGGCGAGCTCGCCGAGCACCTCGGGTGCGAGCATGTACGCGGAGTGGGGGCCGTAGCCGAGCTCGACGCGGTCGCCGGGGCCGAAGCGGAGGCCGTCGGCGTCGATCCACTTGTCGATCGCCTCGGCCATCGGGCGCCACGGCATGCCGGGCAGGTCGAGCACGGCGATGCCGACGACGGTGCGCGAGCCCGCGGCCAGCGCGGACTCGACGAGCTGTTCGGCGTGGAAGTACATCTCGGCGCTGGTGGTGACGCCGTTGCGCAGCATCTCGACGGCGCCGAGGAGCATGCCGGCGCCGCTGTCCTGCGGGGTCATCTTGGCCTCGTTCGGCCAGATCGCCTCCTGCAGCCAGCGCAGCAGCGGCAGGTCGCCGCCCAGACCGCGGAGCACGGTCATCGGGCTGTGGGCGTGCGTGTTCACGAGGCCGGGCATGAGGATGCCGGTCAGCTCGCGCCGCTCGCCGTCGAACGCGGGCGCGGTGGCCGCCGGTCCGACGTGGGTGATGCGGCCGTCGTCGGCCACGTCGACCACGGCGTCCCGCAGCACGCCGCAGGTCGGATCGCAGGGCAGGACCACCGGGGCGTGCAGGCGCGAGGACATGGGGCAAATCCTGCCCGGTCTGGTTTGGTCCCGCACGGACCGGGTATCCGCTCGTCACCAGACCTGTCTCCACCGAGGGGCCCGGCGCGATGACGCGTCGGGCCTCTTGAACGCTCAGGTCGTGATCGGGATGCTGGCCCGCACTTCCCAGCCGTCACCGGGCCGCGTGCCCGCTGTGAACGTGCCGCCCAGCAGCTCGACGCGTTCGCGCATGCCGACCAGCCCGTACCCGCCCGACCCGCCGATCGGCACCTGCCGGGTGCCGCGGCCGTTGTCGGCGACGCGCACGTGCACCGCCCCCTCCTTCGTCGACACCGACACGTCCACCCGGCTCACGTCGGAGGCGTGCTTGCGCGAGTTGGTCAGCGACTCCTGCACCAGGCGCAGCACCGACCGCTCGAACTCCGGCGGCACCTGGTCGGACAGGTCGAACTCCAGGTGCACCGGCAGGTTCGACTGGTCGGCCACGGCCCGCACGTCGCCCGCGAGGTCGCTGGTCGAGTCGACCGCGCCGTGCCCGGCGAGCTCGGAGCCGCGCAGCGTGCCGACGAGCCTGCGCATCGCGGCCAGCGCCTCGGTACCGCTGTTGGTGATCACCGGCAGCACCTCGCGGGCCGCGTCCGGGTTCAGCTCGAGCACGGCCTCCGCGGCCTGCGAGTGCACGACGATGCTGGTCACGTAGTGCGCGACCACGTCGTGCAGCTCCCGCGCCAACGCCATCCGCTCGGCGTGCTGCGCCTCGAGGATCTCGGCCTCGACGCCGCGGCTGCGCTCCCGGTCGCGGGACCGGAAGTACAGCCCCGTCCCCACCGAGAGGACCAGGATCACGCCGCCGCCGATCAGGTCGTCGGGCAGGCTGGTGGACTCGTACCCCTGCAGCTCGAAGTAGTCCGGCCGGATCAGCTTCGCCGCGACCACCGTCGCGATGAGCAGGACGACCCCGATCGCCGCCCGCGCCCTCGGTGCCTGCCGGACGAGGATGGCGATCAACGCCATCAGCGCCGCCGTCTCGGTGAAGCTCAGCCCGCCCAGGATCTGCGGGGTGCCCGCCTGGTTCACGATCCTGAGCAGCACCGAGCTGGCCAGGATGGCCGCCGCCGTGACCAGCGCGGTGTCGAACGGGCGGCGGGGCGACAGCACCGCGAGGACGCACACCACGATGGAGCCGGGGATCTGGAGCAGCCGCGCGGGGTCGCCGGACCAGACGGACACGGTCTCCAGGAACCCCAGGAACAGCAGTGCCAGGACCAACGGCCACTGGCGTCTGGCCAACGCTCGCCAGTCCAACTGTGAGCTCTGCACAAGGAGCCACCGTAGGACCTGGAGGCTGAGAGCGCGTCCGCCCCCGGTCGGGTGCGGCATCAGCCGGAAGGCTGACCCGGACCCCTGCGGAAATACCCCGCTGGCCGATGTCGGATCACCCGGTGAGGGGTGATTCTGGAGTGGCGAGGTTCGGGGAAACGGAGGACGTCATGTTCACGGTTATCGCTACGTGGTTCGGCGCTGTCGTCGGCTTGCTCATTCTGATCCTGATGGCCCTATCAGGCGTGATGGTCGACTCGCAGCGCTGAGGAATCCGCCGGGAATTACCGGCTTGTAATTATCGCGAATCGTCGGAGTGCAGTCCGCTCGAGCGGTCGTTGTGGTGCCTGAGGAGTTCCGCCAAACGACCGGGGGACTGGGGTCGGGTGGTTTCGCTTTCCGATGCGGAAAATCGCGCGGGGCCACCGGTGCGCGCTCGTTGCGCCGAGCCGGGGTCGAGGCGGAACGTCGGCCGGTTGCCGCTGTGCCGCTGCCGGGCGCGCAGCCACGACAGCCGGTGCTGCGACTCGGCGTGGTGGTCGGTGATGGTCACCTCGGCGCGGTCGAACGAGTGCAGCACCGCGCGGTTCAGCTCGACGACGGCGCGGTCGCGCCACAGCGTGCGCTCGGAGGTCGTGTCCAGGCCAAGCGCTTGCGCGACGGGTTTGGCGGCGGCGTAGCCGTTCTCGTCGCCCAGGCTGCGGGTGCCGATCTCGGACCCGACGAACCACGAGTTGAACGGCGCCGCGGGGTAGCTGACGCCGCCGATGGACAGCCGCATGTTGCCGATCACCGGCACGGCGTGCCAGCGCAGCCCGAGCCCGCCGAACCACGGCAGGTCGGGGTGCTCGATCGGCACCTCGTGCACCACCTCAGGTGGCAGCGTGAACAGCCGCGGTCCCTCGTGGGCGGTCTCCACGACGAGCGGCAGCACGTCGAACCTGCTGCGCATGGTCGGCGCCTTCCAGCCCATGCCCTGCACCGCGTCGGTGAACGCGGCGTAGCGCGGGTCGCCGATGCCGTCGGAGTACCCGGCGTACCGGATGAGCTGCTCGTTCCAGACGCACGGGCCGGGTCCGGACGGCGAGTCCGGCGCGAACACCGTCACCAGCGGGCGGATCTCACCGCCGTTGGTGGCCAGCCGCAGGTGCTCGACGCACTCGTTGGCCACGGCGGCCGCGTTGCGCAGGCCGCGCAGGTCGCGCACCTTCAGCCTGCGCCACGGCAGGCCGCTGGTGCACCAGCCGCTGTCGCGCATCGCGATCCGCGCGCCGTAGGACAGCTCCTGGGTGGTGTGCCGGTAGGTACCGGTCTGCGCCACTTCCGCACGCACGGCCGCCAGCCGGGTGCCGATGGCGCCCGCCTCGGGGTGTGCGATGTGGAACATGCGGAGGAAACCCTCCGCGGCATCGAGGTCTGGTGCCTCGGGGAGCGCTCTGACTCCGTTGTGGACTGCGGTCACGGTCGGTAACCGTAGTTGCGGAACGTCTTTACTCGTCACTGCCAGACGGGGCACTCCGGGTGATCAACAAGCACCACCCGATCAAGCGATCCCGAAACCCTCAGTGGTGGCACATCGACCACTGAGGGTCGTGACTTGAGTACACGGTCAGGTGAGCGTGTTCCGGAGGAACATCAGATCGTGGCTGATCCGGTCCTCCTCGACCGCGCGCTGTTCGAACTTGGTGATCGGCCGCCACTCCGGTCGCGGTGCCCACCCACCGGGCTCGTCCGCGTGCGGGTTGTCGAGCTTCGGCTCAGCCGAGCAGACCGCCATCATCTGGTCGGCGTAGTTCTCCCAGTCGGTCGCGAGGTGCAGCATCCCGCCGGGCACCAGGCGCGAGGACAGCAGCGAGATGAACTCCGGCTGCACGAGGCGGCGCTTGTGGTGCTTCTTCTTCGGCCACGGGTCCGGGAAGAAGATCCGCACGCCGGACAGCGAGGCCTCGGGCACGTGCTCGGTGATCAGGTCGACCGCGTCGCCGCGCAGCAGGCGCAGGTTGTCGACCTCGAGGAGCTCGGCGCGCAGGATCAGCATCGCCAGGCCGGGCTTGTAGACCTCGACGGCCACGTAGTTCACGTCCGGGGCGTCGGCGACCAGCTGCGACGTGGTCTCGCCCATGCCCGAACCGATCTCCAGCAGCACCGGCGCGTCCCGCCCGAACCACCCGGTGAAGTCCACCGGACCGGCGGGCAGCTCCTTCACGTCCCGCCCGAGGCGCTCCCAGTGCGCGTCCCACGCCTTCTGCTGGCCGACCGTCATCCGCTCGCCGCGCTGGACGAAGCTGACGATGGACCGGTGGTTCGGCGGGGTCTGCTGGCTGGGGGTCACGACCGCACAGCCTACAAAGCCCCGCCGAAGCACACGTCAGGCGATGTTCTCCAGGTCCTCGATCTGCTCGCGCAGGTCGGCCGCGGTGAACGCGATCGGCTGCTGGAGGCCCGGCCCCCGGTGCACGGGGAGCAGGTCGACCCAGCCGGGGTGCAGGTCGGTGAACTGGACCGTCGTCGGCTCGGAGGGGCCGTACACGCCGCTCTCCGACGGCACGAACTCCCAGTAGCCGACCTCCCCCTCCGACGCCCAGGGCACGTAGACCCAGCCGGGTCGGGAGATCAGCAGCGCGGTCACCTCGTCCTCGACCGCGAAGCCCGCGGCGCGGGAGGGCAGCTTGCCCCGGTGCAGCGCTCTGAGCCACCACGGGGAAGGCGGGTTCTGCGTGACGGTGTGCACGGCGCGGAACAGCGACAGCACCTGTTCCTCGTCCGCGCGGTGGATCCACGAGCGCCGGTGGTCGGCGGGGCTCAACGCGAGGTCAACCGTGTTCGTGGACTCGATGGCGTGCGACCATTCGAGACCGACCATCGGCTCGACCCGCACACCGTGTGCGCGGGGTCGGGCGTTCTTGGCAACCGGGGATCCGGCTACCGGGTTGGGGTCAAGCACCGTCACGGGTTCACCTCCGCGGAGTTCCTAGACGGGGGATATCCGATCGCGGACGCGGCCACACCTGGTGAGCACCGCGCTGTGCCAGGGCCTGCGTGCGATCCGTACCTCCATCTGAGCCTGTGCGGAGGCCGTTGTCATGGAGCTGTGCCGGAGTTCACGTGCTATTAACGGATGTCTTACGCCTGACCTGTCCGGTGTCCTTCTTGAAACATGTCGGACATCGATTATTCGTGGTGAGACCCACTGTGTGAAAGGCACCACTTTCAGGTTTGAAGTGCGAGAACGCGGTTTTCCAGGGGTCGCCCGGAACGTCGTGGAGCCGTGCGGTCGGACGTAATCCGCCGGTCGTGAGCGCGCGTTCGGGTGAGGGGTGCTCACGCTCCGTGGTACTCCACCGACTCCTTGGTCAGCTGCATGAACGCCTCCTCCAGCGAGCCGCGCGTCGGGCTCAGCTCGTGCAGCACGACGCCGTTCGCGGCGGCCAGCTCACCGATCGACGCGGGGTCCATGCCGTGCACGACGAGGGCGCCGTCGACGGCGTCGTCGGTGACCGCGGCGGAGCCGTCGAGCAGCTCGCGGAGCTTGTCGGCGTGCGGCGACCGGACCCGGACGCTGTCCTCGGTGGCGTCCTTGATGAACTGGTCGGTGCTGGTCTGGGCGATCAGCTTGCCCCTGCCGATGACGATCAGGTCCTGCGCGGTCTGCGCCATCTCCGAGAGCAGGTGGCTCGACACCAGCACGGTCCGGCCCTCGCCCGCGAGGCGGTGCATGAACTGGCGGATCCAGACGATGCCCTCGGGGTCGAGGCCGTTGACGGGCTCGTCGAACAGCAGGACCGAGGGGTCGCCCAGCAGCGCGCCCGCGATGCCGAGCCGCTGCGCCATGCCGAGCGAGAAGCCGCCTGCGTTGCGGTGGGCGACGGCGGTGAGGCCGACCATCTCCAGCACCTCGTCGACGCGCTGGTAGGAGATGTGGTTGGACTTGGCGAGCCAGCGCAGGTGCGAGCGGGCCGAGCGGTTGGGGTGCACCCACTTCGCGTCGAGCAGCGCGCCGACCGTGCCGAGCGGGCGCTTGAGCTCCACGTAGGGCTTGCCGTCGATGAGCGCGCGGCCCTTGTTGGGGGTGTCCAGCCCCAGGATCATCCGCATGGTGGTCGACTTGCCGGCGCCGTTCGGGCCGAGGAAGCCGGTCACGCGGCCCGCCTCGACGGTGAACGACAGGTCGTCGACGGCGACCGTGGTGCCGTAGTGCTTGGTGAGTCCCGCAGCTTCGATCATGACCGCTCCGATCGGGTCCGTTGTGCGTGAACGAACGAGCTAGGCGTCCCGCCGCTTGGCCACCACGAGCGCCACGACGAGCAGGCCGACGCAGATGGCGGCGAAGTAGACCAGCGACCCCCAGGGCCCGAACGGGTAGTCCAGGCCGCCGGTCTCGTTCATGAACGACTCGTTGCCCGCCGTCTGGAAGTTGGTCGAGTTCTGGAACGGCAGCCAGCGCTGGATCTTCTGGCCGAGCGTGGGGATGAGCCCGATCAGGCTCTCCACCAGCATCGTGTAGACCAGCAGGATCGCCACGGCGCCTGCTGTCTGGCGCACCAGGACGCCCACCGCGACGGCCAGCACGGCGGCGAGCGCGAACACCAGGCCGGTGCCCGCCACGTTGCGCCACTCCGCCGAGGAGTTGATCGCCATGTCGGCGTCGGGCTTGATCAGCGTGCCGATGCCCCAGGAGCCGAACGCCACGGCCTCGCCGACAACGCCCGCGAGCAGCGCCACGACGGCGGTCTTGGCCAGCAGCGCCTGCACGCGGCCGGGCACGGCGAGGAAGGTGGCCCGGATCGTGCCGAACCTGTACTCCGTCGTGACGGCCAGCGCGGCCATCACCATGATCACGACCATCCCGAAGTTGCTGAACCCCTGCGACACCGACACGGTCAGCGGGAACCGGTCGTCGGTGTTGGCCGAGATCAGCGCGGCCATGCCGATGGTGATCACCATGGCCAGCGCCATGCACCACCAGGGCGAGCGCGTGCTGAAGAGCTTGATGCGTTCGACGGCGAGCAGGGTCACTGGTTCACTTCCCGGTCCTTGGGGCGACTGCCGCGGTGTTCCGGACAACCGTCGCGCATTCCGGTGATCTTCGCGATCCGAGAACGTTGAAGGAGCCCGGACCACCACCCCGAGAGGTGATCCGAGCTCCTTCTCCCCCGTTCCGACCGCGAGCGACCCCGATGCGCCCGTGCGGTCGGATCCGTTCATCCCTACGCGTCCCCTTTACGCGTCCCGCCGCTTCGCGACGACCAGCGCCACGACCAGCAGACCGACACCGATGGCCGCGAAGTAGGCCAGCGATCCCCATGGGCCGAACGGGAAGTCCAGTTGCGATCCGGCGCCCGGTCCGTCGGTGACCGGTGCGCCGTCCGCGGTCCGGAAGTTGTTCGCGTGCATGAACGGCAGCCAGCGCTGGATCTTCTGGCCGAGCGTCGGGATGAGCCCGATCAGGTTCTCCACCAGCATCGTGTAGACGAGCAGGATCGCGACCGCCCCCGCGGTCTGCCTGATCAGGATGCCCACCGCCACCGCGAGGAGCGCGGCGATCATGAACACCAGGCCGGTGCCCGCGACGTTGCGCCACTCCGCGGTGGAGTTGATCGCCAGGTCGACGTTCGGCTTGATCAGCTTGCTGATCCCCCACGACCCGAAGGCGACGACCTCGCCCACGACGCCGGCGAGCAGCGCCACGACGGTGGCCTTCGCGACCAGCGCCCCGGTGCGGCTCGGCACCGCGAGGAACGTGGCCCGGATCGTGCCGAACCGGTACTCGGTGGTGGCGGCCAAGGCGGCCATCACCATGATCACGACCATCCCGAAGTCGGTGAAGCTCTGGGTGACCGCCACGTTGAGCGGGAACTGGTCACCCGTGTTGGCCGCGATCAACGAGGCCATGCCGACGGTGAGCGCGATGGCCAGCGCCATGCACCACCACGGCGAGCGCGTGCTGAACAGCTTGATGCGTTCGACTGCGAGCAGAGTCATCGATTCACTTCCCGATCTCGGCGTGGTACTCGACGGAGTCGCCGGTCAGCTGCATGAACGCCTGCTCCAGCGATCCGCGCTGCGGGCTCAGCTCGTGCAGCACCACGGCGTTGGCGCCCGCGATGTCGCCGACCTGGTCGCTGGTCGCCCCGGTGACCGACAGCGAGCCGTCGTCGTCGGTGCGGACCGTGTACCCCTTGTCGACCAGGAGCGGTCCGAGCTTGCTCGCCTGCGGGCTGCGCACCAGGACGCTGTTCTCCGTCGCCCGCTCGATGAACTCCGTCGTGCTGCTCTGCGAAATGATCTTGCCCTTGCCGATGACCACCAGGTCCTGCGCGGTCAGCGCCATCTCCGACAGCAGGTGGCTCGACACCAGCACGGTGCGCCCCTCCGCCGCCAGGCCCTGCATGAACTGCCGGATCCAGAGGATGCCCTCCGGGTCCAACCCGTTCACCGGCTCGTCGAACAGCAGCACCTGCGGGTCCCCCAGCAACGCCCCCGCGATGCCCAACCGCTGCGCCATGCCCAACGAGTAGCCCCCGGCCCGCCGCTTCGCGACCGCCGTGAGCCCCACCATCTCCAACACCTCTTCGACCCGACGCGCGGGCAGCCCGTTGGACTTCGCCAGCCACTGCAGGTGCGCCCGCGCCGAGCGGTTGGGGTGCACCCACTTCGCGTCGAGCAGCGCCCCGACCGTCCGCAGTGGACGGTCCAGCTGCGCGTAGGGCTTCCCGTCGATGAGCGCCTTGCCGCTCGTCGGCCGGTCGAGCCCCAGGATCATCCGCATGGTCGTGGACTTGCCCGCGCCGTTGGGCCCGAGGAACCCCGTCACCCTGCCGGGAGCCACGGTGAACGACAGGTCGTCCACCGCCACCGTGTTCCCGTACCGCTTGGTGAGGCCGATCGCCTCGATCATGATCTCTCCCCTGGCGGCGCCTGCCGCTTCCCCTGGTTGATGGATCACAGCCTGCCGCTCCGCAGGGGTCGGACACATCGGTCTGTAGTTGATTGTTCGGTGCGACTTCAGTCTTACTGTCCTCGATACCTCGGTCGTAGCAATCAGTGGTGACCCTGAGTCGCCCCCTAGGCCTTTGCCGATTTTTCTCAGGGACGGAGGCCTCTACGGTGTTCGGTCATGGGTTACACCGACGCTCCTGAGGGCTGGTGGCGCGAGTTCATCTCCGCGGCACCAGCCAAGACCGGCAAGCTCGCCATCGTCCGCAAGGACGGCTCCCCCCACGTCTCCCCCGTGTGGGTCGACCTGGACGGCGGCACCCTGGTCTTCACCACCAACACCCGGTCCATCAAGGGCAAGGCCATCGCCCGCGACGGCCGCGTCTCCATCTGCTTCGACGACGAACTCCCCCCGTTCTCCTTCGCCACCATCAGCGGCACCGCCCAAATCGACGACAACCGCGACCAGGTCAAGTACTGGACCGGCCGCATCGCCGCCCGCTACATGGGCGACCACCGCGCCGACGAATTCGCCGAACGCAACGGCGTCCCCGACGAGGTCGTAGTCCGAGTCCGCGACATCAAGGTCGTAGCCAAACTCGACGTAACCGACTAACCCCACCCCCACCCCTACCACCCCATCCGACGCGCAGCGAGGATGCCTTCCCCCCGATGGCGCAGCCGAGCACAACACCCCACCGGGCGAAGCCCGCCAGCGCGCATCCGGCGCGGAGCGCCTGGGGCCTTGTCCGCCGCGCAGCAAGGATGCTCTGTCCGACGCGCAGCGAGGATGCCCTGTCAGGCGCAGCCTGATGCCCTCCCCACCCACACCTCCCCCACCCACCCCGACGAGAAAGCCCCTCTATGCCCACCACCGCTTGTCAAGACAGCCCTATCGTCTTGACAAGCGGTGGTGGGCATAGAACACTCGGCGAGCCGGGGTGACCCCCCCACCCCCACCCCCTCACCCCGGAAAAAACCGATCCAAAACCCCCGCCGCCCCATCCTCGAACACACTCCCCACCACCTCATCCGCCGCCTCCCTCACAGTCGCGGGCGCCTGCCCCATCGCCACCCCGTGCGCCGCCCACCGCAGCATCTCCACGTCGTTGTGCCCGTCCCCGATCGCCAACGTCTCCGACGCCTCCACCCCCAATCGAACCCGCAGCTCCTCCAGCTCGGCCCCCTTCGTCACCCCCACCGGCCCGGCCGTCAACCACGCGATCGTGTGATCCACCGTCCAGTCCGCCCCCGGCAGTTCCACGTCCATCAGCCGGAACGCCATCTCCTCCGGCGTGTGGTCCAGCCACCGCACCACCAGCCGCGGCGTCGGCTCCGCGACGAACTCCTCCAGGCCGACCTCCCGCAGCTCCCCCCACAGGTTCCCCTCCGGAAAACGGCCGTACATCAGGTTCCCGACCCCGGTCACCTCGGCGCCGTACACCGCTCCCGGCAGCAGCCCCAGCAGCCGGTCCATCACCACTCCCACGTCGAACGCCGTGCACTTCACCACAGACGCGGACGTCGTGTCCCACCACACCGCCCCGTTCGAACACAGCGCGGTGGCGTTCTCCAGCCCCAGTGAGTCCAGGATCGTCCGGGTCCCCATGAGCGACCGCCCGGTGGACAGCACCACGTGCGTCCCGTGTCCCACCGCCCGCCCGATCGCCGCCCGGACCGCGGGCGCGATCTCGTTCTCGCCCATCCGGGCGATCGTTCCGTCGATGTCGAGTGCGATGAGCCGCGGACGCCAGTCAGGTGTGGTCACCGCGTCGAGAATAGTCACTGGCACCCATTAATGAACCATGGTTCAATAACCGTGTGGCCAGGCCCAAGACGATCACCGACGAGCGGCTCCTGGACGCCACCATGCTGGTGATCGGCCGTCGCGGCCCCGAGTTCACCCTCGCGGAGGTGGCGGCCGAGGCGGGTGTCTCCGTCGGCACGATCGCCCAGCGGTTCGGCTCCAAGAGCGGCCTCCTGCAAGAGGTCAGCCGGGTCACCACCCGGATCGCGGTGACGAGGATGCGCGACGCGGCCGGGGCGACCGACGACCCGGTCGACGGCCTCCGCGCCGCGCTCCTCACGCTGTTCGGCGAGCTGGCCGACCCGGAGGTCGCGGCGAACAGCCTGGCCCAGCTCGGCGTCGACCTCGTCGACCCGAGCCTGCGCGCGCTGCTGGTCGAGCACTTCGCGGCCGTCGAGGACGAGCTGTGCGTGCTCGTGCGCGCCGCCGCGCTGCCCAGCGCACCCGCCCCGGAGCTCGCCGCGCGGGTGCTCGCCGGGCTGATCAACGGCATTTCGATGGACTGGTCGATCCGGCCCCGCGGCGCGTTCGCGGACCGGGTCGCCGAAGACGTGGACTCGGTGTTGGGGATGTGGAGGAAGGTCTGATGGACAAGCCGTTGCGGGACAAGGTGGCCGCGGTCACCGGTGCGACGAGGGGAGCGGGCAGGGCGATCGCGGTGGAGCTGGGCGCGGCCGGGGCGACGGTGTTCGTCGGCGGCCGCTCGACGCGGGAGAGCCGGTCGCGGGTGGGGCGCGCCGAGACGATCGAGGAGACCGCCGAGCTGGTGACGGCCGCGGGCGGGCGGGGGATCGCGGTGCGCTGCGACTTCACCGTCCCGGCTGACGTGGACGCGTTCCGCGCCCGCATCGAGTCCGAAGTGGACGGCAGGCTCGACGTCCTCGTGGACGACGTGTGGGGCGGCGAGCAGGACGTCGAGTTCAAGCCGTTCTGGGAGACCGACCTCGACCGGCAGCTCGGGATGTGGCGCAACTGCATGGAGGCCCACTTCGTGGCGCTGCACAAGCTGGTGCCGCTGGTCATCAAGCGGCCGGGCGGCCTCGTGGTCGAGGTGACCGACGGCGACTCCGACTCCTACTACCCCGAGTCGATGGCCTACGACTCCGTGAAGGTCGCCATCCGGCGGCTCGGGTTCGCGCTGGCGAAGGAGCTGGAACCGCACGGCTGCACGGCGGTCGCGGTGACACCGGGGTTCCTGCGCTCCGAGCAGATGCTGGAGCACTTCGGCGTCACCGAGGAGAACTGGCGCGACGCCATCGCCAAGGAGCCGCACTACGTGATGGCGGAGACGCCGCACTACCTCGGTCGAGGGGTGGCCGCGCTGGCGGCGGACCCGGACCGCGCGAAGTTCGCCGGTCGGGCGCTGTCGTCGTGGTCGCTCATGCACGAGTACGGGGTCACCGACCTCGACGGCACCCAGCCGGACTGGGGTCGGTGGAATACCGACGTGGTGTCGACTGGGACCGCTCCCACCAGCGTTGATGCCTCGGCCTACCGATAGTTGACCTCCACAGGTTTCCGTCACTGGTCTGAACCGCGCATCGCCATCGGCCGTAGGCCTGGTCACGCGACGAAAGGAAGTGACGGCAATGAGCCGACGGATGCCCGAGGTAGCGCGAAAGCGGCGCTGGACGATCGCTGCCGGTCTCCTAGTGGTGGTTGGCGCGGGTGCCGGGTCGGCCTTCGCCATGGGGGGCGGCGCCGCGAGCACGGTCGCCTGCCAGGGCCAGAACCTCACGTTCTTCTCCGACACCGCGGCGCCGGGGGTGACCAGCAACCAGTTCCCGGTGGGCACCCAGCTCAAGATCACGAACCTGGACAACGGCAAGTCCACGACGGTGCCGGTCACCGGGGTGTCCGGCAGCTGCGCGCTGCTGAACACCGCCGCGATGGACCAGGTCCGCGAGACCGGCAAGAACGTGATCCGCAACAACAAGGTCGAGGTCGTCAGCGGTGGCGGCGCGGCGCAGCCCGGCGCGGGTCAGCCCGCCGCCCAGCCGGCGCCCGCCGCGGGCGCGTCGGTGTGCCCCGGCAACCTCACGTTCTTCTCCGACAACGCCGCACCGGGCGTCACGAGCAACAAGTTCCCGGTCGGCACCCAGCTGAAGATCACGAACCTGGACAACAAGAAGTCCACCACGGTTCCGGTCATCGGCACGTCGGCGAGCTGCGCGCTGCTCAACACCGCGGCGATGGACCAGGTCCGCGAGGCGGGCAAGAACGTGATCCGCAACAACACCGTCGAGGTCGTCGGCGGCGGTGCCGCGGCCCAGCCCGCGGCCGGTCAGCCCGCGGCGGCCAACCCGCCTGCCGCCGCGCAGCCCGCGACCGGCCAGGTCGTCTGCGCCGGGTCGACCGTGACGCTCTCCGGTGAAGGTGGCGCGCCCGGTGCCAGCAGCAACCAGTTCCCCGTCGGCACGCAGCTGAAGATCACGAACCTGGACAACAACAAGTCCACGACGGTCAGCGTCACGAGCGTGTCGGGCAGCTGCGCCCTGCTGAACAACGCGGCGTTCGAGCAGGTCCGCGAGCCGGGCAAGTTCCTGATCCGCAACGCCCGCATCGAGAAGATCGGCTGAGCGACCGGGTCCCGGTCGGTGGCGTGACGCGTAACGCCACCGACCGGCCCGAGGACTACACGTCCCCCGGACGCACCAGACCGGTCTCGTAGGCCAGGACCACGGCCTGCACCCGGTCCCTGATCTCCAGCTTCGCCAGGATCCGCCCGACGTGCGTCTTCACGGTCGCCTCGGACAGGAACAGCTTCCGGGCGATCTCGGTGTTGGACAGGCCCTTCGCGATCAGCACCAGCACCTCGCGCTCCCGCTCGGTGAGCACGTCCAGCACCGCCGCGTCGCGCAGCTCGCCACCGCTCTCCCCGAGGAACCGGCTCAGCAGCCGCTTCGTCACGCTCGGCGAGACCACGGCGTCGCCGCTGGCGACCGCGCGCAGCGCCGACACCAGGTCACCGGGCGGGGTGTCCTTCAGCAGGAACCCGCTGGCCCCGTTGCGCAGCGCGGACAGCGCGTACTCGTCCATGTCGAACGTGGTCATCACGAGCACCTTGGACGTGCCCGCTTCGGTGATCCTCTTGGTCGCCTCGACTCCGTCCAGCACCGGCATCCGGACGTCCATCAGCACGACGTCGGGCCTGAGCTGGTCGGCGAGCTGCACCGCGTCGAGCCCGTCCGCGGCCTCGCCGACGACGTCCACGTCGGGTTGGGCGCCGAGCACCATGCGGAACCCCATGCGCATGAGCTCTTGGTCGTCGACGAGCAGTACACGGATCACGGGTGCCACCCTAGGACGCGATCAGCGGGAGCACGGCGCGAACCCGCCAGCCACCGCCCGGATTGGGACCGGCGTCGAGCGTGCCGCCGAGCACACCGGCCCGTTCGCGCATGCCGATGAGGCCGTTGCCGCCGGACACCGCGACCAGGTCGTGCGGCGTGCCGTACCCGTCGTCGGTCACCTCGACCACGACCTTCTCGCCGGTGCGCAGCACCTTCACCACCGCGCCCGCGCCGCTGCCCGCGTGCTTGAGCGTGTTGGTCAGCGCCTCCTGGACGATCCGGTAGATGCTCAGACCGAGGCCGACCGGCAGCTGGTCGACGTCACCGGTGATCTCCAGCCGCACCGGCAGCCCGGCGGCCCGGCAGTTCTCCGCCAGGTTCTCCAGCTCGCGCGCGTCGGGCTGGGGCGCCCACTGGGTGCCTGACTGGTCCTCGCTGCGCAGCACGCCGAGCAGCCTGCGCAGCTCCGTCAACGCCTGCCTGCCGGTGTCCGAGATCGTCTTCACGGCGGCCTCGGCCAGCTCCGGTTTCGTGCGGATCGCGTACCCCGCGCCGTCGGCCTGCACGACCATCACGCTGACCGCGTGCGCGACCACGTCGTGCAGCTCGCGGGCGATCCGCGACCGCTCCTCGCCGACCGCGATCCTGGCCTGCTGGTCGCGCTCGGTCTCCAGCAGCTTCAGCCGCTGCTCCAGCTCCGAGTGGTAGGCCCGCCGCGCGCCGACGAACGAGCCGAGCGCCCAGCTGAACCCGAAGATCGCCGCGACCAGTGCGGTGAGGAACACCGCGGCGGTGGGGTCGGCGATCCGCCACACCGCCCAGATGAGCGTCCCGACGAACAGCGCCATCGTGTAGAGCAGCGCGGGCTGCTTCCCCACGTAGGCCACGACCGTGTACAGGGCGATGGCCAGCGCCAGGTCGCCCGCCCGCACCGGCAGCCCGTCCAGCAGACCGCCGTGCGTCATCAGCTGGAGGAACCCGCCGAGCAGGACGACGTAGCTGCTGGCCAGCGGGTACCGGCGGCGGAACGCCACCGGCACGGTGAGCAGCAGCCCCACGAGGAAGATCGCTCCGCCGGGCACCCGGTCGGTGCTCGCGAACGACGAGAGGTCGGCCAGGAACAGCAGCCCGGCGATCAGGGAGTCCCCGAACACCGGGTGCGCTCTCATCCACAGGCTCAACCGCTGCACGACAGCAAGATTAGGTACCGGGCGAACCATTCGCGTCGCGCCACGGGCTGAACGTGCGTACGCCTCCAGGTTGACGGCCGCGATCGCGTTGTGTCGAGCACGTGGTACAAAACCCGGCCAGCTGTGCCATGCTTGTACCAAGAAGTCGGTACAAAACCGGAGGACGGGCATGCACTCCTGGGTCGACCTGGTATCCGCCGCGTTCGTCGGCGTCATGCTCCTGATCGCGTTGTGGCCGACCGACAAGACCGCGGCCAAGGTGCTGCGCAGGTGGCGCGTCGCGGACCCGACGGCCGCGCAGGTCGCCGAGTCGAAGGTGTACCTCAAGCGGCGGCGGCTGCTGTACCCGTGGCTGTTCGTCGGGACGAGCTACGTCAGCTCGCGGGTCGAGCCGGAACCGGACTTCTTCCTGGCGATCCTGGTGACGGTGCTCGCGGGCATGCTGCTGGCCGAGCTGATCGCCGCCCTGCGCCCCAGCAAGGGGCGCAGGCGCGAGGCCGTGCTGGCGCCGCGCCGGGCGCTCGACCTGGTGCCCGTGTGGGGAGTGGCGCTGTTCGGCGTTAGCGTTGTCGCCGTGCTGGTGGTGCTCCTGACGACCCGACCGCTGCCCTGGGTGGGGCTCGCGGTGCTGGCGGTCGGCGTGCTCGCGGCGCTCGGCGGGGTCCGGCTGGCCGTCACCCGCCCGACCAGCGGCGACGAGGCCGTCGACTCCGCTTTCCGGGTGCGCAGCGCGCGGGTGGCGCTGGGTCTGGGCGTGGCGCTGACCGGCCTGGTCACGTCGTACTCGTCCGCACGGGGGCTGCCGGTGCTGCTCCTCGCGGTGCTCGCGGTGGTCTTCGGCCTCGGCTGGCTGGCGACCCCGCCGTACGTGTCGCGGACGCCCGTCCGGAGATGAGCGCACCGCCCCGGATCGTCGTGGACGTGGACAGCGGTGTCGCACCGTGGCGCCAGGTCCGCGACCAGATCAGCAGGCTCATCACCCTGGGGTGGCTGCCGACCGGGTCGCGCCTGCCGACGATCCGGCAGCTCGCGGGCGATCTGGGCATCGCGCCCGGCACGGTGGCGCGCGCCTACCGGGAGCTGGAGACGAGCGGCGTGCTGAGCACCGGCAGGCGGCAGGGCACCGTGGTCGCCGCCGCGCCCGTCCCCGCCCCGGACGCGCTCGAGGCCGCCGCGGCGGAGTTCGCCGGGGCGGCCAGGGCACTGGGGATCGGGGTGGACGACGCCGTGGCTGCCGTCCGCGCCGCCTACTCGGTCGAGTAGGGCTTTCAGCGGCCGATGGTCGAGATCAGCGTTCGCCCACCGAGAACGGGTTCCGCAGGCTGCCGAGCACCCGTCGCGGCAGGTCCCGAAACCGAACGGCCACCACGTCCGGCACCGTCGTGGCACGATCTGCCGCGTGACCACGGCTACCGGACGACAACTGGCCGGACCGCTTTCGGCGGCGGTCGCGAACCTGTGCGTCTCGTTGCAGCCGCAGGTGTCCCCCGAGACCGCCGCGGGCTTCCGCGAGGTGCTCCGCAGGCTGTCCGCGCCACTCCAGGTCGCCATCGCGGGCCGGATAAAGTCCGGCAAGTCGACGCTGGTCAACGCCCTGATCGGCCGCCGGGTCGCACCGACCGCGGTCGGCGAGTGCACCCGGCTGGTCACCCGGTTCCAGTACGGCACGGTCGACCGGATCGAGGTGATCTTCACCGACGGCCGCAAGCAGGTGCTGCCGTTCGACGCGGCCGGGATGATCCCCGCCTCGCTCGGCGTCGACGTGGACGAGGTGTCGCACATCGAGGCGTACCTCACCAACGCGGTGCTGCGGGACCTGACCGTGATCGACACCCCCGGCCTCGGCTCGCTGGACGCCGCGTCGGTCGCCCGCACCGAGGCGCTGCTCGGCGCGGCCGGTGACCTGGACCCGGTGTCGCGCAACGCGGTCGCGGGCGCGGAGGCCGTGCTCTACGTCGTGACGCAGGGCGTGCGGGCCGACGACCACCAGGCGCTGGCGGCGTTCACGGCGGCCACCGCCAGCCGAGAGGCCGGGCCGGTCAACGCGATCGCGGTGCTGAACAAGGCGGACACCATCGCGCCCGAGTCGGTCGACGGCTCCGACGGCGACACCTGGAAGGCCGCGCTGCTGATCGCGGAGAAGCAGGCGCAGATCCTCAAGCCGAGGGTCGCCGACGTGCTGCCGGTGATCGGCCTGGTCGCCGAGTCCGCCGAGACCGGCGGGTTCACCTCGGCCGACGCCGACGCGCTGCGCAGGATCGCCGAGCTGGACGCGGCGACGCTGGACATGATGCTGATGTCGGCCGACCTGTTCACCAGCTGGGAGTGCGAGGTCCCGGCGGGCGTGCGGGCGGGGCTGATGGAACGGCTCGACCTCTACGGCGTGCGGTGCGCGCTGACCGCGCTGGCCGCCGAACCCGCGATCACCGCGGGCGCGCTGCGGCGCAAGCTCCTGGACTCCTCCGGCCTGGACGGCGTGCGCGCCAAGCTGAACGCGGTGTTCCGGGTCCGCGCCGACGGCATCAAGGCCGCTGCCGCGCTCGCGTCGGTGACGGCGCTGGCGCAGGCGTCCGGCGACGCGGGCGAGCGGCAGCGGGTGCACAACGCGATCGAGGTGCTGCTCGCCAAGCCGGAGGCGCACCAGCTGCGGCTGCTGGAGGCGTTGACGCTGGTCACCTCCGGCGCCGTCGCGATGCCCCCGGACCTGGTCGAGGAGGTGCTGCGGGTCGGCGGCACCCCGCACGTCCCCGACCAGCTCGGCCTGCGCGGCCGACCGCTGCCGGAGCTGACCGCCTACGCGCTGGAACGGGCGGGCTGGTGGCGCTCCTTCGCGTCGTTCGGGGCCACTCCAGCCCAAAGCAGGGTGGCGCACGTGGTGCACCGGGCGTACTTCCTGATCTGGCAGCAACTGCGCGGCGGGGGGCAGCGATGAGCGCGGACGGAACCGACGCGGTGTCGACAGCGTCGCAAGCCGATGTGGCGGCACCAATGATGGACACGATCGGTGACGAACTGCTGGACCAGGCGCTTGCCGAACGGCGCGCGCTGGTGCAGCTCTGCCTCTACGCCCTGGACCGGGCCCGCAGCGCCGGTGTCGTGGAGCGCATCGAGGAGGCGCTGGCCTCCGTGGGGGTGCGGGCGGTGCGCCCGGACGGGGACCGATTCGACCCGTCGCGGCACGAGGCGGGCGGCACCGTGCCCACCGACGACCCGTCGCTCGACGGGGTGGTCGCCGAGACCGAGGTGGTCGGGTTCACCGACCGCGAGCGGACCCTCCGGCCGCCGATCGTCACGGTCTACACCGCGAGGACGTGCCCTTGACGCTGCCGCAGACGGTCAAGCAGGCCAGGGAGAAGCTGACCGCGCTGGTCCGCGAGGTCGACCCCAAGGCCGCGGACTGGGTCGACCAGGTCCGCTCCGCCCGCGACCGCACGCCCAGCGTGGTCGTCGTCGGCGAGACGAACCGCGGCAAGAGCTCCCTGGTCAACGCCATGCTCGCCACGCCGGGCCTGTCGCCGGTCGACGCCGAGGTCGCCACCAGCACCTACCTGGTCTTCCGGCACGGCGAGCGGTGGGCGAGCCGCGCCTGCTACCCCGGTGTGCTCGAACCCGTGCCGTTCGAGCCCGCCGAGCTGGTCAACTGGGTGTCCGCCGCGCACGACCTGCCCGAGGGCCAGCTGCCGCCCAGGTACGTCGAGGTCGACGCCCCGGTGCCGCTGCTGGAGCGGATGTCGGTCGTGGACACCCCCGGCGTCGGCGGCCTGGACACCGTGCACGGCGAGCTGGCGCTGGAGGCGGCCGCGTCCGCCACCGCGCTGCTGTTCGTGGTCGACTCGTCGGCCCCGTTCACCAAGGGCGAGCTGGCGTTCCTGCACAGCGTCGGCGAACGCGTGGAGACGGTCGTCTTCGCGCTCACCAAGACCGACCAGTACCGCGGCTGGCGGCAGCTGCTGGACGCCAACAAGGCGCTGCTGTCCGAGCACGCGCCGAGGTTCGCCGACGCCGTCTTCCACCCCGTGTCGTCGCGGATGTTCGAGATGGCGGGCAAGGCCCCCAACCCCGACGCGGCCGCGATGCTGCGCGAGCGGTCCGGCATCGCCGACCTCCAGGCCGCGTTGCAGGAGCTCGTCGTCGGCCGGGCGTCGATGCTCGCCGAGGCGAACGCCCTGCGCGCGCTGGCCACCGTGCTGGCCGAGCTCGACGTCCGCCTCGCGGGCGAGCAGCGGGCGTTGAGCACCGGCGAGGAGGAGGCCGAGGTGCTGCGGGCGCGGCGCGAGGAGCTGAACTCCCAGCGCCGGTCGTCCACCAAGGGCTGGCAGCTCAAGCTGCGCGGCGAGGTGCAGCGGGCCCGCGTCGAGTGCGCGCACGAGGTCAGCCGCCAGATGCGCGACCTGCAGACCTGGTTCCGCCAGGCGATCGACGTGGCCGACCGCGAGGCGCTGGCGAAGCTGCCGGAACAGGTCGACGCGGCGCTGCAGGTGGTCTCCGGCAGGCTGAGCGCCCTGCTGGCCAACCGGTTGGCGCAGGTCACCGACACGTCGTTGGCCGAGCTGTTCTCCCCCGACGAGCTGGCCGTCATCCGCTCCCAGTTCGCCCGCGGCCCGCACCAGCCGGTGGCGCTGCGCCCACCGGACAAGCGCCCGCCGACCGCCGAGGACAAGCTGCTGGTGTTCATGGGCGTCTCCGGCGGCCTCGGCGCGGGCAGGCTCGCCGTCCTCCCGCTGGCGGGCCTCGGCGTCGCCGCCCTGAACCCGATCGTCCTCCCGGTCACCGTCGTCCTCGGTCTCGGCGCGGGCTGGTGGATGGCCAGGACCCGCAAGCACACGGCCGACAAGCAGCACCTCAAGCAGTGGCTCTCCGACGCCATCGCCGACGCCCGCTCCACCGTCGACCAGGTCGTGGCCGAACAGCTGATCGTCGCCGAACAGCACCTGTCGCTTGCCCTCGACGACGCCCTGGGCAAGCGCGTCGAGGCCATCGAGGCCGAGCTGCGCGACGTGGACAAGGCCGTCCGCATGGAGGCGGGCGAACGCGGCCGCGAGCTCCAGACCGTGACCAGGCGCCAGTCCGAACTCAGGTCCGGCCGCGCACTGGTCGACCAGCTCCTGGGCCGCATCCGCACGGTCCGGGACCGGGCCTGAGCGGTCGGGCCGACCTGTGACTTCTCCCTCGGAACCGAACAGGCCTACCGTGGGTCCTACCGGTACGCGACGCGCAGGAGGGTGACCCGGTGTACATCGACGAGAACGGCGGAGCCGACGGCGAGCTCAAGGTCACCGTCGAGGGCGAGGAGTACACCGCCGAGACGACCTTCGACATCGACGACGACGGCATCGAGGACAGCGCGGTCGTGGAGACCGGCGACGGCGGGCACCTGGCGTTCACCGACACCGACCGCGACGGCGACGCCGACCTGATGAGCACGTTCGACCACGACGGCAAGCTGGTGGCGCAGGCCAGGTTCGACGTCCACTCGGGCGAGTGGATCGCGGTCGACCCGGCCGACGCGCACGAGCAGACGAACACCAACGCCGGGCACACGATGATCGTGGACACGGACACCGGCGACCAGAACGTGGGCGTGCCGACCGAGGACACGGACGGCGACGGCCGGGCCGACACGGCGGTGGTGAAGGACGAGGACGGCGACACGTGGCTGTTCACCGACGTGGACGGCGACGGCAAGGCGGACCTGGCCACGGAGATCACCCGGTCCGGTGAGGTCACGATGACCGAGCACACCGCCGAGGACACGTGGACCGAGGTGGAGCGCGGGCACATCGACTCGAACGGCAAGTACGTGGCGGACAGCAAGAGCGGCGTGCTGTCGGAGTCCGACGACGTGTGGGTGGACCACGACGAGCCGTTCGGCTCGGTGTCCGGTGTCGTGCGAATCGATTCCACGACCGGTCAGTGGATCAGTCCGAACTGAGTCGAACAACAATACTCATTGGCCTAGACCACTGAGAGCGCTTCCATACTTCGCGGAAAAAGTGGGCCCCGTGTGGCGATCGCCGCACACGGGGCCCTTGCTTTTCCAGGACTAAAGCGCAGATCACAGTTCGCGGTCTGGTAAACGGGTGCTGAATCGATTCCAGAATCGGTCTTGTGAGGGAGCCGACAGGTCAGGTGTCGGTAACCGGCGATTAACCCCGCTAGCCTCGGTCCATCCCCTTCACAGCACGTCCGGGTTCCCCGGACGTTGTGGAGCTATTTCCGAGGACGTTGTCGTCCCATGCCGGGCGACGATGTCCGCGTGGGCCTGTGGCGCTAGTCAGGAGACGAGACGAGATGACGGCAGTGACCATTCCCGGTCTCGACAAGGCACCTACCAACCATGCTGGCCTGCTGTCCTGGGTCCGCGAAGTCGCCGAGCTGACCTGTCCGGACGAGGTCGTGTGGGCCGACGGAACCGACGCGGAATGGACACGGCTCACCGGAAAGCTCGTGGACGCCGGAACGTTCGTCCCCCTGAAGAAGAAGCAGAACTCGTTCTGGGCCGCCTCCGACCCGACCGATGTCGCGCGGGTCGAGGAGCGCACCTTCATCTGTTCGCTGGACGAGGCCGACTCCGGCCCCACGAACAACTGGATGGACCCGGCCGAGATGAAGGCCATCATGACCGGGCTCTACCGGGGCTCGATGCGCGGCCGCACGATGTACGTGATCCCGTTCTGCATGGGCCCGCTCGACGCCGATGAACCCATGCTGGGCGTGGAGATCACCGACTCCGAATACGTCGTCGTCTCCATGCACATCATGACCCGCATGGGAGACAAGGCGCTCGCGAAGTTCGGCGAGGACGCCAAGTACGTGAAGGCGCTGCACTCGATCGGCGCCCCGCTCGAGGACGGCCAGGCCGACGTCCCGTGGCCGTGCAACGACACGAAGTACATCACCCAGTTCCCCGAGGAGCGGATGATCTGGTCGTTCGGCTCGGGCTACGGCGGCAACGCCCTGCTGGGCAAGAAGTGCTACTCGCTGCGCATCGCCTCGGTGATGGCGCGCGACGAGGGCTGGCTGGCCGAGCACATGCTGATCCTCAAGCTGACCTCGCCGGAGGCCAAGGTCTACTACATCGCCGCGGCGTTCCCATCCGCGTGCGGCAAGACCAACCTGGCGATGCTGGAGCCCACCATCCCCGGCTGGAAGGTCGAGACGCTCGGCGACGACATCGCCTGGATGCGCTTCGGCGAGGACGGCCGCCTGTACGCGGTGAACCCGGAGAACGGCTTCTTCGGCGTGGCGCCCGGCACGGACTACCACACGAACCCGAACGCGATGCGCACCATCGCGAAGGGCAACTCGCTGTTCACCAACGTCGCCCTGACCGACGACGGCGACGTCTGGTGGGAGGGCATGGGCGAGCCCCCGGCCCACCTGACCTCGTGGAAGAAGCAGGACTGGACGCCGGACAGCGGCGAGCTGTCCTCGCACCCGAACTCGCGCTACTGCACGCCGATCGACCAGTGCGACATCAAGGCGCCGGAGTGGGACGACCCCAAGGGCGTGCCGATCTCGGCGATCTTCTTCGGCGGCCGCCGCGCCACGACGATCCCGCTGGTGACCGAGTCGCGCGACTGGCAGCACGGCGTGTTCATGGGCGCCACGCTGTCCAGCGAGACGACCGCCGCCGCCACCGGCAAGGTCGGCGTCGTGCGCCGCGACCCGATGGCGATGCTGCCGTTCATCGGCTACAACGCGGGCGACTACTTCAAGCACTGGATCGAGGTCGGCAAGAACGCCGACGCGACCAAGCTGCCGAAGATCTTCTACGTGAACTGGTTCCGCCGCGGTGAGGACAAGCGCTTCCTGTGGCCCGGTTTCGGCGAGAACTCGCGCGTCCTGAAGTGGGCGATCGAGCGCATCGAGGGCAAGGCCGCGGCCGTGGAGACCCCGATCGGCCACGTGCCGACCGCCGAAGCGCTGGACCTGTCGGGTCTGGACGCGGCGACCGCCGACATCGAGACCTCGCTGGAGGTCGACGTGGAGGAGTGGAAGGCCGAGATCCCGCTCATCGAGGAGTGGTTCACCAAGATCGGTGACAAGCTGCCGACCTCGCTGCGCGACGAGTTCGAGGCCCTGAAGCAACGCCTCAGCTGATGGCTTGAGGCGTGGAGAAGACCCGGTGGCCAGCGTTGTCCACCGGGTCTTCTGCCTTTGTGCACACCTGTGCACACCAGCTGAGCTGCGATGAATCGAAGTTGTCCACAGCCTGTGCACGGATCTGTGCACAGGCTGTGGAAGAGTCAGACGACGCCGACGAGCGCCACGGCCTGGTCGGTGATGTCCCGCCGCTGCGCCTCGAACGCGGCGTCGGTCAGCGCCGCCGAGTCGACCGGCTGGGTCAGCACGGGCACGTGCAGGTGGCCGCCGAGGACCCCGGTCGCGCCGAGGCCGGTCCGCACGCGGTTGGCGCGGTACATGCTCTCGTTGGACAGGTAGTCACCGCCGCCGCCGGACGCCGCGGCCGCGCCGGGCGTCGGCTCGTCGCTGCGGCACGACATCGGGCCGACGCCGGGGGTGCCGACCGGCCACTCGCAGAACGACCTGTTGAGCTGGACCGGGAACGGGCCGGTGCCCGCGTCGATCATCTTCTGGTACGGCAGCGTGGTCTCGATGAACTCCGTCGCCGGCTGCGGCCAGCCCGCCGCGTCCGGGACCGGGCCGACCGAGGACGCGTCGTTGTTGTCCGGGAACCCGCCGCGCCAGCGCGACGCCCAGCGCTCCACGTCGAACCGGCCCGGCCTGCCCTGGCTGATCGTCACGAACGCGTCCGGCTTGACCGCGGCCTGCAGCGCGGTGCCGTAGACGGCCTCCACGACACCCTCGTCGAACCCGCCCCAGAGCACCGGCAGCACTGCGGCCTGCACCACGACCTCGCCCTGCGGGGTGTCGAACACCTTGCCGTCGAGCTGCAGCGCGGTCGCGCCCGCGGGGTTGCCGCGGCGCACGGACGTGCCCTGGAGCTGGAACGGGTCGAAGCCGGTGACGACGATCCGCCGGACACCGGGCTCCTGCGGGAACCGCACGTCCGACACCCCGCGCGAGGCCCGGTCGACCGCCTGGACGAGCGCCGCGCGCGTGGCCGCGTCGAGCCCGAACCGCGGCGTCCACTGCCGCAGCGCCTTGGTCAGGTGCAGCCGGGCCCAGTACAGCGGGCGGTCGTCGTAGGCGTCCCAGGTGGTCTGGGTGCTCTGCGCGCGCTTGACCGCCGCGCGCCAGAGCTCACCACCGGCGGTGCTCGCGAGCTGGGTGGCGGCCCGCGCGGAACCCGTGCGGCACAGGCGGTCGGTGAACTTCTCGACGGCCGGGGTGAACCCCGCGAGCCGGACCAGTTCGGGTCCGACCGCGGGGCCACCGGCGACCAGGGTGTCGTCGAGGCGCTGTTCCTCGACGGTCAGGGGTGCGTTGGTGTCGAAGCAGGGGGCCGGGGTCGCGTCCTGGGCGGAGGCGACTCCGGGTGCCATGAGCAGGGACAGGGCGACCGCTGCGGGCACGAGGGCGCGCAGCCGGGAGAAGTGGGTCACCGCGCGATAGTGGCCGGTCACTGGGAGTGTCGAAACCCCGCTTGTCGGGGTCACGCCGTCAAGCTGCGGTTTTCCCGATCAAGAGGTTTTAACTTCACACCGGAGCCCGTCAACGCCTGCCGCACGGCGCTCGCGATGGCCACCGCGTTCGGGGTGTCGCCGTGCACGCAGATCGAGTCGACCCGCGCCCGGATCGGGAAGCCGTCGACGCTGGTGACCGTGCCCTCGGTGGCGAGCTGCACGCAGCGCCGGGCGATCTCCACCGGGTCGTGCAGCACCGCGCCCGCCCGACCGCGGGGCACGAGCCCACCGGACGTCGTGTACGCGCGGTCGGCGAACGCCTCGAACCGCACCGGCAGCCCGGCGACCTCCGCGCGCTTGAGCCACACCGCGCCCGGCAGCCCGAGGACCGCCAGCGTCGGGTCGTAGGCGCGCACCGCGTCGACCACGGCGTCGGCCTGCGCCTCGTGCCTGACCAGCGCGTTGTACAGGGCGCCGTGCGGCTTCACGTAGCCCACCCGCACCCCGGCCGCCCGCGCGCAGGCGTCCAGCCCGCCGAGCTGGTAGAGGACCTCGGCGGTCAGCGTGGCGGGCTCGACGTCGAGGAACCGGCGGCCGAACCCCGCCAGGTCGCGGTAGCCGACGTGGGCGCCGATCGCGACGCCCCGTTCGGCGGCCAGCTCGCAGGTGCGCCGCATCGTGTCCGGGTCGCCCGCGTGGAAGCCGCACGCCACGTTCGCGCTCGTCACGACGTCCAGCAGACCCTCGTCGTCGCCGAGCGTCCACCGCCCGAAGCCTTCCCCCAGGTCCGCGTTGAGATCCATGGCCCACCTCCCTGAAGCCAGGGTAAGGATTGTTCAACAATCCGACAATACTCCAAACCGGCTAAGATGGGCCCATGACCACCGCGCCGTCGCACGACTGGCTGGGCACCCTCGCCGACGACCGCCTCAGCCAGGACCGCGCCCGCGCGGAACGGGTCGCGGACAAGCTCCGCGACCGGATGCTCGACGGCGAGCTCACCCCCGGCCTCCAGCTCAACGAGAAGGCCATCTCCGAGGCGCTCGGCATCTCCCGCAACACCCTGCGCGAGGCCTTCCGGCTGCTCACCCACGAACGCCTGCTGGTGCACGAGCACAGCCGCGGCGTCTTCGTGTGCGAACCGGGCGTGGCGGAGGTCGCGGACATCTACGCCGCCCGCCGGGTGATCGAGTGCGGCGCGATCCGCCGGTGGACCGACGCGACCGAGGAGGCCCGCCAGGGCGTGCGGGACGCCGTGGCGTTCGGCGTGCGCGGCGCGGAGACGGACAACTGGCTCGACGTCGGCACGGCCAACATCCGCTTCCACCGGGCGATCACCGCGCTCGCGGGCAGCCTCCGGCTCGACGAGGAGGTCCAGCGGCTGCTGGCCGAGCTGCGGCTGGCGTTCTACGTGATGGGCAACCCGCGCGAGTTCTACCAGGACTACCTGCCGATGAACCTCGCCATCCTGGCGCTGCTCGACGCGGACTCCGTGGCCGAGGCCGAACAGGAACTGCTCCGCTACTTCGACACGGCCGAGTCTCATTTGGTCACTAGGCTGACCGGGCGTTAGTCGGTCACGATTTGGCAGTCCAATCCGCAGTCGATCCACACGACACGGTGACGGCAACACCCTCCCGGCCTAACATCTCGAAACACCTGAGTAACCAGGGCCGTACGGAGGGGCAACATGCCTTCTGACCCAAAGTCCAGCTTGCGCTGGAGCAACTGGAACCTGCTCCTGCTGGTTCCGCTGCTGATGCTGATCACGCCGTTCTTCAACTTCGCCAAACCCGCGGTGTTCGGCCTGCCGTTCTTCTACTGGTACCAGTTCGCGTTCGTCCCCGTCGGCGTCCTGTGCGTCGGGCTGGTGTTCCTCAAGACCAGGGACGAACCGGTGCTGCACGGTGACGACCACCTCGCCGTCGACGACCTCGACGCGGGCACCGCGAAGACCACCGGCACGGCGAAGAGCGCCGGTTCGGCGAAGAAGAAGGGGAAGCGCTGATGCAGTGGACCGAGTTGGTGGTGTTCACGGTCCTGTTCCTGCTCGTCACCGTGCTGGGGTTCTTCGCGGCGAGGTGGAAGCAGGGCAGCACCCTCGAGCACCTGGACGAGTGGGGGCTCGGCGGCCGCAAGTTCGGCTCGTGGATCACCTGGTTCCTGGTGGGCGGTGACCTCTACACGGCCTACACGTTCGTCGCCGTCCCGGCGCTGATGTTCGGCGCGGGAGCGATGGGCTTCTACGCCCTGCCGTACACGATCATCCTGTACCCCATCGTCTTCCTGCCCCTGGTCAGGATGTGGTCGGTGTCGCGGGTGCACGGCTACGTGACGCCCGCCGACTTCGTGCGCGGCCGCTACGGCTCGCACTGGCTGGCGCTGATCATCGCGCTCACCGGCATCCTCGCGACCATGCCCTACATCGCGCTCCAGCTCGTCGGCCTGGAGGCCGTGCTGCGCACGATGGGCCTCAACGGCGGCGGCATCCTCGGCCACCTGCCGCTGTTCATCGCGTTCGTCGTGCTGGCGCTGTACACCTACCAGTCCGGCCTGCGCGCGCCCGCGCTGATCGCGTTCGTCAAGGACGGCCTGATCTACCTGGTGATCATCGTCGCGGTGGTCTACCTGCCGAGCAAGTTCGGCGGCTGGGGCGGTGTCTTCTCCGACGCCCAGGCCAAGTTCGACGCCACGACCGCGCCGGGCGACGGCACCCTGCTGAACGCCAACAACCAGCTCCAGTACGTGACCCTGGCCCTGGGCTCGGCGCTGGCGCTGTTCCTGTACCCGCACTCGCTCACCGGCATCCTCGCCTCGCGCGGCCGCAAGGTGATCAAGCGGAACATGGTGGCGCTGCCCGCCTACTCGCTGCTGCTCGGCCTGCTGGCGCTGCTGGGCTACGTCGCCATCAGCGCGGGCGTCAAGCCGATCACGAACCAGGCGACCGGGCGGCCGGACACGAACACCATCGTGCCGGTCCTGTTCGGCCAGGAGTTCCCGTCCTGGTTCGCGGGCATCGCGTTCGCCGCCATCGGCATCGGCGCGCTGGTCCCGGCGGCGATCATGTCGATCGCGGCCGCGAACCTGTGGACCCGCAACATCTACAAGGAGTACATCAAGAAGGACGCCACGTCGGCGCAGGAGGCCAAGCAGGCCAAGCTCGCCTCGCTGGTGGTGAAGTTCGGCGCGGTCGCGTTCATCCTGTTCATCGACCCGCAGTTCTCCATCGACCTCCAGCTCATCGGCGGCGTCATGATCCTCCAGACGCTGCCCGCCGTGGCCATCGCGCTCTACACCCGCTGGTTCCACGTGTGGGGCATGATCGCGGGCTGGGTCGTGGGCATGGGCTGGGGCATGTACCTGCTCTACACGATCCCCAACACCGCGGCGAACAAGGCGCACTTCGGTGGTTCGGCACTGCCGCTGGGCAAGCTGTCGCTGCTCGGCTGGCACCCCTTCGGCGCGTCGACCGTGCAGATCTACGTCGGCATCGTCGCCGTGGTGGCCAACCTCCTGGTCGCCGTCGTCGTCACGTTGGTCGCGCACAAGAGGCGCGTGCCCAACGGCACCGACCAGACCAACCCCGCCGACTACCACGTCGACGAGGACAGCTCGCGGGTCAAGGCGATCGCGGCGCACTAGTTCACCGGTCCGCACCGAGGCCACCGGGGTCCGTCCCCGGTGGCCTCACGCGTGCCTGGCCCGGAACTGCGACGCCTTGACCCGGTTGCCGCACCTCTTCATGTCGCACCACCGCCGCGCCCCGCGCCGCGAGTGGTCGACGTACAGCCGCGTGCACGTGTCCGCGCCGCACTCCCGGACCTGTGCGGCGAGCGGCCGTGCGAGCAGGTCGACCGCCGCCCGGCCTACCGTCGCGAGCACCGCGGCCAGGTCGCCGGTCCGCACGATCCCGCCGTCCGCGCCGAGCCCGACCGCTACCGGCGGACGGGCGGCGTGGTCGTTGAGCAGCGCCAGGTCGGTGTAGTCCTCCCCGTCCCGCGCCGCCACGGCCAGCCGGTAGACCTCCTCGCGCAGCACCAGCGCGTCCGCGAACCCGCGCTCGTCCACGTCCGGCGCCACGTCGACCAGCCCGGCCGCGGTGGTCCACGCGGCCAGGTCCGCGGGCCCGGTGAGCAGCTCGACCCGGTCGGTGCGCCGGGAGCCGACCGTGCCCGCGAAGTCGAGCGCGAGGTCGCCGCTGACGAAGGTGAAGTCCACCACTCCAGCATAACCGGTCTGATGGGTTACTGTCTTGGATAACCGCACTGACGGGTTACTCGGGAGGCGTGATGGGGCGGATCGGTCCACCGGTGTTCGTCGTGCTGTGGAGCAGCGCGTTCATCGCCGGGGTCATCGGCACGGGCGCCGCCCCGCCGCTGCTGCTCACGGCCTGCCGGTTCGCGCTGGCCGGTGTGCTGCTCGCCCTGATCGCGCTGGTCACGAAGGCGAAGTGGCCGCGGGGCAAGGAGTTGGCGCACGTCGCCGTCGTCGGCCTGCTCATGCAGGCGGTGCAGTTCGGCGCGTTCTACTCGGCCATCGGCCTCGGCCTGCCGGGCGGTGTGGTGGCGCTCGTGCAGGGCCTGAACCCGATCGTCATCGCCCTGTTCGCGGCGGGCGTGCTGCACGAGCGGATCACCCGCGATCAGTGGGTCGGGTTCGGCATCGGCGGTGCCGGCGTGCTGCTCGCGGTGTCCGACCGGCTCGGGTCCTCGCTCGGCGCGGTGCTGCTGTGCGTGGTCGGGCTGCTCGGCCTGAGCCTGGGCACCGTCTACCAGAAGGCGTTCACGCCCGAGGCCGACGTGCGCAGCAGCACCGCCGTCCACGTCCTCGTCGCCGCACCCGTCGTCGGGGTCGCCTCGCTCGTGCTGGAGACGCCCCGCGTCACCGACTGGGCGGCGTTCGGCGGCGTACTGGCGTGGATCGTCCTGGTCAACTCCGTCGGCACGTACCTGCTGCTCAACACCATGCTGCGCAAGGAAGCCGCCAGCAAGGTCGGCACCCTGTTCTTCCTCACCCCCGCCGTCACCGCCCTGCTCGCCTGGCTCGTGCTCGGCCAGACCCTGAGCGGACGGGCCGTCGTGGGCCTGGCGCTCGGCGGCGTCGGCGTGCTGCTCGCGACCGTCAGGCGGCCCGCGCCCGCATCCACAGGTGGAAGGGAGCGGGCTCGTCGCGCCACGCCGGTTCCCGCACCGCCTCGATCAGCAGACCGGCCTTCTCCAGCGCTCCCGTGTAGTGCGACAGCGGATGGCTCCACCCGCTGAACACCACCTGGACCCCGTCCCGCTCGACGGGCACGTGCACCGGCGACGACGTGAAGTAAGGGCTTTCCCGGTTGCCGGGGTTGGTGATCGGGTGGGTGATCGCCAGGCACAGCCGCCCGCCCGCCATCAGCACCCGCGCCGCCTCGCGCACCGCACCGTCCACATCGGACACGTCCATCAGCACGTTGTAGGCCACCACGAGGTCGAAGCTGTCGTCCTCGAACGGCAGCGCCACCGCGTCCGCGACCAGGTACTCCCCCTCGGGATGGGCTTCACGAGCAGCCGCGACCATGCTCGGCGAGGCGTCGAACCCGGTCACCCGGTGCCCCCGCCCAGCCAGGTCCCGCGACACCCGCCCCTCCCCGCACCCGAAGTCCAGCGTCGCGAACCCCGGCGCCGGGACGAGCGCGAAGAAGTCCTCGCGGTAGGTCCAGTAGGAGTCGAGACCGGGCCGGCGGACCCAGGTCACCCAGTTGCCGGACTGCTCTTCCCAGTGCTCTTCCAAGGTCACGTCCATGCCATCGACCCTAGTGCGACGACCGCCCCCGTCGAGGGCCATTTCCGGCTCAGCGCTGCGCCACCAGTGCGGCCGCGCCGACCAGTCCGGCCTCGCCGCCGAGCCGTGCGGGCTCGACGCGCAGACCGTCCAGGTAGGACAGCCCAGCGTGGGTGGCGAGTGAGCGGCGGATCGGGTCGAACAGCAGGTCACCGGCTTGCGCGACGCCGCCGCCGACGACCGCCAGGTCCAGGTCGCACACCGCTGCGGTCGCCGCGATCGCCAGCCCGACCGCGTACCCGGCCCGTTCGAACGCCGCGAGCGGCACCTCCTCGCCGTGCTGCGCGGCGGCCGCGAGGTGGGCCGCGTCCGCGTGCTCGGGCGCCTGCCACCCCTGCCGCCGCGCCCATTCCACCAGCCGAGGCCCACCGGCGACCGTCTCCACGCAGCCGCGCCCACCGCACGGGCACGCGATCCCGTCGGGCTCCACGACCACGTGCCCGATGTGCCCCGCGTTCCCGGTCCGTCCGCCGAACGGCCGCCCGCCGAACACCAGCCCGCCGCCGACGCCGGTCGACACGACCAACCCCACCATGAACCGGCTGCCCTGGCCCGCGCCGCGCCAGTGCTCGCCCAACGCCATGCACACACCATCACCAGCGAGCTCGACCCGCACCCCCGGCACCAGGTCGGCCACCCGGTCGCGCAGCGGGAACCCCTGCCACAACGGCACGTTGATCGGGCTGGCCGTCCCCGCCACCGCGTCCACCGGCCCCGCGCACGCGATCCCGACCCCGGCCACGATCTCGCCCCGCAGCACCTCGTCCACCGCCGACGCCACCGCCGCCCACGTCGCCTCGGCGTCGTCCACCGGCGTCGTCACCCGCACCGCCCGCGACACCACCCCGTCCCGGTCGACGATCCCGGCGGCGATCTTGGTACCGCCCACGTCCAACGCCAGCACGGCATCCGTCACGGTCGAAGCTCCTCACGAAGGCGGGTGTCGCGCCACCTTAAGCTCCGCCGCCCAACGGGGTCGGAGCCCCACCGGCTACCTCTTCAACATCCGCGTCAGGCCCGCGGCGACGGTCGTCGCCAGCACCCAGCCGCTGACGATCAGGCCGGACGCGATCCACTGCGAGGCGCCGTGGGTCTGCCAGCGGTTCTTGTTGCCGAAGTCGACGATGGGGACGATCAGGTCGATGGTGAACAGCCAGGGGTTCCACTCGAGGGTGTCGTCGGCATTGATGACGGTCAGCGCGGTGCCCGTGGCGAAGTACGTGCTGCCCAGCACCCAGGACACGACGAGCCAGCCGAGGGCGCGGCCGGGGCGGTAGCCGTAGCCGACCATGGACCGCTGAAGCCAGCTCCACAGCAGCACCAGCGGGCCGACGACGCGGGTGCCCTCGGCGACGGCGATGTACCGGAGGCGCTGCTTCTCCATCAGCACGGTCGACGCGTGCTCCTCGTTGCCGCTCGCCCGCAGGAGCGCGGCCAGCTGGTCGTACGGGCCGGGGCGGTAGCGGTGGCGCATGGCCTGGCGGAGCCAGCGCAGGCGCCGCAGCACGGCCGGGTCGTCCTGCGGGTCGATGGAGTGGCGCAGCGAGTCGTAGCGGAAGTCCTCGAGGTCGATGCGGCCGGTGGCGCTCCAGAACGTCTCGTTGTCGTCCAACGAGGTGCAGCTCGCGCCGCGCAGCGTGACCTTGCCCTTCGGCGGGCTGACCGGGGTGAGCACCAGCTCGGGCACCTGCATGCCCAGGGCGTTGAGGGCGTGGCTGTCGAGCTTGTCGCCGAGCACCGCGCCCGCGAAGTTCGCCATCCGGCCGATCTGGGCGCGCCGGGTGCGGACGCCGCCGTGGGCGACGAACTCCTTGTGCCCCTTGGCGCAGATCAGGTCGCGGCCGATGGTGGCGCCGCCGATGTCGACCGACGACTTCTCACCGGGCTGGTGGCGGTACTGGCCGGGCTGGATGAGCCTGCTGCCGCGCAGGTCGAGGTTCGCTCCGATGTGGACGGCCCGCAGCTCCAGCACGCCCGCCACGTTCGCCTCACGGGCGCTGAAGTTGCTGCCGACGCGGCAGCGGTTGGCCAGCACGGTGTCGGCGAGCGGGTTGTCCAACGTGGAGCCGTCCAGCACGAGGCTGCCGCGCACGGTCGCGTCGACCATCCGGAACTGGCCCTTCATCTCCAGCTGCCGCGCGGCCACGTCGCCGCCGATCTCGGCACCGTCCAGGTGCACGGCCCGGCCGCGGCCGACCGGTTCGGTGTTGCCCTCCTGCGTCCGCACGGCGTCCAGCCGCGCGCCGGACAGCGACAGCGTGCCGCCGACGGACGCGTTCAGCATCCGCAGCGTGCCCGCGCTGGTGAACCCGCGGTCCAGCTCCACGTCGCCGCTGACGGTGATCCGGTCGAGCACCAGCGCCGCGTGCGGGTCGGCGTGCGGGTCCACGAGGTCGGGTTCGCTGCGGTCCTCACCGGCGTGCAGCGCCGCGCGGCGCATCGTGAACGCGGAGCTGATCCGGGCGTTGGGCAGCATCACGGTGCCGTGCGCGGTGAAGTGCTGGTCGGTCTCCGCCCACACCCCGCACAGCAGGTTGCCGCCGACGAGCATCCCGTTGCCGTTCAACGAGAACCCGGCCGGGTTGTGCAGCGCGGCACCGCTGAAGTTGCAGTTTCCGCTGATCCGCGCGCCCGCCATCCGCACCTCGCCCTCGGTGCGGATCCCGTACGCCAGCAGCGCTCCGGCGACCTTCGTGCGGTCGGCGTGCAGCGCCAGCCCGCCGGGCTCGCGCAACCGGCTGTCCCGCAACGTCACCGAGCCGCCGATGTCGGAGTCGGTCAGGTCGACCATCCCCTCGACGGTGCAGCCGTCCAGCGAGAGGTCGTTGGCACTGGTCAGGTTCCGGCCCGCCAGGCCCGGCAGCCAGCACTGCCGGAACTCGACGCCCGGCAGCTTGGCCTGCCGCAGGTCCGGCGGCCGCTCGAACCGGCAGCGCTCGAACTCCAGCAGGTAGTTCAGCTCCACGGCGCGCAGGTCCAGCACACCGGTGAGGAAGCGGTCGACGACCCGGATCACCGGGGGCGCGGTCGACCGGCGGCGCGGCAACCGCCAGTTGCCGCCGACCTCCGTGTCGGCCACGCCGCGCAGCACGTCGGCTGCGGCCATCCGGAACGACTGCGCGGGGCTGGAGTCGAAGACGTCCAGCCCGCGCGCCCCGTTCTCCGCCATCTAGTCCGTCGGGTCCTGGTGAGTCGGGTTGAGCACCCTGGCCAGGAACGACTTCGTGCGGTCGTGCTGCGGGTTCCCGATGACCTCGGCCGCGGGACCCTGCTCGACGACGTAACCGCCGTCCATGAACAGCACCTTGTCCGCCACCTCGCGGGCGAACTGCATCTCGTGCGTCACGACGAGCATGGTCATGCCCTCGTCGGCGAGCTGCCGCATGACGCCGAGCACGTCGCCGACGAGCTCGGGGTCGAGCGCGGACGTCGGCTCGTCGAACAGCATGACCTCGGGGCTCATCGACAGCGCCCGCGCGATCGCGACGCGCTGCTGCTGGCCACCGGAGAGCTGCGCGGGCATGGCGTTCGCCTTCTCGCTGAGCCCGACGCGCTCGAGGTTGTGCCGCGCGACCTCCTCGGCCTCCTTCTCGCCGCGCTTGAGCACCTTGCGCTGCGCGACGGTCAGGTTGTTGATGACGCTGAGGTGCGCGAACAGGTTGAAGCCCTGGAAGACCATGCCGATCTTGGTCCGGGCGCGGTCGATGTCCACGTCCGGGTCGGTCATCTCGACGCCGTTGACGACGATCTTGCCGCCGGTCGGCTCCTCCAGCAGGTTCACGCAGCGCAGCATCGTCGACTTGCCGGAGCCCGACGGCCCGATGATGCAGACGACCTCGCCGGGGGCGACGGTGAGGTCGATGTCCTTGAGCACCTCCAGCGGCCCGAACGACTTCTTCAGCCCGGTGATCACGACTGCCGGTTCGGTCATCAGGACACCTTCTTCCCGCCGGTGTGGCGTTCCAGGCGACGGGACAGGTACCCGAGCGGCAGGGTGATGATCAGGTAGAGCGCGCCGGCGACCAGGATCGGGGTCATGCCGCGGTACTGGTTCATCGCGTCGCGGCCGAACTTCGTGAGCTCCAGCTGCTCGTACTGCACGCCGATGAGGTAGATCAGCGACGAGTCCTTGGTCAGCATGATCAGCTCGTTGGTCAACGGCGGCAGGATGATCCGGAACGCCTGCGGGATGACGACCGTGGCCATGGTGCGGCCCTGGGACATGCCCAGCGAGCGCGCGGCCTCGATCTGGCCCTTGGGCACGGCCTGGATGCCCGCGCGGATCGTCTCCGCCATGTAGGCGGCGCCGACGATGGCCAGCGAGATCGTCACCGTCGACAGGTTGTCGAAGCGGACCTGGAACGCCAGCGGGATGCCGAAGTTGAAGGCGATGAACACCAGCAGCGCCGGGATGCCGCGGAAGAACTCGATGTAGATCGTGGCGATCCACCGGTACGGCGGCACCGGCGACAGCTTCATCAGCGCGAGCACGAGTCCGAGCAGCAGGCCGACCGCGAAGCCGAGTGCCGTGTAGATGATCGTGTTCTTCAGCGCGACGAGGATGACGTCGGGGAAGAGCTTGGACATCACCTCGAAGTCGAAGAACGCCCGCTTGATGGTGCCCCAGTCGGCGACGAAGGCGAACACGATGAGGATGACGACCAGGAGGCCGTACTGGACGCCGCGGAAGGCTTTCGCGCGCTGGCGCTTGGTCAGGGCCATGGATTACCTCGTGGACTCGGGCGGACAAGAAGCGGGGGCCGATGCTCGGCATCGGCCCCCGCGACAGCTGGTTACTTCGACGTCGGCTTCTTGCCGAACCACTTCTCGTAGATCTTGTCGTAGTCGCCGTTGTCCTTGGCCTTCTTGAGCGACTCGTTGATCTTGGCGATCAGCGGGCTGCCCTTCTTGGCGCCGATGCCGTACTTCTCACCGGTGGCGAACTCGGTGGTGACCTCGGTGTCGGCGTTCTTCTTCGCGTAGTCGTAGAGCACGCCGTTGTCGTTCACGGCCGCGTCGACCTGGCCGGTCTGCACGGCGGTCAGCTCGAGGGCGAGGTCCTCGAACTGGATGACCTCGTAGCCGTTGGCGTCCTTGTTCTTGTTGATGTACTCCTCGCCCGTGGTCGAGGCCTGCACACCGACCTTCTTGCCCTTGAGGCTCGCCAGGTCCTTGAGGCCCGCGCCCTTCTTGGTCAGCAGGGCCTGCTCCGCGTCGAAGTACGGGTCGGAGAAGTCGAAGTTCTGCTTGCGCACGTCGGTGATCGTCATGCCCGCCGCCGCGACGTCGCACTTGTTCGTGTTCATGTCCTCACCGGACTGGATGCCCTCGAACGGGGTGTCCACGATCGTCTGGGTGAGGCCGAGGTCCTTCGCGACGAGGTCGACGAGGTCGACGTCGAAGCCGACGGTCTTGTCGCCGTCGCGGAACTGGAACGGCTCGTACGGCAGGTGGGTGCAGGTCGTGAGCTTGCCCGCGCTGACGACTGCGATACCGCTGTCACCGGCGGTACCGGCGGTGTTCGTGCTCGTGGCACACCCCGCGACCGCGACTGCGGCGAGCCCCAGCGCGGGGAGCAGGGCGAACACCTGGTGACTTGTTCGACGGGCCACTGAGGTCACTCCTCGTAACTGAGTTGGTCGAGTGTTCGGGATACTGCCACTTGGGTGACATGGTGGACAGCACGTCCGTGTTACATCCCGTTCGCGTTGCCGAATTGAGCGTCACACCCCTGTTCGGCCGAATGTCGTACACGCGATCGTGTTACATCACACCCCACGCACACGCAGAGCGCATGTCCGGACGGCATCCACGCAGGTCACGGATGGAGTAGTCCCGCTACCAGAGCTGTCCAGCCCGTTTGGTGCGTAGCGCCCAGTCCCTCACCCGTGTCGCCGTCGAAGTACTCGCTGAACGTGATGTGCTCGCGCCACAGCGGTGAGTCCGTGGACTCGACCCGCTTGCCGTCGGCGGGCCTGCGGCCGTCGTGGTCGGGCAGGAAGAGCGACACCAACCGGCGCGCCAGCTCGTCGGCGGCCTGACCCGCTGTGACCTCGCGCTCGGACCTGGTCGGCAGCTCGACGCGGAACCGGCCGTCGTGGAACGAGTCGAGCGTGCGCAGCGCCTCGACCAGCAGGGCGTTGGTGGGGAACCACACCGGGCCGCGCCAGTTCGAGTTGCCGCCGAACATCGGCGTGCGGGACTCGCCGGGCTCGTAGCCGATCCGGTGCTGCTGGTCGGCGACGTGCACCTCCATGCCCTCGCGGTGCGCGACGGACATCGAGCGGATGCCGTGCGGCGACAGGAACTCGCCCTCGTCCAGCATCCGTGCCAGCACGAGCCGCAGCTTGCGGTCGTCCAGCAGCGACAGCAGGTTGCGGCGGCCGTCCGGCCGGTCCTGCCAGGTCAGGAACTGCACCAGTTCGGGCCTGCGGGCCATCAGGTGGTCGAGGCGCCGGGTGAAGCTGGGCAGCTCCTCGAACACCCACGGCTCCAGCACGGCCGACGCCAGCAGCGGGATGAGCCCCACCATGGACCGCACCCGCACCGGGTGCGACTGGACCGTCCCGTCGGGGAGCCTGCGCGACACCATGTCGTAGCAGAACCCGTCGGCCTCGTCCCAGATCCCGCCGCCGTCCGAACCGAACTGGGTGGACGCCTCGGCGATGCCCAGGAAGTGCTCGACGAACTTCGTCGCCACGTCCTCGTAGGACTCGTCGTGCCGCGCCAGCTCCAGCGCGATCTGCATCAGGTGCAGGCTGTAGGCGGCCATCCACGACGTCGCGTCGGACTGCTCCAGCCGCCACTGCCCCAGCATCGGCTCGGACCGGTTGACCGGCCCGATGTTGTCCATGCCGAGGAACCCGCCCTCGAACAGGTAGCTGCCGTCGGCGTCCTTGCGGTTGACCCACCAGGAGAAGTTCAGCAGCAGCTTGTGGAAGATCTTCGCGAGGAACCTCCGGTCGGGGTTCTCCTCCGCCCGGTACACCTGCAGCGCCGCCCACGCGTGCACCGGCGGGTTGACGTCGCCGAACTCCCACTCGTAGGCCGGGATCTGGCCGTTCGGGTGCATCAGCCACTCGCGGCACAGCAGCAGGAGCTGCTCCTTCGCGAACGCCGGGTCGACCATCGCGAACGGCACGGTGTGGAACGCGAGGTCCCACGCCGCGAACCACGGGTACTCCCACTCGTCGGGCATGGAGATCACGTCGGCGCAGTCGAAGTGCCGCCAGTGCGAGTTGCGCGCGGCGGGTGACCTGCGCGAGCCGGGCGCGGCCGGTTGCGCGGGGTCGCCGTCCAGCCACTCCCTGGTGCGGAAGCGGTAGTGCTGCTTGGTCCACATCAGGCCCGCCAGCGCGCGGCGCGACACGGCCGCCCGCACGGGGTCGGCGTCGGGCACCAGGTCGTGGTGGAACTCGTCGGCCTCGGCCCTGCGCGCGTCCACAGTGGACTGGAACGACGGCCCGAACGCGTCCACGTGCCCGTCGCCCTCGACCAGCCGCAGCCGCACGGACACGGACTCCCCCGGCGCCACCTCGTCGAACGAGTACCAGGCCGCGGCCTTGGTGCCCGGCAGCGACGTGGTGACCGCCTTGTCCGGCACCACCTGGCACGACGTCGCGTCGCCGCGGACGACGTGCCGGTCGATGCCGTCCTTGGTGTACCCGGTGGGGTTCTCCGCGGCGCCGAACAGCGCCATCTCGTTGGTCTCGTTGTCGGTCACCATCAGCGCGGGCGCGCCCTCGACGTGCAGCGTGTACCGGCCGAGCTTCCCGTGCTCGGTGACGATCCGGTGCCAGCCGTCGGCGCTCGACGCGGTCAGCGACGGCTTGCGCTCGTCGCGGCCCCACGCCCAGGTGTTGCGGAACCACAGCTGGGGCAGCAGGTGCAGCGGGGCCGGGTCCGGCCCGTGGTTGGTTGCGGTGATCTCGACGCACAGGTCGGTCGGCCCCGCCTTGGCGTAGGAGACCACCACGTCGAAGAACCGGTTCTCGTCCAGCGCCCCGGTGTCGGAGAGCTCGGGCTCCCGCGACTCGCGCCCCGCGCTCGCGGCCAGCTCACGCAGCTCGGCGTAGGGGAACTCGGTCTGCGGGTACCGGTACAGCACCTGCATCCACGAGTGCGTGGGCGTGCCGTCGGTCACCCACCAGTACTCCTTGGCGTCCTCGCCGTGGTTGCCCTCGTTGTTGGTGAGCCCGAAGTACCGCTCCTTCAGGATCGGGTCCTCGCCGTTCCACAGCGCCAACCCGAGGTTGAGGAACCCGTGCACATCGCAGATCCCCGCGATGCCGTCCTCACCCCACCGGTAGGCGCGGGCGCGCGCGTGGTCGAACGGGAATGACGTCCAGGCGTCACCTGATGCGGAGTAGTCCTCGCGGACCGTGCCCCACTGGCGCCCGGCCAGGTAGGGCCCCCACAGGCGCCAGGGCGCATCGGGTGAGTCCGACGCGGCGAGCCTGAGCCGCTCGGTCCTCTGCCGTTGCTCGTTCACCGGACCAGTGTGCGGCATCGATCCAGATAGCCCGGTTACCGCGAAGTCACGGGTGTCGTGGGCGGTGTGGGGGCTTTCACACCGGTGGAAGCCCCCACGTCGTCACACCTGCCTGGCGTGCGCGTCCAGCACCAGCGCGACCGCTTCGGTGATCTTCGCGGCGTGCTCCAGGTTCAGCGACTCGTCCGGCACGTGGCAGTTCGAGTCCGGGCCCACGGCGCCCGTGACCAGGAACTGCGCCGCCGGGTAGGCCTCGTGCAGCAGTCCCATGAACGGGATCGAACCGCCGAGCGCGACCGTCCGCCACGGGTTGCCGAAGACGTCCTCGGCCGCCGTGTCGAGGGTCTCGGACAGCCACGGCGCGAGGTCGGGGGCGTTCCAGCCGGACGCGTGCTCGACCCGGCCCAGCTCCACGGTCGCGCCGTAGGGCACGTCCGTGGTCAGCAGGTCCTGCACGGCCTTGAACGACGCGGCGGCGTCGGCGGTCGGCGGGAGGCGGAAGCTCAGCAGCAGCGTCGTGAACGGCCGCAGCACGTTGCCCGCGTCCTCCAGCGCGGGCAGCCCCGCGGCACCGGTGACCGACAGGGTCGGCCGCCAGCCGCCGTTGAGGCCGAGCTCGACCTCGTCCTGGATGACCGCCGTCGTCCCGCCCGCGAACGGCACGGTCTGCGTCAGCGTCCCCGGCACCGCGGCGATGGCCTCGCGCACCTCGGCCAGCCGGTTCTCCGGGATGTCGACGTGCATCTCGCGCACCAGCACCTCGCCGGTGGCGGAGTCCTCGAGCCGGTCCAGCAGCTGCCGGGCGATCCGGAACGAGCTGGGCACGATGCCGCTGGCCATGCCGGAGTGCAGGCCGCTGTCCAGCACGCGCACCGTCACGGCGACCTGGAGCAGGCCGCGCAGCGACGTGGTCAGCCACATCCGGCCGTAGTCGTTGCCGCCGGAGTCCAGGCAAACGACCAGCGACACGTCGCCGAGCCGGTCGCCCAGGTGCGCGAGGTAGGCGGGCAGGTCCGGGCTGCCGGACTCCTCGCTGGTCTCCAGCAGCACGATGCACCGGCCGTGCGAGCCGCCCGCCGCGTGCACGGCCTCGATGGCGGCGATGGCCGCGTACCCGGCGTACCCGTCGTCGGCCGCGCCCCGCCCGTAGAGCCTGCCGTCCTTGACGACGGGCGTCCACGGACCGAGGCCGGGCGACCAGTCCGCCACCGGCGGCTGCTTGTCGAGGTGACCGTAGAGGATGGTGGTGCCCTCCGCGGTGGTCCCGCTGGCGGGCACGTCGACGAGCAGCAGCGGCGCGTGGCCGGGCAGCTCGAACACCTCGGTGGTCAGCCCAGGCAGGTCGCGGTCGGCGATCCAGGCCCGGACGTGGTCGACGGCGGCCATCAGGTGGCCGTTCTCCGCCCAGTCGGGGTCGAAGATCGGCGAGACGGCGGGCACGGCGACCAGCTCGGACAGGCTCGGGAGGATGTCGTCATCCCACAGCCCACGGACGGTACGGGTCAGCGCTGAACGGTCCACGCTCCCGATCCTGTCACGAGATCCGCTGGTGCGCGGCCGTGCACCTGCGCCCGGTCCGCGCGGTGGACGTGACCGCCGAGCGCGCCGGTGCCGATCGGGTTTCCCAGTCCGTGGCGGGCCCGTCGTACCGGGGGGAAGCGGCCCGGTCGCCTTCGGGCGGCACTTGCGGGTGCGCGACGGGAGGTGCGAGGGTGGCCGACGGCGTGGCGACCAGCGCCGGAGCGGTGGTGTGCGGGGTGTTCACGCGTCCGCCACCGGCCGGGCGCGGGCGACCACTTCGGCGGCGGCCGCGGGTGACCTCGACGTCGACAAGACATCAGATGTTTGTGCGGTGCGGCTCACATCGAGAGGTCGTTGATACCGGCCGGTGAGCTAATTGTCGGCACATCGGACGTCTGCGGCGACCGTTGTCAAGCCGCTTTCACCCGATGTCTGGTGCGGAGGTTCGTCGAGTGCGACAGTGCGCTCCACGATCGCCGGTGGCACCGTTCCCAGAGTGGTCCAAGAGGTTAACGAACGGTAACTGGGACAGGCGTGTTCGGTGACCGAACTTGCTACTCGGAGGTCAAAAGGTCGACCCTCCGACTGTTCTCGCAGTTCAGGACGTTGATCTCTGTGTTACGAAGTGGGATGGCACTCACCAAGCGAGGCGGGGGCGTGTCAGGATGTGGATGAGAACCACCGTCAGCGCCGACGGTTGACCGATGCCCCCACAGGGGCGGAGGCGACTGGCGGTGCACAGCCGCACACACGTCGCCACGAGCGACCGGGCGGCCTCGTAGACGAGGAGAAGGCGCAATGTCGTCCCCCGAGCAATGGACGCACCCCGAGCCGGCGTCGGCGCCGGCCGCCACCGCGGCGAAACCGACAGCGGAACAGGTGATCGCAGGTTTGCGAGCCACGGACCAAGGTGACGTCAACCTGGTGCAGCTGCTGACCCCCGAGGGGGAGCGCGTCCAGCACCCGGACTTCGACATCGACATCACGGCCGAGGAGCTGCGCGGTCTGTACCGCGACATGGTCCTGATCCGCCGCGTCGACCGCGAGGCCAACGCCCTGCAGCGCAAGGGCCAGCTCGGCATCTGGGTGCCGCTGCTCGGCCAGGAGGCCGCGCAGATCGGCGCGGGCCGCGCGCTGCGCCCCGACGACATGGCGTTCCCCAGCTACCGCGAGCACGGCATCGCCTGGACCCGCGGCATCCACCCGACCGAGCTGCTGGGCATCTTCCGCGGCACGGACATGGGCACGTGGGACCCGGTCAAGCACAAGTTCCACCCGTACACGATCGTCATCGGCAACCAGGTCCTCAACGCGGCCGGGTACGCGATGGGCCAGAAGTTCGACGGCCAGGTCGGCGACTCCGACAGCGAAGCGACCATCTGCTTCTTCGGCGACGGCGCGACCAGCCAGGGCGACGTGCACGAGGGCTTCGTGTGGGCGGCCGTGTACGACGCGCCGCTGGTGTTCTTCTGCCAGAACAACCAGTGGGCGATCTCCGAGCCCACCGAGCGCCAGTCCCGGCTCCCGCTCTACCAGCGGGCCCGCGGCTACGGCTTCCCCGGCATCCGGGTCGACGGCAACGACGTCCTCGCCACCCTCGCGGTCACCCGCTGGGCGCTGGAGGAGTGCAGGCAGGGCAACGGCCCCATCCTGATCGAGGCGTTCACCTACCGGATGGACGCCCACACCACGTCGGACGACCCGTCCCGCTACCGGCTCTCCGACGAGCTGGAGCTGTGGAAGCTCAAGGACCCCATCGAGCGGGTCAAGGTGCACCTGGTCAAGCAGCAGTGGGCCGACAGCGCGTACTTCGAGGAGATCGAGGCCGAGTCGGAGGCGCTCGCCGTGGAGCTGCGCGAGTTCTGCGTCAACATGCCCGACCCGCCGCCGGAGCGGATCTTCGCCAACGTCTACGCGGAGGGCAACCCCGTGCTGGAAGCGCAGCGCGACGAGTTCCTCGGCTACGTATCGGGTTTCGCGGGAGGTGAGCACTGATGGCCGCTCCGACGCTGAACCGCGCGGACTCCGGCTCCGGTGAGTCCGACGTCCAGACGCTGACGATCTCCAAGGCGCTCAACATGGGGCTGCGCGCCGCGATGGAGGCGAACCCGAAGGTCCTCATGATGGGCGAGGACATCGGCAAGCTCGGCGGCGTCTTCCGCATCACCGACGGCCTGCAGAAGGACTTCGGCGAGCAGCGCGTGCTGGACACCCCGCTGGCCGAGTCCGGCATCATCGGCACCGCCGTAGGCCTCGCGATCCGCGGCTACCGGCCGGTGTGCGAGATCCAGTTCGACGGCTTCATCTTCCCCGGCTTCGACCAGATCGTCAGCCAGGTCGCGAAGCTGCACTACCGCACCCAGGGCCGCAACAAGCTGCCCATGGTCATCCGGGTGCCGTTCGGCGGCGGCATCGGCGCGGTCGAGCACCACTCGGAGTCGCCGGAGTCGTACTTCGCGCACACCGCGGGGCTCAAGGTCGTGTCGTGCTCGAACCCGACCGACGCCTACTGGATGATCCAGCAGGCCATCGACTGCGACGACCCGGTCCTGTTCTTCGAACCGAAACGCCGTTACTACGAGAAGGCGCCGGTCGACACGACCAAGGCACCCGGCCCGCTGTTCGCCTCGCGCGTCCTGCGCTCGGCACCCTCCGCCGGCGCGGCCACGCTCGTCGGCTACGGCCCGATGATCAGGGTCTGCCTGGACGCGGCCAACGCCGCGGCCGAGGACGGCACCGAGCTCGAAGTCATCGACCTGCGCACGCTCTCCCCGCTCGACCTGGGCCCGGTCTACGAGTCGGTGCGGCGCACCGGACGGCTGGTCGTGGTCAGCGAGGCCCCCAGCGAGAGCTCCATCACCAGCGAGATCGCGGCGAAGGTCCAGCAGGAGTGCTTCTACTCCCTGCAGGCGCCCGTGCTGCGGGTGACCGGATTCGACACCCCGTACCCGCCGTCGAAGTTGGAGGAGGAGTTCCTCCCCGACCTCGACCGGGTGCTGCACGCCGTCGACCGATCACTCGCCTGGTAAGGGGACACCCGTCATGCCGCAGTTCCAGCAGTTCCCCATGCCCGACACCGCGGAGGGGCTGACCGAGGCCGAGATCCTGACCTGGCACGTGAAGCCCGGCGACGCGGTCAAGGTCAACCAGATCATCGTCGAGATCGAGACGGCCAAGGCCGCCGTCGAGCTGCCGTGCCCGTGGGACGGCGTCGTCACCGAGCTGCTCGCCGAGATCGGCCAGACGGTGGAGGTCGGCGTCCCGATCATCACCATCGACACCGACCCGTCGGGCACGGCCGCACCGCCCGCGCCCCCCGTGGTGGCCGAGCCCGCTACCAACGGCACGACCTCGGGCAAGATCGGCGAGGAGATGCCGGGCGGCCGCATCGCGACCCTGGTCGGGTACGGGCCCCGCGCGGGAGCGGCCAAGCGCCGTCCCCGCAAGGACGCCGCACCCGTCGCGGTCGCCGCTCCCGTTGCTCCTGTCACCCCGGCTCCCGTTGCTCCTGTTGCGGCGCCTGCTGTTCCGGTGGCCCAGCCCGGTGGTTACGTGCCGCTGGCCAAGCCACCGGTCCGCAAGCTGGCCAAGGACCTCGGCGTCGACCTGCGCGCCCTGACCGGGTCCGGCGCCAACGGCGTCATCACCCGCGAGGACGTCGAACAGGCCGTGGCGGCCCCGGTCACCGCACCGGCCACCGTGGACAGCGGCTCGCGGGAACGCCGGGTGCCCATCAAGGGCGTCCGCAAGGCGACCGCGCAGGCGATGGTGGACAGCGCGTTCACCGCACCGCACGTCACCGAGTTCCTGACCATCGACGTCACCCCGATGATGGAGCTCCGGGCCAGGCTGAAGACCTCACCCGCGTTCCGCGACGTCAAGGTCACCCCGCTCGCGTTCGCCGCCAAGGCCGTTCTCCTCGCGGTCAAGCGCACCCCGGACGTCAACGCGACCTGGGACGCGGCGGCGAACGAGATCGTCTACAAGGACTACGTCCACCTCGGCATCGCCGCCGCCACACCCCGCGGGCTGGTCGTGCCGAAGGTCCGCGACGCGGACCGGATGTCGTTGCGGGAACTGGCGGTCGCGCTCGACGGACTCGCCACCACCGCCCGCGACGGCAAGACCTCCCCCGCGGACATGATGGGCGGCACCTTCACCATCACCAACGTCGGCGTCTTCGGCGTCGACACCGGCACCCCCATCATCAACCCCGGCGAATCCGCCATCCTCGCCCTCGGCGCCATCCGCGACATGCCGTGGGTCGTCGACGGCCAGGTCGTCCCCCGCAAGGTCTGCCAACTCGCCCTGAGCTTCGACCACCGCGTCGTCGACGGCCAACAGGGCTCCCAGTTCCTCGCCGACGTAGGCGCCCTCCTCTCCGACCCAGGGCTGGCGATGACGTACTAGCAGCACCTGGACGCCGGGGGTCCTCCACGGGCTCCCGGCGTCCGCCAGGTTCCTGCCCCTGGGGCGCTGCGGAACCCCGTTCCCGCAAAGGTTTTCACGCTGGTCGAAACGATGCCGCCGCAGAAGTTCGCAGGCACGCCCCCGGCACGTCGCTGGAACCTAGAACAGGTCCACCAGTTCGTTCACGGTGTGGGTCGGCGTGGTGAGGAAGACGTCCTGGGTGGTGGGGCCGCAGGTGAGGTTGAGGGTGTCGAGCGCGTAGATCCAGGCGTCGGTGGTGAGGCCCGAGTAGCGGTAGTTGATCTGCCAGCGGACGAACTCGCCCGACTTGACCCAGATGGCCGGGGGTCTGCGGGGGCGGTAGGGGCGGCCGATGGGGGAGACCAGGAGGTTCACCCGGACCCGGTCCTCCTCCTCGTGGAGGGTGACCTGGTTCTGGTCGGGACGGTCGTGGTGGACGGTGGAGTGGGGCGCGAAGTTGTGCCACTCCTGCTGGGTGACCTCGTGGGTCAGGAGCGGGGCGAGCTCCGGTAGTTCGAAGGCGACGGGGAGGAGGAGTGCGGCTGAGCCGCCGGTCGCGTCCTCGGTCCACACGGTTCGCACCCACTGCGCCACGATGTCCACCCGCACATGCTCTCAAATGTGGGTGGCAGCCGACGATGCGGTGGCACCCCTATCGTTTCACCGGCGTTGGGGCAGCGGGAGGATGCGGCTCACCAGCTCCAACTCGGTCGGTGGGACGGCGAGCTGGACGACGTCGGCGCCGCGGCGGTAGTGCAGGACCACCATGTTGGGGTCGATGGTCCAGCCGTTGCCGCCGTCCACGCCGCCGAGGCTTTCCACGACGCCGTCGCGCCTGCTGAAGTCGAGGACGCCCGGCTTGCCGGGCACCCACCAGACGAGGCGGTAGCGACCGGCTTTGAGCTTGCCCTCGGACCAGGCGCCGCCGGTGAGCATGGCGGCGCTGAAGACGGGTTCGCCGCCCGCCTCGAACTCGGCGAGGCGGGCCGCCGCGTCGGCGCCGTGACGGGCCGTGAGACGGCCCAGGAAACCGCGGATCGCCTGCATGAACGCCGACATCGGCTCACCCCCGGATGCACAACGCCGACGGTGGGCGCCTGGTTCCCGCCAGTGTGCCCGGTTCTCCTACTCTCGTGAGGGTGATCGGGAACCTGCAGTGCGTGGTGCTGGACTGCCCCGACCCCGCCGTGCTCGCCGGGTTCTACCGGGAGCTGCTCGGCGGTGAGGTCGACCGGCCCGATCGGCGGTGGTCGTTGGACGCCCGGTGGTCGACGCTGCACACCGCGACCGGTCTCGTGCTGTGCTTCCAGGGCGTCGACGACCACCGGCCGCCGGTGTGGGCCGACGCGTCCAGGCCGCAGCAGTTCCACCTCGACGTCGGGGTGGACGACCTGGACGCGGCGCAGGACGCCGCCCTCGCACTGGGTGCCGCGCTGCTGGACGTGGGCGAGCCGGGTCGGATCTGGCGGATCCTCGCCGACCCCGCCGGGCACCCGTTCTGCCTGGTGCGGGAGCAGGTCAGCCGCTGAGCGGTTGCCCGGCCGCGCGAAGCCAGGCGCGTTCCGCCGTGGTGTCGGGCACCGCGGGCAGACCGTTGACCACACCGATCAGCTGCCAGTACCGCTCGGCCCGCGGATCCGCGAACGCCTCCTGCTCCCGCAACCTCTCCACAAGCCGCTCGTCGTCCGCCACACCCAGGGCTTCCGCCCACCTGGCGTTCACGTCGGCCACGATCTCCTTCGCCCGCACCGAGTCCGGCGCCACACCCGCGTCGAGCGCCGCACGTGCCTGCTCGACCGAGTACGTGAACGCCGCCATCTGCTCGGGACCGGGCGCCCCCATGTCCTGACCCGACTCGCGCATTTCGGCGTGCTTCTCCGACATCCGACGAACACTGGCCCGGAAGTCCTCGTCCTGCACCAGCTTCGCCAGCTCCACCCACGCTTCCAGCTGCTCGGTGCTGGGATCGTCCGGCAACCGGACCCGCACCGACCGCATCATCGCGTCGAACCCCGGATCCAGGTCGTGACCACCGAACACGTCCTCGAAGAAGTCGTCCAGGATGCGCTGCCGCTCCTCGTCGGACAACCTCGCCAACTCGTTCACCAACTCCATCTCCCCTCCCTTGGCGACCGCGCGCAGCACGGCACGGCGCAGCCGCAACGTCCTGATCTGCGCGTCGATCGCATCCGCGTGCGCACCCGCCACCTCCGCGACCCCGACCTTCTCCTCCAACACCCGCCGCACCGTCGGCAGGTCGACCCCGAGGTCCCGCAACGTCCGAACCAACCTCAACCGGTTCACCCCGGCCACGTCGTACACGCGAAACCCACCACCGGTCCGACCGACCACCGGAATGAGCCCGGCATCGGAGTAGAAGCGGATCGTCCGCACCGACAAACCGGTCAGCCTGGCCAGATCGCCGATGGAGTAGTGCGTCACAGGACCCATCGTGAACTCTCCAGCCGCTGGAGGGTCAAGGGTTTTCAGGTGGAAGGCTGCTCCGAATCAGTTGACCAAGGGGCGTTCGCCCTGTGCACCACCAACGAGGTGGACAAGATTCCTCAACTACGCAGATCTCCGTCCTGAAGCGCCTGATAGGGAATCCGCTCACTGATTCTCGATATCAATTGAGAAAACTGTCAGTCTGCAGAATCGCGGTCCACCGGTTCCGGGTCGTCGATTACAGGGTCACTTCCATCGGGGGCATCGAGCTCTGTTCGCGTAGCTTCTCCGCTGGCTGAAGGCTTGCCATGGGCGAGTTTCAGTGCGCACTCGTGTAACAGTGCGGATCGCGCAATAAGAAAACCTTCATAGTCATCCGCCATGGCGGCATTAAATGCACTGCGAGGAACCAGGCAGGTCTCAAGACGGCGAATTATCTCCAACTCCCCCTCTGCTTCACACAAATCTTTTAGGTAGTCTGATGGCGGGCGATCGGAGATCCAGATATTTGACTCGGATGTGATCATGACTATGTTTGCCATAACGTTAGCGCGTCCGGCCGAGAGGTTTTTGCGCTTAGTCAAGTATGCGCGGGGGAAGAAGTGGTGGAACTCCTTGTCGTTCCCCCAGGCTAACGCTTTTCCGACATCTATCTTCTGTCCGGTGCGCAGATCTAGCGGTGCGGCATATGAAAGCATGATCGCTTCCATTTTTGATATCGCATTGTTAGCGCGAAATTGCTTCAGTCGCCAGACGTCTCTGCTCGGCATTGGTGCAGTTACATTGACGTGTTCTGATCTTCCCTCGGCGAAATCCTGTATTGCAACCTTGTCGGCACCCATCTGGCCGGTGTTCCAACCGCCAAAATATCCGCTGAAAGTTGTTTGCCAGAACCATCTCTTAATGCTTTCATGCTGATCTGAGCTCAAGGTTTTAGTACTACGGAAGATCTCGACCAGCACAGCGAACTGGTTCATGTATGGTAGAGCCTGTGCGCCGGGTATGCCGATCTGAGTGACTAGGAAGTCTACAGCTTTTCGTGCCGCCTTCTCTGCATCGGAAACGCACTGCTTCAACTCGGCGGAATTTTTTTCCCGTAGCCGGTCGATGTTTTCTGTGGAAAACCCGTATCCGGCGGCGGCGGCGATTGTGCGTAGTACGGTCTTCCTGTCTATCTTTCCGAACTTCTTCCCCTCCAGTACGGCGAGCACCTCATCAATTGACTCCTTCAGGTCGAAATCCATCTTCCAGGTTGCTGCACGCATCAGGTCGACCACAGTCAGCGGCGTACCAGTGCTGTTGATTCGCTCGAAGACCGGGGCGACTTGATCGATTGACATGTCTCCCAGTGTCACTGCTGCGATCATGTAGTCCTGAATACGATTGAAGAGGGTGTCGGCGCGTTCCTTGAGCTCGCCATCGTCGATGACAGACATTCGCTTGAAAAATGTGGAGGGATTTGAGAGGAGTCTGAACGGTATCTCGTTAAGAGGGGGATCGTCTAGCGTCGTCTTGTGTACGAAGTCGCCAGTTTTCAAGTCATAAACGATATTCCACATGCTATCGGGGTCGTCGTTGGGTTTCCAGTAGAGAGCTCCGCAAATAGTTGATAGCCGCTGCTGACCGTCGAGCAAATAGTTCACCGGATAATCGTCTTTACGAGCTGCGATCTGAAGGCCGGCGATCGTTCGCTCACTGGCGAGCTCAGTTCGAGACTGCCAAAGGAGTACGCTACCGATCGGGTAATTACTAGCAACTGAATCGAGTAGATCTCGAATCTGCTTCCGAGACCATACGAATTCGCGCTGAAATTTCGGAAGAAGAATATCTCCTTCGAGTACCCTTCGGGCGAGGAGTGTGACGCGCTCAACCGTGGGTTTCGGGTCCCTGAAAGCTGGCTTCTCCGTCGCCAAATGTATCACTCCAGAAGATCCAAAAGTATGTCCGTGTGGGTCGGCCAGGCTAACCCTCATCAGATCGGGTGACAATACGCCGAATGGGCGACGGGGGTGGATACTTTGTTGCCGGAAAGTGGGGCGCGTAGTTTCGCAAGAAGGCAACGTGGCTTCTACGTGCAGTGCGCGTTCGCTACTTTTAGATCGGCGCTGCCTCTGAGAAAGGTAGCCCTCGCAGGGTGAAAACCGTTTAGACGTCGATTGCGCATCGAGTAGTCATGAGGGGTCCTGGCGTGTCAGTGTCAGAATAAGTTTTTTGTGGCCAAGGCGGTGGACAGGGTCTTCAAGCCTCGGAAGACCCCGTCCACTCAGACGGCCTGAGGACGGCCTGGGGTGATCAACTCACCTGATGTACATCCCCGAAATCGCCCTGGCCACTACCAATCGCTGAATTTCGCTGGTCCCCTCGAAAATGGTGAAGATCTTCGCGTCCCGATGCATCCGCTCCACCGGATGATCCCGCGTGTACCCCGCACCCCCCAGAATGTGGATCGCCCGCTCCGTAGCCCACACGGACACCTCCCCGGCCTTCAACTTCGACATCGACCCCTCACCCGCCGTGAACGGCACGTTGTTGCGGCCCATCCAAGCCGCCCGCCACACCAGCAGCCGGGCTGCGTCGATCTCCATCTTCATGTTGGCGAGGTCGAAGGCGATCGACTGGTTCTCGATGATCTTCCGACCGAATGCCTCGCGGTCCTTGGCGTATTCCAACGAGTACTCGTAGGCGGCACGGGCGACGCCGATGGCCATGGCGCCGACGGTGGGGCGGGTGGTTTCGAAGGTGGCCATGGCGGCTTGGCCGCCGGATTTCTGGCCTTCACGGGCGCGGGCGAGGCGGGAGTCGAGTTTTTCCTTGCCGCCTAGTAGGCAGCGGCCGGGGATGCGGACGTCGTCGAGGAACACGTCGGCGGTGTGGGAGGCGCGCATTCCGTGCTTCTTTATCTTGCCGGGGCTGGAGAGGCCTGGGGTGCCCGGTGGGATGATGAAGGCGGCTTGGCCGCGGGAGCCCAACGTGGAGTCCACGACGGCGGTGACGACGTGGACGTTGGCGATGCCGCCGTTGGTGGCCCAGGCCTTCTGGCCGTTGATGACCCATTCGTCGGTGGCCTCATCGTAACGGGCGCGGGTGCGGTAGCCGGCGACGTCGGAACCCGCCTGGGGTTCGGAGGCACAGAAGGCGGCGAGTTTCGGGTCGTCCTCGGTGCCGAAGCACTCGGGGACCCATTCGGCGAGTTGTTCGGGGGAGCCGGAGGCGAAGATGCCCGCGGCGGCCAACCCCGTGCCCATCAACGACAGGGCGATGCCGGCGTCACCCCAGAACAGCTCCTCGGTGGCGATCGCCAGCGACAGGCCGATCGGGTCGGCGAACCAGGTCGCCAACGACTCGAAGCCGTACAAACCGATCTTGGCGGCTTCCTGGATGACCGGCCACGGTGTCTCCTCCCGCTCGTCCCACTCGGACGCGGCGGGGCGGATGACGTCCTTGGCGAAGCCGTGCACCCAGTCGCGCAGGTCGGTCTGGTCCTCGTTCAGCTCCAGCGAGAAGCCACCCATCGAAGAATTCCCCTCAGGCCTTCGGAATGTTGAACAGGCTCATGAAGCCGGCGGCGAAACCCAGGTCTCCCTTGACCTTCAGCTTGCCCGTCATGAACAGGACGGGGGCAGACGCGTTGCCGGTGGCGAGCTTCAGGAACTCGACCGGGCTCAACGTGACGCTCGCGCGGCCCTCACGGGTCTCGCCCTTGTTGATCGTGCACTTCGCGTCCTCGATCACGGCCTCGTAGGTGTCGTGGCCGTCCTCGCCGAAGCCGCCGGTGAGCCGGAAGTGCACCACGGCCCTGGTGGAGCCCGCGCGTTCGGAGCGGAAGTGGGCCTCCATGCGCCGGAACACCTCGTCGAGCACGCGCTCGCGCAGCCCCGGACGTGAGGTGACCGCTTCGATCTGGTCCTTGGACGCGCGCGAGATGATGCGGGCGAAGTTCTGCGGGTCCATCTGGGCCAGGTCGAGGTCGGCGCCGCCGTCGGCGAGGTCGCCGAGGGTTGCCAGGAGCTCGGCGAACTCGTCCTTGCCGAGCTTCTTCGGGTCGATGCCCCTGGCGATGACGTCGATGTCGACGCCCTTCAGCGCCGGGTCCGCCGGGTCGACCTGCTTGAGCGTGCTGATCAGCTTGGCGGGGCTGAGCTTGGCGATCGCCTCGGTGGTGAGGTCGGTGGTCATGAGCACCTCCTGTGCCTACTTGCAAGTAATCTACTGGTGAGTAGGTACACCTGCAAGACGGCCGAGTAATCTTGTCCCAGCCTTCAGGGGGTGCGATGCAGCCAGACCAACCGGTCCGTACCGGTAGAGCCAAACGTTTGCCGCGCGCGGTGCGTGAACGCCAGATCATGGACGCCGCCGTGGACGTCTTCTCGCGCCTCGGTTTCCACGCCGCGTCCATGGACGAGATCTCCGAGGTCGCGGGCATCTCCAAGCCCATGCTCTACGCCTACCTCGGCTCCAAGGAAGAGCTCTTCGCGACCTGCATCCGCCGCGAGGCGACCGTCATGATGGAGGCCATCGCCAACGGGATCGAGCCCGACCAACCACCGGACGTCCAGCTGTGGAGCGGTTTGCGGGCGTTCTTCGGCTTCGTCGGCGAGAACCGCGCCAGCTGGCAGGTCCTGCACCGGCAGGCCAGCTCGCAGGGCGGCCCGTTCGCCGCCGAGCTCGCCGAGATGCGCGGGCGCGCGGTCAACCTGGTCGCGGCGCTGCTCGTCCACGCCACCAAGACGCAGGACGTGCCGAGCGCGTCCGAGCAGGAGGCCGAGAGCCTGGCCGCCGCACTGGTCGGCGCGGGCGAGTCGCTGGCCGACTGGTGGCTCGACCACCCCGACGAACCCGCGGGGGTCGTCGCGTCGCGCCTGATGAACCTCGTCTGGATGGGCTTCGGCGACCTCGTCCAGGGCAACATCTGGCACCCGCCGTCGAAACGCCCCTAGGCCGAGTGCGGGAACGCGCCCGTGAGGTGCGGTTTTCCGCTTTTCGGGTGGTGCAGGGCGAAGTGCCCGCCGTCGGTGGAGAAGTCGACGGTCGCGGGCAGCAGGACGGGCGCCTTGAACCGGACCTCGACGGTGCAGGCGTCCGGTAGTCGCCCCTCGAACGCGGCCAGGCACCTAGCCTTGGTCCACATCCCGTGCGCGATCGCCCGCGGGAAGCCGAACGCCTTGGCGGCCAACGGGTGCAGGTGGATCGGGTTGCGGTCGCCGGACACCGCCGCGTACCGCCTGCCGATGTCGGCGGGCACCCGCCACACGCCCGTCGGCCGCGGTGGGGCGGTGTGGTCGCCGGCACCGGAACCCGCGCCACCACCGCGTTTGAGGTAGGTGGAGGTCCCGGTCCACACGACCTCGCCGTCGACCGCGGCGGTCGTGACCACGTCGAACTGCGTGCCGCGGTCGTGCGGGCGCAGGTTCTCGGCGTGCACGGCCAGTGCCAACGGGTCGGTCGCGGTCAGCGCGCAGGACTGGGTGACGCGGTTCTCGACGTGCACCAGACCGGGCAGCGCGAACGGGAACGCGCGGTCGGTCATCAGCCGCAGCTGCAACGGGAAGCCGAGCACGTGCGGGTAGGTGACTGGCAAGTTCTCGCCAACCCGGAAACCGCATACCTCGTTGTACGCGGCCAAGTGCGCGCGGTCGACGGTCACGTCGGCGGTCAGCGGCGCCGACGGCAGCACGTCCCCGTGCCGCGCGAACCCGGTCAGCCCGGCCTTCAGGTACAGCAGCGCGAGGCTCGTCATCACGCCCCCAGGAGCATCTGCCCGCACACGCGGACGACGTTGCCGTTCACGCCGGTCGACGCGGGGTGCGCGTACCAGGCGACGGTCTCCGCGACGTCCACCGGGAGACCGCCCTGCGACAGGCTGTTCAGCCGCCTGCCGACCTCGCGGGTCATCAGCGGCACCCCGGCGGTCATCTTGGTCTCGATGAAACCCGGTGCCACGGCGTTGATCGTGCTGCCGCGGCCCGCGAGCTCCGCGGCGAGGGTGTCGACCATGCCGATCACACCCGCCTTCGACGTGGCGTAGTTGGTCTGGCCGACGTTGCCCGCGATGCCCGCGACCGACGAGACGCCGATGATCCTCCCGTTGCCGCGCAACGCGTTCGTGCCCAGCAACGCCCCGTTGATCCGCTCCTGGGCCGTCAGGTTCACCGCGATCACGGCGTCCCACTGGCCGGAGTCCATGCGCCCCAACGTCTTGTCCCGCAGCACCCCGGCGTTGTGCACGACGACGTCGACACCGCCGTGCCGCTGGGTGAGGTGGTCGACCAGCCGCGCGGGGGCGTCGGCGGCCGTGATGTCCAGCTGCACCGAGGAACCGCCGACCCGGTTGGCCACCTCGGACAACTCGCCACCCTGCGCGGGCACGTCCAGGCACACCACGTGCGCCCCGTCGCGGCCGAGCACCTCGGCGATCGACGCCCCGATGCCCCGCGACGCGCCGGTCACCAGCGCGACCTTGCCCGCCAGCGGCCGGTCCCAGTCGGCCGGTTCCTCGACGGCGGCCGCGCCGATCCGGACCACCTGGCCGGACACGTACGCGGACTTGCCGGACAGCAGGAACCGCAGCGTCGACTCGATGCCGTGCTCGGCGCCCTCGGCCACGTGGACGAGCTGCGCCGTACCGCCGCGCTTGAGCTCCTTGCCCACTGATCGGGTGAAACCCTCGAGTGCGCGCTGGGCGATCCGCGACTCCGCTTCCTCCGGCGGGGTGCCCAGCACCAGGACGCGGCCGGACGGGCCGAGCGACCGGATCACCGGGTGGAAGAACGCGTGGACCTCGCGCAGCCGCGCGGTGCCGTCGATGCCGGTCGCGTCGAACACCAGCGCGGCGTACCGCTGGTCCGGCACGGCCTCGCGGTGCACGTCGACCGCCTTGAGGACGTCGGCGACCGGCTCGACCAGCCGCCCGGTCCCACCGAGCAGGACCGGCCCGTCCAGGAGAGGCTGTCCCGGTGTGAACCTGCGCAACGGGTGCGGGTCGGGCAGACCGAGCCTGCCGACCACGAACCGCCCGACGCCGGACTTGGCGAACCGCTGGTACCTGTCCATCCCACACTCCCTACTCGGTGGTAAGTCTACTGATGGGTAGGTAGAATCGCCAGCATGGCCACCATCAAGCGGGTCGCGATCCTCGGCGGCAACCGGATCCCCTTCGCGCGGTCCAACGGGCCCTACGCCACGGCGTCGAACCAGGACATGCTCACCGCCACCCTGGACGGCCTGGTCAGCCGCTTCGGCCTCCAGGGCGAACGGCTCGGCGAGGTCGTCGCCGGAGCCGTCCTCAAGCACAGCCGCGACTTCAACCTCGTCCGCGAGTCCGTCCTCGGCAGCCGACTCGCCGCCGACACCCCCGCCCACGACCTCCAGCAGGCGTGCGGCACCGGACTGCAGGCGGTGATCGCGGTGGCGAACAAGATCGCGCTCGGCCAGATCGACTCCGGCATCGCGGGCGGCGTCGACACGACCAGCGACGCGCCCATCGGTGTGAACGAAGGCCTGCGCGCCGTGCTGCTGGAGTTCAACCGCACCCGCACCACCGCGGGCAGGCTGAAGCTGCTCACCAAGCTCCGCCCCGGCCAGCTCGTGCCCGACGTGCCGCGCAACGGCGAACCGCGCACCGGCCTGTCGATGGGCGAGCACGCGGCGATCACCGCGAAGCTGTGGGACATCGCCCGCGAGGACCAGGACGTCCTCGCCGCGGCCAGCCACCGCAACCTCGCCGCGGCTTACGACCGGGGCTTCTTCGACGACCTCGTCACGCCCTACCTCGGGCTCACCCGCGACCAGAACCTGCGGCCGGACTCGACCGCCGAGAAGCTGGCGAAGCTCAAGCCCGCGTTCGGACGGGGCGAAGGTGCCACCATGACCGCGGGCAACTCCACGCCGTTGACCGACGGCGCCTCCGCGGTGCTGCTGGCGAGCGAGGAGTGGGCGGCCGCGCGGAACCTGCCGGTGCTGGCCTACCTGACCTTCACCGAGACCGCGGCGGTCGACTACGTGCACGGCGCCGAGGGCCTGCTGATGGCCCCCGCGTACGCCGTGCCGCGGATGCTCGCCCGCGCCGGGCTCACGTTGCAGGACTTCGACTACTACGAGATCCACGAGGCGTTCGCCTCCCAGGTCCTCGCCACCCTCAAGGCGTGGGAGGACCCGGACTTCAGCAAGGCCAAGCTCGGCCTCGAAGCCCCGTTGGGATCGATCGACCGCGCCAAGCTCAACGTCAACGGCTCGTCACTGGCCGCCGGGCACCCGTTCGCGGCGACCGGCGGGCGGATCGTCGCCACACTCGCGAAGCTGCTTGCCGAACGCGGGTCCGGGCGCGGGCTGATCTCGATCTGCGCGGCGGGAGGCCAGGGCGTCACCGCGATCGTCGAACGCTGACCGTCGCTCTGCGTCAAGTTGTCCACAGGCACCCCGGTTGTCCACAGGCCGCGCGAAGTCGATCTTCAAAACCCCAGGCAGCGGTAGACTGGCCTCGGGGCCGTCCCCCAGGGAGTGGTGGGGGGTGTTCGGGGTTCGCGCGCGTGTGGGGGCGGAATTGCTCGTGTGGCGGGGAAGTTGCTACTGAGGGTGATTCGAACAGGTGTTCGAGTTGTCCACAGGTGTGGACAGGGTTGTGGACGGCTGTGGTTCGTGGGCCGAGGGGGGCACGTGGGCTTGGATCGTGGACAAGGCCTGATTGGGTCCCTTGTCCCGACGGGCACAACGTCGGCGTCAGGTTGCGGGCCTGGGCAGGTCCTAGTCGAGCAGTGACCAGGCGGCGGTGCAGCGGACGGTGATGGTGATCTGCTGCGCCTCCAGGCTCAGCTGGTCGACCTGCACGGGGGCGCCGGGGCTGCCGCCGTAGCCGGCGAACGACTTCGAGGCCATGGCGGACTCGGCGTGCCACATGTCGCCGTCACCGTCGGACAGCCGTTGCAACGGGCCGAGTCTGCGGCCGAGGGCGTCGGCGTAGCCCTGGGCGCGGAGGCGGGCGTCGGTGACGGCGCCCTGCTGGGCCTCGTGCACGGCGTCCCTGGTGTCGACGAGGTCCCACGTAGGGCCGTTGAGCCAGGTCGGCTCGGCCATCACGAGCGCGGACAGCAGCGAGTCCAGCTCGTCGAGGTCGGTCACCCGCAGCACGTACCGCTGGCTCGCGCGGCTGCCCGCCTTGTTGTTGCCGTCCCAGTTGTCGTGCACGGACAGCTGCCGCGACCGGACCTCGACCCCCGACCGCTCCAGCAGTGCCTCGACGGTGGAAACGCGGCTGGTCAGCGCCTCGACCGCGTCGGCGCGCTGTTCACCCTCCGTCTCGAAGCTCACGTCCACCTGTGCACGGTCCGCTGTTCGCTCGACCGTGCCGGTCCCCCTCGTCACTACCTCGGCCACGGTCACCAGCCAACCCCGGCAGCCGATCATCCGCAACGATTACCCCGTCTAGCCTGGACACTAGAGAGTGCTAGAGAGCGGAACATGGTCGACAAGTCTGCGCGAATATCGGTCTGGCCCTAGATACGGCGATAGCGTTCAAGGGTGGACCCGGTGCGCAACCCGTTCGCCCCCGGTGCAGGCCAACGTCCGCCCGAGCTGGCAGGGCGCGACAAGGAGGTCGGCGCCTTCGAGGTCGTGCTGGAACGGGTGGCGCGCGGCCGCCCCGAACGCAGCCTGGTGCTCACCGGCTTGCGCGGCGTCGGCAAGACGGTGCTACTTGGAGAGCTGCGGTCGATGGCGCTGCGCCGCGGCTGGGGCGCGGGCAAGATCGAGGCCCGGCCGGACGCTGGCCTGCGCCGACCGCTGGCCGCCGCGCTGCACCGGGCGATCCGCGACCTCGCCGTCCGGCACCGCGCACCGGACCGGGTCGAGGCGGCGCTGGGCGTGCTGAAGGCGTTCGCACTGCGGTCGAACCCGGCCGACGCGAAGCTCCGCGACCGCTGGCAGCCCGGCATCGACGTGCCCGCGACGCAGGGCAGGGCCGACTCGGGCGACATCGAGATCGACCTGGTCGAGCTGTTCACCGACGTGGCCGAGCTGGCGCAGGACGTCGGGACCGGCGTCGCCCTGCTCATCGACGAGATGCAGGACCTGCGGCCGGACGACATCTCCGCGCTGTGCGCCGCGTGCCACGAGCTGTCCCAGTCCGGCGCGCCGCTGGTCGTCGTCGGCGCGGGCCTGCCGCACCTGCCCGCTGTGCTGTCGGCGAGCAAGTCGTACTCCGAGCGGCTGTTCCGGTACGTGCGGATCGACCGACTCAGCCGGGAGGACGCCGACCGCGCGGTCCTCGCCCCGGTCGAACGAGAGGGCGCCGACATCCAGGTCGAGGCGCTCGACGCGCTGTTCGACGCCTCGGGCGGCTACCCGTACTTCATCCAGGCGTACGGCAAGGCGGCCTGGGACGCGGCGCCGGACGACCCGATCACCGCGCTGGACGTCTCCGTCGCCGCACCCGAGGCCGACGCCGAGCTGGCCGTCGGGTTCTTCGGTTCGCGCTACGAGCGCGCCACGCCCGCGGAACGCGAGTACCTGCGGGCGATGGCCGAGATGACCGACGGCAAGGACGCGGGCGTCAACACCGCCCAGGTCGCCGAGCACCTGGCCCGCAAGCCGTCGTCGCTGTCCCCGGCGCGCGACAGCCTCATCAAGAAGGGGCTCGTGTACTCGGCGGAGCGCGGGCAGATCGCGTTCACCGTGCCGCACTTCGGCCGGTTCCTGCTCGGCCGCGAGGACTAGGCCTCCCACCTGCGTGCACGTGGTGCATCCCGCTGTATTCGGCTGTCTAGTGCCAGAGCTAGAGAGCGGGCCGGCGTTGAAGGGTCTGTCCGGTGTAGACAGGTGTCTGGCAGAGGAATCATCGGGATTAAACTGGTTACAGCCGATGATTCGCTGGCGTGTGCCCCAACTCACCGGATAATCACGTGCACAACCGGGCGGCAGGGTGCATACTTGAGCTACGCAACCGAGAGAACCTCTGAGAGGGATGTAATACCGATGAACATCACCGCGAAGCTCCGCGCCCGTCGTGTCGAAGCTCGCAACCGCAAGGCCATCGCGCGCGCCATCGACACCGCGCCGTCGCAGGCCATGCGCCACGAGCTGATGGCGATCGCCCAGAACCAGGTCAACACCCTCCGCTGACACCCGCCGCCGCGACGTCACCCGATCGACACCGGGTGAGCCCCCGTCGTAGAGCGCGAGCGCAGAGGAGATGGGACGTCGTCCCTGGCAGGCCTCCCGCATGCCAGGGACGACGTTCATCCACGTGGAACGTCCCGCGTGATCGTGATCCGAGTCACAACTGCAGGGGTGTGTAACGGTTCCCGAGCGCGAGTCGATGTTCCAGATGACCCCGCGATGCTGTCGGACCCCCGACCTGGCAGCACCGCGGGGTTTCCTTTTGCCCAAAACCGGCCCGCCCGGGCACGGCGCAGCTCCCGGCCCCAGGCCGGTCGAGGACTGCGGGCAAGGTTCCCACCAGGGACTACGTCGCCTCGCAGCCCGGATGGCCGGCGGCTGATTCGCCGCAACCGCCGACCATCCGGGCGCGTCCACGCACTCCGCACCTCATCGCTGACCGCGAGCCCCTCAACCCCGGTCAGCCCACGCCGCCGCGTTCCCGCATCCGCTGCGCGGGGAACGCGACTCCACCACGGTCGACGGCGTGTTCGCCGCACCCCGCCGACCGCCGGGCAAGCCGCATCCAGAACGACAGGCCCCGCACCGACCGCCGGTGCGAACACCGATGGCCTTTCCCCGTCCCACCAGCTTGCCCGAACCCCGGCTCCGGCGCCGCACGTTCTTCCGCTGACTTGAAGCCCAGCGTCGGAAACGGCACGACCCCCTCCCCCTTGGAGCCGGTCACGCACCTGGTCCGGCGACCCACCTCGGCGGATCGACATCTTCCCGGTCGTCCGGCTGGACCACGGTCCACCCCCCCTGTGCCGTCCGACCCCCTTGGTGTTGTGCCGCCCCGGCCTGGCCTCCGTTTCAGGCCAAGCCGTCACCCCGCTTCGGCGAACCGGGCAACCACCCCGTTGCCCGACCACCGCAGCCGGGTCCGGGCCTCGCGCTCAGCCATCCCCACCGAGCGCGAGGCCACCCCCGTCAGAACCCGTGTGCCGTACTCGAATCCGTGCCCGAACCCCAGGACCGGGCACGTCACCTCGGCATCCCCCGGCACCTGCCCGAACCACGCGTGGCGCTGCCGGTCCACGGCTCCTCGGAACCCCCACCCCGTCCGAACCCCGAGCTCATCGATCCCCCTTCTTCGGTGTCGCACCATCCTCCCAGCGACCACCGACAATTTTCGGCTCCCTCCGATCGGCCGGTGCCCACCCCTCCGACCGGTCGATACGTTCGACCCCGTGCACCGGCTGACGCGGTTGTTCGTGGTCCTGGTCCTCGCTCTTTCCTCGACGGCAGTGGGTGTCGCGGCCGCGGCACCCGACCTGGAGACCCGGCTGACGGCGATCCAGGGGCTGCGGATCATCAGCAAGGCCGCGGTCGGCGAGTACCGCTACTTCGTGCTCGGGTTCCGCCAGCCGGTCGACCACCAACGCCCGTGGCGCGGCGACTTCGAACAGCGGATCTCGTTGCTGCACAAGGACGAACGCCGTCCGATGGTGCTGCACACCACCGGCTACGACCTACCGGGCGGGCCGGGGCTGTCCGAGCCCGCGAGGCTCGTGGACGGCAACCAGCTCAGCGTCGAACAGCGCTTCTTCCCGCCCTCACGGCCCGAACCCGCGAACTGGCGGGACCTCGACATCGAGCAGGCCGCGTCGGACCACCACCGGATCGTGCGGGCGTTCAAGGCGATCTACCGCGCGTCCTGGCTGTCGACCGGCGCGAGCAAGGGCGGCATGGCGTCGGTCTACCACCGGCGGTTCTTCCCGCACGACGTCGACGGCACGATCGCTTACGTGGCACCGAACGACGTGGTCGACCGCCGGGACGTCTACGCCGACTTCATCGCGCGCGCCGGGGACGACGACTCGTGCAACCGGCGCCTGGAAGGCGTGCAGCGGCAGGTCCTCCAGCACCGCGACGAGGTCGTGGCGATCATGCTGGCCAGGGGCTACCGGTACGACGAGCTCTTCGGAACGCCGCAGAAGGCGTTGGAGATCCTGGTCCTCGACACGCCGTTCACCTTCTGGCAGTACCAGACCCAGGCCAAGTGCGCGGCCGTCCCCGGCCCCGACGCGACCGTCGAGGAGCTGGTGCGGTTCATGGACGACACGGTCGGCTTCGACTTCTACACCGACACCGGCGTCGCACCGTTCACGCCGTACTACTACCAGGCCGGCACCCAGCTCGGCTCACCCGAGGCCGACGAGCGCGCGGTGGCGGACCTGTTGCGCTACCCCGGTTCCAGCGTGCCCCGGTCGTTCGTACCCGCCGACATCCCGATGCACTTCCAGCCCGGCGCGATGCGCGACGTCGACACCTGGGTCCGCTTCGCGGGCCGCAGCCTGCTGTTCGTCTACGGCGGCAACGACCCGTGGGGCGCCGAACCCTTCCGCCTCGGCCCCGGCACCCGCGACTCGCTCAGCTTCACGGTGCCGGGCGGCAACCACGGCTCGGACATCGCCCAGCTGCCGGAAACCCAACGTGCACAGGCGAAGGCGGCGGTTCTGCGCTGGGCCGACGTACCCGCGTCCGTCCAGACGTCCACGTTCAACGGTCCCGGCCCGGACGACCTCGCCGAGCTACGCCGCGGCAGGCGGTAGCCGGCGCGCCCACAACTCCCGCAGGTCCGCACCCGGCCGGTGCTGGGTGCGGTGCTGGATGCGCATGGACGCGGTGCTGGGTGCGCATGGACTTGGCCCGGCTGTGGCCGGCAGACCAACCACCAGATCTGGTGGCTGTCCGTGGGCTGGGAGACGGATTCGCTCGATGTTCGCCGGCCACGACGTGGATGGCCGGTCGTGACGCGGGCTGACCGGGATGCGGGTCAGGGGCTAGCTGGCTGCGATGCGGGCCAGCTAGCCGTGGCACGGGCTGGCCTGGGGTACCAGCTTGCCGAGGTACCAGCTTGCCGGGGCACCGGCTGGCCGAGACACCAGCTTGCCGTCGCACCTGCTGGCCATGGCACGGGCCAGCCGCGACGTGGGACGGCTGGTCGAAGCACCAGCTTCCCGAAGTACCGGCTGTCCGTGGCGTGGCACGGGCTGGCCGTGGCACCGGCTGGCTGAGGCGCGGGGCGGGAGACGGCTGGTGGCGGTGCGGGCTGGCAAGCGGTGCGGGCTGGCGAGCAGTTCACCGGCAGGCAGTTCTCCGGTAGGTGGCTGCGGTCCGGGACCCTGGTGGATGGGTGGGGCAGGACGTTGGTCGGGTGTTGGTGGTGTGTGGGGACCTCCTATTTTCCACAACGTTGAGAGCGCTTCCACGGATCGCTCTCATCGCTGCTCGCGGAACCCCGCGAACCACCGGAACCAAGTATCCACGCTCCTCGTACCTCCCGCTACCTGGGGAAACGCCACGCTGAGACCCAATCGGGTGAACATGCGGTCGGGCGGAGATCCCGCACGCTCGACGTTGTCGAACGGCATGAGCAACGCTGCCACGAACCCCATCTCGGGGCCCGGTGAAGCCGGGGCGGGCTCTGCGGTTGTCAACCAAAGCTGACAAACTGGCGGGCATGGACGCGCTGCCCCTCCTGGTCGTCGACTCCGCCAACGTGGTCGGCTCCGTGCCCGACGGCTGGTGGCGAGACCGTGCGGGTGCCGCGGAGCGCCTGCGCGACTCACTGGTCGCCGTCGCCGCGACCGGTATCGATGCCGACGGTCCGGTGGAGGTCGTGCTCGTCGTGGAGGGCAAGGCGAATCGCGTCGAGTCGGTCGACGGCGTGCGCGTGGTCCGCTCACCCGGCGAGGGGGACGACACGATCGTCCAGGTCGTCCGGGAGGAAGGCGCCGGCAGGCGCTGCGTGGTCGTCACGGCGGATCGGGAGCTGCGTCGGCGGGTCACGGAGCTGGGTGCTGAGGTGGTCGGGCCGCGGACTGTCCGCGGCTAGCGCATGATCTGGGCATGGATGCGCTCTACCCGCGACTGCTGGTCCGCGACTTCGCCACCTCCGTCACCTTCTACACCGCCGTCCTGCGCGACCTGGTCGGCGTGGAACCGGTGAAGGTGATCCCCGAGGGCTCCTACGCCAACTGGGACATCGACGGCGGGACGGGGCTGGTCCTGTTCGGTCGCGCCACCATGGCCGCCGCCGTCGGCACCGCCGACCTCCCCGACACCACCACCCAGGACACCTCGATGCTCGTCATGCACGTCGACGACCTCGACCGCGCCACCGCCTGCTTCACCCGCCACGGCGCCACCCTCGTCGCCGAACCCCAGGACCGCCCGTACTGGAGTCCCGGTCTGCGCACCGCCCACCTGCGCGACCCCGAGGGCAACCTGGTCGAGCTGCAGACGTACTGACCGTCCACATCCTGGACACCGGAACACCCGCCCGCCCGCTTGTTGTTGGATCCCGGAGTGACCACCGCCCAACGCCGCCGTGCCCGTGTCCGCGCCCCCGAGTTCGTCGGCCGGGGCTGGCTCAACACCGGGGGTCGGGACGTCCGGTTGGCCGAGCTGCGCGGGAAGGTCGTGCTGCTGGACTTCTGGACGTTCTGCTGCATCAACTGCCTCCACGTCCTCGACGAGCTGCGGCCGCTGGAAGCGGAGTTCGCGGACGTGCTGGTGACGATCGGGGTGCATTCGCCGAAGTTCGCGCACGAGGCGGATCCGGACGCGCTGGCGGCGGCGGTGGAGCGGTACGAGGTGCACCACCCGGTGCTGGACGACCCGGAGCTGGTGACCTGGCAGGCGTACGCGGTGAAGGCGTGGCCGACGCTGGTGCTGGTGGACCCGGAGGGGTACGTGGTGCACGTCGCGGCCGGTGAGGGGCACGTCGACGCGTTGCGGCAGGTGGTCACCGAGCTGGTCGCGGAGCACGAGGCCAAGGGGACGCTGCACCGCGGGGACGGGCTGTACGTGCCGCCGCCGGCCGCTGGGACCGAGCTGCGGTTCCCGGCGAAGGCGGTGCTGACGGGGCGGGGCACGCTGCTGGTGGCGGACTCGGCGCACCACGGCCTGGTGGAGCTGGATACCGACGGCGAGACGGTCGTGCGGCGGATCGGCACCGGTGAACGGGGGCGCGCGGACGGGCTCCGGCCGACGTTCTCCGAGCCCGCGGGCATCGCGCTGCTGCCGGACGAGATCGCGGCGCAGGTCGGCTACCACGCGGTCGTCGCGGACACGGTGAACCACCTGCTGCGCGGCCTGGACCTGGACACCGGTGAGGTGACCACGGTCGCGGGCACGGGAGAGCAGTGGCGTAACGGGGCGACCGACGGGCCCGCGGACGGGATCGACCTGACCAGCCCGTGGGACGTGGCGTGGTGGGAGCCCGCGCGGGGCGTGGCCATCGCGTTGGCGGGCAACCACACCCTGGGCCTGTTCGACCCCGTCGCGAAGCGGCTGAGCCGCCTGGCGGGCACCACCGTGGAGGGGCTGAGCGACGGGCCCGCGCTGGAGGCGTTCTTCGCGCAGCCCTCGGGTCTCGCGGCGGACGGGGACCGGCTGTGGCTGGTCGACTCGGAGACCTCGGCGCTGCGCTGGCTGGACGCGGACCGGACGGTCCACACCGCGATCGGCAAGGGGCTGTTCGACTTCGGCCACCGCGACGGCGACGCGGACCAGGCGCTGTTGCAGCACCCGCTCGGCGTGACCGCGCTGCCGGACGGCAGCGTCGCGATCTCCGACACCTACAACGGGGCCCTGCGCCGCTACGACCCCGCGACCGGTCAGGTGTCCACGTTGGCCTGCGGTATCGCCGAGCCGTCGGACGCGGTCCTGGTCGACGGCGAGCTGGTGGTCGTGGCGTCGGCCGCGCACCGGCTGGACCGCCCGGTGGCGCCCGGCGTGGCCGCCGAGCTGGTCGCAGGCGAGGCGCACCAGGTGCGCAGGCCGCCGTCGGAGATCGGCGTCGGCGAGCTGGAGCTGGCGGTCGTCTTCACGCCGCCGAAGGGGACCAAGCTCGACGACCGCTACGGCCCCTCGACACGCCTGGAGGTCACGAGTTCGCCACCAGAGCTGTTGCTGGGAGGTGACGGCGTCGGCACCGACCTCACCCGGCGGCTGCGGATCGCCGAAGGGTTCACCGAGGGCGTGCTGCACGTCGTCGCACAGGCCGCTAGCTGCACGGACGACCCCGCGGTCGACCATCCGGTCTGCCGCCTCACCCGTCAGGACTGGGGTGTACCCGTTCGTGTGACAAAGGGCGGTTCCAACAGGCTGCCGCTGCTGATGGGCGGTATGGACGACATCTAGGGGTGTACACCTGGTCCGGACCACGACTTCTGGCACGTAGACTCTCCGAGTGGCTGATGTCAAGCTCGAGATCCAGATGCTGCACGACCGCGTCTTGGTGCGGATCTCGCCCGAGGACGGGGAGCGCCGCAGCAGCGGTGGCATCGTGATCCCGTCCACGGCGCAGATGGCGAAGCGCCTCGCCTGGGGCGACGTCCACGGCATCGGTACCCACGTGCGCCACGTGAAGGTCGGGGACCGGGTGCTGTTCAACCCGGACGACCAGCTGGAAGTCGAGATCAACGGGCAGACCTACCTGGTCATGCGGGAGCGGGACGTGCACGCGACCGCGACCGAGCAAACCGATCAGGGGACCGGTCTTTACCTGTGACACCCCCGAACGTGATCACCGCGTGATGGCGTTCCGGTAACTACTCGCAAGACCACCTTTGACGAGCCAGGAGGGGGCGCGGTGCCGGACAAGCAGCGACCCGAGTACGAGGCCGAGCGGACCGTGGCGATGGAGCCCGTCCGCCCGCGGGAGAACGCGTCGGAGCAGACGACGAAGTTCTCCGTTGCCTCGCTCCAGGCACCGCAGAACGGCGGCTGGCCCGAGCACGAGCCCGACGGCGAGGCCGAGTTCGCCGCCGCGCCGACGGTGCGCACGATCCCGCCGCCCCCGCCGCCGTTCGTCCCGCCCGCGCCGACGCCCTCGGCGCAGGCGACCGCGTTCTTCGGCTCCCCGGAACCGCCCCCGTCCGACGATCCGACCGCGGCGCACGGCCCGTTCATGGTGGAGCAGAACGAGAACGGCGACGTCGAGGCCGACCCGGACGCCCGCAAGAAGCGGCTGCGCAAGATCGGCATCATCGCCGGCGCGGCCGCCGGTGTGCTGGTCGCGCTCTACGGCCTGGACATCCTGGTCTCCAGCGGCAACGTGCCGCGCGGCGTCACGGTCGCGGGCGTCGACGTCGGCGGGATGAGCCACGGCGAGGCGGAAGCCAAGCTGCGCCAGCAGATCGAGCCGCGGCTGACCCTGCCGATCGCGGTGCAGGCGGGCGACGTCGACACGACGATCGACCCGAAGGCCGCGGGCCTGACCCTCGACTGGGCGGCCACGATCAACCGCGCGGGCGACCAGCCGCTGTCGCCGTTCACGCGCCTCACGTCGTTCTTCACCTCCCGCGAGGTCGGCTTCGCCACCCAGAACGACCAGGCGAAGCTCACCGCCGTGCTGGAGGGCATGCGCACCACCATCGACCACGACCCGGCCGAGGGCACGATCAAGTTCGACGGCGCGACGCCCAGCGCGGTCAACCCGAAGCAGGGCCAGAAGCTCGAGCTCGACAAGGCGACCAGCGTCGTGCTGGCGGACTGGGCCAAGGGCGAGCTCACGCTCCCCGTGGCCACGACGCCGGTGAAGACCACCAAGGAGGGCGTCGAGAAGGCGCTCAACGAGGTCGCGAAGCCCGCCGTCTCCGGGCCGGTCGTCGTCAAGGGCGACGGCAAGGACGCCACCCTCGCGCCCGAGCAGATCGCCGGTGTCCTGGTCTTCGAGCCCGCCGACGGCGGAGCGCTCAACGCGAGGATCGACAACGGCAAGTTCGCCGAGGCGGCCGGTCCCCAGCTCAAGGACACCGAGAAGGAGGGCAAGGACGCCGAGATCGTCTTCGACAGCGGCGCCCCGGTCGTCAAGGAGTCCGTGGACGGCGTCGGCGTCGACTGGGACAAGAGCCTGGAGAAGGGCCTCGACGTCCTCAAGGGCACCGGCCCGCGCGAGATCAAGGCCGAGTACAAGCACACGCCCGCCAAGGTGACCACCGAGGCGGCGAACAAGCTGGGCATCAAGGAGGTCATCGGCTCCTTCGAGACCGGTGGCTTCGCGGCGGACTCCGGCACGAACATCAAGGTCGTCGCGGCCAAGGTGGACGGCGCCATCGTCAAGCCCGGCGACACGTTCAGCCTCAACGGCTACACCGGCCAGCGCGCGGCCGCCCAGGGCTACGTCGAGGCGGGCATCATCGAGAACGGCGCCCCCGGCCGCGCGGTCGGCGGTGGCATCTCGCAGTTCGCCACGACGCTGTACAACGCGTCGTACTACGCGGGCATGAAGGACGCGGGCCACCAGGAGCACAGCTACTGGATCACCCGGTACCCGGCGGGCCGCGAGGCGACCGTGTTCGAGAACCCGGACGGCTCCAGCGTCATCGACCTGCGGTTCACCAACGACTCCGAGACGGGCGTGGCGATCCAGACGATCTGGACGCCGTCGTCGCTGAAGGTCGTCCTCTGGGGCACCAAGCGGTACCAGATCGAGGGCGCGACCAGCGAGAAGTCGAACTTCACCGAGCCGCAGACGGTGTACAAGGAGACCCAGCCGTGCGCCGCGGGCAACGGCGCGCAGGGCTTCACGGTCACCGACACCAAGATCATCAAGGATCTGAACGGCGCGGAGATCAGGCGGGAGAACCGCACGGTCAAGTACGACCCGTCGCCCAAGATCGTCTGCGGGCCGAAACCGCCGACCGGTTGATCCCCTTCGTCCGCGAAGCCCGTCCGACGCCTTGTCGGGCGGGTTTTCGCGTGTGAAGGGCGTGTTGGGTGGGTATCACTCGTCCGAGTGATGGGAGTTCGCCGTGGGTAGAGCGCAGAGCGCTGCACGTGAGGTCAACGAGAACCCGGTCGTGCAGATCGCGGGCCGGGTGGGGATGGTCTTCTACGGGATCCTGTACGTGCTGCTGGCCTTCATCACGGCCCAGGTCGTGATGGGCGACAGCGGCGAGCAGGCCGACCAGAAGGGCGCGCTCGGGCAGATCGCCGAGACGTCCTACGGTCCGTTCCTGCTGTGGGTGACGGCCATCGGGCTGTTCGCCTTCGCGCTCTGGCAGCTGCTGGAAGCCGCCATCGGCTACACGTGGATCGGCAAGGAGCGCAAGCGGCTCGGCAAGCGCGTCGGCGCGGCCAGCCGCGCGGTCACCGGCGTGCTGCTGGCCCTGGCGGCCATCAAGTACGCGGCGGGCTCCGGCGGGGGCGACTCCGGCGCCCAGCAGAAGGAGCTGACCGCGGTCGTGCTCGGCTGGCCCGGCGGCCAGTTCCTGGTCGGCGCGGTCGCGCTCGGCGTCCTGGTGATCGCGTTCGTCGTGATCCGCAAGGGCGTGAAGAAGAGCTTCGAGGAAGACCTCAACATGGGCGAGCTGCCCAACGGCACCCGCAAGTTCGTCGAGCGGACCGGCCGCATCGGCTGGATCGGCAAGGGCCTCGCCTACGCGATCATCGGCCTGCTGGTCGGGATCGCCGCGGTCAACGCGGACCCGGAGAAGTCCGGCGGCCTGGACAAGGCGCTGCACACGCTGGCGGCCGAGCCCTACGGCGTGTTCCTGCTCGCGGTGATCGCGCTGGGGTTCTTCGGCTTCGGCATCTACTGCTTCGCGGCGGCCCGTTCGCACAAGTGACCCGGTCGTACGACAACGGCGGCGCCCCGACCGATCCCGGTCGGGGCGCCGCCGTTCCCGCTTGTCCTAGAACGAGCTCTCGTCCACGTCCATCAGCGAGTTGTCGGTCGACTCGGCGACCTTGCGGCGCGCGGTGAGCTCCGGCAGGACGTTGCGGGCGAAGAACGACGCCACCGCGACCTTGCCCTCGTAGAACGACTTGTCCTTGGCGGACACCGGACCCGCCAGCTTCGCCAGCGCCACCTCGGCCTGGCGCAGCAGCAGCCAGCCGACCAGCACGTCACCCGCGGTCAGCAGCAGGCGGACCGAGTTCTGGCCGACCTTGTAGATGTTGCGGACGTCCTCCTGCGAGGTGGTCAGGAAGCCGACCAGCGCGCCGAGCATGCCCTGCAGGTCCTCGAGACCCTGCTTGAGCAGCGCCCGCTCCTCCTTCAGGCGACCGTTGCCGCCCTCGTTGTCGAGGAACGTCTGGATCTCGCCGTTGATGAACCCGAGCGCCTGGCCCTTGTTCCGGATGATCTTGCGGAAGAAGAAGTCCAGCGACTGGATCGCGGTCGTGCCCTCGTACAGCGAGTCGATCTTCGAGTCGCGGATGTACTGCTCGATCGGGTAGTCCTGCAGGAAGCCCGACCCGCCGAGGGTCTGCAACGACTGCGCGAGCTGCTCGTAGGCCCGCTCGGAGCCGACGCCCTTCACGATCGGCAGCAGCAGGTCGTTGACCGCGCCGGCCAGCTCCTTGTCCTCGCCGCCGAGGGCGATCCGGTCCTGGAACGTCGCCGTGTACAGGTACACCGCGCGCAGGCCCTCGGCGTAGGACTTCTGCAGCATCAGGCTGCGGCGGACGTCCGGGTGGTTCGTGATCGCCACGCGCGGCGCGGTCTTGTCCGTCATCCGCGTCAGGTCGGCGCTCTGCACGCGCTCCTTGGCGTAGGCCAGCGCGTTCAGGTAGCCGGTCGACAGCGTGCCGATCGCCTTGGTGCCGACCATCATCCGGGCGTGCTCGATGACCTCGAACATCTGCGCGATGCCGTCGTGCACCTCGCCCAGCAGCCAGCCCTTGGCGGGCGTGCCGTGCTGGCCGAACGTCAGCTCGCAGGTCGTGGAGACCTTGAGGCCCATCTTGTGCTCGACGTTGGTGACGAAGGCGCCGTTGCGCTCGCCCAGCTCACCGGTCTCGCCGTCGAAGTGGAACTTGGGCACCAGGAACAGCGACAGGCCCTTCGTGCCGGGCCGCGCCTCGACGCCGGGCCCCTCGGGCCGCGCCAGCACCAGGTGCATGATGTTGTCGGTCAGGTCCTGGTCGCCGGACGTGATGAACCGCTTCACGCCGTCCAGGTGCCAGGAGCCGTCCTCCTGGAGGATGGCCTTCGTGCGACCGGCGCCGACGTCGGAGCCCGCGTCGGGCTCGGTCAGCACCATCGTCGCGCCCCAGCCGCGGTCGATGCAGATCCTGGCCCACCGCTGCTGCTCCTCCGTGCCGTTGTTGAACACGACGGAGGAGAAGCTCGGGCCGGCCATGTACATGTACGCGGCCGGGTTGGAGCCCAGGATCAGCTCGGAGGCCGCCCACTGCACCGTCGGGGGCACGCCGTAGCCGCCCAGCTCGTTGGACAGCGACAGGCGGTACCACTCGCCGTCCCACAGCGCCTGGTACGACTTCTTGAACGACTCGGGCAGCGTCGCCGAGTGCGTCTTGGGGTCGAAGACCGGCGGGTTGCGGTCGGAGTCGACGAACGAGTCCGCCAGCGGACCGACGGCCAGCTTGTTCAGCTCGGCCAGCACCCCGCGCGCGGTGTCCTCGTCGGCCTGTTCGAACGGACCAGTGCCGAGGTGGTCCTGCACGTTGAAGACCTCGAAGAGGTTGAACTCGAGATCCCTGACGTTGCTCTTGTAGTGGCCCATCTCGTCACTCACTCCCGAAAGGTGCGGGGCCTGTCCCCTACTGACCGGTAACAACAGGGTATTACCTGTCAGTAACCCCGGCAAGGGGTGGCACTCGGCTGTGTTCGCGACCACGTACCCGGTGGGCGGCGCGATGGGGTAGTGAAGATCAACCGTCGACTGCGGGTCATTGGTGACGGAATGTGACAACACCTCCATTCGAGCGTAGTTGCACGCCCTCGACCTCCACGTATGTGAACAAGGGTCACAAACGTGACTCGGTTCTCTGTCAGGTACTTCCGCCGACCGCAACAGGCTCGTAAGACCTACGTCACATCTCCCGTGCGGAGGAGCTGGGCACCGCCGCCCGTGTCGCCCAGCTCACCCGGACGGGCCGCACTGGCTGTGCACACCAGGAGGTCTCATGGGCACCCTCGACTGGATCGTGGTCGCTGGGTACTTCTTCGTCATGGTGGCCATCGGTATTTGGTCGCGCGGGCGGGTCAAGAACATCGCCGACTTCTTCACCGCGGGCGGCAAGATGCCGTGGTGGCTCTCGGGCATCTCGCACCACATGTCCGGCTACAGCGCCGTCATGTTCGTGGCGTTCGCCGCCGAGGCCTACCGGTTGGGCCTCACCGTCTACATCTGGTGGTCGCTGACCATCGGCATCGGTGTCGGCATCGGCGCCTTCGTGTTCGCGGGCCGGTGGAACCGGTTGCGCGCCAAGCACGACGTCGCCTCACCGCTCGAATACCTGGCCCGGCGGTACAACGTGCCGACCCAGCAGCTCATGGCCTGGTGCGGTGCCGTGCTCAAGGTCGTCGACATCGCCGCCAAGTGGGCCGCCGTGTCGATCCTGCTGCGCGGCTTCGCGGGCGTGCCCATCGTGTGGGGCATCGTGCTGATCGGCGCCGTGACGATGGTCTACTCGGTGCTGGGCGGGCTGTGGGCCGACGCGCTGACCGACATGGGCCAGTTCGTCATCCAGGGCGCCGCGGGCATCGCGATGTTCGTCGCTGTGGCGGCGCACCTCGGCGGCATCAGCTTCACGTGGACGATCTGGGAGAAGCTCCCCGAGTCGCACAGCGACCCGCTGTCCGGCCCGTACACGTTCACCTTCTTCATGGCGCTGTTCCTGATCAAGACGCTCGAGTACAACGGCGGCATGTGGAACCTGGCGCAGCGCTACATGGCCGCGCCCTCCGGTGCCGCCGCGAAGCGCTCCGCCCTGCTGTCCGCCGCGCTCTGGCTCGTGTGGCCGCTGGTCCTGTTCTTCCCGATGTGGGCGGCCCCGCTGATCGTGCCCGGCATGGACGGCAACGCGGAGCAGGCCTACGTCGAGATGGGCAAGGCGATGCTCCCCGCGGGCATGATCGGCCTCGTGCTCGCCGGGTTCTTCTCGCACACCATGGCGATGGTGTCCTCCGACGCCAACGTGATCTCCGCCGTCATCACCAGGGACATGCTGCCCAAGCTGTGGAAGGGCGTTGCGAACCTGACCGCGGACGCCCAGCTGAAACTGGCCAGGGCGACCACGTTCCTGTTCATCGGCCTCAGCATGGTCATCGCCATCACCTCGGGCGGCCAGGGCTTCGTCCTCAAGGTCGTCGTCGACCTGGTCGCCGCCACCATGGGGCCGATCGCGATCCCGTTGATGCTCGGCCTGCTCCCGTGGTTCCGGAAGTTCGGTCCGTCGGCCGCGATCGCCTCGGTCATCGGCGGTCTGGGCGTGTGGGCGTTCCTGTACGTCGAGCAGCTGCAGAAGGCCGCTTTCGTCACCAAGGGTGTCCTGGTGGCGACCCCGCTCATCGTGTCGCTCGTCCTCTACATCGGCTTCGGCCTCCTCAAGCCGGAACCGTCCAAGGACCGCGACGTCCTGCTCGAGTCCCTCAACCACGACGACGACACCAAGCCCGCCGACGACGAACCCCTGTCGGTCAAGGCCTGACGCGCCAACGGGAAGGGGCCGTCTCCGGGCGGCCCCTTCGTGTTCGTCGATAACGTCGGGGGCATGCCGCCTTCGTCGAGGACGACCCCGTGAGGCCCGAACCGGGGCAGGTCCTGCACTTCTCCGAAGACCCCGCCATCACCCGCTTCGTCCCGCACGTGGCCGCCACCGCACGCCAGCGCACCCCGTACGTCTGGGCCGTGGACGCCCCGCGCTGCCCCGACTACTGGTTCCCACGCGAGTGCCCGCGAGCCATGGCCTGGACGACCCCGACCTCCGGCGGCTCGGACCTGCTGGGCCCCGGCGAGACCCGCCTGCACGCCATCGAGCACCACTGGCTGGAGCGCCTGCGCACCACCCGCCTCTACGCCTACCGCCTCCCCGCCGCCGCCTTCACCCCGTTCGGCGACCACGCCCACGTCTGCACCCACCCGGTCGACCCCCTCGGCCCGGCCGAACCCGTGGGCGACCTGCTGGCGCTGCACGAGGAGGCGGGCATCCAGCTCCGCCTCCTGGCCAACCTCTGGCCGCTCTGGGACGCCATCACCACCAGCACCCTCGGCTACAGCGGCATCCGCCTCCGCAACGCCCGCCCACGTCCGTAGCGGACCGCCGAGGGCTGTCGACCGGTTGTCGACGGGTTGTCGACGCGCGGTGGGACGGTGGCGTCCTGTTCGGGAGATCGTGGCCGGGGGGTTCACGGCCAGTGGCGGCCCGACAGGCTCCGGCTCGTGGGATGAAGGGGAAGCTGATGAACGCACTTCTGCGCAAGACCTCCAGGTTGCTCGTACTGGCCGCGGGCCTCGCCCTGTGCCTGGTCGCCCCCACCGCGGCGAGCGCCGACCAGTCCACCGCGGACGGTCCCAGGGTGCTCGAGGACTTCAGGACGATCGTGTCCTGGCACACCGGCACCTGCGTGGATGTCGACGGCGCCAGCCAGGCGTCCGGTACGAAAGTCCAGATCTACACCTGCAACGGCACCGTCGCCCAGCTGTGGGAGAAGCTGCCCACCGACAGCGGCTACTTCCGCCTCCGCGTCGCCGCCAGCGGCCAGTGCATGGCCGTCAAGGACGCCAGCCAGGCCGAAGCCGCCCCCGTCGTCCAGAACCCGTGCAACCTCGACTTCAACCAGCAGTGGAAGGAAGGCGACAGCGGCGTCCCCGGCTTCCCCCAACTCGTCGCCCGCCACAGCGGCAAGGTCCTGATCATGCGCTCCGAAGCCCTCGCCGACCGCACGCCCCTGATCCAGGTCACCTACAGCGGCTCCGACCCCCTGCACTCCACCGCCTGGCAGTTCCGCTGACCCGAAACCACCACACGACGAAGGCCCAGGTCTACTGACCTGGGCCTTCGTCGTGGAGCGGGTGACGGGAATCGAACCCGCCTCTACAGCTTGGGAACCCGATCAGCCAATGCCTGTCTCGGCTCTGACCTGCGTGTACGCGCTGTCATACCTACCCGCTAGTGCCCCGTGCTGACCTGCGCTTGGCGCACGTGGAGTGCATGCCAGTTGTGGTGGGAGGCGGCCAAGATCATGTGCGGTGGTTACCCCGTTGCCCGCCCACTGCCGCTACAGATCTTGAAAGTTCGGGATTACGGTGGTGCCGGGTCGAGGATCAAGCCGGTGTGAGCGAAGAAGGCGTCGGTCAGATCGGGTCGGTACTGGATGCGTTTGAGTAGGTTCTTCACGATCGAGACCAGGTCGTCCACGCCACGGACGGCGAGGTTGCCCAGGCTGCGTTTGACGTGTGACTACACGTGCTCAACCGGGTTGAGGTCCGGCGCGTAGGCCGGTAACCGGATCACGTGCAGCCAGTCCCGTGCGGCGATCAGGGCACGCATCGCAGCGCTGATGTGGGTGTTCAGGTTGTCCCAGGTCAGCACGATCGGGCCGCCGAGTTGGTGGTGGGCGGCGCCGAGCAGGGCGGCATAGTCGGTCTCGGCGAAGCTGCGTCGTTCGCCCTTGCGGCCGCGGTGGACCTTGGTGCGGTAGATCAACCGGCTGCGGTGTCCGGCGCGCACACAGACCAGTCCGGCGATCGAGATTCGACCGGATCCCTTGCCCGACACCGCGATCACCGGTGTCCGTCCGCGTCGGCTCCAGGTGCGGGCCTTGGGCGGTCGTAGGGTCTGTCCGGCCTCGTCCTCGAAACAGATCCACGCACTCTCCGCCGCGGCTACCGTTTTCCCGCAGCCACGTCTCCTTCCGCCAGGTGGTGACGGCGTCCTCGTCGCGTTCGACCGCCCGATGGACCGGGACCTGGGGGGGGGG